>NZ_JANUPD010000002.1:0-4800000 GCF_024793605.1 Bacteroides sp. BFG-637 | reverse complement strand
TTTTTACCGGACGGTTACGGACGGGAGTTAACGATAAGATGTTGATAATCAACAATAACAAAGATGAAAGAATAGACGAAAACAGACAGAAGATAAATCAGGTACAAATAAAGCAATGGCATAGGATAGTAAATGGCATGAGAATGCCAAGGTGTCACATATGGATTCATTAGGATATTAGGAAAAACAAGTGTCACTCTTGCTTTTTACTATTTAATTTCGTATCTTTAGTGATTTCAATCTTTTTGAAAACAGATAATCATATTACAGAATGACAAATATCACCTTATAAAGTGACATTTGTCACCCTATAGGATGACCATCGTCCCGTTATAACGGGACAACTACCCGACTGCATAAAAGATTACTAATTTCTGTACTAAAAACCATTAATCTCTGCAACGAAAATCCTTAAATGTAGTAAGGAGATAATGAATCATTACCAGATAATAATTAATTGCTGTACTAAAATGAAGGAGCCCCCAATGATTTCACAATATCTTCCAGTGACTCTTTAGAATTTGCCAACATCAGTTTCTCCGTTTTTATTCTGGAGATTCTCCGGGTCAGCGTTTCTGTAGTCAGTTTCATTAAATCAGAAAAGCAAGCAGGTTGGACTCCCTCCCGCAGAAAAGCACATACCCTTAAATCCTCTTCCGTGAGCTTCGGACCTATTTCTTTTAATTTAGATACAAGTCCATAAACATTTTCCTGAAGTCGCAGTAACTCTGTCCAGTCTTTCTCGGAGAAAGAAGGGATCTTAGAAGACAAAACATTCCGTTCTTTAAACTGTCGTACTTTTGAGATAACGGGAGAACTTTCATAGATATGTAGTTGAAGAGACTGATACTTCTCTTCAAGGTGGTTACATTGCAACATCAGCTTATCCGATTCAACATCTTTCTTCAGTATTTCTTCTTTGAAAAGATCCAGTTGGGAAAGTACGTGCCGGTTTTTCTTCCAGAGTAGTCCAAGCAATAAAGACATCACACCAAACATTCCTAAAGCAGAAGAAAGAATCACTGAGGAATCGTTTTTACCGTCATTCAACATCAACTGACTGGCGTATGCCTTTCTTTCCATTTCCAGTGCTTCATCAAAGTTACCGTATTTCTGATAATAAAGACTACATCGTTTGCAGATTTTTGCCAGATGATCGTATTCCTCGGTTTCTTTGGCAAGTTGGATTGCCTCCTTAAAGTGGATTTCTGCCTCCTCTTTCTGTTCCAGATCACTTTCCACACAGGCAAGATAATAATATGCTTTTGATTTTTGATATTCATTGCCATTTTTCTCATAATAAGATGCCGCCTGCCTGATCTGCTTATCAGAAGAATGAGGAATGCTTTTGTCCTCGTTGAGCTGGGTACATAATAAATTATATTCTGCCAGTTGGGCTTCATTCATTTGACTTGTCTGAATAGTCTCAAGAATAATAGATGCCGTATCCGGGTCCTGCGCCATGAGCTGTGCGGCTTTGTCTAACCCTTGCTTCACACTCGTTCCTTCCGGATGGCATGCAGCCAATGAAAGGAGCATCATATACAATAAAATTCGAAGGTTATTCATAACTCTATTTCTGTCTTTACAAAGGATTGATTGGATTTGCAAATATAAAAAATAATCGGTATTTATCCTTCCCTAAGTCATACAAAAAGTATAGTGACGCTATCCGCTCCTTATAGCTACGCTATCCGGGTGTGATAGTGACACTATTTGGCAAGGATAGCGTCACTATGTTTTTTTGACAAATATCAAGCCATTGTGCACTGCTAATTAAGAAGATAAGCCGTATCTTTGTAGCAAACAAAAAAATTATATATCATGATTAAAAACATTGTATTTGATTTTGGAGGGGTGATTGTAGATATTGACCGCGACAAAGCTGTTCAGGCATTTATCAAACTGGGACTGGCAGATGCCGACACTCGTCTGGATAAATATCACCAGACCGGCATCTTTCAAGAACTGGAAGAAGGTAAGCTAAGTGCGGATGAGTTTCGGAAACAACTGGGGGATTTATGTGGCCGTTCATTGACGATGGAGGAAACTAAACAGGCATGGCTGGGCTTTTTCAATGAAGTGAATCTAAATAAACTCGATTATATATTGGAATTGAGAAAGTCATATCATGTGTATATTTTAAGTAATACCAATCCTTTCGTTATGTCATGGGCATGCAGCCCTGATTTCTCGTTGAGGAAAAAGCCGGTGAATGATTACTGTGACAAACTATATCTGTCTTATCAGGTCGGTCATACAAAACCTGCACCGGAAATATTCGATTATATGGTGAACGATTGCAATATCATTCCTTCTGAAACTTTATTTGTGGATGACGGCGCCTCGAATATCCAAATCGGCAAAGAACTGGGATTTGAAACTTTCCAGCCGAAAAATGGTGAAGATTGGCGGGAGAAAATGACTGCTATTTTAGAGAAATAACCTTATTGGTTAAAACAAAACATTCGGTTATTCTCTTTATATTTGTCGGAAATACAAGTTATATGCAACCACAAGTTATACTTATAACCGGAGCATCTTCCGGATTTGGAAAGATTACCGCTCAAATGTTATCAGAACAAGGGCACATTGTTTATGGAACAAGTCGGAAACTTTCCGAAGACATGAATGAGGTGAAAATGCTGGTTGTCGATGTTACCAATTCACTTTCTATCCGCCAAGCTGTTGATAGGATTCTATCGGAACAGGGACGGATTGACGTACTGATTAATAATGCCGGGATGGGTATTGGCGGTGCATTAGAACTTGCTACGGAAGAGGAAGTAAACATACAGATGAATACCAATTTCTTTGGTGTAGTGAATATGTGCCGGGAGGTATTGCCTGTCATGCGTAAAAACCGAAAAGGGAAGATCATCAATATCAGCTCTATTGGTGGTGTAATGGGCATCCCTTATCAGGGATTTTATTCTGCTTCCAAATTTGCGGTGGAAGGATATAGCGAAGCATTGGCTTTAGAGGTTCATCCGTTCAATATAAAGGTTTGCGTGGTAGAACCGGGAGACTTCAACACTGGATTTACTGATAACCGGAATATTTCCGAACAGACAAGACTGGATGCCGATTATGGAGAAAGCTTCCGGAAATCATTGGAGATCATAGAAAAAGAGGAACGTAATGGATGCCATCCACGGAAGTTGGCTGCTGCAATCTGTAAAATAGTGGAGCGTACAAATCCTCCTTTCCGAACGAAAGTAGGTCCCTGGATACAGGTGTTGTTTGCAAAGAGTAAAAAGTGGTTGCCTGATGCGGTGATGCAGTATGCTCTGCGGATATTTTACGCAATTAAGTAAATGTGATATAATGCAAAAAGTCTTTCATAGCCATTAAAGCTAGAAAGACTTTTTTGATTTGAATATCTTCTATGTGTTCCGGATCAATTCTTCGGAACTAATTCTAAAAACATGGTAGTAGTCAGCAGCACAGCCAGTCCGACGCAAACGCTTATCAATAGCCAATTGATATATTTGGCTTTCGGCTTGGTGTCGGCATGCAGATTGTTCAGGAAATATTCTCTGAAGAAAAGATACAATCCGGGGATTGTGGCACTTGCCAACAGGAAATCTTCCGGAATCTGGAAGAAATAAGTTTTGGATAATCCGATCAATGACCAGTGGCAAAGGAACAATACCAGAAACATATTGACTTTTTGTGCAAACAGCAGTAATAATCCGATGGTAAACACAACTACCGAACAAGGCATTACCGGAGAAGTCATTTCCGGGAACGAGAGTCCGCGTGCCAGTGAAACCAGAGGATATATAAAAGGCATTGCCAACAAGACGTAAGACAATAGATCATATTTGTGGGTACGCTCGAAGGTCGTATATCCTGTGATTGCATCCCATACCCAAATGACAGCCATAACGCCCCAGAACATTGCCATCACCCCATTATAACTGCGCTCTTCACAATAGATATAATAGTAGACCACAGAAATCCATGTATAAAGACCTATCATATAGAACTTCATCGCCATTTTCACCCACGGGCGTGGTTTACCGATAAGCAATCCGGTCAATGCAATACCAATCAGGATAATAACTATCTGTAAAAGCCAGGTAGCTGAATTATAATATGCAATTGTTCTCCAAAAAATCTCCATAAAAGTAGTTTTTAATGTCTTGTTAATGAAAAGGCCCTATGTGGGAACAGGAACATCGGGAAAGTAGCTCCTACTGCCAACATGAAAATCACTGTACTTGCTATCAGAGTGTTAGAGAAGAACATTGACATGAACTTGTCCAGCTTATCCGGATCATTCACATTCTGCAGGCACATGATGAGTGAAAATACCATGTTGTAGGCAAACTTACCCGGAATCATGGGAAGCAATGCCGGAATGTAAAGTACTGTCATCGGGCAATATACTTTTTTCCCCAGCCACAAACTGCCGAAGCCGATCACTAATCCGGCAAACAAAGAACCTGTGGCAATATCCACACCTAAATAAGTCATTAAACAAAAACGACAAGCGTGCCCCAATGCTGCCAGTATAGCAATCATCTTGAATGCACGCAAAGGAGGATCGGAAATCGCACCAAATCCTATACCTGCTACTGCTGCAAAAAATCCATCAGTAAGAATGTCAAGTGCTATCATATCAAATTAAACTGTTTTTTACCATTAATAATGTGAAGGAAAGTCCGATAGCGATGCTGACAATTAACAAAGAAGCTTCTGTCAGACGGGCAAATCCTGTTAACACGTATCCTTCTACTACATCAATCACGCCATTAATCAAAGGAACACCAGGCACAAGATAAAGTACGCTGGTTGCCATTGCGATCTCCGAGGTTGTATCGAAAATCAGCGCGGTGGAAGCACACAGGGAAGCAACAAAAGCCGAGACAATAAATACGACGTAATGGTTGATCTTCTTCATCTGCATTTGTTGTTTCAGGTAGAATCCTGTAATAGTAGCAGAAAATACAATTCCCATGGAAATTAAATCACCACCGAACAATTTACAGAAAGACGCATTGGCAAATCCTACTAATAATAAAACGAAAAGAGGGTGTATCCGCGGAGCAGAAATAATCTTTTTATATCTATCTTTCAATTCCTCCAATGACAAATGATGGTCTACTGCTTCCCAGCTCAAGGCACTTAACTCTGAATTATGCTCAAAACTGATCGGGTGTGCAGGAATGTCTATAACCTCATTACAAGCCTCGTTTGTGTCTTTGTCTATAATAGTCAGAATGATATTTCTATGAAATACGCTTAATTTTACATCTAACCCGAAAGCCTCTCCGATACGCTTTGTATTGCGTACTACCCGCGAGGTGTGTACTCCGGCTCCCATTAAATGGGCTGAATATTCTGCAATAAATTTACCTATGGATAATAAAGATTCGCCTGTCTTCATGAATATGATATTTTTTAATCGGGCGCAAAAGTACAAAAAAAATAGATACCTTTGCCGCGATTAAAAATAAAAAATGCATGAATAACCAATTTACGCATCCCAAAGAGAGAATACGTTTTGCCATATTGACTTTTTTCTTTGCTCAAGGACTTTGTATGGCAAGTTGGGCTAGCCGGATTCCTGATTTCAAAGATGTTTTTGCTGCAAATTATGCCTTTTATTGGGGATTGATCTTGTTTATGATTCCTGTAGGAAAATTTGTGGCGATACCTTTGGCGGGCTATCTTGTTTCGAAGTTGGGAAGCCGGAGTATGGTACAGGTCAGTATTCTGGGATATGCTTCTTCCTTGCTTTGCATCGGACTGGCTCATGAAGTCTATCTGCTGGGCTTTTTACTATTTTGCTTCGGTGTGTTTTGGAATTTGTGCGATATATCATTCAATACACAAGGGATTGAAGTGGAACGCCTGTATGGTAAAACCATTATGGCAACTTTTCATGGAGGATGGAGCTTAGGAGCATGTGCCGGGGCACTTATCGGTTTTGTGATGATTCTGGCAGGAGTCTCCCCTATCTGGCACTATACACTTATATTCATTGTCATCTTTATAATAGTGCTTTCCGGACGAAACTATTTGCAGGAGAGCGCACCGCAGCAAGTGGAGGTTTTTGAAACGAAGGAAAGAAGTATGGCCAAAGCCCCCAATGGCTTCCGGTTATTGTTTCAAAAACCGGAAATGTTGCTTTTGCAGCTAGGACTTGTCGGGCTGTTTGCACTGATTGTAGAAAGTGCGATGTTTGATTGGAGTGCCGTTTATTTCGAATCAGTAGTTCACGTACCTAAATCGTTGCAGATCGGTTTTCTTGTGTTCATGATTATGATGGCAACAGGGCGTTTTTTGACTAACTACGCTTATCAGCTTTGGGGAAAGAAGAAAGTCTTGCAACTGGCGGGTAGCTTTATTTGTATCGGCTTTTTTATCTCTGCCTTGTTAGGAGGTGTTTTTGAATCTATGGCTATGAAAGTCATCATCAATTCATTAGGTTTTATGTTGGTCGGTTTGGGAATATCTTGCATTGTACCTACTTTGTATAGCTTCGTAGGAGCCAAATCGAAAACACCGGTCAGCATTGCACTTACCATTCTGTCAAGTATCAGTTTTATAGGTTCGCTGATTGCTCCTCTCCTTATCGGTGCCATTTCACAAGCATTCGATATTCGTATTGCTTATATGATTATTGGCATATTGGGTGGATGCATTGTATTAATTGTCAGCTTCAGCAGCGCTTTCGATATTCAGGAATCCACAGGAAAGCCTGAACAGGATAAATAAAAAACACAGTCTTTCACAGTGTTTAAAATTAAACTTCCTGTGAAAGACTGCGTCAATCTTTTAATGCCTTAACTAACCTAACACTTTATCTAACTATCTAACCTATCTACAAAATACCCGAAAAATCTTTTATACTACTAATAATCCTATCTTTTAATTCGTTATTTTCAACTATTGAGAAGTCGCAGACTACATTTGCCGGAGCCAATAACACGGCTTTAGCTTCTTCTGCATCTGCCATCTCTTCCGGGTGCTCTCTGAAATAAGTTTCCCATTGGGAAGCTGATTGTGGAGTTACACCCAGCACATAGTTGATAAAATCATCATCCGTCAAAAAATCTTTTACCTTTGAGCACATATCGCATCCTTTTTAAGCGTTTACATAAATAGGACGACGTTATCCTGTATATGTACTCAACCAGTTTATCTTTTTACTAAAATTAACTTGCCAGAGTACGCAACTTTGTCAATCCGCGGTGCATCAAGTTGCGTACAGACTGATAATTCATGTTCATAATCTCGCAAATATCCTCGTATTTCTTTTCTTCTATATAATATAAGGTAAGCGCTTCACGCTGGCGGGGAGATAATTGATCCAGCAAACGTCTAACCAATGAAAATTCATTCTTGCGCTGCTCTTCTTCCATATAATCATCTTCTACATCTGTAGGAGTAGCCATGCTAACTTCCTCTACTGCCGTATCAGACATATACATACGTTTACGAAGTTCATCACAAAGTTTATTCTTTAATGAGATGAATAAGTATGATCTCAAATTATCAATGATGCCTAATTCATCTTTCTTTGTATAGAGTTTCACGAAAATGTCATGAATACAATCTTTCAGCAACTCTTTATCAGTGGTCAACTTCAATCCGTAATTAAAAAGGACATTGATGTGCAAATTATACAGCTGTGAAAAAGCTGCCATGTTTCCCGCTTGAAAAGAAGCGAGTAAAGTTTCGGTTGAATGATTAGTCTGTTCCATCATAGCATTAATTCGATTGATTTGATGTTGCAAAACTAAGCAGTATCGACCGCAACCTTAGGTAAAATCTGGTTTGTGGATTGAAAAAACAAGTATCATGTTTTATAACACTCTTTTACTAGAATTTACCTATAAAAACCAAAAATCCCGCTGAAGACTCTTCAACGGGATTTTCTGTTTTATAGCTTATGGAACCAATAAATACCTTCTTTTTTATCAGGTACCTTTAGATTGTATAATCCATTTGTTTTCAATGATTTATTTATTGTTTCAATCTTTCCGGAAGCAGGGTGTATGTACTTTAATGCATACTTTCCGGACGATAATTGAACAGGAATTTCTGTTCCGGACTTGGAATAAATGATACTTCCAATATCAGATTTTACCATTTTCTTGTACTCATCCGTATTCGTTTTTTCCACTTCCATGGCTGCTGCATCCTTCAGGAATGCCTTATCTGTGCATGGAATTACAGGACATGAACCACCAGCCATGAATACAGCCCATCCCATAGCCGGATAATTCTGTGCGTAGAATGTCACTGCCTTCTGAGGAAATTTCTGTCGATACTCATAGACAGCTTTATATGCTTCATTGAAAGTGACCTTTCCTACTTTCATCTTACGCATGTGCTGACGCGGTGCCATATTCTTTCCACCTTCCGGTGCAAAGATCCCATCCGTCTTATAATGCCAGTAACGGATATCAATGATATCTACTATGGCAGCGCGTTTGGGGTCTGCAAGGATAGCATCCTGCACATCTTTCGTGGTACTTAATGCCACTTTGGCTTTCTTTCCGGTTTCAGTCTCCCATTCGGCTATCACATCCAACCAGAACTGTACGAAGTGCAACGGTCCTGTAAATTCAGCACTTGTCAACTGAATTACATTCGAATTGTCTGCGAAGTTATTCAGGCATTGACGTATATATTGCCTGTGCAATTCACGACGAACAGGATGGCTGACGTCATAGAACATATCCGCTACAAAGATTCGTTTGTCACCGGCAAATGGAGCAGGTTCAGGAAATCCGGTCTGATTGATGTTATTGCTGCTTCTCCATGGAGAATCTACCCAATGTGCACCGGCTTCCAGAATGTTGTGCTGGAAATAGTTCTCATGAAACAAAAGCAGTCCGTCTTTATTTCCTTTTTCCGCAAACTCTTTTAAACGACTCCAGTACCATGTATTGGGACGTTTCAAATCATATTTGCTCAATCCTTCCCACGCTGTTTCCTGACCGCTGCGTCCGAATGGCTGCTCATAGAAAGGTCCCCATACATCACCATCCCGACGGCGAATCCGTTCGTGGTCATCGCGACGGCGGTCATACCAAAGACCATAGTTCTGATCGAAAACAAGTATGTTTTTCTGTTTCATAAAATTGATAACAGAATCAATGCGGTCTGTCAATCCCAGTCCCTCGCGTCCCGGAACAAATCGGGTAATGGCCGGACTTGCCTTTTTTAGATAATTGATTTTGAGCTTTCCATTCCACCAAGGGGTGGTATGACTGTTTCCAACCAATAAAATACCATCCATTTGGATACGTCCGTTAGTTATAGTTACTTCCGGTTGAGTGTGTGATTGGATAGTAGAAGAATTTGCAACTAATGAGGCTCCCCTCTTCTCTTTAATGTCATCAACTGATTTTACTCCGGCTGACTCCACCGAAGGAGCAAACTTATGATCGTCTATCCAATGTTCCAACGTTAACCGTGGATGATAAGCCTCTTTAGCCAGTTCCATAGCCACTTCAACTGTGGGGCTACTGGTTGCACTTGTATTTCTAGGCAAGATACGTGCACGTTCTGCACATTCTTTATTCAATCGTTCTTCCAATTGGGCATAAAAGATACTGCGAGGTTGTACGTGATTGTTGGATTGTTCCCATTCACCGTCACCGGAGAACTGCGCCCAACAGCCGTATGCACGGTTCATCGCATCCTTTGCCGGAGCATAACATTCGATTTCTGCTGCGGTACATTGCCAGAACAAGCTATTTGCCGTATTCCAACCGGCTCCATTTTTATCTTGTCCCAAATTCTTAAAAGTCAGGTTATGACCGTCGATATTTACTACATCGAACAACAGTCCACATGCCCATGCATCGATAGAGCCGCTGAATCCTAAAGATTCGTATGAATCACATTGTACAAAAGCGTTGGGGCCGGCTGCACAATATCCGGCAGCAAAGTCATGAATACCTCGTTCCGAGTAACAACGTTGAAATAAAGTTTGTTGTCCCAGTGTGTGGAAAGTGCAACGACGCATTCCTCCGATTTCTGAAACAGGTTCTCTTGAGATACAGTCTTCGACAGTGATTTTGGAACCTGTACGCTGAACAATCACGGCACTTCCTGCAAAATGTTTGAAATTGAGTTGTCTTACCCAACAGTTTTCCGCATTCTCAATGGAAATACCTGTCCAGCAATGATCTTCATCCTTAGGATAACGCTTGTCATAATCAGAGATCAGTGTCATATTCTCTACTCCACAATCGTAGATACGTCCGTTCCATTGATAAGTCAATAGAGAAGAAGCACCATATTTAGCATCCAGAGCTACAGTCAGCGGAGCATCCAATGTTATCCGGTTGCCATTTACTTCACAGACCCTTCTGTCCCAGGTCAGATCCATATCCCCTTCTTTCCATCCCAAAGCACTGATTCCTCCTCCAAAAATGTCACAACCCAAAGAGGCAATCCACTCCTTGCCGGAGGGACGGGCAACCATTACACGATCTCCTTTTTTCAAAGAAATACCTGAAGCCACTTCCAATGTTCGTGTGTTTACCGGAACATAGTTGGAAAGTATCTGCAAAGTGTCTTGTACATTCAGGTCATCTATTCCTTCCATATAAATAAGGGCACCTCTGTCTACGCCTTTCTTCAGCAGTATTGTTTTTTCTTTATTCGTTCCCCGCAATACAATTCCGGAGGTGGAGATACGAATACTGCCGGACAGGGCAAACTCACCCTGATCGAGCAAAACAGCTCCACGAAAACCGGAAGCATCGGGAGACAGCGAGGCTACATAATCAATGGCACGTTGAATACGTGCAGTGTTATCTCCTGCTTTCCAAGGGACAAACACAACATTGCGGACAGAAGGAATATCCTGTTCGGAGGATTTATATCCGCATGTAGAGAAATCGAGAATACGGTTTCCCCGATCATCATTCAGGTAAGTGATTTGGTCATTCTTAACCTGTAAAGCAAAGGTTTGCGCATAACTTTGCACAAACCCAATGCTCAATAATCCCAGAAGGATCGTTCTTACTTGTATATTCAATCCAATCATCTTTAATCTTTTTTCATCTGCTTATAACAGACTTTTCCGTTTAGACAATGTATCGTAATTGTTCTTCAAATCTGTCCAGTCCACTTTCTTTTTAGTGTCTATACCATTGATATATTTTTCAATATTGGTATATCCGTCACCATTGCAGTCCATAGTTGCGTCGGTCGGGTCATTCGGATTCAGACCGTTAGCTATTTCCCAGGCATCCGGCATGCCGTCACCGTCCGAGTCTACTACTGCTTCTCCTTTATATTCGGGAAGTCCGCCTACCTGACGAATGTCTGTAATGATACCCTGCTTATAAGAATCAGCCGGTAACCGTCTTTTCACATAAGGAGAGACAAACTCCGGTGCATCTTTCACATAAATGGCTTTTCCTGTTTGCACAGTCTTTATAACACGGGCATCCACAGCGTCCCGTTTGGGGAAAGTAGCTCCTACATTATCCAATACAAAGTTATAAGCTTTTTTGGTATCCATCACAGTAACCGGAGGCATTTTGAAAGCTTCGTCCGATTTAATTAAGGGCAGAAACTTTGTGGCATCCACATCTTCTTTCAGTTGTACGCCTCCGTCCCAGTTATCTTTTGTGACCTTGGCATTGCCATGAATAATATTCCCGTTTACATAAGCTTTTCCGAATGAGAGAGGTCTGCTTTTGTCACGTCCCGCTTCCGGTTTGAGAATACGATAAGAGATCGGTTTACCTAGCGGAGTGATGGGGCCGGGTTTAAAATAATTGTTTATCATGTTGTAGAAGCTGTTGTGGTCACCTCCGTCTACAGAACGATTCCACCAGTTGAATACAACATTATTGACGAAGTTAAAATCACCGTCCATACCCACCGAACTGTTCCGGCTGATGTTGGAAGCAAAGAGATTCCGGCAGAACATACTGTTATGACCACCGATGGTTGCACCAAAAGCATGGTTGTATGTATCCAGTGCTTCAGAGAAAATAGAATTTTGAATGGTAATGTTTACTGTCGGAAGTTTCAGACCGTGTCCGTCTGCCCCTCTGTTATATACATGACGGTAGATAGACATATTTTCATCCAATCCCCAACTGGCGGAGCAATGGTCTACCATGATATTTCCTACCGCATTCCCTCCTACCGCATCATCGCGGAAAGCCACGTCCTGCGCACCGCGACGGAAGCGCATATGACGAATCACGACATCGTGTGTATCGATCAGGAAAGATTGTCCGGTGATACAGATACCATCTCCGGGAGCTGTTTGTCCGGCAATGGTTACATAAGGGGCGCGTACACTGATCGGGCTTTTCAGACGGATCACTCCCGAAACATTAAATACAATGATACGTGCACCTCCTGTTTCACAGGCTTCGCGGAATGTTCCGGGACCGGAGTCTTCCAGAGAAGTGACAACAATCACTTTTCCTCCACGTCCACCGGGAGTATACATACCTCCGCCTTCCGCACCGGGGAAGGCCGGGATATTGCTCTTTATCAAATCTTCGGGTTTGGAGGCCCATGGCTTATAAGGGCGTCCTTTCTTTGCTTCTTCTAAAACTGTCGGCAAAGCTTTTTCCCATGCCGCGTCGGATTTCCGTTCGAACTCCGCTTCTTGTTTTGCTCCTCTTTCTTTTACCGAGTCCGGAATTACAGGATACTGGGCTGCCACAGGTAGTACACAGGCAACCAGCATCCACGCTGATAATACTTTCTTCATGTTATTCATTCTTTCGAATCTTAATAGGTTTCTAAAAGGACGATTAAGAAAGCATTTTGTAATCGGTTATCTCTCTCCTTTCCGCCATTCATTCATGTATTCACGAGGGGTTTGATTATATTTCTTCCGGAAACACTTGCTGTAGTATCCCGAATCCTTGAATCCGACAGCAAAAGCAATCTCGGAAACACTTAAATCCGTGTTCTTAATCAGCTCGACTGATTTATTCAAGCGAATCTCTTTTACCAGATCTACAGGGGCCAGACCGGTAAGACTCTTTAGTTTCTTGAAGAATGCCGAACGACTCAATCCGATACCGGATGCTATGGTGTCAATATTAAAATCACTGTCGTCCATATTTTCTTCAATGACCTGATGTATCTTTTCTAGGAACTGTACGTCTTTCTTTACCAAATATTGTTCGTAGCTGTCTTCTTCGGTCGTTGTCTGGTTTTCCATTTGCTGGCGGATTCGTTCACGGAACAATTTCCGTTCGGCAAGCAGCTGGTCGATACGTGCCAACAGGTATTCCTTGCTGAAAGGTTTGGTGATATAGGCATTTGCTCCTAAAGTAATAGCTTTGGTCTTGGCGCCTTCATCATTTTTCGCGGTCAGGATAATAACAGGAATATGGCTGATCTGGAAATCTTTGCGGATAGATTGCAACATTTCAAGGCCGTCCATTTCAGGCATCATCTGATCGGTCACTACGATATCAGGATGATACAGGTGCACTTTCTTTAAACCTTCTACTCCGTTATTGGCAATATGGATATTGAACTTATCTTCCAACTGAAGTTTTATCAACTGGCAAAGGTCCTTATTATCCTCAACCAACAAAAGGGTCGGTAATGAAGCATCAATTTCCGGTTCTTCTTCTGTATCTTCTTCGGATATGGCATTGGCAACAGGTTCCTGTTCCACAGAAACGGGAACTGTTTCCGTACCTCCCACATAAAAGTCAACTTCCGACGGACGATAATGCTCCTTATCCATCAGGAGTTCCACAATAAACACTGCCCCCTGTCCTTCAGGACTTTCAGCACGAATCTGTCCGTGATGAAGATTAACGATTTCCCTTGAAAGTGCCAATCCGATACCTGTGCCCTGATAATAGGAGTTTTTCGCATTCTCTCCTTGTGAGAAGCGTTCAAAAATCTCGGTCAGTTTATTTTGTGGAATACCTACCCCGTTATCTTCCACCCGTACATAACAACATTTTCCGTCGTCTGTCAATCCGGTAGTTATATAAATGCTTCCACCGGAATGAGTGAATTTGAATGCATTGGATATGATATTACGGATCACAATGCTCAATTTCTCCTTGTCCGCCCATACCATAATCGGTTCATCCGGTAACTGGAAAGTGAAACTGATTTCATTTTCTTCGGAAAGCACGCGGAACTCTTTCTGGAAAGAGGCTATCATCTCATTAAAATCAATCAATGACACATGCAAACGCATTTTCCCGTTTTGAATCTTCCGGAAATCAAGTATCTGATTCACTAATTGCAGCATCTGATTGGTGTTCTTCTCCATCAAATCCACATATTGCAATCCTTTCGGAGACAGCTTTTCACGTTCCCTTAATTCTTGTATCGGACCTTTTATCAATGTCAAAGGAGTGCGCAATTCGTGGGATATATTGGTAAAGAACTTGATTTTCATCTCCGAAACTTTTTGTTCGATATAAATATCGTTCTTCATTTTAATCATGAAGAAAGCCAGACGCAAACTAAAATAGAGAGCTGCCAGACCCAAGATCACATAGATAAGAGTTGCCCACCAGCTTAACCACCAAGGGGGAAGAATGGTGACGGCCAGCGTGCAGTTGGAAACAAGTTCCGGATTGGCTTCATCCATTGTTTCTACACGGAATGTATAATCTCCGGGAGGCACATTGGTGTAGGAAGCGATGCGATTCTTCCCGTTATAATGCCACTCTTTTTCATAACCTTCAAGTATATAACGGTATGACACCCGGTTCTGATTATAGAAATTCAATGCCGCAAATTCAATCGTGAACATGGATTGATTGTAGTTCAGCCGGATTGCTTTGGCGTATGTGATGGATTCTTTTAAAATCGGACATTCGCGGAAACTACGCAAATCGCGATTGGATACTTTGAAATCAACGATACGTGTATCATAATTTGTATGCAGTGTTTCCAGTTTGTCAGGAGAGAATGTCAGGATTCCCTGACGAGTGCCAATCCACAAGTCTCCATTCAATGTCCGGAGTGCACTGCCCTCTTCCAACTCCACGTTCAGGAAACCGTCGTATTTGTCGTAATTGCGGAACTGCTCGGTAGCTTTGTTGAAGCAAGACAAACCTATTTCCGTTGTAAACCACAAGTTGCCGTTTTTATCTTCTACGATGGACTTGACTACGTCGTTATTCATTCCTTCACGGATACCATAAGATTTGAAAATAGGTTCCCTCTTTTCCTTGTCATAACGAACCAGTTTATTCAAACCGCCTCCGAACACACTCACCCAGATTTGAGAATCAGTATCTTTGTAGAGTACATAAATATCGTTATCCGCTACATTCGAGTTTTCACTGACTTGACGGTACGTTTCAAACTGAATCTGTTCGGGCGTGGAAAAATGCCCGTCGAAAGACATCAAACCATCCATAGTTCCTACCCAGATACGTCCGTCTTCATCTTCCGTCATGGTACGTACCTCCATATAAAGGCCGTATGCAGGATATTGTTTCAGTCCATTGTATTTATGGATGAAGGTGATGGCTCCATTTTCTTCGGAAATCAAATTCAGTCCTCCACCTAATAGTCCTACCCAGATGCGTCCCCGGCTGTCCTGATAAGTAAAGTATACATCGTTGTTACTGATAGAATTCGGGTTCTTGGGATCATTGATATAACGGGTAAAACGCAACCCGTGCGGAGAATTCATATCCGGTTCAGCTTTGACAAGCCCATTTCCTTTGGTGGAAAACCAAAGATTACCGTCCTTGTCTTCCATAATATGATATACAGTTCCCAATAGATAGTTCTTATCCGAGAAGATCTGTTTCACTTGTCCGTTACGATCCAGACGGTACAACGCCTGCCAACGGGTTCCTACCCAGATATCGCCATTTTGTGCCTGGAAGAGGGCACGTATCCCCTGATTCCAGGAGTTTGATCTCTCGGGTATTAGCGGAGAAGGAGAAACTTCCGTCAACAGTTGGAATTGCTTTTTGGGGAAATTAAGTCTGTATACTCCGCTGCTTGTAGATGCTAACCAGAGGATTCCATCTTTGTCCAACAGAAGATGGAAAAAAAGCTGGTTGGGAAGATCATCCGAGAAAGGTTTTAATTGGTTAATACGGGTCATTTCCAGTTTTTCTCTGTCGAATAGAAGAATTTCTCCTCCCGGGGTCATGAAGAACATACCTTGTTCACCGGCATCCTGCATTTCAAAATTGCCGATGGCATTCTGATTGGGGAATGTAAATCGGTGGTGGCTTCTATTCAGAGGATCATAATAGGTCAATGCCTGATTACCCTCCTGAAACCATACCTTATCATATTTATCATAAAATATGATTCCGCCGTCCTTTTCGGGGATGGTGAATGGAAGTTTGGTCAATTGTTTGTAACCGATATTATACTCGTACGTTCCTTCGTTAGTAGTGATGTACATCAGACCGGACTCTGTTATCAGCAGATTAGAAATCGGGCGTTTGATTTCCGGTATCTCATAACGGTTGACAACTCCATTTTGAGGATCAATACTATAAATGTGTCCTTTCTTATCTCCCAACCATAAGAATTTAGAATTATAGGAGGCACAAGTAAACTGATCCGGATTGGCAGATACCTTTTTCTGTATAAAGTCAGCGGGCTTGTCTTTCAGAGCCGCCCCTTTCCGGAGGGACAAAATCTGATAATCCATACCAATCCAATTGATAAATTCTGCAGTTTCGCAGAATACGTTATGTTTCAGACGCATATCATACACATTCACGTTGGGACGCGAATCGTGCAACTGCTTCATCGTTATTTTACCTTCCTTGTCGGTATATGCACGCAAAAGACTTTTATCTTTTGTCAACAACAATACATCCCCGTCTTCGGTTGTCTGAATCTTAATAATCTGGATGTTCTCCGAATATTCTTTTACATCATCATAGACAGCATGGAAACTCTCGTGTCTTTTATCGAACAGGTAGAGTTTGCGGTCGATGGTCTTAATCCACAGAAAACCATTTTTATCTTCCACAATACGCTGAATTTTACGTGGTGGAATGTCGGTGGAATAAAAACCGTCATGATTATCATAGGAGCGGAATTTGCTTCCATCGAAACTACATAATCCATACCATGTGCCAAACCAGATAAACCCATCCTGTCCCTTTAAAGTGCAGTTGACGATATTATTGGGCAACCCGCGTTCGGCTGTGTAGTGTTCTACAATCATATTCGGATAGGCAAAAGCATAAATGCCTATCATGGATAGTAATAGTATTAGAATATTTCGTTTTCTCATTGGTGGCTATAATTGGAATTAAAACGTACCCCAAAGGTAATCTTTTTTTTGATATAAGCTTATCATCATCATTCGTTTATACCATAAAGTTAGGCACAGATTACACGGATCTCACAGTTTTTGGAAATATTAATGTATAAAGCAACCATGAAATCCGTGTAATCCGTGCCTAATTCTCTGTCCCAAATTCAGTTTGCTGGCGTTCCACCTCATCCAATACCCGTTGACGTTCTTCTTCTGTCAGTTGTATTTTTCCTTCTGATGATTCTTTAAAAGAATTTACTTCCGGAACGGACGATGCAGTTCTGCGTTCTTCGTAAGTGGATTCCTCATAACAGAAAGGCAGTTCTGCCGGAATGCTTTCCAGTTCTATTTCAGTCGCTGTTGGAGCTTGGGTTCCCTCAAACTGTACACGGGCTTTCACTTTCATCTTTCCGGCTTTCCGGGTGGAACGGATCAACACGGGAGCAGAACCAAATTCCACTGTACGGGGATTGGCACCGATAGCAGCATCTCCGATGATTTCTCCTTCACCTTCTATGGTGAAAACAATGTTCTCTTTTGCCAGACGGCGTACATTTCCACTATCATCGGTTACTTCGGCAACAACAACGATAAAGTCGGAGCCGTCAGCTATCAGGTTCACTTTTTGAGTATCTACATAGAGGCGTAGTTTCGTGGAACGCCGGGAAGGCATTTTCTTTTGCGTGCATACTACTTTTCCGTTGATGATCCCTTCGGCCACCATATTTACTTTTTGCCAGTTTTTTTGAGTATAGCTATATCCGCGTGCTTCCCAAAAATCCCAGACATTTTCGAATACAACCGGTGCATTCGGCATATGTCCTTTGGCATGGACTACCGGTTTCGTCCAGGTTTTCGTTCCATCATAAATAGAAAGACGCACAGAATCACAGTTAGTAAATATAGCCACGTCTTTATCGGAGAACTGAGACATTTCATGAGCAATGAATATCATCGGACCACATTCTGCCAATGGATGCTGAAGACCGGCAAGCGACTGGCTACGGAACATTTCGTATGCATATTTCTTCTGACGGAAAGCATCGTAGATGCCACCCCAGTAAGGGTCAGGATGATAACCGCGCTGATGATCGAACGGATGCCATTGCGCACCACCGATAAATAAACCGGTAGTACGATACATCTCGTCATAACTCTTTGCCAGTGAAAGTGCCTGTACCAATAACGGGCGTTCTCCCCAACTGCGGCTGGCACGGTTGTTATTATTGTGAGCATACCAATCATCCACATTCTCTCCAAATTCACGGGTGAAAATACATTGTTCCGGCCTGTCTTCTTTTTCGTCATCACCCGGCCAGCCATAAACAACATCGTAATGTTCTTTCACTCCTGCAGAATGAACATCGGCAGCGGCTACCGGACGTCCCGGATAAGGATATTCCTCTTTGGTGATTTCAAGAGCCTTTAATGCAAAATCAAGTGGATAGCGAGTCTCATTCAATATGGGTTCCCACATTAGTACGGAAGGATGGTTACGGTCGCGACGAATCATTTCACGGGTATTCTGATGAACCAACTCACCGAATTTCGGATCTTTGTTCCAGTACTGCCATCCCGGAGTAGCAACAATCACAAACAGACCGAGTTCATCACAAGCATCCATAAAGGCAGGATCTTGCGGATAATGCGCCACACGAATAATGGTGCATCCGGCATCACGCAGACGTTTGGCATCACGCCATTGCTGTGAGTTCGGTAAAGCATTGCCTACATAGGCAAAATCCTGATGGCGATTTGCTCCTACCAGTTGACCGAAAGGTTTTCCATTCAGCCAGAAACCGTCTTTTCCACGAAATTCTGCCAAGCGAATACCGACACGGGTAATGCCGCCATCCATAGATTTATTTCCTTTTTTAATACGGGATTGTACCCTATATAAATAAGGTGTATCCGGTGACCAGAGTTTTGGATTCTTCACTTCCATCTGTTGCTGGATGGATTTCTTCTCTCCCGGTTTTAAAGACAGCTTTTCGGAACAGTGTTTGATTACTTTTCCGTCAGCGTCTGTCAAAGTCGTTTCTACAGTGACCGATTCAGTACGCACATCCTCATTCTGAATTTCCGTATTTACATATACTTGTGCACTCTTTTCACTGATCTTATCAAAATGCACGAATACACCTCCACCGCCAACGGTTTGTGAATCAATAGCATCGGTGATAGCTACCGGAGATTTGGCAATCATCCATACATCACGATAGATGCCGCCATGATAGGCGAAGTCTAGTGTATATTGGCGTTTTCCGGGGGGATAGGATTTGTCATCACTGTTGTCTGTGAAAACAGCAAGCAGGCAGGAGTCTCCGGCTTGTACGCCATTGGCTGTCAAATCCAGAGTGAAAGGTAGATAACCTCCCAAATGTTCCTGGATGCGTTTGCCATTCAGATAAAGAATCTGTTTACCCATGGCTGCTTCAAAATGAAGAACAACCCGTTGGCCTTTTGTTTCGGCAGGGAGAACAAAATGTTTACGATACCAGGCTGGCCCCTGATAATTACGGCATCCACTTCCTTCGGCAGGCATTAATTCTACCGTATGGGGAGTGGAAATTACTTTCCAGGAACGATCATCAAAGTTTACTGCTTCTGCTCCCCGGACATCGCCTTTGAAAAATAGCCATCCCGGATTGAAATTATAAACTTGTCGCCCACTACCGGGAAGCTGGATAAATCCGGCAACCGATGTTTCAGGACGGTAAGTTTCTGTCGCCTGTCCTTTTTCGATTCCTAAGAACAGTAACAGAAAAGATGATAAGATGATAAACGGTCTTTTATTCATAGTTCTTTATTTATATATTTCATTCGAGTTTTCACCACAGAGGACGCAGAGGACACAGAGTTTTTTTGTAATATATTGTTAGTTCTGTCATTCTGCTTGTCTAAGAATCTCCTCTCTATATGTACACAAAGGGAGTAAATTCTTAGACTATACGTTCCCTTAGACAGATAGATTTACTGTTTAAAAAGCCTCTGTGTCCTCTGCGTCCTCTGTGGTGAAAAAAATCTCATTTTCAATCATTATAATGATATCTTTCTTTCTACTTTCAGGTAGAACTTTCAAGTTTGTTACTTTCCCGTCTTTCAGAGTAGCTTCTACTGTTGTTTCACCAGGAGCATGCAGTTTGAAATGTACATTCCATTCTTTCGGCCATGCGGGGAAAAGAAGTATTTGTTCTCCGTTTGTTTGCAATAGCATTTCCTGAAGTCCTATCATGCCGCTACCTCCCCAATTATGGTCGGGTGTCCAGTCATAGCCCGGTCCCCAAAAAGCAGGAAAGCGGTGCGGCCCGTTGGAGAGTTTGGCAAGGGATAACCTTTTCGCTTCTTGGGTCAGTCCCAGGCAAGCCGCCCAAATGTTGTCCTGTTTCCATCCGATATGCGAACGGAATTTGATGGCATCCGAATCATAAAAATAGGTATTGCGTGCTATGTCCAGATTCTCCTTTCCTACTCCATAAATGCGCCATGGAAATACCGGATAAAGTTGTGGCGTTTCGACATTGTTAATTCGTTCCCAACTTACGGCGGGTGAAATTGTTTGCTTCAAGGCCGGAGCAAGAGTAGGATTCAATGTATCTTTTATTTCTATGTACCGCAATGGAATCGGAGGGATTGTCTTTAGCATCTCTTCTTTCTTTCCATAAGTTTCCAATACTGTTTTTAGAGCAGCGATGGTGCTGCTGGCATTATTGGTCATTTTATATGTCTCACAGGCGGAACCTGGGAAAAGAATCAGATGCCCATTGCCATCCAGCGCCTTCCGTCCCCGACGGGAAGCAAGTTGCCGATAATGTTCGTCGAAGAATGTCAGTGAACTTTCAATCAAAGGCAAATAAGGGGTGATATCAGCATTCGCATAGTTCTTTGTTTCCAGTATCATCTGGCAGAATTCGAGAATCGTATCCCATTCATATTCCAGCCAGGCATTATATTCCAGCCCTTTGTCGAACCAGTCCGGCCGTTTGAAACCATACTCTGCGGGATTGGGCAGACCGAAATTTTCTATTTGTTCGCAGAAGCAAGCTCCGTCATGTTGCCAATATACACGACTCCTCCATTCAGCATTCTTCAACATACGGTTATAGAAATCAAACTGGGAAGGCATCATATCGAAGTCCCCGCTTTTCAGCATCGGCCAATAAACCAGGCGTTGATTCTGTGCTGTCATTGTACCACCTCCCCATTTCCGGTAGTCGGGAGTAAAGGATTGTTTTTCGTCGATGTAACAAGGATCAAAAGTGAACAGTCCGCCATTGAATTTAGTTGGTACGCTACCGTAGGCATTACAACCCAGCATGTAACGGAAAAGAGTGTAGTTTCTGGTTATTTCTTTTGCTTCTCCCTCCGCTTCAATGAAGCTGCGTTGCCAGAAAGCATTCCACCACGAACGGGTTTGCTTTTTATCCTGTATGAGAATCTTCGATGAAATTTTGCCTTGCGGGGCTATTCTTTGCAAAGCAGTTTGCAGTCCCTGCTCCCACTGTTCTATTGTTTCTGTTTGGGCTGTATGCAATACAATACAAAAATGTTCTTTTCTGGACGCTTTGGAAGAACGGAATTTCCAGGCGCGGTAGTCTGTTCCGGCATACACGCCATCCGTGGTGCCTATAAATTCAAGGTTTTCTCCGAACAGGGTTCCTCCGAAAGTTTGATTTTTCAAGGGATTCATCATTTCGGATTTTACCTCGTCCATTCCCTGTTGAGCCACAACAGCATCAAAAACAGTCTGTTCTGGATTGCGATGGTAGAACAGGAGTTGATTGGCAGAATGATTGGTTTTGCCTAAAGAAATAAAGTCAGCCGCTGTCACAGAACCTTTCGGAGGAGCCCATTTGTAAGAACATTGTTGTCCCTCTCCTTTCCTGACAGGTCGTTCCTGATAGCGCCAATTCTCATAAAAAACTTCAGTTTGTAACGCTTGTGTATTGGTTACCTCCACGTGTATAACCGGATGAAAAACATCTACCCAGAATTGTATCTGCGTGTTTCCTGCTGCAACTTCTACATATCCGTCCTTCAGTTTCAATTCTTGACGAAAATCTTTCGTATCTTTAAAAGGATTGGGTAACAGACGGAGACGTATGCGTCCTTGTTTTAGCAGACAGTTGTTTTCGTCGAATGTGCCGCTACGGCTCACATAGAACATAATGTCACCCTCTTCTACCCATATATTCATCCCGATATCTCCGCCACCACAGGGCATGGATTCTGAAGAATTGCGGCTAGGAGTATTCCAAATGACATTGGCATGTTGGCTCCATAGAACCGACACGCCAACAAATATGAATAAGAGAACAAAAACTCTACGCAAATGATTCATAATTTATAATTTCATTAGCAGTTTACCAATCATCCGAACGAAAAGAACCTAAAGGCAATCCGTCACCATATACATCTCCCTCCACATAGTTTTCAAAACAATATCGAACAGCTACCGGGTGCGGCACTTTATCGCTTTTCACCAGCATCTTGCTACGTTCTATCCATGCTTTAGCCGGATAAAATACTTTATCTTCGCCGGCTACCTGAAAGTTTTTCGACTCAAAACAGTTCTTGCCGCTAATCCACATATTTGCACGTTCAAAGCTAACGACTACTGTATCATTCTTTATTTCAATGCTTTTATAGCATGGACTTTCGCCATTCACGCCTTCCACTCCGTAAGTTTTAGTCAGGGCGAGAAGTGCCAAACGTTCTCCGGCAACTTGCTTTTTTGCCGGGTGGATTCCTTTTTCCATACCTGCATCCAGTAATACGGCCATGCCACTGTTGGGTACACGATGTTCTACTTTTGCCTGTGCCTCCCGAAGATAGGCGGAGTTTATCACTTCTTTACCTTTTTCTGTGATAATCCCATAATCATACGGAGCTATTTGGCAATAGTAAAAAGGAAAATCTCCCTGTTTCCATTCAGCGCGCCAGCCGTTTATCAATGCAGTAAACATATCCGCATACGTGTGCGCCCGATTCCAGTTATCTTCGCCCTGATACCAAATCACTCCTTTCATCGTCATGCCGATAAGGGGATGCAACATACCGTTGTACAGTACGGTCGGAGTACGGTTCTTTGATTTTATATCGGCTTCCGATTGAGGAATCTTTGCATCAGGAAAAGCTTTCAACCAGTCAGCGGTCATCCATGCTTCGCACGCCGATCCACCCCAGGCTGCAACTACCAATCCTACCGGAACCTCTACTATTTCATTGATTAACCTCCCGAAATAATAAGCCGTAGCACTGAAATCACGAACGTTGGCCGGAGTTGCTTCTTTCCATGAACCGATAACATCGGTCTGCGGAGTCAATGTAGAAGTACGTTTTACGGTAAACAAGCGAATTTTCGGATTCTTGCTGTGAAGAATATCCATATTGGCATTCTCCACTGGCTGATTCTTGAATCCTTTCATTGGCATTTCCA
This sequence comes from Bacteroides sp. BFG-637, assembly GCF_024793605.1. Classification (NCBI taxonomy): domain Bacteria; kingdom Pseudomonadati; phylum Bacteroidota; class Bacteroidia; order Bacteroidales; family Bacteroidaceae; genus Bacteroides; species Bacteroides sp. BFG-637. Next base: position 4,776,322 of record NZ_JANUPD010000002.1, on the reverse strand, counting down.
TGTTACTCTGTCCGGAACATAGCCACAATTCACCTATCAATATGTTATTCAGTGTTTTTTTACTTCCATCATCAAAGGTGACAGTGTAAGGACCTCCTGCTTTGGGAGTAGAAACCGAAAGTTTCCATGCCCCGTTCTTATCGGCAGCTGCCACGTATTGCTTTCCATTCCAGCTGGTAGTTATGGTCACTTTCTTGTTGGGAGTGGCAGTTCCCCAAAGATTTGCATTTGTCTGTTGCTGCATCACCATGCCATCAGAAAAAATAGCCGGCAGTTTTACTTCTGCCTGTATCGACAAGCTACCAAACAATAGAAAACCTGCTAATATCGTACTTGTTCTGAATCTTAAACTTCTCATTATCATATATCTTCTTATTTTAATCCGTGCCAACCTGTGTTAATCTATGGTGAAACTCAAAGGGCCGAGTAATCCTGCCGGAAGCAGCTCGTTTTCCTGTTTCCGGTATTTTGCATTGGTCCAAATGCCTTCAAATGGTGTTTTTCCTTCATCAGCTCCTTTCAGTGCATTCGCCCAAGTGTTCGTAACCTCTATTTCAAGTGTATTGATTCCTTTTTTCAGAGCAGTTGTAATATCAGCACGATAAGGAGCTGTCCAAATGGTACCACAGTCTATGCCATTCACACGGACAGTTGCCAAATTACAAACCGTACCCAAATTCAGGTAAATCTGTTGGCCTTTTTTTAGTTTATTCTTCCAGCGGAAAGTCGTCTTATAAGTAGCTGTCCCCGAATAATAATGTATCTGTTCGTCCGACTCTTTGCTCCAGTCGAAAAGTTCTTTCCGTGTGAGCGTTTTCTTGTTAGCTGCAAAAGTTATCGTATATTCCTCTGCTTCCAGAGCTATATTTAAAGGCTCTTTAGCTACCTCTTTTTTCTCTTTCTGTAGTCTTGAGGAGTCCTCTCCATAACTTTCATGTGCTCCCTCCATAGGATATACGATGAATACGGACTCATAAGGAGCCAATGTGAGAGTAACTTCCGTCCGATTTCCGTTGATACGGTAAGAAGGACGGCTGTTCATTTCACCCGTCACCGGATTCCAACATTCCGGTTTTCTATCGTTGATACGCATACTTGCGGTAAATGTGCGTGTTTCTTCTCTTTGATTGGCGATAAAGTAAAGTTCGCCAAGTTCACCACGACGATGTGTCCAGGCAATATCTTCCGGTACAATCATGTCACGTTCCAACCCATATAAGGAGAAATCATCCGCTGTATAAGGCAAAGAAGGTATCAATACACCCGCTTCTTTTAATTCATTAATCTTCTTCTGCACTTCCGAAGATAATACAGGTTCGGGATTCATCGGACGTGCAAGAGGGATTACCAATGCTTTATAGCTGGCTCCACCCGGCAGTGTCATTCTGCCGTCTTCCACTTTGGCCAAACGTAGTAATGCGTCTTTATTAAAACTATCATAAGCGTATCCGCGAAGTGGATTCACCCATTTTTCGGGATCAGCCATATTGGCTGAATGTGTGACGCCTACCGGACGCACACGCAAAGGTTGTCCTTCATTCGCCAAACGAATGCGTTCGCTTTCCACACGTTCCGCACCGAAAATTCCCGGAAGGGACGGAACCAATCGTTCCGGCAATATCGAACGTCTTGGTATTTCTTCACCTGTAAATACTGCAATATCTGTCACCGGATGTCCATATTGCAATAATGCCTGACAACGGGTAGCATATTCGGAAAATGCTTTTGCACCTTTATCCCACCAAGTCTGATCGCGTTGGAAGAAAAGTCCGATGCCATCCAATGTCATGCCGGGTTTGCGATCCAGCCAGGGATTATGTACATATACGTGATAGAAAAGACGATTGATTCCTAATGCGTAATTACGATCCAGCAAGGCTTTCAACATAGCAGGGTATTCGTCCCACGTGCCGCGTACTTCGGTGAATCCTTCAGCCTGAATGATGTTCTTTCCGTAGATATGTGCCCCGCTAATAGCATCCAGCATATCATTCGGTTTATCATGGGTAGGGCTGTTCAGCCAAAATTCTCCCATAGGAAGATCTACCTTTTGGTAATGCAGCAAGCCATCGCTTACCATAGTCGGTGCTACACACTCCGCTGAAAACTGACAATCATATTCTTTGGCACAATCTGCCAATACCTGATAGAATACATCCACCACCAATTCGGCAATCGTTGTACGGACATCTCGCAGAATCTTTTCGCTTCGTTCTGCACTTTCCATAGGAATACCTGCCAATAGTGGTAAATAAGGCATCAGGTCATAACCACGACGTTTCTGAAATTCTGCAGCGAAATTTGGATTCCAGTTCTGGCTTCCACATTCCCAACTATCTACATGCATATATTTCAATACACGGCGTGCTACTTCCGGATTCGTCTTTACAAATGCTTGTGCAAACCAGTTATCAAACTGTTTTCGCACCGTTTTCGGATCGAACTTATCACATTCCAAGCCCTTTCCGCCACCGGCTGTTGCATTGGTATGTCCGGTAGCTGTATGTCCCATGCGGAGCAATTTCCATTTACCTTTAGGGAGAACAGCTGTGATTGTTTTCTCTTTAGAATGACTAGCCGGGGCATTCTTATATTGTTCCGTCAGATTAATAACCTGTGAAAGTGAATAGCAGTCCTCCTTTCCTACCTCCTCTTCCCTGGTAGATTCAGCAACACGCCATACCAGTCCGGCTTTTCCTTCCCACTGATTCAAACGGGCTTCCTGATGCAGGCGCAGTTGTTTGATCTTCAGATTAGGTTTCCATTTTGCGGCATCCATATCTTCACTTCCCGGTTCGCTCCCCTCGGGTGTCCAGTAGAAACGGAAATAACGGGCTGTAGTTGCAGGAATACTATGAGTAGAATTTTCATCTGTATTTTGCCATCCCTGACGGGCAGGGACTAGCTGTTTCACGAAACGATAATTTACGCCATCGTCACTTGCCATTACTTTCAAGCGATGTGCCTGATAATTATTGCCATTTAAAACGATTTCTATATTCCGGCAGGTAAAAGGTTGTTTATATTCATATTGAATATAGCATGGATACGAAGAACGGATAACGCCTGCCGCATCCATATTCACTGTTTGAGCAGATTTTACATTGTTCGCTGTTGCTAAGTTTACGCAAGTGATCTTTGCGGGCATTTCGTCTGCCGCATCCTCTACCGGTAAAGCAAATAGCGCAATATCTTCATAATAGTTTTCATAAGCTTCCGGCTGTGGCAGACGTAATGCATTGAGCTTTCCACCATCAACGATTGTATCGCTCCAAACAACTTTCTGCATTGATTCTTTCGGAGTAATCCAGGGGACCTCCCGCCAATGCAAAACCGTCACAAATATGCATTCCCAATTTCAACCCTAAACGGTCGGCTTCCTCCATGCTGAAACGCACCATTTCCCACCATTCAGGAGTCAACTGCTGTGCCTTGCCGTTATATTGTCCGCCTTCACTAACCCCTTTGATCGGCATCAGATAAGTGCCTCCGAGTCCTGCATGTTTCATCGCTTCCAAATCGGCAGTTATTCCTTCTTGGGACACAGCACCATACATCCAGTACCAAAAGGTCCAAGGCTTCGCTTCGTCAGACGGATTCTGAAATTGGTCGCGAAGTGAGCGTGTTTGTTGTGCATCGACAGGACATACAGCTGTCCATGCCAATAAAGAGAATACAAATATTTGTTGTTTCAGTCGGCTTTTCATTCCAATACTATATTTTTTCTATAATGAAGACGAAAAAAGGACTGTTTTGTACTCGCTATTACTATAAATTCATGACTTATTGTCTCTGTTTTACACAAAGCCAACGTTTTGAAAATATATAATATTTTTATTGTTATATTTAAAGTGAAGTATAACTAATACGCAATTCATTAAAAGCTTTTATTTATAATATTATAATCATTTATTTATTACTTATTATTGATATATATTTATATAATTAATTGATAAACAGATTTTTGAAATAAATTACACGTTTTTGTTTTCAAATCAAATATAAGCTATTATCTTTGTTCCGGAGTCAAAAGAGTGACTTCTTTATTAGTACTAATATGTAATATTAATTTTTAAAATGAGTCTTAGGTATAAGAAGAAAAAAATTGTATTGTGTTTCGACAAAGAAAACAAAGTCGAAAAGTATGTAGCCGCTAATGTACTTGCGGGAAGCCTTAATTATAAGAAGCTGTGTAATGAAGTCAATCAGCGAACCGGTATTCACCGTTCTATGGTAGATGTGGTGCTAAAAGGACTGCAGGACACTATGGTTTCTTTTTTAGAAGAGGGCTTTTCGGTTAAACTGGATGAATTTGGTTCATTTCGTCCAGCAATCAATGCAGAGAGTCAGGATAAGGAGGATGATGTGAATGCACATACTATCATTCGGCGAAAAATCGTATTTACTCCGGGAAGTAAATTTAAGGCAATGCTTGGTGGAGCAAGTGTTGAACTGTTCGGAGATGGAGCTACAATTACCGAAGATGGCGATAATGGTGGGTCATCAGGAGGAAATTCAGGAGGGGAAGCCCCAGACCCTGCTGCTTAACTCTTTTTTAGCCTTTTTAAATAAGGAAAGCTCATTGAGCCTTCCTTATTTTTTTGACATTTCGAACGATAATGAGCAAAATTGTCGTTGCCTGATGGCAAATTCACCGTTGGGCAATGATAAATTTATGGTTGCCTAACGGTAGATTTGCCATTAACATTGATGTTTGAGTAATCTTTTCGGATAAAAAGAATCAGAGACCTGTTTTATATTCCCTTTTACTGCCCTCCCATTCTTTCTACTGTTTTTCTTGGAAAAAGAAAAATATAGTTTAGAAATAATTCTAATTACATTTTTTTGCATATATTTGTAACGTTTCTCACGCCGATACCTCAATTCGTGAGGTTAGGGTGGTGTGGGAAATGGATTATATAAAGAAAGACGTTTACTTGACGTTTTGTCTTTGACACTTCAGAATCTCGCAAGTTTTGAAAAACCTGTCAAAAACAAAGCAGCGGTGGATGTCTACGGGATATGTCTATACCCCTAAGTGTGCTGTGAAATAAAAGTATACTTAGTTTGTTATACATATCGGCGTGGGCTTCTGCGTTGCTCGTTCAGACAGGTTGGGCGATGCGAGAGCCTTGAAGTGTGGGACGAGTGACAGGTACAGATTCCCGCGCTTTTTTTATATATATTCTGTCAATCTTTTTATTATAGAACCGTCCGGTTCGGGAAGCTGCGGGCATTTATCAGACAATACTATTATGGGAAAAATGTTTATAGCATTTTTTATTTTATTCATGACTATAGTCTTGAATAGTGTTAATGCGCAGGAAAAAGAAGTTACTTATACGTATGATAAATTTGGTATAATCAACCAATACACTAATAACATGGTACTAGAAGTTAATGATGTGTTGAAATTTGTGAAGAGAAAGGGGAATTCATTTTTTATTCAACTTGCCCATCCAATGAATCCTCCTGCTTATTCTTTATTTGTGTCTTTAAAAGGATATGATGAATTAAATGAAAAGTATGTTTATATTGGTGATGCAATAGTGGGTATAGATATTAAAGAAGGTCTGATATATAAAGGTAAATGTTTAATTAAATCCTCAAAGAACTTAGATGCATTTTTGAATAATATAGGATATAACTACGAATACACTTATAGTAAAGATCTTTCGTTTAGTGTTTATTTTAAAAATATGAGAACATCTAAAGAAGGATATATACCACAAATGCCATATACTTTTGTAGAAGTGTTTCCAATAAAGAATAAATCAGAACAAGAAAGAGAAGAGAAGTTACTAAGAGAGAAAAGAAAGCAAGAATGGGAAAAGAGAGAATTTGAGAGAAAAGAAAAAGAGATTAAAAGAAAGGAAGAGGAAGTTATAAATATATTATCAACAGCAAATAGACAGAATATAAAAGAACAGGTTTGTACTTATTTTGAAAATAAACTTTTAAAAGATTCAGAATATTGGGATGTATTGGCAAAGCCGCAAAAGAAAGAAATTAAAACCACTACAGATGTACTAATTCATATAGATTCCCTTCAAACAAATATTGTCCAAATAGATAAAGAAATTATTAATTATGATTTAGATTTTCTACATAGAAAAGCGTCACACTATTGTACAATAAATGGTACGAACTATTATAAATATCAAAATCATATTTTCTATATTGAAAAAGTAGACATTAAGACTAAACCATTAGAAAAAGGAATATATGGAGTTGAGAGGAAAAAAGGTAAGCTCAAATATTATCAGACTGTTCCAAAAGAAATACAGGAGTGGTGTCAAAGTAATATTATCAAAAATGGTTTTCAAGCAATTGAATACAGCAATTATGATGGACAATATACTATAAAGCCTATTACTGTAACTAAAGATGTAAAAAGACGCTTCAAGGAAAAGATCCTCAAAAAGCTAAAAAGACATGGAAGACTCTTGGTATCATTTGTGGCAATGTTGTATTAATAGGCGGAGCGATAGCTTTAGGGGCTATGTAAAATCAAGTCTAAATTCCAATGCAGATAATTCACATTTATAAAAAAATGTCATGGATACTATTGTAGCATTTTGTCTTATTATATTTCTTATTTATATATTGATTTGCGTTATACCTGCACAAATGGCAGAAACAAGAGGTAGAAGTGTAATGGGTTGGTTCTTTCTATCAATTCTTATAACTCCAATCTATACTGCTTTTATCATTTTTTGCTTAGGGGAAACTGATGAAAAACGTAAAGAGAGAATTTTTCAAGAAGAAGAATGGAGAATTCTCTGTCGGAAATTATACTCAAATAAAAATAATGATGAAAACTAAGTATTTTTTATTAATTATGTTGGTAGGCATTGTATCATGCAAAGATATCAATCCTTTCAAAAAAGAATTAGTTCTTGACGAAACAAAAGAAATTGTTCTTAACGGAACATATATTTCAGATTCAGATAGAGCTCTTTATCAATCTTTTACCTTTAAAGGAAATTCAACAGTTGTAATCAAAGATGGCATCTTTGGATTTGACTTTGCAACCAGTTATGAAAAAGATGGAAATCTGATTCGCATAAAAACAGATCAGTCTGATTTATTGTTAGAAATAGTCACACCTGATTCTTTAGTTGGTGAAGGATTTGCAAAAGGTAGTTTCAAGAAAGTATATAAATAAAAAAAGCCCTCAATGTCTTCGGGGCATTGAAGACTTTGAACTATGTGCATTTTGAAGAATAAAGGGATGTTATTGCTTTAATATTCACTAATGAGTATGAGATACTATACAGAATAATTGGAAAAAAGAAGGAACTTTCCTACCTTTGCTAATATTAATCATAGGATGATTATGATAAGAAAGGAGAAAATTGTATGACCCTTAAAGAAAAACAATTGGAGTTCATCATATATTGTGTTGAAAATACTGCTGAACGATTGGGCCGTTATAGTCCGGAGGTTTTTAATAAACTAAAGGAATTGGGTGCACTAGACGACTATATCAAGACTTTTTATGATACTTTGCACACGCAAGGAAAAGCGTATATCGTTGATTCTTTATTGGAATATATCTATCATCGTGATCCACAATGGTTACCAAAAGATTATAGACCTTTTCAAATATCTACAAACGAAGGAGGCAAATCATGCTAACCATTTATCATGGTTCTACTTGTCGTGTAGAGCAGCCATTGGCAAGGGTATGTCGGCCAAACCTTGATTTTGGGGTTGGGTTTTATCTTACAGATTTAAAAGAGCAAGCTTTCCGCTGGGCACTTCGCACTGCTGATATTCGCCATGAAACTAATGTATGGCTTAATGTCTATTCGTTAGATATAGAAGCCTGCCGCAATACTCTTTATCATTACTTACATTTTACTGCATATGATGCGCATTGGCTTGATTTTGTCGTATCTTGTAGGCAAGGAGGTTCTATGTGGAGGGATTATGATATCATAGAAGGTGGTATAGCAGATGATCGTGTGATACGTACTATTGACCTCTATATGCGTGGCGATTATACCCGTGAAGAAGCTTTATCGCGTCTGGTTCATCAAGAACCTAACAATCAAATTTGTATCACAAACCAAAAAGTGATTGACAAGCATTTACACTTTGTTGAAGCTATTTCCATTCCTATGCCATCCCCTACAAAAGAAGTAGCTAATGCTGATATTGTAATGCAAGGTAAGTATTATGGTATTGTAGAGCAACTGGCTGCCCGTCTACACATTTCAGACATACAAGCATTGGGAATATTCTATAATAGCGACAGTTATCAGCGTGTTATTCATCGACTCGGAGATTTGTATCTCATGAGTGATGCATATATTGTAGATGAACTAATGAAAGAGCTACAAAAAAGACAAGGCTGATATTAACCTTGTCTTTTTTATATTAGAATGTTCTGCATAAAGGGAATATTATCCGTTATTGTTTCACGATTTCCTCAATTCTCAATAAAAGGTTAGGATTACTTGGACGAGCAGCAGCACCATAATCAATGATTTGTCCTTTTCTGTTTATCAAGATATAATATGGCAATCTATTAATTTTGAACTGTTTGGTAATCTTCTGATAATTCTCCAGTCCAATATAATCAGCAGCATAGACACATTCTATATCATGATTCTTCATCGAGTATTTATCTAAACACAATTCCCATTGCATTTTGGTATCATTACCGCCCGAACATATGGAATAAATAATCAGATCCTGCGTTGAATATTTGCTGCGCAACTTTTTCAAGGGTTCCATCTCTGCCAAACAAAGCGGACAAGTTGTAGCCCAAAAATCAAGATAAATAACTTTTCCCCGGTTTTCTTCAAGAATCTTATATATGCTCTCCATATACGACATTGGAGTTAACGTATTTGAACTTTCATTGTATTTGCCATACAACAAATTATCAGAAACAGACCGCGGATTCTCCAAGAACGCTTTAGTTTGCCTGTACATCTGTGCTATTTGTCCCTGCAAATGGGGTATTTTTACGATTGAGTCAAATTGCGAACGCTTTCTTGAGAGGGAAATTGTATCATTAGCTTCAAGGCTATTAGCTGTAACTTTAGTATATAAATATTGATTCAATTCATTTTCTCCTATTTCGGACATAATATCATCTATCGTTGGGTATTCTTTGTTTTTAAGAACCATTCCTGTAGGAATATAATTTTCTATCCAATCGACTATATCAAACAAGCGGGCTGATAATATTCCTTTTTTTATATAATTTATTGATTTCGGGCAACAGCGTGTGATATCGTGCGAACTCTTTTCTTGTCCGATATTGACATTGGCTCGCATAAACCAAGATCGTATAATAATAATCCTGTTTCAGTAATTCCTCCGTAAACATGACGACATCTTGCATAGGATTGTATTTCTGCAAATATTCGGCCCTGCGTTCTAAACGTGTATTATATTCTTTCTTTAGCTCTGCTTCAAAATCCTCGACACTCAAATCATGCCTGATACCATAGTCACGCATATAATAATATCCGCTTTCTGTAAAAGCCAATATCTCCTGATTCAATTTTTCCGCATCACCTGTTACTTTAGGATGAAACATATCCTTGAAATCAATCTCTAAATGGATACTGTCACCCGGATGCACATATAAATGCTCTGCATAGTTACGAATAGAAACCTCCCGTATTTTAGCATAAACAGGAAAAGTAAAATAGAAAGAACCATCCTCTTGAATGGGAGTACGGTACTGATTTTCCATATCTCTGAAAAATGGAATAATAAGTGTCAGTTCTTTTTCTTGTGGATAAAATTCACGGTTCAAAACTTTACCTGTGATAATAATCTCTTCAGCATATTCTTCCGGAAAATCATAAACGGTTTCTGTCTGATTGGAAATATCCGGCTGAAAGTTACTTTGCACTTTTTGCCGACAACTAATAAATAATATAAATATCGGCAAAAAAACGAATAGGCAGTGTTTCATTCTCATAGGGTGTTATTGGTGTATTAATAAATACTTACGCGAATATAGCTATTAAATTCAGCATTTTACATCGTATCCTGTTAAATAAACCTTTACTACACAATTATCAGATAATGCAAAATGATATTATATAAAACGGAAACAATATTGTATTAATTACAATTTTCATTATCTTTGTTTCCGAATCGGTTCCGGATGACCTTTCGGTTGTTTTGGATTAAAAGGGAACCGGGTGTAAATCCCGGACAGTCCCGCTGCTGTGAATCTCTATAACTTTCTGATAAAGACTTTTGCCACTGGCTGTGAATTGTAGGCCGGGAAGGGATCAGGAAGGGAGTTAGTCAGAAGACCTGCCATTCATTAAAGACTGTTTCTACTCGTGGGATTAGGGATACAGTTCGAAACTATACAACAACATATTTTATAAAGTTCTCATGCAAATAACCAAAAGAAATGGGACGACGGAATCCTATAACAGGGAGAAAATTGCCGTTGCAATTAAAAAAAGCTTCGCCAGTACAGGCCAGGAAATAATAGAAGAAACCATTCAGGAAATGGTGAATGAAGTAGAACAGTTTGTACATAGTAATAGTGCAAACTGCAATGTGGAGCGCATACAGGATGAAGTGGAACGCTGCCTGATGGAGCATGGCTTTTATGCAGAAGCTAAAAACTATATTCTCTATCGCTGGCAACGCACGGAGCGCAGAAAAGCGATCAACGATATCACCACAGGGACGGGCAATCCACAAATAATGGATGTGCTAAAGGAAATACAGAAAGACTTTACCAGTAATGAATATAGTCTGACTGTGTTGGCGGAAAAGTTCTCCAGTTTCTGCAAACCGGAAATGTCGTCAGACGAACGCTTGTCGGCACTCGTCAAAGCTGCGGTAGAACTGACCACGCAGGAAGCACCGGACTGGGAGTTTATAGCCGCGCGGTTACTCAACTTTCAACTGACAGAAAAGCAGGAAAAACAGGCAAGAATTTCAGATATACATTCATTCTATGAGAAATTACGTTATCTAACGAATGAAGGTTTATATGGCAGCTATATCCTGGATTCTTATTCACAACAGGAAATAGAAGAAGCTGCAGGATTTATCTGTCCGGAAAGGGATAAACTGTTTAATTATTCAGGGCTGGACCTGCTCTCCAAACGTTACCTGATCCGTACTCACTCACACGAACCTATGGAGTCTGTGCAGGAAATGTACTTGGGGATAGCCTTACATCTTGCCATGCCGGAGAAACGCGATCGGTTGCAATGGGTAAGAAAGTTCTATGACTTATTGAGCAAGCTGGAAGTAACGATGGCAACTCCTACCCTTTCCAATGCCCGTAAACCTTATCATCAACTTTCCAGTTGTTTTATTGATACGGTGCCTGACAGTTTGGAAGGCATTTACCGCAGTATAGACAATTTTGCCATGGTCAGCAAGTTTGGTGGAGGTATGGGAATGTATTTCGGGAAGGTGCGTGCTGCGGGTGGAAACATCCGAGGTTTCAAAGGTGTGGCAGGTGGAGTAATCCGATGGATGAAACTCGTGAATGATACTGCCGTAGCCGTCGATCAGTTAGGAATGCGTCAGGGGGCTGTAGCTGTATATCTGGATGTATGGCATAAAGACTTGCCGGAATTTCTTCAACTCCGTACGAATAATGGGGATGACCGCATGAAAGCTCATGATATATTTCCCTCCGTATGCTACCCGGACTTGTTCTGGCAAATGGCAAAAGAAGATTTGAATAAGCAGTGGTATTTGTTTTGTCCGAATGAGATTATGACTATCAAAGGATATTGTCTGGAAGATTATTACGGGGAAGAATGGGAAAAGAGGTATTGGGATTGCGTGAATGATCCACGTCTTTCCAGACGAACCATTAGCATCAAGGATATAGTCAGACTGGTATTGAGATCGGCTGTAGAAACAGGTACTCCTTTTACATTCAACCGGGATATAGTGAATCGTGCCAATCCGAATGCTCATCAGGGGATTATCTATTGCTCAAACCTATGCACGGAAATCGCACAGAATATGTCGGCTATTGAATCGGTTTCTACCGAAGTTCGTACTGAAGATGGTGACACGGTAGTAGTAAAGACGGTTCGCCCCGGAGATTTTGTCGTGTGCAATCTCGCCAGTCTTTCTCTCGGGCATCTACCGTTGGAGGATGAAGAATTGATGAAAGAAAAGGTAGCAACAGTGGTTCGTGCGCTTGACAATGTTATCGACCTGAACTTCTACCCTATTCCTTATGCTCAAATAACCAATCATCGTTATCGTAGTATCGGTCTTGGAGTTAGCGGTTATCACCATGCACTTGCCATACGGGGAATTCGTTGGGAAAGTGAAGAACATCTTAACTTTATAGATAAAGTGTTTGAACGTATCAATTATGCTGCGATAGAAGCCAGTGCAGAACTGGCAAAAGAAAAAGGAAGATATACCTATTTCGAGGGAAGTGATTGGCAGACCGGAGATTATTTCACCAAACGCGGCTATACTTCATCTGCCTGGAAGGAACTATCGGAAAAAGTAGCTAATTACGGCATGCGCAATGCTTATCTATTAGCTATTGCTCCAACCAGCAGTACCAGTATTATTGCCGGAACCACTGCCGGAACCGATCCGGTGATGAAACGTTTCTTTCTGGAAGAGAAGAAAGGGGCCATGCTTCCACGGGTAGCTCCGTCCTTGTCGGACAAGACATTCTGGATATACAAAGGTGCATATCTGATTGACCAGACATGGAGTATTCGTGCTGCCGGTATTCGTCAGCTGCACATTGACCAGTCACAAAGTCTGAATCTTTATATTACCAATGATTTTACAATGAAACAAGTACTTAATCTCTACCTATTAGCTTGGGAATGTGGAGTGAAAACGGTCTATTATGTCCGCAGTAAATCCTTGGAAGTGGAAGAATGTGAAAGTTGTGCATCATAAGAAATCAAAAATAAATAAAAACAAATGGGAACTATAAAACTAAAAAAGAACGCCTTATTCAATCCGTCGGGCGATACTGAAACCCGCCTTAGAAAAATGATTGGCGGAAATACAACAAATCTGAATGATTTCAATAATATGCGGTATAAATGGGTAAGCGACTGGTATCGCCAAGCCATGAATAACTTCTGGATACCGGAAGAAATCAATCTGACGCAGGATATTAAAGATTATCCGCGTCTGGATCAGACAGAACGGACTGCCTATGATAAGATTTTGAGCTTTCTTGTATTCCTGGACTCCTTGCAGAGCAACAACCTGCCAACTATCAGTGAATATATCACGGCCAATGAGGTGAACCTTTGTCTGCATATACAAGCTTTTCAGGAGTGTGTGCACAGTCAGAGTTACAGCTATATGCTCGATTCGATATGCAGTCCCGAAAAACGGAATGAAATTCTCTATCAATGGAAAACTGACGAGCATCTATTGAAAAGGAATACTTTCATAGGAAACTGCTATAATGAGTTTCAGGAAAGCCAGGATGGATATACGCTCATGAAAACGTTGATTGCCAACTATATTTTGGAGGGTATCTATTTCTACAGTGGCTTCCATGTTCTTTTATAATTTGAGTCGTAACGGAAAGATGTCCGGTTCGGCACAGGAAATCCGTTACATCAACCGGGATGAGAATACTCATCTTTGGCTTTTCCGTAATATAATCCTGGAACTGAAAAAAGAAGAACCCGAATTGTTCACTCCGGACAGAGTAAAGGTATATGAAGCAATGATGCGTGAGGGAGTGGAACAGGAAATTGCCTGGGGACAATATGTGATAGGTAATCATATTCAGGGACTTAATGAGCAAATGATTGCTGATTATATCTATTATCTGGGTAATCTTCGCTGGAGCAGTCTGGGATATGGCATCTTGTATGAAGACAATCAAAAGGAACCTGAAAGTATGCGTTGGGTATCGCAATATTCAAATGCCAACATGGTGAAAACAGATTTCTTTGAAGCCAAAAGTACAGCTTATGCCAAAAGTACGGCTCTTGAGGATGATTTGTAATTGTCTGTTTTCCGGACTTAATTCATAAAAAGGGTCTGTAAACATAGAGTTTCCTATGTTACAGACCCTTTTTCTTTATGCTGCATTGATTTTCTTATAGCCAACGCACAAACTTCCTGATATACCAGTTCTTTACTATTTGCGTCAGAATACAGTAAGAAAGCAAAATTCCAATCAGCCAGGGGAAATAGCTCAAAGGAAGAGCTGTCAACCCGATGGAACGTCCGAAAGCGGTGAAAGGAATAAGAATACCTATTGCCATGATTAAGAATGTCAGTCCCATTACAGGCCATGTGGCGCGGCTTTGTATGAACGGTATCTTACGGGTACGTATCATGTGGACAATCAATGTCTGTGATAACAAGCCTTCTACAAACCATCCGGTCTGAAACAGTGTTTGATGTTCGGGACTATTACAGCTGAACACATACCACATGACCAGATAAGTAATAATATCGAAGATGGAACTGATAGGTCCTATATAAATCATAAAACGACTTAGATCGGACGCATCCCATTTACGGGGTTTCTTCAGGAACTCCGGGTCCATACGGTCAAATGGAATGGTTGTCTGCGATATGTCATACAGTAAGTTCTGAATCAACAGATGTATCGGCATCATAGGCAGAAACGGCAGGAATGCACTGGCGAACATCACACTGAACATATTACCAAAATTGGAACTGGCAGTCATCTTTATATACTTATTGATATTACCAAATGTCTTTCTCCCTTCGAGCACTCCGTCTTCCAATACCATCAAATCTTTTTCCAACAGGATAATGTCTGCGCTTTCTTTCGCTATATCCACTGCAGAATCGACAGATATACCAATGTCTGACTGACGTAAGGCACCTGCATCATTGATTCCATCTCCTAAAAATCCTACTGTATTGCCCTGTTCCTGTAATAGAGAGATGATTTGTGTCTTCTGGAATGGAGTCAGTTTTGAAAATAAAGTGGTATTCTTTACCGCTTCCTTCAATACCGTTTCATTCATATTCTCTATTTCTATCCCGGTAAGAAAATGGCTGGTGTCAATTCCTACCTGCCGGGCGATGGCTTTTACTACGATATCATTATCTCCCGATAATATTTTAACTGCTACTCCATGTGCATACAATTGTTCGATGGCTTCAACTGCAGAAGGCTTCGGAGGATCAAGAAAGGCAAGATACCCGATCAGTACCATTTCTTTTTCATCTTCGATGGCAAAATTACAATCTTTCTCGATAAAACTTTTTTGGGAGACTGCCAACACTCTCATTCCTTGCTGATTCATTTCTTCACTAATCATCTTTGCTTTGATTTTCAAAGCATCAGTCAAGGGATGAATCTGCCCGTTGAACTCGGCATAGGAACAAACGTCGAGAATCTCTTCTACCGCTCCTTTAGTAATGATCTGCCGTTTTCCTTGCTTGTTTTCTATCACAACAGACATTCTTCTGCGTGTAAAGTCGAAAGGTATTTCATCCACTTTAGTGTAGTCATCTTTCAAATGTTCCAGATTCAGCTCTCTTACATGAGAAAGAATCGCTTTATCCATCAGATTTCTTAAACCGGTCTGGAAATAACTGTTAAAGTAGGCATGACGAAGAATACGTTTACTGTTGTCGTCGCTACCATCTGCATTGATATATTTCTCCAGCACGATTTTATCGCAAGTCAATGTACCGGTTTTATCAGTACAGAGTATGTCCATTGCTCCAAAATTCTGAATAGCATTGAGATTCTTTACTATTGTTTTCTTTTTGGACATGGCTATCGCTCCTTTAGAAAGGTTGGCAGTCACAATCATTGGCAACATTTCCGGGGTAAGCCCCACTGCAACGGATATGGCAAAAATGAAAGCCTCGAACCAGTCTCCTTTCGTGAAACCATTCACGAAAAACACAAATGGAACCATTACCAGCATAAAGCGAATCAACAAGAAGCTGACTTTACTAATACCTTTATCAAAAGCTGTAGTGGCACGATGTCCAACCAGACTTTTTGCAATCGTACCCAGATATGTTTTATTCCCTGTTTCATAAACAATACCTTTTGCTGCGCCACTTATCACATTGGAACCCATATAACAAATATTGTCCAACTCTATGACGCTTCCTTTCCGAAACTGTTGGCTCTGTATCTCCGGAAACTTCTCTATCGGCTCGGACTCTCCTGTCAATGAAGCCTGACTGATAAACAAGTCTTTTGAATCGATGATCCGAATATCAGCGGGAACCATATCCCCAGCTGCCAGATACACAATATCCCCCGGAACGAGTTCCGTGATATCAATCTCTTCTTCCTGTTCACCGGCACGTTTGGCAAGACAGGTGTTCTTTACCATCTTCATTAAAGAATCCGTAGCTTCACTTGCTCGCCATTCCTGCCAGAAACGCAGGATAGCGCTGAATATCACCATGGATGAGATAATGATTACCCCTGTCCATTCCTGTTCTCCGGGTTCGGCCATCAATACATCCAGAAACAAGGATATAATGGCAAGTCCGGTCAGAACACCAATGAAAGGATTGATAAACGTTTTGATAAACAGTATAAACGGGTTCTTTTTTTGTTCATGGACCACTTCGTTTCTTCCATAGATAGACTGTCGCTCTTGCACTTCTCCCAGCGTTAATCCAAGCTTTGTTGTCTGCAAGTATGAATAGATTGACTTACCGGGTTGTGTGGCAACCAAAAAGACTTTCTCTGAATTGAATGTGTACTGTGATGAACGCAGTTTTTTCTTCCATACCATACTCTCTAATTTTTTTAAGTTACTAACTGCATTTATTAATTCGATGCAAAAGTAAGAAGGACTTCACAAGGAAGCTGTTAGAGAATGATTAGAGTGATATTAGAAAACGATTAGAATTTCTTAGATATGCGGGAGTTTTACCACAAAGGTAGTGCCCTCATCCTTATGGGAAGATACGGTAAGTTCGCCTTTGTGAAGGTGAATAATCTTTTGTGTCAGGTTCATGCCTATACCATTTCCGGGAGCAATATTCTTGTTTTCTCCACGATAAAACAGTTTAAACAGGTTTTCCTTATCTGCATCGGACATGCCTACACCATTATCGGATAAGCGGATGATTGCCCATTGCTCCCAATAGGCGATCAGGACTGATGAAGTCCGGTTGGAAGAATATTTGCAGTTATTCTCTACCAGATTTACAAAGGCGGTAGTCAGCAGATAGCTGTTTCCGATGACTGTCAGTACATTATCCTCTTCGGCTTCCTGTTCAAAGACTAATTCGATATGATAATCCGGATGCGCTTTCAATACCAGTTCTCTGGCATCCAGCAACAGTTCATCCAGACGGACTTCTTCCATTGTTATCTGTTCCGGCTGATAATCGGCTTTTGCCAAGTTCAATAGTCCGTCAATCAGGTTTACAATTCGGTGGGAGTCTTGAAGAGCATTGCCAATAGCCATCTGATATTGTTCGGAGGTACGTTCTTTCAATAAAGCTAAATCGAGTTCGGCTGTAAGGGCCGCCATGGGAGTACGCAATTCATGAGATACATTACTGACAAACATCTTCTGTGAGTTGAAAGACTTCTCCAGGCGTTCCAGTAGAGCATTGAATGTCGTACTTAATTCCCCCAGTTCATCCTGCTCATTTTTCACGGGCAATCTTTTATCGATATGCGACGCGGTAATTTTCTCCGCTTCTTTGACAATGCTGCGTATTGGTTTTAAAGTGCTTCGAGACAGGATATAACCCACAATCACCAATACACTTAATCCTCCGATAAATGACAGGATGAGTATATTTCTTAACGCATCCCGATTGGCGTATCCGTAACCATCATAGGCGGCAGCGGTAACAACATAATCTTTGCCTTCAAATGGATACACCAATCCTACTGCCTGATATTCGTCCACATAGAAATTGATATCCTTCTGTTTCAGAATTCGCTTTATCATCTCCGGTGTTTCCTTGACAATATCGTTCTGCAGTGCATCGTGATATAATATTTTAAAATCGGTTGTATAGACAGCAACTTCTACTTCATCAATAAACTTCTGATTATTTAGATAAATAGACTGCATAGTTTGCGCATCTACTTGATTTTTTAGGAATAAATGTGCTTTGGTTATAGCTTCACTTTGCAGATTACGAAAGAAAGCATTACTACGCGAATGTTCACTCACATAGTAGACGGCTATGACAAATATGAAGAATACCGCAGCTGTCAGCCCTGCATATTGTAGGGTCAGTGTTGTTCTGATTTTCATAACTTATCAGTCAGTATAAAACCCATTCCGGCTTTGGTATGAATAAGTTTTGGTTCAAAATCCCTGTCTATCTTCTTACGGAGATAGTTGATATATACATCTATGAAATTCGTTCCTGTATCAAAATGGGTGTTCCATACTTTTTCTGCTATTTCAACCCTGCTCAATACTCTTTCAGCATTTTCTACCATATATAGCAGCAAGTTATATTCCTTAGGAGAAAGTTTTATGGATATGCCGTTTCGTTCTACGTCCTTACGTTGAAGGTCAATACGTAAATCTGCATAAACAAGTTCCTGCGGCAATTCCTGTGTATTGCCTGCCACACGTTTCAGGAGTACTTTGATTCTGGCATTCAACTCTCTAAAATCAAAGGGTTTCACCATGTAATCGTCTGCACCGGCATCGAAACCGTCCAGTTTATCATTCGTTGATCCTAATGCTGTCAACATTAATATAGGGATATGGGGATTGGTCTTGCGAATTTCTTTCGCCAGTTCAAATCCGTCCATCTTGGGCAGAACAATGTCGGATATGACCAAATCGAATGTATGGGTCTGGAAAAGCCGTAACCCCATCAATCCGTCATAAGCCACCATTGCCTGATAACCATTTTCTTCCAGCCCGTTCATCAGCAAACTTGCAACTCTGGGTTCATCTTCTATAATTAGTATTGTGTACATAGGAAAGAATTCATTCATCTGGATGTATAAAACGAAACAAAAATAAAATAAAAAAAGGTACCCACATTATATTGAGTACCTTTTTATTATTTATTTATATAAACCGGAAAACGATCCGTCCGGTTTGTGGACCATTTACCCATTTCGGTTGTGAGGAAGGACCACACAAATCGGTGGAGTTTACTTTATTACGTACCGGAGGAATCACATTCAGAAGAGAAATTCCACTCTCGGGAAGAGTATAAAGCAAACGGTCGCGACCGTCACGAGGCTGATATACTCCGACATAAGCATCGGGAGTTTCGTTTGTTAGGCTGATAATGCCCTCTTTCGTCCGGATATTCATCCAGGAAACATCTCCAAAATATCCTTTGAATTCGGGATAAGTGAAAGTTTCACCAGGAATAGGGTCGTTATAGTCGTTTTCCCATACATCGTATTGCGTACCATGAATACGATTCTGCCATACACGATATGGTCCGGCTCCCAACCAGCGTTTACTGATTACCTGATCTTCCGGATAATCGAAACAAATACCCATTAAATCCACCACACCGGAGAAATTGTAGGTATAATCCAAAACCAAATCCCCACTCGGACTGATTGTCCATTGAGCTTTATCTAAATTGCCCAGTTTATAATTGGCGGTAACAATCAGATCACCTCCATCTTGTTTTACGTCCAGTTTCGTAAATACGGCAGCATCGGGGAATTCGCTATATGTACGGTCTTTTTCTTTTGCTTTCTCATCATCATGGTTATAGAATTGATCCAATGAGCGGTCTGCACGACGGGCTCCAATGAAGCGGGGACCATTGGCGAAACTAATTTTACGATTATCTACAGATACTCCTTTTAATTGTCCGTCTTTCTTTGAGAAGATGAACGTACGCTTGTTCGCCTTTACTGTGAGATCATTTTCAGTTTCCGTATAGGTAGGGCGGATGGATAAGAGGGAGATCGGTTCAGTTTGCTGGTTCAGTTTATCAACCGGGAAAGTCCAGCGCCAAAGTTCATGACCGTATTTATCAATAGCTGTCAGGTAAAGAGCATCTGTATTGGCGAGGATATTTGTTTTTATATCCAAGACACCTGCCGAATGAGCAGCCACGTCACTACCCTGCACTTCTCCTTCTTTCAACACTTGAGCAGCGGTATTAGAAGCATCCGTTGCCTGTGGAAACTTCACTTGCTTCCAAAGGAAACGACAAGTATTCAGATTCAGATAATCATAACGGTTTTCTACGGAGAATTTGCCGTCAAATAGCCTGTCGATAGAAGTATTCATAATCTGTATTGGGCTCCATAACTGCTTGATAGTATAGTAGCTACCCTCCTTTTCGTGATGTGGTCCTACAATACCGTCGGCTCCAAAGTTTCCCTGATTATCAATGAAGCCATCCATATCCACACGCTTCACTCCTTCATCTGCCAATACCCAAAGGAAACCACCGATACAACGGGGATGCTTGCGCATCATTTCCCAATAATCATATAATCCGGCACCATGACCTCCATCGTACAAACCATGCAAGAATTCTGTAGGCATAAAGATTTCCGGCAGACGCATATAGTTCTGGCTTTCTCCGTAAGAGCGGTAATGCATTGTTTCAAAACCGGAGAAATTGCCCTGCGGGTGAATAACCGGACGTTTCTGCGGGTCGTATTTATGAAACTCTCCGTCCAATTCAGTATTCCATCCTTTTTCATTACCATTGCTCCACCAGATAATAGACGGATGATTCACGTCACGTTCTATCATGCCTTCAATCAGACGTACTCCGGTGGGCGTATCATATTTGCCATGCCAGCCTCCCAATTCATCCATCACATAAAGCCCGAGAGAATCACAAGCTTCCAGAAATTCCGGGTCAGCCGGATAGTGGCTCAAACGGACAGAATTCATATTCATGTCTTTCATTAAAAGAACATCTTCGATATTCTTCGCTTTACTCAATGTACGGCCACTTTCAGGACGGAAGCTATGACGATTGACACCACGTACATTGATACGCACTCCGTTTATATAAAGTCCGTCGCTTTCACGTACTTCAATGGTACGGAAACCAAAGTTTTCCGTTTCACTATGCAGCACTTTACCGTCCTTATCCAATAGGGAGAATTGAGCTTTATAAAGATTCGGAGTTTCCGCAGTCCATAGTGCAGGGTTAGAGACATTCAGTTGCAGAGAAGTCCAGTCGCCACCCGCTTTTACAGGTACAGTGGTTTCCGCCAACTTCTTTCCTTTTTTATCCAGAATCTGTGTACGAATACTCATGCCGTCATTGGAGATATTGGTGTAGCAGTTGGCACGGAAAGATCCATCCATCTTTGCATCAATAGCAATATGTCGCAGGTTTACAGCAGGTTTCACCTCCAGGAATACCGGACGGAAGATACCTCCAAAATTCCAATAATCAGCACGACGTTCAGCCAGATTCACACTAGCATTTTCACTCTCTTTGGCAACAGTGACTTCCAACAGGTTTTTCTTACCATATTTCAGGAAATCCGTGACGTTATATGAAAAACGATAGAAAGCCCCCTGATGTTTGGAACCCACTTTGCGTCCATTCACTTTCACTTCCGTATCCGTCATTGAAGCCTCGAATACAAGATTCACCTGTTTGCCGCGGAATTTTTCCGGAACTTCAAACTCATACTTATACATACCTTTTTCATTGGCAATGCCTTCAGGAAATGGTTTACCATAGAAAGTGATTCCATACTGATAGGTGCCGAATCCTTGCAGCTCCCAGCAGGAAGGTACACCAATTTTCGTCCATTTCCCGGAATTGCGTCCGTCGGTACAAAAGAAGTCCCATTCAACCATGTCGTCGCATCCGTGACCGGAGAGATATTGCCTTTCCGTTTGTGGAAGGTTTTGAGCAGCCAAGGTAGTTGCCAACGCTAAGGTTGATAATAAAGTGGTTACTTTTTTCATTGTTACTTTTATAATTGTGTTAGTTATTTATTTCTATCATTGCTTACTGATACGTAGATGCAGCGTGTGTTCCTTTTTCTCTATGGCATATTTCTTCAATACACCCGGTCCGCAACTACTGTTTCCTAATCCAAGCACGGCAGCATCCATACTTAGAATGACTTCCGCACGTGGTTTTAAATTACAATCATGAGTTTCTTGATAGATATCCTGCACAGTATAGTGCAAAGCAGATGCGGAAAACACATTTTCTACCGCATCAACACGAATACCTTTATTCTGTTTGTCAGTCAGGGTAAGATAGTGTACTTCTTCTTTATTTCCACTATCCTGCGGACGGGGATAATGCACATATTGTTCCGCCACATTTTCTTTCCAAAGCCCTATAGCGGCAGATGTTTTACGGTCAGGATAATTGTCCTGTGGTCCTCTGCCATACCAGGTAAATGTATTGTAAGCAGGTGTCAGACAGAATGCGATTCCTAAACGGGGGATTTCGGGAAGAACTCCTTGTGGTAGGAAAGTCGTCTTTAAATCAATCGTTCCATCTGAAGAAACAGTATAAACAGAAGTTGTGGTCACTTTTCCTTCTTTATATAAATTGCTTGTTTGAATCCGTACAATTACCGCCCCGTCTGCACGTACTTCATGGTTGAAAGATTCTAAATTTATCTGCGGACTATCCATTGCATGCAATTTCCAGTCTTTAGCCAGCCAATTCCCGAAACTCTTGTCATTGTCTGTCGGAGCACGGAAAACTTGAGTGACGGGTTGAACTGGAAAATCATCTAAATGAGCCAATATTTCTTTGCCATTATATATAAGGGAAGTCATGCTTCCGTTCATTTTCTTTTCCCACTGAACGGAAAAACCGCGTCCGCTAATCAATAAGGACTGATTATCCTCTTTCACTTGAAGTGTTCCTTTATTGACTAGATCAGTAGAGATCAAATCTCCTTTCTGCAAGCAGAATTGCTCCCAAGTCACTTCATGCCCTGCTTTTGCCCAAAGGGCATCCGATTTCAAAACGATGCTTACTTTTAGCTGGCAATCAGACAGAGCTTTCCCTTGACCTCTCTTTGTTTGATTACTCAAAGAACCGGAGCCTTTCAATGAGTGGAAAGTCGGCAAATCTATCGTCTGACTCCCTCCGGGGGCTATTTCCGGTAAGGTAATTTCTCCCTGTTCTTTCTGCTTTCCATCGATTGACACAGTCCATAGGCAACAATATTGAGACAAGCCGGTGTGGTGATTCCGGTTCGTCACTTTCAGTTTCCCGTTTTCCATTTTTAGTTCGACGGGTGCATACACTTTCTTTACTTCCCAATATTTAGGCGTAGTTTCACGCTCGCTCATCAGCAATCCATTAAAGCAGAACGCTTTTAAATTCGGTTTATCACCAAAATCGCCACCATAAGCCACCATGGTACGGCCATCGGGTAAAGTTTTGTAGATTCCCTGATCTACCCAATCCCATATAAAACCACCCAGCATACGGGGATTGCCATATATCTCATCCCAATATTCCTTGAAATTTCCCAATGCATTTCCCATGGAATGTGCATATTCACTTGTCATTACCGGACGGTCGTCATTGGTGCGTTCCGCAATCTCCAGCAACCGTTCCCAACGTGCATTTTCAGCGCGTTCTTTATCCTCTCCTTCGGCAATACCGGGATTCAAGTATTCTTGTTTCACCCGGGTATAAAAGCGGCTGATAACATCGACAGTTTTCGGGTCAGGATTGCCATCCACTCCTTGTGCTCCTTCATAATGTACAGGACGAGTCGGGTCAAAATCATGCAGCCATGCAGAGATAGCGGCGAAGTTCGGTCCATAACCACTCTCGTTTCCCATGCTCCACATGACGATGCTTGGATAATTCTTATCACGCTCCGCCATACGAGCTGCACGGTCCATAAATGCTGCATGCCAGTCGGGAGTGCTTGCCAATGTTCCGCGCAATTCATGTTCTTCTATATCCGCTTCGTCCATCACATACAATCCTAAACTATCACACAGTTCGTACCAACGACTTACGTTCGGATAATGACTCGTACGTACCGCATTTATATTAGCCTGCTTCATTAAAAGAATATCCTGAAGCATTCGTTCTTCACTCATGACGCGTGCCGTCCGAGGGTCATGTTCGTGGCGGTTCACCCCACGAAAACGTACCGGATTCCCATTAACCAACAACTGCCCCTTTTTTATTTCTACAAAGCGGAAGCCCACTGCCTGTTCTATCTGCTCTATCACTTTTCCGCCATCGCTCAACAATGTCAAATGTAGTTGATACAAATAGGGAGTTTCCGCCGTCCATCTCATCGGGGATTTTATCAGAGCGCTCATACGTCCCATCTTCCGGGGACCGCGTTGCGGATACCATTCGTTCATCCGGCTAGCCTTATGTTCCAAATCGAGAATATCTTCCACATCCCCTTTCAATGTAGCAACTTCCTTCCCTGAAGCATCCTTCAGCACTCCTTGCAAAGTATAACCTTTGCCACTCATTCCTTCATATACGCTGAATTGCGGGTCTATCTGTAAAATGAAGTCTTGATAATCATTTGTCGATGCAGGAAGAGTACGTACTGTATAATCACGGATACGAATATCCGGTGTATGTATCAAATGGATGCTGCGGTGAATTCCCCCAAAACGCCAAAAGTCCTGGTCTTCCAAATAAGAACCATCGCTATACCTGTACACTTCCAATGAGATCTGATTCTCACCGGGTTGTAGATACTTAGTAGCATTAAACTCACTAGGCTCCATACTACCCTGGCTATATCCTACCCGTTCACCATTTATCCAAACATAAAAAGCACTCATTACGCCCTCAAAGCGAAGAAATATTTGTCCGTCAGCTTCCCATCCGGCAGGTAGAATAAACGTGCGACGGTATTGTCCTACGGGATTTCTCTCTTTATACGTAGTATAGTCAGCTTTCGGCTCTCCCATCACTCTAGGCGGGTCTATCTTAAACGGATAACCTGCTGATACATAAATAGGTGTACCATACCCGTTCACTTCCCAGTTTGCAGGTACTTCAAAATCACTCCAACCTTTATCATCAAAATTCTTCTGATAGAAATCAACGATTCTTTGTTCGGGAACAGGAGTCCACCGGAATTTCCAAGTTCCATTCAAACTCATGGAACAATCGCCTTTTTGTACAGAGTAAGGAACGAAAGCAGCTCTCGCCGGCTCACGGTTAATTTGGAGTACATGATGATTTTCCCAGTCATGAACAGTTTGTGCTGATATTGAGCCGGGAAGTAGTATTCCAAGTAGTAAAGTATATATTTTCATTCTTCGTACTTTTTACTTCATATCAAGAAGACGGATAAAGCACGATTTTGTACCCTTTTCTTTTACGAAAATATTAAAGAATAATAAAGGTTAGTGCACCCCTTAAAGAAAAACTTTACCTTGCAAACCATTTCTAATTCTAAAAATAATATTATGGAAAAACAACTATTCAGCAACCTTCTCTTATTAAGCTGTTTCGCCATACAAGCACAACAGGAATATACTATTGAAGGTCACGTGGAAGGAGTAAAAGATGGAACTCTTGTTTCGTTATTTCTGCTTGATGGCAATGTGGGAAGTACAGTAGCCACAGATAGTATACGTAATGGCACATTCCATTTCAAAAGGAACGCAGGGGAAAGTGGTTTAGACCGATTATCTCTCATGTGTACTCGGGAACAAGATTTTCCCTCTATGTCGTTGTCTATTTATGCAGCCCCCAATGCTAATATAAAAGTGACTGGTACAAATACCTTAATATATACTTGGAAAGTAGACAGTCCGGTAAAAGAGCAGCAGGAGTATAATCGTTTCATAGATGTTTCACGTGATTTATGGGATGAATTTCAACGATTGAGCATTAAAGAAAAAGGAATGCGCTCAGCTCTGGAAACGGAACGAAAGGCAATTCGTGCAAAAAAAGACAGTATATCAGACCTCATCAGTAGTAGGGAATTAAAATTAATGCAAGAACTGCCTATTTCTACTATTTGGATGGAAAAGTTAGGAAGACTTAGTACATCTGCGAAATATAATCCGAAATTCTCTTATAAAGAAGAAACAATAGCTTTGTATAACAGATTGAACGATGAGCAGAAGTCCTCTATGCAAGGACAAGAAATAACGGTAAATCTCTTTCCGCCTACAGTAGTTAAAGAAGGAGATGATATGGCAGATACCGACCTTTTTGATTTGAACGGAAAACTTCATCATTTGACAGATTTCAAAGGAAATTATATATTACTTGATTTTTGGAGTAGTGGCTGTGGCCCCTGTATTATGGCTTTGCCTGAAATGAAGGAAATTCAGGAGCAATACAAAGAGCGTCTTACTATTGTCAGCCTTAGCTCGGATACTAAAAGCCGATGGACGACTGCTTCAGCACAGCTTGAAATGACTTGGCAGAATTTAAGCGATTTGAAACAAAGTGCCGGATTATATGCTAAATACGGTGTTCGTGGTATCCCCAATTATGTTCTTATTTCACCGGAAGGCAAAATTATGAAAATGTGGTCGGGATATGGTAAAGGCACCCTGAAACTAAAGATGCGGAGATACTTGGATGCCCCCAAACATGAAACAAGTATCATTCTGCAAGGCAATACGAAAATCGTGAATTATCCGGTGGTGGAGTTTACGAATACTGATATTGTCGAAATAAAACAAGTGGAACTGACAGATACAGCTACGGTTCTTCGCTTGAAAGCTTTCTACATTCCAAAGTATTGGATACAAGTTAGTCCGAATATTAAATTAGTAGATGAAAAAGGGACATCATATACCTTAAAAAGAGCAAATGGAATTAAGCCCGGTGAGCACTTCTTTCTACCCGAGAGTGGAGAAGCCGAATTTTCTTTAATATTTGCCCCCTTATCTACTCTAACAAAGACATTTAGTATCACTGAAGGTCAAAATAAAAATGATTGGCAGATAAATGGGGTAAGACTCACAAAATAAAGCTAAATAGAAAAGTTAATAATAAGAACAAAACGACTTTCATATGTTTTGAATGGTAATAAACAAAACACTAAATTATGCGAGCAGTAGTCCATAAAAAAACAGGTTTTTAAGGAGTATTCCGTTTCTTTAAAAAGGAACGGCCTGTTGGTTTTAAACCAAAAACACGGTTTATATTCGTTTGAATATCAATATCTTGCGACAAAAAAGTTTCGAACTGGGCAACCACATGTATTTTCTGTACAAATCGAATACAATTCATTTTCCAAGACGACATCAGTACGTAGTATATTTTCACATTTCAACTTCTAATTTTGATGATTACTACCACAGTTATCATCAAGCTATATCAATCTTGGCATATGCATACCATCAATTAAAATCAAAACATTGAATATTAAATTCAGAATATCATATTAACATGATAGGTATTGTAAATTTAAATAAGTATTTTTGGAAAGAAAAAAGAGCTGATCGGTCGATACTACTTCTCGAAAAAATCACGTTATTTGTTATATATTCTTCGAATTGTCGAAGGTATGACTATAAAAACAAAATAAAGATGAATATTGATAAGAGAATAGAATACGACAAAGAGTTATTGAATATTCTGCCTGACGGAGTACTTGTATTAAACTCTGATGGAGAGGTGACTCAAATTAATCAGCAAGCACAAACAGAGTTACATATAAAATCTTCGCTAGATAAATTCGCCCAACCTTTGCAGATAGAAAATATAATCAATTTGATATATCATAAAGAAAATATTCTTCCTGTCGTTATGGAAGGTCTACGCAAAGGTGAGCAAGGATACACATTGCCCGAACACATAGATATTCAGGAGAAAAACGATTATACTCAATTTCCTGTGAACGGACGATTCGTGACAGTCAGAGCTGACGGTGAACTGACAGATATTCTATTCTTTTTTCGTAATATAACAGTGGAACTCACGCAAGAATATATTCTAAACACAGCTTTACAGCGAACTAAAATATATCCTTGGTATTATGACATAGCCCGAAGTGAATTTACGCTCGATTATCGTTATTTTGAACATTTAGGAATCACTCCGGGTATAAATAATACACTGACGATGGATAAATATGTGGAAATGATTCACCCGGACGACCGTCAGGCTATGGCTGACGCTTTCATTATTCAACTTAGTGGTATCGAGACGTTTGAAAAAGTTATCCCTTTTCGCTTACATCGCGGAGATGGAACGTGGGAATGGTTCGAAGGACAATCCACGTATATTGCAAACGTATCGGGGCATCCATATCGCTTAGTAGGTATTTGTATGAGTATTCAGGAATATAAGGATATTGAGAATACATTGATAGAAGCCCGCAAAAAGGCGGAAGAGAGTGATAAACTCAAGACGGCTTTTCTAGCTAATATGAGTCACGAGATTCGTACTCCACTGAATGCAATAGTCGGTTTTTCTGATGTAATAGGTTCTACTTATTATGAATTAAGTGACGAAGAACGGGCAGATTTCGTAAGATTAATCAGCATTAACAGCGAACACTTGGTTAGGTTGATTGATGATATACTCGACTTGTCTAAAATCGAATCTAATACAATAAAATTCACTTTTGACAGTCGCTCTTTAAAATCCCTTCTCAATGATATAGAAAAAGAACAGGCTATGAAGCCTATTCCTGAAATAGAGATAAAAGCATTACTGCCGGATTATGATGTTTACATTATGACAGATACTACTCGTTTGAGACAAGTGATATGCAATTTTATAAATAATGCCCGGAAGTTTACAGAAAAAGGATACATTCATTTCGGGTTTATGATGGATGAAACAAAAACAGATGCTGTTCAGATATTCGTAGAAGATACCGGTGTAGGAATTCCGTATGAATGTCAAAAAGATATATTCGACCGTTTCTATAAAGTGAATACTTTCAAGCAAGGAACAGGATTGGGACTTTCCATTTGCAAAACTATCGTAGAACATCTACAAGGAGAAATTTCCGTTGTATCAGAACCGGGAACAGGTAGTCGTTTTACGGTTACACTACCACTAAGCGGACAAAGGGAATATTAATTTCCCCTGTACTCCTGGGGAGTGGTACCGGTGTGTTGCTTGAAAAACTTATTAAAAAAAGAAATATTGCTGAATCCTAAGGATAAAGCAATATTCTTTACAGGTTCATTGGTCGATTTTAATTGGGACTTGGCATCCATCAGAATCACTGAAGCAATGATTTTCAACGGGGTATCTCCTGTTACCTTCTTGATTGTCGAGCAGAAATGAGGCAAACTGATTCCTAAAAGCTCGGCATAAAACGAAACTCCGTGATGAACCGTATAATGCTTCATTACTAATTGCAGAAACTCCTGATAAATTTCATATTTCCTGGACGAAGAGAATAGCTTCAAGTCACTCCGTGCTTTATAGACTTCTGTTGCTCCCTGAATAAATATGGTGAGAACTGCCTTTATTATTTCCTTATTTGATTTCGTCCACAACGATTTATAAGAGCAAATAAATGATTCATAAAACATTTTATAATTATTGGCATCTGCTTGGGATAATCTGACAACCGGATTTTCTTTGATAACAGGAAGAAGATGTTGCGTGGATTTCATCAGATTAATGCTCTCTATAAAACGGGATGAGAAACCAGCATAATAAATCTGAATATCCGGTGAACAGCCATGAATCTCCATCAAATAATCGGGAGGTAAAGTCATTAAATCATTACGCTCAATATTATAAGTATTAGTATTGATTGTTATCTGCAAAGTTCCTTTCATACATAGAATAAAGAAACCGGATTCTATCTTGCAAGGAAAATTTATGTATCTGTTTAATAAGTGTCTTTCAAACCCTTCTCCTACAATATAATCAATCTGTAAATCATACTTGGGTATATCGCTTCCCATTGTTATTTTGTTTTTGATTTCAAATATAGAGATTATTTAAAACATACTCTCCGAATAATTAAAATCAGAATATCGAATCTTAAAAAAATAACATCTATATTTTATTTCTAAGAAAGCAATTTGAGAAAAAAGAGAGAAAATAAAGAAACGGAACATAGAAAGCAAAATCAACTTTCTTATGTTCCGTTTCTTTATTATCTATGAATAAGATAATTCAATTCATAGTGGGAATTTATTGAATATCCAACGCATCAAAAGCGAGCCCATCCATCTTTTCTGCCGAAAGTAATACTTTATAATGTCCGGCATTAATAAAGGTTCCGGTGGTGGTGCTCATCATCTTCCATTTATCCGGTGTCTCCGGGAAGGTCAATACATCCTCTTTCAATACCACCCCTTTCGAATCTATGAACTTCATTAGGACAGGCATTGGTTTTCCGGAAGTATTCATATACTTAAAGCGAAGAGCATACACTTGAGCCAATCCGGTAGAAACATTCCATTCAATGCTGTTCCCTTTTCCTTTGCCAAAGAACACTCCTGTCTGTTTACGATGTTCCTTCTTCTGATAGTTACCTTTCAATGTAGCAGCTTCCGCTTCATAGGCTACACTGACACGGGCGTTCTTGTCTTCAGGAAGCAACTCTTTCGGAGTCTTTTCCATCACTTCTTTATCTGCCTTTTCCCAACTCCAATCGGATGCAGGGAATACCGTCGGTTTCAGTTCCATATTTGTGGAAGCAATAGCAATGCCCGAAATTAAGGCTTGACCTGCTTTCACTTCCGGGAAATTAATTCTTAACATTCCCCCTTTAACTGTGGCATATACCACCTTCTTGCA
This sequence comes from Bacteroides sp. BFG-637, assembly GCF_024793605.1. Classification (NCBI taxonomy): domain Bacteria; kingdom Pseudomonadati; phylum Bacteroidota; class Bacteroidia; order Bacteroidales; family Bacteroidaceae; genus Bacteroides; species Bacteroides sp. BFG-637. The sequence continues at coordinate 4,745,749 of NZ_JANUPD010000002.1, read as the reverse complement.
AACTCCGTCATGACCGCTTTCTGCCCAGATATCCAAGTCGTCTAATACGACAGAATCATTCACGGCAACATCGAATATACGCAGTCCTTCACAGTCGGTGGAAGCACTTCCGCCTGTGCCATGCCAGGGTTCTGTGAAATACAGTTCAATACGATAGGTTCCATCTGCCAAAGGAAAACGAACTTCCAACTGATGACGTCCGAAACGGAAATGTTGGAATAACTTCCAGTCACGAGTGCCATGAATCGGATCATTGGTGGTACGTTGGCTGGCAAGATATGGATTCAGATCCTTGAAGTTTTCCGCCCATGAATGGGAATAGTTCGTATTGTCCTGCAACCACAACTGTCCGAAACTATCTGTATAATCATCTCCTCCGCAATTAAGACGATATAGATAATTATATCCTGCCTCTCCTTTTAATATCTTTTTATCATCCAGATAAAGAAGTTCGAAGTTGGGAGCCTGTTCCAAACCCTTGAACACAATTAAGTCTTCCGATACCGGTTTACCTTTATAATATCCCACAGCACGAAGTACGTTATAACGAATATCCCGGTTTTCCCACATAAAATGAGTACCCGTTCCGTTGTTCTTTTTACGTCCGAGGAAGGTTGCCTTTTCATTTGTCATATCATTGTAAAGTAACACTGAATCACAATTACTGTAAGCCTCTATAGTAGCACGGCGACGTCCTTTCTCAAAACGGTCGGTCCATGTATGGGATACGAGATAGACCATCGGATCTTTGGCTGCGGAAACATAGTTGGCACGATACATATAATACACATCCAACGGTTCTTCCCATGGAGTAACCAATCCTTTGTAATTGAACGGACCGACTTTATCTATTTTGCGATATGCTTCATCCGGTTGGCGGCGTCCGGGATTGTCATGGCTGCTGTATATCCACTGAAACTGTCCGCAAACACTGTCTTTAACCTGCTCCGCCAAGCGGATTTTGGTTTCCATCAGCTGACACATACGGTCTTCACTCCACACTCCATTCACTTGGAAATCTTCCGGTTCCGTATGCAAACCGATGCTTCTCCATGCTCCATATTCCCCATTCAATAATTGGTTAACTTGAGAAAGTTCCCGACCATATTTAGTCACATCTCCCCCCATACGTACCGCTCCAATTCTGAATCACATTCCAGTCTGTACCTTCGCCGCCATTACAAGTTGTAATGACACGCATTGTCTTTGCAGTCGGGTCCATCTCACGAATAATATCACTGCATTCCTGTGCAAATTCACGAGGTAAAGTACTTTCATTCTGTAATCCCCACATTACCACTGAAGGAGAATTGCGACGTTCTTTCACCCATTGACGAAGTAACTTCTTGAAGTTCTCGCGAAACTCCGGAGTATCATACCATACATGAGCAGATAATTGTGTCCAGAAGAGGACTCCCTCTTCATCCCAATACTTCTGATAGTCGAGATGATGGGGCTGGTGAGCATCCCGGAATGCATTAAACCCGGCCGCACGTATCTGTTTTACTCTTGCAGCCACCTGTTCATTGCTGAATGCATGGCTCTGTCCGAACTGATGTTCGTACTCGCATACCCCATTAATAAACACCGGTTTTCCGTTCAGGTAAAAACGTCCGTCTCCATCATTCCGTTTGACTGGCCAGCTAATGGTACGGATCCCAAACGGTGTTGAAATCTCATCCGTAGTTTTCGTATCACGCTTAATCATACTGGCTAGTTTATAGAGATATGGAGTTTCTGTATCCCACAAAACAGGTTTCTCGACAGGAGCTTGCTGGCGAACGACTTTCATTTCTCCCGGAGCCAAAGTTACTTTCTCAACCAAACGAAAAACTTGTTTTCCATCAGCGTTACTTAGTTTATTGACCAACTCTATCGTTTCTGTTGTCTTACCATAATTCTTAACCTCCGTTTCAACAAATACGTTAACAGCCTTTTCATCATTCCAGATGTGTACACCAAAAGGTTCTATACGAATTTCATCGGTCACCTCCAGCACCACAGGACGGAAAATACCGAAGGGCTGTGACCCCTCACTGAATCCCCATTCCGATGAACATCCACCACATACCCAAGGCATATCGGCAATCATTTCCGGATGCTCGGCTTTTACTTCCAGGCGATTTGTTCCCTGCTTCATTGCATCTGTAACATCCAAGGTTAATGTAGTACGTCCAACAGGATGACGTCCGAAGTCCGTTCCGTTTACTTTAATGGTAGCGTATGTACCCACTCCATCAAAACGAAGGAAATATCGTTTCCCGGATTTTATATCGGCGGTGAAGTCTTTCACATACATGGCAGTTCCATGCATATTTCCATGTGTCAACTGGCGATATCCATAATAATCATCCCAATTATGAGGGATATTCACCGTCTTTGCAGGCATCATAAAATTACCTTTCAAATGAGTCGCTTCTGTAATCCAAGTCTTCCAACCCTCATTCAATGTAGTGATTAACCGACGATTTTTAATTTCCGGTTTCGGAAAGCGAACCGCCGAACGTCCCATCGGCTTACTGGTAGCGATGGCAATGCCACGTTGCTCTGCGTTGTTTACCGCACAATAAAAATGATAAACCACCCCATCATGCTTTACCACATAACTCTTATGAGCAAACAATTCATCATAGTTTTTGGAAGGAATAATCAAGTCAGCCCCCTTCCAGTCCGTCCAGTGTACCAAGTCATAGCTGGCGGCAAACGTATTGAATGCCTTATATTTACGCGAAGGCTCAAAAGCAGAGAAATAGAACATCACATACACATCACCCATCTTCTGGATATGTGCATCTCCTGTAATTGTTCCATCCGCTTCATGCGCAAAGACTGGATTTCCCGGATAACGTTTCCAGGTCTTCATATCCTTGGAAAGAGCGATGCCGACACGTTCTCCTTTTAAATCCGTTTCCGGATGACGGCCACCTGCATTGTAATACATTACAAACGGAACGCCCAATGTTTTATCCTTATCCCAATAAACAGTACTCTTATATTGAGTCAGTTTCTCCCACCATTGGGCATCTTTATCATGGATGCTCAAGATCGGTTTGTCCAGAGATTCCCATTCGTGGGCAGTGGAAATATCTCCTTTTGTTGATGCCAGTCCGATGTAAAGCGGAGCTTTCACTGCTTCGTAGCCGGTGCCTTCGCCACCGATATACGTCATCCAATGGCGGCCTTTATAAGTTTGAAGTTCATAGCTTCCACCCCATTCCATATCCGGTAATGCAGGAAAGCCGCCACGCTGGTTACAGTCCCATTTTCCATCCCGGTAAGAAAGAATTCGTCCCAAAGTACGCCATTCAAGCAAATTGTCGCTTTCCGCTATCCATGTCTCGTATCCGCGTCCGTCCATTCCACTTTTACCGTTATAGACGACGTAGGTCATCAACCACTTGTCTCCCTGACGGAAAACGGTAGGGGCAATCGATCTTATGATGATTGTCTGCCGGTGCGATGGCAAGACCGTACTTATACGGTGTCTTCACTTCCTCATAAATCTGCTCCATCCGTTCCTGCGGAACTTCGCGTTGCGCATACAGAGAGAAAGTAGTGGTTATACTAAAAACAGCCAGCAATAACTTCTTCATGATATTTTTCATCTATAATCATTCATATAATGATGTTCATAATTAGTTTATATGATAATTTAGGCACGGATTACACGGAATTCACTGTCTTTAGTGTTGTCATTATTGCAAAACAACCGCGTTAATCCGTGTAATCCGTGCCTAAAAAGATAGCAATTGATTAGTGGTAAGGACTTAGTAAAATAACCAATCCATTGTTTCTTCATCCCCGGCAAGTCCGGCATTACGCACCTTCATATCCGCAGCAGTAAATCCTAGTACTTGCAGATAACCTTTGGGTAACATCAGCGTATGCTTTCCGGCCGGAAAACTATATGCATGTACATTTGCCAAAGGCATTCCGTTGATACGGACAGCATTCGTCAACACAGGTTCCGCCTGACCGTAATCATTGGCTGATGCATCGATTTCCAGTTTCGGAGCCTTTGCATACTTTTTCTGGTCATCTTTGAAATAGGCTACTAATAATTTCACCGGAGCATCTGTTTCAAAAGTGATACTCGTACCTTTCTCTCTCTGCTCGTTTCCATTGAAACGAAGCGCTTTCATTCCCTTCAATTCAGGGGCTACTGCTTCTATCTTACCCGGAAGATCGACAAATAAAGAAGTGCCCTCCTCCACTTTCACTGCCGGATAATTAGAAATCAGTTTTACGTTTGCAGGAGCCCAGGCAGCAATCTCTACAGTTTCAGCCACCGCATTTCCATTCTGTTTTTCTTTCAACAGGACGAGATTAGCTTTGAAGTTCTCCAATTCTTTTTCGTAGTGTACCAGCAATTCTTTCCAAGTCTTATTCTTTCCATCATCTCCACCGATAGGAATACGACGTTGAGCTGTCTGCATACTGTTGGCATACAAATAATGTTCGTCTGTCAATTCCACCAATTTACGATAATGCTCCAGACTTTGTTCCATCAAAGGAATAGCTTCTTCAAGTTTTTTGATGTCTTTGCCCCATTGATAATCCAATACCAGCTTGGCGGCTTTCACTTTCAGGTTGAACGCATACGCAAATTCACGATAACAATGCATATCATTTTGTAAACGGGCAAATTCGTCCTTATTTGAAGATACGGAGGCGGCCGCCTTATCAATAGCCGCTACTGCCTTATCCCCGTGCTCTATTACTTGAGCAACAATATCCAAAGGCATTTCACCTACATGAGGTTGCTTTTTCCATTCTTTCTCTACATATTCCTATCAGCTTCTCCCCTTCCGGTCCGCAACTTTCATAGAATCCCGGATAGATGGTATATTTATATGGATTGACAAGTTGACTCATAAACATACCCAGCAATAATGTCTGGCGATTTCCTTCTGTGATACCGAAACGACGCAATAGCTTCGGAGCAATCTCACCACTTTCTTCATAAGCTATGCGGATATTGCTTGCATTTTCGTCAGATGTTCCGTAGAATTTGCCTAACTGATGATTCCAGTACCCCATTTCATCTGTACGATCTCGGTGGCAGTTCCATGCATAACGTCCCCATGTCTGATACCAAATCCAGTCACGATCCAATTGGAACTCACGTTCGTTGTTCGGTAATTTATCAGCCGTATAGGGCCAATCCCAATAGGAAGCTTGCGGATAAAGATGTAGTGCATTGGCACCGTGTACATTGTGCATGGCAGTTACCGCTTTCTGTACGAAATCCGGAGAGCCCCAGCGGAACGGTTCCAGATTGGCCAGGATATGTACGTTACTGATATGGATGGAACCCAATGAACTCAAATCTGTATGTATTTTCGACCAGGGGCCACGAGGTTCGTAAGTTGTCAACGATTCACCATTATATTTATGCATCGTATAAAGATTCTTATAATGCGGCAATGCAGCATCCATCACCAGTTTACAGTCCGTGTCGTGTGCACGCAACAAAAGAGGCGGTTCATCCGTTCGTCCCAATGCCTGTAATCCGTCTTTCACTCCCGGAATAATTGTTTTTGTAAACCATTCCACATCATCCTCTACCGTACACATTGCTTCCCCCAGACAAACAAGTAGTCCTACATTGGGATATTTTTCTATGAAAGCAGCAATGCTCTTACGTGTATAATCGGCAATCAAAGGAGTAATAGGACGATTACGGTCCTGTGTTTTCAGCCCGTAATGTTCAGCAAAAGGTTTGGAAAGAATAATATTATAAAACATCTGTATCACAAAGATACCGCGCTTGTCCGCTTCTTCTGTGAGGAAAGAAAACATTTCTTCATTCATCTTGAATGTTTTTTCATCTACTTCCAGTGCAAACGGATAATCTTCCAGTTTCACCAATGATGCAAACGGATGTCCATTCCAGAGATACAATGAATTCATGCGGTTGGCAACCAGCATATCCAAATATTTAATCCACTGTTCTTTATCATAAAACCAGGGAAACTTTCCGGAGTATACGGATATTCGTACACACCATGTCCCGGCAGGTAGGTCATCTTCTGTAATCCTACACAAGCCCCACGCAATACCATTTCAGGACCGTCTTTCAACTCTTCCGGGAAATTCAACCGACCATCCGAGTCATTCACACGGTCTATCAGTTCACGACATCCGTAAATGACGCCACTCCCATCCATGCCGGACACTCTGGTCAGATTGCCGGTCGTCGTAATGTGAAAACCTTCTTTCTTGAGTGTCGTGTCATTCACTTCCGTCAGCAAGATTGTTTTGATTTCGGGATCGGAGAATGTAGTATCTCCCTGCTGCATCATTACCTGATAACCGGCTTTATCCAAGGTAGCCTGTAACTGCTCCGCACCAAACAAAACACGATTTGACGCATCCGGCGGAGTCATAATCTTCACGGTTTGCCTGCCACACGCTGCTAAAAAAAGTGTGCATGCCGCAAACATGAATAATCTGGTATTTTTCATTCTTCTGATATATATTATAGATTATATAATTCACTTCCTAACTAAGAAGAAGACGAAATAATCCCCTGTTTGTACTCATTTGTCTCTTTTTCCACTTTTCGGCACCAGACTGCCATTTTCCTCCCGCGATGATACACAAACGCCTCATTATTTAAAAGTTATACTTATCTTTGCCAGCTAGTGTCTTAGAATATAAAAACAGAAAACAAGAGCAGACAATATGAAAGAACAAACAAATTATGACTATGAAAAATACGTTCAGATAGCACAAATGGCCAAAATGGGATGGTGGGAGTCAGATTTGAAGAATCAAGAATATATCTGCTCTGACTTTATTGTAGACTTACTCGGTCTTAAAAGTAACCGTATCAGTTTCACCGAATTCCATCAAAGAATACGTGAAGACCATCGGCTACGTCTTAAAAACGAATACCTGTCCTTATCCAATTTACAGACTTACGAACAAATGTTTCCTATCCGGGCAAAAGACGGGGAAATTTGGGTGTACTCCAAAATCAGTTTCCAGAAGCCTGATAAAGAGGGATACAGGAATATGACCGGCTTTCTACAATATATTGACAGACCTATCGATAATTCAAATGGAAACATTGATTTCCTTCAAGTCAGCAGTTTGCTCTATCAGCAGAATAATATTTCATATTCATTGCTTGCGTTTCTGCAATGTGATGATGTGACTCAAGTGATTAACGAGACATTAGGAGATCTCCTCAAACAGTTTCAGGGTGATCGTATTTATATCTTCGAAATAAACAGAAAAAAACAACGCCAGGACTGTACTTATGAAGCCACAGCCGAAGGCATCTCCAAAGAACAGGATTTCTTAAGTAATATCCCTTGGGACCCGTCTACTTGGTGGAATCATCAGATAGCCGAAAGAAGGGCAATTATCCTGAACACTCTGGATGACATGCCAAAAGAAGCAGAAGAATATCGCCGTACATTAGAAATGCAGGATATTAAATCACTGATGGTAGTCCCTTTAATATCCAAAGAAGAAGTATGGGGCTACATGGGAATCGATATGGTAAGAACACAACGAAGCTGGAGCAATGTGGATTATCAATGCTTCTCCTCCCTCGCAAATATTATCAGTATTTGCATCGGATTACGGAAATCGGAGTTGCAGGCCAAAGAAGATCGTATTGCTTTGGACAACAGCGAAAAGATATTGAGAAACATCTACAAGAATCTTCCAGCAGGTGTCGAACTTTACGATAAAGACGGTTATCTGGTAGACATCAATGATAAAGAACTTGAAATATTTGGTTTATCTGACAAAAATGAGGCCTTAGGAGTCAACTTGTTCAACAATCCTAATATTCCTTCAGAGATAAAAGAAAAATTGAAAGCTAAAGAAGATGTAAATTTCTCCATCAATTATGATTTCTCAAAAATAAATCAGTATGTAGACACTCATAGGGAAGGGATTATCAATCTTACTACTAAAGTTACCGCTCTCTATGATTCTCAAAACCGATTTATCAACTATCTATTTATCAATATAGATACGACAGAGACAACCAATGCATACACTAAGATACAGGAATTTGAAAATCTGTTTCTCCTGATCGGTGATTATGCCAAGGTAGGGTTTGCCCATTTCAATGTACTGACAAGAGACGGGTATGCCCAGGATACATGGTACAGGAATTTGGGAGAAAAGGAAGGTATTCCTATGCCGGAGGTTATCGGAGTATATGCTCATGTGGTTCCTGAAGATCAGGCGGTTCTGAAGAACTTTGTACGCGAAGTGAAAGAAGGAAAAGCAACCAGTTTGCGCAAAGAAGTTCGTGTCTGCAGAGAAAATGGTAAATATACATGGACCAGTATTAATGTAATGGTCAGAGATTACCGTCCGCAAGACGGCGTTATTGAGATGCTATGTATCAATTACGACATCACGCCTTTGAAAGAGACTGAACAGAAATTGATTATTGCCCGCGATAAAGCGGAAGAACTGGATCGCCTGAAGTCGGCTTTTCTGGCCAATATGAGTCATGAGATTCGTACTCCTCTCAATGCTATTGTTGGCTTTTCCAGCCTTCTGGCAGAAACGGACAGCAGAAGCGAACGGCAGGAATATATCAAAATCGTACAAGAGAATAATGAACTTCTTTTGCAACTGATATCGGACATTCTCGATCTTTCGAAAATTGAAGCTGGAACATTTAATTTTGTATATACCAATGTAGATGTAAACGAGACTTGTTCTGAAATCATCAAATCAATGGGTATGAAAGTGGGTAAAGGCGTTGAACTGATTTTTGAGGAGATACTGCCGGAATGTTATATCTACACAGATAAGAATAGATTCACCCAAGTAATCAGTAACTTTATAAATAATGCATTAAAGTTCACCCGGCAAGGCACTATCACCCTTGGCTACGAACAAATATCCCATCAGAAAATAAAATTCTATGTGCACGACACAGGAATGGGAATACCGGAAGAAAAGCAAAAGAGCGTATTTGAACGTTTTGTGAAACTGAATACTTTTGCCCAAGGTACAGGACTCGGACTTTCTATTTGTAAGAGCATTGTTTCCCAGATGGGAGGAGAAATTGGCGTGGATTCGACTGAAGGAGTAGGTTCCTGCTTCTGGTTTACACACCCGTACCACGCTGCTGACTAGACTGACTATATATGAAAGGGGGTATTCTATGAATGATGGTTAGTACTAATAATGAATGGCCTCCAACAAGAATCGGCTGCAGGATCCTGTAGCCGATTCTCTTTACCACTTTCTTTTTTGGTATACCTAAAATTAAAACAAAAAGTGACAGGTGTGACAGAGGAATTGCAACTTATTACTTTTTTATTTTTCTATCTATATTTTCTAATAAAAAAAAATCGCGAATGTTATAAATCCTCTGTCACACCTGTCACTTCTTCATCGGTTCTTTTCAAAAGACAGCGGGAAACTTGAAAAACACAATCGTCTTTTTCAAATTTCCCGCCACGTTTTAAAGAAACCTAAAATCAGTTTAGTTTCTTATTAATCTGCAATTTACAAAAGTAATACCCATAAATCTTCATTCCATATTATCTGTTTTAGGTCTTAAAAGGTACAATTGTAACCCTAGTGCGAGCGCAACTACAATACTTAGCATGGCAAATCCTTCACCTAAACTTCCTCCATCTGTCCATTTTCCCAGTAATTGAGTTACGGCTGCTCCTGCAAAGACTCCTGTCATATTCATAATTCCATACGCTGTTCCTCTATATTTAGCAGAAACAAACTGGCATAGAATAGGCATATTATTAGCATCGAAAATACCAAAACCAACGCCAAACAGCAATCCCGCACCTATGACACTGACAAACCCATGTCCGAAACCTAGCAACAATAAGGCGGGAATTGTCATCCCCAGTCCGATGGCTCCCGTATACACACGTCCACGAATATTCTTCAGCACCCATCTATCTGACAAAAATCCACCAAGTATCACTCCGACAAATGAAGACAAAGCAATGGTAATCGTTGATATAGGTCCTGCCTGCGACATCGGAATATCCAGGTTCTCGGCAAATAGAGTCGGCAACCAGTTCTTTGTGGCCCAGCCGGGTAAACTCGGAGCCGCAAAATAAAACAATATCACCCAAAAAGAAATATTAGAAAATAGCAGTAATAACCCTTTCCCTATCGAATCGCCTTTGCTAACACCACTTACAACCACTTTTTCTATTTTCATCCGAATAGGATTCTCATGCAAGAAGAAGATAAGGACTACAGAATAAGCAATACCGACGATTCCAAACCAATGGAAAGTGCTCTGCCAGGAAAAAGCAGCCGCAGCTGTAGCACCAAACCCGCCAATAGCCTGACCGACATATAGTCCGGTCATATGTACTCCAATAGCTAACGAGCGTGATTTATCCTGATGCCAATCGGCAATCAGCGATAAAGCGGAAGGAATATACAATGCTTCACTAACCCCCATCACAGCACGCAAACCATATAATTGTTCGAATGACGTTGCATATCCCATCAGGAAAGTCACGGCAGACCAAACAAATAAACTCCCGACGATTAGCCATTTACGACTGATCCTGTCTGCTATGATACCGGCAACCGGACTCATAAAGCCATATATCCAAAGAAATACAGCCATCAACGCGCCGAAAGCTTCTGCTTTTGTCAGTTCTACAATATCTATTTTCATTGCTTCCTGCATTGTAGAAAGCATTTGTCTATCCATGTAGTTGAGCAACGCTACTACCCAAAGCAACGCAACTACTACCCATGGATAAATATTTTTATTTTTCATGGTAGTTGTATTTAAAAGATTTTTGAGACTGTTTTTTTAGACTCTTACTTTGGCTATCAGTTTGCGTATCCAGCCTTTACCGATAGCCGGAGCGTGGGGGTCTTCCGGGTATACAATGACGAATTGTCCGGGTAAGAGATTGATGAAAGTCGTGGGAACATCACCATAGAGAGCACAATCGCTCTTTTTATCATAAGCTTGCCTTTCCACTTTTAATTCTTCAAGGGCTTTCCAACCAATGGTTTCTGTACCTTCAAGTAAGATGTGCACGTCTATATAATCATGATGCAGTTCTAACAAACGTTTCCCTTCAGCAATACATTCAGGATAGATGTTATTGACAATCAGGTTATCACCATCCAGTCTGATAGTTCCCAGTTCTTCGTGTAGCAGGTCATGTGATTTCACATAATCGAAAAGTTGCTTGAACAACGGGTGAAGTTTCTCCACCCGTTGGCTATGTTGTAAATTGGATACAATCATTTTATTTCTTTTTTTGTTTCAGACATTATTTCCTCACAAAGCATATATCCTTTTGTCATCATGCGGGGAATATGGAAAGGACCTTTAAATAAATTTCCCTTTGCCGGTTGGGCTACCGTACCATCCCGGTGAAGATAACCATACCACTCTCCATATTCTTTATCCGGGAAATGGGTATAGGTCCATTCACTGATTTGCTGATGCATTTCCAAGTACTTATCTTCTTTCGTTATCAGATAGGCATAGAGAGTAGCGATAATTGCTTCTGTTTGCGGCCACCAAAATTTCATGTCTTGAGCATAATCTTGCGAGGGAAGATTTTTGCAATCTTTGAAATTAATAATGCCACCAAATTCCTTATCCCAGCCCCACTCCCATGACCAGTCTAAAATCTGCAATCCCAGTTTTTCTATCTCTTTATCTTCACCTCGCAATTTTGCTTCCTCCAATAGGAACCAGGCTGTTTCAATACAATGTCCGGGATTGATGGTACGCCCCATATTAGTATCTATAAACTCACCGTTCGGTCCTACTGTTTCCAATAAGGCTTTAAATTCGGGATGCAAGAAATCATTTTTTAATTGAGCGATAGATTCATCAATCTGCAGTGTCAGACATTCGTCCTGAATAGCTTCCCGAATCCGGGAAGCTACATTTATCAGTATCATGGTGATGGAATGTCCTTTCATGGGAAGTGTATCCAGATATTTAGGTGCTAACAATCCGGGAGTTTGCAGAAAATACTGCATACGTTTGAACAGTTCGAGCGCTTTTACTGCATAAATTCTATCTCCTGATGCAATGGAGTATTCGGACATCGCTATGGCTGCAAATGATTCGGAAAAGATGTAACGCCGCTTGCGTAAAGGTCGTCCGTCTGCTGTTACCTCAAAGTACATGTGCCCGTTCGTATCAAAGCAATGCTTCTCTATAAAGTCAAGCGTGCTTTTGGCTGCATGCAGCCATGCCGGGTTCTTTTCGATATGATTATAGGCATAAGAACAAGTAAAAGCAAAACGTCCCTGAAACCAAACGGATTTTGTGGAATCCATCAATGTGCCTTCACGGTCTACACAAGTATATAGGCCGCCATTCACTGCATCCAGTCCATGTTCCATCCAAAAGGGCATGATATTATTCTGCATATCATTCTTGTAGGTATCCGCCCAATGCTGTATATATTCACTTATATTCTTCATACTTTCTTCCTATTAGAATTTATTACAACGATCGAAGAAATGTATTTCTTCCAGTTCCGCTTTCATCTGTTTTTCTTCCTCAACAGTCATATTTTGGAAAGGAGTACGGTTACCGCCCAAATCAAGGCCAATCAACTTCATAATGCGTTTGCCGCCAACAATATTTCCACGGAAATGACAGATAACGTTAATCACTTCCTGCGAGAAGTTTTGCAGTTCACGGGCTTTCTCCAGTTCGCCAGCTTTCCAGGCATCAATAATTCCTACCAGGTTTATGCCATTATAATTGGTTGTCCCCCCAATTCCCCCTTGTGCACCTCCCATTGCCAAGCAAGGAAGAATCGTTTCATCCTGTCCATGAAGCATATCAAACTTACCATCTTTATATAAGCGGCATTGATTGTATTCATACAGACTTTCGAAAGTATATTTAATGCCTGCAAAATTAGGAATACGGTTCTCAACAGCTTTCAGGAAAGCAAGCATCGGCAGAAATGCTCCGTTAAATGCAGGAATATGATAATAGTAGAATGGAAGTTCCGGTGCTCCGGCGGCAATTTCTTCGCAGTACTTTACCAATTCTTCTATCCGTCCGATTTTAGGGAAAGGAGGTGCCATAGCACCAATTCCCCAAGCTCCGATTTTCTGTGCGTGTTCCGCCAACATCCGACTCGACTTTACACAGCAACTACCCACGTGCACAATCACTTTAAAATCTTTCGGTGCGACTTCCATCCAGCGTTCCGCAAGTTTCATCCGTTCTTCATCGGTCAGCATATAGCCTTCTCCGGAGGAGCCGTTGATAAAAACACCTTTCAAACCATTTTTTACAAGCAATTTTGCATATGCCTCGATAGGTTCATAATTTACTTCTCCATTTTCATAAAACGGAGTAAAAGGGGCATTGATTAATCCTATAATCTTTTCCATCATATAATTTTTTAAGTTCAATATATTTAGTTATTTCTCCTATTTAATTCACGGGGACATCTATCCCCTTGTCCGATAAGCCCGGTCCGCCACCGCTTGTGTAACCACAACTTTCACCTGTTCGCCATGCGGAAATCCAAAATGAGTATAAATCGGCTTTATTCAGATAAAACTTTAACCGAATCATTCTTTCCTTTAAAGATTCCAGCTCCGAATGCTTCTTCCATGAAATCATTAGTTTTGTCTTATCCGTATTTTTTATCTGTATGCAATCCTTTTTTGTGAATCCTTCCAGAGGTTGCCCGTTTTCTTCTAAGACTTCCACCGCTAAAGTTCCTTTCACATCTGCATTGACAAACAGGTATTTTCCATCTTTCGGAACCAGAGTTTTTACTATCACATAGCCTTCTTTCTTTTCCGACCTCATAGAAACAAAGCCATCCCGACGGAGTGTTGCCAATCCGGTGGCAAAGTTCGAATCATGCTTGGGTTTGCTATTATAGCGTCCACTGACATAGAAATAAAGAGAGTCTCCCACAATGAGAGGATTGCCCGCAGTGGATTGCACATTACCAGCATTCCATGCATGAAAATCTTCACTTACCGGAAGGAAAGTAGTTTTGTTCTCCCGGTTCCAATGGAAACCGTCTTTGCTCCAGCCTATCAATACTTCATTTCTTTTTTGAATATTCAAACTGTCGCAAATATTATTCTCCGGTCCTTGCCAAACTGTAAAATATCCCAGCATATATCCTTCATAGGGCATTGCTTCATGGTTATATATCTGTGGACGCAATTCCGGGAATTGAGGATGACGCGGGTCATCGTCGTCGGCATGAAACCAATACCGGATAAATTTGTCACTTTGGTTATCATATACCCTGTGTGCCAGACTAACCAACATTTCCGGGTCTTCGTGTTCCAAATAATTACGTGAACGACGGTAAATGCCATTTATTGTTTTCAACGATAAAATATACTTGCCGCGGAACGGATCATAATAAGCCGCACAGCGGTCGTACAGTTCACCTGAAAGTGCTTGGGGAGCACTCCAGTGAATCCCATCGGAAGAATATTTGAGTTTCATACTGACAGTGGAGCGATTATTAAATTCTACAACAAACATTTTATAACGTTTGGCAGAATCTTTCTCAAATTTGTCTAGCAATACCGAAACGCAATCATGTTCCAGCGTATCCACTATATTTGTGCCCGGAACAATAGTAAGTTCCGGCTTTATCCAGTTCTTTCCGTCCGAAGACTCTGCGTAGCAGGTGACAAGTCCTAATAACTTGCCACCACCGGCAGAATACCACATCTTAAACTTCCGACCCGTTTCATCATACCATACCCCGCCGCTGAAAGGAGCGGCATAGGGGTCTCCGTTTATATTCAGTTCCCATTTCTTATCGGCTTTCAGAACAGGATTACCTGAATAATAAAGAGGAAGATGATGTATTCGTTGGAGATCTGTTTTCTCAATTCCTATTGTATCTACAAAAAGTATGCGGCCGGGCTGCCCTTTTATCAAACCCGCATATACGAAGGATAAGAGAATGACCAATGATAAATATCTCTTCATAATTTTCCAGTTAGCAGGATTGTCACTTTTGTAAACCGGTACGTTGCGGATTCTGTCCTTTCATAGGCCATGCAGAGTCAGCATAGGAAGTTGCTCCTGACGAGATACATACCATATCCGATGCACCTGCCACAGCTTCGATTCCCACATATAAATATCCTTTTGAGTCCATCACCGGGCTGGAGAAACATTTGACTCCCAATTCGGCGGAAGCTAGCAAGCTACCATCCTGCTTCACAATATAGTAAACGGCTTTATCCGAAATAATGTGGATATATCCTCTGTTATCAATCACCGGAACGCAGTTGTTTACATCATCTGTCGTAGCGTAATGCCATTTCAGAGAACCGTCTGTATTCAGAGCGACAACACCTGCCGAAACTTCACCGGCAACCGTTTTTCCGCCATTGGCATAAATTGTTCCGTCTGCACCGATTGCAACACCACCGTTGATTATAGCTCCCGGAGTTTTATATACCCATTTTTCTGTTCCATCAGGATTCAAAGCTACTATGGCACCACCTGTAGTCAGTTCGGCTACGGTATAGATTGTTCCGTCCGCTCCTACTGTATAGGAGTTTCCCTTTAATGCTGTACCGCCCAAATCTTTCTGGTACACAAACTGTTGAGCACCCGTAGCGAAGTCATAACCGAAATATCCGTTTTTACCGGAAGAACCGAAATAAATCGTTCCATTCTTAGATAAGGATACACCGGACAATACTTCCATATCCAAAGCTATTTCTTTGATAACATTACCTGCCGGGCTCAAGACAATCAATTTCTTACCTCTATGTCCGAAATAGATATTACCTGAAGCATCAATAGCCGGAGTCACTGCGTATAAGTTAGAATCTGCGGCTTTATATGCCCATTTCATACTACCATCACTTCCTACGGCAAACAGGAATAATGCGCGGGGATGTTCCGCACCCGCCGGTTTCAAGTCACGGACTGTTATGTATATATCTCCATTGGGTCCTACGGTCGGACTTGCATATACCATACTGGCTCCGCCGCCGGGATTCAGTTCGTTCATCTTGGCGGTCACATCGAATGCCCATCTTTGAGCCCCATTGGAAGTATCATAAGCGAACAGTTTCACATCAAAAGCTCCGGTAGAAGTCTGATCGGTTATCATGTAAACAGTCTTGCCATCTGCTGATAATGCAGGTGAAACGGTGTTTTCAATCGGGCCACCCATCTCCTTTTGCCACATCACATTAATTGCTTTTGCGGGGTCCAGAATCGTGAGATCTTTCTTTGCACTGGCACGTAATCCGTTATTGTCAGTAACGGTCAGTTTGATGGTAAATGTGCCATCCGACTGATAGATAAAGGTAGGATTCTGTTCCATTGAAACAGACTTTGCCGCATCTCCGAATTCCCATAGCCAAGACACAATCTGATTTCCCTCATCGGGAATGGAAGCATCTTTAAAGACAGCAGTCTGTCCCAATTCGTACATATCTTCACCGATGGTGAAGTCTGCTTTTGCCGCAGTGTTATAATATACTTTATCTTCTTCACATGAAGAAAACAGAAGAATACAAATCAATGATACTAAATAAGTTACTTTATTCATAGCATTTACTTTTTAATTGTTTTTATCTATTCCGGAAATATTCAGTCCTGGACCTCCACCCGCAGTATAGCCCATACTTTCCCCATTCATGGAAGGAGAAATCCAAAAAGCGAAAATTTCACCATTGTCAATATAGAATCTCACTTTTATTTGTTTGTCTTTAAGAGAGGCTAACGAAGTATTGCCGGTCCATTCGATCCTGGCTTTTACATTATCACCTTTAAAGACTTTGCAGTCGTCTTTGGAGAAGCCTTCGATTACTTTATTATCGGAGTCTAAAAGTTCAACTTTCATTTCTCCTGCAACGTTGGCATTCACAAAGAAGTAAGAACCATCAAATTTCAGTAAGGAGGTTTGCAACTCCCCTGTCCCCTTCATAGATGCAAATCCATCCCGGCGAAGCATAGCCAGTCCGGTGGTAGTGATTTCTTGTGTTCCTCTCAAACGTCGGCCACTCAAGTAGAAATAGAGCTTATCGCCCACAATCAACGGAGCTCCGGCCACAGATTGTAAGTTACCTTGATTCCAGGCATCCGATGCGGTCGTGTTCACTGCATGGAAAGGATTCATGTCTTCACGGAACCAACTATATCCATCCCGGCTATACCCTACCATTATCTGGTTTCTCTTAATCACATTATCAGATGCACAGACATCATTTTCCGGACCTTGCCAAACAGAGAAGAATCCCAGCATAATACTTTCATAAGGAGTGGCATCCTGATTGTATATTGCAGGGGCGATATCCGGATAGTCAGGATGACGTTGTTCATTGGCCCATGGACCGAACCAAAACGCACTCAATAGGGCTTCTGCTTTCTTTGTACCAGCCTGTGGATCGATATTTTCATTATAATCTCTGGCACGTACTAATTTGTTTGCATCTACCCGGACATTGTGCCGCATACTATATACCCATACGTTTCTGAACGGATTTTTATAGACTGTGGAACGGTCGGCAATCGGTTCCGATTGGGTTGCAGCACGCCACACTTTACCATCTGAAGAAGTTTTATAATTATATCTCCATTTTCCGGCTTCCCTCGCCACTAAAAACATTTTGTATCTTTTCGAAGCATTACTTTCCTGTTTGTCTACCCAAACAACAGATGCATCACGTTCCGAGTTATAATCAACAATATTGGTTCCGGGCACGACCGAAAGAACCGGTTTTGTCCAGTTAATACCATCCGTCGATTCGGCATAACAAGTCACTCCTGCTCCGCTGGTTGCATAGGAACCACCACCTGCCATATACCACATCTTGTATTTTCCCTCCTTTTCGTCATACCACACTCCATCGCTGAATGGAGCGGCAAAGGCGGCACCTTTTGTTCCGGTTTTCTCCCATTCCTGATCCGGTGTCAATATCGGATTGCCCGAATAATATTCAGGATAATAGAAAGTACGTTTCAGATTGGTGGATTCTATCAGGAAATTATCTACGAACAACTGGCGTCCTATCGAAATATGGATGACAGAAGGTTTGTCCGACAGATAAAAAGGAGACATCCCTTTTTCCAATTCGGACGAAGAGGAACGTACCGGAGGCCATTGCTCGGGTAAACGAATCCCATTGTATAGTAACCGTGGGTCGGTCGGTTCTTCGTCAGGCGGAACTACTACCGGCGGATTGTCATCTCCACCCGGAGTATCATCGCTACCACCACAGGCTATCAGCATACAGGGTAGCCAAAAGAGTAATGTATAAAATAAATATTTCATAGTCCTTTATCCTTTATTGATTCGCAGGGACATCTATACCACTGACAGACAGTCCGGGTCCGCCACCGCTTGTATATCCACGACTTTCACCTGTTTGCCATGGAGAAATCCAAAATGCGTAAATATCAGCATTATCCAAGTAGAACTTCAATCGGATGGGTTTCCCGATGAGCGATGCTATATCCTGGTGTTTCTTCCATGTAATCAGTTGTTTGGTTTTATCTGTCTTCTTCACGGGGACGCAGTCTTTCCGGGTAAATCCTTCCAATGGATTTCCATCTGCATCCAAGACTTCGACGAACATACTCCCTTTTACGTCTGCATTGACAAAGAGGTACTTGCCATCAAAACTAAGATTCTCGGTCAGCAGGTATCCGCCTTTGTCTCCATGCATGGAGACAAAACCATCCCTGCGCAAAGTTGCCAGTCCCGTAGAAGTATAGCTGTCCCACATAATCTCGTTTTTTTGTCGTCCACTGGAATAGAAATAGAGTGAATCCCCCACTACTAAAGGCACACCGTTGATAGACTGCATATTGCCCCAGTTCCACGCTCCATCCGTCTCATTCACTGCCATGAAAGGCTTGAAAGAGGGACGGTAGAAATGGAAACCGTCACGACTATAACCTAGGAAGATTTCGTTCTTCTTCTGGATACCCAGTTTGGCACAAACTCCATTTTCCGGGCCTTGCCATACACTGTACAGTCCCAGCATAATGCTTTCATAAGCGATGGCATCGAAATTATAGATGCCCGGATCTACTTCCGGAAACTCCGGGTGGCGTGGCTCCTTATCACTTGGAGTAAACCAGTAGACTATATTTTTATCGGGTACTCCTTTTCGGATACGATGTGCAAAACTTATTGCTTCTTCAGGGTTTTTGTTTTCCAGATAGCTACGCGAGCGGGAAGATACGTTGGTTCCATAACGCATACTTAATGCCCAGACATCACGGAAAGGATTGTAGAATACGGATGAACGGTCGTATAAATCACCGGATTGCGCCACTCCTTCTCCCCAATGAATTCCATCGGACGAATATTTCAGGACAAACTGCCACCGACGGTCAGTGGGACGGCGTTCTACATTGAACATTTTATATCGTTTAGACGGATCTCTTTCCCGTTTATCCAACCAAATAGTGGCTGCATCACGATTACAGGTGTCTACGATATTGGTTTGGTCCCAAATATCCAGTGTTGGTTTTGTCCAGTGTTTACCGTCTTTAGATTCGGCATATCCTGTATAGAATGTCTGATTGTCTCCTTTATGGAGAACACCCGCACCTGCCAGATACCACATTTTGAACTTCTGGTCTTTTTCATCATACCATATCCCGTCACTGAAGGGAGCTGCATAGAGTCCCCCTTCGGTTGTCTTCTCCCATTCTTTGTCTGGTCCGAGTACCGGGTTTCCTTCGTAGAACCGGGGAGTATGGATAATCCTTTCCAGGTTGGTTTCTGCAATCAGAAATGAGTCAACAAATAACTGTCTACCTACATTTACAGAGATAACTTCAGGTTTCTGCTTTAGATAAGGCACTGGCATATCTTGTGCCTTTTGTGGCTCCCCATAACGGGGAGGCCACTGTTCAGGCAAGTGTATACCATTGTAAAGTACTTCTGTTTGGGCAATAGTCAGGCCCGGTACTAACAAACTGAAGAGTAGTACCGCCATATTTTTTATATTTATCATGCTAGTTCTTTCTTATTTAATATCCCGGATTATTTTCTGTGATATAAGGGTTAGAATTCACTTCATTAATAGGAATCGGCAACCATTCATGTTTGTTGGTGACAAATCCTTTGAAATCATCTGCAGATACGAATTTCTTGAAGTTAGGATCGGATTCCTGCAACTCTGCAAAGCGGCGGGATAGTTTGCCCCAACGGAGTAAATCATAGAAGCGATGTCCTTCTAAAGCAAATTCAAGGATTCTTTCATTCTCAATATCAGTCATGGTTACAGAAGGCAAATCGCTAAGGTTGGCACGTCCGCGTACTTTATTCACTGCCTGCAAGGGAGTCATGTCCGACGCTTGTGCGCCACCGCTTACGACGGCTTCCGCATACATCATCAATACATCTGCATAACGGATATACCGCCAGTTCACACCGTGCGCGCGAGGCTGATTATAGACATATTCTTTGACACCCGCACCTACCCCTATCAGTTTGGGAGTACCATCCGCTTCTGTCTGTGTAGGCATGGAACAATCAATACCTTTCTTTATACCTGCTTTAAATGGATGTGCCAATGGATTGGATACGGTGGCAAACCCTTCTTTTCCGTTCTTTGCCGGGTAAAGTTCTTCCCATTTGTAGCCGCCGGGACCTTTCAGACGTACCGACTGTCCGCCGGCATCTTTTCTCAAATGTATATTCGCGTCCAAGTCATTGAATATCATTGTAGAGAACATACGGATATCAGTGTTACCGTCCTTATCTATGGAATTTACAAATGCATTGTAAAGCCAATTATGCACTACTCCTTCATAACCTACTCCTGCTCCCGGCAGCATCAAACCACGTGAATCGAATGCCAGACCGGAAGTGGCAAGTCCCGGATTGAATCCCGCATTGTCCACATCGCCCAGGAACTGGAATTCAAGAATGGATTCTTCGTTATTCTCGTGGGCAACATCGAAATTATCTGCATAATTATTGGTCAGGTCATAAGCTCCATACTTTCCATCTATAATATCGGCAAATTCTTTGGCGGCTTCACTGTAAAATGTAGTCTTATCTTCACCATAATATGATTCGATTCCACTACGATAGAGGTAGGCTTTTCCCAATAAAGCGGCTGCAGAAGCTTTTGTTACACGACCTGCATTTTTGCTGTCCCAGTATCCTTTTGCGGGTAGCAATTCTTTGGCATGTGACAGGTCTTCCTGAATAAAATTCCATACAGCGGCAGGTTTCTCCAACGGACGTACATAGTCATCACCATTTCGCGGCATCTGTCTGATCGGAGATATATTCCGGAAATTAATCAATAAGTAATAGTGCGCAAATGCTCTCCAAAAATAGGCTTCCCCCATGTATGCATTCCGTAGTTCCTCATTACCACTGAAGTCAACAGACGGAGCTGTTTCAATGATATATGACGCTTGAGATGCAGTAGTGTACATCAATGTATAAGGCTGTTCGATAGTGTAGTAACTGGCATTGAGGTCTGCCCCGAACATACCCGGTTTCCCATAATCCGAGTTGGATGATGCTTCATCAGAACGGATAATCGTTGTTTTGGAGCCGGAAGCTCCCAGGCAACGCTGCGTAGACATATACCCGTACATAGTCATCACTGCGTCATTTACAGCAGACGGACTGGTGAAATAAGCTCCCATACTCGGCTGATTCGGATTAATTGCCAGTTCATCGAAGATGCCATTACATCCGTGTAATATCAAGCCGCCTGCCAAGATTAATGCGGCATATACTTTCTTATAGTTTTTCATATAAATCATATTTTTAGTTATCAGAATGATGCGTTAAAACCAAAGGTAAATGTTCGGGCATTGGGATATGAACTGATGTCAATACCACGTGAAAACAATACGTTCGAACTAACTTCGGGGTCGTAACCTGAATATTTGGTAAGCGTAAACAGATTCTGTACGCCTGCATACACGCGCAGTTTGTTGAATCGAATCGCTTCCAACCACTTTTTAGGTAATGAATAACCCAACTGAAGGTTCTTCAAGCGTAAATAGGAACCGTCTTCCACATAAAATTCACTGGGCAATGAATTTCCGCCACTTGTATTTTGAGTTTTCATAATAGGTATACCTGTATTCTTATTTGTCTTTGTCCATCCATTCAAGGCATCCTTGACTACGTTGTTAGAGTAGTCGAAGTAATAGGTATACTTTTTCTGATTGAATATATCATTTCCTTGTACTCCCTGGAAAAAGACAGTCAAGTCAAAGTCTTTGTACTCCATATTGATATTCAGACCGTATGTGAAATCAGGGATAGGACTACCCAAAATCACTTTGTCATTGGCATTGACTACTCCATTCTTGTCCGTATCCGCAAAGATGAAGTTTCCTTCCGCATCAAAGCCTTCTATCTTGTAGCCATAAAATGAACCGATAGCTTCTCCCGGCATGGTAATGGAAGGTGCATCGCTGAAGTAACTGGACATTGCACCGGAAGTAATCGGCTGTACGTTTTCTCCCAATGACAACACCTTATTTTTCAACGTTGCGATGTTGAATGTTGCGTCTATATGAAAGTCTTTCGTCAACTGTTTCCTGTAATTCATCATAAACTCCCAACCTGTATTCTTTACGGAAGCTGTGTTTACATACGGTTTCTCACGGGAACTGTTAATCTCAAAGATTTGTCCGGAAGACAGGTTCAAGTCGATTTGTGCCAGCAAATCCACATTTTTCTTCACGAAATAGTCCAGAGATAAAGTCAGGTCATTATTGAAGAAGCCCAGTTCGATACCAATATCCGTAGTCTTTGCAGTTTCCCATTTCAGTTCTTTCGATTTCAGATAGGCAGCGCGTCCTGTCACATAGCGTTCTCCGCCCACAGTGTAAGGAATAGGTCCATAAGCTATGGCATCGAAATTATAAGGGTTGAGAAAATTAGCTCCCAATTCACCATAACTGGCTCTAATCTTTAATTTACTCATTACGGGATTTTGGAACCACTTTTCCTGATGCACATTCCATCCGGCAGAAACAGAGGGGAAGTAACCTACTCTATTATCTTTGTGGAACTTAGAAGACTCATCGCGACGAACGCTTAGAGACAACAGATACTTATTGTCATAGTCATAGTTCACACGGGCGAAGAAAGAAAGCAATGCCGCATTACTGTCACCTGCCGAAATTTTACCATCCTCATTCTGGAATCCGGTAATATCCGTTCCTCCCAAATCGTTAATCGTGGAGTTGGTCATGTAGCGATAATATTCTCTCATCCAACTTGTACCCAGTAAAGCGTCTATGGAGTGACGAGCTATTGTCTTATTGAAAGTCAGTAAGTTGTCAATCGTGTAAGTGAATTCTTCACCCCTTGTTTCGGATACGCTATTGCGTGTGTTTCCATAATCTTTATCAGGAGTTCCATCTGAATTCCATTTGGTGTAGTATTCAGGAGTATGCGTGTAATTATGCTTATTACTATAATTTCCACTTAATGATAATTTATATTTTAATCCTCCCCAAATATCCAGTTGGGCATTCAAAGAACCGATCAAATCCGTTACTTTATTAAATTGATCCGTATAATGCAATGGAGCTATTTTATTCTGCGCCTTGCCATCTTCAGGATTGATGTAATAATCGGGGCCACCGGAAGTAAATCGTCCCTGCTCGTCGTAAATAGGTAGCGTCGGCAATGCGATGTTGAAAGCCGTTGTAGGGGTCTTGTCCTTATGGGTTAATCCGAGAGTTTCGGTAAATGAGAACCGACCTTTTTTATAAGAGGTATTCAAGCGGAAGTTATAACGTTTGTAATCCGAATAGATTGTCATACCTGTTTGGTCAAGATATCCCAAGCTTGTGCTGAAAGTTGAATTATCACCACCGCCTGCAATACTGGCATTCAAGTTCCATACCGGAGCAAATTGAATCCATTCTTTTGACCAGTCAGTATTCAGGTTCGGATTCGTCGGATTGTCATTTTCCGGTGCATGGGGCAGACCGCTATTATCCGCTACCATATTCGCAAAATTTCTCCATTCTGCTGCATTCAGAAAATCCGGGATGTTGGTAGGCGTTTGGAATGCAAACGAGCCGTCTATCTGAATAACGGGTTTACCGGATTTTCCTTTCTTTGTAGTAATCAAAACTACACCATTGGCTGCACGTGAGCCGTAGATGGCAGCTGCCGCACCATCTTTCAGAACTTCGATGGATTCAATGTCATTGGGATTTAATGAGCTTAATCCGGCATTACTGAATGCACCGTCAATCACATACAACGGTTCGGTAGCACCAAAAGAAGCGGCACCACGAATCACTATATTTACATCTGCTCCTGCCACACCAGCTTGCTGCACGATGTCCACGCCCGGAGTACGTCCTTGCAAGGTCGAAGCAACATTGGAAGATACCTGTTTGCTGATTTCCTGGGAAGAGATGGAAGCGACGGCACCTGTCAGGCTCGATTTCTTCTGCACACCGTAACCAACTACCACCACTTCATCCAGCACTTCCGTATCGTCTTGCAACTGAATAGAATATGAATTCTTACTTCCTACCCTTACTTCCTGTGTTTTATAACCAATATAACTAACAGCTAAAAGTGCATCTGCCGGGGCATCTAGTGTAAAGTTACCGTCCACATCTGTCACAGTACCTGTCCCCATTCCTTTTATCAAAACACTGGCACCAATCACCGGTTCTCCTTTGGCGTCTGTCACTGTTCCTGTTATCTTCTTTTTTTTCTGATTTCCCACTGATGCAATGGAGGCTTCTTTTGCTTTCAGGTATATCTTCTTTTCCCCAATTTCATAAGCCACATTTGTACCCGCAAATAACTCATCTAAGACTTTAGAAAGGTCTTTGTCTTTTGCTTGGACGGAGACAATTCGTTCGGGATTGACAATCGTACGACTGTAAGCCACCGTAAGTCCTGTTTGTTTGGTAATGAGCGAAAATACTTTCTCCAACTTGACTTGCTGAAGATTCATTGTTATTTTTTGAGCTGATGCCGCAAGGCTTACAGCAAAGCTCAATAACAATACAAGCAATACTCTGTTCTTCATACTTAGTTTGTTTAAAGTTATAAATTGATTCTTAATCTCTTTGTATTTAGTGGACACACGAGATTAAGAAGCGGGTGAGGCAATATACGTTTTTTTTCGAAGTTTTTTTGTTTATCAAAAAGTTAATCTAGCTAGTTTGCTTATTTCCAATGAGATACCATTCATTATTTATGGATAAGAAAAAAAGAAATAGAAACAAAAAAGTCCTTCCGGTTTTCATTCGGAAGGACTTTTTATAATTATTAATTATTATCACTTGGGATGATGTCACTATCCCGATGATATAGTGACGCTATCAGTCGGCAATACTGACACTATCACAACAGGATAGCGTCACTATGTTTTTTCTCGGAAATCTAATAAATTTCCTTATGTACCAACTCGTCAAAAAGCTTTGCATACTTTTCTGCAACCGCTTCAGCGAATATCTTTCCTCTCTCGGCAGAAGCTCCTCTCGGGTCGCCTACACCAGTATCTTCAGATATCTTTTTCCAGTTTCTGGGAATCCATGCAACTTTTTCGTTCAAAGACTCCACGGCAAATGTTTTATATTCACCTGGTCCGGCTTCTTCCAAATTGACCAGTTCGGGATGATAATACATCATTACCGAAGTTTCGAGTTCGTCCGCATGGTCGCCCGGATTTTCAAAATAATCTTTGGCTTTCAATACGGTATACCATTCGCTCGATGCTATCAGGAAATCGGGATAGTCTACGGACAGGTCACGAATCATACTCTTGAATGTATTTCCGCCGTGGCCGTTGATAATCACTAATTTCCGGATACCTTGGGCGTAGAGGGAAGATACAATATCGGTCAGTATGGCTTTCTGAGTTTCATAACGGGTATGGATGCAGAATGGCAGTTCCCGTTGTCCCGGATTTTGAGAACCCATACCCACAGGTGGCATCACCATACAATTTACATTATACTTATTTTGAGCTATCAAGGCGGCATCTACTGCTACATCGTGAGAAAGAATACAATCCGTCATGTAGGGCAGATGCAAGTTATGAGGTTCAGTAGCTCCCCAAGGCAATGCCACGATGTCATATCTCCTGTCTTTTACTTTTCCATAACAAGATACGGACAAATCAACTTCTTTATTCATATTATCTTTTTATTTGAGTGTTTTTACTATTTCATTCTTACTATAACTTCTTTCTTATCTTCATTATAGTCGAACTTCACCGGAGCAATCTTTTCCAAATCCATCAATACTTTTTCCAGTAAAGTATTGTCGGATGTCAAAGTATACACATAGGTCAAGGCACGTTCATCTTCTATCTTAAAATCCACGTCATACCAGCGGTTCAACACTTTGATTACTTCCGGCAGCGGGGTGTCTTTAAATACGATCACATTCTGTTTCCACATTGACAAACGGCGCATATCATCCATTCTGGAAATAGTGCATTCATTGCTCTCCTTATTATAGATCAATCTTTCGCCGGGACGCACCGGATATTTCTTTTCAGTAGGAAGAGCCAGATTTATGTTTCCTTCATCCAGGCATACCACAATGTCTTTGTTTTCCGGATAATCCTGTACGTTGAAAGAGGTTCCCACTACCTGAATCGCAGGACCATTCAGATTGACAATGAAAGGACGGTTTTTATTCTTGGCTACCACAAAATAGGCTTCTCCTTCAAGAAAAACTTCGCGGGTGTTCAAAGCAAATTTCTTTGGATATTTCAGCTTCGAATCAGAATTGATATACACCCTTGTTCCATCCTGGAACATGATTTGTATCCGTTCTCCTTTGCCTACAACGACTTCTTCATATTCAGAAGTTCCGAACAGGTCAACTTTAGAGTTCAGTTGTATATAGAATCCGATAATAAATAGTACGGGTATCAACACTGCCGCCACTCTGAAGCAAATGCGTTTCAGTTTTTTCACCCGAATATTCTTTCGTATCTGTTCTAACATATGCCTGGAAGGAATATCATGATTCACATACAAATCTGCTACTTCATTTTTTATCAATTCCGAATCCCGTGTCATTGCAGCTTCCAGATAGTCACTGCCTTCTTCGGTGGTAAACCATTCGGCTACTAACTTTGCATCTTCCGGGGTAGCAATTCCTGCCAGTACTTCTTCTATTTGTTTATCTGTAGGTCTATTCATCTTTATCACTTTATTAAATGGACACTCAAAACAGTCATCAGAGTGGTAAATACAACAATTATTAACATCTTACTTAAATGAATACGGAGAAGTTTCAAGGCTTCCGAATAATGCGTTTTGATGGTATTTATGGATAAGTTCATCCGTTCCGCTATCTCCTGATTCGTCAGTTCCTCCTGAACTTTCATTAAACAGATTTCCCGTTTCTGTGCAGGAAGCATATCTACTGCCTTATAAAAGCTGGACATCAATTCTTTCTTCTCTAAATTCTCTATCAGATTATCTTCGTAAGGTGAAGCAGCTTGTGCCATCTCATAGTTCTTTGCAATCGCACTGTTTTCATTACGAATCAAGTTTAAGACATAATTTTTTGTCATAGTGAATAGGTAATTCTTCAGGCTGATTCCAACACGCAGTTCTGAACGGAATTCCCACAAACGGGTGAAGACATGCTGTACTGCATCTTCTGCCATATCGGAACTCATTAAATAACGGTAAGCCAATACATACAATAGTTTATGGTATCTTTCATAAGCTTGGGTGAAAGCTCTTTTATCGCCTTGTTCGATCAAGGCAAAGAGTTTTTCATCATCTGTATTAGTATATGGAACAATCTTGTTTTGCATTCTTCGGATTTTGTTTATTTGTTTCCAAAAGAACAAAAAGTGTATTACTTGCTGCTATCTTTATAAAGAGCAAATGTAGCAAATAACTTAGAAAACCTAAATGTATTTACGAAAAAAGTCCCTGATTAACAATCTCCACTATAAAAGAGGATCCGTTAATCAAGGACTACTCCACTAACTAATTAACAATGAATTATAAATGATAGGTAACAATTCTTTCTTCGGGTGAATCAATCCAGAGACGCCACACTCCTTCCGATACTTTCTCCGGTGTTCCGATATTTGCTTTGGGCGGACGACGACTATTGATTGTCAGATAGCCTTTCCCTTCTGTTGCTTTCACTTTCATCATTTTGCCATTCATATAGATATGGATATCGCCATTCGGAGTGGGTACAGTACCCTCCATCCATTTCAGTCCTCCCAATACAGGAGCGATAGTAAACTCCTTATATCCTTCTTTCACTGGTTTCACACCCAAATAATATTTGCCGAGCAGATAGATAGGACTTGCTCCCCAGGCATGACACAGACTCTTGCCATAAGGACGGCCGTACATGGCAAGATGTTGCGTTCCAGTTTCTTCAGGGTTGTATTTTTCCCAGAAAGAGGTAGCACCCTCCTTCAACATACCGCCCCAATAAGCTTTCATTTCCTTCATGACAGCCTCCTGTTCACCCAGAGCACAAAGAGCTTCCAATTCATAAAAACGCATATAAGGCGTTGTGATTTTCAGAATGCTGTCATTCAGAAGAACAGAGTTCTTGATGGCTTGCTGCTTATCTGCGTTCAGATACTGGAAGAATACAGAAAACATATTGGTATAACGCGTCACAGCATCACTTTGCTGACCATTCACACGATTATGTACAAATGCCTGTTTTTGATTGTTCCAGAAAGTAGGTTCTAACTTTGCTTTCAGAGCAGCAGCCAGCTTCTCATACTTCTGCTTCCCAATCTCATCCCCGACTAAATCAGCACACAAAGCCATTGTTTCCAGACTTCTGCAAAATAAAACTTGCTCAAAAGAAAGTTCTCCTTTTTTATCCAGATAGCCGTCCGCCCAGTCCACAAATACCCAGTCACCGGTCATACCTTCCACCATGCCATTTTTATTTGTACGTCCCAATACATAATCCATCATCGTTTGCATACGTGGATACAGTTGGTTGACAAAGTGGCGGTCGCCACTATACATATAATAATCATATACGCTAAGGAACCAATAGAAAGTATAGTCCATGATCGTATTGCTGTGGCTGGTCACAGGATCTTTGCCACGAAGCAGCCAGATCGTACGTTTCACGGATTCACTATCGAAGAAAAGATAATAATTCATCAGATAACTTTGGATAGCATCACCACTCCATACCCAGCGGTCACGTTTGATACCGTCAATAAAGAACTCGCGCGTAGTGAGATGCATAGTATAAGCCCCCACTTCCCAGATACGGTTCAATTCTTCATCATTGCAACGGAAACTTCCACGATACTCTTCAGGAAGATATTCATATTGCATGGATACTTCTCCTATTTGTACACCCGGTTCGTGGGTAACATAGACATATCGAAAAGCTTTACTGTTCTCCAACGTATATTCGTTATCAGAACTATTTAAAGGAGAAGTGCTGCGGATGGCGAGGTCAGTCACTTGTCCCGGCTCTAACAACAGTTTGTCCAAAGTTTCACAATATGCTTTATCTTTTGCTTCTTCCGGACTTTCACCATAATAAATCTCTATTTTTCCTTTTCCGGAAAGATTCTTCAATGTGATGAATCCGAATGTCTCTTTTCCAAAATCATAAAGAATACCTCCTTCAGCCTGTACTGTCTTCGCAACAGGTTGCTTCGGTTCACGCATCAGACTGAATTGGGAAGGAAGTTGGGTAGCCCCGTCAAAGTTCCAGCATCCGGCATCCATATAGATCGTAGCAGATGTGTCACTGGCTTTTCCGCTCTCATCAATCCATTCTTTATCTTCGTAAGTCACTCGCCAGGAGGAATCAGAATTCACCGTCTTCCCTTTCACATAAATGGTGGGAGGAGTAGCCTGATTCCAGACTTTGATGTTCAGGTTATGCTTACCGGCAGGAAGAGTCATCGTCTCCGGCATACCGAATTGAAGCTTTCCATCCAGCTTGACATTATACTTTCCTTCCGCAGCAATAAAAATCTCTTCCGGCTCGGAAAGATTCAGTTGCTTGCTGAATTCAACAACTACATAATGACTGTCCGTTTTCCAGAAAGGAGGGAAGAATGCACCCCGTTCCGTACGACGGTTGTTCATTTGATTTCCCAGCCAGATTTCATAATCTCCCGGATACCAAATCCAGGTCTGGGCAAATGTGCTACTTGCCAGAGACAAGACACCAAGCAATATCATATATTTCTTTTTCATTATTCTTTCTATTATTAACCGACTGTGTTATAAGAAGTAATTCGTTCCACAGTCGTTGTTGTTTAGTTCCACCTAGGTTGTCTTTTCGTTCGACCTAGGTGGAACGAACCGCATTTTACAATAAGATTATTTATTGACCGCTACTAATGATTCAGCAAATCCTTGTATTCTGCTTCCAATCCTGCACGTTCACGAATAGCATCATCCACATTCGGACCATTATTCTCCCATACATTTCCCGGACCATTGGCATTTTGCAGATACTTCTCTCCCTCCGTCCAATTGTCACGAACAGTGATGAAAGAAGAACCCTCATCCGTATAAAGATAGAACCAATGATTAGGATCGTGCACGTAACCCGGTTTATAGATACTATGCACACAATTCTCCGTTACATAGCTTTTAGGCTGTGAACCGAGCGTGTAAACACCCGCTACATCATACATGTGTTTCGCATAATGATGAATCAGATTTGCATGAACTCTGTTATTACGCATACAATTCACAGTTTGTGTCCATCCCCAACCAAGACTGATGCCACTATAAGGAACTTCACAGATTTCATTATGCTCGATATTAATATCACTCACATACCCCGCAGCAATGGCGAGACATCCCCAGTCCTCAATCCCAACTTCCGTGAAATAGCAATTATTGATTTGCTGGTGTGTGCATACTTCCCGGCGGTCAGCAGGATCATAAGGCAAATGCGTTTCGTGAGCAACCGGAGAAAAGCTACCGGCCAGCAAACCATTTCCTGCAATATCGCGAAAGAAACAACCACGAACAATACCGCCCTGCACCGCTTCCTCATAATCCAGTCCGGTAGAACCCAAATGTTCAAATCGGCAACGCTCAAAATCAATCTGCCTGGCAGCAGCTATCCGGACAGCAGCCGCAGGACGACCCAACCATCCTTGATTATCCAACGGATGATTCAGATAATCCCGTTGCATCTTCGGATCAATCCGGTACCCATCCGTCAGATACATACC
Organism: Bacteroides sp. BFG-637; assembly: GCF_024793605.1. NCBI lineage: Bacteria > Pseudomonadati > Bacteroidota > Bacteroidia > Bacteroidales > Bacteroidaceae > Bacteroides > Bacteroides sp. BFG-637. The sequence continues at coordinate 4,714,609 of NZ_JANUPD010000002.1, read as the reverse complement.
TGCCTGAAGAGGCACATGTCCTTTCTCTGACGGACGCATCCACGTAGTATAAGAAAAAGTAATTTTCTCAAAACGAATATGACACACAGGACGAACCAAAGTACCTTCTACCTGCACTAACGTCTCAACGGCGGGTACCATCACTTCCGCCTCCTGCATCTTCTCTCCTTCCCGTGGATAATAATACACTTTGCGGGCATCCATATCGTGATACCATTCACCCGGTACATCCAATAGCTCACGGGCATTCGTCAGATAGAAAGCAGAATTATGTCCGTCCGTCGTCACCATTGGACGCGGCCAAGGATGTTCAAACTGAATCCGGCTTTCCGGCTGATGGAAACGTACTGCCGCACTATCTCCCTGCACCTCAATAGACCGAATCCGAAGATTGGCCACACACCACATCTGATGGATTACCATTTCGGCATATTCAGCCTTCATTTTTCCCTTATGATCCATAAGTCTGCGCACCGCAACCGCAGGAACATAAAGAATTTCATTCTTTTCATCCACGCTGCAAATACGGTTCATCTTTTTCGAAATCCTCTACATCACGGGCACGGACAGCCTTTTCTCCATTCACCCACAACTGACGAAAATCCAATGGACGCCCATTAAATGCCGGCACATCTGCCACCCAGAGCTTTCCTTGTCTCTTCCAATTCTTAATACGGATTCCTCCACTCAATACTACCTTTTCATCGACTGCCGAACGGATCACCGTTGGTGATTCCTTTGTCCCACTATCTTCCGGACGGATAAAAACCGGCTCATACAGAGCATACATTCCACCCTCCATATAAACTGTGATTCCTCCCTGCACACGGTCATCTTCCGTCCTCCGCCACTCACGCGCCTGCCGTAAAGCAGCAGTCAGCGTTGCTTTGGGAGACTGACGGGTTCCATCATTCAAGTCATTACCTTTGGGAGAAACCCATATCTCACCGGACCATAACCAATGACTGCACAAAATACATATAGCCGTTAAAAATAACTTTCTCATCCTCATTTCTTCATTTCTGTATCATGATTTATCTGGCAAGAGGCATCCATACGGTCATTTCTCCTTTTCCTCTATTTCCCCAGGCATAATAAGGAATCAAACGAATATCCACCGTCTTTTCAGCCTGAACTACCGGACGATAAAGTACTCCTTCCCAAGAAGTTGCAGATGCCAGACGCGCTTTACCTTCGAGCGCTACAACCGGACTGCCTTCAATCGTAATCTTCTTCGGAGTCAATTTTATATCAGCAGGGATCAATACATCATCAATCTTCTCTCCATTCGCTATGTCCATATTTTCCAGACAATAAACCAACGGTCCGCGCTTTACGACCACCTGATTACGAATCTCCTCTGCCAACGGATGAGCTTCAAGCAAGCACACAGGCATATCCATTGCCAGTTCCACTACATCTCCCTTCTTCCATGCACGATTTACTTCCGCATACGAATTTGCCCTCGCATTGATTTGCAGCGGCTGCCCATTCACCGTAAGCGTAGCCTTTTCGCACCATTCAGGGATACGTAAGAAAAGCGAGAAACTACCCGCCTTACGAGGAACTTTATTCAACGTTACACGTACATTTCCATCCCAGGGATAATCCGTCTCCTGCGTCAGAGCTACTTCTCCCTTCTCTTTCCAAGTCGTTGTCAATGTATTTGCTCCATACAGATTACAATAAATCCCTTCCGGACTCAATGTATATGCATAGTTTTGTGCCTGGCACAGTGTACGCAATGTGTTCGGAGGACAGCAGAAACAACTGATATATTCCGTCCGTTCCTTCGGCCAACGAAGCGTGTAAGGAAGATCGGCACTGATACGAAGCGGATTCGTGTAGAAATACTTCTTTCCATCCAGACTAATACCGCTCAATACACTATTATAAAGACAAGTCTCCACAAGATCGGCATATTTCGCATCTCCTGTCACCTCCAGCATCCGCCAGTTGAACAGCATATTACCGATATTGGCACACGTTTCATTGTGAGCAGTGCTATTCGGCAACTGATAGGGACGTCCATAACTCTGATGCACTTTCTGAATACTATCCGGCTCATAACACGTACCATCAGGCGATGTACCATCATAAAGAGCACCGCAAGCACCGGTCACATACATTTTCCGGGTCACGATATCATTCCAGATACTAGTCAGATTCTTCATTAATTGCTGCTCACCGGTTTCTGCATATACATCCGCTACTCCGGCATACAGATAGTTGGCGCGTACGGCATGTCCCATCGCACGATATTGATCGCGGAAAGGAATACGGTCCTGATTATCGTCTGTACCGTTCTCCACCATACCACGGATATCAATCAGATTCTTTGAAAGTTCCAGATAACGGGGATTTCCGGTAGCCCGGTACATTTCAACTACCCCCATATAATGAGAGGGACAAATAGCATTGCGAGCCAGTTCGGCAGAAGCCGTTTCATAAAAATGACAGAGGAAATCCGTCGCTTTCACAGCAGCATCGAAAAGAGTAGTCTTTCCAGTGGCACGACGATGCACAATACCCGCCATCATCAAGTGTCCCAGATTATAAGTCTCAAAGTTCAGCCGATTGGCAAAAGCTCCTTTTTCATTCTCGTCACCTACTTTCGTTCCAATGACCGTTTGTTTATGCTGATCTCCCAATGCATGAGAGTCAATCCCTTTATTCAGTTCTTCAATAACAACAGGCGTATGTATATAACCGTCTGCACGCTGGGCTTTTACGACACAAGTAATAAAGTTATCCATTAACTTGTCCAGCTCCGGATCTTTATTAACTGCATAGACAGAAGCCACACCTTCCATCCATTTATACATATCTCCGTCATGAAATGGAGGTCCCCAATGCTCTCCTTTGCATACCCCGGCAGCAATCTCAAAATTACGGAAACCGTGAGAGATCTCCGGCGCGTTCCAAGTGTTCCACATACTTTGCAGAGAAGTCCGGCTAAATACCTGAAAGCGATCTCCCCAGAATCCATCTGTCCAATGTACTGCGCCGATTCCGGTATTCGCCATCTTCGCAAAACGGCTCTGACTCATATCCGTCAATCCATTGCTTTGCGCAAGTGCTCCCGTAACGGAGGCGGAAGCTAAAAGAAGTAACAGTTTTATCTGTTTCATTAATATGGATAATTTAAAATTTACACAATATCTTTATAAAAAGACGTGATTATCCGTATTTTGTACTCAATAAAACAAAAAGCGAAGATTGCCAAGCAACCCTCGCTTTCAGTAAAAAATATCTGAACTAACCTTTTATTTCTTGTTTATCAGGCATATAATTCAATCCTGCCTTCCTCGCCTGCGAATGTTGAAACTGTCGGGCAATCTTGTATTCATGTCCCTCTTTCAGCAAATAACTCCCAGTCTGCTTGAACCAAAAGCCGACATTCGCATCTATACATTGCTGCCGGATATCCAGCACCCACTCATAGTCACACATCCGGGCTTCCTTCCCCGACTCCCCTCCGGCAACCACCTGTTCCACCCAATCTCCCAACTCGCCTCTGAAATCAATCCGGCTAAGAAGCGGTTCGCAGATAATGATTTTATGTTTAATAGGACTTTCTTTATAAATAGGCAGACGATAATCCACCCTATCCTGATTCTCCATTGTGCAGCAGATTGTTACGTTCTCATACCCATCACCCCAATCCGGAGGCAGACACTGTTGTAATCGATCGATTCGTTTGGTGATAAAAAGGAAATGCAAGTCCTGCCGTATCCGCATCATCTCCCATGCTTCGGCACGCCATTCGTCGGCATCTTCTATCAGAAAATCCGAAGTAAAACAAGTATATACCAGATTTCCCGAAGGTATCTTATACGTACCGTTCTTTTTTCGAAGCAAAGGTAAATCAAACTTCTCCGTCTTTGTCACCACCGAACTGTCTTTTCCATATTTACCATCCGTCCGATACACATAACAATGGCGGCAGCCCTCACTCAATTTGTGACAGCCGTGCCAGAGATTCCACATTGAAGCCTTTTCACCCATCTTCTTTTTTCTTCAAAGATATATTTAATCTATTATATAACCATAAAAAGAGTGCACCTTATTCTTCAACAGAATAAAGGTGCACCAAAACACAAACAAAACAAACAATAGAGCGACCTTCACAGGCAGCCGATCCACGAGGGATCTTTATCTTAGTCAGCCCATCTTGACGATGGCAGCTTTCTTTTACAACGATACTCCTACTGCCGGCACAAGTGTAGGCAAAAAGCATTCCGTGTATTGCCTTACATGAATCCGGTTTTCCATTTCCTCCCAAAATTCTAATTGCTTATAACGGGTAAAGTAGCACCCAAAAATCATAAAAGAATGTTTCTTTTTATCGAGAAGCCATTTTGCTAATCGACTATTATATATAATCATTAATCCCTAAATATTGTTTGTTAGTTACCTTCTGCAAAAGTCCGCATAATCACGAATATGGCAAATTGTATTCATGTCTAAGAGAACAATATCTGTTTACAAACAAGACTAATAGCAAATATTTTAAATAGCCTGTTTCGATATATGCAAAATTCAAACTCAAAAGCTACCACTTTTACGTTATTCACACATTTAGGGCTACACAATCAATTATCACAATAAAAAATTTCGCCCTCATTCTCATTGTATATCCCGATGATGAATATGAATATTATTGAACAATCACTCCATTAAGCCCGATATACCTCTACAAAGATAGTATTATTCTATATATTTCTATGCAAATCCTCAAAAAAGAATTCTCCTCTTTTTATAAATAAAGTAAAGTAACATCAATGCCGATATACTAATTATTAGCATCCAACTTATATTTTTCCTATAATATAAGCTATTCTCTTCCTCCTCACCAACCACTTTATGACGATTCGTGTCGATAAAGGATGATATTTGAGTATCTTCTTTCTCATCTATCCTCTCTTTCTTTTCAAAAACCTTATTCACCGTCTTTCTGCTACCTGAAATAAAACAGGTGGAAGAGAAATCCCCTGTCGCAGTATCTTTCCCCAATACTACCAATATTTGTTCGGTAGACTCCTCCATCCGTTCCAGCATCTTCCTTTCCTGATTAACATCATACGAAGCCACATGGGAAGAATGCCCGGAAAAACTTGAATCCATCTGCACCTCACTGCTCCTACTGATAACTTCCTTCTTAGTCCTACATCCCGAAAGCACCCCCGGAAGAACGAACCCCAATAATAAAACAAACAGCAGCTCTCCCCCACTCTTCATAAACTCCCTCACATCAAAACAAGGACACGCTTTCACATATTCATAAGGTTCGATCACCCCGTCTCCATTCAAATCCGGCGAAGTATCCCGGTGTCCCAATACCTGAAGAATAGTATATTCCCGTTGCAAATCCATTATTACTTGATAAAGCACCCGTTTTTGAACATTTGTCCGAGTATCTGCCGGATGTCCGTTCTCATCCAATCCCCCGATATAACAGAGCCCGATACTTCGCTCATTCCAACCTTTGCAATGTGCTCCAGGCAAATCAATTTCCCTTCCTTTCTCCAGTCTTCCGTCCAGACGGATAACATAATGATATCCGATGCCGTTGAACCCACGTTCCCGGTGCCAACGGTCAATATCTGCGGCGGTAAAGTCCTGTCCGGCTTTTGTTGCCGAGCAATGCACTATAATAGAATCTATCTTTCTCATGACATTTTATTTTTATCAACTAACCTCATTAATATTCCGAAGGAGGAATGCGCTTCACACACCCTCTGATCTCACACTTTTTCACCTCCGACTCTTTCTGTGCCAACTCCACCTCATGGCATTTATGTATCCAGTCGATCTTCTCTTCCTGCTCCTTGCGAAGCTCGATATAAAGCCCGTCTATTTTCTCGTCCCGCTGTGTCAGGCGATCTTCCAGCCAATCCACCTTTTTACGACGATTTTCTTCTTCCAGACTGCTCACGTCTGCCTCTTCTTTCCGTGCATCCGTTTTCCGGCAAGAGATATATCTCACCATCCATTTCACCGCTTCCAAACCACCCATAGCAGTAATAAAAGCAAGGATTGTAGTTATTTGCATATTGATCTATTTATGTAGTTATAAAGAAAGAATGAGGCCGAAGCCCCATTCCATACAAAGTCGCTAATTTTCATTTCCCGCTTATCAAGCTGCCGGATCGGGTGCTTCACCATTATCTCCCGAACCACCGTCAGGATTCGGTGTTTCCTCTCCTTCACCTGCCCCACCATCAATGATACTTGAGTCGTTGATATGATCCAAATCCTTAAACTTCAATCCATCCGAACGCGTCGAAGTTCCCGTAAAGAGACGGATATCCGAATTAGCACGAAAACAAACCCGCAGGCCGCTGATGTCAGATACAGTAAAGTCTTCTGCCTTTTCTGTTCCTTTGCTTTGAGCCGCAAGAAAAAAGTAACCCAATCCCTTAATGTTCACTGAACGGCCCGAAAGTAATGTCTTACGTAGAAGTGTACGAAAATCTTTCAATACACTAATCGTTTCACCCTCACTGACACCGGAAGTAGAAGAGATTTCTTTCGCAAACTCATCCAGTGTAGCGCTCGTATCGTATTGATAAGAAATTACTGGATACACTTTCTTTCCTGCCTCTTTGTTTGTCGGATCACACAGACGTTGAACCCTTTTAAATCTAATTGCCATAATACTTTTCTTTTTTAAATGAATACTGTTTAATTATTACTTCGCTAACGTTAACGATGCAAAGATGCGGCATATTCAACGGACATGAAACGACAAGCGATTATCGGCACTACAAGGCCTACAAACAATATTTATAGCAAATAATCAACCCAATACCTTGAAAAAAGCGACAAGCAGGGAGACAAGGGAGCATAAAAAAGACCGGCAAACAAAGTTACGCTTTGTACGCCGGCCCCACTACCTAAAAACAAATTCCTTTTCTAATCCTATCGATCACGAGTCCAGGTTAAAAGAGAATCAATGACTAAATTCATTTTACGTAATGTTCCAATCCTTTCTGTAAAAACTCAATATAAGAAGTAATATCTTCATTATATGCATACGACTTATTCAACGGATTCCCGTCATTATCCAGCAATACATAAAAAGGCTGTGCATTTGCTCCAAACTTCACACGTTGCAGATAGCTCCATTTATCCCCTACCGTGCGTAAGGTACGTTCCGTTCCATTTTCCGTTACTTTGAGCGGCTCATTCAATGGAGTCTTATCATCTACATACAACGAGATAAGCACATATTTATCATTGATGATACCGCCTACCTTACTATCTGTCCATACAGCCGCCTCCATCTTACGACAATTCACACAACCATATCCGGTAAAGTCGACCATCACAGGCATTCCCTGTTGCCGTGCATACTCCATCCCAATATCATAGTCCTTAAATTGGGGATGAACCTCATTCGAGTATAAATTGAAGTCCTGTGTCATCACAGGAGGAGCAAATGCACTGACAGCTTTCAAAGGTGCTCCCCAAAGTCCGGGGATCATATACACAGCAAACGCTAAAGAGACAAGTGCAAGAAAGAAGCGGGCTACGCCTACCCTACTTTCATCACCGTCATGCGGAAACTTGATCTTTCCTAACAGATATAACCCCATCAGTCCGAAAATCACAATCCATAATGCAAGGAAGGTTTCCCTATCCAGAATTCTCCAACCATAGGCTAAGTCCGCAACCGATAAGAATTTCAAGGCAAAAGCCAGTTCCAGAAAGCCCAATGTCACTTTAATTACATTCATCCACCCTCCTGACTTAGGCATTGATTTCAGCCACGAAGGAAAAAGAGCAAACAGTGTGAATGGTAAAGCCAAAGCGATGGCAAAGCCTAACATTCCGATAGCAGGAGCAATCACGCTACCAGTTGTAGAAACCTGTACGAGCAGAAAGCCGATAATCGGCCCTGTACAAGAGAAAGACACCAGAGATAACGTAAATGCCATCAGAAAAATACTTAGCAGCCCACTCGTCGCTTCCGCTTTGCTATCCACAGCATTACTCCATTTAGAAGGCAAAGTAAGTTCAAATGCCCCAAAGAAAGAAGCTGCAAAAACAACCAACATCAGGAAGAAAAGAATATTAAATACGGCATTTGTTGATAAAGCGTTCAATGCACTGGCACCAAATATTAAAGTAATTGCTAATCCCAGTGTTACATAAATCACGACAATTGAAGCACCATAAGTCCATGCATCCCGAATCCCTTTCTTCTTATCCTTGTTTCTTTTCAGGAAAAAACTCACAGTCATAGGAATAATCGGCCATACGCAGGGAGTGAACAAAGCCAATAATCCGCCAAGAAATCCAGTGACAAAGACATACAACCAAGATTTATCCTCTTGAGAATGTTCTTCACCTAACACTTGCAATTCATTGATTACCGGTTTCCAAAGATCACTTTCCGATTGCTTCTCTACCACATTTACCGGAGCCTCTTCCTCCCCTTTTGTAACTATTATATCTGCTTCTGCTTTTTTCCCATATTGAAAAGGAATTTGAGTCGGAGGTAAACAGCTCTCATCGTTACAAGCTCCAAACTCCAGAAACCCATCCATAAAGTAATCATTTCCTGTAAATCTCACTTTTTGGATAAACTGTACCGTATCTTCAAAATAACGCACGTTCATCTCGAACATCTTATCATAGATGCTGATTTCTTTTCCAACAGGTTGCAATTTACCCATTGTTTCTACATGATTACTCGCATTGATGTTGAAAGTAGCGGAAATAGGCCCATCATCCCCTAGCCCGGTCGAATACACATGCCATCCTTTCTCTATCGAAGCAGTAAACACGATTTCCGCTTCCGTTTCAGATGTCATTTTCAACTCATTTTTGAACTTTACAGGCTCTTTGATTTGTGCTTGTATATTTCCGATTGTGTACCAACCCAATAATAAAAATAAAATAATTCTCATTTTTCTAAGTTCTAAATTATAATCTATTATACAACAAATTTATTTCACTGTTTATATTCTATTGTGCTCGTCGGTCTCTTATATCTTTCAGCATCTCTATATATTCTGGAGAAGGATTCTTATTAGAGGTATCTGCATTTGATGGCGGGGGTATCACTTTGATGAATAAGAAGATGCAGAATATTACCCAAATAAGATTTATTGCTAAAAAAATCCAAACTTGCTTCATACGTTGTCGTTGTTTTTCTTTAGTTTCATTACGATATTTATCAGCAATAGACAAATATTGTCCATCGCTAATAAATAATCTATGAGCAACAAAAGTGAATATAACAGCCAAAAGTATACCTAACTCTTCATTGTTTGGTACTTCCAATGAATGTAATACTCCAACTATTGGGCCAACAAAAACAAAAGTAAACAATGAAGTCGGTAGTAATAACCCTGCCACTTCTGGCGACCGCTTTTCTCCCCACAATCTAAGCTGCCATATATATGTTCGATAAAACAGATATTCATATATCTCATATATTTGTTTAAGTATATTCATTCTCAATATATTTTTTTATATGGTTCAACATAAGTATTATCAGATGAACAGAAAGTCGGTTCTGTTATCGGACAAAATATAAATCCATGAGGAGCAAAAGTCATAGAATAATACATTGTTCCCACAATCATTCCAGGAGGTCCACCATAAGTAGAAATATATCCGAAAACAATATTTGCCGAAGATTGGAATATAAGTTCGTAATTATTTTCAGAAGCATTGTTCCAAATTATAACTCCATTAATTACAGCATCAAGACAGAACATATATTTACCAATTTTCTCTAAACGTAAAGCCTTTTTCATCACAGTGCTACGAGCCCCTGTATACTGATTACCTCCCCAAGATGTTTTGTACCATTTACCGTCCATTCCACGCCACATTCCATCATGTACATGCGAGTAAGCTTTTATTCCAGTATATGTCCCTACTGCATAATTTATCATAGAATAAGCATCACCTACACTAGGAAAGCCAGTTTCCTCTTTTTTCGGAAGCTTCCCATGAATTGTGATTTCCCCATCACTTACAGTCCCATAACTACTCAAGTCATAGCTACCATTGTAAGAAAATACAGCAACTCCATATACTGCATAGGCTCTAACAAACTCATCGTGAGTTAGATAAAACCAATCATTACTTACAGAATATGGTTTGCCAAACATATTCTGGCCATCCTTGTATAAATTAAACATCCGGTCTATCAAGTCAGGGTCAGACGTACTCCACATATCTTCTCCTGTTAAATCAATCCATTTTAATGGATTTCCATTACAATAAGTATAAGGATTAATTATATAATTCATGGCAGCGTGAGGATCAACACTAATAAAGCAACCAATTAAAGGATCATAGATTCTCGCATTCATATTAATCAGGTTCATTTCATCAATATGCTCATGAGTTGTAAATCCACGTCGCGTAATACGATAAGAATCTATCAATTCTATAGAAGTCAATTTCTCGCCAGTCAATGGATTGCGGCGTTGCCCCCATGCGTCATACCCCAACTGCTGTACTACATTCCCTTGAAAATCAGTCAAGCATCGAATAGAACCTAAATTATCAGAATAGACAAAATATATAGTCGCCTGATTTTCTGTAGTCTTTCTTAAAGCTACCAAATTTTCACCTGCATAAATATAATCAATATCAGTCGATTGGTTATCTGTACATTCTTTTTTCATAATTAGAAAAATAATATTTAGTTAATCGTACAATGCCATTTTCTTCCAACACCGCTTTTGCACGCATCTCATTCACATCATAATCATAAGTCCATATCTTATCTTTTTCTTGTATTGTAGCAATACGATTATTTGTTGAAAATGTTAATATCTGTGAAGGATAATAATCTCTTTCTGACACTGTGGATATGCTATGAATTCGAGATTTATCGCTAGTATATAAATAAGTCCCCATGTCGGATTTTGATGCAATCCGATAACCGGAAGAATATGAAACCTCTTGGCCTGTTTTTCCTTTTCTTTCAGATGCAATAAGCCTTTCATAAGTATCATAGCTGAAATACTCATCAAATCCTTTCCATAAATCATCCGTATAAAACTTTTCTTTACGTGAAAGCATCAAATCACGATGATCATATTGATATAAAAAATCAATAACTCCCGGAGAATAAATATGTGTATATTCTCCACGATTATTATACGTATAATCTACTGTTCGATTATCTCCATTAATAACCTGTGAAATATATCCCAAAGAATCGACCTTCGTGCGTTTCCATAGAATTTTTGAATCGCCTGTAGTTATATCACGAATCTCAACCAATTCACAAAATCTATCATCATATACATTCTTTTGCTTGAAACCAGACGGAGAAGTATACACTGATAAACGTCCAAAGTTGTCATACTGATATTTCTTGACCATCGGTATCCCTAATGTCGTTTTCTTTTCTTCAATAACCCGTCCTATATTATCATATAAATATTCCAGTTTATGTGACAAAGATTCAATTCCTTTTAGCCAACCAGTAACTGCGTCATAAATATAATGAACAGTATTTTCCCCTGTCGTTTTTGTTATTATTCTTCCCTCTTTATCGTAAGCATATTTAATCTTATTTCCTTGACTATCAACCTCTTTAGCTAATTCATTGAAATTGTTATATTCACATGTCGATTTACCTGTAGAATTATTGAAATGAGAAATTCTCAATCCATAATCTGTATATTTATCCTCTGTCGGATATCCTACCGTTTGTACCTTTATTAAGTTATCAGCACTATCATATTGGTAAACTATTGAATCACTATTTTCGATTCTTAATACAGGTAAAGCAGTACGATTATATATCATTATTGTAACAATAGAATCAGTGGTAGATGCATTAGTTATTACAGTTTTTACCTTTTTCCCTCTCCTGACATTTGGATCATAATAAACATAGTCTATAGTTTTTCCATTTTTTGCCCACATCTACTGGAGATGATATTTTCTCTTGTATAATGCGATTCTTATTATCATAATACATTTCTTTCGAATTTACTAAAACTTTCCCTCTATATGAATACAACTTTTCTGACAACCCTTTTTTGTTATAATAAATATCAACATGTTCGCATATTCCATTTAATAGAACTTTTTCTTTTCGAATTTCTCTCCCCAGACAATCGTAGTGTATGGCATTATTAAAAATAATACTTTTTTCTGTATTTCCATTCAATATAACATAATTCGCAACATAGAATCCTTGTTTATCACGTCCCCCTCTTATTGCTTTCCGGACTGAAACAGTACCATCGGGAGCCTTAATTTTATAAGGTCTGAATAAATCATCATAAGTATAATATGTTTTCAGATTTCCCGGTCCGGTATGAATAAGAATATTGCCATAGACATCAGTTGTATAAGTTGAGATTAAACCTGTCGGAGATATAGTCTTACTTCGATGTAGAAAGTTAGTATCATATTCATAAATAAACTGTTTTTTAGTGATAGAATCTTCTATACTCTCCGCAACCAAAAGCCCACAAACATTATATTGGTATCTTTTAAAATATGAATTAAATGATTCTAAAGAAATTTTTCCTTGTGGTGTATAATCGTATCTTTTCACCTGAGTGATACTATTAGCTTCATCTCTTGTGTAGACAGTTGTAATTTTTGAAGGTTTCTTCTTATATAATAGATTATCCGGACGTACATATTGATAATTGGTTAAAACTCTTTTTTTCTGGTATATTATTTACCCTAGCAAATCCTTGATAACTAACATCAGAAATTATGATATTATCTACTTCATCATAAGTATATTGCTCCACTTTTTCACATTGCTTATCCAAGTCTGTTTCAAAAACGGATGTATGTCTCAAATAATAGCTCCCTGACAAATCATGTAATTCAGCTCCATAGTTAGTAGACGAAACGATTTCATGTCCAACACGATACTCGCTTTTGGCAAGATATAATATACAGGGAGATCCTAATACATTATAAGTATTAACCGTGATAGTATTTAAAAGAGAATCTGTTATTATTTGTTTTTCAAATCCAACAAAATTACCTTTATCCTTTCTATAAAAAGGAGTAGTATATGAATATGACTTCTTACCAATATGAATGTTTTTATGCAAATCGGATGTTAGTACATAATTTACATTTCGAATTAATGCATATTGCTTATTCCAATGAGTATATAATCCTTTTATTAGCGGATTCTTACTCACACGTGATTGTACATGACTATTATATTCAATAGAGCGCCTACCCGCATTACCATCTATGATATCAATCACCACATCAGAAGAACATTGTTCATCAAAAGTTACCAAACTGTATTTTACGTCACGAAAACGTGTAATCACCCCTGGCCCTGTTACTCTGGATTGAGAAATGGCTAATACATCAGCTCTACCATCCCCTGTAAAATCACCGGCAAAAAGATCGTGTTTTATAGGATAAACATAAGATTTTCCCTTATATGAATACACATCATCTAATCTTGTAGTTCCAGGAGAGATATCAGGAGATAGAAATAAATCCGTAACATCAATATTGTAGGTATTACTCGTAAAATGACATCCAGGATAACTAACAGTCGCAGCTTTGGTCTCTTTATCTTGGTCAATTGTATAATAACAAGACATTAACTCTGATATACCATCATTATTAAAATCTGCAACTAAGAAAGATAAATTAGGATGTGATTCCGTAATTTCTCCCTTAACAAATTCATTTCCGTTGTAATAATATATAAATTGTTTATATTGTTCCCCGGATTTACAATAAAAAAAGATATCCGCATATTGATCATTATTGAAATACCCGAATTTAATATCCTCGATTTCCCCCTCATTACAGGTAAAATGTGTCAATTTACGAAGATTCCCACTATAATCAATAATAGCATAAGCTGTAAATTCTTTCTTCTTTTTATCATATACAACAATATCATCGTATTTATCTCCATCAACATCTATGACTGCATAACTCCCATTATCTGGTAAAGTTTCTATATTTAGAGAAGTATATTTAACTAATTCATCATCAAAAGAGTAGTATTTATTTCCGATTAGAAGTTGATCTTTTCTATTTCCCTCAAAATGCCCAACTAATACAGGACTAGCAACTCCCCCCAACCTGGTCGTTGTTTTATAACCTAATTTTCCTTCCTCATTCAGATACGCTTTCATAATTGTGAAATGCGTATCATCCTTAGTTAACATAGCTAAATCCAATAAACCATCTCCATTAAAATCCCCGGGAATTACAGTAAAAGAATAGTTTTGGTCATAAATGGTTGTAGTCCATACTTTTTCACGATTTCCTTTTTTATCTATTGTTTGGACTTCTAATACAATATTTATAGAATCCATATATTCTGGAGGTCTCATTATATATTGTTTATCTATTGTCAGAAAATCCTCTATTCCATCACCGTTAAAGTCTCCTTGAATCACATCTGTCGGACGATGTTCAAACGCATATTTTTGCAAACATTTCTCACCTTGATGATTTCCCCAACCTATTATAATAGGATTATAAGCAACATTATTCTTTCCAAACTCTTGTATGCTATTAAGTTTTGGATATATATCTTTCTCATCTTTTATATACTTCATTTTATAGGTACGTACCTGTTCACTTCCTGCAAAAACGGAAATTTCTTTCAATATCTTATCACGTTTAATCCTGAAACCATTCAGGAAACCAGTTGGAACATCTTTCACACGATTATATAAAAAATCAATTCGATTGGTTTGTGTATAATTACATGAATTATTAAATGTATATTCAATTGACTTTAACCATATATCTGCATTTTCAATATCTTGTTGATAATTATACAATATATAATTTCCATAAGGATCTTCTTGACAAGCCAAATACCAGGAAATAATAGTAGTCTGGTCAGCATTAGATAATTGGTATGCTTTGGTATCTTTGTAATCACCATAATAATATTTCATTCCATCTTGAGTGGTCAATACAAAGTAACGTGTAGAGTTATCTCTGGTTATTAAGGAATAATCATTATTTTCTTTATAATAGACTATTTTTCCATCCACCCATTTCTCTATTAGAGGTATACCGTCCAGATAATATTTATTCCAAGAATGTAATTCATTAAATCTAGACTCTTCATTACTACGAGTAATTGAAGATAAACATGACAAATTTATTCCTGTACCTAAAACTCCATCTCCACTATAACTATTGTATACAATTTCCAAATTAGGTCCTATTCCACCATTGCCAACAGGCAACGAGAGAGGAATTGAAAAATTAGAAGCACCATTTGCTGCTATATCAAAAAAATAAGGAGTAGATCCTACTGCTAAAAGTGTATCAAGAGTATGATTATTTACATCAACAGCTACATCATATTCCAAATATGGAATATCAACAGAAGCAGCAATCATTATTCGACGATCTTTACTCTCAATATTATTTGTCCGTGAAATTCGATTTCCATTATTATCATAGTCATAAAACAATCGATTATTCTGTGATAAAACCGAATTGTTTCCTAATAATAGACTTACTAGTGCAATTTTCCAGAATCCCATAATATGTCATAATTATTATATGTGATTTGTATCATACCCATGAGCTGCTAATATTGCTTTATCAGCCTCAAGAATAGAAGAGTACCCATTCTTTTTAGTTAATTAATTATTTACCTGCGTAATAGAACGAAACCACTTATACTCCCCCTCTACTCCTTCTCTCCATACTTTCAATTGATATGGCTTGGTTACAAAATATTTGTTTAAAGTAGGATTGTAAATTCTTACAGCAAAATTATATGTTCCTTCACCACCATATAGTACTACAACAGTCGTATACCAATCAGAATTAAATATTTCCTTCATAGACCCATCGGCAGGTACAGGTCTATATATCCAATGTCCATATTCATAGTATTGATAGACCCCTCTCGGTATGACTATCGGATATTCAGAATCATAATTGACTATTGATATGTATGTATTAGATAAAGGACATTTATCACTCTCCCCAATACATAACAATTCGCTTGAAGGTACTGTTTTTTCGTAATGAGAGGGTGAATACCAACTAGTCACCACATTATCCACCACTTCATATTGTGATTTACTTTCAGAATCATCATCCGAACAACTGCTTATTAATCCTAACATTCCAATGAATATGATTAATTTATATAACGATTTATTCATCATAATATTCCATTTTATTTCTATTCATTTATAGAGCAAAATGGGGATGCCCTCACTAACACCTTACCGAGAAGCATCCCCTTAAACTTAAGAGAAAATTTATTTTACAAGAGATTTAGTCTTACTAATATAAGTTTTCTACTTCCGGCTTGTTATAAATGAGCGAGCCAAAAGTTCCCACAGGGCGTTTCAACGGTACAGACGGTACTCTAATGATTTCATCTTGTTGCGAACGGGTCATTCCTGATCTTCCGCTACGTTTCACCGGTTCACCTGTCGTCGGATCCACCCCTTGAACATCACATAGTGCCCAATATAATGGATAATTGAAATCAAAGTTATCCCAATCTCCGAAAGCATAAGGAAATACGTTATCAATATCATCCTCGTAATCTGAGTTTTGATTGTTCAGCATGACATCCGGATCCATGCCAGTAGCATAATCTCCCCAATCTTTTGCATTGAAAGAACGGAAAGTAATCGGAGCAAATTCATAATATTTATTTCCATATTTATACTCTTGCACTTCCATTCCCACGTTCTTTCCCTCCGTGCGGCTACCAAATAATTTCACAGGAAAATCTATTCCTCTTAGTCCATTAATTATCAATTCACTGGCAGAAGCCGTTTCTTCCGAACAGATGATTCTTACAGAATTAAGATTTAGATCATCACCATCTCCAAAACGGATATACTCATCCGCACCGGAATTACGTTGCATTTTCATAAATACATCCGAACGATGTGATGTACCGGCGATAGAAGCGGCTAAATAACGAGCTAACTCAACTGAACCTCCATTGTTGAAACGTAAATCTAAAATCAAATCTGTAATACCTTCCGCCTTGAACTGCTGAATCACATATTTCAAGTCTTCTTCAAAATTCAAATCAAAACTTAGATAAACTAAATAACCGATATTGAATTTATTCTCTTTTTTATCTTTTATAAACATTGAATTCAAGATAGGGCTATTCTTATAACTACCGGTAGTTAATGTAGTAGCTCCATCCACTAAATCGTAGCCGCCCTGTTTTTCATCAAAGATTTTACGCCTATAGCCGATCTTAAAAGTTTCACCTCCACCTGCATAAAACAAAGTGCTCATGTATTGCTGATAATTATTCTTGTTCAAAGTAACCCCATCAACAGAAACAATCACGTCGCCCCGTCTCAATCCGGCTTTGGCAGCCGGAGATTCCAAATACACATAACCAATGGATAGTCCAATAGTTGTTCTATCCGGCATATAAGAAGAGAAAAACGTACCAAGTCCCGATCCTACAACACTTGTTGCACGAGTATTCGCACGGGTTCTACTGGAACCTGTTTCCATAATATAAGAATAGATATAGCGCTTGCCTGCATTGGCCGAAAATGCACGATAAGTTCCACCATCTTCCATATTGGTTTTCATCGGTAAAAGATAAGTCGGCAGGAAATTTTCATAAGATACTGATGCATAATCTATATCCAACGTATTATATTCCTCATTGAACAAATAATGTTCCTTCAAATATTTATCCATATACTCATTCAAAGCCAAGTCCACTGCCGTTCCGGAGCCTGCTCCTTGTGTGATAGTACATACTGTAACGGGAACCTTATATCCCTCCACTTGCACAGCTACAGTCAAGACCCGTTCTTTTCCGGATTCATTTTTATCAACCTTTACCTTTAATCCGCCTTTACCTGCTGTAGCATTACCACTGGTATTAGTGATGGAAGCCCAATCCGCTCCTGCAGAATATTGTAAAGAAGGAGACCATTTTCCTGCCGCAGTAAATGAAATCTCGACAGTTTCCCCATAAAGAGACACGGTCATTTCTGTTGCACTGGCAATCGCAGTGATTCCATTATCCGCACCACCTACTTCTCCGCCGTCATCACCATCCGAACAGTTACTGAAAGCAACCAGACACAAAGCAAGTAATACTACACTATAAAAACTATTAAATAAATTTTTCATCTATCATTTTATTAAATTAGAAAATTAAAAGATTATTGCGCAGGAACGTTTACCACAGTTTTAGAAAGCTCATAAAGCCGTCCCTCCGCATCTACCCAAGTTACATTGATATTAGTTGGCAACGGTCCGTAAATACTTCCAGAATAAGTGGTTGTTTGTTTGACTCCATATTTCATCACATACTTGATTTGTTCATCAAACATACCCGTCAGGTAGTCTGCAGATCCGGCAAATACATAAAACTGTTTGCAACCGGCTTTAGGCTTCACGGTGTACGTAACCGTATAGAACTTATCCTTTTCTATCTTGTCAATCGTTACCTCCGGCTCACCGGCTTTCCACAAATCCGCATCTTTCTCTATTCTGACGAAAGTCGGTTTTGCACTGGTATACTCCTTCTTTGTCATAGTTGTAGAAGGATTACCGTCTGCATCAACTGCTATCATGAATAATACATAGTCAGCTTTAAACTCTATGTCCTCAATAACCAGTTGATTCTTTTTCAAATCAGCAACGGTAACCTCTGTTACATCCTGATTCATTACCAAAGCCTGCTTTACCATTTCATCATCCCCCCAATATGGATAGTTTCTGAAATCATTCAATGGCATATGGACATAACGGTATTTTACCGGACTACCGGTCGGGGTCAACGTCAACGTCGTGGATAAAGCGCCAGGTTCTATCGATACATCGACCGAAATAGAAGAATTATAGGATATTTCCTTAGAATCAGCCTGCACTTTAACCAACGAACCGAGCTGCCCTTTTTTATCCAAAGCTACTGCAACAAGAAAACCTTTCGTGCCTGGTTCCAAAGAAGCCCTTTCAAAATTTTCAGCCTCTTTGGCAGACTTGCCGTTTTTGATAAGATAGGATATCACATCTCTGTCGGTAGCATAATTAGCCAGAGCCGTTTCCTTCATGTAAGAATAATAATACTTATAGCAATCCGTTCCGGGAGTAAGAGGCGCACTTACACTTGTAACCGTAGCAACCACATTACCCACATTTACCGTTGCCGTTCCGTCATATGTCAGCGCAGGAACAGGAATTTCAACCGACACCAGTTCTTCTGTCTTATACTTTCCTTCTTCATTATAAGGAATAGCCCAAAGCACATACGTTGTTCCCGGCACAACTGTCGGAAGGAAATCCAGCACCTTACCCTCCAGCGGTCCGTTATAATCCGAATACTGTTTGGTTCCGCCATCATAAAAAGACACGTCTTCGATGACTGCATCAGGTGAATAATTAGACTTATCCGTGATTCCTGTATAATAAATGTCACACCCCTTTCTTGTTGCAGAAACCGTTGCACCTTCAAATGTAATATCCGAAACCTTCAATTCCACAGTCGCAGCAGTCTTAATTGCAGCAGCAATTACATCATCAGACTGATACTTGTCGCCTGTTTCAGATGGAGGTACCGCCCAAATCATATACGTCTTTCCGGGTTCTGGATCCTTGCCCAACAATTCCGCCAAGGGCATTTTTTCAAGAGCGGCTGTTTTCATGTACATACGGGCAGAATATCCATTTACTAATTCAGCTACCATTTCTGCGCTGTATTGATCTATTTCCATCACTCCCAAATAATACATTTCTATTCCATTTTTCAAAGTGGTAGAAACCATCTGCCCTTCAACGGATATAGCCACAGGAGCTTCCCCTATTACTACCGGAATCTCCGAAATAAGACTCTGCCCGTTAGATGCAACAGCTACTATAGCGACCTTACCACCTGCCTCTGCATACTGATTTTCTGCAACAGGAGCAATAATAGTCAACCCCTTTCCAGTCAATGAAACTTTCCAGCCGTCAGGTTTGGTCACGGTATATTTCGAAATACCACTCATTTCAACCGGAAGCAATTTCTCCTCACCGTTCGCAAAATACTGTTTTCCTGTCAATATCTCACATTTCAGTTCTTTGGATTTTACAACCTTCAATATCGTACCATCTTTCAGAGTAAAATAAGCATAATCATCATCCTGGCTTACTCCGCTGAAAAGTGAAGTGTCCCCCGTCCCTTCTCCGGAAGCGTAAACACCGGTCGGTTCCCAGTTTTTTCCATTATCGGTAGAGATTTCCCATTCTTTCGTGTTCGTATTAATACGAACCTTAGGAGCGGCAGCCGTCACAGGCATCATATTCCCTTCTCCATCTTTCAAGAGTGTTTTCTTACCGTCCGTACCGGTGATTCCCCAATAATAAATACCATCTTCTTCATTCTTTATAACGGTTATTTGTGGAGCATCCTCTCCATCTTCACCATTATGAATGGTCACTTCTGTCTGGTCTGAAAATTTGATAGTATAACTTCCATCTTCGTTCTCCAGCACAGAAGCGATCGATTTATTTTGAGACAGGGCATCGGTCAATGTCTTTAATGTAGAAATATCACTTTGTATACTCTGCAATGAAGCCTCCAATTTAGCCATACGATCTTCCAGACCGGAAATCGAATTCTTTAAATCATCGTCATTATAACATGACGAAAACATCACAACACATACTGCCATTAGGAAAAATGTACATTTTCCCATGCTACATAAAAATTGATTTCTTCTCATATCTAAAAAAATTAATGATTAGAGAAAACCGCACGATAGATAACACACTATCGTGCGGAAAAATAGTTCTGCCGATATTTATTTGGCGTGAGGATGTTTTCCTAATCTCTTCAAATCAAGATAAATAGTACTTTCACTTTTCATAGCTCCCGGAACATTCTTTTCCACCTGTTCATTAACAATCAGGTTTGCAGGTATCCGGCTATCTTTCTTCACTACTTGAGACTTAGTCATTCCCATTATTCTCTTCTGCGATTTCGGGGCATCCGGGAATAACACGGAAGGATCGGTAACAATACCCTTGTCTTTATCCCAGAATACAGCATAGAGGTCACCAATCACTTCATTGCCGTCAGCATCAGCACCAATAGGTACACATAAAGCAACCAGACGTTTGGCTTCACTTGTCTTATCATATGATTGAATTGTAGAATTAACAGTAGTCAAACCAGACTCTAAACATTTTTCTTTCCATACTTTCATACAATCCTCATAGCTATAATCGCCACTTGCCGAATACTCATCCTCCACTATCATATGAAAGATCTTGGCTACATCCTTTACCATTGAGAACTGAACAGTAAAATTCCCCAACTCACTCATATAAGCACTCAGTTGCATAGTCGGGTCAGGACCTGCTATAATAGCTTCGGTTGAAGCTTTCACTATTTTCACATCAGTCAGTACACCGTCCCAGTCTTCTGCCATATAAGCAAATATATATTCAGTAGCAGGGTCCAAACCGGTAAACGTATAATCTTCAACCCCTCCGTTTGCATTTGCAGGCCACGTATTTGAATCCTCTGATAACAGATATTGAATCAATTCAGCTTTATTAGCCTCTTCCAGCAAATCAGGCGTCATGATATACTGATGATAAAATACTGCCGCTTCCTGATTATATTTATAATTCAACTTCAGACTTGTCCTTCCCGGATCGGAAATAGTAATATCTATTGTAGCCTTGGATGCTCCCGGATTATCAGTCACACGTTCCTGTGTTGAAAAACGGCTTGTTTTCACTTTTGACAACTCCCCATATTCATTACGACCAATATAAGCGACAACATAGGAACCATTCGGAGCAAGATCATATTGGAATTCGGACTTTGTATACGAACCTTCCTGACCGATATTTAGATTCTTAATACCCCATCCTTCCTGATCCAGTGCCTGTGCCAATGCTGTCATCGTAGCCTCGTCCGCATTTTCATAAGGGGCATAGTCTGACTCACTGAAGATACGATAGAACATGGCATAACAGGTTTTTTCCAGAGTTACATCCATATTAACAATAGAAGCACCCGTTTTAGTGATTGTCATTGCACATTCTGCTTCGGGCGCATTATCAGGAATCTGTTTTAATTGAAAGTCCTGACGTACATAATCCCCTTTATTCTTGTTTGCATCCAAGCCGATAGTCGTAGCCGTAATTTTTCTTGTTGCATCGGCAGTATAACCAAAGTCTACGACATAGTACATTTCTTCTTCAGGCACCTGTGCATCTCCTGCCGTCTGCGTCCAATGTCTCATAAAGTCAATATACATATCCTTTCCGTAAGCTTCGATAAACGCATCGATAGGTTCAGCATCTCCGCAAAACTGATAGAAATACTTACAGTCCTCATTCGGAAGGTATTGTATGCCAACCGCCTGATAACTGGGATCAACATCAATATCCACACGAGGATGACCTACTACATCTCCGGAAGGAGTCTTGAGATGACAGATTTTCATATCGGCCGGATTTTGTCCGCCTTCATCATTACAGCCTACCGTTATAATCAGATATTCTGCTCCCGGCACAATCTCCGATTGGGAATACTTGGAATTCGCCCAGTCAAATTCCGCATTCGGATAACTATCCCCTAATGTACTCCTGCTGAAAGTGTAAGCACCGGCACCTTCCGAATTATAAAGAGCTTCCAGAATCAAATCTTCAATTTCTTCTTCGCTTGCACCTACACCTCCACTTTCAAATAAGTAGTTATACATACGGCATAAAGGATAAACATCCAAACGGTAAGATTGCACCTTATCCCCCGGAGTACATTCAAACACAAAATTGTTGGCAGTTCTGCTGGTCACCTTGATGCCCACTCCACGTTCACCGCCATCCACTTCGTTTTCCACCCATTTGATAGGGGTCGGTACAGGAGGAAGCGGAGTATCCGGCTCTTCAGGAGGCGCGGGATCAACTCCCTGTTCATCCTTATCCGAACATGAAATCATCATAGGGCTTATAACTAAAAACAGCCCTAGCAAAAGTAATAAACTAACTAATTTCTTCTTCATAATTAAAAGTGATAAATGTGATTAATCATTTACATATTCATAATCGGCATTGCCGTTTATAGCTTCGCAAACAGCCAGGTTATTCACATAGCCGTTTTCGTCCGTTACTAATGCATAGAAAGAAAGTTTTTCAGCTTTCCATGCATTATCCAATATCACTGTATACTCTTTCATTACTTCCTTATCCTCCGGAAGCTGCCCCAGCTTGTCACCATCAACCGAAGCAGAAAGTAATTTCCTCACTACATGATTGTGCGTATAGTCACGATAGTTGCCACCATCATTCTGTTCATACTTCAAACCGTCTTCCACAGCATATACTATCAGACGATAGTCAGCCGTTTTCTCCGGAGTCACCCTCACCGTAACTTTAGCTTCGGAACCGGCTTCATTATAAAGAGAGCTGATAGCTACCCCACAATGGACAGGATATTTTTCCAAAGACTCATTGAATATTGACCGCATGACAGTATAGTTTTCGGATAATCCCATTTCCTTACGCATATCGACAACACATGAAGGGTAACCGGGGATAGCAAACTTTTTGGAAAGAATTGAGGACTGTTCGATTGCCATCGGATCAGCACTCGTTCCATTTACATGAAAGGACATCAGATAAACAATCCCTTCATAATCCGAATTTATCAGGTAATTCAGGCGAGTCATTCCTGCCGGACACATGGCGCACCATGTTCCGGTAAACTCCATCGCACAAATACGCCTTACAAATCTGGATAGTGTGCCCGACGTACTTTTCGCAACCACTGTCATCAATTTGGATACGTACTTGTCGTAAGATGCTTCAAAAGCATAGGTTCCTGCTTTAGAAGTAGAAAAGGTGCTTCCATCCAAGGTTTGCCCGTCCATCACGGAACGGATGACTGCATCGGCAGTTACATCTATTCCTGCATACATGACCGTAAAAGTTATAACATCCTTTCCGTCGGCAATCAAGGAGTTTTTGCTAACGCTCAAAATCACTTCCGTCTGTTCCGAATCATCGGTATTGCCCGAACAGGAAATCCCGAAAATCCCAATGCCGCAAATGCAGACCAGCAATGCTATTTTATAAATATTTATATACATAAGCCCTCTTTATTCATTATACAGATAATCTACCGATTCTCCAAGCTTGCACTCATTTACGTTATTACACGTATAAGTCTTTCCGCCGTCCAATGTTGTCAGCATCGATACAATCACACGCATATTTTCCACATTCCATCCCGGTTCCAACTGATAAGAACGCTGCATGGTAGACTCTACTCCTGCATTTATTTCACCAGTGAAGCGGTCACCGTTCAACGATGTGGAAAGTACTGCGCGAACTACATTGTTATGGGTATAATCATTTCCACCGTTCGTCTGGAAATATTTGATTCCGTCCTCCACCAGATAGATCAGGCAACGGTAAGTGTTTGCTACATTAGAGGTTAATTTGCCTGTAACTGTCACCGTACGGTCAGAAGCATTATATACAGATTCAATGGCTACCCCACATGACGCAGGATAGTTCTTCAGTTCATTCTGAAGTTCCTCTTCAATCTGACTTTTTATACTGATCATATCTTTAGTACCTTTACGCAGATTGTAAAATAAACGGGGCAATCCCGTGAAATTACCAAGAATATTGGTCCGGTAGTTATTGGTGGCCGCGATAGTCATAGGGTCTGTCATTCCCCCGAAATCCATGTGAAAAGAAGCTACCGCCAATCGTCCCGGCTGTTCTGTCTGGATGGCCTTCAATGTAGTACTAAGTGCCGGACAAGCCTGACACCCGATAGAAGTGAACTGCATCCCCAGCAACTTATGATAATAACTTACCCCGCCTGATGTCGAATTAGCCTGAATAGTCACTTCATTTTCACTGACTATCGACTTACCCTCATAATAACGGGCTTTAAAAACATAAGTACCCGGCACCGAAGTACTGAAAGCACGGATACCATAATCCAGGTTTTCCTCCCCTGATTCTTTTACCAGAATCAGGTTCATCGTACTTTCTTCACTTACATCTTTAGCACCTAGTCTGACTGTAAAAGTCACCCTCTCCACACCGTCTGCCTGCATGACTGTCTTATCAGCAGTAATACGCAGAATACCGTCATCCGCCCCTCCGTTCTCTGTTTCGTCCGAACTTCCGGAACAGGATGACAGCATTGCTAAACAAAGGATCATTACAATTGGTAGAATTGTCAGGTATAATTTCTTCATAAGCCTTAGTCATTATAAATATAATCTACGCTACCGTCGATAGAACATTGGGTTATATTATCCACCATATATGCGTCATCAACCTTACGTAATGCATAAACCACTACACGTGACGTTGAAGAGTTCAGGTTCGTTGCTCCGGAAATCATAAAAGTACCGGCAGTATGTTCTTCATTCGCTTTTACAGTAAATCTTCTATCGGTTGACATCGCCATGTAATTGTTGGAAATAGCTCTGACCGTATAATCATACGAGGTTTCATTTCCTCCGGATGCGGTCAAGCCATCAGTAACCAAGACATAAACCAGATCATATTCTCCTCCCTGGCTCGACTTTAACGCTGCATTTACCGTAATCTCACCACTTGAAGAATTATAAGACGTATTCACTTTGATGCCGCAAGTGGCCGGATATTTTCTGATCTGGTCTTTCAAGGTTTGTTTGATGGCACTTACATTTCTGTCTATCGACATCACCTTCAAATCATAGATACAGGTAGGAAAACCGGTTGCTCCAAAACGGGTCATAATAGTGCTTGTCTGCGACAAATGGAACGGGTCGGTAGCAGAACTGCTGGAAGCATGAAAAGCCATTTTCACCATACGATCCGGCATTATCTCTTCTACTTTCTTCAATGCCGAAGTCATAGCAGGACAATAAGTACACCAAGTTCCGGTCATTTTGAAAACACCCACCTTACGGTAAAAAAGTTCATAGTTTTTCCGATTCTGTACAGTCACGGAGACTTCTTCCGACTCCCAGTCCAGATAATAGGCCTTAAAACGATGTGATCCGTTTTCTACAGCCGAAAATGTGTTGGTTCGTCTATCTAAATAATCACCGGTATTAACATCTTCAAAATACACATTTTTAATATATTCAGAAGTTGTCAGCACTTTTCCATTCGCATCGGTCACCGTGAAAGTTGCCATATCGGTTCCATTGGCTTCAATCTTAGCTTTATCCACAGTCAAAGTAATAGGTCCCGTCACTTCACCGCTATCCGGCACCTCAGTGTCGTCAGAATTGCCGCTGCATGACACCAAACATCCGCACAGGCACATCAGGCCCGGCATAAAAAACATTGCAAATTTTCTCATATTCTATATTCTAATTAATAAATGATTCACTGACCTCAAAACGAAGTGGTAATAGTCAGGTTAGCACCTGTGTATTTAGGAATCGTCCGGCAAACTCCCCCGGAACATACATATCCTTCCCTGTTACGACCATAACTCAACGCAATACGCGTACGTGATTTTGCATAGCTGGCCCCCACATTGTAATAATGGATTTTATCTTTGCCATGATTATACATATCACTTCCGTAAATGCTCCATGCCGGAGCAAAATTCAGTTCCAGCAGAGCTGCCATCCAGTCCTTTTGATCTTCTTTTGTATTAAGGTATTGTAACTCCATACGAGTGGAAAAAGAAGGAGTGAATTTATATTGCAAATCTGCTACAAAAATATTCGACAGCGAGGTCGTTTTTTTCGCTCCGTAAGAAGGACTATATTCCTGCATGGAATAAAGCAGGTTCATTTTGAATGACTTTGTCCACTGCTTTTCTACATCGAAACTAAAATCACGGAACGCCAAGTTACCCATCTGGGCTGTGCCTTCTTTTTCTAAAGCGTAATAGGTAGAGAAGTTAGCATGTAATTTCAGACCGCGCTTACCTCCAATCACCGTTCCTCTTTTGAAATGATAAAAGACATCCAGTTGTCCCCCCATCTCACCGCTGATTGTATTCGTCACATCTCCCACTTGTGGAGTATGAGGATGTAAATTGGTCAGCATATAGGTATATTGCGTACTCATCGCCGGGACGTAATTCAACAAATTCGAAGTAGAACCATTACCAGCAATAATTTCACTGTTCATCCATTCCAGACGACGTCCAGTCAGATTCACACCTAATCCGCTGCCACTATAGCCCAGTTCCAGCAATTGTGCATTGGCACGTTTCCTTACAAAAGCCTTGTCATCGTGGATGAATCCATAATATTTATCACCGCCATCTACATATTCCCCCTTCATTGTAAACCCGGAACGTTCAAAATTCACCCGCCCCGAGAAGCCATTCGAATAAGGCTTTCCTCCTTCTTCTTCGAGGTCGATACTGATCTTCTCATACCGGTTCAATGCCCCTCCTTCGATACTCAAGGAGGTATTTTGCCATTTAAGCATTTCAGACAGGGAGAAACTTACATCTACACCACGTACTTGTGTATCAGAAAAATCCATACCAAAACGTGGAGTTCCCCAAATAGCCTTCAACCCTACAATATTCTTGTAATTGTAGGTAAAACGTGCTCCCATCACCGCATTATTTAAACCAAGCATACGGTCCTCCCAGCTACGGAATAGCAGTCCACTACCGAACTGCTCATAAAACGTACCCGCTGTTATGGAGAAATCCTTGTCGGCCCAAGATACGTAATAGTTGGTCAGCTTTGCCTTTTCCAATTCTTTCGGGTATCCCACCAGTACCGGTTCATAGGCTTCCAACTGTACGCCTACGGCAAACTTGCCCTGATAGTAATCCAATTTCAGATAATTATTCGAACCGAAATGATCTTCCGGAGATTCTGCTTCTGTTTTACTATCATCCTTATAGTAAGTCGTATTTGTTTCAAAGCTCCCCGTCAGATAACCCTTCTTGTTATCTTCCTGTGCATAGGTCAGAGTTGATGCTAACGCTAATAAAGCAAACATCCGAAATCTTATTCTAGTCATGTCATTGCGTTTATCTATGAATAATAACAGATTTACTTCTGTAATTTTTTAATCGCTTTCAATAGTTCCAGTTCACTTCCCGGAGCATAGCCGGTATGTGAATAGACAATTTTTCCCTCCGCATTTACCACATATACCTGCGGGGTCAGGCTCACATTCATAGCTCGCATGAACTCCTGATTCTTATCATACAACATGATAAAATCATCCCATCCATGCCCCTCCGCCAGCGCACGCGCTTTGGCTGTAGAACGGCTGTCATCTGTTGAGACAGCTACCACACGAAACTTGGCTTCTTCCAACCAGTCGGGCAACAGTTCATTAATAGCATCCAACTCACGAATACAGGGTTTGCACGTTGTTGCCCAAAAAGAAATAATCATAGGCGTCTTGTGATTAACCAGGGAAGCGGTGTTCACCTGCGTTCCTTTGGAATCTTCAACCTTGACTGACGGTATTTGTGCCATAGCACAAGTTAGAAAAGCAAACAACAGGGTAATGCAGACAATTAATGCTCTCATAAATTCTTTTATTAGTGATGTTTATAATTTTGTTTTTTTTATCTGATAAGTTCCATCTTACAACCAAAAAGCCTGAATTTTTGTATCTGTATCTCACCTTCTTTATACATATCGCCTATCAGGTTAGCATTCTCGAAAGTGACCGTTTGTGTTTCAGCATCGTATTCTCCCCGGTAAACATCGGAAGAACTTCCATCCAGAGCAAGTCTCCTGAAACGAATGGTATATAAGCCATAGGAAGCAACATCTTCGTCCGTCACGATAGACAGATAGGTTTTCTGCTTAGCTGCATCATATTCATAGTGCAACCGCCAGTTAAATTCCCACTCAATATCATTATCCGGATCAAACCCATTCTTATTTGAACAAACCATATAGTGTCCGTAAGCCTCCGTACCTTCTTCCGCCGTATTTACTTTTACAGAGAAGCCTATCGGCACATTGGACACATTGGTGGCAGATGCCGTTCCGGTAAATACCCAAGTTCCTGAAAGAGTTTCATAAAGACTGGAATCATTGTCTTCAATAATCACCGTCAACCGCTTGTTTTCACCAATGGACGCCCCTTCCGCACTAGCTATTTCAATATCAAAGGAACGGTCATCATTGACTATTTTGTCATCTACAGTTTTAAACTCAAAATTTATAGTCTCCTGTCCGGCAGGAATAAGTAGTGTTTTGGTGGTGACGATGTAATTTTCATCTTCTTTTGCACTATGATCCTTTAACTCGAATGTCACACGGATAGTTCCGGTATGTTCACCTGTCACTACGACAGGTACAGTGCACAAACCTGCAGATTCTTTCACTGTCATCGCTGTCTCCTGCAAGTTTACCGTAGCCGCTCCGGAGTTAAGCTGTTCCTCGTCATCCGAACAGGCAGTTATTAGAACAGCACACAGAAGAAATGCATATATTTTCAGATAGTTCATTTTACTCAAGTGTTTGATAATTTACTTTATTCAATTTATTAATATCCCGGATTCTGTTGACCTGCCAGTTGAGGATTGGCGTCCATTTCAGCTTTAGGAATAGGCCAAAGCATCCGCTGGTCATCAGCAGGTTTATCCAGTCCGTCAGTGCTTGCCTGTCCCGGGAAAAGTATCAACCCTTTGCTTTGTGCTTTTCCGCGTTTCACACCTTCTCCCCAACGTTTCAGGTCCATCAGCCGGTAGCCCTCACCCACCAGTTCACGTTCGCGTTCGTTCATGACTTCATTAAGCAAAGCCTCCTGATCGTAGGTCGCATCAGCCAGTCCCTCGATTCGTGCTTTCTTTAGTGCATTCAGAGCATCATTCGCTTTTTGCACAGATGCCGCAGTTCCGATCCTTGCATTGGCTTCAGTGGCAATCAGATACATTTCAGCAATGCGGAATGGTTTCGGCTGATTCAAATACCGTGTTTCACTTCCTAATGCATTGTAATACTCATTACCCGGATATTTATTAAAGAAATATATATCCGCTGCATTACCGGACGATACGGTTAAATGATACTTCCCGAAATAAGTGGCCAACCGGATATCTTTCTCATTATATAAGTCAATCAGTCTTTGTGTAGGAATATAATCCTTCTTTGTGGTCGGATAACCGATAAAAATAGTTCCTAAAGGGACACCGGCGTCATCAGCACTGGTCATGGCAATCTGCCAGATGGTTTCCGTTCCTTTGTCATCCTTCCATATACTTTCAAAATCCTTCGCTGTATTCGACAATGGATATCTGTTTGAATTAACCAGGTCACCCGCATACTTCGCAGCATTTTCATAGTCATCCATCTGCAGGGCAACGCGTGCTTTCAGAGCCGCCACCACATCTATCGTAATATAATTTCCGCAATTCTTGGGAGCTGTATTCACGGTCACATATCCGCCGTTGATATATCTGTCATAATCAGCAATACCATTTTTGGCCGTTTCTATGCGCTCTTCAGCTTCTTCCAGATCATTTAATATCTGTTTATAAGTATCCTCCAGTGAAGAACGTCCCGGATATTGGGTAGCAGAAAGTTTGGGTTCATATTTCACTTGAAGCGGCAGTCCCTGAGTGCTGCTTGCAGTAGCCACATTGTAATCACGACAAAATAATGTTGCCAGATAAAAGTAGCAGTATGCTCTTGTGAAATAAGCTTCCCCCTCGTAGACATTAATCTGCTTTCTTTGGATTTCAGTCAACTCAATCTCCGGATTCTCATCTATCTTGTCTACTCCGTCGATAAAGAAATTGGCACGTCCGATAGCAGCGTAACAGTTTGCCCAAATTGTTTCTATAGCAGAGTTGGTACTCTCGAAGGTCCAACGGTGCAACTCACCATATTTATTAGAGAAATCCGCCACTGCATTAAAGGCATCCGCCTGAACTTCGGGCACCAGCACATAGCTGCCGCCAGTCAGTCCCAGATATACAGAATAGATACCGGCACGCGCTTCTTCAAAACCGACTATGGTTGTCAATGCTTCCTCTGTCGGAATAGCATCATATGGCATTTTATCCATATCACAGGAAGTCATTCCAAGTGTCAGTACAGTCAATGCTATTATAGATATTTTCTTCATATTCACCATTCTTTATGTTTTTAGAAAGTTAGTTCGACGCCAAAAGAGTATTGCTTGGTATTGGGGTAGTTACCCAACTGGATATTACTGTCCACTTCCGGATCATATCCTTTATATTTAGTCACAGTTAGCAAATTACGTCCTACAAAATAGATTCTGGCATTACTGATTACTCCGGTTTTCTGAATCAGCTTGGTAGGTAAAGTATATCCGACAGTCAGATTTTTCATACGCATAAATGAGGCATTTTCCAACAAATGCGTGTCAAACTGCATCGGAGAATCCGGAGTAGAGATTCTGGTTACGTCTCCCGGTTTCTGCCACATATTAAGCATTTCCACGGTTTGATTGTCCGAACCCGCGAAGGTCGGATTTTCTGTAAAGAAGCGTTCATTATTCAACATATACTGGCCAAGCATAAAGGAAAAGTCCGCGCTGACGGAAATCCCTTTCCATCCGAATTGGGTGCCAAAACCACCTGACCAAGGTGCGTAACGTTGCTTACCGATAAAAACGGCATCTTCTTCGGAATAACTTTTCGTCAGATTTCCATTTTTATCATACCACATATTATATCCGTCACGCGGATCGACTCCCGCCCACTTTACATAGTAATATTCTCCCCAAGGTTTACCGACTTTCATTTTCAAACCGGTATCGGGTAAGGTATATTCATCCAACCCGTTAAACAGTTTGGTTATTTCATTCTTATTATAATTCAAATTTCCGGAAACACTCCATGAAAAGTCTCTTGTTTTCAGAATATCCACTCCCAGTGTAATATCAAAGCCACGATTACGCATACTCGCCACATTTTCCACACTACTGCCATGTCCGGTAGTGTATGACAACGGATACGCCATCAGCATATCTTCTGTCTGACGGTTATAGAATTCCAAATCCACAGAAAAACGGTCAAACACCCTTGTGCTGATTCCTATATTCAGTGTTTTCATACTTTCCCATGTCAGGTTATCATTCCCAACGGTGGAAGGAGCAATACCTGCCTGCCCGTTATACAGCAAACCGGAGCCAACCAATGCCAAAGCGTTATAGGCACTGATACCGGAATTACCTGTTGTTCCATAGCTCGCTTTCAACTGCAAGCTGTTCAACCATGAGATATTCTGCATAAAATCTTCTTTTCTCATATCCCACATGGCTCCTAATGAATAGAAGTTTGCCCATTGGTTGTTTTTGGCAAACAAAGAAGAACCGTCACGTCGTGCTGCCAAATCAATATAGTATCGGTCAGCAAAGCTATAGCTGATTGTACCGAAATAGGAATTGAATACTTTATCATACATTGAGTGTATGGGTACTTCTGATTCGGCTCCTGCTGCCATCAGCATCATCCGGCTGTCTACCATTTTTTTAGAAGTCGCCGAGAAATTCTCATTTTTGGTTATGATGGATTCCTGTCCCGCCAATACCGTAAAATGATGTGCACCCGACAAACTGAACTTATATTCTGCCGTATTGGTAAAAGTAAATGAATAATAACGTTCAAAAGACTCGGATGCTACTCCTGCTCCCTCAAATGGTCCTTCCGGATATGCTTTATGAGAGTTGCGGTAATCAAAAGCATCTACTGCCTGTGAAGTACGGATATTCAATCCTTTTATCGGGTTTATATTAAAGAAGGTATTACCGTTGATACGTACCGTACTCCGGTCGTTAGGCTGAAGCTCTGACAGATAATACGGATTATAGTATCCCATATCGTCTAAATGATCCAGTCGCTTGCCATAACCTGTAAAATTACCTTCTTCATCGGTCAATATTTCATTCATCGTCTGATCGGGACGATAAATGCGGGCAGCATATGCTTTATTATAAACGCTATTGGCTTCCGTACCGAAAGTGGTTGTATTATATTTCTGATAGGAAAGGTTCACATTAATTCCTGCCTTCAGCCAATCGGTCACCTTCACTTCTACATTACTACGCAAAGTCTCACGACGCAGGGATGAATCATCCATAATTCCATCCGTATCATAGTGACCGAATGAGACATAATAGTTGATACCTTCAGAGCCACCGACCACATTTACATCATATTGCTGGGTAGGAGCTGCATCTCCGAAAAAGACGTCCGACCAGTCTGTCGATATACCATTATCTACATAGAACTTTTTCCGTTTTTGGAATGTCGTATCATATACTTTCCCCGGGTCCAACATTTCCTGCAGAGTGAGCCATTGTTCGCTGTTCATCATCTCGATATTGTCTCCCGTCATTTTAGACCAGCCATATTGCGCATTAACGGTTACACGGGCTTTCTGTCCCATTTTACCTTTCTTACTAGTCATTATTACCACTCCGTTAGCAGCACGGGATCCATAAATGGCTGTTGAGGACGCATCTTTCAATACAGTCATGCTTTCGATGTCATTCGGATTTAATGCAGTAAATGCACCGGAGGAGATAGGTGAACCGTCGAGAATAAAAAGAGGTTCTGTATTTGAGTTGATCGAACTTACTCCACGCAATCTCATTACGACAGTTCCGCTCGGTTCCCCACTAGGAGTAAAAACCTGCAAACCGGCAACCTGTCCTTGCAATGCATCCCCGGCATTGGCCACAGGTTTATTGGCTATCTTACTATTATTTACTGTTGTTACAGAACCTACTACCGAACCAAGTTTCTTTGCCGAACCGTAGCCCACCACCACAACTTCGTCCATCAGTTGTGCATCAGATTTCAAAATAACTTTAATAGTCGGCTGTACAGAAACCGACTCCGTTTTCATACCTATATAAGAGATTTGTATTATTTTTGCTGAATTTGGTACATTTAGCAAAGTAAAACGACCATCCACGTCTGTTATTGTACCTAAATTTGTGCCTTTTATGACAATCGAAGCCCCTACAACAGGCTGTTTGTCATCATCGGAAATCACAGTCCCCGTGACTTTCTGCGTTTGAGCTGTTATCAGCCCGATACCTATAAAAAGGTATCCAAATAGCAGCGCTAATTTTTTCTTCATAAATCTCTTTTTAAGTTATTAAATAGCCCTAAAACAATTAAACTCACTTTTCACACTTTATTAAGTTCTATCAGAACTTAATAAAGATTCATTGCTTTTGTTGTGTTTTTTACATCAAATATGTTATCTAGGGGAGAAATGTTGCTTGATTTTACTTTTTCGATCAATCCATATAACGATTTCGCAAAAAAAATATGTCTTTTCGTTGTTTTTTGCAAAAAGAATATATACTTTTGTTCCATTAAACGATACCAAAAAGGAATTGTTAATAAATACAACTTGAGAAAGATTGATAATTTACATTTTAATAACTTATACACTTATTTTAATATAAATAGGGTATGAAAAATCACCAAGTTCTGATAGAACTTGGTGATTTTTCTTTTAATGAAGTACGCTATAGCCATTTTAGCTCAATTAACCTCCTATCAAACCTTTCATCAATATTATAATTAAATTTCAAATTGATCTTAAACATAAAATAAAATCAGAATTATAAAAGAGTCTCGTTTAAACTATGTTAAATAGGTACTATCTGAAAATTCTCCATATATGACACTCGGTATATTTCTTTATACAAATAAAAACACTCAAACACATAGCGATACAATTTCTTTACATTGAAATAGATTAGATTATTTCACGATTTCAATTTTTTGAGAGATTTACTATAGTTTTATCTCTTGATTTTAAGGAGCGCCTCGTTGCTTTAAAACCAACGGGGTATTCCTCGGTGTCGAACGGGTCGTTCCTTTTAAAGGAACGACCCGTTGGTTTTAAACCAAAAATCACTTATGTAACCACCTGAAATCCAAATCATTACACAAGCATTCTCTCGTACCTTCCTTTTATAAGAAAATTCTCAACACAATAATGCAAATGCCAATATTAAAAATGGTACTACTCTGATAAATATTTTACAAATAAAATCTAAAAAACAATGATTACAGTTACTTTCCAAATCAAGCCCTATCTAGCGGCTTACATGTACGTGCGCTATAAAAATCACCTCGACGTACCTCCAGACCGCTTTTCCTCCTCGCCTTCCGCCATCCATCTTCTTGACACCCAGCCTCTTTACCACTTCCTCCACCAACTTTCCATCCCACACCCTCCCAATGCCTCATGGCACGAAACCGGAAATATCACCTTTACTCTCCCCCACCCAAGAAACGGAAAAAATCCAAATGTATATAATTATATAGGTCACGACAGTGCACTTATCATTGAAAAAGCAATGGAAGTAGAAATGAAGGCCGAACTTTATGAATTTCTTCTGGAAAATAAATACTGCCACGGCATCATGTTCAAAAAATCAATGGAAACTTTCGTCGCACATTATAATATGGTAGAGTTAGTGGAAGAAGAAAGTTTAATGAGGGCGTTTCAGAGGTGGAGAAAGATAGTGAAGGAGGAGAAAAACATGTGATAATTTATAGGTTCCATATAAAATGGACCGTTTTTTATTATTTTTGTGTGCAACAAAATGTCTAAAGTATGAAATTGAATAATTTTTTAATCGAAATAGGCAAAGTTTGTCTTGTCGAGCAAGAACGGATGAAACAGAAGCAACGAAATGGAGATTACTTCAACGTTTTCAACACGCTTGGACTATGGTCTGATGAGGTAAGATTACATTCCGCATTTCTTGCAGAATTGTTAAATCCTAACGGAAGTCATGGACTGAAAGATGCTCTACTTAAAGAATTCCTTGCAGTTATTGGCTTAAACAAAGATTATATTTCCAATTGTAAAAGCAATATAGTCGAACGATATATTGGTGAGCGAACAGAGTCCACTGGTGGGCGCATTGATATAATCTTAGAGGATGGCGAACATGCAGTTATCATTGAGAATAAAATATATGCTATTGATCAACACCATCAGTTATTGCGATACAACAACTATGGAAAACAACACTTTCCAAAAGGGTTCAAACTGATTTATCTTACACTTGACGGTCATGAGGCAAGTAAAGATTCATTGGGAAACGAAGAGATGGACTATCATTGTATCTCATACGATGAGCATATTCTCCATTGGCTGTCGCAGTGTGTAATGTTAGCATACGACAAACCGTTGGCAAGAGAGACTATTTCCCAGTACATAACACTTATTAAACAAATAACCGGACAAGATATGAATAAAGATAGTAGTGATAAAATAGTAAATTTAGCCATCAATAATATAGAGGCTGTTGTGGCCTTGATGGATAACAGAGCTGAAATTAGCAATAGATTAAGGAATGAATTCGTATTTAAACCGTTAGGTAAATTTGCGTCCCAAATGGGATTGTTTTTTGAAGTCAAAAAGGGAATGAAGGTCCGGCTATATTATTCAAAAAGCCAAATTGGTCTCACTATATAACGATAACGAGAGATGATGGGAGAGATTCGGATTGGAAGAATCTTTATATTGGTGTCTCAAAATCTTATAACTCTGATGGTAAAGATCGGCCTTTGCCTCGTGTTCAGCTATCATGTTTTTCCGGACCGGATTCAGCAAACAATGAATGGTGGCCTTATGGCTCTGAATGGCTTCCTTGTAAAGATTGGCACTCCACTAGTAGTTACTTACCCATGCAAACTGGTGAGGTCGCAAATTGGATTATTAACAAAGTTACGCAGATAACAGAAGAGATAGAATCCAGAGACTTACCCATGTAGTAATTCAAAAAATGGAAGATTGTATGAAAGCTCATGCAAAATAGACGATTATGAAAGTATACACTCAATATGATACGACGAACCATATTATACCTTAAAGACATAAAACAGAATAAGTATTACAATATACTTACTGTTATTGAGAATATTTTGGATGATATGCAGGATTACAATCCATCAATGTCAAGAAAAAGTTTCCTCGATCGTGGTAAAGATGATGCTCCATTCCGTACCGGACTACTAATTGAGGATATTGATACCGACATTCTACCTCAAGCTCCTATGGATGAAATTACTATATACGGAATGCCTCTTTATTTTTTGAATGATTCTTTTGGGCAATACCCCTCTGGTAATCCCCTAGGAAAGCTATTTATAGAATTGGAGAAAAAAGACTTGATTACTTTACCGGATATATTACCTAAACGCAAATGTTCTTTCAGACTGAAAGGTTTCTTTGATCCTAATTCTCAAATGCTGAAGGAACTTCAGTTGAAAGGTTTGCTCCCAAAACTCTCATATCTCACAAAGAAACATTTAGGATATGACATTATGGAATATACCAGCCATATCGGTAATGTATATATCCTACATAATAATGAGATATTTCGGAATATTGACTTTCGGGTATCTGAAAAACCAAATGGACTTTACATGCAAATGAAATTCAGGAAACCATATGTAGATTCTTTAAAGGTGAGAATAACGCAGTATGATAATGAAAGTAACATCATAACCGAAACGGATACAGTTATTGATTGCAGATCTGCGAATATATTTATTCCGCTACCATTCTTCTCACTGCAAGTTGGCATAAAGATATTCAATAACAATGGTGAACTGATTTGGATGAATAAACGTGTCATTTTTCTAGGCAAAGAATTCAGTTATGAAACTTTTTCATCTAAAGAAATAGAACTGGAGAAAAGTGAATCAGATGGCAGCAAAAGAACTGTAACTGTGACAAAAATCGTCTTGAATGGTAAGAAAAAAAGGAAGTCAAATAAAAAATTAAAGGATAATCTCGCTAATGATGAGTCACGTTGTTTAGCTGAATTGAATGAAAAACACATGGAGTTTGTATTTTTTAGTGCAGATACTAATCAGAATAAAGAAAATAAAGAAAAGGCAAGAGAATATGTCATGCAACTACTCAACTCTGCAGAAAACGAATGTCTCATTTGTGATCCTTATTTCAAGAAAGAAGATTTCGAAAAGTACATATTCTTTATGAAAAAACTTGACGTAAAAGTAAAAATTATCAATAGCGAGAAACAGCTAGGTAATATAAGTTCACCGGATTCCGAAGACTATCTATTGAAACTGAACGATTGCATCAACTATTACAATAGAAAAGTGGGAAGAGAGGTGGCAGAATGTCGTTCGCTTACGAAGAATCTGTCTATTCACGATCGTTTCATTATCATTGATGATTGTGGCTGGCTTATTGGTTCTTCATTAAATGAGTTCGGTAACAGAGCATCTTCTATTTGTAAGATACCACAAGGTAGTTTAGAATATATGCGTAAGAACTTCGAACGATGGTGGAATGACACAGAAAACTCGGAGTCACTTGACGGCTATATCCAACGCAAAGTTAAGCTCAATGCAAGCCCGAAAGGGAAACTATTAAAACATATTGCTCATTTGACCAGAGTTTTGAACTCACTGAAATCTCAATTAGCTAAATAAAAACATTATGAATCTGGATATTGAAATTCCGAATAGAAACTTCCATGAATTATGTAATGTCATAAAATGGAAGGAAACCCCACATACATATAATAAAGAAGAGTTGCAAGCAAAATCAATAGCAGATGTACTTTACAATAACATGACATTCGATTCTGACGATGTACTCAAACATTCCTATTCTTGTGCTCATGGCAAAGAAGGAACGTTCAATTATCTATTATCAGGAAAAAGTGACGAAGAACTGCAAAATGATGTTTCACAAATATATCATTGTTACTCCTGCTATATACTTTTACCTAGTGAATATTATATACTTTCCAACAGGTTACTACGAGAAGGCAACTATTTGCAATGGCTCACTCTACTACAAAACTTAAAACATTTATTTCTGCAATCAGTACTTATTATGGAACTTAAAGCAGAGCAACATTTTCTTGCAATACTTCATAATCTTGAAAAATACCATTTCGAATATCCTAAAACGATGGCTGCCTTGATAAGAGAATATTGGTTCGAATGGAGTCAACAAGTGTCTGTAAATCTCCATTCTTATACACTGAATGAAGACAATGATTATGATAAGAGATTTCTTCAAATTCAAAGACAAGGTGAGCTCAAATACAATGATTGGAAGGCTCATTTAAAAGATCATATAAAAGTGATGTTTGAAAAGTTACAAATATGTTTCACGGAACAGGAACTAACCAGATGGGCAGCAACACTGAAACTGAAACAAAGAGAAAGCAGGAAAGATGTGCATTATGAAGCATATAATAAGTTAACTGAATTAATAAAGGATTATATTATTAATAAGTATAATGCAACCTATTGGGATATAGATACGGGAGACTTTGACTACTTGGTACTCGTGATAGATATACTCCTCAATGATGAAGAGCCAAATGTATCTAAGTTAGAATCGGCTATAAAGACTATCATTAATAATATAAAGAATAATACATATAAATGGTATCCAACACTGGATTCTAACAGTATTGCTAATCTCAATACAATAACCAATGCAATAACACATATGGGAAATTCTGGCAAATTATTATTAGAAAAGGAATCGAAATTATGCCATATTGTGTATGAGGGATGGAATGCGACGTCAGAGAATAATCTTTATGACAAGTTACAATCAGAATGTTTCATCTTCTGCTGCCAACTACTGCTTGTTAGTGCTTCTGAAGCTTTCAATGATGAAATAGAACGAGAGTTATTTTGGAATAAAGTCACAGAAAGTCTATTTCGCCAAATACATGTCTGCGATAATAAACATTTTATAGAACGATATTACAAACATGTACTGATACTAGCTGCCCTTATCATCAATCAGAAACACAAGGAAGGAGAAATGGAATTCCTGAACAAAGTAAAAATGGAAATCATTGATGAGAATATACAAAAAGAAATCATATCGCAAGTTTTACATAAGAAATAGGATTTTCATTTTTTCTGTTTAAAGTTCCTTCTTCTTTCCCATAGTTACAAAAGATTATTCAATAGTACTTAAATAAGGAACGGCACCATAACGTCCTTTTATATAATTACGTTCAAGATTACCATCTCCTCTCGGCTTCGTTCCGTCAGGTAACACTATATGCATCAAACTGTACAAATCTGTAGATTCAGCCTTATCTTTCTCTGTAAACCATATTTGATCACGACGTAACAAATGCGAAGAAAGCAGATTGGTATCATGTGTAGTAAACAAGAGTTGTGCATGATGCTGATTTGTCTTTTCACTACTGAACAGTTTGATTATATGTTGAGAAATCAATGGGTGCATTTTAGCATCCAATTCATCCATCACCAACAACCGACCATGACGTAAAGCTTCAAACAACGGTCCTGCCAGTTCGAAAAGTTTCTGTGTACCTTGTGATTCACAATAATCAAAACGAAAAAGTTGTTTACCTGTTATTTCTCCATCTTTATTATATATATTATGCACAGTAAAAACATCTATCGCTTTTCTGCCTTTTTCTATCTCATGCTCATCGGTTTCTATATCGATGAAACCTAGCTGCAAATCTTTGAAGAATTGTAAAGCATCAACTGATTCTGCTTCTTTATTCAAAAATTGTCTTTCCGTCAAGCCCTCATAACCTTGGCTATTCAATCCAGATATAACATTGTATCCGGAATTAAAAAAATTTAAAACATTTTTGCTGATAGTTCCACCAAGCTGAGCTACCAATGACAGGAACAAACGATTATCATTTGTTCGTTCTTCCCAACCTATACCTTCTGCAAAAAGCATTTCATCAACGCCAATACCTTCTTCATCACGTACGAAATAAGGCAATTCTTTCTTATTCTTTTTACTGATAAACAACCACTCGCGCTCTATTTGTCGCAATGTATAATCAAAGCCATACCTTACACGAGTCTCATCTTATTGGATTTAGAAGCCAAATAATCTCTTAATAAGGCCAGACGTTCATGACACAAAAGCCTGTTGAATTGGGTAGATATCTAATCAGAAAACCCGGGGGGATATCATTCTGTATAAAACAAGATTTGCAGTCAAAGAGAAAAAGCGTAAAAAGGTATAAAGAAAAGAGGGTGTACAAGCACCCTCTTTTTCTATACTCTTTTATCCTACAATACTCTTTATATAATCAGACGGACATACATGATAGAAGTCTTTGAACTTCTTTCCAAAGTATTTGGCATCGCAATAGCCCAGTATACCTGCAATATCCGAAATATTGTACTGCTGGGAGGCCAGCAATTTAAGTGCTTTGTCCATTTTGAATGAATTGATATAGTTTTCGGGAGGGTTGCCCGTAATCTCTCTTATCTTATTATAAAAAGCAGTGCGGCTCATGCCTATATCAACGCTTAATTTATCTATTGTATATTTATCAGTAGAGAGATTTTTCTCCAGGATTTCATTGACTTTATCCATAAATTTCCGGTCGGCATTTTCTGTTTCTATTTCGGCTTTTGTGGAAATCATCGGAGAAATGGCATCTGACAGAAACAGCCTGATCCGTTCGCGTAAGACCATGCGGTTTTCGACAAGCATACGTATGTCTGCTCTAAGTTTACAAATGCTTTCCGTACGCAATCCCAGACGGTCTGCCCCACTCCCTAAATGTGACAAATAGCTTTCGTTATCAAAGGCTCTTAATAGAAGAATGATTGGTATGTATCCTATCGTTTTATCTTCCTTAATTTGAGTGCTAAGTATATCTCCGCTTATTCCATTCACATTGTCGTCAATAATGATAGCATCAGGATTTTGACTGATAGCCGTATCCATTAACAGCTCCGGATTATCAAGAACTGAAACTTGAAAATAGCGTGATAAGGTTTTCTTTAAATAATCACTGAATAACTTATCTGCCATTACTAATAGGATATGGGAAGTTTCTCTCGCTTTAGTGTTTTGTTTATTGCTCTTAGGACTCTCGCAGGAGTCATTTGTTGGAGCCTTCGTTTTTGTAGAAGAATGTCTCAATACCGGGCATGACTGATTCTGACAACGGCAGTCTGTCGGAATGACGATTTGAAAAGTAGCTGCTTTACCATGTCTGCATCCGGTTATTTTTCCGCCATGCAGACGGATGATTTTTCTTACCGTCCATAAATCACTATATCCATACACGGGAAATATAATAGGAATAAAGGGAAACATTTTCTCTGTTCTTTGCCCGGCTATTTCGTTATTGCTAATCTGCAACTGCCAAGAATTTATTGTGTGGGTTACGTTGATTGATATGCAACAGCCTGGCTCGGAAATCAAAATCATCTTGTTGATAAGGTGTTGAAGTGCTGCAGTCATTATGTTTTCGTTTATCCTGCAACTGACGCAATCCGAACATTCACCAACAGTCAGCTGTATCTGGCGGGAGTTGGCATAAGCCCGGCATTGATTGACAATGGAAGTAACATAAGTGGAAAGTTCCAAATTTACCGTTGACGTTTTAGGAGGAATTCTCTTATTTACTTTATTTAGAGTTGCAATATTCTGGTTACAATATATGATACATTCGGCATATCCCAGTGCTTCTTCCACTTGTTGGGAAAGAGGTTCAGGGAGGTTGCCTGTTTTGAGTTCTTCCAATTGATTCCGCAGCAATATTAACGGTGTATGTGCTGTATGGAGCATGTTCATGGCAATCTTAAATTTTTCATGCGATAATAACTGCACATTGTATTCTATTATAAGATACGCAAATAGAATCACAAACAGTCCAATACCGAGACTTTCCACAGGGACCGCATATCCAAGCAACGACAAATCGGGTAAAATGATGCCAATAGTTTGTTTGCTGTTTACTAAATTGGCTCCAGGATCTGAAGAGGATAAAGCTCGGAAGCTTACTAATAAATTCAGGTAACAATCATTCATACTAATATCGGATTTGATTAATATTCTACACCTTTCGTAAAACACGCCTGATAATCTTTTAACGTGCTTAAAATCCGATGCAAGTATAAACTTTTCAACGTTCACACAGGAGGTGGTTTCCAACAAAAACAATGGGTGTTTTCTATCAAAAATGGTAACAATGTCTTTTGTTACCGAAATATTAAGAGGGGTATACTATCAAGTCTTCGTTTTACCCCAATAGCCTCTGTTAGTTAATTATTTTCATCATAATAATACGCTCATAATATCATGAAAAAATTAATTGAATCATCAAAACAATAGATTCTATTGAGTCATAAAGCTACGTATATAATTAGAAAATTATATATGTAAGTGAGTATCATTTAACCATAAGGAACATATATATCACAGAAATACCTCATCATACAATGGAATATTCTTCGCATCGTAGACATGAGTGACTGCAAATATATCGTCTTTCTTGATTAGTAACCAGTCTCTGTCCTGATCGTCCATATTCGTATGGATAAGGGTAAACAGGCCTTTGAGCTTATGACCATGTAATTTGAATTCAAGTATTCCGTTTTTAATGGCAGCGGAAATGTTACGATTATTACCGACACAAGCATAGGTTCCGCTATCCCATATTTCCACTGTACCCGCTCCATAGTTGCCTTCGGGGATAACTCCCTCAAAGTGTGCGTAACTCAAAGGGTGATCTTCTACTTGTATAGCCAGTCTTTTATCTTTCGGATTCATGGAAGGGCCTTTAGGAACCACCCAGCTTTTCAACACTCCATCCACTTCCAGACGGAAATCGAAATGAAAATGACTGGCTTCATGCTTTTGGACAACAAAAACAGGTATCCGGCTTGGAGTTTCCACTGTATCCGCCGTCGGTTCGGGAGTCTCACTGAATTGTCTTTTTGCCTGGTACTCTTTGAGGTTGCTG
This sequence comes from Bacteroides sp. BFG-637, assembly GCF_024793605.1. Classification (NCBI taxonomy): domain Bacteria; kingdom Pseudomonadati; phylum Bacteroidota; class Bacteroidia; order Bacteroidales; family Bacteroidaceae; genus Bacteroides; species Bacteroides sp. BFG-637. The sequence goes on along the minus strand of NZ_JANUPD010000002.1, from coordinate 4,670,953 downwards.
AAAGAGGGATCTGCCTGCTTTTCCACCATTTTTGTACTTTTTCCTTCATCGGGAGAATTCTTTGCCATAATCTGTATTTTTTCAGGTGAATAAAAAACGAATGATTAATTGTCACAACAATCAGCATATCTGTTTGTTGCCGGAATTCATCTATTTTAATGGCTTTAAAACCGTATTTACGTTTGTTTATAGCAAAAAGCGGGTAAATATGTAACATTGCACATATTTACCCGCTTTCTGCAGGATCTAATTTCTTACTTGCCGGAAATTGAGTCTTTCTTACCTTGCTTATTTACAATAGAAGGACTTCCTTTGTATTCAATATCTCCGCTGCCACTGGCTTTTGCGTCCAACTGTTTGGAAGCGTAACAAGATATATCGCCGGAACCTGAAACTGTAGCAACGACATTAGTAGCCGTCAGCTTGTCGGCACTGATATCACCGGAACCATTCACAGTCAGCATAGCCATTTGAGTGGCACCTTTTATTTTCACGTCACCGGAACCGCTAACTATCGTTTTTACAGTAGTGGCCTTCACATTCTTCACGTCAATATCTCCACTACCTTTTACAAAAGCGGAAAGATTGGTGTATTGCAGATTTTCAGCTTCAATATCTCCGGAACCTGTTATATTCAGATTTAAGTCAGCTCCTTTGATAGTACCTTTCAGATATACATCGGCCGAGCCTTTAATATCGACATTATCCAATGAAGGAGAAGAGGCAATCACTTTCAACCGGCGTTCTCCGCTAAGAATCTTAACGCCTTTCTTTATATTTACCTGTAGCACTCCATTTACCGTAGATACTTCCAACAGGTCAACCAGATTATCCGAACCATATATAGAAACTGTTGTTTTAGAACCATTACTCTGACGATACTCAACGTCGGGACTACCCAGAACTCTGATTGAACTGAAATTGCTCACATTATTCAGTTCTTTCGTGATATATTTCTTACTAGGAGTAACGGTCTGTGCCTGTATTCCTGTAAAGCACAAGAACATCAGCACCACTAACATAGATGTAACATTAAAACTTTTCATAATTTTTTCTTATTAAATATTCTACTGACAAATATAGGAAGTATATTTCAAAGTATGGCAACTGAAAGAATAATAAATCATTCCTACTTCTTAGTACCTGCATAGTGGGTACAAAATCCCCCATTAAACGTCCTTTTATAAAAGTATAAAAGCAGTTAGATGGAAATGAATAAAAAAAGATTAATCGGGTACCTGTTTGTACTGATGTCTGTGGGCTGCATTCATGCGCAGGAGACGAATGTGTCTGCACAAGAATATAAACTATGGTATGACTGCCCGGCACAGGTATGGACAGAAGCACTACCTTTGGGAAATGGACGCCTGGGAGCCATGGTTTATGGGACACCAGGGACAGAACAAATACAACTAAACGAAGAAACGATCTGGGCAGGACGCCCCAATAACAACGCCAATCCGGACGCGCTGGAGTATATACACAAAGTGCGTGAACTTGTTTTTGCCGGAAAATACCTGGAAGCACAGACTCTCGCTACAGAAAAGGTGATGGCAAAGACGAATTCCGGAATGCCATATCAAAGTTTCGGTGATTTGCGAATTGCCTTTCCCGGTCATACCCGTTATTCCAACTATTATCGGGAGTTAAGTCTGGATTCAGCCCGTGTGATGGTGCGTTATGAAGTAGACGGAGTGCAATATCAACGCGAAACGATTACTTCATTTACCGATCAGGTAGTAATGGTGCGCCTGACAGCCAATCGTCCCGGACAAATTACATTTAACGCTCAACTGACTTCGCCTCACCAAGACGTAATGATCGCTTCTGAAGCAGGAAACTGCGTAACTCTTTCAGGAGTATCCTCCTTGCATGAGGGGTTGAAAGGGAAAGTGGAATTTCAAGGCAGATTGACTGCTAAAAATAAAGGTGGAGAAATAGCTTGTGCCGATGGGATACTTTCTGTTGAGAAAGCCGACGAAGCAATCATCTATGTATCTATTGCGACTAATTTCAATAATTATCAAGACATTACCGGTAATCAAGTAGAACGGGCAAAAAACTATTTGGAGAAGGCAATGGTTCATCCATTCATCGAATCGAAAAAGAGCCACGTTGATTTCTACCGGCAATACCTGACACGCGTTTCTCTCGATTTAGGAAAAGACCAATATGCAAATGTGCCAACCGATAAGCGTGTGGAAAATTTCAAGAACACCAATGATGCTCATCTGGTTGCCACTTATTTCCAATTCGGACGTTATCTGTTGATCTGTTCTTCCCAACCGGGAGGACAGCCCGCCAACCTGCAAGGAATCTGGAATGATAAATTATTCCCTTCCTGGGACAGTAAATATACCTGTAACATCAATTTGGAAATGAATTACTGGCCTTCGGAAGTAACGAATCTAAGTGAGTTGAATGAACCGTTATTCCGCTTGATAAAAGAGGTTAGCGATACAGGAAAAGAGACGGCTAAGGTTATGTATGGAGCTAACGGATGGGTATTACATCATAACACGGATATATGGCGCATCACAGGGGCGGTTGATAAAGCTCCTTCAGGTATGTGGCCCAGTGGTGGTGCATGGCTTTGCCGGCATCTCTGGGAACGTTATCTATACACCGGAGATATTGAGTTCCTGCGTTCTGTTTACCCGATACTGAAAGAGTCCGGACGTTTCTTTGATGAAATCATGGTGAAAGAGCCGGTACACAACTGGTTGGTAGTCTGCCCCAGTAATTCACCGGAGAATGTACATTCGGGGAGTGACGGAAAAGCCACTACAGCTGCCGGATGCACCATGGACAACCAATTGGTCTTCGATCTTTGGACAGCAATTATATCTGCTTCTCAAATACTGGACACAGATCAGGAATTTGCCACTCACCTGGCCCAACGTCTCAAAGAAATGGCTCCTATGCAAGTAGGACATTGGGGACAATTACAGGAGTGGATGTTCGACTGGGATGACCCGAAAGATGTACACCGCCACATTTCTCATTTATACGGACTATTCCCCAGCAATCAGATTTCTCCTTATCGTACTCCTGAATTATTCGATGCAGCACGTACTTCTCTGATTCATCGCGGCGACCCGTCGACCGGATGGAGCATGGGATGGAAAGTTTGCCTCTGGGCTCGCCTTCTTGATGGTGACCATGCTTACAAACTGATTACAGATCAGTTGACCCTTGTGCGCAATGAAAAGAAAAAAGGAGGTACCTACCCTAACCTGTTCGATGCGCATCCACCATTCCAGATTGATGGAAACTTCGGTTGTGCCGCAGGTATTGCAGAAATGTTGATGCAAAGTTACGATGGTTTTATTTATCTGCTTCCTGCACTTCCTACCGTCTGGCAGGAAGGTTCTATCAAAGGAATCATTGCACGTGGAGGTTTCGAGCTTGATTTGAGCTGGAAAAACGGGAAAGTAAACCGTCTGGTTGTGAAATCTCATAAGGGAGGTAACTGTCGCTTACGTTCACTCAACCCATTAACAGGCAAGGGGCTGAAGCGTGCCAAAGGTGAAAACCCGAATCCTCTTTATGCCGTTCCCACTATTCCCGAACCATTGATTAACGAAAAGGCAAACCTGAATAAGGTGGAAATTGCAGAGACTTATGTCTATGATCTGCCTACCAAAGCAGGACAAGAATATGTATTGATTGGAAAATAATAACTCGACCGATATGAACAAAAACTTATTAAAACTGATGGTGGCTTGTGGAACGGTTTGTTTCCTGGCATGCACAGCACCTCAAAAAGTAGAAACAGAAAAATGGAGTGAACGCATGGCACGTTCCGAAATGAAACGTTTCCCCGAACCCTGGATGATTGAAAAAGCTAAGAAACCACGTTGGGGATATACCCACGGACTAGTAGTGAAATCCATGTTGGAAGAATGGAAACATACCGGAGACAGCACATATTATGATTATGCCAAGATCTATGCGGATAGCTTGATTGATGCCGACGGACGTATCAAAACCATGAAATATCTTTCATTCAATATTGATAACGTCAACGGTGGAAAGATTCTTTTCGATCTTTATGCACAGACCGGAGACGAACGTTATAAAATTGCCATGGATACCTTGCGCAAACAAATGGCAGAGCAGCCCCGCACCAGTGAAGGAGGGTTCTGGCATAAATTGAGATACCCTCATCAAATGTGGCTGGACGGAATCTTTATGGCTTCTCCTTATCTGGTTCAATATGGGGCCACTTTCAACGAACCGGCTTTATTTGACGAAGCAACGAAACAGATTCTTTTAATAAATAGTAAGACTTATGATCCTGCAACAGGATTGTATTATCACGGATGGGATGAAAGCCGGGAACAGAAATGGGCAAATCCAGAAACGGGTTGCTCTCCTAATTTCTGGAGTCGCAGCATCGGATGGTACGGAGCGGCTATCGTAGATGTACTGGACTTCCTGCCACAGGAAACTGCCGGACGCGACAGCATTATACAGATTTTGCAAGGATTGACAAAAACGCTTGTGAAATATCAGGATCCTCAATCCGGAACCTGGTATCAGGTGACCGATCAGGGAGCACGGGAAGGTAATTATCTGGAATCATCTGCTACTGCCTTGTTTGTCTACACTCTCGCCAAAGCTATCAATAAAGGATATCTTGGCAACGAATATATCGAACCGACAAAGAAAGCCTTTGATGGAATGGTAAAGACATTCACCCGTCTTGAAGAAGATGGTAGCTATACAATCACTAACTGCTGTGCAGTGGCAGGATTGGGCGGAGACTCGAAAAGATACCGTGACGGCTCATTTGAATATTATATCAGTGAACCGATCATAGAGAATGATCCGAAATCGGTCGGTTCATTTATTCTGGCTGCCATTGAATATGAGAAAATGACAGAGAAAAAATAATTTTTAGACACGGATTACACGAATTTCACGGCTTTTGAAATATGACTAGCAACAGCGTAATTTGTGTAATCCGTGCCTAATATTCGAAAACAATAAACTAAAAACGATAAAATACAATGAGAAAATTTAAGATTCTTCCTCTCTTATTGCTGTTGCTAACTTTAGTTATCCCGGCAGCGGCACAGAAGAAAACGCAAAAGACGTACATTCCCTGGAACAACGGAAAGCTTGTAGTTTCCGAAGAGGGACGTTACCTGAAACATGAAAACGGTGCTCCTTTCTTTTGGTTAGGCGAAACGGGATGGTTATTACCCGAACGCTTGAACCGGGATGAAGCCGAATATTATCTGGAACAATGTAAACGCCGCGGATATAATGTGATTCAGGTTCAAACATTGAATAATGTTCCGTCTATGAATATCTACGGACAGTATTCGATGATTGACGGATACAACTTCAAAAACATCAATCAAAAAGGTGTATACGGTTACTGGGATCACATGGATTATATTATCCGTACAGCAGCAAAGAAGGGTTTGTATATTGGTATGGTCTGTATTTGGGGAAGTCCTGTGAACCGGGGTGAAATGACTGTTGACCAAGCAAAAGCATACGGTAAGTTTCTGGCAGAACGTTATAAGGACGAACCGAACATTATCTGGTTTATCGGCGGAGACATCCGTGGCGATGTAAAAACCGCCGAATGGGAAGCTCTGGCCACTTCTATCAAAGCTATCGACAAGAATCACCTGATGACATTCCATCCGCGTGGAAGAACAACTTCTGCTACTTGGTTTAACAATGCTCCTTGGTTGGATTTCAATATGTTTCAAAGCGGACACCGCCGCTACGGGCAACGTTTCGGAGACGGTGATTATCCTATTGAAGAAAATACGGAAGAAGATAACTGGCGTTTCGTAGAGCGTAGCTTGGCTATGAAGCCAATGAAACCCGTGATTGACGGTGAACCGATTTACGAAGAAATTCCTCATGGCCTGCATGATGAGAACGAATTGCTCTGGAAAGACTATGATGTACGCCGGTATGCTTACTGGTCGGTATTTGCCGGTTCTTTCGGACATACATACGGTCATAATTCTATCATGCAATTTATCAAACCGGGTGTAGGTGGTGCTTATGGCGCTAAAAAACCTTGGTATGAAGCACTGGATGATCCGGGTTACAATCAAATGAAGTATCTGAAAAACCTGATGTTGACTTTCCCGTTCTTCGAACGTATACCCGATCAGTCTGTCATCGTAGGACAGAATGGAGAACGTTATGACCGAGCTATCGCTACACGTGGTAATGATTATCTGATGGTATACAACTACACCGGACGTCCGATGGAAGTTGATTTCAATAAGATCAGTGGTGCGAAGAAGAACGCTTGGTGGTACACTACGAAAGATGGCAAGCTGGAATATATTGGCGAATTTGATAATGGAGTGCACAAATTTCAACATGACAGTGGTTACTGCAGTGGAAACGATCATATCCTGATTGTAGTGGACAGCAGTAAAAACTATATGGAGAAGGATTGGACAGAATTACCAAATGCACAACAAAAATGGAATAAATAAATAATTATATTATGAGGCACGGATTACACGGATTTCACGGTTGCTTTGCGCAATCATATTTCTAAAAACCGTGTAATCCGTGTAATCCGTGCCTAAATTTATAGATGAAAACCTACTTATGAATAAAAGAATATTTATATTATTCCTATTTTCCCTTCTGCTCTTTACCGGGTCCATATACGCAGCCATAGGTATCACTGACCTGCGAACAGAACAGTTGAAAAATCCGGCAGGTATCGATGTGCGCCAACCTCGATTGAGTTGGCGCATCGAATCGGATGGACAGAATGTGATACAAACTGCGTATCACATTCTTGTTGCATCTTCCCCGGAGCTATTGGAACAAGGGAAAGGGGATATCTGGGATTCAGGAAAGATTGAATCTGACGCTTCCCAATGGATCGCTTATCAAGGAAAAACGCTAAAGCGTAATGCTCCCTACTATTGGAAAGTGAAAATCGACACCAACAAGGGGACAACAGATTGGAGTACTCCGGCTTTCTGGACTACAGGACTGTTTAATGAAGCAGATTGGCAAGGGCAATGGATTGGTTTGGATAAAGCCGCTCCCGGAGACAGCGAAACACAATGGAGCCGCTTGGCAGCCCGCTATCTCCGCAAAGAATTTGCATTGAAGAAAGAAGTGAAACGTGCCACAGTACACATTGCCGGAATGGGATTGTATGAACTGTTTATCAACGGACAACGTATCGGCAATCAAGTTCTGGCTCCTGCTCCTACCGACTATCGGAAAACGATTCTGTACAACACCTATGATGTCACATCGTTGCTTCAAACAGAGAATGCTATTGGAGTAATTCTCGGAAATGGTCGTTTCTATACGATGCGCCAAAACTATAAACCGTATAAGATACCGACTTTCGGCTATCCTAAACTTCGGTTGAATCTGATTGTGGAATATGCAGACGGCAGCAAAGAAACGATTGCTTCAAACACCACTTGGAAATTGACAACTGACGGTCCTATCCGTAGCAATAATGAATACGATGGTGAAGAGTACGACGCCCGTAAAGAGTTAGGAAACTGGACTCAAACCGGGTATGATGACAAAAACTGGATGCCGGCACAACGTGTGAGCATTCCTTCGGGAACATTGCGTGCGCAAATGATGCCCGGTATGAAAGTCACAGAAACGTTGAAACCTGTTTCCATTAAAAAGCTCGGCAATAAATATATCTTGGATATCGGTCAGAATATGGCAGGATGGGTACGTTTCCGAGTTAAAGGACAGGCTGGTGACAGTATCCGCCTCCGTTTCGCAGAAAGTCTGCAAAGCAATGGTGAACTTTACACCAGAAATTTTAGGGATGCCCGTTCTACAGATGTATATGTTGTCAGTGGACGCGAAACAAAAGATGCTACCTGGGCACCTCGTTTTATCTATCATGGATTTCGCTATGTAGAAGTTAGCGGTTATCCGAATGCGAAGGCTGAAGATTTCGTTGCTGAGGTAGTAGAAGATGAAATGGAGCATACCGGAACTTTCAACTGTTCTGACGAGACTCTGAATAAGATTATCCGTAATGCATTCTGGGGAATCCGGAGTAATTATAAAGGTATGCCGGTAGACTGTCCACAACGGAATGAGCGCCAGCCATGGTTGGGCGACCGTACCATGGGGTGTTGGGGAGAGAGTATGCTTTTCGATAATTATGCCATGTACACCAAATGGACGCGTGACATTCGCGAAGCACAACGTGAAGATGGCTGTATTCCTGATGTGGCTCCGGCATACTGGAATTATTACTCGGATAATGTGACTTGGCCTGCCGCTTTACCTATGGCCTGCGACATGCTTTTCACTAACTTTGGAGACAAACGTCCGATCGAGGAGAATTATCCTGCTATCAAAAAATGGGTATCTCATATCCGCGAATACTACATGACAGAGGAATATATCATCACCAAAGATAAATATGGTGACTGGTGTGTTCCCCCGAATCACTGGAGTTGATTCACAGTAAAGACCCATCCCGCAAGACTGATGGAGATTTGATCGCAACCGCTTATTATCTAAAGGTACTGCAACTGATGCACCGCTTTGCAAGTCTGCAAGGACTGGAAGCTGACGCAAAAGAATGGGAAGATTTGGAACATCGCATGAAAGATGCATTCAACGCCCGTTTCCTACACGTAAAAGAAAGCACCTCACTCGTGCCGGGACATGCCTTATATCCGGATAGTATTTTCTATGGCAACAACACGGTTACTGCCAATATTTTGCCACTTGCCTTCGGACTGGTTCCTAAAAATCAGATCAATGCGGTAGCCCAAAATGCCGTGGCTTCTATTATTACGACCAATAAAGGACATATAAGTACCGGAGTAATCGGCGTACAATGGTTATTGCGTGAATTGAGCCGCCGTGGACATGCCGATGTAGCTTATTTACTGGCTACCAATAAAACATATCCTTCTTGGGGATATATGGTTGAAAAAGGTGCTACCACTATTTGGGAATTATGGAATGGTGATACAGCCAATCCTGAAATGAACAGTGGTAATCACGTGATGCTTTTAGGCGATTTATTACCTTGGTGTTTCAATAATCTGGCAGGTATTCGTGCAGACCGCTGGAAGTCCGGTTACAAACATATCGTTTTCCAACCGGCTTTTGAAATCCAGGAGTTAAGCAATGTGGATGCATCATACATGAGCATCTACGGGAAAATAACCAGTCGGTGGGCAAAGACTCCTATTCATCTGGAATGGGACATCGAGCTTCCTGCCAATACAACAGGTGAAGTGCACCTACCGGATGGACGGAAGGAAAAGATCGGATCGGGAAAATATCACTTCAGTGTAGACATCCCTACCCGGAATACGGCTATTCTAAGTGATGAATTCCTGTACGAGAAAGCTTCTTTCCCCGAATGTCACGGAGCTACGATTGTAGAATTGAAGAACGGTGATCTCGTAGCTTCTTTCTTCGGAGGAACCAAAGAACGCAATCCGGATTGTTGCATCTGGGTATGTCGTAAGCCGAAAGGTTCCAAAGAATGGACTGCCCCCAAACTTGCCGCTGACGGTGTGTTCTTGCTCAAAGATTCACAAGCTGCATTGGCTGGAATCGATTCAACTTGTACACCTGTGAAAGATGAGAAAGGAAAACTTATTGCCCGCAGAAAAGCTTGTTGGAATCCGGTTCTTTTCCAGATTCCCGGAGGTGACTTGATTCTGTTCTATAAAATAGGTCTGAAAGTGAGTGACTGGACAGGATGGCTGGTTCGTTCACGTGACGGAGGAAAGACTTGGAGCAAACGCGAACCGCTTCCGGAAGGTTTTCTTGGACCTATTAAGAATAAGCCGGAATATATCAATGGGCGTATCATCTGTCCTTCCAGTACGGAAGGAAGTAACGGATGGCGTATTCACTTCGAGATTTCCGATGATAAAGGCAAGACCTGGAAGATGGTAGGGTCCACTGGATGCCGAGTTATCCGTCCCCACCCAAAACCGCAAAAAAGGTGGCATGAATGTGGACGATCAAGAAGGAGGAGAAGCGATCAGAGGAGAAGGAGCCAAACCTGTTTATGCGATACAACCTAGTATTCTGAAGCATAAAGACGGGAGATTACAGGTACTCTGCCGTACACGTAATGCACAAGTAGCAACTGCATGGAGCAGCGATAATGGTGATACGTGGAGTAAAGTAACGCTGCTGGATGTTCCGAATAATAATTCCGGAACGGATGCTGTGACAATGAAAGACGGCAGACACATACTTATCTACAATAATTTCTCTACATTACCCGGAACTCCGAAAGGTCCGCGTACTCCGCTTTGTGTAGCCGTATCAGAAGATGGCATCAACTGGAAGCCTGTTCTTACATTGGAAGACAGTCCGATCAGCCAATACTCTTATCCTAGTATTATCCAGGGAAAAGACGGAAAACTGCATGCCATTTACACTTGGCGTCGCCAACGAATTAAATATGCAGAGATAGATTCGACGAAGTTTTAAATTGAACCGTCATCTGAATAAAATCGACCGCTCCTTTGTCCGCAAAAGAGCAGTCGATTCTTTGTATTTATCCATTTTATATTTTACATTTGCCAATAAATAAAAAAGAACGATGGCAGATAATTATATAGAAAGACAACAGGAACAATATGGAAGCCAGAAAGGCTGCTTGGAAACAAGCACAGAAATATGGTAAGAAGAAATCTACAACAGTTCATCCGGCTGAATCGGCTTCGTGTACTCCAATGACCTCCAAATCAGCCCCCTCCAAAAGAAGAGTATTTATAACAGGAGGAGCGGAAGGAATAGGCAAGGCAATGGTAGAAGCTTTTTGCCTGTCCGGCAATCAAGTCGCTTTTTGTGATATAAATGAAATAGCGGGACAAGAGACTGCAAAAGCAACAGGATCTATATTCCATAAAGTCGATGTCAGCGATAAGGATGCACTTGAAAGTTGCATGCAACGTATTCTTTCCGATTGGAAGGATATTGATATCATTGTCAACAACGTCGGTATCAGTCAATTTTCGTCGATCACCGAAACGAGCGTAGAGGATTTCGACAAAATTCTTTCTATCAATCTACGCCCTGTATTTATCACCTCCCGCCTGCTTGCCATACATCGTAAAGAGCAGTCCTCTCCTAACCCATACGGCCGGATTATCAATATCTGCTCCACACGTTACCTGATGAGTGAACCGGGAAGTGAAGGTTATGCAGCTTCTAAAGGTGGTATCTATTCTTTAACTCATGCACTGGCTTTATCGTTATCCGAATGGAATATCACCGTCAACTCTATTGCTCCGGGATGGATACAAACTCATGATTATGACCAACTCCGACCGGAAGATCATTCACAGCATCCTTCGCGACGGGTAGGTAAACCGGAAGATATTGCCCGTATGTGTTTGTTTCTCTGTGAAGAAAACAATGATTTCATCAATGGAGAAAATATCACGATTGACGGAGGAATGACGAAAAAGATGATTTATCCGGAGTAACTTGAGATGATATTATTACCTCTGTAACAGATATAATAATATCTATTATTGCCCAATATTATATTTATCAGATACAATGATATGTCTTTATCATATCATTAATCACCATGAGACTCTTGCAACACGCTTCGGGTAACTTCCACTCCTGTCTTCACTATCGAAGCTGCATGATGAAACTCCAACATATCATAGGTATCGCCGGACATCTGAATTAAGATATCCGGCTGACAACGCTCTATCTGGTAACGAGTGATTTGTTGCATCATCATTCTTGAAGATTCTGTCAATAGATTATAAGGAGATATTTTCTTTTTCTTTCCGGAATCGAGGGGTGCATTCACATCGACAGCTATCAGGATATCTCCTTCAATGCGTTTTACATGAGCCAATGGAAGAGGATTCAGAATGCCTCCGTCAATCAGAACCATACCGTCTTTTCTCAACGGACGGAAAAGCATGGGGATGGAAATAGATGCACGGATAGCTTCATGTAAGCTCCCCCTGTCAAACCTCACTTCCTGATCGCGGACAATATCCGTAGCCATTGCTACATAAGGGACAGGCAGGTCTTCAATATTCATGTCCGGAATAATCTGTTTCAGTTCTTTGATAAAACGGTCACCTTTCACCAATCCATCCCGGCTTAAGGTAATATCCGCCAATTCCCACATCTTACGTTTATCCCAACTATATAGCCATTCCTTACATTCTTCCATCTTTCCTGAAGCGTACATCGCCCCCACCATAGCTCCCATCGAGCTTCCTGCAATAGAAGTGATCTCAAAATTGTGACGGAGCAATTCTTCAATTACTCCTATATGTGCTATCCCACGTGCTCCTCCCATAGAAAGGACCAATGCTACTTTTTGCTTATCCATATCATCTACATTTCAAATAGTTATCTACAAAATAACACATTTTCAGCGAAAAAGATGTTTAGTAATCGCGAAGAAATAATTTATAGCAGCGTTTTATGAGAGCTAAAGCTATGCTTTGTCTGTTGCAAAGCATAGCTCTATTATATTCTTCTTAATTGTCCCGGATTATACTCCGATATATAGGAAGGAAAAAGGTCTTACCCCTATTTATTTCTTTTCTTGGGCCTTTTTTTCTGCGTTTCGCTTATTCACATAATCCTTGAACATCTGACGCCAGTTACGACCGTGCTCATTGAAATACTGTTCGCATTTGGTTTTATAAATTTCGAAGATAGCAGAGATCTGCTTCATATTCTTATAGTCAATAGCCTGTTCGCGAGCCAGCTTCAACTGTTCCAGGATGTAAGCAGTTTCCTCCTCTGTCATATTGGGCACAATGGCCTGATAACCTTTCAAGGTAAAAGCAACTTTACCTACCGTATATTTATCGAGGATTTGTTCTATCTGTTCTTCAGTCAATACTCTGCGTAACTCTTTCATTAGCCTTTCATGTACTTCTTTCGGCATAGCAGAATCTGCAATCATTTCACGGTCGAGCTTGGAAAGCGGCTTGCCTGTAAGAGGATTGATACCCTCGGGAATTGTTGTATAGGGATGCTCATTGTGCCAGTCGCGAACTTTACGAAGATGGTTATAAATAGCTGTTGCCGCAAAACCTGCCTTTTTCTCATCATCCAACTTTAAAGAAGCTACCCAGTCCATAGCTTTCTTTTCAAGAGAAGCATCTGATTTTAAATCAGCAAAGGCCTTCTTGTCAAAATAGGCGGCTACCTTGTCAAATGACCGGATTGCACCTTCGGGAAGCAAAGCTCCTTTTTCTCCAAAACTATACATAGCAGATTCCGGTTCAATGGTAACTTTGCTTTCATCTAGCATCTTTTTGTCCAACTTGAACACGTCTGCGAAGAAATCATAAACGGCATTCCGTTTGTTCGGACCAAAGTCATGTTTCTCTTTGGGGAGATGTATATTCGTTACTTTGTCTTTCGCGTTATAGAATCCATAAATTCGTTGCAAATAAGGAAATTCAAGAGTAGGAACACTAGCCGTCCAGTCGCCACCATCAGATACAACGAGTTGTGGACGAGGGGCAAAAGTAGCAGCTAGTTCCGCATTACAGGTTCCTCCCGCAGAAAGTTGAATAGGCATTCCGCTTTCACACGGACAGCCACCGTCAAAGTGAGAAGCAAGGCTCACCACGGGAGCAGAAGCAGTAAAACGGTCATCTAATACACTCAACAAAACAGTATGAGTGCCCCCGCCAGAACCACCATTCGTACCGATACGACTGGTATCAATATCCTTACGGGAAGCAAGCATAGACTCAAGAATCAACAAGCCATTCATTGCCTGAATAGTGTGCGCCGCACTACTACGATGTGCCGCACTGCCAACTTGTAAAGCCGACTCTCCCCATCCGAACAAATCATAATCCACACAAATAGCTCCCATACGTGCTAAAGTGCCCATACGTTGTTGCTGGTCCTCGCGATAACGTCCGCCACCAAAATGTCCGTTAGGACAAATAATCAACGCATGTTTTCCTTTTGATTGAGGTGTGTAGATAGAACCGCAAACATATAAGCCGGGAAGTGTTTCAAGTGCAAAATTCTGCACTGTATAGCCATCAAATTTACGTATCTTCGAAAGAATAGGTTTGGATTTAACGCATTGAGCTAGTAAAGTATCGATACCTAAACGCTGACGCACTTCTTTTTCAAAGAATCAGCACGAAGTTCAAAAGCCTGTCGATCCACATAAAGAGTATTCAGATAAGCCAGCATTTTTTCTCCGTCTGCATCCGTACGACGTGGATATTCATACGCTTTTAGCTTATACATATTTCCTTTCTGTTTGACAAATTTATAATCGAAAGGTGCCAATACATTCGTCAGGGATTCTTCTACAGAATAAGGACGAATACGAAAGTCGGCATAAGGCAGTACTTTTCCTACCGTATCAATATCATATTTCAGACGGACTCCGAAACGGTTTTGAATATCCGTCAGTACTTCATTCAAGGGACGGGCAAATTCCGTCTCGTATGTTTGTGTCTGCGCTTCAGCCGAAAGAGATGCGGCAAGAAGCATCGTAAAAAGGATTCGTTTCATTTTTAATTATTTGATTCTAAGTAAGTCATCATAAAGACACCAGGTGCAGAGCAGGATTACATTTTAATCTCTTCACCATTGACAATCACATCATCCATCGTGATACGCTCACAATTTTCGAAGATACATTTCTGTTTTCCTCCCTGAATATGAATATCACGCAAAACAATGTCAGATATCGGTGCTTCTTCCAAACCCACCATTTTGATTGGAGTCTTTACATCTGTCACAGTCATTCCACTGATATGTACGTTACGGAAGATCGGAGTGCGTTCACTCTTTGGTTCTGCAGGCATTTTACTGTATTTCAAATTCAGCACGACCGCCTCCTGTTTAATATTGCTCATAACAACGTTGCTAACGCGAATGTCTTCAACAACTCCTCCCCTTCCACGGGTTGATTTGATGCGGATTCCACGATCCGTTCCATCAAATACGCAATTGGAAATAGTCACTTTACGCACACTCCCACTCATCTCACTGCCGATAACAACGCCTCCATGACCCGAAAGCATGGTACAGTTGGTTATGGTGATATTTTCGCAAGGTACTCCCAAACGACGGGCCTGCGCATCTCTTCCGGACTTGATGGTTATGCAATCGTCCCCCACTGATATATGGCAGTCACTGATATGCACATTACGGCAGGATTCCGGATTAACCCCGTCTGTATTTGGTGAAGGGGCATTATCAATAGTTATACCCTTTATTGTTACATTATCGCAAAATTCAGGATTCACCGTCCAGAAAGGAGAATTGATAATTTTCACTCC
This sequence comes from Bacteroides sp. BFG-637, assembly GCF_024793605.1. Taxonomy (NCBI): domain Bacteria; kingdom Pseudomonadati; phylum Bacteroidota; class Bacteroidia; order Bacteroidales; family Bacteroidaceae; genus Bacteroides; species Bacteroides sp. BFG-637. Next base: position 4,655,663 of record NZ_JANUPD010000002.1, on the reverse strand, counting down.
TTCAATCTTTACTTTCTTACAACGGACGGGCTGGATAAACGGAGGACGGAAAAAGCGACGCTGCAACGTAGTTACATAATCCTTATTCGTTTCAGCATAAATCGCTGTCGTATCGTTTGCTGCATCCCACATCGGCTGATATTTATTCATATCACGCATGCCGTTATCTTTCAAATCAATCATGACACGAAAGAATTCCATCCACCATTTCTTTCCCTGTCCGTCCAAAGTTCCTTCTCCTTTGATGGTAATATTCTCGGCATCTACCGCATAGATCAAAGGCTGGAAACTTTTCATCATCACTCCTTCGTGACGAACCTCTACAAAAGGAAGATAGTCATCGAAGTTGTCAGAAAAAAGCAAAGTAGCTCCGGCTTCCAACTCCAGTGTAATGTTGCTTTTCAGATGAATACTTCCTGTCAGGTAAGTCCCGGCAGGAAAGAAAAGAGTACCTCCGCCACCACGGTTCAAACGATCAATCGTTGAATTGATTAGCTTTGTATTAAGAGCCTTACCATTTGCTTTTGCACCGGCCTTCAACATATCCACACGCTCGGCACGAAGAACTGTGGTTGCACAGAAGCAAAGAAAGACGAGAAGAATTGTCCGTAAATTCATAATCGATATTATTAAATTATATTTCATCATTGCCTTCTAAAAAATCATGAATACATTGTTTTTTTAATTCTACAAATATATGCAAAAGGTTCTTTCATTTTGCACAAACCAATTGATATGTTCCACTCTGTATCTCTTTGGGTTCTTTTTCTCCCGGAAGATAAACAACAGCCGTAGTATTCACCGGAACAGATATGTTTAAAGTGAAAGTTCCATTCTGGCTAGTCCAATCCACAACAATAGTACCATATAAAGTTTCATACGATGCTTTGACATATTTCAAATCTCCTACAGGCTGGGGAGCGATGATAAACTTTTGATAAGTAGTAGATGGACGAATACCGACCAGTGAATTAAAGAACCATTCATCAATCTGTCCCATCATAAAATGATTCCAGGAAGAACCTTGGCGGGGATCCCATTGCTCGGTTAAGGTTGTTGCACCGAATTTCAACTGGAAGCCATATCCGGGAGCTTCTTCGTGGTTGAACATCTTATAAATAAGTTCGTGCTGACCATTACGCGCCAGTGTCTGAATCAGATAGCGGTTACCCACATCACCGGTCGTTAAGCGATTGCCATGTGCTTCCACATCTTTAATCAGATTCATAAGTACTTTCTCATCCAACTTTGCATCCGGTTGATAACTGCCTTGTTCATCTGAATCCTGCGTCATCTGGAGGAATAACGGAAGTGCATTACTACATTGGCTCCCTGTACCATACTGTGCTGTCTCTTTATTGAGAAAACATTTATTAAATGCGGCAAGTATTTCATGTGCCAAAGAAGTATAATAATGAATGTCAAAGTCATTGCCAACCATTTTCGCAGCTTTTATTAAATACATTACTGTCATATAATAATGTGCGGTAGCCACCAGGGGAACCGGTGTGTTCCTAGAGAATCCGGCACGAAAATCTCCATAATCATACCAATCTCCCAAGCCGAAAGAAAGAATACCCATCTCTGCACGAGTCTTCAAATAATCCACATAACGGCGCATATTCGGATAATATCTCCTAATCAACGAGTCATCTCCATACGTCTCATAGTACATAAATGGGAAAATAACCAGAGAACCACCCCATTCCGGAGATTCGGCAAAAGCATCCATACCCGGACCTTCAAAAACCACGTATTCCGGAGCAGTTGTCGGCATGGCACCGTTGGCATGTTGCGCATCTGCCATATTCTGCATAATCTGCGGAGCATAAGCTGTCAAATCATAGTTGTATAATAACCCAGGACCATTCAGATGCACCTGTTCCAGCCAGCCTAGTTTTTCACGATGCGGACAATCTGTAAACACAGACTGCATATTGCTACGCACTGCTTTTTCGATCAATCGATGGGCAGCATTAAATATCCGGTTGGATGATTCGAAAGTGGAAACTTTCTTAGCCGAATTAAATACGAAACAGGATTGAATATTCTTCAACACAGGCAACTTCTGCGGATTCTTTTGTCCTTTTAAGACAGCCCCCTCGACTTGAATATATCTAAAACCGTAATAAGAGAAACGAGGATGCCAGGTTTCGTCACCTTCACCTTTCAGTGTATATTCATAATAGTGTTGACGTCCCGTCTGTCGCTGATTACAGGCACCTTCATCCATCAATGCTTCGGCTACGAGCAGAGTCACTTTCTGTCCACGTTTACCACGTACTGTTATTTCCGGAAAGCCAGCCAGATTTTGCCCCATATCCAACACGAAAGCAGAAGGATCGACAGTTCTTTTAGTCGATTTAGAAGCTGAAGCAACCTGTTCCGCATTTAGTTTGGTTACCTTTTGAATATCATATCGTTCCATGATTTTCACTGGAGGAGCCATCTGTGGACGTAGTATTCCTTTAGGAGCTTCCTGTATAACTACCGGACGCCAATGACTATCATCAAAGCCAACCTGATTCCATCCTTTTTGCTCACGACGTGCATCATAATCCTCACCTCCATATATGCAATTGAAGGTCACCGGACTAAAATCATATTTCCAGTCATTGTCAGAACGGAGTGTAGTAGATGTTCCGTCTTCGTAATTAATAACCAGTTCAAATAAAAGTGTAGGAGGCCCAAAACTTATCTGTAATTTGCGATAACGTCCTCCCTGCACATTATAGAATCCATTCCCCAATAAGATTCCCACAACATTCTCACCATGCCGTAATTGTTCCGTTACATCATATGTGTTATAGTAAACAGTTTTATCATAATCACTCCACAGCGGAGCAAATTCACTGTTGCCCACTTTCTTGCCATTCAAAGAAAATTCATAGAATCCCAAGCCACAAACGTATGCGGTTGCCTCTACTATTTTCTTGCTTGATTGACGGTTTGTATTCCCTTCTGCCTTATCTCCCACCTGGAATGTTCTTCGCAAACAAATACTTTTCTTTGCTAAAGTATCCACTGCTTCCCAAGCTGCCTTTACCTCCGGTTTCTTCAACTCTCCACCGTGAAACTTGCGTCCTTCCGGTAAATGAGCATTCTGACGAGTGATAGCTCCAATCCATTTTCCTTCGGAAAGTCTTGAGGAAGCAGAGCGGAACTGTGCTTCACGGCTCCATTCAGAGGGTGCATCTGTCTCATCCCAAACACGAACACGCCAACTATAATTGAACGGATTATCAGGACGTATATCTGCCCCTTTTATAGAAACCAGCTGGCTCTGCGAAGAATAGACTTTTCCACTATTCCAAATTTGACGTCCTGTAAAAGCTTCCCAAATGTCAATCTCATAAGCGGATTGTCGCGTTCCATTTTCCGGCGATTCCATCACCCATCCCAAACGAGGTGCCCCCTCAACTACAACCAAACCTTCCTGCATTTCACAAGTAAGACGGCTGATTGTTATATTCTTCGCCTGCATGAAACATGGCAGACAAAGCAGTATTAAAAGAAAATAATTTCTAAAATTCATCTTTCATATATCTTTATTTGATAAACGATAAATCCGTGCCTAAAATTTATCATTCAAGAACATTTGCACAAACGATTCTTGTCAATGTATCTGCATGACCGACTTCTTTACCATCCACAAAAATGCGTAAGCCTTTTCCACAATAATAACGATCGCCGTTCTTATCCCAAAGAATCGTCAGATTATGACCGTGATATAGTACATTATCCAAGCAGAACCAATCCCATTTGTCGGCAGGGATCAATGGATTTACTTCAATTGTATTATCCAGACGCGGACGAAGTCCAATCAGCCCTGTAATCATCAGATCGTTGAAAGTAGAATGATTATAGTAACGGCTACGTTCCTGATCCCCTTTCAACCAATAACCGGTCACTTCATCCAGATATTCGCCAATGTAAGGACGACCACGATGATACTGTGATTCCACATACAATTCCATCTGACGGAAATATACACTGTCAGACAATACGGTCTGCGGATAATTATTCATAAAGTTAGCCATTGCTGTCAATGTCTGTGCAGAAGCAAACGGCCAGATAGCTCCGTCCCACTCACACTTACCCACTCCACGTGTACGGAATTCCGGATGACGACGTTCTGCAGTAGTTAATCCGTAAGGAGCAGAGAAACCTTTTTCATCCAGAATCTCTTTCCAGGCAACTTCATATTTCTTTGTCGTATCCGGCAGGTTGAAATACCAGGGAATATATCCGATTGCTTCACGGACATTTGCTGAAGAGTCTGTACGCATCGTTTCAAAAAACTGGTGACGGGTATTCCACAACTCATTTTCTACCAGATTTCTTAACGTGTCTGCTCTCATACCATATTTCATAGCCATCCCCTCGTCACCGGAAAGAATTCCCATACATGAAAGTGCTTTGGCATTGCCATACATATAACTATTGATTGTCGGGCGGGCATATTTTTTCTTCCGTCCACCACTGATAGATTCCTCCATACCATCCTGTACATCCCCCTGCCAGTACAATCCATTCTTCAAACGGTTCGTACGTTCCCAACGTTGATATTCAGTTTCCAGATCTTTTTTCATATCCAGCATAAAATCTTTATCCCCATCTACCATATAACGGGCCAATACAGCATCCGCATTCCATGAGCTGAACTTATCCATTTTCTTCATCGGACCGCCGTCATTGCCACGATACCATGTATGAATAATCTGATCCAGATATTTCGGGTCACGTAACCAACGGCTCTCATAAATATGATGTCCGATCGCACAAGCGATCAGGTTATATTTATCAGAATAGGAACGCTGAACGAGGAACTCCGTCATACCATATCCCACAGGAGTTTCTTTGATATGCTTACGCAATGACCACCAACGATAATAATACATCTCTTCAAAGTTATGTTGCGGACATTCAAACAAAGGAATATTTTCCTCCATCCATTCCGAGGCTTTTGCATTAGGAATTGCCTGAACGATGTTCTCATCTTCCATACTGTTGAAATAGTCGGCATAATGACTGAAGTCGGCATACTTTAAGAAAGCAGAAGACGCGTCTTTATCTGTAGAAGATGTTTTCACATTGGCAATACCATATTCTGTCAATGAGTCTTGTGCACCTGCATTTGGCAGATCATAAGTCTGATCGGCAGGAGTATCTACAGTCGGGAATGTACGAGGCGTACCAGTACGGAATACGATCCGTTCAATAGCAGCCACAGGTGCGTAGAACATACGCAGCCCTACTCTTTTACCATCTACATATACTTGAATATTACGATCGGCAGTAGAAAGGACCGCTTCTACATGATAAACCTTTCCTGCTTCATATTTCATCATGTTGGCAAACCGCGAGCCACCTTTCATTCGGAAAATTCCATTATCAGTAAGTTCCATACGGGAACATGCTATTCCGTTCTCATCCAGGAATTCAATCTGAAGGATGCCTTTATCATTTTGCCCGGCTTGCAAATCGAATGAGACTTTCAACTCTTTAGAAGCCGGTATTTTACGTTCCACTTTAGCATAATCAAACGGGTCTTTATCTTGCAGTTTCAGCCATTGACCTTCCAGAGAAACCGGAGCCCAAACCGGAGAATAAATATTCCAGTCAGTCAGTTCTGCAATTGATTTATTGTTTGAGAAATCATCGTCCGCATGTGCTGAAGCATTTATCTCTACCGGAACAGGAATGCGGGAAATCCACATATCTTCCTTATTCACACTGTAAGAAACCCATAAATCACCATCTGCAGGTATTCCATTACCTTCCTGAATACCACGTGGATATTGGGGACCGTATGATTTATAATTTCCTCCATAGCGCATGGGAGTGATTTCACCATGTACCAAATTTAATGTCTTATATTCCAATCCATCTTTACTCAAAGAGATGGCTAGCGGCCAACGAAATTCCGACGGATTATATACGGTAGCATACGTTCCGTCACTTAGACGTTGTCCCCAGATTTTTGCATTGCTATTGACAAAACCTTTTGCACGAAGCACCGGTTCCGCCCAGGTATGTCCGCCATCCTCACTGATAGAAGTAAGTGCGTGTTTCCAAAGACTGGCAATACGTCCATCCGGCAATGTATAGCAATTGAATGCTTTATATCCTTTCTTCAGCGGAATGATAGGATCTTCACGGTCAGCTTCTTCCACCCACTGCATCATATACAGCGGATTATCAAGAATTTCCTGACAAGCTTTTACAAGCTCACGATCCTTACTTTTTTTAAAATATGGATAATCGGTATTCTTTTCATTAAATCCATGATTATAATAAATGAAATAGATCGGTCCGAAAGAGCCGTCTTTCTTTATTTCACGAACTACGCGGCCAATACCGTTTCCATCATTGGGGTCATCCTTTTTATCCAAAGCAACTCCATAATTCCCCATTGTAATCAGTTTGCCGGATTTAGAGACATAAAATCCAACACGTTGGTGCATAATGGCAATCAGATCTTTGGCCTGCACACCCGGACGAGACTCTTTGGTATATCCATCGGGCACTTTATAAGGAGGAAATACAATTTCCGGATTCGTCCAGTGATATCCATCCTTCGAAGTCATCAGAAAAGTCTGTGAAGGCGGTACGTGCTCATCAGAAGGATCTGCCAGATATTGATAGAAAAATTGCCCATTCCAATAAGCGAGCATCGGTTGGTGATTATAAGTCCATCCATTACCGTTCGAAGCATCCGGATGTTCGCGATTAGCACGCACCAATTGAATATTATGTACTCCGACTACCGGAGACAGTTGCCCGTCGTGATAAGCAGGATTCGATAATTCTTTTCCTGTATAATGGATTCTATCTTGTGCAAAGGCTGTAGTAGTCAACCATCCGGCAGCCAGTACAAAAAGAATTTTAGCAGAGTTGTTCATGATTTATTTCTGATTTTAAATTAGTTCCGGATTTATTTCTTTTCTTCCAGCAATGCCTTTACTACTGATTCCGGAGCTTTGAATATTGTTCCATGCTTATGCCCCACAGGGATGCTTACTTCTTCTGTTACGTCTGTAAAGTTCCGGAAATCCTTTGTACGCATAGCACCATATATTTTTTTCTTATACACATCAAAATAGATTAAATAATCATCGCCCAACTTCTCTACAGACGGTCCTTCTACAAAGGATTCTGTAAAAGGCTGTGATGCCGGCGAATAAGGTCCGGTCATAGAATCGGAAAAAGCGATTTTCAGATTGCGCTCCGGACGGGTATTATCCTTAAGCACCATGACATAGTCATTCTTCGCCCGTTTCACTATGACAGCATCAATGGTGCTGAATCCCGGGTCGTACAGAAGTTTTGCTTTCGAAACTGTCTTAAAATCTTTTGTAGTGATATAGTATAAACGATGATTGTTATTCTCTTCCTCTATCCCCTTTTCAAAACGCCCGGGGACACAAGAAGCCCATACAACCATAAACTGTTCACTCTCGTCGTCATAGAAAATCTCCGGAGCCCATACATTAATGGTAGTCGGTTCGTCTGCCATTACAGGAATCATCTGTTGCTCCGACCAATGAATCAGGTCTTTGGAATGTGCGTAACCAAATCCCAAATCGCCTTTCCAACTGGTAGTCCAGACCAAATGGTAGGTTCCATCCGGAGTGCGCACCATTGAAGGATCCCTCATTAGTTGATGCTGCCCCAATTCCGGTTTCAACCAGATTCCCGGAATACTGTCCCAATGTATTCCATCCTCACTATATAAGTATCTCAATCCCTCATCAGCCGGTTCATGAAATGAAGTGAACATATAGTAGTCTTTGTTACCTCCACAAGAAGCCAAAAACAGAAGACTTATTGCAGCTAATGTATTTCTTAACTTTTTCATTTCTATATTCTATAATTGTATCCTTTATACAGAGGAGACGATAATAAGTCTAATTTGTACTCAAATATAACAGAAGAATCATTAGATTCAAAATTTATATATGATAAAAGGGCGACTCTCCGAGCCACCCTTTCCACCATCAAACAAACTAACCATTTACAATGGGAAAGAATTTCGCTTCTTTTTATAGTATCTTATTTTTTTATTATAGAGAACCTCCACGGGCTTTTACACGTTTATACCATTCCTCACGTTCTTTCTTCAGGTCATATCCACGTTTAGCCAGATAATTATTGATACGTCCTTTGTACTTTCCGAAAGCAGCATGTTTCTTGTTCGAATTTTCGGCATCCAATGCGAATTCACGTGCCTCTATCAGCCAAGCATATATCTGGGCTTTTTCTTCTTCTTTCAAAGTCGGAATCATGTCCAGATGTGAGTCATAAGTCACTTTCACCACTCCATAAGTCATGCCATCCTTCACTGCCTCTATTTGCTTTTCATCAAGAAAGAGGGATAAATCGGCAGGAAAAGCGAAATGTGAACGGTATAATGCCGCATCTTTTTCATTTTCGGCAGCTTTCAGTGCTTCATTTTTAGCATCACCAGTCAACCCTGAATCTTTTACCTTCTTGACTTTTGCATCCCGTACTTCATAAATATCATTTAATTCGAAGTAACGATTGGCTATGATATTCCGAACGTCTTCGGCTATTTTCGCATCTGTAAGCCCAAGTTTATCAACGATCTTCTGTGACCGACCGACAATAGACTTCACATATTCAGGATCACGATTCTCTTTATTCAAGTCGACTGTCTGTGCGGACATCCAACCGGAAATAAAAAGCAATGATAGTATCAGTATCTTTTTCATTGATATTGTTTTTAAAGCAAGATGCCGAAAGAAAACTTGACCCCGGCACCTTACCTGCGATTACATTAATTTTCCTTTTTCAGCCAATGTATCGTAGTTGTTCTTCATATCTCTCCAATCTACTTTGTGCTTTGTGCTGATACCGTTGATATATTTTTCAATATTAGTATATCCGTCACCTGTACAATCCTTATTAGCATCACTCGGATCATTCGGATTCAAGCCATTGGCAATTTCCCATTCATCCGGCATACCGTCACCGTCTGTATCTACATAAGGAGTACCTTTATATTCAGGGAATCCACCCATCTGACGGATATCAGTAATAATACCCTGCTTATAAGAATCTTTAGGCAAACGACGATACTTAAATTGTCCGTCTTCACCCATTGATTTAGGAGACAGACCGGTTAGATCGCCATAAGCATCTTTCGGAAGTTTCTTTTCATAATAAGGGATGCCCGTTTTCACTTCTTCAATCACACGTTCATCTACAATATCACGACAAGGGATAGTTGCACCTGCATGTTTCAATACATAATCATAGGCATCATTTGCACCCATAATATTAATATACGGCATTTCAAACGGTTGATAGCTCCGTATGTTTTCAGTATACCCGTCAGTATTTGATTGGTCTTCAATCTGAATACCACCTTTCCAGTTGTCTGCTGTAATGGCAGGATAACCTTCCATAATGTTTCCATCAGCATAAACTCGTCCGTAGACGTGATGATCCAGTTTGCTGCGTCCTGATTCCGGCTTCAAAATACGATGTCCTACATTAGAGTCTTTCGGTGTAGCAGGTCCCGGTTTGTAGTAGTTATTAATCATATTGAACATAGCGGTATAATCACCACCATCAGAAGAACGGTGAACCCAGTTGAACACTACATTATTGACAAAGTTGAATATTCCATTCCAGCCAATAGAAGGGTTACGTCCTGCATTACTAGCCCATAGGTTACGGGCAAATGCACAGTTTTCACCTCCCAAAGTGCTACCAAATGCATGGTTGTATGTATCCAATGCTTTTGCAGAGATTGTATTCTGAATAGTCACATTTACAGTAGGAAGTTTTAAATCTTTGCTTTCATATTGACCTTCACTAGGATCATACATATGACGGTAGAAAGATATATTTTCATCCAAACCCCACGTACAAGAACAGTGGTCAATCATAATATTACCAACCGGATTTCCTCCGAAAGAGTCATCACGATGCCAAACCTTTGTTTCTCCACGGCGGAAACGCATATGGCGTACAACAACATCATGCGTATCTACCCAAAATGATTCGCCGGCAATGCAAACGCCATCACCGGGAGCTGTCTGTCCTGCAATAGTAACATAGGGAGCACGAACTATAATCGGAGACTCCAAACGGATAATACCTGCCACATTGAACACGATAATACGAGCGCCCCCTGTTTCACAAGCTTCACGGAAAGAACCGGGTCCACGATCATTCAAATTAGTCACAGTAATAACTTTACCGCCGCGACCACCGAAACTATACATACCGCCACCTTCTGCTCCAGGAAATGCCGGAATATTCGCTTGTGGCAAATCACATGGACGGCTAGCCCAAGGAATATAAGGACGTCCCTCCTTTGCTTCTTTCTGCACTATTGGCAGTGCCTTCGCCCATGCTTCATCAGAGCGCTTCCGCTCTTCAGTCATCATCTTTTTATAGTTTTCTTTGGCTTCGTCGGTTATTTGTGGGTATTGCGCCCATGCAACAGTCGGAGTCAACATTGCAGCAGCAAAAGCTGCTAATAATACATGTTTCTTCTTCATTTTTATTTGGTTTAGTGAAGTTGTTAATTCAAAAATACAATAATAAGACGAAAGAGAAAAAGATTTGTAATCAGTAGAGCAGAAATTATTATTCAAAATATGTTTTTCTACATAACTCAAATCTTTATAAAAGAATAACGTCTCTAATCCTCCTATTCAAGAGGTATTAGAAACGTTATTATATAGACAAATTGGAGATTATGAACTTATTCTGCTAATGGATCGAAAGTACCATTAGCACCACCATTGTTATAATCTGCCCAACCAATAGTTTGTGGCAATGTTTGATTAGCTTTTTGAGCTCCTTCTGCAAAACCCAGGAAATAATACCGAGGAAGGAAATTCATATATTTCGGTGTATGATCAGTAGTATATGCATCTCCCTTCTTCATTTTACGTGTTAGATAAGTATTATAAAACTCAACTAACTTATTCTGTTGACTTGAAATATCCGCCTGTCTCAAATCTAATGCATCCGGACGTGTTACATCTTTTAATGGATCTGGATTTACCCCATTTATTTCCCACGATGTACCACCAAGTCCTTTACTCTCATGAGCGCTGCTTACACGGAATTCAAGATTATCGCGACGCTGTCCATTTAGTTGTTTAAAACCTAAATAAGTACAAGTATTTCCATTCCAACCAGATGGGAGCCATGTGTCAGGTGCTCCTTCTGCTCTTTCCGCACCACCATCAAACAACATCCAACGACGTAAGTCATCAAAACGTTTACCTTCATAAGCCAACTCAATCTGACGTTCATACAAGATGGCGGCAAAACATGCAGACTGATCACTTGACAAATTGGTTTGCAGGCCAAAATTATTTGCTGATGTATATCCCACACGAGCACGTATCTTCTTCAACTGTTCAACAGCTACTCCCATTTCACCGGCACCACATGCTGCTTCCGCATAATTCAACAACACTTCAGCATAACGAATTTCCAAATATGGACTACCACTAAATTTAAAGCCGTTTGCTTGGCTAAATTTGTATCTGGCATTTGAATTTACATCTAAATCATCCGAACGTTTACGTATATAAAAACCTTTGGCATTCGTCAACAGGTTATCTGCACCATATGTATTGGAACTACTAGCTTCCTCATTATCTCTATCATTTTCATTAGCATACCAAACATAGTTCCACAAATTATACTTATCTCCTGTATAAGGATTATTATTGCTTGAGTTCTTTGGATCACCACTGAAAGCCCAACGTACTCCCGGAAAAGCAAATGTCCTATAAAAACGAGGATCACGATTAGCAAACGGAACATTTTTATCATAAACGATAGAAGATTGCTCTAATGTAGTATAAGTATTGCATGTAGAAGGTCTCTTACCATCAGCCATAGGGAACATATCAACCATCATGGCTGAAGGAGTTTTACCACCTCCTCCCATAGCATTTGATGGTCGAATACCATGTTCCCATGAATTATTTTTGCTAAAATCAGGTACTCCCCCCGTCGCTATGTCATTATACAACGTTACAAATACCGCTTCTGTATTACCATCAACCATAGAAAATACATTCGCCCAGCCTGAAGCATTCGTTCCGACATTACTTTCATTAACTAAACCATAGCCACAAGCATTTATTCTAGGTAGATCAGTCGTAATTTCATTATAAGCTTTCCTCCAGCGTTCTACGTCATTTTTACGATTAAACAGTGGACTTGCATATAACAAAAGAGCCCGTCCTTTCAATGCAAGTGCTGTACCAGAAGTAACACGTCCAAAATCGCTAGAAGGCCATCCGCCATTTTCTGTAAATGGAAGCAAGTAACTGTGCAGAACGTTCCAAGTCTCCACAAATAAAATCAATACAAGCTTTTGTCGTAGAACGAGGAACAATAGCTCCTGCCACTGGCTCCTGCACTTCCGTAATTATGGGCACTCCACCATACCACTTCACTAAATTATAGTAACACCATGCACGAAAGAAATAGACCTGTCCTAATAGTTCATTCTTTTCTTCTTCTGAAAGAGTACTATTCTCTATACCATAAATAACATCATTGCAATTACGAATACGCCCCCAAACACTTGCCTGAATATTATTACCACTATTATGGAAATAATCAGGAACCGTATTATTTCCACTTTGGCTAGTCATCGGAGCATCAGGATCTACAAATGATCCAAACCCACTGTACTCTTCTGTAGACTTAGATTGGAGATCAGCTGCTCCTGTACTGTTATATTTCCAGCTTGGTTCTAAACTCGTATTAGGCAAGCACCAAGCATATATATCATCCACACGTGCCTTTGCGCCACTAAATGTATTATATGTACTTGCATCAACATAATCGTAATTTTTTTTATCTTGTAGAAACTCATCACTACATGAAGTGAAAGTGCCTATTGCCATTAAAGCAACACTGAAAGCTATTATATTTTTTCTTTTCATCGCTATTTCTTTTTAGAATGTCACATTTACACCAATAGTAAACTTACGCAAAGTAGGATAACTACCATAAGAAGTCATTGGATCTATAAAATTATCAGGATAAGGATTATAGAAACTAAATAAATTCTGCCCCGTCACATTGAAACGACAACTTTCAATACCTATTAATCTTGTAAACTTAGATGGTATACTATATGCAAGTGTCAAACGATTCATACTAACACGAGTTCCACTCACTCTCCAATATGTAGAATTCACACTATTAACACTACCCCATCTTAAGTTTGGATATTTTGCATTGCGATTAGCTTTTACAACCACATTCCCTGACGCATCAACTACATCATTATAAACGAACATATTATCTGTGTTCCAGAAAGATGGCATATTGGTATATTCCAAATCTGTATAAGAACTCGATCCAGAGCCGACCATATTGCCGATCTTAAGTGCTGATGTTGGAATAAAACTATATCCTCCCCAACTTGCGCTTATCTGTGCAGATAAAGAAATTCCTTTCCATTCCGCACTCAAATTGGTAGTGAAACCATAAGGGTTATTTCGGTTTGATAAACGAACTTGATCATTTTCATAACTTACAACTCCATCTGGTCCGGCATAGGTTCCATCAGTCTGTTCTGCACCACGAATATCTTTATAGATCAACATACCAGGCTTTACATTATCTTTGGTCATACCCATATATGATGTAATATTATATTTAGCAAAATATTCATCAATATCTTGATAACTGCGAAACATGCCAAGACACTGCATTCCCCATGTTCCCATATCCGTACGACTTCCCTCATGAATCTTCATATAACGTTGATTGGTTTCCCAGTCCATCATAAGCACTTTATTATCCGTATACCCTGTATTAACAGACACCTTATATTTAAAATCTTTCCCTATTCTATCTCTCCAAGTCACAGACAATTCCATACCATATGTATTTAACTCTCCGTAATTAAAATTCGCTGACTGTGTTCCTACCGTACCTGGAATAGAAGCAGAATATGGAAGTAACATTTCTCGATTCCACTCATAATAACCATCAATATTGAATGACAAACGATTATTCAAGACGTTGAAGTCCAAACCAAAATTTGCCTTATATGACTTATCCCAATGTGCATTACGGTTAACAGCAGAAATCTCCTTATTAATTGTTATATGATTACCAGCATTTGTTGATGTGTTGACACCAAATATAGGTCCTTTATCTTTATCAACTGCATAATTTTGCATCCATTGCCATGCTTTCGTATTATCTCGACCTGTCAAACCAAACGAAGCACGTACTTTCAAATAGTCGACCCACTTCACACTCTTCTTAAACCATTCCTCTTGTGATATTATCCAACCAGCAGAAACGGAAGGAAAAACACCCCAATAATTTTCAGGAGCAAACTTGGTTGATGCGTCCGAACGAAGCAAGAACTCTAACAAATACTTGTCAGCATATGCATAGTTCACACGACCAATATATGATAATGTTCCAGACTCCGCACGCTTGAATTCAGTAGTAGATGCACTATTATATTGAACAAGATTGGATTGTCCATTTGTAAATTCATAAGGATTAGTAACCTGTCCTACCAAATATTCACTTTCAGCCTCCGACTTTTCAATAGAGAATAAAGCACCTATATGATGATTACCAAAGTCACGGTTATAAGTTGCCGTAAAGTTCATCTGATAATTATCGGCACGACTCATCGTACGAGATAAATAGGGATCTCCACTGGCATTATTGATAGCAGAACCATTATTAGCAAGTAAGAAATTATTTTCTCCCAGTAACTCTTCATATAGAGATTCCTGTCCTTGAACAGGTGTATATAAATGATTTCCACTTCCTGCACGTTTGGACATATAATAAAGTTCATATGATGAACCATATTGATTATTTTTTGTTGAATTGATACTCTTTGAATAAGAGAATTTCAGTTTTAATCCTTTCAGCCATTTATTCCATCCAAAATCATATTCCAAACCGGCATTAATATTCATATTCGATGTTTCTGTCCTATTATAATCCCCTGCATTCTGAAGTAGAGAAAATGAATAATTCTGTGAAGAACTTATTTGCGAATTACTAATACCATAAGGCACAATTGGAATACCATTTACTTCTTCAGGAATATAATACGGACGAACTAATAAAAGATTATAGTCTTTCTCATCATTACTACCTCCTACCTTTACATTCGGTTTGTTTTTCTTTCCATAATCACCAGAAACCTGAAGACTTGCTTTTAACCATTTACTAATCTTCACATCAACACCAGCACGATAGTTCCAACGGTTATAATCCAAATTTCCTAGATTACCATCTTGATCAAAATAAGATATTCCCCCAAAATAATTAGCTCTTTCCGAACCACCGGTCATATTAATACTATGCTTTTGTGTCAATGCTGCTTTCCAATATTTATCCAACAGGTCGTAATTCAGCCCTCTCATTGCATTCAACTCATCTGCCTGAAATAAATCATTCTGCAAATTAATAGATACGTCAGTCGGATCAGCCGCACGCACGGCATTCCAAAGTTGACCATATTGATAAGCATTCAACATCTTAGCACGCGAAACTTCATCCACAACGCCAAAAGTTCCACTATATGAAATCTTAGGTGCACCTTGTTTACCCCTCTTTGTGGTTACCAATATAACACCATTAGCAGCACGGGCACCGTATACTGCAGCTGCAGCATCTTTCAAAACTGAAATACTCTCAATTACAGATGGGTCTAAATTATTAAATGCTGTTGCTCCCAAGTTTTCTGTCACATCACCAATCTTCACTTCTACCGGATAAATATACCCATCGATAACATATAATGGTTCTGAAGCTGTTCCACCAATATCTGATAAAACATCATTCTGACGAATGTTAATCCGTGCATTTTCACCAGGGCGTGCATCTCCACCACTAACACTTAGTCCATTTACCATACCACTCAATGTACTTGCCAAGTTACCAGAAGCAAGGTCCTGAATATCATCCATTGGCACAGTAGCAATGGCTCCTGTTAAATGCGCTTTTTTCTGTGTACCATAACCGACTACCACTACCTCATCCAACTGTTGAGTATCTTCTTTCAGTTCAATCTTAGTCTGCTTAAAATCTGATAATACCTGCGTTATATATCCTATATAAGATATTTCAACCTGTTTCCCTGATGGAACAACTACCATAAATTTACCATCCAAATCAGTTATTGTTCCAGTAGCTGTTCCTACCACTTTCACAGAAGCCCCAATGATAGGTTCTCCCGTCGTATCTACTACTACCCCCTTGAATGTCATGTTTTTCTGGGCCAAAGCAGGTAAAGCTATCACAAAAACCAGAAATATGCCAAGACACAATTTGATTATGTTATTATGTTTCATTATTATAGCATTATAATTTATACTTTATATTTATTTATACCAACGAGGATCACCACTTTTATTTTTTACAGCTTCTGCACCCTTAGGCTCAAAATTAACACCACCGTTAATTTGTGATAAGTCCAATTCCTGTAAGAAAGGACCTACGAACTCTGGGTCTTCAAGTGTAGCAAACGGATTTCCATTATCATCTTTTCGTCCTCCTGTATCATTACCGTTAGGAGTTCCACCATCAACTCCCCAAATAGTATTACCAACAGTTGATTTCTTATTATTACTTTGAAGATATTGATATAAACGATATACATCATAGAATATATTATATTCAACCTTCTGGGTTATTGAAGTCTTATCATTAGGTATATTATTACCAAAATCTTTATTTGAAAATGTTTTGCAAAATGTATTATTAATAATAATATGAGTTGAAGTATTATCGCTCTTTCCAAAATATTTCCAAGGTTGTGAGTTGTTTTGATAACGAATAAAATAAGCTGAACTATTTTTTACTAAATTATAGAATGTACAGTTCTTTATTGTCATATCTTTAATTGTACCTGTAGCACCATATAAATTAATAACCCCATTAGAACCAGAATTATTCATTTGTACGATACAATCCGTTATACGGAAATCACGTAAAGTCCATGGTTTCTTATTGCCATAAAGCAAGCTATTTTGTAGGTTTTTGATATTACATTCTTGAATAATTACAGGTTTATTGATGATATAACCATCTTGATTAGCTTCATCCTTATCATAACCTAAGCTCTTTATTGAGATCGTTTCACTTGGTTCCCCACTAAGAGTCAAAAAACCAGCTCCAGTCATTTCCGAGCAATCAAAATTGATAAATTTAATTTTCAATCCAGCTTGCGTTACCAATCCTCCATTAGCACCAATTTTTACTATTGGTCGATTCTCTTTATCAGTACTACGAAGCGTTATCACATTCAATCTAAAATCAACTACACCATTCAGGACATAAGCTTTACCAGCTTCTAAAGCAAAAGCTTGCTCTTTATCACTATCTTTCAATTGATTATTAATATACTCTGCTATATCTTCCCCTACAGGAATTGTTGTAGCAGGTACCAATGCTACATATTTAAAATCAGTGCTCTCTTGCGCTTCCTTATTATTCAGTTTTTCATTTCCAAGAGTCTTAATCTTTATTTTATAGGTGGCATCTTCCGTTTTCGTAAAAACGACAGACGAACCATCTACAATACTATCCTGCATCACAACTATAGGATTTTCTGCAGTTACTGTAGGATCTGCCGGATCTTCTATAAGAGATACATTAAGCAAATATCCTCCTGCTCCCATAACTACTGGCCATGTTATCTTTACACTTTCCGAGCCATCAGAGTTTGTCAAAGTTGAAAAGCTATTATCGTCGAGAATGGGCGATTCTAACTGTGTATTTGTCACACCTCCAGAAAAGGTTTCATTATCGTTAAAACCTTTAGCACAAGAAACAAATAAAAGAATTGCTGATAAGCCCCATAACTTCCCGGCAATCTTCATTTTAATCTTCATCTTACTCTTCATAGATTAAATTTTAATTTAAACAAAAATAATATATTATATCTTCAAAATCCAAAAGTTCTTTTTAAGGAAAGACGTACAATCAAAAAATATGTAATCACTTAAAAGGATAAAAAATAGATTTTGCGCTTTTTTCTCTCCCTTGTAATATTAACTATATCATAATCATCCTCCTATCTTTACTGAAACACTTCTTTCAAATACTTAATATTCGTGCCATAATTCTTCTTCACGTTTCGTACATCATCCTTATCACGTGAACGTTCTACTACTAGCCATCCACTCCATCCCATCTTGTCCAAAGTCTTTTTCACCTTATTCATGTCCAATCGTTCATTAAAAGGTAGAGTCACTCCATCTGTATCCGTACAGTGAATCTGGCAAATATTCTTTTTCCCCAGAATCTTCAATTCCTTACATAAATCCCTTCCATTCTCCAATGCATTTTGAAATTTAAAATAGATCTTGATTCCCGGAGAATTAATTTCTTTCAGCAGTTTCACATCTCCTTTAGCATCCAGTTGAGTTTCAATGCCGATAACTACTCCTTCAGAAGCAGCCATATCTCCCATCTCCTTCAAACGTTTTATAACTTCAGTTCGAAGTGCCGGATTCTTTTCCCATCCAGTTTCGATTCCCCCCAAAGGAAGAAAAGCTACCTTAGTATTCATTACTTTCATTGCATGAAAGCAGTCTTGAACCAACTCTTTATAATTAGCACGTTCCAGAAAAGACTGCCCGTAGAAACCGGACATAGCAATGGAAGAAACCTCTAATTGATATTTTTGAGCAGTTTCACGAAACAGTTGCTGAAAATGAGGTTCCCGCAATTTGTTATCAAACATTTCTCTCTTGCCAAGGCCACCCATATCCAACTCAACGCCGTCACCATTCAATTCGTGTACCAATTGAAATGAACCGATTTTCTGACGCTTCAAAATCATCCAGTCACATACAGCTATTTTATAACGTTGTTCCTTTTGCTGCGATCCGGCAATCGCTAATAGAGGGAAACACTCTGCAAGTATTAATATCCAAAGGATATGTTTGAATAAATTTCTTCTTATTTTCATCTTATTGCCTACAATTTACATAGTAGACGTATGAAAGAGATTTTTGTAATCACCTATAAAACAGAGAATAACTATAAATGTGGCAGAATGTGGCCTAATGAAAATAAGATAATGACGGTATCCGGAAGAAATAGTGACGCTATCATAGCCGGATACCGTCACTATCCCGAGCATATGGCGTCGCTATTTTCCGAGAAGTAATAATAAAAGTAAATGTAAAAAAATAGGCTGCCGGACCATAAAAGTCCGACAGCCCTGTCAACCCAAAAACGATACCTATGAAACACTGTGTGTTATTTCAATTCAAATTTTAAATATTTGCCGTGAACAAGTTCATCATGTGTGATATGATATTTATTGAACTTTTTTGCCATTCAGCAGTACCTTATCAATATATAAAGTTCCTGGTTGAGTGCGATTAGCTTCAATAATTAACTCTTTCTCTTTATACCATTTCGGATCTAACCGAATCGTTACCTTATTAAAAACCGGAGTCGTCAATGTGTATTCAGGCAGTCCGGGACAATCAGGATAAAAACCAATCATATTGAAAATAGCCCAAGAAGACATCGTTCCCGTATCATCGTTTCCCGGGATACCATCAGGTTTGGTAGTAAAGTACTTGTCTATTAAACGTTGCGTCTCTTTCTGTGTGCGCCATTCTTCACCTTTAAAGTATGAGAATAAATGGGCATAAGCAATATCCGGTTCATTTGCCGGGTCATAAAGCCCTTCGTCAAAAACCATTTGTAGCTTATCAATAAAAGGTTTCTTCCCACCCATTAGTTTTGCCAGACCATACACATCATGTGGCACATAGAATGTATAATTCCAGGAATTACCTTCATGGAAACCGGGATTCGGTTCAAAGTTCTCTCCTTGTCTCGGATTGAACGGACTGTAAAATGTTCCATCAGGAAGAATCGGACGGAAAGTACCAAATTCTTTGCTATAATAATGTTTATATCCTAAAGAACGCTTGTAGAACATCTCTGCATCTTTCTTTTTGCCTAAAGCCTCTGCAAAACGGGATAGTGCAAAATCGGCAATATAATATTCCAATGCATGAGATACAGAATTGTCATACTGTTCGCGAAGGGGCACATATCCCTTGGACATATAATCATCATTATCGGGACGCATCAAGTTTTCCGCTCCCGGTAACGTAGCAGACTTGTACATTGCTTCATAAGCCAGATCAACATCAAAATCACGCAAACCTTTCATCCAGGTATCTACAATCACCGGAATACTCGGGTCACCTTCCATTGTCAATGTTTCCCTGCCATATAACTCCCACTTAGGCAACCATCCATGTTCACGATACATATCAAGCATTGTACGTACCATTTCCATCTGACGTTCCGGATAAACCAAAGTCAACAATTGATGAACATTGCGGTAAGTATCCCAAAGAGAAAAGACAGTATAGCGATCTCCTTTTGTTGTCAGAATCTTATCACTTTCCATTGCCGGATATTCTCCGTTTACATCCTGCAAAATATTAGGATGAATCAGCAAATGGTAAAGTGCTGTATAAAATACAGTCTTTTGAGCATCCGTACCACCTTCTACAGTTATACGTGATAAGTCATCATTCCATTTGGAGCGTGCTTCAGCATGAATCTGCTCGAAATTCTTTCCAGCCTGTTCACGATTCAGATTCAACCGGGCATTTTCTATACTTACAAAAGAAACTCCCATTTGTACTTCTACCTGTTCACCTTCTTCTGTGTCGAAGGAGAAATAAGTACCGATGTCATCTCCTGCTATTTCTTTTCCGTAGCGAGTATAAAGTTTATATTTTCCCTGATCCGGATCCCATTCAGCCTCAACACCCGTCATCGCACGTTGTTTCTTCCAATACCCTGTTGCAGAAGGGCTCTTTTTAACTCGTAATACAAAGTAAATAGGAAATACAGCTTGAGGGTTATAACAGAATGTACCAAGCAATTTGACTCCTTCCACCTCACAATCGCTTACACGACGAAGCATGGCACCACTCTCATTCGTTAATCCTTCACCTAAATTCAACAATATATGACTTTTTCCTTTTGGAAAAGTAAAACGGGCAATGCCGGTACGCGGAGTAGCCGAGACTTCCGTTTTTACATTATATTTAGTCAGATAATTAGAATAATAACCCGGTGAAGCCTGTTCATCCTTATACTTACTACCATATTCTTTATAATCCACATTCAATTCTCCGGTAGTAGGCATCAGCAATAAAGAACCTAATTCCGGACAACCGACTCCACTCAAATTCACATGAGCATATCCGGTAAAGAAACAGTTTGTATATTCATAAGGCGTAGACCACCACCGGGCGTCTTTATCATAGGTATTTTCAGAAGATCCCATCACATTGAAAGGAACCACAGACATCATACCATTCGGACAAATCGCTCCGGGATTGGTAGTCCCGAAATTAGTAGTTCCGATAAAAGGATCTACATAATCTATCAAAAGACTTTTATCCGTATTTTTTAGGGGAGGGCTTCCCCCTTCCCCCGCATAAGCGGAAAGAAGGGAAAAAGCAAGTGTGTAAGTTAATATAATACGTTTCATATCTTAATTAAATGATACTCGTTCGTTTAGTAAAATCGATAATCTCTTTTATATATCCGAAAGCCATACCTACCACCGTATCTGCTGCACCATAATAAACAGCCACACGTTCACCATCCTGCAAAGCAGCACAAGGGAATACCACATTGGGAACATCACCTTGAAGTTCATAAGGAGCAGCCGGACCAATCAGGTATTCACGTGTACGGTAAAGGACTTTTTCCGGATGATCTTTATCTAGTATAGCAGCTCCCATAGCATAACGGAAACCGTTGCAGGTAGTAATAACGCCATGATAAAACAGCAACCAGCCTTCGTCAGTGAGGAAAGGCACTGATCCTGCACCAATCTTCGTACACTGCCAAGCACTTTCCGGGAAAGGAGTCACTTTCATTACACAGCGATGTTCACCCCAATATTTCATATCCGGGCTATAACTGATATATATATCACCGAACGGAGTATGTCCATTGTCACTCGGGCGACTTAACATCGCATACTTGCCATCAATTTTCTGTGGGAAAAGTACGCCATTACGGTTGAAGGGCAGGAATGCATTCTCACATTGGAAAAATTCCTTAAAGTCAAAAGTGTATGCAATACCAATTGTAGGACCATGATAACCATTGCACCAAGTCACCCAATAGCGATCTTCAATCCATGTAACACGGGGATCATATTTATATTCCGACTCAATCATTTCTGTATTACCAGCCTTAAACTGGATAGGTTCATGATTGATATCCCAATGAATACCATCCTTACTGAAACCTGTGAAGATATTCATTTGCACCGCTTTGTTATCACAACGGAATACACCGGCAAAACCATCCTCAAAAGGAACAACAGCACTATTGAATATACTATTAGATGAAGGAATATGATAACGTCCGATAACCGGATTTTGTGAGTAACGCCACATAACGTCCGTACATCCGACAGGACGATCTTCCCAAGGAATTTGAATTTTATTCATAATCGTTATTTTTTATATTATTATTTTTTTGAATCATCATACGTGAAAGGGATGAAATAAGTAATCAGGAAAGCTGGAATAGTTGCAATTAATACATAAATAAAGAAATTTCGATACCCAAGCAAGTCGCTAAGATAACCGCTCACCATTCCCGGAAGCATCACTCCCAGGTTCATGATTCCTGAAGCAAATGCATAATGCGACATTTGATGTTTTCCTGGAGCAATCTGTTGCATCATAAACAACGTCAGTCCGACAAAGCCAAAACCATAACCAAAATATTCCATTGTTATACAAGTTCCGATTAGATATACATTAGTAGGCTGTGCAACTGCCAAAAAAGTATAGGCTACGAACGGAAGATTAAAAATACAACAGAGAGTGAATAGTGTCTTTTTTAGTCCGAACTTAGAGACATAAATTCCTGCCAACAATGAACCTAGAACGAAAGCTGCAGAACCAAAGATACCATTCAGCGTACCGATCTCGGTTAATGACAATCCTAAACCACCTACATCTCTTGAAGCACGCAAAAACAGCGGAGCTATTTTCATGATAAATCCTTCTGCCAGTCGATACAAGATAATAAAAGCGATGTAATAGAAAATATGTTTCTTAGTAAAGAAATTCCCTATTACTGCTATCAATTCTTTTTTATTTCCGAAGTCGTCTTTTTAGTTGTTACGGGCACTTGTGTAGAAGGCAAGATTCTGATATGATAAATACCGATCAGTACCATTATTGCAGCAATCACGCCGAAAATAATCATCCATGCAGATGAATATGCCCCTTTATTAGCATCTATTGAAGCACCTTCTATCGCTCCAAAATGTTCTGCCAATGCTCCTGCCATAGCAACCAATCCTCCATTAGCGACCAATTTGGCTACATTATAAAAAGCACCTTGCACTCCGATATATTTTGCCTGATCTTCTTTGTTCAATTCAGCCATATATACACCATCACAAGCAATATCGTGTGTGGCTCCACTAAAAGCTATCACTGCCATCGTAGAGATACTTATAGCGAAAAAATAATCGAAGAACAAAGAAAAGGCTACTACTCCAAACAGTACACCGCTCAACAATTCTGTAATTAATACGAAGAATTTTTTCGTTTTATACATTTCAAGAAAAGGGCTCCACAAGAACTTCAATGTCCAAGGCATCATAATTAGAGAAGTCCAGAATGCAATTTGCGTATCCGAAATTCCCAGATCCTTAAACATGAAAACGGAAACCAAATTAATAGCAATAAAGGGAAGTCCCATTGCAAAATAAGCGGTAGGCACCCAGCAAGCCGGGCTAATAGTGTTTCGTTGAGAAGCAGTTTTATTCTGTTGCATAAATCATAGTATATAGATGAAAAAATCCATTTTTCTAACCCATCTATATATAATACAACTAAAAGGGGGAAACTACTAACGTCTCCCCCTACTTTTTTATTTTATTATCACTTCGTCTATAAAGAACCACGAAGGATGTCCTACACCGTAATGCCAAGTCGGGCATTCTTTCGTCCCGGTAACTTCTACTTTTACATAACGAGCTTTTACCGGTTCAACTGACTCTACCTTGACTCCACGGAATTTCACCTCCCCCGTACGCTCTTCCGGCAAATCAATCGTTTTCCAATGTGTATAATGCTCACCGTCATCAGTATACGAATAAACCACCTTTAAAGGGAAAAGAATCCATGCCCCTATTTGATGAAGAAAATCCGTTTCCACACTATGTATTTCTTTCGTTTCACCTAAATCTATAACAAATGCACCATCCGTTCCTTCCCAACCAATCCAACTATCAACAAAGGTTGCTCCACCAAACAAACCGTCAACCAATGCAGTCTTTCCTAACGCTGCATATTTTCCGGTAGGGGGAGTTATATAAGTAACCTTTGCTCCCAAAGCCAGACTATTCTCCTTTTGTGGCATGTAACGTTCCCGATACAATTTACAGTAGTCTATCGGTGAATTGGAACGCTCATTTAAGGTCGGGACTTGAAACTCTTTCACACGTTCCTCAAAAAGATCCAACTTCTTATTTATATCTACCAGGTCTTTTTCAGTCTCTGTCCGTGCGATCTCCAGTTCTGAATACTGAATTGGCAGACGCGCCCGTTGAACTCGCTTCAAGAAATCCGGCTCTGTTGCGACAGCCTTTTCGGCCAAATCAAATAAATGATTATAACGACGCATCAAAGCAGGCTTCAACATGCCATATTTATGTGATACAGGAGAATCATAAATCCATAATCTCTGTCCGCTACCTATTAATGCACCTTCCATAAGCTTTATGTATTGATAAAGATGTGGCGCAGCTTCACCATAATATCCATGTAGGAAATGTTGCATCAAAGAATCTACATTAGCTTCGGGATTCCACATTAACTTTGAAACTAAATAGGCACGAAGTTCGGCAAAATCTCCTCCCCTGCTCCCTGCTATTTGAGAGAAATGCATAGTGGCATGATTCTTCTTGAAAAGACGGATATTATCCTGTAAAATATGGAAGTTAGGAAAAGGGGCCAGATAATTATCAAAATTAATACCATAATCCCATACGAAAATATTATTGGTTATTTTAGACCATCCCTCCATGGCTTTCACAAATTCCTTTCCCGAAGCATTCTCTGTCAAGGTTACCTCACGATCGCAGTCAATATCACACAACATAATATTCACATTCGGCAAAGGCTTCACATGCTTCGGTGGATTCATCGTATACAGATAAGCCAATGTAGAAAACTCCTTATCCGGAAAACGAGCTGCCAACTTATTCAGAAAAGTAATCACACTTCCCGATAGTGCCCCTTCATAATCATCAATTGCCTTACAATCATCACAGGTGCAATTCGTATAATTACCATCATTCTGACTAACGGACATGATATGTTTATCGGGATTAGCTTTGAAAATAGAGTCAACACGTTGAGCTACAATCTCAAAAACTTCCGGATTACTCAAACACCACTGACTGGCTTTTCCCGGATGACGTTTTCCTTTAAAATAAGAATAATACTCCGGATGTTCTTTCCCATAAACAGATGAAGGCAGAAGCTTGTCAAATGTATGTACCCAATAACCGGCAGCAAACACTTCATTGGGTTCCTCTAAACGATTCCACCACTTATAAATAGAATCTGTACGGATGGCATAACATTGTGTCTGACGATAACGAAAGGCCGGGTTTTCGACTTTATTAATCAAGGGCAAGGTCACCGTCTTTTGAGGAGTAAAAGAATATTCATTCTCTCCCCAATAATCGACTCCCAGATATTGTTCCAACAAAGTGACAACTCCATATACAACTCCTTTTTCTTTTCCTGATATCCTTAAAATACCATTTTGAGTAGAAATAGAGAAACCATCTTCCGTCACTGTTTGAGGAGTTTGACCGCCAATCAGTATATCTCCTTTTCGAGGCGTTTTATCATATTCAATAGGAAGCCTGCTTTTCGAAATATGATAGAGAAAATGTTGTAAGAGCTCCGCTGATGTCTTACTATTTGGCATTTTGTCCTGCACAATGATACGAGCATTACTCTTGCCATCTTTTACTAGTGTTATTTGTGCTGAAACAGTACTACATACCATCAGCAAAACAGATAATAACCAATGTTTCATGTTTGTTAGAAATTAAGTTTATACGAGTATTTATTATAAATACAGTTCAGAAGAATAAAGTTCTAATAATTTATGAATACTTTAACATATAAAAAAAAGGATATGCCCTAAACTGGACACATCCTTCTCTTTTATATAAATTATTTACCTAGTACATTCTATTTATCAAATCTGATATTATGTTCCCACTTTTGAAGAGCACCATTAGAAGTTGCATCATGTCCGTTGCCTGTTGCATCTCTAAAGGAAGTGCCATCTCCTTCATCCATTGGCCAAAGAGCTATCAAATTCGGATTCTTAGGATTTACCTCAAAATACATATTGTTCACGATCTCCGATTCTGTACGCGCTACTTTCCACAGACGAACCTGGCTCATAGCACAATTATTACGGAAATAGCTACCACTATCAACTATTTTCATAAAATCAAAACGAACGTTTCCACCTTTTGGTGCAGGAGGGTCAAAGAATGTATCTTGTTTTCCATTTCTATAAATAGTAAGTGTTGTTCCATTATAAACGAAAGCCCAATGATACCAAGTATTTACCTCCAAATCACTAGCTGTTTGTTTCTGTCCTCCCAAGGACTTTATCTGTAGATAATTGTATGGTCTATTAGCATCCCCAAAACGGATATAAATTTCATGATCATTACTGCCGGATGTGAAAATAGCTTGGTTATTTATACTATAACCATCCATACGTACCCAAGCTTCCAATGTCCATGCATCCACCGTAATACCCCAATCTGTTTCAGGCAATGTTGTTACATTTCCGGCATTACCACGTAATACTGGAACAGAAACATTCAAAGGTTTTGCCAATACATAAATGAATCTACTCTGAACTTTTGATTTTGGAATATCACCTTTTAGAACATTTCCTAATGTGAGAGGAATGGCATAAGTGATACCATTAGTCACAAAATCATCTACATGAAGTCGATAACTGGCACTAATTTCACCTGCCGGAATCGTCACTGTAGCATTCTTCGGAAGCATATTTTCGGGCAACACTTCATATTCTGTACCGCTGGTTTCATTGTACTCGGCCAATAATTCAGGAGAGAACTGAATTTCCACTTCTACGTCTTCCTCAACTTTTTGGGCCAAACGCACGACAACGTTAATGTCTGCACCGTCATCCATAGTAACAGTAGTGGCAATGTCTGTACCAGCTGCATCTGTTATGTAAAGACTATTTGCCTGTACCTTGTATTCTGCATTCTCACATCCTGTAAGAAAGAATGCTGACAATACAATCATAAGACTTGATAAATAGATATATTTCATAATTTTCATTCTTATAAAATTCATTTAATCATTATTCCTCACTAACCGCATTCATGCGATCATAGAAATTTCTGTATATATTCGTAATTCCCTGGCGTAAGAAGTAATATTCCGGTGAGCCATCATAATCACCCTTACCCTGTGCATAGTCAAATCCTACCCTATAAAGACCACATCCGCCAATCAATTGATCTATCTCATAAGGTTTTCCATTAACAGTATAAGTACTTTTATATACGTAATTTGACATACCGAGGAATCCTCCTCCAGAATTGGCATAGGATTCAAAATTTTCGGTTGCTATGGTTCTGCGGACAATTTCATCCGGAGTGATGATCCCTTGCTGTATCCAATCATCCATATCACGTAACACTCCCGTCATTCTGTAATCTGCCATTCCACCATAAGCCTGCAATACAAAATAGTCTACATAATATGAAAGCCATTCTTTATCCATACCGGTTCGGATTCCGACCTCACCGTCAATTAAGAAAAGGAGACGTTTCTCTGGCATAGGACGGTCTCCACGATCGCGATTAGGATCCATAGCACCATGTCCAAACCAATAAGAGAGTTCCTCTACAAAGATGGTTCTCTGTACTTTATTTGACCAAAGCGGACCTACTCCCATTCCACCACCCGGTTCATAGTCCCAATCATAGCCATCATATCCACATTCGAGACAAGCTCTGTAAAGATCTTCGGCATAGGCTTTAATTGCAGGTCTTACTTTTTCCGGATCACTGCTAGTTCCGGCTTCGTGATAAATTTCTTTATCCGGAAGGTCATCGCCAATGTTTTGAGAAAATAAAGTAACGACCACCTTTGTACCTTTCACTTTTTGCACATATTCCATATCAGCCTTTCGTTCCGGAGTCAATTCAAATTTCGGATGTCCCCCCCAGTTGGAAGCAATGGTGACGGAATCAGGCAAACCTCTCAAGCTATTTTCACCGGTAGGAGAAGTTCCCGTCCAATTGTCGAACCATACAAACACTTGTGGAAGGCCCGGTGTCTCTTTCCATTTACGCAAAGCAGCAAAATATTCATCAGTCTTGACGGTTTGATTCAAATCAACATCATTAATAGATTCCACATCCGTACATCCAACGAAGAATGTTGCGGCAAATGCAAATCCTAATGCATTCTTTATATGCTTTATATTCATATTCTATATTTTATCAGGTTAAAAATTAGTTCTTTTTTGCCCACCACAAATCCGTAGCTCCAGTGTCCGGACCACCTAACATCGTTGCAATAGCTGCCGATACATTAGCAGAATTACTGGATTTTTCTGTTGTAGGATATGGCAAACGGCGAACCATACGTTTACTATCAATGTCACCTATATAGCCAACAGAGCTTAGATTGTCACGTGCAGTGAACAGCTCAGGATAGCCGGTACGACGATAATCACACCAAGCTTCAATTCCCAATGGATAGTTGGCAATCCATTTTTGAGTAATAATCTTCTGGAGCTTATTACTTCCGTTTTCCCACGCAACAGTAGGTACATCAGTAAATGAAATATTGTTTTGAGAATTCCATCGATCTGTATACCCTTGAGGAACAACTGTGCTTGAAAGGTAATCACCAATCTCTACACCATGTTGATTCATTGAAACCTGAATGCCCTGTTCATAGTAACTCTTAGCCGCTGCTGCTCCACCTGCAATCCATCCCTGTAAAGCTGCTTCCGCTTTCAAGAAATATGTTTCTGCCGCATAGAAAACCGGCATAGGAGAAGCTTCTGTAACAGCTGGTTTGGAATACCTTGCGGCACTACCTTCAACACTTTTACTTGTATCTTTAATGCCCATACGTACACCACGATACTCTCTATATGAAGTCGAGGTATTCATATATTTGCTAATACGCGGATCATTATATCCATTCATGTATGCGGAAAGTGTCGCATTGATAGCTAAGTCACCCCAATCAGAAGCGATCCAGAACGGATTATATGGCATAGAGGGGAAAAAGGCATTATCCTCATTAGATTCTATTACTCCCCCGTTAATCGCTTCCGCCATCATTTGTTTAGCATATTCCGTATCTTCAGTATTAGAGGCAATACGCACAGCCATGCGAAGTTTCAAAGAATTAGCATATTTGATCCATTTGCTAAAATCACCATTATATATGATATCATATTCGGCAACAGGCACTTCTTTTCCTTCATTTTCTTGAACAAAAGCCGAAAGCACATTAATACTACGTGTCAAATCATCAAACATATTATGATAGAGTGTTTTCAAATCATCGTATGCCACCTGAAATTCTCCTTTTCCCATTTCAGAATAAGGAATAGGACCATAAATATCGGCAACACGAAGCATAACGCCTACCCGAAGAATAGATGCCCACGCATAAATATACCCGGTACCCCCGGTAGATTCTTTTATTGTCTGAAAATTTGGATAAAATTCCGTAAACATATCTTTGTAAGGAACATCTACCCAGTCGGCACTAGGATTGAATGTTCCGAAATTAGTGCCATTCCAAGGAGCAGTTGTCGCGAAATACCCGCCATACTGTCCCACCATTTGTTCGGTGTGCTGACTGTTATTTTCCTGGCAGGCATTCAATAAACGAGTCATAGACACAAACAACGTACCTACCCGCTCTGTCGGAGTCATATCCTCTGGATACACGTCCGTTGGATGTGTATTTAATTCATCAAAGTTTCCCGTACACGAAGCGAATAGCAGAGTAGTAGTAAAAGCTGCCACGCTTACAGTCTTGATTATCTTGATTTTTTTCATTATTCGTTGCTTTATTAGAATTGTACTTTTATACTAAATCCCATGTTTCTTAAGCTAGGCTGCATGAAATAATCCACACCAGTATAGAAAGTGCTGGTAGATGACGCAACCAATTCAGGATCGAACGGTGCCTTGCAATATATCATAGCGAGGTTGTTTCCAATTAAACCTAATGTCACATCAGCAATGTTATATAACCATTTTTTAGGAAGTGTATATTCAAGACTAACCTCCTGCAAACGGATATTGGTTGCTTCGTACACATAATGGTCACCTTCACCAGTACCAGCCGCTACTATACCCAAATAATCTTTAGCAGACACATTTCTGTTGTTGATCATTACACCTCCAGCCTGACGAAGTTGCGCGCTATATTCGGAAACGCCACAACGGTCAAGAAACGCTTGTGTATTAGACACAACCAAACCACCAAAACGTCCACTTAACAATACATTCAGACGTATACCTTTATAAGTAAATGAATTTCTCCATCCTAAATTAACTTTTGGAAGCAATGAACCAATTTTCCGATATTCAGTCTCCACCATACTCGGCAAACCAGTCTTGGCATCCAAATAAATATAACCATTATTATCGCGTTTGAAGTCACGGTTGATATACAAGTCTCCCATAGAACCACCCTCTGTCAGACGTACTACCGGTGAAGTTGATCCTCCTAATCTAGCTTTGTCTACATAAGGCATTTCAATCGGTTCACCTGTTATTCTATTAGTTACACCATCTGCCAGCCTTTTGATTTTATTTTTATTATAAGTAAAAGTAAAATTACTGGACCAACCAAAATCACGCCATTCATTTTTGTATCCCAAAGCCATCTCTATACCCTGATTCTGTACACTACCTGCCTGGATGTTGACAGCTGTATAACCAGAACTTGCCGGAAGAGGTGCAGCAAACGTTTGGTTACGCGTATCAGAGTTGTAATAGGTAATATCAAAATTCAATGTATTTTTGAAGAAACGCATATTCAATCCCGCCTCATAAGATTTGGTAATTTCAGGTTTCAAATCAGAGTTCGGATACAGGGATTCTGCTTTGTATTGATCTAGTTGGTCGTCATACGTATAACGCACCTTTGTTAAATATGGATCATAGGCATTACCCACAGAAGTGAAAGAGAAACGCGCTTTCAAGAATGAAAACCATTCGGGCAAATCAATAACTTCACTCAAAATACTTGAAATACCAATAGAAGGATAGAAGAATGGTTTATTTCCTCTTTCTGAAAGAGCTAGAGAAGAATCCCAGTCAGCACGTCCGGTAAGACTTAAGTAGAGAAAACTTCTCCATCCAATTTCCGCATTGGCAAAAACTGATTGAGTCTGACGCTTTAAACCATCAGCATTTACTTTATAATAACCGCTGCGTGTCAGATTTTCGATAGTAAAATGGTTAGTCACATTATTCAAGTCTCCATGTAAAGAAGTCAATTCCATACGGAGATCTTTAATAGAAGCACCCAAATTGGCTGTTACATTAAACTCATTGAATGTTTTGTTGAAGTTCGCCAATACATCCGCATAAACTTGTCTGTCCAGACGGTTTTCTTCTTTATATCGCCCTTTCGAACCAGCAAAGTTACCAACTGTACCAGCGTGGAATTTTTCTGTATATTTACTTTCGGTATTATCAATGCTCACACGTCCTTGCACATTTAACCCATCAATGATGTTATATTGTAGGCTGGCAGCCAACTTATAACGTCTTCTATCATTCTCACGGTTCATGCGATTCATAATCCAATAAGGATTCTGAGATGAAACACCTCCTAAATCACCATATGGCCAATACTGTGTATTTACCCCCGATAAATCATCATAACGTTCATATACAGTTACATCAGAAAAGTCTTCGCCACGTGGAAACAAATACAAAGAAGTAAGCGGGTTGAAATACTGTCCTTGAGATACCATATTCTTATCGTTTTGAATAATATAGTTGGCACTTGTATCCAAAATAAACTTATTATTCAGAAAATTGGTAGTATTACGAAATGAGAAATTATATCTATCGTAGTCATTATTAGGCATAATGCCTGCTGCATTAGTTGTAGCTACAGAGATATAACTTTGACTCTTATCATTGCCAGTGGAAAGAGAAAGTGTATTAGATACATTACTTCCTGTGTTAAAGAACTTTGCAGGATCGTATCTCTTATCCGTTTCCAATCCCCAGCTCATCACTTCCCCCGTCATATTACCATAAGTATTCTGAAACTTTGGCATCATCATAGGATCGCTGAATGTAGTATTATTACTATAAGTCACAGTTGTCTTGTCAGCACGCCCTTTCTTAGTAGTAATTAAAACAACTCCATTAGCCCCTTCATATCCATATAATGCAGCTGCAGAAGGTCCTGTCAGCAATGACATACTTTCAATATCATCCGGATTAATGTCAGCTATTGATTCACTGCCCGGTTGCGTTGCCATCGCTCCATCACCACCAGAAGAAGCGCGATTGTACATTGGAATACCATCAATCACATAGAGTGCATTATTGTTTTGCGTGATAGATTTAGCGCCTCGCATTACCACCTTTACACCACCACCAGGACCTGAAGCACTAGAATTAATCTGCACTCCCGCTGCCTTACCAGCCAGTGCTCCCATAAAGTTTGTACTTTTTACAGTTGTAAGTTCATCCCCTTTCACCTGTTGTACATTATACGTCAAAGCTTTCTCCGAGCGCTTGATACCCAATGCAGTAACAACAACTTCATCCAATACTTGCGTATCTTCTCCTAAAGTTACTTTCAGAGGTTGAGCATTGGCAAGCGTGATTGCTTGGGAGAAACTGTGAAATATAAATATCTACCATAAAAAAATGATACAATATTACTACTGCGGCGATTTCTCTGCTGTCTCAAAAAAAAAATTATATTAATTGGAATGCACGATTATTGTCAAACGCAAATATTTACATTCTATCAGGTCGTGTAAAGTTGGATAAAACGATAAGAGTCCGGCAAAATGCCGGACTCTTATTTACAAATAACCGATTTTTTAATCAATTATTTTTTTTAGATACTCCATCTATTATTCAGCAGGGAATACATACATTTCACCATTGTTGTCATCAAACTTTCCAACCATTGGAAGGTCTAGCTTACTCTTGTCTCCATTATAGTAAGTAGCCCAGTTCCATATTTTAGTTGCATCGTCACTGATAACACCTGTCTCGTGATCGCGTTTTTGTCCATTACATGGATAGTAAAGTAGTAATCCTTGTTCGTCCGGATTTACCATCTTCCATGTATATCCTTTTATTTGTTGTGCGGTACGGGCAATATCCCAGAAACGGACTTCACGTACAAATTCATTAGAACCTCCCAACCAGAAACCTGTCAGCCCATATTCTCCGATTCTAATTTCACGTGATGCCACTAAGTCACCATTTACGTATACTAAGGTCATTTTGCCATCATAAACAAATGTAAGCATATACCATTCATTTGCTTTAGCTGCAAATTTACTTGATGGTACATCAATTTGTGATGCGCCTGTTTTTATTTGCAACTGATTAGGATTAATCGTCACATCTCCAAAACGAGTAAATATTTCATCAAGAGGACTAGAGTTAGGTGCCACTTTTGTTCCCCCAATGGATTTATTATTTGCATTATATGCAGACCGTTTAATCATAACCTCCATAGTCCACTGCTTAACTTTAAAGTCTTGTGGAAACATATCACCACTTTCACTTCCGGCATTATTCATAAGAAGTGCTTTGGTACGTGTACGTTTTTCTAAAATGATTAAAGCTTCCTCTTCATTTGGAACAAGAGTGACAGAGCCTTTAGACAAACGAATTGGTAATGCATAGTCTCCTTTCAAAGAAAATTTTAGGTCTTTCAATGAAACAGGAATAGACTGCATAGCCAAATTCGGCTTAAAAGTCATCACTGAAGGTATTTCATACATTTCAGACGGTAACATCAAATAGGATGTACCATTCTTTCTATTATATTCATCAAGCTGTGCCTGATCACCAACTTTCAAAGGAACTTCACATGCTTTATTCTCTTTTACAGCTAAGCCTACTTTTATATCTTTGATAAAATATTCCTTACCCTCTTCTACAAAAATCTGAATGGGACCATCAGCAGCTATATACGCACCTTGATCACTTCCGAAATCTTTTTGAGTATCTGTATACAATTCGTTCTGGCAACCTGCTAGAAGCAACGTACCAAACAGAGTCATAACTATTTTTTTCATTTTTCTTTCTGATTAAAATGTTTATTCAAATGTACCCGGATATACTTGGTTACCGTAATAAAGAGCGGTTCTAAGCCATTTATAAGAGGGTTCGTTAGCAAAGTCATATTCCATATGGAACGTACCAATGCCACCTATTCGTTTACCACTTGGAAGATTAAGTGTTGCATAATCAAATATTTGTGTTCCATTTTTTCCATTGAACTCCGTTCTAACCGAAGTATATCTTTGATTTGCGCTCCAATTAGCAGCATTATTCCCGGGATCAATACCTCCGCATCTCCAACACTGCTCAAATTCAACCGTGATAATTGTTTTGCGCTCCCAATCATCCAAATTAGGTTTATTGATTTTATTAATTACAGTGCTCGTATTTCTTTCCCAATAACACTGGTAAATATAATGGTCTATCAATTTGGATGTTTCTGTAGACAAAAGATCCGGCTGACCATCCATAACCAACATTCTTCCAGCAGGACGTAAACGAGCGCTTAGTGTCTCAATAAAAATCTGCATATTATTATTGCCAGTAGGGCTAATTGTCTGAGAAGTTGCTAAAGTACCACGATGACCATATCCTGGTTCATAGTCTATGTCAAAACCATCCAGATTAAATTTTTCAATACTATCACAAATGGCATTTGCATACGCTTTAACTCCCTCTTGAAAATTGCCTTTTCCTTTATCAGTTACCCAATATTCTGTAGCTGTCAATCCTTGAGGAGTCAACTGATCTCCCAAGTCTTGAATAATCCAGCATAATAAAGCCTTTCCTCCTTTCACTTCCTGGAAGAACTTTAAATCATTTTTTTGTTCATCAGATAGTCTTCCTCTTGTTCCCCAAAGAGATACAAAATCTACACTATCGGGTAACATCTTCAAATAATTTTGGGCATTTGTACCTTTTCCTGTCCAATTACCAAACCAACCAAACCCTTTTACATGAGGAGTCGTACGGTATTCTCTAAGTTGGCGGTAATATTCGCGTTGCGAAGGCATCAAATCCGCTTCGCTTTGAGCATCAATAAGAGGAATAAAACGATTTATTTCCTCTTGTTCTGGAAACACTTCACGTTCGGTGTCTGTCCAGTCAGAACATGCTGTAAAGCCAAGGACTGCAATACCGATGTATATATAATTACGTAAATTCATACTATTAATTGTTGTTTATTGATTATTAAAACAATTGATTGATTAATTTTGGACAGGTCTGTTAGTACGTACCCACCAAAGTTTAGTACCACCTTTATCCGGACCATTCAACAATGTAGTGATGGAAGACATATTGGGATTACCACTATATTCTTTTGCTGCAAAACTGAAACGTTCTGGAGCTCTGGTTTTCTCTGTCGCACCTATCTTATTGTACAGAGTATTATCAAATACACTAGCCAAATAAGGAAATCCAGTCCGACGATACTCTGTCCAAGCTTCTACCCCATTAGGATAAAGAGCCAGATATTTCTGTGTGATAATCCGTTGCAGTTTCGTTTCCTCTGAAGCTGCATCATCCCATTTAGGAGTTATATTTCCTGCAGTAATATCAGAATTATAGGATTTGCCACCAGCATAGTAATAGTTACTTGGCGAATTTAGTGTTGCAGGTTGTGCACTATTGTTTAAATAGGTAGTGGCTGCTGCTTCTGCAATGCCCCATTCATCCATAGACAGTCTTACTCCTGCCTCATATAAGTCTTTCACATTTCCTTCAGTTAAACCATACAATGCAGCTTCGGCCTTCAAAAAGAAAGTTTCGGAAGCTCTGAACCAGTATAAAGGATCTGCGTTTTCTACTTTCGGGCAAGAAGCGAACTCTGCGGTATTGTCGCCTTCGGCCTTGCCTAAGGTATTACCGGGAGCAATACAATAGTATCCACTAACCTTGTTGTATGTACCCTTTGTGTAATATTTGTCTATTCGGGGATCGTTATAACCTGTTAAGTAAGACCAAGCTGTGGCACCCATGCGGTTTTCTTTGTAATCGATTGTTGCGATTAAAGAGTTTAATAATGGGAATTTACTTGTATTACCAATTTTTGCTTCCATCTGTTTTACTTTCAATCACGCCTCCATTCCTCGGATTCAACGCTTTCTGAATATATTCTACAGCTAAATCTTTGTTGACAAAGTGAGTACGAACTGCCATTCTCAACATTAATGAGTTGGCCAATTTAGTCCATTTAATTGGATCTCCGTCATAAATCAAATCGTACTTCGGCATAATCTTAGAAGTCGATTTGTTCAGAATATCAGCACAAGTAGCTAAATCTTTCAACATAGCTTTATATACGTCTTCCTGCTTATCCAACATTGGAGCGATGTCACCATTTCCTGCGTTAGAATATACAATAGGGCCAAAACAGTCGGTAGCTCTTAACCAACCAGCAACTCTTACGACATTAAATATTGCCATAATTTCTTGTTTCTCTGGTTCTTCGCTATTTCCAATCTTTTGATATATTTGCACCCAAGGCTGATATACTTTCATATAAAGTTGTTCGTATGCATAACTCATTCGATTGTCAGCAAAATCCCATGTAGCTTCTGTACTTAGTTTCCAGTTATTATTCATGCCAAAAAAGCCGATATATTGGGCTGATGACATCACATCTGTAACTGCCAGATCATTACCCGGATCAGTTGTTTTACTTGGCGAACCGATGGGAATAACACGTTGCTGCATTTCCATCAACTGAGTTCCGTAGATTAATCCACCTGCTTCCAGTTCTTCGTCTGTTACACCAGTAGTACTTTTATTGATATCTATATAATCCTCGCAAGCTGTTAATAAGCCTAGCGAAAAGACCACTAATAAGTATTTCTTAAATTTCATAATTTCAATTATTAATAAATAATTAGAATCCAAATTTCAAACTAAAACCATACGTACGACTGCTAGGCAGCATAAAATAGTCATAGCCTTGACCAAATGTACCTGTAGATGCTGTTAATTCAGGATCATAAGGAGCCTTATTATAGATCATCCATAAGTTAGTACCATACACGGAAATATTTACGTTCTTCACTACATCACCGAACCACTTGTTAGGTAGGGTATAACCGATACTAGCTTCTTGTAGACGAACGTTTGTTGCAGAATATACATAATATGAGTCTAAGTCATAAATAGTCCCATAATAATCTTCCGGTTGCATCTTTATATTACCTAGCATTACATAACCTGCGTCGCGAGCATTAGCTGATGCTTTAGATACACCAAAACGGTCTAAGGTGGCTTGGGTCTTTGAGATTACGTTACCACCGATTCTTGCAGTAAACATGACATTAGCATTAATACCCTTATAGTTGAATCCATGTCTCCAGCCTAAGTTCCATTTAGGATTGACTGACCCGATCTTAAACGGTGTAGTCTTTTCTGTAGCCAAGGTCTGTCCTGGATTGTAGAGAACATATCCTTCTTCATTCCTTTCAACTCGGCGGTCGGCATATAACGCACCCACTTCACCTCCTTCACGGAGACGGAAGCGTCCCAGTTGAATATCACTTAAATCCAGCAATTCGCCATTAACAGGGTTCTTTACATTAGAAGCTAACTTCTTAATTTTGTTTCTGTTGGCAGTAGCTGTGAAAGTAGTATTATAATTAAATTCACCGAATGTCTGATCATAGCCTAATGTCATCTCAATACCTCTATTCTGTACATTACCAGCTTGAACATACATATATTTATATCCACTGCTTCCTGGCATATCAGCTTTCAATAACTGATTGTAAGTATTAGAATGATATACTGTCACACCCAAAGTAATTGTATTGTTAAACCATCTGGTATCGATTCCTAATTCGTACGAACGAGTACGTTCAGCTTTCAAATCACTCAAAGGATAGTATTCGAAAGGAGATACAGTACCATTTTCTAGTTTATGAGTAATCGTTCCTGGTGTCAGACCTGTAAATGGAATCGGAGAACCTACTTCTGTAAATGAGCCTCTAACTTTGAAATAACCTAATACAGGATTGATACTTTCACGAATATTATCAGGCAAAAGCTCGGTAACAATAGCAGAAAGACCTACTGATGGATAGAAAATCCATTGCTCTTTACTATTAACCAATTGCGATGGTTTATCTGCACGCCCAGTTAATGTTAAATACAAGGCTGAATTCCATGCAAGTTCTGCGGATGCGAAAGTTGCAAAGTTTTGCGTACGAGAATCACCTCCTGTTTCAAAAGGACTGGCTACAGATGGATTTACATTTCCATAAGTGAATTTGTTGGGTACCAATAATAAGTCTCCACCATATCCATGTCCTTTGGTATCATATTCTTCGAAAGATACACCCGCATTCACTGTAGCATGATAAACTTGGGCAAACTGTTTGTCAAAGTTTATCATGATATCTGCATATTTCTGTTTGTAAAATTCATTTGAGTATTTATAACGGCCATTTTCTCCGGCAAAAGTACTGGTAGTAGATGCATAGCGTCTGTCTTCTGATTCGGAATATGTATTATCCATACGGAGACGACCTGCAACATTCAAAAAACTTGTTATATCATATTTCAAGCTCGAATACAACATGTAGCGGTCTTTAACTTCAGGACGCAAGTTACGGTAGGCAATCCAATATGGATTCTGTACATCCATACCCATACTACCTGGTTGCCAACTCTGTGCATTATATCCCAATTCATTATCATAGCGTTCGAAATACTTTTCACTTTCAAAGTTCATACCTCGCGGATATAGATAAGCTCCTACGATAGGGTTAAAGTATGTACCAAAAGATACCATGTTATTGTAGTATTCGCGAACATAGCTAGCAGATACATCTAATGTTAACTTATCATTCAGGAATTTTGCAGTATTGCGGAATGTTACATTATAACGGTGATATTTATTATTTTCAACCATACCATTAGAGTTCACTGCGGAAGCAGAAATATATGTCTGATTTTTCTCTGTTCCCATTGAAAGGTTGAACGAATTATTGAAAGTAGCTCCTGTATTATAGAAGTCTCTAGGCTCCCAGGAATATGGATTCTCCATTTTTTCTCCCCAAGAAAAGTAATTACCCGAAACATTTCCATAAGTGTTCTGAAATTCCGGCATTACGAATGGATTGGCAAATTCTACTGAAGAGGATACATTCAAACGCATAACGCCTTGTGCACCTTTCTTTGTATTGATTAAGATAACACCATTAGCTGCGTTTGCACCATACAACGCAGCAGCTGATGGCCCGGTCAATACAGATAAGCTTTCAATATCATCTGGATTGAAATTAGCTATACCTTCACCGGAGGTCATTCCTACAAAGCCTGTACCGTCTCCCGAACGATCAGCTTTATTTCCGATAGGTACACCATCCACTACATATAGTACATTGTTCTGACCTGCAATGGATTTATTACCGCGCATCACAACGCGAGTACCACCACCCACACCGGATGCACTACGTTGGATGTTTACACCAGCAACTTTTCCATTCAAACTATTCATAAAGTTGGCGTCTTTCACTGTTGTCAGTTCATCACCTTTTACTTGCTGTACATTATAGCTTAATGCTTTCTCGGAACGTTTGATACCTAATGCTGTAACAACTACTTCGTCCAGCACTTTTGTATCTTCACCCATTGAGATTTTCAGAGGTTGAGCATTGGCAAGCGTGATTGCTTGGGAGGCATAACCGATATAAGATACTTCAAGTACATCACCTTTGGCAGCCTGTATTTTGAAATTTCCATCCATATCAGTGATAGTACCATTTGAAGTTCCTTTTACCAGAATACTAACTCCGATCAATGGTTCTCCTTTTGAATCGGTAACAGTACCACTCGCCATAATTGGAGTTTTTTTCTGCTGATCTTCTTTATTACTCTTTGCAGAAAGTACAATATGATTATCTACTATTGAAAAACTGACATTAACTCCTCTGAACAACTGATTCATTACATTATTCAGAGATTCTTTTGTTACCTTGATGGATACGATGCGATTTATATCGACATCATTTGTGTTATAGACTACTGACATTGAGGTTTGTCTCTCAACTTCTTTCAAAGCAGTATTTAAGGGTACTTTTGATAGATTAAGAGTGATCGTTCGTTCTTGCCCATAAACTGAAGCAAAACACGAAGCCAACAAAAGGAAGAATAACAAGTATGAGAACTTGTGTTTTATAATTTCTTTCATCTTATTCTTTTTAATTAGAAATAGTTTTTAGAGAGTTTAATTAGTGGCGGTAACTAAAATTACCGTTTTCACACAAAGGTTTCATGTATCTCTGTTTCTCATAATTAATAAATTTAAAGGTTACACTTAAAATAAATTCCATAAGCGCTTATTCAATAGTAATACATTCTATGTTGTAACCTTACTAAACGAAGATAAGATTTTTTTTTGAAAAAAATATAATAGAAGCAAATTCCTAATTGAAAAATAAATACTCAAATATTTGATAAATAGAATCTTATACACTTATTGAAATCAGGCTGATTTATTATATTTGCATACATTTTGCATACAAATCATGTATATTTCAGTTAATGTATAGATATAAACATTCATTTTTATGTTCAAATATTCAAGAGATGGAGTCTCTGTATTAACCATATTAGATACCAGAAGAGTGAAAAAGAGCGGGTTGTTTCCTATTAAAGTTCAAGTGGTATTCAGAAGAAAACAAAAGTATTACTCAACAGGAAAGGAACTTTCAAAAGAAGATTGGAACCGACTGCTAAAAGCGAAAAGCAGGTTATTGACAGAGATACGAAGTGATATAGAAAGTAGTTTTTCTAATGTAAAACAGCACATTAATGAACTAATACAAAAGGGTGAATTTAATATTGAGACTTTAAGTATTAGGTTAGGAAGACAAATGAAAGATATGAACCTGCATAGTGCTTTTAATCTGAAAATGAAAGAACTAAAAGACAATGAGCAGGCAAGTACTTATCTAAGTTATCAGAGTGCACTAAAAAGTTTAGAGAGTTTTGGCGGAACATATATTCCTTTAGAAAGAATTACAGTAGATTGGCTCAAACGATGTGAGCGTTTCTGGCTTTCAAAAGGTAAGAGCTATTCAAGCATTAGTATTTATTTCAGAGCTTTAAAGTGCATACTAAATCGTGCTATACAAGATGGCATATTAAAAGAATCATCATTTCCTTTTGGAAAAAATAAATATGAGATTCCTGAAGGCTGTGGACGTAAATTAGCACTCACTCTTGCTGATATAAAAAAATAATGTCCTATCAAGATGGAACAAAAGATATAGAAGAGTTTCGAGATCTATGGGTATTTTCTTATTTATGCAATGGTATCAATTTCATGGATTTACTATTTCTTCAGTATTCAAATATTGTAGATGGAGAGATATGCTTTGTACGTTCTAAAACTTCGAGGACAGCTAAACATAGTAAAGAAATACATGCAATAATAACTCCGGAAATGTGGAATATCATTCATAAATGGGGGAATCTTAGAATTAATCCACAAACATATATCTTTAAATACGCTGACGGAACAGAAAATGCGTTTGAAAGAGTTAGGCTAGTGAGGCGTATTGTTACTAAATGCAATAGAAGACTCAAAAAGATAGCTCAAAATACAGGGATTTCTCAATTAACAACCTACACCGCTAGGCATTCATTTGCAACAGTTCTAAAACGTGCAGGTGCTAAGACTTCTTATATTTCAGAAAGTTTGGGGCACTCCAATTTAGCTGTCACAGAAAACTATCTAGCCTATTTTGAGAAAGAAGAAAGAATAAGAAATGCTCAATTGCTTACCGACTTTAATATTTAAATTAGAATAGTGCATGCAAATTGTATGTACATTCTTTATTTTCTCTAGTTTTTCAATACAACAATTTGTGAAAAAACAGAAGAGATAAATGGACTTTTCATATTCATTTTTAATTACAGGAAAATTATGTTATATATCAATTAGACAGTTTTACGTCAAATTTTATAAATATGCCATTTGCATGATGATAATGTTTATAAAGTCTATAAGTATCTGTTCTACATTTTACTTACTTGAAGCATAGCTTTAGGGAACGAAAAGCTATGCTTTAGGTAGGCTAAAGCTATGCTTTGGAGAATTGGTAAAACAATATTTGATTTTCCTACATATATGTTTTTTTCTATCCCCTTCACCTTTTTCTGAACACCCGGTGACTAGGCCGTTTATGGGTGAAGGGGGACTCTTCATCGTTACATTCATATCGAAAGAATGTTGTAACAGTACTTTCTAAAATCATTGCGTTAATTGTAAAAAACACTGTGATGTTTTTTACAATCATCCCAATGTTTAAAAAAAATCCCAATAAAAAATAATCTATGAGCATATTTCATTTCCAAGTAAGGTGAAAGAATCGCCTTTCACCCGTAAACGTCCTGTTTATCGGGAGTCCGGAAGAAAGGTGAAAGATAATAAATATTATTGGTGGTGATGAATTGTAGAGACAAGACACTGCAATCATATGCATAATGCTGTTTAATTTTGAACAATTACTTATTGATAAATAATAAAGGTGTTATATATTTTATTCCCTAATCATAATAATGCACAGTTTCTCCCAAGCAATCACGCTTGCCAATGCTCAACCTCTGAAAGTAACTTTAGGAGAAGATACGCAAGTATTGGATGAAGTTGTTGTTACTGCATTGGGTATCAAGCGTGCAACAAAGGCATTAAGTTATAATGTACAGGAAGTAAAAGGTGATGAATTGACAGCTGTAAAAGATGCCAATTTTATGAATTCACTATCAGGAAAGGTTGCCGGTGTTCAGATTAATAGTGGTGCAACCGGTGCTGGTGGTGCCACACGTGTTGTTATGCGTGGAATGAAATCTCTGACTAAAGATAACAATGCATTGTACGTGATTGACGGTGTACCTATTTTTAATACAGGGAAAAGCGGTGGTGAAGGGTTATTCGGAGACATGGGAGGATCAGATGCCGTTGCTGACTTAAACCCGGATGATATTGCTAGTATCAGTATGATGACCGGTCCTTCAGCGGCAGCATTATATGGTTCTGCTGCGGCAAACGGTGTTGTTTTAATTACTACTAAAAAAGGCCAAACAGAGAAAACTACCATAACAGTATCCAACAGTACTACCTTTTCTAAAGCATATATTATGCCGGATATGCAGAACCGTTATGGCACAAGTTCCGGATTATTCAGCTGGGGAGAATTGACAAACCGTCGATATAACCCATCTGACTTTTTTGAAACAGGATCCAATGTTATCAATTCGGTAGCATTATCTACAGGAAATACCAAAAACCAGACCTATCTTTCTGCTTCTACAACTAACTCTGGTGGTATTCTTCCGAACAACTCCTATAACCGTTATAATTTTACGGCACGTAATACCACCCATTTTCTAAATGATAAGCTTACTCTGGATATCGGTGCACAATATATCGTTCAGAACAACAAAAACATGGTTTCTCAAGGACAGTATTATAACCCTCTCCCATCACTGTATCTATTCCCTCGTGGAGACAACTTTGACGAAATTCGTTTGTATGAACGTTATAATACTAACTACGGCTATATGGAGCAATATTGGCCTTATGGTGATGCAAGTTTGTCATTACAAAATCCATATTGGATACAAAATCGTATCAACCGTACTTCCAACAAGAAACGTTATATGATGAACGCTTCTTTGAAATGGCAGGCTACAGATTGGCTCAATGTTGTCGGTCGTGTCAATCTGGACAACTCCGACTACCGGAATAAAAACGAAAAATCAGCTTCTACATTAACAACATTCTGTGGTGTAAGCGGTGGTTTTGAAGATGCTATGCGTCAGGAACGTTCTTTATATGCCGATTTCCTGGCCAATATAGATAAAACATTCGGTGATTTTCATTTAACAGCCAATGTTGGTGCTTCCATATATCATACTTCAATGGATCAGTTATATATTGCAGGCGACCTGGTTATTCCCAACTTCTTCCAGATCAACAATATTAATTTCTCCGCCAACTATAAACCGGACCCTACCGGATATGAAGATGAAATTCAAAGTATTTTTGCCAGTGCTGAATTAAGTTGGAAAAATCAACTGTATTTAACTGTAACCGGACGTAATGACTGGGATTCAAAACTTGCATTCTCCAAACAGAAATCTTTCTTTTATCCGTCAGTCGGTTTATCGGCTTTATTATCAGAAATGGTT
This sequence comes from Bacteroides sp. BFG-637, assembly GCF_024793605.1. Classification (NCBI taxonomy): domain Bacteria; kingdom Pseudomonadati; phylum Bacteroidota; class Bacteroidia; order Bacteroidales; family Bacteroidaceae; genus Bacteroides; species Bacteroides sp. BFG-637. The sequence goes on along the minus strand of NZ_JANUPD010000002.1, from coordinate 4,611,052 downwards.
AAACTACCAGAGGTGATTTCTTATGCTAAAATACGTGGTTCGTATACAGTGGTAGCCTCTTCCTTTGATCGTTTCCTTACTAATCCGGGTTACGAATACAACAGCCAGACACATAACTGGGCGAATCCGACCGTATACCCGATGGACAATATGAAACCTGAAAAGACTAAATCCTGGGAAATCGGTTTGAACTTGAAATTCTGGGGAAATCGGTTTAATTTAGACGCTACTTACTATCGTTCTAACACATTAAACCAAACATTTAAGGTGGATATCCCCTCTTCTTCCGGATATAAACAAGCGATTGTACAGGCCGGTAACGTGCAAAATCAGGGTATTGAATTAGCTTTAGGATTCAGTGATAAATGGGCAGGATTCGGATGGTCTTCTAATGCTACCTTCACTTTAAACCGTAACAAGGTGAAACGACTGGCAAGCGGCAGCGTGAATCCTGTGACAGGAGAAGCTATCCAAATGGATGAAATGAATGTGGGTTGGTTAGGTAAAGAGAATGTAGCTCCCCGCGTCATCCTGACAGAAGGAGGTTCCATGACCGATATCTATGTATACAACCAACTGACAAAAGACAATAACGGTAATATAAAAGTCGATCAGAATGGTAATCTGGGTATCACTTCATCAAACACTCCGGTAAAAGTCGGTAATCTGGATGCTGATTTCAACCTCGGATGGACCAATCATTTCAATTACAAAGGAATCGACTTGGGAATTGTATTATCAGCCCGTGTAGGCGGATTAGCTTATTCGGCTACTCAAGGTATTTTAGATTATTATGGAGTGTCGGAATCATCTGCAACAGCTCGTGATAATGGTGGTATTCCTATTAATAACGGTAAAGTTGATGCCCAAAAGTATTACCAAGCTATCGGTACGGGTGAAGGTGGCTATGGCCGTTATTATCTATATAGTGCAACCAATGTACGTTTGCAGGAATTGAGCTTAAATTATACACTTCCTAAAAGATGGTTTAAAAATGTGGCGAATATTACTTTAGGTGTTGTAGGACGTAATTTATGGATGATCTACTGTAAAGCTCCATTCGACCCGGAATTGTCTGCCTCTACCTCCAGTAACTATTATATGAATGTAGACTACTTTATGCAACCCAGCTTGCGTAACTTCGGTTTTAATGTGAAAGTTCAATTCTAAAAGAAAAAGCTAATGTTATGAGAAAATATTTAAGAAATATCACAGTCGGTGCCGCTCTATTGTTACTGGCAGGAAGCTGTACCGATAAATTTGAGGAGTATAATACGAATCAATATCAAATTCATGATGCAGACCCTGCTACTTTGATGAAGTCTATGATTGAAACAATTGTGAATATTCAGCAGAATGACTCTCAAATGCAGGATCAGATGGTGGGACAGTTAGGTGGCTATTTATGCTGTTCTAACACATGGAGTGGTACAAACTTCAGCACATTCAATCAGAGTGACGCCTGGAATGCCACCCCTTGGAACACTCCGTTTGAAAAAATATACGGAAACTTTTTCCAGATACAGGAAGCAACTAATTCTACCGGACACTATTATGCTTTCGCCTGCATGATACGTGCCATAACGATGCTTCGCGTTGCAGATTGTTATGGACCGATGCCTTACAGCCAAGTAAAGAAGGGGAATTTCTATGTATCTTATGATACCCAGGAACAGGTCTATACTAATATATTAAGTGATTTAGCCAATGCAGCTGATGTTTTGTACAACTATTATGTAGAAACAAATGGTAATGCCCCATTGGGAGCCAATGATCCGGTTTTCGATGGAAATTATTCAGGCTGGGCTAAGCTAGCCAATTCAATGCGTTTACGTGTTGCAATGCGAATCAGCGGAACATGGCCAAGCATTGCTCAAGAGGCAGCTGAAGCAGCAGTAACACATAAGGCAGGATTGATTGAAAGTAACTCGGATAATGCTATGCTTTCTTGTGGCACACAAAGTAATCCATATCAACTGGCAGCTGTAAGTTGGGGTGATCTGCGTGTGAATGCAAATATTGTAGACTATATGAATGCATATGACGATCCACGTATGCCGAAGTTCTTTAATAAGTCTACCCTTACCGGAAAAACAGATGAATATGTAGGTATGCGTACTGGAGATGCTGATTTTAAAAAGGCAGACGCAGCGGGATTCTCTATTCCTGCATATACGGCAACTTCTAAATTAATGGTTTTCTGTGCTGCAGAAACGGCTTTTTTACGTGCAGAAGGAAAATTGCGTGGTTGGAATGTCGGTTCTAAAACAGCAAAAGCCTATTATGAAGATGGCATTAATTTGTCAATGGAACAGTATCAGGTTTCAGCCACTGAATACTTGAAGATTGACGAGGCTCCTGTCGTATCACATGAAAGTGATGCTGTGCAAAATGCTACTGCTACAATTACCAATACAGTAAGTGTGATGTGGGATGACAACGAGGCTGATAACGTAAATGGAAAGAATTTCCAACGTGTCATTACTCAAAAATGGATCGCCAATTATCCATTAGGATTGGAAGCATGGGCTGAATATCGTCGTACAGGTTATCCGGAACTTTATCCTTGCATTGACAATTTATCTGATTGTGGTGTGAGCAGCCAACGCGGTATGCGTCGTCTAAGCTTCCCTTATACAGAGGCACAAAACAATAAAGCCAATTATGATCAGGGAGTAGCAGAACTTGACGGTGCTGATAATGAAGCTACTGACTTGAAGTGGGCTAAGAAGAACTAATTTATATAATGCATAAAAAGGACTTTTATGAAGAAAATTTATTTATTATACATTGTACTCATATCACTGGCAACGACCTCATTGATCGGTTGCAATGACTGGACGGAGTCGGAAGCAAAAAACTTTTCCCGAATCAATCGTATCGGATGAATATTATGCGGCCTTGCGTGCCTATAAGCAAACAGATCACCAAGTTGCCTTTGGCTGGTTTGGCGGCTGGAGTGGTGAAGGTGCTTTTATGAAAAGCTCTCTAGCTGGTATTCCGGATAGCGTAGATATTGTTTCTATTTGGGATAATGGAACAAATCTTTCTGAAGCTCAACGCAAGGATATGGCTTTTTGCCAGAACATGAAAGGTACAAAAATTATATACTGTTCAATTATCGGTGGTGTAGGAGACAAACTGACTCCACAGAACATACTGGATAATTGGAAAGAAATGGGATATAATAGTAAACAGGAAGCTATTAATGATTTTTGGGGATACCCGTCAGACGAGAGTAATATAGAAGCAGTAGAAACTTCAATCCGCAAATATGCAAAAGCGATTGTAGATACTTTAAATCTATATGGTTATGATGGATTTGATATAGATTACGAACCAGTGGCCGGACCCTACACCGGAAATATTGTCAATTCAGATGAACATTTGTTTTTCTTTATTGACGAATTAGGCAAGTATCTGGGACCGAAATCCGGGACTGGAAAACTATTGGTCATTGATGGTGAACCTCAAAGAATTAGTACCAAACCTGAAATTGGGACTTACTTTGATTATTTCATTATTCAAGCCTATAATCCGGGTGGTGATTCTAATTTGGATGGAAGACTTATTGATGGTAACGTATGGGGACCGGCATTAATAGCTACTTTTAATGGGGTGATGAGTGAGGAAGAAATCACCAGAAGAACTATAATGACTGAAAACTTCGAAGCGACCGATGCTGCGATGGATGGCGGTTATCCCTATACCGACCGTTATGGGAATAGTATGAAATCTTTGGAAGGCATGGCACGTTGGCAGCCTAGAAATGGTTTCCGTAAAGGTGGGGTAGGAACTTATCACATGGAAGCAGAATTTGGTACTTCACCGGAATATAAGAATATACGTCGTGCCATCCAGATTATGAATCCATCATCACATTCATTACTTAAAAATTAATGTAAACTATGAAACGTATGAATTATATAAGAACTTTATACTTCTCTGCAATTATAGCAGGCTTAGGAAGTATGGTAAGTTGCGGAGATGCGAAATATGATGCTTTAGACACACATGCTTATATTGAAGAAGCACTTTCAAGTACAAGCCAAAAAGTAACTGTACAAGCCTCTGGCGAAAGTTTTACTACTCTAAATGTGCATCTTAGCAATCTTTCTTCTACAGACAACCATTATAAGTTGGTCACGGACCAATCTGTATTGGATGCTTATAACCACATTAATGGAACCGGATATATAATGTTGCCCGAAGGATATTATACACTACCGGAAACTATTACAGTGAAAGCCGGACAGTATGCCACTGATGCCCTCTCTATTGCCTTGAAAGCTTTTAGCCAGGAAATGATGAAGTCAGGAGAATCATATGCGCTGCCTGTAAAACTTGTATTGCAGGATGGAAGCATTTCACCAATGGAAAATACCGGAACTTTTGTTATTTTAGCTGAAAGTATTATTGAGTTTTCAGCCCCGATGTTTACCGGTTCTGCTAATTTAACTTCTAATAAATATGCAGAATCATCTGAAACGTATGCACAATATACGATAGAGGTTCGTTTTCAAGTAAGTAATATGAATAATCGAAATCGTGCTATTTTTAGTAATGGTAACGGTGATGCCCTGAATAATATCTTGTTGCGTTTTGAAGACCCGCAGTCTGATAATGAAAATTTCAAGGCTCATTCATTAGTACAAGTTGTGGGCCGTAATAGTCTTTATTTGAATCCAAGCAATTCTTTTAAGCCTAATGAATGGCAACATCTAGCTCTAGTATGCGATGGTTCATCTTACCGTCTTTATATTAACGGAATAGATTCAGGTGTCTTGAGTATTCCATCGGGACCCACTATTTTTTCCAGTATAAGTTGGTTTTCTGCCGATACATGGTGGAGTGGTTGTAAGATCTTGATGAGCGAAGCACGTATTTGGTCTGTAGTTCGTTCCGCTTCTCAAATTCAGAATAACATGACTCAAGTTAGCCCAAAATCTGTGGGTCTGGAAGCTTATTGGCGATTCAATGAAGGACAAGGCAATGTATTCGAAGATGCAACCGGCAAAGGTCATACTTTGACTACTTCTGTTACTCCTACCTGGATTGACGGTATTTTATCTACAGATAAATCTACCGAATGGAAATAGTAATAATTTAATCGTATGTACATATGAAAAATATATTTCAATCACTATCAATAGCAACTCTACTCGGCTTATTTGTACCGTTCATTTCGTCCTGTAGCGATGATGAAGAAGTTTTTAACGAGTGGAATGCTACGTATGTGTCTCTACAGAGAAATGACTATTTATCGGGGAATGTAAAAAAGTTCAATCTGACTCATGATGCGAATGGAATCGGAGGAGATGAAATTAAGATGGCTTTTACTGTAAAAACACAGAAAGCAGTCTCTACAGATATGGTTATCGCATTAAGTGCAAAAAGTGAAACAGAAGGGCTTGATGCAAGCCAGATCGTTTTAAGTTCCTCACAGGTTACTCTCAAAGAAGGACAGATAACTTCTGAAGAAATCACTGCGACGGTTGATCCGACGATATTTGCCAGTATCATGGAAAAAACAAGTTTCTCTTTCAGTGTCTCAATCAGTAATGTAACGACCAATGATAAGAACACTGTTATTAGCAGTAGCTTAAGTACATTACCTGCCATTATTAATAAAGCTGCCTACTGCAATCTAAAAAGTGGTACTCCTGACAATAGCCAACTTATCAATAATCGTGCAGGTTGGATTATTAATGTAGAAGAAGGAGTAGAAGGCGCACCCAATAATTTAATCGATGGCAAGACTGGAACTGACGTTGCTCTAAATAATAAAGGATTCTGGTTTACCGTTGATTTAGGAGAAACTAAGCTTTTAACAGGTATCAAAACGAATCATTGGGGATATGCATTTGCTCCTAGAGAAGTGGAAATATTACAGTCTGAAAATGGTACGACATGGAAATCATTGAGTTCATTAACAATACCCAGTAATAGTACACAAAACATTACGTTCATCTCTCCTATTACTACGCGGTATCTGAAATATCAGATTATCACTATCTCTACAAACGGTCGTACGGATGTTACAGAATTTAATGTTTACGAACCCAAAAGTGAATAAACATAATGAATAGATAACATAGAAATGATAGAATAAAGGGTAACCCATTGGATTACCCTTTTTCTTAGAAACATACCTCACAAACATACAGGTCAGTCCGAAAACCACGCTTTAGTTCAAACCCGTACCGATTTGAACTAATTCATTGTGTAGGAGTTTAAACTAAACATTACATAATAAAAAAACTACCTATCATACTATCATTTATTTTAGTAATATTCTAATTATCAAAAGAATAAGTATGATAGATAACTCTAAAAAAATGTATCTATCATACTTTTACCAGTAAAAACGGGTTATCTATCATCTACAAAATAGCCGTATAAATATTCTATAATAAGCATAAGACGGCTTGTTTTTGTCACAATGAAACTATATAAATCCGAATATCGCAGCTCAAAAATCCCACTTAAACGGCGATAAGTTTATAGCCCACAAGTGTGGGCTGTATAGCCTGCATATGTAGGCTGTATGGTTTACATGCGTGGGCTGTACGGCACACACTTGTGAACTATAGAAATACTGCCGCTCCCCATAGATAATTAAGCTGTCAAATACTGGTTATCATCCTATAAAGTGTGCATTCGTATGTCTTTAAATGGATTATCTCACCCAATGCTACACTAAAACAGATACAGTACAGGAATGATAGATGTCCCTTTTTGCTGATAAAAGTATGATAGATACATTTTTTTAGAGCTATCTATCATACTTATTCTTTTGATAATTAGAATATTATTAAAATGAATGATAGTATGATAGATATTTTTCCACTATGTATGACCGAATCCGTACAGTTTCACTCATTTTCGCACTGTTTCATTCATTTCCGTACCGTTATGAGTGAAATTATAAATAAGGAATTAGGCACGGATTTCACGGTTTTAGCGTAGTGAGTGCGCAAAGCTACCGTGTAATCCGCGTAATCCGTGCCTAAATTTATGATCTGTTTAATTCAAAACGGTACGGTTTTGAGCATAATTGTGATATGTATTCAGCGACAAAAAACTTTATTATCTTATTTCTTCATCATCCGGACAATCCGTCCGTCTTTCTTGTAAGAGAAATGATTAGTATGCATTAAAACATTCAGTATTTCATCAGCAGTGCTATCAGTAGAGAATTCACCGGTAAACCGTTCTGATTTCAATGTTTCATCCTTATAGATAAATTTGATGTCGTACAACTTCTCCATAATATTGGTTATTTCCAATAAAGATTGTTGCTTAAATTCCAACTTGCCATTAATCCAGAGAAGCACATCTGTAGGCTGGTTATATTCAATTAACTCTGCTTGATAAGTATCCGTATTCACATTCAATGTCTGTCCCGGTTTCAACAAATAGCCATTCTCTTCCGTTCGCGGAGAATCTATCCGTACCAGTCCTTGAAGCAAGGTAGTCACTACCCTATTCTCATCTTGGCGTGCACGCACATTAAATTTCGTACCAAGCACACAAGTCTTGATTTGTTTGCTATTTACTATAAATGGAGCATGTTTATCATGGGACACTTCAAAATAGGCTTCACCCGACAAATCAATTTGACGATCCGAACTCCAAAAAGAATTATGATAAACGATTTTTGAAGATGCATTCAGCCATACCTTACTACCATCCGGCAACACAGTCTGCGCTCTCTGTCCGGCAGCAGTTATCACCTCATAATCCGAAAGCTTATTAGAAAGTAATCCCCAGGCAATTCCACCGGCAAAAACGAGTCCGGTAAGAAAAGCAGCCGCCACAGTTGCATAACGTCCCCAACGGATCGAGATACTTTTCCGCTTAGCCTTTTTCTCCTTTTCTCTGATAGCTGATTTAAATTGCTCCAATGACGCCTCTGTATCTACAGTATTCATCACCGCTATACGCTCACCTACAAAAAGAGTGTAATAAAGTTGCTCCAAAGCTTTCCGGTTTTCCGGTCCTTCCTCGCACCAAGCCTCCACCCGAGCAGCTTCTTCATCATTACATTCGCCTTGCAGGTAATTCACCAAGATAGTTTCATCCATGCTCTTTTATCTTTTTACAAAAAAACTATAATACCTTTGTAGTAATACAGTTGTGAGTACAAATATACTAAAGAGAAAAAGAAAAAAAATATTTTTCTCGCATTTTTATTTCATTTATCTACTTCTTTCATTATTTTTGTCTTACATAAATTAAAAGAGAATGTCACAATCTCCGATATATTTGGATATTAATAATAATAAGTCCGTTATCACTGCCCTAAAAGCAGGAGAAGAAAAAGTTTTTGACGTCGTCTACAGACATTATTTCCGTAGGCTATGTGCTTTTTGTTCCCAATATGTAGGCGAGCAGGAAGAAATAGAGGAGATTGTACAAGAAACGATGATGTGGCTGTGGGAAAATCGTTGTACTCTTATGGAAGAGCTGACACTCAAAACACTTCTTTTCACAATTGTCAAGAACAAAGCTCTCAACCGTCTTTCCCATTTTGAGATCAAACGAAAAGTTCATCAGGAAATCGTTGATAAATATGATAGTGAGTTCAATAACCCGGACTTCTATTTGAGTGATGAGCTTTTCCGTTTATATGAAGAAGCACTAAAAAAACTTCCGAAAGAATATCTCGAAGCTTACGAGATGAACCGCAATCAACATCTGACGCATAAAGAAATTGCCGAGAAGCTGAATGTATCTCCACAAACGATTAATTACAGGATTGGACAAGCCTTAAAGTTATTGCGAGTAGCTTTAAAAGACTATCTACCCTTATTCATACTTATTTTCGGACCTAATTTTTTCGAACAATCATGAAATCAAAATTCGTATTTAGTAGTTCAAGCCTGTTTATCGGACTTTTTCTTTTCTTCTTCACTGAAAACGTGTGTTCACAAGAATCCGCAGATAACTGGACTCTTAAACAAGCCCGTCAATGGACACAAAAACAAGAATGGGCGAACGGATTGAAGGCAATGCCTCATAAAACGACCGATTATCAGGAATTTGCGTCACAATATCATAAGAACAAGAAAGTATGGGACAAAACTTTCCAATGGCTAGCTACCCACGACCTTGTGAATATGCCTGCCGGACGATACGAAGTGGATGGCGAACATTGTTACATCAATGTACAGGATGCAACAACGCAAGATGTCAGTAAGCGTAAAATCGAAGCACACCGCCACGGCATTGATCTGCAATATGTAGTGAAAGGCACCGAACGTTTCGGAATTACTTCAGCAGAATATGCAGAGCCTATCACTGAATACAAACCGGATGTTACTTTCTACAAAGCCAAGAAAATAAAATATGTAGATTCCACTCCGGATACATTCTTCATGTTCTTCCCCAAAAACTTCCATCAGGCATTGGTAAAAGCTGGGAAAGAACCGGAGGACATACGGGTCATTGTTGCTAAAATCGAATATATCCCATAAACAGAAACATGAGTGAACTTTTAGTCTATAAAGCCTCCGCAGGTTCGGGTAAGACATTTACCTTAGCAGTGGAATATATCAAACTGTTAATTCTCAATCCCCGCGCCTACCGGCAAATTCTCGCTGTCACCTTTACCAATAAAGCAACAGCAGAAATGAAAGAACGTATTCTTAGTCAGCTTTACGGCATACAGATAGGCGATAAAGATTCCGAAGCCTACCTCAACCGAATTAAAGAAGAGACAGGAAAAACCGAACAGGAGATACGGGAAGCGGCAGGCGTCGCCCTTAGCTATATGCTGCATGATTACAGCCGATTCAGGGTAGAGACTATCGACTCATTTTTTCAATCTGTCATGCGCAATCTCGCACGGGAACTGGAACTTAGCCCGAATCTGAATATCGAGTTAAATAACACCGAAGTTCTTAGTGATGCTGTAGATAGCATGATTGAGAAACTAGGCCCCACTTCTCCCGTCCTCGCATGGTTGCTCGATTATATCAACGAGCGAATTGCCGATGACAAGCGTTGGAACGTATCGGACGAAGTAAAAAGTTTCGGACGCAATATTTTCGATGAAGGTTATATTGAAAAGGGAGAAGGACTCCGGCAACGGTTACGAAACCCGGATACCATCAAAGAGTATCGCAAGCAACTGAAAGCTCTGGAAACGGAAATACTGGAGCAAATGAAAGGATTCTACGACCAATTCGAAGGAGAACTGGATGGACACGCACTGACTGCTGATGATCTAAAAAACGGTTCACGCGGAATCGGAAGTTATTTTCGTAAACTTAATAATGGTATTTTAGGCAATGATATCCGTAATGCCACAGTAGAAAAATGTCTGGAAGACGCAAAGAACTGGGCAACCAAGACTTCTCCCCGCTACGCGGACATCATTAATTTAGCCAACTCCAGTCTCATGCAAATTCTGGAAGATGCTGAAAAGTTACGTTCCAAGAATAATTTGTTACTGAATAGTTGCCGATTATCCCTGCAACATCTCAACAAAGTGCAACTCCTCGCCAATATCGATGAAGAAGTACGTCAGTTGAATCACGACAACAATCGTTTTCTATTATCAGATACGAACGCCCTACTCCATCAACTGGTGAAAGACGGTGACTCTTCTTTTGTATTCGAAAAGATAGGAACGAATATCCATAACGTCATGATAGATGAGTTTCAGGATACCAGCCGGATGCAATGGGGAAATTTCAAATTGCTCTTACTGGAAGGATTGTCTCAAGGAGCAGACAGTTTGATTGTAGGAGACGTTAAACAATCCATTTATCGTTGGCGAAATGGCGATTGGGGAATTCTCAACAGCCTGAATGACCACATCGAACATTTCCCGATCCGCGTCAAGACATTGGCTACCAACCGGAGAAGTGAAACCAATGTGATCCGGTTTAATAACCAAATCTTCACAGCTGCCGCCAACTATCTGAACGGAGTATATAAGCAACAGTTAGGCAAGGATTGTGAGGATCTGCAGAAAGCCTATGCCGACGTTGTGCAGGAATCTCCACGAAGTACAGAAAAAGGATATGTAAAAGTCTCTTTTCTCGAACCCGACGAAGAACATGATTATACCGAACAGACATTAATTAGTCTGGGAGAAGAAGTAAAACATCTCCTCACCTCCGGAGTACGACTTAATGATATAGCCATCCTGGTACGGAAAAATAAAAGTATTCCCCGAATCGCCGATTACTTCGATAAGGAGCTACACTATAAAGTGGTATCAGACGAAGCCTTCCGCCTGGACGCCTCTCTCGCCGTTTGTATGATGCTGGATGCACTGCGATTCCTTTCCGATGAAAACAATAAAATAGCACGTGCCCAACTGGCCGTAGCCTATCAAAACGAGGTTTTACAGAAAGGACTGGATTGGAATACTCTCCTACTCCTCCCTGCCGGGAATTATCTTCCCGCAGCTTTTCTTGAAAAGATAAAGGAACTAAGGCTAATGCCTCTCTATGAGCTTTTAGAGGAACTTTTCAGCATATTCGAGATGAATCTTATTAAAGATCAGGATGCCTATTTATTCGCTTTTTTTGATGCCGTGACCGATTATCTGCAAAGCAACTCTTCCGAGCTGGACGGATTCATCCGGTATTGGGACGAAACATTATGCAGTAAAACAATTCCAAGTGGAGAAGTAGAAGGTATCCGGATTTTTTCCATACACAAATCCAAAGGATTGGAATTCCATACCGTGCTCCTTCCTTTCTGCGACTGGAAGCTGGAGAATGAAACCAATAATCAGCTTGTATGGTGTGCCCCACAAACAGCACCGTTCAATGCATTGGATATTCTTCCTATTAACTATTCCACCCAAATGGCTGAATCGATTTATGGTAACGACTACCTGCAAGAACGTCTTCAACTTTGGGTAGATAACCTCAATCTACTATACGTTGCTTTTACCCGCGCAGGGAAAAACCTTATTATCTGGAGTAGAAAAAGCCAGAAAGGCACCATGTCCGAACTATTGGCAAACACCCTACCGATAGTAGCCCAAGAAGAAGGGATTGACTGGGAAAAAGACTGTTACGAGCAAGGGAAACTGTGCCCTTCAGAAGAAGAAAGAAGAAAGACATCCACAAACAAGCTAACCCAGAAACCAAAAAAACTCCCTATCCGGATGGAATCCATGCGGCATGATATTGAATTTCGTCAGTCCAACCGCTCTGCTGACTTCATTCAGGGCATTGAAGAAGAAGATTCGGACGACCGCTTTATCAACCGCGGACGCATGTTACATACTTTATTTTCTGTCATCGAAACGGCAGAAGATATCGATCCGGCCATCGAACGGCTTATTTTTGAAGGAGTTATCAGAAATGATGAGAAAGAGAAGGTGGCTCGTGAAGTTGCAAAGAAAGCTTTTTCTTCCCCTGAAATTCAAGATTGGTATTCCGGAAAATGGACGCTGTTTAATGAATGTGCTATTATCTATAAAGAAAAAGGAGTTTTGCAAACCCGTCGTCCGGACCGTGTAATGATGAAAGACGATCAGGTTGTTGTAGTCGATTTCAAGTTTGGTAAGGAAAATCCTAAATATAACAAACAAGTGAAAGGATATATGCAACTTCTTACCAAGATGGGATATAAAAATATCACCGGCTATTTGTGGTATGTGGATGAAGAAAAAATAGAAAAAGTATGAAAGCTGTTCCTCTCATCGGCATTGCCCGCCATCGACTAACGATTGACGGTGAAGGAGTTACAACATTAGTTGCTTTCCATGGCTGTCCGTTGCGTTGCAAATATTGTCTCAATCCAACCTCTCTACAACCTGATGGCGTTTGGGAGAGATATGATTGTAACCAACTCTACGAGGAAGTACGTAAAGACGAACTTTACTTTCTGGCGAGCTGCGGAGGAGTCACATTTGGAGGTGGAGAACCATTATTGCAAAACGAGTTCATCCGGCAGTTTCGCCAACTTTGCGGACCGGAATGGAGAATCACTGTCGAAACGTCTCTCAATGTTCCACTACAGAATGTAGAAGAGTTGATTTCTATTGTAGATAATTATATCGTCGACATCAAAGACATGAATAATGACATTTATCAGCGATATACCGAAAAAGGTAATGAAAGGGTTTTATGCAATCTCCGGTATTTAATCGAAGAAGGCAAAGCCGGGAAAATTATCATTCGGACACCGCTCATTCCTTCTTATAATACAGAGAAAGATGTAGACTACAGCATAGAGCTTTTGAAAGAAATGGGAATCACCCAATTCGACCGATTCACCTATAAAACCCCTAATGATTAATGCCATGGCACGAGGAAAACAAACCTGTAAAATTTTAAAAGAGATTCGTCGGCAAATAGCCGAAGCGAATGATATTGAATTCATCACCTCTGAATGTCAGTATCAGGGAGATTGTTTGGGCACTTGCCCAAAATGCGAAGCTGAAGTTCGATATCTGGAGCAACAACTTCTCAACCGCCAAAGGTCCGGATTAAGTGTAAAAATAGTGGGCGTATCTCTTGGGCTATCTGCTGCATTGATTTCTTCTCCTCTATATGGACAAGAAGCGATAAAGGACAGTCTAAGTAACAGTTGTGATTCACTTCCTAAAGTTGAAGTTACGGGTGGAAAAACAGAAAAAATACATCAGGTAGCAGGAACCACCATTACTGCAGAGGAGCTAAAAGCCTTGTCGTTGAAAAAAGAAGAGGCTATGTTTGGGATCGTCGAGGCAATGCCTGAATTTCCTGGAGGTCAAAAAGCATTAATGGCATATATAGCCAAAAATACAAACTATCCTCAAGACGCACCTTGTATTTCAGGACGTGTTATTGTTCAGTTCACTATTACTAAAAAAGGGAAGATTATAGATGCAAAAGTTGCTCGTGGGATTCATCCGGTTTATGATAAGGAAGCATTGAGAATTATAAAAAAAATGCCAGCATGGAAGCCCGGAACTCAAATGGGAAAACCTGTAGCTGTAAAGTATACAGTTCCAATCGTATTCAGAGCCAAACAATAATATCTCCTTTTCAATATAGATAATACCATGAAACGAGGAAAGCAAACTTGTAAAATTTTAAAAGAGATTCGTCGGCAGATAGCCGAAGCGAATGATATTGAATTCATTACTTCTGAATGTCAGTATCAGGGAGATTGTTTGGGTACTTGCCCCAAATGCGAAGCTGAAGTTCGATATTTGGAGCAACAACTTGAGCGAAAGCAGGTATCGGGAAAAGCAATCACAGTATTAGGCATATCTGCAGGCTTGATAGCCATGACTCCAATGACTTCATGCACCAATTCTGCTAATAAAGGAATGAATAAAGAAGTGTCTAGTGACACCACCTCCTATGGAGATCTTATTATGGGAGAACCTGCCCCCACTTTAGCAGAAGACACCATCATTGCCTCCATAAAAGATGTGCCACCTCCTCCACCACCAGCGCCAACACCCGACGATGTGATAGGAGGAGAGGTAGTAGTAGGATTTGTTTCCCCCGATATATCAGATACTTCATTGTCAGCGAGTGATACTCTGAATATAGCTCCGGTTATGCCTGAATTTCCTCGAGGCCAACAAGCTCTCATGCAATTTATTGCAAAAGAAATCCAGTATCCTACAATAGCACAAGGAGAGATGGGGGTGGGACGCGTTATAATTCAGTTTATTGTTGATAAAGAAGGAAATGTAGTCAATCCTAAAGTTGTACGCAGCGTAGATCCTTACCTGGACAAGGAAGCATTACGCGTCATCAACCAAATGCCCAAATGGAAACCCGGAGAATTGGAGGATGGTACTAAAGTAGCCGTCTATTTCACTGTTCCGGTTATGTTCCGACTACAATAAATATATGAATTAGAAAAAACTTAATCAATATGCAATCATTTCTCCAACTAGTCGCTCATGATTTATATACCAAGATAGGAAACGACCTGTCACGTACAGCACTCATTTTCCCTAATAAACGTGCTAACTTGTTCTTCAATGAATATTTAGCAGGAGAATCCGATCAACCGATCTGGTCACCAGCCGCCATGAGTATCAGCGACCTGTTTCAGAAACTATCCGTACAGAAAAGTGGTGATCCTATTCGATTGGTATGCGAACTTTATAAAGTGTTCAAAGAGGAAACACAGAGTCAGGAAACATTGGACGATTTCTACTTCTGGGGAGAGTTGTTGATTAGTGATTTTGATGATGTAGATAAAAATATGGTCGATGCCGACAAATTATTCAGTAATCTACAAGATTTGAAAAATCTGATGGACGACTATGAATTCCTTGACAAAGAGCAGGAAGAAGCCATACAACAGTTTTTTCAGAATTTCTCCATTGAAAAACGGACCGAACTAAAAGAAAAATTTATTTCCCTTTGGGACAAGCTAGGTACTATCTACCATCGTTACCGGGCGAACCTGACAGAGTTAGGCATTGCTTACGAAGGCATGCTCTACCGGAACGTGATCGAACAACTTGATACTGACCAACTCAAATACGACAAATACATATTTGTCGGGTTCAATGTATTGAACAAAGTAGAAAATGACTTTTTCAGAAAACTGAAAGATGCGGGCAAAGCACTCTTCTATTGGGACTATGATATTTTCTACACCCAACAAATCAAAAAACATGAGGCCGGAGAATTCCTGAAACGTAATCTCGGGGAATTTCCGAACGAACTCCCGGAAAGCTTTTTCAACACCTTCAAAGAACCGAAGAAAATACGATCTATTTCCGCTTCTACCGAGAATGCCCAGGCACGTTTCCTTCCCGAATGGATTAAGGCGATAACAAACGATCATTCGCAAATTGCCATAGAAAAGGAAAAAGAAAATGCCGTAGTGCTTTGTAATGAAGCTCTGCTTCTCCCCGTGCTTCATTCCATTCCACAGGAAGTGAAAAACGTCAATATCACCATGGGATTCCCATTGGCACAAACTCCCGTTTATAGCTTTATCAATGCCGCAATGGAATTGCAAACCAATGGTTACCGCTCCGACACCGGCCGATTCACTTACGAGGCAGTATCTGCTATATTGAAACATCCCTATACCCGGCAATTATCATCTCATGCCACTCCCCTGGAACATGAGCTGACCCAAACCAACCGTTTTTATCCACTTCCATCGGAACTTAAACAAGATGATTTTTTAGCTACCCTCTTCACTCCCCGTAATGGTATAAGAGAGCTATGCGATTACCTGATTGAATTAATCAAAAACATTTCAACCATTTATCGCAAAGAAGGAGAATACAATGATATTTTCAATCAACTATATAGAGAATCGCTCTTTCAAAGCCATACCAAAATCAACCGTCTCTATAGTTTGATTGAAAGCGGAGAGTTAAATATACGCACCGATACTCTGAAACGACTGATTACCAAAGTACTGACATCTTCCAATATTCCTTTCCACGGAGAACCGGCTATCGGAATGCAAGTCATGGGAGTATTGGAAACACGTAATCTGGACTTCCGGAATCTCATTATATTGTCTCTCAACGAAGGACAACTTCCAAAATCCGGAGGAGATTCCTCTTTTATTCCCTATAATCTCCGGAAAGCATTCGGCATGACCACTATCGAACACAAAAATGCAGTGTATGCCTACTACTTTTATCGACTGATACAACGGGCAGAGAATATCACGCTACTCTACAATACTTCTTCGGACGGTCTCAACCGTGGAGAAGAATCCCGTTTCATGCTGCAATTACTTGTAGAAGGTCCGCATGATATCACTCGCGAGTATCTGGAAGCCGGACAATCTCCGCAAAGTACCCAAGAGATACGAGTAGAAAAAACACCTGAAGTACTAAGACGACTCTATCGTGCTTACGATAGCACTAATCCAAATTCAGTGATTCTCTCTCCTTCCGCCCTTAATGCTTATCTGGATTGCCGGTTGAGATTCTACTACCGCTATGTAGCGGGCTTGAAAACACCGGACGAAGTTAGTGCAGAAATTGATTCCGCCCTATTCGGAACCATTTTCCACCTCTCCGCCCAATTGGCATACACCGATCTGACCGCAGCCGGAAAAACGATACATAAAGAAGATATCGAACGCTTATTACGCAATGAGGTGAAACTACAAAGCTACGTTGACCAAGCCTTCAAAGAAGAATTATTCAAGGTCTCTCCCGAAGAAAAACCGGAATATAACGGCATACAACTTATCAACTCCAAAGTAATTGTTTCCTATCTGAAACAATTGCTGCGCAACGACCTTTTATATACTCCTTTCGAAATGGTCGCTATGGAAAAGAGAGTTTCAGAAGAGATAACTATACAAACAGGACAAGGACCGTTCACTCTCCGTCTGGGTGGCACAATAGACCGTATGGATGCAAAAGAAAGTACCCTGCGGATTGTTGACTACAAAACAGGAGGAAGTCCTAAAATACCTGCTAATATCGGCCAACTGTTCACCCCATCGGAAACACGCCCGAACTATATCTTCCAGACTTTTCTGTATGCCGCTATCATGAGCCGGAAACAATCATTAATGGTAGCTCCTGCCCTACTCTACATTCACCGGGCAGCATCGGAAAGCTATTCGCCTGTTATCGAAATGGGAGAACCCCGTAAACCCAAAATACCGGTAAACAACTTTGCTTTCTTTGAAGATGAATTCCGCGAACGCCTGCAAGCATTATTAGAAGAAATATTCAACGAAGAAGAGCCTTTCACGCAGACAGAAGATACTAAAAAATGTTCATATTGCGATTTTAAGGCTATCTGCAAACGATAGGCCGAAAACAGAGTATACCCAATAATAAGGGCACGGTTTACATATTCATGCAAACCGTGCCCTTATTAATTCTAATCCGTATTATCTATAGTTATTCTTATTTCTCCAACAATGGGATTGAGAAACTAAATGTAGACCCGTCTCCCTTTTTTGAAGTAAACCACAGTTTACCGCCATTCTTGACAACAAAGTCCTGGCACAATAATAATCCGAGTCCCGAACCTTCCTCATTGTTTGTACCAAAGGTACTGAAATGAGTATCGGTATGCAACAACTTCTTCTGATTTTCATCATCGATACCGCAACCGCTGTCTTTCACACTTACGATTGCCATACCGTCTTCTTCTGCCAATGACACCACTACTTCCGAACCTTCATTGCTAAACTTAATCGCATTACTGATTAAATTACGGATCACAGTCTTAATCATGTCAATATCAGCACGGACAGCCATATTTTCCACAGTCACATCCTGTACAATCTTAATATTCTTCAGACTGGCCACCATCGTAAAGATTTCGCTTACGCCCTCTACCACTTCTACCATATCAATATCCTGATAAACCACTTTCAGTTTACCAATCTGGCTCTTCGTCCATTTCAGCAGGTTATCAAGCAATGAGAATACATCTTCAGTTGTCTGATTGGCCATCGTTAGCAATTCATACATCTCCTCACCAATCGTTTCGCTTGGCAGATTCAGAATCAGCATATTCAATACCATCTTGATAGATCCCATAGGCGAACGCAAGTCATGCGCAATCACAGAGTAGAGCTTGTCACGTCCCATAATAGTCTTACGCAACTCTTCCGTTTGTGCAACAATGATTCTTTTCGCTGCGACTAACGAAATCTGGTGTGTCACACGAATAATCAGCTCTTCTTTGTTGAATGGCTTTGAGATAAAGTCGTTACCACCCACCTGAAATCCTTTGACGATATCCGCCGTACTGTTAAGAGCAGTCAGGAAGATAATGGGAATTTCAGCCATTTCGGGATCCGCTTTCATTTGTTGAGCCACCTCAAATCCACTGATATCCGGCATCATCACATCCAGCAATACTAGATCCGGATTTTCCTTCTTCACTTGTTCCAACGCCTGTGTCCCATTACCGGCAGTCACAATTTTGAATTTCTCGTTGGTCAAAAGTACCTTTAATAAAAGGACATTTGATATTACATCGTCCACAATAAGGACTTTATATTCGGAAGGATTAATTTCCATATTCATAATTTTCTTTTTTTATGCTTCAGACATTTTTAAAATATTCAATCATACGCTTCAGCCCCTCTTCCAGTTCAATGGTAGGCTGCCAACCCAGTTTCTCTTTAGCCAATGTAATATCCGGTTGTCGCTGTTTCGGATCATCATCCGGCAAAGACTTAAATACAATTTTCGAAGATGAGCCAGTCAGACTAATGATCCTTTCCGCCAGTCCCAACACCGGGAACTCATTCGGATTCCCCAAATTCACAGGTCCTGTAAACCCATCCTCCGTATTCATCATTCTTATCATTCCCTCAATCAAATCATCAATATATTGGAAACTACGTGTTTGTTTTCCATCACCATATATAGTTATATCCTCATTATTCAACGCTTGAAGAATAAAATTAGAAACAACCCGGCCGTCGTTCGGTAACATTCGCGGACCATATGTATTAAAAATACGGATAATCTTCACACGCACACTGTTCTGACGGTGATAATCCATAAATAACGTTTCTGCGCAACGCTTCCCCTCATCATAACAAGACCGGTAACCTACCGGATTCACATTCCCCCAGTAGCTTTCCGGTTGCGGATGAACGATCGGGTCTCCATATACCTCGCTCGTGGAAGCTTGCAAAATCTTGGCATCCAGCCTCATTGCTAATCCCAACATATTAATAGCCCCCATCACAGATGTTTTAGCTGTTTGAATCGGGTCATGTTGGTAATGGATAGGAGATGCGGGACATGCCAAATTATAGATTTCATCTACTTCTGCCGAATAAGGATAAGTGACATCATGCCTCACCACCTCAAAATGATGATTATCCATCAAATGAATGATATTATCTTTCGAACCCGTAAAAAAATTATCCAGGCATATCACGTCGTGACCTTCGTTTATAAGCCGAGTACAAAGATGAGAGCCTATAAAACCGGCTCCGCCACTTACCAATATTCTTTTCATTCTAAGTTTTTCTATTGTTTACTAAAGAGACGCTGTCTCTTCGTTTTGTTTATGGACACAAATGTAACCGATTTGCATAAAATAAACAATTTTCGGAGAGGATATTTTAAAAAAAAGAAGATTTAAATAGTTTCAAATTCCGAAACAACTTGCCACAGTGAAATGTTTATAATACAAAAGTACATTTTATTTAGACTATTATGACGATAAATGACCCTAATACAAACCTGATAGAGGCGATGAAAGAAAAGCTTCCGGCAAAAGGTAAACTGGCAGATATACTAATGGATACACTATACATAGGCAAAGAAGCCGTATATAGAAGATTACGCGGCGAGGTACCTTTCACACTACAGGAAGCAGCCCTTGTTTCAAGGAAACTTGGCATATCGCTGGATAAGATTATAGGAACCAGCTTCAAATCGAATGCAATGTTCGACATAAACATCGTAGATTATGATGATCCGTTTGAAAGTTACTATAATACCTTATATAAATATGTATCATTGATCAATACGATGCAGGATGATCCGGAGTCTACCATGGGGACTTCTTCTAATATTATCCCCCAGACTTTCTATCTGAAATATGACCTTTTGGCAAAATTCCGTTTTTTCAAATGGATGTATCAAAACAAATATATTCAGTGCAACAATTTCGATGAACTGGAGATTCCGGTAAAATTACTCAATATCCAGAAAGACTATGTGGATATGACCCGTCATATTCATTCCATAGATTATATCTGGGACAGCATGATTTTCCAGCATCTCATCAATGATATCCAATACTTCTCTGATGTTCATCTCATTTCGGATGAAGCGAAAATGCAGATTAAAGAAGAGTTGTTTCTACTTACAAACGAATTGGAAGAACTCGCTATGCGAGGAAAAACCAAAGATGGCAATACAGTCCGTATCTATGTGTCTCACATCAATTTTGAGGCAACATACAGTTACGTGGAAACCAATTCGCTACAGCTTAGTCTGATACGCATTTATTCCATCAATTCTTTGACTACCCTGGACTATGAGATATTCCATAGTTTAAAAGAATGGATTCAGTCATTAAAGAAATTCTCTACCCTGATATCCGAAAGTGGTGAAATGCAACGTATCCATTTCTTTAAACAACAACGGGAAATCATTGATACTCTTTAATTTCCATTTTTTCGTAAAACAGAAGCAAATAAATTATAGAATTACAATAAATGAAAGTAGATAACCTCATTATCTACTTTTTTTCATTATATGCCCCCGCTCTTTTATTTTCTTTCCAATCAGAAAATAAGCATATAACTCATAGCCGTTTTTCCACACTAATCTTTCACTTACAAGCCTTAATTTTGCATAAAATGTATCACAGTGATTATTAATATTAAATGCGAGGAACAGACAATGAAAAATGGTATTCTAAATGAATTAATAACAGTTATGAAAGAGAGGGTTCCCAAAGGGCAAAATCTTGCCAGTAATTTGGCGGATATCCTATGTATGGGCAAAGAAGCTGTATACCGCAGACTTCGGGGTGAGGTGTCTTTTTCGATAGAAGAAGTAGCCATCATATCTCACAAATTGGGAATTTCTATCGATCAGGTAGTCGGCGATCACCATTCTAACAAGGTGACTTTCGACCTCAACCTGCATCATTCTTCTAATGCGATAGATAGCTATTACGAAATACTTAATCGTTATCTACAGATATTTGATTTTGTAAAAGAAGATAATAGCACGGAAATATATACGGCTTCCAACCTTTTACCTTTTACACTTTATTCTTCCTTCGAGAATCTGTCTAAGTTTCGTCTTAGCCGATGGATCTATCAGCACGGACAAATCAAGACTCCACACTCTTTGGCGGATATGCAGGTAGAGAAGAAAATCGTGCAGGCGCATAAGAAGTTGAGTGAAAGCGTGAAGCAATGTCCTAAAACCTTTTTTATCTGGGACACCAGTATTTTCCATTCTTTCGTCAATGAGATCAAGTACTTTGCCAGTTTGCATATGATTACCCCAAATGATGTAGCGAACCTGAAAGAAGAACTATATCAACTACTGACGTATATAGAAACGTTATCAAGTAAAGGTGAATTCGGCGAAGGACGGAAAGTGTATTTCTATTTATCCAATATAAACTTCGAAGCGACTTACAGCTACATCGAAAAACTGAACTACCAGATTAGTCTATTGCGGATATATTCGATCAATTCTATGGATTCACAAAGCCCGCATATCTGTCAGATGCAACGTGACTGGATTCTATCTTTGAAACGTCACTCCACTCTGATCTCGGAAAGCGGAGAAGCACAGCGTATCATATTTCTACAAAATCAAGAAAGTATAATTGATACCTTGTAAAAAGAACCGGCTAAGTTAATTAACTTAGCCGGTTCTTTTTTTATCCCTTACTATACTTATGCATTCTTTCAGGGGTTTCTCTTTATTTGTTGATATTACAATTCTCCTTCAGTCTGCGAATAAACAGTCCATCCGTTAATCACGATTCTCATGGCAAGCCATGAATCAGAGATGAAGAAAACGATATGATAGTTACTTTGGCGATCAAAATATTCCTGCATTCCGATTTTCTTATCCTCCATATTAGTCATAGCAAGATAATCAATCAGATTAATATCGAATACCTTTTTTGCAGAAGATTTCTCCGTCACCACTAACCGGGTTTTCCGGTCCTTCATCAATCGCATCGTATTAAGGTCTACTGAAGCAGCAGCAGAATTCACCTGATCTCTGCGATAAGGCTGGAAGCTAAGCATATCATCCTCCAACAAAGAGTTATCATGCCCCAGATACCCATTGGATTCCCGAATCTCATAATCATAATCATCCACGTTGAGTTCCCAGTTATTGGTATAACCCTGGAATATAAAACGTACCCGTTTTGTATCCCTTATCAGGTTAACCGTCTCTGTCTGATGACTTTTTCCTGTAAAGTTTACATCGATAATCTCACCATACCAAAGCGTTTCCAACTCTTTATTGATGATAAGAGACTCTTCGCGTTTCAACTGCAATCTTAGATCGGAAATTGTAGAAACACCGGGAGTTAACGAAGTAATATCGTATGAATCACGTGCACCTGCCCATGCCATAAACTGATACTCGCCTACAGGCAATGCTACCTCCATCAGATAATTTCCCGTCGATAATGAACTTCCTTCTTCTGCCTGTTTAAATAAAAACTTTCCGTCCTTATTAAACACATAAAGCTCTACTTTATCAACCTGCGTATGGAAAGCGTCTGCAAATTCCATATTATAGTCATATTTGAACTTTACAAACAAACGGCATTCCGGCAAGTCTTCATTAAAGTTATCACAAGAAGTCATTATCCAGGAGCTAATGATGAGAATCCCGAAGGTGACATGGCGTACAAGGCTTTTTAGGTTCATATTTCTATTCTTCTAATTCTATCAAACTATAAAGTTTTCTATTGTTTGTTTTCTATTTTTTATTGTTTGTTTTGAAGGTAAAGAGAGTGTCCCCTCTTTACCTCAAATTATATTAAAACAATGAATTTCATATTATAGTGGTTCAACTTGACTGTACCAAGTCCATGGATTAACCTCAATCTTGATAGACAAGTAACGGTCTTCTTCTTCATCCGGTGCACTAGGATCCGGATCGGGGATGATTGGATATCCCGGATTATTTATTTTATTTACAGTAATATCATAAACAGAGTTACGAACGACACCAAACTCACCCAACTTATTCATGATGGTAGGACTATCATCATGCTTAATCATGACTTTATAGTAACAAATACCTTCTGAATAGTATTCAACACCTTTCAGGTTCTTGCCCCCTTTACTTGCTGTTGAAATTTGGGTAGCAAGATTGCTAAACTCCAGTGTAAGTTCCTCTGCCATTTCTTCTGCTGTTTTAGCATCATCCTTATCAGCAGGAATCGTTACTTGGGTATTAAGAAGTGCGTTTATATACTCATTATAAGAATCTGTGATATCCGTAGCATATTCAGACGGTTTACCATGTTTATATTTACCGACCAATTCTTTTTCAATATAAGTCAATATCGAAGCTTGAGTATAGAATATACCATTCATGTTAAACCAATCCGTTCCGTTAGCTAAAGTCACCTTTGAACCATCCTCGTTAGTAATAGTAGTAGGAGCATAACCTACTTTCAGTAATACCTGCGTTGTATAGGCATGTACATTGAAGTTTACAGCATCAGTTTGATTCTGTGTATTTTCAAGACAGTATTTAACAGACGTATTTACTTTATTCCAATCTATATCCTCTTTTTTAGTAGCAGATGACACATAAAAATAGTTGCCAGCATACACCGTTTGATCATCATCATCCCATGCGCCAATGTCATTGACTACCCCAAAATTCGGATCTATTCTGTACGAACCGAGACTATACTGGTCATAAGGAGTCCATGTATTCATGGCTGTCTTCATTCTTTTTGATGCAGGATAGAATTTCTTGTTCGTCACGTTCAAATACCACTCTGTTTCATCCGAGTCTATAGTTGCCGTTTCACTAAGTTCTTCACCACTGTCAGGTTTCACATATACCCGCACTTTTGCCGATATACGGTCAATTCTAATTGCCAGAGGAGAGCTTGTTGCTGCTGTTGGCGTATTATACAAAGTCAATACTTCCGGATCTCCATTCGTTTTTGAAGGTTCCAGGTCACCTTTAGCATTTGTCATAACAAATCCGCCTGATTTTGCTACCCCAGTAGTCACCTCGGTTTCTGCCGTAAGCGTTATTACCTTATTTACATTCTCATAAGTATCACCTTCCTGAATGGTCCGACCCAGATTCTGCGGATTAGCAATAATCAATACAGCCTCCGAGCTAGAAGGTATTTTAAATGCATTTGTTCTGTTAGGCAGGTTATTGATGTCCTCTGTTCCAAAATCTATAATTTTCGTTACGATACTTGCATCAGTATGTCCATCAAAGAAAACCGCATAAACCTTAGTAATCGTACTTTCATCGGGCGTACCATTTTCTTGATTGGGGTTGTTCAATGCACGTGTTTTGGTTGATTGTACACTTAAAGCCACCCATGCATCTCCATCAGAGTTAGTTACATCAGTCCCGTTTTCCCCATCAGGAACGATGTCCTCATTACTACATGCTGCAAATGCAATAGCAGCAAGTGCCAGCATAAAAAAGTTTTTTTTCTTCATTGTTTTTTTACAATTTAATAAAAGCGTTTGTAATTAATTTATTTATCCCTATTTTTATTTTCAATTTCAGCTGCATTTGTTCTCTTCCTAGCCAATTCTTCCAAATTATGTCCGGCAGCTTCCAGACCCGATCCGGCAGCTATTTTTAAATACTTTTCTCCTTTCTCATATTCTCCTTTTAATAACATTAGTACCCCGATGGCATTATTATATTCTGATAAATTAGTATTCGAGTATACCATACCCAGATAACGTTCTGCCGATGACAGGTCATTACGCGACAAGGCGGCAGCAGCGGCATTCATATTAGCAATCTCATCTTTCGGATAGAGCCGGACAGCCGTCTCGAATATATCAATGAAATCTTGCGAACCAACCGGATAGGTATTAGCTACCAAAAACATCTCATTCAGACTTAAATTCTGCGGACAGCTTTTAATGACCTCTTTCGCTTCATCTATATTAAAATTCTTAACCTCATAATTCACTTTACAGATAGCTACACGAAGACTCGGAAAAATATATTTCAGCATATACCGGTAAGGCACTCCCCCATGAAGTTGCATCAACTTAGTCTCTCTTCCTTTCTCTATAGGTATATTCCTTATAATTTCCAGCACTTCATCTTTATATTCCATTTCCATTGTATTCAGTGCTTCTTCCAAACCTTCCCAGTTCTCACCGCCAAAGATGATATAATATTGGTTTCTTGGGAAGTCATATCTGGACGCCAGATACTCCCGGAGTGCCATGGCACGTCCTTCAGACAAGCGTTTGTTAGTTGCCAATGTCCCTTCCGGAGAAGCATAGCCTATGATGTCCAAACGATTAACCTTCACACTAGGATCAGACTTCAATTCGTCAATCATCTTACGAATTTTAGCCAACTCTTGAGGATTGTTCATATATTCGGGACGTATGTTCACCTTATTCACTTCAAAATCAAGGAAACACTCTGCCTGTATATCACGACGTTTGATTTCTTCAGCCTTTGGTTGCAAATATGCCAATTGAGGTGATACCACGTATGGCAACAATACACGTTCCAACGTAACCTTATCAAACTGCTCCACATCCATCAATGCTGTTTCACCACAACCACACTCATCATGCTGCACATCCAGACGCGCATCTTCCATCCAAGGTTCAAAACGCACCACATATCGATAGTGAATCGTATCATTTCTCAATTTGCTTCCTTTTTCCACCACATAAGGCTTCTCATAGGTCTTCTTCTCTTTGGCACTCATCACAGCAAGTTCACGTTCATAAGCCAGATATTCATCACGACCTTTAATAGATACCTTCGGAAGATTCAAAGTACGTCCCGGAGATACCAGTTGAGGAATAAAATCCACTCCGCGCGCCGATTTAACCTTCACATTATTCAAGCTAAAGTCTATATTGATATGAAGAAAGTTTCCTTTTTGTTCCAGTTGAACCGGCTTCACTGCAATGTTGCCCTCATAAGAGCGGGATTGTGCCATGACATTCTTTATATTCAGGCTGCAAACCACTAACATACATACGATAAAACCTATATTTCTTTTCATCATCATTCTATTTAATTATATAAATAAGCGACACACTTGCTTTAGTAGGTCCAAAGTAATTCTTACTACTTTCTTTCTCCTTCGTACCGCAAGTGGTACAGGGATATTTATCATATACAATATGGGCATATCCCACTCCAACAGATGCTTCAATACTCCATCGTTTTTTCAAGATCCAAGAATGTCCCACTGAAAAACCGCCTCCATATAAATGTCCCTGATAGCGATTCTCTTGCATATTTTTGCTGATGAAAGACCAATTAGGCCACCCTCCCACATTGAAATCCGCATAATGCCCGTGTATTCCGATAAACGTACGGCGGAAGCGTTCGCAAAACCAATAACGAACTTCGGGTTGTATTCCCCAATGACGCAACCGTTTGCCATCGGAAGGTTTCCATGGATTATAGTTGACCGGGATATCCAGTGTCCATTTACGTGCCAATCCCAACTCCAGCCCTAAGTTCATGGTAGCGGTAGCGTCATACAAAAGGTTGCTTTTAAGAGCAACTTTTTGTGCCTTACTCTCGGAAAGAATACATCCGAGCATGAATAAAATGAGTAAACTTACTTTCTTCATTAACACCATGTTTACTTCCCTAATTGAGTAATATCTAATTTTATACGTTGCACGGAGTTTACACTAACACCACCAACAGACGCCATGGTAGTTAGATGCACAATGCCGGATCTGGGAGTTGCGCTTGTATTAGGTAACACTTCAACATATATTCTCCCGTCTTCTACGATAATATGATCTTCTCCTGTATGTCCTTCCGGCATTGCAGAAGAGTATAAACGAATCCACTCCTTAGGATTGTCAGTCCCCTCTTCTACCTGGCCAGTAAGACAGAAATAGTTTATTTCGCTTACCACCGGATCGGTATTATTAGTAGGCATAAACTTAAGCGTGCTTCCTCCTGCGGAAATCGCTTTTCTTTGTCTGATATGAACTTTTTTTTCCAAGTTTCCAAGTTTTAATGTTATATACGCATTTTTCTTATCATCAATTCCCTCTTCATAACCCATCAACTGGTTAGTGACTCCAACTGTTACCGGTGTTATTACCGGATTTGTTCCATTGGAAGTTACTATCGGCACTTTAAATGGTCCGCTTAGCTGAAAGGCTCCTGATACTTCCTGTTTATTATCTGTTATTGTCCGAGCATCCGGAAAATCCTTTGTACAGTCAGTAATCACACTAAAGACATCATAATCCTTCACATTTTCACCACTGTAATAGGCTATAAAAACCGAGTTGCTCACACCCAGATAATAGTCATTATTGGCCAGGATCTCATAAGATTCACTATCATCTACCATAATCTCAAAATCAAGACCAGTATTAGACGGCTTCGCAATCTTCGCATCACTTACCGTATCGTAGCCGGGTCCTTTAGCTCTGTTAATCGTAAATGTGTATGAATGATTACGCTCTATATCCATTGCCTGCAGGCTACTATTGAGCAGTGACATCTTATAATAATAGTCTTTATTGTCATAAGTACCTTGAATAATAAGATATGTATTATTCTGCACATCGGACTCGTACATATATATGGGGAATTTCTCTGTACTCTGCACGTCAGTTGCAATCGTTTCCGCTTTTATCAAAGGAAGTGAGTAAGCAGCATCATATTGGTACTCTGTCAGATTGGCTGTATTATTCATTAATGCTCCATCAGCATCATGCAATTCACCCTGCCGGGGTACATTCATGACAGCAGTCACTCCTTTCAAAATAAAGTTAGATGCTTTATTGACAATGACAATCTTAGCAACCACACGGGTAAGCAATAATGAACTTCCATCAGTATTGGCTATCTTCGTGGTATTGTCTATTTGATCCACTTCCAATCGGTAACTCATCGGAATCGTCTCTTCATCACTACTATACGGTATAGTAGTAAGCGGATTACTATCCAATGGTTTAGTCAGTAACTTGCTACAAGCTTCTCCATAAGTAGTCACTCCCGGAGTTAACTTGGAAAGCAAAGCTGCCTGGTTAAAATCATATCCCGTAGATGCATTTCCATAATAGAACTGATCCAACGGATTAGCAAGTATTAGTAATTGGTATTTGTTACCAGCAGGCTGTCCAGTCAATAACACATATCGCTTGCTTATCATTTCAAAAGCCTGTACAGCTTCTATAAAGGTGGCTCCTGTCCCCTGTCCCTTAAAGACCAGTATCCATGGAGTTTTACCGACCTCACTTTCCAAAGCTCTGGTCGGAGGCAAAGAGTACGATTTTGCCCTGGCAAAAATCTCTATTTGCACTTTTTCTTTCAGTACTTCCTCTTCATTCTCTTGGCCCATTGTGCTTACATCATGCTCACACCCAACCATAAATAGAAGAAGAATCAAATAGAAAAAAACAGTTATATATCTCTTACTCTCTCTCATTACCTTATTAAACACCTCTTAAACACCTCATTCTTGGCGATATCAAATTTTATCCAAATCTCATATTGCAAATTTCGGAATATTAAAGGAGATACAAAATTGTATTCATTTCTGATACAGATAATCAGATTCCAGAAGTAAGACTATTAATGCTATTTACAGTCGAAGGGATTACGCATTATAAAAGAAGAATGTTGATGGAAAGTATTTTTTGCGATATGCGTACCTTTTTAAAGAAAACAGTTTCGCTTATTGAAACTGCACTAACAAAATATGCTAATAGTTTTTTATGTCATTTAGATATAATTCAGGCACAAATTAAGCAAGATAAACGACCATTTTATACAATAAAACAGCTTAATAACTTGTATAATTTGTGCCTAAATGACAAAATGTTCAATTTCTGTATATATATAGCTATCAGATTATAAGCTTTTGCGTTCTGTTTCCGTAGGAGCCACCTCATCAGGAATACTGAATTCGCGATTGGCAAACAGATCGGCAAGTCCTGAAATTTGTTTCAGGCGCAACAATTCATCACGATCCATACCGATATTTTTCATAATCCATTGATCGGACATACCTGCCTTGTCAAGCTCTGCAACGATGTTGCACATCAATTCAATGTTATGCATTCCGCGGGCACGGTTGTGCCGGATTGTCGAACTCATACGGTTAGACAGGTCCTTGTCTATCACCACAATCGGCAATAAACCGTTTTCACGCTTATAGATTCGTTGGGAAGTTTTCAATACCGTATAACGATGGTAACCATCTACCAGGATATAATTGTCCGCCTCCTTATCATAATAACATACACAAGGCATCGTAAAACCATCTTCCCAAATAGAAAGTTCCAGCAACTTCATTTCGGGTGGTGCTACGACATTCGGATTATAATCGTTCGCACATACTTTTTCTACGGGTACCGCTTTTACCTCGTAAACAGGGCTTTTATCTACACTCATGATACTATGATTCTATATTGTTCCATAACTTGACTTCTTTTACTCATCTCCTCTTTTGTCGGTGAGAATCCCATGTATTTGCAAGCATGGTCATTCTTGAGGATACAGACACACATCCGCTTATACGTGGGTATTTCCTTGAACTCCGGAATATCAATATCATCCTGATATTCCATACGCACCGGTTTCTTCAATGTTTTGTAGTTGCTGTTGTCCATAACGATGATCGGCACTTTCGCATCAATCAGCTTTTGGATAGTGGCATCACTTAGACATCCGCCTTTTGTCCGCCAGAAATTCACACTCACCGAAAGTTTCCGGAGATAATTCTTCCTCGCCCGCTCCGGCAGAGTGGATAACAAAAAATACATAAACTCGCGCCATGTATATCCTTCGGGAAGTTTCACCGACTGCCATCCCATTGCATGAGTACCACCATACATACCGGTAAAGTTCACACCGTTCACCCTTCCCACCATTTTCCCCAGGTATTGGGATCAAGCACCCGGTAAAGCTGTAAACTCTCTTGTGCCTCATTAATAAAGGGACTTGCTACACGCTGACGCTCCAGATTGACTCCGGCACGATAATAAAGATCGTATAAAACATTATAATCCCACTGGAATTTTCCATTGGCAGTCCATACATCCGTTGTCTTCCAGTCATAAATAGGGTAGGCATTGTAAATATCATTCCCCACTTTTGAAGTCCATTTGTATTTATGATACATCTGGAATTTACGGCTCATATAGATACATCTCCACCGATTGAAACTTTCCTGTGTACGAATCCCGATCAGACAACAAGTGCGCACTGCATCATTTTTATTATGTATCCATTGCGCAAAACGCATCTGAAATTCATAATCCCACATGGTTGTATTATAAAAAGGAAAATCTTCTTTGGTCATTGCTTTTTTAGGCATGGAACGAACCCATATATTCTTTTTGCTGTCCTCCCACGGACGCCAAAAAGATTGATACATCGAGGTGCAGGTAGCCACACGGAAAGGGATGCACACCCGGTATACATCCAAAATATCCTTATTGGCCTCCAGCATCCGGTCTACATAGTCAATAGTCATTTTATACTGGATTTCATAATCCATGTGAAAAACTCCCAAACGTATCTTCAAATTATTCTTCCGGATATAATCGATGCACATATTCAGCAATACCCCACTATCCTTACCTCCGGAAAATGACACATATATATTATCGAATTCATTAAATATAACTTTCAGTCGTTCTTGTGCTAGTTCATATACATTCTTTGTGCCTAATATTTTCTTTTTCGCCATAAGTCATCTATACATTTTAACATACCGTGTCCACTTCTTGTCCATGGATACAAATTCAAACTTTTCAAATGTTTCTTTATCTTGTACCAGTGTGACCGAATTGAGTAACCAACTCTGGGGTCCGAACTCCGCAACAATGGCAGGCAACAGATGCGACAGGATTTCCTCCCGTACGGTGCCTTCTGCCTTCACGTAATAATTATTGATTACAGCTTTCTTCCGGTTTTTCTGTTCCACGGGGACAAAGCCCACCACTTCTTTATCTTCAATCGCAATGAACCACACATACTCTTCGCCCGTCTTGAAAGGGTAATTATTGTTTGCGCGTATCACTTCGGGATCCATCACCATCGGCGCTAAAAGCCGATATAAATGTTTGTCTTTTCCTTTTAATCGTATTATCTGTATCATATCATTCAAAAATGGACACACAAAAATAAGGAAAAAATATCAAATCCGTCATTTCTGTTCCTAAAACATTTGTTTTTCACACTATTATCTCTATATTTCAATATTTTTGAAATCACCCATACGCCATTCCTCTTTCACGTTTAAAGTAAGTCAGTATAGTGGCAAAGCTTAAATATTCCCGTCCGGGAGTATGCAACCGACTTTTAAACTGATAGCGGGCAAAGATGACTTCGCATGCCAATTTATATTTGAAATGCAGTTTTAAACGGTGCTGTAAAAACTCAAACACCCGGCATAGATATGCAAACACCTCTTCCACCCGGGCATTGGGAATCACTCGTGGCGCACGATTTGCATCCGCTATATGCTCCATCTCACTAAGCACATATTCCAGTTGCTCAATTTCCTCACTGGTGTTTTGCATTGTACACTTCATTTGTTCCATTTTCTCTCTCTGATGGATGTATTGCTCCCGCTTTCGTTGTAAACGATCTTTTATTAGACCTATTCCTTTCAACATTATAAAATTTAGTTATATATAAATGGTTTTACATTACTGATTATTAATCGACAAAATCGCCATATAAAATCTAATTTCGAATGCAAATATAGAGAAGATTGTTTAAATAATTAGATTTTTATTTAAAAATATTCGTACTTATTTCACATTTAAATTACCAGTATCAGAAAAACGGTTTTTCCATCCAATGAAATGAGTTGTATTTTTGCGGCGTACTAAAATATTTTAAACAATGGATAATCAATCTTTTGACTGGCTGCTTCACGGTTGCCACGTACTGTCCGAGGTGGCAGTAGCTTATTTCCCCAACTATCAGTATAATTGTTCAGCGGTGAAAGCATTCCGCCGGACCATCAAAGAACATGCGGTATTACTGTCCCAACTCACGGAAGCGGGATTCACCCCGCATACTACGACACTCACTCCGCAGCAAATTGCCATTATTGTAAGGTTCTGGGGAATGCCTTCATTAGTATCTGAAATGATAAAAAAGAATTCATATCTCGCTGTCCCGAAAATGAAGAAAAAGATATAATGTATTTTAATACATTCTTTTCTTATTTATATATTAATGGACTAAGGGGTGGTCGAAGTGCAGAAATAGCAAGTCGGCTTCCCCCTTTAGCAGGGCGTTTAAAGAGAATGCAGGAGGGCGTTCTGGAAGGTTCAAAATATTGGCACACAATCAGAGCAATCGTTACATGAGCCAAAATTACAATATTTAGCCATTTATAACCTGAAAATTGTACAACTCAACCGACCAGGCTACCTTCGCAGCGAATTAAAATAATATGAAGCATGATTAAATCTACAGCAGAAATGCTAAAAAAGGGATATCTCCTCTTCCCTAAAGTCTTATTCGAGGAGCAAATAAAAGTGACTAAAGGTGCAACGGGTTATTTTGACGCGTTTATTCTGGTATTAACCCATGTCAATTATAGCACTGTAGAGTGCCACATCCACCATTACACCTTTCAATGCCGGCGGGGTGAATCTGTAATCTCCATTGCCCACTGGGCAGAACTATTTGGGTGGAAACGTAGCCGCACACGGTATTTTTTTAATAAGATGTATGATGAAGGTATTATTGAAAGGGTGGTTAATCCGTATATCACTCATATCCGTATACCCGACTACGATCTGCTGGTTGGGCAGAAACGCCGCGAGAGCATCCGTGCCGAAGCTGATGGCATCACTTTCGATGCGTTTTGGGAAAAATTTCATGAGATTACCCGGAAGCCTAAAACCAATATCGGCCGTGCCCGCCGGGAATGGAAAAAGTTATCTGTCAACGAACGTTGTCTTAGCCTGAATCATATTGATGAGTATTATGATAATCTAACAGATATCAAGTATTGTATGCAGGCGGCTTCCTATCTGTCAAATAAAGCATTTATGAATGAATATGATTATTAGAAAAGAAAATGAGTGAAATAACAAACCCGCAGGACGTCGAACTTGAGGAAATCGTACTCGGCGCCTGCTTGCTGGAAAGTAAAGCCATCACACTGGTTGTGAGCATATTGCGACCGGAAGTGTTTTATACTGAAACGAATCGTGAGATTTATGCTGCCCTGCAGAGTCTGTATCATGCCGGTCAGGCAATTGACATCATGACTGTAAAAGAAGAACTTGCCCGACGTGGCAAGCTCGAATTGATAGGAGGACTTTATACACTGGTGCGCATCAGTTCACGTGTAGTGTCAAGTGCACACTTGGAATATCACGCACGGATTCTCAAACAGAAATATATCCGTCGTGAAGCAATTTTGGGATTCCACAAACTGCTCGCACTGGCAGCCGATGAAACAACTGATATAGACGATACGCTGACAGATGCCCATACCCTCCTCGACCGGTTAGAAAATGAATGTGGTACTGCCGAACATCTCCGTTCCATGTTGCAACTTATGGAGGATACCATAAAATTGATAGAGGTCCGCATGGCCAATAACAAGAACGGTGTTACAGGACTGCCTACAGGATTTGCCGACCTTGACCGGCTGACATGCGGCTGGCAACCCGGTGAGGAGATCGTTATTGCTGCCCGTCCTGCAGTAGGTAAAACGGCATTCGCGCTGCATCTGGCACGTACCGCTGCTTCTGCCGGTTATCATATCGCTGTGTATAGTCTTGAAATGTTAGGTGAGCGTTTGGGAGATCGCTGGTTATTGGCTGCTACTACAGGAGTGAACCCCGACCATCTCCGCAGCGGACAACTGACTCCCAGTGAACTACGACAAGTACACGAGGCATCCACCGAACTTTCCCGTCTACCCATCCATATTGACGACAATCCGTCTGTAAGCATGGATTACGTTCGTTCTTCTGCAAAACTGCTGCAAAGCAAAGGTAAATGCGATGGTGTCATTATCGATTACTTGCAACTCTGTGACATGAAAAGCGACCAGCACAATCGCAATCGTGAACAGGAAGTGGCACAAGCTAGTCGCAAGGCCAAAATGCTGGCAAAGGAGTTGAATATACCTGTGATACTACTCAGTCAATTAAACCGTAATGTAGAAGGACATCCCGACAACCGCCCCAACTTAAGCGATCTTCGCGAGAGTGGAGCTATCGAACAGGATGCTGACGTCGTACTGATGCTTTCCCGTCCTGCCCTCTCCGGACGTACTACAGACCGTAAGAGTACGTACTCTACCGAAGGGCTGGGTGTAATGGATATTGTCAAACACCGTAACGGGACAACACGTGAGCTTTATTTCAGACATGACCCGAGTATGACGAAGTTGGAGGATTACGTGCCCGGAATAGATTGGATGAAAAAGAACACGACTGCTGAACCCGTAAAATAACATAGTGCTTTGTAAGGTCTAAAGCTTAGCTTTAGAGGTCGTAAAGCTATGCTTTAGGCCATGCAAAGCGCCGCTTTACGATCTCTTCATTTTTCATGTTTCAACTGTCCTTTTTTACAGGTCTCATGGTTCTCCCAATGCATCTATAATGACTCTTACTTCCAGTGGTGTGTAAGAGCGGCAGTTAGGCTGGTAGCCCAAGTCATACAGGCGTTGTAAAAGCCCCGGACATAATTGGATCCATTTTTTCATTTTTCGGTAAGCAGCGATGTCGGTAAGTTCGGGAGAATAAAGTAATGCCAGTTCCATACGGCCATAGGCACGTATTGTGAATTCTTTCATGATGAATATGCTTTGATTTATATCTACAAAATTAACAAAATATTTTCACATATACAATGCTTTTCCCGATGAATAACTGACTATTACTGCACATTACTTTTAACAAAAATCGCCTGCTAAAAATAAAACGAAATTTGGTCAAATATTCCTTTTTATTAATTAAAAAGGCTACAGTTTCACAAACTACTATTGGAATTCAGTCTCTTTTCCATATATTTGCGCCCGCATTTCTGATTTTCGAATGAACCTCCTTATTCAAATTACCAAAACTAGATAAAACGAATGGAAAAAATAAACGCAGTAATTACAGGAGTCGGAGGATATGTACCCGATTACATCTTGACCAACGATGAGATTTCCAAAATGGTAGATACTACCGACGAATGGATTATGGGGCGTATCGGCATTAAGGAAAGACATATTTTGAAAGAGGAAGGACTGGGAACTTCTTACATAGCTCGTAAAGCTGTCAAACAGTTAATAGAACGCACCCAAACAAATCCGGATGATATTGATCTGATAATTGTAGCTACAACAACCCCTGACTATCGTTTTCCTTCCACGGCTTCTATTTTATGTGAAAGACTGGAGCTGAAAAGAGCTTTTGCTTTTGACATGCAAGCTGTTTGCAGCGGTTTCTTATATGCACTGGAGACTGGAGCTAATTTTATCCGTTCCGGAAATTATAAGAAAGTGGTAGTTGTAGGCGCTGAAAAAATGTCGTCAATAATAAACTATACCGACCGTGCAACTTGTCCGATTTTCGGTGATGGCGGAGCAGCTGTCATGCTTGAACCTACCACTGAAGATTTAGGTATTATGGATGCTGTGTTAAGAACAGATGGTAAGGGATTGCCTTTTTTGCACATTAAAGCGGGTGGCTCTGTATGTACTCCTTCTTATTATACATTGGATAATCAAATGCATTATATCTATCAGGAAGGGCGTACTGTATTCAAATATGCAGTATCCAACATGGCTGATGCCTGTGAATCTATCATTGCAAGAAACCATCTTAGCAAAGACAACATCGACTGGGTAATTCCCCATCAGGCTAATCAACGTATTATCGCTGCCGTAACACAACGTTTGGAAGTTCCTGTCGAAAAGGTCATGGTCAACATTGAACAATATGGTAACACTAGCGCCGGTACTCTCCCACTCTGCCTCTGGGATTTCGAAGATAAACTCAAAAAAGGAGATAATCTAATTCTTACAGCATTTGGAGCAGGATTTGCATGGGGAGCCATCTATGTGAAATGGGGATATGATGGAAAAAAGGGATAGCGATATTCGCTATCTTCAAAATAAAGAATCCTCTGATTTCTAGTAAATCAGAGGATTCTTTTATTTCCTAATGCGGTGCGTACGGGACTCGAACCCGTGACCCCATGCGTGACAGGCATGTATTCTAACCAACTGAACTAACGCACCAAAATATTCACTTTAGCATCTCTCTCGATTGCGGATGCAAAGGTAGATATTTTTTTGAAACCTGCAATAGCTTCAGTATCTTTTTTCTGAAAAAGTGGGTTTATTAAGAATTATCGTGTACATTTGCAGCTACTAATAAAATAGAAAATAGAATGAAAAATACACCAATTGAGCGACATCTGATTGATGAAACCATCAATGAGTTTCAAATTGTCGATTTTTCCAAAGCTACCATTCGTGAAGTGAAAGCTATTGCTTCAAAAGCAGAAACAGCATCGGGAGTTGAATTTATTAAAATGGAAATGGGTGTTCCGGGACTTCCCCCTTCCGCAGTAGGCGTGAAAGCGGAAATTGAAGCGTTACAAAATGGCATTGCCAGCCTATATCCCGATATCAACGGATTGCCGGAACTAAAAAAGAGGCATCCAACTTTATCAAAGCATTCATCAATGTTGATTTAAGTCCGGAAGGTTGTGTGCCTGTCACCGGTTCCATGCAAGGTACATTCGCTTCATTTCTTACTTGCAGCCAATGTGACGAAAAGAAAGATACGATTTTGTTTATCGATCCGGGGTTTCCGGTACAGAAACAGCAGTTGGTTGTAATGGGACAAAAGTTTGAAACATTTGATGTGTATGACTACCGTGGAGAAAAACTGAAAGAGAAACTGGAAAGCTATCTGAAAAAAGGAAATATATCAGCCATCATTTATTCAAATCCCAATAATCCCAGCTGGATTTGCCTGAAAGAAGAAGAATTGAGGATTATCGGTGAATTGGCAACACAGTATGATGTGATTGTTCTGGAGGATTTGGCTTATTTTGCCATGGACTTCCGCCAAGATTTAAGCAAGCCGTATCAACCTCCTTTCCAGCCATCGGTTGCCCATTATACGGACAATTACGTATTGCTGATTTCCGGTTCGAAAGCATTCAGCTACGCCGGGCAACGTATCGGTGTAAGCTGCATCTCTGATAAACTATACCACCGAAGCTATCCGGGACTGACCCAACGATATGGTGGCGGAACTTTCGGAACGGTTTTCATTCACCGTGTGCTTTATGCGCTTTCTTCAGGAACCAGCCATTCTGCACAGTTCGCCATGGCCGCCATGCTGAAAGCCGCCAATGAAGGACAATATAATTTCCTCAACGAAGTGAAGATATATGGTGAAAGAGCACAGAAATTAAAAGAAATCTTCCTCCGTCACGGTTTTCATCTGGTATATGACAACGATCTGGGCGACCCGATTGCAGACGGATTTTATTTCACCATCGGATATCCGGGAATGACCAGTGGCGAACTGGCGAAAGAATTGATGTACTACGGAGTAAGCGCTATCTCATTAGTAACTACAGGAAGCCATCAGGAAGGATTACGCGCGTGTACCTCTTTTATTAAAGAACACCAATATGCTCAACTGGATGAAAGAATGAAACTATTTGCTGAAAATCATCCGATAGCCTGATTATTTGATATGAGATATTCATAAAAGCCATTCTTAAAATGAAAAAAAACGGAAAGAACGATTGTTATTCCGTTTTTTTTCTTACATTAGTGGCATGAATATCGACTCTGACATATTTAAGATTCAATCGAATAATGTGTTGCCATCGAGAGGAAAGATTTTAATATCGGAACCTTTTCTGCGTGACGCAACGTTTGGCAGATCCGTAATTTTACTGGTCGATCATACGGATGAAGGAAGTATGGGATTGGTGATCAACAAACAACTGCCATTATTCCTTAATGATATCATCATGGAATTTAAATATTTGGATGAGATTCCTCTATACAAAGGTGGACCTATTGCCACTGACACCTTATTTTATCTCCACACATTATCTGATATACCAGGATCCATTTCTATCAGTAAAGGGCTTTATCTGAATGGAGATTTTG
Organism: Bacteroides sp. BFG-637; assembly: GCF_024793605.1. NCBI lineage: Bacteria > Pseudomonadati > Bacteroidota > Bacteroidia > Bacteroidales > Bacteroidaceae > Bacteroides > Bacteroides sp. BFG-637. The sequence continues at coordinate 4,572,302 of NZ_JANUPD010000002.1, read as the reverse complement.
ATGAAATAAAGAAATATATATTACAAGGGAATAAAATCAGTGAATGCATTCGTTTCTTCTTGGGATATTCCGGCTGGGATAGCGAACAATTGAGTAACGAAATCAGAGAAAACACTTGGCTGGTGTCCGAGGAAGAAAAATCATATCTGATGAAAAACAATATTAAAGATATGTGGCGGAAAGCTTTAGAGAAATTGGGCAGCAAGTATGAAACGTGGTCACGTTTCCCACAAGTGCCCACTCTCAATTAGTATCTCATTTCTTAGGATTCAAACATTGGAGAAGCAATGCGTCTTTGTAACAGCCCTCCACCTGCAACCAGTTTTTTAAGATTCCGCATTGAACGAAACCACAAGAGGTGAACAGTTTTACACATACTTCATTATCCGTCATGACATGTGCATAGAGCTGACTTAAAGACAGAAAATCAAAAGCGTATTCACAAAGTAATTTCAATGCGTCAGTAGCATAACCTTGTTGCCGATAATCCTTATGGACGGCAATCCCCACTTCTCCCCGCGAATGAAGAGGTACAAAGTCTGTAATATCAATTGTACCGAGTATGCACTGGTCAGATTTGCGTACAATCATCAGCCGCAATTGCTTATCGGCAAACACATCGCACTGTGAGCCTTCGATGTATTGACGAAGCACATAACGGGAATAAGGAACCGTAAAATTGCTAATGTCCCACATGGAAGGGTCATTTTCCATCTCGTACATAATATCCATATCTTCCGGTTCCACTGCACGAAGATAAATACGTTCATTCATTAAGAAAGAGTGTCTCATCGTTTTTCGTCTTTTGCTATGTGAAGCTCGTTACGTAATCTTTTCTCACTGGGAAGACAAAAAAGTGATGCCGTCAAACCAATCAGCATACAGAGATTGCCCGTACTGCTTAATGTCAGATAGTAACACAAAAGATTCACTACAATAGCTACTTCAAGCACTCCCAAACGAACAATATTCCATTGCACATATCGCTTCAAAGCAAGCGTGATAGTCATATAATCTATCTTCTTTTTAAGCACCAAGCTAAACAATTTGAGAGAAAGAGGCACACACAAAGCTGTGAGCAAAATGCCGATTGTCTCAAAATAGTAGATAGCTTGTGCATTATCTGCCAAACCTCCTACGGGAAAGAGTTCAAACTCTCCTGCTCCAAGCAAAAAAGCCGGGAGCACCCAAAAGAAAACATAACTAATATTCAAATTTCTAACAGCTCGTTTTATCTGTTCTTCCATGTTCGTTCTTAAATAATTAATAATGATTATACTGTTCCGGTAAAAAGTGTCCGGTTCACAATGCTGCGTCCCAGAGTTACTTCATCGGCATATTCAAGTTCATCGCCAACAGATATACCACGGGCAATTACACTTAGTTTCACGCCCAGCTTATCCAACTTGCGATAGATGTAGAAGTTGGTAGTATCACCCTCCATCGTGGTACTTAAAGCCAGAATGACCTCTTTGATTCCACCTTCAGTTACCCGCTGCACCAGACTTTCAATCTGAAGATCACTCGGTCCGACTCCATCCATTGGAGAGATAACTCCTCCCAAGACATGATAAAGTCCGCGATACTGCTGTGTTGCTTCCACTGCCATTACATCACGAATATTTTCCACCACACAGACAGTGGAAGCATCCCGTTGCGGATTGGCACAAATCTGGCAAGTTTCAGTATCGGATATATTATGACATACTTTGCAATACTTCACCTCACGTTTCAAAGTAATGATAGAATTCCCGAAAGCTTCCACAGTAGCCGTATCCTGACGGAGCAGATGCAGGACAAGCCTCATGGCTGTCTTACGCCCGATACCCGGAAGTTTGGAAAATTCGCCGACTGCCTTTTCAAGCAGTATAGAAGGATATTGTTGATTCATAGATAATAATTGCTGTTCTATCGATAAAACCTTGCAAAGATACAGATTATTGTTTTTAATACCTACAAAAATTACTACCTTTGCATCTGTTATGATGATACTTGTCACTATTATTTGCTACTTTGCGGCATTACTACTAATAGCCCGTATCACCGGACGCAGGGGCGGATCGAATGCAGCGTTCTTCAAGGGAGAGAACCAGTCACCTTGGTATATAGTCTCTTTCGGAATGATTGGCGCCTCTATCTCCGGAGTCACTTTTGTCTCTGTACCGGGAATGGTGCGCGGAATGGATATGACTTACATGCAAACGGTACTCGGATTTTTTTTCGGGTACATGGTTGTGGCTCACGTCTTACTCCCTTTATATTATAAACTAAATCTGACAAGCATCTACGGGTATATCGGCAACCGTATCGGATTGCGTGCTTATCGCACAAGCTCTTTTTTCTTTCTATTATCGCGCATGCTGGGAACCGCAGCCAAACTTTATCTGGTCTGCCTCATTCTACATACTTATGTATTTCAAGAAATGCATGTCCCTTTTTGGCTGATTGCTGTCGGCTCTGTTACACTGGTTTGGATATATACTCATAAAAGCGGAATAAAGACCATCGTGTGGACAGATACCTTACAAACATGTTGCCTGATTGCCGCCCTGATCTTTATCATCTATTTTACGATCCAAAGATTAGACCTTGACTTTAACAGTATTGTCCAAACAATCCAAAGTAGTGAACATAGCCGTATTTTTGTATTTGACGACTGGGTATCGCGGCAAAACTTCTTCAAACAGTTTTTCAGCGGTATCTTCATCGTTATCGTGATGACCGGACTGGATCAGGATATGATGCAAAAAAATCTTTCATGCCGGAACCTTCGGGAAGCACAAAAAAACATGTATTGCTACGGCTTCTCATTCATCCCACTAAATTTCCTTTTTCTATGTCTGGGAATTCTATTGATAGCACTAGCAGGACAAATGCAGCTCGAGCTACCGGCAATGAATGATGATATACTACCCATGTTTGCAGCACAAGGTTATCTGGGTCAACCCGTATTAATACTCTTCACAATCGGTATTATCGCAGCAGCTTTCAGTAACTCGGACTCCGCTCTGACAGCAATGACAACCAGCGTATGTGTAGACCTGCTGAATACGGAAAAAGACACAGAAGAAGTGGCACGTCGCAAAAGGGATAAGGTACATTTACTGCTATCAATCTTATTGGCATTCTTCATTTGCCTGGTAGAAATGCTCAATAACAAAAGTGTAATTGACGCTATATATATCATCGCCTCCTACACGTACGGTCCCCTACTCGGAATGTTTGCCTTCGGACTCTTTACCCGAAGACAAACAAATGACCGATGGGTCCCTCTGATAGCCATCCTTTCACCACTACTCTGTTATCTTGCCGACTGGTGGATTGGAAAAGAAACCGGATATAAATTTGGTTATGAATTGCTAATGTTAAATGGAACGCTTACCTTTGCGGGCTTAATGTTTATGTCTAAAAAGGAGCTACAAAGAAATAAATGACAAGAAGATGGAAATAACAAGTGCTGAATTTGTGATTAGCAATACGGACGTGAAGAAATGCCCGGCCGGAATTTTCCCGGAATATGCCTTTATAGGCCGTTCAAATGTGGGAAAATCAAGTCTTATCAATATGCTGACTAACCGTAAAGGACTGGCTATGACTTCCGCCACTCCGGGAAAAACAATGTTAATCAACCACTTCTTTATCAATAAGAACTGGTACCTCGTTGACCTTCCTGGATATGGCTATGCCCGACGCGGACAAAAAGGAAAAGACCAGATACGTACCATAATCGAAGATTATATCCTGGAACGGGAGCAAATGACCAATCTTTTCGTCCTGATAGACAGTCGGCTGGAACCTCAAAAAATAGACCTGGAATTTATGGAATGGCTGGGCGAGAACGGTATCCCTTTCTCCATCATCTTCACCAAAGCCGACAAACTCAAAGGTGGACGCTTAAAAATGAATATCAATGCCTACTTACGTGAGTTGAGTAAGCAATGGGAAGAACTCCCTCCTCACTTCATTTCTTCCTCGGAAGACCGTTTGGGGCGTACAGACATACTCAACTACATCGAAAACATAAACAAGAATCTCAACACTAAATGAAAAAAAAGAATGAAAATGAAAAAGAGTTTTTTATCGATTGCCTTAATGGCAGTATTTATGCTAATGGCGACTAACAGCCAAGCACAATCATGGTCAGACTTATTGAATAAGGACAACATCTCAAAGGTAGTGAATGCCATAACTGGAAATACCGAGTCTATCGATATGACCGGAACATGGAACTACAAAGGTTCGGCTGTAGAATTCGAATCGGACAACTTGCTGATGAAAGCAGGAGGAGCAGCCGCAGCTACTATGGCTGAAAGCAAACTGAATGAGCAATTAAGCAAAATAGGTATTAAAGACGGTCAGATGAGCTTCACCTTCAATGCCGACAGCACTTTCACCAGCACAGTGGGTAAGAAAACATTGAAAGGAACTTATTCTTACAATGCTTCAACCAAACAAGTAGACCTGAAATATCTGAAACTGCTGAATCTGCATGCAAAAGTGAATTGCAGCTCCAGTTCACTGGAATTACTGTTCAACTCGGACAAGCTACTGAAGCTGATGACTTTCATCGGCAGCAAAAGCAACAGTACCGCACTGAAAACAGTTAGTTCACTCGCTGAAAATTACGACGGAATGATGCTGGGATTCCAACTCTCAAAATAGCAAAAGAGAACCGTTTAATACTATTTCGCACTCTATAAAGTATATTTTAGGGGAAAAAGCATTATCTTTGGCATTCGTAATCAAAAAGAGAAGGAAAAATGAAAAAGATACTTTTTTTAATGACCCTGTTAGTAATGGGTGTAAGCTTTGCATTTGCGCAAACAAATGCAGATATCAAGTTTGACAAAACAACTCACGATTTCGGTAAGTTTTCTGAAAACAGTCCGGTTGTCAGTTGCACATTTACCTTTACTAACATCGGTGATGCTCCTTTGGTAATCCATCAAGCTGTAGCCTCATGCGGATGTACAGTACCTGAATATACAAAAGAGCCCATCATGCCGGGCAAAAAGGGAACAATCAAGGTGACTTATAACGGAACAGGCAAATATCCGGGACATTTCAAAAAATCAATCACCTTGCGTACCAATGCCAAAACAGAGATGGTAAGATTGTATATCGAGGGCGATATGACAGCAAAAGATGCAAAGTAGGAAAAAATAGACTATTACATAAAGGAGAATCTTTCGGTTCTCCTTTTTTTTGTTTACTTTGAGGACGGAAATGTAAATTGACACATTAGCAAATTATAAAAACTATGAAACAAGAAGAAGACAAATTCACCGGGTTACCCGAGAATGCGTTCAGAGAGTTGAAACCCGGGGAAGTGTACAACCCGTTGATGGGTCCCTCAAAAAATTATCCGGAAGTTAATATCTGGTCAGTTGCATGGGGCATTGCCATGGCAATCCTTTTTCAGCCGCCGCTGCCTATCTGGGGTTGAAGGTCGGACAAGTATTTGAAGCCGCTATTCCGATTGCCATCATTGCCGTAGGAGTTTCCGGAGCCGCAAAAAGAAAAAATGCGCTGGGAGAAAATGTAATTATCCAGTCTATCGGAGCTTGCTCCGGTGTCATTGTTGCCGGAGCGATCTTTACCCTCCCCGCTCTTTATATTCTTCAAGCCAAATATCCAGAAATGACGGTTACTTTCATGCAGGTATTCATCAGCTCCTTACTGGGTGGCGTATTGGGTATCTTGTTCCTGATTCCTTTCCGAAAATACTTTGTTAGTGATATGCATGGAAAATATCCTTTTCCGGAAGCAACAGCCACTACACAAGTGCTGATCTCCGGAGAAAAAGGGGGCAGTCAGGCTAAACCATTGTTGATGGCAGGTATGATCGGTGGACTATATGACTTCATCGTAGCTACCTTCGGATGGTGGAACGAGAACTTTACCACCCGTGTTTGCAGTGCCGGAGAAATGCTCGCAGAAAAAGCGAAGTTAGTATTCAAAGTAAATACCGGTGCTGCTGTACTCGGTTTGGGATATATCGTCGGACTGAAATATGCTTCCATCATTTGTGCCGGTTCATTGGCTGTATGGTGGATTATCATTCCGGGAATGTCTGCTATCTGGGGAGACAGTGTATTGAATGCCTGGAACCCGGAAATTACATCTACCGTAGGAATGATGAGTCCGGAAGAGATATTCAAATATTATGCCAAGAGCATCGGTATCGGTGGTATCGCTATGGCAGGTGTGATTGGTATTATCCGTTCCTGGAGTATCATCAAAAGTGCTGTCGGACTGGCTGCTAAAGAGATGGGTGGCAAAGGAAATGTAGAGAAAAGCATTATCCGCACGCAGCGGGATCTTTCAATGAAGATTATCGCTATCGGTTCGATCATCACATTGATACTAATCGTATTATTCTTCTACCTCGACGTTATGCAAGGAAATCTGTTGCATACGTTGGTAGCTATCGTTTTAGTTGCAGGCATCTCTTTCCTGTTTACTACAGTAGCCGCTAATGCCATTGCCATTGTAGGTACTAACCCGGTTTCGGGAATGACGTTGATGACACTGATTTTGGCCTCCGTAGTAATGGTAGCTGTCGGTCTGAAAGGTCCTTCGGGTATGGTTGCCGCATTGGTGATGGGTGGTGTGGTATGTACTGCACTGTCAATGGCAGGAGGTTTCATCACCGACTTGAAGATTGGGTACTGGCTCGGAAGTACACCCGCCAAACAGGAAACATGGAAGTTTCTGGGAACGATCGTATCAGCTGCAACAGTGGGTGGTGTAATGATTATCTTGAATAAGACATACGGATTTACAAGTGGTGCACTGGCTGCTCCACAAGCCAATGCAATGGCAGCCGTTATCGAACCGTTGATGAGTGGTGTAGGCGCACCCTGGTTGCTATACGGCATCGGTGCTGTCTTAGCGATTATTCTGACTCTTTGTAAAATTCCTGCATTAGCTTTCGCACTGGGTATGTTTATTCCATTGGAACTGAACGTACCGTTGGTAGTGGGTGGAGCTGTTAATTGGTTTGTGACAACCCGTAGCAAAGATGCAAGCCTGAATACGGAAAGAGGGGAAAAAGGAACCTTGTTGGCATCCGGTTTCATTGCCGGAGGTGCATTGATGGGAGTAATCAGTGCTGCAATGCGCTTTGGCGGAATCAATCTGGTCAATGAAGCATGGTTGAACAATACTTGGTCTGAAGTGTTGGCATTAGGAGCATATGCATTATTGATTCTTTACTTTATAAAGGCTTCAATGAAAGTTAAATAATTAATTATGAGGAGACTCTTATCCATCATAGTATCGCTTATAACTGCAATAACATTTGCACAACAGCCCGTCGAGCTACCTTTGTGGCCCGACGGTGCTCCCAACTCCAGTGGGTTAACCGGAGAAGAGCAGGAAGTACGTCCTCATTTTGTCACAAATGTCACATACCCCACTATGACGGTCTACCATCCGGAAAAACCAAATGGGATGGCCATTATCATGTGTCCCGGAGGCGGTTATCGTGGACTCGGTATGGATGGAGAAGGGTATGATATGGCCCCTTGGTTTTGCGGACAAGGTATCACCTATATTGTATTAAAATACCGGATGCCGAACGGACATAGCGAAGTCCCCATATCAGATGCTGAACAAGCAATTCGCATGGTACGGCAACATGCCAAGGAATGGAATGTCAATCCTCATAAGGTAGGAATAATGGGAGCCTCTGCAGGGGGACATTTAGCTTCTACAATCGCCACTCATTATAATTCGGAAACACGTCCGGATTTTCAGATATTACTTTATCCGGTGGTCACGATGATGCAAGTCACCCGGGGAAATACAAGAGAGGCATTGCTCGGAAAGAATCCCACGATGGAACAGATACAGAAATTCTCGGCCGAACTGCAAGTAACTCCCGATACTCCTCAAGCATTTATAGCTCTTACCTCCGACGATCCTTCCGTACCGCCTTACCATGGAGTAAACTATTACCTTGCTTTACAAAAAAACAAAGTTCCGGCCACTCTCCACATCTATCCTACCGGAGGACATGGCTGGGGATTTCAGGACAGTTTTAAATATAAGCAACAATGGACACAAGAATTAGAGAAATGGTTGTGCGACGGTGTTGTATTCCCGGAAGATTCGGAACCTATGTTACGGATCGGGAAATCTTACCTGGGAACCAAATATGTGGCCAACACATTAGACCAAGACGAAAAAGAAACGCTAGTGATTCGGACTGATGCGGTAGATTGCCTCACTTTTGTAGAATATACACTTGCACAGGCACTCGGCTCTTCCTTTGCTGACAATCTGCAGAAAATACGCTATCGGGATGGCATCATCAACGGATATCCTTCCCGGTTGCATTACACTTCTGAATGGATTGAAAACGGCGTTCGCCACGGATTCCTCACAGATATTACTGCCAAGAACAGTCTACATACAAATAAATTAGCTCTTTCATATATGTCCGCTCACCCCTGGCAATACAAAAAAATGGCTGATTCGCCGGAAAATGTACTACAAATGGCCGAACATGAAAAAGCTATTTCCGGAAAAGTGGTACATTGGCTGCCGAAAAACGAATTGCCGGAAGCCGGATTGCCTTGGATTATGAATGGAGATATTATTGCTATTACAACGAAAATGTCCGGATTGGATATAGCTCATGTGGGAATAGCAGCATATAGACATGGAAAACTACATCTGCTACACGCTTCTTCTACATTGGGAAAAGTTGTTGTCAGCGATGAACCTCTCAATCACATGCTAAACAACAATAAATCATGGACAGGCATACGTGTTGTCCGGATGTCTCACTCTAAAAATAACTGATTATGAAACGAGTAAAACATTTCCTTCTCGTCTCGTGCTTATTCCCCACTTTGCTGGGAGCACAAGAAATGGCAAACGCCTACTTTCTGGAACTTACTCCGGACGCCCAATCGGCAGGTATGGCAGGTACAGGATTAGCTACCACCGATAACGGTAGTACAGCTATCTTTCATAATGCTTCTACCATCGCCTTCTCACAGGAAGTGATGGGGGCGAGTTATTCATACGCCAATATCAACAAAGACTATGCGCTACATAGTGCCTCCCTTTTCTATCGGATCGGCAGGGAAGGCATACATGGATTTGCTATAGGTTTCCGGCATTTCAAAGATCCCAAAGTATTTGATTACCGTCCGCATATATGGGATCTGGAAGCTGCCTATTTCAGAAATGTAGCCAAGAATCTATCTATGTCATTAACGTTCAGATACCTGCAAGCCAAAGCCGCAGAAGGTGCAGACACCAAGAATAGTGTTTGCCTGGACTTCGGTGCGACTTACTATCGCAGCATGGCTCTGTTGGACGAAATGGCTTCCTGGAGCATTGGTTTCCAAGCTGCCAACTTAGGCAAAAAACTGGATGGACAGAAGTTACCTGCCAGATTAGGCTTAGGAGGTACGATCGACCTGCCATTCAGTATAGAAAATCGTTTGCAGGTTGCGCTCGACTTTAATTACCTGCTTCCTTCTGAAATCCGTCATTTACAGGCCGGTATAGGAGCCGAATATAATTTCCTGAAATATGGTGTTATCCGTGCAGGATACCATTTTGGAGACAAAGACAAAGGAATAGGTAACTACGGCACTTTAGGCTGCGGAATCAACTTCTGGCCGATACGTGCAGACTTCTCTTATGCCTTGGCTGACAAGGATTGCTTTATGCACCGCACTTGGCAGCTGGGAGTTGGAATAGTTTTCTAAGCTCATCTTCGAGGCGTTGCTTCACTTCGTCCATCGGCACATCGTGCTTTAATTCCTGACGAAGAGAAGTGACGCCTTTATCTATAAACCCACAAGGGTGAATATAGCTGAAATAACGCAAATCCGTATTCACATTCAAAGCCAGTCCGTGCATAGTGACAAAGTGACTGCTCCTCACTCCGATAGCACAAATCTTACGTGCACGGGGCGTATCACCCTCCAGCCACACTCCTGTTGCTTTCTCTAAACGGCCGGCTTCAATGCCATAAGAAGCACATACACGAATCACCGCTTCTTCCAACAGATGGACGTATTCTTTCAATCCTAACTGAAATTCTTCAAGATTCAGTATCGGATAGCATACCAGTTGTCCGGGGCCATGATAGGTAATATCCCCTCCCCGATCAATATGATAAAGAGTAGCGTCAATAGCTTTCAGCTGTTCACCACTCAACAGCATATTATTTTCTTTCCCGCTACGCCCTAATGTATAAACATGGGGATGCTCGCACATTACGACACGATTTTCATAACTCCCGCCCTGAACTTTTGCCCGGACAATCTCATCAAACCATTCTGTCTGCCGTTGCCATGCTTCGGCATATGGGATAAAATTCCAATCAATAAAAACTGTTTTCATGAAAACAAAGGTAAGAAATAAAAAGAAAATGTGTACATTTGTTGGCCTAATATAACAAACACAACTATGAAAATGGACTTTCCACAGGTAGACTTGCCTACCGAAGTATTAGCATGGACGAATGTTACGGAAGACATTCTCAATATTTATAAGCAATCGTGCCGGTTGCAGGCATGTATTGTTGCCATCTGTACCGAAGGTTCGATGAAAGCCTCCATCAATCTGCTTGATTATGAAATTCGTCCTAATGACCTGATAACATTGTTACCGGGAACAATCATCCAGTTCCGGGAGAGAACAGAAAAAGTATGCCTTTGCTTTGCCGGTTTCTCCGCCTTTTGTGCCGGACGAATCAATCTGATGAAGAATATTGGTAATGCATATCCCAAACTGATAGAACAGCCGGTGGTTCCTCTTAATGAAGAAGTAGCCAGTTATCTGAAAGACTATTTTGCTCTATTATCACGGGCCAGTTGCAATGAGAACTTCGAAATGGATTCCGAATTGGTTGAGTTATCCCTTCAGACTATCCTGACAAGCATACGACTGATATATCATAAATTTCCGGGTGAGAACAGCAGTTCGAATCGCAAAAAGGAAATCTGCCGGGAATTGATTCAAGCCATCACCGAGAATTATAAGAATGAACGTCGTGCACAATTCTACGCAGACAAACTGGGAATCTCGCTTCAGCATCTAAGCACAACCGTGAGACAAGTGACAGGTAAAAGTGTATTAGATACTATTGCTTACATTGTAATCATGGATGCCAAAGCGAAACTGAAAGGCACTAATATGACTATCCAAGAAATAGCTTATTCTTTAAACTTCCCCAGCGCCTCATTCTTTGGTAAGTATTTTAGGCGGTACGTAGGAATGACGCCATTGGAATTCAGAAACAGATAATTCTTATGAAGAGCGATAGAGGATAAAATTATAAACAACGAATTACAAAAAAACGAACGGTGAACAAATTGCGCATGATCCGCAAAGTATTCACCGTTTATTATTTACTTACAGTTTGTTTTCTTTTTACAGTCGCTTACTCATTTTCTTCCCAAGCTCAATGAATTGAGCACTACACTCACACTGGAGAAGGCCATTGCAGCACTTGCCAACATCGGATTCAATAACAACTCATTCAATGGAAATAAGATACCGGCAGCAATAGGAATCCCGATCAGATTATAAATAAACGCCCAGAAAAGATTCTGATGAATCAGTTTGACCGTCTGCTTTGACAGCTGAAAAGCTTTAGGAAGCAGCAATAAATCCGATGTCATCAAGGTTACCATAGCTACGTCCATAGCAATATCAGTTCCTTTCCCCATGGCAATGCTCACGTCAGCCAGTGCCAGAGCCTGCGAATCATTGATACCATCTCCTACCATAGCGACTTTCTTTCCCTGCATTTGAAGCTCACGCACAAATTCGGCCTTATCGTCCGGCAGAGCGTCAGCAACAAAACGTTCAATTCCTAAACGGGAAGAAACAGCTAATGCCGTCCGCTGCCCGTCACCCGTCAACATACAGATGTCAATACCTTGACGTTTCAGTTCTTTTACCGCTTCGGCAGAAGTAGCCTTTATCGGGTCAGAAACAGCAATGATAGCCAATAACTCGTTTTCGCGTCCAAAGTAGATAATGCCATTGCCATCCGATTCATAGCGAACCAGCATTTCAGCCATCACATCATTTACTGTCGCACTGAAATCTTTTAGGAGTTTATGACTACCTACCCAGTAGGTATGTCCTTCATAAGAGACTTTGATTCCTTTTCCCGTAATACTTTCGAAACTATCCAACGTAGCAGGTTTTATTTTCTCTTCATCCTGAAGTGCAGAAACGATAGCACCGGCAAGCGGATGCTCCGATTTCATTTCTGCGGCTAAAAGCACATCTTTGAAATGAGGTTCCTGCGATTGTGCCCATAACCATCCGGTAGCAGTAGGGTGTCCTTCAGTCAATGTCCCGGTTTTATCCAGTACAACGACATCCACTTTACGCATTTGTTCCAAAGCTACTGCATCTTTAATCAGAATATGCTGGCTGGCAGCTTTACCTATTCCCACCATCAATGCAGTAGGCGTAGCAAGTCCCAAAGCACACGGACAAGCAATGACAAGAACAGAAACAGCCGACAGAATACCATAAGAGATATATTCACTACCACCGATGGCAATCCATAAAACAAATGTCAGGATGGCAATACCCAATACGACAGGTACGAAAATTCCAGTAATACGGTCGACGATACGTTGCACGGGAGCTTTGCTACCCTGTGCTTCCTGCACCATGGAAATGATGCGGGCAAGCACCGTTTCACTACCTACCTGTGTGGCGTGTATGATAAATGAGCCACGCTGGTTGATCGTTCCTGCCAAGACTTTATCGCCTTTCTTCTTTTCTACCGGAACCGGTTCACCACTAATCATGCTTTCGTCAACATACGAATCGCCTTCGGAGAGTTGACCGTCCACAGGTATCTGTTCTCCCGGACGTACAACAACCATATCACCTATCTGGAGGTTCTCGATCAAAATCTCCTCTTCCACTCCATTGCGCAGAACCCGGGCAACTTTAGGCTGCATTCCCATCAACTTGCGAATAGCAGTCGAGGTATTGCCTTTAGCACGCTCCTCCATCAATTTTCCGGTAAGAACGAAAGCGATAATCACTGCAGAAGCCTCATAATAGACGTGCGGTTCCAATCCGCGAGCATACCAAAATTCGGGGAAAAAAGTATTGAACAGACTGAACAGAAAAGCAATGGAAGTACTAAGTGCAACCAGTGTATCCATATTGCTCCGTCCCAGTTTAGCCTGTTTCCAAGCCCCGGTAAAGAAACCACCTCCAAAAAAGACCATGACAGGGATAGCAAGTAGCATTTGAATCTCATTAGAGTATGGTACATGCATCAGTATCATGGAAAATACCAACAACGGTACTACCAAAATCCAAGCCCCAATCACTTTCCACTTCAAACGAGTGTAACGCATCTGCTGCTCCTCTTCCCGGCGTTCCTCTTTGTGGGCTTCTTCCACAATCAGATCATAACCTGCCGCAAGCACAGCCGCACGGATTTCTCCGGGAGTCAGCTGGTCTTTCTCATAAGAAACGGTCAATGTATTGGTAGCAAAATTAACGGAAGCCTCAATGACTCCCGGCAATTTTTTCACTGTTTTTTCTACATTATTGGCACATCCTGCACAATGCATATTAAGCACAGGAAATGCCTTTTTTTATTGTGTTACCCATATAATTATTATTTATGGTCTTCCCTTCCTCCCGGAAAGAAGTCGGGGAAGAACCATTGTTTGTTTATAGAAACAAGCTAATACAGGTATTTGTTCAATTACTTCTTATCAGTCTTCTGATCGTCTTTCTTTGTTTCTTTTACAAATTCAGCTTCATAATTAAACTTGTTAAATCCTGCTTGCAAGTTCTTTACATTCGTTTTTTCAGCATCATACGTGATAGTCACCAATTTAGTTTTTACTTCGGTCGCAATATCCTTCAATCCTTTTTCAAAACGCATATTGTCTTTTACTTTCTTTTCGCATTTCTCACAATGCATCTGGGACACTTTAAATACGACTACACGAATATCTTTTGCCAATACAGCTGCTACACTCAAAAGAGCCACCACGCAAGTGGCCATCCATCTTTTTGTTTTCATTTTTCCTATCAGTTTAAAATTAGTATTCTTTATTTTCTATGCGATCGTTTCGCTACTCACTATTCTCCTGTTTTTACTCACTATTCCTAGCTAAATTAAAACGTATTCCGATATATCCTTTTGCCCCGTGTACCGGTCCCCATATCATCGTGGAATCAAAGTTGCTTCCCCAAGGATTTGCCGCATCGATAATCGGATTCTTTTGTTTGAAATTGGTCAGGTTCTCGCCTCCTACATAGATAGACCAGCGGCGGAAGTAACGTGTCACCTGTAAGCTCAACTGCTCAAAACTACCATAACGGCGTTCCCAAGACAACTGTCCATCTCCCAATTCATAAGGAGTAGGCATCCTACCTCCACCATTCAGTTGCAGTGTTGCATCAAACTGCCAAATTCCCAGCGGAGTCTGGTAGGAAGCAGTGAGCAAGCCTTTGTATTTGCTGGTTAGAGGTTTCTCCATTCGCACTCCCTTGTAAGTCGTTTTTGCATCCGTGAGTCGGTAAGCTCCTGTCAAGGTAAATCCTTTAAAGAAAGGATAACTTGCTTCCACCTGAAATACATGCGAGTAAGAACGTCCATCCAAATTATAAAAAGCCACTTCATGAGGGTTGCTATCCATATCCACGATTACTTGTTTCAAGAAATCCGTGTAATAGTATTCCGCATTTACATTCAGCGTCTTGCCGAATATAGGAATATAAGTAGATACACTGGCACCGTAATTCCATGCTTCTTCCATATCCAGATTCTTTGCTATTTCTACCTTACGACTACTGGAAAGCAGATAATTGTTTTCTGCCAGCACATGATTGGTACGATACCCTTTTCCGGCAGAAAGACGGAAGTTCACATAATCATTCGGATTGTATTTAAGATGTGCACGCGGAGTCACAAAGAAACCATGTTCGTTACTGTAGTCTCCACGCAAACCCGCCATCACCATCCATTTATCATTCAGGTTCAACGTATATTGCACGTATGCACCGGGAACAGCTTCCTTTTCAAAAGCTTTGAGAGGATTATCCGTATTATTCTCCAAACGATAATGCTGGTCGTAAGCGTCATAATTGAAGCTTAATCCTGCAGAAAAGCTGTTCTGCGGATTAAATTCCGTTTCAAACATCAGCGAAGCATAAACGTTGGTTTGATCCACATTATACAGTTTGCGCCCATACGTAGCATCCTGATTGTGCAAAGTAGCGGAAAGAATCAAAGCCAGATTCGTATTCTTCTCCTTATTAAATATGTACGCATTCTTGGTGAAGAATTCATAACGTTCCGTATCAATCCCCACTTTATATAAATCACCGGAGTGTATTGCCCCTCCATGATTGGCTTGTCCGCTGGTACGTGTTTCGGAAAGAGCTTTGATACCTGCCTGAAAAACATAATGGTCGCCCATATATGCCCATCGGTTCCACACGTTATACTGCTCTACTTGAGGAATATCCACAAATCCGTCATCATTACCATCATGTGCTTTAGTCTCATTTTCATAATGCGCCAGCAGAGAAGTGCTCCATCGTTTGGAAAGTTTCAATGTAGCATCTGCATTGGCTTCATACCGGTTGGTAGTGCTTGCAAAAAGATTGGCAGATACCCAGTCGGCTTCCGGCAACTGCGGCTTCTTAAATTCCACGTTAATCTGTCCCGTGATGGCTTCATAACCATTTTTTACTGAAGATGTTCCTTTGGAAACTTGTATACTCTGCATCCACGGACCCGGGACATACCCTAGTCCATAAGGAGAAGCCGCTCCACGATAATTCGGAATATTTTCCGTCAACATCTGCACATAAGTGCCGGACAGTCCCAACAATTTAATCTGCTTGGCCCCTGTTGCTGCATCAGAATAGCTCACATCTACCGAAGGATTGGTCACAAAACTTTCACCCAGATTACAACAAGCAGCTCTACTCAGTTCAGCACTGCTTATCATATCTTCGTTCATCACGCTACTGCGTAATTTCATCGTTCCTAATTTGCGAGTGACAATATTCACCTCATTCAATTCCACTCCATCACGAAGCACAATATCCAACTGCTGATTTTTACTGCTCACATGAATGGTATCATTCTGGAAACCAATAAAACTGATTATTAACATGTGGCTTTTGGAAGGTTTTACAATAGAAAAACTACCATCTTCCTTAGTTGTCACTCCTTGTCCTGTATTCATCCAGAACACATTTGCACCCGGAATAGCCTCCCCAGCACTATCTTTCACTGTTCCCCGTACTTGCGCATATATATTACCGGCAAATAACAGGAACAGTCCTATTATCATATATTTCATTCTTTCTAAAGTTACTTTCGAGATACAAAATTAATTCATTTCTCATGCAACTTAGTTGCATTCAGTTTTGCTTTACTTTCATATTCAATAGAAAGCAAAGGAATAAATAAGAAAGAAATAGTGGCTAAATAATATAAGTGGAATATAACGCCAGCTTCTGCCTCGAACAGAGAGGTGGCGGAGAGGTCAGACTATCATATTCTACCGGTTTATCCGCATAGGTCGGAGTCAACAGATAGCAAAAATGCTCACACAAAAGATCGACTACTAAAGCAGATGTTGTCAGTTCAGTAGCATGTTTCATCAAATCGAGCTTATAGATAGTAGCTGTACAACCTTTATCTTTACAACCTTTTTTTGAATCACAAGTATGAGCCTTTTTACACTTCGGACAGCCTGTATCACAACAGCTCTGCACCGTTTCACAACGGGCGCAGCAATAACGCACAATAGAGACTCCGCCTCCTGAATAGATAATCAGGAGAGAGAGGATGAGTGCTGTTATGTAGGCTAGTCTTTTCATTTCAGAGGACAAAGATAAGAATAAAAACAGATTTTCCTATAATTTTTCGTAATTAAGATTCAATCAATCCGTTACAGACACCATTCCCTTTCCTTTATTTGGCTATTTTAGAGTCATATCAGCACTATTAACTCTTTTTACTCAACAATAAAACCTATCTTTGCCCCAATAATTCCTCTGATTTTTAAGTAAACACTATGCTTACATATTTACTGATTATTATCACTCTTTATCTGGTAGGTAATGCCTACATATTTATCAGAGCAAAACAAGCTCTGAAGGTTAAATCTCTCGGAGTAAAAATATTCCTGACCGTTTTATTCTGGATATGTGCTTTATCCTTTTTCGGCACGATGCTGGCTCGTAACCTTGAGATACCTGTCTTTATCTCCCATTCGATGTACACCATTGGAACAAGTTGGCTGATATTTACTTTATACATGGCATTATTCCTACTTTTGTTTGATATCTTGAAATTATTCAAAGTTGTCTGCAAATATAGGTTCTATCTGTCTTTAGTGTTCACGTTGGGACTGCTGGGATATGGAGTGTATAACTATCATCATCCGGAAACCAATGTAGTCAGCATTTTAACCAATAAACAATATGAAGATACTCCCCAAGCAATTAAAATCGTTGCAATCAGCGATGTTCACTTGGGAAATGGTACAGGGAAAGCCGCATTAAAAAAATATGTGGAAATGATAAATGCGCAGCATCCCGACTTGATACTGATTAGTGGCGACTTGATTGATAATAGCGTCGTACCTCTTTATACAGAGAATATGGCGGAAGAATTGGGCGACTTGAAAGCTCCTATGGGTATCTATATGGTTCTCGGCAATCACGAATACATTAGTGGTATCGATGAAAGTATCCGATATATAAAAAGCACTCCAATACAATTATTGCGCGATTCAGTAGTCACACTTCCTAATGGCATCCAACTGATAGGACGTGATGACCGCCATAACCGAAAGCGTCGTTCCCTGCAAGAATTAATGGTGAATGTCGATAAAAGCAAACCTATCATTTTATTGGATCATCAACCTTTTGATTTAGAAGAAACAGAAGCTGCCGGCATCGACCTGCAATTCAGCGGGCATACACACCACGGACAAATATGGCCTATTAGTTGGGTGACCGAATCTATATTCGAGCAAAGCCACGGTTATCGCCAATGGGGAAACAGTCACGTGTATGTATCTTCCGGATTATCTCTTTGGGGACCACCTTTCAGAATAGGAACGTATAGTGAAATGGTTATTTTCAATTTTCAATGAATATTATGCAGTTTTGTCACATATGTTACAGTTTCTGAGTAATCTCTGCCCTATCTTTGCAGAAAAAAAAGATTATGGAACAATTACATGCTCATGAAGTCCTCCACATGATGGAAGGAAATAGCTACTCGGAATCATCATTGCGGGAAGCAATCATTAAGAAGTTTGGCTCACAGCAACGTTTTTATACTTGCTCGGCAGAAAACATGGATGTAGATACCCTTATCGAATTTCTCAAAATGAAAGGGAAGTTTATGCCTGCTGAAGATGGATTCACAGTAGATATCACTAAAGTTTGCAAGCATTGATTGGCGGATAATATCCGCCAATCCCATTTTAGGGGATAAATAGCTGCAAATTTTTCTGTTTTTATTAGCCCGATTCACGAATTTCATCTATATTTGTCAATAGTGAATGATAAAACAAATGTTGAATTTACAGAAAAAACGGGTATGAAAAAACAATATGTCAGTCTGCTTGCAATTATACTTTCGGTAAGCGGCTTTTTGTTTTCTTGTCATGACAAGATGAACAAAAACACAGGTGCGTTACAGTTTGATAGCATTCAAGTGAATAAGACAGCGCACCTCTTCAATGATACAGCCAAACCGGCCTGCAATATTATTATTAATTTTGCTTATCCGGTAAAATCATCGGATGATATGCTGAAAGACAGTCTGAATACTTATTTCATTTCGGCCTGTTTCGGTGATAAATACATCGGTGAAAAACCGGAAGAAGTTGTAAAGCAATATACCGAGAATTATATCAGCGAATACCGTCGCGATCTCGAGCCTATGTATACCGAGGATGAGAAAGACAAGGAAGACGAATCTTCCATCGGTGCCTGGTATTCTTATTATAAAGGTATAGAGAGCCATGTGCAACTGTATGATAAAGACCTGCTTGTATACCGCATCGACTATAACGAATATACCGGAGGTGCACATGGTATTTACATGGCAACTTATTTAAATATGGACCTCACCCTGATGCGTCCGCTCCGTCTCGATGATATTTTTGTCGGAGACTACAAAGATGCATTGACCGACCTGATCTGGAATCAGCTCATGGCGGACAACAAAGTGACCACTCACGAAGCATTGGAAGACATGGGATATGCTTCAACCGGTGACATCACTCCGACAGAGAATTTCTACCTAAGCAAAGAAGGAGTCACCTTCTATTATAATGTATATGATATCACTCCTTATTCTATGGGACCTGTAAAGGTAACAATCCCATTTGCTATGATGGAACATCTATTAGGCAGTAACCCGATTCTGGGAGAGCTGAAAAATTAAAATTCATAAAAAGCTGAACACCAATGAATACCCTGTTGTTATCACTTCCATGTGACAAAATAGGATATTCATCCACATCTATCATTCAAAACTTATAATTCAAAATTCAAAAGTGGAAATCATACTGAAATATTTTCCTGATCTGACGGAAGAGCAGCGCAAACAATTCGCAGCTCTATACGCCCTCTACACTGACTGGAATTCAAAAATCAACGTTATCTCCCGCAAAGACATTGAGAATCTATATGAGCATCACGTGCTCCATTCATTAGGCATTGCCAAAGTCATCCAATTCCGCCCCGGAACCAGCATCATGGACTTGGGTACAGGAGGAGGTTTTCCCGGCATTCCTTTAGCAATCCTGTTTCCCGAGGTAAAATTCCACCTCGTAGACAGCATCGGCAAGAAAGTACGTGTAGCAACCGAAGTGGCAAATGCCATCGGACTGAAAAATGTGACTTTCCGCCATGCCCGTGCAGAAGAGGAGAAACAAACGTTCGACTTTGTTGTCAGCCGTGCCGTAATGCCTTTGGCGGATTTGATTAAGATTATCAAAAAGAATATCTCTTCGAAACAACAGAATGCATTGCCCAACGGACTTATCTGTCTCAAAGGCGGTGAACTGGAGCACGAAACAATGCCGTTCAAACATAAAACGGTCATTCATAGCTTGAGCGACAACTTCGAGGAAGAGTTCTTTAAAACAAAAAAAGTGGTATATGTTCCGATTTAAACAAGACTATATGTTCTGATAGATGATAAATCATAGAGAAACCATGAAAATAAAAAGATTTGAATTTAATATGTTTCCCGTAAATTGCTACGTATTATGGGATGACACTAAAGAAGCAGTCGTAATTGATCCGGGCTGTTTCTATGAAGAAGAAAAGCAGGCACTGAAAAAGTTCATTCTGACCAATGAACTGAATGTAAAGCATCTGCTGAATACTCATTTACACCTGGATCATATCTTCGGAAATCCGTTCATGCTGAAAGAATTCGGATTATCGGCAGAAGCAAACAAAGCAGACGAGTACTGGATTGACGAAGCACCGAAACAAAGCAGAATGTTTGGTTTTCAGTTGCAGGAAGAACCTGTACCACTGGGCAAATACCTGCATGACGGAGATATCATCACTTTCGGACATACCAAACTGGAAGCGATACACGTGCCCGGACATTCACCCGGCAGCTTGGTGTACTATTGCAAAGAAGACAACTGCATGTTCTCCGGCGACGTCCTGTTCCAAGGCAGCATCGGCCGCGCTGATCTCACAGGAGGTAACTTCGATGAACTGATAGAGCATATTTGCAGCCGTTTATTTGTTCTCCCCAACGAAACAGTCGTTTATCCGGGGCACGGTGCTCCCACGACTATCGGAATGGAGAAAGCTGAAAACCCATTTTTTAGATAATAAAAAAGAATAAGTATCAAGTATTAGGTATTAACAAGGTGAATCGCCCATTAACTGCGGTAATACTTAATACTTGATACTTAACACTTAATTTAATACTTGATTATTATGAAAACCGATTTGTTAGCTAGCCGTCACATCGGCATCAATGAACAAGATACAGCCATAATGCTCCGCAAAATTGGCGTGAACTCACTGGACGAACTGATTAATCAGACAATTCCCGCCAATATACGGCTGAAAGAGCCACTAGCATTGACTAGTCCGCTGACGGAATACGAATTTGGAAAACACATCGCTGAACTGGCAGCTAAAAACAAACTATATACTACATATATCGGTTTGGGATGGTACAACACGATCACTCCGGCCGTTATCCAGCGGAATGTATTCGAAAACCCGGTATGGTATACTTCTTACACTCCGTACCAGACAGAGGTATCGCAAGGACGTCTGGAAGCATTGATGAATTTCCAGACAGCCGTATGTGACCTTACTGCCATGCCACTCGCCAACTGCTCACTTTTGGACGAAGCAACTGCCGCCGCCGAAGCCGTAAGCATGATGTATGCCTTACGCTCTCGCGCACAACAGAAAGCCAATGCGAACGTAGTCTTCGTAGACGAGAATATTTTTCCGCAGACATTAGCTGTTATGACTACACGTGCCGTACCCCAAGGCATCGAACTACGTGTAGGCAAATATAAAGATTTTGAACCTTCACCGGAAGTGTTTGCCTGTATTCTGCAATATCCGAACTCACATGGAAACGTAGAGGACTATTCCGAATTTACCGAAAAGGCACATGCTGCAGACTGCAAAGTAGCTGTTGCCGCTGATATTTTAAGTCTCGCCCTGCTAACTCCTCCGGGAGAATGGGGAGCAGATATTGTATTCGGAACCACACAACGTCTGGGTACTCCAATGTTCTATGGCGGTCCGTCGGCTGCTTTCTTTGCTACCAAAGATGAATATAAACGGAATATGCCGGGACGAATCATCGGATGGTCCAAAGACAAATATGGCAAGCTCTGCTACCGAATGGCTTTACAGACACGTGAACAACATATCAAACGGGAAAAAGCAACTTCAAATATCTGTACCGCACAAGCACTATTAGCTACTATGGCAGGCTTTTATGCTGTTTATCACGGTCAGGAGGGTATCACTACAATTGCATCGCGTATACACAGCATTACTGTATTTCTTGAAAAGCAATTAAAGAAATGCGGATATACACAAGTCAACGCTCAATACTTTGACACCTTACGTTTCGAATTGCCCGAACACGTTTCGGCACAGCAAATCCGTACGATAGCACTTACCAAAGAAGTTAATCTGCGCTATTATGAAAATGGCAATGTCGGTTTCAGCATTGACGAAACAACAGACGTGGCAGCTGCCAATGTGTTGCTCTCGATTTTTGCCATTGCCGCCGGAAAAGATTATCAGAAAGTGGACGATATTCCGGAAAGAAGCAATATCGACAAGGCTTTGAAACGTACAACGCCTTTCCTGACACACGAAGTATTCAGCAAGTATCACACGGAAACAGAGATGATGCGTTACATCAAACGTCTGAACCGCAAAGATATTTCTCTTGCACAATCTATGATTTCCCTCGGTTCATGTACAATGAAGCTGAATGCAGCCGCGGAAATGTTGCCTTTAAGCCGTCCCGAGTTTATGGGTATGCACCCGCTGGTCCCGGAAGACCAGGCAGAAGGTTATCGTGAATTAATCAAGAACCTAAGTGAAGATTTGAAAGTTATCACCGGATTTGCAGGAGTCAGCCTACAACCCAATTCGGGTGCCGCGGGAGAATATGCAGGCCTTCGTGTGATTCGTGCCTATCTCGAAAGTATCGGTCAGGGACACCGGAACAAAGTCTTGATTCCGGCTTCGGCTCACGGAACAAATCCTGCGTCAGCTATACAGGCAGGCTTTGTGACTGTTACCTGTGCATGCGACGAGCAAGGGAATGTAGAAATGGCCGACTTGCGTGCAAAAGCAGAAGAGAATAAAGATGATTTGGCTGCACTGATGATTACTTATCCTTCTACACATGGTATCTTCGAAACCGAGATAAAAGAGATTTGCGACATCATTCACGCCTGTGGTGCACAAGTATATATGGATGGAGCCAACATGAATGCACAAGTAGGATTAACCAATCCGGGATTCATCGGTGCGGATGTCTGCCACTTGAATCTTCATAAAACATTCGCTTCCCCTCATGGTGGCGGAGGTCCGGGAGTCGGTCCTATCTGCGTAGCCGAACATCTGGTTTCTTTCCTTCCCGGACACGGAATCTTCGGCAACTCACAAAATCAAGTATCAGCAGCTCCATTCGGCAGTGCAGGTATTCTGCCTATCACATATGGATATATCCGTATGATGGGTGCGGAAGGACTGACACAGGCAACTAAAATTGCGATCCTGAATGCCAATTATCTGGCTAGTTGTCTGAAAGATACCTATGGAGTTGTTTATCGGGGAGCCAACGGTTTCGTAGGACACGAAATGATTCTGGAATGCCGGAAAGTACATGAGGAAGCAGGTATCTCGGAGAATGATATTGCCAAACGTCTGATGGATTATGGTTATCATGCTCCTACCCTCTCTTTCCCTGTCCACGGTACGTTGATGATTGAACCGACAGAAAGTGAGAGTCTGGCAGAACTAGACAATTTCGTAGATGTCATGCTGAATATCTGGAAAGAAATTCAAGAAGTAAAGAATGGCGAAGCGGATAAAGATGATAATGTATTGATTAATGCTCCTCATCCGGAATACGAAATTGTAAGTGATCGTTGGGAACACTCATATACACGCGAGAAAGCAGCCTATCCTATAGAAAGCGTACGTGATAATAAATTTTGGATAAATGTAGCTCGCGTAGATAACACCTTGGGAGACCGCAAACTGTTGCCAACCCGATATGGATCTTTTGACTGATATGTCCTTTTGAAACAGGGCAGACAGTCTACCTAAATCAGGAAAGATAGTATAAAAATAAAGCGGCGTTTTAGGAGTCCTAAAGTGCCGCTTTAAGTATCGTAAGACACCGCTTTAAGCGTATTGAGGTGTCGGACCAAGAACATCAAGGTACCGCTTCAAGAATAATGAAATGTCGTTTCACAAATAGAGTGCCGGG
Organism: Bacteroides sp. BFG-637; assembly: GCF_024793605.1. Classification (NCBI taxonomy): domain Bacteria; kingdom Pseudomonadati; phylum Bacteroidota; class Bacteroidia; order Bacteroidales; family Bacteroidaceae; genus Bacteroides; species Bacteroides sp. BFG-637. The sequence continues at coordinate 4,548,274 of NZ_JANUPD010000002.1, read as the reverse complement.
TATTTCTATTCCACGATGGTTATCGCACCGGCTTTTATCTTTTTCTCTTTCATCGGAATCTTAGGATCGGCATATCCCAGAGCTACACAACCGTAGACTTTATGATTGGCAGGAACACCTAAAGCAGTAATAAATTCACGAACCTCCGGATCGTCACATGTTGTTCCCAACTGATTGATCCAACAAGAGCCGATACCTAAAGACTGGGCAGCCAGAAACATATTTTCTATAGCACAGGCACAATCCATACCAGCCCACCATTGAGTAGGCTCATTAGATACAATCACTAAAGTCGGAGCATGATAATAGCAACAATAAGTCTTGCTATGTCCACGTTCCTGCAAACGAGAATCGTCGCTTTTTGCAAAAGCTCCTTTAATCCGTTCATTCAGTTCTGTCAACTTATCCATATTTTGAATAGCTGTAAAATGCCATGTTTCCAAATGCATTCCACTCGGTGCATAAGTTGCAGCTTCCAAAATGGCCTGCAAATCCTCTTCTGAAACTTGCTGGCCTGTATAAGCCCGTACGCTACGGCGTGCTTTCATGTTCTCTAAAACTTCATTTGTTTTCATGGATAACAAGTATTTTATATAAGTATGTCATCATTATTAGTTTGACTCATCAATGCTTCGTACTTTTCTACCGTTTGACCAGCCCAATCTTTGCATTCAGTTTGAAATAATAGACTCCATTCTCCCTCTCCAAAAATCCGTATTTGTCTTTCTCTAAAGATCCTTTTTCTAAACGAGTATTTAGAAACAAGAAATCCTCCATTATTTGCTTTTCCGATTTATGATAACAGAGCACTTCTCCACTTCCATCCACCAACAGAATACCTTCCACAGCCGAATCCAATCCATTGTAAATCTTTGCAGGACGCATTCCCAATGCTAATGCCATCAAGAACTGCTTCATCTTGAATTCATAGAACTTATGCTTATTGATTAGTTCATCTTTAATCTTCAACGGATTCATTTGTTTGATAATTTCTGTCAACTCACCAATACGGGAGATGCCATCCAAATGCATGATACGAACCATTTCTGTCAGTACACGTGGAAAATGCAGATCAATCATCAACAGATTACTGCGGAACACACGGTCGGCTACATCAGCGTATTTAAGTACGCCACCCAAACGTTCGATCATCATCATCCGTTCGGCAACCTCATTCGGAGATTCAGGCAAAGCATTGATTTTATTCACTGTTGGAGTAGCAAATTTGATTCCGCTCTGTTCCAATTTAAGATTCGCTGCACGTCCTCCGTCCAGCAATGGATTCATTGCGCCCAATCGTGAGCGGACATTGAACCCTCTTAACGGAGCTTTCGGATGCCAAAATGCAACGGAAAAATCTGTGCGATCTTCTGTTTTTGCTTCCAAATCGAAAATGGCAGCTTCGTCTAAAAACTCTTCTACTCCTTCCGGAGAAGCAACATCATTTTCCGAAGAAGATTTCACTGCCTGCAATATCAGATCAGCTACAATACCAAAATCTTCACGAGGCATGGACTTACTCCCATTCTCTCCTTCTATACGAATCGTATCTTCTTCAATATAATATTGACGTGTTCCATCATGTTCTTCCCGTTGAATCATTGCAACAGGCCAAAATGTATCTCCCTCCTTTGCTTCTGCCGTGCCTAACACTACTTTTCCGTCTGCTAAGAGACGAAAGAAAGAATAGAGTTCGCACCATTCTTTTTTGGTTGCTTCAAATGCCATATATTTTTGTTCTTCTTTATTTTACTACAAATGTTTTATCTTAATCCTACTACTGAATTTTCCTAACTATGAGTTGCTTCTACTGATTGATAACCTGCGGTAAGGCTACAGACGACACAACCGGAGGAACTATATGAGTCACCTCCTCCAATGGAGGGAGCTTGCCTACTTGTGCAAACAGGGAATTTCGTATCCATTCTCTAGGAGTGACTATGATAAATCGTCCCGTCCAACAACCATCAAAATAGGAAGGGTTACCCGGCTGTTTCTTAATAGGATAACAGATGTTTTCTCCTTTAGTCCGCATCTCCGGCGAACGTCCGGGATCATTCACCCACACATGTTTATCATCAATGCCGCGAAGTACCATCCAATGCCCTCTCGGACCGGGACGCAAACCACGAACTGCGCCTGTATATCTCACATTCACAAGCACAGGAATGCCACGATCAATATAATCTTTCAATATCCGGTAATCTTTCTGCTGGAAATGTTCGGCACTTATCATGTTTTCATAATAACGTGTCAACGAATCAATTTCAAAAGAATAATATCCTCCCTGCCCTATCGAAGTACGGCGACGGAAAGGAGCACGTTTTTTCAGAAAGTAATTCCGCTGATATTCAATTAGTTTCTTTTCTGCATCCTGGGCTGTACGTTGTGTATCAGCCGTCATTCCCTTAAAATAATCAAAGACCATTAACGAAGAAGCCAGAGAGCAATGCGAGTAAGGACATCCCGCGATTTTCTGCGAATACCACGGAACAGGAATATTATTAGGAGCCAGTTTTTGAGCTTCCTGTACTTGTGCCTGCGCCTGAACGCTTATCCATACAAAGGAACTTAAAAACAGACTAAAAATTATGTGACATTTATTTATCATGCGATCCACTCTCTATCTCTATTACCACTCTAATACTTTACCTACAACATATTCTCATCATCAAGGATCCGCGCTGTCTCCACCTTCTCCAAACGTGCACGCAACTTAGACATCATCGAACGACGAATCCGCAATGTCATGCTACAATCCATATCATACGACTGATTAAGAATCTCCGGTTCTTCTTCTTTCACAATGCGCATAACATCGTTCATAAAAGGATATTCAAACATTACCGTCACCTCCTCATCTACCGTCTTTTCTATAATGGTAGCGGCAGCAATAGCTTCAGCAGCAGCAGCCTTGTAAGCAACGATCAATCCGCTCGTTCCCAATTTGATTCCTCCAAAATAACGGACTACTATAATCAGTATATCCGTCAGTTCATTCGAGTTTATCTGTCCGAGAATGGGTTTACCCGCTGTTCCGGAAGGTTCTCCATTATCATTGGCACGGAAATCCTTTCGTGCAGCTCCCAACATATAAGCATAGCATACATGCCGTGCATCATAATACTTTTTCTGATACGTTTCAAGATGCATCTTTATCTCATCGAGAGTACGCACAGGAAGGGCTATAGCAATGAACTTGCTTCGTTTTTCCGTATAAATACCTTCGGAAGGCTCAATGATGGTTTTATAAGTATCTTCAGCAGTCATGTTGCAAAGATACGGCTTTAATAAGAAAAGTCAATCTATCGTTTGGAAATATTAATGTTCCACTTATCAATGACAGGTAGTTGGGGGGATTGAAAATAGTGACGCTATCCAATAAAAATAGTGACGGTATACCACAACGATACCGTCACTATCCCGGGCATATCCCGTCACTATTTTTTCTACATCAATCAAGCGTCACATCTATTGATATAATTCCCGTCAACAATGATTTTCGCATAACAGATATTTCTTAATCTAACTTATGAATCACCAGCCCTGAACGGAGTTTCGGTTCAAACCAAGTAGTCTTCGGCGGCATAATATTGCCTGTATCTGCAATATCCATCAACTGTTTCATAGATACAGGATAGAGAGCCAAAGCCACTTTCATTTCACCACTATCCACACGTTTCTTGAGCTCTCCCAATCCACGGATACCACCTACAAAATCAATACGTTTATCAGAACGCAGATCCTTTATGCCTAAAATTTCATCCAAAATCAGGTTGGAAGAGATTGTAACATCAAGCACCCCAATAGGGTCGTTATCATTATACGTACCGGCCTTAGCGGTCAAGCTATACCATTTACCACCCAAATAGAGTGAAAAATTATGCAAGCCGGACGGTTTATAGATGTCCGCGCCTTTTTCTTCTACTACAAAGTTTTTATCAAGTGCAGCCAAGAATTGTTCAGGAGTCAAACCATTAAGATCTTTCACCACACGGTTGTAATCAATAATGGTCAACTGATTTGCCGGGAAGCAAACAGCCATAAAGTAATTATATTCTTCATCACCGCGATGATTTGGATTCAGTTTTGCTTTCTCTGCTCCCACCAATGCAGCAGCGGCAGAACGGTGATGCCCGTCAGCAATATAAAGGGCAGGCATTTTAGCAAATTCGGCAGTAATTGCAGCAATATCTGCCTCCTGGTCGACAATCCAGAAAGTATGTCCAAAACCATCACCCGGAGCGATAAAGTCATAAACCGGCTTATTTGCTGTATATTTCTTTATTATAACATCCAACTTCTCATTGTCAGGATAAGCAAAGAAAACAGGTTCAATATTAGCGTTGTTCACACGTACATGTTTCATACGATCCTCTTCCTTGTCACGACGGGTAAGCTCATGCTTCTTGATAACCCCGTTCATATAATCCGGGACATAAGCACCGACTACCAACCCATATTGTGTTTTCCCGTTCATCGTCTGGGCATAGATATAATAGTTTTCCATCTTATCCTGCACCAACCAGCCTTTGTCCTGAAACAGTTGGAAATTCTCGGCAGCTTTAGCATACACCTGTTCGTCATGTTCATCCGTACCAACAGGGAAATCTATTTCCGGTTTAATAATATGATAAAGAGACTTCTCGTTACCTTCCGCTTCTGCGCGGGCTTCTTCAGAATTCAATACATCATAAGGACGTGAAGCGACCTGTTCTACGAGGTCTTGCGGAGGACGAATGCCCTTGAAAGGTTTGATTATTGCCATGATATTAGTATTTTATATGTAAAAAATTAAAGCCACAGACTTCTTGAAAATCTGTGGCTCAAATATACTACTTATTTCTAAAAAAGACATTCTGCAACGGATTGTTTTTATTCAGATACTACCATAGTTATCCTAAAAAATCCGGCTGACTTATTCAGAATCTTATTTGTTTACTCTAAATTTCTCGCAACCATCTTTCAAGAAGCCAACAATTTGTTGAGCGGCAGCAATACCGGCATTGATATTTGCTTCAGCAGTTTGAGCCCCCATCTTCTTGGGAGTTGAGAAATAACGTCCGGCAAACTTTTCTGCAAACTCTGCGTTAGCAGCAGGCATGATATCTGTGATATATTTGAAGTCTGCACGATCTTCCATCAATTTAATCAGTTCTGCTTCATTAATCACTTCCTTACGGGCAGTGTTTACCAACATAGCACCTTTCGGCATATCTTTCAACAGAGCATAATTGATAGAGTTCTTTGTTTCGGCAGTTGCCGGAATATGAAGAGATACCACCTGGCAAGTCTTATACAATTCTTCTGCAGAATCAAGTGCTTTCACACCATCTTTTTCGATTACTTCTTTCGGACAAAATGCATCATAAGCATACACTTCCATTCCGAAACCTTTGGCAACACGAGCTACATTGCGACCTACGTTTCCATAAGCATGAATACCCAATTTCTTGCCCATCAATTCCGTACCGGAAGTTCCGTTATAGAAGTTACGGACAGCATATACCATCATACCCAAAGCAAGTTCGGCAACAGCATTAGAGTTCTGTCCCGGAGTATTCATCACACATACATTGTGAGCAGTGGCAGCAGCCAGGTCAACGTTGTCATATCCTGCACCGGCACGGACTACGATTTTCAATTCTTTAGCAGCATCCAGCACCTCTGCATCAACAATATCGCTACGGATAATGATAGCATTAGCATCTTTTACTGCATCCAGCAATTGAGCCTTATCAGTATATTTCTCAAGTAAAGCAAGCTCAAATCCGGCTGCTTCTATTTCTTTACGGATACCATCTACTGCAACTTTAGCAAACGGTTTTTCAGTAGCTACAAGTACTTTCATAATCTAATTCTGTTTATAAAGACTCACCACAGATTACCCAGATTCTCACAGAATTAAAAAATCTGCGTCCGTCTGTGTAATCTGTGGTGAAAATATTATTAATGAAGTTTTTCAAATTCCTGCATGCAGTCGATCAAAGCCTGTACGCTTTCTTTCGGCAGAGCATTGTAGCAAGATGCACGGAAACCACCTACAGAACGGTGTCCTTTGATACCTACCATGCCTCTTTCAGTAGCAAACTTTAAGAAGTCCGCTTCAAATTCCTTGTATTCAGGAGCCATTACGAAACAGATATTCATGCGTGAACGGTCTTCTTTGGCAGCAGTACCAACAAACATTTTGTTACGATCGATTTCAGCATACAGCATATCAGCCTTTTCGATGGCACGACGTTCCATTTCTTTCACACCACCCTGTGCTTTGATCCAGCGCAGGTTCAACAATGCAGCATAGATAGGCACTACCGGAGGAGTATTGAACATAGAACCGTTATCAATGTGTGTCTGATAGTTCAGCATTGACGGGATGTAACGGGAAACCTTACCTACAGCGTCATTCTTAACGATAACGAATGTAACACCTGCAGGAGCCAGATTCTTTTGTGCACCACCATAAATACAGATATATTTAGAAACGTCGATCGGACGTGAGAAAATATCAGAAGACATATCGGCAATCATCGGAACTGGAGAATCGAGGTCTTTCTTCAATTCTGTACCGTAAATTGTGTTGTTAGTCGTGATGTGGAAATAATCTGCGTCTGTTGGGATTGTATAATCTTTGGGGATATAAGTATATGTAGCTTCAGCAGAGGAAGCAACTTCTACAACTTCACCAAACCCTTTAGCTTCTTTCATTGCTTTCTTTGCCCATACACCAGTGTTCAGGTAAGCAGCCTTTTTTTCGAGGAAGTTATAAGGAACCATGCAGAACTCCATACTAGCACCTCCGCCCAAGAACAGTACCGAATAGCCTTCGGGGATATTGAGTAATTCCTTGAATAATGCCTCTGCTTCGTCAACCACAGGTTGGAAGTCTTTGGCGCGGTGGCTGATTTCCATCAAAGAGAGACCAGAGCCGTTGAAATCTAAAATAGCCTTCGCTGTATCCTCTATCACCTCACGCGGAAGAATGGAAGGTCCTGCATTGAAATTATGCTTTTTCATTTGAAGTTTGTTTTTGGTTTAACAATTTCGTTACTTTTGTCTTTTGACCTTGCGAATTTACGAATTTATTTCCGCTGAACAAATCTTTCCTTATAAAAATACTGTTTTAAAGCAGATTTCCCTTTCTTTTTATTGGTTTATACAGGATATATACACCATTTTGTTATCCATAGATGTCAAGTAAGGTATCTTACAGAAAAGATCTTTACTTCGCTTCTTCTATAATAGTCTTCATTCCTTTGATTTTCTCCCCCTGAATCAGATTCAAGAGCTGCTTCACCTTAGCCCGGCGAATAGCAACGAAAGCATAATGCTCTTTGACGTCAATCGCTCCGACATCTTCGCGGGTCAGATTTCCTTTTTTATATAAGAATCCGGCAATATCCATCCGGCTAAGTTTCTCCTTTTTTCCTTTACCTATATAAATGGTAGCCCAAACCGATTTCGGAGGACGGGGAGGATTTTCAGGTAACACTACTGTTTCCATATCTTCCGGAATATAAGGAGGAAGTTTCTCTTCGGCATGCAAAATCAGATAGGACGTTCCGGTAGCATCCCAACGTGCTGTTCGTCCATTGCGGTGCGTAAAAGCTTCTTCATTCACCGGCAAATGATAATGAACAATATGTCCTACCTCCGGAATATCCAGTCCACGGGCAGCCAAATCGGTAGAAATCAACACATGACAACTGCCGTTACGGAATTTGTAGAGCGCACGTTCGCGGTCCGGCTGTTCCATACCACCATGGAAACGTTCTGCAGACAGTTTTTTATCCGCCAATAACTGATGCACACGATCCACTGCATCCCGATGATTACAGAATACGATGCTCGAACTGCTTCCCAATGTACAAAGCAGATTATATAAAGTATCAATCTTATCTTTGGAAGGAGAAAGCACCTTCATCAGTTTCAAACGGGCCCCCTGTTCTTCAGAAGCGTCCGAAAGAAAATCCAACTTCACCGTGCGGTTCAATCCTGTAAATTCAGGAATCTCTTCAGCATCGGTAGCCGAAAGTAATATACGTTTTTTTAATCCCGGAAGCTGCGTGATAATCTCTGCCATTTCATCATGGAAACCAAACTCCAAAGATTTGTCAAATTCATCGATAATTAAAGTCTCAATGGTTTCAGGATTGAAATTTCCTTTCGACAGATGGTCGGTGATACGTCCCGGAGTACCGATGATGATAGCAGGATGATTACCCACTATACTCTTCTTTTCTTCAGCGATAGGATGTCCACCATAACAACAACAGGTTTTCCAGGGAGTCCCCATTGCTTTGAACACAGAGTCAATTTGTAATGCCAACTCACGTGAAGGAACCAGAATCAGCACCTGCACGCTGTCATCATTCGGTTTTAGGGTAAGAAGCAAAGGCAACAGATAGGCCAATGTCTTGCCCGATCCTGTCGGTGACAACAGTATAACGTCTTTTCTTCCGGTAGCTTGTTCAAGTGATGCTTCCTGCATCGGATTCAGCTCTTTAATCTTCAAATTGCGGAGAGCCGACTGTATAATTTCATTTTTCATACAATTAAACTTTAGCCATGCCGGTCAATATATAATAACCTTTCAGGTTGTTCTCTTTCATGTAAATGGTTACTTCTGTCCTACAAGCTGTTACTAATGCATATCCCGTTAAGTTCGAACTCATTGCTTTAACAAATGAATACTCTGTATCATTGTGGATGAAAGATATACGATGATATTCCATAACCTATTGTGTTTAAAAATTCTATTGTGTAGCCAAATATACGAATATAATAGATAAGTACAGATAAAAAAGGAGAACTATCTTTTAAACAGACATAAAATAGATAGAAAACATAGCGGAAAGACATCATGGAATACCCTAAAAAAGAAGCGGGAAATCCAAGAAGCACTACTGCTTTTCAGATTTCCCGCTCTGTTTTATATATTCTTTCCGGTCATTTTACCGACCGATTGTTCTCTTCCGCGAATTATCCTCCGAAGTTATCGAACATCAGGTTCTGTGCCGGAACGCCAAGATCGTCAAGCATCTTCTCAACAGCTTTCGACATCGGGCCAGGACCACACATATAGTATTCAATATCTTCAGGAGCTTCGTGATTCTTCAGGTAAGTTTCGTAGATTACGTTGTGAACGAATCCCGGAGTATACTTCACGCCTGCAGCATCAGCAGCAGGATCCGGACGGTCGAGTGCCAGATGGAAAGTAAAGTTCGGGAAATCCTTTTCGATCTGCAGGAAATCTTCCAGATAGAACACTTCATTCAATGCACGAGCACCGTAGAAGTATGACATCTTACGATCAGTAACGTGCAGCGTCTTGGTCAAGTGCATGATTTGTGCACGCAACGGAGCCATACCGGCACCACCACCAATCCACATCATTTCCTTGTTAGAATCCAGAATCGGGTGGAAGTCTCCGTAAGGACCGCTCATTATTACCTTATCACCTGGTTTCAGGGTAAAAATATAAGAAGAAGCGATACCCGGCATTACGTCCATAAATCCAGGACCCTGTTCTTTCGGTTTGAACGGCGGAGTAGCGATACGTACTGTCAACATGATACGGTCACCTTCGGCAGGATAGTTGGCCATAGAGTAAGCACGAATTGTTTCTTCGTCATTCTTACATTTCAGTCCCATCAAACCGAATTTCTCCCATGCAGGCAGATATTCGTCACCGATCAATTTTTTATCAATGTCCTTGTCATAATCCATTGAGAATTTAGGAATCTTGATTTGTGCGTAAGAGCCCGGGATAAAGTCCATGTGTTCGCCTTTAGGCAAAGCAACGATAAACTCTTTGATAAACGTAGCCACGTTCTTGTTGGAGATTACTTCGCACTCCCACTCCTTCACACCCAAGATAGATTCGTCGATCTTGATAGCCATATCACTTTTCACTTTCACCTGACAGCCCAGACGCCAGTGGTCTTGTTGCTGTTTACGGCTGAAGTGAGGAACTTCAGAAGGCAGGATTTCTCCACCACCTTCGAGTACCTGGCATTTGCACTGTCCGCAAGAACCCTTACCACCACAAGCAGATGACAGGAATACTCCGTTTACAGACAGCGTATTGAGCAAAGTAGAACCGGAAGCCACTTCCAATTCCTTTTCGCCGTTGATTGTCAGTTTCACGTCTCCTGATGGCACCAAGAAATTCTTGGCAACCAACAAGATTACAACAAGCAACAGAATAACCACAAGGAATACCCCAATGCTCGCTAATATTAAATTCATATCCATTGTCTTATTCCTTTCTTTTTAGATGTTCAAACCAGAGAAACACATAAATGCGATTGCCATCAGACCTACTGTGATAAATGTGATCCCCAATCCTTTCAACGGAGCAGGTACGTCAGAGTAAGCCATTTTCTCGCGGATAGCAGCCAGACCTACGATAGCCAGTAACCAACCGATACCGGAACCCAATGCATAAGAGAGAGCATCCCAGATATCTCCAATGTATTTCGGATCGCTTGGAGCGAGATTGATACGTTGCTGCATAAACAGAGAAGCACCCATGATAGCACAGTTAACGGCAATCAACGGCAGGAAGATACCCAGTGAAGCATACAGCGACGGACTGAAGCGCTCTACCACCATCTCCACCAACTGCACGATACCGGCAATAACGGCAATGAAAAGAATAAAGCTCAAGAAACTAAGGTCGACACCTTCAATGATAGCATTAGCAGCCAGCACTTTGGTTTGCAACAAGTAGTTCACCGGAAGCGTTACCAGTAACACGAAAGTCACAGCAATACCCAGTCCTACGGCAGTCTTCACATTCTTCGAAACAGCCAGGTATGAGCACATACCCAGGAAGAATGCGAATATCATATTGTCCACAAAGATAGAGCGGACGAATAAACTTAATAAATGTTCCATATCTTTTAATTAAGAATTAAGAATGAAGAATTAATTACTTTCTTCTTGCAGTTCTTTGTGACGTGCACGTTGATACCATATAATGCAAGCTACGATAATCAATGCCATCGGCGGCATCAACATCAAACCGTTATTTACGTATCCGATATTCCGGATAGGCTCATAGTTCAGGATATTGAAACCGAGCAATGTTCCCGAGCCAAGTAGTTCGCGGAAGAAAGCGACGATTATCAAAATTTTGGCATATCCCAAACCATTACCTACACCGTCCAAGAAAGACTCCCAAGGACCATTCTGCATGGCAAATGCTTCCAGACGCCCCATCAGGATACAGTTAGTGATAATCAAACCTACATATACAGAAAGCTGAACACTTACATCATAAGCATACGCTTTCAGAACTTCACTTACAATAGTTACCAAAGCGGCTACCACTACCAACTGAACGATAATACGGATACGGTTAGGAATGGTTTTGCGCAACAATGAAATAACGACGTTAGCAAATGCAGTAATCACTGTTACTGAAAGTCCCATTACAATAGCAGGCTCCAGTTTTGCAGTGACAGCAAGTGCAGAACAGATACCGAGCACCTGTACGGTTACCGGGTTATCAATTCCCAACGGAGCAGAGAATACTTCTTTATTTCTCTTTGAAAACAGTTGTCCCATATTCTATCTTTCTCCTCCTTATTATTTAGTTAAAAAACTCAAGTAACTATTCAGGCAAGTCTTCAGCATGGCATCTACACCTACAGAAGTGATTGTACCACCAGAGATACCGTCCACCTGATATTCAGGTTTTTCCACCTTGCCATTCTTCACAACTCCAAGAGCAATAGAGCCATCCTCCAAAGTCTTCTTTCCAACGAATTCATTCTGGAAATGTTCGGTTGCAATTTCAGCACCCAAACCCGGAGTTTCACTAGCGTGTGAGAAATAAGTACCGTAAACGGTATCTTTATCCTCGTTCAGTGCAACATATCCCCAGATAGCTCCCCAAAGACCGGCACCATAAACAGGAACCACATATTTGGTCTGACCGTCCACTTCGCATACAAACACGTGCAGACGTTGTTGTTCTTTCGCTTCTTTCTCGTAGTTGGTAGCAAATTCACCTGTATTTTCAGTCAGCGTACCGTCTACGTTCATCAGCATGTCCCCTTTCACATATTTCTTATATTCAGCATCCGCATCTTCCACATTTTTAATGTTCAATGCAGCGAGTATCTGTTTCTTAGTGTCCAACTGCACATTCTTATCTTGTGTAGATTTCAATGAAGAACTAACGAATGCCAGCAGGAATGCTACGATAATAACCATTACCGAAGCATAAATGATAGTATAACTATTACTATTCGTATTCATTTTCTTTCGGTATTTATTGGTTAGACTTGATAGCGCGTTTTTCGCGACGGCTGATGTTACCCTGTACTACACAGTAGTCGATCAGCGGAGCGAAGATGTTCATCAGCAGGATGGCAAGCATCATACCTTCCGGATAACCCGGATTCAGTACGCGGATAACGATAGCCATCACACCGATCAGGAATCCGAAGATATATTTACCTCTTTCCGTACGAGCGGAAGTCACAGGGTCAGTAGCCATAAATACGGCACCGAAGCAGAAACCACCGAGAACGAGGTGTTCGTACCAAGGCATTTGAGCCATTGTGTTGTTTTCCATGCCGATTGAGTTGAATACCCATGCCATAAATGCACCACCGACAAATACGGAAATCATTGTCTTCCAACTAGCAACGCCTGTCCAAAGCAAGATAACCGCACCAATCAGAATAGCGATCACGCTGGTTTCACCGATAGAACCCGGAATCAGACCTGTAATCATATCCATGTTGAATGCAGGAACACTACCAGATGTAGCAGCTTGTCCCAGCGGAGTGGCAACGGTAAGTCCGTCTACGCTTTGTCCCAGACCGAAAATGCTGTCGCCTGATACCCAAACGGCATCACCGGACATCTTAGTCGGATATGCGAAAAACAGGAATGCACGCGTAATCAACGCAACGTTGAATACGTTCATACCTGTACCACCGAATACTTCTTTTGCAAAGATAACAGAGAATGCAGTAGCTACGGCAAGAATCCACAGCGGACAGTCAACCGGAACGATCATCGGGATCAAGATACCGGAAACGAGGAATCCTTCCTGTATTTCTTCTTTCTTCCATTGAGCTACCACGAACTCAATACCCAAACCTACTACATAAGATACGATAATTTTAGGCAGTACTGCCAGGAATCCGTATGCAAACATTTCGATAAAGCTGCCAGTAGCACCCGTGTGAGTGAAATGCTGGTAACCTACGTTATACATACCGAACAGCAAAGCCGGTACCAACGAAATAACCACAATCGACATGATGCGCTTGCTATCAATTGCGTCATGTATGTGCGTTCCCGTTTTCGCAGTCTTGTTGGGCACGAACAGGAATGTTTCGAAGCCGTCAAACACCGACTGGAATGCGTGGAATTTGCCGCCCTCTTCAAAGTTCGGCTTTATCTTATCGAGATAATTTCTTAACGCTTTCATTTATTAAATTGAGAATTGAAAATTGAGAATTGAGAAATAGCTACGCTGTGTTTACCAGAAGACAATTTCATAAAGTCTCAACTATCATTTTTTAATTTTTAATTTTTAATTCTTAATTCTCCTATGCCATTTCCGAACGGAGCATATCAAGTCCGGCACGAACGATGCGTTGCAGTTCCATCTTCGAAGAGCAGACGAATTCGCAAAGAGCGAAATCTTCAGGAGCCACTTCATAGATGCCAAGTGCTTCCATACGGTCGATGTCACCGGCGATGATTGCTTTAATCAGATATTCGGGCAGGATATCCATCGGGAATACCCTATCGTATTCACCCGACATAATCATGTGACGTTCGCCACCTTTGATGCGGGCATCCAGCGTATATTCCTTCTTACCCATCAACCAGCTGAAATAAGAATGGTTGGCACTGAACTGGTTGAAGCGCGGCATGATCCATCCGAGCATTTCGTGAATGTCGTCACCTTCGGGGATCACAGTCAGTTGGCTGTGGAATGCTCCCAAGAATCCGTTCGGAGATACTTGCTTTCCTGTCAGCACATTACCGCTGATATAGCGTAAGTCTTTGTCTTTTGTTACATTACCGGCAAACACGTTGGTGAGCAATGCGCCTACCCGGAGTTTGCAGTATGCAGGTTTCAACACTTCGGAACCTGTCACAGCTATTGTACGGGTGAAATCTACACGACCTGTATTGAAAAGGCGGCCAATGAAGATTACGGCTTGCGGATCAATAGTCCATACCGTTTCTCCCTTGGATACGGGGTCGAGATGGTTGATCTGAACACCTACATTACCCGCAGGGTTCGGTCCGTCGAAAGCGGTGATTGTAACATTCTTAGCCTGTGTCAGTGCAGCAGCGTTCTGTTTCACACTGATATTCAGATAGGTTTTTGCCAGTTTGGCAAGAGCATCAAGTCCTGTCTGGAAGTTTGTTTCTTCACCTTTGAGGGCAAACTCAAAATCCGGAGCTAACGGATTAGTGTCGAATGCGGATACAAAGATTCCTTTCGGAGTGACCGTCGGATCAGCAATGATGTCATAAGGGCGCTGTTTGATAAACGCGAAAAGTCCGGCTTCCAACAAAGCGGTTTTCACAGCTTCAGCATCCATCGAAGCAACATTCTTTTTTCCAAAATCTTCATAGTCCTGCTCTGCAGCAGCTTCCACTACGATGTTCAACACCTTACGACGAGCACCACGTTCAACACTCGTCACCACGCCGCTCACCGGCGAAACAAATTTCACTTCAGGATGATACTTGTCGATAAACAAGGGTCCACCAGCCATTACATACTCCTGCTCTTTCACGACTACCTTAGGCGTCACTCCAGGAAAGTCATCGGGTACGAGTGCGTAGAACCCCGGTTCTTTTACTGTTGCGTACGTTTCAGCAGCTTTACCTTTCAGGTTTATGTCAAGGCCTTTACGTAACTTTATTACATTTGCCATGCTAGATAAAATAATGGTTTCATAAATTTGCCGCAAAAGTAATAAATAAGATTGGGATTCGGGAGGAAAAAAGAAAGGAATTACGGAAAAATATCCGTAATTCCTTTCGTGTTCGTGCACGTTCTTTCTTTTGCCTCTTTGAAGCAAAAGAAAGAACCAAAGAAAAATTAGAGACCTCGCGGCATACAGGTCTATGCAAAGTGGTTATTCCTCTCCGGCAAACATAGGGTCCCAGGCAGGAAGTCGAATAGGCTTCTGTTTCAACACCTCAAGTGCTTTTTTCGATGCGTATTTCGTTTCTACTACCAGACGGAACATATATTCATCAAACCAGTCATCCGTCATGATGAGATGTCCTTGATAACCGGAGGTTGCTCCCCAACTATTTTCAACCATCCATTTCGTCGGTTTTCCGTTTTTGTCAAGATCGACGGCCATAAGAGTCATGGCGTGACTGGAGCCACTGGCGAAACTTTGGATGCGTTGCTTCTTGTTCATGCCAAAAGAAGTACCCATAAGGGATTCGTAATCGTAGTTTTTGACATCCAGTAAACCACGATCGGAGTTTAGGAATTTACCTACATCGCAAGAAAAATACATCATTGTGCTATCCTTGAGAGAAGAAATAGCCATTTCTTTGATGTCCTCGATGGGGAGATTGACATACGTCCAGTTTTTGCCGTCGTAACGGTGGCGGTCGTAGTCTATCTCATAACATTTATAATATTCACGGCTCGGATCGTTCATTAACATGACATAATTGTCAATCAGTTTTTCGTCACCATACTTCTTCAGGAAAGAAAGCGGAGTGTAAGTTTCGGTAGATACAGGCTCGCCTTTAGCGTTGTATTCAGTCCAGGTAAATTCAGTGGGAGGAACACCGAGATTCAGCACTAACATGCGATAGATGGTGCTCAACATTTCTGTTTTTGTTTTCTCAAGGGCAGCAGGTTTGGCACCTTGCGCAGCGAGATCACGGAGTTGAAGCCCCTGCTCACGAAGTTTCAGGGCGATCAGACCTGCCATGCGGGAGGTATTTTCACTGCTATTGGTTTCCGGCATCACATCTTTGGGAACAAGCCCGTATTTACTGACGATATCGGCTACACCGGTGAATGTTCCACCGTCACTCAAAGGATTGCGTAAGAGCCATTCCACCATTTTATCGTCCATCGGCTTACTGCTGGTGTCGATAATACCTTGTAGAAAGAGATTAGCTTTCTCCAGCTGATCGAAGAAGAAAGGATAAGTTTGCGAGAATTCGAACGAGCCGAGGTTATGCTTGGCAATCGCTTTGGCACGCATCACATTCAGACCAGTGAAAAGCCAGCAACGACCGGAAGATTTCTGATCGGTAATACCTTTGGAAGGCACTTTGATGGAGAAATGTGTATCCATCCCCTTCAGGTTATCCTGGTTGAGAGCCAGTTTACGGATGTCGTTGCTGCCGATAGCGTTGCGGATAGCCTTGTCGGCAGGAGTGTTTGCGTAACTCTGCTTGATTTGTTGCATCATGGAGTCGCTGATGCCACCTTTCACTTCTTGCGCTTGTGTAGAATAAGAAAAAGCACAGAAAACAAAAATTGATAAAATCTGTTTATTCATTGATATAAGTAATTAATTAATAGGCTGACGGATCATGATACACTAATAAATACAGTTTGAATGTATGAGATTAAATCATGCGATTTTATTTATCAGCATATCGGAAAACATCATATTCCGCAAAAATACGATTCTTTTTTAGATTTATTATCTAAGAATATCAAAACTAATTGGAATAAAAGAGTTTTCTTTGCAGTCAAATTCCTCACAGAGAAATTATGAAGAAATATATAATAGGAATATTGATGATGCTTCCATCCATCAATATGATGTCAGCCGCGGCTAACAGTACGGCAGTAAAGAGCGATGTAGATATTGAAGACATCCCGTCAGATACCATTCCTGCCCTTTCAAAGCGCGAGTTGCGCCGCCAGCGTGTAGCAAAACGAAATTTGCACTATAACATATTAGGTGGTCCCAGCTACACACCGGACTTCGGTGTATTGGTAGGCGGTAGTGCCTTGATGACGTTCCGGATGAATCCGAGTGATACCACCCAACGACGTTCGGTAGTGCCAGTGGCCATTGCCTTGATGTTCAAAGGTGGGCTGAACTTGATGACAAAACCACAACTTTTCTTTAAAGGAGACCGCTTCCGTATCTTCGGAACTTTTTCTTATAAAAATACGATCGAGAACTTTTATGGCATCGGCTATTCCACTAATAAAGATTATGAACGTGGAGAAGATACCAGCGAATACCGTTACAGCGGCATCCAAGTAAACCCCTGGTTCCTGTTCCGTCTGGGAGAAAGCAACATTTTTGCAGGTCCCCAAGTCGATTTGAACTATGATAAAATTACCAGGCCGGCTGCCGGAATGGTTAATGAACCCTCGTATATGGCGGCAGGAGGTACAGAAAGCGGATACGAAAATTTCAGCTCCGGACTCGGTTTCCTGCTGACGTATGACACACGTGATATTCCCGCAAATGCATATAACGGAACCTACCTCGACTTCCGGGGAATGATGTATAATAAAGTATTCGGAAGCGATAATAACTTTTACCGTTTGGAAATCGACTATCGTCAATACAAAACAGTAGGCCGCCGCAAGGTGATAGCCTGGACAGTGCAAAGCAAAAACGCATTCGGAAATGTGCCCCTAACAAAATATGTACTTAGCGGAACCCCCTTCGATCTTCGCGGTTACTACATGGGACAGTTTCGCGACAAGTCCTCGCATGTCCTGATGGCCGAATACCGCCAGATGATAAATACGGACAAAAGCACTTGGGTGAAAAAGATGTTAAGTCATATAGGATATGTAGCCTGGGGAGGATGCGGATTCATGGGCCCCACTCCGGGCAAGATAGAAGGTGTGCTTCCCAACCTCGGACTGGGATTACGCATTGAAGTTCAACCCCGTATGAATGTACGTCTCGACTTCGGAAGGGACATGGTGAACAAGCAGAATCTGTTCTACTTCAACATGACAGAAGCCTTCTAATACCATTTTAGCAACGATCTGTGCACAATTTACACGCAAGATTGCAAAATAGATAATAAAAGACTGTACATAAATGAAATTAATCCTTATATTTGCGCAAGCTATAACACAGCAAGAGCAAATAATAGGATTTTTTTATGAAGCAATTTATATGTTTTTTTTCGGGGCTATTACTTCTATTCATCTCTACCACCCGTGTAGTTGCACAAGAAGTGTCTGACTATTCTCAACTAAATGAAGAAGATTATAGTAAAATAATTCTCCCCCCACTATCCGTTTTATTCGAAAACGCCAAGAACAGCCCTATTTATGAGATGGCGGACGTAAAAGCGAGAATCGAGCGCAAATTACTCCAAAAAGAGAAATGGTCATTTCTAGGTTTCTTCAGTTTACGGGGAAGCTATCAATATGGAATGTTCGGCAATGAGTCCACTTTTACGGACGTGGCAGTCGCTCCATACCTCACCTACTCCACCCAGGCACAGAATGGTTACACGGTAGGTGCAGGTTTAAGTATTCCATTGAACGATTTATTCGACCTCAAAGGACGAGTTAGCCGCCAAAAGCTTACGCTCCGGAGTGCAGAACTAGAACGAGAAATGAAGTATGACGAAATCAAAAAAAGTATTATTGAAATGTACACAATGGCAACTTCGCAGATGAAAGTTCTTCAAATGAGAAGTGAAAGTTTGGTGCTAGCTAATGTGCAATACGAGATTTCTGAAAAGAACTTTGCCAATGGGACTATTGAATCTACCGATTTATCTACAGATAAGGAAAGACAATCTCAAGCCCGTGAGGCATATGAGAATAGCAAGTTCGAATTAACAAAGAGTTTAATGATACTCGAAGTTATTTCACGCACTCCCATCATACGAAAATAAAAGACTAAGATATGAACTATATCATTTCTATCATACGAACCCTATTTCGCCATCGTTGGCTGATATTGATAGGAACCGCTTTCTTCACATTGCTGGTTATTTACTACACACGGCATATGCAAGGAGGATATGATGTAAAAGCTACATTATATACAGGGGTAGCTTCTGGTTATAATCTAGAGAGTGATAAACGTACAGACTGGGCAACAGTACAAAACTCAATGGACAATTTGATCAGCATCATGCAGGCCGAAAGTACGTTGAAGAGAGTATGTCTACGGTTATTTGCGCGAATTCTTATTCAGGGAAACCCAGATAAAGAAAATAACGGTATTACTGCTTCAAGCTATAACTATACTTACAATCACTTGAAAAATAGTCCGAATGGGGCTGAAATTCTAAAACTAATCGACAAGTCGAGTGAAGATAAGACAGTAGCTAATCTGGAAAAATATATGCGTCCGCATAAAGATAACTATATCTATGGACTATTTTACTACAATCACCCCTTTTATAGCTATAATGCCGTGAAAAACATCAAAGTACAGCGTCGATTGACTAGTGATTTGTTGGATATCAGCTATTCATCCGGTGATCCGGGCATCGTCTACAATACAGTGAGTATTCTAATGGACGAATTTGTAGAAGAATATCGTCGCATTCGTTATGGAGAGACGGACAAAGTAATCAAATACTTTGAAGAAGAGTTGAAGCGCATCGGAAAGAAACTAAACTTAGAAGAAGAAGACCTAACGAAGTATAATGTAGAGAAACGCATCATCAACTACCTTGACGAGACCAAGGAAATAGCTGCCATCAGCAAAGAATACGAGCTAAGAGAGCAGGATGCACTTTTTGCTTTTAATAGTAGTAAATCCATGCTTGAAGAACTAGAGAAGCATATGGACAGTAATGCAAAACAGGTGCTCAAGAACATGGAATTTGTAGACAAACTGCGAGAAGCTTCCAACATTACTGGTAGAATATCGGAGGCCGAAGCGATGACTGTTTCCCAAAAAACAGACGATCAGACCTTGGTAAATGAAAAGAAACGGCTCTCTGAAGTCAAGCAAGAATTAAATGACTTAACATCCTCCTATATCGGTCATAAATATACCAAAGAGGGCGCCTCACGAACCAATATCATCGACCAATGGTTGGAACAAACTCTACTATACGAGAAAGCCAAAGCTGAATTACAGATTGTACAGAATGCACGTAATGAATTGAATGACCGATATGTCTTTTTCGCACCAGTAGGTACTACCATCAAGCAAAAAGAGCGTATGATAAATTTCACCGAACGCAACTATCTCACTGTACTTCAAAGTTATAATGAAGCCTTATTGAGAAAGAAAAATCTAGAAATGACATCTGCCACTTTGAAAGTACTCAACGAGCCAACTTATCCGATTTCGTCCAACTCAACCAATCGGAAACAGATTGTTATAGCTGCTTGTGCTGTCAGTTTTCTCATCATAGTCGCTTTATTGTTACTAGTCGAAATGCTTGACAGGACTTTACGAGATTCCAGCCGTACCAAGCGAGTCACCGGATTTAAGGTAATAGGCGCTATTCCCAATACAAGCCCCTCTCGCTATGGAGGTCTGACCAAGACTTATGTTCAGCTTTCCGTAAAAGAATTAAGCAATTCAATACTTCGCTTCCTGACTAAGCGCAAGTCTCCCGGCGTGTTCATCATCAACCTTTTCAGCACCAGTGACAATTCCGGAGAAGAAGAATTGGGGAATTTGATTTGTGGATATATGCAAAGCCGGATGTTAAATACCAGATTTATCACCTACGGAGTAGATTTCAATACAAACTCGACCCAATTTCTACTAGCCAAGAGTATTACAGACTTTTACACTTTGCAAGGAGAAGATGTGCTGATAGTTGCTTATCCGCCATTGTCGACCAGCAATATTCCAAGTGCTCTGCTACATGACGCCAACGCCAATATCCTAGTGGCTTCGGCAGACCGTGGCTGGAAAACTATTGACAAGCAACTTTGCGAACAACTCACACAGCAACTGGGTAAGACGGATGTTCCATTCCGTATATGCCTCACAAATGCGAATCGTGAAGCAGTAGAGGACTTTACAGGACAACTTCCACCCCATACATTGCTGCGCAGAATCGGCTATCGTCTCAGTCAGTTATCATTAACAGAAAAAATCATATTCAATCTCAGAAGAAAAGCCAAAGAAGCAGAAGACGAGGACGATGACGAATAAGGTAACCGCTTTCCACCTCCTGCTTGCCGCACAGTTCGCACTAATCGCGGCAAGTATGTTCGTAAACATCAAGATAGGATTATTCTCAATGGTGCTTATCTTATTGTTTACTACGATCTGTCTGATACAACTCAGCAATGACGAGCGCACTAACTGGAAACTCGGACAAAATATAATGTCCTATTTATTCATTGTCTGGTTATTGTATTATATACTGGAGATACTGAATCCAAACAATGTGATGGCAGCTTGGAATATTAACCTCACTCCTTATGCTCTCATCCCCTTGATATGTGCATTCGTCGTTCCGATCGTAATGCGTACCAAGAAAGACATTGAACTACTATTAATTATATGGTCAATATTTGTTTTGATATTCACCCTAAAAGGTTATTGGCAGAAGAATCATGGGTTCAGTTCTAAAGACCTTTATTTCTTACATGTAGTGGGAGGTGCACGTACTCACATTATCTGGTCAGGCATTCGTTATTTCTCTTGTTTCTCTGATGCAGCCAATTACGGCGTTCATGCCGCCATGTCTGCTGTGACCTTTGCCATTGCCTCATTCTTTGTTGACTCCAGATGGAAACGCATCTACTTCCTTTTTATTGCTTTTTGCGGCATTTATGGAATGGGAATCTCCGGAACCCGCTCTGCCATGGGCGTCCTTATGGGTGGCATGCTGATGATAACCGTCATAGCAAAGAATTGGAAAGCATTATTGGGAGGTATATTCATATCTATCAGCGTTTTCGCATTTTTCTATTATACCAACATCGGGAGCGGAAACCAATACATTCACAAAATGCGTTCCTCTTTCCATCCAACCGAAGATGCTTCATACCTCGTACGTGTCGAAAACAGGATGCGAATGAAAGAATTGATGGCAAAGAAGCCTATCGGATATGGTGTTGGGCTTTCAACCGGAAATTTCGAACCGAAAGAACAAATGCCCTATCCTCCAGATTCATGGTTAGTCGGTGTATGGATAGAAACAGGAATTGTCGGACTCATTCTCTATCTGGGCATACATAGCATTCTATTCGCTTGGTGCTCATGGCTACTGATGTTTAAAGTACGCAATAAGAGCTTGCGCGGATTAGTGGCAGCCTGGCTTTGTATGGATGCCGGTTATTTCATTGCGGCCTATGTCAACGACGTAATGCAATATCCCAATCCACTGACTGTATATATAGGATTCGCACTCTGTTTTGCCGCTCCTCATATAGACAAGCGCATCAGTGAAGAAGAGAAAGAAAAAGAACTAGTAGCCACTCAAAAGACTGACGAACAAATATGACAAACAATATTCCAGACATATCATTTATCACAATCTGCTACAATGGATTCAAAGACACATGCGAACTGATAGAATCACTACAGAAAAAAGTACATTCTGTAAGTTATGAAATCATAGTCGTAGACAATGCTTCACACGAAAACGAAGCAGCTAAAATACGCCACCTGTATCCCACCGTTGTCGCTATCCGCAGCAATGAGAACAGTGGTTTTTCCGGCGGAAACAATATCGGCATCCGGGCAGCAAAAGGCAAATATATATTCCTTATCAATAATGACACCTACATCGAATCCGACAACATCGCATGCTTAATAGAACGATTAGAAAGTCGTCCGGAAATAGGAGGTGTATCTCCCAAGATACGCTTTGCATTTCCACCGCAACACATACAGTTTGCCGGCTTCACCCCTTTGTCACGAATCACGCTACGCAATAACATGCTGGGCTTCGATTGTCCGGACGACGGAACATTCGACACTCCCCACTCTACCCCTTACCTGCATGGGGCAGCCATGATGCTCAAACGGGAAGTCATTGAAAAAGCAGGAATGATGCCCGAGATATTTTTCTCTACTATGAAGAACTAGACTGGAGCACAAGCATGACCCGTGCCGGATATGAGCTATGGTACGATCCTCGTTGCACCGTTTTTCATAAAGAAAGCCAGAGCACTGGACAACTCAGTAAATTGCGTACTTATTATCTGACACGCAACCGTCTGTTCTATGCCCGACGCAATCTGAAAGGGTTCAACCGCATCGCCTCCATTGTTTATCAGAGTACCGTGGCTGCTACAAAGAATAGTCTGGCTTTCATACTCAAAGGTCGTTTCGACCTGGCGGCAGCCATATTTTATGGAATAAACTCCGGACTTTTTCGCCCGTCATCCGATAAAACGAGCATTGTCTCACCTGATAAATAAAACGTTGTGTCATAAATTCCAACTACTATGAATATCGTCGATTGGATTCTTTTTGTACTTTTCGCGCTTTGCGTATGTTATCTGTTGCTATACGCCATTGCTTCCAAGTTCTACCGGGCACCTCAATTTTCAGAAGCCCGTACCCTCCGACGTTTCGTCGTACTCTTCCCGGCTTATAAGGAAGACCGGGTGATCGTCTCTTCCGTACGCAGCTTCCTGGGACAGGAGTATCCGAAAGAGATGTTTGATATCATCGTTATCTCTGACCAAATGCAGTCTGCCACCAACGAACTCTTACGCTCCTTGCCTATCCGACTGCTGATAGCCGACTATAAAGACAGCTCCAAAGCCAAAGCACTGACAATGGCAATGGATGCCATCGACGGAATACCCTACGATGTAGTAGTTATCATGGACGCTGATAATCTGACTTCCCCGAACTTCCTGACAGAGGTAAACCGTGCATTCGATAGCGGTGTGCGGTGCATACAAGCCCACCGGACCGGCAAAAATCTGAATACAGACATTTCTGTTCTGGATGGCATCAGCGAAGAAATCAATAATGGCATCTTCCGCAGCGGACACAACGCACTAGGACTTTCAGCTGCATTATCCGGTTCAGGAATGGCTTTTGAAGCCGACTGGTTCCGACAAAACGTCCGACTTCTTGAAACAGCAGGCGAAGACAAAGAACTAGAAGTACTTCTTCTGCAACAACGCATTCACACCACCTACTTACCGGAAATTCCAATCTATGACGAAAAAACGCAGAAAGAAGAAGCCATCAGCAATCAGAGAAAACGCTGGATAGCTGCCCAATTCGGCATTCTCCGCAGTTCATTTTCCGGATTACAGAAAGCAATCCGCCAAGGTAACATTGACTACTGCGACAAGATAATTCAGTGGATGCTTCCTCCGAGACTGATCCAAATGGCAGGTGTTTTCGGACTGACATTCATTTTCACAGCCATCGGTATCTGGTCAAGTCTGAAAGGCGATTCCGGAAACGAATGGATGATAGCCATAAAATGGTGGATATTATCCATAGCCCAGATAGTAGCGATGATATTGCCCATACCAGGAAATCTGCTTAACAAACAATTGGGTAAAGCGGTCATAAAAATCCCGATGCTGGCGCTCACTACCATCGGCAATTTGTTCAAGTTGAAAGGAGCTTATAAGAAGTTTATCCATACAGAACATGGAGAAAACCATTCTTAAAGAAAATTTTCTTGAGAAACAGGAGAATATTTATAAAGAAATGAGACTCCCTAGAAACAAAAAACTTATATAAAAGAGAAAAACATCCCCACCACTAAAAAGAAAGAATATGAAAATAGCCATTGAAGCCCAGCGTATTTTCCGCCCCAACAAGCATGGAATGGATTTTGTCGCTCTTGAAACAATTCGGGAACTACAAAAAATGGATCATGAAAATGAATACTTCATCTTTGTCAGTCCCGGTGAAGACAAGTGTCTGGAAAGTTCCGACAACCTACATATCATCGAGCTAAAATGCCCTACTTATCCATTGTGGGAACAGGTAGCCCTGCCGCGTGCAGTAAAAAGCATCAGGCCCGACTTGCTGCATTGCACCAGCAACACGGCTCCTCTGCATTGCCCTGTGCCTCTGGTTCTAACATTGCACGATATAATCTATCTGGAAAAGCGCCAGTCGTCCAGCCTGTCGTGGTATCAGGAGATGGGATGGCATTATCGCCGGTTAGTCGTTCCGCGCATACTCCCCAAGTGTGAGAAAATTATTACCGTTTCGCAGTTCGAACGGAAACGGATTCTTGAAGCGTTACATCTGCCGGAAAAGCAATTAGTGTCTGTATATAACGGTTTCAACAGCCATTTCCATTTGCAGCCCAAAGCTCCGGAAATTACCCGGAAATATATCGATGCAGACGAATATCTGTTTTTCCTGGGAAACACGGATCCGAAAAAGAATACTCCGAGAGTACTGAAAGCGTACAGCGAATATTTGAAAAAATCAACAAAGAAGTTACCATTACTTATTGCCGACCTTAAAGAAGATGCCATTGACCGGATATTGGAAGAAGAAAAGATGATGGATATCAAAAGTTATCTCCGCTTCCCCGGATACATTGCGAATACAGACCTTGCAGCGCTCTACGGTGGTGCATTCGCATTTCTATATCCCTCACTTCGCGAAAGTTTCGGTATCCCGATGCTGGAGGCGATGGCTTGCGGAACACCAATCATTGCAGGAAATACTTCAGCAATGCCCGAAATTGCAGGCGATGGGGCTTTATTGGTTGATCCATTCAATCCCGAAGATATCACGGCAAAAATTTTGAAACTAGAAAATGATGAGACATTCTACCAGCAACAAGTAGAATACGGGCTTAAACGCAGCCAGATGTTTTCGTGGAGAAACACAGCAGAATCGTTATTGAATATATATAAGGAACTTTCTTTATCAAACATATGCCCCGTGTCTAAGTAAGACTCACTGTAAGATAACCTAAGAAACGATAAAACGAGAAAAGACTTGTGACCGAGTATATAAATACTTGTCACAAGTCTTTCTGTAGAGTACATTACATTTTTGAGCAGAATTCTTTCACCTCAAAGCACGGACAAGCCTTGATCCACTCTTCGGGTTCGATCTCTCCGTTTCCGTTCAGGTCCGGACTCAAATCCCGATGTCCGCACACTCGGCAGCCGGGATAATCGCGCAAGAGCGTAAGGATCAATACGTGCATTGAATGAATCTGCCATTCGGTGCGGGTATCGGCAGGGCGACCATGGCAGTCGAGTCCGCCTTCATAGCAGATACCTATTGAATGAGCATTGTATCCCTTTGCATGCGCACCGATTCGTTCAATCTTGCGGGTAGTCTTTATATCTCCATTTTTGCGGATATAAAAATGATACCCCGTCCCGTTGAAACCACGCCGACGGTGGCACACTTCCAAATCTTCTTCCGTAAAATCCCTGTCCGCCCTTGAGGCGGAACAGTGGATCACAATCAAGTTGATGGTTCGCATAAACTCATCCCTCCGTTTCAGCAACCATCTGTACTCGTTGCACACATTCTTTGCTGCTACACTGCAGTGCCGCAGCCTGCGTCAGCTGTCCTCTCAACGAAAAGATCTCCGCATGCATTTCTTTCACTTTCGAACTAAGGTCGAAATAATCTTTCAACACTTTCTCCAACTGCTGCATCAAAAAAGTATATTGATCTTTCACCAGTTCGCTGAACTCTTTCACTTCTTGCGCCATCATCTGGCGCTTCTTGCGACTACTGCCCAGAAAGGGCAGAATCGTCATAATGATTTCGATGATTTTATCTAACATTTTAATAGATTGAGATGATAAATTGATAAATGGAGCACAAAGTCAACCAAAGCAGTTTATGCTGCCGGATCCGGAGCTTCTCCACCGCCGGAATCGCCGTCTCCCTCACCGTCGTCACCGGAGCCGCCACCGCCATCCCCAGCGGCGGATTTCTTATCCGTATACAATTCGAACATCATGTTATTATCCCCTCCACGAGTAGTTGCCGTGCTGTCATTGGCAAGGCGCAATGAGTTGTCGACTTTGAAACGGAGATTGATGCGAGTGATATTTTTCACCGTACAATCCTTTTCCTGTTCCACACCCGGACAGGTCAGCGTGGTATAAAAAATACCCAGCCCATCCACTTTCACCTTATTCCCCGCCACAAGCACTTTTTTCATCGCACGGACAAAGGACTTCATAACGTGCGACACGTCTTCCACCGAAAGCGAGCCGATAGATTCGATTTCCTGTGCCAGTGAATCGATTGAATAGATTTTCGACTCCCCAGCCTTGGGCTTGAGAAGATACATCATCGGTGATTTATCATCACCAAGCCGTTTTCTGCGCTTGTAGCGCACAACTGTAACTGTTGCCATATTAAAAAAATGTTTCTACGAAAAGAAGTACATTCTCCTTTTCTGTTAGTAAAACAAAGATACGACAACAGAATAGCGACCACCGGATTACAACGGACTACAACGGATTCTGCCGGATTAAAACGGATTATACCGGAATATATAGGATTATCTCCTAGTTTTCGAGAATCGGTATTCCTATTATTTTCGATTCTTTTATGAATACACCCGAACATCTGCTCCCAAAATTTGCCTATCCCACTAAAAATGAGTAACTTTACTTCAAATACAGTAATCCAAAAGCACAACTATAAATGAAAACAAAAAACAAGATTCTCCCCGAACAAGAAGAAGAAAAAACATTCCAATACCGCACCTATGGGAAAGGCGAACTTGCCTTGTTGTACCTCCCCAATATCCTGCAACAAAGCGCAGTAGACCGATTCAACGAATGGATCGAAGCTGCACCCGGACTAAAAGAACGGCTCCTGGCCACCGGCATGAATCCACGTAGCAGATACTACACTCCCGCACAAGTAAGACTCATCGTCGAAGTACTCCAAGAACCTTAAATTAGATGATAGGTGATAAATGATAGGTGATAGTTGATTGAGCGACATATAGCTGATAATCGGTAAGCTCTGGCTATTGACATGCTTATCCCGCATAACTATTGTCTATTGCTTATTGTCTGCCATCTATCATTTATCAACTATCACCTATCATTTATCACCTATCCCCCATTAAATCTTTTTCCGGTAGCCAGCAGGAGTTGTCGAACATCGTATTTCGGACACGCTGGTCAACGGAGAGAGAAGGGTCATGAGATTCTTCACAGGGCAGGTATCGTCCGCTTACGGGATCGTAGATGAAGGATACCATTCCACCGACACCGAGATGCTTGAATTTCACCTTGTCCACATATACGCGGGTGACGCCGACCTCCTTATCGCGCTCCACAATGATGCCGTAATCCGCTTTGTTATAGAAATCGGCAGAGCCGTTGATGTCATACATTTCCACACGAGGGGTAATGCCCGTGACAGGGTTACGGTTCATTTTACGAGGATGGACTACGACCACAAGCAGGCAATTATGTTGCACGGCAAATTCTGTGAATTTATTCAACAGGTTGGAAATATATTGCGTTTCCGTCTGTCCCGGCTGCGGGTTGTGGTCAAAACGGTTGAGCGGGTCGAAGACAATGATGCGGCAGCCACGGCGGACAACGAGTTCATGAGCCTTGGCCAGTACACGATCCGGAGAAACATTACCTTTCAGAGAGATATGAGAGACATTTTCAGTCAGAAAATTTTCCGAGTTTGCAAGAAGCCCCTCCGTCATGCCACATCCGTTTTGAAAACGGTGTCCGGTGAGTTTCTCAATCAGTTTGCGGAGATGATAGACGATAGGAGTATTTTCCGGGCTAAAGAACCCGATTTTCCATTGATGCCGCAGGCAAAGACGCAACACTAATTCGTCCACCCATTCGGATTTCCCTGTACCGGGAACTCCGGTGACGTAGACACTTCGCCCACGTTCATACGTGCAGATCTTATCCATTTCCTCCCATCCCGTTTCCGCTCCGGGACCGAAGCCATTGTCGAAAAGAGCCCGCAGGTCGTCATGCAAGTCGGCAGCGGTGAAGATACCTTCGAGCGGAACTTCTGCTGCCTGTTCGATGGCGATACGGAGACTGGCGATACCATATTTACAGAGATGCTCGTTGGCATCTTTGCACTCCGGACCGTAAGTCACCACCCGGCAGCGTTCAGCTCCCAGCCGGTTGATGAGTTCATTGCGCAACCGGATTCCGGCAGAATCGGCGTCGACAGCAATGATGATTTCTTCCAGATCCTCGAAGTGCGTCTCCATGGAAGCGGTCGAGCCAGGAGAGGTTCGAATTGGCTCCGGCCGGCACGGAGATGACACTCTGAAATCCGGCGGCGATGGAGGAAGCAGCATCCAATTCACCCTCGTGGATGATGCAGGAAGTCTGCCCCAGGATGGAGTCGATGTTGTAGGGAATCAGTTCGGCACCCTGCACCATTTTGAAGAGTTTCGGGAGAGCACGAAACTTGGTGTTGATCAGTTGCTCCCCCTCAAAGTAGTTGAAACAGATGCAACGTTCCTTTTTGCCGGATTGCGGCATAAATTCCTCCTGTTCGGTGATGCGCAGGGCGGCTATGACGGACTGCGGGATGCAACGCGTCTCCACCAGCCAACGCTCCGTTTCTTCGGAAAGCGTGGTTTTCGAGACATCAAACACCGGACGCTGGAAATGCTGCGGAATGGCTGCCGCACGACGTTTGCGAGCTGCCGCACGCTCGGCATTCTTACGCTCTTCCACATCATCGGGAACATAGAAATCAGCTCCACAATGGTAACAGTGGCAATGTCCCGTGTCGACGTTGACACGTAGCGAACGGTCGCGCTTGTTTTTCCGGGTAGGAAGACATTTTTTACAAATCGTTTTGAGGACTCCACTCGATTTACCGTGGATGTCGACATCATAGTTGGCAAAATTTCTCATAATTCTTTTCCTTTTTTCATTAAAAAAATAGTTTAAAATAATCATTCACACGCAGAGGACTTACCTGCCGGACGAGTGTCTGCCACCTGACGGACGAGCTTCCGTTACCTATCAGACGAACATCGGCCACCTGCCGGACGAAACCAGCCATCTGCCGGATTAATGCGCCCATCGTTTCTTCACATCATCCCACACAGCCGACGCATCGGGACGTGGCGGCGCATCAGCCGGAATGAGATGTCCCAGATACGTTCGCTGCCCGTCGACGACGCTTTCAAAGTGGTTTACACCCTTGTCGACCGTATTCTCAAGCTCTTTCAGCAAGGTTTCCCTCAACGTGCGGCAAGTAACGGAACCGGCTGCGATATAATTTGAAAAATACCGTTTCACGTCCTCCGGGAAAAGCAGTCCGGCTCCCTTGTCATAAAGGCGGATATGTTTTTTGAAGATTTCCAGAATAAGTTTTTGATGGTCAACAAAGAGCTTTCCCAAACCGGAATGTTGCCCGGCCAGCTCCATATATGACTGGAAAGTAGAAAGTTGATCCACCAACTTTTCCCAAGGCAACACGGGTTGTAACGGACAATGATTGCCTTCATCCGTCAAACGGCTCACACGGGACGTTTTTTTTATATTACTACTGTTATTATTTACAACAGAAATATTTCCTTTACTCTTCTCTTCTTTACTCTCCTCTTCTCTACTCTTCTGGTTTTCATTGGCTTTTCTCCCTTTATCGACGGGCGTTTCAGCACGTTCTACCACCTTTTTCGGACGCCCTCCTTTTTTACCGTTTTCGCTATTCGTTTTCCGCTTCTCTTCCAAGCTTTTCATCACCCTATCCAAGTAGGAAGAACGAAACATCTGCCGTTCCTCATCCACTTCGAAGAGATCGAATTCGCGAAGCACCCGCTCCACCGCCACTTCATCCATATCATACCGCCGGGCCATAGCCTTCAGTAAAACCGGTTTGCACGACGCCTCGTAAGCATCTTTAGTGCGCAGATGCAACAGCAACATCACATAAATTCCGAGTGCTTCCGCAGCATTCATCTCCGACATCATACTGGCAATATTGTCGTCATTCAACAAATTTACCTCCAAATTGAAATACTGATCTTTCTTCATTTTCAATCATCATTTATTCATTATTCCACATTTAATACTTCCGGGGCGCAAAGGTGCGAAATGTATTTTATTCCAGCTATCGCAAAAATGAGAGGGAGATTATATATTTTTTATCAGATCTTTGCCAAAAATTATTAATAACCCCAAACAATATGGATACAAAACGCAACCAAACTTTGGAAGAAATAGAAGAAAATAAAATAGTAAGCGAACATTACCAGAACAGAATAATGCTGATAAAAAAGCTCCTGAATACGTCACAGCTAGCCACAGTAGACCTATGCGTGCATATCAACATCAGTGAAGCCTCCTACTACCGTTACATAAATTTCACCAGTTATATGAAAGCAGACATTTTCATACATGCTTGCCTCTTCCTCAAGCAATATATCGAAAGCAACCACATTCCTTATACCCAAGAAGAAAAACGGCTTATAAAAACATTAGACCTGTTTCAGAGTTCCTCAAATAGTAACTTAAACAGCAATTAAAACACAGAAAAGAAGAAACTTATCATAAGTTTTATTACATTTGCCGATGTAATAAAAGTCTTTAAAACTCAAAAAATGAACGATAGCGAAACAGACAGCCAATCAATAAACGCACTGATCGTTTTCAGAGAAAACGGAGAAACCGACAATCTATTTGTTCCTATCTTATGCGATGCTATCAAAATGGCTGGAATTGATGTGAGATGCTCCCAAAAAAGAATTCTGGGAATCGGACACGACTTATGACATCATCCATTTCCAATGGCCGGAGGAGGTAGTGGGATGGACATGCGAAGACCCCGACGTCATCCGCCGACTGAAAGAACGTATTGCCTTTTTCCGCTCGCGGGGGACTCATTTCATATACACACGGCACAACATCCGCCCCCACTATGCAAATGATATCATCAGCCGGGCCTACGACATCATCGAATCGGAAAGTGACATCGTGGTACACATGGGACATTACAGCCAGACGGAATTCATGCAAAAATATCCCGACAGCCGGAATGTCATCATCCCGCACCACATCTACCAATATACCTACAAGGAAGATATCAGCATAGAGCGCGCGCGCCAATATCTGAACCTGCCACAAGAAGCATTCATCGTCACCGCCTTCGGGAAGTTCCGCAACTGGGAAGAAAGACGCATGGTGCTCGGAGCATTCCGTGACTGGGACGAAGAACAGAAACTACTGATAGCCCCTCGCCTATACCCCTTTTCAAGACGCAATAACTATGGCAGAAATGTCCTCAAGCGATGGACTTCACGAATCGGATACTATATACTCATACCGTTGTTCAACCGTATGTTCAGACTACAAGCGGGAGCCAACGACGAACCGATAGACGAGTGTGACCTCCCTTATTATATGGCTGCCTCTGACGTGATATTCATCCAACGGAAAAATGCACTAAACTTTGTAAATATTCCCCTTGCTTTTCTCTTTCACAAGATAGTCGTAGGACCAAATACCGGCAATATGGGCGAACTTTTAAACAGTACAGGCAATCCGACTTTCAACCCGGATCATAAAACAGATATCATACGGGCACTGAAAAAGGCTTGGCAGTTATCTACTTTGGGAAAGGGAGAAATGAACTATGCCTATGCACTAGAAAACATGAGCATAGATAAAGTGGGCAAACAATATGCCAAAGTATATAGAGATTTGAACAGCAGCTTGTAATGCCACTGCTAGTATCAATAATTTATCAGCATACGAAAAGCATGAAATATAATGAAATAAAAGTCAGTGTCGTCATCCCTGTTTATAACACTGAAAAATATGTTCGTCAAGCAGTGGAAAGCGTGATGTATCAAAGCTTGAAAGAATTAGAAATAATAATTGTAGATGACGGATCGACAGACGAAAGTTTAAGAATAGTAGAAAAATTAGGTGACACTGACAAGCGTATACAAATATATGTACAAGCGAATCAGGGACAATCAATTGCGCGTAACATGGGGATCTCACACGCACACGGAGAATATATCTATTTTATGGATAGCGACGATCTGCTGGAAAAAGATGCTTTGGAACTGTGTTACCATAAATGCAAAGAAAAAAAACTTGATTTCGTCTTTTTTGATGCTTTAGTTTTCTTTGAAAACAACGTTGAAAATGCTCCAACACTGAATTACAAACATACAGAAAAATTAGAAGACAAAATCTATACCGGCCAAGAAGCACTTAAAGTTCAATTACAAAATAAAGAATATACTCCTTCCGTCTGCCTGCACTTTATTCATAGAAATGTTATAGAAAAACATAATCTATCATTTTATCCAGGAATCGTACACGAAGACCAACTGTTTACTACCTTGCTTTATTTACAAAGCACGAAAGCAGCTTGCATTAAACGAACTTTTTTTCATCGTCGTATGAGAAAAGATTCTACAATGACGAGTAAATTCGCAATGCGAAACATAAAAGGATATCTTGTCGTCACAGAAGAGATTCTTAGCTTTAGAAGACAGACTACCGAAAATAAAAACAAAGAAATTATTGATTTATATTTATCCCAAATGCTTGACGCTGCCATGTGGCAAGCACATTCACTCAAATTACCGGAGCGGATCAAACTCGCACGATTGTGCCTGCAAAAATATAAAAAATATGTATCGACAAAAACGATAGGGGCATTACTTTTCAAATTCCTATTTGTAAATCATTAAAAAAACGGTCAACAATGGCTAGCAACATTAAAAATCAACTCCTTTCAGGAGTATTCTATACCGCACTGGCCAAATACAGCGGCATTGTCATTTCTCTTGTAGTAGCAGGAATACTGGCCCGCCTCCTCTCTCCGGACGACTTCGGAATCGTAGCCGTTGCCACTGTAATTATCGCTTTTTTCAGCCTCCTCACCGATATGGGAGTATCTCCCGCCATCGTACAACACAAATCGCTGACAAAGGATGAACTATCAAATATTTTCTCGTTTACCGTATGGACTGGTATCGGAATCAGCATCCTGTTTTTTGCCGCTTCCATGGATGATTGCCGACTATTATGAAAGCGAAATCCTGCGAACACTGTGTCAACTGCTGTCCGTTAATCTATTCTTTGCCTCCGCTACCATCGTACCAGGAGCACTATTCTATCGGAACAAGGAATTCAAATTCATCGCTATCCGTAGTTTCGTTATCCAGATTTCCGCAGGTGCGGCAGCCGTGACCGCCGCCCTCTGCGGAGCAGGACTATATGCACTGATTATCAACCCAATAGTATCCAGCATACTGATATTCGTCATCTCCTACCAACGCTATCCGCAACGACTGCATTTCACGCTAGGCCTGACGGTGCTCCGGAAAATATTTTCCTATTCCGCCTACCAGTTTCTATTCAACGTCATCAACTACTTCAGCCGTAATTTAGACAAATTGCTGATTGGCAAATACATGAGTATGTCCGACCTCGGGTATTACGAAAAATCCTACCGTCTGATGATGCTTCCCTTACAGAATATCACTCAGGTCATCACTCCTGTGATGCACCCCATCTTCAGTGATTTTCAGAACGACAAAGCAAAACTAGCCACCTCTTATGAACGTATTCTCCGATTCCTCGCTTTCATCGGATTACCTCTTAGCGTGCTGCTCTTCTTTACAGCAGAAGAAGTGACGTTGATTATTTTTGGAGACCAATGGCTGCCCTCCGTACCCGTTTTTCGGCTACTCTCCCTGTCCGTAGGAATTCAAATCATACTCTCATCCTCCGGCTCCATTTTTCAGGCGGCAGGTGATACACGAAGCCTATTTGTATGCGGAATGTTCTCGTCTACGCTCAATGTAGCGGGTATACTACTGGGAATATTCTATTTCGGAACGCTTACGGCAGTGGCAAGTTGCATTGTAGTCACATTCACGATCAATTTCATACAATGCTACTGGCAGATGTACCGGGTGACATTCCAGCGAAGTGTCTGGCCGTTCATTCATCAGCTTATTTCTCCGTTAGTTATTAGCGTGCTGATGGCATTAGTCCTCACCCCTATGCAATATGCACTGGATGGAATGAATATTTTTGTGACAATTATCGCTAAAGGTATCGTTAGTTTTATTATCTTTGGCACATATATACAGGCCACGCATGAGTATGACATTATCGGTAAAGTGCGAAGCATCCTGTGTAAGAGATAACTAAAAAGAACAGAATAAACAATATAAGAGACTTGAACAACCAATGAAAGCCTTGTTCCTTATATTCCACGGCTTCGACAAAGCCAACGGAATTAGTAAAAAAATACACTATCAGGTAAAAGCCCTCAAAGAATGTGGGCTAGATGTTCGTTTATGTTATTATGACATAAGCCTTTCTGGTGAACGCCGTTGGATGGTAGACAATGTAGTGATTGCTGAATTGGGACAAGGAATGTTTGCGAAAATTCGCAAACGACTGGGTCTAAACTGCATAGCAAACTACGTACTTCGCGAAAATATACATTTTGTCTACATCCGTTCATATCATAACGCAAACCCTTTCACCATACATATGGTGAAACGTATGAAGAGAAAAGGAGCAAAAGTGGTCATGGAGATACCTACTTTCCCTTACGATCAAGAGTACATCACATGGCCTATGAAATTCAAAAGGCTCACTGATCGTACTTTTCGCCATCGCCTAGCCTCTTTCCTTAATGGAATAGTAACCTTTTCAAACGCTAAAAACATCTTTGGCGAACGAACAATTCGCATATCTAATGGAATTGATTTTGATGCCATTCCTATGAAGAAACAAATGAATGACACGACCCATGAGCTACATTTAGTAGGAGTAGCCGAAGTACACTACTGGCATGGATTCGATCGGCTTATCCGTGGATTAGCTGAATATTATTGTACGAATCCTGACTACAAAGTTTATTTTCATATCGTGGGACCATTATCCGGCGAACGTGAAAGGCAAGAAATTCTTCCCATCATTCGTGACAATAAACTAGAACCTTACGTTATCCTTCATGGGCCACAGCATGACCAGCAGCTTGACGCCATGTTTGAGCAAGCAGATTTTGCTATTGGCAGTTTAGGTCGACACCGTAGTGGTATCACACATATCAAAACTTTAAAAAATCGTGAATATGCTGCACGAGGATTGGCATTCACTTATTCAGAAATCGACGAAGATTTTGATAAAATGCCTTACATTTGGAAAGTATCACCAGATGAATCACCTATTAATATTCAACAGTTAATCACCTTTCAAAAGTCTCTGACTATGACTCCGCAGAATATTAGAGAATCTGTCCGTCCATTATCCTGGACAGCACAAATGAAAAAAGTCATCAATGAACTGGACATCAGACCATAAGATACAATACTTGGAAAATAATCCTATGAATAAAAAAGTAAAAATAGCCTACTGCATCCCCTCGCTCTATTATCCTAGTGGAATGGAGCGTGTACTTACACTAAAAGCAAACTATTTCGCAGAACATTTAGGGTATCACATACATATTATATTGACCGATGGAAAAGGAAAAGAACCTTACTATAAGTTGTATCCCTCCATCACCACACATCAGCTTGACATCAACTATGACGAATTATATGGTCTTTCCTTATTGAAACGAATTCACAGATATTGGAGCAAACAAAAATTGTTTAAAAAAAGGCTGGAGACATGCCTCAATGAGATTGAACCGGACATTACCATCTCTCTCTTACGACGTGATATAAACTTCATCAATAAGATGAAAGACAAAAGCATAAAGCTTGGAGAAATCCACTTCAACAAGTCCAATTACCGGGAATTCAGCGACAACCGCCTTCCTAGTTTCATTCAGCGTGCCGTCAAAAAATACTGGATGTGGCAACTCATCCGGCAGGTGCGACAGCTCAAGCGTTTTGTCGTCCTCAGCCATGAAGATGCTGCCGAATGGACAGAACTCAATAATGTAACCGTAATCTACAATCCACTCCCGTTTTTCCCAAAACAACAATCGGATAATACCCCCAAACAGGTCATTGCCGTAGGCAGATATGTCCCTCAAAAAGGATTTGACCGTTTGATATCTGCTTGGAGCATTGTCAATAAAAAACACCCAGACTGGATTCTCCGTATCTATGGTGATGGTATGCGGAAACAACTTCAGGACCAGATCAACGAACTAGAAATTAGCTCCAGTTGTATTCTGGAGCATAGCACACCGAATATTGTCGATAAATACTGCGAAAGTTCTATCTTCGTCCTTTCTTCGCGTTATGAGGGATTTGGCATGGTTATTATAGAAGCAATGGCATGTGGAGTACCTCCTGTCTCATTTACATGCCCCTGCGGACCACGTGATATCATCAGCGACGGAATAAACGGACTATTAGTAGAAAACGGTAATATAGAGGGATTAGCAGAGAAAATATGCTATCTGATAGAAGATGAAAATGTACGACAAAAAATGGGACAGCAAGCTCGAATGGATATAGAACGTTTCAGGATCGAACCAATCGCAGAACAATGGAAAACATTGTTTGAAAGTATCATTGAAAAAAATAAAAAATTATGAAATGGTATACTAAATATCTGCAAGTTTACGAACAACCTTTCGCTTCAGCGCCAAAGGAAGCAGTAGATTTCGTAAAAACTAAATTGCAGAAATTATCGGAAAACAAACAGCCCTTAGCATCTGTCATTCTCATCTGCTATAATGAAGAAAGACGTTTGCTAAGCTGTTTATGGTCGCTTTGCGACAACATATGTGACTTTCCGATCGAAATTCTGGCTGTCAACAACAATTCTTCCGATCGAACTGAAAGTGTGCTCCAACAGCTGGGAGTCATTTATTTCAATGAGCTTAAGAAAGGACCGGGGCATGCCCGCCAATGCGGATTAAATCAGGCAAAAGGAACATACCATATCTGTATTGACACCGATACCATGTACCCGAACAATTACATCAAGACACATGTAAAAAAACTAATGCAACCAAACGTAGCCTGTACGTTCAGCCTTTGGAGTTTTATTCCTGATGAGCAACACTCTAAATGGGGATTATGGTGGTATGAATCATTAAGAGATTTTTACCTGCGCATTCAAGCCATACAGCGTCCGGAACTTTGCGTACGTGGCATGACATTTGCATTCAAGACAGAATTAGGCAGGCAGCTAGGATTCCGCACAGATATCATTCGTGGTGAAGACGGTTCACTAGCTTTAGCGATGAAACCATATGGAAAACTCGTCTTTATCCATTCTTCAAAAGCACGAGTTATGACTGGATATGGAACAGTAGGAGCCGATGGAGGACTGTTTAACAGCTTTAAAGTGCGTTTTATCAAAGGATTAAAAGGTATTGGAGGAATATTCACCAGAAAGAAAGAATATAAAGATAAAGACAGCAACTTAATCAAATAAGCAAATGAAAATAATAAGAAAAATTATTCTAGTTGTTATTTGTGTAGTATTAATTGACTATATATACCAGTATAATCAATTCCAAAAGTATAATCAGGCTCCATTAATTATCAAGACTCCGGAAGGTAGTAACCAACCCTATCACCCATCAGTAATATACATTCCGGAAGGATGGAATGGATATAAATACTGGATGGCAGAAACTCCATATCCCTTAGGCGAGGATGGCAATTGGAAAGGATTGCCTCCTTATAGAGAACGATGGGAAAATCCATGTGTGCATGTATCTAAAGACGGAATACATTGGAAAGATTTTGAAGACTCTCAAAATCCAATAGATGATTTAGATGAAAACAACATCATCAATAAAGATTATTTTTCAGACCCACATTTAGTCTTTTATAAGGACACTTTAGAGTGCTGGTATCGCATCAGCCATCTAAAAAATAATGCTACTTATATATTACGCAAATATACTCTCAATGGAAAAGACTGGTCTCCCCGAGAGATGATGATAAATCTACAGGATACCTCTATCATAAAAAATGAAACAGGTAATATGGTTATAAGCCCTGTAATACATAAAAGTACTAATGGATATGTAATGTGGTATGTGAACAGTATAGAAAAACCAAGAGAAATCTGTAGAAGTTTTTCTACAGATGGAAAAAAGTGGAGCAAAAAAGAAACATGCCATCTACCTGACAATTCTGTTACTCCTTGGCATATTGATTTAGCATATATAGACAAAAAATATTATCTACTCATATATGATTATGATACTAATAACTTAGTATTATACTCCAGTTCCGACGGCTTATCATTTAACAACAAAAAATATATATTATCCAAAGCTCCAATGCTGGGTTCTTTTTTATTCATATGGTTTATATCGAAGTTCACTTATTAAGGACAATGAAAAATATAAGCTATATTTTAGTGCTTTTGAGAAAAGAACTGCTATAGGGCTAATGGAAGGAAATTCAATAAGCACATTACACGCTACTTCCGTAGAGGGAAAATATATACCTTTCTACAAATTTCCAATTGTATATTTGAGGAATAAAAAACAGTCTCTAAAGGAACTATTTCAATAGCATAATCGAAAACAAACAATACAATTAAGATTGGCAATACCTTTAGCGCATGCAAAAGTATTTACAGATAAAAAAGTGAGATAGAAATATGAATATAAAAGTATTAATCAAACAATTTACATTCCCCTTGTTGTTAATATTGCTGTGCTATATTAATTTACAATATATGCACTACTCAATTCTTATCGACAAGTATTCTCTTACCCCATTCTCATATCTGGAAAATATCATTCATGCTTTTATCGATACATGTCTATTATTCTTTATTCCGCTTTATCTAATTGGGAAAAAGACTTATTTATTTTTCATTCCATATACTATCATTACAATGCTGGTAATCGTAAATGTATCTTATAGTAGATTCTTCTATACATATATGCCTCCAATATTATATGGTGAATTCAACAATCTTGACGGACTATCAGCTAACGTATTTGCAACAATTAGATTCTCTGACATTACAATACTGATAACAACTTTTGCAAGTATCTTATTTTATAAACAATATCATAGAGGTTATTCTGAAATAAAAAGAAAAACACGAAGAATCTTTTCTCTTTACATATTAGGAATTGCATTTATTCTATTGGGAGGATTAACTGCTATTGCGACAATACATTGGTCATCATTAAACTACAAATATGTCCACCCTTTTAAAAATAGTCCAACAGAAAGTATATTCAAATTCGGAATAATTTATGGGACCATTATACAACGTGCATCGAACAACAAACAAGACTGTAACCCAGAAGAAGTGGCAAAACTGGAACCATTCTTTTACGAATCAAAATATAGTATTAAATATCCACCAAGAGAAAATATTATTCTCATTCTTGTGGAATCCTTTCTATCGTTCCCCACAAATCTAAAAATAAATGGAATAGAAATTACTCCTACTCTCAACGAATTAGTAGAAAAAGGAGCATACTACAATAATAACATGACTTCTCAGATACAATTAGGTGAATCGAGCGACGGACAATTCACATACCTCAACGGACTTACACCCAAAAAAAAGGTGTTACCATCTACGATTATTTTAATAATACTTTCGTATCCTTTCCAAAACTTTTAAAGAAACAAAAACCTGGAATCGAATGTAGAATGGTTATTCCTACTTCATCAAAAACGTGGAGACAAGATGGAGTATGTATCCAATATGGGTTCGACAAACTCTATTCACGAAAGGAATATACATTGAGTAATTATAAAGAAAATTGGTTAAATGATAAACTTCTTTTTGAATATGCAGCAAGCATAGACAAAAATAGCAAACAACCTTTTTTCTCACTTATCCTCACATCATCAACGCATTCTCCATATACCAAAGTATTTGAAGACTACCTAATTCCATTCCCTGACACATATTCAGAAGAATTAAAAAATTATCTATCTAATGTGCATTATATGGATAAATACTTAGGTAAGTATTTGAATTTCTTAAAAGAAAATCATCTTTACCACAATTCTCTAATTATAATAGCCAGCGACCATTCCATTTCAAATGACTGGCTTAAATCCAAAGAAGAAGATAATGTTTCTTTTCAAATCCCATTGTATATTGTAAACTCTCCACAAAAGATCGACAAAAAAAGCGATTATGCTATCACGCAAGCTGATTTATTTCCAACCCTTCTTGATTTGGCAGGTATTGATTCTAAATGGAGAGGAATCGGAAATAGTTTACTTTGCCCTGATTCTATTTTGAACACAGAAAAAGAAAAAAAACGAATAATATATAGAGAAAAAATTTCTGATATTATATTAGATAGTGATTATTTTAAAGGAAAAGAAATAACTAAATAAATATAGCTATGAACGAAACCATTACCCCTTGTCTTGAAATTATTTTCTGGCTTGCCCTGTTCGTTGTGTTCTACACCTATTTGGGCTACGGAATTGTGCTTTATATTCTTGTCAAGTTGAAAGAGCTTTTCGTGAAGCCTGTGAAGTGTTCGTTGCCGGCATCGGACGCAGATCTGCCGGAAGTTACCCTCTTCATTACGGCATTCAACGAAGAAGATGTAGTGGACGAAAAGATGGAAAACAGTCTTGAGCTGGATTATCCTGCGGACAAGCTGCACATCGTATGGGTGACGGACGGAAGCGACGACGGTACGAACGAACGACTGCAGACCCGTTGGCAGGGAAAAGCGACCGTATATTTCCAACCGCTCCGGCAAGGTAAGACGGCTGCAATGACACGTGGAATGACGTTAGTGGACACTCCGCTCGTTGTCTTTACGGATGCCAACACGATGGTGAACCGGGAGGCCATACGAGAAATCGTGCTTGCTTTTCAGGATCCGAAAGTGGGCTGCGTGGCTGGTGAAAAACGGATTGCCGTGCAAACCAAAGACGGGGCGGCTGCCGGTGGTGAAGGTATTTACTGGAAATACGAATCAACCCTGAAAGCACTTGATGCACGACTCTACTCTGCCGTAGGGGCAGCAGGCGAACTGTTTGCCGTGCGTAACGAGCTATTCGAAGCGATGGAACCGGATACGTTGCTCGACGATTTTATTCTTTCACTCCGGATCACAATGAAAGGTTACACCATCGCTTATTGTACGAATGCTTATGCCATCGAAAGTGGTTCGGCAGATATGCGAGAAGAAGAAAAACGGAAAGTGCGCATCGCTGCGGGAGGATTGCAGTCTATCTGGCGGCTTCGTCCGTTGCTGAATCCTTTCCGTTACGGGATACTTAGCTTTCAATATACGTCGCACCGGGTATTGCGATGGTCTATTACTCCGTTCCTGTTGTTTGCCCTCCTCCCACTGAATATTGCGATTCTGCTGTTAGGCGGTTCCACGATCTTTTACGGAGTGCTGCTTGCCATGCAGGTTCTTTTTTACGGGTTAGGATATGGGGGATATTACCTATCTACGAAACAGATAAAAAACAAGTTGCTCTTTATCCCCTACTACTTTTTATTCATGAATATCAATGTGCTGAAAGGCATTCGCTATCTCAAGAAGAAAAAAGGAAGCGGAGCTTGGGAGAAGGCGAGGCGTGCCGAAAAGTAAGAACAAATAAAAAAACAGACATGGACAGAATATTACATGATGCGAATAACGCACAAAGAATATTGAAACTGATGGCAGATACAATGCTATTGGT
Organism: Bacteroides sp. BFG-637; assembly: GCF_024793605.1. Taxonomy (NCBI): domain Bacteria; kingdom Pseudomonadati; phylum Bacteroidota; class Bacteroidia; order Bacteroidales; family Bacteroidaceae; genus Bacteroides; species Bacteroides sp. BFG-637. The sequence goes on along the minus strand of NZ_JANUPD010000002.1, from coordinate 4,505,836 downwards.
TGACAGGCATGGCGTCTGCGTAGACATTGAGCCTCATTGTGATCTATGGTTTCTGCAAGAGGATATACTTTTAGGAAAAAATATATTTGAGCTTTTACCGGAATATACAAGAGAGAGGGTGATACCCATCTTTCAGATTGTACTCGAAGAGCAGCGAAGCATCAGCAAGAACTTCAAGCTGGTACTGAATGATGAAATTTTCTACTTCAAATGTCTCATGTTTCCGTATGACGGCATGGTGCTTTGCCAATATCGTGACATCACGCAAAGAAGTAACGTGAAACGTCAGTTGGAGCAGGCGAATCTTACTCTAAGGGCCATCCAGAAGGTTGCCCAGATAGGACAATGGACATATAATACGAATCAGAACGTTTTCCATTATTTGGGTTATACAGGCGTTTTGTGTGAGGAAAGTGTGCAGAATCTCGCCATTGAAAAATATGTGGAGCTGATTGTAGAAGAAGACCGTCAGAGTTTCAGGGAATGGTGTCGCATGAACGGGAAGGAACTCAACATGGAGAGCATCAGCTATCGTGTGCGCCTGAACGGGGAAATCTTCTATATGCGTATCCAGACTTATCTGCGTGAAGAGTGCTCCGACGGTAGTTTCAACATCGAAGGGTATATTCAGAACATCACGGACATACAGCATCGCCGAAATGACATCAACACGCTGACGCACGCTATCAACAATGCCAAAGAAAGTATCTTTGCCGCCAAGCCCGATGGCACGATCATCTTCGCCAACCGTCGTTTCCTGCACAATCATGGTATTCCCGAAAGTGAGGATATCAGTCAGTTGAAAATCTACAACATCGCCGCAGATATGCCTACGCAAGAGGCTTGGGACAAACGCTGCAAAGATGTCATACATGGTGGCAGCAGTAACTTTATGGCTCACCATCCGTCGAAAATCAATAGAGAGATATTGGCTTACGAATGTACAATGTACAACGTTACCAATGATTCCGGTGAAGAGAGTTACTGGTCGTTTGCCCATGATATTTCCGAACGGATCCGGTATGAGGCCCAAATCAAACGGCTGAACCAAATCATGGATACGACGATCAACAATCTCCCCGCGGGGATTGTTGTAAAGGAGATCAATAATGACTTCCGGTACATTTACCGGAATCGGGAGGCTTACAACCGTGATCTTTACAAGAACGATCCTGTCGGCAAGAATGACTTCGATTTCTATCCGCCTATCGTGGCCGAGAAGAAGAGACAGGAGGATATTCAAGTGGCCACCAGCGGAAAAGGTATGCACTGGACGGTGGAAGGAAAGGACCGGAACGGAAACCTGATTATCCTCGACAAGCGGAAGATCCGGGTGGACGGAGACGAATTGTCTTCGCCTATGATCGTCAGTATCGAATGGGATGTCACGGAACTGGAAATGATGAAGCGGGAGCTACTGTCTTCGAAGGAAAAAGCGGAAATGTCTGATAGTTTGAAATCGGCTTTCCTTGCCAATATGAGTCATGAGATACGTACTCCGCTGAATGCTATTGTGGGGTTCTCGCATCTCATTGCCGAAAGTGATGATGCGGAAGAACGAAAGACGTACTACAACATCGTAAACGCGAACAACGAGCGTCTTTTGCAACTCATCAACGAGATTCTCGATCTCTCGAAGATTGAATCGGGGACTATTGAGTTTTCTTTCGGACCTGCCAGTCTACATAATCTCTGCCGGGAAGTGCACGATGCGCATATATTCCGTACTCCGCAGGGAGTGAGTCTTGTCTATGAGCCTTCGGACGAGAGTCTGGTGATTGAAACGGACAAGAACCGGGTGTTCCAGGTGATTTCGAATCTGATTGGGAATGCTGTTAAGTTTACGAAAGAAGGAAGTATCTGTTATGGTTACAAGCTGGTGGATAACCAGATTGTTTTCCACGTAACGGATACAGGAACGGGAATTGAACCGGAGAAAGTGGGACGTGTGTTCGAACGTTTTGCCAAGCTGAACAATCATGCACAGGGCACTGGATTGGGATTATCTATCTGTAAATCTATCGTTGAGCGTCTCGGGGGCAAGATTTCCGTCAGCTCCGAATTTGGTAAGGGAACGACGTTTACATTTACTCTGCCGTATACGGTTGCAGAATCTGTGAGCGTAGATTCGGAGAAAAAGAATGGTGATGAGACGAGTGAAGGTATGAGCAGTGCTGCAAATACACGGCATGCCTGTATTTTGGTTGCCGAAGATACGGACAGTAACTTTGATTTATTGGAGGCTATCTTAGGTAAGGAGCACCGGATTATACGTGCACATGACGGAATGGAGGTTGTCACGATGTTCGATGAGGTGAAACCTGATCTTATCCTGATGGATATCAAGATGCCGAATTTGGATGGATTGGAGGCTACGAAGATCATTCGGGAACTGTCTGCCACTGTGCCTATCATTGCTCAAAGTGCCTTTGCCTATGAGCAGGACCGGAAAGCGGCGAAGGAGGCCGGATGCAACGATTTTATAGCTAAACCGATAGTGGATGATAAGCTAAAAGCTATGATTCATAAATGGCTGTCGCCTCCGTAAAAGGGCACATATTGTAGAGTACATATTATATAGAAAACGATTTAATAGTGATATAATTACCCAATAATTCAGATTAGATGAAAGCCTTTTACAGACTGTTTTATTACATATCCATCGTGCTGACCAGTATTTTGGCAGGAGTTACCATTGCGGGCGCCTTCGTAGGTAATACCGCACCGGATAGTTTCAAATTTATGCCTTTCATCGGTTTGATATTACCGATACTTTTGTTGGCTAATCTTGCTTCTGTCATTTACTGGACAATCCGTTGGCGGTGTTGGGTTTTCATCCCTCTGATTGCTATATTTAGTAACTGGAGCTATATTAGTTGTGTGATTCAATCTCCTTTTTTCAGCCCGGCTTCGGCTCCAATGGTCAAAATGAACGCGTATACTCCTGGTATTCTAACTGTTGCTACTTACAACGTTGATGCTTTTAATCATGAGCATACCGGTTATTCATGCAAAGAGATAGCCTCTTACATGAGAAATCTGCAAGCAGATATTCTCTGTTTTCAGGAGTTTGGCATTAACGATGAGTTTGGTGTAGACAGTATAGCTGCGGTTCTTTCTGATTGGCCGTATCATTTTATTCCTATTTCTCCCGAGGGAAAACATTTGTTGCAGCTGGCTGTTTTCAGCCGCTACCCCATCAAGGAGGAGAATCTTATCGTCTATCCTGATTCGAAAAATTGCAGTCTCTGGTGTGATATTGAGATTAATGGCCGTACTATCCGCCTGTTCAACAATCATCTCCAAACAACGGAAGTGAGCCAGAACAAGCGCAAACTGGAAAAGGGACTCCGCACGGATGATTCTCAAAGGGTGGAACGTGCTGCTTTGGGATTGATTGACGGATTGCATGAGAATTTCCGGAAACGTGCCGCACAAGCTGATATCCTAAAACAACTGATAGCTGCCTCCCCCTATCCTACTATCGTCTGCGGTGACTTTAACTCTCTGCCGTCTTCGTATGTTTATCACACTGTAAAAGGTGATAAGTTGCAGGATGGTTTTCAGATGAGCGGTCATGGGTATATGTATACTTTCAAGTTTTTCAAGCATCTGTTAAGAATCGACTATATTCTCCATTCACCGGAACTGAATAGTACGGACTACTTCTCTCCGGATCTTAATTATAGCGATCATAATCCGGTGGTGATGAGGGTGAAGTTATAATTTACATATAAAAAACAATCATATTATAGTATAAGTAGAAAAAACTTACGACTACAAGTTTTTGCAATCATTTATAAAATTCAATAAGATACCTTCTCAAAAGAATACCATTTATTTTTACTAACTTCCAAGAGAGCTACATACTAAAGTATGAATCTAAAATTTAAAAGACATAATAAATGAAGGACAAAGACTATAAAAGGCTACTCTTTATCCTTCAAATTATAGAAAAAATTCCTAGCACAATAAGTTTAAATAAAACAGAAAAAGGATAGATAGGAATATTTAATTTAATTCTTTCCGCCTTTAATTTTTACTATTCTCGCTATAAAATGCTATATTCATCAATATTGCTAACATCCAATATATGTATCTCCTTCTAACGTCATTGCAAATGATTTCATTATAATAGACGAAGGAGCGCCATTCTTTGGCGATACTTTTATAGTAAAACGTAAAACTGGATCTTCCTTAAGAAACCATGAATTACCTAAATCATCAAAACGTGCACTAAGAACTGTTAAAGGATTCACCTCACCATTCCATAGTATATCCTGCCTCACTATTTCAACATCTGCAAGATTATCCACTTCAGGATTTATTACCAGCAAATCAGAATAATCAAATCTTGTCGGTAATATATAATAAATTCTATAAGAAAACATTGTATCTCCATAAGGTCCTTCAAATTCAGAACGTTCACATTCTGGATAAACAGTATATATAGGTTTTTTAACCATATTAAAAACACCCAAATTTTTATTATATAATGGTATATAACCAACAGCATCAGAAGATATTTTCGTGCCTGGTATCCAAAATGTCATAGGAGTAGAAGGGAATGCTCCTCCTTCTCTGCCAGTTCCAGTTAATGTCATATTGACCTTCATTGTCATGCTTATTGGAGTCTCAGTACTTCCCCCACCAATAATAGCACTAAGTAACTTTATAGCAGCACTAGGCAAATCTCCTCCTGCAGCAGACAATGCACTTGATATTCCTTTTGATAAGTCTTTAAAAATAGATTTACCTAATCCTAATTTATTCTCTCCTGTATCTGCATTTATTGTATTATGAGTAATAAAATCTTGTCCAATCCCAGCAAGTACTCCTGTACCTACTACCTTTCCAACACCAATTAATGGAGTGAATAAATCAGGTCCAGATACTCCTCCTATTATGCCATTCAATTTACCGACTGCTGTTCCACCTAACTCCACTTCTTGAATATTATAATAATTTAAGTTCCAATTTAATTGAGCTTCATTATATGGAACATTCATTAAATTGGGATCAAAAGCCATTTCATATTGCATCATATACCATCTATTTGCAGCTAAAGGTAATGAACCATCAAATGGAGCTGGTTGTATTTGTACATAATGAGTATTTATTTTATCAACATCAACCACTTCTTGCCCTAAAAAGCTTAATAAACTAGTTGTATGATTAGAAACAACAGAAATTCCATCTTGGATATATGAAGAGGTAGTAACAAATGGGGTTGTTAAATATAAATATACACGCATTATTCCTCGGTACTTATTATAAAGTATAAAATAAGGATTTACCAAAGGAGCAGTTACATTCGAATCGAATGTATTATACAATAATTCCCATCCATCAAAAGACTTTCTATCGTTAAGAACGTCAAGTCCATAACTCCCAGCCAAACTTCCTTGCCCTATCCAAGGGACAGGAATTCGAGACTGCATTGAAGGAGTAGGCATCCAATCTATATTTTCCCAATCAAATGAAGGAGTCGGCACAGCTCGTGTTTGAACATTCGTCGCATTAACGTTATCATTAAACTCTTCGAATTCATTGTCACTACAACTACCAACAGAGAAACCTATAAAAAGGCTTAGAACGAACAAATAAATAAAATACAAAGGACTAACAATTGCTTTCATTATGTTCTAGTTTAAAGTTAATGACTTGATATGAAAAACAAAATGTCGATTGAATACGACAATAGAGAGAGGTTTTTATATTTCCATAGGCTATTTGTTTATGTGTCTTTCAAATATAAGGAATAAAACTGACAGCACAAAGATAAAAGCAACTTATTTTAAAACATAGACATATAATATACATGTAAATAATAAACTCGGCAACAGATCTATATATATACTCCACTTTATTCTTATAATATAAAGAAAGCCGAACAATTAAAAGATTGCCCGGCTTTCTTTATTATGATATTTAAACTACTATTAATTGAAAATATAACGTACACTAAACTGTACTGAATAAGTAGATTTAAAGCTTTGGAAATCACGATAAGTACTTGTCAGCGTCTCACCAGCATTCTTATTCATAGTGAATTCTCCATTTTTATATTGCAACAAGCTAGAATTGATTACTTGCTTATAAAGTCCCCAGCTATTATTCAACAAGTTAGGAAGATTTTTGATATCAACTCCTACTTGCAACAAGTTTCGCTTACCACCAACGTTTAAATAGAAGTCTTGATTCAATTTAAAGTCAACCTGATGATGCCATGGCATAACAGCTCCACCTCTTTCAGCATATTTACCTTTGCGATTCTTCAGATATTTATCTTGGTTAATATAATTCCAGAAATCATCTCTTTGTTGTGTAGCAGGATAAGAAGCAGCATCACTAAACTTCCAGTTATCCAATTCTTCACGCGTTGCAGGAATATACAATAAGCTATTTGCACCCGCATCACCAACAACATTACCAGAGAAAGTATATGAGTAACGGCTATATCCCCATGTTCCGGCATATCCCATCTGCATTCCTTCATATAATAAAGAAACACTGGTTGCAAAATGCTTACCATATTCTTTCTTATAACCAACTGTAGCCAAAATACGGTCAGGAGCTACATAAGTGCCATAACCCAATTCGTGTTCATTAATACCATTTACTGAATAAGTATTAGTTTTATAAGCAGAAGTTACCTGGTCACCAATACCATCGCTATATGAACGAGATTTTGAATGTGTATAAGCAAATGATAAATCTAAACCAAAATCAAAGTTCTTACGCAATTGAGCTGAAATTGAATAGTAATATGCACCTTTTTTCCAATTTTCTAAAAGATAAACATTCTGACCTTTATTATATATCTTATATGTATCACGAACGTCATTTGGAGAAAGAGTTAATTTTGCATCTTGTACCTCATAACCACGATTAGTTATCACAACAGGATTATAATCACGACTGTAAATTCCTTCTAATGTAAAATTAATATCACCCGGCAATCTCATATCAAGGGCTAATGAAGTCTTCCAAGTAGAAGGCATCTTCAAATCTTTATCAATAATGGTAGGGTCTTTAGGAAGCTCTACTTTTGAATGTGACTGACCGCCATAGAGATCTTTCAATATCTCATCACGATTTGCATGGAAGCCTGGTTTGTATTGAGCAGTAGCAGCATCCGTATAATAATAAGTAGTTTGTCCCACGCCTGAATTTCCCACAGCAGAAATCAACCATACGAAAGGCATACGCCCAACAAATAGACCTGTACCACCACGAAGAACATACTTACGGTCTCCTGTTATATCCCAATTAAAACCAACACGCGGCGACACAGATACTTTCGCACTCGGAAGTTGATCTGTAGAATAATGCTGACCACCAAAATCTAATTTGGCAAACTCTTCATTATAATTATTCTTTAAAGAAGGATAAGTTGGCAATTCAAAACGAAGTCCACCTGTTACTTTAAAGTTTTCTGAAACAGAGATTTCATCTTGCAAATACAAAGAATATTGTTGGAATTTCAATTCTGCAAGGAATTGAGACATATCAGGTGAATTTGAGTGGGTTATAGCAAAAGCGTATGGGGTTTTATTATTTACAAAATCACTCCAAGTTGAATAAACATAGTAACCAGCACCTCCTAGCATATAACCATTAATAGCTTTCGTATGCTCATATTGGAAACCAGCCATAAACTTATTAATACCTACATTCCAGTTGAACTCATCTGTAATAGTGAATACTTTTGTCTGACGCAGATTACCTGCAGTAAAAAGGTCTGCGCCAAAATTAGCATATACGGCACCATCTTGTAATATATCAACAGTTGGGAAAAGAGGGCCATCAAATGAACGAGGCTCATCTTGATAGGAATATGCAAAACGCAACATATTATTCATTGCTCCTTGAGCCATACGCGAGTTCCATTCACCTGCAACAGAAGTAAAATCACGCACTTGATAATAGTTGGAATTAGAAAAACTTAATGCATATTTAGATGTGCGTCCCTGTCCTGAAGCAATGTCACCAACAGGCTTACCATCTATAACTTCATTAGATTTACCTCCTGGATAAAGATCTGACGAATACAATGGATTGGTTGAACTAGTAGGGAAGTTAGAATCTTTAGTATGCGTTCTGGTAAAGCGGAAACTAACCTTATTATCTTGATTGGCATTCCAGTCAATACGAGCCATAATACGATAAGCAGGAGTATCCGTTGAATAATCATTATACTTTCCTGGATCAAAATCGTATTTTTTTAATAAGAAACTGCGTATGTCATCCATATCACTTTGAAGAGGGCGATGTACATTACCACTGCTATAGCTTTCTCCAAGTGCAGTACGAGGACGATAACTTGATCCCGCAGTTACATTGTCTTCATATTCTCCATTCACAAAAAAGAACAACTTATCTTTTATAATCGGACCACCAAAGCTTGCGCCATAAGTATAATATTGAGCTTTGGAGCGTAAAAGTTCATAATCATCAACCTTGCTTCCTTTTAGATTCTCATTATTAAAATACATATAGGCAGTTCCACGGAATTGATTATCTCCTGAACGGGTTACTGCATTAATTGCACCTCCTGTAAAACCACTCTGACGAACGTCGAACGGAGTTACAGCCACTGTAACTTGTTCCAAAGCATCCAAAGAAATTGGAGACCCGTTAGCCGGAAGATTACCTCCTAATCCGAATGTATTATTAAAAGCAGCACCATCAACTGTGACAAATGACTGACGATAGTTACCACCACCTACTGCAAAACCGTTACCAACATCAGCACCTTGTGGAGAAAGACGCATGATATCGCTGATACTACGAGAAATAGTCGGAGTACTATTAATCATATCACGATTGGCATTCATAATAGCACCTGCTCTGTCAGACTTCATATTACTCTCTTTAGAAGCAGTCACTACTACTTCGTCCAACAGTTCTGAACTCTCTTTTAAAGAAACATTTAAAACATAATTCTCTCCCAGCAAAAGATTAATTCCCTTGTAAATTGCTGTTTGATAACCAACATAAGAAATTTCTACTTTGTAAGGGCCGCCGGTACGCATACCCTGCAGATTAAATTGACCACTGACGTTAGTCACTGTACCATAACGAGTGCCTGATGGTTCGTGAACCGCAACGACTGTTGCTCCAATGATTGGTTCATCTTGTGCGGTCACTTTACCACTCATCGTGGCTGTTGTAACCTGCGCGCTCATCGTGACAGCAATAAACAACATTACTAGCACTAAGAAAGATCGCATTCTCTTTAACATAAATGTAGTTGATTAGTTAATATAAATTGTTTGCTTTTAAAAACTGTGCACAAATATAATTAATAATATTTAGAACTACATTACGATTATACTACAATTTTTTAAGAGAGATAAACGTTTTACTACCTTATAAAATGATAAAGGCTCTACAATATTTGCAGAGCCTTTTATTTTGAAACAGAAAGCATTAGAAATGCTTCAATCTATTACTTTATACTAGTCAGTCATTAACTTTCTATAACGAACACGCTTCGGCTCTTCATTTCCCAAACGTTTCATTTTATTTTCTTCGTATTCTGAATAAGACCCTTCGAAGTAGAATACATTGGAGTCTCCTTCAAAAGCCAGAATGTGTGTACAAATACGGTCGAGGAACCAACGGTCATGCGAGATAACTACGGCACAGCCGGCAAAATCTTCCAGACCTTCTTCCAAAGCACGCAGTGTGTTTACGTCAATATCATTGGTAGGCTCATCGAGCAACAGTACATTGCCTTCTTCTTTCAAAGCCATCGCCAAGTGTAAACGGTTTCTTTCACCACCGGACAGTACACCGCAAAGTTTTTCCTGATCGCCTCCGGAGAAATTGAAACGGGAAAGGTATGCACGCGCATTGATGTCACGTCCTCCCATGCGGATCAACTCATTGCCACCGGAAATTATCTGGTAAACACTCTTATTCGGATCAATGTCTCTGTGTTGCTGGTCTACATACGCCACCTTTACAGTCTCTCCTACTTCAAATTCTCCTTTATCTACTGTCTCCAATCCCATAATCAGACGGAACAGTGTCGTCTTTCCCGCACCATTGGGACCGATCACACCGACAATACCATTAGGAGGAAGCATAAAGTTCAAATCGTCAAACAACAGTTTATCGCCGTATGCTTTAGCCACCTGTTTCGCTTCAATGACTTTATTACCCAGACGCGGACCATTCGGAATGAAGATTTCAAGTTTTTCTTCTTTCTCTTTCACGTCTTCATTCAGCAACTTGTCATAAGAGTTAAGACGTGCCTTACCCTTTGCCTGACGGGCTTTCGGAGCCATGCGCACCCATTCCAACTCACGTTCCAGTGTTTTGCGACGTTTGCTGACGGTCTTTTCTTCCATTTCCATGCGTTTTGTCTTCTGCTCCAACCAGGAAGAGTAGTTACCTTTCCAGGGAATACCTTCACCACGGTCCAGTTCGAGAATCCATCCGGCTACATGATCGAGGAAGTAACGGTCGTGCGTCACGGCAATAACCGTACCTTCATATTGCTGAAGATGTTGTTCCAACCAGTCAATAGATTCTGCATCCAAGTGGTTGGTAGGTTCGTCCAGCAAGAGCACATCCGGTTTCTGCAACAACAAACGACATAAAGCTACCCGGCGACGTTCACCTCCGGACAGGTTTTCTACCGGCTGATCTTCAGGCGGACAACGGAGAGCATCCATCGCACGTTCCAGTTTGCTATCCAGATTCCATGCATCAGTCGCATCAATGATATCTTGCAGTTCGCCCTGACGGGCAAAAAGAGCATCCATCTTATCCTGATCCTCGTAGTACTCCGGTAAACCGAACTTCTGATTGATTTCTTCGTATTCTGTCAGTGCGTCAACAATGGGTTGCACACCTTCCATTACTACTTCTTTTACTGTCTTTGTGTTGTCTAAATAAGGTTCCTGTGCCAAGTAACCCACGGAATATCCCGGAGAGAACACCACTTCTCCCTGATAGGATTTCTCCAAACCGGCGATGATCTTCAATAACGTTGATTTACCGGAACCGTTCAAACCGATAATACCGATTTTCGCTCCATAGAAAAACGACAGGTAAATGTCTTTCAGCACATTCTTATTGGGGGTGAAAGCCTTGCTCACTCCCACCATCGAGAAGATAATTTTTTTATCGTCAGCAGCCATATGTATGATTATATATTGTTGATAATGGCACAAAGATAAGAAAAATGTTTGAATTCTTTTGGAGTTATAAAAAAATGTTCTACCTTTGCACCCGCATTCGAAAGAAAGCACTGAAGGACCGATTCGCTAGCTCAGCAGGTAGAGCACAACACTTTTAATGTTGGGGTCCTGGGTTCGAGCCCCAGGCGGATCACTGAAACACAGAACAGAAAAGATAACTCCTACAATATCAAGGTATTGCAGGAGTTTTTTTATATTATATCCGTAATCAATAATCACTATCATATTTTCTAAAAATGATAGTCACACTTTTCTCTGCAACTCTTTCACCATATGAAAAGGTGCGTCCTGATAAAGCCCTGACTTATCTAATGCACTACTTATATGCTTATATCCGCATTTTTCATACATAGCAACAGCATTTCCAAACTCGTGATATGAAACAATATACATATGTGTATATCCTGCCTTTATTGCTCGTTGTTCTATTAGCTGCAGTAGACGTTTTCCAATTCCTTTTCCCCTAAGTTCCGGTTTAAAATGGAATTTTGACAATTCAGCATACTCTTGGGGCAGGCCTTTAGTTGGATAAAAGCCGGCACCACCCAATATTACACCGTCACATTCAACCACCCAATATTCTGCATTTTTTATATTAAAAGTCTGAAACATCATATCTGTATGTGGATCATCATAAAATGTACCGACTTTAGGAGCGTCATGTTCTTCAACTGAAGCACGAAGTACACAAGCAATTGAAGTATTATCTTCTTCCTCTATTGGACGTATAACAATGGGCGCAACCTTCTTAACTGCAAGATTTGTTTCCTTTTCGTTCATTGTATTATAAATGAAGTCCATACTATTTATTATCTTTTGCAGTTGGTTATCATTCAGGTGTGCAAAGATTTCCTCCACAGATTGATTAGCGGCAGCATTTAAGCGATGATAAATTTCACATCCTTTTTGTGTGAGATTTATCAGCCCCATGCGACTATCTCTTTCTGTTCCTTTTCGACATATATACCCTTTTTGTTCCAGTTGTTTTAATAAACGGGAGAGCAAACCTTTATCCATGTTTAACTCACTGGATATATCTTTGGAACTTCTATCAGGGTGCAAATAAACATCCTGAATAATGCGAACCTCGGGAAGTCCAAATTCACTTTCTAAATAATACTTATTAAGTACGCCTAACAACTTTGTATAGAACCTATTAAAGGCTCTTATACTATTCAAATGTTCCTGTTTCATGGCGCAAAGATACGCCCTTTAGTTGACTTTGTCAACTAAAGGAAGAAATATATTATTTATCACAAACTTTCATGGCAACAGTCATGAACAAAGGGGATCTTTCTTTTTTATATTTTCCCAATATACTTATTCAACAGGCATAGAATGGCACGGTAATTCGATTACAAAAGTAGTACCTGTTCCCAGTTGGGAATCTACTATTATCCGTCCGTTCATCTTTTCGACAATCAACTTACAGATGGATAAGCCCAAACCTGCCCCTTGAGCAAAAGAGTCCAACTTCTCAAACCTTTCGAATATCTTTTCAAGCATATTCTGCGGAATACCCCGGCCGGTATCTTTAACACCGATTCGGACAAACTGCCGGTCTACCTCATAGAAGACTTCCACATATCCGGTGGTGGTGTTCTTTAAGGCATTCGAGAGGAAGTTTCTCAATATCAGCTTAATGCGCGGCCTATCCAGTTCCGCCAAAGAATCATGCTCCGGATAGTGGGTCAGGAGTTCAACACCGGAGGGTACTTGATGAATGTGCTCCGCTACACTCTCGTCAAGAAGTTCGGTAAGATTGACCCAATCCGGATGCAGTTCCAGATAACCGGACTCTATCTTAGAAAGATCAATCACATTATTAATCAGATCAAGCAGAAGTTTGTTGTTATGACTGATCTGGGAATTATAAAATTCTTTTTCCGCCGCATTTTCCGTACTGCCCAACAAACTTGAGAATCCAATAATGGCATTTAAAGGAGTACGGATCTCGTGGCTCATATTAGCCAGGAAAGCAGACTTTAAACGATCGGATGACTCGGCTTTATCACGTGCTTTGACAAGCATTTCTTCTGTTTTTTTTAGCTCTGTAATATCATAATTAATGCTGATAATTTCAATCATCCGGTCTTGCGGAGCGTATCTCTTTACTAACAGATTGACATACATCCATGTGCATGTGCCGTCCTCCCTAAGGATACGCATCTCTTTACCTAGTTTGACAGCAAGTCCCTTTCGTGCATCGTCCAGAAACTGAATCAGCAGGGCACGGTCGTCGGGATGAAAATGCCGGTATGTACCAAGAATCTCGGATAACGGAGTTCCATCCGATTCACCCACATTTCTGTACCAGTTTTTTTGGGCATAGCCGTGTCCATTCAAAACATTAAAGTGAGCATAACCGACCTTGGCATAATCGCCAACCAGTTCGAAAAACTCCTCAAACTCCTGTATTTTATTATAGGCTATGGTTGCTTCTGTCTTATCTGCATTAATCAACAAATAATTGATCGGTTGGCATTTGCTATCATATAATGTAGTCACTTTAGTCACCAAATCAATCGTGCCTTCCTTTCGGGAGCTCTGATAATAGGTTCCGACTTTCGAGAAGTCATAACGAAAAGTAAAGTCGGCATCCTCATACATCTTCAACCGTTCTTTCATCTCCTTCGGGAAAATTGGGTTCTCGAAAATATTGATACCCAAGATGTCTTCTTTCTTCTCCACATGAAACATCTCCAATTCCCTATCGTTCAAATCCACCAACGTCCCATCCATATCATACAACTCGACACCAATGGGTAAATGCTTGAAAATGTTATATAAGAGACGTTCACTGTATTGCAAGGCCTGATAAGCAGATGCCATATCAGGACCATCCTGCACTTCGGCTATTCCATAAACAATTTCATTTCCGTCTTCGTCTGTTTCTCGAAAGCAAATCTTACTGCGTATCCAAACGGCTCCTTTTACTGTATCGAGCAAATATACCGTTTCCGGTCTTTGATGCACACCAAAAGAATGAACAGTTGTAGGAGGTTGCTCTTCTTTCAAAATACGTTTATTGAAATCTTCAAAACTGATCATTCCGGTCTGATCCAGACCTAACAACTCCAATATAAGTTCAGAACATTCATAACTTGCAGTTGATAAATTGGCTTTCCACCACCCCATGTTAGCGTTAGCCATCAACTGCGAGAAAAAAAGTAAAATCTTGTAGTCTATTCATAACGCTATTTATCATTTTAATATTTTTCGGGCGCAAAAATAGATATTACCGCCAAACCGGACTTTCAAAAAGATACTTTTTTAGCATATTATAAGAAGATTATTCGTCATTAAACTAAAAAACAAACGGTTGGAACAATCTCTTTGAGAGAAAGTTCCAACCGTTTGTTTGGGGTAGTTCTCGCGTTTCTGTTTTACTTTTTCAAGGACTGATAAACGGCTTTTGCCATCACTTTAGCGCCTTCTTCATTCGGATGAATCTTATCAGGGAACAAATCAGGCATTCCGTCCATTGCCGCATGAAGATCGATAACAAGCAGGCCATTTTTCTTAGCAACCTTCCTTATCATCGGAATAATTTCTTTAGAGATAATATCATCGTTAATATTATCTCCGGTCTGATAGGCTTTGGAAGGATAGCAAAGATAAATCTTCGGTTGAGCAGGCAATGCTTTGAAAGCATCTACCATCGTCTGCAAATCTTTCGTGAAGTCTGCCTTATACTTCCAATTGAATGATTTACTGTCATTTGTACCCAATTTGATAACAACGATATTGGGATTGAAAGCCAGTGCATCCCGATAAGCCTTCTCATTCATATAAGGATGATCGCCCTTGTTCAACAGAGTGCGTGCACTTACTCCGAAATTCTTTACCCAATAAGCCTCCCCCAACATACGACTTAACACAGCCGGATAACTGTCACGATTGCGATTCTTGATACGTGCCCCATACGTAATGCTATTGCCGATGCAAGCTACACGGATAGCATCTTTATGAGGCACTTTGAAACTACGGAGCCAGGATGTCAGTTCATTCAGCATTTCATTCTTGTAAAGAAAACCTTCACGAATCCCCCATCCATGCCCGCCGGAAGGATAGATATGAAGTACTGAAGGAACATTGTTCTTGTTCAGAGCCAGATAATAATTAACTCCATTAGCAGGTGGAACGACCTTATCGTCATCACTATATACGATAAAAGCACGCGGCGTATCTTTCGTCACTTGCTTTTCATTGGAATATTCTGTTTCCAGTTCGGCAGAAGCATCTTTACCCAATAGATTATCATGAGATCCCATGTGGGTATATGACTTATCCATCGTAATCACAGGATAGAAAAGAATCTGGAAATTCGGACGAAGTTCCGGTTTAGCATGAGTGGCAATAGTGGATGCCAGATGTCCGCCGGCAGAAGAGCCCATAATACCGATGTCATTCGGATTCAGATTCCATACATCAGCACTGTCACGCACAATTTTCATAGCAGCTTCGGCATCCGAGATTGGCAGTGTGCGGTCGCCTTTCGGCATCCGGTATTTCAAAACAATCAACGCAATTCCTTGTTTGTTGAAATAGGGTGCCCAATCATACCCCTCGTGGTTGACTGCCAAACCGCTATATCCGCCACCCGGACAAGCGACCACGGCACGCCCCGTTGCCAGTTCCGGTGCAGGAAGGAATACGCGAAGTGAGGGTTGTTCGATATCAAAAGGTTTCGGAGCATTCTGTGCTACCACTTGTGAACCTGCCAGTAAGATAAATAACAGGAGAAAAATAGTAGAAAATTTCTGTTTCATAGTATCTATATACTTTGTTTAATGAATAATTAGACGTGCGAAGATAGTAATTTTACGTATCTTTGCACCTCATTTTGAATAGAAAAATTATATGCAAGGAATAAAGAATCTGACAAAAGGCCCAATCAACCGTCAACTGTTTAATCTGGCAATGCCAATCATGGCAACGTCGTTTATTCAAATGGCATATAGTCTCACAGACATGGCATGGGTAGGACGGTTGGGAAGTGAAGCCGTAGCCGCCATCGGTTCCGTCGGAATCCTGACGTGGATGTCCGGTTCTATTTCCTTATTAAATAAGGTGGGATCTGAAGTGAGTGTCGGACAATCCATCGGTGCACAAAGCCAGGAAGATGCCCGCCACTTCGCGTCCCATAATATCACGATTGCTTTAATTATTTCCATTTGCTGGGGCGGGCTCCTTTTTATATTTGCAGAACCTATCATACGTATTTACGAACTTGAAGAACATATCACGGCCAATGCCATTCAATATCTGCGGATTGTTTCTACCGGATTACCTTTCGTTTTCCTTTCCGCTGCCTTCACCGGAATTTATAATGCAGCAGGACGTAGCAAAATCCCGTTCTTTATCAGTGGCACAGGATTGATTTTGAATATCATTCTGGACCCACTCTTTATATTCGGTTTCGGACTGGGAACAAACGGTGCGGCATATGCCACTTGGATTGCGGAAGCAAGCGTTTTCCTGATTTTCATCTATCAGTTGCGTTGCAGGGATGCCCTGCTGGGCGGTTTCCCTTTCTTCACCCGGCTAAAGAAAAAGTACACGCGGAGAATCCTTAAACTGGGATTACCCGTAGCCACCTTAAATACACTGTTTGCCTTCGTCAACATGTTCCTCTGCCGCACTGCCTCTGAACAGGGAGGACACATCGGCTTAATGACGTTCACCACCGGGGGACAAATCGAAGCAATCACCTGGAACACCTCACAGGGATTCTCCACCGCACTAAGTGCCTTCATCGCCCAAAACTATGCTGCCGGACGAATCGAACGGGTACTTAAATCCTGGTACACCACCCTATGGATGACGGGAATCTTCGGTACACTCTGTACTTTGCTATTCGTTTTCTTCGGAAACGAAGTTTTTGCCATATTCGTGCCCGAACAGGCAGCCTACGAAGCCGGAGGTGTATTCCTTCGGATCGACGGATATTCCCAACTCTTCATGATGCTCGAAATCACCATGCAGGGAGTTTTCTACGGCATCGGACGCACCATACCTCCCGCCATTATCAGCATCAGTTGCAACTATATGCGTATTCCGCTTGCTATCCTGTTTGTGCGGATGGGCATGGGAGTGGAAGGAATATGGTGGGCAGTCTGCGTCACCACCGTTGCCAAAGGTTTAATTCTTTTGAGTTGGTTCATTATTATTAAAAAGAAGTGCTTAAGTATTCCTTCAACGATAAAAGGATAATGATCATTTTCCTTTATTAACAAACAAAGGGATTCATCCGAGTTATTTTAACTTAAAAAGTACACGCTTGCCAAATAATATGTATCTTTGCATTGTTATTTATAATACGAAGCGATTCGTATAAAAACATTATTTATAAACCAATTTAAAAAAACATCAACATTATGAACAAGATGAAATTTATGGTTCTCTTCATGAGTATTGCCATGATTTTTGGTAGCTGTGGAAGTATGAACAACACTGGTAAAGGTGCTGCTATCGGTGGTGGTTCGGGTGCTGCACTGGGTGCAATCCTGGGAGGTGTTATCGGTAAAGGTAAAGGCGCCGCTATTGGTGCTGCTATCGGTACGGCAGTAGGTGCAGGTACGGGTGCTCTTATCGGTAAGAAGATGGACAAAGCAGCAGCAGAAGCAAAACAAATTGAAGGCGCACAAGTAGAACAGATAACAGACAACAACGGATTGCAAGCCGTGAAAGTAACATTCGATTCGGGTATTCTTTTCACTACCGGTAATGCAACTCTAAGTGCTGCTGCTAAATCTGCTTTAAGCAAGTTTGCCAACAATGTGCTCAATCAGAACCGGGATATGGACGTGTCTATCTACGGATACACCGACAACCAGGGCTGGAAAAACAGCACTGCCGCACAAAGCCAGCAGAAAAATCTGAACTTGTCACAAGAACGTGCACAGAGCGTGTCCAGTTATTTGTTGAGCTGTGGTGTTTCCACAAATCAGATCAAAGGTGTACAGGGAATGGGTGAAAGCGATCCCGTTGCAAGCAATGACACTGCTGCCGGTCGTGAACAAAACCGTCGTGTAGAAGTATACATGTACGCAAGTGAACAGATGATTAAAGATGCACAGGCAGCTGCTAATTAAAAAAATTCTGCGCTATACGCGCAACCTGCTGATTTTCTTCTTTGCATCCACCCTGTTGGCAGTGATTGTGTATCGGTTTATGCCGGTTTATGTCACTCCGTTGATGGTTATCCGAAGCGTTCAGCAGATTTTTTCAGGAGATAAACCCACGTGGAAGCACACGTGGGTTTCTTTTGATAAGATATCTCCCAACCTGCCGATGGCGGTCATAGCCTCCGAAGACAACCGTTTTGCCGAACACAACGGATTCGATCTTGTAGAAATCAAGAAGGCGATGAAAGAGAACGAAACACGCAAACGGAAACGCGGAGCAAGCACCATCAGTCAGCAGACAGCCAAGAATGTGTTCTTATGGCCGCAATCTTCATGGGTACGCAAGGGACTCGAAGTCTACTTTACGTTTCTCATCGAACTGTTCTGGTCGAAAGAACGGATCATGGAAGTCTATCTCAACTCTATAGAAATGGGAAATGGCATCTACGGCGCACAAGCTACCGCAAAGATCAAATTCGGAACAACAGCCGCCCAGCTGACCCGGGGACAATGCGCACTTATCGCCGCTACCCTGCCCAATCCGATACGGTTTAACTCGGCGAAACCTTCGTCATACATATTAAAACGACAAAAGCAGATATTACGGCTGATGAATCTGGTTCCAAAATTTCCACCTGAAGAAAAAGCCGTTGAAAAGAAAAAAGGCAAAAACAAAAAAAGCAAGTGACAATTGAATCATAAATAAAAAGAAAGGAGCAACGAGGATCTATCCCCTTGCTCCTTTTGCTTATAAGCTTGTTTGTATGCGTTATCCTCATTTATACAAAATCTTTCAACTCTTGTTGTAAACGTTGACGGGTGAAGAATATACGGCTCTTCACTGTACCTAATGGTAATCCTAATTTTTCTGCAATCTCACGGTATTTGAAACCTGATACATGCATGGAGAAAGGAATCTTATACTCCCGGGGAGTGCGTTGACGATGCGATGCATCTCTTTCAGGTCATAAGCACCTTCGGTACTTTCAAATCCTGAATCTTGTGGCAGATTTAAGTGATAATAATTATCAGTGGTATCAACAAAGGTCTGATCGCGTACTATTTTGCGGTAGTTATTAATAAAGATGTTACGCATGATTGTGTACATCCATCCTTTGAAATTTGTGTCCGGAACATATTTCTCTTCATTGTCTAATGCTTTTAAAGATGTTTCCTGCAATAAATCATTTGCTTCTTCACGGTTGGCCGTTAATTTATAAGCGAAACGAAGCAACTCCTCCTGTACTCCAATTAAATCTTTTCTGAAACTTAAACTTTTCATACTTTAATGGTTTTATGGTTAATATTTCGTTTTTCTCGACGTTTGCAAGTTTAAAGGTTTTTTGTGTATCCAACAGGGGATAATTCGTCATTTTTTAGGGGGTTATTCTATCAAATGATAGATTTTAGGTGCTTTCTGATAGTTTTTAGGTGGTATTTAGTAAATATATCCTCTATCTCTTGGTTAAAAGAACCAAATAGATTACTTTTGATTTTATATTACTAAATAAAACAAAAGGCTATGACCATACTTATTATTGTAGGAATTATTGTATTGCTGGGCATTATTTTCGCCTCCATGTACAACTCATTAGTGAAATTGAGAAACAATCGTGAAAACGCATTTGCCGACATCGATGTGCAGTTGAAACAACGTCATGATCTCATTCCACAACTGGTAGACACAGTGAAAGGATATGCCGCACATGAGAAAGAAACGCTCGACCGGGTGATTCAGGCACGTAACGGTGCAGTCAGTGCAAAAACGATTGACGATAAGATAGCTGCCGAAAACCAATTAAGCTCCGCTCTTGCCGGATTGAAGATTACCCTCGAAGCTTACCCCGATCTGAAAGCTAATCAGAATTTCCTGCAATTACAGGAAGAAATTTCTGACGTAGAAAATAAACTGGCTGCTGTCCGCCGCTACTTCAACTCGGCCACTAAAGAATACAATAATGCCGTGCAGACATTCCCGTCGAATATAATAGCAGGAATGACCGGATTCCAAAGAGAAATAATGTTCGACTTGGGAAAAAACGAACGTGCGAATCTGGAGCAGGCACCTAAAATTAGTTTCTAAAACCTTTATTTACACCGTCCATCCAATTACAAAAGTCGAACACGCATGCAATACGTCGGAATCCAAACACAGCAGAGCCGGAATAATCTGCGCTCTGCGTTTCTGCTATTCCTGTTTCCTTGTCTCGTAGCGGCACTCCTCTATTTATCCTGTTACCTGTTGGTTCTTTTGGGATACGGAAAGAGTATGGAAATAGAAATAATGCCAATGGTCAATCATTTCTTCTTCTCTTCGTTGCCATATACCATGGGGATCGTATTAATTTGGTTTCTGATTGCCTATTGGGCTAACACAAGTATTATCAATTCCGCCACCGGTTCCAAGCCGTTGAACCGTCGGGAGAATAAACGAGTTTATAATCTGGTGGAAAACCTCTGTATGTCTCAAGGCATGAAAATGCCGAAAATCAATATCATCTATGACAGTTCCCTGAATGCATTTGCCAGCGGTATCAACGAACGCACATACACCGTTACCCTATCGGAAGGTATCATCCGGAAACTAAATGATGAGGAACTGGAAGCGGTAATTGCGCACGAGCTAAGTCACATCCGTAACCGTGACGTGCGCCTGCTGATTATTTCCATCGTCTTTGTCGGGATCTTTTCCATGCTGACAGAAATCACATTTTATGCCATCACGCACATACGCGTGCGTAGTAACAATAAAGGTAGCGGCGGCGTGTTCCTCTTTATTCTTATCGCTTTAGTGATAGCCGCCATCGGCTATCTCTTCGCAAGCCTGATGCGCTTTGCCATTTCACGCAAACGCGAATACATGGCAGATGCAGGTTCGGCAGAAATGACGAAAAACCCATTAGCACTGGCCAACGCTCTCCGCAAAATATCGGCAGACCCTGCCATCGAGGCAGTAGAAAGGAAAGACGTGGCACAATTATTTATTCAGAATCCCAAAAAGAATTCTAAAAGTATATTCAGCGGACTTAGCGGGTTGTTCGCCACTCATCCTCCTATCGAAAAGCGAATTGAAATACTGGAACAGTTCTAAATCGGGCTAAACTTATAAAAGACAGGGATTTCTGTTTAATTTTCATTAAAAGAAACAGAAGTATCCCTGTCTTTTTAGTATATTTGGTTGTTATACATATATACATCAACCTAAATACAACTGATATGAGAACGAAGAAACAAATCTTTATGCTGTTATTAGCCTTATTAATGGGAATCCCTACCCTTTCGGCTCAAAGTAAGAAGGAAAAGAAGGAACAGAAAAAAGAAGCGGTAAAGAAACTGATTGAATCAGAAAACTACAAGATAGATGTCAACACTGCCATGCCGATGCGCGGACGCTCCATCCCTTTGACGTCTTCCTACTCACTGACAATCAGAAATGATTCTGTTATTTCTTATTTGCCTTATTATGGACGGGCTTATAGCATCCCGTATGGCGGAGGTGACGGACTGAATTTCAAAGCCATCCTTAAAGAATATAATATGGAAATGGACAAGAAAGGGAATGCCGTTATCAAATTCGTTGCACGTAATCCTGAAGACAGATATGAATTCAGAGCCAAAGTCTTCCCCAACGGTTCGGCAAGTATCGATGTCAATATGCAAAACCGTCAGTCCATTAGTTTTCAGGGAGAACTGGATATAAAGGAGGAAAAGTAATGCCGTCCTTATTCTTCCGGCTCTTCACTACCTTTTAATATAGGCAGGCAGATATGATATTTGACAGCTAAGATGCGGGTCAGGAATACCGCCAGTCCGCCAATCAACTGACAGGCGTATGATTCCAGACCTGTGGCGTCGCAAATCCAGTATGCAATACCACCTACGACGCAGGCCATTGCATAAATTTCTTTTCGGAAAATGAGAGGTATTTCATTGATAAAAACGTCACGAATCACTCCACCTGCTGCTCCCGTAATGCTACCCATGATAATCGCCACCCAGAAAGGATAGCCTAAAGCAATGCTCTTGCCTACACCTACCACGGTAAACAATGCCAAGCCGATAGTATCGAAAATAAAGAAAGTATTATTGAGCCGTATGAGCGAACGTCCGAAACAGATCACCCACAGCAAAGCCAGTCCCGTACAAATCAGATATATAGGATCAGTCATCCATCCCGGTGTCACATCGAGCAGGACATCACGGATGGTACCGCCACCGATAGCTGTAGCAAGTCCTACCACATAAGCACCGAACCAGTCGAAACGTTTCGCCGAAGCCAGCCGGATGCCACTAATAGCAAAGGCAAATGTGCCTATAAAATCAAGAATTTGAACGAATGTGGGCATATATTTGTTATTTTGTATGCAAAGTAACAAATAAATTCCGTAAGAAAATGTACTTTTGCTTCACGAATTAAACCGAATAAGATAGGAAACAATATGAAAATAACAATTGTTGCGGGGGCACGCCCCAATTTTATGAAGATAGCTCCCATTACACGCGCTATTGAGGCCGCACGGGCGCTGGGTAAAAGTATCTCTTACCGACTGGTATATACAGGAAGGAAAGACGATACAAGTCTGGATGCTTCTCTCTTTTCGGACCTTGATATGAAAGCTCCCGATGTTTATCTGGGAGTGGAAAGCAGTAATCCAACGAGTTTGACAGCCGGAATCATGATAGCCTTCGAACAGGAACTGACGGAGAATCCGGCACACGTAGTTCTCGTGGTAGACGATCTGACTGCCACCATGAGCTGTGCCATCGTTGCCAAGAAACAAGGAATCAAGGTAGCGCATCTCGTAGCCGGAACCCGTTCTTTCGACATGAAGATGCCGAAAGAGGTCAACCGCATGATTACAGATGGAATATCCGACTATCTATTCACTGCCGGCATGGTTGCCAACCGCAACCTGAACCAGACAGGAACGGAAAGTGAAAATGTATATTATGTAGGCAACATTCTCATAGATACCGTTCGTTACAACCGGAACCGTTTGCTCAAACCGATATGGTTTTCCGTATTGGGACTGCAAGAGGGAAATTATCTCCTGCTCACCCTCAACCGTCGCGTATTGCTGAACAACAAAGGAAACCTGCGTCAGTTGCTGAAAACAATCATTGAAAAATCTGCCGGTATGCCTATCGTAGCACCGCTGCACACATACGTACGAAATGCCATCAAAGAATTAGGCATCGAAGCTCCGAACCTCCACATAATGCCGCCACAGAATTACCTGTTCTTCGGTTATCTGATAAACAAGGCAAAAGGAATCATTACGGATTCGGGCAACGTGGCCGAAGAAGCAACATTTATGGGTATTCCATGTATCACGCTCAACACGTATGCCGAACATCCCGAAACATGGCGCATGGGAACCAACGAACTTGTCGGGGAAGATCCTGCCCTGCTTGCCAAAGCAATGAACACCCTGATGCAAGGTGAATGGAAAAGAGGCGAACTTCCCGAGCGTTGGGACGGGCGTACAGCAGAACGTATCGTGCAGATATTGACTGATAAAAAATAGTACTGCTACAGGGATACATTTCATCTTCCGGCACGTTACTTTCCATTTCATGCCGGAAGACTTTATTTACCCCGTAAGGGAACTGTTGTTTCCCCGTAGAGAAACAAGAGTTTCCCCATAGGGGAACAAAGGTTTCCCATAGAGAAACAATCACTATCTACGCGGGAAACTAATTTATCGAAAGGTGAATTGCCCCATTCCCTTTCATTGACGGACAACCAAAGCTTGTAAACAACAAAAAACGATGGGTAAAAAAAGTTATATATTCTGTTATCCTTAGAGTTATTTGTTAACTTTGCGCCCTACTACGTACGTTATGAAACAACGATATAGCAAAATACTTATACTGTTCTTACTCGTATTGGCAGCTTCAAATGCTTTTGCGCAGCAAATAAAAGGGGTAGTCACTGATTCTGTTACCCACGAGCCATTGATGTATATCTCTGTTTACTATCAGGAAAAGAGAGATATGGGTACCATCACCAATATTGACGGAGAATACAGTCTTGAAGCCCGCAGAAACGGAGGAACTCTTGTGTTCTCCGCTGTAGGTTATATCAGTAAAACAGTTAAAGTCGGTTCCAACAATCAGACGGTAAACGTTAAGCTGGCTCCGGATAATGTGCTCCTGAACGAGGTTGTAGTGAAACCTCAAAAGGAAAAATACTCCCGTAAAAACAACCCGGCAGTCGAATTCATGAAGAAAGTAATCGAACACAAAAAGGCACAAGTCCTTGAAGTGAATGAATACTATCAGTACGACAAGTACGAGAAAATGAAGATGTCTATCAACGACCTCACGCCGGAAAAACTGGAAAAAGGAATCTACAAGAAATATTCATTCCTAAAAGATCAGGTGGAAGTTTCGGAAACAACCAATAAATTGATTCTCCCGATTTCCGTACAGGAGACGGCTTCGCAAACCATCTATCGCAAAAATCCCGAAAACAAAAAAACGATCATCAAAGGCAAGAACTCCAATGGTATAGAAGAATTCTTCTCCACAGGAGATATGCTCGGCACTGTACTGAAAGACGTATTTGCTGACATCAATATCTACGACGATGATATCCGGTTGCTCCAACAGCGCTTCGTGAGCCCTATCGGTAACAATGCCATCTCATTTTATAAATATTATCTGATGGACACATTGATGGTAAACAGGCGCGAATGTGTCCACCTCACGTTTGTTCCGCAAAACTCGCAGGACTTCGGATTCACCGGACATCTTTACGTATTGAACGACTCTACTTATGCCGTTCAGAAGTGTACGATGAACCTGCCTAAAAAGACAGGGGTAAACTTCGTCAACCGCATGGACATCGTGCAACAGTACGAGCAACTTCCTAACGGCAACTGGGTATTGGCGGATGATGACATGACCGTAGACCTATCCTGGAATTCCAACAAAACGGCAGGCGGATTGCAGGTGGAACGAACTACAAAATATAGTAATTATAAATTCGATCCTATCGAACAACGACTGTTCCGGTTGAAAGGCAGCGTGATAAAAGAAGCGGATATGCTTTCGAAAAGCGATGAATATTGGGCAAGTGTCCGTCAAGTACCGCTGACGAAGAAAGAAAGCTCGATGGATGTATTCGTCAACCGCCTCGAACAGATACCGGGATTCAAGTACATCATCTTCGGAGCGAAAGCACTGATTGAAAACTTTGTGGAAACAGGAAGCAAAGGCCATCCGAGCAAAGTGGATATCGGCCCTATCAACACCATGATTTCGAGCAACTACATTGATGGTACCCGTTTCCGGTTGAGCGGCATGACAACGGCTCATTTCCATAAACACTGGTTCTTGAACGGATACGGAGCTTACGGTCTGAAAGACGAACGCTGGAAATATAGCGGTACGGTGACTTATTCGTTTAATAAACGCGATTATGTTGTCTGGGAATTCCCGAAACATTATCTTTCGGCTACGTACAGTTATGACGTAATGTCTCCGATGGATAAATTCCTGTTCACGGATAAAGACAATATCTTCCTGTCGGTAAAAACAACGACAGTAGACCAAATGTCGTATATGCGCGACGCTACCATTAATTATGAACTTGAAACGCTGACAGGATTCGGAGTGAAAGCCATGCTGCGCCATCGCAACGACGAACCTACCGGCAAACTGGAATATCTGCGCAATGATGCCGCACAAACCCGTGTACATGATGTCACGACTTCGGAAGCAAGTCTGACGCTGCGTTATGCTCCGGGCGAATCATTTGTCAACTCCAAACAACGCCGCGTGCCCGTATCGCTGGATGCTCCTATCTTTACATTGACTCACGCCATGGGTTTCAAAGGAGTACTAGGCGGAGATTACAGTTTTAACCGTACGGAAGCAAGTGTGTGGAAACGTTTCTGGCTTCCCTCTTCCTGGGGAAAGATTGACTGTAGCTTAAAAGCAGGTGCTGAATGGAACACGGTTCCTTTCCCATTGTTGATCTTGCCGGAAGCTAACTTGTCCTACATCACCCAGCGCGAAACGTTCAACTTGATTAATAACATGGAATTCCTGAACGACCGTTACGCTTCCATGTCATTATCTTATGATATGAATGGAAAACTATTCAACCGTATTCCCCTTATCAAGAACTTGAAATGGAGGGAAATGTTCCGCGTACGTGCCTTGTGGGGAACATTGACGGATAAGAATAATCCGTTTAAGAGCAACAATCCCGATTTGTTCCGTTTCCCGACACGCGACGGTAAGTTCACCAGTTTCGTAATGGACCCGAAAGTGCCGTATATCGAAGGAAGTGTAGGTATCTACAACATTTTCAAGTTGCTGCACATTGAATATGTACATCGTTTCACTTACCGTGATAATCCGGGTATCAACAAAAACGGTATTCGTTTCATGGTATTAATGGTATTCTAAAAAATTATGCAACCTTTAGCAGAACGGTTACGGCCAAAAACTTTGGATGAATATATCGGTCAGAAACATTTAGTTGGACCGGGAGCCATCTTGCGGAAGATGATTGACGCAGGACGCATCTCTTCTTTTATTCTCTGGGGACCTCCCGGAGTAGGTAAAACGACTCTTGCACAGATCATTGCCAACAAACTGGAGACGCCTTTCTATACTTTGAGTGCTGTAACTTCCGGTGTGAAGGATGTGCGCGAAGTGATAGACCGTGCCAAGAGCAACCGTTTCTTTTCGCAGTCCAGTCCGATTCTGTTTATCGATGAAATCCATCGGTTCAGCAAGTCACAGCAGGATTCACTGTTAGGAGCTGTAGAGAACGGAACAGTCACGCTGATTGGTGCAACAACGGAAAACCCGTCGTTCGAGGTCATCCGCCCTCTCCTGTCCCGTTGCCAGCTTTATGTACTCAAATCTTTGGAAAAAGAAGATTTGCTGGAACTTCTGCAACGTGCCATCACTACGGATACCGTGCTGAAGGAACGAAAAATTGAATTGAAAGAAACAACAGCCATGCTGCGCTTCTCCGGTGGAGATGCCCGCAAACTGCTTAATATATTGGAACTTGTTGTACAATCGGAGACGGAGGAAATAGTTGTCATCACCGATGAAATGGTGACCGAACGCTTGCAACAGAATCCACTGGCTTATGACAAGGATGGAGAGATGCATTATGACATTATCTCGGCTTTCATCAAGTCTATCCGCGGCAGCGATCCTGACGGAGCGATCTACTGGCTTGCCCGTATGGTAGAAGGAGGCGAAGATCCTGCTTTCATTGCCCGCCGGCTTGTGATCTCTGCTTCCGAGGACATTGGTTTGGCAAACCCGAATGCATTGCTTCTCGCTAATGCGTGCTTTGATACATTGATGAAAATCGGTTGGCCCGAAGGACGGATTCCTTTGGCTGAAACAACGATTTATCTGGCTACCAGCCCTAAAAGCAACTCGGCATACAGTGCAATTAACGATGCATTAGAGTTAGTCCGGTCAACTGGTAATCTGCCTGTCCCCTTGCATCTGCGCAATGCTCCGACCAAACTGATGAAACAGTTGGGATACGGACAGGAATATAAATATGCACACAGCTATGAAGGTAACTTTGTCAAACAGCAATTTCTTCCGGACGAATTGAAAGACAAACGGATATGGCAACCGCAAAACAATCCGGCAGAGCAGAAACATGCCGAGCGAATGATACAGTTGTGGGGAGACAAATTTAAGAAATAAGTGTTCGTAAAATAAGTCACTCCCTTCTGTAAGAAAAGCTAAAAGCAAAATAAAGCAGTAGGAAACATTATAACATATTAATAATATTGAAATTGAAATGAAGATTGTAGTTTTAGACGGCTATGCCGCCAATCCCGGAGATTTATCCTGGGAGGGTATGAAGGTGCTTGGAGAATGTACAATTTATGACCGTACAGCTCCGGAAGAGGTATTAGAACGTGCAGCCGGTGCAGAAGCAATTCTGACTAACAAGGTAATCATCAATGCAGACCACATGGCTGCACTGCCCGAACTGAAATATATCGGTGTGTTGGCTACCGGATACAATGTGGTAGACACAGCTGCTGCAAAAGAACGGGGAATCGTCGTTACTAATATTCCTTCATACAGCACCGCTTCCGTTGCTCAAATGGTATTTGCGCATATCCTGAACATCACTCAACAAGTGCAACACCACTCTGAAGAAGTGCATAAAGGTCGTTGGACCAACAACAAGGATTTCTGTTTTTGGGACACTCCGTTGATGGAACTGCGGGAAAAGAAAATCGGTCTGGTAGGACTGGGAAATACCGGATATACCACAGCGCGTGTTGCGATCGGTTTCGGTATGCAAGTGTATGCATTGACTTCTAAATCGCACTTCCAGTTACCACCGGAAATCAAGAAGATGGATTTAGATCAGTTGTTCAGCGAATGTGATATTATCAGTTTGCACTGCCCGCTTACTCCGGAGACACGCGAAATGGTAAATGCACGCCGTCTCGCCATGATGAAGCCGACAGCTATCTTAATCAACACCGGTCGCGGCCCGCTTATCAACGAACAAGACCTTGCAGACGCTTTGAACAGTGGCAAAATTTATGCAGCCGGAGTAGACGTGCTTTCTACTGAACCGCCTTGTGCCGACAATCCATTACTAACTGCAAAGAACTGCTACATCACTCCGCACATTGCCTGGGCAACCATCGAGGCTCGTGAACGTCTGATGAATATTGCAATCAGTAACCTTCAGGCTTATATCGCCGGAAAGCCGGAGAATATAGTCAACAAATAAAAAGCGATCTATTTGAAAAGATAGAAAAGGCTTATACATAAAAAAACTCCCCTCATTTAACTTCTCTACCATGACATAGAGAATTAAATAAGGGGAGTTTATTTGCTCCTGCAAGAATCTCAATGTTGAAATTCTATACAGACAACATATTATGAGTCGAACAAAGTATTAATATGAGTGTCCTCCTTCATCCATTTCCTTCTCGGTTATTTTGTGACGATCGATACTACGCCAAGCATAGAAAATATATGCAATTACGAACGGAACAAGAATAGAGACATAGGCCATTGTCTTTAGCGTAAATTCGCTGGAACAGCTATTGGCTAAAGTTAATGAGCTTTGCAAGTCTGTATATGACGGATAATAAGCAGTGTTGTTGTACCCTGCTACCAGCAATAAAGATAAAACAGTCAGTACCGTACCGATTCCCGTAAACCAGATTCCTTTGTCAAACGTCTTTTTAAGCAATGTCTTTCCAATGCCGAAAAGAACCAGTACCACACCAATCAGGAATAAAGCTAGCACTACCGGCATTTCGATAAAGTTAGTGAGATACTTATATGGTTGCATATAAATTTCCTGTGTATCCGGATTAACGGCAAAACCATCAGATACCAATGTACGAATGACAAATGCCAAAAAGAATACAAGGAACAAAACTGTATTATTGCGTACTGCACGACGACATTTATCGGTCAACTCTTTATCATCAATATTATTAATGAAGTAGAGCGATCCCAACACACGCGCAAGGAAGAAGACAGCCAATCCAAGAATTACATTCCAAATGTTGGTCAACGCATCCAATCCGTGCCAGCCATTTCCCCAATGACTGATTACCGGCATAATGGTATCCGTCATATTAGCCTTATTAATATAGAAATCAGAACCGGTAAAGAATGTAGCCACTGCCCCACCAAGTAACACAGGACCTACCACTCCATTAATCACCAAAAAAGTCCGGTATGTCTTTTTACCTAACAGATTTCCGGCCTTACTCTGAAACTCATAACTGACAGCCTGCAATACAAAACTGAAAAGTATAATCATCCAAAGCCAATATGCACCACCGAAACTGGTACTGTAAAACAACGGGAAAGAAGCAAAGAAAGCTCCCCCAAACGTAACCAATGTAGTAAACGTAAACTCCCACTTACGTCCGGTAGAATTCACCATCATCTTACGATGTTCTTCGGTTTTACCCAGACAGAACAACAATGAATTACCTCCTTGTACAAACAATAAGAACACGAGTATGGCCCCTAACAAGGAAACGACAAGCCACCAATATTGTTGCAAAAATATATACATATAGCTAAAATATTAAGTAATAAGTAATAGGTAATTATCAATTCTCCGGTCCTTTTTTGATAGCCTTTACCATAATTCCGACACCTGCAATCAGCATCACTGTAAACAGGAGCAGGAAGATAAAGAAAGTCGTTTGTACAGAGCTTACATCCAGCTTGGAGATGGCAGCCATTGTCGGCAGCATATCGCGGATCGCCCACGGTTGACGGCCACATTCGGCAACCACCCATCCGGCTTGTCCGGCGATGTATCCCAAAGGAATCGTCAGCAGAGCAATCCAGTGCATCCAACGCATCTGGCTTAAATCTTTCTTATAGATAAAAAAGAGAACGACAATAAAGAACAGGATGAAGTATCCGCCCAAGATTACCATTACACGGAACGCATAGAAGTTCAGAGGAACATTCGGAACCAGTTGGTTCACATCTTTGATATATCCGTAACCGAAATATGGAATATTCTCCTGCAATACTTTATATGCAATTTGAGCATCCTCCTCGTGTCCTGCACTCTTTGCAGCACGATAGGCAGCCAATGCACCGATAGCCGTTTTTCCACGTTCTATCTTCTCGGCAGCAGAAAGAGCTGTCGATCCGTCTTTCTGTTGATAACCACCCTCGATGATATTCGTAATGCCCGGAACGTAGCCGTTTACATCACGTTCTGCAAGGAAAGAAAGCATACTGGGGATTTCAAAACGGAAGAGGAAAGGATCTTTTCCATCATTGTAAGTCTTCTTTTCCGGATTCAATACTCCTATTCCAACCAGACCTACATGGGTGCCGCCTTCATACAAACCTTCCACAGCAGCCAGTTTCATCGGTTGCGTCTGGGCAATCTGATAACCGGAACCGTCACCTGTCCAAGCAGAAAGCAATGATGCCACTAATCCGAAAATAGCACCAATCTTGATGCTGGCAAGCGCAAACTCACGATTACGTTTCTTCAGCAGATACCAACAACTGATGCCGACTACAAAAACAGCGCCCAGCACCCAGCCGGACAATACCGTATGGAAGAATTTATTGACCGCTACGGGTGACGTAGCCACTGCCCAGAAATCTACCATCTCATTACGAACCGTATCGGGATTGAATTCCATGCCTACCGGATGCTGCATCCATGCATTGGCTACGAGAATCCACCAGGCAGAAATCGTAGCTCCCAAGCCTGTCAGCCAGGTGGAAGCCAAGTGGAAACGTTTACTTACTTTTCCCCATCCAAAGAACATGACGGCGATAAATGTGGCTTCCATAAAGAATGCCAAAATTCCTTCTATAGCCAACGGAGCACCGAAGATATCCCCTACAAACCACGAATAATTGCTCCAGTTCGTACCGAACTCAAACTCCAGAATCAAACCGGTTGCCACACCAATGGCAAAGTTTATACCGAAGAGTTTCATCCAAAACTGGGCAGTCTTTTTCCAAAATTCATTGCCTGTTTTATAATACAGCGTCTCCATGATTCCCATCACCACTGCCAGTCCGAGTGTGAGAGGAACAAAAATCCAGTGGTACATGGCTGTCATCGCAAATTGGGCTCTCGACCAATCGATCAGCGAGGTGTCAATACTTTCAATCATAATCCTATGTAGTTTAAGAGTTAAAAATCAGTAGATTTACCGGGGATGGCACGTTCTATCAGTTCGTTTCCCACGTATGTTCCCTTGTCGTCATCCGTAGGATGGTCACGGAGGAAATCAGGGAAAAAGAACATTTTAAGGATGAAGAACATGACGAATAATTTCAGCAGAATGATAACCCAAAGGGTACGCCCCAAGGTCATACTACGGAAGCCCTCCAAATAGAAGTTCCAGATCGTAAGCAGTGTATTCTTCATATGTTGACGTTATAATTTGTAATGAGTACAAATATACATTTTTTATAATTAAAACAAACAACTAGTCAAAAAAGTTGTGTGATTTGTTGTGTTTTTCTTCAAAAACCTGCCTATCGACAGAAAAAAAACATTTAACGGCGAAAATCCGTCATCCGTCTATCGTTTTTGCGGCATATATAATATGTACGTACCTTCGCCAACAGTAAATCAATAGAAGTATGAATATGATAAATGTAAGAAGATTGACAGTGATGACATTTCTTGGAGCAGGTATGCTGTCCGGCATATCCGCCCAAGTTTCTCCGCTGCAAGTCGATACGCTGAAAGAAACGAAAATTCCGGCTCAATGGGATTTGCAGTCATGCATCGACTACGCAAAAGAGCAGAACATCACGATTCGCAAGAACCGGATCACTGCGGCCAGCACGCAGATTGATGTGAAGACAGCTAAGGCTGCCTTGTTTCCCAGTCTTTCGTTCTCTACCAGCCAGCAAGTGGTGAACCGTCCGTATCAGGAGACGAGTAGCCGGGTGAGTGGCAGCGAAATTATCAGTAGTAACAGCAAAACAAGCTACAATGGTAATTATGGACTGAATGCGTCGTGGACTCTATATAATGGTAACAAAAGACTGAAAACCATCCAACAGGAAAAGTTGAACAATCAGGTAGCCGAACTGGACGTAGCGACTTCCGAAAATAACATTCAGGAATCTATCGCCCAAGTGTATATCCAGATTCTTTATGCAGCCGAGTCTGTTAAAGTAAACGAAAGTACCCTGCAAGTTTCTATTGCGCAGCGCGACCGCGGACAGGAACTTCTGAACGCCGGAAGCATTGCCAAAAGCGATTTTGCCCAACTAGAAGCACAAGTGAGCACAGACCGATACCAACTTGTCACAGCGCAAGCCACTCTTGAAGATTACAAATTACAACTGAAACAACTGCTCGAACTGGATGGGGAGAATGAAATGAACATCTATCTCCCCGCCCTGTCCGACGAAAATGTACTGGCTCCATTGCCTACAAAAAAAGATGTGTACATTAGTGCATTGAGTCTTCGCCCCGAAATTGAAGCGAGCAAACTTAATGTAGAAGCTTCCGAACTGGGTATCGATATTGCCAAATCGAGTTATTTTCCCACGATCAGCCTTAGCGCCGGAATCGGCACCAACCATACCAACGGCAGTGACTTCACTTTTGGAGAGCAAGTGAAAAACGGATGGAACAATTCCATCGGATTATCTGTCAGTGTGCCGATCTTCAATAACCGTCAAACTAAAAGTGCCGTACAGAAAGCTAAACTGCAATACGAGACGAGCATGTTATCCTTGCTCGACGAACAAAAGACGCTGTACAAAACCATTGAAGGACTCTGGCTGGATGCTAACAGTGCACAGCAACGCTATGCAGCAGCAAACGAGAAGTTGAAGAGTACACAAATCAGCTATGAGTTGATTAGCGAACAGTTTAATCTGGGAATGAAGAATACCATAGGAACTTCTTACTGAAAAGAATAACTTGCTGCAAGCACAGCAGGAACAGCTTCAGGCTAAATATATGGCCATACTGAATATGCAACTGCTGAAGTTCTATCAGGGAGATCAATTAGCAATCTAAATAAAAGCATAATAAACGAATGAAAACTAAAAAGATTATCTTAATCGCTGTGGCAGTCGTTGTGGTAGCAGGTGCAGGAATCTGGTTCTTTGCAGGTTCACCGGCCAAGCACAAAGTCACCTACGCCACTGCCAACGTGAGCAAAGGCGATATTTCAAATTCGGTGACTGCTACCGGAACCATCGAACCGGTGACGGAAGTAGAAGTCGGTACACAGGTTTCCGGTATCATCGACAAGATTTACGTAGATTACAACTCGGTAGTAACCAAAGGACAGTTGATTGCCGAAATGGACCGTGCCACATTGCAAAGTGAACTGGCATCACAACAGGCAACGTACGATGGTGCAAAAGCCGAATATGAATATCAGAAGAAGAATTATGAACGCAGCAAAGGCTTACATGAAAAGTCACTGATTAGTGATACGGATTTCGAACAGGCCCTCTACAACTACCAGAAAGCAAAAAGCAGCTATGACAGCAGTAAGGCATCGCTCGCAAAAGCGGAACGTAACCTGGCTTATGCTACTATCACCTCACCGATTGACGGAGTAGTCATCAGCCGTGATGTGGAAGCAGGACAAACCGTTGCTTCCGGATTCGAAACTCCGACACTGTTCACCATTGCTGCCGACCTGACACAGATGCAGGTAGTAGCCGATGTGGATGGAAGCTGATATAGGCGGCGTAGTAGAAGGCCAGCGTGCCAGCTTCACGGTAGATGCTTATCCGAATGATGTATTCGAAGGTGTAGTTACACAGATTCGTCTGGGAGACGCAAGCAGCACGAGCAGCACAAGTACCACTACTACAGTGGTTACTTATGAAGTTGTAATCTCTGCTCCCAACCCTGATCTGAAACTGAAACCGCGTTTGACGGCTAATGTCACGATCTATATTCTTGATAAAAAGGATGTATTGTCCGTTCCGAACAAAGCACTGCGATTCACACCGGAAAAACCTCTAATCGGCAATAATGACATCGTAAAAGATTGCGAAGGCGAACACAAACTCTGGACTCGTGAAGGAACTACATTCACCGCTCATCCGGTAGAAATCGGAATCAGCAACGGTATATCTACAGAGATTATCAGTGGTATTTCCGAAGGAACAAAAGTTGTGACAGAAGCTACCATAGGAGCAATGCCCGGTGAAAATGTAGCCGCTGAAGGGAATCAGGAAAGTGGCGGAGAAAGAAGTCCGTTCATGCCTAGCCGTCCGGGAAGTAAGAAGAAATAATAATTATTAAAGAGGGTGCCATAATGAATAATAAAATGCAGATTAACGCGATTTATCGCAAAAATAATTGTATAAGTCGTTGATTAATATATCAATATAATTGAAATAATCTGCGATAATTTGCGTTAATCTGCGTTTTGACACACTCTCTTAACACATTATTTACGATGAAAAAAGTAATTGAAATACAAAATATCAAACGTAACTTTCAGGTAGGCGACGAAACTGTCCACGCATTGCGGGGCGTTTCGTTCAATATCAATGAAGGGGAGTTTGTCACCATCATGGGGACTTCCGGTTCGGGGAAATCCACGCTGCTTAATATATTAGGCTGTCTGGACACCCCAACCAGCGGAGAGTATCTGCTCGACGATATTCCTGTACGTACGATGAGCAAGCCTCAACGTGCGGTACTAAGAAACCGGAAGATTGGCTTCGTGTTCCAAAGCTACAACTTGTTACCTAAAACAACGGCTGTAGAAAATGTGGAACTACCGCTTATGTACAACTCTGCCGTGAGCGCTTCCGAACGCCGTCGCCGTGCCATCGAATCCTTACAGGCTGTAGGATTGGGAGACCGCCTGGAACATAAATCCAACCAGATGTCCGGTGGACAGATGCAACGCGTTGCCATTGCACGCGCATTGGTCAACAATCCGGCAGTGATTCTTGCCGACGAAGCGACCGGAAACCTCGACAGCCGTACCTCTTTCGAGATACTTGTACTATTTCAAAAGCTTCATGCAGAGGGACGTACGATTATCTTTGTCACACATAATCCCGAACTTTCGCAATATAGCAGCCGGAATATCCGTCTGCGTGACGGTCAGGTTATAGAAGATACGACCAATCCGAAAATTCTGTCTGCCGCCGAAGCGCTGGCCGCATTGCCGAAAAACGACGAGGATTAATAATTATTCAATGTGCCGATATACTAATGTGCCGATTGGCTGTACAATAAACAGCTTGGGTGACTATACCTTCAGGAAATTACCCCATTAGTATATGGACAAATTAGCAAATTATTCATTATGAATGGAACTAATTTATTTAAGATAGCTCTCCGGGCATTGGCGAACAATAAGCTGCGTGCTTTTCTAACCATGCTCGGTATCATTATCGGTGTTGCTTCCGTCATCACGATGCTGGCTATCGGACAAGGTTCGAAGAAAAGCATCCAGCAGCAGATTTCCGAGATGGGATCGAACATGATTATGATTCATCCGGGAGCCGATATGCGTGGAGGTGTCCGTCAGGACCCGTCTGCCATGCAGACTTTGAAGCTTGCCGACTACGAAGCCTTGCGCGATGAGACAAGTTTCCTGTCCGCCATCAGTCCCAATGTTTCATCATCGGGGCAACTCATTGCCGGAAACAACAACTACCCGGCTTCCGTGAATGGTGTCGGAACAGAATATCTCGACATCCGCCAACTGACTGTTGAAAACGGAGAGATGTTCACAGAAGCCGACATACAAAGTTCGGCCAAAGTGTGTGTGATCGGAAAGACGATAGTAGACAATCTTTTTCCGGACGGAAGTGATCCGGTAGGTAAGATTATTCGTTTCAGTAAAATACCGCTTCGTGTGGTAGGTGTGCTCAAAGCCAAAGGCTACAACTCTATGGGACAAGACCAAGATGCAGTAGTGCTTGCACCATACACCACAGTGATGAAACGTCTGCTTGCCGTTACATATTTGCAGGGAGTGTTTGCCTCTGCCCTCACCGAAGATATGACGGATTATGCTACTGACGAAATCAGTACGATCCTCCGTCGCAACCATAAACTGAAAGCTTCGGATGACGATGATTTCACCATCCGTACCCAACAGGAATTGAGCACGATGCTCAACTCAACCACCGACCTGATGACAACCCTGCTGGCTTGTATTGCAGGCATTTCGCTGGTAGTGGGTGGTATCGGAATTATGAATATCATGTATGTATCCGTTACGGAACGCACCCGTGAAATCGGTCTGCGTATGTCCGTCGGTGCACGTGGAGTCGATATTCTAAGCCAATTCCTTATCGAGGCCATCATGATTAGTATCACGGGAGGTATCATCGGAGTAATTATCGGTTGCGGGGCCAGCTGGATTGTCAAGAGCGTAGCGCATTGGCCTATCTATATCCAGCCGTGGAGCGTATTCCTTTCCTTCGCAGTATGTACCATTACGGGCGTCTTCTTCGGATGGTATCCGGCTAAGAAAGCAGCAGATTTAGACCCGATAGAAGCCATCAGATACGAATAATTGATTGACAACCGTCGGTTGTCAATTAAAAAAATTATCTTTGTCTTTATGAAACAAACCTTTACATCCGCACGTCGTCCCCTGGAGATACTGATACACATTATCAGCTGGGGGATTATGTTCGGTTTCCCGTTCTTCTTCGTTGAACGTGGAAACGGGAACATTAACTGGATGGCCTATATACGCCATCTTGCTGTACCACTCTCTTTCATGATTGCGTTCTACGTGAATTATTTCATTCTTGTTCCCCGTTACCTGTTTCAGAGTCAGGCCAAAAGATATATCGTCTACAACATTATCTTTTTATGTGTCATCGGCATTTTGTTACATCTCTGGCAAAGCCTGACATTCGATCCGTCATTTATGCCCAAATCCAAAAGACCGGGAATGCCTCCGGGATGGTTGTTCTTCCTTAGAGATATGTTGAGTCTCGTATTTACTATCGGCCTAAGTGCCGCTATCCGTATGAGCGCGCGATGGACGCAGAATGAAGCTGCCCGCAAAGAAGCGGAACGAAACCGTGCGGAAGCGGAACTGAAAAATCTACGGAACCAACTGAACCCTCACTTTCTGCTGAATACGCTGAATAATATCTATGCACTGATTGCATTTGATTCGGACAAGGCGCAACAAGCAGTTCAGGAGTTGAGCAAACTGCTTCGTTATGTGTTATATGATAATCAACAGACATACGTTCCTCTCTGCAAGGAGGTTGATTTTATCCGGAATTACATTGAACTGATGCGCATCCGCTTGTCGGCCAATGTACAGATGATTACTAAATTCGATATTCAGCCCGACAGCCAGACGCTTATAGCCCCGCTTATCTTTATCTCATTGATAGAGAATGCTTTCAAGCATGGCATCTCCCCTACTGAATCGAGTTTCATCAGTATTCATCTTTCGGAGAATGATAAGGAGGTGATTTGCGAAATCCGCAACAGTAATCATCCAAAGACAGTGGAGGATAAAAGTGGCTCGGGTGTGGGACTAGAGCAAGTCAGCCGCCGGTTGGAGATTCTTTATCCCGGGGCTTATACTTGGTCGAAAGGCATCTCAAAGGATGAAAAAGTATACGAATCGAGATTAAGCATCAAGATCAAAGAGTAGATTTCAAAACATTGGATATAAAAACTTTAGATATAAAATAGTATGATATTACGTTGTGCAATTGTTGACGATGAGCCGTTAGCTCTTAGCTTGTTAGAGAGTTACGTGAATAAAACCCCGTTCCTGCAACTCATAGGAAAGTATTCCAGTGCGGTTCAGGCAATGAAAGAATTGCCTGGCGAAGAGATTGATCTCCTGTTTCTGGACATCCAGATGCCGGAGCTTAATGGTTTGGAGTTTTCGAAGATGGTAGATCCGCACACCCGCATTGTGTTTACCACTGCTTTCGGACAGTATGCCATCGACGGTTATCGTGTCAATGCACTCGATTACCTGCTGAAACCGATCTCATACGTCGATTTCCTGCAAGCCGCCAACAAAGCCCTTCAATGGTTCGAACTTGTACAGAAACCGGAAGAGATAGACAGTATCTTTGTGAAAAGTGACTACAAACTGGTGCAAGTGGACTTGAAGAAAATCATGTATATCGAAGGACTGAAAGATTATATTAAAATATATACGGAAGATGCTTCCAAACCCATTCTATCACTGATGAGTATGAAAGCAATGGAGGAACTTTTACCTTCCAGCCGTTTCATACGTGTGCACCGCTCATTCATCGTACAAAAAGATAAGATACGCGTGATCGACCGCGGCCGTATTGTTTTTGACAAGACATATATTCCTATCAGCGATAGTTACAAACAAGTTTTTCAGACTTTTCTTGACGAAAGGAGCTGATTATTCATGAATTTATCGGTAAAAAAGTGATTTTTGTCGATTATAGTTTGTCAAAACCCGTTTTATATCTACCTTTGCAAAGAACAGAAAGGGATTGTGAAATTCCAAGAATAGAATAGTTTAGTTAAGTCTAGTTTAGTTTTTGTGTTGATAGCTCCCTCGTCAGCGGACGAACTAGGGAGCTATTTTTTATTTATTACAGGAATATAATTGCATAAAATATACATATTTTCCATAACTTTGCAGTGACAAAGGATCACACAAATGGAATATAGTGTAGAAGAACTAAAAAGTGAATTAATAGAGAAATGCAAGAGCGAAGGTATCCTATATGCAACGGTTGCAATGGACCGTCATACTAAAGAAATGATTCTTCCTGATACTTTACAAGGAGCTCTGAAACATCCGGAATTCTTCGTATGTACTTGCAAGAAAGTAAAAGACCAATATGTAGTGGAGGAGATTACCAAAGTGTAATCCTCCTCCAGTCTTTTATTTTTTATTCGCCCAGTTCACCCAGTAAATCGTAGGAAGGAGCAAAGAAAAGTGTTCCCGTTACTGCTGTACTAAAGTCCAGTAAACGGTCGGTATTGCCTACCGGATTGCCAATAAACATACTTTCCAACATCTGCCGGGTAGTAGTGAACGTACTTGCATAGCCGATGAAGTAGGTACCATATTCTCCTTTAGACGTATTGGCGAACGGCATATTGGCACGCACTATTTTCAGGTCATCACCAATATTAGTGACGGCATTATGCGCATTTTGAGGTTTCTCCTCGTCAGACAGTTCGACATCGTTAAACTTGCGACGCCCGATCACTTTCTCCTGTTCTTCCACAGGCAAGGAGTTCCACGCAACCATATCATGAATATACTTCTGCACAAAGACATAGCTAC
Organism: Bacteroides sp. BFG-637; assembly: GCF_024793605.1. Classification (NCBI taxonomy): domain Bacteria; kingdom Pseudomonadati; phylum Bacteroidota; class Bacteroidia; order Bacteroidales; family Bacteroidaceae; genus Bacteroides; species Bacteroides sp. BFG-637. Next base: position 4,465,726 of record NZ_JANUPD010000002.1, on the reverse strand, counting down.
CTCCTGCAAAATCAGCATCTTCCTCTCCTACAACTGCAAAATGATAGGGATTTTCATCAACTGCCGGATTCTCCGTTCCGTCTACAAAGCCGATAATGGCCTTGCCGTCCATATATCTGAAACCGTGAGTTTCATCAACAGGCTCAACTACGCCTTGAAGTTTCTCATCGATGATAGATGCAAACTCAAAACATAATCCCATCTGTTTTGCACGGATATGAAACAATAAGTCGCCCGGAGTAGAAACTGCTGTATGCTTCTCGCCTTTTATCTCTTCGAAAGTGTTCAGTTCTTTGGGTTTTCCCTGTTCCGGGAAAAGACGGCTCCAGGCATCAGCTCCAAATCCCATGGTACAACTGAACATCATATCGGGAAAACGGTTACGCATACTGCGAATCAGGGCCGAAAAATTGGCACACACATCTTTTACTTTGTCAAGAGTTTCAGGCGAATCTTTTAAAGCATAAACAATAAAGATAACATTTTCGCCTTGTTTCCCAGCTACGTCTTGCGGGATATTACCACCAAATGAATGTTGATAAGGATTCATATTCTTCTTTTTTCTATTAGTTTCGTCAATGAAATAGTTATGTTCTAACTCTTCTTTTTATTAGGATCTTCAATACATGCGGCAGCCCCTTTATCCATAAACAATTCTACATTTTGAGCATGATGAGCTACATAGGCTGCGGGACCAGTGTCTCCCGAATGGCAGATTTCTTCTACTACATCGGCTTTGTTTTTTCCGGTAATCAGGAAAATGACATAGCGGGCATTCTGAATGGGATATCCCGTCATTGCGATACGCTTCTGCCCGTTACGGGGATGTGCACTGACCACATAAATAGAGTTTGAAGTCAGCAAATCTTCTTGTCCGGGAAAGATGGAAGAAGTGTGTCCGTCATCTCCGGCCCCCAACAGTATAATATCGAATTCGGGCCAACCACGTTTAAACGGCACTTGCTGCCGGACTAACTCCGAATAGCGAACCGCCTCTTTCGCAGGCTTTTCCTCTCCACGGATGCGGAATACATTCTCATAAAGAATAGGAGTTATGCCCAGAAGAAGGTTGCGCATCATTCCGTAATTACTGTCCGAATCATCGGGAGGCACACAACGTTCATCCACCCAATAAATCCGCATACGGTCCCAAGGGGTGATTTCCAGATATTCATTCGCCCATAAATCGAACATCAGAGCAGGGGTATTACCACCGCTGACTGCGATATTGAACACTCTGTCCGGCTCTTCATTCATGATTTCCACCAGGCGGAGTATCAATGCTCGTGAAGTTTCAATAGATGAGGGAAAAACTGATATTTTCATAATTCACAATATTGATCTGTATTTGTCAAATTCTTACAAGGATTCGTCCAGTCGGCCCCATGTTCATGCATCATCGCTTCGCTTTCCAAAGGCCCCCACGTACCTGCGGGATAACCGTAAAGAGGCGCGTCGGGATTATCTTTCCAATAGCGCAGCACCGGATCGAAAAATTTCCATGAGGCTTCTACTGCATCACTTCGAGTAAATAAAGTCGGATCGCCCTGAATACAATCGTCTATCAGACGGGCATAAGCGTCGCCACTAGGCACACCGCCCAACTGTGCATAACTGAAATCCATCGTCACCTGACGGACTTCGAAGCCTGCACCGGGGACTTTCATTCCGATCTTGAGCACTATTCCTTCATTCGGTTGCAAACGAAGAATCAATTTATTCGCCCGCGGACAGTTGCCACCGGCACAATGAAACATCTGATGAGGTGTTTCACGGAAATGAACAACGATTTCCGTTACTTTCGTCGGCATTTGTTTTCCTGTACGAATGTAGAACGGAACGCCACTCCAGCGCCAGTTACTGATGCCCAGTTTCATGGCAATATAAGTTTCCGTGCGCGAATCGGGAGCCACTCCTTTTTCTTCACGGTATCCCTTTTTACTACCGGAGGCTGTATATTGTCCGCGAACAATATGTTCGTTCAAATCGACATCGTTCAATGGAGTAAGAGATTCGTAGACCTTCACCACTTCATTACGGAAATTGTCTGCATTGAAAACAGCAGGCGGTTCCATAGCCGTAAGGGCTACAAGCTGTATCAGATGGTTCTGCACCATATCCCGCAGCGCACCTGCCGTTTCATAGAACCCGCCACGTTGCTCGATACCCAGATTTTCTACGGCTGTAATCTCAACGTAGTCGATATAGTTACGGTTCCAGAGAGGTTCGAAGATACCATTGGCAAAACGGAAAGCCAGTACATTCTGGGCCGTTTCCTTACCGAGAAAATGGTCGATACGGTAAATTTGATGCTCATTGAAAACAGAGGCATACGTTTTATTCAGTTCAAGTGCCGATTCGAGATCATAGCCGAAAGGTTTTTCGACGATGATGCGCGAATGGGGAGTGTTAAGTCCGGCAGCTTTCAAGTAGATGGGCACTACTCCGTAAAGTGATGGCGGAGTAGCAAGGTAGAACAGCAAATTGTCCGGATCTACCTCGTTAGTCAATTCCACCAGACGTTGGCGGAGTTGTGGGTAACCTTCTTCTTTTGCCGGGTCCATCGGTAAATAGTAGAGATGGGAGACAAACGAAGCCATAAGAGCTGCGTCCTGTTCTTCGGACTTGACGAACTGTTGCAGTTCTTCTAATATATAGGAACGGTAGTTATCGTCAGAATAGACCGTACGCCCGATACCCAATATGGAAAACTCTCCGGTCAACCGGTTTTCACGGTAAAGGGAGTAAAGGGCAGGCATCAGCTTACGCTTGGTCAAGTCACCCGACGCACCGAAAATTATCATTGCAAATTTATCCATCATTCAAGAATTGTTTTGATTTATGTTTTGAAATGGTAAATAATCATTTATGAGTCCACCACAGAGGACACGGAGAACACAGAGTTCTTCTCTCTCTTTCTGCAAGTAAAACAGAGCGATAAATACAATTATAAATACGTGAAACTCTGTGTTACTCCATAGTAAATAAAAATATAAAACCTCTGTGTCCTCCGTGTCCTCTGTGGTGAAATATAATTTATCATTTCAAAACTATTTTTCTATTTAAACATTATATGTACCCGATTTCGTATCTCCTCCGTGGCCTGTCCAGTTCTCGTGGAAGAACTGTCCGCGCAACTCATCCTTACGCTCAAAAGTGTGCGCACCGAAATAATCGCGTTGTGCCTGCACAAGGTTGGCGGGCAGATCGGCAGAAGTGAGCGAATAGAAATAGTTCAGGGCAGAAGAGAAAGCAGGAACGGGAAGTTCTTCTTTCATGGCTTCCGCCACCAGACTCTTCCATCCGGGAAGCAATGTCTTCATTTCTTCTTTAAAATAAGGAGCCAACAACAAGTGTTTAGGCTTGTCGGTGGCTTCGAAGGCAGCAGCAATATCGTTCAGGAATATACTGCGGATGATGCATCCCCCACGCCACATACGTGCAATGGAAGCCAGGTCGAGATGCCAGCCGAAAGCGTCGGAAGCACGTTGCAACACGGCGAATCCCTGGGCATAAGAGACGAGTTTGGAAGCATAAAGAGCAGAAAAAATATTCTTTACGAGTTCCGCCTTATTATATATAGGTTGTGTATGTTGACACTGGAATTGCTTGGAAGCCAAGTGACGCAAGTCTTTCTGTGAAGAAAGGCTTCGTTCGAATACCGCCGTGGCAATTAGCCCTAACGGCATACCGAGTTCCATCGCATTGATAACCGACCATTTACCGGTTCCTTTCTGTCCGGCTGCATCCAGAATTTTATCAATGAGATAACCTCCGGATTTGTCTTTATGCCGCAGAATGTTGGCGGTGATTTCAATCAGATAACTGCGAAGTTTGCCTTCGTTCCAACGGGCAAAGACATCAGCCATTTCCTCATTGGTCAGATCAAGCAACTTTTTCATCACCCAATAGGCTTCGGCAATCAGTTGCATATCACCATATTCGATACCGTTGTGAATCATCTTCACAAAATGACCGGAGCCGGCAGGACCCACCCATTGGCAACAAGGAGTGCCGTCCGGAGCTTTTGCCGCAATACTCTGAAGAATCGGTTTCACTTCAGGCCATGCTTTTTCCGAACCGCCGGGCATAATAGAAGCGCCATTCAAGGCTCCCTCCTCACCACCGGACACACCGCTACCGACGAAAAGAAATCCCTTTGATTCCGCCAGTTGGACACGACGGTCGGTATCTTCGTAATTAGAATTACCGCCATCAATAAGAATGTCTCCCGGTGAAAGCAACGGGAAAAGCTGATCCATCAGTTCGTCTACCGGACTTCCGGCACGAACCATCATCATAATCTTACGGGGAATAGCTATCGAATCTACAAATGCCTTTATATCCGTGAATCCTTCGATGTTTTTACCTTTTGCACGACCATTCAGGAAGCGCTCTACCACCCCCTCTTCTACTCCGGGAACAGTACGGTTATATACCGACACGTGCCATCCCTTACTCTCCATGTTTAAAGCAAGATTCTCGCCCATCACAGCCAAGCCGATAAGTCCGATATCTGTTTTATTCTGATTTGCCATAACTTGTATATTTTGAATATTCTTTATCTTAGTAACATTTAAAATGCACATTTGTTCGCAAGATTTTAGATTAAAACATTATTTTTGTAGTCTACAAATAAAATCAAGGATGAAGAAGATTAAAATCGGTTTGCTGGCACGCATCGTTATCGCCATCATTTTGGGTATTGCCATCGGCACAGTTTTCCCGGCTCCGCTAGTGCGAATATTTGTTACGTTCAATGGCATTTTCAGTGAATTTCTCAATTTCTCTATCCCATTGATTATCGTCGGGCTGGTCACTGTGGCTATTGCCGACATCGGGAAAGGTGCAGGAAAAATGCTGCTCCTGACTGCTTTGATCGCTTACTTCGCTACTCTTTTTTCCGGCTTTCTCTCCTACTTCACAGGAGTCACAATATTTCCCTCACTTATCGAACCGGGTGCACCACTTGAAGAAGTAAGCGCAGCGCAGGGAATCCTCCCCTACTTCTCCGTTTCCATTCCGCCACTGATGAACGTGATGACAGCCCTGGTTTTAGCTTTCACACTGGGGTTAGGACTGGCGTCACTCAACAGCGACGCATTGAAAAATGTGGCACGTGATTTTCAGGAAATTATCGTACGAATGATAAGTGCCGTCATTCTGCCTTTGCTGCCGCTTTATATTTTCGGCATATTCCTCAACATGACACATTCGGGACAAGTATATTCTATCCTGATGGTGTTTATTAAAATTATCGGAGTCATCTTCGTTCTTCATATTTTCCTGTTGGTTTTTCAGTATTCCATTGCGGCATTGTTTGTGCATAAAAATCCATTCAAATTGCTTATCAAAATGCTGCCGGCTTACTTCACGGCATTGGGCACACAATCATCCGCAGCCACCATCCCCGTGACGCTGGAACAGGCCAAAAAGAACGGAGTATCTGCCGAAGTGGCCGGATTCGTGATTCCGCTATGTGCCACCATCCATCTATCGGGCAGCACATTGAAAATCGTAGCCTGCGCACTGGCATTGATGATGATGCAGGGAATGCCGTTCGACTTCCCCCTGTTCGCCGGGTTTATCTTTATGCTGGGTATCACAATGGTAGCCGCTCCGGGAGTTCCGGGTGGAGCAATCATGGCTTCCCTGGGGATTCTGCAATCCATGCTCGGTTTCGACGAATCGGCACAAGCTTTGATGATTGCGCTTTACATCGCCATGGACAGTTTCGGCACTGCCTGCAATGTGACGGGAGACGGAGCTATCGCTTTGATTATCGACAAAATAATGGGAAAAAACCGTGCTGAATAACTGTGCTGAAAAATAATTGGAAAGTCACTTGGCTGGGTCACAAAAAATGCCGACATTTGCACCCACATTTTCAATTATATAAATAATTAGCGTATGAAAAAAGCCCTAATTTCAGGCATCACCGGACAAGATGGTTCTTATCTTGCCGAATTTCTATTGCAAAAAGGTTACGAAGTACACGGTATACTCCGTCGTTCTTCTTCGTTCAATACAGGACGTATTGAACATTTGTATTTTGACGAGTGGGTGCGCGACATGAAACAGAAACGTACGATTAATCTGCATTATGGGGATATGACAGATTCTAGTTCGTTAATTCGTATTATTCAACAGGTGCAACCGGATGAAATCTACAATCTCGCAGCTCAAAGCCACGTGAAGGTTTCGTTCGACGTTCCGGAATACACTGCCGAAGCAGATGCTATCGGTACGTTGCGTATGCTCGAAGCTGTACGCATCCTGGGACTGGAAAAGAAAACCCGCATCTATCAGGCTTCTACTTCCGAATTGTTCGGTAAGGTGCAGGAAGTTCCACAAAAAGAGACAACTCCATTCTATCCCCGTTCTCCGTATGGGGTAGCCAAACAATATGGTTTCTGGATTACTAAAAACTACCGCGAAAGCTATGGTATGTTTGCAGTAAACGGTATTTTGTTCAATCACGAGAGCGAACGCCGTGGTGAGACGTTCGTTACCCGTAAAATTTCGCTTGCTGCCGCACGTATCGCACAGGGCGAACAGGACAAACTGTATCTGGGTAATCTGGATGCACGCCGCGACTGGGGATATGCCAAAGATTACATCGAATGTATGTGGCTGATCCTGCAACATGATGTTCCCGAAGATTTCGTTATTGCTACTGGAGAAATGCACACGGTGCGCGAATTCGCAACGTTAGCATTCAAAGAAGCAGGGATCGAACTTCGTTGGGAAGGTGAAGGCGTAAATGAAAAAGGTATCGATGTAGCTACCGGAAAATCTCTGGTAGAAGTTGATCCGAAGTATTTCCGTCCATCAGAAGTAGAACAGCTGCTGGGCGACCCGACAAAAGCTAAAACACTGTTGGGTTGGGATCCGCGTAAAACATCATTCGAAGAACTGGTAAGCATCATGGTTCGCCACGATATGGAGAAAGTGAGACGAATGATTGCTACCAAACACTAAATGAATTTCATTTCACCACAGAGGACACCGAGGACACAGAGGAAAAAATAAAATCCTCCGTGTCCTCTGCGTCCTCTGTGGTGAACTAATAAAAGATAGAATGGAAAAGAATGCAAAGATATATGTGGCAGGACACCGCGGACTTGTGGGATCTGCTATCTGGAAGAATTTGCAGGATAAAGGATACACCAATCTGGTAGGCCGCACTCACAAAGAGCTTGATCTGCTGGATGGCGCGGCTGTCCGTAATTTTTTCGATGAAGAACAACCGGAATATGTATTCCTTGCTGCTGCCTTTGTGGGTGGTATCATGGCGAACAGCATCTACCGTGCCGACTTCATCTATAAGAATCTGCAAATTCAACAGAATATCATCGGAGAGAGCTTCCGCCACCATGTAAAGAAGTTGCTCTTTCTGGGTAGCACGTGTATTTATCCACGTGACGCCGAACAGCCGATGAAGGAAGACGTATTGCTTACTTCACCGTTGGAATATACCAACGAACCGTATGCAATCGCTAAAATTGCCGGACTGAAAATGTGCGAAAGTTTCAACCTGCAATATGGAACGAACTACATCGCTGTGATGCCGACAAACCTTTACGGACCGAATGATAATTTCGACTTGGAACGCAGTCATGTACTGCCTGCCATGATCCGTAAGATTCATCTGGCACACTGTCTGAAAGAAGGAAACTGGGAAGCTGTACGTAAGGATATGAATCTGCGTCCGGTGGAAGGTGTGAATGGCGACAGTCCGAAAGAAGAAATCCTGGCTATTCTTCAAAAATACGGAATCAGCGAAACGGAAGTCACTCTTTGGGGTACAGGTACTCCACTCCGCGAGTTCCTTTGGAGCGAAGAAATGGCGGATGCCAGTGTCTTTGTTATGGAGCACGTAGACTTCAAAGATACCTATAAAGAAGGTAGCAAAGATATCCGCAACTGCCACATCAACATCGGTACCGGTAAGGAAATCACCATCCGCCAACTGGCCGAACGTATTGTAGAAACTGTAGGGTATCAAGGAAAACTGACCTTCGACAGCAGCAAACCGGACGGCACTATGCGCAAGCTGACCGATCCTTCGAAACTGCACGCTTTGGGGTGGCACCATAAAATTGAAATCGAGGAAGGCGTACAAAGAATGTACGAATGGTACTTGAAATAAGAATCTAAAGAATCAATCAATATGCTATGAGCAGAATTATTTTTGCTTATAGCATATTTTTTTTGATTATAGCATAATGTTTTTTGGTTATAGCATAATTAAATTAGCTATAAGCATAATCTTTCTTCCTACCGGCCTGTCGCGATCTCACCGCATCGCCCTTCTTCCATTTCCAAAAATTCTTCCCTCTTAATTCTTCATTCTTAATATAATTGCTATATTTGCACAAATTAATACCAAATGTGCAAAACAATGGAACAAAGTTTTATAGCCTACATTGAGAATAGTATCAAAAATAATTGGGACTTGGATGCCCTGACCGATTATAAAGGTGCAACATTACAGTATAAAGACGTAGCTCGCAAGATCGAAAAACTCCATATCATTTTTGAAGAAAGTGGAATCCGCAAAGGAGATAAGATTGCTGTTTGCGGAAGAAACAGCTCTCATTGGGGAGTCACTTTCCTTGCTACACTGACGTATGGGGCAGTTGTTGTACCCATCCTCCATGAATTTAAAGCGGACAATATACATAACATCGTCAACCATTCCGAAGCAAAATTACTGCTTGTAGGAGATATGGTATGGGAAAACCTGAATGAGTCGGCAATGCCGCTACTGGAGGGTATCCTGATGATGAACGACTTCACCCTGCTAGTGTCACGCAGCGAACGACTGACTTATGCACGCGAGCATCTGAACGAAATGTTCGGCAAAAAATATCCGAAGAATTTCCGCACAGAGCATATCGCTTATCATAAGGATGAACCGGAAGAACTGGCTGTTATCAATTATACCTCAGGAACAACAAGTTACTCGAAAGGAGTAATGCTCCCCTATCGCAGTCTGTGGTCGAATACCAAATTTGCTTTTGAAGTGTTAGACCTGCAAGCCGGAGATAAGATCGTATCCATGCTCCCTATGGCACATATGTACGGACTGGCTTTCGAATTCCTTTATGAGTTCTCCGTGGGTTGCCACATCTACTTCCTTACTCGCATGCCGAGCCCGAAAATCATTTTCCAAGCTTTCGAAGAGGTGAAACCGAATCTGATTGTTGCCGTACCGCTTATCATCGAAAAAATCATCAAGAAGAGCGTACTTCCGAAACTGGAAACTCCTGCAATGAAGATCTTACTAAAAGTACCTATCATCAATGACAAGATAAAAGCAACGGTACGCGAAGAAATGATTAAGGCATTCGGCGGAAACTTCAAAGCTGTTATTGTAGGAGGTGCTGCTTTCAATCAGGAAGTAGAACAGTTCTTGAAAATGATTGATTTCCCTTATACAGTAGGATATGGAATGACGGAATGTGGTCCGATTATCTGCTACGAGGATTGGAGAAGATTCAAACCGGGTTCATGCGGAAAAGCTGTGCCACGTATGGATGTGAAAGTGTTGTCATCTGATCCCGAAAACATTGTTGGCGAAATCGTATGTAAGGGCCCGAATGTGATGTTGGGATATTACAAAAACGAAGAAGCTACCCAAGAAGTTATCGACAAAGACGGATGGCTGCATACAGGTGACCTGGCTTTGATGGATGCCGAAGGAAATGTTACGATCAGAGGACGCAGCAAGAACCTGTTATTGAGTGCCAGCGGACAGAATATCTACCCGGAAGAAATTGAAGATAAATTGAACAACCTGCCATACGTGGCTGAAAGTATTATCGTTCAGCAAAACGAAAAACTTGTCGGACTTGTTTATCCTGATTTTGACGACGCTTTCGCTCACGGTCTCAAGAATGAAGACATCGAGCAAATAATGGAAGAAAACCGTGTGGCACTGAATGATATGCTACCGGCCTACAGCCAAATATCCAAGATGAAAATCTATCCGGAAGAATTCGAAAAGACACCGAAGAAGAGCATCAAACGTTATTTATATCAGGAAGCAAAAGGCTAATATAAAGTTAGCTGCATAGAGATATAACTTAAACCGAAAAGAGAAAGGAATGAAGATAAAGAAAACAATATTCACGGCAGCTATACTAATGGCTGCCGTTTGTTTACCGGCACAGAACAAGAGTGCAGGTATTAATATATCCATCTGGAAAGATATTTGTACGCAACCGCATGACAGTACACAGACGACTTATGTGAACATCGGTCTCCTGTCTACAATGAACCGTCTGAACGGTGTGGGCATCAATGCATTGGGAAGTGTGGTACATGGTGACATGAACGGAGTACAGATCACCGGATTAGCCAATCTGGCAGGTGGAACAATGAGGGGTGTCCAGCTGGCCGGTATCAGTAATATCAGCGGTAACAACACCGTAGGACTTTCTGCTGCCGGATTGGTAAATATCACCGGTGACAGAACGCAGGGAGTAATCATATCCGGCTTAACCAGCATCGGAGGAGATAATACCTCGGGGGTAATGATGAGTGGTTTCATGAATGTGACGGGCAATATGGCTTCGGGGCTACACTTTTCCGGAGCGGCAAATATCACCGGACAGAGCTTCGGCGGTTTGATGGCTTCCGGACTTTTGAATGTGGTAGGCGAACACATGAACGGCTTGCAGATTGCAGGTATTGCCAACATAACCGCATCGAAACTGAATGGGGTGCAAATAGCATTATGTAATTATGCAACGCAGGCACGCGGGCTTCAAATTGGCCTTGTCAATTATTACAGGGAAGATATGAAGGGGTTCCAACTCGGACTGGTGAATGCGAATCCTGATACAAAAGTGCAAATGATGGTGTATGGTGGAAATGCAACACCTGCCAATATAGGTGTACGTTTCAAGAACCAATTGTTTTATACTATTCTGGGAGTCGGCTCCATGTATCAGGGGTTGAATGATAAGTTTTCGGCAAGTGCATCTTATCGTGCCGGTCTGTCATTTCCTCTTTACAAAGGCTTATCCATCAGCGGAGACCTTGGCTACCAGCATATCGAGGCGTTCGATAACAAAGACGAGGTGATTCCGAAACGTTTGTACGCATTGCAGGCACGTGCCAATCTGGAATATCAATTTACCAAGAAGTTCGGTATCTTTGCGACAGGCGGTTATGGGTTAACCAGATTCTATAATAAATCAAGCAATTATGATAAAGGAGCGATTATAGAAGCAGGTATTGTTCTTTTCTAAACAAGAATCGGGCAAGATATACTGCTGAAAAGATTAAAACACTAATATCAAGATATTGCTTTACTAATGATAATTCGTTCCACCTGGATGTTTGTTTCGTTCCACCATGGTTTTCCTTTCGTCCCATCCGGGTCACCGTTTAGTCCCACCTAGGTGGAACGAATCACTCAATGCACTAAAAGTTATTGAATTTCATATTGCAAAGGAATAACATTCATTTCAAACCTTCTCCTTTATCAGACCAGTACGATAAGCAACAAGCAATTTCTTCAAATCCTGTATTTGAGTCACCAGTTCTTTTCCCTTATCGGTATCTTTCACCATCATTCGTTGCGAATTAAATTCGAGAACAAAGTTGGTCGATTTGATATCAAGCCCCTCTTCAATGGCTTTCTGACGGGACTGGAACGGTTCATGCTGTACGAGCTGCATACCATGAGAATGATAAACAAGTGTATATCCCGCAATTCCCGTTTCCGGTTGATAAGCTTTCGAAAAGCCACCATCAATAACGAAAAGCTTGCCATTGGCTTTCATGGGTTGTTCTCCCTGAATCGTTTTCACAGGCACATGACCGTTGATAATATGCGAATGAGGCCCTAAAACTCCAAACTCTGTCAAAATCTGGTCACAAATATCTTCCCGGTTACGCAATGTGTAATAATAGCCCTTCTTTTCTTTATGTAACTCTTTATCTTCTAGGAAATAACGCTCAAAAGTCGCCATCTTATCCTTATCAAACAAGGGAGCCTCCGGACCACACCACATATACCAGATATAATCCATAGCAAATTCCTTATCCTCCTCTCCTTCTTCATCGAAGTAAGCGGTACGGATCAGTTGATCGGCTTTATCCAGCAATTTATGTCCCCAGTATTCCTTTCCACGTATTTTGACATGCTTAAAACTGCCATCCTCATTCAGAGGAACAGAAGCATGATAAAGAAGATTCGAGTTTGAAACCAGATACATGCCGCCATAAGTAAACAGACAACGCATATGCTTCTTCAATTTCTCGCTATTCATAAATGAATAATGAATCTTTTCTACCAATTCGCGTTCTTCTTCAGTCAACCGGTAAGGATTTGCCGGGTCTACAGTCGGGAAGTTGGTATCGCGCAAAGCATATTCTTTTCCTTCGTACACAAAGACACCACGTTCAAAATCAATCTTCTCCAGAAGTTTACGATTAGCCATTCCGAATTCCGGACGGCGGTCGATGATTTCAGCTTCCAGTTTAAACTGGATAATGGTAATGGCTTTATGCATTTGAGTAATCAGACGCAAAGTCTTCTCATTATAATGAGCATCGGCAAAGTTCATTTTCGGCATGAAGATCGTGCAAGGATCATCGGCATACGTATCCATTGCAAAAGTAGCCAATGGAAGCAAATTGATTCCGTACCCGTCTTCAAGCGTACCCAGATTACCGTAGCGCATGGACATACGTATCACATTAGCGATACAACTATCATTACCGGAAGCTGCTCCCATCCAAAGAATATCATGATTTCCCCATTGGATATCGAAGTTGTGGTAATTACACAATGTATCCATAATGATATGCGCACCGGGACCACGGTCGTAAATATCTCCTACGATATGAAGAGAATCAATAGTCAAGCGCTGAATCAGATTACACATAGCGATAATGAAATCGTCGGCACGCTTCGTAGTGATAATCGTGCTGATAATTACATTAATATAAGCATGCTTGTTCGGTTCGATAGACGATTCGTGCAATAACTCCTGAATGATATAAGAGAATTCGGCAGGCAGTGATTTACGAACCTTCGAACGGGTATATTTGGAAGACACGTTCTGACAGACCTTCACCAGTTGGTTCAGCGTAATCAGATACCAATCGTCCAGATCCTTTTCACGGGCCTTCACCAATTGGAGTTTCTCTTCGGGATAGTAAATCAACGTGCAGATTTCTTTCTTTTCAGCTTCACGGAGAGTATTGCCGAATATTTCATTTACTTTACGTTTTACCGCACCGGAAGCATTTTTCAGTACATGCTGAAAAGCTTCATATTCTCCATGAATATCAGTCAGGAAATGTTCCGTCCCTTTAGGTAGATTTAAGATAGCCTCCAAGTTGATTATTTCCGTACTGGCATCGGCAATGGTAGGAAAACTTCGGGAAAGCAGTTGCAGGTAACGGAGATCACTCACAATGCTTTCAGGAGTTATGTTACTTTGAGCAGTCATTCTATTTACTATTTTACTATTTACAATTTATTAATTGGCAACTTATTATTCATTGACAACTTACCATTTAGTAACTCAAAAAAGGAATTTATTAACTCCTCTCCTTTTCTAGTTACAAATTTATCTATTTTAAACGATTCCTGATTAAGAAATGACTTCTTTTTATTTACAAATCCATCATTTCTCAATTTTCAATTCTCAATTCTCAATTTAACAAGAACATCAACAACACTTGAGCGATAATTACCCGCAGGAACATACACAGCGGATAAACAGTCGCATAGGCTACGGATGGATTGTCGCTGGGAATGGTATCGTTCACATAGTTCAGTGCCATCGGATTTGCCATACTTCCGCACAACATACCGGATACAGTACCGAAATCAATCTTCATCATCTTGAAAGCTACAAACCCGACCAACACGGTTGGAACAATAGTCAATCCGGCCCCCAAAGCGATCCATAACAAACCTTCCGGACGGAATACGGTGTCGAAAAAATGAGCTCCGGCATCCAGTCCCAGACAAGCAAGATACATGGAAAGCCCCAAGGCACGCAGCATCAGATTCGCACTACGGGTGGTATAGGTAATCATGTGTATCCGCGGTCCAAAAGTTCCCAGAAGGATACCAACGATAATCGGTCCACCCGCCAATCCCAGCTTCACAGGAGTACTGACACCCGGAAAGGAGAAAGGAATAGCTCCCAATGCCAAGCCAAGTACGATGCCGATAAACACAACAACCAGATTGGGTTCTTTCAAGCTTTTTACAGCATTTCCCAATACTTTCTCCACATTCTGAATAGCAGCAGCCTCTCCCACTACCGTCAGGCGGTCTCCTAATTGAAGTATCAATCCCGGAGTAGCAAGCAACTGCACACCCGACCGATACACGCGGCTGATGTTAATCCCATAATGGTTTCTCAATCGGAGTGACCCGAGTTTCTTACCATTCAGTTCGGGACGGGTAACGACAATACGCTGCGAAATCAATTCACTATCAATCGCATTCCAGTCAATGTCCTCTTTATTCCAATCCGTATTTTCCTGTTCACCAAAAAGCACGGTCAAGGCCAAAGCATCTTTCTCCGCAGTTACCACCAGCAAACGGTCACCTTCTTTCAATATCTTGTCAGAAGTCGGAATACTGACATGTCCGTCACGCCATAAGCGGGAGATGACAAACTTCGGGTAGCTCATGCGAGCTATATCCTTGATGCTTTTATTGAAAATAGCAGGATTGTGTACTTGAAACGCTGCAATGTAGGTTTTGTTCGCATCGTCTTTCTCTTTTATCTCCAAGTCTTCTTTGCGAACCAGCACTTTGCGAATTAATAAAACGGCAAGGATTACACCAACGACCCCCATCGGATAGGCTACCGCACATCCTAAAGCAGGAGTACTGCTGTCCATTCCCATCTGTTTCAGCGTCTGTTGTGCGGCTCCCAACGCCGGAGTATTCGTGGTTGCTCCACAGAGGATACCGACCATATCAGGAAGAGAGACGCCTGTTGCATAACTGGCTACCACCGTCAACAAGGTTCCCAACAGAACAACTCCCATTGCCAACATATTCAACGTCACCCCTCCTTTGCGGAAAGAGCTGAAGAAACCGGGACCGACTTGCAAACCGAGAGAATAAACGAAAATGACCAGTCCGAAACTTTCTGCGTAGTTCAACATCTGCGGATCGACCGAAAGCCCGAGATGGCCGGCGAGGATACCTGCAAAAAAAACAAAAGTGACTCCCAGGGAAACTCCCCAGAAATGCACTCTTCCCAAGCCCAGACCAATGGCAGAAATCAGTGAAAGTACCACAACAGCCTGTAAGGCAGAATGTTCGATAAATAGACTATATAACCACTCCATGTATATAAAAACTAATAGGGCGCAAAGATAAAAACTATTTAGTCCGGTTCAAAACTTTTAAGCTTTCATTTCACGCCCTATTGATACCCTGATTCATATATCCTGAAATCTTATTGATTCCCCTTTTACTTCGTTACCTATTATTTTGTTCCTAATAACTATCCTATTTCTATCTTAACTTCCTTATCCTTCTCTTTTCACCTGCATCTTGTTATCCTTCAAACGATCTTTTCCCTCTGTTTCTTTCCTCTTTATCTTTCATCATTTCCCCTGAAACTCTACAAAGTTATTTCGTCCGTCCAGATAACCGCTTAACCTGTTTCCACCGATGTACACATCATCCAGGTATGAAACATCATTCGGTCCGTATGACATACGAATGGAAGTCTGCGCATAATTCTCCCAGCTCCAACGGAAATTATATTCATATTGCTCTACTGCTCCGTTAGGATATTCCACCCGTATATAGTCAATTCCGGTACGATCTAAAAAGAAGTCCAGTTCCTGACGGCAATAGTTACCGTCCATGTCCCGGTAGAAACTAACCCAAGTACGGCTACATAAATCAGCCGAACGATTATAGTACCCTGCACCATTATGATCATCATCATAGAAACTATCTATTTCCACTTCGCAAGAGGTAAAACTTACCATCAATACGGCCATCAAAGCCAAACCGAAGTATTTAAATGTGTTCGTTTTCATATTCCTTTATTTTTAACGGTTCTCTAATTATTATCTATCATTAATCTTTCGATAGAACAAAAGTAGAGAATGAATTTTCCTTATAAAACTGAAAACTCCTACTTATCGGGAGGAAATTGCCTAAATCTGTGGGTAAATCCCCCCAATGAAGTCTATTTCAAAGAATTCTTGTATCTTTGCCTCCTGCTAACAACACATGAAATCATCTGTCGCATGAAGTCAATCAAATCCCATATCACCCAACTACTGAAATCCCTCAATGAGGGAGTATTCGAAAAAGAACATACCATCGCACTCTCCCTATTATCTGCCATGGCAGGTGAAAGTATCTTTCTATTGGGCCCTCCGGGAGTAGCCAAGAGCTTAGTGGCGCGCAGGCTCAAACTGGCATTTAAAGATGCGGATGCTTTTGAATATCTGATGTCCCGTTTCAGTACACCGGATGAAATATTCGGTCCCGTGTCCATCTCAAAGTTGAAAGATGAAGATACATACGAACGTATTACACAAGGATACTTGCCGACAGCATCAATTGTCTTTCTGGATGAAATATGGAAAGCCGGTCCTGCCATCCAAAATTCTCTTTTGACGGTAATCAATGAAAAGATATATCGCAACGGACAATTTACGGCGCGTGTTCCTCTGAAAGCGCTGATTGCCGCATCCAACGAACTACCCGCAAAGGGTGAAGGACTGGAAGCCTTATACGACCGTTTCCTGATCCGCCAGTTTGTGGGATGCATTGAACAGGAATATGCTTTCGACCAGATGATCTCTTCTACACGGGAGGTAGAACCTGAAATCCCCGCAAAACTCCAGGTAGACGATGAATTATACAATCAAATACAAGCTGAAAGTGAGAAAGTAGGTATTCACTATACCATCTTCGAGCTGATTCACAATATCAAACGAGAAATCGAACAGTACAATACGGGACGGGATGAAAACACCCCTCCCATCTATATATCCGACCGCCGTTGGAAAAAAATAGTAGGTCTGCTCCGCACCTCGGCCTATCTGAACGAATCGCCGGGGATTCACTTCTCCGACTGCTTGCTGATGAGTGCCTGCCTGTGGGATGAAGTTTCACAGCTCCCCATCATCGAAAACATAGTGGAACAGTCGATTGCACGGGGAATCAACACCTATTTATTGGGAGAAAAACGGCTGGAACAGAAACTGGATACGTTGAAAGAAAACATGAAGTCCGAACACAGCTTACGGGAACTTAGCGATCCGGGAATCCAGGTCGTAGATACCTTCTATCATCGCATAGAAGGTTACCACATTGCCGGAAATTTACTCATCTTTGCTTCAGATTACCAGTCTTTGAAGAAAGACAGTAACCGGCTGTTTTATATCCAGCAGGATAAATTCCGTCCGGTCAACAAAATCCTGAAAGCCTACGATTTCGTAAAGAACAGAAATATCGCACAAAAGAATATTTACTCCCTCCGAAAAGGAAAACGATCCGTTTTCGTCAACAATCAGGAGTATCCACTACTATGTTATGACAATTGCGAACCTTTGCCAGCACAGCAGGACGACAGCACTCCGTTCGAATTTACATTGCAGGAAGTGATAGATTTACTTCATCAAATGGAAGTAGAATATAAAACAATCTCCGAGCGGGAAACAGCATACACCAAGGAACATCTTTTCTTAAGTTCATCGCAAAAAAGCAAGATTAAGCGAATCTTGGGAGAGACTGCACATATCATAGAGAACTACCGGAATGAACTTCGCATCATCGCTCATGCCCATGAACAAGAGAACAGAGAGTATTAGGCTCAAACACCTGCAAGACATTTATTACGAAAAATTGCAGGGAATAGCCTATGATGTGTACGACGAACAACTGCACAATCAGATTATCCGTCCCGAAGAACTGGATGCGGACATTCACCTGTATTTTCGTCACACACAACCCTCCCTGCAAGATTTCTACTCCCGCTATGCATCGCAATGGGAATACTTTCATGAGATGAATGAAGCATCGGACGCAAAGTTTCTTCAATTCCTGAAAAACAGCGCATACCCCTTCTCCATGAAATATCACCTGGTAGACCTCAACGTAAAATACTATCTCCAACGTTTTGATGTAATCAGCCCGCGTTCCAAAGAATGGAAAGCGTTGCGGACTCTCTTTTTCGACAAGTGGCATACGCTGCTCTCGAACAATGAGTTCAACTATCAGATGGAACATATCGAGCAACTCTGTGAGGATTTCTACCGCATTCAACTGTCATTAGCCAAAAATCTTCCGGTACGCGGTGGCTCACGCCTCGTCTGGCTGCTTCGCAATCATAAACAGATAGCGGAACAGATTTTAGAATACGAAGAAACGATCAAACGGAATCCCGTTATCCGCGAACTGGTAGAAATCTTAGGCAAGAAACACCAAAGTAGCCGGAAACGTTTCAAAATGACCGCAGGTATTCATCGGGAACAAATTATATCTCACGCCACCCGAAGCGATATTGCAGGCATTTGTGAAGGAAATGATTTGAATAGTCTTCTCCCTCTGGAATATTGTTATCTGGCGGAAAAGAGCCTGCAACCCGTATTTTTCGAGCGTTTCATAGAGAAGAGACTACAAGTTATCGATTATCAATCGCACGAGAAGCAAACCATCAATGATAAGAAAACAACAGGAAATGAAGTTTCCGAAGAAGCTGAAGGCCCTTTCATCGTTTGTCTGGACACTTCCGGTTCTATGGCAGGAGAACGGGAAAGAATCGCGAAATCTACTCTACTTGCCATTGCCGAATTGACAGAAGTACAACATCGGAAATGTTACGTCATCCTTTTCTCCGATGATATCGAGTGTATTGAAATAACCGATTTAGGAAGTAGCTTCGACCGCCTTGTCGATTTCCTAAGCCAATCTTTTCATGGTGGAACAGATATGGAACCGGTCATCACGCATGCTCTGCGAAAAATCAGCGAAGAAGGATATATGGAAGCAGACATCATCACCGTATCGGATTTTGAGATGCGTCCCGTCGATAAACTGCTATCCCGGTCCATAGAACATGCAAAAGCAAAACAGACAAAGATGTATGCCATTTCTTTAGGAGGCAAAAGTGCAGAGACCAGTTATCTGAAATTATGTGATAAATATTGGGAATATAGTGTTCAAAACGCTGAAAATCTTAATAAAAATAGAATTGAAGAATCAAATATTTAATCAATGTTATAAAACATCTCTTTTTTCTTGTTTTATTTGCAAATTCACCAGAAGTCCGTATATTTGTACTGTGTTTTTCATAGTATTAGATTTAAGGTTAACAAAAGATTGGCTGTCTGGGATAGATAGCCTTTTTTTATGCCCTTTTCCAAGGTTAAATATACCGTCACTATCCAATCCCGATGATTACCCTATCCCATGAAGATACCGTCACTATAATGAACGGATAGCGTCAATATGTTTCAAGTCGTCCGCCCATCGATAAAATTTAAAAGCTTTCGAAAAAAAATTCCTCCGTTTAACATTTGAAACATAGCAGGTTATCTCATTTTACAAAAAACACGTAAAAAAATCTTGCTAAAAGATTTGCGTAGTCCAAAAGTTCCCCCTATATTTGCACCGCATTTGAGAGAGAATGCGGGTTCAAGGAAGTTTGGGTGAGTGGCTGAAACCACCAGTTTGCTAAACTGACGTACTCGTAAGGGTACCGGGGGTTCGAATCCCCCAGCTTCCGCAAAATCTCAAAATAAAAAAGAGCTAAGTTTTGTAGACTTGGCTCTTTTTAAATCTATCAAATTCCGGTGGGTTCGTCTAACGGTTAGGACACATGCCTCTCACGCATGTAATACGAGTTCGATTCTCGTACCCACTACCACTTGATTATCAGCCTCTTACAAACAAGTAAGAGGCTTTTTTATTGCCTTATATCTATATCAAAGTATCGTTTTTAGGCGTTATAAATGGGTATTATTAAAAAAAATGGTGCAAATTTTGCGTAAATTTTCATCTCGCATAATTATCGCGCTATCCCATTAATGGACTCTCTTTTTCTTTATAGATCTCGAAGTAAGATTCCTTATCAATCCTCAACCGGACTCTGTCCTCCCTTTTCTGACCTGCCAGATTCACAAACAGATTGAAATACAGTTGGCTGAAAGAAAGGTTGGAACGGTCATAAGTTATATCGAACGTCCAAGTTCTGCGGAAAGAATCGAACGTAGCATACGATTGTTCACCCCCTTTACACATAAACACTTCCGGGAAAGACGTAGGAGGATAAGGCTGGAATAAGCCGGCTAATTGAGCATAAATATAATCAATCATCCATTCATCTCCTGTTAAGGTCAATTCTCCTTTTAAACGGAGTTTGATGGCATAACTGGCAGTCACGTCAGGCGAAGTATAAACAGGGACCTGGCTTTCTGCCGGATAGTTGCCGTCTTTATACCCAAGACTCATCGTTAGTTTGGATTGACCGACACCATTAAAACCACTCACCTCCTGATCCGTCAACCGGTTTTTCAGACTAACCATAAATGTCAATTTACCGAGCGTCGGATCACCCGGATATTGCGCGAGCGTGTCCAGTACATAATCTTCGGTATTATAACTACGGGCTATCAAATCACCCTTTCCAGCCTCCAAAGCCGGACCGCCTCTTTCCACATCCACGTTGCCAACCGGATAATAAATAGCATCATTATCCCTTACACAACCACTAAAACAGAACAGCAACACTGCCAACTTTATTATCTTATTCATTATCAACTACATTTTGATTTTGCGGACAAATATACATCTTTTTTGTACCACACATGATTTATGTCAACCGTTTTTAGTATTTTTGCACACACCAAGACAAAAAGACATGGATACACTATTAAGAGATACCGTAAATGCTGTTGTTAATTCCCGCTTTCCGGAAATGAGCATAGAAGGAAGACGGCAGATAGAAAACATATTGATCCGTGAAGAATTTCCCAAAGGAGCAATAGCGCTGAATGAAGGAGAAGTAGCTCACGAACTCGTTTTTGTTGGCAAAGGTATGCTTAGGCAGTATTATTACAAAAATGGAAAAGACATAACCGAACATTTCTCATACGAAGGCTGCATCGTGATGTGTATCGAAAGTTTCTTGAAACAAGAACCTACGCGGCTGATAGTGGAAACTCTGGAACCTTCCATCATTTACCTATTCCCCCGTGATATGATACAAAAGTTGGCAAGAGAAAATTGGGAGATCAATATGTTCTACCAGAAGATACTGGAATACTCCCTAATCGTATCGCAGATTAAAGCAGACTCCTGGCGTTTTGAATCCGCCCGCGAACGCTATAACCTCCTGCTCGAAACACATCCGGAAATCATCAAACGTGCACCTTTGGCGTACATCGCCTCCTATCTTCTAATGACACCGGAGACATTAAGCCGTGTACGTTCCGGTGTTTTATAAATTTAGCGGCTTTTCCGGTATTCCTTAGGAGACATACCGGTGTAATGTTTGAAATATTTTCCAAAGAAAGACTGGTTTGCAAAATTCAGCCGGTCGGCAATCTCTTGTATATTCATACTTGAAGAATTCAGAAGTGCTTTCGCCTCCAGAATCACCAATTCGTCAATCCACTCTCCCACTGTTTTCCCACTGACCTCTTTCACTACTCCCGAAAGATGCTTCGGTGTCAGACATAACTGATCGGCATAGAATTTCACACTGCGTTCAGACTGGTAGGACTCTACTAAAAACTCATAGAAACGTTCAAAAATATATTCTTTCCGACTTTTATTCTTCACTGTGACAGTATTGGCAGGTACATGGTTATTAAGAATATTATACAGTTCGAAAAAGAACCCCTGCATCAATCCCATCACAACCTCTTTACGGTACACCCCCTCCTTATTTCTCAATCTCTTCCTGATAAACATATGATATTCCTTCACAACCTCCTGCTCGTGCGAGTGAAGGGCGAGACACGGATAGTCTTTCAGATAGAGAAATAAGGAAAGCACATTCCCTATTTTAGGCAACACCTCCAACATATTCTTTGACACAGCAAAAAATATTCCCTTAAAATCGGGACTAAAGCACCGCTGTTCAATAATCTGGCTGGGCAACGCTATCACCATCAATCCGGGAGACAACTCAAATTCACGCAAACTAATATTAAATGCACCAGTACCTTCCAGGCAAAGCCCTACAGTCAGCACTTCCAGTTTGGTAGGTCCATTATACAATGATATAACGCTCTCCGTATCGAAAAGTGCTATATCATTATCCATAACATCAATATGGTCGGCATCTATATGTTTGGAATGAACTACCGAAGAAATACCTATTTTAGGAACACTCTGAATATCCATACTCTCTCTTTTTGCGACAAATATACCAGCATTTAATCAGATACACAAGCCATTCAGGAGTATTATCGGACATAATGAACACTTTTGACTACTTATTGAACAGACCGGAATAGATATTCATAATCACGTCTGGCAGCCGGCACTGTCCATTTCTCCGGAACAAACTTCCACTGATTCAGGGCTTTGGGGTCCATCTTACCTTTCTTTTCGATATAATTCATCAAATAGAAACGAAGGTCTTTATCCGTAGAGAAAATAATACGGTCTTTCAATTTCTCCTGCGGAATACCCGATCCTTTCGTCAACAGTTCTCCACCGCCATTACCACGATAAGAATTTAAGGCCACTTTATATATCTTATCCATACGGAAAGGAGAACCGTCGGCCATACTCGTAATCGTAATCTTTTCTCCCTGCGGTTTAGTCACGTCCACCGTATAAATAATGCCGGAAGCCGAGTCGAAATTAAAACTGAAGTTCCGGAAAGAAGCCCTGTCTTCCGCACCTTCCCGAGGTTTCTCCTTGAACCAGAGCAGATGATCTTCCGGTGACTTCATCCGGTTCGTCCACATATAATAAGACATCTCCAGAAACTCCTTAATCTCCTTCCCGGACAACGTCATCACGTACAACATATTCTCGTACTTATATAAGTTGAACATATCACTGACAAACACATCCCCCTTCTTTATCTCCGCATCAAACGAAAGCGGAGCGGCAAAAGAGATGTCAGCTCCGGTAATGTCGAGCTGTAAGGTATGTATCAAATCGATAAAAGCGGAAGGACCGAAGAAAGCAGGACGAGTAGAGATACTCTCGGTAAAAGTTCCGATCTTCTTGGATACAAACTTCTGCACCGCCTCATATTGCGGAGCAAAATACTTCATGAAATCCTCGCTGATTCCGTAAGTTTCCGTCTCCGTCAACTCCCCCTTGATATCCTTGCTCTGCACCTTTCCATCTTTCAATTTCAAGGTCACATCGATATTAGACAATACAATTCCATTGCTGGCCGGATCGATAATCAACACCGAATCTCCGGCCACGTTCATCACCTTCTTACATTCGCGGGCATGATCGTGTCCCATCAATACAATATCGAATCCCGGGACATTCTTCGCAACGTTGAGAGAAGCATTCTCATTGTATTTACCCGACATTTTGAAAGCCTCCTGTCCGGCATGAAACAATCCGATCACTACATCGGGATTCTCTTTTTCATGGATAATCTTCATCCATTTGCGTGCCGTCTCTTCCATATCGTCGAAACGCAACCCTTTCCACAGATTTTCAGAAAGCCATGCAGGGATGGCAGGAGTAATCATACCCAATACCACGATCTTCACCCCCTCACGTTCCAACACCTTATAAGGAGCCAGATGGGGCTTTCCCGTAGACGTATCAATGATGTTGGCACCCAACACAGGGAAGTCACAAGTGGCTATCCAACGGTCGAACACGGCACGCCCCGTTTCCACATCATGGTTTCCCATATTGCCGGCATCATATTTCATATAATTCATCATTTCCGAACAAAGATGAGGAGACACCGTATCTATATAATTATAGTAATAGGCAGTAGGCTGCCCCTGCAAAATATCACCATTATCCAGCAATATCAGATTCTCTTTATACTGTTCGCGCTCCTTCTGCACGAAAGAATAAATACGTGCCAGACTCCCCTTCCACTCGTGACGGGTTATAAAATTGTAAGGATAATAATTACCATGTACGTCACTTGTTTCCACAATCTTCAGCTTCACTACCTTTTCCTGCGCCGCAACAGACAGTACGAGACAGAAAAGCAAGCCATAAATAAATCCTATTCGTTTCATTCTTTTTCTATATTTAGCGGATGCGAGAATACGAACCGTGCCCCACCGGTATAGTCAGGGTCGATCCATATACTTCCTCTCCATTTATGCACAATCAATTTACAGATAGACAATCCCAATCCGGTTCCCTGGGCATACTCATTCAATTTTTCAAAACGCTCGAACACAAGTCCCTGTTTTTCTTTCGGGATGCCGCATCCGGTATCCGTTACCGAGAAAATAGCCATTTGCTTTTCCTCATTCACAGAAAAGTCCAATGTAATCTTCCCGCCTTTCGTAAATTTGTCAGCATTGGACAGCAGATTAATGATTACCTGTTGCATACGCTGCACATCCGTCACCATCCGGAAAGTTTCAAAAGAGGTGGAAAACAAGAACTGATTGTCCGACGACTGCCGTGAAAAACTAACAGAGGCAACCACCTGACTACACAATTGCACCACATCACATTCCTCCCACGTTAAAGTCACCCGATTAGCCTCCAGACGTGAAAGATCGAGAATATCATTAATCAGACGAAGCAACAAATCCGAATTGGTTTTGATAATCTGATAATAAGACTGCTGTTCATCCTCCGTGCTATCACCCATTGCCAGTACATCCGAGAAGCCGACAATCGAGTTCAACGGTGTCCGTATCTCATGACTCATATTAGCAAGGAAAGCACTCTTCAGACGATTAGACTCTTCCGCCCTGTCTTTCGCTACACGCAAATCCTTCTCCGATTTCAGAAGCTCGTCTTTCAAACGTTTCGTACGGAAATAATAGAAGAGAGAGATACATAAGCCAAGTACCAGAATCACGAACAAAGCACAAGCAGACCATATCTGATAAGTATATTGCTGATAGAACGAAACCGACTGGTTGACAAGCTGCACTTTAAAAGGCAACACATTCGGGTGCAGCCCCCACTCTTTCACCTTCCGGCTATCCAATACCGCTTTGCAGCCGATGACCGAAAGATGCTTTTCCGTATCCTCCGGATGCTGATCCATCCGTATAGATTCCAGAGCCATTTCTCCTCCCACTTTCCGATAATCGGGCAGCACTCCTCCTATCGCCCAATAACCGAGACTCACCGATGAAGGAGTAAAAGCCGGGATGGTAGGAGTAGCTTCCATCATGGCATACGTAGCATTTCGCATGAAATACCCTTCGTTCATGTCCACACGCCACGTTCCCACCAAGATAACTGTGTTTTCGGGCAGCTGTCTCAATTCCTCAACGATGGTATAAATAGAATGTGTCCGGCCGTCCATCAGAATCAAATCCAGATCGGGGAAGTTCTTCATTTCTTTTCGCACCAACGCTTGCATGGTCACCCCGCCATAAGTATTGTCCGAGATAAAAGCAATGTGTTTCGTTTTCGGGTAGAAAGCTTGAATCATGCGGATATTACCTTCTATATTATATTGGTTGATAAATCCCGATTCCAGTTCGGGAATATCCAGATGATCCTCAAATATATCGATAGATTCGGGCATCCAGCGATCAAGGTTTTTCACCGTATCTTTCGGCAATATCACCACATTGCTACTGGCCAGACTGCACATCACAGGCACTTTCACCTGCATTTCATCCCTCTGCGACAAATAAGCAGCCCATGCCTCCTGTCCCAACAGGATAATTTGCGCCGGATGCTTTTCCCCCTGATATTTAGCCAGAATCTGCGTCATCATTTCGCTCCATAACGGAGCTTCCGAGAAGCTTTTACAGTTCATGTTTTCGATGATAATGTCGCGCTGTCCCCCCAATTTACTATATTCATCCATATAATCGGAAATAGTGACCGAGGTTTGATGCGCAGCCGGATTATAGGAGCAAATAATCAGAATAGGTTTCTTATCTTTAGAGACAGCCAATACTTCCGTTGACTGCAGAAGCCAAAGGAAACAGATAAAAAGATATCCAAGACGTCCCAGCATAATCATGCAGTTTTGATGTGTTAATTCATTAATTAAGTTGCAAATATAGTAAAACTTGTCGGGTTTAGCAGATTAATATGTATTTTTGTCGCTCATTTACTCTCAAAAAATACAAATTATGGAATTATTTCACAAGATGATTTCCGGTTTTTTGGGTATACCGGAAAGACAAATAAGTAGTACGCTCCATCTTTTGGGTGAAGGTGCTACGATTCCCTTCATCAGCCGTTACCGTAAAGAAGCCACCGGCGGACTGGATGAAGTGCAGATAGAGCAAATCAAAGAGCAACACGATAAGTTGTGCGACATAGCCAAACGGAAAGAAACGATTCTCGGCACCATCAACGAGCAGGGAAAACTGACTGCCGAACTGGAGAAACGTATCAACGACACTTGGAATCCTACGGAACTGGAAGACATTTATCTTCCTTATAAACCCAAGCGGAAGACACGTGCCGAAGTAGCCCGTCAGAAAGGGTTGGAACCGCTTGCCATCCTCCTGATGTTGCAAAGGGAAAACAACCTTAGCGCTAAGGCTGCCTCCTTCGTGAAAGGAGACGTGAAAGATGTGGAAGATGCCCTGAAAGGCGCCCGTGACATCCTTGCAGAGCAGGTGAACGAAGACGAACGTGCCCGCAACGCGGTACGTAATCAGTTCAGCCGTCAGGCAGAGATTAGTGCCAAATTGGTGAAAGGAAAAGAGGAAGAAGCAGCGAAATACCGGGATTATTTCGATTTCTCCGAAGCACTGAAACGCTGCACGTCCCACCGCCTGTTGGCCATCCGCCGGGCAGAGTCGGAAGGCCTGCTGAAAGTATCTATCCAACCCGACGACGAGGCATGTATCGAACGCTTGGAACGTCAGTTCGTACGTGGCAACAACGAGTGTAGCCAGCAGGTGGGCGAAGCTACGGTCGATGCTTACAAGCGTCTGCTCAAGCCCTCCATCGAAACAGAATTTGCCGCTCAATCCAAAGAAAAAGCCGATGAGGAAGCGATTCGGGTATTCACCGAGAACCTCCGCCAACTTCTTCTCGCCCCTCCATTGGGACAAAAACGGGTGCTCGCCATCGACCCCGGATTCCGTACGGGATGTAAAGTTGTCTGCCTCGATGCGCAAGGCAATCTGTTACATAATGAGAATATCTATCCGCATCCTCCGGTGAACAAAACAGGAGAAGCTGCTTCCAAACTCCGTAAGATGATTGAGGCCTATCAGATAGAAGCCATCTCCATCGGCAACGGAACGGCAAGCCGTGAGACAGAAGATTTCATCAACAGCCAGAGCTTCGACCGTCAGATACCCGTGTTTGTAGTCAGTGAACAGGGAGCTTCCATTTATTCGGCTTCGAAGATTGCCCGCGACGAGTTTCCCGATTATGACGTAACGGTGCGTGGAGCAGTCTCCATCGGCCGCCGCCTGATGGACCCGTTGGCAGAATTGGTGAAGATAGATCCTAAATCCATCGGTGTAGGTCAATACCAGCACGATGTAGACCAGACAAAGCTGAAAAAAGCACTCGATCAGACCGTAGAGAATTGCGTGAACCTGGTCGGCGTAAACCTGAATACGGCAAGCAGCCATCTATTGACTTACATCTCCGGACTGGGACCGCAACTGGCTCAAAACATCGTCAACTACCGGGCGGAAAACGGAGCTTTCGGTTCGCGGAAAGAATTGATGAAAGTTCCGCGCATGGGCGCCAAGGCTTTCGAACAGTGTGCCGGATTCCTCCGCATCCCCGGAGCCAAGAATCCGCTGGACAACACCGCCGTGCATCCGGAAAGCTACCACATCGTAGAGCAAATGGCCAAAGACCTGAAATGTACCATCGACGAACTGATAGCTGACAAGGAAC
This sequence comes from Bacteroides sp. BFG-637, assembly GCF_024793605.1. Lineage (NCBI taxonomy): Bacteria > Pseudomonadati > Bacteroidota > Bacteroidia > Bacteroidales > Bacteroidaceae > Bacteroides > Bacteroides sp. BFG-637. Next base: position 4,437,729 of record NZ_JANUPD010000002.1, on the reverse strand, counting down.
TCCGCCGGAAGATTAACATCTCCGCCTACATCACCCCTACCGTCGGCCTGCCCACCTTACAGGACATTCTGCAGGAACTCGACAAGCCGGGACGTGACCCGCGTAAGGCTATCAAAGTCTTCGAGTTCGACAAGAACGTGCGCACCATAGCCGATTTGCGCGAAGGAATGATTCTTCCGGGCATCGTAGGCAACATCACCAATTTCGGGGCGTTTGTCGATATAGGTATTAAGGAGAACGGACTGGTGCACCTCTCGCAATTAGCGGAACGGTTCATTTCCGATCCGACGGAAGTGGTATCCATCCATCAACACGTCATGGTCAGAGTGATGAATGTAGATTATGACCGGAAACGGATTCAGCTTAGTATGATCGGGGTACCGCAAGACTGATTGCTTCTCTTTTTTCTCCCCACCACACAATTAGAATCGTAAAAACAATCATAAGTACTGTGCAAATGAGCGAGCCTTCAAAACCGAAGGCTCCGCCATTCAGTACGTTTTCTTCGGGCATACGCAAAGTCAGCATGCTCGTCGTGAAATTATTTCCGCTTACCTGATAACCCAGAATCGGACCCTGAATCCAATTCCAGAAAAGATGAAGAGAGATAGGGAAACACAGATTACGGGTATATAGATAGGAAGCACCCAGCAGCATACCGGCAAGCAATAGATTTAGCATCGGCAGGAAAGCTATTTCCGGATTAAAGATATGCATAAACGCGAATAATGCCGACGAGATGAAGAGTGCCAGGAATTTATTCATATTGGTATGGAAGCAGACGTCCGAGGATATAGCCGCGCATCAGAATTTCTTCAAACAACGCCACTAACAGGAAAAACACCCACGACCCCAATAAATCCAACGGCTTAAACTGGAAACCGGTGACTTCTATTTCTCCCAAAACAACAGAGATTCCGAAACCCAGCAAATAGAGCAAGATTGCCACCAGGAGGCCATACCACAGTCCGTTGGTATGTCCTTTTAGGGAAAGTCCCAAATCAGAAAACGGACGACGTTCGAGACGAAGCAAGATGACGGCGGCAGTAAGAACGGCCAAAAGCATACCGGCCTCCACGAAAATATACCCTACTACTCCCGGATGGCGAGCCTCCACTCCAAGAACCAACGACAGGCCTCCGCTGACCAATGTCCCATACAATCCAATAAATATGAAAAGTACCACAATAAACAGCGGGATACATGCCCACACAGGAAGTCTTTTGGGTTCTTTCTTCCCATCTATGTTGTCTGCCTCCATTTTTACAATTTGTTAATCCGGCTACAAAATTAGATATAAAACATAAAAAAACATCATGTATTCTCTATTTTTCCTATATTTGTCAGAACAAATCTACAAAATTATGAAAATTAAACTACTATTGATAAGTTTCTTACTGGCCGCTAATGCATTAGGAGCCGCCGCCCAAGTGAGTAAGACGTATTATGTGAGTAAGCCCGGTACGCTGATTTCCATGATGACTGAAGAGGAAGCCAACAGTGTCACCCACCTCACACTGACCGGAAAACTGAATGCAGAGGACTTCCGGCATCTCCGTGACGAATTTGCCAATCTGAAAGTATTGGATATTTCGAACGCGGAAATCAAGATGTACAGCGGAAAAGCCGGTACTTATCCCAATGGAAAATTCTACATTTATATGCCGAACTTCATCCCTGCCTATGCTTTCTCGAATGTGGTAGGCGGAGTGACCAAAGGTAAAGCCACACTGGAAAAAGTGATCCTTTCCGAGAAAACGAAGAATATCGAAGATGCTGCCTTCAAAGGCTGTGAGAATCTGAAAATCTGCCAGATCCGGAAAAAGACAGCTCCCAACCTGCTGCCGGAAGCATTGGCAGACAGCGTTACCGCCATCTTCGTTCCTCTGGGCAGCAGCGACGCTTACCGCTACAAAGACAGATGGCAGAATTTTGCTTTCATCGAAGGTGAACCGGTAGAGACTACCCTGCAAGTGGGTGCAATGGGTAAACTGGAAGAAGAGATCCTGAAAGCCGGACTGCAACCCAGAGACATCAACTTCCTCACCGTTGAAGGGAAACTGGATAACGCTGACTTCAAACTTATCCGCGATTATATGCCGAATCTCGTATCGGTTGATATTTCCAAGACAAATGCAACGGCTATCCCCGACTTCACTTTCTCGCAGAAGAAGTATCTGCTGAATATGAAATTACCTCATAACCTGAAATCAATCGGACAGCGTGTATTTAGTAATTGCGGCCGTCTGTGCGGCACGCTGGAATTACCGGCCAGTGTAACGGCTATCGAGTTCGGTGCTTTTATGGGATGCGATAATCTTCGCTACGTATTGGCTACGGGGGATAAGATCACAACACTGGGAGATCACTTGTTCGGGGAGGGAGTTCCGAGTAAGTTGGTTTATAAGAAATAAAAGAGTTACCCGATCTAAATAAAAAATTATATACGCTTCAAAAACACAACAGTAGACGTACGAAACTTGAATTACATTATTGTTTTATAATATGTATGAATATGAATAGGCAAGATTGCCAATAATATGAAAACTAAAAAATAAATACAAAAATCAGTAACTAAAAAGGGCGGGAAGTAGTGCACGTACTTCCCGCCAAAATATAGGTTACAGATTCATCGCATTCGCACCAAATACGCCTGCTACTGCCGAAGCCACCGCAATGACTACCTTTAAAATAGTATCCCAAAGGGATCTTTTGACTGCCATAACTTTACACACCTCCTTTCCACGCTCTTTAGTTCACCACAGAGGACACAGAGGGCACAGAGGAATATTTATTTCCCTTCTCCGTATACGCTGCGGTGGTTTGTTTTTTTATACTAATTTTCCTCCGTGTCCTCTGTGTCCTCTGTGGTGAAACCTTCCGCTTTCACCTCAAAACACGGACACGCTTTAATCCATTCTTCCGGTTCTATTTCCCCGTTTCCGTTGCGGTCGGGACTTAAATCCCGGTGACCGCACACCCGGCTACCGGGGAAAGTCTCAAGCAATTGATGTACAAGCAAATGAAGTGTTGCCCGTTGTTCCGGTGTCCGCGTGTCCGCCGGACGACCATGACAGTCCAGCCCACCTTCATAGCAGATGCCTATCGAACAAGCGTTGAATCCTTTCACGTGCGCACCGATGCGTTCAATCGGTCGGGTGATGTGCACCGTTCCGTCTTTGCGGATGTAGTAGTGATATCCTGTTCCGTTAAATCCACGCCGACGGTGTTGCGTTTCCAGATCATCCGGGGTGAGCGAACGGTCGGCACGGGTGGCGGAACAGTGAATCACGATCAAATCAATCTTTCTCATTATAGTGCCACTGTTTTTCTTATCAGTTGTAAGCATTATCTACGCTCTATGGCTCAAGCTGCCGGATCCGGAGCTTCACCACCGCCATCACCACTACCTCCACCGGAGTCTCCTCCTCCACCTTCTTCACCGGAATCTCCACCTTCGGTTTTCTTTTTCTTGGGTGCATCGAGGTCAAGAAACTCGATTTTCTCACCGGCACGGGTAGATGTCAGATTAGGACGGACGCTGCTGGAAGGACGGAAATTGATATTCACGCTCCTGATGTTCTTCATCGTACACTCTTCTTTCGTATCCGCCCCCAGTGTGGTAGCGGAAAGACTGAATACACCGAAGTCGCGGATATTGACGGACTTACCGTCGAACAACGCTGCACGCATCGCTTCAACAAGATTGGTTAGCACACTCTGGATATCGCCCAGCGACAAGGAACTTTTCTCTTTCATCGTGTAAGCGAGTTTATCCAGGTCTACACTCTGTCCCTGCGTCACAAGTTGTGGGTGATACTTCACCACCCCATCAACCTCTCTCGGATCTTTACGACCCATTCTTTTAAATGGTATTGCCATGATAAATTAAAAATTGAGAATTAAAAATTAAAAAATAAATGTTACAGATTGCGGTTAGCGCAATGGTATCGGAAGAGAGGAACGAGCTCTGTTTCTTTTCTTTCGATACCTCAAAGGTAGTGTATTACAGGGGAATGGAATGACGTACTTTGTCTCCGATTGGCTTACTTCGTCTTACTTTCATTTAGAATGTATTTACTTTCATTCAGAGTGATTTTATTTTACTTATACATTTGGAGTTCCTATGGATTTTTTGTATATTTGGAATACTATAAACATAATTTCCCGAAGATATGAAAGCTGAAACTGAAGAGGCGGCGGAAGAGCCGTTTGTCATACGTCCGTATTTGAAATCGGAGCTGGCGCATTTATATAATCCTTATGTACCGTTGGTGTATGCCATGCGGAAAATGAGGGAGTGGATCAGAAATAACAATGAACTATATGACGCAATGTATAGTGGCGGTGAAGGAAAAAACGACCACGCTTACAGCGCAAGGCAGGTACGGCTCATTGTGAAGTATCTCGATGAGCCATGAATCTCTTTATGGCAAGTGCTGATTAGCTATAATGAAAATAAAATTAGCTATAATGAAATCGAGATTAGCTATAATGAAAATGAAAGCGGCTATAAGGGATTCTGTGCAACACACAGCATCTTGAGGATAAACAGGCCATATGAGTTTTCTTTATATAATAATGTCCACGTGCGCAGGCGCGGGAGAATATTCTTTTAGATAGAAAAAAGCGTGTATTTGAGGGTGAGGGGTTCACCCTCAAATACACGCTTTTTCCATCAAATAAAATCTATAAAGAGAATAAACAACATAAGTAAATGATAGGAACAAAATAAAATGTACCTTTGCGTCTTTTTAAAACAACATTTTTTAACAACATTGAAATAACACTTAAAATCATGAGAAAAAAGACATTTTTTCCGAAGGCTTCGTTTACCTGAACAAGCAGGCTATAACGCTCGAAAAGGGAGAATTCCCCCAAGTATCCCAGTTTATCACACAAACGCTTGACACCGTCAATAATTTGTATAACAACAGGATAGATGTAAGTCCGCGCGAACGCAAGAAGTATCTCCTTCCCTTTGTCCATCTCTGCTATGATCACGATTCTCCTTTTAACACTAAAGGTCCCAAATTCTTTGCACAATTGTTGTTTATGACTGTTAATTTCAAGAAATATGATGATTCGGACGAATCATTAAGCGTAGAAGAGATTGACTATGAGATACAAAGACTAAAAAGAACGCTTTTTGACGATTAACATTTAAGAGCCGACTGTTAAAAAACTGCTTTTTGAGTACCAAAAGCAGTTTTTTTTTATCTACAGGAAAAGCCGTCCTTTGCAGTGTGTTAATATTGACACGACTTAAATTCATATCAACAAATCAAATGGAAAATATCGTAATAACCACATACAGAGGATTATCACTTGTATCAGGAAATATCAGCATCCGGCAACTGTTCGAATTTATCCGGGGAGATGTCTATCGGGACAGAATCCGGAGACTTCGGGAAGCAATGGAGGCGGGAGACACGGTGAAAGCAGACCGTATGAAGAAGCAACTGCCCTACCGCACCATCACGGCCACTTACGTAAAGGAAAGACTGGCTTACAGCCTAGACAAGTATCAGGACATCATCACGGTCGACTGTGACGATATGCCGGCAGAAAAGCTCCCGGAATTCCGCCAACTGGCGAACGATTGCCCCGACACATTAGGAAGCTTCATCAGTCCCCGCATGCACGGGTTGAAAATCTTTGTCTACCTCACCGGCAAAGAGGCGGAAGCCTTACGTGCCGAACTGAACGCGCTGGGAACCGTCGACTTCCCTACCCTCGAACGATATCACCACCGAATGTACGCCCTGGCAAGCAGCAAATACGAAACACTGCTCAATACCAAAGTAGATACAAGCGGAAGCGATCCGGGACGCGGATTCTTCGTGTCGCATGATCCGGACGCTTTCTTCGCTCCCGAACGACTGGAAAACGTAAAGCCGCTGACCGTAAAAGTGACACTGCCCACCGAGGAAGAGTGCAAAAACAAGAAACGCAAAAATCCGGCAAAACGTTCTCCCCTCCTTCCCGTGCAGGAGAACGCGTCGCCCATCGACCTGCAAGTGCAACTCGACTTCCGGAAAGCGCTGGAATACACCCAACGCAAAGAACGTCTGGAGACAGGCAACCGGGACAATTTCTTCTATTGTCTGGGCAACCAGTGTTACCGTCGGCATATCACGGAAGAGGAAGCCGTCAGTCTGGCACACAGCCATTTCGGCGAACTCCCCGATTTCGACCTCGAACTCCCCCTGCACAATGCTTACCAATATACCTCAAAGACTGACTGTGCGGAAGAAGAAGAGAAAACACCGAGAATCTGCCAGGTAATCAAATTTATGGATGAACACTACGAAATCAGGAGGAACGTAGTGAAAGAGCAAATCGAGTTCCGGAAACTAATACCCGGTGTTCCCCCCACAGAGCTGCCGCCTTTCAGCACACTTCGCGTAAAGGATGTCAACACATTCTATATCAACGCGCAGATGAAGAAGATATACATCTCACAAGCTAATTTGAAAGCGCTGGTAGACTCGGACTATGCCAAGCCATTCAACCCATTTGTCCATTATTTCACCTCACTCGAGGCATGGGACGGGAAAACAGACCACATCGGGCAACTGACAAAAACAGTAAAAGCGGCAGATCAGGCTTTTTTTGAAGACAGTTTCCGCCGCTGGCTGGTGGGAATGGTGGCATGCGCCATCAATGACGAAGTGCAAAACCACCAGTTGATGTTACTCCACGGCGCACAGGGAAAAGGCAAGAGTACCTTTATCCGCCGTCTCCTCCCGCCGGAACTCAAGGATTATTATCGCAACGGCATGATTTATCCCGAAAACAAAGACCATCTCCTGCAAATGTCGTCCTGCCTGATCATCAACCTGGATGAGTTTGACACGCTCTCTCCCGCACGGATGCAGGAGTTGAAAAGTCTCATCACGCAAGATGTGATGAACGAACGGAAGGTTTACGACATCCAGAATTATACGTTCACCCGCCGCGCCTCGTTCATCGCCAGCACCAACAACCCGCACTGCCTGCCGGACATTGGTGAAAACAGGCGTATCCTGTTCAATACGCTTCTGAAAATAGACTATCACACGCCTGTCAACCATCAGGGGATATATGCACAAGCATACGCACTCTACCGGCAGGGATTCCAATATTGGTATGAGAACCAAGAGATTACGTTTCTCAACAACCGCAACGAGGCGTTCCGCCAAAAAGATCCGATGGAAGAGAATCTTTTCTTCTATTTCCGGGCTGCCAGGCCGAACGATATACAGGCGAAATGGTATCCCGCCTCCTACCTGCTGTCGGTATTAAGCGTGAACGGGCGTACACAGGCCAACGCACAGATGAAACAAATGCTGGTCACGGTACTGGAGAACAACCATTTCCACTCACGGAAGACCTCCAACAATGTCACAGAATATTGGGTGGTGGAGTATACACCCCAGGAACGTACAGAAAATTCAATACGACCGCAAGTTCCGGTTCAAAAAGGATTAGAGTTATAATCAATCTGCCAAGCAGCAGTTTTTCTACAAAATAACAGATAAACGGATAAATTAATGGCATTAACGATGTCACATTCATCCGTTTTCCGTATATTTGCTACGATATGAATTAAAGAAAGGAATCGCAATATGATGAAACAAATACCATACGGATTGACGGATTTCGGAGCCATCATCAAAGATAATTTCTATTATGTAGATAAAACCATGTTTATTGAAAAAATAGAGAAGCAACCCCGTTATCTGTTTCTGATCCGTCCCCGACGCTTTGGAAAAAGCCTCACGCTGGCAATGCTGGAAGCTTATTATGACGTTCGTTACGCTGACCAGTTCGACGAATTGTTCGGCCAGCTGTATATCGGGCAACATCCTACGCCGATACATAACCAGTTTCTCATCATGAGATTCAATTTCTCGGAGGTGAGTTCGAATATCAATGAGGTGGAGGAATCTTTCCGGCTGCATTGTTGCGGGAAGCTTTCCGATTTTGTTTACAGGTACGAACATCTGCTGGGAAAAGATATCTGGAAAGTGCTGGATGAAAAAACAAAAGAAGAGCCCGGCGCTTTTTTGTCAGCTATTAATACCTACGCTACCCGCAAGGGAGACATCAAAATTTATCTCCTGATTGATGAATACGATAATTTCACGAATACCATTCTCTCGACTTACGGCACGGACTTATATCGGAAAGCGACGCATGGCGAGGGATATATCCGGAGATTCTTCAATGTAATCAAAGCCGCCACGACGGGAATGGGTTCTGCCCTCAATCGTCTGTTTATCACGGGAGTAAGTCCGGTAACAATGGACGACGTGACAAGCGGATTCAACATCGGCACGAATATCACAACCGATCCCTGGTTTAACGACCTTGTAGGTTTCAGCGAGAAGGAACTGCGCGAGATGCTGGCGTATTATAAGGAGCAAGGCGCTCTTTCCATGTCAATAGATGATGCGGTGGCAATGATGAAACCCAACTATGACAATTATTGCTTCAGTGAGAATAAATTAACGGATTGCATGTTCAACTCGGACATGGTGCTCTATTGCATGAAGTCATTGATATTGCACGGAATCAAGCCAAAAGAGATTGTCGATCCCAATATCCGTACCGACTTTAACAAGCTTGCCTACCTCGTCCGTCTTGACCACGGACTAGGAGATAACTTCTCCGTCATCAAGGAGGTTGCGGAAAAGGGAGAAATAATAACCGAAATTGTCACTCATTTCTCCGCACTGGAAATGACGGACGTGAGCAACTTTAAATCTTTGCTGTTCTATTTCGGACTGCTTTCTATTAAAGGGGTCGATATGATGGGGCGTCCCATCCTGCACGTTCCCAATCTGGTGGTTCGCGAACAGCTATTCAATTTCCTGATTCAAGGATATGCCCGTCATGATATCTTCAAGCTCGACGTGAACCGGTTGCTTACGCTGTTTGAGAATATGTCTTTCAAGGGAGAATGGGAACCGTTGTTCGAATTTGTAGCAGAGGCCATTCGGGAGCAGAGCCGCATTCGGAAATATATAGAAGGGGAAGCTCATATCAAAGGATTCCTCCTAGCCTATCTAAGTATGTTCCGCTATTATCAACTGTATCCGGAATATGAAATGAACAAGGGTTTTGCCGATTTCTTCTTTAAACCCAGTCCGGTGGTACCCGTATCTCCACCCTACACTTATCTGCAGGAAGTGAAGTATGCGAAAGCCGATGCACCGGAAAAGGAAATAAGGACGCTTGCCGATAATGCGCGGGAACAGCTGATTCGCTATAGCAAGGACGAATGCGTGGCGGAAGCTCGTGAAAAAGGGAAACTGAAACTGATTACGATCGTGTGGCGCAGCTGGGAATTGGTGCTGATGGAAGAGGTGTTATAGGGTTATTTGTCGCATGAAATGTGCGGGTGAGTCTTATTAATAAAAAATTAGGCACGGATTACGCGGATTTCACGGTTGCTAATCATTTGTAATTAACAAAAAACCGTGAAATCCGCGTAATCCGTGCCTGAATTTAAATATAATTGGATATAGAAAAACATACCTAGTAGTATTTTTCGATTCCCCCAAATCCTTTTATCATTTTATTTTCCTTCGTTTTGTGGATGAAGTTGTTCAATCGCTTTTCAAATTCTTCCGGCCGTTTCCTTGCGGCTTCAATGTACGCAATTCGGATGCGCCTATACGCATCGGAAAATTGGAGGTAATTCTCCCATACTGTTTTATCCTCTTTCAGTTTTCCGATGATATCATTCGGAAAAACGAAAGGAGCTGACAATACTTTTCGTATATTATCTTCCCAATCAGGGTGAATCATTTGATGTTCCAGCAACCATTTCAGTCTCTCTTTGTTGGCTTGCGAATAGGAACTTTTAGGGTTTCTGGGCGTGAAATGCTGGATTTTATGTTCTTTGTCGAGCGCCTTTATAGTGCTGTCGATCCATCCGAAACAAAGGGCTTCTTCGACGGCGTCGTTGTATGTAACACTTTTTTCGCCCGAAGATTTGGAGGGGAATACAAACCAAACGTCACTGGCGGTTTCAAAGTTGTCCGCCAGCCATTTTCGCCAATCTCCTCTATTTTCAAAATATTTTATTTCCATAGTGCTAAAAAGAACAGCAACCCATTGTTGAGAATAGGTTGCTGTAAAAATAGGTTATTCATCAGACTTCATGTATGGGAGTCAGGGGCCTTTATTCGTCCGGTCACTTATTTGTCTCCGTACATCTTCGCCCGCAATTCCTTAATATGGTCGGAAGTGATATATTCGTCATACTCCATCATCTTGTCGATGATACCGTTCGGTGTCAGTTCGATGATGCGGTTGGCAACGGTCTGGATAAATTCGTGGTCATGAGACGAGAAGAGGATATTTCCCCTGTACGTCTTCAGGTTGTTGTTGAATGCCTGAATAGATTCCAAGTCCAGATGGTTGGTCGGAGTGTCCAGAATGAGGCAGTTGGCATTGCGCAGCTGCATACGGGCAATCATACAACGCATCTTTTCACCTCCGGAGAGTACGCTTACTTTCTTCAGCACCTCTTCGCCGGAGAAAAGCATACGGCCGAGGAAGCCTTTCATATATACCTCGTTGCCTTCTCCAAACTGGCTCAACCAGTCTACCAGATTCAGGTCGGAATTGAAGAAGTCGGTGTTATCCAGCGGCAGGTAAGCAGTGGTGATGGTTACCCCCCAGTTGAAGGTCCCTGCATCCGGTTTCATGTTTCCGTTGATAATTTCGAAGAAAGCAGTCATCGCGCGCGGATTGCGTGACAGGAATACCACCTTGTCACCTTTCTCTACATTGAAGTTCACATCGTTGAAGAGCACTACGCCTTCTTCCGTCTTCTTGCTCAATCCGGACACTTCCAGAATCTGGTTGCCCGGCTCGCGTTCGGGAGTGAAGATGATGCCCGGATACTTACGTGAAGAAGGTTTGATTTCTTCTACATTCAGTTTCTCCAACATCTTCTTACGGCTCGTTGTCTGCTTGCTCTTCGCTACGTTCGCGCTGAAACGGCGGATAAATTCTTCGAGCTCTTTCTTCTTCTCTTCAGCCTTCGCCTTCTGGTTCTGTTGCTGACGGAGAGCCAACTGGCTGGATTCGTACCAGAAACTATAGTTACCGGCAAACATATTGATTTTTCCGTAGTCGATGTCTACGGTGTGCGTACATACAGAGTCGAGGAAGTGACGGTCGTGGCTTACCACCAATACGGTATGCTCGAAGTTGGCAAGATATTCTTCCAACCAAGTCACTGTTTCCATATCCAAGTCATTGGTAGGCTCATCGAGCAAGAGGTTGTCCGGATTTCCGTACAATGCTTGCGCCAGCATGACACGCACTTTTTCCTTACCACTCAATTCACCCATCAATACGTAATGCTTATCTTCTTTCACGCCCAGTCCGCTCAACAGCATGGCTGCGTCGCTTTCCGCATTCCATCCGTCCAACTCGGCAAATTTTTCTTCCAATTCGGACACTTTCAGTCCGTCTTCGTCTGTGAAATCTTCTTTTGCATACAATTCTTCGCGTTGCTTCATGATGTCCCACAACACGGTATGACCCATCATGACGGTATCCATGACGGTATATGAGTCCCACTTGAAGTGGTCCTGGCTCAACACCGAAAGACGTTCGCCCGGTCCGAGCGCAATCGTACCTGTTGTCGGGTCCAGATCTCCGTAAATCGTACGAAGAAACGTAGATTTTCCCGCACCGTTCGCACCGATAATACCATAACAATTACCACTCGTAAACTTCAGGTTTACGTCATTAAACAACACTCTTTTACCAAACTGAACCGATACGTTCGAAACTGTAATCATCTTATTATTTACTATTTTACTAGTTACTATTTACTATTTGAGCGTGCAAAGGTAGACATTTAAAATGAATTATGAGCTATCTGATATGTGCCAATCTGACATAAAAGTGTTACCTTTGCTGCGTTTTTTGGCAAAACGGCCAACTTGGCAAAGTTTTTGCAGACAAAATCTGTGACATCCGGTCAGTCCGGTATGTTTATAAGCGGTATCTTGCATAGATAACGTGTGTTTCTAAATAGTAAATAGTAAATAATAAAATAGTAAATACCAAGATGGATCCGAAAGAAAAAAAGTGAAGGAAGAGGAACTGAATGTGGAAGAAACTCAAAATCCTGCGGAAGACCAACCGCAAAACGAACAAACGGAGGAGTCTGCTCCGCTGACTCATGAAGAGGAGTTGGAAAAGGAACTGGAAAAAGCTCAAGAAGAGATTGAAGAGCAAAAGGATAAATATCTGCGCCTGTCTGCCGAGTTCGACAATTATCGTAAACGTACTTTAAAGGAGAAGGCCGAACTGATCCTGAACGGTGGCGAGAAGAGCCTTGGCAGTATTCTTCCGGTAGTGGACGACTTCGAACGTGCCATCAAGACGATGGAAACGGCAACGGATGTCAATGCCGTAAAGGAAGGGGTAGAATTGATTTACAATAAATTTATAGCTGTCTTGGCTCAAAATGGCGTGAAAGTCATCGAGACGAAAGACCAACCGTTGGATACTGATTACCATGGAAGCCATCGCGGTAATCCCCGCACCGTCGGAAGCACAGAAAGGTAAGATTCTGGATTGTGTGCAAACGGGATATACACTGAACGACAAAGTGCTCCGCCACGCCAAAGTGGTAGTAGGGGAATAAGGATTGATTACGGATTATGAATGATGAAAAACGAGGGACTTCCCGCAATAATTCATCATCCATAACCCGTAATTCGTAATTCATCATTCATAATTTTAAAAGAAGCATGGCAGAAAAAAAGAGATTATTACGAAGTATTGGAGGTGACGAAGACAGCCACAGTAGAGGAAATTAAGAAAGCGTACCGTAAGAAAGCAATCCAGTATCACCCTGACAAGAATCCGGGGGATAAGGAGGCTGAAGAGAAATTTAAGGAGGCGGCCGAGGCTTACGATGTGTTGAGTAACCCGGAAAAGCGTTCGCGTTACGATCAGTTCGGTCATGCGGGAGTGAGCGGTGCGGCAGGTAATGGCGGTCCGTTCGGTGGTTTCGGTGGCGAGGGGATGTCGATGGATGACATTTTCTCTATGTTTGGCGACATCTTCGGTGGCCGCGGCGGCGGTTTCGGGGGAGGCTTCGGAGGTTTCAGCGGATTTGGTGGCGGTGGCGGTTCACAGCAACGCCGGTATCGCGGCAGTGACCTTCGTGTGAAAGTGAAGCTGACGTTGAAGGAAATCTCTACCGGAGTAGAAAAGAAGTTTAAACTCAAAAAATATGTGCCGTGTGACCAGTGTCATGGCACGGGGGCCGAAGGTGATGGCGGTTCGGAAACTTGTCCTACTTGTAAGGGTAGCGGCTCGGTGATCCGTAACCAGCAGACCATTCTGGGCACTATGCAGACTCGCGTCACTTGCTCCACTTGTGGCGGTGAGGGTAAGATTATCAAGAACAAATGTAAGAAGTGTGGTGGCGACGGAATCATTTACGGTGAAGAAGTGGTGTCGGTGAAAATCCCTGCCGGAGTGGCAGAGGGTATGCAGCTCTCTATGGGTGGCAAAGGAAATGCCGGCAAACACAACGGTGTGGCAGGCGACTTGCTGATTCTCGTAGAGGAAGAACCGCATCAGGACTTGATTCGCGACGAGAATGATTTGATTTATAATCTGTTGCTTAGTTTCCCGACTGCTGCCCTGGGTGGAGCCGTGGAAATTCCGACTATCGACGGCAAAGTGAAAGTGAAGATTGATTCGGGTACTCAACCGGGTAAAGTACTTCGTTTGCGCGGCAAGGGATTGCCGAATGTGAACGGGTACGGAACGGGGGATTTGCTCGTCAATATCAGTATCTATGTGCCGGAAGCGCTCAATAAAGAGGAAAAGAGCACGCTCGAAAAGATGGAGGCTTCGGACAATTTCAAACCTAACACGTCGGTGAAGGAGAAGATTTTCAAGAAGTTCAAGAGTTTCTTCGACTAATTTTTTGCTATGAGTATGGGTACATAATTAGTTTATATAGTAATTTAGGCACGGATTACACGGATTTCACGGTTTTTAGTGTTGTCATTACTGAAAAACAACCGCGTTAATCCGTGAAATCCGTGCCTAAAAAAGATAGAAATTTATTAGTGACAAGTACTTAACATATAAAAGTGAGCTGCAATCTTTATTTGTAGCTCACTTCTGTTTTTGGGCTTATCCTTCCTTTTTCACTCTGTTCGGTTAAATAAGTCGATAAAGAATTGTCTTTTTAAAAAAGGGCATATATTTGTGTAGCAAATAAATAGATACTAAATATAGACTTCAAGTATGGCAGAACCTTTTAAGAATATGTATAACGAGCAATTTTTCGATCTATTTACGAAAGATTTGAAACTTGTTATCGATGATTTTGATGCTCACGGGTTTGTTTCTCAAGTTATGGATGATGAATGGGAAGGCAGGGAACTTAAACAGCGCTGCATACATATCACTACCATTCTGAAAAAGTTTTTGCCGGCAGACTACAAAGAGGCAATCGCTAAGATTCTTGAGTTGTTGGATCATGTAAAAAGTACGCGGCCTGATTTTTCGGTGATAGACGATACGAAGTTTGGATTGATGCTGGAGTATGGGGCGATTCTGGATAATTATGTCGAGCAATATGGGTTGGATGATTATGAAACGTCTGTCAAGGCGATAGAGAAAATCACGCAGTTCACAAGTTGCGAGTTTGTGACTCATCCTTTTATTATAAAATATCCGGATGAAATGATGAAGCAGATGTTGGTTTGGTCGAAACACGAGCATTGGGGAGTAAGGCGGCTTGCGTCAGAAGGTTGCCGTCCGCGTTTGCCTTGGGCGATGGCTTTGCCGAATCTGAAAAAAGATCCGACACCTATTATTCCTATTTTGGAGAATCTTAAAAATGATCCGGCAAGATTTGTACGGTTGAGTGTTGCCAATAATTTGAATGATATTGCGAAAGATAATCCGGAAATAGTCATTGATTTGGCAAAGAAATGGAAAGGTGAGTCGAAAGAGGTAGACTGGATTATAAAACACGGTTGCCGGACGCTCTTAAAGCAAGGGATTCCGGAGGTGATGGAGTTGTTTGGCTTTGATTCTATCAGAAATAATATTAGTGTGGAGGATTTTCAGATTTCAAGTCCTAAGGTTAAAGTCGGGGATTCGTTGGAGTTTGGTTTTAACTTGTTGAATCATAGCAATAAGACAATCAAAATACGGCTTGAATATGGTATTTATTACCAAAAAGCAAATGGAACGCTGACGAAGAAAGTTCATAAAATCAGTGAAAAAGAATATACCGGAAATTCTACCACACGAATAACGCGAAAGCACTCTTTCCGTGTGGTTACGACGAGAAAATTCCATCTCGGGCTTCATCAAATTGCTATAATAATCAATGGGAGTGAATTTGAAAAATATGATTTCGATTTGATTGAGTAATTCGATTGCTGCAACAAATAATATAAATCCTCGATTCTCCCGATGAAAATCGAGGATTTTTTATTTGGGGTCGTCTTTATCTCACACTGGCTGGAAGTTGAATATATAGCACTCTATGTATTACAATAAATTGATTGCCGATAACTCCTTTGATAAAGCCTGAATACCTTTTTGTATTTTTTCAAGTTGTTGCCTGCGAGGCTTATGCACTCCGGCAGCATAATGCCATAATTGCCGTTCATTAATACCCGTAATCCGACTCAATGCAGCCTTAGTGAAGATGTTGCTATAATAGTTTATAAATGTAGCAGCATCAATCTTGAATTTTAATTCAAACTCTCCGGACAATACTTCACAGGGATTGGAATTATCTTCCAAATACAATTCAATCGCCTCTCGCATGTTGTCCTCAATCTCTCTCATGTCATTGCCAACAGTGATAACCGGAGCATCTTCAATATAAGCACTCAAGTTCTTTCCTGCGTGTTCCACAATTACTTCTACTGTTTTCATATCTCCTCCTATATTAAATTACAGAAAACAAGGGGGCTACTTTAGCCCCGCTTGTTTCAAAATGCTGTAATAAGTGCCTTTCTCAACGCCTTTGCTATTATGATTCGGTACAATAACTACCCTACCGTTCTTCTCAAACTTCATGTGGCTACCTTTCTGACCTTTTAGAACAAAACCGTTTTCCAGCAACATAGTTACAACGTCTTTAACTGATTTGTAACTCATAACGCTTTGGACTTAATTACTGCACAAATATAGTAATTATATGAACACTATCAAAAGAAGTATTCATATTTTCACTATGATTTCTTCCTAATACCCCGGATTCTGTTTCAACCTCTCATTCATCACCCGTATTTTCTCCGGTATAGGAAATACAGTTGTATATCCACTTGCTTCATCCGGCAGTTGCGGACGGCTGCTGTAAGCTCTTGTAAACTTCCCGAAGCGGACTAAGTCCTGTCGTCTCCATCCTTCCCAAGCCAGTTCCAGCTGACGTTCGGCAAGGATATTCTCTAAAGTGGCAGTGCGGGGAGAAGCGTTGACACGGCTACGAATTTCATTGAGTTCTTCATCTCCGTTTGCTCCGTTCCGGACTTTCGCTTCACTTTTCATCAATAAAGCGTCTGCATAGCGGAACAATACAATGTCATTCTCCATCAACTTACCGTCTTTTGTGGCAGTCGGGTCGACTTCATACTTTTTCATGCGGGCTCCTGCGGTTTGTTCGTATGGGGTATCTGTTATATCCAGAGATACTTTCCAGGGCAGATATTCCAGTACCGTTCCATTATCCAGTTTGATTATGTTTCCTTTCAGGTCGTGGACAATTCCTGCAAAATAGCAAATATCAAAACGGGGATCTTGTTCCGCGGTTTCATAACCGAAAGTTTCAAGGGCTTCAATGGTGGCGCTGGGACCGTTCTCACCGCTTAGTCCGTAAGCCTTGGCGTGATTATAGTGGCGGGAACGGAAGAGATATTGCATCTGGTTGGTATACAGAGTTTTGTTCATCGGGATAGTGAAGACATTCTCTACGGACGGTTCGTTGAATATGGAGAAATTCGTTTCGTATTCCGGTTCCAGTTTGTAGCCCATAGTCTTGAGTTGGTCACAGTAGTAGATGACTGTTTCCCAAGCATTGAGTTCGCTGCCGTTCACTGCGAACTTTATATTTTTCCCATCCGGGCGTTGTCCGTCCGTCCAATCATTGTCTGTATAAACTTCGGAGTTCAAAGCCAGTTTGGCCAGTAAGAAACTTACCACGGGGCGAGTGATACGGCCATAGTAAGGGCCGGACTGGTTGCTATGTGCATCGCTCAACAAAGGAGCCGCCTCTTGCAATTCCTTGACAACAAAGTCAAAGACCGTTTTCCGTTCACTTTGCACTACATCTTTCATTGCTACGGAAGAGGATTGAACTAGCGGGATGCGTCCGAACAAATCCATCAGGTAATAATAATACATAGCCCGCATGGCACGTACTTCAGCGCGGTATGCCGGTAGTTCCGTAGCGGAATGAGTTTCGGCGAATTTGTCTATCCGTTCCAGTGATTTGTTACTTAACATGACGACTTTATAGAGATATTCCCATGTAGCCTGAATGGCATCATTCTCTATTCCCCAATCGTGCAGGTAAAGTCCTTGCCAAAAACCACCGTCATACCAGTCACCTCCACGGGTGGGGATAATGGCTTCGTCGGAAGTAAAGGTGTTCAGGTCGTAGACTCCCCTACCCGTTCCCTGCAATCCCTGACTATCACTATAACCGCCTACGTATGTATAAAGCGAAGCTACTGCATTGAGATATACTTCCGAGATCGTATTGTAAACGTCATCTTCGGGTAACTTATCTTTCGGATTTTCCTCCAAGAACTTATCACATGAGAATAAGCCCAGACACGCTATAAGAAGGAATACCAACACTTCCGAAGGACGTAAGTTCTTCTTTGAAAACAGTTCCGCTATCCTTGAAAGCTGTTCTTCTTTCTGCAAAAACCGACTTTTATTTTTCATATATTGTTTCATCATCTCCTCCTCCATTAAAAGTTAATACTCAATCCCAATGTGTACGTCCGCGCCAACGGATATCCCCGTTTATCATCCACGCCTAAAGTGGAGTTCACCGTGGAACTGTTAATCATGGGTGAAAGTCCCGAATAACCGGAAATGGTTGCCAGGTTGTTGACTGTAAATGCCAGACGCAGGGAACGGACATATTTCTTCAGTTTCTGCACTTTCTCAATCGGCACGTTCCAACCCAGCGTCACATAGTCGAAGTTGACATAATCTCCTTTTTCCAACCAATAGTCGGTGGCGGTTTGATCCTTGATGTTCTGTTTCGGGGCTTTCTTCATTACGTTATAGTCGGGAAATATATTCATGTTCATATAGGTCAGGGAAGTTCCGTTGTAGATTTTATGTCCGAAAGCTCCGTTAATCTGCAAAGACAGGTCGAAACGCTTGTAGCGGAAACTGATGTTGGAGCCAAGAATCGTTTTAGGTACGGCTTGTCCTGCCACGTAGCGGTCTTCACCATCTTCAAGGCTGACACCTCCGCCATTCAGGTCGGCGATGCCATAGGTGTATCCACCGTTTCCGTCGGATTCGAGTCCTGTACTGTGGGGAAGATAGAACACGCCCAACGGTTGACCCACCATCTGATATACGATATGGTTGTATCCTCCGTGAAAGCCGGCTCCGTCGAGGCCGGCAAGACTTTTATATTCGGGGGCAGAAAGCATTTCACCATTGTGCATACCGCTTAAAGAGAGCAGTTTGTTGCGCTGGAAAGTGATATTGGCATTGATATTCAGTTCCATATCCTTCGTCTTCAAAGGGGTGATGCCGATGGCGATTTCCGTACCCCAGTTACGCATGGAACCGATGTTGGCAAGCAAGGTGTTATAGGTGAAAGGCGGTACGCTTACGTTGTAAAGGTAAAGCATGTCTGTGGTTCGGGAGTTGTAATAGTTGGTGGAAAGCAGCAGGCGGTTGCCGAAAAGAGCTACGTCGATACCGGTATTAAAGGTATGTTTCACTTCCCATTTCAGGTCGGGATTCGTGTTCCGCAAGTCTCCTAAAGATACGACGGCGGAGTTTCCGACGGGGACTACACCGTTCGGCTTTACAAGGTTCAATGTAGTGTATGAGTCAATCCCGCTCTGATTGCCTGCCAGACCATAGCCGATACGGAATTTCAGATTGTCTACCATCGGCAAGTGCTTCATAAATTCTTCCTCACTAATCACCCATGCGGCAGATGCGGAGGGGAAGAATCCCCATTTATGGTTCGCTCCGAATTTGGAGGAAGCATCTGTACGGGCGTTCAGCGTCAATACGTAGCGGTCGGCATATGTATAGTTGAAACGTCCCATGAAGGATGCCAGACGGGGTTGGTCGTAGTATGAATTAGTGCCTTCCCACAAGCGGAGTGCGCCTGCCTGAAGATTATTATACCCGAATTTGTCGGTGCTGAAATTGCTTACTGTCGTATAATATCCCGTGTAGGTTTCTTTTTGAAGTTCGGCAAGTGCCAGCACGTCAAAGAAATGTTTTTTCCAGTTTTTCTTATAGGTCAGCATCATGTTGCCCAACAAGGATTCTCGCTTTTTGGTTCCTTTGTAAGCCTGACCGTTCGCCCAGACGGAGGTGGGGAGGTATTGCGAATTTTCCACGATATTATAGGTATAGGCGCCGAAGAGGTTTAGTTTCAGTCCTTCCAGCAGATTGAAAGTCAGACGGGCGTGCGTGCTGATGTGCGAAGTGGCATCATCATCCTGCACTTCCATCCATGCCAATGGATTGGTGATTTGGCTGGCGGTCGTTATTCCGTCCCAGGAATTGGTGACGGGGTCTTTATGGTTGGGATAGGTGGGGTTGAATGTGGCTGCCGAATAGAACGTTTTCTGATAATCCACCAGATTATGATTCTTCTGAATGGAACCGAACATTCCCAGCTCGCAGTTCAGGAAGCCGTCGAACATCTGCTGATTCATGTTCATATTCGAAGTGAAGTTTTTCATGTCTTCATTCAGAATCACTCCCTGACGGTCCATGAAACCGAGGGAAACACGATAGCTGGATTCACTGGAACCACCATAAAAGGCGACGTGATGGTTTTGTTGCAGTCCTGTCTGTTCAATCTCTTTCTGAAAATCGGTGTTATTTCCTTTGTCCAGAATGGAAATGCCACGCTCCGAAGCCACACGACGGAATTCATCGCCGGACAGCATTTTCAGATTCTTGTAGACGGTGGAAACTCCGAAGCTACCGTTGTAGGCTACCTGTGTTCTGCCGCTCATTCCTTTTTTGGTGGTGACCTCAATCACACCGGAAGCTCCTCGTGAACCGTATTGTGCGGTTTCGGAAGCGTCTTTCAGAATGGTGAAGCTCTCAATATCCGTAGGGTAAATGGAGGTGAGCATACTCAAGTCGCCAAATACTCCGTCAACAATTATCAAAGGGTCGTTGCCACTGGTCAGTGAGGTGGTTCCCCGCAGGCGTACCGCATCCAAGGCTGCCGGACCGTTTGATCCGCGTTGGATGGTCAAACCCGGCACACGTCCGCGGATTGCTTCCAAAGGGTTCGTTATCTGGTCTTTATTCATCTGTGTCTCCGTAATCTTCTCTACGGAACCGGAGAGGTTTTTCAAACTTCCGGTGGCATATCCAACAGTTATCAATGAGTCTATGGGCGTGACGGGAATCTTCTGCGCCAAGGTGCTCTCGCACGGGATTACCAGAAGAAGAAGGCTGTAGAAAATGAGTCTAGCGTGTTGTACCATATTCTTAGTTTTTAAGGTAATAATACAAATATAACAATAAAAGAGGGAATCTGGTTGAGTAGATTCCCTCTTTTATTCATAAATGATATTGACAATGTCTATTTCACGATTATCTCATCCGTAAATATCCAGCCTCCGAGTTCGCTTCCGGCCTGTGCCTGATAACGTACGTATCTTCCTTTGGCTTCTCCCTGCCATGAAATATCCGTAAAACGGATGGGTGTTTCTTTACTTACTTCAAAGTGTTGTTTTTGCAGCTCCGTGAAGTTAATTCCATCATCGGAAATGGAAATAATCACTGTCTCCGGCAGGAATACTTCCGCGCCGACCACTTGCATAAAAGCGGCGGTGACGGAATGGATAGGGGTTTCTTTTTCCATATCAATCGTCACATCGAGACGGTTGTCCGAGATAAATCCTTGCCATGAACCATCACCATAAGTCCAGTCACCACGTATGCCGTCTGTCAGGGCTGTGTTGCCTTGTGCGGGATAATGGGGGCTGTAGGGGGAGTTATAGATCACTTTTTTACCGAGTGCCAAATGGCTGACTGGTTGAAGAGATTCGGGACGGCTGCCGATTTCTTTGCTCAAATCGAAAGGATGGTATCCTTTTTTCTGTAAATCGGCCACTGCTGACAGTGCACGGGTATGGAAATCGGACCATGACTTACGTTCCGGAGCCGACCAGGCTACTTCCGCCAATGCCAGTATACGAGGGTAAATCATATATTCCACGTGTTCGGGAGTGGGGATATATTCCACCCATAGGTTGCCCTGCACACCGTAGACTAACTTTGCCTGCTCCGCAGTTAAGGAAGCGGGAATAGGATCGTAGGCATATACTTTCTTCAATGGCAGGTAGCCGCCGATAGCTTCCGGCTGGGAGTATGGGGCGTCCTGATAGCTGTCCAGATAACAGTATGCACCCGGCGTCATGATGGCATGATGGCCGGAGGTGACGGCAGCGATACCACCCTCTTCTCCACGCCATGACATGACGGTTGCATTGGGCGCAATGCCTCCTTGCAGAATCTCGTCCCATCCCAAGAGACGGCGTCCGTGATTGTTGAGGAACTTTTCGATACGGTGTATCAGATAGCTTTGCAGCTCGTCTACATTGGCCAGATGCTCGTCTTTCATTCTCTTCTGACATTTCGGACAGGTCTTCCAAGCCGATTTGCCGGCCTCATCACCTCCTACATGAATGTATTCGGAAGGGAAAAGTTCCATAACTTCCGTCAGTACATTCTCCAGAAAGGTGAAAGTTTCTTCATTGCCGACACAGAAATCGGAGTTCTTGTAAGGTTCTCCCGAACAGGATAGCTGCGGGTAGGCAGCCAGCACTTCTTCCGAATGGGAAGGCATTTCAATCTCCGGAATCACGGTGATGTAGTGCTGACGGGCGTATGCCAGTATTTCACGAATATCGTCCTGGGTGTAATAGCCTCCGGAAGCTCCGGGTTCATCGTAACGGAGGTATTTACGTCCGCCGTTCCACCATTTCTTCCAGGTGGGGTCTGTACGCCAAGCTGCAAAATCGGTCAGTAAAGGATATTTCTTAATTTCAAGCCGCCAGCCTGCCGCATCGGTCAGATGCAGGTGCAAACGGTTGATTTTGTAATATGCCAATGCGTCTATCTGCTTCTTTATAAACTCTTTGGTAGAGAAATGGCGGGATACGTCCAGCATCAGTCCGCGGTAAGCAAAACGCGGGGTGTCTTCTATCTCGACAGAGGCTACGGAATAGCTGCCTGTGCCCGCCGGTTGCATCAGCTGTAACAGGGTTTGCATTCCATAGAATAATCCGGCTCCCGAAGTTGCCCGGATCTCAATTCGTTGAGGGGTGACGGAGAGTGTGTAGCTTTCCGGTGATGGCAATTGGGGGGTCTTGGGGGTTATCAATAAGAAAAGCATCTGTTTCCTGTCTTTCATTCTCGCTTCTTTCAATTGAACAGGCAATGCTTTCAGGTAATTCTCCCAGAGTTCCGCTTCTCCACCTTGCAGGTTTGTATAAAGTTTAGTCTTTTCTGATAGTAAAAAAGAGCCCGTCCCCTGCTCCATTTTTAATGGGACAGGTATGACGGACTGTGCCAGAATGGGATGTGCATGGAAGCACATCCCCAATATCCATAAGAAAAGACAAACTTTAGGGTATTCTTTTCTTATATTCATTAATCAATTTTGATTTCGTCTACAAATAAAAATGCGTTTTTACCTTTTCCTCCATGCCATGCCGGAAGTGATTTCTCCGGTGAAGCAATGACTCTCACGTATTGGGTGGTCACAGGATCAAAGGTTAGTTTATGCTCAACGATTCCGTCTTTGTCTGTCTCTTTCATCTCCGGGTATTCTTCGGAAGCAATCTTTTTGAAGTTCTTGCCATCATCTGAAGTTTCTACGGACAGGTTTCTGGCATCAAATACCCAGTCTCCTTTTGCTACATTGGTAGAGATTGCCACGCTTGAGATTTCAGTAGGTTGCTGGAGGTCGATAGTCATATCCATGTCATTTCCGTTGAAAGCGATCCAACGACCTGACCTGTAGCTGCTATTTCCTTTCAGACCGTCTACCAAAGTGGAAGCTCCTTTGAACAGGTATTGTTCATTAATAGGCTGATTGGCTACAATCGGCTTCCATGCTGGATTTGCTGAAATCAATCTTCTCCGTCACAGTCTTGCTTTCGCCGTTGGGACGGATGGCTTTAGCGGACAGGGTGACATTTTCCTTAATTTTCAATACTCCTTCGTAAACGGGGGAAGTGGCAGTAGGTTCTGTGCCGTCTAACGTATAGTAAATAGGAGCACCGTCGATGGTAGACAGGGTAACGTCCATTGTTCCTTCTGCCGGATTCGGGTCAAACTCGGCTTGTACGTCAAATACGTGTTTAGCGTAATTGTATCCTTCTGCATCGTACCACTTAATCAGTTGTGGAAGACGGGACAGGAAGTCGGCATAGTTTTTCTTTTCGGGGCTGGACCACTGAATTTCACACAAAGCAGCCCAACGAGGCAATACCATGTATTGTGCATGTGGGAAAGTAGCGATGTATTCTGTCCAGAGGTTGGCTTGCACTCCCTTGATGTATTTCTGTTCTTCGGGAGTAAGAGAAGCCGGCATCGGCTCGTAGCTATACACTCTTTCCATGGGCAGATAACCACCGATACCGAACGGTTCGTTTTCTACGTCTTTAGCTTGGTAGTAGTCGAAATACAGGTAGGTGTTCGGTGTCATGATGACATCGTGTTTCTGCTTCGCAGCTTCGATACCACCTTTCTCACCACGCCATGACATCACGGTAGCATTCGGAGCAAGTCCGCCTTCGAGGATTTCATCCCAACCGATGATTTGACGTCCATGGTCGTTCAGGAATTTCTCAATATGGTTGATGACAAAGCTCTGCAAACGTTCTTCTTTGCTGTGGTTCTGATCTGACTTCAGTCCCAATGCTTTGATACGTGCCTGGCATTTCGGACATTTTTCCCATCTTACTTTCGGACATTCGTCACCACCTACATGAATATATTCTGACGGGAAGATTTCAATCAATTCACCATAGACATCTTCCAGGAATTTCAAGACCTGGTCGTTTCCGGCGCATAGCACATCTTCGGATACACCCCATTGTCTCCATACTTCGTACGGACCACCGGTACAACCCAGTTCAGGGTAAGCAGCAAGGGCAGCTTGCATGTGTCCCGGAAGGTCGATTTCGGGAACAACGGTGATGTAGCGTTCGGCTGCATAATCTACGATTTCTTTGGCTTGTTCCTGGGTGTAGAATCCACCGTAAGGTTTGCCGTCGTATTCGCCGGAGTTACGTCCGATGACTGTTTCTGTTCTGTTAGCACCGATTTCAGTCAGTTTCGGGTATTTTTTGATTTCCAGACGCCAGCCTTGATCGTCGGTGATATGCCAGTGGAGGCGGTTCATGTTATGCAAAGCCTGCATGTCGATGTAGGTCTTTATTTCGTCCACAGTAAAGAAATGACGGCTGGTATCGAAATGCGCGCCACGATAGCCAAAGCGGGGAGCGTCATTGATTTCTACGGCTGGCATGGCAATATCCGCACCGACAGCCACAGGCAATGATTTGCGCAGGGACTGGATGCCATAGAATACACCGGCTTCCGTAGGACCGGTAATCGTAATTCCGTCACCGGTAACTTTCATCTGGTAGGATTCCGGATTTTCGTTCTCCGTGCCTAATGCCAGTATGATTGCGTTTTTACCTTCTGTTCCGGCTTCAATGGCGAAATCTTTTCCGGTAGCCGTTTTCAGGTAGTCTGCCAGAAATTGTGCGTTGCGTTGCATCTTCTCGTTTCCTTCCGGATAGAGAATCTTCACACTGCTCTTCAGGATGAAGGGACTTCCTTGAGCGGTTACAATCTCTTGTGGCATGGGGATGATCTGGTAGTTGGCTTCCTGTTGCGCCGATTGGCAAGAGGCAAAAAGTCCTGCTAGTGCCAGACATCCGGTTAATTTAAAGAGTTGTTTCATAAACTAAAAAATTAGGTGTTAAGTTATTAATAGATTAATTATAAGTTTCACGAATATGTTTGATTGTCAAGGGCAGCTCCTCTCCTTTCTTTATTTGGGGAGAAGTGATGACGACCGTTTTACGTTCCCCGGGAAGAAGGTCGAAAAAGTTGTCGCTGAAACGGGCTCCCTGCAATGGGATTTCAATAAAGACATCTTTTGCAAGAGTGGGAGAAAACAATGTCAGTTCACACATGCCGTCTTTCTGTTTCATCTTGCAGGAAACGGTTGTTTCAGGCAGAAGCAGGTCTTTTGTTTTTCTAAAGAAGTATACGGTTTCGGCAAGAGTATTTCCTGCCTTGTCTTTCAGGGTCAGTTGCATGAAACAGCGTTGCTGTTCTTCCGGTGATAGCCAGATATCGGGTTTTATACGGTACACACATTGGGAAGTGTTAGCCGGAACTGACAATGTGTTGAGTCGTATCGGCTTGCCTTGTTTCTTTCCGTCAAAGTCTGTTACTTTCATTTCCAACGTCAGGTGGTCTTTGGTGTCCGGACAGTCGGAAATCAGGTAGATACTGAGGCTGTCGTTCTGCCGGATAGGATTGATGAGAATTGGAGCAAAGGCTCGTTTGGCTTGGTAATGCAGGGCTTTCCAGTTACCATAATAGTCGATACTCGACCAAGATACTACCGGCCAGCTGTCATTCAGTTGCCAATACAGGGTGCCCATACAGTAAGGACGGTTCCGGCGGTGCGCTTCCAGTCCGTGACGCATTCCTTGTCCTTGCAGCACTAGTCCGACATAGACAAAGTCTTCAAATTTTTCGGGGATGATATAGTCGCGCTCCATGTAGGTACGAATCAGGGCGTTGCCGATGCTGCTTTTCTGATGAGCATTCATCACTTCCGATTCTATCTGATAATCTTCCGGAGCGGCGAAAGTGGAGATGGTCTTCATTTCCGGGAAGGACTGGAAACCGAATTCGCTCATGAAACGGGGCAGGTCTGTATCGAGTGACTCGAATGTTTTTTGACCATACCAGACTCCCCAGTTATGGCTGTCTCCTATCCCCCAGGATTCGGGACGTCCCCAGTTGGCAAAATATGGGGAGCTGTGTATGTAGAAACGGTCGGCATCCAGTTCCTTCACCTTGGCAGGAAGGAGCTGATGGAACAGTTTGTCGTAGCCTCGAAACATTTCCTGATAGATTTCGGGCGGGAAGTTCTTGTCGAATCCCCAATATTTTAAGGCTTCCAGTATTTCGTTATTGCCGCACCACATCGCCAGGGAAGCATGATTGCGAAGGCGACGGATATTATAGCAGGCTTCCGCCTCTACCCTTTTCAGGAAGGTGGGGTCGGACGGATAGGGAGTGCAGGCAAACATGAAGTCTTGCCACACCAGTATTCCGTTTTCATCTGCCAGGTCATAGAAGCGATCATCTTCGTACGTCCCACCTCCCCATACACGAATGACATTCATGTTCGCTTCGCGGATGTCGCGGAATAAGGTTTGGTAGCGTTCGGTAGTGACGTTAGTCAAGAGTGCATCCTGGGGGATGTAATTGGCTCCTTTGGCAAACATCGGTACACCGTTTACTTCAAAATAGAAGGATTCTCCGTCTTTATCTTTTTCATTAACGAGGCGAACGGTACGCAGTCCTATCCGGTGCGATTGCTCGGCTACGACTTTATCTTCTACTATGATTTGAGCGGAGAAATCATACAGGGCGGGCTTTCCCCATCCATTCGGCATCCAACGTACGGGGGATGCCACTTCGGAAGGTATGGAAACATGATTGATTCCGGGCTGTAAGGTGATTGCCTGGCTGATGCTTTTTTCTGCACTTCCTTCGAATGAGGTATTGATTCTCACCTCTGCCTGAAGTGGGCGGGGGAGTATGTTGTTTATTTCTAACTCATTAGACAGGTTTGCGAGCTGGTCGGTCAGTGCGAGTTGCTTTACATGGTAGTCACTGATAGAAGCTGCGTCATAAAAACGGATGGTCACCGGACGCCAGATGCCGCTGGTCACCATGCGGATTCCCCAATCCCAGCCATAGCTGTAAGGGGCTTTACGGGAGAATACGCTTAAATGTTTGTCGTGATGGTCGTTGTCTGCCGGATAGTTGAATCCGTTCGAGTTATATTGAGGCAGTGTCTGCCGGATGGGGGAATGAAAATAGATGTGAAGAAGGTTTTCTCCGATACGGAGTTGGGACTTGACGGGTATGGTATAGCCGACAAACATGTTATCGGCTTTCAGCAACAGTGCTCCATTGAGGTATACATCGGCGTATGTGTCAAGGCCTTCAAAAACCAATTGGGCGTCATCCCGTTTCAGTTGTTCGGGGGTAACTGTAAAAGCAGTCCGGTATTCCCAGTCTTCATTTTCCACCCACTGAATCTTTTGTTCATTGATGCCATAAAAAGGATCGGGTATTTGTTTATGGTAGATAAGGTCCTGATGAACGGTGCCCGGAACCTGTGCCGATTGCCACAGCTCTGTTCCTGCCTGGGAAAATTCCCAACCTGTATTTAGAACGACAACTTCGGAATTGTCATTGCTCTGTGCATATGCCATACTGCAACAGCATAGTAATCCACATGCTATTTGAGCCTTTTTTCCGATCAAATTAATCATCATAGTGGGGGCATTAGATATTAACGGATTCAAAGATATTGTTTTTTCAGCAAATTTCACTGATAATTTAACAAAATATGTTGTTTTTGCATGCTACGATAAATATACGGCTTTATTCTTTTATCATACCAGATAGTTTAACCGCTATTATATCTATCATTTCACTCCTAACAAATCTGTTAATTTCACCGTCTGAAAAGTCATGTGTGCCACACTGCTCTCATATAGAATACCGATTGTCTCTTTATCAATCATCGTCAGGCAACTATATCCCCATCCTTCTGCTTCGTCGAGCATGATTTGATGTTCGGGCAACCAGGTAAATCCTTTATCCAGACTTGCTTTTATTGTTATATGATTGCGCCCTTTAGTCGTATCCGGATTTGAAAACAACAGGAGGTCTTTATTCAAAACGTTGTCCTTGGCATCGACATGAATCAAGCTGGCCATACATACCGGTTCCTGAAGTGCCTTACGTGAAGACGGATGTTCTGTCCAGGTTTTTCCCAAATCTTTGGTTAGGGCGACAGCACGGCTTCCTCCTCTATTATCACGCATATTCAGCATTAATACTCCCGGTTCTATTTCAGCAACTTGTGCTTCCGTCGTATTAGTCCGTGCCGGATGATGCATTTTCCATGTTTTTCCCCGATCTTTACTATACATGATTCCTGCATTCGGGATACGGGTAGAGTCGATAAACTGTGTTGGAAAGACTAATGTACCGTCGCTCATCGTTATTCCTCGTCCGGGACCTTGAAGCAGAAAATACCAGGAGGGGTCTTTTACCTGTTCTGTTATATTGATCGGTTTCGACCAGGTTTTACCATCGTCTGTGCTCTTTGCCAATACCAGCTGTGCGGTATGGTTTATATCCATTCCCGGATGGGAGCTCCACCAGGCACGTTGATTACCCATACCATGAGTCCATGCGGCAACCACCCAGACGGTATTCGTTTGGGTATCTACCAAAATAGAGGGATCTCCTACCCCATTCTGTGCTTTAGGTAAACCACCGTACTCACCAAATGAAAGCGGAAGACGCATCTTCTCCCAGCTCTTCCCTCCGTCAGTGCTACGACTTAAACCCACATCTACATATTCCTGTAAATCGACACTACTATTATATCGGACATCGTACACTCCCAATAATGTTCCTTTATTGGTTGTCACCAATCCGGGAATACGGAAGGAAGCAGAACCATCATTACCGGCATGACGGACTCCGACTGCCATCCGGTGAGTAACATTCTTCGGAGAAATAGATTTACAATAGAGTTCTTTCCCGTCCACTTTTACAGCACGTAAATCAGAGACTACTTTAGTATGCAAAGAGGCATCTGTTTTCATCTGCAAACTGATCCAAAAAAAGTTGACACCTGGAAATAAATTGTAATTACCTCTTAATACGACTTTTTCTGATGGTCCGACCTCTGCACATTTTATGGAATAGGAAGGATTAGCCGCCAATGTCGCACCCGGTCGATGGCTGGATATGTACTCTACAGGGGCAAAGCGATTTTTGTTTTGATCTTGTAAGGCCTCTGTTCCTCCATAATAGAGTTTGATTGCCTGAACATCCGCTAAATTGGTACTTTTACTGAAATCTAAAACTACTTCATCGAGCATCTTGCTTTCCTTTACATCCAACCGGATATAGAACAGAACATTGTCCTGCCGCTCTATCAAAACCGGGATTTGTGTTTCATGAATAAACACTGTGTCTGAAGCTTTTACGTCAAAAGAATAGCCTAATAAGACAAGGAAAAGTAAATAAAAAATTCTTCTCATAATGGGGGTATTAGTTAGTTTAACGCGATAAAGATAAAACTTTTCTACCATAATACAGCTATGCAAACAGTTAACTTTCATTTTACCAAGTTCTGGTAGGACTAGTCAACACCTTGACCACCGTTCTGGCTCTTGTCATCATTGATAAGGTAGGCCGCAAGAAGCTGGTTTATTACGGAGTTTCGGGAATGGTTGTTTCTCTGATTCTCATCGGCCTGTACTTCCTCTTCGGAGATTCCCTGGGAGTATCCAGCCTCTTCCTGCTTATTTTCTTCCTGTTCTATGTATTCTGTTGTGCCGTGTCTATCTGCGCTGTGGTGTTCGTGCTCCTCTCGGAGATGTATCCCACCAAGGTTCGCGGACTGGCCATGTCGATAGCAGGATTCGCTCTCTGGATCGGAACGTACCTGATCGGACAGTTGACCCCCTGGATGCTCCAGAACCTTACCCCCGCCGGAACATTCTTCCTGTTCGCCCTCATGTGCGTGCCATATATGCTGATTGTCTGGAAACTCGTGCCGGAGACTACCGGGAAGTCACTGGAGGAGATTGAAAGATATTGGACCCGTTCGGAATAGTAAAACAAAAAGACCTTATAATTAATCAACTAACAAATGAGAAATATGGATAGTAAAAACTACGTTGGTTATTCAACAGACATTTCTTCAACCGTTGGATTGCCTATACCGATCTATAATGGAAATAATGGTATGGATTTCAAGAAATTGGCGAATCTATATCAGGAATGAACTGATGAATAATGTTCTTCCTTTCTGGCTTGAACACTCCCAAGACCATGAATATGGTGGTTACTTCACCTGCCTGGACCGTGAAGGAAAAGTGTTCGATACGGATAAGTTTATTTGGCTTCAATGTCGTGAAGTATGGATGTTTTCCATGCTTTACAATAAAGTGGAAAAACGCAAGGAATGGCTGGATTGTGCCGTTCAAGGTGGTGAGTTCCTAAAAAAATATGGACATAATGGTAACTATAACTGGTATTTTTCCCTTGATCGTTTGGGTAGACCATTGGTAGAACCGTATAATATATTCTCGTATACATTCGCCACCATGGCTTTCGGACAGTTGAGTCTTGCAACCGGTAATCAGGAATATGCAGATATTGCCAAAAAAACTTTCGACATTATCCTTTCCAAAGTGGATAACCCGAAAGGCAAATGGAACAAGCTTCATCCGGGTACCCGTAATCTGAAGAACTTTGCCCTGCCGATGATCCTCTGTAACCTGGCACTGGAGATAGAGCATTTATTGGATGAAACGTATCTAAGAGAAACAATGGATACTTGTATTCATGAAGTAATGGAAGTTTTCTATCGTCCTGAACTTGGTAATATCATTATTGAAAATGTGGACATAGATGGAAATTTGGTCGATTGTTTTGAAGGCCGTCAGGTGACTCCGGGGCATGCCATTGAAGCTATGTGGTTTATCATGGATCTGGGCAAGCGTCTGAATCGTCCAGAATTAATAGAGAAAGCCAAAGAGACCACTCTCACAATGCTTGATTATGGTTGGGACAAGGAGTATGGGGGCATTTATTATTTTATGGATCGTAATGGTTGTCCTCCTCAACAATTGGAATGGGATCAAAAGCTCTGGTGGGTGCATATCGAGACACTTGATATCTTTACTGAAAGGCTATCAACTGACCGGAGATAAACGGTGTCTGGAATGGTTTGAAAAGGTACATGACTACACATGGGAGCATTTCAAAGATCAAGAATATCTTGAATGGTATGGCTACTTGAACCGAAGAGGAGAAGTATTGCTACCACTCAAAGGTGGAAAATGGAAGGGATGTTTCCATGTGCCAAGAGGGCTATATCAGTGCTGGAAAACATTAGAAGAAATAAAAAATATAGTATCCTAATTAGTTCTAAATTTAATATTATGAGAAAAATTCTGTTTTTAATTTTAATGCTAAGTTCTGTCAGTATACAAGCACAGAATTTAATTGTGAAAGGAGTTGTCTCTGATGAATCCGATGTATTGCCAGGAGTAAGTATCTTTGTTGAAGGTACGTCTAAAGGAACAATTTCAGATATTAATGGAAAGTATTCTATTGAAGTAAAGAAAGGAAGTAAATTGGTTTTCTCTTATGTCGGTTATCGGACAGAAGAACTAGTAGCAAATACTCCTGTACTAAATGTAAAGATGAAGACTGATGCTATCCAGCTGGAAGAAGCAATAGTTGTGGGATATGCTAAACAGAAAAAGGCTACATTAACCGGAGCCGTATCTTCTGTTAGTTCTGAAACTATAACAAAAAGAAGCGTAGCATCCTTATCTACTGCTTTACAAGGTGCTATGCCCGGTGTGACTATTCAGCAAACTTCCGGTGAACCTGGTGGTGATGGTGGTTCTATTCGAATTCGCGGTATCGGTTCTATTAATTCAAATACGGATCCGCTGGTTTTAGTTGATGGAATTGAAATGAGTATCGACCAAGTAGACGCCAATACAGTAGAGAGCATTTCTGTTCTGAAAGATGCAGCTTCTGCATCAATTTATGGTTCCCGGGCATCTAACGGTGTTATCCTTATTACAACTAAAAGAGGACAAAAAGGAAAAATAACAACTACGTATAGTGGCTATCTGACAATTCAGCGCCCAACTAATATGCCCGAACCGGTGGCTGCATGGGAGTATTTACAAGCAGAACTAAATGCTTGGGATAATGCAGAAATTACAGTATCCGATGCACAAAGAGCTCAACAACTGCAACAGATAGAAGAACAAAAAACATTACGTCCAGATAATTGGAACAGGTATGATACAGATTGGAAAGACGAAACGATGAAAAGTCATTCAATCATGCATAACCATAATGTAACAATTAGTGGTGGTAGTGACAAACTGACTTTCTTTGGTGCCGGTACTTATTTATACCAGGATGGTTTGATACCTAATGATAATTATAGTCGTACCAACCTTCGTTTAAATGCAGACGCTCAAATACTTCCATGGGCTAAGTTTAGTATTGAAACAGCATTAAGACAAGGTAAAAAAGTAAATCCGGGTTTGAGTACTCCTAAACAGATTATCAATCAGTCTTTATATATGTTGCCCACTCTTTCTGCTGCCAGAGAGCTGGATGGAAATTGGGGATATGGAAAAAATGGAATGAACCCTACTGCGCAGGCATATGATAGCGGAGAAAAAATAAGCAAAGGCACGGATGCCGTAGTAAATGGTACGTTAACTCTAACTCCTATTAAGGGATTGGAACTTGTAGGACAATACTCTCGTCGTCAATCCACAAGTAGAGAACGAGCTTTAATAACCCCATATACAACGTCTTTAAAAGGCCAAATTATGGGATCATATCCAACAGATGATTCATTAACAGAGAGTTGGAGTGAAACCGTTAGAAATTATTATCGTGCACAAGCTTCATATGAAAATAAATTCTTTGACCATTATGGAAAAATATTAGTCGGCTTCCAGGCAGAAGATAATCTGAGTACTTCCTTCTCTGGTGGAAAAAGAGGTTTCGATCTAGGACGTTATTATTTAGGTAATGGAGATTCTGCAACTGCAACTTCTTCAGGTGGAGCAAATTCATGGGCTATGATGTCGTGGTATGCTCGTTTGAATTACAACTATAAACAGCGCTATTTACTGGAGGTGAATGGTCGTTACGATGGTTCTTCCCGCTTTACTAGAGATAATCGATGGGGATTTTTTCCTTCGGTATCTGCCGGTTGGGTCATATCTGAAGAAAATTTCATGAAACCTACTCGTAAAGTACTTGACTTTCTAAAAGTACGTGCTTCTTATGGTCTTTTAGGAAATCAAAACATCGGTAATTATCCTTACGCTGCAACCATTGCCACCGGATACGGATACTATTTAGGCGGTGACGAAGCAGACAAAGAATTAGTATCAGGTGTTGCCCAAACAACGTTAGCCAATTCGGATATTAGTTGGGAAAAATCAAAGCAGATAAACTTTGGTATTGATTTTAGTTTGTGGAATGGTTTGTTAAGCGTTACTGCAGATTATTATATCAAAAATATTTACGACATGTTAATGAAGTTTCCATTACCATACTATGTAGGAATGAGTCCGGCGTATACCAATGCAGGAGATATGTCCAACAAGGGTTGGGAAGTAAGTGTCAGTCACAAAAATAAATTAAATGACTTCACGTATGGAGTAACATTTACTTTAAGTGATAACCGAAACAAAATTACCAATCTAAACGGACTTAATTCTCAAGATAAAACAATGGTAGAGGGTTATCCTAATAAAGGCATTTGGGGATATGTGACTGACGGATATTATAAGGACTGGGATGATGTCAATAACTCTCCTAAATTAGGGGATGCACGCCCGGGATTTGTTAAGTATGTTAAAGTTTATCAAGGGGAAGATTCCGATCCTATGACAATTGATACTCGGGATATGGTTTATCTTGGTGACCCATTCCCACACTTTGAATATGGCGTAACATTAAATGCTGGTTGGAAAAATTTTGATTTTACAGCATTTTTCCAAGGAGTAGGACAACGTGTAAATTACATGAGCGGAGTTGGTCTTAAACCTTTTGCTAATGGTTCAAATCTTTTCAGACATCAAATGGATTCATGGACTCCGGACAATCAAGATGCAGCATACCCGATTTTGGTTCCTGAAGCCAATGCAGGTCCTAACTATCAAAAATCTGATAAATGGGTACGAGACGCTTCTTACTGTCGTTTGAAGAATGTTGTTTTAGGTTATACTTTGCCTAATTCATGGACTAAAAAATTAAATATTGGTAGCTTGAGAGTGTATGCTAGTGGACAGAATCTATTTACTATTAGTAATTTCTATAAGGGATATGACCCGGAGGTTGCATATAGCGGCTCTGTTGGTGGGGAATTCTACCCCATTATGCAAACATTTACGTTTGGTATTGATTTAAAATTTTAAATAATCAGATATTATGAAAAAAGCAATCAAATATATATTTAATAACAAGGTTCTGGCAAGTGGAGCTTTGATATTATCATTAGGGATAGCGGGCTGTAGTGACTATTTAGACAAAGAGCCTATGAGTGAATACTTATCATCCAACTTTTACAATAACGATGGTGCAATAGCACAAGGTGCTAATGGGTGTTACCAACGTCTACTGATGGACCATAGTAATACTAGTAGTATACCTTATTGTATATTATGGGATATGTATACTCCTTATGGTATCGAACGCGCAGACAATAGTTCTATTGGCGTTGGCAATATTGAGTTACGGACGAATTTCACAGTAGAACAAACGTGGTCTATTCTATACACTTCTGTAGCAAGATGTAATTCTGTGTTAGATGGAGCTAAACCTTTTTATAATGAATTAAGTGATAAGGCCAAAACCTACCTTGCAGAAATTCAGGTTTTAAGATCTCATTATTATATTCAACTAGTTTCTTTATGGGGTGATATTCCATATTTTACATCTGCAGTCACAGAGGAACAAACAAAACAAGTCTCTCGTACACCTTGGAAAGAAGTTGTAGATGATATATTAAAAACATTGGACGAAGCTGCTGATATTTTACCTTGGACAGCGGCCAATTATGGACGCGTCGATAAATCGGTAGCATTAGGACTGAAAGCCAGATTGGCTTTATATGCCGGTTCATGGTGTAAATTTGGTTTTGGTATGGACGGTGAAAAAGATCAGGCTAAAGCTACAGAATACTTTAAGATTGCAGCAGCAGCTTCTAAAAAAGTTATAGATGAAAGTGGACGCGATCTGGCTACTACTTATGCAGATCTGTTTACGCGGATAGGGCAACTAAAAGAAGACGTAAAAAAAGAAACAATGTTGTTTATGATGTTTTCCAACCAAATTCATTCATTTACCCAATACATGTCTCTAGGCGAACAAGTTCGCATGATTGGACAAAGTGGGCGTTTTCCTACTCAACAGTTAGTAGATACCTATGAAATGAAAAATGGTAAACGTATTGATGAAACAGGTTCTGGATATAACCCCAAGAAACCATTTGAAAGTCGTGATCCCCGTTTAAAAGAAACAGTTTACACTCATCATGACGTTATCATCGGTAATACTGGTGGAGATAATAAAATGAAATTCTTGATGGAAGTTTATAATCCTCAAACTACTTCTTGGGATAAAGACGGTAATGAAAAGTTGGTTGCCAACTTAGATTATGCGGGTGCTGTTGCTCAATATGGATATGTAAGTAGTGGTGTGGGATTTGCCTGGAAGAAATATAACCATTTTGATGATGAGGCAAACGCTAATCCGAGCTATAATATCCTGATTATGCGATTTGCAGAGATTCTTTTGACGTATGCCGAAGCAAAAATAGAACTTAATGAATTAGATGCAACGGTAGTAAATGCAATTGATCGCGTCAGAGCTCGTGTAGGTATGCCTGGCATCTTAAGTGTTGATCCGACACGTGAGAATGATCAACTAAAAATGCGTCAAATTGTACGTCGTGAACGTAAAGTGGAATTAGCCAAAGAGGCATTAATGTTATTTGATATGCGTCGTTGGAGAACAGGTGATATTCAGAATGCTGAACCCACTTATGGTTATCCGAAAGCAACAGGTGTAGATCCGGCTACAGGCAAATATCCTGATGGATATGAGCAGGCTACTCCGGATATGGTTCCTTCTTATGGCTCTTCAGGATCGGACAGAGATATCAATGATATTGCTAGTTATGCTGCATTTGGTGATAAATTAAGATCTCGTGATAAAGGTCGTAGTTGGAATAATAGGCACTACTTATGGCCTATTCCACAAACAGAGCGAAATAAATGTCCTTGGTTAGAACAAAATAAAGGATATGGTGAGTAACATATAATGTGTTTATTATGAATAGATTAATTATTATATTATCATTACTGTTAGTGCCGGTTTTTATATCGGCACAGACTGTAGTGACAATTGAAGCTGCCAGTCCGGATCCTACATTAACTGTGCGTGGTCTTGAAAAGCAGATAGACTTATTCAATAATTCTGCCTGGGAAAAGCAAGAAAAAGGAATTGTCTTATTATCTACGGAATATAAAAAAGCTATAAAATCGACTCAAAGCACATATACAGCCGTAGTGATAAATGGAGATATGAAAGTGATTAAAGTCCTGAATGGTGTAATCTCTAAAGATGCTCAACCAGCATTTAGTGCTCCTTTGGATATAACATTGGGACAGGCAGAGTTTGCATTAATTGGTTATGATACTGATTATCTAAAGGATGGTTACCGTAAATTTCTTGCCGAGAACTTCCATGTAGGAGATGTTGTAAAGCTGCGGATTGATGGTGAAGTACACTCATTGGATAAAGTGATTGCTTTTTCCAAAGGAAGTATTCCGCCTCAAATAGAGTTGGATAATGATTTCTTATTTACCGTTGTAGGAAGTAAAACTACATTAAGCGGCTGTATTGCTAATTATGATAAAAAAGCCAATTATCAGTTGTTTATAGAAAACCGAACAGAAACAAAACCAGTAGCTGTTACAACAAAGGGGCTATTTCGTAATCAGTTAACTCTGAATGATGGTACTAATTTCTTCAATTGGATATTGAAAAAAGAAGGGAAAGAAATTACTCGTAAGTCTGTTGCCATATTCTCCAAAGTTCCAAATCAACAACAGAGTGAATTGGTTATGTGGGTGGAGCAGTTTCCTAATGCAAAGGTATTGACTAATAGAGAAGCTGTAGCCACTATGGTTAATAACGTAAAGAAAGCAGGGTTCACTTCCATTGGATTAGATGTAAAAGGACCAGAAGGATATGTTTCTTACCGCAAAAACGATCTTTCAAAAACTCCTTATCTAACTGCAACCAAAAATCCGAATAAACAAGTGAAGGATGATGGATTTGATTTGCTGGAAGTTGTACTCCAGGAAGCACATAAGATTGGACTCAAAGTCTATACTAGTTTTAATTTCTTCACAGAAGGGAATATTACTGTAAATGATTACGCTATTCTTCATGAACATAAAGATTGGGAGGAAATAGTGCAACGCCCCGAAGACAAAGGTAAACTGTTGAAAATCACAGAAAGTACAAGAGGGAAAGAAGCTGCTAAAGGTAAACTATTAGCTTTAGCTTTTGTAAATCCTTCTAATAAAGAAGTGCAGGACTTTCAATTGTTGCGCGTGGAAGAAGTTCTAAAAAATTATGATATAGATGGTATCGTATTAGATCGCTGTCGTTATGATAATTTATATGCCGACTTTAGTCATGTGACTCGAAACGCATTTGAAGAATACCTAGAGAAAGAAGGCAAAATTTTAGAGAACTTTCCCGCTGACGCTTTCAAAATAGACAAAGAAGGCACATTAGTAAAAGGTCAATTCTTTAAAGAATGGATTACTTTCCGCTCTCAAACTATTTGTGACTTTACCGGACGTATTCGCTCATTAGTAGATAAGTATAAGACTGAAAAGAATCCGAATTTAAAAATGGCAGCTTATGTAGGGTCCTGGTATGAAGTATATTATCAAAATGGAGTAAACTGGGCTAGTAATCAATTTAAATATGATGATCGATTATCATTTCCAGATAGTGAAATCTACGGAGAAAATTACAATAAAACAAGTTACTTAAACAATCTTGACTTTCTGATGATCGGAACTTATTATAAAACGCCTAAAGAAGTCAATCGATACATTACTCTAGGGAATATCCTTACATGTGGACAAATTCCATTGTTGGGTTCAATGAGTTTGCCTGATTTAAGTGTTTCCGATCAGGGAAAAGTGTTTGGGGCTTCACTAAAGAATTCATCAGGTCTAATGATTTTCGATAATTGTTATGTTGATTGGAATACTTTTTTCGAACAAATGAAAATAGCTTTTTCCATTAAGAAAAAATAATGAACATATAATACTCGTGAAAGATGAAAAAACTAATAAACTTAATATTCAGTATGATGTGTATTACTACACTCTTTACTGTAACTTTTAGCTCTTGTTCAGATGATGATGAAAACAGAGCTTATGAATCTGTGCAAATAGTAGGAGTCAAAGTGAATAATGAATTATACACACCTTCTTCTGTCAGTGCAGCAGAGACGACTGTATTGATTCCCGCCGGAGTCGATTTATCTAAAGCTAAATTACAATTATTGGTTATAAATGGTACTGCCAATTTTGTAAACGATCAAGAGTATGATGCTCGTAAGCCTCTTGATTTGACATTAAATGGATTTGATGGAACCACTGTGCAGACAAAATTGCGTATCCAGTCTCCTCCTAAATTAGTGTCTTTTATAATAGAAGGAATGACTGTCCCCTAATAGTGATATTCATACAGGTGAAGAATCGTTGATTGTCCAAGTTCCGGAAGAAACTGACCTTACGGCACTAAAGGTTACCATGGAATATATCAATGGGACAATTATGGACTTTCAGAATGGTGTTACATTAGATTATACCAATCCGAGAAGTTTTAAAATAAAGGGCATAGATGAAGAAACAATTTACACTTATGAGTTTATTATCACTACGGAAAAAGTAGGTCCTGCATCTATAAAAGCAATGACTATCAATGGTATTGAAACTGATTATGTGCTTACAGATGATAAGAATGTCGCAGTTCCATATATTCCGGCGTTGATGGATTTCACATCTGTAAATGTAGAACTAACTGCTGGATTCGGCAATAAAATAGATGAATCTTTCACTGGACAAGGATTAAATTTGATGAATGGTAACAATAAGGTTTCAATCAAAGGAAGCAATGGTGTGACGACAGAGTTCACAATTGACATACCTCAAATTTCTGCAGAACCTGTATTCAAAAAGACTATACAGAACTAGCCGGATTTGGATCTGACAACCTAATTAGTGTAGGAATTAGTGATCCATATATTATTGCAGGCAACCATTCTTCAACTAAGAAAACCCCAGCATATTTTGATTATACAGGCAATAAGATCGAGAATTTGGAATGAAACAGGGTTAAGTATTGCAGGACATGGTATACGTTTAATGGCTACAGATGACAAGGGCAATATTCTTGGAACCTCATTAGCTTTATCTGGAGACAAAACCTGTATTATATCGTTGGAGTAATGTAACAGCAGAAGCTAAAGAATTTATTTCATATGATAAATCAGCGCTGGGTGAATCTGCGACTCCTCGTTTAGCTGGTATTGGCATCATGGGTGATTTAGATGGTGATGCCACAATAGTTGCTACTAAAGCACAGTCAGTAGATGTATATGTTTGGAAAGTCACAAATGGAGTCGTGAATCCTACTCCTCAAAAATATGCATTCCCTGTTGCTACTCCAAGTTACTATTGGAGCGTGGTTCCGATGCCTATAGGTATGAGCGGATATATGGGATTCTTTAGTACAAGTGCAACTAATGGACTTATTTGGATGAACAGTACTATGGGAGAAGTTTCCAGAAGTTCCGGAGTTAGAACCAGTGGTGGAGATGTAATAACAATTAATGGCCGTGTGTATGTAGCATATACAGCATATTCGGGAGATCAAAAAGGTGTTATGCGTATCTGTGATATAACTGATGGTAAATATAATCAAATATTCAATTATACAATGGAAGCATCGGGGGCTAATGGTAATAGTACAGCTTCTGCTTGTTTAATGGTGAAAAACAATGAATTATATGCAGTATTTGGCTGTACTGGTTCCGGCTTATACTTCTACCGTATAGCGTGTAGATAATAATTAATAAACAGGACCATATCTAATTGATATGGTCCTATTTAATCTCTTTATTAATATGAAACAGAATTATAATTATATATTTTTTCTTACTTGTCTCATTATAGGAGGTACATCTTGTTCTCATAAATACAGAACATCCTCTCCCAAGTCAGTAGAAGCATTCTTTAAGAATGAAGTGAAACCGGAAAAATTCATAGAATGTTTTCCCGGAGCCTATTATCGTAAGGTAAACTCCAGCAAGGATGTTTGGTTGGGAGTTGGGGGCACCGTTACACTCCCCCAATTATCATTCGATCAAACTAGAAAAACACTAAGAAACCGGGCCAGTTTCTTGATAATCCATCTGTATATTTAGGAGGAAACATGGGAGATCAGGAGACCGACTTCGGGTTAGCTTTGGGAGGTTATCCGTGAAAAAGATGGTAAACTATCTAAAGAAAGGAAAGCTTTTCGTCCGTTTATGAGACGCAGTGAACATATTAACGGACAAGAGCCGAATTATGCACAAGCACCACCGGAAGATAAATATTATTGGTATCCAGGCGAGAAAGTTACAATGTATTTTCAAGTACTAGAACCCCATAAAGTACATTTTGTAATAGAAGGAGCTGGGAAACGTTTTGAATGTGACTATGATTGTGAAGGTTATATTCCGGGCGAATTGGGTACCTTTAAACGGGTAAATGCCATTGATCAGGTTGCGAATGAAGGTAAACCGGCGCAAGCTACAAAAACAAAGGTGCTGAATAGTCGGTGGGATGAGAGTTATTATTTTAGAAAAAATAAAGATGAAATAGTGAAAGTGCCGATTCATGAAGGACGTTTCACAGATATGCGTTGCCCGGACACTCATTTCTTTGAAATAATATCAACTGACGAAGATCGAAAAAAGGAGCAGAAACTATTAGTATTAATGGAAATGGATACTAATCCTCAAAAGAATATTATTGATTAACAAAAATGATGTAAGATGAAAAAATATTTATTCTATTCATTATTCGTGATTTTAGCTATGGGCTTTTACAACTGTTCCAGTAGCGACGATGGGGAACCGGAATCAGAACCAGAACCCACAGATCCAATTAACACTTACTTTAAAGACGAGGTAAAGCCACAAGCGAGTGTTGCTTGCTTTGCCGGTGCCTATTATCATAAAGCCGTAACAAGTAAAGATTTATGGCTAGGCATCGGAGGAACTATAAAGTTACCTACAGCTACTTTTGACGAAGATCGTAAGAATCTAGTAAACCAGGACAATACCTTGATAATCCTTCTATATATTTAGGAGGAAATATGGGTGGACAGGAGACTGATATAGGTTTGACTTGGGAAGTTATAAAAGATGAACAAGGCAATATCAGCGCTGAAAGAAAAGCATTCCGCCCGTTCATGAGACGCACAAGTCATTCAAGTGGACAGGCATCTAACTATTCAAATGCTCCTGCGCAGGAAAGAATATTATTGGTATCCGGGTGAGGAAGTTACAATTTCTATTCAGATCATAAGAAGTGGAGTTCTCAAATTTATTGTGGACGGTAATGGTAAGCATTATGAGTCAGAATATGAATGTGCTGGATACAAACAAGGAACTCGTGGAGAATTTAAACGTGTAAATGCTATTGACCAGGTATCTAATGAAGGAAAACCGACACAAGCTACGAATACAAAAGTTGAAGGTGCTCAATGGAAGGGAAGTTTTTTATTCAGGATGTATGACGGTAAAATAGTAAAAACTCCACTTCATACAGGAAGATATACTGATATGCGTTGTCCGGATGCTATGTATTTCGATATTAATTCAACGGAAGCAGAACAGAAGATTGGTGCGGAATCTGTAGAGATTAATGGTGCAGGATATTAACAAATAGATATATTTCAAATAATAAGTCATGAATAAACGAGCCTTCTCTCTTGATGCATTAAGAGGATATGCCATTATTACTATGGTTTTATCGGGTACCATTGCTTCAGGAGTATTACCAGGATGGATGTACCATGCACAAGTGGGTCCCCGCTCTAATTTTTGCATTTGCCCCATCATTTTATGGAATAACATGGGTTGATTTAGTTTTCCCATTCTTTTTATTTGCAATGGGAGCAGCTTTCCCTTTTTCTATTGGTAATAAGCTGGAAAAAGGAGAATCTAAATTAAAAA
The DNA here is from genome assembly GCF_024793605.1 of Bacteroides sp. BFG-637. Taxonomy (NCBI): domain Bacteria; kingdom Pseudomonadati; phylum Bacteroidota; class Bacteroidia; order Bacteroidales; family Bacteroidaceae; genus Bacteroides; species Bacteroides sp. BFG-637. The sequence continues at coordinate 4,395,242 of NZ_JANUPD010000002.1, read as the reverse complement.
TAGCGTGGGATTGTATATTACGTGGATTCCGGTTAACTTTCTTTGCTATTTTTATCCAGCATATGTATCCTTGGGTAACATCTTCTCCTCAAGATGTGCGGTCGTGGTTGTTGGCCCTATCGGCATTTGTTCTTATGTTTCCCATGTTTATGAGAATTCCGGTTAAAATGTCTGAGATGGTTGCGTGGAGGGATACAACTATCTGCTTATATGTTAGGCGTTTTCATGTTACTTACTGTAAGTTATGCTAATGGCAGAGAATTTAGCCTGTCATATAGTAATATTATTATTCTAGTTCTGGCAAATATGTCTATTTTCGGTTCTTTGGCATACTTGTTTACGGCAAATAATAAATGGGCCAGAATAGCTATTCTCCCATTTATTATGGCTGTTTTTCTAGGAAGTAAAACTGACGGATCTTGGGTGAAGGACCTGATGAACTATTCTCCGATTCCCTGGATGTATAGTTTTTATTATTTGAAATACTTGTTCATTATTATTCCCGGAAGTATTGCCGGTGAATACTTAAAGGAATGGCTACAAAATAGAACAGAGGCTGCTTCATCTTTAGAAGAGAGAAAGGAAAATCCCCTTAATTCTATTGTTAACTACTGGGGTTATTATCTTTAACCTTTATGGTCTGTATACACGTCAGTTATTATTAAACTTGTGTGGTACAGTTATTATTTTAGCCTGCATTTATTGGCTTCTGAAAACAAGAAGTAACAACATGGATTATTGGAGAAAACTATTTGTTGCGGGAGCTTATTTACTTATGCTAGGCTTATTCTTTGAAGCTTATGAAGGCGGAATCCGTAAGGATGATTCAACCTACAGTTACTATTTTGTTACTGCCGGTCTTGCTTTTTATGGCGATGATTGCTTTTTCAATTCTATGTGATATCTATAAATATCGGCGACTGACACGTCCATTGGAAATGGCAGGACAAAACCCTATGATTGCCTATGTAGCTACTAATTTGGTAGTAATGCCTATGTTAAATCTGATAGGAGTAGCATCATATTTAACCTATCTTCAGCAAAATGCCTGGCTCGGTTTCTTACGAGGAGTTATTATCACTGCATTGGCGACATTAATAGCTATAATTTTCACAAAACTTAAATGGTTCTGGAGAACATAATCGAGATATGAAACTACTAACAAAGAAAATAACGTATATCATCTTAATTCTGTGTGTCTATTGCTCTTATGGTGAAGCTAAAATTCAGCTCCCCTCCATTTTAGGTAACGGGATGGTGCTCCAACAAAAGTCAGAAGTAAGGCTGTGGGGGAAAGCTACACCTAATAAGAAAGTTGCCATATATACCTCATGGAACGCACAACAGCAGGAAGTGAATAGTAATAAAAAGGGAGATTGGATGGTAACCGTCACAACTCCGGAAGCTGGAGGTCCGTACACTATTCGTATTTCAGACGGTGAAGAGCTGTTATTAGATGATATTTTGATTGGAGAAGTCTGGCTGTGCTCCGGCCAATCGAATATGGAAATGCCCGTGAAAGGTTTTCGGGGGCAACCTGCTGCAGAATCACAGAATACGATAGTAAATGCAAATCCTAATCGTTCATTGCGATTGTTTACAGTGCAACGTGCATACAGTAGTATTCCGGAAGAGGATGTAACAGGGCAATGGGAAAAAAACACTCCAAAGTCTGTTTCTACTTTTAGTGCCGTAGCTTATTATTATGGCGATCAATTACAGAAAGTTTTAGGAATACCGGTAGGGTTGATTCATGCCTCCTGGAGCGGGTCTTCAATTGAGCCATGGATTAGTAAAGAAAATCTCCTGCAATTTCCCGAAGTTGATCTGACTCCGGCAGAGAATCCACAATTGAAATATGCTAACGGTACTCCTACCGTATTATACAATGCCATGATTAAACCGCTGGAGAATTATAATATTAAAGGAATGATATGGTATCAAGGAGAGTCTAATTCTGCACGACCGGAACAATATCAGCGTTTGTTTGCTGTGTGGGCCAAGCAAAACAGAGCATTGTTCCGTTCGAAAGACTTGCCTATCTATTATACAGAAATAGCACCTGTTGCTTCACCTGTAGACCGACCGTTTCAGAGGGCCATCTTCCGAGAAGTGCAATTGGAAAGTATGCATGAAGTTTCTAATACAGGTATGGCATTCACAAACGATCTTGGTTCGGAGAAATTCATTCATGCGCCCAAAAAACGAGAAATCGGACAACGCTTAGCATATTGGGCATTAGCTAAAACATATCAATTAGAGGGATTTGAATATAGTGGTCCTATCCATCGTTCATATATGAAGAACGGAAAGATAATTGAAATTCTCTTTGATCATGCAGATGATGGACTAAACCCGGAAAATGAGCCTTTAGTAGGGTTTGAGATTGCAAGTGAAGATAGTATATTTTATCCTGCCAATGCCGAAATCATAAATGGAACCTCTCGTGTAAAAGTATGGAGTGACAAAGTGGCTCAACCGGTTTATGTACGTTATGCTTTCCGTAATTTTCTGCGTGGAAATCTGGTAAACAATGCCGGATTACCAGCAGCTCCTTTTCGGATGGACTTGCGAAAAATGGATTTTCAGAATCCTGAAAAGTTAGGATGGACCCGTGTCACTACTTTTGGGAAGTTGCCCGAATACATCAGTGTTTATCACTCTCCGGACTGGATTGAAAGTACACGAACAAATGCTTATATAGCAGTTATAGATACCAAAAAAGGAGGGAGTTTGGATGTTGGAGGTGCAGATAGTGGGGTAAAAACTCCGACAGAATTCTACCAGTCAGAAAAAAGAAAACCATCTATTGTATTAAATGGAGGATATTTTGCTAATGGAAAGACTGTTAGTCTTATATGCAAAAATGGAAAAATCTTATCTGACAACATATCTGTAGTGAATCGCTTATTGGAAGGTAAAAAAGACTGCATATTACCCTACCCGTTCAGTTTTCAGTCTTTATACAGATGGGACATATCATGTTGACTGGATATATAAATCGGCTCAACAAACCTATGCGTATGATATGCCGGCCTTAAACAGCTCCACACGTCTTCCGTTACCTGTGCCATCAAAAAGGCTTTCCAAAAGGGGCAAAAGTCTGGACCGCCGAAATGGGAATTGGTGCAGGTCCTATATTAATCAAGGATGGAACGATTCGTAATAGTTGGGTAGAAGAACTATTAGACGTTGCAAGTGGTATAAATCCACAGACTTGTCAGCCTCGTTCTGCAGTAGGAATTACGCAAGACGGGAAGTTGATTTTATTTGTTTGTGAAGGACGCGAACAAACACCGGATATTTCAGGTATGACTCCAGCCCAACTTGCTCGGTTAATGAAATCATTCGGGTGTGTAGATGCACTTAATTTAGACGGAGGGGTTCGAGCTGTATGTTGATTAATGGTAAAGAGACTATAAAACCATGTAATAAATATCATCAACAACGACCGGTTGCTACTGTGTTATTTGCAAGATAGTATAATCTAAAAACTATAATAGGATAAGGATAGTTAAGTTATCAATTAATCATTTTTTATTCATGAGTAAAAAGTTAACGTTTTGTATATGTCTTTCGATTTTATTTATTAGTCTACAAAGTATAGCAAAAACAACAGAGCAAGGGATTCGGGAGTCTGGGTTCCTGCTCCCCGTTTCACCCCCTGTATTACATTCCTATCAGGGAGTGAAAGATTTTGTAAAGACATTGGATGAGTTGAATATGAATTCTATATTTCTTGTATCTTATGCGGAAACTAAAACGATATATAGAAGTGACGTGTTGATGCATTATTCTACTTATAAACACAAGAAGAAAGTTATTTACTAAGTAGATATTCAAAGCAATATCAAAGTCCAACCAATGATCCGGTACGTGATTTGATTGATGGAAGCTCATAAACACGATATAAAAGTGTTTTTCTGGTTTGAGTATGGCTTTATGGGAGAAGGACGTCCGATATCACTTAATAATCCTTTGTTAGCAAAGAACCCCCACTGGCTAGGAATAGACAATCAACAACAACCTGCCAATTATAATCAACATGATTACTATTTTTAATGCCTATAATCCTGCCGTGCAGAATTTCTTAATAGAACTTATAGAAGAAGCATTGATGCTTTTATCCTGATTTAGATGGTATTCAAGGGGATGATCGCTTTCCTGCTATGCCTCGGAATTCCGGATATGATACCTATACAGTTTCTCTTTATCAATCACAACATCAAGGGAATAATCCTCCTGTAGATTATAATAATACGGAATGGGTACATTGGCGTTTGGATATTTTAAATACCTTTGCAAAACGATTATATAAAAGAATCAAAGCAAAGAGCCCAAATGTAATGATTAGTTTCGCCCCGAACCCTTACCCTTGGTGTGAAGAGAATCTGATGCAGGAATGGCCTCGTTGGTGTAAAGAAGAAAGTTTGTGATCTGTTAGCTGTTCAGTGTTATCGCTATAGTGTTGACGCTTATCGTGCTACGGTTTCAGAAGTTTTGAAGTATATACATCAGAATAATCCAAACCAATTGTTTGCACCTGGCATGATTTTGATGGAGGGGAGTAATTCCAAAATGTCACCGGAACTATTACAAAAGCAACTTCGTATAAACCGGGAGTTGGGGATTAATAGTGAAATTTATTTTTAATAATAAAGGGATTGATAATCCTTCTGTTAGGAAAGTCTTAAAACAGACATATTATCAGAAGATTAAATTTCCAGAAAATTAAATGCTATGATAAGATATATTTTAATTGGACTTTTACTTTGTGGACAAGCCATAAGCTTTGCCCAAATAATATACTATGATGCATCAAACTTCCCTCTATTAGGAAAAGCAACAGAAAACAATGGAGTACGATATGAAAGGTTTCCTGACTCATTAGAACACATATCACGTCCTCCTCTTTGGTACTTAAGTCGTAATTCGGCAGGAATGGCAATACGATTTCATAGTAATTCCACTCATATAGCAGTGAGATGGGAGAATCTCTTCAATAATCATATGAATCACATGACTGATACAGGAGTGAAAGGACTTGATTTATACTGTTAGGAAGGTAATAGAAAATGGAGATTCATAAATAGTGCCCGTCAAATGGAAAAACAAATCAAGCAACAATCATTGCTAACATGCAACCGGAAGAGAGGAATATATGCTTTATGTTCCTCTCTATGACGGGTTTGGTTTCCTATCTATAGGGATTGATTCGTTAGCTACTATTGATAAACCTTTAATTGATTATCCAATCCGCCAGAAGCCGGTTTGTATTTTATGGAACCAGTATTCTTCAAGGAGGTTGTGCTTCACGTCCCGGAATGGCACATACAAACATTATATCAAGAAGATTAAATCATGAATGTATCAATCTACTGGGATTCAGTGAAATGCATTGCTAGATTTAGAAGTTGCCAAAGTAATAACCGAGGTAGATGCCAGTGTTTTTGTTTTTAGACTTTGTACCTAATGCTTCTGTAGAACAGATGAAAGAACGTATGGGAGACATTCTATCACATCATTCGTAGTAAGCATCCGGATACGCCCTGTATTTTCATAGAAGATCCTATATTCACCCATACATTTTATGATGAAAGAATTGCTAAGGAGGTACAAAGAAAGAATGATACGCTAAAAAGGAGATATTCAACCGACTAAAAAGATAAATGAGAAAAATATCATTTTAATCTCTTCAAAGAATATGCTGGGAGAAGATGGAGAAGCCTACAATTGATGGTATTCATTTCACTGATTTAGGCATGATGAGATATGCTGATCTTGTCTGTCCAATCATAAAAAAGCAATCAAATAAAATAGTGTCGCTATCGGCTTGGTATGGCGTCGCTATATAGGAAGCTTATAGCAACGCTATCCTGTTGACATAGCGTCACTATTTTAATAATCTTAATAGGTGGCTTTTTCGTACGCTATATCAATAGAAACAAATCTTCCAAATATCAAAATGATAAAATGTCATTTGATATTTGGGACTCTATATAATCGAATTTATTCAGTCTCAATGCGAGGGAGTGGAAAAGAATCGTACGGATTAGTGATTTGTATAATTCAGGAATCGAAGAAATTCTTCTATTATAGAACGCAATCATTATTATTGAATATTATGCGCTGCATAATGAATGCATTTATCAATACATACATGCTTTTGTTTGATTAAACAGAGTCCTAAAAGCACTTCTAATAAATCGAAATCACTATTTTTACGAGTAAAATATGCTTCCTTTTAAATGCACGTGGCGTTTCTTATAAACCAACCTTGTGTTTCTTTAAAACCAACCGTACGTTTCATTAGAATCAACCGTATGTTTTTCACAAATAATACGGTAATTTATATGCAAATGACCGTTCTTTTATTCGTAATTATGCATATAAATACCGTATTTTTATTTGTTTACTTCCTCTACTTCTTTTCATTTACAAAGGATAGGAAATAGTAGAATCAATAAAAAAGCGACCGAAAGCAACTCTTTTTAATATATAATAATCACATTGATATTTACGTTCTCCAAAACCATTGATTTTGTGAAGAACATAGTCACTAAAACTGCCAAAGAAGTAAGAATTACTCCTTGGAGAAAACCTAACCAAGCACTATGTTGAAAATAAGATAACAATGGAAGCAACGCATAAATATGTTGCCAATGGCATAATCAATAAATCGCCGACCTCATAAGCTATCATTGGGTTCTGACCGGACATGACTAAAAAACGAGTACTTTTGACACACCAGAAATAGTCACAAATAATACTTAGAAATAAAAGAGCCAGGAAAGCCAGCCCGGCAGGTAACAAAGAAACAACTAAAAGTTGTCGGATCTTTTTTAATGCCATCCTGAAAAGGTTCAAAACACAAACCCAAAAGAATGGGAAAGATCCTGCATTAAACAACTTTTCCATAATAGGGCTATCCCATCCACCTTGTGTGGAAATATACATTTACCTGTTAGTAGCAATAAAACTGTAACCACCAGATTAATAACCAAATTACGAGTGTAGAGACTGTAAAGATTACTAATGATAAGAACTGATGGATAATATCATCGATGATACTCATTTTAGATAAGGAGATGTAGCATAATCACCGTCTCTTTTTGATATGTTTTCATCCACTCCGCTAAATATTCGCCAGCTATACTGCCGGGAATAACGATAAATAAGTATTTCAAGTAAATCAAACCAGTACATCCATAGCAAAGGAGTATAATTAAATACACTCTGTGTCCACGAACCATCCACTGTACTCCCTAATATCATCATTGCCAGTAACAATATCCAGAACTCCTAAACTGTATCCAACGATTATGCATTGTGAAAATGTAAAGAATAGAGCCGAAAACAGCCATATTAGCCAACAACAAAATGATGATATTACTGGAGAATAGGCTGAATGTCTACCATCTGCATAAGGAGTTGGTTGCTAACTATGATGGCAACAATAATGTAAGACTCCAACTTTTATTGAAGTATGTGCCCAATCCGGCATCTTCCAAGGAATACGCATAAACATGGGAAATAGAACAATAAAACAGAGTATAGCCAGCAACCATGCCCTCATATCTTGTGGAGAGCTTAACATGTACGGATAAAAATGGCTAAATAAAAATAGCAAAGAAAGTCAACTGAATCCCCGTTTGACAGCTTCATAAACAAGTTTCGGTTTTGAATCACCTTTTCGAACATTACGTTTCCTTATGGAAAAAGAAACGCGCGGCTCCATAGCGAACAAGAACAAGGAAACGCAAAGGTCTACCCAAGTAATGCCGGTAACAACGGATTAAACACATGATCTGGCGGAGGCGTTTGCGCATGACTCATCCAACCAGGAAGAACATGCGTTACGATGGTAACCGAAAGTACCATAATGTGCATATCCTCTTAAAGCACATCACAAAGCTAAAGCACGCTTATTCATACGTCAACAATTACAATAGTTTTATTGATAATAAATTTTATATATTGCCATCACCTACATAATTCTCTCTTCCCTTTTCTATCATACATTTACAAACTACGTCAATAATTAGTTATGAGAAGAAATATAATGATATAAAAAATTTGTTCTGCTAATATTATATGAATACGTACAGAACAAATTCTATTGTTAAATAGCCTGAATGAAAGACATTTATCATAGGCCTACCGCTGTAACTTCTGTACGTTGTTGCCATCCGTACCTTTATGTTTCACTTTTCCATTAATTAACATGCAACTGGAACCACCTCCATCTAAATTCATTGCATCTACACATCCTAAAAGATTTTTAAGATTTTTGCGACTTCAGCAGTGGTATATCCTGCACTACCCCTGGTGTCATTTCACGCCCTTCACAAACAAATAAGATAAGTTTGTTTGTCTTTGGTTATTCCTATAGCTGAACGAGGTTTGATTTGAATCTGCGCTGATCTTTAGCAATTCTGCAACATATGTATCTTTGATAGCCCCATCTTTGATAAGCATTGGACCACCACCAATAGCATTCTTTGCTTTTAATACGCTGCCACCGGCCGGGAGTGTAGCAGAAGGAACTTCTTTAGGAGTTTCACCATATTTATTTTCGGCTTGGTTGTGTGGATAGGAATAAGTAATATTTGTAGTTTGTAGTATAAGTCCAAGTGGTCTTATAGCTACCATCTGTCATAAGTCCAAAGGCAGCTCTTGTAGGATAATAAATCGTTACCCAGTCCTCTGAATCCGATTGATTGTTCGGACAAAATCACTTGGCCGTCACGACAAATCATACTCAATGATGAACCATCCCAAAAGAAACCTCCATTTAAAATGACAGAATGTTGTGACTGCTCATAAAACTGCGAAGGAGTTTTAGAACCTGTCTTTTCACCTAAAACAGAGAATGAAACACTCATATCCTTTACTGCAATATAAGCTACAGCTTTTTTAGATTCAAATTGTTCCGGTGACTTATAAATACTAATATAAGTCGGAAGTTTACCTAATTGATATTGGGCTGTCCATCCTAACTCTACAATACCCGGATTGGTTTCTTCCGGTGTCTTATCCCATTCCCATTCATGTTCAGGATAACTTTCAGCTTTATGCAACAATTGTTGAAGTCAATATAGTCAACAACAATAAAGACTATAAAATTAATTCGTTTCACAATCAATAAATTGTATTAGTTGGGTTAATAAATATTTCATTCATAGGCTGTTGCAGAATCAATAGCCTCTTTCAATTCATTCCACCAGTTATTTCGGATAATGTGCACAATATCGAATATCATTACTCCGTCCTGATTGCTTTCAAATTCATGCGTACAGCTTTTCTAAACTGTCCAGTCATCTTTTTACTAATCTTCTACGTATAATCCACCTGATACGAAGGAACGGCTCCTTTTAATAGATATTTTGAATGATATGCAGCCACCTTCTACACAAAAATATTCTCCGATAGACACTTGACTGTCGATCTCATTTTATGCCGTCCCGATGATTTGTAATAATCATCTAAAGAAACATTCCAATAATGATTGCCAATAGTATAAAAGTCGAGCAATTCGGCAATGCCATAATTCTTATAATTAGGAGTAGCCCAGTGGAAATCACGATGGACATCGTAGGTGCGGCTCGCCCAAGTGACACCCACTTCAAAGTATGGGATACCAAGCTCCTGTGTACACTCCCAACATACAGTCGGGGTTTATACTTTTAATTGCCTGACGAGCATCTTTCATGAAATTATAAATTATAGATGCACGCCATTTCTATCCATTGAAAATAGTAAGGTCCGGCTACACGGTCAATCTCTCCGAAGCATTTGGACGCCATTCATAAATATCTTCAGGATATTTATTCAGCTTTACCAAGATACTTTTCAAACATTTTTCTTGATTCAAGGTGAAAAGTCGGCGTCGATGCAATCATAACGGGCACGATCACCAGCATAATCCCATCAAAAAGAGTAATTCTTCACCATCTCTTTGATGATATTTATTTCATATTGCTGCACTGCTTTCAAAGCAGGATTCAAAAATAGAGTTGCCTTACCTTTCAATTTCTGTCATAGGCAATAGTCGCTTGCGGGGGACATAATTGACTCCTTGCCATTTTTATGCTTTGTATAAATATCTCCTCGTTTCACAATGTTTTGTCCGTCAGCAAGCGCCATACATTCAAATTAGCAAAAATCTTCAAATCATAGGCACGAGCAGCATCAATGAAGGAAATTATTTATAAAATCGAAATTAGGACGGTCGAAATTCTTCCAATTTCTTTAAAAAATTGTTGTGGCGTATTTACTAGGATAAGCACTTCTCCAGTATTGTCTTTTATATCCAGTACCAGATAGGTAATACCTATTTCATGACACTTATCCACATAGTAACGGATGGAATCCGGATAACTAAAGCGTGTAAAAGTTAGCAGAACAATCCAGCCACATGACTTTGGCTTCCAGAGCATTAACTTTGGTTGTAACGCTCCTCCGGCTATCATTCCGGCTTCAATTTCCTTCCATAAGTTTTCTGAATGATATGGACAATATCGAACACCATTAACCCATCGGATTTCTTCAAATTCATGGCAATAGTTTCCGGAAGTTTAGAAGGATTGTCGTAGAATTGATCAACCAAGATACCTCCCATAAATTTGTTTCCTTTCAATATCTGATGTAAATGCTGGCAAGATCCCTCTACACAATACCAGGTGCCAGATTGAGCCTGTGAGTCTGTTTCATTTCCAAATACTTTTATTATTTCGCAATGATTCGCTAATGGTTACTCTGTATAATAATTACCTGTTGCATATAAATCAATTAATTCTGCATAATCATAATTTTTATAAGCTGGTGAGCCTAATCAAAATCTTTATTTGGATCATATTGATTACTTGCAAAAGTTAACTTACACTTCATAATAAAGAAGGATACCATGCTCCTGTATACGTACCGAAAGAGAAATATTCTTATTGACGGCTTTTTTACTTCTTTGCGGGCACGTGCCATAAAAATCTGTGATTGTTTTCGTTCTCCATTCTATCCATTGAAAATATTTACCGCGTGCCGGATTGGTAACGTTTGTTTGTATCAAGTTTCCACTCAAATATATCTTCAGGGAAAACGCTTCAATTTCTCTCCAATATACTCTTCGAACTTCTGACGAGAAAGATGCGAGAAATCAGCGCTAATACCATCTATATCGTACTCGGTCGGCGTTAAACCATCCAAATCGGGGTGCTTGGCGACTAACTCTGTAAGGATACGAAGAATGTATGCACAATATTCTTCATTTACAGGATTGGTCGTAGCTCCATATTTATGTTTTTCTTGTGTAATAGAATAATACCTTTGTCCAGGTATATACCATGGAAGCCCATTCGGATGATTGTTGTATACAACTCCACGATCAAAATAATTGGGACCGGCACAGAATACGTTCAGTGAAGCATGAATCTCAAGTCCTAACTCGTGTCCTTTCTTTATGAAATATCCCAAATAATCAAAACTACCTGCTTTGGCACCTTTCCACTCTTTCATGCGAGGGCATAAGCGCTTTCATACAATACCTCTCCTGGAATGTGGACGAACATCTACAATAGCATGTGTAAAAAACCTAAAACCTTTATTTTGCTAGATAAAAATCTATAGAATCAGGATTATTGAATCTTCCAAATTTGCTTCTGCGTCCAAACCACATCAGAGCATGGGGCTTAGATTTTCCTCTTGTTTACTATCATTGATGGTCGATATTAGCGTCCTTGACTGTATACCTTGTATAGATAATGCCAATATGATTAGAAATCCTATATATTTTTACTTATTCCATCGTATAGACTTTATTTATTATTATTCAGATTAGCTCGATATATGTTACCGAAGCGATCTGTCGCAATCACCTCTATTTTTGCATTCTTGTCTTTTACAGTAGCCCTGAACATATGCTCGTTAGGGTAGCTTAAGAAATCCATTTAAACTCTAATTTTTCCTTATCTGCAGAAGAGCTTCCGCTGCCGGATCCGCACATACTGAAACAAATCATTTCCCCATCACTTTTCCATTTTCAAGCCATTCCACTTTCCATTTCACATCCCAATTCCAAATATTAGCAATCACATCATCTGGATATTCTTTGGAACTCCCGGGAGCGTAAGCTGGCTCATCTGATATTCTTTAGGAAAGCCTGCACTTTTGAAATACCAAGTCACATGATCGTTATCAACTTCATACACACCATATCCTTGCGGGGTTCCATCCAGACAAACCGTCCCCTTGCCTCCAAGTGCCACATACAGCTGCTGTGATATGTTCAAATAGTTGTTCGGAATGTTCAAGATTTCTATTGTAGTGTGTATGTCCTGTCAAGAGATGAGCACGGTAGGGCTTTAATATTTTCATATAAAAAAGCAGCATTGCTGACTCTACCTGCTATATTTGCATTTGAATATTCAAATGGAATTTGACCCACTTCAAGGCGACTGGGAATGTGCATGGCTACAAAGACTAATGAGCCTTCTTTAATATATGACAAATCCTGCTCTAACCATGAAAGTAGCTTTTCTTCAATATATCCCTGCATAGAAATAATCTCTAGCCAAGTAAAATACATCATTCAGAACTATATAGTGAGCTTTACCTTTATTAAAAGAATAATAAGATGGTCCGAAAATTTCCTCGAATTTTCGATATGACGTTCATGCGAACGACCGTATAGAGTCATATCATGGTTGCCAATGACTCTATAAAATGGAATGTCCAAACGGTTAAAGAGAACGGATGTAGTCAGGATATAGTTCAAGGCTTATCTCCTACAAGATCTCCGCAATCGATACCAAATATTTCTTTTTCCTTTTTTAGTTTCAATAAAATCAATGCAATCATCTAAAATCTGATTGTAGGGTTGCAAATTGTCTTTTGAAAAGTTGTGCATCAGCGTGCACCATAAAGGTATGTGTGTTATCATCATACGGATTTCTTTTCAGTTCAAAAGTCATACCCTGTTACCTTTCCGGTTTGTATCGGTTGATAAAATAGAGGCATACTATATTCTCGTTGGGGTAAATACCCTGCTGGAGTAGATAAATAAACAAAGGAGGCATTATCTGTCATCGGAATTATATATTCTCCTTTATGGTTTGTTTGAGCGAAGTGAATGCCATCTGTGACAACCACATCTTTATTCCTTTTCCGTCACATGATACCTTTCCACTAATTGTTTGTGCAAAGAGAGCTGGAGCGAAAAAGCATATTATTAGCGTAGATACCGCTTTCATATATTTTAGATAGCAATGCATATACATGTATTTTTTAATTTATAGCTAAATTAATTCCTTCTTTAGCGTATTGCCACTGATTAGCAAGTTTTAGATGAATCATATCAAATAAGAAATATCCATCACAAGCATCCATACAAGCTTTTACAGAGTTTACAATCGACGTTGTTCTCTTGTGCTTGGTAGCGCGATTGTCAGGGTCCCAATTACCAACATCAGGTCCTCCGACAACTAACGGACAAGTCCCTTTGATCTTGGCTTTTGCCAGGAACAAAAACCAGGACATAGTCCATTCGGTAGTGCCATATACGTTTAATGGAGAAGCGTAGGCACCGATAAGCATGTGATCCATAAGTCCGGCATATCCATAATTCTTATATTTTTTGTCGCCCATTTGTAGGACGTAGAAGGGTCATATTCAGGGTTGGCCCAATTGACGCCCACATCGTAATAAGAAAGAATACCACCCGCCGACATATACTCCGAACTGAATACTGGAATTCACAGATTTCACAGTTTTACGTGCTCTTGCCATAAAGTCATACATTACTTTTACGCGGAATTCCAGCCATTGTGTTAAATAAGCAGGATAGGCTGCTGGTAGTACTTTCGTTCCCACAAGATAAGATCTCATTGGGATAGATATTTATTTTCTTTTCAATATATTCTTCAAATTTCTTTCGCGTATAATCAGAAAAAATCGCTTTGTAAATCCAGGGAATCGTCCTCTGTCGAGAATGATGCCATCGATATTATATTGCGCCAAGTCTTTCAAGATATCACAAACATATTGTTGTACCTCTTCACGTACCGGATTAAAAAATTTGATACTTTCATTTGTGTGCATTACACTAACGATACCGGAAGCCGTGTTCATTTGCGTGGCCCATTCAGCTTTAGAGGCATCACGATACATGACTCCTGTTCCATTATTTGTCGTATTTCCACCAACCATTGTATTAATTGCAGCATGGACCTTTAAACCTAGTTTGTGCCCTTCATCAATAAATACTTGTAAATAATCCCATTCTGCTGTACGTTGTACCTGGGTGTATCGCCCCGAAATCCAAGCATATAAGTATTTTACCGGATCGGCTACATTCGTTTTAAACAGTACATCGCCGGTAGTGGGACGCACATCTACTACAATGTCTGTGAATCCAGCATCTTTAGCCAAGTTCAGGTCTCTGATGATATTCTCTTTACTATTGGCAAAATCAGGAAAATTGGCAGCTGCATCAATCCAGATATAGCGAGGTTTGGATTTTACAGGTGTCACCGGAAGTTCCGGTTCTTCCCATTCCCATAGAGAGGAAGTATCATCTTTCGAACATGAACACAAGGATAAAGCCCAGTAATAAAATAATCAGGGACTTTTTCATTATTTGAATAGTTAAAAGGCTACCTCAAGTCATAAAGACTTTATGACCGGAGGCAGCCTTGTTAATTTAATTATTTAACTAAATGTTCCACATCAATACAGTCAAACTCATAAGCAGCTACCCCTCCGTTAGTTCTAACAGATATAATGTCATTTTCATTCCATCTGTGGAAACTCTCAAGTTTATATCAGCTACATTATTTGCATTTGAGTTGTTCCAGATAGGATTAGTTTGATATATAAATAAGTTAGGATCTTTGGGATCTCCTGCTAAATTGCCAGGCACTGTTACATCATACAATAATCCATATGTATTATAATTCCAGAACTGGTCAGCTACAGCAATATACCTTGCTCCATTAAATTCTGCTATGTCAAGTTGTTGAAGTATATGTCCGGAATCATTTAGAGGGCACCTTCAACGGTAACATTGGCGAGATTATATAGTGCATTTTGAACCGTCTTGGATTAAAGAAGCCAAATGCTCTCGGTTGACTACCATAACCAACACAGAATATACCTTGACTTAAATCTGTTCCAAACGTAACAGCATCACCTAAATAATTCCATCCAATGATGGTAGGATCCGCAGTGAATAATTTAGGCTCTTGTGATTGCAATACTCCATTTTTCACTTCCCAATAAAAGTATCTTGCTTGATATTTCGACACTAGATAAAATGATAGCATCACCATCCAAACTACCACACACGGAAAGTTTTCTTCCTGTCGGATAAATATGAGACGTTTCTATATATTTTTGAGGTTCTCCTGTTCCTGTTATACGATAAATAGTTTGTACAGCTTGCGCACCGCCTCCCTGTATTTCTTAAATTGGTAATCAATAGATTGTTATTGGCATCGTGGCTATACAGAAATTGGCCAAACCACTCTTGAACGGCAAGTTGATAGTGCCCACATATTCACCAGTATTCCGATTGAAATATTTTAAGTCAGAATTTCTGGTATTTACAAATAAGTAATTGGAAGAAGAAGCGATAGCAACAGTATTGTTGTCTGTTCCATTGATACCCATATCACCTAATGCTTTGCTCCATATCAGTTTACCACTTCCTTTTCTCATTCCTTGCGGTAATTTATTAGGCTCTACTACTCTTACTGCGTATGTTGCTTTGTCTTTTCCATTTTGCGCAGTTACCGTTACATTAAATGGCTCATCATAATTCAATGTTTCTGTAGTAGGATCTGGAGAAATAGTAGCACCATGAGAAACTTTCACTTCGGCTAAAGAAGTGCCTACGGGGTCAGTACTAATTAATGAGATTGACTTGTTTTCTTCATTTATAATTCCATGGAACTCCAAAGAAGGGATATTGTATTGTGTAATAGCACATTCATTATTCTTACGTATTTCACATACAACTTTGTACTGAACCTGTTCTTTTTGTTTTGTAAGGTTACAGTAATATAGTTCTCTTTCGTTAAATCCATATAACAAACAGAAGGCGTGACATACGTTATTATCCAACCCTGCTTCCATTCGCATTTTAACCAGCTTGTCTGTTGGAAACAAGTTATCAGACTCCTTCGGATAATTATAAGGACAAACAAATTGTTATTGTCCGATTAGCGTAATCCTATCTCACCTACAAAATTGTTGTTCTCACTATCATCATCCAGTAGAAATGCTTTGAGACTATTAATACCATTGTGTGAAGCGGATGGTGCTAAGTCTTCCGGGCTTTGGCATGCACTTATTCAAAGATAAATGCAGCCATTATGATTAAAAATATTTTATTTTTCATTGCATTATTCTTTTAGGTGTTATTTCCATTCATCATATTGTTCTATCAACGAGTTATTCCTCATTTCATCAGTTGGCTCAGGAAATACGTACAGTTTTTTAGGAATTTTCTGTCTTTATTGTCTGCTTCTATATATTCATACGTATCACCTGTGATTTTCATTCCATGCACACGATAACCTGTATATTCTGTATGAACTAATTTCCAGCGGCGCATATCCCAATATAAATGTCCTTCATAAGCTAATTCAACTTTTCGTTCGTTTCTATAATCATTAAACCAAGTTTCACCAGTTGAACTCTTTCCGGGAAGTCCCACATTTTTACGAGCGCGTACATCATTCATGGCTTTTTGGGCTTCATCTATTTTTATTTAATCTATATGCAGCTTCTGCTTTATTTAGAAGAACTTCTGCATAACGGATTTCAACCCATGGTTGATGGCTCTTCTTGCCCTTTAAGTCTGTCAATGATTTATCCATTAATTTTCTAAGGAAATATCCAGTTGTCGTTTTTCCATAAGAATATCCTTGTACTCCATAATCTATATAAGCACCATTTGTACCATTGACACTACAATCCATTTTACGCCCCTTCCACATAGAGCCACGATAAATAACACTTGCTGCAAAGCGAGGCTCCAACTGATCATAAGGAGGAGGAGTGTTAGTAATACCATGCCAGGTGTCCAATCTACTTTCTGTCCGTTTTTAGTCTCATAAGATTCTACCATTTCCTGCGTAGGAGTACCTAAAGCACCATAATCCCAACCATCACATTGAGGAACATGATACTGGTCGAAGTCATGATTAGGACCTGTATCCTGATCGTAATCAAATTCAAGAATAGACTCCACGTTGTTACCTTTCCATGCTTGGGCATAGTCATCAACCAAATCATATAGTTTTAATTTTATAACCTCATTAGCTGCATTATATGCGTCCTGCCAGCGTTCTGCATAAAGCATAGCACGCGATTTAAGAGCATAAGCTGCTCCTTTCGTGACTCTGTTCTTATTAGCGGCATTCCACGCTTCAGGTAGATAAGTACTTGCGAAATCAAAGATCATCTGCAATAAGTTGCCAGGTATCTGCTGCGCTGCTACGAGCTTTGTTATTGGTCATATCCAAATCAGTGTAAGAATAACACCTCCATGGCGTTTGGCTAATTGGAAGTAAATATATGCCCGGAAGAAACGAGCTTGTGCTTCCCATATTTCATTTTTTTCTTTAGGAAATTTAGAATACTTTTTCTTCATAACCAGAAACTGGTTTATCTGCCTTATGTTACCATAAGCCTTGTCTTTATCCCAAATATTAAGTCTGTATTCATCCGGTAGAATAACATCCGGATTTGTCACATATTCATTGGGCCATCCACCTCTGTCACCTAATGTGATAGAGCCGTATTTAAATGTTTCGGTTAAACTTTCAGTCAGACTACCTCTAAACTGATAATCTCCAAACTGACCATACTTGTGAAGGAAAGTATAGAAGGCATTCACATTTTGTCTACATACTCTTCTTTTTCCCATACAATTTCATCACTCACTTTTGACGTCTGTTCCACGCCGTCCAGCCAATCATTGCAGGAGGTCGAAATAAACCCTGAGGTTAACGCCAGGTATATATGTAATATTGTTTTTTCTCATATCTTTTCTTTTTTAGAATGTTAAGTTAATACCAAAAGTATACGTCCGCTGCTGTGGGTAATAACCATTATTTACAGCAGGTGATTCTGGATCGATATTGTATTTGGTAAGTCCGCTAATTGTAAAGAGGTTGTATCCTTCTATATAAAGTCTGACTTTTTCTACACCTAACTGATTGATCCAGCGTTTTGGAAAGTTATATCCAATTTGTGCTGTCTTCAGACGCATATAGTTTCCGTTTCTATATCAATATGTAGACGAATAACCATTCTGATTATTAGGACCTTCTACTTCCAGACGAGGGAAATCTGCATCTCTGTTATCCGGTCTCCAAGAGTTTTTCTACCAGATAAACAGGTGAGTTTCCTTTCTGATAAAATGGTTTGGTGAATGATGTATGGTCCATTGTCCCTGCCTCTGCGAAGCATCCTCGGCTGTATATTGTCCGGTTAATGCTATTTCATGACCAAGTCCCCACGAGAATAGTAAATCAAAAATCGAAGCCTTTCCATTCTCCGAAAAGATTCAGAGAGCCGTTATGGGTCGGACGAGCACTCTTTCCTATATACCCCATATCTTGTTGCATTGGAAATGATGCCATCGCCATTTCTATCTTGATACCTAATATATCCTGGTAGCGGCATTCTTCCTGCTATGATGGGAGAGTTGGCAGCTTCTTCTTCATTCTGAAATAATCCCAGCATGGCTACAAAGCCATATTTAGCTCCGATCTGCTTTCCTGTAAGTTTTTGGTATCTGGAGTGTTTTCGGCATCACCAGAGTATTTCAACCATCTTCCATAGGCATGCGAGCCAGATTAATTTAGCACCATAATTGAAACTACCTATTTTGTTATGAATGGTTTAATGTAATATCAAATCCTTTATAATCAGCCTTGTTTATATTAGCTTGAGTGAAATAATAACCACCTATAGATGGGGGATAGGAACCACCAATAGTCGCCAGTTTATCAAATTCGTATTTATAGAATACATCAAATTCAACTCCTAATAATCCATTCCATAAAGTGGCATCAAAACCGACATTGTAATTCATACATTGCGCCCACGTCAGGTTAGGATTACCAAGTGTAGCACAATAAAAGCATACTTTGGCTGCCACTTCCAATTACAACTGCGTTATTGCTGATTCCCATTGAGTTACTCCATTGGAAGGCCGATAATCACGCTACTTATTTGCTGTTTTACCAACTCCTCCTCTTAATTTGGGGTTATTCACCATGGCAAATTGAAGCAATTTTCGTTATTATTCTCCATCCTAAAGACAATCTGGTAAAGGTAATCCAACGCTTGTTCATTCCTCCAAATAAATAACTACCATCATAACGGAGAGATGCTTCTGCATAGTATTTATCCGCATAGCTATAATAGAGTGACCAACAAACCCTGCCACATGACTATTACCACTATAACCTCCGACTTCAGGATGTTTAGTTGAACCATCCCAGTTTGATTGGTCAGCCTCACTTCTAATTCATCCAACTCAATAAAGTCCAGACCATAGCCAGCAGCACTAAATGTGTTACTTTTTATTTCACGAGTTTCTGCTAATAATAAAACACTGACATTGTGTTTGCCAAAAACATTATCGTAGTTAATACTTGACTGTGTAGTAAATGTATAACCACGCGCTGCTGATTCACTAAGACTAATTGTATTGCCTGCCGGATCATCCCCCAAGTGATAATTCAGAGTGGTAGATTCGGCTGGTGGCAATTCCATGACCATGACCTTATAAGGATTTGTCAAAACTTTGCTAAAATTGTAGTTCAGGTCATAGGCACCTTGGAATTTGAAACTCAATCCTTTTAGCCAAGGAGCATCATACTTTAGGCTGAAGTTTGATTGGATATAGGAAGAATGTGATTTGTTATAACCAGAGTCAAATGCAGATGCAACAGGAGATACATGTCCGGTAGCTTGTGGAGTAACCACATAGTAAGTTTCTCCATCTTTTTCATAAGTATCCAGGGCATATGGAAGAGCACGTATAGCTTGCAACGGAAGATTTAGCCAACTATCAGGGTTAGCCGAATAACGTGGTTGTTTACGAGTTTCTACACGTCCGGAAATTCCTAAAAGTAAAAGTTAGTGATTTGGTTAATTTGGCGTCGATGTTTGAGCGCAAATTTAATCTGTCATAATTGAAATTTGTCAATATTTCCTTTCTCTTTCAGATAACCGATAGAAGCAAAGAAATGAAGTCTTTCTGTGCCACCTGATGCAGAAACATTATGATGTTGACGAGTTCCGGTTCCAAAAATCTTGTCGTACCAGTTAGTATTTCCCCATCCATCTACACCATCTTTCATTTTTTGGACCATGTCTTTTGTGAATAATGCCTCTTTACCGTCAAGGTTTAGCGCTTTATTATACCAATAAGCGTATCCCGGTCCATCCAGCCATTCTTGCTGCTGTGTATTTTTACTGATACCATATTCACCCGAATAAGAAATAGACATTTTTCATTTCTTCCTTTTTGGTTGTTACAATAAAGGCACCATTAGCATCAAGCCATAAACAGCAACGGCTGATGCATCTTTTAAAACAGAAACTGATTCAATTTCATTTGGGTCCAGACCATTAAAGTCAGCAGCAGTTCGTCTGATGCCATCAATTACATAAATAATATCACTTTGTCCACGTACTGTTAAAGATGCATTATCTGATCCCGGCTGTCCACTAGTTGCACCGCTGATATACCAGCGACACGAGAACCGATTACATTACTGATACTCATTGTTGGAGCTCTCAATATTTCTTTATCAGAAACGGTAGACACAGCACCTGTAATACTTGCACGCTTTTGTGTACCATAACCAACAACAACAATCTCATCCAAAGATGCTACGTCATCTTTCATTATTATATTAATGACATGTTTGCCAGCTATCTTTATTTCTTGAGTTGCCTTACCAATATATGAGGAGACCAGCACGTCATTTGATTTTGCATTAATGCTGTATTTGCCATTTACATCAGTGATGGTACCGTTGTTGCTTCCATGTACTGCAACTGTAACACCTGGTAATGGTTCATCATTACCGTCTTTAACAGTACCGCTTATCATACTTTGTGCAAGGACGCTTGCCGTGCATGCAAAAAGCATAATAAACAATGAGGTCAAGAAGCCTCTGATTCCATTTGTTTTTTTTTCATTACTATTAAAATTTTAAGGTAAATAAATAGGGTAATTGTTAGATTCTAAAGTGTTCACAATATCTATCAAACAGATGTCCAGCTTGTAGATAAGTGGAGTTCGGACTCATAAAATGAGAAAATTCAAAAGTAATTGCGTTTTCCATTCCAGCTCTGCGAGCAGCATCCAGTTTTAATAAAAGTTTTTCCCATTTGATGGGTAAAAAACGAATAGGCATATCGCGATCAAATGATTCGATATTTGTCCAACATCTTATGTTGTATTTATCAGCCAACTTTTATTAATAACCAAGTAATCATATAGTTCATGATAATCAACTTGTCCATCCTGAAAAGCCATTATATCAACAGCACCATTAACATTGGATAGTATTTCATCCCACTCTTCTTCGTGTTCTTTCACCGACAAGGCCTTATCACCTGACATTACCTGATCTGTTTTGACACCATGGATGTTAGGAGAAACCATTGTTGGGGAGATTATGGGAAACAGCTTTAGCATGTTTGCCGACTTCAGCATAGATTTTAGACATATTTTTTGTTCTACGACTTATCTCCTTGTGAAAGATACCAGCCTTGGAAAGATTTGTGATGACCATATTTATTCCAGACTTCATCAATTAAAAGCCATATTCAAAATCTATTTCCTTTTGGAAATAATCCTTCCTGCCAATACTTTCCCGAGTCATACATTCCGAAATAGAATGCCATATCCTATTTATCAGCCAATGTCAGGAACATCTCAACTAAATCTACTGGAGGATAATAAACATCTTCCTTATCCAATAGGCATCGAAAAGGAGAAGCAATCCATTTGCCAGAGACCCGCACGAATGAGTACTACAGTATTAATTCCCATATTTCTTCATTGCTTTAAAGTCTTGGTCCCATTCTTTTGTACCCCAATTCTGATGTGGAATATCCCAGCTTATTTCATCTAAGAAAGTGGCTTTTATTGGCATTCCTTTCAAGGCATCAGGAGTTGCAAATGTATTGAATCCTTCTTCATTACCAAGTATCCTTCTTTAAAGGTGAGCACGCAGTTATAAATTTGCTGCCTGCTAATAATGAACATGTGGCAAATGCTGTTTTTATTAAAGAATTACGTCGTCCGTTTTCATGTTATAATTTATAAATTCCAATATAATAAAAACATGAAAAACGGACGACGTAATTTTTTAAAAACAGCATTTGCCACATGTTCATTATTAGCAGGCAGCAAATTTATAACTGCGTGCTCACCTTTAAAGAAGGATACTGGTAATGAAGAAGGATTCAATACATTTGCAACTCCTGATGCCTTGAAAGGAATGCCAATAAAAGCCACTTTCTTAGATGAAATAAGCTGGGATATTCCACATCAGAATTGGGGTACAAAAGAATGGGACCAAGACTTTAAAGCAATGAAGAAAATGGGAATTAATACTGTAGTACTCATTCGTGCGGGTCTTGGTAAATGGATTGCTTCTCCTTTTCGATGTCTATTGGATAAGGAAGATGTTTATTATCCTCCAGTAGATTTAGTTGAGATGTTCCTGACATTGGCTGATAAATATGATATGGCATTCTATTTCGGAATGTATGACTCGGGAAAGTATTGGCAGGAAGGATTATTTCAAAAGGAAATAGATTTGAATATGGCTTTAATTGATGAAGTCTGGAATAAATATGGTCATCACAAATCTTTCCAAGGCTGGTATCTTTCACAAGAGATAAGTCGTAGAACAAAAAATATGTCTAAAATCTATGCTGAAGTCGGCAAACATGCTAAAGCTGTTTCCCATAATCTCCCAACAATGGTTTCTCCTTACATCCATGGTGTCAAAACAGATCAGGTAATGTCAGGTGATAAGGCCTTGTCGGTGAAAGAACACGAAGAAGAGTGGGATGAAATACTATCCAATGTTAATGGTGCTGTTGATATAATGGCTTTTCAGGATGGACAAGTTGATTATCATGAACTATATGATTACTTGGTTATTAATAAAAAGTTGGCTGATAAATACAACATAAGATGTTGGACAAATATCGAATCATTTGATCGCGATATGCCTATTCGTTTTTTACCCATCAAATGGGAAAAACTTTTATTAAAACTGGATGCTGCTCGCAGAGCTGGAATGGAAAACGCAATTACTTTTGAATTTTCTCATTTTATGAGTCCGAACTCCACTTATCTACAAGCTGGACATCTGTTTGATAGATATTGTGAACACTTTAGAATCTAACAATTACCCTATTTATTTACCTTAAAATTTTAATAGTAATGAAAAAAAACAAATGGAATCAGAGGTTTCTGACCTCATTGTTTATTATGCTTTTTGCATGCACGGCAAGCGTCTTTGCACAAAGTATGATAAGCGGTACTGTTAAAGACGGTAATGATGAACCATTACCAGGTGTTACAGTTGCAGTACATGGAAGCAACAACGGTACCATCACTGATGTAAATGGCAAATACAGCATTAATGCAAAATCAAATGACGTGCTGGTCTTCTCATATATTGGTATGGCAACTCAAGAAATAAAGATAGCTGGCAAACATGTCATTAATATAATAATGAAAGATGACGTAGCATCTTTGGATGAGATTGTTGTTGTTGGTTATGGTACACAAAAGCGTGCAAGTATTACAGGTGCTGTGTCTACCGTTTCTGATAAAGAAATATTGAGAGCTCCAACAATGAGTATCAGTAATGTAATCGGTTCTCGTGTCGCTGGTATATCAGCGGTGCAATCAAGTGGACAGCCGGGATCAGATAATGCATCTTTAACAGTACGTGGACAAAGTGATATTATTTATGTAATTGATGGCATCAGACGAACTGCTGCTGACTTTAATGGTCTGGACCCAAATGAAATTGAATCAGTTTCTGTTTTAAAAGATGCATCAGCCGTTGCTGTTTATGGCTTGGATGCTAATGGTGCCTTTATTGTAACAACCAAAAAAGGAAGAAATGAAAAAATGTCTATTTCTTATTCGGGTGAATATGGTATCAGTAAAAATACACAGCAGCAAGAATGGCTGGATGGACCGGGATATGCTTATTGGTATAATAAAGCGCTAAACCTTGACGGTAAAGAGGCATTATTCACAAAAGACATGGTCCAAAAAATGAAAGATGGTGTAGATGGATGGGGAAATACTAACTGGTACGACAAGATTTTTGGAACCGGAACTCGTCAACATCATAATGTTTCTGCATCAGGTGGCACAGAAAGACTTCATTTCTTTGCTTCTATCGGTTATCTGAAAGAGAAAGGAAATATTGACAATTTCAATTATGACAGATTAAATTTGCGCTCAAACATCGACGCCAAATTAACCAAATCACTAACTTTTACTTTAGGAATTTCCGGACGTGTAGAAACTCGTAAACAACCACGTTATTCGGCTAACCCTGATAGTTGGCTAAATCTTCCGTTGCAAGCTATACGTGCTCTTCCATATGCTCCTGATACTTATGAAAAAGATGGAGAAACTTACTATGTGGCTACTCCACAAGCTACCGGACATGTATCTCCTGTTGCATCTGCATTTGACTCTGGTTATAACAAATCACATTCTTCCTATATCCAATCAAACTTCAGCCTAAAGTATGATGCTCCTTGGCTAAAAGGATTGAGTTTCAAATTCCAAGGTGCCTATGACCTGAACTACAATTTTAGCAAAGTTTTGACAAATCCTTATAAGGTCATGGTCATGGAATTGCCAACAGCCGAATCTACCACTCTGAATTATCACTTGGGGGATGATCCGGCAGGCAATACAATTAGTCTTAGTGAATCAGCAGCGCGTGGTTATACATTTACTACACAGTCAAGTATTAACTACGATAATGTTTTTGGCAAACACAATGTCAGTGTTTTATTATTAGCAGAAACTCGTGAAATAAAAAGTAACACATTTAGTGCTGCTGGCTATGGTCTGGACTTTATTGAGTTGGATGAATTAAGTAGGCTGACCAATCAAACGGGGGATGGTTCAACTAAACATCCTGAAGTCGGAGGTTATAGTGGTAATAGTCGTGTGGCAGGGTTTGTTGGTCGTGTCAATTATAGCTATGCGGATAAATACTATGCAGAAGCATCTCTCCGTTATGATGGTAGTTATTTATTTGGAGGAATGAACAAGCGTTGGATTACTTTACCTGGATTGTCTTTAGGATGGAGAATTAATAACGAAAATTGGTTCAATTTGCCATGGGTGAATAACCTTAAATTAAGAGGAGGAGTTGGTAAAACAGCAACAAGTAGCGGATTATCGGCCTTCCAATGGAGTAACTCAATGGGAATCAGCAATAACGCAGTTGTAATTGGAAGTGGCAGCCAAAGTATGCTTTATTATGCTACACTTGGTAATCCTAATCTGACGTGGGCGCAATGTATGAATTACAATGTCGGTTTTGATGCCACTTTATGGAATGGATTATTAGGAGTTGAATTTGATGTATTCTATAAATACGAATTTGATAAACTGGCGACTATTGGTGGTACCTATCCCCCATCTATAGGTGGTTATTATTTCACTCAAGCTAATATAAACAAGGCTGATTATAAAGGATTTGATATTACATTAAACCATCATAACAAAATAGGTAGTTTCAATTATGGTGCTAAATTAATCTGGTCGTATGCCTATGGAAGATGGTTGAAATACTCTGGTGATGCCGAAAACACTCCAGATTACCAAAAACTTACAGGAAAGCAGATCGGAGCTAAATATGGCTTTGTAGCCATGGGATTATTTCAGAATGAAGAAGAAGTTGCCAACTCTCCCATCATAGCAGGAAGAATGCCGCTACCAGGATATATTAGGTATCAAGATAGAAATGGCGATGGCATCATTTCCAAAGAACAAGATATGGGGTATATAGGAAAGAGTGCTCGTCCGACCCATAACGGCTCTCTGAATCTTTTCGGAGAATGGAAAGGCTTCGATTTTGATTTACTATTCTCGTGGGGACTTGGTCATGAAATAGCATTAACCGGACAATATACAGCCGAGGATGCTGCAGAGGCAGGGACAATGGACCATACATCATTCACCAAACCATTTTATCAGAAAGGAAACTCACCTGTTTATCTGGTAGAAAACTCTTGGAGACCGGATAACAGAGATGCAGATTTCCCTCGTCTGGAAGTAGAAGGTCCTAATAATCAGAATGGTTATTCGTCTACATATTGGTATAGAAACGGAAACTATATGCGTCTGAAGACAGCACAAATTGGATATAACTTTCCAAAACGCTGGATCAATCAGTTAGGTGTAGAAAAAGTCAGACTTTATATAGAAGGATACAACCTCTTTACAATTAGCGGACTTACCAAATACAATATCGATCCAGAATCACCTGCTGTAAATAATGGTTATTACCCACAGCAGCGGACGTATACTTTTGGTATTAACTTAACATTCTAAAAAAGAAAAGATATGAGAAAAACAATATTACATATATACCTGGCGTTAACCTTAGGGTTTATTTCGACCTCCTGCAATGATTGGCTGGACGGCGTGGAACAGACGTCAAAAGTGAGTGATGAAATTGTATGGGAAAAAGAAGAGTATGTAGACAAAAATGTGAATGCCTTCTATACTTTCCTTCACAAGTATGGTCAGTTTGGAGATTATCAGTTTAGAGGTAGTCTGACTGAAAGTTTAACCGAAACATTTAAATACGGCTCTATCACATTAGGTGACAGAGGTGGATGGCCCAATGAATATGTGACAAATCCGGATGTTATTCTACCGGATGAATACAGACTTAATATTTGGGATAAAGACAAGGCTTATGGTAACATAAGGCAGATAAACCAGTTTCTGGTTATGCAGAAAAAGTATTCTAAATTTCCTAAAGAAAAAAATGAAATATGGGAAGCACAAGCTCGTTTCTTCCGGGCATATATTTACTTCCAATTAGCCAAACGCCATGGAGGTGTTATTCTTTACACTGATTTGGATATGACCAATAACAAAGCTCGTAGCAGCGCAGCAGATACCTGGCAACTTATTGCAGATGATCTTGATTTCGCAAGTACTTATCTACCTGAAGCGTGGAATGCCGCTAATAAGAACAGAGTCACGAAAGGAGCAGCTTATGCTCTTAAATCGCGTGCTATGCTTTATGCAGAACGCTGGCAGGACGCATATAATGCAGCTAATGAGGTTATAAAATTAAAACTATATGATTTGGTTGATGACTATGCCCAAGCATGGAAAGGTAACAACGTGGAGTCTATTCTTGAATTTGATTACGATCAGGATACAGGTCCTAATCATGACTTCGACCAGTATCATGTTCCTCAATGTGATGGTTGGGATTATGGTGCTTTAGGTACTCCTACGCAGGAAATGGTAGAATCTTATGAGACTAAAAACGGACAGAAAGTAGATTGGACACCTTGGCATGGTATTACTAACACTCCTCCTCCTTATGATCAGTTGGAGCCTCGCTTTGCAGCAAGTGTTATTTATCGTGGCTCTATGTGGAAGGGGCGTAAAATGGATTGTAGTGTCAATGGTACAAATGGTGCTTATATAGATTATGGAGTACAAGGATATTCTTATGGAAAAACGACAACTGGATATTTCCTTAGAAAATTAATGGATGAATCATTGACAGACTTAAAGGGCAAGAAGAGCCATCAACCATGGGTTGAAATCCGTTATGCAGAAGTTCTTCTAAATAAAGCAGAAGCTGCATATAGATTAAATAAAATAGATGAAGCCCAAAAAGCCATGAATGATGTACGCGCTCGTAAAAATGTGGGACTTCCCGGAAAGAGTTCAACTGGTGAAACTTGGTTTAATGATTATAGAAACGAACGAAAAGTTGAATTAGCTTATGAAGGACATTTATATTGGGATATGCGCCGCTGGAAATTAGCTCATACAGAATATACAGGTTATCGTGTGCATGGAATGAAAATCACAGGTGATACGTATGAATATATAGAAGCAGACAATAAAGACAGAAAATTCCTAAAAAAACTGTACGTATTTCCTGTGCCAACTGATGAAATGAGGAATAACTCGTTGATAGAACAATATGATGAATGGAAATAACACCTAAAAGAATAATGCAATGAAAAATAAAATATTTTTAATCATAATGGCTGCATTTATCTTTGGAATAAGTGCATGCCAAAGCCCGGAAGACTTAGCACCATCCGCTTCACACAATGGTATTAATAGTCTCAAAGCATTTCTACTGGATGATGATAGTGAGAACAACAATTTTGTAGGTGAGATAGATTACGCTAATCGGACAATAACAATTGTTTGTCCTTATAATTATCCGAAGGAGTCTGATAACTTGTTTCCAACAGACAAGCTGGTTAAAATGCGAATGGAAGCAGGGTTGGATAATAACGTGTATGTCACGCCTTCTTTGTTATATATGGATTTAACGAAAGAGAACTATATTACTGTAACCTTACAAAACAAAGAACAGGTTCAGTACAAAGTTGTATGTGAAATACGTAAGAATAATGAATGTGCTATTACACAATACAATATCCCTTCTTTGGAGTTCCATGGAATTATAAATGAAGAAAACAAGTCAATCTCATTAATTAGTACTGACCCCGTAGGCACTTCTTTAGCCGAAGTGAAAGTTTCTCATGGTGCTACTATTTCTCCAGATCCTACTACAGAAACATTGAATTATGATGAGCCATTTAATGTAACGGTAACTGCGCAAAATGGAAAAGACAAAGCAACATACGCAGTAAGAGTAGTAGAGCCTAATAAATTACCGCAAGGAATGAGAAAAGGAAGTGGTAAACTGATATGGAGCAAAGCATTAGGTGATATGGGTATCAATGGAACAGACAACAATACTGTTGCTATCGCTTCTTCTTCCAATTACTTATTTGTAAATACCAGAAATTCAGACTTAAAATATTTCAATCGGAATACTGGTGAATATGTGGGCACTATCAACTTGCCGTTCAAGAGTGGTTTGGCCAATTTCTGTATAGCCAATGATGCCAATAACAATCTATTGATTACCAATTTAAGAAATACAGGAGGCGGTGCGCAAGCTGTACAAACTATTTATCGTATAACAGGAACAGGAGAACCTCAAAAATATATAGAAACGTCTCATATTTATCCGACAGGAAGAAAACTTTCCGTGTGTGGTAGTTTGGATGGTGATGCTATCATTTTATCTAGTGTCGAAATATCAAGCAAGATACTTTATTGGGAAGTGAAAAATGGAGTATTGCAATCACAAGAGCCTAAATTATTCACTGCGGATCCTACCATCATTGGATGGAATTATTTAGGTGATGCTGTTACGTTTGGAACAGATTTAAGTCAAGGTATATTCTGTGTTGGTTATGGTAGTCAACCGAGAGCATTTGGCTTCTTTAATCCAGACGGTTCAAAAAATGCACTATATAATCTCGCCAATGTTACCGTTGAAGGTGCCCCTCTAAATGATTCCGGACATATACTTCAACAACTTGACATAGCAGAATTTAATGGAGCAAGGTATATTGCTGTAGCTGACCAGTTCTGGAATTATAATACATATGGATTATTGTATGATGTAACAGTGCCTGGCAATTTAGCAGGAGATCCCAAAGATCCTAACTTATTTATATATCAAACTAATCCTATCTGGAACAACTCAAATGCAAATAATGTAGCTGATATAAACTTGAGAGTTTCCACAGATGGAATGAAAATGACATTATATCTGTTAGGAACTAACGGAGGGGTAGCTGCTTATGAGTTTGACTGTATTGATGTGGAACATTTAGTTAAATAATTAAATTAACAAGGCTGCCTCCGGTCATAAAGTCTTTATGACTTGAGGTAGCCTTTTAACTATTCAAATAATGAAAAAGTCCCTGATTATTTTATTACTGGGCTTTATCCTGTGTTCATGTTCGAAAGATGATACTTCCTCTTCATGGGAATGGGAAGAACCGGAACTTCCGGTGACACCTGTAAAATCCAAACCTCGCTATATCTGGATTGATGCAGCTGCCAATTTTCCTGATTTTGCCAATAGTAAAGAGAATATCATCAGAGACCTGAACTTGGCTAAAGATGCTGGATTCACAGACATTGTAGTAGATGTGCGTCCCACTACCGGCGATGTACTGTTTAAAACGAATGTAGCCGATCCGGTAAAATACTTATATGCTTGGATTTCGGGGCGATACACCCAGGTACAACGTACAGCAGAATGGGATTATTTACAAGTATTTATTGATGAAGGGCACAAACTAGGTTTAAAGGTCCATGCTGCAATTAATACAATGGTTGGTGGAAATACGACAAATAATGGAACAGGAGTCATGTATCGTGATGCCTCTAAAGCTGAATGGGCCACGCAAATGAACACGGCTTCCGGTATCGTTAGTGTAATGCACACAAATGAAAGTATCAAATTTTTTAATCCGGTACGTGAAGAGGTACAACAATATGTTTGTGATATCTTGAAAGACTTGGCGCAATATAATATCGATGGCATCATTCTCGACAGAGGACGATTCCTGGATTTACAAAGCGATTTTTCTGATTATACGCGAAAGAAATTTGAAGAATATATTGAAAAGAAAATAAATATCTATCCCAATGAGATCTTATCTGCGGGAACGAAAGTACTACCAGCAGCCTATCCTGCTTATTTAACACAATGGCTGGAATTCCGCGTAAAAGTAATGTATGACTTTATGGCAAGAGCACGTAAAACTGTGAAATCTGTGAATTCCAGTATTCAGTTCGGAGTATATGTCGGCGGGTGGTATTCTTCTTATTACGATGTGGGCGTCAATTGGGCCAACCCTGAATATGACCCTTCTACGTCCTACAAATGGGCGACAAAAAAATATAAGAATTATGGATATGCCGGACTTATGGATCACATGCTTATCGGTGCCTACGCTTCTCCATTAAACGTATATGGCACTACCGAATGGACTATGTCTGGTTTTTGTTCCCTGGCAAAAGCCAAGATCAAAGGGACTTGTCCGTTAGTTGTCGGAGGACCTGATGTTGGTAATTGGGACCCTGACAATCGCGCTACTCAAGCACAAGAGAACCAAGCGATTGTAAACTCTGTAAAAGCTTGTATGGATGCTTGTGATGGATATTTCTTATTTGATATGATTCATCTAAAACTTGCTAATCAGTGGCAATACGCCAAAGAAGGAATTAATTTAGCTATAAATTAAAAATACATGTATATGCATTGCTATCTAAAATATATGAAAGCGGTATCTACGCTAATAATATGCTTTTTCGCTCCAGCTCTCTTTGCACAAACAATTAGTGGAAAGGTATCATGTGACGGAAAAGGAATAAAAGATGTGGTTGTCACAGATGGCATTCACTTCGCTCAAACAAACCATAAAGGAGAATATATAATTCCGATGACAGATAATGCCTCCTTTGTTTATTTATCTACTCCAGCAGGGTATTTACCCCAACGAGAATATAGTATGCCTCTATTTTATCAACCGATACAAACCGGAAAGGTAACAGGGTATGACTTTGAACTGAAAAGAAATCCGTATGATGATAACACACATACCTTTATGGTGCACGCTGATGCACAACTTTTCAAAAAAGACAATTTGCAACCTTACAATCAGATTTTAGATGATTGCATTGATTTTATTGAAACTAAAAAAGGAAAAGAAATATTTGGTATCGATTGCGGAGATCTTGTAGGAGATAAGCCTGAACTATATCCTGACTACATCCGTTCTCTTAACCGTTTGGACATTCCATTTTATAGAGTCATTGGCAACCATGATATGACTCTATACGGTCGTTCGCATGAAACGTCATATCGAAAATTCGAGGAAATTTTCGGACCATCTTATTATTCTTTTAATAAAGGTAAAGCTCACTATATAGTTCTGAATGATGTATTTTACTTGGCTAGAGATTATTTCTATGCAGGATATATTGAAGAAAAGCTACTTTCATGGTTAGAGCAGGATTTGTCATATATTAAAGAAGGCTCATTAGTCTTTGTAGCCATGCACATTCCCAGTCGCCTTGAAGTGGGTCAAATTCCATTTGAATATTCAAATGCAAATATAGCAGGTAGAGTCAGCAATGCTGCTTTTTTATATGAAATATTAAAGCCCTACCGTGCTCATCTCTTGACAGGACATACACACTACAATAGAAATCTTGAACATTCCGAACAACTATTTGAACATATCACAGCAGCTGTATGTGGCACTTGGTGGCAAGGGACGGTTTGTCTGGATGGAACCCCGCAAGGATATGGTGTGTATGAAGTTGATAACGATCATGTGACTTGGTATTTCAAAAGTGCAGGCTTTCCTAAAAGAATATCAGATGAGAGCTTACGCTCCCGGGAGTTCCAAAGAATATCCAGATGATGTGATTGCTAATATTTGGAATTGGGATGTGAAATGGAAAGTGGAATGGCTTGAAAATGGAAAAGTGATGGGGGAAATGATTCGTTTCAGTATGTGTGATCCGGCAGCGGAAGCTCTTTGTGCAGATAAGGAAAAATTAGAGTTTAAATGGATTTCTGCTACTCCTAACGAGCATATGTTCAGGGCTACTGTAAAAGACAAGAATGCAAAAATAGAGGTGATTGCGACAGATCGCTTCGGTAACATATATCGAGCTAATCTGAATAATAATAAATAAAGTCTATACGATGGAATATAAAAAATATATAGGATTTCTAATCATATTGGTATTATCTATACAAGGTATACAGTCAAGGACGCTAATATCGACCATCAATGATAGTAAACAAGAGGAAAAATCTAAGCCTGCTCTGATGTGGTTTGACGCAGAAGCAAATTTTGGAAGATTCAATAATCCCGATTCTATAGATTTTTATCTAGCAAAAATAAAGGTTTTAGGTTTTACACATGCTATTGTAGATGTTCGTCCCATTACAGGAGAGGTATTGTATGAAAGCGCTTATGCCCCTCGCATGAAAGAGTGGAAAGGTGCCAAAGCAGGTAGTTTTGATTATTTGGGATATTTCATAAAGAAAGGACACGAGTTAGGACTTGAGATTCATGCTTCACTGAACGTATTCTGTGCCGGTCACAATTATTTTGATCGTGGAGTTGTATACAATAATCATCCGGAATGGGCTTCCATGGTATATACTCCGGACAAAGGTATTATTCCTATTACACAAGAAAAACATAAATATGGAGCAATGACCAATCCTGTAAATGAAGAATATTGTGCATACATTCTTCGTATCCTTACAGAGTTAGTCGCCAAGTATCCCGATTTGGATGGTTTAATGCTTGATCGAGTACGATATGATGGTATTAGCGCTGATTTCTCGCATCTTTCTCGTCAGAAGTTCGAAGAGTATATTGGAGAGAAATTGAAGCGTTTTCCTGAAGATATATTTGAGTGGAAACTTGATACAAACAAACGTTACCATCCGGCACGCGGTAAATATTTCCTTAAATGGATAGAATGGAGAACGAAAACAATCACAGATTTTATGGCACGTGCCCGCAAAGAAGTAAAAGCCGTCAATAAGAATATTTCTTTCGGTACGTATACAGGAGCATGGTATCCTTCTTATTATGAAGTGGGGGTTAACTTTGCAAGTAATCAATATGATCCAAATAAAGATTTTGATTGGGCTACACCAGCTTATAAAAATTATGGTTATGCAGAATTAATTGACTTATATGCAACAGGTAATTATTATACAGATGTAACCATTAGCGAATCATTGCGAAATAATAAAAGTATTTGGAATGAAACAGACTCACAGGCTCAATCTGGCACCTGGTATTGTGTAGAGGGATCTTGCCAGCATTTACATCAGATATTGAAAGGAAACAAATTTATGGGAGGTATCTTGGTTGATCAATTCTACGACAATCCTTCTAAACTTCCGGAAACTATTGCCATGAATTTGAAGAAATCCGATGGGTTAATGGTGTTCGATATTGTACATATCATTCAGAAAAACTTATGGAAGGAAATTGAAGCCGGAATGATAGCCGGAGGAGCGTTACAACCAAAGAAAAGCTCTAAAGCCAAAGTCATGTGGCTGGATTGTTCTGCTAACTTTATACGCTTTAGTTATCCGGATTCCATCCGTTACTATGTGGATAAGTGTCATGAAATAGGTATTACTCATCTGGTACTGGATATAAAAGACAATACTGGAGAAGTGCTCTATCCTAGTAAATACGCCACACAAAAAAGAAATTGGAAGAATTTCGACCGTCCTAATTTCGATTTTATAAATACCTTCATTGAGGCTGCTCGTGCCCATGATTTGAAGATTTTTGCTAATTTGAATGTATTTGCTGACGGACAAAACATTGTGAAACGAGGAGATATTTATACAAAGCATAAAAAATGGCAAGGAGTCAATTATGTCCCCCGGAAAGGACTATTGCCTATGACAGAAATTGAAGGTAAGGCAACTCTATTTTTGAATCCTGCTTTGAAAGCAGTGCAGCAATATGAAATAAATATCATCAAAGAGATTGTGAAGAATTACTCTTTTGATGGGATTATGCTTGATCGTGCCCGTTATGATTGCATCGACGCCGACTTTTCACCTGAATCAAGAAAAATGTTTGAAAAGTATCTTGGTAAAAAGCTGAATAAATATCCTGAAGATATTTATGAATGGCGTCCAAATGCTTCGGGAGAGATTGACCGTGTAGCCGGACCTTACTATTTTCAATGGATAGAATGGCGTGCATCTATAATTTATAATTTCATGAAAGATGTTCGTCAGGCAATTAAAAGTATAAACCCCGACTGTATGTTGGGAGTGTACACAGGAGCTTGGTATCCCAGTTACTTTGAAGTGGGTGTCAATTGGGCGAGCCGCACCTACGATGTCCATCAGGATTTCCACTGGGCTACTCCTAATTATAAGAATTATGGCATTGCCGAATTGCTCGACTTTTATACTAATGGCAACTATTATTGGAATGTTTCTTTAGATGATTATTACAAATCATCGGGACGGCATAAAAATGAGACTGACAGTCAAGTGTCTACCGGAGAATATCTTTGTGTAGAAGGTGGCTGCAAATATTCAAAATATCTATTAAAAGGAGCCGTTCCCGTATCAGGTGGATTATACGTAGAAGATTATAAAAATGATGCTGGACAGTTTAGAAAAGCTGTACGCATGAATTTGAAAGAATCAGACGGAGTAATGATATTCGATATTGTGCACATTATCCGAAATAACTGGTGGAATGAATTGAAAGAGGCTATTGATTCTGCAACAGCCTATGAATGAAATATTTATTAACCCAACTAATACACTTATTGATTATGAAACGAATTAATTTTATGTCTTTATTGTTGTTGACTATATTGACTTCAACAATTGTTGCATGTGCTGAAAGTTATCCTGAACATGAATGGGAATGGGATAAGACACCGGAAGAAACCAATCCGGGTATTGTAGAGTTAGGATGGACAGCCCAATATCAATTCGGTAAACTTCCGACTTATATTAGTATTTATAAGTCACCGGAACAACTGGAATCTAAAAAAGCTGTAGCTTATATTGCAGTAGCTGATATGAGTAAAGCTTCATTCTCTGTTTTAGGTGAAAAGACAGGTTCTAAAACTCCTTCGCAGTTTTATGAGCAGTCACAACATTCTGTCATTTTAAATGGAGGTTTCTTTTGGGATGGTTCATCATTGAGTATGATTTGTCGTGACGGCCAAGTGATTTGTCCGAACAATCAATCGGATTCAGAGGACTGGGTAACGATTTATTATCCTACAAGAGCTGTCTTTGGACTTATGACAGATGGTAGCTATAAGACCACTTGGACTTATACTACAACTACAAATATTACTTATTCCTATCCACAACCTGCCGAAAATAAATATGGTGAAACTCCTAAAGAAGTTCCTTCTGCTACATTCCCGGCCGGTGGCAGCGTATTAAAAGCAAAGAATGCTATTGGTGGTGGTCCAATGCTTATCAAAGATGGGGCTATCAAAGATACATATGTTGCAGAATTGCTAAAGATCAGCGCAGATTCAAATCAACCTCGTTCAGCTATAGGAATAACCAAAGACAACAAACTTATCTTATTTGTTTGTGAAGGGCGTGAAATGACACCAGGGGTAGTAGGATATACCACTGCTGAAGTCGCAAAAATCTTAAAATCTTTAGGATGTGTAGATGCAATGAATTTAGATGGAGGTGGTTCCAGTTGCATGTTAATTAATGGAAAGGAAACTATTAAAGGTACGGATGGCAAACAACGTACAGTAGTTACAGCGGTAGGCCTAAGATAAATGTCTTTCATTCAGGCTATTTAAACAATAGAATTTGTTCTGTACGTATTCATATAATATTAGCAGAACAAATTTTTTATATCATTATATTTCTTCTCATAACTAATTATTGACGTAGTTTGTAAATGTATGATAGAAAAGGGAAGAGAGAATTATGTAGTGATGGCAATATATAAAATTTATTATCAATAAACTATTGTAATTGTTGACGTATGAATAAGCGTGCTTTAGCTTTAGATGCTTTAAGAGGATATGCAATTATTACGATGGTACTTTCGGCTACCATCGTAACGCATGTTCTTCCCGGTTGGATGAGTCATGCGCAAACGCCTCCGCCAGATCATGTGTTTAATCCGTTGTTACCCGGCATTACTTGGGTAGACCTTGTGTTTCCTTGTTTCTTGTTCGCTATGGGAGCCGCGTTTCCTTTTTCCATAAGGAAACGTACTGGAAAAGGTGATTCAAAACTGAAACTTGTTTATGAAGCTGTCAAACGGGGGATTCAGTTGACTTTCTTTGCTATTTTTATTCAGCATTTTTATCCGTACATGTTAAGCTCTCCACAAGATATGAGGGCATGGTTGCTGGCTATACTCTGTTTTATTGTTCTATTTCCCATGTTTATGCGTATTCCTTGGAAGATGCCGGATTGGGCACATACTTCAATAAAAGTTGGAGCTTACATTATTGCTGCCATCATGTTAGCAACCACCTCTTATGCAGATGGTAAGACATTCAGCCTATTCTCCAGTAATATCATCATTTTGTTGTTGGCTAATATGGCTGTTTTCGGCTCTATTCTTTACATTTTCACAATGCATAATCGTTGGATACGCTTAGGAGTTCTGATATTGCTACTGGCAATGATATTAGGGAGTACAGTGGATGGTTCGTGGACACAGAGTGTATTTAATTATACTCCTTTGCCATGGATGTATCGGTTTGATTACTTGAAATACTTATTTATCGTTATTCCCGGCAGTATAGCTGGCGAATATTTAGCGGAGTGGATGAAAACATATCAAAAAGAGACGGATGATTATGCTACATCTCCTTATCGTAAAATGAGTATCATGTTGATGATATTATCCATCGTTCTTATCATTAGTAATCTTTACGGTCTCTACACTCGTAATTTGGTTATTAATCTGGTGGTTACAGTTTTATTGCTACTAACAGGTAAATGTATATTTCCACACAAGGCGGATGGGATAGCCCTATTATGGAAAAAGTTGTTTAATGCAGGAGCATTCTTACTTCTTTTGGGTTTGTGTTTTGAACCTTTTCAGGATGGCATTAAAAAAGATCCGACAACTTTTAGTTATTTCTTTGTTACTTCCGGGCTGGCTTTCCTGGCTCTTATATTTCTAAGTATTATTTGTGACTATTTCAGGTGTGTCAAAAGTACTCGTTTTTTAGTCATGTCCGGTCAGAACCCAATGATAGCTTATGTGGTCGGCGATTTATTGATTATGCCATTGGCTAACATATTAGGCGTTGCTTCATTGTTATCTTATTTTCAACATAGTGCTTGGTTAGGTTTTCTCCAAGGAGTAATTCTTACTTCTTTGGCAGTTTTAGTGACTATGTTCTTCACAAAAATCAAATGGTTTTGGAGAACGTAAATATCAATGTGATTATTATATATTAAAAAGAGTTGCTTTCGGTCGCTTTTTTATTGATTCTACTATTTCCTATCCTTTGTAAATGAAAAGAAGTAGAGAAGTAAACAAATAAAATACGGTATTTATATGCATAATTACGAATAAAAGAACGGTCATTTGCATATAAATTACCGTATTATTTGCGAAAAACATACGGTTGATTCTAATGAAACGTACGGTTGGTTTTAAAGAAACACAAGGTTGGTTTATAAGAAACGCCACGTGCATTTAAAAGGAAGCATATTTTACTCGTGAAAATAGGATTTCTTGATTTATTAGAAGTGTTTTTAGGACTCTGTTTAATCAAACAAAAAGCATGTATGGATTGATAAATGCATTCATTATGCAGCGCATAATATTCAATAATAATGATTATGCTCTATAATAGAAGAATTTCTTCGATTCCTGAATTATACAAATCACTAATCCGTACGATTCTTTTCCACTCCCGGCATTGAGACTGAATAAATTCGATTATAGTGCAATTCAAATATCAAAATGACATTTTATCATTTTGATATTTGAAGATTTGTTTCTATTGATATAGCGTACGAAAAAGCCACCTATTAAGATTATTAAAATAGTGACGCTATGTCAACAGGATAGCGTTGCTATAAGCTTCATATAGCGACGCTATACCAAGCCGATAGCGACACTATTTTATTTGATTGCTTTTTTTATGATTGGACAGACAAGATCAGCATATCTCATCATGCCTAAATCAGTGAAATGAATACCATCAATTGTGGCTTCTCCATCTTCTCCCAGCATATTCTTTGAAGAGATTAAAATGATATTTTTCTCATTTATCTTTTTTAGTCGGTTGAATATCTCCTTTAGCGTATCATTCTTTCTTTGTACCTCCTTAGCAATTCTTTCATCATAAAATGTATGGGTGAATATAGGATCTTCTATGAAAATAATAGGCGTATCCGGATGCTTACTACGAATGATGTGATAGAATGTCTCCATACGTTCTTTCATCTGTTCTACAGAAGCATTAGGTACAAAGTCTAAAACAAAAACACTGGCATCTACCTCGGCTATTACTTTGGCAACTTCTAAATCTAGCAATGCATTTCCACTGAATCCCAGATTGATACATTCACGATTTAATCTTCTTGATATAATGTTTGTATGTGCCATTCCGGGACGTGAAGCACAACCTCCTTGAAGAATACTGGTTCCATAAAATACAACCGGCTTCTGGCGGATTGGATAATCAATTAAAGGCTGATCAATAGTAGCTAACGAATCAATCCCTATAGATAGGGAAACCAAACCGTCATAGAGAGGAAGATAAAGCATATATTCTCTCTCTTCCGGTTGCATGTTAGCAATGATTGTTGCTTGATTTGTTTTTCCATTTGGACGGGCACTATTTATGAATCTCCATTTTCCTATTACCTTCCCAACAGTATAAATCAAGTCCTTTCACTCCTGTATCAGTCATGTGATTCATATGATTATTGAAGAGATTCTCCCATCTCACTGCTATATGAGTGGAATTACTATGAAATCGTATTGCCATTCCTGCCGAATTACGACTTAAGTACCAAAGAGGAGGACGTGATATGTGTTCTAATGAGTCAGGAAACCTTTCATATCGTACTCCATTGTTTTCTGTTGCTTTTCCTAATAGAGGGAAGTTTGATGCATCATAGTATATTATTTGGGCAAAGCTTATGGCTTGTCCACAAAGTAAAAGTCCAATTAAAATATATCTTATCATAGCATTTAATTTTCTGGAAATTTAATCTTCTGATAATATGTCTGTTTTAAGACTTTCCTAACAGAAGGATTATCAATCCCTTTATTATAAAAATAAATTTCACTATTAATCCCCAACTCCCGGTTTATACGAAGTTGCTTTTGTAATAGTTCCGGTGACATTTTGGAATTACTCCCCTCCATCAAAATCATGCCAGGTGCAAACAATTGGTTTGGATTATTCTGATGTATATACTTCAAAACTTCTGAAACCGTAGCACGATAAGCGTCAACACTATAGCGATAACACTGAACAGCTAACAGATCACAAACTTTCTCTTTACACCAACGAGGCCATTCCTGCATCAGATTCTCTTCACACCAAGGGTAAGGGTTCGGGGCGAAACTAATCATTACATTTGGGCTCTTTGCTTTGATTCTTTTATATAATCGTTTTGCAAAGGTATTTAAAATATCCAAACGCCAATGTACCCATTCCGTATTATTATAATCTACAGGAGGATTATTCCCTTGATGTTGTGATTGATAAAGAGAAACTGTATAGGTATCATATCCGGAATTCCGAGGCATAGCAGGAAAGCGATCATCCCCTTGAATACCATCTAAATCAGGATAAAGCATCAATGCTTCTTCTATAAGTTCTATTAAGAAATTCTGCACGGCAGGATTATAGGCATTAAAATAGTAATCATGTTGATTATAATTGGCAGGTTGTTGTTGATTGTCTATTCCTAGCCAGTGGGGGTTCTTTGCTAACAAAGGATTATTAAGTGATATCGGACGTCCTTCTCCCATAAAGCCATACTCAAACCAGAAAAACACTTTTATATCGTGTTTATGAGCTTCATCAATCAAATCACGTACCGGATCATTGGTTGGACTTTGATATTGCTTTGAATATCTACTTAGTAAATAACTTTCTTCTTGTGTTTTATAAGTAGAATAATGCATCAACACGTCACTTCTATATATCGTTTTAGTTTCCGCATAAGATACAAGAAATATAGAATTCATATTCAACTCATCCAATGTCTTTACAAAATCTTTCACTCCCTGATAGGAATGTAATACAGGGGTGAAACGGGGAGCAGGAACCCAGACTCCCCGAATCCCTTGCTCTGTTGTTTTTGCTATACTTTGTAGACTAATAAATAAAATCGAAAGACATATACAAAACGTTAACTTTTTACTCATGAATAAAAAATGATTAATTGATAACTTAACTATCCTTATCCTATTATAGTTTTTAGATTATACTATCTTGCAAATAACACAGTAGCAACCGGTCGTTGTTGATGATATTTATTACATGGTTTTATAGTCTCTTTACCATTAATCAACATACAGCTCGAACCTCCTCCGTCTAAATTAAGTGCATCTACACACCCGAATGATTTCATTAACCGAGCAAGTTGGGCTAGAGTCATACCTGAAATATCCGGTGTTTGTTCGCGTCCTTCACAAACAAATAAAATCAATTTCCCGTCTTGCGTAATTCCTACTGCAGAACGAGGCTGACAAGTCTGTGGATTTATACCACTTGCAACGTCTAATAGTTCTTCTACCCAACTATTACGAATCGTTCCATCCTTGATTAATATAGGACCTGCACCAATTCCCATTTCGGCGGTCCAGACTTTTGCCCCTTTTGGAAAGCCTTTTGATGGCACAGGTAACGGAAGACGTGTGGAGCTGTTTAAGGCCGGCATATCATACGCATAGGTTTGTTGAGCCGATTTATATATCCAGTCAACATGATATGTCCCATCTGTATAAAGACTGAAAACTGAACGGGTAGGGTAATATGCAGTCTTTTTACCTTCCAATAAGCGATTCACTACAGATATGTTGTCAGATAAGATTTTTCCATTTTTGCATATAAGACTAACAGTCTTTCCATTAGCAAAATATCCTCCATTTAATACAATAGATGGTTTTCTTTTTTCTGACTGGTAGAATTCTGTCGGAGTTTTTACCCCACTATCTGCACCTCCAACATCCAAACTCCCTCCTTTTTTGGTATCTATAACTGCTATATAAGCATTTGTTCGTGTACTTTCAATCCAGTCCGGAGAGTGATAAACACTGATGTATTCGGGTAACTTCCCAAAAGTAGTGACACGGGTCCATCCTAACTTTTCAGGATTCTGAAAATCCATTTTTCGCAAGTCCATCCGAAAAGGAGCTGCTGGTAATCCGGCATTGTTTACCAGATTTCCACGCAGAAAATTACGGAAAGCATAACGTACATAAACCGGTTGAGCCACTTTGTCACTCCATACTTTTACACGAGAGGTTCCATTTATGATTTCGGCATTGGCAGGATAAAATATACTATCTTCACTTGCAATCTCAAACCCTACTAAAGGCTCATTTTCCGGGTTTAGTCCATCATCTGCATGATCAAAGAGAATTTCAATTATCTTTCCGTTCTTCATATATGAACGATGGATAGGACCACTATATTCAAATCCCTCTAATTGATATGTTTTAGCTAATGCCCAATATGCTAAGCGTTGTCCGATTTCTCGTTTTTTGGGCGCATGAATGAATTTCTCCGAACCAAGATCGTTTGTGAATGCCATACCTGTATTAGAAACTTCATGCATACTTTCCAATTGCACTTCTCGGAAGATGGCCCTCTGAAACGGTCGGTCTACAGGTGAAGCAACAGGTGCTATTTCTGTATAATAGATAGGCAAGTCTTTCGAACGGAACAATGCTCTGTTTTGCTTGGCCCACACAGCAAACAAACGCTGATATTGTTCCGGTCGTGCAGAATTAGACTCTCCTTGATACCATATCATTCCTTTAATATTATAATTC
Source organism: Bacteroides sp. BFG-637 (assembly GCF_024793605.1). Classification (NCBI taxonomy): domain Bacteria; kingdom Pseudomonadati; phylum Bacteroidota; class Bacteroidia; order Bacteroidales; family Bacteroidaceae; genus Bacteroides; species Bacteroides sp. BFG-637. The sequence continues at coordinate 4,352,519 of NZ_JANUPD010000002.1, read as the reverse complement.
TCCAGCGGTTTAATCATGGCATTGTATAATACGGTAGGAGTACCGTTAGCATATTTCAATTGTGGATTCTCTGCCGGAGTCAGATCAACTTCGGGAAATTGCAGGAGATTTTCTTTACTAATCCATGGCTCAATTGAAGACCCGCTCCAGGAGGCATGAATCAACCCTACCGGTATTCCTAAAACTTTCTGTAATTGATCGCCATAATAATAAGCTACGGCACTAAAAGTAGAAACAGACTTTGGAGTGTTTTTTTCCCATTGCCCTGTTACATCCTCTTCCGGAATACTACTGTATGCACGTTGCACTGTAAACAATCGCAATGAACGATTAGGATTTGCATTTACTATCGTATTCTGTGATTCTGCAGCAGGTTGCCCCCGAAAACCTTTCACGGGCATTTCCATATTCGATTGGCCGGAGCACAGCCAGACTTCTCCAATCAAAATATCATCTAATAACAGCTCTTCACCGTCTGAAATACGAATAGTGTACGGACCTCCAGCTTCCGGAGTTGTGACGGTTACCATCCAATCTCCCTTTTTATTACTATTCACTTCCTGCTGTTGTGCGTTCCATGAGGTATATATGGCAACTTTCTTATTAGGTGTAGCTTTCCCCCACAGCCTTACTTCTGACTTTTGTTGGAGCACCATCCCGTTACCTAAAATGGAGGGGAGCTGAATTTTAGCTTCACCATAAGAGCAATAGACACACAGAATTAAGATGATATACGTTATTTTCTTTGTTAGTAGTTTCATATCTCGATTATGTTCTCCAGAACCATTTAAGTTTTGTGAAAATTATAGCTATTAATGTCGCCAATGCAGTGATAATAACTCCTCGTAAGAAACCGAGCCAGGCATTTTGCTGAAGATAGGTTAAATATGATGCTACTCCTATCAGATTTAACATAGGCATTACTACCAAATTAGTAGCTACATAGGCAATCATAGGGTTTTGTCCTGCCATTTCCAATGGACGTGTCAGTCGCCGATATTTATAGATATCACATAGAATTGAAAAAGCAATCATCGCCATAAAAGCAAGACCGGCAGTAACAAAATAGTAACTGTAGGTTGAATCATCCTTACGGATTCCGCCTTCATAAGCTTCAAAGAATAAGCCTAGCATAAGTAAATAAGCTCCCGCAACAAATAGTTTTCTCCAATAATCCATGTTGTTACTTCTTGTTTTCAGAAGCCAATAAATGCAGGCTAAAATAATAACTGTACCACACAAGTTTAATAATAACTGACGTGTATACAGACCATAAAGGTTAAAGATAATAACCCCAGTAGTTAACAATAGAATTAAGGGGATTTTCCTTTTCTCTTCTAAAGATGAAGCAGCCTCTGTTCTATTTTGTAGCCATTCCTTTAAGTATTCACCGGCAATACTTCCGGGAATAATAATGAACAAGTATTTCAAATAATAAAAACTATACATCCAGGGAATCGGAGAATAGTTCATCAGGTCCTTCACCCAAGATCCGTCAGTTTTACTTCCTAGAAAAACAGCCATAATAAATGGGAGAATAGCTATTCTGGCCCATTTATTATTTGCCGTAAACAAGTATGCCAAAGAACCGAAAATAGACATATTTGCCAGAACTAGAATAATAATATTACTATATGACAGGCTAAATTCTCTGCCATTAGCATAACTTACAGTAAGTAACATGAAAACGCCTAACATATAAGCAGATAGTTGTATCCCTCCACGCAACCATCTGAGACATTTTAACCGGAATTCTCATAAACATGGGAAACATAAGAACAAATGCCGATAGGGCCAACAACCACGACCGCACATCTTGAGGAGAAGATGTTACCCAAGGATACATATGCTGGATAAAAATAGCAAAGAAAGTTAACCGGAATCCACGTAATATACAATCCCACGCTATTTTTAATTTAGATTCTCCTTTTTCCAGCTTATTACCAATAGAAAAAGGGAAAGCTGCTCCCATTGCAAATAAAAAGAATGGGAAAACTAAATCAACCCATGTTATTCCATAAAATGATGGGGCAAATGCAAAATTAGAGCGGGGACCCACTTGTGCATGGTACATCCATCCTGGTAATACTCCTGAAGCAATGGTACCCGATAAAACCATAGTAATAATGGCATATCCTCTTAATGCATCAAGAGAGAAGGCTCGTTTATTCATGACTTATTATTTGAAATATATCTATTTGTTAATATCCTGCACCATTAATCTCTACAGATTCCGCACCAATCTTCTGTTCTGCTTCCGTTGAATTAATATCGAAATACATAGCATCCGGACAACGCATATCAGTATATCTTCCTGTATGAAGTGGAGTTTTTACTATTTTACCGTCATACATCCTGAATAAAAAACTTCCCTTCCATTGAGCACCTTCAACTTTTGTATTCGTAGCTTGTGTCGGTTTTCCTTCATTAGATACCTGGTCAATAGCATTTACACGTTTAAATTCTCCACGAGTTCCTTGTTTGTATCCAGCACATTCATATTCTGACTCATAATGCTTACCATTACCGTCCACAATAAATTTGAGAACTCCACTTCTTATGATCTGAATAGAAATTGTAACTTCCTCACCCGGATACCAATAATATTCTTTCTGCGCAGGAGCATTTGAATAGTTAGATGCCTGTCCACTTGAATGACTTGTGCGTCTCATGAACGGGCGGAATGCTTTTCTTTCAGCGCTGATATTGCCTTGTTCATCTTTTATAACTTCCCAAGTCAAACCTATATCAGTCTCCTGTCCACCCATATTTCCTCCTAAATATATAGAAGGATTATCAAGGTATTGTCCTGGTTTACTAGGATTCTTACGATCTTCGTCAAAAGTAGCTGTAGGTAACTTTATAGTTCCTCCGATGCCTAGCCATAAATCTTTACTTGTTACGGCTTTATGATAATAGGCACCGGCAAAGCAAGCAACACTCGCTTGTGGCTTTACCTCGTCTTTAAAGTAAGTGTTAATTGGATCTGTGGGTTCTGGTTCTGATTCCGGTTCCCCATCGTCGCTACTGGAACAGTTGTAAAAGCCCATAGCTAAAATCACGAATAATGAATAGAATAAATATTTTTTCATCTTACATCATTTTTGTTAATCAATAATATTCTTTTGAGGATTAGTATCCATTTCCATTAATACTAATAGTTTCTGCTCCTTTTTTCGATCTTCGTCAGTTGATATTATTTCAAAGAAATGAGTGTCCGGGCAACGCATATCTGTGAAACGTCCTTCATGAATCGGCACTTTCACTATTTCATCTTTATTTTTTCTAAAATAATAACTCTCATCCCACCGACTATTCAGCACCTTTGTTTTTGTAGCTTGCGCCGGTTTACCTTCATTCGCAACCTGATCAATGGCATTTACCCGTTTAAAGGTACCCAATTCGCCCGGAATATAACCTTCACAATCATAGTCACATTCAAAACGTTTCCCAGCTCCTTCTATTACAAAATGTACTTTATGGGGTTCTAGTACTTGAAAATACATTGTAACTTTCTCGCCTGGATACCAATAATATTTATCTTCCGGTGGTGCTTGTGCATAATTCGGCTCTTGTCCGTTAATATGTTCACTGCGTCTCATAAACGGACGAAAAGCTTTCCTTTCTTTAGATAGTTTACCATCTTTTTCACGGATAACCTCCCAAGCTAACCCGAAGTCGGTCTCCTGATCTCCCATGTTTCCTCCTAAATATACAGATGGATTATCAAGAAACTGGCCCGGTTTCTTAGTGTTTTTTCTAGTTTGATCGAATGATAATTGGGGGAGTGTAACGGTGCCCCCAACTCCCAACCAAACATCCTTGCTGGAGTTTACCTTACGATAATAGGCTCCGGGAAAACATTCTATGAATTTTTCCGGTTTCACTTCATTCTTAAAGAATGCTTCTACTGACTTGGGAGAGGATGTTCTGTATTTATGAGAACAAGATGTACCTCCTATAATGAGACAAGTAAGAAAAAAATATATAATTATAATTCTGTTTCATATTAATAAAGAGATTAAATAGGACCATATCAATTAGATATGGTCCTGTTTATTAATTATTATCTACACGCTATACGGTAGAAGTATAAGCCGGAACCAGTACAGCCAAATACTGCATATAATTCATTGTTTTTCACCATTAAACAAGCAGAAGCTGTACTATTACCATTAGCCCCCGATGCTTCCATTGTATAATTGAATATTTGATTATATTTACCATCAGTTATATCACAGATACGCATAACACCTTTTTGATCTCCCGAATATGCTGTATATGCTACATACACACGGCCATTAATTGTTATTACATCTCCACCACTGGTTCTAACTCCGGAACTTCTGGAAACTTCTCCCATAGTACTGTTCATCCAAATAAGTCCATTAGTTGCACTTGTACTAAAGAATCCCATATATCCGCTCATACCTATAGGCATCGGAACCACGCTCCAATAGTAACTTGGAGTAGCAACAGGGAATGCATATTTTTGAGGAGTAGGATTCACGACTCCATTTGTGACTTTCCAAACATATACATCTACTGACTGTGCTTTAGTAGCAACTATTGTGGCATCACCATCTAAATCACCCATGATGCCAATACCAGCTAAACGAGGAGTCGCAGATTCACCCAGCGCTGATTTATCATATGAAATAAATTCTTTAGCTTCTGCTGTTACATTACTCCAACGATATAATACAGGTTTGTCTCCAGATAAAGCTAATGAGGTTCCAAGAATATTGCCCTTGTCATCTGTAGCCATTAAACGTATACCATGTCCTGCAATACTTAACCCTGTTTCATTCAAATTCTCGATCTTATTGCCTGTATAATCAAAATATGCTGGGGTTTTCTTAGTTGAAGAATGGTTGCCTGCAATAATATATGGATCACTAATTCCTACACTAATTAGGTTGTCAGATCCAAATCCGGCTAGTTCTGTATAGTCTTTTTTGAATACAGGTTCTGCAGAAATTTGAGGTATGTCAATTGTGAACTCTGTCGTCACACCATTGCTTCCTTTGATTGAAACCTTATTGTTACCATTCATCAAATTTAATCCTTGTCCAGTGAAAGATTCATCTATTTTATTGCCGAATCCAGCAGTTAGTTCTACATTTACAGATGTGAAATCCATCAACGCCGGAATATATGGAACTGCGACATTCTTATCATCTGTAAGCACATAATCAGTTTCAATACCATTGATAGTCATTGCTTTTATAGATGCAGGACCTACTTTTTCCGTAGTGATAATAAACTCATAAGTGTAAATTGTTTCTTCATCTATGCCCTTTATTTTAAAACTTCTCGGATTGGTATAATCTAATGTAACACCATTCTGAAAGTCCATAATTGTCCCATTGATATATTCCATGGTAACCTTTAGTGCCGTAAGGTCAGTTTCTTCCGGAACTTGGACAATCAACGATTCTTCACCTGTATGAATATCACTATTAGGGACAGTCATTCCTTCTATTATAAAAGACACTAATTTAGGAGGAGACTGGATACGCAATTTTGTCTGCACAGTGGTTCCATCAAATCCATTTAATGTCAAATCAAGAGGCTTACGAGCATCATACTCTTGATCGTTTACAAAATTGGCAGTACCATTTATAACCAATAATTGTAATTTAGCTTTAGATAAATCGACTCCGGCGGGAATCAATACAGTCGTCTCTGCTGCACTGACAGAAGAAGGTGTGTATAATTCATTATTCACTTTGACTCCTACTATTTGCACAGATTCATAAGCTCTGTTTTCATCATCATCTGAACAAGAGCTAAAAGTTACAGTAAAGAGTGTAGTAATACACATCATACTGAATATTAAGTTTATTAGTTTTTTCATCTTTCACGAGTATTATATGTTCATTATTTTTTCTTAATGGAAAAAGCTATTTTCATTTGTTCGAAAAAAAGTATTCCAATCAACATAACAATTATCGAAAATCATTAGACCTGATGAATTCTTTAGTGAAGCCCCAAACACTTTTCCCTGATCGGAAACACTTAAATCAGGCAAACTCATTGAACCCAACAATGGAATTTGTCCACATGTAAGGATATTCCCTAGAGTAATGTATCGATTGACTTCTTTAGGCGTTTTATAATAAGTTCCGATCATCAGAAAGTCAAGATTGTTTAAGTAACTTGTTTTATTGTAATTTTCTCCGTAGATTTCACTATCTGGAAATGATAATCGATCATCATATTTAAATTGATTACTAGCCCAGTTTACTCCATTTTGATAATATACTTCATACCAGGACCCTACATAAGCTGCCATTTTTAAATTCGGATTCTTTTCAGTCTTATACTTATCTACTAATGAGCGAATACGTCCGGTAAAGTCACAAATAGTTTGAGAGCGGAAAGTAATCCATTCTTTAAAGAATTGACCTTTTACTAATGTGCCTTCTTTGTCTATTTTGAAAGCGTCAGCGGGAAAGTTCTCTAAAATTTTGCCTTCTTTCTCTAGGTATTCTTCAAATGCGTTTCGAGTCACATGACTAAAGTCGGCATATAAATTATCATAACGACAGCGATCTAATACGATACCATCTATATCATAATTTTTAGAACTTCTTCCACGCGCAACAATTGAAAGTCCTGCACTTCTTTATTAGAAGGATTTACAAAAGCTAAAGCTAATAGTTTACCTTTAGCAGCTTCTTTCCCTCTTGTACTTTCTGTGATTTTCAACAGTTTACCTTTGTCTTCGGGGCGTTGCACTATTTCCTCCCAATCTTTATGTTCATGAAGAATAGCGTAATCATTTACAGTAATATTCCCTTCTGTGAAGAAATTAAAACTAGTATAGACTTTGAGTCCAATCTTATGTGCTTCCTGGAGTACAACTTCCAGCAAATCAAATCCATCATCCTTCACTTGTTTATTCGGATTTTTGGTTGCAGTTAGATAAGGAGTTTTTGAAAGATCGTTTTTGCGGTAAGAAACATATCCTTCTGGTCCTTTTACATCTAATCCAATGGAAGTGAACCCTGCTTTCTTTACGTTATTAACCATAGTGGCTACAGCTTCTCTATTAGTCAATACCTTTGCATTAGGAAACTGCTCCACCCACATAACCAATTCACTCTGTTGTTGATTTGGAACTTTGGAGAATATGGCAACAGACTTACGAGTAATTTCTTTCCCTTCTTTTTTCAATATCCAATTGAAGAAATTAGTACCATCATTCAGAGTTAACTGATTACGAAATAGCCCCTTTGTTGTAACAGCTACTGGTTTTGTTTCTGTTCGGTTTTCTATAAACAACTGATAATTGGCTTTTTTATCATAATTAGCAATACAGCCGCTTAATGTAGTTTTACTTCCTACAACGGTAAATAAGAAATCATTATCCAACTCTATTTGAGGCGGAATACTTCCTTTGGAAAAAGCAATCACTTTATCCAATGAGTGTACTTCACCATCAATCCGCAGCTTTACAACATCTCCTACATGGAAGTTCTCGGCAAGAAATTTACGGTAACCATCCTTTAGATAATCAGTATCATAACCAATTAATGCAAACTCTGCCTGTCCCAATGTTATATCCAAAGGAGCACTAAATGCTGGTTGAGCATCTTTAGAGATTACACCATTCAGGACTTTAATCACTTTCATATCTCCATTTATCACTACGGCTGTATATGTGCTTTGAGTCGATTTTATAGCTTTTTTATATTCCGTAGATAATAAGACAATTCCTTTTTCTTGCTTTTCCCAGGCAGAATTATTGAATAAGTCTATCTGCTTTTCAAGACCACGCACAGTTAATGTAGGATCCGGACTGGCAGCTTCAATTGTCACTACAGTCTGTGCCGATATAAAAACCGGCACTAACAGTAATGATAATATAATAATTAATCTATTCATAATAAACACATTATATGTTACTCACCATATCCTTTATTTTGTTCTAACCAAGGACATTTATTTCGCTCTGTTTGTGGAATAGGCCATAAGTAGTGCCTATTATTCCAACTACGACCTTTATCACGAGATCTTAATTTATCACCAAATGCAGCATAACTAGCAATATCATTGATATCTCTGTCCGATCCTGAAGAGCCATAAGAAGGAACCATATCCGGAGTAGCCTGCTCATATCCATCAGGATATTTGCCTGTAGCCGGATCTACACCTGTTGCTTTCGGATAACCATAAGTGGGTTCAGCATTCTGAATATCACCTGTTCTCCAACGACGCATATCAAATAACATTAATGCCTCTTTGGCTAATTCCACTTTACGTTCACGACGTACAATTTGACGCATTTTTAGTTGATCATTCTCACGTGTCGGATCAACACTTAAGATGCCAGGCATACCTACACGAGCTCTGACGCGATCAATTGCATTTACTACCGTTGCATCTAATTCATTAAGTTCTATTTTTGCTTCGGCATACGTCAAAAGAATCTCTGCAAATCGCATAATCAGGATATTATAGCTCGGATTAGCGTTTGCCTCATCATCAAAATGGTTATATTTCTTCCAGGCAAATCCCACACCACTACTTACATATCCATATTGAGCAACAGCACCCGCATAATCTAAGTTGGCAACCAACTTTTCATTACCGTCTTTATCCCAAGAAGTAGTTTGAGGATTATAAACTTCCATCAAGAATTTCATTTTATTATCTCCACCAGTATTACCGATGATAACGTCATGATGAGTGTAAACTGTTTCTTTTAAACGGGGATCACGACTTTCAAATGGTTTCTTGGGGTTATATCCAGAACCTGTTTCATCAATACGTTTACCATTTTTCATTTCATAGGTATCTACTAACTGTTGAGTAGGAAAACGCCCACTTTGTCCAATCATGCGAACTTGTTCGCCTAGAGACATGTATTGGGTAAATGAATGAATTTGGTTGGAAAACATCATAAACAACATTGTTTCTTTTTTTACGTCTTCTTTTAGTTGCCCTATCCGCGTAAACAGATCTGCATAAGTAGTAGCCAGATCGCGTCCACTTTCATCTATAACTTTTTTAGAAGCTGCTGCTGCAATCTTAAAGTATTCTGTAGCTTTAGCCTGATCTTTTTCACCGTCCATACCAAAACCAAATTTACACCATGAACCGGCATATAAAGCCAATCTGGCTTTCAGTCCTAATGCTACCGATTTATCGACGCGTCCATAATTGGCCGCTGTCCAAGGTAAAATATCAGCAGCTTCGTCCAATGTTTTTAATATATCATCTACAACTTCTTTCCAAGGTGTACGAGAGACTTGTTTTGTTTGTTCCTCTGTGACTGCAGATGTAAAATATGGAATATCACCCCATAAAGAAACTAGTTGAATATAATAATGAGATCTTAAAACCTGAATTTCTGCAAGGTAGGTTTTGGCCTTATCACTTAATTCATTATAAAAGGTTTAGCTCCATCTAACACAGAATTACATCTTGCTACAGAAGTGTATAGAATAGACCACGTTTGTTCTACTGTGAAATTCGTCCGTAACTCAATATTGCCAACGCCAATAGAACTATTGTCTGCGCGTTCGATACCATAAGGAGTATACATATCCCATAATATACAATAAGGTATACTACTAGTATTACTATGGTCCATCAGTAGACGTTGGTAACACCCATTAGCACCTTGTGCTATTGCACCATCGTTATTGTAAAAGTTGGATGATAAGTATTCACTCATAGGCTCTTTGTCTAAATAGTCACTACAGCCCGCTATCCCTAATGATAATATCAAAGCTCCACTTGCCAGAACCTTGTTATTAAATATATATTTGATTGCTTTTTTCATAATATCTGATTATTTAAAATTTTAAATCAATACCAAACGTAAATGTTTGCATAATGGGGTAGAATTCCCCACCAACAGAGCCGCTATATGCAACCTCCGGGTCATATCCCTTATAGAAATTACTAATAGTAAATAGATTCTGTCCACTAGCATACACTCTCAAGCTACCAATATTTAATTTTTTAGTCCATGAATTAGGCAAAGTATAACCTAAAACAACATTCTTCAAACGACAGTAAGAAGCGTCTCGTACCCATTTATCAGATTTTTGATAGTTAGGACCTGCATTGGCTTCAGGAACCAAAATCGGGTATGCTGCATCTTGATTGTCCGGAGTCCATGAATCCATTTGATGTCTGAAAAGATTTGAACCATTAGCAAAAGGTTTAAGACCAACTCCGCTCATGTAATTTACACGTTGTCCTACTCCTTGGAAAAATGCTGTAAAATCAAAATTTTTCCAACCAGCATTTAATGTTACGCCATATTCAAAGTGTGGGAATGGGTCACCAAGATAAACCATATCCCGAGTATCAATTGTCATAGGATCGGAATCTTCCCCTTGATAAACTTTAACATACTTAACAAATCCCGGGCGTGCATCCCCTAATTTAGGAGAGTTATTGACATCATCCCAGTCCTTATAATATCCGTCAGTCACATATCCCCAAATGCCTTTATTAGGATAACCCTCTACCATTGTTTTATCTTGAGAATTAAGTCCGTTTAGATTGGTAATTTTGTTTCGGTTATCACTTAAAGTAAATGTTACTCCATACGTGAAGTCATTTAATTTATTTTTGTGACTGACACTTACTTCCCAACCCTTGTTGGACATATCTCCTGCATTGGTATACGCCGGACTCATTCCTACATAGTATGGTAATGGAAACTTCATTAACATGTCGTAAATATTTTTGATATAATAATCTGCAGTAACGCTTAACAAACCATTCCACAAACTAAAATCAATACCAAAGTTTATCTGCTTTGATTTTTCCCAACTAATATCCGAATTGGCTAACGTTGTTTGGGCAACACCTGATACTAATTCTTTGTCTGCTTCGTCACCGCCTAAATAGTATCCGTATCCGGTGGCAATGGTTGCAGCGTAAGGATAATTACCGATGTTTTGATTTCCTAAAAGACCATAAGAAGCACGTACTTTTAGAAAGTCAAGTACTTTACGAGTAGGTTTCATGAAATTTTCTTCAGATATGACCCAACCGGCAGATACCGAAGGAAAAAATCCCCATCGATTATCTCTAGTAAAGCGGGAAGAACCATCGTAACGACCATTCACCTCCAGTAAATAGCGCTGTTTATAGTTGTAATTCAAACGAGCATACCACGACATCATAGCCCATGAATTTGCTCCACCTGAAGAAGTTGCAGTTGCAGAATCTCCATTACCTAAATAATAACGTCCTAGATCGAAACCTCTTTTTCCACCAGAGAAGGAAGTACTCAGATTATCTTCTGCCTGGAAGCCGACTAATATTTTTCCATAATGGTCAAAGAATTTATTTTCATATGAAGCTTGTGCACGATAATAATTTCTAACGGTTTCACTCCAACTCTCTGTTAATGAATCATCTGTTGGATATGATCCCATAATTTGGCCTTTTAAAGACGTTGTATATGGGGTTATTAAAGCTCGTTCTCTACTTGTGGATTGACGACGAGAGTATTGTCCTACAAGTTCCAATCCCTTAATAGGAGTTAGAGTTAACGTACCATTTACTACGGCATCCGTGCCTTTGCTTATTTTTTTCTCCGCTATCATATGCCTGCGCAGTAGGGTTCATTCCATTTTTTCCATATCCCCAATTTCCATCCAGCTCTCTGGCAGCAGAAAGAGTGGGCAACATATATAAAGACTGATTGATAATCTGTTTAGGAGTACTCAAACCCGGATTTACTTTTTTTACCTTGTCTTAATGCTGTTTCAATACTAAACTTAGCCCATGGAAGTATTTGAGCGTCTGCATTTAAACGAAGGTTGGTACGACTATAATTATCATTAGGTATCAAACCATCCTGGTATAAATAAGTACCGGCACCAAAGAAAGTCAGTTTGTCACTACCACCACTAATTGTTACATTATGGTTATGCATGATTGAATGACTTTTCATCGTTTCGTCTTTCCAATCTGTATCATACCTGTTCCAATTATCTGGACGTAATGTTTTTTGTTCTTCTATCTGTTGCAGTTGTTGAGCTCTTTGTGCATCGGATACTGTAATTTCTGCATTATCCCAAGCATTTAGTTCTGCTTGTAAATACTCCCATGCAGCCACCGGTTCGGGCATATTAGTTGGGCGCTGAATTGTCAGATAGCCACTATACGTAGTTGTTATTTTTCCTTTTTGTCCTCTTTTAGTTGTAATAAGGATAACACCGTTAGATGCCCGGGAACCATAAATTGATGCAGAAGCTGCATCTTTCAGAACAGAAATGCTCTCTACTGTATTGGCGTCTACTTGGTCGATACTCATTTCAATTCCATCAACTAAAACCAGCGGATCCGTATTTGAATTAATAGAACCGATACCGCGAATTCGAATAGAACCACCATCACCACCAGGTTCACCGGAAGTTTGCTGAATAGTCACACCGGGCATAGCACCTTGTAAAGCAGTAGATAAGGATGCTACGCTTCTTTTTGTTATAGTTTCAGAACTAACAGAAGATACGGCTCCGGTTAATGTAGCCTTTTTCTGTTTAGCATATCCCACAACTATTGCTTCTTCCAGCTGGATAGCATCAGTCTTCATCTTTACATTTAGTACAGGAGTATTTGCTACTAGTTCTTCTGTCCGATAACCGACATAAGAGAAAACCAATTTACTTCCTTTCTTTACTTCAATAGAATACTTTCCATTAATATCTGAAATTGTTCCTTTAGACGTACCTTCAACAAAGATACTTACTCCTGGCAATACATCGGATTCATCAGAGACAACTCCTTTCACAATTAAATTCTGTGCTTGTATACTGACAGAACTTAGCATTAAAATTAAAAACAGAATTTTTCTCATAATATTAAATTTAGAACTAATTAGGATACTATATTTTTTATTTCTTCTAATGTTTTCCAGCACTGATACAGCCCTCTTGGCACATGGAAACATCCCTTCCATTTTCCACCTTTGAGTGGTAGCAATACTTCTCCTCTTCGGTTCAAGTAGCCATACCATTCAAGATATTCTTTATCCTTGAAATGCTCCCAAGTGTAGTCATGTACCTTTTCAAACCATTCCAGACACCGTTTATCTCCGGTCAGTTGATAGCCTTTCAGCAAAGAAATAAGTGTCTCGATATGCACCCACCAGAGCTTCTGATCCCATTCCAGTTGTTGAGGAGGACAACTGTTACGATCCATAAAATAGTAGATACCCCCATATTGCTTGTCCCAGCCATAATTAAGCATCGTGAGAGTAGTCTCTTTGGCTTTCTCTATCAATTCAGGACGATTCAGGCGCTTGCCCAGATCCATGATAAACCACATAGCTTCAATGGCATGCCCCGGAGTCACCTGACGGCCTTCAAAACAATCGACCAGATTACCGTCAATGTCCACGTTTTCAACAATGATACCTCCGAGTTCGGGACGATAGAAAACTTCCATCACTTCATGAATACAAGTATCCATTGTTTCCCGCAGATACGTTTCATCCAATAAATGCTCTATCTCCAGTGCCAGGTTACAGAGGATCATTGGCAAGGCAAAGTTCTTCAGATTACGGGTACCCGGATGAAGCTTGTTCCATTTGCCTTTCGGATTATCCACTTTGGAAAGGATAATGTCGAAAGTTTTCTTGGCAATATCTGCATATTCCTGATTACCGGTTGCAAGGCTCAACTGTCCGAAAGCCATGGTGGCGAATGTATACGAGAATATATTATACGGTTCTACCAATGGTCTACCCGAACGATCAAGGGAAAAATACCAGTTATAGTTACCATCATGTCCGTATTTTTTTAGAAATTCACCACCTTGAACGGCACAATCCAGCCATTCCTTGCGTTTTTCCACTTTATTGTAAAGCATGGAGAACATCCACACTTCACGACATTGCAGCCAGATGAACTTATCCGTATCGAACACTTTTCCTTCACGGTCCAGGCAGGTGAAGTAACCACCATACTCGTGATCTTGGGAGTGTTCAAGCCAGAAAGGGAGGACACTGTCCAGAAGTTCATTCTTGTACAGACTTGCCAGTTTCTCGAAATCCATACTATTATTTCCATTATAGATTGGTATGGGCAATTCAGCAGTGAAAGAAATGTCCGCTGAATGACCAATGTTGTTCTTACTATCCATATTTATAAGATGTTAGTTTATTGTTATTAAGGTCTGTTTTATATTTATTCCGAACGGGTCCAATATCTTTCAATCTCCTCCAGTGACTTCCCGGTAGTCTCCGGCACGAGTTTCCAGACAATCAGCATATATGGCACGCACATGAGGGCGAACAGGAAGAATGTTCCGGCGGGGGTAAGGTTCTGGAGCATCCAGGGGGTCAACTGTCCGATCAGGTACGTTCCGATCCAGAGAGCGAATCCTGCTATCGACATGGCCAGTCCGCGAACCTTGGTGGGATACATCTCCGAGAGGAGCACGAACACCACAGCGCAGATAGACACGGCACAACAGAATACATAGAACAGGAAGAAAATAAGCAGGAAGAGGCTGGATACTCCCCAGGGAATCTCCGAAGAGGAAGTACAGGCCGATGAGAATCAGAGAAACAACCATTCCCGAAACTCCGTAATAAACCAGCTTCTTGCGGCCTACCTTATCAATGATGACAAGAGCCAGAACAGTGGTCAAGGTGTTGACTAGTCCTACCAGAACTTGGTAAAAAAGAGAATCTCCACCTGAAAGTCCTGCATTTTCAAAAATAGAAGGGCCGTAATAAAGCACTGCATTCACTCCCATAAATTGCCCTAAAATAGCAATACAAACACCGATAATAACAGCTTTGAAGATTCCAGGCTTCATTAACAACGACCATTCCGATCTTGTTTCAGAGGTCAGTACAGATTTCGTTTCTTTTAATTGACTTTTCGCTTCTGTAATTGAATTGTATATTCTTTCCAGTATATTCACAGCTTTTAAATCTTTACCACGTACGATTAACCAACGAGGGCTTTCCGGAATAAAGAATATGATAATGAAAAATAAGATTGCGGGCAATGTTTCCATCCCTAACATACCTCTCCAAACTTCAGTAATAAATACTTTATTCAACCAGTCTACACTTAATTGAGTTCCACTCTCTGCCCATGCCAATAATTGATAATTAATCAAATAGGCCCCTAAGAAACCTACCGTTACAGCTAATTGATATAGCGATACCAAACGCCCTCTATACTGTGCCACAGATACTTCAGATATATAAAGAGGAGAAACGATGGAAACAACCCCTATCCCTACTCCACCTATAATCCGATAGATCACTAACTGAGAAAAATCGGCACATAGAGCACATCCTAAGGCTGATGTAGAAAACAATACGGCTGAAATAACCATCGTAAGTTTTCTTCCTAACTTATCACTTAAGATTCCCGCAAAAAGAACACCCACAATAGAGCCGACTAAAGCACATCCTACATACCATCCCTGTTGCAATGTATCTAATTGAAATAGTTGAGTTACCCGGGCAATTGTTCCCGATATAACTGCAGTATCATATCCGAACAAAAAGCCTCCCAATGCTGCCACGACAGAAAGGAATATAAGATAACCAAAATTGATTGTAGACTTCACCATATTTATTTTATTTCAAAATATTCTTTATATCTGTCATATAAATGCCCCGCTTGCAAATAAGCTGATTGCGGACTCATAAAATGAGAAAATTCGAAGGTGATAGCCTTATCATATCCAGCACGTTTTGCCGCTTCCAATTTCATCCGAAGTTTATCGAACTTAATGGGTAGAAAACGAATAGGCATATCACGGTCAAAAGATTCGGCATTTGTCCAACATTGCATACCATACTTATCTGCTAACTTTTTATTGACAGAAAAGAAGGCATCCAGTTCATCATAATCAATATGACCATCTTGAAAAGCGCATGCGTCTACCACCTCATGAATTCCATCAAAAATTTCATCCCACTCTTTTTCGTGTTGTTGTACAGAAACGGCATCTTCCTTAGTCATCTTTGTCGTTCCCATTATTGCTTTTTTGCCATCGATCCAAGGAGATATAAAAGTAGGCAATCCATTGGATACATCTTTACATTGTTTACCTAATGCATAAAAAGCACCAATTGCTCCTTTTGTTGCCCGGCTAATTTCACCACTGATGTACCATCCACCAAAACTTTTATACTTAGAACCATAGTTTTTCCAAACCTCATCAATCACATATTTATTATCTTCTACTTCCCAGGTCATATCTCCTGTGTCCCAGTATTTACCCGAATCATATAATCCAAAATAGAATTTCATTCCATACTTTTCAGCTAAACGCAAAAACATATCTACCAAATCAACAGAAGGCATATAGCAACCTTTTTTTCAGCAAATAAGGAGAAGGGAAAGTTACAAATTTACGATAGCCCGAACGAATCATTATTACTGTATCAATTCCTATATTTTTCATGTGCTGAAAATCCAAGTCCCATTCTTTCTCACCCCAGTTCTGATGTGGAATGTCATGCGATATCTCATCCAGAAAAGTTCCGGTAATTTTTAATCCATTGTTTTTAGGAACAATGAGTTTACTTTCCAGACCATCGGTTGCCACTATTGTACTAGCATTAGCTTTTGAAGTACAAGATTCAAACAATGTTGGCACAGCCAAAGCCGACGCACCAGCCAATGTGGCTTTTTTTAGAAAATTTCTTCGATCTAATGTTTTCATATTAGTTTAATTAAAACAGCTGTTAACATTTATATTTTTATTACCTATTGAATATACTGTCCTGTAATATCTATTTTTTTATTATTGAAAGGATCTAATATCTGATCTATCAAAATAGCCATTTCACCCCGTAGAATATTTCGATTCATATCTAAATCTTTCAAGCCAAATTCACTCCAGATTTCTTCAATCCTACCCTTCTTCAACTCAATACTTTCTTTTTCAGCAATCCCTTCTATCATCTCTACCGCTTTCTGAATTGATATGGTATTATTACCTTCAAAATTTTGCTTATCAACAAAGGGATACACATCTCTTAGCCCTTCCAACTCATTTGCCAATAACAAAGTATCTGCTCTAAACCACGTTTGATTTGCCCAGTCAACACTTTTACCTATACCTTTTAAAATTCCTGTAGAACCTACACGCTGTAATGATTTAAACATTGGATGATCCATTGCAACATCTAAATAAGGTAATAAATATCCTTTCGCATCCAAAATTACATTTTGCACTTCCCGAACAGACACTTCACTAATATTCTTATTTTCTTTCACTGCAAGAGCTGCCAATGCTCCCGCTGCCTGTCCAATCTGCATTACCATAGGTTGCAAGCGAGTGGTACCATTAATTATATTGGAAACGGATATTGATTTTTCAGCAACAATCAAACCTTCAACATCTTTTGGAATCAGGGTTCCTAAAGGCAATCCATACGAAGGTACCGGATGAAAATAGAGATTAGGCAATTCTTCATATCCATGATAACGGGTATGATGATGATCTACTGGATAATTTCCAACAGCAATGCAAGTGCGATAAAGTGGTTGAGACTGGTTGAACGGCTCACAAACATGATTTAAATTAAAACGAACCAATCCATGGATTCTTCTTGACTCCCTATGATAAGGAATAAATGGCAGTTTGTCGGCCGTAGGATATTCATCATCAGCCAATCCCAATGTATTAAAGCCTAACTCATGTTGCAGGAAATAAACAAAACACATTGTATAATGCTTGGCATATTTCAAAGCTTCTTCACGTTCCTCACGAGTCATCTCAATCAGGTTAACATAATAATCATTGCCTTCTATCGGCCAATTTATCATATACTTATTATTAGGAAGCTTCCCATATGTTATCATCATTTCCTTAGACCATACACGATCCGGTTCTTTAGGTGTGACACAAACAGGACTGGCGCACGCACAAGCAAATTCATCTTTATTGTATCCTTCAGGGCAAGGAATCGTCACATCCTTACCATAATCTTTCAAGATTGCAACGTATGTAATATCCTGAACTATATTATTTTTCTCTTCCGGGGCAATATCTTCTTTAGTATCATGACGGCTTTCCATGCCGATATCATATTTCACACCGCACATTTTGGCTATATCACCCAATTCCGTACCATCAATCAAAATCTTAGCGCATACTTTTTTAATCGTATTATCCTTCATCTGAATTTGAGCAATCCAAGAATCATCTTTTCTTTCCAATTTTACCAGAGTAGCATTATGCCATACTTTTAAGTTTTTCTCTACGCCAACCATCTCATGGAAAATTTTATTTCCAACTGAAGGTTCAAATAACACTCCACTCACCCAACCGGTTTTTAAAGAATCAAGTCCTCCATAATAATCTGCTAAATGTCCGCGAAACTCACCAAACAAACCAGCCGGCAAATCATAATTTCCATCAACAGCACTTACACCTGCGGAAGTAAGCATTCCCCCCAACCATTCTGTTTCTTCCACTATCAATGTCTCAACTCCCATTCGAGCAGACTGAATACCAGCAGTTACGCCACTGGCACCCCCACCAATAATTAACACATCAACAGAATCATCAGAACGAGAGCATGCTGTGAAACATAAAGCAAACAATAGACACAAACCTAAAAAATAGTTTCTCATACTAAATTCATTTAAGGATACAGACTTTTATTAATAATATCACGGCACAAATATAGTTATATTTATTAAATAAACAATAGATAATAAAATATTTTATTAATAAAAACATTATTGATAGCATAATTAATTAATAGAAGGGGTAATTAATTCACCAATCATCATATTCCATTTATTATACCCATAATCGATCACCCTTATATTATCCTGTATATAAACTCATTAGATAACATATATATAGTATAACATCCAAGATATTCTAATTTTCAAGGTTCTAAAACCGTAAATTAATAAAAAAATTAATTATCTTTGTGTGAATTACCAAATAAGCATAGTTATGAACCAACAATTCTTGAAAGAAATAGAAAAGGGCTCTAAAAGCGCTCTCGTCAAAAAGAGAATTATTACACATTATATATATAATGGCAGTTCTACAATTCCCGATCTTTCAAAAGAGCTGGATTTAAGTGTACCAACTGTCACCAAATTTATTGGCGAAATGTGTGATGACGGATATATTAATGATTATGGAAAATTGGAAACTAGCGGCGGACGCCATCCAAACCTTTATGGACTTAATCCCGAATCCGGTTACTTTTTAGGTGTAGACATTAAAAGATTCGCTGTCAATATCGGCCTGATAAATTTTAAAGGCGATATGGTGGAACTGAAAATGAATATACCTTATAAATTTGAGAACTCAATTGAAGGGATGAATGAGTTATGCAAACATATTCTCAATTTTATAAAGAAACTCACTATTAATAAAGAGAAGATCTTAAATATTAATGTAAATGTATCGGGTCGTGTAAATCCTGAATCAGGATATAGCTTCAGCCAGTTTAATTTTTGAGGAGAGACCATTAGCAGATGTATTATCCGAAAAATTAGGATATAAAGTGACTGTTGACAATGATACGCGTGCCATGACCTATGGAGAATATATGCAAGGCTGTGTAAAAGGAGAAAAAGATATCATTTTTGTAAATGTAAGCTGGGGAGTAGGGATCGGAATTATTATTGACGGGAAGATCTATACTGGAAAATCCGGTTTCTCCGGTGAGTTTGGACACATGAGCGCTTATGATAATGAAATAATCTGCCATTGCGGCAAAAAAGGATGCCTGGAGACAGAAGCCTCCGGTTCAGCACTGCACCGTATTTTATTGGAACGTATTCAGAACGGGGAAAGCTCCATACTATCGACTCGAGTCGCCACAGAAGAAAATCCGATCACTCTTGATGAGATAATTGCTGCCGTGAATAAAGAAGACTTGCTTTGCATTGAAATCGTAGAAGAAATCGGGCAGAAACTGGGAAAACAGATTGCCGGACTAATCAACATCTTCAACCCGGAACTGGTAATTATAGGGGGAACTTTATCTCTGACCGGCGATTATATCACCCAGCCCATAAAAACAGCCGTACGCAAATACTCACTCAATCTGGTGAATAAGGATTCAGCCATTATAACATCCAAATTGAAAGATAAAGCTGGCATTGTTGGCGCTTGTATGCTAGCACGCAGCAGAATGTTTGAAAGCTGATTATCTTCTACGCTGGGAGAAAAAGTTATCTATAAAGCGAACGATATAGACTACTGCCACTCCGGCAACTACTAAAACAATAATACGACTCAACATAGATTACATTTTTATATTTCACATCTATTACATACACTGAATTTTCCTTTCATAGGAAATTGGATATTTTATAAAAATTAGAACGCTGATTATTAGTTAATAATCAGCGTTCTAATTTGAGAGCCGCTAGCCAGACTTGAACTGGCGACCTACGCGTTACGAATGCGTTGCTCTACCAACTGAGCTATAGCGGCGTTTGTCTCTCGTTTACGGCGTGCAAAATTACAGCTTTATTTGAGAAAACAAAAAGAATCCGATTATTTTTTGAGCTTATTTTTTAAATCAACTTTTGTTGACGTAATCTAAAACTTTTCTTTGCGCTCAAATTTCCCGTCCTCGGTATAATATTTCCATGTACCTTTCGGTTTATTATTTGCATACTTTCCACGAAGTTTCAAGGTACCATCTTCATAATATTCACGGTAACGGCCGTGACGTTTCCCTTCTTTTACTTCCGCTTCACTCTTCAATGCGCCTTCCGGATAGAACTCCCGCAACACATTCCCTTCAAACTTTTCGACATAGAAACGTTTCAGTTCGCTCATCTGCTCTTTCTCGGTTTCAGCATCTTCGTTCATTTCCTTATCATCTTCATCAGTAGCAATAGCAACGGCAACCTCTTCCGGTTGATATGGGCTATAATCCATCACATACTGCAAAGAAGCCGAGTGATCCTCTCCTATAATCTGCATAGTCCAGTAAGGGAATGAATACAAAACGTCTTTGTTTGATTGTATTTCATTCCATGTGGCAGGATTCATCATCGGTTTCAACTGGGAATAAAACTTGCGCACATCTGTATATAAGAAAATGGTAGGAACTTGATTTTAAATATGACAGTGCATTTTCAAAACCCGGATTATTTTTCAATAAATTCTTCTGCTCGTAATCTTCTACAAAGGAAAGTAAAGAAGCAGCTTTATTACTAAAAACGACATAATCGTCAACATAAGTATAGTATGGCTTCTCAAATTTATCAAATAGCTTCCCAAAGAACAAGCGGAAAAAGCCTTTCATCTCGATATAATTAATCTCGAAATCCTTATAATTAGCAGTCTTAATCTTAACCGGAGTACGTCGCTTAATCTTCTTTTCAATGAATTCCATGTTCTTACGGGCATCTTTAATACTTTTAGCCCTGATAGCCAGAATCAGTTCGGGATCATGCCCTAACAAACCTGGTTCGGATTGGGTAATAGCAAACTCTCCTGACATCCAACTCAAGAAGTTTTCTTCCAAAGATATACCGAATAGCCCTTCTTCTTTTTCCGGGAACTTTGATAAGAATCATACAGCTGTTTATTGTGAACCGACAGTGCATTCTCCAATTCCTTTACAAAAGTTACCGGACTATTGAAACCTATATTCGTATAAAGAGCTGTCCGCCCGGACAGAATCTCATGCGCTTTCATTTTATGTTTTCCCGAATTCAACAAAGCAGTGACATAAGGATCGGCAGAATCTTTTTTCAACGTATATCCTTTCACCTCCATCCTTTCCTTATTCATATTTAAATAAAGTCCCGCAAAATTCATGGAATTGCTAAACAGATCGATATACTCATTTCTTGTACCTAAATAAATAGACATAAATTGAGGTACACGCGCATAATTGATAAAGACCCTGACAAGCCCCTTACCGGAAACCAACTTCTCTGTTTCAATAAAAGACTGATCAAGCCCGATTTTAGGTTTATTACGAGAATCAATAGCCGACTCGACAAGTCCGGATGTATAAGAACCGACCAAATGATTATCGACAAAAGCAATATAGAAAATATCCCTCGTCTCGGGATCGCGCATTTCAAGGATATTAATGCCATTATGCATCCGGTTAGTCACAGTAAAACCACTCATAACCAATACGGTTTCAACCTGGTCTTTCAATAAGTCCATCTTTGATGTCTTCTGCATATCCAGGATAAGTAGAAAATCCCAATTAGTGGGACGAGTCTTATGGAGCGAAATAAGCATATCCCGCTCACCAACAAGCGACAATAATACCTTATTGCTTTTGACAACGGAATCCAGCTTCTCCACACTTTGCGTCACCTCCTCAAAAGATTTCGCTTTCTTCAGGCATTGCCACGTCTCGCTTCCACTAAACTTCTCCCAATCTTCAATCGGAGCCGATGACTGAATAATAAATGCCGCATCTTCCGGAACCAGATAGATCTGCTGAATATTCCGATCAGGCGAGACAAATAAATAAACCACGGAATATACAACATATACCGCCAAAGCCAATGCAGCCACAACTAAAGTTCTCTTCACTATTTTCGAGGTACTTTTTTTCTTCTCCGGGCCTGCATATTGCTCTTCTTGCCCGCAATTTAATTCATCCATTATTGAGTTGTTATAAACTTGAATGGACAAATATACAAAAAAAACTATTCTGAATAAAACATAAACCATTGACTCGTATCGTAAATATGTACTAACTTTACCGCATGAAAAAGAAATTCCAACTCGAAGTTCCGGGAGGAGCCGATAAGGTCTTACTTCATACCTGTTGCGCTCCTTGTTCATCAGCCATTATTGAATGTATGATGCAACATCACATTACCCCTGTTATCTATTATTGCAATCCTAATATCTATCCGCTGGAAGAGTATATGATAAGAAAAAACGAATGTACACGCTATGCCCAATCATTGGGATTGGAGATAATAGATGCTGATTACGATCATGAAAACTGGCGATGTCATATAGCAGGAATGGAGCAGGAACCCGAAAGAGGAGGACGCTGCCTGCGTTGCTTTAAACTACGCTTATTGGAGACCGCCCGTTATGCACACGAACATGGCCTTTCCGTAATAACCACAACGCTTGCTTCCAGTCGTTGGAAAAGTCTGGAGCAGATTAATGAAGCCGGACAATATGCCACTGCTTCATACCCGGATGTCACATACTGGGAGCAGAATTGGCGGAAAGGCGGACTTAGTGAACGACGCATTGCCATCATTAAAGAGTATAACTTCTACAACCAACAATATTGCGGTTGCGAATTCAGCATGAGAAAAGAAGAATAAAACGAACCCGACATCAGCAGCTAACCAATGAATCGAAGTAAAAAAAGTAAAAACAGAAAGCTATTCAAAAAGAAATCACATTCCAATAACAAGTTAGGATGTATCATCGCCATCATTGTGCTCATTCCTATTCTTTTTGGCGTCTATTTGTATTGCCAACAGATTAATATCCAGAAAAATAATGAACTGCAAACCGATGCTTCCCTTCAAATTCCACTTGGCAAAGATCTGGAGACACCCATATCATTAGCTCCCCGGCAAGAACAAATCATCCGGCATAGCGGATATACCGTATCATATAACAAAGATTTAAAGATCCCCAACTGGGTCTCTTACGAATTAACCCGGGAAGAAACCAAAGGAAAAGAAAAAAGAGGCAATCGTTTCATTGCCGATCCATTAGTGACAGGTCCGATTGCCACGAATGCCGACTACACCCGTTCAGGATATGATAAAGGCCACATGGCTCCTGCAGCAGATATGAAATGGAGCCCCGAAGCCATGAAGGAATCATTCTATTTCAGCAATATGTGTCCACAACATCCACAGTTAAACAGAAGAGGGTGGAAAAATCTGGAAGATAAAATCCGGAATTGGGCCATAGCAGATAGTGCCATTATTATTATATGTGGACCTATTATTGAAAAACAGCCTAAAACGATTGGAAAAAATAAAGTCGTAGTACCTCAACAGTTTTTCAAAGTAGTCCTATCCCCTTTTGTCAAACCGATACGGGCCATCGGCTTCTTATTCAACAACGAGCAGGCAGTAGAACCTCTATCTTCATATGTAGTCACAGTGGATAGCATCGAGAGCCTGACTAATATGGATTTCTTTGCCCCCTGCCCGACGAAATAGAAAACAGGATAGAAGCGGACGCTAATTATTCCTTATGGCCGAACTAACTTGCAAAACTCATTCAGCTGAAACGAATTTATCTCCATACGCCAATAGTATTCTGTTACAACAGTCCTTCACCTTATTATAAAAGGATGCCGTAGCGATTCTAACGGTTTCACACGGTATCATCAAGTAATTCAATTAGTCCCACATATTATGGGAAAGTATTCTTTTATATTGTGGGAAAGTATTCCCACAATATATGGAACTAATGGAGTTACTATACAAAAAAGGAAATACTATAAAGATCCGGATAAATCAAGAAAGGTGAAACGCAAGATGAAGAAACAGCTTCATAAACCGCACCAAAAGAAAACAAACTTTTGATGCGGTCGCCCTGTGATTCATCATGTAAAGAGAACAATCCTATCCAAATTCTTTTTATCTTTGGCGAACTTTTTAAATATACCTCAAAAGATGAAGAGAAAAAAGAGAAACATTCTATTATCCATTCTAATCGGAGCATTCCTCCTTTGTGCAATTGCCGGAGGCACCTTTTATTACTATCTGTTTGCTCCTCAATTTCATCCATCTAAAACTGTATATATTTATGTAGACCGGGATGATACAGCCGATTCTATCTACCATAAAATAAAAGAATTCGGGCACGTCAATAAGTTCGCCGGATTCCGGTGGATGGCAAAATACAAAGATTTCGATCAGAATATCCATACCGGACGTTATGCCATTCGCCCCAATGACAATGTCTATCATGTATATAGCCGCTTTTCCAGAGGTTATCAGGAGGCGGTCAACCTTACTATCGGAAGTGTCCGGACATTAGACCGGTTAGCACGAAGCATTGGGAAACAACTCATGATAGACTCTGCCGAAATCGCCAGCCAGTTATTCGACTCTACTTTCCAGGCTCAAATGGGATACACAACCATAACACTCCCCAGCCTTTTCATACCTGAAACCTATCAGGTATATTGGGACATGAGCGTAGACGACTTCTTTAAACGAATGAAGAATGAGCACGAACGCTTCTGGAACAAAGAACGTCTGGCACAAGCCACCGCCATCGGCATGACACCGGAAGAAGTCAGCACTCTTGCTTCCATCGTCGAAGAAGAAACCAACAACAATGAAGAAAAGCCAATGGTAGCCGGATTGTATATCAACCGTTTACATCAAGATATGCCTCTGCAGGCAGATCCTACCATCAAATTTGCACTGCAGGATTTCGGTCTGCGCCGAATCACCAATGAGAATTTGAAAGTCAACTCCCCCTATAACACCTATATAAATATCGGACTGCCTCCAGGCCCCATCCGTATCCCTTCTAAAAAGGGAATAGACAGCGTATTGAACTATACCAAACATAACTATATCTACATGTGCGCCAAAGAGGATTTTTCCGGAACTCACAACTTTGCATCCAATTATGCCGACCACATGGCAAATGCAAGAAAATACTGGAAAGCCCTGAATGAAAGAAAGATTTTCAAGTAAATTTGTAATAAAACGAACGGAAAAGCCTATCTTTGCCCGATAGATTAACAAACTGTGATCAACACTAAATAAAAGAAATATATATGAGCAAGCAACTCTTACTTGGCGATGAAGCCATTGCACAAGCTGCACTGGATGCCGGACTTTCTGGTGTTTATGCCTATCCTGGTACTCCTTCAACTGAAATTACGGAATATATTCAAATGGCCCCAATAACGACCGAACAGAATATACACAGCCGTTGGTGCGCCAATGAAAAAACAGCGATGGAAGCTGCGTTGGGTATGTCATTCGTTGGTAAACGGGCATTAGTTTGTATGAAGCACGTAGGTATGAATGTAGCTGCCGACTGTTTTGTCAACTCTGCCGTCACAGGCGTGAAAGGCGGATTGATGGTGATAGCAGCAGACGACCCCAGTATGCACTCTTCGCAGAACGAACAAGACAGCCGTTTCTACGGAGATTTCTCACTGATCCCCATGTACGAACCCAGCAATCAGCAGGAAGCGTATGATATGGTATACAGTGGCTTCGAATTCTCTGAAAAATTGGGCGAACCGATCTTGATGCGTATGGTAACCCGCCTTGCACACTCCCGCTCCGGAGTAGAACGCAAAGCACAAAAACCACAGAATGGTATCTCTTTCAGCGAAGATCCCCGTCAGTTCATCTTGTTGCCGGGAAACGCCCGCAAACGCTACAAAGTATTGCTTGCCCGCCAAGACGAATTTATCAAAGCCTCGGAAGAATCACCTTATAATAAATATACAGATGGTCCTAACAAAAAGTTAGGAATTATCGCTTGCGGTATAGGTTACAATTATCTGATGGAAAACTATCCTGAAGGTTGTGAATATCCGGTACTTAAAATCGGCCAGTACCCATTGCCTAAAAAGCAATTACATCAATTGATTGACTCCTGTGACGAAATCCTCGTTCTGGAAGACGGACAACCATTTGTAGAAAAACAATTGAAAGGTTATCTGGGCATCGGCGTTAAAGTAAAAGGACGCTTGGACGGCACTCTGTCACAGGATGGAGAATTAAATCCGGACTCTGTAGCCCGCGCCGTAGGCAAAGAGAATAAATCTGAATTCGGCATTCCTTCTGTTGTAGAAATGCGTCCGCCTGCACTTTGCGAAGGTTGCGGACACCGCGATATGTATATCACATTGACCGAAGTTCTGAAAGAAGAATACCCATCTCATAAAGTATTCAGTGACATCGGCTGTTACACGCTAGGTGCGAATGCTCCTTTCAACGCAATCAACTCATGTGTAGACATGGGCGCCTCCATCACGATGGCAAAAGGTGCGGCTGACGGAGGGCTTTTCCCGGCTGTAGCTGTCATCGGAGACTCCACATTCACTCATTCCGGAATGACCGGACTACTAGATTGTGTGAACGAGAATGCCAGTGTAACCATCGTCATCTCCGACAATGAAACTACTGCCATGACAGGTGGACAGGACTCTGCCGGAACCGGACGTATCGAAGCGATCTGTGCAGGTATCGGAGTAGATCCGGCTCATATCCGTGTCGTTACTCCGCTGAAGAAAAACTATGAGGAGATGAAGCAAATCATTCGCGAAGAGATCGAATATCGTGGTGTATCTGTCATTATTCCACGCAGAGAGTGTATCCAGACATTAGCACGCAAAAAAAGAAGTAAGTAAGCCATGAAGAAAGACATTATATTATCAGGAGTCGGTGGACAGGGAATTCTGTCTATTGCTACAGTGATCGGCAAAGCTGCCTTGAAAGAAGGATTATATATGAAACAAGCAGAAGTGCACGGAATGAGCCAACGCGGAGGAGATGTTCAATCCAACCTCCGTATCAGCGACCAGCCGATTGCTTCTGACTTGATCCCATCAGGTAAATGCGACCTTATTATTTCATTGGAACCCATGGAAGGATTGCGCTACCTCCCCTATCTTAGCCCTAACGGTTGGTTGGTGACTAACGAAACTCCGTTTGTCAATATCCCCAATTATCCGGAAGCAGACAAAGTAATGACAGAAATCAATAAGCTGCCTCACAAAATTGTGTTGAACGTAGACAAAGTAGCCAAAGAAGTAGGCTCCGCCCGTGTTGCCAACATTGTCTTATTGGGAGCAACGATTCCATTCCTCGGCATCAATTACGAGAAAGTGCAAGACAGCATTCGGGAAATCTTCCAGCGCAAGGGAGAAGCAATTGTAGAAATGAATCTTAAAGCATTGGCCGCCGGCAAGGAAATTGCAGAAAAGCTAATGTAATAACAGACATTATCATGAGTACACAATACTGGGAAGAAGAACTAGAAACCATGAGCCGGGAGAAGTTGCAGGAATTACAACTTCGACGGCTCAAGAAAACAATCAATATAGCTGCGAACTCCCCATATTACAAAGAAGTTTTCAGCAAACATGGCATCACAGCAGATAGCATACAATCATTAGACGATATCCGCAAATTGCCCTTTACTACCAAAGCCGATATGCGTGCCCACTATCCTTTCGGGCTGGTAGCAGGTGATATGAGCAATGATGGTGTACGTATTCACTCTTCCAGTGGTACTACCGGAAACCCGACAGTTATTGTTCACTCACAGCACGATCTCGACTCCTGGGCCAACCTGGTAGCCCGTTGCCTATACGCAGTAGGAATACGCAAGACCGACGTCTTCCAAAACAGCTCCGGATACGGTATGTTTACAGGAGGGCTGGGTTTCCAATACGGTGCAGAACGCCTGGGCTGCCTGACAGTTCCCGCTGCAGCAGGAAACAGTAAACGACAGATTAAATTCATCAACGACTTTAAGACTACCGCTTTACATGCTATTCCCAGCTATGCCATCCGCCTTGCCGAAGTCTTTCAGGAAGAAGGACTTGATCCCAAAGGAACCACACTGAAAACGCTGGTTATCGGTGCCGAACCTCACACCGACGAACAACGCCGGAAAATAGAAAAGATGCTGGGCGTAAAAGCATACAACAGCTTCGGTATGACAGAAATGAACGGCCCCGGCGTTGCTTTCGAATGTCAGGAACAAAACGGAATGCACTTCTGGGAAGACTGTTATCTGGTAGAAATTATCGATCCTGAAACAGGAGAACCCGTTCAGGAAGGAGAAATCGGAGAATTAGTGCTTACAACTCTCGACCGTGAGATGATGCCGTTAATCCGCTATCGCACCCGCGACTTAACCCGTATTCTTCCGGGGAAATGCCCCTGCGGCCGCACGCATATCCGTATCGACCGTATCAAGGGACGCAGTGATGATATGTTCATTATCAAGGGAGTAAATATCTTCCCGATGCAGGTAGAAAAGATACTCGTACAATTCCCCGAATTAGGCAGCAATTACCTGATTACACTGGAAACGGTCAACAACCAAGACGAGATGATCGTCGAAGTAGAATTAAGCGACCTTTCCACTGACAATTATATTGAACTGGAGAAGATCCGCAAGGATATAACCCGCCAATTAAAGGATGAAATATTGGTGACTCCCAAAGTTAAACTGGTAAAAAAAGGCTCTCTCCCACAAAGCGAAGGAAAAGCCGTCCGAGTGAAAGACTTAAGAGACAACAAATAACGATTCAAAATTCCATGTGCTAATATACCAACCGCTGTTCACCATGCGGAATGGAATATTAGCACATTATTTAATTAATATCATACAGCATGCAATTACTTAAAAAAAGAATTCTGCAAGACGGAAAGTGCTACGAAGGAGGTATCCTGAAAGTAGACGGTTTTATTAATCATCAAATGGACCCTGTCCTGATGAAATCAATCGGAGTTGAGTTTGTCCGCCGTTTTGCAGCCACAAACGTAAATAAGATTATGACGATCGAAGCCAGCGGCATCGCCCCTGCTATCATGACAGGCTACCTGATGGATTTACCAGTTGTATTTGCAAAGAAAAAGTCTCCTAAAACCATCCAGAATGCACTAAGCACCACCGTGCACTCATTCACCAAAGACCGTGATTATGAAGTCGTTATCAGTGCAGATTTTCTCACCCCGAACGACAATGTTCTTTTCGTGGATGACTTTCTCGCATATGGAAATGCCGCATTGGGCATTATTGACCTCATCAAGCAATCCGGAGCAAATCTGGTAGGAATGGGCTTCATTATTGAAAAAGCCTTCCAAAATGGCCGTAAAATGCTCGAGGAACAAGGTGTCAGAGTAGAAAGTCTGGCCATCATTGAAGACTTATCCAACTGCTGTATTAAAATCAAAGACGAGTAGATTGATTGGGGTTGACATACTGCCCCTTATCTTTCGTCCTTTTTCCATATTGCACCGCATGCTGCGGACAAACATGATAACATGCCAGGCATGAGGTGCAATCCATTCCCCAAACAGGCCTTCCGTCCACAACTTTAACATTCTCCACCGGACAAATCTTCTCACAACGCTTGCACCCAATACAAGCATCGGTAGCATAAAAATGCTTGGGAGACATCTGAAAACGATTAAACAACGGATTTATAATCCTCGTCTTGATAAAAGGCATACTCCCTTCATGACAGAGAAACATCTCTTCCCTCTTACTTATCAAAGCATTTATTTTACTGACAGTCGAAACAGCCTCCGCTAGTTTTTTCTCTTCCAACTCTTTATTATCCACGTCAAAACCGGGAAGCAAGACATAATTATTAGGCATAGTCACCGAAAAACCAGCGTGACATTCCCAACCTTTATTCTTCAATGCCTTCGCCAGCACTTGCTGGGTAAGCCCGGTATCATCACCACAGGAACAAACAAAAAACAAATATTGTCCTTTATATCCCTTTAAAGAAAGTTGTCGAACAAAGTTCAATACAATTTCAGGAGGTCCCCACGAATAGATAGGAAATACAAAGCCGATCTTTTCATCTGCCTGCAAACTAAACTCCAATGCTCCATTCTTTAGCGCATCGGGAATAAAAAACAACTCTTCTTTTTGCTCTTTGGAAAGCTGATTTGCAATCCACTTAGAATTACCTGTACCGGAGAAATAAAATATCATAGAAAAGTATATAAAAAAGCCGCATCGACGATGTGATGAAACTCTGATAGAACAAGATTTGAGCGCTCGCCCTCTTTGTAATCCACCGGCTTAAAGCTGTCCCGAAGGATGTGGCCCGCCATTGAAGAACGAAGCTTTCTCGGTGCATCAGATTAATTTGAAGAGTTTCCCGATCCAGTCGATACGGCTAATATTTTTGTATCACAAATGTAATAAGAATCTATGAGACTAACAAGAAAAAAAAGGAATTTGTTTACCTACTAACATTTTTTTCACTCCCTTTTATCCGCCTAACAAAAGAAAAGTGTCAGTTACTGGCTTAGTAACTGACACTTTGTAACTCGTAAACTATTGATGCTTAAGCAGCTTTAGCCTTAGCAACTACAGCTTTGAAAGCTTCCGGGTGATTCATAGCTAAATCAGCCAAAACCTTACGGTTTATTTCAATACCGGCTTTGTGCAGACCGCCCATCAATTTAGAATAAGACATTCCTTCAAGACGTGCAGCAGCGTTGATACGTTGTATCCAAAGAGCGCGGAAGTTTCTTTTCTTATTTCTACGGTCACGGAACGCGTAAGTCAAACCCTTTTCCCAAGTGTTTTTAGCTACGGTCCATACATTCTTTCTTGCACCAAAGTAACCTCTGGTCAATTTCAAAATTTTCTTTCTTCTTGCTTTTGAAGCAACATGATTTACTGATCTTGGCATAGTTTTACTTTTTTTGAATGTTAGCGCCGCTACTTCACGCAGCGAACTTCAGGCTAATGCATTCGGTTAATACTTTAATAATACTTTTACGCTTTTGATTACTTCATTGCTAAGAGTTCCTTAACCTGGCTTACATTTGTTGTATCAACAGTTGTAGAGTAGCACAGATTTCTTTTTCTCTTCTTGGATTTCTTAGTCAAAATGTGACTGTGAAAAGCGTGCTTTCTTTTGATTTTACCTGTTCCGGTAAGGGTAAACCTTTTTTAGAACCGGAGTTAGTCTTCATCTTTGGCATCTTACTTGTTTTTAAATTATTAAATATATAATGGCAACGCACTATACCTGCGCGTTACGCATCCTTTTCTTATTCTTCGCTCGTTTCCGGCTTCTCTGCTTTTTGTGCAGGAGCAGCAGGTTTCGGTGCTCCGGCTGTTGCAGGCTTTTTAGGAGCTTCTTTCTTCTTCGGAGAAAGCTGTATAGTCATACGCTTACCTTCCAGTATCGGCATCTGATCTACTTTAGCATAGTCTTCCAAATCATTCGCAAAACGAAGCAACAATACTTCACCTTGTTCCTTAAAAAGGATAGAACGACCTTTAAAGAATACATAAGCCTTCACCTTATCACCGTCTTCCAAGAATCCTTTAGCATGCTTCAACTTAAAGTTGTAATCATGGTCATCTGTCTGGGGACCAAAACGAATCTCCTTCACATTAACCTTCACCTGCTTCGCTTTCTGTTCCTTCTGACGTTTCTTTAATTGATAAAGAAATTTAGAATAATCAATAATACGACAAACAGGGGGTTGAGCATTAGGAGAAATTTCCACTAAATCCAATTCTTTTTCTTCAGCCATTTTCAGAGCCTGAAAGATTGGATATACTTTCGGTTCAATATCATCGCTTACTATGCGAACTTCCTTGGCACGAATCTGTTCATTGATTCTGTATTGCCCTTTTAGAGTGTCATTCTTCATTAAAAACGTTTACTTCCTGGTTTGATCTTTTTATTGTTATACTAAATATTTTATTCTGAAACGGCTGCAAAGTTACCATTTATTTATCATATTCTGAACTTCTTCGTTCAAAATTTTAGCAAATTCTTCAAATTTCATGGTTCCTTTGTCACCTTCGCCTTGTCTACGAACAGAAACTTCACCATTTTCAGCTTCTTTTTCACCGACAATCAGCATATAAGGAATGCGTTTCATTTCATTATCACGAATCTTACGACCGATCTTCTCGTTACGATCATCTACAATCGCACGGATTTCGTGTATTTTCAGATACATCTTCACCTGCTCTGCATATTCATTGAACTTCTCACTGATCGGCAGAATAACTACCTGTTCCGGTGTCAGCCACAATGGGAATCTACCGGCAGTGTGCTCAATCAATACGGCAACAAAACGTTCCATTGATCCGAACGGAGCGCGGTGAATCATCACCGGACGGTGCTTCTGATTATCAGAGCCCATATACTCAAGTTCAAAGCGTTCCGGCAAGTTGTAGTCAACCTGAATTGTACCCAGCTGCCAACGACGACCAATAGCGTCTTTCACCATAAAGTCGAGCTTAGGACCATAAAAAGCAGCTTCTCCATACTCAATCTTAGCAGGCAAGCCCTTCTCCGCACAAGCCTCGATAATAGCCTGTTCCGCTTTTTCCCAGTTATCATCGCTACCAATATACTTTTCACGGTTCACCTTATCACGCAAAGATATCTGTGCTTCAAAATTCTGGAAATCCATAGAACGGAACACAATAGATATAATATCCATCACACGAAGGAACTCATCTTTCACCTGTTCCGGACGACAGAAGATATGCGCATCATCCTGCGTAAAACTACGAACACGAGTTAAACCATGTAACTCTCCACTTTGTTCATAACGACAAACCGTACCAAATTCAGCTATACGCAACGGAAGGTCTTTATAAGAACGTGGGAAGTTCTTGTAAATCTCACAGTGGTGAGGACAGTTCATTGGTTTCAAGAAATACTCTTCCCCCTCTTCCGGAGTATGGATAGGTTGGAAGGCATCCTTGCCATATTTTGCATAGTGGCCCGAAGTCACATACAGCAACTTATTACCGATTGGCGGAGTAATCACCTCCTGATAATCGTAACGTGTCTGGATACGACGCAAGAACTCCTGCAGACGCAAACGCAATGCAGTACCTTTCGGCAACCACATAGGAAGCCCCTTACCTACAGTTTCGGAGAACATAAACAACTGCATCTCCTTACCGATCTTACGATGATCACGCTTCTTCGCCTCTTCCAACAACACCAGATACTCATCCAGCATTTTCTTCTTCGGGAACGTGATACCATAAATACGTGTCAACATCTTACGGTCTTCATGACCACGCCAGTAAGCACCAGCCACAGAAGTTAATTTAATAGCCTTGATCGGAGCAGTCGTCATCAAGTGAGGACCACGGCAAAGGTCAGTAAACGCACCCTGTGTATAAGTCGTAATGTGTCCGTCTTCCAGTTCGGAAATCAATTCACATTTATATGTTTCGCCACGATCACCAAACATTTTCAGAGCATCCGTTTTTGCGATGCTTTTTCTGACTACGTCTTCTTTCTTTGCAGCCAGTTCCAACATTTTAGCTTCAATGGCAGGAAGGTCACTTTCTTTTATTACCGCCTCACCCGGATCCACATCATAGTAGAATCCGTTTTCAATAGCCGGTCCGATACCAAACTGGATACCCGGATAAAGTTCCTGCAAAGCTTCCGCCAACAAGTGTGCACTTGTATGCCAGAATGCATGCTTACCTTCTTCATCATCCCATTTATAAAGAACAAAATTAGCATCTTCATTAATAGGACGTCCTAAATCATAAGTCTCGCCGTTCACGCCACATGCCAGCACTTCCTGTGCCAGACGCGAGCTGATACTTTCAGCAATCTGTAAACCGTTCACTCCTTCGTTATACTCACGAACGGAGCCATCGGGAAATGTTATCTTTATCATAATATGATGATGTTATATTTTCATAATTTGAACGCAAAAGTAACTAAATCTTTTGAGTTTTCTGTTTTTTATCAAAAAAATGTTATTCCGATTGATCCGTAAAACGTTTGATAACATTATAAGCGGAAACAATCCCCAACTCACCGGCTTTACTCAAATCTGAAATACCCAGCTTATTATTTCCTAAGAAAATATGAGTCAGTCCACGGTTGAAATAAGCATCCGCAAAATCAGGATTCAGCTCAATCGCCTTATCGTAGTCGATAATTGCGGCACGGTAATCTTTCAACATGGCAGAAACATTAGCACGATTATAATATGCGTATACAAAGTCCGGAGCCAGATTAATCACCTTATCCAAGTCTTTTCTGACCACTTCATAATCTACCGCAGTAATCTCTTTACGCTTATTATCACCCGGAACAACATCTGTTTCGACAGCTTGTTCAGCCTTCTGATATTCCAACTGTTTACAACGGATCAGTGCACGCATAAAATATGCCGGGAAGAAATCACCATCCAGCAAGATCGTCTGGGTCAAATCGGAAACCGCACTCGAGAAATCCTGCACCAGATAAAAATCAATCGCACGGGCAAAACGTTTCGAAGCATTCTTATCATCTTCCACAATCGCCGATGTATGCGTATCAATCAAGGCAAAATGAACTTTCACCTGTTCTTCCGTCAACGGAGCTTCCATATTTGTGATACGAAGACGTTTCGGAAGTATACCTGTACGGTTCATGTCTTCAATATATTTGTGGAAGTTCACCGAACGCTTCACGTCACTCATCTTCTCATAATAAGTCAAAGCGAACATCGGTTCCAGCGTTATATTTACGTTCTTATCCTGCACACGACCACGATAATCACTTGTATAGCGTTGTTCGGCTTCAGAATCATCCGCAATCACTATCTTACGATAGTTATTCATATTCTTATCGGATTTCTTACGGGTCTTCTCTCCACCTTCCTCCTCATTTTCCTTATCCTTGTTCTGCGCTACATCTTTATTCGTCACACCATTCTGCTTGTCGATCTGCGCCTTCATGACCTTAAACTCGTCCTGCTCCGCGCCCTTCTTATCTCCAATCTTTCTGCGAGCTTCCGAACGCTGATAATATCCGGCCAAGAAGTTCGGATACTGATTGATAACGGTGGTGTAATCTTGTATAGCTCCGCGATAATCACCCGTTTGCGCACGAAGCAAACCACGGTTAAAGACAGCCATCATATTATCCGGTTCCATCTTGATGACAAAGTCGAAGTCTTCGATAGCCCGGTTATCATCTCCTACCTGTGCACGTAACAATCCGCGGTTATAATGACCGATAAAGTTATTCGGGTCAATATCCAATGCCAGATCATAATCGCTCATGGCCCCTCTTAAATTATTCTGATGAAAGCGTGCCAATGCACGGTTTATATAATTTCCTGCATTCTTAGCACTCAACGGAATAGCACGGTTGAAATCCGCTTCTGCTTCCGCATACTTAGCCTGCTGTAATTTAACAATCGCTCTTGCAGCCCAAGCATCCGGATCATATTTATCCAGTTCAAGCGCCTTATTGAAGTCATTCAAGGCAGCAATTGTATCTTTCTGTTGCAAAGACACTTCCCCCCTCATCAAATAAGCACGGGTATAGCGTGGAGACACCTTCAACAAGCTTTCCAAATCCTCTTTCGCAGAATTATAATCCTTCTTCTGGATATGAGATAATGTCAGGTTATGCCATAAGGTAATATTCTCCGGATCATAATGCAATGCTTTCTTATAATCCTCAATCGCCCCATCAAATTTACTCTGACGAATCCTTGCCAAACCACGAATCTGATAAGCACCTACCACAAACGGATTGCGTTGGATAGCTGCATCACAGTCCGCTTCAGCACCCTGAAAATCCTCCAGATTCAGTTTGGCCAATGCCCTGAAGAAATAAGGTTCATACAGATAAGGCTTAGCGTTAATGACCTGGTTAAAGTACTGAATAGAAAGCACATAGTCCTCAAAATAAAGAGCATTTCGGGCAATAGTCATCACCCGATCCGTATTTATTTGAGCACACACCAGCGTTGGGAACAGTAATAAAACTGTTAAGATTCTTTTTACCATTGATATTTTATGCTTGTAAACGAAGCAAAAATAATGCTTTTCGCTTACTTAACAGGGATATAAACGTTTTTTATCTTTATTTCACCTGTTTCATCTTATATGAACTGCGCGCTTTTCCCTTCAACATCGTATTCAGCTTTCCTTTAATCATCTGCTTACGAAGCGGTGAGATATGGTCGATGAACATCTTACCATCCAAATGATCGAACTCATGTTGCATCACCCGAGCCAGATAACCTTCCACCTCTTCCTCATGCTCCACAAAATTCTCGTCCATATATTTCACGCGAATTTTATTACCTCTTTTCACTGTTTCATGAATACCGGGAAGGCTTAAGCATCCCTCTTCCATATTCACTTCTTCCCCCCAACTTCCAATATGTGGGGATTGATATAAGCCTTATTGAAGTCTTTAAATTCAGGATATTCCTCCGAAAGCGGATCCAATGTAATCGTGACCACGCGAATAGGCAAACCGATCTGTGGAGCAGCCAATCCTACGCCGTCCGCATGTACCATTGTTTCGAACATGTTCTCAATCAACTCTTTCAGATTCGGATAATCCGGTGTTATGTCCTCTGCAACCTTTCTCAATACAGGTTGACCATATACATAAATAGGTAAAATCATATTTTTATACTCTACTAAAAAATTAAGTTATTCTTATGTTCTATACTAAAAACGTTTACTCTCCAAATATGTTTGCAAAATAATAGTAGCACTTATCTCGTCCACCAATGCTTTATTTTGCCGGTCCTTTTTCTTCAAGCCGGCCTCCAGCATGGTACGGTGTGCAAGAACAGAAGTGAAGCGTTCGTCCACATATTCGACCGGAAGGTCCGGATAGCGTTTTTTCAGCGAACGAACAAAAGGCTCTATATTCTTCATATTCTCCGAAACCTCATTATTCATTTGCTTGGGCAATCCAATAATAATCCGCTCCACCGGTTCTTTAGCTATATATTCACCGATAAAGTTCAGAAGTTCATGCGTGGGCACCGTTGTCAATCCGTTTGCGATCAACTGCATTGTATCGCTCACAGCTATTCCGGTACGCTTTCTTCCATAATCTATTGCTACTATTCTGCTCATGGGGTACAAAAATACAAAAAAGACGCTTCCCATGAAAGGAAACGTCTCTTTTATTCTATTATTTCAAATGTATATTATTCTTCAACAATAGCTACACGGCTCAACTTAGCATCATCATAGAACATGTTGCCTACGCCACCCTTGTAATCAACCTTCAATTGAGAAGCAGGAACACCAAATTCATTAACCATCAGGTCACGAACAGCTTCAGCTCTCTTCTTACTCAACTTCATGTTGTATTCAGCAGAACCAGTACCCTTATCAGCATATCCTGTTACAGTAAATACTTTATCAGTTGCTTTGATACCCTTAGCCATAGCTTCGATATTCATGTATTCTCTCTTGCTGATGTTGCTCTTTCCGATATTGAATACAACAACCAGACGTGGAACGAATCCAGCTTCTTTCTTAACGATCACTTCCGGTTTCTTGTTACGAGCTTCAACCAAGTCACGTTTCAAAGATTCGTTTTCACCCTTCAGGGCGTTCACTCTGTCTCTCATGTCGTTCAACTGGCTTTCCGGAACCATTGGTACAGTAGGAACAGCATCCCAACCACGTTTCTTAAACTTGTAAGTAACACCTACAGTCAGACCGGCCAATCCTTCAGGACCTGAATTGCCGAATGCGCCTTTCATCAAAAGTCCGCGCAATTCAACGTTGAGATCCAAAGCAGAAGACAGGCGGAAACGGTTGATCAAACCGGCATTGATACCCAATTCGTCATAACCCGAACCTTTTCCTGAATGAACAAATCCAGCTCCTACATAAGGAATGAATGAATACAGACGATCTTCTCTATAACCACAAATCATATTGGAAAGATTCAGCATTACATCTCCATGGAAGTTCATCACATTCCATTTTTCTTTGTAATAGCCATTAGAATACTGTCCTCCGTCTACAAGCGGACCATTAGCATCAGGAGTAGCACCTTTAGCCTGAAGACCGTTATAAGCAACACGTAATCCGATACCCGGAGTAAACCACTTACCTACAGCAATGTCAAGTGCCGGAGCAAGACGTTTTCCGAAGTCAGCTTTACCATCATTGTCGCCAAAATACATTTGTGCGCCAACGCCACCACTAATAAACCAGTTAGCACCAAAGCGATTCGTTTCCACTCTATAACTCTTTGCTGCATTTTCTTTTTTCTTGTGCAGGCAGACATACAGAGACTGCTGCCAATAAAATAAACAATAAACCCTTTTTCATCTCAATTTATTTTAGTAAATAATATATTTCAATTGTCTTACAAGATAGAAGCACAACCCAAATGCTCTACACCTGACTAAGAGACAATAAACATCATCCTTCTTTCTAAATTTAGTGCAAATATAGATATTTAATATAACACAAACAAAAAAACACGTAAATTTTCATTCATCCATAGTTTTTTATAGAACGATAAAAGTGTCATATAACACCAGGAGGCATCTGAAGGCATTTATAATAGAAGAATTAAAACAAAAAAAAATAGTCAATGATAAATTATATCACTGACTATTTCCATTCTTCAACTATATACCTTATTAATATACCAGTTTCACATTGTCAATCCATAGCGTATTTCCCGGAGAACCAATATAGGCTCCTCCATGACTGGACGTGAACTGAAGACACATATGAGTCGGAACATCATTTTCATCTCCCCAGGCCACCTCATGAATAGGCACACTTTCACCTTTGCTGTTCACCGTATAGTTTTCGGTCACTTGCAGACGCATCATATGAGACTTATATTCCGGACGGTTCGTTATGTCACCATACATAATCTCATAGGTTGCATTATTTTTCCAATCCGTAGAATGATAGTAATAAGTCACCATTGTCCCTATCCGTTTCGCATACACATTACCATTGGCATCCTCCCAGCGTTTTTGCAAAAACAGGATAGCTGCCGGATAATCTTTTCCGGGAACATCCGTAATCTTGCTGAAACCGGTAGCACGAATACGATTCTCCCGGTCAGACATCTTCACTTTGTAATCAAACTGAAGGGCAACCGGTTTCTTTGTAAACGGAATGCCGGTCTGCAACATTTTCTGCGGATTTTTAGTACCCTTAATCGGCTCATGCACCGAACCAGTGAAAATAGAACCGGCCGCCAGTACTGTGATATTAACCAATCCCATCACTTTCACACTTTCCATGCGCGTATCCAAACGTGCACAATATCCATCCCCCGTTTCTCCGGGAATACCGAAGTATTAGTTTTCGTTATACCGGCAACCTTCGCCATTACATTTGAAGTGCCCCAAGGCGATCCGCCCATATTCTTATAAACCTGATCTCCCTTAATCACCGTCGTCGGCCCTATCGCATATACATTCTTTGTATTTCCACCAATAATGCTCGACTCCTTTATCTGACGGTCCACCCATTGATCCATGTCCCCAAAAGGAAGCATTTCAACTTTATGTTGCGCCATCAAAGACAAGGAAGAAATAAATGCAACGAAACCTGTCATCAACAGGCGATGAACGTTTTTCTGAATCATCAATACTTTTCCTTTCTTTTTCTTCTTATAAATTATAATCCCATTGTTTCAAAGCAAAATCCCAGTTCTCTTCTACCAAACGAATCGTACGGTCGTCATATTTATACTTATTCTTCTTATATCCCTTCTTTCCGCCCACATATTTTTCTATATCACTACGTGCTTCGGCAAATCCGGGGATAGAAAGAGACTGATAAATATTCTCCGTCATTCCCATCGCATCCGCTTCGAAATCTTCAAACTTCACTTCCATCAAGTTACCTTCCGGAATAAATTTCTTATCCGATTCATACTTATGATAAAGCTTGGCATAAATAGAAAGGATATTTTCCTCTAATTGTTCATTGCTGACATCCTGCAATTTCAGCGGCTGAATCGTATTTGTAAAGAAACTGCGTGTAGATTCGAATACAGTATACGGATTACGCATCAGGTAGATAAACTTAGCATTCGGGAACATTTTCACCAGTTCCTTCACCCTGCCGGTATGCGGAGGATTCTTGCTAAGGAATTGAGTACCATGGGTATTCCACAAAGAGATCTTAATCAACTTCGTAAACACCTCTTCAAACACTCTCAATTCAGCATCCGTTATATCATCAAATAAAAGATATTTATCAGCATATTCCTGTTGATATTTCGGCAAAAACCAGAAATTATAATATGTATAAGGCATCATGTTCGACAAAGCAAACTCCTCCTCTTGGGGAAGATCCACTGCCAGCTCCATATTATCCGTCGGACGCTTATCCGGCATCAGCCAACTCATATTCTTTTTGAAGAAAGGCTGTCCCCACATCATCAGATGAGGAAATACAGTCTGATAAGTAGTGTTATACCCAAAATGCTTGTCACAAGAGAACACATTATGTACAAATGTAGTTCCACTCCGCCAGTGTCCCAAAATGAACACCGGATCATGCTCCAATGGCTGATCAGCCAGCAACTTCTCGTAACGCCTGTCTTGTAATGACGCCAATGGAGAAAGCAATCGGCACACAGCCTTCGTCAATCGGTATTTACCTTTGTAGGCTGCGTCAATTTCACGACCGGCGGTGATAGCCTTGAATGTCTTCCAGTCGGCACCTACCAATGTATTAATCGGAAGTTTATTAAATTCGAGTAATCCCACTTTATTAATTAGAAATTAAAAATCAAAAATTAAAGACGACAGGATACTGTCATTTTCAGTTTTCAATTTATTGTTGAACAATCTATTTTATTAGTCGCACTGCAAGACCCTGGCGTTCCAGTTCCTTCACAGCTTTTTCTACCGCTTCGTAATGTTCCGGAGCAATTCCCAGTTTTGCCATATCCAATACCGGAATACCCTCCGTGTCACTCATATCTTTCATTTCCACACGGTCGATAATCATACCTACTGCCGAAGTATTATTAGTGATCGGGTCAATCAGGATAAATGAGCCACAAGATTTATTCTTCTTATAAGGATCAAAAAACAATTCCTTAGCCGTAGTCAGCACCACACGGGCAATCTGATTCAACTGCAAAGGCAGCGTTTCTTTAGTCAGCTGACCATTCTCCAGAGACAGATGCTCCATGGTATTCACGTCCACCTTATATTTTATCGTATCAATTCGCGTACGGCTCAAATTGGTAGTCTGCTTGATAAAGAACGACTTATTTACATCCATCGGTTCTTCATCCATCCAGACCATCATAGCATCAAAGTTACGATCCACCGTCGGCTGATTATCAGGATGCACCAACATTTCGCCGCGCGACACGTCGATCTCATCCTCCAAAGTCAAAGTCACAGACTGCGGTGGGAAAGCGTAATCCAATTCCCCGTCATAAGTCACGATACTCTTCACCTTAGACGTTTTTCCGGAAGGAAGTGCCATCACCGTATCCCCCTTGCGAACGATACCGGATGCAATTTTACCACAGAATCCTCTGAAATCCAGATTCGGACGAAGCACATACTGAACCGGGAAACGGAAATCCGTAAAATTATGGTCATTATCAATCTGAACCGTTTCAAGGAAATCGAGCAAAGAAATCCCCTTGTACCATGGAGTACGTTCAGATTTATCCACCACATTATCCCCATCCAATGCAGAAAGTGGAATGCAGTTGACGTCAGGAATACCTAATGGAGCAACAAACTTCTTATAGTCAGCCACAATCTCGTTAAAACGCTCTTCCGAGAAATCCACCAGGTCCATCTTATTGACAGCCAATACCACATGCTTGATTCCCAGCAAAGATACCAGGAAAGTGTGGCGACGAGTCTGGGTTATCACTCCGGTACGGGCATCCACCAGAATAATAGCCAAGTTAGCCGTAGATCCTCCGGTAATCATATTGCGGGTATATTGCTCGTGTCCCGGAGTATCCGCGATGATAAACTTACGGCCATTCGTTGAGAAATAGCGATAAGCAACATCAATCGTAATCCCCTGTTCACGTTCAGCCTTCAATCCATCGAGCAATAACGCATAGTCAATATGCTCACCTGCATTTCCCACCCGTTTGCTATCACGCTCCAACGCATCCAACTGATCCTCGTACAGTTTCTTACTATCAAACAACAAGCGTCCGATCAACGTTGATTTTCCATCATCTACCGAACCCGCAGTCAACAGTCTCAACAAGTCTTTCTGTTCATCCTTGTCCAGAAAAGCTTTTATATCTAATTTATTATCTGCCATTACTTCTTAAATTAAAAATTGAGTATTGAAAATTGAGAATTAAAAACTACACACTATTATTTTTTAATTTTTAATTCTCAATTCTCAATTTCCTAAAAGTATCCTTCACGTTTCTTTTGTTCCATGCTACCCTCCTGGTCAAAGTCAATCACACGGGTAGTACGTTCACTCTTCGTTGTAGTCATCATTTCCTCCACAATCTCTTCAATCGTAGCAGCTCCACTTTCCACCGCCCCTGTCAGAGGCCAGCAGCCCAATGTACGAAAACGAACCATCTTCATTTCAATCTGGTCACGGTACTTTTCAGGCAAACGGTCATCATCCGCCATAATAATATTACCATCCAAATTAATCACCGGACGCTCCTTAGCATAATATAGCGGAACGATCGGAATATTCTCCAAACGGATATACTGCCAAATATCCAACTCAGTCCAGTTGCTAATCGGGAATACACGGATACTTTCCCCCTTATGCACGCGGGCATTATAAATATCCCACAATTCAGGACGCTGATTTTTCGGGTCCCATTGATGAAACTTATCCCGGAAAGAGAAAATACGTTCCTTCGCACGTGACTTCTCCTCGTCACGACGTGCACCACCAAATGCAGCATCAAACTTATACTTATCCAGCGCATGAAGCAAAGCCTGTGTCTTCATCAAGTCCGTATGCACCTTACTTCCATGCGTAAAAGGTCCTACCCCTGCATGAAAAGCCTCCATATTACTTTCAACGATCAGATTCCATCCATACTTCTTCGCATATTCATCACGAAACTGAATCATCTCCTTGAACTTCCATTTCGAATCGATATGCATCAACGGGAATGGCACTTTACCCGGATAAAACGCTTTTTCAGCCAAGCGTACCATCACCGAGGAATCCTTTCCGATACTGTAAAGCATCACCGGATTCTCAAATTCCGCCGCCACCTCGCGGATAATATGAATAGACTCGGCTTCGAGCTCCTTCAAGTGGCTTAATTTATATTCTTCCATATTTATTTCATTTTATACACTTCACTTTTGGCAAAACAAGCTCCAACAAACGGTTCACCGACTCCTCCAAAGTCAATTTGGAAGTATCCAGTGACAAAGCCGGATGTTCGGGAACCTCGAAAGGTGCGGAGATTCCTGTAAAATTCTGAATTTCCCCTTTCCGTGCCTTCGCATACAACCCTTTCACATCACGTTTCTCACATTCCTCCAGCGGAGTACTAACGAAAACCTCCAGAAAATCATCCTTACCAATAATGTTTGCAGCCATTTCGCGAATATCATTATTAGGGCTAATAAATGCAGCAATCGTAATGATACCGCTATCCAGAAACAACTTCGACACTTCCGCTATGCGACGGATATTTTCCACCCGGTCCGTTTCGGAGAATCCCAGGTTATTATTAATTCCAGTACGGATATT
Organism: Bacteroides sp. BFG-637; assembly: GCF_024793605.1. Classification (NCBI taxonomy): domain Bacteria; kingdom Pseudomonadati; phylum Bacteroidota; class Bacteroidia; order Bacteroidales; family Bacteroidaceae; genus Bacteroides; species Bacteroides sp. BFG-637. Next base: position 4,308,389 of record NZ_JANUPD010000002.1, on the reverse strand, counting down.
ATCCCCATCCAAGATACGGCAAAGCAATCCGCGCTCATGAAGTTCACGTTCCAATGCAATGGCAATCGTGCTCTTTCCGGAACCGCTTAATCCGGTAAACCAGATCATCACACTGTGTTGCCCCAAAAGCTCTTCTTTGTCCTGCCGCGTCATCATGCGGTCAAATATCGGATATATATGATTCTTTTCTTCCATTTACAAATTTATTTATTAAAAGTTCCAGATCAACGGGATCAGAATAATAGAGATTAAGAAAGTAATGATATTAAGCGGCAATCCGATACGTACAAAATCCGTAAACTTATAGTTACCGATACCTTGCACAATCAAATTAGTCTGATAACCAATCGGTGTCGAGAAGCTGGCAGATGCAGCCATACAGATCACCACAAAGAAAGGTGTAGGACTGACTCCCAATTGGGCAGCAATCGACAATGCCAACGGGAAAGCCAAGGCAGCAGCTGCATTATTCGTTATCAGTTCCGTAAACAAATTCGTAATGATAAACAACATTGCGAGCAACACATGCGGGCCATAATCATCGCTCAACCCGATAATAAACTTCGCAACGCTATCCGCCACACCGGAGTTCACCATCGCCTTACTGATGGCAAAAGCACAAGCAATAGTAATCAGAATATCCCACGAAATATATTTAGTATATTTACGGGCAGGGAACAGATTCGTCCATGCCATAATAATAGTAGTAATAGACACAAAGAAAAACATATCCAGCTTGATATCCGGAAACATCTCCTTAGTTACCGGAAGCTCACCCACCGTTGCGCCGACAATCATCAGAACCAGCAACAGCAAAGCAAACCAACGCTTCTTCTTCCCGGTAGTATCCGGCTCATTCCCGTTCGTCAACAAGACAAATACAGAAGATTCCCCCCATGTCGGGATAAACGTATCATCAGCCATCACAACCAATGTATCTCCTTCGTGAAGCACCACATCCTCCAGATTCGACACAAAACGCTGTCCGTTACGTGTTTTAATCTCTTTTACCTCCGCACCGTAATGACGCTGGAAATTAAAATCCTTCAGTTTCTTATTGATACCGGGAAAACGGGCCCCCAAAACAGCCTCTACCCGATGTAACTTCTCCCCTTCCTCTACTTCCTCATCCGGCACAGCCGTATCCGGACGTGCATCCGGCAAAAGACGTTTGGAGAAAAGAAATATATAAACGATTCCGGCAATAGCGATAAAAATGCCCACCTTTCCGAGTTCGAACATCGAAAAGCCTTCAAATCCGGCCTCCAATATCATTCCATGCACCACCAGATTGGTAGAAGTACCGATCAAGGTACAGATACCTCCCAAAATAGTCACATAAGAAAGAGGAATCAGAAACTTCGTAGCCGGGAGATTCACCGACTTAGCCCAATGTTTGATAATCGGGGCAAAAATAACCACCACAGGCGTATTATTCAGAAAGGCGGAAATAAATGCCACCGAAGGTAAGATACGCAACTGTGCCTTAAATACGGTCGTCTTTCCTTGCGGAAGCAACTTTTTAATCACTTGTCCCAATGTGCCCGACTGGCGAATCCCCTCACTCACCAGAAACAGCAGAGCAACGGTAATCATCCCTTTATTACTAAATCCTTCCAGCATCTCTTTAGGAGTCAGGATGCCGGCACACAGAAACAAAACCACTACCGAAAAAAGTATCATGCCCGGACGCATCTTATCTGCTACCAAAGCCGCTACCATTCCTAATAGGGATAATAGTACAAATACAATTTCAAATGTCATATAAACATTATTTAGTGTTCTCTTTTTGGCTCAACGATAAACCACGGATTCAATAAATCCTCCTTATTATATCGTAGAGGTTCTTCCTCTCCAGCCTGATATACTTCCATCCCTGCAGCACGGGCTATCGCATGCCCGGCAGCCGTATCCCACTCCATCGTCGGAGCGAAACGCGGATATACATCAGCCTTACCTTCAGCAACCAGACAGATTTTAATAGAACTTCCGCTCGAAATCAACTCCACACTGCCGTGTTTCTTCTTCAAATCTGCAATATATGATTCAGTTTCAGGCGACAGGTGCGAACGGGAAGCAACCACGATCAAATGATCGTGCACCTCCTTCAAAGGTATCTGTTCCGACTTCCCAATCAGCTGTTCCAATGCCACGCCGTCATCTTCCAGACTGACAATACCGGAACATTTATAAGCCCCTGCACCTTCGATCCCGAAATAAAGTTCTTTTTTAACAGGCACATAAATAACACCGAACACAGGTACAGCGTTCTGCACCAAAGCGATATTTACCGTAAATTCTCCATTGCGCTTAATAAACTCCTTCGTTCCATCCAGCGGATCTACAATCCATAAAGTATCCCATCCTCGACGGATCTCATACCCTAAATGCTTCCCTTCTTCACTAAGAACAGGAAAAGGAGTATCGTTCAGAATAGCCACAATCGCTTCATGCGCTTTTCTGTCTGCTATAGTTAACGGAGAGTTGTCAGCCTTCCTCTCTATCTCAAAGTCCGATGCCGGATCATTATAAATAGAAAGAATCTTTTCACCCGCTTTTAGAGCCGCATCAATAGCAGCCATAACATATTTTTGTTCCATTCAATCTCTAAAATTAATGCCCTATTCACATTCAGGCAATACATCCTCCAAATTAAGAGTTGACAAAAGTAAAAACTTTCTTTGCTATAAAAGTTTCCCCACTATCATTTATAACTTCTTTTAGTAGAAAGATAAAAATATCTAAACGAAAAAGCCACTCATTTTCAATAAAAAAGCAGTAACTTCCCAGTTACCGCCTTCTTATTCGGAAAAAAACGTTCGTTCTTTCCAATATATATTACCAAAAAGAAATCAATATACACGATACAGCAACCAAGCACCCTGGAAATCCGAACGGTTCGGATATTTAGCCTTGAATGCATCGCGAGCTTCAGCAGCAGCAGCCTTGTCAGCAAAAGAGTTCACAATCACACGATACATTGCCTTATCAGCATTAAATGCAATCGTAGAGTGATATCCCTGTCCGTCCAACCAATCTTTCAGGCCTTCAGCATTCGCTTTCACCCCAAAGCTACCTGCCACAACGCTATAATCTTTCAATCCTTCGTTACCGGAAACCACTGTAACCTTTTCCTGACGAACGCCGGATGTATCTGCCACTTTAGTAGTTGTCACAGGAGCTGCAACCACCGGAGTAACCTCTACCGGAGCTTCCACCTGCGGTTCTGCCAATTCTTGCTGTTTTGCTTTTTCGTAAGCTTTCTTATAGGCACTTTCGCTGGATTTACAAGATGCAAATGCCAGCACCAAGCATACTCCCATTCCTAATACGACTAATTTTTTTCATAATCCTATACTCTGTTTTAATTAATAATTCAATATTCTCGTCTATTATATTTAGTTTCGGGCAACAAAATAATAGAAATTTTATCATCCGGCAAAGAAATCCATCAAAAAAACGTCTATTCCGGCTTCTTCTTATACGAAATAGTGCCTGTAGCCTGATAAGTAGGCATCAAAAGTACCTCCGCAATCTGAATATGTGCAGGAGCCGACGCGGCAAAATAAACAGTTTCTGCAATATCATCTCCCGTCAACGGACGAATCCCTTTATAAAAATTATCGGCAGCCTCCTTATCTCCCCGATAACGCACCACTGTAAAGTTTGTCTCCACCATTCCCGGTTTTATATTCGTCACTCTCAACGGAGTGTCCACCAGATCGATCCGGAGCCCGTCCGAAAGAGCTTTCACGGCAGCTTTCGTTGCGCAATACACACTTCCACCCGGATAAGCGGCATCCCCCGCAATAGATCCTATATTAATAATATGTCCGCGTCCGCGTTCCACCATACCGGGCACCACCAAACGCGTCATAGCCAGCAGTCCTCTTATATTCGTATCGATCATGATATCCCATTCATCCAGGCTACCCTCGAATTCCTTATCCACACCGATCACCAGTCCGGCGTTGTTCACCAACACATCAATCGCCTTCCATTCTTCGGGCAATGATTCCAAAGAGGCGGCAGCCAATTTCCGGTCGCGCACATCAAAAGGCAATAAATAAACCCGGACACCATACCCCCTTCCAGTTCAGCTTTCAGTTCTTCCAGTTTCGATACGGTACGGGCATTCAGAATCAGGTTCCATCCCTCCTTCGCAAATTTACGGGCACAACCTTCACCAATTCCGCTACTGGCACCGGTTATAAAAACAATCTTAGCTTCCATTATGTTTTGATTTACAATATTCGAAAGCAAAAGTACGCCTTAACCTTCAAAGGATAGCTACGAAAGTCAGTTAAATAAGATTAAACCATAAAAGAAAAAAAGAATTATAAAACGAGGCACTTTTTTTTCAGTTTTCACGAACAACCTTTCGATAAAAATGTTATATTTGTTGTATCATAATCATTTTAAACATTATACATTATGAAAGGATTGAATGTTTTAGCAGCTTTTTGGGTGGTGCAGCCGTAGGTGCAGCCCTTGGTATTTTATTTGCTCCTGAAAAGGGAGAAGATACCCGTCATAAAATCGCAGAGATTCTTCGTAAAAAAGGAATCAAGCTTAACCGCAGTGAAATGGAAACTCTCGTTGACGAGATCGCTGCCGAGATGAAGGGAGAAATAGCAGAATAAGTAAGTAACCAAAGACTAAAAACAGAGCGACCATGTTTGCAGACGATAAAAGTATTGAGAATTTTCAGCAGTTGTTTTTCGAGTTCAAGAAATATCTGGAGCTTCAAAAAGAATATACCAAATTAGAATTGACGGAGAAGTTAACCATACTTTTTTCCACGTTAATTATGATATTAGTACTTATTATCCTTGGCATGGTTGCCCTGTTTTATCTGCTTTTTGCTCTTGCTTATATATTGGAGCCTTTAGTGGGCGGTCTGATGTCGAGTTTCGCCATCATAGCAGGCATCAATGTTGTTCTCATCGCCCTGGTTATTATTTTCCGCAAGCAGCTCATCATTTCTCCAATGGTGAACTTCCTCGCTAATTTATTTTTAACCGATTCAAATAAATAAATTATGAATGCGCAGACCCCGCAGAAATTTACATTAGAAGAGATTGCCGAACGTAAAAAGAAGCTTTTAAATGAGATCCATGCTCAAAAAAAGCCATGACAGCTACTACACGCGAAATATTTGCCCCACTTGCTCCGGCAACCAACAAGGCGGATGCACTCATGCGTTCGTTCAATACCGGTATGGCTGTATTTGATGGCGTAGTGATGGGAATCAAGATTATGCGGAAGATACGGACGTATTTTAGGAATTTGAGATAAAAAAGAGCTACTCTTCCACTATCCATTTTTCTATATTTCTTGTTTGCGAACTAAAGTTCACCCCCACTTTAAAAAGCTTACGATTATCCGCTTCAAAAGGAAGTGAATAATGCTTCTCGTTAATCTGTCTCAAAGCTTCTTCTGCCGTGCCATTCAGTTTAAATTCCATGACATATATAAATTTGTCCGTCTGCAAAACAAGGTCGATGCGTCCTTCGCTTGTATGATATTCCACTTTAGTATAAAAGCCTACGAGTTTGAAAACGATAAAAAGCACATTTTCGTAATGCAACTCCTGCTCGCGAATCACGTCATAGCCTGTATCTGCAAAGAAACTTTGCAAACGACGGAAGAAAGAGTTATAATCACCAGATTCCACTTCACGGACAAACTTCTGAATCTCAAACGGAGACTCCACCTTATTCACGTTCGCATAATAAGGAAGCAGGAAACGAACAAACCCCTCTTCCACTTCACGATTCGGAAAACCTAAACGATATATACCAAAACGTTCGTCATACCCCTTAATGGTGAGATATCCGCTCTGATAAATCACTGGAAGGGGATTACTAGATTCCGAGTCAATGCTGTTCAGCACCTGTTCGTCTGTTTCCTCATGAGCCATCCGTTCCAAATCATAGTGATGCTTCTTCAACAAGTTCACCAGATAAGTGGGTGTCCCCGTCTCAAACCAGTAGCTGCCGAACTTCATCTTATCAAACGTGTTCAACAGACTGAAAGGGTTATAGATTCCTATAGTATGTTCCACAAAGTGGTAACCATCATAACATTCTTTCAATTCTGCGCACACCTGCTCATAACTCATCTTCTGCTTTTCTGCCAACTGATGCAATTCCTCCTCCAGATTGTCATGTATTTCTTTCTCCGTGATACCGCAAATATCCACAAAGCGTTCATCCATTGAAATATCCTTCAAATTATTCAAGTCACTGAATACGCTCACCTTGCCAAATTTTGTCACCCCGGTCAGCAACGCGAACTTGATACAACCATCCATCGTCTTCAAAGCGCCATAAAAAGGCTTCAATGTATCCCGAAATTGCTTCTGTAAGTCCTCATTGCCAATTGCCTGCAACATCGGCTTGTCATATTCATCCACCAGAATAACTACCCGTTGTCCAGTCTTTTCATAAGCGCGCTCTATAATACCGGCAAAGCGTAGAGAGAACGAACGTTCCGATGGTTCGGCACCATAAAGTTTTTCCCAAGCGGTCAACGATTTATCTAGAATATTATCCAGACTCTCCGGAACATCATACTTCTCAATATTAAGGTCGAGATGCAAAATTGGATGTTCTATCCAATCTTTTTCGAGCTTCTCCACCATCAGTCCAGCAAATAGTTCCTTCTTCCCTTGAAAATATGCTTCCAGGGTAGAGATCAGCAGACTCTTTCCAAAACGGCGCGGACGACTCAAAAAGTAATAACTCCCGGTCTTTACCATCTGATACATCAAGGCCGTTTTATCAACATAGAAATAACCGTCTTGACGGATTTTCTCGAAGTTCTGGATACCAATAGGATATATTTTATTGCTCATACATGTACAACCTTTTAATTATGGTGCATACAAATATACAGCTTTCATTCTATAACACAAAGCTAGCAGTGATTTTAATTCTATGATAGAAGAAACTTTGGGGTGAATTATATTCAGATGCAGAAGGTACGGACATATTTTAGAAATTTGAAATAAAAAATCATTTAGTCAATCGCTTGATTGGATACTTTCAAATCGTCTATGATTTGTTGTAACACATCTTTTAACTTCGGCAAATCATGTTTTATCACGTCATAAACAATTTCAGCATCTAAATCAAAATAATGGTGTGCGATTATATCCCTCATTCCCATTACACCTTTCCAATCCATCTCTGGATACAATGATTCTATTATCTGACTTTTACACATAAATTCCATCTTTATTGATACACCCCCTCAATAATTCATCCATATTATTTCGCAACCGAACCACATCAACAGGACATTTCAATAGTTTTTCCAATTCTTCTTTAATATGAACTAAAGTAAAGATAGAAGGTCCTATCAATTTCAACACAAATATCGACATCACTACCCTCATGTTGTTCACCACGAGCAACGGAGCCAAATATCCCCATGCGAGAAATACCATATTTAGCAGCATTCTTTCGCATATACTCACGAAGCAAAGATAAATATTCTACAGTAGTCAACATAATAAATTGCTTTGATCTATACTACAAAGAAATGCATTTTCTTTCAAAAACACAATAGATAATCAATAAAAAACATTCTAATTCTTTGTTATGTAGGTCGGCGGCATTGCTGCCGCTTTCCCCATTAAGAACTGTACGTGCGACTTTCACCGCATACAGCTCCGATAATTCTAAATTTAATTCTCATAAAATTAAATCGGCTCATAATCATCTTGCGATGACTTGTTTCCGATAAAGTTTTCTTCACGCACGTTGACGGGCACTTTTGAGTTTCCGCCTTTCGAAGTATTCGTCCCATGATGGGTCGAACGGATTGGCCTCGCATCTTATCTTTGTGTGTCGCTTGATTGGAATTTCTGTCAGTTGCTGTAATGTGAACTTATCCTTTATTTCTCCACATACATATTCAAAACCGAAAATCCAATTTCTGCCACCTTTTCGGATAAAATACTTCTTCCTTATCCATTTCCTTGACTTGTCGGTATGTCTGCGATATGACCATCTTTTAAGTTGATTTATTAAGATATGGTCACATCGGCAGAACACCTCCTTTGATACCACATGGCTGTAGTAGTTACCCCATCCCTTTATTATAGGATTGAGTTTCTCTATCAGCTCCTGCTGGGATGATGCCTTACCTTTGGTCAGCACAACCTCATGCAGCTTGTCAGTGAAACGTTTCTGACTTTTCTTTGACGGCTTTATTAACAATGTGCCGTTGTACTTCCGGACATTGAAACCTAAAAAGTCAAATCCGTCACTGATATGTGTTATCAGTGTCTTCTCATCGGATAGGGTAAGTCCTCTTTCCTTTAGAAAAACTGTCAACATTTCCTTTATTTCAAGTAACGTTTTCCTTTTGTCAGCAGTGACAATGAAGTCATCCGCATATCTTACGAGATTGACTTTGGGGCAGTAAAGTTTTCCATTGACATAACTTGCCTTGTACTTCTCTTTGAGCATCCTTTCCATGCCGTCAAGAGTTGCATTTGCAAGTGTCGGTGAAATAATGCCGCCCTGTGGTGTCCCTTCAATAGTCGGTTGAAGCAGTCTGTTGAATACAACTCCACTTTTCAGCCATTTTCTTAATATCTGCCTGTCGATTCGTACGTTATCGAGAAGCCATTCATGGCTGATATGGTCGAAGCAGCCTTTTATGTCTCCCTCCAATATCCATTCGGGAGAGCAATCCCTGCTTAGCCATCTGTGAAGCGCATCTATCGCATCTGCCGTACTTCTGAACTTTCTGAATCCGTAAGAGTTTGCATCCGCTTCACTTTCCGTTATGGGTTCCAATGCCATAAGATACAGTGCCTGCATGGCTCTGTCTTTCATGGTCGGTATTCCCAACGGTCTTGTCTTGCCGTTTGCCTTAGGTATGTTAACTCTTTTCAATGGGAGGGCTTTATATCCTCTCCGTGTCAAAGAACGTATAGCTTCTATTTTATTGGCATCGGTATCCCACTTTATGTGGTCAACCCCTGCCGTGCGTTTACCTTTATTGGAGGTCACTTTCCTTACTGCCAATGCCTTGGCTTCGAACGAAGTGACAAGCAGGTGCTGCAAGGCTTTAACCTTGTTGTACCTCTTTTCTTTATGAGCCTTTGCTATTCGGACTTGCAGCTTTCTGACCTTTCGTTCACATTTGGAGAAGTCAATGCTTTTCCATGTTGTGTTACGCTCGGCTGAAGATGCACACTCGGCTTTCGCCTTGCTCCTTTGCTGTTTCTTCATTTCGTTAAAGTTCTACAATCGTTTCACAAAGAATTACCCTGCGGAAGTCTGCCTGCTTTCGCATGAGGTGACGTTTAAACCTCTATCTTCCGCATTACACGGAAGCGTTCGCTTTCTCCGCAATCCTTTACCCGCACATCATTCGGCTTCTCTTGCGATTGGCTTACCTGCCCGATAAAGGACAGGAGAGATACGGGCTTACCAAGTTCCGTACAAGTAACTTACGACCGACTTAAAGTCCGCCCATCCACCGGCAGTGCTGCATCCGTGTAGTCCTGAAAAGAGAGAACTATCCTGACTGCCCGCCATTTTGGCTATAGCTTGTAAATATCCGTAAGCTATTCTTTTGTTACGATGGTGCAGCGGTTCACATACGTTACTCATATCGGTCAGCCTAACAGCCTATACATTGGATATTTCTGCATAGAACCATATTGTCAAGAGGGCTTCGCACCAAACAATTACTCGTAAAGCACGCCTCTTTAGGCTACTGTTGACGGAACAACAGGTTCAGACATTATGCTGAACAATTACTTGTACGACTTCTTGTCGCACCTATTATACAAAACTAGAAATCTGAATATTATCTTTAATCGTAAGCATCCGATAAAGTACCCGTTTTCTCTGTCATATTTTCATAGCACCTTTGCCTGTGCAATATTGCATGAACTTCTAACATATTTTCATTATGACAAAAGAACAATTTACCTCTTTACAGGAACTGCATCGTTTAAGCGGTCTGAGTCTTCTGAAATTTCTGCAACGTGAACATGTCAGTTACTCCACGTACAATTATTAGAAACGTAAATCTTCCAGTGTTCCCGATCACGAGACATCTGCTCCCCAATCAGTCTTAGCCCCCATCAGCCTGACGTCCCCCTGTATTGCTTCCTCCTCTTCTGTTTCCGGAATGACCCTGTTGTTTCCTAATGGCGTCCGTGCCCATTTGGGTGCCGGTATGGAAGAGGCCGCTTCCCGTTTGATTAACCAATACGCCTGTTGCCATGTTCTGCCTGAATGATACGATGCGGTATTTTCTCTGCCCCGGCAGGACTGATATGCGCAAGGGTATCAGTTCTCTCTGCGGTGTGGTACACGAGCGTATGGGCTGCAGTGTCAGGAACGGTGATGTATTCATCTTCATTGGCAGCAGCCGTAAATTGATGAAGCTTCTCCATGCCGAGGATGGCGGTCTGGTGATGTATGTCAAGCGCCTTGAAGCCGGTCATTTCAAGATTCCCGAATATGACGAGAAATCGCGCAGCTATCCGATGGAATGGCGCGATCTTGTCATTATGGTGGAAGGAATCCGTGAATCTCCCGGGCAGCGTTTGAGACGTCTGAGGGCGGAACGAAATGTATATACTGTATAAAAATAGATGTCGTATTCCTTGTCTGTCCGGGATATATTTTGTACATTTATAGTGTAATTAAAAGAAACGGATTATGACTCAGGAAGAGATGCTTTCACAGATGAACTCAATGCTGCAGTCCCTGCAGCAGGTGAACGCATCCCAGGCTGAGACCATTATCAGGCTTACCCGGCAGAATGAATCCTTACAGAACCGTCTCAATGAGCTGACGGCTCAAGTCGCATGGCTGAACCGCCAGCTTTTCGGTCACAAGTCAGAGAAACTCCCGTCTCTTGATTCCAACCAGCCTGACCTGTTCGGTGACTTTCTTCCTGATAACGCGGCTGAACTGGAAAAAGCGCGTGAAGTAGCGGTGCAGACAATCACAAAAGAAACGGTGGAGAGCAAGAAACGGGAACGGAATAACCGCAGGATAATGGAAGGTCTTCCCGTACTTGAAAGGGTAATCATCGAGCCGGAAGACATTGACCTGGAACTGTACAGGAAGATTGGTGAGGAAGTGACCCGTGTGGTGGAACATAAGCCCGGACAACTTTATATAAAGGAGATTGTACGGCCCAAATATGCCCTTAAAGACAACACTTCACTTCCACCGGTCGGCAGAAAAGGAGTGGAGATAGCCGCCATGCCGCTGTTGCCTATATACAAAGGAATAGCGGGACCTACACTTTTGGCGGAGATACTCCTGCAGAAATATGAGTATCATCTTCCCTTCTACCGCCAGGTGAAACAGTTGCATCACCTGGGCTTCAAAGCTAGTGAAAGTACCATAGACGGATGGTTCAAGCCTGCGGTTGAACTTCTCAAGCCACTTTACGAGGTACTCAGGCAGGAAATCATGAAATCCGACTACATACAGGGGGATGAAACGACCGTACCTGTACTGGACAAGGCAGGACATCAGACCAACAAGGAATACTTGTGGATGGTCAGGGCGGTAGTCGAACGACTGGTGCTTTTCCATTATGACAAAGGATCACGGTCAGGTACGGTGATAGGGCAACTGGCTAAAGACTTCAAGGGTTATTTCCAATGTGACGGCTTTGAGGGTTACGAATCGGCTTTCAAGGTCAACCCGAATGTGCGCCTTGTTAACTGCATGGCTCATATACGCAGGTATTTTGAGCAGGCACTTGCTGAAAACAGGCAGATGGCGGAACATGCCTTAAAAGAAATACAGCTTCTATATCGCATAGAACATGACTGTGACCAGAAGCAGCTTACAGAAAATGAACGAATGGGAAAACGTCAGGAACTTGCCGGACCTATTATGGATGCCTTGAAGCTATGGATGGAAACAGAAGGGATAAAATACAGCCCAAACAGCCTGACCGGAAAGGCGATAACCTATGCCTATACCCGCTGGGAGAATATGATGAGGTATCTGCAGGATGGACGTATCCATATTGATAACAATCTGGCGGAAAATGCCATCCGACCAATCACATTGGGTAGAAAGAACTACTTGTTCTGTGGAGACCATCAGGCGGCCGTCAGCATGAGTGTCGTCTGTTCGTTACTGGCTACGTGCAAAGCGCATAAAGTAAATCCGCGCACTTATCTGAATGACGTTATAGCAAGAATGCCATATATGCAGAAGGCAAATTATGAGGAACTGCTACAAATGTTGCCACACAAATGGAAGGAAAAGAATAAAGAATGATGGAGATACAACGATAGATGGCTGCTTACCAGGAAAGGAGATACAGCCATTTTTTATAGTGTACTTTATCGGATGCTTACACTTTATCGGATGCTTACGATGCTTACGCCACACAAATGGAAGGAAAAGAATAAAGAATGATGGAGATACAACGATAGATGGCTGCTTACCAGGAAAGGAGATACAGCCATTTTTTATAGTGTACTTTATCGGATGCTTACGCCACACAAATGGAAGGAAAAGAATAAAGAATGATGGAGATACAACGATAGATGGCTGCTTACCAGGAAAGGAGATACAGCCATTTTTTATAGTGTACTTTATCGGATGCTTACCTTTAATCAATAAACATGCTATTAAAAAGTAATATATCAACGATCTTCACAGACAGTTGATATATTTAGAATACATATCAGCATTTGCCAATATGAGGGGACAGATCAGGAATATACCGCTGTATTTTTTCCCAACCTGCAGAATGTAGGGGATTCATGTGTGTAGCATGAAGTTAGGGACCCTACATATTTCGTTATTATTATATGCTATTTAGACTTGTATATACCTTCGTAATAGCTCTCGTAAGCAGCACTGATAACATTTTCCATCCACTCCTGATTATCCAGATACCACTGCACCGTCTTCTCAATGCCCTCTTCAAACTGCAGACTAGGCTCCCAGCCTAATTCATTCTTCAGTTTCGTAGAATCAATGGCGTAGCGCAAGCCATATCCCACGTGATCCATTACATAAGTAATCAACTCCTCACTGTATCCTTCAGGATTACCTAATAATCGGTCTACAGTCTTAATAATCAAATGGATAATATCCTATGTTCTTCCATTCGTTAAAGCCACCGATATTATATGTATCCGCTACCTTACCATTGTGAAAAATTACGTCTATCGCCCTTGCATGATCTACCACATAGAGCCAGTCATGCACATTCTCCCCCCTTGCCATACACCGGTAACGGTTTGCGGTGACGAATATTGTTAATAAACAGCGGAATCAGTTTGTCGGGAAACTGATAAGATCCATAGTTGTTCGAACAGTGGGTCACAATAGTCGGTACATCATAAGTATCGTGAAAAGCACGTACAAAGTGATCGCTACTCGCTTTCGAAGCCGAGTAGAGTGAGTGTGGGTTATAATTTGTTGTCTCTTTGAAAAACTCATCGCCATATACTTCGTGTGCTGATATATCCAAGAGCTTTCCTTCCGGGTATGTCAATCCTAACGCTCCATACACCTCATCAGTTGAAATATGATAGAAACGCTTATCCTCATAGCCTTCCGGAAGATACTCCCAAGTTAATCTTGCAGCTTGTAATAAAGAGAGAGTGCCAAGAACATTCGTACGAGCAAAAGAAAACGGATCTTTGATAATACAGTCCACGTGACTTTCGGCAGCTAAATGAATGACTCCATCTACATGATATTGCTTGAAAATTTTCAGCATCATTTCAAAGTCACAAATATCCGCTTTTACAAAAGTGTAGTTTGGTTTATTCTCCTATATCTTTCAGATTAGTCAAATTCCCCGCATAAGTCAATTTATCCAGGTTAATAATATGGTAATCGGGATACTTGTTCACAAATAAACGTACCACATGACTACCAATAAATCCGGCACCACCAGTAATAATAATATTTCTTTGAAAGTCCATATTCGATAATTAAAAATCAGCAATAAATAATGCCATTACTGGTTAAAGCCATACCTCTCACCCCATTATATAACCATATTTTTCTTTACATATATTCCATAAAAACAACACATTACCCACCAGATATCTACGCCACATCCTTTTAGGTTCTTTTATCAGTCGGTAAAGCCATTCCAACGAATGTTGCTGCCACCATAACGGAGCCCGTTCAGTAGTACCTGCAAAGAAGTCGAACACTGCCCCTATAGTGCCCACATGGCAATGAATATTCAACTTTTGCCAATTACTATAAACCCATTTTTCCTGCTTGGGAGCAGTCATGCCAATCCACAACAAATCTGGATTTGCCTTGTTAATAGCTGCCACAATAGCTGCATTATCTTCCTGTGAAAATTCCGGCTTATAAGGAGGTGAATAAGTCACTACTTCTAGGTTCGGATAGTCTACTGCTGCCCGTTGTTTTATCAATGCCAACACTTTCTCCGAACTACCCATAAACATACATCGCCCGCCTTTCTCATTAAGGCGATTCATTTCAAAAACAAAAAGATCCCAACCGGCTATTCGTTCCCGTGGTTGGCTTTGCATCTTTAACCATTTACAAACTTTTACAATACTTGCTCCGTCAGGGATAAGTACATCTCCTTTTATTAGCGCCTCGGCAAAAAGCGAATCCTTTAGTGCAGTGTTGTATGAGTGCGCATTTATGGTATTTATCAAAAGTTTACCCTGCGGCAATGTTTTTAATTGGTCTACGTTCTCTACAATAGGAAGTTCTTTCAACTTGATCATATGAATATCTACTCTAAATATTATACCAATTTCTTAAGAATGTCACACATACGTTCCTCAAAACGTTGCAGCGTGAACTCACATTCAAATTTCATCCTACCTTTGCGCCCCATCTCACGACACAGATCACGATGTTCCATACAATAAGCCACCTTCTCGGCCAAAGCCAATGCATCCTTCATGGGAACAATATATCCTGTCTCACCTTCATCAATAATATCCACTATTCCCCCTTCATGACTAGCAATGCAAGCCACACCATGTTGCATTGCTTCCAGCAAAACCAAAGGGAAACACTCATTGTAAGTAGGAAGTATAAAAAGGTCTGCCTGCATCCAATACATCTCCTTATCATTGCCATACTTCGCACCATGTGCTACCACTACATCCTCTAATCTATACTTCTGCAAATAGGCAGCAAACTCCTCCTCGCCAATATCACTCCATTTTCCTACGAAATTGCACACAAAGTCATATCCTCTATCTTTCAAGATATGGCACGCATCTAGTAGCGTCCACACTCCTTTCTCCAACATCATATTCGAGAGAAAGAAAATATTAAACCTGCTATCCATTCTCATTCGTTTATGTCAGGAATACCATTCGGACAAATCAGTACATTCTGCCTATCCACATATTTCTCCACATCCTCGTAGAGTGCTTCGGATAGTAATATCACCTTCACCCCTTTAAAAAGTCGTGGATATATCCACTTATTAGGCCAGTGGTCTTGAAATGTCCTTACTCCTTGATTATGAAAATGGATCACCACCTTACACCCCATCCCCTTCAACATTTGTACAATAACAAACTCTTTATAGAGTGCAATTCCGTGTGAATTTGGCGTAACATATACCAACTGTGTTTTCATCTGTTTCACCATTTTACGTATAGATTTCAGCATTTCCAAAAACGATATTAGCTTCTTCAACCCCACTTTACCGATATCCTTAATATCCTTGGCTGTGGCCAGATTGATATAATGGCAATCGAAAGCCTCATTTATCATTTTACTATCATGAATATATTTCCCCATCATGGCCGCACCATGTACAGGCGGTGGCATGTGAAGAATAAAAAGAATAGACGGTTTCATTATTAATTGAAATTATTTTTGAGTAGATATGCTATCTCACGACTGAATTTATCTGCACCTGTAGAATTTAAATGGTCTGTGGTATGAAACAATTTCTGATTATCATAAGCAGCTTGATTCAAGAAAGAATAATAAGGTATATTATTTCGCTTGCATAGCGAGTCAGTAATAGCTAATAACTTCGTCTCCACCACATCGGCATACATAGGTGAAGTCACCATGATTAGCATTATCTGCTTTGTTTTACACACCCCTATAATATACTCCATTGCTTCCACCTTACGGTTATCAATTGCCACACTATTTGTATATTCCTTTTTCTCTTCTTTCAAAAATCCCGATAAAGGCTGAAAACCATTTGTATGAAAAACTCTGCGATCTTTCAAATTCTTCACCATTTTGAAGAATTTGGAGTTATAAGGATAGATGGCTGACCAACACTTGTACTTTTCCCAAGGACTCTTCATACTAATTATCTCTTGCCAAGAAGCATGATGTTGATAAGGCAACAATCCTGATAAGCAATCATAATCCCCTTCACCTACTGCCATGTCATAAGGTGTCACCTCTAATACAATCGTCTTCGGTGTATATCTATCCAACATTAGGTCCAACTGCACCCGTTGATACACAAGAAAACAACCACTGCGTCCTGCATTATAGCAACTCATATCTAAAGAATCCTGCAATATCTCCGGATTGTAATGGTTACGAGCACGTGACGACCCTAATATTACCAAGTTTGCAGTTTGCTCATCCAACGCTTTAGTCGTATAATAAAAATCCTCACCCTTTTGGTTGAAATACATCCATTTCAAACTATACCCTATTCCTCTGTCTGCCACTAGTAACAGAACAAATAGCAAGAGCGCCTTGCCTATATATCTCATACCCTGTTTACTTATATCCATTGTTGCTTAGAATTGAAAGTAGATAAACTGTCCACCATCAAAAACTCCTACACTTAGAATTATCATTGATAGAACCACATACGAAGCAAAGCGAATAGTTATCGAGTCATTCTCTAGTAACGGATGCTTTCCATTTTTCTCTTCAAGCATATCACACCCCATCAACACACCTACCCCCATCGTGCCATAGAGTAACACAGAAAGGTCGGGTTTATAAAGAACTCCTGCTGGTAGTACCATCTTGCTAATAGCTAGTAATGCATCCTCCAATGTATGTGCTTTGAAAAAAGTCCATGTAACTGTCATTAGTACAAAAGTCAGTAAGATATTAAAAGCCTTTAGCCATATACTATCCTTTCTCAATCCACAGCACAAACGCGTCTGTTCTTTGATAGGCTTCATTACATTACCTATCACTTGAAAAAGCCCATTCAGTCCACCCCAGATCACGAAAGTCCAGTTAGCTCCATGCCACAACCCACTCACTACAAAAGTTATCATTAGATTCATCCTTGTACGCCATTTGCTGCAACGGCTACCACCCAAAGGAATATAGAGGTAATCCCTAAACCAAGTAGAAAGTGAAATATGCCACCTACGCCAAAAGTCTTGTACACTGGTTGCCATATAGGGTCGTGCAAAGTTCACAATCAATCGAAACCCCATAATACGTGCACACCCTAAAGCAATAAAAGAGTATCCAGCAAAGTCACAATAAATTTGAAAAGTGAAAAGTACAGCAGCTACTAATATCGATACCCCTGTGTGATGTTCTATATTGCCAAATACAGTATCTGTATACAAAGCCAACCTATCCGCTACCACAACCTTCATAAAATACCCCACAGCATCCAGCGTAATCCTTGTGTAATATTATTTGCATCAGGATAATGCTTTTCTTTAAACTGTGGAAGCAGTTCTTTAGCTCTTCCAATAGGACTGGCCGCTATTTGTGGGAAGAAAGCTAAAAACAAGACATAATATTCTAATTTCTTTTCAGATTCTACATTTCCCCTATACACATCAATTGCATATCCACAAGCCTGAAAAGTATAAAATGAGATACCCACCGGAAGAAGTAAATCCAAATGTGATACCTCCATTCTACATCCTATACTCGCGAGCACTCCCCATATTATCTCATTAATGAAATTCAAATATTTGAATACAAAAAGCCCCGCAAATGTAAATAACAAAATAACAGCCAGCCCCTATCGGCACGTTTCCTATCCTTTTTACTTACCATTTGTTTCGTTCCATAATATGTAACCAGTGTTACAAATCCCAAAAACAGCGCATAGGTGGGATTCCAATTCATGTAGAACAGGTAACTTACGAGTAATAAATACCACTGTCGTACCCTATGCGGTAAGACAAAAAAGGATATTGCTACTATTGGAAAGAACAGTAGAAAAGAGAAACTATTATAAAGCATATTTTATAATTTACCTACGATGATACTCCCTATATTGCAAAAATTTGGCCAACATCCACCAAGTTAAAGGAGTATATTTAGCTAAATTCATCAATTTCCCAATGGGATCTTTTATAAAGTACTCGCCATACTTTAACGCTTCACTTCTACTCAGTGCCAACCTACCATCAAGAAGCTGGCAATAAGTTAAATTGCGTGACACTCGCCCTTGCACCATTTTATATGAGTCTGGCATCTCCATTTCAAATGTAGAGACAATACGACATTCCCATACTGAAAGTGCGGGCGCATTAGCCCAACGGCATTTCATCTTGTTCAACCACCCTTGACTCCAAGTTACATCGCCACCATCACTAATGTAGAGCACTTTAGGTATCAATCCCCACTTACCGAACGTTGAGATATAATTCCAATATTCATAATCTTCAGAAACACGAAGATCTGTCCTCATACCACCGCTTTGCAACGCCACTTCTCTACGAATAGTTGTAGAGCAGGTACCCACAAAGCAATCACAAGCCCATTCCGCAAAGAAATCCCTTATCACATAAGGTTCTTTCACTAAATCCTCTGAAAGCCAAATAGGATTGTAAGACACATGCCCCCCTAATGAACTAATATTCTTACAGCCCACTGCTACAGCCACACATTCCAAATGTGCATCAAGAAAACTCACTGATTCTTCAATATACCCATCCTCCCAGTAGTCGTCTGCATCAATAAATGTCACATACCTACTTTCAGCATGTTCCACACCATTATTGCGAGCCACCGAAGGTCCTGCATTTTGTTGACGCAGTACTCTGATACCCCCATTATCATGAGCTTTACTAAATTGTTCAATAAGCCCAACCGAATTATCGGTTGAACCATCATCAATACAGAGCACTTCAAATTTATATTTAGTAGTCTGCTTAAATATAGAATCTAATGTCCGTTCAATCAGTGCAGATGCATTATACACTGGTATAATTACAGATAAATCTATCATAACATATCCTAATAAAACTTTCTACAAATTATTAGTTTTTCAGAAAATTCATAAAGTGAAAATGTAAATCCCAAAAGACAAACAATAGAAAAGTGGTTTGTCAATCACCAATATTATTAAAAACAGTTTGCATATTTAACAATACCTCCAAAATAACCTTAGTTTCATTCATAACATTTTCAGAGGTATCAACAAATATTGTTTCCCATAATAACATCATTTCGCGATCTCTTTATATAGATTCTCATACTCGCTTTGCATCTTTGCCATTGAAAAATGACTCAACGAAAAATCATATACTTTTTGTGTAAGCTTCTTATAATCTTCACAAGATGGCAAGTTATTGAAAATCCTTCGAAAATCTGCCACATTATTATTACGAACAGCCAATGCCCAACCTTCTGGTACAGTTTCATCAAGACCAGCACAAAGATTGATAATAGGTAAGGTATGAGCCATCATTGCTTCTACCGCAATCAAACCAAAGCCTTCATAATTAGAAGGCATAAAAAGATAGTCAAATGATGATAAGCACCTACTTAATCCATAATATTTATCAAGTAAGGTTACATTTTTCAACCCTATGCAAGCTGTATGAAGTTTTTCCTTCATACTCCCATCTCCAATTATAGTGAATTGAAACCTATCATCATCCTTTAACTCTAAAACAATAGCAATCAACTCATCTATACCTTTTTGATGCTCTAATCTGCCTGCAAACAACACATTAATTTTATCTTCCTTTATTCCCTCAAATAATTCTTGTCTAACTTCTTCAAGACCATTATAAATAATTGGAGGTAATTCACCACCATACTTTTGCTTATAGCTTTTTTGTGTAGCATGGGATATTGCTACACTACAGTGATGTTTAATATAAAACTTCTCTACCGCATAACCTATCTTACTCCAGTCATTCCACAACTGTGTATTATGTATTGTACGTACATAGCGTGGACGAATCCAAAAGAACAACCAAGCCATTTTGCGAAACACCCAAAGTGCAAAGTCCGGAACTTCGGTATGAGAATGAATAACACTTGGTTTATACTTTAAATAAATAAACAGAAACCAACTCCAGAACAAGCATATTGCAAGTTTATTTTTACAAAATGGAGAACAATGATATTGAACATTGCAAAATTCCAATTCCTTTTTCAAAGAATTAGAAAATTCCGAAGCGGCTTTAACCACCTCCACAATATGGTATTCAAAGTTTGAATTTGGGGATTTTGAGATATTGACCGCTACGCGCTCAGCTCCTCCTAAATCAAGATGTGATATAATATGAAATACTACTTTTCTTTTCATTTTTTCATTATAGCATCAAATTCTCGCTGTGCACAATGCTCAGTATCAAACTCATGTTCTATCTCTACAGAAGCCTTACCCATAGCTTGCAAATCCCTAGCATGAAAATTGCCAAGTGCTGTCACAATAGTTTCTTCCTTGAATGTATCAAATATAAAGCCATTGACACCCTCCTTAATTAATTCCACATGACAACCATTATAAATAGAAGTAGCCACAGGCAAGCCGCATGCCATAGCTTCTGGTATCACCAAACTCCAATTATCTTCAACAGTAGGATTAATAAACACATCCGCAACAGCATAATATTTATATATATCACTATAATTTACTCTACCAGTGAATACGATCGATTTCTCATCAGCATACAGTTTCTGAAATCTTTCTAATAAATCACCTTTACCAACAAGTAGCAAAATATCATTTGGATATACCTTGATATGCTTTTCCCATGCATTTAGCAAAAAACTTATACCCTTGCGCTCAACTATCTGACCAATGAAAAGGTAGATTAATGGTCGAAGACTACAACTATAAACAATGACTTTCTCTTTCTTTTCTTTTAATTCTTTAAGTAGTTCATAGTCAGCGTCATGGTCTAAATCACGAATTGCATTAGCAAGTCCGGCACTATCAGCACTCATACCAGTAATATGTATTTTCTCCCTCTTTATATTCAGTGACTCTAAATATTTTTTCGTCTCACTACCATTCACTAAATAACCCGTCATGAATATATCAGTAAACTTCCTATGCCATTTATGCAAAAATGTCGAATTGCGCTCTGTCCACGGAGTACGTTCATAGCCCATATAAACAGGTATACGATGCAAAGTAGCATAAAGTGTTACCAGTGGAGTCCACTGAAAAAAGCCTTCTGTTATCAAAACATCAGGTTTTACCTTGCCAACCGCTTTTATCAATCCCCGTGTTATAGGAATTTTCTTCCCATGTTCATAACTCATTCTTTTAAATGACATTTCCTTAGTACAAAACAGATGATCACCATTAAATGCAATAGCATTTTCACCCAATTCCTGATGAATCTTTTCTACCAAATCTTCACGATGTATCAACTGATACCTCCTAGGTGAGTACATCACATAAAATTGTCCATCAAAAAGTCTCACCAATCGTTTAAAAAATGGTATTCGGTAGTCCAAAAACACCGATGTACAATACAGAACTTTCATATATCACAATTTTTAAATTCTCCCTCCCGTCATAATGTTCAAAACATTGGGAATATAACGGCGCATAAGATTGCCTATAAATAGAAAAATGATTAATACAATAATTGGTGCAATAAAATAAACTGCAAGTGCAGCAACCTCATTCTCCGGGTATAGGGAAGCAATAGTTAACTTTATTGCTTTCAAAGGATATACATGATTTACATATACAAAAAAAGACAAACTAGATAACGGCAAAACAATAGACTTAAAGCGATCTGAGCATAATGGTAACAATTGCCAAAAAACAAAAATCCCCAACAATGTATTTACCTTATGTATCCCAATGCCCCAACATGGCCGAACAAATGAAATAATTATCCATAAAGCGAATAGTACGGTCAATAACTTTATATTGATTTTATGCTCCAAATACTTTTCATAGTAACAGAATAATCCTCCAAATAGAAAGAACATAATTCCTTCCGTAGATAAAATAGAACAATCAACAGTTCTCCACGTATAAAAGGCAACTAACAACGTTACTACTAATACCATTTTATTTTTAAGATTATAAATCCATCCGTAAAATGGCACAAGAAGCATAAAAATCATTAATGTCCTAACATACCACAGCGGTCCATTCCATTCACTTAAAACAAGGTCATATAGAATATCATGAGGATCTGTCTTGTGATATTGCCCAGCTACTATTTGTTCAATCAGACCTATAATATTCCATATTAAATAAGGAATAAGTAGCGTATATCCCTTTTTTTTTAACATTGTCAAGTATTCCCCCTTTTCGTAATATGAATGTTTAAAAAAGAAGAAGCCTGATACTAAAAAGAAATAAGGAACAGCTATTTCTGTAACGGTTGAAGAACCACTTTCAATAACACCAGCCAAAAGATCCCCTCGCCACTCCCCCAAAACGCCATATGGTTAAGCGAATGACGAAGTATCACCATGATAGTACAAAGGAAACTGGCCATTTTTATTCTATCACTCAAATCTTTATTCATAATATTTTACTTTATAGTAATAATATGAAAGAACAACAAGACCAAAATAAACGATAGTAATAGAGCATGTCTTTCCAGATAAAAAGCCGTAGGAATAACTATTTATTATTGCACAAATAGTAGCACATAAAATACCAAGGTAGCCTAACTTTGCACGATTCTTAAATGCATTTAAAGTATGTACACCTAAATGAAAAACAAATAATAGTAAGCCAATAATCCCCAAGCTACCATACATTCCTACAAAATTACTATGGGCATCACTTGTTGTTTCTCCTAAAAATTCAGTTCCAATTGCACGTTCGATACATGCAAATCCCCAACCAATCAATGGCCTCTCTGCAATTTTTATTTTTATAAGCTCCCACAACACAGTTCTACCCGAAGCTGTATTAATTGATTCCATTGTTTTTCCCGGCATCAACCACATCATTAAAGATTCTACTAGGTTAGGATTCAAATATAATGTAAGACTTATCCCAATAAATACAAATGATAAAAATAAATTGCCAGAAAAAAGCAAAGCTATCCCCAAAGCCCCCACAGCAGAGGCATTAGCACCGCTACTTGTACTTGTTATCATCACGATAAGACTAATGATCATTGAAGCCATTAAAAAGCCCCTTCTATCCCTATCTTTACATTTGTTAGACAAGTATTCGCCAACACAATAAGAAAATGTAAGAGCTCCCGTAGATGCTCCTGGAAGAAAGTGTATAAACGGAGAAAAACCAAATGCAACAGCACGCGCTCCTATAGATTCAAAAACTGCTACACATATACAGACTATTATAAAAAGCTTTTCCATTTGTTTGAAAGTCCTACAAAGTGACATTATCCATATCCAGAGCATTATCATCACTAAATTCTGGAAAGCCAAGAAGAATGCAAACGATGGAATGAATGCCCATAATGTGCTTATTACAGCAAAACTGTATAACCACAATAATGACCGAATTTGGATAGGCGTTTGTTGGTAAGAAAAAGAGAATAAATTCGGACTTTTCCTATATAATATAGCTAATAATCCAAACAAAGACACTATTTGTATTGCTTTTCCTATACCAGACCCATCTTCTGGTATAAAATCAATACGGTATATCCATAAAGCAAAGAGAATAAAAATCAATTTATACTTACTCTTTAGCACTGTTATTATACCACAAAATATGTCTTTTAATAAACCTGTCATATTCTTCTATAAATCCTTTTTACACCTCACAACGCATTGCCAATTCTATTACTGGCGCCATATCATAATACTTATAGTCTGCTAAACGCCCACCAAAAATGATATCTGTCTCCGCTTTTGCCATTTCACGATATTTATCTGCCAGTCTATTATTCTGCGCATCATTCACCGGGTAGTATGGTTCCATACCAGGTTTCCACTCTATAGAATATTCCTTACTTATGACAGTTTTCGAACAGGTCTCTATTTCAGCACCAAACATTTCAAAGTGTTTGTGTTCTATAACTCGGGTATAAGGTATCTCCCGCTCTGTGTAGTTCACCACTGCATTACCTTGGTAGTTAACTGTGTTTTCAATACAAGTTTCAAATACCACTGTGCGATACTGCAATTGTCCGAATTTGTAATCATAAAATTGATCAATAGGACCTGTATAGACTAGCTTTTTAGCTATCCCACGCCAGTTCATACAATTAATGGAATTCGCTGTGTCAAAAAAGTCACATTCTAGCTGCACATCAGTACCCTCAAATAGACTATCAATCAACTTGTTATATCCCCCCACAGGTATACCTTGGTATCTATCATTGAAGTAATTATTGTCAAAAATCATACGTACCGGTAAACGACGAATGATGAAAGCGGGAAGTTCCGTACAAGGACGCCCCCATTGTTTCTCTGTATAACCTTTAATCAATGCCTCATAGATATCCCTTCCAATAAGCAGCTGTGCTTGTTCTTCAAGGTTGGCAGGTTCTCTTCCATTCAATTTTGCCAATGCCTCTGCACGTTGTTGTTCCAACTTTTCCTGCGCCTCCTGCGGAGTACATACTCCCCACATTTGGTAGAAAGTATTCATATTGAAAGGTAAATTATACAACTTACCTTTGTAACTAGCCACAGGCGAGTTGGTATAGCGATTAAACTCCGAGATAGAATTTACGAACTCCCACACAACCTTATTTGATGTATGGAAGATATGTGCACCATACTTATGCACATTGATGCCAGCGATGTGCTCACAGTATACATTGCCACCAATGTGATTTCGCTTGTCAATTACTAAGCACCTCTTTCCTGCCTTTTTAGCACGATAAGCAAATACTGCTCCAAAGAGTCCTGCTCCTACTATTAAATAATCATATTTTATTGCCATATTTCTTAATCATTTTTCTAATAATTGTCCCCGAAAACATTATACTTTTATGTATTTGGCTGCCACTGGCAGTATTATTATACTCAAAATAAAAGCAGTCCAAAATTCCGGGATATTGATTTCGTCATATCCTAAATAAATAAAAAAGCTCTGTACACTATAAATAATTAGACGATGAACAACCAAATATATCATACTGTCTCTGCCTACATATTTCAGTCCAACTACATCTATCATTGGATAAACGCCGGAACAAATAATTGATTGTTATAATACAAAGTACACTATGAATCATCCATATAAAGTAGCTACCATATAACACTTTATTATAAAACAGATCCACCGCAGATGGATATACAATGTATAGTAGCAAAGTAATAGCTATTATAAATTGTATTTTACCATCTACTTCTAAAGTTCTGTTAGAAAGACAATTGCCCACTGTAAAAAAGAACAGTGCAGTACTGATATTTCCTAAATAGCGAGGTTCTGTAATAGGAGCATATAAATTACACAAGAATCCAACCAAAGCTGTTACAAATAACACTATTCCAAAGTGTATCTTGTAATTTACGCATAAGGTATATAAAACTCTTATTACAAACAACGACAATAAGAACCAAAGAGGTTCATTACCTGCCACACAACCATATCTCAACAACGCCTTAAATGGAGACAAAACATAGTGTACCCAGTTATAATCACGCTCAACAAATAACCTTATGCAAAAACAGAGATGACCGATTATAGAAAATATAATAAAGGGTTTTAATAAACGACAATAACCTTTGGCAACAACATTCTTAATACTATCCATTTTCCAAAACATACCTGCCTTGAAAAAAACCATGGCATGAAAAAGAAAAAAAGAAAGTTTTCCAAATCCAGCACTTCATATCCCAAATATCCACGAAGATGAAAGGATATCATATGAAGGATCATCAATCCTCCAACACTGTCTAATGAAGTATCTCTTTGAGACATTTTGACTATGGCAATGATTGATAATACTGATGTATTTTTGAATAAAGAACCTCAAATTGTTATATCTTTGCCGCAATAGCTTCACACATCTCTCCTACGTTCCTCCAACTAGAGATATCTGCAGCTGTGAATTTTAATTTAAAAGACTTCTCTATACTCACCACAAGCTGAATATGACTCAGTGAATCCCACTCCTCTATAGTAAGCATCCGATAAAGTACACTATAAAAAATGGCTGTATCTCCTTTCCTGGTAAGCAGCCATCTATCGTTGTATCTCCATCATTCTTTATTCTTTTCCTTCCATTTGTGTGGCGTAAGCATCCGATAAAGTACACTATAAAAAATGGCTGTATCTCCTTTCCTGGTAAGCAGCCATCTATCGTTGTATCTCCATCATTCTTTATTCTTTTCCTTCCATTTGTGTGGCAACATTTGTAGCAGTTCCTCATAATTTGCCTTCTGCATATATGGCATTCTTGCTATAACGTCATTCAGATAAGTGCGCGGATTTACTTTATGCGCTTTGCACGTAGCCAGTAACGAACAGACGACACTCATGCTGACGGCCGCCTGATGGTCTCCACAGAACAAGTAGTTCTTTCTACCCAATGTGATTGGTCGGATGGCATTTTCCGCCAGATTGTTATCAATATGGATACGTCCATCCTGCAGATACCTCATCATATTCTCCCAGCGGGTATAGGCATAGGTTATCGCCTTTCCGGTCAGGCTGTTTGGGCTGTATTTTATCCCTTCTGTTTCCATCCATAGCTTCAAGGCATCCATAATAGGTCCGGCAAGTTCCTGACGTTTTCCCATTCGTTCATTTTCTGTAAGCTGCTTCTGGTCACAGTCATGTTCTATGCGATATAGAAGCTGTATTTCTTTTTAAGGCATGTTCCGCCATCTGCCTGTTTTCAGCAAGTGCCTGCTCAAAATACCTGCGTATATGAGCCATGCAGTTAACAAGGCGCACATTCGGGTTGACCTTGAAAGCCGATTCGTAACCCTCAAAGCCGTCACATTGGAAATAACCCTTGAAGTCTTTAGCCAGTTGCCCTATCACCGTACCTGACCGTGATCCTTTGTCATAATGGAAAAGCACCAGTCGTTCGACTACCGCCCTGACCATCCACAAGTATTCCTTGTTGGTCTGATGTCCTGCCTTGTCCAGTACAGGTACGGTCGTTTCATCCCCCTGTATGTAGTCGGATTTCATGATTTCCTGCCTGAGTACCTCGTAAAGTGGCTTGAGAAGTTCAACCGCAGGCTTGAACCATCCGTCTATGGTACTTTCACTAGCTTTGAAGCCCAGGTGATGCAACTGTTTCACCTGGCGGTAGAAGGGAAGATGATACTCATATTTCTGCAGGAGTATCTCCGCCAAAAGTGTAGGTCCCGCTATTCCTTTGTATATAGGCAACAGCGGCATGGCGGCTATCTCCACTCCTTTTCTGCCGACCGGTGGAAGTGAAGTGTTGTCTTTAAGGGCATATTTGGGCCGTACAATCTCCTTTATATAAAGTTGTCCGGGCTTATGTTCCACCACACGGGTCACTTCCTCACCAATCTTCCTGTACAGTTCCAGGTCAATGTCTTCCGGCTCGATGATTACCCTTTCAAGTACGGGAAGACCTTCCATTATCCTGCGGTTATTCCGTTCCCGTTTCTTGCTCTCCACCGTTTCTTTTGTGATTGTCTGCACCGCTACTTCACGCGCTTTTTCCAGTTCAGCCGCGTTATCAGGAAGAAAGTCACCGAACAGGTCAGGCTGGTTGGAATCAAGAGACGGGAGTTTCTCTGACTTGTGACCGAAAAGCTGGCGGTTCAGCCATGCGACTTGAGCCGTCAGCTCATTGAGACGGTTCTGTAAGGATTCATTCTGCCGGGTAAGCCTGATAATGGTCTCAGCCTGGGATGCGTTCACCTGCTGCAGGGACTGCAGCATTGAGTTCATCTGTGAAAGCATCTCTTCCTGAGTCATAATCCGTTTCTTTTAATTACACTATAAATGTACAAAATATATCCCGGACAGACAAGGAATACGACATCTATTTTTATACAGTATATACATTTCGTTCCGCCCTCAGACGTCTCAAACGCTGCCCGGGAGATTCACGGATTCCTTCCACCATAATGACAAGATCGCGCCATTCCATCGGATAGCTGCGCGATTTCTCGTCATATTCGGGAATCTTGAAATGACCGGCTTCAAGGCGCTTGACATACATCACCAGACCGCCATCCTCGGCATGGAGAAGCTTCATCAATTTACGGCTGCTGCCAATGAAGATGAATACATCACCGTTCCTGACACTGCAGCCCATACGCTCGTGTACCACACCGCAGAGAGAACTGATACCCTTGCGCATATCAGTCCTGCCGGGGCAGAGAAAATACCGCATCGTATCATTCAGGCAGAACATGGCAACAGGCGTATTGGTTAATCAAACGGGAAGCGGCCTCTTCCATACCGGCACCCAAATGGGCACGGACGCCATTAGGAAACAACAGGGTCATTCCGGAAACAGAAGAGGAGGAAGCAATACAGGGGGACGTCAGGCTGATGGGGGCTAAGACTGATTGGGGAGCAGATGTCTCGTGATCGGGAACACTGGAAGATTTACGTTTCCAATAATTGTACGTGGAGTAACTGACATGTTCACGTTGCAGAAATTTCAGAAGACTCAGACCGCTTAAACGATGCAGTTCCTGTAAAGAGGTAAATTGTTCTTTTGTCATAATGAAAATATGTTAGAAGTTCATGCAATATTGCACAGGCAAAGGTGCTATGAAAATATGACAGAGAAAACGGGTACTTTATCGGATGCTTACCCTCTATATCATCAGAAGTAGTAGTATCTGTCAATACAATATCCTCGTTATCAAGCACATCACAGAAAATTTCTTGTACCTGCACCATAATTTCATTCTTTGTCATTTTCATTTATTTTTAAAGTTTATCCTAATAATTTGCGTATCATTTTTATATAAATCATGAAATTCATAAAATCCCCATACCCGCATTCACAGGGATTGTTACTCCATTCACATGTTTCGGTGCATACACCAAAGACTCAATCACCTGCGCCACATCTTCAGGCTTCAATATCTGTTTCAGTGGATGCTCTTCAGTCAACTGTTCTATCACACGTTCATCTGTTTCAGCAGTAAAGTCAGTCTGCATAAATCCTGGTGATACACAGTTGCTAGTAATACCTACCTTAATATACTCTTTACTCCATGTCTTCGCCAATTGAGCTACATACGCCTTAGTGGCACCATACATACCATAACCTAGTGGAGGAGTGCCTACAAGTGAAGATGTTAACACAGTTACGATATGACCATTCTTTCTTTTACGCATTCCCTCCAATGCAGCCTGTGTAATGGCAACTAAAGACAACACATTGCTTTGAAAATGCTCCATTAATTGTTCACTTTCCAATTTATGGAAGCGTATTCCTCTAGGTGAACCGACCCATGCATTATTCACCAACACATCAAGGTTCCATGTCTTAATAGCCGTCACAAGCCTTTCTACATCCTCCAACTTCGTCTGATTACACTTAAAAGCGATAGTATTTGCATACTTTTCTGTTATCGCAGTTGCTTTGATGTCCGAACTATAATAGGTAAAATATATAAGATTGTCGGCACATTGTGCCAATCGTTCAACAGTAGCTCTACCTAAGCCACCTGTCACTAAAATATTCATATCACTCCAATTTGTACATGCCCCTTTGACACCACCTGACTATGTTGATTACGAAAAGTAAACTTTAATTCCACTGTATTTACACTTTCAAAAACTTCTTCCACTTTTATTTCAGCATCTAACACATCATTCATAAACACTGGTTTCTTGTATTGAATATCTTGCGAGTGAATAATCACATCTGGAGATGGAAGACACATTCCAATCAGTGTACTCACAAACGCATTGATTATATTACCATACATCACACATTCTGGAAATCCCTTACTCTTTGCAAATTCCAAATCAGTATGTAGTGGATTCATATCACCACTACATATCTGAAATGCCTTGTATATCTCCTGTGTCACCACAAATTGATGAGTCACAAGTGACATGTTCTTAAAAAGTTCTATCATTTTTTCTTAAATGGTTTATACTGCTTTTAACTTGATTTTTTTATAAAATTTATCAACAGCCATCGTTGAGAAATATGCTAAGATGAATGACAAAGCAATAATTATTACTACGGCCATTACATTACCTCTGTATCCTATTTGGATAGCTGCATTTACAAATAGCATATGATATAAATATATCGCATAAGACACATCGTGCTTGATTTTGATTTTCTTAAATCTGTACGCTATGCCGAAGATACTGCAAGCCAATAAAACTGAACCTATTAATGTATATGGTACAATGATGACAGAGAAAGGATAGAGCTCATTTATAGCCAATGCAATTAAACTAACATACCAATAGTTAACAAGGAATGGCATAATAACACTAAAGAACTTTGCCACAAAACTACCAAACAAAAACATCCACAGATATGATAAAATTGATAATCCTATCACTTTATTTACTATCGCTGGCAAAAAATTAAGTAACTTCAATTCTATTATAACTCCACATACGATACTTAAAAGCATAACAATTATCCATTCCCTTATTGTTTTTTTATTTAACCACTTATACAAGAACCATATAGAGATATAAAATTGAATAATGATAGGAATAGTCCATAACGAAATATTCAAAGAGCCTATGCCATACGAATCAAACGCTGCAGGAGTATGATTGGGAAATACCGTTGATTGAAGTATTATCATCTGTAAATAATCATCTATGTCAACTCCTTCATAGAATAATAGTAAACACACTATTTCAATGATAATACTAAACCACAATTCGGGATATAATCTCAAGACTCTTTTTATACAAAATGATTTAAAATCCTTTGTTCTACCTATAGATAACCATATTAGGAAACCACTTATCAGAAAGAATACAGGCACGCCATTAATGGGGTTCACCAAACTACTTAATACAGGCACCTTAACAGCCATAAACCATCCTATGTGATACAACAACACATTGATACATGCATAGAGCCGAATAAAATTAAAACAATTATCTGTGGGATTGATGGTTTCCATATTACTCTATTATTCTTTTTATGTAGCACTCACAAGGTTTGTATGAGTTAACATCAAGTACATATTGCATAGTTTCTACCCCCTCTATCTTAGTGAATCCAAGATTTGGATAGTGTTGTTCTACCATTGCATTCTTAGCGGTAGGCAAGTATTCCCCCACAATCTTTATAAAGCCATTGATCTTAGCCCATTCCATAATAGTGTTGAGTGCAAAATTTTCCATGCCTCGCTTCAGCACTCGACAACTCATGAACCAAGTATCAACAAACAATGTTTCTGTATTCTTCTTATTTAGAATGATTACACATATAAGCCCATTATCACCAAACTTATCTTTTAACGTAAACGAGAAAGTAACATAGTTATCATTCTTTTCTATAGCAAAAATCTCTGCATCGGTGTAACGTACCGTGCGCAAATTAAACTGGTTACTACGTTGTGACAACTGTGCCACACGAGGAATATTGAACTTATCAAAGCCCTTTACAACGCTCACCATATCAAGTGACTTCAAGAAGTCTGCATCGTTAGTAAAACTCTTCTGCATCGATACACGTTTAGCCTCCACCTGGTACTGTTTGGTACGTTCCTTGTCATCCTCACTATACGAGGCAGTCTCGAAGAGATTCTGTGAGTAAAGGAATTCCAAATAGTCACTTGGATCTTCCGGCAATTCAGGTACAGTCACACCAGCCACATTCTCTCGCACCATACTACGTTCAAACGGATTATCATCGAGGAATACCATCGAGTCAAAGCTAATATTCAATATACTCTGAATAGTACGGATATTATCAGCCTTATTCTCCCAATTCGCCACGAACACAGCTATATCATCTAATTTCAATACCATTTCAGGATTTTTCTCAAATGGTTCCTTCGCCTTTTTCTCATCATTTTTAGAACACACTGCAATAATGATACCACGTTTTTTCAGCTTTTTTACCCACTGCTGAAACTCACTAAATGCTTTACCAATGCCTAATCCATGACCCACTTGAATATTTTCCCAACCATCATCGCCAACTATTCCACCCCAAACTGTATTATCAAGATCTAGTATCAGACACTTTTTGAACTTCCCCTCGACAGCAGCAATAATATCCACTGTTCGTGAAGCCACATAAGGTAGTGCGTCAAGGCTCAGTATCATCTCAGTGTTGACATATACCGATGAATCAAACATCATATCCCTCCCCTTCTTAGCGCTCACACCTGCAAGATCGCACACAAAAAGATTATGATATTGTTGCGAGAGGTTCATTAACTCGAAATTCAGTTTGGCAAGCTGATAGATAAACGAATTCTGTACTTTGCTGGCATAACTACCAAACACCGTATCATCTATCTCAGGATAGTTGTAGTAAATAATACGTCCTTTCACTTGTTCACACAACAGACGGATGAAATCTAGGCGTTCTTCAGCCAACAGTACTTGTTTGGCAGACTCTAATATACTGTATTTTTCCAACAACTTATGCGTTGACTGAAACACAATAGTGTAGTCAGCACCAAATTTATACAAATCGCTAGTAGGATCCATCACCTGACGTTCCACTTGGTTATACTCTGCCTCGAAAAGATTTACATTATAACCTCTTAGTAATCCCTCACCCTTTATTGAAGTAGCCAAAAACTGCGTAGCTGTATCTCCTAACAACGCCACCTTTATTTCTTTTGTATCAAGCTGCATTTTTTGCATGCTCTCTTGTATTCTTTTAGTGTATACATATTTACGACAAAAATTCTGCGATTTCCTCACGTTTGTTTATATAATGCTTATCATAATTCTTTCGAAGTTTTACCAAAGGTATGCGCTCTTCTTCAGGATATTCCTTTGCCTCAAACTCCAGCACCTCTTCCGGTGTCATATTGAAGCCTATAATCTTCGCAGGATTACCAGTCACAATAGCATACGGAGGCACGTGCTTCATTACCACAGCACCTGGAGCCACAGTAGCACCACGCCCAATCTTTATAGCCCCAAGTACCAATGCTCCAGCAGCAATGCGCACATTATCACCAATAACAGGCTGACCAACTTTCGTGCGATGCCCGATGCTCACACCTTGATTTATCCAACAGTTCTTACCCATCTTAGCAGGAGAAATAAGTGTATTATATCCATGTTGCACTATCAAACCTCCCCCCAATTCTCCGGTTGAAGTAATATCAAGAAATTGTTGTGGTGCAGCAAAAATGCACAATCCCTTCATCCACCAATGATGTTCTCTCCCCACACGAGCATAAAATATATTGCGAAACATAGTGTAGAAAGTCATTAGATAACAAAAGCTATAAAATGTAACTTCCTCTGTAGGCCAGCAGAATTGATTCAGATTTCGTAATAAATCCTGTTCCATATCATTGCGATTATGAGCATTCTTGAAATATAGCCAATGGAAAAAGAATCGCCAACTTGTCAGAATTATATATACTTTTTTCATTTTGATAATGTGTTAAATATGTTTATCCATTTTTGCGTTATATTTCCTATTGCAAATCGCTCGGAAGATACAAGTGCTTTTTGTTGCATACTTCTCAACATATCTTCATTATCCAACAGCTCCAAAAGATGCCGAGCGAAAGAAAATATATCGCCCCATTCAACTACATAGCCATTTTCTCCGTCATTCAATATATCCTGTATTGCAGGAAAAGTATTCATTACTATTGGTACAACTCCCATCTGTAATGACTCCAATAAAGTCATTGGGAAGCCTTCCCAAGTAGACGACATACAAAATATAGAAGACTTACGATAATACTCAAATGAGGTTTGCCGCCCCTCAAAAGAAACTTTTTTAGTCCATACAATTTTACTTGTTCTTCATAGAATGCTCGATCTGGGCCATCACCTACAATCACAAGTTGCCAATCATTTTCCTCATTCTCAACCTGTTTCCAAATCTTAAACAGTAATGATAGCTTCTTTTGCGGTTCATATAGTCTTGCTACCACCAAGGCTAACTTTTGTTTCTGCTGTAGCTCATTCTCTTCCATCTTATATTGAAATGATAGAGGATTATTCATGAATGTCATCTTATGATGATTATTTCCCAAACCTAGCACCTCTGCATAAGATTTAATGAGTGATTGAGATAACAGAACTGTCAAATCAGACACATCGTAGCTTTTTCTATGCCGTTTTCTTAATTTCCTACTACTTTGAAATGCGAACAAAGGGTAACCAATAGAAATAAGTACTTTCTTTATACCCAAAGCACCTTTGACTGCCTCTCTATAATGTTGCGCCTTACATTCTGTACTATTATGCAGACAAGTTATAAGTTTCGCTCCAGTAACATTGCACACTTCACGTAAAAATGGACTATAGTAAAGATTACTCTGATTAATAATAATGTCAATGTTGTACTTCTGTATATACTCAATATAAACTTGCTTATCATATTGTGCACTGATAAGTTGGCAGGGCAGATAATCCCACTTTAGATTCATCTCACAAGAATAAAGGTATATACAACGACATATTATACCTTGTTCTGCAAAACTCTTAGCAAGAATGTTTGTTACTCGTTCTATGCCCCCGCGCTGCGGATCAGGATAGAAATTTGTAATAAATAGTAATGACTTCATTGCAACACCTTTCTGGATACTCCTTTAAGTTTGAATTTCATATAGAGCCAACAAAATACTTTTGAATAGAAACGAAACAGTAGTTTATGCTTCACAAACTTAACAAATCGTAAATCTATGTGAGTCTTTAATAAAGCAAAGTTATCGTCATCATTAATAAAAGTTCTAGCATTGTCATAATGAATTGCATCATATCCAAGTTCTGGCACAAATGCACTATACAGGTTAGTTGCCATTCGATTACTCTTAATCCAACGCTTATATTCTATAGGAAAATGCTCTGTCAAACTGTAAAGCAATTGTTCAACTTCATCATTCAACCTATACGAATACAGCGAAGTATATATCATAGAAGCAGAGTTTACGCAATAATAATAGCATGGCATATCTATAGACTTAAATTTTTTTACCCTGTATGAAATTGCAACATTTATAATCCAATCCTCCCCAAGACTGATACCTGAGTCAACTAACTTCTGAAACATCCCTATATCAAACAAGTCCCTTCTATAGATACCACTATGGAGATAAGGAGGAATCTTCTGAACCATCACAGCCTTAAAGTACTCATCATTACTTGTAATAGTCCTACCATCATAATTATACTGTTCATACCATTGGTTACCTGTCTGCAAGTCTTCACGCATTATACGTCCTCTTACCACATCATACCCTTTTGAAATTTCACTATATAATACTTGCAAAGAACCCGATGCCATATAATCATCAGAATCTACAAAAATAACATATTCGCCTTTTGCTACCTCAAACCCAGCTAAACGAGCAGAAGGAAGCCCCCTATTCTCTTTGTGAATAATCTTAATTATATTTGGATACCTACTCTGGTACTTATCGCAAATGGCAGGACAGTTGTCAGGACTACCATCATCTACAAGTATCAACTCATAGTCTTGGAAGTTTTGCGAAATAACCGAATCGATACAACGGTGCAAATATTTCTCAACTTTATATATTGGTACCAACACTGATACCTTAATTTGTCTATCATCCATTTACGCACAATTCTACTGCATTATATATTGCATTTTTCAACTTAGCACCTGTTCTAACTTGTTTTGAGACTTCTTTTACCGAAGTAACAATTGTCAATAGTTCATCATTAGTCAAAGCAGCTATAGTAACAGGAATATCTTTAAGGCTATCAACACAAATACCCAAATGATATTTTCGCACATATTCTGCCATTGCACTCTTACTCCATACTATTACAGGACGATTTGCTGCCAAATAAAGTGAAAACTTGAATGGAGCATTTATCATTTGGTATTCTCCCATGATGCCATTACAGGTATTTACAGATTCTCCATCCCAAACCAAGCCCCAATTACCCTCAATTTCATTAATGCTACTTGGACTGAAACGGCCTTTATATATTATATGATGCGATAATGCAAAGTCGCACGATCCTCCATACAAATACATTTGGAACATTTCATCAAAAATGTCTTCTTTACAAAAATCTGCCAGAAATATGCTTTTATTCAGGTTTCCTGCAAAAATGAGTTTCACTTTACGTAAATCTGTTTGACATGGAATTTCATAATCTGATAAATAATCAAAAAATTCCAAAACAATAGCCGGACCCTCATATCCGTACTTTTTACATTCCTCAACCATTTTTTGAGAGTGCAAAATACACATGTCCGCAAGTTGAAATAGCAAACCATCTCCATAACTTTTTTCTTTATAGCGTAATGTATTCAAATCATGTACAAAAAAAACAACCTTATTCCCTCGTTGCTTAAAATACTTTGTTACAAATTCAAAATTCTCTGACTTAAGACTATATTGGGGATATTGCATAAATATAATTGATTCTTTTACAGCAAAACGTCCCATTGCAAACTGCAATTTGAGTAACGCATTATTCCATAGATGCTTTAAGCTACTTACCAAATTATTCCTACTGCCCGAAAAGGAAATATATTTTGGTGATAAACATACAACACCTGACTCTCCAAAAGATTGTACAGAGTCTTCTCTTGGTTTGGTAGATGCATCGTATGTTGTACTACATCTTGAATATTCAAGAAAATCAAAAAGATACGTCTTTGTCATAAATATGTTAAATTTCGTTTGATTGTATCTAATAAAGTTCTACTAGAACCATTTAAATTCCATTTTATGAAAAAAAATCGCTATTCCATAACTCATCATTAAAGCTACCCCAAACATACCTACA
Organism: Bacteroides sp. BFG-637; assembly: GCF_024793605.1. Taxonomy (NCBI): domain Bacteria; kingdom Pseudomonadati; phylum Bacteroidota; class Bacteroidia; order Bacteroidales; family Bacteroidaceae; genus Bacteroides; species Bacteroides sp. BFG-637. The sequence continues at coordinate 4,271,429 of NZ_JANUPD010000002.1, read as the reverse complement.
ACGGAGATAATTGGATACATTATGTACAGTTGACTCACTAGTGAATTTCGAAGTAAAAGAACTATAATAAAATGATGAATCAGATATATTGCAAAACTACATTTATCTAAGGCTAATATTACTCTTGAAAAGATAGTATTCGTAAATGGTTTATCAGAAATAAAATGAAACAAGAGTAGATTAAACATTATATATAGAAGTGTCTGTTTAAAAGGAAATTCAAAACAAACACATGTTATCCATAACAAAATACTTATTCTCAATAACAAACGGTTCATGTTTTTTATCTGCTCATAATAGTTGCTTACTATCCAACCCGTAAAAAACCAAAACATATACGATACTATTTTACTCACATCAAATATCAAAAGATTTATATCGCCTAACCTACTTGCAAAAAACATCAGAGGAAAGGAAAATACAATAAGGATCCTAGTATCTACTTTTCTCAAAAATATTGCAATAGTAAAACATGAGAATAGTGTTGTTAAGAACCAGAGATGACCTGGTGAGCTATTTGGCCCCGCCAATGGTTCTATCACAGCGAAATAAAGAGTCATGAACAAAGCATATGGAACAAGAAGCCTATCAAATTTATTCAAAATCAACAATACCTTCTTCTCAACTTTATGTTTACGGGAAGAGAAGTAGAGCATGCCTGACATTATAAAAAACGTAGGAAGCATCTTGTCTGCAAGTACTATATTACACAGCCAATGTCCAAACGACTCTATTGTTGCATTATCATACATATTCCACCCACCATAACTTAAAAATGGACAAAAACAATGATATAGCACAATTATCAAAGTAGCAAGTACCCTTATACGCCTTATCGAATTACTATAACTCATTTTATTAATATTCATCTGCCTTTTTTAGTGGACTCATAAATTTGAGTTATTCATATAGTAAAAGACAATTTTATACAAATAAACCACTAATCTTAGAAACTAGCATTTTTGTCCAATTACTATATATAGGAGCTAGTATTAAAACAATAACAACCATTGTTACAAGCAATATCCATGGATTACCTATATACTCTGCCGCAAAATACAATACCACGCCATGCAAAAGATAAATTTCGAAAGAATAATTGTCTAACCAACTGAGAAAACATACACCGCTAATATCTATCTTGCGAAAAGCAAAGTAAACTGCCAAAGGCATAGCGTTGCTAGCAACAAACCACCAGCCCGGTAGCGAATGAATGTGACAACCATAACAGCCATAGAGACAGCACAGTATTGCGGCGGTTATTAATGTACGACAAAAGAAAGTTGAGTTGTATTTTTTTACAAAAGCAACGCTTACTCCCATTGGAAATGAAACAAGCGAGAGAGTCCATAATGACCAATGTAATACACTTGTACAAAGCATTAATACCAATGTGAATAACCAAACTAATACTAGTCCGTATTTAATATTCTTTATCCATCTAAAGGCAACAAAAAAGGTTACATAGCATGTAAGTAATGCAAAAATAAACCAAGACTTGGGTGAGGTACCATATCCTGCTACTAACCTCTTTCCAATCAAATGCCATGAGAAATCACCCACTAGTGCGAGTATCCCCCAATAGATAAGCGTAATAATGAGCACTGGAATAAACAACTTACTCAATCGCTTCCATAAAAAAGTTATCAAAATATACAATACCTTTATTCTGCAGCGACACCATTAGTCCATAGCCTGATAAAAAAAAAGAAGTAAGATACACTTGGTGCCCCCATCACGCCGAAGTTAGTAAACATATAACCAACACCAAAGTATGGCACAATATGACATGCCATCACCATCACTGCCAATATACCACGTAAAGGGATAGTATACGCAAGATTGAATGGCATATCTTCATGGAGGGACAATTGCCCATAAATTAGTGTAAGGATAAGTATCATTGTTGCTATTAACATATATTCACTTCTTTATTAGAGTCCTCCCCAAAAGTATACGATACATAACAAACCATATAAATTATAATCAATATACTTGATTGGTCAGATTGAATATTGTGGTAATCTTGTCATAAAAGTGAATATTCATTAATTCAAGAAAGGCTACTATCATTGTTATATTTACTACAAATCATTTCTTTCTGTACCACAATAACAGTTATACTCAAGAAAGCTTTCTGAAAATTTTCAATATTATACTCATCACGCTCCATTTCCATCCACATTTCTCCCTAAGTGCCATCATAATATGTCCTTCAGGTGATGACAAATACTCAAATTCAGGGCGTGATATAGGAGTAGAGTATTCATCAAATAACATTCTCACATTGTTTATCATCTCATCGATTTCACGAGTAAAGCCTTCATTGCGCACTCGCAAGTAGAAATCAGAACTGTAGAATGGATGGATATTATTGTGAGCAAAGAAACGAGCGTTAAAAAAATGGAGTATCTTGGCAGAGTAGAGATAACGGATACTAGCTGCAATCTGACAGTTGTATTCACCATCAAGCACACGAATCACCTGACCTGCATCAGCATCGGTTTTTAGTAATGCCGGCTGATCCTTTGGATTATTCTTCTCAATAGCAGAATAAGTCCAGTTCTTGTTCCACTGTTCAAAAAAACGATGTACCACCTCTGTATCCTTAGCATAAATAACACCGGAATTAAAATAATCCACCACATGGCTTACATCCTGTCCAAACAAGCGATACATCTCGCTGAGCATATAACCTCGGAATGGATATTCAGCAAAAGACACATGGAAGTCTGGCACTATAGCAAGCTCTGCCTCAATATTGTCAATATCATCAAGTGGATCGCAAATGACAGTATCGGTGTCGATGAACATGAAATCACCACTGACATGCTTGCGAATGCTAGTCTTGATAACACGTGAACGCTGCAAAAACGTATATTCTATAGGCGTATCAATCACTTTAATCTCTGTAGCCAGTGTGACTAACAGCGAACGGTTGCCAGTAAGTGACGCAGCAGTAACATCATCAACCAGTACCACCACCTCTGCATCTTTGTGATATTTTCTCAACGAATATACCGACACCAGACACTGCTCATAGTAAATATCCTCAGGAGAACTAACCAGAACGTAAACTATCTTTGTCTGCATAAATATTTATTTTATTTTGTCACCCAAGAATACTACCGATAATAGTTTACTCAAGCGAATGATAGAACTTAAAATTAAGCAACCGCTTATGATGATAAGTGCTAAAGCAACTCCACCAAATAACTCAAACAAGATGTTGTGTGATATACCATTTTCAATACCAAGCAAAGAACTTATCCACGATTGATTGCGAGGAAGAAAAAAGAAATGCAGAACATAAATGTCAAGTGTGTGGCGACCTATGTATAGCATAGCCTTCTGTATGACTTCAGGAAACGTCTCCTTGTATGCAACCACCAATGAATAAATGACATGCACAACAGATATCCCCATTAACCAATTGCTTATCAGCAGATTTACCTCTCCTGTTTTATTTATTGTCAACACACAAGATATCAATACGATAGAAAAGGCAAATAGAGCACTATGATAGGAAGCAATAAACTTGCTTATCGTTTCTTGATATGTCATGAAAAGTTGCCCGAATATAAAGAATATGAAAAACTCCTTCAAAGCATAAGCATTAATGTAGTTGGCATAGGTAAAATCAATATATATTGCAACTTTAGCTATCAGATAGGCCATAACCACAAGAATCGCATAAGCAGATACTCTAAATATGGGCCGTGTGACTTTGCGCACAAGATATGAAAAAGCATAAAACAGTATATAAAATTCAAAAAGCGACTCTAAAAACCAATATCCGAACTTATGTTGATCCTGTATCATATGAGTGATATCACTATGCCTAATAAGTAACGTAGCAAGTATACTACATGAGATAAAAGGCAAAAGTAATTGTCTGGCCTTATCTAAAAGTTTTAAACCAATGTCTTTCATCTTGCTTTGTGGTTTTGCAAACAAGCCACACAAAAAAAGAACAATGGCATTTCGCTGACATTGATAAATACACATACTAGCGACCGAGTGCTACTGCCTAATATTTCAGCATCGTATGAGACATTGTATAGATGACCAACAACTACAATAATAATGGCAATGCACTTCATGTAATCATAGGTATCAATGCGTTGCCTTTCTTTCATGATTAAATAGAAATTTATAACTGAAATACAAAAAGGTTGGTATCAATAAACTTACCAGTGACAACAGTGATGCAGGCAAATAATCTTCAAGTCTATAATGAATGAATTGGTGCAGATACATGATTACAATTGACGCAGAACCAATGGCACTCAATACTACATACAACACCTTATAGTTTTGAAAAAACTCTGATATTACGATTACTGCACCAATACTCAGTAGCGACAAAAGAGTCGATAAAACCGGAATACCCATGTTAGCATGTTTCATATCCATCAAATACCTATCTGGCAAAAAATACAATACAATTAGTAGGGCTATAGATAAGACTACAGTAGTACGAGTACAAAAACATCGAGCAGTGAACGATCGACATTGATAGCCTATGAGCATATATGTACAAGCTAGGGGCACGTTTTGAATAGATTGAAATGTACTAATATGAAAAAAACCAAGCATTATCGAAAAAACGTAAAGTATAATCATCCAATAAATTGGAGATAATCTATTATTTATCAAAATATTACAAACAACCAATGAAATAAAAAACACTGGCATATACCAAAATACACCATAATCATAAATCAAACTCTCTGTATCATATACATAGTGTTTCACGATCTGTATTACGCTTTCATTAGCTTGATATGGCAGAAATATTCCTGCAACAAGCAGCAAAAGAAAGAATTCCAAATGTGGTATGAGTAGTCTCTTTGACTTTCTGACAATAAATGTTTTATGTGCTACTGTAGGATGTAACGTATACCCCGCTAAAAAAAGAACATAGGCATATGAAATAAATAGAAAAACCTGTATTCTGGTATTATGTGTGCCACCGTTACAGCGATAATAGCAAATCCCTTGTAAACATCAATCCAGCATTGTTTCATTCGTGAAGCAGTTTGTAAAGATCATACTTCTCAAATACAGCTTTTAACTGGGTGTCATTAAGATTCTGACCACCATTGATATTGATTAAACCAACATCTTGCACATCCTCATTTACTACATAATCGTTACCATGCAAATCAGTAGAATGAACCAATTGGCTCTTAGTACCAGCTTTCAATGCCATAGCCTTAAACCATATATCATCAGCAAACTTGCAGATACTAAGAAAGGTATTTTCGTCTATAACCTCAGGAGCCATGCAATGAGGTGGATATAGTACACTTCCCACACCTGTTGGTAGATTGAAATGTGAAGGTACAGTGTCTGTGCTCTCCCATTCCCATAAAAAATAAGGCAACAAATTACCATTAGCATCCAGCCTCATTTTATGCATACGGTGACAATAAATGAAAGCGGGATTTTGTTGGTAAGCAACAATGAGATGCTCTAACACATCGTACTTATATATCAAATCATCGTCGATAGTGATAACAACAGCTTCCGGATATTTGCGTAATGCAGGCACAAGTTTCGTGTAAGAACGAATATCTTTGCAATACTCAACCTCCAAACCACGTTTCTGAAGTAATTGCAAATTTATTGGCAATGGTCTTTCTTTGTATGAATTATCTATCCATAATATAATGCGATTAGCTTTCATTGTTTGCTCCATAATACTCTCGATAGTAATAGCCACATCGTAAAAACGCCTGCCATAAGTGGTAAGTGATACGATAATTTCGTGGTCACAATACTTTGTATCAACAATACCTAATTCATGAAGATGCAAAATGTTCTGTTCCATCACCAATCTACGACGCAGATATTCTGCCGCACAAGAGGCTTTAGCTGAAGCCTTAAAGAGATTCCGATATTTTATGAAAATCTGTTTTAATAACATATTTACTAACTCTTAATAGATTTCAGAATGGCCTTAGGTGTAATATGCATTACCAAGCGAATAAAGAGAAACATTACAGCTATCGCCAATATAGTTTTCACAATAAAAGATAAATATATATTACTTATCGGCAACAAACAGTGTTGCATTACCATTACAACAAACAGTATTAAAGCACTTATAAATGGCTTGATCAAATGACACAACAAATTCCCAAACGAACAATGGAACACTGAATGATACATAGTGCGATAGGTCAGCATGAAATTAATGCAGAGCGAAATATTCCACGACCATGCTATCGCCTCAATAGTCTTGAACCAAAAAGCAGCAATAAACAGTGTAGAAACGGTAAAAAATGTGTTGCGTATTCCAGTTAAGAACATATATTTGGTAGAATTCGCTGATTGGAACACTCCACCAGATGATGATAATATCATCTGCAGCGGCAATGATAACGTCAATATTTGAAAGGCAGGAACTGCCAAATTCCATTTGTTACCGTATACAATGTTTATCAAATCATAAGCAGTGAAAAGCAAATATATTGCCAAAGGGAAACTTACATTACCAAGTATCGAGACAAGCTTTCCATATTTCTTTTCCATCTCACTTATATCATCCTGTAATGTAGACAGTACAGGTTGAAGAACAGGATTCAAGACTTGCGTTACCTTTGACAATGGCATCATCATCAAGCGATATGACTTATCGTAATATCCAAGTGAATCCATACTCATGAGTCTACCTATAACAAGTTTATCTAAGTTACGAGAAAAATAGTTGACCGCATCAAATAAAAACTGATATATAGAATATGAGAAAATTCTCTTCAGCGGAATCAGATTGAAATGCCAATCGATTCTTCGTGGATAGTAATACAGATTGATAACACACACACAGATGCTTGTAAATATTGGCGGTATGATAAGAGCATAAACACTCCATCCATGATATGCCACAATAATAGCAAAAATGCCACTAATGATTTGAAGAATAAGTGAGCGTGTTGCCACAAATTTGAATCGCAAGTCACGCATCATCAATGAATTAGGAACAAGATTAGCAGAATTCATCAGAAGATTGACAGCCAAAATCTGGCATATAGGGACAAGTAATTGGTTGTCGTAGAAGTTTGCTATGCTCCATGAAGAAACGAAGAATACTCCCCCCAACACTAATCCAAGTATGAGAGTGGCAGTAAATATAGAATCAAGATCTGTCTCCGTCAAATCTTTATACTGTATAATAGCAGGACCTATGCCCATAGAGACGAATAAAGCGAAAAAATCGATGATAACAGATGCAACCGTTACAACGCCATACTCCGAAGGACTCAATATACGAGCCAATATCGCTGAGATAATAAGCGATATAAAAAAAGCAGAGTACTTTTCTACAGCTGACCAAAACACCCCCGTCAGCATGGTTTGTTTAAGAGTTGACATCCAATTTTAAACTAATTAAAGCAATTATGTAACATTCTATTTTTCTCCTATTCGGGTATAACTAAATCCCATTTCTTCTAACTCCACGCGATTCCAAATATTACGTCCATCTACAATATACTTATCAGTCATCACCTTCTGAATCACGCTCCAAGTGGGTAAACGGAACTGTCTCCATTCAGTCATTAGCAGCAGGGCATCAGCGCCATCGGCACAGTCATATAGATTTTCAGTATAAATTACGACCTCACCGATACGACGTCTACACTCTGGCATAGCAATAGGATCAAAAACCCTCACAGTAGCACCATACTTTAGAAGTTTGTCTATTACGACCAAAGCGGGAGCTTCACGCATATCGTCTGTATCAGGTTTAAAAGCCAAACCTAATATAGCAATGGTTTTACCTTTTATATCACCCATCAAACGGATAAGTTTATCATAAACAATACTTTTCTGACGATCGTTAACACGCTCCACTGCTTCAATCACCTCCATGTGGTAACCGTTGTCGATGCCTGTATGCACCAGTGCTTTCACATCTTTTGGGAAACAGCTACCGCCATATCCGCAACCAGCATAAAGAAATTTCTGACCAATACGCACATCAGCTCCAATGCCTTTACGTACATAATCTACGTTAGCTCCCACTCGTTCACACAAATTGGCTATATCATTCATAAAACTAATCCGGGTAGCTAGCATGGCATTTGCTGCGTATTTAGTCATCTCTGCACTAGGAATATCCATAAAAATTACACGGAAATTCTGGAGCAAGAAGGGTTGATAAAGCTTAGTCATCACCTCTTCGGCCTTCTTGCTCTCAATGCCTACTACCACCCGGTCAGGACTCATAAAATCTTTAATAGCAGCTCCCTCTTTTAAAAATTCGGGATTACTGGCTACATCGAAGGGGACATCTACCCCACGCTTGTTTAATTCCTCCTGAATGACAGTTTTCACCTTTTGAGCAGTACCTACAGGTACAGTTGATTTAGTCACTAAAATCGTGTACTTGCTAATACTTTGTCCAAATTGACGAGCTACAGCAAGTACATACTTCAGGTCGGCACTGCCATCCTCATCTGGTGGAGTTCCTACAGCAGAAAAGACAACTTCTACATCATCCAAGACTTCAGTCAAGTTTGTCGTGAAATTCAGTCGCCCATAACTTACATTACGCTTCACCAACTCTTCCAGACCAGGTTCATAAATAGGCATGTCACCTGCTTTCAGTTTGTTTATTTTATCTGCGTCTACATCCACGCAAGTCACAGTGGCACCCATTTCTGCAAAACAAGTACCGGACACCAAGCCAACATAGCCTGTGCCTACAATTGCTATATTCATATATTATTATTGTTGAGTACTTATTATTTTAGGTATTTATTCTTCCTTTACTTTATGTTCTCCATAGCCGTAACCATAGCCATAACGCTTACCATAACCATAATATTTGCCATATTTGCCATAACCGTAATAATAACCATATTTCTTCTTTTGAAAATCAAGACCGTTAATAACGGTACAGATATTGGGAAGCTTATTATCAGCAGCCAACTCATTAATCAAAGTAAACTCTGCTTTTCGGCTATAATCAGCACGACACACATAAACAGACAAGTCCGCTACACGACCTACAAGCAAAGTATCGGTCACCATACCAACAGGAGCAGTATCCAAAATCACATAGTCAAAGTTCTTTTTCAAAACTTCAATCGCTTTATCTAAGCCATCACGAGCTAGCAATTCTGTTGGATTAGGTGGTACTGGTCCACCAGGAAGAATATATAAATTCTTACTAATATCCGAAGGCTGAACGAAATCCATTAGATTCTTTTCCGGATTCGACAGAAATTGAGTAATTCCCTGTTCTTTTCGCGGAATATGAAAAATTTTATTTAAACCGGGTTTACGAATATCAAGTCCCACAATCACTACCCTCTTTCCTAACAAAGACAGGCTGATCGCTAGATTTGAAGAAATAAAAGATTTACCCTCGCCACTCACTGTCGAAGTCACCAAAATTACTTTCTGATCATTCGTAAGCATAAACTGAAGGTTAGTTCGGATGTTACGGAAAGTTTCACTCATTAAAGTATTTTGATTCTCAAATACAGCAATAGAACCTGTTTTTTCGTTGGTTAACGGTACATCACCTACAATAGGCAATCTTGTTAATTTCTCAACATCGCTACGCCCCTCTATCTTGAATTTAGTAAGACCGATCAGGAAAATGATTCCAATAGGTAAACCCAATCCTACAACCAAAGCAATCATGTAAATTGTTTTAGGTTTAGGAGAAACTGGACCTCCTTCTGCTGCTGGCTCATCTATAATTTTAGCATTATTTGCAGTAGCAGCTAACGTAATAGCATTCTCTTCACGTTTCTGTAATAACATTAAATAAAGCCCTGCCTTGATTTCCTGTTGACGTGCAATACTTACATACTGACGTTCCTGTCCTGGAGCATCACTGATACGACGGGAAAAGCGACTAGCCTCACGATCCAGATCTGCCTTCACAATAAGTAAGCCCTGCAAAGTTCCATTAATAGCAGCCTGCACATTTGCTTTCATAGCACGAATACTCATATCCAGATTCACAATCATCGGATTGCTCTCTGTAGAAGTGCGAAGCAAACGTTTACGTTCGATAATCAATTCATTGTAGCGCTCTATTTGAGTAGTTAAACCATTATCAGATAAGCCTATATTACTAGGTAACACCTCATTTTCATTCGACGGATTATTTATATATTTAGTAAGATCACGCACCAAATTGATCTGTGTCCCATTTTCCACCCGCTTCTTTTCATATTCTGCATTTCCAGATACAGCTAACTGGGCATCACTGCTAATATCAGTTAACCCTGCATTTCTTTTAAATGCCTCCAGTTTATCCTCTGTACTTCCTAATTCTTCATCAATAATCTGAATACGTTCATTTATAAACTCTCTTGTTTTTTCAGCAACTTCATTTTTATCATTATTGGTATTTCGGTTATACATTTCCATCAACTTATTGATAAAATCTTGAGCTCGCTGTATATTTGTATTCATTAACGATACTACAGCTACAGAAGTTGCTTTAGAAGTCGGAGCTATGCTTAATGCCCATTGATATCCCTTTGCCACCCCAAATGGCTGACTAACTACGGCACTGATATTTCGCGTAACATTCTGCCCTTCTATCTTTCCATTTGATAAAGAATCTTTTAATGCAAACCCAAATGTACCTACATCTGTAGGTAATACCGCCGGAAGTTTCTCAAAATGTTTATTATACTCATTCAAACCCACTTTTAAATTTACATCCAAACCACCATCCTGAGTAAGCTTCATATCAATCATAGCTACACCCGGCAAATTATCTGCCTCTTGTGCTGTTAGATTCACAATTATCGGAGAGGTTTTATACAACTCTTTTTTAGGAAATTCATCCTCATCATAATAAGTTATATAGAGTTCCAGATTATTGACGACTTCTTTAAGTATCGTTTTTGAACGCAATACCTCAATTTCATTATCAATGCTTTGTGTAGAAGTAATCATTCCACCTATTCCCAAATTCTCCAAGTCAGAAACAGAACCACCTCCACCACCTTTTTTATCGTCTTTTATCATGATAGAAGCAGAGACTTGATACACCGGAGTCTGAAAATATAAATATCCCCAAGCACCAATTAAACAAATTAAAATAGAAGCCACAAACCAAGGCCAATGAATTATATACTTAAAGAGAAGTTCCTGATAATTGACTTTTTCTTCATCCACTTCATTCATGTTATTTTCGTACGAATTTTCTTTCATTTTTAATCATTTATTTTATGACTTTATCGTAATATAGTTATTAACAGGTTAGCTAATGAAACCAAAATAGAAACGCCAGAGAACCACAAACCTGTACTAGTTCCAACATCCGAATTCTTAGCCTTAGTCTTATTAGGTGTCACATAAATTATATCATTCTGCTGTAACTGATAATAAGGAGACAACACCGTTTCAACCTTATTCAAGTCCATAGTAATAATTTCTTGCTTGTTATCTTGCCCTGTTCGGATCAATTTCACATTATCGCGCATACCATAAATAGTCAAATCACCTGCCATAGCGAGTGCTTCCAGCAAATTAATCTTCTCGTTAGAAACTACAAAACTACCCGGACTAGCGACCTCACCCAGCACTGAAATCCGATAATTAACAATACGCACAGTTACAAGCGGCGCTTCTTTCAAATAAACCTTCAACTTATCTATAATCAGATTTTCTATTTCCAGTTTTGTCAATCCACCTACATGAATCTCGCCCAACACCGGAAAGTTGATATTCCCCTGATTATCTACCAAATATTGCTGTGGAGCATCAGTACCCGAGTTTACCAGATTGAAAGGTGCAGCCAGTTCCGGAGTAGAACAAGACACGGCAATCGTCAACAAATCCTTTGGCATTACCTTCACACCTGTCTGACGAACACTCTGTTCTGTATCATTCACAAAAGCTGTATCTTGTAAATAAGGTACTTTCTTATATGATTGGCAGGATACCAGCAAAAAAGCAAGTAACACACCCAAAGTCAATCGTTTCAGTTTTCTCATAACCACCTACTCATATTATTTTACAACTATTGATTTAATCTTTATTTCAATTTTCAACTCTCAACCTAATAAGCCTCTTTATCCCCACGGATGACATTATACACAGTCTTATACATGATATATAAGTCCAGAATGAACGTCCAATGTTCGATATACCAGATGTCACGTTGCACGCGTCCTTCCATCTGCCAAAGCTCTTTTGTTTCTCCACGAAAACCTGTCACCTGTGCCCAACCTGTAATACCCGGTTTAACAAAATGACGAACCATATATTTATTTATTAAATGGGAATATTCTTCTGTGTGCTTCAACATGTGCGGACGGGGACCCACTAAAGACATATCCCCTTTCAGTACATTAATAAATTGAGGAAGCTCATCCACATTCGTCTTGCGAATCAGATTACCGATACGGGTTTTACGAGGATCGTGTTCGGAAGCCTGAAGCGTATCACTTTGTGCATTCACCTGCATCGAACGGAATTTATAGCACCAAAATTCACGACCATCTTCACCACTTCGTTTCTGTTTGAAAAAGACAGGTCCGGGAGAACTTATCTTTATAGCCAGTCCCACAATGACATATATAATCGGGAAAAGGGTACAAAGGAACAGTAGCGAGCAAATAATATCAAAGCTACGTTTCACAATACGATTTTCCAATAACTCTAGTGGCTCACGACGGATAGAAAGTACCGGAACATTACCTAGCATTTCAAAATGCATTCTCCGTTTCAGATAGTTCCGGACATTGGGAACGCTGAAAAAACGAATCAGATGGTTCTCACAATAGTTGATAATCGGCACAATTTCAGCACTACGGGCGGAAGGAAGACTGCAATAAAGCTGGTCTACTTTTCCCGCATTACGGGTCAAATAATCAACGGCTTCGCATGGCTGTCCCAAATATGCTACATTCATAGGATAGCGGTCTGATGGAGAATCTTCAAAATATCCCAGTACCCGAAATCCGGATGTCGGATCATCCGTCATGGAATGATAAAGTTCCTGCATATTTTCATGGCTACCCACCAGTACTACCTTTCGGACATTTTCCCCACTTTTGCGATAAAGCTCCAGAATATAACGAAACGTCAGGCGATAAGAAATAATAACGATAATGAGAACTACGTAAAATGCCCCCAGCTGACGCAGGTTAACACATTCAAAATGGAAAATGTATGAGAGTCCCAACACCATCAATACAAAAGGAATCATGTTCCGTGCCACTCGAAGCATGATTTGCTCCGGACGAACCACCGGACGATGAAGGATCACTCCGGAACGAATGTTGCAAACCAGATAACATAAAGTCATCAAAGCCATGCTCTGGAAAAGAGGCATGGAAAACTCAAAAAGGGAACGGTTTCCCCAAAGAGAATCGAATACCCACAACAGTAAGTTCAGTAAGATAATGTCCCCTAAAAGGACAAAAGATTTTAGGACTTTATTAAAACGTTGGACTTCCTGCATAATATTATTTATCTTTTTTCATTCAATCATCATATGCTAGCTCTACCACTCCATTAGTACAGTTTTTATCATTGTTAGCAAGTTCCTCTTTCTTCTTTTTCCTGTACCGAAGATACATCAATGCCCACTTTTCTATTTTTTCAAGAATTTCTTCATCAGTAAGAGCGTTACAATAAAAATCAAGAATACCTTCGTAATACTTCAGATGTTTATCGGAGCCCCCCTTAGATCAGAGTAAGTCGTATGCCCCATGTGCATAGCATCACACATTGCTGTAATATTCACCCCCGCACGTCTCAACTCCTCCTCAATCAGGATTCCTAAAGCCTCGTGGCGAATTTCGTTTCGCATGTCCATTTCTTTGTTTTTTGTTAAATATGTAAGTTTCACGTTAATTATTTTCACATTGTTCCCGACATGTCGGGAACAGCATTTTAAAATCTTTGCTGATCTTCGCCCATGCTTTTGAAAGACAAAGCAATTACTGAATTAAAAACTTAAAAAATTAAATGATGACAAACGATTTCAGAATGTCTTATTTCATGCCTCCCATTGCTCCCATCAAAAATGAACAGGGACGGATTGTTACTCCTGCAACACTTATTCCCTCCTGCGAAGTCTCCGTAGAGCAGGTTTTTCAAATGATAACCTGCAACGAGAATCTCAAAATTCTGACCGGACAAGTACGCAATTCCGAAGATATACGGACCGCAAAAGCATCACTATTGCCTTATGTGACTCCCTGTGGTACGTTCTCGCGTCGAAACAGCAAATGTTTCGTAGCTTCTTCACATCTGGTGGTGGTAGATATCGACCATCTCGACTCCTATCAGGAGGCAGTGGAAATGCGCAGCACATTGTTTAATGACCACCTTCTGCATCCTGTACTCACGTTTATCAGTCCCAGTGGACGGGGTGTGAAAGCATTCGTACCCTACAATCATTTACCCATGGCTAACGACACAAACAGCATCATCGAAAATATGGAAGCTGGCAATGATGTTCACCGTGCTGCTCTATGGTACGGAAACACCTTCTCCATTCGGAGAAAAACGCAAAGGGGTAGACTTTTCCGGTAAGGACATTGTAAGGTCTTGCTTTCTTAGTCATGATCCGGGAGCGTTGTTTAGAAACAGTAAATAATCAAAATTATAAATTACAAATTAAAATTATGGACGAAATTGAATCGTTATGCCGCCTCTGTGAGGCGGTTGAAACTGCAGGAGCGGATATTGCCCCTACGTATGCTGAATATGTACAACTGGCGTTCGCCATTGCAACGGATTGCGGAGAAGCGGGACGCGAGTTTTTCCATCGGCTGTGCCGGGTGTCTGCCAAATACGAACGGGAACATGCCGAACGGATATTCTCCAACGCACTTACTACCCGGCATGGAGATGTCCATCTGGGCACTGCATTCCATCTTGCTGAAAGGACGGGTGTAACTCTCTGCAAAGAGGAAATGATGAACCACCGGAGAAATGCAGAAAATGCAGAAAATACACCGGCCAAAAATCTCACACACACGCACGTATATAATAAGGTGGACAATGAAGAACCGGACGAATCCGAAGAGCTGCAGGACGGTAGTGAACCGAACCAGCCATTGCCCTCTTTCACCGAAGCGGACTGGCCGAAAATCCTGTTGCTCATCATGAGTTATGCCACCAGCCCCACACAACGCGATGTCATGCTGCTCGGAGCATTGACCGCCATAGGTGCCAGCATGGAGCGATATGTGAGATGTCCATACGCCGGCAAACTCCAATCTCCTTGCCTGCAAAGTTTTATTGTAGCCCCTTCCGCCTCGGGTAAGGGAATTCTTTCGTTCATCCGGCTGCTTGTAGAGCCTATTCATGACGAGCTCCGCCAACAAGTAGCGGAAAAGGTCAAGACCTACAAGAAAGAGAAAGCCGCCTATGATGTCATGGGAAAGGAGCGCTGCAAAGTGGAAGCTCCTCAAATGCCCAAGAATAAAATGTTTCTCATTTCGGGTAATAACACCGGAACGGGTATTCTGCAAAATATCATGGATGCCAACGGCACAGGGCTTATCTGCGAAACCGAAGCGGACACCATCTCTGCAGCTATCGGCTCTGAATACGGACACTGGAGCGATACGCTCCGCAAAGCGTTCGACCACGACCGTCTGTCGTACAACCGACGCACCGACCAGGAATACCGGGAAGTAAAGAAAAGCTATCTTTCCGTCCTGCTTTCCGGTACACCCGCACAGGTAAAACCACTTATTCCATCGACAGAGAACGGTCTCTTCTCGCGCCAGCTGTTTTATTATATGCACGGTATATGGACATGGATCAACCAGTTTGAAAGTGGCGAAACCGATCTGGAAGCTGTCTTCACAGACATAGGTCTGGAATGGAAAAAGCAACTGGACCTGATGAAAGCACACGGGCTTCATACGCTCCGGCTCACTGATGAACAAAAGCAAGAGTTCAATGCTCTCTTTGCCGATCTGTTTTTCCGTTCGGGACTCGCCAACGATAACGAAATGAGCAGTTCCATAGCCCGACTGGCTGTCAACACGTGCCGTATCATGGCAGAAATAGCTATGATGCGTGCACTGGAATGCGACCAGCCTTATCAGTTCAAAGGTTCTTCCGCCCCTCTGCTGACTCCTGACAAGGAGATTGCTGCCGATAATATCAAAGACAGCATTATCACCCGTTGGGATATGACAATCACCGCTGAAGATTTCCATGCGGTGCTGGAGCTTGTAACTCCGCTCTATCGTCATGCCACACATATCTTATCTTTTCTTCCTTCCACAGAGGTCAAACATAGAGCCAATGCCGACCGGGATGCACTTTTTGAAATAATGGGCAACCAGTTCACCCGCACACAGTTGTTGGAGCAGGCTGAAAAGATGAAAATCAAACCTAACACAGCTCTTAGCTGGCTGAACCGTCTGATAAAAAAAGGATTGCTTATCAATACAGACGATAAAGGCGTTTATACGCGCACGCATGTGTGCGTGTGTTAGGGAGCCCCCGGAAAAAGTGCATTCTTTGCATTTATATAACAACAGGACGTTTCATGAAATCTAAAGCGGCGCTTTAGAGGTGGTAAAGCATAGCTTTACGATTGCTAAAGCGGTGCTTTACTTTTCCGCTCTTCTAAGGTTCTCCCAAGGCGTCTACAATCACTCTCACCTCCAACGGGGTGAATGAGCGGCGCTTTGATTCGTAACCTAAGTCGTACAGACGTTGCAGAAGTCCGGGACATAAAGAGATCCATTTCTTCATCTTTCGATATGCAGCAATGTCAGTTAGTTCCGGAGAATAAAGTTGAGCCAGTTCCATGCGGCCGTAGGCACGTATTTTGAATTCGTTCATAATGAATAAGTTTATGATTTACAGTTACAAAAATAACAAAACATATCCACATATCCTACGTTTTTCCATTGAATAACCGACTGTTACTGCGCATAATTGACAACAATCGTACGCAAGCGCATACTATTGATTTTCCAAGGTTTGAGGGTAGTATCTTTGTATTGTCGAAAGGGAAAAGAATCCCTCGGACACGATGTTTAACCCTTTAATTTATTGTTTTATGATCCGTTACAAAATTTATCAAAACCAACAACAGAAAGGCCTGAATGCAGGCAAGTGGTTCGCCCGTGCGGTAAGCGACGAGACGTTTGATTTGGCAAAGCTTGCCGAGCATATGTCGAAGCACAATTCACCGTATTCCGGTGGTGTCATCAAAGGTGTGCTTTCCGACATGGTTGACTGTATCAAAGAACTGCTGCTGGATGGCAAATGTGTGAAAATCGACGACCTTGCCATCTTTGGTGTGGGCATCCGCAGTAAGGCGGCTGATACGCTGGAAGATTTCTCACTGGAGAAAAACATCACTGGTATGCGTCTGAAAGCCCGTGCTACCGGTAATTTGTCAACCACCAACCTGAAACTCGACAGCCAGTTGAAGCAGCAGGCCGAATATCAGAAACCGACAACTGCCGGAGGAGGTTCTGATTCGGGTGACAACCCTGATCCGAAACCGGATGGTGGCGGTGAAGCACCTGATCCGGCTGCTTAAGGGATTCACCACGGAGGACACCGAGGACACAGAGTTTTTTCACCACAGATTATTTCTTTCCTCTGTGTCCTCCGTGGTGAATAAAAAAACTATTATCAATTTATTTAAAACTTCTTATCTATGAGTAATTCATCATCTCCCCGCTCCGTATGGAGCTTCATCATCAAAGTGATTATCACCGTTGCCACCGCTATCGGAGGTTTGATCGGAGTACAGAGCTGTATGTAGTCCTATGCGTACCATCACTCTGATTATCATTCATTGCAGTGCCACGCCGGAAGGAAAGTCCCTTTCGGCGGAGGCTTGCCGACAAGATCATATCTTGCACCGGAGATTCCGTGACATCGGCTATCATTTCTACATCACCCGGGACGGAGAAATCTGCCAGGGTCGTCCTCTGGAAAAGGTCGGGGCACACTGCCGTGACCATAACACCCATTCGATAGGTATTTGTTATGAAGGAGGGCTGGATATGGCAGGACGTCCCAAAGACACGCGTACATTGGCACAACGGGCTTCTTTGCTCGGTCTGCTCCGCGAATTGAGGAAAATATTTCCTAAGACGTTGATTGTAGGCCATCATGATTTGAATCCGATGAAGGAGTGTCCGTGTTTTAATTGTACGGAGGAGTATCGGGAATTAGGTGGTATTATCTAAGTATATTGACCAGCAAACTGGCAATAGACACCAGGATGGAAAATCCCGAAACCCACATCGTCGTACTTGTTCCTATGTCTGCGCTCTGCGCTTTGGTTTTATTAGGAGTGACATACAGGATGTCATTCTGTTGCAACTGATAATAAGGAGAGATTAACAAATCCGCGTCGTTCAGATTGAGTGTGACAAACTGTTTATGCCCATTCCTGTCTTCGCGGATTAGTTTTACATTATCACGAACACCATAAATTGTTAAATCTCCTGCCATGGCAAGTGCCTCGAGCACATTGATCTGCTCATTCACCACCGGATAAACACCGGGGGAAGCCACTTCTCCCAAAACCGAAACTTTAAAGCCGGACATACGGACTACTACCGTAGGACGTTCTTTCACGTAAGATTTCAGTCTCTCCGTTATCAGATTTTCAGCTTCACGACTTGTTAAACCGGTTAAAGAAAGTTTACCTAAAACCGGATAGTTGATATTCCCCTGGTCATCCAGCAGAAATGTACTGCCTTGTTCATTGAATGGCTGCGAAACAACCGGATCGGAAGTGGAAACAAAAATGGAAACCTCATCGCCCGGTATCAGTCTTGCGTCCTGAACAGGTGCAACTTGCGTATTCGCCTGTTTCAAAATCTCCGCATCCTGTAAATAAGGTACTTTCTTATAGGACTGGCAAGCCGAGAAAAAGAAGAAAAAGAATATCAGTGCAAAAGCACAGGATAATTTCGTATTCATGTAAATGGTGGATAAATAATGACTGACGGGTATTAGTTTTTCTCGCAGATAGCCTCGACATAACCAATAGGCATATTAACACAAGCGCATCCCAGCATATTCAGCCGGACAGCAATCTTGCTTTTGCCATCGACATTGACCAGTTCACCAACCAGCCCGGTCAGAGGTCCTTTCACAACACGGACCCTTTCACCACGTGCCAAAGGAGAACTGTTCATACAAATAGCTTCCTCTGAATAGTCGAGCATGAAACGGAAACGAGCCATCTGCTCATCAGGGATCACCGCCGGAGAACTCTCACCGCGCATCACCATATAACGGCTAACAGTAGAGAAACCCAGAACTTCTTTGCGTTCTTTCGGATTTACATGCACAAACACCATCATGGGCAGAAGAACGGACTCAACCATCTTGCGCCGGTCACTCCACTGGTGAATTTCTTGTTGGACAGGAACGAAATTCTCAATCCCCATTTTAGATAAACGCTCGGCTACTTTCTTCTCGTGGTGCATACGAACCAGAGCGACATACCAGCGTTTAGAGTGTGCTACGCCTTCCCCTGTCCCATCACTAGGCCCAGCACTAATTGATTTTGGTTTTGTTAAAATCATGTTTTTTTACCCCATGTTATTCCGTTACTTCTTAGGTAACGGACAATACATACACAAGGCACGCATCTCAATAAAAATGGAAATCACATATAGGAATAGGGCACAAGAATGGAACTGCCTAATACTCAACAGGAAAAATCCAGAGATTAGGCAATAAAAAAGTATAGAGCATGAAAATTAGATTATTTCATGTTCGGATAGTTTTTTTCCTTATATTTCAGATAAAACGAAAAAAAGTGGAAGAATATTTGCTTACTATCTATGTTTTTGTCTATCTTTGCGTCAAATTTAAGTTCCGTTACCTAAGAAGTAACGCACATATATCAATACTGACTACTAGCACTTTACACTTTTCTTTCTGTCTACACAACAGTTTCTGACGTAAGATAAATTCCCTTTATTTACCTCTGTACGTTCTTTAAGTCCAAAGCCCTTTAAATAGATTTGTGTTGTTTTTATAGATTTATGGCCCAATGATTCACTAATCATTTCAATAGGTACTCCCCGATACTTCGCTGTCGTTGCCCAAGAGTGGCGAAGTGTATAGGAAGTGACGGGAGATTGCAGACGTAAAGCTCTAGCCAAGTCTTTCAAACAATTATTGAACTGACGGAGAGCGGACTGATATTCCCGATACCCTTTTTCATCCTGACGTTTCTGTTTGCCGCTAAGAATGTCAAACAGATAATCCGGACGATCGGGTTGGGCATCTTCCCTGTTACGGAGCTGGTTGATCATTTCCCTGGCTGTATCAAGCACTTCCACACTCATCGGAGTTTTGGTTTTGATACGATTATACCGCAACACATTCTGATCCAAAGCCGATTTCTCCAAATGAGCCAAATCGGCAAACGACATTCCACAAAACTGGAACATCAGGGCAGCAATAGCCTGTGTACGACGCAATCGCTCCGACTTTGGATCTTCATATAGAAGCTTATGCAATTCGACAGCAGGCAGGGCTTTTTTCTGGCGGATATCCACACCTGTATAAACATCATGAAACAGTCGCGGCACATAAGACGCAATACCTGCTTCCACTCCCCGGTTGTAAATGCTACGAAGCATACGCATATACGTAGAAATCGTGTTGGGCTTCAAACCACACTCGTAAAGGTACTGCCCGTAACGCCGTAAACTTTCCCGGGTGACTTGTCTGAACGACACATTGAGCGTGCCGCAAAACTTGCTGAAAGAGAAGAGAGCATTCTTGTAAACATGTGCTGTAGAATGGCGTCCCTCCTTTCGCAAACGGCCGATGTAGAACTCTGCACACCGGCTAAATCCATTTTTGTTCCTCATTACATCATTTATTATTTTATATATTTCAAAAAAAATCATCCGGCTTTGTCCATCATGAGAACGGAACAAAGTCGGATGAATTCCATTTTGTACGATATTATCTTACACGTATGTTTCCAGCAGTTTCACATTTCCTCCTTCGGGAGTGATTGTGACATCTTGCGTGGTAGCAGGCAACAGGATAGATTCTCCTGCACTGACAGTCAGTTCATTACCTTCATTGTCTCTCATCTTGCAGGATCCTTCCATACAGATAAAGATTACGAATGAATCGAGTTCGGAATAGTCGCAACTGATTTCTTCAGTCATGTCATACAGAGAAGTCGTGAAGTAAGTGCAAGCAACCAATTCTACCGGTTCGTCCTTCAACGGTTCGTATTTAGTGCGATAGTCATCCAATACCTCATAGTTGATGGCTTCACGGGCTAAATCGGTGTGAAGTTCACGGGTTTTGCCATTCGCATCTTTACGGTTGAAATCGTAGATACGGTAAGTTATATCAGAGGTCTGCTGAATCTCGGCGATGAAAGAACCTGCCCCGATGCTGTGCACACGTCCGGCAGGAAGGAAGAATACATCACCCGGATGAATTTCATATTCCTGCAATACGTCGGTAATCGTATTGTTCAACACGCGTTCTTTATATTCTTTCGGGGTAATCTGTTCAGAGAATCCTGAACGCAATTTAGCTCCTTTGTCGGCATCTACCACATACCACATCTCGGTTTTTCCCATCGAATTGTGGCGTTTCTTCGCCAACTCATCTGTCGGATGTACCTGGATTGACAAATCCTGTTTGGCGTCGATGAACTTAATGAGCAGTGGAAATTTATTGCCGAAACGAGCATAATTCGCTTCTCCAACCAGCTCCTCGCGATACTTTCTGACCATATCGGCCAAGGTTAGACCTTTATCCGGACCATTAGCCACTACGGATTCATTGTTCTCAACGCCAGAAATCTCCCAGCTTTCTCCTACTCCTTTCAAGTCTGAATTCAAATGCTTGAATGGAATAATTTTGTCGCCCCCCCAAAGCGTCTGCTTCAGAATAGGTTCGAATTTTAATGGATACATTTTTGTTTTTCTTGTTATAAACTTAGATTAAATTCGCTCGGATTGTTACAATCCGGCAACAAACATACAAAAAATAGTTCAGTTTTTAAGAAAAGGAGGATGAAAATTCATTTAAGAAAGCATCTTTTATTCTTGCATTCGAAGAAGATGAAGTAATAAAGCTAAACTTTCCTAAAGCATCTACTATATTTAGCCGGAATAATTTGTGAGTAAGAAAGAATTTCCCTTTATTTGCAGGAAAATTTTAATAATACCAGACATGAATAACACATTCCCAACAGAAGGGAATCTATCAGGGCTTAGCCGGAAAGATTTCCAAAAGGATATAAATGATAAGAAAACTGATTTATTTATCCTCAAAAACGCAAAGGGAATGGAAGTAGCTGTAACCAATTACGGATGCGCCATTCTTTCTATCATGGTACCGGACAAAAACGGTAAGTATGCCAATGTAATCCTCGGACACGACAGCATCGACCACGTCATCAACAGCCCGGAACCTTTCTTAAGCACTACTATCGGACGCTACGGCAACCGTATTGCGAAAGGAAAATTCACTTTGTTCGGCGAAGAACATGAACTCACGATTAACAACGGACCTAACTCTCTGCATGGTGGACCTACCGGTTTCCACGCCCGTGTATGGGATGCTGTCCAGATTGATGAGAGTACGGTGCAATTCAACTATGTTTCTGCCGATGGCGAAGAGGGATTCCCCGGCAATCTGGAAATAGAAATGACCTACCGCCTGGACAACGAAGTAAATGCACTGAATATCGAATACCGAGCTACCACCGACAAAGCTACAGTCGTTAACTTGACTAACCACGGTTTCTTCAACCTCGCCGGTATTTCCAACCCTACTCCTACCGTCAACAACCACATCGTTACGATCAACGCTGATTTCTATACGCCTATCGACGAAGTTTCTATCCCTACCGGTGAAATTGCCAAAGTAGAGGGTACTCCGATGGATTTCCGTGCCCCGCACACTGTAGGCGAACGTATCGACGACAAATTCCAGCAACTGATTTTCGGTGCAGGATATGACCACTGTTACGTACTGAACAAGTTGGAAAGCGGTTCGCTCGATCTGGCTGCCACTTGCAAGGATCCGGAAAGCGGACGTATCATGGAAGTATATACCACCGAAGCGGGTGTACAACTCTATACAGGCAACTGGCTCAACGGATTTGAAGGTGCACACGGAGCTACATTCCCTGCCAGAAGCGCTATCTGCTTTGAGGCACAGTGTTTCCCGGATACTCCGAACAAACCGCATTTCCCATCGGCTACTTTGCTGCCGGGTGATGAATACCAACAGATCACTGTCTACAAATTTACGGTAGAAGAATAAGATTTGAAAAATAACTAACCTAATTTTATAAACTAACATTTTTTTGAACCATGACACAAGAAAAAAAGAATGGAAAAATCATTGCGATCATTACGATGATTTTCCTTTTCGGTATGATTTCATTTGTTACTAACCTCGCTGCCCCTATGGGTATCGTATTGAAAAACCAGTTCGACGTATCAAACGCATTAGGTATGCTGGGAAACTTCGGAAACTTTATTGCTTACGCAGTAATGGGTATTCCGAGCGGCATCCTGTTACAACGCGTGGGCTATAAGAAAACAGCACTTATCGCAGTAGCTATCGGCTTCATAGGCGTAGGTATCCAGTTCTTATCCGGCCATTCAAGCCCGGAAATGGCTTTCGCTGTTTATTTGATCGGTGCATTCGTAGCAGGTTTCTCTATGTGTTTGCTTAACACTGTTGTGAACCCGATGCTGAACAAACTTGGTGGCGAAGGTAACAAAGGTAATCAGCTTATCCAGGTAGGTGGCTCTTTCAACTCTGTAATGGCTACCATTACTCCGATGTTTGTAGGTATCCTTATCGCCGGATCTATCGAAAAAGCTACTATTTCTCAAATATTCCCTGTGATGTACACCGCTATGGCTGTGTTCGCTTTCGCATTCTTCGTGCTTTTGTTTGTACGCATACCAGAGCCTAACGCCGCTACCGCAACAGAACCTATCGGTAAATTGATGAAAGGTGCTTTGAAGTTCCGTCATTTCGTCCTGGGAGCTATTGCAATCTTTGTATATGTAGGTATTGAAGTAGGTGTACCGGGAACTTTGAATTTATTCTTGACAGACCCTGTAGAAAAAGGTGGAGCAGGTATCGCTTCTACAATCTCGGGATTCGTAGTAGGAACATACTGGTTCCTGATGTTGATCGGACGCTTGACAGGTGCTTCTCTTGGTGCTAAAATCTCCAGTAAGGCTATGCTTACATTTACTTCTGCTTTAGGTTTGATTCTGGTATTCCTTGCCATCTTCTCATCTACAGAAACAATGGTTGATCTACCTGTACTTCAACAAAGCGCTACCGGTAGTTTGTCATTCGGATTTGCAGAAGTTCCTATCAATGCCATGTATCTGGTATTAGTGGGCTTATGTACTTCTATCATGTGGGGTGGTATTTTCAACCTTGCTGTAGAAGGTTTAGGTAAATATCTGGCTGCTGCTTCCGGTCTGTTTATGGTACTGGTATGTGGTGGAGGTATCTTACCTGTAATTCAGGGATTAGTAGCCGATATCGCTGGTTTCATGCCTAGCTATTGGGTTATTATCGCCGCTTTGGCTTACCTGTTGTTCTACGGTCTGGTAGGTTGCAAGAATGTAAATAAGGATATTCCTGTGGAATAAACAATCACATAGAATAGAATTCAATTTATTCACCTTTAAAATATAAATATCATGGATACAGAATACGTAAGAAGTCGATTCATTAAACACTTTGACGGAACTACCGGCTTTCTATATGCTTCTCCGGGCCGTATCAACCTGATCGGCGAACACACTGACTACAACGGTGGATTCGTTTTTCCGGGAGCGGTAGATAAAGGGATGATTGCTGAAATCAAACCGAACGGTACTGACAAAGTAAAGGCTTACTCTATCGACTTGAAAGATTATGTGGAATTTGGCTTGAATGAAGAAGATGCTCCACGCGCCAGCTGGGCAAGATATATTTTCGGTGTATGCCGTGAAATGATCAAACGTGGCGTTGACGTGAAGGGATTCAATACTGCTTTCGCAGGTGATGTGCCTCTGGGTGCAGGTATGTCTTCTTCTGCTGCTTTGGAAAGTACATATGCTTTCGCATTGAACGAACTGTTCGGTGAAAACAAGATAGATAAGTTTGAATTGGCTAAAGTGGGTCAGGCTACAGAACATAACTATTGTGGTGTGAACTGCGGTATTATGGACCAGTTTGCTTCCGTATTCGGTAAAGCAGGCAGCTTGATCCGTCTGGATTGCCGTTCACTGGAGTATCAGTATTTCCCATTCCATCCGGAAGGTTATCGCCTGGTTCTGATGGATTCAGTGGTGAAACACGAATTGGCTTCTTCTGCTTACAACAAGCGTCGCCAAAGCTGTGAAGCTGCTGTTGCCGCTATCCAGAAAAAACATCCGCACGTAGAATTCCTGCGCGACTGTACAATGGCTATGCTGGAAGAAGCAAAAGCTGATATCAGCGCTGAAGACTATATGCGTGCAGAATACGTAATCGAGGAAATCCAACGTGTACTCGACGTTTGTGAAGCATTGGAAAAGGATGATTACGAAACTGTAGGTAAGAAGATGTACGAAACTCATCATGGTATGAGCAAGCTGTACGAAGTAAGCTGCGAAGAACTCGACTTCCTGAATGACTGCGCTAAAGAATACGGTGTTACCGGTTCACGCGTGATGGGTGGCGGATTCGGCGGTTGTACGATCAACCTTGTCAAAAACGAATTGTATGACAACTTCGTTGAAAAAACAAAAGCTGCTTTCAAAGCTAAATTCGGCAGAAGCCCGAAAGTGTATGATGTAGTAATCGGCGACGGTTCCCGCAGACTGGAATAAGAATTCATTCGAAATTAAATAAGTAAGAAGGGCGGCTTCCGTGAGGAAGCCGCCCTTACTTTTACAATTAACAAAAATTTAAAACCTATTACTTGGTATTCTGAGCTAACACATCTATTTATTTCTTCTTAAATTTATAAACAGCAAATGTAGTCGGTTCCAGTTCGGTAACAAACACGTTGCCTTCAATCGATACCGGAGTTTCCTGTGGAGTGATGGCGGAAGGTTGTTCAAGCGTGTTATCCTTGTCAAGATCAAGCGAATGAAGTTTGATGCAACGGCCGTCTGAAAGTACATCCTGTTTTTTCAAACCTTCAAAGTTCAATGAAATCGGTTGGACCGTGGCGGAAGTGTTAGCCACCTTAACAATCAGTTCATTCTTATCCTTATCATAAACAGCACTGGCAAAGAGTCCGTTTTGCCCTTCAGCTCCTGTTACATTTTTCTTATTCATGGTAAGCGGAAGCACGTTAGTTCCTTTGTTATGTGCAAACAACTGCTGTACATAATAGCTTGTAGTACGCACGGAATTCAGGTTATCAAACCAAATCATATCCGGACGCCATTGCCATCCTTCTACGTGAGCGAAAAGAGGAGCATAAGTAGCCATGTGTACGATGTCAGCGTTACGTTCCAATCCGGTCATAAAAGCAGCTTCAAGCAGAGCAGCATGGTAATGATTCCATTTTTTGCCTTTTCCGTGGCAGGCATATTCTCCGGCAAACACTTTCGGACCTTTACGGTCATAGTTGTCATAGCGTGCGCCTTGTGTCAGAAACCAGCTTTCAGGACGATAGAAGTGTTCGTCCACCAAATCAGCTTTCAGACGTTTCATTTCAGGCCACAAATAATCAAACTCTTTTCCTTCGGAATTCGGACCGGAGCTACCTACGATTTTGATTTCCGGATGAGCCTTACGAATGGCTTTGATAAACGGTTCAAGACGTTCGGGATATTCTTTTCCCCATTGTTCGTTACCGATACCGATAAACTGCAGATTAAATGGAGCAGGATGTCCCATATCGGCACGTACCTTCCCCCATGTAGTATTGACGTCACCATTGGCAAATTCTATCAAATCGAGTGCATCCTGAATATAGCTATCCAGATCACAAACTGCAACGTGAGCTTTCGAATCATTATTCTGATATTGACAGGAAAGACCGCAATTCAGAATCGGAAGAGGCGCTGCACCCATTTCTTCGGACAACAGGAAGTATTCGTAGAATCCTAATCCATAGCTCTGATAATAATCCGGGAAGAAACGATGGGTAAAGGTATATTGCCAACGGTTCTCATTCAAAGGGCGGTTTTCTACGGGACCTACCGATTTTTTCCAGTCATAACGGGTATTGAGGTCAGTACCTTCTACGATACAACCACCGGGGAAGCGGAAGACTCCGGGATGAATATCCGCCAATGCTTGTGCTAAATCTTTGCGAAGACCATTTTCATGTCCTTTCCAGGTATTGACCGGGAAAAGAGAAACGTGCTCCAAATCAACCGTTCCTTTAGAAGTAAGGAAAATGCGGAGTACGGATTTTGGATGGGTAATGCCGGACTTCAAGATGACTTGATACTTTTTCCATTCGTTGGAGTCAATCGTCAGATTCTCTGCGGCAAAAGCCTGACGTTCACCCATTGATTTAGTATCGACAAGTTCGATCCTCAATGTTTCTTTCGTACTTCCTTGCGGCAAACGCGCCCAAACAGAAAAGCGATACTCCTCTCCTTTCTTGACGCCAATACCGAAAAAGCCTTCGTTATCCAGGCCGGTATGTTTGTGTCCGTGTCCCGGATCGGAAAGGCGTACATAATGCGGATTACGTTCAAAAGGTCCGTCATCCATCAGTGTCACTTTGCCATAGGTATTCCATCCCATCAGATGCTGGGGGAACTCGAACGAGCGGTTCTTTACCAGTTCCGCGTATAATCCGCCATCAGCAGCATAGTTGATGTCCTCCAAAAAGAGTCCGTACATAGTAGGTTGGATTTCCGCTCCCAGCTTCTTCGTTTGTATCACCAACTCATTGGTTTGCGCATGAAGTGCAAGGTTAGTAAACAAGGCTAATACTGCCAATAAATTTGTGTATCTTCTCATGGTTCTCAATAAAAAATTATATATAGTTAAAATGCAAAGATAATCAGATTCTCAATTTTCCGCGTACCCGATTTTATCATAAACAGGTGTTTATCGGTCAAAAAGGATCAAATTCCATTCATTTGCACAAATTTCCATCTGGTATCCGTATTTATAATACGAAATCAGATAAAAAAACACCTATTTATTACAATCATATAATACAAATATGAACTGCAGGAAAGCGTATATTTATATATATAATAAGGTGTGGAAAAAATTATAAAACATACCATTTATGCTGCATAACATATAAGAGTGTATTTGACACACCAAACAAAAGTGTTACTTTTACACCCAAAATAAGATAAGCATCTCATTTACATTAAAAATAAAACCATGAAAAAACATTTTCTACTTGCAGGAATTGCCGTGCTGATGCTGGCTGCGTGCAATAACAAACCGGCTTCCGAGCTGACCTTGTCCGGTCTTGATCCGGTAAAATTTCAAACAGAAGTGAATAATGCCCAAACAGCTCTTTACACACTAAAGAATAAGGCAGGCATGGAAGTATGCATCACTAACTTCGGAGGACGTATCGTGTCTATCATGGTACCCGACAAGAACGGTCAGATGCAGGATGTAGTTTTAGGTTTTGACAGCATTGCTGATTATATCAATATTCCCAGCGACTTTGGCGCTTCTATCGGACGCTATGCAAACCGTATCAACCAGGGACGTTTTGTATTGGATGGCGATACGATCCAGTTACCACAAAACAATTACGGACACTGTCTGCACGGAGGTCCGAAAGGCTGGCAATACCAGGTTTATGAAGCCAATCTTATCGATCCGACAACACTGGAGCTGACTCGTATTTCACCGGATGGAGATGCTAATTTCCCGGGCAACGTAACAGCTAAAGTGACTTACAAACTGACTGATGACAACGCTATCGACATCAAATATAGCGCAACTACTGATAAAAAGACGATCATCAACATGACCAACCACTCTTATTTCAATCTTTCCGGTGATCCGTCTAAAATTTCAACCGACCATATCATGTATGTGAATGCAGACTACTATACTCCGGTAGACAGTACCTTTATGACTACAGGCGAAATTGCTCCGGTTAAAGACACTCCGATGGACTTTACTACTCCGAAAGCCGTGGGTAAGGAAATCAATAACTATGATTTCGTTCAATTAAAGAATGGAAACGGATATGATCATAACTGGGTATTGAACACTAAGGGAGATCTTTCTCAAGCAGCCGCCAAACTTACTTCACCCGAAAGCGGCATTACTCTGGAAGTATATACCAACGAACCGGGTATACAGGTTTATACAGGTAACTTCCTCGATGGAACCGTAACCGGCAAGAAAGGTATCGTTTACAACCAACGTGCTTCCGTTTGTCTGGAAACACAACACTATCCTGACAGCCCTAACAAGGCAGACTGGCCGTCTGTTGTTCTGGAACCGGGACAAACTTACAACAGCGAATGTATTTTCAAATTCTCTGTAGAGAGATAATATTAACTCATAAATCATTTTTATCGTGGAAGCATTAGATTGGCTAGTAATCGGAGTCTTTTTTCTGGCTCTGATTGGTATTATTGTTTGGGTAGTCAGACAAAAACAAAATGACTCGGCAGATTATTTCTTAGGTGGACGTGACGCAACATGGCTTGCGATCGGTGCCTCTATCTTCGCATCGAACATTGGCTCGGAGCACTTGATCGGACTGGCAGGAGCCGGAGCATCCAGTGGTATGGCTATGGCTCACTGGGAAATTCAAGGATGGATGATTTTGATTCTGGGATGGGTGTTCGTGCCTTTCTATTCACGAAGCATGGTATATACGATGCCGGAATTCCTGGAACGCCGCTATAATCCTCAATCACGTACTATCTTGTCTGTAATCTCTCTGGTTAGTTATGTCTTGACCAAAGTAGCCGTAACTGTATATGCCGGTGGTCTGGTGTTCCAGCAGGTATTCGGCATCAAAGAACTTTGGGGAATTGATTTCTTCTGGATTGCAGCTATCGGTCTGGTAGTGTTGACCGCAATTTATACCATTTTCGGAGGTATGAAATCCGTTCTTTATACTTCTGTTCTTCAAACTCCAATCCTATTGTTAGGCTCCTTAATTATCCTTGTGCTTGGTTTCAAAGAACTAGGCGGATGGGACGAAATGATGAGAGTCTGTGGTGCTGTGACCGTAAATGATTATGGTGATACCATGACCAACCTGATTCGTAGCAATGATGATGCAAACTTCCCATGGTTGGGTGCTTTGATCGGTTCAGCTATCATCGGATTCTGGTACTGGTGTACTGACCAGTTTATTGTGCAGCGTGTACTTTCAGGAAAGAATGAGAAAGAAGCTCGCCGTGGTACTATCTTCGGAGCTTACCTGAAACTGTTACCTGTATTCCTTTTCTTGATTCCGGGTATGATTGCATTCGCATTGCACCAGAAATATATCGGTGCCGGTGGTGAGGGGTTCCTTCCGATGCTGGCTAATGGAACTGCAAATGCCGATGCCGCTTTCCCGACATTGGTTGCCAAATTACTTCCTGCCGGGGTAAAAGGTCTGGTAGTATGTGGTATTCTTGCCGCTTTGATGAGTTCTCTTGCCTCTTTGTTCAACTCATCGGCCATGTTGTTCACTATCGACTTCTACAAGCGTTTCAGACCGGAAACTCCGGAAAAGAAACTGGTTGGTATCGGCCAGGTTGCAACAGTTGTAATCGTTATTTTAGGTATTCTTTGGATTCCTATCATGCGTAGTGTAGGTGATGTACTTTACACTTATTTGCAGGATGTTCAGTCAGTCCTGGCTCCAGGTATCGCTGCTGCGTTTTTACTGGGGGTCTGCTGGAAACGTACTTCTGCTCAAGGTGGTATGTGGGGACTGATTTCCGGTATGGTCATCGGCTTGACGCGTCTGGGTGCTAAAGTATACTATAGCAACGCGGGTGAAGTGGCTGATTCTACATTCAAATATTTGTTTTATGATATGAACTGGCTGTTCTTCTGCGGATGGATGTTCCTATTCTGTATGATTGTAGTAATCGTAGTTAGTCTAACAACAAAGGCCCCGACAGCAGAAAAGATTCAGGGACTGGTATTCGGTACAGCTACTAAAGAACAAAAAGCGGCTACTCGTGTCAGCTGGGATCACTGGGATATTATTCATACTGTAATAATCCTGTCTATTACAGCCGCTTTCTACTGGTATTTCTGGTAATTAAATAATTCACTACGACAACAATGAACAATTATTATAGCTCAAATCCGACTTTCTATGTCGGCATCGACTGTATCATCTTCGGTTTCTCCGAAGGGGAAATCAGCCTGCTCCTGTTGAAGAGAAACTTTGAGCCGGCAATGGGTGAATGGTCTCTGATGGGAGGATTCGTGCAGAAAGATGAAAGTGTGGACGATGCCGCCAAACGTGTATTGCATGAGCTCACCGGACTGGAAAACGTTTATATGGAACAGGTGGGAACCTTCGGAGCGATTGACCGCGATCCGGGTGAACGGGTAATCTCTGTGGCTTATTACGCGTTAATCAACATCAATAAATATGATCTGAATCTGGTTCGGAAACACAATGCTCACTGGGTGAAAATAAACGAGCTTCCCCCACTTATTTTCGACCATCCTGAAATGGTGGAGAAGGCACAGGAACTGATGAAACAGAAAGCGTCCGTGGAACCTATCGGATTCAATCTGCTTCCGAAACTCTTTACGTTGACTCAACTGCAAAGTCTATATGAGGCCATTTATGGTGAGACGATGGATAAACGGAACTTCCGTAAAAGAGTGGCTGAAATGGATTATATAGAGAAAACTGATAAAATTGATAAACTAAGTTCTAAACGCGGCGCTGCCTTGTATAAGTTCAATGGCAAGGCTTACCGCAAAGACCCGAAATTTAAAATCTAATCATTATGCTGGAAGAACTAAAAGAAAAAGTATTTCATGCCAATCTCGAATTGGTAAAGCATGGATTAGTCATCTTTACCTGGGGAAATGTTTCTGCCATTGACCGTGAAAGCGGATTGGTAGTAATCAAACCCAGTGGTGTAAGTTATGATGACATGAAAGCCGAAGATATGGTAGTAGTGGATCTGGATGGCAAGGTCGTTGAAGGACGGCTGAAGCCATCTTCAGACACCCCTACTCACGTAGTGCTTTACAAAGCATTTCCGGAAATCGGAGGAGTGGTACATACACACTCTACCTATGCAACAGCATGGGCACAAGCCGGATGTGACATTCCGAATATCGGAACCACTCATGCAGATTACTTCCATGATGCCATTCCCTGCACAGCGGATATGACGGAAGCGGAAGTGAAAGGTGCTTACGAGCTGGAAACCGGTAATGTAATAGTGAAACGTTTTGAAGGCTTGAACCCTGTACATACACCGGGAGTATTGGTGAAAAATCATGGTCCTTTCTCTTGGGGAAAAGACGCATACGACGCCGTACACAATGCTGTGGTTATGGAACAGGTAGCTAAAATGGCAAGTATCGCTTATGCGGTAAATCCCAATTTAACAATGAATCCGCTGCTGATAGAGAAACATTTCAGCCGCAAGCATGGCCCGAATGCTTATTATGGACAGTAAAACAATTAAAAATTATAAATTTAAACTATAACATGATGAATAACGTATTTGATCAATATGAAGTATGGTTCGTAACAGGAGCACAGCTTTTGTACGGAGGTGACGCAGTAATCGCAGTAGATGCACACTCTAATGAAATGGTTAACGGATTGAACGAATCCGGTAAACTTCCTGTAAAGGTGGTATACAAAGGAACAGCTAATTCTTCTAAAGAAGTGGAAGCTGTTTTCAAAGCAGCCAACAATGACGAAAAGTGTGTCGGTGTTATCACTTGGATGCATACGTTCTCTCCTGCTAAAATGTGGATTCACGGCTTGCAACAGTTGAAGAAACCTTTGTTGCACCTGCATACTCAATTCAACAAGGAAATTCCTTGGGATACCATGGACATGGACTTCATGAATCTGAACCAGTCTGCTCACGGTGACCGTGAATTCGGACATATCTGTACCCGTATGCGTATCCGTCGTAAAGTGGTGGTAGGTTACTGGAAAGAAGAAGAGACTTTGCATAAGATTGCCGTTTGGATGCGTGTTTGTGCCGGTTGGGCAGATTCACAGGATATGCTGATTATCCGTTTCGGCGACCAGATGAACAACGTAGCTGTAACCGATGGTGATAAAGTGGAAGCTGAACAGCGTATGGGTTACCACGTAGATTACTGTCCGGTAAGCGAATTGATGGAATATCACAAAGATATCAAGAATGAAGATGTAGATGCATTGGTAGCTACTTACTTCAAGGAGTACGATCACGATGCTTCTTTGGAAGATAAATCAACTGAAGCTTACCAGAAAGTATGGAATGCTGCCAAGGCTGAACTGGCTATGCGTGCTATCCTGAAAGCTAAAGGTGCGAAAGGGTTTACTACCAACTTCGACGATTTGGGCGACATTGAATACAATGGTTTCGATCAAATCCCGGGTCTTGCCTCACAACGTCTGATGGCGGAAGGTTACGGATTCGGTGCTGAAGGTGACTGGAAATCGGCTGCTCTTTACCGCACTGTATGGGTAATGAATCAGGGACTTCCTAAAGGCTGCTCATTCCTGGAAGATTACACTCTGAACTTCGATGGTGCAAACAGCTCTATCCTTCAGTCACACATGTTGGAAATCTGTCCGCTTATCGCTGCCAACAAACCTCGTCTGGAAGTACACTTCCTCGGTATAGGTATCCGCAAGAGTCAGACTGCACGTCTGGTCTTCACTTCAAAAGTCGGTACTGGCTGCACTGCTACTGTTGTAGATATGGGTAACCGTTTCCGTCTGATCGTGAACGACGTAGAATGTATCGAGCCGAAACCGCTGCCTAAGTTGCCGGTTGCTTCTGCTCTCTGGATTCCGATGCCAAACCTTGAAGTAGGTGCAGGTGCATGGATTCTGGCTGGTGGAACTCACCACTCTTGCTTCTCTTACGACCTGACAGCAGAATATTGGGAAGATTATGCTGAAATCGCAGGTATCGAAATGGTACATATCAACAAGGATACTACGATCAGCTGTTTCAAGAAAGAACTGCGCATGAACGAAGTTTATTACATGTTGAATAAAGCACTTTGCTAAACCTTAAAATATTGATTTCAACATGAAATTAGATGCAAAATCAACCATCGAGGCAGGTAAAGCTATTCTTGGCATAGAACTCGGTTCAACACGAATAAAAGCTGTCTTGATTGACCAGGAAAACAAGCCTATTGCTCAAGGTAGCCACACTTGGGAAAACCAGTTAGTTGACGGACTTTGGACGTATAGCATTGAAGCCATCTGGTCAGGGCTGCAAGATTGCTATGCCGATCTTCGTACGAACGTAAAGAATGCATACGGCATAGAGATCGAGACGCTGGCTGCCATCGGTGTCAGCGCCATGATGCATGGTTATATGCCATTCAACAAAAAAGAAGAAATCCTCGTGCCTTTCCGCACTTGGAGAAACACCAATACAGGCCGCGCAGCGGCTATTTTGTCCGAACTATTTGTCTATAATATCCCTCTGCGGTGGAGCATTTCCCACTTATATCAGGCTATTTTGGACAACGAAGCACATGTGAATGAGATTGACTTCTTGACCACTCTGGCAGGTTATGTGCATTGGCAGATCACAGGCAAAAAGGTGTTGGGAATAGGTGATGCATCGGGTATGCTTCCTATAGATCCGACTACTAACAACTATTCTGCCGAAATGGTGGCTAAGTTCGATAAGCTGATTGCTCCGAAAGAATATAGCTGGAAGCTGCAGGATATTCTGCCTAAAGTATTATCGGCAGGTGAAAATGCAGGTGTCCTCACACCGGAAGGTAGTAAAAAGCTCGACGTATCGGGCAATTTGAAAGCAGGAATACCCGTTTGTCCTCCGGAAGGAGATGCCGGCACCGGTATGGTTGCAACCAATGCTGTGAAACAGCGTACCGGAAATGTATCGGCAGGTACTTCTTCATTCTCTATGATTGTATTGGAGAAAGACTTGTCCAAGCCATACGAAATGATCGACATGGTCACAACTCCTGACGGAAGCCTTGTAGCCATGGTACATTGCAATAACTGTACTTCTGATCTCAATGCATGGGTCAACTTGTTTAAGGAATATCAGGAACTTCTGGGCATACCTGTAAATATGGATGAAATCTATAGTAAACTCTACCATATCGCACTTACCGGTGACACAGATTGCGGAGGTCTCCTTTCATACAACTATATTTCAGGCGAACCTGTAACAGGACTTGCGGACGGAAGACCGTTATTTGTACGTTCTGCCAATGACAAGTTCAATTTGGCCAACTTTATGCGGACTCACCTATATGCTTCAGTAGGCGTTCTCAAGATTGGTAATGATATCCTGTTCAACGAAGAAAAAATCAAAGTGGATAGAATTACAGGTCACGGAGGACTGTTCAGAACAAAGGGAGTAGGTCAAAGAATCCTTGCAGCAGCCATCAACTCGCCTATTTCGGTAATGGAAACAGCCGGTGAAGGTGGTGCCTGGGGGATTGCCTTGTTAGGTTCTTATCTCGTGAACAACGAAAAGAAACAATCTCTTGCCGACTTCCTGGATGAAAGTGTATTTGTCGGAGATGCCGGTGTCGAGGTATCACCCACACCCGAAGATGTAGCCGGTTTTAATACATACATCGAAAACTACAAGGCAGGATTGCCCATCGAAGAGGCAGCGGTCAAATTTAAATAGTTGACAATTGGTAATTCCTTGTTATATATTCACCAAGAAATTGCCGACAAATCGCTGTTTAGCAAGAACCAATTCTCACTAAATATTAACATTAACTATCCCCACCCCTCTCCTCTTTGGGAGAGGGAAAAGGGGAGACTATTACCATGAAAACCACCTCGTTCATACTTGGCCTTGTCCTGTCCGCCTCACTGGCTAAAGCACAAAATGCTCCACAGGTGTCTTACTTCCCTTTACAGAATGTAAAACTATTGGATAGCCCGTTCCTGCAAGCCCAACAGACTGATTTACATTATATACTTGCCTTAAACCCCGACCGTCTGCTCGCTCCTTTTCTACGCGAAGCAGGTTTACAACCTAAAGCTCCCAGCTATACCAACTGGGAAAATACCGGATTGGACGGACATATCGGCGGACATTATCTATCCGCCCTCTCCATGATGTATGCCGCTACCGGAGATACTGCTGTCTACAACCGCCTCCACTATATGCTGAATGAGTTGCATCATGCACAGCAAGCTGTAGGTACAGGATTCATCGGAGGAACTCCGGGAAGTCTCCAACTTTGGAAAGATATAAAAGCTGGAAAAATCCGTGCCGGAGGTTTCGACCTTAACGGCAAATGGGTACCTCTATACAATATACATAAAACGTATGCAGGATTACGGGACGCTTACTTGTATGCAGGAAGCGATCTGGCACGCCAAATGCTGATTGACCTTACAGACTGGATGATTGACATCACTTCCGGTTTGAGCGACGAACAAATGCAGGATATGCTTCGTAGCGAACATGGCGGATTAAATGAGACTTTCGCTGATGTGGCTGAAATCACAGGCGACAAGAAATATCTGGAACTGGCCCGCCGTTTCTCCCACAAACTTATCCTCGACCCGCTTATCAAAGATGAAGACAAGCTGACAGGTATGCACGCCAACACACAGATTCCCAAAGTGATCGGTTACAAACGAATAGCCGAACTTTCGCAAGATGACAAGAGTTGGAATCATGCTGCTGAATGGGATCATGCCGCCCGTTTCTTTTGGAATACGGTAGTCAATCACCGTTCCGTCTGCATCGGAGGAAATAGTGTCCGTGAGCATTTCCACCCGGCGGATAACTTCACGTCCATGCTGAACGACGTTCAAGGACCGGAAACCTGTAATACTTACAACATGCTCCGTCTTACTAAAATGCTTTACCAGAATTCTCACAATCCCAACAATACACAGGAGCCTGATCCCAACTACGTAAACTATTACGAACGTGCGCTTTACAATCACATTCTTGCATCGCAGGAACCGAATAAGGGTGGATTTGTCTATTTCACTCCCATGCGCCCGGGACACTATCGTGTGTACTCACAACCGGAAACATCCATGTGGTGCTGTGTCGGTTCTGGCTTGGAGAATCATACCAAATACGGTGAATTTATTTATGCACATCAGAAAGATACGCTTTATATCAATCTCTTCATCCCTTCACAACTGACCTGGAAAGAGCAAGGCGTAACTTTGACACAGGAAACCCGATTCCCTGACGACGGTAAGGTAACTTTGCGAATAGATGAAGCGCCCCAGAAAAAACGTACTTTAATGATACGTATTCCGGAATGGGCTAATCAATCCAAAGGCTATAGCATCAGCATCAATGAGAAAAGAAAAATATTCATTATGGCAAAAGGTAATCAGTATCTCCCTCTCTCCCGCAAATGGAAGAAAGGAGATATCGTTACTTTCAACTTACCGATGAAAGTCAACATGGAACAGATTCCCGACAAGAAAGATTATTATGCTTTCTTATACGGTCCTATCGTTCTTGCAGCTTCCACGGGCACTGAACACCTCGATGGTTTATATGCCGATGACAGTCGTGGCGGACATATCGCTCATGGCAAACAAATTCCATTACAGGAAGTTCCGATGTTGATAGGAAATCCCGATTCCATCCGTAAGTCTCTTCACAAAGAACAAGGTAGCCGGATCGCTTTCAGCTACAACGGAGATGTTTACCCTGCACAAGGCAAAGCATTGGAGCTTGTTCCCTTCTTCCGCCTGCATAATTCCCGCTATGCCGTTTATTTCCGGCAGACAAGCGAAGAGCAGTTCAAAGCCATTCAGGAAGAAATGGCAACGGCTGAACGAAAAGCAACCGAATTAGCTAATCAAACCATTGATCTTATCTTCCCCGGCGAACAGCAGCCGGAATCCGACCATGGCATCCAATATGAGCAGGCAGAAACCGGAACGAACACAGACCGGCACTTCCGTCGTGCCAAAGGTTGGTTCGGCTATCAACTGACAGTAAAAGAAGAAGCAAGCCGCATACTGATTACAATACGGAAAGATGACCGTAACAAAGTAGCTATTCTACTGAATAATGAAAAGTTGGCTGTTAATCCAATGATCAGTGAAGCAGATAAAGATGGTTTTATCACCCTTTCTTATGTCCTGCCTCAAAAACTGAATACAGGCAGCTGTCCGATACGTTTCATCCCTGACGGAACGGAATGGACACCTGCAATTTACGAAGTACGTTTACTAAAATAAACGTTCAAAAAGAAATAACCATCATCAAAATCAAACATCTATATAATCATTAAACAAATACCATTTATGAAAGCAAAACTATTAGTCAGTACGGCCTTTCTGGCAGCATCAGTATCTCTTTCCGCGCAAAAGAGTGCTACCATAACCGTACATGCCGACCAAGGCAAAGAGATTATCCCGAAAGAAATCTACGGTCAGTTTGCCGAACACCTGGGTTCATGTATCTACGGTGGTCTTTGGGTAGGCGAAAAGTCAGATATACCCAATATCAAGGGATACCGTACAGATGTATTCAATGCATTAAAAGACTTGGCTGTTCCCGTTCTACGCTGGCCGGGTGGCTGCTTTGCCGATGAGTATCATTGGATGGACGGCATCGGTCCGAAAGAAAACCGTCCGAAGATGGTGAATAACAACTGGGGCGGAACGATTGAAGATAACAGTTTCGGTACACATGAGTTCCTGAATCTTTGCGAAATGCTGGGTTGTGAGCCTTACGTAAGTGGAAATGTAGGTAGCGGTACCGTAGAAGAACTCGCCAAATGGGTGGAATATATGACCTCGGACGGGGACTCTCCCATGGCCAATCTCCGTCGTAAGAATGGTCGTGACAAAGCATGGAAGCTCAAATATCTGGGAGTAGGAAATGAAAGTTGGGGTTGTGGTGGCAGTATGCGTCCGGAATATTATGCGGACTTATACCGTCGTTATTCTACCTATTGCCGCAACTACGACGGCAACCGTCTGTTCAAAATTGCCAGCGGTGCAAGTGATTATGACTACAACTGGACAGACGTATTGATGAATCGTGTAGGACATCGTATGCAGGGGCTTTCTCTCCACTATTACACCGTAACCGGATGGAGCGGCAGCAAAGGAGCAGCCACTCAATTCAACAAGGATGATTATTATTGGACAATGGGGAAATGTCTGGAAGTGGAAGATGTGCTCAAGAAACATTGCGCCATCATGGATAAATATGACAAGGACAAAAAGATCGCTCTTTTACTCGACGAATGGGGAACCTGGTGGGATGAAGAACCGGGAACCATCAAAGGACACCTGTATCAGCAGAATACATTGCGCGATGCTTTCGTTGCTTCTTTAAGCCTTGACGTATTCCACAAATATACAGACCGCCTGAAGATGGCAAATATCGCGCAGATAGTCAATGTACTTCAATCTATGATTCTGACGAAAGACAAAGAAATGGTGCTCACTCCTACTTATTATGTCTTCAAGATGTATAAAGTACATCAGGATGCCACTTATCTTCCCATTGAGCTGACTTGCGAAAAGATGAGTGTACGTGATAACCGCACCGTTCCGATGGTAAGCGCCACAGCTTCCAAAAACAAGGATGGAGTGATTCACCTTTCTCTTTCTAATGTAGATGCTGACGAAGCACAGGAAATCACCATCAATTTGGGTGATACGAAAGCAAAAAAAGCAGTCGGAGAGATTCTGACCTCCGCCAAACTGACCGATTACAATTCTTTTGAAAACCCTAATATTGTAAAGCCGGCACCTTTCAAAGAGGTAAAAATCAATAAAGGAACAATGAAGGTAAAACTTCCTGCTAAGTCCATTGTTACTTTAGAGTTACAGTAATTTTAGGGGATTTACTTATTGTATCGCAAACAAGAAGACCGTAAAATTGTCGATAAAAAAGATAGCTCTTTTGGATTGTTAAATCCACATAAAGAGTTATCTTTGCGAACAATCTGACAGAAATCAATTAAATTTTAATGATATGAACGATAACAAACTTATGAATCGTGCAGCGGATAACATCCGTATTCTTGCTGCTTCAATGGTTGAGAAAGCCAATTCCGGTCACCCGGGTGGCGCCATGGGTGGTGCTGATTTTGTAAATGTACTCTTCTCTGAGTTTCTAGTATACGATCCTGAAAATCCCCGTTGGGAAGGACGTGACCGCTTCTTCCTGGATCCAGGCCATATGTCTCCGATGCTTTATTCTACACTGGCATTGACCGGTAAATTCACTCTGGACGAACTGAAAGAATTTCGTCAATGGGGAAGCCCTACTCCGGGACACCCAGAAGTGGATATCATGCGGGGCATTGAAAATACTTCCGGTCCGTTGGGACAAGGGCACACTTTCGCTGTGGGTGCTGCCATCGCTGCCAAATTCCTGAAAGCCCGTTTCAACGAGGTGATGAATCAAACAATCTATGCTTACATCTCTGACGGTGGTATCCAGGAAGAAATCTCTCAAGGTTCCGGACGTATTGCCGGTGCACTGGGACTGGACAACCTGATTATGTTCTATGACTCCAACGATATCCAGCTTTCTACTGAAACGAAAGATGTAACCGTTGAAGATACTGCCATGAAATATGAAGCATGGGGATGGAACGTACTTAGCATCAACGGTAATGATCCTGACGAAATCCGCGCAGCAATCAAAGAAGCACAGGCTGAAAAAGAACGCCCTACACTGATTATCGGCAAAACGGTTATGGGTAAAGGTGCACGCAAGGCAGACGGCAGCAGCTATGAAGCTAACTGCGCTACACACGGTGCTCCTCTCGGTGGCGACGCTTATGTAAATACAATCAAGAATTTGGGTGGTGATCCTACTAACCCGTTCGTTATATTCCCGGAAGTAGCCGAACTGTATGCAAAACGTGCAGAAGAGCTGAAGAAAATTGTAGCTGAGAAATATGCTGCAAAAGCAGCATGGGCGAAAGCAAACCCGGAACAAGCTGCCAAACTGGAACTTTTCTTCTCGGGCAAAGCTCCGAAAGTGGACTGGGCTGCTATCGAACAGAAAGCTGGTAGCGCTACTCGTGCTGCATCTGCCACTGTACTGGGCGCACTTGCCACACAAGTAGAAAACATGATCGTTGCTTCTGCCGACCTTTCTAACTCTGACAAGACTGACGGTTTCCTGAAAAAGACTCATTCTTTCAAGAAAGGTGATTTCAGCGGAGCATTCTTCCAGGCAGGTGTATCAGAATTGTCGATGGCTTGTATCTGTATCGGTATGTCACTCCACGGTGGTGTAATCGCTGCTTGCGGTACATTCTTCGTATTCTCCGATTACATGAAACCTGCCGTACGTATGGCTGCTTTGATGGAACAACCGGTGAAATTCATCTGGACACACGACGCATTCCGCGTAGGTGAAGACGGTCCTACTCACGAACCGGTAGAACAGGAAGCACAAATCCGCCTGATGGAAAAACTAAAGAACCACAAGGGACACAACTCTATGTTGGTACTTCGTCCGGCCGATGCAGAAGAAACAACTATTGCATGGAAACTTGCCATGGAAAATACGTCTACTCCGACAGGATTGATCTTCTCTCGCCAGAATATTGCCAACTTACCGGCAGGAACTGATTACGAACAGGCAGCTAAGGGTGCGTATATCGTAGCAGGTTCTGACGAAAATCCGGATGTAATCCTGGTAGCTTCAGGTTCTGAAGTGGCTACATTGGTAGCCGGCACAGAATTGCTGCGCAAAGATGGCGTAAAGGTACGCATTGTATCCGCTCCGTCTGAAGGTCTGTTCCGTAACCAACCGAAAGAATATCAGGAAGCTGTTCTCCCGGCAGATGCAAAGATTTTCGGTATGACTGCCGGTCTGCCTGTTAATCTTCAAGGTCTGGTAGGTTGCCACGGTAAAGTTTGGGGATTGGAATCTTTCGGTTTCTCTGCTCCTTACAAAGTGTTGGATGAGAAACTTGGATTTACTGCCGAGAACGTATATAACCAAGTAAAAGCAATGCTCTAATGAAAACAATCGGATTAGCATGCGACCATGCCGGTTTTGAACTGAAAGAATATGTTCGCGGCTGGCTGGAAGTAAAAGGCTGGGCTTACAAGGATTTCGGAACTAACTCTACCGCTAGCGTAGACTATCCGGATTATGCTCATCCACTGGCTCTTGCAGTGGAATCGGGAGAATGTTATCCCGGTATCGCTATCTGCGGCAGTGGAAACGGAATCAATATGACGCTGAACAAGCACCAGGGAATTCGTGCTGCTCTCTGCTGGAATGCAGAAATTGCGCATCTGGCTCGTCAGCACAACGACGCTAATGTTCTGGTCATGCCGGGACGCTTCATCAGCACTGAAGAAGCGGATATGATTTTGACAGAGTTCTTCTCTACAAAGTTTGATGGCGGTCGTCATCAGAACCGTATTGACAAGATTCCGGTAAAATAAAGCCTGAAGATAAATCAAACATGAGTAAAGCTGTTCTTCTTTTTGAAGGGCAGCTTTATTTTTATACTGATATCAGAGTTTCTTGTATATGAGGTTATGAAAGGAAAGTACTTATCGCACCAACCCCACAATAAACTGATAACAAAAATAACCGCAAACAACAAACTTTAGAAAAGTTCCGAATATAAATCCGATTAATGAACCTACACCGGATTTGAGTGCTTGGAAAAACTCTTTATTTCCCAATAATTCACCAATCACCGCTCCTAGAAAAGGACCAAGAATAATTCCCCAAGGCAAAAAAAGAAGGCCGACAAGAGTTCCTATAATACATCCCCAATTTCCCCATTTACTACCGCCACTATACTTGCTCCCCAGCATCGGCATGAAGTAATCCAATACTTGCAAAACGACCACAATCAAAAGCCACACAATTAATTGTGTTGTAGTATATTGCACTTTATCGGTAAGATCCAGAATGACCAGCCCTAAATAAGCAATGGGAGTACCGGGAAGA
The DNA here is from genome assembly GCF_024793605.1 of Bacteroides sp. BFG-637. Classification (NCBI taxonomy): domain Bacteria; kingdom Pseudomonadati; phylum Bacteroidota; class Bacteroidia; order Bacteroidales; family Bacteroidaceae; genus Bacteroides; species Bacteroides sp. BFG-637. The sequence goes on along the minus strand of NZ_JANUPD010000002.1, from coordinate 4,228,428 downwards.
AACGGAAGGATACAACCCGCCAACCCAGCTATCATACAAAGCACGCCAATTACAATCAAAATAATATCTAGCATAGTCTGTTCTTTTTTAATTCTGCACAAAAATACCGTATCTTTCAGTAAAAACAAGCTAACATCAAGAATTTTTCTACCCCTTTCCCCTTCACTGCCTGCTTAATAATGACAAGAGCGTGTAGCATATCAGAGGATAATCCGCCTCTACTATACAATATACAATAAAGTCCAAACGTTGTAAATTTCCGTCTTCATTTGCCCCATTTACACAAATAAAAACTATCTTTGCGTTTCAGAATCCCGAAAGACGAAAGAAATGGAGCAAATAGACAACCTAAAAGAGCTTATCAATCAGGGGGATGTGGACACAGCGATTAAGCAATTGGACCAGCTTCTCCAGGACACTTCTGTCGAAAAAGAGAAAGATACTCTTTACTATTTACGGGGAAATGCCTACCGAAAAAAAGGAGATTGGAAGCGGGCACTGGACAACTACCAGTATGCCATCGAGCTCAATCCGGACAGCCCTGCCGTTCAGGCCCGGAAAATGGCAATTGATATCCTCAATTTCTACCACAAAGATATGTTTAATCAATAATCGAACTCAAAGATAACGTAATAAAATAAAGATTATGGCAAAAATCAAAGGAGCAATCGTAGTCGACACGGAGCGTTGCAAAGGATGCAACCTGTGTGTAGTGGCATGTCCGCTCGATGTAATCGCCCTCAATAAAGAGGTAAATATGAAAGGCTATAACTATGCCTGGCAAGTAAAAGAAGATACCTGCAACGGATGCAGCTCGTGTGCAACGGTTTGTCCGGACGGATGTATTTCAGTGTATAAAGTAAAAGTAGAATAAAAGAAAAGAATATGGCAGAAGAAGTTGTATTAATGAAAGGAAACGAAGCCATCGCCCATGCAGCTATCCGCTGCGGTGCGGATGGATACTTCGGATATCCTATTACTCCCCAATCGGAAGTGTTGGAAACGCTGGCCGAACTGAAACCGTGGGAAACAACCGGCATGGTAGTACTCCAGGCAGAAAGTGAAGTGGCAGCTATCAATATGGTATATGGAGGTGCAGGTAGTGGAAAAATGGTTATGACATCATCCTCAAGTCCTGGTGTAAGTCTGAAACAGGAAGGTATCTCTTACATCGCAGGTGCCGAACTTCCTTGTCTGATTGTGAATGTGATGCGTGGCGGTCCCGGACTGGGAACCATCCAACCGAGCCAGGCAGACTACTTCCAGACTGTAAAAGGTGGTGGTCATGGTGACTACAGACTGATAGCACTCGCACCGGCATCCGTACAGGAAATGGCGGATTTCGTAGCACTGGGATTCGAATTGGCATTCAAATACCGTAATCCGGCTATTATTCTTGCTGATGGTGTGATCGGACAGATGATGGAAAAAGTAGTTCTTCCTGCTCAAAAAGCACGCCGCACGGAAGCGGAAGTAATCGAACAATGCCCATGGGCTACTACCGGAAAGGCGAAAGGGCGCAAACCGAACATTATCACTTCTCTGGAACTGAAACCGGAAGCAATGGAAATCAACAACCTCCGCTTCCAGGCCAAGTATCGTAAAATCGAAGAAAACGAAGTACGTTTTGAAGAAATAAACTGCGAAGATGCAGAATATCTGATCATCGCCTTTGGTTCAATGGCACGCATTGGCCAAAAAGCAATGGAACTGGCTCGTGAAAAGGGTATCAAAGTAGGTATTCTGCGTCCGATCACCTTGTGGCCATTCCCGACAAAGGCAATTGCCTCTTATGCTGATAAAGTAAAGGGCATGCTTGTTACGGAACTGAATGCCGGACAGATGATTGAAGATGTCCGCCTGGCTGTTAACGGTAAAATAAAGGTAGAACATTTCGGACGCCTCGGCGGTATTGTGCCCGACCCGGATGAAATTGTAACTGCCTTGGAAGAAAAAATAATGTAATTAGACGATTAGACTATTTACGATTTACGACTAAAGTAACTATGGTAAGTCGCAAAATAATCTTAATCGTAAATCGTAAATAAAAAATAGTAAATAAAGCGATGAATCCCGATAAAATAAGAAACGTACTGAATATCCTCTTTATGATATTGGCCGTCGCAGCCATCATCATCTATTTTGTAGCCAAAGAAGATTTCAAAATGTTTATCTACGTATGCGGCGCGGCAATCTTTGTCAAGCTGATGGAGTTTTTTATACGGTTCACCAACAGATAAGGAGAAGAAGTTATGACTAAAGAAGAAATAATCAAACCCGAGAATCTGGTTTACAAAAAACCGACTCTGATGAACGATAACGCCATGCACTACTGTCCGGGCTGCAGTCACGGCGTGGTACACAAACTCATTGCCGAAGTAATAGAGGAAATGGGCATGGAAGATAAAACAGTGGGAATCTCTCCGGTAGGATGTGCGGTTTTCGCCTATAACTATCTGGACATTGACTGGCAAGAAGCAGCACACGGGCGCGCTCCTGCTGTGGCAACCGCTGTCAAACGCTTGTGGCCGGACCGTCTCGTATTTACATACCAAGGCGACGGTGACTTGGCCTGTATCGGTACAGCTGAAACCATACATGCTTTGAACCGTGGCGAAAACATTACGATTATCTTTATCAACAATGCCATCTATGGTATGACAGGTGGTCAAATGGCCCCGACTACACTGGTAGGAATGAAGAGTTCGACTTGTCCTTACGGACGTGACGTGGAACTTCATGGCTATCCGCTGAAGATTACTGAAATCGCTGCCCAATTGGAAGGAACCGCTTACGTAACCCGCCAGTCCGTACAATCCGTACCGGCTATCCGCAAAGCTAAGAAAGCAATCCGTAAGGCGTTTGAGAATTCCATGAGCGGTAAAGGTTCCAACCTGGTGGAAATCGTTTCTACTTGCAGCTCCGGCTGGAAGATGACTCCCGAAAAAGCAAACAAATGGATGGAAGAACACATGTTCCCATTCTATCCGCTAGGTGATTTAAAAGATAAAGAATAACGCTAAAAGTCAACAGAACAATGAAAGAAGAAATTATTATAGCAGGCTTCGGTGGACAAGGCGTATTGTCTATGGGTAAGATTCTGGCATATTCCGGTCTGATGGAAGGCAAAGAAGTGAGCTGGATGCCGGCTTATGGTCCTGAACAACGAGGTGGAACGGCCAACGTTACAGTTATTGTAAGCGACGACAAGATATCTTCACCGATTCTAAGTAAATATGATGCTGCCATCATTCTGAACCAGCCTTCACTCGAGAAGTTCGAAAGCAAAGTGAAACCCGGCGGTATCCTGATTTATGACGGTTACGGAATTATCCACCCTCCTACTCGCAAGGATATCAAAGTATATCGTATTGACGCAATGGATGCAGCCAACGAGATGAACAATGCCAAAGCATTCAACATGATCGTACTTGGCGGTTTATTGAAACTTCGTCCGGTTGTAACTTTGGAGAATGTGGTTAAAGGATTGAAGAAAACCTTGCCGGAACGCCACCACCACTTGATTCCTATGAACGAGGAAGCTATCAAGAAAGGGATGGAGTTAATCCGTGAGGTTTAATAAATTAAAAATTAAGAATTGAGAATTAAGAAATAATTGCTCGCCAAGTAAAGGATGCAACATATTTTTCAATTCTCAATTCTCAATTCTCAATTAAAGTAAGTATCTTTGCCTCCAATTATGAGACGAATCTTACTATTATATATATTACTTTCCGTTATAGGTTTGACGACTGTTCAGGCACAGTTCGATAATGGTCGCCAGAGAGTAGACGAAAACGGATACGACCAATACGGAAATCAGGTAGACCCTGCCATGATTCCGGACAGATTGGATAGTGCAAATGTCGAAGTACAGGGATTGCCTCCAAAATTGTATATGTGGCGTATCAAAAACCAGTTGGGCGACCGGACCATAGTACCGGCAGATACAGCCTTTCATCATTTCCAGAATTCAAACCTGACCGAAGGACTTACCGGACATTACAATTATCTGGCCAATATGGGTTCTCCCCGTATGTCACGCATCTTCTTTGACCGCCGTGACCCGGAACCGACTATTTTCATGGAGCCTTTCTCCAGTTTCTTTATTCGTCCTACGGAATTTAATTTTACCAACAGTAACGTACCTTATACGAATCTGACGTATCACAAAGCCGGTAATAAAGTGAACGGGGAAGAGCGTTTCAAATCTTACTTCTCTGTCAATGTAAACAAGAAACTGGCTTTCGGCTTTAATATAGATTACCTGTACGGACGAGGATATTACAATAATCAGAATACGGCGTATTTTAACGCAGCTGTTTTCGGTAGCTATATCGGCGACAAATATCAGATGCAAGCTATATACAGCAACAATTACCTGAAAACAAACGAAAACGGAGGTATTGAGGACGACCGCTATATCACTGCACCGGAAGAAATGGCGCAAGGTCAAAGAGAATATGAGTCAACCAATATTCCTACCGTACTAAATGCAACGACCAACCGTAACCATGACTTTTATGTCTTCCTGACCCAACGATATAATCTGGGATTCAGTCGTGACATACCACAGGCTGAAAATGACACCACTCCCGCCAAACAGGAGTTTGTCCCCGTTACCAGTTTTATACACACCATCCAGGTAGAACGGGCACGGCATACCTTCAACTCGAATGATGATATGCGCGAGAAGAATTATTATCAAAACACTTATTTAGACCCAGATAATCCTACGGCCAGAGACAGTACCACCTATGTAGGAATCAAGAATACCATAGGTATTGCTCTATTGGAAGGCTTTAATAAATATGCCAAAGCCGGATTGACGGCATTCGCTTCCTATAAAATCAGCAAGTATACATTGATGAATATGGAAGGAAATCCGTTGCCCGACAAATACAACGAAAATGAAATATTTGTTGGAGGAGAATTATCCAAACGTGAAGGAAATGTACTTCATTACCATGCTATCGGAGAAGTGGGATTGGCAGGAAAAGCCATCGGACAATTTAATGTAAAAGGAGATATTGACCTGAACTTCCCGTTATGGAAAGATACCGTCAGTCTGATAGCCCGTGGTGAAGTCAGCAATAAGCTTGCTCCTTTCTATATGCGCCATTATCATTCCAAGCATTTTATGTGGGACGACGATATGGACAAGGAATTCCGTACCCGTATTGAGGGGGAATTGAGCATTGCACGTTGGAGGACACGCCTGAAAGCAGGAGTTGAAAACATCAAGAACTATACTTACTTCAACCAAGAAGCAACACCGGAACAGAACAGCGGAAGTATACAGGTATTATCTGCAAGTCTTAATCAGGACTTCAAGTTGGGAATCTTCCATCTGGACAATGAAGTGACCTGGCAGAAATCCAGTGACCAGACTGTACTTCCCCTACCTGATCTCTCGCTATATCATAACTTCTATATGCAGTTCAAACTGGCGAAGAAAGTACTTAGTGTGCAATTGGGAGCCGACGTGCGTTATTTCAGCAAATACAATGCACCTGCCTATATGCCGGCCATTCAGAATTTTCATCTGCAACCGACAGACGACCAAGTACAGATAGGAGGTTATCCGATTGTGAATGTATATGCAAATTTACATTTAAAGCGTACACGTTTCTATGTAATGATGTATCACGTGAACCAGGGCATGAGCAGTCCGAATTACTTTTTGTCTCCGCACTACCCCATCAACCCACGTGTGCTGAAATTCGGTCTTTCATGGAATTTCTATGATTAACAAAAACTATACGGCTTATGGCATCACGCCCCAAATTGAGACTGTTCAGATATTTAGTGCCAGTGATTGTTGTATTGGCATTTATCTCCTCTTTCCGTCAATGCGGCAAGCAGGAAAAACCTGCGGGACATCCGCGTGATTATGCTGCCATTGCCAAAGAGGGTATCATACGTGTAGCCACTGAATATAATTCCATCAGTTTTTATGTAGACAGTGACACTGTTTCCGGTTTTCATTACGAACTGATCCAGGCATTCGCCCGGGACAAAGGGCTCAAAGCCGAAATAACACCTATCATGAGTTTCGAAAAGCGGTTGGAAGGATTAAGCGAGGGACGTTATGATGTGATTGCTTATGGCATATTAGCCACCAGCAAGTTAAAAGACTCTCTGCTTCTCACCTCTCCCATTTTCCTCAACAAGCAAGTGCTGGTGCAACGCAAAGAAACTGGAGAGAATGATTCGCTCTATATCCGTACCCAGCTGGATTTAGCCCAGCGAACACTTCCATGTCGTAAAAGGTTCTCCTTCTATTTTGCGTATTCAGAATTTAGGCAATGAGATCGGAGACACGATCTATATCAAAGAGATTGATAAATACGGTTCCGAACAATTGATATCAATGGTAGCGCATGGAGACATCGACTATGCCGTTTGTGACGAAAGTATCGCACTGGCAGCAGCAGATTCGTTGCCGCAAATAGATATTAATACAGCTATCAGCTTCACGCAGTTCTACTCATGGGCAGTCAGCAAACAATCCCCCGCCTTACTCGATAGTTTGAATACATGGCTGGATAAATTCCAAAAGGAAAAGGAATACCAAAAGATTTATAAGAAATACTATGATAAAGAATAACCTTATTTCTATTACACAAAAACTTCGATTCCATATACGTTCATTTTCTTTTATAGCTTTCTTGATTCTCCTGACTATCTGCTTTCCACGGACCCATGCCGCAGAAAGCGGGATATTCAATTTCTCGAATATCAATCTCAAGAATGGCTTGTCGCAACTATCAGTCCTTGCCATTGCCCAAGACTCCAAAGGGTATATCTGGTTTGCCACCCGCAATGGATTAAACAAATACGACGGGGAGAAATTTACTGTATACAAGCATGATAACGATGATCCTCATTCATTGTCGGACAATCATATCACCTGCCTGTTGCCGGACGATGCAAATGACGGATTGTGGGTAGGCACCAATAACGGGCTTAATTATATCAATCTCAAAACCAATCAGATTACCAAATATCAAACGAACGATTATCCAAACATGGCAGGAAACAACATTGCCGTTCTTCAATTTGACCAGTCCGGAAATCTGTGGGTTGGTACCCGAACGGGGTTATGTATATGGTACCCCCGTTCCGGGGAATTCAAGAAGAAATACTCCGACCAAATCCCGGAGAATGAAGCAATCATGCAGCTTTATATTGATGCAGAAAAACGGCTTTATATTGGTACCCACCGTCACGGATTATTTATCTGTACGCCTGAAATGGAGTTGATTCAGCAACTCAATAAAAGCACACTGCCTGCCCTGTCGGACGACGCAATCAGTTGTATTTTCGAAGACTCCCGGCATCAGATATGGATAGGAACAGAAACCAGGGGACTGAATAAATGGAACCCGAAGACCAAAGACTTATCCATCTACAATCAGAAAAACAGCGGACTGACAAATGACTATATCCGTTGCATCACCGAGCAGGACCAGAAATTGATTATCGGGACGTTTGACGGACTTAGTATTCTGGATTTAAGAAACGATGATATATCCAAGTACAACCGGTTCGATGCCAACCAGAACAGCCTAAGTCATTTTTCCGTCCGCAGTATCTACATCGACCGGGAAAAAACGCTCTGGGTAGGTACCTACTCCGGTGGTGTGAACTACTATAACCCGCTCAATAACCGATTCATCTTTTACCATCCGGTAGAGAATAACAACCAGAAGTTATATAATATCTTTGGCACGATGGTGTATGATTCCACTTCATTGTGGATTGCAACAGAGGGAGGAGGATTAATGCAGTTCGATCCCATCACCAAGAAATATACCAACTTCCTGATTGAACAGACCTCCCAAGGATTGTTTAACAAGAACATCATCAAATCCCTGTTACTGGACGGAGATTACATCTGGTGTGGCACAAGTACCGGAGGAGTCTATAAATTCCATATTCCCTCCAGAAAGTTCACATTAGTATATTCATTCGACCGGGAAAAAAATATAGCTATCTATACTTTTTATAAAGATGCAGAGAATAATCTATGGATTGGAACGACAGCCGACAAAGGACTGGTGAAACTGTCTCCGGACGGAAAAATCACGAATCAGTTCCCGTATGGCAAAGAGAAGAAGGAGTTTGTCAACTTTACCAGTCTCCGGAGTTTCCTGCCACTGAATGCCCATACCTTTCTGATAGGAACCCGGTCGTTCGGGCTCTACGAATATGATATGCAAAAAGGAACGGTGCTCCGTTGCAATATGTCAGAGACAAATCCCAATCAGAAACTCGAAAATAACTACATCACTTCCATGGTGCGCAAAGCGAACGGCGAAATCTGGTTCAGCACTTTCGGAGGAGGAATATACCTGTATAAACAAGGAACAGGCGTCGTCAAACATATTGGCAAGAAAGAGGGGCTACCCAATAATGAGGTATATGCCATGGTGGAGCACAATAATAACTTATGGATTAGTGTCGATAAGGAAATAGCCGAGCTGAATACCAAGACCGGGCAGATACGTAGTTATGACTGTTTTGTCGGTTCTGAAACGTTGGAGTTTACACCGCAGGGAGTCATCAGTCTGCCCCACGGTGAGATCTACTTTAGCGGAAGCAATGGTTTCCTTTCTTTTACCCCCGGCTCTCTCCTAAAGAATAACACCATGCCGCCGGTAGTACTGACCCAACTGACCGTAAACAATAAGGTTATCACACCGAATGATGATACTCATCTGCTGGATAGTGCCCCGGATGATACACAAACATTGGTACTTGCCTATAATCAAAATAATTTTTCCATTGCATACAGTGCCTTGAACTACATTTTGCATAAACAGAACCAATATGCCTATAAACTCTCCGGTCACGACGAAGACTGGAATTACGTAGGTAGTCGTAAAGAAGCATTCTATACCAACATCGCTCCGGGAAAATATACATTCCAGGTCATAGCATCCAACAATGACGGCGTATGGAATGAAACCGGAAAGAAAATGGAAATCATCATTCGCTCTCCGTGGTGGGGAACGCCACTGGCCTATATTCTCTATGTCCTATCCGCATTGGGAATCATGTTTACTATCGGCTATTATATGTACAGTAAGCATAAACTGGAACTGGACTTGCGCATGAAGCAAATGGAAAAACAACGCATGGAAGAATTCCATCAGACAAAGCTACACCTGTTCACCAACTTCTCGCATGAGTTACGTACTCCACTGACACTTATCATCAGTCCGTTGGAAGAGTTGATGAAACGGGCAGAAGTTCCCCAGTTTATCAGAACACAACTGGAAATGATTCTGAAAAATGCCCGCCGATTATTACTTCTCGTCAATCAATTGATGGATTTACAGAAGAACCAGAGTGGTAATCTTACTCTCCAACTGTCTCAAAGCGACCTGAATGCTTTCCTGCTCGAAATATTCTATACATTCAGGCAGATTGCCGAAAGCAAACGGATTCACTTTGAATATCAGGCCCCTCAAGGTGAGGTGACAGCCTGCTTCGATCAGGGCTTACTCGAAAAAGCTGTTTTCAATTTATTGTCGAATGCTTTCAAATTCACAGTACCGGGAGATACGATCACTCTGCGTTTATTGCTGATTACAGATATAGACACTCTCCGCCAAGAACATAGCGACTGGCTATCGGAACATTCTCCGCTTATCACCTCCCATCAGGGAAGTTATTTAGTGATTCAGGTAGCAGATACGGGAAAAGGAATTCCAGAAGATGAACGTACCCAAATCTTCACTCCCTTCTACCAGGTTGGTCACACGACAGGTAGCGAGAATATGAATGGCACAGGTATCGGATTAAGCCTGACTCAATCTGTTGTTCATCTGCATCACGGAGAAATTGGAGTCACAGCCAATACCCCCAAAGGAAGCGTATTCACTATCCTATTGCCAAACCACACCATGACAGAAGAAGAGGTAGCGGATGCCGTTGTTCTCCCGGAAGAAACCAATGAACAAGTAGAAAAGGGTATGTCCGGAGCCATTGATTCCGAAAACACCGTTTCCGGAGCCACTCCATCCCTACCCGGCAAAACAGTTCTATTGGTAGAAGACAACGAAGAGATACGAAGTTACGTAAAAGGACACTTGGAACAATATTACCATGTACTGGAAGCCGACAACGGTTCGGATGCTTTTGAAATTGTCCTGAAAGAATTTCCCGACCTAGTGGTGACGGACATTATGATGCCCGGTATCGACGGACTGGAACTTTGTTCACTTATCAAGAACAATTTGCAGACAGGACATATTCCCGTTATTCTACTCACTGCCCGCACGATGGTGATGCATGTCAAAGAAGGATTCTTGTCGGGAGCAGACGATTATGTAGTCAAACCATTTAATATTGATGTCCTGCTGGTACGTATCTACAATCTTCTGGCACAGCGGGAGAAGCTAAAATCCGTATATAGCAAAAACTTCTCCCTGCAATCCATGGGAATTGAAGTGGAAACGACCTCTGCCGATGAGAAATTCATGCAGAAACTATTCAAAATCATTGAAAAGTATCTCACTGACCCCGATTTGAAAGTAGACAAAATCTGTGAAGAGATGGGATTCAGCCGGAGCAACCTTTACCGGAAACTGAAAGCTATCACCGACCTGCCGTTGAATGACCTTATCCGTCATAAACGTTTGGAAATAGCTACACAAATGCTGAAGCAAACAGAAATGAACATTACCGAAATTGCAACGGCTACGGGATTCAGTACTCTTGCCTATTTCACGAAATGTTTCAAATCAGCTTACGGTGTTTCTCCATCGGAATATCAAAAGTCACATTCAGGCCATACAGATATTGATACCATCCGGAAATAGCCGATTTACAAAATCGTCCCAAACAATAAAAAATGTCCCAACAAGGCTTACAGAGCGGATTTTTTTATTTGTTTGGGATGAAAATGCAAACATCTGGCATCATTAGACAAACCGATTCTACTCTGTTTCCATACATTTGCAATGTTGTTCTACTTAATATAATCATATGGAAACAAAGATTAAAAACTACTTGTTGGTCTTCGGACTTGGAATCATCACACTTACCAGTTGTAATCACTCTAAAGAGCAAGATATCGTTGCTTCTAACTTCGCATTTGCCGAACAGCAATTAAAATACGCACTGACTCAAATAGACGAGGCACGTGCCAATGAATCACAAGAGAGTAGAGAAAAGAGAGAAAACAAAGGCTGGGGGAATTAACCAATCCCCGCAGTATCAAACCGGACGGTTCACTGGAACTGGTTGTTTCTAAAGACTGGACCAGTGGATTCTTCCCCGGTGAGCTTTGGTATCTATATGAGTACACGCACAATCCATATTGGAAAGAGCAGGCGCAGAAACATACAGAAATTCTGGAACGCGAAAAAAATAACGGAAAAACACACGACATGGGCTTCAAGATGTATTGCAGCTATGGAAACGGTTATCGTCTGACCGGAGATTCCACTTATAAAGATATTCTGTTGCAATCCGCACGCACCCTGATTACCCGTTACAAACCGGTAATCGGCTGTATCCGTTCCTGGGACCACCATGCAGACAAATGGCAATTCCCCGTTATCATCGATAATATGCTGAATCTTGAACTTCTGTTCTGGGCATTCCGCGAAACAAACGACTCCACCTATTATAATATAGCAGTCAACCATGCACTCACTACCATGAAGAATCACTTCCGTGAAGACAACAGCTGCTATCATGTAGTAGATTACGATACCATCAACGGAACGGTACGCAGCAAAATGACGCATCAGGGATATTCCGACGAATCGGCATGGGCACGCGGACAAGCATGGGCCTTATACGGATATACCATGTGTTATCGTGAAACCGGCAGACCCAAATTCCTGCAACAGGCGGAAAAAGTAGAGAAATACATCTTCAGTAATCCGACCCTGCCGGCAGACCTGATTCCTTATTGGGACTTCAACGCACCCGGAATACCGAACGAACCCCGTGACGCATCCGCTGCATCCTGTATGGCATCCGCTCTTTATGAACTAAGCACATACGTTCCCGAAAAGAAAGAACAATACAAGCAGGAAGCCGATAAGATTCTCCAGAATCTGACGCATAGCTATCGTGCGCAACTGAACGGGGATAAAGGATTCTTGTTGCTGCACAGCACAGGTTCCAAACCACACGACAGCGAAATAGATGTCCCGCTTTCATACGCCGACTATTATTTCCTGGAAGCCTTGCTCCGCAAAGCTAAATTGGAAAAGGAAGAAAGTCTTTTCTAAATCTTCCGGCAACTCTCACGATCACATCACTTTACTATTTATCCTTATTAGTACATTACTAATTATGAAAAGATTATCTTCCATATTCATCCTGTTCATTCTGCTGATACTCCCGTTAAATGCCATGATTCCGACTCAACAAAGAATCCGGCTGACAGACTCATGGGAATACCTGAAAGGTGACTTGGGAAGCATTTGGGAAGCAATACGTCCCGCTGACCCCGGTTCTTCCGAAGCAGTGCCTATCTGGCAACAGGTTACCCTGCCCCACTGTTTCAATGCAGAAGATGCAGTAGACCCGGATATCAATTATTATCAGGGCGCAGGATGGTATCGCACGCAGCTTTCTATCAAGAATCCATATCTCAATGGACGCATCCTGCTGGAGTTTGAGGGAGCAGGACAAAAAACGGAAGTGTATGTCTATACATATAAAGTAGCCAGTCACACAGGAGGCTACGACGGTTGGAGTGTCGATATCACCGAAGCCGTTCAGCAAGCCCTTGCCAACCCGGATTGCGCAAAACGCTTCAATGGCAGAATTCCATTATCCGTTCGTTGCGATAATACCAGAGATACGGAGATGATTCCGTCCGACCTGTCGGATTTCAACTTATACGGTGGTCTTTACCGCTACGTGAATCTGATTTACCAGCCCGAAGTGTCCTTCAGTAATATACAGATAGAAACCCCTGTAGAGAAAGATATGAAAAGCGCTTTTCTAAAGATACAAGGAACATTTCATAACCCGAATGATATTCGCCAGGCAAGCATTCACCTTTTATTAAAGGCACCTAATGGAGAAAAGGTATGGGAACAGACAACAACGATTCTTCCGTTGGGAACAAATCCTCTGTTCGAAACAACGATTAAGAATCCGATTCTGTGGAGTCCCGACCAGCCTCAACTCTATACCTGCGAACTGACATTGACTACTCCTCAAAGCAAACAGACTATTACAGAATCCGTCGGATTCCGTCACTTTGAATTCATTGAAAACGGACCTTTCCGGTTGAACGGAGAACGTCTGCTGTTAAGAGGAACCCATCGGCATGATGACCATGCCGGAGTAAGTGCCGCTATGACAGAAGAACAAATGGAAGCGGAAATGAAACTGATTAAAGAGATGGGAGTCAACTTTATCCGTTTGGGACATTACCAACAATCGGACATCATTCTCCGTTTATGCGATCAGTTAGGCATTTTGGTATGGGAAGAAATCCCCTGGTGCAGAGGTGGACTGGGAGGAGAGAAATATCAGGCACAAGCCCGCCGGATGCTGACCAACATGATTACCCAACACCATAATCATCCCTCCGTCATCCTTTGGGGATTGGGAAATGAAAATGACTGGCCCAATGATTTCTCAACATTCGAACAATCGGCCATCCGTGCTTTCATGAAAGAGTTGAATGACTTGTCACACCAACTCGATCCGTCACGTATGACTTCCATCCGCAGATGTGATTTCTGCAATGATATTGTAGATGTCTACTCTCCCTCCATTTGGGCAGGCTGGTATCGCGGACAATTCACAGACTACAAGAGCATTTCGGAGAACGAGATGAAACGGGTGAAACATTTCCTGCACGTAGAATGGGGAGGTGACTCACATGCCGGACGTCATTCCGAATATCCTTTCAACCCGCTACAGGCAATTACGAGTGGAAACAGTGCCGACGAACGGGCAGGCGACTTCGCCCTGCAAGGCGGAGATCCCCGTGCTTCCAGAGATGGCGACTGGTCGGAAACTTACATCGTAAAACTATTCGACTGGCACTTGAAAGAGCAAGAAACAATGCCTTGGCTGACAGGAACCGCCTTTTGGGTATTCAAAGATTTCTCCACCCCTCTCCGCCCCGATAATCCGGTGCCATACGTCAATCAGAAAGGAGTGGTAGAACGGGATCTCACTAAAAAAGAGGCCTACTACGTCTTCCAGTCTTACTGGACTAAACAGCCTATGATTCATATTTACGGTCATAACTGGCGGACTCGATGGGGCAAAGTGAACGAAGAAAAAGAGATTCTGGTATATTCCAACTGTGCAGCAGTAGAACTGTTCGTGAACGGCGTCAGTCAGGGAGTCAAGCAACGCAACAGCCAGGACTTTCCGGCAGCGGGACTTCACTGGAACTGCCTACTGAAAGCAGGAGAAAATAACATAAAAGCGGTCGCTGTGAAAGGCCCTGGTAAAGGTAACATGAAAGCAGCCATTACGGATGAAATAAGTTTCAACTACCAGACAGAAGAATGGGGCAATCCGAAACAACTGAAGTTGAAGACATACCCCGATAAAGGTTCTATCGTATGGGTGGAAGCCCAGCTGACTGACGACAAAGGGATCCCCTGCCTGGATGCTGCAAATGTAATCTCATTTGAAGCTGCGGGCGACGGAAAACTGATTCAGAACTTAGGAACATCCACCGGTTCCCGAAAAGTACAGGCTTATAATGGCAGAGCTGCGATTCGCGTTGACTTGAACGGTACATGCCAGATAGCCGTAAAATCACCGGGCATTCAAACTGCTTTCATCGAAGTGAAAGCTGAATAGCAGTGAAAGCTGAATAAGAAAAGGAGAAAAGTACCATGAGAAAGACAATAGTTTCAATAGGTTTCATTATATTCTTTGGCACTGCTACGGCAGTTGCCGGAGAAAACACAGCCGAACAGATCCGTCACCTTTTAGAAAAAGAAACGATACAACGGGCAGATGCCGCGCTTCATGAGAAACCGGTCACAGTGACCGCTACCCGCGCGACAAGAAGTGCCGGAGGTATCCATGACTTCTATTCGGAGGGCGACTACTGGTGGCCGAATCCGGAAACTCCCGACGGTCCTTATATCCGCCGGGACGGAGAAACCAACCCGGAGAATTTCACAGCACACCGGCAGGCCATGATTCGCATGAGCCAACTGGTAGGCGACCTTACTTCCGCCTGGATACTTACGGGTAAACAAGTATATTCCGATGCAGCCATGCAACATATCCGGGCATGGTTTATCACCCCGGATACACAGATGAATCCCAATCTGCTGTATGCACAGGCCATCAAGGGAGTAGCGACAGGACGAGGAATAGGAATTATCGATACGATTCACCTGATCGAAGTAGTGCAGTCGCTCCGGCTTATGGAAGCGAAAGGGATAATTGACAAGGAAGAACTGGGGACTATCAAACAATGGTTCTCCGATTATCTGACCTGGATGTCCACACACCGTTACGGAATCAAAGAAATGGAAGCGAAAAACAATCATGGTACCTGCTGGGTCATGCAAGCCGCTGCCTTTGCGTTGTTCACGGACAACCGGGAAATGATTCGTTTTTGCACGGAACGCTATAAAACAGTACTTTTACCTAATCAAATGGCTGCAGACGGCAGTTTCCCTTTAGAACTGGAACGCACCAAGCCCTATGGTTATTCTCTTTTCAACCTTGACGCAATGGCCACTATCTGCCAACTGCTCACTACCGAAGAAAAAAACATATGGAACTATACCACACCGGATGGCAAAAACATCGATAAGGGTATCGCCTGGCTTTATCCATACGTAAAAGACAAAAGTAGCTGGAAGAGACAACCCGACATCATGTTCTGGAAAGAATGGCCGGTGGCGCAACCGTTCCTGTTATTCGGCACATTACATCATTTCAACAAAGAATATTTCAAAACATGGATGCAACTGGAGCATTTCCCCACCAACGAAGAGGTGGTACGTAATCTTCCCATCCGTCACCCGTTATTATGGATTCAATAAACTAGAAAATCAATAGAATATGAAAAACTTATTAGTATGCACATTATTGTTCGCCTCTGCTTTCACACTGAACGCACAGGTAGCCAACACCCGCATCTATGCTGCGGAAAAATTAGCTAAAGTAAAAGAAAAAGCCGATTCACCTCTATATGCCCCTGCCGTCAAAACTCTTTTAAGAGATGCCGACAAGGCTTTGAAGATGACTCCGCCGTCCGTAATGGATAAAACGATGACAGCAGATAGCGGAGACAAACACGACTATATGAGCATGGGGCCTTATTGGTGGCCGGACCCATCCAAACCGGACGGTTTGCCCTATATCCGTAAAGACGGACTAAGAAATCCGGAATTGGATAAGCTCGACCGCAACAAACTGGGAGATATGTCGAAAGCAGTCACCACACTGGGACTTGCCTATTACTTCTCCGGTGATGAGAAATATGCGCAAAAAGCCGTAGACTTCCTGAATGTCTGGTTTCTGGATGCCAAGACAAAGATGAATCCGAACCTCACTTACGGACAAACCATCCCCGGAAAGAATAAAGGCATGGGACGTGGTGCAGGTATGATTGATATTTACTCATTCACAGAAATGATTGACGCCATGACATTGATGGAGAACTCGAAAGCATTTACTCCCAAAGTAAAGAAAGGGATGAAAGAATGGTTCACGCAACTAGTGGAATGGATGCAGACCAGTCCCGTAGCTGCCGAAGAACAGAGAGCAAAGAACAATCACGGTCTGGCTTATGACGTGCAACTGACAGCTTATGCTCTATATACAGGCAATCAAGATCTTGCAATGAAAACCATTCAGGAATTTCCCGAAAAGCGTTTGTTCGCGCAGATAGAACCGGACGGCAAGCAACCGTTGGAACTTGCACGCACCACCGCCCTAGGATATACCATCTTCAATCTGGGACATATGCTCGATATGTGTTCGATCGCCTCCACTTTGGAACAGGATATTTACACCGCCACCAGTCCGGACGGACGTTCCATTACGGCAGCACTGAAATTTCTGATTCCATATATCGGCAAACCACAGAGCGAATGGCCTTACCAACAAATCAAGGAATGGGACAAGAAACAGGAAGAAGCTTGCTGGATTCTTCGCCGTGCCTCCTTCTTTGATCCGAAAGCCGGATATGAAGCCATCGGCACTCAATTCCGCAAGACACCTGCCAACAAAAGAATTCATTTAATCTATAGTTTAGAATAAGAAACACTTAAAATACTAATCAGATGAAGAACAAATTTATTCATTACCCTTTGGTAATGGCATTGATGCTGTTATTCTGTGTTCCGTGCGTTACCGTCACTTATGCACAGTCGTTTACCGTCACCGGAACAGTGACCGACAGTCAGGGTGGAATCCCCGGAGCGAATGTGAAAGTAAAAGGTGGTACCGCAGGTACAATCACCAACATGGACGGTCAGTTTACGTTGAGTGTCCCCTCCTCCAAGTCTATCCTGGTGGTTTCATACATCGGATACATCCCACAGGAAGTTGCCATCAACGGTAAAAACAAATTGGATATTCACCTGCTGGAAGATACCAAGACACTGGATGAAGTGGTAGTCGTAGGTTATGGTGTGCAGAAAAAGTCCCACTTGACGGGATCTGTGTCCAAGATGGATATCAACAACCTGACAGATATTCCCGTGACCCAGGTAGACCAGTTATTACAAGGTAAAATTGCCGGTGTCAATATCCAGAACTCTACTTCCGAAGCGGGAGCCGCCCCACAAATCCGTGTGCGTGGTATGGGTTCTATCAGTGCCGACAGTTCTCCGTTGATTGTCATCGACGGCTACCCCACACCGGACGGTCTTTCCACACTCGATATGGCGGATATTTCTTCCATCGAAGTATTGAAAGATGCCGCTTCGGCAGCCATCTACGGTTCACGTGCCGCCAATGGCGTTATTTTGGTTACTACCAAGACAGGAAAAGCCAGTAAACCAAAATACAGCGTGAAAGCCTCCACTGGTTTGAAATGGGCTTATAAGTTACATCCCATCATGAGTTCACAGGATTATTGCAGCATGATCGGATATGAATCGGTATTGAAAAATAAAACAATGTCACAGACAGAGGAGGCTTTCGGCCTCATTGATAACTACACCGACTGGCAGAAAGAGGGATTGAACAGCAGTCCGCAGATTCACCAGGTGCAGCTCTCCGTATCGGGTGGCAAGAATGACATCACTTATTATATTTCGGGCAACTATGCACAGGAAGACGGTATCATGCTCAACAGCAACTATACCCGCCTGAACCTGCGTTCACGCATCACTGCCAAACTATCCAAGCGGGTAGACTTCAGCTTGAATCTGGCACCGTCGTACACCAAGACAGAAACTCCTGCCACCAACTTCATGGATTTCTATCGTACGCCCTCTTTCATGCCTGTACGCCATACAGCCGCCACCTCCGCACTGACCGGCAAACCTATCGGTTCGTATGCACGAGGCAGCGACTTCAGCAATGTTACTTATACCCGTGAAGACGGAACCACTTTCACCCCGACCAGCAGTCCTTTCGGTTCGAGCAACAACAATCCGCGTTCACTGATGGATACGGAAGAACGTTTCCGCGAGGATTACAACCTGCAGGCGAATGCCTCTTTCAATGTCCAACTGATGAAAGGACTGGTATTCACCACTTCCAACGGCTTCTTTATCAAGTATCGCCAGAACAATCAATATCGCGATTATGCAGCGAAGAAAGATGAAGAATCTGCTATGGGTACTTATACCAACCGTCTGTATATCGACTTATTGAGCGAGAACACGTTGAACTATACCGGAAAGACAGGGAAGCATGACTACTCCGTACTGGCCGGCTACACAGCGCAGACTACTTCTGAAAGAACTGCCGGTATCGTCGGACTGGGCTTCCCCACCGACTATATCCATACATTGAATGCCGCAACATCTTTCGACCTTGACGGAACTTACACCCAGAAATACCGTACGGCAATGATGTCCCTATTGGCACGTGCCACATACAGTTATGATGAGAAATACCTGTTCTCTGCCAGTATCCGTACAGACGGAAGTTCTCTCTTCGCCGACGGGCATCAATGGGGCTACTTCCCCTCGGTATCTGTGGGATGGCGTGCTTCGGAAGAGTCTTTCCTGAAACAATTCGGTTGGCTGAACCTGCTGAAAGTCCGTGCCAGTTTCGGTGTGACGGGTAATAACAGTATTCCCGCCAATTCATTCTATGACCTGCTCTATCCCAGCAACTATGCATTGGGAGAGGGAAACGGCAACCTGATCTCCGGACTCGCCAAAACTAGCGAAACCAAAGGTAACAACCGCATCACCTGGGAACAGACTTACGAATACAACGCCGGATTTGACTTGAGCATCCTGAACAACCGCATCAACCTGACAGTGGACGGATACTACTCCATCACCAAACAGTTATTATTCAAACAGCCGGTTCTTTCTTTCACCGGATTCAATAACTACTGGAATAATATCGGACGCATCCGCAACAGTGGTATTGAGATAGAACTGAACACTCATAATATCCGCACCAAGAATTTTGAATGGGAAAGCTCATTCAATATCTCTTCCAACTTCAACAAGTTACTGGAACTTTCGGGAGAAGAACGACTGATCTCTACGGGTGAACGTAACGAAACATATCTGGCACAGGTAGGCAAGAGAGCCATTTCTTTCTTCGGCTACAAGACAGACGGCATTTACAAAAGTCAGGAAGAGGTGGACGCTGTTCCCCACTTGGCCAGCGCCGTACCGGGCAGTCTCCGGATTGTAGATATCAACGATGACGGAGTGATTAATGACAAAGACCGTACAGAAATAGGCAACCCATTCCCGACAGCAACATGGGGATTCACCAATACACTGACCTGGAAAGGATTCGACCTTTACGTCATGATTCAGGGAGTTCACGGACTGGATGTATTCAACGGTGACGGTTACTTTACCGAAACCAAGAAGTTCAACCGCAACTACGTGAAAAACCGCTGGATCAGCGCAGACTACCCGGGTGACGGAAAAACTCCCTCTTTCGCAGCAAACGGCGGTGTCGCCTGGGAATTTACGGATTACCTGATCGAAGACGGCTCGTATGTGGCATTGCGCAACGTGACTTTAGGTTATAAGTTCAATAAGAAGCAATTGAAAAAGATCGGAATCAACTCACTCCGTCTCTATGCTTCAGGACAGAACCTGTTCTATATCTGGTCCAAGGACTACCGTGGTATTAATCCGGAAGCACGCAAGACGAGTGGTTCTTACAGTTCTCCCCTTATCAACGGTTACCAGTCCGGAGGGTTCCCCCTGCAATCGACAGTCACTTTCGGATTCGAACTTAATTTCTAACTCCTTAAAGACAAATAACAATGAAACTAAAACATACATTCATCGGTATTCT
This sequence comes from Bacteroides sp. BFG-637, assembly GCF_024793605.1. Lineage (NCBI taxonomy): Bacteria > Pseudomonadati > Bacteroidota > Bacteroidia > Bacteroidales > Bacteroidaceae > Bacteroides > Bacteroides sp. BFG-637. The sequence continues at coordinate 4,207,998 of NZ_JANUPD010000002.1, read as the reverse complement.
CTCGACCTGTGCGTTGGGACTCGCCTCCTGCGACTTGAACATCATGCCAGATTCTTACATAGCCGATATCAACTTCTATAAGAATGAAGCGGAAGTGAATACTGCTATCATCGGCTGTTACGGAGGTATGCACAATCCGTTAAATATAGAATGGGCGCTGACGGAACTCCGCTCGGACAATACCCGCATGAACAGCACCCGTTCCAGTAATGACGCATTCATGCAACTGCTGGCACTGGACCTCGGAACAATGGACGCCAGCAACCCGAATATCCGTACTTACTGGGAGGCTACTTATCAGAACATCAATAACTGTAACTCGATACTGGTTCCCGAAGTGTTGAACGTAGTGGAGGACGAAAAGAAGCGTGCACAATTCGAGGGTGAAGCACTCTTTATCCGTGCTTATCATTACTTCAATCTGGTGCGTCTTTTCGGTCCCACCTTTCTGGTGACGGAAGAGATCAGTATGGAAGAATCATTAAGAAAAAACCGCAGTTCGGTACAGGCTACCTACTCACAAATCATCGACGACCTGAAACGTTCTGTCACGGACTTGCAGGATGTTACGTATAGTTCCAATGACTTGGGACGCGCCACGGTACTGGCAGCCAAGTCACTACTGGCAAAGGTTTATCTTACCCTCGGACAGTATGAAGATGCCAAACCGTTACTAAGCGATGTAGTGACTGTTAAAGGCGAAACGCTGAATGTCAAATATGCCGATGTGTTCGACACGACCAAAGAAATGAACGATGACATTATCTTCACTGTACGCTACAAAAGCGGCAGCCTGGGTATCGGTTCTCCGTTTGCCAATACATTTGCACCGCAGAACAGTGGCGCGAATGTAATCACCGGTAGCGGTGACGGTAAGAATTACCCGACGAAAGAAATATCCGCTGCTTACAGTAAAGAGGATTTAAGAAAGGACGTCAGCATGGCAGACAGTTATTATGATAAGAGCAAAGAGATGGAAGCACAGGTTGCTTATGTCAAGAAGTTCCTTTCAGAAGTATCTGTACGATACGATGCTGAAAATGACTGGCCCATTATCCGTTACGCAGATGTGCTGCTGATGTATGCGGAAGTATTGAACGAAGTAGACGGTCCTTCTGCCGGATTGAAATACCTGAATCTGGTACGTGAACGTGCCGGACTAAGCAAAATCGAGAGTAACGCTGTGACTACCCGTAACGTATTCCGTACCTATCTTGAGAAAGAACGTCGTTTGGAACTGGCTTTCGAAAATCAACGCTGGTTCGACCTCTTGCGTTGGGGCAAGGCCATAGAGGTGGTCAACAAGCATATTCAGGAAACGGAATGGGATTTCTATGCTGGCTATACCCAACAGATCAACAAGTTGCAGGATTACCAATTGATACTGCCGATTCCACAAAGCGTGATCGACAACAATCCGGGCGTCATCACACAGAACCCTAACTATTAATACTAAAAGACACTGAATCATGAAAAATAAATTCTATAGCCTATTCATCTTCTTCGTTCTCACTGCGCTGGCAGGTTGCAACGAAAAAGAATCGACTGATGTCACCGAACAGGGTGATCCTCAAATTATAGAGTTCACCCCGACGAGCGGTAAGTTCGGACAGGAAATCACTGTCAAAGGAGAATTCCTGCGCGATATACAAAAAGCAACGATTGGTGGCGTAGAAGCTACGATACGCTATAAGCTCTCTCAACAGGAGATTGTTATTGTAGTTCCCGCCAATGCCGGAAACGGGAAAATCGTTCTTAGTACGAAAGAAAAAAAGACGGAAAGTGAGCAGTCATTTACGATTGTATATCCGGTTCCCCAAGTGAAGAATGTTCCTGCCGGGGCGCACGTGGGAGATCAGATTGAAATACAAGGTGAGAATCTGGACATCGTGTCTAAAGTTTGTTTCGGCGATAAAGAGGCTTCCATCTCCTATCAGTCCGAAAGAGAAATTGTAGCAACCATTCCTTTCGTCATCACGGATACCGCTCCTATCTCCCTCTATTATCTTGACTCTACAGGAGAGCAGTTCACTCAACCGGAGGGTCCTGCTTTTGAGATCATCAAAGATATTCCGACCATTGACGCAATGGCAGAACGGGTGACCGAGGGAAGTCTGATTACCCTCAACGGAACTTTCCTGAATCTGATTGAAAGCATCCATTTCGGGGATGAAGTGAAAGTGACTAACTTCGTTGAGAAAACTGCCAACAGCATTGTATTCCGTGTTCCGGAATTGCCGGAGAGTGCTACTGTGGACGTTCTGGCCAAATATTATGAGGGAACAGGCAGTCTGACGCTACGGAATGACTGTTATGTATTTATTCCGAGAGTATTCAGCTATCCGAATCTGAAGATGGGCGCACACCGCAATGAAGATTTTGGTAATATGATTAACGGAACTACCGGACAGGTTTCCACCACTTGTATCCTGAAAGATGTTGATTCCCGTGCCCTGATTGATTTTGCAGCGGTACACAACAGTAATAATGACTTTGCATTGAACGGTCCGCAGAACATAAAGGCTAATTTGAGAAATTACTGGTGTAACGGTACTCCATTACCTCCATTGAAGAGTTCTTCTACGGAAGCCGAAGTCAACGAAAACTTTGGTGAGTTTACTTCTACTGTCACCAAACTTCTTGTACTTCAGGAAAGCAAAGGATATGGCGAACTGATTAGAAACATTAAAGAAGGAAACATCGAAGAAATATCTCCTACCGACGAGATTACCAAAGCATTATTCAATATTGACATGGATGCGGAAGGCTCCAACTCGGTACGCAGCCGTCAGAAAGCGGAAGCGGAGGATAAGGAAGCATCGAATATATACAAGGCAGGCAGTGTCGTTGTGTTCAAGAACCTGAAGAAGAATAAATTCGGTATTATGATTATCCGTTCTGTCAATGTAGACTTTGACGCTGTTAAGGCGACGAATGATGCCAATGCAACGATTACTTTCGACCTGTATTACCAACGTTACTAAAAAAGACGAAAGACAATGAAAAGACAATATAAATTTACCGCATTATCGGCAGTCCTGTTCTGCCTGATAGGTTTGTTGTACGGATGTACCCGTGACAATGAAATCATAATTCCGGAAACATCTGTCAATCCACCGGCTACGGATTATTCCGTAGCAATCGGTGACGAGGTTACCTTTACCGGACAGAATATGCATCTGATCTCTAAAGTGGCTTTTGACAATCAGGTGGTCAACATCACTACCGAGCCATCCAACCGTTCGCAAACCACACTGATAGTGGCGGTGCCCGATAATTTCGAAGTGACACAACATATCTCTGTCGTTGCCACTTACAATTCTGTACACAAACTGACTTTGAGTGATGCTTTCGAAGTGGTAGTGCCGGGTGTCACCACTGATGTGAGTTCTGCTACTATCGGAGATAAGATCACACTTACAGGAAAGAATATGCACCTGATTACTAAGGTAAACTTCGGAGATCAAGTGGTATCTTTCGATCCCAATCCAGACCGTTCGCATACTTCACTGATGGTAACTGTGCCCTCTACTTTCGATATAACTAAAAAGGTTCAGTTGAGCGTTACGTATACCACCCATACCGTGAATGTATCTAATGATTTTGAAGTAATCGTGCCACCGGTTATTCCTACTGTCACCACTGTTCTGGAAGGAGAAGTGGGCACAGGAGCCACTATTACGCTGGCCGGAACCAATCTGAATATTATCAAGAAACTAATGGTAAACGGACAAGCATACGAGTTTACAGCTACCGCTACCAGTCTTTCTTTCAAAGCTCCCGAAGACATTACCGAAAATTTAGTAATCGACAATGTAGTATTAGTGTATGACAATGTGCTGGGGGATAATCAGGAACTATCTGTATCGGGAAGCGTAACAGTGAAACCGACACCTACCCTGCCATACATCCTTTGGGAAAATATCGAACTGGGAAGTCATGGAACGGAGAATGCTTTCTTTGATGTTACGAATGGACGGACGATGACTCCATGCGATGTAGTCGAACATAAGGAATGGGTTACTTTCGCAATGGATAATACTAGCGGTGCGCCCACAGCGCGTCTGTTGAATCCGGCCAATATCGGAACCAATCTTCTGAACAGTCAGTTTTGCAATGGTACAGCTTTGAATCTGAATGATTATGCCATCTGGAAAGAGCCTACGCAGACAACCCCGTTCAAGAAAGTCACGGATGACGCACTGATTGCCAAAGTGACAAATGGTGAAATCACCAATATTCGGGATGACATCGGAGATGTGAAAGCGTCTGATATCAAAACAAATACTCCGACTATTGCAGCAGGAGAAGTGTATTACTTCTATCATAAGGAGAAATTCGGATTGATCTGGGTGAAACAACTGAATATTCAAACAGACAGAAAGCTGAATACCATCATTATGAATGTATATTACGAGAAATAGACAATACAATAAAACGAGTACCCCAAAAGTTATATTATCCCATGAATCTACGAGCGAACTACTCCAAGAGAATCCGTTTGTCACTGGCTTTCAGTATTGTTGCAATGACTGTTTGCGCCCAGAGCATCTGGAATGCGGAACATTTGGAACAAGTGAAAAAGTCTCTCAACCAACCCGCATACAGCGCCACTTATCAGAACTTGCTAAAGCAGGCAGACAAGGCTTTGAACGCCCACCATCTTTCTGTTATGATGAAAGATAAGACACCACCAAGCGGAGACAAGCACGACTACTTGAGCCAGGCACGCTATTTCTGGCCGGACCCTACCAAGCCGGACGGTAAACCTTATATCAGCCGTGATGGTGTGTCCAATCCGGAACTGGATAAACTGGACCGTAACCGCTTGGGAGAAATGGCAAATAATGTCACTACACTTGCACTTGCGTGGTATTTCAGTGGCAAAGAACAGTATGCACTAAAAGCAACCAAGCAGATTCGTGTCTGGTTTCTGGATAAGAAAACCTGCATGAATCCACATCTGAAATATGCACAGGTTGCGCCCGGACATAATAATGATCTTGGCCGTTGCTATGGTGTGATAGATACTTATTCGTTAGTGGAAATGCTGGATGCCGTCCAGCTTCTTGAAAAATCCCGTTCGTTCACCTCGAAAGATTCAGAGCAGCTAAAAAAATGGTTCGGGCAATTACTGGACTGGATTCTGACTAGCGAACAAGGAAAAGAAGAAGCCAGCCGCCCCAACAATCATAGTACTGCTTATGATGCACAGGCCATCGCATTTGCACTCTATACAGGCAATCATAAAGTAGCCGAACGGATACTTCGGGAAGTTCCCGAGAAGCGGGTATTCAAACAGATTGAACCGGACGGCAAACAACCCGAAGAATTACGCCGGACATTGGCTTTCGGATATTCAGAATTTAATCTGCAACATCTGATAGATATTGCGACTATGGGAGAAAAAGCCCATGTACCTGTTCTTTCCGTCAGCTCTGCCGACGGACGAAGCATTTACAAAGCTGCCGATTTTCTGAAGCCATATCTTGGTAAGGGAGTCAAAAAATGGCCTTACAAGCAAATCAGCGAATGGAACAGTAAACAACAGGAATTATGTAAAGACCTGTATCGACTGTATCTGCTCGATTCCACTCGCACCGATTATTTAAAGGCATATCAGCAGTTCCGAAAAAAGAACTCCAAAGAGCTTTTCAATCTTCTTTTCCTGAAAGAGAAAGATGCATTGTAAAAAAGGAGAATATACTCCGGAAGCCTACCCATCCAATCCGGTGGAATAGAGAAATAAAAAGCAAATAAAGCCTCAAAGACTTGACTTTCGCTTCCGAATATCGTATCTTTACAGAGTTAATGATAAAGTAGTTTCAATTAAACTACACGCAAAGGAGGGAATTGTGATTCCCTCCTTTCTTTTTATATATCAAAGGAAAAATCATATTCATAGAGGGGAAAGTTCCCCCCACCCCGGCTTTCCCTTCTGTTTTGCCCGGTATTCTTTCTCCTTCAACCCGGGGCATAGCGGTCTTCACCTTGCTTCTTACCGGAATTAGAGTGTGCGTTGCCATCTTTTAGAGGCTCTGTTTTCACCAAACAGATCGTCTGTTCAGGTAAAGCAGAGCCTCTATTGAAGTAAAACGTAATGTCTGTTTTCCCACTGTCTCTGCCAAGTTAATAATCAATAAAGTTGCTCTTGACAAAAAATAGCTTTATCTTTGGGGGGTTGTTAAAGCAGACACAATAGGTATATATTATGAGTGAAAAGATTATCAAATGGGGCTTTATTGGTTGCGGAGAAGTAACCAAGACAAAAAGTGGTCCCGCTTTCCAGAAAGTAGAACATTCGGAAGTCGTAGCCGTAATGAGTCGTGACGGTGCGAAGGCGAAAGCGTATGCCAAAGAGAGAGGAATCAAAAAATGGTATGACGATGCACAAGAACTGATCGATGATCCGGAAGTAAATGCTGTCTACATTGCCACTCCTCCTTCTTCACATGCTACGTATGCCATTATGTCCATGAAAGCAGGCAAACCTGCTTATATTGAGAAACCAATGGCTGTGACGTACGAAGAATGTACACGCATCAACCGCATATCCAATGAAACGGGAGTTCCTTGTTTCGTAGCTTACTATCGCCGTTATCTCCCCTATTTCCAGAAAGTAAAGGAATTGGTAGAGAACGGGACTATCGGTAATGTCATCAATGTGCAGATTCGTTTTGCCCAACCGCCACGCGATCTGGATTACAATCGCGATAATCTTCCCTGGCGTGTGCAGGCTGACATTGCCGGAGGTGGCTACTTCTATGACCTTGCTCCGCATCAGATTGATTTGTTGCAGGATATGTTCGGCTGCATCCTCGAAGCAAGTGGTTATAAGAGTAATCGGGGTGGACTTTATCCTGCTGAAGATACATTAAGCGCCTGTTTCCAATTTGATAACGGATTGGTTGGTAGCGGTTCCTGGTGTTTCGTAGCCCATGACTCTGCCCGCGAAGACCGTATTGAAATTATCGGTGACAAGGGAATGATTTGTTTCTCTGTTTTTACTTATGAACCTATAGGCTTACATACCGAAAAAGGACGGGAAGAAATCTGCATCGGTAACCCGGAACATGTGCAACAACCTCTCATTCAAGCAGTGGTAGATCACTTATTGGGTAAGTCCGTTTGCTCCTGTGACGGTGAAAGCGCAACGCTTACTAATTGGGTAATGGATAAAATTTTAGGCAAACTATAACCCCAAAAAGCAAAAAAAGTATCATTCTTCTCCGCAGTTTACCGATACTGTAAAAAAATTAATAGGGATATTCCATTGTATATTGTTAGTTTTTTCTATCTTTGTATAAAGAAGAGAAGGAAAAAATGAAACTAACAATATACTTTTTTGTACCATGACTAAAGAAGCCTTAATGAGGAAAGCAATCGAGCTTTCCAAAGAGAATGTTAAAAATGGTGGAGGTCCTTTCGGTGCTGTGATTGCCACGAAAGAGGGGGAAATAATTGCAACAGGAGTGAATCGTGTTACGGCATCTTGTGACCCAACTGCTCATGCCGAAGTGAGTGCAATACGTGCCGCAGCTGCCAAACTCGGTACTTTTAATCTTAGCGGATACGAAATCTATACTTCCTGCGAACCTTGTCCCATGTGTCTCGGTGCTATTTACTGGGCACGTTTGGATAAAATGTACTATGGAAACAATAAGACCGATGCCAAGAATATTGGCTTCGATGACTCTTTTATTTATGACGAACTGGAACTGAAGCCTGAAGACAGAAAGCTTCCTTCCGAAATCTTATTGCATAATGGAAGCCCTTACTGCCTTCAAAGCCTGGGCGGCCAAAGAAGACAGAGTAGAATATTAAAAAACCTCTCACTATTATTAACCTATTAATTATCCCTCAAATGAAAAGAAAAAGCCTTTTATTTGTGATGGCATCAGTATGCCTGTTCAGTTGTCAACAACAAGACGAACTGCAAGCCCCCAGTAAAGAAGGTATCAACTTTCTTACTACTGTCGACAATGAAAGTATCACTGACGCTGTTACTCGTAGCAGCAGTACCCTGTCACTTCCTTTAAAAAGTAGTTTTTCAGCCGGAGATGTCATTTCAATGTCCGTTTCCGAGCAGGAATATCAGCCTTTTACCTTGGGAGTAGATAACCAAAATTGGAGCGAGACAGCTACAGATTCGGAAGCTGTAACTTTCTATGCTCATTATCCTGAATTGTCCGGTGATGTAACGACTAGATCCCTCTTTAGTCGCTACCGTGATATCAAAGGCGGTTTAGAATATTTGTTCGGCACAGCCCAAGCCCGCAAAGGTTCTAGCAATGTAGCCCTTACATTCAAGCGAATGACTGCGCCCGTTATTCTACTTGATGAAAAAGGCAACCCGTACGAAGGTAAAGCAATCGTTAAACTTTTCCTGAAGAACAAAGGTGTGCAGGATCTTTTCAACGGTAAAATCGAAGCTGACAAGAATGCAACCCCGGAATATATCAGTATCCGGAAAATTTCAGAAGGTATCCTGACTAACTTGATTCCACAAATAATCAAAGCTGGTGAGAAGATTGGTTCTGTAATCGTAGACGATAAGGAAGAACCTATCATCGCAGATCAGGATATTACCATAGAAGCCGGAAGTCCTGTTACGATGAGACTTTACGGAGGTCGCGGAATTATTGATGAACGGACTCCGTTACGCAGATAAAACAAAAGAATAACAGCGATACTAATAAAAATCCCCGGAACCGCTGTAGACACTCAGCATTCCAGGGATTTTTTACACACAAAAGTTATTATTGAAATTGAAAACTGTCTCTTTATTAGATTAGAAGCGCATACCTACGGTAAACAACACTTGGCTACGTGTATTCGTCACTTTCGTTGCTTCCGGTGAACCAATAACTGTATCACCACCATCTACAAGTCCATTCACAAACGGATAGAAATTTTCTTTATATGTAGAGTATTTATAAGCCAAATCAGCATAAAACATTGATCCGCGATAACCAATACCCAATGTATAATTACTCATTGATTTAGAGTTAGCAAAATCCGTGTCTGTCTGAATAGAGTTTATAGCCAAATCCTTGAAAGCATCCTGATGGAAAGCAGCCGTACTATAATTATATCCTGCCCTAAAAGCAAACTGTGGAATCACCTTATACTCCAAACCAAGACGAACCGTGCTAACCCCTTTCAACATAGATGTCGTACTATTTTCAAATTCATAAGCAGAAGAATTACCTTCGGTATCTTTAAATTTCATGGAAGAATAATCTTGATACTCATACTCTGCTCCCAAAGCCAAGCTCTTACCCACCGTATATCCTAAACTTACATTATAAGTCCAAGGAGTTTGAAAATCGAAAGGAAGAATCATATCCCCTTTTCCTGGAAGATTATCCCATGATTTTACGTCATACCCCTTTATTTCTCCAGTTACAACATCCATCACATCCGATATAACTTGTGCACTTGTCTTATAATCCAAACTATAAAATATTGGCGTGTGTATAGCTAGCCCAACCCGAAAAGGCGAATATTCAAAAGGACGAATAATAGCTCCCAACTTCACATCAAAGCCAGAACCCTTTATTCTATTCCAACTCTGCAAATTATATCCCTCATCATTTCCATAATCCTCATCATAAAAAGTATACTTATTATAATCTACAGAATAAGCACCTAGCGTCAACCCCAAATATACCCGATCATTAAAATTAAATGATACATTAAAATCATATTGATCAATTCCACCGCGTTCTTCCGAGCGAAAGTTTGCATACCCATTATCCAACATTCCTTCAAAATGTCCAGGAGAGATATAAAGAGGATTACCATTTATATCCTTATACTGTACCTCCTTCCCTTGTTCATCCTTATAGGTATAAGGAATATTGTTTACCCCTCCTGTCTTGTCATGTATTGTTATATCCCTAATCAGTCCAGCATCAGCGCCTAAAATAGATAGCCAACCAATACCATTATCCGTATAAGGCGAATCTCCCCATTTTTCAATGCCAGCTGCTTGAGATGCCATTAGATAAGTTTGGGAGTAAAGTCCCAAATTACCTTCCATGCGCATGTTATTATTAAATGATTTCGCTTTATGATAGTTAAAACCGAAATTCACAAAACGTAGCGGAGTTTCATTGCCAATCTTCGAAGAAAATACAAATCCGATGTTATTAAAATCTCCCTTAGTTAAATCGGAATTAAACTTCTTCCCCAAATACTGACTTTCATTTCCATAAAGAGAAAACCCAAATGAAGTCATTACATCACTACTGCGATAAAGGCCAATACCTGCCGGATTAGTCCCTATCGTAGATATGTCTCCTCCAAGAGCTCCCATAGCTCCACCCATACCCACAAATCGAGCAGTTCCATTTAAATCTTTTCCTGTTAGTTTGGCACCGTCATATATCGTTTGTGCCATTCCCCAAGGTGCTATCATCAACATCCCTAGAGCAATTAAAACACTTATCTTTTTCATTCTTGTAAAACCGTTTAATTAATACTTATCTTCTGGCACTGCCACTACGAGAGGATCCTCCACCTGATGATGACCTAGAAGAACCACCACTCGAATAACTGCCCCGAGAACTGCTACCACCTGACGAAGCTGGAGAATAACTACGTGAAGAAGAACGAGAAGTACCATAGGAAGAAGAACGGGTATTACTATTACTTGCTGGAGAATAACTACGCGGTGCTTCTGAACTACCGCGACTATAAGTTGATCTTGCACTACTGCTCCTAGTAGTGGTTCCGGACGAACGCGAATAACCAGAAGAACCAGTCGAACGGGAAGATGAGGAACTTCCGCTACTTCTAGTACTACTTGGACGAGAATAAGTAGCACTGCTACGACTACTTGAGCTACTGCGTTCACCTGAAGTCCGTGTGCCCACTACACGCCTGGAAGTAGTTCCTCTGCTATAAGTAGAACTTGAAGAACGAACAGAACTACCTTCAGAACGAACTGCAGAACCTCCACGAACTGAAGAGCCACTGGAACGAACAGCACTCGAACCATATTGACGAGACGAATTTCTGTAACTGCTTTGTCCGGAAGAACGACGATTCGTATAGGTAGGGCCTGTCCAATGACTGCTTCCACCTCCGCCCCAGCCCCAGCTAGGACCACCGTGCCAGTGGTGGTGATGTCCCCAATAACCGCCGCCATACCAGCCACCCCAGTAGCCGCCATACCAGCCGCCCCAATAACCCGGAGAATATCCCCAAGCGTAATAAGGACGATTCCATCCCCAGCCATAGTTCCATCCCCAGCCGTAAGAGCCATAACGCCAATCCCACCAGAGCGGATTACTGAATGTCGGGAATGCATAAGCATACATACCATCGGTATATACGTTCCAGTCCCATGAATTCGGACCGTAAACTACATCCCAATACAACGGACTGCTGATGCTGATAGCAAAACGCGGATTGCGGAAACGGATGATACGTTCAGCGTATTCATAGTCGTCTTCCGTACCATTGAATTCACCTGTCACCCATTCTCCGTCCAAATCCGGATTAGATTTTTCTTTTATATATAAGGTATCATTATCCATTACGAATTCATTATCACGTGCATCGTAACGGCGGTTATATTCATCCACATCCCGTGTTCTTCCCTTACGGTCCTGAACCACTACTGTAGTACCCGGTGAAGTATAGATGTTGGTCACCTGTTTCTTCGGTTCCTTCTTAACCGGAGTTTCTTTCTTCTCCTGTTTGTCTTTTGAAGGAATGAAGTAAAGGTCGTCATCAACGCTTTGTGCCATCAAGCCTATCGGGAGGCACAAGGCAAATAGCAAGAAATAAACAATCTTTTTCATATCATCTCGGTTTATGTAATTACTTAAACTTATTCACGTTACAAAGATAAGGAAGAGATTTTTCGTTCGAGGGAGATTTTCCCCAAAGGATAATAGGGAAATCCCTATTTCACTACTTTTATAGAGAAAAAGAGGTGTTTGATTCTATCTAAATACGTCTATTTAACTTATGATATCAAAGGTATGGTAAACTTCACATACGATATATACAAATCAAAGAAGTCCATTTGGAGCTTTTGTTGATAGCAACATATACTTCATTAAAAAACTTCGTCAAGACTTCGTTTTTGAGTATCTTTGCCCCATCATTATTCAGATAAAAAGAAAGATTATGAAATATTTTGAGTTTTCATTTCAGACACATCCTTGCACCGAAACGGTGAATGATGTATTGGCTGCTGTATTAGGCGAAGCCGGATTCGAAAGTTTTGTTGAAAGCAAAGGCGGATTGACTGCATACATCCAACAATCCTTATGTGACGAAACTGTTATAAAAAATGCGATAGATGAATTTCCTATACCCGACACAGAAATCACCTATACTTATATTGAAGCAGAAGACAAGGACTGGAACGAAGAATGGGAAAAGAATTTCTTCCAACCTATTATCATTGGCAACCGCTGTGTGATTCACAGTACTTTCCATCAGGATGTTCCCAAAGCGGAATATGACATTGTTATCAACCCGCAAATGGCTTTCGGCACCGGACACCACGAAACGACAAGCCTTATTATTGAAGAATTACTGGACAACGAACTGAATAATAAATCCCTGCTGGATATGGGTTGCGGAACTTCAATTCTTGCCATTCTGGCACGAATGCGAGGTGCACGTCCTTGCACGGCTATCGATATCGACGAATGGTGTGTACGCAACTCCATCGAAAATATCGGATTGAATCATGTAGATGACATTGTGGTTTCACAGGGAGATGCTTCGTCACTGACCGGAAAAGGACCTTTCGATGTCATCATTGCCAATATCAACCGGAATATATTACTGAATGATATGAAACAGTATGTTGCCTGTATGCATACTGATTCTGAAATCTATATGAGCGGATTTTATGTAGACGACATTGACTCCATCCGGGAAGAAGCCGGAAAAAACGGACTGACTTTTATCCATTATAAAGAGAAGAATCGTTGGGCAGAGGTGAAGTTTATTTATAAAGGGGCAACCGAAAATCATGGTTGATATACGCTATTAATAAACACAAAACTCTTGATTGATATAAAAAAAATAGTGACGCTATATGACAATGATACCGTCAGTATCCCAATCATATACCGTCACCATTTTTATTGGATAGCGTCACTATCTCGTAGAAGAGAGAAGATCAGATTATTATGAACGAGGTCTTCACATAGTTGTTACGCGAACTCCCTCTTTATCTGTTGGCACCATTCCTTTATTTTCTCTTCCGCATGTTCAGACTGATTATCCAAATCAACAACCAGACCACACCATTGCCCGCCACGCAAAGCTTTGGAACGTTCGAAAGTGTAACCCTCGGAAGAAGTAAAGCCGACTAGCGTAGCTCCATCCTCTTCAAATACCTCCGCCAACAATCCGATGCCATCCGCAAAGTTTTCCGGATAACGTATCTGATCTCCTAACCCGAAGATTGCAACTTTCTTTCCTTTTAAATTCATTGTCCGTAACTCCGGCAACAATTCATCCCAATATGTAGGAAGTTCTCCGTCAAACCAAGTTGAAGCACCGACAATAAAACAGTCATAAGCTTCAAAGTCATTTTGCCAAGCCTGTTCAATAGGCACTGTTTCTATCTTTTCCTTACTAAATTCTTTCTGTATTTTCTCTGCCACCCAACTCGTTCTTTCAGCTTTGGTAGCATAAAATAAGCCTATCTTTTTCATAATCCACACTATTTAATATTCCAATAATTTCCGGGCAGCCTCGTATATCTTGGTCTCATCCGGCAGAATTTCCTTTTCCAGAATCGGATTAAAACCGACAGGGGTAAAAGTAGACCCCACACGCTGCACCGGTCCATCAAGATAGCGGAACATCTCTCCACTAATCATAGCAGCAAGTTCCGCACCAAAACCGGAGAAAACTTTATCTTCATGAACGACCAATGCCTTGCTCGTTTTCTTGACCGATTCGAATATCGCCTCTTTATCCAACGGAATCAAGGAGCGAATATCAATGACTTCCACTTTCCAGCCACCTTCTTTTTCCAATCGTTCTGCTGCGTGCAGGCAGAAATGGGTGGTATTGCCATAGGTAATAATGCTCAAATCTGTTCCCTCACGACGAACACGTGCTTTCCCGAAAGGTACTTCAAAATCTTCCGGCACTACTGCTGCCGCTTCTACCGAATTATACAATGCTTTCGGTTCGAGGAACAGAGTAAAGCCTTTGGATCGCATACTGGTACGAAGTAATCCGGCAGCATCATCCGCAAAAGATGGGCAGACAATACGTGCCCCCGGTAAAGTGGTCAAAGCTCCCTCCAGGTTTTGAGAATGATACAAGCCTCCACCGATATAACCACCGGAAGCCAGACGCAGAGTTATATTCGGAGCAAATTTCCCATTGCTACGCCAGTACTCATGTGTACACTCCACGTATTGCTCTATGGCAGGCCAGAAATAATCGGCAAACTCCGCTCCCTCAATCACCACATGAATTTTAGGATCAAAACGACTCATTCCATTGGCAGTGCCTACAATATAATCTTCCGCAATCGGTGCACTAAATACACGGGCCTCGCCGAATTCTTGCTGCATACCTTTGGTTACATTAAACACGCCTCCTTTTTCCCTGTTTGCCACATCCTGCCCCCAAATAAAGGTATCGGGATTATGGCGGAATTCAGCTTTCAATGTTTCATTAATGGCATTGACCAGAAAAGTCTTCTCCCCTTCCGCCTCATGTGTACCGTCTTTATATTTCTGTGGCTGATAAGGTTCGGGCATTACAAAATCATAAATGCTTTTAGGATCGGGATCGGGAGCAGCCAAAGCCTTCCGGTTGGCAGCAGACAATTCTTTCTTTGCATCAGCTTCTATTTGTTGCAATTCTTCCTCGGTCAGACGTTTATAACGCAGCAGCATCCGGCGGAACTTCATCAAGGGATCAGCATCTTTCACATATTCCAATTCATTCTCATCCCGATACAAGGTGTGTTTATCTGAATTGGAGTGCGAACCGATCCGGACACAATTCGCCTGCACAATAACCGGATTACGGGTGCTGATAGCATATTCCCGTGCTTCGGTCATAGCATTCATCGAATCGAATACATCCTTTCCGTTGCAATAGATAATCTTCAGGTTCTTGAAGCCCGAGAAGTTCTCAGCCACTTTACGGTTGGCAGTCTGTTCCGATTTGGGTACGGAAATACCATACCCATTATCTTGTATTACAAAAATCACCGGAAGACGTTCGAGACTGGCACCATTGATAGCTTCGTAAACGAATCCTTCGGAAGTAGCCGACTCTCCGTGAGAAGTGATAGCCACCCCTTTATGTCCATAATATACCATTGCTCTGGCCACACCTGCTGCATGGAGGTCGTGTGTACCAGTAGCAGAGGAGATATTTTCAATGTGCCATTCCGGTTTGGCGAAATGGTTCGACATATGACGTCCTCCGCTACCCGGGTCCGTCGCTTTGGAAATACCGTTCAAAATCACTTCTTCAGCGGTCATTCCGGCAGAAAGCACGGTTAACATATCCCGGTAGTATGGGAACAGGAAATCTTCACCGAGGGTGAATACCTGACCAACGGCAAGTTGAATACCATCATGTCCTGCATAGGGAGCATGATAAGACCACCCCAATGATTGCAACAGGTAAGACGGTGCCTTTTCGTCCAAGGCACGCCCCAATGTCATCAGATGATACCACTTTTTCAGGGTTTCTACATCTGTAGTCTTTATATCATATTTCTTTTTCATGAGTAATGAAGTTCTTAATGAATGAAACAATCAGTTATCAGCCTTTCCAATTTTCGAGATAGTCGGCTATAAAATGCAGGAAGTTACCTCCCAACATTCCGTCTACTACCCGATGATCGTAAGACAAAGACAAGTACATTTTATGCCGGATTGCAATCGTATCACCCTCCGGAGTCTCTACAACAGCAGGTTTCTTCTCGATATACCCTACTCCCAGGATGGCTACTTGCGGCTGATTAATGATTGGCGTACCGAACAGGCTCTTGAATGTTCCAAAATTGGTTATCGTAAACGTACCCCCATCAATATCTTCCGGCATTAATTTGTTATCCCTTGCTTTCAAGGCCAGAGAATCGATAGCAACAGCCAACCCGTTCAGATTCAGATGATCGGCATCATGTACCACAGGAACAATCAGGTTTCCATCATTCAAAGAGACGGCAATACCGACATTAATATGCTTTTTGAAAAGAATATTATATCCATCTACCGATACATTCACCTGTGGATAGGCAGCCAATGCTTTTGCCACGGCTTCTGTTATCACAGGCATATAAGTCAGTTTCACTCCTTCGCGACGGAAGAAAGCATCTTTATTTTTTTCACGCCAACGCACCAATTTGGTGACATCCACTTCTACCACATTGGTCACGTGAGGAGATACTTTCTTAGACATAACCATGTGGTCGGCAATAATCCGGCGGACACGATCCATCTCTTTGACTTCGACTCCAGGCATTGCTACAGGAGCAGACGATTTAGATAAAGTGGCAGCCGGCTGGGCAGCAGCGGCAGATGTAGCCGGAGCAACCTTCGGACTTGCCTGTTCAGAAGAAACAGCAACTGATGGTTTGCTTGCGGCCGGAGCAGCAGATGCCGGCTTCGGTTCAACGCTACCTCCTCTTTTCTTCTTTTCAATATAATCTTTTATATCTTTCTTACTCAATCGCCCTTCATAACCGGTTCCTTGTATAGCATCCAGCTCTTCTTTCGGAATCTTAGCTTCCCGCGCCAACTGAATCACAACAGGAGAGTACCAACGTTCTTCCTCTGCAACAACAGGTTTCGATGCAGTATTCGCTGATTCGTTCTTAGCAGTTTCCGCTGACGATGGTGATGTTTCAGAAACATTTACCGGCTCCGTTCCTGAAGATTCTTCTCCATCCAAATCAATTATAGCTACTACTGTTCCTACAGCAACCGTATCACCTTCCTTATATAAAATCTCCACCACTTTTCCCGCTACGGGAGAAGGGATCTCCGCACTTACTTTGGCAGTATTCACTTCAAAAAGCACATCGTCTTCCTGAATCATATCACCTACCTTTACAGACCAAGAGACGATGGTCCCTTCGGTTATACTCTCGCCCAACTTAGGCATTTTTATTTCGAATTTCGACATAGACAGTTAATTTATTATTCAACCTTGAGATATTACAACAACGGGCTGAAATAGAAAGTTTTAAGTTAAGTAAATTTTAACCGGATACTGACAAAGCCAGTCCGGACATCAACGACTATATATCCACTCTTTCTGAATATATTTCTCTTTCCGGAGCTGATTGACAGCCTCTATTTCCTTCCCGTTAAAAGCACTGACAGATTGGGACTTACTGAAATACTGAAAAGCCTTCTCTTTAAAATCAGTTACAGTTCCCTCCGGCAAGTGACTCCGAATATTGGTTACCTCACTCCGAACGGAAGGAACAGCATATACTGACGATAAAGTTTCATCATCAACCATCGGTTCCGGATTCAAAGCTTTATACAAGGCAGTCAGATCCGTATCATACAACAGAGTGCAATGATACAACACCCGATTCTTATGTACGCATTGCGCACTCCCTGATATTTTCAATCCATTCAAATAAATCCCCAATCGTTCATCTCCTTTTACCATCAGGCCTATAGAATTCAAGAAATTCAATGTCCGCTGCAAATAAGTAACAAATTCCGGCAGACGGGGAGCCGTTTCTATAAAAGTCAGATTGACATTACCCAAATCATGATACACCGCTCCCCCACCCGAAAAACGACGGGCAATATGTACTCGTCCCTGTTCCGCCCATTTCTTATCGACTTCCGACCGCAACCGCTGATGCTTACCTATTACCACAGAAGGAGTATCCTGCCAAAGCATGAAAATATCTTCATTTCCCTGCTTCAACAGATATTCCTCTGCTGCCAAGTGAAAGTAAATATCAGTAAACGGACTATAGATACATCGAATCATAGATCAAGCGGAATAAGAGTTAAAACATTATTTCGTGATAAATCTCTCCGACCGTAGGATGCGGAAACACAGTCTTCTGGAATTCCTCCACCGTGTACCCTCTCTGAATAGCAATACCTGCTATCACAATAAGTTCTGATGCCGGATTTCCCAACATGTGACAACCGATAATCCTCCCGTCTTCATCCTGGATCAGCTTACAGAGTCCGTTTCCCTGTTCATTCTCCGCAACGAACCGTCCGGAATAAGCCATCGGTAATTTTGAAACACGGTAAGGAACTCCTGATTTTACCAGTTCTTCTTCTGTCTTTCCCACTCCCGCCACTTCAGGGTTGGTATAAACGACTCCCGGAACACAATCGTAATTCATCCGGTCTTCCACTCCTAAAATATGATTGATAGCGACTTCCGCTTCACGGATAGCGGTATGCGCCAATAAAGAATAGCCTGTAATATCACCACACGCATATACACGAGGATGCGAAGTCAACAGATGTTCGTCTACTTTCACTCCATTCCGATGCAGTTCTATATTCAGCTTGTCCAGTCCTACCTTGGATAGATTTGCCTTACGTCCTACACTAAGCAAGATCTTCTCCGCTTCAATAGTAGACGTCTTGCCTTCTTTTTCTATCACAACTCCATGAGGATTTACTTCCACCACTTTCGTATTCAAATAGAAAGTGACTCCCCGTTTGGCATATTCGGCACGAAGCATACCGCTGGTTTCCTTATCCATCGCTCCCAGAATCTCCGGCATCATTTCTACCACATGCACTTTCACACCCATACTGTTGAAAAAAGAAGCAAACTCCATCCCAATCACCCCGCCGCCAATAATGACCAGCGTCTTTGGAAGTTCCTTTATTTCCAATGCCTCCTTGGAAGTCCAATAACTGATTTCTGACAGTCCCGGTATAGGAGGAATCACTGTATCAGAGCCGGTACATACCAGCAAATATTTCACGGAATAGGTTTCTCCATCACAAATGATTTGTATTTTCCCATCTTTTTCTCCTTCTATCAGAGCTTCCTTTTCTACAATAGTCACTCCGTAAGAACTCACAGTCATCTTCACACCGCCCGTCAACATTTTTACTGTTTTATCTTTACGGCTCATAATCTTGGATAAATCGAACGAAGGAGATTCGGCA
The DNA here is from genome assembly GCF_024793605.1 of Bacteroides sp. BFG-637. Lineage (NCBI taxonomy): Bacteria > Pseudomonadati > Bacteroidota > Bacteroidia > Bacteroidales > Bacteroidaceae > Bacteroides > Bacteroides sp. BFG-637. The sequence goes on along the minus strand of NZ_JANUPD010000002.1, from coordinate 4,188,868 downwards.
GAAACGCCATATTTGGAAGCATTCTTGATGCTATCCAGTATTTTAGCAGAATATAACAAAGTTTTAGTAGGAATACACCCCTCATTGAGACATACTCCACCCATTGCCTTTTTCTCAAAAAGAACGGCCTTTAATCCGTTGGCCCCTGCCCGTTCGGCAGCTGTGTACCCGGCCGGACCACCACCAATAATAGCTATATCAAAGTTCATAATCGTATCTTTTAAGTAATAATACGATTATAACAAATATGAGAAGAGATAAGTTGTAGGGAAAAGAAATACCCGTTACTTAATTGTCAGCTTTTTAAGTTCCTCTAACGAGCCATTGAATACATTCAAATCTACGTCTTCTTTAATACCGGGAACACTTCCCACATCCGTATGTTGCCAAAAGTGCCATTTTCCCTGATACCTTACAGAGTCCACATAATAATGGGCAATCCAATAAGGGTATGCATTGAAGATAGAGTCGTCCAGATAACGGGTTTTAAATTTATAAGAGGTATAAAGAATAGGCTTCACCCCATAATGAGATTCCACCCGGTCCAGCCAGCGTTTGATGCCTTGCTGTAATTCCTTTTTCTCTTTTCGTCCGGTCACTTCCACATCGAGAACCGGAGGCAGGTCGCCGGAATCCAGTTTTACCGTGCGAATAAAGAAGTCCGCCTGTTTCAAAGCATCCGTGCTCGGAATATAAAAATGATAAGCGCCACGGATAAATCCATGATTACGGGCATTGGCAAAGTTTGCCTCAAATGTAGTATCGTTATGATCTCCTCCTTCTGTTGCCTTCATAAAGACAAAATGCAAAGGAGTAGCCGTCTCTTTATTCTGCAACAGCTTCTTCCAATCAATCTTTCCCTGATAGTGAGAAATGTCAATACCATGAATATCATATCCGTCAGGGATGCAGACACCGTATTCCTTTAAGCCATGGCAAGGTTTCCATCGATAAGCATAAGGACGGATAAAGAAATAATAGAAAGCTGCGGAGAAACAACCGACAATCATCACTGCCAGCATATTACGGAGCCAGGTAGGCATCACAGTTCGATGCTTCACCTGTTCCTTTTTTGAGGTACGGGAAGTTTTGGAAGAAGAGGCCGTTCCCTTTCTTTTAGTGGTGGAAACAGTTCTTTTCTTCTGTACGGCAGACATCGGGTTGTTGCGTTGCGGCATTTACTTTAAACGATCAATATTTTTAGAGATAGGCACGGATTACACGGAATACACGGTTTATTAAGAAATAACTAAAAAACCGTGTTAATCCGCGTAATCCGTGCCTGAAAGAACCCTTCATTGCAGCTGTTATTGCAACTGTAACATTAACAACTGCTCTGAAGTGTATTTATTTAGCTTGTTCCAGTTGCAAAGTCTTAGTTGCCTGGTCGCAAACTTCTGTAGGACCGAAGTATTGGATCGGACCCGGATATACATAATCCGTTTCGATAGCCCAACGTTCGCGTTGTGAAGCAAATGCTTTGAAAGGAGCACCATCCAGTTTTACCAATGCTTTCTGGATAACCGGCTTCATTTCACCGTGACGACGTTCCATGTTCATCATCATGGTAATAGGCACACCACCAGCAATCCATTCAGCAGCAGGAGCTGTTGTGTTACGTACAGAAGACATATAACCAGTCTTACCGTTAGCAATCAACATAGAAGCTGTGTAACCCAAAGAGTAGCAATAGTCAGCGTCAAAGTTTGACGGAGCAGCACAACGTCCTTCATAACCGAAGAAGTGGTGTTGAGCAGCAAATTTACCAACATACTTGCCTTCTTCTTTCCATGCAGCCAACTTAGTAGCTACCATTTCAGACAACAGTTTTTCAGTTTCGATCAATGATACCTGAACGTTTCCATGCGGGTCACGATCCAAAGTCAACTGACGGGCAACACCTTCCGGCAGACTTGCATAGATAGCAGAGTTTTCCGGAGAAAGTTTGCGGATGATATAATCACGTTGGTGAGATTTCTTAATCTGACCGAATTCTTCAGCATTGGCAGCCAGGAAGTCATTCAATTCAGCAATCAGACGTTTCATGGCAGGAATGAACTCAACCAGTCCTTCCGGAATCAATACTGTACCGAAGTTATGTCCTTGTGCTGCACGGTCTGCTACCACTTTAGCGATGTAAGTCACTACATCATCCAAAGACATATCTTTTGCTTCCACTTCTTCTGAAACGATACATACGTTAGGCTGTACCTGCAAAGCACATTCCAGTGCAATGTGAGAAGCCGAACGACCCATCAATTTGATGAAGTGCCAGTATTTACGTGCAGAGTTACAGTCACGTTGGATGTTACCGATTACTTCAGCATAAGTCTTACAAGCTGTATCGAAACCGAAAGAAGTTTCAATCATATCGTTCTTCAAGTCACCGTCGATTGTTTTCGGGCAACCGATTACCTGTACACCATACTTCTTAGCAGCATAGTATTCAGCCAATACACAAGCATTTGTGTTAGAGTCGTCACCACCAATGATAACCAGTGCCTTGATACCCAATTCTTTGATGATTTCATAACCCTTTTCGAACTGGCTTTCAGCTTCCAGCTTCGTACGTCCGGAACCGATAATATCGAAACCACCCGTATTACGGTATTCGTCAATGATATCAGCAGTCAGTTCCATATAGTTGTGATCTACCAGACCACCAGGACCCAAAATAAAACCATATAATTTGTTTTCCGGATTCAATTTCTTGATACCGTCGAACAAACCGGAGATTACATTGTGTCCGCCCGGAGCCTGACCACCGGAAAGAATTACACCTACGTTCATAGCAGGAAGAGCAACAGCTTCACCGGCTTCGAATGTAATCAACGGCATTCCATACGTGTTCGGGAATAATGCTTTGATAGCTTCCTGATCGGCTACAGATTGAGTAGCAGCACCTGCTACAGCCTTAACAGCTCCTGATGCCAATGCTTTCGGAAGTTTGGGCTGGTAAGCAGCCCTTGCGATTTGCAATGCACTTTTAGTCATTTTCTTTAATTTTTTATTTAAAGGTGTTAGTAAGTTTCTTGTCAAACTTGAAAAGCGTTGCAAATTTCGCACTTTTTTCCGAATTATGAAAATTCTTCTTCTGTTGTTTTTAAGACAAAAAGAAGAAGAAAGAAAAATTTAAGGCTATCTCCCGACGTGGGAGATAGCCTTTACGTTTTCTTCAGTGAGCTAATTTATAATATAATTCTAGGGATTCTGCTCCCAGCCTCCGCCAAGAGCCTTATAAAGTTGAACCACCGCAATCAACTCGTCACGAATGGCATTACTCAATCCGATTTGGGCATCAAAGTATCCACGTTGGGCATCCAATACATCCAGATAGTTGATGACCCCATTGATGTACTGCAATTGTGCCAGGTCCATGTAGCTCTTGGCCGAACGTTCCAGATTGGCACGAAGTTCGTATACTTCCTTGATCTTGTTGAAGTTGACAATCGCGTTACGTGTTTCTTTGAAAGCTTCCAGTACGGATTTCTCATAACTATGTACTTCAGCCTCATAAGCGGCCTTCTTTGCTTTCAATGCCGCACGGTTCTTTCCCCAGCCAAAGATAGGAGTCAATAAAGCTCCTTCCATAATTGCGTAGGGAGATTTCAGGAGTTCCGACAAAGAAGTACTTTCACTACCGAAACCGCCTGTCAAGGCAAGACGCGGGAACATATTCGTATAGGCCACTCCTACTTTTGCATTGGCAGCAATCAATTTCTGCTCTGCCTGACGAATGTCGGGACGACGTTCCAACAAAGTAGACGGCAACCCTACAGGAAGTGTTTCCGGAGAGTTAAACTCCTGAAGCAAACGGGAACGGGCTATCTTATTAGGATATTCACCCGCAAGATAAGCAATATCGTTCTCTTTCAGGGAGATTTTACGTTCCAAGTCAGGAACCAGAGTGGCCGTACGTGCCAACTCCACTTGTGCCTGTCGATAGGAAGTCTCGGAAGTCAATCCACCGGCAAACCGGATACGTGCCAGACGTACCCCTTCTTCACGGGCTTTCAACGTCTGTTTGACAATATCAAGCTCTGTATCCAAAGCTACCAGTTCATAGTAAGCCTGCGCCACTTCAGCCACAATCGTCATCTGCAATGCACGTTGCGCCTCAATAGATTGCAGATACTCGGCAATGCTGGCCGAACGTGCCCAACGTAGATTTCCCCAAAGATCGAGTTCCCATGAAACAAGAAATTGTGCTTCAAAGGTATCTGATCTCTTGAAAGCGTCTCCTCCATGATTCTCAAGTTCACGTTCCCCTGTCACTTTTCCTTTAATGTCCGGAAGCAATGCCGCCGTAGAAATTCGTTTCTGTGCAGCCATTTCTTTCACACGGGCAGCAGCAATCAGCATATCTTTATTATGATCCAATGCACGCTCTATCAGACTTCTCAATGTAGCATCCGTATAAATATCCCTCCAGTCCTGAGCACCGAAGCTGACCGAATCCTGTGATCTTTCCAAGCTGTCGGGTAAATGAAGATCAGGACGGACATAGCTTTTCCCTACCTTGCAGGAAGTCAGTACTCCGGCAAGTAACAGGATAGCAATATATAGTTTCTTTCGTTTCATTATTTCTTATGTTTTAAGATTTTCGACTTTGTTTTATACACCATCACAAAGAAGAACGGCACAAGAATGATACCAAATACGATAGCAAATATCATTCCGAAAAATACACCTGTACCGATTGCCTGCCGGCTTGCCGAACCCGGACCACTTGCCAGTACCATCGGAAGCATACCGAGCACAAAGGCAAGAGAGGTCATCAGAATCGGACGGAAACGCAATTTGGCTGCGTATATGGCCGACTGCACCAAGTCTTCACCTTTATCTACCTGCACCTTTGCGAACTCTACAATCAAAATTGCATTCTTAGCGGCAAGTCCGACCAACATAACCAAGCCAATCTGGAAATAAACATCGTTTTCCAATCCGCAAACCCAGACTCCCAAATAGGCTCCCAAAGCAGCCACAGGTAAAGAAAGCAATACGGCAATAGGCACTGTCCAACTTTCGTATTGTGCGGCAAGGAAAAGGAAAACGAACAAGAATACCAGTGCCATCACCATACCTGTCTGACCTCCCGCCTGCTTCTCCTGATAGGAAAGACCGCTCCATTCCAGACCGATATTATCGGGGAGATGATCTTTGGCAATCTGTTCCATGATCTCCATCGCCTGTCCGGAACTATATCCTTGCGCAGCTGCTCCACGAATAACGGCCGTAGTAAACATATTGAAACGTTTGATACTTCCCGGTCCTGTGGTATATGATGCATTTCCCAGAGAAGTCAACGGTACCATCGCTCCATTGGAGGCTTTTACGAAAAATAAATTAATATTGTCTTTATGTTCCCGGTAAGGAGCTTCCGCCTGAATATAAACCTTATATATACGGTTGAACATATTAAAGTCGTTCACATACACCGAACCGGTATAAGCCTTCATGGTAGAAAACACATCAGCCAAAGGCACACCCAGCATCTTCACTTTGTCTCGATCCACATCAAAATAGAGTTGTGGGATTTCCGACTGCAAAGAAGATGATAAGCCGGCCAGCTCTTTACGTTTGGATGCATAGTACATTAATGTATCTGCTGCGTCTACCAAATTATCAAAAGTGGCTTCTCCGCGGGCTTCCAGCTGCATCTCAAAACCTCCCGAACTACCCAGTCCCGGAATCACCGGAGGGGTGGACAGATAGACTTTACATTCCGGATATTCCTGAAGATGTTTTTCCACCGTATGCATGATTTTCTCAATAGTAGTACTCTTCCGATCTTCCCAAGGTTTCAGGATCACCGTCAGTTCAGCACGTCCCTGGTTACTTCCGACACGCGGACTACTTCCCGTTACATTCTGTATATACTCAATGTACGGGTTCTTTTCCAGATAAGCAATGGCACGCTCTGTCACGATACGGGTACGTTCCAGAGTAGCTCCTTCCGGTAGTTCTAATTCAATCTTGAAATATCCCTGATCTTCTACAGGTAAGAAACTGGTCGGAATAATACGATGAATCAACATGATAGCAATCAACACCATACCAAAAGCACTCAAAACTCGACGAGGATGCTTGATTGTACGAGTTACGGCAGCCACATACTTATTACTACCGATACCCAGCCATTCATTAATCTTCCGGAAAACGATATTCTTTTTCTTTCCGCTATCCGGCTTCAGAATCAGCGAACACATCACCGGACTCAATGTCAGAGCCACTACTGTAGAAATAAGCACGGACACTACAATTGTCACCGTAAACTGGCGATACAACTGTCCTGTAATCCCACTTAAAAAGCTAACCGGGACGAACACAGCCGCCAATACCAGTGAAGTGGCAATCAAAGCACTGGAAAGTCCGTTCATCGCTTTTTTCGTAGCTTCATAAGGGCTTAGGTGCTCCGTTTCCATGATATGTTCTACACCTTCCACCACCACAATCGCATCATCCACCACAATACCGATGGCAAGGATCAATCCGAGCAATGTCAGGATATTCAGTGAGAAACCGAAAATCAGCATGAATCCGAAAGTACCGATCAATGAAATAGGTACCGCCACTACCGGAATCAACGTTGCACGCCAGCTCTGCAAGGATAGATAAACCACCAGAACCACCAAAACCAACGCTTCAAACAACGTCTTATATACTTCATGAATAGATTCGGAAATATAGGTCGTCATATCGAACGGAATCTCATAGCTCAATCCCTCCGGGAAGTTCTTGCTAATCTCATCCATCGCCTCTTTTACTCTCTCGGCCACTTCCATCGCATTGGCACCCGGTAACATATAAATACCAAGCACGGCAGCATTCTCACCGTTAATACCACTCTCTGTATTGTAGGAAGAAGCTTCCAGCGATACACGTGCCACATCTTTCAATCGAATGATAGAACCATTCGCATTAGCACGCACTACGATATCTTCAAATTGTCCTACAGTGGAAAGACGTCCCTGTGTCGTGATAGGAATCGTGATATCCAATCCCTGTACAGGCTGTTGTCCCAGCACCCCCGCTGCCGATTCACGATTCTGATCTTTCAATGCATTCTGCAAATCCTGTACGGTCAGTCCGAAGTTTGCCAGCTTATCCGGCTGCGCCCATATCTGCATGGCATAATAACGGCTACCGATATTGGATACACGCCCCACTCCGGGAATACGGCGAATCACATCGAGCACATTGATAGTAGCAAAGTTACTCAAGTAAATCTCATCGAACTTTGGGTCAGTAGAAGTCAGACAAAGCGTCATCAACTGACTGGGAGCCTGTTTCTCTACCGAAATACCATTCTGAATCACTTCCGCCGGCAAACGGGACTCTGCCAGTTTCACACGGTTCTGAATCTCAACAGCTGCCAAATCCGGATCAGCAGATACATCAAAAGTAACTGTTGCCGAAAAGCCTCCGGAGTTAGAACTATTTGATTCCATATAAAGCATCCCCGGAGTACCATTGATTTCCTGTTCAATCGGAGTAGCCACTGCCTGTGATACAGTAAGTGCACTCGCACCCGGATAGGAAGCACTAATCTTCACCACCGGAGGGGTAATCTGTGGGTATTGATCCACCGGAAGCATCGTCAGACCGATAATGCCGACAATCACAATCACGATGGAGATTACAGCCGAAAAGACCGGCCTATCTATAAAAAAAGTAACTTTCATCGTTTATTCTCCTTTCGCGTTATCCTTCATTCCGGTAACATTTTCTTTCGCCCCGGCCACTTCACTTTTTGTCGCAGTTATACTATCCCGGGCCTCTGCATCCGATTGGCTCACCCGCACTTTCATACCTGGAGTCAACTTATGGAATCCTTCCACAACAACCATTTCTCCTTCTGCCAATCCTCTTTCTACCACCACATTATTCCCGACTTCCGGTCCTAATTCGATAAAACGCTTTTCTACCGCATTATCTTTACGCATGGTATAAATATAAGCTCCTCCCTTTTCGATGGTAACGGCTTTCATCGGAACAACGAGTGCTCCTTCACGAACATCCAGCAACAATTTCACCTTTGTAAACTGCCCCGGCAATAATACCTGTTTCGGATTAGGCATTTCTGCACGTACGGAGAAAGTACCGGTTTGAGGGTCCACCTGCGGTTCGGCAAAATCCACGTATCCTTTGAATGGATAAACCGTGTTATCCGCCAATGTAATGGTAATATTGGGCTGCCAGGAACGGGTAGAGTCCTGTTGTCCCAAATTAATATTTCTTTCTTTACTCTTCAGATAATCGAGTGCTGTCATACTAAAATCAACCAACACCGTATCACTCTTCACAATAGTAGCAAGCAACGATTTTCCCCCGGGTCCCACTAACGTACCCAAATCCACATTTCTTTCACTAATGTGTCCCGACAAAGGCGAACGGACAATGGTGTAGCCCAACTCCAGTTCAGCCTGTGCCAGATCCGCCTCACTCATGGCTACCGTTGCCTCGGCACTTTCATAAGCAGCTTCCGCATTATCCAAATCCAACTGGCTTGCAGCATTCTGCTCAAACAACGGACGGATACGTTTTAAATCACGCTCCGCCTTCAAAGCCTGCGCTTCGTCTTTTTTCAACTGCGCCCTGGCCTTATCAGCTTTGGCACGATACTGGTCCTGATTAATGACAAACAAAACCTGATTCTTATTGACATATGTCCCCTCGGCAAAAAGCATATTTTCCAGATAGCCTTCCACCCGGGCACGGACTTCGACGAACTGCTGGGCGCGAATACGCCCTACATATTCCCCGTATATCTCTACATCATCTTTCACTACCGGTTCCACAATGACTGTCGGCATTTCCGGTGCAGCCTTCTGAGGTCGGGTCAGTATCCAATATACACCCAACACAACTACCGCACAAATTATAGCAGCAATGGTTCTCTTTCTCCTCAGTTTCAACTCATGTTTCGAAAAGAATAATCTCATATCGAATCTTATTATTTAATTTAACTTATGTTTGTTCTTTACTCCTATATGCAATTCACATACCAAAAATGCGTCGCAGACATTATTAACTTACAATCAAAGCATTACAAATTCTTCTTCTTTTTGCAAAAGTGTGGAAATCCGCTGTATTGTGTAGAAATTATCCACATTTCCGACTTTTGGAACATTTTTTTTAATTCCCATTTCAACAACTAAACAAATTATGCTCTACATTTGTATTATATTAAACATCAACACTAGACCATGTCCTAATGAAAAAACAAATCTTTTCAACATTAGTTTTATCAATTGGCTTATTATTGCCTTTTTCTTTGCATTCTCAGGAGCAAAGAAAAAAGGTAGGTGTCGTACTGAGCGGCGGGGGTGCCAAAGGAATGGCACACATCAAAGCACTGCAAGTGATCGAAGAAGCCGGCATTCCTATCGACTATATAGCCGGTACCAGTATGGGAGCTATCGTAGGTGGTCTTTATGCCATCGGCTATACTCCGGAACAATTGGACAGTATGGTACGGAAGCAAGATTGGACGTTCCTGTTGAGTGACCGTATCAAAAGAAGCGCCATGTCATTAACAGATCGTGAGCGATCTGAAAAATATACAGTCTCTATCCCTTTCACCAAAACTCCCAAAGATGCCGCTACCGGAGGAATCATGAAAGGAGAGAATCTGGCCAATCTGTTTTCAGACCTTACCGTGGGATATCATGATTCTATCAATTTTAATAAACTTCCCATTCCTTTTGCCTGTGTGGCTGCCAATGTTGTCAACGGAGAGCAAATCGTATTCCATGACGGAATACTTTCTACTGCCATGCGCGCCAGTATGGCCATCCCCGGTGTATTTACTCCGGTACGGCAAGACAGCATGGTGTTAGTGGACGGTGGTATTGTAAACAACTATCCGGCGGATGTAGTAAAAGCAATGGGGGCTGATATTATTATCGGAGTAGACGTGCAAAACGCTCTCAAAAAGGCCGACAAGCTCAATAGCGTCCCCGACATTCTGGGACAGATTGTAGACATTACCTGTCAATCTAATCATGAAAAGAATGTAGACCTCACAGATACTTATATCCGTGTCAATGTAGAGGGATATTCATCCGCCAGTTTTACTCCGACTGCTATTGATAGCTTGATGCGAAGAGGTGAAGAAGCGGCAAGAGACCAATGGGATTCGTTGCTTGCCTTAAAAAAGAAAATAGGAATAGCCGAGAATTATACTCCCAAACAACACGGCCCTTATTCTTCCCTATCCAATGCGCGTACTGTTTATGTGACCGACATTTCATTTTCGGGTGTAGAAGTGGATGACAAAAAATGGCTGATGAAGAAATGCAATTTGAAAGAAAACAGTAATATCTCCACTCTACAAATAGAACAGGCCTTGTATCAGTTACGCGGTAGCCAATCCTACTCAAGTGCCAGTTATACATTGAAAGAGACACCTGAAGGCTATCATCTCAACTTCCTGTTGCAAGAAAAATATGAAAGAAGAATCAATTTGGGCATCCGTTTCGACTCGGAAGAGATCGCATCGTTGTTGGTCAATGCAACGGCAGACCTCAAAACTCATATTCCTTCCCGGTTGGCTCTTACCGGTCGGTTGGGTAAACGATATGCCGCCCGCATAGACTACACGTTGGAACCCATGCAACAACGTAATTTCAACTTCTCGTATATGTTCCAATACAACGATATCAATATTTACGAAGAAGGTGACCGTGCCTATAATACAACTTACAAATATCATCTGGCCGAATTCGGTTTCTCTGATGTATGGTACAAGAATTTCCGTTTCGGACTCGGTCTTCGTTTTGAATATTACAAATACAAGGATTTCCTGTTTAAGAAACCTGAAATCTCCGACCTGAAAGTAGAATCGGAACATTTTCTAAGTTATTTTGCCCAAGTACAATATAATACCTATGATAAAGGACGTTTCCCTTCTAAAGGAAGTGACTTCAGAGCTGCCTATTCGCTCTATACGGATAATATGGCACAATACAACGAACATGCTCCATTTTCAGCACTGAATGCTTCGTGGGCAAGTGTCATTCCAGTGACCCGCCGCTTCTCTGTCATTCCTTCCATTTATGGACGTATCCTGATCGGAAGGGATTTTCCTTATCCATTACAAAATGCTATTGGCGGTGATGTCCCCGGTTTCTATATTCCACAGCAATTACCTTTTGCCGGGGTTACCAATCTGGAATTAATGGATAACACCATTATGATCGCCTCTATTAAATTCAGACAACGGATGGGAGCCATTCATTATCTCACATTGACAGGTAACTACGGGCTAACGGATAGTAATTTCTTCGATATATTGAAAGGGAAGCAATTGTTCGGTGTTAGCGCAGGTTATGGTATGGATAGCATCTTCGGACCATTGGAAATATCATTAGGATATTCTAATCAGACAGATAAAGGAAGTTGCTTTGTGAATTTAGGATATTATTTCTAATTACCCAGACAATATCAGTCAAGCAAAAAAGAGAAGTAAAAGAAAAACCGTCACTCACGTGAAAGTTATTCTTTTACTTCTCTATAACTTAATGAACAAACTTAATAATTAACCTTATGACTTAAATGTCTTCAGTGTACATCATAGACATACAATTATCTTATTATTCCCTTTAGATTTTAAAGGGTGTCATTTTCAGATATACCCGATAATCTTTTATCATGCCTGTCTTACCGGCTTCTGCTCTCGGCAAATATGAAAATCCGGTTACTACCTTATCTTCACCGAGATTAATCACAATCTGATGCGGGAATTTATGTTTGGCAGCCGAAGAATAGCTTGTGTGCCAAAAGGTAGATTCCTGCAAGTCGAACACATTCGTTGCAATATTATTCGCTTCTTCCGTTTCCTCACTATCTGCATAAACAACTTTCCAATGTTGGCGTGACAAGGGCTTGCCATCAGCTCCCAGTAACTCCAATTCCGCAATGGCTGCAAAATCTTTCCCATCATGTGCATTCAATGCTTCCAGACAGAAGAAACGTGTTTCCACCTCTTTTCCAAACTTCACATGTTGCCAACCATTACCCGCCTTGAAAGAACCTTTATAAACGGGCGTTTCTCCGCTCAAGTCCAAGTTCTCACCTACTTTACGATGTGCATAGGCAGCACCATGAACGCGTAAATTATCGAGAATAGGTTGTTGCAAGCCTGCCGTTTCCGGTTGTACAGGTCCAGCCATATCCAATATAATCACTTCGTTCTCACCTTTCTTCAACCAACATCCCGGCACATATAAGGTTTGTTGTGGTCCTATTTCCCAGTAACGTCCAATAGCATAACCATTCACCCAGACCATCCCTTTACTCCAGTCAGTCATATCCAGGAAAGTATCACCGGTTTTATCCAGCGTAAATGTTCCACGATAATACGCAGGGTCTTTTTTCGGATTATCTTGTTTCACAAATTTCTTATTCTTTGCAAAAGCATAATCAACCGGGATATTATAAACTTTCCAATTCTTCAATGAAGTAGCAGCACCGTCCGATTGAATTTCCACCTTTTCAGTAATACCTTTCCAATCATAAATACCTTTACCGAAATTCATACGGCCCATCGCTTCTACCAGAATATCCAATTGGGCTCCTTCTTTCACAGGTGGAAGAATAACAGTCCCTTCCCCTTTCAAACGACTTAATGTCGCCAATTTCTTGCCATCAAGGAAAACCTGTGCCCAGTCATGAGCCTCTGTAATTGTCAGAACTTGCTCTTCGTTAGATGCCGGAAGTGTTGTTCGATATAGAATACTTCCCCAACCCTGATCAAACGCTTCCATTGACTGAATATTTTCACTGATTTTTGGCTCCGGCAGATTATCAAACAGTATCGCCACTTCATCTAACTTAAATGAAGGAACAGTAATCGTTGGAATAGAATCCGGGATTTCCGGCAACGATTCGCCTTCAGGTAAATAATTACTTAACAATTTACGTACTTCAAAATATTTGGGAGTGACTTTTCCTGATTCATTGATAGGTGCATCATAATCATAAGACGTACATGTCGGAGAGAAGTTCGGGAAGTTTGCTCCTCCCCAATGTCCGAAACTAGTACCTCCATGAGTCATATATAAACTAAATGAAATATTACGATCGAGCATATCTTTCATTCCTTTTACCAAATCCTCCGCACTGCGTGTTTCATGCTTCGCTCCCCAATGATCGAACCATCCGGACCAGAACTCACTACACATCAATGGAGTATCAGGACGAAGCTCTTTCAAACGTTCAAACTGCTGATCTATATTGGCTCCCGTACCAAAATTGACAGTCCAAAGAAGATCATCCAAAGCATTGTTCTCAAAATTAGAATTCCAGTCACACTGGAATAAAGGTACCCCTGTGAATCCCGCTTGCTTCACAAGATCACGGATAGCAGAAATATAAGGCTTGTCAATACCAAATGAGCCATATTCATTTTCTACTTGTACCATAATTATATTTCCACCTTTGCTAATCTGAAGATCAGCAAGTTGTTTACCAACTTCATTCATGAACAATTTCACACGTTCCATATAATACGGATCCTGTTCACGGAGCTTAATATCTTTCTTTTTCAGTAACCACCAAGGCAATCCGCCCATCTCCCATTCGGCACACACATAAGGACCAGGACGCACAATGACGTACATACCATTCTCCTGCGCAAGACGACAAAATGCTGCAATATCCTTTTGCCCGGTAAAATCATATTTTCCTTCTTCCGGTTCATGGAAGTTCCAGAAAACATAAAGGCAAATGGTATTCATACCCAACGCCTTAGACATTTTAATACGATGTTCCCAATATTCTTTTGGAATACGAGGATAATGAATCTCTGCCGCTTTTACGACAAACGGCTCTCCATTAAGCAAGAAAGTCTTGTCCCCCACCTCAAATGTTCCCTTTGAAGATTGAGTACAGGAAGTGCTGAATACAGTCACTAACAAAATAAGCAAATACAATAAAGGTCTTTTCATTTTCAATCTATTCTATTGTTTTCATGATACATTAATCTCTTTAGAAATTCACCACCGGTTAATGTTTCCATTAAAACCGATAGCGAATTTGAAAACTAATCCCATTTAATTACCCCAAAAAACTAAAACTATTACCTATTGAAAACTGATGCAAAGATGGAATATTCTTCTTACACAAAGGTCTTTAAATCGGTCAAAATAGGATAATATTCATTCAATTTTTCCTAATTATGGCTTTTTAGTATCAATTTGACTCTTTATAAAAATCCCGCCAATACCTCTTAATAGTATTGACAGGATTGATGTTTATAATAAAGGCTAGTTAGTGTTATTTTAAGGATCCATCCTTAGTAATGTATAGTATGATCTTTCGGAAACTCACGACCGCTCCATGCTTTCTTAGAAGTCCAATCTTGAGGAGCCGATGTCCAAAAGGAATGATTAGCAGGAAGTCCTAAAGGAAGAAAAACCTCTGATGTTATATACATACTTCCATTGTTACTATACCAGTCGGCCAGTCCGGTCTGATGCCCAGCAAAGCCTAATTGCAGAAATCCTTTCTCATTGAAATTCCCGTTAACAGAGAATAAACGTTTCATGACGCAAGTTAACGCATTACGAACTTGTCCTTCCGGGAGTTCTTCAGGTAACATTTCTTTCCAGCAGAGCATTGACAACGGTTGGAAAACTCCCAATCGATAAGTCATAGAACGACCAAATACAGGGAAGGACGCTTCAGGAGATATAAAACGCTCCAAAATCATTCCAAAACGTTGCATACGTTTTTTAGCTAAATCTTCAGTCTTTTTTTGCATCTCCAAACTACGATCATGTAATATTACCTTATGATCGTTCACAGTCTGCATTACTTGTACAAACATAGGCTGAATCACATAGCTATTATAATAATCGAACGCAAAAGTTTCTCCATCCGAATACCAACCATCACCTACATACCATTCTTCCGCTTTCCGAACAGCCGTATGAATGCGGAATAAATCATATTGCGCATCGGCTTCCATTAAAAAAGATTCAATCATAGCAGAAAATAGCAACCAGTTAGTATAAGGCGGATCAATTCGACGCAACAACTGGAATTCTTTAATATACCGTTGTTTTGTCACGTCATCCAATGGTTCCCAAAGTTGCTCTTTAGCACGAAGAAAACTACTGGCAATATAAGCCGCATCTACTAGAGGCTGCCCTTCATTTCTCCATAAAAGATAATCGGGGCTATCCGGATCAACAGCATGTGCGTAGCTTTTCAAAGCCCATTCACGCAATTGCTTACGCATTTTTCCTTCTTCCGTGTCATCATCCGGCAAAGAAAGCCAAGGAGCAATACCGGACATCAGGCGCCCGAAACATTCCATATACGTCACATCCTTGCTCCTTCCATCCCAAGTAGGGCTGATTTCTACCTGCATATTTTTCTTCAACTCTCCTTTACTCATATTACTTAATACCGGAGCAGCAATTTTATATGCCATCTGTACCCAATATTCACGGTCGCAGATTTCTCTTTCCACTTTCACTTTTTTGGCATAAATTACCGTGCTTAACATGCACAATAAAATAATGACCAAGATGTTTTTGCTTTTCATCATTACATTTAAATATAAAAATAAATTCTAATCATTCAGATATTTCACCATTTCAGAACCTGCCAACAAGAAAGCTCCTACTCCAAAATCAGCAGTTGTTTCTGGTCCTACATTTTTATGTTGGTCTGCTCTTTCACCAATCGGCTGTACATAACCAATCTTTCCACTAGGTTGCAAAGCTATTTCAGTCAGGTATTCCCAACCTTTTTTTATAACAGGTTCATAAATGACCTTATCCAAAAATCCATTATTCACCCCCCAAAGATATCCATAAGTAAAGAAAGCGGTTCCACTAGTTTCACGTCCCGGGGCCTGTATCGGATCTAATAAACTACGAGTCCAGTATCCCTCTTCCTGCTGTGCAGCAGCTAATGATTTAGCCATCATTTTATAAATCTCAATATATTCGGCACGATGAACATTATTCTCCGGTAAATCTTGTAGTACCTTTGCTAAACCAGCAAACACCCAGCCATTACCTCTCGACCAAAAATCCTTTAATCCTTGATTAGTCTTATGTTTCGGATATATATATTTTCCATCCCGATAAAACAGGGCACTTTCCTTATCATACATCAAATTCTTGGCATACGTAAAGTACTCATACAATTTATCCAAATATTGCTGATTACCCGTAACCTTATAGAGCTTAGTCATCACCGGCATTACCATATACAATCCGTCTGCCCACCACCAATAGTCATTATTAGGAGTTGACATTTCATATTCCATCACCTCCTTCGCACGAGCTATTTTATATTCTGCCGGTTCCCGATCCATATTATATAAATCTATATAAGTCTGAAAACAAATCTGCCAATCTCCGAAAAGAACATGTTCCATCGTTTCACCATAATTATATTTCCACTTGGATTTATCATCAGAAGTAGCCCCTTTCCATTGATTCTTTTCAGCCCATGCCTCTGAATATTTTTTGTAATCTATATTACCTGTCACCTCATAAGCCGCAATATTTCCCGTATGATAAGCTGCCGGATGCCAAAAGCAAATGCCGGTTCCGGATTCTCCTCTTGCCAATAGTTATTAACCTTCTTAATAGTCTCAAGAACCTTTGACTTTGTCCATACACTATCAACAATTACTTCACTCTGACCGTTACTCTTACCTGATTTACATCCTGCCATGCAAATACTGAACACACAGCTTAATACCCAAAAAGAAAATCTCCTAAAGTTCATTAATTATACAGTTTTTCGTGGTTATTATTCAAGTCACAAAGATGTATCCTTTTAAGGATAAAAAGGTTCTATAATGCGTCAAAACCGTACAAAAATCATTCAATATATAGAAAAGTCTTTTGAATAACGATTAAACAGCTTTGGTCTTTGGGGACAAATGATATATTTCTTATAATATTAGTTACTTCCGATAATGAAAGAAACAATCCTTTTTCAGACATTTAAAGTGTAAACTGACCATTCTGATCAGAAAGTGTTTTATGCTTAATTTTCCTCTCAATTATTTTAGTACCAATAATCGGACAACCACATTTGTCCACAATGATTTAATAAAAAAGTTATGGAAGACAACGAGTCTTCACATAACTTTTACCAATAATTAATCCTTAAACAATCTTTCTATTTAAACACATATCTATCTATTTATTCTGAGGAATAATCAAGAAACTAAACCCACAGGGACCGCCACCTCCATTTTCCAGCCGTACCAAAACTTTATTCCACCCCTGCCGGAACTGAAAGGGAGCAATATGTTCATCAATATTATACCAGCTGGTACCGTAATCGCGCCATACATCCTTACCATTAATCCACACGCGTCCGCTGTCATCCGTACCAATAGCTACTAGCATCGTAGTAGCTTCATCAAAATAAAGCTCGGTATAAGCATAGTAAGTCGAATGACCGGTCGTTACTGGAGGGACATTATGCATTGATTCACTCTGCATAAACTTCCAACGGAGCGTCCCGTCAAGCTGCACCTCGTCTCCGATAACTTTTAACGGATCAGAATCCGTCTCCGCAATTCCCATACCTACCTGCCCATCAGTATACACAGCATCAAAGTCAATAGAAACCTCTGGCGGATGAACGATAGAAAAGTCCTCTCGGCCAAAACTCTCCCACGGTCCAATCATATACCATGTATTGATATAGAGCCACCCTTTACGTTCAGCATTTTTAGAAAAGCGCCGTCCGGGCAACGCTTGTGCTTTTACCATTTCCTTACTCAATTTCGAGCCTGAATAAGCACTGAACGTTCCTTTTCCACCTCCGGGAGCAGAAACCTCTCCATTACCTCCCATACCCATACCGATTCCATTTCCTTTACCACTACCGTTACCTCCAGGTCCTCCATTACCCGGACTACCATTGCCTTGTCCCATTCCGTTTCCAGGATTACCAGCCTGACGAACTGCTCCGAACAGACCTTCCAAACGAGATTGTGCTAGACCTGCCTGACGAGTAGCTTGTCCAAGTAATCCACGATAATTATTCAAATCAGCAGTACTCTTTATCTGCAATCCTCCACTGGCATTACTACCAGCCGAAGTTGCCCACTCACTATCCCTTGACTGCATCCTTATCAATTCATCAAAACTCGGCATACGTGAATTTCCCGCTTTCAAAGAACTGTACACTTCAGGGAACGATTGTCCCTTAGATAAGGACTGTTTAGCAGCACTCACAGCCAAATGACTTTGTTGAATTTCAGCCTCATAATCACGCAGCACAGCATAAAGTTCTTCTACAGAAGCATTGGCTGACGGATTTCCAGTTTGAGGAATAGCCCGTGCTTTCGACGTATCATTTGCATCAGCAGGTGCTCCCCATGGCAGTTTTCTTTTTTCCACTTTCGTCAACATATCGTCTTTACGCCGTCTCATTGTTTCAGCCATCGTTTGGAACTTCTTCACCTGCTCTTCCAGATTCTTCTTGACCAAAACTTCCGACTGCTCTACCAACTGTCTGGCATAATTAGACGGTAATGCCCGTTGCGCCTGTTCCTGTTTTACCTTTTCTGTCAAACTTTTCCTGGACTTTTGATTTTTCTGCTGTTTCATTTGCAAATCCATCGCCTCTCGATCAGGAGATGGCATCATCCAAATATAGAATGCTCCTCCCGCAAAACAAATCAGCGCTATCACCCATGATAGGATAACCGTCAGACGGCTACTCCCTGTTGTAGTTTTCGTCATACGTCCTGATTCCTATATTAGTTAAGTTATAAAACTGACAAGCATCCATTACTTCTACAAAGCGTCCGAACGGAGTATGCCTGTCCATATCAATGCGAATACGCTTTCCCGGATCGGTGACACATGTCTGCCGTAATTGTTCCATCATAAAATTGGTTGAGCAAGGTTGCCCGTCCCAATAAAAGTTACCATCGGCGTCCAACCCTACAATAGCCTGCTTATCATCCGGTTTCAATTTAATGGCCGATTGTGAAGTTGGCAGATCAACAGGAATATCCCTATTTTTCACTTTCGTCATGGTAGATACCAAAAAGAATATAAGCAATAAGAACACACAATCGATCAAAGGGGACATGGAAACTTCCGGTTCGTCCTCGTTATTAAATAATGATAATCTCATAGGCTTAATATGGTTTACTCCCAAGGCGTACACGTGTATGTGTAAACCCTTGTATTTGACACTGGTCGAATATTTCTATCACTGTACTTACCGGCACAGTACGATAAGCCGTCACATCAATATTTGTCTCCACTCCCCGACTATTACGTAAATCTGAAAGAAAAGCACTTAAATCTTTCACAGGCAAGTAAGTGCTTTCACCAGAATAGGCATCGTGTCCTACTACCTGATACACATTCTTCTTCTCATCTACTGAGATAATCACCGCTTCCTCACCCGCCCGTGTAGTGGAAAGGCTTGAAGTCATTGTAGGAAGTGTCAATGGAATCTGCATCTCCCATTTTTTCATCATCGTAGTCACTAAAAAGAAAATAAGCAACAGAAACACACAGTCTATCAAAGGAGACATTTGCACTTCTACTTTATCATCGTCATCATAATTCAGTCTCATGCTTTTCCTCCTTACTATCCAGGTACAATTTGGTTATCACTTCTTCAACTTCAACCTCAACCAATGAAGCCATACGCATAATGCGATTTTTGATAATAAAATATAAAGCAATGGCAGGAGCTGCTATAATCAAACCGGCAGCGGTTGTTATCAATGCTTTGGAAATAGAATCAGACAAGATAGAAGCACCACCTTCATCGCCATATAAAGCAACCAAACCGAATGCTTCGATCATACCTACAACAGTACCTAACAGACCGATTAACGGAGCCAATGAAGCAATAACAGAAAGAGGATAAATACGTGCTAAATGCGTACGAATATCACGTGCAGCCATGTCACCCGCTGTTTGGCTTACAGCTTCACGTCCGGCTTTTACATGCTCGAAAATAAAACGTAGCGAATTGGCCAATGTGGAAGGATATTTATCACATGCAGTCAACGCTCCTTTCAAATCTCCATTTATCAAACATTCATTGACACTTTTACACAAAGGTTTCGGAGCCAAACGGCCTTGACGCGAAGTAATCAATCGCTGGATAGCAATTACAAAAGCAATCACTCCCAATAAATACAACGGATACATCATTGAACCACCTGCCTTGATCTGTGCTCCCCAGTCAATTTGTACTCCCTGATCGACTGCAATACTATCTGATACCGCCTCATTATACATCAATTCATCATCTTCCTCCACTACAGGTACAACAGTAGCAATTTCACTCGGAAGTACTTTCGGAGCATTTTTTATATCATCCTGCGTTTTTGCCAAAAAAATCTCATCAAAACCCGCATCACGTCTTTCAGGACAGATAAATGACATTCCGGTTAATGTAATGTTACCGAAATCCTTCCAAAGATCGCGTGTCATCACCATCCAATGCCCGGGCTTGTCACCAAGATTAAGGCCAGTCAACTGATTAATTAGATCCTTCGGTTCCCCAGCAATATATGTAAAATCATATTTCTTTCCTTTCTGATTAACAGACTTTTCAGATACATGAAATTTCATACCTATTTGTTCTCCTCCCCATTTTACCCATGCAAAGGTGATATAACGATATTCACCCGGCCCAGGATTTTCACGAATGGGAATAGATAGTCCGGTCAGCTCTGCCGGACTTTTAGAAGCATTTACATATATATAGTTCTCGGATTTCTTAGAATACCCTCCATCGCGTACAAATTTACTATCCGGCTTTGTCCATTGAGCACCATCCGGCAGTTTAGTACTAAACAGTTCGTATAGTCCTTTACCGGATTTACCATTCGTTTGTGCCGAAAGCGGGGTAGTAAACAACAGGGTTACTACCAAGATACATACACCTACTATCCCTTTCTTTAAACCAGATTTCATTTTTGTGTAATTCATGTCTATTCTTTTTTATTATTAATTTAAAATTTATAGCCAACGAAAGTCATCGAACTAATTCACAGTGGCAAAGTTCTTAAAAATAATAGAGAAACGGGTATTCTAATCATTCAAAAAGTTCCAAATCTTTGGTATACGACTTTATATGGAGTCTGATAATCATTCAAAGAGGTTCAAAAATAAATCATGCCTGAATCTTCCTTCATAAACTGTTGTTCATATGCTATAAATTAAAAGGTCATCTATCCTAATAATAGACGACCTTTTTAAAACTAACCGAACATCATATCAATATCATCCAAAACCAACTTTTTCAATCAGTAAAAAATGATGATCTCTTATAATATCATAAAGAATCTAATATCAATTTTATAGAATCTCTTTTGAGTTTCCTTTACTATTAAATGAGATGAAACGGAACACGGTTTCACTCTTTCCCGCTTCATTCAATCCCCCAAAGCAGAAATAGCATACACGAGATGACCTGACTTCATCATCCCGTTCGATAATTTGATTGTCTTTTTAACAGGTTTCCGAGGAACGGTGCGCAAAGCCCTCATGATAGTGAAAACGGAATCCACCGCCGCTCTCCGAATCTTGTCATTGCTTTTTCCGGGGTAACGATCCAAAACCTCCCGCATCAGCGTGTTTTGATAATTTCTCATGATTTGAGAACTCTTTGTATAACCTTCAGAGTCCTGCGTAGTAGCCCTCAAACTATCCGCCACCAATTTTGTACGCGGTTGTTTTAGCAGTTCCTGTGCAGTCGTCAGTTTGAAAATGTTATTTTCCATCCTCTTCAGGCATTTCACCAATTCTTTCTTCTCTTCCGTTTTAACATCGCCGGTCTGAGTATTCATTAAAGCGTCCGCTTGCTCTTTTAATCGAGTAAGTTTCTCCAAATATTTACCCCGCAATGCTTCGTATGACATGCCGCCGCGCTCGTCTTTATACAATTCACGATCCAACGCTCTATATTCTTCTGATATTTCTTGCGGAACTTGGGCGTACACACCGTTAGTGCCCCATGAGAGCAAAACCAATAAACTAAAGATAAAGATCATCTCTTTCATATTCCTGTTGTTTAAGTTATTAATAAATTTATAGTAATATCTAGATATTTGCAATAACAGTTATTGGAATTACTCCCAATCATAATAGGAATCATATTCATCTTCAGAACAATCTCTCCTTTCCACTCCGTATTTAAAGATTTTACCACTCATATCCACATCATGCCCTCCACATAACTTTGCTGTATCATAATTATACACAAATGCAGGAACAGCATATTTCAGTTTATCATAATTAATCAGATTGGATAGCAAAATGGAATAAGAACCTCTTTAATCTCGTTATCAAAAAAATAAGTTTGTTCCATATATAGTATCTTTTATAAATAAGCAATCGCATTATGAATTTCGAATATACAAAAATAAGCCATTTCTTTCGTAAAATCATAAAAAGAGAAGAATATACCGGACAATCAAAAATACTACCATTCAACAATTTAAGTTCAAATACGTCCTAAAAGTTGGACAAAAAAACATGTTCTTCAACAGAAATTGTATCACCTCCTTATAAGAACTTAGTAAAACCACTTCCCAATTACCACGTATTCATTCATGTCAATACTTTATTATATATTCATCAAAATTAGACAGTGTCTGATATCTATTTACATTTAATAGTTTTTTTAATCTATTCCTACTCCTTAATACAGATTCCTCCTTAATACCCAGTAAGGTTGCAATCTCCCGATTGGAGAACCTCAAACGAATCAAACAGCATAAACATAACTCCCTCTGTCCAAGTTGTGGATATGCATACAATAAACGCGAATAAAATCGGTCCGAGATCATATCCGAAAAATAAAAAAGTTTTTTCCATTCTTCTACTGAGCAATTTAATATTATAGTAGAAGTATTCTTCTTCAATAATATATAAAAATGAAACGCCTCAATATCAGACTCTGTAATTACATTATTCACAACTAAAGGAAGTCCTTTAAAAATCAACCGAAAACGCTTCACATCCATTTCCAGGTCATTTTTAGCTTTTATTTCTTTTACAAGCTCCTTTTTTATTTTTTCGATCTCCATTCTTGCCAATAACTCACATTCTTTTCTTATATGTATTTCTCTATATTGTCTATAAAAAACAACTAATATAATCATTACCAATACCAAGTTTATCCAATACGCATTAGATGTAACAATATTATTCCAATCATCAAATGTCATTTGTTCCTAAAAATTTTATAAGTATACAATATTGTTATTTATTAGAATTATCGTGCAAATATCCTGAAAATATTACTCCAATAAGTACCCATATCATTCAAAAAGGTTCATTTTTCAATCTGACATTCAATTTAAACAAAATAAATAAAATCTCTTCACCCTTCACAGCACCTTCCTATAGGGCAATAGCGGGTGAAGGGACCTCCTTCACCACCAAGTTCACACTCCTCAAACCGATATTACCCGATATACATTTCCAAACTTAGTATGTTTACGTTCTATCCCCACCGCTACCAATATTTGCGCCAAACTTGCCGGATTGACACCACGCATAGCTGCAGGATTCCTCTTTTTTAAACATTGAAATATATCAGCCGCAGAAAGAAGATCACACTCCTCTTCTCTTTCTGCCGGTCGATAACAAGCACGCAGTACATCTTCCACTGGTCCTTGACGGTAAAACGCCATATTGTTCCTTTGCAATTCCTGTTCTTCTTCTTTCGTAAACCAATAACGTTGACCTGACAAGATTGCCACTTTCAATTGTGAATAAAGTTGTTCATATTCAATCGCTTCACAATCAATAGGGCGCTCTACTTCCACGCAAATAAACCTGCGGCTACCAGTCGGGTCAGTAAGCAAATCTTTCCTGTTAGACGTACCAATAAAAGAAGCAATACGAGGCAAGGAGCGGTAATTTTTCTGATATGCTTTGCATAGCCTCAATGAAGACATCTGCATCAGATTCTTCAACAATGGCATTTTTGCAGGAGAAAACTTATCAAATTCATCCAAATTGAGAAGTCCCATCTCCGCCAGTCTACGCTCCACATTTCCCTGACTTGTTAAATCCACCTTATCCATATAATAACACCGAAGCACAGGAGGAAGCAAATATTTACAAAAAGTAGATTTAAAATATCCCTGTTCCGTACTGATGAGCAAGGGAGCAACACTATTCGCATGATCTCCCATTACCCCCATCCATTGTGCCGTCATCCCCAGCATCCAAATGCGGAATCCTTTTTCCCATAACGGATTTTCCGAAACCCGTCGTGCCAATGCGGACACACGGTCTATCCCATCCCACTCAGGTAATTCATCCAGATAAAGCCTGAAAGGATGATATTCAGCTATGCGGGTAGAATAAATACAACGTGACAGATCACGATCCCAGCATCCAATACCGGCCTCATGCGCTTCAAGGCAGAAAGTGTTCAACACACGTTGATTTACAGGCTGAAGTCCCTCGTTCATCCGTTCCAACAAACGAAATTCAGTTTCTTCCGTCAGAACATTATAACGGAAATCATAATGAGATTTCAAAAAAAGGTCTACACTTGCAGTCAAATTTTTCGCTTTAGAAAGTGAGCCCTTCTCTTTATTTCCTTCCTATCTTTAGACACCTCATAACAACTAACCGAAGACTTTGATATTTCTTCCAGTAATCCTTCACACTCTCCGCTTTTACAAAAGCGGTTTACAAACTTCTGCCATAATGAAAGCAGCACACTTTTCTTGTCCATAAAATTTCGTTTTTAGTATTTAATGGATGCGAATATAATATCCGGAATATGGGATTTACAACTTTTTAATCCCTTCATTTTTATAAAAATGAACTTGGCATTTTACCTTATTGTTTCTTGTTTATCTCCTAATTAAACCTTATCTTTGATGCGGACATTTATTATTTATCACAATAATGATAATATCTTATCACAGTAATGACATATACATATCACATTAATGATAAGCACTTATCACAGCAATGATAAGTAACAAATATCAAGAAGAAAATTAAGGAATATCAGGAAGATAATCTACAAACATCTAAAGAAAAAAGAAAGACTATGGCAGTACAATTTGAACTATATAAGACTCCGATGCCGAAGGAGAAGAAAAACAAGGTAAGGTATCATGCACGTCCGATTAGTTATGAAACAGTAAATACAGAGAAATTGGTTTACCGCATTCACGAGCGCTGTTCTTTAAGCCCGTCTGATGTGATAGCAACTTTGGAAGAACTGAAATACGAAGTGGCACAGTGTCTTAAAGAAGGAAAAAAGGTACATATCGACGGATTGGGATATCTACAAGTAACTCTTTCCTGCGAAGAAGAAATACGGGATCCTAAAGACAAGCGAGTACATAAAGTAAAGCTGAAAGCAATCAAATTCAAAGCAGATAAAGAACTGAAAGCCGAACTTTCTGATATGGAATTTCACCGTTCGAAATATAGGCCGCATTCTGCCGGACTTTCCGAAGTGGAGATAGATATGGAATTGACAAAGTATTTTTCGGAAAACCAACTTATCACCCGAAAAGACTTCCAGTACCTCTGCGGAATGACACAAATTACTGCATACCGCCATATTAAAAGACTAATCGCAGAAAAGAAGTTGCAAAACAAAGGGACTACCCACCAACCCATTTATACACCCGTTCCGGGCAATTACAGGGTTTCGGTAGCTGTGAAATACAAAGAATAAGAATATAAAGGTAATGCAAAACAATAAATTATTTATATTTGTAGATGCCATTGAGTAAAAACCAATTAATGTTTTTTACTGGTGAGAAAAAATACAAAGAGGTAGATTATATACTGAAAAAGAAAAGTCGTATAGTAACGATTGAAGTAAAAAGCAATAGCGAAACCTACAATGCAGGACTCGAAGAAATCAGAAAAATGTATCATCCATACGCAACAATGGTTGTTGGAGAGGGAGGTATGAAAGTAGAAGATTTTCTAAGTATCAACCCTGTTAAGTTATTTAAATGAAAGAGTGATGAAACCTCTCCTCCTTCACCCGCTTTCCCTTTCTGGATAAGGATTCCAGTAAAAAGGTGAAGGAGGTACTAAAAATACACTTTTCATTTGTAACGAGAATGTAATTTAAACTGTGTCAGGAAAGAAAAAAGAATTAACTTTGCTAACACAGTTTTTTTTATGAACGAAGAATTTGATTTTGAAAGTATTAAGAACAAGGCTCTCGAACAACTTAAATCGGGTAAATCCTTGTTAGGTAAAGATGGTGCTTTTGCTCCTCTTTTAGAAAGTATTCTTAACGCCGCCTTGGAAGGTGAGATGGATGCGCATCTTAGTCCAACAGAGCGTGAAGAGGGTAATCGCCGTAATGGCAGGATGCATAAGCAGGTTCAAACTCCCTTAGGGGAGGTTACTGTTTCCACTCCCCGTGATCGTAATTCCAGCTTTGATCCTCAGTTTATAAAGAAGCGTGAAACGGTTCTTGCGGAGAGCGTTTCTGATCGTATTATCGGTTTGTATGCTTTGGGTAACAGTACGCGTCAAATCAGTGATTGGATGGAGGAAAACTTAGGTAATCGTGTATCTGCCGATACAATCAGTTCAATCACCGATCGTGTACTTCCGGAAATAAAGGCTTGGAAGTCTCGCAGTCTTGATTCTGTTTACCCCATTGTTTTCATGGATGCTATTCATTATAAAGTAATGGATGATCGCGGTCAGTCTGTCAGCCGCGCTATCTATAATGTTTTGGGAATAGACTCGGAAGGTCATAAAGAACTTTTAGGGATGTATATTGCTCATAGCGAAGGCGCTAATTTTTGGTTGTCCGTCCTTACGGATCTTCAGAATCGTGGTGTGAAGGATATTCTGATAGCTTGTGTAGATGGCCTGAAAGGTTTTCCTGATGCTATTGCGAGTGTTTATCCTGATACTACTGTCCAACTTTGTATTGTCCACCAAATTCGCAACTCCATCAAATACGTAGCCAGCAAGAATCAAAAGGAATTTATGAAAGACCTTAAACTTGTTTACAAAGCTGTAAGCAAAGAAACAGCTGAAATGGAACTGGATAATTTGGATAAGAAATGGGGAAAACTTTATCCTATTGTGATAAAATCATGGAGGGATAATTGGGAACGGCTATCTGCGTATTTCCAATTTACTCAAGGTATTAGAACACTTATCTACACTACTAATACTGTTGAAGGATATCATCGGCAGATTCGTAAGGTTACCAAAAACAAGGGCATATTCCCTACGGATACAGCCCTTGAAAAATTGGTTTATCTTGCTTACCGGAACGTACGTAAAAAGTGGACTATGCCTATTGCTAATTGGGCTATAATTGCACAACAATTAGCAATTAAATTTGGAGAACGATTGATTTTAATCTAATTTTGTCGCTCGTCGGGACGGGTGGTCCCGCCCCTTGCCGCTGGGCGTTCCCCGACCGAAGAGATTTTAGAGAAAAGAAGGCTTGACACAGTTTATTTTACGCTCCCTTTGTAACTCCAATTTACGTATTAATACTATCTATCTTATATTACCCTAATTATTCGCATATACATTTCCTGCCCTATACACTTTCAATTATTTCTAGATTCAAGAAGTAATATATGTATAAAACAAAGGGTATCTCGCAAGACACCCTTATCAAACTTATCCTATTAAAAAAATCCTTATTTGTCATAATCGCGCCATTCCAAATCTTTCGTATAATCACCTAAGAACATTCCGCGCCATACGACTTTTTTACTTTCGGCCTCATACGAGCTAGCTACACCATCCAATTTAGAGGTTTTAAATTTCTGATCTCGTGTAGTTTCGGTTGGAAAAGAAACTCCCATCCATTCCAAAACAGCAGGCACTGGTAACACACTTTCCATCATTCTTCCATCAGTCAACATCGTCTGATATAGCGTATTAGGCATAGTCATATAACGTAATATATCACCTTCCTCTTTTTTAATATTGGTATAATAACTCTTACCATCGGCACCTACTATTTTCTTCCGCAAGCGAATACCCTCCGTCGGTATATCTCTATATTCATATTCAACCACTTCCTTACCATCTTCTCCTATTGATCGATTCTTCACAAAACGTTTCTTCACAGTCTTTATCTGATTGACTACGATTGAGTCATCCTGTATGTATAAACCATTATCTCCCTTATAGAATTGCCAATAGCCAATAAGATGCTGGTAATTAGGATCAGAAGAAGTCAACTTCAATTTATTGCTATAATTTACAACCTCCTCTGGTGCAAACTCTTTATTCCAAATACGAATTTCAAGAATATAACGGCATGAGTTTCTCATTCCACCATTAATCTCCAAATTTGTATTATCTGTAAAATATTGCTTTTCCCAGTCGACCTCTTTCTCTATAATGGTACCAGATGGCGTTTTCTTTATCCCGTCATAATAATTATACAAAGCAAGTTTTCCTCTCCGCTTGAAAATAGACTTTGTATATGGAGGAGTTATATTCCCCCATTGATCACCACCCACATAATTACCATTTTGGTCATATTCATTACCAGCCTCTTCCTTCTTCTCGATATATGCCTCTGAATTATAAAGTCTCATAGTAGAAGTCAACGTATGAACCATAGGATTCAGAAAATTAGCTGCTCCGTTTTGTGACATGGTTCCA
The DNA here is from genome assembly GCF_024793605.1 of Bacteroides sp. BFG-637. Taxonomy (NCBI): domain Bacteria; kingdom Pseudomonadati; phylum Bacteroidota; class Bacteroidia; order Bacteroidales; family Bacteroidaceae; genus Bacteroides; species Bacteroides sp. BFG-637. The sequence goes on along the minus strand of NZ_JANUPD010000002.1, from coordinate 4,160,243 downwards.
TCACTTTGTCCAAAAAAGGAAGCTGCTCCAGATGTATAAGTATGGTCTAACTTTACATACCAATTTCCTTTCTTAAGAATATTTATCCCATCCTGATTCCAGGGAACATAACTATGGCTATTAGAAGGTCTTGCCGCCATTATGAATTCAACAGTCATTCCACCATCTAATGAATCAGGTGAATAAATCTGGCGCATAGTCGCAATATCTTTCAAGTCTGGAGTACGAGTTATGGAATCAATAACTGTTCCATAAAATGACTGGTCAAAACACAAGACATCTTCTATTACTCCTGGATTCATCTCTTTCGACTGTGTAAAGTGATCATAATAAAAAACACCAAACATATTTCGTTCTTCCAAAGACATCCCTCCATAAGTACCATTAGCTGTTCCGCCATGATTAGAAGTGACAACTACCAACCAATCTTCGTAATAATAATTCGGACGTGCTCTAACAGCATCCAGCAACTGACCTATATAATCATCCATCTTCGACATAGCTTCCACATAAGCGGTATTTCCTGTATTCCATCCTCCTCCACTCACTGCAGCATCTAAAACACTTCGAAAAGAAAGATAAATTACCCGGTTATTTTCTTCATCAATATTTTGCAAAGCTTTACTCAATGTTTCCTCATCCGAAGTAGAGGTGATTGTTACGCTTGCTTCATCCAATAATTTATCATTCAGCGTTTTCCATGGCGTAATAGCTAATGTTTTCATTGATTTGTTATAATCAGTAATATACTGAAAAAAGCCAGGATAAGCCTTCAATGATTCATCAAAATCCGGATCAAACACTTGTTCCGACTGATAAGTATTATCCGACATTCCGTGTCTCAATGGTATATTGCCGGTCAACATTGAAGCAGATGCAATTGCATTTTCCGCTGTAGATGTATAGTTCTCTCCTTCCACATGCTCCGCTTCCATCCCATTCCAAGAATAACGACTGTGAGGAAGCATCCCCTTTATTGTTCCATTCTCGGGAAAAGCATTTTTTGCCAAATCTCCTCCTCCAGCACCATCGAGATTAATCCAAAGCACATACTTTTCAATAGAGGCACGGCTTGCTGTTTTGCCTTCCTCTTCCACTTCCATAGGCGTATCATATTTGGTACATGCAGTCAGTATACTTCCCAATACCATTACTACCAAGAAGCCACATTTCCATATCTGTTGTGTTTTCATATTTATCAATCCTCCTTAAAATAAAACGTTCCAAACTCTGCAATCTTCTGTATACGGTTCAGGTATTTGTTAGCAAATTCCGGACGGTTAGGTTTTTCATCAACCGGAAAATTTGCGGGACGGTCTTTTGCCACGTGACTATCTGTATCCATAATTAGACGGATTCCTGTCACCCCGCTCTGTCTTGCAAACTCTACATAGAATGTATTACGCCGATCCGGCCAAAACTGCTGCCCATTAACTTTACCTCCTTTCGGATCATCTTTTGAATCATAGACGCGTCTCCACTGAATATCTTTAATATTGGTATACAACGTATCTATATCATCATAACTCAACTGATCATTCGTTACCTCTACCATAATATGTTGAGGGTGAAAATCATATTTCTGATAATCCTTCACATCACCATTATAAATAGATGCTTCGGAATTATAATCACCAAACGCCACATAAACTCCATCTATATCTATTCCCACATTTCCTGGCTGAACCACTAGAGAATAAGGGTAATCAGGAGTCTTTGCTCCATAATATAACTTGTCTACTTTAAAAGCATATTTCTGCTCTCCATCAAACCACTTTACATCTGTATAAGGATCATGATAAGAGGACCAGAGTGTACTAGGATCATTATCAAAAAGATTATAAGGTGAACAATACGCTTCATTATATTTATCAGGATTATCCTCCAAATTAGTCAAATGCTTGTTTCCAAAGAAATTATAGCTGTAATTTTTTGCCTTCAAATTGTCTTCTTCACCCGAATAAGCAACTACGGCCCAGTCAGAACGTAAATGCAGGTACGGATATTTCCCAGACAATGTTTGAAATGCCTTTCCATCAAATACTGCAGTTTCATTCTTCTTTAACGGATTATAATCCCATATACGTTTTTCCACATGCTTATACTTGGCAGCTTCTACACGCTGTGCATCTCCTACCATAATTCCCCAACGATCGAATAATTGAGAAAAGTCGCGTTCAAAATAAGTAGTCAAACAAGTTAGCATAGCATCCTGCATATTCAATCTTCGAGAGGCAGGCAATAGTTCACTTTGTTTTTTTAAAAAGCGATTGAGATAACCGAAGTACTTCCAACCATCTTTATCTGCATCAACTTGCTCATAACTCAATATGGCAGAAAAAAAAGAGAGTACAGCAGGCCAAGTCTGTGCACTTCCATAATCAGATTCCACAGATCCCCCCACATTCTTATTAAATATTTTACAACTATCAGCATTTGCAAAAGCCGCTAAATTTGTAAAGGCTGATGAAAGCAACTGATAAGAAGTACTAGCCATAACATTGGTTCCTTGTTTCTTACCTGAAAACAAATTAGAGGTATTTGTCTCTCCCCACCAACCATTTTTATATAGAAAATAATAATTAGGCATCAGTAAATACATATTCTTGAAATCTGACAAAGTAGTTGAAGGAAAATAAGTTGGGATATACATATCTGTCTGTATCCATCCCATAATGTGACAAATATTTATAGCATTCTGCTTAATCAGTTCAGGATCAGTAATAGCGTCAATCACCTCTTCAGAAGAGAGTAATTCCACATTTGTTGTACTGTAATATGAGAAACGTTCAGTCAATAAGTGCACATCCATCACCTCCCTGAACGGAAACCCTAATACAGGGAAGTCAGGATAGTTCTCTATATCTTCTCCGTCAAGCCCATAAAACTCGTTGTAACAAAGCATCCAATCGTTCCACAATCGAAGAGCCTCATCCATTTGAGTTACAAAGGTCTTACCCTGCTGTAATTTCTGCTTCATGTACTTCACGGGGACAGAAAAAGCCATCTGCTCTCCCCGCAATTCAATCCATGGTACTGTTGTCTCATTTATTTTCTGTATCCATTCGTCCGCATCAGTTTCTCCCTGTATATAATCAGGAGCTGCATATGCACCTTTTACTTTCACGGAAATCGTAGGAGCATCAGAATTGTTAGCTCCTGTACGCTTGATCCAAATATATCCACCGTAAGGATTACGAATCTCATTGGTCCCCTGAAACAATGGCATAGCTGATGTTATTTTTGCATCACGTTCCAAATAAGCTGTTCCTACTAAAGAAGAAAGATCACGTGTATGAACCCCTATCTGCACAATCAGCCCTTTCACATCATCATCCAACGTCAATGTTATTTTTTCACCTGCTCCTGCATACAATCCGGTACTATAAATAGCTGGTGCCACTGCTTTCAGGTTTACCTTATCCGACGCAACCGAATTGCGGGACAAATCTATATTCACAATAGCCTCATCAAGTCGTTTCTCCTTCAATGTATCCACTAATCCTGGAAAAGCACGTGCACGATCATAATGGCTGACATCAATACCTCCTCCTTCGTAATAATCACCTCCCGTTTCAGACACGTAATCATCCGTATTAGAGACAATTCCCTCAAAGTCTTTATCTTCGCACGCTATCGCTCCCCACACAAGTCCTATGGTCAGAAGCATATAAACTATCTTATCTTTCATTTTCTGTAAAATTTAAGCATTAATTGTTTTCATCCGAAAGTTGAGTATAAGTTAACTTCCAGGCCTTTCCTTCCATATTCCAATCCCATCGCACTGTCTTTCCAAGCCAAGAAAATACCTGACGAGAAACGTCTACCGTATTAAATGTTTTACTATAATATGTTATATCTGACTCGGGAATAGGATGCATACCTGAAGATACCTCACTACCCGATGTCCATGCATTAGCTACACCACGGTCTATAACAAAATCATCAGAATCATCATTTTCCTTATTATCTTTGGCATAATTCTTCATAATCGGTTCTAACTGATCTTCCTCTAAATCACAGGGCCAATATCCTACCAAGTTATCCCAAAGAGGATACGCATCCGCCAATTTATGAAGTTGATTCTTTCCGGCATATAATTCCACCTCTTCTGCAGTCAAAGCTTTATTGTAAATCTGGAGATTCGATACATACATATAATTCTTTGATTGCTGCCCTTTTGTATTCCTTTGAGTATTTTGAGAATCCCTGTTTTCTGTTCCTCCGATACGTAATGGCGCTTGTTTGGATGTTGCCAAACTAGGAGTCGCAGCATACCATTTTACCATATTAGCATTTGTCTGGCTACTAGAATTATTTAATTTTCCATCTAAATATATGGTCAACAATGTATTCACCTTTTTCTTGGGATCTGGTTCCAGCGTCAGTGTAACCACATGCCACTCTCTCCAATCAAGATCAAGAACGTTTTCGTTTTGAGTCTGGAATATTGCTCTTTTATCCCCAAAGCCAAAACAAATACGTCTATTACTATTATCTTGATTAAAATGAAAAAACCATCCATTAGCTTCCTTGTTATCTTCATTCATATCAGTACTCTTAGACATAATAACATATTTCTGGGATCCCAATGTACTAGCTCTCAAGAAAAACTGAATTGTAATAGGGGCTATTTCTTTTGTCGTTGGGTCAAAGACAAACTCTCCCATTTCCAAATTTCCCAATCGTGCTGATTCCGCATACGTTGTAGGATTCGGATATCGGTTATCATATGAATAAGCAGGAGTATAGAAAGTATAAGCTAACGCAGAATTACCCGGAGTGACCTGTACTGTGGATTCCAGATTAGGATTATACATCAATGTGAACGTATTTCTTGTTCTGTCGTCGTAATGGGTAGCAGGGGATTCCATAGATGAACAACTCCCTCCATAATTAGAGGTTACTATAATCAGCCATCTTTCTCGGGTATAGCCGGGACGCTCTTTCAACGCATTCCAAAATTCTCCGATATAGCTATCCAATTTTCCAATAGCATTCGAAACATCCTCTGTCGGATCTCCATTATCCTTATAAAAAATTCCATCAGCCGCATCGACTACCCCTTTGAATTGTGCAACAACCAAATCGGATGTTTGCGGTAATTGCAGTTCTTCCAAAACATGTTCTTTAACAGCCTCATCCCCTCCTACTAATTCAGGAGCGTTCATATCATCCGAACTAAAAGCTGCATGAAACCGATTACTGGCTGCGTACATACTAACAGAAGCACCAGCATCTACCAGTCTTGACAAAAAGTTATCTACTGTTCCGGCCTGTTCTAATTGCGTTTCTGTCTTTATGCCATGTGCTGTATTGCCTGTCATTAAATTAGCCCATCCACGTGCTCCTGTCATTTGTTCATCATTGACCAATTTATTGGTTCCATCCGCCAATCCATAATCAGTATACATCGCATGAGCAATCATTGTTTTCAGATTGGGAGTTTTATCAGCATTTCTAGCAGACTGCACTGAGCGTCCGGCGGCACCATCCATCACTATAAGCAGTACATGTCCCGAGTCATAATTGGAACCTGATGCCGGGTAATTGTAGCGCAACGAATCTTCCATCGTGCCGTCACAACTCACGGCAGCCAATAACAACATTCCCGTCATACACCTACACACCACTTTTCTTATTGTTTTGTAGTTCATTGTTTCCATCTTGTTTCTCTTCGTTTTAAGGTTACTCATTCATACGTATTTACCACATTCTTCACATCCACTTTCAACATCACAATATTATTCATTCGTTTACCATCAAAAGAAGTGAAGTCACCAGTCAACAATAGCCCGTTGGCATAATCTGATGTCAAGGAATATTGTGCATCATACAATTCACCATAGAATCTGCCAGGCACATTAAATTCTTGAATGGCATTACCTTTCATATCCAAAATCAAAAATCCCTGACGAGTAATTCCTGCATATTTATTAAATGTCCCGGAAATAACAAGATGTGGTTTATGTATGTCGGAATAAGGAGTCAAATCGACTATTTTTGCAAAATTAGGTCTTCCACCTTCCATTTTTTTCAATTCAAATTCTATATCAAAAGTACCATCTACATTTAATACAGCTAATCCAGGAACCGATTTTCCATTGAAAGTAGTAAAACCACCTACAATAACAATACGTTCTTGCGGTATTCCTTCTTCATCAGTGTAAGACGTGTAAGTTATCTTAGTTATCTCTCCATCAGCACCAGCGCCAACATTTGCACTAAAAGCATCATCCACTACTCCATTCTTATCTAACTTTACAATATTATTTGCAGTTTTACCATCAAATGCAGTCAAATCACCAACAATAATGATTGACTCATCATTTGTCATACATGCATCCTTTATTTCTCCATTCGCTCCTGGCAATGCTTCCTCCGGAGTGACAATACTTCGGCGATACCCCAAATCCAAAGTTCCGTATTCATCCATCCTCATCACTGATTTAATCGCTGTATATATCTCTGCAGGTATAATGGCTTTACCGTCTGTGCTACAAGTCGTATTTTCATAGTCTATATGTACATGCCATCTGGAATTAGTAACAGCTATTATTTTTCCATCTGTTGTACTGAAAGCACGTATAATTCCATTTAACATATCTGTACCTCCATTGAAAACCGGAATATTTATCTCTTTCATATTACCATCAGGATCCGGGAATTTTCTTTTCTCCGTCATAACCGTCATATCATTATTCACTAAAAGCACATTCCTAAAACTAAACCCATCCAACGTTACTGAAGACCACCTTTCATAATCATTGAACCAACCATATAACAATGCTTTAGGTGATTCCTTATCTGCTTTCCAAGAATCCATACCACTTAACTTAGCAGAATAAGAAGAAATCGTATTTCCATCATCAACATATATACGCCAATATATCCCATATTTAAGCGCAAACTTATTAGCTGTACCAAAATTTATCAGGCCCTTCTCATTATTAACCATCAAAAGTCCTGCATACGAGCTATTTTTACTTTGCTCGAAATCACCACACAAATAAAATTCTGTAGTTTGTTGGGTATTACCCGACCAAGGTACACAAGCAAAAATAGAACCGTGACTCGGACCAGTCTTATAAAACTCAAAACCCTGATCGACAGATACACTACCTGATACATTAAAATAAGGTCCGTAAAAGATCTGATTTTCCAAAACTAAATAAGTTGTTCCCGAACTTACATTTTCCGGTATAATAATGGTCAAGGTAGAATCAGTAGCAGCCGCAATTTCACACTGCTCATCGGATATATAAAACTCAAAATCGAATTTATTTTCAGCTTTATGAGAGTATTTAGCCAATCCAGCAGCTTTAAAGGTAACCTCCGCACCTGGTCCAGCAGTCTCTGGATCAGGCGTTTCCGAGAGCAACTTCACAGTTAGTGGTTCACGCCCGCCCGAATAAGGATTTTCTTTGATAGAATCTTCTTCGTCAGCATTACAACTGGCTACGGCCAATGACAAAGCAACCATACACAGTATCCCTATTGCTTTGCGCAGCTGCTCTCTGTTATTATCGCAATATCTTTTATTCATTATTCTTCATCTTTTAGTAAGTGTTCTTCATCTTCTTCTTTACCAACAGTCATCCGGTTCTTGTCTGGATAATCAATACCAGCCTCAAGTGCTTTTCTATACAAGGCTGAGATACTAAATCCAAGGTAATGATCAAGCCTGATAACATGTACGATACCGTTATGAGGTTCTATATTACAAGATGACACATAAGCATATTCCGGATACCCAAAATCTTGATAGGCGTACATAATCTGTCTATAGCCTGCATATTTAATTCCATTCGCATCACCATAGCAAACTCCCATCGTCATCTTATAACTTTTATCATAAGTAAGATTAGTCTGTCCCGGATGCATGCTTATTGCTGTAGTATCTATCTGTGCAATATCATTCAATCGGTATTTACCCTCCATCACATACATACCGATAAGATCTTCCCAAACCTCGGATTTTACTTGTGAAAGGTCCGTGATCTGATCTTTCCCTTCATAATTATACAAATAATAGTTTAGACGATTAACGCTCTTATCAATGGAGAAATCTGTAGGAGCAAAAAAAGTAACCTCTTCATTACTCAAGATATCGTTCCATTTCGTCAATTTGATTACTTTTACCAAATCCTCAAACAAGTCGGGGCGAGACTCCAGATACTGCATTACATTTCCATCGAAATAAGGGTTACTAATTCCTCCGTCTACCAAGTAATCATCATTATTACAACTACTCATCAAAAGAGTAAGTAGTAATATGCATATTCCATAAACCGTTTTTCTTATATTTTTCATGACCTTCGTATTATATTTGCTCTTTTATCATAGTCATTATTCCCAATAAATATTCTTAGACATATAAGGATTATTATCCAGTGCACCTTTATAGATTGGCCATGTCCAAGAACCTTGTCGCAAATTTGCCATCGTCTCACGGTGTCCGCTATCATCAGAGAACACTGCAAAAGAAGCATCTGCTATTTTCATTGTTCGTACCAGATCATAAAAATACTGCCCTTCTCCTAACAATTCGCGTACACGTTCCCAGTAAATAGAGGCATCCAAATCATCTTCCATTGTAAAATCAGGAGCTCCTGCCCGTTGTCTGATACGGTTAACCTCTTGTAATGCTTTCTCCACTTCTCCCAAATTATTGAGTGCTTCTGCATATAGTAAGATTACATCAGCAAGACGAAAAACAATATAATTACCCGCATTCGGGATAGTGCTGGATTTATATTCATCTGCATTCAACAACTTAATAATTTCTATCGGACGAATACTTGAACTTCCACCTGTTTCCTCTTCACGATATAAATAATTGAACCAATATTCCTTTCTCAAATCCTTTGTCTCTTTCGGATAAAGTTGGGTTAGAAAGGCCTCGCTATATGCAAATTCTGGTTTCGTCTGGTTTCGGACTTCATACACAACCTTCGTACACCACATATTATCTGTATTAAATATTTCGCCCATTGTAATATTCTGTGCTATTTCAAACAATCCCTCATTAGAGTCTCCCCTAAACACATTGGACATCTGTTCCATTGGCTGCAAGGAATAATATGTACCATCAATCCACGAATCGATTTCAGCCAAGCGTTTCACTTCACTATAATATGTATGAGCATTGTCTGCATCGAAAAAAGCCAGCCACATATTGATGTGCATCATTAATGCCAATACAGAACCACGATTAGCACGCCAACTCCCATTTCCATTTCGCCAACGCAGAATTTTTCCTTCCGGATCATTATCTAGAAATGTTTGCAAATCTACCAGACAGTTCTTAAGTACCACAGACTTATCAGTACGAGGCAATGGATTGGCAAAATAGGCTTCCGTATAATAGGGAACATCACCAAACATACGCACCATAAAAAAATAAGCCAAACTGCGTAAAAAACAACATTCCGCCCGATACAGTTCCACCTCTTCTCCTAATAGTCCCTGAATATTGGTAATTTCTTCCATCATGATATTGGCACCTTGCACAACTCTATACATGTTCTTCCAGTTATAAATAGCTCCACAGTCCTTCGAACTACCCTCTTCTTTACTATCCTTTACTCCCTTATAATCTTTCATATTGTTCTGAATCAAATACAGATAATTTTTTGTACTCTGCCCTGTAATAGGAGCACAACGTACATCTCCAGAATAAAGGAAAAAACCGCATGATGTAGTAGCCGTACGCAAACTTTGATATATACTAAGCATAAAAGCTTCAGCATTAGCCGGCGATCCACTCCAAAATTTATCTCCCGGCATCTTATCTTCATCATCCGTATCCAATTTGCATCCGCAAAACGTGGATGTAAAAATCAAAAGCAAACCTATTGATATATATTTTAACATAACCTTCTTTTTTTATATTACTAATTATAAATTCAATGTCACACCGACTGTCCATGTACGAGGATTAGGATATCCTCCGGAGTTGTCCCGTCCTAAACCTGTCACATTCTCAGGGCTAATGCCCGAGTATTTGGAGAAAGTCCAAATGTTATTGACAGATGCCTTCAACGTAACACCACTTACCCGGAAAAAGCTTAACCACTCTTTAGGGAAACGATATGAAAAAGATACCGTATTCAGTTTGAAATAAGATCCGTCTTCTACGAAAAGAGTTTGCTCCTCTCTAAAAGGGTCAATAATCTTATTATGGATATAATTATATGGATTAGGATATTGGGCATTATAACGGTTATCTTCTGTCCAAAAATTATATCGTTCTATAGGAGCAAGTGCCGCATTACTGCGCAAATCACTTATATTTTTCTTTACAGGGCTACTATATGATTCAAAAGTTCTTGCTAACACAGTATTGATAATATCACGTCCAAACACAAACGAAGTATTTACGTGCATACTGAATTCTTTATAACTCAAATTAAAATAAAATCCTCCAGTTACTTTAGGACGGGCATTGGCAGCTACTACACGATCTTTCTCATCAATAACGTAGTCACCGTTGACATCTACCCAAATGGGATCACCCGCTTTGAAATAAGCTTCTTCTGTATCATTTCTACCGATTTTAAGTCGTTTACCTGTCACCGGATTGACTGGTACATCCTCATCTGTAGCATATACTCCCTTATTTATATAAAGCAACATGGAAGTTGTGTTAGCTCCTAACCGATTAGCAACCCATGCATCATTATTTAAAATCTGGCGGGCTTCATTTGGCAACTTAGTGATAACATCTCTATTGATTGCGAAATTTAGTCCGCAAGTGAGATTCCATTTACTACGTAGAGGAAGAGGCCTTCCGGTCAATGCTACTTCCAAGCCATAGTTGACCAAACTCACTTCCGTACTTCGCATCTTATCAAATCCTGAATGATCGGGTAAATAAATATCACTCAATTGATTGTCTACTTGTTTATAGTAGGCATCAAGAGTTGCCCCCAATCGTCCATTGAATAATGAAAATCCATAACCCAAATTCCATGTAGTAGTTGTAATAGGATCCAATTGTGCATTGGGAAGCTTTGCAAAATCAATGGGGATATAAGACTGTCCATTATAAGTATTTTCAGCCTTGATATCGTATGTACCCCATACATCATAACGAGTGGCTTTATATTTCACTACCTGCCCCCAAGTTAGACGAATATTCATATTATCCAACCAACTTTCAAAGGGACGCATAAAATCTTCATAACCAATATTCCAGCGAAGTCCGATTCCGGGATTAAAATTCCATTTCGTTTTAGTACCATATACCGAACTAAGTTCCGGGCTAATAGAAGGCTCGACAATGTATTTATCTCCACCTGCCTTAAAGCTTTGTTTAGTTTTAATCTTGATACTCGGATTAAAAATCAACGAGAAAGTACTCTGATTCTCACTAACTGTAGCTTTTCCACTTGATTTACCATGTCCGACAGGACCAACAATATAATCATTGGGCAATCCGGTAAAAGTTATCGAATTACCTGTAGCTGTTCTTGAATCATAACGGATACCCGCAGTCAAATCTAAACCGATATACTTCAAATCAAAAGAGCGACTAGCATGGGTACTTACATAAATCTTTGAAGTATTGCTGCTATAATTATAGGCAATGGCCTGATAACCATTATTGGCTAGAATAGCAGGAGTAAACTTCTCCTGTTCACTCGCATCATATGAATAATTAAAAATACCTTTCCATTGTATCTTAAACGGAAGTTTATATCCCAGATTCACAGTAGCCGAATATCCGGATTTCACTGTTGAATTCGTAATACCGAAGACCTGTAAAGCATCCATAGAGGCCGAATAAAGTGAAGGTGGAGGAAGCAATGAAGAAGCGTTTGCTGCACTAGCAACTCCAGATTGTGACACAGCATTCCCACTACCGGTACTATTGTCGGTGAAACTGACCTTCATGTCCACACCAATAGTAAACTTAGAATTAGGTGATCTATAGTTCATGTTTCCAGTCAGAGCATAGCGATCGAAATCTGTATTTTTTACGATACCTTTTTCTGTATAATAGTTACCATTGATTTTATAATTGAACAAATCGCTTCCTCCCATAAAACTCAAGTTATGAGAGTGATTATAAGTAACCCGATAGAACTGTTCCTGCCAATCGGTATTATTATTAAAATAAGGGTTTAAACTATCAGAGACAGACGGCATGAACATAATATCCTGATAACCGTGATATATTTGCGACGTATCATTATTCAATATCTGCCATCGCAGAATATTCCGTTCTGCATTACCAATAGCCACTTCACGTAAACTGGGTGGTGTAGAAACCGTAAAGTTACCGGAATAGGTTACTTTGGGTTTGGATGAATTTCCTTTTTTAGTTGTTATCAAAATTACTCCATAAGCCCCTTTTGAGCCATAAAGTGATGTAGCAGCCGCATCTTTCAATATCTGTATATTATCGATATCTTCCAATGCAATAGTAGAAAGCGGACTCACGCCTGAACCACTAATCAATCCTTCGGAGTTGTAATCACTTACATCATCCTGCGGAATATCATCAACCACGAATAAAGGAGCAGAAGAAGCCAAGTCCCATCCGGTTTCCTTATCACCCACAACCGAAATATCCGAAATACCACGAATATTGAATGTCCCCTGTGCTCCTGGTAATCCGTTATTCAACTGGACCTCCATACCAGCTACACGTCCTTGTAATAAACTCATCACATTGGAAACTGGTGTTTGTGCTAATTCATCCGCCTTGATTACCGTATGAGCTGAAGTTGCATTAGCCTTACTTACCTTACGATTACCTATAATAACAGTTTCCTCAATTTCATTGACATTTTCTTCCAAAAAAATACTAATGCCAGAAGCAGCTTTCCGCACCTTATATACAGTAGGTTTATATGACACATAGCTGAATACTAAATCGGAACCGACTGGAACCTTAATAGAGAAAGCTCCTTCCAAATCAGAAGCTGTACCGGCAATTCTTTTTTAGTCTTAGCGTCCTGACATATTATATTTACACCCGGAAATGTTTCTGTCTCTCCTATAGCTTTGTCATATACCGTTCCGCTGATAGTAACCTTTTCCGGCTGCTGCGCTACAGAATCCGCAACTATGGAAAACAGAAAAAACAAAAGTAAAGTATATCTATTTTTCATTATTATTCGCATTTAAGATTAATTGTTGATCTTAGCGTCTCCCAACATAGGCATCCCTTTGGAAAAATGAATAAACATGTCCCAATGTGCCTCTTTATAAATGGCAAACTCAAAAATAAAGTACCCTCTACGGCGAGTACCATATTTAGACATGTAACTCGTTGTAAACGTAACTCGTGCCTTTTCTCCTTTATCATCCGTGTAATTACTCTTTCCTGTAAACAATGGAAGCGGATAGGCCATATCATATACAACTTCTTTTTCATTTATATCCTTCAAAAAACCTGCCTGAAACAGATTATTCCATGAAGTCTCATTAAAACAGCGCGGGTCAATAACATTCCAAGATGGGTCATAGAAAGAAATGGAAAGCGAAGTCCCCTCTCCTGCATCCTTATTTTCTCTGAAATAAATATGGATATCAGCAGGTTTAATTATATAGGATATGGAAGAAGAACTGTTCTTATTCTCATAAGTCATTAACGAAGTAGAAGGTGACACAAACTCTGAAACAGGTAAACCTGTTTCAGAATCGTAAATAGAAGGTTCGAAGTCTACTTCCCGTTTAGGCATAAGCCGCATTCTTTTTATCGTTTTAAAGCCGCCCGAGTTGGCAATCTCCATATTAAAAATATACCCTGAATCGGGTTGACAACGTAGAATACCAGAATTCGCTTCTCCCCACATTACTATTTCTCCACTATGCTTAATTACATCGAATAACCGACGATATTCTGTTCCACGTTTAGCATTGATTTCCTCTATAGTTTTCTCCGTCCCCAGATATGGCTTTTTCCATACCCGCACCGGGTAATATTCCTCCAGTTCAGGAGCCGGTGTTCCATCATTATGCTTTATATCCGTAATGGAAAAAGTCAAAGGTAATGTAGAGTTGCCTGTATTGCAGATGTCTGTATAATATACAGTATGCCCCATTACAGGATCGAAAGATGTTCGTGTAAAATTGACATCCCGATCAAAAGCATCTTTCTCCTCTGGTAAATACTTGTCAATACAGCTTGCATTTATTATCAATAATGAACACAGTAAACCGTTCCACCCTAATTTATATATCTTTCTTCTATTTTTCATGACCTACATTTCTAAAATACTGAATAAATCGTCCAAATCCGAATTCGTGTTGCGGAAGCAAAACATGGATAATGCCATTCTTTGCATATATGTCAGTCCACAACATTTTAGCGGACTCCCATTTTTCTTTCTCTAGTGTATTACGCATATCATAAATAGTAAGATCTTTCAGACCTCCGCCGACAAACCCGCTAGCAGGCAACCGCTGACAAGCAAGATTCATCCGGTAATTATGTAAACCTTGTATAATCTTTCCCTCCACATAAGAAAATCCGGAAAGTGTTTCTGTATCGTAAATGCCTGGTGTCATATAACGGCAAACCAACGAATCTAACCCATCCTTATAGATATAACTATCTGTCCATTTTTTCTCCGGATTCTTTTCATCTCTTCTCTCTATATCTTTACGATAGTTTAGCAACTTATTTAATGTTAGCTCTCCGGCAGCATACTTTTCCAACTCCGGAGTTTCTTCAGAGAAATCATCGGAATCTATCATCAATTCGTTCAACCGACGATAACGATTCAATTCTTGCAAAGCATACCGAAAACAAGAATCCGGAATCGCCATGAAAGTATACTGTCCAGCCTCATCTTGCAAACATCGTTTTAACTCGGAAAATTTCAATACCACCGGGCAGTCTGGTTCTTCATAATTCATTAAAAGCATCAATGAATCATAAGTCACTCCCAAATTAAGGTCGCCATGCTGTAAATATTCATAAATAGTACCATCAAATCTAGTCAGGCCTTGCGGCTGTAATCCTGAAATATCAGCATCTACCACAGAAGTATCCATACACGAAGAAAGTAACATTACCCCCCATCCACATACAATAGTTAATAACCTGTTCATAGTATTTTGTATTTTCATCATTTCCAATATTCATTTTGTGTAATGGAAGGATTCTCTCTAATCACCTCTTCTGCTATAGGCCAATAAATGCCTCCTTCATTAATCAACTTTATCATCGCATCATCATCTCCAACAGTCCGCGCTTCACGAATGCGGTCAAACCAACGATGTCCCTCCCCCATTAGTTCTCTACGACGCTCACGAAAGATTTCTTTTAACAATGCTTTCGCATCTCCTTTCAAATCTTTCAAATAAGACAAATTTCGCAAGTTACGAACTCCACGAAGCTCATTCAGACAATTTATTGCATCCTCCGAACGATTTAACATCACTAAAGCTTCGGCACGCAATAGCAAAATATCTTCTAAACGAGACCAAATGATAAACGAAGTAAAAACGCCCAAATCACCTGTATTATCTTTCCCTTCACGTACAACATTTATTTTTGAAAATATAGGATATTCTCTGGAAAGTCCTGTTACATAGTTAGAGTAATACTTCATCGGCTTCGACAACTCGTCATATCCGAAACGATTGTCTGTCGTGAATTGGCTCATAAACAGATTCTTTAAGGTATCTATCGGCACGTAAATCTCCGGTAACTGCTTTCTTATAATTGGTTCTGCTAACGTCCATGACTCCAAATGACCATCCGTTCCTGTTTCGTTTGCATTATCCGTACCATATCTATAACCAAAAGTAACCAAACGGGCAGCCTTATAATCATTACTATACTCCTGACTGAAAATTCCTGTCGGACTAACTAAATTGGCAATAGTGACATAATCAGGAGAGCCTTTAATATAAGTATCTATATTCTTGATCACATATGCAGTATATGCTTCTGCATCTACATAATTGGCTTTCCAAGCTTCCACATAAGCTAGCATAGCATACACAGAAAGACGATTAATAAGTAATCCTCGCCATGCACTAGTATCACCATCATAATACTTATCTGATGAAGATCCTAACTGCAAGGGTAGTAACTTAGCCACTGCCAGCAACTCACCCTCCACATAATTCAATACAATTTGTGCATCTGTTCGTTTCATTTCCGGAAACGAACCATTGTCATAAGACTGGGTAATCAACGGAACATCTCCCCACATCTGTATCATATAAAAATAGGCTAATGCCCTAAGAGCACGCACCTGCGCTACATCATATATATAGTTGGTTTCAGAATAAGCATCATCCTTATCCATCACTTTACCAGCATTCTCTATGAAAACACAGGAAGCATTAATCACTCTATAAAACCGATTCCAATTGGATATCTGGCGAATATTCTCATAAGGAGCATCTAAACGATTGTCACGAATAGCTTGCAAATCATCACGCATCCGTACAGAAAAATCACCTAAACGTAAATCACCGGCTGCCCAAAAAGTATTGTTTTCTCCTAACGCTGTGCGCATCAACCCATAAACACCGAACAAAGCAGCACGAGTATCCGTCAGCGAATTCCATTGTTGCTCTTGAGTAGCTACATGGAAAAATGCATCATCATTCTCCAACAAATCACTACATGACGAGAAGAACAGAACAGCAACAAGCGCTAATGGTTTTATCTTTTTTCTGATCCACAATATCTGATTCATATATAATTAATGTATTAGATTAGAAATTAAACTTCATTCCTACGATAACCGAACGAGAAAGTGGCTGACCATATCCTCTGTAATAACCATCCATATCTATCAACTCCGGATCATCACCGCTAAAACTGGTAAGGGTGAGTAAATTATTGCCAGTCACATAGAAATAGATATTTTCCAACTTATTTTTGGATACGACTTTTTTCTTTCCACCTCCTTTATAAGCCTTTTTCCTGATAGGCAATGTATATCCTAATGTTACTGAGCGTAATTTCAAATAAGAAAGTTTCTCCAAAAACAAGTCTTGCTCTGCACGATAAGGAGTCAAACCGCTCATTTGATTGTATAAAGGATAATCATCCTTGTCATACGTACTTTGCCAGAAAAATATTTCACGCAGACCTTCAAGTGATGGTGTGTTCTCCAATGCAAGGAAATTATAACGTTGCGAGGAACGATAATTAATAGCATCATGTCCTAATGCAAAGAAAAGATTAATACCCAAGTCAAACTGACCTAGTCTGAAATTATTAACCAAACTTCCAGTTACGGGCGGTAGACTATGCCCTTTTAATATTTTATCATTTTCATTGATTTGGTTATCATTGTTCTGATCTTTCCATTTTGGATCATTCTTTGCAAATGCAATAGCCCCCATAGTAAGTTTCTTGCCATTATGTACCGGAACCTCGGCATCAGAAGCATAAATTCCTTCATTTTGATAGAGCCAGAATTGATCAATGGCATGTCCCACTTTTAGCTTACGATTACCTATAACTAATTCTTTCAAATTTTCTGGCAATTGTAATAATTCATTCTTATTGTAAGCCAAGGAGAATGAAGCATCCCATGAGAAACCTTTAGTATTTTCAAAAGGTTTACCGGATAGAGTCATTTCCACTCCTGAATTACGAACTTTCATTCCATTGGCATACCTATATTTATATCCAAATTCTTCATTTACAGGAATAGTTGTAATCAAATCACAATCTGTATTATTATAATATTCTATGTCCAGAGAAAGACGTTTGTTGAAAAAAGAGGTATTCAAACCTATGTTCCATTTATCCGAATAAGGCCATCCCAACCCATAACCAACCCAAGCTGTATTATAAGGGCGCGCTATCGTAGCATATCCATAATAGGAAGACATAACTGGTTGCCCGATACCGGTTAACTCTTCTCCCGTATATTGCGGTCCTGCAGCAAATCTGTTATTATCCTGATAACGTCCTATCCTGGCCCATGAACCACGTATCGCCAAATCAGATAGCTGTTTAATATCTTTCAATAACAGATCTTTCAAATTTAAACTTACACTAGCTGCCGGAGTAAATAACCAACGACTATCTTTCTGTACATTAGATGAACCATCAGCACGAAGCACAAGCTGGGCATCAAGCAGATTTCTATACCGATAGTCAATCGAAAACAATGTACTTACCATATTATTTTGCATTTTATCGACATATCGCTTCGTCTGCTTGAAACCACCGCCACTGGTAGTCGGTTTAGTATCATCATCTCCATCATAACCTTGCGTATAGTTATAATGCTGTACACTTTTCATTATAATTTCTTGCAAGCCCACTTTAAAAAAATGGCTTTTCCAAAAATCAAACTTATAATCAGCAGATGACTGCCAGATCAACCGACGGTTATATCCGGAATAATTGGATACATAATTCACTGATTCCATCAAATCCATAGGCCAGAAGACATGACGTACATTGGTATTATAGTCTAACATCAAACGAGTATCTACATATAATCCACGCCAATTATAATTCACTCCCAAATAACCATTCAATAAATTGTTTAAGTTGTCATTCTTCTTATATTCCTCATAAACATCAAGATAAGAGCGATAGATAGAAGTAACAGGAGAAAGAGGAGTTGTCAAATCCGGTAAATACTCGATCTCTGCATAGCGATCACGCAAATTACGATTACCATCACGAGAGATACGTGAAAGATTAATCAGACAGGAAACTCCCAATTGCTCCATAAGCTTCATGTTCAAGGCAAAATTAGCAGTCAACTTATTAAACTTCGTTTCATCAGCTACCCCATTATTACCTGTATAACCCAGCATGAATATATAATTTGAAAAGCTACCACCGCTTCCCATGGAAGCACTAAAATTATAAAGAGGTGACATACTATAATAATCATCTGCCCATCCCGGCTCTCCAAAAAAATTCATATCACGGACATCTTGTATCCATGCTGGCATTTTGTTCAAATAAGCAGCACGTTGCTCCTTAGTGGTACAATAATCAGTAAAACGCATACGAAAAGCATAATCGTTGGCTGCATTTGTCATTTTCACATCTGACGGAGGGATGGCGATACCTCCATTAGCACGAACAAACATATTACTACCACCATAATAACCATCTTTCATGTTAACTAGAATCGCCCCATTAGCAGCAAGTGGTCCTAACTTCGCTAAGCGAGCCGCATCTTTTATTACTTCAATAGACTCCACATTATCCAGATTCAAACCGGACAATATATTAGTGGCCGTACCAATGGGATTTACTTCTGTCGATTTAATACCATATACAAAGGCGTCATTTGTTAATAGTGGGATGCCGTTAAGATAAACAACAGGTTGTGCAGAAGACATATCTCCTTTAGAAAAAACAGGAGAAGACAATCCACGAATCAACATATTCTGAATACTTCCCGGCTCACCTGTTGTTTCCTGTACATATACTCCAGGCAATGTACCTTTTAGGTATTGTTGTACAGAGATATAAGGAGAACATGACAACCGCCATAAATCAAGCGTGTCTTTAGAAGCGTAAACTACAGCATTTTCCTTCAAGGCATGTGCTGCACGAATAGAATCATACTCCTCTATTACTTTCCCGTTATTTTCATCCGGGGAAATACTATCATTCAGAAGAAAAAGGTGTCCACCACTTCGGACTGCCCTTATTTCATTTCCAAATCCCAACAAAGCTACAATAGCACAAAAACGAATTATTGCATTTCTCATCTGTTGATTAGATTTTAAAAGATATTATAAATTCAATTACCCAAACATTATATAATGAAAGCTCGATGCCACAAAGGAAAGTAAAATCCCATCAAACTATGTCCCACATTTGGTTCAAAAAGGTCTAAATTCAGACCTAATTACGGTTCAGATACCTCCAGAATGGCATATTACCAAAAATCATTCAGAAAGGTATAAATATAGTTCAAGCCATTACTGCAAGAATTACACTCATACCTTTTTCTTTCTTCTAATCTGATGGCATTAATGCTTTTATGATATGAACCAGTTCTCCATTTTCCGCTATACCTTCTATATTTAGGAAATAATTACCAGGTTGGTCAGAAGTATAAAAGAGAAAGTTGCATTACCTTGCTCATCTGTCACTAATCTCGGACTCCAATAAAGAGTAGTACGCAAATCAGGTATTTCACCGTTTTTTTCAGCAGTCGTATCATATTTAGGTGAATAAAACTCTACTGGCTGTTGATAGCACAAAGGATAGAATGTAGTATTCCGCATGTTCCGTTGCTGGATACCATCATAATATTTCGACCACCACCCCAAACAACGTGAATCAAAGTTATCCTTTGTAGTTACATTTAAAACTGCAATCTTTTTCTGGTTAAGGGGTATACGACAATAAGCCTGACACAAATCACGACCTGTATTTAAATAAAATTTTTCGCTCCACTTCAATGTCCCCTGCAACAAAGCGTTCGCCCGATTCCGATCAACATCTTTGACTAACACCATATTCTCCACATCACCTGGAGTGATCCAATTGACCAATATATCCAGCTTACAGAAATTATCATCAACAAACAACAATATCTGTTGGTCTCCATAATAAACCATATCTTCAACCAATTGAGAGGATCGGGAAGAATTACTTTCTACTGCATCTGACTCATATCCATTAAGCAACGATGTATCACGCACCGCTAATGTTTCGTCTGCCTTCAACCGAGTCTGCATAACATCTGCATCTTCAGCCAATGTAGAAATAGTCAGACCTTGAGATTTCAATAATGTACGCATATCTTTATAACGTACTATTTCTCTATCCGTAAACTTACTATAATCACGACTCCCCCATATCGGTGCCCTGACAATGACATCCTGCAACATAAAATGCAAATTATCCAAACGAGTAATCATCTCCATATCCTCTTTCTGTACATTGCATATAGAATCATCTTCTAACGGACTTTGGGGATAAAGAGGAATATTTTGAGGATACTCTCTATCAAAAAGTTCGATTTTTCCAGTCTCCTTCGCTTTCACTTGCACTGCGTTAATATGAAATCCACTGCCATCGACATAGGCTATACTATCGAAACAAAAGTAGCCATTCTTATCAGTTGAAGTAATTCGCTGGAAACCTTTCAAACTACCCGTACCAGAAATTGAAACAAGATGTTCATTACTTGATTTTATCAAAACCCCTCCAGCACTCACTGTACGTCCCTGTACTGCCATTTCACTATGTTTTTCCAAAATTGGTGTTTCATATTTTCCTTGAATAATTTCCGGTAACTTATATCGTCTCCAGCCTTGTGTCAACATTAGCAGATCTAAACTATTTCGAGCTATTGCACTTCCTTGTTTAAAATAAAATCCGGGGGACTGTATAGACCCCTTTAATTCAGAAGTCAATAACAGATGAGAAAGAATATTATAGCATGAATCTACTGGTGCAAATTTGCTATCGACTACTGATACTGAATAGATTCCTCTCAAAGGTCGTTGATCGGCATCTAAAAGATTGGTATTTATTGAAACTGCTTCCCGCTTCTGTGTAAGAGTACCATTAATTGTCAGATTACAAATAGTAGGAAGATAAGAATCTGAAAATGCAAGACGTTCACTTAACACCTTTCCATCTTTGTTTAACAGCAAAAACTGTACAACACCAGCTGGAAAATGTTGCTTGGGAAACAAATATTTTTTTTGAGGTTCTTTCCATTCCTCTGATGCAACAACAATTCCACGAACATGAGCCACTAAATAAAGAGGTTCCAAAGGTACTTCATCCACAGATAATAAAGAAACTCTGAAATTCTCCCGTTGTACGTCAACTCTCAATCCATACAATGCTCTCATATCAACAGAAGGTAACTTAAACTCTTTTCTCCGCCCAAATTCATCCACACATTTTGCTATATAAGACTTACCTGTTTCCGGAGTTAGAATAAACGATCCCATTCCTTCATGAAATGTACGAGTAGAAGTAACGACCTCTCCAGACTCATCCACAATATCTAATTGTACATCTGCTGCATTTCCTGTACAGCCCATCACTTTAAAAGCAATACGACAGGCTTGTCCGGCCAATAAGTATCCGCCTTCAGGATAAAATGTCATATCATAATCTTCATTTCGGGTAGAAATCGGCAGATACCGGCGATAGACATTATCATCTTTATCCTTCATTGACAAAAGCCATGATGTATTGCCTTTCCAATCTTTTTTTACCCCATTCTACCATAAATCCATTTTTCATTTCCAACAGTTTCAATGAAATGTTCGACTGTCTATTAACCGACATAGTTGCCTGACTAAGAGACATAAGGGTATCACTGACAGTAAACTTAAAAGTCAAATCTGAAGACTTACTATTATTCTGCACAAGAGACTTCATCTTCACTTTATTCCATGAAACAGTCACTATCCGAATAGGACGTCTAAAAATACATTCACTTCCATTTTTCAACATATAACGGGAATAAGCACGCAACGTATAATCTCCATCAGGCAATTCACGAGCCAAGGATAGATAACCATGATAACCCCCATTGTCAGGACGTATCAATGCCCGAGAAACAATAGAATCCAAAGGACTTACTAATTCTACATATATATACTTGTCATATAAAGGTCTATGTAATGTAGCATCTACAATATAAGACCGAAACCACAAAGTATCCCCTGCCATATAGATGCCTTTATCAGTATGTAAATAAACTTTCTCTTGTGGAAATATACTTAATTGAGTTACGAAACGATTAGTCAATGAATCTTTATTAAACTTTTCAGTTTGTCCATACCCCTTCATTGTTCCTGTTACAAACAGGAATAATATTAATAGAATACAAATTTTCCTCATAATATGTATTTATTTAATTTATAAAAATGGGGAATCCATCATTTATGCCTTTTTCATCCATTCTCCACTGGTTAAACATCTTTTTTTGTCCACCCATTTGTTCAATAAATCGACAAATGAATCCTGTTTCATCTCACTATCACTGAAATATCTAAAAGAATCGGGTATTTTCATCGATCCATACATAATTCCATTCCAAACGTCAGAACGAATTTTATTTCCTTCGAAACGAGGCTTCTTGATAGTGGTCAGCTTACAAGATTCTTCACTCCAGTAACATGCGGCTCCATCACGATTGATACGGTCAATAGTTGGTATTACCAAATTATCAGAATCGGCAAAATAAGCATATACACCTACCAACCCGTCAGTGACAACAGGATATCCTGTACGAATTTTTCCAGAACTATAATTATTAGCAAACACAACTTTCCATGTAGAGACTTGTATTGGATGCAGATTTATATGCCCCGCAATACCACCTGCGACATCTCTCGCCATGATAATTCCTGTATTATAACAATTAGCCACAGTATCATTGGGAAGTTCTTTTAATCCAGTATCTTTTATTGACTTTTGATAAGGTTCCGTAAATTCACCTATAATACCTCCTACATGTTCATAACGTCCGATAATCTCTCCCCTATTAAAAGAATTATAAATAGACCCACCTTCAAAATAGCCAATAATTCCTCCAACACAACGGTGACCATAAACCTTGCCATAATTACTACAGCCGACAATACGATTTTGTCCGGAAGAAAAACCTATAAGTCCACCGATAAAATTACGTTCATTTTCTACAATACCTTCATTTGAGCAATTCAATATCTGCGTATTATAAGAAATATAACCAGCAATAGCGCCAACATAATTGTATGCAATGATATGAGAATAGCGAATATGAGTATTTTTCACTGTTGCTTTCTTCAAAAAGACAAAGAGTCCTTGAAAAAAGGTTTCAGAACCAGCTTTCGTAAATAGACCTGCGATATAGTGTCCATTCCCATCAAAAGTACCTTCAAAAGGGCTCTTGGATGTTCCAATGGGAGTCCATGACTTTATTTTTGTTTGTCGACTCCACCTTTGCCATCCGATTGTATCATTTAACCAAATGTCAGCTGATAATTTGACCACTTTTCCTTCATAAGAATTTCCATTATTCACAGACTCTGAAAAAGCTCTTAGCCCTTCAGCAGTAGAAATTATTAATGGACTCTCCACATGCCGTGCCGCATGTATTATAGAAATAAAAGTCAAATACATGCTCAATATAAAAAATCGTTTTTTCATTTACATAGAATTAAAATTAGTACTCATTTCATTGCTGTCCCATTAAAACCTAAAATATTTCAAAGAACTATTTTAGGTTTTAATGGGACAGCAATGAACTTATTTATGTTATCATAGCTAATCCAAAAATGATTCATGAAGTTCGAAAATCAATTATTTTTCAAGTAATAAGAATTAATACACCTAAGAAATATCATGAATATCAACTATAAATTCACTGTCGATATTCATGATAGATCACACAAAAATTAATATGTTTATAATTTATTCATTTATTTTTAGTATCTGCTTTTTGAAACTCTTTAGGAGTTACCCCAAATTCTTCCTTAAAACAAGTTGAAAAATATTTTGGATTAGAGAACCCACAAGTGTACGCAACCTCTGATACAGAAATTGATTTGTTTTTCAGCATCTTTACCCCCTGTTTCAAACGGACATTCCGGATAAATTCAACCGGAGACAAACCTATTATCGACTTTGTCTTACGATAAAGAGAAGATTTAGACATAGCCAAAGCATCTGCCAACTGAATTACGTCAAATGTAGAAGAAGATAAGTTTTCTTGTATAACCTCTATTACCTTCTTCAAGAATTCTTTATCAATATCCGTTGCATCCAACAAATTAAAATTTATATCTTCTATATCAGTACGAAATTCTTCCTGCTTAGTTTTTTTATCCATTAAAAAATTATCAAGACGCGCTTCAAGCACCTTCAGTTCAAAAGGTTTGGATATATAAGCATTAGCTCCGGCATTATAACATTCAATACGATCTTCTGCCGTATTTTTCGCTGTTAATAGAATAATAGGTATATGACTCGTTTCTAAATTTCCCTTAATGGCACGACATAATTCCAGACCATCCATTTCGGGCATCATAACATCACTTACTATAATATCGACTTCATTATCTTTCATCAGTTCAAAAGCTTCTATTCCATTTTTTGCCATTATAATATGATAACGTCTAGATAAAATACGCTCCATCAGATATAATAATTCTTCATTATCCTCTACCAATAACAGACGAATGTCACTAACCATAGCATCTGTATTCCCTCCTTCAAACTCCTCCCAATTCTCCATATCAACATCTATGATATCTGTTCTACTCTCCTTGATTAGCCCCTGAAATGCCCCAACATTTATCTCGTCCTCTACATAACTCTCTTTATCAATAGGAATTATTACAGTAAATGAAGTTCCCTTTTCTATTTCACTCTCTACACTAATTGTTCCGTGGTGTAATTCTAATAAATCTTTTGTAAGTGAAAGTCCAATGCCATTGGTTTCACTAGACACCCAATGTTGATTAGTATAAAACCGCGTAAATATCTTATCTAAATCTTCCGAAGCAATTCCCTTACCTGTATCACTGATAATAATAGATAAATAAATATGACCATTCTGCAAATAAGTCGATAATATGGTCTTTATTTCTCCTCCTTCTTCCGTATATTTACAAGCATTAGACAAAAGGTTAAAAACGACTTTATCTATTTTGTCTGCATCAAAATATGCTTGTATCGTTTCCTCTGATGATTCAAAAGTGAAAGTCAACTTTTTCTTTTGAATTAAAGGCATAAAATTAGATTTACAAACATCACGAATGAAAGATACAATATCTCCGGAAGTCACTTTCAATTTCATATTCCCACTCTCAACTTTACGGAAGTCAAGTATCTGTTGTAACAACCTTTTCAAACGATTTACATTAGCACGAATCATTTCAAACTGCGGAATCTTATTTTTATAAGTGATTTCTGCATCATCAATCAAACAAGTAACAATAGTCAACGGAGTGAGAAGATCATGCGAAATATTTGTAAAATAGCGCAATTTTGCTTGAACGAGCTCTTCCGATTTTTCCTTTTCAATCTGAACTATTCTCAACTCGTGACGCAATTGCATCCTTCGCTTTGTTCTATAATAAAATGAATAACCAGCCAATAAAACAAACATAATATAAGCTGTATAAGCCCACCAGGTTTCGTAAAATGCTGGAGCTTTGTCTACTTGTATCTTTGTCACAAGACTACTCCATAGCCCGTTTACATCTGTCGCCTTCACACAAAAAGAACGTTTCCCTTTTGGAAGTCGATTATAATAAGCAAAACGACGTCCATCTTTAATATATACCCAGTCTTTATCTACTCCTTCCATTTTATAAGCATACTGTATTTTGGTTGGGAAGCTATAATTTAAGGAAGAAAAATCAATTTCAATATTCTGATCTTCAGCATGTAGTTTTAATGTCCGTTTAAGCAAATTAAAACGTTCATTAGCCTTTCCTGTCAATAATGACACGTCATCCATTTTCACATCTACAATATGTGTCCGGATTTTCTTTGGTTTATCAGCCAACTGTTTATAAGGTACAAACACAGCAATCCCCCTGTTCCCTCCATAAAACATCTCTCCGGTTGGGCTTTTGAAACAAGAATGTTTAGGGAAAGAGTTTACAACAATATCCTGTCCAGCCTGATAACTAATTTGCCCTCCAGTTTTAGGATCATATTCTATAATCTTCTTGTTCGTAGAAATCCAAAGATGACCTGTATCATCCATCTTCATATCCTGTACCCCCTCTGTTAAGGTAGGAAATATATCCGAATAATCCTCAACCGTTTTTGTCTTTTGGTTATATAGAAAAACATAGCCTTCTTGACTTCCCATCCATACTCGTCCTTCTTGATCAGTACATAAGTCTTCGATATTATTACTTATCAAACGTCCTGACTCCATATCAAACCTCACTATATTTTCTTTTTTAATCTGGAAATTTTCAGATACAGTCAAACAAAAAACGCCATTGCGTCTAGTACTAATCCATATATGTCCCAAATTATCTTCAGCTAAGCCTGTTATTTCTCTTTGAAGAAAACCTGTTTCCTTTAATACATCATGACTATTAGCAGGTTTTACCAATAATCCCAATGAGGTTACAATCCATACATTCTGTTTTTTATCTTCATAAAAGAATTGTGGGTTATTGCCTGTCCCTTTTGTATATTGCTGCAAATTTATACAAGAAATAAGTCGTACTTTTCCATTCTCCTTTCTCATTGTATAAATACACGGTTGATAAGATGGGCCGACCCAGATTTCATCATTTGCAGAAGAATATCCTATGAAATTAATAGTCTCCATACCTGGCAAACCATTCAAGTCCGGTATATCCTTATACCAGATAATCTTATCACTATTTTTATTATAAATTCCTAATCCTAAGCGATTTTGATTTATCCAGATGTCTCCATCCTTATCCTTATAAATAGCTTGGATATTGGTAGTTAATCCTATTGTCTTCTTAATAGAGGGCATCGGATAATTTAAAATAACAGGTTTATCCATATTAATATAAGATACTCCCTCATTAAAGGAAGCAATCCACAAATTACCCGCTTTATCCTTACATACTTCACTAAATATATTATTCAATTTTGAAGAAATATCACTAATATCAACAGTCTCTACCAGATTATCTACTCTTTTCCGAATGGCATAAAGTCCCCGAGCACTAACTAACCAAAGATATCCATATCTATCATCCTGCTGAATGCTGAAAAATGTCCCATTTTCCGGTAATTCACCATCCCTAGCACTTTTAACTGGTATATAAATTTGCTCTTTTTTTTCTTCCGGATAAAATTTATAAAGTCCCTCTCCCCAAGTACCTATCCAATGCTGTTTTTTATCATCCTGAAAAACACAAAACGGATTATTCTCTTTACCAACCGCTGGGTATTTAACAAAAGTATCTTTCACCCGGTCATAGCGGAATATCCCCTTTCTCCAAAAAGTTACCCAAATATTATTATCAGCATCTTCATAAATAGAGTTCACACTAGTGATTGGTAAAGAATTGTCATATCTTTTGCAAGAAAAAAAATCACTGGAACATCTGTATAGAGCAATGTAAGTACCTACCCAAATATATCCTTTAGAATCAAAAAGAATTGAACGTATTTCCTGATCTTTTAATTCTTCATTATCCACATGATAAATTTCATAAGTTTTCTTATTTAATATATTCAACCCTTTCTTTGTACCAATCAATACACGTTCCCATGAATCAGTGATACTTGTTATTTGATTATCTGTCAAAAGATTCGGGGTCGTTTTTCCAGATCGGAAAGTCAATACTCGATAGCCATCGTAACGTGATAACCCTTCACGAGTACCAAACCACATAAAACCTTCGCGATCCTGAAAAATTCTTTGTACAGAATTAGAAGGTAATTGCCCACCTAAAGGAAGTATGTCAACAGACAATTGTTGCGCAGCAATGAAACTCCATATATTAAAGATAAATGGCAGAAATATGGTAATCCATTTCTTTATTTCCATAGTACTTTTATTATTTTAGCACAATATTAAAGCAAAATATATTTTCAAGCAAGTCATTTAACTATAAAATAGAACTAAAATGATATGAAATGATGTTTATGAATGATTTTCAAACCTCATGAATGATTTTTAGACCTACTTTTTCCTCCATAAAAACTATTAATTCAAAATTATACGTATTTGATTAATTCAAGGACTCTTATCATTAATAGTTTCTGCAACTTTGCAAACGAGAAATAAACAGAGTGGAAACATGAATTTATTATTTAGAAATAAAATAATCACTTATAATTTTTTGATCATGAAAACAAACTATTTCAAATCTATTTTTCTAACATTGTCAATGAGTGTTATCACAAATAATATTTGGGCAATGTCCTCATCTGCATTTTCCTGCGTACAGGAAATAAATCAAACTAAAGATGAAAAAGACAAGGAAAAAGAATCTGATGATGACAATGGCATTACTGATGAAAAGAACAATGCTCCAATATTAACTGTAAACGGAACTGGAAAATCAGCTACATTTACAATTAATACTGGAAACCTACAACATGACCAACCTATACAAATTACCGTTCCACATGGTTTCAGTGTTAGTCCAACCAATATACCTGCAAACACTAAGAATGCCAAAATTACAGTCACACTGAATAGCACTAAAAAAGAGACTAAAGGCATAATTGTTCTGCGTAGCGGAGACAGCAGATCCTACATCAGAATACAAGGAATAGGCACTCCTCTCCCTACTAAAACAATAGCGGAATCTCCCATTTATAAAGGAGGAAAGAATGAAACCTTTGAAAACACCAAGTTTAAACCGACTGAAAAAGGATATACCGTTGAGTTCAGAGTGAAAATAAATGAAGAGGGAGATGAGTTCCACCCCTATATGGTAGATAATGATGGGTATGGCATAAAAGGTTTCGTGGCCTCAACTTCAATAGGCGTTTATAATTCCAATAGTCAGAAAGGATTTAGTAATCCTCTAACTAAACAAGAAGGAGGATTAGGCAAATTCTACAATAATGACAATCGCATGCATACTTACCGTTATGCAATCACCCCAGACAAAAGAGCTTTTGTTTATCGCGATGGATTCCCTATTGATACCATACGTCTAGCAGATTACGGAAATCAGTCGGACTTTGCTGTTGCAAACGGTGAACCCAAAGAGAATCTTTTAAAAAATCCAGGATTTGAGGGAGAATATGATTATATGGATGGAGGAAAATTAGTAAAAGCAGTAGAAGGATGGAATATTGCAATCCTCGATCGTTGGAATAATGAACAATTCATCCTTCCTCAAGAAATAGACAATGAACAAGATTTTAATAACCATATTTTTCGTATCAAGCCTTATAAATGGGCAGGTGGCTGGGGAAACGGTAACATTAACCAAACAATTGATGTTGCCCCTAATGAAACATACACTTTATCTGCACTAGCTAGAGGAGGACTTGATAAGAAAAAGGGAACATTAACAGCGAAAATGTTCATCCAAGAAGTAGAAGACCGTGAAAAGAAAGTAGAGACAGAAATAGCCAGTGATACTTGGGAAACTTATTCTTTGGATTTCACAACCTCTCCTACCTGTAAGCAAATACGTGTAATATTTCAGATTCAGGCAGGAACATGGGGAGCCAATATCTCTCCTCTCAGATGTAGATAATGTAAAACTTACCGGAACATCTAGAACCTATTCTCCTAAAATCGGCTTCGAGAATAATAATGCCGAAATAGAATATTTCACTTATGATTTAAGTGGTGCTTATGCTCCGGAACAACCTGAAATAACTATTAATATTACAGAATAAATAACGAAAACATGAAGATTATTCTACTTATCTGTTTTGTTTTCTCATTCAATACTATCTTTTCACAAAACGCCCAGATTAGTCCGGGTGTTTTGTGGAATGATATAAATGGTGAACAAATTAATGCGCATGGCGGGTGTGTCGTTTTTAACAATGGCTATTATTATTGGTTTGGAGAAGATCGTACCGGCTCAGTCTCCAACGGAGTCAGTTGCTATCAATCCAAAGACTTATATAATTGGAAAAGACTGGGACTCTCATTAAAGACAAAAGGAGAAGCCAGAGAAGACATGAATGACATATCTCAAGGACGTTTATTTGAACGTCCCAAAGTTATTTATAATCCTAAAACAAACAAATGGGTTATGTGGACTCATTGGGAAAGCGGTAAGGGTTACGGAGCTGCACGAGTTTGCGTAGCAACCAGTGATAAAGTAGAGGGGCCTTATATACTACATAAGACCTTTCGTCCCAATAAAAATGAATCACGTGATCAAACCGTGTTCGTTGATTCCGATGGAAAAGCATATCATTTCTGTTCAACAGACATGAATACCAACATGAATATATCACTTCTTAGAGATAACTATCTGGAACCCACTCCGACAGAAATAAAAATATTAAAGGGGCTTAAATACGAAGCTCCCGCTATTTTCAAAGTTGGTGATATTTACTACGGACTCTTTTCCGGTTGTACAGGATGGGCACCTAATCCTGGAAAGACAGCTTATAGTACTGAAATATTAGGAAAATGGAATACAGGTCCCAATTTCGCAGTAGATAAGCTCAAACAAGTAACCTATAACTCACAAAGTTGCTATGTTTTTAAAGTGAACGGTAAAGAAAAGGCTTATGTTTACATGGGCGACCGTTGGAATTCTAAAAATGTAGAAAAATCACATCATGTATGGCTACCTATCAGTATGCGTTCAGGATATCCTGTAGTAAAATGGTATGACCAATGGAATCTAAATGTATTCAATCGCATGTACCGTTACAAACGAGCAGAGAGCATCATTCCTAATAATATTTATTCATTACTAGAAAAAGAATCAGACCGCCTTATATCTAAGCCAGCTAATGGTTTCAGCATAGCCGACGATAATGATGACATAAATTTGAGTTTTGAATTTATTAAAACAAGTGCTCCAAATGTATACAAACTGAAAGACATCAAAACTGGGAAGTTTTTAGAATCATTATTTGGAACTATGCGTTTGAACCCTGAAAAGAAAGACGATACTCAAAATTGGATATTCAATCTACAGGAGGACGGATATTACCAAATACAAAATGCTAAAGATAAGAAATGCATCACTGTTTCCGGTTCAAATACATTTGACGGGACCAATCTGTATCTTACCGATTATTCAAAAAAACTAATGCAGGAGTTTGCCGTATATTTCGATTCTGAGAAATACAAGTATAAAGAAGCGGACATATTCTCCGCTACATACAGGGCTAATAATCTGCAACAAATGAAAATCAAATAATTTCCTCGTGTGTAAAATCAAATAAAAACACTCAAGAATCAATTCAATCAATTGTATTATGAATAAAGTTAAAAATCTTTTTTTATTCTCTTTTATATGGGTTTGTGTTCTATCGACACTTTCTTCTTTCGCTGCTCATACTAAAGATATAACAACAGAATCTACAGATGTTTGGGCGGTCACCGCTACTGCATTTAAACTTGTTGGTGAGAAAGATGTCAGAAATATAAAGCTAAATTGGATGCAGTTGGAAGATGCCGATCTCTATAAGATATACCGAGATGGTACTCTAATCGGAGAAGCCAAAGGAGATACCTATGATGACTATGGTTTGGCAAACGGAAAAACGTTTACTTATTATGTAGAGGCATTCAAAAACGGACAGAAAGTAGCCACAGCCATCTCACAACAAGCCAGCACATTTACCCCTATTGGTGAAGGAAGAGTATATGATAATCTGAATGGCAAATATATAACTAAAGCTACTTCCGACAAGCCACAGGGTATGCAAATCGGCGATCTGTATTTCTCCTACAAAATAGAAAATATAGAAAAAGAGGTAGACGGACAAAAAGTAAAAGGTTGGTTAGTTACCGAAAGCTACTCAAAGACCGGACTCAACGGAAGCTGGAGTACTCCCCGGGAATTAGCTTTTTATCCTAATGTGAAATTTGAGGGCAATGCTTTCCGATATAATCCCAAAACAGGAAAGGTGGTATTATCTTCACATTATGAGGATCAAAGTGGTTATGTTGCAGCCAAGATTTATCTGGCACAAATCACTCCGAAAGGCAAACTGGAGGTGGGTACAATGGAACGGCCATTGGGACATGACTCAAGAGACCAGTCACTTTTCATAGATGACGATAATACAGCATACCTTCTGTCTGCCACCAATACAAATAAGGACATAAACATCTATAAATTAGATGAGTCTTGGACCAAGCCTGTTACATTAGTCAATACAATATGCAAAGGTCTGCACAGAGAAACTCCTGCTATTATTAAAAGAGACGGAGAATATTATTTTTTCAGTTCAAAAGCTTCCGGATGGTACCCCAGTCAAACTGTATATACAGCTTCATCTGATTTAGCAGGTGAATGGACGCCAGTAAAAGAAATCGGTAATAATACAACTTTCGACGCCCAGTTCAACAGAATCAGTATGGTAAAAAACACCTGTGGGGTATGGAGTTACCACTGGGGAGCACAACGGAAATATAAAACTCCAGATGGTAATTTCCCGAGAATTTCTATCGCTACATTCAATAAAGGATATGCTTCGATGGATTATTACAGATATGTGGAATTTAATGAGCAATATGGACTCATACCTATACAGAATGGCAAAAATCTGACATTGAACACCACAGTGAAAGCTATGGTTCCTAGTGTGAAAGGAATCAAAGCCGATTGTATCATTGACGGAGCCGATCTGAATTCTTCAGCTTATTTCCAGAAAAGTTCGAATGCACCTACAGGCGCACCTTACATGTTTATTATAGACATGCAAAAAGAAGCAAATATTTCAGAGATTAATATTTCTACAAGACTGGTCAATGGTTCTGAAGCTGCCTACAAATATACGATTGAAGGAAGTATGGATGGAAAGAGTTATAAAATGCTTGTGGATGGTAGACAAAATTGGCAAGTAGGATTTCTGATCTTAAATATTGAAGATCCTGCATCTTACAGATATTTGCGTTTGAGAGTATACGGTGTTGTCAATGTACATAAAGGCAATTCTGCCATGTGGACAGATGGTATTTACGAATTTGCAGCTTTTGGGACTCCACAGTAAGTTAGAGGAAAGTAATTTAGTAGTCAAAGCCGGTCAACTGTTTTAAGCAGTTAACCGGCTTTTGTTTATATACATATAAAAGATATTAAAAGCCTCTTACTTTTCATTTTTTCCCGCCATTATTCGCCCAAATCAAAGAAAGTGCCTATCTTTACCGCAAGTATTTTTTTATTATTCACCATTAAATATAAAGATTATGGCAAGTAGAAGAGAACTCAAAAAGAACGTAAACTATATCGCAGGAGAATTATTCACCGAGTGTTTAATTAACAGCATGCTTATCCCCGGCACAGACAAAGCGAAAGCTGATGAACTGATGGCAGAGGTACTGAAAATGCAGGATGAGTTTGTTACTCGTATCAGCCACACAGAACCGGGCAACGTGAAAGGTTTTTATAAGAAATTCCGTGCAGACTTTAATGCAAAGATTAACGAGATTATTGAAGCTATCGGAAAATTGAACTAAAAGCAGAAATGAAAAAAGCAATTTATAGCTTTATCTATTACCGCCTGTTAGGGTGGAAGACAAACGTTACGGTGCCTAATTATGATAAATGCGTGATATGTGCCGCTCCACACACAACAAACCTTGATTTATTTATTGGAAAACTATTTTATGGTGCTATAGGCCGTAAGACAAGTTTCATGATGAAAAAAGAATGGTTTTTCTTTCCACTCGGAGTTTTTTTCAAAGCTGTTGGCGGAATTCCCGTTGACCGCAGCCGAAAAACTTCGCTAGTAGATCAGATGGTTCATAATTTTGCTAAATATAAAAAGTTTAATTTGGCTATCACTCCCGAAGGAACCCGCAAAGCGAATCCAAACTGGAAAAAAGGATTTTATTTTATAGCCTTGAAAGCCCAGGTTCCTATCGTTCTGATTGGCATTGATTACAGCAAGAAAACAATCTCTGCAACGAAAGCCATCATGCCATCAGGAGATATTAATAAGGACATGAAAGAAATCAAACTTTATTTCAAAGATTTCAAAGGAAAACATCCGGAGAATTTTGCTCTTGGAGAAATATGATTTTAAGTATTAAGTAATAAGTATTAATCGTAGCTTCTGACATACCTATCCGCACGGTTTAATACTTAATACTTGACACTTAATACTTATTTAACACTTAGTTAGTATGGAGTCTATCCGTATTTCCATCATACAAACCGATATTGCTTGGGAAAATAAACAAGAAAATCTCCGTTCGCTCCACGAAAAGCTGCAAAGTCTTCGTGGAATAACGGAGATGGTTGTTTTACCGGAGATGTTTTCCACCGGATTCAGCATGCAGAGTAAAATGCTGGCAGAGCCGAACTCCGGAGCGACCATTACAACACTCAAGCAATGGGCTGCCCAATTTCAGCTAGCCATTTGTGGAAGTTATATAGCAACTGAAAACGACCAGTTCTATAATCGGGCCTTCTTCCTGACACCGGAAGGAGAAGAATTCTATTATGACAAACGTCACCTGTTTCGTATGGGAAGGGAAGCTGAACATTTTTCGGCTGGTGATAAACGACTTATCATCCCTTACCGTGGATGGAATATCTGCCTGCTGGTTTGCTATGATCTCCGTTTTCCTGTATGGAGCCGGAACGTAAACAACGAGTACGACCTTTTAATATATGTAGCCAACTGGCCTATCCCCCGCCGTCTGGTTTGGGACACTCTACTCCGGGCACGTGCCTTGGAAAATCAATGCTATGTATGCGGTGTCAACAGGGTAGGCATAGACGGATATCAGCTTACATATAATGGAGGAAGCAGAGTTTATTCTGCTTTCGGAGAAGAAATAGGCTCATTTCCAGATGAAAAGGAAGGAATAGCTACTGTGAGCCTTAATCTGAATACTCTTAACCAATTCAGAGAGAAATTCCCGGTATGGAAAGATGCAGACGAATTCCATCTGTAACATTGGCAAAACAACAAATGTTAAAAACAGATTATTGCAGCAACAATACCTATAACTCGGTAGTTAATTATATAGACTTCTTTTGTATCTTTGTCGTGAAAATACAGTCGTAAGGACGCTAATCTTACATAACTTAATTAACAACTTTATGAAAACAAATCTTAGTTCTCAAATCAGTCTCCACCGGGTCTCCCCCAGATACTACAGACCGGAGAATGCATTTGAAAAATCAGTCTTGACAAGACTCGAGAAAATCCCTACGGACATCTACGAATCCGTAGAAGAAGGTGCTAACTATATTGCGCGCGAAATAGCACAAACCATCCGCGAAAAACAAAAGGCAGGACGTTTCTGTGTATTGGCACTTCCCGGAGGTGACTCACCCAGCCACGTATATACCGAACTTATCCGCATGCATAAGGAAGAGGGACTTAGCTTCCGCAATGTGATCGTATTTAATATGTATGAGTATTATCCGTTGTCTCCCGATGCAATCAACAGCAACTTCAACGCTTTGAAGAGTATGTTGCTGGACCACATCGACATTGACAAGCAGAATATATTCACTCCCGATGGAAGCATTGCCAAAGATACTATCTTTGAATATTGCCGCCTGTATGAACAACGCATTGAAAGCTTCGGAGGTATTGATATTGCTTTGTTAGGTATCGGTCGTGTAGGTAACATTGCGTTCAACGAACCGGGTTCCCGACTGAACTCTACCACTCGTCTGATTTTGTTGGATAACGCATCACGCAATGAGGCATCCAAGATTTTCGGAACGTTGGATAATACTCCGATCAGTTCTATTACAATGGGAGTAGCCACTATTCTTGGTGCAAAGAAAGTGTATCTGCTTGCCTGGGGTGAGAATAAAGCAGCTATGATTAAAGAATGTGTGGAAGGTGCGATCACTGACACAATTCCTGCTTCTTACCTGCAAACTCACAACAATGCGCATGTAGCTCTCGATCTTTCGGCAGCCATGAACTTAACACGTATCCAACGTCCTTGGTTAGTCACTTCCTGCGAATGGAACGATAAGTTAATCCGTAGCGCTATTGTTTGGCTGTGTCAGCTGACCGGCAAACCGATTCTGAAATTGACCAATAAAGATTATAACGAAAACGGGTTAAGTGAGCTTCTGGCACTTTATGGTTCTGCATACAATGTAAATATCAAAATTTTCAATGATTTGCAGCACACCATTACCGGATGGCCGGGTGGCAAGCCCAATGCTGATGATACCTATCGTCCGGAACGCGCAAAACCATATCCGAAACGTGTAATCATCTTCTCTCCGCATCCGGATGATGATGTTATTTCCATGGGTGGTACACTTCGCCGTTTGGTAGAGCAGAAACACGAAGTACACGTAGCTTACGAAACTTCCGGTAATATCGCTGTAGGTGACGAGGAAGTAGTTCGTTTCATGCATTTCATCAATGGATTCAACCAACTCTTCAATAACAGTGAAGACTTGGTTATCAATGAAAAATATACAGAAATACGCAATTTCTTGAAAGAGAAGAAAGACGGTGATATGGACAGCCGTGATATTCTGACTATCAAAGGTCTGATTCGTCGTGGTGAAGCCCGTACGGCTTGTACTTATAATAATATACCGTTGGAACGTTGCCATTTCCTTGATCTGCCCTTCTATGAAACAGGTAAGATTCAGAAAAACCCGATCAGTGAAGCAGACGTAGAAATTGTACGCAACTTGCTCCGTGAAATAAAACCTCACCAAATTTTCGTTGCAGGTGACCTAGCCGACCCACATGGAACTCACCGTGTATGTACAGACGCTGTATTTGCTGCTGTCGATCTTGAAAAAGAAGAAGGTGCCAAATGGCTGAAAGACTGTCGTATCTGGATGTACCGTGGTGCGTGGGCTGAATGGGAAATCGAGAATATTGAAATGGCAGTGCCTATCAGTCCGGAAGAACTTCGTGCAAAACGTAACTCTATCCTGAAACATCAGTCGCAAATGGAAAGTGCTCCGTTCCTGGGTAACGACGAACGTTTGTTCTGGCAACGTAGCGAAGATCGTAACCGTGGTACAGCTACTTTGTACGATCAGTTGGGACTGGCTTCTTACGAAGCAATGGAAGCATTTGTAGAATATGTTCCATTATAAGAGTAATCATTCTTAATTAAGAGAATATAAAACAATGAAAGAAGAGTGGGAAGTTTCGATACTTCTCGCTCTTTTTTGTTTATTTTTGCGGGAGAATTCACCACAGAGGAAAGGAGGACACAGAGTTATTATGAACAACCATTTTATATCGCTATATCGCTTCATAGATTTAACCTCTGTGTCCTCCTTTCCTCTGTGGTGAAAATGAAAATAAAAGCATTGAATGATGAAAAAGATAATAGTGTTTCTTCTATGCCTCATTATAGGCGCAAACTACCTTTTCGCTCAAGACATTGAAAGAAATGTAAAAGAGCGGCTGACGGATTACTTCAACCAATATACCGCAACAGCCAAAATCAGCACTCCTAAACTGAATAGCTTCGATATTAATTACGACCGTAAGACGATTGCAATCTATGCATCGGAGAGCTTCGCCTATCAGCCTTTCCGACCGGAAACTGTAGAAAATATTTATAATCAAGTAAAAGAGTTGCTTCCGGGTCCCGTTCATTATTACCAGCTCACCATTTATGCGGATGGGAAACCTATTGAGGATTTGGTACCTAATTTCTACCGGAACAAGAAAAAGGATAAAGGACGGTTATCCTTAAATGTAGATTATAAAGGAGCTCCCTGGGTGAAAAACACTTCACGTCCCAATGAAATCTCACGCGGACTACAAGATCGCCACATTGCAATCTGGCAAAGCCACGGCAACTATTTCAAAAATGACAAAAACGAATGGGGATGGCAACGCCCCCGATTGTTCTGCACCACAGAAGATATGTTCACTCAATCTTTTGTCCTTCCTTATGTGATTCCAATGCTGGAAAATGCAGGAGCGATTGTTTACACTCCCCGCGAACGGGATACACAAAAGAATGAAATCATCGTAGATAATGATACTCCCAGCGCTTCTCTTTATTTGGAAGTGGGTGGTAAAAAGACTAATTGGACAAATGCTCCGGTAAGAGGATTTGCTCAAAAGAAAACAATCTATAAAGAGGAAGAAAATCCTTTCACTGACGGGACCTGTCGTTTTATTCCAACAGAGAAAAAGAAAAAGAAGAATAAAGACCAGGTATTTGCCGAATGGGTGCCTACTCTACCGGTAACAGGCAAGTATGCAGTTTATGTTTCCTACCAGACATTGCCCAACAGTGTAAGCGACGCCAAATATCTGGTATTCCATAACGGTGGAGTTACCGAATTTAAAGTAAATCAAAAGATAGGTGGAGGCACATGGGTTTATCTCGGCACTTTTGAATTCGACAAAGGGAACAACGACTACGGCATGGTGGTTCTTAGCAACGAGAGCAGCGAACATGGAGTTGTATGTGCCGATGCAGTACGTTTTGGAGGAGGAATGGGTAACATTGCCCGTGGAGGAAGAATCAGTGGGCTACCGCGTTACTTGGAAGGAGCACGCTACTCTGCTCAATGGGCGGGAATGCCATACGAAGTATATGCCGGACGAAAAGGT
Organism: Bacteroides sp. BFG-637; assembly: GCF_024793605.1. Classification (NCBI taxonomy): domain Bacteria; kingdom Pseudomonadati; phylum Bacteroidota; class Bacteroidia; order Bacteroidales; family Bacteroidaceae; genus Bacteroides; species Bacteroides sp. BFG-637. Next base: position 4,121,167 of record NZ_JANUPD010000002.1, on the reverse strand, counting down.
GAAAACGACTATATAGACGATATCAACACACGCTCTAACGTTATCAATTATTTATCGGGCAGTTCCGTCTATAACCCACAACAGTCGGGTCTGGGCGTACCTTTGGAAATGACGATGGCATTGCACAGTGACGCCGGATGCAGCAAAACAGACGAACTGATCGGATCACTCGGCATTTACACCACCGATTTCAATAATGGCAAACTGAATGCAGGAACAGACCGGTATGCCTCACGTGATCTGGCAGACATTCTGCTGACACAGATTCAGAAAGATATTTATTCAAGCTATAGCTTGCCGTGGACACGCCGCAGCATGTGGAACCGGAATTATAGTGAAACACGTCTTCCGGCTACGCCTTCTACAATTATTGAACTACTCTCCCACCAGAACTTCGCAGATATGCAGTTAGGACATGATCCGAACTTTAAATTTACAGTGGGACGTGCCATCTACAAAGGAATTTTGCAATTCATTACCAGCCAGCATGATAAAGAATACATCGTTCAGCCTCTGCCTGTGAGCAATTTCGCCATTCAATTCGGAAAGAAAAAGAATACATTAGAACTTTCATGGAAAGGCGAAGACGATCCGCAAGAACCGACTGCACGACCACGGGAATACATTGTATATACCCGCATCGGTTATGGAGGTTTTGACAATGGCACTTTAGTCAGCAAAACGTCCCATACCGTTAAGATAGAACCGGGACTCGTTTATTCATTCAAGGTAACTGCTGTAAACCGGGGCGGGGAAAGTTTTCCTTCTGAAATCCTCTCCGCTTATAAAGCCAAACGTGAACAGGGAAAAGTAATCATCATCAATGGCTTTGACAGAATCAGCGGTCCGGCGGTCGTTAACACTTCTGAAAAAGCCGGATTCGATCTAATGCAAGATCCCGGCGTTCCGTATATATCGAATATTTCATTTTGCGGAGCACAAACCAGTTTCGACCGTACACAAGCCGGTAAAGAAGGAAAAGGAAGTCTGGGGCATAGTGGAAGCGAATTAGAAGGAATGAAAATTGCAGGAAACACGTTCGACTATCCTTTTATTCACGGAAAAGCGATTCAGGCAGCCGGAAAATATAGCTTCGTATCATGCAGCGACGAAGCGGTAGAGAACGGATTAGTTACGTTAGAAGATTATCCGGTGGTAGATTATATTTTGGGACTGGAAAAAGAAGATCCTGCAAGTAAAGCGTATTACAAGACATTCTCTTCGGCTATGCAACGGATTATGACCAGCTATTGCCAAGCGGGAGGTAACCTGTTTGTCAGCGGTGCTTATGTAGGAAGTGATATGAGTGGAACACAAGGAAACCGGGAATTTACGGAGAAGATACTGAAGTATGGTTATCAAGGTAGCCTGACGGATAAGAGTTCGAATCAGATTAAAGGATTGGGCCGTACTATTACAATCCCACGTCTGCCTAATGAAAGCAGCTATGCTGTGCCTGCTGTGGATTGTATTGTTCCCGTAGATACTGCCTTCCCCGTATTTACGTATGCACCCGGCAATCAGAGTGCAGGTATTGCCTACAAAGGAAACTACCGTACTTTTGTATTGGGCTTTCCTTTTGAAAGCATCCAGTCCGAAGCGGACCGGGCAACCATTATGGCAGGCATCCTGGGATTCTTTACTCAAAAATAAAAAATATCCTTTTTTTTAATCCGTTTTTCATTTTAAATTCTATCTTTGCTACTATAATAACCTTTAAAACTAAAAAACAATGTATACTATACAAGCAAATCCCAGCGGTACACGCAGCATAGAAGTATCTAATGAAAATTTGAGAACGATTGAAAAATATGCTCTGTTCCGTCATCTTATCGACAGTACCGGTATTGTAGATGAAGCAGTTTTGGATAAGTTGAAACTTAATGTCCGTTCCCTTATCGCCAGCCAGGAGGAAGATAGCAAAGACTTGCTGGACCTTTGTATCGACGTGATTTATCACAATAATATGAAGGCATTCGGCTTGCAACAGCTCATCAAGCTCTATCTTACCTGGCTCTCCAGTCCGGAAGCGGAAGAAGAGGAGGAATAATGATTACGGTAGATACCTGCGGAATAACAGCATACAGTCCGCTGATTCCTGCAATAAAAGCGATGTGCACTGCCTCTCCGGGTGAAACGATAGAGATTATCATGAACCATGCCGATGCGTTTCAGGATCTAAAGGAATATCTGTCCGAGCAAGGTATTGGTTTCCGTGAAATCTATGACGGTGAACAAATGACATTACAGTTCACAATCAACGGGAAGTTAAAAAAATATCCTAATAATTGAAAGAAAACATCCTAATGAACGAAGTGAAACATCTCAATGAATAAAAAAATCATTGGGATGTTTTTTTATTATACGTATCTTTGCGGCATGAAAGAATATCGATTGACCGACTGGTTACCCACTACTAAGAAAGAAGTAGAACTTCGAGGATGGAATGAATTGGATGTCATTCTATTCAGTGCTGATGCATATGTGGATCATCCTTCTTTTGGTGCTGCCGTTATCGGACGCATTCTCGAAGCGGAAGGTTTGAAAATAGCCATCGTTCCCCAACCTAACTGGCGTGACGACCTGCGTGACTTCAGGAAGTTGGGACGTCCACGGCTATTCTTCGGTATCTCCGGCGGATGCATGGACTCGATGGTTAATAAATATACCGCCAACAAACGACTACGCAGCGAAGACGCCTATACTCCGGACGGCCGACCGGATATGCGTCCGGAATATCCTTCCACGGTTTATAGCCAGATACTAAAGAAACTCTTTCCGGATGTTCCGGTAGTCATCGGAGGAATCGAAGCCAGTTTAAGACGGTTGAGTCATTACGATTATTGGCAGGACAAAGTGCAAAAGAGTATTTTGTGCGACAGCGGGGCAGATCTGCTCATTTACGGAATGGGGGAAAAGCCTCTTGTAGACCTGGTGAAGAATATGAAAAGTCTGCTCACCGCTGAAGAACCTGTACTGACAAGCAGCAAATTCAGAACAATTATCGGTTCTGTACCCCAAACAGCCTATCTTTGTCGTGCAACAGAATGGACATCTGCGGAAGATGACCTTCAACTTTATTCACACGAAGAATGTCTGGCAGATAAAAAGAAACAGGCTAGTAATTTCCGACATATCGAAGAAGAATCCAATAAATATTCGGCTTCACGAATCACACAAGCAGTAGGAAATAAGATAGTAGTTGTCAATCCTCCCTATCCTCCGATGAGCCAGAAAGACCTCGATCATTCGTTTGATCTACCATATACCCGCCTGCCTCATCCAAAATACAAAGGGAAACGGATTCCGGCATACGATATGATTAAATTTTCCATCAACATTCACCGAGGATGTTTTGGTGGCTGTGCATTCTGCACCATTTCCGCCCATCAGGGAAAGTTTATTGTCAGCCGAAGCAAAGAGTCTATACTGAAAGAGGTAAAAGAGGTTATTCAGTTACCCGATTTCAAAGGATATTTAAGTGATTTGGGAGGTCCTTCCGCTAATATGTATCAGATGAAAGGGAAAGATGAAGCTATTTGCAAGAAATGCAAACGACCGTCATGTATTCATCCGAAAGTTTGTCCGAATCTAAATACCGATCACCGCCCTCTACTGGATATTTACCATGCTGTGGATGCCTTGCCCGGAATCAAAAAATCGTTTATCGGTAGCGGTGTACGCTATGACCTGTTACTTCATCAAAGCAAAGATGAAGCTATCAACCGTAGCACTGCCGAGTATACCCGCGAATTAATAGTCAATCATGTGAGTGGCCGGTTAAAAGTAGCTCCGGAACACACCAGTGACCGGGTATTATCCGTAATGCGCAAACCTTCTTTTGAGCAATTTGAAACATTCAAGAAGATATTCGACCGTATCAACCGGGAAGAGAATCTGCGTCAGCAACTGATTCCGTATTTTATCTCTTCGCATCCCGGATGCAACGAAGAAGATATGGCGGAGCTTGCCGTTATCACTAAACGTCTGGACTTCCACCTGGAACAAGTACAGGACTTCACTCCTACTCCGATGACAGTGGCTACCGAAGCCTGGTATAGTGGATTCCATCCATACACGCTAGAACCGATCTTCAGTGCCAAAACCCAACGGGAGAAACTTGCACAACGCCAGTTCTTTTTCTGGTATAAACCGGAAGAACGAAAAAACATCATCAATGAGTTGAGACGTATCGGACGTTCAGATTTGATAGACAAGTTATACGGAAAAGGAAAGGACATGGAAAGAGGGAAAGGAAAAAGATAGAATGAAATAAATTATAAATCAAGCATAAGGCATGATTATGAATCAATTATAACTTATGATTCTATTGGCTACTTTTAAGTTAGCGCTCTCCAATTGATATATATTTGATTACCTAGTAAGTTTTCGTTTGACTATAGTCAAACGATAGTTCAATTATTGTCGGGCGTTAGTTCAACTTAAGTCAAACGAAAACTCATTAGGCAATCGAAAAAATAATATAGATAAGAGAAAGAAATAAAAGCTACATAGTGATGAGTTGTTGCCAATAATAGCATCTTCAACTCATTTATGCTTCCTTTACCGGCAAAGCCACAATCTCCTGCAACACACTGACTGCCGTTTCCACATTAGTAACATCCTTAATCAGCATACTCCGTCTGCCGTTCTGTTCACGCAAATCACAACGACGGGTATATTTCATCATATAGTCTATCACTTTACCAAAAGCCTTACTTTGATAGAACGGACTATCCGGATTGGAAACAAAGAACAAGGTCATCCGCCCACCTTTCAGGAAGATTTTCTCTGCACCCAAACGGGCTGCGAGACGGCGTAGAGGCACAATACGGAGTAGTTCTTCCGTTTCCCGGGGAACCGGTCCGAAGCGGTCTTCCAGACGAGCACGGAAAGCTTCCACATCTTTGTCCAATGTCAGTCCATCCAGTTCACGATATAGCAACATGCGTTCGCTGCTGCCAGTTACGTAGTTGGCGGGCAATAATAGTTCGAGGTCGCTTTCTACCTGACACTCGTCTACAAACTCTTCTCCACTAATTTGTCCTTCGCCTTTGATTTCATCCGCATACAACTCTGCAAACTCGTCTGTCTTCAACTCATGGACAGCTTCGGTCAGAATTTTCTGATATGTCTCATATCCCAAATCGGCAACAAATCCGCTTTGTTCGGCTCCAAGTAGATTTCCGGCTCCACGAATATCCAAATCCTGCATGGCAATATGAATACCACTTCCCAAATCACTAAAGTTTTCAATCGCTTGAAGACGTCGCCTTCCTTCGGCTGTCAAACTACCCAACGGAGGAGCCAGCAGATAACAAAAAGCTTTCTTGTTGCTACGTCCTACCCGTCCACGCATCTGATGGAGATCACTCAATCCAAAATTTTGCGCCTGATTGATAATGATAGTGTTGGCATTCGGAATATCAATACCACTTTCGATGATTGTAGTTGCCAAGAGTACATCATAGTCGTAGTTGACAAAATCCAGAATAATCTTCTCCAACTCTGTCGGTTCCATCTGTCCATGTCCAATTGCTACACGGCAATCCGGGATATGACGTTCGATCATCGCTTTCAATTCCGGCAAGTTCGCAATCCGGTTATTGACAAAGAAGACTTGACCGTTGCGGCTCATCTCAAAATTGATGGCATCCGTTATCACTTCTTCATTAAAAGTATGCACTTCGGTCTGAATCGGATAGCGGTTGGGTGGCGGAGTAGAAATCACACTCAAGTCGCGTGCACCCATCAATGAAAATTGAAGGGTACGGGGAATTGGAGTAGCAGTCATCGTCAGTGTATCCACATTTACTTTCAACTGACGCAGCTTTTCTTTGACAGAGACTCCAAATTTCTGCTCTTCGTCCACAATCAACAATCCCAAGTCTTTAAACTGGACATCTTTTCCCAAGATACGGTGGGTACCTATCAGAATACCGACATCTCCCTCTTTCAATCCTTTCAATACAGCTTTGGTTTGTGCGGCAGTACGTGCGCGGCTTAAATACTCCACCCGGCACGGTAACCCTTTCAGACGCTCACGGAAAGTCTGAAAATGCTGGTAAGCAAGCACTGTTGTCGGAACCAAAACGGCTACTTGTTTATTATCGGCAACGGCTTTGAAAGCCGCACGGACCGCTACCTCGGTTTTTCCAAATCCTACATCTCCGCAGACCAGACGATCCATCGGACGGTCACTTTCCATATCCGCCTTGACATCAATCGTCGCCTTGCTCTGATCCGGTGTATCTTCATAAATAAAGGATGCTTCCAACTCACGCTGCAAGAAACTATCGGGACTATAAGAGAAACCTTTTTCCTGACGACGCTGCGAATACAATTTAATCAAATCGCGGGCAATATCCTTGATTTTACTCTTCGTACGTTCTTTCAGTTTCTCCCATGCACCTGTACCTAATTTGTTAAGGCGGGGAGCCTCTCCTTCTTTACCTTTATATTTGGAAACCTTATGCAGGGAATGAATAGAAACGAACACCACATCTTCATTTTGAAACACCAGTTTCAAAACCTCTTGCGTAGTATCACCATTCGGAATACGTACCAAACCGGAAAAACGTCCGATACCATGATCCGTATGCACCACATAGTCTCCCGGAGTGAACTGATTCAGTTCTTTCAAGGATAGTGCCACTTTTCCCGAACGGGCTTTATCACTTTTCAGATTATATTTATGGAAACGATCAAACAACTGATGGTCTGTGAAGATACAGAGCTGCAGTGTGTTATCTACAAAACCTTCGTGAATAGTACGTTCTACGGGAGTAAAATTAATCTTATCACCCCGATCTTCAAAAATCGCTTTGATACGATCTGTTTGCTTCGTGCTGTCACTACAGATATAAAGCGAATAGCCTTTTTCCAGATAATCCTTGAAAGAAGAAGCTACCAGATCGAAATTCTTATGAAAGATAGGCTGGGCAGATGTATTGAAAGTAACACTGACATTGGGCGTTCCGGTCGGTTTATTACCAAATTCCAACCGGCGGAAATCGAGTGCCCGTACAGTAAACTCACTACCGTCTATCAATTTCCCTTCCAATGTAATGCCACCATTCTCTTCGGCCTCCTGAACGGCTATTGCCTGTGGCGTCAGCGCCTCATCGTGTACTACCTGGATTCGTTCGCGCAACCAAAGAAAATCGCGCATCGCCAAGGTAGTCTCTTTCGGGATGAAATCCAGAAAAGAAGTCGTTACGTCACCTGTCACCGCCAAATCGGGAACAATAGACACTCCATCTTTCTTCTCACGGGATAATTGAGACTCCACTTCAAAGGTACGGACACTTTCCACTTCATCACCAAAGAAATCAATACGATAAGGATATTCCGAAGCAAAAGAGAAAACGTCGATAATACTACCGCGAACAGCATATTGTCCCGGTTCATATACGTAGTCTACATATTCAAAACCATAACTATGCAACACATCGGTGATGAAAGTGGTATCCACTTTCTCTCCTACATTCAGCTTCAGCGTTTTATTACTCAATTCCTTGCGCGACACCACTTTCTCCGCCAATGCATCCGGATACGTAACGATACATAATCCCTCTTCCCCCTTTTGCAAGCGGCTAAGTACTTCTGTGCGCAAAATCTCATTGGCCGCATCTTTTTGTCCATACTTGATGGAGCGACGGAATGAAGATGGAAAGAACAATACTCTTTCCGTACCTAATATCTGCGTCAAGTCATGATAGAAATATCCGGCTTCTTCAAGATCACCTAAAATAAATACAAACGGGCAACCACCCTCTTGCACCAGTACAGAAGAAAAAAGAGAAGCGGCGGATGCACACAGTCCTCCGCAAAAAACAGTCTGAACGGAAGTGTCCTTCAACAAGCGCTTCATTACTGCCATATTGGGGTGGGCAGCATATTGTTGTTGCAACTCAGTTATTGTCATACCTATAAAATTTCCCCGCAAAATTACAAAAAAGATTGGGAGTATACACCCAAAGAACAGAAGTATTATAATAAGGTATCTGCCGGACATTACTTAGATGTGGGGCGAGTGCTGTTAAACCGTGGGCTAAACATCCGTGAGCCGTGGGATGAGCACTGCTAAGGCGTGGGCTTACCCCAAGCGAGGTGCGGGCTTAGTTCCGACAACATGCCGTCTTATTCCGAATGGGGGTATGAAACACGTTAAATTTTCCTTAGTTCAGCTATAACTAAAGGAAAAGAACTACTTTTGTTTCTAAATTTTATAGTATCTATATGCAGACATCGGATAGCATTGTAATTATCCCCACCTATAATGAACGGGAGAACATAGAAAATATCATCCGTGCCGTTTTCGGCCTTCCCCAAGTATTCCATATTCTGGTCATAGAAGACGGCTCTCCGGACGGGACGGCAGCCATCGTAAGAAAACTGCAACAAGAATTTCCCGAACGGCTTTTTATGATTGAACGTAAAGGAAAACTGGGACTGGGCACTGCCTACATTACCGGATTTAAATGGGCACTAGAGCACGCATACGAGTATATTTTTGAAATGGATGCAGACTTCAGTCATAATCCGAATGATTTACCCCGTTTGTATCAGGCTTGTTCGGAACAAGGAGGAGATGTATCTATCGGTTCCCGTTATGTCAGCGGAGTGAATGTAGTGAATTGGCCGATGGGACGGGTATTGATGTCATACTTCGCCTCTAAATATGTGCGGTTTATCACCGGAATACCTGTACATGACACCACTGCCGGATTTGTTTGCTACCGCCGTCAGGTATTGGAAACGATCGATTTAGATCATATTCGTTTTAAAGGATATGCCTTTCAGATTGAAATGAAATTCACTGCATCCAAGTGTGGTTTCAAAATCATCGAAGTTCCCGTTATCTTCATTAATCGTGAATTAGGGACTTCTAAAATGAATAGCAGCATCTTTGGAGAAGCCATATTTGGTGTGATAAAATTAAAAGTAAATAGTTGGTTCCATAAATTCCCACAAAAGAAATGAAACGTACACTGATTCAAAATGCCGTTATTGTCAACGAAGGAAGAAAAGTTCTGGGTTCAGTAGTAATCGAGAATGAAAAAGATAGCCGAAATATGGGTCGATGAAGAAAACGCAACTGCCCCCTATGACGAGATAATAGACGCAACCGGATGTTATCTTTTGCCGGGTGCCATCGACGAACATGTGCATTTCCGCGATCCCGGACTGACTCATAAGGCAGATATCACCACAGAAAGTCGTGCTGCGGCAGCAGGAGGTGTCACCTCTATCATGGATATGCCCAATACCAATCCGCAAACTACTACATTGGAGGCTTTGGAAGAAAAATTTATACTGTTGGGTGAAAAGTCGGCTGTCAACTATTCCTGCTATTTCGGAGCAACGAATAATAACTATACCCAGTTTGCACAACTGGATAAACACCGGGTTTGTGGAGTGAAGCTATTTATGGGGTCAAGCACCGGCAATATGCTGGTAGACCGGATGGCCAGTCTGCGTAATATATTCGGTGGAACTGATCTGCTCATCGCTGCTCATTGCGAAGATCAGGGAATTATCAAAGAAAATACGGATAAATATAAGAAAGAATACGGAGACGATGTACCTTTGGCTCTTCATCCGCTCCTTCGTTCGGAAGAGGCTTGCTATCGTTCATCCGAACTGGCAGTGCAGTTGGCACGTGAGACAAACGCCCGCCTGCACATCATGCATATTTCCACAGCTAAAGAGTTGAGCCTGTTTTCTAATGTACCTTTGGTACAAAAAAGATCACGGCAGAAGCCTGTGTTTCTCATCTGCTCTTTACGGAAGAGGACTATCAGACACTGGGTGCCCGCATCAAATGCAACCCTGCCATTAAGACAGCGCAAGACCGGAAAGCTTTGCAAGAGGCTGTCAATAGCGGTTTGATTGATGCCATTGCCACAGATCATGCCCCACACTTACTTAGCGAAAAAGAAGGCGGTGCCTTAAAAGCAATGTCCGGAATGCCAATGATTCAGTTCTCACTCGTCAGCATGTTGGAGTTGACAGAAAAAGGAGTGTTTACTATCGAAAAAGTAGTAGAAAAGATGGCTCATGCTCCTGCGCAGATGTATGAGATACCAAACAGAGGATTCATTCGCAAAGGCTATCAGGCTGACTTGGTATTAGTCCGTCCCGGAAGCGAATGGACGGTAACAACCGATTGTATTCTAAGCAAATGCAAATGGAGTCCATTAGAGGGACACACATTCGACTGGAAAGTAGAGAAAACATTTGTAAACGGACATCTGTTATATAACAACGGAGAAATAGACGAGACTTATCGCGGACAGGAATTGTTCTTTGAGCGATAAATAATATTTCAGGCACGGATTACACGGATTTATTTCACGGTTTTTAGAAATATGACTATATAAAACAACAGCGTAATCCGTGTAATCCGTGCCTAAGAACATCAATATCCTGAAGGAAATCTTGCCTGGCACTACGTTACCGCCATTAAACTCCTATTTAATTGCATAATTTATGATTTTATCTTATAAAATACATACAGTCACTCCCTACATCAACTGGATTTACTTTTTCCACGCATGGGGTTTCCAACCGCGTTTTGCAGCCATCGCCAACATTCACGGATGTGATGCCTGCCGTGCTTCGTGGCTGACAACTTTCCCGGAAGAAGAGCGTAATAAAGCTTCCGAAGCAATGCAGCTATTCAAAGAAGCCAATCGGATGCTCGATCTGCTTGACCGGGATTATGAAGTAAAGACCATCTTCAAGCTTTGCAAGGCAAACTCTGACGGGGATAACCTGATTATTGAGAAAGAAAAAGACCGGTTCATCACTTTTCCTTTACTGCGCCAACAAACGCCGAAAAGAGATGGTAGTCCTTTTCTTTGTCTAAGCGACTTTATCCGTCCGGTTTCGTCCGGCATCCCGGATACCATCGGTGCTTTTGCTTCTTCCATTGATGCGGACATGGAAGGATTGTACGAACAGGATCCTTATAAACACCTGCTTGTCCAAACTCTCTCCGACCGACTGGCAGAAGCAGCAACAGAAAAGATGCATGAATATGTACGCAAAGAAGCATGGGGATATGCCAAAGACGAGAATTTAGGCATAGCGGATTTACTGGTCGAGAAATATCAAGGCATCCGACCTGCTGTCGGCTACCCGTCCTTACCGGATCAATCTGTCAACTTCCTGTTGGATGAACTATTGGATATGAAGCAGATAGGCATCTCACTAACCGAAAACGGAGCTATGTACCCGCACGCTTCTGTTTGCGGACTTATGTTCGCGCATCCTGCTTCCGAATACTTCTCCGTCGGAAAGATTGGACAAGACCAACTCGAAGATTATGCCCGCCGCCGGGGAAAAAGCATCGAAGAAATGTGTAAGTTTCTGGCAGCCAATCTTCAATAGCCTTTATTCTCCTGTGATTTTTCTCCTTTTCTCACGACTAACTAACCAGAAAAGTAATCATAGACTCCATGAGAGAACAAACAACAGAGGTCAGCGCCCCTATTGAGCAAGAGTTTTTGTCGGTGATCCGCGAATATGAACGAGTGATCTATAAGGTATGCTATCTGTATGCCAATCCCAATGCTCCTCTCAATGATCTGTATCAGGATGTGGTATTGAACCTTTGGAAAGCCTATCCCAAATTCAGAAAAGAATGTAAGGTTTCCACCTGGATTTACCGTATTGCCCTCAACACCTGTATCAGCTTCTATCGTAAAGAAAAGAATGTGCCGGAAATAGTCAGCCTCACCAAAGATACCGACTGGGCCATAGAAGCACACGACCCGATCAACGAAATGCTGAAACAGCTCTATCAGATGATCAACCAACTGGGACAGCTCGACAAATCAATTATCCTGCTTTATCTCGAAGACAAAAGTTACGAGGAAATAGCAGAAATCACCGGACTGACGGTTACCAATGTAGCGACCAAACTAAGTCGTATCAAAGACAAACTTAAAAGAATGAAAAAGGAGGAATAAGATATATGGAACTGGAAGAACTGAAAAAATCTTGGAATGCCCTGGATGAACACTTGAAAGACAAAAAGTTCATTAAAGAAGAAGAGCTTGAAAAGCTGATAAGGCATGCGGACAAAGGTATCCACGCCATTGCCAGCCTGAACATCAAGCTTATTCTGATTTCTCCGCCGATACTGATCTTATTTTTAGCGGAGGTACTGTTGCACAACAGATTGAACCCGATCTATATCATTATCATTTTCGCATGGATTCCTGCTCTTTGCTGGGATATCGTCACCACCCGTTTCCTCCAACGGACACAAATAGACGAGATGCCTTTGGTAGAAGTAATCAGCCGCGTGAACCGTATCCATCGATGGACCATCAGGGAACGATTGATTGCTATCGCCTTCCTCCTAGTCCTGGCTATACTTTCATTTATCTACTGGCAAGTGTGGCAATATGGAATGGGTATGATAGTTTTCTTCATCCTGTTATGGGGTGGAGGACTGGGCCTGATCTTATGGATTTACCGCAAGAAGTTCTTAAATCGTATCCACGAAATCAAGAAGAATTTAAGCGAACTGAACGAATTAATGTAAAAGAATCTAAGCTGAATAATTCATATACAGTAGGCTAAGGAGTGTGCTTACCCCACCACGGTAAGCACACTTTTTCCATTCACTTTTTTATGTACCTGCACCTGAACAGAAATCCGTTCACTCATCTCCTGCACATGAGAGATGACTCCTATTTTCCGTCCCTGCATCTGTAATTGCTCCAATGCTTCCATGGCTGTACGCAAACTTTCCGCATCCAAAGAGCCGAAACCTTCGTCAATAAAAAAGAGATTCAACTTTCAGATTATTACTTGACAAGGAAGACAAACCTAAAGCTAGTGCCAAAGAAATCAGGAACGATTCACCTCCGGAAAGAGAGTATACAGTCCGTATTTCATCACACATATCGCAATCTATTACCTGAAGTGCCAACGTATCGGGCACCTGTTGTAGCTTATAACGTTTAGAGAGATAAGATAAATGTTTATTGGCATGGAAGCAGCAGCAAATTCAAAGTGTAACTTTGAGCAATCACTTTAAATTTCGCCCCATCCGCACTGCCAATCAGTTTATTCAATTTTGCCCAACGTTCGGCAACCGTCTGTTTCTCTGCCAGTTCCTTCGCAATCTGTTCCACAGTCAGTTTATTCTTTGCTTGTTGTAGCAGGCGGGCTTCCATGGTAGAAAGGGCACGTTCGACATTCATATTTTCTTCTTGTTGCTTCTTTATTATTTCGGGAAGCAGTTCGGGAGACTCTATCTTTTTATACTGTTCCTGCAACTCTCCTATAGCCAGTGCAATTTGCTTCATCTCTCCTTGCAAACCGGAGAGCCGGTTGTGTACCGCCTCTACTTCTTTACGCGCTTTCTCCAAAGCGAGATTCAGCTCTTTCTCTCTTTTTGCTACGACAGCTTCCGCTTCATCCGCACTTTTTCCTTTCAATAGCTGCGAACGTTCCTGACGAAGCACATTCAGCGCTTTTTCTATCACTTCAAATCTCTTTAGCTCGGCCGAAGCAGCATTCTGTAAAATTACCAGCTGTTCTTTGGCTGACGATACTTTCTGCATAGCCAAACGACAGAGAGAAACATTCTCACGGAGGGCTTCACAATGTGCACGCATCTTTTTAATTTCTTCATCGCCGCGCTGCCATTCTGCGTAAAGATTGCGATATTCCAAAATACGTTCTGCCAGTTCCGCCAAACGATGTTGTATCTGCTCTTCGTTTCCGGCTTCAATCCCTGCTTTATATAATGTTGCCAACTGTTCTCCGATTTGTCCGTCCACCGTTTTTTGATGTGCCAAATCACGTTGCAGGGCAATGCTCCGGTTATTCATCTGCTGACAGTTGGCTGCTGCTGCATTATACTCCTGCTCTATACTCCGGAAAAGAGTATCTACCACCTCCTGCCCCTGATGATAAGGATGCGCTGTGCTTCCGCAAACCGGACAAGCCTCCCCTTGCTGTAATTGTCGGCGCAATGCTTTTACATCTTTTCCCACTGCCATACGTGCATTTTCGTAAAGACGTTGAGTAACTTTCAATGCGGTTTCTTGCTCCGTCAATTGTTTCAGACAATCGGCCACTTCTTTCTCCAGCCTTTCTATTTCCGTCTTTGCTTTCGTCTGCGTTTCTGTTAATTGCCGGATATTCTGCTGACGAGTCAACTCTTTTTGCAACTTCACCTGTTCTTCGGCCAATAACGGATATCCGAAAGAATTTAAGCGCAATAAACGTTCCTCATTCGTACTTGTAGCGGCAGCCAGTTTGCTTTCTTCTTGCCGTAGAATCTCTTCCACCTGTTCAAGTTGCAGTGCTTCTTCTATCCCTACATGGCTTAATAAGCGGTTCAGAGAAGAATAAGACACCTGTAATTGTTCCGCAGCCACCCGCATTTTTTGTTCCTGCTCCGCCACCTGCCTATTAGCCGCCTGTAAAATCTGCTGCGACTGTGTATAACTGCTTTGCTGTGATTGTATCTGTACATCCAATTGACGTGCTTTCTTCAAGTCCGGCTGTATGGCCTCCCATTGTGCCTTAAAATGCACCAATCCTTCCTCTTGGGAAGCTAATGCACCCTGCAGTACTTTCTCCCTGGCCTGTTCCTCCTGTTCTTCCTGCAGCTTTTTCTTCCAAAGTTCTTCCTGTATTTTTAATGAACGAACCACATTCAGTTGTTCATTCTGTTCTGCCAGCAGTTTAATCCCTACTGCACGCTTTTCAGTCGATAGTTCTTTCTCTTTTTGCAGAGCAAGCAGCTCTTCTTCCGGCATCAGTTCGATCACATTCATTCGATTCTGAATCAAGGTCACCTCTTCTTGTGCCGCCTTATTCCGGGCATAAACCTCTTGAGAAATCCGGGAATAAACACCGGTTCCTGTCAACTTCTCCAGTAATTCTGCTTTCGCCGCCCCTTTTGATTTCAGAAATGTAGCAAAATCATTTTGTGCCAATAATACTGTACGGGTAAACTGTTCATACGTCAGGCCAACCAACTCCACCAACTGAATCAACAACTCTTTCTTGGTACCTTGAAATTCTTTCTCCGTATCCAATTCTTTCACTTCCAGCGTTTGTGGCTGCAAAGAACCGTTTATCTTGTTTCTTGTCCGCCTCACCGACCAACGAGAACGGTAACGCCGTCCGTCAATACCTAAAAAATCTACTTCCGCATAACCATCACTTGTCCCCCGGCGCAACAAATTTCTAACATCAGACTGATTAATCTGATTATCTCCCACATCTGCCAGGTTCACATTTTCCACTGAAGTAGCGAAGCGGGGAGCCTTATCATACAATGCCAGACATAAGGCATCTAATAAAGTAGACTTACCTGCACCGGTAGGTCCTGAAATGGCAAATATACCTGCAGAATGTAATGGTTCTGCCATAAAATCCACTTCTACCGTCCCTTCTATCGAGGTCAGATTCTTCAATCGTATAGCTAGTATTTTCATTCTTCTTCCTCCTCTTCTTTACGGGTAGCAGCCAAATAGGCCTCTTCAAACAAACCTGTCAGTTCTACAGGCATTTCCACCTGATAAATCTTCTCAAAGGCAGACTGTGCAATCTGTAAGGGAGACATCTCCTGCAACCCCCTCTTCCAGTTTTCATTTTCTTTCACCGTATTTCCGATATCAGTGTGATAGGTAGAAACAATACGCGCCAACCGATAGTTTTTATCTGCCAGTGCCTCTTCAATCTCCTGTCGAAGCATGGGTTCCGGTTCCTCCAACAATACCTTTACTTCCAGATATGGGGCTACGGCTTCTGTCTCGGGTAGTTCCTTCAAGGCTTTCAAGATAGCTTCCGGTGAGACGGGTTCTCCATTCGGCACACTCACCAAAGGTATTAATTTCGGGCATTCCAACCGTTCAATATCCACCGCACAGCCTCCGTCGAAAGTCACCATCACGACTCCATGATGATAATGTTTCTCGGCAAAAGACATCGGAATGGGGCTTCCGGCATATCTCACATTCTCTCTTCCGGACACTCGTTGCGCTTTATGTATATGTCCTAATGCCGTATAAGCTATCTGTTCGGAAAAAGCTTCCGGAGATACACACTCCAACCCGCCAATCACGGTACGCTCGCTATAATCCTTCTCTGCAATCTCCGATCCTGTGGCCTGCAAATGACCGATGGCAAGAATCGCCTGATTCTCCGTCCTTCGCTTCCATAATCTTTGCAAAAGTTGTGCATAAAGTTCGCGAACTCCTTCCGCATACGGATTACCTTCCGTTTGCACGGCCGGATAATCTCCCTGACGCAGAAAAGGAACTGCCATGCAAAGCAATTCTACTTCCCCTTGCCGGTTCTTCAGTTCTACAGTCAGATGGTCATAATCGATCTCTCCGCCTTCGAGCTTGCGAACTACCCCTCTGACTTCCGTCCGCATAGCTTGCAACAGAGGCAAAGGAGCTTCCAGGCGTGCTGCCGAATCATGGTTGCCGGCAACAATGACAATCTGCAAATACGGATTCTCTGCTGTCACCCGATAAATAAACTGATAATACATGCTTTGGGATGCAGCGGAAGGGTTGGAAACATCAAAAACATCTCCGGCTATAATCAATGCATCAATCTCTTTCTGACGAATT
Source organism: Bacteroides sp. BFG-637 (assembly GCF_024793605.1). NCBI lineage: Bacteria > Pseudomonadati > Bacteroidota > Bacteroidia > Bacteroidales > Bacteroidaceae > Bacteroides > Bacteroides sp. BFG-637. Next base: position 4,104,545 of record NZ_JANUPD010000002.1, on the reverse strand, counting down.
TCTTCTGCCAGCCAATTCAGGAATACTTTATGTTCTTCCGTGCGATCATAACCAAAAAAGGTTTGTCCTAGATGCCAGTCGGCAGTATGCAATATACGTATCATAATTTTGTAACTATCTCTAATAACAAGAGGCAAAAATAACACAATCGAAAAGATTATATCACATCTGCCCCTCTTTTTTACCAATAATCATGTATATTTGCAGGATAAAAATCCAACCCTATGAAGATACTGTATTATATTTATCAGATTTGCATCGCTTTGCCTATTTTATTAGTGTTGACCATCCTCACGGCAATCGTCACTATTGTAGGTTCTCTCTTGGGAGGAGCCCACATCTGGGGATATTATCCGGGGAAGATTTGGTCACAATTAATTTGTCTGTTTCTGTTGATTCCCGTGAAGATTGAGGGACGTGAAAAGTTGCATGACAAAACGTCCTATATTTTCGTACCTAATCATCAGGGTTCATTCGATATTTTCCTTATTTATGGCTTCATCGGAAGAAACTTTAAGTGGATGATGAAAAAAAGCCTGCGTAAACTGCCGTTTGTAGGAAAAGCCTGTGAAAGTGCAGGACATATCTTTGTAGACAGATCCGGCCCTAAAAAAGTATTGGAAACAATCCGGCAGGCAAAAGACTCATTGAAAGATGGGGTTTCTCTCGTTGTCTTTCCTGAAGGAGCGCGTACATTTACAGGACACATGGGATACTTTAAGAAAGGAGCCTTCCAGTTGGCGGATGATTTACAGCTGGCGGTTGTACCCGTCACCATTGACGGCTCGTTCGAAATTCTGCCACGCACAGGCAAATGGATACACCGTCATCGCATGATTCTGACTATTCATGAGCCTATTCCTCCCAAAGGGAAAGGAATGGAAAATATCAAGGCAACCATGGCAGAAGCCTACGCTGCGGTTGAAAGTGCCCTGCCGGAACAATACAAGGGAATGGTGAAAAACGAAGATCAAGACCGATAATCAGTACATAATATTTATATAAATATGAGGATGCTCACGCACCCCCATATTCCTAACCAGTTTTATGCATCAAACTATTAAATTAAGAAATTCAGATATTTAGATGTTTTGCAAGGTTATGGTTTGGTTTGACATCATTTGTAATTCTTGAAAAGTCAAATTAAAACTTTTATAAATTTCCTTTTCTAAATTCTCTAATGGGAAAGATTCATTTCTGACGCCATTAATCTTCCCTCTAAACCGATTGTTATAATGCTTGCGGAATGTATCCGGAGTAACCAGACCTCCCAAGCCATAATCCCCCCACTACAATCACCGGCTTTCGGCGCAATACCCCTTCGTAAGCGGTAATTCCCGCACCAATAATCAAGTCGGCTTCTTCAATCAGTTTACCGATTTCACTCTCGGAGGATATATAATCCACCTGATACTCTGAATATTTACTTAATAGAACTCCTATCCTTAACCTGGTGCGAGAATTAGCTATTCCGACAACAATGCTGACTTTTTGTTCTATTAACTGCAATTCGTCACCTCTCAAAGAAGAAGCGGCAGATAATTCATTAGGATTTTTCATATAGCTATTTGGTTTTTGTTGTGTCAAAAGTACGGCATGCATCCGAAAACACAAAAAAAGTCACCCGGACAAAATCAGCGCGCCTGATTTTCCGTAAACACCTACATTTCAATAAAATACAGACTATCGTTCTATTAATGACCCGGACAATTCATTTTTTATTTATCAAAAGTCCCTTAAAAACACATTCAAATCTTCTTGTGGAGAAATGCCTAATCGACCTTTCAGCCTCCCTTTTGCTTTAGTGACAGAATCGGAAGAGGTCTGAAAAATACGTGCCAGTTCTTCATTGGTCAGTCCAAATTTAAGAAAGCAACAGATCTCAAGATCATGTTTAGTCAATAAAGGAGTTTTGTCAAGCAACCGGGTAACGTAATTAGAATAGAGTAAATCAAACAGGCTAAACAATTTATAGCGTTCTCCATTAGACAATTTGCCTCTTAAGGTTCCCTCTTTGATAGCAAGCAGCAGACGAAAAGCGGATATGTACTGTTCAGAAGAGGGTCCGACAGTTAATTCTCCTCCCAGTTCTTTCAACAGTCCCGATAAGGTTTTGTTCTGCATACTCAAAAGAACAATCTTTCCATTCAACTCGCCTACCTTCATTCGATTTTCTTCCAGTATGCGGTTCTCTTCCAGTACTTGATCTTTCAACTCCTGAATTTCTTCCATCTCCTGCTGGTATCGCTTTATCTCCTCTTCATTATCTCTAATCTGGGATTCGATTTCGGCAATCTTCTTCCTGTGATTCTTACTTTTATAGTAGTAATAACACATATAGAAGGCCACAATCAGGAAAATAACCGTACCGCAAAATATAAAAACCGTACGGTCCACTTTCAGTTGTAAATTATCATTCCGGAGCTTCTCGTTCTCGTACTGCTTTTGCAGTTCTGTTATCAGCTCCTGCGAATCGACTTCATCCAATACATTCACGATAGAGTCCGCTTTTTCATGGTAGATAATCGCTTCCTCAAAATTATCAATATCTTTTTCCAGAAAGTATAAATTGTTATATGCGTCAATACGGGTATATTCTTTAGAAGAATTGATACTCATCTTAAAATATTTCCGGGCGTTCTCTACATCGCCCATCTGTATATACAAATAACCGAGAGACATACACTCCACGTATTTCCTTTCTTCATCCGTTTCTTTTTCATAAGCAGCAAGAAAATAGCGTTCTGACTTTTTCAGTTCTCCCATAGAACGGCACAGTATCCCCAACTCATGTAAAATGGAAACTTCAGACGAATATTGCTTTTCCCTGGCTAGTGCTAAAGCATTAATATAATAGAAATAACAGCTATCCCATTTATTCTGAAACAAATAAGCCCGGCCTATATTTTGCCCGGCTCTGACAAGACTCAAAGAATCTTTCAACTCTTCATAGATTGTATATGACTCCCGAAAATTCTCCAACGACTCCTGATACAATTTCTTTTTCCGGTTAATCATCCCTATCTCATCAGTAGCCATTGCAAACATCTTACAACATTGAATATTCCCGAACATTTCTTTTGCCGAAGACAGGAATGTCAAAGCCTCTTCATCTTTGCCCAGTTCACGCAACACTCTTCCATAATAATACTGTGCTTTAGCACGTGTTGCGGAGTCACCACGCTCTACAGTATAGTAATTCAGTGCCAGTGCAATCAATGAGTCAGAAGTAAACTTCACATAGTTCCGATCCATCGCCTGCGTCAATAAAAGTGCATAATCCGCCTGCAACTTTCCACGTAGTTTTTCAGTATGAGGTATTGACTTTAATAGATACAGAGCTGTATCCGGAAGAGATTCCATGCACATTTCGATCCTCCGGAATGCCACATCAGGGGCCTCCGAATCTCTATGACAAGAAACCGATAAGACTAAAATAAAAAAAGAAAGCGGCGTATACCGGAACAGTAGTCGTTTTCACTTTACTTGAGTTTTGTGCAAAAATACACAAAAAACTCAAGTATTACTTATTTGTTGAAGCATTTTGTTCCAATCGTTGATGTTCTTCTATCAACTTCATGTTTTCTCTTGCTTTAGACAGGAATTCTCTAACCAGCTTATTATCTTTAAAAGAATAAGGAGCATCCTTGATTATATCATCAATTTGCGGAGTCATAATCGGATAAGGCAAAGAGCTGCAGAGCATCATAAACACACTGGGTCCCAGCACATTTTCATAATTATCGGAGATGAACGTTTTTACATACTGATTCATCGCTTTCATCAGTGAGTCTCCTTCCACCACCAACTGACCGTGAATTTCATCCAGATCGCCTCCATCCAGTACCATACGGGTTTCCTTCTGCTCCAGTTCACCAATGCTTTCTTCCAATTGGTTTCTTTTGCTGATAAACTCATACAGTGCATTATTTAAAGATGTTCCGACTGCCTTGAGGTCCGTATTGCTAATGGTAACTGTTATCTTCCCACTTTCCAGCACAATCGGCATAATGCTTTCTTCATCCATGTAAAGTGTCACCATCTGTACGGAATCTATTTTCCCTTTCATTGAGAACAGACCATGCACTACTTCAGCTGAATCCAGCTTCACCCACTCTCCATCCCGAAGGGATTTAAGATACAGCATCTTTCCATCCAGACTATTCACTGAAGAGGTTCCTTCAATCTTGTACTTACTGGTGCAGGAAGCAAAAAACGGAAGCAAAAGTAAAAAAGGCAAAATTTTATTCACGTTCATCTATTCATTAAATTCTGGGTACAAAGGTACAACTGATTCAGAATTCAAAGAAACATTTTATCAATATTTAAATCTTGTAAGACTCTTTTCTTTAATAATCCTTATAAACATAGGTACAAGGCTCTTTTTTTCATTTAGTTTATCTAATTTTGCAGTCATGAAAACATCAACATTTGCCCCTTTTGCCAAACCGCTTTATGTAATGGTAAAGCCTGTAGGTGCCGTATGTAATCTAGCATGCGATTACTGCTATTATTTGGAAAAGGCCAACCTATACAAAGACAATCCGAAACACGTAATGAGCGATGAACTTCTGGAAAAGTTTGTCGACGAGTACATTAACTCACAAACCATGCCACAGGTGCTTTTCACCTGGCACGGAGGAGAAACGCTGATGCGGCCGCTCTCCTTCTATAAAAAGGCAATGGAACTACAAAAGAAGTATGCCCGCGGACGAACGATCGACAACTGCATCCAAACCAACGGAACCATGCTCACCGACGAATGGTGTGAATTCTTCCGTGAAAACAATTGGCTGGTAGGAGTCTCTATCGATGGTCCCCAGGAGTTTCATGACGAGTATCGTAAAAACAAAATGGGAAAACCCTCTTTTGTGAAAGTGATGCAAGGCATCAATCTTTTGAAAAAACATGGGGTGGAATGGAATGCGATGGCAGTCATTAATGACTTCAATGCCGACTACCCACTAGACTTTTACCATTTCTTTAAAGAAATCGGTTGCCAGTATATCCAGTTCGCTCCTATCGTTGAACGTATTCTCTCACATGAAGACGGTCGTCACCTCGCTTCTCTTGCAGAAAATAAAGCCGGAACTCTTGCTGATTTTTCGATCACCCCGGAACAATGGGGTAACTTCCTTTGTACTCTTTTCGACGAATGGGTGAAAGAAGACGTAGGCAAATACTACGTACAAATATTCGATTCGACTTTGGCGAATTGGATGGGCGAACAACCTGGTATATGCACAATGGCAAAGACCTGTGGTCATGCCGGTGTGATGGAATTCAACGGAGATGTTTATTCTTGCGACCACTTTGTATTCCCCGAATATAAATTAGGTAACATTTACAGTAAAACTCTGGTGGAAATGATGCATAGCGAACGTCAGCACAATTTCGGGAACATGAAATATCAGTCTCTCCCTACTCAATGCAAGGAATGTGAGTTCCTATTTGCCTGCAACGGAGAATGCCCGAAAAATCGTTTCAGCCAAACGGCTGAAGGCGAACCTGGGTTAAATTACTTATGCAAAGGGTATTATCAGTTCTTTAAGCATGTAGCTCCTTACATGGACTTTATGAAAAACGAACTGATGAATCAACGCCCGCCTGCTAATATCATGGAAGCACTGAAAAACGGAGATTTAAAAATTGAATACTAACCAATCATATATTGTAATTTTATCATTTAATAATGAACAGATTAAGACTTTATCTATTAGCGCTGACCGCGCTTTTTGTATGTTCCGTTAGAGCGGATGAGGGTATGTGGCTATTGCAACTGATGCAACAGCAACACTCCATAGACATGATGAAAAAACAGGGATTAAAACTGGAAGCACAAGACCTATATAATCCGAATGGCATTTCTCTTAAAGATGCTGTAGGTATATTCGGAGGAGGGTGTACCGGAGAAATTATCTCACCCGAAGGTTTGATTCTAACCAATCACCACTGTGGCTACGCTTCCATCCAACAACATAGTAGTGTTGAACACGATTATCTGACTGACGGTTTCTGGACTACTTCCAGAGACAAAGAGCTCCCTACTCCGGGACTGAAATTTACATTTATCGAACGTATCGAAGATATTACGGATATTGTCAATGCTAAGATTGCGGCGAAAGAAATCACCGAATCCGAATCATTCAGCAATATATTCCTTCAAAAGCTGGCGCATGATCTTTATTTTAAAAGTGACCTGGCAGACAAAAAAGGAATTGTTCCGCAAGCTCTTCCGTTCTATGCCGGAAATAAATTCTATCTTTTCTACAAGAAAATATATCCGGATGTACGTATGGTAGCCGCTCCCCCTCTTCTATCGGTAAGTTTGGCGGTGAAACAGACAACTGGATGTGGCCGCGTCATACCGGCGACTTTTCCATGTTCCGTATTTATGCAGATGCAAATGGTGAACCGGCAGAATACAGCGAGAGCAACGTCCCACTGAAAACCAAGAAACATTTGTCTATCTCTATCAAAGGATTGAAAGAAGGAGATTATGCAATGATTATGGGATTCCCCGGAAGTACGAGCCGCTACCTGACTGTATCAGAAGTAAAAGAACGTATGGAATCGGAGAACGATCCACGTATCCGTATTCGTGGTGCACGTTTGGCTGTCCTGAAGGAAGTAATGAATGCCAGTGACAAAATCCGTATTCAGTATGCTAACAAGTATGCAGGTTCCAGCAACTATTGGAAAAACTCCATCGGCATGAATAAAGCCATCATCGATAATGATGTATTAGGAACAAAAGCTGCACAAGAAGCCAAATTCGCAGAGTTTGCAAAAGCACAAAACAATGCTGAATATGCAGCAGTAGTGAAGAATATTGATGACCTGGTAGTTAAGACAACTCCTCTCAACTATCAGTACACCTGTTTGAGAGAGACTTTCTTCGGAGCTATCGAATTTGGCAATATTATGTTGGCTAAAACACGCGAAGCATTGCTTGAGAAAAACGATTCTGTAATCGAAGCACGCATGAAAGCCTTGGAAAGCACTTACGAAAGCATCCATAACAAAGATTACGATCATGAAGTAGACCGCAAGGTAGCGAAAGCCTTGTTCCCCTTATATGCTGAAATGATTCCGGCAAACCAACGTCCTTCTATTTATAAGGTTATTGAGCAGAAATATAAAGGCGATTATAACAAATTCGTTGATGATATGTATGACAACTCTATTTTTGCCAACCGGGCAAACTTCGAGAAGTTTACAAAGAAGCCTTCAGTGAAAGCGATTGACAATGATCTGGCACTGCAATACTGCCAGTCTAAATACGACTTGATGGATACACTGGCTTCCCAACTCAAGGATATGGATAAAGAATTGGCTTTGCTACACAAAACTTATATCCGTGGTCTGGGTGAAATGAAGTTGCCTGTACCTTCTTATCCGGATGCAAACTTTACCATTCGTCTGACCTATGGTAACGTGAAACCTTATGATCCGAAAGACGGCGTACACTACAACTACTATACGACCACTAAGGGAATTCTTGAAAAAGAAAATCCGGAAGACCGTGAATTCGTTGTACCTGCCAAACTGAAGGAACTGATTGAAAAGAAAGATTATGGCCGTTACGCTTTACCGAATGGTGATATGCCAGTCTGCTTCCTGTCGACCAACGACATCACCGGTGGTAACTCCGGTAGCCCGGTACTGAATGAAAACGGAGAACTGATCGGTTGTGCTTTTGATGGCAACTGGGAATCATTAAGCGGTGACATCAACTTCGACAACAACCTGCAACGTTGTATTAATTTAGATATCCGTTACGTCCTGTTCATTCTGGAAAAATTAGGAAACTGCGGACACCTGATCAACGAAATGACAATCGTAGAATAAATGAGAAAACAAATCCTATTTGTCCTATTTTCACTGGCAACTCTTAGCATCCACGCCGACGAAGGCATGTGGATGCTAACCGATCTGAAAGCACAGAACGCTATTGCCATGCGCGAACTTGGTCTCGAAATTCCGATAGAGGAAGTATACAACGCAAATGGTCTTTCTCTAAAAGATGCTGTTGTACACTTCGGAGGAGGATGTACGGGAGAAGTTATCTCTTCCGAAGGACTGGTACTGACTAACCATCACTGTGGTTATGGAGCTATCCAGCAACATAGTAATGTAGAACATGACTATCTGACAGATGGTTTCTGGGCTATGAACCGTGATGCGGAACTTCCTACTCCAGGATTGACCGTCACTTTTATCGACCGTATTCTCGATGTGACCGATTACGTCACCGAGCAACTGAAAAAAGATCCGGACCCGGATGGTGTTAACTATCTATCACCAAGTTATCTTGGCAACGTAGCAGAACATTTTGCCAAAGCCGAGAATATAGAAATAACTCCTGCAACAAAGTTGGAGCTCAAGGCTTTTTATGGAGGAAACAAATATTACCTGTTCATCAAAACAGTGTATAGTGATATTCGTATGGTAGGGGCTCCTCCTTCTTCCATCGGTAAATTCGGAGCTGATACCGACAACTGGATGTGGCCTCGTCACACAGGCGACTTTTCTCTCTCCGTATTTACGCGGACAAGAATGGAAAACCGGCAGAATATTCTAAAGACAACGTTCCTCTGCAAGTGAAAAAACATCTGAAGATCAGCCTCGCCGGAGTTCAGGAAGGAGATTTCACCTTTGTCATGGGATTCCCCGGACGTAACTGGCGGTATATGATTGCCGACGAAGTGGAAGAACGGATGCAAACGACCAATTTCATGCGCCAGCATGTACGCGGAGCCCGTCAGAAAGTACTTATGGAGCAAATGCTGAAAGATCCGGCAGTGCGTATTCATTATGCAAGCAAATATGCTTCTTCGGCCAATTATTGGAAAAATGCCATCGGCATGAATGAAGGACTGATACGCCTCAATGTACTGGATACCAAACGTGCACAGCAAGAAGAACTGTTAACCCGCGGCCGTGAAAAGGGAGATGATTCGTATCAGAAAGCCTTTGATGAGATTCGCTCTATTGTATCTCACCGACGCGATGCGCTATATCATCAGCAGGCTATCAATGAAGCATTAGTCACTGCCCTTGATTTTATGCGTATTCCTTCCACGACAGAATTGGTTACCGCTCTGAAATCGAAAGATAAAGAGCAGATAAAAGAAGCAAAACTAAAACTGAAGAAAGAAGGAGATAAGTATTTTGCTTCTGTCCCCTTCCCGGACGTAGAACGGATGGTAGCCAAAGAAATGTTGAAGACTTATGCCAACTACATTCCGGCAGAACAACGAATCAACATCTTCGAAATCATCAATTCCCGTTTCAAGGGAAGTATTGACGCCTTCGTTGATGCCTGTTTCGAACATTCCATTTTCGGCAATCCTAAAAACTTTGAGAAGTTTATCAAGAAACCAAGTTTGTATAAAATAGGATATGACTGGATGGTATTATTCAAATATTCTGTTACCGACGGAATTCTGAAAACAGCCATTGCCATGAAAGAAGCCAATCAGAACTATGACGCAGCTCATAAAATATGGGTGAAAGGCATGATGGACATGAGACAGGAAAAAGGAATGCCGATTTATCCGGATGCGAACTCTACTTTACGGTTAACATACGGCCAGGTGCTTTCTTATGAACCGGCTGACGGTGTGGTTTATGACGCTCATACCACCCTCAAAGGTGTGATGGAAAAAGAAGATCAGGGAAACTGGGAATTCGTAGTGCCTCAAAAACTAAAAGAACTATATAACTCCCAGGATTATGGACGTTATGGCAAAAACGGTGAAATGCCTGTCTGCTTTATCGTAAACACCGACAATACAGGAGGAAACTCCGGCAGCCCGGTATTTAACAGCAAAGGGCAGTTGGTAGGAACTGCTTTCGACCGCAACTTTGAAGGCTTAACAGGCGACATTGCTTTCCGTCCTTCATCGCAACGAGCCGCTTGCGTCGATATCCGCTATACCTTGTTTATCATCGATAAATATGCGGGAGCCTCTCATATCATCAATGAACTTAGCATTGTTGAGTAAATTGAGAGTTGAGAATTAAAAATTGAGAAATATGATGCCAGATGGCATAACTTTTATTTCTCAATTTTTAATTCTCAACTCTCAATTTATATAAATTCTTCCACCATATACATCTCGTCAATCATCTCATTCATTATATTCTGTAAATTCTGAACTGCTTCTTCAGGAGATTCCCCATAAGCATTACATTGCATATTTACAGTCAACCAGGCATAATAGCCACCATCTGATGCGCGTTCAAGCACATAATCCGTTCTGTTTAGCTTCATATTGGTAAATAATTAGTGAATGTTGGTATTGAAGTTATTTCTGAATGTGAAGCTGCCGGTTTCTCCAGTTCACGGATCATCCGACGTTCACAGCTGCGAACCCAATAAACGAAATGACGGTTCGGAGTATATTCTCCTGCAAAGCGAAGCAGCGGCTGCAAATCAAAGGAATCACAGATTATTCCTGCCCCCGCTTTCATTGCATCATAGGCATTGCAGTCTTGTTCAATATGTGCCGGAACCATTAATACAGGTTTTCCAAGATACATTGCTTCGCAAATGGACTCGAAGCCTGCCGTACTGGCATAAGCCTTGCAACCCGCCATCGCATTAAGAAACTTCACATCATCTATTTGATGGAAACTCAATGTTTCGTCAATCCGTGTCACCTCTTCGGCATCCGATCTATCCCAGAAAAAAGTTAAAGGAAGTCCCGGATGCTTTGCATGAAAGTTCTCTACGCTATCGGCAAACCCGGAATTAACCATATATCCATGAATATAATCACCCTCTTCCGGACGGATAGCTGTCACTTCCGGACGAATCAATGGAGGAACGGTCACTATTTGATTCATATCATCCTGTTCCATTTCCAGAAAAGACAAAGCCAGTTTCTTCGAAGATCTTAGAGCGGTCATCCGGGTAAAGAAACGCAGCATCCATAACTGGCACGAATTTTTATCCGGAAACTCGAAATCACGATGTAAAAACAAATACTGATGTCCAACACAAATATACGGAACGGAGGGACGGAAGAGTGCATAGGTAAGTCCGGTTAAAAGTTCGTAGAAGTTGATGACGACTTCCGCCCCTGTCTCCCTGATCCGCTGATTTATATAATACATGCTACGAAGATACTCCGGTAATCTTAATAAATTGTATGCAACGCTTTTCGTCAGGTTCGCCCGTTTATTGTCTGCTGTAGGCAGAAAGTTCGGACTAATGAATCGCTTCACCGGTGCATGAATACTCCGATTGAAAAATCCCGGCAAAGTACGTGTCGAACTTTTCCCGACCAAGACTTCCACTACTTCATGTCCATTGCGCAATAACATTTCTTCGAGGGTGATTGCCTGTGTAAAATGCCCTCTCCCCTCACCTTGAACAATAAATAAGAATTTCATAGTTCCATTATTTTTAGATACGCAAAGTTCCCTCTTTCACATTACAAGATGATGACTCCCTGATTACTATTTCATGAACAAAATCTGCTTTTTCTCGTTATATTAATAAAATAGAAAATCTATTTGCGGTCTTCAAAGACTGCTTTTTAACTCTAAGAAAGAAAAGATTATGGAAAAATTTGAAGATTTAATACAGTCACCAGTGCCCGTTTTAGTTGATTTCTTTGCAGAATGGTGTGGACCTTGCAAAGCAATGAAACCGGTTTTAGAAGAACTAAAACTTATTGTGGGAGATAAAGCACGTATTGCAAAGATAGACGTTGACCAGCATGAAGACCTGGCTACTAAATATCGCATACAAGCTGTACCGACCTTTATACTGTTTAAGAATGGAGAGGCTGTCTGGAGACATTCCGGTGTAATCCATAGTAGCGAACTACAAGGGGTTATCGAGAAGCATTATACATAAAAAGATAATAATAACGAATGAAGAAAGTATTAGTAATGGTAGCCCTCGTCATGATAAGCGTGATTGTATACGCATTCAACGACAGTAGGGAAACTAATCAAGGTGAAAAAGAGGTAACAGGTAACGGTGAAGTCGTCGTAATGGACAAAGAAATGTTTCTGAAAGACGTCTTCGATTATGAGAAATCAAAGGAGTGGAATTATAAAGGTAATAAACCCGCCATCATCGACCTATATGCAGATTGGTGCGGACCATGTCGCCAGACAGCTCCTATCATGAAAGAATTGGCAAAGGAATATGCCGGAAAAATTGTCATCTACAAAGTCAATGTAGATAAACAAAAAGAACTGGCAGCTTTATTTAATGCAACAAGTATTCCATTGTTTGTATTCATTCCCATGAAAGGAGATCCACAGCTTTTCCGTGGAGCTGCTGACAAGGCAACTTACAAAAAAGCGATTGATGAATTTCTCTTGAAGTAAAGAAGAAAATATAGTGACGCTATCCGGTCGGGATAGTAACGCTATACTAGGAAAAGAGTGACGGTATCCTTGCGGGATACCGTCACTCTTTTGTATATCTTGCCAATCCTTATTTGAAGTATCCCACAGGATGATTCATCATTGGCATTTGGCTATCTTTCAATTTCAAAACTTTCTTCAATTGTTCATTGTCCATCGAGGCGCGTGGCACTGTTGCTATGTTAGCAGCGGAACAGAATATTGAAATATTTTGAGAAACGATGCCGGAATCCATAGCGCCCATCAACTGGCTGCGTGCACTCTTCGCATCTCCAAATCTGGAAAGATCACTGATTAACACCAAAGACACCGGAGCTGTTTTCACAAATGCCTGTCCACCGGCTACTGCTCCACGATGATCTCCTTCAGCAACCAGAGTCAACTGGTGATTTTTAGCATCATACAGATAACTTCCTTCAGGTAATACTACATATACATCCACATCCTGCTTATTCAACGCTGACGGAGCTGTTCTCATTCCAGATTCCTTACGGTTTATCCCATTAGCAGCCCATAACAAATCAGACAGATCCGACAAACTCAATGATTTAGAAGCATACTCGCGAGTTGAATGTCGTTCAGACAATGCCTTCATCACCGCACCGGTACGGTTTAAATTAGGCTTCGGCAATTTAATCACTTTATCAGCAGCAAAAGCAGCAGCCGAAAGCATTAAACAAACTAACAATAGTTGTACTTTTCTCATAACTGTGGTATTTAAAAATTGATAGACAAATATAAATAAAAAAGGTCTGTATTCGTTGCAGAATACAGACCTTTTAAGAGTTTATTAGGCTTAATTATTTCTTATCACCGAAATAACGGTTGTACAATCCTTCAAAACCTTTACCATGACGAGCTTCGTCTTTGCACATTTCATGTACAGTGTCATGGATAGCATCCAGATTCAGAGCTTTAGCACGAGTTGCGATACGTTTTTTATCTTCGCATGCACCTTGTTCAGCATCTTTGCGCTTCTGCAGGTTTGTTTTAGTATCCCACACGCAGTCGCCCAACAATTCTGCAAACTTAGCAGCATGTTCAGCTTCTTCCCAAGCGTAACGTTTGAAAGCTTCAGCTACTTCAGGATAACCTTCACGGTCTGCCTGACGGCTCATAGCCAAATACATACCAACTTCAGTACATTCTCCCATGAAGTGATTGTTCAGGTCCTTAATCATTTCTTCGTCACAACCTTTTGCCACACCAATAACGTGTTCGTCAGCAAAAGACAATGCGCCACCTTCTACCTCAACCACTTCTACGAATTTGCTGGCAGGAGCTTTACACAAAGGACATTTTTCAGGAGCTGCGTCACCTTCATGAACGTAACCGCATACAGTACATCTAAATTTTTTCATTTTCTTCTCAATTTTAAATTAATTAGTCAATACGTGTTTCTTTATCTTTACTTAAGCAATTCTTGCAAATACCTTTATAATAATAATGAACTTCTGATACCTGATGACCATCCATGTCTACATTCTCCACTTGTTTTATGGCTTCCGGGCATTTCAAATCATAAATGTGTCCACAACGCCTGCACAAAAAATGAGAGTGTACGGAAGTGTCAGCATCAAAGTTCGTATTCTTCTCATCAATCGTAAGCATCAAGGCCGCTCCTTGTTCAGAAAACAATTTCAGAGTATTGTAAACCGTAGTTTTTGAAAGTGTCGGCATCGAAGGAGATAGTGCAGTATATATATCATCAGCTGATGGATGAATCGGATTATCCATCAGATATTCCATGATAGCGATACGCTGCATGGAAGGCTTGATATTATGCTCTAATAATCGTTCATATGATTTCATTATCTCTTCCTTCTTTTCAAAGTTGTATTCATTACAATTATAAATTTAATGCAAAGATAACGAGTTATTTGGAATTATCAAATAAATTCCCATATTTTTGGCGTATTTTTTTAAGAATATTATTATTGAAAACCTATTTTCCTTTTACTTACCATCCATTTGCATGACAATAAAAGATCAGCAATTTTTTTGTTTAAAAATACCCCTCACAAAAGAGTTTTGTGAGGGGTATTTATATTTCGAAAAGTTTTATATACTCCTTTTCTGTTAAAGAAGCTAAAAATCAATTTTATTCGTCCACTTTTACTTCCGCTATAATTTCGTCCGGCACTTTGTTACAACGCACATATTTGCTCACGTCGCTATCATCATCTTTTGCCGTCCAGACCATAGAGCCAGATTCCTGCAAATCGGTTACGATATAATCGTGATTCCACTCTCCATTGCCGAAATCGTAGTCTCCGCTAAGCACGTAGCCCAGATAAGGGTCGTTCTTAATCTTGAAAGAACCGGTGATGCAACGTGCGTACATACTGTCGAACTTCTGGTACATTTCAAAAGTGAGTTCCTTGCGGTTAAACTTTATGTAGCAATAGGTACCTTCCGCCAAAGGCTGCCCGTTCCATTCGGCAAGTTGCCATACTCCGTTCAGATTGGCAGCAGTGACCGGCAATGTAGGAAGGGCTGTATCTTCATCGTCATCACAAGATGAGAAACAAAGCACGAAGGCGAATAAAGCCATTAATTTGAAAATATTCTTCATGTCTTCTTTTTATTTTATCGTTATTTAATACGGTTTACTTTAATATTCAATGTCCGTTCCGACGGTTGCCCCTCCACTCCTTCTATCACAAGCGGAAAGGTAAATGAACTGCCTTTATCCGCAGGAATCAGTGAGCTATCTATCGTAACCACTATATCGGCTTCACTACCCGGAGTGATCACTTCCGGTTCCGTACGGAAAGCAGCGAATGCCGGAAGCTGGGAAGCCGACAAGCGTAGTGGTTTGTCGCTGCTGTTACCGCACAGAATTCGTTCCGAAAGACGCTTTCCAGCAGCCACTTCGCGAAATTCCATCCGATTTTGTTTCAGCCTCAACTTTCCCATTACATATGGATAGCGCGCCCATTCATCCGCTCCGGGAAGCACATTTCCTCTTAAGGTGAGGCGTGCCGCCGGCAGACTGTCCGAAGAAGCCAGATAGATGAAAGCATTCGTGTCGATCGTTCCCGGATGATTCTTCGGAGTGTAAGTCAATGCTATCACTCTTGTTTCGCCCGGAAGAATCTCTCCCATACGGACATCAGCCGCCGTACAACCGCAAGTTGTCTTCACACAGGTGAGCTTCACGGTTTTACCGCTTACGTTCGTGCAAGTGAAACGGTAGGTCTGCGGAGCATCGTCTTCGGTCAGTGTACCGACATCCAGCACCGTCCGGTCGAAACGCAGAATTTCTTCCTCCTGCAGAACGGAACGGACATTCCGGGCTTCTACCGCCCGGAACGGTCCGACAACCGCACAACATATAAATAACCGTATCCAGATAATGGGTTTCATTGAATATCAAAATTACATCCAACCGTTGTCATTGGCTTTTTTACGAACTGTGACGGTGATTGTTTGCTCCGTTCCATTGCTTACTTTCACCGTGATACGGGTCGCTCCGGTTTTTACGCCGGATACCTCCATCAGCGTACCTGTTACCTTTACCGTAGCAATAGCTGTATCAGCAGATGTACAGGTATAAGTCAGGTTCTCGCCATTTACAAAGTAGGAAGCAAGGTCTACCGTCGATGTTGCTGCTTCTGACACATATACGTTAGGCACTACCATATCCGAACCGCTGCCGTCGATTTTGTTCAACAACTCTCCGGCGTTTGCCAGTCCCTCACCCATCTTGCCGACGTATCTCGACAACTCTACTTTCGTAGCGGAAGCTCCGTGAGTAAGATGGTTACGATAGAACCTTTTCACTGCTCCATTACTATAATAGGGATCCAGCGGCTTCGCTGATTTTTTCAGCAGTTCCACAAACTCGCTTGCCTTAAAGTGACGACGCAACTTAACGGCATACGACAATCCCAGTGCAGCTACTCCCGATACATGCGGGCAAGCCATAGACGTACCGTCCATATATCCATAGGCAGGCTGACCGTCCTTTATCAATGTGGAGAGAATAGAACCGGAATGAGCACCGTCTATTTCTTCCCATATTTCAGGATCATTCTCTCCCACCGGATTATAATATTCCGTATCACCGCCCGGAGCTGAGATCGTGACTTCCTTACCATAGTCGGTATAAGAAGCCGGAGTAAAGTCGGCAGCCACCGCACTTACTGATATGCATTTAGAGTAAGCAGCAGGGAAAGAAGGCATAGCCGCATATTCATTGCCGGAAGCGAAAATTGCCAGACCACCGTCGATCACCCCATTGGGAGAACCGGCATTGTTGATAAAGTAATCCAATGCTTCTTTTTCCAGCGGATAAAGTTCCGACCATTCTTCTTCCGAACCCGGACCCGGAGTATATCCGTCTACCAGACTTGCCAAAGCAGAGTTGTAACCCCAGCTACATTGCAGGATAACAGCGCCATTATCTGCCGCATATTTGATAGCCCGCGCCTCACCATCCAGACTCACACCATACTCACCGGAAAACACCTGACACGACATTATCTTCACGCCCGAATTAGGTGTACCGTCGCCACCGGCGATACCGCAGACGCCTTCGTGATTGCCGTTCATAGCAGCAATCGTACCGGCAACGTGTGTGCCATGTCCCGAATCGTTGATATCCTGCCATGTAATAACAGGCGAATTGCTTACGAAGTTGTAACCGTACTGATCATCCTCATAACCGTTACCGTCGGCATCTTTACCGGCATACAATTTTTCGCCTTCGTTAATCCAGATATTATTTATCAAGTCGGGATGAGTATTCATGACGCCTTCGTCCAGCACGGCAACAATAATAGACGGGTCACCCGTACATTTCTTCCATGCTTCCGCACAACCGACATCACATCCTGCTTTCGAACCATTCTGCAGTTCATTCTGATTATCAAATGCATTAACTCCGCTGTTGATATAATGCCATTGATACGACAGACCGGGATCATCGAATATGCTTTCTGTTTTCCCCGCACGCGTAGTTGCCTTTTGTTTCAAAGCGCTTTCGCTAATATAAGTGCGATAGGATTGTTTCTTGTAAGCACGTTGAATGCGGCTGTTTGCCTGTACTTTGGAAACTTCGCCCAACTGACTGAGCCGGCGGGCTGCTTCTTTCACATCCGTATTTTCATCAAACTTCACCCGATACCACAGATGCAATCCTGCGGTGCGGGTCCGTTCTTCATTTCTGGGATCTACCGGAAATATACGTTCAAAATGATAAGCCCCCAGAATAGCCAACACCTCGTCGGTAGAAGGAATCCCGGAACGGGTCATAGCTCCCCCGCTTCTGGTAGCAACCGCAAGAGTCCGGTCAAGGATCTCCGTCATTGCCGGGTCGAACTTTATCAGCAATTCACCGGAAGTGACATCCGTCGGAAGTTGGACTTCCGTCCCCCCTGTCGGGGTGGACGGTTGTTCAATCAGCTCTTGTTCCGAGCAGGCAGTCAGCGTCAAGGCAAACAGTGCTGTATATAAGAATTTATTCTTCATTGTTCCTTATTAAATTATTCTTGTTAATGATATTTATTCTACTGTATCCGATAATACAAATACTTTGTAATACAACGGATAAGCTACGCCGTCAACCTTTTGGTTTGTTCCAGGGTCTTCACTGCCGTAGTAGTAAGAATAATCGTAGTTCACGAGTTCCACATTGCTGAATCCAACTGTATCTCCTGAAGAATTCTTACCCCCTTCCTGCTGGTTAAATACCATCGTTTCCGGATTCCAGTATGCAAAGTACGGATGGAACAGCAACCAATTCGGTATTTTACCAGTCATGAAGTTCTGATTAAGATGTAACGTACGGGCAAACGGCAATACACGCAGAATATCCTGTCCTCTTAACGCATCCTGATCCTTATAAGTAACCCAATTGTCAGTGGATAACAACCATTGGCAAGTATCCTGAGATAACTTAGACTCATAGATAGCAGGAGTAGCATCCAGTTCATCTTTAGTAAAGAAATCTTCTTGCTGATAAGTAAGCGGTTTCTTCGCTGCTGTCAACGCATTCTTCACTTCTTCGTCCGTCGGGAATTCTCCTTCGAGGAAGTTATACGACATTTCTAATGAAATCAACTTATCCCATGTCAACAATTTCAAGAAGGCTTCTTTTTCCGTGTATTCTTTGGATACGTCTGCATGCAAGCCGACGTCTCTTCCATTATATTTGCCTCCACTAATAAGACTTAAATCACGCAATACATCCGTAGCACGGCATCCGGTCAATGTCAAAGCCTTCAACTTGCCGAAATTCTTCTGATTCACCACATTGGTAATCACAGACAATGACGGGAAATTGTTACTTCCCAAATACAATGTTTCCAGCTTATTCCCTAAGTTAATAAAATTATCGGGGAAAGCATTGATACCTACAGAATATACAGTCAAATGTTTCAAATATTGTAACTCACCGATTTCCTCTCCTAGAGAGATTGTACGGATCTGACTGTTTTCATTACTCTGAACTGCGAATGATTCCTATATATTTCAAATGCCGAATCTCCTTGGGCAAGGCTTCACCATCTTGCAGGTTAATCATCGCAAAACTTACAGAACGCACACGGCCTACCGCTTCCTCAGGAAGTTCGTTGTTTTGTATTTCTTTATCCGTAGCTTCCCAAAGCGTCACATTCGCCCAGTTCATCATATTTTCACTGGCATCAATCTGCGTCATAGACTGAAGTTTATTATTGATAGTAATCACCGCCAGCGAGTCGCCCGAACGGTTATCTTCAATCTTCATAGCAGCTTCCTGTCTCACAGTCAGCACCACTGCATCTATCTTATTACCGTTTTCATCGACCAAATCCTTCAGGTCCTCGGGATCTTCCGGAATCAGACGAATTTTAGCTACACGGGTATAAGGAACCACATTCATTCCCCAACGGAAATCTACTTTTATGGTACGCGGACGCGCTCCACGGTCTAACTCCACATTCAAATCTTTCTCTTTCGGCAATGTCAACCAATCTGCGCGGTCACTCTCTGCATCCGCTTTTTGTTCCTCCGACATAGTTGCCTCTTCAGCGAAAGAATAATCTACTCCGTCTATTCTGAATTTGACATTTGTAGAGATAGTACTTTTGAAAACACGTTCGTCGTAACGATCCGAACTAGCTATTTTCACTTCCGACTCTTTTATCAAGATTTGCTTGCTAAAACCAAACTGTGTAACCGTTACCTTTTGAGGTGTTCTGCCGTTCATGGCGAAAAGTATCTCCGTTGTACGTGCAAGGTTTTGCAGTGTGGAGTCGATAGCTATCTCACATACCGCCGAACCGATACCGTTGGCAGGCGAAATGGCTAACCAAGGTTCCTTGGTGCTCGTCACCCATTGATCGCTGGACGATACGGCAATCTTTTCGACTCCACCTTCGGCACCCATCGTAATTTCGGTCTTATCCAATGCAAGCCCCTCGATTCCCGGTTCGTCATCATCCTTGCACGAGGTCACTAACGCCGTGCAAAGAATCAGTCCTAATGTTATTTTACTAATATACTTCATTAATAGAATCTTTTATATTATCGTTCAATACCCAAAGCATCACAACCACGAATATCCTGTGTCTTATCATAAAGCAATACATACATGCCTGCCTCGATATAAGGACATACACTGGTTACATCCAAAGAGATATTCGGATTGTCTGCAATCTCTAATATATAGAGCCGTGAAGTGAGTGTTTCGTTCACTTTACGAATATCATTCGAACCAATCTGCAATTGCAGCAAACTCGGACAAGTAGTGATACCCGTAGGCCATTCACGCAAAGTACGGTTACCATCCTTATCGCGCTGGTGGCGGATACCGAAAGCTTTCAACTGGCTACTGTTCAGCGGCTGCGTCGGGAACTTGGAGAAACAGTTGTAGCTGACATCCATATTTGTCAAATAAGGCAAAGTCGTTGCACGGAAGTCATCCGACAGGCTTGTCAACTTATTGAAGCGCAAATCTATCACCGTGAGCAGATGCGTATTCTTATAGTTTCCGTTCTTCGGTTTCAGTGAGTTTTCCGGAATAGAGGTCATCATGTTACCGCTCAAATCAATAGTTCCAATTGGAGAACCTGTTGCAAACAGTTCTGTAGGGAATTTACTGATTTGATTATTTGACAGACTGACTGTGCTGGCATTGATACCCTTATAATCCGCCATAGAACAATTAATATTCTTTCCATCCACCGAGCCGATCTCATTGTAAGAGAAATCCACTGATGCCATTACATATACTGATTTGGCATTGAAGATATTCGGGATATATTTCAACTTGTTATTAGAGAAGTTCAGTCCTTCTACCTGCTCGGTAAAAGCACAGAAGTTATCCGGAATTTCTTCAATTTGATTATTGCCCAACATCAGGGTGGTCAGTTTAACCTTCGTACCAAAAGCATGTACCGTATGTATATTATTATGCACGCAATCGAGCAAGCCAAGCTTAACCATCTTCCCTAAAGACTCAGACGGCGGAAATTCTTCCAGATTGTTATAACCCAGATAAAGTATCTGGATTTTAGGACCAGTCTTCTCCTCAGCAAGCTTTGTCCAGTCAGCTTTCAGTTGACCGGCACTAATGCCTTTGTTGCAGGCAAGGTTCAGAGACTGTATCTCGGGCAATTCATAGATAAAATCCGGAACCCTATCCATCTTAGGACAGTTATAAAGCTCTATATCTGTTAAATCTTTCAGATTGCTCCAACTCAAATCTTCATCAGCATACTGCTTAGCATATTCCGAGTTCTCATTCTCCCACTCCGTAGCAATAGCATCGGCGAGAATAGGTGAATTGGCGATATTAAGGTTCTGCAATTTTGTCAACCGCATGAGAGCTTTCGAGATAAATGTGATACGGTTGGTAAGCGTACCGATTTGCGTATCTTTCAGCGTGATGCGGTTATCCTTCTTTATCGGCTTCATATCCGGATCACGGTTGATGCTTTCTTGCAGCATTTCCGACATATGAGAGCGCGGGTCGTAATCAAGGAAAGTCCGCTTATAGTGCATGCGTATCCTCTCTTTCTTCGCATCGTCCATGTCTGGTGTCAATTCTTCGTCACCGAATAGTCTGCCGCTCAGCATTTCGCTGTGTGTACCGAAAGCAAGGGTTTTCAACTCCGTCAATTGTCCGATAGCATCAGGCACTCTTCCTTTAGCACCGAAGCCTGCGAGCGAAAGTCCGGTTATACGACCGTTTTCGTCCAGTTCGACGCCCGGCTGGTTCCCCCACATATCCAGTTCCTTATTGAAGTTCCAGTTTTTACTGTGAACTGTATTATCCACCGTACCGCCATTGTAGCTCCAATTCTTTCCGTCCAAAGCCTCCCAGATTTGTTTCAAGGCTTTATAGTCCTTGATATATTCTGCGGTTTCCTTTAACTGGATAGGTACGATCGCTTCGCTTGTCAGTTCGTTATCTTTCACAACAATAGGCTCGCTTCTTACAGCTTGCGTTTCCAGTTGGGGTTTCGTGATACCCTTTTGTGTGTAAGTGGTATAAGCTACTACCTGATAAGTACCGGAAGGAACCCATACGGCAGAGTCGCAGGTTGCTTCTTCTATATCCATGTACTTATCTTCCGGATTAGCAGGATTCACACTTTCCTTTGAACCTTCTTTATAAGTAACCTTCATGCCTTTCAACTCTGTAGTTTCACGGGTAAAGGTATTCATCAAGGTGACATCGATAAAGCGAATGCTGCTGAACAGATATTCACCTGTGGCACGTGTGTTAGCCCATTGTTTCGTCAACTTGAAAGTCAGCATACCACGAGATACGGCATCTACTGTCAATGCTTTCTCTTGAAGTCCTCCGGCTATAACGGTAAAATCTTCGTTATCTCCACCGGGACCTGCCATGATTTCCTTATCGAGTTTGTCATACAGCACGTAACCGATCACCTTATACGTACCGACTACTAACTTCAATTTATCACTGCGCACACCATATTCCGCATTGCCTGCATTATATGAGTTCAAGGGCAATGTTTGTGAAACGGTGGTACCGTTGTGCACCATCACCACCTTTATCTTCTGTGCCGTAGACAACGTTTCCAGTTTGTCCGTCACACGGGTGGTTCCTTCCTTTCCAAAAGAGGCGTCCTTGTAGAGTTTGAACTGCACATAGCCGTATTGGCTTTGCAGTATTTCCTCATCATCGTCGGAACAACCGCTTACTACCACTATTGTCAGTAGACTGACGATTAGCGGCAGGAAGAATATTGAGTATAATTTATGTAAATTCATTTACTAAGTTATCTAAGTTAATTAATTGGCAGGAGTAATTACCAGAGCTTTCTTAAAGATCCAATCAGTTCCTTTAAAAACAACTATTAAATCCTCTGTAAAAGGAGTAGGTATAGTGATTCCCAAATACATACCATCAGAATCCATTGAAGTTTCGAGACGTACTTCTACATCTTTATCCTCACGATTAATAACATAAGCCTCTCCCGTCCATTCACTGTCTGATAATAAGGGATAAATAGAGAAGTAATTTCCTGCATCAGCGGAGATTGAATAAACCTTAGCATTCTCTAGCTGATAGTTTCCTTGAAGAAGATTTAATATATCCTCATCAGTTGCTTGCGTTGCTGAAATTTCTTCATATCCAGATTTCTTTATCAAAAAGCTTTTCGGTCCCGTTTCTTCTTTCACTTCTTTTTGAGTAAAAGCCATGATAAGATTACTTTGTTCATATCTATACTCTATTTCTCCTTCTTCATCAAGAATAACTTCTTCTTCCTTATCTTTAATATCCCTTTCATATACTTCACGTGGAAATGCAAGAATATACCCGCTTCTTTCTTCTGGATCACCATTCCAAGAGTTAGGCTTATATTCATCAATAATGATACTTAAATTCCCCTTTTCCCCTTCGCAATGCATCCAGTCATAAGTAAAGAAGTCATACATTGAACCTACAAGGTGAATTTTATCGTCCCAACCCTTACTCATGAATACAATTACATAGTCATCTTCCAAAGTTTTAATAGTAAATGGCAGTCTCCTTTGTAGAGTTGTAGTTCCTGTACCACCTATACTTTGTTGAGTAAGTGTCTTTCCATCCATTGTAACAACCCAACCTGTAGCAAAAGTTGTTGGAGTAGTAAGTTTTATCTCCGTTGGATTCATTCCCTCATAATAAACAGGAAACTCATAGAATGCTTTTCCTTCTTCATCGGCAAACGTAATCACATTTTTCTCAATATTTGCTTCAACCGGATACTTCTCACGATTTTCATCTTGTATGATCTTCAAACCGCCTGTCACTTCTTTATCCACAGCGCCAACAAAAGAACCACCTTGCAGTTCTACCCAGCCCGGCAGATTAGTAGCAGCAAAACGGAAGTTAGCTTTTACTTTGAATTGAGCAAAGTTGTCATATCCTACCTTAAGTCCAATGGTTTTATCGATTTCATTTCCCTCAAGGTCGAATATCTTCAATTCCGTACCCACAGCCGAACGAGTAACTTCACCAATCACGATAGTCTCACCATCCATTGTCAATTCCAATTTAGCTACGCTCGCTTTCTCTATCTTTTGGTCGTCGTCCGTAGCCATAACGGTTACTGTATGCGTACCGGCAGTTCCGGATACCACATATTCTTCCGTAGTATCACTTTTGAACTTACACCAAATGGCAGAAGAAGCCAAGCTCCAGTTTGTATTCGCCGTAAAAGTAAAATCGGTTGTTTCACCAGCATTGCAGACGATATTCTGCTTTGCCGGAAATACAGGAGTCTCCGCCTTATCATCATCGTCCGAGCATGCCGCCAAACAGAAAGTTGCGAGCAAGCCAATGAAGAGCCAACTCTTGCAGAACATCTTCATGCAGGAACCTCCTTGTGGTTTTAAACTAAACTTTTTCATATCTATTTTCTATTACTTATTTTTTTAATATCCTTGTTCTTTTAATTTTTCCGCTTCCGCATCACTTATCCATTCGATGATATTGATAAACGTGCCCACTATGCCATAAAGCGAACCATCTTTGTTGTTCACACTCAATGTGACATACTGCATGATGAAAGTCTCATTCGTACTATAGAAAGAAGTATAAGCTGCCGGCTGGCTCATCAGCAACTTTCCGTCACCGTGAATGGTGTTGAAAGCCTCTGCCGTAGTGGCACACATATGTTCTTCCATTTCAACCAACGGCTCCAATACATCTTCCCGGTTGAAAGTGATTTCCGTATCATAACCGTCAAAATATAGACCATGAATAGCAATCGTATTCTCCTTGCCTTCCACTACATCCGACTTAACCAGACGAATGTCCGTCTTCTTCGGATAATAATCGGACGACAGATAACTGGAAGTGACTTTACACCATCCAGTAAACTCCTGAATGTCAAACGGAAGAATCTTCTGCATCACCACTTTCGCCCCTGTTCCGTAAATATCCCAACGATCTTCTTCGGGCACGACGAGCCGTAGGGAGAAGCCCAGCGAGTCGGTAATCTCCATACTGTCATACATACCTTGCACCTGCAAGTTGGCAACTCTTTCGCCCGCTTTGATGGTGACGGTGTTCGACAATAACTTATAATGCTTGCCTTCTACGGCATTGCTCTCCCGGTCTATCACTTCCACAGCAAAGGTGCGGTCGTAGTTGGCTGCCACAGTAGCAGCGACGGGAACGTTGAATATCTCATTCGTTTCTTGCACGGCATAAGTATAAAGCGTGTCAGAAAACATAAGATAATTAGCTCCGCTGTATGTCACCTTGTCCTGCTCGCAGCCGGAAAAAACCGTCAGCGCAGCGACGGCTGCCATACATCCTATTAATAATTTCTTCATTATCGTATGCTTTTAATCTTATTTGTTACTTTCATTCGGTTGTACTTGTGAGCCGGGAGCATCCAGTTCATGCTGCGGTATCGGCCATACGAACAAAGGATCATCGGCTTCTACTTTCAGTTTACTGCCGTTCTCCAATGACTGTGCCTGCGGCTTGCGTTCAAATCCGTCATGCCAACGTTTCAAGTCGTGAAGACGGAAACCTTCCATATAAAGTTCCTTCACACGCTCTTCTTTGATCACCTTCATCGCATTGGATGCGCTCAAGGCGGTAGAACCTCCGTAAGTAGCGTAGCGAGCCGTACGAAGCGCAGTAATATCTTTTCCGGCACGTCCATAATCGGGAGCCGACTGACTGACATATGCTTCGGCACGAATCAGGTACTGTTCCGACAAGCGGAGCACTTTCGGCATGCACACGTGAAGAATATTCTCGTTTACAAACGATTCATTACCAAAATACTTTATCAGCAAAGGCCATGAAAGCCCGTGGCTGTAACCAGTCTGATAGGTCAGGAAGAAAGTGGATACGCGCAAGTCGTTGTTATCGTATAAGTTGATAACCCACTCTGCCGGCACGTAATCGGGACGGACTGTACTGAAATCGTAATTAAAGAAAATCGTTCCCAGCCTGCCGCCATAAGAGTCAATGGTAAAACCGACTTTGAAGATAATCTCCGTAGCGTTGTCGTTGGTCCACATATACTTATAATAACTGGCGGTAGAAGTATAGTTCTGGGTACAACTGGACAGGAGGTAGTAACCACTGTCTATCACCTTGCTGGAATACTTGATAGCATCTTCCCAGTTCTTCATATAAAGAGCGACACGCGCACGCAGAGCGTAGACAGTGTATTCGTTGAAATAAATAGCATTGTTGAACAAAGCGCCGTCGGTAGCTGGATCATAATCTTTATCCAATGCCAACAGTTCGGCTGCACGGTCAAGATCGTCGAGGATAAACTGGTAAGAGTCCTTCAGCGAAGCACGCTTCATTTCCTCATCTCCCTGATAGTGCCGGGTCAGGATAACACCCAGTTCATTGGCTGCCTCCGCATCGCTTTCGTAAGCCTTGCAGAAACATTTCACCAACTCCGAATAAGCAAGCGCACGGGCAAAATAAGCTTCTCCGCAACACTGGTCGATCTGGTCGAGGTCATTGTCATCGGTTGTGTTCTTTCTCACCGCATCCACGCGGTCGAGCAGGAAGTTACACCGGTTGATTACACTATACAATCCGGCATATACAGCCTCAATGCTTGTATTGGTAGCCAGAATGTCTTTCCAGCGCCAGATGTCTCCGTAAGTATTCGTATTTCCGTTTATTCCGTACACGAAATCCGCCTGCAAGTCGGGCAGCAAAGTGAGGTTGCCGGAATAAAGGGCGCTGTTCTTAAAAGCATCGTAAATACCTACCACTGCCAGATTTACATCATCCACCGTCTTGATAGCGTCATCGAAAGGAATGGAATCCTCCGGCATCTTATCCAAACAGGAGATGGTGGAACATGCCACGGCAGCCAACAAGATATATAATTTAAATTTCTTAATCATGTTTCTTTAATGTACTAGTTAAAATGAAACTTCAACCCCCAGAGTAAACTGGCGCGAAGACGGATATTGTGCTCTGTAAACATTATCGGCCACTTCCGGGTCGAGTCCGGTGAAACCGGTCCATGTCAGCAGGTTCTGCCCTTGCAGATAGATGCGGGCGGAAGAGAAGAAATTGGTCTTCTTCAGCCACAACTGCGGAAGCGAATAAGCCAGCGTCAGATTCTTCAGACGAAGGAAAGAAGCATTCTCGAGAAAACGGTCATCCAACTGGGCTACCACGCCATAACGGGGAATATCCGTTACGTCACCCGGCTTCTTCCAACGGTCATACAGCAGTCGTTTCGACTGGTTGTAGGAGCTGTACAGTCCGTTACTTTCTTCAAAGAAACGGTCGTTGTTCATCACATAGCGGTCTGCCATCCAACTGAATTGTGCCGACAGTGAAAGACCTTTCCATGTAAGGGTTGTCCCGAAACCGCCCGCCCACGGAGAGTCGAACGTCTTGCCGGTCATTACTTTGTCTTCTTCACGGAATTCGGTAGTCAGTTCTCCGTCAGCAGTATACCACAGAGCGTCTCCGTTGGCAGGATTTACGCCTGCATAGCGGTTCATGAAGTATTCATGTACGGGATGTCCCACTACATACTTCAATCCGGTGGTGGAGTTTACATATTCTTGCACGCCGTTGTAGAGTTCAAGCAACTTGTTCTTGTTGTAAGAAACGTTGGCGCTCAGGTTCCAAATGAAATCCTTCGTGCGGATCACATCACCGTCTACCGCTATTTCCACACCGCGGTTCATCATGGCACCGATGTTTTCCCAACGCCACCCTTCGCCGGTGCTAGCATACGAAGTAGGCACGTTCATCAGTATATTGGTGGTTTTCTTATGATAGAAGTCGATGTTCACGTTCGCACGGTTGAAAATACCGAAATTTATGCCGACGTTGTTTGCCCATGTCTGTTCCCAACCCAGATCTTCGTTTCCGCTCTGTGCAGGATACAGGCCTGCTTGGTTGAAGTAATTGGCGTTGCCGGAAACCAGTGCGAGATGCTGGTAGAAATTAATCTCCGAGTTACCCGATGTACCGGTGCTCAACTTGATTTGTGCGCTTGTCAGCCATTCCACGTCTTTCAGGAAAACCTCATTCTTGATGTTCCACATAAAACCGAGCGACCAGAAAGTACCCCAACGGTGGTCTTTACCGAAACGGGAAGAAGCATCGGTACGTACAGCACCTTCGGCATAATATAAATCTTTATAGTTGTATTCGCCACGGAAGAAGAACGACAAGTAAGCGTAAGAGCTAGTGGTATCCACCCATGAAGAGGCGCGCGTACCGGCAGTGACATTTGTCAGACGGTCGTTGTTCTGTCCTCTGGTGACTACTTGGAATCCGTTAGAACGATAGTCCACGCCTTCCTGTCCCAGCAGGAAATTGAAAGAATGGTCGTCGTTCAGCGCCCAACGGTAATTTGCCGTAACGGTTTCCGTCAGATTCAGGATATCCGATGAACTACGTCCGGCGCTACCTGAACTGTTATTGATAATGTAGCTCGGGAAAGACTGCATGAAAGCCGTAGAGTGCGCATAGTCCGCACCGAACTGTGCACGCACAGTGAGGTCTTTTACCGGAGTAAGCTCTGCAAAGACGGTAGACAACAATTTATACTTCTTGTGGTTCACCGGATTATTAGACATCCATTCGATAGGGTTCTGTCCGGTTCCCGTCCAAGTTCCGTCGTTCTGCGAAGCCAGAGAACCGTCCTTATTATAAGGACTCCAATAAGGCAGCATGAAACGTGAACCGGAGATCGGAGTATAAAGTGCCATTTCTCCTTCTTCTGCCTGCGCCACTTCTTCATAAGCCATCATTGTGTTGGTTCCCATCTTCAACCAGTTGCTTGCTTTCACTTCTGCATTGGCACGCAAGTTGTAACGACGGAAAGTAGAGTTCTGCGCAATACCGTCCTGATCGTAAAAACCACCGGAAACGTAGTAGTTGAGGCGATCGGTAGCACGGTTGACCGACAATTCGTAGCTCTGCAACGGAGCGCGGTCGTTGAAAACTTCATCCAGCCAATTGACATCGGTACGCGAAAGCAAGGTGTAATCCTGACCGGAGTCCAGACCGATTTCTTTTTCAAACTGGATACGCTCGGGCGTATTCATCATCATCCAGTTGTCATCCGACGCCAGTTGTGAGAACCCCCACTGCGCACGCAACGATACCTTCGCCTTGTCTAGCGACAATCCGCGTTTGGAAGTGATTACCACCACGCCATTTGCCGCACGGGCTCCATAGATAGAAGTGGAAGAAGCATCCTTCAGCACAGATATGGATTCGATATCTGCCGGACTGATTGTATTAAAATCAGCGCTCGAAATAGGCACACCGTCCAGAATAAACAACGGAGACGTGCCCGAATTGATAGAATTCGTGCCTCGAATCTGGAAGACCGCCGATTTGCTGGGTTCTCCGGAATTGGAGATCACCGTCAGACCGGGCGTCTGTCCCTGCAACGACTGGTCGAAACCCGCTGCCGGTACATTTTCCATCTTTTCCGCTTTTACAGTGGACACGGCTCCGGCAATGGTTCCCTTTTTACGGGTTCCGTACGCCACCACCACAACTTCGTCTATTAATTCGGAATCCGAAACCAGCCGTACATTCAACGTCCCCGTATGCGGGTTGACTTCATGCTGCTGGGATTGCATACCGACATAAGAGAACAGCAAAGTAGCCTTCGCCGTACCCTTAATTTCAAGAATGTAGTTACCGTCTACATCGGTAATCACACCATTTGTTGTCCCTTTCTCCAGAATGGACACGCCAATCATCGGCTCATTATCTTCCGCTGAAACTACATGTCCTGTGACTTTATATCCTCCCTGTGCCAGAATCATGAGAGGGATATTCGTCAGAGCAAAGAGTACAAACAAGAGAATTGATTTTCTCATCTTTGATACTTGAATTAAAAATTAATATAATTGATTTATTTTTGTGAAATTTCTATAATAAGGAATACACTTATCTTCGCGTATGAAATAATAATACGCTCCTTCCCCCAATCGGTTACAAATATATCTTGCATCGACTTGGGGTAGATTATATTTTCTATAAAATAGAATAGGAGTTAAACTAACTTGGCAGATTTTTTATATTACGCCAAATATCCAAATAGATTTTTCGTGTTACTGCTGTGTGAATTAAATGTTTGACCATCTGCTCTCTTAAGTTATAAATTAAACACTAATATTACTTGTTCTGTTTTAGGTTTATGTACTTTCAATGTTGTTATATTTTGGTTACAAATATATATATTATAATTAAATAAAAGAAACAATATGTCGCATTTTTTTATACCATATTTCCACTTCTATCTTTTTGCTACATATTTAAGTCTATATAATCCTTTTAAGAAACAAATTCAAAATATATTCCAGCATAAATTAGATATTCACATTCATTTTGATAGTTTAATTAATTGTTTAAACAACAAATACCATAACCCATAAAAATAGCTTATTGAGAGGATTCAATACAGAAAAGAAAAATATTCAAAACTATTTCCTATTTTTGCACCCATTATATATAAATAAGGTATAAGATGAACTACGGATTTGTGAAAGTAGCTGCAGCTGTGCCACACATAAAGGTGGCTGACTGCAAATTCAATGTAGAGAAGATAGAAAGCTTGATTGCAGTAGCCGAAGGCAAAGGAGTGCAAATGATCGTATTTCCGGAAATGAGTATTACCGGATATACTTGTGGCGACCTGTTTGGACAGCAGCTTTTGCTTGAAGAGGCAGAAATGGGGCTGATGCAAATCCTTAATAATACTCGTCAATTAGACATTATTTCTATTGTTGGCATGCCTGTTATTGTCAATTCGACAGTAATCAATGCAGCCGTAGTGATCCAGAAAGGGAAAGTATTGGGGGTTGCCGCCAAGACTTATCTGCCGAATTATAAAGAATTCTATGAACAGCGCTGGTTCACTTCGGCACTTCAACTGACAACCAATAACGTACGGCTTTGCGGACAAGTAGTTCCGATAGGTGCCAATCTGCTTTTTGAAACTTCGGATACGACTTTTGGTATCGAAATATGCGAGGACCTTTGGTCTACCATACCTCCCAGCTCTTCATTGGCATTACAAGGCGCAGAAATTATTTTCAATATGTCTGCTGACAATGAAGGCATCGGAAAAAACAATTATCTCTGCTCTCTTATTAGCCAGCAATCTGCACGTTGTATTGCCGGATATGTATTCTCATCATGCGGCTTCGGAGAGTCTACTACCGATGTCGTTTTTGCTGGTAACGGACTGATTTACGAAAACGGTTCGCTTCTTGCGCGCAGTGAACGTTTCAGTATGAAAGAACAACTTATTATTAGTGAAATAGATGTTGAACGTATCCGGACTGAACGTAGAATCAATACGACTTTTGCCGCCAATCAGGCAAATCTGGGAGATAAAAAAGCTGTTTCTATTGCAACAGAATTTGTTAATAGCAAAGAACTGGAATTAACCCGGAAATTCAACTCTCATCCTTTTGTACCACAGGGAGCAGAATTGAACGAGCATTGCGAAGAAGTATTCTCCATTCAGATAGCCGGACTGGCACAAAGATTGGTTCATACCGGAGCTAAAACTGCCGTAGTCGGCATTTCCGGTGGATTGGATTCAACACTGGCACTGCTTGTTTGCGTGAAGACTTTTGATAAGTTGGGATTGTCCCGGAAAGATATCCTTGGAATCACAATGCCGGGTTTCGGAACAACAGATCGTACTTATCACAATGCCATTGGTCTGATGAAATCGCTAGGTATTTCTATTCGTGAAATCAGTATAAAAGAAGCCTGTATCCAGCATTTTAAAGATATAGACCATGATATAAATGTACACGACGTTACATACGAGAATTCGCAGGCACGGGAACGTACACAAATATTAATGGACGTAGCCAATCAAACTTGGGGAATGGTGATCGGTACAGGAGATTTATCAGAACTTGCACTGGGATGGGCAACCTACAATGGCGATCATATGTCGATGTACGGAGTAAATGCAAGTGTACCGAAAACTCTGGTGAAGTACCTGGTACAATGGGTAGCGGAAAACGGCATAGATGAAAATTCAAAAGCGTTTTTACTTGACATAGTAGACACTCCTATTAGTCCGGAACTGATTCCTGCAGATGAAAACGGAGAAATTAAACAAAAAACAGAAGATTTGGTAGGTCCTTATGAGCTGCATGACTTCTTCCTTTATTATTTTTTACGTTGTGGTTTCCGCCCATCCAAGATATTCTATCTGGCCAATATTGCATTCAAAGATGTCTATGACGAAGAAACCATCAAGAAATGGCTCTCTACCTTCTTCCGTCGTTTCTTTAATCAACAATTCAAGCGTTCTTGCTTGCCGGATGGCCCCAAAGTAGGAAGTATTTCTATCAGTCCAAGAGGAGATTGGAGAATGCCAAGTGATGCTAGTTCAGCCATGTGGCTTAAAGAAATAGAGGCTCTATAAGGCAGCCTACCGATATGGTTGTGCCAATGCGGTGGCACAGTTGTGACAGAGTGATGGCACAGACGGGAATATTAGAACTCTCCGCCTGCCATTACTTCTTCTCTTATTAGCTCCACATTGGCTTCTTTAATTCTTCTAATAATATTCTTATAGATTCGATGAAAGCCATATCCCCCTTTTGTCATCTCATGGATGGCATCTTCTTTCGAAGCATTTTGAAAAACGATACGATAAAAGGCACAAACAGCCCCTGTGCGATCAGAACCATGATGACAATGGAAAACAATAGGGGCCGTACGATTTTTAATAATGCGCAATGCTTGTATCAATTCCTTTTCACTAATCGAATGTGCTTTGGTTTTTACCCGGTGAAGTTTTAGACTTGTTCCTTTTGCTTCATCATCATCGCTGTGTCTGTTCCGTAGATTAAGAACTTCCCCAATCCCATACTTTTCCAAAGCTTTAAAATCATCTTTAGAGGGTTGTTCCGAGCGGTATACCCCGGAATCAATCTTATACAGATTGGTCAACTCGCTATCGGGAAGAGTAATCTTCTCTACTTTCAAATTCTGACTAAAAACAGATATAGAGAAAATTACTCCCCAAAGTAGGCTTAACAAGATTCTTTTCTGCATAAGTCTATGTATCATCATTAGAAAATTACAGAACCCCTTTACTGGATGGAAGTTCAAAATGATAGATATCACGTTTCAATGCCATCTTTAGTGCACGTGCAAGAGCTTTAAAAATTCCTTCTATTTTATGATGTTCATTCTGTCCTTCGGCTTTGATGTTCAAATTCATCTTCGCTGCATCGCTTAACGATTTAAAGAAATGAAGAAACATTTCTGTTGGCATCTCTCCTATTTTCTCTCGCTTGAATTCAGCATCCCAAACCAGCCAAGGACGACCGCCGAAGTCCAGACAAACCTGACAAAGACAATCATCCATCGGCAAGGCATAGCCATAACGTTCAATCCCTCGTTTGCTACCTAAAGCCTGATAGATACATTCGCCCAATGCAATAGCGGTATCTTCGATCGTGTGATGTTCATCTACTTCCAAATCTCCTTTTACACGGATGGTCAAGTCCATGCCGGAGTGTTTTCCAATCTGCTCAAGCATGTGATCGAAAAAGCCAAGACCGGTAGAAATGTCACAAGTTCCATTTCCATCCAGATTCAAAGCAACATAAATATCTGTTTCTTTTGTAGTACGGCGTACTTCCGCTTTCCGTTCTCCGGCAAAAAGGAATTCAGTTATCCGGTCCCAGTCAGTAGTTGCAAGGGCACAGACTTCTTCTAATCCTTTTTCTTTCAGAGCTTCGGTTGAGTCTTGCAAATAAATTGCCCGGCAACCCAGATTTTTGGCAAGTTCCACATCCGTAGGACGATCACCTATCACAAAACTTCCGGCAAGATCATAATCGGGACTATTCAAATACTTCGTCAACATTCCCGTACGTGGCTTGCGGGTAGGCGCATTGTCTTCAGGGAAGCTACGGTCTATCAGAATTTCATCAAAAGTAATCCCCTCTCCTGCCAATGTTTTAAGCATCAGATTATGAGCAGGCCAAAATGTCTCTTCCGGAAAAGAGGATGTACCCAATCCATCCTGATTGGTGACCATCACAAA
This sequence comes from Bacteroides sp. BFG-637, assembly GCF_024793605.1. Taxonomy (NCBI): domain Bacteria; kingdom Pseudomonadati; phylum Bacteroidota; class Bacteroidia; order Bacteroidales; family Bacteroidaceae; genus Bacteroides; species Bacteroides sp. BFG-637. Next base: position 4,070,640 of record NZ_JANUPD010000002.1, on the reverse strand, counting down.
TTCAAAGTCAAGTTTACTACGGATGAAACCCAAGTTACGGAATACCTTCGGATAGAATTCCAGTTTTTCCAATGAGTCGAGCTGATAATCAACGGGAGGTTCGATTACCAACGTACCATCTCTATCGATAAATAATACTTTCTTCTTCATAAATTATCCTTGATAGTTTTTAAGGGCAGCCAATAGGGTATTATTTTCTACACGGGTACCGACAGTCACACGCAAACAGTTGCAACAAAGTGAAATGTTATGGCGATTACGCACAATGATTCCTTCACCGACCAAATAGTTGTAGATTTTCACAGCATCTGTCACTTTAGCCAAAAAGAAGTTAGCATCAGAAGGAAACAGTTTGATAGTACATGGGAGTTTTTCAAATTCCGCTTCCAGATAATCACGCTCTTCTTTCAACGTTTTCACCCAACGTTCTATCTCATAGTGCTTATGCAACATAGAAATAGCTTGTTGTTGAGTCAACTGATTGACATTATAGGGATATTTGATTTTGCTAAGGATATCTATAATTTCTTTGGAAGCAAAAGCCATTCCCAGACGGATAGCAGCACATCCCCAAGCCTTGGAGAATGTTTGGAATACGACAAGGTTGGGATATTTATCCAGCTCTTCGAGGAAAGACGGAGCTTGGGAAAAATCATTGTATGCCTCATCCAGCATCACTAATCCTTCGAACTGGCAAAGTACCTTTTCAATTTCGGAACGGAGCAAATCATTTCCTGTCGGGTTGTTAGGCGAGCAAAGGAAAATCAATTTAGTGTGTTCGTCGGTAGCCTCCAGCAGTTTATCGGCAGAGAACTGGAAGTCATCATCCAGCAATACTTTCCGATATTCCACATCGTTCACATCGGCACAAACCTGATACATACCATAAGTAGGATCGATGGCTACGACATTATCTTTTCCCGGTTCGCAGAATGCACGAAAAACCAAGTCGATGGCTTCATCGCTACCGTTTCCAAGAAAAATATGCTCGGGGGATACTTTTTTGATTTTCGACAACAGCGTCTTCAGTTCACACTGCATAGGATCCGGATAGCGGTTATGAGGTGTATTGTAGGGGTTCTCGTTCGCATCCAGGAAAACAGAGGCTGTAACTCCTTTATATTCATCTCGTGCCGAAGAATAGGGTTTTAATTTCCAGATATTCGGCCGGGTTAGTTCTTGTAACGTTTTCATCTTCATTTATTATTTATTGAAACGCAGATTAACGCAGACAGACGCAGATTAAATTTTCCTTTGCGAAAATTCGCGTAAATCTGCGTTTCATATTAATTAATTATTAAGCTAAGCTTTTCAGACGAACTGTGACAGCATTTTTATGTGCATCCAGCTGTTCATTAGCGGCCATTTCTTCTATAGCAGGGCCAATCGCTTTTATTCCTTCCGGGAGAATTTCCTGAAATGTAATCTTACGGATAAAACTATCCAGACTTACACCGCTATAGGCTTTGGCATAACCGTTGGTCGGCAGAGTGTGATTCGTTCCGGAAGCATAGTCGCCGGCACTCTCGGGAGTTAACGAACCTAAAAAGACAGAACCTGCATTTATCACACGTTCGGCCACTTCCATATAGTTTTCCGTTTCTATGATTAGATGTTCCGGAGCATACGCGTTAGTCAGTTCCAATGCTTCATCAAGATCCTTCACTAGAATCAATTTACTATTCTCCAGTGATTTCGCTGCAATTTCACGACGGGGAAGTTCTGCTAATTGACGCTCTACTTCTGCCATCACCTCTGTTTGAAGTTTCTCGGAAGTGGTAATCAATATAGCCTGGCTATCTATTCCGTGTTCTGCCTGTGACAAAAGATCTGCTGCCACAAAAACCGGATTGGCAGATGCGTCAGCCAGTACTTCCACTTCAGAAGGACCGGCAGGCATATCGATAGCTACATCACGTAGGCTCACCAATTGTTTGGCAGCTGTCACATATTGATTGCCGGGACCAAATATCTTATATACTTTAGGTACACTCTCCGTTCCATAAGCCATAGCAGCAATCGCTTGCACCCCACCAGCCTTGAATATTTTGCTGACACCTGCCAGTTGCGCGGCAAAAAGGATAGCCGGATGAATATCCCCATTTTTGTCGGGAGGAGTGCAAAGAACGATTTCCTTGCATCCTGCAATTTTAGCCGGAACAGCCAACATTAATACAGTCGAGAAAAGCGGTGCTGTTCCACCCGGAATATACAACCCGACCTTTTCGATTCCTACAGATTTTTGCCAGCAAGTTACCCCATTCATTGTCTCTACCTTCTTCCCGACAAAACGCTGGGAAGAGTGGAATGTTTCAATGTTTTGTTTAGCTAAAGAAATGGCAGCTTTCAGTTCATCGCTTACCAATGATTCGGCTACCTGTATTTCTTCAGAAGTGACAGCAAGTGCAGACAAGGTCACTTTATCAAAAACAGCCTCATATTCCAATACTGCTTTGTCGCCTTCTGTCTTTACCTTATTTATAATAGAACGAACAGTATCGAACAAACTTTCCGTATTTAGTGCCGGACGTTTCAAAAGTTCCGTCCATTGCTCTTTTGAGGGATATTTAATCAATTTCATGGTTCATATTTTATTAGGCACGGATTTCACGGATTACGCGGTATCTAAGATTAGTGACTACATTATCTGTGTAATCCGTGTAATCCATGCCTATATCTATTTATACAATCATCTTTTCAATCGGCAGTACCAAAATACCTTCCGCTCCCAGTCCTTTCAGTTTTCCGATGATTTCCCAAAAACGTTTTTCATCAAGTACTGTATGAACAGAACACCAGCCTTCCTGTGCCAATGGCATCACTGTAGGACTCTTCATACCCGGCAATACAGCAATGATTTCTTCCAGTTTGTCTTTGGGAGCATTCATCAATACATATTTTTTATCTTCGGCTGTTTTTACTGCGTTCATACGGAACAACAGTTCTTCAAGCACTTCTTTTTCTCGTCGCTCATGTTCTTGTTGCCAATCAACAATGCTTCCGACTTCATTACAACTTCCACTTCTTTCAAACGATTGCTGACCAAAGTAGAACCGGAACTTACAATATCAAAAATGGCATCAGCCAATCCAATACCCGGAGATACCTCCACCGAACCGGTTATCACATGTATTTCGGCATTTACATTATTTTTTTTCAGGAAGTTACGAAGAATCACCGGATAAGAGGTAGCAATCTTCTTGCCTTCAAACCATGACAGACCGGGATATTCAATATCTTTCGGCATAGCCAGTGACAGACGACATTTGCTGAATCCGAGACGTTTGACAATTTCAGCATCTTCCTCCTTTTCCATAAACTCATTCTCACCCACAATTCCCAAATCAGCTACCCCGGTAGCTACCGTCTGCGGAATATCATCATCACGAAGAAATAGAACTTCGATAGGAAAGTTAGAAGACTGTACCAACAAGGTACGTTTAGTAGTGCTTAACTTGATATCTGACTCTTCTAAAAGTGCCATTGTCTCTTCGAAGAGACGCCCTTTGGCTTGTACTGCGATTCTTAACATGACTTTATTTAATTACTAATTTATTAATTACAAATACAATCTGCGTTGAAAAACAAAAAAAGGCTTACCGTATTCGGTAAGCCTTCGTTATCGTTTATATAGTTATACACAATATCATCCACGCCCACCGATTATTCGTTAGGAAAATGATGATGATGATGTGTAGCTGTATATTTCATATTTCTTCTATTAACTGCGACAAAAGTAAAGTATTTGTTTGATACTACCAAACATTTATCACAAAAACTTGAGTTTTTATTTCAAATTAATGGTAATATCTCCTCCGATTCTACATCGCATTTCGAAAAATGCATTTCATCTTTCGACTTTTCTTTCGAGAAAGTAAAGTAAGTACAAACTGATTCTGTACAGACTTCTCCATCCTTATTATATAACTTTGCTTCAACAATAACGATGTTCCGCTTTACCTCTTTAATAGACGCACGCAGTACTATATGAGAATCCTTAGTATCAATCGATTTCCGGTAACGAGTTTCCATCTTCGACGTCACTCCCGTGGTTTGTAGTTTACGAAGTATAACCCAGGCACAGATTTCATCCATCAAGACAGCTTGAATACCGCCATGCAAGGTATCAATCCAGCCTTGATATTCGGGACGTGGTTTCCAAATGCTGACCACTTCGTCACCATCTTCGTAAAATTCCATTTTTAATCCGGCTTCATTATTGGAAGCACAACCAAAGCAGTTGTACCCCTCCAAACCCTTCCAAGGGTTTATTATCTTCTTCATAATTCTCTCTTTTTAGTTAGTTTTACTTCCCAAATATAAGCAATTTATGGAAAAGAGAAACCTTTTTCGCCGATTTACTTTCTTATGCAACGAATGGCAAAGGCTTTTGTATCAACGCCTGCGTTAGATTCTTCAATAATATCCGTATCGCTTTTCAGATAGAAAACCTTGGTGTCGATAGCGGCATTTGCATTATCCAGTGTCCAATATGCCAGATGTTTTTTCTCGTAATCAGTTTGAAAAGCCCCCACATACATTCCTACAGGTATTCCATTAAAACCGGATAAATTAGTTGCAGGCTGTACCTGTTCTCCCGCTTTCAAAGGTAACCAAGTACCTGATTTCAGCAAAGAAGCCTCTCCATTCAGATAGTCTTTTAAAATGTTCCAGTCTTTCCAATCCGGTATACTCCAATGAATAGGTAGAATTTTATTAGAAAGTGCAACATTAGCTGTATAAAAATAGTGTTCCGTAGCAGATTGCAGATATCCGAGAACATTCGCTGTCACTGCATCCAGTCTGGGAAGTGCTTCACCGTCGACATACGAAGATACCTCCAGATTATCCCGCATCCAATATTGAGTTCCGATCTTCACTAACGGATAATTATGAATGATTCCTCCACGTACATCACGAGCGATATCTTCCAATGCCAAAACAGATAGTATGTCATCTGCCGTTGTAACGGATAAAGAAACGGTTCCGTCTGCCATCACATATACATTATTACGAATCGGCAAAGTTCCGTCAACATAGACCAACGAGTGATCTTCCATATTCCATGATACACTTCCTCCATTCACTTTTCCGGTTTTTCCTAGCAACTGTGCCACAACGCCTTGAGATAAGTCCACACTACCATTTTCTCCCATCGGATAGGCAACGATTGCCTGCGAAGAAAATTCCGGAGTAACAAGATACTCCTTACATATTTCGGCTACTTGCTTTCCCGAATGTAACACTTTATACACATTCGACTTTTGAAAAGTCAACTTCGAGACATCTATGTATTTATGAAGCGTGACCGATTCAGTATGATCTATTTCGGTTCCATCCCAATCTCCGATTTCCCCATTCACTTTGCTCATTAATACATCTTCGGCTGATACAAACTTTATTTCCAATTCGCGCTGCTTTCCACTTTTTAATTGTAGAGTAGATGGTAATAGACTTGTATATAACTTTCCTGCAGCTTCCAACGTTATGTATTGGTATCCCAGAGTCGCCTCCTGCGGTATCAGAATAAATTCCTTTCCTATCAGTCGACCGTCTTCTATCCCCCCATTCTCCTGCAGGAATAATATCCTTCTCTTCGGAATAACCAGAGAAAGTTTTTTTCTGAAAATCATAACTTGTTTCAGTATAAAAGCCACTCACCGAAAGTGTAGGCTTAATGGATAACATATCTTCCAAATTCTCTTCCTCTCCAGGAACAAGAACAATTTTCAGACGAAAAAACTGATGATTATAGGTTAGAGTGACCGCCTCCTTACTGGCTGATACATCTTCTTTAGAAGCAATCAGGAAATCAGAATGTGAATAATCATCAGGAATATTTTGAGTCGTTGAAACCGCTACCTGCATGATACTCTCCCCTATCCCCACTCCACTCTTTTGGTAAGGATAATAACTGATTAAATCCAATGTAACTCCATCATCCGGATAGTATACCGACTCGTTAGATTCAAACTCACCATTGGATGAACGTATGAAATGAAGATTATCCACATAACGTTCTTCTTGCATTGTAGTAGTTCCGGCAAGAGCGAACAGACCGACTTCATCCCCTTCGGCAAAGTTATTATTTGCCATACGGGTATCAACCGACTCACGAATATCAGCGATAAACTTCAATGGAATATCTCCATCATTAACAATATCCCCCTCTTCCTCCGAAATATGGTTCACACAAGCACCAAGCAAGATAGAACAAAAAACAAGTAAACCCACGCCCCTTTGTAGGTTATAAAATAGTTTCATCACATTTATTTTTTAATTTCCCAATAGAAACTTTTGATTGAACAGAAAGAATGGCATAAGAGGAAGTATTCGCTTTCAGTTATGGGATACTGAACAACACGTCTGTTGTACTGTGGAATCATCAATTTCAAGATATCATTTTGATGTCTTGAAAACAAAAGTATATAATTATATTAAACCGAAGTATAGTTTCTATAGGAAAATTTCACATTTCAAATTAAAACACAAATAACCAATAAGTTATAAATAACCAGTCAGAGATCAAGGATTAAGCTCTCACATTATTATATTAAGAGCCTACCAATTTCAGAAAGAATACCCCACTTCTATTCCGGCAATGTGTCTGCCTTGTGAAGATGCATATTGATAACAATAGAATGCATCCAACGACCAACGCTTGGCCAAAGCTATTTCCACTCCGGGACGATAGCGCATACGATCGGCTCTCCAAAAGAAGCATCATCCAGACTCTGATAGATTTCAACAGAGAAATAGGGAGAAACAATTCCTTTTGTAGGAGCATAAGACAATTTCAAGCGGGAACGCAAACGAGTTTCAGAATTTCCACGATCAAAAGTCTGCTGAAATCTTTCCCTTACAGCTACTTTCAGCCATTGATAGCGAAAACTGGCAGTGGTAGTTATATAATAACGATGTCTGAACTTCCAATCCGAATCACCCAGATTCAGAAGATGGGTTTCATAGCCAACACCCAGATTCAGAAACGAATAAGGCCGGTAACTTCCACCAACAATAAGCCCCCAACGATCCAACTTTCTCACATCATCTTTCATGCGCAATTCCAAATCACCTGAAACTGAAAACCGGGAATCTATCTTATGATTTACCTTGAATTTAGTCCATGTATTGAAATCATCACTTTGTGCCCATGCAGAAAATGATATTCCAAACAACAGCACAAATAATAGCCAAGTCTTAGTATTTAATATTATTCTACTCATTGATTTTCGGGTTAAAGTAGCAAAGATAGTAAATTATTCTACGCAAAGAAAAATCATGATACTGAAAAGATTCTGAAAAGATTATATTCGTATTCTGTCTAAATTCTCATTTGCATATTGTATCTTTGCGTAAGAAACTCTAAAATCATCGGATATGGACAACTTGATGCGTAAACTTCCTATTGGAATACAGACATTCGAAGGGATACGGAAGGATAATTATCTTTATGTGGATAAAACAGCACTTGTATGGCGTATGGCTAACCTAGGAAAGCCATATTTTCTAAGCAGGCCACGTCGCTTTGGTAAAAGCTTATTAATTTCTACATTCGATGCTTATTTTCAAGGAAAAAAAGAACTATTCAATGGTTTGGCTATTGAACAACTGGAGACGAAATGGGAACAGCATCCGGTTTTACATCTTGATCTGAATGCCAAAAAATATGAAACGGCAGCAGATTTAATTGCAATGCTAAACCAATATTTAGAAAAATGGGAAGCTATTTATGGTGATGAGAAAAAAGACCGTAGCCCTGAGGAGCGCTTTAGTTATGTAATCGAACAAGCTTCCTTGAAAACAGGAAAAGGTGTCGTCGTATTGGTAGACGAATATGACAAACCTCTTTTGCAGGCTATTACCCGTCCGAAATTGTTCGAAGAATATCGTCAGACATTGAAAGCCTTTTATGGAGTATTGAAAAGTGCTGACGCATATCTCCGTTTTGTTTTCCTGACCGGAGTTACGAAGTTCTCACAAGTCAGCGTATTCAGTGACTTGAATCAGTTGAATGACATTAGTCTGGACTATTCTTACGCCACGCTTTGCGGTATCACCCGCGAAGAACTAAAAAGTACTTTCAAGCCCGAAATTGAAACTTTCGGCCGCAAAAATCATCAGACTTCAGAAGAGGTAGTTACAGCAATGGAATGCAACTATGACGGTTATCATTTTCATCCGGATGGTGCAGGAGTATTCAATCCGTTCAGTGTGTTGAATGCTTTCAGCAAATTGGAGTTGGGTAGCTATTGGTTCCAGACTGGCACACCGACATTTTTGGTTGAACTACTGCAAAAAAGTGAGTATGATTTACGTACTTTATTAAATGGCATAGAAGCACCTGCATCTTCTTTTGCTGAATACAGAATGGATGCAAATAATCCCGTACCGCTGATTTATCAAAGTGGATATCTGACTATTAAGGATTACGACAGACGGTTTAATAATTATTTACTTGATTTTCCTAACGATGAGGTACGTTACGGATTCATTAACTTTCTTGTGCCATTCTACACTCCGATGAAGAACAATGATCAGGGATTTTATATTGGAAAATTCATTGATGAATTGGAGAAAGGTGATTACGAATCTTTCCTCACTCGTCTGGAGGCTTTCTTTGCCGATATTCCGTATGAATTGAATGACCAGACTGAACGTCATTATCAGGTTATCTTCTATCTCGTATTCAAACTGATGGGACAATTCACGGAAGCAGAAGTACGCAGCGCCCGTGGACGTGCCGATGCTGTAGTTAAAACACCGAAATATGTCTATGTGTTTGAGTTCAAATTAAATGGAACCGCAGAAGAAGCAATGAAACAGATTGATGAGAAAGGATATCTGATTCCTTATCAGAAAGACCACCGGGAAATAGTGAAAATTGGTGTGGAATTTAGTGCGGAAACCCGTAATATCAATCGTTGGCTGGCAGAAACGACATAAATATGATAAAAACATTTCGGGAAGAATCGTAGTTACGAACTTCCCGAAATAAAAACCGATACCATTGAAAATAAACATTTGTCATCCTCTTTTGGAAACAAGTTTTTTCAATCTAACCTAATATACCTGATATATCTAACATACCTGAAACTAATCAGCCTCTTTTGATTTTGCATTCCAAACCAATAATGCAAAGAGTACTGACAGCAGAGCTGCACCAATCCAGAACCAATTGATGTATGTGAAATCATAAACATCGACTCCGTTCTGAACCGTCTTCTGACCATCTATCAGAATACCACTCATTACATCCTGTAATCCGGCTCCAATATAACTGGCAATACCCACCACTCCCAATGCTGCACCAGAAGCATTACGGGGAGCAATATCAACAGCCATCAGGCCACCTAGAAAACAGATGAGAACTCCGATACCCAAACCGAAAAGAACCATGGCAAGTACATCTATCCAGAAGTGTACACCCGGCACCAATAGGAACAGGCAAAGCGCAAAAACATTCATCAATCCGAATATCAGTGCGGGCACATTACGACGACCGCCAAACAGCTTATCAGAAATCACTCCCGAAAACATGGTACCGATAATTCCACAGACCGGACAGATAGAAATAATAAAACTGGCATCCAAGGTGGAATATCCTTTTTTGCGCTTCCAGATAAAAAACGCCCCAACTATTGATGGCATAACGGCTAATATACATAAAAGCACTCGAAAGAGCCAGTATCCAGATAGCAGGCATCAACAAGACCTGCCGCTGCGCCTTATTGAAATCAGCCGCTTCCGTAACGCTCATCTCCTTTTTCTCCTTGGGAATATTCACTGGCAGAAAGCCCTGACTTTCAGGAGTGTCATGAAAGAACTTCCAGACGATCAATGTACCAATCACCCCCACGATACCTGCCCCAAAGAAACCGTAACGCCAGCCCAGCACACTGACGATGGAGGCAATAATCAGAAAGGTCAACGCTTCACCGATGTTGTGGCTGGCAGACCAGAAGCCATAATAGGAACCCCGTTCCTTATCCGAGAACCAACGGGAAAGTCCCACTACACAAGAGGCGGCTCCCATAGACTGGAACCATCCGCTAATTCCCCAAAGTATAGCGAACAGAAGGAACGAATGGGTAAAACCTAAACAAAGGTTGACCAAAGCCGTGACCAGTAAACCGGTAGTCATAAAGCGATTGATATTGCTACGGTCGGCAAGGAAACCATTCGTGAATTTCCCAATGGCATAAGTAAAGAACAATACCGAACCGATAATTCCCAGTTCCGTTTCGGAAAAGATCCCTTCATCTACTATGGGCTTCTTCACGACATTCAGACTAAGGCGGCAAACATAGTACATACCGTAACCGAAAGTGGCTGAAAGGAAAGTAGACCATTTCAGGTATTTCAGACGACGGGCCTCGGAATGAAGATGCTGTGAGTCGGATGAAGACAAAGCTTCCCCGTTACAAGGTCTCGGTGAAGAGACCTTGTAAAAGTTTATAAGTTGTTTCAACATGAGAAAGTCTATTTAGTCGTGAAGCTTCTTTTTGCGCAGATACTCCAATAAGAGGGCAGGACGGTCAGTTTGAATTAATTTGGCTCCCTGATTAATGATCCATCCCCAGCTTTCATCCGGTTGATGAAGTTCTACTGCACGGTCGTCATCATGACCACCGCATAATTCAGGCCAAAGAGAATTTATGAACAACTTAGAACCTGTATCACGCACTTCTTTTATCAGATTAAGCACCTCCGGACTATCATTATCAAACACTAACTCATAAGCAGCAGGCTTCATGTGAGTCTGATAACTGTCAATAATAGCTTCGGCTCCTTTTTTATGCAACTGTACAATAGGCATAAAAATCACTTTGTCCAATACAGCACCGTTTTCGGCTTTCACCTGTTCATAAGGAAGACCGGCTTTGATAACACATTGGTCAACCGTTCCCGTCTTTTCAAGTATGATATAAGCTTCCTGAAAATAGTCATACCCCTTATCAATATTTACCATAATCTTACCTTTGCAGAGCAACATCACTTCTTCCAATGTAGGAATCTGATGTCTTGTCTTACAAGCCACTCCATTTTTAAGACGCATTGCTTTCAATTCAGCCAATGTATAATCTTCCACCAGTCCTTTTCCGGACATGGTACGATTGATCGTTTTATCATGCATCACTACTAAATGTCCGTCTTTGGTTCTTTTCAAATCGATCTCCACCATATCGACACCCATATCAATGCAATTCTGTATACCTTGCAATGAGTTTTCCGGGGCATTACGCCAGTCAGCCCGGTGGGATACAACCAATATTTTATCTGGATGATTTCCCAGCAGATTTTCTCTGATTTCAGCTATTCTATTTTGGGCAACAGCCAGTTGCACCAAACACAGAAGAAGTATGAAGTTACATATCCGTTTCATAAGTTCAAACATTAAGTATTTTAATTCAGTTTATTGTTTTTCCAGACCAGTTTTTCTCCCCACATTGGTACATAAGTCTGTTCACAGTTAATCTTCGAAGCCCGTTCGAGTGCCATATCCAATGACCATCTCGATTCATCAACACCTGCATGAGCCAGTTCCAAGATATGTGATAACAAGACATAATCCGGTTCCACCTGTCCCGCACCTGAACCCAGAATATTATTTTCGGTCAGAGCATTGGGAGCATAACGCGGTATCAAGACATTCACATGAGAAGCCAAATTCGTATATTGTTCCGGTTTATAGTTGGAGTCTCCTACATGCATAAAGACGAAGTTACCAGTATCTTCCCCGCAATCAATCGAAAATACAGTCACAAAATTAGATAAGCCGGAATTGTTGTGATCGGTGATACAAGTTTTAATCTTGAATTTTCCAATTTCATAATCTTTATCCCCCTTTGCAGTATAAGGATATGTCGTGTCTTTCAGATAGTTGGACAACACCGGTTTACCTAAATCAAACATAGCCTGAATAAGATCATTATTATAATGATCGGAGTGTTTGTGGGTAACACAGAGAAAATCAATATAAGGTGCCAGTTCTTTCGCCCAACGATGAGAAATGTCAATAGCAAAACATCCTGACGGAGTTTTTACCACATATCCCATATTATAGAGTAACCAGATCGCTGCCGTACCATTTTCTACTTTTGAGTTTTTAATTCCATCCATCACACGATCAAATGCACTCCGATAAAAATAGATAATCGGATCACACTTTTCCATACTCGTACTCGCCTGATCGAAGCCATTCAGATAACTGACGAAATAATCATCTTTACATTGATCCGCATATCCCTGAATCTTGGTCAAAGTAGTGGTACGTCCGGCATTGACAATCAAAGGAGAAGAACTCCACAACTGTTCCGCAGTGGCATCTACTTCCTCTGCCAATTGCGTAAGAATTCCTTCATGACCAGTTTCGGTACTGTTGTTGTCATCATCATCACAAGCAACAAAACCTATTGCCAAAAGGCAAAACAGTAAATATTGTATTTTCCTTATTATATCCATCTTATTTCTGATTTTTATAGTCATTAATTATTTTATTGAAAGTCTCAACCACCCGTTCCGGTGTCGGACGCGTGTTGCCGTTTTCATGGTCTTTGGTAGCTTCCATACATGAAAACCCCTTCATAGCCGATTCCTTCGAGTGCATGCATTAACTTTCCCCATTGAATGTCACCTTGTGTAGGAAGCCAGTGACACTCGTTGACAAAGTCAAAGTCCGAGGCATGTATAGTACCTATACGTTCACCAACAGTTTCTACAAAATGCTCTGTCGTCCCTTTAGTATAATGATTGGTATCAAAACAAACCTTCACACCCGGAATATCTTTGATTATCTCCAAAAGCTCTTCAGGAGTATTACCCAAACAAGTTCTCGGCAGATTTTCGATGCACAACTGTGCTCCTATTTGATCCGCATATTTTTTCAGATAAGCGATAGACCTGGAAGCGTTAGCTATTCTTTGTGCCCGAATACTGTCAGCGATAGGTTCGGAACTAGGATGCAACACTAAACACTTCGGCTGAAATTGAGCGCACTGTCCAATCATCTCCGCCATAAAATCTACATTTTCTTTCCTTTTCTTTTCATCCAGCACCGATATGTCCAACGTGCGTGAGAAAGGAAGATGTATAGACCAGACCTTGATACCGGCACTATCAATTTTTGCTTTCATATCCCGGATACGAGGGATGACTTCACCTGCCGGAACTCCTCTATAACACTGGTTAAATGCTACTTCCACATACTCCACCCCCACAGACCGGGCTTGAGAAAAGTCTGTGGAAGCAGGTACTTTCCACAAAGCTGTAGTCGTACCTACTTTATATTTCTGTGCATATAAACCCATTGTCATCGCCATAAATAAGATAAAAACAGAAACTCTCATTATCGCTTACTTTTGACGGTTTGTACCTTGAATATCACCACCACGAATACTCCATGAGTCTGTTGCTAATGTCTTATTGACAGCAAAAGCCTTTACTGAACCGATATTATTAGATCCGATTGTTCCGCAATAAAGCCGTTTGTCCGGACCGATGGTAACAGCTGCCATGACCTGTTGCCCCACAGTCTCTTCAAAAACAATGTTGCCATTAGTAATATCGAGTCCCAGCACTTTGTTATTCGATTGGGTACCTACATAAAGAATACCATCCGTACTCAAAGCACCTCCACTGTAATTCAAATTATTACCCACATTTTTCTCCCAGATTTTAGATCCGGCGGCATTTACTGCATGAACAGTCTGCGATCCTTTTTCCGTAAAATAGACATTGCCATTTTTATCAGCAATCGGGAAATAAGCATCCCCTTTCGTAGTCGGATACGTCCATTTCTTTGTCCCGTTTGTCATATCAACAGCAACAAGTCCGCCCCCTTTCAAAGTCGCATAAAGCACCTGCTCCTTCAAAGCAAACGTAGCCTGTTCCGTCACATTTACTTCTTCCAATTTCCATATCTGATCCTTATTCGGTTTAAAAGCATAAATAGCAGCACTTGTACCTGCATAAACATTTCCGGCTTTATCGATAGCCACAGCACTACCAGTTGCTCCGTCAAGTGATTGTTGCCATTTAATAGCACCACTGGATGCATCCAACGCATACAGCGTACTCTTATTGGTGAGACAGTAAAGAATACCATCGACCGACAATGCAGGAAAAGCTCCTATCGCAGCATCCAATTTTACTGCCCACTTTTGAGTTCCATTCGGATTAATAGCATATACATTATTAATAGCGGCATTTCTTACACACTGATAGATTGTACCATCAGGAGCCACCAACGCACCTCCACCATAGGTTATCTGACTGATAGCAAACACCCACTTAAATTCACCGCTCACTACATCAATAGCAAACAAATGACCTGCAGGAGTAGATGTCGGGATATACATTGTTTTTCCATCCGGAGAGAACACCGGATTGGAGGTCTTTACATATCCGGTAAGCCCACCGAAGTTCAAATCGACAGAATTCCATTTATAATTGCCGACCGTGACAGTCAGACTGCCCGACTCGGTGGTATTATTAACATAAGTCACCGTTACGGCCACTGTATAAGTACCGGTAGTAGCAAAAGCATGTACCGGATTGTTTTCTCCTGATGTCGTACCATCACCAAAATCCCAACTTACCGATTTCACTTCACCAGTCATGAAATACATATCGTTATAAGCAAAGGTAGAAGGTTCCCACACAACCAGTTCCGTACTAGCAAGAATAGGATAGATCAACCCAGGAGTAGCAGAAGTTTCCACCGCAATAGAATTGCCTGTAGGATAAACACAGACTACATTGAATGTATATTCCTGATCGTTAGTCAAACCATCAACGATGTATTCCTCCAATGAAGTATCATCCAGATTGATAATCTGATTACCGGGATTCACGGTAACCTGATAGCGAGTGAAACGTTCACTTGCAGGTTTCGTCCATCTCAAACGCACTCTTTCATTGCCGGCTGCTGCCGTCAGATCAGAAATCGGATATCTTGCATTCTTCGGTGTACAGGCAGCAGTAGTTTTACTGGCCAATCCTCCTGCATAACGAGGTTGCACAGAAAAAGTGTAAGCAACATCATTCACCAGATTATTGATAGTGGCAGTCATTGTTTTTGCATCCACAGTCATCTCGCCTCCTTCCGCTTCTGATGATCCGGAAGTCCAAAGAATCAAATATTCATTCGGACGGGCATTCTCGTATGCTTCCCAGGAAAGAGTCACATTCATATCTCCGGCTGTTGCCGTTAGTGACTTCAGTTCATATAAACCGAAACTTGCCTTTGGCAGATCTTCTTCACAAGCAGTAAAGACTACCGTGAAAATAAACAACAAGCTATATAGTATTTTTTTCATCGTTTGATTTCTTTTAGTTTAATCCTATTAATATCCCGTATTCTGCCACAACAGTTCTGTGTTGTTTATTCTTTCCAACTCCGTTTTTGGAATAGGATACAGGAATTGGTAGTCCTGAATAATATGTCCTTCTGCTTTCATAGCCTCCTTAGCACCTCCCATACGTACCAAATCGAACCAACGCTGTCCCTCATAAGGAAACTCCTGTTGACGTTCCAACATAATCGCTTTACGGAAACTATCCTGATCGGGAAGCTCTGTTATCTGAAGCGGAGACAATCCGGCACGGGTATGTACGGCATTCAAAGCAACCATAGCTTCTGAATTCTGCAAATTACTATAACTGATTTCATTCAAAGCTTCGGCGTACATCAACAACACATCGGCATAACGGAGAATAATCTGGTCATTACCGACCGTATTATAGGTCGCACTTTTGACATCTTTAAATTTATTCATCACGCATACTTTATCTTCCACCTTTACATAGGTAATCAGATCTTTGCGCTTATCTCCCTCTTTGTAACACTCTTTCAGAGACTTTGTCTGATTGGTATCATCAGTCAGGTTAATAATAGAGAACCAATATCCATGTCCTTCTCCTTCGACATCTTTATTAAAGCGAACAGCAAAAATAATCTCATCATTCATTTTATTGTTCACGTCAAACACCTGTTCGGGGGTAGTCATTAAAGAATACCGACCCACTAGTTGGGATAGCACATTGCGGGCTTCCGTCCATTTATGGAAAGTCAGGTAAATCTTGCCGAGCAACGCCATTGCAGCACCGGAAGTCACACGTCCCATATCGGCACTTGTATAAGAAGACGGCAACATATTTTCATTAATAACCTGATTCAAATCACCAACAAGAAAATCATAAACCTGTTGATCGGAACTGCGCCCGATTTTAAGAGCTTCTGCCACTGTCACCACCTTATTAGTCATCGGTATCCCTCCCCACAAACGATACATATTAAAATAAGTAAGGGCACGGATGAAAAGAGCTTCGCCTTTATATTGTTTTTTCAGAGTCGCATCGAAGTTGGCCTCATCAATTCTATCTAATACAAGATTGCAACGATAGACTCCATTATTAAAGTTCGCCCAAGCATCTTCCAGAATTCCGTTAGAGGCTTTATCTGCAAACTGATCGATATCATAACGGTCTTGAGTTCCGGCGGTGGGCGCACTCAATGTCAGATTATCACTCCGATATTCACAACACTCTGTAAAATAGGAAACTTGTGTCTGCAATTTGGAATAACATCCTATCACGGCTACATTAAAATCTTCCGCTGTCTTATATACCTTGTCAGTAGGAACACTGCTACTCGGTTCCAAATCAAAGAAACTATCTGTACAAGCAACTGATAAAAAAGCAGTTGACAGGAATAGTATTAGTTTATATTTTTTCATATAACGTGTATTTAAAGGATGATTAAAGTGTTATGTTCAGCCCAAACAAGAATGTTTTAGCCAATGGATAAGTTCCATAATCCTCACCCGGTGAAAGAGAATTACTCGGACGTGCATTTACTTCCGGATTATATCCGCTATAGCCAGTCGAAGTCCACAAGTTTTGTCCTGAAACGTAAACTCTCAATTTTTCCACGAAAAAGCGTTGAGTCAGGTTCTTCGGCAAGGTATATCCTAGCGTCACATTCTGCAATCGCAGATAAGAACCATCTTCCAGATGCCAAGTTGAAGTACGGCCATTATACCCCTTTGACTTACGATTGGCACGGTTCACCTGACCGTTTCCCGGATCTTCCAGACTTTTCCAACGGTTCAAGGCTATAGTGGTGCCATTGGTATTACCTTCCAGATTATCAATGTAACGACGATTCAGATTCAAAATCTCATTACCATATACTCCTTGAAAATTAAAATCAAGGTCAAATCCCTTAAACCAGACTTTACCACCAAACCCATAAGTAAAATCGGGCATATAGTTACCTACGATCGTACGGTCTTTATCCAAGTCCATCACTCCATCCCCATCGACATCCACAAAGCGGAAATCTCCCGGCTGGGTATTGCTAAAATGAGGATACTTCTTTAATTCTTCTTCATTGGAGAAAATTCCATCCTGCACCAACAGATAATAACATCCGATAGGTTCACCGACTTTCGTTATGTAATAAGCATGATCTACGCTACCGGTAGATATGATAGGAGCATTACCCGGACCGAGTGCCTTCACTTCGTTCGTATTAGTGGCATAATTGGCATTGAATGAATAACCGAAATCTTTAGTTATATTCTTCTGCGAGGTCAAGGCAACTTCCCATCCCCTATTATTCACTTTACCGATATTCATCAATGCAGTGCTATATCCGGTCAGGTGGGGAACCGGTACATTCAATAACATATTAGAGGTATTGGTATTATAATAATCCACAGTCAGTCCCAGCAATCCTTTGAACATCTGTAAATCGATGCCCACATTCACCATCGCATTCTTTTCCCAACTCAAATCTTCATTCTTTATGGTACTTGGCTTGTAACCATTCACTAATTGTCCGTTTCCTGTACCAAGCACATAATTATCCAAAGCCATCAGAGACAAATGATCATAATTGCCAATCTGGAAGTTACCGGTCACTCCATAACTCGCTCTTAACTTCAAATCATCAACAAACGACAGATACCTAGCCTTCGTAAAGAAGTCTTCTCCGCTTATTCTCCACGCCAAAGAAGCTGAAGGAAAATATCCCCACCGATTGTTCTTTCCAAAACGGGAAGAACCGTCTGCACGAATAGCTGCCGAAGCCATATATTTACCTTTATAACTGTACTGCATACGTGCCAGATAAGAAGCAATCGTCCATTGGGTTTTATCAGATGCACCTTTCGTCACCGTACCTCCGGAAATTGTTTGTATATAGTCGTTCGGGAAATCGGTTGCCGTCACATTATCTCCTTTATATGTCTCTTTTTGAGCCGACTGTACTAAGACCACATTGATAAAATGAGCATCCTTAATCGTTGTGTTATAATTGATTTTATTCTCCACCAACCAGTTGAAATAAAAACCTGATGAACTGTAGGCTGTCGGATTTGACTTTACATCATAATACTTCTGTCCCAATAAAGGAAGTTCCGAAGAACGATATTGGTCATTATGCGAACCGTAATAATCGCCACCAAAAGAAATGTTATAGGTAAGCCCTTTATACAATTCCAATTCAGCAAAAACTTTTCCGACAATCGCCATACGGTCTACGACATCCGATTGTAAGTTTGCCATAGCTACCGGGTTCAATACGGCATTATGCTGATAGTCATTTCCAATTCTCCAATAGCCGTTTCCCTGATAATTATAGCTGCCATCCGCATTATACACCGGCCATACCGGAGGCATCATCAATGCCGATTGCACAATACCATTAGATCCGGAAGCATCTACCCGATTGGAAGTAGAATAGGAAGGCGAGAAATTCAGACCGAATTTCAGTCTTTTATATTTCCCGTCCAAATTCATACGCATACTATATTTCTTAAAGTCGGAATTAATTATAATACCCTCTTTATCATAATAGTTGGCAGAAATGAAATAGCCGACTGTTTTTCCTCTGCCGGAAATAGAAACATTGTGGCTGGTAGTAGCAGCAGTACGAAAAATAGCATCTTGCCAATCCGTATCCGTCAACCCCTTATCACCATTCAGATAGGGAAAGAGTTCGGTAGGAATACGTTCCCATGAGTTCGGGCGCATTCCGTTCGGGTCATCCGGTGACCCTCCGGGATTAGCATCCAGATAAGCGTTGTCATGACCATCCTTTGCAAATTCGGCAAACTGATATGCATTCATCATTGAAAGTTTCTTCGAAACACTCTGGATGCCATAATATCCATCATACTGCACTTTCATCTTTTCCGACTGTCCCTGCTTGGTCGTGATAATAATGACACCGTTGGAACCGCGACTACCATAAATAGCTGCCGACGAAGCATCTTTCAAAACTTCCACAGATTCGACATCATTATTATTCAGATTGGCAAATCCACGTTCTACCGGCACGCCATCAATAATATAAAGAGGATCACTACCGGCATTAACCGTACTGATACCACGAACACGGATACTTACACTTCCCTCCGGATCACCACTTGGCTGTGTAACCTGTACCCCCGGCATCTTACCCGCCAACGCCTGACGAAAGTCTGAAGCAGAAACGTCCGCAATTTGTTCAGCTTTCACGGAAGAAATAGAAGTAGAGACGTCTCTTTTCCTCTGAACTCCATATCCCACCACTACTACCTCATCAATCATCTTACTATCTTCTACCAACGTGATTTTCGCCGTATTTTTATCCTTTGCAGAGATATTTACCGTTTTATATCCAATATAAGAGATGGTCAATGTTGCAGACTCCGGTACATTCATGATTGAGTAACGTCCGTCGATATCGGTAATCGTACCACTACCCTCTCCCTTAATCTGCACACTGGCACCAATCACCGGTTCTCCTTTATCATCTGCAACAATACCTTGTATAGTACGTGTACGTTGAACAGTTTCTTCTTTCTTAAGCGGCTGTTTGCTAACAGCAATTGTATGATCGGTCCTATTGAAATAAAGCTTGGCCTGGGAAGTAATTTCTCCCAGAATCTGTTTTAATGAAGCATTTTTAATGTCGAAAGAAACTCTCGGAGCCTTGTTCACCGTCTCCTGATCATAGAGAAACTTAAAATTAGTCTGTTTGCTGATTTTATTGAAAACACTCTCTACCGGCTCGTTTTGCACACGAAGCGTAATATCATGCTCTTTCAATGTCTGAGCAGCAGCCGGAGCTATTAAAATGAAGGTGAATAGTAAAAAAGCTAAAAACGAACAGCTATTTTTACTTATCCCTTTACAAATAAGAAGATTATTCATAAATTTGTGCGTTTTAGTAATTGACTAAAGTTATTAAAAACAAGCAATGCGCGATACGTTATTCATTTGGGTCGAAGCTTATGAATATCCGTCCGGATTGCGGATAGAGGCATTCCTTTGGAGTGCTTCTATCATTTTGGGGAGGTTCATGAAGGAGCTGTTTTCATCTATTATTTTTTAAAAGGTTAAACATTATCTATTATTCATCTCATTCTTTATAAAGAAGCACATGGATGCCCTCTTTCTTATATTTGATATCACCGCTGATAAATTCAATGGATTTAAGTACCGCTTCCAAACTCTTGTTATCATGTTCGCCGGTAATCAAGTTGTTGAAATCCTGACCGGAAGCAAAAGTAATCCGGCAATTATATACCCGTTCCAGTTCCTTTGCCACGTCGCGGATAGGTGTACTGTAAAAACGTAACCCGCCTTTCATCCAGACAGCCACTCCCCTATCCTCCGTTTTCTTACTATATTCTCCGGAAACAGTATTGATAAGCACCTGTTCTTTAGCAGTCAGCCTCATCATCGCTTCCGGTAAATCAACCTGTACCTTACCACTCTCCACACTCACAGACACTATTTCATCTGTTGAATAGGATTTTACATCAAACCGGGTACCTAACACCTGAACATCCAGTCGCTTCGTCCTCACAATAAATGGCATCTTTTCATTGCGGGCAACACGGAAATATCCCTCACCTTCAAGTTCCACTTCACGGAGATCTCCAACAAAACGATCCGGATAACGCACTTGCGAACAAGAGTTCAGAACCAAAAGAGTTCCGTCCGGCAAAGTCACTTGTCTTTTCTCACCAAAGGAAGTGGTGATTTCAGCCAGTGTGACCTGTTGTGCATTCATATACCGGAAAAAGTTGACACTCCCTATGATAATGGCTATTACAGCCGCTGTACTGACTGCCACCACAGAAGCCCGGCGGAACCATGTACGTTTTTTGTGTTCAATACGCTTCAGCAATTGGCGTGCTTCTCTCTTATATTTCTCCCGCTCCAAATCATTACCAGGTTGCAGATTCCCGGATTCTTCCCAAACCTCTGCTGCCAGTTCGTCCAATATATCTTGGTTTTCTGAATCCTTAATACTTTGCAATAACTGTGAAGCATCTTCCCGGGTATAAAGATCATCCAAGTAGCGATGCAATTTATCTTTTTCTGTCTTAGTATCTTTCATCATATATTCAAAATAAGGATATTAATTTCCTTCCCTTTGTATAAGTAATACACAAAAGTAAGAAAGAGCTAGGGTATGATTAACATTTATTATAAATTCAAGCACAATAGAATCAAAAGTACATCGGCTGATGTACTTGAATATTTAGTCAAATAGGAACGAATCACTTTTAGAGAAAGAGAAATATGTTCTTGCACCGTATGAACAGAAACACCCAATGCTTCGGCTATTTCTTTATGAGACATCTGAAGTTCACGGCTCATTTTGAATACCTCACGCTGGCGGGGCGTTAATTGCTCCAACGCACGGGCAATAATCTCTTTCAAATCATTGAGCAGAACATGATTATTCGTTTCGTTCGTTGAATCAATCGCTTGAGAAAGAATCTGTTCTTTCAGCTGATCTTCATTAGCCATGTCCCGCAATTGATTCAAAATACGATTACGCACAATAGTATAAAGATAGGAAGAGAAAGAGGCTTCGGGATTGATGAAACGACGAGTTTGCCAGACTACTGTAAATGCATCCTGGAAAATATCTTCCGCAAATTCACGCGACTTGACGAATTTCAGAGCAAAGTAGAGCAAACGATTCTTATAAGCGGCATAAAGTTCGCAAAAGGCCTCTTCATCTCCGTCTATCAGGCGAAGAACTAATTCCCGATCATCTATAAGAGTGTCTGTTGCGTACATATTTTCTTTATTTTGGGCACAAAGGTATTGTTATGATGTTACAAACGTATGTATTTTTTCTGAAATAAAAAAATAAAAGCGGTCTCACCGTTTCGATGAGACCGCTTTTATTTATCCATTATTCAAGACCAGACATTATCAGAGCAATCGTTATTTCCCTTTCTTATAATTCTCCAATCCGGTCTGTAAGAATTCAATATACTTAGGAATATCTTCGTTATAAGCATACGACTTATTCAACGGTTTACCCTGATTGTCCAGCAATACATAGAAAGGCTGGGCATTAGCTCCGAATTTCACACGTTGCAGATAGCTCCATTTATCGCCTACAGTACGCAAGGTACGTTCTGTACCGTTTTCGATAATCTTCACGGGTTCGGTCAACGGAGTTTTATTATCTACATAAAGTGTAATCAATACGTAGTCGTTATTAATCAAATCACTCACTTTCGGGTCAGTCCATACCGCTGCCTCCATCTTACGGCAGTTTACGCAACCATATCCGGTAAAGTCGAGCATAACCGGTTTTCCATTCAGACGGGCATATTCCATTCCTAAATCATAGTCATCGAATTTCGCGTGTACATCATTCTTATGCAGATTGAAATCTTGCGTCTGCATAGGCGGAGCAAATGCAGATACGGCTTTCAATGGCGCTCCCCACAAACCGGGAACCATATATACGGCAAATGCTAAAGAGATTAACGCCATAAAGAAGCGGGTGACTCCCACCTTATTATCATCGTCATCGTGCGGGAATTTGATCTTGCCCAACAGGTAGAATCCAAGCAAAGCAAAGATGACAATCCATAAAGCCAGGAATGTTTCGCGGTCAAGCAATCTCCAACCATAAGCCAAATCAGCAACTGACAAGAATTTAAGTGCAAATGCCAATTCGAGGAAACCCAGCGTAACCTTGATAACATTCATCCATCCGCCGGACTTCGGCATCGATTTCAGCCAAGACGGGAACAGGGCGAAGAGTGTGAACGGCAACGCCAAAGCAATGGCAAATCCTAACATACCGATTGCCGGAGCAACTACGCTTCCTGTCGTAGATACCTGTACCAGCAGGAACCCGATAATCGGACCTGTACAAGAGAAAGATACCAACGAAAGCGTGAAAGCCATCAGGAAAATACTTAGCAATCCGGTCGTAGATTCAGCCTTGCTATCTACCGCATTTCCCCACTTCGACGGCAGCCTGATTTCAAACGCTCCAAAGAATGAAGCAGCAAAAATCACCAGCATCAGGAAGAAGAGAATGTTGAAAATAGCATTGGTAGATAAAGCGTTTAATGCACTGGCTCCGAAAATCAAAGTAATAGCCAAGCCCAATGCCACATAAATCACTACGATAGATGCACCGTATGTCCACGCATCACGAATTCCTTTCTTTTTGTCTTTACTACGTTTTAAGAAGAAACTGACTGTCATCGGAATAATCGGCCATACACAAGGGGTAAACAATGCCAATAATCCACCCAGAAAACCTGTAATGAATATATATATCCAGGACATGTCTTCCTGGCCATGCTCTTCTCCTAAGGCTTGTAAATCACTGATTACCGGTTTCCAAAGATCACCCGATGCAACAGCAGGCTGAATATCCGTAGCAGCTTCGGTTGTAGTTGCAGACACCAGCTCCATCATCGCAGAAGAATCCTTCGCAGCAGCAGGAACGGGTTCTTCTTTTTGCTTATCCGCTATCTTTTGCTCCGGTTGCTCTGTTTTCGTTGCAGCGGCATTTCCGGCTTTTGCTACTCCGGAATACTTGAACGGCACTTGAGTAGGAGGCAGACAACTCTCGTCATCACAAGCTCCGTATTCCAGATAACCTTCGATTGCGTAAGCTCCACCCGTAAATTTTACTTTCTGCACAAACTTTGCTGTGTTCTCGAAATAACGTACCTTCATTTCGAACAATTTATCGAAAGTAGATACTTCTTTGCCTACAGGCTTCAGCTTGCCAACAAGCTCGACACCCGACTTATTATCAACATTGAATGTTGCGGAAATAGGACCGCCATCTCCCAGATCGGTAGAATAAACATGCCAACCTTTATCTATGGTAGCTGTAAACACCACCTCTGCCTCCGTATCGGAGAGAGGTGTCAACTCTGTTTTAAACTTTACCGGATCTTTGATCTGCGCTTGCAATGCATATACAGCAAAGCTTAAAAGCAGGAAAGAGATTATTTTTCTCATCTTTATCTTGGGGTTTATAATTCATAGTCTACGCACGCACGGCTTTCCTTCGTTTCAGCCAGAATCTTTCCGGCAGCCACGTGGTCGGGATGTGTTGCGTAGAATTTAACATCTTCTAGTGTATCAAACTCACTGTAAAGCGCAATATTCCATGTTTCACCAGGATTCATATTCAATCCGACCTCTACTTTGCGAATTACAGAAATTTTAGCAGGAAGAGCTTCTATCGCTTCCTTGAATTTAGTCATGACTTCCAGTTTCTCTTCAGCAGGAACTTCGTCTTTTAACTTAAATAATACAATGTGTTTTACCATTACGTTGTTATTTTAATGAATTGTTTCTATATTTGTCTTGTTAATGTGTTTACCACATTAATAGTAATGCAAAAATACTCTATTTGGTTCAAATATACACTTAAAGAGATGTTAATTATAGGAATAGCAGGCGGAACGGGTTCCGGAAAGACCACCGTCGTACGGAAAATTATAGGAAAGCCTCCCCGCAGGAGAGGTAGTACTCTTACCACAGGATTCATACTACAAAGACAGTAGTCATATCCCGGTTGAAGAACGCCAGAATATCAATTTTGACCATCCGGATGCTTTTGAATGGAGTCTGCTTTCCAAGCATGTCATGATGCTGAAAGAAGGAAAGAGTATTGAACAGCCCACTTATTCTTATCTCACATGTACGCGTCAGCCCGAAACGATTCATATCGAACCTCGTGAAGTGGTTATCATTGAAGGAATCCTTGCCTTATGTGATAAAAAGCTGCGCAATATGATGGACCTCAAAATATTTGTTGATGCCGATCCCGACGAACGCCTGATACGTGTCATCCAAAGAGATGTCATTGAGCGCGGACGTACTGCCGAAGCTGTAATGGAACGTTATACACGGGTTTTAAAACCTATGCACCTGCAATTTATCGAACCTTGCAAACGATATGCCGACCTTATTGTACCCGAAGGAGGCAGTAATAAGGTAGCTATTGATATACTGACCATGTACATCAAGAAGCACCTTAAGAATTAAAAATTGAAAATTAAAAATTAAGAAATGAATGTCAAGACACTGAGTATTCCTTTATTTCTTATTCTATTTTGTTGTATGCTCGGATGCCGGAATAAGCATCATAACAAGATGGATGAGACAGCGCGTGATCTTCCACAAATAAAAGATAGTGGCGAACTCGTTGTATTGACATTATATAGTTCTACTTCCTATTTCATTTACCGGGGACAAGAAATGGGGTTCCAGTATGAACTTAGTGAACAGTTTGCTAAAAGTCTGGGACTAAAACTTAGGATTGAAGTAGCCAACAACGTCGACGAAATGATCCAAAAATTATTGGCAGGCGAAGGAGACATGATTGCCTATAATCTGCCAATCACCAAAGAATGGAAAGACAGTCTTCTTTATTGTGGCGAAGATGTAATTACTCACCAGGTAATTGTTCAGCAAGGGAGAGGAAAACAGAAGCCGTTGGAAGATGTAACCGAACTGGTCGGAAAAGATATATACGTAAAACCGGGGAAATATTATGACCGTCTCGTCAATCTGAACAGTGAATTAGGAGGAGGTATCCAGATTCATGAAGTCACCAATGACAGTATCACTATTGAGGACTTGATTACGCAAGTAGCGCAAGGAAAAATTCCGTATACGGTGGCCGACAATGATTTAGCCAAACTTAACAAGACCTACTATCCCAATTTAAATATCGATCTGTCCATCAGTTTCGATCAACGGTCTTCATGGGCGGTACGAAAAGACAGTCCCGAACTGGCAGCCGCCGCTACCCAATGGCATCAGGAAAACATGACTTCTCCTGCTTACACAGCCAGTATGAAACGTTATTTTGAGAATAGTAAAATGATGCCGCACTCTCCTATCCTCTCCTTAAAAGAAGGAAAGATATCCCATTATGACCATTTATTCAAAAAGTATTCCAAAGATATCGGATGGGATTGGCGTATGCTTGCATCATTAGCGTATACAGAATCCAATTTCGATACCACAGCTGTATCTTGGGCAGGCGCCAAAGGACTCATGCAGTTGATGCCTGCCACTGCACGTGCAATGGGAGTACCTCCCGGCAAAGAGCAGAATCCGGAGGAAAGTGTGAAAGCAGCTATCAAATATATTACCGCCACCGACCGGAGTTTCAGCATGATTCCCGACAAACAGGAGCGGCTCAACTTTATCCTGGCATCTTATAATGCCGGTTTGGGACATATATATGATGCAATGGCACTAGCCGAAAAATACGGGAAGAACAAATTAGTATGGAAAGATAATGTAGAAAACTTCATCTTGCTTAAAAGCAATCAAGAATACTTCAACGATCCTGTCTGCAAAAACGGATATTTCCGTGGCATCGAGACTTACAATTTCGTTCGAGATATTATGTCGCGCTACGAATCCTACAAAAAGAAAATAAAAGCTTGAAATAAGTATTAAGTATTAAGCCATGCGGATAAACGTATCAGAAGCTACGGCTAATACTTAATACCTAAACTTAATACTTATTTTACTCATCAGACTGATTACGACAATAGCCAATACAGATAATGGTAAGGCAAATAATATCGGGTCAATCACAGGGAAAGGATAAGTGGTAATCAACACATCCCGTCCGAATAACGCTTTACAGATACCCAATGATGCAGATTCTTTCTGATGAAGAAACACAAGAGCAAACAGACTGCCGATTGTTCCCACCCAAAGACTTGCCATGACGCCTTGTTTAGTAGCTTTCTTCCAATATAAAGCACAGAAATAAGCCGGAAGAAAAGCGGCTGCACAAATTCCCATAAAGATAGAAGTTCCGCGGGCTATAATATCATGAGGCAACATA
Source organism: Bacteroides sp. BFG-637 (assembly GCF_024793605.1). NCBI lineage: Bacteria > Pseudomonadati > Bacteroidota > Bacteroidia > Bacteroidales > Bacteroidaceae > Bacteroides > Bacteroides sp. BFG-637. The sequence goes on along the minus strand of NZ_JANUPD010000002.1, from coordinate 4,043,480 downwards.
TAACAAATAATATAGCTGACCAGGATAGAGAACAATACGCCCAGACGGATCACATTGGTAAGTTTATTCCGTGAACGGGGTTTATAAGTTCCGTAAATATCAGAACCTACCGAAGCCCCCATCGTATGGAACTGCGAACTTAGCGTAGACATACTGGCTGAAAGGATGCACAACATAAAGAGTGCGGCAAACCAGTCGGGCATCGCTTTATTAATAAAATATGGAATTATCTTATCAATATCCTGCACAACTTCGGTAGCAACCGCTCCTTCTGTTTTCAGGAAGAAAAGATTACTCAACGCTCCGGCATGATAGATAGCTCCTACTGTTATAATCAGAAAGAAACAACCGATAAATACACCACGATTCAACTGCTTGCTACTCTCCACGGTCATAAAGCGAACCACCAACTGCGGCTGTGCAAGACAGCCGATTCCTACTCCTAAAATGAGAGAAGTTACCAGCGAATACCATTGTGGAGAACCTGTGATAGGCATTGTAGTCCATCCTTGATGTCCCAGCGCTTTAAACTTTTCCGGAACTAGCGGAGCAATGGCAGTCAATTCTTTATTAGCTTCGGTAAAACCCATGCCGAGCACCTGATATAGAGAGAATAACAGAAACAGCATACAAGCAAACATAATAACGCCCTGCAAAGCATCCGTATACATTACCCCTTTCATTCCCCCCGCTATAACATAAGCAGCAATGACCAATGTAAATATCAACAAAGAGATATTGAAATCAATCTGGAAAATCTGTTCGATGAATACGGCTCCACCTTTCATTACAACCGCTGCATAAAGCGGCATTCCGATGAAAATAACAGCAGCAATAAATACCTGTATATTACGGGAGCGGAAATGACGGCCTAGTAATTGAGGGAAAGTACTCACATTCAGCTTCACCCCCATACGCCGGGTGCGCAAACCGAAAAAGATAAAAGCTATAACCACCCCTACGAACATATTGAGGAAACAGAGCCACTGAATACCCATTCCAAAAGCAGCCGCCACTCCTCCAAAACCTACAATAGCAGATGCGGAAATAAACGTAGCACCATAAGAAAGTGCCATTACGATAGGATTCATCTGACGTCCGCCTACCAAATAGTCACTGCTATTCGTCGTTTTCTTATATCCCAAAAAGCCGAGGTAGGCCAGTGACAGCAGATAAGCTACCACAATTAGTCCAAGAGTAAATGTATTCATCGGGTTTCGTCTTTTTCGTCGTCCTTATTCCAATATTTCAGCCCAAACCAAGCAGCAAAAATCACACATACCACCGAAAGTAGGTAAGGCAGAATAATAAAAGGGTCGTCTATTCCAAACATTTGCGTATCAGATTTTAATCAATTTGGACGCAAATGTAAGGAAATTATTGAAAAGACAAAACTTTTGTTTACTAATACTGATTATAATGTATCTTTTTCTCGTCAAATTTCTGTTTCGGGTTCTCTTTTGTAGCCGGATAGCCAAAAGGGATGACACAAAGTGGAAGAATATTATCGGGCAGGTTAGTATATTTACGCACTACTTGCATACGGTCTTCGTAAGGATAGGCCGCTGTCCATACAGCACCCAATCCCAGACTTTCAGCAGCCAGCAAAATATTCTGTGCTGCTGCGGAGCAATCTAAATACCAATATGACGAGCGTACAGAATCTCCACAAACGATGATGGCGTTACGGGCTTGCGTCAGCATTTTGGCATAAGGAAGTGCTGCTGCCATTGAATCCAGTTTGGCACGATCGGATACTACTACGAACTCCCATGGACGGATATCCCTACCCGTAGGAGCAGCCATTCCGGCACGAAGCATCAAGTCGATTTTCTCTTTCTCTACTCCTTTATTCAGATAAGCACGCACACTTTTGCGTTCGAAAATATTATCCAAAACAGCATTTCCGGTTCCGGATGTTCCTTTTTCTTCTTTTGCAGAAGAACAGGAGGTCATAACAGTGATTACTACAATCAGATATAAGAAAGAGAAAATCTTTTTCATTGTGACAATGTTTAAAACAGGTTCAACTTATTTTTCTGTGCTTCTTCCAGCGAAACAGTTTCACGCTTCATCAGCCCACTCTTTTCACGAAGTGCTTGATATTCAGCCTCCAATTCATTCACCAGTTCGGCTTTTGCCTGCGGGTTGAGCAATTTGGAAGCAACGCCTGCATTTTGGGAAGCATCTTTCAGGTGTACTACCGGAGCATGATAGACAGGGGCAATCTTTAATGCTGTATGCATCTTCGATGTAGTGGCACCACCAATCAGAAGAGGAATATCCAACCCCGCTTTTTCGAGTTCAGCAGCTACGTGAGCCATTTCTTCCAGAGATGGAGTAATCAGTCCACTCAACCCGATCATATCGACCTTTTCTTCGATAGCCCGCTGGACAATGGTTTCTGCGGGAACCATTACTCCTAAATCCACAATATCATAACCATTGCAGGCCATCACTACAGCTACAATGTTTTTTCCGATATCGTGCACATCTCCTTTCACCGTTGCCAGTAACACTTTACCTGCCGAAGCACTTCCTGCTACTTTTTCCGATTCAATAATCGGCTGCAAGATAGCTACAGCTTTCTTCATGGTACGGGCAGTCTTTACAACTTGGGGAAGAAACATTTTGCCGGCACCAAACAGTTCACCAACATGGTTCATTCCATCCATCAGCGGTCCTTCAATTACATCGACTGCTTTATCGTAAAGAGGCAAAGCTTCTGCCAAGTCCTGTTCCAGAAAATCTCCGATTCCTTTCATCAAGGCATACTTCAAACGTTCCTGAACAGTTCCTTCTCTCCATGCGTCTTGCTTGACAGCCGGCTGTCCGGCAGTTTCGCTCATGTTTGCTTTCAGAGATTCTGCTAGTTCTATCAAACGTTCAGCTGCATCCGGACGACGGTTTAAGACAACATCTTCTATCTTTTCCAAGACATCAGCCGGAATATCAGTGTACAATACGGAAGTTCCCGGATTCACAATCCCCATGTCCATTCCTTGCTGGATGGCATGATAAAGGAACACTGCATGCATGGCCTCACGAATATAATTGTTACCACGGAAAGAGAAAGAAAGGTTGCTGACTCCTCCGCTGATATGTGCACCGGGGAGATTTTTCTTTATCCAAGCGGTAGCTTCAATAAAATCTACAGCATAGTTATTATGTTCTTCAATCCCCGTAGCTACGGCAAGCACATTGGGGTCAAAAATAATATCGTGAGGATTAAAACCGATTTTATCAACCAAAAGACGGTAAGCCCGTTGGCATACTTCGATTTTACGGGCGGCTGTATCTGCCTGTCCTTTCTCGTCGAACGCCATAACTACAGCAGCGGCTCCATATTGCCGGATGATTCGGGCATGTTCAAGGAAAACTTCCTCTCCCTCTTTCAAAGAAATAGAGTTGACGATTGACTTACCCTGAAGACACTTCAGTCCGGCTTCAATAACTTCCCATTTGGAAGAATCGATCATAATCGGAACACGGGCTATTTCGGGTTCGGACATGATAAGATTCAGGAAAGTAGTCATCTCTGTCTTTGCCTCCAACAATCCATCGTCCATATTGACGTCAATCACTAAAGCACCGTCCTCCACTTGTTGGCGGGCGATAGAAAGGGCTTCATCATATTTCTTTTCATTGATGAGACGAAGGAACTTGCGCGAACCGGCTACGTTGCAACGTTCGCCGACATTCACAAAGTTTATTTCCGGCTTCACTTCCAGCAGTTCAAGTCCGGAGAGCCACATACAATCCGGCGCAGAGGCAGGAACGTGTGGTTCAGCTCCTTCTATAAGGGCGGGATATTCAGCAATATAAGCATCTGTCGTACCACAACAGCCACCAATAATATTGACTAACCCTTCTTCAATATATTCTCTCACTTCGTGAGCCATATCCGCAGGTGTCTGGTCATACTTACCCAGACTATTCGGTAATCCGGCATTCGGATAGGCACTAATATAATAAGGTGCACGGGATGCCAGCTGTTCCAGGAATGGTTTTAGCTGCCGGGCACCGAATGAACAGTTCAAACCGACAGAAAAGATATTGGCATGTTGCACAGAAGCCAGAAATGCATCCAATGTTTGTCCGGACAATGTTCGTCCGCCAATATCAGACACTGTTACAGATAACATGATCGGCACTTCCACACCTGTCACTTTCATGGCTTGTTCGGCAGCAAAAATTGCAGCTTTGGCATTTAGGGTATCAAAGATTGTCTCTATCAGAATGGCGTCTACCCCACCTTCGAGCATTGCTTCCATTTGTTGCTGATAGGATGCAGCCAGTTCGTCGTAACTCAAAGCACGATAAGCCGGGTTGTTTACGTCCGGGCTCATTGAGCAGGTTTTGTTGGTAGGTCCTACGGAACCGGCCACAAAACGTGGTTTATCGGGATTCTTGGCTGTATACTCGTCAGCAAGGTCACGTGCTAGTTTTACGGCTGCAAGATTCATCTCGCGCACGTATTCTTCTACGTGATAATCAGCCATAGAAACTGTGGTCGAACTAAATGTATTGGTCTCGATGATATCCGCACCCGCTTCCAGGTATTTACGATGAATATCCTGAATCACGTCGGGACGTGTCAGACACAATAAGTCATTATTCCCTTTCAGCTGTCCGGAAATATGCGCAAAGCGTTCACCACGAAAATCTTCTTCCTTGAGATTATATTGTTGAATCATTGTACCCATTGCCCCATCCAGAATAAGGATGCGCTCGGATACGATCTGAGAAATTGTCTTTTTCATTACCCTATCACATTAATACCTAATTACCACTCTGCCAACATCTGCCAGACTTCTCGTAGTCCGGCGTTTTATCTTATAGCGCTTTTTACTTACCGCTTAAACATTCTTGCCATATCTCTACGGTCGTCTTTCTCCTTAATAGATTCCCGTTTATCATACTCTTTCTTACCTTTCGCCAAAGCTATGACCAGTTTCGCCAAACCTTTCTCATTGATAAACAAGCGTACAGGGACAATCGTAAAACCGGGATTTTTCATCTCCCGCTGAAGTTTTTCCAATTCTTTTTTACTAAGCAACAACTTCCTCTCTCTACGTGCCGTATGATTATTGTACGATCCATAGAAATATTCGGCGATGTGCATATTCTTCACCCACAATTCGCCTTTCGTAAAATAGCAAAACGTATCTACCAGACTGGCTTTTCCCAAACGAATGGATTTTATTTCCGTACCGGTCAACACAATACCTGCTGTGTAGGTATCTATCAGCTCGTAATCAAACGTAGCCCGTTTATTCTTTATATTTACAGAAGGTTGTTTCATCTTCACTCATTAATTAAGTATGGCCGTCAGTCTATTAAATACAATCTGTATCACCGCCGGACATAGTATTAACAATACAGACGACAAAAGGGTGTATTTTAATCGTTGTTTTTCTTCTACTCCCATCAATACAGGAACTCCCTCCCATACCACATAGACGATGTAGAACTGCAGCAACCAAGCAATAATTCTAAAATCAGGTAATAGTCCGGTTACTATCTGAAGCAGGAAAGGCACAACTAATGCATATCCTGCAAACTGTTGTGTCAATGGCATATTGCTATGCATACCAAACATTCTTGTTCCCATTTCATTCATGGCATAAGCCGCCAGAAAATAGCCACCGAACAGGGCTACAGCTACAGCACAACAGTTAGTCATAGCTATCTGGAAACTTTGCGGGCCACCCCATCCATTCGTCAATAGTGAACCGACGAACACGGACAGACCGCATAAACCAATCATAGGATAGACAAAAGTCATATAGACTTTTCGCCTATCCTCTTCCATAGAAATTTCCTCCCAAGCCTTGGCCGGAGAGGAAATCAATTTCATTGCGATGTTAAATAGTTCTTTGTAGTTCAATGTTATTCTGTAAATGCGTAATCATATTCAACCGAAGTTTCTCCATTCCCTTCTTTCAATTCATCCTTTGAATTATTGGTTTGAGCAGTCAGTTCCAAATATTTCGGTAATTTACCTGTTTTTTCTTTAAATGCAGCAAGAGCAGCCCTTATTGAATAAGCTCTATAAGCATATGTAAAATTTGAACGAGTTACCGTCTCACCTGCATCCTCAACAACATGGCTGATATACAGTTTTAACTTAGTGTCAGAAGCTGTCATTGCAGTAGGATCATAGGAAAGAACAAATGAATGTTTCTTTACCTCTGAATCTTCAACACTAGAATTTGTAACTTTCACCCAATATGGCATTGTCAAAACAATCGTATTTTTATCATAGTAAACCAAACTTGACTGTTGTTTATCCAATGAATAAAGAGGATTAGTAGGGTCTGCTTTTATTGTAGTCAAACTTTCATTACTTTTAGGGTCAATACAAAGTGGAGTAGATAACAGAGTGACTGATATGCTGTTACTATTTGCTGTCACCTGTGATTGGTCATATTGGCATGAAATTATATACATAGTCCCATCCAAGAAGCCCAATTCTGTAGTTGGAACCAACTTCGTAGTTGCATCTCCCATTAAAAACGATCCATAATTATACTTAACAGGAACAGTCATCGTAACATTGTGGTTATCGTCTCCATTCATACATGAAGTAACCGACATCCCCATAACCACAGCCATCAAAGCCACCAAGAAAAATTTCATCTGTTTCATAAACATATTTTTTAGATTTTGCAAAGATATAAATTCTAATTCATAATTAATAAATGCAAGGACTTAAAAAATACTGCATCCATTACTTTATTATTTTTGCAAAAAGCTCTAAGTGATCATCCACATAACTCGCAATCAATGCTGTAACTTGTTCTTCCATTTCCAAATAAGTCTCTTCAAGTTCATCGAAAGCTTCATATTGCTCATACATAGCCATAAATTCATCATCTGTCCGTTCCTTCTCCAAGTCTTTCCGGTTGGCATCAAAGATTTTCTTAGCCTTATAGACTAATTTAGAGAATTCTTCTGCCCCCCCATAAACGCATCACTTTCGCAAACGGATTATCAAAGATATATCCACCATAGCCGTTCTGAATTAATTGGCAAAAACCGCCAACCATTATTTCATCACGAAAAATCTGATATGCCAGCAAAGAATGTTGCTCACCAGTGAGCAAAGGCATCGTATCAGCAGTCAATTCACCACCAATCACCTCCTTATATTTATCAGTAAACACTTGGATGAATTCATCCATTCCTTCACCCGCTGCCTTTTGCAATGCAGATTCTACAACTTCGATCATAATCTTTCTTATAAATTATGTGGCAAAGCTACGAATTTTATTCTACATCTGATGATAATCCTTGCACAATCTTACCTATCTTAACTTCATTATCCACTCTTCACGTCTTTCACAAGACGCATATCAACTCATTTACAGGTGCTTCCGGTGAACTAATCAAATAAAATACGGTATTCACACCATTCACACCTTCACAATATATGCATTTCACAGTCTCATTATATAGCGAAAATGGCTATATAACATCGGCCGACTATAGTCGACCATATAGTCAATTCCAGTCATCCGATCAGACAACAGGAGTTGTCCAGCTAGCCAACAATAGACGGCCGACAGGGATATTGCTAGTTTATTTATGAATATATGCCCCTATTCAGGCAGCTTATCATGCATGTAAATGCATCCCCAGATACACACCTATTAAATAAGGTATGAGCCAAATGCACCAAACCACAATACTGAAACGATTAAAATGCTTTTTAGCTTTAGGTGATCCCTTTACATAAGTCCATATTGCCCACGAAGCATGCACAAACATTAGAAGAATAGCAATAGTTCCCGTCACCGTATGAATTTCGTCATGTAGATGAGTCAGTTCGGCGATGTGCTCCATCAGGCTTGTGCCAACCGTATCGGCAAGCAAACCGAGAAGGAAGAAAATGATATGCCAAAACTTCAATTTCTTTTGAATACGTTCGCCCCAAACACCTATCGTATAAAAAATAAGCGCAGATGAAATAACGCAAATTGCCCCTATTAAATAATGTATATCTACTTGATTCAGTTCCATAAATTTTCGTTTTCTAATAACAACAAAGCAAAGAATAGATAGTTCTCCCAGCTTCAATCTTTCACAAATGCAATCCCGACTTTACAAACGAAGAAAAAAACGGAAACAGATTTGTCTCTTTTCACAAAAAAGTAATAAAAGGCGATTTGCAGAAACAAATAAATCGACTACCTTTGTGGGCGATTTAGAGAATCGTGACTACGTATTTTTAATTATATCACTTAAAAAAAGAGCTAATTATGACTTATTCACACGAAGTGGAACACATGTGTGTTGTAAAGAAGGGTCCTAACCATGGACCGGCTCCCATACCCGAAGAAGGCAAATGGGTAAAATCTAAAGAAATCGTTGATATTTCTGGTTTGACACACGGTATCGGTTGGTGCGCTCCTCAACAAGGTGCTTGTAAACTGACACTGAACGTTAAAGAAGGTATCATCCAGGAAGCCTTGATCGAGACAATCGGTTGCTCTGGTATGACTCACTCAGCTGCTATGGCTTCTGAAATCCTTCCGGGTAAAACAGTTCTTGAAGCATTAAACACTGACCTTGTTTGCGACGCTATCAATACTGCAATGCGCGAACTTTTCTTGCAAATCGTATACGGACGTACTCAATCAGCTTTCTCTGAAGGTGGTTTGATTATCGGTGCAGGTTTGGAAGACTTGGGTAAAGGTCTGCGTAGCCAGGTAGGTACTCTTTATGGTACTTTGGCTAAAGGTCCTCGTTACCTTGAAATGGCAGAAGGTTATATCAAACAAATCTTCTTGGACAAGAACGACGAAATCTGCGGATACGAATTCGTACACATGGGTAAGTTCATGGACGAAATCAAGAAAGGTACTGATGCTAACGAAGCTTTGAAGAAAGTTACAGGTACTTATGGACGCGTAACAGCAGAACAGGGAGCAGTTAAATCTATTGATCCACGTCACGAATAATATAAGGAGGAAAGAAACTATGATTAGAGAAGTAAAATTCGAAAGCCAAGACCGTCGTATCAAAGGTATCATTGAAGCCTTGAACGCTAACGGCATCAAAGACATCGAAGAAGCTAACGCTATCTGCGAAGCTGCCGGACTTGATCCTTATAAAACGTGTGAAGAAACTCAGCCTATCTGCTTTGAAAATGCAAAATGGGCTTATGTAGTAGGTACTGCTATCGCTCTTAAGAAGAACTGCACAAACGCTGCTGAAGCTGCTGAAGCTATCGGTATCGGTTTGCAAGCATTCTGTATCCCGGGTTCTGTAGCTGACGACCGTAAGGTTGGTATCGGTCATGGTAACCTGGCTGCTATGTTGCTGCGCGAAGAAACTAAATGTTTCGCTTTCCTGGCAGGTCACGAATCTTTCGCTGCTGCTGAAGGTGCTATCAAAATCGCTGCAAAAGCAGACAAAGTACGTAAAGAACCGTTGCGTTGCATCCTGAACGGTCTTGGAAAAGACGCTGCTCAGATCATCTCTCGTATCAACGGCTTTACTTATGTTCAGACTCAATTCGATTACTTCACAGGTGAACTGAAAGTTGTTCGCGAAATCGCTTACTCTGACGGTCCTCGTGCAAAAGTAAAATGTTATGGTGCTGACGACGTTCGTGAAGGTGTAGCTATCATGTGGAAAGAAGGTGTAGACGTATCTATCACAGGTAACTCTACTAACCCGACCCGTTTCCAACACCCAGTTGCAGGAACTTACAAGAAAGAACGTGTTCTTGCTGGCAAACCTTATTTCTCTGTTGCTTCTGGTGGTGGTACAGGTCGTACTCTTCACCCGGATAACATGGCTGCCGGTCCTGCTTCTTATGGTATGACTGACACGATGGGCCGTATGCACTCAGACGCTCAGTTCGCTGGTTCTTCATCAGTTCCTGCTCACGTAGAAATGATGGGATTCCTGGGAATTGGTAACAACCCGATGGTAGGTTGTACAGTAGCTTGTGCGGTTGATGTAGCTCAGGCTTTAAGCAAGTAATTCAGATTACTTTATATAGATAAACTCCTGTAGTCCTTGCGATTGCAGGAGTTTTTTTGTAGTAACTTGTAATAGATGGCAGTTACAAACACTTCATTCCAGACATTATTTAAGGCTACAGAAGATGAAATAGCTGAATATATGGAAGCACTTGGTTTTGAAATGGACTATATAGATGAATTCCATAATGAACAATACAAAATCTTTGACGCTGTCCCTAACAATGTATTATATGGTATTGATGGTGACTTATATTTCATTGATACGCAAATAAGATTAAGAACATTTAAGAAATCAGCACTATACTCATTATAAGAATTAAGATCAAAGGTAGCCTTTCCGTTATTTACAACCACATTCCCTTTTGAATAGGTATACATCTCCATTCATCAACAGATATAACTTAATATAAACCTGCAAGAGCAAATAATGTAGCTAATTCGAGAACTTTTGTACGACTTCGCCTGTTTACATAACAGATACTAAAACATTATACAACAATGCTACTCACATTCTTAAATACACTTGCCACTATTATCAGTGTTATTAGTCTGCTAATTGTCACTTACGGAGTATTAGTCTGCTTCATTGCCTTTTTACGCAATGAGATAAAACGATTCAACGGAACATATACGGTTAACAATATACGACAGTTGAGGGCGGATTTTGGTACTTACCTTTTGCTTGGATTGGAGTTTCTAATTGCTTCCGACATACTAAAAACAGTGGTTGATCCGACGTTGGACGAATTGGCAATCCTAGGTGGAGTAGTCATAGTGAGAACTGTGCTTTCTGTATTTTTGAATAAAGAGATCAAAGAATTGGCCGAAAATGATTCAGCGAAAGAAATATAGCATATTACCGCACAACTAAGTTTCTTCAAAGCCACGTCCTTTTTTATTGCCTGATATTTCTATTTTACCTACCTTTGTACGGGAAACATTTACACACTGACTGGCAAGGAATAGAAACACGTCAAAAAAAATGGGAATTACACATCTATCTATTGAGCTTACACTTGATCTGATTGCGTTAATTATAGGAATCATCCTTATCATACGCGCCAAAGATAATTATCCGAAATTATATTGGGGAATTATAGCTACCGGCATCGGTATTATGTTTTCATGGGAAAATATCGGATGGCTGACAATTGTCACAGACACTCCGGAATACAACTTCACAGAATTGCTCAACATTGAGAAAATGCTCAAATGGTATGCTTTAGCAAATATTGTAGCCCTGTTCCCTATCGCTTCTTTATCGCCGGGCTATCTGAACCATTTCAGAATATTTACTTTTCTATTATTACCCATTATTACGATAACCGTAGGAATCAGCTATTTAAGCTTCAATGGGAATATCACTCCCATCCACTCCATGGATGAAATTATTCCGAATATCCATCTAATAGATGTCAAGCTTAGGGTTTGCATATTCCTGTTATCCGTTTTTACCCCGCTCGTTCTTCTTATTTATCCTATGATGAATAACAAGACCTACCGCAGGATAAATAATAACATGTATCTATTCATCGGTTTTCTATTCGTATTTTTAGGGATATACATCTTGTTCACTCTAAATATCAATGAATTTGTTTTCAACCTGTTCGGCATTATGGCAATCGTTTTTACGGTCTTATTCTCCATACAATATTTACGTTACGAGAACCCGTTTTCGAACCATATAAACATGATTCATAACGCAAAGAATACGGAAAGCCCCATAATGCCACAAGCCGGAAAATCATCTCCTCCTCTCCCGCTCTTCTTAACGATTGAAACCTATCTTCAGGAACAGCATCCCTATACCGATCAACGGTATAATATAGAACTTTTAGCCAAAGCTCTGAATAAACAAGAACACGATATTTCAGCAGCAATCAAAAGTCGGGGTTTTACAGGTTTCCGGGAATACATTAATTATCTTCGACTGGAATATTTCAGACAGCTAGCCGCCGAAAATCCAAAGAGTAATGTAAAAGAACTGATGTTTGCATGCGGTTTCACCTCCCGGGCAACTTTCTATCGAAACTTTTCAGAAAAGTATGGTGTATCACCCAGCAAATTCATTGATAGTCAAAGAGTAAAGCAATAAATTCCTTTTTTTAAAAGCATAATTCTTACTAGTAAAAGTGTCTCATTTCAGGAATGAGACACTTTTTATTTTTGTAGCTAAAAGCAATCCATTACTTTTGATGCAAAATAAAACTACGACGTTCACATCATCAACAGATTAATCAGATACCAAGATAAATAGAATGAATATGAATACTGATAATTGCAATCACACCAACACAGAGAAAAATCAAGAAGAAAAGATCTTTTTATATACTACTATAACTGGAAACTTGCAACTAATCCATTTAGAACAGATTGGCTATTTCCGGTATAACTCCAAGAGTAAACTATGGGAAGCTGTATTAAATAACAATCATATCCTGGCACTCAGAAGAAATACAAACTCACAAAAGATATTGAGTCTGCATCCCTATCTTATCCAGATTAGCCAGTCACACATTATCAATATAAGCTATCTGGTTTCGATTGAAGACAACAATTGCATATTGCTTCCTCCATTTAATGAAATGGAACTTTTACAAGTAAGCAAGTCTTTCATGAAGAAGCTAAAAGAAAAATATCCATGTATCTGATTCCCTATAGCTCATCTTTATGCTCTATGCAACACCCAGCAGTTCCACTTCGAAGATCAATGTCGAGTAGGCAGGAATAGAATCAAAAGATTTGATACCGTATCCCATTGCATAAGGAATATAAATAATCCATTTATCGCCAACATGCATTTTCTGAAGTGCCACCTGCCATCCTTCTATTACATCACTAAGACGTAGGGCATCGGGACAAGTACGCTCATAAGAATTATCAAACACCCGGCCATCAATCAGACTTCCTTTGTAATGCACGGTAACAATACTCCGTGCACCCGGAGAAATCGTACTTTCGCCAGTTTCCAAAACTTTGTAATAGATTCCACCCGGCAATGCGAAAACACCCTCCTGAAAAGACAGCTTTTTCAGAAATCGCCGATTGGCCTCTTTGTATTCTTTCTTTTTCCCCATAAATAAATTGATTAAGAACTTGCAAAAATAATCAGAATAACAAAGGATTTAGCATAAAAACTGTATATTTGTTCGTTGAACTATAAAAAAACTCCTCGCTATGGGACAAACAAAGACTACACGTAGCATCAGTGCTACCGGACTATTTTTGCTCATCATGATAACTGTGGGCCTATATTCATGCACACGCACTCAAAAAGACATCATTCCTTCTGCCGATTATGCACCGTATGTAAACGCGTATACGGGAGGAGTCATCTCGCAAAACTCGACCATACGTATAGAACTGACCCACGACCAACCCATGGTGGATCTGAACAATGAGTTAAAAAGCAACCCATTCAGTTTCTCACCTTCATTAAAGGGAAAAGCATATTGGGTAAGCAACAATACCATTGAATTTGTGCCTGAAGAAGGAGCGCTGAAACCGGGAACACTTTACGAAGGAACTTTCCGGCTCGGAGACTTCATCGAAGTGGACAAAAAGCTGAAAGAGTTCAACTTCTCATTCCGCGTACAAGAACGTAACTTCACCCTGCAACTGGAATCATTACCGATTACAGCTACCCAACCGAATGAGATAAATATGAAAGGAGAGATACGTTTCAGCGATGTAGTGAAAAAGGAAGAGGTAGAAAAGATGCTGACTGCCAGTGACGGGAAAAAGAGTTATCCGGTGGAAGTCACCGCAACCGACAATCATACCCGGTATTTGTTTAGTATCAGACAAATCCCCAGAGAAGCTGATGATTACCCCTTGACTATCACAGCCAACGGCACCCCGGCCGGCATCGACCGTAAACAAAGCGAAGAAGTACTGATACCGGCGAAAGATTGTTTTCGTTTTATGTCTGCCGAACGCATCGACCAACCGGAAAACGGAATCGAGATTGTTTTCTCCGCTCCCCTATCCACTACTCTAGATTTAAAAGGACTGATTGAGATCCCGGAAATCTCCTCATCGATCTTCCAAATCAGCGAGAACAGAGTTTTTATCTATTTCGAAGCAAACACACAAAGTAAACTGACGTTGAATATCCATGAAGGAGTCAAAGACAGTCAAGGTAAAGCGTTGGGAACTTCTCATACGATCTCATTCAGTGAAGTAAGTCTGAAACCACAAGTGGAAATGTCTACTACCGCCGCTATCCTGCCCGATTCGAAAAGTCTGATTATTCCTTTCAGGGCTGTCAACCTGTATGCTGTGGATTTGAGCGTGATCCGCATTTTCGAGAACAATGTATTGATGTTTATGCAAACCAATTCACTGGCCTCGGCCAATGAGCTGCGCCGTTCGGGCAGACTGGTTTACAAGAAAACGTTATGGCTTGCCAAAGATGCTTCCAAAGACATTCATCATTGGGGAGATTACTCGATAGACCTTGCCGGATTAATCCATCAGGAACCGGGTGCCATCTATCGTGTAATACTTTCATTCCGTCAGGAATACTCCGCTTATCCTTGTGGAGGAGTCGAGAATCAGGATATGAAATTCGCCGACAGCAGCACCTCCGACGGACTGACTAAAGTAAGTGGAAGTGTCTTGTCCGAAGAAGATGAAGCAATCTGGAATACCCCCGAAGCCTACTATTATTACAATGGCGGAACAATGGACTGGAGTGTATACCGATGGACGGAACGCGACAATCCCTGTCATCCGTCTTATTACATGAATTCAGACCGGATAGCTGCCTGCAACGTTTTTGCTTCCAACCTGGGAATGATTGTAAAACGGAACTCACTGAATAAACTGTGGATTGCTGTCAGTAATATTTTGGATACAAAGCCGATAGGGAAAGCACAGGTAACAGCGTATAACTTCCAGTTACAACCCATAGGGAAAGGAGAAACCAATGGGGAAGGATTCGTTGAAATCACTCCGAACGGTGTGCCTTTCATAATTGTGGCTGAATCGGAAAAGCAAAAGGCATACGTCCGCGTTGTGGACGGTGAAGAACAATCCGTCAGCAGATTCGACGTGGGAGGAAAAGATATCCAAAAGGGACTGAAAGGATTCATATATGGCGAAAGAGGGGTATGGCGCCCGGGAGACACGCTGCATATTTCCTTTATATTGGAAGACCGCGAAAAGAGAATCCCCGACAAGCATCCCGTAGCATTGGAGATTTACAATCCGAGGGGACAGTTCTACACGAAAATGATTTCAACACAAGGAATGAACGGATTCTATACATTCGACGTTCCGACACAGGCAACAGACCCGACCGGGCTTTGGAATGCGTATATCAAGGTGGGAGGAACCACCTTCCACAAAGGTCTGCGTATCGAAACCATAAAACCCAACCGCCTGAAAATAAATCTGGCATTGCCGAAGGTTCTTCAAGCCACGGACAAGGATTTCTATGCCCCACTCACTTCAACTTGGCTGACAGGAGCAACTGCCTCCAAACTGAAAGCCAAAGTAGAAATGTCTTTATCGAAAGTGAATACACAGTTCAAGAATTACGGACAATATATCTTTAACAATCCGGCTACGGATTTCACGACTATCAAAACAGATATATTTGACGGCACACTGGATGCAGAAGGGAAAGCAAACGTCATGCTGAAAGTTCCGACCGCAACGGAAGCGCCGGGTATGCTGAACGCTACTTTCACCACCCGCGTGTTCGAACCGGGAGGAGATGCCAGCATCTACACTCAAACGATTCCATTCTCACCATTCACCTCTTATGTCGGTATCAATCTGAACCAGCCGAAAGGCAAATATATTGAAACTGACAAAGATCATGTATTCGATATTGTAACTGTAAACACGCAGGGACAGCTAGTGAACAGTTCTAATCTGGAATACAAAATATACCGCATCGGCTGGAGTTGGTGGTGGGAAAACAGTGGTGAATCTTTCGGAACGTATATCAACAATAGTTCCATCACTCCTGTTGCCAGCGGCAATTTACAGACAAAAGGCGGAAAAGCATCTTTCAAATTCCGTATCGATTATCCGTCATGGGGACGCTATCTGGTTTACGTGAAAGATAAAGAGAGTGGACATGCCACCGGAGGTACAGTTTATGTTGACTGGCCGGAATGGCGGGGACGTTCGAGCAAGACTGATCCCAGCGGTATCAAGATGCTTGCTTTCTCGCTGAACAAAGACTCTTATGAAATAGGAGAAACAGCCACAGCAATCATTCCTGCAGCAGCGGGAGGACGTGCACTGGTATCCATAGAAAACGGTTCTACCGTATTACGGCAAGAATGGATAGAGGTTTCCAACGGAGGAGATACGAAATATACATTCAAGATTACACCGGAGATGACTCCGAATGTATATCTGCATATCAGTTTGTTACAGCCTCATGCGCAAACAGTCAATGACCTGCCCATCCGTATGTATGGCGTCGTTCCGGTATTCGTGACTAACAGTCAGACGGTGTTACAACCGCAGATACAGATGCCGGAAGTGTTACGCCCGGAAACCAGCTTCAATGTGACCGTCAGCGAAAAGACCGGAAAACCGATGACTTATACATTAGCTATTGTAGACGACGGTTTGCTGGATCTTACCAATTTCAAGACCCCGGACCCATGGAATGATTTCTATTCACGCGAAGCACTCGGCATCCGGACATGGGATATGTATGATAATGTATTGGGAGCTTCCGCCGGAAGTTACAGTTCGCTTTTCAGTACGGGTGGCGACGCGACATTGAAGCCTGCCGATGCAAAAGCAAACCGCTTCAAACCGGTAGTCAAGTTTGTAGGTCCTTTCTATCTGGGAAAAGGTAAGAGCCAGACGCATACGCTGAAACTTCCGATGTATGTGGGTTCGGTACGTGCCATGGTGGTTGCCGGACAAGAGGGAGCGTACGGCAATGCGGAAAAAACGGCTTTTGTACGGACTCCGTTAATGATGTTGTCCACCTTGCCCCGTGTGCTTAGCATTCAGGAAGAAATCACCGTTCCGGTCAATATCTTTGCGATGGAAAATCAAGTGAAGAATGTAACCGTATCACTTCAGGCGTCCGGTGGAGGAGTACAGATTGTAGGAGCCAACCAACAGTCGCTCAAATTTAGCCAACCGGGTGACCAGCTCGTGTTCTTTACCTTAAAAACAGGTAGCAAAACAGGAAAGGCTACCATCCATCTGACAGCCAATGGTGGCGGACAACAAACGAAAGAAACCATTGAAATAGAAGTACGCAACCCGAATCCGGTAGTAACCCTGCGCAACAGTCAATGGGTAGAAGCCGGACAAAGCAAAGAACTTTCATACAATCTAAGCAGTTCTTCTGCAAATAACCAGATAAAGCTGGAAGTATCACGCATACCTTCGGTTGACATCAGCCGCCGGTTCGACTTCTTATACAACTATCAGCACCATTGTACGGAACAGTTGACTTCCAAGGCTTTGCCTCTTCTGTTTATCGGTCAATTCAAAACAATAGATAAGATAGAAGCCGAAAAGATAAAGACAAATGTACAGGAAGCTATCCGGCAGATTTATGGTCGTCAACTTCCCAATGGCGGATTTGTATATTGGCCGGGAAATGCTGTTGCCGACGAATGGATCAGTTCTTATGCAGGAATGTTCCTGACACTGGCACAAGAAAAAGGATACGCCGTTCATTCGAACGTACTGAATAAGTGGAAGCGTTTCCAACGTGCTGCCGCACAAAACTGGCGGATGCCGCAGGATGCAAGCGGCTGGCAACAATGGCAGTCGGAATTGCAACAGGCTTTCCGTTTATATACGCTTGCATTGGCAGGAGCACCGGAATATGGTGCCATGAACCGGATGAAAGAACAGGCAGGATTATCCATTCAGGCTAAATGGAGACTGGCAGCAACCTATGCACTGACCGGAAAGATGAAACCGGCTGAAGAACTGGTGTATAATGCGGAAACAACAGTAAGCCCCTACTCTTCCATGAATCAGATTTACGGTTCCTCCGACCGTGATGAAGCTATGATTCTGGAAACACTGATCCTGATGAACCGGGAACGGGATGCTTTGCAGCAGGCAAAAGTCGTTTCAAAGAATCTGTCACAAGAGGAGTGGTTCAGTACCCAATCCACCGCTTTTGCTCTTATGGCAATGGGACGTCTGGCCGAAAAGCTGTCAGGCACACTGGATTTCGTATGGACATGGAACGACAAACAACAACCTGCCGTGAAATCAGCTAAGGCTGTGTTTGAGAAGGAAATAGCCACCACTCCCAAATCCGGTATGATTGCTGTGAAAAATCAAGGAAAAGGAGCGCTTAGCGTAGACCTTATCACACGCACACAGTTGTTGAACGATACATTACCGGCCATCAGCGACAATCTTCGCATGGATATAAGATATGCCAACCTGAACGGTACACCGATCTCTGTCAATGATATTATACAGGGAACTGACTTTATGGCTATCACCTCCATATCCAATATTAGCGGAACTTCCGACTACACCAATCTGGCACTGACGCATATCATACCGTCCGGTTGGGAAATATACAACGAAAGAATGGTTGCCCCCGAAACGGAAAGCGTAGCAGCCGACGATTCCGGTAAGTCCGTCAGCAAATATAATTATCTGGATATACGCGATGACAGAGTATTGACTTATTTCAATTTGCGTCGTGGTGAAACGAAAGTATTCACTGTCAGACTGCAAGCGACTTATGCAGGTAACTTTATTCTTCCTGCCGTTCAATGTGAAGCAATGTATGATGTAAACGTACAGGCACGCAGCAAAGCGGGAAGAACAACTGTCAGTCGATAAATTTTAGGCACGGATTACACGGATTACGCGGTTTTGGTTAACGAGTAGAACCGTGAAATCCGTGTAATCCGTGCCTAATTATTTCTTCCCTAATCATGTTTCAAAAAGATATGTCTCTTAGCTTTTAACATTTAAATGAACCCGATATATAAATTCTTCAAACGATTATCTGTCACTAAGAAAGTAATGACAATAAGCATTGCTCTTTTGATGATAGGGTACATATTTTGTCTTCCCCGGCAACTGTTTCATGTACCCTACTCCACCGTTGTGACTGATCGAAACAAAGAATTACTGGGAGCACGTATCGCTTCGGATGGTCAATGGCGGTTTCCTCCCCGAAAGACAACACCTGATAAAATCAAGCAATGCCTTATTACCTTTGAAGATAAACACTTTTACCACCATTGGGGAGTTAATCCGTTATCTACCGGAAGGGCACTCTATCAGAATTTAAAGAATAAACGTGTTGTAAGCGGAGGTAGCACCCTTACCATGCAAACCATCCGTCTCGCCCGGAACAAACCCAGAACTATCGGAGAGAAAGTCATTGAAATGATCTGGGCTACCCGTTTGGAGTTCCGGACTTCCAAAGAGGAAATCTTATCCATGTATGTCTCTCATGCACCATTCGGAGGAAATGTAGTAGGACTGGATGCTGCTGCCTGGCGTTACTTCGGTCATTCTGCCGAAGATTTATCATGGGCGGAATCAGCTATGCTGGCCGTCCTGCCCAATGCCCCCGCCATGATTCATCTATCCAAAGGACGAAAAACACTTCTTTCCAAACGCAACCGTTTATTGAAACAACTTTTTGAAGAAGAGATTATCGATGCGTCCACCTATGAATTGGCTATTAGCGAACCGTTACCCGACGAACCACATCCTCTTCCTCAAACAGCCCCACATCTGGTTACCCGCTTCTATCAGGAAAGAAACGGATTATATACCCGCTCAACCATTGATAAAGGAATACAAACCCATATAGAGAGTTTGGCGGAACGGTGGAGCAATGAATTTAATCGAAGTGATATCCGCAACCTGGCTATCCTAATTATAGACATTCCCGCCAATCAAGTGGTAGCATACTGCGGAAATGTACATTTCGACCGCAAACAAGGGGGGAATCAAGTAGACGTGATTCAAGCTCCCAGAAGTACAGGTAGTATTTTAAAACCCTTTCTCTATAGTGCCATGCTACAGGAAGGAAGTCTATTACCGCAAATGCTGTTACCGGACGTACCCGTCAACATCAACGGCTTTACTCCACAAAACTTCAGCATGCAGTTTGAAGGAGCCGTCCCCGCTTCCGAAGCTCTTGCCCGCTCATTGAATATCCCGGCTGTCACCATGTTACAAAGATATGGAGTACCCAAATTTCATCACATGCTGCAACAAATGGGGTTCAAGACTATCAACCGTTCAGCCTCCCATTATGGATTATCACTCATTTTAGGAGGTGCTGAAGCTACTTTATGGGATGTAACAAATGCCTATGCACAAATGGGACGAAGCCTCTCCAAAAATCATTCCAACAATCTTCCCCAAGAAAAGGAAGTACAGATACTACTGGGAACAGAAGAAAAGACTGTTTCGGAAAGAGATGGTTCAAGAAAAGTTACTTCAGGAAAGACGATTTCAAGAAAGACAACTTCGGAAAAGGCTATATCAGAAAGAACAATAGCAGAAGGAGCTATTTCTGAAGAAGTTATTTCGGCAGGAGCAGCCTGGCTCACCCTTTCCGCCTTAACAGAAGTCAACCGGCCTGAAGAGATTGACTGGAAATCAATTCCTTCCATGCAGACTATCGCATGGAAGACCGGAACCAGTTACGGATTCCGTGACGCCTGGGCCGTTGGCGTGACTCCCCGCTATGCAGTAGGCGTATGGGTAGGAAATGCAACCGGAGAGGGAAAACCCGGATTGGTCGGTGCACAAACGGCCGGTCCCGTATTATTCGATATATTCAATTATCTCCCATCTTCACCCTGGTTCGAACGTCCCACAGGAGTTTTCGTTGATGCAGAAATATGCCGTCAATCCGGTCATCTGAAAGGACGTTTCTGTGAAGAAACCGACACCGTACTGATCCTTCCTGTCGGATTACGGACAGAGGCTTGTCCTTACCATCATCTCGTCACACTATCCGCCGACGAAAGCCACCGCATCTATGAAAACTGTGCAAATACGGAACCTACCATTCAGCAATCATGGTTTGCCCTGCCACCCGTATGGGAATGGTACTATAAACAGCATCATCCGGAATATAAACCGCTGCCACCTTTCAAAGCCGGCTGTGGAGAAGATTCTTTCCAACCCATGCAGTTCATCTACCCTCCGATGAACGCCCACATCAAGCTGCCCAAGCAACTGGACGGCAGCAAAGGCTTTATCACGGTGGAACTGGCACACAGCAATCCCAATGCCACTATCTTCTGGCATCTCGACGACACCTATCAGACACAGACACAGGATTTCCACAAAATTTCACTGCGACCTGCTCCCGGCAAACATTCCCTGACGGCAGTAGACGGAGAAGGTAACACAGTTTCCACCACTTTCTTCATCGAATAAACATCTTATTTTATTATCTTTGCCGCATGAAACAGCCATTAAAAGAAAACGGTGGACTACCGGCATCTATCCTCTGGACACTTGCTATTGTGGCCGGTGTCTCGGTAGCCAACATCTATTATATCCAACCCCTATTAAATATGATACGCCATGAACTTGGCATATCAGAGTTCAGAACTAACCTGATTGCCATGGTCACGCAAATAGGCTATGCGGCAGGATTATTGTTTATCACCCCTCTGGGAGATTTATATCAACGTAAGAAAATCATCCTGGTCAACTTCACCGTTCTGATATTCTCCCTATTGACCATCGCCCTGACGCACAATTTTCATTTGATACTTATCGCTTCATTCCTCACGGGAGTTTGTTCGATGATTCCACAAATATTCATTCCGATAGCCGCCCAGTTCTCCCGTCCGGAAAATAAAGGCAGGAATGTAGGAATTGTCTTATCTGGATTACTGACCGGTATTCTGGCTTCACGGGTTATCAGCGGATTTATCGGTGAACTGATTGGCTGGCGGGAAATGTATCACATCGCTGCAGGCATGATGCTTATCTGTGCCATTGTTGTACTAAAAGTCCTTCCCGACATTCAGACCAACTTTCAGGGGAAATATAGCGGCCTGATGAAATCCCTGTTAGCCTTAGTGAAAGAATATCCGCAACTACGGATTTATTCCATCCGGGCGGCATTGAACTTCGGCTCCCTCCTCGCCATGTGGTCTTGTCTGGCTTTTAAAATGGGACAAGCTCCGTTCTTTGCCAACAGCGACGTCATTGGTATGCTGGGACTTTGCGGAGTGGCGGGGGCATTGACTGCCTCTTTTGTTGGAAAATATGTAAAACAAGTCGGTGTACGCCGCTTCAACTTTATCGGCTGCGGATTGATTCTCTTTGCCTGGTTACTGTTCTTCATCGGTGAAAACACCTTTATTGGTATCATTGCCGGAATCATCATCATTGACATAGGGATGCAATGTATCCAACTTAGCAACCAGACAAGTACCTTCGAACTGGACCCGCGCGCTTCGAACCGCATCAATACAGTTTTCATGACTACTTACTTTATTGGCGGTTCGATGGGAACATTTCTGGCGGGCAGCTTCTGGCAACTGTATGGTTGGCACGGAGTGATCGGTACCGGAGTCGTTTTAACAGGGATTTCTTTATTAATTACGACTTTCTACAAGAAGTAAGTCAACAAAACAGACGGTCAAACCGTTTATTACAATAAAATAAGCCAATGAAATACGGAGTTAACAGACAAATCTTACTTATCACAGCCGGTGTCGTCTGGATTATAGCCGGTGCCAATATTCTGCGAATAGGAATTGTAACATGGTTAAACACCTCCCAAGATTGGATGTTCAAAATAGGAGAAGCTACCGTCGTTTTCTTGTTATTCTTCGTTCTGGTGTTCAGAAGACTTTATTATAAACATACCCAGCGAATCGAACAAAAGAAAGAACACAGAAATTGCCCGTTTTCATTTTTCGATGTAAAAAGCTGGATTACAATGATCTTCATGATTTCTCTGGGAATTACCATACGTAGCTTCCACCTTCTGCCCGAAACGTTCATTTCCGTTTTCTATACCGGATTATCCATTGCCCTCATCCTGACGGGAGGGCTTTTCATCCGCTACTGGTGGATAAGACGTAAGACTTTCGCCAATTGAGCCGGGCTTATACATATTCCGATCAAATACAAACTTATAATAATTTTTATTGCCTGACGTTTTGAAGCAAAAGATTTCATCCTTTTTTGTTGTATCTTTGCGCGGCTATAAACAAAACAGTAGCCGGAAAATAAATAAAAGGTTATAAGAATCAACATGAAGAAAGCTCCCTCGCCCCTCGTATCATTGATACCGATCATTGTACTGGTGTTATTATTATTTGCCACTATCCGCACATTTGGCAGCGATGCCCTAAGCGGCGGAAGCCAAGTGTCACTGCTCACCACTACAGCTATTTGTATCCTTATCGGCATGGTGTTTTATAAAATTCCCTGGAAAGATTACGAGCTTGCCATAACCAACAATATTGCCGGAGTGGCGACAGCTATTATTATTCTATTAATCATCGGTGCGTTGAGTGGGATCTGGATGATTAGTGGAGTAGTGCCGACGCTAATCTACTACGGGATGCAAATTATCCATCCCAGTTTCTTCCTGGCATCTACCTGCATCATCTGCGCATTGATTTCCGTTATGACCGGGAGCTCATGGACTACCATTGCTACCATCGGTATCGCTCTGATGGGTATCGGAAAGGCGCAAGGTTTTGAAGACGGCTGGATTGCCGGAGCCATTATTTCGGGGGCATACTTCGGAGATAAAATATCTCCTTTATCCGAAACCACCATTCTGGCTTCTTCCATCACAGACACTCCCCTGTTCCGTCACATCCGTTACATGATGATTACTACGGTTCCATCTCTTGTCATTACACTGATTATTTTCACCGTAGCGGGATTCTCTCATGATGCCAACAATACACAGCACATCGCAGAAGTGGCAGCAGCTCTGAATGAAAAGTTTCATATCACTCCGTGGCTGTTGATAGTTCCCGTAGTAACCGGCATATTGATAGCGCGGAAAGTGCCGTCTATCGTTACGCTGTTCCTGTCCACCCTGTTGGCAGCTGTTTTTGCTTTGATCTTTCAGCCTGATTTAGTGGAGGAAATTTCAGGAGTCGCCGCTTCCGGATTCAATTCATTGTTCAAAGGACTAATGATGACTATCTACGGAGAGACAAATTTGCACACGGATAATGCCGTTCTGACAGATTTAATTGCCACACGTGGCATGTCAGGAATGCTGAATACGATTTGGCTGATACTATGTGCCATGTGTTTCGGCGGAGCAATGACAGCAAGCGGCATGGTGGGAAGTATCACTTCTATCTTTGTGCGCTTTATGAAGAAAACAGTCAGCGTGGTCAGTGCGACGGTCTGTTCCGGGCTGTTTCTTAATCTGACCACTGCCGATCAATATATCAGTATTATTCTGACGGGAAATATGTTTCGCGATATTTATGCCAAGAAAGGATATGAAAGTTGCTTACTAAGCCGCACGACGGAAGATGCAGTAACCGTTACATCCGTATTGATCCCGTGGAACAGCTGTGGAATGACCCAAGCCACTATCTTGAGTGTACCCACACTTGTGTATCTCCCTTATTGTTTTTTCAACATTATCAGCCCCTTAATGAGTATCACTGTGGCAGCCATCGGATATAAAATTGCACGACGCTCGTGAACAATCTGGCATACACATTGTTTTTGCAATAAACGAACAACGTATTAAACCTAAACAAAAAAAAGTTATGAAAAAGTTTATTGCATTATTAGCATTAGTATTAGTGAGTGCAAGCACAATGATGTATGCACAAGAAAGTAACGCAGCAGCACGCCGCGCAGAAAGAAAAGCAGAAAGAGATGCAGAGAGAGCAAAACTCCGTGCCGAAGAAGAGGTGCAGGACATGGCAGCCTATCAACAAGCTGTGCAGGCTTTGAAGAACAAGCAATTTGTACTGGAAGCCAATCAGGTTATTTTCCGTAACGGTATGAGTGCATTCGTTACTTCAAACACCAACTTCGTCTTGATGAACGGCAACAGAGCTACCGTACAGACTGCCTTCAATACTCCTTACCCGGGTCCTAACGGAATCGGTGGTGTGACAGTGGATGGTAATTCTTCGGATATGAAGATGAATATCGACAAAAAAGGAAATGTGAACTGCTCATTCAGTGTTCAGGGTATCGGCATCTCCGCTCAAGTATTTATTAATATGAGCAGCGGAAACAATACTGCTTCGGTTAGTATCAGCCCGAACTTCAACAACAATAACCTGACGTTGAACGGAAATATCGTTCCGCTTGACCAGTCAAATATCTTCAAAGGACGTTCCTGGTAATCCGGATCTTAAGAATCTTATCATAACTCCGCTGCAAATCGCGCAAAATGCGTACATTTGTAGCGGAGTTTTTTTATTCAGCATGGCTTATGAGAGAATTTATCATTGCAGACAATCAGGATATCAGTAAGGCGGGAATGATGTTCCTGTTGAGTAAACAAAAGGAGGTGTCCCTCCTTTTAGAAGCTGACAACAAGGCTGAACTGATTCAGCAGCTACGATTGTATCCGCAAGCAGTGATTATACTGGACTATACCTTGTTCAATTTTGCCGGGGCAGATGAATTGATTGTCTTGCAGGAAAGATTCAAGGAAGCCGACTGGATTCTATTCTCCGATGAACTGAGTCTGAACTTTCTCCGTCAGGTATTATTCAGCAGCATGGCTTTCGGGGTAGTGATGAAAGATAACTCAAAAGAAGAAATCATGACCGCCATTCAATGCGCCACCCGCAAACAACGGTATATTTGCAATCATGTCAGCAATCTGCTGCTTTCGGGAGCTTCTTCCCCGCTGGTAGCGTCAAACATGGACGACCATCTGCTGACGCAAACAGAAAAGAATATCCTAAAAGAAATCGCATTAGGAAAAACGACGAAAGAGATTGCTGCAGAGAAAAATCTTAGTTTCCATACGATCAACAGCCATCGTAAGAATATCTTTCGTAAATTGGGAGTGAATAATGTGCACGAGGCTACTAAATATGCGATGAGGGCAGGGATTGTGGATTTAGCCGAATACTATATCTGATTATACGCTTTACTTCAAGCCATTTTGTTTCAAAAGTTGTTCTATTTCCTTGTCTGATATAGAAGCCCTGTCTGCTTTATCATAAATATAGAGAAGATTCAAAATTGCATCTTGCTGGGAAACAACCAAAGTGAAAGTGATAACTCTTGCACCTCCGCTTTTTCCTTTCCCTTTCGCAGTAATTTTCATGCGGACTTTGCGCAAACCATGACCTAAATCGGTACCTAATTGCGGATTCTGTTCCAACTCATCAATCAATGAAGCAAAATCTTCTTTAAAAGAAGAATAATGTTTTGCCAATCGTTTAGCTTCCCGCTGAAACGTTGGCTTAACTATTATTTCATAGTTCATTCAAAAACTCCCTTGCACTCTTTAATTCCAACTTGCCATCCATAGAAAGTTTTACCTCTTTCAGTCCTGCATCAATCCCTGCAAGAATCTCCTCTTTTGTGATTTCTTCCATTTCTTTTTCTGCTTCCATTTTCTTAAGTCGTTTCAAATAGTTCTTCACCCGATTGAGCATCTCTTTGTCATTCAAACTCAGGAGTTCCTCCACCAAGTCCATTTTCAGACTTTTCAATTCCATCGTTGTCATAAGCAATCCTCCTTTATTTATTATTCTACGAAACAAAAGTAGTGAAAATTATCCTGATTATCGAATCCTCACCTTTCAAAATAAACTATTTAACAGATGATTTCTCCGCTTCCCACGCAAACTTTCGCCTCTTCATCATAAATCACCCCAAACTGTCCCGGAGCAATGCCTTGCAGCTTTTCAGAGGACAAAATGTGGAATTGCGTCTCCCCTTCCCGTATCAGTTTTCCTTTGGTAAAGTCGGGAGTGTGGCGAATCTTGAAAGTAATATCTATCTCCTTCTCCTGCCCTTTCCATGGATTATCAGTAATGAAATGGAAATCATGCATCCGGAACTCATTGCCGTACTGTGTTTCCACACCATAGCCACGGGACACATAGATTGTATTTTCTTCCATATCCTTCTTGACTACGAACCAGGGACCACCACTCAATCCAAGCCCTTTGCGCTGGCCGATTGTGTGAAACCAATAGCCGCGATGTGTACCCAATTTCTTTCCGGTTTCCCATTCAATAATCGCCCCTTCCTTTTCTCCTAAAAACCGACGGACAAAATCATTGTAGTTTATCTTCCCGAGAAAACAGATGCCCTGACTATCTTTCCTTCTGGCACTCGGCAATCCGGCTTTATTGGCAATCTCACGCACTTCCTGTTTCATCAACCCTCCAATGGGAAACATGAGTTTGGAAACTTGCAGGTAATCAATCTGTGCGAGAAAGTCCGTCTGGTCTTTCACAGGGTCTTTCGCTGTGCCCAGCCAAGTTTTACCGTTACGTTGCAAGGTGGTGGCATAATGACCGGTTGCCGTAAAGTCGAAGTCTTTCCCGACACGCTGTTCAAAGCAGCCGAATTTGATAAGCTTATTACACATCACATCCGGATTCGGTGTCAGTCCCTGCCGGATTTTATCAATGGCATAGGCCGCTACATTCTCCCAATACTCCTGATGCAAATCCACTACCTCCAAAGACAGACCGTACTTACGTGCCGTAGCAGTAGATAATTCAATATCTTCCTCTGCCGAACAGTCCATATATTCCGCTCCGTCCATGCCTATCTTAATATAAAAAAGAGTGGGCTTATATCCTTGCTCACAAAGGAGATGCACAACAACTGAACTGTCGACACCTCCTGATAATAATGCAGCTATATCCATGAATAATGATTCGTCTATTAATAACGTTCTATATGTAAGCTAATACCTATTAAAAATTTCTATGCTACAAAGATAAGGCAAGAATCTCTAACAGCCAATCACATATTGAAGGCATTTTTATACCATAAATGTGGTAGATAAGCAAAGTATTTCCTACATTTGCACAGTAAAAAGCTTTTTATGATGACGAAATTAAGAAAGATAATCCTCATACCTGCCCTGAGCATCGTATTTATCAGTGGCTTTTTCTCCTGTGGTGTCGACCGCTGGCCGGAGTATGCCCACCAGACCGCACTGGATACATGGATGTACGACATCATGCAGCAGAACTATCTGTGGTATCAAGATCTACCTTCCTACAATGATGTGAATCTGTTTCTGGATCCTGCCTCATTCTTGTCTAAAGTGAAATCGAAAAGCGACAGTTATTCGTTTGTGGATTCTGTGATGGAAACTCCCCTGCCTACCTATGGATTTGATTATTCACTGGTTCGAAGTGCGGATATTGATACAGCTTATAATGCATTAATTACTTACGTCATTCCCGGTTCACCGGCAGAAGCGGCCGGATTGGTGCGCGGTGACTGGATTATGAAAGTCGATACTTCTTACATCAGCAAAAAATACGAGACTCAATTACTGCAAGGAACCAAAGCCCGGGATTTAGTGATGGGAGTATGGAAAGAAGTTCCTGTTGAGCCTGAAGAAGGGGAAGTAGACGAAGAAGAAACAACTGTATATAAGGTCGTTCCGAATGATAAAATACTAAAACTACCTGCTGCAAGAGTCGTTGAAGACAATCCGGTACATAAAACAGAAATACTTACGGTAAAAGAAAACAATAGCGACATCAAGGTCGGCTATCTCATGTACAACAGCTTCACCGCCGGGACAAAAGCTGATCCGGAAAAATACAATGACGAACTGCGTCAAATCTCGCAAGAATTCAAGACAGCAGGCGTGAAGTATGTCATACTTGACTTGCGCTACAATGCCGGAGGTTCATTAGATTGTGTGCAGTTATTAGGCACAATCTTAACATCAAATGCACGGTTAAACGAGCCAATGGCCTATCTGGAATACAACGACAAGAACAGGGATAAAGATGCTACCATCAACTTTGATCCTACCATATTAGGAAGCGGTACTAATTTAAACCTGCCCGGTCTGTTTGTTATCACCAGTGGAACTACAGCCGGAGCACCGGAAATGTTAATAGGGAGTCTCTTCTTGAAAGACAGCTATCCCGTTGTAAGCATAGGTAGTGCCACTAAAGGGCAAAATGTAGCAACAGAGCAGTTTGTCAACGAGGAATTCCTGTGGTCGGTGAATCCAGTGGTTTGTACAGTTTATAATTCTAAGCATGATGAAAACGGTTCCTTCGTACCTAACGCAGATCTTAAAATCAGTGAGACAACCATTGATGGAATTACCAATTACAGTGAATTCCTGCCATTCGGTGATCCCAATGAAAGACTTCTGAAAGTAGCCATCGGAGTTATAGAAGGCACTTATCCCCCGAAAAAAGAAGAAGATACAACTACAAAAGCACAATTCAAGATAGAGAAAAGTGTTATTAGTCCCGCAAGTAGGCGGTTTATCGGAGGCGGCGGTCTAAAGATTAAATAGAAGCAAAACAAGAATCAAATAGACTGAAGAGAGTGTATCAAAACGCAGATTTACGCATCATTAACAAAAGAGTCCCATTATTCCACCTTTTTCCGAACAGGCTGTCTGATTCTACTGAATAAAGCATCGGTTTACATCTAACAAAGCATCGGTTTATACTTAACAGAACGTATGATTTACCCTGATAAAACAGCTGATTTCCTGTCCCCCGGCAGCTAAAACCTCTTCATACACCGACTTACAACCGCTACAAGCCGGGGTGAGATTCTCCGTCACCGCAGCATACAACAAAAAAGGAGAAAGCTTTCGCCTCCTCCTTCTATCGTAGTTTAACCTCAATCTATTTTATGATTCTGTATCCAAAGATACGACATTGAAAAGCCAAAGTCAAGCATTCCCGGATTTATTTCTTGAAAAACTTATCGAAGAACAGAATCTGGTAATCAATGGAATTATTCCAGTACTTTCCTGTATGCCCACCCGGACGAGTGACAAAGTCGTGATTAATCTTTCGTGCCAACAGACGGTTGTGCAAATCCTTGTTCACGTTCAGGAAGAAGTCCGCTTCACCACAGTCGATGATAATTGCCAAATCCCCGTTTTCTATTTTATCAATCTGATTGATGACCGTATATTCATCCCATACCTTCTTGTTAGCGGCAAATTCTCCCAACTGCTTCGCCATCTCCCAGTTCTGCGGAAACGGGCGAATATCCATCCCGCCACTGGTAGTTCCGGCAGCACCAAATACATCTTTATGACGGATCGCATTCCACATCGCTCCATGTCCACCCATACTTAATCCGGTGATGGCACGCCCTTTCCTGTCGGCAATCGTCTTGTAATGTCCGTCGATATACTTCACCAATTCCGATGAAATAAAAGTTTCATAACGATAAGACGGATTAAGCGGACTATCCCAGTACCAGCTATTCTTTCCGTCCGGACAAACGAATATGATTCCTTTTTCGTCCGCAATTTGAGGAAGATCCGGTTTAATACCCATCCATGTTTTAGCGTTTCCACCGTAACCGTGCAACAAATAAATGGCGGGGCAAGCAACCGCTTTCTTCCCCAGCGCAGCATCCGGCGTTACCACCACCACTTGCACTTCCTTATTCATAGAAGGACTTTTAACTAATAAGGTATCTACTTTGGCAGCAAAAGAGGGAGCCACCAGAACTAAAAAGAAGAACAATTAATAGAAGTTTTTTCTTTTTCATTATGTGTTATTATAGTTAGATATAGTTATTCCTCTGTCACTGCGGAAGGATCAAATTTAGAAACCGGCATTTCGAAGGTTTTATGACACTGCTCACAAGTGTAATTCCAGTGGTTGTCTCCCGGAGGAATAACCATCAATGCCGAAAGTATGGCAGCCCCCATCGCACGCCATCGCTTTCCTTTTCTCAAAACCAACCGGATATCCGATGAACCGCAGTACGGGCAAAGCGTCAACTCCTCCGGCCAACTATCATTATCCCTCAACACTTGAACAGCCCTATCATAGTCTTCATCTGCCACCAATATATCCACCCCCGCGATGCTGCTCACACAGCTTTTATACAAAGTAGAGAAATTCTCATTGTGCAGAATAGACTCAATACCTTCGTTCTCCAATGCCCCTTGAAGGATATGCGCCTTCATCGCATCATTACAAGTTATCAATTTTACAGTCTTCATCAGGAATCTGTTTTAATTTCCCACAAAAATAAGATATAAAAATGAAATGTGAAACAAAATCCGGCTAACTTTATCAAGAAGTAAAACGAGCCAGATAAGAAGTGATTCTATTTTTATTCACGGAAGGTATCATTCTTTAATGCTTTTTTTGTACTTTCGCAGCAATAATTTGCAATCACATGAAAAAACTGTTGACACTGCTACTATTTTCCAACCTTCTGTTTTCCCTGCTACAGGCACAACCTGTACACCAAATTAAGGGAACGGTTATTGAAAAAAACAGCCGTCAACCATTAGAGTTCATTAACGTAATGGTTCTCGGGCTGAACAAAGGTGGCGTCACCAATGCGGAAGGCCATTTCACTATCGAACAAGTGCCTCCCGGCATCTACCGCCTGCAAGCGACAGCCATCGGCTACAAGAGTGTCACTACTCCCGAATATATTTTATCGACCAAAGATCTGAACATCTCAATAGAGATGGAAGAGAACCTGACCGAACTGGCAGGAGTAACCGTCACCGCTTCTCCTTTCCGGCGTGATCTGGAAAGTCCCGTCAGTCTTCGCATTATCGGATTGCAGGAAATAGAAAAGAGTCCGGGAGCCAACCGGGACATTTCACGCATCGTACAATCTTATCCGGGAGTTGCCTTCTCACCAATAGGTTACCGCAACGACCTGATCGTGCGCGGTGGTTCTCCTTCAGAAAACCGTTTCTATCTGGACGGAGTGGAAATTCCCAATATCAATCATTTCAGTACACAAGGAGCATCGGGCGGTCCCGTAGGAATCCTCAATGCCGACCTGATACGTGAAGTCAATTTCTACACCGGTGCTTTTCCCACTGATAGAGGAAATGCACTTAGTTCCGTTCTTGATTTCAAGTTGCGCGACGGAGATATGGAGCATAACTCAATAAAGGCTACCCTCGGAGCATCCGAAGTCTCGCTCGCCTCCAACGGACATATCGGGAAAAAGACCTCTTATCTGGTATCCGTGCGCCAATCCTATCTGCAGTTCCTGTTTGACATGCTCGACCTCCCTTTCCTGCCGACTTTCACTGATGCGCAGTTCAAATTGAAAACCCGGTTTAACGAACAGAACGAGTTGACAGTGTTGGGACTCGGAGGAATCGACAATATGCGGTTGAACACGAAAGCGGATAGCGAAGACAATGAATACATCCTTAGTTACCTGCCGAAAATCAAGCAGGAGACATTTACATTAGGGGCCGTTTATCGTCATTATGCAGGCGCACATGTGCAGTCGGTGGTAGTCAGTCACAGCTATCTGAACAACCGCAACACCAAATACCGCCAGAATGATGAAAGCATTCCGGAGAATCTGATGCTCCGCCTCCGTTCTACCGAACAGGAAACGAAATTCCGTTTCGAAAACAATTCTTCTTTCCGCAACTGGAAAGTAAACCTCGGAGTGAATCTGGATTATAGCCAATATACCAATACCACCTTTCAAAAGGCATATACCAATCAGGCACAAACGTTTGATTACCATACCTATTTGGGAATGATGCGCTGGGGACTTTTCGGCACTATCAGCTACTCTTCAATGGATGAACGCTTCACAGCTTCTCTGGGATTGAGAGCGGATGCCAACAATTATTCATCGGCGATGAAATCACTCTCCGACCAGCTTTCACCGCGCATATCGCTTTCCTATCAGCTTGCCGATCACTGGTTTCTAAGTGGAAATGCAGGACTTTATTACCAGTTGCCTCCTTACACGGCTCTCGGTTTTAAGGATAATAACGGAACGTATGTCAACATATACAATCTCCGCTATATGAAAGTCAGCCAGGAAAGCTTGGGCATCAGTTGGCGCAAAGGAGATACTTTCGAAGTGTCCGTGGAAGGATTCTACAAAGATTATGATAAAATCCCACTCTCCGTTGTAGATGGCATCCCTCTTACTTGCAAAGGGAATGACTATGGGGTAATTGGCAATGAATTGCTGACCTCTACCGCCCAGGGACGCTCGTATGGTGCGGAGATTCTGGCGAAATGGCTGATCGCCAAGAAGCTGAATCTGGCTTCTTCCTTTACCTTATTTAAAAGCGAATACCGCAACGACAAAGAAAGTGAATACATTGCATCTGCATGGGACAACCGATATATCTTCAACTTACGGGGAACCTACAATCTACCGCGCCAATGGAGCATCGGAATGAAAGTCAGTTGCATCGGCGGTGCTCCTTATACGCCTTATGATGAGGATAAATCATCCTTGGTATCTGCCTGGGATGCACAAGGCAAAGCCTATTACGACTATTCGAGATACAATAAGGAACGGCTTCCGGCCTTTGCACAGGTAGACCTCCGTATCGACAAGACATTTTATCTGAAACATTGTATGCTGGGATTCTATCTTGACTTGCAAAATATCACGGCAAGCAAACTGAAACAGCAGGACGTACTGATGAGTACGGGCATTATTGAGAATCCGGAAGCTCCCGCCGATAGCCAACACTATAAAATGAAACGCATCAAACAATCGAGCGGAACATTACTCCCTACATTAGGAATAACATTTGAATATTAACTATACATAAAACATCAAACTAGAAAAAAGTATGAAAAGAGAAATTGCTATGATTGCCTTCGTATTGTTAGGCATGGGTATGACAGCTTCTGCACAATTCGGCAAGAAGATTAATCTGGGAAAAGCGTTACAAGCCGGTAAAGACGTAGTATCAGCCGTTACTTTATCCGATGCGGACATTGCTAACATGAGCAAGGAATATATGGTATGGATGGATGCTCATAATCCTTTAACTAAACCTGATTCCGAATACGGCAAACGTCTGGAGAGACTGACCGGACATATCAAAGAAGTGGACGGACTGAAACTTAACTTCGGTGTATACGAAGTGATAGACGTAAACGCCTTTGCCTGCGGTGACGGTAGTGTACGTATTTGTGCCGGTCTGATGGATGTTATGACAGATGAAGAAGTAATGGCTGTGGTAGGACATGAAATCGGTCACGTTATTCACACAGACTCAAAAGATGCCATGAAGAATGCTTATCTCCGTTCAGCTGTAAAGAATGCAGCAGGCGCCACCAACGATAAAGTAGCCAAGTTGACTGATTCTGAACTGGGAGCCATGGCGGAAGCTTTGGCAGGCGCGCAATACTCGCAGAAACAGGAAAGTGAAGCAGATGATTACGGTGTAGAGTTCTGTGTAAAGAATGGTATCGATCCGTATGCGATGGCTAACTCACTGACCAAACTGTCCGAACTGTCAAAAGATGCTCCACAGGCTTCTTATCTGCAGAAGATGTTCTCGTCACACCCGGATACAATGAAACGTATCGAGCGTGCCAAAGCAAAAGCAGCAACCTACGCTAAATAACAAGTAAGAAAACTCTTCAAATACGGATGACGCGGAAAACACGGATCTATCATTTTATTAGATCTGTGTTATCCGCGTCATTTGCATCTAAAAAAGACAACACGATTATTAAATATTCATTAATCTGTCACACATATTTGCATCGTGTCTTGATTTCTTGTAATTTCGACCCTATAACCATTTTAATCCATTTATGGAATTTCTTATCATACTTCTCTTACTTGTACTGAATGGCATTTTTGCCATGTATGAAATTGCGCTGGTATCATCCAGCAAAGCACGTCTTGAAACACTTGTCGCCAAAGGCAACAAATCAGCCCGCGGAGTTTTGAAACAATTGGAAGAACCGGAAAAGTTCTTATCTACCATTCAGATTGGTATCACTCTGATCGGTATCGTATCCGGTGCCTATGGTGGTGTGGCTATTGCCGACGACCTTGTTCCTTTCTTTTCCCTTATCCCGGGAGCGGAAACCTATGCACGCAATCTGGCAATGGTTACTACCGTAGCAATCATTACCTATCTTTCTCTGATTATCGGAGAGCTAGTACCCAAATCTATCGCTCTTAGTAATCCGGAGCGTTATGCGATATTATTCAGTCCTATCATGATCCTGCTGACAAAGGTTTCCTACCCTTTCGTATGGTTGCTAAGTGTCTCTACCCGGCTACTGAATAAACTGATCGGTCTGAAAAGCGAAGAACGCCCCATGACACAAGAAGAAATCAAAATGATTCTCCATCAAAGTTCGGAACAGGGTGTGATTGACAAAGAGGAAACAGAAATGATACGTGACGTGTTCCGCTTCTCCGACAAACGGGCTAACGAACTGATGACGCATCGCAGAGATCTCATTATCCTTCACCCTGATGATACGCAGGAAAAGGTGATGAAGACGATCGAAGAAGAACATTACAGTAAATATCTGTTGGTGGACGAACGGAAAGACGAAATTCTCGGTGTTGTTTCCGTAAAGGATATTATCCTGATGGTAGGCAGTAAAAAGCTGTTTAACTTACGCGAGATAGCCCGTCCTCCCCTCTTTATTCCGGAAAGTTTGTATGCAAATAAAGTTTTAGAGCTATTTAAGAAGAACAAAAACAAGTTCGGAGTTGTTGTTAACGAGTATGGCAGCACAGAGGGTATCATCACCCTGCACGACCTGACTGAAAGTATCTTCGGAGACATCCTTGAAGAGGATGAAACGGAAGAAGAAGAAATCGTCACCAGGCAGGATGGTTCGATGCTGGTGGAAGCTTCGATGAATATCGACGACTTCATGGAGGAAATGGGTATTTTATCCTATGAAGATCTGGAATCGGAAGACTTCACTACTCTGGGTGGATTAGCCATGTTCCTGATTGGCCGTATCCCGAAAGCGGGGGACATCTTCACCTACAAGAACTTACAATTCGAAGTGGTGGATATGGACCGCGGACGAGTAGACAAACTGCTTGTCATCAAACGGGACGAGGAACAGGAATAGAATAGCAAAAACGAGCAATAGCTCACTATATTTATATTAACTTAAAGCACTTAACGATGAAAAAAGTAATTATGTTAGCAGCAGTCGTAGCTGCTTTGGCATCATGCCAATCAAAAGCAAACAAAGCCGCAGAGGCTCAAGCAGACAGTCTAGCTCTTGCTATGACTCCGATTACCGAATTGACTGAAGTTTATGAAGGTACTCTTCCTGCTGCCGACGGTCCGGGTATTGATTATGTACTGACCCTGAACGCTGCAACTGACGGTATGGACACTGTGTATACATTGGATATGACTTACCTCGACGCTGAAGGTCAAGGACAAAACAAGACTTTCACTTCAAAAGGAAAACAAGAAACTGTACACAAGGTAGTGAACAAAAAACCTGTGACTGCTGTTAAGTTAACTCCGAAGGATGGCGAAGCTCCGATGTATTTCGTGATTGTGAATGACACCACTCTTCGTCTGGTGAACGATAGCTTGCAAGAAGCTGTCAGTGATCTGAATTATGACATCATCAAGGTAAAACAATAAAATAAACCTAACCCTAACCAGTAAAAAAGCTCTGCACAGAACGAAGGTTCTGTGCAGAGCTTTTCGTTTTTGGGAGTCTTTCCTCATATTATTCCAAGTATTGTTTCAACTGATTCTTCAATTCCTCCGGATTGCTTGGTCTTTGTGCCTTATATTCTACAATAGCTCCCTCCCTATTAACAATAATAAACTGAGGAACTGAAAGCCCGGCGAAATTACCTTTCTCATCATAAGTGACAAACAACTTCTCCACTTCAACAGAAAATTCGTTATTCTCAACACTATTCTCTGGTCGATGATAGGTGACAAAATACCCATTTAATAATCTTTCATCCAATCTTTTCAGACAGGCATTCCAATCCTTGGGTTCATCTATTGAAATAAAAAGTCTCACAATATCATTCTTTTTGAAAAAATCATCTGTTTTTTCATATTCTTTGAGTTCTGCCAGACAGGGTTTACACCAAGATGCCATTACATCAATATATACAATTTTTCCTTTAAAATGCCGAAGCAATAACTCAAACGAACTAGGATAATTCAAGCATTTGATATTAGACTGCACTGATTGCTCCTGTGCAGTAATGATTAATGATATCAAACAAAAAAAGAATAAAACTCCATTTGTTTTAATGCACTGTTTCATACAACATAGATTTATTGTTAAATAACTGTGATAAAGATAGTGTTTTATTCGATATAAATCTTCTTTATTTAATTACATTCTTTCCTTCTTGCAGACGTTTCAACCGAAGCAATGCTTCAATGTAGTAATAGTCTGCATAAATAATAGAAGCATCTATCTCGGAATGAGCAGGCCAGTGTCCTACACTATGCAACAGGAAAGAGGGGTTGCTTTTTCCACTCTGATAATTATCAGAACTTAGACTCGTCAGCATTTCCACCGCAGCATCCCTGTAACGTTTGCCCGTACCATTCGGAAGATAAGTAGATAATTCGAGCAAAGAGGAAGCCACCACTGCCGCAGCCGAGGCGTCCCGTGGGGCATTCGGAATAGAGGGGTCATCGAAATCCCAATAAGGGACTTTGTCTTCGGGCAGACGTTCGAGATAAACATCTGTCACCTTCTGCGCGAAATCAAGATACTTCGGGTCTTTCGTTTCACGATAGACTACGGTATATCCATAGATTGCCCATGCTTGTCCGCGTGCCCACATGGTGCTGTCGGCATATCCCTGATGAGTGACTCCTTTAATGAGATTACCCGAAATCGTGTCATATACGGCTACGTGATATGAAGTATAATCAGGACGGAAATGACATTTCATTGTTTTGTCGGCATGAGAAACGGCAATATCATACAAATAAGGATTGCCACCATTCTTCGCCGCCCAGAACAACATTTCAAGGTTAATCATATTATCCATGATTGTGTTGTGAGGCCAGTTGCGCGGTTCCACTTCACGAGGCCATGAAAGCATTGTTCCCACTACCGGATTAAACAGAGCAGACAAAGAATCGGCAGTATCCAGAATCACTTTCTTATAAGCTGGATTCTTTGTCAAACGATAACCATTTCCATAACTGCAAAACACGAGGAATCCCAAGTCATGGTCATAGGCGGGAATTTGAGAAAGAAACTCCAATGAGTTCGTGAATTTCTTAGCTTCTTCCAGAATATGTTTATCCTGTGTATATTCGTAATCATACCAGAGCACCCCCGGCCAGAAACCGGCACACCATTCTTCTTTCGTTGCTTTACGGCAGTTCCAGTGATGTTCGTCAGCCATGATATTACGCGGCATCATCGTATAGTCAATTCCGGAATCTGTTTTCAGTTCCGTAAGTGTACGCTGTGCTTGTGCCGCACAGTAGTCCAATGCCTTATTCACATCCAATGTACCGGATGGCTTGTGAGTACACGTACAAAAACCTAACATCACAGCCAGACCTACTACAATCTTTTTCATCTTCGTTTAATATATTCGCGTTAATTCTTATTCTTTATTTCTCTTTGTCGATTACTTAGTCATTCATCAGTTACTTAATCATACACCACTTATTCAGTCATCCGGAACCAGTCTATATCTGCCCATCCGCGATTACCGTCATTCGGAGTTACGCAGAATACTCCAACTTTGGCTCCAATCCATTTGCCTTGTCGGGCTGTGAAAGGCTCTCCCACTGTCGTATATTTCTTTCCGTCCAGACTATAAGCGAATGTACAAACGGCTCCTTTACGAACCTTTACTTGTAAGTAAACTGTTTGCCACTCATTATCTGCTACTCCCGGCATCTTCAGATGTTCCACCGGAAGGTTTGCCAATTCTTTTATCTGTTCGGGATTTTGCTGTTCCGCATCCTTGCAGACTGCTTGTTGCAGAATAAACTGATCTCCTGCCTTACGAATGGAAAGATAACTATAATCCCATCCCATCACAATGATTCCGGTTTGTTCACCGTCCTGCTTGGCAGTAAATGTCAACTTGGTCGTAGCCGTAAACTCTTCAGCCGGAAACTTTTGCATCAACAAGTTAGGAACTTCCCAGAAGTTCACAAATTCTTTTGAGAGGCTGCCTGCATAAAGACGGATATATCCTAAGTCAGTAGTGAACCCATAAGT
The DNA here is from genome assembly GCF_024793605.1 of Bacteroides sp. BFG-637. Lineage (NCBI taxonomy): Bacteria > Pseudomonadati > Bacteroidota > Bacteroidia > Bacteroidales > Bacteroidaceae > Bacteroides > Bacteroides sp. BFG-637. The sequence continues at coordinate 4,004,386 of NZ_JANUPD010000002.1, read as the reverse complement.
GTCTTTTTTATTAGCGTGCCATTGCCACTGTAGTCCCAAATGCCGGGTATTGAATTCATCACTTTCCGGTGGAGTAGTTACCGGATATGTCTTTCCCACATTCGGTTTCTTATAAGTGGTCACAGGTTCGCCGCAGCCATCTTTATCCTTGTCTACTCCGATTACGGGCCAATCATTTACCCAAGTCATCGGATTCAGATGAATCACACGTCCGTAAGCTCCTTTATCTTGAAAATGAATGAACCATGATTCTCCAGTGTTCGTATCTACCCAGCCGCCTTGATGAGGACCGTTGATATTTGTCTTTCCTTGTGCCATGACAATCTTCGATTCGTAGGGGCCGTAGATATTCTTTGAACGAAGAACCAACTGCCAACCGGTAGCTACCCCGCCTGCCGGAGCAAAAATGTAATAGTATCCATTGCGTTTATAAAGTTTCGGGCCTTCCACCGTATGGTTCTTTCCATCATTTCCGTCAAATACCATCACCGGATCAGAAATAGCTTCCGTACCTTCGGCATTCAACTCGCAGATCACGGCAATACTATTTACTCCACTACGACTGGCAGCATATGCATATACAAGATACACCTTACCATCTTCATCCCAAAGCGGCGTCGGGTCAATCATTCCTTTTCCAGCCTTTACCCGTACGGGGGTACTCCATTTTCCCTTCGGGTCTTTTGTCTTTATCATGTAGATTCCGTAATCCGGGTCACCCCAGTAGATATAAAATTCCCCGTTATGGAAACGGATAGGAAGGCGCCCATACTCCCTTACCGTGCTGTGCCTTATCGAAAAATTCTTCCGGCTCCTGCACCGGTAGTGCATAATTCACCAACGACCAGTTCACCAAATCGTTGGAATGAAGAACAGGAATCCCCGGAATACAATTAAAGCTGGACGCTGTCATATAGAAATCATCTCCGGCTGCACAGACATCCGGATCCGAATAGTCGGCATGAAGAACCGGGTTCTGATAAGTACCGTTTCCCTTATCAGCCACCCAGGTCTTAGAAATTTCTTGTGCACCTGCCAATGAACAGCAAGCCATCATTCCTGCTAAAAACAGAATCTTTTTACGCATACTACCTAACTAATAATTCTTTTCTAAATTCAAGTGTTATTCCTAAAAAACAGGTTCTTTCTACCTTATATAAAACTAATCTATCAGAAAACTGAATGTTATCTCTTTTTCTAAAGCAATCTATTTACTGACCTATTTGCTTATATATACGAAGGGGATTAGGTAAATACCTAATCCCCTTCATAACTTTTTCCTAAATATTCTTTTATCCAATAAAATTATTTAGCAAACATCAACGTTCCGAATCCTAATTGGTCATATCCTCCACTGTTAGGTCCGTAATCACCTGCTCCACCATCAGAATATCCACGACCGGCATTTTGGCGCATAAGTTCCACCCATTCTTTCGCATAACGTGCCGGACGATTATGATCTATTGCATAGCGATAAAAAAGTTCCCATGCAGGACGAACCGAACCACGAGTTTCATTGCCACTCTTATGCTCTTCATAAGACATACTTGGCCAAACACCACCCTCACAATTTTCATAAGTAGTATAAGGCAAGCTGGATACGTCATATTTAAAATTACTTAGATTCCAGCTAGCAGATGCACTGCCTGTTTCTGTCGTACCATAATTATATTTAGCTATATACTCACACATGGACAACGCACGATAATTATCATAAGCAAAAAGGTCTTCACCAATATTCTTCGCCATCTGACAGAATACTCCCATCAGACTGACACACAAGGTTGCATGTCCCTGGTCGCGACCTGATTCCTGACACTGTCCCAGCAATTCTTCACTATCCGGATCTTGATGAACAAAAGGTACGCCATTCACAATGTTACCTGAACCAATGCCATACTTAAAGTATTGTATAGCTTCATTGATCTTAAAATTATCATCAGTCAGAATACCAATAGAAAGAATAGCTGTCATATTCGCTAAATCCCAATTAAGCCAATAATGCAATGCACACTTATTTCCTTCATGAGTACTCAGAAAACTACTGGCAAATGGATAGAAAACATCAACCATCCAAGATTTATATTTTATAAAATCAGAACTAGTCCAACCTTCATAGTCACGAAGAATCTCAGCCGCGTTAGCCAATTGATAAATCTGGATAGCTATCAAATTTTCATTCGGATCTACAAATTTCCCATCTGAACCAACAAGGTATCCTGTACAAGTCTTTGCCCAATCATTTAGAATATCAATACCAGCTCTTGCATATTTGTCTTTATCAGATTCATCGGATATCTTCCAGCGTAACGCTAATTGATAGGCGGAAGCTGCATCTTTCATTAAATTAGTATAATTACTATGATCTGAATATTTATCTCCCCATACATCCGGATTTAAACGCTTCAAAACCTCAACAGGATCGGCTTTCCAGTTATCTTGCGCATGCTTGCTCTGGCATAAATGATCATAGGCACTTTTCCAAGGTGAGGCACCCGTACTTACCTTCTCTTTCACAAATTGAAAATCGTCTTCAGTATGCAGCATACAAGGATGTTGAAGTTTAGACGTATAATCTATTACTTCCGGCCAACTATCAATGTCGTTATAACCATCTTCTATTTCACTACAAGCAAGCAGTGAGGTAGAAGTCAGGGCTATCAGCCCTGCTCCTATCATATATTTAAATTTATTCTTCATAATATATTCTTATTTATTTTCGTTATCAACAAACTGCTGTAATTCTTCTACTGTCTTAAATGTCCGAATCCAATATACCGAATACGAGTCACCTGCACCGGAATTAGGATTAACATCAGCGACCACAATATTAAGAATTGTCAATTTAGTCGGTCCGAAAGTACCATCTTCTAAAGCAAATGTTCCTCTCTCAAAGTTACTTTGCAAATCGTAATAATAAACAGCAGTTTTTCCGGTTCCGGGTTCTACTCCACCTAAAATACTATAACTATTGTTGTTTCCTCCAACTGCACCCAGATAAGCTCCATTTGAAGTATCCAGTTTCACATTACCCTGTCTGCTATCATTTACAGAAGGCCTCACCATTTTAATAGCCATATAACGATATTTACCCGGATCTATCCAAACATATTTACTATCATTCCATTGAGCAAATTTTAAATCTCCACGATAATTTCCATCTTGCTTCATTTTAATAATAGCTTTTCCATCCACATAAGATACGCTACAACCATCATCTAAATACCACGGCAGCAAACTACTTGCAAACGAATAACACATACGTCCGGCAGCTACATTCACTGTTATTGACTGGGATATATTGCCATACGATGCAGTAATCGTTGCAGTGCCACTTTCTACTGCACGTACATGTAGCTTTCCTGTTTTGTCTACAGAGACAATCCCCTCATTATCACTACTCCATGAAAGCAGCGTCGCAGTTGCTTCTTGAGGAGTCAGTTTATAATTAATCTGATAATCTTCACCATATCCTAACGCAGACAATTCACCATCATTTATTAGTTCAATACCCGTTATCGGAACAATTACTTTTACAGATATATCAACCGAGGCCACAGCGGGAGCATCCGGATTCATATCATCAGCTGTTACCGTTATTGTTGCCGTTCCCTTGGACAGACCAGTAACAAGTCCATTTTTATCCACACTGGCAACTTCCGGATTACTACTTTCCCATTTATACCGTTGAAAAGTTGCATCAGCAGGAGTTGCATTTACTTTTAATTGCACCTCTTCTCCACCATCTATTTCTTCCGGAGCTTCAATAGAGAGAGATTCAATATACGTAAATGCCTCTAATACTTGAATGGTACGCGCAGGAGTCGCAGCAGATGCACCAAAGCCTATTTCCGGTGTCACACGTATGACGGCTTTACCTATCTTATCTTTAGTGACTATTTTTCCATCTTGAGTAACCGTTGCAACAGATTCATCTGATGAAGTCCAGCTAACCCCCGGATTCGAAACATTTTCCGGATTTATTTTATAAGAGAGTTGCAACTCCTTATTCTTTAACATATAAATCATGTTATCACCCGCATCATAATCCGTCTCTTCAATATCAATAGATGCTATTGTAGTCACTTCATCCATTTTGCCGCCCCAATCCTTATCATCAGAGCAAGAGGCTATACTGCAAGTCATGAAGAATAATGCTCCCCAATATGCTATTATGCTATTCTTTTTCATAAAATAATTCATTATTAAAACATTCAAAGGTTTATTATTACCATCCCGGATTCTGCCCCAAATTAGGGTTTAACTGGATTTGATCAGCCGGTAACGGATAAAGATCATTTTTGCTACCCCAAGCACGACCACTTTCCATAATTAAACATCCCTCTTCATTTCGAGCCATAGAAGAAGCATTGTGCCAAGCTGTTTCAAACTCCGTACCCTCCCATTTGATACCTAATATATCTTTAGGCATTTCAGTAATAGCCTCATTCCAGCGTTTCAAATCGTCAATACGGAAACCTTCGTTGTAAAGTTCTACTGTGCGTTCTCTACGAATCTCCTCTCGCATATCCAAATTATTATCTTCTACAAAGTCATTACTCAATTCCGGCATTTCCGTATTTATACGCTTACGAACTAAATTCAGAGATAGATTCAAATCCGAATCGGAGATCTTACCGTCCCGCTCATAGATAGCTTCTGCATAATTCAGTAATACTTCCGCATAACGAATGATCGGATAATCATAGCCTTCTAGCTCATCTTTCACTTTACGCTCTGCACACCATTTTTGATTTTGATATCCCGAACCTGAACGGACATCACATGTCATCGCATGCTGTGCATCTTCTCCTTCCAAACCTTTCCAGTCAATGCGACATTCCGCATCTTTATTTGCCCAATATACAGTTCCATTTGCAAGCAAACTATTCTTCATACGATTATCACGATTTTGGAACTCTGTATTCATTTTCGCATATCTACTCAAATCAGACTTATCTATAGGCAAACCATCACTGCAAAGATATAGATTCACAAATTTACGACTGATATACTGTACGTTCTTCAAACAATTGTGAGTTATATTCTTTCCTATCGGTGCAATCGTTTCATCATGGCGACGAGAGAAAATATACTCTTTGTTATCACTCTTAGTCAGATTGGCCGGATTAGATTGAACATTTTCCAATGTAAACAAGTACTTATAAGCCATTTCACCTAAGGCAGCGGGTTTAAACAGTTCATATTGCTTACTGTCAATCACTTTCTTTGCAGCATCCGCCGCAATAGCCAGCAGAGACTTACCCCGTGTTTCATTATTGCGGAATTTTTGCCATGTACCTTCATAAAGAGCTACTCTTGATAGGAAAGCATATGCTCCCCATCTGGAGATTTTACCGGCATCTTCCGTACCAATCGTTTCCGGCAGTTCGGGTGCCGCTTCCTGCAAATCTTTAATTATATAATCAATAATTTCTCCACGGTCATTACGGGTAGTTCTCAATTCCGGAGAATTAATGTCCAGTGGTTCAGCAGTCCAAATCACATTTCCATATAATTGTACCAAATCAAAATAGCAATATGCACGGAAAAACTTAGCTTCAGCCACATAACGGCTGATTGATTCAGCACCCGAATAGGAAGCCGCATTCTTCAACAGAAGATTACAACGACGAATATGCGCATAATTACTTGTATAATTACCATCCGACGTAGGAATTGAATTATTACCATGACTATATTCGTTGATCGTGTTAGAAGTCATCAAATCCGAGCGCGTATCGGAATGAGGAGCATCATAGACCGCAGTAGAAAAATCACGTGTCCAACCATAAAAGTTATTGGCGAAGTATTCGAAATCACTGGCCGACCCCCACAAATTACCATCAGCCAACTGGTCTTGCGGATCAAGATCCAGGCAAGAGTTTAAAGTCATACCGAATGACAGTAATAAAAGAGCTTTTTTATATGTTTTCATAATTATCATTCAATTAAAATGTTACATTCAATCCAAAAGTTACAGTACGTACAAATGGGAAACGTCCGGCATCCGAAACCTTACGACTTGCTTCGGGATCCCATCCATCATTAATTTTTGAATGTTCCCAAAGGTCTGCGCCCGTAATATACAAGCGACAAGCACTTATGGATTTCAATTTATTCAAGAAAGAAGCAGGTACGGTATATCCCAATGTCACATTCTTCAAGCGTATATAAGAACCATCCTCAACTGACCAGGAAGAAGCCTGATAGTTGTACGTATTGATGGTATTATTATTGGTATATGAAGGATAAAACGCGTCACGATGTTCCGGACTCCATGTATTACCGACTGATTGATTGGAGGTATTCATATAAACAGCCTTCATCGGAATACGCCAGGTTTCATTGCCATCGTTACTATTGCCGCCACCCGTACGGAAGATCGTACGTTTAGCTACTCCCTGAAATACCAAAGACAGATCAAAGCCTTTCCATTCCGCACCCAGATTAAATGAATAAGAGATTTTCGGATCGTCTGTTCCTAAATACACGTAGTCATTATAATCCAATTTACCATCATTATTGATATCCGCGTACATATTGTCTCCCAAACGTATGTCGTTGGTCAGGCCAATAGAATTACTCGATAAGAAACGATACAAATATTTCTGACGCTGTTCTTCTGTCTGAATCTTGCCCGCATAGCGCAAACCGAAAATACTATTTAACGGATAGCCTTGCTGTTGCTCCTTAAATCCTGACGAAAGAACTGTCACTCCTCCGATATCAGTCAGTTTATTATTGGCATAAGAGAATGTACCCCCTACATGGTAACGTACATTTCCTATCTTGTCAGACCAATTCAGATTTCCTTCCCAACCATAAGCTTTAAACTTACCACTATTGGACATACCGGCATTATCTCCCAATATTCCCGGATACGAAACGTTGATCAACATATTATCATTGCGTTTCATAAATACTTCTACAGTACCGCTCAAACGAGAATTCAACAAAGAAAAATCGACACCTACATTGTAGTTTTTAATCCGTTCCCACTCACGCCCTATGGAAGCAATCTTACCATTCGTATCAATAATAGTAGCTTTACCAGCACCCAGATATGCTCCACTTTGAGACTCAAACTTATAGAACTGTGCCCCATCATAGCGGTCTACCCCACTCTGATTACCAACTTCACCATAAGACAGACGGAGTTTTAAATCATTCAGCCATTTAATATTCTGCATAAATGATTCTTGAGTGATGCGCCATCCGGCAGACAGTCCGTAAAAGAAATCCCACCGATTTTCCGGTTGGAACTTGGAAGATCCATCATAACGCATATTCACTTCAAACAGATATTTCTCGTTATAATTATAGTTCAGACGAGAATAATAAGACATTACAGCCTCATGCCATTTGGTTCCATGCTTATCTTTCAAGGAAATTTCTCCGGCACCGTTAATCGTTTCCAAAGAGTTCTGAATATCCTTGACTGAAACACCAAAGTAATCATATTCTTTGAGTTCGTACTGTGTACCAACCATAGCACTCACATTATGTTTTTTCGCAAATGTATTGTGGTAGTTCACATAGCCGGTCATTGAGTAGAAATCAGTGCGGGAGCTGGTTTTTTCGTAAGAGGAATTAGCCTGGTTAGAAACAGACGGTCCTCCATTAACTTCCGTACCGGCGTAATTGTAAGAAGTAATAGCCATCTTCTTTATGTCACGCGTAGCAGTACCCGAATTATAACCGAAATTAGCAACCACATCCAAATATTTATTTATATTGTAGGTAAACTTCTCACTGATATTCACTTCGGACACCTTCAAATTATTATCACCGCCTTTCTCTGCATACCAGATAGGAGACATCCAAGTACCCCATGAATAAGGTTTGCCATCAATAGTGGCAGCTGGAAGACCTGGCTGCGGATATCCCGATGTCAACGTGTTTCCTATCATAGAAGGGGAAACCTGATCCTGACGATTATATGCAATAACAGATTCAATCGTGAAATTATCAAAGACTTTCAGCTTGTTAGTCAAACGAAGATTAAAACGTTTGTTATTGTTATTTCCCCATTTCAGGTTACTGTCATCGTACATAAATCCGGCGGACAAACGATACAAATTCTTTTCCGTACCACCGGAAACTGCCAAATCGTGTTGTGTAGAGGCAGCATTTCCAAAAAGAATATCTGTCCAATTCGTATCCATAAACACAAAGTCTTTTACGTCTGTAAAGGCTGATGTAAACGGATTAGCACTGTGGCTCAAATCAATATATTTCCCCTCATTGGCCAAAGCAAGTTTCGCATATTGAACCCAAGTGTCCGTGTCTGTATATCCGTCATTATAACGAGCTTGCAATACAGCATTAGACCACTCGCCCAAACTCATTAGCTCCGGTTGAAGACCTACCATTTTATAAGTATACGAACCGCTGTACTCCACTTTGGCTTTTCCTTCTTTAGCTTGTTTGGTAGTCACCAATACTACACCACCGGCAGCACGTGAACCATAGATAGCAGCCGAAGCATCTTTCAAAAAGTTGATAGACTGAATATCTGAAGGATTTATATTACGTAACGCATTTACACTCTCATAGGCCACTCCATCAATAACAATTAATGGTTCCGTTGAATTAGCCGAAACGGCACCACGCAATTTCAATCCCCAGCTTTCATCACCCGGAGCCGAAGAGTTTCGCGTAATCATAACGCCCGGAACCTGTCCCTGCATCGCTTGCAACGGGCTGGACATAGTCCCTTTCTCTTTCAGCATTTTATCACTCACGACCGTCACAGCCCCCGTCAACGTTTCTTTCTTTTGAGAACCGTAACCAACCACAACCACTTCATCAAGTACTTCCGTGCTTTCTTTCATTGTCACGTTCAATATAGTTTGATTAGTTGTATGAAGCACTTGATCCTGATATCCGATATAGCTGAATTTCAACTGTGCACCCGCAGGAACATCTATTGAATATTTACCGTCAATATCCGTTATAGTTCCCCCTGCCTGACCGACGACACTTACGTTTACACCAATCAAAGGTTCGCCCGTAGCGTCAATCACAGTACCTTTCACTTTCTTTTGAACCTGTGCCACCACCTGGCCATCGTTCATGTTTGTATCGGCCCATGCCTTTGAAACAGGACAAAGTCCCAGCATTAATCCTAACGCAAACATTGCTGTCTTGTTAGGCCGCGAATTAAAAATTAATCCTCTTCGTTTCATAAAATTAAATTTGAGGTTTAAAAATAGTATTAAATTTTTGTTCTCTAAAATAAGATGAGGCATACAAATACCTCTTTGTAAATTCTGACTCCTTTTCCATAAGCACAAAAGGTTATTTATTAATGAATAAGATTATATACAATTCCGGAAGAATTCGCGCATTTCACGACGTCCCAGAAACAAGTGGTTTTCTACCGTCCTACGGCTAAGATTCAGTTCATTGGCGATTTCCGGGGAGGTTTTGTTTTCAAAACGGTTTAATGTATAAATTAACCGACGTTGTTCGGGCATGGCAGCCAGGCGTGTCCGCTCCATTGTCATCAAATCATCACCGATAACTTTTTCTTCAGTTTCATTGGTAGAGGTGGACATAGTATCATAGATGTAGCTGTCTATCTCCTGTTTCTTATAATAACGACGGATATAGTCGGTTACTATATTGCGGGCAATGGTGAACAGGAAATACTTCACTGTGTCCGGACGGAGCATTTGTTTGTAGTCCAGCAGACGTACAAATACATCTTGGGTTAAATCCTCCGCTTCGTAGCGATGAGTGATACGATAAGTAATATAGGTAAGAATCACCTGATAATATTCCTCGTATGAACGGGTAATGATGTTGTCGGAAGTGTTAATCGTTGTCTCCATAATACTATCTTTTTCGGTTTTGATCACGATGCAAATATAGGGGGGATTCCGGATATAACAGCCGGAAAATAAGGCGGATCAATCTCAACGAATCTAGATAGACTTATTTCAAACTAAAAATATAGTTATCAACAACTTACACTTAACAAAAATAGAGTATCACTTTATAAAATGAGACTCCATACAGTAAAATCGACGCCTTTTTGCTCAACTTTTACTCAATTGCTTTCATCTCCTTCACCCATTCCAATCTTACTATTGTCTCTCTACTGTCTTATTGACTCATCAAAGCTGTTAATGAAGCACAAACATTAAGAGATAAGTTTCATTTCATTAAAGATAAACTTGCTGTGAACTTATAGTAAAGTGACTTTTGATTATGGATAAACTATAAATGCAAGTTGCATTTATAAAATTGCAAGCTTTGTTTTTATAAATGCAACTTGCGTTTATAAAAACAAAGCTTGCGTTTATAGATTACTCTCTATGAAAAGTAACTTTGCAATAGAAGCAAAAGAAGTTTGTAAAGGGAAAAGAACAACTTTTCTATTAACAGATTAGGAAAGATATTACTCTTCTTTGGCAGTTCCGCCTATACTACGGATATATTCATTCGGAGTGACTCCCGTACTCTTTTTGAATGACCGGAAGAAAGAAGCACGCGAACTAAAACCGCAAAGCTCTGCCAATGCAGTCAGTGTATAGCGGGAATAGTGGCTATCCGCTACCATTTTCTTGAATTGAGTGACACGATATTCATTGATAAAGTCGTAATAAGACTGATTGAGATACTGGTTCAAAAGATACGATAATGAATGAGAAGAAGTATCCAACGCAGAAGCCAAGTCACCCATTTTCAAATCGGGATGAATATAAGGCTTTTCTTTTTCCACATAAGCTACCAATTTCTTATGGAAGCTCCTTACATTCTTCTTCAGTCAACCGGTTGGTCTTATATTTCTCTTCGGCAGGAGTAGAATGTTGTTCAGAAGTTACTTCCAATTGTTCCTCCAGTTGCTCTTTCTGCTGTACCTCCTTTACTGATGCCGAAATTGCAGGAGCAGGAGAAGCAAGTAAACGCCTCAAACGTTTCCACACATAATATCTGACAAGCGCCGCAGTTCCCATCATTAGCAGAACTGAAAGTGCCCATCCCCACCAAGGTATTATGGGGCGTACTGTCAGTTGATAAGTAGCTTCCGACTGCTCATTACCCGGAAGCCGCACACGGAAAGTATATGTCCCGGAAGCAAGTCCATAATAAGAAACTTCGTTTTGCGCAGCCAATAATTTCCAGTCCTTGTCCACTCCCTCCAGTCGATACTCATACAATAAGGCAGACGGCAGACCGTAAGCAAAATCCGTGAAACAGAAAGTCAGATTATTCTGGTTATATTTTAAAGAAGGATCAGTGAAAGGAACCCCATTAGCCAGTATATCTGTAAACACAATCGGGCGATTCTTACCACGCACTTCGTCCACACGTTTCGGATCTACATAAATCAATCCTTTGGTGTTGCCAAACCACAAGATTCCTTTTTCATCTTTATAGGCGGCTCCATTCGTAAACGTAGGACCCGGCACTCCGTCATTGAAAGTGAAAGCGTCATACTCCTCTCCTTCTTCCTTTATACGCAGCAATCCGTCATTGCAAGCCACCCACAGCCAGCCTTGGTTATCCTCTATCACGGACATGAGCGAATTGTCCGGAAGTGTGGAGAATACAGAACGATTCCGGAAGCGGTCCATCGTTAAAGTGGATGTAAACAAGCTCCCTTTTTCACGAATAAAATAAAGGTTGTGTTCGGCATCTTCGTAGATAGTACGCACTTTATCCTGATGCACAAATCCTTCCGGAAACACATTGGAACGTAAATTCCGGGAAGCCGGATCATAAATACACATACCGGTTTCCGTAGCAATCCATCCTTTGCCGGTGGAGTCAAAACTCACCTCATAAACGTTACCTTCCGGCAGTTGGGAGTTGGCACTAGTGAAATGCTTAATCTGCTTCGCCTGTCCGTTATAACAGAACAGGCCTTGTGAAGTACCTATCCAAAGATTTCCTTTTTCATCCGGTTTCACACAAAAAATATGCCCTTTCTGAAATAGTTCTGTATCGCCTTGGGCAAAGTATTTCAGAGACAAGGTCTCCGGATTCAGCACCATCATACCTCCGCCATAGGTGCCGATATAGTATTCGCCTTCATAAAAAGAGATGGTCAAGATCAAATCGGAAGTCAGGACGGGTTTCACAAAACTTTTCACGACGCCGGTAGTCTCATTGATATAAAACAAACCGTCACGTGATCCAATCACCTTTTCATGCCCCCGGTTCACAAAAGAACGGATGGAAAGGTTTGCCGAGTTAAATAATGGAGGATAAGCGTAAGTCCGGAAAAGACCATTCTGGTAAAGTGAGTAATCCAGACCGGCCTGAAAATGTCCCACCCAAACAGCACCTCTTTCATCTACGAGCAGCGAGTAAACGGAATTACTGCGAATCCCCTCTTTATTATTGACATCATGATAAAAACGGCGTGTCACCTGTTGGGCTTTATGCGAAAGGAAATGGACGCCATTACCGTCTGTTGCTATATATACGGTTTCTTTTCCATCACTGGAGATATCGGAAATGACATCACAGCCCAAAGATACCACATGGGAGAAGGTCTTCTTTTTTATGTCGAAACGGACGACCCCTTGACTCATCGTACCCAGATAGAGTGTTTCGCCAATCCGGGTCAGGCAACGGAAGTAATCGGCTTCGGGCACGTTCTCATGGAAATGCCAAGAGTCTATTTTACCATCTTTCAGTGAATAAGAGAACAGGCCTTGCACTGTAGCCAGCCACAACGCACTTTTATCTTCGTTCAGGCAAATATCCATGATTCTGTTACAGGCGGCCAGCATATTACGGTCTGTCAATACCTGGAGCAACTGACCGTCTTTTTGAATGAACAGACCTTTCTCTGTACCAATATAAAGGATGTTGCCATCTGCCAGCAACGTATTGACAGCGAAGTCTATCTTTTCGGGAACGATTCTCTCCAACTGGTTGTTTACACGATTCAACCGCCAGAGTCCTACACCATTTCCTATCCAAAGTTGATTATTGGCTGTTTCCGTGATACTGTTTACCCGTTTCTTTCTGCCGGACTCCATTCCACGAAACTCAAAATGCCGTACTTTCACACCATCAAAACGGTCGAGGCAGTTATCTGTTCCCAACCAGACAAAACCCTCCGAATCTTTATAAATGGCATTCACCAACAATCCGGAAAGGCCGTCGGACATAACGACATTACGAAACGTGTAATTCTGGGCTTGCAGATTTACACCACAAACCAAATATATTAATAAAAAAATCAGATATTTAATTGTGCTTTTCACCTACAATGGGCTTTTTCATATTAAACATGTGACAAACTTACATAAAAATCTCCAAAAGAGAGTACTTCTAATAAAAAAAGTCATCCCTCCGCATTTGCTATACGCGTATAGACAAATACGAAGGGACGATTATATTTACTCAATGTAGCCTGAATAAATTATCAATCAATCATTTTCTCCACAAAGCAACCTTACAGGCCCTAATAATCCCGCTTCCAGTAACGGATCATTCTTTGTATAATATTTCCACGGGGCAAACAGGATTCTCTGCCTGTCCGTATCCTTCTCCTGATTTACATACCAGGAGGGGAATCGCCGGATACGGCCATATTCATCATATTCATACTTCTCCGGCAAATATTCATCGCCAATCAAACGATTGGGATACAGATTGATAACCTCTATTTTCAATTGGTTTTCTCCTGCCTTCAGCCGTTCGGTTATGTCTATCCGATAAGGAGCTTTCCAAACTAAAACCGGAACTGCTCCATTCACGCTGACTTGTGCTATGTTTTCCACACGTCCCAAATCAAGCAGTATTCGTTCAGGGGACTCTTTCCGGACTGTTTTTTTCCATTCTTCCGCAGTTAAAACAAACGTTTTCAGATAAGTTGCCTTTCCGGAGAAATGCTTCACATTAAAATCTGAATGTTTGTGAAGAGATTCCAAAACCGGTAGAATAATCCCGGCAGGTGCCTTACTCCATGCAGGAAATTGTACTTTCCAAGCTCCGTCCAATGTCCGCAGTACCTGATTGCCGGCAGGAATCACCGGTTCCGGCGGCCCCGCCGCGACCTCTGCTTTCACTCTTTCTCCGGACCATGCCGCGGACGCATAAACCGTCTTTGTCTGATCCCCCTCAAAGCTGCCCACATACTGTTCTTCCGCCATTGGCACATCATAGGCCGGAGAACAGATATATGCCGACTTCTTCCCTACGGCGGCAATTCTCCCGTTCAGATAAAGCGTGGGAACACCATCGTCGTACACTACAGCCACATGCGTCCATCCTTCTATCGGTGTGTTGCACTCTAATACGACTTGATTGGCAGAAGCACGTTCATATACCCGCACCGTATTTTGCCCCATGGCAAGTCCGACCGTCGCATGGCCTTTCCCTAACCTTTCCTCTCCTTTATCAGGGAAAATAAGAAAGCCACGTCCACCGGCAGCAAATGTTTCCGGTTTTGCCCATAAAGAAATAGTAAAAGTATTATATATGGGAGAATCAAGAGAGGCAACCGGAACAATCTCTTTAAAACCGGCAGTTTCCCTTTTGACATTTTTATGTGTTTTCGTATAGTCGGAAGCTCTCTCCGTCTCCTTTTCAGAAGGACGGAATACGATAAAGACAGAACCACTTTCAGCAAGGGATAAAGTAACTTTCGTCATTCCATTTTCTTCTTTATAAGAAACGGGAATATCCGTTTCACCTGTTTCCGCATCCCAAAGAGAGGGTTTCATATTACGAATACGGAAAGTGGCAGTCAACATTTCCGGACGGCGGCGATGATTACTGATGAAATAAACTTCCTCTTCCCCCACAGTGCGGTGTATAAAATGGATTTGCGCATCCTTGTTTTCGGAAACAAAAGAGAAATCGGGATGAATCTGTTCCGCATTCAAAACCTTCTGCAAATCTTTCGTATAATAAACAGTCCCGTCATACAAAGCCGATGATGCTTTTGACCATAACTCATCCGCCAAAGCCTTTACTTCCATATCCTTATTGGCATCCATCCCCATGTATCCTTCCGGCTTTTCTCCGGAAAGTACGATGGTAGCTCCTTGTTGAAGCAGTCTTTTTACTTGTTTCAGCAATTCCGGGGAACATTGTTTCATAGGTGTCAAAACCAATATCCGGTAATTCATGCCATGGGGCAATGTCAACCGACCGTCTTCCACAGTGATGCGTTCTAGTATATTCTTACTGCCAATATCCCATCGATAACCATAAGGAGTGGCAGGTTCGGTAAAATCATAATCAGCAATACCGGACGAAATCCCTTCATCTTTAATATACAGTATATCGGCGGCATACAATCCTTGCTGCAAAATAGATGCGCAACGGGCATTGTAGATATTCAGCCCGATTGCCTGTTCGGCCCAAACCGAATTACGATTGAGATGGGTTCCGAAAGGCCCCATTGTCATAAAGGTTCCGGGTGTACCGCCTACATAGGGTTGATGCGCAAACACATGATAGACGAAGCGGTTAACTCCGGTAGTCATCATATAATCTCCTTCGGCTTTCATCGCATACGGATGCTCCGTCAGCTTGCTGTTGAAAGGAGTACCGGTGAAACATTCCGCGCCCACAATCGGACGATTCCATAGATGTGCAGTACTAGCCGCCATTTTTGAAGTGGTTACTCCGCCATATATATAATGTATCCAGAATTCACTCATCGGATAATCCAAATGTTCGGCATATTCAAGGCTTTCAAAGTTGCCGTCACCATAAGGTTCGGCAGCAAATTTCAGCCCGTGACGAGCAGCACGTTCCTTGAAGTGTGCCAGAAAGTTCTCATTAAACATATCTGTCTGTGTACGGCGCATATCATAGAGAAAACGTTCGGTAGCCTCAACGCTTTTCACTACCCGACCGGTCATGGCAAGCAGCCAGGGAGTCACATCATATCCTTTACGCTGACGAAAAAAAACAGGTAAAGAGGAAGTCCAGTTCTGTTTTCCGGCTTCCCAACTATCCATCATCAACGCAGTCAATGTCTTTCCACACCACGGTTTCAATTTATCCAACAGCGGATCCAGAAAAAGATCGAAATGCCGGTCTAATGCCTCCTTACTGAATTTATCACAATCAAGCCCGCGCCCACTGTCCGGGCAAGCCGCCACTTCTTCGCCTGTAGTGGTGGAGCCCAACCGGACTATAGTCCAACGGGAAACGACTTGTCTCTTTCCTTTTTCACTCATTGTCCGAGGGGCTTTCCATTTTATATTCCCATCATTGTCCATGAAAGAAGTAATATCAATCACTTGTTCCGGGTCTATCATTTGTCCGCCGGGCACCCGTTGAGAAGAAAAGCCCGGAGCCACCGGATCTTTCACATAATTTGTTTTAGCAGGCCAGTTTATGATGCGTTCTGATGCGTGTAAATTCACTTCACTCAAGTTTGTGCTACGATTCGTCGTTAAACGGAAATAGCGTCCCTTAACCGGAGCGAAACTTGCCGTCCCCGGAGTGTCCATTGCCCGCAAAGCCGGACTATTCAGGTTGGCAACTTTCTGATAGTTCACTCCATCTTCCGAAACTTCCAATGTCAATACAGGAGCATAATCACGCGGTCCGTCATGCGGGTCAAGCGGCTTCTCCCGATCTCCGCGGCGAACGGTTATCGCTCTTGCCTCAAAGGGTTCCGACAATTCAAAAGTCAAGCTGTTCTTTTGTTTATCCAAGTGGATTTGCGTATTCAAGTCATTGTCTGCGAGCAATGACTTATCCACTTCCTGATTATTCAGAGACACTTTCTTTACGAGGTTTTGAAACAGAGCGGTTTCCGACTCCAGGGCTGGATATGCGAGTACAAAAGCATCTTTATAGTATCCTTGTTTTGCATACGGACGTGGGATTCGAGTACTAATCCATCCTTTTTTATCCGGCGTTGCCAATGTTTCCGTCCATTCAAGCTGTTGCATCGAATATTCCGGAGTTATCCACGGTCCACCCGTCCCACTATATCCGGGGGAATTCTGCAAATACAGTTCCATTCCTAATCGTTCCGCTTCTTTGACTGCATGAATTGTCATTTCTTCCCACTGCGGAGAAGCATAATCTACTGCTCCACGAGGAATGCCCACACCTGTATTGAACATCATGGCAGCGCCGTAAGCATTCCGCTTCATATATTCTAAATCGGCAGTCAGTCCTTCTTTGGTTATATGACCATTCATCCACATCCAGTACGTGCTAGGACGTGCCTGCATGGGGGGATTCATAAAATCATCTTTCTTCAGAACATCAAGGTTCTTATTCACTTGTGCATTCATGCAAAAGCAAACCGCCGCAAATAGCAATAATAAAAATCGTCTCTTCATATTCATTCTAACTTTATAAACAAATACGAAAGAGTGCTTCCGTTTACTCAACAATAAATGACTCAACACCTATTTTGTTTAGATAAATAGCATCATATCGAGGCTAATTTGAAAGAAACTCTTCCAAAACAGAATTGAACTCTTCCGGGCGTTCCATATTCATCATATGTCCGCAATCCTCAATCACTTTCAGCTTTCCATTAGGCAGATAATTCAAAATTTGAGGTTCCTTTGAGAACCGATTGTCAGACGAGTGACCTTCAACAATCAAAGCTGGTACGGCAGGGTGACTCTTCTTCAATTTTTCAATAGCATCCAGTCCCGCTACTACCCGTACTTCTTTGTGTAGCGGTTGCCATGCATCCCATTCGTCAATCATTTGCCACAGAGGCGCACGCATCCGTTCGCGTTGGGTTCCTCCGGATTTCATCAGTCCTTCAAACCACTCCTTCTTCATCACCTCCACTCCTTTCTCTTTCAGGGCAGCTATTTCTTCATCACGTACCTTTGCTTCTTCTTTAGTCATCGGCTCACTGGGCCCTTTCGATTTCCGAATATTTCCACTGGCTAGAAAAGCCGATAACATCCGGTCTGGGAAATACGCCAACATATCAGCAGTAATAAACCCACCCAAAGAAAGCCCGACAATATGTGCTTTTGGAAGATGTAAAGAGTCCATTAAAGTAACCAAATCTTCAGCATGTGTAAATTGATAATCTTCGGTTTGGGAAGAAGAAAGACCATATCCTCTTAAATCATAGCGAATGACATGATACTTTTTCGCAAACACAGAAAACTGTTCGTCCCACATACGATGGTCGAGCGAATGGCCGTGCACAAAGATTACCGGCTCACCCTGACCGGCTTCTTCATAGTATAGAGAGCCGTTTCTTACATTCATACGTCCTTGTTTGACAACCGACGAATTACCTTTCAGTATCTCTGAAACAGTCCGTGAAATGACGGGACTACCGAAGAAAGAAGAGAAACCGTCTTCTTTAACGGAAGAACCTGTTACATGAGAAATGAAGAATCCGTAAACTTTATCATGTTTATTTATCCACGGATAAGCGCCGGCCCATCCCGGTGAGCTAATCTGGCAGGCTTCGCCTGTCTTTTTATCTATTAATTCACGCCATTCTCCCAATCCGTAGATTCCATTGTGAGATTGTCCCAATCCTTTCGCTACATAATTATCTGAAGGGATTATGGCATCTTTCACTTGATCGGCCTGCATCTCTTTTACTGTTTCTGCTGATATAATCTGCTTGCCATTGTATATTCCATCGTGATAAATCATGGATAGGAAATGAAGATAATCATTCAAGGTAGTACACAATCCGCCCCCTAACATGGGAGCATGTCCGCCGTCCGTATTGATTGGGGTAAAATGAGAGTTCTTCATTTCCAAAGGGTGTGCCAGCAGTTCTTGGAAAAGAGTTTCAAACTCCTTTCCCATCGCCACTTCCGCCATTCTTCCGGCAATTTGCATGGCAAGTCCGCCATATTCAAAACGAGTGCCGGGGGTAAAGACTGTATCTAAAGGGAGAATCTCTGTAACTGCCGAATCCAAATGATTATAATTATCTATACGGGGTTCGGGAAGATACGGACGTACTCCCGATGTATGGGATAATAATTGCCGCAGAAGAATCTTACCTTTGGCATCACCTTTAAATTCCGGTAACCATTTCTCTACCGGATCATCCCATTCCAAATCTGTACGGTCTACCACCGCAGCGACGACGGCAGCCGCTACCCATTTCCCGGCAGAAGC
Source organism: Bacteroides sp. BFG-637 (assembly GCF_024793605.1). Taxonomy (NCBI): domain Bacteria; kingdom Pseudomonadati; phylum Bacteroidota; class Bacteroidia; order Bacteroidales; family Bacteroidaceae; genus Bacteroides; species Bacteroides sp. BFG-637. The sequence goes on along the minus strand of NZ_JANUPD010000002.1, from coordinate 3,985,321 downwards.
AACATATACTTTTGTATCGGGTGTATAGTCCCGATAGTTTTTCTGAAAAATGACGGTATCATTCTTCACTACACAAACGGATGCACCGAGATAATATCCTTTGTCTACCCATCCTTGGATAACAGAATCCAAAGATGAGAAGTCATACTGCTTTCCTTGACCGGATGATATTTGGCAAGAACCGGTCAAAAAGAAGATACTTACAAAAGCGGCAATTAATAAACGATTCTTCATATCGTTGTTTTACTATCTATTTTCTGTTTTCAATATTTCCTGTTTTAGCAGGTGCTATTTTGATTATAGCGAGTACTATTCTGATTGCAAATCCCAATATACGACATAGCGCTGGTGATGCAAATCATATAGCGGACGAATCACATCTCCTTGTTCTGTCGTAAACTTCAAATCACTTCCTACCCGCTGCAAAGCACGTTCGGGATGCTTCTTATCCAGTTTCAAAGAAGTGCGCAGATGGGCAGGGACACGAAAATCATAGGTATAATAATCATTGTAAAGAGCAGGATTAGAGAAAGGAGCAGGCGCCTGCATACCCTCTGTTCCCCGTTCTCCCGCCAATACTAGCGGACCATATAACAGAGCTGCCTTGTCTGGATTATCCGGAGTAGATTCCAGTTTGATTTGCATCGGATAAGTAGCCGAAATTTGATCGCCATCTTTCCATTCACGGGTAATGGCGATATAAGAGCCCGGTTTCTGCTTTACAGATACTTTCTTACCGTTCACCAGCACTTTCACATCTTTGCTCCATGAAGGATAACGCAGATAAACAGTGGTGCGAACGGGATTCTCTGCCCGGAAAGTGAACCGCGTTGTTTCTTCCTGTGGAAACTCCGTTTCTTGACGGATGGTCAGTCCCTTCTCTTTCCAGATTACCTGTGAGGGGATAAACAGATTTACATATATTCCTTGATTGTTGTGATAATAGATGGCTTCTCCAAACTTTGCGTGATTCTCAAATCCACTGCCTACGCAACACCAAAAAGAGTTCTCTTTTGTGCTATATAGTTTATGAGAACCGGAAAGCAAAGGCAGGAAATAAGCCACCATACCCGTTTCGGGATCTTGTTGTCCCAAGATATGATTGTACAATGCCTTTTCATAATAATCTGCAATAGATGAATCGCCCGTCCAGCAGAAAAGATGGCGGCTAAGTTTGAGCATATTATAGGTACAACAGGTTTCTCCGGTATAACCGGTCAGATGTTGGGATAACTTATTCGGGTCAAAGTAGTGTTCTTTATCACTGCTGCATCCCGGGGCGAAAGTATGATGGTCAATCATGGTATGCCAGAAAAATTCCGAAAGTTTCCGGCTTGTCTCGTTGCGGGTTAATTCGTAGTTGCGGGCTTCGGCTATCACTTTCGGGATAAATGTATTGGTATGCTTCGTTCCCAAGTCATCACGAAGTTCTTTCAACGGGTCGATTACGTCATTGTGGTAGAAATATTCCGCCAGCCAACGATAACGTTCATCTCCCGTGATTGAGTACAAATTGTAGAATGACTCATTGATACCGCCAAATTCATTGCGGATCATAAGCTTACGTGTTTCTTCACTAAGAGGTTTCAGCTTATTGTATGCCCAGTCACCCATTCGGGTGGCGATAGTCAATGCTTTCTTGTTATCCGCATACAGGTATTGGTCTATCAGCCCGGAAAAAAGTTTATGCAGCGTATACCAAGGAGCCCATACGCTTTTTCCCTGGATGTTCCGGTTTATCAATTCTTCAGGCCAAGCACTCAAATATCCGTTTTTTAATGCATTCTGCACTTCTTCCAATCCATTGACCAAGCTATCACCTTTCAGCTTGAATATCTCACTACCGGTAGCTGCGTACATCAAACCAAGTGCCGAAAGCATATGTCCGGTAGTATGTCCGCGAAGTTCGCAATCCAAAGATTCCCAACCACCGAGTTTTTTCACTGTCATATAACCGCCCTCACGTCCGGCAAATACACCGGCATTGGTACGGAAGCTATGCAGCAGGCGATTCACATCTATTGAAGTCATCCAGGCAGAATCCCGAAGCATATTATCACGGAAACGACTTGGCAACAAGCGGACGTCTTTCAAATCAAAACTTTCTGCTTGAAGGGGAGCCACTGTTTCCTTTTTCAACTTTCCCTGATGTTGACCGGGATATACAGATTGAGCTGACGCTATACCCGATACTGTCAATGAACCAAACAAGATTGCCGTAACTAAAATTTTCTTATTCATACTATTTCTATCTTTTACCTATAAGATACGAACAAGGTGCCTCAAACACTCAAAGCTACAAAATTATTTAATTAAGCTACAATTCTTTAATTTAAAGCCCACTTTCTTATAAAATTCATCTGAAACGTCCTATCTTTATTCCCCAAATCAAAGAAAGGAGCTACATGGATTTACGTACGGCAAATGTCACAAGATATATTCTTCCTCTGCGTGAGGGAGGTTCATTGCCTGCTTTGGCCGAAGCTGACGATGAATTTAAGTATGTAGTCAAATTCAGAGGGGCAGGACACGGAACAAAAGCGCTGATTGCCGAACTGATTGGTGGGGAGATAGCCCGTGCACTGGGTTTCAGAGTTCCCGAAATAGTTTTTCTGAATCTGGACGAGGCCTTCGGGCGGACGGAAGCGGACGAAGAGATACAGGATTTACTTCAATGGAGTCGCGGACTGAATATGGGATTGCATTTCCTTTCCGGTTCACTGACTTTTGATCCGATAGTACATCAAGTAGATGGGAAAACGGCTTCGCAAGTGGTATGGCTGGATGCCTTGCTGACTAACGTAGACCGTACCATTAAAAATACCAATATGCTGATGTGGCACAAAGAACTATGGTTGATTGATCATGGGGCTTCTCTTTATTTCCACCATTCCTGGACTAACTGGCAAAAACAGGCACTGGTTCCTTTTGTACAGATAAAAGACCATGTATTATTGCCGTTTGCCGATAAACTGGAAGAAGTAGATATCGAATTCAGACAGATATTAACTTCTGATAAAATCCGTGAGATAGTCAATGCTATTCCCGACGACTGGTTGAACTGGACGGAAGGTACAGAAACTCCACAGGATTTGAGAGAGATTTATATTCAATTCTTAGAAGAAAGGATTAAGCATTCCGAAACATTTGTAAATGAAGCGCAAAATGCAAGAAAGGCACTTATATGAATACGCAGTCATCCGTTTCGTTCCTAAAGTAGAACGGGAGGAGTTTATCAATATGGGGATTGTATTGTTTTCCAAACAAGCCAAATACCTGAAATCCCTCTATACGATAGATGAGAACAAACTAAAACTGTTTTCTTCCGAACTGGATATTAATTGCCTGAAAGAAGGGTTACAGGTCTTTGACAAGATATGCATGGGAAATAAAGAGGGAGGAGCTATAGCCAATATGGATATTCCTGACAGATTTCGTTGGCTGACCGCAGTAAAAAGTTCCTGCATACAGGTGTCCCGCCCGCATCCGGGATTTTCTACAGATTTAGATAAGACTTTGGAAAGATTGTTCAAGGAATTAGTACTCTGATTCCTTGAACAATCTCTTTGTCAGACTAACGGGCGGTAATATAAAAGCTCTGCTCCACTGCTTCAGCAGTCTGCACTTTAGGTTCCCCGCTACGTCCATATTGCCAGGCTACCACTGTCACCTTTACCGGAAATTTTGCACGCGGAGGAATTTTAGTCAATACCAGTTTATCCCCCTTTATTTCTGCCGGCCCTTCTTTTACATAATAGTAAACCGGAAGACCGGAGTCAGCAGTTCCTTTCAAAGTTATTTCTTTCACTGAAGCCTTTACATCGGATAGTTTCGGAAAAATAATACGTTGGGGTATTCCTTCCTTATTCCGGTAAGGAATACGAATCTCTACCTGCTGAACGGCACTCCGGTAGCTATGATCCTGTCTTGCGGAAGCCATCAGACAGATACTTCCTGTGCGTTTAGGATTATCCAATCCCATCCGATAGAAACGTACAGTAAAAGTTGTATCATTCACCACTTCCACCGGACCGCAGATTCTCGACATTCGAATGGGACGTGTACTGTGTTTTTGAGAATATTCGTTCCTTAACGTATCTGTGTACACAGCTTTCAAATGGAAAGTAACTCCGTCCGCCTCGGGTTGAAAAGAAGGAGACATACGTACATGGGATTTCGGATTGAAAGTAATCAGTTTTCCTTTTTGCTCAAAGCCGATGTACTGCTCTGTCTTTCCACGCTCATTGGCGTAATATTTTTCTGTGGCATCTGCCATTTCTTTATCAAAATACCAAAACGCATGGGTCTTGTCTCCTTTATACTTATCATAGGAAGCGGCTTCGGCTGTAGGCTTTTCATTCTTTCGCCAGCGGTCTGCCAGCCATCCATTCTTTGCTTCTACCGGAATTAACAGAACCGGAGTATTCGATGGAGAATGGTTTGGCAACCGGTATTGCACTGCCTTTTTCAGAAAGAGAGAAAGATAATCAATCAATTCATCGGATATATCGAAATGTCCATGTCCTGCATCTGCAAGGAATGAAAGGGGAGCATTCGGATATTCACGGCGATAATCGAAGGAAGTTATCAATCGGTCTTCCCACCATTCGTCCTCCCCCATTACCATTAATGAAGGAATACCTTCAATCGTATGGTTTCCCCAATCCAAATTTGCACTTCCGTAGCCTGTCAAATGAGTTCTGGGAGAATCACCGTGAATAGAAAGTACGGCCAATGTACGTTCGGGATTCCAAGCGGCAAAGTTCCACGGATAAGTAGCCATTGCCGAGTGTCCGATAGGGATGACCGGGGCAAACTCCAGTTCTGTATACCCGCTTATTTCAGACAGATTCTTCATCATTGTTTCAAAGATTTGCTGGGTATCTTTTGTCACGTCCCAGCGCTGGTCTATTCCGGGAGTTATCCATATCTCTGCAATCCCAAGTTTTGCCATATTTTCCCGGAATCCGGAATGTTCGAAAATTGTCTCTTCGGTCATATTATGTTGCCCGACGATGACGGCACGGACTTGTTTGCAGTTTTCCGGTATCCACAGATAAGCAGACGGGTGGGCGTTTGTTTCTTCTGAAATCAGCTCTTTTATTTCTACTGACCACTGCCAGGGAGCTGCTGTAACTCGGGTAGTCTGCATGAACAGAGATAACAAAACAACAAGAAAATATTTATTCATAATGCTTCTTTTTATTGATTTAACTTCCTATACTACGAATATGGAAAACAAAATACTCAAAAAACAACTATATATATGAAAGATTAAATGCAAAGACAGGGCTATCCGTGAAAATGGTAGCAAAAGCCGTAATTTATATAAAAACAGTTTACCTTTTACAAACTAACTTTGCATACAGGAGATAAAGATAATAAAAACATTAGAATACGATTTTAATTTAATAGGATTAATTATGGACAAAGTAAAATTGAACAATGGCATTGAAATGCCTATTTTAGGTTATGGTGTCTATCAGGTTACGCCTGAAGAGTGTGAACATTGCGTGTTGGATGCAATCAGTGCAGGTTATCGTTCCATTGATACGGCACAAGCCTATCATAATGAGGAGGGTGTAGGAAATGCAATCAGTAAATGTGGCATTCCGCGTGAGGAACTGTTCATCACTACAAAAGTATGGATTTCAAATGCCGGTTACGAAAAGGCCAAAACTTCTATCGAAGAATCACTGTGTAAATTAAAAAGTGATTACATCGACCTGTTACTTATCCATCAGCCATTCGGTGATTATTACGGAACCTACCGGGCTATGGAAGAAGCATACAAAGCCGGTAAAGTTCGTGCTATCGGTGTCAGCAACTTCTATCCCGACCGCTTTGTTGACTTGGCGGAATTCTGCGAAATCACTCCTGCCGTCAACCAAGTGGAGACACATGTTTTCAACCAACAGATAAAGTTACAGGAAGTCATGAAGGAATATGGCACTAAAATTATGTCATGGGGGCCGTTTGCCGAAGGACGGAACGACTTCTTTACCAACCCGACTCTTCAGGAAATCGGTAAAGAATATGGCAAATCAGTGGCACAGGTCGCACTACGTTATCTGATTCAACGCGATATTATCGTGATTCCTAAATCGACTCATAAAGAACGTATGATTGAGAATTTCAATGTTTTCGATTTTTCTTTAACACCGGATGCTATGGCGGCTATCGCTGCGCTTGATACAGCTAAGACACTTTTCTTCTCTCATAATGACCCGGAGATGGTGAAGTGGTTGATTAATTATAGTAAATAAGGAAATGAAATCCCCTTTACTCCTTTTGCTACTTTCATTACATGAAAGACAAGGTTAAAGGGGATGTTCTCATTAATTGCGCTCATTATAAAATACTACGAATCAGCTATTGAAAATAAACTATCATTCATTTCCGTACGGTTTTCACCACAGAGGACACGGAGGACACAGAGTTTTCAGAGTTCTAATTCAGAGATTATTATAACCTCTGTGTCCTCCGTGTCCTCTGTGGTGAAATAGTTCATTTATATACTGTTTTACTCTAATTCAACTACTGATTTACATAAAAAACAATTTATTTTTCCAATAGAGTGAAATGCAATGCAGCCCCGCCACTTGCTTTTAGCTTCAAAACAAGTTTATCTCCGGCTTTTATCTTCTTATGAGTAGTGCGTACTTTCGTTCGTGTATTCAGCTTGTCATCATCTTCATAGAGATGAAGCATATACTTCTTTCCCGGTTCCAGAAAATCCGTAGTCAATGTAATTGTGCGGGCTTCCGTATTTGTCATTGCTCCTACAAACCAGTCATTCCCCGAACGACGTGCCTGAATGATATATTCACCAATTTCTCCATCTAACGCACGGCTGTCATCCCATACACTCGGAATGGCTTTCCAAAATTCCAGTTCTTCTTCTCCTTGGTAGAATTCCGGTCTGTCATACCAAAACATAAATTGCAAAGGACTGTAATACACTGCTGCCATAGCCAACTGATGTGCTTTCGTATTCTTCACCCGGTTATTGAAATAACAAAGCGTATAATCTCCTGCACCTGCCAGATAGCGGGTGAAAGGAAGAGTCGTATTGTGTGTGGCATCCGGCATTTCTTCATTACCACGAATACCCTCCTGCGTCATCAGGTTAGGATAAGTACGACTGAATCCTGTCGGACGATATTCGTCATGAATATCTACCATCAGACCGTATTCTCCACATTTACGGACTGCATCATGCAGCCAAGTACTCCAACGCTGATTACCAATCTGTACAAAACCGAACTTGATACCTTTCAATCCCCATTTCTTATACAAAGGCAACAGGGTATCCAACTGCTGCACTAATGCACGCTGATTGACATACACCATAAGTCCGATTCCTTTCGATCCGGCATATTTACATAAAGCAGGTATATCAAGGTCTTTATCAGGAGAAACAGTAGTAGCATCCGAACTCATTTTCATTTCCGGTCCGTACCAGCCGGCATCCATATGCACATACTGAATGCCGCGCTCTGCTGCAAAGTCGATGGCAGCTTTTACTCTTTCCTGTTTCAGGTCTCCCGAACGGAATACTTTTCCCGGTCTAATCCAAGAAGTATCAGCCAGTTTGCAAGCCGGATTCAGATTCAAGACAATATCATTATTATTAATTAAATCGACCGGACGTTCGCCAACCATGATTACACGCCACGGAGTACTGTAAGGAGAAATAATATCGACGCTACTATACAGACTTGTCTCCAAAGTGGAAGGTTTCTCTGCCGATAAACGGAATTTACCACGGGCATAATCCACCATTTCCGTTTCCAGCAGAGCTACGGATAATCCGTCAGGCAGTATCAAAGTCAAAGGACGCTCACTCTCCTCTTTGCCCCATCCTTCCAACGGACGAAGTACGCAAGGTCCTTGTGCCCAACGCTCGTAATATGCCATCGTTCCTTCAGGCATTGTGAAGCTGGTCTGCTCACCGATGATATGCAAGAAAAGTCCGTTTGTCGTTTCCGGAAAATGATAGCGGAAAGCAACTCCTTCATTATAGGCACGAACGATAATGTTCATAAAGTAATTCTTACGCTTATCATAGCCACCGTCTCGGTTGCCATCCCCTTCTCCCTTCTTGAATTTCAAAGTCATCTCATTGTAGCAGTCACGTACTTCCGCACGTTCGCCATATACAGGCTTCCATGTTGCATCCGCCTTTCGTTGTTCAGTCCCTGTCAATTTCAGATTTTCACACCAAAAATGACAAGTATCGTTCGGAACGCCCAACGCCGACTCAAACAGTTGATTCTCAATCAGAACTCCTAATTTACTTTCTTCAATCACCGGACGGTTCTTATAAGTCAAGGTATAATACATTTGTGCATTATCCTCTCCCACCGCACGCTGATAGAAGGTAAAGCGGTAAGCTCCATCAGGAGACATCAGTTCCTGGCGGGTTTCTGTCATCACATCTTGCGCTTTTACCAATGCCGGTATCACCAACAACAAAAGCAAAATTCTTTTCTTCATTCTTCTATTTACGTTCATGTTTATTCATCTTTCCTATTATATACGAACGAGAAAGATATTATACTCAATATCAAATATACGATAAAAAATAAAATATTATTTTTAGTTCTATTATTTAATAGTATCTTTGTTTAGATTGTAAGCAGAACAAGATATGAAAGTAGAAGAACCCATAGGTGAATATTATTCCCAGTCATATATCAAAAATATAAGACGTAAAATTATTAAGTCCATCAGAGAAGAAGAAAATGTTGATGTACTAAAACAGTATATGCAGCTTCAAAAAGAAAAAGGGGGACAGATTAATCTTTCCAGAAAGAAAAGGAGAGAATTGTTCGATAGCCAATCCTTAATAGGAAGTATTGATTCTGAAATTCCTTGGGAAGAGATGAGAGATAATATTTTAAAAGAAAAATATAACCTAGAATGAGAGTCTTTTTAGATACCAATATATTAATGGAATCCATAACCAACCGTTCACATTCCGCTGAAATCTCCCGCATATACAATCTATATAAAACTAGAGTTGTCGACTGCTATATTTCTCAAGGTTCTTTCATATACAATTACATATCTTGTGGAGGCATACTTAAAGAAAACAAATTCTTTATCCAAAGAGCAACGTTTAGATAAGCTACGTAATATACTTAATAACATATTATTAATGTCGGATATTTGCGACATTTCAAATGAAGAATTAAACAAAGGCATATGGGATGCTAATTTTACAGATATAGAAGATAGTTATCAATATCAAAATGCAATAGCCGAACAATGTGAATACCTAATAACTCTGAATAAAAAAGACTTCTATACCAACAATGACCAAATAGAGATTGTAACTCCCGAAGAATTTATAAGAAAAATATCATCTGAACTTTGATATTATTCCATCTGCTCTCTATATAAAGTCGGTGTTATTCCTGTCACCCTTTTAAAGATGCGGTTAAAATGTACAGGTGATTCAAATCCGCAAGTAGCACTGATTTGAGATATATTCATCATACTACTATTCAATAGTTTACAAGCATATCCGATACGCATATCAAGTACATACTCTTTGAATGTCTTTCCTGTGTTTTCTTTAAAGTATCGGCAGAAAGCAGCAGGGTTCATCGCTGTGTAAGAAGCAATTTCATCCAGACCGATAGACTCGGTATAATGTTTATTCAAATAAGCAATCACCTTTTCCATTCTTTCATTACGCATGATGGAAGGAGATGGGGTATAATGGGAAGTAGTCAGATATTTCCTGTGATTATTGGTAGCCATCATCTGTAAAAGTGAAAGCAACAGGATGATTTGCTCCGCTCCCCTGGCAGAAGGTATCTGTTTTAATAGCTTGATAATTTTCCCTGAGTGGACAACAGTGAATTTAATCCCCCTGCAAGCATCTTCCAATAAATTCCTGATAGGAATAAACTGGGAGTATTGAGAAATAGAATAATGCATAAAATCTTTCTCAAACTGAATATTCACTCCTTTTACTTTCAGTTTGGATTTTTCTCCATTATCGGATTCTTCTCCGTCATCCGGTGGGCTTTGCATACTATGAGGCAGCTCGGAACCGAAAAGAATCAAATCACCTTTTGAATAAGAGATAATGCTGTCACCCACCAGGCAATCCCCCTCTCCCTTCTCTACATAGATAATTTCATACTCATTATGAAAATGCCACGGATACGTAAAACGCGGATATTCATAAAAGCGGGCACGGACGGGATTGGAAGTCGTAATAGTCAACTTCTCATTCATTATCTTCTTCATAAATCTCCTTTCTAAACTACCTTTGCAAAGATAGGTAAATATCTTGCAAAAATACGCATCATAGCATGTATAAAAACCCGCTATTTTTGCATCAATTCATAAAAACATTTGATAGAAACCATGAACGAATTATTTAGTATTGCCGGTAAAGTTGCTGTTATTACCGGAGCAGGTGGTGTACTGGGTGGAAATATTGCCCAACACTTTGTACAGCAGGGAGCAAAAGTAGTCGCTATTGACATTCGTCAGGAGCAACTAGACAACCGTGTGGCTGAACTTAAGCAATACGGTGACGATGTAATCGGTATCATCGGTAATGTACTTGACATCGCCAGCTTGGAGAAAGTAGCCGAAGAAATCGTAGCCAAATGGGGACAGATCGATATTCTATTGAACATTGCCGGTGGCAATATGCCGGGAGCTACTCTTGAACCGGATCAGCACTTTTATGATATGGATATCTCTTGCTGGGAAAAAGTGACTAATCTGAATATGAACGGGACAGTCTACCCATCTATGATATTCGGTAAAGTAATGGCAAAACAAGGCAAAGGATGTATCATTAATGTATCCTCAATGGCAGCATACAGTGCTATCACCCGTGTACCGGGATATTCGGCTGCAAAAACTGCCGTAGCCAATTTCACTCAATGGCTGGCAAGTGAAATGGCACTGAAATACGGTGATGGTATCCGTGTAAACGCTATTGCACCGGGCTTCTTTATCGGCGACCAAAACCGTCGTGTGCTCATCAACCCGGACGGTTCACTGACAGATAGAAGCAAGAAAGTATTGGCTAAAACTCCTATGAAACGTTTTGGTGATATTAAAGAATTGAATGGCGCCGTGCATTTCTTGTGTAGTGAAGCCGCTAGCTTCGTAACCGGAGCCATGCTACCTATCGATGGTGGTTTCAGTGCATTCAGCGGAGTATAAATAATCGCTCCTTAATAAAGAAAAGAAACTATGATGGAAAAAACTTGGAGATGGTTCGGCAAGAAAGACAAGATTACCTTGCCGATGCTCCGACAAATAGGGGTAGAAGGGATTGTCACTGCCCTGCATGATGTACCGAATGGTGAAATATGGACAGTAGAAGCTATTAACGATTTGAAATCATACATCGAATCGTATGGGTTACGCTGGTCGGTAGTGGAAAGCCTTCCTGTTTGTGAAGCAATCAAATACGCAGGAGCGGAACGTGAACAGTTAATTGATAACTACAAAACAAGCCTTGCCAATTTGGGTAAATGCGGCATAAAAACAGTTTGTTACAACTTCATGCCCGTTATCGACTGGATACGTACAGACTTGCAATACCCTTGGCCGGACGGTACCAGTTCCCTGTATTATGACCGCATCCGTTTTGCTTATTTCGATATCCGAATCCTAGAACGTGAAGGAGCTGAAAAAGATTACACTGAAGAAGAACTTCAGAAAGTTGCCGAGTTAGATAAGGTTATCACAGAAGCAGAAAAAGACGCTTTGATTGATACCATTATCGTCAAGACACAAGGTTTTGTCAACGGCAATATCAAAGAAGGAGATAAAAATCCGGTTGCCATCTTCAAGCGGCTACTCGCTTTGTACAAAGATATAGACCGCGATACTTTGCGTGAAAATATGCGTTATTTCTTATCTGCAATCATGCCTGTATGCGAAGAATATGGAGTTAATATGTGTGTACATCCGGATGATCCTCCATTTCAGGTATTAGGTTTGCCACGTATCGTTACCAATGAAAGTGATATTGAATGGTTCCTGAATGCCATAAATAATCCTCATAATGGATTAACTTTCTGTGCAGGCTCTTTGAGTGCAGGCGAGCATAACGATACACGTGAGTTGGCTAAGAAATTTGCAAAAAGGACTCATTTCGTACACCTGCGCAGCACGGCTGCCATGCAAAGTGGAAACTTCATTGAAAGCTCCCATCTTACGGGAAGAGGACATCTGATTGACCTTATCCGTATCTTCGAGAAGGAAAATCCGGGATTACCGATGCGTGTAGACCACGGACGAATGATGCTGGGAGATGAAGATAAAGGCTACAATCCGGGATATTCTTTCCACGGACGTATGCTGGCTCTTGCACAAGTAGAAGGAATGATGGCTGTGGTGGATGATGAGAAAGAACGGCAGATTATATTATAATCTTGCAGTACTGATACAGTACAGAGCTTCGTCAGAGCAATAACCTAGTTATTTGTTTCAAGGCGGGAAATATTTTGTTTCACGGTGTGAAACAAAGTGTTTCGTTACTTGAAACTGATGGTTTCCTGCCTTGAAACTTTAGTTCCAAAGGCTCGAAACTCCAGTTCCAAAAGCGGAAAACTATAGTTTCTAAAGCTGGAAAATTCAGTCTCAAAGACAAGAAACGACCATTCCTCCGGGCCTTTAGTTATGATCATATGTGAGAGTAAATTTTACCCTCACACTACTCTCACCTTTACCCTCACCCACGAAAGTCCGATGGATAAAGGGATTGAGAGCCGGGTGAGAGTGTGAGGGTAAAATCAACACAATCTTTTATTTGTTAGCTACTTTATCCGTATCTTCCCTACAAAATCTTTTTTATCTATATTCAGTTCTTCCAAAGAGGTGATCCGTTTGCCGTTCAACACGATGTTTTCAAACAAAATATTCTCAACCTTCCTATTCTTATCATAACCTTCCATCAAAGAAGGATTGATATATTTCCCGATACATGAAATATTACGGAACGTTATGTTTCTGACACCTCTGCCGGGCCCTGTGTTATATTTTTGGTTATACATCACCCGAAGATGAAACAACTGTCCTTCCTGAATATGCTCCACACGAATATCCTCAAAAGTAATGTTTTGTGCCAGATTGTGATCTCCTACGTTGATAGTCATACAGCCTTGATAATCACGATCGTCCTCATCATGTTCCAAGATATCGATATTCTTGAACAATATATCTTCTAAAACTTCATCTCCTGTTTTCGTATTTCCATGTGTACCGATATTGATGGGGTGAGCAATATCCGCCCATAGTGTAGAATTAAGTACACGGATATTACGAGAATCTCCATAATAATTCCAACGATGCGTATAGATGGCTATACAGTCGTCTGAATTACGAAGAAAAACATCATCAATCACTACATCCGAGCAGGACATAAAATCCAATCCGTCACTCCAGCCCTGATAACTGAATGATTTCAGGTTTTTGATAGTGATTCCTTGCGATTGCCCACCGGAAACAGTGTAGTGACGGGAGTTGACGACTGTAATTCCATCAATCAGTACATTCTTGGAGTATGCCACCGATATTCCCTGCTGCGGTTCAAGCAACATACCGTGTCCGAGAATCTTTACATTCTCTACGCTGTCGCAAGTCAGGCAACCTTTCAGCACCGCTCCACCTTCCAGATAGACAGTCGTGTTGGAAGGAATACGGAAGCATTTGCCTGCCACATCAGTGGGTTCGTGTATACCGGACTCAAAATACATCACATTCGGATCATTCTTATCAGGCACATTCTCAATGATCGGATTGGCAAACACATGCAGATTATTCAAACGGTCACCGTTGAACTCTACAGAGAGCTTTTGCGGTTTATCCAATGTGAACAGCAGAAAATTTCCGTCTATCTCCGGCTGAATGCCTTTGGATAACGGACGCACTACTGCTGAACGGAGTTCTCCGTTATTCTTTTGCACCAGCACTTCCACTTTACCGGAAAAATCAAACTGTACCATGGTTGCATCCGACTTGGTATCCATATCCACCTTTACATTATATTCATAAAGGTCTACCCAATCTTTTTCACCCACTTGACGTACCTTTACTGTGTAGTCGTCGTTGTGACGGGCATAGTAGATACCTTGTGGCACCGGATAGATGACAATTTCTGCCTGTATAACTTCTGAAGTCATTACAAGTAAAAATGTAAACGCTATTCGTATCAGTCTATTCATTTTAAGTTGTTCATTTATTTTGCATACATCAATGTACCAAGTCCAAGTACATCATATCCGCCGGAATTAGCATCATAATAACCGCCGCCTCCTTCTATTCCTACATATTCGGTAGCAATCTTAGTGTATTTGAGATTATCATCCGAGATGTTTTTTACCCCTTTGTAATGATAGTAAGGCAACGCCCATATCGCACGTTTGATCCATTTACCGTCACCAAGTGCTGTTTGCTCTTCCGGAATCGGATATCCCCATTGACTCTGTTTTTGCCATATATAAGTAGTATATGGTACAGTCTCATTGGTGTAATTACAACAAGCGGCATATTCGCAAGCCCGCATGAACAGATTGTCATCATAGGCAAAGAAATCGTCTCCCTGACTCCATGCCAACTGGCAAATAATTCCCATCAATCCGACACACATCAACGTGTGCCCTTGGTCACGTCCACTCTCCTGCCATTGAGCAAAGTTATAGTCCGGTGCATAATCGTGATAGATAGCACGACGTAAACGTCCGTTTGTATCACCAGTCTGCAAATGGTCGATACCTTCGTTATAAATATCACGACGATCGGTAACGATGCCGATAGCCATTTTAGCCGCTATATTACAAAGACACCAGTTAGCCCAATAATGTAACGCATTCGTATCGTGATGGCGTTTCAGAAAATCGTCATTGGCAGGATAGAACACTTTAAGTAACCAATTCTGGAAAGCTGCGAAGTCCGCACGGTCCCATCCTCCATAGTCCCTCAATAATTCACCGGCAATAGCAAATTCATAACCATAAAGTCCTGCGGCAAGAGATAAATTCGTATTACCCGTTACACCGACGCAAGTCTGTACCCACTTATTCAAATTCTCCACCGCTTTTGCCGCATATTCATCATCTTGTTCAATCTTCCAACGAAGCGCTTGCTGATATGCGATAGTAGCTCCTCTGGCTGCATTCATATAATTTTCATCACCGGAAATTCCACGTTTAATCCATTCCGTAGGATAAGTATCTGCCGTCTTCTGCGAAAACTGACTTTCTACTAATAATTGATAAGCACTTACCCAAGGCTCTTCTCCGGCAGCTTTTTTATCCCGGATACGCTGGAAATCTGCCTCCGTATGCAACCCTTCATGCAGCATGGGTTCTGTTGACGGTTTAAGTTCAACCTGTTCCAAATTTACGTTATTATCAGGAAGGGGAATTTTATTCAAATCAGTTTCCACATTGACACCCGGAAGGTCAATGCCGTCACCACATCCTGCCAAAAACAGGGTAGCGAATACTGCAGCTATGTAATATATCTTTTTCATCATACTTTTGGTTTAATGGTACACCGCATCTACCATTGATTACGGTGTACCCAATTATAGTTTATTGCTCTACTAACTCTAATTTGAAATTATCTATCTTAGCCCGTCCTTGTTTTACTGTAATCGTACAGACAAAACCAATGACCACATCGGTAGGCTCTTCCACAAGAATATCAACGACTACATCACCCGTACCGGAAATAGAAGCGTTTGCCAGACTCTTACTTGGTATATCACTAGTATTTGCCATCTCATTGCCTTTACAAACCGCAACATAACCGGTAAAACCTCTACCGTCATATTCATAAACGTGTGCCGTCAACTTATATTTTCCTTTTTGAAGATGAGAAGTCTGATATACCTTACCATCATTTTTAGGATTGTCAAATCCCCAATCTGTTTGTAAAGCCAAACCTGCGTCACTTCCATCACCATATTTCGTTTTAAATGCCAAATCAACAGCAGCACCTCCTTCACCGGCAGTCAAGTTAGAGTTCTGAACTATCCAATAAGCGGCTTTTGCCCACTCTCCTTTTTTATGGAATCCATTATCTCCACCTTCTTTTACATAGTCAAAAGGCTGTTTATAATTCATAAGTACATATTGAGAAATATCTCCATCCGCCGGCAGAGGTTGTAATATATCACTCTCTACGGGCTGTGTAATGCCTTCAAACACCATTGTTACTTTTCCACCATTGAAACCTTGCGGAACTGTTACTGTTATAGCAGTCGTAGTAATCTCTTTAACCGCAACAGGTACGGATATTCCCTCAAAAGTAACTGTAACAGAATTCTTATCCGTTCCAAAACCTTTTCCTGTAAATGTTATTTCCTGTCCGGCTTTTACTAATGTACCATAAGGATAAATATACGGTGTTTCAACGGAAGTGATTTCCGGAGTTTCCCAAACCTCAAATGTGCCCGATTCGCCCATCTCTATTTCCTTACCCTGAATGATCAGTTTAATCTTCACCGGAGCTTCAGATGAAACTCCTTTTGGAACATTCACTACAATATTACCTTTATCATTCAGTGTCACTTTATCACAAACTGTCTCTCCGAAAAAGACCTGAATATTTTCAGCTTTCGTACCAAAGTTCTGACCAATGATCATTACTTCCGCATTAATATATCCGGCTTTCGTTGAAATGCCTGTTACTGTCGGCATCGGTAATACCGTATATTTCAACTGTGTCCCAATAGTTTCAAACGGAGTGATGACAGTAATTGTATAATCTCCGGCTTCCAACGAAACAGGTACAGTGAGTGGAATACTCTTATCTGTCAAATTATCAGTATCTATTGCAGCTTCTACAGGTTCTCCGCCAGCTTTAGAGAAAGTGACTTTCAAAGGCTCCAACCCCTCAACAGACCTATCCAGCAATTCTTGCACAAGATTGGTTCCTGTTATTGCAAATTTACTGCCTGCAAAACCAGATGGAACCGGTTCGCCTTCCTTAGGAATATCAAGCGTTGCATGCTTCAACACTGTGAAAGGATAAGATGCTAAATCAATCGTTTGTTCTGCCATAACAAGTGTCATGACTCCACTGCCAGCTGTCTCGGGAACTTTGGCTGTAAATTCGGTATCAGTAGGCGTACCCACAATCTCCGCCTTTTCTGTGGAAGTTCCAAAAGTCAAAGTGTATAATGCTTTAGAAGAAACAAATTCTTGTCCTTCGAAAACAATACTGGCACCCGGAAAACCATAGGAAGGTTTCACTACACTAACACCCGGCTTACCAAGTACACGATAAACAAGATCAGTCTCTACACGTTGTCCGAAGACTTCAACGGTTATCTTTCCGTTTGTTGCAGATTCCGGCACTTTCGCAAGAATTGCATCGTCGACACAGGAGACTACTGCTGCCTCCTGGGAACCGATAAAAACTTTCACATCTTCTGTTCTGATACCAAAATCACTACCACTAACGGTAAACTCATTCCCAACATATCCTTCTACAGGATCTATCTTTGTTACAGTTGCCACAGGATCAGTGTAACTCATTGGAACAATTTCTTCGTTATCCTCGTCACAAGCAGCCAATGCGAAAAGCGAGAGGAAAACGGGAAACAGATAGTTATATATTTTCTTCATAATCTTAATTATATTATCACGATGAATTACTCTTTTTTCTTTTTCCACATCATTCAAGAATCAATTTCAATTCTGTTACCTTAAAGTATGAATTGCCTTTGGCCAGAGAAGTAAGGAATCCAATGACAACATCCGTTGTCTCCGCCACTTCAAACGAAGGTGTCACCAACGTACCCGAATCATCATTTGTACCAGCTTTATCATAGACCACACAAACTCCATCTAATTGCTCAATATCAGCCACATCCGGTATATCACTCTCACTATTTCCTTTAGCTATTAATGCAGAAATAAAATTCCCCGCATCATTTACTACCAACGAATAGGCATATGTAACTTCCAATCTATACTTACCAGGACGGAGCGTAGCAACTTGCCACATTTTCCCATTCGCATAAGCTTCCTTGTCCCATCCATTCTGGAACGCTAATGTGAAGCCCTCTGCTGCTTTATACTGCATTCCGGTAACAGTAGTATTGTTTTTTGCATTGAAAGATGCCTTATTCTGATTCCATACTGCCGGAGTCCACCATTCACCGTTCTTCCAATTTTCGTCATTTGCCTTGGCAAACGGCTGCTTGTAGTTTTGGAGGTAAAGCACTGTCACATCACCCTTTGAGTTAGGATTAAACATTGCACTACCTGTCATTGTATATCCATGAATAGTTACAGTCACATTACCTGTCTTATAATCTGCAGGAGTTGTCGCAACAATAGTAGATTCATCCACCAGTTCAAATTCAGCCGGCGTTCCGTTGAAGCTGACAGAAATATCAGATGGATCCGCACCAAAGTTCTCACCTGTTATAGTAACCCTGTCTCCCGTATCAGCTACCCCCTCACCGTCTTCACTATCAGAGGTCACTGTAATGACACGTGGTGTCGGCAATACTGTATAATAACCGATATTCTCCACCTTTTTATTATAAATCTGTAAAGACAGATTGCCTGTTACTGCTGTTTCCGGCACTTCCACTACCAAACGGTTATTTTTGCAATCGAGCACTTTATTTGATTGAGCTTCACCGAAGAAGACCTTCACAGCTTCTGCACGGTCACCAAAATTGGTTCCCGTAATAACTACCTGTGTAGTGACATATCCGTCCGTTGGATAAATGCTCTCCACTACCGGCACAGGATAATCATAAACTCTATACTTGGGATCTTGCTCACAACCGGAGAAAAGTGCGGAAACACAAGCAAGTATTGCCAAGTGAAATGTATATTTGAATAAAAACTTCATATAATCTATGGTATTATACGTTAAACGTTTGAATGATTAATATCCCGGATTTTGTACCAGATTTGAATTCAGGTTGATTTGATTTCTTGGAATCGCCCACAAATAATCTCCCTTAGTAAATGCACAGTCGGATGATTTGAGAAGCACTACACAAGGTAGTTTACCTTTACCTGTCTCTACTTCTTCCGTCCCTTTCGTAAAAATAGCCGGATTGAAAGCACTGGTAGCATTCCCGTTTTCGTCTATAAATGCCGTCGGATAGCTGGCATTACCTACTACCGCACCGCAACGAGACTCATTCAGATTCTCTTCCGCAATACCCCAACGTTTCAGGTCGTCGCAACGGAAACCTTCCATATAGAGTTCCAAAGCACGTTCACGACGGATCTCATCCAGCATTACCTGATTAACTGTCTTACTCGCATTTGCCGGTACTCCTTCCTGAATTCGCTTTGCCAATGCATTTGTCAGGTTGGCAATTCCTGCACGGGCACGGACTTTATTTATTGATTTATTCAACTGGTCATCTGATATTTCACCATAACGTTCCATTACAGCCTCGGCATAGTTCAAGTATACTTCTGCCAACCGAAGTACCGGATAATTGGCCGATTCATCTTTACTTTGGCGTTGAATATCAGTAATAGCAAACTTGGAAACACCATACCCACAGTTCTCAACTGTCAGACTCGTAGCATATGAACCCACATAAGAGGTCAAACGGAAATCCCGGTTCTGAAATTCGTCCCCCGGATTCTTATATCCCTGAAATTTATCAGACATACTGACCGGAAGCCCGTCGGTGCATAAAAACATATCAATTAATTTCCGACTGGGACGCATATCCGTATAAATCACCTGATTCAAAGCAACCTGTCCTTTACGCGTTTCCTGACTATATACAGAAGCTATGATAAATTCCTTGTTCGTCGCTCTTCCTGCACCGGCAGGATTGCTAGCTTCTTCTTCAATATTAAACAGGTAACGGCTACTCATATTTCTCATCGCTGCTACATTATTATAATTCCAAAGAGAATAAACAGCATCCCCCATCACAGTTTCGGATAGTTGAAGAGATTCTTCCAGGAAAGCATTTACTTGATCGGAAGCCGGACCGGCAGAACCTTCAAAATCGGTAGAAGTGCCATTGTATTTACGCCAAGTAGCTTCATAAAGTAACACACGAGCCTTAAATGCCTGTGCAGCCTGTTTGCTGATTTTACCTTTGTCGGCAGAGGTTATATTCTGCTCCAACGGCAACCCTGCGATAGCCTCATCCAAATCGGAGAGAATCAAGTTGACAACCTCATAACGGCTATTACGTTTTCCATATAATTCCGATGAAGTCACGTCGAGAACTTTCGTAACGACAGGCACTCCGCCAAAAAACTTTAATAAGTAAAAATAGTTATAGGCACGAAAGAAATGACCTTCGGCTAATTCTTTTTTAATATCCGCCAAATTACCTGTATAGGAAGAAACTGCCCTCTCAAACATGTGATTAGTGGCACGAATATTACCATAGCAATTATCCCAACGACTATCGTCATTAGGAACTCCCATCACACCGGTTCCTACACCATACGAATATCTGAAACAAGTGGAGAGATCGGATGCTGCATCCATGTGATCGAATATACTTCCATAAGAAGATTGCCATCCTAATAATTGCCCGTAAAGCCCGTTAGCATATTCACGGAAATGTTCCGGAGTCTTGAAGTAAATCACATCTGTCTTGGCATCCAGTGGTTCCAAGTCAAGGAACGTATTCACGCATGAAGAAAATCCCAATGCGCAGGTGCAAATTAATATATAGTTCGTTATCTTTTTCATATCTTCTATTCTGTATTTAATTTTTCATAGCTACTATAAAGTGACGTTCAGACCGAACGACCAAGTACGTGCAAACGGGTATCCACTGTTATTGGAGGCCGCTCCCATTTCCGGATCGAAACCGTCTCGAATACTGGTAGCTTCCCATAAATCATTGCCAGAGAAGTAAACACGTACTTTTTCCAGTTTCACCTTGCGCGTCCATATCTGCGGCAATGTGTAGCCGACTATCAATGTCTTCAAACGGATATAGCGGTTATTCTGCATCATAAAGTCATTATTCTGATAATTCCAGCGTGCAAGGTTTGCATTAGTAGTCAGACGAGGGAATTCCGCATTCAGATTGCTCTCTGTCCATGTTTTGCCCAAATATGTCGGGTTCTGATTGGCGGTACGTGTTTGAAAAGGATAAGCCATCCAGTCATTACGGATAACATACTGCTTGCCGACACCTTGGAACATCGCGTTCACATCAAAACCTTTCCATGATCCTCCCAATGTGAAACCGAAAACAAAATGTGGATTGGAGTCACCGAGGTATTGCAAATCGCTATTCTC
This sequence comes from Bacteroides sp. BFG-637, assembly GCF_024793605.1. NCBI lineage: Bacteria > Pseudomonadati > Bacteroidota > Bacteroidia > Bacteroidales > Bacteroidaceae > Bacteroides > Bacteroides sp. BFG-637. The sequence goes on along the minus strand of NZ_JANUPD010000002.1, from coordinate 3,964,063 downwards.
ATTCCCTGCACCGGAAATCTTATAATCACCATTCAAATCCAAACGTTTGGTATCACCCGGACGCAACCGGCTTGCACTTCCTGCTCCTACACCAGTCAAATCTTCTTTACCCTCTCCATAAAGTGCATAATAGCGATCTACTTCCGCCTGATCTTTAAAGTAACCATCTGTGCGATAAAGGAAGTACGAATTCAATGGATATCCATTCACGGCCGCATTCCAACCGGCCCCATAAGAATCTGCTCCTTCCATCTCTTTCAACAGACTCTTTGTATCACCAATATTAAAGTTGGCATAGTAAGAAAAGTCTTTAATCTGGTCGCGCCATCCGATAGTAAACTCCCAACCTTTTACATTCAAATGACCACTATTCGTTTTAGGAGATTTACCTCCTAATACGCCCGGATAGGTGACATTTACCAACATACCGGTATTATCTTTTATAAAATAATCGAATGTAGCTTTCAAGCGATTATCGAAGAAGTTAAGATCGATACCGAAGTTTTTTTGTGAAACTTTCTCCCAAGTACGGTCATAAGAAATTAAACCACCGAAACCTGAAGATACCTGGTTGGCAGGTATAGTTCCAAAACCGGCCGTCCCAAGAGAGACAGTAGATACATAATCGTAATCGCCCAGCCCAACATCATTACCTGAACTACCATAGCTTAAACGCAGCTTACCAAAAGAAAGAACAGGCTTTAGAAACTCTACAAATTGTTCTTCCGAGAACGCCCAGCCCAAAGAAACGGAACCGAAGCTTTTGAAACGGTAACCAGGAGCAAACTTGGAGTTTCCGTCACGGCGCCCCATCAATTCAACCATATATTTTTCCGCATAGTTGTAATTCAAACGGGCAATATATGAATAGGTACCATTATGAGTCTTTCCTCCCCCCGTTCCCCTGTGTACCTGTAGCCAGATTCAGATCGTAAATTCCGACATCCTCAAACTTCTCACGAGCGGTAACCACTTTTTTAGTCACCCATTTCTCGGCACTGATACCGAACATGGCATCTATGTTATGTACTTCGGCAAATGTACGCTTATATTTCAATAGCCCTGAATAGTATTGATACCGGGAATTGTTTGCCTGTACCAGATATCCCGGCTGATGGGAATCTTTAAAATTCATCACATCTTGCGGAGTACTAAGGGTCTGTGTTGTTTCATACACCAACTTCGCCGTCTGCTCGCCGAACCAATTGTAGCACTGTACCGGAAGCGAATAACGTTCCCTGCGATATTCCTCATTTTGAAAGGAAGCAGTACCCTCGAAAGTAATTCCTTTCCAAATATCCACCAATGCTTTAAAATCAACACGAGTGGTCAGATTCTCTCTCTCGTCACGTCCGCCATCCGTTGTAGCTGCTGCCGCATTGCGGTCACCTACATTACCGAAGTTAGCATACCATTGTCCATAAGGATTCTTAGCCGGAAAGAATGGAGCATCATTCCCGTAGAGTGTACGATCGATACCATGTGTGGGCGTTTCGGTATTTGTTTTAATCATACTGGCTGAAGTCTCCAGTTTGAACCAATCGGTCAATTTGATTCCGTAGTTCAAGCGCAAGTTCAACTGTTTCTGTCCATCATAAGCAGTGGCCAGATTGGCTTGGTTATCGGCATAAGCTAAAGAAATACGGTAATCGGATTTATCCGTAGAACCTGCTACACTCAAGTTATGCTGGTAGGAATAACGACGGGCAAACAATTCATCCAGGCGATTGGCATTACCTACGAACATCGTACCCCAATCGGCCACAGTCGACTCATAAATACCTTCAATGCCTTGAGCCATCTTTTTCAGATTTTCTTCTCCCCAGCCCCACCAGTCATGCTCCGGCATTTCCTTATTGGCTTCCAGCCACATGGTGGCATATTCCTGCATACTGGGAGAGAAAGCCATAATGCCATTAGTGGTGAAACGCATATTGAAGCCATAATCTACGGTGGTCTTGCCCTTACCTTTTTTGGTAGTTACCAAAATAACACCATTGGCTGCTTTCGCACCATAAATGGAAGCTGAACCGTCTTTCAGAACACTAATATTTTCAATATCATCCGAATTTAGATTTTGGAATGACTCTGCATTCAATACAGGTACTCCATCTACAATAATCAACGGACTACCTCCATTGACAGATGTCAGACCACGAATCTGGAAATTCAAACCTTCATTACCCGGACGTGAGGAAGAACGAGTGACTACCAAACCCGGAGTAGCTCCTTGCAAAGCAGCACCGACATTGGTAATGGCACGGCTTTCCAATACCTGGCTACCTATTTGTTCTACCGCCCCTGTCAATGTCGCTTTTTTCTGTGTACCATACCCCACTACAACAACCTCATCCAATGCATTATTATCTTCCTTTAATACTACCTTAAAATCAGAGCGGTCGTGAAGGTTAATGATCTGATCTACATATCCGATATAGCTAATTTTAATTTGTTTGGCATCAGCAGGAATATTCAGTGTAAACCGACCGTCAATATCGGTAATCACTCCTGCATTGCTTCCTACGACCACTACATTACAACCAATCAATGGTTCACCATTCGCATCTGTCACAAGACCTTTGATGATACGGCCTGTCTGGGCTACCATCAAACTCTCTTCTACAGAATCATTTGCATAGAGCAATACACCGGGCGAACCACCCAGCAGCATGGCAAAAGCCAATGCGACTCCTTTTGAACACAAGAATTTGGATTTAATTTCCATAATACTATTAAATTGTTAAAGTTAATATGTGTTTTTCCGAATCTGGTATTTAACCGACTTTGGAGAATTCATTTTTCAAACAAGTACGAACAGTTTTGCGAGCCAGCAATAATTGACATTCTACTGTACGGGGAGATAAGGACAGCTTTCCTGCAATGGCAGGACAAGACAGTTCATGATTGAAACTAAGTTCATAGATCTGGCGGCGTTTGACAGGAAGAGCTTCCATAACTTTGTCGTGTATCTTTTTTAGTTCACGATAATGAACGGCATCTTCTGTGGTATTCCGACCGATGTCTTCCATCCTATTATATATATAGGCGACAAAATCTTCCTGTTTATAATAACGACGGATTTTATCAGTTACGATATTGCGGGCGATAGTAAAGAGCAAAGACCAGACTGTATCTTTGTTCACGAATGCCCTGTGTTCCCATAAGCGGACAAAGACATCCTGCGCCAAATCTTCCGCTTCGTGCGGATGGCAAATGCGGATAGCGATGTAGTTCTTGATATACTCCTTATATTTAAGGTAGCATTCAGAGAAAAAGTCGTCAAATGTAGCTTGCTGTTTATTCATGGCATTAAATTTATCCGTTTAACGATGATACAAAAGTAGGAACAAGTTTCGAACTAAAATATCACAAAAGTAACAGATAACAAAACTATCGTAACAAGCGTGTATTTTTGCAAAAACGTCCCATTTCATCGGGATAAATCTAACGGTCACTCCAATAAAAAAGGGGATGCCGTTACATTAGACGACTCCCCTGTTCTTAAATTTGCATGGATGAAAGCTTTCATCCGGAAGGATTCATTATTTATTATCCTGCGATGTCTGGAAATCCGGTATACGTTTTACGTTCGCACCTTTCATCACACCTCTTTTGATCGCTTCATTCGTATCGGTGATTTCTTTCTTCACACGTTTATAGTATTCTTTCGTCAGTCCTTTCTCTACCGCTTCCGATTCTGTTACTGCCCAAAGATACTGATAATCCATTAACATCAAATCCGGTGCCACTACTTTAAAGAAAATGCTGTCATCCGCAAACTTTTCACGCAAATCGCCCAAATAGATTGTATCTGCCGGATTTACTTCTTTACCACTCGCATTATTTTTTGAACTGCTACCTCCGCAAGAAGATAACATCAAACCTCCTACCAACGAAATTAAAACTAATACTTTCATATCAATATATATTATAAAATAAAACTTCTTCTGCCCCAATGTGAACAAGATCTTACAATTATCTCACTTATTCAGCGCAAATGTAATAATTAAACTACAAATACAAGCACAATGTCATTCTTTTCTTCCCGATTCCTCGGCATATTGCTTGGGTAGCACCCCAAACATTTCTCTAAAACACTTCGAGAAATAGCTGGGTGAACTGAATCCTACCCGGTTCGCAATTTCAACAATCGGCAACTGGCTTCCTTGTAATAACTGTGCCGCCCGTTTCAAACGGATGCTGCGGATAAAGTCCGTCGGTGTGTGTCCGGTGATGGATTGTAGCTTACGGTAAAGGCTCATACGCACCATACCCAAATCCCCACTCAACTCTTCTACACCATATTCCGGATTGTCCATGTTCTTTTCTATATATTCCAGACACTTCTGTATAAGCTGTTCGTCTACTGAAGTAATAGTGATAGCACTCGGATTTACTTCTATGTTTTTACGGAATTCCTGCTTTCTCTTTTCCTGTTGCTCTATCAGTTTTTCAATGCGCACCATGAGCATATCAAAGTTGAAGGGTTTCGACATATAAGAGTCTGCTCCTACTTCATAGCTATTGATCTTGATATCATCGGCAGTGCGAGCCGTCAACAATATCACAGGTATATGGGAAGCCTGCACATTCGTCTTGATCCGACGGCAAAGTTCGATACCGTCTACTTTCGGCATCATAATGTCGCTGATAATCAGGTTCGGATTCTCCTCTATCGCTTTTCGCTCTCCTTCCTCGCCGTCTGCTGCTTCAACGATCTGATAGAAATCTTCCAACTGTTCTTTCAGGAAAGTACGGAATTCCTGATTGTCCTCCACTAACAACAGTTTCTTCAGGTTATCGTCAACTATGGATGTAGTGGTTTCTTTCTCTTTAACGTCCGTTGTTTCCGTTCCGATAATTTCTTCCGGCAGTTCATCCGGTTCCGGTTTCAGATCCATCGGCAGCCAAACGGTAAATACTGATCCGCGATCTATCTGACTGTCCACTTTAATGCGGCCACCATGTATATTTACATATTCCCTTACCAAATGAAGTCCGATGCCACTGCCTATTTTTTTCGTCCCCTTCATTTCCTACCTGATAGAAACGGTCAAAGATATAGGGAAGATCTGATTCGGATATTCCGATTCCGGTGTCGGATACGGATATTCTCACGTAGTTTCTTCCTTCTATTTCTTCTGTTGCAAGCAGTAAGTCTACCGTCCCGCCTTCCGGCGTATATTTGAAGGCGTTGGACAAGAGATTATTTACAATCTTATGTACCTTGTCCCGGTCGAAGAACATATAAAGCGCTCTATGTTCCGATTGGTTCACGAAGTTAAGATGCTTCTCTACTGCCATTGGCATGAAGTTGTTATAGGCCGAAACAATAAATTCCTCCATATCGCCGTTCATCAGATGCAACCTCTCTCCTTTCATTTCCAGTTTGCGGAAATCGAGTAGCTGATTCACCAATGACAATAGGTTTTGAGCATTCTTATAGATGGTATTCAGTTGTTTTTTCATCGCATCGTCTGTCAATCGACGTATCATCATATCCAATGGCGTGATAATCAACGTCAACGGAGTGCGGAGTTCATGGCTTATATTTGTGAAGAAGCGGAATTTCATCTGATCCAGTTCTTCTTTCTGCTTCAACGCTTCTTCCTCCTGCATACGAATCATCTTTTGCCGGTTGCGGCGGTTTATTACATAGATCAGCCCGAAGATTAAGAGAATACCTAAAATTGCATAGAAAACACGAGCGGCCAGTGTATCCCAAAACGGGGGATGAATTACAATTTTGAATGCAGACTCCGGTCCCCATATCCGGTCGTTTCCGGCAGCGGACACACGGAAGATGTATTCGCCCGAAGGGAGATTATTATAGACAACACGTCCTTGTCCATTCTCAAAAAGGGTTTCTGTCCATTCCTTGTCAAATCCTTCCAGCTGGTAACGGAAAAAGGTTTGGGAAGGATTGGGGAAGTTCAGGCCGGAGAATTCAAGTGTAATGTAATTCTCATCATATTTCAACTGTACTTCGTCCGAATAACTCAATGCTTTGTCAAATAAGACACGCCCGTTATATGTTTCACCCGAAACAACCGGAACATTAAACAAGCGGAATGAGGTAAACAGAGGACGATTGAGGCACTGATTATCTATCATGTTTTCCGGTGAGAAAGCGATAAAGCCGTTCATCAACCCCAGGAAAAGCTGATTGTCCCTGGTCATTAACGAAGGGAAACTATATAAATCATCCTGACGGATTTCATCTTCCGACAGACAGCTGATTACATGAAAGCCGTATTTATCAGCTCTTCTGTCTACTTTTATCTTATAAATAGAAGTGACTGTCGAAATCCAGAGATCATGGTTCTTATCTTCTACTACGTTCAGGATGGCTTTGGACAGACCTTCTTCTCTCCCTAATGTGTAGCTTTGCCCATTGTGAGTCAAGACGCTCAAGCCATATTGAGTGGCAAACCATAAAGTTCCCTCATGGTCTTTGAGTATTTGGTTGTACTTGATACTTCCCTGATTGAAGATTGAATTAGCCTGGCCGTCTTGCTCCGGTATCCATATTTTATTCGTTGCAGGATCGTAAATGTAAAGTCCGTTATCACTGCCTACGACCAACCGGGATTGGTTATCTATGGCCAATGCATTGGCTACTTTGTATTTTTTGAGTTCGGGGAACTGTTCGGACAATAAGTTTATTTGCCCGTTTTCCGGATTGAATAATCCTACACCACCATATATACTTACCCACAACCGACCGGAAGGGTCTTCGACCATGACACGGATATTACTGAAATCCAGTTCATTCTGATAATCCGTATCGGGATAATCGTAAGACCGTACCTTTCCATGATCTATACAGTAGAGTCCATCGTGGTATGTTCCGACCCAAACACGCTTCTTACTGTCTTCATAGAGTACACGGCAATTCTTCTGACTGAATTCATGATAGAATCTGTTCATTCTCTTAGTCTCCGGTTCATAACGATAGACACCTTGTGTAGTACCCATCAGAATTTCTCCTTTAGAGGTTTCGAGCATACAGCGTATTTCCTCTCCTTTCCAGTCGCCATTTATCATCTTTTTGTTGTACAGCACTATTTTATTCATGCTGGGATGGTAATAGCACATTCCCTGATTATAGAGTCCTATCCAAACAGAATTGTTTTCCTTGTCGCAATAGATACTCTGAATGCCATTACGTACTGTATTACCTGATAATAAAGGAATGTCCTGTGTCCGGGTTACAGAAAAATTATGCATATCAATGACATAGAATCCATCGATAACGGTTCCTACCCATGCATTTCCACCTTTATCAATGTCCATAGAAGTGAACCATGAATAGTGTCCGAGTCGGATACCTGAAATTTGATTCCATTTTTTATTATAGACATCATAATAGCCTACTCCACGATCCCACATCAGCCAAAAGTCACCATTGTCGAGTATCTTCAGAACTACACGGTCATCCGGTTTCAGTTGGTCTTTCAGGAAATCAAGTTGCTGTACAAAACGTTTCTTTTCCAAATCGTAGCAACGGATAGCTCCTTTCTGATGAACCATCCAACTGTATTTTCCATGACTTTCCACCCCGAGCAATCCGCCATAGTATTCCATAAACTCATCGTTCCTGCAAACCTGCTCGATTGATTTTGTCTCTGCATCGTACATATAGACAGAGGAACCCGGTGTCAGAAACCAACAGTGTTTTTCAGAATCAATGATGATATCCGCCACTTTATCCTTTAAGCCGAACTGTTGGAATAAAGAATCTACGTTATATATATACTGTTCGGTAGTCAAATCGAAAACACGCAGGCTCTTGCGTTCTTTCATCCACAAACGTTTATCAGCATCAATATACTGTTCAGGAATGATATGGTTATATGCTATCGAATATTCGCCATGAATATTGAAAGGGAAATTTGAATAGTTCGCACCGTCATACAGGCTTAACAGCACAGTGCTTCGCACACCGATACGTCCGTCCGGGATGGGGAAAACGCTTTTTACATAGTTATCCGGTAATCCTTCGACAACTCCAATCTGGCGGAATACATAAGGGGACTCTTGCGAGCTAATATAACCCGGATACAATAATCCCATCAGTATGATTAACAAACATATTCGAATTTTCATGGCCATCTTTTTTTGTAGTACTATTATTAAGTACGAATGAGAAATCAAATCCCCTTATCCTGCTTTACTATTATTTTCTGGATTTCGAGTTTATCTCCGGCTTGCTCTATCTGTAAACGAAGTACGCAAGCTCCTGCGGAAAGAGTGAGTTTTCCTATTTCTCTTTCCGTCCATTGTGCGGAGCAGGGTAATTTCACTGGTTCCGTCTTTACTTCCGAATCAGAAGCTACGGACAATAAAGAATTTCCTTTTGATTGATAAACTAGACAATAGGTGATTCCGGGATGAATGAAGTTACGTTGTTGCGCTTGTACTCCATTTTGAATGTTCCCTATCCATACAATCCCAATAATCCATATAATTCTGTTAATCATAGTGCGATTCGATTTCTTTTCTACCAAATGACAAGCAAAGATAGCATTTCGTAGTAAAAAGAAGCTCAAATAGATAAGTTATTATCTCTCTATTGCAAAGTTCTTTCCTTCTAATACTAAAGTTGCTCTTAACTAATAGAAATCTATAATTGCAAGCTTTGATTATAAAAACGAAAGTTTCATTTATATAATTGCAAGTTCTGATTATATAAATGAAACTTGCATTTATAGTTTATGTTTAACCTAAAGAAAGTTTGGTATTAGAAGAAAATAAGTTTGCACCTAATGCAAAGAAATTTATCTATTCATACTTCATGTTCCAGATTATGCTATTTGACGGTGATCTTCTTTATATATTCATTCGTGATAAAATCATCTGTGTTTTTCATCTTCACACCATTGATCATCACATTATCAAAGATGATATTCTTGACGGAGCGTTCTTTATCAAACCCTTTCAATAGAGACGGATTCTCACCCACTCCATTATAAGTGATATTGCGGAAAGTAATATCTTCAATTCCCCCGTCCGGGCTGTTTATCATACTTTGAATTGAAACGGACATTAATATGAAACAATCTTCCCTCCTGAATACTTTCTACACGGATATCTTCAAATAATATCTTACGTACCAGATTTTTATCACCGCAATCCACCGCCATACAGCCCTGATAAAGAAGATCATCTTCGTCATGTTCCAGAATATCGACATTCCGGACGGTTATATCCTCAACCACTTCTCCCACTGCGTCGTCCGGGTTACCGTGTCCTCCAATGTTGATCGGGTGAGCAATATCCGCCCAAAGGATTGAATTCTGTAAAGTCACGTTACGACTTCCTCCGTAATAGTTCCAGCGATGGGCATAGATGGCAATACAGTCATCACTGTTCCGCATAAAAACATTGTCTATTAATACGTCACTGCAACACATCAGGTCTATGCCATCACTCCATCCTTTACAACTGAAAGACTTTAAATTCTTGATGGTCATGCCAGTAGATTCACCACCAAATACTGTATAGTGATCAGGATTTATGACTGTAATACCGTCAATCCATACATTTTTAGAATGAGTAACTTCTATTCCACGGATCGAATGGTCGAGAATACCACGCCCGACAATGCGTACATTTTCAGCTTTATCAATCAGTAATTTAGCTTTTACAACAGCTCCGGGAGCTAAATAAACAGTAGTATTGGAAGGAATCTGTATCTGTGTATTCGGCAAATCTTTCGGACGATGGACACCCGGTCCGAAATACATCACTTTGTCACTGCTTTCAGTATAAGTTTCTGTTTCCAAAGGATTAGCAAACAAATGAAGATTATGCAAACGATCACCATTAAACTCAATCGACAGGTATTGAGGTCTAATTAATGTAAAAAAGATTGCATTGTGATTTACCGTATGTTGTATACCTATTGCCAACGGACGGATTTTCACATCCTGAATTGAACCATTGTTCTTTTTCACCATCACTTCTACGGGACTGCCCATATCAAACTGTACCATTGAAGCAGATTGTACCCGATCCATATCTACCTGAACTTCATATTCGAATACATCTTTCCATTCACCACCTGCTTCACGTACTTTGACTGTATAATCATCATTATGTGGCATACCTGTGTTCAGTCCTTCCGGATAGGTTACTAATTGGGCGTTCCCGAATGTTGAAAACACAATAGCTATCGCTAATAAACATTTTCTTTTGCCAAATAAAACTTCTACCATATTCATATCACCAAACTATGTTATACTTTAATTATTCTATTTATTGAAGTTCTTTGCAAAGCTACACTTTCTATTCCGGTCAGGTTGGCAACCTGGTAACAGAAACTGCCAAACAAGGAACCAATACAAAAAATCTCCTTTATTGTCTATTACGAACAATAAAGGAGATTTACCTAGAGTATTTCTGTTTTTTCAGTTTTCTTATTTCCCGCCTTTTATACTTGCCTCTGCAAAAATACTTCTCTCATAATTATCAGGCAAACCATCAGCTAGCCCGATACGGCGAAATATATATAGAAGGGCGCATTCAGTTTCCCTGTGTGTTTTCATACAATAAATAGTCGGATAATAAAGTGCCTATTTCTTTTCTTACTGGAAAGTAGGCATCTTGAATCTGTATAATAATCCACCTACCATGGAAGCTACGCGGTCAGGTCTTCCCTGTTCGGAGCCATCGTATGTATCGGTACGGATACCCACTTTAGGTTCGGCATACAGATACAAAGAAGAAGCCACTTTCAGCTTAACCTGCACACCGGCATCCAGTCCCGGCACTGCCTGAAACTTACCGTAACGGCGTACCAGTCCGGCAGTAACTCCCACAAAAGGAACAACGTCTATCACATGATCGGGGCTATATCCTTTTGCCAATGTGGCCAGACTCATCATATAATCCATACCCAAACCGGCATAATGGAGATTCATCTTCGACGACGTTTTGGCCTTGTACATAATTGTTCCGTTTACCCGCCATGCAGATAATGGAGTGTACCATTTGCCAATGCTTCCTTTTGCTTCTACACCTGCATTCTTCACCAAATCCTTGTTGGCTACGAGCAAACTACCCAATCCAAGTGCACCGGAGATGAAGTAACGCTTGTCATCCTGACCAAACACGCTACGATTGGCTGCTTTTGAATAAGGAACAAAGCGATAGTGGAAACCTGCATTGACTCCTACCATCACGTCTTTCTGCATAAAGCCCAGATTGCCTTCGATGAATTTATCTCCATACAAGCGAATCTGTGGTTCAATATACAAACCGAGAAAATCATTCACATGCCATAATCCCTGTATGCCCGCATTAACACCCGGTTGGATTTTATGGTCTGATTGGGAAGTATAAGCAAGGTTGACACCTACCGAACCTATTAAATCAAAGATACGATCGGGATTATATCCGCTCATGGTAGACGTTATGTTCCACAAGTAATCAAGGCCGCCACTAACACTGGCATGTCTAAGTTTGCCCGCTTTAACACTTCCCGGAACTACATAGTTCGTAAAGAGTCCACCCATACCCACCAGGCGCAAACCGGAGTAAGGACTCAACCACTTACCGATAGAGACAGAGGCCTGCGGACCTAAAGAACCAAGGTTTTCAAGATTCGTCTTATTCAGGAACATTTGCACACCGATTCCCGAAGTCATAAACAGATTGTCTGCAATGTGATTGCTTGAGAATCCGTTCTTCGGACGTGCCGCACGGTCAATCGTATGATAAGTCAAACCAAAATTCAACTCTCCGAGTTGGTCTGTATTGCTACCTACTCCGCGACCTCCTGCATATCTCTTAGTATACACATTAAGGCGAGGTTCTATAAATAAATCCACAGAACGGTTGATACGGAAACTTCCTTGCACACCAACTCCTATTCCCGGAGCATACTTGGCGGTTTTATCCACTCCTTTCGTACCTGCCAGGTTAACTCCGGCAATACCGATCAGACTAAATATTCTGTCTTCATCATATCCCCAAAGAACATTATTGATATTCAACAGATAGTCCGCATGCAGATCGACATGCTTAAAGTAGCCGCTTGCACTGCCCGAAGGGGTGTCTGAAAGTCCAACTGTCCCGGACAAACGCAGACCGGAAGAAGGACTGAACCATTTACCGATTCCGGCAGAGAACTGCGGTCCTGCTCCTTTAATCGTATTCTTGATTCCCGGAACTTTCAGCGTACTGATACCACCGGATAAAGAGATAAACATATGATTCAGGAAAGAGCTATTATCAAAATCATCGAAATGGATCTTAGTTCCCATCGGAGCAGCAGGCATATAGTTCAGACCTACCAGAACCGAACCTGCCATTTTATAATTTCTCCAACTTTCCGTATGGGCAAAACCGTCATTATACCATCCGATCCGTGGCTCTACAAACAAATCCAATGTAGGAGAAAGACGTACATTTCCCTGTAAACCGAGATGAGCGCCGTAATAAAGCTGACCGCCACCTTTCAAATCCGGATACTTTTCGGAACGCCCGCTATTATCGCCCACCTTAGAATAACCGGCTTCTATACCTGCAATCCCCAATAATTCAAAACAACGGTTCGCATTGTATCCGTATGCCAGAGAGGACATATTCAACAGATAGTCCAGGCTACCGCCCCCCATTTTTATTTTAGAATCGTAGATACTCGACGGCAGATAACCCAAATTCACCCCTATCCGAAGTCCGTGAACCGGAGTAATCCACTTTCCCATAAAGAGATGAGCGGTCATTCCCATCCCATCCTGACTATCTCCACTTGTAAACAAGCTGTATGGCCCGATTCCGGCGGAGAAAAAGAGATGTTCATTGAATTTATTGCTCTCGAACTTTTCATTCGCAGGCCGTTTCTGTAACATATATTGCAATGCACCATAATCCTGTGCCTGTAAGGTAACAGCAAGCATCAGGAAGATTGCCGCTGCCACATATTTATTGTTGATTCTGAAGATATTCATCGTTTACTCTTGTTGTATATATCATTATTTAATTTTCTGCTCTTCCGGCAGCAAGTCAATAATATCCCCGTCCACCTTCGCTACTTCCAATAAGGAAGGATCAAGTTCAAGGGCCTTCTCAATGCTCATAATCGCATCACCTATTTTCTCCAGACGGTTGGCGGCAATCGCTTTTATATAATATTCGCGGGCTGTCTCTACATCCATGGCAGAAATCTTATCCCATGCTTCCTGATTTTTCTTCATTGCCAGTAGCATCACCACCTCATTGAAAGGACTGGTAGCCGCCACCTTTTCGAAAGCATCATTATAATAACCGGCCAATGCCTGAACGATGGCCTGCAAATCTTCAGAAACCGCTTCTTCGGGAACCAACGTCAGTACAGAATCCGCTTTTGTATATTTCCCTTCATGTAATAAGGCAATAGCCTGATTGGACAATAACTCTGCCGGTGCCGATTTACTGACAAACGGTTCGAGAATACGTGAATCCGGAGTATCTTTCTGTATTTTTGCCACTGCCAGTTCATTGGCTGCATACGTAAAATTATCATAAAGTTCAAGAGCTTCCCTGCAATACTTTTCTCTTTCGTCGGGAGTTTTTGCCGTCGTAATCATACGGTAATATTCGAAACGGGTCAGTTCCTTCGGATTCTTTCTGTAAAGTTCTCTAATCTCGTCGTCCGTCAAAGAACGGAAGATTGAATAACCATACGTATATTGCACCTTTCTCAATTTAGGCAGATAAGTAGCCGCAAGTTCCTTGTAGAAAGGTTTCGATTTCAAGACCCCATTCAACCGGTAAGGAGTAGCTGCATATTGTTTGATTAAGTCCTCTACTTCTTTCGCCAATTCCGGTTTGGAATCCTTCTTCAGCAATTCAGCCACTTCCTTCCATGAAGCTACCGACGCATCCGATTTTACTTCCAGCAGCTTGCGTGTTTCCGGATCCAGTTGGGCCAGAATACGTTCCAGTGCTTTATCCGTACGTAACTTTGCCAGACGGAGATTCGTCTCGTAGGAACCGTCCGGTGAAGCCACTCCCGTGATATGGAAACTCTTCAAAGAGGCATCCGGATTCGTCTCAATACCACGTAATTCCTGATTCAACCGGTTCAGTTCCACCTGATTCTGTGGATTCTTATCATCCAAATCGGCTTTACCTACCAGGAAGGTCAGGTTAACCTCCCCTTTCGTATCCCGCAACTGCATCACGGGTTTCGGAAGATATTTCTCGTCCGTCAGGCTGAAAGCGGAGAATTTATACTCCAAGAAACGAAGCGGGTTGACTGTTCCGCGTGCAATGGAGAAAGAGTCGCGATAAATGATATTCCGGTAATTTTCCATCGCCAGATGCACATCCGCACGATAGTCATGTTGCAGATATTCTATATAGATAGAATCATGATAAGCAATAATATCCCCTTTGCGTGAAGAAGTCGTTTTCACACGGATGTAATCGTGCAAAGGGTCTTTATCCATATCATAATCGTACATTCGATTTTGCGTTGTATTATAAGTATCTCCGTCGAATACAACAGGACGCATCAACAGACGCTTTTTCAGTGTCACATCATAAATGGAAGGCTGCAATACCAAGCGGCGATGTGAGTTAAACATCTCCTTAGGCACCGGGACACGGGTTTTCAGATGGAAATAATTACCTTTGATTTCGATGTCCGTAGGTTCCGGAATCACTTTATCCTTCACTTTGGAAGTAATCGTTACCTCGTCCAGTTCGATGACGGCATCTTTCAATACCACATTCAGAATCTGCTTTCCTGCCACCTTCACCGTTTTGTCCTCATAACCGACACATGTAAACTTCAACGAGCCGTTTTTCTCAACCAATACACTGTAACGGCCATCCTCGTCGGACATTTCTATACGTTCGTCATTGACCGGATTCAGCACATTTACATTCGGAACACTTTTTCCCTGCGGGTTTGTGACATGCCCCTGCACACGGATCCGTTGGGCAGATACATTCATGCCGACTAACATCATCGCCACGAGAAGTATACCTGCTAATCTATCACGTTTCAAATTGATTTTCATTCTCTTTTCTGACTAGCTAATGTTCGTTATCGAATAATATAAACAAAAGATATCCCCAGTTTGACAGGTGCAATGGTGGTCTTACTATCGTTGACCGCACCCGGTTTCGGAGTACCCTTATCATACTTAAACTGACGGTAGCGCAACACACCCACTCCGGCAGTTGCTTCGATATTCCAATGATCGCCCAGCACCCATGCATATCCATAGGTCAAACCTGCGGCGTATGCATCGCCTTTGTGATGCACATCTTTCACCATCATATTAAAATTATTCACGAAAGCGGTGATTCCAAGAAAATGACTCACCATCGGACGATTTAGCCAGTAACGAACTTCAGGCTGAAAATGCGTGAAAGTCGTTTTAAAGTTGTCGGTACTGATTGGGTTCGCAGCAATCCCCATGTTTAAGGAGACATGGCTACCCAATACAAATTCTGCTTCTACATTCGGACTGGCGGTCAGCCAACCTAATGCATTTGTCTTTACAGCCACCCGCTGTGCGTGCACATGTACACCACAACATAATAACAGAAATGATAATGCAGCAATTACCCTGCGACCATTTCTCATCACATATACCATCATTTATTTCCCACTAAATATTTCCCACTAATATTTACCCACAAAAAAGGGCTTACTGTCCATTTTATATACTACTTGGACAGAAAGCCACAAAATTAGAAAAAATATAGTATTAAAAACGTTTAAACGCGCTTTTTTTGTTTTTTATTGCAACTATTTCCATCTTAGGCCATAATATATCATACTACGGACAAGATATACAATTTTTCTTTATTACAAATGAAACATCAGATACGCAACAATATAGGCTCCGGCGCAGCATCGGATTTTATCTTCTTATCGCCGATAACAACCGTACAGGGGGCAGAAGAAATAATATACCATTTTCCCCCTTTCTTTTCGAGCAATACATTGGCGGCATTGTCGGTCTGGATCATTATCCCGGGCGTAACCAATTGGGTTCCATTCCCTAAAAACAACGTCCGGTTTCCTGCATATTCATTGCTGATAACGGCATAATCCGCTTTCACTTTCATTCCCTGATAAGTAGCGGTTTGTGCGGCATCGGATAGAGAGAAGATATGATCTATACGTCCGTTTTTGCTTTTCACACAGATTCCGGCAAAGTCTTCTAAACCTGCTCCTTCCGCATCAAAGTAAGAGACGGACTGAATAGCGGACGGTTCCTTTTTCGTGCTCGGTTCGTATATCGAAACAAAAGGACGATTCCATGCTTCTCCATGCTGGCGGGCAACAAATGTCAGCGTCGGCTGCTCCTTTATATTATAGGGCATATTCGGTGTGCGGCTCAACCCTTCGGTCATTGGCGCCAAGGCCGTAAAGACTTCACGATCCGGTGCGCCTTTCATCCAAAGATTCATGTATATATCATCGCCATCCTTATCTTTCATATCAATGGTGAAAGTTGCCTTGACATCCTTATCGGTTGCAGCCACTTTCTTATCATATAAATAGGAATAAGCGTAAAGATGTGCACCTGCAAAGGAGAGTTCTTCCGTAGGCTGGAGATTCAGGTCGCTGCCATCTGCTGCCGTCAATGTCAAAGTCTGCCCAAGGTTATGATAGAAGTAATCGTGCATCTTATCGCCTCCTTTCTCTTTCCGGCTGCGGAATACATCGACATAATATCCTGTCTCCGCCCCGGTAGTGACAATACTCATCATACGGGTCTGATCCGCCCTGCTTTCCGGTTCACGGAAATAAAGGTTACTGTAAGTGACGGACGTAAATGCTTTGCCCGGTTCCGCTGATGCCGGAAAACAGGAAAGCAACTCAAAAGAATGGTTACTTTTCATCACCGGATAGCTCGATATTCCATCCACACAAACTGTATTATGACTGGGGAATTGAGAATAATATTCCGCATAATCCAGTCCGCTGTACAGGAAAAGCCCGATACCTGCATCCGGACCCAGTACATATCCTTTTCCGTAAAGTTCCATCGAAATGCCGTTAGCGTGCATGTGATTACCTTCACTGCCATTCAACGAAATCATCAAACTGTTGCGCGGATGCATACCGTTGCGCTGTACCAGCCACGACACATTGGGAGCATAAAATAAAGGAGAAACATAATCTTCTATCTTTCCCGGCTGCACTTTGGGATTTAGCGTCAGCGGTTTATCTTCAAAGAAAGAATTGACAGATACACGCACATTCTTCTTTTCTGTTTTATCATTTCCCAAATCCGGGTTCAGGCATTTCAGTAAAGCCGTGAAATAGCTTTCCTGTCCTTTCTTCCCGTTCGCCTGTGCATTCTGTATCATACGGATAAAGAAGTTCGTACTCAAATATCCCGGATGCGTATCTCCAAAGCCACAAATCATGCGGTTGGGAAACAGATATTGGGGAGTGGTTGCTACCGCTTTCGACAATACTGGCATTGCTTTCACCAAATCATATTGCAGATTCGTATCAAACTGATTCACAAAATTGGCATAATCATTGATTACCACACTGCTATATCCCGGACATTCAGCCCAAATTCCTGTATTGGTGTCGAAACCGTAATCCGCCAGTCGCGTCAGACTCCATTGGCGGATGCTGGAACGGTTCATCACATAGTCGATATAATATTCGCGTCCTTTTCCGTCGGCATATTCCTTATTGTCTTCCAATACCAATCCGACATTCATAATAAACCGTGCCTGTAACAAATTCCAATTGTTATGAGGTACACCGTTCGCAATGATATTATCCGCCCATTTCTTGAAAGCTCCGGCATAGATTTCCATTTTATCCGGGTAATTAGCCTTTAGGTAATTATATAGAAAATCATATAAAGGGACAACGATATGGAGTGCATCTTCATGGATTACCTCGAAAGAAGTCAGCCCTACCAATGTTTGCTGATGCCCGTGGTTCAAGTCGATGGGGACATTTCTATAATAAATCCCCGTCATATATGTATCAAAGACTCCTGCGGCAAGTTTGGCGAACTTCTCTTCACCCGTCATCCAATAAAGGAAAGCGGCATCACGGGCAATTCCCAGAATTTCGCAGTTCAGACTTTCGATATTCCGCCCGGTTTTGGATGGGTGTACACTCTCCATAGGACGGTCGGGAAGTGCATTATTGCAAAAAGTCACATTCCCGTCCGCATCATCATAAGGAACGACATCCGCCAATTTGGGGCGGCCGTGAGTAGCAGCCGTTCCACGGGTTCCTGTATAGCGCACAGTAGGATAAGGAGCCTTTTCACCGCCTGCATGGTCGAACGTTTCACCTTTCACATATACTTCCGTGGCATGAGATTTCCAGTACATCGCCAAACGGGACAACAACCAAGATGGTTGAGCATCCGTCAGGTTTGTATATACTTCCGTCCGTTCCTTCAATTTATTGAAGACATCTTTCGCCCATTCTTCTTTTCTAATCAACTTCCATGTTTCCTGCTTTCCCGCCGGAGTGGTCAGTACCCGCGGATGCGCCTGCGGCATCGTTTCCGGCAAGGGAATCGCTTGTCCGGATGCACTGTTCAGAAAGGATAAAAAACACAGTCCCAGTAAAATTCGTCTCATACTTCAATTATCTTTTATTAGGTTTGATACCTAATTAAATACGAAGATAGAGATTTATTTACCTAAATCCTCCGTCAAAGATCGGTTTTATTTGCACAAGAGCATGCTGTTATTCCAAACAAAGAATTATATTTGCAAAAAACCTACTAACAATTCTGATACTTATGAAAATCTTATCTATCCATGATTTGGCTACAATCAGGAAGAGAGCAGAACACAAACTTTCATTACGTGAAGAGAGTAATGAAAAAGTGACCGAAAAGTGCTGCGGACTGGCGTCCGGCACACAGCATCTTCAGATTCTTATCTGCGGCGGTACAGGGTGCAAAGCCTCTTCCAGTCAAGGCATTACGGAACATCTCCGGACAGCCATCGAAAAGAACGGCATTGCCGACAAGGTAGAAGTCATCACAGTGGGCTGCTTCGGCTTCTGCGAAAAAGGTCCCATTGTGAAAATCATTCCCGACAATACATTCTACACACAGGTCACTCCCGAAGATGCGGAAGACATCATCACCGAACATATCATCGGCGGCCGAAAAATAGAAAGGCTACTATACATAGATCCTAAAACGGAACAGACTGTCAGTGACTCCAAACACATGGATTTCTATCGGAAACAACTCCGTATCGCCCTGCGTAACTGTGGTTTTATTGATCCCGAAAACATCGAAGAATATATCGCCCGAGAGGGGTACTTCGCATTAGCCGATTGCCTGCTCAACAAACGACCGATGGATGTGATTGATATTATCAAACAGTCCGGTTTGCGCGGACGCGGCGGTGGCGGTTTTCCTACCGGATTGAAATGGGAGTTTGCCCACAAACAGAAATCAGATGTCAAATATGTAGTCTGTAATGCCGACGAGGGAGATCCGGGTGCGTTTATGGACCGTTCCATCATGGAGGGAGACCCTCATTCGATTGTAGAAGCGATGTGTGTCTGCGGTTATTCTATCGGTTCTTCCAAAGGATTGGTGTATATCCGTGCCGAATATCCGTTGGCTATCAACCGTCTGAAAATCGCTATCGATCAGGCACGCCAATATGGGTTGCTGGGAGATCATATCTTGGGGACTGATTTTTGTTTCGATATAGAAATACGATATGGGGCAGGTGCATTCGTCTGCGGAGAAGAAACCGCCCTGATTCACTCCATGGAAGGAAAACGGGGTGAACCAACCCTCAAACCTCCCTTCCCTGCCGAATCCGGTTATTTGGGCAAGCCTACTAACGTAAACAATGTAGAGACGCTTGCCAACATCCCCATTATTTTGACGAAAGGTGCCGACTGGTTTGCAGCCATCGGAACGGAACGTTCCAAAGGAACGAAAGTATTCGCCCTTGCAGGAAAAATAAACAATGTCGGCCTGATTGAGGTACCGATGGGAACTACCCTCCGGGAAGTAATCTATGAAATCGGTGGCGGTATCAAAGGCGGAAAGAGGTTCAAGGCAGTGCAGACAGGCGGACCTTCGGGCGGTTGTCTGACAGAGAAACATCTGGATACTCCTATCGACTTCGATAATCTTCTGGCCGCCGGCTCTATGATGGGTTCGGGAGGTATGATTGTCATGGATGAAGACGATTGTATGGTATCGGTTGCCCGTTTCTACCTCGATTTCACCGTTGAAGAATCTTGCGGAAAATGTACGCCTTGCCGTATCGGCAACAAACGTCTGTTGGAACTGCTGAACAAGATAACGGAAGGAAGAGGTACGGAAAAAGACCTGGATACCCTCGCTACTTTGGGACAAGTTATCAAGGACACCGCTCTCTGCGGATTAGGGCAGACTTCTCCGAACCCTGTTTTATCAACGTTGGACAATTTCTATGATGAATACGTGGAGCATGTGCGGGATAAAACCTGTCGCGCCATGCAATGTAAATCACTGCTGACTTATACGATCAATCCGGAGCATTGCATCGGTTGTCATTTATGCGCCAAAAACTGTCCGGCTGATGCAATCGGCGGCTTAGTGCGAAAACCGCATGTAATCAATCCTGATAAATGTATCAAGTGCGGCATGTGCATGGCACGCTGCAAATTCAATGCTATTCTTGTCTGCTAAAATCTATTTACTATGGAAGAAAAACAAATTACTCTCCAGATAGACGGTCATTTCATCACTGTGCCCGAGGGAAGCACCATTCTTGAGGCCGCTATCAAAATCGGTATCAATATACCTACGCTGTGTCATATCGACTTGAAAGGAACCTGTATAAAAAATAATCCGGCTTCCTGCCGTATTTGTGTGGTTGAAGTGATGGGACGACGCAACCTGGCTCCTGCCTGCGCTACCCGTTGCACGGAGGGCATGGTGGTAAAAACCAGTACCCTGCGCGTAATGAACGCCCGTAAAGTGGTAGCCGAACTGATCCTTTCGGATCATCCCAATGACTGTCTCACTTGCCCTAAATGCGGCAACTGCGAACTTCAAACGTTGGCACTGCGTTTCAATATTCGCGAAATGCCTTTCAATGGTGGTGAGCTGTCCCCCCGTAAGCGGGAAATTACTGCTTCTATCGTCCGTAATATGGATAAATGCATCTTCTGCCGCCGTTGTGAAAGTGTTTGCAATGATGTACAGACTGTCGGAGCATTGGGAGCCATCCGTCGCGGCTTCAACACCACCATCGCTCCCGCTTTCGACCGAATGATGACGGAAAGTGAATGTACTTACTGCGGTCAGTGTGTGGCTGTCTGTCCCGTAGGCGCATTAACGGAACGTGACTACACCAACCGTCTGCTCGACGATCTGGCTAATCCGGACAAAGTAGTGATTGTGCAGACCGCACCTGCCGTACGGGCTGCCCTAGGTGAAGAATTCGGATTTCCTCCCGGCACTCTGGTAACCGGGAAAATGGTATATGCGCTTCGCGAACTGGGATTCGACTATGTATTTGACACGGATTTTGCAGCGGATCTTACCATTATGGAAGAAGGTTCTGAAATTCTGAACCGATTGACACGTTATCTCAACGGAGATAAATCCGTGCGGTTACCTATCCTGACCTCCTGTTGTCCGGCATGGGTCAACTTCTTCGAACATCATTTCCCAGATATGTTGGACATTCCGTCTACCGCCCGCTCCCCACAACAGATGTTCGGTTCCATCGCCAAATCCTATTGGGCGGAGAAAATGGGCATACCCAGAGAAAAGCTGGTAGTCGTATCTATCATGCCTTGTCTGGCTAAAAAGTACGAATGTGCCCGTGATGAGTTCAAAGTGAACGGTATCCCCGATGTAGACTATTCCATTTCCACCCGTGAGCTGGCACGACTGATTAAACGTGCCAATATCGGCTTCCCTCTCGTACTGGATAGCCCATTCGACAACCCGATGGGTGAATCGACAGGTGCCGGTGTCATTTTCGGAACAACAGGTGGCGTAATGGAAGCCGCTCTCCGTTCTGTCTATGAAATCTATACCGGAGAACCTCTGAAAAATGTAAATTTCGAACAAGTACGCGGACTAAGCGGTGTTCGTCGTGCTACTATTAACCTAAACGGATTTGAATTAAAAGTAGGCATCGCACACGGACTAGGCAACGCTCGTCATCTACTGGAAGATATACGGAACGGGCACAACGAATATCATGTAATCGAAATTATGGCTTGCCCCGGAGGCTGTATCGGTGGCGGCGGGCAGCCTTTGCATCACGGCAACTCGGAAATACTCTATGCACGCGCTAACGCACTTTACCGCGAAGACGCCAACAAACCTTTGCGCAAATCGCACGAGAATCCGTATATCAAGACATTGTACGAGGATTATCTCGGCAAACCGCTGGGTGAGAAATCAGAAACTCTCCTGCATACGCATTATTTCAACAAAGCGATTGATTAACTTTTAAATGAAGAGTATTATGTCAGATATCAAACTAGCCTGTGACATGGCAGAGCAAATCAAAACGATCTGCGACAAACATGGAAATAACCCGGGCGAACTTATCAATATTTTACACGAGGCACAGCATCTGCAAGGGTATTTACCCGAGGAGACGCAACGGATTATCGCTTCCAAACTCGGAATTCCCGTATCAAAAGTGTATGGTGTGGTCACTTTCTATACTTTCTTTACCATGACTCCCAAAGGGAAACATCCCATCTCTGTTTGTATGGGTACAGCCTGCTATGTACGTGGCTCTGAAAAATTGCTGGAAGAGTTCAAACGTGTATTGGGTATCGAAGTAGGAGATACGACTCCGGACGGAAAATTCTCATTAGACTGTCTGCGCTGTGTAGGCGCCTGTGGACTGGCTCCGGTAGTGATGATCGGCGAAAAGGTGTACGGACGCCTGCAACCGGTAGATGTAAAGAAGATTATTGAAGAATTGGAATAAACGCTCAAACGTTTCTATATAAAAAATAAAGCGGCTGCTTTGATTATTCAAAACAGTCGCTTTTACAAATTTCAAATAACACTAAAAAAAAGCGGAGAGAACGAGATTCGAACTCGTGATACCCTTTAGGGGTATACACGCTTTCCAGGCGTGCCTCTTCAACCACTCGAGCACCTCTCCTTGTTCGGGGCGCAAAAGTACAGGAAGTTTCCGTAACTCGCAAATATTTGAGAAGAATAATGCAATATTTTTTATATTCAGACTTTTATTGAAAAGATTTATACATCTACTTATTTAAATTCAAGGTAATATATTCGAATAGGGAGAGAAATAAAAAAAGTCCTGCCATGATAATATGTCATGTAGGACTTTTTTATTGCCTTAAGTTTTTTGAGCGGAGAGACAGGCTCTCGAACCTATGCTTTCAAGAAATATCATAAAATTGCAAATCACTGATAATCATATACTATCTAAAGCGCAGAGTAAATCTAAATCTTTCTGAATATCTTTTGCTATTCCAAATATTGGGTGTATATTTGGGTGTAGAATTTCAAACGCACCCAATTATGAATATCAAACGTAACATCATTTTTGCATTGGAAAGCCGGAAAAAGAACGGTGTGCCAATCGTAGAGAACGTACCCATCCGTATGCGTGTCATATACGCAAGCCAACGCATCGAGTTTACAACAGGCTACCGGATTGACGTAGCCAAATGGGATGCCGACAAACAACGGGTAAAGAACGGATGCACCAACAAACTAAAACAAAGCGCATCCGAAATCAATGCGGACTTGCTGAAATATTATGCCGAGATTCAAAACGTGTTCAAGGAGTTTGAGGTACAGGAAACCATACCGACCACCCAACAGCTAAAGGATGCGTTCAACCTGCGGATGAAAGACACCAGCGAAGAGCAGCAGGAAGAAACACAAATAAGTTTTTGGGAAGTATTCGATGAGTTTGTAAAGGAGTGTGGCAATCAGAATAACTGGACGGCATCCACCTACGAGAAATTCTCAGCAGTGAAAAACCACCTCAAAGAGTTCAAGGAAGATGTAACCTTTGAATACTTCAACGAGTTCGGCTTGAACGAGTATGTAAATTTCCTGCGTGACAAAAAAGGATATGAGGAACAGCACCATCGGCAAACAGATGGGATTCCTCAAATGGTTTCTGCGCTGGAGCTTCAAGAAAGGGCATCATCAGAATATTGCATACGACACTTTCAAGCCCAAATTGAAAACCACCTCTAAAAAGGTGATATTCCTGACTTGGGACGAATTGAACAGGCTGAAAGATTATCGGATACCGAAAGACAAACAATATCTGGAACGTGTCAGGGATGTTTTTCTGTTCTGTTGCTTCACAAGCCTGCGATATTCAGATGTTCGTAATCTGAAAAGAAGCGATGTGAAACCCGACCACATCGAAGTTACCACAGTCAAAACGGCAGACAGCCTGATAATTGAACTGAACGACCACAGTAAAACCATACTCGAAAAATACAAGGAAGTCCATTTTGAAAACCACATGGCACTGCCTGTTATCAGCAATCAGAAGATGAATGATTATCTGAAAGAACTGGGGGAACTGGCTGAAATCAACGAGCCTGTACGGGAAACATATTATAAAGGAAATGAACGTATAGATGAAGTCACCCCGAAATACGCATTATTAACCACCCATGCAGGAAGAAGAACATTCATCTGTAATGCGCTGGCTCTCGGTATTCCGGCACAAGTCGTGATGAAATGGACGGGGCACAGTGACTATAAAGCCATGAAACCCTATATTGACATAGCGGATGATATTAAGGCAAATGCCATGAACAAGTTTAACCAACTATAAAAGTATCAATCAGTTTCATAGATTATCAGCTATTTGAATTATATTTGCGACAACAATAAACATTAGAATGGAAAATAACAGAGAATATCATATAGGAAGAACGGACTTTGACGCATTTGTTCATGCCGTCGGTTCGGAAATAGAACAGGCGCAAGTCCGGCTGATTGCCGCAGCCAATGCGCAAATGCTGTTCCATTACTGGAAAATGGGCAACTATATCCTGTATCATCAGAACTTGCAAGGCTGGGGAAGCAAAATCATCAAGCAACTGGCAAAGGCTATCCGGTTCAATTACCCCGAAAAGAAAGGTTATTCGGAGCGTAACCTTACTTATATGTGCCAATTTGCACGGTCATATCCGTTGAACGTGCTACGAAGTTTCATTGATACAGACACAAGGCTGTCTGTTCCAAGCATACAGAATGTTACAGATGAAGTATTGAAACTGAACAACGGACAATTTACGCAGGAACTTACTGCGCAAATACAATCCGCTGATTGTCAATCTTTAGAAATTACGCAGGAAGTTCCTGCGCAAATTCAGGATGTGGAGAAAACAGTTTCTGCCATTTACAGGATGGAGATTAGGGAAATAGAAAAAGTTTTCCTGAAATCCCCTGTTGCCAAAATAAACTGGGCAAGCCAAATGGTCATACTTAACGGTTCGTTACCGTTAGGCATAGGATATTGGTATATGAAACAGGCTGTAGAAATGGGCTGGAGTAGCAATGTGCTGAAAATGCAAATTGAAAACAACCTATATAACAGACAAATCAACAACAACAAGGTAAACAATTTCACAGCCACACTTCCAGCACCACAAAGCGACCTTGCCAATTACCTATTGAAAGACCCGTACATCTTCGATTTGGCTGGAGCGAAAGAAAAGGCAGACGAAAGGGACATAGAAGAGCAGCTGGTAAAGCACGTTACCCGTTATTTGTTGGAAATGGGCAATGGTTTTGCCTTTGTCGCCCGGCAGAAGCATTTTCAAATAGGTAACAGTGATTTCTTTGCCGACTTGATTCTATATTCTATTCCGCTACACGCATACATTGTTGTAGAACTGAAAGCTACTCCATTCAAACCGGAGTATGCAGGGCAACTGAATTTCTACATCAATGTGGTGGATGACAAACTGAGGGGAAAAAATGACAACAAGACTATCGGGCTGTTGCTGTGCAAAGGAAAAGATGAGGTGGTAGCACAATACGCATTGACAGGCTACGACCAACCGATAGGCATCAGCGATTATCAACTGAGCAAGGCTATACCCGAAAACTTGAAATCAGCTTTGCCAAGTGTGGAAGAGGTGGAAGAAGAACTGGCATCTTTCCTTGACAAGGACAATAATCCCCAAAATTGAAGTCTATGGCAGGAGAAATAAACAAACTGATTCCCCAATATGGAGAACTCAATAGAATATATAATGATTGGGTAACCAATTATGCTTTTTCTTTTGACAAGCAGAAATTCATCACCGACTTTTACAGGCAGCACAATGATACAAAGGCTTTTGAAGCCGCTATCCTTGAACTGGTACTTGACAAGCAGAAAGAACAATACACATTGATTCTCAATAGTCTGAAAATCGAAATAGAAAAAAATATACGGGCTTATGAAACAAAACCGCTGAATGATGACGTCATAAAGCGTGTGTGTTTTCACTACGCAGACAGGCATAATTCTGCAATTAAAGACCAGTTGGAGATTACCACCAAGTTGCACGAGCCTTTGAATGACGCATACCACAGATATGATTTCATTGGTTTTCGGGAGCATACGGACGAAGAAGAAATACAGGCAGAAAAGGAATATGAACGCTGCAAGGCTGAATACGACAAGGAAAAGAAAGAATTGGATAAACTTTATGAACTGCAAAAGCAAGACAGGAAAGAGGCTTTTCAATATATAGAAAACCTTTCCGGCAATGTTTACCGCCTAAGTCTTCTTTTTATGGAAGTCCTAAAAAAGTACCTTCCTAATGATAGGGAAGAAAAACAGCAGGATGAACCAGTCAAGCAAAACGAACAAGAAGAAGTACAGAATAGCCCGGAGGGACAACATGAATATTTTGACATGGAA
Source organism: Bacteroides sp. BFG-637 (assembly GCF_024793605.1). NCBI lineage: Bacteria > Pseudomonadati > Bacteroidota > Bacteroidia > Bacteroidales > Bacteroidaceae > Bacteroides > Bacteroides sp. BFG-637. The sequence continues at coordinate 3,937,201 of NZ_JANUPD010000002.1, read as the reverse complement.
GCAGCTTTCGCCCATTCATGAAACCTGTGTCGGGGAACAGTTCGAAGCCATTACCATAGCGGATTTCTATGCCAATATAAACCTGTACCCCTGCAAGAATAAACTAAAAATCAAGGCAAGGGAAAAGATACGGGTGTGTTACCTGATATTCCTGATGAGCGAGAAACTATCCAAGCAATACAGGGATGAATGGAGAAGCCAAATATTAAAATTGTTGGATATTGACGAGAGCTATTACAGGTCGAAATACAAAGAACCTGTTTCCGATTTTCCGAGTGACAGCAACCAGAAATTCGCAAAGGAAATGGAAAGCATATTCGGATAATTCGTGATATAACCTGACATTCTACGAAATTACCACTTTTACCACTCAAATTAATTTTTGAGTGGTATTTTTATTGTCTGATATTTAATGAGATAGCGCAGTATCCCATTTGTATTATCCACATCCTTACCACTTACAGCCATACCTAATTTTGCATCGTTCGAGAACAGAAATAACAGCCAGTGCGCAGGGCTGATTGTTTAACGACTAAATAGATTGGACGATGACAAATCTTCAAGAGTTATTATTAAAACCCGTCTGGCAGATGACAGGCGAAGAGTTCATATTTCTAAGCAAGTACGCTTCCAACCAAACGGAAGCGCAGCCACAGCCCGTTACGGACACAGAAAGAAAGTATGTGTACGGAATACTTGGCATTGCCAAATTGTTCGGGTGCAGTCTGCCTACCGCCAACCGTATAAAGAAAAGCGGAAAGATAGACAAAGCCATTACGCAAATAGGGCGCAAGATTATCGTGGATGCGGAACTTGCCCTTGAACTGGCTGGAAAGAAAACCGGAGGACGAAAATAACGGGAGGTGTACTTATGGATTATATGAAAGATATAAAAGAAATATCGGCGGAAGAAGCCGTAATCCTTTGGCAAGCCTCACGCCTGAGCCTGTCGAAAATCTATGAGAAAGCACCTGAGATTCTAAAAGTGCAAGGTTCGGTCATTGGTACACTGGGTAATTTCAGTGCATCAATCGGCAAAGCCAAAAGCAAAAAGACTTTCAATGTGTCGGCTATCGTGGCGGCAGCATTGAAGAATGGTACAGTGCTAAGATATGTGGCGGAACTACCCGAAGAGAAACGGAAAATCCTGTATGTGGACACGGAACAAAGTCCTTATCATTGTCTGAAAGTCATGAAACGTATTTTACGGATGGCTGGGCTTCCAGATGACAGGGACAATGAGCATCTGGAATTTCTTGCTTTGAGGAAATACACGCCCGAACAGCGTATCAGGATTGTAGAGCAGGCTATTTACAATACGCCTGACATAGGGCTTGTAATCATAGACGGCATCCGTGACATGGTATATGACATCAACAGCCCCGGTGAATCGACACGCATCATATCAAAGCTGATGCAGTGGACGGACGACAGGCAGATACATATCCACACGATACTCCACCAAAACAAGGGCGATGAGAACGCAAGGGGGCATATCGGTACGGAACTGAACAACAAGGCTGAAACTGTCCTTCTTGTGGAAAAGGACAAGAGCAATGGAGATATAAGCAATGTTTCAGCCATGCACATACGGGCAATGGACTTCGAGCCTTTTTCATTTCGCATCAATGACAATGCCATACCTGAACTGTTGGAGGGTTACAAGCCCGAAACCAAGAAACCGGGAAGACCGGAAGAGGAAAAGTTCGACCCTTACAGGCATATCACCGAACAGCAGCACCGCATCGCATTGGAAGCAGTTTTCGGGCTGAAAGAGGAATATGGCTACAAGGAACTGGAGGACACCTTAATTAAGACTTATGTGTCTGTGGGGGGTAAAGTTGAACCACAAAAAGGCGGTATCGCTCATCACCATGCTTCGGAACAAACGAATGATAGTGCAGGAGAACGGCAGAAAGTACACGTTCATGCCCGACTTCCACTATTAGCCCACACCTTGCAATCGCTTCACTTTATTCCGGGGGTCTATATATTAGGGATAAAGCGAAGTGGTTGCGAAATGTGGCAAAACCGCTTCACTTTATTACCGTACTCTATATATACGAAAATAAAGTGAAGTGATTATACAGACCGTACTTCATAAAGAGGTACGGGCGAAAAGAGAAAATAAACCAATTCAACTATCATTAAACCTATCGTCTTATGGATATACAGACAGCGAAACAAATCAAAATAGCGGATTATCTGCACAGTTTAGGATTTTCACCCGTCAAACAACAGGGCATAAACCTGTGGTATAAGTCACCACTAAGGGAAGAAACGGAAGCATCGTTCAAGGTAAATACAGAACGTAACCAATGGTATGATTTTGCACTCGGCAAAGGTGGGAATATCATCGCACTGGCACAGGAACTTTATTGTTCCGACCATGTGCCTTACCTCTTGCAAAAAATCGAAGAACAGACACCCCGTATTCGCCCCGTGTCTTTTTCTTTTGGCAAGCAATCATCTTCCGAGCCAAGTTTTCAACAACTGGAGATTGTACCGCTTTCTTCTCCTGCCCTGCTTGCTTATTTGCAGGAAAGGGGAATAAACATTGCAATGGCGAAAAGAGAATGCAGTGAAGCGCACTTCACCCATAATGGCAAACGGTATTTCGCCATCGCCTTTCCCAATGTGTCGGGTGGGTATGAAATCCGCAACCAGTATTTCAAGGGATGCATCGCACCGAAAGAGATTTCTCATATCAAACAGCCGGGAACAGCGAGGGAAACATGTTATGTGTTTGAGGGATTTATGGACTATCTTTCATTTCTTACTTTGAGATTGGAGAATTGCCCGAAATATCCCGAACTGGACAGGCAAGATTATATGGTGTTGAACTCAGTAGCCAATGTTTCCAAAGCAATCTATCCGTTGGGAAGCTATGAGCGCATCCACTGTTTCTTTGACAATGACCGTGCAGGAATGGAAGCCATGCAGCAAATCTATAAGGAATACGGCAGGGACTTATACATCCGTGACGCTTCGCAGACATACAGCGGATGCAAGGACTTGAACGAATACTTACAGAAACAGACTGAAAGAAACAGGCAAGTTCAATCTGCAAAAGGGGTGCGCAGCCAACCACCGAAAAAGAAAAACGGCTTTCGGTTATAGCCCACTATAACTACACGCTTCGCTTTCGTAGTTGTGGGCTCTCCCGAGGGGGATTAGGGCTTTGCCCTAATGACCCACTCAGGGCGTTTCTCCCCTAAGAACCCCGAGCAAAGAGTGCCCCTCTCTTTGCAATCTCCGCTTATGGGTTGCACCCCTAAGAACCCTGTGCGGTTATGAGCGGACAACAGAAGATTTCATCAACAATCCAAATCAAATTTTAAGAATATGGCAACAAAATCAAGCATACATATCAAACCCTGCAGAGTGACATCAAGCGGGGCTCATAACCGGAGAACTGCCGAGTACATGCGCAATATCGGCGAGTCCAGAATCTACATTGTACCCGAACTGACTTCCAATAACGAGCAGTGGATAAACCCGGGCTTCGGCAGTCCTGACCTGCAGGCGCACTATGACAGCATCAAACGGATGGTCAAGGAAAAGACCGGACGAGCGATGCAGGAAAAGGAGCGTGAGCGCAAGGGAAAGAATGGAAAGATTATAAAAGTGGCTGGATGTTCTCCAATCCGTGAGGGAGTATTGCTCATCAGACCAGATACAACACTGGCAGATGTACGAAAGTTTGGTGAGGAGTGCCAGAGACGCTGGGGTATTACACCGCTCCAAATCTTCCTGCATAAGGACGAGGGACACTGGCTTAGTGGACAACCCAAAACCGGGGATAGGGAGAGTTTCCAAGTCGGTGAAAAGTGGTTTAAGCCGAATTATCATGCCCATATCGTATTCGACTGGATGAACCACGACACGGGCAAGAGCCAAAAGCTCAATGATGACGATATGATGGAAATGCAGACTTTGGCATCTGACATCCTCTCCATGCAACGTGGGCAATCTAAATCCGAGACCGGAAAGGAACATTTGGAACGAAATGATTTCATCATTGAAAAGCAGAGAGCCGAACTGCAACGCATGGATGCTGCAAAACGGCACAAAGAAGAACAGATAGGTCTTGCTGAACAGGAACTGAAACAGGTGAAATCAGAAATACGCACTGACAAGCTAAAGAAAACAGCCACCAATGCAGCCACCGCCATAGCAAGCGGAGTTGGTTCTCTTTTCGGAAGTGGAAAGATGAAAGAGCTGGAGCGAACTAATGAAGATTTGCACCAAGAGATTGCCAAACGAGACAAAGGTATTGACACCCTCAAAATCCAAATGCAGGAAATGCAAGAGCGACATGGCAAACAGATACGCAATCTTCAGAGCATACACAACCAAGAACTTGAAGCCAAAGACAGGGAAATATCACGATTGAACACTCTGCTTGAAAAGGCATTCAAGTGGTTTCCGATGCTTAGAGAAATGTTGAGAATGGAAAAACTCTGCGCTGTCATTGGATTTACCAAAGATATGATAGATTGTCTTTTGACAAGGAAAGAAGCTATCCAATGTAATGGCAAGATTTATTCCGAGGAACATAGAAGAAAGTTTGAAATCAAAAACAACATCTTCAAGGTGGAGAAGAATCCGACCGATGATAGCAAACTTGTACTGACCATAAACAGGCAACCGATAAGCGAATGGTTCAAAGAGCAATGGGAGAAACTTCGGCAAGGTTTGCGACAACCAACGGAAGAACCAAGAAAAAGTAGAGGATTCAAGTTATAATAGAAAAAAAGACAATATAAAAGCACTCTGATAGTTACGAAGTGCTTTTATATTGTATAAATTATATAATGTTTACCATTGAAGCTTCAAAGTAAACGCAACTTAAGGAATTGCCGAATTTTGTATTAATAAAGAATATACGACCTCTGATATATGCGCAACATATTGTGATGCTTGTGATTCATTACCCTTGAAATCCTTAACAAATATCGCTAAAGTATAGCAGACATTATTAGGCAGGCATATATAGGCAACATCATTGTGAGCTGCAAGAATACCATTTTCATTGACACAACCAGAACCCGTCTTATGTGCAATAGAAACCCTTTCTTTATCAAGAAGCGGAGCGACTATTCTATCTGTACCTGTCACACATTCTTTTAATGTATTCTTAATGAAACTTTGCTTCTCACCACTGACAATACTTTCGGTAAACAAACGGTTCATCAACATTGCGGCACCAAGAGGAGATGTATAATTAAAGTAAGCCCTATCGTGGTCAGCCGACATTTCCTCTTCTGTATAAGCTATCTGAAAACTTGAACGAGGAATAAGTGTGGCTATAAAACTGTCAGTTTGAGCAACATTGACCATATCTTTAAACATCAGATTGCTTGCATTATTATCACTTTGAGCAATAGTATAACGAAGTAAATCTCTCACGGTTAATGATATAACCAACTCGGAATAATCTTTCATCATAGGACTCCAAGTCTTTGAATCAAGTCTATTCCTATCTATCTTTACTAAGGTATCAAGTGAAATCCCTTTGTTATCAAAATCATTGCAAAGAGCTAATGCCTGATGAACCTTAAATACACTCATCATAGGATATACACTCTTATCATTAACTTTAACTGTATCTGTGTTATTAATAATAATTGCCACTCCAATTTCACCAGGACAAGCTGATACTATCCGAGAAATGCTATCAGTCAAAACATCTGTCAAAGGTGGATTTGTACTATTATTAGAAGTTGATTTAGAGAACAATAAAAAAACTAAAACTATGATACAAACTAAAGCTATACACAAAATTACAAGGCGTTTTCTTCTACTTTTTTTCATACTACGATTTTTAAACATTATATATTATCATGACAGACCCTGATTTATTATTTACTGCAAAGATACGAAATCTTACGGAAAATGAATTGGTTGTTTTTTTCGTTTGTTCTGTTTTTTATCAAATTATTTTCCGAGCGAATATGATTCGTCTTAAATAAAATAAAAACACCCAACTTTACATTCTTGGGTATAAAACTGGGTGTTTGTTTTATAATTTGCTGATTTTCAGCGTTTATTGCGGAGAGACAGGGATTCGAACCCCGGGTACCTCGCAGTACAACGGTTTTCAAGACCGCCGCAATCGACCACTCTGCCACCTCTCCAAAACCTCTTTATCAGAAGTGCTTTTCGTTAAAAGCGGTGCAAAGGTACAACTCTTTTTTTGATACGCAAATATTTTTAGGACAAAATTTACGAAAAATAAAATCAGGGCAGAAAATAAAGCTGGCAAAACAACTCTATAGTCCGTTACTAATTAATTCTCATTTTCCTTTGCATATTTACATTTTATGCATATCTTCGCCTCGTTTTCACAACAAAATAAACAATAAGCGAAAAAGCAGTATGGGAAGTATATTTAAGACTAGTATTATTTTTTTATGCCTACTCACACACACTCTTCTATCAGTAGGTAGTACCCCTAAAAAAGACCTCGACCAGATTCTGGTCATCAGCGCTTATGCAGACTCCAATCCCTGGAGCAACAGCTTCATCACTCCGATTGTCACCATGGCTTCACAAGACAGCACCATAGGAGCATATACTATATATCTGAATATGTTCGCATTGCAAAACGCCAAAGAGGTGGATAAATTCGAAGCAAGTATCTGCGAGATGTTACCTTCGTCTCCTCCCAAAATGGTGGTATTTGTGGGGAATGCCAGTTTCGTTTTCTGCGACAACCTCAATAAGATATGGCCGGACATTCCTATGTTGCTATGTGGCGAGCGGGATTATACAGGTCCGGACAGCCTTATCATTCAGGCTCATGCACTGGCTCCGCAACAGCGTATACCTATCAGCGACCTACAAAAGACGATGAACTTGACCATGTTGTACGCCAATCTGTATATCGAAGAGAATCTGCAACTCATGAAGCAGCTCATTCCGCAAATGAATAAAGTCATTTATATCGGTGATGGTACATACACATGCCAGCAGAACGATTATGACCTTTCCGCAACGATCAGGAAGAAGCATCCGGACTTGGAATATCAGTTTATTTCTGCAGAAAACACCTCTACCGACAGTCTTTTCACCATTCTCCGCAAACAGAATCCTCTCACTACCGGATTTTTGTTTTCTTCCTGGTTACGAAAAAAAGACTATGAAGAAAATCTTGTAATGACTAGTAACTCCCATCGTATTATCGCCACTTCATCCGTACCTCTTTTTTCATTCAGAAGAGTAGGTATTCAGGAAGAAGGAGGAATTATCGGTGGCTATATCTATGATGAAAAAGAGTATATTAACCGGATGTTAACCACCATCAAAGAGATTATCCACGGAAAACAACCCCGTTATATCCCTATCTATAATGCCGGAAATGCTACTCCCGTATTCAATTATCAGTCATTACTCCACCGCAAACTCGATCCAAAAAATTGTCCCCAAAATACAATTTTCTATGATGCACCTCCCACTTTGTGGGAGAAATACGAATATGCGATCATCGGAACAAGCTGCCTGTTCATTCTGCTGCTGTTAGGCTTCCAATATTACCGAGTACGCACACTCGAAAGAATGAAGCGTGTCCAGCACAAAGCATTAGAAAGTACTGGCAAGTATTATAACATTATCAATAGTATGCCAATTCTTTACATGGCGGAAGAACTTATAAAAGATGAGGACGGACGGATTGTAGACACAATATATATAGACGTAAACCAACATTTCGAGAAGAGATTTTTCGAAAAACAGAAAGTTATCGGTAAGCGGGGAAGCGAAATATTTCCGGAATCACTGCCGCAGTTTCTACATTTCATGAATATCTCCCTAGCAGAAAAACGTTCCATCACTTTTTCCTACTATTATAAAGAGATCGACACTTTTTATGACATAGTAGTAAATGCCAGTGACGACGGACGATTCATGCATATATTCTGTATGGACAGCACAGAGTTGCACCATGCCCAGATGCAAATGCGTTCTATCAACCACAAGTTATCCATGGCACTCGATATTGCCAATATCATCCCCTGGAAATGGGATTTAAAGACACATACCATACAGTATGATGTAAACAGAACCGCCGTCACCGGCAATGAGAATACAGAAATAAGTGATGAACAGCTTTATATATCCGACGAACAGTATTTTACAAAAATACATAAAGAAGACCTTCCCAAGGTAAAAGAAGCCTATGCAAGCCTAATCACCAAACATACTAGAAAAGCAAAGGTGGAATACCGTATCATCAAAGAAGTGGACGGTGTGAACCATACTGACTGGATAGAGGCACAGGTAGCTGTAGAAAGTTATGACGAAAACGGACAGCCACTCACTTTAGTAGGTTCCTCGCTGACCATTACCGACCGGAAGAGCATGGAAAACGATTTGATTTCCGCTAAAAACCGCGCGGAAGAGTCCAATCGACTCAAATCGGCTTTCCTTGCCAACATGAGCCACGAGATCCGCACACCGCTCAATGCAATTGTCGGTTTCTCCGGAATACTGGCTTCCACCGAGGAAGAAGAAGAGAAACGGGAATATGTCAGCATCATCGAAAATAACAATACCCTGCTTTTACAACTTATCAGTGACATCCTTGATCTCTCAAAGATTGAAGCCGGTACCATGGAGTTTGCCTACACAGACTTTGAACTGAATGGTGTAATGACCGAGCTGGAAAGTTCATTACGCCTGAAACTGTCCCCCGACAAACAAGTCACACTCACTCTCGAAACTCCGTTACCGGAATGTTATATTCATGCCGAACGCAACCGCATTTCACAGATTATCATTAATCTGGTAACAAACGCCATCAAATTTACAGAAACAGGTAACATTCGTATAGGCTACCAAATACGTGATAACAAACAGCTCTATTTCTATGTGACTGATACCGGCTGCGGCATTTCGGAAGACAAGCAAGAAAGTGTATTCGGACGCTTTGTCAAACTGAACACTTTCGCACAAGGAACAGGACTGGGACTTTCGATTTGCCAAACTCTTGTTCAGCAAATGGGAGGTGAAATCAGTGTATGCTCAACCCCCCGGAGAGGGTTCCACTTTTTGGTTCACCCTCCCCTACCGTCCCGCGCTCGAAGCTCCGCAGCAGGAAGTAACAACAGAACCGGTAAAGATAAAGAAGCAAAAAATCACGATCCTGGTGGCGGAAGACCATGGAAGTAATTACCGTCTGATAGAATCCATTCTTAAAAAGGACTACAATTTACTACATGCCTGGAATGGAGAGGAAGCAGTAAGCCTATTTAGAGAACATAACCCGCAGCTCATCCTGATGGATATCAACATGCCCGTGATGGATGGATACGAGGCAACCAAAGAGATACGGAAATACTCCAAACGGGTTCCCATCATAGCCGTCACCGCCTTTGCCTATGCTTCGGACGAGCAGAGAGTGATGGAAAACGGATTTGACGCTTATATGCCCAAGCCCATCAATGCCAATCAACTGAAAGGGCAAATCACCTCCATACTGATGAAACATATCACTTTTATGTAGACCGGAAACAATCGTTTCGTACAGTCGGGGAAAGGTCATTTCCAAAGAATAGCAATATCTAGGTATTTTATGTTGAAAAGCATAAAATAGAGCATATTTATGCCGATTATATGAAAAATCATTGTAACTTTGTGCGCTCTAAAGAAAAGGATAACTACAACCTCTAATTTTATCATTTATGGAATTAAACAAGATCTTTAAAGACGGTCTTTGGAGCACTGAAATCAACGTCAGAGATTTCGTAAGTCATAACATCACTCCGTATTATGGAGATGCTTCTTTCCTCGAAGGACCTACTGAACGCACAAAAGCCGTGTGGAACCGCTGCCTCGAAGCACTGGCAGAAGAAAGAGCCAATAATGGGGTACGCTCACTGGATAATGTCACCGTCTCAACCATCACTTCTCATAAAGCCGGATACATCGACAAAGAAAACGAACTGATTGTCGGCTTACAGACAGACGAGCTTCTGAAACGTGCCATCAAACCTTTCGGAGGTATCAATGTAGTGAGCAAAGCCTGCCACGAAAACGGTGTAGAGGTGGACGACCGCGTAAAAGATATCTTCACCCACTACCGCAAGACACACAACGACGGAGTATTCGACGTATATACCGAAGAAATCCGCTCGTTCCGTTCTTTGGGATTCCTCACCGGACTTCCTGACAACTACGCCCGCGGACGTATCATCGGCGACTACCGCCGCATGGCCCTCTATGGTATCGACCGACTGATTGAAGCCAAAAAAGAAGACTTACGCAACCTCACCGGTCCGATGACCGACGCCCGTATCCGCCTGCGCGAAGAAGTGGCAGAACAAATCAAGGCGTTGAAAGACATGAAGGTAATGGGCGAATACTACGGACTCGATTTGAGCCGTCCCGCTTACACGGCACAAGAAGCCGTACAATGGGTTTACATGGCATACCTTGCTGCCGTAAAAGAACAAGACGGCGCTGCCATGTCACTGGGTAACGTCTCTTCGTTCCTCGACATTTATATGGAATATGAATTGAGCAAAGGAACCATCACCGAATCTTTCGCACAGGAGCTGATCGACCAGTTTGTCATCAAACTGCGTATGGTGCGCCACCTGCGTATGCAATCCTACAACGATATCTTTGCGGGTGACCCGACATGGGTAACCGAATCTCTGGGCGGACGCCTCAACGACGGACGTACCAAGGTGACAAAGACTTCATTCCGCTTCCTGCAAACACTGTACAACCTCGGCCCTTCACCGGAACCGAACCTGACCGTACTATGGAGCCCGGAACTGCCGGAAGGATTCAAGGAATTCTGTGCTAAAGTTTCCATTGACACTTCATCCATCCAATACGAAAACGACGACTTGATGCGCGAAGTACGCCAGTCGGACGACTATGGAATTGCCTGCTGCGTATCTTACCAGGAAATCGGTAAACAAATCCAGTTCTTCGGCGCACGCTGCAATCTTGCGAAAGCCCTGTTGCTCGCCATCAACGGCGGACGTTGTGAAAACACCGGTACAGTTATGGTGAAAAACATTCCCGTATTGACCAGTGATACGCTGAAATTTGAGGAAGTAATGGACAACTACAAGAAAGTATTGACCGAAATCGCCCGTGTTTACAACGAAGCGATGAACATCATCCATTATATGCATGATAAGTATTACTACGAGAAAGCCCAAATGGCACTTGTAGATACCAACCCACGCATTAATCTTGCTTACGGTGTAGCCGGACTTTCTATCGCACTCGATTCACTGTCGGCCATCAAATATGCCAAAGTAACCGCACGTCGCAACGACATCGGTCTCACTGAAGGCTTCGACATCGAAGGCAAATTCCCTTGCTTCGGTAATGACAACGACAAGGTAGACCATCTGGGTGTTGACCTGGTATATTTCTTCAGCGAAGAACTGAAGAAACTTCCGGTTTACAAGAATGCCCGTCCGACTCTTTCATTGCTGACTATCACTTCCAACGTGATGTATGGCAAGAAGACAGGTGCTACTCCCGACGGACGTGCCAAAGGCGTCGCTTTTGCTCCGGGAGCCAACCCGATGCACGGACGCGACAAGAACGGTGCCATCGCTTCCTTGAGTTCCGTAGCAAAATTACGTTACCGCGATTCACAGGACGGTATCAGTAACACTTTCTCTATCGTTCCTAAATCACTGGGAGCTACTGCGGAAGATCGCATCGAGAATCTGGTTACCATGATGGACGGTTACTTCACCAAAGGTGCTCACCACCTGAATGTAAACGTTCTGAACCGTGATATGCTGTATGATGCCATGGAACATCCGGAAAAATACCCGCAGCTTACCATCCGTGTTTCCGGTTATGCCGTAAACTTCGTGAAGTTGAGCCGCGAACATCAATTGGAGGTTATCAGCCGTAGCTTCCACGAACGTATGTAACAATCTATTTACTCTATATGACGATAAACGTACATTCATACGAAAGTATGGGAACATTCGACGGGCCGGGCTTACGGCTCGTCGTTTTTCTTCAAGGTTGCAACTTCCGTTGCCTGTATTGCGCCAATCCCGACACGATAGCCGGCAAAGGCGGCACGCCTACCCCACCGGCAGAGATTGTCCGCATGGCAATGAGCCAGCGTCCTTTCTTCGGAAAGCGTGGAGGAGTTACTTTCTCCGGAGGAGAACCGACGTTTCAGGCAAAGGCACTCGTCCCACTGGTTCGTGAGCTGAAAGAGAAAGGAATTCATGTGTGCATAGACAGCAACGGCGGCATTTGGAACGAAGATGTAGAAGAGCTTTTCCGTCTGACCGATCTTGTATTGCTAGATATTAAAGAATTCAATCCTGCACGCCATCAGGCACTGACCGGAAGAAGCAACGAGCAAACCATCCGCACGGCAGCATGGCTGGAAGAAAACGAGAAACCTTTCTGGCTGCGTTATGTATTAGTGCCCGGCTACAGCGATTTCGAGGAAGACATCCGCCGTTTAGGAGAGGCTCTGGGAAAATATAAGATGGTGCAACGAGTGGAAATCCTGCCTTATCACACATTAGGCGTACATAAGTATGGAAGCGATGGAGCAGGAATACAAGCTGAAAGACGTAAAAGAAAATACCCCCGAACAACTTGAAAAAGCTGCGAAGGTATTTAAAGAGTACTTCGCTACGGTAGTAGTTAATTAGTTGAGAGTTGACAGTTGAGAGTTGGCTGCGCACTGTCACGCTGCATAGTTAATTCTCAAATCATTTCGGCTTTCACTTCGAAACAGGGACATTTTTTGATCCGTTCCCACGGGTCGATGATTCCGTTGTAATTGGTGCCCGGGCTCAAGTCCCGATGCCCCACTACTTTCGCTTCGGGATAACGCTACAACAATTCGTGTACCAAAGAGTGCAAAGCCTCTTTCTGGCAGGGAGTACGCGTGTCCACCGCCTTTCCGTTCTCATCCAGACCATCCTCATAGCACACTCCCAAACTAGTTGCATTATGGTAGATCAGCCGCCTATGTTTTACAAATCGCAAAAGAAGAGGAAAGTATCCGAAAAGAAAAAACAGGAAACAACACAAGGCAGTCACCCGGTGAGTGAAGAAACAGCACTCAACTATCATTCTTCGCACGCCGCGTTAATGGTGACTCTGAATTATTATCATAATAAATCCGAAAAATACGTCATCGGAAACCAGAACAATTACCTGCATCGTCTTGCTTGTACATACAACCGGCACGGCATCCCCGAAGAAGAAGCGACGGCATTTATCAAAAGCCAGTTTACCGACCTCCCTGCAAACGAAATGGATTCGTTGATTGCCAGTGCTTTTACATATACAGAAGAGTTCAACACGCGCAAGTTGAATACTACGCAAAAACGGATTCTGCAAATAGAACAACATATCAGCGAATTTTACGAAACCCGTTATAACGAATTACTTCACATCATGGAATATCGCCGAAAGGTTTCCGACACGGAACAACCGGAGCTTTTTCACATCCTGGATGATATGGTGGAGAACAGTATTTGGGCGGAGATAAACGAACCAGGTTACACCTGCAACGTGAAAATGATTCAAAATTTAATTTACTCTGATTTCAGTGTAAGTTATCACCCCATCCGCGAGTATTTTGATTCATTGCCCGAATGGGACGGGACGGATTATATCCGTATTTTGGCCAATAGTGTCCGCACCAATCATCAGAACTTTTGGACAGAGTTTCTGGAGCGTTATCTGGTAGGTATGTGTGCTGCCGCCACCCAAGATGAAATCGTAAACCACACGGTGCTTTTACTATGCAGCGAGATACAGAATATCGGAAAAACAACATTTATCAATAATCTGCTGCCCCCCGAACTGCACGCTTATCTCTCTACCGGCCTTATCAACCCGAATAATAAAGATGATTTGGCAAAAATAGCGCAAGCAATGCTTATCAACCTCGACGAATTCGAGGGAATGAGCGGGCGCGACCTGAACACGTTAAAGGATTTGGTCACCCGTAAAGTGATTAGTATCCGTCTGCCGTATGCGCGCCGTTCGCAGAATTTCCCTCACACCGCTTCTTTTGCCGGAACGTGCAACTATCAGAAAGTACTGCACGATACCACAGGTAATCATCGTTTCCTGTGTTTTCATGCCGATTCTATCAAGTTTATCGAAATCAATTATACACAGTTGTATGCGCAGATAAAGTATCTGCTCCATAAGCCGGGCTATCAGTATTGGTTCACGCAAGAGGAAAATCAACGGATTGAGGCGAATAACGAGGATTTCGTATTCCATTCACCGGAAGAGGAATTGGTACTCACACACGTTCGCAAACCGGAACGGTTTGATAAGGTACTTTACCTCACTGTCAGTGAGATTGCCGAGTTAATTCGTGAACGTACCGGTTATCAATATTCCACCGGGTCGAAAATTCAGATTGGCAAAATAATGGCAAAGTATAATTTTGAGTTTAAAAGGGGAAGAAACGGGAGAAGATATGCCGTATATATCATTGATACGGAACAAGTAAAGTCAAACAGAACAGGCTACACGGATAAAAAGACAGAGTTAGCATAAAAGGGGCTGTCTAATAACGCCCTTTTAAAATCGTTCACCGGGAGCGTAAAATAAACTGTGTCAAGCCTTCTTTTCTCTAAAATCTCTTCGGTCGGGGAACGCCCAGCGGCAAGGGGCGGGACCACCCGTCCCGACGAGCGACAAAATTAGATTAAAATCAATCGTTCTCCAAATTTAATTGCTAATTGTTGTGCAATTATAGCCCAATTAGCAATAGGCATAGTCCACTTTTTACGTACGTTCCGGTAAGCAAGATAAACCAATTTTTCAAGGGCTGTATCCGTAGGGAATATGCCCTTGTTTTTGGTAACCTTACGAATCTGCCGATGATATCCTTCAACAGTATTAGTAGTGTAGATAAGTGTTCTAATACCTTGAGTAAATTGGAAATACGCAGATAGCCGTTCCCAATTATCCCTCCATGATTTTATCACAATAGGATAAAGTTTTCCCCATTTCTTATCCAAATTATCCAGTTCCATTTCAGCTGTTTCTTTGCTTACAGCTTTGTAAACAAGTTTAAGGTCTTTCATAAATTCCTTTTGATTCTTGCTGGCTACGTATTTGATGGAGTTGCGAATTTGGTGGACAATACAAAGTTGGACAGTAGTATCAGGATAAACACTCGCAATAGCATCAGGAAAACCTTTCAGGCCATCTACACAAGCTATCAGAATATCCTTCACACCACGATTCTGAAGATCCGTAAGGACGGACAACCAAAAATTAGCGCCTTCGCTATGAGCAATATACATCCCTAAAAGTTCTTTATGACCTTCCGAGTCTATTCCCAAAACATTATAGATAGCGCGGCTGACAGACTGACCGCGATCATCCATTACTTTATAATGAATAGCATCCATGAAAACAATGGGGTAAACAGAATCAAGACTGCGAGACTTCCAAGCCTTTATTTCCGGAAGTACACGATCGGTGATTGAACTGATTGTATCGGCAGATACACGATTACCTAAGTTTTCCTCCATCCAATCACTGATTTGACGCGTACTGTTACCCAAAGCATACAAACCGATAATACGATCAGAAACGCTCTCCGCAAGAACCGTTTCACGCTTCTTTATAAACTGAGGATCAAAGCTGGAATTACGATCACGGGGAGTGGAAACAGTAACCTCCCCTAAGGGAGTTTGAACCTGCTTATGCATCCTGCCATTACGGCGATTACCCTCTTCACGCTCTGTTGGACTAAGATGCGCATCCATCTCACCTTCCAAGGCGGCGTTAAGAATACTTTCTAAAAGAGGAGCAAAAGCACCATCTTTACCTAACAAGGATTTACCCGATTTAAGTTGTTCGAGAGCCTTGTTCTTAATACTTTCAAAATCAAATTCTTCGTTCATAAAAAAAACTGTGTTAGCAAAGTTAATTCTTTTTTCTTTCCTGACACAGTTTAAATTACATTCTCCGTTCACCCGCATTACAAATGATTGTAGTGCGGGTGATTTTTTAGTTTTTAGGGCTTGTCAGGCTCTTTTTGTTTCTATAAATTCATCGAAAATTCGATTCTACAACCCAAAGCATTCATTATCCGATAGAAAGTAGATACCTTAGGTTCAGTCTGACCACTTTCCACTCTTGATATATAAGAGCGGTCAGAACCAATACGTCGGGCTAATTCAGCCTGGGTGATTTTAGCCTTCTTCCGTGCATCCTCAATGATCTGTCCGGTATAAAAAGCATAGGCCTTTTCTTCTGCTTCGGCACGTTCCGGAGTTCCTTCTGCTCCAAATTTTGCATCAAGAACTACATCATAATCTACTAGCTGATGATTGTTTATCTGCATAATACTCCTCCTTTATTTTTAATGCTCTTTCAATTTCAATATCCGGTGTCTTTGCAGTCTTTTTTTGAAAACCATTAAACAATACTACAATATTGCCATCATCAAAAATGAAAAATACTCGATATATATTACTATTATATTCAGTGCGGAGTTCAAAGATCCCCTCCCGAATAAATTTCACAAATTTGGCGGAGAGTCTTTCTTGTGTTTTCAACAAGAGTAATCCATACTGAATTTATCCTGTTCCTTTTCGGTTAAAGTCTCCATGAAAGCCTCAAAGTAACCTCCGTATGTACGGATCTTACGGTTCTTTTCCATACTGCAAATACACGAAATGTTGTTCAACTATACAACACAAGAGTCTCTTTTTTATCTATTTTTCATTCTATTTACTACAAAAGTGTGAGGGATGTGAAGGAGGATTTTCAACATTCGTATTTTTTTATTTGAATATATAGATAATAGAATTAAAGAATAGAAGAGTAAAAAGTTGTAATTTCTCCCTCACATCCCTCACACTTTTTCATTTGTAAAAAAAAGACAGCAGGAAATCAGAAAAACACAACCGTCTTTTTCTAATTTCCCGCCACGTTTTTAAATCAACTCACTATTCTATTCAAGTTCGTCGAAATCTCCTTCACGATAATCTGTGAAGTCTCCGGTGTGTCCCTTCTTCTCATAAGACATCAGTGTTTCCACGCTAAGTGCCTTGCCCGTTTTCGGACTTATCACATCAATCAGAGTTGCCAAAGAGCGAATGGTTTGTTCACTATTAGAAGCCCCGTCATAAGTGAGACGACCGTGGTCAATGGCATTTAGAATAACAGAGATATACCGTTTTGGATTTCCCCGATATTCTATAATAGCAGGCGTCTGCGACTTTACTTCCCGAGCCAGTTGACCAATGATTCTTTTTTTTGGTCAAACAGGTTCATCAGTTGTTCACTATGCACATCTATTTGTGCATTTACTTCACGAAGTTCGTTTTTCAACGAACAAAATAATTCATCATTGAATGAATTTTCCATAAAACAGTCCTTTTAAAATTATTAAACAAAAAGCCATTCCGGTGAGAGGAACAATACCTCTCACCTAAAATGGCGACTAATGCCTAGAAAACAAAGACTCTATTTCTAACCTAATGTACTCACATCTCTTTTGATTTTACATTCCAAACCAATAATGCAAAGAGTACCGACAGCAGAGCCGCACCAATCCAGAACCAATTGATGTATGTGAAATCATAAACATCGACTCCGTTCTGAACCGTCTTCTGACCCTCTATCAAAACACCACTCATCACATCCTGCAAACCGGCTCCAATATAACTGGCAATACCCACCACTCCCAATGCTGCGCCCGACGCATTGCGGGGAGCAATATCGACAGCCATCAGGCCACCCAGAAAACAAATGAGAACTCCGATTCCCAACCCGAAAAAGACCATGGCAAGTACATCTACCCAGAAGTGTACGCCCGGAACCAATAGGAACAGACAAAGAGCGGAAACATTCATCAATCCGAATATCAGTGCGGGGACATTACGGCTACCAGAAAAGAACCTGTCGGAAATGATACCGGAAAATACTGTACCGACAATTCCACAGATGGAACTGATAGATATGATGAGACTTGCATCCAATGTAGAGTATCCCTTTTGAGCTTCCAGATAGAAAACACCCCAACTGTTCACAGCATAACGACTGATATACATAAATGCGCTGGACAAAGCCAAAATCCAAATTGCAGGATTCTTCAAGACTGCTTTTTGAGCTTTGTTGAAATCTTCTGTCTGTTTGCCGGATGAAGAACGAGAGTCTGTGGAAGAAGAATTTTTGTCCAACAAGAATCCCTGACTCTGTGGCGTATCACGCATAAAGACAAGCATCATCAGGAATCCCAAGATACCAATTACTCCGGCTCCAATCATTCCATATCTCCATCCCATCCAACTGACCAGCAATGCTATGGAAATAAACGTCAATGCTTCGCCTAAATTATGGCTGGCAGACCAAAAGCCATAGAAAGTGCCTCGCTCCTTACTGCTATACCACCGGGTCAGCGAAACCACACCGGACGCTGCTCCCATTGACTGAAACCAGCCATTTAGCCCCCAAAGTATGACAAACGCATAAAATGAACTGGTGAAACCCAAACATAGGTTTATCAAAGCGGAACACAATAAACCGGTAGACATAAAACGCCGTACATTACTACGGTCGGCAAGAAATCCATTCGTCAGCTTACCCAATGCATACACGAAGAACAGGCAGGAGCCTATGATTCCCAATTGAGTTTCGGAGAATACTCCCTCCTCTACAATCGGCTTGCGCACCACGTTCATACTAAGACGGCAAACATAATAAATACCATATCCGGTAGTAGCCGACAAGAACGTTGCCCAACGGATACGCTTGAAGCGTGAAGAACGTTCGGAATCAGTCTCTCCTCCGGCTGCCGGAGGAGAGATTCTATAAAAATCCAATATTTTAAACGCCATAAACGGAATTTACATATTAATGAAATGCATCTGCCTTATGCTCATTACGTTTCTTACGGGCTTGCAAATATTCCAATAAATAGGCGGTACGATCGGTCTGAATGATGGTTGCGCCAAGTGTGTCTATCAAATATCCATAGCCTTCATCCGGGTTTTCCAACGATTTATCATCGTCATGCCCGCCTGCCATTGTATCCCAAAGGGTATTATACCAGATTTTACTTTTTCTTTCGAGTTTAGCTCGCACCTGTTTGGGGAGTCGGCAAGTATCCGATTCGAACAGTAGTTCAAAAGCTACAGGATGAAGTTCTTTCATAAAATCATCTATTTGCTGCATAGCTCCCGGTCTGTCCAAATGCACGATAGGCATATATATAATCCGGTCTAAATATTTACCCAAATCCTTCTTTACTTCCGTGACGGGTTTGGAGCCTTTCATAATGATCTGCCCGACGGTTCCGGTTTTCTCCAAGATGGGAAAAATCTCGTCAAATATCGGATATGCCTTATCCAAATTTACCATCACACGCCCTTTTGCCGTCAATAATGCCTCTTCCAATGTAGGCACATAGTGTTTGGTTTTCAATGCGGCGCCATTCTTCAGGCGGAGAGTCCGGATGGAGTCCAGTGTCCATTCGGCAATCTTGCCCTTTCCTGTTGTCGTTCTGTCCAACGTCTTATCATGCATAAGGATCAACTGTCCGTCTTTGGTTTTCTGAATGTCCAGTTCTACCACGTCGGCTCCCAACCGGATAGAGCTTTCAATCGCTGCCAGCGAATTTTCAGGTGCAAAACGCCAGTCCGCCCGATGGGCTACGACAGTGATTTCCTTATTATCGGGATCCGTTATCTTTGCGTAAATTGCCTTTACCGGTTCATCAGCAAACAGGCAGAGAGGAAACAGCAGAACAATTGCTATGATTATATATTTCTTCATATTCATTCTTGTTATCTATAATCTTTGGATTTTAAATACTTGGCTACCAATTCGGCATAATCGGTTTGTACGATATTAATGCGTTTATTTATCATACCTACAAGACCCGAATAGTTCTCTGAAAGCATATTCGTATCATTCGCCCCTACAATATTGGAGAAAATAAGCCAGCCTTTAGATTTAATGTCTTCGGTCATTGCGCCCGAAAGAGCATCTGATGTAGATAGTTGCATCATCTGTACATTGTCCGTATAGGAAGAAGCAAAGTAAGTAATATCATCGGCCGCTTTTGCCATCGGATGCAGTAACAGACTGCCGTTTGCCGCTTTTAAATCATACGCATAATTGCGATTATTGGAAACATACAACAGCACTTCACTTTCCATGTCCAACTTTTTAAGTAATGACACCATTGTAGCTACGGCAACGTTTTTGTTGACAATATCCAAATTGAAATATACCTTTCCTTTCCCCTTTTTCAATGCATCTTCTAAAGTTGGAATCCGTTCTCCCGTCAGATTGCCTGCTGCATCTTTGAGATAGAACTGTTGTAGTTGCTGATAGGTATAATTTCCTACTGTACCGCTTCCGTTGGTGGTTCTGTCGATGGTATTATCGTGCATCAGTACCAATATCCCGTCCGATGTGGGGCGTGCATCCAGTTCGATCATCTCTACTCCGGCGTTGATGGCATATTCTATAGAAGGCAACGAATTCTCCGGTATGCCGTTGGCTATGCCCTTCTGCGTATTCGCCCGATGGGCACAAAGCCAGACTTTATACGAGCTGTCCTCAAATAATTTCTTTAAATCGGCCTTCAGATTGCCTGTGATGGGTAGTTGTCCTCCAGGATCACCACCCGGATTTTCACCCGAACCGCCCAACTGTGCACTGGAATGGCGGCTGTCTTTCCCTTTCATCGGCCATGCGGAAGCTGCACATCCGGTAATACCTTCATCTTCCAAAGCTACCAAAACACTCTTTGACGGATCTACGGTATTCGTGACACCAATATAAATAGTGCCGTCCGGACCGATTGTCGGTGAACTCCATATCTTTCCGATACCAGCTTCCCAGTTGTCCTTCAAAGGGGAATCACTTTCATTAATCAGTGCGGCCAGATCTTTTTTCAGGATTAGCTGTTCTTCCGATGCTTCGGGTTTAATGATATAATAATTACCGGATTGGGTTCCAAAATGAATATTCCCTACCTGATCGATTGCCGCGCATCCGCTGACATCTTCCGGCACACCGTAATGCCATTGGATGACTCCATTAGGAGATAAAGAAACAATTCCTCCCGTAGCTTCGCCCGGAGCACGTTTTACTGTTACAATGATGCTTCCGTCCAAACCTATCACAACACCACCCTGATCCAGTGTTCCTACATTTCCCAACGGGGTACGCCATTTTTCGACTCCGTCGCTTCCCATAGCAAAAGCACTGCTTCCTATTCCCGCGAATGTGGCAATCCCATAAATTGTACCGGCTCCATCCACCGCTACGGAACCATTCATGTTTTCCGAAGGTTTGTCATTCCCCGAACTATATACCTGCCATGCCCACATCACATTACCGCCTGTATTCAAGGCAGATGCCGAAGCACCAAATAATCCATTCTTTCCACCTGACCAAATCAAAGTATTGTTCGCCAATGCAATTCCGGCAGCCACTCCGCCCGAAGGACCTCCCGAATTGTCCGCATTTGCCACATAACCCACTCTGTAGCCGGTGTTCTTATCAACGGCAAGCACCGAACCGGTAGAGCCGCCATTACCCATATAGATGTGGTTTTCTCCAATCGCACAGGTCAGGTAATTGATACGGGGCGTGGAAGCCTGTCCTTTATTCCAAAATCCTTTTTCGGCATCTCCGGCAACTACCCATTTTTTCGTTCCATCGGAATTAATGGCATATACACGACCTACTTTACCACTGGTATCGCCAGTCCCTACGTAGACAGTACCATCCGCGTCAATGCTTGGAGTTGTATGCGTATTGCCGGACGGAAAATCGCCATCAGCGGAAGTCCACAAATCGAATTCCCAAAGCTGTTCGCCCGTCGCAGCAGAGAATTTACGTAAATAATGGTCATTGGAAGTCATATACACATTATTATCATCACTGACTGCCGGAGCCGTGGAACGTATTTCTCCCAGTACATGGGCACCTACCCACTTCAATTTCACATTCCCGACTTCGGGCAGAGGTTCTGCTTCAATCGTCAGCAATTTATGAGCCATTGCGTAATTTCCTTTGCCATCTTTTACGTGCAAAGTCACTGTATAAGCACCATTCGTTTCATAAATTACTTTCGGGGCAATCTCGGTCGAAGTTTTTCCGTCCCCTAAATCCCATTGGCAGGTATAGTTGCCTTCCCCGCCCATCGTTTGATTCGTAACACTGACTTCTTCGCCTACATAATAAGTCGTCTTGTCAAAAGCAAATTTAGCTGTCAGCGCATTTTCTTTCCAATCATCCGAACATGCCGAAAGTACCAGCAGGCAGATGAAAAATGTTGCAAATATCTTTATATTCTTCATACTCTGTTCTTTCTAAGATAATTAATAACCTGGATTTTGAGGATAGTTTTCTTCTCCCGCCAAGTCGCGTTCCGACTGGGGCACCGGATAATACATCAAGTAGTTTCTGCCGTTCAAGGAAGTAAACAAGTCCAGCCGGTTGGTTCGTTTCAAATCATACCATCGTTGACCTTCCGCATACAGTTCACGATGACGTTCATCAAGTATTTGGTTCTGGAATTCAGTATCAGTCATGCTTGAGGGTAGCGAAACGGAAGCGTAGCGTTTGTTCATAAACTCTTTCAGCGTAGACAGTCCGTTGGTAGCTCCCAGTGCTTCTGCTTTAATTAGATACATCTCTGCCACGCGGGTAACTACAATCGGGGTTTGTGACGGCTGTTCATTGGTGACAAACTGCCCGGTACTTCCATTCGGGAATTTGATAATGCGACTATTATCCGCACCAAACACGGCTTTTGCACGTATATCTTGTTTCTTGACGGTTGTATCATCGTAGAGATGTCCGTAACAGTCAGTAGAGGGAGAATAATCCCAGGTGGGGTCGATATCGTTCACCGTTTGGTAGAATAGCAGCAGACTTGTGCTGCGCTTGTTGGCTAGCGCAAAGACCAGTTCTTTACTACTGCTGTTGGAGACAAAGGCATTGGCATACTCGGTCGAGGTAGCACTCAATGCAAAATTAGATTTGGCAATTACCTTGTCGGCATAGGCGGCTGCGTTTGTATAGTCTTTCAAAGACAGGCATACTTTGGCATTTAGTGCATCACAAGCGCTAAGAGATACATAAAAACGGTCTGTAAATTCAGGTAATAATCCTTCCGCTTTCGTCAAGTCTTCTTTTATAAAACTCCATACTTCAGTTTCGGGAGAGATGGGCACAACGTTATAGGTACGTTTACGTAAGATAGGAGCTCCCCCCAGCGAGTGACTAAATGATAGTAAATCAAGGCCCTGAAATAATATCCCGTACCGCCTGTCTGCTTCACTACCTGGTTTTCTTTATTGGAGGATGCTTCATATGTTTCGACCAAAAAGTTTACTTGCTTCAGGGTTGTGAAGCATTTTTGCCACTGGCTCAAAACTTCTTTGGAGCTGGGAGCCATCAATATCGGGTCATTCAGGGAGAAACCGGGGCCTGCCTTGAAATTCTCGCCCTTTACGTCACCGTCCATATAGAACTTGAATATCAGTTCTTCCATTTCGGCGTACACTCCATTCAATAACTTTTCCAAATCGGATTCACTCAACATATCTTGAGGGATCTGATCTTTAGGTCGCATATCGTCCAGCATACCTGAACAAGCTGTCATCCAGAAAAGGCAAATGCTACACAGCAAATAGTTGATTATAGTATAGTATCGTTTCATACATCTATGTTTTTAAAAGTTTAGATTCAGACCAAAAATAAATGTTCTCAATACAGGTTGCAGACCGAAGTCAACGCCATAATTTGAATCGCCCGGACTGCCGGAGAATGATGTTTCGGGATCATAACCGGAATACTTGGTGAGAGTCAGCAAATTATCTGCCGAAACATAGACTCTTAATGAGTTCACTCGGAGTTTCTTAGCAACCGATTCCGGCAAGGTGTAGCCCAAAGTCACTGTTTTCAGTTTAAAGTAGGAAGCATCTTCCAGATAACGTGTTGAGGTCTGTACGTTGTAGTCATAATCATATCCGGTATGTACTCCGATTCGTACAGGACGGGGAATCGTGTTGCTTGTTCCTTCTCCGCGCCAGTATCCGTTGGCCACTTCTTTGCTTACATTAAAGTATTGTTCCACAGATTCGCCTCGGTCGCCTACTTTTACATTCGACAATGCGAGCCCCAAATGGTCGGTACCTTCAGCCCCATTCACTCCTCGCCATGCCGACATCACTTTGCCACCTACGGAGAATTGTCCGAACAGAGACAGGTCAAAACCTTTGTAGGAGAAGTTGGAAGTGATACCTCCGTAAAAGTCAGGGATGGCTTTTCCTACGTTCATCCGGTCGGCGTCGGAAATGTCGCCGTCTTCGTTATAATCGAAATATTTCACGTCACCGGCACGTACGCCTTTAGCGTAAAGTTTCGCAGGTACTTCGTCGTCACGCTGGTAGATGCCTTCCATCTTCAGCATATAAAATGTACTGATGGGCTGACCATTGATTAGAGCATGCATCGAACCGCCCAAGAGATTACTTCCACTACTGGGAACTATATACATATCATTTCCTTCAATCAGGGAGAGTAATTTATTCTTCACGAAAGAGATGTTTCCTCCCAAATCCCATTTGAACTTTCCGGCAAGGATTTTGCCATTCAAAGCCAACTCAAGTCCTTTATTCTCCAATGAACCGATATTGGATTGCAAAGTAGTATATCCGGTGGTTGCATTGACCGGTTTCTTGAACAGCAGGTCAGTGGTTTTCTGATAGAACATATCTACGTTCAGAGTCAGGCGGGATTGGAACATTTCTATATCAAATCCGATATTGAACTGGCTAGCTTTCTCCCAGGTCAAGGCACGGGCGTCTTGCGAAATCTGGAATCCGGCAGAACCATTGTAGGAAGCGCCACCCGCACTGATAAGTGATAGCGGAGCATAATTGCTCACTCCTGCCATGCTTCCTGTCATACCCCAGCTTAATCTTAACTTGGCATCATTGACATATTGGTTTTTCGGGAAAAATTCTTCATTGGATGCCCGCCATGCAAAAGAAGCAGAGGGAAAATAACCGTATCTCTTGTTCTTCGCAAAACGGGAGGAACCGTCACTACGCAAAGAGGCGTTCAGTATATATTTGTTATCCCAGTTCAAGGCGATTCGTCCGAAATAGGATTCTAAAGCGTAAGAGGTATAGCTGATGTTTCCGGCATAAATATTGGGTCCTGCATTGATTAAATCAAAGTTTGAGGAAGGAAATGCACCGTTGGCGTAGTTGTCACTCTTTGCGCCGAACTGCTCATAAGTGTATTTCTCAAACGAGTGTCCCAACATGACGGAATAGATCAGTTTGTTCCATTCATTGTTGTAAGAGAATATGTTGTCTATCACATAGCGGAAACTCTGGTCTTTTTGTTCCGCCAATGCTCCCCAACCGCTGCTGTTTTTGCGGGCATCATGTTTGTCCGACAGTTTTTTAGAAGTGTTATCCAAAATGCCATATACACTTACTGTCGGTGTGTACTTGAATCCTTTAAAGGGGGTAACGTCTATGCTGAATACGCCGGATAGTTGGTATTTCTTCGCTACCCAGTCTTCTTCATTTATCAGCATTACGGGATTGTGACGCAGAATATCCGTTCCATTCACTTTGTAAGATGTTCCGTCTTCTTTGTAGGGTGAATACCAGGGCTGTTCTTCACGTGCCGTACGCAGCACTTTCAGACTGGTGCTCGTTTCTTCCAACAGGTCTGAACGGCTGACGGAACCAGCTAAGTTCATATTCAATTTGAAGATGTTATTGATCTTATGGGTGAACTTTGCACGCATATTATATTGGTCATAACTACTTTTATTCAAATATCCTTCTTGGGTATTGGCTCCCAAAGAGGCGAAAAAAGTAGTCTTTTCGTTTCCACCGGAGATGCTGATGGAGCCGGTACCTGTCTTTGAGTTTTTTCTTGATATTTCTTTCACCCAATTGGTTTCCTGAATTTGAGAAGGAGTATACAGTTGAAGGTTAGCTCCCATCTGTACATTGTAATTGTCGATAGCGGCTTGCATGGTATTCATATATTCCGTCGAATTGGCCATTTCAATGTCGCTGGCGAGATAGGCAAATCCATAGCGACCGGACACTTCTATCTTTGTCTTGCCTTGCTGACCAGATTTGGTGGTTATCAATACGACTCCGGCATTGGCACGCGAGCCATAGATGGCAGCGGCGGAAGCGTCTTTCAAAACTTCCATGCTTTCAATGTCATTCGGATTCAGATTGGGATATTTTTCGCTTGGGATACCGTCAACGACATAAAGTGGCGAGCTTCCTCCACTGACGGAACCGATACCACGAACGGTCACATTGGGGGCTTCTCCCGGAGTGCCGGAAGCAGAGGATATATTCACACCTGCTACACGTCCTTGCAGCATTTTTATCGGGTTATAGTCATTACCCTGGTCTATATTTTCCATCTTTACTTTACTGATGGAAGTTGTCACCAGTTTTTGTGACTGAACTCCATAGCCGACAACGACAACTTCATCAATCATTTTGCTGTCCTCCTGAAGCACGACTTTCACTAATGTCTGACCAGTGGTAGAAAGATCGACTGTCTTATACCCTATATAAGAAATTGTCAATATTCCTTTTTCCGGCACATCGGCCAATGTGAATTTTCCATCGAAATCTGTTATTGTCCCATGTGACTTGCCTTTGACCACAATGCTTGCACCGATAATAGGTTCCCCTTTTTCATCTACAACCGTACCTGTTATCTTTTTAGCAACTGACTTGTCCTCGGCTTTACGAATCAATACAATCACATTGTCTTGTTCTTTTTTGTATGTCAGATCCATTCTGCCTAAAAGTTGAGTCATTGTATGGTCAATCGTCGCATTGTGAACATTCAGAGATACTTTCCGATCTAACTCGGGAAGACTTTCACTGTAGAAAAATTTGTAATTGCTTACTTGCTCAATCTTCTTTAAGGAGGCTCTTAAAGACAAATCTTTCAAATTAACCGTTATTTGAGAATAAGCGGCAAAAGAGATGCTTAGGAACAATAGCAAGCATACAGCCCGTAGCGTTCTCCAGTTCTTACTTCTCTCCCCATGGGTTTGAGGGAGATTTACAAGGTGTTTTCTGTTTTTCATATATCCAAACTTTTAAGTTGTTTGATAGGTATACAGACTGCTATATCCTCCCGTCCAAGCGCCTATCAATCTTTAACTCTTATTAACCAAATCAATCCAGAGAATAAAAAAGCCATTCCTTAGAAGTGAAATTCCGAAATGGCTTTTATTATTATTTGAGATAATACTTATCTATGTTATTTCTCCTTTAAAACAATCACCGAACCATCCATCTCATAATAGAAAGGAGAAGTTAGCATCAGAATATTCAAAGCATTCTGTATACCGCCACCCGGAATAGTTCCCGTGAAATATTCTTTAGGTAATTTGCCGGAATCGAAACGAATCTCTACATCATAAATACGTGAAAGTGTCTTCATTATATTTTCCAAAGATTCTTTCTCGAAATAGATGTTTCCTTTCGTCCATTCGATGTAATCATCCGGGTGCACCTGGGTGGTCGTTATCCTATGGGTGGTTTTGTTATATTCTATTTTATCGCCAGGCTTCATGATGTGCGAGATTTCTTGTGCATAGATGCCGACTTTTCCTTCCAACAGAACGACTGTCACGTCTTTAGCATCTTCATAGGCAGATACATTGAAGGAAGTACCAAGTACTTTCACTTCCAAATCGCCAATTTGTACGACAAAGGGATGTTTCTCATCATGGGCTACTTTAAAATAGGCTTCACCATTCAGTTGCACGCGGCGAACTTTTTCTCCGAAATTATTCAGATAACTTAATTGGGAAGCTGAATTGAGTACAACATTTGTTCCGTCCGGTAGCTCAATGGTTGCTTTATCTCCTTTGGCTGCTTTCACAATAAAAGGTGTTTCTGCCGTTAGAGAAGAATCTAAAAGATAATAGGTGAAAAAAGCGACACAGACAGGCAATAAAATGGCAGCAACCCATTTCCAAGGAATGATACGGAGGGTTCGCACTTTCTTGTTTTTCAGAGATTCATCTTTCTCTTGAATTTGTTCTAGTCTTTGAATTCCTTCTTTTTCCCCACCTTCTTCTTGACCTAAAGTCTCTTCTTTGATCCGGGCAAAAAGCTTATCACGCAACACGGGGTTCATGGAAGAATCCGATCTCTCAAACTCTTGTTCCCACCAATCGTGCAATTGACGGTCATTCTTTATCCAGTCTGACAGTTCTTTTATCTCGATATCCGTGATCGTTTCTTCGAAATATTTTTCAATTAGCTCTTTATAATGTGTCTTATCCATCTTTCCACTTATTTACAAGTATACATTTTCATCCTACTTCCCATCCAAAAACAAGTATTACTATTACATTTCATTAACAAAAAAGGCCAACAAAAGGGTAATTACCTTGTCATAATGCTTCATCAACTGTTCACGCATAAATTTCACAGCCAAAGATAATTGGGTAGCAACCGTACTTTCGGAAATTCCCATGATTTCGGCTATCTCTTTATTTGTGTAATTCTGTCTTTTACTCAAAATGAATATTTTCTTCCGTTGCGCAGGCAGTTCTTCGGCAAGAGAATCGATATACTCATTCAAAAAGCGCAGATCAATATTCTCTTCTGTCTGTGAATCACGGTCTACGCTACTTTTCATCAGATATTCATTGTAAACATACTCTATGGTCTGGCGCTGGTACATATTCATCAATAAGTTTTTGGCAATCGTGCAGAGAAAAGAGATAAACGAGGAAGCCGGATCTACTTTTTCACGCACTTCCCATATACGAATGAAAGTAGATTGCACCACTTCTTCGGCCATATATTGATTGCCGGAAGAGAGTCGCATAATGAAATTGTACAGTTTGCCACTATACATAGTATACAATCTTTCGAATGCTTGAAAGGAACCGCCTTTTAAGTCAATTAATAAAAGTTTTTCATCTGTAGAATCTACCATATCTTAGAATTTTGCAACAAAGGTATGCAGCCATAGGTCATAAACAGGTGACAATATTATTAATATTTTCTCAATTATCCGACTTTTCGGGAAGAAAAAGATAGTAAATAGCAAATAGTAACGCCATCCGGTCAGGATAATGACGCTATCCAATCGGGATAGTGACGGTATCCGAACCGGATGGCGTTACTATATTTAGTGAGGTAATTCGTACTAATAAGTCAGACGAACACCTGCTTGTATGTTGAAGTTAAACGGATTCTCTTTACGTATAGTTTGTATGTCGGAGCCATCATTGAAATAATAAGCAACACCCGGTTCCACGTAGATACCCAAACGCTTCGTTGCATTGATCTGTGCACCTACACCACCGGATACCGAGAACTGCAAAGGCTTCACTGTTTCTTTTTCAGAGCCAAGCTTTCCATAAACGCATTTCTCAACCATACCTCCGCCGGAGACATAAAGAGTGACAAGTTTCTTATCCAGGAAGTTCCAGTTGGCACGCAACGGAATACCGATATAATGTAGTTTCTGCTCTATCTGTTGTTCTTCACCTGCCAGTTTTGCATCCGAAGAAAGCAGCGTATAAGTCAGTCCTGTCTCAAGAGAGAATCCCTTAGCTAAACCTTTACGAACAGACAATCCGAAAGAAATAGGTTGATGATGTTTAATATCAACCACCTGTTTTGCCTGACGCAGGTAAGGTACTCCATCTTCAAAAACCAACGTCTGGTCATTAGGAATTGTCTCCATCAAACCGTTGGAAACAGAAAACATACTCACACGGGACATATAGGCATGAGATCCGGCACCTACTTCTGTCGAAGCACCTCCTGAATTTCCTACCGAAAGTCCCATTGACCATGTTCCCTTTTGAGAAGATCTTTTTTCTGTCGGAATATGAAGTTTGTCTTTACCGGAGGGGCGGCGCGGTCTGTTATTCAATCGCTCCGCATCTTGTGACTGTCCCTGACTGGCATTTGTATTTTCTACCTGCTTCGGTTCATCTTCTACATTTTCAGTCTCTCCTTTCCCTTTTACATTCTTATCCTCCTCACTCAAAGAGTCCTCTCCATTTCCTGTTGAAGGTTTATTTTCATTACCGATCCCTAATGGATCTACACCTGTTTTCTGCTCCGTATGATTCCTGTTGACTTTCGCCAAACGGTCTACGCGAGCTACCGGCCGTAAGACAGGTTCCACAGCAGTTCCCTGCATATCCGGTTGTTGCACACCCGGCAATACATCGGGCGTGGAAGCCAATGCAGGAGTTTGTATATGACGTATTTCATCCGCAGCAGGTGTCCCTAGAAAATACAGACCTACTGACGAAACGACAGCTAATATTATAACAGCTGCAGCAGCCATCATCCATTTTCGATAAGGATATATTTTCTTCTCCACAGGAGGCATAAGTTCTTTCTCCAGTTGTTCCCAACCGGAAGCAGGCGTCGACTCGGAATAATCCGCGAGCTTCTCCTTCAACTTATTCATCCACAATTCTTTCTCTTCCATCTCTATCTATCCATTATGCGTTATCCATTCTTTTACTCTTTTTGCTAATACACTCTTTGCACGAAACAGTTGCGAAGCCGAAGATTTTTCATTGATACCTAATACCTGTGCGATTTCTTTATGCGATTTGTCTTCAAATGTATAAAGGTTGAACACGGTACGATACCCGGCGGGTAATTCTTCAATAAACTGCATCAGTACTTTTTGTGGAATCGCTTCCACATCGGAAGCATCCGGCTCTTCATACTCTTCGGGCAACTCTTCCAAAGGTGCCGACTGATTGATTACATCATTCTTCCGAAGATACTGCAAAGCAGTGTTGACCATCACCCGCTCCATCCAGGCCCGCAAGGAACCCTCACCCCTCCAGGTGAACTTATCGAACGAATCGAATATCTTTAAAAAACCGTCGTGAAGCAGATCCTGGGCTGTATCCCGGTCGCCGGTATAACGTAGACAGATGCCAAGCATACGCCCCGCATACTGTTCATACAGTTCCTTGCGGGCCCGGTTATTACCCAGCCTACATTGTTCCGACAACTCTATTTCTTCCATTCTCTTATACACGTGTTTACCTTATAAATGCAGCAAAGATAGAAATACTGCACAGAGAGAACAACTCTTTTATCACTTTTGTTTCTTTAACAGATCCGAATGCAATATTTTCTATCCCCTTGCATTTTTACTACAGAAAACATAAATATTATAAAATCTAAAACCTAGTAAGTATATGAAGAAATTTAAATTCATTGCCTTTATCTTTGCTATTATGACTACCATGCCGATTCTCCAGTCATGCTTGGACGACGATGACAGTTCGTCCGATCTTCTGGTTATCAGCACCATTAATATGATTAGCCAGGATAGCAAGGAATT
Source organism: Bacteroides sp. BFG-637 (assembly GCF_024793605.1). NCBI lineage: Bacteria > Pseudomonadati > Bacteroidota > Bacteroidia > Bacteroidales > Bacteroidaceae > Bacteroides > Bacteroides sp. BFG-637. The sequence goes on along the minus strand of NZ_JANUPD010000002.1, from coordinate 3,905,818 downwards.
TTATTTCACTTTGGATAATGGAAAAAAGATGTATCCCAGCAATTCACAAGGATGGAGCAATAAAGATTGGGTGGAGGGACAACGAGCTTTTGTGATATTCAATGAGCTGGAAGAGCCTGTAAATGGATACGACCTTAATATTCAGGTGAAAGGTATCAATCCAATCTTAACCAAAGACATCGTCACAATGGGTGAAGATGACAACGACGAAGAGAAAATCGGAGATGATAAGATCAACACGACTTATATGTGGATCAATAAGGATAATAAATATCTGACGATTGAATTCCAATATTACGGAACACATAGTGAAGATAAAAAACATTTCCTGAATCTGGTGATTAACGACAAAGAAGAGACAGTTCCCACTGCTGACGAAGACAATGCAGAGGACGAATATATTAATCTGGAATTCCGTCATAACAGTGAAGGAGATTATCCTCAACGTTTGGGTGAAGGATATGTGTCTTTCAAACTGGATAAAATAAAAGAGCGGATGGAAGGAAAAAAGGGATTGAGAATTCGTGTTAACACCTTATATAGTGGGGTGAAAACTTATGAAGTAAAATTTCCTTAGATTACTAATCTAATATGAACATGCGAAACACACTCTTTTTTAATATAATATATTAATTACGCAAGAGGGGGCGGTAGTTGTGAAACTGCCGCCCTTTACCTATAAAATCATATACACACCTGCATCTTTTCCATTCATACGCCCAGTCAAGAATGCTCCTGATTATATGGTTAGAAATCATTCCTGCCACATTAGAAAAGATAAGCAGGAATTCTCTAATTCACTATAACAAACATTGTATGGCCTGCAAAGTAAGCATTTCTTTAGGGACCGCTGCCTTTATTTCTTCTTTCAGGACGCACAGCAGACTGTGACGGATAAAATCTCTATTTGTCACCAGCACCACTTGTCGCGTAGGCCGGGGGATAGCAAACGGACGCACTAACTGTCGCTGTTCTTCTGTCAATTGCGCCACTGCCAGTTCGGGAATAAAAGTGATGCCTTTTCCGCTTTCTACCATTCGCATAAAAGTTTCCATACTTCCCAGACGATAAGCTATCTGGCTGACCTTCACCGCCTCCATCTGACAAAAACGGACAAGTTGGTCACGGAAGCAATGTCCTTCGTCTAGGAGCCAAAGATGTTCACCTGTTATATCGGAAGTACGGATCACTTCATGCTTGAAAGAGGGCTCTTTCCTTGATACATATGCGTAGAATTGCTCATAGAAAAGAGTTTCTTCTGTCAGGAATGTGTCTTCTAATTTACTGGCAATAATCCCTGCGTCCAAATCTCCGGCGTGCAAAGCTTGCTGAATATCCTGTGTTTTCATTTCTGTGACACGAATATCCAGTTCCGGGTATTTTTCCATTAGTTGAGGGAAAAAGCGGGGAAGCAAATAAGGAGCAATAGTTGGCAATACTCCCAAGCGGAATACACCGGACAATGACTGTTTATCTTCACAGATTATTTCTTTTACTTGGGCTGCCTGTGCCAGAATCACACGAGCCTGATCCTATCACTTTCCGCCCGATGGCTGTCGGACAAACGGGCTGTACCGTTCTATCGAACAGTTTTACTCCCAGTTCATCTTCCAGTTTCTGAATCATGGCACTCAAAGTGGGTTGCGTCACACGGCAATATTCGGCTGCCCGTGCAAAATGCCTGAACTGGTCTACAGCCAGTATATATTCTAATTGTTGTATCGTCATCTATCAAATCATATTAAGTTATAGATTTCATCTATGCAAAGATAGAAATTTTCAGTTTGACAACAAGCATTTTCCGCCTTATCTTTGCAGTACAGAAAAAAAGAAAACGAGTATAAATCATTAAAAATAAAAAGAATATGAAAACTTTAGAATTTATCAAATTGAACGAATCGGGAGCAAACAACGTAGTAGCATCTTTGCAACAACTATTAGCAGACTTCCAAGTATATTACACCAATCTCCGCGGGTTCCACTGGAATATCAAGGGACATAATTTCTTTGTTCTCCACAGTCAATTCGAAAAGATGTATGATGACACGGCCGAAAAAGTGGACGAAATCGCAGAACGTATCTTAATGTTAGGTGGCACTCCGGCCAATAAGTTCAGTGATTATCTGAAAGTGGCAGGCATCAATGAAGTAGATAAAGTGAGTAACGGAGATGAAGCATTGAATAGTATCCTTCAGTCTATCAGCTATCTGATTGGTGAAGAACGTAAGATCTTGTCCATCGCTTCTCAAGCCGGAGATGAAGTTACCGTTTCGATGATGAGCGATTATCTGAAAGAACAGGAGAAGTTGGTTTGGATGTTGGTTGCCTATAATAACAAGTAAAATTTAAATAAAAGGTTTAGGTTTTAAGTCAAAAAGAGAGGATATTCCCATAAAAAGGTATATTCTCTCTTTTTTGCATTTCTTCTCTCCAGAATTAAAAACATTCCTCAAAGAGTTTCTGCATTTGTGCGTATTTGCCATCTGTATCTTCGACCTCCATACGTAGTTTTATCATTTCCTTTTTCATTTGTTTAATGATAGGGGCATATTCTTTCTCATTGTACACATTATGATCTTCTTTCGGATCTTTTTGTAAATCATAAAAGTCCCATACCGGTTTAGTCGCTCTCTCCTGCCCGTCCGTCATATCTAATGGATCACCATAATAGAAAACAAGCTTATAACGTTCGTTACGAATCCCCATATGAGCAGGACGAATAGTGTGGTGCGTCCAATAACGATAATAAAAACTCCTGCGCCAGTCATCCGGTGTCCGCCCGCAAAGATTATCCACGAAGCTGCGTCCCTGCATTCCTCCTGACGGGTTCACTCCGGTAAATTGTGCCAACGTCGGAGCAAAATCGATATTTAAAATCAAATCTTTCACTCGCTTTCCGGACGGGAGCCTCTTCGGATAACGAATCACAAACGGCATGCGGGCTGCTTCCTCATAAAACATACGTTTATCGAAAAATCCATGCTCTCCCAAAAAGTAACCTTGATCGGAAACATATACCACAATCGTATTATCCGCTATCCCCATATCATCCAAAGCCTGCAAAAGTTTACCTATATTATCATCCACCGTGGCTCCGCAACGCAGATAATCTCTTATATATTTCTGATAGATAGTTTTACGGGCCGCCGCACGTTGCATACCTTGAGTAGAAAAAGGCAATCCGGGATAACGGCACCACCATTTGTCAGGATCGGCAGAAGCCAGTTCCCATCTTCTTCCTATTTCTTCCAATTTTTGTCCGATGAATCCTCTTCCATTAGTTTCCGGTCCCCAATCCATCAGATTCTCGGGCTCGGGAAATACGATTCCATCGTACAGATGCTCCATTCTAGTTGGATAATCATACGGTTCATGGGTAGCTTTAAAATGGCAACACATCAGAAACGGCTGCTTCTTCTCCCTGGCTTTCATCCATTCTATCGCTTTCTCCGTCACAATATCGGTAGAGAATCCCTGCACACACTCACCGAAATTACGATTGCCCGGCCACGGATCGGAACTATTGATAAACAACGGATCGCGATATACTCCTTGATCGTAAAAAATTGAATAATAATCAAATCCTTGCGGCTGGGATTTTAAATGCCATTTACCGACCAAGCCTGTTTGATAGCCTGCCTGCTTCAAGATAGTAGCAATGGTAGGCAACGAAGTGTCCAACGAATCGGCTAATGTATAGACACCGTTTTTATGGCTATAAGCTCCTGTCAGAATAGAAGCGCGACTTGGCGATGAAATAGAATTTGTACAGAAACAATTATCCAGCACCACTCCCTCGGAAGCTAAACGACGAATATTGGGATTATGCGCATAATCAGCCAATATTCCTCCATAAATTCCCCATGCTTGCGCTGTATGGTCATCACTTAGGATGAAGAGAATATTAGGACGTTCGTCCCCTGCTATTTTTATATCTGTCTGAGCACATATTTTTCCGTTCATACAGGCAGCCAGCACGCCCAGCACAGACAATGAAATTTTTTTGTCCATAATGTATTTTAGTCCAATTTAAAAGTATATTTCGCAATCAGAAACGAAATCGAATAAATAAAAACTACTTTTTTATACTAAATTACCCCCTTGTTACAATATCCGTAACAAGGGGGAATCATATTTCAAATGTTTTAACTCATATTGTTTTTTTGTTACAATTTTATCATCTCCCCTACAAACTCAAAGCCCATAGTAAGTGCCGGAGATGAAGCACTCTCCGCTATATTAAGTACTCCCTTAATTGTATACTTTTGGGTCGCTTCATCGTATTGAATAGTAAATGATCCCGGATTCGAAAGATCTACTTGCTTGTCTTTATCAACCCCCGTAAATCCTACCGCTCGGATGTCTGCCTTGGAATACTCACCGGGAAGTAAAACCGTCGTATTTAGCGCTATTCTAAGAGTATTATTTGTAGTATTTCTATCAAATAAAATCAACAGTAAATAATCGGTTTGAATTTGATATCTTGCCATTATAGATTCGAAAAACAGATCTGTATCGGGCGTATCTTTTGCCTCTATTCTGAGTTCTGTTGAAACTCCACTGCCGTCATTCGCTATTATTTCAATAACAGCCGTACCGGAGGCCAAAACCTCAATGATACCATTCTCCAATGAAATGACCTCATCGCCTTCCTTCAAATTATAAGATACAGATTTATCCTCCACATTATCCGGCAATACAACAAGGGTAGCATTCAAATCGTAAGTATCACCGACTACCAAGTCCAGAACTCCCATTCCATCCGCTACAATAATTTCTTCCACTCTTACCTGATAATCTACGGCTACTCTGTATTTGGATTGAAATCGTGCTATATTTGCATTATCTACCAGAGTGACCGTCAGTTCTGCTTCACCAGAAGCAATACCCGTAATTACTCCTTCACGGTTTACTGTGAAAACGTCCTCGTTACTTGAGCCAAACCGAAATGAGTATTCCTCCAGATTACCAGCATTATCCGGAATAACGCTAACACGCAGAGCAGTGGTAATTCCTACTTCATCAAAAACAATATCCCCCTCTTCGGTTATATACTCATTTTCGACAGAAATCCCGGTAACAGGGTTTTCCACCACCTCTACCTGACTAATTTCATCGTCATCACCGCAAGCCGCACATATAACAGCCGCAGCAAACATTAAATATAATAATTTTTTCTTCATATTTACTTCATTATAAATCGATTGATCTGCCAATTATTCGGGACAGCGTACACCCTCCACCCAGTTAAGAGTCTTATTTATATCCCAGCCATTTCCGGTCCAGTCTCTGACAACATCGCCTTCACCTTCATTAAATCTCCAGTAAGCAATCATATCCTGATAATTGTCCGGAGATATATAGCACATATTATTCTGAATCTCGCTCTGTGTCAAAGCCTTTTTCCATACACGAACTTCACTTATGACTCCGTCCAAATAGCGGGAATCCAGCGAAGAGCCAATACAGAACCTGCGTTTATCTGTCTTTCCACACAAGGTAATAGGACCACGCGGAGCATCTACCTGTCCGTCCAATTCACCATTCACATAAAGCTTAATGCTAGAACCGTCGAACACAACTGCAAGATGATACCATTTATTCACTTCGAACTCCGTCTTGCCCGTGACAGGATAGCCACCTCCGGCCAATTGAATCTGATTCGGCTTAATAGTAACATCACCAAAGCGCAATAGAAATTCTTCCTCCACTCCCATTACAGTACTAATATACGGATTTATGGCAGCGAAGTTGTTCACCTTAACTCTCGCCTCCATCGTGACTTGCGGCACACTCGCCAACGCAGGATCATCCTCAAAAGCAAGCTTCATGTTAGTCCGGTAAAGAGTGGCAGCCTTAACTACCATCACTTGATTCAATACAAGATAAATCGTTCGGGAAGATTCCATAACAGGCATATCACCAGTCACATTCGTAATAGTTATAGGCACACAATAGATAACCCCCTCTTCAAAATTAGTAGTTCTCAATAAAGAAAAGATCAATTGTTCTGAAATATTCTCACCTGCTTTCAGCACAATTTCGTCATTGGACAACATATAATCTTCAACAGGAACAATCTTATATTTCTTCCCATACTCCGCATTGTAACCCTCCAGCTTATCCGGATCCACTTTGACTTTAATCAGTTGATCCCCCATTGCCTGGCAAGAAGCCGAAACTGTCACACCAATGTCAGCCGGACCATCCACTGTATATTTAACAGTAGGAGAATTTTCAGTGCCGGTAAAGTATAAAGCATCTTTCAATGGTTCCGCATTTGTACAAGCAAACAAAACGGCCCCCCATAACATAATCAATAATAAATATTTTGTCTTCATATCTTTTCTGCTTTTTAGATATTATTTCTTCGCAGGATTCATTATCTGGATAGCCTCACGAAGATATTTATATTCAACATCCGTATGGTTATACTCATATTCCATATGGTAACTTCCAATCCCTCCCTTATGCTGTTTTTCCGTTATTTCTTCCGGTTGCCAGCGTGCCATTCCAAGCAAAGAGGGAATCGTGCCTAGTTCCGGATCTTTATATCCGGCTCCTCCCGTTGACCAGAGGCTCTCAAAATTTTCTGTAACTATAAAACGTTCTGGGCTAATATGTTTACTCACCGTATTAAATCGAGATTGCAAAAAAGAAGGAGCAGTTGTACCATATGCCTGGGCAATTGCATAATTTGCATATTTCCATCCTTCTTCCGTGATTTTCTCTATATATCCGTCCACACAGATGAGCTTATCCTCTCCCAAATTAGCACGCATTTCTCTCAATAAAGTAGTCATATTCACCGACTTATTGAATAAGTCACCACTGCTACATTCATGGTCGAAATCGACTCCATCATACCCATATTTGAACACACTGTCGGCTACCGCCTTCGCCACAGCAGGAATATTCTCCGCCACATTCTCAAAATTACCGGGGAAGTTGGACATATTATGAGAAAATATAGTAAATGTCACCTTGGTTCCATATACCTCTTGCACATATTTCAAATCCTCCATCTGCGCTTGAGTCAAGCTATGCCATGTTCCCCAAATAGAAACCACGTCTACACTGTCAGGCAAGTTACGCAGATATTTTACAGGAGATGTTCCGGCTGCCTTCCAGCCGCCAAACCATCCAAAAGCCAACTGATGATCTGACTTTTTATAGGCTCGCAGATTCTCATAATATTGGGCATCTTTCACAACAGGCACTTGGAGCGATATATTTTCTATCTCCGTATCACATGCCACCATAACCATAGCCAATACGAAAAGTCCAAAGACTCTATTCATTATCTTATTCATAGTAATAAAATTAGATACATAATTATTTTTTATCCCACCACAACTTTACATTTCCATAGTCCTTGCCACCAAGAAAATCAGTTACGGCCTTATTTACCTCTGTTGTATTCGTATCATATTCCGTAGACGGAAGCGGAATACGACGAGGACCGGAAGCGTCCACTTGCCCTGAACTGGCATTTGTTCCATACAAGTTAAACAGTTTCGGATACCCGGTCCGACGATATTCGCTCCAAGCCTCCTGACCTTCCGGAAACATAGCGATCCATTTCTGCGTGATAATACGCTCGAGTTTCTTTTCATCACGATCAACAGCATTCCATGCAATAGTAATTGTTGAAGCTGCCACCGCACTACCTGTTGTTCCCGAGGGCGCAGTGAACGGCACAGGTTTATATTCATCACCTCTTGTCAGATAATCACCCAAGGACACTCCCCACTGCTCAAAAGACTTCGTAATACCTGTATTATATAGTCCTTCCATTTCACCGCCCATATTCCAACCATGAAGCCTTCCTTCCGCACGCAAGAAATAAACCTCCGCAGCACACATCCACTGAACGGGTGTCTCTGCAAATATATTCGGAGCCGACAACTTAACGTAATTCGTCTTATTAGTAATATTCACCCCTAATCGTGCCCCATGAAGCTTATCACCAACTTCACCATATTCCGATTCTTGGAAATATTTGGAAAGACGAGGATCATTGTAACCCTTCATTATAGACTCAATATCAGCTCCCATTCGTACATCCTCATAATTATCCCAGCAAATCTTCAAAGGATGAAATACAGAGATCCCGTTTCCCGACTGCAACAGGGCATTTTCCGCATTTTCCGTAATCACTCCATTCTTAACTGCTTCCTCAGCTAACTTTCGTGAAGTTTTTCCATTCACCTCAAATCCCTCCACATAACAGGTACGCATAGCCAAACGCAGTTTTAATGAATTCGCGAATTTCAACCACCTCGTGAAATCACCTCCATATACCAGATCATATTTACTCAAAGGCTTACTTCCCGGATGAACAGCGACATAATCCTGCAATTCCGCTATAGCCTCATCAAGATCTTCGAAAAAAGATTTATAGATATCTTCCTGTGAATCATAAGGAGTTTCCAAGCCCCCCGTGTCCAAACTGCAGATAGGGCAAAGGACCATATATATCCGTTATCCGATGCATAGCAGCCACCTTTAATATTTGTGCCACCGCATAAGCTTCCGGAAACTCATCCTTGCCATTATCACGAATTTGTTTCCATGCCGACATCACATTAGTAAATGCGACCTCGAAAGCAACGTCATTCCATTTATCATACCGCAAGTTATAATGGCAAGCAGAATTCGATCCCCACGTACCAATGGGTGTCATGTATCCTGAATGCATATCGCCGCATAAGTTTTGAGCGCGTTGAAATTGATTAGCGTCCACATCACTGGTCGGTATAACATCCATCTGCATAGCCGGAAAGAAATTCCCTATTTTCATCAATCCGACCAGCATATATTCCGGGACCTCTGTAGGATCGGTATTCCACTCTTTATAATTATCCGTACACGATGAAGCAATCAACATAGCCGCTCCTAACGTGCATACCATATGTCTTATTTTTCCTAATCTTTTCATTGTATTATTCCTTTCTGGTTAGTTAATATTGGAATTTCACACTAAACCCGATGCTACGTACACTTGGTTGCATAAAATAGTCAAACCCTTGATAATATGTACCCGTAGAGGCCGATAATTCCGGATCAAAAGGTGCCTTATTATGAAACATGAACAGATTCTTACCAATAAGCGACACTGTTAGATTTTGTATCTGATTGCCAAACCATTTTGTTGGAAATGTATACCCTAAAGTTGCTTCTCTAAGCCGTACATTTGTCATACTATAGACATAATTCGCCAAGACTCCGGTCGCCCCATTACCAAGTACATTATAGTAATCTTTTGCTGTCACACGGCCACTATTAAGATTCACTCCACCATTATCCCGTACTATAGCCGATGTTTTAGAAGTTCCATAGTAATCCATTTTAGCTTGTGTAGCAGACACGCCTACTCCACCGATACGAGCATCAATCAGGAAACTAAGATTAATGCCTTTCCAGCTGAAACTGTTATTCCATCCCCAATTGAATCGTGGTGCCGCACTACCGGCTTTTATCCAGGTATTCGGGTCAGCCTCAATAGCACCCGTATTTGCGTCAACTTTAATGTTGCCTAAATAGTCAATCTTCAACCCAGTTACATAAATATCACTCAGAGTACCTCCCTCTTTCACTATCATTTTATAGCTTCCTTGCGGATTGAAAGGTTCTATCTCTGTAATGGAAATGGGTTCTCCTGTAATTGGATTGGTAGCACCACCGGGTAACAGATAAACAACCTTATTACGATTCATAGTAAAAGTCAGATTCGAGTTCCATTTTACAGGCCCAAGATTAGCGTCAATACCCAAACGCGCTTCAATACCCCAGTTATTTACCTTACCGCCATTCAACATATAGTTGCTATAACCCGTACTCGGCGGCATTGTATAATTAATGAACTGATTGTAAGTATTACTATTATAATAGGTGAAATCAATATTCAACAAATTCTGAAACATTCTCAAGTTCATACCGATTTCAACAGATTTTGTGCGTTCAGGCTTCAGATCCGGATTCAATAATCTGGAGGAAGTGTTGACGATACCATCTTTCACGGTATAGGTGGGCATTGTAATCTGCCGCATCGGCGGATTACCCACTTCACTGTAAGAAGCTCTGAACTTTAAAAAGGAAATATATGCTTTTGACAAATCAAACATCTCACTGACAACTGCAGATACACCTACCGATGGATAAAAGAAACCACTTTTCTCATTATCCGTATTTGCTAAAGTAGAAAACCAGTCATTGCGGGCAGTTAAATCCAGATATGCCCAACTCTTATACCCCAACTGGAAAGTCGCAAAAACAGCTTGATTATTATCTATATATCCCGCTTGTTCAGCCTTGGTATTTGCACCATTTTTACTTATATTGTTAAAAGAGAAAAAGTTGGGAACAGTAGCCAGATGTCCCTCATAGTTCGTCATTTCATAGGTTTGATGATTAAAACTGGCTCCCAAGTTTGCTGTAATTCCCCAATTCTCCCAACGTTTATTAATCTGTGCCATGACATCTCCATAGGTATTCTTATATCCAGACTTCATGTTCATATAATTACCATATTCAGATGCAAACAATTGGTCGGAAGAGGCCGCAATTTTACGTTCATATATATCATTGCTATTGTCTACGCGCATACGGCCAACCACATTCATCCAATCAAAAACTTTATAATTCAAATTAGCCGAGAACATGTAGCGAGATTTATGATTACTCATATTCTCACGATTCACAATCCAATACGGATTTTCTATTGCAAATCCCTGATTACCATAAGGCCAGTATTGCACATCATAATATTTCTCACTATTATAACGTTCATATACCTTATATTTATTCAAATCATCTCCCCTAGGCATGAGGTATAATGCAACAAGTGGGTTATGATATTGCCCCTGCGACATCATATTATTATCATTGGTAATCACATAAGAGGCACTCATATCCAATGTCAACTTATCCTTAATTAATTCAGTCGTATTACGCAATGTAAAATTATACCGGTTATAAGTATTATTAGGTATAATACCACGCGCATTAGTCGATGCTACAGAGAAATAAGTCTGATTGCGGTCATTGCCTGCTGACAAACCTAACGAGTTAGTTTCTGTGAAACCTGTTTGAAAGAAATCTTTAGGTTCCCATGTCGCATCCTTTTTAGCTCCCCAGCTAGCAAACTCACCTTCTAGCGATCCATAAGTCGTCTGAAACTCCGGCATTACCAATGGACTCATGAACTGAGTATCGTTAGAATAATTAATTCTCAACTTCCCCTCTTCTCCTTTTTTTGTTGTAATCAACACAACACCATTGGCACCCTGCGAACCGTAAAGCGCAGCAGCCGCTGCACCTGTCAATACAGACATCGATTCAATATCATCCGGGTTTATACTGGAAATCCCATCACTATCTCCTCCATCTGCATTCTCATAAAAGCTTTTTTCCTGATTAGAACGCATAGAAGCCATAGGAATACCGTCAATTACATACAAGGCATTGTTATCATTTGTGATAGATTTCAAACCGCGCATCACAACACGGGTAGAACCACCAATACCAGACGCACTTTGGTTAATAGTCACCCCGGCAATCTTACCAGCCAGACTATTCATGAAACTAGCATCCTTTACAGTAGTAAGATCAGCAGCTTTCATTTCTTGCACATTATAGGTCAATGATTTCACTTCGCGTTTAATACCCAAAGCGGTAACAACCACCTCATCCAGCACTTCATTATCCGGACGCATGGTTATACTGTAAAAGTCCTTTCCGGAAACAGGTATCAATTGAGTGGCATATCCGATATAAGAGACTTTCAAAGTAGAATTACTCAAAGCAGACATTGAGAAATTTCCATCCAAATCGGTAATGGTACCAGTATTAGTACCCTCTACTGCAACATTGACACCAATCAAAGGTTCTCCCTTCTCATCAACAATTTTTCCTTTCACCGTCTTTGTAGTCTGAGAAGTTGTTTCCTTTTTTTCAGGAACAATCATAATATACTTATCAGTCAATTTATAAGAAAACCCTGTTCCTTTCAAAATTGTTTTTAGCGCAGTCTCTAACGGTTGGTTTACTATATTCAAAGATAATTGTCGTTTATCTGAAAGTTGTGATTGATTGTAAGCAACGGATAATTTAGACTGTCTTTCGACTTCCGACAATGCCTTTTGTAAAGTGATTTCTGCATTTTTTATAGTAATACGAATATTACTTTGGGCAAATGCTGTTGTTTGTAATATAAACAAACAGCAAATAATTATTGTACTTTTAGCTGTTTTTAGATATAAATTCATATCTTCGTAGCGTTTTTAGTGTTAAACTCATAATATTAATTCCATCAAAAATCTAGTATTTTACATTTTAATACTAAAAAACTTATTTCATATCCGGAACCAGGCGGCATCCTCGTTCCGGATACTTTTTTACATAATGATATATTTTAAGGTTAAACAATCGAGCTTCTTATTCTATTTCACAGTTTTCATATAGCAAACATTTTTATCTATTTTGTAAGTAAACTTTCCAGTCACTTCTTTCATTACCTCCATTATTTCTCCAATATCCGTATTCTTGCTAAAACTAAAGTTATATTCATCTGTTGTAAATAACTTCGTATTATATTGGAAAGTTATGTCAAAACGCCTTTCCAAAGTCAACAGAATCTCTTCCATTGTACTTCCACGAAATACAATCTGTCCTCTCTGCCAAGCTGTTACATCTTCCAGATCAGCTTCTTCAATTTTACTTTGAGCTGTCTTTCGATTATAAACTACCTGTTGCCCCGGTCTCAAAATATAAGAATGATCCGATTGTTCATAGTTCACTTTTATCTTGCCTTGAATCAAAGTTGCAACAATTTCCGAATCTTCAGGATAAGCAGCTACATTAAATTCTGTTCCCAAGGCAGTTACAGACATATTGGCAGATCGCACAATAAATGGTTTATCCGGATCCTTCTTAACTTTAAAATCGGCTTCTCCTATTAGATAAACAGTACGAGTATCTCCTTTAAATGCATCCGGATAGAGCAATAACGTTCCGGAATTCACATGAACCCGGCTACCATCCGGTAATTCAAACTCATATGTTTTTCCATCAGGAATATATTGCTCAATCATCGCAGCCGTTTCCTCTTTAAAAGTATTCTTTGTTAACCAAAATGTACCGGATACCGTTACAACAAACATTGCGACTGCTGCCGCATATTTCCAGGGAAACAACCGATACCGCTTTTTAGTGCCGGCAGATACTCCGACTTTATCATATACATTCTCTAAAGAAGTCCATGTGCCTGCATCAACTTTGCCTTCTGTTTCTTTCCATAATGTACTCAACGCTATATCTTTCTCATCAGCATGCTCCTCGTCTAACAACCATTGATGTACTTCTTTGGTTACATTCTCGCTATGCTCAGAAGCGGTGAATACATTGATAATTTTTTGAATATAATTCTTCATTTTAGATTTGCCTTATATAATATAGACAACTAGCTAAAACGGACTACTCAACTGAAATAGAAAAAAATGCGATTAAGATGACTTTTTTAATTCTTGTAGTGCAAGATAGATGTGGCGTTCCACTGTACGGATAGAAAGTTGTAGTTTATCAGCAATCTCCTGATTACTCATACCGTTTTGCCGGCTCATAGAAAAAACTTTTCTGCGTTGTTCCGGCATATTATCTAAAGTAAGTTTTATCAGAAGTTGTAGTTCTTTTGCATAAAGTTTATCGTATATATCAAATTCAAAAGAAGGAGAATCTTCCTGGGACAATTTCTCCTGATAACTAAGTTCTACGGACTGATGCTTCAAAAAGTTATAAATCTGATTACGAGTCATCGTGTAAATATAACTATCCCATGTCTCTTTGTTTTCCCAGATTTCCGGATTATCCCACAGTTTGACAAATATATCCTGAGCAATATCTTCAGCATCTTCTTCCGAACGTAAAATCTTCCATGCAAAAGCCTTTACCTTCGGAAAAGTAAGAATGAAAAACTGCTCGAATTTTTTCTTCTTTTCTTGTTCACCAATATGTGTCATCAGAGATTTTCGGCTATTATCGTTTTTATGGAAGCCAAAAATAGAAGCTTTTATTAAAAAAAACAAGTAAAAGTTATATTAAAAACAAATTTATTATTTTCTCCCGAAATTCATTTTCCGGTATATCCTCTTATTTATCAGAGATTATAAAAGTGAACTACAGCTTTCATAAGATGAGACCTATTCAACTGAAAATAATCCATTTAATCTAATATCATCCGGAGAACTACCGATCATTATCTGAAAAACTCCTGCCTCAACAGTTCGTTCCACATCTTGGTTTATAATACATAAGTCTTCTTCTGCCAAAGTGAAGATAATAGACTTTTCCTCTCCCTTTCTTAAAGGAAAACGTTTAAAATGTTTCAACTGCCTCATTGGCTGGACAACTGACGCATATTTATGCCTTATATAAAGTTGTGCCACTTCCTCCCCGTCATACTTCCCTGTATTTTTCACATTAAATGAAACCTCAAAACAATAAGGGCCTTTCTGTACTATTTGTAAATCTGAATATTCAAAAGTGGTATAACTCATCCCGTAGCCAAAAGTATAGATGGGCGATGCTGACATTTCTACATAATCATGGTTGTGGGGAGCTTTCTTATTATAATATACCGGAATCTGCCCTACTGACCGGGGAACAGATATTGGCAAACGTCCGGCAGGATTATAATCTCCAAATAAGACATCGGCTATCGCATTTCCACCTTCCTGTCCCGGATAATAGGCCGTTAATAATGCATCTGCATATTCCGAAGCCCAGTTTTTCTCTAACGGACGACCTTCGATATAAACTACAATCAATGGCTTTCCCGTTTGCTTCAAGGCTTCCAATAATTCTTGCTGTCTGCCAAGCAATGACAAAGTTGCACGATCGAATCCTTCACCACATTCCATATCACTAATGCTACCCTGTTCAGCTACTGCTGCACCTGTTTCTTTATAACTCGTTTTAAAGTCACGGGCACTGGAACCGCCCACCACTGCTATGACAACTTCAGCACAACGCGCAACGTCAACTGCCTGTTTTATTTCATTCACAGCAGTATCACGGATAGCGCAACCTTTCACATATTCCACACGCGAAGGAGATAGTTTAGCTATTATTCCATCAAGTACAGTTTTCACATTACTGTCTTCCTGAGGAGCGGTATAGTCTCCTAACATATTGTACCGATTGTCGGCATTAGGACCAATAACTGCCACTTTGTTTATTTTCTTGTTTAAAGGCAGAATTGAATTTTCATTTTTGAGCAATGTAATAGAGGCTTGTGCCATTTTACGTGCCAAACTGATATGTTCTTTACTGCGTACTATTTTTTCCGCAACCTTCGGTTCCACATAAGGATGCTCAAACAACCCCATCTCAAATTTCATCCGTAACACCCGGCAAACAGCAGTATCAATCACCGCTTTGTCCATTTGCCCGGTCTGAACTGCATGCCAAAGATTAGTATAGGCATCTCCCCCTAGGTCAACGTCAACGCCCGCCATAACAGCGCTTATCGCAGCTTTTTCTTTTGTCGGAGCTACAAAGTGACTTTCATGAATGCCCTCAATACTATATAAATCGGACACAACAAAACCACGAAATTTCCACTCATTACGCAACAATTGAGTCAGCAAATAATGATTCGACGTACATGGAATACCATCTATTGAGTTATATGAGGTCATGACTGATAATGCTCCTGCATCTATCGCCTTATGAAAAGGAGGAAGAAAGTTCTGATGCAAATCCCGAATACCTACTGATGTATAATTACCATTTTGTCCACCCTCCGGCACAGCATATGCCAGAAAATGTTTCAGCGTCGCTATGGTAGCGTACTTCTGCGATAAATCACCTCCTCCTAAACCTTCGACCATAGCTGCTCCTAAAACGCCACTCAACACCGGATCTTCTCCAAATGTTTCTTCCACACGAGACCAACGCGGGTCACGAGTTAAATCAAGCACAGGCCCGTAACTTATATGCCCACCTTGAGAACGAACTTCTTTAGCTATGACCTGCCCCACTTCTTTTATCAATTCCGGAGACCATGATGCCGCCATTCCTATACCCGTAGGAAAAACAGTAGTACCAATTGCCATATGCCCATGAGGGGCTTCTTCCGCTAGAAACATCGGGATTCCCAAACGGGTATTCTCCATCACATATTTTTGCAATGCATTTCCTGCTTTCGCTGCCAATTCAGGATTTAATCCACTCGATAATGTTTTCTTTGTCCATGGATCTGCACGATAAGTCGCCCAAAGCATTCCTGCATTCCTTTCCTTGACAAGTTGCTTGAACTTCCCGGAAGGATAAACCTCATTTCCCTTTATTTCGTACATCTCCCACCCCAGAGGACAAAGTAATTGACCGACCTTCTCTTCTAAAGTCATACGGGAAAGCAAGTCTGAAAGTCTTATATCTATTGACAGACTGGAATCTTTGTAAGCAGGTAATGAGAGAGAGGATTGAGTAAATCCCAAAGTACATACCATCTGTACTATCACCAAGATATACAATCGTTTTATCATAATGTTATATGCAGTAAAATGACTCAATTAATTTATAGTGTATTTCTAATCTTTCAAATAGAGATATTCAATCCTACTTACCCATTTCTCCTTCAAATATAACTGTATGTACAGGCTGATGAACATCATTTGTTATCAACTTAACCTTTGCATCCAATGGCTGGTTTGAAGATGATACATTTAATTCAAACAAAACTTCCAGACATTCATTTTGCTTCAAAATCTTTTCACCCCGGAGATTAGTAGAAACAAATTCCGGACATTCTATTTTGCGGATAATAAGAGGATTCGCCCCTTCATTAGTAACTTTTACTTTTCTCTGAATATGCTTTTTTAATGAGATATTCCCCAAATTAAAATAAGATTGTGAGCACTTCATCCGGGGAGCAGTTGCTGTGCTTACTTTTCTCATATCATCAATCACTGTTCCAAAGATTTGTATAGGAGAACTGTGTACGGAATTGGCACTAATAATAATCTTATCTTTAAATGTACCGTAAAAGCCTTTTAAAGGAAAAGCTGTTATTTTTATAGTCGCATAAGATCGACCTTGAAGAGATGATGGCATAGATATCGACAAACATCCACTCTTATGTAACAGCGAGTATGACAACTTGACCATTTTATCCGATCGGTTATAGACTTTAATTTCCTGTTGTTTTGACCTCCTATTATGTTGCAGCTGACCATAAGATAGAGTCATTCGGTCGGCCAGAATATCTGATGATAAAGAATAAGGATATTCATCCTCTATACGATTAATTGTACTTATCGTACCTTTTACCCAAAGAGTATTGACACTTTGCCCTGAATTGGAAACAACCCTTATACTCTTAGAGAAAAAGTTTGTTCGCCCTTTAGGATCGAAAGTTACGGTAATAGTGCCTGTATGCCCAGGTTTTACAGGTTGTTTACTATAAACAGGAATGGCACACCCACAAGTTGAAATCACTTCTTCGATCACAACCGGAGAAGTATGCATATTAGTAAAATGAAAAGTATGACTCACTTTGCCTCCTGCTTCCTGAATATTACCAAAATTCCAAGTAGTAGTATCAAAACGCAATACAGCTTTTCCCTGTTGTTGAGCACATACGCCAACAGTAGAGCACAGTAAAACCATCAAAGCTGATATAAAACGTTTCATCATTATTTCTTTAAGTTAATATTGGGAGTTACGTAAAAACACAATAACTCCCAATATAAAATCACATTTTAATTATCTTGAGGCAAATCATTGAATTCTGCATCCCAAATGATATTTGCTGAAGCCGGGAAAGTTAAATCACGCCCATTGCCCGAACTGTCCTTCAATGTATTCCCTTCTCCTTCATCCAATTTCCAATAGCCATATAAGTCCGACGAAGATGGAGAAGCTATTGTACGCAAGTTAGCTTTTACCTCTTCCGCTGTCAGACATTTCTTCCACATACGAATATCAGAAATCAGACCATCAAAATACATACTTGAACTTGTATAACCAAACTGAATACCGGTCAACGTATATCCCACCTTGAATCTTTGAGAAGAAGATGGTCCCCAACGTTTAGTCGGTTTTGCAGAAGCAACTTCCTCACCGTTAATATATAAACGATAAGCAATCTCTGTATTCTGACCCGTTTTTGTTCCCTCACAAGTGATAGTCAACCTTACCCATTGATTAGCCGGCAACGTTATATTTTGATTAGCCAATGTCAAGTCACATTGACGATTACCAATATTAGACGCTCCCGTTACACCTGTTACACGTAGTTCACAACCACTAAAAACTTCATTATTATTGTTAGTATCTTTACCACGCCATGTACCTATATAATTAGTTCCACTGTGCCAACTATATGGATATACAAGCATTTCAAACGTATGTGTATTATCTTCAATCGTAACTACTTCATCATTTGCGAAACTTAACGTACGATACATATCCGTTGAATAAGAACTCATATTCAATCCCGGTATATAATCCAATTCTCCGTCAATGCTAATCGTAAAATAAGAAACAGAACGAGTGTCCGTTACAAATTGTCCTACACACGTTTCATCTATTGTTGCAACAATAGGAAGCAAATATTCTTCACCTTCCACCAAACCGAACAATGATGAAAACTTAACTGATAAGGAATTGGATTCTTGCTGTCCTGCCTTCACTATCGCATTTTTAGCTTGCAACTCATAGACAAAAGCGGGCATCATCTTATAAGACGTGTTATTTGCAGCATTATAAGCCTCTACCATACTTTCGTCCACGGCAATGTCACACAATAAAGTAGTAGCAGCAGGTTTATCCAGTTTGATAGTATAATCATAAACATAGCTTCCTGCATCCAGTATCTCCCTATAATCAATAGAAACAGGTCCTGCTTCCGACTGTGGCATCTCTATTGTTGGCAATTCAATAAAATCATTGTCATCATCCGAACAGGATGTGAATCCTACTCCTCCCAATAAAACAAGCAAAAGGAGAGTTAATCTATTTATATTGTTTTTCATTATCATACAGTCTATTCATTTATTATTACCTTATTCAAGACATTTATTCGTATCATCATAAGTCCAGTCAATCGTGATTCCATTCTTATAACTGATATCACGCTTTGACGGAGATAAATCATAGAAAGTAGTTCCTTCTCCTTCATTCATTCTCCAATAAGACACAAGTCCATTGGTAGAAGGGTCTACCCCACATACATTTGCTTTAATTTCACGAGCAGACAAAGGACGAGTCCAAAGGCGCATCTCACTCAAACGACCATAAAACAATTGTGAAGATTGATAACCTTTTGAAGGCATACCGATCTGTACTCCATAAAGCGCATATTCATACGGAGCAACTGTCATTGAGTTATCTTTCTCTCCATTAATATACAATGTCAACGTAGTGCCGTCATTTACCAAGGCAACAGCATACCAGGTATTTAAAGCAAAGCGAGTATTCGATGACATTTTACCCTGTTTAGTTGTTACATGCAACTGGTTCGGCTCATCCGTTCCTTCACCAAAACGAAGCAGGTTCTGGTCACATTTAAAGCCTCCATCATCAATTGCTCCCCCTTCTACAGACGCTTCACTACCTCCAAATGAACAAACACGGGTAGTACCGGAAGCTCCGGAAGAACGGAATTGAGTGGCATATATCTTCACTTCCCATGTATAAGTAGGCAAGGAAGGAATAGGATCCGGAAGCAAAAATTGATAAGCCATAGAAGCCTGTCCTACATACGGAGCATGGAAACGCAATGTTCGAGATACTTTCAGGAAAATAGTACGTCCTGCTTCTATAATATCCAAATCTCCCGTCGCACTTTTTATGGTAACCGGTATCAAATAAACACGTCCCGGAACAAATTCCGAATCATCCGCAATTGAAAGAGAGGCAGCAGAAGAAATTGCCTGTCCTGCTGAAATCGTAACCTCCGGATTTTCAAATGTATATGATTTATCCGGAATGGGATAATAATTGGTTCCCATTTCCTCATTATAAGTATCAACCAGACTTGCATCAACAGCCAGGTTCACCTGAATATCCGATTCAACGCGAGAAGTTGAAGTCACAGAAACAGCATACGCAGATGGAAATCCATCAATGGCAAACTTTACCAATCTATCCGAAGATGTTCCGGTCATTAACAACCCGTCACCTTTTTGAGCGGCTTCCTGGCATCCCTGCAGCATAAAAGAAGCTATTCCTATCAAAGCTGCTCCCCATATCTTTTTTATATTATTCAATGTTTTCATACCTTGCATACAAATTTAAAATTCATCCATTTTCATCTTCCGTTTCTTGTTTAGTAGACTGTCGTACAGGCTTTCCGGCAGGATTTTGTTCCTGAATACCACGTCGAAGGCTATAATAAGGAATAGCGGTTTTCTCTTTATCACCTATAGCCTGATTAGCAGGACGAGTGGTATTGTATTCATATTCAAAATAATATCCGCCGAATCCGCCTTTTCGTCCTTGTGTAGGATTCCAGCGTGCCATACCTATTACAGAATAGATTGGATTGCCCCATGAATCTACTTTATTTCCATCAGCTTCCGTAAATTCGACTCCACCATTCTGCCAGTACCATCCCATTTGTTCCGTAGCAACGAATTTTTCAGGAGGACACCAGCTACTAAGCTGGTCAAATTTAGATTGCAAACTTTGAGCACTACCGGTGGTGTAACATTGTCGTACAAAATAATCGACATAAGGTTCTGTTTCCTTAGGAGGCAGCTGATTATAGAAGTCAACAATTAATAATTTGCCTGTATCCGATTGAGGACCGAAATAATTTCCTAATACCTTTATAAACTTTGTAAAGTTATCATTTTGCAACCAGTCGCCTTCCGGTTCGTAGTCCAAGTCCAAACCATCCAGATCATTACGCAACACACATCTCACAAGATGCATAGCATAAGCCTCGATACCTGCGTCGGTTTTAGGAAACTCCGTACTTCCAATACGGCAAATCGTACACATCACAACGCGAGTCCCCTTTACTGTACGGATATAATTCATTTCCTCATAAGCAGTCGGCAAATAACGCTCGTTATAATAACTAGTTTCTACATAAGCCGGATTGTTGGAAGGAATACCTGACCACAGACTGACGATGTCCAGACTATCCGGCAGACCAGTGAAATGAAGTCCCTGCGAAGGAGATGCTTCTGAAGTATAACCGGCATACCAGCCGAAACAAATAGCATGATCTGTTTTCTTATATTCACGCAGGTTCTGATAATATTCTTCATTATAAGTATTAGCTGCCTGTATAACTTCCGGTTCAATATCCGTATCACAACCACTCACAACAAATGTCAAGAGATAGGTGAACAAAAAATATACATAATTTCTTTTCATATTCTGCATTATTTAAGTAACCAATTATTTATTAGGCACATCCCACCACAATCTGACACCCGGGTTATCTACGCCACCTAAAAGTGTGATGCCTTTATCCAACTCTGTTCTATTCGTATTATATTCCGATTCCGGATAAGGTAATCTGCGGATTTGTATATTTGTGTCTACAGAACCTCCGGAACTTTCGTTCACAACAACCGGAAATACTTTCGGGTAACCGGTACGACGGAACTCTGTCCATGCCTCTTGTCCCACCGGATAAAGAGCAATGTACTTTTGAGTAATGATTTGTTCCAGATTTGTTTTAAAATCTCCCGATTCATCCCAAGCGATAGAAACAGTACCCAAAGCATCCATGGAATGAGATGATGTCACCGGATCCTCATAATTGGCAGGCACATATCCACCCGCTGCAGTTCTTGTCAGATACGCGTCAACTCCCGATGCACCATGTTCATCAAAAGACATTCTTATTCCATCTTCATAATACTTTTTAGCATCGGCATTCGTTCCCCAACGCAAAGCATATTCCGCCAACAAGAAATATGATTCGGATGAACGCATCCACACTACATTGGAAGTAGCAGTTGCCTGTGGTTCGGCAAAGATTCCTGTTATATATTTATCCTTACTTACGTCCTTTGACATTCCGGCTCTTATACCCCGATATTTTCCACCCGTACCAGCCTCGAAGTAAGCAGAAAGTCGTGGATCCTGATAACCATTCATGTATGAATCCAGCGTCGCTCCCATACAAATATCATCCCATCCTTTCAGAATATACAGAGGACTTTCATAAGTCGCAATCGGAGTAATATGCTGAAGTTCTGCTAAATCAGACTTCACATTCATCAAACCATAACTATTGCCAATAGCCAGTTGGGCTTCACTTTTTGCCTTTGTTTCATCCACATAGGCAAGATGCAATGCAAGACGCAAACGAAGTGAATTGGCAAACTTTATCCAAGATGTAACATCACCGTTGAACACACAATCCCATGATGACAAAACTTTACTTCCGGATGCAGCATAACTATCCAAGTTATTGATAGCTCCATCCAATTCTTCAAAGAATCTGTAATAAACATCCTTTTGCGAATCATAAGGCACTTCTTTTGAAACTCCAAAATTCAAATAAGGAATAGGCCCATAGGTATCTGTCACACGATGCATTGCCGCTACTTTCAGAATCTGCGCCATAGAAAACCGGGGATCTTCGTCATTGTTAATCGCTTTTCTTATTTCACGCCAGGCATTCATAGTCGTCAGGTAATTGGTAGTGAACATATCACCATACCAACTTCTTTTATCCCAATTGTAACGACCTGCAGAATTGATACTGGGAGCAGGAAAACCAAAATAGCCGATATACCCATCTCCACCCATCACTTCCACAGTCTGATATCTGTCCGAACCGATATTAAGTCCCGGTTGTGCTACCACCAGTACGTTCTGCTCCATCTGTAAAAGAAGAGAACCTGTTCTCACATTATCCCAATCCGTCATCTCATCGGTTGCTTCATTAGGATTGGTATTGTACTCCAGAAAATTCTTCGTACAACCTACATTTATCATGATTACTCCAAGGAGTAAGTAGTAGTAGTTCCTTACTTTAAAAAACTTACGTATGTTCATCATTATTTTTTTTAAAGGTTATCCAATTAGAAAGAAATCTTTGCAGAAAATCCCATCGATCTCAAACTCGGTTGCATGAAATAGTCCATACCCTGATTATAAGTACCGGTGCTTGCAGTAGATTCCGGATCAAATGGCGCCTTACAATACAGCATCCATAAATTCCGCCCTACAAAGGATACATTCAACCCTGAAATCCATTTACACCATTTATTGATCGGAACATCATAGCCCAAAGTCAATTCTCCCAAACGAACATTAGTCATACTATATACATACATAGAGCCTACATAACCTGTTCCATTAGCTCCGATAGTCTGATACCATGTCTGGGCATCAATCATCTGGCCGTTTATTTTCACTCCCCCATTATCCCGTGCCTCTGCCGATGTCTTAGACACTCCATAATAATCCATCACTGCTTGAGTGGCAGAAACTCCGATACCACCTACACGGGCATTCAACATAAATCCGAGGCTGATTCCTTTCCAGTTAAATTCATTTCTCCAACTAAGAGTATATTTCGGATTGGTATTACCGGCATAGACATAATTATTCTTATCAGTTTCCAAGACACCTGTCATTGAATTCATCCAGATATATCCATGCTCGTCAGTTCTCATTGTATTAACATACACATCTCCCATAGAGCCACCTACGGTTAGCCGTTGTTTGGCACCCCCTAATGAATAAACATCCATTTCATCCAAATGTACTGTCACTCCCAACTCTTCATTTGTATATTCAGGGAGCAATTGGTCTATGCGATTTCTGTTAAGCGACCATAGTAAAGTCGTTTTCCAATCTACAGGCCCTATATTCTGTTTAAATCCAAGAGCTAACTCAATTCCTTTATTTGTTACTTTACCTGCATTTACATATAATTTAGAATATCCGGTTGTTGTAGAAATTTCCGGACTGAAAAGCTGATTCTCCGTATATGTCTTATAAGCTGTCACGTCCAGTGTCAGTTTATTATCAAACAGACCTAAATTAAATCCTCCTTCCCATGAATGAGTCCTCTCCGGTTTAAGGTCTTTTATCGGAAAATAAGAAGTGGTATTCAGCCCTCCCAACACCGCATAAGTAGTGATAGCCCTGAATCTTTCCGGTGCATTACCTACTTCGCTATACGAAAGGCGGACCTTTGCATAAGAAAGGATATTGGATTTCATTGTAAACATATTAGTCAGAATCGCTGAAGCACCGATAGAAGGATATAATATGGAAGAATGGTTTGTTCCTGCCAAAGCTGATATCCAGTCATTACGCAACGAGCCGTCTACATAAACCATGCCCCTATATCCTAATGAGAATGTTCCGAATAAAGAATTGGTACGATCGTGATAGTTCGTATTTTTATAGGTTAATTTACCGGAAACGTTCGCATTGTTAGAAGTAAACAGATTAGGAATGGTCAGCAATCCCCCTCCAAAATTCAGCTCCTTGTAATCCAGGTCCAATAAACTGGCACCTAAAGATGCTGTCAGATTCCATGTATCGTGATAGAAATATTTATTAATATTCAACATGGCATCGGCATATATCTGACTGGTATTTTTGTTCGATTGCACGTATGCTCCTTTATCCGAGTTTTCAGCAATCACATTCAAAGTAGAAGCATACATTTTCTTTTCCGAGTTGATTGTTTCCTTATCCAGCTTCACGCGTCCGGAAACATTCAACCAATCTGTTATCGTATATTTTAGTGAACCGCTTGCCAGAAAACGGTCTTTCTTGTTGGTATACATATTCCGGTTCGTAATCCAGTAAGGATTCTGCATGGATAATCCATTTTCTTTCAATGGCCAGAACTGTGTTTTTATGTTACGGTCTACATCATATCGTTCATAATACTGATATTTTGAGAAATCATCACCGCGCGGAAATAAATAAACGGGAACCAATGGATTTGCATACTCTCCCTGCGACAACATATTCTGTTCCTTTACATTAGAATACATAAAACTTAAATCCATCGTCAGTTTATCATTCAGCATAGAGGTAGTGTTACGAACAGAGAAATTATATCTGTCCAAGTCATTATTCTGAATGATACCCCGTGCATTTACGGCACCTACGGATACATAGGTTTGATTTTTTTGTGTCCCTGTAGTCAGACTTACAGTGTTCGCTACATTGTAACCTGTCTGGAAAAAATCTTTGACTTCATAATCGGTAGGAGATGACAATTTAGATGCCCAACTATACCACTCTCCTGTTTCCGAACCATACGTATTCTGGAATTCCGGCAATCGGAATGGTGAATAGAAGGTTGAATTATTACTGTATGTCAATCTGGTTTTATCCACAGCCCCTTTCTTCGTTGTGATAAGTACCACACCATTGGCAGCAGCCGAACCGTATAGTGCAGCGGCGGCCGATCCGCTAAGTACTGAAATTGATTCTATATCATCAGCGTTGAAGTTAGCCAATCCGTCACCGGATTGTCCGGCACCCGTATACTGATCGTCGGGTTGTTCACCAGATATATTAGCCAAAGGAACTCCATCTACTACATATAGAGCGTTGTTATTACCGGATATAGACTTCGTACCACGCATTACCACACGGGCACCACCTCCAATACCGGATGAACTTGCATTGATATTCACACCTGCCACTTTACCGGCAAGACTGCTCATCACATTCATATCTTTCGCCTTTGCCACTTCGTCACCGCTAATCTGCTGCACATTGTATGTCAAAGACTTGGTTTCGCGTTTAATACCCAAAGCCGTTACAACAACCTCATTCAAAACTTTTGTATCTTCCGTCATCACGATAGAAAGCGATTTATTATCTGTAACCTTCACCTCTTGAGAAGCATATCCAATATAAGAGATCTCCAATACCGCCCCCTTTTTAGCTTGAATCTGAAAGTTTCCGTCGAAATCTGTAATAGCACCGGTAGTTGTTCCTTTTACTTTCACATTCACTCCGATCAAAGGTTCTCCTTTTGTATCTTTCACTGTACCTTTTACTTGAATAATCGGATCTTGCTCTGTTACATTTAATTTAGTGGTAGACAAGATAATCTGCTTATCAACTACTGTATAAGTAACGTTGGTTCCTTTAAACACCTCATCAAGAATATCCAGGATCTTACCTGAATTGTTTCTCACAGAAACAATACGGTTCTTCTGAATTGTTTTATCATTATAAAGGAAAACATAGTCGGACGTCTCCTCTATTTTATTCAGTACCTGTTCTACAGATACATTGTTCATTGAAATGGCAACCCGCGTTCGCTGGGCATAGCCATCTTCGGCAGAAAGTTGTAATACTACTGCGAAAAGTAGTGCTAGACTAATCCTCATAACTAAAGGAAGTTTTAGATTTAAAGCATATTTAGGACATAATGCTGTAAATGAATGATTTTTTTTCATACATTTGTGGCTAACTAAAGTTTATTACTAAATGAACTATGGTTTGATTCCGGCTAGTGTTTACGAGACCTTGTGCCGTGAATCTGGAAAATTCGGAGGAAGACAGCTGTTGGTAGCAGCTTTCTTCCTTTCTTTTTATTCTCTAGTGTTATTCCATGGGCTTTTATTTTAAGGGTTACTACTCTAATATAAATCTACTCTAATTTTAGTCTTTGATAATGTATCATCAGCCTGCTGTTGCGGTTCTTCAATTTTCCATTTTAAATCGGCGGACCTGGCCAGATAATCCAATATCTGCGACAGAGTTTCAGTCCGGAAAGTAGCCCGGTATTTATATTCTTTTCCAGACCTATTGTTAAACTGAATTTCGACATTGAAGTGTCGTTCCAAACGCTTCAGGATTTCTTCTAATGAAGCATTTCTGAAAATTAGTTTTCCATCTTTCCAAGCTATCTTTCCATAAACATCCACTTTATTTTTTTCGACTTTTGACTCTGTTTATCGTAAAGCAACTGTTCTCCAGGAGCCAATACAATTGTTTCCTGATTAGGGGTTATCACATTTACTTTACCCTTTTCCAATACTGTTTCTATATAATTATCATCCTCATAAGCAGCTACATTAAATTGGGTACCATAAACATATACGCTCAAACCATTCGGAGTGTTTACATAAAAAGGACGCTCTTTATCTGCCTGCACTTCGAAATATGCTTCACCTTTCAACTCTACTAACCGGTTGTCTTTCTTGAAAGTGGTAGGATAACGCAATGTACTACCTGCATTCAACCATACTACAGAATGATCCGGAAGTTCATAACGTATGACAGAACCGGTAGCGGTTACCACCTCTGCATATTTCTCGTCAGTTTCTGTTCCACTAAAATATAAATATCCCAAAATCAGAGAAGAGAGAAATAAAGGTATAGTCAGAAATGCTGCATAACGCATCAATTGATTATACATGTTCTTTCTTCTATTAGTTTTTATTTTGGCTTGTGCTTGATAATAGGCACCCAATACATTAATGGATTCCATTTCTTTAATATCATCTCCCAATGCTTGTGCTTTACGGAGCAATGATTCCGGACTCATATTTTCCATATTTTCTTTCAAAATCTTATCTTTTAATTGTAATTACATTTATAATACAACTGAAGCAATTGGAAAAGGACAGCAAATACAAACTTTTTTTTATTTTATTTTTCGAGCCATGCCAAATTGAAGCGGTAATGCAATCGGCTACTAAGGATATGAACCACATTATCAGGAGTTTGTATTCCTGCAAGATAACCACGTGGTTCAGCATGATTTTCATCCATTTCGAAATATCCCGTCCATGCTCCACCGTTTAAAAAGCGATATTCACCGTCCGTCAGTAGTTTTCTTACTGGCCATGTTTTTCCCTCATCGTAGGAAAGAGCCGCGTACATGCCATATCCTTTCTTCACATTTCCATTTTTATCCTTAAATTCCAGACCACGTTCTTCCAAAGGCGTACGTTGCGGATGGTCTGTGAAAGAAACCAATAGCAAAGGGCCTTCATTCAGTCGCATTAAAACAAGACGCTGACCTCCGTCAATAGGAGGGAGTTCGCTTGCTCCATATTTCCAGTTCTTTCCCATATCATCTGATATGCTCATTGGCATTCGGAGCTTTCCTTCTTTATTCCGTATGCTATTACCACGCCCCATAGCCATCAAACTTCCGTTTCCTAATTGTACAATTCCCGCATGGATACCTGCGATTGTACTTCCCGTTCCTCCTTCTTTGAAATCCGGCAAAGGAGCGCCATCCCAAGGATCGCACCATGTTTTTCCTCCATCTTTACTGATTTGAACAGCTGCCCCATCATGACTGCCAGGACCCGCATCACAGGCTTGAACCAGCCATCCCTCACGTGTGCGAATCGTACCAGCTATAACCTGATGACGTTTGGTATGTTCGGGAGCTATCAGTTTAGGAGTGCTCCATGAAGCACCGTTATCTGTACTGGTACGTAGTACCATTGCGAGATTCTGCCAGTCTCCCGATGCTTCCACTCCATTGATATGATACAATTTTCCTTTCCCGTCATTGAGCAAAGCACTTCCTGTCATATTCCGATCCGGAACTTTAAAGAATAAAGAAGCCACATCCCAATCAGTATGCCCGGCACGCAAGCGGGAACCGAGTACTACCATCCCTCTCCCATTCTCTTCATTTGCAGAAAACCATATTGCCAACAAATCTCCATTATCACACCACGTAACTGCAGGCTGATGATTATGCAGATAAAATGGGGTATTCGAATCACATGCCGGACGTACCACAAATGGTATCGGAGGCAAAAACATCGGTGTGATAGCAGATACTTTCTTCCATTTTATAGATGTATTTTCTACAGATTTCTGATTGAACGGGACAGGAACAAATGTCCCTGATACATTCAAACGAGTATCTGCTTCCACAATTCTAAATCCGGTTTGGGAATGTTTATCTTCCGGGAGCATAGCCAGCCGATTGGCACTTCGCAAGTATTTCTCCGGGGTGTGATGACTCCCTCCTCTAGTGACCCGAAACTCTCCTGCCAATGGTCCTGCCGGGTCTTTCTGCTTTTCTGCGGAATAAGGAGCATACCAATCCAAGCACCATTCTTCCACATTTCCATGCATATCATAAAGCCCGAATGTATTAGGAGGAGTCTGGGCAACTTTTAAAGATACCGGATCAAAATCACGAACCACTTTTTGATTCCGATGATAAACTGCAGGTAACCCGTCTCCTGTAGAAAATAGTGTGTATGTGCCTGCCCGGCAAGCATATTCCCATTCTGCTTCTGTTGGCAAACGATAGTTTTTGCCTTCTTTCCGGCTAAGCCATTCACAAAAGGCAACAGCATCGGAATAACTCACATTGACAACAGCTTCATCATCTCCCAGCGAAACACCGTTTTTTCCTCGTAATGCCCGATGTTCCGGACGGAATGATTCATATTGCGCATTCGTTATTTCAGTGATTCCCATACGAAACGGGCGAGAGATTACTACCTGATGGATAGGAGCCTCATCAAAATTTTCGCCTAATCCGTCACTTCCCATATAAAAACTTCCGGCAGGTATTTCAGTCATCGGAATAAAAGACTTGGAAACTTCTTGAGAATGTATTGGCAAACAAAAGGTTATAGCCAATAAAAAAAACTTGTTTTTCATATTTTAATCCTGTTTATATATAATACAATTATCCTATATACAAAAGGACAGTCTCATCCGATTATTTTTTATTCATTAGAGTTGAAAGCAAAAAAAGAATCGAAAATTAGGCTTTGATAATTATCTTATTATATATTTGCAGCAAAATGAAAAACTACAGAACCTCAAAATAATGAAAATATCTTTTTCCAAACAGACTAAAGAACGGGCTTTCAAACAACTTTATGAGGAGTATTACGCCCCATTTTGTTTGTATGCAAAAAGGTTTGTTGATGATAAAGAAACACGTGAAGACATCGTTTCGGATGTATTCACCTCATTATGGGATAAACTGGATACTGATTCTTTTGATCTTCAATCGAACACTGCATTAGCTTACATCAAAATGTGCGTAAAAAATAGCTGCCTGAATTTCCTGAAACATCAGGAATATGAATGGAGCTATGCGGAAAATATACAGAAAAAAGCTCCTGTCTATGAAACAGAACCGGATAGTGTATATACTCTTGACGAACTGTACAGAATGTTGTATGAAACATTGGACAAACTTCCGGAGAACTACCGTACAGTATTTATAAAAAGCTTCTTTGAAGGCAAAACGCATGTAGAAATTGCAGAAGAGATGAATCTCTGTGTGAAATCTATCAACCGTTACAAGCAAAAGACAATGGAACTTTTGCGCAATGAACTGAAAGACTATCTGCCATTGTTACTTTTGTTATTCCATCGCGCATAACAGCCACTTCTTATCAACACATACAAACTATTACTTGTCCATCCGGAAAGTATTAATAGTAAAGTTGTTATTGCCTAATAGCAAACTTCCAATCCTTTATATATAAAGCTGCTTTCGACTAATCATAAACTATAAATGCAAGCTTCGTTTTTATAATCAAAGGTTTCATTTATAAAAATGAAACTTGCAATTATATAATCAAAGCTTGCAATTATAGTTTATAATAGGTGAAAAACAAGTTTACTATTAACCCCAAACAAGTTTATTTATAATGAAGAATAACTTTGCTATTAATGATTCAGGCGTAAAATAGCAGTAGATTGTTATACAACTGCTATGAGAAATAACGAGAATGAGTATGAGAAATGCCTATTTTTAGGGATAAATCACAGGAAAAGTATGAGAAATGCCAACTTTTAAAAGTATTTCTCATATTCTATTACATTATGTTTCAACAGGTTGACTTATATTCATGAGAATATGAGAAATAGAATTGCCAAATCATTTATGGGAGGCTGAATTCAAGTTGTAAATGCGACACCTCCTTATTTTACAAGTTCACTAGTTTTACCGGAAACCTCAACTACATTATTGCATCATCATGTAGTTCTATGGATGGGAACTGATGCGAATGGGAAAGGTATGATGCTGCCAAAGCGCGACATCCGACACGATCTATTTTACCGTTTTCCGTCTGTGGAATAGATTCTGTAATAAAAATATGTTTGGGACGATAATATGGTTCCAATGTTGTCTGCAACTTATTTTCTATCTCTCTTGTGTCCAATTGTCCCACTATCAACAAAGTCACAGCCTGCCCTAAACGCGGGTCGGGAACAGAAGTGATGACAAATGGCACAGGAATAAACGGCCGGAGCAACTTCTCCAACTCTTCCGCCTGAATCTTAATCCCTCCGCTATTGATTACATTATCTTTTCGCCCCAGAATCATAAAACTTCCATCGGGATAGATACGTGCAATGTCATTGGTCTGCAATGTTTCGTCACATACCAAAGGAGCATCGATGACTAATGTATTCTCTGCGGATAAAGACAATTTTACTGAAGGAAATGGATAATAATGTTCTGAAGCCGATGCTCCATTCAAACGACGAAGGGCAATATGCGACAAGGTTTCGGTCATGCCATAAGTGGAGTAAACCGCCGTCGGAAGATGTTTGATCTCCGTTTCCAGAGCCTCATCGACGGCTCCGCCTCCTATAATCAGAATATCCGTTTGTTTTAATCGCTCTTTTTCTTCGGGAACCTGCAATGTGTTATAAACTTGCAATGGAACCATTGCAACAAATCTCAAAGATTCTTTTATATCGGCCATTGGATGACCGGAAGCGGGACGAACAAGCAGGTTCAAACCTGCGACCAAAGAACGTACCACTACCATCATGGCACCGATATAACGAAGGTTCATACATAATAATGCCGACTCACCTTTCTTCAAATTCAGAAACTCACAGGTCAGGCGCGCACTTTGCATCATCCGGTCCTTACGTACCATCAGTTCTTTAGGTGTACCCGTAGAGCCTGATGTATGAACCGTAATGACCGGAGAATCATTAAACCATTCGTTCAGGAAAAGATATAAATCCCAATAAGCAGGAGAATGAGCTTCCGCTCCTCCTGCTATCAATTGACGTATATCTTCAGAAGTGTATTCTTTTCCGTCCAGTAACAGACATTGTTGTTGTCGGTTGAATATCATCACAATATCCTTTAAATATCATCCTTTAAATATTATCCTTTGCAAAACCACAAGCAATCTTTTCTTATTTCAAGGGGCACTTCCACATTATCCGTAAAAAGCAATCCTGTCCCCAATCCCTGTGGCAACGGATTATTGAATGTTGCACACCACTGTGCAATAGCGTTCAAACCGATGTTTGATTCCAGAGCGGAAGTGACCCACCAGCCGATATGTCGCTTTTCAGCTTCGGTAATCCATTCGTCCCCTCCGCACATTCCTCCGTGAAGGGAAGGTTTAATAACAATATATTGCGGACGGATGGTTGAAAGCAGTTCTTGTTTTCTTTCCAACGTGTTGTACCCTATCAATTCTTCATCCAAAGCTATCGGTAATGGAGATGCGGAAGTAAGGCGTGCCATTTCCTCCCATTGTCCGGCACGGATCGGCTGTTCGATAGAGTGCAGATCAAGTTCGGACAGACGCTTCAGCTTTTCCATGGCATCAACCGGAGAAAAAGCACCATTCGCATCTACACGCAACTCTATTTCCTTAGAGGAGAAATGTGAACGGATATAACGTAGCAATGCCAACTCTTCTTCAAAGTTGATAGCACCAATCTTTAGTTTGATACAACGGAATCCGGCTTCCATCTTTTTCTCAATCTGGGATAACATACAATCATAATCTCCCATCCAGATAAGACCGTTGATGGGAATCCCCGTCTCTCCACGTGAGAAAGCCGTATCACATAAAGCCCAATTTCCTGCAAAGAAATGCCGGATGGCCGTTTCCAGACCAAATAAAATGGAAGGATAGTCGCACAAACCATCCATATCCAATATTCCTTGTTCTCTCTCCACTTGCCGGCAAACTTTCATTAATATATCTTCGTAATCAGGAAGATCATCGCAACTCAAAGCGGGCAAAGGTGCACACTCTCCTATTCCCACTCTGCCCGGAAAGTCTGGAGAGGTGAAATGAAGATACCAGACTTTACGCGTAGTATATGTTCCCCGGGAAGTCCCTGCCGGTTGCTTGAAATGAAGCAACCGGGGAATGATTTCTATTTTACAGTTCATTGTGAATAAATTCTCTATTCACCACAGAGTAACATAGAGCCCCACGAAGTTTTAGTAATCAGATCTCTTGCAGTTCTCCTGCAGCCCTCTTACAGTTCTGCTTTGCAGAAAAAATAAACTCTGTGTTACTCTGTAGTGAAATCGGTTTAAGGGAATTTCGGATATTGTTTGAAGTTCGGTTTACGTTTCTCCAGAAATGCATTCTTTCCTTCCTGTGCTTCATCCGTCAGGTAATAGAGCAACGTTGCATCGCCCGCGAGTTCCTGAATACCTGCCTGGCCATCCAGTTCGGCATTCAATCCCGCTTTAATCATGCGCAAAGCCAACGGACTAAGCAACATCATTTCTTCCGCCCACTGCACATATTCATCTTCCAACTGTTCCAAGGGGACCACCTTATTCACTAATCCCATGTCCAGTGCTTCCTGCGCATTGTATTTCCGGCAGAGGAACCAAATTTCACGTGCTTTCTTTTGGCCTACCACACGTGCCAGATAAGACGCACCGAATCCGGCATCAAAGCTGCCCACACGAGGACCAGTCTGACCGAAGATGGCATTTTCCGAAGCAATGGATAAATCACATACTACGTGAAGTACATGTCCGCCACCAATGGCAAAGCCGTTCACGGCGGCAATCACAGGTTTCGGGATGCTACGAATCTGCTTCTGTACATCCAGTACGCTCAAACGAGGCACACCGTCTTTCCCGATATATCCGCCACGTCCTTTCACATTTTGGTCGCCTCCCGAACAGAATGCCTTATCTCCGGCTCCGGTAATCACAATCACGTCAATATCCGCTTCTTCACGGCAAATACGCAATGCATCACTCATTTCGGCGGTAGTAGTCGGGGTAAATGCATTCCGATAACGTTCACGGTTGATTGTGATGCGGGCAATTCCATTATAATAATCAAAAAGAATATCGTCGTATTCTCTGATGGTTGTCCACTCTCTTTGTGTTGACATAATCTATTTTTGTTTTAATTGATGATAATAATTCTTCAACATACGCGCATCCTTGTTTTTGTTGGTAAACACTTCCAGCAGCACTGGCTGTTCCATAGCCTCCGGTTGGGTGAAAGTTTTCATCGCTTCAGCCAGTTCTTCATCATTTTGTGCTTGCAGATAGAGGAAGCCACGTTCCTCCGCCCAGCCTTTGGCCGACGTTTTATGGACTGCTGCAATAAATTTATGTGAGGTTCCCGACATATCCAATCCCGGTAAAGTATGGAAAATCTCTCCTCCTCCGTTATTTAATAAAAGGATACGCAAGTTAGAACGGACGTTGATATTCCACAACGCATTCATATCATAGAAGAAACTTAAATCTCCGATAGCTATAAAATTCAGTTTATCGGAAGCTGCCGCATAGCCGACTGCCGTAGACAGTGAACCTTCAATGCCACTTGTTCCCCGATTGCAACAGACCTCAATCGTGGAAGGGATCGAATACAACTGCGCATAGCGAACCACCGAACTGTTTGCCAGATGCAAGGCGCACGACTCCGGCAAGGCTTTCAGCAACGCACCGACAGCCGACATCTCCGAATAAGCAAAATCCGGTTCGGGGATAATCTTGCAATAATTCTCCCATACACGTGGATATTCAGGAGTCCGGTTATCCAGCAGACTGGCAATCTTCTCCAAAAACTCGAACGGATCCATCTCGATTACCGTAGTTAATGAGCCGTACAAATCGACCACCTCACCGTCCGGCGATACGTGCCAATGTTCTTTAGGCGGATGCTGGCGAAGGAACTTCTTCAACCGTTTGGAAACCACGTGTCCACCATAAGTAATCAGCAATTCGGGAACCATCTGACCTACCTTCTCTTCGGGCATGGCATAAAGCGCCGCATCAAAATTCTTCACCGGAATACCGGGAACTGTCTGGTTGCCGATATGTTCTGTCAACCAGGCAAAATGTTTATATAATAACTTGATATATCTTTTCTCAAACAGATAGATAAGATTCATCTGACCGATGATAATCATACGCTTCTGATATTTATTCATCCGGTCGATCAAATCGTTATAATCACGGTCGTAGACATTCAATCCCTGATAACGGGTAATGACACGCACTGCGGGTAGTGAATCGGCCGTAAACTGAAACAGCGGTTCGGAAACAGGTACATTGATATGTACCGGACCTTTCCCATGATGGGTCATCTCCAGCAAAGCCTCATTCACCAGACGATTGCAATACCACTCATCTTCTTCCGTGTGAATCTCCGGAAGGTTCACCGATTTCTTGACCAACGTCCGAAATACGTCTGGTTGCGGAACGGTCTGTCCATCCATCTGTCCGATCCAGGCAGCGGGACGGTCTGCAGAAATGACGACTAAAGGAACATTCTGGTAAAATGCTTCCGCCACAGCCGGATGAAGGTTTAATAACGCTGTACCGGAAGTGCAGCAGACAGCAGCAGGCTTACCACCATTCAACGCAAGACCAATGGCAAAATAACCGGCACTCCGTTCATCAGTCACCGGATAACAGGTAAAATTCGGGTGGTTAGACAAAGTATGCACGATGGGCGTGTTACGGCTACCCGGACACAACACAACTTTGGTAATCCCATGCGCCTCGAGCAACGCAACCAACTGGAGTATGTTCTTCTTGTCTGTATACATGACGGTTAATGATTAGTGAATTAGTGATTAATGATTAATGGGTTATAAGCCGTTTGATGGTTTGCAACTTCTTTTCCGTTTCCAGCCATTCATCATTCAATTCCGAAGAGGCCAATAATCCGCCGCCGGCATAAAGAGTGAGGTGTTTGTCCTCGATATGCATACAGCGCAGATTCACGTAGATGTCAGTTCTCCCTTCCGGATCCAGCCATCCGATAAAGCCGGAATAATAGCGCCGGTCGTAACCTTCGTTCTGCAATATAAACCGATAGGCTTCTTCCTTTGGCAGACCGCATACGGCAGGCGTCGGATGCAATACTTTCAGAAGATCGCCCAAACCTTTATTATCTTTCAATGAGAAGCGGAAATCTGTCTTTAAATGAGACAAGGCACCGGCATAAGCCGGATAAGGCCCGTTTTCCGTAGAATGGATGCCCAATGAAAGAAGCTGGCGGCGAATGTAAGAGGCTACATAATCCTGTTCTTTCCGGTTCTTTTCATCCCATACCTGCGGCAGCCTGCCATCTTGCAAAGGCTGCGTTCCGGCTAGCGCAACTGTATTCCATTCATCTTTCTCACCTGATAAAATGATTTCGGGAGTACTTCCCAGCCAAATACCCGTTTGGGGAGTGTAGCATAAATATATATAGGAATGAATATAACGCTTGCAAGCCGCACGAAAAATGGACGAAGGAGAAAAGTCTGCTACTTTATCAATAGTAAGATGACGGGAAAGCACTAATTTATCAAAAGCCTTATCGCGTAAAGCATTGATAAAGGTATGAAAGCACGCTGCATATTCCTCCGTGAAAGAAGTCAGGAATGATTCTTGTCCTTGCATCCGCAAAGCGACCTTGCGGTCTTCTTCCGTATCATCATCAACCAGTAAAGGCTGCCCCCACTGATCGGGTTGAATCAACACAACCGGACACCTCTCACTCACCTGAAACGGAGCGATGACAAATCCTCTCTGTCCATTCAGTTCTTTCAGATCGTATATCAGACGTACCTCTCCTTCCGCCTGTGTCAACAGACGGGGAACTTTCTCCCCGGGAATACGGTAAACAGCAAATGGCTGCTTCCGCTGAATAAATGCATCAATAGTTGTCAAGTTACTTATTTCTTCGTCGGTCATCTCTTTTTCATCACACTGTTGACTACCCGTATGGAAGACACCAGTTTATTGGTTGAAGTAAACACGTCTACATTCCACACATGGGATGAACGTCCTTTATGTACAACTGTCCCTACTGCACGTACCGTATCTCCTTCATGCGCAGAAGATATATGATTTCCGCTGACCTGCATTCCTACTACAATTTCGTCCGGCTGGCAAAGGATCATCGAACCGAGTCCGGCAACTGTTTCTGCCAACGCAAGAGTAGCTCCACCATGTAAAATACCAAAAGGCTGACGGGTACGATGATCTACCGGCATCGTCGCTTCCACACGGTCTTCATCGGCATATGTGTATTGAATTCCCAAGTTTCCCATTAACGCGTGGCGTGCCTGCGCATTCAGTTGGTCAAGGGGGATTTCGGCCGCACGCACTTCAGAAAGGATCGCTTTCTCCACTGCAACAGCCACCCCGTCTTCCTCATTCGAAGCTGTCACATAATCGGCACAGGCTTTCACCGAGTCCTGTGAATGTCCCATAGCTACACCCAATCCTGCCAATTGAATCATGGTCACATCACACACGCCGTCGCCAATAGCAATCACTTCCTCACGCTTCATATTTAAGACTTCCAGCAAAGCCCCCAAAGAATTGGCTTTATCAATGGAGCAGGGAACGACTTCCAGAAAATAAGGTTCCGAACGGAATACATCCAACGCTCCGTTCAGTCTTCTCTTCCAGTGATCTTCCAAACCGATCAATGCTTCTTCGTCGTCACTGACCAGCATACATTTGCAAGGAGCAAAGTCAACGGCTGCAGAAAATTCTTCTTCCTTGATTATTTGCAGGTTATTCAACCGGGCTTCATTTTGGATATGTACATTTTCAGGAGAATCCGTTATGATCGTATCATCATGATAAGTGAATATGGCAAAACCGTTTTTACGGGCTTTCTTTTCCAGATACGGCAACATTTCGGGATTAATCCGACGCTCAAACAATATTTCACCGTTTTGCGCACTGATAATCTGGCAACCATTATAGGAAAGGATAAAACCTCCATAGTTTCCAAGTTCGAGCATCTTGGCCAGTGGCATCAAGCCATAAGTCGGTCTGCCGGAAGCCAGCACGATACGTACTCCCATCTGCTGAACTTTCAACAAAGCGGCCAATGTACGTTTACTAATTTCTTTCGCATCATTAAGGAGCGTTCCGTCTACATCAAGAACCAATAATTTATACTTCATGATTACACGATTTTGATTTAGATGACAAAGGTAGGAAATTGAGTGAACGACAGAAAGCGTAAACAGATAAAAATTACTTTAATTTCACTCTTTCAGATGCATTTCCAAATAATCGCGAAGGATTCGGGCATGATTGTACACAGGTTCTTTAGAAGCATAAAGTAAAGTAACCACAGGATGAGGCTTGATAAGAGTTAGAAAATCAGCCACTGCCGGAGAAGCGTCCAGCTCTTTCTGATACTGCACCACAAAATCGTCCCAATGTCCGGGAATATCTTCGTGAAACCATTTACGTAATATAGGGGACGGTGTTATATCTTTTGCCCAATAATCGTATTTCAACCATTCTTTCTTTATTCCGCGTGGCCATAATTTATCTACCAGCACCCTGTATCCATCTGTTTCTGAAAAATCTTCGTAAACCCGTTTTATCCTTACCTGTATCATTTCCATTTATATTCAGTTACTGATAAATAAACCGGAAAAATCGAAAATTGTTTAACGGAACCGCTTAATTCCTCAATGTTTCCTGTGCTTTTTTAAATTCATAAGGAGTCATCCCCGTCTTCTTCTTAAAAAGATTATATAAGATCGGGGTGCTATTAAATCCGGACTCATCCGCTATGGCACGTATCGTATAGTTAGGATACTTCTTCATCAGCTTGATCGCATAATTAATACGCAGTTCATTGATATATCCATTGAAATTGGTTCCGGCACATTCCCTTATCATCCGGGCAAAGCGTGCGTTGTTCAGATGTACGATTTGAGCCAGATCTTCTCTCGACAATTCGGAAGAAAGATATAACTGCTTCTGAACAACAATATGATTCAGCTCCTGAAATATCTTCCGATTCTCTTCTTCTTCCCCACTTTCCTTGTCTGTCTCATCCGAAAGTTCTTCCTGTTCTTCAGGTGAAACCTGTTCCGGTTCCAGATCCGATGAAATTGTCAACTGCTCGTGCACTTCCGATAACTGATTACCATCTTTTCTATTAGCGAATTTTTCGTTTATGAGACTGGCAAGCATTCTGTTCTTATACTTGACTATATGGCTGAAATGCCACAAACGCCATAGTATAAATAAGGTAAGCAGCACAACACAAGCCAAAAAACAGAGCGAAATATTTCTTATTTTTAATTGAGAAGCCTGTTCGGCAATATATTCTTCCTTTTCAGAAGCACCGTATATGGCATTCAGTTCTAATGCGGCATTTCTCTTGTCGTTATTGTTAATGCTATCCGTTATAGCAAGAATAATCCCACGTATCGCTGCCGCTTCCTTATAATTGTGCATCCCCAGATAAGCTTGTACTTCTTTATTAAGCACAGTAATATATTGAGCATTCAAGGTATCTTGCTGCATCCTCAACAATTCTTTAAAGTCTTTACAGTTATCTATTACTTTCTCATACTGTTTGGAAAGAATCAAATAAGGAATCGAATACATCTTGCCGTCCGGAGTATGGGAATCCTTCATTGTCAGATATTGTTGATAATATCGTTCAGCCTGTGCATACTGTTTTTCTACATAGTAGATATAGGCCAATTTTGCATACAAATAACTATACTGACCATCCACATACCCTTCGGGGACTTGTGGTAATTTCTCCAATTTCTTAAGAAGCTTTTCGCGTTCATAGGCAAGATTCAAAGCTTCCTTGACACGTGAATCACTCATTAAGAATCCCATTTCCGCTCCATAATAATAAGAAAGCAACATCATCTCTCTCACCTCCTTTGATCCCCGCAGCAATTCAATAGCACGACCAAAATAATCGTACGCTTTATCTTTCAATGATAATCTCCAGTTATTCTCTCCTATGCAAAAAAGCAGTCTGGCTTCGGCCTCCCGATCCTTCAGTTCTTGCGCCTGTTTAATTCCATTGAGAGCATATCTCATGCTTTCATTATATTTACTCATTAAAGACGATAGTTCAGACAAAAAGACTGTCATTTTCAACATGTGTTGCGGTTCCCTTTGAGATATGGAATCAAGCAAGTATGATTTCCGCGCATACATAAAAGCTAGTTTATTCATATACATATTACGATATGACAAACTACGTAATTCATTAATCAAACGCATAGAGAAAGCTTTTCTGCTTTCTGCCTCGTCCAATAATTGTAAAGCACGCTTTGGATTGGAAATATAAATATCTCTGATATACTTTTCAGTATACAGAGAATCATTATTTATTATTTTATCAGCCCTCGAAAATTGATTGTGTACAAATAGAAGCACAAAAATACATACCAAAAAACGCATACAACTCTTAATCGTGTTTAATCATTAACATTCAAAGATATGCATTTTCTACATAAAGTACAGACAGAATTTAAATTTGCAAAATAAAAATAAGAAACATTAGCTAAAGATACCGAAGACACAACATTGTCCATGCTATCCATTTGCCGGAATCACAGTCCTAACGCTTTGCCCAACCGTCCTTCCATACACGCACTTAAGTCAGTCGTTACAAACTTCCCGTTATAAAAAAGAGTAAATATAGTAGCCGGAGTGGGTGCATTTTGCGCCTGCTCCATACTTTCCAACTCGATTATTCTCAATGGAATATCTTTGTTCCTGACAGCATTTACCAAAGAACCGCGAACGTGATACTCCGTAAATGGGCAGCGATGGGTATAATAAACCACTATTCCATCTTTATCCGGACACTCACCACTCAACACGCAATCATTAAAAGAAGGATCAGGAGCAACCGGATTTAGTTTCAAACCTAAAAGGCTGAATCCGTAAGGGAGCTTTTCTATTGTTTGGAAACCTTGTCGCAACAGCCATTTCGTATCACTCATAAAGTGAAATTTAGAAGTACCCACCACAGTGACCAAGCCATCTTTCCCCTGCGATTTTGCATCATCAATGGCAGACTGCAACAATGCCTTACCATGTCCGCAACCTTTATATTTACCTGACACCCAGAAACAGTTTATCATCAGATAATTGGGAGCGTTCACCGGAATCCATGCTTTTTCAGCAGGACCGTATTCGATAAACACTTTTGCCCGTTCATCAATACGTCTGAACACATAGCCGTTATCGAACTCTTTCTTCAGCCATTCTTTTTTCAGTTCATAACTATCCTTGCATTTCTTATCTGAAAAAGCACAGCATATATGTTCGTTCGCAATATTCTCCTTTGTCAAAGTGATGTAATTGGTTTCCATAATATATTCTATTCAATTAACTGGTTAAACAAATAACAATTCGATATCTCCCCGTTGTTATGAGTCGGCAGAAAACCGCCAGGCTAATATCCTGCTACTTTTAGTTCCCTGCTGCATTCGAATAATTTTATATTCGGACACATTCACCGATTTTAATTTGGCATATAACTTTCCCAGATTCTTTTCTTTAGAAACCAAACTCGTAAACCATCCGCAGTTCTTCTGAAATTTTTGACTCTCGGAAATCATATTCAATAAGAAACATACTTCTCCGCCTTCGCACCAAAGTTCATTCGCACTCCCGCCGAAATTCAGCTGCACTTTATTCACCTTCGTACCTTTCAGACTGCTTAATTTGCGCAACGTTCCGTCTTCCGCCTCTTCACGCGAACTATGAAACGGAGGATTGCATATTGTCACATCAAAATACTCGTCAGGCATAATAATTCCATCGAAAATCTTCTTAC
Source organism: Bacteroides sp. BFG-637 (assembly GCF_024793605.1). NCBI lineage: Bacteria > Pseudomonadati > Bacteroidota > Bacteroidia > Bacteroidales > Bacteroidaceae > Bacteroides > Bacteroides sp. BFG-637. The sequence goes on along the minus strand of NZ_JANUPD010000002.1, from coordinate 3,864,032 downwards.
TGTCTTTTTGAAGTCGCAAGTCAATCTTGTGCGCCAACACAGGGTTGCAAGTCACTATCTTTCGTGCATTTTCTATCGAAACCGGATCAATATCAGTTCCAACAAAGATCCACCCATATTCAGTATGTCCTATGATCGGATAAATGCAATTTGCACCTACCCCAATATCCAGACATCTACATTTCGGTTTCTGCCCATTAGCATCTCCTGCCGGTAAATCCGCAGTTGTCCCGTCCGGCTGGATAAGATCGGCAATATAATGAATATAATCCGCCCTTCCGGGAATAGGCGGGCACAAATATTGCTTCGGTATGTCCCAATACCGGATGCCGTAATAAGTGACCAATAATGCTTTGTTCAAGGCCTTCACCGCTTGCGGATTAAAAAAGTTTATAGTCTGTGTTCCGAGGGGATTGAGCGATACGAACCTCTTTAGTGGAAGATAATTTTCCATCAACAATGGAAAATCATACTGACCATTGTGCTTATTTCTTCTATGTAACTCGCCTTTTTTTGCCATGCCGGCAAAGATACAGAGAATTTCCCTGTCTGCAAATCTTTCCCTATTCTTATCTTATACTCTCCGGGGATCATATATAATATTCTACCATTTCAATCAGCCCGGCACGTAAGGCATACTTAGTCGCTTCATATACATTATTCACACCCAACTTCCGGAAAATATTCTTTTTGTGGGTGATAATGGTATGAATACTCGAGGTTCTTTCCAATGCTATTTCTTTCACGGATTTTCCACGTGCAATCAATTTGAGAATGTCAATCTCTGTAACGGTCAAAACAGAATGAATTTCCGGTTTGCCGGAACCGGTTATCAACAGATTGGTTATCTGGTGACCAAGAAACCGTTCCTTATGAGCTGCACACATCAATGCAGAATGGATCTCTTCACCGGAGTTCTCTTTCAATATCATACCGATATTCTTTTCTATACTCATCCTGCGAATAAAATCCTCACTCAATTCATTGGAAAATAATATCCAGTGAACTTCAGGAAAACGCTTTCCTATAATAAGAAACTCATCCACACCATTGAGATCAAACAGGGTATAATCAAGAATGACAACACTGTCACTACATTCTACCAATGCCTGTATCAGTTCCTTCTTGTCTGTCACATCTATCATGCGACATCTACTGAATATAGTGGAAATATATCCATGCATCCCCATTCTGGTTATATCCTGATTATCTGCTATGATAAATGTAATGTCAGTGTTCATTGCAATTCTGATTTTTAAATTCAACGGATTTTTTTCAAAAGCATACGGCAGCCCGGAGATACTGATGCATCATCGTTCCTTATCAGCCACATCAAACCACAAACGGGTAGTGATTTCATCTGCTCCCTGGCGGGATATGGCAATCTGATACTGTTTACCATTAAGTGATTGTTCCGTTACGGGATAAAAAAAGCGACGGGGTAATTCTCCGGAACCCAAAACTGAGTCGGGACCAGGGAGAAGCTGGGGATAACCCAGCCTGCGCCAATCAGTGAAGGCATCGGGGCCTTGTCCATAATAAGCTATCCACTTCTGCCAGCCAATAGATTCGTACCAATGTTCGGCGTCGAACCGGACGCCCTCCTGCTGCAAATAGGAATCGATGATATGAGTGTCTGTTATGCCAAACTGGTTCAATGGAAGCAATAACAGCTTCTCGGTAGAGTGTTTCCGCATCAGCCGTTATCCAGCCGCGTACAGCGGATTCCGCAAAGATAAACAAGACCTCGGCATACGTATAAAATACAGCCGGAGAACTGTCTTTCAAAAAATAAGTGCCGGGTCGGGAGACTTTATAAAATCCCTGATTGTTTGCGGCATCAGCAGAGAGGGAATTGGCTGCTCCTACATAGTTTGTCACACTTTCGTCTTGAGGTAGCTGTGCTAAAACTCCGATTCTCGGATCATTCCATTCATTCAGTCTATCAATCAATGTTTTTGATACCCGCTGATCATCACGTGAATTGAAAGCAGACGCCCACGGATTCCATTGCGGTGAAGAAGTAAATACAAAACGGGCTATGGCATCATTGCTATCTATCACACTGTTACGACTATTCCAAAGGGAAGCAATAACCCGACGTGCCGTATCCTCATCCCGATCCGCCAACTCAAGAGCGATACGTAGCCGCAGGGATTGAGCCAACTGTTTCCAACGGGCAATATCGTTTCCGTAAATCAAATCCCCCTCCACTGCTTCTCCCGTGGTAGAAAGCAACTGGTCAGCAGTAACCAACTCCTCCAAAAGTCCGCGTAAAACAGTTTCTTGTGAATCGTAAGCCGGTGTTACACTTTGTGCATATTCAGTGTATGGTATATCTCCATACAGATTTGTAAGCAACAGATAAACCCATGAACGCCATACAGTAGCTATACCTCGGTAATTATCATTACCGAATTCCGAACTGATAATAGCATTCAAGTCAGTTATTAATGTTGCATATCCGGTGTCCCATGTAGTGGTAAAGCTCCCATTATCCACATTATAGCAGTCCGGCTCTGTATATTGTATTTTAGCCCAATGTTGCACCCACAACAGAGTAGAATTATAATTTGTACTACTTCCCCAATAAAGATTGGCGGCATGATACTGTGCAGCGGCAAGCAAATAAGCCGGCTGTGGATTTTCGGTGGCATTAGGGTTACGGTTGATATCGGCCAGTTCATCATCACACGACCACAGGGAAATGGTAACTACTTGTACCCATATTATATATAAAAAGTATATTCTTCTTTTCATTTTATCCTATTATTAAAAGGTTCGCATTTAGAATTTTACGGAAAGGTTCACACCAAAGGAACGTGTCGTAGGCAGTGAGTAGGCCTCTACCCCTTGTGCATTTCCGGTAGTCAAAGCCGATTCCGGATCTATATTGGGGACACTTTTATAGATAGTCCACAAGTTACGTCCCGTCAGCGTAACGGAAGCTTCTTGTAAATGCAGTTTCTGCGTCCACAGGCGAGGCAGACGATAACTCAAAGCCACTTCGCGCAGTTTCACGTAAGAGGCATCATACACATTAGATTCGGCAATACTGTAAATGCGATGATAGTATTTCTCGGCAGACACGACCTTTTCATTCTTAGAACCGCTTTCCGTCACTCCTTCTACAATAATACCATCCTGATATACACGAGTGGATTGACCATTGACGTGGGCATAGTAAAGCCCATCGGAGGATATGGAGTAAGAAGGAGGTTCCGATAATCGTACATTGTTACCCATAGCGTCAGTATAATACCACAAACCACCATGCTCGGCATCCCTGCCCGGTAATGTGTTAGCCAATACACCGGTATATTTTCCTGTTTTATTAGTGTTGGAAAATATAGAACCGCCCACACTGGCATCTATCAGAAAAGAAAGACTCAACGAACGATAGCTGAAAGTGTTGCTGACACCACCTGTCCAGTCGGGTGTAAACTTCCCCAATGTTTTATTAGTGGTTGAAATTTTAGGCAGACCGTTAGCATCCACCACAATGCTTCCATTAGCATCACGCACGTATGAAGTGCCATACAAAGTTCCATAAGCTTCTCCCACTGAAGCCAGTATCTGAATGCCCGACGAGTAGAGCTGGTAACTCGTAATTAAACCTTCATCATCCAGCTTGATAACCTTGCTGCGGTTGGCACCATAATTCAGGTCCAGATTCCAACGAAACCCTTTCGATGTTTGTATAGGAACAGCTCCCAATTGTATTTCATAGCCACGATTACGAATATGTCCGGCATTACGCACCTGCGACGTGTAGCCACTGGCCGCAGTAGTAGCCAGTTTTAATATTTGGTTGCGGCTATCGGTCTTATAGTAAGTGAAATCCAAATACAGGCGGTTGTCCAGAAAAGCTGCTTCGAAACCAGCTTCTATAGATGATGTCTTCTCCGGCTTTAGATTCGGATTCATACCGATGGTAGAAGAACTTTGAAGCGGATTTCCGTCGAAAGCTGTTTCTGAAGTAAAGACTGTTGCTAATTGATAAGGATCGGCATCTGCTCCCACTTGTGACCATCCTCCACGTAATTTCAGATAGTTGACGGCCTTACTCCTCCACCCCAAAGCCTCGGAAAGCAGCACACTAGCCGTCACCGAAGGATAGAAATAAGAATTGTTGTCCACAGGTAGCGTAGACGACCAATCATTCCGTCCCGTTATGTTCAAGAAAGCCCAACGACGGTAATCCAATTGTACGGAACCGTAGAGTCCATATTGCCGCAAGCGGTAAAAATCATTGGACGAAGTGAGCGGATCACGAGAATTGGTCAACGTATAAAGGTCGGCAACAGCCAAACGGGGAGCAGCCTGATAGTTGTTCTCGTACTGTTTGTTACGCACATTAAAACCCAGAAGAGCGTCAAATCCCCAGTTTTTATTCAACTGCTTGACATAAGTCGCCAATATTTCTGTGTTATTCTCTTTCACCGTATAAGCATCTTCAGCATAACTGCCGTAAGGTGAACCGGCACCTGTACTGCCCCATTTTACTTTAGATTTTCTCCGGTCATTATACCAGTCGGTACTGGTACGGAAACGCATATTCAGACCATCTGCCAGATGGAATTCGGCATGCAGGTCACCTATCAGACGATGCCGCTCCTGACTTTGCGTATTATAAGAAGCACTCCAAAAAGGATTATCATAATAGCTTGAATTCCAGTTGCGAGTATAGTCTGCTTTCAATGAGTTCGTATCCACTTGACGTCCGAACCACAAAAACTGAAGCATAGGACTGTTAGAACGTACGTTACTACCCGAAGGGGTAGCTGACCCCGGTAAACTGGGAGCTGTATAAATGATGTAATTGGCCGTAGCTCCCACCGAAATCCATTTTGCAAGATGGTAATCTGTATTTAGACTGATATTCGTTTTATTGGTTCCAGCGTCAGGAACAATACTGACTTGTTTCTCGTAGTTATACCCTACACGGAACTGATATTTGTCGTCCCCACGGGCAACTGAAATACCGTTATTGGTAGAAAAGCCCGTACGGAAATAATCGCGTACATTGTTGGGATGCGACACCCAGGGAGTAGCCATACGAGTACCGTCAGCATCCAGCGGACTGTCAAACTGGGGAATCAGCAATCCAATGTCAAGACGCGGTCCCCAGCTTTCGTCCACACCGTCATTCACACCTGCACCTTTGCCGTCCACATAACTGAATCGTCCGCCTGCCCCTTGCCCGAAAAGGTTCTGAAACTCCGGCAAGGTCGCTGCAAAAGAAATTTGTGTGGAAGAATGCAATGTAATGCCTATCCCTTGCTGCTTTTTGTCTCCTCCTTTGGTAGTGATAACAATAGCACCATGGGCAGCACGTGCACCATAAAGGGCAGCAGCATTCGGACCTTTTAATACAGTAAGCGTCTTTATGTCCTCCGGATTCAAGTCAGCTATCGCATTCTTAAAATCGCGTCCGCTGGAACGTGCATTAAGCTGCGAATTGTCCACCGGGATGCCATCCACAATAAAAAGCGGTTGATTCTCACCGGCAATAGAAGTTTCACCACGAATAACAATACGGCTGGAACCGACATCTCCCTGCGTGTTGGTAATACGCACACCCGCTATCTTACCACTCAATGAATTCAACAAGTTATTGTCTTTCCCCTGCACCAACGCATCCTGCTTTATCTCCTGTGCCGTGTAGCCCAGTGCCTTCTTCTCGCGTGAAATACCCAAAGCTGTTACCACCACCTCATCCAGCAGATGTGTGTCACTCTTCAATGCCACCGACAACTGTGGTGCGATAGCCACCTCCTTTGCTATCAAACTGATGTAGGAGATTATCAGCCGGGTGGCCGATGGCGGAAGTCCGCTCAGTTCAAATCTCCCGTTAACATCAGTTACAGTACCCAATGCGGTTCCTTTCACTATGACCGAAGCACCGATAACCGGTTCTCCATCTTCTTCTGTGGTGACGATGCCCCGCACCGTTGTCACCTGTGCCGCCCCTTGTATCACTCCTATAGCAAGAGCAAGCAAAAATAAACGAATCCTTTTACCCATTATTATTTACTGTTAAAATGATGGGGCAAAGGTATTAGATATATACAAACTGGTAAATCCCGTATGAATGGCATTTTATATACCATATTTGCGGTATATTACAGCCACAGTGTATCACTTTTTGATTTTCTTTTCTATTCTTTTTTATTTTCCAAAGCCTGCCTGATATCCTCAAACAGATCATCCACATCCTCCAAACCAATGGAGAGGCGGATAGTCGTATCCAGCACATCCATGGCCAGCCGTTGTTCGTCAGTAAACGGTCCGAAAATAGTACTCGCAGGATGGATGGCAAGTGTCTTATTGTCAAATAAGTTGGTAGCACGGCGTATCAACTTCAGGCGGTTGATGAAAAGAAAACACACCTCTTTACTTTCAAGGTCTATCGTAATCATAGCACCAGCGGTTGAACCAAACTGTCTTTGCGCCAAGGCATAGTACGGATTATCCTCCAATCCCACATAATTCACACGTCTAATAGCAGGCAACGTGCGGAGTTTGCTTGCCAGTGTAGCGGCATTGGCAGACTGTAACCGGTATCGTGCGTCCAACGTTTCCAGTCCGATGGTATGCATATAGGCCACATGAGGAGTCATGTAAGCTCCCAAATTGAGTAACATCTCTGTACGCATACGTTGACCGAATCCCAGACAAGTACCATAATCAATCACCAAGCCACCAATGGAAGTGGCTCCTCCTGACAAGTATTTGGTACTGGAAACCACTTCAATATCTACCCCTAATCTGTGTGAATCGAATTCCGTAAAAGGAATAAGTGTAGTATCGGCAATGAGAGGAATCCCCCTTTCATGAGCTATCCGTGAGAGCACCTGTAAGTCCGCCACTTCCATTTGAGGATTGGTGATAATTTCCATATAAATACAACAAGTATTACCGTCTACGACTTTTTCTACAGTTTCAACTTCAGTCAAATCACACAACCTGGGTTCCACCCCGAAGCGCGACAACGTACCAGTAATAAATGAATAGGTATTACCGAACAAATGACGCGATGTAACTATATTCTTTCCTGCAGCTGCAATTGAAAGCAATGTATTACTAATAGCCGCCATACCGGAATTGACAGCTATCACTTCCGTTGCCCCGGTAAGTTGCTTTACTTTATTCTCAAAAAAAGTCACTGTCGGATTCATTACTCTGGAATAATCCGGAGCATCTGTCCGCCCGCAGAAAGCATCAGCCATATCATCGGCATTGTCAAACTCATAAGCCGCTGTATGGTAAACCGGCATACTAAGAGAATTATAAGCATCTCTTCTTTGGAACTGGGTATGAATCGCTTGGGTCTGTTTTTTCATTATTCTATCCTTTTATATTATAGCTATCAAATCTTGTAAAATCAGAACAAAGGTAGATATAAAAACTGAAAGGTGATAGTAAATAAAAACAGATATTTAACTGATAATAAGCATTTTGGAATAATATTCTTTAAACTGATAATTTCCACCTTTTAAAAAGAGTGTTTATTCTAAAATATACTGTTCAAATAGTATTATTTTCTATTTCAATAAGAAACACACTTTTTCATGCCTATCATGCTATATATACAAAATAGAAAATCCCTGTAAAGTGCTACTTTACAGGGATTTATCTATTAATTGAAGCGGAGAGACAGGCTCTCGAACTTATACTTTCACAGAATATCATAAAACTGCAAACGACTGATAATCAAGTGTAAATTACAATATAGAGTAAAAGTAAATGTTTCTAAATGTCTTTTGCTATCTCAATAATTGGGTGTATATTTGGGTGTAGAATTTCAAACGCACCCAATTATGAATATCAAGCGCAACATCATTTTTGCATTGGAGAGCCGGAAAAAGAACGGTGTGCCAATCGTAGAGAACGTACCCATCCGTATGCGTGTCATCTTTGCCAGCCAACGCATCGAGTTTACAACGGGCTACCGGATTGACGTAGCCAAATGGGATGCAGATAAGCAGCGGGTAAAGAACGGATGTACCAACAAGCTAAAGCAAAGTGCAGCCGAAATCAATACGGACTTGCTGAAATACTATGCCGAAATCCAGAATATTTTCAAGGAATTTGAGGTGCAGGAGGTCATGCCAACGACCCAACAGTTGAAGGAAGCTTTCAACATGAGAATGAAAGACACCAGCGAAGAACAGCCGGAAGAAGCCCCTGTCAGCTTTTGGGAGGTGTTCGATGAGTTTGTAAAAGAGTGCGGTAACCAGAATAACTGGACGGCATCCACCTATGAAAAATTTGCAGCAGTGAGGAACCACCTCAAAGAGTTCAAGGAGGATGCAACGTTCAACTATTTCAACGAGTTTGGATTGAACGAATACGTCAACTTCCTGCGTGACACCAAGGATATGAGAAACAGCACCATCGGCAAGCAAATGGGATTCCTCAAATGGTTCCTGCGCTGGAGCTTCAAGAAAGGACATCATCAGAACATTGCATACGATACGTTCAAACCGAAACTGAAAACCACCTCGAAAAAAGTAATCTTCCTGACTTGGGATGAACTGAACAAGCTGAAAGACTACCAGATACCCAAGGATAAGCAATACCTGGAACGTGTGCGTGATGTTTTCCTGTTCTGCTGCTTTACGAGTTTGCGGTATTCGGATGTTCGCAATCTGAAAAGAAGCGATGTGAAGTCCGACCACATCGAAATAACCACAGTCAAGACTGCCGACAGCCTGACGATTGAACTGAACAAATACAGCAAAGCCATACTGGACAAATACAAGGACATCCATTTCGAGAATTACATGGCTCTGCCCGTCATCAGCAACCAGAAGATGAACGATTACCTGAAAGAGCTGGGCGAACTGGCAGAAATCAACGAGCCTGTACGGGAAACCTACTACAAGGGAAATGAACGTATTGATGAAGTCACACCCAAATACGCTTTGCTCAGTACCCATGCAGGAAGAAGGACATTCATCTGCAATGCGCTGGCTCTCGGAATCCCGGCACAGGTGGTCATGAAATGGACGGGACACAGCGACTACAAAGCTATGAAACCCTACATTGACATAGCGGATGATATTAAGGCAAATGCCATGAACAAGTTTAATCAACTATAAAAGTATCAAACAGTTTCATAGATAGTTACCAATGACTATATTTGTAGAAATTATCATCACAATATGAGCAACAAGGAATCCAACATAGAGAAAACGAATTTTGATACATTCATACAAGCGGTCGGTTCGGAAATAGAACAGGCACAAGTAAGGCTGATTGTTGCAGCCAATGCACAAATGCTGTTCCATTACTGGAAGATAGGCAATTACATCCTTTATCACCAGCAGCTGCACGGATGGGGAAGCAAAATCATCAAGCAGTTGGCAAAGGCTATCCGACTGCATTACCCTGAAAAGAAAGGCTATTCGGAACGTAACCTTACCTATATGTGCCAGTTTGCAAAAGCATATCCTTTAAGAGCGTTGCAAAGTTTCATAGAAACAGATGCAAGCCTGTCTGTCCCAACCATACAGAGTGTGACCAATGAAGTATTAAAACTGAATGACAAGCAATTTACGCAGGAACTTACTGCGCAAATACAATCGATTGATTGTCAATCATTAGCAATTACGCAGGAAGTTCCTGCGCAATTTGAAGATGTGGGAAAAACCGTGTCTGCCATTTACAGGATGGGAATCAGGGAAATAGAAGAAGTTTTCTTGACCTCTCCTATAGCCAAAATAAACTGGACAAGCCAAATGACTATACTTGACAGTTCGCTACCTTTAGGTCTAAGCTACTGGTACATGGAAGCAGTCTGTGGAAATAGGATGGAGCAGCAATGTATTGAAAATGCAAATTGACAGTGATTTGTATAGCCGACAAATCAGCAACAACAAGGTAAACAATTTCACGACCACACTTCCGGCTCCACAAAGCGACCTTGCCAATTACCTACTCAAAGACCCGTACATCTTTGATTTGGCAGGAGCCAAAGAAAAAGCAGACGAAAGGGATATTGAAGAACAGCTGGTGAAACACGTTACCCGCTACCTGTTGGAAATGGGCAACGGTTTTGCCTTCGTTGCCCGGCAGAAGCACTTCCAAGTCGGAAACAGCGATTTCTTTGCCGACCTGATTCTATATTCCATTCCGTTGCACGCATATATCGTGGTAGAATTAAAGGCTACCCCATTCAAACCGGAGTATGCAGGACAACTGAACTTCTACATCAATGTGGTGGATGATAAACTGAGGGGAGAGAATGACAACAAGACTATCGGGTTGTTGCTATGCAAGGGAAAAGACGAAGTTGTGGCACAATACGCATTGACAGGCTATGACCAGCCCATCGGCATCAGCGATTACCAATTGAGCAAAGCGATTCCCGAGAAACTGAAATCAGCGTTGCCCAGCGTGGAAGAAGTGGAAGAAGAACTGGCCTCTTTCCTTGACAAAGACAATAACACTCAAAAATAGTTGCGTCCATGAAAGATGTAATTACAACGCTGATTCCCCGATACGGAGAATTGAACAGAATATATAAAGACTGGTTTGATAATAAAGGTTTCTCTTTTGAAAAGCAGAAATTCATTACCAAGTTCTATCTGGACTACAATGATGTAACGGTTCTTGAAACAGCCATTCTTGAACTGGTGTTTCATCTTCCACAGGAGCAATACACACTGATTCTGAATAGCCTGAAAAAGGAAGTATGCGAAAACATAAGTTATTACAAGAAAGGATGTATGCCGGATGAACAGACCGTTTACAATATCTGCTTCCGAGTTTCAGAAATCTATAAAGAAGCCATAGAAGAACAGCAATACAAGACGACCAAGCTCCATGCTCCGCTAAACGAAGCATACCACCGATACGATTCCATAGGTTATCGGGAACACACTGCAGAGGATGAAAAGCGTGCGGAAATGGAATATGAACGGTGCAAAGATGAATACGAGGAGAAAAAAAACAAGCTGACCGAACTCTACGATCTGCAAAAACAGACCAGAGAGAAAGCCCTGCAATATGCAAAAAGCCGTTTCAATGAAATCTATCGGCTGGGCTGCCACCTCAAAGAGACATTGGCGAAATATGTATTTGATGAAACAAACGAGCCGGAAGAGCCAGCCGAACAAGAACCAAATGCCCCCAACATACAGGAAGAAGTGCTGGGAACGAAACAGACTGAGTATTTCAATATGGAACTGCTTTCGCTCATTCATGTAACCTGCGTGGGAGAACAGTTCGAGAATATTTCCGAACATGATTTCTATACCTGCATGAACCTGCTACCAAGCGACACCAAACCCCAAATCAGACCGAGAGAAAAAATACGTACCTGCTATCTGATATTCCTGATGAGCGAAAAACTGCCCAAACAGGACAGGGAGAATTGGAAGAGGAATATCCTGAAAATATTGGATATTGAGGAAAGCTACTACAAGTCAAAGTACAAAGAGCCTGTTTCCGATTTCCCCAGTGACAGCAACCGGAAATTTGCCAAAGAAATGGATGGTATATTCCGATAATCTGTGATATGCCCTGACATTTTACGAAACAACCACTTTTACCACTCAAATTAAATTTTTGAGTGGTATTTTTATTATCTGATATTCAGATAAATAACAAGATATTCCATTTATATCAACCACATCCTTACCACTTACAACCCTACCTAATTTTGCATCGTTCGAGAACAGAGATAACAGCCAGTGCGCAGGGCTGATTGTTAAACGACTAAATAGATTGAACGATGAAAAATCTTCAAGAATTATTATCAAAACCCGTCTGGCAGATGACAGGTGAAGAGTTCATATTCCTAAGTAAGCACGCTTCCCGTCAAACGGAAACGCAGCCACAGCCCATTACAGACACAGAAAGAAAATATGTGTACGGAATACTGGGCATAGCCAAACTGTTCGGGTGCAGCCTACCCACCGCCAACCGTATCAAGAAAAGCGGAAAGATTGACAAGGCAATCACTCAGATAGGACGTAAGATTATCGTGGATGTTGAGCTTGCCCTTGAACTGGCTGGAAAGAAAACAGGAGGACGGAAATAACGGGAGGCATGGCTATGGACTATATGAAAGAGACTAAGGAAATATCGGCTGAAGAAGCCATAATCCTTTGGCAAGCCTCACGTTTGAGCCTGTCGAAAAGTTATGAGAAAGCACCTGAAATCCTTAAAGTACATGATTCTGTCATTGGGACATTGGGTAATTTCAGCGCATCCATCGGCAAAGCCAAAAGTAAAAAAACGTTCAATGTATCGGCTATCGTAGCCGCTGCATTGAAGAACGGCACAGTGCTGCGGTATGTGGCTGAACTGCCTGAAGATAAGCGGAAAGTGCTTTATGTTGATACAGAGCAAAGCCCTTACCATTGTCTGAAAGTCATGACGCGCATTTTGCGAATGGCTGGTTTGCCAGATGATAGGGACAATGAGAATCTTGAATTTCTTGCCTTAAGAAAATACACGCCTGAGCAGCGTATCAGGATTGTGGAACAGGCTATTTACAATACACCCGAAATCGGTCTTGTAATTATAGACGGCATACGGGATATGGTGTATGACATCAACAGCCCCAGTGAATCAACACGCATCATATCCAAGCTGATGCAGTGGACGGACGACAGGCAGATACATATCCATACGATACTGCATCAGAACAAAGGGGATGAGAACGCAAGAGGGCACATTGGTACGGAGTTGAACAACAAGGCGGAAACCGTATTGCAGGTAGAAAAGGACAAGGGCAACGGTGACATCAGCCATGTTTCAGCCATTCACATCCGGGCAATGGACTTTGAGCCTTTCGCATTCCGTATCAACGACAAAGCCCTTCCCGAACTCATTGAGGGATACAAACCTGAAACAAAGAAGCCGGGAAGACCCGAAGAAGAGAAGTTCGACCCTTACAGGCATATCACCGAGCAGCAGCACCGTATCGCATTGGAAGCCGTTTTCGGGCTGAAAGAGGAATACGGCTACAAGGAACTGGAAGATGCCTTAATCAAGACCTATATGTCAGTGGGTGTAAAGTTGAACCATAAAAAGGCGGTATCGCTCATCACCATGCTCCGCAACAAACGGATGATAGTGCAGGAGACAGGCAGAAAATACACATTCATGCCTGACTTCCACTATTAGCCCATTTCCCTGCAATCACTTCACTTTATTCTCGGGGTGTATATATTAGGAATATAGTGAAGTGCTTGGGGAATGGGACTAAATCACTTCACTTTATTACCGTATCCTATATATACGAGAATTTAGTGAAGTGATTATAGACCGTACTTCCTAAAAAGGTACGGGCAAAAAGAAAAATAAACCAATTCACCAACTACTAAAACAATCATTTTATGGATATACAGACAGCCAAGCAAATCAGAATAGCGGATTATCTGCATAGTTTAGGATATTCTCCCGTCAAGCAACAAGGTGTCAATCTGTGGTATAAATCACCGTTAAGGGAAGAAGCCGAAGCCTCGTTCAAGGTAAATACCGAACGTGAACAATGGTATGACTTCGGTTTGGGTAAAGGTGGTGGTATCATAGAACTGGCTGCACACCTGTACGCTACCGACCATGTACCTTACATCTTGAAACGGATAGCAGAGCAGACACCGCACGTGCGCCCGGTATCTTTCTCTTTTGGAAAGCAAAACTCTTCCGAGCCGAGCTTCCAACAGTTGGAGATTGTTCCGCTGTCATCTACTGCCCTGCTTGCCTACTTACAAGGTAGAGGAATTAACATAAAACTGGCGAAAAGAGAATGTAGTGAAGCACGTTTCACTCACAACGGCAAGCGGTACTTTGCCATCGCCTTTCCCAATGGTTCGTGTGGATATGAAATCCGCAACCGCTATTTCAAGGGCTGCATCGCCCCAAAGGAAATCTCCCACATCAGGCAGTCGGGAAAAGCGAGGAATACCTGTTATGTGTTCGAGGGATTTATGGACTACCTCTCCTTTTTGACATTGAGACAAGAGAGCTGCCCAAATTATCCGGAATTGGACGGGCAGGACTACATTGTATTGAACTCCGTATCGAATGTAAACAAGGCTCTCTATCCGTTGGGCAATTACGAACGCATCCACTGCTTTTTCGACAACGACCATGCAGGACTGGAAGCACTCCGGCAAATCCGCATGGAATACGGCAGAGAGCGGTACATCCGGGACGCTTCGCAGATTTACAGAGGATGCAAGGACTTGAACGAATACTTACAGAAACAGATTGAAAGAAAAAGGCAGCTCCAGTCCGCCAAAGGGGTGCGCAGCCAATCACCGGAAAAGAAGAACGGCTTCCAGTTATAGCCCACTATAACTACACGCTTCGCTTTCGTAGTTGTGGGCTCTCCCGAGGGGATTAGGGCTTTGCCCTAATGACCCACTCAGGGCGTTTCACCCCTGAGAACCCCGAGCAAAGAGTGACCCTCTCTTTGCAATCTCCGCTTATGGGTTACCCCTAAGAACCCCTCTGCGAAAGCGAGCAAAGTAAATCAATTGTAAACAAAGGAAAGAAGCTATGGCAACAAAATCAAGCATACATATCAAGCCTTGCAACATCGCATCGAGCGAGGCACACAACCGAAGGACTGCCGAGTATATGCGTAATATCGGGGAGTCCAGAATCTATGTCATTCCCGAACTTTCCACCGATAACGAACAGTGGATAAATCCCGACTTCGGCACTCCCGAACTGCGAACTCATTATGACAATATCAAGCAAATGGTCAAGGAAAAGACCGGACGTGCCATGCAGGAAAAGGAAAGGGAACGCAAGGGAAAGAATGGAAAGATTATCAAGGTGGCGGGATGCTCACCCATCCGTGAAGGAGTATTGCTTATCAGACCGGACACCACACTGGCTGATGTACGCAAATTCGGTGAAGAGTGCCAAAGACGCTGGGGCATCACTCCGCTACAGATTTTCCTGCATAAAGACGAAGGGCATTGGCTGAACGGTCAGCCGGAAGCAGAAGACAAGGAGAGCTTCCAAGTCGGTAACAGATGGTTCAAACCAAATTATCATGCTCATGTCGTATTCGACTGGATGAACCATGAAACTGGAAAGAGCCGAAAGCTCAATGACGAGGATATGGCAACCATGCAGACCCTTGCTTCCGATATTCTCCTGATGGAACGTGGACAGGCAAAAGCTGTCACAGGTAAAGAGCATCTGGAACGAAATGATTTCATCATTGAGAAGCAGAAAGCCGAACTGCAACGTATAGAGGAAACCAAGCGACACAAGGAACAACAAGTAAGCCTTGCCGAACAGGAACTCAAACAGGTAAAAGCAGAGATACGCACGGACAAACTAAAGAAAACAGCCACCAATGCTGCTACCGCCATAGCAAGCGGTGTAGGTTCTCTTTTCGGAAGCGGTAAGCTGAAAGAACTGGAACATCACATCGAGCAGCTACATCAGGAAATTACCAAACGGGACAAAGCTACTGATGAATTAAAAATTCAGATACAACAAATACAGGAACAGCATAGCAGACAAATTCGTAATCTTCAAAGAATACATAATCAAGAACTTGAAGCCAAAGACAAGGAAATATCACGATTGAGCACCTTGCTTGAAAAAGCCCACAAATGGTTTCCCATGTTCAAAGAGATGTTGAGAATGGAAAAATTATGCGCTGTTATCGGGTTTACCAAAGACATGATAGAAAACCTCTTGACAAAGAAAGAATCCATACAATGTAGTGGCAAAATTTATTCCGAAGAACACAGGTGGAAATTTGACATCAAGAATGATATTTTTAGGGTTGAGAAACATCCGATGGATAGTGGTAAGCTTATGCTGACCATAAACCGACAACCCATAGTACAATGGTTTAAGGAACAATGGGAAAAGTTACAGCAGAATCTTACGTAACTCGGTGCAGAGAGAGCAAAAATCCAGAGGATTTAGAATATAGAATAGCCTATTATTAATAAAATCAAGTATCTATGCATCCAAACAGATTGTTTTTATTACAGAATCAAAATCCTAAGAATTTATAAAAAATGAAGCCTAAAGAAGTTTTGGAAAAATGGATAGATTGCTTTAACAAAGCAGATGCTTATCATATAGCAGAGCTGTATGCTACTAATGCAGTAAATCATCAAGTCGCAAACGAACCAATAATAGGTAAAGAATCAATCTACAAAATGTTTGTGAATGAATTTGCCACTGCTAAAATGGTTTGTATGGTGGAAAATATTTTTGAAGATGGCGAATGGGCTATCATGGAATGGAAAGACTCTCTTGGACTTCGTGGATGCGGATTTTTTCATGTAAAAGATAACAAAATCGTCTTTCAAAGAGGGTATTGGGATAAACTTTCATTCTTGAAGCAACACAATCTTCCAATTGAATAAGTACTATCAGAATACGGACTGGGAAATTGAAATACCCAGTCCGAGTTATATAATGAATTTTACTTGTTAAACTATTTAAAGTCAGTTGGATAACAAACCATACCTTTCACATTCTCAGTAGCTCCAGGTATTAATTCAGCCACCATGCAATATTCATGAGAGACTTCGAAAGGAAATTCAATTCCTAAATCGATAGCCTTGCGATAGCCAAATCGAGGATAATACTCTTTATGCCCCAATACGACTGCTGTGCCGTAACCCAAAAGTGCTGCCCTCTGATGGGCTTACTGAATCAACATCCCCCCCCAATTCCCTTACGCTGGAATTCCGGCAAGACTGCCAATGGAGCTACACTCAGGGATGTGACAGACTGGGTGTCACTGTCTATCTTTACTTCTGTAAGTAAGATATACCAGACAATTTGTTTTTCTGTCATTTTCTTGTTCTTATCTAATTGTTAGGCTCATTGTTGTTATACATTGTTTAATTATAGATAAATCGTGAATATCCTTCTCTCTTAAATCGTAGCCCGAATGGAATACTTGTTGCCCTTTTGCAGAAATGCAAGGGATGCTTCTGCCTTCAAAGACTGCTGTTCCAAAATAGTCCGGTTGAAATTCATACCAGCCTCCATCCAAGTCGGCTTGTTTGGAAGTGCCGTCCGCATTCAAGACAAAAGGATGGATATCAATATAGCCTAATTCTTTGCTATACAGTTCCACACGGGTGGGCAACCAATTTGTTTCAATTTGATATCCTCTCTCCTGCAAAAGATCAAGGAGTTGGTCTGTATAATTGGCATCAAAATCAATGTCAATATCTCTATGCAAGCGGGTTTGCTGTCCGTACAAGACATCCACTCCCCAGCCTCCATCCAACCAAAACTGCATGTCCAGGCTTTCCAACAAGTCCAAAACTTGAAATAACTCTGTAATCGTAGTGTGTTCTTTCTTTGTCATATAATAATTCTTTAATAAATAATACTATGCGTAATTATCCAACTGCTTGATTGAAGAAATAAAATTTGCACCCACTCCAATCAGAAAGATAACCCATCCGCTGATCATAAAGACGGATGTGATACCCCATGCTTCCACCCAATATCCTGAAGCTACGATACCCAGCATTGATGGAAAGGTACTCAAACTAAAGATGAGAGAAAAAGTCCGTCCAAGCATGTCCGAAGCCAAGTTCTGCTGAATAATAGCGATGAAAAGCGCATGGTAAATGGAATAGGCTATGCCTCCTGTAAATGTTAGGCAAACAAAACCTATAAATGCGCTTGATGGTAAATAACTGGCGCTAATCAGATACAATCCCAATATCACATAAGCCGTATGCATCACTAATGTTTGCTTGCTTTTCAAAGCCTTACAGGCAAGTACTAAACCGCCCAACAATGCCCCTGAGCCCCAACCCATTTCCACAACTCCCATTTGCAAAATGTTTCCGTTGAAATGCAGAAGCGTCATAAAAGGAAATAACGTAAAAACAGGCATAAGGACAAAAGTCACCAGCGTAAAGCATACGAATAAAGGCAAAATGCCCATTGTACGCCGCAAGGTATGCCAACATTCCGTCAGTTCTTTTTTGAAATCTGGAAGAACTTTCGTTTTTTGAAGAGAAGGAATCTGGACACAAAGTAAGGTCAGACAAGCAGCAACAGCTCCGATCACATCTATGAGCAGAATATACTGTATGGGAAGCCAAACAACGAGGCTTGCCCCTACAACGGGAGCTATCACCTCACTGAAGGATTGAATGGAATGGTACAAACCTGATACCCTGACAAGATGGTGCTTGGGAACCAGTAGAGGGATGCTTGCCTGTAAAGCAGGTGCATGAAACGTACTGCCTATTGAACGACAAGCAGTCAATAGATAAAAAAAAGAAAGGTCTTTATAACCCTTGGTTATCACAATAAAAAGACATAGGGTACAGAACGCGATGAACAAGTCCGAATAAAACATCGTTTTCTTTCGATTCCATCTGTCAACATAGACCCCGGTAAACAAGCCTAATACAAATTGTGGTAAAAATCCAGCTAAAATAGCCAGAGATAAAGCTGTCGGGGATTTAAATTCGTTGCTAATCCAAAAAATAATGGAGAAGCCAACAATCGTACTTGTTAAAATAGATATGAGTTGGCCTATTCCTATCACGGCCAAAGTTGATTTCCAATGATTCATTGTGCTAATATTTCATGCGTTTATAGATAAGTACTTTCGTACATTAAGCAAAACGAAATTCTATCCACACAAAAAACTTGTATTATAATCCACTCCTGACGTTGGAATACAATAACAAATACTTTCAGGACGATGTAAAGTCCTGAAAAATCAAAGTGAATGGATAGATAAATATTAGTCTTTTCTCATCGGATTCTTTTAATATCGCTACTCTTTTATTATGTAGTGGTTGTATTATCTTAAATAAAACAAAAACACCAGACTTTACATTCTTGGGTGTAAAACTGGGTGTTTGTTTTGCAATCTGCTGATTTTCAGCGTTTGTTGCGGAGAGACAGGGATTCGAACCCCGGGTACCTCGCGGTACAACGGTTTTCAAGACCGCCGCAATCGACCACTCTGCCACCTCTCCAAAACTCCTTTATCAGAAGTGCTTTCCGTTGAAAGCGGTGCAAAGGTACGAATCATTTTTAAATCTGCAAACATTCTGATATTTTTTTCGCGAATAAATCGTATTTTTGCAGTTCATTAGTAAGAACAGAAATATGATATACCCTCAAAACTTTGAGCAAAAGATAGGATTCGACCAGATAAGACAGTTACTAAAAGATAAGTGCCTCAGTACTTTAGGCGAAGAAAGAGTTACTGACATGAACTTTTCCGAGCAACATGAAGAGGTTGAAGAGAAATTAAACCAAGTAACAGAGTTTGTCCGCATCATCCAGGAAGAGGACGGATTTCCCGATCAATTTTTCTTTGATGTCCGTCCTTCGTTAAAACGCGTGCGGATAGAAGGAATGTATTTGGACGAACAAGAACTATTTGACCTCGCCGTTCATTAGAAACCATCCGTGACATCGTACGCTTTCTGCATCGGAATGAAGATGAAGAAGAGAACAACACCCCCTACCCCAGCCTGAAACGACTGGCAGGAGATATTGCCGTGTTCCCGCAACTGATAGGAAAAATAGACGGCATCCTTAACAAATATGGGAAAATCAAGGACAATGCCTCTACCGAATTAGCCCGCATACGTCGCGAACTTGCCAGTACGATGGGAAATATTTCCCGCTCGTTAAACAGCATCCTGCGTAGCGCACAGTCCGAAGGTTACGTGGACAAAGATGTAGCTCCCACCATGCGTGACGGACGTCTGGTGATCCCGGTTGCCCCCGGACTCAAGCGAAAAATCAAAGGTATCGTACACGATGAATCCGCCAGCGGAAAAACAGTGTTTATAGAACCGGCGGAAGTGGTAGAAGCCAACAACCGCATCCGCGAACTCGAAGGCGATGAACGACGTGAGATCATTCGCATCCTTACCGAGTTCTCAAACATTCTCCGTCCATCTATCCCGGAAATTCTTCAATCATACGAATTTCTGGCAGAGATAGATTTTATTCGTGCGAAAAGTTACTTCGCCATACAGACCAATAGTCTGAAACCCGCCGTCGAGAATGAGCAACTACTGGATTGGACGATGGCCGTGCATCCTTTATTACAACTTTCACTAGCTAAACATGGAAAGAAAGTCGTACCACTGGATATAGAACTTAATCAGAAACAACGTATCCTTATCATATCCGGACCGAACGCCGGAGGTAAGTCCGTCTGTTTGAAAACAGTCGGTTTGCTGCAATATATGCTGCAATGCGGTATGCTGATTCCCTTGCACGAACGTAGTCATGCCGGCATATTCAGCAGCATCTTTATCGATATTGGTGACGAACAATCTATTGAAGATGATTTGAGTACCTACTCTTCTCACTTGACCAATATGAAAATCATGATGAAGAGCTGTAACGAACGAAGCCTCATCCTGATTGACGAGTTCGGTGGAGGTACGGAGCCGCAAATCGGAGGTGCTATTGCCGAAGCTGTACTGAAACGTTTCAACCAGAAAGGAACATTCGGAGTCATCACTACCCACTACCAGAATCTGAAACATTTTGCCGAAGATCATGAAGGAGTAGTAAACGGAGCCATGCTTTACGACCGTCATCTCATGCAAGCACTTTTCCAATTACAAATCGGAAATCCGGGAAGTTCGTTTGCCGTAGAGATTGCACGAAAAATCGGACTACCGGAAGATGTCATCGCAGATGCTTCGGAAATCGTAGGAAGCGAATATATCAATGCAGACAAATACCTTCAGGACATTGTGCGCGACAAGCGTTACTGGGAAGAAAAACGTCAAACCATCCGTCAACGGGAAAAGCACATGGAAGAAACCATTGCCCGTTACCAGACAGAGATGGAAGAATTGCAAAAATCCCGGAAAGAGATTATCCGGCAAGCAAAAGAAGAAGCGGAACGCATGCTTCAGGAATCCAATGCACGCATTGAAAATACGATTCGTACGATAAAGGAAGCGCAAGCCGAAAAGGAGAAAACGCGTCAGGCACGTCAGGAACTGACAGATTTCCGTACTTCTCTGGATGCACTGGCATCTAAAGAGCATGAAGAGAAGATCGCGCAAAAAATGAAGAAACTAAAGGAGAAACAAGAGCGGAAGAAAAACAAGAAGAGCGAACCGAAAGCTGTAGTCTCTTCTCCATCAAGTGCCCCTAAAATAGTGCCGATTGCGGTAGGAGAAAATGTAAAAATCAAAGGACAGACAAGCGTCGGCCAAGTGATGGAAATCAGTGGTAAAAATGCGACTGTTGCCTTTGGAAGCATAAAAACGACCGTAAAAACAGACCGTTTGGAACGTGTCAATCATATGCCCAAGACGGAAGGGATTGCTAAAAGCACCTTTGTCAGCAGCCAGACACACGATCAGATGTATGAAAAAAAGCTTAGCTTCAAACAGGATATTGATGTACGCGGAATGCGTGGAGACGAAGCCTTACAGGCAGTCACCTATTTTATTGATGACGCCATATTAGTCGGCATGGATCGTGTACGTATCCTTCACGGCACAGGAACGGGAATACTTCGTACACTTATCCGCCAATATCTGGCCACCGTACCGGGAGTTAGCCACTATGCCGACGAACATGTGCAGTTTGGTGGTGCCGGAATCACAGTAGTCGATTTTGACTAACACGTAAACAAAACGTTCAAAGAACTTGTTCTCATTTAGAAAACCACTACCTTTGTTACAGTGGTTTTCTAAAACGAGAATAAAGCATGAAGAATAATCTGTTAAGCGAAAAGCTTATTTACACAGGAGAAAGTCTTACTCCTACCCATTTACATCTTTGTACTTACAATGCTACCGAGATACAGGAAAGCTCTAGTGATACTTTTCAGGCCATCAAAGGTACGCTAAACAATGATCAAATCAATTGGCTACAGATACACGGAATGAAAAATACAGAAACTATCCGGGAAATCTGCAGTCATTTCGAAATAGACTTCCTTGTCTTACAGGATATATTAAATGCGGATCATCCGACCAAGATAGAAGAGCATGATAAATACATTGTTCTGATCTTAAAAATATTCTATCCGAACGAACATAAAGAAGAAAATGAACTGGACGAACTGCTCCAACAGCAAGTCTGCCTTATCATAGGAAATAATTATGTACTGACTTTCCTCGAAAAAGAAACTGATTTCTTCGATGATATCAGTTCCGCCTTGCGTAATGATGTCCTGAAGATACGCAGTCGTCAAACAGATTATCTGCTTAGCGTACTGCTCAACAGCGTGATGGGAAACTATATTTCAACCATCTCTTCCATCGATGACGCACTCGAAGATTTGGAAGAGGAACTGCTTACTATCACCAACGGAGATGACATCGGTATCCAGATTCAGGCATTACGACGCCAATATATGCTAATGAAAAAAGCAATCCTCCCCTTGAAAGAACAATATATAAAGCTACTGAGGGCAGAAAACCTGCTCATCCATAAAGTGAACCGCGCCTTTTTCAATGATGTAAACGACCACCTACAATTTGTATTACAAACCATCGAAATCTGTCGGGAAACCCTTTCTTCATTAGTCGATCTTTATATCTCCAACAATGATTTGCGTATGAACGATATCATGAAGAGGCTGACCATCGTATCCACAATTTTCATTCCTTTGACATTTCTGGTTGGAGTATGGGGAATGAATTACAAATGGATGCCGGAACTGGAATGGCAGTACGGGTATTTATTTGCCTGGATTGTAATGGCAATTATCGGTATTATTGTATATTTGTACTTCAGAAAAAAGAAATGGTATTAACAAAAACACATCATCAGTCATGAAATCGATTAAAGAGCTATACAGGATAGGCACAGGACCTTCCAGTAGCCACACTATGGGACCGCGCAAAGCTGCCGAAATGTTTTTGGAACGTCATCAGGATGCTACATCTTTTAAAGTCACCCTTTACGGCAGTTTAGCCGCTACCGGTAAAGGACACATGACGGATGTAGCCATTATAGACACCTTACAGCCCACTGCACCAGTAGAAATTGTATGGCAACCCAAAGTCTTTCTACCGTTCCATCCGAACGGAATGACATTTGCGGCTTTGGATAACAATAATAAAGTGCTTGAGAACTGGACTGTTTACAGTATTGGTGGCGGTGCACTGGCAGAAAATAATGATAATCCAACTATCGAAAGCCCCGATGTATATGGCATGGAAAACATGACCGAAATACTCCAATGGTGTGAGGATACCGGAAAAAGTTATTGGGAATACGTGAAGGAATGTGAGGAAGAAGATATATGGGATTACCTGGCTGAAGTATGGGGCACCATGAAAGATGCCATTCACCGTGGACTGGAAGCTGAAGGAGTACTTCCCGGCCCACTAAATCTTAGACGAAAAGCCTCCACCTACTATATACGCGCTACCGGATACAAACAATCCCTGCAATCCAGAGGACTTGTCTTTTCTTATGCTTTGGCAGTAAGTGAAGAAAATGCTTCCGGTGGAAAAATAGTGACCGCTCCTACCTGTGGTTCCTGCGGAGTGATGCCTGCCGTATTATATCATCTCCAGAAAAGCCGTGATTTCAGTGATATGCGCATTCTACGTGCATTAGCCACTGCCGGATTGTTTGGCAACATTGTCAAATTCAATGCATCTATTTCCGGAGCAGAAGTAGGTTGCCAGGGAGAAGTAGGCGTCGCCTGCGCAATGGCTTCGGCTGCCGCCAATCAATTATTTGGAGGTAGCCCGGCACAAATTGAGTATGCAGCAGAAATGGGATTGGAACACCATCTGGGAATGACTTGCGACCCGGTATGCGGATTGGTACAAATTCCCTGTATCGAACGAAATGCATACGCTGCCGCACGTGCGCTGGATGCAAATCTTTATTCAGCTTTCACCGATGGTATGCACCGTGTCTCTTTCGATAAAGTAGTGCAAGTAATGAAACAGACCGGACACGACCTTCCATCACTTTACAAAGAAACAAGTGAAGGAGGATTAGCTAAGGATTATAAACAAATGTAATTATAAAAAAGTAAGCATCCGATAAAGTACCCGTTTTCTCTGTCATATTTTCATAGCACCTTTGCCTGTGCAATATTGCATGAACTTCTAACATATTTTCATTATGACAAAAGAACAATTTACCTCTTTACAGGAACTGCATCGTTTAAGCGGTCTGAGTCTTCTGAAATTTCTGCAACGTGAACATGTCAGTTACTCCACGTACAATTATTGGAAACGTAAATCTTCCAGTGTTCCCGATCACGAGACATCTGCTCCCCAATCAGTCTTAGCCCCCATCAGCCTGACGTCCCCCTGTATTGCTTCCTCCTCTTCTGTTTCCGGAATGACCCTGTTGTTTCCTAATGGCGTCCGTGCCCATTTGGGTGCCGGTATGGAAGAGGCCGCTTCCCGTTTGATTAACCAATACGCCTGTTGCCATGTTCTGCCTGAATGATACGATGCGGTATTTTCTCTGCCCCGGCAGGACTGATATGCGCAAGGGTATCAGTTCTCTCTGCGGTGTGGTACACGAGCGTATGGGCTGCAGTGTCAGGAACGGTGATGTATTCATCTTCATTGGCAGCAGCCGTAAATTGATGAAGCTTCTCCATGCCGAGGATGGCGGTCTGGTGATGTATGTCAAGCGCCTTGAAGCCGGTCATTTCAAGATTCCCGAATATGACGAGAAATCGCGCAGCTATCCGATGGAATGGCGCGATCTTGTCATTATGGTGGAAGGAATCCGTGAATCTCCCGGGCAGCGTTTGAGACGTCTGAGGGCGGAACGAAATGTATATACTGTATAAAAATAGATGTCGTATTCCTTGTCTGTCCGGGATATATTTTGTACATTTATAGTGTAATTAAAAGAAACGGATTATGACTCAGGAAGAGATGCTTTCACAGATGAACTCAATGCTGCAGTCCCTGCAGCAGGTGAACGCATCCCAGGCTGAGACCATTATCAGGCTTACCCGGCAGAATGAATCCTTACAGAACCGTCTCAATGAGCTGACGGCTCAAGTCGCATGGCTGAACCGCCAGCTTTTCGGTCACAAGTCAGAGAAACTCCCGTCTCTTGATTCCAACCAGCCTGACCTGTTCGGTGACTTTCTTCCTGATAACGCGGCTGAACTGGAAAAAGCGCGTGAAGTAGCGGTGCAGACAATCACAAAAGAAACGGTGGAGAGCAAGAAACGGGAACGGAATAACCGCAGGATAATGGAAGGTCTTCCCGTACTTGAAAGGGTAATCATCGAGCCGGAAGACATTGACCTGGAACTGTACAGGAAGATTGGTGAGGAAGTGACCCGTGTGGTGGAACATAAGCCCGGACAACTTTATATAAAGGAGATTGTACGGCCCAAATATGCCCTTAAAGACAACACTTCACTTCCACCGGTCGGCAGAAAAGGAGTGGAGATAGCCGCCATGCCGCTGTTGCCTATATACAAAGGAATAGCGGGACCTACACTTTTGGCGGAGATACTCCTGCAGAAATATGAGTATCATCTTCCCTTCTACCGCCAGGTGAAACAGTTGCATCACCTGGGCTTCAAAGCTAGTGAAAGTACCATAGACGGATGGTTCAAGCCTGCGGTTGAACTTCTCAAGCCACTTTACGAGGTACTCAGGCAGGAAATCATGAAATCCGACTACATACAGGGGGATGAAACGACCGTACCTGTACTGGACAAGGCAGGACATCAGACCAACAAGGAATACTTGTGGATGGTCAGGGCGGTAGTCGAACGACTGGTGCTTTTCCATTATGACAAAGGATCACGGTCAGGTACGGTGATAGGGCAACTGGCTAAAGACTTCAAGGGTTATTTCCAATGTGACGGCTTTGAGGGTTACGAATCGGCTTTCAAGGTCAACCCGAATGTGCGCCTTGTTAACTGCATGGCTCATATACGCAGGTATTTTGAGCAGGCACTTGCTGAAAACAGGCAGATGGCGGAACATGCCTTAAAAAGAAATACAGCTTCTATATCGCATAGAACATGACTGTGACCAGAAGCAGCTTACAGAAAATGAACGAATGGGAAAACGTCAGGAACTTGCCGGACCTATTATGGATGCCTTGAAGCTATGGATGGAAACAGAAGGGATAAAATACAGCCCAAACAGCCTGACCGGAAAGGCGATAACCTATGCCTATACCCGCTGGGAGAATATGATGAGGTATCTGCAGGATGGACGTATCCATATTGATAACAATCTGGCGGAAAATGCCATCCGACCAATCACATTGGGTAGAAAGAACTACTTGTTCTGTGGAGACCATCAGGCGGCCGTCAGCATGAGTGTCGTCTGTTCGTTACTGGCTACGTGCAAAGCGCATAAAGTAAATCCGCGCACTTATCTGAATGACGTTATAGCAAGAATGCCATATATGCAGAAGGCAAATTATGAGGAACTGCTACAAATGTTGCCACACAAATGGAAGGAAAAGAATAAAGAATGATGGAGATACAACGATAGATGGCTGCTTACCAGGAAAGGAGATACAGCCATTTTTTATAGTGTACTTTATCGGATGCTTACATAAAAAACAACGGGCTATTCCTTTCATAGAAATAGCCCGTTTTGATTTTTATGATTAAAAACTATTCAGTCGGCGGCCAATTTGTATCATCTCCATTGCTAATATCTTTTTCATGTAGCAATCCGCCTTCCTGTGAGAAATAAAGCGCATAGCGTTGACTACCTTGCTTCACCTGAATCACAGATTCCATCGGATTTTGTGGAAAAGTCAACACATACACATCCGTCACTACCCATGCATTATATTTAGAATCCATGAAAGCGGTGTAAACAGCCGGTACGAGCTGATCTATGCTATTCAGTTCATTTTCCGTCATCACCCAATTGGCATTAGCATCAAACCAGACCTCCAGTTCGTCATTGCTTACCCAGCAGTCAGCTACATAATAGGCACCTTTCATCTCCCATTCTACATTCTGGGCAGCCGGATATACCTGTTTTAAGGCTTCTGTAATATTACTGGGCGGAACAAAAGTATCATCATCGTCATTATCACATGCGCCAAACAAAAGAGCAGTCATCATCAATACCACTGCCCAAGCGCCAAACTTAAATCTCCACATAGCTATCTTCTTGTTTAGGTCTATTATCACAAATCTTCAATTAATCATCAGCCTTGATAAACTTTCCCTTCTTATCAAATTTGAAAGAAAGTCCGGTAGACAATTCTATTTCATATCCTTTACGGTCACGTTCCACTTTGGTCACTCCCTCATTTACAAAATTATGAGACTTCAAATAATTGACAGCAAATCCCGGAATAATACTAACAGGAACAACCTGTCCTTTCTTTGCACTTACTTCTTCCCAGTTGCCTTTACTGTCAAAATCAATTTCCGTACCATCCATCAATACCACTTCATACTTGGTAGACTCCATCATATCCTTATCAATCTTGATATGAGCCACCTCTGGTTTCGTAAAATTGCTATTGATAAAATTACGTGCCGGAAGCGGTAACTGATTCATGTCTTTTGTAATCACATCTTTTGCGAATGAGAATTGTACGGCTACAATAGCCAACACAAGTAAAGATAGAATTTTCTTCATAATCGTTATTCTTTGTAAGCATCCGATAAAGTACCCGTTTTCTCTGTCATATTTTCATAGCACCTTTGCCTGTGCAATATTGCATGAACTTCTAACATATTTTCATTATGACAAAAGAACAATTTACCTCTTTACAGGAACTGCATCGTTTAAGCGGTCTGAGTCTTCTGAAATTTCTGCAACGTGAACATGTCAGTTACTCCACGTACAATTATTGGAAACGTAAATCTTCCAGTGTTCCCGATCACGAGACATCTGCTCCCCAATCAGTCTTAGCCCCCATCAGCCTGACGTCCCCCTGTATTGCTTCCTCCTCTTCTGTTTCCGGAATGACCCTGTTGTTTCCTAATGGCGTCCGTGCCCATTTGGGTGCCGGTATGGAAGAGGCCGCTTCCCGTTTGATTAACCAATACGCCTGTTGCCATGTTCTGCCTGAATGATACGATGCGGTATTTTCTCTGCCCCGGCAGGACTGATATGCGCAAGGGTATCAGTTCTCTCTGCGGTGTGGTACACGAGCGTATGGGCTGCAGTGTCAGGAACGGTGATGTATTCATCTTCATTGGCAGCAGCCGTAAATTGATGAAGCTTCTCCATGCCGAGGATGGCGGTCTGGTGATGTATGTCAAGCGCCTTGAAGCCGGTCATTTCAAGATTCCCGAATATGACGAGAAATCGCGCAGCTATCCGATGGAATGGCGCGATCTTGTCATTATGGTGGAAGGAATCCGTGAATCTCCCGGGCAGCGTTTGAGACGTCTGAGGGCGGAACGAAATGTATATACTGTATAAAAATAGATGTCGTATTCCTTGTCTGTCCGGGATATATTTTGTACATTTATAGTGTAATTAAAAGAAACGGATTATGACTCAGGAAGAGATGCTTTCACAGATGAACTCAATGCTGCAGTCCCTGCAGCAGGTGAACGCATCCCAGGCTGAGACCATTATCAGGCTTACCCGGCAGAATGAATCCTTACAGAACCGTCTCAATGAGCTGACGGCTCAAGTCGCATGGCTGAACCGCCAGCTTTTCGGTCACAAGTCAGAGAAACTCCCGTCTCTTGATTCCAACCAGCCTGACCTGTTCGGTGACTTTCTTCCTGATAACGCGGCTGAACTGGAAAAAGCGCGTGAAGTAGCGGTGCAGACAATCACAAAAGAAACGGTGGAGAGCAAGAAACGGGAACGGAATAACCGCAGGATAATGGAAGGTCTTCCCGTACTTGAAAGGGTAATCATCGAGCCGGAAGACATTGACCTGGAACTGTACAGGAAGATTGGTGAGGAAGTGACCCGTGTGGTGGAACATAAGCCCGGACAACTTTATATAAAGGAGATTGTACGGCCCAAATATGCCCTTAAAGACAACACTTCACTTCCACCGGTCGGCAGAAAAGGAGTGGAGATAGCCGCCATGCCGCTGTTGCCTATATACAAAGGAATAGCGGGACCTACACTTTTGGCGGAGATACTCCTGCAGAAATATGAGTATCATCTTCCCTTCTACCGCCAGGTGAAACAGTTGCATCACCTGGGCTTCAAAGCTAGTGAAAGTACCATAGACGGATGGTTCAAGCCTGCGGTTGAACTTCTCAAGCCACTTTACGAGGTACTCAGGCAGGAAATCATGAAATCCGACTACATACAGGGGGATGAAACGACCGTACCTGTACTGGACAAGGCAGGACATCAGACCAACAAGGAATACTTGTGGATGGTCAGGGCGGTAGTCGAACGACTGGTGCTTTTCCATTATGACAAAGGATCACGGTCAGGTACGGTGATAGGGCAACTGGCTAAAGACTTCAAGGGTTATTTCCAATGTGACGGCTTTGAGGGTTACGAATCGGCTTTCAAGGTCAACCCGAATGTGCGCCTTGTTAACTGCATGGCTCATATACGCAGGTATTTTGAGCAGGCACTTGCTGAAAACAGGCAGATGGCGGAACATGCCTTAAAAGAAATACAGCTTCTATATCGCATAGAACATGACTGTGACCAGAAGCAGCTTACAGAAAATGAACGAATGGGAAAACGTCAGGAACTTGCCGGACCTATTATGGATGCCTTGAAGCTATGGATGGAAACAGAAGGGATAAAATACAGCCCAAACAGCCTGACCGGAAAGGCGATAACCTATGCCTATACCCGCTGGGAGAATATGATGAGGTATCTGCAGGATGGACGTATCCATATTGATAACAATCTGGCGGAAAATGCCATCCGACCAATCACATTGGGTAGAAAGAACTACTTGTTCTGTGGAGACCATCAGGCGGCCGTCAGCATGAGTGTCGTCTGTTCGTTACTGGCTACGTGCAAAGCGCATAAAGTAAATCCGCGCACTTATCTGAATGACGTTATAGCAAGAATGCCATATATGCAGAAGGCAAATTATGAGGAACTGCTACAAATGTTGCCACACAAATGGAAGGAAAAGAATAAAGAATGATGGAGATACAACGATAGATGGCTGCTTACCAGGAAAGGAGATACAGCCATTTTTTATAGTGTACTTTATCGGATGCTTACGCCACACAAATGGAAGGAAAAGAATAAAGAATGATGGAGATACAACGATAGATGGCTGCTTACCAGGAAAGGAGATACAGCCATTTTTTATAGTGTACTTTATCGGATGCTTACTATTCTTTTAGCGTTAATACTATACTTTCGTTTCATACAGCAAATAACGATACAGATTCTGGAAAGATTTAGGAATCATGCAAGTTTGCTCTTTTTTTGTATTCTTTAACCATCTAAAAAATAATATACCAACGATCCTCACAGACAGTTGGTATATTTCACATATAGATACATATCAGTTTTTAAACCAATATGAGGGCTAAGTTAGAAATATACCGCTGTACGATTTCTAACCTGCAAAATGTAGGGATTTCATGAGTTTATCATGAATCTAGGGACCTACATATTCTTTTATAATTATAGTTTGTGATTCATTTTAAATATCAACGATCTTCACAGACAGTTGATATAGTGGGAAATTCACATCGGCTTTAACCTCCGATGTCAGGGCGTAAATTAGAAATGTACCGTCGTACGATTTCCAATCCACAATGTAGGAGAATCATGCCTTTACAGCATGGAAGCTAGGGACCTACATTTTTTTCATCTCACATACGAAACACTCACGTGTTTATTACATCTCAACATATTCAACATTTATTATATACCCAATTTATTTCAGAAAAGTCATCTCAAATACAGATTATCATTATCTCTATACCAATCCTTAATTGCTTCCTCAAATGTATAATGAAACTTATAACCTGAATCAGCCAATTTCTTTCCGCATATATTAGTAGAGATCATTAATTTCTTTACACGAGCCGGACAAATACCTAAAGCTTTTCCCCCTAACGGACCGACAATACTTGCAACTGTCATTAGAAGACTTCCCGGCACCTTAACAATGGCACGTTGTAGTCCCGTAACCTTTTTCATTGTTTCGACTATTTGCTCGATAGTAAAAGCCGGTTCAAATGTACAGTTATATAACTCTACTCCTTCGCTATGATTCTCCAACCGGTAAAGCATAAAGCGAACCAATTCTTTCACATAAATGCAAGCTTTAATCGTATCTTTACGGCCTGGATAGAAGAACTTACCACCACGGATACCCCAATACAAACGGGTAAAGTTACCATTTTCCCCTTTACCGAATACCACACCCGGACGAACAATAGTAAGTTGCCGTTCGTTCGTTTTTTTTGCCTGCCAAATCGTATGTATTTTTTCAGCCACTAATTTAGAAATTCCATAAGGCGTGTTCGGTGTGGGAAGCGTCTTTTCTGTTTTCAAATCTTCAGCTGCACCATAAGGGGCTATGGAACTAGTAAAAACGATTCTCTTTACCCCGAACTTCTCGGCAAAAGCACATACATTCTCTGCACCACGAATATTCGTCTCAAAATAAGCCTGGTCCGGATGTCCCGGGGTACGATGAACGGCTGCAAAGTTAAAGATAACGTCTTCGGAAGTAACGGGAATATCAATGTTTATTTCAGAACGAACATCACAATTGATATATGTAGATTTACCTTCATGGTTATTCTCCACGATATCCAAATTGTATATTCTTGTACCCGGATATAAATTATCAATTAGAGCAATAAGGTGCGTACCGATAAAACCGGAACCGCCAAATATAAAATGACTCATTTCACTAGATGATTAAATTCATTATATTTTAACTCTACAAACTCCTTTATTTCCTTCTTAAAACGTTCTTCCGAAAAAGTCTCCGCATGGTTACGTATTATTTTAGGATCAAACGGTGTTTCTAGTTTTTCAAATCTTTCTACTGCATCAATAATCGAATCTACAGTTTGTTCATAAAAGAAAAGACCTGTTACTCCTTCTTTTACTGTTTCCAAAGAACCTCCCCTGCCATAAGCAATAACAGGAGTCCCACATGATTGCGCTTCGATCGGAATCATACCAAAATCCTCATCTGCTGCAAAAACAAAGGCTTTAGCTTTCTGCATCTTTTTCTTTTAGTACGGCAAATGACTGATATCCCATGACAGTTACATTATGCCCGGCAATCTTGCGTATCTTTTCCAAATTAGGACCTCCACCAATCACAACCAGCTTTTTATTAGGCATACGACTAAAAGCTTCGACAATAAGATCTATTTTCTTATATCCCACCAAACGACTACTAGTTAAATAGAAATCTTCTTTCTCTACGCACAAATCAAAGTTAGAAATATCAATATTAGGGTGAATTGTTACAGAATCCCGCCTATAAGTCTCCTGAATTCGACGTCCCACATAATCGGAATTACTTATAAAACAGTCAACCCGGAAGCTGGATATCAAATCCCATTTACGAATACGGTGAAGCATATATTTAGCCAGATATCCTTTCAAGCCTTTTGTCAACCCCGATTCTTCCAAGTATTCATGATACATATCCCACACATAACGAATAGGAGAATGACAATAACAAATATGCAGTTGATCCGCTTTGGTTAAAACTCCTTTGGCAACAGCATGAGAAGATGATATAATCACATCATATCCCCGTAAATCAAACTGTTCTATTGCAAACGGAAATATAGGCAAATACATCCTATGCTTCTTTACCCCTAAAGGCAACTTCTGAATGAATGATGTATGGACTTTATTCCAGTCAATCCCTAATTCGTCACAAACTTGTTTTTTAGCAACTAAGGTGTAAATATCTGCGGCAGGAAATACATCCGCAATAGCTTTGACTACTTTATCTGAACCGCCAACGGTTACTAACCATTCTTGAATAATAGCAACTTTCATATTTAATAAGTGCAATAATATTTTAAAGCGATAGAAAATATCTCATAAATCACTTTTTCCTTTATCACTTTATGTACTTCACTAAACATATTTATTTTCACAGAACAATACTTGACTACAACTTTTCATTCTTGCAAAATAAATTACTTTAAGTCGCTAAAATCAAATTGGCATTTCCAAAGTATACTGGAAAATATATACTCCCTCTCCTTCATACCAAAGGTATTTATTATAGTCATCAGAATCCTCATCCCCCTAAAAAAATATCCAAATGATAATATTATTAAAACATTGAAGTATTCAATATTCATCATCATATGATTTTATAATATCCCTGATATATTCCGCACTCCTTCCCCACGAAAAACGTTTTACATTCTCGTATCCTCTACGAACTAGATATTCTGACATTATCTTATCTTGAGCAATTTTTATTATAGCTTTAGCAAAATCATTTTCTTTATTTGAATTACACAATATTGCACTATCACCTAACACCTCAAGCAAAGCCGAAGAATCACTCGAAATAACAGGACATCCACAAGCTTGTGCTTCAAGCACAGGTATCCCAAATCCCTCATAAAATGAAGGAAAAACAAAAGCCATAGCGTTACTATAAAATTTTATAAGTTCAGTATCCGCCACACGCCCCAACAATACTACATCTTTATCTTGTTGCAACTGAGAAACAAGGACATCCATATTATTAAAACTTCCTGTTTTAACATCACCAATTATATATAATTTCAAGCCTTCTACATATTTTTGAGCTAATTTAAATGCCTTATATGCCATAATAAAATTCTTATTCTCTTTAAAACTTGAAACTGTAATCAAATACTTTTCCTTACCTAACACATTATCAGTTATATGATGAAACATTCCATTTACCGCATTATAAATAATTGCGACTTTATTCGGATTAACGTTATAGTAATCACATATTTCTTTCTTAGAAAAATCGCTTACTGTAAAAATATGCTTTGAGGTATGTAACACTCTTGGTATGAGAATCCTATATAGCATCCTAAATTTAAATGAGAATGTTTTAGGATAGCGTATGAACATAATATCATGCAGTGTTGAAATTTTATTATGATAAAAAACAGGTGCTGTATTTCCCAGACATATAAGTATAGGACTACCTTTAGTCTTCAAATAGATTGGTAAATCTATCTGTTCCCAAAGATGGCCTTTCTTTTTTCCTATAACGACTGCCCCCAATTGTTCAGCTATCTCTGTATGAATAATATTATAAGGTGCAACAAACTGTACATCACCACCGAATCTTTCTTTCATTTGCAAACAAAGTTCAATAGCAAACCGCTGTACACCAGTTAATTTCTGAGTCAAAAACCTTGCGTTTATTATTATCATTTTATATATGTTATCAACTACTCCACAACATTATTATTTTAAGCTACAGCATTGGGTAATCTTAATAGTTCCACCCTTAACAGTAACGCGTAAATAATATATGCCTCACATAAAAAAATCGGAATCTGTGGTTCTGCAATAATCATCAAACGTCCAACACTTACCACTATTAAAAAAGACCTAATGCAGCACAGTAATACCAGCCATATTTCTGTTGAACACGACACGTCAATTTCAAAAGAAGAACTAAATAATAAACAATAAATACCATTCCTAAGATACCTGACGTCTTGAGTGTACCCAAATATGGGACTTGATATTCAGCTTGATATTGCGAATATTTTTCATTCTCAGAATCAACAACTCTTCTTTCACCACCATCTTCTGACATGGTTTGCCTTATAATCAAACCTCCATCACCTATTCCAAAATAATATTTACTGGATTATTCTGAAATGCAACCATTAAACTATTATTTTGTCCCACTCTAGACATTTTATCACCTTTCGAACTATTAATAAAAAAACAAGGCAAATATAAATACAGCTATACCGATCAACATCGATAAATTCCTAATTCTACGTGATATCCTCCCTCCCATTAATCCTATAATAACTAATAATATAAGCAATAATGCTGCATTTAAATACAACATTTTCACATAATTATACACCTGTAGTAATATGATAACATAAGCCGTAAAAACCATCCATTTGGAAATTATCTTATTTTTAGCTATTATTAAAGGAAGAAGGAATAGTGACATATAACTCTCAGACTGGTCTAATAAAACTACACTATGCCCCCCTCTTTGCCAACTTATACTTTGCAAGAAAAAAAGAACTAATAACCTGAGATAACACATTCATAAAATTTAGAAAGAACAATATTGAAAGGAGTCTTCTTATATCTTGCTCTTTATCATATTTCTTTAAAATAAGCATTGTTATATAAACACAAATGAACCCTGTTATTACCCCCCGTAATGTTCTAAGCTGTATCATATAATCCGTTGGATTGCCTGTTAACATATAAAGATAAAATCCCCCAAAAGATAAAACCAATATATATACATCTCTTCTCCATATCCACATAATAACATTCGATTGCTTAAAAATCCCCTTATCTCTTTTAAGAATAAAATAGCGAATTAAAAGCATCCCACAAAGCCCAATAGAGAAAAAATCGTAAATTGATAATCCTGCAACTATCTTTTGATAAAAAATATAAGTACGAGGTATAGGTAATAAATAATCTTGTACAGGTTTTACATATATATTGTAAATAGAGAATGTTACAATCATATATATATATAAAGCTATTTTTTCTTTTCCAATACTCTTCTTGCTAATATATATTGACGAAATAATTATAGCGATCAATAGTATCAACGAATCAATCAGTACTAATTTTAACAATTCGTTTCCAATTACAAACATGTATTTTTTTTAAATTAACATTCCAGTAATTATATACTTTCAATTATCTCTTCATATTTATCAATCCACCCCTCAAAGTCCATCATTTCCTCTACAGTATTTCTTGCTCTTAAAGCCATACTAGCTAATATAGCAGGATTATCATAAATATACATTATCGCTTTTGAAAGACTATCTATATCTGAAGCATCAACAATTACACCATTAATCCCACTTTGAATTATTTCAGGGAGTCCACCGCAATTAGTAGCTATCACAGGCACGTGGTACGCACAACTCTCAAATGCCACAGTGGGAAATGTATCCGGCCATCTTGATGGAATCACTGACAGATGAATATTAGCATAATGTTCAGCTTGCTTCACATACCCAACAAAATTTATTCTACTATCCCCATAAGCTAAATTATGTAAATAACTCTCATAATCCTGTGTATCGCCTCTTCCAGCAATAGTAAGTGTAGCGTTAATATTCATTTTCATAAAAGTGCGTATCAACCACTCCACCCCCTTCACCTCGCTCAATGTACCAATATAGCCAAGACGAAGCGGCTCGTTACCGTTCCATATAAGGTACTGCTGTGGTTCTGTAATATTACGCGCATTATGAATCACCTTTTTACAACTCCTTGCAAAATAACCTAAACAGATAAGGCTATCTAGTACAAATCTACTAACCCCAATAACCACATCTACCTGATTACTCATATATCGATGAGGCAGTCGCATTAATCGACATAACACGCACTGCCCCTCACATGGTTTCCCATGCTTAAAAGCATTACTATTAGGACATCGAAAATACTGATCATGCAACACTTCAATAATGGGAATATTGCGACGTTTTATAACCTTCCAAATAGAGATAGACAGTCCCGAAATATTGTGACATATAACAACATCCGGTTTTTCTTTATTAAGTACCCACTCAACTCCGGCCATCATAGCACTATTATAAATATCCTGCAAATGCCAAATTAAGTGAACTAACCGTCCATTTCTTTTCTCAAAATGCCAATATATATTGCGTATTCCCACTCTATATACAGTGAGCCCATTTACTGTGTCAGACACCACCTTCCTATTTGCAGCCCCTGTTGTAAGTACAGACACATGATAACCTCTCACTGCTAACGCTTCGGCCTGTTCTTGACAAATAATCTCAGCACCACCTCCAATATTGGGACTATAGAGTGTATTAATGATAAGTAAGCGTTTCATCTAGAAATCTTTGCAGTCTTCTTATTTTCTTTTAATCAGTTTAAATCTATTACTAGGTTTAGTTTTATGTATGCTAACACAATCACATTCAAATCCCCAATAAGTTTTAAACTTTCTATTAAGTAAAATCCAGTTACCCATCTTTTCATCTTTCACAAATATCACTGGACATGGAGAAATAAGTATAGTATTAGGATCGAAATTAATCTCTATTCCTTTACTAGATATTATTGGCAATTTTTGTGTTTTATATAGTAACCCTTGCTTTATCTGTTCTTCTTTCAATGAATCATAAGTCATTACATAGTAACCCAGACCTTTCATTCCGTAAAATCCCGCATTACCTTGTACCCTATTTGCATTACTAAATAAAGAACTGCCCTCATATAACATTTCAGCAACATTCTCGGGAATAGTTATCATAATAGGAACAGAATCTACCCCCAATTTATCAGCTTTAACTCTCGCCAATCTCATTGAAGTGAAACTGGAATTCAATACATCATCTACATTTATAGTAAAAGGCCTCGTAATACTCATGCCTTCATATACCGTTCTTTTTATAATATAATCTTTACTATTAAGATATGTTTGTTGACAATTATCGACAATATTCCACTTATAAAAAGAATCATAAATCACAAGAGTAAAATGTACGAATAAACATATTGCTATACCATAAAACCATCTAACATAACCAGAATTGTAGAAAGCGTATATTAATCTTCCTAAAACTATAATACTGAATGCTTCTATAGCAACAGCTGATCTACCTCCCTGACCTGCAAATATAGGAATAGCAAACGATGAAAATAACATTAACAGAATTAAAATATTTCTCTTCAAGAAAAAATAGCCTCATTTTTATGTTTGAACCGAAATATGACCCATACTCCCCAAAATAAATAAAAAACTTCAAACTTTTACATAAGGCAATTACCCTTCTTATAATAGCCATAAAATTCAAAGCTTCTATTCCCGATTCACTCCCAACGCGGTTAAAGTTACCAGGAGAAGCAAATACAATTAAAGACGCCACACAAAACCCTACTAAAGCAAATAATAGATTTTTATTTAATAGATTTCGATTAAAAGCATAAAATACTAATAGAGAAAAAGACATTGGTATCACAAACATTTCATGTTGCAAACCTAAAAAAATGAAGAAAACAATATTAATATATTTATTTCTGTCGTCATCCGCGTCTTTTTATTTTGTAAATACTGCAAGATCACCAAAAAGCCTAATGACATAGCCATAGACCATAAATAATTTGCAGAACCTGCTCCCCAAAAAGAATAGACTACCATTTTCAAGCATAATTACATAAAATCCACATAATACTATCGCTATAGGGCATACAGAGCTACAGTTAAATTTGGGAACTACAAGTTTAATCATCAAACACAACGATATTGTAAACACAATTGTATTCAAAATATTAAATATTACATCCCCTATAAGCGTTGGAAAAGCCATCATTAACAAATTGCAAAAGAAACGACCATTCAAATTATGCCAGCTAACAAAAGTTGATTTTAATAAATCTGTTACATTTGTGATCAACCTATCATTATACATAGAATATATCACAGCATAATCATCACCATAAAAAGGCACAATAATATTCATCACATAAAACATAAGGATGAATATTAACAGTATGACATAATCAATTTTCTTCATCCGTATCTTTTTTTTATAAAGTATCTCACTAGCAAGAAATTTATTGGTACACAAATAATAAACACCGGAAAGGGCGCCCATTGCTCAGATATCCCCAAGACAAGAAACAAGTTTAAACAGCCTATCTGTATCAGATAGTTAACCAGATGACTAAATGCAAAACCAATAGTTCGTTTTGTATTTAGTTTTACTTTAAATGTAAAATATACGGTTAATAAATAGTTCACAATAATACTTACTATATACCCAACAGTATAGGATAAGTTATGTCCACATACGGATAGTAACAAATAATACACTAAATACAATATAAAAAGAGCAACCCCTCCTACTATTCCAAACTTCACAAATTCAAATAGTTTAGGATTTCGCTTTTACCAGACTAGTTATCAATCTCATACATTCAAAGATTTTACATATTCAAGAACTCGGACTACATCTTCTATACTATCTTTGTTCCCCATCTCTATAGACACAAAATGCTGATAATTGATATCCTTCAATAAAGCAAAAAGTTGCTTATGCATATCACGCCGTTCGATAATATTCAAATTTGGTTCGCTAATATGAATGTGATTTATAACTTCTGCGACTTGTCTCAAATATCCAATATCTTCTTTATTATATATGATTGTGCCTAAATCAACATTTAGTTTTACTCCTTCCGAGGATACTTTATAAATCAATTCAACAGCTTGTTCAGTAGTATTTATAAAACGGGTATTATATATGAGAGGATTGGCTTCTATCGCAACAATAGTATTATGTTTTATTGCATAATCACCCAGTTCTTTAAAAAAATCAATAGCTATTGACATATTACCCGTTATATTATCGGTATCTCTATTACGAGGACATCCAAAAACAATATTCTTACATCCTATTGATTCTGCAAATAAAATGGCCTTTTTAGTATAATTGACTAATATTTTTCTTTCATTTTCTGTTTCAAATATTT
This sequence comes from Bacteroides sp. BFG-637, assembly GCF_024793605.1. Classification (NCBI taxonomy): domain Bacteria; kingdom Pseudomonadati; phylum Bacteroidota; class Bacteroidia; order Bacteroidales; family Bacteroidaceae; genus Bacteroides; species Bacteroides sp. BFG-637. The sequence continues at coordinate 3,824,493 of NZ_JANUPD010000002.1, read as the reverse complement.
TCTCTTGGCGACCATACCAAATAGATTGTATGGAAGATATTTTAAGTCCATATTCATTTTTTAATTCAGTTGCCCAGTGTTTCGCTTCTGCTCTATGCGAATACGGATGTTCCATAAAAATACGTGTCGGGGCAATTTCAAGACCCTGATAACCATAGGATCTAAGTATTTCATACATAAAAAAGATCATTGTTACCCCTCCATGCTATATTTGAAATTGATAATCTCATAGTAATTGTGACAAGACAAATTGTTTGATTTCATCAAGGCAAGTTTTTTTACCCAAAAGATAACCATTGGTACCTCCCAACTCTATATCATGAATAGTTTTAAAATCATAATGAGCAATTGGCTTATCCAATTCATTTACAAACTTTTCACCTTCATATACATATTCATAAATTTCCGCAGCCGTAATCGGTTCTACCGCAATATTCAGTACATTAATGTTAATGGCCAACGCTTTTTCTATGACTGACCAAAGATGCGAAAGACAATAATACTGATATATCCCTCGACTATCTGTAAAAGATAATGCAGTAAAACCTAGATTTTTAAATTCTCTCTTCAGTTTAGAAAGTATAATTTTATCTTTTACAGAACATTTCAAAAAGCCATTACCTTGCATACTATATGAAGATGCTATGAGTTTAGACTTTTTAGAAAGCTCTTCATATTTATCTTCTTTCAACATTGTAGGAATAATATGGATCATGTCAAAAAGAAAGTTTTTCTTTAAATTGATACCATAAATCCCGGAAGGCGTACTATCAATGAATCAGGATAGTTATGTTCAACCCATTCCTCCAAAATCCTACGATTGCAACCATAAGGTGTAGATAATTCTTTGTTTATAGGAGTGGATTCATCAACGCCATAAGTTTTATTATACACTGCTATAGTTGAAATTAACACAATCCTTTTAGGAGCTATACGTCGAATATTCTCTATTGCTTCCTCAATTGTAGCCAAATCCTCATTAGCAAAATTATTAGCAAGAAACATTTCAGCCCTTACTCCAGAATATATCAATAAATCGGGATGAGTACCAAAAGCATTCTCTATATTTCTACTATTATAACAAGCATCAAACTGGTGAGAAACGCAGAGATTACTTCCTACGAAACCTGTATATCCTACTATTACTTTTGCCATTTCATTATCTACCTAAATTTAACCTACCTTTTTTATAATCTCCCATAGAAAACAACCTTTCATTCATACAATAAATCAAGATAAATGTATATCTAAAAAACATAGCCTTTAACTTCAAATTACTTTCCCTAATTCTCGATTATACCAATTATTGGATATTACTTTATAAGAATATCCTCTAATTATTCCTTTAAGTGGTAATTCCAATGCTAGACTAAACTGTCCCGATAGGAAAGGTTTTAATCCTTCAATAGTTTCGCGACTAAATAATTTAAATCCATTAGTAACATCATTATACTTAAACCCAAATAGTAAACGAATACAATGATTTACAACACGATTTAGCCATAACTTATTTTTAGGATAGTTTACCACTTTCGACTTCTTTGTCCATCGAGAACCAAAAACCATATCACATTTTTCTCTTTCCATGACACGAAAGTATTTCACCAAATCCTTTGGCTCGTCAGATAAATCCGCCATCACAATTGCTACACAATCACCTATAAAATTATTCAATCCCTTTTGACAAGCATATCCATAACCATTTGGAGCAATATTTGTTAGATATCGTAGTGTAGGAATTTCTTCTTTCATTTTTTTAAGAACTGCCAATGTTTTATCTTGAGAGTTATCATTTATGACTAGTATCTCATGGTCAATATGTTCTGCAGTCAGCTCTCGATAAAAAGATTTCACTGTATTTTCAATATTTCCTTCCTCATTATAGGCTGGTATTACAACTGATAGCATCTTCATATTTACTGCAATTTTTGAATAGACTCAAATAAAAAATCTTTCTTTCTGAAATTTAACTTGACAATTACCTGAAGATACTTTATCACCATAGCGAGAATTATAAAAAAGCCCACCAAAACCCAAAGAATTGAAAATAACCGTAGTAGTCCAACCTTCAACAGGATTCTCTGTCAATTTATAAGCTAATGCATAAATAGCAATTCCAACAGACAATAACAACATAATAATAGCTAAACCAATTGTAACACGATAAGCTACATCCGTAAAAAGTATTAATGAATCAATAGCAACTGATTTACTATCCTTACGCGGTTTACGTGATATTTTAGAAATTGGCTTATATTCTAGTACATCAATAGCTAGTCCACTATTAGCATAAGCAGCTTTACGGAAAGGTATACTTTGAGTTATAGAATGAATACGATTAATTGCTCTACGAGACAGAATACGAAACGACTCCATGCCGATCTTATATTGCAAATGAGCATACCTATTAAACAATTTATAAAAGATTCGTGATACTAACCGTGGTTTTCCTTCAACTTTGGCACTCACAATATCATAACCAGCTAACGAATGTTGGTATACTTTCATCAACATAGACCAATCGTAATCAAGATTCATTGAGTCAAACTCAAAAACAAAGTCACCGATAGAAAGAGCTACGCCAGCATTCATTGATGCTTCAAGTCCTTGAAAATAACTCATATTTAGTAAGCTAATTACTACTCTCTCTTTATTATAAGTAGTATATTGTTTTATTATATCAGAACTATTATCGGTAGAACAATCATTGACAATTATAATTTCGAATTTCAAAAATATCTCCGACAGTGTTTTATGTAAATTTTCTATAAACTCTTTTATTATACAAGCATCATTATAACAATATACAACGGCTGAAATGAAGTTCTTTTCCTTATATTTTTTTTCCATAAACTTCTATATTATTGATTACTTAAAACATTATCCAGATCATACACAGTATTGATCTTGCCAGACAAAACACTAACAAATGTTGGTTCATTTGAAAACTGACGTATCACAGTAGGGCGTGAATCATCAATCTCAGAAGCCAACAATATAGGTTTCATTGAATACAATGTATGATTGAATTCAAAATTTAAATCATCTCGCATATATTTTCGTGCCAAACTACTCATGTATGGCCATGCTGATTCAGGCTTAACAGGGCAATTATTACAATTTCCTAATTGCATAGGTGAACAAAAACCATCACTACGTTCCTGACAATCAAATCTTGGCAATGATTCCTTACAAGTAACATGAGGGGTAAATGTAACAGCAGTAAGTGAATGATAACCAGTCTTACCAAAAGGCATAATAGAAAAGAATGGACCATCCATCACTGTTAATCCTATTTTTTTAAGTTTATCATTTACATCACATAATATAATCTCACACAACTCATATTTAATTTTGAACATCTCGAAACCAAGCATTTTTTGAATTTGGTTCACAGACGCATAAGTTGCATTCAACACAAATGAAGAACTTACTTTTTTATCACCAGAGATTGTTAAATGATATTCATCGCCATTATTCTCGATTCTTTTTATCTGTTGAGAATACTTTATCTCAATATTGGGATAATTATCGATTTGCTCTAAATACCATCTACATAATATTTTTGCATCATATGTATACTCTTCCGTCAAAAATGCACCATCACAACAGCCTTCTTTAAAATATTGACGTACAGAAATTTCATCACAGCGTATTTTTGAAGCCTCACAAAATTTCCTAAATTCATTAGCATCACTCCAGGAAAAGTCAGAACTTGTAGCATAAATTTGATCAAATTTATTCAGAATACAAAAACCATAATCTTCATTAAAACGCTTAAAATAACCGGCTGATTTTATAGCCGTCGAAAAAGATCGAGGATAGTGATATCCCATGTGTACACGTGCCTGATTAATATATGTAGCACGTTTAAAGGGAATATCTTCATATTCTAAAACCAACACTTTCTCTCCTCTTCTTCCACAAAAGAGTGCTGAATATAAACCATAAAGCCCAGCCCCAATTATGATTTTATCATATTGCTGTTTCATATATAGAAGTATTTTATATCTATTGCTACTATTTATCTTTAAGCATTTTTTCAAAAAAACGAGTTGTTGTCTTTCTTTCCATATCATATACCCGCTCTACATATTGCCAATCAATAATATTATCAAGAGGTGAAAAATCATCAAATTGACAAATAGCACGAGCTTTCAGACCAGTGAGAGTAAGTAAATCATAGATTCGCCCTCCAAACTGCTTGGCAGGTATAACACTAATAAAGTCTTTTTGAAAATTTGTACTAAACGCAGTTACATGAAAGGAGTCTGTAACCACTAACGAAGCATAATAGATGGCAGATAAAAGTATATCTATGGTCGGTATCAATAATGGATATCCTTGTTTACGAATTTCATCGTAACGGTAACACACACGAACAATTTTAAGCTGGCAACGATATGCGATTTCTTTAAGATAATCATCCATACCCTCCTCTTTATGCAGTTGATAAACTAGAAGATATTTCTGTTTCACTGGACGACTATGAACAAATTTTTTCCAATATTTACTTGATAACAATAATGTAGGATCAAGTATTCGATGAACCTGCTTTAAACCCAAGCTATGACATATATTCACTCCACTACTTTCTCTGCAGGTAATATAATCATATCGATTAAGCAATCGACGTACTTCATCTATTTCCCAATCATCGAGTAGTTCTTTTCCAAATGATGACGAAAACGATATACGTTTCTTACCTTCAGGAACAAAATCTAGAAAAAAATGTGGCAAAGTACCACTATTTAACGTACTATTCCAGACTTGATCACTACCTGTACAATAGATATCAGCTTGAGGTGTATGGTCATAAAAATCAGCATTAGTAATATATTCTCTCTTCGAGATATTAAGATTTCTAGTACAGAATATTCCGAACATTCTTTTCCAATGAATTACCGTAGGTAGTAAAACTAATGATTTCAGAATTGATTTCCAAAATGGGTCATCTTTACAAGTATAACATAAATAATTACCTATACTACGAAAATCATTACGTTTGTAGTTTATAAACTCTACTGTATAACCTAGCTGTTCAAAAAAATACTGGGTAGCAAGCGCTTGTAAAACACTACCATAATTCCAAACGCCATGTAAAGTAATAACTTCAATCTTCATATTTTTTTCATCCTATTTACTATATAACTATATAGCTTTGATGGGTGTTTAAGTATATTCATCAAATTATTTAATTTCAATGGTAGTTTAATCGCAGAAGCTACATCATTAATCGTTGCATTTTCATCCATAAGCACAGCCATTGCCTTATTATAAATATAGCCTCTTTGAGGACAAGTCTTCATTTGTCCTTCTGTTACAATTTCTAACGGGTGTTCAACCAGTGTACAATTACACCATTTCAACAATTCATCTCCTTTACTAGTAAAAGTTAAAACAGCACTTACGCCTTCTTCATTTTGAGAATATGTTTTTCCCCAAAGATCACCAATACGAATATCAGCTGAAGACTGTAAGTCTTTATATTTACAATCAGTGTAGCAAGCTTTACCCAGACATGCATCACTCAAAAATAAACGATAAAAGTTATCACCTTGTGACAACCGAGAATAAAAAAAATGCTCTCTTTTATATTTTAAAACATCATTATTACCCCCAATTGGCATTTTTTATTAAACTCACTCTCTATAGCCATAGCCCATGAATCATGCCACCCCGTCCTTTTGTTGCGCCAAGATACATAAGTTAATTTACCAATCTTTTTTTCTACGTCAGTTATATACTTTCGCCACATCAGCATAGATGGAACACCATGACAAAAAAAGTCCATTAGTAGAAAATTATCCTCCATATGAAATTTACGAATATAACGACGAAATGAATCTATTTGACATGGTGTACCTGTAACAAGATATTTCTGTTTGCGATTAATAGAGCTAAATCCATTGATTGTATAGCTCTGTATATATTTACTACCTATAGAAGGTCGTAATTCATCAATAGTAGTAGCAATATAGTGTTCAGCACGAGCAAGCTCAGTATTATAACGCACTCCGCAAACATGATAACCTTTACCAATTAAAGTACGCCCTAATTCAAAACCAATCCCCCACTACTACACTCACTACGTATTATAGAATCATTACTCCATGCAGCATAAGATTTTGGTGTTCTACATTGTAAACTCAACTCTTTATGAGTGTAAGCACATACTTCACAACAAAGTCCACAATCTAAACAATCAGTAATATCAGTAATATTAGGCTCATAAAACCCCTCGTTATTCAATTCAATATTAATAATTCTTTTAGGACAGGCTATAGCACAAAGGCCACAGCCATAACAATTTCTTATATATTGTATATTCATAATATTACTTTCATTCATTATGTAAACAATGAACTAGCAATCTCTTTAACAGCACCCAAGTATTTACAAATAAATTAACAGTTTTATTCCTTCTCCTAATATTCCAGCTTTCAGTCCCCAAGCTTTTTGAACTAATTCCTCCTATTGTAAAAATAGCAAAGTCAATATCAACATATTTAAATATATATGGTTTCAAATATGCTCTAACCAATATATCATAATCAGCACATAAATTATACCGCTCATCAAATCCTTTTAGATCTTCTATTACTTTTCTTCGCATAATAACAGCTTGATGGCTTGTATTGTTTTTCCTAAGAAATGAGGGGTTACTATGAGATTTTATGATTTCTACTTTTCCTTGAGAGTTTGTCAAATAATTGCCATAAATAACATCACAATCTTCTATCTGTTTTTCAAAAATACTTTTAAAAGTATTAGGCAAAAGTTCATCATCAGCACCTAAATAATAAACCCATTCACCTTTAGCCATTCGCCACCCTTTGTTAAAAGCATCATATACCCCTCCATCTGGTTCAGATACCCAACGATAACGTGAATCTTTTTCTGAAAAATATTTAACAACTTCAATTGTGCCATCCTTTGACGCCCCATCAACTATAATACATTCCCAATCTAGAAAATTTTGGTTCTGTACGCTATTCAATGCGACATGCAACGTTTTTACTGCATTATATGTTGCAATAATAATTGAAACTTTCTTCATTATTATAAAAAGAATTAATGCCTATATAATAATAGATATTTAATAAAATAAATCTAGCTATTTACCACTATTCAAATGAATAGATACATAAAAATCAAATACCTTACACAGTGAAACTAAAGTTACACCGCATAAAAACTATTTTCTTTGTTTATTCTATTTCAACCAAATGCCTCTTGCTTTACGATTAATAATTTTCGATATTTGTATTTTTCCAATTAAAGCTTGTATACCAAATGTAATCGTTGGTACAATCAAAATACCTTCTATACCATACCTATGACAAAACAAATTCATCAATGGAACAGATACAATAGCAACAGATACATAAACTATCAGTTGAAGCCGAACTTTACTTGTCCCATTAATAAGATACATATACACATTACCTCCCGTCTGAAACAAAACATAAACGGCTATACAACAAGACAAAGATAAAGGAATACATACCGAATCACCAATCCACAATCGATATAAAAAGCTTGAGCATAAGATCATTATGCATAGAATAGGAATACACAATAACCACATACATTCCAACTTCTTCAATGCTCTACGCATCCATTCATAGTCCTTTTTACGTAAGCGTCCGTAAAAGCAGACCAAAAAGGAGTCAGAATAATCGTAGCCACCATATTAAGCACATTAAAGTACTTGTAAGCTATGTTATATTGGGTAACTGCATCAGGTCCCTCCACTCTTGATAGTATAATATTAATAAACTGAAAGATAAATAACATCGATATCATTATGACGAAGAATTGTCCTCCAAGCCCTAAAATATTCTTAGTCAGAGAAATCCGGACACAATGAATAGAGGGAGCTATAGAACGATATTTTCTCATATTAAACATTACTATAGAAAATATAATCAACAACACACAAGGAACTCCTGCAAAAGTTACAGCTAAAGCACTTAAACTTCCAGAAGTCATTTTCGTCAAAATATAAACACCGAGAAAAGCAAAAGCCTGCCCCCTGTCTGTACAAGCGCAGCCAATGCCGGCTTCTGATCTGCCATCAACATTGTTGTAAAAACACTTGCTACAATATTCAAACAAAAGAAACAAGCTAATAACCCAAAAACAATATGTAGTTCATTATTATAAACTGGAGCTATATTCAAAATACTACTCCAATTCAAAAAAATTGTTCACTATCAAAACTATCAATAATATAAAAGAAAACAATAAGAACAATACAATATATGTCGTACTGATATATTCTTTTGCTAATTTTATATCTCCTTTTGCCTTTGATTCAGCAAAACGATTACGAAATCCATGTGCAAAGCCTAAATCAAAATAAGATAACCAAGCAATAATAGAACTTAATGTCAGCCAAATTCCATATTTTGTTGGGTTGATATAATCAATAGTTAATGGTACGACTTGCAATGAAATCAAAATGCTAATACACTTCAACACCAATGCTCCTGCAATATTTTTTTTACAGTAATACTGCGTGTACATCCATTAGTAAAACTGGAATACAATTTTAATTTTATTAAGTGCATTTTCATTTATAAATTCCTCTAAAATCTCTCCCTTAGTTATTTAAACATCTCATTTTATGCTTTAAAGAAGATAGTAAACATATATTTACTATTTTAAAGCTACTCGATCGTTTTTATTTTTCATTAATATGCATTCTTTTCTCCAACAATCACATTTGCTATAGTCTTATAAATAATATATAAGTCAAGCAACATTGTCCAATGCTCCATATACCAGATATCAGCCTTAACACGTTCCTCCATCTGTGAAAGTTCCCTCGTTTCACCACGAAAACCATGCGTTTGAGCCCAACCGGTTACTCCAGGTTTTATAAAATGTCGCACCATATATTTATCAATCAACCGGGCATAAATCTCCGTATGAGCCAACATGTGAGGACGGGGACCTACTATCGACATATCACCCTTAAAGACATTGATAAACTGAGGAAGTTCGTCAATATTAGAACAGCGAAGGAAGTTCCCAAAACGAGTTTTACGGGGATCATCAGCCGTAGCCTGTTTACTGTCAGCTTCATCATTCACTTTCATGGATCGAAATTTGTAACACACAAAATCCACACCATTCAAACCTGTACGCATTTGCTTAAAGAATACAGGACCGGGAGAAGTTAATTTTATAATACTTCCTACTATAAGATAGATAAAAGGAAAAATAGTAACTAAAAAAAGACTGGAGAAAACAACATCAAATATCCGTTTCAATATACGGTTCTCCATCTTACTCAAAGGCTCATAACGCAGATTCAAGATAGGCATATTACCAACCATACTGTGCCAGATACGACGAGGAAAACCTTTACATACATTAGGAACACCATGAAAATAAAGAAGATGGTTCTCACAGTGATTCATAATAGAAAAATTATAACGCCCCTCCTCCATCGACAAAGAACAAAAAACATGCTTGATGCTTGGGTGTGCAGACATAAAATCTGAAAAAGCGTCAGGATTACCTAAATAAGAACATTGCGAAGAGAGGGTGTCATTCGGTTTAATATCAAAATAGCCTACGACTTCATATAGAGAAGACGCCAGAGAATTCTCCATCTCCTCATACAAAACCTGCATATTATTGCCTCCTCCTATAAAAACAGCATAACGCCTATGCTTGCCCTTAGCACAATAAACTATCAGGAAATGACGGATAATAATACGATAAATACTTAAAATGACAAAGAGGAAAGAGAAATAAGCGACAAAGAAAAGAGGAGAATAGATAGAGATTCCACTAAAAGTCATGATACATGCCCAAAAGATGGAAAAAGCAACAATATTCTTCAATACACGCAACACAAGTTGGTCAGGACGAATTCCCCGACTGTCCCAAACCCTTCCACGGGAGCCCGAACAGGCCAGATAACAGAGACTTAGCGAAGTCATCATCCATGAAACCCTACAAGAAAAAGGTAAAGAGACAAATACTTCTTCCCAAAAGAAAAGGAGAAAGAACAATACCAAATTCAGAATGATCAGATCTCCCAGAACTGCTACAAATTCTATAAATTTATTGATTTGACTGGTGGTTGATACCATATCATATTAAAGATTGATTTTAGGCACATACTTCTTTGAACTTATTCAGAAGATTTTTTTCCGAATAAATTCCATAATACAACAAAACAAACTGATAGGAAAACAAAAGCTAAAACATATAACTTCCTACTAGTTCCTGAAGGATATAATGGCACTACCGCAGGCTCTACAACTGCAAATACAGGCTTTTCCTCCTGAACTTTGGCTCTAGCGATCTGAAGCTGACTGGCAACCTGACTATATACCTGATAAGCAAGACTCACATCATTTTGTAAACGTTCCTGTTCAGTACGAACACTCTGCAAAATGATATTATCATGAGAATCCATATAATCGGCGTATTTTTTCTGTGCTTCATAATATTCCTGCTGACGTTCTTTAAACAATTTCTCCAGATAGAGACAATCCTCTTTTGCCTTGAAAGTACGATAGTCTATTATGTATTCCTGCAATTTCTTCACTACAGAATCGGCTACGACTGCAGCAACTTTAGGATCCTGAAAAGTTGCAGTTACGGAAGTCATAGATGTTTTCTTATCTACAGAAGCAGTTATCATTTTCTTTAGAATTTCAATCTTCATAGACTCCATCTTAGATAATTCAATTGTACCCTGATTCGCTTTACCGAAAGATGTAATTTCATCTTCCTCAGTAAACAAGGAATTTACTCCACCAATTACCATTCCAGGAAACCCGATTACATAGCTCCACCAAGGAGAAGACTCTTCATCTAAATAAGTTTCCAATGTCATAACTTCATTTTTCGATACAGGTATTTTCATTGTGAAAAGTTCCAATAAGAAAGGAGTGGAAGATACAATATCAGCAGATAAGGAAGCATTCAATGCATCAGTACCATCTCCCATAGAAACGTCACTTCCTAAAAAAGAGGCTGCTAAACCAGATAGACCACCACCTTTAGCACTTCCCATCTCTGGAGAAAGAGTCACTTCAACCGTGTACTGTTTAGGAATACTGATTGCTATAATAACGCCAATTACCAAACCAATGCCAGCAGCTTTATAAATTTTCTCACGAATGCTTATAACCTTACGAAGAAGATCCATCAGATCGATTTCAATCTCCTCATCATTGTGAATATTCTGTTGTTGTTTTATTTCTTTTTCAGACGCATGTTCCATCAGAGTAGCCATAAAAGGGATTCGTTATTTCTTTATTAAGTTAGCAATAGAGGCAACCATCATTCCCAAAGTACTGAAGGTAGTAGCATAACCTAAGATATTTCCAATATTAGTTTTCTTCTTAGCTTTACTAGGCACAATTATCTCACAACCTGGTTCAATCTGTTTCTTACCACTACCTTTAACCTTCGTTACCTGACCATTCATATAAACGATGAATTTCTTACTCTTCTTTGCATTTTCAGAATAACCACCAGCTTGATTCAGGTAATAATCTATATTCTCCCCCTCTATATATGAAACTGTATTCGGAACCATTACGGCACCATTAATTGTAACCGTATTATTGTTTTTCGGAATAGAAATTACATCACCTTCACGCAAGACAATATCTGCTGTACTTCCAGGATTCGCTAATGCTTTTTCCAAGTCAATACCAACACTAAAGGTATCTTCCACACGAACACCCAAAGAGTCCATCATAGCTTCACCCAATTGTCTGCTCATCAAGCGGATCACATCACCCATGCGTTTCTTTTCACTTGCATTGGCCACACGAGTCAGTTTTGCACCACGTAAGTAGGCATAAGTCGTTGCACCTCCCGCTTTATTGATTAAGTCAGAAAGACGTTCTTCACGACTAGTCATAGCATAAGAGCCTCCGAACAGAATTTCACCTTCAACAACCACATTCTGTTGAGCCTGATAACCCGGACTACGACGTACATAAACTTCATCATAAGGTTGAAGGACAAAGCCGGGAGTGCCATCCACAATAAAGCCTTCTTTCAGGGAGAATGTATATATCTGGCCGATAGTATCGTTATCTACTGTACTACGAGGATTCTTAATTCTACGGGATACATCTACACGGACTACAGAAGCGGCTTCACGTAATCCACCTGCTTGAATGATCAAGTCTTCAAGGGTCATATTATCTGCATAAGGATAAGAATCCGGTTTGGCTACCTCACCATGGATTACAACGTTGCCTCTGTCTTCCAGGTCATGAATACTCGGAATATAAAGGATGTCATTTTTCATCAGGATGATATTTTGAGAAGTACCGTCCATGATGGCTTTGATGTCTACCGGAACAACTTCGGTAGTCAGGTCTTCACGCTGACGGTAGAGAACAGCACGGTTTAAGAAGGCATCACCAGTCAGGCCTTGAGCTTCGTTTACCAGTTCACGGACTGTATTCAGTTTTCCATTCAGCTGGTAGATGCCGGGACGATAAACGGCTCCACGGATTTCAAGTTTATTGATGGAAGCGGTTAAGGATGGCTTCGGCGGTCACAACATCACCGTTTCGCATTTTATAGACACTATAGTCAAGGTCTTTGACCGTGTTTACTTCATATTCCTGTCCGTTCTGGCGTACGACGCGTAAGGAACGGGTGTAGGCGTCGGCTTCAAAGCCACCGGCATAGCTGATAAGAGTGGATAGACTCTCATCCTTTTTCATTTCGAAACGCATTGGGCGTTTCACTTTTCCGTCGATCTTAACCAATACGTCATAGGCGGGGACAATCACTACATCGCCTTCCTGAAGGCGGATGTCATCCTGAATGTTTCCTTTCATGATAAATTGGTAGACGTCGATCGTAGCGATATTTTTGCCGTTACGTACCAGCTGCACATTGCGAAGGCTTCCTATGTCACTGACTCCACCCGCGCGGTAAAGCGCATGGAAGACTGTGGCAAAAGAAGAGAGGGAGTAAGTGCCCGGTTGGACAACCTCACCCATTACATTGATCTGGATAGTACGTATGCTACCCAAAGTCAGACGGATGTCAGAGGTGGGATCATTCGTATTATTAAGACCATTATATATCTTGTTTAATGTCTTTTTGAGATAGTCGTTGGCTTCAGCAATGGTTAGTCCGTTCAGGTTGACAGGACCTATTTTCTGAATGTTGATCGTGCCGTCAGGAGAAATACGCTGACGGATAGTGTTCTGGCTGGCTCCCCAGATGTCGATAATCACTTCATCACCGGGACCCAGACGATAGCTTAAGGGAGTGGCGATGTTGACGCTGGGTTCAAAAGTCAGATTACGGGTGTTGAAGATGTTTCGTCCGAAAACCTGGTTGCCACGTGCGAGGTCTTGAGTGCTTGGGTGGTCTTCCAGCATATCGGAAGTATTTTCTTTCATTTCCTCACGCAGGCGTGATTCATTGACATCGGTACCTGTTGCATTGGAAGCATTGACATTGTTTTGCTGCTCATATAGTTGCTTCACACGCGTTGCCTGCTCTTTGGTCACGCCTTTGCGTGCCAGTTCGGAGGCTAGTTGCTTTTGTTCTTTACCCTGGCGGATGCCGTCCTTGACATATTCAAGAACTTGAGAGTCGCTCATGTTTTGAGCCAGCAAGGGAGAACAAACTCCCAGTATCAAAAATAGAAAAAAAGTACGAAAAAGCGTTTGTATTTTCATCGATCAATTCAAATTAGAAAAATTAGCCCACATGAATGTCTGCAGATTCAACATAACCAATAGGCATATCTACACAGGCACAGCCAAGCATATTCAACCGAACTGCAATTTTACTTTTACCATCAACACTGACCAATTCACCAACCAGTCCAGTCAAAGGTCCTTTCACAACACGAACTTTTTCGCCACGTGCCAAAGGAGAGCTATTCATACAAATAGCTTCTTCTGAATAATCAAGCATAAAACGGAAACGAGCCATCTGTTCATCAGGAATCACTGCCGGAGTACTTTCTCCACGCATCACCATATAACGGCTCACTGTAGAAAAGCTTAGAACTTCTTTACGTTCAGATGGATCAGCATGAACAAATACCATCATTGGAAGAAGAACAGATTCAACCATCTTACGACGGTCGCTCCATTGATGAATTTCCTGCTGAACGGGAACAAAAGAATCAATTCCCATCTTAGATAAACGCTCGGCAACTTTCTTCTCGTGATGCATTCGAACGAGTGCTACATACCAGCGTTTTGAGTGTGCTACGCCTTCCCCTGTCCCACTACTAGGCCCGGCATTTACTGATTTCGGTTTTGTTAAAATCATACTTTTTTACCCCATGTTATTCCGTTACTTCTTAGGTAACAGACAATATATACACGAAACGCATACTACAGTGAGAATAGAAATCACACACATGACAAAGGCGTATAAAATGGAAAAGCCTAATATTCAATAGGAAAACTATTGAATTAGGCAATGAAAAAGTATAGAGCATGGAAATAAGATTATTTCATGTTCAGACAATTTTTTGCTCTATGTTTTAGATAAAACGAAAAAAAGTGGAAGAATATTTGCTTACTATTCGTGTTTTTGCCTATCTTTGCGTCAAATTTAAGTTCTGTTACCTAAGAAGTAACACACATATTTTACTTCTGATTATCAATATTTTATATATCTACCATCTGTCTACACAACAGTTCCTCACGTAAGATAAATTCCCTTTATTTACCTCTGTACGTTCTTTAAGCCCGAAGCCTTTTAAATAGATTTGTGTGGTTTTTATAGATTTGTGTCCCAATGATTCACTAATCATTTCAATCGATACTCCCCGATACTTCGCGGTCGTTGCCCAAGAATGGCGAAGTGTGTAAGAAGTGACAGGAGACTTCAAACGTAAAGCTCTCGCTAAGTCTTTTAAACGGTTGTTGAATCGACGAAGGGCAGACTGGTATTCCCGATAAGCCCTTTCATCCGTCCGTTTCTTATCACTACTAAGAATATCAAACAAATAATCCGGAGAATCAGGATGAGAATCCTGATTACTACGAAGCCGGTTAATCATTTCCTTTGCAGTATCAAGTATTTCCACACTCATCGGAGTTTTAGTCTTGATACGGTTATACCGTAACACATTCTGATCTAAAGCTGATTTCTCCAGATGAGCTAAATCCGCGAATGACATTCCACAGAATTGAAACATCAGGGCAGCAATAGCCTGCGTTCGACGCAAACGCTCCGATTTGGGATCCTCATACAGAAGTCTACGTAATTCACCGATAGGCAAAGCTTTCTTTTGGCGAACATCTACTCCCGTATAAACATCATGAAACAACCGAGGCACATAAGGTGCACTACCCGCTTCTACTCCCCGGTTATAAATACTACGAAGCATACGCATATACGTAGAAATCGTATTAGGCTTCAAACCACACTCATAAAGATACTGCCCGTAACGTCGTAAACGTTCGCGGGTGACCTGTCGGAACGACACATGGGACGTGCCACAAAATTTGCTAAAAGAGAAAATAGCATTCTTATAGACATGCGCTGTAGAATGCCTCCCTTCCTTCCGCAAACGACCGATGTAGAACTCTGCACATCGGCTAAATCCATTTTTGTTCATCATTTGCATCACTAGTTATTTTATATATATACCATTTGGCAAGCGGCAAAAAAACAAATCTTTTTGCATACCTGGCACACGCTTACCAAATGTAGACTTATTTTTTCAGCATTATTAACTTTGTTAAAATTAGCAAATTATGGCTAGTAAAAAAACAACTCACAGAGAGTCTAAAACACAAGTAGAAAACGGTGCTCAAAACCTGAAAAAAGAGGGAAGAGCACATCAGAAAGGGGAAATCATCAGAAGAGTCAAACGGGAACAGTTGGAAGAGGAAAAAAGACAGGCGAAAGAGAAAGTATCAAGCACCAGGAAAGTATATCATTGCTGCGCTGACGAATAAACGGTAAGAGAATTAAAAAATATCCGGATGCCCACAAAAGGACACCCGGATATCACTCTCTTTTTACCTTCTGACTAATTACCTTTCTGAATAGTTTGCCAGATTGTAACATACCGGCTTAGTGCTATTACCTACACGGTAGATACCGAACTTGAAGTAATAACCATCATCGTCGTTACGTCCAATCATGATTTTTTCATTGTCTACAATGTGTTTACTAACCTTTTTCCCCTTTTCCTGATAGTCCATCTGCACATCGAGCATGCCCGGTTTTACAATCGTTTCCGCCTCTTTGCCATAAACTGTCCAGTCAATATGAATGCGGAATGTAATCCAGCAGTCTTTCGGAAAATCGGCATAAGGCATTTTGTAAGCAATGGTCGATGCTTTATAGTCTGATGTTACAGGTTTCATAATCGGTGTTTTTTCGGGATTTGCGTTGCAACGGTCGTCTTTATCCGTCAGCCACTTACGGTCGGAATTTGCTTTGATATAGAACCATCCACCGGAGAACCCGAACGCCAATGGAGGATAGCCTCCTTGTTCCACGAGCCATCCGTTAGCCTTTCCGGCCTGATATACAGGATTTCCTTGCTTGTCTTTTAACGGGTTACCTTGTTTATCCAGCTTGGCAACTTTCTCGTGCCCTTCATTCTTTTTGAAAATCGTAGTCTTTTCCAGTTCAACGAACTCGTCAATCGTCAGTTTTTTCACTTCACCCTGTGGAGTCTGTACCAATGTACGATCCGGCATTCCATGCCATTGAGCAAAAATTGTCGAGACATCGCTACCCAATGAAGAAGGAATATATACGGAAAACTCATAGTCGCGGGAAGATCCTTGCGGACAAATGCCTTTCCCATGATGATATACGGTTTTAGTGATCTGCGCTTTCTGATAAACATCGGCAGGCAGACCTTTGAAATCATCGGAAGTTGCATAACAATAAGAGAATTCCGCACGCCCTTTTGTTTCCCCTTTGGCATATCCTGACAGGGTGTTATCATCTTCCTTCAATTCAAAACGATAAGAAGGCTTACCATTGAACAGACGTGTAAAGTCGCGTTGAATTGCATGAGACTTTTTAGTCCCTACTGCTACCCAGCAATCGTCTATAATTTGATTGACGCGTGCCGAATCCGCCTGCACATTTACCCGTTCGGTAAGCGGAACCAATGTTTGTGTATCTTTGGTTTGAGCGGTCAGTGCCGTACATCCTACTGCTACCACACAGATAGCAAAAATGTTTTTCTTCATTCTATTCGGTATTAAGTTTGTTGACGGTGCAAAAATACGAAAGGCAACCCCATCGGCTGCCTTTCTTTTGTCTCAAATGTTTTCACATTTGTGCAATTTTACTGTCAACACCCGCCTACAAGCCTAATTGGGCGCTTCGTCGTTATAATCTTCTTCAAGCATATCCACTTTCTGTATACTCATTTTTCCATCAGCGGTGACCGTTATGGAAAGCGGCATATATAAATCTGTCTGCGGATAACAAACACTCGCAGCGTAGACAATTCCCTGCGGAGTAGTCTTGTCATATACAATGCCTTCCAATACGGACTTAGACAGGAAGTTCGCATCGACTACCGATGAAAAATCATTCTTGGTAAAGGTCTTGTTCAACACGGTTTCGTTACCACGCGTCAGGTGCAACACTATTTTATTGTCGACATAGGTATCTCCCATCTCGTTTGTCACATGGGGCAGATTTTCATCCGGAGTACGCGAAACGAGGGAATGATAATCTTTTCCCTTAAACTTAAAGTCGGTTTCGCTCTTAGACGTCTGCATACGCTGCAATCCGTGAGCATCCACACTATCCATCATTGCCAGTGTCGACTTATTATCTGAAGATCCTTTTTTACCGCCACATGCACTCACAGCCACTGCCAACGGCAATAAAAGCCAATAAATTAGTTTTCTCATATGTAAGTTTTCTGTTTATAAATAAATAGCAAAGGAACAAAAAGAGCGGGATATTTACAAGTGTAACCGACATTTTTCCTACATTTGCAAGAAAGAAGGAATACTTTTACAACAATTACAGATTTAAAAACCTGCAAACCTAACACCATGCGCGAACGAATTACAACAATTCTTTTTCTCATCCTTGTCTACTGTACCAGTGGCAATGTATATGGGCAAAAAGTAAATTATCAGCAATTCGACAACATCTATCTCGGGACTGAAGCTTCGGTGATCAGTTGCTTCCTGCAAGATAGCGAGGGACTGATATGGGTGGGTTCCAACAAGGGGTTATTCAGTTATGACGGTTATTCCACACAACAGCATTTCACGTATGGAGAACGCACTAACACACGTATCTACTGTGGTATTATAGCAGACAATACTTATTTATATCTGGGAACAGATAACGGGATTCTTATTTACAACTATCGAACAGACCAATATGAGCAACCGGATACTGATTTTCCAACGGATGTCCGTACCATGGTGCTTCAGGGAGATACGTTGTGGATAGGTTCGTTGAACGGATTATATACTTATCAGTTAAAAAGCCGTCAACTGAATCACTTCGATAGCAAACAGAGTGGGTTGTCTCATAACACCATCTATTCCATCATTCAGACAAAGGACAATCAAATTTATATAGGTACTTACAACGGACTATGCCGCTATGTACAGGCAAGTGGAAAATTTGAAAACATCCTTTTGCCTGTTAACCGGGGAGGCAGCAATTTGTTTGTCAATTCTCTGTTGGAAGACACCACCCGACAATGTATCTGGATTGGGATGGAAGGTTATCTCTTCCAATATAATCCCACTACAGGAGAGATGAAGGCGATAGAGGTGTTTCATAACAACTCCATCAAATCACTGGCGCTGGACGGAGATGAAAATTTACTTGCAGGCACGGACAACGGACTTTATGTATACCAGAATGACAAAGAACCTTTGCAGCATATCATTCACGATTCACGCAATATCCAGTCATTAACCAACAATATTATCTGGAACATATTCTCGGATCAGGAACATAATATCTGGCTGGGAACAGATTATGGCATTTCCCTGTCACGCTATAACAGTGCGCTGCAATTTGTACCAATTTCTCAAATCACAGGTACGGGAGACGGGAATCAGTTCTATTCCCTGTTCCGGGATTCCAAAGGATTCTATTGGTTCGGAGGTACAAACGGAGTGATCCGGTTCACCCATCCTGCAGGCAATAAACACGATGCTATCTGGTATAGAATGGGGGATAAAAACCATCCGTTATCCCACAACCGGATACGGCACATCTACGAGGATAGAGAACAGCAGTTATGGATAGCCACAGACGGAAGTATCAACCGCTATGACTATAATACCCATCAATTTGTACACTACAACATCGTAGACAGTACAGGAACTTATAATACCAACTGGGCTTATTACCTGTTTGAAGATACTGACGGGAAACTTTGGATCGCCACCTGTCTCGGAGGTATCTTTGTTGTGGACAAACATAAACTGATACAATCTGCCGGAAAATCGTATGTGGCCGATCAAAATTATTCCATTCATAATGGGCTGTCGGGGATGTTCATTAATCAGATTGTCCCTGATGCGGAAGGTAATGTATGGGTATTGTTATACAACAGCAAAGGGATAGACAAAATCAATGCCCGTACGCGACAAGTGACAAAGCTGTTTGCCGATGAATTAAGTGGCGAGAAGAGCCCGAACTACCTTTTACGGGATGAAGACGGCATGCTTTGGGTAGGATTTCACGGAGGAGTGATGCGTATCAATCCCAAAGACTCGAGTCAGCAAAGTATCTCTTTCGGCAATTTCAGCAATAACGAGATTCTGTCTATGACCTCTGTAAAAGAACACATCTGGGTTTCCACCACTAACGGACTTTGGATCATCGACCGGAGAACAATGGATGCCCGCCAGCAAAGCCTGACGGATAAACGTTTCACCAGTCTCATGTTTGATCCGGAAGATGGAAATATCTATCTGGGGGGTGCAGATGGGTTCGGCATATCCCGTCCCGAAATACAAGCCATGAGTCAGCCGGAACACTCCATTTTACTGACCGCTTTATATATCAACAATCAACTGATGTCTCCGCATACCGGAAAGAATATTCCCAACATCCGCTATACAGATGCTATCGAACTGAAATACGACCAGAACAACCTGGCTTTCGAACTTTCAGACCTCCCCTACTCACTGGAAGAAAAGCATGAATTCGTCTACCGGCTGGAAGGTATGGACAAAGAATGGAATTTCCTGCAATCCAACACGAATCGCATTACATACAGTAATCTGGGCTATGGGGATTATCAGCTAGTAATCAGTAAAGTAGAAAAGAGCGGTTCTCCTTCCGAGCATCCCTATATCCTGAATATAAAAATTCTCCCTCCATGGTATTACACACTTTGGGCAAAGATAGTCTACATTCTTTTATTCTTGAGCCTCATTGCCTGGGTTATCAATTTCTTCCGTGTCAAGAATCGTCTGAAAATGGAACGGATGGAAAAAGAGAAGATTCTGGAGCAATCACGCCAGAAAATGGCTTTCTTTACCAATTTGTCAAATGAATTAAAGACACCGCTTAGCCGGATTATCGCTCCTGTCAGTCAATTGCTCCCCGTTGCAGAAGAAGTGCATGAGAAACAGACACTGGAGGAGGTGCAGCGTAATGCAATGAAAATAAACTCATTGATTCATCAGGTATTAAACTTCAACCGGATAGAGGATAATAAAGATTCGCTGCTGATTTTGTCGCGCATCGAACTTGTGTCATTCAGCCATAGCCTGTTTTCTGTCTATGAGGAAAACAAACGGATCACATTCCATTTCGAAACGAATAAAGCCAAGATTTATGCTGATATGGATGCCATCAAACTTGGAGTGATTTTAGATAATCTGCTTTCAAATGCCGTCAAATTCACCCCGGATGGCGGAAGCGTCCGTCTGTCTCTTTTCTATCGTGAAGAAACGGAATTGTTGGATATTTGTGTTTCAGATACAGGAACCGGAATCCCGCAACAAGATATTCCCTATATCTTCCAGCGTTTTTTCCAGTCTCCACATTCCGGCAATAAGGAAGGTACGGGTATCGGACTTTATCTGGTCAAGACTTACACGGAACTTCATGGCGGTCACATCAACGGAGTCACCTCGAACGAAGGAAAAGGAACTTCCATTGGCCTGAATATCCCTGTCATCGCCGTAGAGAAAGAAGAGATTCCGGCGACACAGGTGAAAAAGCAGTTGGAATCGTTGCCTGTTCTTAAACCAATCGAAGCAGAATCTCAAGATGAGAAATTTCTGTCAAACATTATCCGCCTGATTGAGGACCATCTTTCTGAATCGGAATTGAATGTAAATGCACTTTGTGAATTATCCGGTATCAGCAATAAGCAGATTTATCGGAAAATCAAACAGCTGACCGGAATGTCTCCAGTGGAATACATCAAATCGATCCGGATGAAAAAGGCGGCCATGTTGTTGCAACAAAAGAAATTTACCGTTGCCGAAGTGATGTACATGGTAGGCTTTTCCAATCACTCTTACTTCTCCAAATGTTTTCAGGCAGAATTCGGAAAAACGCCACGCCAGTACCTTAATGAAGACCTGTAGAGGCATTTTGGGACATTTCGTCCTATTTTTATCCTTATATGTCCAATCTGTGCTTTTATTGAAATGACCAATAAATTACTTTTGTTGCTGTCAATAAACCGATAAATTTGATAGCATGAAAAGACTGTTGATCCTTACCTTTATTTGTTTGATATCTGCCTTTGTCAAAGTGCAGGGCAAATCATCCTCTACACCTATTATATATATAGATGGAAATGGGGTGATGCGTTGGAGTGACACCCGCCGGGAGGCTTCCTTTTTCGGTGTTAATTATACGCTGCCTTTCGCCCATGCTTACCGTGCCATTGGATATTTGGGACTGGACCGCAAAGCTGCCATAGATAAAGATGTATATCATATCTCCCGTCTGGGACTGAATGCTTACCGTATTCATTTATGGGATGTGGAACTGACAGACGGACAGGGAAATCTCCTCGAAAACGAGCATCTCGACTTGATGGACTACCTGATTGCCAAACTCAAAGAACGCAATATTCATATTGTGATTACCGCACAAACCAACTTCGGGAACGGATATCCCGAACGAAACATACAGACGGGCGGCTTCTCCTATAAATATGATAAATGCGATATGCACTCCCACCCGGAAGCTATCGCTGCACAAGAAACCTATCTTCATGGTTTGGTGAAACACGTCAATCCATATACGGGGTTAGCTTATAAAGACGATCCCTCCATTGTTGGGTTCGAAATCAATAATGAACCTTGTCATTCCGGTACGAAGAAAGAGGTGAAAGCCTATATCAACCGGATGCTGAAAGCGATCAATAAAACAGGAAACCGCAAACCTGTATTCTATAATGTAAGCCACAACGGATATGTAGTAGAGGCTTATTACGAAACTGCCATTCAGGGAACTACTTATCAATGGTATCCCATCGGACTGGTATCCGGACAAACACAGCAGGGAAATTTCCTTCCATCTATAGACCGCTATGATATTCCCTTTTCCGATAAAGTGAAAGGATTCGATAAGAAAACACGGATGGTATATGAGTTCGATCCGGCAGATATCATGTATTCTTATATGTATCCGGCCATGGTACGTACTTTCCGTACAGCAGGCTTCCAATGGATTACCCAGTTTGCGTATGATCCGATGGATATCGCTTATGCCAATACGGAATATCAGACTCATTTCTTGAATCTTGCCTATACGCCTCATAAAGCTATCAGTATGAAGATAGCCGCCGAAGCTGCACGCAATCTGAAAAGAGGTGAATCATACGGCAGTTATCCACAGGACACTTTATTTGGTGACGGTTTTCGTGTCAGTTATACGGAGGACTTGAGCGAATTTAATAATGGAAAGAAATTCTATTATTCCAATCATACCAACACCCGGCCCAAAGATGCGTCACAACTTGTTTCCATTGCCGGTTGTGGCAGTTCTCCGATTATTCGTTATGAGGGAACAGGTGCTTATTTCATGGATTGCCTCGAACCGGGAGTCTGGAGACTGGAAGTGATGCCGGACGCGGTAGTAGTGAACGATCCGTTTGCTAAACCGTCACTTGATAAAGAAGTGGTTACCATCGCTTATGGTGCTTGGGACATGGCTCTGCAAATACCTGATTTAGGAATGGAATTTACCTTTACGGCCCTCAATCAAGGAAATCAGCAGAAAGGAGATGTGACAGACGGGATTATCCGCGGACTTTGTCCGGGTACCTATCTGCTGAAACGTAAAAACTGTACGCCCAAACAGAACTGGCAGGCAGACTCTCAATGGAATTCCATCCGCATCGGAGAATATGTGGCTCCTGCTCCACGTGTGACGGATTATAAAGTCGTTCATACTCCATCGGAAACCACTGAAGCAAATAAGGATTTGACGATTAGTGCACAGGTAGTAGGAACCGAATTCCCGGATTCTGTGATTATCTACACCGATAAGATATCTTTTTGGAATGAGCACAATCCATATATCAAGATGAAACGTACAGGCGGATATACCTATCAGGCAACGATACCCGCTACAGAAATAAAGGATGATTGTTTCAGGTATAACATCATCGTATGCCGGGGCAACAGCACTCGCACTTATCCCACAGGAAATTCCGGTTACAGGAATTCATCATCGGGAATAAAGGGAAATCCACTGGACTGGAATTATACTTCCGGAGCCTATTGGACTACTCGTGTTGTTGCCCCAGATAGTGCGATACCACTATTGACTATTACGGACGCAGATAGCCGGATAGAAGCATACACGCTTCCCGAATGGAATGATCTCCAACGTACTTTGGTTGATTCTTCTCCGGTGGAAAAACCTTTGCTCCGGTTCCGGTTTACTCCTAAAGGAGAAAATCCGCACTATTTCCTCCGCACGTTCGTAAAGAACCTGATTGAAGAAAGAAAAGAAAGAGTAAAGGATTGTAGCGTTCTCTGTATCCGGGTAAATCGCACGAAAGCACTTCCGGAAGGATTCAGTGCCGGTTTCGTAACGTCAGACGGATATACTTATAAAAGCCCTTGTCCTGCTCCATCATCGGAGGGAATCATACGGATACCGTTGAAAGATTTACGCCAGACAGACACGGCATTGTTGCCGGTAGCTTATCCGACATTCTTGAAACAGTATTTCCATCCGGAAACGGAAATCGCATTTTTACCGGAAAGGATTGAAAAGCTGGAGTTATCAATGTCAGGAAACAAGAAAGAGTTAGTTGAGATTGAACTAGGAAATATCTGGTTGGAATAATCGTTCTTAAAGTTCCCCGGTGTCGAAGCCTTCGTTCCTCGGTGAGGAAAGGGTCGTTCATCGGTGAGGAACAAGGTCTTCCTCGGTGAGGAACGAATCTTCCGTCTGAACCACGTTTGAAGCCTTCTGAAAGGGGGGAGCAAACGGAAGAGACAGAAAGAGAAAAGCCGCTGATTTTTAAATAAAAAGTAAAAATAAATCTATTATCAATAACACAGTAATTATGAACAGGAATATCTTAAATCTACGCCATCTGACTGTACTACTTATGTTATGTACAGCCTTTTTAGGAGGCATCATTCCTGCCTTCGCCCAACAAGGAGGCAAGAAAATCACCGGACAAGTGATTGACGAGAACAAGGAACCGATGATCGGAGTAAGTATCCTCATTGTCGGTACTTCTACCGGAACAGTGACCGATTTCGACGGTAATTATACACTCAATGTGCCACAGGGCAGCAAAGAGTTGCAATTCTCTTATGTAGGATATGAAACAAAGGTAGTACCTGTTCCTGCCAACAGTACTACTTTGAATGTCCAGCTGAAAAGTGATTCACAGGTATTGAGCGACGTTGTAGTAATCGGCTATGGTACGCAGCGTAAAAGCGACCTGACAGGTTCGGTGACTAACGTCAGCAGCAAGGATTTCAACCTGGGATTGGTCAGCTCTCCCGAGCAACTGATTAATGGTAAGATTTCCGGTGTGCAAATCATGTCCAACAGTGGTTCTCCTACTGCGGGAAGTACGATCCGTGTGCGTGGTGGTGCTTCACTGAACGCTAGTAATGACCCCTTGATCGTACTGGACGGTGTTCCTTTGGAACAAGGAGGCATCAGCGGTAATGACGGAAACTTCCTTAGCCTCATCAACCCGAACGATATTGAAAGTATGACCATTCTGAAAGATGCTTCTTCGACTGCCATTTACGGTTCGCGTGCATCCAACGGAGTTATTCTGATTACTACCAAGAAAGGAAGTTCGGATAAACTGAAGATTACATTCAGTACGACAAATTCCATCCAGACACGTACTAAGCTGGCTGATATGCTAAGTTATGGCCAATTTGTCAACACCATCCGTACGCAAGGAACGACTGCCCAACAATCTCTACTCGGCACAGCCCATACGGACTGGAATGATGAAATCTATCAGAATGCTTTCGGTACGGATAATAATCTTAGTATTTCCGGAAAAATTGCTAAAAACTGGCCATTTCGTATATCAGTAGGTTATTACAATCAAAGTGGTTTGTTACGCACAGACAACGCAGAACGCTACACGGGAAGCATCATGGTAACCCCCTCTTTCTTCAAAGACCACTTGAAACTGAATATCAATGCGAAAGGGTCTATTAATAACAATACATTTGGTAACACGAATGCTATCTGGGCAGCTTCTACAATGAACCCAACCATCCCCGTTTATTCAGGACTGGATACTTTTGGAGGATACACGGAAGCAATAGACAATACAGGTGCACCAGCCAACGGTGCTGTAATGAACCCGGTAGGACTTATCAAAATGAATGATTCCCAAAGTAACGTAAGACGTTTCATCGGAAATATCGATGCGGACTATCGTGTTCATTTCTTCCCCGACTTAAAGCTGCACGCTACATTAGGTTACGACTATGCACAAGGTAAGGGAAGTGTATATGTTCCGGCAGAAGCTGCACAGAATTACACCACTTCCGGTCTGGATTACAGCTACGGTCCGCAGAAGAAAGAAAATCGCCTGCTGACTTTGTATGCCAACTACAACAAATTGGTAGAATCGATTAAAAGTAGTTTTGACGTAACAGCCGGTTACGATTATCAGTACTGGAAAGCTACGACTCCGCTTTACTACGAAATGAACACGCTGGGAGAAATACAAAAGACTTCAAAGGCTAAAGACGAACGCCATGTACTACTTTCATACTACGGTCGTCTGAATTATTCGTTCGATTCACGTTATATGCTAACCACCACCATCCGCCGGGACGCTACTTCACGCTTTGCCAAGAATGTACGTTGGGGTACTTTCCCCTCTGTAGCCTTGGGATGGAGAGTGACGGAAGAATCTTTCCTGAAAGATAATAAGGTATTGAGCAATCTGAAAATTCGTGCCAGTTACGGTGTGACCGGACAACAGGACGGTATTGGTAACTACAATTATCTACCTATCTATACTCAAAGCCAAAATGGTGCGGAAGGTATCATGGGAAATGAATATATTCATACGTACCGTCCCAGCTCTTACGTCCCTGACTTGAAATGGGAAACCACTACTTCATGGAATATAGGATTCGACTTCGGCTTTCTGGAAGACCGTATTACCGGTAGCTTTGACTACTACACTCGCCAAACTAAAGATTTGATTGCAACAGTTCCCGCCGCAGCAGGTACCACCTTCGACCGTAACATCACCACCAATGTGGGAAATGTGGACAGTCAGGGTATTGAATTCAGCGTGAATGCAACTCCTATCCAGACAGAAGACTGGAACTGGGATGTCAGCTTCAACATGACTTGGCAAAAAATGAAGGTAAAAAATCTGTCTTTATCTGCCGGAACTGTCGCTACAAATACCTCAGTAGGTCCATATATCGACAGTTACCAAGTACAAACGTTAAGTGAGGGATACGCCCCTTATATGTTCTACGTTTATCATCAACTCTATGATGAAAAAACAGGAAAACCGGTAGAAGGTGCCTATCTTGATGTGAATGGAGACGGGCAAATCAACTCTTCCGATTTATATCGTTACCACTCTCCCGCTCCGGATTACATTCTCGGTTTCAGTACTTCACTGCGCTGGAAAAAATGGACTTTGAGTACAAGCTTGCGTGCAAACATCGGCAACTATGTCTATAATGCCATGGCTATGAATGCCGGAGCCTGGGAAACAGTAAGCTACAACTCCTATCAATTGAATAACCTGTCTACAAGTTATCTGAAAACCGGATTCCAGACCCGTCAGTACTTGTCCGACTATTATGTAGAAAATGCTTCTTTCCTGAAAATGGATAATCTATCGTTGAACTATAATTTCGGTCAAATCTGCAAAGGATGTAGCCTGAATGTGAGTGCTATGGTTCAGAATGTATTCTGTATCACCAAGTACAGCGGTGTCGACCCGGAGGTTCCTAATGGTGTGGATAATTCCTTCTATCCACGTCCGCGCACCTTCTCACTGAATGTAGGTTTCAACTTCTAACTATTTAAAAACAAGCGAATCATGAAAAAGATATTATATACAGCCTTCTATTTTTGCAGTGCATTATTGCTGAACTCCTGCATAGGCGACTTAGACCAATATCCGCATGAAGACGAAACATCTTCTACGATATATACCAATGCTGAAAACTATAAAGCCGTTTTAGGTAAGATATATGCTGCCATGGTGACCACCGGACAGGAAAAAGGGGGTGATCCGGACTTGAGCAGTAACAGTGGACAGGATTATATACGTTGCTTCTTCAACCTGCAGGAATGTGGAACAGACGAGGTGGCCTCTACCTGGTTGTCGGGTGATAATGTGAGTGGATTGACTTATTTAAGTTGGGATGCTAATGATCCTTGGGTATCGGACATGTACTATCGGATTTATTATAACATAGCATTATGCAATGAATTTCTCCGTAACGCAACCGATGAAAAGCTGGCAGAATTTAGCGAACAGGATCAAACTGAAATCCGCCATTACCGGGCTGAAGCTCGTTTCATGCGTGCTTTATTCTACTACCATGCAATGGACTTATTCCGTAATATCCCGTTCATAACAGAGAATGACCCGACTGTCGGTTATCTGCCTCCACGTTATACGTCTGCACAAATTTTCAGTTATATAGAATCTGAATTAAATGCCATTACAAATGATATGCTTAGCAAAGGGAATTGTCCTTATGGACGTGCTTCACAAGGAGCCGCCTACACATTGCTTGCCAAACTTTATCTGAACGCAGAGGTGTATATTGAAACGTCGAAGTATACAGAATGTATCGCTGCCTGTCAACAGGCTATCGCACAGGGATATTCATTGGAAGATGACTACAGCAAACTATTCAATGCGGATAATGATAAGCGTACTGCTAACGAAATTATATTCACCTTACCTGTGGACGCCACACATACCGTATCTTGGGGTTCTTCCACATATATTGTCTGTGGTGCCGTAAGCAATACTTCCGACAAACAGATTCCTGAAAATTATGGTGTGAAAAGCGGTTGGGGAATGTTCCGTGTACGCGGAGAAATTCCGGCCTTATTTAGTGGAACTGATGATAAGCGCTATATGTTCTTCACTGACGGACAAACACAATATCTGGATGTGATAGATAATCAGGCAAACGGATATTTTGTAGAAAAATGGACTAACCTGACAGATGCCGGAGCAACCGCTTCCAACACTGCAGATGGTGGTGTAAATACAGATTATCCTTTATTCCGTTTGGCAGACATATATCTGATGATGGCGGAAGCTGTGGTACGTGGCGGAACGGGTAGTGATAAAGGAACCGTATTGGAATATATCAATAAACTGCAAGAACGTGCTTATGGCGACGACTCTCATAGTAAAGCGGAAGCCGATCTGACACTGGACTTTATCCTAAAAGAACGTGCCCGTGAACTTTATTGGGAAGGATACCGTCGTACCGACTTAATCCGTTTCGGAATGTTCACTACCGACAAATATCTGTGGCAATGGAAAGGTGGTGAAAAAGGTGGCGTAGCTGTAAATAGCAAGTATAATATCTATCCGATACCGGCTACCGAACTGACGGCTAATCCCAATTTATATAATGAAAATTATTAATCATCCTCTAATACAAACGATATATGAAAACAATAAATAGTCTGTTCCTTTCATTGGCGGCTCTCTTTATATTGAGTGCCTGTGAAGATGACGCAGATAAATATTATTTATCGAGCCTGACAGAAAATGAATTGATAGCTTCTACAAACAACATTGTATTGACGGAAGATATCGCACAAAAAAATGTTCTGTCACTGGCATGGACCGACCGGACATTGGCTATCAACAATCCGGATTTCAAACCAACCAACTTATTGAAAACAAGTATACAGGTTGCATTAAACGAAGATTTCTCCGGAACGATCGTTGAGTCTACCGAAACCTCTCTTTCCAAGACTTACAATGGAGCTGAATTAAATATTGTCACCAATAATCTGGGGGTTGAAGCCAATGTAGCCACTAAATTCTATTTCAGACTGAAAGGAACAACGGGAAACAACATCGAACCGGCATATAGCAATGTGGAAGTAATCACCATCACTCCTTATGAACTGGATATGCGTTTTGCCAGCATGCTGGATCAAAACGGCACAGACACCGGTATGAGTTTATTTTCAGTAAATACAGATGGTGTATACAAAGGATTTGTAGGAGTAAATGCCTGGTACAACTTCCTGATTAAAGAAGCCAACGGAACGATCTGGAGAAATGACAACGAAACCGGAATGCCGTTCCTACTAACTACAGCAGGGGATTGGAAATGTTGGTTCCCAGGAGTTGGAGGTTGCTATTATATCACAATTGACACGAATAATAAGCAATGGAACGGAATACAAATACCAACATTGAACGTCAGTGGAGATATCGATGCAACAATGGAATTTAACCAAACGAGCAGAAAATGGACAGCTACATTCAATGCTAATGCAGCCGGAAGTATGACTATCCAAATCAGTGGAACGGGGAAATTATACGATCATACATGCGCCAATCCGAATGATAACGGTGGATACGACATTGATGACACGAAGGCTAAAGATACTCCTATGGCATTCAGCGGCAGCAGCACAGCGTTAAATCTCGGAGAAACAGCCGGAGACATAACAGTTAATGTGCCACAGGCAGGAGAGTGTACGCTTTCTATCGATCTAAGTAACCCTCAACAATGGACTGTATCAGTAGAAGAAGGTTCTGCAGAACCGGAGCCGGAACCGGAAGAGGGACAATATTTGTATTTACCGGGAATTGGCCAAGGTAGCGACTGGACATACGATCATAAAATTGAAGTGTACTATAAGGAAGAACAAAAATATGCAGGTATAGTGGATGTCAACTCACAATGGGGAAGTTATGCAATGACCCTGTTCTCATCAGGAGATGCATGGGACACCAGTAAAATGTACACCATCGCCAATGATGATTCGGAAAGTACGGCAGAAAATGGAACTCTTGTAAATGAAAGTGCAAAGAATATTCCTGCACCTGCTGCCGGTCTTTATCTGTTTGACGTTTCATTAAAAGAGCTGACTTATAAAACTTATGCAGTTGGAAATAACATCTATTGTTATTATGGAATAGAGGGGGATAACAATTTATATCCTATCGCCACAACAGGAACTGCCGGAGAATATTCGGGAACGATTACGTTATCACAAGATTCTAACTGGGGAATCAAGTTTTATATAAAAGATGACTGGACCGGAGCGTATGGAGGAAGCAATGGAAAACTATATTATAACAGTAACGAGGGTATCCCATTGACTGCCGGAACTTATACTATCACAGTCAATCTGATAGACGGCACTTATTCCGCTTCTAATAAATAACCTTTAGATAACAGTATATAATTATGAAACGATTCAAAAATATATTGATGGCTTCCGCACTACTGTGCGGAGCCTTCTTCACAGCCTGTGACGACAATGATGATAAACCGGTATTTCCGGAAAATCAAGATCAAGCCTATGACATGTCCGGTTTTGCCAAAGGAGCCGATGTCAGTTGGTTGACAGAAATGGAAAAGGAAGGTTACAAATTCTATGATGCTGAAGGAAACGGACATGAATGTATGTCACTACTCCGAGATCTGGGCATGAATGCCATCCGTCTACGTGTATGGGTAAATCCCGATCAGGGATGGTCGGAAGAGGAAGGTTTCTTTAATCCGGGAGGATGGTGTGATAAAGACGATGTAGTGACTAAGGCATGGCGCGCCCACAACTTAGGCTACCGTATTATGATTGATTTCCATTATAGTGATATTTGGGCGGATCCGGGACGGCAAGAAAAACCGGCAGCTTGGGCCGACCTATCCTTTGATGAATTAAAACAAGCAGTAGCCGACCATACCACTGAAGTATTAAGTGCAATCAAAGCAAGAGGCATCGATGTGGAATGGGTGCAGGTGGGCAACGAGACACGTACAGGCATGTTAAAACCCGACGGAGCTGCTAGCAGCGGAAAAACTGCCAACTTCGCTCAACTGGTAACAGCAGGATACGATGCCGTTAAAACAATCTATCCGGAAGCTAAAGTTATCGTACATATTGATCAGGGCAATAATCCCAATCGATATATCTGGCTGTTTGACGGTCTGAAAGCTGATGGGGGAAAATGGGATGTAATCGGTATGTCTCTTTATCCGGAACCGGATACCGAAGACTGGCGACAATTAAACAATGATTGTATTGCTAATATGAAAAGCCTGATTGAACGGTATCATACACCTGTCATGATGTGTGAGCTTGGTATTTACTGGAATTATGAAGAAGCAGAAGAGTTTTTTACCGATTTCATGACTAAAGCTAAAGAAATAGATCAATGCCTCGGTGTTTTCACTTGGGAACCTCAAAGTTATGGTGGTTGGAAAGGCTATCACAAAGGCTTGTTTGACGATACCGGTAAACCCACTAATGCATTTAATGCTTTCAAGAGATAAGATTATTGAATCATTTTTTATAACTTTACCCCGAATCCAAAATATTTTATACCTGAAAAGCAAAAATGAACATGAAACACCAAAAACAGTTATTAGCTGTACTTTTGATGGGCACCGCTTGCACATTGCAAGCGCAACGCAGTGAGACGCTGCTCGAGAAAAACTGGAAATTCAGTAAAGGAGATTTTAAAGAGGCTAGCCAGCCGGAGTTTAATGACACTAAATGGGAGTCGGTTGTTATTCCACATGACTGGGCGATTTTCGGTCCATTCGATATGAATAATGACCTGCAGAATGTAGCTGTGACACAGAACTTCGAGAAAAAGGCTTCCTTGAAAACAGGACGTACCGGTGGGCTCCCTTATGTAGGCACCGGATGGTATCGAACCAGTTTTGATGCTCCTGCCGATAAGGAGGTGACACTGCTCTTTGATGGCGCCATGAGCGAAGCACGTGTCTATGTAAATGGAAAAGAGGCTTGTTTCTGGCCTTTCGGCTACAACTCTTTCCACTGTAATGTGACGCCCCTAATGAATAAAGACGGAAAGAACAATACGCTGGCCGTACGTTTGGAAAATCGTCCGCAGTCCTCGCGCTGGTATCCGGGAGCAGGTTTGTATCGCAATGTGCATCTGATCGTGACAGACAAAGTGCATGTGCCTGTATGGGGAACACAAATCACAACTCCTCATGTTAGTAAGGACTTTGCAGCCATACGTCTTCAAACGAAGATTGACAATGCGGGTGAGAAAACACAAATCCGTGTAGAGACAGAGATTCTTTCTCCGGACGGAAAAGTGGTTACCAGCAAAGAAAATACGAGTCGCATTAATCACGGACAACCATTCGAACAAAACTTTATTGTAAATGCACCCGAGCTCTGGTCACCGGAAAGTCCGTCGCTCTACAAGGCTGTTTCCAAAATTTACGCAGATGATAGACTGGTGGATACTTACACGACCCGTTTCGGTATCCGCAGCATTGAATATATCGCTGATAAGGGTTTCTATCTGAACGGAAAACATCGCAAATTCCAAGGGGTATGTAATCATCATGATTTAGGTCCGCTGGGTGCCGCTATTAATGTGGCAGCGCTTCGCCATCAACTTACATTGCTGAAAGATATGGGATGTGACGCTATCCGTACTTCTCATAATATGCCGACTCCCGAACTCGTAGCATTGTGTGACGAAATGGGATTTATGATGATGATTGAACCGTTCGACGAATGGGACATCGCCAAGTGTGAAAACGGTTATCACCGTTATTTCAATGAATGGGCGGAACGTGATATGGTGAATATGCTCCATAATTATCGGAATAATCCATGTGTGATTATGTGGAGTATCGGTAATGAAGTACCGACCCAATGTAGCCCCGTCGGCTATAAAGTGGCTAAATTCCTGCAAGACATTTGCCACCGAGAAGATCCGACACGTCCTGTCACCTGCGGAATGGATCAGGTTACTTGTGTACTTGCGAACGGATTTGCAGCCATGATTGACATTCCGGGACTTAATTACCGTACCCAACGCTATAAGGAATCTTATGACCAACTCCCGCAGAATCTGATTTTGGGTAGTGAGACTGCTTCTACTGTCAGTTCACGTGGAGTATACAAATTCCCGGTAGAGGATAAGAAAAGTACTAAGTATGAAGACCATCAATGTTCCTCTTATGATGTGGAAGCCTGTTCATGGTCAAATATTCCGGATGAGGACTTTGCACTAGCCGATGATAACCATTGGACAATCGGACAATTTGTATGGACAGGATTTGACTATCTGGGTGAACCATCACCTTATGATACGGATGCATGGCCCAATCACAGTTCCATGTTTGGTATTATCGACCTTGCCAGTCTGCCAAAAGACCGCTATTACTTGTATCGCAGTGTATGGAACAAGGATGCGGAAACCTTGCATATTCTGCCTCACTGGACATGGCCGGGACGTGAAGGTGAAGTGACTCCTGTATTTGTATATACCAACTATCCTACAGCCGAATTGTTTATCAATGGTAAAAGTTATGGTAAACAAAGCAAGAACGATAGTTCGTTGAAGAACCGTTATCGTCTGATGTGGATGGATGCTGTATATGAACCGGGAGAAGTAAAAGTAATAGCCTATAACAAAGATGGAAAAGCAGTAGCGGAAAAAGTGGTTCGCACTGCCGGAAAACCTCATCACATCGAACTGGTCAGCAACCGTAACGAATTGACTGCAGACGGAAAAGACTTAGCGTATGTGACTGTGAAAGTTGTAGACAAAGATGGTAACCTCTGCCCTACTGATAATCGTCAGATAAACTTCTCTGCAAAGGGAACCGGTAAATATCGTGCTGCAGCCAATGGCGACCCGACAAATCTGGAACAATTCCATCTTCCGAAGATGCATACTTTCAACGGAATGTTGACAGCTATCATACAAGCTGGTGAAACTGCCGGAGAAATTGTATTTACAGCCAAAGCAAATGGAGTGAAAGCCGGAAATATTCGTATTCAAACGAAATAAGGCATACGCTTTATAATATCTGATAAGCCACCGGATTTCTTAACTAAAGAGAAGTCCGGTGGTTTTCATATATAATATACTGGACTTTTCACTTTTACGAGAAAAGAGGCAGGTAAATACAGGTTAATATCTATCTTTGCAAAAGAAAACGTTACAGATATGTCGCACAGGATTCACTTCCTTATTTTTACAGGTCTTTTACTGATGTTCTGTTCATGCCGGAAAGAAAACAGGTTTGAATGGCAAGTAAATCAAAGACACATGGAAGTATCTCTGAACAAAGAATCTGATTCGCTCTATGTCATTCATTTGAATACAGACCAACCCTCCCACTCTGTTTGGAAATTGCCTTACCCTGTCTATCAATTTGATTATGGAGATGTTACAGGAGACGGGATGCCGGAAATTATTGTGGGGGTTATCAAGCCTACCCGATTCGATCCCAAACCTGACAAGCGGTTATTCATTTACCGGATTGCAGATGAAGCGTATA
The DNA here is from genome assembly GCF_024793605.1 of Bacteroides sp. BFG-637. Lineage (NCBI taxonomy): Bacteria > Pseudomonadati > Bacteroidota > Bacteroidia > Bacteroidales > Bacteroidaceae > Bacteroides > Bacteroides sp. BFG-637. The sequence continues at coordinate 3,789,541 of NZ_JANUPD010000002.1, read as the reverse complement.
TCCGCCCACTTTGGTTAGGTTCGAGGGTAGCACAACCTTTGGAAGATTTTAGAGTGATTCGTGAACATACTCCTGTATTGATACGTACCATGGAACGGGAACGAAGTGGAAAATTTCTGATAGCGGAATATGCATGGAGAGGTTTTGGTCTGGATTTTAAGGGATATCTGAAACGCGAGACAGAAGAAAAGGAGGCCAAACGCATTCTTGAACGTTAACGTTAGATACTATCATTTATATATAGTAATTTATAGAATAATGAAAAACATGAGACGACTATTATTACTGTCCTGTACACTAATTCTTATTCTCTGCGGATGCAAGAACAAAAACACCTCAACGGCATCGGCACAAGATACTGTTATGACTGCCACCTCATTATTGACCGATACTGTTCTACCTCAATCTATTGATTTGAAGCAGGATATCAGTCGTTACTCTTTTCAGGAGTTACGTTTATTACGTAGTTATCCATACGCTATACATGGTTATCATTTTATGGAAGCGGACATCAATGCTTTCTTCTCGGCCAATACGAAATGGTATAATGATCTTGTCTGGAAGTTATGGGATGAATCGGAGGCAGACGGAGAGAATAAATTTCCGGAAAACTATGATGAAGTCAAACTGACGGCTGAAGAGAAGGCTTTCGTAGAACGCATCGATGCTCGCATGGCAGAAATGCGTCAGCAACAGTTTACTCAACGAGACTCTTATTATTTAGGAAATGCAAATAATATAGTCAACCTGTTCCAATTCAAAGATATAGACGAGGCATTACTAGCCAAGTTGCAACAGAACAACTTTGCCATTACAGAAGGAAGTAACTTACAGTTGTTTCATGCTTACGAAGAAAATGATTATCGCCAAGTGCCCAATTTCATCACCACTGACTTATATTTACAGGCATTTCACATGTATTTCTCTTATGTACTGAAAAGTCTGGAGAAACAACACATCATTCCTACTTTGGAAAGACTATGTCTATCACTCAACGCAACTTGCATAAGCATCTCCCGCCAGACAGAAGACGAATCTCTGAAAGATATGGCAGAATATGCCGCTACTTTTTATGCTATCCCTTATTATTTGCTGACAAAGGAAACGCCCAGCCTCCCTGCTAAGTGTCAAAAAGCATATCAACAGGAAATAGAACATATTAATGCACAAGAAGATGATTTCTCGGAGTTTCTTTCATACAAAGATGCATACTTCCCATACAGTCTTTTCAAACCACGCGGACATTATACCCGTGAACCCCAATTACAGGCATACTTTCAGGCTATGATGTGGCTTCAAACTGCCTGCTTTTGCAGAGAACAACAAGAACAGCTCAAACAAGCAATCTTTCAGGCTACCGTACTATCTAGTTATAAGGATATGACCAGGACACCACTAATGGAACTATACCAACGCGTCTATACACCACTTACTTTCCTGATGGGTGAGACTGATAATCTTTCTCTTCTCGATATTGCACAGATTCTGAAGAAAAATAAAGCAGAATATACTGAAGATGCATTGACTCCGGTTCAAATAGAAAAGGTGAATCAAGCGCTCATTGAACTGGCAAAAAGCAAGAATAGGATCAAACCTAAAATAGAAATCTCCTGCCGGGACAAAATCAACTTTATGCCACAAAGATATCTGGCAGATAATGAAGTACTTCAGGAATTGGTAGATGTCACCCCAAACAGCAAACGTGCTTATCCGAAAGGATTGGATGTCTTTGCCGCTTTCGGAGTAAACTCCGCCGAGACTTTACTGACTGATTTTTACAAAGAACCGGGCAACTGGAACCAGTATACCGGAGAATTACAAAAACTGAAAGATAAATTCAAAGCTTCCCAGCCTGCACAAGTATCTGTCTACGAATTATGGATGAAAAGTCTGTTCACCATGCAGAAAACGGACAAGAGCCAGCCGGGATTTATGCAAACACCCGAATGGGGATACAAGAACCTGAATACAGCTCTGGCATCTTGGGCTGAATTGAAGCATGACGCGATCCTTTACGGAGAACAGCCCATGGCTGCAGAATGTGGAGGTGCCGGACCTCCTGATCCGATCGTAGTGGGGTATGTAGAACCGAATCTTCCTTTCTGGAAGAAAATGTCAGGGATTCTGCAAGCCACCCAACTGGTTCTGCAACAAAGCAATTGCCTGACGGATGACTTGAAAGGAAAGACAGAGCAGTTGCAGGACTATGTCAGCTTTCTGATTCAAGTAACAGAAAAGGAACTGCGGGGAGAAAAACTGACCGAACAGGAATATCGCACTCTTGAGTATATGGGAAGTAGTATAGAATATTTCACTCTGTCTGTGCTCGATCCGGATTTACATCTGGATAACTGGTCATTAGTGCAAGGTCCGGACAAGTCGATAGCTGTAGTGGCTGATATTTATACACGCAACGTGAGGGGATGTGATAAGAATGGAGTACTGCATGTGGCAACAGGAAATGCCAACAATATCTATGTGATAGTAGAAATAGAGGGTAATCTCTATCTTACCCGTGGTGCCACATTTAGTTACTACGAGTTTGTCCAGCCACTGGATACCCGGCTCACGGACGAAGAGTGGCAGAAAATGCTGGAAGAAAAGAAAGCGCCTGCCGTCCCGGAATGGATGAAAAATATCCTGTTGGAGAAAGAACCTAAAGTAGATGACAGAGTTTTTTATAGTTCAGGATGCTAATATCCTTTTCCCGAATTAACCGGATTATAGGTAGTATAGGTCTGTTATTGCTTACTGCCTGCCAGCACCCGTCAGAAGAATGTCTCTCTATCGCTTTCACCGGAGATGTTCTTCTGGACAGAGGGGTACGCCAACAGATTCAACGGGGAGGTGTCGAAGATTTATTTGCGTCGGTAGCTCCTCTCTTTCATCAAATGGACGCTACGGTAATCAACCTGGAATGTCCCGTCACTTCGGTTCGTTCACCACTACACAAGAAATATATCTTTCGCGCGGAACCGAGATGGATGGAAGAATTGGTTAAAGCCGGCATCAGTCATGCGGCTTTAGCGAATAATCATACTATGGATCAGGGGCGAAACGGATTGACAGATACTTATCAGCATCTCTTATCGGCAGGAATCACTCCGATAGGATATGGTAATACTTCTTCCGAGAGTTGCCAACCTGTAGTGATAAAGAAAGGAAAAATTAAAGTAGCACTCTTCAATTCAGTTACACTTCCTTTGGAGAATTGGGTATATTTAGAAAATGATCCCGGTATTTGCCAGCAAACCACGGAAGAAATAGAAGAGGAAATCAAAAACTTCAAGCGAGAGAATCCCGAAAGTTATGTGGTCGTAATTCTCCATTGGGGAATCGAATATCAATCTTCCCCTACTCTGAGCCAAAGAAAGGGAGCACACCGACTCATTCGTGCAGGTGCGGATGCTATCATCGGACATCACCCGCACGTCATTCAGAAAGAGGAATATTTCAATGGTAAGCCCATCTTTTATAGTCTGGGCAACTTTGTATTCGACCAACGAAAACCGGCAACATCACAAAGCCAGATTGTGCAGCTTGATTTCACATCTACGGCATGCAAAGTTAAAGTGCATCCCGTAACGATCCATCAATGCAAACCGGAAATCCAATAAATTAAATAGCTTTCCAAAAAGTTTGGAAATCTCGGTATCTGCCGTAACAAACCAGCTCATCTCCCTCTTCCACTTTCTCATCCGCCGATAATTCATTCTTCACATGAAGTTCGGTCAGAGAAATACCCAGGCAATTGGTTATCTTATTTGCCCGTTTCAAGCCTATCATTTTCAGATGAAATTCTTCATCCAGATTTAACTCATTCACAAAATATCCTACAAATTTTTCTGGAACCGTGAACTTCACAACATAATAATCCTGATCAATGCGGAACCCTTCCATGTTTGTGCCGAAATCGAGCAGTTGCACCAGACTACGGGCAGCATCTTCTTCCGGAGTCAGGATTCTTTCAAGATCAAAGGCTTCAAGCACTGCTTTATGTACTGCATCAATAGCACGGGCAAAGATGCGGGGAACCTTTTTCTGCTTCAACAGAGCAACAACACGTATCGATGCACCAAAATTCTCACCAATCGCTACAATCACTATATCCACACTATTCAATGGTAACACTGACAATGATTGTTCGTCAGTGGCATCAATGACAAAAGCTGTAGCAACCTTATCTTTGATTGAATCTATACGACTTTCACTAATATCCGCACCAATAATCTCGTGTCCTAACGCAGACAATTCCTCGGCCAACACATGACCGTAATTTCCTAAACCGATAATAATATACTTCATATCTTTAGTTTATTATAATGTTATCACTCGGATAACGGTATTTTGTATTCTTTTTCTGTTTTACAATTCCCAACATCAATGTTATCAATCCCACACGTCCGATAAACATCAACAAGGATACCAACAACTTACTGGCATCACACAAATGAGGGGTCAGATTCAGACTGGATCCTACAGTACTAAGTGCAGAGACACATTCGAAAGTCAATGCCATGATGGAAACACCCGGTTCGAGTATGCTCAATGTGAAAATAAAGATGAATAACACTCCCAATGACATGACTACTGTTGCGTTGGAACGCCGGATTGAATCGTAAGACAATTCCCTGCCGAACACTTCTACCCGTTCAGTACCACGCAATACGGCTACAAGATTCAGAACCACGACCGCAAAAGCATTCACTTTCACACCACCTGCCGTAGACTGTGAACCACCGCCAACCCACATCAAGAATAGATAAACCAATAAAGTCTGCACGCTCAACGATGCCAGATCGACACTACTGAAACCGGCTGTTCGCGGACAAGTGGCATTAAAGAAGGCTTGAGTCCATTTGTCTGCCAAAGGCATACCGGCAAAGGAAGCATTCCACTCAAAAGCAGCAATAGCTAATGTACCGATTAATAAAAGCAGGAAAGTCATGATTAGCACAATTTTCGTATTCAGGTTATAGAGATGCTGCATTTTGTGACGATCCAGTTTACGTGTACAGACCAATTTCCAGAAACGACACAGGTGATACAATACAATATCCTTGAAATTGACAAGAATGGGGAAGCCAATCCCCCGAAGATTATCAGTAAAGAAACAGAAATAAACAGTCCATTATGATTGGCCATCACCATCGGATTCCCTAAATTACCGGAAAGTGTAGAAAAGCCTGCATTACAAAAAGCTGATATAGAATGGAAAGCAGCAAAACCTAACTCCCCTTCCAAAGTCATTCCCAACGTACCGTGAATACTAAACCAAATCGAGGCCATGCCAATCCCTTCAATCACTAAAGTAAAACCTAATATATATAGTAAGGTAGACAGTAATGAGCCTAACGAATTGGAACTAACCATATCACGCACAACGAGCTGATTGTAAATGGAAGTGTTCCCCATGAAGAACATGGCAAAGAAGCTGGTTAATGTCATCACTCCTAATCCGCCGATCTGAATCAATAGAATTATGACAACTAATCCGGAAGTGGTGAATGTTGTAGATACATCTACCGGAACCAACCCTGTAACACATACGGCACTGGTAGCCGTAAATAAAGAGTCCACCCAAGTAATGCCATTCACCGTGCAGCGCGGAAGCATCAACAAGCCTGCTCCAATCAGGATAATAGCCATAAAACTGACTGCCAATATCAAGGACGGATTGGTACGCCGTCCCAACAGGCGCACCAGCCCATTGGACAAGTTGAGGAAGGAAAGGACTAATAGCAACAGGAGATGATAAAACTTCCCATGCAGGAATTCCCAAATCTGCAAAATAGCTCCTTCTTCTTCCGGACGGTGAAAAATGACGGGTATTAGAGTGAGATATAACAATCCGCTTAATATCCAGGCCAATCGCCGGTATTGTTTTTTAGTATTCCGGTATTCCAGTGAGATATGTAAAGTTACATCAATCAGAAAGATGATCCAGACTGTTTTATACAATGTCTGCAAATTCGCCACTTCATCTATGGATAAGGGAAAGCCGTGTTCATATACTACTCCGACAATCAACAACAGAGATGCCAGATAGGTGAGTGCTTCTACCAGCCCCAACAAGATACGTACATAGGGTTTTAGCAGTTTATTCTGATACAATAAAAACTTATGATAAATCTTCATATCATCTTTTTTAACAGGGTCGTGCAAACTTAAGTAAAATAACAATTAGAACCGATTCTTTGTTGACAAAATTTTCTGAATATTAAAAATTTGAGTACTTTTGGCAACAAGAAACTAAAAAACTACAATATTATGAGTGAAAAAAGAAAACGGTATATTTTACCCGAAGAAGAAATTCCACACTACTGGTACAACATTCAGGCTGATATGGTAAACAAACCTATGCCTCCGTTACATCCGGGAACCAAACAACCACTGAAAGCGGAAGACTTGTATCCGATTTTCGCTAAGGAACTGTGTCATCAGGAACTGAATCAGACCGATGCATGGATCGAAATACCGGAAGAAGTGCGCGAAATGTATAAATACTATCGCAGTACTCCGCTAGTTCGTGCTTACGGATTGGAAAAAGCACTCGGTACTCCGGCTCATATCTATTTTAAGAATGAGAGTGTCAGCCCTATCGGTTCACATAAGTTGAACTCTGCATTGGCACAGGCTTATTATTGCAAAGAAGAAGGGGTGACCAACATCACCACTGAAACCGGTGCCGGACAATGGGGAGCCGCTCTTTCTTATGCAGCTAAGGTTTTCGGTTTGGAAGCTGCAGTTTATCAGGTAAAGATCAGTTATGAACAAAAGCCATACCGCCGCAGCATCATGCAGACTTTCGGAGCACAGGTGACTCCTTCTCCATCCATGTCTACCCGTGCCGGTAAGGATATTCTAACTAAACATCCCACTTATCAGGGTTCGTTGGGAACAGCTATTTCGGAAGCTATCGAACTGGCACAAATGACTCCCAACTGTAAATATACGCTCGGTTCTGTACTTAGCCATGTTACTCTTCACCAGACTATTATCGGACTGGAAGCTGAAAAACAGATGGAAATGGCAGGTGAATATCCGGATATCGTAATCGGTTGTTTCGGAGGTGGTTCCAATTTCGGAGGTATCTCTTTCCCATTCATGCGTCACACGATACAGGCAGGAAAAAAGACTCGTTTTGTTGCTGCCGAACCTGCTTCTTGCCCGAAACTGACACGTGGTAAGTTCCAGTATGACTTCGGTGATGAAGCCGGATATACTCCGTTGCTACCGATGTTTACCCTGGGACACAATTTTGCTCCGGCCCATATTCATGCCGGTGGTCTTCGTTATCATGGTGCAGGTGTCATCGTTTCACAGTTGCTCAAGGACAATCTGATGGAGGCAGTAGATATACAGCAATTGGAATCTTTCGAAGCAGGTTGTCTGTTTGCACAGTCTGAAGGTATTATTCCGGCTCCAGAGTCCAGCCACGCTATTGCAGCGGCTATCCGCGAAGCTAACAAATGCAAGGAGACAGGAGAAGAAAAAGTAATCCTGTTTAATCTTTCCGGACATGGCCTGATTGATATGGCTTCTTATGATAAGTATTTGGCCGGTGACTTGGTAAACTATTCATTGACTGATGATGATATTCAGAAGAATTTAGACGAAATAGGAGATTTAGCTAAATAAATAACCTGTTAGTTTCAAGTTTCACCACAGATTACATAAAAGAAACATCGATTCTGCATTGATAATCTTTGAATTACAATCAAATCCGTGCTAATTCTATGATCTGTGGTGATTCTTTTCCCACACTCCTTATTAATTTTCTCTATTGAGCATCTCCATATATTCACTGGGAGACATTTTTTCCACACTCGCAAAATAACGGTAAAAACTGGAACGGGAGGTAAAGCCGCTCAAAAACATTAATTCCTTTACTGTAAGGTCTTTTTTCAGCTGTGCCTGTTCTTTAAAATACTGCAAACGGTAGAAATTAATATAATCTCTGAAACCGGAAAAGCCATCATAATGAAGAGCCTTATTGAGTCTGTTTTCATTCGTATTCAAATCATTCAAGAAATCCTGTAAGGAATATAGAGGATTAGTAAACGATTTACTATGTTTCATAAGACTTTGCATCTGATTGGATAGTTCAAGAACGACAGGTGAAACTGCAATTTCCCGAATGGCTTCTATTTCTTCCATCTCCAACTCTTCTACAGGCTGGGGAGGTAAAGAAAGCGGATTCTCATTACGCAAATATAGTATATTTAAAAAAAGGACGGGAAGGATTACAATATAACCGAACATGTTAAAGCATAATCCACTAGTACCCAGCATCAGCCAAATATAGCCGGACATGATGATAGCAAAACACATCATATAAATCGACATTGCCTTACTCTGTTTACGTCGGACTGGGATCCATCGTCTCATATATGGAAAGAGGAAATTTACGGAAGGAGTAATTACACTGATTATAAACAGCATCAGCCTTACCCGTACATCCTGTTCTCCAATATTCTCCCGAATGGAGGCAAAAGATTTTAGAGTAGTATAGTGACCGTTGAAAAACTCATAACAACAAGCTATACATGTGATCAGCAAAATAGGAATACATAAACTGACGACTCTTGAAAAAGTCATCCATCCCGGTTTCAATGAGGCTATAGGAAAAATAGAAAAGAATTGAAAAAAGACAATCACCCGGACAATATGCCATATCGAAAGATGATTCATCGGAACTTCAGTAAAACGCGGAATCGTCTCCTCACCTCCTCTACTGAAAATCCACATCCATTCCAGATTATCACACAAAAGAAGAAGGGACAGAGTGATAGCCAATACTCCCCATGCTTTTGTAAGTCCATTATTGTCTGAAGAACGTGAATAAACAAGTATTCCCAATACCAAGCCCACAATATCCAGCAACAATTCAATGCAGAGAACAATTACGTTTACCATGTTTTTTTGTTTTGAGCGACAAAAGTAGTCTTTTCGCGAAAAGAACGGGAGCATCCCACTTGCAAAAAGCGTCCCAATATAGGGAGATTAGCTAAAATGGGAACTATTTGGGGGTAATATATTTCAGACTTTTCACCTTTACTAATACTTTTGTGGCAGCATTCACCCCAAACAAGAATAAATTATAATATGACGCGCTACTTAAAGAATATGGAAAAGGAAATCACTATCGAAAATCAGGTAGAGGAAATTGCAATAATTGCCCAATTCATCGAAGAATTAGGCATATCATTACATTTACCTTCCGGCATTACAATGAGTCTCAATCTTGCTATTGAAGAAGCAATAAGCAATATTATCCATCACGGTTACCCTCAAAATCAAAAAGGTGAAATCATATTGAAAACTTCCGTGGCACCCGGACTACTGATTGCCCAAATTATTGACGATGGTATTTCATTCGATCCCACAAAATCTGAAAATGAAGCATCAGGAGATGCACTATCTCTGGAACAGCAACTGACACAAGGTTTGGGGCTCTTTCTGATTCGCCGCACCATGGATAAAGTAGAATATCATTCGACGGACAGTCAAAACGAACTAATCCTGACTAAAAAAATAGACATGGATTTCAAACCGGAGGCAACTCTTAAAACGAACTTATGTAAAATAGAGGAAGTTATCATACTCACTGTTGAAGGACGATTGGACACTGCCAATACGAACGAATTCAATGCTCTCATCCAACCTCTGCTAAGCATTCAGAATCCTAATATAATAATCAACTGCGAAGGATTACTATATATCAGCAGTTCCGGTTTAAGAAGTCTGATAACCCTCCAGAAAAGTGTAAAGCAACACAGCGGACAACTTGTATTGGAAGCTATGCGTCCGGAAATACGGAAAATATTCGATATGACAGGCTGTTCCAGCCTTTTTATCATTCGTTAATCCCACTTAGTAATGAGAAAAGCATCTATTATTTGCTGTATCTTGCTATCTCTGTTCTTTCTGACAGAACCGGTGAATGCGCAGTCGATTAACCTCACACCTAAATGGACGGCACAAGCACAATTTGCAGGCTATTACGTAGCTGACAAACTAGGATTCTACAAGGAAGAAGGACTTGACGTACACGTAGTACATCCTTCGCTTTCGGCAAGCTCTTTTTCTTTCCTGCAGAAAGGATATTCGCAAGCGGTAGTTATGAACCTATCGTATGCCCTGACTGAATATTTTGCAGGTGCACAGGTAGTCAATATCTTGCAAACCTCACAGGAAAACAGCCTGATGCTTGTCAGTCGTTCACCACTCAAGGGTATTTTATCTTTGCAACATAAGAAAATAGGGGTATGGAATCATCTTAGTCAAGAACTACTGGATCAAATAGCCAACAAATATCAACTCCAGGTGGAATGGATACGTTTCAATGGGGGGAGTCAACATTTTCCTATCAAAAGCTGTGGATATTTGTCTCGTAGGAAGTTACAATGAGTTTCTACAACTAATTGAAGCCGGTGTAAAGACTGATTCAATTCATATCATGCATTTCTCGGATTATGGATATAACCTGCCGGAGGACGGACTTTATGTTAGCAGAGAATTCTATCAGAAATATCCTCAAGCAGTACAGAAATTAGCCCGTGCCAGCATGCGTGGCTGGGAATGGGCAAATGAACACCGCGAACAAACATTGGACATCGTAATGGAACAAGTGCATCAACACAACATAGGAACCAACCGGTATCACCAACGTAAAATGTTGGATGAGATACTAAGGTTACAAACAAACAAGAAGAGCGGGCAACGTCCCTATCGGCTAAGCCGGGAAGAGTTTAATCTGGCAACAAGTATTTTGTTGCCGGATCAAACTCAAAATTCCAATGATATCCGTTATGAAAATTTTGTAAAATAATAGACATTCATTCATGAAATACACATTCTCCCATTCTTTTGCAACCCGACTAAGTATCTACGTACTATCTTTTACGTTAATTATCTTTGCTACTATCATGGCGTTATTTTATTATTATAGCCAACAGAAAGTAACGGGCTTTGCAATCGAACGCACTCATGGACTATTAAGTAACATTGCTACAGAAATCAGCGGTCAGCTACTGTCTGTTGAGACGACTGTCAACCAATCTGTCTGGGTCTTGGAAAAGAATATTGATCACCCGGACTCTTTACACAATATTATAGAATCTGTTGTAAGAAACAATCAGTTCATCGTCGGAAGCGGCATAGCTTTTGTTCCCGACTATTATAAGGAAAAAGGGAAATATTTCATGCCTTATGCTTCTTTTAAGGATGAAATAAATGGAGAAATAACCTATCAGGTATTGGGCAGTCAGAATTATGACTATCCATGCATGGATTGGTATCTTATTCCCCAGTTACTTAAACAACCTTATTGGAGTGAGCCTTACTATGACGACGGAGGGGGAAACTTCATCATGAGTACTTATGCCAAACCTCTGTTTGACAGCAAAGGGGAACTATATGCAGTTTTCACTGCCAATATATCCCTGACACAATTCACTGATACAATCAGTCTACTGAAGCCTTATCCTTCCAGCTACACCTATTTAATTAGCCGTAACGGAAGCTTTCTGACTCACATGGACCGAAGCAAGATCATGAATGAAACGATATTCTCCGAAGCTTTCGCCAAAGAAAATCTAGCACAGGAACAGATCGGACACGAAATGCTGGCAGGACATACCGGAACTATGCGCTTCAATAATAAAGGAGTCGACTCGTATGCATTTTACACAACCATTCCTCAAATAGGATGGTCGGTATGTACTGTTTGTCCAAGCCAGATTATTCTTCAGGAATTGGATAACACCTCACGGAAAATCATCTATACCTTTATGGTTGGTATGATAGCTTTATTTCTAATCATATACAGCATTATCCGACGCCTTGTCAGTCCACTGGAGAAATTCTCCGAATCAGCCCGGGAAATTGCGACCGGACGGTTTGATGTTATCCTGCCGGAAGTACATTCCAAAGATGAAATAAAGGATTTACATGATTCACTTGTCTTCATGCAACACTCTTTATCTACCTACGTAGGTGAACTAAGAGATACCACTGCCAGCAAAGAACGGATTGAAAGCGAGCTTTCCATAGCACGGGAAATTCAAATGGGGATGCTTCCTAAAATATTCCCTCCTTATCCCGAACGCAATGATGTAGATTTACATGCTATACTCCATCCCGCCAAAGAAGTAGGTGGAGACCTTTATGATTTCTATATGGATGGCAATCACCTCTACTTTTTAATCGGAGATGTTTCGGGGAAAGGAGTGCCCGCCTCTCTATTTATGGCTATCACCCGTAGTTTATTCCGCACCTTGTCACAACAGGTACTTTCGCCGGCTAAGATTGTGACGGATATGAACAACTCGATTTCTGATAATAACGAATCCAACATGTTTGTTACGCTTATTGTCGGAATCCTTGATTTGGAAACAGGTAAACTGAAACTGTGTAATGCCGGACATAATCCTCCCATATTGATTCGTCCGGACGGACAGGTTTCTTTCCTAGAATTCAAAACACAGATATTTGTCGGTGTCATTGAAGAATTTGCCTATACCGAAGATGAAACAACATTGGAGAAAGGAAGTAAACTGTTCCTCTACACCGATGGAGTGACAGAAGCTGAAAATACAGACAAAGAACTATATGGAGACGAAAAGTTATTGAAAACATTGTCTGATAATAGCACGTCTGATGTACGCACCACTGTTAATGGTATAGTGGACTCTATAGCAGAGCATGTCAAAGAAGCAGAAGCCAGCGATGACTTGACTATTTTACTTATTCAATATGAACCCGGGACAACAAACAATTAAGCACATATCATTATGGAAAGAGAAATAAAGATCTCAAACGATTTAAATGAAATTTCAGTTTTAGCCAGTTTCATCGAAGAACTGGGAGAGGAACTTTCTTTGTCATTTGAAACGACAATGAATATTAATCTGGCATTGGAAGAGGCCGTAGCCAATATAATTATGTATGCCTATCCGACTCAAGAACAACACACCATCCTATTAAGAGTAACTTACAGCGAAAAACAACTCGTTTTCCTATTAACGGACAAAGGAGCCTCTTTTGATCCGACACAAGTAGACGAGGTAGATGTTACGCTTTCTTTGGAGGAACGTCCAATCGGGGGGCTGGGAATATTCCTTATACGAAGCATTATGAACGAAATATCATACCAACGTATCGACAATGAGAATCACCTCATTATGAAAAAAGACATTTAACGCGGGGCGGAAAGATTGTATAGTTTTCCGGTCAATTCATGGGGTATATCAAAGATTTCACTATCTTTGATGCCATTATTAATCTTATGAACTAATAATGAGCAGCCTTAACAAAATAACAATCTGTCTACTTTTTCTATGTGCAGGAGTTAATTATGCTTTTTCTGATATTCCGGAGCAAATCAACTTCTCCTATATCTCTATTAATGAAGGATTGTCACAAAGTACCGTATTCTCTATCGATCAGGACCAACGAGGCAATATGTGGTTCGCAACTTATGACGGAGTAAACAAGTACGATGGGTATTCATTTACAGTTTATCAGCATAATGAAGATGATCCGAACAGTATCGCTAATGATATTTCCCGAATCGTAAAGACCGACAGTCAGGGACGGGTTTGGATCGGTACACGGGATGGTTTGTCATATTATGACGAAGAGAAAGACAAGTTCAGGAATTTCTTCTATGAGAAAAAAGGCAAGAAACAGCAAATCAATGGTATTGCAGAAATCTCGCCTGAGCAGTTGCTTATAAGTACACAGGAAGGTCTGACTATGTTCGATATTAAAGAATCACGATTCGTTGATGATTCTTTTAGCACAGCCATGCATAAGATAGTGGCTTCTGCTCTTTACCGGAATGGTGATATTATCTATATCGGTACCCCTGTTGACGGGCTTTACAGCTATTCCATTCCCCAAAAGAAACTGGAGAAAATTAGTCCGATAACAGGAACTAAACAGATTCAGGCCATTTTACAGCAATCCCCTACCCGCATCTGGATAGCTACCGAAGGAGCCGGTCTACTTCTACTCAATCCGAAAACGCAAGAAGTAAAAGCTTATCATCATTCTTCTTCCAATCCTAAAAGTATCAGTTCCAATTATATCCGTTCCCTGGCACTGGATTCGCAAAATCGCCTATGGATAGGAACATTCAATGATTTAAACATTTATCATGGAAGCAAACGATTCTTTCGTTTCTTATAGCAGCAGTCCGGTAGAAAGCGGGAGTCTGTCACAGCGTTCGGTCCGCAGTATCTTTATGGATTCGCAGGGCGGAATGTGGCTTGGAACATATTTCGGAGGACTAAATTATTATCATCCGATCCGCAACAGATTCAAGAATATTCAGCGTATTCCATATAAGAATTCTTTAAGTGACAATGTAGTCAGTTGCATTACCGAAGATAAGAATAAGAACTTATGGATAGGAACGAATGATGGTGGATTGAATCTATATAACCCAAAGACACAACAATTTACACACTATATTCTACAGGAAGACGAACGGGAAATCGGTATTGGTTCCAACAATATCAAAGCCGTATATGTAGATGAACAAAAATCACTTGTATATATAGGAACACATGCGGGTGGTCTGACTGTTCTCCACCGTAACAGTGGACAAATGGAAAGTTTTAATCAGCTGAATAGCCAGTTGGTCAATGAAAATGTATATGCCATTCTTCCTGACAAGGAGGGTAGTATTTTATTAGGAACTTTAAGTGCGCTGGTTAGTTTTAATCCGGAGAAACGGAGCTTTACCACCATAGATAAAGAAAAAGACGGTACGCCATTTACTTCACAACGAATCACAATCCTGTTCAGAGATTCCCGTAAACGTCTTTGGATCGGTGGCGAAGAAGGTATATCAGTCTTTCAGCAGGAAGGGATCGAAATAGAAAAAGCTCCTATTCTTCCGGAATCATCTGTAACAAAGATGTTTACCAATTGCATTTATGAAGCTGCCAATGGCATCATTTGGGTAGGTACGCGTGAAGGTTTCTACAGTTTTAATGAAAAAGAGAAGAAAATCAAACGATATACAACAGCTAACGGTTTACCCAATAATGTGGTCTACGGTATTCTGGAAGATACCTTCGGGCGTCTCTGGGTAAGCACCAACCGCGGTATCTCCTGTTTCAATCCGGAGACAGAGAAGTTCCGTAATTTTACGGAATCCGACGGGTTGCAGAGTAATCAGTTTAATACTTCTTCATTCTGCCGCACCTCTAATGGGCAAATGTACTTCGGGGGTATCAACGGTATCACAACTTTCCGCCCGGAACTCCTACTGGACAACCCTTACACTCCTCCGGTAGTTATCACTAAACTTCAACTGTTTAACAAGACAGTCCGTCCGGATGATGAAACCGGTATCCTGACTAAGAATATCAATGAAACAGAAAGTATCACGCTAAAATCATGGCAAACAGCTTTCACTATTGAATTTGTGGTATCCAACTATATTTCAGGTCAACACAATACTTTCGCTTATAAATTGGAAGGATATGATAAAGAGTGGTATTATCTGACAGACAAACGTACTGTCTCCTACTCCAACTTGCCGCAAGGTACTTATCATTTTCTGGTGAAAGCAGCTAATAGTGACGGAAAATGGAATACCGTACCTACAATGTTGGAAATCATAGTTCTCCCTATATGGTACAAGACTTGGTGGGCAATCATGCTTTTCCTTGCTGTTTTTATCGGCTTTATCACTTTCGTCTTCCGCTTCTTCTGGATGCGGAAGAGCATGGAGGCAAAACTGGAGCTCGAGCGCAAAGACAAGGAGCATCAAGAAGAAATCAACCAGATGAAGATGCGCTTCTTCATCAATATTTCCCATGAACTTCGTACGCCGTTGACTCTTATCTTGGCTCCTTTACAAGAAATAATCAATAAGATCAGTGACCGTTGGACTCGTAATCAACTGGAATATATCCAACGTAATGCTAATCGTCTGCTACATCTTGTGAACCAACTGATGGATTATCGCCGAGCCGAATTGGGAGTTTTCGAGTTGAAAGTTAAGAAAGAGAATGCGCATCAACTAATACAAGATAATTTCTTGTTCTATGATAAACTGGCACGCCACAAAAAGATTACTTATACTCTCCATTCTGAATTGGAAGATAAAGAGGAACTTTTTGATCCTAATTATCTGGAACTGATTGTTAATAACTTGCTTTCAAATGCTTTCAAATATACGGAAAGCGGTCAAAGCATCACTGTGACATTGAAAGAGGAGAATAATTGGCTGGTACTGCAGGTTAGTGACACCGGCATCGGCATTCCTATCAACAAACAGGGAAAAATATTCGAACGTTTTTATCAGATAGAGAGTGAGCACGTAGGAAGTGGTATCGGTCTTTCATTGGTACAACGTCTGGTAGAATTACACCATGGCCGTATCGAATTGGACAGTGAAGAGGGCAAAGGCAGCACTTTCTCTGTTTATCTGCCACAAGACATAAATACCTATAAGTCCTCCGAACTGGCTTCTAATGACAGTCTGAATGAGGAAGGTCAGGTATATTCCACCAATTCGAAAGAAATGTATTTCATTGATACGGAAAAGATCGAAAGCGAAACGATCGAAGCCGGTGACAAGAAGCGTGGCACTATTCTTATTGTAGAGGACAATAATGAAATCCGCCATTATCTTAGTAGCGGACTTGCCGAACTTTTCAATACGCTGGAAGCCGGGAATGGTGAAGAAGCTTTGGAAAAACTGAAAGACAATGAAGTTGACATCATTGTAACTGATGTCATGATGCCTGTGATGGATGGTATTAAATTATGTAAGAATGTGAAGCAAAATATCCGTACCTGTCATATTCCCGTGATTATCCTGTCTGCTAAAAGCGAAGTCAAAGACCAGATGGAAGGTCTGCAAATGGGTGCGGATGATTATATCCCGAAACCATTCTCGCTGGCTATCCTGACTACGAAGATACAGAATATGATGCGTACCCGCAGACGTATGCTTGAACGGTATTCTAAATCTCTGGAAGTGGAACCGGAAAAGATTACGTTTAACGCCATGGATGAAGCCTTACTGAAACGTGCCGTAGCCATTGTAGAAAAAAATATGGATAATATTGAATTCTCTACTGACGAGTTTGCCAGAGAAATGAACATGAGCCGTTCTAATCTACATCTCAAATTGAAAGCTATTACAGGCGAATCGACTATTGACTTTATACGAAAGATCCGTTTCAATGAAGCGGCCAAATTATTAAAAGATGGTCGCTACACGATAGCAGAAGTTAGCACAATGGTAGGTTTCAATACACCTTCTTACTTTGCTACGAGTTTCAAGAAGTATTTCGGATGTTTGCCTACGGAGTTTATCAAGAAAGCAAAAGGATAATTCCAGAGAAATCATAAATCCATAACCTGCCACATTATTGTATTTATTCTAAGTATTATAGGGGGAAATATAAAAATGTGGCAGAACTAAAAATCAGCTATTTAACCCTAAAAATAGAGTAAAATAAAGATTAGTTTACAAAAAAGAACAGGATGATTTTGCTTTTTTCCGAAAGAAAACTGCATTTTGCATATAATACTTTATTTATCAATCCATTATCCAAGAATTCCGTCTATTGCTTTCATTAGTGAACTGCAGTTGTGCAACCATCAAGTTACACTTGTCCATCTAAGTAGATACACAACTGCAACCAGCGAGTTGTCTAACTGTAACTGACTAAACTAATTAAAAGAAGTTACTAAAAAGATAGCATGATTTATAAAATTCAATTAGATGAAATCGTTAATACTTCTGCATCATTTAGAGAAAGAATACTGTCCTTTATATATATCAAGCAGAATCATTGCACAAATTTGATATACTATTCGATAAAACTATTAGCAACAAAGCTACTTTACCCCATATATTTGCATAGAGTTAATAACCAGCTCTCATATAAATTAAAATCTATCCAAACTAAAATTTATACTATGAATTTCAAAAACGGTTTCCGGATTAATATATTGCTAGTCTTTGTCTTTACAATCGTAGGATGTACTGATAATGATATCCCTCAAAAAGAGAACAATGACATTCCGTCAAAAGAGGAACCGACACCTCCGAAAGAGAATACTGAAGAATATTTATTTGAAATACTCAATCTTGATTATCCCGGATTGGAGGAGGTAAAATCTCTGTATGAAACCGGTGACAGTGATGCTGCCCTGAAAAAGCTGCTCACCTATTACAAAAATAGAACAGAGATAATAAATCCAAACCTATCTACTACCCTTAATGAAACGGAACAAGGATATGCCGACTATGCAATAAACGAATATCGCTTTTATGTCAATGACAATTATCTGGAAGACAAAACCAGAAAGATCCCTTATTCATTGCAAAACAACGATAAAACAATTAACTGGGAATTTGCTCCCAAAGGAGCCGACAATGAATATCAAAAACAATTACATCGTCATAACTGGATGCCCCTTCAAGGGAAAGCTTACCAAAACTCTCACGATGAAAAATACATATATTCATGGAAAGAAGTATATACCGACTGGATTGCCAAGAACCCCAAACCTGATGGAAAACCGGACAAGTTCAAATGGTATCAACTTCAGGTATCCACACGTATCATGGGACAAACAGAATCATTCGAGCATTTCAAGTCCTCTCCCAACTTCACAACCGAATGGCTTTCTTTTTTCCTCATACACTTTGCAGAACACGCCGACTATTTGTCCATGTACAAATACACCGGAGAAAACAATATTCTACTAAGCCAAGCAGTAGCATTAGTCTTTGCAGGAACCTTATTCCCCGAACTAAAAAATGCCCCACAGTGGCAAAAAACAGGATGTAACATCATTAATGAGCAAACCACAAAATTGTTTTTAAGAGATGGGATGACGAATGATCTCTCACTCCACTATCACATAGGTATAGTGGACGGGCTATATGATTTAAAGAGATTAATCCAATTAAATAAGCTACCGGACAACCTGCTTTCTCCAGAACTCGACAACGTCTTGCTGAAAGCCACTAAAGTCGTCATGCACTTTACATATCCTAGCTACTTCATTAAAGGAAGTAAGGATTGCAGTCCTGCATTCAACGATTCGTGGATAAAAACACGCAGTGTACTGAACAAGAACTTCGTAAAATATGCCAAAATGTTCCCGGATGATTCAGAACTTGACTACATGAAAACATACGGAAAAGGAACTCCACCCGATACCAAAATCAAAACGTTCGAATACTCTGGATTCTATGTATTACGCAATGGCTGGACTCCCCAATCAACAATGTTGGTACACAGCAACAATGTATCTTCCAAATTAGAAGATTCAAGTCACAACCAACTCGACAATGGGACGTTCGAACTATATCACAATGGTCGCAACTTCTTTCCGGATTCCGGCGTTTGTTCATATATGAAAGAAAATGATACGGAAGTAATGGAATTACGCAGGTGGTTCCGTCAGACCAAAGCGCACAATACTATGGTTTTGGGACAATTGGAAGAGCATGGAAGCCACCGGAACCGAAGACATCAACAAGGCACAAGGCAAACTATTATTATCAGAAGAAAACGATAACCAACAACTAATAATAACAGAAAATCAAGGATATAGTAACTTCAAACACCGCCGTGCCATCTTCTATGTGAAAAAGCCTGTCGAATTCTTCGCTTTTGTAGATGAAGGCTTTGGAGCAGCTACCGGATATTCCAAATTATATTTCCATCTTTGTGACGAGACATCAGTCAACAATGTCAATTTGGATATTCAAGAGATGGGTGCGCATACAACTTTTGAAGATAATAACAACTTGCTTATTCGCAGTTTTGGGAATCAAGACATTGTATTAAAACCTTTTGAGGGACGAATCTCATATCAGACAGATAGAAAATTCTCTGTCAGAAAAGCTTATTCATTAGTTATGGAGAAAAAGAAAAACACATCCGTACGTTATATTACCATATTATATCCGGTAACAACAGCTTCCAATCACAAGATTAACGCTAAATTCACAGATAATCCTTCAGATTCAGATAATGTTTCTATTGAAGTGACAATTGATAATGAAACATATAATCTAAATTACGAACTTAAGAATTAATATAAAAGATAGCACTATGAATATTCGACGTAAATACCTTAACTGTATCTTTCTATTTTTAATCTGTTCTTTCACTGTAGACGCCCATTCTACAACTCTTAAACAGGATATTAATTGGCCTGAATTCATGAGCCAGCAAGATATGGTATGGGAAAAGCTGCCAGAATACTGGTATGAATCAGCTTATCTAGGCAACGGCAAATTAGGATTAATGATCTACAAAGCACCCGGTGAAAACTACTTGCGTCTGGAAACCGGTAACTGTGATGTGCATGACCATCATACAAAAGAGATGTATTCGGGATTCCCCGACTACTTACCGGTTACTTTGCCCTGCATCCTAGAGGAGAAATAATCAGCGGTAAGATGCGCCTTGACCTTTGGAATGCCGAAGCATCAACAGATATTATCACCACCAAAGGGGTTATCCACCTACAAACCTTTGCCCATGCTGACAATATGATAATAGCAGTAAAAGCAACTACAGAAGGAGAAGAACATGACTTCAAATGGGAATGGGTAGCGGCTGAAGCCAATAGTCCCCGCTATCTACTTTTTAGAAGGCGGGGACAAATCAATAAAATTCCCAAAGACTATGAACTCAATCCTGCACCAACAATCACTCGAAAAGAAGATATCAACTTATCTGTTCAGAAGCTATTGGCAGGTGGTGAAACAACAGTAGGCTGGAAAGAGACTCAATCAACTAAAAAGGAACGTACCTTATGGATAAACCTTACACATACATATCCTCAAAATAATTCGAGTGAAATATGTAAAACTGAAATCCGGAAAGCTATAAGCGAAGGCTATCCATCCTTGCAAAAGACACATCGTAAATGGTGGAATTCCTTTTATCCAAATAGCTTCATCACATTACCGGAAGCACAAAAAAGAGAACTTTTATTGGATTCAAATGTACAAACTAGCTTCTGCTACCCGTGGCGACCGTGCTCTAATAGACAATACAGGTCCATGGCTGACGGAAACTCCCTGGCCAAATGCTTGGTGGAACCTCAATGTACAGCTCACATACTGGGCACTAAATGCTTCCGACCATTTAGATCTCGCAGCCTCTTTAGAAAATGCACTTTACAATCACATAGACCAGTTACGTCTCAACATTCATCCTAATTATCGTCATAATTCATTAGGCATAGGAGTCGCTTCCAATTTGGAATGTATGACTACAGAAGTAGGTATTCCCGGAAAAGGTAAAGCGCAAGTAGGCCTGCTCCCATGGGCCTGTCACAACCTATGGCTTATCTACCGTCATAAAATGGATGATGACATTCTACGGAATAAACTATTTCCTTTATTAAAAGAGTCAATCAACTACTACCTGCATTTTCTTAAAAAAGGAGAAGATGGGAAATTTCACCTTCCGGCAACTTATTCTCCTGAGTACGATAGTACGGAAGATTGTAATTTTGATCTTGCATTATTACGTTGGGGATGCCAAACTCTATTGGAATCAGCCCATCGTCTGAACATTCAAGATCCATTGGCTAATACATGGAAAGACGTCCTTTATAATCTAACTCCTTATCCTATGGATAAGAATGGATTACTTATTGGGAAAGATATGCCATATGCATTCTCTCATAGACATTATTCGCATCTACTCGCCATCTATCCGCTGTACCTTATCAATAAAGAACAGCCGGGCGGTATCGAAACGATTGAAAAATCACTCACTTTCTGGCAAAGCAAGCCCAAAGCTCTCTTAGGTTATTCATGTACAGGTGCATCTTCCATATCCTCTGCCATCGGAAAGGGAAATGACGCACTAACTTATTTAAACAAATTATTTGGCAAGTTTCTCAGTCCAACCACCATGTATAGAGAGAGCGGTCCTGTTATTGAAACGCCTCTTTCCGGTGCTCAAAGTATTCACGACATGCTACTACAAAGTTGGGGTGGAAAAATCCGCATTTTTCCAGCTATTCCTGATACATGGAAAGACATCGCCTATTCCGGTCTGCGTACGGAAGGAGCATTCAAAGTTTCTGCTAGCAGAAAACAGGGAAAAACACAATTCATCCATATCAAAAGTCTGGCTGGAGAACCTTGCATTATAACGACTGATATAGTTAACCCTGTCTTTAAAGGAGAAAGAGACTTCACTGTACAATCATTCGAAAGCAATACTTATCGGATTGATTTAAAAAAAGGAGAAGAGGTCTACATTTCCCCTCAAGGAGAAAAGCCTGATTTTATTATTTCTCCGATTCCTCATACTTCCAAAAATCATTATGGATTAAAAATCATCCAATAGAACACCTAAAAATGTACAAAACCAACCTTGTAAACACTGGTAGATTAGATTACATTATGATACAAAAATAGCCTTCTATCAGTTCCACAACAGTTTTTTTAGACAGAAATAACATATGATTCAACAAATTTAATATCAAAAAAATCATTTTTGAACAAAGTGTGAACAAGGTAGACTATAGTCTATAATTTAATAAGCTAATTTTGCAAACAGTAAAATATAACTTTTAATAATTAAAACCTAATAAAGTATGAAGAACATCTTCTTTATTTGTTTATGTGCGCTTTTCGCTTTTACAGGATGCGCAGACGATGACGACGATCTATTAACCGGAGGAAATGTAGATATAGATCTACTTCCCGATTCTAAGCCCAATGATGTTGTAAATACCAACGTATTCGACATTATCAACCTTAATTATCCCGGATTAGAAAAAGTGAAAGAATTCTATGAAACAGGGGAATATTATTACGCGGCCAATGCTTTATTGGAATACTACAGAACAAGAACCAATGTTACTAATCCCAATTTGTCCTTAATTAATGTAACAATCTCAGAAGCAGATCAAACAAAAGCGGATTATGCATTGGAGGACTATCGCTTTCATGTAAACAATTTCTATGAAGATCAAGAAACATTGAAACCATATTCTTTAAAGAAAGATGGAACGATTAATTGGACATTTTCTCCAGAAGGTGCCTCTGACGAGTATCAGAAACAACTACATCGCCATCAATGGTTTATTCCACAGGCTAAAGCCTATCGAATTAGCGGAAATGAAAAATACATTCAATCATGGATTGAGGTATATAATAATTGGATAGACCAAAATCCTAAACCGGAAAGCGGTACAAACACAACGTCTTGGTGGCAATTACAAGTAGCAACCCGTATCAATGATCAAGTACAATTATTGGAATACTTCAAAAACTCTATTAATTTCACACCAGAATGGCTTACTACTTTTTTAGTAGAGTTTGCAGAGCAAGCTGACTTTCTTGTTGATTATCCTTATGAATCAGGAGGTAATATTCTGATATCACAAGCTAATGCACTGGCAACTGCCGGAACATTAATGCCGGAATTCAAAAATGCTGAAAAATGGATGGAAACTGGTTACCAAATACTTAGTGAAGAAGTACAAAATCAGATAATGAGTGATGGATGGCATAAAGAAATGTCTCTTCATTATCATATAAGTATTGTAGCAGATTTCTATGAGGCTATGAAATTAGCAGAGGCAAACCAACTTTCCAGTAAATTGCCTAGTAATTTTACAGAACCACTTCAAAAGCAGCTGAAGTAGTAATGCATTTCACTTATCCCAACTATTTTAGCAAAGGTTCTGATAATGTAGTACCCATGTTTAATGATTCATGGAGTCGGACACGTAATGTACTTAAAAATACAAATTTCAAACAATATGTAGAAATGTTCCCTAACAGTGAGGAACTTAAATACATGCAAACTGCAGGTAACGGTGGTACTCCCCAAGGACATACTCCAAATAACGATATGAAATTATTTGACCAAGCAGGATATTACGTATTACGCAACGGCTGGACGTATGGCTCTACTGTCATGATTTTAAGTAATAATAAAAGTAATGACGCCTCCAACTCTATCAGTGCATACAGCCATAATCAACCTGACAATGGAACATTTGAACTTTATCACAATGGGCGTAATTTCTTCCCCGATTCAGGAGTATGTACCTATTACAGTACTGGTGGCGACAACACACTACGTTATTGGTTTCGCGGTATTGACAAGCATAATACATTATCATTAGGGAAGCAAAACATAAAAAAGGCCGAAGGCAAACTTTTAAAATCTGAAGAAGGTGCAACAGAACTTGTTGTATTTGAGAATCAAGGATATGACAACTTAAAACACCGTCGTGCTGTATTTTATGTAAATAAAGAATTTTTCGTACTGGTAGACGAAGGCATTGGGAGTGCTGAAGGTACTGTAAATCTAAGCTTTAATCTTTGTGAAGGTAGTAGTACCGAAGTAGTTATGGACAAAGAAGAAAACGGTGTTCATACAGCATTTAGCAATGACAATAATATCATTGTACGTACTTTTGCCAATAAGGAGATAACCTGTTCACCTTTTACAGGACGCATAGCATATCTTGTTGACGGTAACTATAATGACCGGCAATCATATACTATAGATATGAATAAAGAATCTAATGAAACAGCACGTTATATCACAGTTATCATACCAGTTAAAAAAAGCACTGATATAAATAACATATCTGCTCATTTCACAGATAACGGATATAGTGAAAATAGCGTATCTATAGAAGTAAATGTAGGAGGAACTATATACCCATTATCATATACCTTATAAACTAATAACTCTTAAAATATGAGATCTAAATTACTAAACATTACTTCAAGATTACTAGGAACACTCATAGTAATCATATTGACAGTAGTCAATAGTTCTTGTACTGATACGGAAACCACTGACTCTACGAAGTTTACTATTTACTACACAGGTATGACTGATATCGGACCTTCCATGACAGGAATTATCAGTAGTCCGACTTACAAAGGTAGTACTCCATACGATTTTAGTATTACCAAAATAACACTCGATGGAGAAGCCTTTTCTGGCAATATCTTTACCATTGATTCAGAAACAGGAAAAATCACATTAAATAGTACAGGCAATACTCCAGTAGGCTTGTACAAGTTATCTATCTCTTGCTATTCTAATGGTAGCAGATACGAATATGCAGATATTGTAGAAATCAATATGATGAAACCTGTGCCAGATGGCATCAAAGCCATTCCTGAAAAACTTCAGGTAGAATATGCAGATATTATTGATACTGAAAGCAGTCAAGAATTACCGACCTCACAAATAACAACGGAAGGTAATCATATTTCCATTACAAACTACACAATTGCTTCCGTTGTATGGAATGAAACTATAATAGAAGACCCAGACACTTATTTTACAGTTTCGGAAACCGGCGAAATATCAATTATCAAAGGTAACCAGAATATCCAACCTGGCAAATACATCTTATCATTCAAGTTAACAACAGCAGCGACTGGAGAAGATCCTGAAATGGGTATTTTTGAAAATGCATTGGAAATTAATGTCACTTCCAGACCTCTGTCTCTAACATATACTCCCAATGAAGGTAAAATAGAAGAAGAGGGAGAGCTTAGTCCGGAAACAACTTTCCAGAGCAACCCACCAGTACTGAAAGGTTCTACAGAAGGGTTGACTTACAGCATCAGCTCAATAAGCCCAAGTACAGACAAAATTACTATAGATCCAACAACTGGAGTATTGTCTGTGGCTGCGCATCATGGTTTCAAAGATGGAGAAAAATACGAAATCAGTGTCAAAGTTATAAACGAATACTCTACAGAAGGGGTCGTATTTGAAAATGTACTCACATTAAATGCAGTCGAATTTATAGAGCCGATAGCCAATTTCGGATATACTAATGTAGAAGAAGTTCAAGCTGTAGAAATTGATATTCAGAAGAATGACAACTTCAAAGGTGATGAAGTGAAATATGAGTTCATAGACCTCGCAACTGAACTTCAAGGACAATTAAATCTTGATCTGGATGGCAACATCACTATTAAAAAAGGTAATACTATTCCTGTCGGACAGTATACCGTTCAAGTGATGGCAACAAATACCAAAGGTTCAGAAACTGCGACATTTACATTGAAGATTATAGGAAATCCGAATTATTTCACATTCTTCCGTTATGGAAACAATCTAAACTTACAGCCAATAGAGAACTACGCTGATCAATTTAGAATTGCAGCTGGTGCTAAACTCAACACAGTCAAACCTACGCCAGTTTCAACAGATGCATCGGGTGGATTGAAATCGTTAAAATGGGAGGTTGAGTTGAAGCATAATCCCAACAATACAAAAGCAACTATCGATGCTACTACCGGACAAATTACTATCACAGGTTTAAAAGCCGGACAATGTGGTATGGTTATGGTTACAGCTACAGCAGGAGAAGGAAAAACTGCAGTTTCTGTAAGTCAACCCGTATTCTTCCACTTCTCTACTTTATCAGATAATAATGTACAATTAGAATACACTCCATTTGTCTTCCAAGTTAATCCGATGAAAGGTGGTGTATCTGAAGCTCCAAGCTTAGGAACCGATATAGACAAATCAACATTCAGATTAGACTATAGACGTGATTTCTTCTACTATAACATAGCAGGTCCCGATTCACATATAAGTGGTCAATTAGCACAAGGAGTCAACAATTTCTTATCTACATTATGGAATTCATATAGTATAGATGCAGGTACATCCAGAAAACCTGTCTCATATTTTGATAATATAACAGATTTGAGTAAACCTCTAGGATACATAGATCAGACCGACTTTAAGGTACATATTAATCCTAATATGTGGCGCACAAAAGATGGCAATGCTAATGGAGCAATGATTGGTCAAATGACTTACAGCGTCAAAGGAGAAGATCCTCAAGGAGCTGCTAGTGGAGCAAGAGTTTCTCCTATGTTTATCTGGTTTGATACTAAATTCTAATAAATACATGCAAAAATACTCGTTATGTACAATATAAATTTTATAAAATCAATTAGCACAAGAGGGTGGTTCACCCTCTTGACACTGATCCTAACGATCAGCCTATATGCCCAGAATGCCACTTTAAAAGGTGTTATTGTAGACGAAACAGATACTCCTCTCATCGGAGCTACTGTACAAGTAAAAGGAACTTCAACTGGAAGTATAACTGACTTTGATGGTAATTATACAATTAAAGCCAATAAAGGTGCTGTTATTACATTCTCATATATTGGATACAAAACACAGGAAATTAAATTTACCGGGCAACCTACCGTCAACATTAAAATGGTTCCTGACAACCAAACTCTAGATGAAGTAGTTGTAGTTGGCTATGGCACAATGAAACGCAGTGACTTAACAGGTTCCGTAGCTTCTATAGCAGCCAAAGATGTAGAAGGATTTAAAACCAGTTCAGTGGCAGGCGCATTAGGAGGACAAATCGCAGGTGTACAAATCACATCAACAGATGGTACTCCAGGTGCTGGTTTCAGTATTAATATCCGTGGTGTCGGAACTCTGACGGGAGATTCCTCTCCACTTTATATTGTCGATGGTTTTGAAGTAGATGATATTGACTATCTGTCTAATTCTGACATTGAGTCTATTGAGATTCTGAAAGACGCATCTTCTTCAGCTATTTATGGTGCACGTGCAGCAAATGGAGTCGTATTGATCAGCACTAAATCTGGAAAAATAGGGAAACCTATTATTAACTATAATGGTTCAGCTAGTTATCGTAAAATATCAAAGAAATTAGATGTCCTATCTCCATATGAATTCGTTAAATTACAAGGAGAAGTAAACTCTAAATACTCCGACAGTTATTTTAAAACAGGAAATGATGATGACGGAAACCCTTATCGTTATCAATCCCTGGATGACTATATTGGTGTAAGCGGTGTAAACTGGCAAGATGAAACATTCAATC
The DNA here is from genome assembly GCF_024793605.1 of Bacteroides sp. BFG-637. Taxonomy (NCBI): domain Bacteria; kingdom Pseudomonadati; phylum Bacteroidota; class Bacteroidia; order Bacteroidales; family Bacteroidaceae; genus Bacteroides; species Bacteroides sp. BFG-637. The sequence goes on along the minus strand of NZ_JANUPD010000002.1, from coordinate 3,761,644 downwards.
CGACGTGGTCACAAGATCATAGTTTATCAATTATGGGAGGTACGGAAGATACTAAATATAATGCATCATTCTCACGCTATATTGAAAATGGTATTTTCAAAAATAGTGGTTTTAATAAAACAACAGGTAAATTCCGTCTTGATCAGAAATTAAGTAAAAGCCTTTCCTTCAATTTTACTGTTAACTATGCATTGACAAACCGTGAAGGTGTAGGTACATCCGGTGATTCCGGACGCTTCAATATGCTTGCACAAATATTAAGTGCCCGTCCCACGGGTGGACTAAAACTGACAGACGAAGAACTCCTAGCTTCAGCTATTGACCCTGAAATGCTCGAATCAGGTGAAAGTTTAGCCCAAGTAAACCCAGTTAAACAAACCGAGTCGGTAACAAATAATAAACGTGCAGAAATGTGGTCCGGAAACGCTTCGGCAACATGGCAGATCATTAAAGGACTGACATTCAAGACTTCAGGGACCTACAATACAACCAACAATCGTACAGATATATTCTACAAAGATGGTTCAAAAGAAGCATACCGTAATGGTCAAAAACCTTATGGACGCACACAAATGGGTCGTGACGTACGATGGACAAACTCCAACAACCTTACTTGGAAACAGAAGGTAAAAAAGCACAACTATGACATTATGTTAGGTCATGAAGTTTCTTTTAAAAGCACAGAATATTTACTAGGTGAAGCAATGGATTTCCCTTTTGACAATTTAGGCAACGACTATCTGGGACTGGGAGCTACTCCGAGTAGAGTTGAAAGTAGTTACAGCGAGAAAACGCTTCTATCATTCTTTGCACGTGGAAACTACAACTATGATAATCGGTATTTATTTACAGCTACAGTACGTGCCGATGGATCAACTGTATTCTCTAATAAAAATAAGTGGGGATTCTTCCCCTCATTTTCAGCCGCATGGCGTGTTTCGGAAGAAGCTTTCATGAAAGATGTTGAATGGGTATCTAATTTTAAAGTCCGTCTAGGTTGGGGTATCGTAGGAAATGACCGTATTTCCAATTATCTTTCCATGGATTTATATGGAAGCAAACAAATATGGAATTGGCAACAACACTGTTACTGTCCTAACTCCCAAACAATTGAAAAATGCTAATTTAAAATGGGAAGGCGCAAGCAGTGTTAACTTAGGAGTCGATTTAGGATTCTTTGACAACAGATTAAATGTTACAGCTGATTTCTTTATCAAAGATACAAAAGATCTATTATTAGCACAGTCATTAGCACATGTTACTGGATTCGATTCACAAATGCAGAATATTGGTAAGATCCAGAATAAAGGAATTGAGCTAAGTCTTAACTCTACTAATATTCAGACACGTAACTTTACTTGGCAGACCAACTTCAACATCTCATTTATCAAAAACACGTTGAAGGGATTAGCTTCAGGAGTAGAGTCAATGTATGCACGTTCTGGATTCGACAGCAACTTTACTGCATATGACTATATTGCAACAGTCGGACAGTCACTTGGTCTTATTTACGGATATGAATTTGACGGTATTTATCAAAGTTCTGATTTTTACACAACTCCTGACAATCAGTTGATTCTGAAAGAAGGAATCACAAATAATGCACGATATGGTAGTGTTAAGCCGGGTGTTGTGAAATATAAAGATCAGGATGGCGATGGCATTATTACTACTAATGACCGTACCGTTATTGGTAATGCTATGCCCAAATGGTATGGTGGTATTACAAATACATTTAATTACAAAGGTATAGACTTCAGTTTCATGTTCCAGTTCAATTATGGAAATGACATATATAATGCTACCCGTTTGTATGCTACACAATCCAGAAGTGGCCGTAGAAATATGTTGGCTGAAGTTGCCGATCGTTGGAGTCCGACAAATGCATCAAATAAAGTTCCTTCACAGGATGGATATATTGTTAATGATGTATATTCCCGCTTTATAGAAGATGGCTCATTCCTACGTTTAAAAAATATAACTTTAGGATATACACTGCCACACAAATGGACTCGTAAGTTTCATGCATCTAAGCTTCGCATATATGCAACAGGTCAGAATTTATTCTGCATAAGCGGATACAGCGGTTATGACCCGGAAGTTAATAGTGCAAGCAGCAACCCTATGACTCCAGGACTAGACTGGGGTGCCTACCCGAAGAGTAGAGTATTTACATTTGGTATTGATCTTCAATTCTAATCCACAAAAAATATAATATGAAAAAGATAATATACTATATAGCCATATCAGTAATGTGTTTACTTCCTTTTTCTTGTTCATTGGAGGAAGAAACCAGAACTGAAGTAGAGAAGAAAAATTATATGAACAATGCGGATGAAGCAAAGGATGTATTACTTGGCGTATACCGTACAACCATTGTAGATGCCATGTATGGTTATCATTTATCCATACTATTCAATTTAGGAACAGACATTTCACAGGTAGAAGGAAGTGGCAATGAAAACTTTCGTATAATTCCTACGAACTCATTTCCCACAACACAATCAGAAGTACAGCAAACATGGGCTGCACTCTATACAGGTATCTACAGGGCTAATGATTTTTTAGAACGTATTTCTAACAAAATAGAATCGTATACTAACACTGATAAGAAACTGGCAACCATATACATTGCAGAGGCCAGGGCATTAAGAGCTATGTTTTATTTTGAGTTAGTAAGACGATTTGGGAATGTAGTTTTGATGACCAGTACAGAAATGTCTAATCAAGATCCGGCAACATATGTACAATCAGCCCCAGAAAAAGTCTATGAGTACATTGAAGATGATTTGTTATATGCATCTGATATATTACCATATGCAATCGATGACCAATATCGTGAAAGTAATGAATACCGTTTTTCAAAAGGAGCTGCATTAGGATTACTTACTAAAGTCTATGCTACTTGGGCAGGAGATCCAGTGAAAGATACATCCAAATGGGAGGCTGCGGCCAAAACTGCACGTATCCTAATTGAATCTGGAAAACATGGACTACTAACAGATTATGAGCAATTATGGAAAAATACTTGTAATGGGGTTTGGGATCCTACTGAAAGCTTAATTGAAATTTCGTTTTACTCACCAACCGTATCTGGTAATAGTGATCCAGTAGGGCGTATCGGTAAATGGAATGGGGTAAAAACTACTGCAATTGCTGGTGTTCGTGGAAGTTGTGCTGCTAACGTAAAGGTAGTTCATACATTTGTACTTGACTGGAGAGAGAATACAGCTGATATTCGTCGTGATTTGTCCGTAGCCAACTACCAATATACTGACACAAAGAAAACTCTTTGGGCAGCTAGTGCTAGTGACACGGAAGAAAGTGCAGCTGCAAAAGATGCAGATCCGACAAAAGCACAAAAAAATAAACAGAATTATACCCCAGCCAAATGGGATATTCAGAAATATGTAACGACCAACAGTTTCATTAATAATGATAAATCAAATGTAAATTGGTACTTCTTACGGTATGCTGATGTATTGTTGTTATATGCTGAAGCATTGAATGAATGGAAACATGGTCCTACAACCGATGCATACAATGCTATTAATGCAGTACGTCGTCGTGGTTATGGTAACCCGGGTAATACAAGTACATGTGATTTAACAGAAGGGCTTGATGAAAAAGGATTCCGTGAAGCAGTTCGTAAAGAACGTAGTTATGAATTATCATTCGAAGGTCATCGACGTATGGACTTAGTTCGTTGGGGTATTTATTATAATACCATACAAGAGACTGCGAAAGAATTAGGTTATTGGTGGGAAAGTGCTGGCTCTCCTAATTATTCTGTGGCAACATATACAGTTAATGGTAAACATGAGTTATTCCCTATTCCACAACGAGATATGGATTTATGTATTTTATTCAATCAAAATCCTAAGTGGTAATTTAAATAAAGTATTCTCCAATATGCCTTGGTTGGGGCATATTGGAGATATTTAAAACCTTTTTCAACAAAATCGAAACTTGAAAAGCTCTATTTAAATGCCTTTTCGACAATCCTGTAATAAAAAATTAGGCTTTTCGCATACTTTTGCATCAGTACAAAACTTCTAAAAACAATCACTTAAAATGAATAACATGAAAAAGAAACTTGTTCTCTTTGCTTCGGTTAGTATTGCACTCGCGTCGTGCCAGACAACCCCAAAGGAAGACTACAGTTGGATAAAAAAAGGACTGGATGTAGCTTCTGCCCAATTACAACTTTCCGCAGAAGAGGTTAGTGGTACAGGGATGTTGCCACGTTCCATCCGTACCGGCTATGACATGAATTTCCTTTGCCGCCAGTTGGAAAGAGATTCATTAACATTTAAGGATTCACTACGCGCACAACCCACTGCTGACCAGCTAGGCAAACGTCGCCTCTGCAACGTTTATGACTGGACGAGTGGTTTCTTCCCCGGTTCATTATGGTATGCATACGAACTGACAGGAAACAATACACTGAAAACTCAAGCAATCGAATATACAAATCTTCTGAATCCGGTGCGTTATTATAAAGGTACACATGATTTGGGATTTATGGTCAACTGTAGTTACGGCAATGCAGAACGTCTTTCACCTAACGATACAATCGCTGCAGTGATGAAAGAAACTGCCGATAACCTCTGTGGTCGTTTCAACGATTCCATCGGCGCTATTCGCTCATGGGATTTCGGAACATGGAACTTCCCGGTTATTATCGACAATATGATGAACCTTGATCTTCTGTTCAATGTAGCAAAAGCAACAGGTGACAATAGATATAAAGACATCGCTATCAAGCATGCCATGACTACAATGCATAATCACTTCCGCCCGGATTATACTTGCTGGCATGTAGTAAGCTATAACAACGACGGAACAGTGGAAAACAAACAAACTTTCCAAGGCAAGAACGATGACTCTTCATGGGCACGGGGACAGGCATGGGCTATATACGGATATACCGCTTGCTACCGCGAAACGAATGACAGCATATTCCTGAACTTTGCAAAGGACATAGCTGATATGATTATGAACCGCGTAAAAACGGATGATGCTATTCCTTACTGGGATTATGATGCTCCTGTAACCAAAGAAACTCCACGTGATGTATCGGCCGCTTCTGTTACTGCTTCTGCAATGATCGAACTAAGTACGATGGTTCCCGACGGACAGAAATATCTGGATTATGCAGAAAAGATTCTGAAAAGTTTGTCAAGTGATGCATATCTCGCAAAAGTGGGTGACAATCAAGGATTCATTTTGATGCATTCCGTAGGTTCACTGCCGAATGGTTCTGAAATAGACACTCCACTGAACTATGCTGACTACTATTATCTGGAAGCATTGAAGAGATTCATGGATCTGAAAGGTATCAACTATAAAGATATCTAATACATTAAATTATAACACCTATTATATCATGAATAAAACTTTAAAGTACATCGTTCTGCTTGCAATCGCATGTTTCGTAAGCAAGGGTTACGCCCAAGAACTGAAAAGCGAAGTCTTTTCTCTCCTTAACCTGGACTATCCGGGACTGGAGAAAGTAAAAACTTTGCATCAGGAGGGTAAAGATGAGGATGCTGCCAAAGCATTACTGGACTATTACCGTGCACGTACCAACGTAAAAACTCCGGATATCAATCTGAACAAAGTGACTATCAGCAAAGAAGAACAGCAATGGGCGGATGACGGATTGAAACATACATTCTTCGTACATAAAGGTTATCAACCTTCTTACAATTATGGAGAAGATATCAACTGGCAATACTGGCCGGTGAAAGATAATGAGCTCCGCTGGCAGTTGCACCGTCACAAATGGTTCACTCCGATGGGTAAGGCTTACCGTATATCCGGTGATGAAAAATATGCTAAAGAATGGGCACACCAGTATATCGATTGGATTAAAAAAATCCGTTAGTGAAGATGGACAAGAAAGAATATGAGCTAGTAAGTGATGGAAAAATCAAAGGCGAAGTAGAAAACGTACGTTTTGCATGGCGTCCCCTGGAAGTGAGTAATCGTCTGCAAGACCAGACTTCACAGTTCCAGTTATTCCTTCCCTCACCTTCTTTCACTCCGGACTTCCTGACAGAATTCCTGGTGAACTATTACAAACATGCTGTACATATCCTTGCTAATTACTCGGATCAAGGCAACCATTTACTGTTTGAAGCTCAACGCATGATTTATGCTGGTGCCTTTTTCCCTGAATTCAAAGATGCTCCGGCTTGGAGAAAAAGTGGTATCGACATTCTGAACCGTGAAATTCACGTACAGGTATACGAAGATGGCGGACAGTTCGAACTTGACCCACATTATCATCTGGCAGCTATTAACATTTTCTGTAAAGCCTTAGGTATCGCAGATGCTAACGGATTCCGTAAGGAATTCCCCCAAGATTATTTGGATACCATTGAAAACATGATTATGTTCTATGCAAACATTTCTTTCCCTGATTACACTAATCCATGTTTCAGCGACGCCAAGTTGACAACAAAGAAAGAAATGGTGAAAAACTACAAGTCATGGAGTAAACTGTTCCCGAAGAACCAGACAATCAAATACTTTGCTACAGAAGGAAAAGAAGGTGCATTGCCGGATTATATGTCTAAAGGTTTCCTGAAATCAGGCTTTTTTGTATTCCGTAATTCATGGGGAATGGATGCTACCCAAATGGTAGTAAAGGCAGGTCCGAAAGCTTTCTGGCACTGTCAGCCGGACAACGGAACATTTGAACTTTGGTTCAACGGTAAGAATTTGTTCCCGGATTCAGGTTCGTATGTATACGCCGGTGAAGGCGAAGTAATGGAACAACGCAACTGGCACCGTCAGACTTGTGTTCACAACACAGTAACCCTGGATAATAAGAATCTCGATACAACAGAATCTGTTACTAAGTTGTGGCAACCGGAAGGTGCTATCCAGACTTTAGTAACTGAAAATCCGAGTTATAAGAATTTGAAACACCGCCGTTCTGTTTTCTTCGTTAATAACACTTACTTTGTCATTGTAGATGAAATGGTAGGTAGCGGTAAAGGTTCTATCAATCTTCACTATCAGATGCCGAAAGGAGAAATTGCCAACAGCCGCGAAGACATGACATTCCTGACACAGTTTGAGGATGGAAGCAACATGAAACTGCAATGCTTCGGCCCTGCCGGCATGAGTATGAAGAAAGAACCGGGATGGTGTTCAACAGCTTATCGCAAACGCTACAAACGTATGAATGTATCATTCAACGTAAGAAAAGACGGTGAAGAAGCTGTACGTTACATCACTGTTATCTACCCGGTTAAGAAAAGCGCAGATGCCCCTAAATTTGACGCTAAATTCAAGAACAAAGCGTTCGATGAAAACGGTCTGGAAGTAGAAGTGAAAGTAAACGGAAAGAAACAGTCATTAAAATACAAACTATAAAAAACCCCAGAGTCTCTCCCTACTCCTTTTCTTGGGAGAGGCTTCTTCATCATTATGGAAAACTATTACACCTCCTCTACCCTACTCCTCCCATTGGCAGCATTAAACCTCGTTTCTTGCAACAGCCAAAAGAAAGAAGAAGTCAGACAACCGAACATTATCTTCATGATGACGGATGATCACACCACTCAAGCGATGTCCTGTTATGGAGGAAATCTAATCCAAACTCCTAATATGGACCGGATTGCCAACGAAGGTATTCGCTTTGATAATTGTTACGCTGTCAATGCTCTTTCGGGACCTTCACGCGCTTGCATCCTCACCGGCAAGTTCAGTCACGAGAATGGTTTTACCGATAATGCAAGTACATTCAACGGCGATCAGCAGACATTCCCCAAACTTCTTCAGCAAGCCGGATACCAGACTGCCATGATCGGCAAATGGCACCTCATCAGCGAACCGCAAGGTTTCGACCATTGGAGTATCCTTAGCGGTCAACATGAGCAAGGTGACTATTACGATCCTGATTTCTGGGAAGACGGAAAACATATCGTAGAAAAAGGATATGCTACGGATATTATTACCGACAAAGCAATTAAATTCCTCGAAGGACGTGACAAGAACAAGCCTTTCTGCATGATGTATCACCAGAAAGCCCCACACCGTAACTGGATGCCTGCTCCCCGTCATTTGGGTATATTCAACAATACCACTTTCCCGGAACCGGCTAATCTGTTCGACGACTACGAAGGTCGTGGAAGAGCTGCTCGTGAGCAGGATATGTCTATCGAACACACGTTGACAAACGACTGGGATCTCAAATTGATGACTCGTGAAGAGATGCTGAAAGATACAACCAACCGTCTTTATAGTGTATATAAACGTATGCCTATTGAAGTTCAGGATAAATGGGATTCTGTATACGCTGGGCGCATTGCCGAATACCGCAAAGGTGACTTGAAAGGCAAATCTTTAATCAGCTGGAAATATCAACAATATATGCGCGATTATCTGGCTACGGTTCTGGCAGTAGACGAAAATATCGGCCGACTATTGAATTACCTCGAAAAGATTGGTGAACTGGACAATACAATCATTGTATACACCTCCGACCAAGGTTTCTTCCTTGGCGAACATGGCTGGTTTGACAAACGCTTCATGTATGAAGAATGTCAGCGTATGCCTCTTATCATCCGTTACCCGAAAGCAATCAAAGCAGGAAGTACCAGTAATGCAATCAGTATGAATGTAGACTTTGCTCCTACCTTCCTAGACTTTGCCGGAGTAGATATTCCGTCAGATATTCAAGGAGCTTCTTTGAAACCGATATTGGTCAACGAAGGAAAAACCCCGGCCGATTGGCGTAAAGCAGCTTATTACCACTACTACGAATATCCTGCAGAACACTCTGTAAAACGTCACTATGGTATCCGTACACAAGATTTCAAGTTGATTCATTTCTACAATGATATTGACGAATGGGAAATGTATGACATGAAAGCTGATCCGAGAGAGATGAACAACGTCTTCGGCAAACCGGAGTATGCTAAAGTACAAGAAGAGCTGATAGAGCTGCTTCAGGATACTCAAAAACAGTACAAAGATACTGACCCGGATGAAAAGGAAAAAGTCCTCTTTAAAGGTGATCGTCGGCAAATGCAAAACCGCTAAGAAGAGGACATATCAATAAGAATTAATATGCTTCATAATTAGTTTACATAATAAATTTAGGCACGGATTACACGGATGAACGCTGTTGTTTTACCTCATCATCATTCTAAAAACCGTGAAATCCGTGTAATCCGTGCCTCATAACCGAATAAATTAGATAAAACCATGGATAGAAGAAAGTTTTTAAAAAACACAGGCTGGTCTTTCCTCGGATTGGCAGCTTCAGGCAGTTTACTGGGTTCTTGCGCAGCTGGAAGCAAAGAAGCAAAAAAAATTATGCCGTCAGCCAGTAACCTCAAAATGTACTGGGGCGACTTACACAACCATTGCAACATCACATATGGACACGGCGACATGCGCGACGCTTTTGAAGCTGCAAAAGCACAATTGGATTTTGTCAGTGTCACTCCTCATGCTATGTGGCCGGATATTCCCGGAGCAGATGATCCCCGCCTGAAATGGGTGATCGATTACCACACGGGAGCTTTCAAACGTTTGCGTGAAGGCGGTTATGAGAAGTACGTAAAAATGACGAATGAATACAATAAAGAAGGTGAATTCCTTACTTTTGTCGGATACGAGGCCCACAGCATGGAACATGGTGACCATGTTGCATTGAATTATGATCTTGACGCACCGCTTGTGGAATGTACTTCTATCGAAGACTGGAAACAGAAGGCAAAAGGCCACAAAGTATTTATCACTCCGCATCACATGGGTTATCAGGGTGGCTATCGTGGTTACAACTGGAAATGCTTTACCGAAGGAGATATTACCCCATTCGTAGAAATGTATTCCCGCCACGGTCTGGCAGAAAGCGACCAGGGAGACTATCCTTATCTACACGACATGGGTCCGCGCCAATGGGAAGGAACCATTCAATATGGTCTTGAATTAGGTAACAAATTCGGTATTATGGCTTCTACCGACCAACATTCCGGTTATCCGGGAAGCTATGGCGACGGTCGTATCGGTGTCATGGCTCCGTCATTGACTCGCGACGCTATTTGGGAAGCTCTCCGCACCCGCCACGTATGTGCCGCAACCGGTGATAAAATTATTATTGACTTCCGCCTCAACGACGCTTTCATGGGTGACGTAGTTCGCGGTAACAGCCGCCGTATCTATCTGAACGTCACAGGCGAAAGCTGTATCGACTACGTGGATATTGTCAAGAATGGACAGATTTTAGCTCGCATGAACGGCCCTCTGACTCCGATTGCTCCGGAAGGTGATACGGTACGTTGTAAAGTTAAAGTTGATTTTGGTTGGAATCGTGAAGAGAAATACGTACATTGGCAGGGCAAACTGTCAGTAGACAAAGGACAGATCCATAGTGTAACTCCTTGTTTCCGTGGCGCAGCGTTCACTTCTCCGCAAGAAGGTGAAACTGAATTCCACACGCATGTCAACCGTATTGTATCCGTTGGCGACAAGGAAACGGAATTGGATATGTACAGCAGCAAGAATCCGAATACAACTACAGCAGCCATGCAAGCCGTCATTCTGGATGTGGAAATGCCCAAAGACGGCAAGATCATTGCCGAATTCAATGGCAAGAAGTTTGAACATACATTGGGCGAATTGCTCGAAGGTTCACGCTCACACTTCATGATCGGTTGGTTGAGCGAGGCAATCCTCTTCAATCGTGCTATGCCGGAAAGCTGCTTCACTTTGGAACACTACATGGAAGATAAAGAGCCGCAGCGTGATACGGATTACTACTATGTACGCGTTCGCCAACGTGACGGACAATGGGCTTGGAGTTCACCGATTTGGGCAGAGAGAGTGTGATTTTTTTAAGTATTTAAGTATTATGTATTAAGTATTACTTGGTGATATGGAAAAAGAATACGCTATAGGAATTGACCTTGGCGGAACTTCTGTAAAATACGCCCTAATTGATAATGAAGGCGTATTTTACTTTCAAAGGAAGTTACCGTCGAAAGCCGATGTATCAGCAGAAGCTGTCATCGGACAGTTGGTTACTGCTATCAATGAGGTAAAAGCTTTTGCACAAGAACAAGGCTACAAAATCAATGGTATAGGAATTGGTACACCAGGCATCGTAGATTCTACAAACCGTATTGTTCTAGGAGGTGCGGAAAACATCAACGGTTGGGAAAACATACATCTGGCAGACCGTATTGAAAAGGAAACCGGACTCCCGGCTTTATTGGGAAATGATGCTAATCTGATGGGATTAGGAGAAACAATGTATGGAGCCGGACAGGGAGCCACTCATGTTGTTTTCCTAACAGTAGGAACAGGCATTGGCGGTGCAGTAGTCATTGATGGCAAATTGTTCAACGGTTATGCCAACCGGGGGACAGAACTGGGGCACGTGCCTCTCATTGCCAATGGCGAACCTTGTGCCTGTGGTTCCGTCGGCTGTCTGGAACATTACGCTTCCACTTCTGCCTTGGTACGCCGTTTCAGTCAACGGATAATAGACGCAGGTATCTCCTACCCGGATGAAGAGATTAATGGAGAACTGATCGTCCGCCTTTACAAACAAGGAGATAAGATTGCACAACTATCGCTGGAAGAACACTGTGATTTTCTGGGACATGGAATTGCAGGATTCATTAATATCTTCAGCCCTCAAAAGATTGTGATCGGTGGAGGACTTTCCGAAGCCGGAGACTTTTATATTCAAAAGGTAAGTGAAAAAGCCCGCAGTTACGCTATCCCCGACTGCGCCGTGAATACTCAAATCATAGCTGCCGCTCTTGGAAACAAGGCCGGAAGTATTGGAGCTGCTTCACTCTTTTTCAAATGAAAACAAAAATAAATGATAGTTGATAGTTGATAAATGATAGTTAGTAAATGAAAGTTATTCCAACATACAAATACTCAATCATCATTAATTATCAACTTCCATCTATCAGTTATCATTTATCAACTATCAACTATTTAAGATTATGAGAAAAAATTTAGGAATGCTGGCGCTGATTATGGCGTTCTGGTTTACCATCTCGTTTATCACCAATATTCTAGGCCCACTCATTCCGGATATTATCCACAACTTCAATCTAAGCGACCTGGCAATGGCGGGATTTATCCCGACTTCTTTCTTCCTGGCCTATGCCATCATGTCTATCCCTGCCGGATTGCTCATTGACCGTTTCGGTGAAAAGCCGGTATTATTCGGTGGGTTTCTGATGCCGTTCATCGGTACCATCTTGTTTGCCTGCATGCACACGTATCCAATGTTATTAGCTTCTTCTTTCATCATCGGGTTAGGAATGGCCATGTTACAAACGGTATTGAATCCACTCCAACGTACCGTAGGAGGAGAAGAAAACTATGCATTTATCGCCGAACTGGCGCAATTTATGTTTGGCATTGCTTCTTTCCTAAGTCCTCTGGTATATACTTATCTGATTCGCGAACTTAATCCGGCGACATATACAGCAGGTAAGGGTTTCTTTATCGACTTGTTGGCCGATGTCACTCCACGGGAAATGCCGTGGGTATCTCTTTATTGGGTATTTACAATCCTGCTATTGGTCATGCTGATTGCTGTCGGTGTATCCCGTTTTCCAAAAATCGAGTTGAAAGAAGACGAGAAAAGCGGATCTAAAGATTCATATCTGGCTTTATTCAAACAGAAATATGTATGGCTGTTTTTTCTGGGAATCTTCTGCTATGTAAGCACGGAACAAGGAACTTCAATCTTTATGAGTACCTTCCTGGAACAATACCATGGAGTTAACCCGCAAACAGACGGTGCACAAGCCGTGAGCTATTTTTGGGGATTGATGACAGCCGGTTGTCTGGTAGGCATGATCCTACTCAAGTTGATTGACAGTAAACGATTGTTACAGATTTCCGGAATTCTGACGATCATTCTATTATTATCAGCATTGTTCGGAAGTAAAGAAGTATCTATGCTCGCTTTCCCAGCTGTTGGCTTCAGTATCTCCATGATGTATTCCATCGTATTCTCATTAGCACTGAACTCTGCGTCACAGCACCACGGTTCATTCGCAGGTATACTATGCTCAGCAATTGTAGGTGGTGCCGGTGGTCCGATGATTGTAAGTACGCTGGCAGATGCAACATCACTTCGCACAGGTATGCTCTTTATCCTTGTTTTCGTAGGATATATCACCTTTATTGGTTTCTGGGCACGTCCACTGATTAATAACAAGACTATTCGTCTGAAAGATTTGTTCAAACAACGCTGAACAACAAAGCGATGAATAATAAAAGCAAAGTTATATGATGAAACAACGAATATCTATTTTCCTCTTGTTCACCCTTTTGCTATTCGCCAACGGGTATGCACAAAAAGGAATCATGCATCTGACTCAACAGACCTTGATGCATGAAGTCCGCGAAACGCCTTCGCCCCTGGACGGACAGCATATTACCGTCAATCCTCCGCGTTTTATGTGGCCGGATAAGTTCCCGCACCTCGGTGCCGTATTGGACGGAGTTGAAGAAGAGGACTACAAACCGGAAGTAACCTACCGCATCCGTATCGCACGCGACCCCGAATTCAAATCGGAAGTGATTACCGCCGAAAGAAAATGGGCCTTTTTCAACCCATTCAAACTCTTTGAAAAAGGGAAATGGTATTGGCAACATGCCTACGTTGACAAAGAAGGAAAAGAAGAATGGTCACCTGTTTATCATTTTTATATAGACGAACACATACGTACATTCAGCCCTCTTTCTCTACAGGAAGTATTAGCCAAATTACCCCAAACCCATCCCCGCATCTTGCTTGATACCGAAGATTGGGATAATATCATCGAACGGAATAAAAACAATCCGGAGGCACAGGCTTATATCCGAAAAGCCGATAAATGCCTGAACCACCCGCTGAAACATCTGGAAGAAGAAATTGATACAACCCAGGTTGTCAAGCTGACAAACATTGTTCAATATCGTTCTGCCCTGATTCGGGAAAGTCGTAAGATTGTAGACCGTGAAGAAGCAAATATCGAAGCCATGGTACGCGCTTACCTGCTAACGAAAGACGAGGTATACTACAAAGAAGGTATAAAGCGGCTTTCCGAAATTCTTTCCTGGAAAAACAGTAAATACTTTGCCGGAGATTTCAATCGTTCTACTATCCTGTCCATGAGTACTTCAGCGTATGATGCATGGTACAATCTGTTGACTCCGAATGAGAGAAAACTACTCCTAAGAACGATTCGTGACAATGGAAAGAAGTTCTATCATGAATATGTCAATCACTTGGAAAACCGCATTGCTGATAATCATGTCTGGCAAATGACTTTCCGTATCTTGAATATGGCGGCATTTGCTACGTATGGTGAGCTACCGATGGCTTCCACCTGGGTGGATTATTGCTACAATGAATGGGTATCCCGTCTTCCGGGCCTCAACGCTGACGGAGGATGGCACAATGGTGATTCCTATTTCCAGGTTAATCTTCGCACATTGATTGAAGTTCCCGCTTTCTACTCCCGTATCAGCGGATTCGATTTCTTCGCTGATCCGTGGTATAACAACAATGCATTTTACGTCATCTACCAGCAGCCTCCATTCTCAAAATCTGCCGGACAAGGCAATTCACACGAGAGCAAGATGAAGCCGAACGGTACACGAGTAGGTTATGCGGATGCCTTGGCACGTGAATGTAATAATCCGTGGGCGGCCGCTTATGTACGTACTATTCTGCAAAAAGAACCGGATATTATGGAAAAGACTTTCCTCGGAAAATCCGGAGATTTGACCTGGTATCGTTGTACAACCAAGAAAACTCTCCCCAAAGAAGGACATACTCTTGCCGAGCTACCCATGGCGAAAGTATTCAATGAAACAGGAATCGGTACGATGAATACTTCTTTGGGAGATATAGACAGGAATGCCATGTTATCGTTCCGCTCCAGTTCTTATGGTTCCACTTCCCATGCACTAGCCAATCAGAATGCTTTCAATACATTCTATGGGGGTAAAGCCATTTTTTACAGCAGCGGACATCGTACTGGTTTTACGGACGATCATTGTATGTATTCTTACCGTAACACCCGTGCACACAACAGTATTTTGGTAAATGGAATGACTCAAAAGATTGGAACAGAAGGATATGGCTGGATTCCGCGTTGGTATGAAGGAGAAAAAATCGCTTATATGGTAGGAGATGCTTCCAATGCTTATGGCAAAGTGACTTCTCCCCTATGGCTGAAACGTGGCGAACTATCCGGTACGCAATATACGCCTGAAAAAGGATGGGATGAGAATAAATTGGATATGTTCCGCCGTCATATCATCCAATTGGGAACTACCGGAATTTTCGTGATTTATGATGAGCTGGAAGGAAAAGAAGCCGTAACATGGAGTTACCTTTTACATACTGTAGAATTACCGATGGAAATACTGGAACTGACTAATGAAGTGAAAGTAACCGGAAGAAATAAAGCCGGTGGTATCTCTGTTGCTCATCTTTTCAGTTCGGCAAAAACGGAACAGGCAATGGTAGATACTTTCTTCTGTGCTCCGACCAACTGGAAAAATGTAACGAATGCACAAGGAAAAGCGGTGAAATATCCTAATCACTGGCATTTCTCTTCTACAACAGTTCCTTGCAAAACCGCCCGTTTCTTAACGGTTATGGATATACATGGAAATAATCGCCCGGATATGCAGTTAGTTCGCAAAGGCAATACCATTCAAGTAGGTGACTGGACTATCACTTGCAACCTTACGGAAAAAGGAAAAGCCGCTATTCACGTTAGTAATAAAGTGGAAAAAGTTTCCTTAAACTATGATGCAGGTAAAAAGGAAGGTGCGACGACTGTTATTGACCAAGTAAAAGGGAAACAAGTTAGTAAAGTGCTGACAGACTATTTGCCTGATTTTGAAATTTAATCAATGCTCTTTATATCAAAATCAGCCCCTTCTTTTTTGATTATCAAAAGAAGAAGGGACTGGTTTTATAGTTATACGGATTTATAAATCATAAATAGACAATCTCGGATATTTCGAATAAAGTCCGGTATTCTGCAACTCTTCCTTTTCAGGAATGCGGAACAGATAATATTTACTATTCGGAACAAAAGGAGTATTATCTGGTAAACTAATAATAGTATGTCCCTTAACCGATATTTCTTTGCCACCCACAGTAATCTTTCCATCATATTCCTTACGTTCCACTGATTGTTGGTTACGGATAAGGTCAGTCAAAGCAAAACCTTCACCCCACAATTCTTTACGACGCTCTTTCCATATTTCCTGTATCAACGCATCACCGGTTTCCGTAACTGCATGCGCAGTTTTACCTTCCTTCATACGGGCATTACGCAAAGTCTGTAACAACTGTTGTGCTTCACCCTCTTTACCTGCTAAATGAGCAGCCGCTTCAGCTTTAATCAAATACATCTCCGAAGTACGCATCAATACTAAATCCGCCAACATATTGTCGAGGTCTTTAAATATGAATTTCTTATTCAACATAGCCCAGTCTCCATAAGCTGTCTGTCCCCAATCGAATAAATCCTTACGGTAGTCACCATCTTCAAACTCTTCCTTGAAATAAGGATCGGCATTGAGGTTTGTATAACCATCGGATGTGCAATCCTTGAAATAAAACAGATAACAGGGCATATTATCGTCAATTGTACATGACAATCCCCACATCCACTCTTTATTGGTATAATCATTAAAGCCACTCTTATATTCATTCTCATTCATTAAATAAGAATTGATAGCTAAAGCATCCGTCGCATAATCATACGCCTTCTGCCAGCTACGAGCATATAGATGAGTACGTGCCAACAAGCCCAATGCAACAGAATAATCAATCTGATACTGGGCATTCGCATCATTCCCATGTGAATAGTTTTCAGGAATAAACAACAAGGCATCTTCCAAATCACTCAGAGCTTGAGCAAAAACTTCTGATACACTAGAAGCAGGTTTTCCTGTCAAAGCTACTTCGTTATCTGTTGGTTCAGTATATATTGGAGCGCAAACAGCATTCGGATCTTTGTCGATGGCAAAAGAATAATGTGTAGCCAAAATCATATATGCGTACCCACGTGTAGCCAATGCCTGTCCTTTGATCCTGGCCTTATCTTCTTTAGTTCCCGCCACATCGTCTATATACTTCAATATGCCGTTACAATTATTAATCGGATCATACATCAAATCCCAAAGCACGCCATTATACTCGCCGCGTGAATATCCGTTTGTCAGGTTATAACTGCCGGAGAAACCATAGCTTCTTGTTCTGACAGCGTCTGAACCGGCAAAATCGTCATTCAACATTATGGAACCCATACCAATAGATGCATAAGTGGAGCCCGTATTAAAGATATAGTTCCATGCGCCCCTCAACACACGTTCCGCATTCTTCGTATCTTTATATACATTCGGAGCATCCAATGAAGTGGTAGGAGTAGTATCTAAATCACATGACACCACTACACATACCATCAAAATAAGTCCACATACATTTTTAAGTTTTATCTTCATTGTTGTATTCATTTTAAAGTTTTACATTGATACCAAATGAAATTGTCTTCATAGCCGGATAACGGAAAGAAGCCATACCACTGACCGGCTGTTCCGGATCAAGTCCCTGCTGCTTACTGAATGTCAGCATATTTTCACCTTGCACAAATACGCTTGCATCTTTCAAAGTCAGTGGGTGCAACCATTTCTTCGGTAAGTTATAGTTGAGTGTTATTGTTTTTAAACGAAGGAAAGAACGATCTACCAGCCAACGTGTAGACGAGGAAGTAAACTTGCTTGTACCATCCTGTGTCAACCGGGGAATATTTGTATTTGTATTTTCTGGTGTCCAACGGTTCAAGAGTTCTTTACTCATACTATCTCCATTACCACCGTTTACTCTCATCAGCATCGTTATATCATTATTATAGATTTTTCCACCGATACCATAAGAGAACAACATAGATAATGACAGATCTTTCCATGTAAGATCTGACTGGAAACCTCCACTTAATTTCGGCAAAGAGCTACCAGCTTTTACCTTCTTATCAGAAGTCAGAGCCGAATAGTCATCTGTTAAATGCCTCATGCCGTCAGCATCATAATAAGCCCATTGCGCACTTCCGGTTTCGGGATCTACACCACCCCATTCATACAACCAAAAGTCATACAATGAACCACCCTGTACCCATTTCTTACTACCTTGCCACATTACTTCCGTGGGCAACTGCACTATTTTATTTTTATAAGTCGTCATATTAACCGACAACCGCCATGTCCAGTCACGAGTCAATACAGGTGTAGCATTTACAGTAAATTCCCAACCGTAGTTTTTCAATTTTCCAATATTGGCATCAATAGAACTAAAACCGGAGGAAAGTACTAAATCACGGCTGAACAGCAAATCTTTGGACGCACGGTTAAAGTATTCAATCGTACCATTGATGCGGTTATTCAAAAAACCGAAGTCCAAACCGACATTAAAGTTCAAGTTCGTTTCCCACGACAAATCAGGAGTTGCCAGACGAGAAGCGTGAAGAGTAGTCTCACCCAAGAAGCTACCGATACCGTATAATTCTTGATACGCATAATAACCCACATTATCATTTCCCTGAGCACCATAACTGGCACGAATACTTAGGTTTGACAGCCATTTGTCAGCAACACCTTTCATAAAAGACTCCTGATGAATTTTCCAGGAAGCCCCAAACGACCAAAATGTTCCACAACGATTGTCGGGATGAAAACGTGATGATCCATCAGTACGCATGGACGCCGATAAGAAATAACGCTGATTGAAAGCATATTCGGCACTTCCGAAATAACTAAGTAATTTATACTGATCGCTATTTCCACTGAAACCTGTCAATGTAGAAGCTGCGTCCGGTTCAAAAAAGCCATCAGTAATGACACCGGAACGTGATCCTCCGAAGTTGGAAGTATTGTACTCATAATATTCTTGACCTGCCATCAAACGAATATTGTGGAGTTCTTTGAATTTATGCTCCCAATTTACCACATTATTGAATGTCATACCTGTAGTCCGATAATTGCGCTTACTAACCGAACCTACCAAAGGTTCTTTTCCATAAGTGGGATTAGTATAATCATGCGAAAATTTACTGTTGTAATCTATGCTCAAAGACATCTTATAGGATAATCCCTTAATCGGAGCAATCTGCAAATATCCGCGTACCGAAGCCGCATCCCTCTTTATCTCATTCTTGTCATAGGGCATAGATTGAACAAAATTATAACCGCGGTAAGAACTCTTGCGATAATTTCCGTAATCATAGATTTTATTTCCATCGTCACCGAGCAAATACTCACCGGTATCGGGATTCCGCTCGTAAACCGGATAGAATGAAGGTAATGAACGTGCAGCCAATACAATATTACCGATTGCAGTATCATCCTGCTTCGGATAATCCTGAATAGAATGGGTACCCGAAACGTTCAAACCCACCTGTAACCAGTCACGCAGATCGGAAGTGATATTAGAACGCAATGTATAACGCTTGAAGCCAGAACAGATATATGCCCCTTGATCGTCCAGATACCCCAACGAGAAGTAATATTTCGTATTCTTACTTCCACCTGAAATTCGAGCACTTAAATCCGTATAGTGTGCGTCTTGCGTTAAAGCATCCTCCCAACTGTCGTCCCACAATGGTGTAGCTCCTGCCACCAATTTACCATCTACCCCCACCGGCTGGACATATTTGCTTCCATAAGGATTAATGCCAATAGCAGATATTAACTCGGATGAAGATCGCTGTGCAGCATCTTCTGCCGAATGACCATCGTTTATATATTTATTACGCATAGCTTCCCATTGCAACATAAAATAATCATTGGTACTTAACTGGTCATAATCTCTTACCGCACGACTTGAAAAACCGAATTTAGCAGACAACTCGATAACCGGAGCAGACTCGACTCCCTGTTTGGTGGTAATCATGATTACACCGTTTGCAGCACGCGATCCATACAACGTAGCAGCCGCAGCATCTTTCAACACAGTAATAGAAGCAATATCCTGTGAAGAAATGGAAGACAAAGCACCGTCGTAGGGAACGCCATCCACTACGTAAAGCGGAGTGGTAGATGCATTGGCCGAACCAATACCACGGATATAGATACTAGCATCTTCTCCGGGTTGTCCACTCGTTGAGAATGATTGTAAACCTGCCACACTTCCTTGTAATGCTTTTGAGACACTACTTACTTGTGATGACGCAATCAACTTTTTATCAACAACTCCGGCCGAACCGGTAAATGTAGATTTCTTAACAGTTCCGTAAGGCACAGTAATGATTACTTCATCAACAGCCAAAGAAGTTTCTTTCATCTCCACATTGATCGTAGTACGCCCTTTTACCGGAACCTCCATTGTTTCACAACCAATATACGAAAAGATAAGAGTTCCTTTACTATCCACTTTCAATGAATAATTGCCATTAACTGAGGTTACTGTGCCCTGCTGTCCATTGCTACCTTTCACAACAATAGTCACACCTGCCATTTCCTCTCCATGAGTAGAAACTTTTCCTCGTACAGTGACATCCTGCGCGTAGCTAGCCATACATAGGAAAAGAGCACATAAACAGCCGATACTTTTAATAAAGGCTACATTCAAATAAGAAAACAAAGAATTGGGAGCATGATAATTCATTTGCATGTTATTTATGGCTTATAGCCTCCCCGGATTGAGCAGTAAATAAAAAAAGGCATGGGAGTCTGTACTTCTGCTTATCCCGAACTCAGGCTCTCGCATTGCCCATCTACAAGGATAAGCAACACAGCTAGCCCACGCCAAGACGAGATATACAGAACATTATGCAAAGCACAATGTTTGATAACACATCCTTAGTGAACGCTTCCGTTGCCTTATCTTCTTGTAGATTTCAAATTTGCGAGATTTGAGTTCAGAAGATAACGTTTGGTAAACGCCTTTCTTAAATAAAAAAAACACCCCACCGCCCCCTCCGGAGCTAGCTGGATATCGCAAATATAGAAAGTTAAATTAAGAACTACAAACTTTATTTCACTTTTTTCCTTTCTATGAGCGTTTTGAACTAAATTCATAGTTACAAGGATTAATCTAACGCAATAGTATTTTTAGTAACTCTTCTTGGAACTGCTATTTTCTTCATTCCTATGAATTTACGTTCAACAGTTGTGGAACGTAAACTAGAATGCAGTTCAAAGTATTATTAGTAAAAAACAGGAAGTTAAATACTGCATTAAGACAGCTTACCTCTTACTAACTATTGGAAGCTACCATTTAGTTCATCTCCACTCCTATTAAAACATTTTTGGTGCAGTCGACCTACCCTAATTGTTTTTTCAAACATTAGTTCTTCCAAAAATGTTATATTTGCAAACTGGAATCAGATTAAAAAACAAAATATGAAATATATCGGAGCACACGTTAGCGCATCCGGTGGCGTTGAATTCGCCCCCATTAATGCGCGCGAAATAGGAGCAAATGCTTTTGCATTATTCACCAAGAATCAACGTCAATGGGTAAGTAAACCTTTAACGAAAGAAAGTATCAACCTCTTTAAAGAGAATTGTGAGAAGTACGGTTTCCAACCGGAATATATCCTGCCACATGACAGTTATCTTATCAATCTGGGGCATCCGGAGGAAGAGGGACTTCAAAAAAGCCGTGCCGCTTTTCTGGACGAAATGAAACGTTGCGAACAGCTTGGTTTGAAACTTCTAAATTTTCATCCTGGTAGCTCTCTCAATAAAATATCAACAGAAGATTGCCTGTCGCTTATTGCAGAAAGCATCAATCTTGCTTTAGAAAAAACAAACGGAGTGACAGCCGTTATTGAAAACACAGCCGGACAAGGTAGTAATTTAGGAAGCGAGTTCTGGCAACTGAAATATATCATCGACCGGGTAAACGATAAGAGCCGGGTAGGTGTTTGCCTCGATACCTGTCATACTTATACTGCAGGTTACGACATTGTCAATGAATATGATAAAGTTTTTGATGAATTTAACAAGGAAGTGGGATTCAACTACCTCCGCGGTATGCACTTGAATGATTCTAAAAAAGCATTAGGTACCCATGTTGACCGCCACGACAGCATTGGTGAAGGATTGATTGGCAGAGCTTTTTTTGAAAGATTGATGCAAGATTCCAGATTTGATAATATTCCGTTAATACTCGAAACCCCAGATGAAAATAAATGGAAAGAAGAAATTGCATGGCTAAGAAGTATGGAATAATGAGACAAAAAGAATGGAAAATACAAGTTATAGAACATATTTTTGAAAATTATTCAACTTTTCTATGATTGTATTGAATAATATATATATCTTTGCACCCGTAAGCTTTTGAACTTTAAAGAGCTTACGGGTTTCTTTTTAAAACAAAACGAACTAAATTATTGCATAAACAAAAAACAACACATATGAAGAAATTTTGGTTAGCATGTACAGTGATTATTGCAATGGGTGTAAGCAGCTGTGTAGACAGTGATAAAGACTTATACCAAGAAGCTCCAGGAGCAGAAATTAACCCCTCTAACTTTTCTACTATACAAAAAGTACAAGTAGAAATTGACTATTCTAATTCTGAATCAAGAGTTCCTTTCTCCATTTATGATGGAAATCCATTGATTGAAGGTGAAAACACTACTATTCTAAAAGAAAATGTTCAGCCATTAGATGGTGCATGGACAGATGAACAAGGCAAATTCACTACAACAATAGAATTGCCGGCTTATGTATCTAATGTGTATATCGTTTCTACATCACCTTTTGCCAGACAGGCAATACCCGGAAAAATAGTTAACGGTGTTTTAAAGGTATCAGACACAGATGAACAGCCTACGACTAGAGCGTCTTATAAAGAATCAACAAAATTTGATGGAAATCGGTTTAATAATCTAGGATGGAATACTAATCTCGGCTCATTTGATAAACGTAGTGGGGTTATTGATTATGCTTATAAAGGTAACGATCCTAAACTCACTTTGAGTAAATCTGAAATGAATGAATTGCGTACTACTGTAAATAAAGTATTAAATACATTAGGAAGTTGTCCAGAGGGATTTCGCACTCCTGCCGATTTATATGTTGAAAAAGACGAAACAGCCGTAGTTCTAACCGCATTAAAAGGATGGACCTGTTGGAACAGTTCATTAGGCTACTACTATTACCGACTTGACCAAGCTCCTGCTAGCCTGAAAGATGCAAAGGTATATGCTATATTCCCAAACACTCAAATGACTTGGAATAACGGAAGCCTTCAAGCTTCTCCACAAGGCGTAAAAGAAGGCACTGCTGTACAGCTAAAATATTTTGATGATCCTGAACATCCGGAAGGGACAAATTTCCCCAAAGGATATAGCATCGGTTTTGTTCTAGCATGTAACGCATGGAACACCTATTTTACAGGCTTCAATAGCTATACCCAAACCGCAGGATTTTATGCTAGCTCCACCAAAGGATTTAGCACTAAAGTGAATAGCAATATAGATGTACGTACGGCTATGTTTAAAGATAAAAACAACAACATTGCTATCGCTTTTGAAGATTTCATGGATGACCAGAACTTTACAGATGTTGTGTTCTCCTTAAAAGCCAATCCTGAAATCACCAATGTTCCTCCTGTAGATGAAGATTTAAATACAACCATCGAAAAGACAGGTGTATACGCATTTGAAGATGAATGGCCTAAAGCTGGTGATTACGATATGAATGACGTATTGGTTCAGTATACTTATCAAAAAGTTTTCAATATATATAATGAAATTTTAAGCGAATCATTTACGCTTAAAACTTTATATAATAAATCGACTGTATTTACTAACGGATTAGGTTTCACTCTTTCAAATGAGGGAAACGCACAGTCAACTGAATACTTTATTAGAAAAGAAAATGAAAAGGACTTTACTGTAGCTTCGGGAGCTGACAAATTTACTCGTGAAAGTAATGCAATCATATTGACTGATAACGTCAAAACAAACCCGAATGCCGAATATAAAGTAACATTCAAATACGGAGATAAAAACTCGAATAAAAAGCAGGAAACATCAATCGATGCATTCATATACCGTCCTAGTAAAGAAGGTAATCGCCTGGAAGTTCATTGTCCTATGAAGAAACCAACTTCTAAAGTCGATACTTCTCTCTTCGGACAATATGAAGACTGTTCTAAGCCTAATGAAGGCATTTACTATGTATCGGATCAAGAGAATATTTATCCTTTTGCATTCTACCTGTCAAATGCCAATGCAAATGATATTGCAGAATTAAAAAACTTCGATAAAAACGAGAAAAAACCTATCAGTGAAATCTATCCTAAATTTATAGACTGGGCTAAATATGGTACAAACCCCGATTGGTATAAGAAAAAATAAGTATTTAATATACTGAAAGAATAGCTGGAAGAATCTCTCTTTCAGCTATTTTTATATATCAAGGACCAGAATCTAAAGATGAAATACTTAATAAATATTCGCCATACTTACTAAAGGTTCATACAATTTTTCTATATCCTGTGAGTCCATTTCTATTTGAACCTGATCGCCAGGCATTAATTTCTGCCCCTTGGGAGGCCAGTTCTTACGATCACGATGTATATTAATGATCATACAACGTTCTGGCAAACGAAGTTCGTCCACCATCTTTCCATCCAAATAGGAGCCACTCATTACTTCTACAGATAGTGTATAACGGGGTTCTTCCGTAAATGCCGGTGAATGAATCATATCGTCATACAAAATAACATTAAACGGCTTGATCTGAAGCATTTCCGTAAAGTAATAAGTTAATCCCCCTACAACAATGGAAGGATAAAAGACTTCCAAATGCCCTGTAATCTCGGTTATTAGTACAATAGCTGTCAAAGGGGTGCGGATTACTGCTACAAGGAATGCAGACATACAAATCAACATGATATAGCTGATATTCTCATAAGCAATAACACCTTGTTGAACCATAATCAATCCTACTATTTGTCCAAGAAGTCCTCCCGTCACCAGTGTCGGGATAAAACTTCCTCCCGGTAAACCCGAAGAAAAAGAAAAAGTGCTAAAAACAAAATGCAATAACATCATGCCAACAATCCAGAGGATATGTGTGTCCGGATGCATAGCTTGGGATAACAAGAACTGTTCGCCTCCTCCGGTCAGATTAAACTCGGCCATAGAAATTAGAAAAGCTATAAAAAGCAAATACAGCATCTTCACGTATTCCGGATGCTTAATGCCAGGGTAAATACGTTTCACCTGAAGAGTGGTGACAGAAAAGAACTTTCCAAAAACAGAAACGACTGCTGCCAACAAAAGAAACAATTTCACTTGTCCCCAGAAAGTCATTCCCGGTACAATAGCATCAATATGAAAATAAGGATTAATCGGGAAAATCCAACTGGCAACTCCACCTGCCACTACTCCTGCCAGAAGTGTGGTAATAGCTGTTTTAGGTGCATCGAACCGCTCGATAGATTCGATCACCAACAATGACGAAGCCAATGGGGCAGCAAAAGCTGCCGCTAACCCGGCACCGGCACCAGCGGACAATAACTGTTTCCGTTCACCGCTAAGCACCCTCCCCCATTTGGATACCAGATATCCTACATACGAACCTATTTGTACAGAGGGACCTTCACGCCCCAAAGACAATCCGGTACTTAATGCAAGTATTCCACCTACAAACTTTGCCACCAATTCCAGAAAAGGATGTTTATAATCAACCCTCCCATTGATAACTCCACGTGTTTGTGGAATACCCCCACCGGTAATAAGCGGCATTTTCTTTACCAACCAGGATACGAATACAAGTATTCCCCACATCAAAAGAAAAAGAGGTATGTACCAATACCATTTGGGACGAGAATCAAAGAAATCGTGACGGAGATTAAAGAAAAACTGTAATAGGTAATGATAAGGCACAGCTACAAGTCCTGTCAGTAATCCTACGAAGATACTGACAAAGTACAGTCGGGCATCAATCAACTTCAGTTTAAAAATACGCCAACGACCTTTATCTTTTATCTTTCTTATCAGTCGAAACATTCAGCCAGCCTTACATTGTTTTTATACGTAGGACATACAACAATCAAAACCCTGCTGTGGTTTTCGAACTAATGAAGATTTAATTTCTAATTATTTTCCCATCATATTCAAACGAAGTATAGCATGCACCATAAAATAAGAACCCAGTGCATTATAATCAGTGTCACGAATGGCAGTAGCGGTTATCGTGCGTATCATGGAAATGTCCTGATGAAGAATATCATATATTTTGAAGCGGATTAGTAACTGTTTCCTCTTCAAAAAGGCTTTTGACAGCTGGCAGTTCCACATGAAATTTGCTTTGGCATAACCCTCATAACCATATCCGGTACGGAGAAAATAAGTCAAGTCATTATATAACTCCATCCCCCAGGGAAGATAAAGCTGCAATTCGGTCCCTGCCTGATAATCAAAAGTTTCAGTACGCTTCTCCCGTACGTCATTATAAGAATTGTTATAAGTCAGGCCAACAAGCCCTGTAAGTTCCATTTGGCGGGTACGATAAGTAATCCGTAGACGTTCGCGTCCCGTTAAATGCTGTACGGAAGTTTTCACCGGTTCTTCTTTATTCAAGGTTGTATAGCCATTCTGATTCCGGTATTGCAGATAGGAGTAAGTACGAAATATCCAGTTACGATTCTTAAAAGGGGTATTGAGAGAAAAAGAACCCATGGCCCGCCAATTACCATTCATATTGACCGGAGACGTAGTTCGTACACCAGTTTCACTATCATAAGTCACCTGATTGGTTACATTGTTAATGGTATTCTCGAACAAAGCGGTAGCTACCATATTTCGCTGATGTCTGGTATTGTAAGAATTGAAATTCAGCGTAAAAGTATTCATATATGAAGGCTTCAACGAAGGGTTTCCGACACGGATATTCAAAGGGTTGGTACGGTCGGTCACAGGTTGGAGATCACGTATATTAGGCTGTTTCCCTTTTCCCCTATACACAATTTGCAAACGGGTGCGTTTTGAAAACTTATAGCGGAAATTGACAGTAGGCGAAAAATTCATGACCGTTCTTTCCAACTGATCTTCGGGAGCATCACTCAACAATGAATGGCTAACAGACTTTTGAGGTTCAAAATCAACACCAATATTATAATTGTACTTTTTTTGCGAGGTACGTATCGCAAGATTTACTAAATGATTACTATATTGATTCTCAAAACGGTTACTGGATTCTTCATCAAAGTCAGGAGCAAACTCTTCCAATTCCTTATCCCAGTCATAGACAAAGCGATCAGAATTGTTCACTCTATACTGATAACTGTAACGCAGTTGCAGGAAATGCCGCCACGGTAATGGCTCTACATACACCAACTGCACCCGGTAATTGAATCCGTCAACATCATCCTCTATTTTCTGATTCTGAATCTTCTTCGTATTATTTTTGAAGTACCGGGTAGTAGAAAGGTTCGTCCGCTCTGTAGCTGAAGCATTAGCACCATAGTCTACCTTCAAAGCAACATTTCTCCCCAGACGACTCAATTTCCGACTAAGCTGCAACATCAGTGCCAGATTATACCGGGAATTATGATTAGTGCCGGAGGACTCTCTCTCATTCAGCAACACATCATTCCCCCACCCTTCCTGAAAGCCATTATTCTCTCTATCATTGGCTGCGAAACGATATTGAGGACGGAAAATCAATGTAGTAACAGAATCCATTTTCCATTCAAGAGAAGCATTGGCTACCAGTTCGTGATTCTGTTGCCGGCTATGACTTGTGCCCAGATTGATTGATTTATCTTCCCGGAGAAAGTTGTCGACTGTGGTGCGGCTATCTTCCAAACGATCGGTGCCAACATATTGAATATTTGAACGTAATTTAACGCGCTTCCAGTCATAAGTTGCATTAAGCCCCAATGAGCGGGAGGTAGTCAGTCCCATCCGGCTACGGATATTGCCTGTTGAACTGGAAGATTCATTCTGTAATTCCGAGAATCCCTGGTTATTGGTATTATTCAGATTCCCGATAATGGTTAATTGAGAGTTTTCACGAAAACGGTTCAAGGTATTGGCTAATTCATAACGGTCTTTACTTCCATATCCTCCCATAAAATTCTCCATCCAGCCCCGTTTCATATTTTTTTTCACAGACAAGTCCAGAATCATCTCTTCCTCTCCGTCATCTATTCCCGTAAGACGTGCCAAATCTGATTGACGTTCATACGCTTTTAACTTCTCCACCATCTCCACAGGAAGATTTTTAAGAGCGGCTTTCGGATCATCAGAGAAAAACTCTTTACCGTCCACCAAAATCTTTTTTACTTCCTTGCCATGTATCAGCAACTTACCGTCTGCATCTATTTCACCTCCCGGAAGCTGTTTTACCAATTCTTCAAGCATTGAACCTTCGGGAGTACGATAGGCAGAAGCGTTGAATACCGTTGTATCCCCCTCTGTCACCGCCATTGGAGCCTGCCCCACTACCACTGCTTCATCCAAAGCATAACTTTCCGGAGTCAGATTTATATCCCCCAATTCATAAGAAGAACTTTTGCTGGAAATGGAAACGGGATGAAAAACCGGCTTATATCCGATATATGAAACCTGTAATAATAAAGACTTCGCTTTAGTTGCATGATTAGGAATGGAAACGGAAAGTTGAAATTTACCGATAGCATCCGTAGCGCCGCCGCCCAACAATGTACTATCCGGTAAAGCTAAAAGCCGGACCGTAGCAAACGGTACCGGCTGATAAGTTTCAGTATCAATCACACGACCGGAAAAACGTTCTTTGCCGGACTGAGCAAAAACAGTCAAACTAATCAGTAACAAGACATAACAAGTAATCAAACGGTACTGAAAAGAATAAATATGGCTGTCTATGTTCAAATTGTGTTGATTTAGTAAAATAAAACTATAATAAAATAAACCTAATCTTTATTTCTGGTCTGAACGCGGACTACGAGTTCTTTGTCCCTGGTGGTGTCCTTGTCCAGGTTTCTGTCCTTTTCTGCGGTCAAACTCTTTCTTAAACTTATTAGCATTCATCTTTTCCTGCTGATAAATCTTCAGAATCTGCTTCTGCGAAAGTATCTTACTGAATTCATTGTAATACTTTTCACGAACATCCAGCATTTTACGGCTTTGAGTAAACTGATTCCGCAACATGGTTGCAATCTGGTCGTCAGTCATGGACGACCGTTCCTGCTTAGCATTGGCATCCGTCCCTTGTTTTTTCGCTTTTTCGGTTCTCGGTCTGGACATCATACGACATTCGCGTAACTCTTTCAGATATTTCTCATAAACCGGAGTAAACTTGGTAGCAGTTGCATCATCCAGCATCAGTATTTTCACCATCTGGTTAGTCTGCATCTGCACCATTTGTTCCGGTGTAGGGCGTTGTTTCTTTTCTTTGTTATCTGTATTCTGTGCAGACAAAGTCATCTGGCTTCCCATCAATAGGACAGCCAAAATTACATAAATAAATTTAGTCTTCATAATCTTCACGTTTAAAATAATAATTGAGTTACTTAATTCAAAAATATATCATTTTCAGAGAAGTTGACGAGCTCCTCCAACTCCTCATCCGATAGTTCTTTAATCCATTTATCTACAGATTCTGTACCATTAGCTAATACTTTCGAAGAAGACGTTTTCGCCTCATCTGCCTGTCTCAAAGATGGAACAAACAGAAATCCGATCAATACTGCCGCCATGGTAATCACCGTAGAAATAATCAGCTTCATGTGAGATTTCCGCTGTTGCTTCACTCCGGCGCGTTCCATCACCTTTCGTTGCACGTCCTCGAAGAATCCATCGGGGGTACGGTAAGGTGTCCGTTTACCAATATCGTCAAAATCAAAATCCTTTTTCATCATTCTATCTGTTTAATATATATTCCTTAATCTTCTCTTTCGCATAGTGGTAATTCACCTTTAGTGTATCCACTTTACTATCCAGTACACGGGCAATCTCTTCATATTCAAGTTCATCGTAATAACGTAAGTTGAATACAAGCCGTTGCTTTTCAGGCAAACTTAGAATGGCTTCCTGAAACTTCACTGCCAACTCATTTTCATAATCAATATAATCGGAAGCCTTCAACTTGCCCATCAACTCTTCCTGAACATCTTCTGCAGAAACAACTCCCTCATCTTTACGACCGTTCAGCAAGCGTAAACTCTCATTCGTGGCAATCCGGTAAATCCAAGTTGACAGTGAACTTTCTTCGCGAAATTGATCGATATGCCGGAACACCCGGATAAAGACTTCCTGAAGCACATCCTCCGCATCTTCATGAGATACGACCAGTCTACGAATATAATTATATATCGGTACCTGAAAAGATTCCATCAGCATCTTGAATCCCCGTTCGCGATTCGAGGCACAAGCTTCACGAATTTTATTCTCGTTTATCATCAATTCTTTTTCTAAGCTTTATTAGTTAGAACGCAGAAGAGCGGGGAAGTTAAATACGGGAATCCGCATTTTGCTTTTATTAACAAGAAAGAGTAAGAGAGAAGCTGCGCATAAGATATAGAAAGTGCCTCCATATCCTTTGTAAAGGCGATGAAGGCACTTTTAGTAGTTTATCTATAAGTTATAAACAAGAAAATGATTACCAGAACTTATTGTGTTCCACACTATATTCAAAGCCCACGGCTTTCAACTGATTCACTAATTCATCCTTGTCCACATTCATATCTTCACAAAGTTCGTCAAGTGAAGAATAACAATCACGTAACTTCATATTGATGACGCTGAACAACATCATCGGATCTTTTGGTAATTCCATAACATACAATCTTTTAAACCGGATGCAAAGGTACAGCAATCTCATTGAATGACAAAACAAATCAATCACCTATTTCTTCTATCTTCAAAGAGATCTTTTCTATCAGTTTACTGATTTCCTCTTCCAATGGGATCACGTTGAAGTCCTTCCAGAAGTTCTCATCATATTTGAAATTGGTGTCAGAGAAGATGGTACGGGTGGGCAATCTGTCTGTACGGGGAAATACGACCACTTGTTCGGTATCCACCTTGCAAGTAATCATCTCAAACCAGATATGAAGATCCCGGCTGCCGAACAGCATTTTTGTCCGTTTCACTTTGAAATGAAGATCTCCACGGATATGGTGTATGTAATAAGTCCCTTGCCACGGTTTATAAGAAATTGTATATACCACCTTTTGAGGAATCATTCGCACGTTACGCGTACGCCTTTCGACAAACATACCTGCCGCATAACAGCAAAGAGGAAAATAGTAACGACGAAAAAGTTCCTCAAACGCTTTCATGTCACCTCCTTTTATCTTTTTTAGTATGAGCAGTTCATCCAGCATCTTTATGATTGACCTCAAATATAAGAAAACTATCCCTGTTTCAATTCGATTGCTTTTTTAATTTATCCACTGCGTGCTCTAAAGATATCACTCGCTTTCTGGCTAAGCAGGCGACGTCCCTTCACCACCCTTACTTTGTCATGATTAGTATTTCTATTAGTGTAGGCTGTTTTGGACACATCGATCACAGCCTCCGATATACCAATATACCGACGCCCTTTCTGTACAGTCTCCCGATAAAATCCCGTCAGCATATCACGCTTATCACTATAATTTAGAGGAATCTTACTGATTGCCTTCTCTACAATCATACGTGGATTTTCAGCAAACACCACCACTTCATTCAGCAGGTTGGCATGAGGTGTCAGCCAAACCGTCAACTTAGAGGGTGTTTCTTTCTCCAGAGAGATATGATTATTTACATAACCTATATGTGAAATCTCCAGTTCGCGCGACGCTTCTGTTTTTTTGATTTTCAAAGCAAATTCTCCTTCCGCATTCGTCACAGTGCCGATATTACTGCCATGCACAGATACATTTACGTTCTCCAGAGCTTTTTTATTTTGCTTGTCTTTCACCATACCAACGATTGTTAGATAATCTCCGGCATCTCCTTGCGCCCACACAGGAAAGCTACAAAGCAGCAAACAAACTGACAGCCATCCAACCAAGTGTTTTTCTACATTCTTCATACTGATGCTTTTTAAAGGTAAATAAATTACGTTTCTATTTATAAGAGCGCTCAGACTGGAAATACCCTACAGCTTTTACAAAAAAAAAAAAAAAGAAATCATATTCCAATGTTATATCCGGGAATTAATAGTAAATTTCCCGGCAAATTAATGATAAAAGCAATCGCCATGATACGCAAATTAGACAAGACCGAATACGACCGGGCTACCTCATTAGCATTGGAGGTATATATACAATGTGGAGCGGAAGACTCCGATGAAATTTACGATAAGCAACTTCAAAGAATAATTCCCGGTAATCACTGATATAATTGTTAATTATGCTTGTGAATATGTATTTCATATAAAAATAGTTTCTACCTTTGCGGCGGTTATGATGAAGTACATATTTTGTATACTATTAGGCGTATTTCTGTGTTGGGGATTCCATCTGATTTCCGACGAAGCACAAGAGGCATACCGGTTAGAAGCCGGTAGTAACGGCATACAAACCTATTCCAATTCATATACCTCTAAAGCTAGCATTATACAACTGGATCAAGAACAGAAACTAGTCAAGACAAAAGAATACGCCGGAAAGCAAAATTACAATAACGATAACGGCGTTTTAAATCCATTTTCCTTCCGCCACCTCTCTCCCTTAAAAATACTAAGATTCAATATTCCTTCTGTCACTATCCGCATACTAAGCTCGCTAAAGATTCAACTTCCTCAAAATCAATGGACAGGTTTTTCATATTATACCAATCTTTTTAAATATTCCGATAGATATCATATCTATTCATTAGGACACATACTCATTTAGCCATTTTATATCTTTTTTCGGCATAGGACAATTCAAGTCTTTTATGCCCCACTTTCTGTTTGCATCCACCATTTGAGTGAAAAGAAAATTCACTATGGTCTGGAAGCCTATAACATTCTTTCATTACAATAATAACCAAAGTATATAAAATGGACTTTTTATTGGATTTTATACTTCATATCGATCAATATATGGTGATGATTGTGCGTGATTATCATGCCTGGACATACGCCATCTTGTTTTTTATCATCTTCTGTGAAACCGGATTAGTGGTCACTCCTTTTCTTCCCGGTGATTCTTTACTCTTCGTTGCAGGAGCCATTTCAGCATTACCCGATATGCCCATCAGCGTGCATATACTTGTCATTATCTTATTTGCCGCTGCCGTATTAGGCGATTCCTGCAATTACATGATAGGACATTTCTTCGGTCGAAAGCTGTTTAATAATCCCAACTCCAGGATATTCAAACAAAGTTATCTGGAGAAAACACACGAGTTCTATAAAAAGTATGGTGGGAAAACAATTATTCTAGCCAGATTTGTCCCGATAGTACGCACGTTTGCACCTTTCGTAGCAGGAATGGGAAAGATGAATTACTACTATTTTATGATGTATAATTTAGTTGGTGGTGCGCTCTGGGTTGCCGTATTCTGTTATGCTGGTTATTTCTTCGGCGACCTTCCGTTTGTGCAGGAAAATCTGAAGTTACTGATTGTAGTCATCATATTTATCTCTGTATTGCCTGCCATTATAGAGGTAGTACGTGCCAAACTAAAATCTTAAAAACAGCAAACTATAATCTGTATTCATTTGTTACT
Source organism: Bacteroides sp. BFG-637 (assembly GCF_024793605.1). Taxonomy (NCBI): domain Bacteria; kingdom Pseudomonadati; phylum Bacteroidota; class Bacteroidia; order Bacteroidales; family Bacteroidaceae; genus Bacteroides; species Bacteroides sp. BFG-637. Next base: position 3,727,988 of record NZ_JANUPD010000002.1, on the reverse strand, counting down.
AATATAAATAGAGAAGAAAAAACAATTTAAAGTTTTTACACTTATGAAAAATTCTTTTTTTAGTCGGTTTACTCCAAAGGAGCCCAAATTTTTCCCTTTACTGAAACAGCTATCAGAAGTGCTCTGCGAAGCATCAGTTGTTTTAATAGAAAGCTTGCAACATGACTCACCTACAGAACGTTCGGACTACTACAAAAAAATCAAAGACCTGGAACGGGAAGGCGACAGACTGACGCACCTGATTTTTGATGAATTAGGTACTACCTTTATCACTCCTTTCGACCGCGAAGATATTCATGACTTAGCTTCCTGCATGGATGACGTCATTGACGGAATAAACAGTTGTGCCAAACGAATCTCTATTTACAATCCCCGTCCTATTTCAGAGAATGGCAAAGAGTTGAGCCGTTTGATTCAGGAGGAAGCGATCTATATATGCAAAGCCATGGACGAACTCGAAACATTCCGCAAGAAACCGACTCTTCTCCGTGAATACTGCTCCAAACTGCATGAAATCGAAAACCAGGCGGATGATGTATACGAATTCTTTATCACCAAACTTTTCGAAGAGGAAAAAGATTGCATTGAACTTATCAAAATAAAGGAGATCATGCATGAACTGGAAAAAACGACCGATGCCGCAGAGCATGTAGGCAAGATTCTCAAAAACCTGATTGTAAAGTACGCATAAAGCAAGCCGGAACACATGGAATTATTAGTGACTATCATCATTCTGGCTCTGATATTCGATTATATCAACGGCTTTCACGATGCAGCAAACTCAATAGCTACCATCGTATCTACCAGGGTGCTTACTCCCTTTCAAGCTGTAATATGGGCTGCTTTCTTCAACTTCGTAGCCTTTTTCATTGCCAAATATATAATAGGTGGATTCGGTATCGCCAATACAGTATCCAAGACTGTGGTAGAGCAATATATCACCCTGCCCATTATATTAGCAGGAGTTATAGCGGCTATCACTTGGAACCTGGTTACCTGGTGGAAAGGGATTCCGTCTTCTTCCTCACACACCCTTATCGGAGGTTTTGCAGGAGCTGCCATTATGGCAAACGGATTTGAAGCAATTCAGCTTAACATCATTCTTAAAATTGCAGCCTTTATCTTTCTGGCTCCTTTTATCGGAATGGTCATTGCTTTCGGTTTCACCCTGTTTGTCCTCTACATCTGCCGACGCGCACATCCCCACACAGCCGAGCAATGGTTCAAGAGGTTACAACTCGTATCCTCCGCCCTCTTCAGCGTCGGACATGGCTTGAACGATTCACAGAAAGTAATGGGTATTATTGCCGCTGCCATGATAGCCGGCCATTCAATGGGATTGGGCATGGGCATCAACAGTATCAATGACCTTCCCGACTGGGTTGCTTTTTCGTGCTTCACAGCAATTTCACTCGGTACGATGTCCGGTGGCTGGAAGATAGTGAAAACAATGGGAACAAAAATTACCAAAGTAACCCCACTGGAAGGAGTGATTGCCGAAACAGCAGGTGCTTTCACTCTCTACATTACGGAAATGTTGAAAATCCCCGTTAGTACCACACATACTATCACAGGAGCAATTATTGGAGTAGGTGCAACTAAACGCCTCTCTGCCGTTCGTTGGGGAGTAACCAAAAGCCTCATGACTGCCTGGATTCTTACAATTCCAGTCAGTGGACTCTTAGCTGCAGCTATTTATTATATTGTTTCCATCTTTTTATAGATGGAAACATATTATCTATCAGGAATGTTATAATAAATAAACCCACACCTAATGTCACACTTGCCAACTTTGATTGCCGACCTTGCGCTGATATTAATATCGGCCAGTATCATAACCTTGTTGTTCAAATGGCTAAAACAGCCTTTAGTCTTAGGTTACATTATTGCCGGATTGCTGGCAGGTCCTTATATTAATATTTTCCCTACAGTGGGAGATATTGAGAATATCAATATATGGGCAGAAATAGGTGTTATATTCCTGCTCTTTGCACTCGGACTGGAGTTTAGCTTTAAGAAGCTCATGAATGTAGGTTCCACAGCTTTTATTACGGCTATCACCGAAGTAATCAGCATGTTACTCATTGGGTATTTGGTGGGACAATTATTAGGATGGGGCACCATGAATTCCATTTTCCTGGGAGGAATGTTGTCTATGTCATCCACTACAATCATTATCAAAGCCTTCAATGATCTGGAATTGCGTAACCAACGTTTTACCGGTATCGTATTCGGTACTCTGGTAGTGGAAGACCTGATTGCTATCTTAATGATGGTGCTTCTTTCCACAATGGCAGTGAGTCAGGACTTTGTAGGTGAAGATTTGCTGATAAGTGTGCTCAAGGTCGTTTTCTTTTTAATCCTGTGGTTTCTCATAGGTATCTTCGTTATTCCGGCTTTTCTCAAAAAAGCAAAGAAGTTGATGAATAACGAGACTCTTCTGATTGTTTCTCTCGGTCTTTGTCTGGGAATGGTAGTATTGGCTACTTATACAGGGTTTTCAACAGCACTGGGAGCATTTATCATGGGATCTATCCTTGCCGAAACTATCGAGGCCGAACACATCGAACATATCATACAACCGGTAAAAGACCTCTTCGGAGCTATCTTTTTCGTTTCGGTCGGTATGCTGGTGAATCCGGCTGTATTGGTAGAATACGCCTGGCCTGTCATCATCATTACACTGGTTACCATTATCGGCAAAGCCATTTTCTCTTCGTTTGGCGTACTCTTATCCGGAGAACCACTGAATACTTCCATCAAATCCGGATTCAGCCTGGCACAAATCGGAGAGTTTGCTTTCATCATTGCCGGACTGGGTGTTTCGCTCAAAGTGCTTGATCCGTTTATTTCACCTATCATTGTGGCTGTATCTGTTATCACCACTTTCACGACTCCTTACTTTATCCGTTTAGCCAATCCTTTTGCCGAATGGCTTTACAAAATATTGCCTACTAAAGTACAGGAGACATTAGATCGTTATGCTTCCGGCAAGAAGACCATGAACCACGATAGTGACTGGAAGAAATTACTAAAAAACATGATTGGGAGAGTTGTTATCTATAGCGTACTGCTCACTGCTATTTGGCTGCTGTCGATACAAATCATTTATCCCGCCATCAGCGAAATGTTTGCTCCTGTCACTGTATGGATCAACCTGGTGATGTGTCTGGGTACTCTTCTACTTATGACTCCTTTTTTATGGGCGCTCATCTCCAACAAATACAACTCTTCGGAATTATTCCTGAAGCTATGGAGAGACGAGAATTACAATCACGGACGCCTGGTTTCCCTGGTTCTGGGACGTGTATCTGTTGCTCTTTTCTTTATCACTAGTGTAGTCATCAGCTACTTTAAACTAAACTGGGGAATAAGTGTGATTATTGCCATAGCCGTGGTAGCATTGATTCTTATTCTTAGGGAAGACCTCACGCAATATTCACGATTGGAAACAAGATTCCTTGCCAATCTTAACCGACGGGAAGAGGTAGCTAAAAAACGGCACCCGCTAAAAACAAGTTTCAATAGCGAATTCAATGATAAAGACCTTGATTTGACATCTATCCTCGTATCGCCTTATTCCGATTACATCGGCAAGTCTTTAGGAGAACTTTCATTCAGGCAAAATTTTGGAGTAAATGTCGTCGCAATCACTCGTGGCGATCTGAACATATATATACCGAAAAGCTCTGAACACATCTATCCGCAGGATAAATTGACAGTAGTTGGTACAGATACGCAATTACAGGAATTCAGAAATAGAATAGAAGATGTAAAAAATACATCAGATATGGATGCAGTGGATAAAAAGATAACTCTCCACTCTTTCACGGTAGACGAAGAATTCCGCTTTTTAAATCAGACCATCGCGCAGTCTCATTTAGGAGAGAAGCATGACAGTATTGTTGTAGCTATTGAACGAAATGACGAACTGATTCCCCTGGATAAAGACACAACTTTCCAATTAGGAGATCTCGTTTGGATTGTGGGCAACCGGGAAAAGATTAGAAAAATACTGTACTTAACGTAATTGGTATCTAAGCCAGAATGGAATACATCTGCTTTACTTATCTAACATTCTATTTACAAAGTGAGGACGTGTGAATGGCTTACTTGGTCCTACAGTTGATTTAGCACTGCGCGTTTGTGATTTATTCTGCAAATCAAATACGGCAAACTCCTCATAAGACATTTGTTTACCCAAACTTCTTTCCATTATTTTATCATATATCGCTTTACGGGAAGGAGCATCAAAAAATAAGCTACATTTTCATTACCTGAAAATTTATTCGACAAATTGTCCCCAAAAAGACGTACGGACTTTTTTTTTGAACTTTCCGATATAGAATAATAGTCATTCAAAAATAAAAAGGAAACGGTCATTTTAACAGATTATTCAGTTTTATCCTTACCTTTGTATGTAATACTGGGGTATTATACCCAAACAACAATAAGAAAACGATGCAGATACATAATAAGTTCAAATTATAAAACAATTTATTATATGTCAATATGGAGCAGACTCATAGGAATCAAGAAAACTGAGGATAGAAACAATGTCATCGGTAATAAAATTACATCAGTACCATTTAGTGCCCCAAACTATGCCATAGTAGATGTTGAAGTTGGCTTGAAAGATCATAAAATTCATGATATAGGGGCACTCCTACACGATGGCACGACATTCCATAAAACTTCCAAAGATGAATTGTTTGATTTTCTTTGTGATATAGACTACATCTGCGGTCACAATATCATTCATCATGATGCCAAATATCTGTTCACAGACAAAACATGCCGCTGGATTTTAGTTGATACACTTTATGTCTCGCCTTTATTGTTCCCGGAACGCCCTTACCACAGGCTTGTGAAAGATGACAAACTGATTAGTGAACAGATGAACAATCCGGTGAACGATTGCAAGAAAGCAAACGACTTGTTACTGGACGAAATAGCATGCTGGAATTCATTGCCGAAAGAGAAGCGCATACTATTCGCATCGCTACTAAAGGGCAAAAAAGAGTTTGAGGGATTTCTCAGCATAATGAATGCGGAGTATATCAATGAAGGAATACCTGAACTTATAAAAAAACTGTATGTAGGAAAGATTTGCCAACATACTGATCTTGACATGTTCATCGAACAATATCCATGCGGATTGGCATACGCATTGGCTCTAATTGATACTACTGATTATCGTTCCATCACTCCCGGATGGGTACTTTACAATTATCCGGAAGTGGAATTTATTGTAAAACTCCTGCGCCACACCAGTTGTCGGGAAGGCTGTGACTACTGCAATACGCAACTGGACGTGCTTCATAACTTAAAAATATTTTTCGGATATGAACGCTTTCGAACATACGAAGGCGAGCCACTGCAAGAACAAGCAGCTCAAGCTGCGGTAAAAGGCAAATCGTTGCTGGCGATATTTCCTACTGGTGGAGGCAAATCACTTACCTTCCAGTTACCAGCACTCATGGCAGGACGTTCTGTGCATGGGCTTACGGTTGTTATCTCCCCCTTGCAGTCACTAATGAAAGACCAAGTAGACAACCTTGCCGATAGAGGCATCACGGATGCCGTGACCATAAATGGAATGTTAGACCCCATCACAAGAGCACTGTCCATACAAAGAGTCCAAGACGGAGAAGCCTCACTTTTGTATATATCTCCCGAAATGCTTCGTTCAAAAACTATCGAGAAAATATTGATAGCACGCCATGTTGTAAGATTTGTGATAGACGAAGCGCATTGCTTTTCTTCATGGGGGCAGGATTTCAGGGTTGACTATCTCTACATAGGTAAATTCATCCGGGAATACCAGCAAAAGAAAAAATGCAAGAATCCAATACCCGTATCCTGCTTTACGGCTACGGCAAAACAAAAAGTAGTACAAGACATCTGCGACTATTTCAAACAAACATTGAATTTAGACTTAGAATTATTCGCATCAACAGCCTTAAGAACAAATCTGCATTATTCCGTCATACATGCCGATAGTGACAATGATAAATATTTAAAGTTAAGAGAACTTGTGGCTGAATCCAATTGTCCGACAATCATTTACGTATCACGTACCAAACGGACTGAAGAACTGGCAATCAAATTGACTCGTGACGGTTATAAGGCACTACCTTTCAATGGTAAAATGAAATCAGATGAAAAAATTGCCAACCAAGACGCATTCATGAATGACCAAGTACACATCATCGTAGCTACGTCTGCATTTGGTATGGGAGTCGACAAAAAAGATGTCGGTCTTGTCGTACATTATGACATTTCCGATTCGCTGGAGAACTACGTTCAAGAAGCAGGTAGAGCCGGTCGTGATCCCAGCCTCAGCGCACGTTGTTATGTGCTTTATAGTGACAATGATTTGGACAAGCATTTTATACTATTGAACCAAACAAAACTAAGCATCAGTGAAATACAACAGGTATGGAAAGCCATAAAAGACCTTACCAGACAACGTATGAAAGTCAGCTGTTCTGCATTGGAAATTGCCCGGCAGGCAGGATGGGACGATTCGGTATCTGATATTGAAACCCGCGTACGAACAGCATTAGCAGCTTTGGAACAAAGTGGATACTTGATAAGAGGAAATAATGTGCCTCACGTATATGCCACAGGCATCACGGTAAAGAATATGGATGGAAGCAAGAAAGCGTATATCAATGTCATTACTCTTCGACCGTGACGAAATAGAAAAGGCAGTCCGAATCATCAAATCATTGATATCCCAAAAACACATTGCCAAAGCCCAAGATTCAGAAGCAGAGTCGCGGATTGATTATCTGGCAGACATTTTGGGAATAAGCAAAAAAGAAGTAATATCCGTAGTGGAACGAATGCGACAAGAAGGCATATTGGCAGACAGCAAAGATATATCTGCCTATTTGCTGGATGCAGGTGACTCGGAACGAAAGTCGCAAACACTCCTCGAACATTTTGCAAAACTTGAACAATATATCCTCAGCCATATTCCTGACGAGTCTTTGCGAATATCATGCAAGCAATTGAATGACAATGCAGTAAACAACGGGATCAATACATCCAAAGAAAAAGATATTCGGACACTACTCTATTTCCTCACTATCAAGGGCTATACTCGCAAGAAAGAAGATGCGGTTCGCAATATAGAAATAAGTCGTCAGACAGACTTGGAATCAACCATCAAGCGTTTTGAAAAACGATTGGAAATAAGTCGTTTCGCCATAGAATGGCTATACAGGATCGCCTCAGATACGGAAAAGGAAAATTCACCCAATAAGGCTATCCAATTCTCTATAGTAGAACTTCTGAATCAAATAAAATCAAGGCCCCAATCCCTTTTCAGCGGACTTGATGACATTCAATTGGAAGACGTGGAAGAAGCACTTCTGTACTTATCAAAAATCGGTGCACTAAAACTTGAAGGCGGCTTCTTGGTTCTTTATAACGCCATGAATATCCAAAGAATAAAGGATAACAAATCAAGATACAAGCAGGATGATTACCGGATGCTCAACGAATTCTACAAGCAGAAGATTCAGCAAGTACATATTGTGGGCGAATATGCCAATCTGATGGTGAGGGATTACAACGCAGCCTTACGATATGTTCAAGACTATTTCCAAATGGATTACAGGAAGTTTGTCACAAAATACTTCAAAGGGGACAGAGTAAGCGAAATACAACGTAACTTGACGCCACAGAAATACAAGCAATTGTTCGGGCAGCTATCCAAACGTCAAATGGAGATTATTTCCGATAAGGATTCACGTTGCATTGTGGTTGCAGCCGGACCAGGCAGCGGAAAAACACGAGTATTGGTTCACAAACTTGCTTCACTTCTGCTACTTGAAGACGTAAAACACGAGCAACTTCTGATGTTGACATTTTCAAGGGCAGCGGCTACTGAATTCAAACAGAGACTCATGGAATTGATAGGCAATGCAGCCCATTTTATTGAAATAAAGACATTCCACTCCTATTGTTTCGACCTTTTGGGGCGGATAGGAAATCTTGAAGATGCAAAAAGTGTCGTTGCAAAAGCAGCCGAAATGATCTGTCAAGGAGAAGTAGAGCCAAACAAAATAGGCAAGACGGTACTGGTCATAGACGAAGCTCAGGATATGGGAGTCGAAGAATATACACTGTTAAGGGCTTTGATGGCCAACAACGAGGAAATGCGTGTGATAGCAGTGGGAGATGATGACCAAAACATCTATGAATTCCGTGGATCTGATTCCGACTATATGTACCGACTAACACAAGAAAGCGGAAGTAAATTTGTCGAGATGACCGAAAATTACCGCAGTGCACACCATCCGGTGAATTTTGCCAACGGATTCTTGAGAACCATTGATAAAAGAATAAAAAGTACGCCAATTATCTCCATGAGAAAAGAAGAGGGTTGGGTCGAAGTAACACGCCATCAATCAAAGTATATGTATCAGCCGCTCGTTGAAAAATTACTTCAACATAAAGACAAAGGTACTTCGTGTGTACTCACCCAAACAAACGAAGAGGCTGTTATCCTGATGGCTCTTTTGCGGAAACATGGCATAAATAGCAAATTAATACAGTCGATGGACGGTTTGCGCTTCTGGAATATGGCCGAAATAAGGTATCTCTTGCGGTACATAGACAAACGAGCAAAAACGCCTCTAATTCCAGAAGAATTATGGGAGGAAGCCAAACATGCAACCTTTTCTGCTTATGATGGTAGTCTAAGTCTGACATATGTAAAGCGTTGTGTAGAGCAGTTTGAACAAACCAACAAAGCAAAATACCTCTGTGACTTCAAAGAGTTTGTATTTGAATCATCGGTGGAAGACTTTTGTGATGTTTCAGGAGCAGAAGTAGTGGTATCAACCATTCATAAAGCCAAGGGTAGAGAGTTTGACGACGTGTATATACTAGTATCTGATAATTATTCAAAAGATGCCTATCTGATGCGCAAATACTATGTAGGAATAACTCGTGCGAAAAACCGGCTGTTTATACATACGAACGGTGACTGCTTTAATCGTTTAAGTACAGACCGATATTTTGTCGACCAACGACAGTATGACATGCCCGAAGAAATTGTACTACAACTCTCTCATAAAGATGTCTATCTAGGATTCTTCAAAGAACGTAAGCAGGAAGTTTTAGCATTAAGAGGTGGAGATTCTTTGAATTATAATGATTTCTTTTTGTATAGCTCATCAACTAATAAACCTGTAGCAAGGTTATCATTAAAAATGCAAGACACATTATCAGAGTGGGAAGAAAGAGGTTATAAGGTGAAATCCGCATCTGTACGGTTCATTGTAGCATGGAAGCCCAAAGATGCACCAAAAAATGAATCAGAAACAGCCGTTCTTTTAGCAGATTTGGTTCTTTCTTTGTAAGTCTAGATAATGCCAGTGGAAGAATAGAAAGACTTACTTAGTTTACTCATATTTATCTATTTATCCTTAGTGAATGTAACCATAAACTCTTTGCATTTACGTTTATCCGGCCGAGTGGCTGCAACAGAATACGGACTATATTTCTCGTATATATCAAGTCCACGCCCCATTGAAATTACCCAACCATTGTCGGTCTTGATACAACGATCGTGAAATTCACGGAAGTTATAATCAAACTCAATGCCATAGCCAATCATATCGTCTTTTATGTCATCCAGTTTATCTATGAGATCAGGTAACTTATCTTCTTCCTCATTGGTCACCAGATGCACTTTAAGGTCGTCTACGTCGCGGGTATCAATGAGCATCGTCAGAAACTCCATGAGATTCTTTACTTGCCAACTCGTTCGGATGAACGGGTCTTCAATCGTAATTTCAGTTGCATCCTTGAGATATTCGGCGAAGAGAGACTGATAAGTGACACCGGTCTGTCCCAGACGGAAGAACAGATTCTTTTCCTGCAAAGAAATGAATCTTTTGCGAGACTGCCGTTCTGAAGAAGGCTCTACTTGTATTGTTGTTTCAGTTCCTTCATTGCTCACCTTCTCCAAAGTCTCCACACTAATCTCTACACCATCCTTCTCACGTACATATCTGAACTTAGCAGGCTCTGCATTAAACGTCTCATCCACGATATACAACTGATCTTTGACGCGCTTTCGGCTTTCGGCAGCAAAGTCTATCAACTCAAATGCCTCTTCGTCCGTCATGTTACCATCCGGATAAATCAACTTCACCATGCCGGAAAATGTTTTCCGAATAGCCAAGTGATCACGTTCAGAAAGGGAACCATCAAACTTAGCATAATCCTTCAATAATGCTGTCAAATCTTTATTGCGCAGTTCGTGCATAATGGCTGCTATGTAATCGGTAATCAGACCGTATCCTTTTGAGAAGCTATCTTTCTTCAGCATCCTAATCTCCCAACCCGGGTTGTAGAGGTGGATACGATCTAAAAAAGCCCCCTTGATAAACGAGGTAGGAATTGATTCAAAAAGATGGCTATTCTTTAGCATATAAGGAACCGTATGCTTCGTGTTACCCACAAAGCAAATAGAAGCGGAAGCCTCATGCGTACCCTTACCACGATTGAATGATTTATTGGCCAGATAATTTTGCATGGTATCAATCAATACCGCATCTATGGCGCGACCTTTTTGCTGCTCAAATTCGTCCCAAGCCACTACATCCCAGTAGCCCACCAGTCCTAAAATCTCTTTATTACCGCTCATTTTAACAAACAGACGAGGACTGGTCACATCACCACCACTCACTAAAACACCGTATGGTGACAGCTCCTGAAAGACATGGCTCTTGCCAGTGCCTTTAGGCCCCAGCTCCATAAAGTTAAAATTATTCTCAACGTGAGGGAGCAGACGAGCTAACGAAATGAATTTCTCACGACGATTTAAGGTGTCGGGGTTCAACCCAACGGTATGCATCATGAAGTCCAACCACTCCTCCGTGGTAAAGTTCTTGCGTTTATCTATATAATCTTGAACATCTACATTGGATATTTGTACAGGCTTCAGGGTTTGAATTTCCCAGCGCACTTTAATATCTTCGCCTGATATATAGCCAATAGTGACGATACACCAAACACCATTTCCTGATAAGAGCTTGGGATTGTTTGTCACATATTGAGTGCCAATAGGCACATTAGTAAGACCTAAGTTAGCAAAATGAGCTTGGTATTCGTCCGCTTTTTCATTGAGAGTAACAGTCACCTTATCAATGATACGATGGCGACCCTGCTCACGGATTTTACCCTTAATGACTTCTGACTCCGCGCGATGCACATAATTGTTTTGAATCACTTGTCTCACTTTTTCCAAGCCTTCTTCTATGGTTGCTTCGTCATCACAGGCGCAATACTGCCCAAGCAGATACTCCAATACGTATGTAGGTACAGGGAGCCCTCCCTTTACAAGAAAAGCCAAATCTTTACGAACCACTTTACCTATGAAAGCATTCATTATTTTCTGTTGTAGTGTCATATCAAAAAACTTAATCACTAATACTTAAAAGTCTTGTTCTATCATTGTATTATTCTTCACCACTTCACGAATAAGTGGATTCAAACAGTCTTCTTCATCATACACACGTAGTTGTAGCATACCTGAATGTACTGAATGATTCAAGGTCAGCACAACCTCGTATACTCTATTATTCAAATTGATCGTATCAGCACTGTCAAGCATAATGGTTTGCTTTCCGGTTACGGGTGTATCGCCTTGATACACTTGACAAACGACCTTACGTTCAACTACCGTCATGGAAACCGCTTCGCTTTGTATCAATTGAAATTTCAATCTACTGCTTACCATCACGAGGTTGTGATCAACCAATGCCACACCCACTTTATTAGTCTTATCAGAGCGTTTCTGCGAACTATGAATCACGGGAATAAGCATTTCCTGCAAGGTCGCTCCGCCATGGGCAAAGCTGTATCCACCAGAAGCAGCCAAACGGTTGGTACCCATAGGTACTCCTATATATATAGGAGTCTCGGCTTTCATACCCGATACTTTGTCCAATGGCACTGTCACCACCCCTTCTTGCGCGCTAACTTGATCACTCACGTAGTAACGCGTTTTCTTCTCGATAATACCCGCAACCGTCACCGCATGTTTATCCTTCTCTGCAAATTCCACGTCATTGTAGAGAAAACCATGGTCGGCTGTCAGCACAACATTCGTCACATTCCAAGAGGCATGAAGACGACGAATCAGCACAGCGAGCTGTTCAATAGCCTTGCGACATGCCGCAATTACATCTCCGGATCCAGCCCCATGACTAGCAGCGTCAATTGTATCATGAAAAATATAGACTAACGGACGTTTAAATAGTTCACGTGCTGTCTTTTGATCTGCTTTTATAATTGTTTCGTAGTCCACGCAACAAGCCTCTTCTTTGTATTTGTCCACCTGTGCCGATCGACTCTCTAACGTATCTAATACTATGCCATCTACCAGCATTTCTTTATTCTTCCATATCAACGAAGTATGAGGCAGAAGAACCGGCTTGCAGTATTTGGTTTCAGTAGGCAGCATTGCCCGATAAGCAGATAGTTTCGCTATATGTTTCTCTTTAGCCAGTTCTTGCATTAGTTCCGCCGCCACTTCATAGCGTAGTGCATCAGAGATGATTACTACCTGCTTACTGTTGCTGACACATTCATTTGCATAAAAATCCTCTTGTTTTTTCAACGACAGGTCGTTAAAGTAGTTCCCTTTTTCTATCACACAGGTCATCCATTCCAGATTGAAGACATTGACCATACGTGCATACTCTCCATCAAACTGTTGTTTCAGTCCATTCAAACAAGTAAGTATAGGAACATCCTTTGACAACAATTCATGATATTCTTCCAATGCACAACGATAGAAGGTGTCAAGCCTATACAAGTCGTTCGTATAGAGTTGCACATAAGCTTCCGGAGTATTCAACTTCAAGCTGCCCAGTCCTCTTACCATTTCATAATAGAAGGCCATTTGCATCAAGAAGCTTATAGCTTGTTGAAGCACACTATCGGCAGGAAGTTTTTGGGAAAGCAAGCGCAAACGTTCTTGCATTTCTGCAGGTTCTGTCACGAGTTTGCTACCGGCAATTTCTTGCAATATAGGCCAACCTAATTCTTCCGTCAAGTAATAGAAGGAGGCATCCATACCATAAATGGTAGTCAGCTCCCTTTCACGAATATCAGCACCTAACTCTTTCATCACTTTCATGAATTTATCTACAAACTCCCGGTCATGTGTGCCCAGTTCATAGATACGATTCATTTGTTCAAGTGCTATACTGCTCTTTATTTTGTAAGCCTTGTAGGGATCATCGGCAATCACATCAAGAAGTTGGGTGATGCTATTATACTTCAAACTCTCCACCAACTCTTTCACCTTCGCCTCTTGGTTGGGTTTGTAACTGAATCCAAATATCTTAGTCAAACGCTCATCAACCGCTGTCTTGGCATCCTTGTTTCGCTCCAACTTATGATAGAAATCCAACCGTTTCTTATTTTCTGAATCCAATCCGAGTATGAACATTCTTATGATAATGTTTTCCCATTCCAAGAGTCTCTTTTCACCCAGATAAGAAGAAATAAAACCACAAAGCACTACATCCTCACTGAATGCTTCCGGCGTAAACCGGTCTTTCAGCATTGCATTTATCTTATTCGACATCAATTCACCGATATGGCGGCTGATAAAGCCTCGATATTTCTCTGGAAGTTTATATTGTTGCATGAACGCGGCATAATCTTCCTCTTTATATTCCATGTTAGCTTTCAACATGTCCATAAGAGGGAATCTGAGCTGCTGTTCCTCACTTATGGGATAGGTGCCTAACGGGAAGAGTAATACCACACGTTTCTCTTTCCATGCGTATTCAATGTTGTATTTAGTGTTGAACCAAGCTCCATCAAATACTTTATAGATATATTCAGTTTCCCACGAACAGTCTGCCAAATCATTCATAATGATATTCGCCTTGTCGAAGATGAAAAGCACATGCAACTGTGGGTTACGCTGAAAATAACTGTATATTCTTTCTTGAGTCATAATGATTGCTTCTTTTTATACTTTTGATTCATATCAAAAGGGTTATCGGGAATGGTTCGCTCCAAATACCCTGCATCTACTAATTCAGTAACATATCTTTTGATATTACTATTATGATATTTCACTCCTACCCTCTCAAGTATCTCCCGACTACTTCTCGGTACACTACAAAAGTTTACTATATCCTTTTGTTTATTGGTAAGTTTCATCTGATGAGTGTTAGGGCATTCATCAGAAGTGTTAGGGGTAATGTCTAAGTGCTCCGAAAAAGTGTTAGGGCATTCATCAGAAGTGTTAGGGGTAATGTCTAAGTGCTCCGAAAAAGTGTTAGGGCATTCATCGAAAGTGTTAGGGGTTATGTCTGATTGCTCTGAAAAAGTGTTAGGGGTAGTGTCAGAGTCAGCTAGATTACTATCCAAGTCTTTGTTCCTCTTTATGGTAGTTAGAAACTCATGTATCCGTTCATCATTCGTAAACTCTACTTGCACTCCTTCCTCCAAGGCACGTTGAATACCACTACCTGCACCTGTATAGGGAAGAAGATAGACATTGCTAAAAAGGAAGTTGTTACGGGGCATCGAGGTGCCATTGGTAATATCTTCTACTTGCAAGCCGTTAGGCAACGTGCCCGGACTGTGAATTTCCACTCTGTTATCAAAGATAAAGATACGTATGGGAACTTTCCAATTCAGCGAACGATGGACCAGTGCATTTACTACAAACTCCATCAGGCTCACGTATGGAATCTCAAGCTCGCCCAATGAATTGAACTCTTTTTCCACTTGTACATTCTTGAGGTTGCGAGTGAAGAAAGACATAATGGTCTCAAATTGGTGCAGAAGATTTCCTTCCATTATTGCATCGTTCACCTTGTCTCGAAAGACCTTGCCTCCAATAGAGTTACCGACATAGCTGATACACTTTGCTGTCATCACAGGTAACCAACGCTGGGTGTACTTACCAAACAGTAATATGGCAGCCACTGTAAGGCTCCCATCCGGACGGATAAAACGCAAGTTGCGCATCAGTTTATTAAGATCATGTCCTTTGGCAATCGCATTGGCTATCTCATCAAGTGACGCTTCCTGCAAAGCATCGCCAATCATTCCTTTTTTCTCCAATACCATAGCAAAACGGTTTTGCAGGAACTGCTTGATAGTGTCTTCATCCAAATCATCCAACGTGGCATCTCTAACGGCGGCTTCATCGGGAGTAAAACTACCGCACTCGGTCATCATCTCCGCCAACTCCGCATTATCAAAAACCTTACGCTTATCCGCTCCATTTTTCATCCACACGATACCTTTATTGTCATGGTAGGGCTTGTTAATTCCTTCCTTAATAGTAGCTATCACTACACTGCCGCCTTCAACGCTGACCGTATCTATCTCAAGTAGGATATTGGGCACCACATTCTCCGAAGCCATATTGCTCAGAAGATTGGTGGTTTCCTGCACTTCGGCATACGACAACGGATTAAAAGCTCCTGTCTTGTCGTTAATACCAATGACAAGTTGCCCTCCGCGAGCATTACTCATGCCAACCAGCTCACAGCCTATATCATATTTATCCAAGATACGTTCTTTGAACTGCACCTTGCTCACTTCGCCGAGGTCTCTGAGTTTCAGTATGTCTTTTATTGTCATCGTCTCCTTTTTTATACGTTTAAGATACTCTAAATTACTATTATTAAAATAGTTTCTTAATCGCATCTTTGATATTATTAGGAATTAGTTGCTCATCTTCCTTGTCTAAATGAAAAGCATGGTAAACATTTTCGCTTTCTCTTTTGAATTCGATGTATTGATTGTATTTCGCATCATAAAAATATAATGTTCTTAAATCTTCGCCTATCGCCTTTTTTAACAAGATACCAGCTTCACCCTTGCTACACATTAACACAGATACTTTTTCTCCTTTGTTTGAAGGATGTGCTCCTTTGCCAAATTCACCATGTTTAGGATTCAAATGAAATGTTCTTTGGGGAATCCGATTGATTTCAAACCATTCTGCTATAGACTTTATTTCAGCTTTCCCAACTTCAATTTCAAAGTCCTCATCATCACATTTTGTTTTAATTCTGTCTTCAGAGCAAGAAAATGCTTCATGATTTATCAACAAAAACGTACTTTCATCAGCTGAATCTTTTTTACGTTTTGTCAATTCACAGAGGGTATCATCCTTTATTTCCGTATGATAATAATAATAATTTTCAGTATCGCTTTGTTTTCTATCATTCCGCCAATTTTCGCCCCATCTCCCCATCAATACACGAAAACGAGTTTTTATATTCGGATAATAATCTTCGGCTATTTCAAATGGAAAAAGGAATGCCTGTACATTCTTTCCATCGTAATAACCATCATAATTCTCATTTTGAAAGAAATGAATCATTTCATCCAAACAGTTAACTATTTTACTGATATCTTCCATAGACATCACATCTACGGATTTTAGATAATGCGGTTTCTCTTCTACCTCTTTATAAGAAGGGAATATTATAAAAAGTTCACTGTGCTCCATTTTAGAATCCTGTCAAAGTTTTCAAATCAATGTCTATCTGGTCAAAGAAACCTTTTGGAGGACGTTTGATATGACCATTCTTTGAAATTTCTAATGGGTGAGAAATAGCCACATGCTGATGCTCTTCTCTGTTGAAATAATAAATGGATAAGAGTTCAGGTGTAATCAACCCATTACTCACAGCTACAAGGCTGCCATTAATGATATGGTCACTATGTGACTCTAAAATGATTTGGATACCATTAGCAACAGCTTTTGCCATCAGTTCCATCAGTATAGCCTGACCTTTAGGATGAATATGAGCTTCCGGATTTTCTATAAGAATGACAGCATCTTTCTGCGCACTCAGTATGGCTATTAAAATAGGTAACACATAAGTAACACCAAAGCCCGTATTGAGTGCAGTTATATCTTCAGTAATCGTATTTTCTTCTCGATTGAACTTGTATTTCAATTTAAAATCTTCACCCGATTGCTCAATATTAATTTTTATATTAGGAGAAATCATACGTAACCATCGTTCTACTTGCACAATCAACCTTAAATCGGGTGTTACATCATTTTTATCTATCAGAGCCAATTCCTTCACAGGAATATCCGTATTCTTATATTGCTCTAAAAAATGCACAGCATATTCGCACTGCCCCATAATTTTAGAAATCTGTTTCTTTGTTACCACTAAAGAGGTATCTCGATTATAACTTTTCTGAGGACCAAACCGGAAGGCACTCAAATACTGGAAATATTCATTGAATAATGAATACTTTGATAGAATATTCTTATCTACTATATTGCCTTTTACACTTGGCAGCAACGTATCCATTATATTATCCGGATAATTAAAAACATACGTCAAATCATCCTGCTGCGAGAACTTCAATTCAATCTTTAATGAATGCTCATCAGATGATTGACAAGCCAACTCTCCTGATATTCCAGCATCACACAAATCTCCTTTTAAATTGAGACCAGCATCCAAGTCATTCATCATAAACGACTGACGTAATAAAATCAACGACTGTATAACAGTTGATTTTCCCATCCCGTTCATTCCTGTTAAAATAGTCAGTCCCTTTATATCAAGCTGTGTTTGTTTATGCAGCTTGAAGTTATTGATGTTTAAGTTCGTAATCATGATTCAATTATTTTTCTGATTAATTCTTTTACCCGTGTAAAACGTAACTCAACTCTATATTTTTGACCTGTACCTGTAGTAATTGCAGAGTTAAATGATTTATCGTTAAATAGCTCCATCATTCCCTCTTTGAATATATCCGCATTGGCCATTAACTTACACCTTTCTTCATTTGTCAACCAGGCTATATTTACGCTCAGCGTATCATATACAGCTTTAGAAATAGGTTTTCTGGAATCATTCTCGTTGAGTCTTCTTCTAAAAGAATCATCACCGAAAATTTTATAGCAGCATTTCATTGACTTATCAAAAGCTTGCCGTATGGATTCTCGCTGCTCCGGATTCATTCTGTTCACTTCACCCATCTTATCATTTAAGAAAGCATCCAATTCTCCATTGTATTCGCTATAACCAATAAAGAATGCTACAAAGCGATTGGCAAAATCACGATCTTCCATTCTTTTGGTTTTTACCGAATGCTTGGTCGCTTTTACAAAAGAATCCATTTCTGCCAACTCTTTTATAAAGGAAGCCGCTTCTCCTTGATTTAAGGCATGACGCATTTCTTGTTGAGTCAAAGGTTCTCCTGCGGTGTTTACACGTTGGAATATAATGAACTTCACTTCATTTGGTGTGGCCTTACGAAGTATATTCATTGTTATTTTTAATGCTTTTATACGCCTTACATCGGGGCGTTCCAACTCCGAATAAGTTTTCCCTTCAAAGTTTTTCAAAAATTGCAAGTTTTGTAAAACCAAAGGATTCTCGTCTTCAAGCTTATTGTCATTCTCCTCTTTGTCCTTGCCCTTTAGTATAAAATCACGAATAGCACACAGGCGTTGCAAGCCATCAATCACGGATAACTTTTTAGTTGCAGAATCCTCACTAAAATAGAAAGAAGGCAAGGGTAGTCCTAATAATATGGATTCTATCAATCTACTTTTCTTTGTGTTATCCCAAACATCTGCCGCACGCTGAAAATCCGGCTGGAGCTCTATTTCTTCATTCTCCAACTGCTCTATAACGGAACCAAGATTGACCGTAGCAATATCTACATCAATATCATTAGGATTAAACGGCTTTGTTATGACATCAGCATCCATTTCACCATTTATGTCCTCTTTCTCTACAAAATCAATATCTAATTGATTCTGAGTAATATATTTCTTATCTTCCATATTTTACGTTTTTATTTCAACTTTGCTACAACATCCCCCAACTTTGCATAGTTCACCACCACACCATCATCGAGATCAAGCGGAATGGCTTGTTCGGCTACTACCGCCAAACGGTCGTGGTATTCGCGACACTCTTCGAGCTGTTTGTTCAGGGTATCAAGCTTCTTGCGCTCAACCGTGCTAAGGTCGGCAGCACGAGTAGTGAGTTCAGCAATCTTGCGATTCAACGTTTCAATAAAGGGCAGCAAGTATTTACTGCGAATGCGCTCTGGGGTATAAGGCGTCATGCGATGCAGGTAGGCAATGCATTGGAAGGTACCTTTCTTGCTTGCAAAGAGCCAGTAGATGGGGCGATTCTGATACATCTTCTTATGATCTTTCCAAAACTCCTTCTGCCAATACTGCTCGATGGTCTTGCCGAGGGTGCGTTCTATATAGTTGAGGTTCTCCACCTGATATTCTGCGCCAAACACATCGCTCACAAACTGGGCGGTGCGCAGGCAGGCATTATCGGTGAAGGCACTATCAGCGGCCATCAAGGGGAAAATGCCGTCATCATCTATCTCGATGATGTGACCGTAGTAGGTATAAGGAACCAATTCTTCGGTTATGGGATTGGAGTGAGCGATATGCAGCCCCAGCTTATCAAGACGGTAGCGGCCCATCCATACACCAGCGGCGTAACTGAGGAGTTGCTTCAATATTACTTCATCGTGCCACTTCACGACATTGTCCTCAATGCTCACCTCACCTTGTTGCAAGATGGTAATTTCATTCAAAGGCACATCGGGAGTAAGCTCATCTTGCAGACCGTAGATGTCAATGAACTGACGATTAAGTTCTTCTTCATTGGCGTGAAGCTGCATAAAGAGGGTACTCCATTTCTGATGATAACATTCCATCAAATCCTGCAATCTGACTTCACAAGGGTTTTCGTCTGCTTGCTGTGCTCCTACATCACTATGTGCAGTAGTACTACGTAAAGCAGTCAATGATTCTGTTATAAGGTCTTGTTCTGTGAATTTTATAAGGGAAATAAGTTCGTTCTGTTGAAAATCCCAGGAAGTTTCATGAGCGTCCCAATCGAGTTTGCTGATAAAAACATTTTGCTGAACCTTATTATCAATCGCTGCAGTTTCTTCAATCTCAATGTACGGTATTGACGTTACGGGACCAATCATATAATTTAATGTAGGTGCAAGTAATTCAAGATATTTTTTTGATAACGGAGAGTTCACAAGCCCTAGCATATATTTCATTGTTTCAACATTAGTTGGATAAAGACTAAAACCTGCCATATCAGACAAATACCCATTGGATTTATATCTAAAACAAGGTGATGCCGTAGATATTCTAGACCATGTTATCATTGGTTTAAATTTCAGTTTATCTGCGTATTGTTGACAATGATGACTTGTAACTTTGCTATTGTTGATAATATCCTCACCATCATTACGCCAATTGATTACATACTCATCATTCCCACTCCATTTTCTATAGGAACCACCTTTATTATATGGAAACCATTTGTTTAACTGATACGTTTCATCTTTGGACAAAATATTAAAAACAATAGTAGTATATGCCACTTCCCACCAAAAGTGAAGAAATCTATCATTGTCACCCGTTTGTATTCCAACAGACGAATCCACAAATTTAGAAAGCTTTTCATTGGAAAAAGATGAAATTATCTTCTCACTCACCCAATATCCAATCGGGCATCCCGGAATCTTCTCAAAGTTAGCCTGCGGCACATTGGGATAGTATATCTTTGTTTCTTGCCCAGCAACATGCAAGAACATCTGTTCCTTATCCGCACAGCACTTCCCATCCACCAAACGAAAATACATTCCACCTTGGTTAGAACTATGCTTTACAACTACAAAAGCTGTATTCTGAACTACTTCACCACTTAGTTCATCGAAGGTGCGAGGACCAAGGTGAAGCATATTCTCAATATGATAATGGTCGAGCAAAGTCTTGCGAAGTTTCTCGAACGAAGAAAGAAACATCCAACTCTGCATATTAATCATGCCATAACGACCGTGTACTTTTAGTTGTTCAATGGCAACCTCCATAAATACAGAGAAAAGGTCGGCTTTGGCCTCCTCATAATTCTTCTTCACATATTTACTCAACACCTCATTCATATTACCTCCCCCCATATACGGCGGATTCATCACCAAAGCATCATACTGCTCTGTCAACGCTATCACCAACGCTGCCGCTTCATTCTCTTCAGCCCGCGATGCCACCCATTCACGAGCAGCAGGTGTAAGGTCAAACTTCATGATGCTACCTAAAGACTCGGCATCCTTCAACAAAGTATTGACTGCATCAATCTCAACCGCTAATCGAGTATCAGTGGGCAAAGGCAATTGTACCTTCGGCATCGTCAGCACCCGTGGCAAGCAATGTGCATCTGCAAAGCTATGATCGCGTTGGCAAGCCTTCAGCGTCAATGCAAAGAGCGAAAGTTGTTGTGCGCGAGGATCGAGATCGATACCCGTGAGGTTATCTTGGAAGATATGTGTTATGGCTTCGACACGAGTATAACCTTCAGTGATATAAAGATCATAGAGTAAATCGAAGCACTCATTAAGGATATGTCCCGAACCACAAGCAAGATCAGCCACTTTCAAATCGGTCAGTTCATTATAATGAAGAATAGCTTCAGCAGGAGTCGGCTCTGCAGGCTCCACGAGGTATTGCCACTTCTCCTTATAAGCCAAAGTGGTATAAGGATTGTTATCAAGATAGATGCGTCCCACCGTATTCTGCACCATGTACTTCACAATCCAGTTAGGCGTAAAAATCTGTGTGGCGGCAGGAATCTCATCAGCCTCAAACTTACCTTTCTTGGCAAACACCTCATCCTTACGCTCACTGATGTAGAACTGATAAAGCCAACCAATCAGTTCGGGCGAACGAAACTCCTCATCGGTTATAAACCCGGTGTGGTTCAAGAGGTCGATAAAACCATTCTCCGCCAAAATATTGGCGGGAAGCAACAGTTCAGTATAGTCCTCCATAGTGCCAAAGCAGCGTTGCAGGATAGGGTTGGCATGGCACCATGCCACCAAAAGCACAGCAAATTGTTCAGTAACTTTCGTATCGTCATCAAGGAGTTCCAAGAGGTGACGTTTGCTCGCCTCCTCCATTGGTGGGAAGAGCCCTTGCCGGGCTTGGTTTACAATCTGCGGGGTATGTGCAGAGTCGGCGTATGTACTTACCGGTTCGCAAAGTCCGTTCTTCTGTAAGATACGAATGGCTACCAGACGATTAAACCATGTGTAAGCTGCTTGCTCGTATACTTCGTTCACACCCTTAGCCTGCACCTCCTCATAGAGGCGCATCCATTGGTGAAAGAACCCTTCGGAAAGAGTCCGTCCGTTCCAAAGCGTACCGCCCTGCAAGAGTTGCGGACGTAAATTCTCAGCCACTTCGCCTTTGTTGTCGAAGCCCAAGCTGGTGAGTTTGGCGGCAATACCCGCCTTTAGTATATTGCGTGCTTCAATAGCAAATTTCTTTAATCTATTAGTATCCATCTATCTCATTCCTTCATTTCATTATTTGATAATCATTACCGTCTCGCCTTTGTCAATATGTGCCATTAGCTGCTTCTTGAGTTGTGCCAAATACTTATCCACATCAGCCTCTGAGCCAATAGGTAAAGTAGTACGAGTGCTTAAAGCTACCTGTGTAGGATACTTTTTATCGAAAGTTTCTTCCTTCTTGTTTTTGTCATCACCAACCATAGGTTTAGGCTTCGGTTTTGCAGCCAATATCTTCGCCGTTTGCTCTGCAAAGAATGCATTGGTATCGAGGTTGGTCTGCAACACAGGAATGCTATCCGATTGTGTTTTGAGTTTTACTATAACCTCTTGATCTGAAAGAATAGAAGTCGATACCTCGTTTTCCTTGCAGCCTTGCTCCAACTGGGCATACGTTTTGGCATATTCTTCAGAAATTTGTTTGCGAAGTTCTGTTCGCTTAGCATCGATGGCTCCGGCAAGGGTGTTGCGAAGCTTCATATAAGTACGTATACCGATAGGCCATGTTGCATTCTCTATTCCCATCAACTGCGTAACTGCCTCGTGAAGCTCTACAGGTACGAAGCTAAAATTATCCCGATTATCGCGTACAAAGTGAAGCACATCCTTATAATTGCCCATCTGATCCTGGACAAACTGCACGACTTCTTTACAAGTATCGAAGAGGGTGCGCGCCTGCTGCTGTTCATCAATCACACGACGGAAATACTTCAACGGATCGCGCTCGGCAAGCCAACCTTCGAGCAAGGTCACCATATCGTCGAGCGGTGCACTGAAAGAGTATGCGGCAATATCCTTGTAGAGCAGCTTGTAGCGTGCTACTACATTCTCCACACTTCGTACATTCTCTTTCTCACGACTGAGACGGAATAGTTGTGTACTATCGGTAGTGGAGAAAGATTCGCTCACACCAAAGATGTTCTTCCAAGCGGCAATGAAACCATTAATCACCTCGGACGAAATGGTTATAGCCGGACGAATGGTAAACTTGTTGGTTTCGCTCAGCAAACGGTTTGCTACAATACTCACCTCCACATTGGGATTATTGCTATAACTATAGTCACGCCTATGCCGGCGTACGAGTTCGTTCACTACATAAAGAGTACAAATGCCATCCCAACCGAACGGAGCTTTAGAGAACTTGGCTACCACATCACCCACATTCAACTCCTCGTATTGCTTGTTGAGGTAAATTTCCACCTCATGTTCTGCTTCGGTAAGCGAGTCATTTAATCCCTCGTAATCACCCGGATTCACGGGACGAAGGATAGCTGTCTTGAGTTTATCGCTGTTTCGGGGGGATTTGCGGTAAATCTACCAGTCCTGCTTTGGTATAGATACCGGAGAGGTGTTTCTCTATAGCAGCCAAGTAGCGGTCATTCCCTTTTTTATTACCCAACTCTACATCATCAATCACAGAGAGACCACTTACTAGAGGACAGGTGTCGAGAATCTTTTGGAACTCTCTCTCAATAATGCCAGTCATCACTTCGCTGGCACGTTTTTTAAATTCTTCGCGCACAGCAGCATTCTCGTCGCTGGTAGCAGGGTTGGCGGTCATATAGCTCTGCACCTTGCAATACCAATAGAAGTTGTTACGCAAACGAGCATTGGCACGGAACTGTGGCCCCACATAATACACCAACCGATTGGTCTGGTTTTGCAGAGCAAGTTGTTCAGGTGTATCATAGTCGTCATCCATCATAAATTCCAGCACTACATCGGGATTATTACTGAGGTAGTTGCGCTGATTGATGGTCATTCCCACGGCAAACGAACGAGTTTTATATTGTTCCTTGTTCTTCAATCCTTTCAAGTAGCGATTGAAGATTTCTTTCAGCTCACCGGCTTGTAGGTTGTTATCAGCAGTCTGACTTTTAATCAACTCGGCTACCTTCATTTCCTCTTCGCTATAGAACGAGAAGAAGTCGGGTGCACCCTGACGGCCTTGTTCACGACGGATGATGTTGTTGTCGCAAAGGAAATCGACCACCTTTTCTACCTCATTCTTCAGATTGAGGCGAGGCGTGGTCATATCGTTAATCAGCAACGTGGTGATATTGTCGAGCGTTGCCGGGAAAACTAGTTGGTCAGTTTGCGAAATATTGCAAACCATAAAGAGGACATTGGCTACACGTACAGCCAATTTCGGGTCAGCATAGGTACGGGCAATGCGGATAGCATTATCCACAGCCTTCTGTCCACGGGCCTGCAAACCCTCCTCGAACATATTGTTGTAAAGTTCATCAAACGAAACGAACTTACCTACTTCGGCCTGAGCATTGTTGGAAGCCTTAGCCGTAGCGTGAATCACCTTGATGATGCTTCGTTCGTTACCTTTCACCTCCTTAGCCACATACCCCAAAGCAAGGAAAGAGTCGAACACCTGCATGATAAGCTTAAACTGATAAGGAACAAAGGGGTAGAAGTCGATAAAGTCAGTCTCCGTATCGTAACTCTTATACGCATTTGGTAACTTAAACTGGAGACTGAAGGCTCCTTGCTGCTGCTCGTACATGGCAGCTAAGTCGGTTTTCACCTCCGGCTTCTTTTCCAAGATACGCTTCTGTGTAATCACTTCGGGCTGCGTGCCTTTGAGTGATACTTTCACTTCAAAACGACCTTTAATCTTTCCTTCCTTGTCCTTTTCTTCACCAATATTACAGTCGTCCATAATCTCGCTGAGGTCCTGTTGGGCTGTACAAGCCACCCACACCTGATTGTGGCAGGATTCAGAGAGTTTAGTGATAATCTCTTGCAGATTCAAGTAACGGTCGCGTTCCTTATTGATAAACTGGCTCACCTCATCGGCAAGCAATATCAAACGATAATCTTCGCCTTTGTCCTTGATATAGTCTGCCAGTTCCATGCCGAAGCGTTCGATGCTGATGGCATAGTCACGCTTGTCGATATGGTTGTAAAGGGAGTTGCGGTCAAACTGTGGATTAAGTTTGGTAGCGGCATCTACAACCATCTCCAAGGCTTGATCCACCAAATCGGCAGCCTCGCTAGGATTATTCCAATCGCCACCCATCTCGGCAATTACCTCCTTAAATTGTTCCAACAGCCCACGCTCCATCAGCGGTTTTTCCAAAAGCTGTGCTAAGGTGAGATTAAACTTGTTCAGTCCACGTTTGCCATTAAACTCATCCCAAAATACCTGCAAGAAGGCCTTCTTCTTGTCGGTAGCCGCATTGTAGGAAGTTTCTAGGTTGAAGATGCAGGTATCGATAGTTGCAATCTTGAGCCACGAAGCAATATCTTGAATCTGTGAAAACTCAAACTGAAGGTTATGCTTACCATCAAAAGGATCAATTTCTTTCACAGCATCAAGTAAACGCTCTAAGGCTACATCGCGGGTTTCGGGAGTGATACAGTAGTCGAGGTACTTTAAGAAGTGAGATTTACCCGAACCGTAGTAGCCATCAATCCAAATACCTACATGATCATAAGGCTTGTTGTTCTTAATAGCATTCAGAATGCGATAAAGTCCATTGAGGATTTCATCGGTAAAAACGTATTCCTTGATTTCAATATCAATGGTATCTTTATCGAACTTGGTAGCGGAAACTGCCGGATTGACCGGACGATTAATGGATTTGATATACAGGTCTTGTAGTTGCATCGTTTTATTCGTTTATTAAAAGGGTTGCACGATAAGTATGATGGTCATTTAAGGTATCAAAGAGTTTGAATGAATTTTGTTCCCGATGTCCGGGATAAAAGAGAATGATTTTATAGCGTCCGGTCTCATTGTAATCCTCGTACTTTGCCAAAAGTTCATTGGCACGTAGATAAGGATACATGGTGCCGATGCCATACATAAACACGTATGGGCGACGGTATTCATCATCAATCGTGATATGCGCCACGATCCGTTCATGCAGATATTTCACGAACTTCTCACTATGGGCATGACGCTCCAATGTGCTAAAAATCTTATCGCTCGTATCGGGCTGCTCCTGTTCTTTCTCGAGCAAATATTGCAGCATGGAGTCGAACTTGAGAAACTTTTGTCCATTGAGGTAGTTACAGAACTCTTCAAACAAGTCGAGCGTGAGCACATCCACATAATTCGTAGGACGGATAAGGTTTTGTTTAAACTCCTGTATCTGCTTACGGATATCATATTCCTTCTCTGCCGGATATTGGTAGATGAAGAAGTTATAGAATAAGTCGCCGTTTTCTGTATCCTGAAATCCGGGACTATTAAGTTTATCATCCAGTTCTTTTATCGTCATAGCAAACTGTTTTTAATCTTTTCAATTTGATAGGGCTGCAACAAACATGCTTCCAGAAACCAAGGTTCGCCAATCTGCAAATAGTACGGATAATTGGTACAATAGGGCACTTGTAGTTGGTAATCCCTGTTGAGCATTCCTATCTTTCGCAAAATTGATAAATAAGCACTAATCACTTTGTTCTTCGTTGCTTCACTCCATGAATCAACAAACGCATCACGAGCTGAAATCTCATTAAATTCCATGAGGATATCATCGTTGTTTACAGACTTAGCAACGCTGTTCCAACGACGTATCGTTACGTTTACATGAAAGTCAAAGAGTATTTTGTACGTTTTCAACAACACAAAGAAGAGGGCGATGGGCTGTTCTACCGAAGTCATCACCAAGAAGTCCTGCCAAAAAGCAGGAGGCATCACATCATAACGGCGGCTAATCTCTGCAATAGCTCTTTTCCTCGATGTTTCAGCATTAATCAGCAGTACGCGGTTGTTCAATCGTTCATCTTTGAGAAGTTCTTCTCGATCTTCACTTTGCAAGAGAGGAAGCAGAGCAAGCGTCTCATTAAGTAAAAAACCTCCACCCGTAATTGCAGCCGTATAAGGGCTATTTATCTTCATTGCCATATTGTTCTTTTATTCTTTCGATTTATTTATCAGTTCTCGCACATCAATCTCCAAAACTACTTTAATGCGATTCAAATCTGCCATAATTGCATACATAACGCAAATGTAATGAAGTTACTCGGTTGAACCATAAATTTTGCCGCCTTTTTTTAACACAATAAGTGTATTTCCCACTTCACTAAACCATTGATTCCAAATAGCGGTTGGAAAGGATGCCAAAAACATTATCTCAATCTCTCCGACTCCTAAACGTAAAAAGCGTGCAACTCATTGAGCTGCACGCTTTTGTTTACTGTTTATTATCTGTTTCCTTATCGGAATTATTTCACTTCCTCGAAGTCAGCATCCTGAACGTTATCTCCGTGCTTGCTGTTATCTTGCTGGCCAGCACCACCGTTCATATCAGGACCAGCCTGTGCTCCACCTTGTGCACCGCTCTGTGCATACATTTCAGCACTTGCAGCCTGGAAAGCAGTATTGATTTCTGCCATAGCAGTATCAATAGCAGCCAAATCCTGTGCCTTGTGAGCATCTTTCAATTTCTGCAAAGCAGCTTCAATCGGAGCTTTCTTGTCAGCAGGCAACTTATCACCCAATTCCTTCAACTGATTTTCAGTAGAGAAGATTACGCTGTCAGCCTGGTTCAGCTTGTCGATCTTTTCACGTTCTTTCTTATCTGCTTCAGCATTAGCTTCAGCTTCAGCCTTCATCTTTTCGATTTCTTCCTTGCTCAAACCGCTGGATGCTTCGATACGGATAGCCTGTTCTTTACCAGTAGCCTTATCTTTTGCAGATACTTTCAGGATACCGTTGGCATCGATATCGAATGTAACCTCAATTTGAGGAACACCACGGCGAGCCGGAGCAATACCTGTCAAGTTGAACTGACCGATTGATTTGTTCTGCGCAGCCATCGGACGTTCTCCCTGTAATACGTGGATAGTAACTTCCGTCTGGTTATCGGCAGCAGTAGAGAATGTTTCACTCTTGCGAGCCGGGATGGTAGTGTTAGCGTCGATCAACTTAGTCATTACACCACCCAGTGTTTCGATACCCATTGACAACGGAGTAACATCCAACAATACTACACCTTTGATTTCATCTGTCAAAACAGCACCCTGTACAGCAGCACCAATAGCTACCACTTCATCCGGATTCACACCTTTAGAAGGAGTCTTGCCGAAGAAATCTTCTACCAACTTCTGAACAGCCGGAATACGGGAAGAACCACCAACAAGGATTACTTCATCAATATCAGCATTGTTCAAACCTGCATCGCTCATTGCTTTCTTACATGGTTCAAGACAAGCCTGAATCAATTCGTGAGCCAGAGATTCGAATTTTGCACGAGTCAAAGTCTTCACCAAGTGCTTAGGCACACCACCTACCGGCATGATATACGGCAAGTTGATTTCTGTACTTGTAGAAGAAGAAAGCTCAATCTTAGCTTTTTCTGCAGCTTCTTTCAGACGTTGCAAAGCCATCGGATCCTGAGTCAGGTCAGCACCTTCGTCATTCTTGAATTCCTGTACCAACCAGTTGATGATTACCTGGTCGAAGTCATCGCCACCCAGATGAGTATCACCATTTGTAGAAAGTACTTCAAACACACCACCACCAAATTCAAGGATAGAGATATCGAATGTACCACCACCAAGGTCGAATACAGCAATCTTCATATCTTTGTGAGCCTTATCCAGACCGTAAGCAAGAGCAGCGGCTGTCGGTTCGTTTACAATACGTTTTACTTCCAGACCGGCAATCTGTCCGGCTTCTTTAGTAGCCTGACGTTGAGAGTCGGAGAAATATGCAGGAACGGTGATAACTGCTTCTGTCACTTCCTGTCCAAGATAGTCTTCAGCAGTCTTCTTCATCTTCTGAAGAATCATAGCAGAGATTTCCTGCGGAGTGTACAGACGTCCGTCAATGTCAACACGCGGAGTGTTATTGTCACCTTTCACTACTTTATAAGGAACACGAGTCACCTCTTTTTGCACCTGATCCCAAGTTTCACCCATGAAACGTTTGATAGAGAAGATTGTACGTGTAGGATTCGTAATAGCCTGACGTTTTGCAGGATCTCCTACCTTACGTTCACCGCCATCTACGAAAGCGACAACAGAAGGAGTCGTACGTTTACCTTCACTGTTTGCAATTACTACAGGTTCGTTACCTTCGAATACGGCAACACAAGAGTTTGTAGTTCCTAAGTCAATACCAATAATTTTTCCCATGATCGTTATTTTTTATTTATTATTTATTCTATGATTTCTTTTTGTCCGGTTGTTTCTCCGGCTCTTATCAGCGAGCCTCGTCGCGAACGGACGCTTACTAAAAAGCAAACCGTGTGCCAAAAGGAAATTATACGAATGCATGACATAATATCTGCCAAAAAGACAGTTTTAATAAATAGACACTGCTGACATAGTCATATTCAAAGCCAGTCAGCAACTGTTTCTTTAAACAAATGCAGACGGCTCTGGTTCGATGAAAAGAAAAAAAAATGCCTGTGTCATCATGTGCGACACAGGCATATCCTATTATATAGATAATCTATTTATTACTTTTCCAGCACGATGACCAATGCGCCATTTGCATCATACAAGCCAATGCCACCACCGGACAACACATCGAATGACTTCACCTCATTGATAGCTTTCAGCACCTTACCTTCTGTTTCCATATCCGGACAAGCCATCATTGTGCTCGCTACTCCCGGGAAAGAATAGATTTGGCATTACTGGTACTGGTTTCAAAACCGCCATTAATCAGATTACATCCGGCATTGCCATGAATTGTCTTTTTCTTCACATCAAAAGCAATGAAAGGTTGTTTTTCCATTCCGGAAGGAATTGCCTCACCATTCACTTCTTTAATTTTCCATTCTCCATTCAAAACCGAAAGTTTCACATCAGCCTCCTTCTTTTGTAGAACGACAACCGGGCGGTTGGACGAATTGCAAAGATACATTTTGTCTTTACCTGCCTTCTTATATCCTTTTACTTGCGCAAAAGCATTCAATACATTATTTTCAGTAGTCATATCCGGACACATCATCCGGGTACTAGCCATTCCTGTAAGTTCAAGACTTCCCGGCTTCGCATTTACATCGAAGCTACCCATCATCCGATTACAGCCGCTATTGCCGGACACACGACCGGTTGCTGTATCAAAAGCGATAAAAGGAAGGGATTTACTTTCGCCCGGAGTGATTTTCGAGCCATTGACTTCTATGATATTCCATTCACCATTGATAGATGACAGGGGAATTGCCTTCTCAACCGAACGGCACGAAGACATTGCAAGTGCTGCACCAGCAATGCAAATTGAAACAAATACTTTCTTCATATTGTTATAACGTTTAAGTTAAAATCGGGGGCAAAGATATCAAAAGATTGGGAAATAATATCCAATGCAACATAAAATATATACATTTGCCAATAAATATACAACAAACGAACAATTTACATAGTTCACCTAAAGTAAACAAATATGAGAATAATTGTCCTGTCTTTGATTCTATTCTGCTGTGTTACGCCTCCTATCACAGCTCAAAGCGATTATATCGTCACTACTCCTTCCGTACAGGAAATCCCTGTAGGTCAAGAAGAACAGTTTATCAGGAGTAATTTTCCGCTGCTACCGCTGGGCAAATGGACACCCGGAATGAAATTTATGCTCGTTCCATCTCCACGGAGCATGTTCCTTCCCACCCTTTCCAGCTATGACACCGAGAAAGGGGTAGACAACAGCCTGCTGAAACATAAAATACTCACTTTCACAGGAACTGAAGAGAAAGCTCAAAATATCTCCAACGGGACTAACTACTCCACCCGCTTCATCTTCGAATGTGAGGGAGGAAAATATTATTATGAGATAAAGAATATGCGGCTGGAGGAAATCTCAGAAAAGGCTCCCCGTGCCGGTATCAACGGATTGGTCTATCTGAAAGATGTGGATACAGCAAAAGAGCTGTTGGTAGGAAAAACAGTCTATATACAAGCAGAAAGTGTCCGGATAGACGATGCCAACAATTATTCCGGCTACCGGGATATAGCCATTCCCGTCAATACGGAAGCAACGATTACCGCTATCGGAGTCGGCAGTCAGGCATATCCGGCAAAAATCGTATTTAAAGATACACAGGGGCATTCTTATTATCTGGAAGTTGCCCTCTCACGAACAAACTCCGGCATGGACCTGAATGATTTTCAAGGAGAAAAGAGAATGAAATATTTCTCAAATGCATTCAGTTTCACCAATAAGAGCCTGGGCACTATCGAAAGCCTGAAAAACAAATATATGGGAATGACAGTTTATCCTAAAAAGGTGCTGCCAGCCAAAAGAATCATATCTTTTGAAGACAAGCAGACCGAATCACGCGTTCACCTGCCCCGATATACAGTTCTGCAAATCAAAGATATTAGATTATCTCCTCCCGGCAGTCTGGCTGTTCTCTCATTAGAAGACAAGGACGGAGCAATCTATGAATTGGAAACCGATCTGAAATATGATGTTATCGTCAGAAATGAAAATTATATCGAAGACTTTTTCGGATTCGAAGATATACATAAAAAATATCCGGGTATCACAGAAAATCGTTGGCAGATTATCTCCCGGGGAGATCTGGAGACGGGCATGAGTACAGTGGAATGTCGTTTATCCATTGGTGATCCGATAGAAATCGAGCTAAAAAAAGACAATCGTTTCGAAACTTGGTTCTACAATGGCAAAACACTGGATTTTGAAAATGGAACCTTGCAGCGTTACAAATAAAAAGGAGTAGCTGCGAATGATTATCTGAAAATAATCACGTATATTTGCAAAGCTAACAATTCCAATATTCTTAATATTTTAATTCGCAATTAACGAAATGGGTAGAGTTCTTATTATTGGTGCGGGCGGTGTTGGCACTGTCGTTGCGCACAAAGTGGCACAAAATGCCGATGTATTTACAGATATCATGATTGCCAGCCGTACGAAAGAGAAATGCGATAAAATCGTCGAGGCAATAGGTAACCCCAATATAAAAACAGCTAAAGTTGATGCAGACAATGTAGATGAGCTGGTAGCCTTATTCAACGATTTCAAACCGGAAATGGTGATTAATGTGGCTCTCCCTTATCAGGATCTGACTATTATGGAAGCTTGTCTGAAAGCTGGAGTGAACTATCTGGACACCGCTAACTACGAGCCGAAGGATGAAGCTCACTTTGAATACAGTTGGCAGTGGGCTTACCACGATCGCTTCAAAGAAGCAGGTCTGACAGCTATTCTCGGTTGCGGATTCGACCCGGGAGTAAGTGGCATCTATACCGCTTATGCAGCTAAACATTATTTTGATGAGATTCAATATCTGGACATTGTAGACTGTAATGCGGGTAACCATCATAAAGCATTTGCTACGAACTTCAATCCGGAAATCAACATCCGCGAAATTACGCAGAACGGACGCTATTATGAAAATGGCAAATGGGTCACTACCGGTCCGCTGGAAATCCATAAAGACCTGACATATCCGAACATCGGTCCCCGTGATTCTTATCTTCTTTATCACGAAGAACTGGAGTCATTGGTGAAACATTACCCGACCATCAAACGTGCACGTTTCTGGATGACTTTCGGACAAGAGTATTTAACTCACTTACGCGTTATCCAAAACATCGGTATGGCACGAATCGACGAAGTTGATTACAACGGAGTGAAGATTGTGCCGCTGCAATTCTTGAAAGCTGTATTGCCTAACCCGCAGGATTTAGGAGAAAACTACGAAGGAGAAACCTCTATCGGTTGTCGTATCCGCGGTTTGAAAGATGGCAAGGAACGTACTTATTATGTATACAACAACTGCAGCCATCAGGAAGCTTATCGGGAAACTGGTATGCAAGGTGTGAGCTACACCACCGGAGTTCCGGCAATGATCGGAGCCATGATGTTCTTCAAAGGTGAATGGAAA
Source organism: Bacteroides sp. BFG-637 (assembly GCF_024793605.1). NCBI lineage: Bacteria > Pseudomonadati > Bacteroidota > Bacteroidia > Bacteroidales > Bacteroidaceae > Bacteroides > Bacteroides sp. BFG-637. Next base: position 3,694,773 of record NZ_JANUPD010000002.1, on the reverse strand, counting down.
CGCCCGGGTGTAAACAACGTAGAAGAGTTCAATCCGGATCCGTTTATGGAACAACTCAATAAGCAAGGTCTTCCCTGGCATGAAGAGTTCGACAAAAATCTGGAATTATAAGAGTAGACCTGTTCATTAAAAAGATAGTTATGATAAACGTAGGAGATAAAGCACCGGAAATCTTAGGCATCAATGAAAAAGGCGAAGAAATCCGTTTAAGTGCTTATAAAGGAAAAAAGATTGTGTTGTACTTCTACCCGAAGGACAGTACATCGGGTTGCACCGCACAAGCGTGTAATCTACGCGACAACTATTCCGAACTACGTAAAGCCGGCTATGAAGTAATCGGTGTCAGCGTAGACAATGAAAAGTCGCACCAGAAATTTATCGAAAAGAACAATCTTCCTTTTACCCTGATTGCTGACACTGACAAAAAGTTAGTGGAAGAGTTTGGCGTATGGGGAGAAAAGAAACTGTACGGACGTGCTTACATGGGTACTTTCCGCACTACTTTCCTGATTAATGAAGAGGGAATCGTAGAACGGATTATCACTCCTAAAGAAGTGAAGACCAAGGAACATGCCTCACAGATTTTAAATCAATAACTCCATTAATTATATTAGATAAGGTATGGCAAAGAAAGATGAACTTAATTTTGAAACAGATAATAAAATGGCATCAAGCGAAAAACTAAAAGCCTTACAGGCTGCCATGGAAAAGATAGAAAAGAGCTTCGGTAAAGGTTCTATCATGAAAATGGGTGATAATAGTGTTGAACAAGTAGAAGTGATCCCGACAGGTTCTATTGCCTTGAACGTGGCACTTGGCGTTGGAGGTTACCCAAGAGGTAGAATTATCGAAATCTATGGCCCGGAATCATCCGGTAAAACGACATTGGCTATTCATGCCATTGCTGAAGCGCAGAAGGCTGGCGGTATCGCTGCTTTCATTGATGCCGAACACGCTTTCGACCGTTTCTATGCATCTAAGCTGGGAGTGAACATTGATGATCTTTATATCTCTCAACCGGACAATGGAGAACAGGCTTTGGAAATTGCAGAACAACTGATCCGTTCTTCTGCTATCGACATCATCGTTATCGACTCTGTAGCCGCACTGACTCCTAAAGCGGAAATCGAAGGTGACATGGGTGACAATAAGGTAGGTCTTCAGGCACGTTTGATGTCTCAGGCACTTCGTAAGCTGACAGCTGCAGTAAGTAAGACACGTACGACTTGCATTTTCATTAACCAGTTGCGTGAAAAGATCGGTGTTATGTTCGGTAACCCGGAAACAACTACCGGTGGTAACGCTTTGAAGTTTTATGCTTCTGTACGTTTGGATATCCGTGGCAGCCAACCCATCAAAGATGGTGAAGAGATTCTTGGTAAACTGACCAAAGTGAAAGTAGTGAAAAACAAAGTAGCGCCTCCTTTCCGCAAAGCTGAATTTGACATCATGTTCGGTGAAGGTATCTCCCACTCCGGAGAAATCATCGACTTGGGTGCTGACTTAGGGATCATCAAGAAGAGCGGTTCATGGTATAGTTACAACGACACCAAGCTAGGACAAGGACGTGATGCTGCTAAACAATGCATTATGGATAATCCTGAACTGGCAGAAGAACTGGAAGGACTGATTTTTGAAGAATTGAAGAAGAAATAATTCGCTTTGAATCTGCTTATCCGTAAACTGAAAGCTAAATAAATAAAGGTGGGAGAAAGTCGTTTACGATCATTCTCCCACCTTTTTCTCTTTATATCATTCTCTCTTTTATCTCTCTTATACAAAATAAATGTATGCCAATGTACTCAAGCTGATAATTACCCAAAGCAATATTCCTTGAATCAGAGGTTTAATTCCAACAGCTTTCAAAACATCAATAGAAAGAGAAGCACCGATAAAGAACATAGTTATCGTCAAAGTCTTACGGGCAATACCGTTGATAGCTGCTCCTAATTGTGGCACTCCATCCAGCAAATAAGTATTTACCACCAATGCCAATACAAAAAAGAGGATAAACCATGGAATACTGATCTTTTGTCCTTTGCTCTTGAATATAAATGAGGTAGCAAAAGCCATCGGGATAATCCAAAGAGCACGGGTCAATTTGATAGTAGTAGCCACTTTCAATGCTTCTTCTCCATAGGCAGCTCCCGCACCTACTACAGAACTGGTATCATGAATGGCAATAGCTGCCCATGTTCCGAACTGTTGTTGATCCATATTCAATGCATGACCAATGGCAGGGAAAATGAAAAGTGCAATAGCGTTCAAGATAAAGATTGTACCTAATGCCACAGACATTTCACTGTCCTTCGCTTTCAACACCGGTCCCACTGCTGCAATAGCACTACCGCCACAGATAGCGGTTCCCGAACTGATAAGATAAGCTGTATTCCGGTCTATTTTAAACAACTTACGTCCGATGAACCAGCCAATCACCAATGTTCCGATTACTGAAATAACCGTAAATTCCATACCTTCCTTACCGGAAGCTAAAGCAGAATGAAGATTCATACCGAATCCCAGTCCTACTACTGAATACTGCAACAGATATTTCGATGTTTTCTTATTAAACTTTGGATGCGCTTGTCCGCAAGTTAATGCAAAAATAAGTCCGAGGAACAAAGCAACCGGAGGAGTTACCCAAGCCGACCATGCTTCCAATCCCGGAATATAGTCTAAAAACAGGAAAAAAGTCAGAGTGGAAAGCAGTGCAACATAAATCATTTTATTATTTGACTGCAAAGTTTTTGTAGCTGTTGAAATCATATCTTTTTATCTTTAATTGTTTTCCGGGCGCAAAGGTACGGTAAACAATCAAGACCCGCCAATAGTTTCTAATTATGCATTATAACTTTTAATTATAAGCAGATTCTCTCCCAACTACTCTTACACTGTTACAATGTCTTTCCCAAAAGGTGATAATGCCAAAGCTGCCAACTTGAAGTGTTGCAATCCAAAAGGGATTCCGATAATGGTAATGCACAATACAGCCCCGAAAACCAAATGTGACAGACAGATCCAAATGCCACCCAGAAATATCCACAGGATATTCATCAATATATAGAGGCAGCCACCGGAACGGTTCCCACTTCTGACTTCTTTACCGAAAGGCCATAAAGCAAGTCCGGCCAACTTCAATGTTTGCATTCCAAAAGGAATGCCGATAATGGTCAGCATCATCAATAAACTCGAAATGAGGTATTCGACAGCGGTAAAGATACCACCAAGCAACAGCCATAATAGATTCATTAAACAGCCCATATAAATTAGTATTAGTTATTATTCCAATTTTCTTTTTGTTGTCTCATCCACTTTACCCTGATAATAACGGTCGATCACTTGCTGAAACAAATCATCCGAAGCAACTTCATTAAAAAGCGTCATGCATGACAATACTTTCACCGCATCTAACGGACCGAAAACTTCCTGCGCCGTTTTATTTTTCAATTGAAGAAAAACAGACGTTATTTCACGCAGTCTTTCTCCCAAAATTGGATGGGCAAGATATGCTTCAGCCTCTTCTTTGCCGCTAAGACCATAATACTGTGAATTATAACTCATGCCCAATCCTTTCAGTTGAGGAAATATATACCAAATCCAATGGGAATATTTCCGCCCGTTTCTAACTTCTGCAAGGGCTTGTTCATAATCCCCTCGCTGAGCATCTAAAAATCGTTGTAAGTTATAGTCAGTCATAGATACTTCTCGCATTTTTTTAAGTTATCATACTTTCAGGAGATAACAGAATCAAATAAGTGATTTATTTCGAATCACAGCACTTTTTTCAATTCTATTAAAGCCGAGACTTCGTTTTCCTTATTAATGTACTTCTCTATTTCATAGGGTTTATATCCTAATTTAGTATATAACAGAAGCCCATTCGTATTAGTATCAAAGCAAGACAAATGAAGCTCCGATACATTATATTTCTTTTTCCCAATATATTCCATAGTATTTATCAGAAATGTACCAACGCCACGATTACGAAAACAAGGACTTACTATTACATTTCCAATAGCACAATATTGAGATTCTCTTACCTCATAGAAGTTTGCAAACCCTACTACTTCATTATTAAATAAAACAACAGTCGAATCAAATCTATCTTTTATTGTATTCTTTAATTGATCGATTGTTAAAGGAAAATCAGCTTTAGGAAACATAAAAAACAGTTCCTGCTTGTTTCGAGGTAATTTACAAACAGTTTCTAAATCGTCAGACGTAAAATCTCTATAAGTAAGTTTTTCTTTTTCCATAATAATCATGCTGATACCCTCCATTTCTTTTCTACATACAATATTATAACCGACTTTGCTATATAGATGCAAAGTATTGGGTGTCTCTTCGCCCGTAAAAAGAGAGAACTTATGACAGTGAGGAAATAATCGTTCTATTTCAGTCATAAGTTCTCTACCTATGCCTTTATTCTGAAAATCGGGATGCACTATCAATTTACCAATATGACATACTCTATTTTCATCCATACATCCCCTGACAGAACCTACAATCTGTCCATCATCTGATACGTATTTTAGAATAATGCCTGTCTGATACTCATCACAAATCTCATCCTGATTTTGCAACAAAGGGGGAAGATCGAATTTATTCATTCGTTCGGCCACCACCATAAAAGATTTCTTTTGCAAAGATAAAATGTTTACCAAATCATTTTCTTCAGCTTGCATGATATTAGTATGTCCCATTGGTCCACTTTCTAAATTTAATAGCAACAATCTAAATAGTCAGAATCTTTTCTCCATCTTTTATATATTGAGTAAATGGTGCACCCATATATTTAACATCAATGCCTAGATTCTTTATAATCGAAGTCACACCAAATGTTTCACAACAATCTTGACAGGCTTCAATAGTTATACCAGTTTGTATCATTTCCAAAACTTCAGTTTGTACTTGGGTATCATTAGCTACCAACTTCACGGATGCTCCCCAAAGAATAATATTCAGATGCTTCCACCAACCTCTATTAACAGAGTTTATCGCATACATAGAGAGCATATTAAAAATGGTGTCTCTGTTATCAGTGGTCCACAATATATTCAATTTATCATCCATCGCACCTAATTATTTATCAGTTATACTTTATGATTCATAATATCACAAATATACACTTTTCTAAAAACTAACAGAAACATTGCATCCACTTTTTAGGAAATAATATATTAAGCATAAAATCCCGCTATATCCTTTCTCGTTAATCATCTTCATTCCCTCTCAAACTATTAATAGAAAACTTCTTCTTTATTAAGGATAAACTTCTTTTTGTCAAATAGAAAACTTATCTTTGCATAGGAACAAACTATAAATGCAAGCTTTGATTATAAAAATGAAAGCTTTGTTTTTATAAATGCAAGCTTCAATTATAAAAACAAAAGTTGCATTTATAGTTTATAATTAATCAACAAGAACTTTACTATTAGAAGAAAGGAAGTTTGCCTCTAATACAAAAGAACTTATCTATTAACACTTTAAACAATAGATGATATGGCAAGATATATCATAGAGGAGATGCCCGATCTTCAGAAAACAGGCAAAAGAATTACTTATCCTAAATTTGCGCGGATAGATAATGCAAGCATAAAAGAGTTAGCGCAACGAGTTGGTGACGTCAGTGGATTCAGTGCAGGAGACATAGAAGGCGTACTACTTCAAACCGCCATTGAAATGGCGCATTTGATGGCAGAAGGACGTTCAGTAAAAATAGACGGAATAGGAACGTTTACTCCCTCTCTTACCTTAGGCAGAGACAAGGAGCGGGAAGATCCGGAAGAAGGTGGAACTCATCGCAACGCACAAAGTATCTTTATAGGAGGTGTAAACTTTCGGGTAGACCGAGAAATGGTGAGAAATATCAGCGAAAGATGCCAACTGGAAAGAGCACCCTGGAAAAAACAACGCTCCTCTAAAAAATTCACACCGGAACAACGACTGGCATTAGCTTTAAAGTATCTGGACGAACATCCCTTCCTGACTGTTTGGGAATATCGCAAACTAACAGGATTGTTGCAAACAGCAGCAACCAACGAACTAAGACAGTGGGGCCATCAACCGGATTCTGGAATAGAAATCACTGGAAGAGGAGCACACAGGGTATATATAAAGAAAAAAATAGCTGAACAAAGTGAATAACAGTATGAGAAATACCCCGGAAATAGATGAGAAATAACTGTTTTGAGGCCTATTTCACTAAAGAAACTATGAGAAATAGGCTTTCTCAAAACGTTTCTCATTCGGTAATCAACTGGTTATAAAATTATTATATAGTGATTATGAGAATATGAGAAATGAAAATCATTTTTCTGATTCTGGAGACCCTAAGCCTGCACGAGAGAAAAAGACAAACTTACAGGCTTTTACTATGATGTCCGGCGAAACGCATAAATACCTGTGACAATCCTCCCTCCTGCCCTTGCAGTTGTACAAAGTTAAATTCGCGCAGCATCGGCATTCCTTTTATTTCGACTACACGGAGATTACCAGCTACAAGCTCTTTATGCACCGAACGGATAGAAACAATTCCCATACAGTCTGTATGTTCCAAAAAAAGTTTGATACTCTCTGTACTACCGAGATACATCAATACATTTAAAGAAGAAAGTTTGAGATTATGTTGCAATAAGGCACGTTCAAATACATCTAATGTACCGGAACCCCTCTCCCGCAAAACCAAAGGAATATTCAGCAAATCTTCCGGAGTAATCTCATCCGAGACAGCTAACTTACTCTGTGTATGCACCACGGCAACCAGTTCATCTTGCAAAAATGGAGTATATTTCAGATTAGGTAAGCGGAAGATCCCTTCGACCAGTCCCAAATCAATCCGATGCTCTTGCAAGGCAGCTTCCACTCCCCGGGAATTTCCATTAATCAAAGAAAGATTGATTTGCGGAAACTTGGCTATAAAGTTCGCTAACAGAGGAGGAAGTACATATTGTGCAATCGTAGTACTGGCCCCCAATTTCAGTTCGCCGATGTATTCATTATGCAACAGATGCATCTCATATTCTAATTGTTTATAATCGTCCAGGATTTTCTCGCTATGTTTCAGCAGCAATTCTCCGGCCTTAGTCAGTGAGATTTTGCTCCCTTGACGGTCGAACAAACGAGCTTGATAGTAAGTCTCCAGTTCCTGAATATGTTTGGTGATAGCAGGTTGGCTGACAAACAATTCTTGCGAAGCCTTCATAAAGCTTAGATTCTTCGCTACGCTCTGAAATACTTTTAAACGAAAATCGGACACGGCAATTATGATTAACAGTTAAGAAATCAATGACGAATAATGAATTACAGAAAGAATAAAAACACAATAGTTATTGCAACTCTTCCGCTTTTATCCCCAACGCCTGCATGACAGGGAAAGCCAGCATATCCCATTTATAATCCACCGGAAGTTCCGGCTCATTCATACGGAATTGAATGACCTCTTTGCCTTTCACTTCATGCAAAGCATCAGTCACTTTCTTTCCATACTCCTCATTGAAAGAAATAACGATCATCCTTTTCACGTCTGCCGAATCGGAAACAATAGAGAGTAAATCCAAAAACAAATCTTCTCTTGACACCATTCCTTCCGACGGAACGCTAGCAAAAGAATATTCACCATAAGGGCTCTGAAACGCAACTCCATTCAATTCTTCCTGCAAATCGGAAGGTTGGCAATATTGCAATCGACTGGATTCTTTATCATACACAAAAAGAAATTGTACCTCGTTCTTCCCTTCTGTAATCCCTGCATCCAAGGTTATATAGGTAGTCAACATCGAAAGGTCTATCTCTTGTAAAGAACGATGCAAAGTTTCTTCAAAATATCCTTTTATATCCGTTATTACAAAATTCAAAAAAGCAGCGTCAATCAACACCACTGTTTCAGCAAGTTTTATTTGGGGCTTATCACTCATATACCATCTATATTATTACAGCGGATAAAGATACTACAATACTTTTATTTATCCACTTTTCAATATTTATTTTCTTTCATCACAGGCCAAGATTACACAAACAAGCGTATCATGTAGCAAATGATATTTGATAGCAAATTCGTCAGTTACTCCCGGATAAAAAAGGTCATTTTGTCCTTTAACTCCTTAATACTCATGCTATTTTGTCATATTTTCATACTTGGCAAATCTTTTGCGCCCTCTTAGGTGTTATTAAAACGTGAAATAAGAAAGGAGAACAAAGATATGAACTTTAACAATTTTACCATCAAATCTCAAGAAGCGGTACAGGAGGCCGTGAACCTGGTACAAAGCCGGGGGCAACAAGCCATTGAACCTGTCCACATCATGCAGGGAGTAATGAAGGTAGGTGAAAATGTCACTAACTTCATCTTCCAGAAACTTGGCATGAACGGACAGCAGGTAGCTCTCGTTGTCGATAAACAAATCGACTCCCTGCCCAAAGTATCCGGCGGAGAACCGTACCTAAGTCGTGAATCCAACGAAGTATTGCAGAAAGCAACGCAGTATTCTAAAGAAATGGGCGATGAGTTTGTTTCATTAGAACATATCATACTGGCATTGCTGACTGTAAAAAGTACCGTCTCCACTATCTTGAAAGATGCCGGTATGACGGAAAAAGAATTACGCAATGCCATCAGCGAGTTGAGGAAAGGAGAAAAAGTAACGTCACAATCCAGTGAAGACACTTATCAATCATTGGAAAAGTACGCTATCAACCTGAATGGAAGCTGCCCGTAGCGGAAAACTGGATCCTGTAATCGGACGTGATGAAGAAATCCGCCGGGTACTCCAGATATTGAGCCGCCGTACAAAAAACAACCCGATTCTAATCGGTGAACCGGGAACTGGTAAGACAGCGATCGTAGAAGGCTTGGCACATCGTATTCTTCGAGGAGATGTACCTGAAAACCTGAAAAACAAACAGGTCTATTCACTGGATATGGGGGCACTGGTTGCCGGTGCAAAGTATAAAGGTGAGTTTGAAGAACGGCTGAAATCAGTTGTCAATGAAGTGAAGAAATCAGAAGGTGATATTATTCTGTTCATTGATGAGATTCATACACTGGTAGGAGCCGGCAAGGGTGAGGGCGCCATGGATGCCGCAAACATTCTAAAACCTGCCTTAGCTCGTGGAGAATTACGTTCCATCGGAGCAACAACCCTCGACGAATATCAAAAATACTTCGAAAAGGACAAAGCTTTGGAGCGTCGTTTCCAAATCGTACAAGTGGATGAACCGGACAACTTGAGTACCATTTCTATCCTTCGTGGACTAAAAGAGCGTTACGAGAACCATCACCATGTACGTATCAAAGATGATGCAATCATTGCAGCCGTCGAATTGAGCAGCCGTTATATCACCGACCGTTTCCTGCCGGACAAAGCCATTGACCTGATGGATGAAGCCGCAGCTAAACTGCGTATGGAGGTAGATTCTGTTCCTGAAGAACTGGATGAAATCTCCCGCAAAATCAAGCAGTTGGAAATCGAACGGGAAGCTATCAAACGTGAAAACGATAAACCGAAACTGGAAATCATCGGTAAGGAGCTTGCCGAACTTAAAGAACAGGAAAAGTCCTTTAAAGCCAAATGGCAGAGTGAAAAAACACTGATGGATAAAATCCAGCAGAATAAGGTTGAAATAGAGAATCTTAAATTTGAAGCAGAAAAAGCAGAACGTGAAGGTGACTATGGTAAAGTAGCCGAAATCCGTTACGGTAAACTTCAGGCTTTGGACAAAGAGATAGAAGATACTCAAAAGCAACTACGTGATATGCAAGGCGATAAGGCCATGATTAAGGAAGAGGTAGATGCGGAGGACATTGCCGATGTTGTTTCCCGTTGGACAGGTATTCCTGTCAGCAAGATGCTGCAAAGTGAGAAAGACAAACTATTGCACCTGGAAGAAGAACTTCATCAACGTGTAATCGGTCAGGATGAAGCGATTGAAGCCGTGGCAGATGCCGTGCGCCGTAGTCGTGCCGGATTACAGGATCCGAAACGTCCGATTGGCTCGTTCATTTTCCTCGGAACCACCGGTGTAGGTAAGACCGAACTGGCGAAGGCATTGGCGGAATTCCTGTTCGATGACGAAACGATGATGACTCGTATCGACATGAGCGAGTATCAGGAAAAGCATAGTGTTTCCCGTTTAGTCGGAGCGCCTCCGGGATACGTAGGATATGATGAAGGCGGTCAGCTGACAGAAGCTATACGTCGGAAACCTTACTCTGTTGTCCTGTTTGACGAAATAGAAAAAGCCCATCCGGATGTTTTCAATATCCTGTTACAGGTATTGGATGACGGACGACTGACTGACAATAAAGGAAGGGTAGTCAACTTCAAGAATACCATCATCATCATGACTTCGAATATGGGTAGTTCTTATATACAAAGTCAGATGGAAAAGTTGCACGGTTCCAATAAAGAAGAAGTGATTGAAGAAACGAAGAAGGAAGTCTTGAATATGTTGAAAAAGACGATTCGCCCGGAATTCCTGAACCGTATTGATGAAACGATCATGTTCTTACCATTGAACGAAAAGGAAATCAAGCAGATCGTACTCTTACAAATCAAGGGAGTACAGAAAATGCTTGCCGAAAACGGAGTGGAACTAAAACTTACGGAAGGAGCATTGGACTTCTTATCTCAAGTGGGATATGATCCTGAATTTGGAGCTCGTCCGGTAAAGAGGGCTATTCAACGTTATCTGTTGAACGATTTATCCAAAAAGTTACTTTCCCAGGAAGTCGACCGCAGCAAAGCAATTACCGTTGACGCTGGTGGAGACGGATTGGTATTCAGAAATTAAGAGTTTCCATTTAAATAGAATGCCGGTATGCTTAATAAGAAGCATACCGGCATTATTTATATCCCTGAATATGTAAACCTCCGGACTTCCGGTTGGCAGTTCGGATGACTCATTACCAAAACATAGGTACCCTGTTGAGGGATTTCCATAGTCAATGAAGGCAAAGCAAATTTATGTTTGCCTTTTAGCTCTCCCTGTGAATCGTAAAGGAATACCATTGTACCTGCCAACAAACGCGTCAGGCATAATGTCCCTTTTTCATTGTCCAAATGGACGTTTACTTCTTTATTTGTTATTGTCTCCATACCCAATATTTACCTATCATTCTCAAGAATAGTGAACAGCGACAAAGATACATAAAAAGCATCATTATTTACAATATAAGTAGAAGATATTTATTATAGTAAAAGATAACCCAAATAATACTAATATTTTCCGAATTCACAAGCATTTATACAAAAAAAACATGATAACCACCTCAAATGATTATCATGTTTTTATTTCGTTTAAATAAACGATACAAATTATTCTGCAGTCACTTCTTCCTTAACTTCGCCTTCCGGTTTGAATTCTGTAATTCCATTAGAAATCAAGATGTTATACCAGGCTACCAATTTCTTGATATCGGCTACATATACGCGTTCACGATCAAAGTTAGGCAATACCTCAGCCAAGTATTCACGCAATTGTTCAGGTGTAGCCTTTTTAGGATCGATAGAAGCCTGCGCTGATTTTTCTTTCTCTTTTATAGATTCCAGCACATCATACAAAGGAACTTCTGCATCGTCCGTGTACATTGCTATATCGGCCAAAGAAATAATTTTTTCATTACCATAAGCGGGGAAACGTTTCTTCTCAGCATTGACTGATTCAACAATCAACATATTTTTTCCTTGCGAAATAAGTTTGTATAATCCCGGTTTACCTGAGATAGACAAGATAGTCTTCAACATAGTATATATCCTTTTATTTATTAATTATTTTTTTGCGGAGCAAAGGTAATGATTATTTTTAGATAGCAAAGAAATAAGCTCCAAAACCTGCGGAATTAACGCTGTTTCATCATCATTGACTATCACGAAATCAGCATGACTTCTCTTAACTTCATCACTCATTTGTGCTTCAATACGCTTCATTACCTGTTCTCTCGATGAACAATCCCGCTTTATGGCGCGCTCCAGTCTCACTTCCAACGGCGCATACACCATAACCAGAAAATCAACTTCATTCCTGAAACCGGCTTCCACAAGTATGGCAGACTCCATACCGACCAATTGTTCACCCCCGAACCGGGCAGTCCACCGACGAAAATCTTCTTTCACCTGTGGATGAATAATTTCATTCACTTTCTGCACACGATCCGGATGACCGAACATATAGGATGCCAGCAAAGAACGATTCAACACACCATTTTGAAACACATTCTGACCGACCAGCGCACAAAGTTCCCGGCAAATCACCGGGTCTGTCTGCGTGATACGCTTTGCTTCTATATCTGAAATATAAACAGGAATTCCCATTATTCCAAATAGCCTGGAAACTACACTCTTTCCGCTACCGATACCACCGGTTATACCAATCTTAATCGACATTAGAAGTAATTTGTTCTATCAAGAAGTCTACTTGCTCAGGAACAATACGGATTTGATTGATTCCGCTCGGAAAGGACTTCAATTTAACCGTATATTTATCAGAACCGAGCTTCAACAACTCTTCGTAAGAAATATTGATGATAAAATCGCTTGCTTTTATGCTGCGAAACCGCTTCAACCCCACCTGAAAAGTAATCTGAACTTTGGAAGGGAAGGTACGCAATGCCTTATCGGCCGGGAAGTTAACTCCGTGCAATGGCACCTCTACTGTTTTCTCCGTATAAATATCTACCGGAAAGGTCATTTCTACCGAAGCCGGAACAAACTTCACCCCTCTTTCTGAATTCAGCGGAATTCGTCGCCGGGTTGTATCTGAAATATTCTCCAGATTTATCTTTTGAGTATATGCGGTGGTGATAGTATCCAGAATTCCTTCCGGAGCATAAACCAATACAGAGTCCGGATTGCAAATCGTATCTGATACATAATATTGAAGTCCGGCTGTCACTTTCCCCTGAAAGCGGACAGGTACTAACTTTGACTTTCCTTCAGAATAAATATACTCTAATGTATCCGGCTTGATTGAAAGTATTTTAGAGGACACATTCAATTGGCTCAATATCTTTTTCTCAAAATCAGATGCGTAAATCTTCACATGATTATCTTTTCCTTTATAATCAAGAAAACCTAGATTTACCGGAAAAAAACTTTTCCCCAGCATATAATTGAGAAGCACCGTACCTTTATCTTTCACTCTGACTCGAAGTTCGGAAGGTGGTTCTGAAGTCAGCACTACATTATTGGGAACATCTTTCATTCGTACCGGAATGGAGAACTCCGCTTCATAGTCACTATTCAGAGTCTGAAGCAGCCAAAATCCACCGGCTATCAGGAAGAAAAATAAAAAAATTAAGAACTCTCTGCTCTTATCACTGAGCAGAAAATCCTTAATTTTCTTTGATAGTTTTAAATATGTATATTCTATTTTCCTACGATCAAACATAGGCACTTATTTATCAACTATTATTTAGATTGATTGCTAGCAGCTGAAGCATCAGCGAAAATAGAATTCTTGTCTATTTTAATCCTTACATTAGAAGCAATTTCAAGTACTATATAATCGTCAGTAATTTCCTTGATTGTTCCGTGGATACCACCTGCAGTAATCACATTCTGATTTACCTGAAGAGATTTACGGAAATTTGCTATTTCTTTTTGCTTCTTATTCTGAGGACGGATCATAAAGAAATACATGATAACAAACATGGCTATCAGCATGATCCACATCATACTTCCACCTCCGGCAGCACCGGCAGGAGCTTGCAATAATACAGTCAATACGTTCATAAATAATCTGTTTTAGTTTCTACTATATGGACAAAGGTATCAGTTTTTAGTCAACTTACCTTCTTTTTTTAATTGATTAACTATTCCATCCAGCGTACCGTTGATAAAGCTACCGCTTTTAGCTGTGCTATACAACTTCGCTATCTCTACATATTCATTTAACGAAACACTGACCGGAATGTTCGGGAAACTAAGAATTTCTGCTAATGCAGTCTGCATAATGATAACGTCCATAAATGCAATACGGTCCAGATCCCAGTTTTTCGTATTCTCACTAACCAAATGACGGTAATAGTCGGAATTCAAAATAGTACGACGGAACAAACGACGTGCAAACTCTTGGTCTTCGTCATCCTTAAATTCCGGAAGCAGTTCCTGGTTGGCACCCTTCTTTTCATCAAAACGTTTGATTGTTTTCAGGACGAATGTATCTACAATTTCTTTGTCATCATTCCAATACAGACTCTGATCTTCCAATACCTGATCAAGAGAATCATTATTAAAGATGTATGTTTTATAGAGTTTTCTCCACAATTCACGATCGGCCTCGTATGAGTGATCGTCAGAAGCCATATAATCTTTATAGATATCGGTTTCCTACAATTTTCTCATAAAGTTCCTTGATGAAGTCCTGGTCGTTTGCCCAGGTTCTTTTTTGATTGGCTATAAACTCTACCAATTGCTTATTGACTTCCAATTGAGCAATAAATTTGTTATCCACGAATTTCTTGTTGGGGTACAACTCTTCTTTCGTAGGTGCCAATTTAGCTTTTGCCGCATCAATACGTTTTTGTGCATACTCTGTTAATGCTATCATCAGCATTAGCAAATAATTATAAAGGTCATACGCCTTTGAAAGACTAAAGAATAACTCTTTCTCCGCTGAGTCTAGATTTTTGCTGCCATTTTGATAATAGGCATATACTATTTGTATAATCTTAAGACGAATAAGAACTCTGTTGATCATAATTCAAATTAATACTGTTGTTATCGAACTGCAAAAGTAGATATTTTTAATGAGTTTCCACTAATAAATCACATTTTTTAATGCAGTATTTGATTCTCTGCGCTTTTTCTTTTGACAGTTTAAAAAAAATATCCAATTTTGAAGCCGATTATAAACGGACCGAAAGATATGGAAGATTTAAAAAAGAAAATGAGCGCAGACATGAATGATAAGGAGATTGTATTCTCCAAGTCCATTAAAGCAGGTAAACGCATCTATTACCTTGACGTAAAGAAGAATCGTAAAGATGAAATGTTCCTGGCTATTACAGAGAGTAAAAAAGTGATAACGGGAGAAGGTGACGATTCTCAGGTTAGTTTCGAAAAACACAAAATCTTCCTATATAGGGAGGACTTTCAGAAGTTTATGGCAGGACTCGAAGAAGCAGTCAATTTCATCGAGTGCAGTGATGTGAACGAATACATCGCCCGCCTGAACACCGAAGCTGATGAAGAAAGTGAACAGAAAGCAATCGAAGAAGCCCGGGAAAACAAGTTAGAGAGCGAAATTAAGATCGATATTGACTTTTAAGAAAGTAACTCTTTGATATTTCAAAAAAAGACGTACTTTTGCACCGCTTTTTTGCAACATCGTGTGATAATCCACATCGTGTGATGGTGAATTAAGCAAACTAACTTAATTTAGAGTAACACAAATTTTTAAAGAAATGAAATCAATTGAAGTAAAAGGAACTGCAAGAACAATTGCAGAACGCTCTTCTGAACAAGCTAGAGCTTTGAAAGAAATTCGTAAAAACGGTGGTGTACCTTGTGTACTTTACGGAGGTAATGAAGTAGTTCACTTCACAGTGACTAACGAAGGACTTCGTAACTTGGTTTATACTCCGCACATCTACGTTGTAGACCTGGTTATCGATGGCAAAAAAGTAAATGCTATCCTGAAAGATATTCAGTTCCACCCGGTAAAAGATACTATCCTGCACGTTGACTTCTATCAGATTGACGAAGCTAAACCTATCGTAATGGAAGTACCTGTACAGTTGGAAGGTCTTGCAGAAGGTGTGAAAGCCGGTGGTAAACTTGCACTGCAGATGCGTAAGATCAAAGTGAAAGCTTTGTACAATGTTATTCCTGAGAAACTGATCGTTAACGTTTCTCACCTGGGATTGGGTAAGACTGTTAAAGTTGGCGAATTGAGCTTCGAAGGTCTTGAACTGATTAGTGCTAAAGAAGCCGTTGTATGTGCAGTTAAGTTGACTCGTGCAGCAAGAGGTGCAGCAGCAGCCGCTGGCAAGTAATTTGAGATTATCCCTGTAAAGAGATATACTTCAAACGCAGATTAATGCAGATTAAAGCAGATGTTCAGTCTGCATTAATTTGTATTAATCTGCGTTTCTCTTTCTATATTAATGAACTGTTTTACGGAAAAACGATGATAAAATATTTAGTTGTCGGACTGGGAAACATTGGTCCCGAGTATCATGAAACCCGACATAATATCGGATTCATGACAGTAGAAGCATTGGCCAGAGTCAACAATGCTCCTCCTTTTATGGATGGGCGCTATGGATTCACCACCAGCTTTTCTATCAAAGGACGTCAGTTGATCCTGCTCAAGCCATCGACTTTTATGAACCTGAGTGGATTGGCCGTTCGCTATTGGATGCAGAAAGAAAATATTCCACTGGAAAATGTGCTGATCGTAGTAGATGATCTGGCTCTTCCTTTCGGAACGTTACGTCTAAAAGGAAAAGGAAGTGATGCAGGCCATAACGGATTGAAGCATATTGCCGCCACTCTGGGCACCCAAAACTATGCGCGTCTGCGTTTTGGAATCGGGAGTGATTTTCCACGTGGCGGACAAATTGATTACGTACTCGGTCACTTCACTGATGAAGACTGGAAGACAATGGATGAAAGACTGGAGATGGCAGGGGAAATTATCAAAAGTTTCTGTCTTGCCGGTATCGACATCACAATGAACCAGTTCAACAAGAAATGATGAACCTGTTCCATAAAAATAAAAATAGCAATGAACGGTTAGCGATCAATGATAACGTCCACTAACCGCCTAATTACTGATCACTAAATAACTAACTAAAATGGCTGAAGCAAGAATAGATAAATGGATGTGGGCTGTCCGCATCTTCAAGACACGGACGATTGCAGCAGAAGCCTGCAAAAAAGGACGTATTACCATCAACGGTTCGCTGGTCAAAGCCGCCCGTATGATAAAACCGGGTGATGTTATTCAAGTGAAGAAACCACCTATCACATACTCATTCAAGGTATTACAACCGATTGAGAAACGTGTAGGAGCCAAACTTGTATCGGAAATGATGGAAAATGTAACGACGCCCGATCAATATGAATTACTTGAAATGAGCAAAATCAGCGGGTTCGTAGACCGGGCACGTGGAACCGGACGCCCGACCAAAAAAGATCGCCGGGAACTGGAAGAATTTACAACTCCAGAGTTTATGGATGATTTTGACTTTGATTTCGATTTCGAAGAATAGTTCACCACAGAGGACACGGAGGACACAGAGGAATATCAAAGTATACCTACTGGTATCCTGTAATTGTAATTAAGAGTATAATTCGTAAAAGACTTTTTCCCTTTATTTCCTCCGTGTCCTCAGTGTCCTCTGTGGTGAATTGTAAAATACCATTTACAGATTTGCTTTAACAGCATCAATCAGTTCCTGATATTCTGCATCAGTCAGATAAACCTTTCCCGGGTTCATTTGGAATATACCGCCATAATCAGGTCCATCCACATATTTAGGTGCCAAATGAAAATGCAAATGAGACAATTTATCCGAGTAAGCACCATAATTAATCTTTTCCGGCTGGAAAGCTTTTTGCATGGCACGAGTGACACGCGCTACATCTGCCATAAAAGCATTACGGTCTTCATCACTCAATTCATTCAAATCGTTCACATGGTCTTTATAAGAAACAAGACAACGTCCACGGTAGGTTTGTTCCTTAAACAAAAACACACGTGACACACTCAATTCCGCAATCTCAATCATCAGATTATGCAGCGTTTCATTGTTCTGGCAATACAGACATTCTTTCGGATCACTCTTCATGATATTATTATTTTAAGTTTTTATCGTTGCAAAAATAGGTATTCCATTCTTATCCGGCTTGTACTTTTTCGTTTTTTTGATCGACTAATTGGTACACATCCTCTTTTTCGCCTACCACCCAGACAACATCTCCTTCTTCGAGCGGAGCATTTACATCAGGAACCATCAGTGTACCGTCTTCACTTTCAACACCAGCTATCATACAATGATATTTGTCGCGGATACCCGATTCACGAATCGTTTTACCCAGAAAAACAGAATCACTGTCAATGATAAACTGCTTCAAAGCCATCTCGCTCTTTTCATAGACCTCCCAGTCTATCTTCGCTCCGTTTTGCATCGCCTCATTAAACACACTTAATTGTTCATCCGTACCTATCACCTGTATCTTATCCATCGGAAACAGGCGGACAGAACCACCGGGGATATTAATCCTCCTCTTTCCACGAAGAATAGAAGCAACATGAACTCCAAACTTCTTCCCCAGATTCAGCTCCATCAATGTCTTTCCCGCCCAACTGGATTCACCCGGAATTTCCATATCGGCAAGATGCAAATCATGCGACAACAAACGACCGGCATACTCCGGCTTTTTCTCTCCCAGATACTCTGCACGTACATCTCTGGAACGGAGATTCTGAAAGAAACGACGTTCAATCAATATCGATTGCTTTTTCAAACGGCGAGACCATACCATCAACAATACAACAAGTACAGCCACTCCAATAATCAATCCGATAGACGCCTTAAATAATCCGGAAATAACAAAGATGACGAAAAGTGCCGCTATCATAATACGAATCACGATTGTCGATACCAGCGGTGCACGGTTGGCACGGCTGTCATGCCATAAGGTCATAAACTCAACCGAATGATTTTTCTTCACCATAATGGCACGCAAGAAAGGAGCAATACACAGAATGATAAATACCGCTCCCAACAATGATGCCCAGAAATGAGGCAGATTCTCTTTAAAGAATGGCACGACAAAACGAAAAGAAAGTGCAATAATCGACATACTGACAATTGAATAAACAACTGTTATACGTACCATTGACAAGATGAGCTTCTTCCACAAATTCTCGTGATTCAGGGCTGTTTGCGAACCGGAAGAATAACGCATCATTATTTTTTTCCATGATTCCGGAAGATGAGCATCCACAAAAGTAGAAGCCGGCTCGGCAAAACGAATCATATAAGGAGTCAGGAAAGTAGTAATCACAGAAACCGCTACCACTATCGGATACAGAAAGTCACTCGTCACATGCAAAGAGACTCCCAAAGAAGCAATAATAAACGCAAATTCTCCGATCTGCGTTAAACTAAAGCCGCATTGCATAGCTGTCTTTAAAGGCTTTCCGGAGAGAATAACACCGAATGTTCCAAAAACAGCCTGCCCCAAGATAACAGCCAAAGTAATAACTATAATAGGTACGGCATATTCTACAATCATTGCAGGATCCACCATCATACCGACCGATACGAAAAAGATAGCTCCAAAAAGATCCTTTACCGGTTTCACCAGCCGGTCTATGGATTCCGCCTCGATTGTTTCCGCCAGAATAGATCCCATTATAAATGCACCAAATGCAGCAGAGAATCCTGTATGAGCCGCCATCACTACCATACCGAAACAAAGTGCCAACGACACAATAAGCAGAGTCTCCTCTCCCATCAATTTCCGGCAGCGTTTCAAGAATTCAGGAATCAGATAGATACCGACAACAAACCACAGAATAAGGAAAAACAACAATTTCCCGATACTCTCCAACATCTCGGTACCTTCAAAATGTTGGCTCACCGCCATGGTGGAAAGCATCACCATTAATACAATGGCCAAAATATCTTCCAAAATCAAGATACTCAACACTAGTCCGGTAAACTGCTTCTTCCTTAATCCTAAATCATCAAAAGCTTTATAAATAATAGTAGTAGACGACATCGCAATCATACCGCCCAAAAACAGACTGTCCATCCTGTGCCAGCCGAAACCCATGCCGACTCCTATTCCTAACAAAATCATACAAAAGATGATGGTACAGGCAGCAATGATGGCAGAACCACCCACCTTGACAATCTTCTTAAAACTAAATTCCAAACCAAGAGCAAACAGCAAGAAAATAACACCAATATCCGCCCAAGTCTTAATATTGGCAGTATCCATCACTGAAGGAGTATACGGCATATGCGGACTTGCCAGAAATCCGGCAACTACATATCCCAAGACCAGAGGTTGTTTCAACTTCTTAAACAACAAAGTCATAACACCGGCACAAATCAATATAAGTGCGAGGTCAGCTATAAGAGTAGGTAATTGAGACATTATTTTATCGTATTTGATGACAAAATTATATTATTTCTATGGGATAAACAACATATTTACGGATATGTTTTGTAATAACCATCATAAAATAAGTTAGCCCCGGATAGAGTCGTAACTTATCCGGGGCTATACACAATAACAAGCCTATTTTTTACTTTCTAAAAGGTGGTTTCACTACCACAGCTTTCAATTTCCGACCACGCATATCGATACAGATTTCCGTACCCACCTTACTATATTCCGGTTTCACATATCCCATACCGATACCAATCCTACGGGTAGGCGACATCGTACCGGAGGTCACTACTCCGACTTTCCCGCCTTCATCATTCACCAGTTCATAACCATGACGGGGAATTCCTCGATCAATCATTTCAAAGCCAACCAGTTTACGGGTAACACCTTCCGCTTTCTGTTTTTCCAGCATCGGACGATTGACAAAATCCTTGCCTTCCACAAACTTAGTGATCCATCCCAATCCGGCTTCTATCGGAGAAGTCGTATCATCCAGATCATTGCCATACAGACAGAAGCCCATTTCCAACCGGAGCGTATCACGGGCACCCAAACCGATAGGTTTAATGCCATACTCTTCACCAGCCTCAAAAATAGCCTTCCATATAGAATCAGCCGCAGACGGATAGAAATAAAGTTCGAAACCTCCCGCACCGGTATAACCCGTATTGGAGATAATCACATTCTCTTCACCTGCAAACGTTCCAACCTTAAATGTATAATAAGGAATAGAAGCAAGATCAATATCCGTCAACTTTTGCAGAACCGAAATAGCCTTCGGACCCTGTATAGCAAGTTGAGCTATATTGTCCGACGAATTTTCCAACTCGGCTCCCTCCGTATTATGAGAAACACACCAATTCCAGTCTTTTTCCGTATTGGAAGCATTCACCACCAACATGTATTTTTCCGGTTCATACTGATAAACCAGCAAATCATCTACAATACCTCCATCCTCATTAGGAAAACAAGTATATTGTATTTTACCCGGAGTCAGTGCCGCCACATTGTTAGATGTTATTTTCTGCAGAAAGGCCAACGCTTGCGGACCTTTCACCCAAAATTCTCCCATATGCGATACATCAAATACACCGGCACCCTGACAAACAGTTATGTGTTCATCAATGATACCGGAATATTCAATAGGCATATTATAACCTGCAAACTCGTGCATTTTAGCACCAAGTGCTATATGTTTCTCTGTAAACGGAGTGGTTTTCATTATTTTAAAGTATTAAGTTTTAAGTATTAAGTATTACCGGAGCTTACCGTCTTTTTATTTGGAAGCCACCAGTTCTGCTATTTTCACAATCACTTTCATTGCTTTCTCCATATTCTGGATAGGCACAAATTCGTAACGACCGTGGAAATTCAGCCCACCGGCAAAGATATTCGGACAAGGCAATCCCTTGAAAGAAAGCTGCGCACCATCCGTACCTCCACGAATCGGTTTTACATTCGGTTTCACACCCACAGCTTCCATCGCAGCAAAAGCGGTATCGATGATATGCATTACCGGTTCTATCTTCTCACGCATATTATAATACTGGTCGCGCAATTCGAGAGTTGCAGTACCCGCTCCATGTTCAGCATTCATTTGAGCAACCAGACGTTCCATCTCTTTTTTACGGTTCTCAAATTTCGCACGGTCATGATCGCGGATGATATAAGATACAGTGCTTTGCTCCACATCTCCCTGAATACCGATTAAATGATAAAATCCTTCGTAACCGGTCGTATGCTCCGGTCTTTCCTGAGAGGGTAGCAATGTGATAAATTGATTGGCAAGATAGATTGAGTTAATCATCTTATTCTTGGCATATCCCGGATGCACATTACGTCCTTTAAAGGTAATTTTAGCAGCGGCAGCATTGAAATTTTCAAATTCTAACTCCCCTACTTCACCTCCATCCATCGTATATCCCCATTCGCAACCGAATTTCTCTACATCAAATTTATGAGCACCTTCACCAATTTCTTCGTCCGGATTGAAGCCAATACGGATTTTTCCGTGCTTGATTTCCGGATGTTCCTTCAGATACACCATTGCAGATACAATTTCCGCAATCCCGGCTTTATCGTCAGCACCAAGCAACGTCTTTCCATTGGTCACAATCAAGTCTTCCCCCTTATGATCCAGTAATTCCGGGAATTGTGACGGAGAAAGAACCACCTTCTCTTCAGCACAAAGCACAATATCCGAACCGTCATACTTTTCCACAATGCGTGGAGTGACATCCTTACCCGTCATATCAGGACTTGTATCCATATGGGCAATAAACCCGATAGTGGGTACTTCTTTATCTATATTGGCAGGAAGTGTAGCAAAAAGATATCCATGCTCATCCAAAGTAATATCTTCCAATCCCAAAGATTCCAACTCTTTTTTCAAGTATTCAGCAAAAATCATCTGCTTCGGAGTACTTGGAGTAAGCCCTGTCGATTCATCAGATTGTGTATCGAAGCTTACATACTTTAAAAATCTGTCTACTAAAGTCATATTGTTTTAATTACAAGTTACTAATTACAATTTACAAATTGATAGTTTATAGTGCCGTAAAGGTAAAAAAGAGCCGTGAATTACAAAGCAATTCACGGCTCTTTTTTATTGTATACTTTTATCCGGATACTTAAATATCCTATCTGACTACTTTAAAAATGGCTGCTACCATCAAAGCAATGTGTACAAACCTTACATTTAGGTAATCCGATAGCCTCAATCAGCGTTTCCAGCGTATTAAACTTCAATGAACTGAGACCGAAACGCTCGGCAATAATGCTAACCATTTTTTCGTATTCCGGCGAACCGGTAGTAGCATATTTCTCCAGGTTCTTATTCTCGTCCCCTTCCAGTTCCTTGATAATGCGACGGGTAATCAACTCCAATGCATTTTTGGAAGCCGAAAAGCCAACAAACGGACAAGCGTAAATCAATGGCGGACAAGCGATACGCATGTGTACCTCCTTCGCTCCGTAATCATACAGAATCTTCACATTGTCACGCAATTGAGTTCCCCGTACGATTGAATCGTCACAAAACAACAAACGTTTATTTTGCAGCATGGCACGGTTTGGAATCAACTTCATCTTGGCAACAAGCGAACGCATCTCCTGATTGCTCGGAGTGAAGCTACGAGGCCATGTCGGTGTATATTTGGAAATAGCACGATGATAGGGAACCCCCTTTCCTTCGGCATATCCTAAAGCCATACCCACTCCCGAATCAGGAATACCGCAGGCACAATCCACTTCCGATTCATCTGTCTGTCCCATTTTCAATCCGCTGGTGAAACGCACTTCCTCTACATTCTTTCCTTCATAACAAGAAGTCGGGAACCCGTAGTACACCCACAAAAACGAACAAATCTGCATATCCTCGTTGGGCTTGCGAAGTTGGTCAACATGATCGTCATACATACGGACAATCTCACCGGGACCTAAATATTTCTCAATCTCATAATCCAGATTCGGAAAACTGGACGATTCGCTTGTTGCAGCATAAGCACCGTCTTTCCTTCCAATCACCACCGGAGTACGTCCCCACCAGTCACGTGCTGCGATGATACTTCCGTCTTCCGTCAGAAGCAACATCGAACAAGACCCCTTAATGTGCTTAAACACATTTTCGATACCTTCCACAAAAGTTCTACCTTGTATAATAAGCAATGCGATAAGTTCCGTCTGGTTGGTGTTGCTCGAACTAAGTTCGGCGAAGTGCATGTTTTGACTGAGAAGCTCTTCTTCCAATTCCTGGATATTGACTATTTTAGCGACTGTGACAATGGCGAAGCGCCCGAGGTGAGAATTGATGATGATAGGTTGTGCGTCTGTGTCGCTAATGATGCCGATTCCGGCGTTTCCTTTGAATTTGTCGAGTTCTCCTTCAAACTTGGTTCGGAAATAAGTACTTTCCAAATTGTGAATGGAGCGTATAAAACCTTTTTCCTCACTATATGTTGCGAGTCCTCCCCGCTTGGTACCCAGATGTGAGTTATAATCTGTGCCATAGAATAAATCAGTCACGCAACTAGTTTTCGAGACTGTTCCGAAAAAACCTCCCATGTTGTTCTCTTTATTGATGATGTTTTAAAAAAGATGGCGCAAAAGTACAAAAAAGAATCCATCCTATAAAAAAAGCGCTCCGCAAAGTTTTAGTTTTCTTTGCGAAGCACAACTAATATTTATTAAAAAGCGGGGAATCCGTAAACAATCTTTTTACCTGAATCTTATTTCCATTTCTTGATCGTTTTCAAGTCAGCGGGAGTTGCTTCAATCAGACTTACCGCAAATCCTCCGCTGCGTGCCAGCTTCACAGACATCTTATTCTTGTTTGTTACAAGTCCTTTTTTTATCTGGTAAGAAGTAGGATTCTTTTCAAAATCCGCCTCCTTTCCGTCAGCGTAGAGAGTAGCTACATATTGTTTTCCCGGTTCGAGAAAATCAAGTGTAAAAGCAGAAGTACGGGGATTCTCATCGGTGATACCACCTACAAACCAGTTATCAGTACCTTTTGCCTTACGTGCTACGGTAATATAATCTCCCGGTTCCGCTTCCAGATACTTGCTGTCATCCCAATCAACGGCTACATCCTTGATAAATTGAAATGCATCCATGTGACGTTCGTAACTTTCCGGAAGGTCGGCTGCCATTTGCAAAGGACTGTACATCGTTACATAAAGTGCCAATTGTTTTGCCAAAGTAGTACGTACAAAGCTATGGTCGCCCGACAGGAAAGAAAGTTTTGTATCAAAGATACCCGGTGTATAATCCATCGGTCCACCAATCTGACGAGTGAAAGGAAGCAAGGTAGTATGGAACGGCTTATTCCCTGCAAAGGCTTCATATTCCGTGCCACGAGCCGATTCATTACCGATCAGATTCGGATATGTGCGACATAATCCTGTCGGGCGGGTTGCTTCGTGAGCATTTACACAGATCTTATATTCGGCCGCTTTTTCCACCGCATATAAATAATGATTGTTCATCCACTGCCCGTAATGATGTTCTCCACGGGGAATAATATTACCTACATACCCGCTCTTCACAGCATTGTATCCGTTATCTATCATAAACTGATAAGCTTTATCAAGATGACGCTCGTAGTTACGTACAGAAGCGGAAGTTTCGTGATGCATCATCAGCTTCACTCCTTTTTCCTTTGCATACGCATTAAGCATCTTCACGTCAAAATCAGGATACGGAGTTACGAAATCAAAGACATAATCCTTCGAATTTCCGAACCAGTCTTCCCAGCCTTCATTCCAGCCTTCCACTAAGATCTGGTCGAATCCATGTTCGGAAGCAAAGTCAATGTAACGCTTCACTTTGTCATTATTGGCCGCATGACGTCCGCTCGGTTTTGTTTTGGAATAATCCGTCTGTCCCAGTTTCACAGAATAAACATCATCCGTGTACGACCATGAACTTTTTCCGGTAATCATTTCCCACCACACACCGATGTATTTCACCGGCTTAATCCAAGAAACATCTTCGTAGGCACAAGGCTCATTCAAGTTCAAAGTCAATTTGGAAGCCAGAATATCACGAGCATCATCACTGACAATCACCGTGCGCCAAGGTGAACGGCAAGGCGTTTGCATATAACCTTTATCCCCTTTTGCATCAGGAGTCAACCATGATTCAAAAATCAGATTCTGATCGTCAAGGTTCAGATGCATACAAGAATAATCAACCAAAGCCGCTTCATGCAGATTGATATATAACCCATCGGCCGTCTTCATTTGCAAGGACGTTTGTACCCCCGTTGGAGAGAAAGATGTTTGAGAA
Organism: Bacteroides sp. BFG-637; assembly: GCF_024793605.1. Classification (NCBI taxonomy): domain Bacteria; kingdom Pseudomonadati; phylum Bacteroidota; class Bacteroidia; order Bacteroidales; family Bacteroidaceae; genus Bacteroides; species Bacteroides sp. BFG-637. The sequence continues at coordinate 3,668,854 of NZ_JANUPD010000002.1, read as the reverse complement.
GCATTGCCGGTGATTGCGCCCTGCAGCAATCCGCGAATTTCAGAAAGCTTGGATTCGGTATAATCATATTCCTGCGTATCATAATCGCCAGGAATCCAGAATGCCGTATGATCGCCGGCCATAGCAAACTGCGAATGTTCTTCTTTTATAACGAAGTAATTCAGATTCTTTTGTTGCGGGAACTCATAGCGGAAGCCCAAGCCATCATTATAAAGACGAAAACAAATAATCAGATTACGATCTTGTGCCTTTTGATTCAGGGTAACAGCCATTTCATTATAATGGTTGCGGATTGATTTCACCTCTCCCCACACCGGTTCCCATGTTTCATCAAAAGCTGAAGTTTTAATATCGGCCAGAGTGAATCCGTTCATCAGTCCGGGATCATTTTTCAATTCCAGTCCCAGTTTCGAAGGTTTAATCACCTCTTTTCCTTTATAAGAGAGTTCATACACCGGTTCTCCTTGCGTGTTGACAGAGAAATTTAGTTTTAATTGTCCGTCAGGAGAAGTGATACTTTCGGCCTTTGCTGATGTGCCGAAGAAAAAAGAGAGCAACAGGCAGACCCATATTGCAGTTCCTATTTTCATGTTCTTCATGATATAAATGAGTTAGTTAATAATCGTATGGCAAAGATAGACAGGAATGACAAGCATTACTCCGGATTATAAATAAAATATAGTATTTCCGAATATCACAAAAGAGATAAGAAGCTATTAATAAGCACAATAGCAAAGTCATTCAACAGAAAAAATATAGTATCTACATGGAATAACAAAGCATATTATCATACTGAAATAGCCTAAAAATCCATGTCTAATAAAAAAATAGAGGCTAAAAAGTTCAAAGAATACAGTGATATTAATATATAATTGATAAATTTGTAAGCAAAATATCTTACTTTAAAAAACACATAATCTAATATTATTATGATACAAGATCTTAGATACACGATATTGTTTCTCTTTATATTATCTACAACTTATACCTCCGCTCAATCCCTACGAAAATTAATGGAGATGCCTCCCCGTATCATTGAATCGAAATGGGAACAGACCCCAGAGGGAGGGACAGAATTAAACTATTACAACGAAGACCTGTGCAGCTATTATCTATTTCGCGAAAACGACCGTTCATACAATCTAAATCCAGGGAAAAACACGGTATTCAGAATAGAGAAAGGTTCCAATGCCAATAATCCCTTCAAGAATTCAAGCAGATATATGTTCTTTCGCGGACAATTTCCTAAAGATTTTAAAATCAGCACTCCTTACGCACTTCCCGTAAAAGCTGGTAAAGAAACAAAATGGCAAATCGCCCTGCAAGAATCTGCAAAAACGATGATATTCCAAATTCAGGAAGGTGACACCATTTATGCCACCCGCAGAGGAGTGGCATGTACAACAGTGTTACCACAACAATTATTAATATACCACCCCGATCACACTTTTGCCGCATACCTTATGATGAGCCAGAATTTCATCCAAGGGGGTGAGGAAATCATGACCAGGCAACCAATAGGAATAGCCGGAGTACTTGGAGTATCAATCTCCTACTTTTTTCTAGATAACAATAAATTCGATTCAAATGGTCCTCTAGGTTATCCGTACTCTCACTTTACTCCTGTATTCCGTACAGATAAAGGAGATATCAAACTAGATGAAAAAGTTGCCTATAAATCGGCTATAGATGACGAGCTGATCATGCTTGAAATGACGAAACGTGAAAAAAAGAATTTCAGAAACAGAAATACTCAAAATAAAGAAAAGAATATGCGTGTATTTCATCTAATCCTCCTTTGGGTCTGTTTTTGCGATTTACTTCATGCACAGACCGTACAAATCACTTATGAAGGCGACCCGCTTACTGACAAAGAACGCCGGAAGATTGAACAGACTCTCCAATATGAAGTTGAATTCTACTCACAATTCGGACTTCCTGATACGCTTAACCTCAAGTTAACAGTGTTCAACAAAAGAGAAGACGCTCTAACTTATCTGGATAAATTCAACATTCATCCCCCCAAAGGCACAAACGGTTTATATATACCCAGATTACAGAAAGCTATTATATTAAGCAGAGAGAAAGAATATCAACAAGGCCTTGGCATCATCTATCACGAACTGAGCCATCACCTCACCTTGAAAATTACAGCAGGGCGTCCTCCCATTTGGTTTAACGAGGGACTTGCTGAATACTTTGAGCACTGTAAAGCCAATAAAAAAGGACTCCAACATACATTTACCGAATACGAAAAAGGAAGAATCCGCACTATATATATGTTAGGGGACATTGATTTACTCACCTTCATCAACAGTCGCCAGAAAGAATTTATGCAGCAACAAAGAACCGATGAGCAATATGCCTATATCCTTTCCCATGCACTTGTTACTTTTTGGATTGAGAAAATTCCCCGGCAGATATTCCATGATTTTGTGCACTCCCTCCAAAACAAAAACAATTCGTCCACAGTGTCCGAACAGATAGATCAGATTTATACCGGAGGCTTCAAACAATTTGAAAAAGATTTTGAAGCTTTCTGCAGATAGTTTTATCTTTTTTCTATCTTTGCATCGGCTATGGGATTAGCCTTTAACCGCCCTTTGGAGCTGATGATCCCTACAATTTGAATGTATAACTCTTAAATTGTCAGCTAATGCTCAAAACTTTATTATTTATCGGTATGGGAAGTTTCACTGGAGGCATACTACGTTACCTCATCTCACGCTATGCACAGAATTATCAGATCACTTCCTTTCCTTTAGGAACCTTTCTGGTCAACGTACTCGGTTGTTTTGCCATCGGTCTGTTTTATGGACTCTTCGAACGAGGGAATCTGATGAACTCCAATCTAAGAATGTTTCTTACCGTAGGGTTCTGCGGAGGATTCACCACCTTTTCAACGTTCATGAATGAGAACTTTCAACTAATTAAAAATGATAATTTCTTCTATCTCTCGCTTTATGTTACTCTTAGCTTGTTTTTAGGATTTGTTATGTTATACCTTGGGCATGCACTTACAAAATTATTCTGAAATGGAAACGATAAAAACATAACATACTGACATATTTATGATTAAAAGAAACCCAACCAAACCCGTCCGCGTTGTTCCTCCCATGATGGAAGAGCAGGAAGTCAGTACTACTACCTTACAGGAATGGCTCGACAGAGAAGAAACCGTCTCTCATCTTTTATTCTGCAAAGGAAAAGAAGAAGGCATCGACAAATCTTATAAAAGTTTCAAGAACTGCACCTTTCAGCATCAGACATTCAGCGAATGTAAATTCCGTTCCTCCCAGCTGACCGATGTCAGGTTTGAGAACTGCGACTTATCCAACATTTCTTTCGCTGAAAGTTCTCTTTACCGGGTAGAATTCATTTCCTGCAAACTATTGGGTACCAATTTATCGGAAACAACGATGAATCACGTCTTGCTGCATGACTGCAACGCAGGTTATATCAATCTGGCTATGAGTAAAATGAACCAGGTACGTTTTGCACACAGCCAGCTCCGCAACGGAAGTCTGAACGACTGCCGTTTTTCATCCGTCGCATTTGAGAGTTGTGATCTCGTGGAAGCCGATTTTTCACATGCTCCGCTTCGTGGAATAGATTTGCGCACTTCCCGTATCAGCGGAATCACGCTTAACATCAGTGATCTGAAAGGGGCTGTCATCACTTCCCTGCAAGCAATGGATTTGCTTCCATTGTTAGGGGTTATTATCGAAGATTAAAATCCTGCAAATTCACCCCTTCGCACTCAAACAAAAAGCATCGTCCCATTGTTATAATATAAGGTCGGACTAACGACATATAGGGAATAGGCACAAAAAGAATACCTATTTATAGTGATTTCTCACTCCCCGTCAAGTCCGTACTTTTGCAGAAATCTTATTCAAAAACAATAGAAACGATGAAAATTGAAAAAATTGTAGCTCGAGAAATTCTCGATTCAAGAGGTAACCCCACAGTAGAAGTTGACGTAGTATTGGAATCCGGCATTATGGGACGTGCCTCTGTGCCGTCGGGTGCTTCCACAGGTGAACACGAAGCATTGGAGCTTCGCGATGGTGACAAACAGCGCTATGGTGGAAAAGGAGTACAAAAAGCGGTTGATAATGTAAATAAAATCATCGCTCCGAAGCTGATTGGTATGTCTTCACTCAATCAGAGAGGTATCGACTACGCAATGCTGGCATTGGACGGCACTAAGACTAAATCTAATTTAGGTGCTAACGCTATTCTTGGTGTATCTCTTGCCGTAGCCAAAGCTGCTGCCAACTATCTGGACCTTCCTCTATATCGCTATATCGGTGGAACAAATACGTATGTAATGCCCGTACCGATGATGAACATCATCAACGGTGGTTCACATAGTGATGCTCCTATCGCATTTCAGGAATTTATGATCCGCCCCGTAGGTGCTCCTTCTTTCAGAGAAGGTTTGCGTATGGGCGCCGAAGTATTCCATGCCTTGAAGAAGGTTTTGAAAGACCGTGGCCTTAGCACTGCCGTAGGTGACGAAGGTGGTTTCGCTCCTAACCTGGAAGGTACGGAAGATGCTTTGAACTCTATTATGGCCGCTATCAAAGCAGCAGGATACGAACCGGGCAAGGACGTAATGATCGGCATGGACTGTGCTGCTTCCGAATTCTACCACGATGGTATTTACGATTATACCAAGTTTGAAGGTGAAAAAGGTAAGAAACGCACTTCCGCAGAACAAGTTGACTACCTGGAAGAACTAATCAACAAATTCCCTATCGACTCTATCGAAGACGGTATGAACGAAAACGACTGGGAAGGCTGGAAAAAGCTGACTGAACGCATCGGCAACCGTTGCCAGCTGGTAGGTGACGACCTGTTCGTAACCAACGTAGATTTCCTTGCAATGGGTATCGAAAAAGGCTGTGCCAACTCTATCCTGATTAAAGTAAACCAAATCGGTTCGCTGACAGAAACACTGAACGCTATCGAAATGGCTCACCGTCATGGATACACTACTGTTACTTCTCACCGTTCGGGTGAAACGGAAGATGCTACTATTGCAGACATCGCAGTAGCTACCAACAGCGGACAGATCAAAACCGGTTCTTTGAGCCGTTCCGACCGTATGGCGAAATACAACCAGTTACTCCGTATCGAAGAAGAACTGGGAGATTTGGCTGTATATGGTTACAAGAGAATTAAATAATTCAATATTCTCTTACTTGAATAATTCATCCCCGGACAATTTGATTATCCGGGGATTTTTACATATTAACCATTCACTAAATCTTTTTGCATTGTAAGAAAACTAGCTTCACTAAGCATCAATAAATATCTCCAATATTTTGCGAATTGAATTAATAAGGCTACATTTGCAACGTCTAACATATTAACAGACGGTGGGGAAACCTGCCTACTATCGCAGCGAGCATTTTTATGTTCGTATGTGAACTCTTATATGGGCGGTTTCGTACCCCCATAGAGAGTGTTAATGCACCTCTAAACCTGCCGTCGGTATGTTAGACAATGGGACAGGCGAAACCGCTTCTTTATTAGCACTTCTTCCTCTCCCATCAATCTAATTATTCATCTTTTAAATTCTAATGATTATGGAAAACAGTCAATTAAAAGACTTACAGGAAGAGGTTTCAGAAGCTACGAAACAGTATATCCTGACTACATTCAATTCTGAAAATGGAATGAAAACGTATTATTTGCAGATGTCAAACATAATACGCTCTGCGCACATTAATCCTCCCATTGACACCGAATACAACAGTTTAAAAAAGCTAAGCAAAAAGCTCAAGCAATATTGTACTTTCATTCAAACACTTGGCGAACATGAATGGGATAAGGGAATAGCTGATATTCAGAAAGCATTAGGCATTTATCTAATGCAAAATAACATCGAAAGTAAAGAACGCAAACAAACGAATCAGGAAATTGCCTCTCAACTGCAATTCATCGTTTTTCTCTCCGGGAATATAAATATCATCAAGCAACTTCATGGAATATTGCAACGCCATTTATCCAATGTTATGCTTTTACTCAGATCCTATCCGGAGCATAATATACAAGAATGAATAACAATGATGAATCAAAAAGAAACTATAAATATTTGCTTTTCTTAAAAATGGAATATTACAACAATTAGGGAACTGCGTATTTCGATAATATGCAAATATATAAAAAAAGCATCCAGACTAATACCTGAATGCTTTTTCTTGGATTTGTTATATATCCTTTTTTTGAGCCTCTTGTCGGATTCGAACCAACGACCCCGAGATTACAAATCACGTGCTCTGGCCAACTGAGCTAAAGAGGCGGGTGGGTAAGCTATCTATATCGCGCCGCTACAACCAACTACCTTTGCTGCGATCAAGCCCTGGAGGATTCGAAGGGAGCTGGCCGTATAGGACTTACCCGTTTTGCGGTTGCAAAGGTAGACATTTTTATGTATTCTGCAATAGCTGCAGACAACTTTTTTACTAATAAAAGACTAACAGGCTACATTTCAGGCAATTAAAATTGCAAAAAAATATTCAGACAGCAACTTCCTCTGCTTTATTAACTTTAACAACCAGATTTCCCCTACCAACCGATATTATTTGTACCTTTGTGCGCAATTTATAAATGAAGATGACAGAGAACAGAAGCTATTTACAAAAATATGCCATGCATTTTGGCACGTATATGGGAATCTACTGGATATTGAAGTTCATATTATTTCCGTTGGGATTCCACATACCTTTCCTTTCGCTTTTATTTGTAATCCTGACATTGTCCGTACCTTTCATCGGATATCACTATGCGAAAATGTACCGGGATAAGATTTGCGGGGGAAGTATCCAATTTTCGCATGCCATGCTCTTTACCATATTTATGTATATGTTTGCTTCTCTGCTGGTAGCTGTGGCCCACTACGCCTATTTCCAATTCATCGATCATGGATTTATCATCAACTCTTACATCCAGTTGTGGGACGAACTGATGACCAACACCCCGGCTCTGATAGAAAACAAAGAAGTTATAAAAGAAACGATAGATACCGCCCGTTCACTTACTTCCATCAATATCACCATGCAACTATTGTCATGGGATGTATTTTGGGGAAGCATCCTGGCCATTCCCACCGCATTGATGGTAATGAAAAAGGCCAAACCGGAAAATGACGGAGTGTCTCAATCGTAATTTGTAATTCGTAAGTAATTAGTAATTAAAAAATGGATATATCAGTTGTAATCCCATTATTCAATGAAGAAGAGTCACTACCCGAACTCTATGCTTGGATAGAACGGGTAATGCAAGCCAACGGATTCTCATTCGAAGTGATTTTCGTAAACGATGGAAGTACCGACCATTCATGGGAAGTGATCGAAAAGCTTAAAGCTCAATCGGAACATGTAAAAGGTATCAAATTCCGCCGTAACTACGGTAAATCACCTGCACTCTACTGTGGATTCGCTGAAGCGGAAGGAAATGTAGTCATAACGATGGATGCCGACCTGCAAGATAGCCCGGATGAAATCCCCGAACTTTACCGGATGATTACAAAGGATGGCTATGACCTGGTATCCGGCTGGAAGCAAAAGAGATATGATCCTATTTCAAAGACACTGCCCACCAAATTGTTTAATGCTACCGCCCGCAAAGTATCAGGCATCAAAAACCTGCACGACTTCAACTGTGGTCTGAAAGCATATCGAAAAGACGTTGTAAAACATATCGAAGTCTATGGCGAGATGCACCGTTACATCCCCTATCTGGCAAAGAATGCCGGATTCAAGAAAATCGGTGAAAAGGCAGTACACCATCAGGCACGCAAATATGGAACAACTAAATTCGGACTAAACCGCTTTGTAAACGGATATCTGGATTTGATTTCCTTGTGGTTCCTTTCCAAATTCGGAGTTAAACCGATGCATTTCTTCGGACTGCTGGGATCATTGATGTTCCTGATCGGTATGATTTCTGTCATCATTGTAGGCGCCAGTAAATTATACGCCATGTCCAACGGTCTCCCTTACCGACTGGTGACCGACTCTCCCTATTTCTATTTGTCACTTACGGCAATGATTATAGGTACACAATTATTCTTAGCCGGATTCCTTGGCGAACTCATCTCGCGCAATGCACCGGAACGGAATAACTATCAGATAGAAAAGAAAATTTGATTCACATTCAATAAACTGACTATGAAGAATTTAATTCGCATCTTTCTCATATTGACTATCATTGGCGGTGCAGTCAGCTTACATAGTGCCTGCTCGGATGAGAACGATTGCTCATTGGCAGGACGTCCGATGATGTACTGCACAATATATACCATTGATCCGGATAATCCTACTGTTGCATTAAAAGACACGCTTGATTCATTAACAATCACAGCATTGGGCACTGACTCTATCATCCTGAACAATGAAAAGAATGTGCATACCCTGATGCTGCCACTACGATACACAAGTGACACTACTGTGTTCATATTCAGATACGATCCCAAACGTAGAGAAAAAGATGTTGACACATTATACATTGTACAACAGAATACCCCTTATTTCCAGTCCATGGAATGTGGTTATATGATGAAACAAAATATACTCAGCGCCAAATTTGGAAAACCGGGAAGACCGGGCAACCCTCCCCCTCCTGGCAACGGGCAGCCGGACCAGATAGATTCTCTTCATATAAAAAATAAAGAAGCCAATACAAATGAAATCGAGAACTTGCAGATATTCTATAATTATCGGCCAGAACGCACACCTGATGAAACGACTAATTAGTCTGCTTCTACTCTTTTGCATTGGGCTTCCGTTGCTGGCACAACAGCAACGTCCGGTGCAAACGCCTAAAAGAGACCAGAAGAAAAAAGAGGTTGCCGAGATAGATACCATTCCGCTTTACAATGGTACGTATGTCGGTGTGGATTTATATGGTATTGGAAGCAAGCTGCTGGGAGGTGACTTTATGAGTTCCGAAGTCAGTGTAGCCGTTAACCTCAAGAACAAATTCATCCCTACCATTGAGTTTGGTATGGGAGGAACAGATACCTGGAGCGAAACAGGCATACACTACAAAAGCAAAATGGCTCCATTCTTCCGAATCGGCGTGGATTACAACACCATGGCAAAGAAAAAAGAGAAGAACAGCTACTTGTATGCAGGACTTCGCTATGCATTCAGTTCATTTAAATATGATGTTTCCACGATGCCGGCAGACGATCCTATCTGGGGAGATGCGATAAGCAACCCGAGTTTGGAAGACGGTTATTGGGGAGGAAGTGTGCCATTCAGCCATCTGGGCATGAAAGGATCGGTGCAATGGCTGGAAATCGTTTTAGGCGTCAAAGTACGTATTTACAAAAACTTCAACATGGGGTGGTCAGTACGTATGAAATACAAAACCAAAGCATCTACCGGAGAATATGGAGACCCATGGTACGTGCCCGGTTACGGAAAATTTAAATCGAGTAACATGGGAATCACTTATTCCCTTATTTATAAATTGCCTCTTTAGAATACAATGACAGGACTAGAGATTTGGCTGCTTGCAATAGGTCTGGCGATGGATTGTTTCGCTGTCTCAATTGCAAGCGGTATTATTTTGAAACGTACCCGATGGAAACCCATGCTAGTCATGGCTTTTGCTTTCGGCCTTTTTCAGGCAATCATGCCATTTATCGGATGGATATGTGCAAAGACATTCAGTCATCTTATAGAAAGTGTAGACCATTGGATTGCTTTCGCGATCCTTGCCTTCTTAGGCGGACGAATGATTTTAGAATCTTTCAAAGAAGAAGAATGTTGCAAACTGTTCAATCCGGCAAATCCGAAAGTGGTATTGACGATGGCAATAGCCACAAGTATTGATGCATTGGCAGTCGGTATCTCCTTTGCTTGTTTAGGAGTGCAGGACTATACAGAAATCATCTCTCCTATCCTTATCATCGGATTTGTATCTTTCGCCATGTCGCTCATCGGGCTGATCTTTGGTATCCAATGTGGCTGTGGCATCGCCCGGAAACTGAAAGCGGAGTTATGGGGAGGTATCATTCTAGTCATTATCGGACTAAAGATATTAATTGAACATTTATTTCTTCAATAAAACGAGTTTTCTCATCAAATAGAAGAGCGTATGAAAACAAAGAAAAGTTTCCTTTGGCTGGCTTTCTTGATTTTGGCAACTATCTGGATATTAGTCAGACATAATCAACAAGTTGGCTATTATAGTGTCAAAGGTTTGGTATTTGGGACAGTGTATAAAATTACTTATCAGCATGACGGTGATTTAAAACCGGAAATAGAAGCTGAACTGAAACGCTTCGACCAATCTTTATCTCCATTCAATGACAGTTCTGTCATCAGTCGCGTCAACCGCAATGAAGAGCTGGTGACTGATAGTTTTTTCCAGAAATGTTTCAACCGCTCGATGGAAATTTCCCGCGAGACAAAGGGTGCTTTCGACATTACAGTGGCCCCTCTTGCCAATGCTTGGGGATTCGGTTTCAAAAAAGGTGCTTTTCCTGATTCATTAATGATAGACAGTCTGTTACAAATCACCGGATATGAAAAAGTGAAAATGGATAACGGCAAAGTCATCAAACAGGATCCTCGCACTATGTTAAGTTGTAGTGCCGTCGCCAAAGGGTATTCGGTAGACGTAATCGCACAACTGCTCGACCGTAAGGGAATAAAAAACTATATGGTAGATATAGGCGGCGAGGTGGTAGTGAAAGGGAAAAATCCTTCCAAAGGCTTATGGCGCATTGGAATCAATAAGCCCGTCGACGATTCACTGGCCGTAAACCAAGACTTACAGACAATTCTTGAGATAACAGATTTAGGCTTGGCTACTTCCGGAAACTATCGTAACTATTATTACAAGGATGGGAAGAAATACGCCCATACGATTGACCCCAGAACTGGCTATCCGGTACAACACAACATCTTGTCCTCTACGGTAATCGCCAAAGACTGTATGACTGCCGACGCCCTTGCCACCGCCTTCATGGTGATGGGACTGGAAGAAGCGGAAGCTTTCTGCAAAGCGGATACAACGATTGACGCCTACTTTATTTATAGCGGAGAAAATGGAGAGTTCAAGACTTTCTACACGGAAGGAATGAAAAAATACATAGCTACTCCATAATAATATATATTTTATACAAGCAGAGGCTCTATTGGACATTAATAGAGCCTCTGCTTGTATAAAATAGAGGTTCTACTTGAGTAAAACAGAGCCTCTATTCAATTGGCAAATATCTATTTCATAAACACGAAATACACTGCTGCAATCAGACAAACAAATGCAGCCAGATGATTCCAATGTAAAGCCTCACCTTTAAAGAAGATTGTAGTGAACACTGTAAAAATAACAAGTGTTATTACCTCTTGAATGACTTTTAGTTGCATCAATGAAAACGGGCCTCCATTACCTATAAAACCAATACGATTGGCCGGTATCTGACAGGAATATTCAAAAAAGGCGATCGCCCAGCTGAACGCAATCACACCGATCAGCGGAAGAGCCGCAAACCAACTGTACTCCTGTTTCATCTTTAAATGTCCGTACCAAGCGAATGTCATAAAGACATTAGATACGATCAGCAACAAAATGGTATAGAATCCTTTCATAACAATCTATTCAAATTAATCTATTTTATCTGGTAATAATTCCTCCTGTACATTAGTCATGCTACCCCAAAGGCTATAACGAGCTTCCGGGTTCATCGCTTCCAACTGCCGTAAAATTCCTTTCATATCACTCCGGCTGGACTGCGATTCATAAGGACAATTCTTCACTTGCTTCTGATAATGTCGCAAAGCTGCCAATTCTACCAAATCGGCTTCATGAACCAGACACATCGGACGAATAATTGTCATATCAAACTTCTTCATCACCAACCGGGGCGGCATTGTACTGAAAGCTCCCTGATAAGTGATATTCATCAATAATGTTTCCAAAATATCATCCATATGGTGACCGAGAGCGATTTTATTGCATCCGTGTTCCTTGGCAACTGTGAACAAGGCTTTCCGACGGTTCCATGAACAGAGGAAACAGGGAGATTTACGTGTGTCGGTAGCAGGATCAAAGGCAGTCTCATACTGCACAAAGGGAACTCCATACGCTTCACAGTGCGCTTTCAAATATTCAGTATCACTCTGATAAGGAATATTCTTCATCACTACATGGACGGCAACGACAGAAAAGCGAGGTTTATAGATACGTGCGCGTCTCCCCAACAGTTCCACAAGCGCCAACGAATCTTTTCCTCCCGACAGTCCGATAAGGATTTTGTCTCCTTCTTCTATCAATCCATATTGCACCACTCCTTTGCTAAACCGCCGTTCAATGCGGCGAATAGTTTTCTCTTCTTCCGTAAATTGTGTCATATCTTTGAAAATCGGCTGCAAAAGTAAGCGAAAAGAATGATTTAAAGAAGAATTAACATAATAGAATCACTGAAAAAGGGTTTATTTCTAATAAATTTGTACTTTTGAACAATTGATAAATGGACCGGTGCCCGAAAGCAGCAATGTTTTCAATCTACCCGTCACTCATAAACGCTCAAAACGATGAAAGGAAAATATATTCTATTTTTAATTTGCAGCCTCTTCCTTTGCGAAGTCTCTGCACAAACGTTGGAACAGGCACGCACCTTATTTACCAAAGGTGAGTACGAACAAGCCAAACCAGTTTTTAAGAAGTATGCTAAATCACAACCGTCGAACGGGAATTATAATTATTGGTATGGCGTATGTTGCCTGAAAACCGGAGAGGCGGAAGAGGCGGTGAAACCTCTTGAAATAGCAGTAAAGAAACGTATCACCGGTGGACAACTCTATTTGGGACAAGCATATAATGAGACGTACCGCTTTGAAGACGCTGTGAACTGCTTTGAGGAATATATCGCAGATTTAAGTAAACGTAAAAAATCGACGGAAGAAGCGGAAAAGCTTCTGGAGAAAAGTAAATCCGACCTCCGTATGTTGAAGGGAGTTGAAGATGTGTGCATCATCGACAGCTTCGTTGTGGACAAGGCGACTTTCCTGAACGCTTACAAGATTAGCGAAGAATCGGGCAAGCTGTTTACTTTCAATGAGTTCTTCAAGACAGAAGGAGATCATCCGGGAACTGTTTATGAAACAGAAATCGGAAATAAAATTTATTATAGCGAAAAGGGTGAGAAAGGTAATCTTGACATCTTCTCAAAGAATAAATTGTTGAATGAATGGAGTGACGGACGCCCGTTACCGGGTAGTATCAATGCTTCCGGCAATGCGAATTATCCGTTTGTCCTATCGGACGGAGTCACCGTTTATTACGCCAGCGATGGCGAGGGACTGGGTGGCTATGATATTTTTGTCACTCGCTACAACACAAATACCGACACTTATCTTGTTCCGGAAAATGTGGGTATGCCGTTCAACTCGCCGTACAACGATTATATGTACGTCATTGATGAATACAACAACCTCGGATGGTTTGCTTCCGACCGTTTCCAACCGGAAGGAAAGGTATGTATTTATGTATTCATTCCTAACACTTCCAAACAGACTTATAATTATGGAAGCAATGGAGCAGCAACAGATCATTCGTCTGGCGCAGATTCATTCGCTGAAAGAAACCTGGAAGGATAAACAAGCGGTTACCGAAGCACTGCAACGATTGGAAGCTGCTATCAGTCATAAGCCCAAAGAACGCCGTGCCATGGATTTTGAGTTTGTCATTGACGACCATACGACTTACTATCTGATGAACGATTTTAAATCCGCAAAAGCCAAGACACTTTTCCAACGCTATCAGCAGATGGAAAAAGACTATTATCAACAAGAAGAAAAGCTGAACAGCCTTCGACAACAATATGCCGGTGCCAACCAACAGGGAAAAGCCAAAATGGCTCCTGCCATTCTCGACCTTGAAAAGCGGATATTGCAAATGTCCGAAGAACTGGATGCTCTCGAAGTGAATGTACGTAATGCAGAAAAAACAAAATAAATAATAACTCTGAACTATGGATATACTCATTATCGCCGTTCTCATTATTGCCGCAGTCATACTGTTTTTGGTAGAACTGTTCGTCATCCCGGGCATTAGCCTGGCCGGAATTTCTGCATTGGTTTGCATCCTGTATGCCAACTACTATGCGTTCGACAAATTAGGTATGGCAGGAGGATTCGTCACTCTTGGCATATCAGCGGTTGCCTGCATCGGATCTCTGATCTGGTTTATGCGATCGAAAATGCTGGATAAACTGGCGTTGAAAAAGGATATTGATTCAAAAGTAGACCGTAGCGCAGAAGATAGCGTCAAAGCGGGTGACACAGGAATCAGTACTACACGTCTGGCACAAATCGGTTATGCCGAGATAAACGGAAAAATTGTGGAAGTAAAGTCTATGGACGGATTCCTCAATGAGAAGACTCCGATTATTGTAAACCGTATTACCGACGGTACAATCATGGTTGAGAAACGCAAAGAATAATATTCACTTAATACAAATTATCAATGGAAACATCTCTGTACTTACCTATCCTTCTGATTGTTGGAGGTATTATTTTCCTAATACTATTTTTCCATTATGTGCCGTTCTTTTTATGGTTGTCGGCCAAAGTATCTGGTGTCAACATCTCGTTGATACAACTATTCCTGATGCGTATACGTAATGTTCCGCCTTATATCATTGTGCCGGGAATGATCGAGGCTCACAAAGCCGGATTAAAAAACATTACCCGTGACGAACTGGAAGCCCATTACCTGGCGGGAGGACATGTGGAAAAAGTAGTCCATGCCTTAGTATCCGCATCAAAGGCAAATATAGAATTATCGTTTCAAATGGCCACTGCCATCGACCTCGCAGGGCGAGATGTGTTTGAAGCAGTGCAGATGTCCGTAAATCCTAAAGTGATTGACACCCCTCCCGTTACGGCTGTTGCCAAAGATGGTATTCAGTTAATAGCTAAAGCCAGAGTAACAGTACGTGCCAGTATCAAACAGTTGGTCGGTGGTGCAGGTGAAGACACAATTCTTGCCCGCGTAGGCGAAGGTATCGTTTCGTCTATCGGTTCTTCTGAAAATCATAAATCGGTATTGGAGAATCCGGATTCTATTTCTAAACTGGTACTTCGCAAAGGTCTGGACGCAGGAACTGCTTTCGAGATCCTGTCTATTGATATTGCGGACATCGACATAGGTAAGAACATCGGTGCGGCCCTGCAAATTGACCAGGCTAATGCAGACAAGAACATCGCACAGGCAAAAGCCGAAGAGCGCCGTGCTATGGCAGTAGCTTCCGAACAGGAAATGAAAGCAAAAGCACAGGAAGCCCGTGCCAAAGTGATCGAAGCAGAAGCTGAAGTTCCTAAAGCAATGGCTGAAGCTTTCCGCAGTGGAAACTTAGGCATCATGGATTATTATCGCATGAAGAATATCGAAGCTGATACTTCAATGCGTGAGAATATCGCCAAGCCTACAACAGGCAATACAGGCAACCAGCCATTGAGCAAATAATCTATTACAAACGCCGGAATCCGATTTCATTTCAGTTGCAAGACGTACTCCACTTTTCCAAAAGAAAAAGATAGAGGCTTCTTCTGAACTTAAATCCGGTTCCGGCGTTTCTATTTATAGATACAATCCTATTATAAAACTAAAACCCTTCAATAACATGAAAAAGTACTTTCCATCCTCTGAATTGATAATCAATGAAGACGGTTCAGTATTCCATCTTCACGTAAAACCCGAATGGTTGGCAGACAAAGTAATTCTGGTAGGTGACCCCGGACGTGTAGCACTCGTAGCTTCTCATTTCGAAAACAAAGAATGTGAAGTGGAAAGCCGCGAATTCAAAACCATCACGGGTACTTATAAAGGTAAACGGATTACGGTAGTCTCTACCGGAATCGGTTGCGATAACATCGACATCGTGATGAATGAATTGGATGCACTCGCCAATATCGACTTTGTCACCCGCGAAGAAAAGGATCAGTTCCGCCAACTGGAATTAGTGCGTATCGGCACATGTGGCGGTCTGCAGCCCAATACTCCTGTCGGGACTTTTGTCTGTTCACAAAAGTCCATTGGTTTCGACGGATTACTGAATTTCTATGCCGGACGTAATGCCGTATGCGATTTACCTTTCGAACGTGCCTTCCTCAATCACATGGGTTGGTCGGGAAATATGTGTGCTCCCGCTCCTTATGTCATTGATGCCAGTGAAGAATTGATTGACCGGATTGCCAAAGATGACATGGTACGTGGAGTGACAATCGCTGCCGGAGGTTTCTTCGGTCCTCAAGGACGTGAACTTCGTATCCCGTTAGCAGACCCGAAACAGAATGATAAGATTGAGACATTCGAATATAAAAGTTACAAAATCACCAACTTCGAAATGGAAAGTTCGGCTTTGGCAGGACTTAGCCGGTTGATGGGACATAAAGCAATGACCGTCTGCATGGTGATAGCCAACCGACTTATCAAAGAAGCCAACACCGGATATAAGAATACAATCGATACGCTGATTAAGACAGTACTTGACAGAATATAAATCATCTATATCCAAAAGGATTAAATTGTAATCGAAAGCACAAAACTGTCATCGAAAAATAGATAATGGCTTGAATCTTCCACTGATAACGTATAGATTCAAGCCATTTTTTATCATTTACATCTTTTCAATATAGCATCATTATATTACACAGCTATTTTTGATTTGTTATTTTATCAATAACCAATCGTAAATCTCTCCTGATGATGTTTCGGATATTCCAACTCATCGATCATGGCGGCGGCATAATCTTCCACAGAGATATGGCTGTTGCCTACGACATCTACAATCATATCATCTTTTCCCAGCCGGTAACGCCCTGTACGGACTCCCGGACGCATATCTGCCGCCGGAGAGAAAAACACCCAGTCTATTTCTTTTTCTTTCTTTAAAAAGTTCAGATAGAACTCTCCTAAAGCTTTCACTCCCGGCAATATATTTTCAGGTACTTCACCGGAATCCATCAGACGCAAGCCCGGAGCAATAAACAAAGAACCGGCACCCCCAACCATCAAAAAACGATTGACGCCAGCTTTCTTCACTCCATCAATAATGGTCAGATAGACTTTAATCGTTTCATCGTATATATCAGGATTATTCCATCCCGGATTGAATGCACTAATAACAGCATCTGCACCTTTACAAACGCCAACCACTTCATCAAGCACAGAAACATCGGCTTTCACCACTTTCAGATTTTCATTCTTTATCTTTATCTTTTCCGGATGACGAACCACAGCCGTAACTTCGAAACCACGATTCAAAGCTTCATTCAGAAGCGCAGAACCCACAAAACCACTTGCCCCGATAAGGACAATCTTTTTCACTTTCTCCATATTCCAATATATTATAATGTTACTACTATATGACAAGTAACACTACAACATCCTGAATGTTAGTTCTTTTTCAAAAAATTAATTATCCGATATAAGATTCTATCGTCTCTTTTAACCTCTCTAAAGAATAAGGCTTTGAGATAACAGCGTTACATCCTGCCTGAATAGCCTGTTGCTGTTCAGTATAGAAAGCATATGCGGTCACTGCAATAATAGGTACAGTCAGGGAAATAGCACGGATCTTTTCAGTGGCTTGAATACCGTCCATGATCGGCATACGGATATCCATCAGAATCAAATCCGGCTTTTCACGGATGAAACTATTAATGGCTTCCTGTCCGTTGCGCACCCATGAAATAATATATTCCTTATTCAAAAGAATATTAAGTTGAGCAAAATTCGATTCAATATCCTCTACCACTAATATATTCTTACGTTTATCCTCATCGACATTCTTCTTATGCTGAAGCCTTCTTTCGACAACCTCCTTCGGTATTTCCTGATAAGGCAAATAGAGTGCAAACATACTCCCCTGCCCTAACTCTGAAGTTACTTCGATGCGACCGCCCAACCGTTCTACAATGCTTTTACAAATTGAAAGCCCTAATCCGGTGCCCTGCACAAAGTCATTCAGCTTCTCAAAACGGGTAAAAATTTGCGGGAGTTTCTCTTTGGATATACCGCAACCCGTATCGCTGACATACAGTTTCAGCCAGGGTCCTTCATGTTTCAAGCCTAAGGTTATACTTCCCTTTTCCGTATTTTTAATCGCATTCGACAAGAAGTTGAACAATACTTGCATCACACGGTTACGATCGGTAGAAGTCCAGTATTCTCCTTCGGGGCGAATCACTTTCAATTCTACATTCGACTTCATCTTCAGTTGGTGCACTTTTTCCACTTCTTCCACTAGCCCCGCAATCTCAACCTGCTGGAAATGCATTTCCGATTTACCGGATTCAATACGGGAAAGGTCTAAAATATCATTAATCAGCTGCAGTAACAGGTTACTATTTCTCTGGATAATCTCCAGATACTCCCTTTTCTCTTCTTCACCCTCCGTCACCGCAATAATCTCCGAAAAGCCAACAATAGCATTCAACGGGGTACGAATCTCATGGCTCATATTCGCCAGGAAAACCGACTTCATCTTATCAGCATCCTCTGCACGACGTTTTGCTTCAATCAATTCCTGCGAACGCTGAATCCGATCTCCAATATCATGTATCAACGCCAACACTCTGTTCCCCTCAAAAGGGGCGATACGCGCCTGAAAATAATGTACACACCCATCCACTTCAACCGGATATTCAATTTCTTTCAACTGACTATCTTGCAGACACTCGCGAATGTTACAGAGGAATAAGTCACTAACCTCCGGTGAATAAATAGATCGCCCGTCTGCTCCGCGTAACACTTCTACCGGATGAAGTAAAATCGTCCCCGGTGCCATCAGGACATCGGTAATAAAGAAATTATCATCAAAAATAAAAATGAATTCCGGCAGTGCCTCAATAATTTTGCGGTTATATTCTTCCAGATATTTGATATGTTGCTCTTTTTCGCACTGTGAAGTGACATTCACCGTGTACGCCAGCACTTTACCCGGATGGCTTGCACAACTCTCTTTATAGGACAAGAAATGATCTTCCAACCAAACCACTTTCCCCTGTTCACCAATACAACGGACTCTGATTTGTGAAGTCTTAGAGTCTGATGAAAGCATCTCTGCAAAAGCCTGTTTGTAAGCTTCAGCATCTTCCGGATGAACAAACCGATAGAAACTATCAATATCTTCAAAAAGAACTCCGGCATTTTTCAGTCCAAGTGTAGAGAAATAATCGTCAGAAAAAGAGCATTTACCTGTAATGATATCATACTCCCATAAAGCTATTTGATGAGCTGCAAGGACAGATAGAATTTCTTGTGAGTTCTCCCGTATGAGTTCACTCTTTTCATTGGAGGAATATAAATTGATCGCTGGTTCCATAAGCATTATTGTTTTATTTTGTTTGGTGTACCACTGCACGGCAGCAAATATAAACAAATAAAGTATAAGTTGTGCTCATTTTTCTGTTTTTTACTTAGAAACAATTATCTTTGCTCATCCAAAACGAAAAAACAATGATTCAAGATACTATCTGCGCCATCGCTACCGCTCAAGGCGGTGCTATCGGAAGCATCCGTGTTTCCGGTCCGGAAGCTATTTCCATCACCGGCAGCATCTTCAAGCCAGCCAAAGCAGGCAAATTATTGAGCGGACAAAAACCATATACTTTGACATTCGGGCGTATTTATGACGGAGACGAAATGATTGATGAAGTACTCGTCAGCCTTTTCCGTGCTCCTCATTCGTATACGGGAGAAGACAGCACGGAAATCACGTGTCATGGTTCTACTTATATTCTTCAACAGGTGATGCAGTTGCTTATTAAGAACGGTTGCCGCATGGCCCAGCCGGGAGAATATACGCAACGTGCTTTCCTCAATGGAAAGATGGATTTAAGTCAGGCAGAAGCCGTGGCGGACTTGATTGCTTCTTCATCTGCTGCCACTCACCGATTGGCAATGAGCCAGATGCGGGGTGGATTCAGTAAAGAGCTGACAGATCTACGCAACAAGTTGTTGAATTTCACCTCCATGATCGAATTGGAGTTGGATTTCAGTGAAGAGGATGTGGAATTTGCCGATCGTTCGGCATTAAGGAAATTGGCCGATGAAATTGAACAGGTCATTTCACGGTTGGCTCATTCATTTAGTGTCGGCAATGCCATTAAGAATGGTGTTCCTGTAGCTATCATCGGTGAAACAAATGCCGGAAAATCGACTTTACTGAATGTATTATTGAATGAGGATAAAGCCATTGTCAGTGATATCCACGGGACAACACGTGATGTAATCGAAGATACTGTCAATATCGGAGGAATCACTTTCCGGTTCATTGATACCGCCGGAATCCGGGAAACCAATGACACGATTGAAAGTTTGGGTATTGAACGTACTTTTCAGAAGTTGGATCAGGCGGAGATTGTCCTTTGGATGGTAGATGCTGTGAATGCCGCCTCTCAAATTGAACAGTTATCAAAGAAGATAATTCCACGTTGCGAAGGAAAACATTTGATTGTTGTATTCAATAAGGCTGATTTGATTGAAGGCAAACAGAAAGAGGATTTATTATCTTTATTAAAAGACTTCCCCAAAGAATCTACAGAATCAATTTTCATCTCGGCCAAACAACGGGAGAATACAAGTGAGCTACAAAAAATGCTTATTGATGCAGCACACTTGCCTACAGTGACACAGAATGATATTATTGTAACAAATGTAAGACATTACGAAGCTTTAAATAAAGCTTTGGAAGCTATCCATAGAGTACAAAACGGACTTGATTCGCAGATTTCCGGGGATTTTCTTTCGCAAGATATACGTGAATGCATTTTCTTTATTTCGGACATAGCGGGTGAAGTTACGAATGACATGGTACTTCAAAATATCTTTCAACATTTTTGCATCGGTAAGTAAGAGAAGTGCATGCTATCATCGCTGCAATAAAATAGATCATTTCAAGAAGTCACTATGCCTATTATAGAAATATCATCCTTAACAGACTCCGGAGTAGAAATATTCAGTACCCTCACCGAAGCTCAATTACGCAATCGTATCGAGCCTGATAAGGGATTGTTTATTGCAGAAAGTCCCAAAGTTATCCATGTAGCTCTGAATGCTGGTTATGAGCCTTTAGCCCTCTTGTGTGAACAGAAACATATCACTGGTGATGCCGCTGGCATTATTGAACGTTGTGGTGATATACCAGTCTATACTGGTGAAAGAAAGTTACTTGCCACATTGACCGGATATACACTGACGCGCGGTGTCCTCTGTGCCATGCGTCGTCGGGCACTACCAAGTGTAGAAGAAGTATGCCGGAAAGCCCGGCGGATCGTAGTCATTGAGGGTGTGGTGGACACTACTAATATCGGAGCCATCTTCCGTTCCGCAGCCGCCTTGGGAATAGATGCTATATTATTGACGCGTAATTCCTGCGATCCGTTGAACCGACGTGCAGTCAGGGTTTCGATGGGTTCTGTCTTCCTGATACCATGGACTTGGTTGGACGGTTCTCCCAATGAGTTGCGCAAACTGGGTTTTCGTACAGTCGCTATGGCACTCACGGAGAAATCAATCTCCATCGATAATCCTATCTTAGCAACCGAACCCAAGTTAGCCATCGTAATGGGAACAGAGGGAGACGGTCTTCAAAACGAAACAATTAATGGAAGCGGACTATGTAGTCCGCATTCCTATGGCAAACGGTGTCGACTCTCTCAATGTAGCCGCCGCATCCGCTATTGCTTTCTGGCAACTTCGCGTTCAAAATGACACAGATCTGCCACCATCACCGGATGATGTACATACATGATTTTACTTATATTCCTACTCACACCTACAATACGTATTTGCGCCACAGGAACAGCGAGGCAATAATTTTTCCATCAATTCACTTCGAAAGAACTCATACAGTTCTTTATGCATGATGTCATATAGTGCTCTAACCCGTTCTTCCTGCTCATCTTCTACATGAATTCCTCCCTGAAAGGGATCTGTAAAGTTGAAAGAAACGTATTTTCTCACTACACCCTGCATTTCCTTTTGCACTTCCTCCGCTTCCGGACAAAGGGTAATGACATAATCCCATGTCTGTTGAGCATATGTCGCAACATCACAGGGCTTTCTACGCGAAAAGTCATATCCATTTTGTTCCATCACTTGGCAAACAACGTCAGGGACAGAATTTCCAGCCAAAATACCGGCAGTACTAATCTTCATCCCTCTACCGAAGGAGTTCAAAATTTCCTGTGCCATACGACTGCGGCACATATCATTATTACTTACTATCAGTATATTCTTCATACACAAATTCTATTTTTACTTACTTCCTGATATAGCTACTTTAATAACCCCATCCAACTTGTTCTCGAAAATACGGTAAGCTTCCTCAATCTCATTCAACGAAAACCGGTGCGTAATAAGAGGAGTAGTATCAATTTTACCTTCCTCAATCAGCGCAAGGATTTCGGCACAGTCGCAGCCATCCACTCCCCCTGTTTTGAAAATCAAATTCTTGCCATACATATCAGGTAAAGGAAGAAGCTGTGGTTTATCATAGAGAGCTACAATCGTGACAATAGCATTAGGACGGGCGCAATCCCAAGCCAAATAAAAAGAATCGTCACTCCCTGCTACTTCCAAAACAACATCTGCACCACCATGGTCACTGTTCTTGAAAACAAAATCCTTGCAGTTTTCCGGTTCAGTCACCAACACATCAGGATAATGCTCGCGGACAAACCGAATTCTTTCAGGAGACTTCTCACAGATAATAATGCGTTTTGGCTTCTTCAGCATCACACACAACAAAGTACAAATCCCGGTAGGTCCAGCACCGATGATAAGAACAGTATCTTTCTCGGTAATTTCCGAGATGCGTGCTGCCCAAAAACCTGTTGCAAGCACATCACCGACAAACAAAGCTTGTTCATCACTCACTGTATCCGGAATACGGTTCAAACCCTGATCCGCATAAGGAACTCTGACATATTCCGCCTGACCGCCATCAATTCGACAACCTAAAGCCCAACCGCCATTAGGGTCAGTACAGTTATTCACATATCCATGCTTACAGAAAAAACACTCACCGCAGAAAGTTTCGACATTCACAGTCACCCTGTCACCAGGCTTCACCGAAGTGACATCAGCCCCCACTTGTTCTACCACACCTACCATCTCATGCCCGACAGTTATTCCGGGCACAGCACGCGGCACACTGCCATGTTTAATATGAAGATCACTGGTGCAGATGCTACCAAGTGTTACACGTACGATTGCATCCCGTGAATCCTTTATTTCCGGTCTCGCCTTCTCCTGCAATTCAAACTTTCCGTGTTCAATATATGTATATGCAAGCATAATATCCTCCTCGTTCATTAATATATACCTTGCAAAGATAATGATTTCATTGGCAAAACAAATCTCTTTTATCACGTTCAATACCCCCAAACCAAATCTCACTCTATATTTATAACAATACAAAACTGAATAAAGTCATTCACTGTTTTTTCTACTTTGGTTTTGATATTCTGGAAAATATTCTTACTTTTATATCCAAAATAATAAATAAGAACAGCAGCACGACTTATTATATTTACACACAAGCCTATGATAGATACCTCCGAAAATCTGATTATTATAAAAGGTCAAATCAAGACTCCTGAAATAGAAAGCTGCCAGAATCATAATGGCAACTATAAAGTAATATTCCGGAATATTCCCAGTGCGTATACTTACAAAGAAGAAAATGTCCTTTGGCTGACTGATCCGGACAAACCGGCCCCCAATAATTATCAAATAATCAGTAAAGGGAGAACTTTATCAAACATTAAAGCCTTATCTATTTTTAAAGCCGGATCACGCTACTATTGGCACATTCGTTTTCAGAATGGCAAAGAGTATGATTACAGAGAAAAGGACTTAGAAATTATCGAATCATGCTTGGGAGAGAGTCGTTCGAAAAGCATATTCGAATATTTGAAGAAAGTTGCCGATGCGAATGAATTGAAAGCTGATGACGGAACGAAGCTATTAGCAAAACAATATGAAAAGATTCATTTCATCGCAAACAACAGAGCTATTGCTGTATATCTGAATCCTCAAAAATATAAAATGCAGACCCAGACTGCCTCAACCTTGATTTTTCCTTTCGGTTGTAATGCAAGCCAACAAAAAGCAGTCCAGGCAGCTTTTGAGAATCAAATCAGTGTTGTGCAAGGACCTCCGGGAACCGGAAAGACACAAACGATTCTGAACATCATTGCCAATATCCTTGTGCGTGGTAAGACTGTTCAGGTAGTATCTAATAATAACTCCGCCATCGTCAATGTACTTGAGAAGTTATCCAAATACGATATGGGTTTCATTGTTGCATTGCTTGGCAGCACAGCTAACAAAGAGAAATTCATCGAGACTCAAGAAGAGGAAAAACAATATCCGGAGAACTTTGAGTCATGGCATGATGCGGATGCCGACCAACCTCAATTTCTCAATCAGATACATCATCAGACAGAAGAACTCAAAAGCATATTTTCCAAACAGGAACGCCTTGCCATGGCAAGACAGGAAATACAAGCTTTAAAAATAGAGTGGCAACATTATCTGCAAGAGTTCGGAACAAAAGAAATTACTCTCAAACAACGAAAGAGTTCCAGTTCGGCAGACCTTCTGAATTTATGGAATGAATGTCAGCAATTTGCAGAAAAAGAACAATCATCAAGTCTTCGGGGAATAGCAGCTTTTATTCAACGGTTGAAATGGTTATTCTTTAAATTCAGGAGCAAAGCGATTTGTAAAATCCCCGATAAAGGTTTCTATAAACGGGAGATGAGTTTGATTATCGCCGACTTCCAAATCTTATTCTACCAAACAAAGTACGCAGAACTAGAAGTTGAAATAGACACATTAGAAAAGGAACTTGCCAACAAAGATGCAGCAGAAATGGCTAGACAAATGGCTGATACATCAATGAAATATCTAAAGAATCAGTTATTTCACACCTATGGCAATAATCATGACAAACCCATCTTTACGCTCCCTGATCTAAGAAATAATTGGCGAGAGGTACAAAAAGAATACCCTATTATCTTAAGTACAACCTTTTCATCATTAAGCAGTCTACAGCGAGATGCTGTATATGATTATATCATTATGGACGAAGCGTCGCAGGTTTCCGTTGAGACCGGAGCTTTAGCCTTGTCATGTGCTAAAAATGCAATCATTGTCGGCGACACCATGCAACTTCCCAATGTAGTCACGGAAGAAGATAAGGAAAAGCTAAACTTTATCGCTAATGCCTGCCTGATTAAGCCGGAATATGATTGTGCCAATATGAGTTTTTTGCAATCCATCTGCAAAGTTATTCCAAATGTACCGCAGACCTTGCTACGGGAACATTATCGATGTCATCCTCGAATCATCAACTTCTGCAATCAGAAATTTTATGGTGGAGATCTTGTCATCATGACACGTGATAAAGGAGAAGAGGATGTCATTTGTGCCGTACGGACAGCCAAAGGTAACCACTCCCGCAGTCACATGAATCAACGGGAAATAGATGTTATCAAAGAAGAAGTACTACCGAATCTATCTTATGAAACAGATGAAATTGGCGTCATAGCTCCATATAACAAACAAGTAGATGCAGTAAAATCCGCACTTGAAGAGGATATTGATGTCGCAACAGTCCATAAATTTCAGGGAAGAGAAAAGGATGCTATCATTATGACTACTGTCGACGATGTCATCACTTCCTTTTCCGACGATCCCAACCTGCTCAATGTTGCTGTTTCGCGGGCTAAGTCACAATTCTACTTAGTAGTATCGGGAAACGAACAACCCAAAGACTGCAATATCAGCGACTTGATTGCTTATATCGAATATAACAATGGCACTGTTTCCACTAGTAAGATTCATTCTATATTCGATTATCTATATGAGCAATATACAGATGCTCGAATTGCCTATTTGAAAAAACACAAGAAAATATCCGAATACGATTCCGAGAATCTTACATTTGCATTACTCGAAGATATCCTGAAAGAAAATATCAATATGCGTCATTTGAATATCATTTGCCATTTACCACTCTATATGTTGATTCAGGATTATTCTCTATTGAATGAAGAGGAAAGCAAATATGCTGCAAATATAAACACTCATATTGATTTTCTGATTTATAATCGTGTGAGCAAACAACCGGTATTGGCTATTGAGACGGATGGTTATACATTCCACAAATCAGGGACAAGTCAGTCTGAACGTGATATTAAAAAGGATCGTATTTTAGAGTTGTACGGAATTCCGTTGGTGAGATTGTCTACTATAGGTAGTAATGAGAAGAAAATTATCGGAGATAAGTTAAGTGAGGTATATTACAAGGCATAAAAATTAGTAGCAAAACATACCTAAATAAAATTTCTCAAGAGAACTACTTTTAATAAAAAACAAAAGTAATATCCTTTTTATCTTGTTCATAAAAAGATTAATGTATCTTATTCATTCATTCAAAATTTATACATATGATATACGGATACATTAGAGTAAGTAGCGATAAGCAAACGGTAGAAAACCAACGTTTTGAAATCAACAAATTCTGTGAACATGAAAAAATGGAGATCGATGGCTGGATAGAAGAAACCATCAGTGGTACTAAAGCATATAGTAAAAGAGAATTAGGCAAACTTCTCAAACAAGTGGAAAAGGATGATCTTATTATATGTGCAGAACTGTCACGTCTTGGCAGGAATCTTTTTTATGATTATGGAAATACTCAACATTTGTATGACCAAAGAGTGTAAAGTATGGACTATAAAA
Source organism: Bacteroides sp. BFG-637 (assembly GCF_024793605.1). Classification (NCBI taxonomy): domain Bacteria; kingdom Pseudomonadati; phylum Bacteroidota; class Bacteroidia; order Bacteroidales; family Bacteroidaceae; genus Bacteroides; species Bacteroides sp. BFG-637. The sequence goes on along the minus strand of NZ_JANUPD010000002.1, from coordinate 3,642,061 downwards.
GATAATTATCGCTTAGGTGAGGATATACAAAGTAAAGTATTAGCATTTGCATTCGGACTATCTGCCGAAATTGAACGTAATCTTATTAGCCAGCGAACAAAAGAGGCATTATCAAGGAAAAAAGCAGAAGGTATTATACTTGGGCGTCCTAAAGGAAAGAAAAGTGCACCTGATAAATATAAATTACATAATAAAAGAAATCTAATACAAGAATTATTAAAAGCAAACATATCACAACGTAAGATTGCCCAAATTTGCAATGTCGATAGAAATACCCTCGCACGGTACATCAAAACTTTCATAGCTGAAAATTAATGAGCGATTTTATACAGCAATGGCACATTGAATGTGCATTTAGAAGTTCCGATAGTTGGGTTATATTATCTCCCATTGAACAGAGCATTAAAAGAAAGATTGAAGCAGTAGGTACACCACTTAAGAATTGGAATATAAATATCAATTATGGAATTAAGACTGGCTATAACGATGCGTTTATTATAAATACAGAGAAGAGAGAGGAAATATTGCGTAATTGTCGAACGGAAGATGAGCGCCAAAGAACGGCTGAACTTATACGACCGATTCTTCGCGGCCGAGATATTAAGAGATACGGATACAATTGGGCAGGACTGTGGATTATTGCTACATTTCCGTCACGTCATTACAATATTGAAGATTTTCCAGCTGTGAAGAGTTATTTTCTTTCTGTTGGAATAGAACGTTTGGAACAAACTGGTGAAGTTCATACAGTCAATGGTGAAAAGATAAAAGCTAGAAAAAGACCTGTAACAAATGGTTTGAGACCCAAGATAGCATTAGCTATTGGGAGGATTTTTATAAGCCAAAAATTGTGTGGAAAATTATTGGAAATCAGATGGCTTTTGCCTATGATAAAAATCAATTTATTATGAATAACGCATGTTATATAATGACAGGAGAGCATTTGGATTATCTTTTATCTATTTTAAATTCTCAAGCCATATTATGGTATAGCTATGTTACTAATATGAATAAAACAGGAGTTGGAGATGTACAAGTTGGCGGACAAAACATTATAACATTTCCAATCCCAGCTTATAGTGATAACAAGAATATTCTTGCTAAAATGGCTGATTGCGTAACGAATCAAAAAATATCACTTAAATCAGTTGATTACCAAATAGAAAATACAATTTCTGAAATATTTGGATTTACAACCGATGAAAGAAATTTTCTAAATACATTTGCTAATTCTTTGCGAAAAAAGGGATGATTTACGTTCTGTGTTATTTGTTCGAGAAAGGTAAAGCTTTAACTTCTACCTTTCTCAATATATCGAATTTCATCATCTGTTAATTCATAAAGATTGTATACTAGTTTGTCTATACTGCTTTCGTCCTTTGAATTTACACAAGCTTCAAGATATTCTATTGTCTTGCAATCAATATTGTTAGGTACTGGAAGATTTTCAACAAACATTGGTTTATACTCAAAGTAACCACCATTACGCGTTACTCCTAATTGCCTGATATAATAATCTGCAACTTTACTGTTTAATATAGCTAAGAGGTATTTACTCGCTGGCACTATCATAGGACATGGAGCATTAACAAATATTCCGTCCCCAGCAATAGAGTAAGCTGCTGACAAATTTAAGTTTCCCCACACAATTTTTGGCTTATAAAAATCCTCCATATAAGCGCAGTTTCTTAAATTGTAAGGTGTGTCTCCTTTGTCTGCGCGCTTTGAAATCTTATCCCAATGTTGGTCTAAGTAGGCTTTTACAGCCGAATATTCATTTATGTTAATACGAGGTTTTACACCTTTTATACCATTGTGGGTATTGATTAACCAAAGGTTATCCCAATTGTATCCGTATCTCTTAATATCTCGGCCGCGAAGAATCGGTCGTATAAGTTCAGCTGTTCTTTGACGTTCTTCCTCCGACTGACAGTTGGCAAGAATTTCGTTACGCTTCTCTGTGGAAATAATGAATGCTTCATTATAACCAGTAAGCACACCTCGATAGATATTTATATCCCAATCTTTCAACGGAGTTCCGATAGCTTCGATTTTCCGCTTGATACTTTGCTCGATAGGCGAGAGTATCACCCATGAATCAGAGGAGGAAAACTCGCATTCCACGCCCTGTTGCTGTATAAAATCGCTCAATTTACTTAAGCCATTTGTATCTGAAAATATACAAGCTAAAGTAGAATATTTGTTAGCTTCTTTATTTGTCAGGAGAATATTTGCTTCCACTGTAGCTGCATCAAAAATTTTAACTCCAGCAAAATCAACTAATAAAGTTGGATTTGTTTTAGTCGCAAAATAATTACGAAGATTTTCACCATACCCAGCTCTCATCCACTTGTTCGAAGTAATATAGCACAAACAGCCATTTTCTTTCAACACGTTCATTCCTTGTTCATAAAATAAACAATAAATATCTCCGGTACGAGCATAGGTCTCATATTCCATTCGTTCCAATATATCAGCATCATGCTCTATAGATTGCAATTGAATATATGGTGGATTTCCAATTATACAATCAAAACCAATAAAATTTCCCTCATCATCTAAAACTTCAGGAAATTCAAGACGCCATTCAAATGCACCTAAGTATATTTTATTAGAACAAATTTCCTGAAAATAGTCTTCTAATACTTTGATTCCTCTATGTAGAAATTCAATCCGTTTTTGCCTTTCCTTTTGTTCTTTCTTTGTAAATTCAAACAATTGGGGGAGTCAACAAATCATTCAACTCTGCCCGGTATCTATTTAACTTGACACGTTTAGGTTCTTTTTGACCTATTTCTGTTTTTAGCTTTGATTTTATTTCAGAAATCAAAATCTCTAACTCTTTCTTTTCTTCTTTATCTTGAGCATTCTTATACTTAGCAACACCATTTTTATATTGCTTAATAGTTATACCCGTTTCTCTCAATACTGATTTTATACTATCTTCCAAGTTAAACCGATATACAAGCGAATTACCACACTTTATATTTATATCAATATTTGGCAAAGTTTCCAGATATTGATAATTGCTACTTTGAGTATAATATGCATTCTTCAACAATTCAATCCACAAGCGTAAACGGCATATTTTTACTGAATTAGGGTTTATATCCACTCCAAACAAACAATTTTCTATAATCAACTTTTTTTCTCGAAACAATGTTTCTTGCATACGCCTACTTTCTTCATTGCAAGGATTATAGGTAAATAGATTATTCTCGGAATCAGTTACGATTAATTCATCGTTTTCAATGGCAAATGTATAATCTTGCTTTCTTATGCGCTTTCCATTGACATCTACTAATATTCCCAACTCATACTTCAGATATATCAATTCATTTAATGCAGAAACAAGAAAATGTCCAGACCCAACAGCTGGATCACAGATTCTAATACTATTAATCAAATCATTGGCCTTAGATATATCATCTATCTTATTATACAAATCTATTACTGAAGTACAATTCCAACCATAAAAACCATTAAATTTTTGCAGCACCGTTTTTGTGATTGCTTCACGGCACATGTACATAGTTATAATCCCCGGAGTAAAAACAGAACCATCTTTATGTCCATTAATTTTCTCAAAGATCAGTCCTAACACAGAGGCATTTATTAGGGTCTTTGCTTCTTCCTGAACTTCCTCACTACCTTCACTTGCAAAATTATAGGAATCTAAAAAGGCAAACAAATATCCCAAAGTAGGCAAACTATCAACTTTCAAATTACCTTTCTTGTTTTTCAAAACGCTACTCGGCAACAATGGTAGTTCTTCACGTTGTGACAAACTATTTATTTTAATTGTATCACTTTCAAGCTCTGTAACTTCAAAAAGAGAACTATTCAAATATGGTACATATTCAAAGTTCTTTAGAATCGATGGAGTTCTATGTTCAAAATTCCGAGCTAAAACCTGAAAAAATAAAGTATTCAAATCATCGAAATCCCGTATTTTCTTTATCGTAAGAAACTTATAACACAGTTTTCCATTATGATATTTCAACATTTGAGCTTCTAAAAGCTTCAAGAATAAAATTCTATTAATCCATGTAATACATAATTCCATCGCCACATTAAATAGTCGTTCTTCACGAGTACTTCCATATAAAGCTATATTTTTAATTTTATACAGACAGTCTTCCGCATCAATTTGATTTATTGTATTCTCTAACAATGATGCTTCACTTCTCTTCTCGATAGATTTACGCACTATCACAGTTTTGTTACCCTCCTTCTTTTCTTCAATTCCTATGATATGTAACAATTCAGAGTAAAAACCTCTATTCAAAGAATTGCTATCGGTTTGAAATGAGAGTTTTAGAAGATGAGTGTCACTGAAAATCTTATAAAGTTCTATCAACTTCTTGGGAGCGTTATTACCATCTTCTCTCAAATATTTATGATAATCATAAATATTTAAATAAGTATATTCTAAATTCCCCTGCACCTCTTCAATAAAAGGAGAAGCTATTTCAGTATAAAAGAAGTCAGTCTTATTACTCGTTTTCCTACCATCTTGAAAGTCCTGAAACTCTCTACGTAACTTTTTGTTTTGATAGAATTTTTGTTCAAACTCTTGTGCATCAAAGATAAAATACTCACATATATTAGTAGCTATCAAATATTTTATATCTGTATTCTTCTTCGTTACCCTTTCCTTTAAATAATAAAGCAAGAGCTCTTGAAGAGCTTTCTTATTCAGATTATCTACAGAAATCATTTCACTCTTATTTGTCGTACTCTTAACTTCTATCAATAACCCAATATTAGATTTTGCGGTTTTATCTAGTCTAACAGCCAAATCTATATCTTCTTCTGGAGCCATATAATAAGGCTTATAGAATGTTTCACTAAGAAAATTTCTTAAATGTTCTTTTTGGGTTTCCTCTCGTTGTCCATCTGAAACATTGTCTAACAATATTTGCAATGCACTTTTAAAATGTTCGAAATCAGTAGTTTCTACTGCAATTTGTCTATATGCCTTATTCAAGACTTGAGTTGGTTTTAATTGTCCCATAATCATTCTTTTGATTAATCTGCTTACAAAAATAACTTAATTTACTGACAAATAGAAATTAAATATACCATTTGTAAAGTTCAAGATATGAATTCCAATTCATACCTCCATTTTATTAATATAAATACCTACTCTTCTTCTTTATAACAGTCTTGTTTTAACAGCTTCCCTACTCGTACTTTAGTATAACAATTAACCAACCTTACTCACTAAAACTATATACTCTATTTCCACAAATAATATTATCCCAACGCTTCCCATTCCCAAAATAAAGTCCTACTTTTGTGAAGAATTCTGTTTGCTATATCTACAACAGTATTTCACAAATATAATAAGTCCAACAAGATGAAAGAAGAACCCGACAGCCTGTCTGTCCCTTACAATTTTGCCCGTTGCTTCAACGATCAATGTCCACAAGCCTCAAAATGCCTGCGCCACATAGTTACACAACTTGATACAACTGACAACCTTTATATCTCCATCATTAATCCGGCACGTTATCCTGCAGATGGGAATCAGTGCGAATGTTTTAAAACTACTGTAAAAGTCCATGTGGCATGGGGACTTAAACAGTTGCTTAACAGAATTCCTTATGAGGATGCAGTCAGTATCAGAATACAACTAGTAGGACACTATGGGAAAACAGGATATTATAGATTCTATCGCGGAGAACGGGGGATTATGCCTAAAGACCAAGCCTATATAAAACAACTGTTCCGTAATAAAGGAATAAAAGAAGAACCAACTTACCAACGCTACACAGAAGAATATATTTGGTAAGTTGCTGTCATCTGTCACAGATTAGGGGTTAATAGTTTAGTAATTAACCGATAAGCCTGTGACAGCAAAAGGTGACGGCAGGGTGATGGCATTTTTGCCGTCACCGATTTACTAGTCTTACAACATGATAGAGTGTACCGCTACGCGTATGTTTGGAAGGGATTTCTTGCTTTTTCAGTATTCTCCCGAAGGAATTAACCCTCTTGACAGACATCGGAATTGAACTGCCTTTTTGAATATCCTCCATAATCTCGGCAGGAGATAGCCACTCCCCTTCCTCAGACTGTGCAGCACGGAAATAACGGAAGAAAAGTTGTTCTTCCGGCGGAACTAGTTCAAATTCACGGTTGTTTTCCACCATAATCTTTTCTTCCTCCTGGTCGAACCAGTAACGTTCGCCATGTTCCAGTTCGTACATGGCTTGTGCGTAAAGCTGCTCATAGTCTATCGGACGGTTGGTGTCAATGACTCCGGTCACTTCGATGCAAATAAAACGACGACTGCCGGAAGGGTCGGTCAACAGGTCTTTCTGGTTGCTTGTGGCTATGAATGAGGCATAACGGCGCATTTCGAGCACGGCACTGCCATGAGGTTTCTTCACATTCAGTACAGGTTTTTGCAGAATATGTTTCAGGAAACCTTGTTGTGTCGAACTTACCTGATCGAATTCATCAATATTAATGAGTGCAAAGCGATTGAGGTAAAGCTCGGCATCTTTCTTTCGGGAGAAATCAATACTGTCGGTGTAGTAGGAACGTTCGGAAGGGGGCATTATGCTCCGGCAAAAGTAGATTTACGTGTTCCTTGCGGCCCGACAAGTAAGGGAGAAACACTGTTTGCATACTTTTTATTGCTCCCTTTCCAATGAGAAACCATATTGAGAAACCAACGGTGGAACAAATCCATCCAATACGGATTCTTACAAGGGACGGTGGCTGCCAATGCACGGATACGATCTTTGCCATCCCATACCGGAAGCCGGTAGAGAAAATCTTCCAACGGGTTGAATACAGGCACACGGTTGGAGTAGATATAACGACTGATGTCCCTGTCCCACAATGGGATGCCTTCCATTTGCGCATCTAAGGCAATGCTGTTCAACGCACGTTTGTCAAGAGGATTGAAGCGGAAACGAAAAGAAAGTCTTTCACGATATTCTACCTCGCCAATTTGAGTGTTATGGCGAAATTCATAGCGACGTTTCATGAATTCTTCTGTCTGCAAGGCGAGTTGCTGCTCTTTAGTCAGGCTGATATTCTTACCAAAGCCTTTGCACTCGGTATATATATTGCCAATCATTTGCCGGATAAGCTCTTCCTGTTTATACATATAGAAGTGGAAAATGGTACGTTTCACAACTTCTTCTTGCGGAAGTCCCGAAGCAAAACAGTTTTTAGCCAGTTGGACAACTAAAGGATGCCATGTGTCTTCGCACAATTCGAGCCCCGCTTCCCTAAGATCGGCATAAGCTTTCCGAAAAGCGGCTTCGAAAAGCATCAGAAATGCATTTTCCGCATCATATCCCGGTACGGCACGGGTCAATGGAGATTTCTCCGCCTGAACCGCTTCACGGAAAGTGGTTTCTTCGGGCATTAATGATGGTTGAGAGAGATAAAATTGGACTGAATCCGGACGATATATGATGTCCGGATCGTGGGATAAGCGTGAATATTGTTCCAAAGTCGGTTCTTTGGGAAGTATATCGAATGGAATCTGGGGCTGATAACATTTCACAGCCAATCGATAAGCATGGGCGTGGAATAATTCCGCTTCTTCCCGTGTATTGGGAAGCGAGTTGTCCGGTCGGGTAAAGGTAGTCCATATTTTCACTGTTTTGCCACTTGAACCCATAAAAACACAACGGGTTTGCGGTTGCTCGCAGGCTTTTTGTTTCACTAAAGCGATTTCCGACTTATTGGATAAGGGACCGATGGTCAGTTCTACAATACCGTTGTAGTTTTTCATCTGTTTCTGACCGTTTACTCTTCGGAATTCGGCAGCAGGAATTATTTGGGGAAGTTTATTGGCAAACATACACCGTTCATCGGGAAGGGTATATCGCAAATGCTCTCTGAATGTAGAAACAGGACGGGATTTTATTTCTGTCTTTATCTTATTTACCAGTATATCAAGATCCATTACGCTAAGCGCTATCGTATCTTCGTTCTTACGAAATTGAGTAATTTTCATTAATTTGATAATAAATTGTTTTGTCAGCGCCTTTGTGATCGTTGAGACTGCTAAATTACTCATATTATTCGGGACCGACAAGAAAAACAAGATTTTAATATAGAAAATTATTGATATATCAAGTGCCTATTTAGCCGAAAGAAACGGGATCGTTATCACCCAATTACGGTTCAAGTTAGTTTTCTCTACTTGAAACTAAAGTTTCAGCTAGGAGAAACTCTAGTTTCATCGGTAAGAAACCAATGGTTTCAAGTAATTGGAACTAGAGTTTCAAGCCTATGAAACTAAAGTTTCAAACCGCAGAACCAACAGTTTCACGCCTTGAAACTGTTAGTTTAAAGGCAGGGCACAACTCATAAGTACGGGGATAATAAATTGAACGACTTATCTTTCTATGACTGATACTATCAATTTCCAAACAGTATCTTTGATTTTTTTTTTTTTTTTGGGGGTGACAGCATTATTACTATCACACTGCTGTCACCATGTGCTGTCACAGCATTAAGTACTTATACTCTGCAAGTTAGATTATAATCTGTGACAGATGACAGATATATTTTGTTTTTCATTTCATAGGGGGGCTGTGTAATTTCACAGGGGACAATTATTCCGTCATCGTATCATATTCCACAATCTTCTCTTTACATAAGCGTTCAGTAATATCTTTCAGAATATCTATGCGGGCAATAAGATATTCCAGTTGTTCTTGCGAGATACTGAAATCTTTGTTATAACGAGCTTCAATGTAAGAACGGCATAATAAATCAAAACATTCTTTCTCTTCATCCGTATTTTGAGGAAAGACTGTGGTTAATTCCATAGAAAAACGCTTTACCATCCCACCAAGTTCTTTGATTTTATGACTCTTCGGGCGATAGTTCGTAAAGACCATCAGGATACAATTATAAAGCTTCTCACATGTCTGATGGAAGCAGAAATGCTGAAATTTTATTTTGTTTCTTAGGCAAATAAAATTCATTCACCCCTTCCAAAAGCCCACAAGCATATGGATATAATTCATCAAATTCTTTTTGCGCAATATCCCGAATCTCCCTAAAGCTCAACTTACGTGGTTTAGCCAATTCACATTTACCACTATCGTAAAGCATGATACCCTCCTTTACTATATCCGTAAAGAAATACTGGCTGATTTCCAAATTACGGTTTACTGTATTAATATGTTCTACAACAAATTGTGGAAAAGCATGACGACGGTCCGCAAACAAGTCATGATATTTATTCGTAATACGGTGTAATTTCTCCTCCACTTGCTTAGCCGGTCCGGTTATGACCACAAGAATATCATAATCACTCTGATAGGAAGTATGCACACCGAATTCTATATTACTATCCCATAAAACATAGTTTCCCCTTGCATAACTTCCGAACAGGATAACCATCTGACAATTCCCGATGCTTTTACACACTAAATCCAGCAAGACTGTCAATTCTTCCTGTGTACGTTTGGGTAAACGTTTTATAGACTTTTTCATAATCAAGCTTATTTGATAACCTTACAAAGGTACGAACTTTGCTATCTCCAAACAACAGAGATACAGAAAAACTTATAATTAAGTTGATGTACACAAGTCTTTAGTACCGGAGACCATTCCTTAACTATTAAAATAATTCAAAAGCGCTATTTTAAATTCCGGATTCATTGAGGCATACTCACTGATAAATTTAGAAAGTTCCTGCGGATTAATGAATGACAGCAATTGTTTGATGTCCACATCGGGTTGTACAACCTCTTCTTCCTTTGTAACTATTCTCATTTTTGAAAATGCACTACGTCTCACTCGTTTATTATTATCACGAATTGCCAGAAGTGCTGCCACGACATGCTTGCAGATTTCTCCATCATACGGACAATCACAGTACCAGGATTCTACTTCCTTTCCGTTCATAGATATTTCTACATTATAATCATCCGTTCCCTCTACGATTGCAGTCCATTCACCGGGTGAGGTTTCTTCCAGCTCGGAAACGACATCTGTATCATAATACTCTTCCCCGCGCATCAATATCTTATAGGGGACAAAGTTCTCAAAATTATCCAGTGTAATCATATGACTAATCTAATACTTTATATATCCTTCTTGTTCATACGCTTTCCCATATTTATGAATCATTGCCACCAATGGCCTTAAACGTTCGTCAGAAACCAACATAGCCCTATAACGCAAATACTGATTATCATAAAGTTGCCGGTTTCCGTCCTTGAGGCGTTTCTTCACATCCGCAGGAATGAAAAATTCCGCACGGTTACCCAATTTGACATAGAATTCATTTAAAAAGATAGAAATGCCAGCCAAATCTATGTCTCCGAAATGAATATAGCGATTGGGAATTATCTTTAGCCAGTTACACAAATCCTTCGATTGCGGATAACGGGACACGAAAAGAACTTTCATTCCTTCAAACAAGTACTTTTGGGCACGGATATGCTGAAAATTCTCTCCATTCTCTATACCTACTACTACAACATCTTCAGGAATACGGAAATATTCGTAATCCTGCATGAAGATGGAAGTGCCTTGCAAGGGAGAAAGAACACATGGTTTGCCATGAAAAGTAGCTTCTATAGGCGTATAACAATTGAGGAGAAAACCTTTGAACGTACGGGTATATCTCAATTTAGAGTCCCCCGCCTTCGCCACTTGCTCCGAACGTGACACTTCATCCGGACAGTTCTTCATCTCAATCCAATCTTCCAGCTCCATGCCGGAAGTATAATTCTGGGAGATGTAGATACGGCATCCTTCCGGGTCAATCATACGAAAACTACGCTTACTCCCTCGGGGAACAATAGTGATGATTCCCTCATCCATTAATCTATTTGCTATCAGTCCATCAAACTTTGTGTAAGGTATGAGCTCGCCGCCCAGCATTTTCAGAACCAGCCTCGCCATCGCCAATGTAAATAAACTGCCACTCATTTTTCTATCTTATTATAGGTTAACAATGGGACAACCAGGGTATTTGACCGCCCGTCTTTACTCAATAAATAGGTATAACGATAGTCTTCCACATTGTAAGTAGTGGGAGAACTGTTTACCAACAAAATATTCCGGCAATTGGCAAAGTCCAAAATACCTTTCACATTGTTGGGGTGTAACTTGCCTATTTCATCCATCATACAATGGATTTTAAAGTCACCAAACTTACGTGACGCCTTTTCTTTGAACACATTAATCAGCATGATATTGACCATTGCTTTTACCAAAATGTCCGTGCCGTCAGAACCTACATTGGCAATCTTCTCCACCCATCCCGTATCGTTATCATTCTCTTTCACGCGGAACTCCAGTTTGAATGTATCGGCAAGCGCCAACCGTCTGCGTCCCGGCTCGTCAAGCAGGAATTTCATAAACGACAACAAATGCTGGACAACCACCGCATTGACATCTTCACGGGAATCCTGCGAGAACAAGTCAACCTTTCCCATATTATATTGGTTCTCATCACTAAACCGTTTAATCTCCAGCAATAGCTGCATCAGTTTATCGCTGCTCTGAAGCGGGCGAAGAGCTATTTCCTTTATTACTCCGGCAAAATTCCGCTTGACAAAATCGTCGTTTATATCCTTTATTGTTCTGTGTATCTCGCTTTCATTACGGGTCAGTCCTCCCACTTCCTGCGAAATCCGGCGGATTATATCCGTATACCGTTCACTGATATGTTTCTGATAGTCGGAAATCTTATCATTATCCACAAACTCGCACAGATTGGAAGCGAAATCGTAGTAATCCTGTTCTCCAACCAGTTCCGTACGGAAATGAAACGTGTTTTTTGACGAGAAGTTTCCATTGAACTGCGTCACCGCTTTCTTGAATTCTTCTGTTTTTCTGATAGTGGATACGATGAGCGACTTCAACTCTTCCACAATAACATCGCAATTTTTCCGGGTAGGCTTCTCTCCTATTTCTGTCACAGAAGGCGGACAAAAAGTTTCATCTTTCCGGAACATATCCACTTTATTCAACCCGTCCTCCAATAAGTGCAATTCTTTGCTAATCCGCTCAAGATGCTCGTCCGCCCCTTTTTTCTGAATCTGCAACTTCTCCTTTTTCAGAGCGAAACGTTCGTCCAATGCAACTAGCTTCGCATCCTGTTCTTTCTTCCGACTTCGCGTAGCAGGTTCTTTATCAAACAGTTCCTCCTTGTCTCTTTCATAATAAAGAACTTGCGGGCGGGATCTACCTATATAATCCAATTCTTTATTTATTTCGGCAAGCCTGTCATCATACTTGCGGATAGTGACCGTATCAGCACCCTTCCCATTCAATTCATTCTCCTGCGCCTGCTTCAATTCCTTTTTCCGCTCTACAATTTGCTGTTTCATCCGCTCTATCTCTTGCTGAATGCCGGCAACACACTCCTCCAGTTCCTTCCGGAATTCAGTCCTGCCGTCATTATACACTTTCCGGCAGGCTTTCAACAGTTTTTCCCGTTCCGCCAAATGCTTCTCCTTCTCTCCTTCCGCCACATAAAGACGATGGCCGATTTCATTCAGTTGCGCCTGCAATTCTTCGGTACATCCTCTTTTCCATTCCTCTTCCTTCGTCTTCCATGAGGCGTAATCGGCCTGCAAATTCTTCAATTTTGCTGGAATCTGCATTCGCTCAGCTTCCATCAGATGTTGTTCTTCCAAAATACTATGTATTTGCTTCGAATACTTCTTCTCCAAAGAAGAAACAACTTCCCCCTCTTCTTCTGCCAGTCGGGTGAGACGGTCGGTACAGAGTTGCCGGGCTGCTTGTTGCCTGCCGCGCTCCTGCTTCATTTCCTCGGGAGTGCGGACAGAACGCTCGATTGCTGCCAGATTGAGTGAAACGCCGAACAAAGTCGCTTCCTTATTCACTAATTGAGGTTGCAGTTCATTGTTGTACAACACCAGTTCCTCATCTGCCACCTTGCCTATCGTCTCCTGCCAATCCGGTTTGTTCTTCTCCAACCATTCACACAAAGAACCTTTTCGTTTCTCAATCAAGGCGTCCAATGTTTGTAACTGTTCTTCAATCGCACTCCGCTCTTTGCGAACGATCTCCATCTTTGCCTGAAATTTCCATTTCAATTCTTTCACTTTCCATTCACACTCCTGTCTCAACTGCTTTATTTCTCCTTGTTGCTGACGAATATTAAGCTCCAACTCCTTGTCCTTTTTGCGCAGTTCGTTAATCCCGTCTTCACAATCGGACATTTCCTTTTGATGGGGATGTTCGTATTTCACCTTTTGAAGTTTCAGGTTACACTTTGCCTGTTCATCGCGCAACTGCCGGATACGATTATCCACAGTCTGCACTTTCTCTTCTTGCGTTGCCCTTATTTTTTCTTCTTCCACACGAAGCTGTTGCATCAATTCCTCCTGCTTGCCGGCAATCTCCGCATTCCGAGCATTTATCCGTGCTTGCTGGCTATTCTCAAAAGTACGGAAATCAGCTTCCAGTTTCTCAAACAGCAATCGGTACTTACTCAATACATCCTCATAAGCCCTTGTCAGTTCCGATTTCATATTCCGGACTTGTTCAAGTTCCTGAATCAGTAGTTCTTCGCAAGATACCCGTTTGATGATTTCTTCAATCTGCATCTGCTCGTAATGCAGACGTTTCTCACGTATCTTTTTGAGCAAATCGCTTATTATACCTATATCCCTAATCAAGCCATCACGCTCATTGGTGTACTTTTGTTGCAGTTCACCCATAAGCCGCAGCAACCGTTCACGTTCCGTCTCCGCTTTAGCCTGTTCCTCCTTCACTAACGGAATCTCATGCAAAGCCTGTTTCTCCGCAAAGTTAAGCTCCGCACGCCCTTCACCAATCTGCTTTTGGGTATAAATCAAGTCACGATAGGCGTTCATTACTTTCTCCGCCATCTTCCGGACAGGCACTTCTCCATTCTTGTTCTTAAACCAAAGCATCACGTCCCTGTATTCCTGCTCGAATTCCTTTATCTGGCTACGATAGAAGTCCAAATCGACAGAGATATCCTCATCACTCATCGAACGGATAATGGTATCTTTTATAAAGTCAGCATCCAGTTTGGAATTTAAAAAGACGTTCTGTATCGTACGGGGAATATTCTGATATTTTGCACTTTCCACAATGGCAAACTTGCGGTAAGGTATCATTTCATGCTTGCGGTTATTACCGAAAATAATGTCCCGATACATTTCATAGCTAGTCACTTGTGCAGTAATCTGAATCTTCGAACCGATATGTTCGCGGATGCGTCCCCACTCGGAATGTACCACATTGTGTTCGTCAATGAACCAGTCCTGTTGGAATGGCGCATCAATAAAACGGAAAAACACCCGTCCCTGGGATTTGGCAGCTACCACACAATACGCCCCATTCTCCCGCATCACCTCATAGATAATGTAAGAATTGGCATAAGGAAAGTAAAAAGCATCGAAGCTTTTCTTCTCTTTCGGAATGCCCAGTCTTAGTTTGTCAGCATTATAAAAGAATAGGATGGCACGGAGCAGTGTACTCTTACCAACACCTTGCGTACCTATAAAATGTACGTTCCCATCCAACTTCACTTCCGCATATGGAATATGGGCACTGTTCAGAAAAATAATCTTATTCAGGTATCTCATCTTGCACCTCCTCTGAAATTGTGATACAATCAACCAAGTCCTCCATATAATGGAAAGCCGACAATACTTTATATGTCCCATCGAGTTCGTTTTCTTTCTCTATCAGTCCTATACTCTCCAGTTCTTTCAACAGTTTGCCGACAACTTCATCATATTTCTTCTTATCCGAAAACAGTTTGGTTGCCTTTTCTTTCAATTCGATATCGCATCCTATCTGAATTTCAATATCAGCAGCACGGAACAGAAAGCCCGGGCCGAATGCCGAATGATAGTTTTTTAGGAAACTCAGGTAATCAATCCACTTCTGAATCGCTTCCAGTTTACGTTCCAAATCGACTTTCGATTCCTTGCGAGTAAAGTAGTAATAACCGTCACCGCCTTCCAAATAGAAACCGATACCTTTATAGTAATCATAATAATCGGGCAAATCTTCCTCAATGGCATCATACAAGCGTTTCACTTGGGTAGAGACACTATTGGAAGAAATGAATCCCCCTTTGCTAAGTATATTAAATATTTCTTCAGTGTATTTCATGGTCATCTGTTTTTAGCATTCAGCATACATCATTTGGCATATATTAAAGGGTATTTCACTTCATCGGAGATTTCATAAGTATCCGTAAAGCGAAGTTCGTCGGCATACTGTGATGCCAGTTGGCAGAAAAAGATTAATTTCTCTCCACGTGTCACCTCTTTCCGGTAGCGATAGTTCATCACAAAAGAGAACAGGTGGGTGCTGGACGCCATAAATGAATTATGCACTTCCTGCAAGTTTACGGTATCTATCATTTGCGACTGCCCATCCAGGTATCCTTCTGGAATGGCATCTGCCAGTTGTTTCATTCCTTTCGGAGAATTTCTCTGCCGCGCGACAAGTTTCTTCAAAATCTGAAAAGCCTCATCGGAAGTCCGTAGATTATCAATGGAAAGCTTGATGCGATAACCGACCTGCGGCTCCATCCAGACAGGATTTTTTTGTGCGGCAACAGAACGGATACTTGTATGTTCTTCCAACAAGAACTGGTCTTTCAGGTACTTCAACTTCTTTACTTTCTCAAAGATGCGGTTCTGATAATCTATCAGATTCAGATAATGGATGATTTGTTTCTGGATTTCAATCAGGTTATGGTACGAGTCATTTAGCTGAAGTTTTACATCACTTACTACATTCCGCATCTGTACGTCCATCGCCACTCGGAAGAAAATAGGCTGTCCGTAGTCTATCAATTCCTCACTTTTACGGATCAGCAGAGCAATATTGTTCCGTTTCTCATCAAGCCGGACGAGTTTGGTTTTCTTTATCTTATAATTCGGTTCGTTCTTATAAGTATTATCCATGTTCCTTTTCAAGTCCATCACATTGCGGACTGTAGTCAGAGCGATGTTTTTTAGACAGCGTTTCACTTCACGCTGGTAGTTGTATTTACGTTGCTCGTTATTCTCTTTCAGATAATAGTCAATATTTTCATTCAGTCGCGTCAGGTAATCCTGCACGAAAGAAACATTGATTTCTTCATTTACTTCGAGCACATCTTCAAAGAATTTCAGATAGATATCTTCCATTTCCAGAAAGTCACCAGTATCCCGGATAACCCCATAGTCAATCAGATAACGGATACGCTCTTCTTTGTACTCTGTCATTTCAAGCGCATAATCGTAGCGGAACGAAAGAGACTTCCGTTTGGCAAACATTTCTTTCAGAAGTTCTTTCTCCCTGTCCAGACTTTTGACAAGTTCTTCTATAGAACGAAAAGTGCTCATATTAGTTTTGTCTTTTAATGATGTTTACTACTTCCAAATATTTACATAGTATATATTTCAGTAATAAGATATCACAAAAATAACATAAATGAAATAGTAAACCTAATTTCTGTATCAATATTTTCATTACTACAAAAATTGAGAAACTAACTCTACATATTCATTATACAACTATAAATTTCAAGTAAGAATTTGCAAAGGCAATTACTATTTATACCTTTGTGACTTCAATAGAGAATATGATTTCAATAGAGAATTAGTAACCCGTTAAAAGAGAAATTGATTATGCGTTCATTCATCCTATTTCTTTGTTTAGTCCCCACCCTCCTGTTTGCCCAACAAACTCAACTGGAGACACAGTTGAAAGAAGCCATCAAGGGAAAAAAGCCGAAATAGGAATAGCCGTCATTATTGATGGGAAAGATACGATAACTGTCAATAATGATATTCACTATCCACTGATGAGCGTATTCAAGTTTCATCAGGCATTAGCATTGGCAGATTATATGGGAAAACAGAAGCGATCGCTGGAAACCCGGTTACCCATTAAAAAATCGGATTTAAAGTCGGATACTTACAGTCCGCTACGGGATAAATATCCGCAGGGAGGAATTGAAATGAGTATTGCCGACCTGCTAAAATATACACTTCAACAGAGCGACAACAATGCCTGCGATATTCTTTTTGATTATCAGGGAGGTCCGGATGCCGTAAACAAGTATATCCATTCACTAGGAATCCGGGAATGTGTCATTATCGGAACGGAAACTGCCATGCACGAAGACTTGAACCTATGTTATGAAAACTGGACTACTCCGTTAGCAGCAGCCGAATTAGTGGAGATATTCCGTAAGAAGCCATTGTTTCCCAAAGTGTACAAAGACTTCATATTTCAAACAATGGTGGAATGTCAAACCGGACAAGACCGTCTGGTCGCTCCATTGCTCGACAAAAAAGTAACCGTAGGCCATAAAACCGGAACGGGAGATCTTAATGCGAAAGGACAACAAATCGGCTGTAATGACATCGGTTTCGTTCTTTTGCCCGGTGGACGTAGTTACAGCATAGCTGTCTTCGTGAAGGATTCTGAAGAAAACAATCAGGTGAACAGTAAGATTATCGCAGATATTTCCCGTATCGTTTACGAATATGTAATGCAGCATTAAAATGGAGACAAAGTACGTTCGGTACGAATGAAGATTGAAACAAAGTAATAGAAATTAGAAAATTCATTTATATGAAACTACATCATATCGCTATCTGGACTTTTCGTCTGGAAGAATTAAAAGAGTTCTATGTCCGCTTCTTCGGAGGAAAAAGCAACGAAAAATATATCAATCCCAAGAAAGGATTCGAGTCCTATTTTATCTCCTTTGGAGAGGGAACAGACTTGGAACTGATGAGTCGTACAGATGTACAGAACACTCCCATTGAAGAAAACAGGGTTGGACTGACACATTTCGCTTTCACCTTCCCCAGCCGGGAAGAAGTATTACGCTTCACCGAACAAATGCGTTCGGAAGGATATACTATCGCCGGCGAACCGCGTACTTCGGGAGACGGATACTTTGAAAGTGTAGTCCTCGATCCTGATGGAAACCGGATCGAATGTGTATACCGGAAAACAGCAATCGAACCGGAAACTAAAGCTGGAGAGGAGACTGAAATTGAGCCGAAAACTGAAATTGAAAGTATTCCCCCCGTAACGCTCCATACAGAACGTTTATTTCTCCGCCCCTTCGAAGAGAGAGATGCAGAAGCGTTTTTCGCTTGTTGCCAGAACCCGAATCTGGGGAACAACGCCGGATGGCCGCCTCACCGTACATTGGATGAATCCCGCCAGATCCTTCATTCCACATTTATCAATCAGGAGGGTATATGGGCGGTGATGCTAAAAGACACGAAACAACTGATCGGTTCCGTTGGTATTATTCCCGACCCCAAACGGGAAAATCCACAAGTGAGAATGTTGGGTTACTGGCTCGGCGAGACTTATTGGGGCAAAGGATATATGACCGAAGCAGTGCAAGCCGTCCTCAACTATGGCTTTGAAGAATTGCGGCTTAGCCTCATCACAGCTACTTGTTACCCGCACAATAAACGTTCGCAGAAAGTACTGAAAAAGAACGGTTTCATCTACGAAGGTACACTTCATCAGGCAGAACTGACTTACAACGGAAACATCTACGACCACCAGTGTTACTATCTGCCCGGCATCTCCCAACCTACCCCGGAAGATTATGATGAAATCCTCGATGTATGGGAAATGTCCGTTCGCCACACACATGATTTCCTGACGGAAGAACATATCCAGTTTTATAAACCACTGGTGCGGGATCATTATTTACCTGCCGTTGAACTTTTCGTGATCCGGAATGTCAGCGGAAAGATTGCCGCCTTTATGGGACTGAGCGATGAACTGATCGAAATGTTGTTCGTACACCCCGACGAACAAGGAAAAGGATATGGCAAACGATTAATAGAATACGCAAAAGATAAAAAATATATGGATAAAGTAGATGTAAACGAGCAGAATGAAAAGGCACTCCAATTCTATCTCCATTTAGGATTCCAAGTCATCGGCAGAGATGAAACGGACAGCATGGGCAAACCTTTCCCCATTCTTCATTTACAACTGCCGGAAGCTGATTCCGATAATAGAGATTAATTCCCCAAAACACGAAAGTTACATGAACCTACGTGCAAGATTATCCGAACGAGTACACATTGAAGACATCAGAGAGGTACTCCACTTTATACAGGATGATGAACGGCTTAGAGAAGAAATCTACCAACTGATATTCGACGAAGATGCTATCGTCTCCTATCAGGCATTGTGGGTATGTACTCATTTCTCAAAGGCAGATGTAGAATGGTTAAGCGGGAAACAAGACGTATTGATTGACGCTGCCATGACCTGCCCACACTCTGGAAAACGGAGAATGATTCTGAACCTGATATGCCAGCAACCTGCCGCCGACCCGCCACGAGTGGATTTCCTCGATTTCTGCATGGAACGTATGATCTCCCGTGAGGAACCACCGGGCGTACAGTCGCTCTGTATGAAACTGGCTTATCAACTGACACGCTCCATACCGGAACTGCAACAGGAACTACGCACCATGTTGGAAATCATGGAACCCGACTTATTGGTTCCCGCTATCCGTGCTGTGCGAAGAAACACGCTGAAAGCCATACAAGCAAAGAAAAGCTGATTGTTTTCATCGCCTTTTTTTCATCGTTTGATCAGAGTATATCCAGATGGAAGATCTGGGATATACCCGTCACCGAAATCTGAATACCGATGCAGAAAGTGAAAAAAGCAACAAGCTTATTAATGATTTGATTTCCCACCGGTCCCAACCTCTGAATAAACCTCTGTCCCTGTGAAAGGAAAACGTAAAAGATGGCTGCCATACAAATAATAACAAGTGCAATGACCAAATAATTAATTCCGGTTTGCAGCAACTTGCCTTTAACACTTGCAGACGCCATCAAAGTAAAGATAACCGATATACTGCCCGGCCCGATACTGATAGGAAACGTGATGGGATAAAATATCTTCTGCTCGATGTTTTTCCATCTGAAACCGTCTACATTCTTGCTGGCTTCTTCTTTATCAGACGAACCCGAATCCCCCAACAGCTCCATTGCCGTCTTGCAAATCAGTATTCCACCTCCCAACTGAATAACAGGAATAGCCAGACCGAAAATCAACAGAAACAAATGCCCTATCACCAATGTCCCTACACCGATCATTATAAAATTGAGTGTCAGTTTCTGAATAGCTGCTTTCCGTTGTTGAGGATCGAGGTCTGTAAAGAATCCATTAACGACAAAACCATTTCCCAAAGGATTTATCACCGGAAACAGTGCCATAAACGATGACGAAAATATGATAAGAAGATTGCTTAATGACATAATACCTGTTTTTTGATACTTTATTAATATCTGATATGTATCTAAAACATAAATGGAACGTTATTGTTTTGAGAATATGCTTTTGCGAAAGGAATCCGCATCGGTTGAATTCCTCGTGAAAGCAGCTTATAATAAACCTTTAACTAGAAATTAAAATTATGTGTACAAGAGTCGTTTATTCGGGAAAAAATGGAATGGTGGCAACCGGCCGGTCTATGGATTGGAAAACAGAAATGCACAGTAATCTTTGGGTATTTCCCAAAGGTATGGAAAGAAATGGAGAAACGGGAGCCAACTCCCTGAAATGGACTTCCAAGTATGGCAGTGTGGTGACTTCAGCTTTCGAGATTGCCAGTACGGACGGAATGAATGAGAAAGGGCTGGTTGCCAATCTGCTGTGGCTGCCCGAAACGGAGTATCCGGTCAGAGATCAAACTAAACCGGGACTTGCCATTACCGCATGGGTACAATATATGCTGGATAACTTCGCCAACGTAGAAGAGGCCGTCGCTTTCATCGATGAGAATACTTTCCAAGTGGTATCGGACATGATGCCGGATGGTTCCCGCCTGGCAACCTTGCATTTATCAATTTCCGATGCAACAAGTGATTGTGCGATATTTGAATATACGGGCGGAAAGCTGACTGTCTACCACAGCAAGGAGTACAAAGTGATGACCAACTCCCCTACCTACAACAAACAACTGGCACTAAACGAATACTGGAAATCAATAGGAGGATTGAGCTTCCTGCCCGGAACCAACCGACCGTCCGACCGTTTTGCAAGAGCCAGTTTTTATATCAATGCCCTGCCCCCAACAGATGATGTGAGGATAGCCGTGGCAAGTGTATTCAGCGTTATCCGTAATACTTCTGTTCCTTATGGCATATCCACTCCCGAATTTCCGGAAATTTCCACCACACAATGGAGAACGGTATCGGATAGTAAGAATCTGCTCTACTTCTTCGAATCAAGTCTGACACCTAATACATTCTGGGTAAATCTGCGGGAAACAGACTTGTCGGAAGGAGCTCCGGTACTCAAATTGTCTATCGCCAACGGTGAAACTTATCATGGAAATGCAACGAAAGAGTTTCAACCGGCACAGCCGTTCAGATTTATGGGAGTAAAAGGATAAAATTATCCCCGGAAACGATCCGTCTGAAGCACACCCAAAAAGTTTTTGTATCTAACTCTTGAGACGTATTTCGATCATTTCCGGGGATAAAATCTGTTTCTTTAACAGCTTGCCATTAATTGAAATAATAAAGGAATACAGCAATTCCTTCCAGCGCCTTCTTCGGTTGGTCTTTTATTTCGATAGCAAACTTAATTTCTGCTTTTGCCACACCACGCAGATTGGTCAGTGAGTGCAAAGTAGTCACCAGACGCACGCTCTGTCCTGACAAGACAGCCTGACCGAATTTCATCTTATCCATACCGTAGTTAATCATCATCTTCAGGTTATTTACCTGTATAATCTGATTCCACAGATAAGGAAGCATAGACAATGTCAGGTAGCCATGAGCAATCGTGCTATGATAAGGGCTGTCTACTTTCGCACGTTCCGTATCTACATGAATCCATTGATGATCCAGCGTTGCATCAGCAAAAAGATTAATACGTTCCTGCGAGAGTTCCACATAATCGGAAACACCTATCTGTTGGCCTACTAGTTTTTCAAATTCTTCATACGAATTGATAATTACTTTTTCCATAAGTCTTATCGTTTTTATGGGGGTTATTTACTATTAAATTGGGGACAAAAATAGGAAAAATAAACTGATATGCCACCAAATTTATAAATAAAAGCAAGGAATGAAGTATTTAGGTATGTTTTACAAACCGGAAGCCCGTTTCAGTGCTTCTGACAAAATACTGTAACCCTTGCCATTCAAATGTAAATCGTCGAGAGTCAACTCCGGATTCAGCCTGCCATCCAGCAACAAACGGTCGAAAACATCGAGATAGACAATGTCCGTCCCCTGCAATTTCTCGTATATCTTCTGGTTAAGGACACGAATGAATTGATTCACAGCCGTACTGTAATCATCGTAATCATTACGTGGAAAAATACAGAAAAGATATGTTTTCAGTGAAGGGATGGCAAGAACCGCTTTTACATAACGTTCCACATAATCGTCCATATTTTCATCATTCAACTGATAAATATCATTGGTTCCGAATTGAATGACGACTTGGCAATCGGAAGTGTCTACGGTAAAAGACTCCACATAAACCAGTCCTTCACCGGGAGCACCATAGTTCAGACATTCCCATGAAGGAAAGTAGACATCCAATGCCCAAAATGCCATGTGACTGTTGCCAAGAAAGGCAAATTTAGGTTTCTCTCCCATTCTATTCATGTTACTTCATTCGATAATTCACGGATTTACTTTACTTTTGCAAAGGTAATCACATTCATTCATATATATAAACCGATGATACATTTTTTCAAGCAACCCATTTCTCACCTTGAGTTACCGGATAAATTCACTTATCCTTTCCACTATACGCCTCATCCATTGTGCGTGTTGGCAGCGGAAGAAGTGAAAGAATATATCGCGAGCCGAGAAGAATGGCAAGAAGAGCTAGCTTTCGGAAAAATGTTCGGGGTGTTGATTGTACAAAAAGAGAATAAACAAGAGACTACAAAAAAAGAAGCGGTCAATGAAATTGGTTATCTCGCTGCTTTCTCCGGCAATCTGGCAGGGAAGAATCTGCATCCTTATTTTGTCCCTCCTGTCTACGACTTATTGCAACCGGAAGGATTCTTCAAAATGGAAGAAGAACAAATATCTTCCATCAATATCCGTATTCGTGAATTAGAAAACAGTCGTTCTTATCTCGATTCAAAAGAAAAGTGGAAGACGGAAACGGAACAGGCTAAAGCTATGTTGAATCAGGCTAAAGCAGCACTCAAAGCAGCAAAGGAGGCGAGAGAGATTCGCCGCCAATCATCCCCCGCCCTTTCCGAAGAGGAACAAGCCTCCCTGATCCGGGAAAGCCAACACCAGAAAGCGGAATACAAACGACTGGAAAAAGAATGGAAGAAACGATTAGAAGAACTCGAAACGGAAACAAGACACTTCGAGACTGAAATAGAACAACTGAAAACCGAACGGAAGGAACGTTCGGCAGCCTTGCAAAGAAAGTTGTTCGAGCAGTTCCGGATGCTGAATGCCAGAGGAGAAGTGAAAGACCTATACACTATCTTCGAACAGACAGTTCAGAAAGTTCCTCCTGCCGGTGCGGGTGAATGTGCTTTGCCTAAATTGTTGCAATATGCGTATCTTCATCAATTAAAGCCATTGGCTATGGCCGAATTTTGGTGGGGAGACTCTCCTAAAAACGAAATCCGGCATCACGGATATTATTATCCTTCCTGCAAAGGAAAGTGTGAACCTATTTTGCTGCACATGTTGCAAGGACTGGAAGTAGACGAGAATCCGCTGCTAAACTCCATCCATGAGGATGAAGAACTGGAAATCGTATATGAAGATGAATGGCTAGTAGTAGTCAATAAACCGGCAGGAATGTTATCCGTTCCGGGAAAGGCGGAGGACAGAGATTCAGTCTATCATCGCCTGAAAAAGAAGTATCCCGATGCCACCGGACCTATGATTGTACATCGCCTCGATATGGCAACTTCCGGATTATTGCTCGTAGCGAAAACGAAAGAGGTACATCAACATTTACAAGCACAATTTGCTGACAGAAGTATCAAGAAACGCTATACCGCTGTATTGAATGGGGTAACAGCAAGAACAGAGAAGACAGTATCAACGGAAAAGACAACACTACCATTTGGAAGAGCAGGAAGAATCAACCTTCCTCTCTGTTTGAATCCCCTCGACCGCCCCCGGCAAATCGTCAGTAGAGAACATGGGAAAGAAGCGATTACAGAATACCGGATCATCAGTGAATCCGAAAAATATACCCGGATTACTTTCTATCCGTTGACCGGACGAACACACCAATTACGGGTACACGCCGCCCATCCGGAGGGATTGGGTTGCCCCATTCTTGGGGATGAACTTTAT
The DNA here is from genome assembly GCF_024793605.1 of Bacteroides sp. BFG-637. Classification (NCBI taxonomy): domain Bacteria; kingdom Pseudomonadati; phylum Bacteroidota; class Bacteroidia; order Bacteroidales; family Bacteroidaceae; genus Bacteroides; species Bacteroides sp. BFG-637. The sequence continues at coordinate 3,617,747 of NZ_JANUPD010000002.1, read as the reverse complement.
GGAAAGAAAGCGGACAGGTTATACCTCCACGCCGAATATATAGAATTCCGTCATCCCATCAGCGGAAAGATTCTATGCATACAGAAAGAGGCCGACTTCTAAGCTGCAACCGTGCTTGTGAACACCTGCTTTTTCAACCTGCGATAAACGTAGATAAATGCCGGCACGAGGAACAAGTCTGCTGCTATCCAAGCCATCGGATCACCGTAGCAGACAGCAACAAAGCCGAATGCAGGCACAGCGTAAATGCTGACAAGAATACGCGCAATCATCTCCGCCACTCCCGAAAACATGGCAAGATTGGTATATCCCACTCCCTGAATCGTGTAGCGCAGGATGCACAACAATCCAAGCATCGGGAAGAACATACAGGAGATATGCAGGAATAGCTCGGTATCCAACAGAATTTCCGTTTCTGACGGATCTACAAAGATCAACGCGAAATATCTGGCTCCCACCATCAGAAGAACGAACGTAAATGCCGCATAAACGATCATCATCAAAGCACTCGCCTTGATTCCCAACCAGATACGTTCCGGTTTCCCCGCCCCATAATTCTGTCCGCTATATGTAGCCATCGCAATTCCCAGACTTTCGAACGTACAGATAAAGAACATTTTGATTCGCATGGCAGATGTAAAAGCAGCCACACACGCCGTTCCCAACGCATTATTCGCACTCTGAAGCATGATACTGCCGATAGCCGTGATAGAGAACTGTAATCCCATAGGCACACCGATGTAAAGCAATGTCTTTGCCAGTTTCGCCTGAAACCGGCGTTCTTTCGGACTACCCTGCAATATTTCAAACTTCCGGTACATATAAATATAACAAAGGACAGCCGACAGCCCCTGCGAAAAGACAGTAGCAATGGCAGCTCCCGCCACTCCCCAGCCGAGTACCAGAATACAGAACAAGTCAAGAATGATATTCAGAACAGCAGCAAACAGCAAAAACCAGAAAGGCGTCTTACTGTCTCCCAACGCACGGATGATGCTTGAAAGAAGATTATAGGAAGAAAGTGAAAGGAACACCGATAAACGTTACAAGCAAATAAGCATAAGCTCCTTCGAAAATATTCTCCGGTGTGCGCATAATTCGGAGTATGTCCGCACAAAAGAGACTGGTAACAAGAGCAATGACCACAGACATCCCTGCTGCCAGCTTCAAACTGACGGAAACGTAACTGCGCATCGTACTGTAATCTCGTGCACCAAACTTCTGCGCAACGGGAATCCCGAAACCTCCGCAACATCCATTACAGAATCCGAGAATCAGGAAAACAACCGATGTACTGGCTCCCACAGAAGCTAACGCGTTAATTCCCAAAAACTTTCCTACAATTGCAGCATCAACAAGCGAATACGTTTGTTGTAAGAGATTGCCGAGTAAAAGCGGCAATGTGAACTTTAAAATGAGAGGTAATGCCGGCCCTGCCGTCATTTCTTTAGAAGTTGCCATACGTCTATGTTCCAAAATTGGGCGCAAAGATACGGAAAATTCAAGGAATTAGTTCTCGATTTGCGTTCCTCTTTTAGTTGACATAAATCAATAAATGAGTATGAGAGTATGAATACCCCGGTCTATCGTTTCACCAACCGTTTAGGTGAACCATGCCACGAGCATCCCAAGCAGAAGACTTCTGTCAAATCGAACCCCTCCACCGAATCTTCCGGATATTTGGGAACCACTTCACCATCTTCGAGCACATAAACCAGCAGCCTTTCACCTTGTCCATTCTTCACATACATAGCTGCAATCTTACATTGCGGACACAATAACTTTTTCATGCCGCAAAGATACAGATTGTTTCCGTCAACAACAAGCTCTTTCTAAGAAGTTTAAGAAGCCCGCTCATGATTTACAGTTTATCTATTCTTCCAGAATCCCGGATAAAACAACAGGAGTACGCTAAACAGCTCCAGACGTCCCACCAGCATCAGAAAAGAGAGTATCCACTTTGCCGGATCAGGTAAAGAATTCCATGAAAATGCAGGTCCGCAAGTTCCCAATCCCGGACCGACATTGCCTATACTCGAAATAACCGTACTGACGGACTCGGTAAAGCCAACTCCCAAAAACAAGAGAACCGTCCACCCAATCAGGATCAGGACCAAATAAAAAGCAAAGAAAATCAGTACGGTAGTTACGATAGAAGAAGACACCGTCTGCTTATTGATACGAACGGGAAGCACGGCATTCGGATGGAGCAGATGCTTGAACTCATTCCGGATGGCACGTGCCACAATCAGCAACCGCATATTCTTGATACCTCCACTGGTAGACCCCGTACATCCTCCCGAAAGCATCGCAATAAACAATAACAACCACGTGAAAGGAGGCCACATATTATAATCGTCCGTAGCAAAACCGCAGGAAGTATGCACCGTAGACACTTGGAACAATGCTTTCCGGAAAGCCAGCTCCCAGTCGTAATGATTTTGAAAGACAAGTGCCAATGTGATAAGGAAAGTCAAAATACCCACCGACGCCAGGAACCAGTGCAACTCTTCATCTTTGAACAAACGACTGACTTTTCCTTTCAAACACATCAGAAACAAAGAGAAGTTGATACTGGAAACAATCATAAAGATAGCCACCACATATTCTATATACGGAGAATTCCAGTAAGAAATACTGTTCTGCTTCGTAGAATATCCTCCCGTAGCAGTAGTGGCAAACGACTGGCAAATGGCATCAAACAAGCTCATGCCCCCAAACATCAATAAAACAGTTTCCGAAATAGTCAGTACCAGATAAATGGTCCATAACCACTTGGCCATAACATTGATTTTCGGATGGGTACGATCGTGTGTCACTCCCGTAGATTCAGCAGAGAAGAGTTGCACTCCTCCGGTGGTAAAGATAGGAAGAATGGCAATCGTGAAAAACACAATCCCCAAACCACCGATCCATTGCGTCAGGCTTCGCCAGAAAAGCATACCGTGGGAAAGGGATTCAATATCATCGAGAATGGTGGCTCCTGTGGTGGTAAACCCGGACATGGTTTCGAAAAAGGCATTGGTTATCGTATCAATGCTTCCGCTGAAATAAAAAGGAAGCATGCCGAAAGAGGTAAAAAACACCCATGAAAGAGTGACTACACAATATCCGTCTCTCCGGCTCATCTTATTCTCCGCTCCCCGTCCGTAGAGCAGTAACAATCCGCCTACCACAGCATTGATAACACAGGTATAAAGAAAGTATTTATAATCACTTTCCCCGTAACCGGCCGACACTCCGGCACAAAGTAAAAACATCCCCAATTCGATGAATAGCAACATACCCAGCACACGCCCTATCATCTTCCGGTTGATCATGCTATTATTCTTACTCCGAATATACAGACTGTTATCTGAAATGTACTCTTCCATAACTCATGAATTATCTTGTATGCTCCCCTCATAGCCAAGAGTATGCCAAAATGAAAAGGATGCAGATAATTCGCTTATAATCAATGCAATATTTTTTTTCATTATGAAAAAGTAATCTCTAAATACCCTACCAAAATGAAAGGGTGATTTTCAAAATAGAAAAAAGAAGAAGGTGTATTTTAACAGAATACGCCTGTATTTCTGCATAATCTTCACTATCTTTGTCACTTCAAAGTGTAAAAAGAAAGAGATGACAGCATCACACATTGAACGTGAAAAGAAAACAGTAGAATTGATGATCCGCCTCTATTGCCGGAAAAAAGAAAAAAATACAGTTCTTTGTGCCGACTGTGAAGAGTTGCTTCGCTATGCCCATGCCCGTCTCGACCATTGTCCGTTTGGAGAGAAAAAGGGTGCGTGCAAGGAATGCACCGTACATTGCTACAAGCCTGCCATGCGCGAACGAATGCGGCAAGTGATGCGTTTCTCCGGACCGAGGATGTTGCTTTATGCACCCTGGCAGGCCATACGACATTTATTGAACCTATAACTTACTAAAAAAAATCAGTAATGAAAAAAGCCATTATCATTGGCGCTACCTCCGGCATCGGACAAGAAGTTGCAAAATGTCTGTTACTGGATGGATGGCAAATCGGAGTAGCCGGCAGACGGCAATCCGCTCTCGAAAACCTGCAACGGGCAGCACCGGATCAGATTCAGATTCAAGCGTTGGACGTAACACAGGAAGATGCAGGCGAGAAATTGAATATGCTCATCGACAAGGTGGGCGGCATGGATTTGTTTCTTCTTAGTTCGGGCATCGGTTTCCAGAATACGGAGCTAAATATGGAGGTGGAACTGAACACGGCATACACCAATGTTGAGGGATTTATCCGCATGGTGGATACCGCTTTCATCTATTTCAGGAAAAACGGAGGCGGCCACCTGGCAGTCATCAGCTCCATCGCGGGAACGAAAGGGCTTGGGGTGGCTCCTGCCTACTCTGCCACCAAACGTTTCCAGAACACTTACATAGATGCTCTCGAACAACTTTCATATTTACAAAAACTAAATATCCGTTTTACCGATATCCGTCCCGGATTTGTTGCCACCGATTTGCTGAATGACGGAAAACATTATCCGATGTTGATGGACGCAGCCAAAGTGGGACGCCACATTGCCTGGTCACTGGAGCGGAAACAACGGATAGTGGTGATCGACTGGCGCTACCGGATACTGGTCTTTTTCTGGAAAATGATTCCCCGCTGGATGTGGAAACGATTGCCTGTAACATAAACTTATAATCTAACTAAAAAATGGAACAAAAATTTTGTCAAAGTTGCGGTATGCCGATAGACGACTCAACTTTTGGAAAAGAAGCAAATGGTAGCAAGAACGAAGATTATTGCCACTATTGCTATGCGGACGGACATTTCACGAAAGAGTGCACCATGGACGAGATGATCGAACATAATCTAAATTTTCTTAACGAGTTCAATAAAGATTCGAAAGTAAAATACACGGTGGAGGAAGCACGGAAAGCGATGAAAGAGTACTTTCCACAGTTGAAGAGGTGGAAATAAAATGTAATAAATATAAACTTTCAGAGATACATTTATCTCTGAAAGTTTATATAAAACCATGTACAACCATTCTCTCCCCCGCTATAAACAAATTCTTTCAAATTCTATATTTCATGTACGTATCAACGTGCGTACTATCTGCATACAAGCCTAAATTCTAAAATTATCCACAAAAAAATATCATTCATAAAAAACACTAAGCGGCAGATTCCCTTTCTTTTTTCCACAATTATACCGTAATCCAAGAGATATGTTAGTAAACAGGAAATATATCTATAAAATTGGACACAAAAGCAATCGTTCATAACTTCAGCTTTTCCGTTCATTAATTCCTTTTTTCTTATTATTTTTATTACATTTGTATATAGAAGCATGCTACAGTGGTTAAGAAACGATGTACATACACTCTACAACCCAATTACCCATTTGATTCGACAGACAAAAATAAATAACAATAAAAATGAATGAAAAGGAGATTCTTCCCAGTGAAAACAGCCAGACAATCTTTGAACAAGGAATAACTGAATTGATGCACGAACAAATTCTGTTTGCGGAAGGTATATATGCCCATATACCGATAAGCATAGAAATGTATGATACAGACGGAATTTTACGTTTCATCAATGATCACGCATTGAAAATGTACGGAGTCAGCGACCGGAGTGCAGTCGTAGGTGTCGTCAACCTGTTTTCCAGCCCTTACATGGATGACCAGCTCAAAGCCAGAATACAAAGCGGTGAAGAAAACATGACGCTGGAATTTGAATATGATTTCAACCGCATCAATGAAGACGAGTATTTTGCTACTTACAACAAAAATAGCATGATCTTCGAAGTCCAGTTAGTTCCTTTACGGAATAAAGCGGGAGACATCATCGGACATATGCTGCTCTCCAATGACAAGACAGCGGTCAGAGAAACAGAATTCCGGACAGAAGAAAACAAGAAAAATCTGGAAATGGCAATGGAAGCCGCCAATATGTCTTCCTGGGTATACGATGTCCGCAAAAAAACATTCAACTCATTGTATGGAACATCCATTGTCAAAAAAGGAATGACTCTGGAGGAAGTATTAAATATATTGCATCCGCAAGACCGTGACCAGTTGAGAGTCGTGTTCTCACAGCTAATAAATAAGGAGATCGAAAACGGACAAATCACATTACGCGCCTACAATGAGGCCGAAAAACAATATCGCCACTATGAGAGCAGAATGCGCCTGTCCTCCGAACATATGGGGAAGTTATTGATTATCGGAACGCAATTGGACATTACCGAGAAACTGGAAATGGTAAAGAAAACGCAGGAACTGATAGCCAAACGCGAACTTGCCATGCAGGTGAGCAATATCGTTCACTGGGATTTCGATGTACGTACCTGTAAGTTCGAATCTTACCACGATCCTATCAATGATTATGCAAGCGACAAACTTCTCACCATTACAGAGTATCTGGAAGTCATACACCCCGACGACCGGTCTGTTGTCTACGACGCTATGCAATCCATGCTTTCGGGAAAAGAAGTGACCATCAATTTCACCTGTCGCATGCAAACTAAATATGATAATTCATGGCAATATTGCAATATTCTGGGCGTACCGTTCGAGAAAGACGAATACGGCAATAACATACGTTTCACGGGATTCCGGCAAAATATATCCAAACTTCACCAACTGGACGAGGAAGTAAAGGAACGAAATTACAAAATGGAACTTACTTTCAAGACTATCGGAATGTCTTACTGGGATTTCGATGTCATGACCAGACAGTTCAAAGCATTCAATGACCCGGTAAACGATTATCATCCGGAAAGAGCCATCACCCCGAACGATTACATGGAAGTGGCTCACCCGGAGGACTTGGACTGTATCGGCAAATACATCGAGCATATGCTCCAACGGACAGATAAAGAGTTCAGTTTCCAGTACCGCTCCAAAAGTAAATGGGATGTAGAGTGGCAAACTCTGATAGTAACCGGTATTCCGGTTGAAAGAGACAAGAAAGGAAACGTCACCCGCTACACCGGCATAAAGTTCAACAACACGAAGTGGGAAAAGATGGCACAGGAACTGAAAGAGCTGAAAGAGAAGGCAGAACTTTCCGACCGGCTCAAATCAGCATTCCTTGCCAACATGAGCCATGAAATACGTACACCCCTGAATGCCATTGTCGGCTTCTCGGGCTTAATGGTGCATTGCGATAATCCGGAAGAAAAAGAAGAATACATGAATATCATCGAATCCAACAATGAATTATTGTTGCGGCTCATTAATGATATTCTCGACCTTTCCAAAATTGAATCAGGCATCCTCGAACGTAAGAGAGAGAAATTCAATCTGTCCAAGACCTGCAATGAACTATACATGATGATTCAACAGAAAATCACCAATCCTGACGTAAAGGTCTTCGTAGATAATCCTTATGCGGACTGCTGGATATTTCTGGATGCCAACCGTCTTAAACAGGTATGGATGAATTTCCTCACCAATGCGGTGAAGTGCACTCAAGAGGGATTCATCAAAATGGGATATAGCATAGAAAACGAAGGAATCCGTTTCTACGTGCAGGACTCGGGTGTCGGTATTCCGATAGAAGTGCAGGACAGGGTGTTCGGACGTTTTCAGAAGCTTAACGAATTTGCGCAAGGCACAGGACTCGGCCTGGCCATTTCCAGAGCAATCATAGAAGGTGCAGGAGGAAAGATCGGGTTCACTTCCAAGCCCGGTATCGGTTCCACTTTTTGGGCATGGGTTCCTTGTACTACAGATACACAGGGGACTGACATGGCCCAGGAAAACAAAAAAATATCCGGACCGTCGGTTTCCGTTCCGCCACTTCCTTCATTGAGCGATATCAATAAGAAGGCTTTCAAAGTACTGATTGCCGAAGACAATGACAGCAACTTTTCTTTAGTGCAGCACATTCTCTTCAAGTATAATCTTACACGAGTAAAAAATGGAGTGGAAGCTCTTGAGAAGATACGTAACGAACAGTATGACATCATCCTCATGGATATGAAGATGCCGATCATGGGAGGACTCGAAGCGGTACAGAAAATCAGGGAATTCAATACCAAAATTCCGATTATCGCCTTGACAGCTTACGCATTCGATTCTGACAGAGCGAGTGCCATGGAGGCAGGTTGTAATGCATTCCTCACAAAACCATTAAACAAAAGCCAGCTATTAGAACTTTTTTCTACCAAATATTAGTAAAGCACAAACAATTCTGATAACGTCATCCGGACAACGGTTTATACCAGTTCCGGATGGCGTTCTAACCATTTCACCGCATACGAGCAGGTTGCTTTCGGTTTCATCCCGTTGGCCAATGCGTAGCCGTAAGCAGCTTTCACCAGTGCAGCAGCTATTCCGCGGCCTTCTACCGGACGGGGTACAATTGTATGGATAATATCAAGAGAATCACCTATCAGGCGATATTCTACAAAGGCGGTGCGACCGTCTACTTCTGTCTTGAACAATTTTTGTTCGGGCTGATGAATAATTTCGTAATCCATAATTTCTGTTACTTTAAAGTTGGCTTATTGTTCGTTGAGTACTCTTGCAAAATAATCTTGGGTTATTAGCAGGGATTGGGATTAGAGTTGGTCAATCCACTTCAACTGACTCGTATCATATCCACGGCGTTCGGCAACGGTGACGAGTTTCTTCTTGATTGCTTCCGGCAGTTGAGGTGTACGGCTTAGTATCCAGAGATATTTATCGGTACTACTACCTACCAAAGCATAGTTATAATTCTCTTCATCCAGCTCCAAGACGTAATAGTCAGAATAGAAGCTAAGGAAGAAAGACACTTTCAGTTTACCCGGCTGTGCGGGATCGGGTATCTTGGCGTGTCCGTTGGCAGTCTTGCAGATGTCGTAAGGAGAATTACGTTTGCATCCCCGGTTCTCTACACGAATCATGCCGTCGGGACGAAGCGTGTAAGTAGCCGTGACGTCTACAAGTCCATGTTCAAAACGGTTCTCGTAACGGGCTATTTCATACCAGAGTCCCATATACCGGTGCAGGTCGAGAGAGGTAACCGTACTGTGATCCGTACCTCTGAAAAGACGTTCGACATTGGAAATGGAGAAATGAAATCCCGCTTCCGTCAGACGCGTAGGGCGGACTCTCTGACCGGCAGTCAGGAAAGAGGCAGCTTCACCATATAAGATTCGGAAAACTTTTTGAGGAACCACAATCGTTGTCCATGCCTGATAAGCCTTTCCCATCGCATGGGTGAAAGCATTTTGCGAGATCTGTTGCGGGGCAACCAAGTTGTATACACCACGTGTTTCTTCGTGAGTGATAAAGAATTCCATTGCACGACAAAGGTCGTGTATCGATATCCATGGAAAAGCTTGCGTACCGGGACCGATGGCGGTGGCTATCTTTGTGGCCTGTAAAGGACGAAGCATCTGCTGCATCGCTCCCCCCGTCCGGAGAAAGCACTACGCCGAAGCGTGTAATAACGAGCCTGGTAGGTTCGGGACAGTGTTTCGCTTCCTTTTCCCACGCATAGCAAAGATCGGACAGAAAGCCTTCTCCACGGGTACGGGTATATTCGTCCACCTCCGCTTCCGAAGGATAATAGCCTACGGCGGAAGCCGAAATCATCAGTTTCGGTTTCGTCTTGACTGCGTTTAAAGCGCGGATAATACGATTGGTTACGACAATACGACTATTGAAAAGCTCCTGTTTATATTCCGGTGTCCAACGCTTATTGATAGGTGCACCTGCCAGATTGATGACAACATCGCAATGGGTCAATGTCTGAATCAAATAACCGGACATACCTTCGCGAAACATCGACCTTCCCAGAGGAATGATCCGGTGTCCGCCCTTTTCTGTGAGATAATTAGAAAGATGTTTACCGATATATCCGGTAGCTCCGGTCATTGCTATATTCATCTTGATTCATTGTTTATTTAACTCTATTAGAAAAACGTATAAAATGCAAGAAAAGTTCTTTGAAAAAGGCAAAATGAGGTTATCTTTGCAAGGTAGACTTAAACATTGAAGCATCCAAAAAGGTTATAAAATGAAAAGACGAATGAAAATCAACTATATTCTTACACTTATATTAGTATTTTGCATCGGTGCTTCCATCCCTGTATTGACAGGCAGCAGCCAAGTGAACGAACAACATTCCGCTAAATCGGAAGTGCCGTATTGTGTTACTCCGCCTACCGTTCCCACACAAGTCACCTTCGACGGGGAAACGATTGATCTCCGGCGCTACGACCGCCGCGAACGGATGGACCGCGAGATGATGGCCTTCACCTATATGCATTCCACCACCATGCTATTGATAAAGCGTGCCAACCGTTACTTCCCCATCGTGGAACCGATACTGAAAGCAAACGGCATTCCTGATGACTTCAAATACCTGATGGTCATCGAAAGCAACCTGAACAACATTGCACGCTCTCCGGCAGGAGCAGCGGGTCTGTGGCAATTTATGCCTGCCACCGGACGGGAATTCGGGCTGGAAGTGAACGATAACGTAGACGAGCGTTACCATATTGAAAAAGCAACCGTTGCCGCCTGCAAATACTTCAAACAAGCGTATGCCAAATATGGCGACTGGATGGCTGTCTCCGCTGCCTATAACGCCGGACAGGGACGTATCTCCTCCCAACTCGAAAAGCAGTTGGCAAATCATGCCATGGACTTATGGCTGGTAGAGGAAACTTCCCGCTATATGTTTCGCCTGCTGGCAGCCAAAGAGATATTCAATAACCCGCAACGTTACGGATTCCTCTTGAAACGGGAACATCTGTATCCGCCTATTCCTTATAAAGAGGTAACCGTCAACACTTCTATCGACGATCTGAACGACTACGCAAAGTCACAGGGAATCACCTATGCCCAACTCCGCGATGCCAATCCCTGGCTGCGCGACACTTCATTGAAAAACAAGACCGGAAAGACATACATTCTCTATATTCCTACACAAGAGGGAATGTATTACAACCCGCAAAAAACCGTTGCCTATAATAAACAGTGGGTCATCGACTAAAAAGGCTTTTTCTTTAATTCCGGCCAAACACTATTGATATGAAACTGAAAGAAAGAATCCATCTTTTTTTGCATGACGAGAAACTGAAACGAAAGTTGTACGTCATCATCTTCGAATCGGACACCCCTGCCGGGAAATTGTTCGACGTGATTCTTATCGGCTGTATTCTGGTCAGCGTATTGCTCGTTATCATCGAAAGCCTGAAAGGACTTCCCACCTATCTGACGACTCCGTTCGTCATTATGGAGTTCCTTTTCACCGGCTTTTTTACTTTCGAATATCTGACGAGGATTTACTGTTCACCCCGTCCCCGGAAATACATATTCAGCTTTTTCGGTATCGTAGACCTATTGGCCACGCTGCCTCTTTACATCGGTCTGCTTTTTCCGGGCGCCCGCTATCTACTCATCATCCGCGCCTTCCGCCTGATACGTGTGTTCCGCGTCTTCAAGCTTTTCAACTTTCTGAATGAGGGGGAACGGCTGCTCACTGCCTTGCGTGAAAGTAGTAAGAAGATTGCAGTGTTCTTCTTGTTTGTCGTCATTCTGGTGACTTCCATCGGAACGCTAATGTATATGATTGAAGGAACGCAACCCAACTCCCAGTTCAACAATATCCCGAACAGCATCTATTGGGCTATCGTCACCATGACTACCGTAGGTTATGGAGATATTACTCCCGCCACCGGCCTCGGAAAATTCCTTTCCGCCTGTGTCATGCTGATCGGTTACACGATTATCGCTGTACCCACAGGTATCGTATCTGCCTCCATGATGAAAGAGTATAAACGCAGGAGAGACAAAGAATGTCCCAACTGCCATCGCTCCGGACACGAAGATAATGCAGAGTTTTGCAAATATTGCGGCCACAGCCTGGACCCATCCGAAACCAAAGCGGAAGAGAAATAAGTCCTCTATGATCTACGCCGGACGAAATGCTCGAATAAGACAATGAAAACGCATCCCACAGCATAGCAGGCAATATCTCCCCAATCGAACGTAGAACCCAGCACAATTCGGGCTACACGGTTCGTAACGCCCAATGTTTCCACCAGTTGGAAGTATTGCAACACTTCTACGAAACAGGCAAAAAGAAAGACATAAAACGGTATCCGCGGAATCCCCGTCGGTAGAAAGATACGTACAAAGCTATATACCAGCACTACAACCAGCATATCTCCGACATAGGGACGTATGAAACGGTCGCGCACATACAAAGCTATCAACACCTCAATACAGAAGATCACCAGAAAGCTGATTATATAAAAAATTCTTTTCTTCATTATTTGCTCGGTCGCGGGATTAAACATTTATTTGAATCTGCGAATATACGATAAAATGAATTGGATACGTTCAAATATTGCTAAATGATTGATACAAAAAGGGGAAATAATTGTATATTTATAGTCCTAAGCATTTTTCCACAAACAATAAAAAACAGAAAGGAGATTGAACACATGATGTTGAATATGGATTTTGTAATCCGTTTATTGGTTGCCGGAATACTGGGAGCCATCATCGGACTGGATCGTGAATACCGTGCCAAAGAAGCCGGATACCGCACTCATTTTCTCGTGTCGCTAGGTAGTGCTTTGATTATGATCGTTTCCCAATACGGATTTCAGGAAATTATAAAAGAAAGTAGTGTCACACTTGATCCCAGTCGGGTGGCGGCACAGGTTGTCAGCGGTATCGGGTTTATCGGTGCAGGAACCATCATCTTTCAAAAACAGATTGTACGCGGACTGACTACCGCCGCAGGGATCTGGGCAACAGCAGGTATCGGCCTGGCGGTAGGTGCAGGAATGTACACCATCAGCATTGCCGCCACGATATTGACCCTCGTCGGACTGGAACTACTTAGCTATCTATTTAAAAGCATCGGAATGAAAAGCTCAATGGTTTCTTTCTCAACTCCCAACAAAGACATACTGAAACAGATAGCGGACAGATTCAACTCTAAAGACTACCTGATAGTCTCTTACGAGATGGAAACGCTACACACGGGCGAAACAGAATCTTATCAGGTTACCATGGTTATCAAGTCGAAACGAAATAATGATGAAGGGCATCTGCTTTCGCTGATACAGGAATTTCCGGATGTAACGGTGCAGCGAATTGAATAGTCAGACTTTCGCTCCTCTCCCAAAATGGAAATCTACTTCTGCTTTTCCGTCAAATACTTCCAATAACGTACAGGCATATCCTGCCTGTGCTTTCTCGGATTCATGCGTTCTTTGATACAAATGGCCTTGAAATATGTCTTCCAAAGTTGTTGGAAAAGCTTCTCATCCTTGTCCATCAGGCTTTCGTCCAGCATCCCCGTAATCAAATGGGATTCACGGCTGTCATCATCAAACGAGATAGTCGTCACCTCCTGCAAATCATAATAAAATCCGTAACGGCGTTTCATGTCGTAAATAATCCACTTCTGATCGGCAAAACGATCTTTGAAATGGTGAACGGTCAGCGGGAGCGCATTATACTGCGGTTCGAAAGCGGCAAAGAATGTACCGTCGGCAGCTTTCTGAAAACGGACAAACTGCATCAGGTGCACACGTTCGCCATCCACTTTTTTCCATATTTGCGCTAATTGCAAAACATCCGGATCACCAAAGTTGGTTTCAATAGAGCGGGGTGCATCAATTGCTTTACGGATATATCGAAAAATAAGTATTCCTATTTCCGGAAGTTCCGACAGCCAACTTTGCGTGAGGCAACCCAAAGCAGAAGAGGAAACTTTCTTCTGCAATCCCCGCCACACACGCCCGGCCTTTTCTTCATCGGTCACTACCGTATGCAGCTCATCACAAAATAAAGGCAAAGCATCTCCTTCCGACAGCAAAGCATCGGGAAAGGTCTTGCGGAAATAGGCGTCGAATACGGCCGTCAGCAGCCCATCAAAGGTTTTATCATAAATATAAACACTAAACATATTTACTATTAGACAATTCACAATTTACTATTTAAGTTACTATTAGACGATCTACGCTTGGTATCACTTTTGAAATCATTAACGTCCGATGCATACATGATATTTTACAATGCTAACTTAAATAGTAAATAGTAAATCGTCTAATAGTAAATTATTCTTATTCGCCAAAATCAAGCAACAACTGCCGCTCATCCACTTTCTTTTTCGGTTTCGGCAACAACAGACTGCGTACCCGTTGCGGAGAAAGTTCGTTCACCGTCTGCATCTGGAGAGGCAGTTCTTTGCAAGTGATGAAATATTGCGCTTTCTTCATTACTACTCCTATCTTCTTCAGTTCATAAAATCCCAGCCGCGAAAAACGACGGGAAGCAACAATTAGTTTCGCAGACTTCACCCCTACTCCCGGCACACGGAGCAACATTTCGTAGTCCGCCTTATTGATGTCGACAGGGAACTGTTCGGGATGGCGCAAAGCCCACGAGAGTTTCGGGTCTATCTCGAGATCGAGATCCGGATAGGAATCATCCACAATCTCATCTACCTTGAATTGATAAAAACGCAATAACCAGTCAGCCTGATAGAGGCGGTTTTCACGTACTAAAGGCGGCTGTTTCAATGCCGGAAGGCGCTTATCATACGTATTCACAGAGACGTAGCCCGAATAATAGACACGTTTCATGGTAGGGCGCCCGTAAAGTGCCGACGAAAGAAAAAGAATATCTTTATCTGATTCGGAGGTAGCTCCCACAATCACTTGGGTACTTTGTCCTGCAGGTGCGAAACGGGGTGCGTGGCGAAACTTCTGCCGTTCTTCTTTGCTCTCCAACACGCCTTGTTGAATGTATTTCATCGGAGCAAATACGCTTTTGTGATCCTTCTCCGGCGCCAGAAGTTTCAGGTTTTCTTCTTTGGGAATTTCGACGTTGACACTAAGGCGATCGGCATACAACCCGGCTTCATTCACCAATTCGCGACTGGCTCCGGGAATACTCTTGAGATGGATATAACCGTTAAAACGGTACACTTGCCGCAAATCTTTGGCTACACGCACAAGTCTCTCCATTGTATAGTCCGGATTACGGACCACTCCGGAGCTAAGAAACAGCCCTTCGATATAGTTACGACGGTAGAATTCCATCGTCAGCTCCACCAATTCCGAAACGGAAAAGGTAGCGCGGGGAAGATCGTTGCTACGACGGTTGACGCAATAGGCACAATCGTAAATGCAATAATTGGTAAGCATGATTTTCAATAGCGAGATACATCGACCGTCCTCGGCAAAACTGTGGCATATCCCCCATCCTCCCACAGTGTTTCCCAGCGTTCCCGGCTTATTGGAACGCACCGTACCACTGGAAGAACAGGAAACATCGTACTTGGCAGATTCTGCAAGTATCTTCAGTTTAGCTAAGACGTTTTCGTTCATCATTCCCGATCTTGATTCTTTTCGCAAATATACGATTTAATTTGAGATAGATATTCAATATGAATCAATACTATATTAAAACCTTATCAGTCGTTTCTTCACGAGTCATGCAATGAATTGCTACATACAAAGATACCCCTTTCTACTTAAACAATTGTCACTATCTGTACTAAAACAATTAAAACTCATTCCACATTAAACCAAAAAGAGGGCATATCGCTTCACGATATGCCCTCTCTTTTTCTGATATCTTAGTAGTCTTCTAACTATTATTTCTTAGAAGCTTCCAAAGATGCTTTACGGAATTCTTTCATTGCTTTTTCGATTTCCAAAGAAGCCTTACGAGCACGAGTTCCTGCTGCTTTGTTACCGTTTTCGATCTGTGCGTTAGCATCTTTTGAGAAGTCAGCATAAAGAGCTGCTACCTTTTCTACCAATTCTTTCATAATCCTTTTATTTTTTTCGTTAATAATGTGCCGCAAAAAATACACTGTTTCCCGAAATAAAAGCATAAAATCAATATTTTTTTTGAAATAATCTTCGAAAAATATCTAAAAAAAGGACTTTTTATCAATTTTACCTACCTTTGCAGCCATGAAACCGCTTACTGATACCGATTATATACATGCACTGATTGCTGAAGGAGAGCACCAGCAACAGGATTTTAAATTCGAAATTTCCGACGCACGCAAAATTGCCAAAACACTTTCGGCTTTTGCCAACACGGACGGAGGACGATTACTTATTGGCGTTAAAGACAATGGTAAAATTGCAGGAGTACGCTCCGAAGAAGAAAAATATATGATTGAAGCCGCAGCACAACTTTATTGCGTGCCGGAAGTGGAATATTCTCTGCAAACATACATTGTGGAAGGACGGCAAGTGTTAGTGGCAACCATCGAAGAGACTCCACATAAACCGGTTTATGCCAAGGACGAAACCGGAAAGCCCCTAGCCTATCTCCGCATCAAGGACGAAAATATTCTGGCAACTCCCATACATCTCCGCGTATGGCAACAGAGCGATAGTCCCCGTGGAGAACTCATCCGCTACACCGAACGTGAACAGCTCCTGCTCGACCAACTGGAACACGGAACTTTACTCTCACTCAACCGTTACTGTCGCCAAACCGGACTTTCACGACGTGCCGCTGAACATCTGCTCGCCAAATTTGTTCGTTATGACATTGTGGAACCTGTATTCGAAAATCATAAATTCTACTTCCGAATAAAAGACGAATAACCACAAACAACCCCAATACTTAATACTTTATACTTAATACTTAACTATGACTTTTATCAACGAGATTAACGACATACTTTGGACGTATATTCTAATTATCATGTTATTAGGATGTGCAGTCTGGTTCAGCATACGGACACGTTTTGTGCAATTTCGTATGATCCGGGAAATGATCGTGCTGTTAAGCGAATCCGCCGGCAAAGGAAAACAGGGAGAGAAACATGTATCTTCTTTTCAGGCATTCGCTATTTCCATCGCCAGTCGCGTGGGTACGGGGAATCTTGCGGGAGTGGCTACTGCCATTGCCATCGGAGGTCCCGGAGCTATTTTCTGGATGTGGGTCATCGCACTGTTAGGGGCTTCGAGTGCTTTCATTGAGTCTACTTTGGGACAATTATACAAAATACGCGGAAAGGATTCATTCATTGGAGGACCTGCTTATTATATGAAAAAAGGGTTGAAACAACCGTGGATGGGAATGCTTTTTGCCATATTAATAAGCATTACTTTCGGGTTTGCTTTCAATTCTGTACAGAGTAATACGATCTGTGCCGCCGCAGAGCATGCCTTTGGGTTCAATCATATTATATTGGGAGGTGTGCTGACTTTGCTGACATTGCTTATCATCTTTGGAGGTATTCAACGCATTGCCCGCGTCAGTAGTATTATCGTGCCTGTTATGGCATTGGGATATGTAGGGCTGGCACTGGTTATTGTCGTACTCAATATCACTCATTTACCGGGTATTATCGCACTGATTGTCAGCCATGCTTTCGGTTGGGAGCAGGCATTGGCAGGAGGAGTTGGTATGGCATTAATGCAAGGTATCAAGAGAGGACTTTTCAGTAATGAGGCCGGTATGGGTTCGGCTCCGAATGCGGCTGCTACGGCTCATGTCAGCCATCCCATAAAACAAGGGTTGATACAGACTTTGGCGGTATTTACAGATACATTATTGATATGTACTTGTACGGCTTTTATCATCCTCTTTAGTGGTGCTCCTTTGGATGGTTCGGCTAATGGAGTGCAGCTGACTCAACAGGCGTTGACAAACGAAATCGGTTCTTCCGGCAGTATCTTCGTTGCCATTGCTCTTTTCTTTTTTGCTTTCAGCAGTATTCTGGGAAATTATTATTACGGTGAGGCTAATATCCGCTTTATCACTCACCGGAAGTGGGTACTTCATGGTTACAGGATATTGGTGGGTGGTATGGTGCTCTTCGGTTCACTTGCCACATTGGATATGGTATGGAGCCTGGCAGATGTCACGATGGCGTTAATGGCTATCTGCAATCTGATCGCTATCCTTTTCCTCGGAAAATATGCTATCCGTCTGTTAAATGATTACCGGGCGCAAAAGAAAGTTGGCATCCAAAGCCCTGTTTTTAAGAAAGAGACAATGCCGGACATCGAAAAGGACTTGGAATGTTGGTGAAAACCAACTGTTTTTGTACCTTTGCACGCAAATTGACAAATGGTAGTTATGTTATATACCTCCCACACGCTCAAATAGTAAATTGTAAATAATAAAATTGTAGAGATAACAATGGGCTTATTTGGTTTATTCAAGAAAAAATCCGATGAAACGAAAGTCGGCAATGTAGAAGATTTCATATCACTGACCCGGGTATATTTCCAGTCAGTTATCGCCACAAACCTCGGTATCACTAATATCCGCTTCTTGCCGGACGTAGCTAACTTCAAACGTTTGTTTAAAGTTCCTACTCAAAACGGTAAACTGGGATTGGCCGAAAAGTCTGCTGCACGCAAAATGCTGATGCAGGATTATGGGTTGAACGAGAACTTCTTTAAGGAAATCGACTCTTCCGTGAAACGGAACTGCCGCACTCAAAATGATATTCAATCTTATTTGTTCATGTATCAGGGATTTTCCAATGATCTGATGATGTTGATGGGAAATCTGATGCAGTGGAAGTTCCGTATGCCGTCGATCTTCAAGAAGGCTTTGTATGGTATGACACAGAAAACGGTACATGATGTTTGTACCAAGACCGTGTGGAAAGCTGATGATGTGCACAAAACAGCTGCGGCTGTCCGCCAATACAAAGAGCGTTTGGGATATTCGGAACAGTGGATGACGGATTATGTGTATAATATTGTTCTCCTTGCCAAGAAGGAACCAAAAAGGAAGAATGATGACACGGAAACGAAATAACAAGTCGCTTTAAATGTTAGAAAAGCGTAAAGATTAATAGGATAGAAAAAGCGGGGGTTTTATACCTCCGCTTTTTTTGTTATCTTTATGTACTTTTTTCTTTTGTCTTGATACAAAAGAAAAAGTACCAAAAAGAAAAAAATCAAGGCTGCGCCTGCCCGGTTACTTGATGCCATGCAGACGAGGCCGAAGGGACCGTGCGGCGTGAATAATGTATGATAATAATTTTTAAATAGAGAGATTGCTTATGAAACAAAAGAAAATGCTTACACTTACTTTTTCACAGTTGAAACAAATCTATAATCAAGAAATTCCGGAGGTGGTGGAGATGGCTGATAAGAGCTCTTCTGTGGAAGAGTTCAAGGCTGGGATACTGCGGTTTTTGGAAGCTTGCGGGATAGAAAATGAGGCTGCGGAGGAGGCGAGGGAGCAAATTCGACTCTTACTCCATTATGATGGGCAGAATGTCCATGAACTGTCTACAGGACAGGATATGCCAGTACAGACTATCAGGCTACTTTATGAGTTTCTGACGGGGACGTTGGAAAATATGGAGATGCCGACGGATTTGTTTATTGAAATTTTCCAGATGTTTAAACGGTTAAAGGGAGAGGTTGTGCCTTTGCCATCGCCGCAACGTATCAAAAGTCGGAATGACCGGTGGGAAACGGGATTGGATGAAGAGGTATGTGAGATGCGTGATGAGAATAAGGAAAGGATGTTGCACTTGCTGATTCAGAAGATTGAGAACAGGAAATCGAAGCCTTCGGTGCGTTTTCATTTTGAGGAGGGAATGAGTTATGAAGAAAAGTACAGGTTGGTAAGTGAGTGGTGGAATGATTTCCGCTTTCATTTGGCGATGGCTGTGAAAAGTCCGAGTGAGTTGAATCGGTTCTTGGGAAATTCACTTTCTTCAGAGACTATGTATTTGCTTTATCGTGCCCGGAAGAAAGGAATGCCGTTTTTTGCGACTCCTTATTATTTATCATTACTTAATGTAACGGGATATGGGTATAATGACGAGGCTATCCGGAGTTATATTCTGTATTCTCCACGTTTGGTGGAGACGTATGGAAATATTCGTGCGTGGGAAAAGGAGGATATTGTAGAGGCCGGGAAGCCTAATGCTGCGGGATGGCTTTTGCCGGACGGACATAATATTCATCGTCGGTATCCGGAGGTAGCTATCCTCATTCCTGATACTATGGGACGGGCTTGCGGAGGACTTTGTGCTTCTTGTCAACGTATGTATGATTTCCAGAGCGAGCGGTTGAATTTCGAGTTTGAGTCTTTACGCCCGAAAGAGTCATGGGATCGTAAGTTGCGCCGGTTGATGACTTATTTTGAAGAGGATACGCAGTTGCGGGATATTCTGATTACAGGGGGCGATGCGCTGATGAGTCAGAATAAAACACTTCAGAACATTCTGGATGCGGTGTACCGGATGGCGGCACGCAAACAAAGGGCGAATCTTGAACGTAAGGATGGAGAGAAATATGCGGAATTGCAACGGGTACGGTTGGGGTCACGCCTGTTGGCTTACTTGCCGATGCGTATCAACGACGGACTGATTGATATTCTGCGAGAATTCAAGGAGAAGGCATCGGCCATCGGTGTGAAACAGTTTATTATTCAGACTCATTTCCAGACACCGTTGGAGGTTACTCCTGAAGCTAAAGAAGCGATTCGGAAGATTCTTTCTGCAGGATGGATTATTACAAACCAACTAGTATATACAGTAGCTGCTTCACGTCGAGGGCATACGACCCGGCTTCGCCAGGTGCTCAATTCATTGGGGGTGGTGTGTTATTACACTTTCTCGGTAAAGGGATTCAATGAGAATTATGCGGTATTTGCACCCAACAGTCGTTCGATGCAGGAACAACAGGAGGAAAAGATTTATGGCTGGATGACACAGGAACAGGAAGAGGAATTATATAAGATATTAGAAACGAAAGTCGGAGCGGAAAAGGAGCCCAAAGAAGATGTTGCCAAGCAATTAAGACGCTTCATGAGAAAACATCATTTGCCTTTCCTTGCTACAGATCGCAGTGTACTGAATTTACCGGCTATCGGTAAGAGCATGACTTTCCAGTTGGTGGGACTAACAGAAGAAGGAAAACGAATTCTACGCTTCGAACATGACGGCACTCGTCATCATAGCCCGATTATCGATCAGATGGGGCAGATTTATATCGTAGAGAATAAATCGCTAGCTGCTTACCTGCGCCAGTTAGCCAAGATGGGAGAAGATCCGGAAGACTATGCTTCTATCTGGAATTATACGAAAGGAGAAACCGAACCTCGTTTCAGCCTTTACGAGTATCCTGATTTCCCTTTCCGTACAACAGATAGAATGAGTAATTTAAGTATTAAGGAATAAGAAATAAGTATTAAGTATTAATCGACAAATATCAAGCGTAAACCAGCTGCTTCGGTGGTAATACTTAATACCTAATACTTAATACTTATTTTTCATTCTTTTACCCGTATTACTATATTTGCAATAATTGCAGTTAAGCCTCCGGTGGTGATTCCTGAAGAGAAGATACTTCGAATTGCTTCCGGAGCTTGTTGTAATACATCCGGCATTAATTCTACACCCAAGCCTAAAGAAAGGCTGACTGCTAATACTAAAGTCTCTTTACGTCCTATTTCTTGTGAGGAGACAATACGGATTCCTGCAGCGGCTACTGTACCGAACATCAATAAAGTGGCACCGCCTAATACAGGATCGGGCATTAAAGAAAATACGGCACCGACGATGGGGAATAAACCTAAAAGAACGAGCATTGCTGCAATATAATAGCCGACATAGCGGCTGGCTACTCCGGTCAGTTGAATAATACCGTTGTTTTGTGCAAAGATGGAGTTTGGAAAAGAGTTGAATACACCGGCGAGAAAGGAGTTGAATCCATCCGCCATTACTCCACCGGAAACTCGTTTCAAATAGGAATCTCCTTCAATGGGAAGTCCGGAAATCATAGAGTTGGCAGTTACATCACCTGTTGCTTCGATGGCTGTGATTAGATAAACCAAGCCAATGGCTATGAAAGAAGATACATTGAAATCAACACCGTATTTGAAAGGTTGGGGAATATTAAAGCTCATCAGCATTTCCATATTTAACGAACTCATATCCACTTTTCCTAAGACAAATGCCAAGGCATAACCAAGACAAAGTCCGAGCACAATGGAACTCATACGCAGGTATTTATTCCGGCAACGGTTAAAAAACAAGACGCTAAGCAGCACCAGTGCTGCAATGGACAGATTTTCCCAAGTAGCAAATGTACCGTTATCCATAGCCGCATATCCGCCTCCGCAAGATACAATACCGACCTTTATCAGGCTTAATCCGATCAATAGTACAACAATACCGGATACCAACGGAGTAATGATATTGCGCAGATACTTGAATGTGCGGCTGACAATCATCTCGATAGGTGCGGCAGCCATACAGGAACCGAATATCAAGGGCAAACCACCCACCAATCCGGTGGCGATGATAGGGCCGATAAAAGAAAAACTGGTTCCCTGAATGCAGAGTAACTTTGCTCCTATCGCACCCAAACGACGGCATTGTATGAAAGTAGATACTCCCGAAGCAAAAAGAGACATGGAAACCAGAAAGCTTGTCTTTTCCACATCCAGTTTCAAGGCACTCGCGATGATTAGCGGAGGTGTAATAATTGCTACGAAAATAGCCAAGAGATGTTGTAAAGCCGCAAACAGGGCGTCTTTAAAGGGGGGACGGTCTTCTACGCCGTAGATTAAATCAGTTTTCATTTAACAGGTGTTCTATATATTTTTAACTTCCGCAGAGGGATAGACAGAGATTCTTCCGGAATTTGGATTTTCTTAGTTCAGTGTCCATTTGAGGGCGAGTGTCGGGATAACATAAAAGCCATCACGACCGCCAAAGTTATTACTCAATTCGACTTCGGAGCCAACACTAAGATTGAATTTTTTATTTACTCCTTTGATTTTGTTCAGGTTCACCCAGAATTGTGGTTCGGAGAGGAAGATAGTCTTTCCGTAGTTGGTTTCTTCACGCCACCAGTCGGCAAAGCCGGAGAAAGTGAGCAGATTGCGGCAGAAATTTACGTACCACGTACCTGTCAGCTGGAAGTTGTTGGGCGATTGGTGTTTCTGAATATACTTATACATAGCAGTCAGCGTGAAGCCTTTGGAAAAGGAAGCATTATTAAAAGTGTAGGTAGCTCCTGCCAGATAAGCATTTTTATAAGACATGCCTTTTGATAATCCACCGTTATATTCAAGATGTGCAGAAAAAGGACCTTTCCAGAATTTCAGTTCACGCGCTATTTCCCAATAAGCGGAAGCGACACCTTCGGAAGTGTAATCCATATCGACAAAGAAATAAGTGCTTCCCCAAGTATCAGGCTGAAACTTCTCCACTGTGGAGGTGAGCAGCGGGCGACCTTGCAAATCTTTATCATACAAAGAACGTCCGAAATCATAATGTAGCTGAATGTTTTGCGCCTGCAATCCCGGTACGGCAGAGAGCAACATACAGAGGAAAAGAGCAGAGATAATTTGTTTCATAAGTAAATGTGTTTAAATGAAGATGCAAAAATAGTTAAAGCTACACATATAAACACATTACTTCTGTCTTTTTTTATTCCAGGTTATTATTTCCCGTATCCCACCAGAGTCTTGTACCTCCATGGTCATCTCCGCCTAAAGCCTCGACAAGAGCAGAATATTGCTCCGAGTCTTCTGTCTGCAATGTACCTGGGAAATTAAGACGGCGCACCATGATCTCCGTGTCGATGCATCCGCTCCTACTATGATTGAATCGAACGGGAAATAAACGGGGATATCCCGTCCGTCTTTGTTCGGTCCAGGCTTCGCAACCTTCCGGGAACATGGCAATCCATTTCTGCGTGATAATCTTCTCCAGTTTGGTCTCCTTATCATCCTGCGGATTCCATTTGGGAGTGACTTTACAACGGGCCTCTATATTATTTTCTTCATCATAAGTGTCTATAAAGTCGGAAGCTGTCAGCTCACTTTTCAGGTAATCCTCCACCCCATAAATTCCCCATTGATGAAAAGAGGTAGTTACACCGTTCCGGTAACAAGCTTCTTCATCTTCATCCGTCCATCCGCGCAAAGCAGCTTCGGCACGCAGAAACCAGACTTCCGAAGCAGTCATCAGAGGTGTATCGGTATCCTGCTTGACAAACAGCTTTGACAATCCCGAATAATGACTATGAGCAAAGCAGGTTCCCTGGCGAATTCCACGATACTGTCCTTTAAGGGCCTCATCCATACAGGGTTCAAAATAAATTTCCAAACGGGGATCGTTATATCCGGTCAAAATTGATTCCATGTTAGCACTCATGTAAGTTTCATTCCACACACGGTTAAGTTCTCCCAATGGATTGGTATACCCGGATTTGGTAGAAACAAACACTCCTCCTGTTTCCGCTTCAAAGAAGCCGTAACCGTTTTCCTTTATTTTCTGTATTTCAGCATGCGCTTTATCTGGAGCAACAGAAGCAAGGCGCATTGCCAGACGCAGACGCAGGGAATTGGCAAACTTTACCCAGGAAGGATATTTCCCGTCCAACAAAATATCAAAACGTGCAAATCCATTGGATTCCGGTTTCTCATCTATATAGTTGGTGAGAGCAACTACAGCAGAATCGAGTTCATTGAAAAACTCATAATAGACATCCTCTTGTTTATCCGGACGGTAATGTTTTTCGGCATTAGCAAAATTTTTATAAATGATAGGACCATAATAATCCGTCACACGGTGCATCGCTTCCACCTTTAATATTTTCGTTATCCCGAACAGAGCAGGATGTGTATTTCGGGTAGCATTCTCCGACTGATATATCTGTGGGAAAATATAAGAATACATGTGTGTCCACATGGCGCTATTCCAGCCGTCCTGCATATTATAATCGGAGTTATGCGAGCCCCCGTTCAGCGGTTTGCCGTCATGCATATACCCACTGAACATATCCGCGTTCAGATTCTGTATCAGCTGGAAAGGCCAGTTCTTTCCTTTTCCGTAATCGTAATTAAAATAAATACCTTGCTGAATAATTCCCAAACGGATTCCATAGCCATTGTCATCAATAATCAAGTCATCATCCGTGATACCGGACAAATCGGTATTGTAATCACGGAAGTTACCGGTACAAGCTACGGAAAACAGCAATAACCCCAACAAATATAGATATACAGATTTTCTCTTCATTTCTCTCTCTTACCTTTAAAATTCACATTTCAGAGTAAAGCCCAGACTACGGGTCGTAGGCATTCCGAACACTTCAATTCCTTGATTATCATTTCCGGTAGAAAGTACCAGATCCGGATCAAAAGGAGCTTTCTTATACAAGAAACATAGATTGCGGGCTACAAACGAAAGCTGAACATCTTTCAGCACCTTCGTTTTCTGTATCCACTTCTTGGAGAAATTATAGTTCAAAGATACTTCACGCAACCGCAAGTTGGTAGCATCATACATATAATACTCCGTCACCCCGGCACGCCCGCCTACTATTTTATAGAATCCTTTCACATCGTTTATACGCTGACCGTCGAGCATTACATATCCCCTGTCACGCGCATCAGCCGTTATTTCAGATACTCCATAAAGATCCATTTCCGCCTGCGTCTGCGAAAGGACTTTGCCTCCATAACGCCAATCAAGCAGAAAATAAAGGGTGAAGCCTTTGTAAGAGAACGTATGATCCCATCCCATCATAAAGACAGGGTTGGCATTTCCCACTTTCACCGTATTCCCATCGCCCTCCACTAATGGAAGTCCTTTATTATCACCCTCTGTTTCGTAGACAATATTGCCTGCATCATCACGCACAAAGGCCTTACCATAAATATCACCGATAGAACCGCCTTTAATAAGTTTCATAGCATAACTGGAAGAAAAGCTCGTAGGTCCGTAGACTAATTCTTTCAGCTCATCGTGCAATTTCACTATCTTATTCTTGTTGGTAGAGAAGTTAACGGAAGTTTTCCAAGTAAAACTAGGAGTTAATATGGGAGTCCCATTCAACGTCACTTCCCATCCCCGATTCTGAATATTTCCTGCATTTACATATCGATAAGCATACTTATCCCCTGCAAGTGCAGGCAGTTTGAAAAACTGATTGTAAGTATTGGTACGATAATAAGTCAGATTAATACCCAAACGGTGTTGGAAGAATCTCCATTCTGTTCCAAATTCCATTGCATGAGTCATTTCCGGCTCCATTTCCTTAAAAGGTGCGGCATCATTCGCCTGTATCTCGCCACCGGCATTAATCTGCGAAGAGGGATTAGTGATATGCGGAGGAATATCATTTCCTACTTTACTGTAAGCGCCACGCAATTTAGCGAAAGAAACCCATTCGGGTAACTTCACCCATTTATCAAGTAATATGGAGAGCCCTACAGAAGGATAAGCGAATCCGGTTTTTTCATGGCTGGTATAAGACAAGGTTGACGCCCAGTCATTACGGGCCGTCAAATCAAGGAACAATTTCTCCTTATAACCGATCTGTGCCGTACCGAATATAGATTGCAACTGACGATGCTCATCTATTTTCTGGTCAATACTGGCAGAACTGTTCATAACGATATTGGCAATATTAAACACATTAGCAAATTTCAAAGAAGCATTCTTCGAATCATAACGGGTAGAATTTCTGATTCGGTCATTTATACTACCACCAATCGCCGCATCCAGTGTAAAATCCCCCCCAGATTTTCTTCACCATCGCCATGACATCACCATACATCTGCGTTTCCTGATAATCCATCTCAACATATCGTCCGTTCGCTCCACACAGAGCGGTGGCGGTAGACGCATAGAATTTTTGGCGTAACTTGTCCGCCCAGTAATCCATGTTGCCACGGGCTTGAATCGTCAGCCAGTCATTAACTTTAAAGTTTGCTGAAAGAGAAAGGATAACGCGCGTACGTGTTTCTTTACTTTGTATGCGGTTCGTTATCCAGTATGGATTCTGTTCGAAGTCTTCGGTAAACGTATGCCAATTCTGCACACCCAGTTTCCGTTCTTCGTCATAGGTTTCAAAATGATCTTTATAATAAGACAGATCCTCCCCACGAGGGAAACGATAGAGCCCTACCAATGGATTCATATAGAAACCTCCCGATACCGGCTTATTCTCAACGGTCTGTTTCATGACATTTACACTACCATCCAGTTTCAGACGTTTGTCGAACATAGTAGCCGTCTCACGCAAGTTTATATTATGCTTTTTCAGTTTATTCTTGTCGATTATCCCCTTTCCGGTAGTATTGGCATAGGAGAAATAAGTTTGCAGGTTTTCATTTCCATAACTGATAGATACGGAAGTCATCGAAGTCAATCCGGTACGGAAAAAGTCATTCAGATTATCATAAGCCATCAGATTCTCTTTCTCGCCCCAACTGTCTACTACATCACTGACACCATAACGATTCTGCATTTTAGGCATACTGAATGCTTTCTCGAAAGTGAGTCCCGTAGAGAAATTAATATTCCTTTGTCCGACAGAGTTTCCTTTTTTAGTCGTAATAAGAATCACTCCGTTAGCAGCCATACTACCATATAAAGCCGCAGCAGGAGCACCTTTCAGAATACTGATACTTTCCACATCTTCCGGATTCAGGTTAGAGATTCCGTCTCCTCCATCACGATTTCCTGCATTTGCCGTCCCCCCAATAGCCGAATAAGCCTGTTCGGAAGAGGTGTTCGACATCGGTACTCCATCTATTACATAAAGCGGTTGATTATCACCGGATACCGAACGGATTCCCCGGAGACTGACTTTTGCGGAACCACCCATACCGGAAGAATTCTTATTGATTTGTACACCGGCAGCTTTTCCCGCTAAGGCAGTAATCATATTTATTTCTTTCACCCGATTCAGTTCCTCTCCCTTGATTTTCTGCACAGAATAAGCTAATGAAGCTTCATCCTTTTCAAGTCCCAAGGCTGTTACGATGACATGTTCAAGCATCACCGCATCTTCCTGAAGACGTATTTCAAGCACATTCCGACCTGTCACATTGACTTCTACAGTCTTGTAACCTACAAAAGAAACTTGTAAGACAGCACTATCCGGCACAGACAAAAAGAATTTTCCATCAATATCGGTCACAGTACCATTGGTTCCCCCCTTTTCGCGTATTGTAGCACCGATCAGTGGTTCACCATAGATATCAATAACACGCCCTCTCACGGTATTATTATCAGAAGGTATTTCTATCGTCCCTCTTAACACTTGTTGCTCCGAAGCATAACAATTTCCTCCCACCAGGAAAAATAGGCCCATTAAGAAGCAACTCACAAAAACTTCTTTTTTCAATGATATAATAAAATATTGTTTGTTCATCACGCCGCAAAAATAACTAATTATTTTAAATCTAGCATTTTTTCTCATTGATTTTG
Organism: Bacteroides sp. BFG-637; assembly: GCF_024793605.1. Lineage (NCBI taxonomy): Bacteria > Pseudomonadati > Bacteroidota > Bacteroidia > Bacteroidales > Bacteroidaceae > Bacteroides > Bacteroides sp. BFG-637. The sequence goes on along the minus strand of NZ_JANUPD010000002.1, from coordinate 3,589,550 downwards.
AGGGAAATAAACATTATCACTATTTTTGTACGAAATTAAAATGAAAGGAATTATGGAAATCGAAACACATCCGCTAGAACCGTTTCTCCCAGCGAAATCAAAGCTTCTGATGCTAGGAAGTTTTCCGCCACAGAAAAAACGTTGGTCTATGGAGTTTTACTACCCGAACCTAAACAACGACATGTGGCGTATATATGGAATTTTATTCTTTAATGATAAGAATCACTTTCTAAATTCAACACTAAAATCGTTCTGTCGCGAGCAAATCATAGACTTTTTGAACAAAAAGGGGATTGCCCTATTCGATACGGCTTCATCCATTCGCCGGTTACAGGATAATGCATCGGACAAGTTTCTTGAAGTAGTGGAAGCTACCGATGTTGCAGCATTACTGCGGCAACTTCCCGAATGCAAAGCAATCGTCACTACGGGCCAAAAAGCAACGGACACTCTCCGACAGCAATTCGACATAGAAGAGCCCAAAGTAGGTGATTACTCCGAATTTGTTTTCGAAGGACGTGCCATGCGGCTTTACCGGATGCCCTCATCATCAAGGGCGTATCCATTAGCATTGGACAAGAAAGCAGCCGCTTACCGGATTATGTTTCAGGATTTACAGATATTGAAGTGAAGTTCAAGTATTAAGTATAAAATATCAAGTATTAAATTATAAATGAATATGGCAACATTATTTTTGCAGTACCCGGCATGCAGCACATGCCAAAAAGCCAAGAAATGGTTAACAGAAAATAACATTGAGTTTACCAACCGCTTAATCGTAGAAGAAAATCCTACGGTGGAAGAATTAAAGGCATGGATTCCACGCAGCGGTCTGCCAGTGAAGAAATTCTTCAACACTAGCGGATTAGTATATAAAGAGCTGAAACTAAGCGAGAAGCTACCTGCAATGAGTGAGGAAGAACAGATAGCACTATTGGCAACCAACGGTAAATTGGTGAAACGCCCATTGGTAGTGACAGACAGCTTCGTTCTGGTCGGTTTTAAGCCCGATGAGTGGGAAAAATTAAAATAATTCAAAACTTATTTACCCGAATGTTTGGAGATTCAGAAGTTTCTACTACCTTTGCAGCCGCAAACACGGGAGTAGCTCAGTTGGTAGAGCACCGGTCTCCAAAACCGGGTGTCGGGAGTTCGAGCCTCTCCTCCCGTGCAGAGTTAAATAGCTGTAAACAATAAGTTTACGGCTATTTTTCGTTTCAGGTCGGACGAAATTCGGACGAAAGAAATGATAGTGACGCTATCCGACAAAGATAGTGACGGTATACAACAGCGATAGCGTCACTATCCCGAACATATACCGTCACTATCATTTTCTACGATTATCCATCTGGAATTCTACGTTCATTCATATCTGCGAATCTTACGCATAGTCATATAGCGTACACTCACAATGACTCCCGCCCGATTTCCTAGTTCTTATTCGTTCTTTCCAATCCTTTGGCAGCCTCAACCAAACGGATGAATTCTCTTCTATATCCTTTATCATCATTATTCAGTCCCTGTTTGGCCAGATTAATCACTTTATCGTAACTGGCATTTCCTTTGAAGTCAGAGTCCCGAAGTAACTGTCCGAACATAGCCACTGCAGAAGCAAAGCGGAAATCGGAAGAAACATTATTGCCTTTATTATCAACGAAAGGAAGTTCCATTTTCTTGCTGACATCTTTATCCGGAGCTTTATAACGCAGTTTCACAGTCAGGAGATCATTAGAGCCTGTCGGTTTCACTGCCACTTTCTCTTTCTTCTGATATTTCAGATCATCTATTTTACCCACATATTCATTCTTTGCACCTGTAGGAATCACTTCGTAAAAAGCAGTTACCGTATGTCCCGCACCCATATCTCCGGCATCTTTAGCATCATTATTAAAGTCTTCGTCTTTCAACAGACGGCTTTCGTAACCAATCAAACGATACGCCTGCACTTGGGAAGGATTAAATTCCACTTGCAGTTTGACGTCTTTCGCCACCGTATGCAATGTAGCACCGAATTCGCCTACTAAAACACGGTTGGCTTCCTGCAAGTTATCTATATAAGCATGATTACCGTTTCCCTTTTCTGCCAACACCTGAATCTTTTTATCTTTATAATTACCCATGCCATAACCTAATACGGTAAGGAACACTCCACTCTTACGTTCTTTTTCAATCAATTGCTCCAATCCTTCGGCGGAAGAAACACCCACATTAAAATCACCGTCAGAGCAAAGTATGATACGGTTGTTGCCATTAGAGATAAAATTCTTCTTGGCTATTTTATACGCCAACAGGATACCCGCACCACCTGCCGTAGAACCACCTGCCGTCAATTCATCTATCGCTTCACGAATCTTCTGTTTGTCACTACCCGGAGTGGCCTCCAGTTTCACACCGGCACTGCCTGCATAAGTCACGATAGCTACTTTATCTTTATCCCGTAAGTTGTTTACCAACAATTTGAGAGATGATTTCACCAAATCCAACCGGTTGGCTCCCCACATAGAGCCGGAGACGTCAATCAGAAACACCAGATTAGATGCAGGCAAATTATCCGTCGGAATTTCTTTAGCTTTCAAGCCGATACGCACAAGACGGTGATCCGCATTCCAGGGACATGCTCCGGCTTCCATCGTGATTTTCACAGGATCACTTCCTGTCGGTTTCGGATAATCATAGGAAAAGTAGTTCACTAATTCTTCCGTACGGATAGCATCTACAGGAGGCAATTCCCCTTTATTGATAAAACGACGCATATTACTATAAGAAGCAGCATCTACATCAATAGAGAAAGTAGAAAGCGGAGCATCCGACACACTCTTAAATCCATTCTCCTGAATCTGCCCGTATTCTTCCGCATTTACAGCATCATACATGATTCCCGGTGTCGGACATACCGCCATATAAGCAGCAGACACCGATTTAGTAGCCTTTAACTCATGCCCGTATCCTACCACTACACATTCTTCCAATACCACATCATCCGCTTTCATCTTCACATCCAGCGTAGCCGATTTCACCACCCTTCTCTCTTGCTTATACCCGATATACTGAAACAACAACGTCTCCCCCTTCTTGGCCTGAATTGTATACCGGCCCTTCATATTCGTTATTGCCCCCTTCGAAGTACCCTTGATCTGTACCGAACAACCTACAAGCGGATTTCCATCCTTTGCATCCGTCACCGTACCCGACACAGTAATAACTTGCGCATTCATCCTACCTAAAGAAATAACCGCCATTAGCAGCACGAGCATCATCGCTCTGAATTGATTTGTTTTCATAACTTCTTATTTTAAAATGTTACTATTAGTTCGCTTTTATTATAGAGATGCACATTTCACACAGATTCCATAAATTGCCTGAACTTTTTTTTATCCGGCAGAAAAAAGAGTCATTTCAAAATTCTCACTCATTCCTTTGCAACTCTTAAGATGATGTGTATATTTGCCAATCATAAACATATTATAAATATGAAAAACGAAGTCGACGGAAGGCGGGAAATAGCCTCACGAAACACGGCCTGGGCTACTATTATTGCCCGCAAACTAACTCGTTGGGGTGTCACTCCCAATCAAATTTCCATGATGAGCGTATTCTTCGCTATGGTGGGGTGCCTTCTGTTGATCGGCACAGTCATTGATCCCGGTTTTAACAAGTATGTAGCCTACATTCTGTTCATCGTTTGCATGCAGTTGCGGTTACTCTGCAACCTGTTCGATGGGATGGTAGCTATTGAAGGAGGGAAGAAAAGTGCCAACGGAGATCTCTACAATGATATGCCCGACCGCTTTGCTGATGCTTTGTTCATCATTCCCGTCGGATATATAGCAGGCGGATTCGGTATTGAACTGGGATGGCTAGCGGCCCTTCTTGCCGTTATGACAGCTTATTTCCGCTGGATAGGAGCCTACAAAACGCACCAGCATTTCTTTAATGGTCCGATGGCCAAGCAACACCGCATGGCATTGCTCACGCTTGCCTTTGTAGTAGCCACCTGCACCATTCACGCAGGATACGACCGGATGGTATGTCTCATAGCCCTGATAATTATGAATGTCGGCCTTGTCGCAACACTGATACGCCGTCTGTACCTCATGTCACACACAACAAACAATGAAATAAAATGAAAGAACTACTGGATATCATATTTCCTACGCTAAGCGATGAACTGATTATCGTCATTTCGCTCATCATCGGACTGCTTGTTACGGCAAGCCTTATTCTTTTTCTCGTAAAGAAGATCTCTCCAAAAACAAATATCAGCGAACTCTCCGCCCGCACACGTTCATGGTGGATCATGGCGGGCATGTTTATCGGCGCTGTATTTATCAGCTTTAACATTTCTTACTTCTTCCTTGCCTTTCTCTCTTTCATCGCTTTCAGAGAACTGTATTCGGTGTTGGGATTCAGAGAGGCAGATCGCGGAGCACTGTTTTGGGGGATATTGGCCATTCCCATTCAATATTACCTTGCTTACCTTGCCTGGTATGGAGCATTCATCATCTTCATTCCGGTAGTTATGTTTCTCGTATTGCCCTTACGACTTGTTTTAAAGGGAGACACCCACGGAATTACCAAGTCGATGGCTCTGTTGCAATGGATTCTGATGCTTTCGGTATTCGGTATCAGCCACCTCGCTTATCTCCTGTCACTTCCCGAACTGCCGGGATTCAATGCGGGAGGACGAGGTCTGCTATTATTCCTTGTATTCCTTACGGAAATCAACGATGTCATGCAATTTATCTGGGGCAAACTTCTCGGACGGCATAAGATACTTCCGAAAGTAAGTCCAAACAAAACGTGGGAAGGATTTCTGGGCGGCGTAATCAGTACCACCGTCATTGGTTACTTCCTCGGTTTCCTGACTCCCCTCTCCGCTTCCAACGTTATCCTGGTAAGTGCTCTCGTTGCGATTGCCGGATTCTCGGGAGACGTAGTCATCTCCGCCATCAAGAGAGATAAAGGAATTAAGGATATGGGGAACAGTATTCCCGGTCATGGAGGAGTATTCGACCGGATAGATTCTCTGGCCTACACGGCTCCTGTATTTTTTCATTTAGTTTATTACATTGCATATTAAACGGAGAGAATGGAAAAAAGATTCATGCAAGCTGCTGCCATGCAGATTATATATAAAGGTGTATTCCAATGGTTCCTGAAATTGGTTGTAGGAGTTCAGTTCACCGATTGCCAGTTCCTCAAAAAGGAAAAGCAATTCATCATCCTTGCCAACCATAACAGCCATCTGGACACCCTAAGCTTGTTATCTTCCCTGCCGGGAGAACTTTTATGGAAAGTCAAACCCGTAGCAGCAGAAGATTATTTCGGGAAAACCCGCTTTCAGGCTTCCATCAGCAACTTTTTCATCAACACACTGCTAATCAGAAGAAAAGGAGAAAAAGATTCGGAGCATGATCCGATCCGTAAGATGCTTGAAGCCATCGATGCCGGATATTCGCTGATTCTTTTTCCGGAAGGAACCAGAGGAAAGCCGGAACAGATGGGAAAAATTAAATCCGGCATAGCCCGCATCCTGTCTCTGCGACCCGAAGTGAAATATATTCCCGTATTCATGACCGGTATGGGACGTTCTCTGCCCAAAGGAAAAATGATACTGTTGCCATATAAAGCATCTATCTATTACGGTATGCCTGCATTGGCAAAGAGTACGGATACACATGAAATATTAGACCAGATTACAGGTGATTTTGAAGCAATGAAAGAAAAATATCAAGTCATTATTGACGAAGAAGAGGAATAGATGTTGTTTTTCAAAAGAAAAATATCAAAACTATCGGACGAGGAATTACTAATACATTATACGAAGTCCGGCGATACGGAATATTTCGGCGAATTATATAACCGATATATCCCGTTATTATACGGACTTTGCCTGAAATATCTGCATGATGAAGACCGGGCACAGGAGGCGGTCATGCAGTTGTTTGAAGATTTATTGCCTAAACTGGGAAATTATGAGATAAAAGTGTTCAAGCCATGGCTCTACCGGGTGGCAAAGAATCATTGCCTGCAACTTTTACGAAAGGAAAATAAGGAAATTACGTTAGATTATACCGTTAATGTTATGGAATCCGACGAATTTCTGCATCTATTAAGTGAGGAGGAAAGTTCAGAGGAACAACTAAAGGCATTACATCACTGTCTCGAAAAGTTGCCCGAAGAACAACGGACCAGCATTACGCGTTTCTTTTTAGAGGAAATGTCGTATGCCGACATTGTGGAACAGACCGGATTTACTCTGAACAATGTGAAAAGCTATATCCAAAACGGAAAGCGAAACTTAAAAATTTGTATTAAGAAACAAGCCCTATGAAACTATTGGACTACATACGAGGACTCCGCAAAGGAAAAGAGGCACACCGGCTGGAAAAAAGTCGATGCAGGACCCTTTCCTGGCTGATGCTATGGATGGATACAACCAAGTGGAGGGAAATCACGAACAACGGATCGAGAAACTGCGGATGCAGGTTTCTGCTCATTCGGCAAAGAAAAAGAACACTTATGCTATCACCTGGAGCATCGCTGCATGTCTGGTTATCGGATTCGGTATCAGCAGTTATTTCCTGTTCCTGAAAAAGAGCATGACAGATGAAGTGTTTATCGCTGAAGAGTCTGTTCCTGCAAAGTTGCCTGAAGCTGCAACACCGGCAACTCCTACAAATCCGGCGACTCCGGCAGCTCCTGTAACCCCGCGAAAGGAAATCGCGCTGGCTGCCACAAAGGTCAAAACGGATTCTACCCCTATTTCCGGAATTGCTGTGAAACAAGCGGATAAAAAGGATATGATTGCCAAAAACCAAACTGCTCCTACCGCTAAAAGTGCATCCGCAGTAATAGAACCGATGATGGAGGAAGCCTTGGAGCAGACTGCTGAATTGCAAGAGGTAGCAGCAACAATGGATACTTCCGAGTCCGCTTCCGACAAGAAAATGAGAATGGCTAAAGTGGTGACTATTCCCAACAGTAACATTATTCAGGGAAAAGTGACCAATGAAAAAGGAGAACCGATCATCGGGGCCAGTGTGGCATATAAAGGGACAAATATCGGAACCATTACGAATATGAACGGAGAGTTTTCGCTGGTTAAAAAAGAAGGTAAAAAACAGTTGACAGCGCAGTTCATCGGATATGATCCGGTAGAAATTCCGGTAGATACCAGCCAGACAATGCTCATTGCCATGAACGAAAACAAACAAACGCTTAACGAAGTGGTGGTAGTGGGATACGGAACAAATAAAAATAAGAAGTCGACAACCGTCGTGACGGCTAAGGAGCAGGCAGACAAAGATATTACTCCGCAACCCGTGATTGGTAAACGCAAATATCAGAAGTACCTGAAGGAGAATCTGGTTCGTCCGACGGATGAAAAATGCGCACAAGTGAAAGGGAAAGTGGTATTAACTTTCCTGGTTAACAAGGAAGGGCGTCCCTTCTACATCAAAGTAAAAGAGAGCCTCTGCGAATCTTCCGACAAGGAAGCCATCCGCCTGATTCAGGAAGGTCCGGACTGGATTTATGGCAATAAATCAGTGGAAATAACCGTCAAATTCGAATAGGACAAAAATTTGTGAATGTAAAAGATTAAATCAATTCATAACTGGCCATCTGTATCGGCATATCCAGATTGTGAAGTACTTTCTCCAACAGAATCCCCTCCCGATTGTCATATTCATACCCGAAAGTGGCACGGATTCCTTGCAGGATAAATTGAGTGGCACGGTCTAATGCCATCGGCAAGCTGTCTCCCTGCATCAAAGAGCCGGTTATGACACTTGTAAAAGTATCTCCCGTGCCAGGATAATGTGCAGGCAGATAAGGACAGGTCACTTTCCAGTAGCGGTTTCCCTGACGGTTATAAGCGTAGACAGACGTTTTATGGGGTTCATCATGCACGGGGACACTGGTTATGATAACCACTTGCGGACCTTTATCAGACAAAAGGCGAAGATATTCTTTCAGTTCTTCATCCGTGTTGTCTGCTTTATAGGGTTCATCCAATAAATAAAATAACTCCGTCAGATTGGGAGTAATCACATCTGCTTTGGTTATCAGGTGGCGCATTTCTTTCACCATCTCCATATCAAAGTTAGTGTACAGCCGGCCGTTATCTCCCAACACCGGATCGGCAACTATCAGGCTATCCGGCTGACGAAAGTCTTTGATAAAATCAGAAACAATCTGAATCTGTTTCGGAGAGCCCAGATATCCGGTGTAGATAGCGTCAAACTTCACCTCCAGTTTCTTCCACTGGGCAATAATCTTCGGCATTTCGTCCGTCAGGTCGAGGAAGGAGAAACCGGGATATTGCGTATGGTTGGATAATACAGCCGTAGGAAGCGGACAAACCTGAAAGCCCATGGATGAAAGAATAGGAATAACGACAGTGAGAGACACGCGTCCCATTCCCGAAAGGTCATGAACGGCGGCTATTTTCTTTACTTTATTGGCATACATATCATTTAAATTTAAACATTTGACTACTCTTCTATGAACGAACCGGAACAGAGGCTCTATTTACAATAAACAGAAGTTCTGTTTATACCGAACAGAGGCTCTACTTCCTACCAATAGAGCCTCTGTTTTGAAACACTAGATTAATATCACTAATACGTCCCGTGCCCCATGTGCTCCCATCACCAATGCCTGTTCAATGTCGGCAGTCTTTGAAGGACCGGAGATGAATGTTCCGAATTGATATTCCTGTCCATCCAGTTCGCGGTAAGCATCATACATGGTATCCACTATTTTATTCCGGTCGAGCAGGATAACCAGCTTTTCCGAGATAAAATAAATAGCTTTATATTTCACCGTCTGCGGTATCCAAATGGCTCCGTTCTCGGCAACTCCTATTTCTCCTTTCACTACGGCCACATCGGTGCCATCCAACTCTTTCGGATCATCCAGATTGTCGGGATTGAATGTCGCGCAGGAAATATCCGGTAAGACGGAAGCAATGCGCATAGCATCCGGATAAGTCCGACGTATGACCGCATTCACATCTTCTCCTTCGCCCAATACCACTGCTGTGCCACCCACTGCACGACTGATTGCACAAAATTGTTCTATCTTGTCAGGATACGACAATCGTTTCATATCCGCAATATCCGGTTTATCATAACGAGTTTGCGTATTCTTGCGAATACTGGCTAATATCTCTTCTCTGCTGCTCATTTGGATTCCTCCTTTCCCTGTACTTTGTTTTTCTTCCACATTTCATTGAACGACTCTTTGGCAAATTCCGGCAGTTCACGCCCTTTTCCCCAATCGTCGAGATCGTTGTATTTCATAAAACGGGGCAGACCGTTTACTACCGGAGCCGCCCACAAAGCAGCATTGAACAATGCCGGACGTTCCATCAGGAACTTCATACCACCGGACATGATCTTCTTTCCTGTATTGGCTTTTCCCAGTCCGTCCAAATCCTGACGCCACTTGTAAATCTGTTCGGCCAAATCAACTTTCACCGGACAAACATCAGAGCAGGACATACACAGAGAGCAGGCAGAAAGATTATCATAATATTTCTCCGGATCATGAGCCATGCCCAGATTGATACCGATAGGTCCGGGAATGAAATAGGTATAAGAGTATCCCCCACTCCGGCGATATACCGGGCAGGTATTCATACACGCACCACAACGGATGCAATTCAGTGTCTTGATATGATCGGGCTTGGAAAGCAATGTACTTCGGCCGTTATCTACAATGATGATATGATATTCACCGCCTTCGCGGGGACGGCGGTAATGGGAAGTGTAGGTGGTCACCGGTTGTCCGGTAGCCGAACGGGCAAGCAATCGGGTGAATACGCCCAGTGCATCCAAATCCGGAACAATCTTTTCCATACCGAAAGCGGCGATGTTCAATTTCGGATAGGAAGTACCCATATCAGCGTTTCCCTCATTCGTGCAGACTACGATGTCACCGGTTGAAGCTACGGCAAAGTTGGCCCCTGTCATAGCGGCTTCGGCATTCAGGAAGAGAGGTCGCAGGTTCTTACGTGCCGCATGAGTCAGGTAGGTAGGGTCGAAGTTTCCTTCCTCGGTTCCCATCTCCTTTTCGAAAAGTTCGCCTACCTGTTCCCGTTTGATGTGGATGGCAGGCAGTACGATGTGACTCGGTTCGAGATGCATCAGTTGCAGGATGCGTTCGCCCAAATCGGACTCTACGACATCAATGCCCCGCTCCATCAGGAAAGGATTCAGTCCGCACTCTTCGGCAAGCATGGATTTACTCTTGATGAAATGATGCACATTATGTTCATTCAATATCTCATAGACAATGGCGCAGTATTCATCGGCATCTTTTGCCCAATGCACAATGGCACCGTTGGCGGTAGCGTTCTTCTCGAACTCCAGCAGAAGTTCTTCGAGGTGGCTGTTGGAATATAGTTTCAGTTCGCAAGCCTTGTTGCGCAACTCTTCCCATTCGGGAACTTCCTTGCTCATCTTATCCCTTTTGGCACGGACCATCCAAAGGGTCTCATTATGCCATGCTGCCATCTTGCTGTCCTGCAAGAACTTCTCGGCAGCCTTTGAATGTTTTGTACTCATGATTGCGACGCTAGAATTTCTACAATATGGATAATCTGAATAGGCAGATGCTCCCGTTTGATAACACCTTGCATGTGCATCAGGCAGGAACTGTCCGCTCCGACAATATATTCGGCTCCGGTGGCCATGTGGTCTTTCACCTTATCACGCCCCATGCAGACGGAGACTGCCTGCTCCTCCACGGCAAACATTCCGCCAAAGCCGCAACACTCGTCAATATGGCTGGGTTCGAAAACTTCGATTCCTTCAACCAGATCGAGCAAATCACGCAATTTATTGTAATAAGGAATATTCAGTTCGGAGGGAGCCGAAATTAACAATTCACGCACCCCATGACAACTATTGTGAATACTAACCTTATGGGGAAAGCGTGCAGGAATCTTCGAAGGCTTCAGTACATCATGAATAAAATCACAAATATCATAAATCTTTCCCGCGCTCTGACAAGCGTGTCCTTCTTTCTCTAATATGCCCGGATGATTCTCTTTCACAAAGGCCACACAACTGGCGGAAGGACCGACTATGTAATCATACTTCCGGAACAAATCGTCAAAACGGAGTGCCAATTTCATCGATTCGTCTTCAAAACCGGCATTTGCCATCGGTTGTCCGCAACAGGTCTGATCCAACGGATAATCGACGTCTACTCCCAAACTTTTCAATAACTTATACGATGCCACTCCCACATTGGGATAAATAGCATTGATATAACAAGGAATAAACAAACCTACTTTCATAACTATATTATGTAATAATTTAAGCTTCCTCCGTATCACCCGTTTATTTTGTTCAACGGATGTCGATTAATTTGTGTGTTTGCAGGCTGAGTCTCCATTTGGGATGTCGCATTACACAGTCCACTGTCAAAGCAGTGTTATTACAAGAACAAGGCTGGAGGAAAAAATGTTCGGCAGGAAGTAGTTCAAAAATACTTATATCTTGTCCTTCATAGACAACTTTCACTTCGTCCATCCGGTCGATTGCCAGTTTTGCCCCTTGTTTGGGTGAGCAGGTCACCCAGTCGATAGATGCCGGTAAGGGGTGTGTACCGTTGGTTTCGATGGTCACATATTTACCGGCCTGATGCAAAAGGTCGATCAATTGGTCGTCTATCCATAAGGAAGGTTCGCCACCTGTGAGGACAACGGTAACGGCTGGATATTTTTTCACTTCGGTGATAATTTCTTCATCGGTCATCATGGTTCCTTCTTCGTGTTGTGTGTCGCAAAAGTCACATTTCAGGTTGCAGCCGGAGAAACGCACGAAGATGGCCGGAGTTCCGGTGTGGTAACCTTCGCCCTGCAAACTGTAAAAGATTTCATTAATCTTTCTCATCGTCATACTTGTTTAATTTGCTACTCTTGTCCTTCTGCGCTGGCGGAATCTTTCTCATAGATGACTATGTTTCCTTCCGATTCCTGCACCTCTACCTTATAGCATTGGGGAATCTGTTTGCACACCCACCGGGCGATATTCTCTGCTGTGGGATTGAACGGAAGTACTTCATTCAGATTTTGATGGTCGAGTTTTTCCATGACCACTTCTTTGATACGAGTGAAATCTACCACCATTCCTTCGGAGTTGAGCCGCATAGAACGGCAATAGACGGTAATAATCCAGTTGTGACCGTGTAAACTGGCGCATTTACTGCGATACGGGAGTACCAGCTTATGAGAAGCCGAGATCTCCATGCGTTTGATTACTGTAAACATGGGTGTATGTATTTTAATAGTTACACGCATCTAATGTCACCTCGATGCAACGACAAAGGTAATATAAAATAGAGTTTTCATTCAGCAAAGAGTGTTATTTTTTCCCTTTTTTTGCACTATCTTTGCCGCATGAAAACTCTGTATATTGTTTTAGGTAGTATCTCCCTTGCACTCGGCATTCTCGGCATCTTTCTGCCGTTACTGCCTACTACCCCTTTTCTGTTACTCACCGCTGCCCTTTATTTCAAAGGGTCTCCCCGACTATATAACTGGCTGCTCAATCATCGGCACTTCGGTCCTTATATCCGCAATTACCGCGAAAACAAGGCGATCCCTCTTCGAGCCAAAGTAATCTCGCTCGTGCTGATGTGGGGAACTATGCTTTATTGCATTTTCTTCCTGATTCCTCTGATATGGGTAAAGATTCTCCTGGGACTGATTGCCGCAGGAGTCACTTATCATATTCTTTCTTTCAAGACATTGAAGTAATGTGATAGTCCCTGTCGGGCATCGGCAAGTTTATCTTCCCAATGTTTCACGGAGTTCTGACCAATAATGTCAGTCACATATTTCACGGAAATAAACGGAATTTCTTTCGAACGGCAAACGAATGCCTGTGCATAGGCTTCCATGTCTACGACATCTCCGCTAACGTGAGTCAATTCTGTCAGGAAGCCATCTCCCGTGTTACAGATTCCTTCTTCCGTCCAGTGCTTGCAATAACCTTTTTCTTCGAGCAAGGACGATGAATCAATCTCACACTCCAATCCGAACTCTTTCATTTTCTGCATATCACGGTCTACGAACTTGCGGCAGACAAAGATATCTCCTACCTGATGGTTGACTGTTCCGGCACTTCCGATATTGAGTACAAAGTCCGGTTGTACCTGGCGGATTGCTTCTGCCAGATGAAAAGCTGATTTTACTTTTCCAATACCTGTACGAATGTAATAAGGTTCTACATCCGGCCATTTAATCTCTACAAATTCGCCTTGGACGGCGTAGGTTACTAATATTTTCAACATGGATTTCTTTATATCATAAAATTATTATTCAATGAGATATGCAAAATACTTATATACAATATCTTCAATCGACATTTCATTTTGTTCAAAACGTATTTTGTCCAATGAAGATATTCTTTCTTCTATTGTCTTTTGTCCTCTATATACAGTGGAAATATAATCTTTCCCGTCGCGACTGATAATAGCAGAACCTGTAAAATCAAACATTCGGGAGTCAGGAGCTATATAATTCAATGTATATGATATATCTCTGACACGTCCTTGTATAGGAGAAAGAATTCCTTTTGCTACCAAATCTTTCACATCACGAGTTGCAGTATCTAACGAAACTTCGGCCAGTTTACTCCAGTTTTTAGCAGTAAGCTTTCCGTCATAACCGTTCAAATATATATTAAGAATAGTCCGTTGCCTTTCCGTGATAACCGCCTCTACATGAGTCTTCCAGAAAATAGCCTTATTAAGTATTTCACTCAACATCACATTAGACTCACTTACGGCCCGTTCAAGACAAGTAAAATACCATTCCAACCATTCCGTAATATCTCCATCTCCACGTTGTGTCCGCTCCAACATTCGATAATATTCTTTCTTTTCCTTACAAATTTGCAGAGACATACTGAAGAAACGCAATTTACTACGATCTGTTTGCGATAATACCATATCCGATATAGCTCTCGCGATACGACCATTTCCATCGTCAAATGGATGAATACATACAAACCACAGATGAGCTATTGCAGACTTCACTAATGATGGAACAATACTTTTATCATTAAACCATATAATGAATTTATCCATTTCATTAAGCACACGTTCCGGTTCCGGCGCACGATAATGGACTCTTTCCCGCCCAAATGCTCCCGATATAACCTCCATAGGCTCATTGCGGTAAGTCCCCACCATAATATCTGAAAACCCACTCTTACCTGTCGGAAAAAGTGCTGCATGCCACCCGAATAATCTATCATGATTCAATGGAGTATCATAATTCATCACGGCATCAAGCATCATTTCCACAACTCCATCAATATAATGTGTCGGTTCTTTTGTATCAGGTACGGCTACACCTAATTTTCGTGCAACGGAAGAACGTACTTCCGCAGTATTTAATGTGATTCCCTCTATTTCTGAAGATGATACCACATCATGCGTCACTGCCTCCACAGTAGCCGCCATCTGGTTATCAAATCCGATGGTACTTAAACGTCCTGCAAGATATCCGATAGCTTTGTTTGTCCGAGCTATCGGCTCCGACAAACGAACAGCATTCCATCTGAACGACGTCCAATTTTCTATTTCATGTATAAACATATCATTGGTTCTTTCCACAAAAATAGCTATTTAATTGGAGTTATAGACAAAGCTGCGGTTAAAATTGGAAGATAAGCCGCAGATTTTGCGGCTTATCTTCCAATTTTAACCGCATAACATACGATTATCTATAAAATGCAGTGATTTAATTACTCATCATATCCCAGTCTTTTATATGTGCCATTTTCCAATGAGCCATCTTTTATCTTTAATACATCTTTTGAAAATAAGCACTCCCACACTCGCTTCTGTCCTTTAAGCTTATTTCCATCATCAGAATAAGTTATTTGGATATTAATTTTATCACCTGAAATTTGATAGGTGAACAAATAGTTAGACACAAAGGTAGCCCCGCTAAGAAGCGCGTAATATCCAGTTCCATCACTCTCAAACTTAATGTATTTATGAGTACCCTCTATACCTGTTGACCAGGTTCCTACAATATCTTCCGGATTCAAATCAATCCAATCATCATCATCGGACGAACAACTACTCAATACGATAGGGAAAAACAAAATCATCAAAAATAAAATCTTTTTCATTTCATGTAATTATTTAGTTTGTAAATTTAGTCTGTGTTTACTGCGCAAAGGTACGGATTATATCAATATAACGTCATATATTATTAGAATTATCAAATTGACAACATGATTTTCATCCCAATAAATCACCACCCCACTTAATAAAAGCAGGGTGTTTTTTTCTACTCCCCATATTCTTCCAGCCCATTTACAAGTTTTCGTTCATTTTTTAATAGAACAAAAGAAATATAAAAACTTATCATTATTAAATATTATCATAAATCCTATTATTTATTCGTTTAATAATGATAATGCATACATTCTATTCGAGTATTGTCCCCACCAACTATCTTCTTTATACATATCTACAGAGGTATCCGGAACATATATTTTGCATTGCTTACTAAAATTATATCCAAAACTATCTCCTTCTACGGTTGGAGGAACTACAGATTTAACCATTAGTATCTCCATTGAATAATCATTAAAAAAAGCATTAGAATAGATGATAGTTACAGTAGATGGTAACGTAACTTTTTTCAAGGCAATACATCTGTTGAAACAACTGGATGGTATTGCAGTAATCCCCTCACCAATCGTTGCTTCTACCAAAGCTTCACATGAACTAAATAATCCGGATGCCAAACCTATATCATAATTTCTAGGAATATCAATACTTGTTAAGTTAGGACATTGATCAAAGGCTCCACTATCTATAGTTATGCCAGATTTACTTGGAAGAACTATAGATTCAATGCCAGCTTTTTGAAATGCGCCACGACCTATTTTAGTGATATTTGTTGGAATATTCACTTCTTTTAAAGAAGTGCAGTTTCTAAAGAAGTAGTCTCCTAACATATTGAAGCTCTCTGACATATGAACTTTTTCCAAAGAGGTGCATCCATCAAAAAACGCTCCAGAATTAGATTCTAAAATAGATGTATCAGGCAAATTTATCTCTACTAAAGAAGTACAGTAGGCCCAAATACTCCATCTCATAAGAAGAGGTTCTATCCTTTCTTCAAAGATTACGCTTTTTAAATTTATATTTTTTTGAAAAGCCGCTTGATATATAGTTGTTACAGTTTTAGGTATTACCAATTCTCTTAAGTCACAACCTGAAAAAGCACTATTGTATATTGCTATGAGATTATTAGGAAATTTTATAGACTTCAAATTGCTACAATTCACAAACAACTCCGAATCAATATTGTACAAAGAGGTTAAATATTGAAACTCATCAAACGAAGTTATCTCTGTATTTCCATTAAAAGGTCTTCCTAATTGAGCCTGTGTAATCGAAGCCATCTGAAGTTTTGTAATCCCAACGCCATCTCCAAATTTAGAAATCATATAATTCCCTGCCACAGAGTCTTTAAATCGAATATAATATTCACCCATTATATTCAAAGACAGTTTAGAAAATACATTTCTCAAAGTTTCTATAGAGTCTTCATAAGCATTTGCATAAATATTTAAAGTGCCGTCAAGTACTGGAAGTTTGTCTTCGCCCGCAATACCCTCGGAACTTAATCCTTCATATGTACCATCTGCCAGTATTGCAAGCTTATCCAACATATCTGAAGTATTATATGTCTCATTGAAACCGACAATACGAATACGCTTCAATGAATGAGTGATTCCCAGATCTGTTTGTGAATTCATAATATCAACTAGAAGCCGAATCGGTTGCATTTTTACACAATCAACAATAAAAAAGTCACTAATAATCTTCTTGCATAAATCTATTTTCACATCTTCGTTAGTCAAAAGAGGATAGTTAGACAAAGATATATATTGATTCAAAGAACTAAATTCCACCAATTCAAGCCCCCCACCCGAAGGCAATTTGATTTGAGACAAAGATGTTCCATCAGCATACACTTCTTTCAAATGCGTACACGCGGTTAGGTTCAGCGCACCACTCAATTGCCGGATATTGGATAATATCAGCTTTTGCAATGAGACACAATTGGATATTGTCAATGATGAAATAGAAATGGTTATCGGTTCTGTTTTATGTCCAAGACGTATTTCACGCAACATCTTACCCTGAATAACCATTGATCCTTGTACATTCTTATCATGCCAGTCACCAATATCCTGCAAATAAGAAGCTCCTTCAATTGTATTTTGCTGATCTCCAGAACCTGAAAGTTCTATTTCCATTTCACATACTTCACCAGCCTTCGTTCGTTTTCCTTTAATAATTGAAGTACCGTTGGAAATAGCCGCATACATATCCATAGCGGGTGTAAGTGCATATTTTATCGTATTTCCGGCAGCACGCACAGTTATAGTATCAGTACCGGCAGCAGAGAATAAACCAAACGAGTATTTACTCATCATATAAAGAATACGCTTCGTAATCCAGCGTTGTTCAGCCAAATAGTGATCGCCTAATGACTGGGTAATTGGATCTGTATCATTTGAATAGATACCTCTATTATATGCAAGCTTACCATTTTCATAGCAATATTTTGCATCAGCATTATAGCCATTTGCAGGGAAATACTCCTGCGCCTGGTCGAAGTAATATTTCTTATAGAAAGCATATATCTTTTCAAGATCATTTCCAGATTTTAAGCCACCGAGTTCCTGCATTGCACTCATAGACTTACGCATACTTGTGATTTTCTCTTCTGGGAAAGCAAGTTCCATCAAGTTAAAGAAGTTATTTGTCTCACCATTCCAAATTGCAGCTCCGGTTTCATCAAGATCATGGGTCTCAACACTATATTCTTTATCCGGAAGACCACGGTTGGTTGTATCAAAACGAGTATCCGCATCATCCACACGCCATCGCCATCTTGAAGTTTCAGTTCCAAAACAGTAAGGATATGTATTCTTTGCACGCTCATCTGTTCCGGCATTAAATTCAACATTATTCATAAAGTACAAACAGTCGTCAATATCCCAGTATTGAGCAGCTTCTTGCCTGAACTTAGCTATACGAGCATTAATAAATAAGGTATTCAATTCATCATTACTCTTTCCTGTCAGATCAGAAATAGAAAGTCCATACCCTTTATCAATAAGTTGGGTCTTCAAATTAATAGTGCCTTCACCGATATCCGAAGGAATGAATTTGCCTTCAGAAGCTTCATAATAATATACGTCAAATTGATTCGGATCACCAGACTTCGCAATCCAAAATTCATAAGGTTGCACACGATATTGAGACATATCTGCATTCAACTCATCTGGAGTGCCCTCAAATGGAAGCAGGCGAGGAGAACACTGATATACATGATTATAGGTTGGTATCCATCTACTTATATTCTCGACTTTGCCAGCTCCAAAATTAATAGAGTTAGCTCCATTATACTGCCATGCCTCTTTGTCTGCATTATATACGATTCTACCACTGTTAGTGTTCCAAGGCACACGAAACAGGGTCAATAATGGTGAGTTATCAGAGCCCTCAATACTTAGCAAACCCGGAAACAGATCCGTATCATAACCAAATGTATTCTTATCTCCTTTATCCGGACCAAATGTATACAAACCTCTGAAGGTATATACAGTTTTCCCTTCATCATTGATGGACTTCTCAAAACAGAAGAAAGGAAGTTCATACACTGATACACGTGCATCAGCATACTTTTCAGTTAACATTGCTTCGTTTCTTAACCCCACCTGTTTATATAAATCCGTATATGAATTGACAGCGCCAATCTTATGAGATTGCATACTTGAAGCAAAGTTTTTCTTTGCAGTAAACTTTTCTCCCGCAGGAATCCAAGGAACCATCTGCCAGGTCTTTTTGCTTGTACTCCCGTCTGCATGAGTAATCACTGAGAGGTTTTTATCAAGCTTATAACTGGTGTTCCATATCCAGTATTTCATAGAAGAGGTTCCCTGACCTTTAGCTGCTACATTACTGATAGCAACATTCCATTCCGGATGGTCATAGTAATAAACCTCCAACGTCCCGACACGTTGTGTTTGATCTGCCATACTCGGAATAATTGTATCAAACACAATAACGTTATACTGATCTACTGTATTGTTAAAATCAATTTCAGAACCATTCGCATCAAGAATATCATTAGCAAGCTTGAACTTATCTTTTTCTTCTGTAGTAGACATCCAGTTCACTAAGTTTGTCTGTACTCCCTGTGAAGTCAGTGCCGAATCATATTCACGAATACCATAGACATCCACGTCAGCAGATTCGGAACCTATTGCAATGATGCCGTTATGAGCAAAGTAATCATTATTTTCATAAGTGAATTCACGATTCTTTATGCCATTAATATATAAGATACAGAGGTTGAATCCTGAATTTCCATAAGCATCAGGCATTACTGTCAGTGTGAGTCGAGTGCGTTTTTCTTCAAATGTGTGAAGACTCTGCACATCCTTATCTTTCAAAGATTGAGAGTACATCACTACATCATCCGGATAAATATTCAGACCAATAAATGAATCATTTATCGGAGTAGATATGGTAATAATAGGTTTCGAAAAATCTGTCACATTTGAAATCTGATAGTCTATTTCAAAGGTTTTACCCGTTCGAGCACATTCTTTTGAGAATGGACTATAGTTAATATTCACACTTGAACCTGCAAGCATTCGGAGAGTTTTGTAGCCAAAGCTATCATCCACCCATCCATCATTTCCCCAGTTAACTCCTGACCATTCAGCTTCAATCAGGGAACCATCTATTTCATTAATCATATATTCACGATTACCTTGCCGGTTTGTTCTCGTCTTAGGATTAATATACACAACAGCTCCCGCAATAGCGGAATAGCCAAGAGAGTTGTTTACCCGGAAAGTCAGAGGGGCTGTTAGCAAGATGTCGCCACTCCTTATTGCAGCAATGATGGAGAAATCCTGATTATCAATAGTATCTATTTCAAGTGGCAATGAAAAAGAATATCTGGTAGAAGTAGAGATATTATCTTCTACTGAATTAAAGACCTCTTCACTATCCTTAGTAATTTGGAATATGGCATTAGTACTCACATTATCACCATCATACATCGTATATTCAAACAATGTGTTTTCAGACCAGTTCGTAGCTTTATCTGCTATATTATTAATTGCAATCAACTTTTCCTGTGTTCCGGACACAGCACAAATAATATTAAATGAGATTGTCTTGGTACGAATACTTCCATCCGCATTGGCTACATAAGCGGAAACTCTGAATACACCAGTCTTTTCAGGGTGCGGTATATTATAATTCAATGCTGTCTCTACAAACACATTTGTGCCAAGTGGCAATTCATAGGCTTCATTATAGTCTTTTCCTGAAACAGTTATAAATAAACCCTTAGAAACATTTCCTCCGATATTAAACGGCATAGTGATATCACCGGTATAAGCGGTCCACCATTTAAAGTTATCAGCACTTATGGATAGTGAAGTAAGTTGCACTGTATATACAAAAGCCGGGGTTGATTCCTCTGTCACTTCTCCGGTAACCTTCACCATGACGTTATTTGCACCCGAAGACAAATACTCTGCAATGTCAACCTTAATCGAAACGGCAGAAGGTATATACATCTCCTTGACTACTACGTACTCGGAATTTACTGTATTTTTAACAGATATTTGTAACAGCCCTCTCTCCCCCGTATTTTCGTAAGGGTCACTAATACTATATCGTTCCTGAGATACGAATGTTAAATCTAAAATACATGGATCTCCTTTACTGGCAGACAGGTTTTTTGAGTCCAAGTTATTTACCACACGAATATTACGTTGCACCTTATCACCTCCTGACATGGAAACAATAAAGCCAACTAAATCATCAAATGTCTTAATAGTAGTACCGTCCGTCATTTCTCCAGTGGGAATAAACATCTCCGATGCGGGAATCCACCTATCATCCTGCTTAACTAAGACAGAACCATTCCGGGGATCTTCTGTAAATTCAACATCCTCCAATTCGCTCAATTTAGCTACTCCTTTGGACTCTTCCCATTCACCATCACCTTTATAATGATACTCTTTACCCTCTGATACTACATACACTTTACAACCTACACGAAGACGCTCTTCAGGAAGAGAATCACGTTCTTCCAACGTTGAGACTTCCTTATATCCTCCCTTACCATATTTACTATCATGGGTTGGATATTTATCTTCATCAGTGCCCGGAACAATAGGAGCATATATATTTGTTCCTTTCAATTCTTCACTCATATCTACTACATTTTTAAGTTTTTCAATTTTACTATCACAATTATAATCATCACCAACATGGCAGTACCTCCAAAATCCAGTTTGAACTGTTGCCATTTAGACAGTTGCTTCTCCACCGGATAAGGAATCTGTATCGAATCTACCTTCATTAAAGTATCTGTTCTGTTTACGTACTGATATCTATACAAATACTTGTATTTATACTCACATACAGTATCTCCTTTCACTATCACATATACACTGTCACGATGATATATGCTGTCATATCGGATACTATCACGAGCCCGGTATTCGGTTCTTATCGTCTCGACAGGAATATATTGGGTTCTACAAGAGCTCAACCATCCCCCCAACGTGATAAGAATAAACAATATGCATGGAAGTAGCTTCATCTCTTATTTTTTTTCAAGTAATCTATTATTCCATCCACATGAATTTGTGTAACCATTAGTTTACCTTCATCAGATAATAAATATTCGACATCCTCCTTATTATCTTGAAAGAAGTTCTCCGTCAGTATAGCCGGACAAACTGTATCCCGACATATAGCAAGATTTTGCATCCAGAATAATTGTCCGGGCATTGGCTGACGAACAAAAACATCTTTTTTAATAGCTGTTTCCCCTAAACATACAGCCAAGCTCTTGCTATTCACTGATGCATTATTAGATACAAATACACTCCATCCATGCGCAGACAGCCAATCTGAGCCGGAACCGGCAGCATTGCAATGGATAGAAACTAATATAGCATTACCTCCGGTTTCTCTATAAATCGTATTTGCACGCCTACATCGTACAGATAAAGGTATATCTACCATTTCTTTAACGATCCTTTCGGCATCTATCCCTTTATTTCTCAATCCGATTATTACCATACCAGCAATCCTTCTTGTATATTCCCATTCTCTCAATCTTCCATCCGGTGAACGCTTACCGGGAGTATTCTCACCATGTCCGTTATCAATCAATACTTTCATTGTTGCACCTCCTTTATTCTATTTTTAAATTTAGGTGGAATTCTTTTCAGACATTCCCATAAATCGCATCTACTCAATTCTGCTTCTTTAAGTTGCAATTCTGCCACATATCTTTTATGTATATCTTCCAAATGAGCAGATTGCTCCTCTCGAAGTTCAACATAAATAGCATCAATCTTCGCATCCCGTTGAGCAATACGTTCCTCCAACCAGGCAACTTGATTACGTTCATTCTCATTCTCTGCCGCATCTGCCGCTGCATCCTCTTTCCTTGCGTCAGTCTTCCGATTAACGTAAAAGTTAACCATCCACTTGATTGCTTCCAAACCTCCTAAAGCTCCGAGTATAGTTAGCCAGTCGTTTAGTTCCATATATACTCTACTAATCTTGCCTGTTTAGTACATCGTACCGAAATCCATCATATTTACTAATAAGAAGCGTGAGAGTATCTCCTTTAACCATTGTTACATTAATCAAATTCGCATTCCAATCATATACGTTATTAATTGTTATGTCATAGGACCAAGGTCTTATATGAAGAGTGAACATTACTGAAAAATCACCAGGGAGTGATGTTAAACCAAAATAAGATGCGACGGTTGATTCGGTTGGAAGGTTTAAACTCATATTGCGATTAGATGCAAGTAAATAAACGCTGTATTTTGAAAAATCAAAATCCTTACCATCGTCAGAGCTGCCATTTATCCAATATATGGGTCTGGCTATTTTCATTCCAATGCACGAAGTAGCAACTATGGGCGCATCTGATTTGATCCCATAATTTCTTTTCGCTCCGCTCACATTTATCATCATACCATAATTAGCACCATTGTATGAATCATTTTTAGTATTATTAGTGAACCTGCACGTTGAAGTGTAAGCTCCACCCGCTGTACCAGGAATTGTATCACCTCCTAATAACGAATAACTATCACTGTTTCCTACACGAATAAGGTTATTATATATCGCAAGCTGTCCGCCGCCATATTCTGTATTCACTTCAGAACCTATGCGACCACTTGTAATTTCAAAACCACCAATAGAGCCTTTTTCCGCAATTATCGTCCCTTTAAAAGTGCCTTTATCAGCATTCACTGTCCCATTAAAAGTTCCGCTATCCGCAATTACCTCTCCCTTAAACTTATACTTCTTATTTATCGGGTCAAGTTCAAAAACGATTTCATCATCCACTAAAGCAAAAATTCCAGAATGTTTATTTCCTTCTTTATCTATAAGACAGTCTTTGCCTTGTACAATGCCAGTCAATTTTCTATCAGAAGAACGTACCCCACTAAACATTTTAGGAGTTACAATATAATCTTCCCCTAACTCTGTTGCATAGCCGTTCCATTTCTCAATCCACGAAAGAAGATTTGCATCCTTTCCAGGCTCCCCTTTAATTTTTATAGCTTCTCCCCATTCTCCATCAGTAACATTCTTCGCTACTTTCTGCGAAATCCAAATAACAGACGCAGTTGCATTGGTATGCCAACCTTCTGTTGTGCCGTCTCCAACTGGTTTTGCCGGTTCCTTTTCACTGTCATTATAGGTTATGTATACCCTCATTCCATCTTCACCGTCCGCACCAGGTTCACCATTCGTACCATCCACCCCGTCGTTGCCATCTGTAACCATTAAAGCCCATACTGCACCAGTATAGATATAAACCTGACCATTATCCGTATCCCGATATGCCCAGTTCTTTTGAGGATTGGCAGGAGGAGTTGAAGAGTCTCCTTTCCAAACAATATCAAGACCATCTTTACCCGGCTCTCCTTTTAGATTTTCTTTTGCATCATTATCCAGATTGTCCCAAGTAAGTACAACACCTTTCATTGTACAAACGTATTCCAGTTCCTCCTCATTCAATTCCCAAGCAATTGCTCCTCCAGCAATATATCCAGACTTATTTGGTTTGAACAAAGCTGATTTATCTCCCAATTCAGCAGTACCATCCGGATATAAGCAATAAGTAGTATGTCCTGATTTATCAATTCCCTTTATCATTCCATTCACACTATAAAATCCTCTCGCTCCATCACCACCTGGAATATCTCCTCCCAAACGAACTTTCAAGCAATCTGACCAATCTTTTGAATAAATTTCATCCAACACATCAATAGCCGGTTGCAATCCTTCGTTAGCATGCATATAAATAGCAGAATGGCGACCTACATATTTCTCATCGTGCGAACTATTACCGAATTGCACAATATCATCTCCCGGAGCCGGTGGGTTCAGCACTATCCCCTCTTCATCCAAATCAAATTCAGATAAAGGAACCCGAATGATTCCATCTGCTACTGATTCTATCTCAACATGATAAACCTTCTGACTTCCGGTAAACTCCTGACAACGGATAAAGTCATGTTCCATAAAACTCATATCAGCATCTTCCAGTGTGATAAGATAAGCAGTTCCATCTTTCGATAATTCAACAGCCTTTACCTTCCCACAACCTTGTGTTATAGCTTGTGCGCCAATAATAGCCCTCACTTTACTGATCAGCATTTCGAATACAGTAAACTGTCCGCGAACACGAATCGAGTCTATTTCCAACATCCATTTGCCTTTGGCATATTCCCATATCTTCCACCCATGCCCTGCAAATCCTGACACAAAATCTTCCACATATTCTTTCACTCCATTTGCTAGTTTCTGCCCGGTTTCTTTAGCAGAACAAAGGAAGCCATAAAACTTACCGTTACTCAATATTGCCATTATTTTATTTCTATATTTAATACACCCGTCTGGATGCTGTTTAACCTAAAAACTGTATAACTCTCCGTATATCCATAAGCATTAGTAATCTCCCGAATCTCCTCTATCCAATCAGAATTACGCAATCCTCCAATCCAAAACTGAATGCCAGCTACCATCGATGTAGGTAAAATGTAATAAGGATATTTACCACCTGTACAATCAAACACAGTAGAAGCTTGCGCACGCCCCGCCCATAGACTGGATAAAGCCAATACTTCTTCATCAGTAAGCATTTCACGAACAGAAACTCCATAATACTTTTTCAATCTAAATTCAACAGAAGTCGATTTCGTATAAGTTTGTCCATCAAATATAGCCGACAAAATATAAGTTGTATCAGTAACAATACCTTCATATTGCTTTGTACGCATATTAACCGCAATCGTTTCTCGATTAATTGATTGAGATATTATATCCCGATCATAACTCCAAGAAAGATTTATCGTTTGCATGCTACCTTTCTCATACGTAGCTCCCCCAGTGAAAGTCATAGTAAATGGAAAGACCTCATCCATCAATTTCGAAACATTTGAAAATAATGTTGTGTTAACCGTCCACTCTGAAGCTCCTGAAAGACGAACTATCAAGTCATTTGTTTCCGATATTTCATCTGCTTCTTTACTCACATTAGTTATTTCCCCAAGAGTCGTAATATCACTCCTTATTGATAATTCTTCTACCAGAGCATCATCTTCTTCCACTAAAGCCATTGGAGAAACTTCTATAATTTCCTGTTTACGAACAACAAGACCGTTGTTAGCTTCTATCAGTTCTTCAGAAATTAATCCTTTAGAAAAACTAATTAACCCGGTAGCTTCATCGTCATTAATTTTACTTAAAGCACGCTCCCCGATCTCATTAATAATTCTTTTTTGAAGAAAATGTATTTCTATCTGATGGCAAAGTTTTATCGTTTACTCCAATCACGTAGACACTAGTTCCACCTCCTCCATTTACACTAATTCCACTATATGTCTGTCCTTTATAAGTCAAAGAATCCACTTTACTTTCAATTGCTCCCAAACGAGAATAGGCAGCAGTCTCACCAACTGTATAAATTGGGTGATCGTAAGGAATATCCAAAGGCCATTCAAATCCGATAACACGGGATTGACGACCATCCTTAAAATATGCCTTATTGATAAGGTTCACTTTGTCTCCAACCTCAAATGTACGGAGATTACCGTTGTTGTAGATAAATTCCGGAACCATCTCACAATTATAAGTAGACGGATCAATCATCGACTTTTTTATATACTTTTTTGCCGTTTCAAACAACCTTTGTTCTGAATTAGGTAGCATCTGTTCAGAAATAAACGCAGTATCAAAGCCACTAAGAATATAGGTATCAGCCGGGACATCTTTTCCGTTTTCAAGATGAATCGCTTGAGGAAAAAGCGTATCATCTGGAAGATAGCGCCCGTAATTATCATTGCGGATAATTTTAAAAGTCGTTCCAGTAGCATCACTTTCTTCGATATTAATCACAAATTCAAGACCTGAAAGTTTACCTGTCTGAAATATTAGTGTAAGGTCTTTGCCCTTAAGTTTAAAGTCATATGTAAATTTCTTAAGTTCTGTATCCTTAAATGTGTAAACTGGATATTTGTTTTCGGTAGACTCCTTAGTTTCTTCATCTTTTTCCTCTATCCATTCAGGGTCAGGAACAACATTGGTATTACCTACATATTTAGGATATTCATCCTCAAAAGTAACAATCTCTTCAACTACTTCTTCTTTTGGCATTTCAACGTTATCCGAATCGTCATAACGTTCATCATCAATGTCCATACGTTCCCCTGTTGGACTATAACGATAGGCGTCAACATAAGGAATCCCTTCTGGTAACATTAATCGTTTCTGAACAATTCCATTTAAGGTCATTTCTTTATCGTCCTTGCTGAAATAACTATCAGGGACTTTGCCTTTGATGATGTTGTTGATGGTATATCTGTCACCTAAGGAAGCCGTTACTCCTTCGGGAAGACGGATAACATTTGAATTATCTCCTGTTAGCAAATCTGGGTTATAAACAGCATAGAATATCTGTCCAGCGTTTGAACCGGAAAGGAATGTCACCGAAGTATTGGTTGAAATTGCTTTATTTTCCAATATTAAATTAAATGAAATACGTGCAGAAACACCACGAGGAGCTATATCAGTTTGTGCATTCACTGTCAGTACTGCTTCCAAACTATCAGCATCTTCCTCTATATCAATAGAAGAGGGAAGATTAAGTGTATCCTTGAAGCCATTTACTGTATTATCAACAATATAGTGCTCTCCACTGATACTATACATAGTATGAGATGTACCAGATTTTATATAACATAAATCCAGCTGATAATTATACGTTCCTTTAGGGGGATAATACGCAGTTGAACCTGTACCAGTTATTCCACTAATCATAAACGGAATAGATGTCGTTAATACTGAATAAGCTCCTTTAGTTAATGAACTTATCACAGTATATTTAAATTGTTGACTTCCATTAGTGATAACTTTATCAATATCAATTTTCCCTTCTACAGTCTTTTTAGGGATTAAATCACGTGACGGAAAAAAAATATATCAAGCGCTCTTTCTGTATCAGATATATCCCGTCCATTAACCTTCTTCACGTCAAATATCAGACTTTTCCGATAGCTAGCGGGAATATTACGTGTAGAACCAAAAGCGTAAATACGAGTCGCATAAGTTGTCTGGCTGTCACTGCGTGTCATGCTGTTGACATTCACATTCTCGGTATCCGTCAGGTTGCCAGCCTTAAAATCAACAGGAGAACTATATTCACAACGCCCGAAACAAATCTCATGATTTTCTATCCACCATTCACACTCCCATGTCTCCGCCATTTGGGTAAGTGCGTCAATCAGATTCGTATTATCATAAGATACGAGTTTGGAAGATTGCTCTACTGTATCATCTATTTTAGAAATAAACTCCTGATCCCTGAATTTATAGCCAAGAGCATTCAAGTTGTCAATAAATACTTTTAAATGAGTTTCAAGAGTAGCTGTCATGTTCCATCCAGCTTCTCTTCCTGTATTCTTTGGAGTATAGAAAAACTTTTTATTCTTCCATTTCCAATAATAAGCATCAAGACGCAGTTCGTAATCATACCCTCCTGTTTCTGCATTATAAACAGGTTTGTAAAGATCTATAAGTTCAAATATCCCCAATTCATTATCTATTCCATCTCCTAAATTGAAATAAACAGGATTATCCAAAGAGAACTTTAAAGTTATATAGTCTTCTTGCATCAACGTGAATTTACGCTTTGATCCCTTGTTTATTGGAGTAGAAAAACGAATATTTCCGGTTACATCTTTAATATCTACTATCATATTGTTCTATCATTAGGATTTGGTTCATAAAGTTTAAGAGTGAACTTGCCAATACCACGCATAAACTGACTAAACTGGCTACACGATTGATATATTGTCCTGTACACAACATTCGGTTGATACTTAGTTCTAACTTCAAGCATTCCTGTAGCCAATTCTTCACAAAAGCTATTGTACCTTTCAAAAAACTGCTGTTCATTGGAAGCTACCAAGTTTATGTTAAGAGTCAAGTTTCTTGTATCCAGTTTAGATTTCGTCACAATAACTTGTTTTCCGTGTTCTAATCTACTTTCATTCTCAATAAACACTTTATTAGAAACAGGTGTCATTAATTCTGACAATGAGGTATCATCCATACTAATTCCCCAAGTAGTGTAGGCATCTTTGCCGTTAAGGTATAATTCATCTTTCATATCTTTATATTTTTTGTGTATTTCTATCTATATTATCCAATTTCTCTCCAAACCCTAGCATCACTTTAGTATATTTTGCAATATCCTCCAAATGCCCATTAGACATGACTGCCAAATTTCTCATTTCCATTAAAAGAATATTTCCATCAGAAGCAGTCGTGCACAAAGAAGATAAACTACCCAAAACAAACAACATCGAATTTTTAATTTCTTCATTTGAAATTTGTAAAGCAGTAAAGCGTCCGTTCAATTCTTCCCCTGTATCCTGTGACATAGCAGCAAAGCCTGTTTGGCTAGAAGATTGCGAAGACGAACTTTCAGAAGCCCAATCAAATTGCTCCATTAAAGCATTGCGTTCAGCCATAGCATCTGAAACGATAGCATTCCAATCACGCTGCAAATTTTCATATTCCGTAGTAGTTATCCCCGCATCATCATCATTAGCTTTAGCAAATGCTTCATACCATGCATTAATTCTAGATTTATACTTATCGACAAGCATCGAATTCAAAATGGCTTTCTGCATATATTTCTCAAAATTATCCGCAAATTCTTCAGAAGAGGTTCCCATATCAGAAAGAGCATCAAGAAAACTACTATAAACATCATCAAAAGACGTTTGTGTCAACGATTGGTTCAACAGATCATGCATTTCTTCGGTCTTATCATTACAAGCAATTATTTGTTCCAAGTAATCACTCACATCCCCATCTAACTTAGCCCAGAATGTTGGAGCTTCCATCTGAAGCTTCTCCAATTGTTCAACAGAGAGATCAAACAATCCGGTCATACGTCCATCCCTTATCTGATTATATGCACTCGTACCAATGGCTTTCTCCGCTTCATTCCATCCCTCTCTGGACATACCATCTTTTATGCGAACCCCAATAGAATGTGAACCGGCACTTGCACCTGCATTCAGACGTTCTTTACCAAGTGTCCGCGCGGCATTTGCCTGTTTCTCTATTAATCCTAATGCACTTTGCGAGGCCTCAACAGCAGCTTTCCCCGTCAATGTTTCTAGTAATTCCTTTTGTTTACCAATAACAACATCAAGGACTTTCACATAATTCTCATAATTCTCTTTTGCTGCATTATAATCAGAGTAATCGGCACCAAACATATTTGCAATCTTCGTAGCTATCTGCAACGCAGCTCCGATTATAGCTAAAATTACAGAAGCCTTCTCTACTGTTTGTATAGATTTCGATGCAGCTTGTGAAGTACTACTCATAGCAGACGCAGATCCTGTTGCCAAAGTCACTATTCCATCTATCATTTGGAGAGTAGATGATGTAATACCACCTGCAGCAGATATAATCTCTCCGGCTGTACCACCAACAGCAGCACCTATTTCATCAAATTCTCTCTCTACCTTACTTAGTGTTTGATATAGATTTTGCCATTCTTCTATACTTCGTTTTCCTGGAGAGGGTTTCGTCTCCCTTTCTCTCTCATTAACTTCATTTTTTAACGAAGTTATCTTTGATCGTTGAACAGCTAAATTGGGATCATTAGGATGTAAAAATTGAGATCGTTGAAGTTCTTGCTCGGCTTGAAACAATGATTTTTTCAGTTCCTCCAAACTGAGATTTGCGATATTATCAGTCCAAGCCTTAAAAGAATCTTCGCGCATTGCAAATTCACTATCAACAGCTTTTAAAGCCTCTTCTTTCTGATAATCATGTTCTCCCAAAGTTTCTTTTGAAGCTCCAGCTTTAACCAGCGAATCTCTTTCTTTCTTGAATTTATCTTCTATAGTCAGACGTTTCTCCGCATAACCTTGATATTTTGACAACAAATCTTTATAATACAAAGAAGTTTCATTTCCTTGTTTTTTTATAGTTTGGTTCTCTAAATTATTAAACATCCTTTCTTCTTCTTGATTCAAAGATATTTTCGACGAATCAAAAGATTGACCTTTATTCTTCTCTGGATTAGCCTCAAATATCGCCTTTTCCGTATCTATTTTCTTTTGAAGATAGTCTGCTTTAAATTTTTTAAGTTCATCTATTTCTTTTTGATGATTAAATTTTAGCTGAGCCAGTTTCTTTTCTTCCCCTTCATCCATAGCATCAATTTCGGCTTGGGCATTTCTATTCTTCATATCCTCCATGAAATTAACTTCATCCAAAGTTTGCTGTTCTCGTATTCGCTTTATTTTACCTTCATTATCATCCGATTGAAAATTCTGATTATATTTCTGTTCATAATCAAAACCTGTTTTAATCCTATAAGATTCTTTTAGTTCACCTAATTCTGTTATTCTCTCTTTCAAACTATTATCATCACCAACTCCCTTTTGAGCATTTTTTCGGAGCTCCATAATACTTTTTCAGTCGTTCGTATATTCCTTATTAGTTCATCAAGTGATTTATTTTTTTCTACTTCTTTTTTATTTGATTTATCGAATAATATTTGAGTTACTTCTTCATCTGTTATTTTAAACTTATCCTTATATTCATCAAGAATTACCTCTGTAGCCTTTGTTTCCTTTTTTATCTCTGAACGTAAATTGAACACATTGTTTTTGAAATCAACAATTCCATCTTCAGCATTATTTCCCCATTTTATCTCCCAAAAAGTTGCCTTTCTTAACTCCTCTGATACATCCGATGACAAAGCAGTTCCATGCATAGTACTATCAAAGAATTGATCATAAAGATTAACTCCTTTAGTTTTACCATACTTTTCAACCAACGTTTCATATGCTTTCTCTAACTTTCCGCTGACAATTATATCTAATGAATCTTGTTCTGCTTTAAAAAAGGATTCAAACTTTCGCTGTCCAATAGATAAACGCATATTTTCCACCAATTGAGAATATACAGTTGAAAGATTACCTACACGCTCTATTTCTTCATCAAGGCCCTTATAATATTGTCCATAATTATCTACTATAGTTTTTTTTATATTATTATATGCCTCAGAGCCTTTTTTCACTTCTACTAATTTCTTCTCCAAAGATGACAATTTTGACATTTCTGAAGAAAGACCTTTTTCTACATTTGTATTAGCATTTCCTAATCTTTTATGTGCTTTTTCCAATTCCGTTTCAGCAGTTGTTACTTTGTAAATTGAGTAACTCAATCCAACAATAGCAGCAGCTACAAATACATAAGGATTCTTTAAAAGTGCCGCTGTATTAGACTTTATAGCCCCTGTGAACAATTTAGTTCCTGCTGCAGACATCGCCTGTGACTTAGTCAGAATCTCTCCTGATCTTGCTGCTAGCACCATCTCTAACCTAGCTTGCTCTACCACAGTTTTATGTAACTTTTCCAATGCAGTTAGAGATATAAGTACCGCTTTATAAGTACCATATACTCCTGCTAACTCTAAGACTGTTCGCCCCAATTGCTCATAATTCTCTAATACATATTTAACTCCATCCAAAGAATTATTAATAACATCTTCTTGTGATTTTCCTACCGTATTGAGCATCGCATCCCATGCACTACTCACACTGTTTAGTTTTCCCGCAATCGTTTTTGATTGTTCATCCACTAATCCATAGAATTGCCCTCCTCCATTCGTTAAAATTTCTACAACTTTTTGTACTTCTGGAAAACCTATTTTTCCAATAGAAACCATTTCGTCTATTTGCTCTATCGTAACTCCTAATATGCTTGCCAAACTTTCAAGCATCGGGATACCCGCCCCTGCAAATTGATTAAGATCGTCACTATATAAATGCCCTTGTTCCACAACCATCCCATAAAGTCCAGCCAAGCGCTCCAATGGAATTCCTACCCCCAATGCAATATCACCTAATCGGAGCAAAGTTTCATTAACCTGCTCAGTCGCAACACCACTTTCAATTAACTGCTTTGCTCCAGCAGACAATGTTTTTAATTCAAATGGAGATTGCGCTGCAACAGCTATCATTTGAGATACCAAAATATCTGCCTTTTCTTTACTTTGCAGTAAACTTGCAAAAGAAATTTCAAGTTGCTGAATTTCAGAGCGTACACGAATTACATCGTCAGCAAAACCTTTTAATGTTTCCATTCCACCTATAACATCAAAAGCTTTTTTCATAGTATTTGTCCATCCATTACTTACGTCACTCGCCTTTTTTGTCTCCGTTGTTATAGCATCAATAGAATTACGCATTTGTTCCGCCTTTTGAATAAAAACAAAACTATTTCCTTCAATATTAAAACTTAAATTTTCCATATTTATTATTTTTCAAATTATTACTAAACAAAATTATGGTAAAGTCTGAATATTATTAAATGAAATCATCATCTATTCATGACTAATCTCTAATAGTCACAGTATTTATCTTTTTACAGATAATTCTCTTATTTCACGACCTCCCAATCATCCATTTCAAAATATATTCCGTACATTTGCAACAAATTCATAAATAAAACAACTATATGAAAAAAATAGCAACAGTACTTATACTTATATTGCTTATAATTAGCTGCAATCATAAAAATAAAGGACTAATAAATCCTCAAGATTCAGATTCTATTATAAGAGTGGAAAAAAGAAATCAAGAAATACAAGACTCGCTGAACCAAATCAGAACTGACTCCTTGTCGTTAATAGCATGGGGAGACGCTAAATTCGGAATGAGCATTAAAGAAGTTTTAGCAACAGAATCTTTCAAAAACGGATACAAATATTCCTCCAAGGACTTTAATTCAATTTCTATGGATTTTGATAAAATATGGAAGCTAAAAAGAAATCTTCAATTTAAATCTATCAGTAGGCCAATTAGAGGCTTATTTTCAAGAAGACGAATTGACTAAAATAGAAATTGAATCATACAAATTAACAGCTGATAAAATTAAGGAGTTAGTAGCAGATTGTGATATTTTCATTAATAATTTCACTAATAAATACGGGAATCCATCTTATCAATGCAGCAGAGTCAATATTTTAAATTTCGAAGCTGGCACAGTATTTACATATGCAAGATTCCGAATAGGGAGCAAAAGTATTACTATTAAACTAGGAGAAAGAAGTTCTGGGCATAAATATTATTACATCATATATATAGAAAATGATAAATTCCCCAAAAAGAAACACATTCAAACAGAGAAAGAAAAAAGGGAAGAACAAAAACGTATGGAAGAAACTGAAAAAATAAGAAATAATTCATTCTAAATAAAGTATTAGAAAAACAAAAGAACAATTATGTTTCAATATTGGTCATATGTTGTTCTTATTTAATAATGAAATCATGAAAAAAATATTATTACTACTTACAACGATACTACTAACAATTGGTTGTAACCAAAAGCAAAAAGAACAAGTAGTATCTCAAGAATCAAATCCACAGCTCACAGCAGCAGAAATAAGGAATCAAGAAATACAAGACTCTTTAAAGAAAGTAAGAAACGACTCGCTTGCCCTAATTGCATGGGGAGATGCTAAATTTGGGATGAGCATGAAAGAGGTATTAGCTACTGAAACGTTTAAAGGGGGAAAAAAATACGATGACAGTATTGCAATGGAATTCAGTCGCGAACAAAATTTTAAAAAAGCTTTTGGATTAGAAAATCCTTCAGGTGTTTGGGCTGAATTCAAGGATAAGGAATTATACAGAATATATATCAAATCAAAATATCTAACAGCGAGTAGAATTGATGATTTAGTGAAGGATTGTGATATATTTATCAAAAAGTTCACAGAAAAGTATGGAGCTCCTTCATATAAAAATAGTAAGATTGATATCTCTGAATTCAATCCCGAAGAAAATTTTGTATATGCTAAATTTCAAATAGGAGATAAGATGATAGCAATAGAATTAGGAGAACTAAGAAGTGACGTCAGATTCTATTACCATATATATATAGACAATAGCAAGTTCCCCAAAAAGAAGCATGTTATGACAGAGAAAGAAAAAAGAGAAGAACAAAAACAAAAAGAAGAAACTGAAAAAATAAGAAATAATTCATTCTAAATAAAGTATTAGAAAAACAAAAGAACAATCATGATTATACTCCATTATTATAACTATAAATAAATAATTCCATGAAAAAAGTATCATTATTGCTTTTAACAATATTACTAACAATTGGTTGTAACCAAAAGCCAAAAGAACAAGTAGTATCTCAAGAATCAAATCCACAGCTCACAGCAGCAGAAATAAGGAATCAAGAAATACAAGACTCTTTAAAGAAAGTAAGAAACGACTCGCTTGCCCTAATTGCATGGGGAGATGTTAAATTTGGGATGAGCATGAGAGAAGCATTGGCTACCGAAATATTCAAAGGGGGAAATAAGTATGATGACAGTATTAGTATGGAATTCGAACGCGAACGAAATTTTAAAAGAGCTTTTGGATTAAATAATCTGGCAGCTTTTTGGGGTGAATTCAAAGAAAATGAATTATATAGAATATACATCGACTCATATAATCCAACAGCAAATAGCATTAATGATCTAGTGAGTGATTGTGATATATTTATCAAAAAATTCACAGAAAAATATGGAGAACCTTCATATAAGAAGAGTAAAGTCAATATCTCCGAATTTAATTCCGGTGAAGAATTTGAATACGCCAAATTTCAAATAGGAGATAAGACGATAACAATAGTATTAGGAGAATTAAGCAGTGAAGTCAAATTCTACTACCATGTATATATAGACAATAGCAAGTTCCCCCAAAAGCAGCATGTCATGACAGACAAAGAAAAAAGAGAAGAACAAAAACAAAAAGAAGAAACTGAAAAAATAAGAAATAATTCATTCTAAATAAAGTATTATAAAAACAAAAGAACAATTATGTGTATGTCTCATCACCATAACTCTGAAAATAAATAATTCCATGAAAAAAGTATTTTTTCTTCTATTTATAGCTACTATAGTCTCTTTAGTTGGCAATGCCCAAAGCAGAACTAATAGTGATCCTACAGCGCTATCTTATAAATCTAAAGAAATAAAATCTGCCCTATATTGGCAACAAAACAGTAAAACGGGACGCTGGGAAAGTCGCAAAAACACAAAACGCATATATCTTGGCGAAGGAGTAGCTATCGAAAATTTCAACAGCATATTCATAGGAGAATATAATAATAAGCGTTATCTTTTTTTGGACTTTTATAGATATTCTTGGCGCTATCCTGCATTGAAAAAAGAATGGATGTATTCACGAACAATAATGGCAGCATTACTTTCTGATGATGATTATAGCCATTTATCATCGCTTGCTACCAATCAGACACTCTCAATTATACCACGCTTCTACCATAGTATGTATAAAGGACACGCAGAATACTCATTTCCATTCTTTTTGAGTTTAGGAGAAACGCTTCTCTCTGCCACAGAAACACTATATAAATCCAATAAAAGAGCATACGGAGAAGAATATGCTAACAAAGAATGGAAAAAAGACTATCCACCTATTAATTTTATAGTTTTGAAACGTATCACAGATTCTGACGGTCAGGACGTTGTACGATTCATTTTATATCCTAAGGCCTTACCAGAGCTAATAGACTACACATATTTCGAAGTTGATTATTCCGTTTATAAGAACCTACTCACAAAGGACAAGAAGGTAAGCTACAAGTAAAAACAAATAAGACAAACGAAATCGATAAAATAACTAAAAGTTATGGCATCAATCTATTTAGAAAGCACTGTTCATAATTTTGTGTAAATGAAAAACAGGATTCTGATATTTTGGGGACTATCCATTACATCATTAACTTTGAACATACTGCGCATATATGTCCAACGTATTGGACATATATATCCAGCACGTTGTGTATATATAGCCAATATCTTGGACATATATACACAACAAACACCTATCACTTATACAAAAGTGGAAGATTTAATATATTTTTTTTCAATAACGACTAAATTAGAAAATATATCACTACCTTTGTCTCAGGAAATAATTACATAATTATTAATACAATAAAACAAACAGATTTATACTCCAAAACTAAAAAAAATATTACTCAAACAAAACTAATTTCAAATATAAAACAATGAAAAAAGAACTCTTCCTATTGGCTCTATTGCCTATATTGATAACTAATTATTCAAAAGATGACGAATTAACTAAATAAAAAAATCACGTAAACATGTACACTAAATGGAAAAATTACGAAAAAGAAATATCAAAACAAGCTTTGTATATATCTTCGTGAATGAAAACAAGAGTATCGACAATAGCAAAAGTGCTGAATCTGTTACAGATGACGGAGTAATCACTTACACGGATGGCAATAAATCTTCAAAGCCTAAATATGGAAGAAGCTGTAAAATGGATTTGTTAGTAATGAATCTGATATAACTTCTTTATATAGAATCGTTTTAATAAAATTATTATTTACAAATAAAAACATAAAAACATGAGAAAAGTATTATTTTTATTACCTGTATTGGCATTTCTGTTCTTGTATGGATGTAGCAGCGATGATGATAACGCTAAACTATCATTGAACAAATCCACTGTCACACTGAATTATAAAACAACTGAACAGCTAAAAGCATCAGGGAAAGTTGAATGGACTTCAGAAAATGATTTTGTTGCCAGCGTAAATGAAAATGGAGTAATTGAAGGGAAGCATGTAGGAAAAACATTTATTGTAGCTTCTAACGGTACTGAAGAAGTAAAATGTGCAGTAGAAGTTGCTCCTAAATATAACACCTATAGCGAACCCATTTTAGATTTCGGAATAACAAAAGCAGAATTAAAAGGAAGAGAAAATAGAGAATTACTATCCGAAACAAGCACAACAATCAAATATCGTGGTAATAGCGGAAGCGCAGCAAGCGAAATAGCATATGCTTTCAAGGATGGCAAAATGAACGGAGCTGGAGCATTAGTGAAATCCTCATACAGTTCTGTTATTATGGATTTTTTGATAGAAAGATACCAGGCTGCATTTCAAAAGGAAGATGTTTTCTATTTTATTGATGGAAATAGCAGCAATTATAATAAATTTGTTTCATTATCAATCGGAGCGTCTGGCATTATCATAATGTATACACCGAAAAACTAAAAATGCATATAATCTACATCTCAAGTATTAATACTCAATGTGTAGACTATTAATACTTGAGATGTAGGCTATAATATCCAAGACATCATTCACTAATCATCTTCCTAATCAAATCCCTATTCTTAGGATCATCTGCATCAACCATTCTCCCATCACCACGTCCCAGTTTTTTTCGTTCTTCATCACTTAGATACACGGTGGTGATAGCATCTGCAAACAGCATATTTAGATTCACATAACTAATTCCCCAAAGCACATAATCCATTGTCCAGCCATAACGCTGGCAAGCAAAGTCAATTAATAGTCCATAGATACTTTTTCCTCCGAAAGTGATACTACGTAAGCATCCGATAAAGTACACTATAAAAAATGGCTGTATCTCCTTTCCTGGTAAGCAGCCATCTATCGTTGTATCTCCATCATTCTTTATTCTTTTCCTTCCATTTGTGTGGCGTAAGCATCCGATAAAGTACACTATAAAAAATGGCTGTATCTCCTTTCCTGGTAAGCAGCCATCTATCGTTGTATCTCCATCATTCTTTATTCTTTTCCTTCCATTTGTGTGGCAACATTTGTAGCAGTTCCTCATAATTTGCCTTCTGCATATATGGCATTCTTGCTATAACGTCATTCAGATAAGTGCGCGGATTTACTTTATGCGCTTTGCACGTAGCCAGTAACGAACAGACGACACTCATGCTGACGGCCGCCTGATGGTCTCCACAGAACAAGTAGTTCTTTCTACCCAATGTGATTGGTCGGATGGCATTTTCCGCCAGATTGTTATCAATATGGATACGTCCATCCTGCAGATACCTCATCATATTCTCCCAGCGGGTATAGGCATAGGTTATCGCCTTTCCGGTCAGGCTGTTTGGGCTGTATTTTATCCCTTCTGTTTCCATCCATAGCTTCAAGGCATCCATAATAGGTCCGGCAAGTTCCTGACGTTTTCCCATTCGTTCATTTTCTGTAAGCTGCTTCTGGTCACAGTCATGTTCTATGCGATATAG
This sequence comes from Bacteroides sp. BFG-637, assembly GCF_024793605.1. NCBI lineage: Bacteria > Pseudomonadati > Bacteroidota > Bacteroidia > Bacteroidales > Bacteroidaceae > Bacteroides > Bacteroides sp. BFG-637. Next base: position 3,550,752 of record NZ_JANUPD010000002.1, on the reverse strand, counting down.
AAGCTGTATTTCTTTTAAGGCATGTTCCGCCATCTGCCTGTTTTCAGCAAGTGCCTGCTCAAAATACCTGCGTATATGAGCCATGCAGTTAACAAGGCGCACATTCGGGTTGACCTTGAAAGCCGATTCGTAACCCTCAAAGCCGTCACATTGGAAATAACCCTTGAAGTCTTTAGCCAGTTGCCCTATCACCGTACCTGACCGTGATCCTTTGTCATAATGGAAAAGCACCAGTCGTTCGACTACCGCCCTGACCATCCACAAGTATTCCTTGTTGGTCTGATGTCCTGCCTTGTCCAGTACAGGTACGGTCGTTTCATCCCCCTGTATGTAGTCGGATTTCATGATTTCCTGCCTGAGTACCTCGTAAAGTGGCTTGAGAAGTTCAACCGCAGGCTTGAACCATCCGTCTATGGTACTTTCACTAGCTTTGAAGCCCAGGTGATGCAACTGTTTCACCTGGCGGTAGAAGGGAAGATGATACTCATATTTCTGCAGGAGTATCTCCGCCAAAAGTGTAGGTCCCGCTATTCCTTTGTATATAGGCAACAGCGGCATGGCGGCTATCTCCACTCCTTTTCTGCCGACCGGTGGAAGTGAAGTGTTGTCTTTAAGGGCATATTTGGGCCGTACAATCTCCTTTATATAAAGTTGTCCGGGCTTATGTTCCACCACACGGGTCACTTCCTCACCAATCTTCCTGTACAGTTCCAGGTCAATGTCTTCCGGCTCGATGATTACCCTTTCAAGTACGGGAAGACCTTCCATTATCCTGCGGTTATTCCGTTCCCGTTTCTTGCTCTCCACCGTTTCTTTTGTGATTGTCTGCACCGCTACTTCACGCGCTTTTTCCAGTTCAGCCGCGTTATCAGGAAGAAAGTCACCGAACAGGTCAGGCTGGTTGGAATCAAGAGACGGGAGTTTCTCTGACTTGTGACCGAAAAGCTGGCGGTTCAGCCATGCGACTTGAGCCGTCAGCTCATTGAGACGGTTCTGTAAGGATTCATTCTGCCGGGTAAGCCTGATAATGGTCTCAGCCTGGGATGCGTTCACCTGCTGCAGGGACTGCAGCATTGAGTTCATCTGTGAAAGCATCTCTTCCTGAGTCATAATCCGTTTCTTTTAATTACACTATAAATGTACAAAATATATCCCGGACAGACAAGGAATACGACATCTATTTTTATACAGTATATACATTTCGTTCCGCCCTCAGACGTCTCAAACGCTGCCCGGGAGATTCACGGATTCCTTCCACCATAATGACAAGATCGCGCCATTCCATCGGATAGCTGCGCGATTTCTCGTCATATTCGGGAATCTTGAAATGACCGGCTTCAAGGCGCTTGACATACATCACCAGACCGCCATCCTCGGCATGGAGAAGCTTCATCAATTTACGGCTGCTGCCAATGAAGATGAATACATCACCGTTCCTGACACTGCAGCCCATACGCTCGTGTACCACACCGCAGAGAGAACTGATACCCTTGCGCATATCAGTCCTGCCGGGGCAGAGAAAATACCGCATCGTATCATTCAGGCAGAACATGGCAACAGGCGTATTGGTTAATCAAACGGGAAGCGGCCTCTTCCATACCGGCACCCAAATGGGCACGGACGCCATTAGGAAACAACAGGGTCATTCCGGAAACAGAAGAGGAGGAAGCAATACAGGGGGACGTCAGGCTGATGGGGGCTAAGACTGATTGGGGAGCAGATGTCTCGTGATCGGGAACACTGGAAGATTTACGTTTCCAATAATTGTACGTGGAGTAACTGACATGTTCACGTTGCAGAAATTTCAGAAGACTCAGACCGCTTAAACGATGCAGTTCCTGTAAAGAGGTAAATTGTTCTTTTGTCATAATGAAAATATGTTAGAAGTTCATGCAATATTGCACAGGCAAAGGTGCTATGAAAATATGACAGAGAAAACGGGTACTTTATCGGATGCTTACGATACTACTACCTTCCCCTTTAATCCGACTGATTTGAGTCTTCATTTCCCGGTCGGCATCTATCCCAAAATACTGAATAAACTCTTCAATCTTGTCATTTGAAAGAATAATAGTCAGAATCGTAGCCATGTCCTCCACCGATATATTATCCTCAAAAAACTTGGCACGATGAAGAATTTTCTCTATATCTAAAACACTTTTCTTACCATCGGACGTAGAATAAGCTATAATTTGACAAACTATATCTGATTTCTCCGTACAGACTCTCAACGTTTCAGCCAATGGATTAATTGACAAAAGCTTCATATTCACATCCATAGAAAAATACAGATTCTTCAATATTTGCATCTTTCCAAGCGTGGGCGGATAAAGGCATAATTTAGACTTGCCAACACTAAAACGAATAGGTTTCTCAATAATAGCATCGGATATACTTAATTCCATCTCTTTATTAAAACTCATAGCAATATATTTATATAAAAAAGAGCGCTGTGGCCAGCACTAGCGCTCTTCGTTAACAAAAAAAAATAAAATTACTTTCCTTCTTCAGCAGAAGGTGTGTAAGGTTTCACCTGATCGCCTTCGTTAGGTTTCAACACGTCTACGGTATATTTCCATTTCTTACCCTCGGCAGTGTCATAAGATTCCTCGAGAGAAACTACAGAGCGCTCTATCAGAATACCTTCGCAAGTTGCATCTTCCGGAGTAAGGCGGAAAGCGTATTCGCCCTCAACTACTCCATCTGAATCTTCGATCGGTTTCTGACGGCCTTTCGCTGCACGGATTTCAAACTCGAATGCATAGGTGTTTCTTGCATACTTAACAGCTTCATTTTCGCCTCCTTCTACCTTAGCTTCCTTCTTTTCACCTTTGGTAGGAGTTAGTTTGGTTGAACTTTCAACCGGGTCGTACGCAAGTTCTGTCCATGTTGTAGGTGCAGCTCCATTAGCTCCACATTTTCCAAACTCAATTGTGGGTTTTCCCCAAGATAATTGTGCCATAATTCAAATTGTTTAAATTTTTAATTAAATAAATTATATATAAAAAAGCTAGCTTTTGATCTTTCCTTTTTTGCAGTTTCTGCAGAAACCTCGTTTTCTAATTCGATGGTAAAAGTACTGCCATTATTAACAACGGAGCTATTTTCAGTCCTCCTAGCCGTGACATCTCAACAAAAGTCACAAAATAAGAATGTAAGGCAGCATTCCCCGATCTTCTAAACGACTCCGTATACTGGCATAAAGAAGATCTACCTCTTCTCTAAACATTCTATAATTATCATAAGTGGGTACCAGATTTTTTAAATGATTGGACACTGCGGACTTAGACTTATAACCTAATAATTCCGTCAATATATCCCGGATGCCATTTGGTATTCTATGCCCGGTCAAGCTAATAGGGGAATAAAAGAACATAATGATAATAAGAAATTGCATTTTTCTATCAGTATTAAGTTTACCTCCATCTCCACTATCACCAGATAATTCGCAGAACCATTCGAATATCTGCGGAATATGTTCCAAGTCAGTAAGCATTGGAGTAGCCAGCTCTGCTTCTTTCCTCTCTAATTCAGATTTCTGTATATGTACAGATATCAATTCTCCTATTCTAAAAAAGTCATTAATCATCATATTAGTTTTTAGTGTTATTACTTCATTAACTTGTCATTTTGCAGGGCTTCTTTTTCTTTCTCTTCAATACGTTTGCCCCAACCCCACATCATAGCAGAATAAATCGCAGTCGTGTACAAATGCAATTCTCTTCCATTTGTTATAAAATCAACCCGAAATGCCGCGTTTCTCGCTATTGCCCATATTTTTTCATTGTTTGCCATAATTCAATCATTTCTATTTTTTAATATTAAATTTCGCTCATCACATTCTTCCATTAGATTAGCTTTTATTCCGCCAATCCACACATGTATAGATTATTCAATGAAAGTACTACGAATATTTATGATTAAGAGGAATCTATCTGATCAAGACTTGACATTAGAGAGAAAGTCACAAAATTGACAAAACAATTATAAGAATGACACTTATTATGAAGAGTATTGTTTAAAAATATAATGAAGATATAGACAATGGTACTATTCTTGATGACAGAAAATGTGAAAACGAGATAGATAGGAAGAGGACATAAATTAGCATATCCCTCTAAAAAGAGTATAATAATATAATCTGCATATTTCTTACGAATGAAGAACAATATTGTTTGTATTTCTTATATTATCTACTAATATATAAATTTCTATACTTCTTTAAATAGAATAAACATTATTATCCCTATCTTTGTACTGTCTTAATCGACAAGATGTTTTTACCAATTCATAAGGAAGATGTAATTAGTTCTACTCGATATATTAATAATTCCCCCTTATCTTTTAGCAAATTCATCCGCATGAATTAATCTGTTGCACTTGAGCAACCATTCAGCTATACTTGTGCAACCACCCAGTTACACAAGTCCATTTCTGGATTTACTCAACTGCAATACATAATAGTCATCTAAAAGAAATTAGATTTATGAGCATACTTTATAAAACCACTCGTTTTGCGGATACTTTTACCGGCGACAAAGAAACGAATGTACGGGTACAACTATTATCATGGGACACTTTGGATACCAAAGCTTTTGTTGAATACTTAGCTGACAAAAACAATATCACCAAAGGCGACGCATACAAAAATCTAAGTATGGTACTGGAGGGAATAGAGGCCATTCTGAAAGATGGAAATATTGTCAATCTGGATGATTTCGGCAGTTTTTCTCTGAACGGCAGTTTCTGCGAAGACAAAGAACCAGGTGAAAACCACCGTGCAGAATCCATAGAGGTGAAGAATGTTGTATTCAAAGCCGAAAAACGTTTGAAAAAAGCGATAACAGCAGCCGGATTCGAGAAATATAATCCGGGAAGACACAACAAACGAAAATACTAAAACAACATGGAATACGATAGAATCTACTCCATCCGAAAAGGTGAATACTTTGCGGATGCATTGAAACGTGCCGGCAAAGACTTCATCCCGACCAATTGTATCATTAATAAACTCCTTCCCGGATTGGGAGCTACACACTGCGAATTGACGGCACCCCGAAAGTCTATCATTATTGAGCCCAACGTACCTGTTATTGAGTCTAAAGCAAAGGTACACAAAAATTCATTGGCTATCTATAAAGGAGTCAGCGTCCGGCAAATCACAGACTTTCTGGAGAAGAACCAAGACAAACATTACAAACTGTTGACTACTCCCGAAGGCTTCACCAAAATCAAAGAAGCCATGCTGGCTGTAAATATAGATATGTATACAGAGTGTTTCATCTTGTTTGATGAATGTGAAAAGCTAGTGCAGGACGTGCATTACCGTGATTCTATCCGCGAACCGATGAATGATTTTTTCCATTTTCAGCATAAGGCATTGATTTCGGCCACTCCCATCGTACCCGAAAAAGACAATCGCTTCGACAGTTTCATGCGGGTACTGATTCAGCCGGATTACGAATATCGTCAAAAGCTGAAACTAATCACTACCAACAATGTTCTGGAAACGTTGCAGGAGGTGATTGAAGCGAAGCGCGGCACGGTCTGCATCTTCTGCAACAGTATTGATTCGATAGATAGTTTCTACCGATTGATTCCCGAATTGAACAATGCCTGCACTTTCTGTAGTGAAGACGGACAATACAAACTATGGAAAGGCAACCGACGCAAAAAATCAATGATGATTACTGAACTGGAACGTTACAACTTCTTCACTTCACGTTTCTACTCCGCGGTGGATATCATATGTAAAAACCCGCCACATGTGATTCTCATCAGTGATTTGCATGGCGCAACCCAATCGGTTATCGATCCTACTACCGAAGCCATTCAAATCATCGGACGATTCCGAGGAGGAGTAAATACCGTGACACATATCGCTTCCATCCGCCCGGATCTGGAATGTATGTCAACCAATGAGATTGATAGTTGGATACAAGGCGCTTCCCATATCTTCAACGGATGGAAAACTCAACTGGCACAAACGTCCAATATTGGTGAACGTACTTTGTTGCAGGAAGCTATCGGAGAAAATTCATATCTCCCCTATCTGGATGCGAATGGAAAACCTGATCCGTTTCTAATAGCAAATTTATATGAGAAAGAGCAAGTGAAGCGACTATACACATCCACCGATCTGCTTTGCAGTGTCTATCAACAGACCGATTATTTTATATTCTCTCATGAGGAACGTCTCATGCCGGTTTCGGATAATGAACGTATGGCAATCCAGCATCGCCTGGCAAAAAGAAACGGGCAGAACTTATCGTCCGCAAACTGGAAGAAATGGAAAAAATGAGCCGCACTACTGACAAGAAAGTACAAAAACGCTACCAACGTATGCTGGGAAATCTGCTTACTACGACCAATGACAGGTATATATACGATTGTTTCTGCCGATTTGGAGGAGATTTCATTCGTGAATCTGACTATAATGAGAATAAATTACGGACTGCATTGAATGTAAGCAGTGAGCATACGATTAAACAATCAGGGCAGATGCGTAGCTCTATCCAACGTACTTTTCCCATAGGTTCGGAGCTTTCCGTTCAGGAAGTGAAAAGTATGCTGAAACAAGTATATAAAAAGATGGGACTGAATACGGGACGAGGAATCACAACCAAAGAACTGGAACAATATGCAGAAATAGAAAAAGGATGGAAACACGACAATAGAACAATCAAAATACTGAAATTCAAATAATTGGCAATAAAATGCAGTTTTCCTTCCGAAAAAAGCAGAAACTCCGTATATGTTTCCTGTAAACTTCTCTTATTTTCGGCTATTTTCAGAGATAAGTCATTGATTATATGATCTGCCACATTTTTGTTTCTCCCCGTATAATACTTAAAAGAAAGACGAAAATGTGGCAGAGAGTTTCTTTAAACGTCTGCGGGCAAACAACGCCAAAACAAGTACGAGGCATACACCCAATCCCCATATCCACAACAAGAAATCTCCTCCTTCGGTTTTTCCATAAGAATGCAGACCGCTCAAATAGTAGTTCACCCCAAACCAAGTCATTATAACCGAAAGGACGGCAACAACGGAAAGCAGATTAAAACACCAGGTGGTCTTTCCTTTCAGGAGAGGAATAAAGCGGATATGAAGCACCAATGCATAGACAACGATTGAAATCAATGCCCAAGTTTCTTTAGGGTCCCATCCCCAATATCTACCCCAAGAGACATTGGCCCAGATAGCTCCAAGAAATGTTCCGGCGGTCATAAAGAACAGACCGAGAATCATTGCCATTTCATTCAGTAGCGTCAGTTCACGGATACGGAACAAGAGTTTCACCCGGTTGGTGGCGGAAAGCAAACTCATCAATACAAGATTAAACAACCCTGTCAGCGCACAAAGAGCAAAAAAGACGTAACCGATCATAATGATAGCGACGTGAGACATCAGCCAATAAGATTGAAGTACCGGGACTAAAGGAGTAATTTCCGGATTCAGGTGATTTAGTCCTGCTACAAAAAGCATGATTCCGCCCAATAGTCCCGCCAATGCGGGAAGAATACGGAATCGGCGGGCAAACAGGAGTCCGCTACCTACCAGCATCCAGGAAGTACATATCATCGACTCGTAAGCATTCGCCCAAGGGGCATGTCCGCAAATATACCAACGTAACAAGACACCTGCCGTATGTGTGAGAAAAGCGATTGCCAGAAGAGCAATCAGAATACTGCTAATTTTTCTTCCCCATTTAAAGTCCGCAATCATCTCTCCGCAGGCAATGAAAAGTAGGATACCACCCAAAATCAAGTAAGCCAGACGACACCAGAAAAATAAATCCAGTTGATTATAGAGAAGTTCGGCTTTCACTTTCCGGTTGTCAATAGCAGGAACTTTAGCCTTTGCTTGTTGGTAGACATTCATCATTTCAACTACCTTGTCCGCTTCCTTCCAGTTGTTGGAACGAACTCCATTTCCTAGCTCATAGATATACCAGTCCATGATTTTAGTTACAAATAGAGAATCTTTCCCATGAAAAGCGCTCAAGTCATCACCTGGTGAATACCATTTTCCCTGCAAATCGTTTCCATCCGGAAAAAGCGGTAACAATTGGTGTTGCATGATGCGATATACGATGTTTACCGATTCATCCAGTTTTAATAAATCCGAGTCCAATCGTTTGCGCTCCGTAGCCGGTTTAGCGTAAATTGTGTTCAGTTCATTCGTCAGGATATAGTTACCGTCTGCATTAAATACATCTTGCCAGGCGATGTATTTGCCATCTCTGCCGAAGCGTTGAAGAAGTTCTTTATTATCAACTTTGATAAAAGGAAAAGCTCCCCATTCATCGGGAAAAGAAAGTAGATTCAAAAAGAATTGATCTGAATTAATGCCATTCAGTTTATCGGCTCCATACAATTTGCGTAAAATGGCAGATGTGTAACTGTTGACGGGTTCGAGACGTCCGTTAGGGTTAAGCACTACCAGATTGCCAAACTTTTCGGCATGTAAGGAAGAAACACAAGGTAATTGTGAAGCGACGAGAGATTGTTGTGAAGAGACAGCCGGTTGTTGTGCACGCAATGCCTGCATATTGGAGATGCCGGATAAAGCCAGAAAGAGCAATAAGCAGAAAGGGGTATTCTTTTTCATTTCTCCCAATTCTCTGCGCAACCGCCCGAAACGGGATTTCTTACTGAACAATGTCAAGACAAAACCTACCAGTAAAAGGAAATATCCCGTATATGTAAGCTGCATACCGGGACGGTCATAGCTCACAGATAACACAGTGCCTTGTTCGTCAGAATCGAATGAAGACTGAAACAGACGGTAACCATCCACATCAACCACTTTATTCATTCGTATGGTTGCCTGTAAAGGAGATTCATTTTCTCTTTTAATCACCAGGTCACTTTCATAAGACATCGGGCTATGAGAACCCGGATAGCGCTGCAACCGGAAATCATTCAGAGTTACAGAGAAAGGCAGGGAAGCATTTTCCATCCCTGTTCCTTCCTCTTTCATCATGCTATTTGCCGTTTCCCCTTCACGGATATGCATGATACCCGTCACCCCTACATAGTGAGTGACAGCAGCCCCCAACCAGATAAAAAGAAAAGCTCCATGAAAAATCAGACTGCCTTTACTAATTCTCTTAAAATAGTTTCCCTGAAGAAACATAGCCAATAAATTGACTGCCTGCAACAACTGCAACAGTATAAACCAGGGAGCATAATAAAAAGATTCACGGGCAACGGCAGGACCATAAGAGTTTTCCACCAAAGTGGCTACCGCCAATATCAGGGCATAAAGTCCCGCTAATATGTACATCAATACCGGTGAAGCGATCAGTCGAATCAATTTCATCTGTTTTTCTTTTATAATAAACAATGCTTTTATAAATGAGGCAGTTATAAATAAGCAATTCCTTCAATTTCTACCAGCAATTCCTCTCTGCATACATCCGCATAAAGATATATGATAGGAATATCCGGGCAGAGTTTATCCAAGTCTGCTTTCACAGCTGGCGCATCCTCTTCATTCTTGAGATATACACGAAGAAGTCCCAACTTACCGGAATGTTCCGGTAGTTTCTCCCCTACCCTCTTCCAAGCCGATCAAATGCTGGATATTTTCAAGAGTGATTTCCGTTTGAGAGAGAACATCTCCGGTCGTTACACTTTCCTCGCCACGGATAGCAGCCGTGCCGGAAATATAAATCACCTCCTGCCGACGGTCGGACAGCGACTTTCCTCTTTCAAATTTAGGAGTTCCCTTCTTCCCATCCGCCCGATGGCTAATCAACACCTCATCCGAATAGACATGAGCAGCCCGTTGCCAGTCGTTATCTAAAGGAGCAATATTCACTTCTCCACTGACAGCATTGAAATCAATCAGAACACCGCCATGCTGTGTGCCAATCCCCGTTGCTGCCGGATATCCCGATTCCCATTCCGAAGAAGCATAGAACAGAGTACGCACATCATTGAAATCCTGATAACACTGATTGCCATGTGCAATATCCGTGATATTTTCCAGATAATTCCACTGACGGACAATGTTGCCAAAATTCATCTGTTCCGCCTTTAAGATCTCTTCTGCCTTCCTGAAAGCTTGTTCCGATTGTTCGCGAACAGGCAGATTCAAATCATCCGCGTAAAGTCCCCCCACTATTATTTCCCGATAGTGAGGAGTCATGATCCGCAGGTAGCGGACAGAGAAAGAACTAATTTGTTCCTCTATGGTGACTGCCTCATCCGTAATCTCCACCAACGAATGTACCTCCAATACCAAGTCTGCTACCAAAGGCTTTTGAGCCACCAGCGAAACCACCGGACGGGGAGAAACGAAATGCCGCTCCACCCATTGTTCCAGAAAGGAACGCTGAAACTTGTATTCCTGATTATCCGTACAGCGTGTAAAGAGTACAAGACGGAGCACCCTCTCTTCGCGGACAGCGGATGAAAGTAATTCCTCCGCCATCTGTTCCCAACTGTTTCCTGTCGTTTTATACAAATTACATATGATTCGATGATACTTCATACTGCAAATTTCAATGTTTTTTCTGATGAACTATACTTATTAATGATAGGAGGTAACACCTGCCGGAACGTCCATGCTATAGACAGATGACATCGTCTTCAGCCCCGGAGTATTCTCCAAAGAATAAAGCACTTTCTTTTGACGGTCTACCAACAACATGTGTACTTTCTCTTTCGGATTCACATGTCCCGTCCAGTTCGTTATCAGGATGCGTCCGTCAGAAAAATACTGAAAACCTCCCAGAAACTTCAACGGTTTTCCGGGAATATCCGCATTCGATAATTCCCAAACAGTCTTTCCATCTGCCGTTACTTCGATAATTCTCGGATTCTGGTCTTTATCTGCTACGGCAATCAGCGTATGTCCGTTGGGCAAACGAGTCAGAGAATGCGGTCCGCCGGGAACATCCAGTTTCCACACCTCTTTGCCGTTCGTGTCATATTCCGTCACACATTGCGGTCCGTAATGTGCTACCAGAAAATGCCCGTTATCCAAGCGACGTGCATTACGCATAAACGCAAAACCTTTCTCTTTCACTCCCTCCGGCAGGATGCAGACTTCTTTCACAATCTTACCTTTAGGAGAGATTTCCAGCATACGTCCCGTGGTACATTCGCCCACAAACGTATTGCCGTTCTTCAACCGCTGACAGGCAAAGACCGGACTTTTAGACTCGTAATGGAAGATTGTATCGTTCTGACGGGTCATTTCGAGTACCCCGTGCCCAGTGGTGAAAAGGATATTGCCATTAGGCAATACCCATAAATCATTAGAGTCGGGAGCTTTGTGCTGCCATACAATCTGATTGTTTTCCATCACAAAGACGATTCCCTGTGAATAATCTGTTCCTGCAAACGTCCGGGTCTGTGCCAACAGAGATGCAGAGAACAGAAATATCAAAATCGCACTATATATTCTTGTCATAACTAATCATTCAAAATTACAAAGACAATACATATTCCTCCAACTCTTCCAGTTCTTTATCAGAAACAGGCTTATGAGGTCCGTGTACCTTTAACATATCTTTCATCGAATAGCTACGACCGTCATACAGATAAGGAGCCGTACGCCAACATTCATTCAGAGCAGGAACGTCCATAGCCAGTCCTTTATCAGGTCCGGTAGTCCAATCCACTTTATATTGCTTCTGATCCGTATAGTATTCTCCGGAATGGCAACTCGCGCAGTTTTCTTCAAATATCTTCTTCCCTCTTTTCGCTTTCGCAGAAAGTTTACCATTCTCAAGATAAGGGCTTGGCAGAGGCTTCAGAGATTTCAGATATTCGTCGATAGATTCGTAGATCTCATCATTTCCCTCCATAAACAGGATATATTTCACTCCCGAACGAACGGCTACTTCGGCATTTTTACGAATACCGGTCGCCATACAAGGCGGAGTCTGATGGGAAAGCAAGAGTGTTTTCGTATTCTTCGGATTACCCATGCCATCATTCAGCAAGTCCCAGTTAAGCCCGTCCATGCGTGCATCATTCGGATGACAGGTTGCACAACTTTGCCAGTTCTGGAAACAAATGGTTGCATCATGGAAGTACATATCTCCCTTACCAACTTTAGTGAATGCCAATGGAACACCCAAAATCTGCTTCTGCACATTCTTACCGTTCAAATCCATAGACACCAATTCCGACGTATAATAGTTGGCAGTATAAATTTTACCTCCCGTAGCTACGACCGAACGCGGCCCTTTTCCCTGTGTAGGAATGAAGTCACGGATGCCATACAAGAATCCCGCATCATTAGGTATATTGCCCCACGCTTTCATGGAAGGAGTAACCATTTCCCCTTGTTTCGCTTTCCCAAGACGTTCATGCAAAGCAATGCGATCGATACGCACCAATTCCTGACTACCGGCAGCAGCTACTATGATCTGCTTATCATCCGGGGTAACAATTACCGACCACGGATTGGCTGCTCCTTTCTGTGGAGTGTCCAAGATGACGGAAGTGAGCCACTTTCTTGCCTTCAAATCAATGATGGATAATGTATTTGTAGCCATCCATCCTCTATCCAGCTGATTGGTAGGCAACTGATAGCGGGAGATTAAATGAGTGACATACGCAAAAGTATGATTCTCATCCACCGCTACCGACTTCACATCCGTAGAACCGTTCGGCAACATAACACGTCCCGAAACCTTTTTCGAAAGCACATCTACCATATCGAGCTGTACTGCAATCGGATAAGCCGTAGAAGGCATTTCCGGCAGATTATTGGCTATCAGCAGACAGGAATCACCTGCAAAAGCAGCCATCGACACCGGTTCGCGGCCGACAGCTATTTTAGTTTTCACCTTACGGGTGGCCGGATCAATCTCCCAAAGTTCGTTGTTGAACCGCTGCGTCACCCAAAGAGATTTAGACAACGGATTATATAGAATGTCCGAAGGAGTAGCTCCGCTTTTTGTTTTGGATTGTACGGAGAGTTTCTTTCCATCCAGTTCGTACATGGTGCCGTAGTTTCCGTCACATACTACCCAGAGTTTACCATTCGCATCCTGCGTCATGGCATTGACAGGAGACGAGAAAGAGACTTTCTTTTCCATTTTCTGTCCGTCGGACGACATCTTGATGAGTTCACAGCCTGCCCTGTTTGTTACAAACAAGGATTTCCCATTGTCTGCCAGAAACAAACGGTCCGGTGAAACCGTCGTTTCCGCTTCTTGCCAAGCCGCACAAAGAAATATGGCAGCCATACCAACAGGTATCAATATCTTCTTTTTCATTTTTTCTCTTGTTTAGTTTGAAGGGATTGAATGTATTGACGAATATTCTCCTGATCTTCCGCACGGGCTGCTTCCCGCTTCTTATCGTAATAGTTATAGAAGTCGAGATCCTTTTGCGACCAGTTGTTCGCTTCACGGTAGTCTCCGATAAAGGGCACAAGCAAGTCAATCCAGAGAGCTACTTTTCGTATTTCCTGAGGAGTCAGTTTGGTTCCTCCATGTCCGCTTTCCAGACGTTTAATCAGATTACTCTTGTTGGAACCTGCAAAATAAGGCGGCAGCAACGTAGGTTCGGACAAAGCGCTGATCCAGTTTACTTCCAGATGGTGTGCGTTGCCTCGCCATGCTCCTTCGTCTTTTTTCTTAGTGGCATGCGTCAGGCTCAAATAAGAATCGGTATATTTTCTTTTACTTTGTTTATCCATTACCTTCAATTCACCTTTCAGGCTCATCGGTTGCTTCACTCCATCGTGACAAGAGATACAATGTCTGTCCCAGATAGGTTGAATTTCTTTCAGGTAACTGAAATTGCGTTCGCCCATCTCATCTTCCGGAGCCAATACTTTGACACCTTTGTCCATTGCCATAGATACCGGATGCCCTGCTACGGGAACCGTGTTCTTATGTTCGTGGCATCCTACACAACTCTGCACTTCGTTCGGCTGCAAAGTAGACCAACTACGCATTGTTTGCACTACACGCCCGTTTTCGTCCAATGCCTGGAAATAAAGCGGCCGGCGTGCAGGAACTTTAAAGAATGCGGAACCGTCAGGATATACTTCCGTCACTCCCAACACTCTCTTCACATCCCAGGCGGCATTGCCCACTCCTACCGGAGAACTCATGATAGCTCCTCCACCTTTATCATTACCGTTCACTTCACCTACACCTGCTGCACGGAACTGGATTTCCACCACACGCAACTGTTTGATAGTTCCTGGTTTCACACCTTTCAATCCATTACCCTCGTAGATATTCTGCATATAATATACGCCTTCATTCTTTGTATAATCTACCGAAGATGAACGGCGGAACGGACGTTTACGGGGAGCGACCAACACAGGCTGGTTGCAGGATATGCGTGCGTCGGATACGAGTAATTCACGTTCTCCGTCCGCATTCATCCAATAAACACCAAATTCCATCGGATGTCCGACGTAATAACCCAACGGAGTATACGATATTAAAAATTCCATCTCGCTCAATGGAAAAGGATGCTGGAACTGATCGGTAAACTTTCCATAACCGTCAATACGTTCCGGTTCCGGTTTGTGAACCGGAGCTACGAACATAACACCTTCATTCTCATCACGTCCGGCTTCAGGATCTATGATACCCAGTTTGCCATGTTGAGGAGTATGGTGACCCATAAAAACTCCCATCAACTTACGAGTACCGGGAATCTGACGAATCTGTGCCACCGTTGTCGGAAACCAGCTATTCATTCCGTAATATTCAGCCTGTCCTGTTCCATCGGGATTCATTTGGAACAAAGGCTGCGCCCATATCTGGCCGCGGTCATTGTAATCCCAGCGAGTATAGACCACCCGACCATCATCCAACAAAGTCGGTGTTACCGTATGCACCTGGTCGAAACCGACCTGACGCATATAACGCCCCTCCCTGTCGCAGAGATACATATTGCTGACTTCTGTAAACCAGCAGTCTACCGTACTTCCGCAACGGGTAGAGTTGAACAGGATATTGTCATCCGGCAAGTAAATGCCTTCAATGTCGGCATGTCCTTTTCCGAAAGTCAGCTGCTTGATTTCCCGTGTCTTTAAATCCATTTCATACAGATGGAAGTCATCTTCCTTGCGGGATTTCTTCCAGGAGAAAAGCAGATGCTGACCATCAAAATGAAGATTCGGATCACGCACTACTCCTTCTTCATCTGTCAGCATGGTTTCTACTTCCGCCCAAATTCCATTCATCTTCAATTTCGCCAACGCACCGCCCGCAATGTAGTTGCATTCAGCACGGGCATCCGACACTCCTTCGGTATAAGCAAAGAAAGAGGGACGCAACGTTCTGTACTTTGTAAAAACAATCTCCGGTTTATCTGCAGTGAAGGCTTCCAAACGCTTGATACGTCTTTGTTCACACGCTTTCAGATAAGACAGGAAAGCTGATTCGATGCTTTCCGGAGCATTAGTCACGGCAGCTTTGATGTTCAGCTTCTGTAAACGCACGGAAAGTTCCTGATTAAAACTCTTGTTAAACCAGTCTACATCACCCGTTGTTCCATCCTGTAGCCACCAATCGTAATAGACCGGATAGGCACGCATCAATCTCCGGTGCACGGCTTTTATCTTGTTTTCTGTTTCTTCCTGATTACCTTTCTGTTTTATCGCCTGAATTTCCGCGTATTTCTTCTGAATCTCGACGATAAAACCTTTCGCATCGGTAGGCTGAAGGGAAGTGTCTTTCGTCTGCCATGCTACGATGGAGAGGAACACACAGCATGCCATCCCACACTTCAACAGCTTCATTAATTTCGATCTTATCATTTTATCTTCTTATTTACCTTAAATTTACCTTCCTGAAAAGAGAACGATTACAAACCTTTCTTCAGTTCCTTATAGGATTCTATAATCTGAATACCGCTTGATGTACCAATACGGGTAGCGCCCGCCTGAATCAATGCCAACGCAGAATCCAGATCGCGAATACCACCTGCTGCTTTCACTCCGATAGTAGGTCCTACCACACGACGCATCAATGCTACATCCTGCACCGTTGCTCCTGCTGTACCAAATCCGGTAGAGGTTTTCACAAAATCCACTCCGGCTTCTTTAGCTATACGACATACGGTTTCTTTCTCTTCATCCGTCAGATAACAAGTTTCAAGAATGACTTTACAGATCACACCGGCAGGTTTGCAGATAGAAACCATGTCTTCAATCTCTTTCTTTACAATTTCAATCTGTCCTTTCTGTAAAGCACGAACATTGATGACTGTATCTATTTCAGTAGCACCTTTGGCAATGGCATCACGGGTTTCAAATGCTTTGCACTCTACAGTGTTCTGTCCCAACGGAAAACCGATAGCGGCTCCTACACGCACTCCTGATCCTTCAAGCAACTTCACACAAATTTCTACTTCCGCAGGATTGATGGCTACCATTGCAAACTGATACTGACGGGCTTCCGCACAAAGTTTCTCAATAGGTGATGCATCACCGAAAGGTTTCAGGAATGTATGGTCGATCATACCAGCCAACTGCTCTACTGATAATTCTGCAATCACTTCGTTTATATTCTTCTTTTCCATTATTTTGAGTCGTTTAATAAGTTATTATAAATATACAGTTTCTTAAAAAATCAATACGCATTTCAATACTTCACCCCGCTTCACGGCAGCAAAGGCTTCTTCTATTTCTTCTATCGCAAAGCGATGCGTGATAAAGTCGGATGCAGAAAGTCTGCCCTCTTCAATCCATTGTGCCAATGTGGTCATTGCCGCCTTTTCTTCGGAACGGGTAGGCCATTGATGCATGTGCAGGTCGAAGTTATAAGGAGCTTTCGATAAGTCGAAGGTTGGATTCTTAGTCATAACGCCATAGACACACACATCTCCACCCATCTTCACCAATGGTAATACGGAATTTACGACTACATCCAGTCCTACCGCATCAATGACAGCATCATAAGAGCGATTAGCCGCGGCAATAAATTCCGGAGTACTGATTTCGGCGGGTGTATATCCGTTGTCTGCTCCCATCCGGCGGGCAACTTCCAGTTTAGCGGGAAGCATATCGACAATGTCAATCTGTCCCAGACCGAACAATTTACCCAACTTCACAAAGCTCAATCCTACAGGACCGGAGCCTACTACAATCACCTTTTTCCCCGGAGTCAGATTGAAATCCTTGAAAGCTCCCAACACTTCGCGCCAGGTACAAGAGATGACCGCTTCTTCCGGTTGCACATGAGAAGGAACTGTGTTCTGAATCTCAAAACTGTCCCAGCATCCCTGTTCGGGGGTAGCCAGTCCCTCTTCTTTCAGTACCTCAAAGTCGTTCACTACCACATATTCGCTGAAACCACCCCAGCCGCTATTGACACCTTGCGCGCCAAAATCGGAAATAAGACCGCCAATAGCACGGTCGCCTACCTTAAAGTTACGTACTTTTTCACCGACAGCCACTACAATTCCGGCATTTTCATGCCCCAAAGCCAATGGATAAGTATCCACTCCGGGGAATTTTCCGGCTATCAGTTTACTGTCAGTCGCATTACACAAAGCGACCATTTCCGTTTTCACCAATGCCTGATAAGCATTGATAACAGGAGTTTCCACCTGTCGTATTTCTATTTTGCCAGGAGCCGGCACTATTACTGTTTTCATTCGATTATTAGGTTTTATACAGATTATAATTCAGTTTTTGCAATTTCAGTATACATATCGCACAAGGCGTGATAAGCTTTATCAAAAACAGGCATCCAAGTCTCATACTTCTTCACGTTTTCCTGAATCGGCTGCACGGTCTGTTCAATACGGACAAAGCGGTCTATCACAGAGAAGTCTTTAAAGACTCCCGCACCGATACCTGCCAGAATAGCTGCTCCCATCGAAGTAGCCTCTTCCAGATAATTAGGTACACGGATTTCCGCCTGATAAATATCTGCCATCATCTGACGCCATACAGGGTTTTGCGCACATCCTCCAATCACCGTCACCTGGTCGATGGGAACGTGTTTGCGGAAGATATTGACGATAAATCCCAGATTGAGAGTAATTCCCTCCATCACAGCACGTAGCATATCACCATGTGTATGCCCCAGCGTCAGACCGATAAATGCTCCTTTGGCATCTACATTCCAACGGGGAGTACGTTCACCAAGCATATAAGGTAAGAATAGGAGTTTATTGGCTCCTATCGGAGAGGAAAGGATCTGTTCGTCAATCAGTTCGAACACGCTACGTCCGAGTTGAGCAGCCAATGCCTGCTCGTGCTGGCAGAGTTGGTTAATCATCCAGTTGTAGGAAGAGCCTGCCGCCTGCATCGTTCCCGACGGATGCAGCATGCCCGGCACTACGTGCGCCCAATTCATGGTGCGGCGTTGTTCGTCTACAATCGGCTTTTCTACTGTCAGAGCTACCCAAGAGGAAGACCCCAGATAGTTGTATGCGCTACCCGGAGCCACACAGCCGACGCCTACTCCGGCACAACTACCATCGCCTCCACCACAGATTACGGGTGTTCCGGCAAGCAGTCCTGTTTCACGGGCAGCTTCGTTGGTCACTTCACCGATCACGTCAATAGACGAACGGACTTCCGGGAATAAGGAAAGATCGAGTCCGGCAGCTTCTATGATTTCTTCACTCCATTGCCAACGGTTCAGGTCGTATGCATTGGTACCCGAAGCATCCGAGGGATCTGTGGCTAGAGTGCCGCAGAGGCGGAAGTTGATATAATCCTTGGCATTCAATATCTTGGCTGTCTGTGCAAAGATTTCCGGTTCGTGCTTCTTTACCCACATCAGTTTCTCGATGGAATAGGAAGCGCTGATCCGGTGTCCCGTGATTTCATAGAAATGAAGCGGGTCTATCTTTTCGGAAAGAATAGTCTCTTCTTCCTGCGAACGCTGGTCGCAATAAAGCATGTGAGGACGAAGCGGGTGACCGTTTTTATCCACACAAAGACAACCCATCATTTGTCCGCTAAGTGCCACACCGGCAATATCATTGGGAGATACCAGTTGGAGAAGTGTCTGCGTGGTATCTACAATCGCTTTCCACCAATGGAGCGGATTCTGTTCCGCCCGGTTGCCGGAAGCGTAATCTGTAGGGTATGCGGCTGTACGTGAAGCAATCAACAATCCCGATTCGTCGAATAAGGTTGCTTTATTACCGCTGGTACCCAAGTCATGTGCTAATATATACATATATGTTCTTTCTTCTTTTCAGTTAATTGATTCAGAGTGCCGCATTCGTGTATCCGGTAAGTCCGACGAAAATACCACCGACGATACCGCCCAGGATAATCACCAGCCAACGGGGAAATGCTTCTTTCATTAGTCCCCCACGCGTGCCTTTCGGTGCGCAAAGTACATCGGCCAGAATGAAGCCCATCGCAATCGCCCATCCCATATCTACCCAGGGAGCACTGCCGCGATTTCCCTGATGAATCAAACTGAATTGCATCGGCAGACCTTCAGCATCATTTAAGAGTCCGGTGGAAAAACCAAATCCGGGCAGTTTGTGATTGACTATCCAAAAAGTACCGATAATAAGGGCGGCCGCCATAAATCCACCTATCGGACCAAAGTCCTTTACTAATTTAGGCCAACTCATCAACACGGTAAAGGTGACGGCAAAAGCTCCGAAAATAGATGTGATGATTCCGGCATGATGCATGCCGAAGAATTCATTATAAGTCTGTAACCATTCGCTCATTGTTCTTTCCTCCTTAGTTTATCTTCCGGGCACAATCGCACGAACGGATTTTCCATACTAATATTCCTGCCAAGGCACCTCCTATCAGACAACAGATTAAGGTAGGCACTGCATAAAAGAAATTGGTGATGTCGCCTTGAAAGCGGACAATTCCCCAGGCAATCCCGGCAGAACCGATACACCAGCCCTGATCCAGCCATATTTTTCCCGGAGGATTCAGAATAGCTCCATGATAATGGTTCATATACCACATAATGCCGATAATCAGTGTGGCTGCCAACCAGCCTCCCATCAGACCGTATGTCTTCCAAAGTTCCGGCCAAATGCCAAACGCAAATCCGCCACAGATAGCAGAGCCGGCAAAGGTCGATAGATATTGTTTCATATAATTGATAATGTGTTTTTTAGGTTTATAATAGTAGTTCGGGGTTGTTTATTTATTCCAAAGACAACTTAGCCAGTGTGAAAGGCTTGTCGTGTTTCGTGTTTACCTTATCCGGTCCGGTCACCAAGTCGAAGCAGGATACAATCACCTGTCCGTTCCATACGATAGGTTCACCCGGCTGATCCAGACCTCCGTCGCTTCCGTCACAGTCAGGACTTTGAGCAATACGCTGAATTTTTCCGTCTTTATCAATACGTGCAACTGCATTTGCCGAGAAATCCGCTACCCAGATATTACCTTTATCGTCTATACACATTCCGTCCGTGGTACGTAACTGGGTGGTATCTTGCGCCCATACATCATTACTAAGTACATTCCCTTCCACATCCATCTTTATGCGATGAACAGCTCCATCACCGAAGTTCCCTACAAAGAGGTCGCCCGCTTCGTTGAAAACAATTCCATCCAGTCCATATTGCACTTCCGGGTTCTTTGTGATAACGGTGGTAATAAGGTTTTTATCTTCTAATGTATTAGTCACTGCCACATCACGGTCATTCATATCAAAGCAATATACCCCGCTGACCAACAATCCCGAAGGATCTTTTATCTGTGATAATGAACTCTGGGTGACGTACAATTTCCCGTTACGGATACGCAGTCCGTTAGGATGCTCCATACCGGATGCCACAGTGATTGTTTCCTTTAATTGGTCGTTTTCAAACTTCAGACGAAGAACACGTCCTTTATTCTGTGCTTTCTCTGTTCCGCTCCAACCCTGATTGTCGCAAATAAACAGATCACCCTCTTCATTAAAGGCAATCCCCATCGGAGAAGCCCAGCCGGTTTCTTCCAACACCGGAACATCCATCCATTTCGCAATCTCGCCATTTTTAGTGATGCGCATCAGACAAGCAGGCTGCGTGATATCTGCAAAATTCGGACAGGCCAGAATCAAATCTCCATTAGGAGCGATAGCCATTCCATCCGGAGTCGGACAACAATCCGGTAATTTTGCAAACAATTCACTCTTCTGCGGAAGAGCATTCTCACCACTTTTTTGTTTCGGAGAAGTACATTGAATACAAGTTGCTCCCATCAAAGAAGCTGCCACAAGAGATAGTAAATAATACTTTTTCATGGTTAGATAATACAAATGTTTATGTTTATAATTTGAGCCCGTCAGTTCGGTACGCAAACATACTGGTATTTATCAGCAAAGAAGGAAAATGACAAATCAATAAAGGACAAAAATTGTTCAAAATGCTGGGAAAAGAGCCGGTTTGAGCTGTAAATAGAGAGATTACCAATCAATCTCTATTTTTTCAGGCACGGATAACACGGATTACACGGTCTTTAGTGTTGTCATTGCCGCGAAGCAACCGCGTTAATCCGTGTAATCCGTGCCTAAATTATTATATAGACTAATTATGAACACATACTTATATATACCTTATATTATAAAAGCAGTCGGCACTTACTTCCTATGCAATACTCTACTTTCCCCTCCGTTCATGGCTAATTTAGGCTAAAAAGAACATTTTCTCATAAAAAGTTTTTGTAATATCAGAGTTAATCGTATTTTTGTGTACAATTTTGGTGTAGTGATGACAGAAGAAGAAAAAAAGTTATTGAATTCCTTTGAAACGCAACTCCGGCATTTGATTTATTTACACGATGAACTAAAGCGTGAAAATGCCGAGTTGAAGAAGCTTCTCGATAATGAAAAGCTGAAAAACGAGAAGGTACAAGCTCAATACAATGAATTGGAAGTCAGCTATACAAACCTAAAAACAGCTACGGCAATCAGCCTTAACGGCAGCGACGTAAAAGAGACGAAGCTGCGATTGTCAAAATTAGTGCGTGAAGTCGATAAATGCATCGCTTTGTTGAATGAATAAGAAGAAGATGTATGAACGATAAAATAAAGATAAACCTGCAGATAGCAGATTCAAACTATCCGCTAACCATCAACCGTGAGGAAGAAGAAATGGTACGGGAAGCCGCCAAGCAGGTAAATATCAGGCTTAATAAGTATCGGGAGGTTTATAAGAACCTGGAACCGGAGAAAATTATTGCCATGGTAGCCTATCAGTTCTCGTTAGAGAGACTGCAATTGATGCAACGTAATGATACCAGCCCCTATGTGGAGAAGGTAAAAGAACTGACAGAATTGCTGGAGGATTATTTTAAGGAGGAATGAATCCTGACCGGCTATTCACTGATAAGAGATAAAACAACCACGCACTGCACAATATCCAAGCAAAAGTATATGCTTTGATATTTGGCGGTGCGTTTTTATTTATATACTTAAATTAAATGTAGAATGATAGCAATAATAGCAACAGCAATTGCCTGCTTCATCGTAGGAGGAATCCTTTCATATATACTATTCCGGTATGTACTGAAATCCAAATACGATAATGTCCTGAAAGAAGCGGAGACGGAAGCGGAAGTAATTAAGAAAAACAAGCTGCTTGAAGTAAAGGAGAAATTCCTGAATAAAAAAGCAGATCTTGAAAAGGAGGTAGCATTGCGGAATCAGAAGATTCAGCAAGCGGAAAACAAACTGAAACAACGCGAAATGGTTCTTAGCCAGCGTCAGGAAGAAATCCAACGTAAAAAGATGGAAGCCGAAGCTGTAAAAGAGAATCTGGAAGCGCAACTTGTCATTGTCGATAAGAAAAAAGATGAACTCGACAGACTGCAACAACAGGAAATCGAGAAACTGGAAGCAATCTCCGGATTGTCTGCCGAGGAAGCTAAAGAACGTTTGGTAGAATCACTGAAAGAAGAAGCTAAAACGCAGGCACAATCATTCATCAACGACATTATGGATGATGCCAAGTTAACTGCCAGCAAAGAAGCGAAACGGATCGTTATCCAGTCTATCCAACGGGTAGCTACGGAAACTGCCATCGAAAACTCTGTTACGGTATTCCATATTGAATCAGATGAAATCAAAGGACGTATTATCGGACGTGAAGGACGTAATATCCGTGCTTTGGAAGCTGCTACCGGCGTTGAAATCGTTGTTGACGACACTCCGGAAGCAATCGTTCTTTCTGCTTTCGACCCGGTTCGCCGTGAAATTGCCCGCTTGGCACTGCATCAGCTTGTGACCGACGGACGTATCCATCCGGCCCGTATCGAGGAAGTGGTAGCTAAAGTTCGCAAACAGGTGGAAGAAGAAATTATCGAAACCGGTAAACGCACAACCATCGACTTGGGTATCCATGGTCTGCATCCTGAATTGATCCGTATCATCGGTAAGATGAAATATCGTTCTTCTTATGGTCAGAACTTGTTGCAGCATGCACGTGAAACAGCCAATCTTTGTGCAGTGATGGCATCTGAACTGGGATTGAACCCGAAGAAAGCGAAACGTGCAGGTTTGCTGCATGATATCGGTAAAGTGCCTGATGAAGAACCGGAATTGCCGCACGCATTGCTGGGTATGAAACTTGCCGAGAAATACAAAGAAAAACCGGATATCTGCAACGCTATCGGTGCTCACCACGACGAGACGGAAATGACCAGCTTACTGGCTCCTATCGTACAGGTATGTGACGCCATCTCCGGTGCACGTCCGGGTGCACGTCGCGAAATCGTAGAGGCTTACATCAAGCGTCTGAACGATCTCGAACAATTGGCAATGGCTTATCCGGGTGTAACAAAGACTTATGCTATCCAGGCAGGACGCGAACTCCGCGTGATCGTTGGTGCGGATAAGATTGACGACAAGCAGACAGAAAGCCTGTCAGGCGAAATCGCTAAGAAGATCCAGGATGAAATGACTTATCCGGGACAAGTGAAAATTACCGTCATTCGTGAAACACGTGCGGTTAGTTTCGCTAAATAAAGCAACTATTCAAAAGAAGATTCATATAAGGGCGAAGAAATTCGCCCTTTTTTAGTACACGACTATGGAAGAGTATCAAATTGAGATTTGTACCAATTCAGTGGAAAGCTGTCTGGCTGCACAGGAAGGTGGTGCCAACCGCGTGGAATTATGTGCCGGAATACCGGAAGGCGGGACAACCCCTTCCTATGGTGAAATAGCCATTGCAAGAGAAGTATTGGCTCATACCCGCCTGCATGTTATTATCCGGCCACGTGGAGGAGATTTTCTTTATTCGGAGATGGAAATCAGAACAATGCTGAAAGACATCGAAATCGCACGAAAATTGGGAGCGGACGGAGTTGTATTCGGTTGCCTGACAGCAGACGGCGAAGTAGACTTAACATCAATGCAGATTCTAATGGAAGCCTCTAAAGGGCTGTCAGTCACCTTCCACCGGGCATTCGACGTATGTCGTAATCCTCAAAAAGCATTGGAGGAGATCATCGAGCTGGGATGCAACCGTATTCTGACTTCCGGTCAGCAACCTACGGCTGAACAAGGTATCGGTCTTTTAAAAGAATTGCAAGGACTGGCTGCGGGAAGAATTACGTTACTTGCCGGCTGTGGAGTAAATGAAAATAATATTGCGCGGATTGCGGCAGGAACCGGAATCAATGAGTTTCATTTCTCGGCACGTGAAAGTATTCAAAGTGAAATGAAATTCAGAAATGAAGTTGTATCAATGGGAGGAACAGTACATATCAACGAGTACGAACGAAATGTGACTTCCGTGCGAAGAGTCAAAGAGACAGTGGAGGCTTTATATAAAGGAATGTAAATTATCGCCTCTCTACTATATACTAAGAAATGGTGAACATACAGCTTTAAACCTTTTGTTCACCATTTCTGTTTTGCATTACCACCAGCGGTATCAAGAAAAACTGCTATACCTTTATTTATAAATAAGGAATCACCGTAATATAAATACCTGTAATAATAGCCGAAGTAATTACTCCCGAGATATTAGCTCCCAAGGCATCTCCCAAGACGAATGAGTCCGGATTATCTTTGCTTACAATCTTTTGTGCAACCTTTGCGGTAGTCGGCACACAGCTAACTGCTGCAATACCGATGACCGGATTGTAATTACCCCGTTTAATAATATACATGATATATCCTCCGATTATTCCTCCGATACCGGAAAGTAATAATGCTACAATGCCTAATACTAATAGTTTCAATATCTTCGGATCGAGCAGCAGATGTGCATCACAAAGTACACCCAGCAACACGCCCAACATAAAAGTCGATCCATAAAGCAACGGACCGCTCACAAAATCATAGATGTGTTTCATACCCGACTCACGAACAGCAACCCCCAGGAACAAAGAGAAAAACAAAGGAGAAGCTACCGGGAATAAGAAACAGAGAATAGCACAAAGAACAGCAGAGAAAGCCAGTTTTACTTTAGCATCGTAATTCTTCGGAGCTTTCTTTGTCACCATCTTAATAGCACGGAAACGTTTGGGAACCAACAGCTTCACAAGGTAAGGATAGCCTCCATATGTCAATCCTAAATAAAGATAGGCAACCACCGTAATAGGCACAAACAAATGCTTTGCCAATGCCAGTGAAGTAAACAAGACCATCGGTCCGTCTGCTCCACCTACCATCGCCACTGATGCACTTTCTTTGAGAGTCAGGCCGAGAGCGGAAGCAATAGGAACCGTCAGGAAAGTACCCAGTTCTGCACACAGAGCAAGGAATATACTTGCAAATGGTTTCTGAAGCAAGAATCCGACATCCAGAAGCGCCCCGATACCCATAAAGACAAAGCAGGCTATGAGCCCATTACTAAACGTCAGGGTGTAAACAGGTTGCAGGAAATCTATCTGCATGGTATTCATTAATTGATCCGTATCTGAAAGCATCGGATCGAGAAAGAGGTTACCTAGTGTGCCGTCGGGCATCATCAGTGTTCCGCAGTTGATAGCCACCATTCCGAGTCCCATCGGAATCATCACCATAGGTTCGAGGATACCTTTCCAGCCCAAATAGATCAGTAACAGACCGAGAAGTACCAGAAAAACTCTTGCAGAAGCAAGCACCCATCCGCTTGCCATCATTGTACCAATACCTTGAAATAAGGTAGCAAAATCTATATTTTCCATAAATTAGTTTTCTTTCATTGTTTGTTGTTAGTCAGTTTCTTTGAGTTCTTCTTATTGGCATGTACCTGCTCTTCTTCCCGAAGAAAAAATTCACGGGTATCCTGCGAATAATAATAATTAACCAGATTATTTTCCGAAGCTCCCGGACTCACTCCATGATAATAGCCGGGATAACCAGTAAAGTTCCTGTCAATCCCCCTACTATAGTCTTCACGAGAATCTCCTAAAGCATCTTCATCTACAATAGGTATTTGCCGGACTAATCTTTCCACCTTCTGCCGATGCTGCCGCCAGCGTCGTAGCCGGAGTAGCTCCAAACGGTGGGAACTATAAAAATCAAATGAATCAGCCGCATAGGCAATCAACTTGATGACCGCAGCGACAAAAAAACCGATGAGGAAAGTAAGCCCCATCATCGCAAGAGTAGATAGTAATAAATGAATCATAGTAATATAAAAATTAGGTTGTACAATCATATTCAAAATAAAGAAGAGGCGCCCAATGGTGAAACCATTATAAAATTTAGACACACATGAAAGTTAATCCCACTGGGCATTCCTCATCACCATATAAAAACAATCGGCGGATATTATTTGCCTGAAATCACTTCGGTATATATCCTTGCTTTTATACGACGTAACTCCCGTTTCACAACGGAAAACACAATATTTTAATCCTTAAACACCTTATCATTAGTATTCAGGAGGTATATCATTCAACTGGGCTTTGGTAAATACGGGACCGTCTTTACAGACATACAACTTCCCGACATTACACCGTCCACATTTTCCAACACCACATTTCATCCGGTTCTCCAGGGTGGTATAAATATTCTCATCGGCAAAGCCTAACTTCTCCAATACAGGAAAAGTGAACTTTATCATCACCGGAGGTCCGCAAACTATTGCCACAGTATCTGCACTGGCGGGTGCAGCAGCCTCAAGCACCGAAGGTACAAAACCGACTTTTCCTGTCCAGTCGGGAGTCTCCCCCCGGGATCAACCGTAGTTATCAGATTGACATCCGGACGGTTTTCCCATTCTTTCAGCTCTTCTTTATATACCAGGTCGTTAACAGACTTGGCTCCGTAAACAATCGTTATATCTTTAAAATCTTCCCGCCTGTCCAATGCATTCCAGATGACGCAACGCATCGGCGGAAGTGCTATACCACCTGCAACGAACAACAGATTCTTTCCTTTCCACTCGTCCAACGGAAATGTGTTTCCGAAAGGTCCGCGAAAACCGACGGTAGCTCCTTCTTCCAGTTTGGCAAGTCCGGTAGTCACCCGTCCTGCCTGGCGGAATGTACACTCGATATATCCTTTACGAGTAGGCGACGAAGCAATACAGAAAGTTGACTCTCCTTCACCAAACGCAGAGTATTCACCGAACTGTCCGGCTTTGAAGTGAAAGGCTTCTCCTTCCTTCTCGTCTTTAAATCTTAACCGGAAAGTCTTCACTCCCGGAGCTTCATGGGTTATCTTCTCAATCACCATCAGGTGCGGAAGATATATATTCGACTGCTCATTCATGGCTTGATATCGATATTAAGTGTTCAAGTATATTCATATCTACCGGGCAGGCACGTGAACAACGTCCGCATCCGGTACAACCGGTTTCCTGTATCCGTTCAGGCATATAGGAGAACTTATGCAAAATGCGCTGACGCCAACGGGCGCTTTGTGTCGGACGCGGATTATGTCCTGACGTATGGAGGGTAAACAGCGAAAAGCCGCAAGAATCCCAACAACGGACACGATGACCGGACGAACCTTTGGCATCTTCCTGAATATCAAAACAGGCACAGGTTGGACAAACATAAGCGCATGCGCCACATCCCAAACAGCGTTCGGACTGTTGTTTCCAAACAGGACTGTCGAATGCTCCCGCCAACTTCTCCCGTACATTATCAACATTGAAACGAATGGGAACGGATGCCAGATATTGTTCCTTATCTATTTCTTCGGCAGGTGTATATTCTTTCACAAAGAATTTAACTAATGCTTTGCCTTTTGCTGTCAAGACTTCCACCAATGCACTCTGATCCGGCAACTCCGTAATCTGGATATCACTGCCGGCAGTATTACCGGGCCCCCCGTGAACGGAAGTACAGAAACATGATTCATCGCATTGTGCACAACTGAAGCTGATTAATGTCATTTTCTCCCGCCGGGCATTATATAGTTTATCTTTATAATCCCAATTAAAAATACCGGAAAGGGGTGCAAACCCTGCCGCATCACAAGGACGGATTTTCCAGAGAATCGTTTCGGGAATTGCATTAATATCCGCTTCCTGCAAAGTAGCTTCTTTCCTGTCTTTCTGATAAGAGAACAGCACTTCTGTTTTCGGGAACGCAAAGCGTTTAGCCGACTGGGTAGTCTGCACATAGTCCGTCGCTACCTCATCGTAAGAAGTCACTCTTTTGAAGTCTACTTTATCTCCTGAATGCACAGGAGCAAAAATATGCATTTCCTTTTTCACCATCTGGTGAAACCATTCTTGCAGACTGCTTTTACTGATATGTAGATTTTCCATTACTTTCTTTTAATGTATAAAGTTCTCTTTATCTTCTGCCTTGAAGGTAGAAAGTACATTTCCCGCAGGATTGATAGCACCGGGAGCAACCCCGAACTCGCCCTGAATGTCTTCCATCATACTTTGTGTCATCAAATGAAGAGGAATACCCACCGGACAGGCTTGCTTACAAGCGCCACAACCAATGCAGCGTCCTGCCATGTGCATCACGCGGTTAATCTGCCATTCCATATTTGTCAGCGGAGCAGACCAGGGTTGTACCCACTGTGGACAATTGACCTCCACAATACACCGGCTGCAATAACACAACGGACAGGCAGCCCGGCAAGCATAACATTTGATGCATTTCGACATTTCCCCCATCCAATATTTCCACCGCTCTTCACGACTCATCTTTTTCAGACGATCAATCAGTTGAAGATTCTCCTCACTAATAGTCAAGGGAAAGTCTGCCAGATATGTTTTTATTTCATCGAATCCTTTAAACTGGATAAGTTCTCCATGTCCGTCAACGGTCAGTACCAGAAGATTATCTTCTTTCAACTGGTTTTCGAATGCCAATTGAACAATCGTCCGTAATGCCGGAACCGCAGCTGTTATAGCCACTTTGCCTGTTCCTGTTAATTCCCGTTTTGTCAGATAGACTGCGATATTATTCGTGCAACGGTCGTCCAGTATCAGTCTGTCGGCATTTTCTGCCTGCCGGCAAAAGAGAGGACGTGTTCCGTGATTTCCTTCTTCATAGCCTATCACAAGATTCACTTCTCCTTCTTGTAACAAAGCAACTGCTTTTTCTGTCAGTTTACTCATAGATAGCCTCCTTTTCCAAATAGTCCGAAGCTTTCTGATACTCCAGATAAGGTCCCAGTTCACGGATTCCGGCAACTGTTTCATTCACCAGATCAGCCCACTTGGCTCCCTCCGCCGCCGACACCCATGAATAACGGATACGACGTACATCAATTCCCAAGAAGTCGAGCAGTCCGCGGAATACAATCCAACGACGACGTGCGTGGAAGTTTCCGGATGTATAATGACAGTCATTCGGATGACAACCTGAAACGATAATTCCATCAGCACCTCCGGCAAAGGCTTTCAACAGTAACATAAAGTCAATTCTTCCTGTACAGGGGAAGCGGACAATTTCTACATTAGTCGCATACTTCAACCTGCTCGTACCTGTCAGGTCTGCCCCGGCATACGTGCACCAATTACAGACAAAAGCTACAATGCGCGGTTCAAATTCCTGATTATTCTCGATCTTATTTTCGTTCATAGCTTACTCTCTTTTTAATGGTTCAGCAATGCCATCACTTCGGCATAGACCTGTTCATTGGAATATCCTTGTATATCAATAGATTTGGAACGGCAGAAAGCAACACAGGTACCACAACCCTGACAAAGTCCGGGATTTACTTTAGCAACTGTCTTTATTACATTTCCATTCCTGTCTTTTATTTCTTCACGTTCGATGGCCTGATAAGGACAAGCTGTCTGACACATGAAGCATCCTACGCAAGTACTGAATAACGGAGGGGCAGTACGATTGACAACGGCTATCAACGGCTCACGAACCAGATTTGCCTGTGAAAACAATCCTGCTACTTTCACAGCGGCTCCCGAAGCCATTCCCACTGTTTCGGGAATATCTTTCGGTGCCTGACAGGCTCCTGCCAGATAGATTCCGGCTGTATTCGTTTCCACCGGTTTCAGTTTGGGGTGAGATTCGGCAAAGAACTGATAAGGGTCATAGGAAATGTGCATCTTCTGCGCCAGTTCTTCCGCTCCCTTGTTGGCGACTCCCGCTGTGGCAAGCACTACCATGTCAGCTTCTATCTCGACAGGTGATGCTCCCAACAGGGTGTCTACTCCTTTAACAATCAATTTACCGTTCTTCTCATATATGCGGGCGACGCGACCACGGACGTAATTCACTCCATCCTCTTCAATGGCACGGCGCACAAATTCTTCATAATTCTTTCCTCCGGCACGAATATCCATGTAGAACACGTACGATTCGCCACCATGTACCTTGTGCTGATAAAGCATCGCATGTTTGGCAGTGTACATACAGCATATCTTAGAGCAATAAGGAATTCCTTTGGCCGGATCACGGGAACCGGCACAGGCTACAAATACAATCTTTTGAGGAATCTGTCCGTCAGACGGACGGCGAATCTCTCCGAATGTAGGACCGGAAGCCGATGCCAGACGCTCAAACTGCAATCCGGTAATGACATCTTTGTATTTTCCATATCCATATTCGGGGAAGAAGTCGGTATTTAATACATTGAATCCCGTAGTCACTACAATTGCTCCGACTTCTTCAGTGATAATACGATCCTCCTGTCCGAAACGGATAGCCCCCCGTAGGACATAGCTTTTCACAAACTCCGCATTTACCATTGCGATAATGGGTACAATGTTCTTTATCAATCACCGGTTTATTGGGCACTGCTTGCGGAAAAGGAACATAAATAGCTGTACGCATTCCCAAACCGGCATTAAATTCGCTCGGTATCTTCTTGTTGGGACATTTAGTCGTACAAAGTCCGCAACCGGTACATAATTTCTCATCAATGCTCTTCGCTTTCAGGCGTATACTGGCTTTAAAATTACCGATAAAGCCTTCCACATGCTCCAGTTCGGCATACGTATAAAGAGTGATATTCGGATGCTGCGCTACTTCCACCATTCGGGGAGTAAGAATACACTGCGAACAGTCTAATGTAGGAAAAGTTTCCGAAAGCTGTGACATATGTCCGCCGATAGACGGTTCTTTCTCTACCAGAATGACCCGATGTCCGCAATTGGCGATGTCCAGACTTGCCTGAATTCCGGCAATTCCTCCTCCAATCACCAGTGCTTTTTTGGTGATAGGAACCTGAATGGGGACCAAAGGATGATTCCGCTTTACTTTTTCAACCAGACTTTTGACAATATCGACAGCCTTACGGGTAGTTGCCTCCCCTTTCTCATGTACCCAAGAGCAATGCTCACGAATATTAGCTATCTCGCACAGATAAGGATTCAATCCGGCTTCCGCACATGCCCTCCGAAAGGTAGGTTCATGCATTCGCGGAGAACAGGCAGCAACGACAACGCCATCCAATCCATATTCTTTAATGGCGTTCTTAATCAATGTCTGTCCCGGATCGGAACACATATATTTATAATCGATGGCATAGGCAACGCCTTCCATTTCTTTTGCCGCCTCGGCCACTTTTTCGCAGTCGACAGTTGCACTGATATTTTCACCGCAATGGCAGATAAAAACTCCTATTTTAGACATACTTCCGCCTCCTTCAAATTTACAGCTACAAAATGACGTCCCAGTCCCAATTCCTTGGGAGTCAGTCCGACAGCCAGTCCGATAGCCTGTGTGATATAAAGAACCGGTATGGTAACAGGTTTTGCCAGATAGTGGTTGATAGCAGGGCGACGCATATCCAAATTAGAATGACACATCGGACAAGCCACAATCACGGCTTCCGCTCCCCGGTCGTCAGCATCTTTCAGAATATTTCCCGAGAGACGTCCTACAAGGTCTGTGCGAGAAACGGACAAGCCCGCACCGCAACACTCCGTTTTGAAAGCCCAGTCAATAGGAGTGGCACCAATCAGAGACATGATTTTGTCCATGCTTTGCGGATCTTCCAAACGGTCGAAGTTTAATATTTTATGGGGACGCACCAGCAAGCAGCCATAGTAACAAGCCACTTGATGAGCAAAAGGACGTACTATTTTCTCTTTTAATGCATCCAGCATATATTTCTCTATCATCTGGATGACATTCAATATTTTCACATGACCGAGGTAGCGCATTCCAACTGTAGTCAGTATTTCATCCTTCAATGCTTCATTGTGCATTAATTCGTATTGAGCCACACTCAACCGATTGTAACAGGAAGCGCAGGGGACAACGATTTCTTGAAATCCCTGTTGTTCTGCCAAAGCCAACACACGGGTAGGTAAGGCAAGAGACAATTGTTTGCTCATGGAGTGAGCAGCCGTTGCACCGCAACAGTTCCAGTCTTTCAACTCGATCAGTTCGAGTCCCATCGCCTGTGCCAGTGCTTTGACTGATTCATTATATTCACGAGAAGTTCCATTTAGCGAACATCCCGGATAGAAACCGATTCTCATAGTTACTTTTGAGTCTTTTCAATGGTTTGTGCAAATATCTTTTTGATCATATTCTCATCTTTTACCCGTTCCGGAAGAAGGTTGAGCTTCCCTTTGACGAACATAACAGGAGCCACATTCAAATCCTGTGTCAAACGTAAGGTACGGGCTTTAAAACCTGCAACCAATCCAACCTCGTAGAGTCTTCCTGTTCTTTTTACTGATTCGAGAAAAGCGGAATGGAAAGCTACAACAGGGCGTGACTCTTTACTAATGCATCCTTCTTGACGGGATTTCTCACGCAGATAGTCCATCACTTCAGGAATGTTTATTTCTTTGGGACACCGGGCAATACAGTTTTCGCAATTCAAGCAAATCCAAATGGCATTGGAACTTAACACGCGACGGTCATTTTGAGCATTTTTTGTCTGCAACAACCGGAGAATATAGCTGGGAGCATAATCCATCTCCTCTGATAACACACATCCGGCCGTACATTTGCCACACTGGTAGCAATAAGACACATCAATACCCGTCTTTTGTTCCAAGTCACAGGAAATACATTCTTTGTTTTCCATGTTGACATGAATAAAATAGATAATAATAAAAATAAAGGAAAGAGTGGCAGAGAGGTATCAGAATAAGACACACCTCACCCAACCAAAAGAAAAGAATATTGTCTAAATGAGAATATGCGCCAATGTGTAGACGTAATACTTACACGAATATTTAGTGTAATTGACATCAAGGTCGGTATGACCCAAACGATTCTCCGGAAGCTGAACATTCAGAGAGCTCAATATCTGTATAATCACAGTATTTGTATTGAACTTCAAGTTCTTGAAAGGAACAATGCTTCTCGGAAAAGAGATATTATCAAAAATGCAGTCACTGACTTTACAATTGGATGTCTCATCAACAAACTGCGAATGCGATTTTTTACTTGACTTATCGAAGCCGGCAGAAGAGACACAACAACATGACTCTACTTTATATTGCATATCATTAACCCGGATTTCAGTTTCTTTCTGAAATCCCTGCAAATCTTTATCGGAAACATTACTAAATCCCAATACCAGAAATGCGCATGCTAATATGCAAAAAATATACTTAGTCATAATTTGCTGCAAACGTAATCATTCTTTTCCGAAAAAAGCATATTAAGAGCAAGAATTAACGATTATTCATACAGCCTCTTTCCTATAATCCATGTACAACTTTCATCAATTGTTCCCCTAAACCGATTGTATATCCTTGAGAAACAAAGACTATCCTATTAAATGTGTCGGCAATAATAAAGACCGGCAGGATGGAATTGTTCAAGTTCATAGCTGCCACAATTTCTTTCCGAATGCTGTCATCAGTATCAATACCGTAAGTGATGGTAGACGGAAGTCCCTTGAATTCGTCAGCATTAAATTTCTTGTATTGTTCTTCCGAAGGGAAAAGAAAGACCATCTTACGCCCCCACTGTTCAAAATCATTGCCTAGAGCGGCTATGTCTCTTAACGCATGATTGGTAGGTTCCTGCCCTGCCCCGAGAACAGCCACCACAAAATAGCCACGACCGCAGGTTTGCAAAATACTTTGCAGCCCGGTGTCACCAACCGGACGATAGACAGCTTCTGAATTAAAATTGCCGATCACCTGTACCTGATCTTTGCTTTCACGCATCACAAGATCAACTGTCGTTGTCTTACCCGGTTCTATCGTAAAAAACGTAATGTTGGAAAGCACTGCGCCACTTGCCAGACGGGTTCCGGTCACCATCATATAATAGCCTTCATCAAACTCTCTCCCATATCTTAATAAATTATGCCATGTAGTCCCATCCCCCATATCTGTCTCTCCTTCGTCATAATTCAACAACTGGAAGGTACCGTCTTTAAACTTGGAAAGAGTGAAATGCGAATAATATTTAGGATTATCTAATGAACGGATAGGCGTATAGGTAGCTTTCAATACTCCTTTTTGGGACAATGCGGATTCTGCTGTCTCGAAATCGACATCTTCCGGAGCAAATTCTTTATTTAAGACCTGTACCTTTCCGGTCACTTCATCAATCCGGGCAGGCGCCCATCCCATGCTCCGGCAAGCTGCTACAAAGAAAATATCACGTGACTTTTCATCAGCCACCCGTGCTTTCCACACACCCATCGGAGAGATCGGAATCTGTTGGGAATTCAATTCATTATTGATTTTAATTTCTTTTCTACACCATTCTATTAATACCTTAGGATCACGCTTCATGCTATCGGGAACAGACTGGTAAACAGTTTTTTCAATCGCTTCGCGAAGTACCTTTTTATAAGGAGTCAGCATTTCATTGGCTACACGAGGAGGATTGAGGTACATTCTTTTAAAACGTTCGGTATCTATCTTTTCCCAATCCGAAAGATTCGTTTGCAAATGATCATTCAATACATCCAGAGTTACATCACGGAGGTCTTTTGCCGAAAGACTCTCTAATATCCACATGGCACGTATTTCTTCCCATGAGACAGCATCTTTCTCTTTCCTGACAGGCAAAAGGAAGTCTTTCAATGTTTGGTAGTTTCCGCGCGAAGCAACCAGAAAGTCTGCCAGTTTTTCTTTCTTTTCCGATTGTAAAGCATTTCCATACAGCTTGTCTACCCACTCTTCGGCTTGTTTTTCCGTCATCATTGTTGCCACATACGCATTACGGATGGAGTCTTCTTGCGCCATTCGCCGATCATTCTCTGCACGCTGTTCGGGAGTGACTTCGGGGATATTCGCCCCTTCTACCGGAGGAATAAGATCCATTGGCAAGGAATAAGTTTCCCCTTCTTTCTTATCTAAAGAGAGATGCAATGCATTGTCTTTTCCAAAAGATAATTTAGCATAGCCAAATCGTCCGTCACGGGATGCCCAAACCAGCATATCTCCTTTACCAGCAGTCAGGCTGGCTTTCCCTTCTGCATCTGTATACTTCGTAGCTACTGTATAGAACTCTGCATAATTGTATATCTTAAATTCAACTTTAGCGTCTGCTACCGCTTGTCCTTCGGCATCCGTCACCGTCACGATAGCCTTAGCGGTAGGCGCATAATTATCAATCACATTGATTTCCGTATAATTCGGCGTTTCAAGCATCATTTCCTCCGGACCGTTATAACGCCCGAAGACTTTCGTATGCATCAACATTCCCCGACTGGCAGGAGCATTGAACCATCCCAGATTCAAAACCGGCTCCGGCTCACAGGCTCCGAAGAAATACCAATGTCCATCCGCCCATGCTTCCACCCAGGCATGATTATCATCCGTATGCGCCCAACGAGGCGTATACACCTGACGCGCCGGAATACCAACCGCCCGGAGAGCAGCTACCGTAAATGTAGACTCTTCACCACAACGCCCATACGCCGTCTTGACGGATGCCAATGGCGAACTGGTACGCGCATCACTCGGACGATAGACTACTTTCTCATGACACCAGTGATTCACCTCTAATATAGCCTCTTTCATCGGCAGTCCCTTCACCCTATCTTTCAGCTCGCCATAAAACACACGACGGGAATCGTCCAGATTCTCATTATTCACCCGGATCGGCAAAACAAAATGACGGAACACTTCATCGGGAATCTCCTTTCCCCAAGGCATTTCGCTACGCGTCTGCTTTGACAGCCGGACATTTTCCAGATAATAATCTCCTGAATAGTCCGTCACATCCCCTATCGGCATATAAGCATAGAGAAACATCAATGCTTCGCGCTCGTAGACTGATAAAACAGAATTGGCAAAGATCGCAAATAAATCTCCATGAGGAAGTGCCTGTTTTTTCAGTTCAAAGTCTTGAGCCACTTGATTCCGGTAGGCTTCTTCTTTGAGAAAATGAGCGTTGTTACAAGCAAACAGCACAATTGACAAAATCAGAATGCACAAAAGATGGGTGAATGTTTTCATACGAGTGTTTGGTTTATTCTAATAATAAGGTTGCTGACTGACAAAAATACAAGAATATTTTCTGAAAGCCTAGATAAGTACATAAAAATGTGATAGATAAGAATAATATTGTCATCAACGGAGAATTGCGGGCATTTTGTAACAGGTCTGTAACATGGACCGTGTTCGAACCCTTATAAAAAGAAAATTCAAATGAAAAAGAAGATTTTTATGTTTTACAGCATATAATTCAAAAACAATTCGTATCTTTGCAGTGTTATTAGAGAAAACAAGATGTAAAATCGCTCTTCAAAACGTGGAGGGCAAAAAAAGAGGAAACAAATTATGAAAAAGAATGCAAATGAAAAAATTATGATGTTACAGTACCGTATTAAACGCTATCAAGCAATGGGAAATGGTGCTATGTGTCAAACCTTGAACGGTAAACTTCAAAAACTGCTGTCACAGCAGGTTGTCATGTAAATAAACACACTAATTATAATAAATAGAGCGAGGAACTTTCGAGTATCCTCGCTTTTTTTATACATTTGCAGAAGAAAGATAATAAAACACATTATGAAAAAGCTATTTATGTCGGTTGCGCTGCTTTTACTAGCCGTAACCTCTTTTGCACAAACACCCGGTTATGAATTCACAACCGTTGTATCTCACAAAGCAACACCTGTCAAAGATCAGGGCTCCACAGGAACCTGCTGGTGCTTTGCCACCGCTTCTTTTATGGAGTCGGAACTGCTCCGTATGGGAAAAGGAGAATATGATCTCTCGGAAATGTTTATCGTCCGCCAGAAGTACATGAATCAGATCGAAGACAATTACCTGCGTCGTGGTAAAGGAAGCATTGGGGAAGGAAGTTTGGCACACACTTTCAAGAATGCTTATAAGAAAGCGGGAATCGTTCCGGAAGAAGTATACACCGGACTGCTAAACGACAGCAAAGATCATAACCACGGAGCATTGTCACGTTACCTCAAAGCATTGGTGGATGCAAATATTGCTTCTAAAAAGCGTACTCCGGAATATGATGCGCTCATCAACAATCTGTTCGACATTTATTTGGGCAAGCTTCCTGAAAAGTTTACTTATAAAGGCAAGGAATATACGCCTCAATCTTTCACTGAAAGTTTGGGATTGAATATGGATGATTATATCGAGCTGACCAGTTTCACTCATAAACCTTATTATGAAACCTTCTCACCTGAAGTGCCCGACAACTGGGAGAATCAACCGATGTATAATCTTCCGCTGGACGAACTGATCGGGGCTATTGACTATGCATTGAACAAGGGATATACCGTATGTTGGGATGGTGATGTCAGCGAACAGGGTTTCTCTTTCAAGAACGGAATCGCCATCAATCCGCAAGTAGAGGACGTGAAAGATTACTCAACTACCGATCGTGCCCGTTTTGAAGCTATGCCTAAATATCAGCGTATGGATGAAGTGTTCAAGTTCGAGCATCCTTATCCGGAAATCAATGTTACACCGGAAATCCGTCAGGACGGTTATGAGAAGTTTGTAACGACCGATGACCACCTGATGCATATCACCGGCATTGTAAAAGACCAGAATGGTACTAAATATTATATTACCAAGAATTCCTGGGGAGCAGAAAGCAACAAATCCGGAGGTTATCTGAATATGTCTGAAAGTTATGTACGTGCCAAAACTATTTGTGTCATGGTTCATAAAGATTCTCTGCCAAAGGGTTTGAAGAAGAAACTCGGAATCCAATAAGCCGCTTGGTATCACCCTAAATAGAGGGTTGATTATTCTATGGAGTCTATATATTAAGTATGTGTTCTTAATAATTTAGGCACGGATTACACGGATTAACACGGTTACTTTGTAGCAATGACAATACTTAAGACCGTGAAATCCGTGTAATCCGTGCCTAAAAAGATAGCAATTTATGAGTGACAGGCACTTACCCACCCTTAGTTTTTATTTTTTTCTCAATGTCACGTCGCTGATTTCTACAACGCCACCTTTGTTTTGTGAAAGAATAGCCAGATAGCAATCTTTCAGAATAGCAGCGTCATCATCCGTGTCAGATACTTCCAAGTCAGCATTTGCCTTCTTGCTGCTAATAGCATTAACCACTTGTCCCATATCATAATAAACCACTACTTTAGTCCATTTATCAGCATCTTTAATCTTAAAGTTATACTGTGCACCCGAAGCATTCGGTTGAGCATCCGCATCATAATCTCTACGCATGAAGAAAGTGGTATTGTACTTACCATTATCGTTCTTTTCTTCATTGGTCTGTTTGATGTATACACCTACCGGAGTACCAGCTTCTTTAGCTTTTGCATAGAAAGTAAGAACATAGATGCCTTTTTCCAAACCATCGGTAATACGTTGTCCCAGAAAAGCCTTGTACCAAGAGATATTTTTTTCGGCACCGGAATTATCAAATTTCATCGCATTCGGATATTTGGCATCTCCCGTTTGTTCCCAAGCAATAGTAGTTACTCCGTCAGCTTCATTATTCAAAATAAACCACTCTCCTGCGGCAGCTTTGTTAGCGTTAGTCACTTTAGTCTTTACTTCGGTAGCGAATTTTTCATTCTTTATCAGGTTCTGTGCACTTACACTTACTCCTGCAATGACCAAAAGGCCGGCAAATAAAACTTTTTTCATCTTACTGTGATTTAAATGTTTATACTTTATTTTTTCTTATTTAAAAGAATCTACTTCATCTTACTTCACTTGTTGGATCACAAATTCATATTTACCAGTCGCTTTCTTTTCTTCTGTCTTTAGTGTGATGCGGTAAATCTCCTTGCCCCATACGTTAGACAGGCGCGGATCATCTAATTTGATTGTTTCCAGTTCTGCTTTAAATTGTGACGGATAATGCATTTCCACCTTTTGTCCCTTCACTTCGATTCGGATTTTCCCTTCAGACGGGAAAGTAACATTGCCCCAAGTTAAGAAATTCAGTTGATTAGGAGCAATAACCTCATCTAATGTATAAGTATCGCCAATAGTTAATTTATTATTATCAAGTGCGTAAGAGCGAATCCAACTTTTCACTTTCGCCTCTGCCGGATAAGCAGTAGCTATATCAGTAGAGAATGTCCGTTTCTTCTCATTGCAAACTGTATTTGTCGCTTTATACTGCTGACCGAATTTTTGCGGTACTCCGTTAATCATCGGCAAGTTGTGATAATTGCTCTGCATGGTCCAGATAGTATAGCGGTCTTTACCGAACGTCTGTTTGGTATAGGTACCTACACCGGCATCAATAATCACGGGGATCGTATTCACGTATAGAGAGAAGGTCCCTACATCATTGTGATTATGACTTTCGTTATTAAATCCGCCTTTAGCGGCAACGAACATACCATTCTTGTTCTTCATATAGCAGAATTCCGTTTCGGGATACCAGGTAACATCCGGCATATCATGTTTCGGAGTTGCTTTTGCGAGTTCATTACAGCAAAGCAGAGACTGGAGCGAACGGAAAGCATCGTTGCCCATGGTGGCATACGGCTTTCTCCCATTCAGCAGGTAAGCGGCAAAATGCATCATTTCATCGCTGTTTACAGCTTTACCGAAACGATAGATTAACAAGGGATCACCTCCTCCTTGTGCCGATGCGTCAGCAAAGTTCACCACCCAGCCATTACCCACGTATGAGCGGGACATATATTCTCCCATCCGGCGAATCATCGGTTCGTTGAACAGAGACAGTTTTCCACCTGTACCGTCGGAGAGTATCTGCAGATAGTCATAGAGTTTGCCGGCAGCATGTCCCCAGTAGGATGTACCTTCTTCACAGGCACCGTCGGACTTCACGAAATTGATAAATTTGTCGACTGATTGCATGGAGCGGTAAACGGCTTTTGCCAACTTGTCTTTATTGTTCTCCATCAGGAAGAAACATTGCAGGGCATTCGAGTTACACCAGGGATTCCAGTTGTTGATGATTTCCCCCGGTTTCCAGTTAAAAGCCATCCACCACATTTCATCGTCGTTCATATATGGATCGAGAATACGTTCTTTGATTGCCTTACGCATTTGTAAAGATACCACGGGATTGATTTTGTCGAATGGTTTGCGGAAGAAATAATGCACCCAAGCCATTAAAGCTCCATATCCGCCTGAACCGAGGTCAATAATCTGTTCACGGAAATCGGGCAGTGAACGTTTGCTGCTCTGGCGAGGCAAGTGTGCAGATAAAACCCATGAATTCATTTCACAGCTCATATATGCTCCGTTCAGTAGCTGGTCGATGAAGCGTCCTTTCCCTTCAGCCAGTTCGGCGAGCATCAGGGTGTTGAGTGCCTGACGGTTGGCGTCATAAGGAACTTCCATCACTTTCCGGTTACCGCTACGTTCGTACTCCAAATAAGCAGTGGCAGGTATCAGCTGCCATTTATAGTTGAGGAGTTTTTCACCGGCTTCGATGAGGCATTGTTTGTTAGGTCCCATCAACGAGTCCCAAGCGGCGCGATCTGTATAAGCAGGGTAAGGCACCCAAGCCTGTTTCATTACCAACACGTTTTTCAACGTAGTTTCGTCTGCCGCTTTCTGCAGCATATTGCGTTCGGTATATGCGTTTGCCTTGAAAGAAAGACTTCCCAAAGCTGCTACCAGAAAAACACAAAGCAAATGTTTCATTCGAGTCATGGTATTTTCATTCATTTAAGTATTGCAAAGATAGTGTATCTGATAAAAAATGAGGTGAGCAAATCATACGAACCTAATGACAAAAAAGTACATACTTCAAAATTTGTACTCATAATTGCTTCATTTTAAGCTTTTAGGTTATAGAATAATCGATTTCACTCATATTTAAACAGAGATTTCTTCTCAAAATACAGAGATTCCGTTCCAAGAAAACAGAGGTGCAATTTTAGCTAAACAGCGGCTCTGTCTTCCTTAAACAGAGCCGCTGTTTAGTCCAAATAAAGGCTCTATTTTGACATCCTGTTCTCTTCCCGTTTTTCATACCTTAATCCCAATCGCTAAATTCAAAACTCAACTGTTCCCAAACACCGTGTTGCTCATCGGCTTCTTCTTTCGGATTGGAGACAGAAAGCCCGATGAGACGGATTGGATGTTGTTCATATTCCACACTTTTAAGCAGTTCCTTGGCAAGCGGGAGTACCCGGTCTAAGGTAGTCAGTTCCTGCGATTGAGTAAGGCTTCGGGTGATCTGGCTAAAATCATGAAACTTAATTTTCAAGGTAAGCGTGTTTCCTTTGAAGTCTTTTCGCTGGAGACGTTCAATCAGTTCTACTGCAACGTGATATAATTCGATTATGACCGATGAACGGGCCGAAATGTCCCGTTCCAATGTACGTTCACAGCCGATAGATTTACGAATACGAATTGCTTCGACAGGGCGTTCGTCAATGCCTCGCGAACATTCATAATACAGCGTACCTGCTTTTCCAAAATGACCAGTCAGCATTTCAAGAGAACATTTCCGTAGTTGAAGTCCGTTGTGGATACCCAGCAAATGCATCTTCCTGGCAGTCACAGGTCCCACTCCCCAGAAAGATTCAATAGGAAGACAGGCGATAAAATCAAGAGCTTGTTCCGGGTGAATAGTACATAAGCCGTCCGGTTTGCGATAGTCCGAAGCTATTTTAGCTAAAAATTTATTATAAGATACTCCGGCAGAGGCAACAAGGTTGAGTTGCTCGCGAATCTTCCGCTTTATTTCCTTGGCTATATCCACAGCTAGGGAAATATCTTTCTTGTTTTCAGTAACATCCAGAAAAGCCTCATCCAAAGACAGAGGTTCGATGAGGTCTGTATATTCGTGGAAAATCTCATGTATCTGACGGGAAACGGATTTATAAACATCCATCCTGCCGGGTACAAAGATGAGTTGGGGACAAAGGCGTTTCGCCTTTTGGGAGGACATGGCCGAACGGACACCATAACGCCGGGCTTCATAGCTGGCAGCAGCCACAACTCCCCTCTCTTCAGCATGACCTACTGCCAAAGGTTTGCCACGAAGTTCAGGATTATCACGCTGTTCTACAGAGGCATAGAAGGCATCCATGTCGATATGTATAATCTTTCTCTGCGTCATTCTTTAGGATTAGCAGAGCAAACTTACTACAAATTCCCGAATAATTCCCGCTTATCGGCTCAAGAAATAATACGCTTATGTTTTTTATAGATATAAATCAAAAAACATTTAATATCCTGTTTAATCTACTTCTTATAATGTTATATTTGCATATCGTCTATGAAAAGCATAGACATACCTGATAAGTTTATGCCACCATAGAATCATTTAAGATTATGAAA
The DNA here is from genome assembly GCF_024793605.1 of Bacteroides sp. BFG-637. Classification (NCBI taxonomy): domain Bacteria; kingdom Pseudomonadati; phylum Bacteroidota; class Bacteroidia; order Bacteroidales; family Bacteroidaceae; genus Bacteroides; species Bacteroides sp. BFG-637. The sequence continues at coordinate 3,507,838 of NZ_JANUPD010000002.1, read as the reverse complement.
AACATACTTTTTGGCTTATTAATATCTTGCAGTGTTCCCATATTCGCTCAAAATGGAATCACCTTTAAAGTTGAAAAGCTTTCAAAGCCTGAAGAATTACTCCATTTGAATTCCCAAGACGACATTTATAAAAGTCTTATATTATCGTACATGAACATAGAGCCTTATGAAATAAAAAAGAAGCATATCGAAATTCCTTATCATATCATTGCAAAGAGCCAATCTCCTGACAGTCTGGTATCTTTTGGTCCTAATTCTTTTTTCAACGGTATGTATCAGGCTTATGCAGATCACAGGCCATTTGTTCTGTCCCCAGACATGATTTGGCTACTAATCAGCCAGGGATTTGCCCGGCATATAAATGCCAATCAGGAATCGATGAGAAATGATCTCGTTGACTTCTCCGGCAAACTGTCCTTAATTGTAAGAGCGGACAAGAAACTGGAAGACCCTACTTTTTCATGGGAAGAGATCTTTCCCCAATTCACAAAACAAATATCAGAACACGTCTGTAACCATCTGACTGAGTTGCTTACCTGTAATTTTTCAACAACCACCTCCTTAGAGAAAGTTGCTTCTGAAATAACAATCATGGAAGCTGTGAAGCCATACTTTGAGTTTATAATCATACGCATTGTCTGTGGAATACCTGAAATAACCCTCGAAGGAACTCCGGAGGACTGGGAAAAAGTTCTACAGAAAGCCAGAAGCCTGAAAGAATATAAACTTGAATGGTGGATTTCCGAACTGGAGCCTCTTCTGGAAGAATTTGTCAAAGCCTCCAAAGGCCAGGTGGACAAAAGCTTCTGGCGCAATATGTTCAAATATCATTCACAGAAGCAATACGGCGCTCCGAATATTATTGACGGATGGATTGTTAAATTTTTCCCGTATGACAAGAAAGGAAGAAGAAATAATCTGAAACAGCTTGAAGGCAGAAATTGTCTCCCCGATGAAATAGTGAAGGTAGATGTAAAGTATCAGGAAGTATATCCCGATGCTGTCAAAGAGACCCCATTGGAATTTTGGGCAGGTTTCATCGGACTGGAGCAAAATAGTAAGAATTTTGCTCTGCGACCACAAATAGGTTGGATGGTCAGAAAGAAAGACGTTAACAATGACGGATTAAAAAACAAGTTGAGTGCTGACGCCCAAAATGATGGCTGGGGCAGTGGTATTAACATTAGGGTAAAGAAGTTTCCTACTGTCTTGTTAGAACTGAAGGAGATAAAAAGACTGGATATCCAGTTTATCGATAAGATTGATATACCGGATGAAATATCAAAGATAAAAATCAAATCGTTGAACCTATATGGAAAGATAACCAAAGAGGGAATAGAGCGCATTAAAATGCTATTGCCTGATACAGATATAAAGATTAATGGCTCACGAGGGGGAATAAATTCATTGATAGCCCCATAGAAAAGAACACTCAATGTTACTTTTGCAACATTGAGTGTTCTTTTTATAGATACTAATGATCAGTACAAAGTGGAGCTGGAGGGAATCGAACCCTCGTCCAAACGAGGAAATCATAAGCTTTCTACATGCTTATCTTTGCCTAAATTTTCGTGCAGGAACAGAACCAAAGCCATCAATTCCTGCCTTATCCTCTTAAGTTTCATCAAAGGTGCGAGGCCGCCTTTGACTATCCCCGATGTAACTGCACCACTGAACCGGAATGCTTCGGAGCAACAGCTTCCGAGTGATGTCTCGTCCTGGCACCTAGTGCCTGGATTAAGCTAATCTACTGTGATTCGATTAAGCAGCAAGAGCGTAATTAGTTTCGCCAGATAAAATTTTGATAACTGATATTTAAGTGGAAATTACCGACCCACTGCATGCTTACCTACCATTTCTGCCCGCTGTCAAATCCAGTCAACCCCAAATTCTTATTCGTACAGAATAGCGATTATTTAGAACGCTTTCCAAGGGTACAAAGATAGGAAATGTTTTCTAAATTACGAGAAGACGTTAGCAAATATTATATCAAAGCATTATCTTTACGGAGCTATTTTATACTTAAAATGAAAAAACACCATGAAGAACCAACCAATAACATGCTACTTATGAAGAAGAGATTTTTATCTAAAGCATTTATATTCAAGTCATTCGCGGCTATTTGTCTATTCGGAATCAGTATCAGTAGCTGCACATCTAAAAAAAAGACTCATATGGAAACAACCGATACTACGGAAAATGAATTAACGATGTTAGTAGGTACTTACACTTCAGGAACCAGTAAAGGTATCTATAGCTTCCGCTTTAATGAAAAAGACGGAACTGCTGTCCCGTTGAGTGAAGTAGAAATAGAGAATCCTTCTTATCTTGTTCCATCCACTGACGGAAAATTCGTTTATGCAGTCAGTGAATTTAATGATGAGCGGGCTGCTGCCAATGCATTGGCTTTCGATAAAGAGAAAGGCACTTTCCAACTATTAAATTCACAGAAAACCGGAGGCGAAGACCCTTGCTATATTATCACTAATGGTAAGAATGTGGTGACTGCCAATTACAGTGGAGGCAGTATTTCTGTTTTTCCTATTGCCAAGGATGGTTCTCTCCTTCCTGCTTCCGATATCCTGAAGTTTGAAGGTTCGGGAGTAGACAAGGAACGGCAGGAAAAATCTCATTTGCACTGTATACGGATTACTCCGGATGGAAAATACCTGTTTGCTGATAATTTAGGAACAGACCAAATACATAAATATGTCATCAACCCGAATGCAGATATTGCCAACCAAGAGAGTTTCCTTAAAGAAGGACAACCAGCAGCCTACAAAGTAAAAGCCGGTTCAGGCCCCCGCCATCTGACATTTGCCCCGAACGGTAACTATGCTTATCTGATAAATGAGTTATCGGGCACAGTCATTGCTTTTGAATATAAAGACGGAAACCTGAAAGAGATTCAAACGATAGCTGCTGATACTGTGGGAGCTAAAGGAAGTGCAGACATTCATATCAGCCCGGATGGAAAATTCTTATATGCCAGCAATCGCTTGAAAGCAGATGGCATCGCTATCTTCCGGATTCATCCGGATAACGGAATGTTGACGAAAACAGGCTATCAACTTACAGGGATTCATCCGCGTAATTTCATCATCACGCCTAACGGTAAATACCTGTTAGTCGCTTGCAGAGATAGCAATGTGATACAAGTTTATGAAAGAGATGCAGATACGGGATTGCTAACGGACGTGCACCGGGATATTAAAATAGACAAACCGGTTTGCATACGGTTTGTACCATAATAGTTTACTTCTTATTCTGCGCAACCCGACTATCAGGAGTGTGAGTCTTCACAACGATTTTACCCCCATTCTTGGTACACTTGATACATTCTTTCCGCAATGTTCTCTCTTTCAGGTTGAAAATCAGATTCGGATTGAAGTGCTCTCCGTTGATACGGGTTTCGAAATGCACATGTTCGGTAGTGGCACGGCCAGTACGCCCGGTTAGTGCGATAGGCTGTCCGGCTTTTACGATATCACCGCTTTTAACCAGATTCTTGAAATTGTGGCTATAAAGAGTTTCCAATCCGTTAGCGTGACGGATAACGACTAGATTCCCGTAGGCATAATATGGTTTCGACATACGTACCACTCCATCAAAAGCAGCACGAATCGTATCTTTTGCACAAGTTTTAATGTCTGTTCCCGAATGTCCTCCACGAGTTCCATAGGCGGAGATTACTTTTCCTCCGGGTAATGGAAAAGCATATTCATGGTCTTTCAAGGAGTCCAAATGCAGATAGATGTGATTCCCTTTAGCAAATAGCCCGGGAGTAGCTACCCGGACATCGCTCACTTCCCGGGCAGAGAATGAAGGTTTATTCTGTCCGTTGACAGCCAGTGGCAATAATAAAACAGTCAGTAAAATAAGTATGTTTTTCATGTGTTTTTTCTTTTTCAAGCCGGAAAAAGGAGCCTCATTATTCAAAGAACATGATTTCGCCTCCATCCGATTCTGCATAGTTTCTTAATAAAGTCTGAATCATTTCAGCAGCTTCTTTCAAGCCTTCTTTCCCGTTATAACCGTTGACTATCGCTAAAATATGAGTAGTTCCGAGATCCATTTTCGTACGTTCGTGATCGCTTGTCGGGGTTCCGATTCCTCCGAATGAATCGCGATATACGGGTAATCCTTCAATATTCAACACACCGCGCCCGATGCCTTCAAATGGTTCTCCAGCTTTACCGATACCGAGTTCAAGGTGTGTACCTTGTATTTTATCCGCATCAAAGCCACCGATAGAATGTCCCGTACGAAGAGACACGAGGTTAATCAGGTCTACCAACGTATCAATCTGATATAAAGGGATTCCGCGCATCAGGCGGCGACGCAAAGCTTCGGCTGACGGACGATAACGTCCGGGGTCTTTGCCACAACGTTTATAAGCCTCACGGGTAGCAAAGATAACAGGTTGATGTTTGATGTCTTCCATCTGTGTTGTGGAAGTCAGTTGTTCGGTGAAAGCATTGATTTCGTGCCAAAGACCTTCGCTGTAAGCAGTATTCTTCACTGCAGCATACACGGCGGCTCCGGCGAAAACCGGGCATGCGTCTTTTATTTCTTTAGATACTTTTATTTCAAACATAACTTATCATAAACTAATCATCAGTGCTATACGGTTATAGGTACTGATTATTACTTTCTAATCATTATTCCCGACAAGATACGGCCGGAGTCTATACCCAGTCTACGTGCAGAGAAGAATTCATCATGATGAATATAGGTACAGATGCCAGCTACTTCTATCTGTTCTGCAGGCACTCCGGCATTCAGTAATTCAATCCGGTTTGCTTCCCACAGGTCGATATGATACTTTCCGGTTTTCCTCTTTTTAATAGAAATAAGGGACATATCGAAACCACTTTCTTTAAAAGCTTCGTAGACCTCATCGCCTACTTCAAATGATTCGAGCGAAATACTCGGTCCGATGCAAGCTACCACATCTTCGCCTTGCGTTCCGAACATCTCATTCATGTGTTCGAGTACATTGCTGACAATATGCTCCACCGTTCCTTTCCATCCGGCATGAATGGCAGCTACCACTTGCAACTTCTTGTCATACAACAATATGGGTACGCAATCCGCAGTCGTGACGCAAACGCAATACCCCGGTATATTGGTAATTAAAGCATCGGCACCTCTCAAAACATCCTGCCTCATTCCTTCCGGAGCATCAAAGTACCATTTATCAATCACTATGCTCACGGCACCGTGTCGCTGCTCTGCAAAGAATAATTCTTGTATTTCCCACTTCATCAATTGAAGCAACCGATGCCGGTTACGGACAAGATTCATACACGTGTCATTCGTATAAGGCGAGCAGTTGAAAGAGGCATAAGTCCCGGTACTAACACCTCCGTGACGTGTAGTTACGAAATGAGCTACTTCGGGATATGACATGAGTGACTTATATCCCTTCAACTCTTTATTTTTTGTAAGTGAAATCATTTTTCTTCCCAATCTTCTTCCTCATATTCATAGTCGATATCATCATCGTCATCATCAACATTGTCATCATATTCATAAACGATGTCTTCATCTTCGCCCATGTCTTTGAGCTCCTGTTGCAGACGGGTCACGTCCTTCGGACGGTGAACGATGTTCTCTATCTTATTACTTTCCTTATTCAGTTCTTCCCAAAGAATGTCTTTCAACACCGAGATACCCAAACCGGAAACAGAAGATATGAATACATGGGGAATGCCTTCCGGCAATGTAGGTTCTATTTCGTCCATCAATTCCTGATCGAGCATATCGCTCTTGGTGACAGCCAACACACGTTGCTTGTCCAACATTTCAGGATTGAAAGTACGCAGTTCGTTCAGCAAGACTTCGTATTCCTTACGAATGTCGTCACTGTCTGCCGGAACCATAAACAGCAGTAATGAATTGCGCTCGATATGACGCAGGAAACGCAGTCCCAAGCCTTTACCCTGACTGGCTCCCTCGATAATACCCGGTATGTCCGCCATTACGAAAGACTTTCCACCATGATAGGAAACGATACCCAGATTGGGTTCGAGCGTAGTAAACGGGTAATCAGCAATTTTCGGTTTGGCAGCCGAAATAGAAGAAAGCAAAGTTGACTTACCCGCATTCGGGAAACCTACCAGACCAACATCGGCAAGCAGTTTCAGCTCCATGATAACGGTCATTTCCTGCATCGGTTCTCCCGGCTGCGCAAAACGCGGAGCCTGACGGGTTGCCGTCTTGAAATGCCAGTTACCCTGACCACCGCGACCGCCTTTGAGCAAGATCACTTCCTGTCCGTCTTCTGTTACGTCACAAAGATATTCCCCGGTTTCGGCATTATAAACGACCGTTCCGCAGGGCACTTCTATTACTTTATCCGCACCGTCTTTTCCGAAACTACGTCCTTTGCTCCCCGATTCACCATGACCGGCCATTGCATGACGGTCATACTTCAAGTGCAGCAATGTCCAGTAATTACGGTTACCGCGCAAGATGATATGACCTCCTCTTCCACCATCGCCCCCATCGGGACCTCCGTTAGGACAATATTTCTCGCGCCTCATGTGCGTAGAGCCTCTTCCGCCCTTACCCGAGCGACAGTATATCTTTACGTAATCAACAAAATTCGATTCAGCCATATTCTTTTTAAGTAGTTAAAGTAGTCAGTAGTTAGAGTAGTTAAGTAGAATACTCCGGCTACTGACTGACTTATTCATTTATAATAGTGTATTGATAATTAGTAAGATTACTAAATTACAATTTATCTACTGCTTCGCAGATTTCAGCAAAGATACCTTCCATAGTACCCAAGCCGTTGATGTGTTGGTATTTCTTTTCGTTCTTGTACCAGTCGATCAGTGGGGCAGTCTGTGAATGATATACGTGCAGACGTTTTTTGATGGTCTCTTCATTATCATCAGCACGACCGGAATCCTTACCACGTTTAATCAGACGTACCATCAGTTCTTCTTCCGGAACATCCAGGTCAACCATTACAGAAACATCCTGTCCTCTTTCTGCCAACATTTTCTTTAATGCTTCAGCTTGTGCAATTGTTCTTGGGAAACCGTCGAAAATTACACCTTTGCTATCTTTGAAGCTGTCGAATACGCTTGCCAGAATATCAATCATTAATTCATCAGGAATCAATTGACCTTGGTCGATGTAACCTTTAGCAGTTTTACCCAGTTCTGTGCCATTCTTGATTTCAGCACGCAATACATCTCCTGTTGAGATGTGATTGATTCCATACTTTTCTACAATACGTTCGCTCTGTGTTCCTTTTCCTGAACCCGGAGCACCGAAAATTACGATGTTCAACATTTTGTTATTTACAATTTAACGATTTACTATTTACCATTAAAACTGGTACCTATTTAATATTAACTGTTTAATCTACTACTGTATAAATATCGGGATAGTTACGTCCGAAACCATCATAATCCAATCCGTAACCAACGATAAAGTCGTTCGGGATTTCCATTGCTACATATTCGATGTTCAGATTGACCTTGAGCTTTTCAGGCTTCACAAGCAGAGAAGCAATATGGATTGCTTCAGGGTTGCGTGTACCCAGTGTATCCAACAGGCGTTGCATGGTCAGCCCGGTATCCACAATATCTTCCACAATCACTACTGTGCGTCCGGCAATGTCTTCATTCAGTCCGATCACTTCCTTAATCACTCCCGAGGAAGTCACTCCCTGATAAGAAGCCAGTTTCACAAACGAAATCTCGCAAGGGATGGTGATATGCTTCAACAAGTCGGCGGTAAACATAAATGAACCGTTCAACACACTAAGGAAGAGCGGATTCTTACCTGCCAAGTCGCGGTTGATTTCGTTCGCTACGCGAATCACTTCTTTCTGAATATCCTGTTCCTTAATAGAAACAGTGAACTGTTTGTCTTTTATCTGAATGGTATCCATAACCGGTAATTTTAAAAATAACCTTGCAAAAATACGATTTTTTATTCTACCCCGTGCATCATCTTCTGTAATTTCTTCGAGAGAAGGAACAGAATCAATGAAGCAACACCGGACATGACAACGAATACCATAAAGAAATCGTACATGGTAGCAATCTGATAACCAAAGATTGATTTCACTTTTCCGGCTTCCGGATAAAGTCCGCTCAACATGCCTGCAAATTTATTGGCTGTGGCAGTAGACAGATACCAGATTCCCATCATCAAAGAGGCGAAGCGTAGCGGACTCAACTTATTTACCATTGAAAGTCCGATAGGTGACAAGGCTATTTCACCCATTGTATGAATAAAGTAAAGTCCTGTCAGCCAAATCATACTTACCTTCACTCCGGGGATGGCATCTTTCACTCCGAAACAGATGAAAAGATAACCTAAAGAAAGAAGTAGCAAGCCAATCGCTTGTTTGGTAGGAGAAGCAGGTTCCATCTTTCGTTTGTTAAGGAAACTCCACACACCCGGCATTATATATGCCAGAACAACAACAAACAGAGGATTGAAGGATTGAAACCACGAAGCCGGCATTTCCCAACCTAAAATATCGCGGTTGGTCTGTTCGGAGGCAAAAAGGGTTAAAGAGGCTCCTGCCTGTTCGTAAGCCGCCCAGAAGAAAATGACAAAGAAAGATACTATATAGATAACAAAAATACGGCTACGTTCGATCTTGGTTAATGATCCGTCCAGCAGGATGAGGACAGGGAAAACAATGCAGGCGGTAAAAATACCGATGCTCACCCAATCACCCTCAAAAGCATAATTAAAGAAGGCTATTAAAGCAACTGTAAGAATAGTGATTACAAAGGTATTACGTATCTTGGTACGCTTATCCATCTTCGGGTGTGAGATATGCTCGGCTATCTCCTCTTTCTTTTCACGTTTGGCATCGGGAATAATACCGATTGGTTCTCCGGAGGGAGAGAAAAGATATTTATTCTTTTGAGTTTCAAAAAGTACAACGGTGAACAGTGTCATGATTCCGGCTGCAAGAAATCCCCATTTAAAGTCGTGCGGATCACCGGTATCACCCAGATAACCACAAATCAAAGGGGCGGCAAAAGAACCGACATTCACTCCCATATAGAAAATGGTATATGCAGCATCCAGCCGTCTGTCTCCCGGTTCGTAGAGTTGCCCCACGAGAGAAGAAACGGTAGGTTTGAAACAACCATTTCCCAAGATCAGGAATCCGAGTCCGCCATACATCATCCAGTGAGCAAGTTCCGTATTATCCAAAGTAGAGGCACTCATGAACATCAGGAATTGTCCGACTGCCATCATCACTGCTCCCCAAAACACAGAGCGACGGATTCCCCAATATTTATCAGCAATGTATCCGCCAATCAAAGGAGTTAAATAGACTAATCCGGTATAGCTACCGTAAATGGATGCTGCCGCTTCTTTGTCAAACAATAATGCCTGCGTCAGGAAAAGAATAAAGATCGCGCGCATACCGTAGTAACTGAAACGCTCTGCCGTGCTTGTCGCGAAAATCAGATAAAGGCCTTTCGGATGCCCTTTCAATGCACTCATAAATTTATGTGTTTAGTAGTTTATGGGGTGCAAAGGTACGAAAAATAGATTAAATGCTTAAAAAAAAGAAAGTTCTTATCAAACAGGAATACAGGGGGAATAATAAAAATGAGCATAAAAAATCCTACCGGTCCACTTCATTATTTTTTTAGCTGTGTAAATAACAAAATGGAGATCCATCTTACATGCAGGTTACTTACCACTTTAGCCAAAAGTAAATTCGACATTTTCGACACTGGCAAAAAGCATTCCTTCCCTCTTCCTCAAAAAGACTTTGCTTTCTCTAGCCAGCCAACCAATAGCAAGAGCTACGTCTTCGAACGTCAAACCTAATTCACGGCACAAATCGAACATGGAAAGTTCACCTTTTTCATTTAAGATGCGCCATACTTTCCCGGCATTCAAGCCAATCTTTGTCTTTTCCATCATGCAAACTTTAAAAGATTAAACAATCTATTATTTATAATCTTATTCATTGTGAGCATAGGAAAATGATGCAATACACATCACCTACCCCAAAGATAGTATTTTTATTGGGAACCGCAAATAATCAAACACTTAAATTGTTCAAAAACAGATTTTTCCCCAAACCAAACAGACTATGTCCGATACATTTACAGATCATTCCCAATCTATTCATAACAAAGTTACTCTCTATCAATGATAAACTTACTAATGACTCATTGAAAAGTTCCCTTTCACTAACTAAAATCTATAAATGCAACTTGCATTTATAAAAACAAAGCTTGCGTTTATATAAATGAAAGCTTCATTTATATAATCAAAAGTTGCAATTATAGTTTTCTTCCTATACTCAAAAACTTTGCAACCTATAGAAAAGAACTTTGCTATGGGTCACGGACAACTTACTTCCCTATTCCCTGCAGCTCATCTCCTTATAATTAATAAGTTTTCTTCCCACAACAAACGGGAAAAGTCAGAAGAATCATGTACATTTGTAATCCGAAAACTAAAAGAACATCGCAATGAAAATATTTCCAAGCAGCAGTATCAAGAAATTGGACGCTTATACCATTGAGAACGAACCTATTGCATCAATCGACCTGATGGAACGTGCAGCAACCGCATTAACTAAAGCCATCACAGACAGATGGAATACGGAAACACCGGTCACCATCTTTGCCGGACCGGGAAATAATGGCGGAGACGCCCTTGCCGTAGCCCGCATGATGGCTGAAAAAGGGTATAAGCTCGAAGTATATCTCTTCAACCCAAAGGGAGAACTTTCACCTGACTGCCAGACCAACAAAGAACTGGTAGAAATGATGGAAGAAGTGGCATTCCATGAAATTAGTACCCAATTCGTCCCTCCTGTCCTGACACCCGATCATCTGGTTATTGATGGATTGTTCGGTTCCGGCCTGAACAAACCATTGAGCGGAGGATTCGCTGCCGTAGTGAAATACATTAATTCTTCCCCTGCCATGGTAGTAGCCATCGACATTCCTTCGGGATTAATGGGAGAAGAAAACACATTCAACGTAAAAACCAATATTATCCGTGCCGACGTTACTTTCAGTCTGCAACTGCCGAAGCTCGCCTTTTTGTTCGCAGAAAACACTGAATTTGTAGGAGAATGGGAATTACTGGATATCCAATTGAGCGAGGACGGCATTGAAGAAACGGAAACAAACTACGAGATGTTGGAAATAGAGGAGATCCGTTCACTCATCAAACCACGCAAACAGTTTGCCCACAAGGGAAACTTTGGTCATGCACTATTGATAGCCGGTTCAAAAGGAATGGCAGGAGCTTCTGTTCTCGCCGCCCGTGCCTGCCTCCGTTCGGGAGTAGGACTGCTGACCGTTCATGCACCAATGTGTAACAACGACATCTTGCAGACTTCCATACCTGAAGCAATCGTAGAAACCGACGCCAACGAGACCTGTTTTGCCGTACCCACCGACACAGATGATTATCAAGCAGTCGGCATCGGTCCGGGACTGGGACGAAATGAAGAAACGGAAGCTGCCCTACTGGAGCAACTGGAACACTGCCAAGCCCCTGTTGTAGTAGACGCCGATGCACTTAATATCCTTGCCAACCACCGCCACGCACTTACACATCTGCCGAAAGGCTCCATCCTCACCCCGCATCCGAAGGAGCTGGAACGTCTGACCGGCAAATGTCAGGATTCCTACGAACGTCTGATGAAGGCTTGCGAGTTGGCTCATGCCGCTCATGTCCACATTGTTTTAAAAGGAGCCTATTCCGCCATCATCACCCCCGAAGGCAAATGTTTCTTCAATCCGACCGGGAATCCAGGAATGGCAACCGGAGGTAGTGGTGACGTATTGACCGGAGTAATCCTGGCACTGCTCGCCCAAGGTTATCCAACCGAAGAAGCCGCTAAAATCGGCACTTACATTCACGGATTGGCGGGCGATGTCGCTCAAAAGAAGCAGGGAATGATCGGAATGATCGCAAGCGATATTATCACCTGTCTGCCGACAGCATGGCGACTTGTAAGCGAATAAAAGTTAAGAACTTACAGTTTTTTCAATAACTTCATTAACTTTGTTTTCAAAACCAGTTAAAAAGAACCGAATATGAAAAAGTTGATTATAGCAGCGGGACTACTGATGGCAACATCCGCCTATGCACAAACCGAAGTACTGACGGGAGTTACCCGGGGAAAAGATTACGGAGTAGTCTACAGCCTTCCCAAAACCCAAATAGAGCTTGAAATAAAAGCCAACAAAGTCAACTATACTCCAGGAGAATTCAGCAAATACGCTGATCGTTACTTGCGATTGGCCAACGTCTCCACCGAACCCGAAGAGTATTGGGAACTGGCTAGTGTGAAAGTGAAATCCGTAGGAGTACCCAACAGCGAAACTACTTACTTCGTAAAATTGAAGGATAAAACAGTAGCACCGCTTATGGAACTGACAGAGGACGGCATCGTGAAAACCATCAATGTGCCTTACAGCAAAAGCAGTTCAGACAAGAAAACAGCTCCTGCTCCCACTGTCCTCTCAAAAATAGCGAATCCCCGCGAATTCCTGACCGAAGAAATCCTGATGGCCAGCTCTACCGCGAAGATGGCTGAACTGGTAGCTAAAGAGATCTATAACATCCGCGAAAGCAAGAATGCCTTATTGCGCGGACAAGCTGACAATATGCCTTCAGACGGAGCACAGCTTAAAATTATGCTCGATAATCTGAATGCACAGGAAGAAGCCATGACTCAAATGTTCTCCGGCACTCGTGATAAGGAAGAGAAGACATTCACCGTCCGTCTTACTCCGGACAAGGAATTCAACAACGAAGTTGCTTTCCGCTTCTCCAAGAAGCTAGGCGTAGTTGCTAATAATGACCTGGCAGGAACTCCGTTTTATATCAGCTTGAAAGACCTGAAATCTGTCAAGATCCCACAGGAAGACGGTAAAAAGAAGAAAGATTTGGATGGAATCGCCTACAACGTGCCCGGACAAGCAATGATTACATTGACCGACGGTAAAAAGAAACTTTACGAAGGTGAACTTCCTATAACTCAATTCGGTGTGATAGAATATCTGGCTCCTGTCTTATTCAATAAGAATTCTACAATCAAAGTTTATTTTGATCCGAATACGGGAGGATTGTTAAAAGTGGATAGAGAAGAAGGTAAATAGTAAAATTCTAAAAGACAAAGAATATGGGTGGTGAAGGACATATGCTCGACATGATACGCCGGCTTAGCGAAGGACGGGAGGCTTCCCGTCTACGCCGTGAACGTGCCAACAACAAACTGAAGCACTTAAACCGCACCAACGAGCCTTATCCACTGCCCAACACCACTCCCGAGGAAATGGGACGTATCATCCACGACTCGGAAAAAAAAGAAAGAAAAGGACAGTAATTATTTCGTTTGGGGGACGCTTATTATCATGGGAGCCCTCATAGCAACTGCTGTCATATTCTGGGCAATCTTCCTTAATTAGATAATTTATGATGATAGATGATAGATGATAGGTGATAAATGATAGATGGGAGATGGGAGATGTTTCCTAAATGATAAGGGATATTTAGTAAATAAGAAATATAAGTAACTAAAGATATTCTCAAAATATTAAAAAGGCAACTAATTCGTAATGAATCAGTTGCCTTTTTTCATGTCTTTAAACGAGATATTTAATAAACCTCCTTAGGAGGGCTGTACTACGCATATAACCAGCTATTATGCCACATAGTAACTATCATTTATCATCTATCAACTATCATTTATCAACTATCTATCACCTATCATCTAATTAAGAAAAGTTTTATAAATCCATCTTTCTGCATTTGAGAAAGATAAGCCGATACACGAGACTCGTATCCCACTTCATTTTGAAAATGCTCTGCGAGTTCTTCTATGATCTCACGAACAGTACGTTTTCCATCTATCAGTTCCCATACAGCCGTACCGTGTTCTTCCAATCGTACATGAAGTTCTTTCGACATTCCTGCCGGTACAAGGAAGCGTTGCATCCACGGATATTTAAAACGGGGAAAGGAGAGCACAATCGTCTCCCCTTCCCTTTCTGCTGTAATATGTTCACTGCGACAGGGAATAACCTCTAACAGGTTGGTTTTCTCTTTGGCAGCCATAGTTCTTATTTCTTATTTCAAAGCATTAATACTGATTCTCTTTTATTTCCGAACCTTATACTTTCGGATTTATAGCGTTACTTTGAATCACAACAGTTACTTCGAATTGTAGCAACTGTTACTTCTGGATATTTGCCTCTTCCAAACCGTATCCTTTCTTCTTGTTCTCTGCTTTCAACATCAAAGCAACAACCAGAGCAAGTACACCAAAGAGAGCAAAAATAGTCATCGGCAATGTGTAATCATAAGTCTGTGCACCGTCTACCACCGGACCTTTACAATAAGTATTCAATACCCATCCGATTAACAAAGGAACACCCATCAATCCCCAGTTCTGTACCCAGAAAATCAAAGCGTAAGCAGTACCCAACTGTTTTTCCGGAATAATCTTCGGAACAGAAGGCCACATAGCCGAAGGCACCAGTGAGAAAGCAAATCCCAATATAATCATTATAATAGTAGCAAACCACCATATATTCAATATAGGCAGGGCAAACATGGTATGTACAAAAATCAGCATCAATGATCCGATCACCATCAATGTGGCTCCCTTACCGATACGGTCATATAACGAACCGAACAACGGAGTCAGGATAATAGCACCAATCGGCAATAATCCGGGAATCGTTCCCGCCAGTTTCGGATCCACATTATATTTCTGCACCATCAAGTCGGCAGCATATTTGATAAAGGGGAACACGGCCGAGTAGAACAATACACACAGTAATGCGATCAACCAGAATCCTTTATTTGTGATGATATACACAATGTCTTTCATGCGGAACGGCTCTTCCGGTTCCAAGCCTTCTGCATCCAAAGAAGCATCCAATTTCTTATCGTAGAAAGTATAAAGGAAGAAAGCGATGGTACCTACACACAACATAATCAGACAAAACAGAATAGGAGCAGGAATATTGGTATGGAATGCACCACTCTCATCCGTATATCCGAAGAAGTCTGCCAAAGGAACTGTCAACACCATCGCCAGAGTTGTTCCGATACGTGCCGTAGCCATTTCAAGTCCCATAGCCAATGCCATTTCCTTGCCCTTGAACCATTTCACTATAATCTTGGAAACAGTGATACCGGCAATCTCCACACCTACACCAAAAATAGCATATCCCAATGCAGCCAAAGTCACCTGTGTTTTGAATCCGAAGAGCATGGCACCTTCCGGAAAAGTAGTAGAAATCGCATAGTATTTCAATCCACAACCAAACACCATCAATAAACAAGCTCCCATTCCAGTGAAACGAACTCCCATCTTATCCAAAATGATACCACCGAAGATCAGCATCAACAAGAATACGTTAAACCAACCGTAAGCGCTTGTGAAGAATCCATAATCAAGACTATCCCATAGTAGTTCTTTCTCAAGCATGGGTTTTAGAGGAGACATTACGTCGGTGAGGAAATAGCCGCATAGCATAGTAAATGCGACCAATGCTAGAACACTCCATCGGAGTACGGCGGAGTCATTCAATTTCTGTTTCAAATGTTCTGTCATTGTTATATTCAAAAAGTAGTTAATAATCTTATACAGCCCACAAAGGTAGTTAAATCTCGTTTGTTTCTATCACAAAGAGATTGTTTTTACAAGAAAAAGTTAAGTGCGGATTACACTGACCACTCGGAACATTGAAAATCCGTGTAATCTGCGTAATCCGCACTTAAATATCAAAGAAATGCAGCATCCGTCTGCACCTTCCCTTAAATGGTTTTATCCCAAAGCCTTACCTGACGGCGGAGCAAATTACTCTGCTTTAGGAGCAGGAGTTTCAGCCGGTGCCGGAGTTTCTGTTGCAGGTGCATTGGTAGCAGGAGCATCAGTTTGCGGTGCAGCCGTACCTGCGGGTAAGTTATACGGGTTAGTCTGTTGTTCTTTCTGTGCCTGTTCCAACACTGCGTCTTTAGCAACTGCAGAACGAGGAACTACATAAGCAGTAGCAATGCTCATTACAACCATAAAGATGGCCAGGCCCCATGTTGCTTTTTCCAGAAAGTCTGTAGTCTTGCGCACGCCCATGATGGCGTTAGATGAAGAGAAACCAGAAGCAAGTCCGCCTCCTTTTGAGTTCTGAATCAGCACGATGAAACACATCAACAAGGCTGCAATAACCATTAAGATAACGAATAATAAGTACATTTTTAGTTATTTTGAATTAGCGTTAATAATCAATTTCTCCAAAAATCTGATTTGGTCTGCAAAGTAAGCATTTTTTTTGGATATTTCAAGCTTAATTTTTTAATTATTTCAAGAGCTTTTGAATATCGTTGCTGTTTAACATAGATTTTTGCTAAAGTTTCCGTGAAACAGCTGTCGTCTTCCTCTTCTTCCTCCATCATTTCTTCTTCGCATACCTCGTCCGAAGCAGCTGCGGAAAATACCGCTTCTTCTCTTAACGGCTTCATGCAGAGGGGGGAGTCACTCTCACTCTTTTCTATAAAATCGTCAATCAGTTCGTATCCTTTGAGTTTGGGCGTTTCTTCCGATGGCTGTTCCGTAGCCGGAGTCTCCTCCAAAAGATAGGAAGTATAATCCATCGAATAGTCGAAGCCGGTCTGGGCCGCTACTTCTTCGGGGACTGTGGACAAGAAAGCGTCAATCAATGCCAATGTGCGGTCTACAGACGGCTCGTCTTTCAGTACCTGCGTGAGAGGTACTCCTTTTTTCCGCGCCTGTACATCATAGCGGTCACCTTCAATCAACTGGAACAACTGTCGTCTGTCTGCGATGTAAAGAACCGCTTTTCGCAGTTCCCCACCAAAACTAATATCATGGAGAACATACAGGTTTTTCAAATACAGCAGACGGAGCGACTGAAAATACGGATATCTCGCAAGAAGATTGCGCAGTTCGTATAAAGTATCCCTATTCAGCATCTCGGGATGCTGTATCCATTGTTGAAAGTTAACAGAAGTCATTTATATTACCAGTTTGCTACAGTTGCATTAAAAATTTGGTCGGTGATCTCTTTAGACATTTCAGCAATCAATCCGTCCTGTACGGCAGTCAGCAACTGGGTAGAGTCGTAGGTACGGAAAGCAGAAAACTGTTGTTCAAAGTCTTCGGCATGATTGGTATTGTTGACAAAGCGTACATTGACGGTGATAGTCAATTTTGTTTCCGAAGAGTAACCGTCGGCAGATACTGCCTGGTTATACTGATTGTATCCTGTGATTTCTCCGTCAATCTGCAAGTCGGCATTCTGATTCGGCTTGAGCAGTTGCAGACGGGTTTGCCGGATGAAGATATCTTTCAGGTCTTCATTGAACTTGGTCGCCAACGGAGCATACACATACTCCGACTTGATCGGGAAATCTGCTATCGAAATAGTCTTTACCTTATCATAATTGATAGACGATCCGTTAAACTTATAGGAGACAGTGCACGCAATGACTACCACCGGTAAAACGAACAGTACCAAAGGGCGTATTATTTTCTTAATCCAATTCATATTCTTTTATTTTTCTATAAAGTGTACGCTCGGAAATATTCAAGTCCTTAGCCGCACTTTTCCGCTTTCCATGATGCCTTTCAAGTGCTTTGCGTATCATTTCTTTTTCCACTTCGTCCAGTGACAAAGGAGGTTCTTCTACATATTCTTCCGTGTCTTGTATGTCATCATCATCCTTGCAAACCGCAGGCTGCATGGTATGAATGATAGCAGGTACCGAAGGCTGGTGTGTCGTCACCACCGGGGTAGTAACCACCGTTCCCACTTGTCCTACCTGCCCCACCTGTCCGGCACGTTCAGCCATCAGGTTGTGTACCATCTTCTTCAACTCCGCTACCTCCTGGCGCATATCGAACAGAACGGAATAAAGAATCTCCCGTTCACTTTCAAAGCCTTTACTTTCGCGTGTTCCCATCAGTGCGGGAAGACGTTGTATATTTTGTGCGGGAAGATAATTCTGCAAGATGGCGGCAGTGATCTCCCTGTTTGTTTCAATGATGGATATTTGCTCGGTGATGTTCTTCAGCTGGCGCACGTTACCGGGCCACGGATAAGCCAGCAATTCTTTCTTGGCATCCTCCGTCAGCTGAATAGCGGGCATCCGGTATTTCTCTGCAAAGTCTGCGGAAAACTTACGGAACAATAGGAGCACATCGCCCCCACGTTCACGCAAAGGGGGAATCTGGATAGGTACCGTATTCAACCGGTAATATAAATCTTCACGGAAACGTCCTTCGGCAATCGCTTGTGTAAGATTGACATTGGTAGCTGCAACAATACGTACATCCGTCTTTTGTACTTTGGACGAACCTACTTTTATAAACTCGCCACTCTCCAACACACGAAGCAAACGTGCCTGGGTAGGCATCGGCAACTCCCCTACTTCGTCAAGGAAAATAGTACCACCGTCGGCTTCGCCAAAGTACCCTTTCCGTTCGCCAATCGCACCGGTAAACGCACCCTTCTCATGCCCGAACAGTTCGGAATCAATCGTACCTTCCGGAATAGCACCACAGTTGACAGCAATATACTGCCCGTGCTTCCTCCGGCTATATTGATGAATAATCTGCGGAAAACTTTCTTTTCCGACTCCACTTTCTCCGGTAATCAGCACAGACAAATCGGTAGGAGCTACCTGAATGGCAACATCTATGGCGCGCAACAATGCTTCGGTATTACCTATAATACCGAAACGTTGTTTCACTTGTTGTATCTCTGCTTTTGTCATCTATTTTAAGTATTAAGCCAGTATAAAGTATTAAGTATAAAGTATTAAGTATTAACCTTGCAAATGATCGACTGTGATAATACTTAATACTTTATACTTAATACTTATTCTTCGTCTACTGTATCCAGTTTCAGTTTATCACTATCATCACGTTTCTCGTAATACTGTTTACGCAACGGATTGGCACGAGCCACCTTTTCCCGCTGACGATTACGGAACACGTCGATGGCAACATAAATTGCCTGACGGAAAGAATCTTCACAAGCCACTCCCTTGCCTGCAATATCATAAGCAGTACCATGAGCCGGAGAAGTACGTACCACCGGCAGACCTGCCGTATAGTTCACTCCATCTTCCATAGCCAATGCTTTGAACGGAGCCAGCCCCTGATCGTGATACATTGCCAGGATACCGTCAAAATGAGTATAATTGCCTGAACCCATAAAGCCATCGGCCGCATAAGGACCGTAACTAAGGATTCCTTTCTCTTCCATTTCTTTCATGGCAGGAATAATCACTTCCTGTTCTTCCATTCCCAACAAACCATCATCTCCGGCGTGAGGGTTGAGAGAGAGTACCGCGATACGCGGAGCACCAATGCCGAAATCCTGTTTCAAGCAACGATGGAATATCATCAGCTTCTCCTGAATCAGTTCCTTGGTAATCGTAGTGGCAATCTCTCTGACAGGGATATGCGTCGTAACCAAAGCTACCCGGAAGTCATTCTTCATCAAAATCATCAATGATTTATTACCGTTACCCAGACGTTCTTCGATATATTCCGTATGTCCGGGGAATGAAAATTCTTCCGACTGAATCGTATGTTTGTTGATCGGAGCTGTCACGATGACGTCGATCAAACCTTCGCGATATTCTTCAATGGCACGTTCCAAGGCTCCCAACGCAGCTTTACCCGCTTCGGGATCGGGTTTGGAAAATTCCACTTTCACCTCATCATCCGTGCAGTTCACCACACTCAAGCGGTTGTATCCCGCTTCGGTAGCAGAGTTGACAATACTGAAATTCGTCTGTATGTCCAACGCTTTACGATGATAAGCCGCTACTTTTGGTGAACCGTAAATGATCGGAGTACATAGTTCCAACATTGTAGGGTCGGAAAATGTCTTCAGAATCACCTCATAGCCCACCCCGTTAATATCTCCCTGGGTGATACCTATTCTTATCTTGTTATCTTCCATGTTTTTATTTTTTAGTTTGTTCCGCTGCCTCCTTGGATACACCTCCCAATGGAATTTGATTCTGCTGAACTTCATTCGGAAGTTTCAGTGTATAAAGAGATGCTTCCATCTGGCGTACCAGGTTGCGTTTCATTTTATCAGGTGAATAAACAAATATTTCTGCTGTAATAATTCGTTGGTTTTTCTCGTCCAGGCGAGTGTGGGAAACGTATGGGCCACCCATAAAATCACCCTTCATACGCCACAAGCCGCGTGCTTCCATCGTGTAGCTGTTCTGTACATTGATGGGACGAACGTCAGTCAGCAAACTGTCAGTCGACATATAAACGCCTTCTTTGAATCCGGGGATATTGGCTTGCATCACAGAGTCACGCTTATGCACAAAATATTCTTTCGTAAATGTATCCTTGTCAGTATAAGGATAAGAGTACATCACAAAATTACGGTCGGCAGTACCTGTGTTGGTAGAAGCCCAGAAAAAGTTCTCACCGGTTTTAGAATTGGTCAGTTCGGAAGGCAACCAGATATTGCAGCCGAACAGGCTATCCACTTTGTTGGAGATAAAGTTACTGTGTTTTTCTTCCAATAACGTAATCTGACGGTTCATTTCCGCACGGGTAAAGAAGTCGACAATCGTCTTTTTATTCTCTTCTACAAACTTTTCAAACTCTTCTTCGTTCGGAGCCTGGATAGTCAATATCATTTGCGGATTGGCATATACGTCTTTCGCATATTTGAAAGATGCTTTCGTATATATATCCTGTATATCTACAATAATAATGTTACGTATCAGCTTCAATGTAGAATCATAGTCTTTCGGTGAAGTATACATAATCCGGAAAGAAGGTTCCGACTGCGGCAAACCGGGCATATCGGAATCGAGCGCATCATGTAAAGCCCTTCCGGCAGCACGATCCCAAACACCGTGATCTACTACAACCAGAAGCTCATAGGCACGACCACTAGAGGTGTGATTTCCTTTCAGACCACAAGAAGCAACGACAAAGGCTACCAAAGCGATGCTTAAATAAAAAAAGTACTTTTTCATGATGTTCGGTTTTATATATTAACTCTCATTATTTTCTTCCTGTTTCGCTGTCGACAACATACCACAAGCTGCAAAAATATCTTCTCCTCTTGAAGAACGGATGGTGGTGAAAAGCCCGTGTGACGTCAGATAATCACGAAAACGGGTCATCGTTTCCATGTCCGCTCCTTCGAGGTCTACTCCCGGTATGGCATGAAAACGAATCAGATTCACCCTGCAATCCAGTCCGCGAAGAAGCTTCAGTAGCTCTTTGGCATAGACCTGCGAATCATTAAGCCCTTTAAAAACAATATATTCAAATGAAAGTCGACGTTGTTTGCTAAAATCATAGTTTTTTAACAGTTCCACCATCTCGGTGATCGAATATGCCCTTTCTGCCGGCATCAATTCGGAGCGTTGAGCTGTCAATGGAGAGTGAAGACTGATGGCGAGATGGCAATCGTTTTCTTCGATAAAACGCTGCAATCCTTTCCGTAGTCCGACTGTAGAAAGTGTGATACGCTTCGGGCTCCAAGCATAGCCATAGGTAGCGGTCAGTAGTTCCAATGCTTTCAGCACCTCATCCAAATTATCAAGCGGTTCGCCCATTCCCATCATCACGACATTGGTCAGTTTGTCGCGTTCCGGCAACGAATGAATCTGGTTGATGATCTGACTGGCGGTCAGGTTGGCGGTATAGCCTTGTTTACCCGTCATGCAGAACTTACAGTTCATCTTGCAACCTACTTGTGAAGACACACACAATGTTGCCCGGTCGTCATCCGGAATATAAACCGACTCAACAAAATGATTCTCACCAACTTTATAAAGATACTTCACCGTACCATCTACAGAGCGCATTTCATCTACCGGAGCAGCTGCTCCCACCTCATAGTTCTGCTTGAGCAACTCCCGGTGTTTCAACGACAAATTAGTCATTTCATCAATCGAGGCTACCTTCTTTTCGTAAAGCCATGATGCAATCTGTTTGGCAGCAAAGCCGGGCATACCCAGTCTTTTTGTCAATGATTGAAGCTCTACAAGAGTCATTCCTAAAAGGGGATATTTAGACATTCTTCTTTCTGTTGATGGTTTATATTTGCAAATGTAAGGAAATAAAGTCGATTTCTATATAGCGAGAATGCAAAAGTTAACAAAAAAGGGAAGTAGCCCCAAGTTATGAACGAACCACATCTATATATTGAAGCAGCTTTTTCGCCATTTCCGAGTCACTACCATTCCTTTTCACTTCATGATCGTACGCCTCACGAAAACAGGACAACGCATCTTCCCGTTCATTACAAAAACTGTGTAAAACCCCTAGATTTTGACAAGCCAGAATCGTATGATCATCCTCCCATCCCAAGTACTTCTTCCGTAGTTCAAACTCTTTTAAGAAAGCATCTTTCGCCATTGGATAATTTTCCATCTTTGCATAAGCTTGCGCTTCGTAGTAACAGACCTCACTAGAAACATCAGGATCAATATCCTCGTGAATATCTAAAGTCGTTGCAATACGAATTACGTTCCCATACTCCTTATTCTCGTAATATTGTCGCATAATATCACATCTCAATGCCTCGTAACGGACAGTTAATTCAGCCAGACGCGGCTTTTCACTGAAAAACTTTTCATGCAGAAGAGACTCACGAAAAATAAAGTAGAACTTTGTTCATCTCCACGCTCCTTCATCACCCGTTTAAACTCTTTGCACAAATGATACAACTCTTTGTGACAAGCCACGATCTGTTTCCTATTATCTATCTGTATAGCAATACCCAACGCCTCATTCACCAAACTCCACGCTTCATCATATCGCTTAATATAATAAAGACATTTTCCCTGCATACGCAAACATTTAGCCACTCCACTCGACAGTCTGCCATTCAAAGATTCGTGCATTTCAGCCACTTTCCGGAATTTCTTGGCGGCACTCTCTTCCTCATCCCTATAATAATCACAATAAGCCAAAAATTCGGAAAGTTCAATAACTTCTGCCTGACTCTTCTCGTCAGTAGAAGCCGCATGATAATTAAGCGCCCTATTCAAATAAATCGCAGCCTCATTGTATTGCTCATTGTAGTAATATGCCAGAGCCAGATTCCGACAGGTATTGGCAATCTCCAATTCCGGAGTTGGTACAATACTTTCCTGCATCACCAATGCTTTCAAGAAACAGTCGCATGCCGTTTCGTATTCTTCATTGCGGGCGTACCGGCATCCTTCATTCATCTTTAATACCGACTTGGCAATTAACGGTATCGCTTCTCCTTCCATACTTTTCTCGCTCACCTCCATTGCCGCCTTCGTCAGATGGAAAGAGCTGCTTAAGAAAGTAGCCATGTCATTAGCAATGACAGGAATCAAAAAAGAGTCAATCTGACCAAAGTCCAATTCAGCATAGGCTGCAGGCGTAAGCGAAGGGTTATCGTTCATTATCGCCTTCCAACAATCTTCTAATAGAGAATAATTAGTGCGATACAGGATTTCGAAGGTTTCCGCATCACAAATCCAATCTCTTAAAAAGTCCCAATGTTGCATCTTATAACTTTGATAAGTAATTTCCACTTGATAGCGATAAGAATCATGGTAACAAAACTGCTTCATGCGATAGTTATAATCAGCAAAAGTCAAAGGATGCGAAAGAGTATCGCTATCATCCAGAAGAGCAACAATTATTTCCTTGCGACACTCGTCTATAGACACGTCATCTTGAGCAAAACACCGTTCAATCGCCTCTATCATTTGTGTATCACAAATGCAATATCGCCCCCTTTGTTGGTGAGCCAACTACTCATTTCCACTCTCAACTGCGACCAAAGCAGCTGATTAATACCTGTCATACTCTTTACCTCATCTTCGGTAAATCCTTCTAAAGTAAGTGAAAGCATTAAAAGCGCTCTTCCAATCCTATCGAAACCATAATCAGACGACAAACGCCGGAGCACACTGTCGTAGAATTGGGCAATCTCGTTTATCTGACAATATCCACTCATATATTCACTAAGAGTATCATATTGACCAAACGAAACTAATTCATTGAGCAATACATTTAAGCAGCGCGGTTGTTTAGCCAGCCCCCATGAGCTAAGAATATCTTCTTGCTGTGCAGACAGAGCTTTAGAATAAGTAGACAAATATTGTTTTGAAAACGACTTTGCATCAGCCTGCGAAAAGCCATTCAACCGGTAATGAACGTACCCGTTCCGGACAAAAGGCAGATATGCAGTAGATGATGCAGCAAAACTTAACACGACCTTCACATTGGACGGTATAGATCCGAATAAAGAAAACAGAGATACTTCCGTTGAATTTAGATAACTGATATCATCAATCAATAAAATGATAGCATATTTTGATCTCCCCAGCGCAGCCCATAACTGACTGAACTTTTGAATAGAATTCAAATCTTCCTCAATTTCTTTAATGTTTCGAAGTGTGTTTTCTGAAAAACCGTCCAATACATTATTCCCAAACACCATTGATTCTCTCACAATATCCAGAATCGATCTGGCTGTACCTTGAGTTGAATCTGATTCCTTTGAAACTTCAGCGGTAAACAAATCTTCTTCACCTAAAGTCTGACATTTGAGTGCATTCTGACATTTGGCAGCTAATGCCCTCACCAAAGTCTCCGGATAAGAAGACAGCATAGTATTGTCCAGTCGATGATATATGGGAATCATCTGCGTATCATTGTTCACCCAATCACTCCAATGAGCCAGCAGAGCACTCTTACCAAGACCACGATCACCCGTTACAACCAGACACCGTTGCTCATCCGCAGCTAAGAAATCGGAAAAAGCCTGATCCGCTTCAGGTATTGGATGATAATTAAATAAGAGTTCATTACGGGTTAACTGTTCTTGCAATGCCTGGTTATCTTCCACAGTCAATACACTAGGAAACTCTTGTTCGAGCAGTTCTGTGAAAGCAGATTCTACAAATTGGCATAGCTGCTCGGGCGAATCATACTCTTGCACAGGGTAGCGATCCTGCTGCAAAAGACACTCTTTAAGATACTGCAGCTTATGAAACTCCTCTTTAGGACAAGAGGGATCAGTAGCAGACTGTTTGATATAAAAATAGGCATGCAACGGATCGGGATTGCGCAGTACTCCAAACTGCATTTCCATCTCTGTCACACTCAAGTGGTTATTCAAATCATCTTCCACCCAACTATATTCCAGGCTATCACTGAAAGTCTGCGATAAATCTTCATAACTGGGACACCATCCATAGCGTTCACCTACCATGCCAATGAAGAAAGGTCGGGAATGCACTATTTCTTTCAAACAGATTTCGACCACCTTGCCACTTTTTGCATCTTCTTCTGTGATGCCCCAACGCAGGTCGACCAATGAAATGGTAACACCACGGCTGGCAGCCTTCACTTGCAAGCCCTTAAAAAGTTTGACTAATGCAGAGCGTTCCATCTCCATGTCTCTGAACGTTGACGAAAGGAATACACGAATGATACGTGAATTTTCAGTGGGAACTGAATACTGGGCTAGTTGTTTGGTCATAATATAGATTCATATTAGTTAATGAAGTATTTCACAAAGCCAATTAAAGATTGGCAAGGTATGGAAAATTTATCAGATAACAAAGATCGTAAACGAAAATGAGAATAAAAAAGGCACGGATTACACGGATTTCGCGGTTCTCTCATAAGTTAAAACCGTGTAAATCCGTGTAATCCGTGCCTGAAATCTATTCCTATTACTTCTTTAGAAGAACAGGAAGCGTGTATCTTTTACGTTTGCTTTCAGATACAAGTCGTTCATCAGACGGCTGGCAAAACGTGCGTGCATGTTAGTCAGCGTAGCTTCTTCAGCTTTTGCGTCGAATGTTTCGTTCAACTTGTCTTTACCGTATACTTGCAATACAAATACTCCGGCGTTACCTTTAATAGGAGCACTCAACTGATTTTCCGGAGCAACAGAAGCATAAGCACCTACCAGCGGCTCGCTGCTGCGCAATGCTGATACATAAGCAGGGGCTGCAAAAGTAACCATCTTCAAAGAGTCGCTGACTACATTAGCCATATCTTTGTACTGGTTGAATGAAGTTGCATTGGCAGCTTTCATGTCAGCCATGATCTTTTCAGCTTTCTTATCTTTCACGATTTCAGCTCTCAACTGATCCTGTACAGCTTTCAACGGACGGTATCCTTCCGGTTTAATGCTTACCAGACCTACCACCATCAGGTGATCGCTTTCGCCACATTCGTACAAGCCGGAAACATCACCCGGTTTCGCTTTATCAAATGTCCATCTCAAAGCCTCTTTTGTACCTCTCACGCCACCGATGTTATGTTCTGAGCTGCTCAAATCCATTCTGTCGAGCAATCTGTAACCAGCTTCTTCAGCGTTAGCCACCATCTTTTCTACACTAGGGTTAGCAGCGATAAACTGGCTGAAATCATTATAAGCACGGTTGTAAGTTTCTTTGCTGAACTCTACTTCACGCTTGATAACAGCTACTTTATATTTATCTTTCACAGATTTCTTGTTAGTCACCTGAAGGATTACATTTGCTTGTCCCATCGGCAAGTTCACCAGTTCGTTCACACCTGCATTGTTGATAGCAGAGATGAATTTCAGGTTGTCACCATCTAGCTGTGCACCTTCATACTGTGCAGAAGTGATCCAGTTAGCATCACCAGTCTGGCCATATTTCTTTGCAACATCTGCAAAGTTAGCACCGCCTTTAATAGCGTTATAGATACTGTCAGCCAATGTCTTTGTCTTCACTGCATCTTCTGCGTATACCTGAATCTGGCGGAATTCCACAGAGTCGGCAGCAGCAGCCTTAGCAACTACTTTGAAAGAGTTGATTGTATTGTCGGCTCCGTTATAATAAGGACCATAAATAGCACCAACAGAAGCAGAGTCCAAACGTGCAACTACATCTGACGGGAAAGCTGTCTTGTTATAGAACAAGTCTACATAAGGAGCTTCCGAGCCAACCGAACGGATAAAAGAAGTATAATCATCCGTAGTGGTAGCCAACTGTGCAGTGGCTTCGTCTACTTCTTTCTGGATAGCTGCTCTGTCTTCAGCACTTGCAGTTACCTGTACATCAATATATTTGACGTCACGAGTTTCCTGATATTGCTTGAATTGTTCTTTCTTCTTGTTATACAAATCTTTCAGTTCCGATTCTTTCACTACAATTGTAGAATCTACCACAGAAGAGTAAGGAATACCAGCCATCAACACATTGTACTGGTTTACTCTTGCGTCGAAAGCATCCTGTGCTTCCACCGGATTAGAAAGAAGAGCTTTAGAAACCAATGCCTGGTATTTTTCAGCCAGACGGCTCTGAATCAACGTTTTCTGGATGAACGACCAGTATTTATACATATTGTTGTATTGTTCAGCATACTGTGCCGGCATCTGTGACTCGCTCATCTTGGCATATTCCACGAGGAACTTGTTCAACATATCCTTGTCGAAGTTGCCTGTCTGCGGATTCTGGAAAGGAGTTTGTCTCAACAAAGGATGAACGCCAGCTTTCAGGATGTCCTGAATTTCAGCAGCAGAAACAGTCAGTCCCAGTGCTTTTGCTTCTTTTTCAACCAGTTTATTGTTTACGTAGGAACGCCATACTTCATCGCGCACCTGATTGGTTTGTTCGTCATTCAAGGCGGTCACCCCACGCATGAGTTTCACCACTTCGGTATATTCTTCTACCAAATTCTGATACTCTTGAGCGGAAAGAGCGTCTCCGTTCACCTCACCTACGTCATGTGCCTGATGCGGCTGCATCACCTTCCATGCGTCACCCGCAATGAAAGCAAACAGCGCCAAGCCGATAACAATCACCAATAGAGGTCCTTTCGACCTAATGTTTTGTAACGTTGCCATTTTGATTAATACGATTTATGTTTATTATTATTTCTTTCTTTTGTCGTTTTAGCGCACGAAGATACAAAAAATGCTAATATGCATCTATTTATTGGCTAAAAATTTCTTGATTATCGTCATTATTCCAAGACTTTTAATCGCACGAGTTCTATTTTTGTCGCTGTGACCTTAATTATCTTGAATTGATAACGTCCTACCCGCACCACTTCATGCAGCTTCGGGAAGCTCTGATATTGGTTCAGAATCAGCCCTCCTACCGTCAGATAATCGTCCGATTCGGGCAAATCAAGTCCGAACGTCTCATTGACTTTTTCTATCTCCAAGCGGGCGGACAACACATACTCGCGTTCGTCGATCTGCTTGCTGATGTAGGAAGTATTATCGTGCTCATCCTCTATATCTCCAAAGATTTCTTCCACGAGGTCTTCCAGAGATACGATGCCGGATGTTCCGCCAAATTCATCCACCACTACGGCAATCGTTTTCTTTTGCTGCATGAAGAGTTTCATCAATTTATGGGCGGACATGGTTTCGGGTACAATCGGCACTTGCTTCACATTCTCATGCCAGTTTTTCGGAGCACGAAACATTTCTGACGAATGGATATACCCCACTACATTATCGATATTTCCATCATACACAATGATCTTGGAGATTCCGGATTCGATGAAGCGGCTTTTCAACTCGTCCAGTGAAGTTGTCAGATCAACGGCCACCACTTCAGTACGGGGAACGATACAGTCACGGATTTTTATGTTCGAGAAATCCAAAGCGTTCTGGAAGATTTTCACTTCCGTATCCAGTTCTTCCTCATTCTCGGCATTATCAATACTGCTTTGCACGAAGTAATCCAAGTCTACTTTCCCAAACGCTCTATCGGACGCATCCTTGTTGACCTTCATTCCAAAGACACGAAGAAATAAGCAGGACAAACCGGAAGCCAGTTTGGAAATAGGATATAGAATGACATAACAAACAATAAGTGGAATGGCAAAAATATTCAATACCAGATTGGGATTGATTTTGAAGATTGTTTTCGGCAGAAACTCTCCGGTCACCAGAATGATAAGGGTAGAAATTATAGTCTGCGCCAGCACCATCAGAAAATGATTGTCAATGAATCCTGCCAGCAAATTATCACCGATAATCTGTGCCATCAGGATACCATAGATGACCAGGGCGATGTTATTCCCCACCAACATGGTAGAGATAAATTCATTCGGGTTCTTGAAGAAGATGGAGAGGATGCGGGACGTAATTCCCCCCCTTACGTTCCATCTCAAAACGCAGTTTGTCTACCGACACAAAGGCGATCTCCATTCCTGAAAAGAAGGCGGAGAAGACCATGGTGATAATTAGAGAGATATAAATATTCATAAGTTCTGATTTACGATTAGACGATTTACGATGTACGATTGATAGTACTTCGCCTATTTCGCTGAATCTTTTTTCACTGAATCCGGCAGTGCTTTCGTTTCCGGTTGGGGCGGACCACCCGCTTCCTCATCCACATAGAAAATGCCTTCGATATTATGGATGGTATATATGGTCATTTGCTGGTTCGAGTCGAATCCATGCCCTGTAATAATTCTGTCCGGTTGTTGAATACGTATAAACTTGTCAGAATACACCTTCTGGGTAGCTTCGTTCCAGTACAGCAGTTCCGTATTAAAACGCTCTCCTTTCCGGTTCTGTATATCTACGTTCCCTATCAGCTTCCAAAGCCTTTCTTTGTCATAATAGTAGGCAGTATCCGCTTTGATACTGGCTTCTATATGAAAGATAGAGTCGAACTGTTCCAGATATACGCCTTTCTCAAAGGCCCAATAGGATGGTTTCTTACGGTCGTACACCGACCATTCTTCCGTATTCACTCTGTAGCGTGTCACTCCGGAATCGGAGATAAGGGTGGTGACTCCCAATGTTGTCATCATCGGAAGGGAATCACGTTCAGTGATGGCCTCACCCATAGCTTTCTTCTTTCCGCCACAGGAAGATAATAAAAGAAGCATAACAATCACCCCGAAGGTGATTGTTATGCTCATGCTTTTATGCAATAAACGGTTTCTTCGTTTTCGCAACATACATTTATCTAATCGTTGTAGTCTCTCCTATCCAACCGCCGATAGTGATGCGGTCGCCTTGCTTGTAACCTAACATAAATAGGTCTTTAGCTTGCGGAGTATGACCTGAATATCTACCGATCAATTTGTTAGCTTCTTCAGCTACGCTCGGATCCACTTGTTTTGCACGTTGCAGTTTATCGATCACTGCAAAGTAAGTACACTTGTTCAGAGCAGATTCGTCGCTCCAGTTAGGACTCATTGCATAAAGGTTAGCAATCAGGATATAAGGAGCACCATAATTCTCGTTGAAACCAATTGCTTTCTGGCAATAAGCTCTTGCTTGAGACAGTTTCTTGGCAGAAGCCAGTACTGCTGCAGCAGCGTATGCTTTTTCAGCCTTCTTCATATTGTCTGTTTCCAGATTCACTGCTTCATCGAAGAATTTCACCGCACCATCAATATCACCTTTCTTAAATGCCTGATAAGCACATCCGGTAGCTGCTTCTGCAGTAGGTTCTATCTTATAAGAATAGAAAGAAGCCTGTTGATAAGCGTCACTTTCAGTACATTTCATCATTTTCATGATATCGATTACTTTCTTCAAGTAAGCCAAGTCTGTTTGGTTAGCTTCTACTTTCGGTCCATAGATGCTTTGCAATGATTCACAATCAGCTGTTCCACTGTTCACAAACAAAGCAACCAAGTTGTCTTTGATACCCAGCAAAGATTTCTTTTTAGCTTCACTAGCCTCGGCTGCAATAGCAGCATCTACATATTCAGAAGCAGCCAGATAATCCTGAATGAACTGTTCTTTATGATTCGGATCCGTTTTCAGTTTATCCAAAGACATTTGCAGGAAATAGAAGATAGTTGCACCTGCCGATTCACCTTTCACAGCGTTTACAGACTGGCTCAACCATTGATAGGCCTGATTCACATCAATCTTCGGAGCAAAAGCAATATAATCTACCGCTTTGATACCCAGAGCTTCATCAACAGAAGACACTTTTGTACCTTTAGACAAGAATTCATCCGTATATTTGATACGCAGGTCATGCGTATTCATCAGTTCATTAAAATATTTCTGATAATCCGCACTATTCCGGTCTTTAATTTGTCCCATCAAGCCTTTCAGAATTTTATATCCGTCAGTAAAGGTATAGAAACGAAGCGTCGGGCAGTTTTCCAACACAGCTTTCCAAGGAGTATACGCATCTTTAAAATTACCAGCACGCACAGCTTCATGCGAAATACTACTGTTAGAGTTACAGTTAGACGCATCCTGTGCTACCACAGTGGTTGCTCCTGCCGAAAGGAACAACATAGCCACAAGCGTTTTAATTTTCATTGTATCTAAATTTTAGTTGTTATTATATAGTCGTCTATTCTCTCTCACATCGATTCATCCCATTATTCCACTCTGCGTTTGAAGAACCAACGTTCGTTGAACGTCAATCCGATACTCACGCGGAAGATATTTTCATTTACAAAAGCCGCTTCCTGTCCACTGATGCGAACAAACTGCCCGCTAATGCTAAGAATGGAACGGGAACGGGGTACAGGCAGACCGAAACCAGCAGTTACGCCATATTCACGGGTAGCCTCTTTGCCGCCGACCTTATAATACGGAGTCGTATAATAAGCTCCCAAACGGTATTTTATATGGGATAAATAGGAACGTCCAATCAAATTAGGAATGTATTCCGCACCCACTGATATTTTATGACGGTCGCAATACGTGTATGTTTCTTTAAAGTCTTCACGTACAGCTTCATCTGGTGTATTTACGTCAAATTTCGTTTTTGACCATTGTTGCAAACTATAATCCAGACCAACTGTCAGGCGTTTGTCATAGTTATATGTAAATCCGATGCCAAATGTATTAGGAACTTCAAACGTTGCATCCAAGTTATTGCTATTAGTTGTACTAACCTGTGTCGTTATCGTATAATCGTTATTCAATTTATGCTTCGGAGAAAAAACAGCCCCGATTGTCATCGAATGTTTTTTACTCAAATCCAATGTGTATTGTGCACCGAAATCCAGTTTATAGTCTGAAATAGATACCCCCATCTGCTGTATATAAGAGTTAGACTCCGATGTTGCGGGATAAATAACAGTCCGCGTACGGGTTATATCTCCCCAAAAATAAGAAGCATTCACACCCAGCGAAAGATTCTTAAGTACTTTCACACCAATACCACCATAAAGTTGATGCAATCCCCCATCTCCTGTAAAACTCCGGGTTTGGCTGACTCCATTATCAACTTTACTGTCCGACACAGAATACCCCACATTGGAGAACGGCAGCAATCCGACACTCATCGCTATCCTAGGATGCAAACGAAATTGCATAGCCAGATAGTCAAAACTGGAGTTTTTAGCGTTCAGTTTCACACCGCTACCGCTAATATTCATATTTTGCAGACTGACACCTCCTTCAAAGAGGAATGTCAATGAGTCAATGGCTGTATACGAAGCAGGATTCAGCGGATTGATCTGTGCTCCATCCCGAAGTCCAAAAGCAATTCCCCCCATCGCCTTGCTGTTACCGAAACTCTGATCGGACAAGTCGCCATAGCCATATCGTGTATAAGGAGAGTTTGTATTATTTTGAGCGATTGCCATTCCGGTAACCATCGTGAGCAAAAGCGCACAAAGTGTGTGTTTAAATCCTACCATTATTATAGTTTAAAATTCTATTTAATCCTTTCAACACTAAAAATCTATCTGCAAAGATGATACTTTTTACGCTGCTATCAAAAGAAAAATCATCTCCGCCCGTTAAAAAAACCAAAAGTTCAGGATATTTATGCTTCATAGACTCAATATAACCTGAAATTTCATATTCCATCCCTTTCATCACTCCGGCACGTATAGCCGTTTCGGTGTCCCGTCCCATCGGGAGTTTGCGCCCGTTGGTATCTACCAGAGGCAAACGTCCTGTAAACTGATGAAGTGCTTTGAAACGCATTTGCATACCGGGAGAAATATTACCGCCATGATACTGACCTTTTGAGTCAATAAACTCATAAGTAATGCAAGTTCCCGCATCAATCACCAATATATCCCGATGAGGAAACTGCTCATTAGCACCCACTACGGCAGCCATACGGTCATATCCCAATGTTTCGGGAGTTTCGTACAGGTTGACAACCGGAAGCGGAGTCTGATGATTGAGCCAGAGCAAAGGAAACGGCAAAGCTGCCAAATCAGCTAATACCTTTTCGCTTAAATCAATGACAGTAGCCACAATCCCCTGTTCAACCGGATATTGGGAACAAAAAGCCTTCAAGCAACCCAACGACTGATTGGATTCAGCTACTACATCCACGATTTCTCCGCCGTCGAAGAAAGCAATCTTTGCCTTTGTATTTCCTATGTCGATTATTAAATTCAAATCTTTTGATTCTTTAGTGGGCGCAAAGGTAAAGTAAAAAAAGAAAAGTTGAAGCATAGAAGAGGAATTATCTTCTTTTTTCATTTTAGAAATCCCCAAAAACAAAAAAATCGAACTATCTATTTTTAAATAGATCAATTATCTTTTATTGTTTATTATGTATTCCACTTTGCGTTCGGCAGTCTTTTTTTATTACATCATAAACAGCTAATAAGCAATAGATTACAAGAGAAAAACAGTGTTCCAAAAAGTGTTCCACTATTTTGTAATCAATTTTCCGTTCAAGCAGAAACATTATTTCACCCCAACAGAGGCTCCATTTAAAGAAAACAGAGCCTTTGTTTAAGCCATATAGAGCTTCTGCTTGTATGAAACGGAGCCTCTATTCTGATAAAATAGAGGCTCCGTTTTCCCGAATCCAACTATTCTTTCTATATTTGCCACCGAAATAAAACGAACCAGCTAATGAAACGGTTTTTCTCATGCATCATCCTCTCCTTCTTCCTGTTGCTTTTGCCCGCCGGACAAGCATCTGCCAACAACAACGACTCCATCCGTTTGAGCCTGTTGACTTGTGCCCCCGGAGAGGAAATATATTCCCTGTTCGGACACACTGCCATCCGTTACGAAAATCCTTCACAAGGGATTGACGTTGTATTCAACTACGGATTGTTCAGTTTCAACACTCCCAACTTCATCTTCCGCTTCTCGCTCGGAGAAACAGACTACCAACTGGGAGCAACGGATTATGAACGTTTTGCAGCTGAATACGCATTTTTCGGACGCAGCGTATGGCAGCAAACGCTGAATCTGACCGATGAAGAAAAAACAGAACTAATCCGGTTATTACAAGAAAATTACCGTCCGGAAAACCGGGTGTACCGTTATAATTTCTTTTACGATAATTGTGCTACCCGCCCCCGGGACAAGATAGAAGAAAGCATTGCAGGAAAAGTGATTTATCCCGCAGAACCGCAGGATGGCTCCCACACTTTCCGCGACATCGTACATCAGTATTGCAAAGGACATCCGTGGGCACGTTTCGGCATCGATCTCTGTATCGGAAGTGAAGCCGATCAGCCCATCACACAACGTCAGATGATGTTTGCCCCTTTCTACCTGATGGATGCTTTCGACGGTGCACAAATTAAAGGCGATTCTATCCAGCGTCCACTCATAACGGCCAACGAACTGGTAGTCGATGCCACTCCCGAACCGGATGAAAGCAGCCGGATGCCTACTCCGCTTCAATGCTCCTTACTCTTATTTATACTGACAGCCGCCGCCACAATCTATGGAATCCGCCGGAGAACCGGATTATGGGGAATCGACCTCTTTCTTTTTGGTATGGCAGGCATTGTGGGATGCGTCCTCGCCTTCCTCGCACTCTTCTCCCAACACCCGGCAGTCAGCTCCAATTTCCTATTATTGGTATTCCATCCGGGGCAACTTTTTTTCTTGCCATACATTATATATTGTGTCCGAAAAGGAAAGAAATGTTGGTATTTAACCCTGAATCTGATGGTTTTAACACTTTTTATAGTGCTTTTTCCTGTAATTCCGCAAAGATTTGACTTTGCTGTTGTACCTTTGGCACTCGTTTTGCTGATACGTTCAGCGAGCAATCTGATTGTGACATCTAAAAAGAAATAATGAAAGGACTACTAACTTCCCTCATCACCGTACTGACTTTCACCGGGCTACAAGCCCAGTCACTGCCTGCCGCCCCTAAATTAGTAGTAGGGCTGACGATTGACCAATTACGTACGGACTATTTGGAGGCTTTTTCGTCACTCTACGGTGAGAAAGGCTTCAAACGTCTTTGGAAAGAGGGAAGAGTGTTCCATAACGCCGAATATACCTTCTGCGGTATAGACCGCGCTTCTGCCATAGCGGCTATTTATAGCGGTACGACGCCTTCCATGAACGGAATTATTTCTCAACGCTGGATGGATGCCTCTACCCTTCGCCCCGTCAACAGCACAGACGACACGGCATTTATGGGGTATTACACCGACCAGACTGTCGCCCCCACCAAACTACTGACTTCAACCATTGCCGACGAGCTTAAAATAGCGACACAAGGCAAAGGACTCGTATATGCCATTGCACCAGATTGCGATGCCGCACTTTTCGCAGCCGGACATGCCGG
Organism: Bacteroides sp. BFG-637; assembly: GCF_024793605.1. Taxonomy (NCBI): domain Bacteria; kingdom Pseudomonadati; phylum Bacteroidota; class Bacteroidia; order Bacteroidales; family Bacteroidaceae; genus Bacteroides; species Bacteroides sp. BFG-637. The sequence goes on along the minus strand of NZ_JANUPD010000002.1, from coordinate 3,472,342 downwards.
AAACGCTGCTTTCTGGATCAATCCCAACACCGGAAAATGGAGCGGAACCACCTATTATGGAGAGTTTCCGTGGTGGGCAAGCCAATATAACGACCGTCAAGCGATTGATTTCCGTATTGCCGGTATGACATGGGAACCCATATTTCCCCGAGGCATGTACACTTTCCTGCCAGATTGGCGGGATATGCTCTTCAAATATAAATTTGATGATGATCGCAATAACAAGTACCGCCGCTTCATCACCAGCCCTTTTGTAAACGATGAAGTGAATGCGCTTGCCGAAGAAGCATTAAACAAAAGTTCGATCGGCATGGATGACATTACTGACTTATTGGCACTCACTTACTATGCCGGAAACTATGCGCATAAATCCGTACAGGAATGTGCCATGGAAATACAAGACACCTATGTGCGTCTTGACCGCAGCATTGCCGACCTGCTCGAAGTTCTTGATAAGAAAGTAGGACTGCAAAACGTGCTTATTTTCGTCACTTCCACCGGATATATAGACAGCGAATCGCCCGATTCGGGATTGTACAAGATTCCCGGCGGAGAGTTTTATCTCAACCGTTGTGCGGCTCTATTGAATATGTACCTGATGGCTACGTATGGCGAAGGAAAGTATGTGGAAGCTCACCATAACCAGCAGATTTATCTGAATCATAAGTTATTGGAAAAAAAAGAACTGAATCTGGCAGAGATCCAACAAAAGTCAGCAGAATTCCTGATACAGTTCAGCGGAGTGAACGAAGCCTATTCGGCTAACCGGCTATTACTGGGTTCATGGACTCCGGAAATCTACAAAATACGTAACGGCTACCACCGCAAACGTTCGGGTGACCTCGTAATCGACGTCCTCCCCGGATGGACGATCGTCAACGAGAACGGCGGCGACAACAAAGTGGTACGTCATTCTTATATTCCCTCACCGCTGATTTTCATGGGACATTCCGTGAAACCGGCCATTATCCAGACACCTGTAACCATTGACCATATTGCGCCTACACTGGCACATTTTATGCGCATCCGGGCTCCCAACGCCTGTACTTCTGCTCCTATTACCGACCTTCGGTAAAAATTTACTCACAAAAACAGGGAGCAAAACATAAATAAATCAGCATTTTAATGTAACTTTGCGGAGGTTTCTTGATATAAAGATTCCCCAACTCCGCGTTGAAATTGAAATAAATAATAAACTAAATAATATAACATGGGATTTAATGAATTTTTAAGCTCGATTTTCGGAAACAAATCCACACGAGACATGAAAGAAATCAAACCCTGGGTGGAAAAGATCAAAGCTGCTTACCCGGAGATTGAAAAACTAGACAACGACGCCCTCCGTGCCAAAACGGAAGAACTCAAAAAATATATCCATGAATCGGCTACCGCTGAACGTGCGAAAGTGGAAGAGTTGAAGGCAAGCATTGAAACTCTCGAACTGGAAGACCGCGAAGAAGTCTTCGCACAAATCGATAAGACAGAAAAAGAAATTCTGGAAAAATATGAAAAAGCACTGGACGAAGTACTACCTGTTGCTTTTTCTATCGTAAAGGCTACTGCCAAACGTTTTACTGAAAATGAAGAAATCGTTGTAACTGCTACGGACTTCGACCGTCAACTGGCTGCCACGAAAGATTTCGTACGTATCGAAGGTGACAAGGCCATCTATCAGAATCACTGGGTAGCCGGTGGTAATGATACTGTATGGAATATGGTTCACTATGACGTACAGCTCTTCGGTGGTGTCGTTCTGCACAAAGGTAAGATTGCGGAAATGGCAACTGGTGAAGGTAAAACACTGGTAGCCACGCTCCCGGTATTCCTCAACGCATTGACCGGAAACGGTGTACACGTAGTTACCGTGAATGATTACCTCGCCAAACGTGACTCCGAATGGATGGGTCCTCTTTATATGTTCCACGGTTTGAGCGTAGATTGTATCGACCGCCATCAGCCGAACTCCGACGCACGTCGTCAGGCATATCTGGCTGATATCACTTTCGGTACAAACAACGAATTCGGTTTCGACTACCTGCGTGACAACATGGCTATCAGCCCGAAAGACCTTGTACAACGTCAGCACAACTATGCCATCGTCGATGAGGTTGACTCGGTATTGATTGACGACGCACGTACTCCGTTGATAATCTCCGGTCCTGTACCTAAAGGCGATGACCAGTTGTTCGAGCAACTCCGTCCACTAGTGGAACGTCTGGTAGAAGCACAAAAGGTACTGGCTACCAAATATCTTTCCGAAGCAAAAAAACTGATCGCATCCAACGATAAGAAAGAGGTGGAAGAAGGATTCCTCGCTCTATACCGCAGTCACAAAGCATTGCCGAAAAACAAACCGTTGATTAAGTTCCTTAGTGAACAGGGAATCAAGGCAGGCATGCTCAAGACGGAAGAGATCTACATGGAACAGAACAACAAGCGTATGCATGAAGTGACTGATCCACTGTACTTCGTGATCGACGAAAAGTTGAATAGCGTAGACCTGACAGATAAGGGGGTAGACCTGATTACCGGTAACTCTGAAGATCCGACTTTATTCGTTCTTCCGGATATCGCCGGACAGCTTTCGGAACTGGAAAACATGAATCTGACCAACGAGCAACTGCTTGAAAAGAAGGATGAGTTGTTGACTAACTATGCCATCAAATCGGAACGTGTACACACCATCAATCAGCTGTTGAAGGCTTACACAATGTTCGAAAAAGACGATGAATACGTAGTAATCGACGGTCAGGTGAAGATTGTAGACGAGCAGACCGGTCGTATTATGGAAGGTCGTCGTTACTCTGACGGATTGCACCAGGCTATCGAAGCCAAGGAACGTGTGAAAGTGGAAGCTGCTACACAGACCTTCGCTACCATTACTTTGCAGAACTACTTCCGTATGTATCACAAACTATCCGGTATGACCGGTACTGCTGAAACGGAAGCAGGCGAACTTTGGGACATCTATAAATTGGACGTAGTCGTTATCCCGACCAACCGTCCGATCTCCCGTAAGGATATGAACGACCGCGTTTACAAGACGAAGCGCGAAAAGTATAAAGCTGTTATTGAGGAAATCGAAAAATTGGTTCAAGCAGGACGTCCGGTACTGGTGGGTACTACTTCGGTAGAAATCTCCGAAATGTTGAGCAAAATGCTTACCATGCGTAAGATTGAGCACAAGGTATTGAATGCTAAGCTGCACCAGAAAGAAGCAGACATCGTTGCTACTGCCGGTTTGAGCGGCACGGTAACCATTGCTACCAATATGGCAGGTCGTGGTACCGACATCAAACTAAGTCCGGAAGTAAAAGCAGCGGGCGGTTTGGCAATCATCGGTACGGAACGTCACGAATCCCGTCGTGTAGACCGCCAGTTGCGTGGTCGTGCAGGACGTCAGGGCGACCCGGGTTCTTCTGTATTCTTCGTGTCATTGGAAGACGACCTGATGCGTCTGTTCTCTTCCGACCGCATTGCCAGTGTAATGGACAAGCTCGGTTTCCAAGAAGGCGAAATGATCGAACACAAGATGATTTCCAACTCCATCGAACGCGCACAGAAGAAAGTGGAAGAAAACAACTTCGGTATTCGTAAACGTCTGTTGGAATATGACGACGTAATGAACAAGCAACGTACGGTGGTTTATACGAAACGTCGTCACGCTTTGATGGGTGAACGTATCGGTATGGATATCGTGAACATGATTTGGGACCGTTGCGCCAACGCTATCGAGAACAACGATTATGAAGGTTGCCAGATGGAATTGCTCCAGACATTGGCCATGGAAACTCCGTTCACTGAAGAAGAATTCCGTAACGAGAAGAAAGATAAGTTGGCCGAAAAGACTTTCAATATTGCTATGGAGAATTTCAAACGCAAAACTGAACGTCTGGCACAGATCGCTAATCCGGTTATCAAACAGGTATATGAAAATCAGGGACACATGTACGAAAACATCCTGATTCCTATCACAGACGGTAAACGGATGTACAATATCTCTTGTAACCTGAAAGCGGCTTACGAATCGGAATCTAAAGAAGTGGTGAAATCGTTCGAGAAATCAATCTTGCTCCACGTAATCGACGAAGCATGGAAAGAAAACTTGCGCGAACTGGACGAACTGAAACATTCCGTACAGAATGCAAGCTACGAACAGAAAGACCCGCTATTGATCTATAAACTGGAATCCGTGACTTTATTTGACGCTATGGTGAACAAGATCAACAACCAGACTATATCTATCTTGATGCGCGGACAAATTCCTGTACAGGAAGCTCCGGATGAATCAGCTGCACGCCGTGTAGAAGTGCGTCAGGCTGCTCCTGAACAACGCCAGGATATGAGCAAGTATCGCGAAAACAAAGAAGATTTGAGTGATCCGAACCAGCAGGCTGCTGCAAGTCAGGATACTCGTGAACAGCAGAAACGTGAACCGATTCGTGCAGAGAAGACAGTAGGTCGTAACGATCCTTGTCCATGCGGAAGCGGCAAAAAGTATAAAAACTGCCACGGAAAGAACCTTTGATTAATTAATAATTAAAAATTATAAATTAAAGGTTGGAAATTGTAGGGTAATGTGCTTTATGGCATAGTCTCTCTATATTCAACTTATAAAAGAAAGTCTCAAACGGTTAAAAACTGTTTGAGACTTTCTTTTATTCTTCCAAAGTTGTACTTTTGTTCAAATTACTAAATAGAACAAAACTATGGCAAAATCTTATTCACTGGCTTTCATCGTTTTATTCCTGCTGACTCTGGGTAGCTGTCAGAGTCTGGAACAGATCCCCATTGATTATCTGCAACCTGCCGACTTGAGCTTTCCTCCGCAACTCCGGAAAGTAGCTATTGTGAATAACACCAGCGACGCCCCGGATAATAAACTGATAACAGAGACTGAAAAAATGAAAGAAGGTACACCATTGGTAAGTCGTGCAACGGCTTATGCCAATGGAGATCCTAAGACGGCCACTGAATCACTGGCAGAAGAAATTGCACAGCAGAACTACTTCGATGAGGTGGTTATCTGTGATTCTGCCTTACGTGCCAATGATAAACTGGCCCGCGAAAGTACATTGAGCCAGGAGGAAGTGCGTCAACTGGCTTCTAACCTGGGAGTGGACTTTATTATTGCACTGGAAAACCTGCAACTCAAAGCAACAAAGACGGTCCGTTATCTGGATGAGTTCAACTGCTTTCAAGGAGCGGTAGACGTGAAAGTTTATCCCACGGTGAAAGTTTATCTTCCCGAACGTAGCAGGCCGATGACTACGCTCCATCCTACTGATAGCATTTTTTGGGAGGATTTTGGAGTTACAGCCATAGAAGCTGCCACTCGCATGATTCCCGACAAGCAGATGCTGGAAGAAGCGGCAGCATTCGCAGGAACGATTCCGGTGAAATATATTGTCCCTATTTGGAAAAAAGGAACACGGTATCTTTACACTGGCGGTTCGGTTCCCATGCGTGACGCTGCCATTTATGTACGCGAAAATTCATGGGACGACGCATACGAACTTTGGCGTCAGGCTTTCGAAGGAACCAAGAACCAAAAGAAAAAAATGCGGGCAGCTCTCAACATCGCTGTTTACTACGAAATGAAAGATAGTTTGGCTAAAGCGGAAGAATGGGCAGAAAAGGCCCAACAACTAGCCAAGAAAATAGATAAAAAGAACATCACAGATAGTCCTCAAGCTACCATTGATGACGTGCCGAATTATTATCTTACTACCTTGTATTTAGCTGAATTAAAGGAGAGAAATGCTCAATTACCCAAGTTAAAATTGCAAATGAGCCGATTTAATGATGATTTTTAAGGAAATTGTGTATCAAATCTTATTTTTTTATACCTTTGAACTTATAAAAAGAAGGAACCCATGAAATTGAGCCAACAATCATTATCTATTATCGAATCGGCTATCCAAAAGGTAGTCGCTAAATATGCATGTAACTGTGAACAAACAGTCGTAACCGATATCCATCTCCAACCGGATCAGGCATCGGGACAACTTAATATTTACAACGATGATGATGAAGAACTGGCAAACATCATGATCGAAGAATGGGCTACTTATGAAGGGGATGATTTCCTTGAAAACGTGGAACCTTCTCTTCGCAACATTCTTTGCAGAATGAAGGATGCCGGAGATTTCGACAAAGTGACTATTCTGAAACCTTATTCTTTCGTCTTGGTAGATGAAGAGAAAGAAACCGTAGCAGAATTGTTGTTGATTGACGATGATACCATACTGGTGAATGATGAATTGCTGAAAGGGTTGGATAAGGAGTTGGATGACTTCTTAAAGGATTTGTTGGAAAAATAAAGAGGAATTGTTGGAGAAATAAGATACCGTTCTTTTTTAAATAGAGATCTTCAAGATCCATATAAAAAGATAATCGGAAGCAATCAGGATATGTCCTTTATTGCTTCCGATAATTTTATATATCTACCTTTCAGCAATGAAATTTGAGATTCCTTATAAAAAAGTTCTAATGCAAATGTTATAGCCGGACATATTTCATACCCGACTATAACATTTGCATTTCTATTCAATTATTTAGTTCTTCAATGTCTGTGCCTTACTCTTCTCTGCCCAGGCTTTCTCCATCCCATAGAAGTTTATTTCCTGTCCTGCAGGCTTCCCGTCCAGCTCCGCCTGTTTCTGCTCAAAGAAGGCTTTCCAACGCTGATAATACAAGTCTTTCAAGAGTCCGCTCCATTCCCGATGCGAATAATCATGTAGTCCGCCTTGATTGGCAGCAATGCTATCTCCCCAGACTGTGATTAATGCGGAAGCATTCCATTCGTACAATCGCTTTTCTTCTTCTGTAGTTCCCAAAGAACGAGCTGCATTCAACCAAGAGGAAACGGAAAATTCTTTCCGGGTAGATAACAAATGATCCTGTGCCAATATCAAGTCCAGGAATTGCTGTGTTTGTCTGCGGAAATTCTCTTTGTCCTTTCGGTCATAGCTATGTGATATTTCTTCAAGTAACACATTTCCTTTATCGGCATTACTCTGACGTACGATGTCTACCAAGTCATATTCAAAATTATTGTTTCCTTTATACTGGTCGGCAACGGAAGTAAATAGCAGGGCTGCCTTTGCTGTAGAATCCGGAGCATAAAATAATTTGGAATATCCCCAAGTGGAAGTTCTATCCAGATGGAAACCCGGACGGGCACATAACAAAGACTCAATGGTTCCTTCACCCTGATAATCTTTCGGAGCATTGTAAACGGTGTGTTCCAATGCACGCCAAGCCTCCATTATTTCCGGTGAAACTTCTCTGCCATAACGAGCTTTCAAGTAAGTCTGCAACCATTCATCGGAAGAAAAGCGTTCTTCACGCCAAGGAAGTTCGTAAAGTAGTTCGAACATCACCGGATTATTCTCTATGCCCTCCGGGGTTGCTCCTACTCCATGCAACGTTTTCCCGTTAGTGTGTGCACAAGCATCATAATAACCGTTCACCAACTGATTCATCCGGCCGTGCAAGCCGACATTACCTCCAAAATTCAGCAACATACAATAGAGCCAGTCGTGTTTGCCAAAGCCTTTTTCCCGATACCACATGGAGTCCGGATCTCCCCATTGGGGACGTTTCTCGCTATATAAATCTAAAACGAGCAAATCTCCCTGATTAAGAGAAGCAATCATTTCTTCCCGAGGATTTGCCTGCCAGGCTTGAATGATCCAAACAGCCTTCGGATTGGCTTTCTTCATGGCTGCCATAATGGAAGCACCCGTTTTCGCCAAGTCGACTCCTTCCGTGTTGCCTCCCTCATGGAATGGGTCCATACTGTAATAGTTGGCTTTTCCATAGAGTTTCTCCAATTCCTCATAATACATAGCGGCAAAAGAATCGAAATGTTCATCTTCCGTAGAAAGGAAAGCCGGACGGGGGAAACCGCACCATTTACCGGGATCAGCGATCTGATAACCCAGCTTTTCACCAATGTTACGGGGAACCATTCCAGCATATCCGGGGAATACGGGTTCAAGACCCAACTCCCGCATACGGGCTACGATCTTCTTCTGAAGCGCTTCTTGTTGCTGATACCAGCTATCGGGGTTCGGTCCGCCCCAACCCTCGAGATTATTCATTTGCCACCAAGCCATAAAGGCCGGGCCGGAAATAAATTCATTGACTTCTTCTGTTGTGTATCCCAAACGTTTCAGCAAATTGTACCAGACCACCTCCATTCCGGTGATGCTCAAAGGCATATTGATGCCATGCATTGCCATCCAGTCTATTTCTTTTTCCCAACGCTCCCAATCCCAGAAAGCCATGGAATAAGAATAGGTACAATAGTTCAGATAATATCTGTCCTGCATGGATGTTTCCTTACGTATCTTTTCCTGTGGAAGCGGTAGTATTTCCGGTAACTTCTGCGAAAGATTATTCCAGGAAAGATGAATACCGGCTACATATTTCAGATACCAGTTCAACCCCGTAGCCAGAGACAAATCAGAGTTTCCGGTTATCAGCACTTTACCCTCTTCAGAAGATATTTCAAAATAATCTCTTAACGGATTGTTTTCATCAGCAATCATCCGAAAAAGAATACGATCTTTCGAAGTACCCTCCGTCACACGATCTGCCAATGCATTGACAGGCGACTGTTCGGTTTGGCAGCTACATATCCATGTAGCCCCCAATAATAGAATGAATAAAAGACGTGTATACATAGCTTTATTTACAATTTATCAAATATAATAATTAAGAGTCGCATTTTATATCTATTTACTACGTTTTATTCAATGAAATAAGAAGAATTGTGGACGGCCATATACATTTATATCTTTCACCTTTCCTGACAAGAATGAACCTTTACGAACTTTCACGCGAAAAGCCGAAACCTTATAAATTTCTTTCAGATCTATAATAACCCGGTGAGGATGATTAGGTTCCATAGCCGCATCCGTATGCCAAAAAGAAGAGATATCTCCATCAAACAGGTTTTCCGCTATTCCCAAGTTCTTATCAGCTTGTTCGCTGCTTACATAAACGACTTCCCATTTAGTTTTGTCAATCGGCTGTCCCTTATCATCTATCAGTTCCACTTCCGAAATGCAGGCCTGATTATCCTCTGTGTAGGAAGACAGAGTCTCTATACAGAAATGGCGGAGAGTAGTCGCAACCGGTAAATCGAATGACTGCCACTCATTAGTCTCCTGCAAAGTAGTTTTTAATGCAAGATCACCGTCTTCCAGAATCGGAGTGCCTGCCACTGCACGACGCTGGCCTTTCTGATAATTCTTATCAATACCCAGACTATCCAGAATGGGTTGATTCAATCCTTGCAAAACACGCTTACCCGTATCTTCCATTTCAAACACTACAATTTCGTTTTCTCCCTCTTTCAGCCATGGAGCGGGCAGATAGAGTGTTTGTTGAGGGCCGATATTCCAGAAACGTCCCAGAGATTTGCCATTTACCCAGACAGCACCTTTGCCCCATTGACTCATATCCACAAAGCAGTCACCTTTCTTCTCTACTGTAAACGTTCCTTTATGGAAAGCGGGAACGCCTTTGATGGTTTCGCCAAACTCCATTTCCGAAACTTTTTCTTTATACAGAGGCAATGGAGTAATAGACCATCCGGTCAACTTTTCATTTCCCCACAAAACTTGGCTGGTGATACCTTTCCGGTTAAACAGTATATCGGGGCCGTAGTTGACGCGTCCGGTATTTTCTACCAGAATCTCCAGTGTGGCAGGTGTCTTCGGCACATTCAAGGTCACACTGTTCTGATTGTAACGACGATCCAGACTGGCTACCTGCTTACCATCAATGAGGATCACAGCATAGTCACGCAAATCCTGTATGACAAGTTTCTGTCTTCCCGCTTTGGGGAGTGTTGCCTGATAATGAATATATCCGAAATCAACCCCCAAGTCTTCCATCGACAGCACATTTTCCGACTGGGTAGTCTGATGAAATGCAGTCCTTAATGGAGCACTTTCCTTTAATTCGACTGTTGCAAAAGTGGTAGTCGGATTATCTGCCGGAACTTCCGGCAATACTGTTCCCGCAGGCAGGTATTTCTGAATCACTTCCCTGAATGCATGATATTTGGGATAACAATTTCCCCATTCACCCAAGGGAGCGTCATAATCATAGCTTGTGGGCTGGGGCTGATAACCGCCTCCGGTATTGGCTCCATTGGTATACTCAAAGTTTGTACCTCCATGGAACATATACATGCTGACAGAAACACCGTGGCTCAACATCCAGTCCAGCTGTTCGGCAGGACGTTCATAAGCAACAGAAGAATGTCGTCTGCCCCACTCGTCAAACCAGGCCGGATAAAACTCCGCTACAAAATAGGGACCGCCCTTTTGGTACTTATCTACCACTTTGAATATATCTTCACCAAACACTCCGTTCAATGTAGGCAGTACGCCCTCAACATGTCCGGCTTCCACCTGTCCACCACCGTCGCAGGTAAATAGCGGAACATTGAATCCTGCTTCTTTAATCATATCGCGGATAGCGGCAAGATACTCTTTATCCGCTGCATACGATCCATATTCATTCTCCACCTGCACCATAATAATATTACCTCCATTATTGATGGTCAAAGGAGACAGTTGTTTGCCTAGTTCTTTGATATATCGTTCACAATAGGACAGGAAACGCGGATCTTTACTACGATAAGTCAGATCCTTTTCTTTCAGCAGCCACGACGGGTAACCTCCGAAATCCCATTCTGCACATACATACGGACCGGGACGAAGAATCACATACAGTCCCTCTTCTTGTGCCGTACGGATAAATTCCGCAATATCAGCCTGTCCGCTAAAGTCAAATTCTCCCGACTGACGTTCATGGAAGTTCCAAAAGACGTAGGCAGACACCGTATTCAGTCCCATCGCACGCGCTCTCTTCAGGCGGTCACGCCAATACTCGTGCGGAATGCGGGGATAGTGCATTTCTCCACAAATCAACTGGATATCCTTTCCCTCGATAGTAAAAGTACCATTTCCTATTCTAACCTGTTCCTTGGGGGAGGAACAGGATGAAATTAGAAATGATACTATGATGTTAAGTATAACAAGTACGGTTTTATGATTTTTGTTCATCTTCATTCAAATAAGATGTGAATTCCGAATACTCCGACCGCAACATGAAATCCATTCCATACGGTCGGAAGTATTCATCAATTTATTTTTAGAATGTAACTGTTCCGAACAGGTTTACAGCGTATTTTTTTGCATCATCATACCAATGAGTCACATTTTCTGTTTGAGCAAACTTAATGGCATATACCGAATTGTATTTCCAATCGGCTACTTTTTCCGGCATCCAGATTCCTACTTTATAAGTCCCGCTCACACCGGCTGCCACACTTCCTTTGATAGTGTATTTCGCAGCCTGATTCGGTTCCTGATCAGTAGACGGAATCCAAGTCTTAGGATCCACATCCAGTTTAAATTCTTTCACTACCTGACCGCTTTCGGAAACCAGTACGAGATATACCTCTTTCGGATTAATCACCGTAGCAAAACCGGTATTCGTAATCGTCAGATCATATTCCAGATTTCCACCTTTTGCTTCTACTTTCGATTCACTTTGGAGATTCAGACGATAGCCCAAATGGTCGCGGACAAAATCATAGAATGAACGAACAACATCATTGCCCTCCTCATCTTTGAAGTAACTCTCATCGAACAGAATATGATTATCATTTAATAAAGCGGGATTTACTTTTACCCGTTTCCAACTCATGATATTCAAATCAAAGTTTTGTGTCACATCAAATGCCGAGTAACGGTGTTCGCGCAAAATACGCAATGATTTTATCGGACTAATCAACGCTGCCAATCCCCATTCTGTATCCTCATTATAAGGGATCTCACCGCTCATATAGAAATTGTTCGCTTTCACCTCTTCCGTTATCTGCTTGTAGTCATCCGTATTAGGAACAAAGTCATTGCCCGGTGCAAGCGGATGTTCGCCGGCTGTAAAATAATCATTCGCATATCCGATGCGTCCACGAGATCCTTCCTGTTCCAGTGTCAACGCTTTCTTATGATTCGGATAACGCATTTCTACACAATAAGGTGAAGGTAAGGCTCTCAATAAAGCACTGACGATTGCATTCTTCGCACTCTGGTCATTCATCAACGGAGAAGTATGCCACTCTCCCCAAGCACCGATAAACCCCACCTGCATGGTAGCAATTTGTCCAATGTATTCATTCAACAGAGGAGTCAGTTGTTCGATGTGCCGGAGAATCCATTGTTTGGATTCGCCACCGGAAGTATTCAGTCCGGCGTGATTGTATGCAAAACGAAGAATGGCTTTATATCCCTGCGCTTTCATCAATTCGAATATCTTGCGGATATTTGACAGAGCTTCAGCATCCAGATCCTTACTCACCCAGTTAGTTAAGTAGATATATTGCTGCACAAGAGTCAGGTTATCGTCCTTTGCATCAAATTGCTCTACTTTCTTCGTATACAAATCATTGCCATAAACCTCATAATCATTATATGGACTTTTCATTTGGTCGGCAAGCAAATTACATTCCAAGTGGAATCCCCTATCGGGATTCCTAAGCGACTCGATCGGTACAATATTTCCTGTTACCTCCGGAGTTTCCGGTTCACTCGTTCCGTCTTCTTCTCCATATTGTCCCGCATATACATCTATTGTATCAGAACAAAAGCTACACATAATACCTAATAATAAGGTAGATAATATGGTCATAGTTTTCTTTATATTGATTAACATGATTGATATACTTTTAATTTTCACCCGATTAATTTTCATTGTAGATAAAACGTGCAGGAGCACCGGTTGTCCAAGGACTCCACAATGTTGCTCCTCCATCATGAAGAATACATTGATGAGACATATCATCAGTGACCAACAGATAAGAATACGGTCCGGTATGATTAGTGATTGCATCACCGCTCCATTGACCGGAAGCACACAAATTGAATTTCCAGTCGTTCAAATGCGCCTGCCCTTTTACTGATTCATAATATTCAGGATCTTTCAATACATTCCATTGACCTTCGGCAGTTCCGGCTTCCGCAAACAAATTCTTATATTCCTGTATGGTCGGCAAACGCCATCCCTTAGGTGCTATCTTATCACGAATATCGTAATGATAATGCACTCCATAGGCTTTCACTCTACCTTCTCCGAGCGACGCAGGTGTATTTTTGAAATTATTCGCTTCAATATCTGTACCATCAGCATATTTAGTCGCACGCAGGTTATCCGCCAACCAAACCAATGACGTTTTATCACTATAAAATATACGAACAACACGGTAAGTAATCTTTTCATCTCCACGAACATCGACGAAGCGCATCATTTCTGTCATATTCAATACTCCGGAAGAACGCGATACCCATTGCCCATCATCAGTCTTCACATTCCAATACACAGAATTGGAAGTCCAACGTTTGATGGAAAGTTTATCGAGCAGTGCCTGAAGTTCTTCATGAGTCAATGATGCTTTACCATTCACAACTCCCACACTCTGTTCGGCAACCATCTGTTTCATTTCGGGATCCAGTGAGAAACAAAGCGAGTACGAGGTGGATTCAGGCCATTCCTGGGTATTCCATTCAAATTGCACAGCAGTCTCCGGCGCATTTTCAGCCAAGGAAATCTTAGTCAAATCTTCCGGCTGCACTAATTTGCTAGTCATACGTTTCACCCGAATGGTGCGTGCTTCCGAAGCTGCTGCGGTTATATTACCTGTTTCTTTGACCGTCCAATACAGTATTGCTTCCTGTCCCGCTTTAATTCCCAATTGAGAAAAACTCTGATCGGCAGTCAATGCAGATATCGTAACAGAAGTCGATTTTCCTGCATCAATTATCACCGGTTCTTTGAATTTCCTGTCAGCACAAATAAGCAGCTTTGCTCCATTTTCCAGAGGCTTCTCCCAAGAGAAACTATATTTCTCAATCGATAAATCATTCAAATCAATGATCGCTCCATCTTGAGGCGTGCTCAAGTAAATATCCGACATCGGAATGATCACATTGTACTTGTCTTCCTTACATCCGGCAAGCAACAATATTCCTAATAGACTATATAATAAATGTTTCATAATGCTATCTATTTTTTAGTAACCGGGATTTTGAATTATAATGCCTTGTCCTTCAGTTATCAGATGAGTAGGCAACGGGAATTTCTCATATTTATATTGTCCATCCACTTTCGTTTCTATTTTACCTGTCGGTTGTCCGGCAAATCTTGCTTTGGCAAGTGCTGCTTCAATAAATTTTCCATGGCGGATCAAATCCTGACGGCGCACTCCTTCAAAATAGAATTCATGTCCACGTTCTTCCAACAGTTTATCCAGAAAATCTTCTACTGATGAGAAATCACTCAATTGATAAGCTTTCAATCCACCATGAGTAACCCGCACCTGATTCAACAGGCCAATCGCCTCTTGAGTGATACTGTTTCCATTGCGAACGATAGCTTCCGAAAGTAAAGTCAATACATCCGCATAACGATAGATGGGCATATCTATTTCGCACTTCTCTCCTATTACACCCTCAATTTTATATTTCACCGGAATTGCACCGTAGAAAAGTATACCTGTCGTACCACCGTCACGGTCAAGCGCCCGGCTATGGTGTACGCCCTCCGTACCTGTATATTCACCAATAATTCTTTCGCGTCTCTTGTCTTTTGGATCATACGATTCGTATGCAGGCCAGGAAATTTTATACCCTCCCCAGGCAGTTACCGACATTCCGGCTGGAAGAGGATAGTCTGAAGTCAGTACGTGAGCGAACCATTTCTGTTCCATCACACCGGCCTCGGCCACACATGAGAATATGACTTCCGAATTCTTTTCACCAGATAAAGAGAACAGAGAGTTATAATCGTCTACCAATTTATAACCATATTCCGGTTTTGTCAATTCACGTCCTATTTTCTCCGCCTCATCCCATTGCTTAGTCATCATGTAGAATTTCAGCAATAATGTATTGGCCAATCCTTTGGTGAAACGTCCGTAATTTGTATCTTCATACTTATAAGGCAACACATTAGCTGCATCTTTCAAGTTGGAAACAATGTATTCACGCATGGCTTCTTCCGACAAACGTGGAATAACAATCTCCGCTTCCGGTTTTTGCAAAGTCTCCAGATCAGCGATAGGTATCGGACCGTACATATCATACATCAGGAAAGCCAGGAAACCACGTCCGCATTTCAATTCCGCCATATAGCGAGCTTTCAAGGTTTCATCCATATTCACGTCCTTGATGCGATCCATTGTCAAAGTCATGGAAGCCAAATACTGGGAATAGTCATACACACGACGATAGTCACCGTCGATATGCCAGTCATTAGCTTCATACGAATTGTATACGGTAGTCCATCCCCAAGTGTTTTCCACATAATCGGTTACCATTTCCGAAGTCGTCACATAGCCTGCCGCTACTTCAAAGATCCCCCACGGAGAGAACACATAATAAGCACTCGAATTGACCAAAGCATTTACGTCTTCAGCATTTTGGGGAAACATTCCCGGATTAATTTTATTATATACTTCCTGCTCCAGCGTACAAGACGAAATGAGGAACAAGAGAGTTGCTATTGCAGTATAAATTGTCTTTTTCATATTCATCACTTATTAGAAAGATATTGATACACCAAAATTATACGAGGTTACATTCGGATATGCATAGGTCCCGTTGTCCGTTTCCGGGTCCAGACCTGTCCAGTTAGTAATCACAAACGGATTGTTCACGTCTACATATACACGGAGATTCTTGGCAATCTTCTGGCTGACAGGCACTTTATATCCCAATGTAATGCTTCCACAACGAACATAATAGATAGATTTCACATAATAGTCACCCCATCCGCTTCCACCTCTGACGAATGTCGGATCAGTGGCTGTCAGGTTATTGCTATTGAAAGCTTTCAGGGCATAAGTAGAAACATTGATACCATTGTCCATACGTGTCCAGCCCTCATAATAACTGGCTCCTCTCTTTCTGCCGGCTTCTCCATAGAAATAGATATTCAAGTCGAAGTTCTTATATCTGAACGAGTTGTTCAGACCGTAGATTATTTTGGGGTCACCATTACCCATATATACTTTATCCTCATCTCCCAATACTCCGTTTCCATCGCGGTCTTTCAGTTTCATCATACCCGGAACCAAGTCTTTTTGAGCGTCCGGAACTTTTTCTCCCGGTTGCAGGATACCAAGCGCTTCATATTCCCACCATGCACGAATCGGATCATTTTCTTTTTCATAAGGTTTGGGTTTCCAGTTCGGGTCACGTGTCAGCCAACGGTCATTGTAATGTGACAAGGTTAATGTCGTATCCCATTCAAAATCTTTAGTAACGATATTCACCGTATTCACTGTGATTTCCACACCCTGACTTTGTGTTGATCCTATATTACCCGCTATTTTATTTATCTCATTATAAAAAGGCAATGGTTTATTTGTCACCAACAAGTCTGTAATCTTACGTTTGAAGTATTCGGCTGTCAACTTAAACCGGTTGTTGAGTATGCCTAGATCCACACCTACATTAAATTCCGTGGTCGTTTCCCAAGTCAGGCTCCTGTTACCCAAATCCGAAGCATATACTCCTGTTGATTCTGCACCTCCGATAATAGCACTTCTTCCCACTTCATAATAGTCGTAAATGCGATAACCGACATTAGAGTTACCTGTCTGTCCGTAAGAAGTTCTTAACTTCAACATAGATAACCAGTTTGAAGCCCCTTTCATGAAATTTTCTTCACTTATCATCCAACCGGCTGATATGGACGGGAAATACCCCCAACGATTTTCCGGGGCGAAATTGGAAGCAGCATCAGCACGAACTGTAGCTTCCAGTAAATATCTGCCTTTATACGAGTAATTGGCACGGGCAAACAGAGAAGCAATACTGTTAATAGAAGCCCATGAACCTACAGAAGGTTTCTTGTAATTACCTGAACCCAAACTATTATATCCGAAACCATCTACAAGAAAGTCTTCATTTCCGGCACTCAATCCATCATTCTTAAATTTCTGGAATGAATAACCACCAATAGCTTTCACGTTATGATCACCAAAACTCTTGGAATATTGTGCTGTCAGCTCCATCAGATAGGTAGTACTTGTTTCCTGCGAAATATCCGCTCTTCCGTTTTTGGTCTTTCCCTGCAAAGTTGTTTTAGGCAAATAGCTGGAACGTTTCTGGAAACTACGGTCGACACCTAACTGCAACTTCACTTCCAATTCTTTCAAAGGTTTCACGGATACGAATGCAGAGCCTATGATCCGGTCTTTTACAGTGTTATCCTTTATATCCAACAGAGACACCGGATTTGCAACAAAAGGACGTTTCGGATCAATATAATAATTTCCTTCAGAATCATAGATAGGAATAGTAGGATTGGACTGGATAGCACCGGTCAATACACCGGAATATTCATTGGCATTGTCTCCCAGCGGAACATTATCATACTTATTCTGTGAGTAAGTAGCAGTCAGTCCGAAAGAAACATATTCACTCAATTCCTGATCCAGATTCAAACGGGCAGAAAAACGGCTGATACCATTATTCTTGACAATACCCTCCTGATTCATATAGTTGACAGAAGCCAGATAACGGGTTTTCTCCGTACCACCATTCACAGAAAGATTGTGCTGTTGCGTATATCCATTGCGCATCACCGCATCCAACCAATCGGTACCGCTAGCTGTCAATATTTCATCATTATTGAAAGTGGGTTTATATTGAGTAGGCGGAGTGTCCTGCTTTTCAACATATCCTTCATAGATACCCATTCCGTTCAACTTTAACCACTCTTCATACATCTGTTTATTATACATATCCATATACATACGGGTATCAAGCATCTTATAGTTGGAACGGGCTACCTGCACCGATCCCATACCGGAATAAGTCACTCTGGGCTTCTGACTCTTACCGCGTTTGGTGGTAATCAAAACAACTCCATGTCCGGCACGCGCACCATAAATAGCCGTAGAAGCAGCATCTTTCAACACAGAAATGGATTCAATGTCATCCGGATTCAATGATTCCAGTACATTATCGATATTACCCGATTCGTAGAAACCATTACCCGAACTTAAATTGGAAGTAGAAGATACCGGGAAGCCGTCGATTACAAATAAAGGTTCATTACCAGCACCTGTAGACGCCTCTCCACGAATACGGAATTTCGCTTCACCGCCCGGCTGCGCAGAAACCTGGTTCACACGGAATCCTGCTGCTTTACCTGCCAACGCACGAGATACATTCGGTACGGTATTCATCTCCACATCTCCCATGTTTACCATAGAAACGGCACCGGTCAATGTCTTCTTGCTCTGTGTACCGTAACCCACCACTACCACTTCGTCAAGTTGTTTGGAATCTTCCTGCAAAGTGATTCTCATGTTTTTTCCGGGTTGTACGGCAACCGTCTGCGACTGATAGCCGATATAGGAGATATCGAGCTGTGCCTTCGATGAAGAAACGGAGAGTTTGAAATTCCCGTCAATATCTGTTATCGTACCGTTACCCTGTACTCCTTTTTCTAACACACTGGCCCCGATAATCGGTTCCCCCTGTGCATCTGATATAGTACCGGATATGGTTATTTTCTTTTCTTGTTCCGGAGACTGTGCCTCGATGGATAATATTATCTTCTTGTCCAGTACCGAATATTTTACATTAGTACCGGAAAAGATTTCTTTCAACACACTAAAAATGTTGCTTTTATCAGCGGAAACTGATACGCGACGATTCAAATCGACATGCTTATTATTGAAGAAAAAATCGAAATCAGACTGCGCTTCAATCTCTTTCAAAATGTCCTCCACTCGCTGATTACGTACATCAATACTGATTAAAGCCTTTTGAGCGTAACTATCGGCTGCATAGCTCAATCCGATAGAACATACAAAGAACAAAACCAATAGTCTCATAGATAATGGGATTTTTTTTGAGGTTAGCCAAAGTGACTTTACCACCCACAAAAATTGGATGCTAAAATAATTTTGCATAAATTTGTAATGACTTAAAGTTAATAAAAAGTTTATCTAAGCTTGTCGCCAAACAAGCATCAAAAAGATTTACCGATTTCCATACGGGGAGATACGCCAATATCCTCCCGTATGTTTTTGTTTAAGGGGATCTGTCTTTCATTGCATTTTTGTTTTTAAGGTTAATCAATCAATATATTTCAATTTTACTCTTTTCATCTTTTATATCCGGCGAATCAAGATAACGCCAACGGATTTGAGAAGAAAGCTGGAAATATTCCAGAATACGCTCCAAGCGTTGATTAGTAAACGTACCTGTAAATGAGTCTCCTTTCAAACGGTCGTTTTTAATAATGAATTCCACGTTATACCGCTTCTCCAACATTCGCAATCCCTCTTTGAGAGGAGTATTCTTGAATATAATCTTTCCCTCTTTCCATGCTATTTCCGACTCGCCGGAGGTGGCATAAAGCTGTACTTTACTGTCTCTTGTATCATAGACCAATTTCTGTCCGGGATCCATCAGTACTTTTTTCGAACCATTGTCAGATGAATAAATAAAACCTATCTTTCCTTCAACCAATGTTGCTGCAATCCGGTCTTCTTTTTCATAAGCCTCTACATTAAAATGAGTTCCCAATACCTCGATCTGTGACTGGTGGGAAGTAGAGACTATAAATTTCTTTTCCGGATTCTTGGCTACTTCAAAATAAGCTTCTCCCTGCAATGTTACATTTCTCGTGTCGCCGTCAAAGCGTGAGGGATAACTCAAAGTAGATTCGGAATTCAGGAAAACCAGTGTACCGTCGGGCAATGTCAAAGAAGTCATCATTCCTGGATTCGTCTTCACTTCCATGATTTGTACCAGTTCCTGTTCGCTTCCTCCCCAGTGTTGTACCATCAGAGTAACGAGAAGTGGAATGAACAGCACTGCTGCCGCACGTTGCGCCCATTCCCACCATGTCGTTTTCCTTTGTCTGTTACCTGTCATTCTACTTTTCACCTTTGTCAATGCTTTCTCTGTGTCGACTTTCGTCATGATGTGAACGGTATCTGTGGCAAGATAGAGAGCATGTATTTGTTTGGCCATCCGTCGGTTTTCTTCCGATTCATCCATCCACGTCTCAACTTGCAGACGCTCTTCTTCCGTTGCCAGTCCCTCACAATAACGGGGAAGCAATTCTTCTATTGTATTTTTATCAGTCTTATCCATATTCGTATTTTATTGCCTTTTACTATAAGACAAGGGAGACTTTAGAGATTCCTAAACCAAATCTCATTTTTTTTCAGAAAATCTTTGTTTTCTTATAAAAAAGCTATATTTGCAGTGAAATATCGAACTAATGCATGAAAGAAATTCACCTGTCAGACAACAATTTTCTATTATCTGCCATACAACAGGGAGACCAAAAGGCATTTGATGCACTGTTTCGGAGATATTATCCGGCACTGTGCGCCTACGGCCATCGCTTCGTCGATCTGGAAGATGCGGAAGAAATTGTGCAGGATTCTCTTTTATGGATTTGGGAAAATAGAGAAAATCTGATTATCGAAACCTCGCTTAGTTCATACCTCTTTAAAATGATATACCGCAAAGCTCTGAACAAGCTTGCACATATTGATGCCACCCAACGTGCCGACACTCGATTTTATGAAGAGATGCAGGAGATG
The DNA here is from genome assembly GCF_024793605.1 of Bacteroides sp. BFG-637. Lineage (NCBI taxonomy): Bacteria > Pseudomonadati > Bacteroidota > Bacteroidia > Bacteroidales > Bacteroidaceae > Bacteroides > Bacteroides sp. BFG-637. The sequence goes on along the minus strand of NZ_JANUPD010000002.1, from coordinate 3,451,677 downwards.
CTACAAGATACGGATCTTTATCAAGTCGAAGAGTTGACACAACGTATCAAAAATGCCATTGCCACATTGCCGGAAAGTTACCGGGAAGCTTTTGTGATGCATCGGTTCCGGGATATGAGTTATAAAGAAATAGCTGAGATTTTGGGAGTATCTCCCAAAACTGTAGATTACCGCATTCAACAGGCACTAAAGCAACTACGTGTAGATTTAAAGGATTATCTGCCGTTATTGCTACCGATTCTATTTCCTTAAAAATAAGCCAGCCATCTATTTTCTTATCTATTACTATCTATTTACTAAAGTACTGATAGATAACTTCTGTTGCATTAGAGGTAAACTTACATTCCCCTGCTGACAAACTTCTTTTTGACCGAGAGAAAACTATAATTGCAAGCTTCATTTATATAACTGCAAGTTCCGGTTATATAAATGCAACTTGCAATTATATAATCAGAACTTGCGTTTATAGTTTCTTCTTAGTCAAAGACAACTTATCCAATAAGGGAAAGGAAGTTTGCAATAAGAGCATAGCAACTTATCTACTGATAGATTGGAGAGAAGTAAAGCACTAATTCTGCCGATAAGGTAAGGTAAACCAGAAAGTAGATCCTTTGTTTTCTTCCGACTCCACTCCTATTTTCCCTCCCAGGCGGTCTACAATCGTATGGCAGATAGAAAGTCCCAGTCCGGTACCTTGCACAAAGGAATTGTACTTCACAAACCGTTCGAATACATGAAGACACTGTTCAGGAGACATTCCACAGCCGGTGTCCGACACATAAAAATAAATCGTTTCAGGATCGAGCAAACGATACCCCATACGGATAGTACCCACCTCTGTAAACTTAATAGCATTAACTGTGAAATTGGCAAGTAACTGAATCAAACGGTTCTTATCCGTATACAATGTACATTGGGGCAGTCTTTCCGCAAATGTGAAAGTCACATTATTGTATCGCAGACGTAGCTGCATACTCTGCTCGATTTCTTCAAGCGCCTGGTTCACATCAATCAAGGCAGGGTAGAAATCGAATGTACCGGCTTCAATCTTCGACAAATCCAGAATATCATTAATCAACTGAAGCAATAAATCTGTATTTGTTTCAATAAGATCTGCATATTCGGACATTTCTTCACGGTTTTCGACATGAGGAAGCATATTCGAGAACCCTACAATAGCATTCAAGGGGGTACGTATCTCATGACTCATATTAGCCAGGAATGCGGATTTCAATTGATTAGCCTGCTCCGCTTTTTCCATCGCTTCATGCAGACGACTATATGCTTTCCGAAGAATGCTGATATAATATACAATAGCAACAATCAATATCAATAAAAAGAAAGAGCAGGAAAGGATTTGAACATAATACTGCTGGAAAAAAGTCCTGGGTTCATTGACATATACCGCATCGTCCGGATAACGGGAAGAAGGTATATTGTAGGATTTCAATACTTGATAGCAGAGATTGGCACTTCCTTGTCCTCCCACCTCACCGGGAATATTACGTGCCTGCTCTCCATCCAAAATACGACCGAGTATTTCCAACAAAGATTTACAGAACGATTCTGTCGAAACGTAATATCCTCCTGCAAAAGTATTGTTCGACAAGTCTTCGGGAGAAAGTAAGAACAATGGAGACGGAGTAAAATTGACAATCACCTCCTGAATATGATCGAAAAGATAGGTATTGTCATTTTTGTTATGTGATTCAAACCAAGAATAATAAATGATCCCCGTATTCGGTTTATAACCATGTAAAGTATCCAGCAACATTTCCGTAGACAACTGAGTGGTGGAAAGTAAATCCAGACGCAAGTCCGGAAAGTTCTCCTTTACAGCTTCCTGTACATCTCTGCGAGTTTCTTCACTGATATACCGATCGTCCGAAATGAATGCCAGACGTTCCATATCAGGTATCAGTTTGTAAATTAAGTCGATTGTCTCCTTTACATAATAATGTTGCTTCAAGATGGTTATATTATATCCGCGCCTCCATTCATCACCGGAAAGGGTATTGGCTTCCGTCAACGGAACGTGAGATAACAAGACCTCAAGGGAAGCCGGTAAATGGTCGCGGGCATTTGTCACAATTACCGGAACTTCTTTCCATACGTCATCAAACAATTCACGGCAGACTATCCATCCCGGATCTCCAATCAACACAACCGCAGTGGGAGGAGTCGGATATTTCTGGCGCAAATGGGTAACCAGAGCATTCACTTCCATCTCATTTTCCAAAGCAGGTACAGAAAGCGACTCCGCTTTGACAGAGATTCCCTGTTTCTGAAGAGCATCATGAAGACACCAATAAAAGTTTTTAGCCCAAGGCAGATTGAAATTAATCGAGTTTAAAACCAGTACTTCTTTATTTGTTTTTTCGGTTCGGGCTGACGCAGGGGATAAGAATCCTTCAATGAAAAGGAATAATCCAAGGAAAAATGGGATGATCCGCAGCGGTTGTTTCATTTGTGATATTCTATAAATAGCGAAAGCAAAGATAGTATTAATTTCTTTAGCGCAAAAAAAAGGCATCCCAAAACGAATTGAGATGCCCTTTATTATATAAAATTAAGTATCAGAGGACTATGATTTCTTCAAAGCCGCAATACTTTCTTTCAAAGATTTGATGATACTCTCCGCATCGGCCTGCTTCTTACGTTCCAGTTCAAGAACGGCAGCCGGAGCATTATTGACGAATTTCTCGTTGCTAAGTTTCTTCATCACTCCCTGCAAGAATCCTTCTTTATGTTTCAATTCGGCTTCCATACGGGCGATTTCGGCTTCCACGTCAATCTTATTGCCCAATGGCACGGCAAATTCGGTCGTTCCTATCATGAAAGAAGCAGCACCTTCTGATTTGCTTTCTACCACTGTTACGGAAGACAGGTTACACATCTTGATAATCACCGGATTCAATTTCTCCACCGGATGAGTACCTACAACCTGCAATTCGAGTTCTTCTTTCAGAGCAATGTTCTTCTGCAAACGGATGCTACGGACATTACTGATGATTTCCTTAGCTACTTCAAACTCTGCCAGGAACTGTTCATTTGCTCCGACCGGTTCAAACAGTTGAGTAACCATCAGGCTTTCACCCGGTTCACGCTCACGCAATTGTTGCCACAGTTCTTCTGTGATAAATGGCATAAAAGGATGCAGCAATTCAAGCAGACGCTCGAAAGAGCTAAGAACCATATCATAAACAAAGCCATTGACAGGCTGTCCATAAGCAGGTTTCACGATTTCCAACAGCCAGGAAGAGAATTCATCCCAGAATAGTTTGTAAACCAGCATCAACGCTTCGCTCAAACGATATTTGGAGAAGAGATCGGCCACTTCAACAGCTGCCGCATCCAGTCTTTGGTCAAACCACTGAACTGCCAGATGTGCATCGGTAGGAATTTCAATAGTGCCTTTGGCATTTGTCCAGCCCTTAATCAGACGGAAAGCATTCCATATCTTGTTGCAGAAGTTACGTCCCTGTTCGCAAAGTGCGTCATCGAAAAGAATATCGTTTCCGGCAGGAGCAGAAAGCATCATACCCATACGTACTCCATCGGCTCCGTATTTCTCGATCAACTCCAACGGATCGGGAGAATTACCGAGTGACTTGGACATCTTACGTCCCAGTTTATCACGAACGATCCCTGTGAAGTAAACGTTCTTAAACGGCATCTTTCCTTCATACTCGTAGCCTGCCATAATCATACGGGCTACCCAGAAGAAGATAATATCCGGTCCTGTCACAAGGTCGCTGGTCGGATAGTAATAGTTGATTTCTTCATTACCCGGATTGTTGATTCCGTCAAACAAAGAGATCGGCCACAACCAGGAAGAGAACCAAGTATCCAGACAATCTTCGTCCTGACGGAGATCTTCCATTGTCAGGGCAGCATTGCCAGTCTTTTCTTTTGCTTTTGCCAATGCTTCTTCTGCTGTAGCAGCTACCACATAACCTCCCTCCGGAAGGAAGTAAGCAGGAATGCGATGTCCCCACCACAACTGACGGCTGATACACCAGTCTTTGATGTTCTCCATCCAGTGACGGTAGGTATTCTTGTATTTTGCAGGATAGAACTTCAGTTCATCGTTCATTACCGGAGGCAATGCCATGTCAGCAAAATGCTGCATCTTGAGGAACCATTGCATAGACAGTTTCGGTTCGATCACTACATTGGTACGTTCCGAGTAACCTACCTTATTTGTATAGGCTTCTGTCTTGTCCAGCAGTCCGGCAGCTTCGAGGTCTTTCTCTATTTGTTTACGGACGTCGAAACGATCCATACCGATATACATACCGGCAGCTTCGCTCAATGTACCGTTATCGTTGAAGATATCAATGCTAGGCAGGTTGTACTTTTCACCCAGCATATAGTCGTTTACATCATGAGCCGGAGTCACTTTCAGGCAACCTGTACCAAATTCGATGTCTACATAATCATCTTCAATCACAGGGATGGTGCGATTTACCAGCGGAACGATCACTTTCTTGCCTTTCAGCCATTCGTTTTTCGGGTCGTTCGGATTGATACACATCGCTGTGTCACCCATGATTGTTTCGGGGCGGGTAGTTGCCACTACGGCATAGCGTCCTTCCGGATCACCTTCCACTTTATAACGGAGGTAATATAGTTTTCCGTGCTCTTCTTTGTAGATCACTTCCTCGTCAGAAAGAGCGGTCAATGCCTTCGGGTCCCAGTTTACCATACGGACACCGCGGTAGATCAATCCTTTATCGAACAGGTCTACGAAAACTTTCAGTACACTTTCACTGCGTTTCTCGTCCATAGTGAAAGCAGTACGATCCCAGTCGCAGGATGCACCGAGTTTGCGGAGCTGTTTCAGGATGATACCTCCGTGTTCGTCTGTCCAATCCCAGGCATGTTTCAGGAATTCCTCACGAGTCAGGTCAGTTTTCTTGATACCTTGAGCGGCGAGTTTGTTTACTACTTTAGCTTCAGTAGCAATAGAAGCATGGTCAGTTCCCGGTACCCAGCAGGCATTCTTGCCTTCCATACGGGCACGACGAACTAAAATATCCTGAATGGTATTATTAAGCATGTGTCCCATGTGCAACACACCGGTGACGTTCGGGGGCGGAATGACGATGGTGTAAGGTTCACGGCCATCGGGTTTCGAACTGAATAAATGATGGTCCAGCCAATACTGGTACCATTTTCCCTCCACGTCAGCGGGATTGTACTTACTTGCTAATTCCATATTGTTTTATGTATATATGATAATGTATATTCTAAAAATAACGGGTGCAAAATTAATAATTTAAATTCAAATCTTACCACCCTCGGGGTGTTTCTTCCTACTTGTAGCCATCTTTTATCCGGTTTATGTTGAATGACTTTTCCTATTACACAAGTAATAAAGCCATTGTTAACAGATTTTTTGCAAATATAGAGGTATTTTTTCGCGCGACGTCTATTTAATGCATATTTTTGTTGACTGATATTAGACAAATGATGAAAAAGAAGCCAAATGTAAGATATTTAGCCCTAGGAGCAATCTTAATCCTGGTGTGGCTAACGCAATGGATTCCTGCTCTGGCAACAATCTATTCGCAAACAATCTATCCTTTTATCTCTTACGTTTTGTCGTTTTTTTCCAATTTATTTCCTTTTGCGATAGGAGACTTATTCATCTTCCTTAGCATCACGGGGGTGATTATTTATCCTATTTACGCCCGTCTCCGCAAGAAGTTGCCTTGGAAAAAAATTTTATTGCGCGACGGCGAATATCTGTTGTGGATTTATGTATGGTTCTATCTGGCATGGGGACTGAATTATTCTCAAAAGAACTTTTACCAACGAACTGAAATCCCGTATACAGCCTACACTCCCGAAATTTTTCAGGAGTTCGTTGACGACTATATCACCCAATTAAATCGTTCGTATACCCCTATAAATAGTATCAACCAGGATTTGATACGGGAAGAAACCGTACGAATCTATAATCAGTTAAGTGATAGCTTGGGCGTGCACCGACCTCCACATGATCATCCGAGAGTAAAGACCATGTTGTTTACTCCATTCATTTCCATGGTAGGAGTAACCGGTAGCATGGGGCCTTTCTTCTGCGAATTCACCCTTAACGGAGATTTGCTTCCCGCCAACTATCCCGCCACTTATGCTCATGAACTAGCCCACCTGTTAGGTATCACCAGCGAAGCGGAAGCCAATTTCTATGCTTATCAGGTTTGCACCCGTTCACAGGCAATGGGTATCCGTTTCTCCGGATATTTCTCTGTACTGGGGCATGTATTGGGAAATGCAAAAAGATTACTTTCAGAAGAAGAATATGCAAAACTCTTTCAACGCATCCGACCGGAAATTATTGAATTAGCCAAGAATAATCAAGCCTATTGGGCTGCCAAGTATAGCCCGGTAGTGGGAGCCGTACAGGATTGGATATACGATCTTTACCTGAAAGGAAACAAGATAGAAAGTGGCCGCCAAAACTACTCGGAAGTAGTAGGGTTGTTGATTTCTTACCAGGAATGGAAAAAAATGAATTAAATAGATAGATTTATGTCACATACCAGACAAGAACAGATGGAAGCCTTCGGACGCTTCCTGGACATTCTCGACGAACTGCGTGTTAAATGTCCCTGGGACCGTAAACAGACAAATGAAAGTCTGCGTCCCAACACCATAGAAGAGACTTACGAACTTTGCGATGCCCTGATGAGGGATGACAAGAAAGAGATCTGCAAAGAATTGGGAGACGTATTATTGCACGTTGCTTTCTATGCCAAGATAGGTTCGGAAACAGGAGATTTTGACATCAAAGATGTTTGCGACAAGTTGTGCGATAAGCTGATTTTCCGCCATCCGCATGTGTTCGGAGAGGTGAAAGCAGAGACAGCCGGACAAGTTTCCGAGAACTGGGAACAGTTGAAACTCAAAGAGAAAGATGGCAACAAGAGTGTATTAAGCGGTGTGCCCGCTGCCCTACCCTCACTAATCAAGGCTTACCGTATTCAGGACAAAGCCCGCAATGTAGGCTTCGACTGGGAAGAACGGGAACAGGTTTGGGATAAAGTAAAAGAAGAAATCGGTGAGTTTCAGGAGGAAGTAGCCAACATGGATAAAGAGAAAGCGGAAGCTGAATTCGGCGACGTGATGTTCAGCCTCATCAATGCGGCACGCCTTTATAAAATCAATCCCGATAATGCACTGGAACTTACCAACCAGAAGTTTATCCGCCGCTTCAATTATCTGGAAGAGCACACCATCAAGGAGGGAAAAAGTCTGAAAGATATGTCTCTCGAAGAGATGGATGCCATTTGGAATGAAGCAAAGAAAAAAGGACTGTAACTTCCTTACCGGCATAAAAAAACTGAGGCTCTATTCCCACCGGACAGAGCCTCCATTTTACTCAAACAGAGCGTCTGTTCATACGAATCAGACGCTCTGTTTTTCTTTATTTCTTCTTTGAATCGTCTCCCTTGTCTTTGCTACGATTCATACCTTTTATCATTTCACGGTGAAAACGCATCTCTGCACGTTGCACGAGAAAAATCTTCTTGCTTGAAAGAATCTTTTTAAACTTACCCAAATAAGTTTTATCAAGCTGGTCGGCAGCAATACGGTTGTTGGCCACTTTCTCGTTGATTTCTGCATATTGAGCTTCCGTTGTTTTATCATCCTTGCCTTTGCGCATCAAATCCCATGACTCATCATTCAGTTTCTTCTTTTTATCCTGGAGTTCAAAATAAACGGGAAAGAACTTGGCTGCTTCTTCTTTATTCAATCCAGCCTGTTCGATAATGAAAGCTTTTTGTTTTTCCCTGAACTCCTCCCGAGATAAATGCTGATCACATCCATCAGCAGCCCAAAGAACAGGCATAAAGCCACACAACAAAACGATCCATGCGATTAGTTTTTTCATTTTCTGTATTCAATCAGTTTTTATAAATCATTCTACACTTGCGTCACTCAAATAAACATATAACGAATAATCATCCAGCATGGCACGATCCACTGCTACATCAATCATTTCGTCAGATACAACTACTTCAGTATCTACTTCTGTCACCGCTACATCATCTGCCGTAGCAGGCTTATGGTCTGTTGACGCCACCCGGATAATCAAGGCCGCCCCTACAAACATAGCTGCCATATAGAGCAATGGTTTCAGTCTTGTCCATGTGCTGACAGGTTCTTCCTTAAAAGCGACTTTCTCTTTTTCAGGAAGTTTATTCATTATCTCCGAAGTCAGGTTCTCAAAGTAACCATCGGGCACTTTGAAGGAATTTTCCTTTCCAAGCTTCTTCAATAAAATATCTTCTTCTTTCATACGTTTTTCTCCTCTCTTTTCATTAGACAGTGTCTCATTTAAAAGGTTTAATCTATTTCTTCTAAAAACTTCTCTATTTTCTTCACCGCATGATGATAAGATGCTTTCAGTGCACCGACCGACGTGCCGAAGATCTCCGACATCTCTTCGTACTTCATTTCCTGATAATATTTCAGGTTGAACACCATACGCTGCTTTTCGGGCAAAGTCTGCAAGGCTTTTTGTAAGCACATCTGTATCTTGTCGCCTGAAAAATAAGCGTCACTCTCCAGCCTTTGCACAACTACTGCTTCGGGATCGTCAATATCTACGGTAGTCATGGCACGCTGCTTATTCAGAAAGGTAAGACACTCGTTCAGCGCGATACGATAGAGCCAGGTTGACAGCTTCGCCTCGGCACGGAAATAATCAATACTCGTCCATGCCTTGATGAAAGTGTTTTGCAGGAGATCGTTCGCATCCTCATGCGACAGTACCATCCGGCGGATTTGCCAATACAATTGCTCGCTATACTGCCCCACAATCATTTCAAATCCTTTCCGCTGTGTACTCTCCTCCTGAAGGAGTTTCAGAACTTCTCGTTCGTTATAAGGGGTCATAATCTCTCGTATCTGTATGTTTATTTATGGTTTCAAATTCAGGTTATTCATCGCCTCTAGTAAAGACGGATCATATTTATAAATGTCCTCACAATACCTTAATTTATTATCGGCAGACAGGTAAACCGTCTGATAATCTATAAATAAAGGTATATATTGTTCCAAACTATAATGTTTCAATTCACGATAAGCCACACTGATGGGCAGCTTCTTTCCCTCTTCGCTCACCGGCTTGATATCCATTGCAATACGAATACGGTCTTCCAACAATTCATCCGGCTCTTTCAACAGGAAAAACGCAAAGTCGAGGGCTTTTTGAAGACGGACACAACCGTGACTCACCGCACGATTATTCCGTGTAAAAGCCCACCGGGAGGGAGTGTCATGCAGATATACGGAATGAGGATTGGGAAAACGGAAGATGATACGTCCCAACGAATTCCCCGTTTTATTGTCCTGTTTCACCGTATAAGGTACGCCACTTCCTGCATACTTCGCCCATTTAATACTGTGGGGATCTACCTGCGTACCATTCTTATCGTACACTTTCATGCGATTACGGGTAAAATACGTCGTATCTCTGCGGTAAGTAGGGATAATCTCTTTCCGGATAATGCTTTGAGGCACATTCCAGTACGGATTCAATTCCATATAATAAATCCTGCTTGACAATAGGGGAGTTTTATTCTTCACAGTCCCCACACAAATACGCATCTCCAGAATAGAGTCCGTTTCTTCGTTGACGGCCTGCAACATAAATGCCGCCACATTGGCTATCACATATTTCTGTCCTTTATCCAATGCATATTGCCAACGTGCCCGCTCCATGTTTACCAATAGGCGGTCGCGATAATAATCCGTAGTATCTGTCACTCCCCAGCCATTCACACGAACCAGCTCTTCCTGCATCTTATGATAAAGTGGAGAAGAGGGTTGCGCCCAACGAAAAGCGGCGTTAGGGTTTGCACGCAAAGAATCAAGGGCAGCCATTGCAAACTCCGTATCACAATGTTTCAGAGGAATGTGGTCTATCGAGTCGTTCCATCTGCGTTCCGAAGGCAGGAATCCAAATTTCAATTGACACACATACGAAAGATAGGCGGCTGTCAACTGATATTCCACGTCTGCCAGCAGACGGTTCATCGTCTTCCCCTCACTCAGATTCAAGGTACGTATCTGTTGCAATTCTCCACGAATACTATCGACAGGATAATAATTCGGATTAATTCCATGCTGTGAAATATTTCCTAACCAGAATAACATCGAGTCCGCCACCTGTATGGCTGGTTTATCGGATATGAGAGAATCGTTCAGCCAAAAGAATTCATCCTTCTCCTGATAATGAGCCAACAAAACCGAATCCCACGCAGTCACCGGATTTTCGTTCAAACAGGAACGGATCATCTGATGAATGCTGTCTGCATTTATTTGATAAGCAGGATGGAACAGTTCCTTGAGGGAAGACAAAGAGTCGGGTATTGGAGATTGAGGCTTCTCTTTTTTACAGGCTGCCAAACAACCAAAGAACAGGATGATTACTCCCCAAAGCAATCGACTACTTTTCATAGACAAGTCCCTCCATCAACGTCAATACACAAATTTTCTTTCGCTAAAATGGTTTGTGGGAAAATGGCGGACGCTTCATTAAGTAAGACAGATTCATCTTCATAACGGGCGGAAAAATGTCCGATCACCAGTTGTCTCACATTAGCATCCACAGCAAGCTGTGCAGCTTGTGCAGCAGTGGTATGATAAGTTTCCCTAGCGCGTGCCTGCTCGGTCTGTGCAAAGGTAGCCTCATGGAAAAGCAAATCTACATTTTTAATCTGTTCAGCAAGGGACGGACGATAGATTGTATCGGAACAATAAGCATATTTACGCGCCGGAGCCGAAGGGCGGGTTAAACGTAAATTAGGTATTACTTCTCCCTCGGGAGTTACAAAGTCGGCTCCGTTCTTGATGCGGTTCAGCTCATAAACCGGGACTTTATAAAAGTCTACCATGTCTCTGATGATATGATTAGGACGCTGTTTTTCTTCAAAAAGGAAACCACAACAGGGAATACGGTGTTTCAAGGGAATCGTCGTTACAGTCACCGAACGATCATCGTAAATGAGCACCGGTTCCTTCGTTTCAAATTCATGAAAGAATACCTTGTAAGTCAGTGTCTTGCAAAAGAAAGCAAGCATCGGGGCAAACAACTCTTCCAATCCCCGTGGAGAATGGATGTGCAAATCGGCAGTTCTCCCCAATAATCCGAATGTAGAGATCAATCCCAGCAATCCGAAACAGTGGTCACCATGTAAATGAGAGATAAAGATATGATTCAACCGGGAAAATTTCAGCCGGGAACGGCGTAACTGCATCTGTGCCCCTTCACCACAATCAATCATAAAAAGCTTTTCACGCAAATTCACGACTTGAGAGGTCGCAAAATGTCGCGTGGTAGGCAAAGCGGAGCCGCATCCCAATATATGTAACTCGAATTTTTCCATGGTATGCAAAGATAGGACATTTCACATTTAATCTTGCAAAGGAAGAAACTTTTTTTTCTATTCACCACAGAGGACACAGAGGACGCAGAGGGTAAAGAGGATATGGAGAGGATGCGGAGGAGAAGAGGGTAGTTTATATAAATAAATATATTACCATCGTTAGTTTGTTAAATCAATCCTTCCTGTCCTCTATATCCTCTATATCCTCCCTACCCTCTGCGTCCTCCGTGTCCTCTGTGGTGAACAAAAAAGCGCCCCCAAACGGGAGCGCCTTTCACTGGAAAATATTCTATTCAGATTATTTCTTTCCTTCCAACTGTTCTTTCAATGCAGCAAGAGCGTCGATATCGCCCAGCGTAGTTGAAGCAGCTTGGTTTTGGATCATCGGAGAATCTTCTCTCTTGTTGCTGGAAGATGACTTCTTAGCACCAGAAGCAGCTTTCTTTTCTGCTCTTTCTTCAGCCTTAGCTACATCTTCGAAGATACGGCTGTGAGACAGAATGATTCTCTTAGCGTCTTTGTTGAACTCGATCACTTTGAATTCAAGTTTCTCATCCAACTGTGCTTGTGAACCGTCTTCTTTTACAAGGTGTTTCGGAGTTGCGAAACCTTCTACACCGTAAGGAAGAGCTACAACAGCACCCTTATCCAACATTTCGATGATTGTACCTTCGTGTACAGAACCTACAGTGAACACAGTTTCGAATACATCCCAAGGATTTTCTTCGAGTTGTTTGTGGCCAAGGCTCAAACGACGGTTTTCTTTGTCGATTTCCAATACCTGAACTTCGATGTCAGCACCAATCTGAGTAAATTCTGATGGGTGTTTTACTTTCTTAGTCCAAGAAAGGTCAGAGATGTGGATCAAGCCGTCAACACCTTCTTCGATTTCTACGAATACACCGAAGTTAGTGAAGTTACGAACTTTTGCAGTATGCTTAGAACCTACAGGATACTTTTCTTCGATTGTTTCCCATGGATCTTGTTTCAGTTGTTTGATACCCAAAGACATCTTACGTTCTTCGCGGTCAAGTGTCAATACAACAGCTTCTACTTCGTCGCCTACCTTCATGAAATCCTGTGCAGAACGCAGGTGTTGGCTCCAAGACATTTCTGAAACGTGGATCAAACCTTCTACGCCCGGAGCAATTTCGATGAATGCACCGTAGTCAGCCATAACAACCACTTTACCTTTCACCTTGTCACCTACCTTCAAGTCAGTGTCAAGAGCATCCCATGGGTGCGGAGTCAGTTGTTTCAAGCCAAGAGCGATACGTTTCTTTTCGTCATCGAAGTCAAGGATAACAACGTTGAGCTTCTGATCCAGTTCAACCACTTCTTTCGGATCGCTAACACGTCCCCAAGAAAGGTCAGTGATGTGGATCAAACCGTCTACGCCACCAAGGTCGATGAATACACCGTAAGATGTGATATTTTTAACAGTTCCTTCAAGAACCTGTCCTTTTTCAAGTTTACCGATAATTTCTTTCTTCTGTTGTTCCAGTTCAGCTTCGATAAGAGCCTTGTGAGATACAACAACGTTTTTGAATTCCTGGTTGATTTTAACCACTTTGAATTCCATTGTTTTGCCAACGAATACATCATAGTCGCGGATCGGTTTAACGTCGATCTGAGAACCCGGCAAGAATGCTTCGATTCCGAATACGTCTACGATCATACCACCCTTCGTGCGGCACTTGATGTAACCCTTGATAATTTCTTCATTTTCCAGAGCAGCGTTAACGCGATCCCAAGAACGAGTAGCGCGGGCTTTTCTGTGTGACAGAACGAGCTGTCCTTTTTTGTCTTCCTGATTTTCGATGTACACTTCTACTGTGTCACCGATCTTCAGATCCGGATTGTAACGGAATTCATTCAATGGGATGATACCGTCTGATTTGTAACCGATGTTCACAACTACTTCACGCTTGTTCATTGCGATTACGGTTCCGTCAACAACCTCACGGTCGTTCACCTTGTTAAGCGTACCGTCGTAAGCTTTTTCAAGTTCTTCGTGGCTTGCATTGGTTACTGATTCGCCATTTTCATAAGCATCCCAGTTGAAATCTTCAATAGGAGCTACGTTCTTTAAGTTTTCCATTAATAAATAAATTGTTTAATACTTTAATTAAATAAGACATTATATTATCTATAAATCGGGCGCAAAGGTAGAAATATTTTCTTGATTGACAAAAGAATGGCAGAAGAAAAGAGAATTATATCCGTATTTTTTGTAATATTGCAATCTTTAATTTATACAGTTTTTGCCATGGACGAGAGATTGGACAAAGTCAAGGTGCAATGCGACTATTTACCGCTTATTAATTTTGCGATACAACAAAACGGTGCATCGGTCATTCATCAGCTTTCTATTGAGAATACGACACCTGCCCCACTGAAGGACATTCAGGTACAAATCACAACAGAGCCGACTTTCGGAAACGCCGTTCCGATAGCTGTGGAACAGATTCCGGCAAACAGTTCGATCTGCCTGTCATCATTCAACCTCACTTTGTCTGCCAACTATTTCACACAGCTGACCGAACGTTTATCCGGCAATCTGAAAATTGAAATTACTTCCGAAGCTGTTTCCGTATTCAGCCAAACCTACCCTATCGACATTCTGGCATACGACCAATGGGGAGGAATCAATGTATTGCCCGAAATGCTGGCCGCTTTCATCACCCCCAATCATACAGCCATTCTGCCGATCATCAAGAGAGCCGCTTCCATCCTGGGGCAATGGACTGATAATCCGTCCCTCGACGAATATCAAAGCCGTACTCCGGACCGGGTAAGGAAACAGATGGCCGCCATCTACACGGCTATCACGGAACAACAGATTATATACAGTACCATCCCCGCCAGCTTCGAGGAATATGGCCAGCGTGTCCGGCTAGCCAACTCCGTGATGGCACAGAAACTGGGAACCTGTCTGGATATGGCCTTACTCTATGCTTCCTGCCTGGAGGCAATCGGACTGAATGCACTCATTATCATCACTCAAGGGCATGCTTTTGCGGGAGCCTGGCTAGTGCCGGAAACTTTCCCTGACCCTACTATTGACGATGTCTCTCTGTTGACCAAACGGACTGCCGAAGGGATCTACGACATAACGTTAGTCGAAACGACCTGCATGAACATGGGACATTCGTCCGATTTCGACGATGCAGTGAAGCAAGCGAACGGAAAGCTGACGGATGGAAATAATTTCATTCTTGCCATAGATGTGAAAAGAGCGAGACATTCGGGCATCCGCCCCATCCCCCAACGCATTCTGCACGGGCAGGTATGGGAAGTGGAAGAAAAGGAGACCGACATTCCAAAAAGTGCTGTTCATGCCACTCCGCAAAGTATCAATCCGTATGATTTGTCAGGCAATGAAACCCAGACCGTAATTACCAAACAACTGTTATGGGAAAGACGGTTGCTGGATTTAAGTCTGCGCAACAATCTGCTGAATATCCGGATCACCAAAAACACGCTCCAACTCATCCCGGCTAATCTATCCTGCCTGGAAGATGCATTGGCCGACGGAGAAGAATTTCGCATCCTTCACCGTCCTGCCGATTGGGAGAGTCCGGCAATGGACTTCGGGATTTATTCCTCCATACCGGAATCTGATCCTGTAGTTGGTTTCGTCAACTCTGAACTTTCACAGAAAAGACTACGTTTCTATCTATCCGAAAACGATTTAGGCAAAGCACTGACCCATCTATACCGGTCTTCGCGTACCTCTATTGAAGAGAATGGAGCCAACACGCTCTATCTGGCTCTCGGACTTTTAAAATGGTACGAGACCCCCTCCAGCGAACGCCCCCGCTACGCTCCCATCCTGCTGTTGCCGGTTGAAATCATCCGTAAATCGGCAGCCAAAGGTTATGTTATCCGTTCTCGGGAGGAAGAAACGATGATGAACATCACCTTATTGGAAATGCTCCGCCAAAATTTCGGAATCGCCCTATCAGGGTTAGACCCGCTGCCTACCGACGGAAGTGGTGTAAATGTCAAACTGATTTATTCCATCATTCGCAACAGCATCAAGAACCAGCGCAAATGGGACGTGGAAGAGCAAGCGATTCTGGGTATTTTCTCTTTCAACAAATTCATCATGTGGAACGACATCCACAACAACGCCAACAAACTGGTTCAGAACAAGATTGTGTCCAGCCTCATCAACGGAAAGATAGAATGGGAAGCCGCCACAGAGGAAATAGATGCAACGGATATGGATAAGCAACTGTCGCCCACAGACATTGTATTACCCATCATCGCCGATTCCTCACAACTGGAAGCCATCTACGAAGCCGTACATGACAAGACTTTCATCCTGCACGGCCCTCCGGGAACAGGAAAATCGCAAACGATTACCAATATCATTGCCAATGCGCTTTACAAAGGAAAACGCGTCTTATTTGTTGCGGAAAAGATGGCTGCCCTCTCCGTTGTACAAAACAGACTGGCGGCTATCGGCCTGGCTCCGTTCTGCTTGGAGATTCATTCCAACAAGACAAAGAAATCCGCCGTTATCTCGCAACTGAAAGAAACTACGGAAATTATCAGGCAGACACCTCCCGAAGAATTCAGAAAGGAAGCGGAACGCCTGCTGAATTTACGGGCGGAGTTGAATCAATATATCGAAGCCCTACATAAAGAATACCCGTTCGGAGTTTCATTATACGACGCCATTATTCATTATCAATCCGTGGATGTCGAATCTTGTTTTGATATTCCACAAGTTTATCTGGATACATTAGATAAAGAAACATTTGCCCAATGGGAAGATGCCATCGAGCTGTTAGTCCGGACGGCCAATGCGTGCGGACATCCTTATCAGCATCCATTAACGGGCATCTCGATTACCGAATATTCATCAGCCGTTAAAGAGGAGTCCTCCCAACTGCTCACCGGATTTGTCGACTTGTTAACCACCATCCGGCAGAAGCTGGATGTATTCTCCGTACTTCTAAAAGATACGGATATACGCCCTACACGCAAGGATTTCCGGACGATTGTCCACATCATCCGAAAAATACTCGACATTCCGGAACTGACTCCCGGATTGCTGACTCTGCCATTGCTCAACGAAACATTGAATGAATATCGGGAAGTAGTGGTTCACGGACGGAAACGGGATGAACAAAGGAAAGAGATAGGAAACCGGATTCACCCAAGAAATCCTGTCCATCAACGCAAAGCAGATGTTAGCCGAATGGAACCGGGTATCCGCCCAGTGGTTCCTTCCCAGATATTTCGGGCTGCGGAAAATCAAAAAAGCAATCAACATATATGCTTTAAAAACGATTGAAACAGAAGACATCAAAGCTCTGCTTCACCGCATTATCAGGTATCAGGAAGAAGCCGAAGCCGTTCAGAAATACACCGGACAACTTCCCTCCCTATTCGGACGACCCGGCAAGAACGAGGATTGGAACACCATTGAACAGATAATCGACGACATGGCTTCCCTTCATTCGCATTTGTTGAACTACGCAAAAGACATTGCCAAAGTTTCGCAAATCAAGCAGAATTTGTCCGCACAACTCACTGAAGGAATTCAAACATTCAGAGATATTCATGCTCATTCTTTCAATGAACTGTATCAACTCGCAGATACACTCACAGCCACTGAAAAGAAATTGTCCGGCATGCTGGGTATCTCGGTCGAAGAACTTTATACCGATTCAGCCGACTGGATAACAATTGCCTTATCAAAAGCCCGAACCTGGAAAGAGAACCTCGACAAGCTCAAGGACTGGTATCAGTGGCTACAAGCCTACCAAACCCTGCATAGTCTGGGAATAGGATTTATCGCAACGGAATATAAGGAAAAGAATATTCCTACCGCCCAACTTACAGACAGCTTCCGCAAGAGTTTCTATCAGGCGGCTATCCGGTATATCATCGCCAAAGAGCCGACTCTGGAATTATTCAACGGCAAGATATTCAATGACATCATTGCTAAATACAAACAAATATCCGCCAAATTCGAAGAAACGACGCAAAGAGAATTATTTGCCCGGTTGGCCTCCAACATTCCGTCTTTCACTCATGAAGCCATCCAAAGTTCCGAAGTGGGTATCCTTCAAAAGAATATCCGCAACAATGCCCGCGGCATATCTATTCGCAAGCTGTTCGACCAAATTCCCACTTTGTTGTCGCGCATGTGCCCGTGTATGCTGATGAGTCCTCTTTCCGTCGCTCAATTCATCGATACGGACGCTGATAAATTTGATTTGATTGTCTTTGATGAAGCCTCACAGATGCCTACTTATGAAGCGGTGGGCGCCATTGCACGGGGTAAAAACGTCATTATCGTAGGCGACCCGAAACAAATGCCTCCTACCAGTTTCTTCTCGGTCAACACCATTGATGAAGACAACATTGAAATGGAAGATTTGGAGAGTATCCTTGACGACTGTCTCGCTCTGTCTATCCCTTCCAAATATTTATTATGGCACTACCGAAGCAAACATGAGAGCCTCATCGCTTTCAGCAACTCCGAATATTACGATAACAAACTGATGACTTTCCCCTCACCGGACAACATTGAATCGAAAGTCAGGATAGTCAACATCAACGGTTACTATGATAAAGGCAAGTCGCGCCAGAACCGGGCGGAAGCTCAAGCTGTGGTGGACGAAATAGCCAGAAGATTGAGAAGCGAGGAATTAAGAAAGAAAAGTATCGGTGTAGTCACTTTCAGCATTGTCCAGCAAGCCTTGATAGAAGACTTATTATCCGACCTTTTCATCTTTTATCCCGAACTGGAAACTCTTGCGTTGGAATGCAACGAACCGTTATTTATCAAGAACCTAGAGAATGTGCAGGGAGACGAACGCGATGTTATTCTCTTCTCTGTGGGCTATGGCCCGGATGCAGAAGGGCGCGTCAGCATGAATTTCGGACCACTGAACCGGGCAGGCGGCGAAAGAAGATTGAATGTAGCCGTTTCCCGTGCCCGGTATGAGATGATTATCTATTCCACCCTAAGGTCGGATATGATCGACCTGAACCGGACTTCTTCTATTGGAGTAGCCGGACTAAAACGTTTCCTCGAATATGCGGAGAAGGGAACCCGAAGCACCATCAGCAGTGTGCCAAGACAACTGTCGGAAACAACAGCCTCCATCGAAACGATCATTGCCGACAGACTGCGCTCATTGGGTTACACCGTGCATACAGACATCGGTTGCTCCGGATACAAGATAGACATAGGTATCGTCGACACCGAAAATACCTCTAACTATCAGTTAGGTATTATCTGCGACGGCAAAAACTACAAACGTACCAAGACCGCACGTGACCGGGAAATTGTGCAGAATAATGTATTGAAAGCACTCGGATGGGACATCTACCGGATATGGACAATGGACTGGTGGGAAAAGCCGGACGAAGTAATGGCAACTATCCAAGAGGCTATCGCCCGGAAAAAGAATTCAAAGATCGGCTCAATGACAGCAGCCGAAATCAATTCTACTCCGACAGAAGTGGCAGCACCTGCACCGACGGCACAGATAACCAATAATGAGATTTCATTCGTGCTCAAGGCATCACCTGCTGCTCCTGAAAAACAAGCAGCTTCCGTTCTTTCTACGCAAAACCGGATAGAACAAAAGTACAAGTTTGCAAAGATTACCCCATACAATTATTCACCGGAAGACTTTTTCTTTACGGACAGTTACTCTATCCTCCTCTCCCAAATACGGAAGATTATGGAAAGCGAGGCGCCAATCAGTAAATCTCTGCTCTGTAAGAAAATCCTGTCCGAATGGGGAATCAGCCGCTTGGGAACACGGGTAGAGACACAGATAGAAACAGCACTCGACACATTGAATATCTATCGCACAGAATACGAAGGACTTGTTTTCTGCTGGAACGACAAAGAGCAATGCGCTTCCTATTCAATCTATCGCCCGGTTTCCGACCGGGAAGCGACAGACATACCACCTGAAGAAATAGCCAATGCCATCCGGCAACTATTGACCGACTCCATCAGCCTGCCTGTGGCAGATTTGATAAAAGCATGCGCACAACAGTTCGGCTTTGCCCGTATGGGATCGAACATAGACGCTGCCATGCAAAGAGGTATTCGCGAAGCTGTGAAAAGGAATTACGCCAAGATAGAAAATGAACGGGTAACGATTGCCAATTAGATTAATACCCTTTCTCCAAATATTTCAAACGGTTAATAGAATCGGATACATACGCATTGTCCGGTTCTATTGATCGCCAATAACAAAGTTCTCCAATCAGCCGTTTCAGATAAACAGGATCACTCGAGCCAATCCGGTGCTGATGTTCCGCCAAGCCTTTCGTCAGGATAAAATAGACATTTTTCCGGATCTCTCTCTTTCTGGCTTTAGGGATTGTCAGTTTCGCACCGGAAGAAACAGATACTCCTGTAATAATCTTCCTGCCATACTCATTGATAAAACGGGTCTTCTTATGATTCGGTTCGAATTTCTCATCACGGATGATCTGTTTGATCCGGGGAATGATTTGTTCTTTGGGGAACACATCTCCCGAAAAAGTCAGGTCGTCGGCATAGCGGGTATAGGTCAGTCCGTACTCCGCTGCCAGTGCAGCCAATTTCTTGTCCATCTCATACCCCACGATATTGCTTAACGCCGGACTTGTAGGCGCTCCCTGCGGCAAGTGCCTGTACAAGCAGCACAACACTCCCAATACTTTAGACACATTTTCCGGATAACCAATTTTCTCAAATGTCTTTTTCACCCTCCGGCTCCGTATCGAAAAGAAAAAATCATGAATATCCATTTTCAAGATATACCGTTTTCCCAGATGGGGACTGGCATTATCAACCACAGAATGACCGCTCCGGAAACCTACTGCCGCCGGATGAATCATTGTCACAGATGATAATATTCGAGAATTAATAGTGGTTTGAATAGATTGCAATTCTTTGTCAGGAGCAGAAATCATCCGATAACCTCCCTTTCTTTTTCTCATCCAGAACTCCCGGTAATGTTCGGAAACATCCCGTAGAATTTCCTTCAACCGTGCCGTTTCCACTCCCAACAAGTTGGCGCACCAAACAACAGCCGATTCATCAAACTTTTGAACATACTGCGCTCTCGGAACAGTTCCCCCCAAAGCATGCCTAAGCCAGGCTCCGTGTTCCCATTTTACCTTAGTAGTCTTTTCTTCCTTACCACTGCTTGTTGCTTTCCATCTTTTATACCCCTCCTGTTTCCTGCTTGAGGAAATCATCTTATAAACCAGGAAAGCGGTGATAACAATGATCGTTATTAAAATTCCGTCCATTTTGTATATGCATATAAAAAGAGAGAAGAGAGGATGAGTTATTTACTAAAATAAATTTAGGTATTTATACCTTAGAATTTATTTTCTAGGAAAATACCTGTGCTTATGAGGCGACTACACCTCTTTGATGCTAAATTCGGCCCTCATCCTCTCTTATACAAAGATAACTAAAATCTTTCGATAAAACAACCGGAACGAAGAAAACTATCGGTTGAACAACTCAAACGTGAACTTACAGCCTATCCCCCCGAATTTCCAGTTTTCGCTGCTCACAAAAACTCCTACGTCAAAAATATGCGTACCGATGCCATATCCTACTTCCAGATAAGGTTGAAGGTGCGGCATAGAGAGGGCACTGATATAAATACGTTCATTCTGCACATAACGGGTGTACTTCATCAGATGCCTAAGAATGAGAAACGGAGCTTCGTAGGTGAAATGCCCCCGTACATAACGGCGGGAGGAGTTATACCAACGTGAGTCAAGCACCTGAAATACTCCGCCGATTTCATCATTCCAGCCTACGGGAAGATTATGGCGGGAAAAATTGGCAAAGTCCACAAAATACAACTCATCCTGATTGGTGAATGCTCCGAATCCGAAACGATAATAAATGTTACGCATCAATCCCATCCGGATTTGATGTTGAAGGTCAAACTCTATTCTTTCATATTCGCCCGTACTCTTGAACACTCCTTTAATACCCCGTTCATAATCAACCGAGAAAGTCGGATATAAAGAATGAAGGTTAATCTTTCGTTTTCCGTTCATATAATAATAGAGTCCCGGAGTCCACTCTATCCGGATGCGGGGAGCGAAACTGATATAAGTGTTCTTGAATTTATCCATAAATTCCGGAGGCGGCATCGGATAGTCACCGGTGATTACAAAACGTGAAGGCTCTACCGCTGTTCTTTTATGGGCGGAGAACCCCAGACCGATATCCAGTCCGTTGACTACTTCAACGGTATGTCGGAAATTGAAATACAAGTCCTTGAAATAATCGAGATGAATTAAATCGAAATTAAAGATACTGTCTGGCATAGCTTTCAGTTCGTCCAACACTTTACTACTATAAATACGGTTACCGTTACCCACATTCAACCGGAAGAATCCCCGTTTCTGCGGCCAGTATTCAAAGTCGGCATTCAGTGACCAGTAGAATTCCTTACGCGTAAAGTTATATCCGAGCTTAGGCACAATGCGAAGTAATTTATCCCCTCTGAAAAGACGGTTATAACGGAAGTCCTGTCGATAGGACAAACCGTTGCTTCCACTATAACTGAATAAGAGCGGATTGATAAACGGAGAGAACCGTACGCTTCCGATATTGGACAAATTGAATTTATAATCTTCTACCATCAAATCACCCATCGTTCCCCAAAAGGCCTGACTCTTGGATTGCTTTTGTACCGTAGTCGTGTCACGTCTAAGGGTATAGTCATGGTATAGTTTTTTCTCACTTTCATCCAAAGGGATCGGCCGCATGATAGCAAAAGTAGAAGCATCCGTCTTATATGCATTCGTATCACACTGTAAAGAGAAAGATTCCGAAAGATTATATTTTCTTTTCTCTTTCTTGCGTACTTTTTTTTCTTTCAGTTCGATGGATTTATAGTCTAAAGAAGCGGTATAATTACCATCCACCTTATTTCCGAGAAATTTAAAAAGAGCTTCTACGTCATAGCGCACCGGCAGGAATTCATTTTTCTTACCTACATCCCCCATCTTAATCCAACAGGTAAATGTTATCAGTTCCGATCTTCCCGAAAAACGAATTTCACGAACACTCCAAACGTTACTACTGACCACCATATATCCACCCACCAACTGGTCACTCTTGGTACGGGGAATAAAACGTATCCGATAATCCAGATTGTTAGGATCTCCCATCACGCTGTCTATCCGGTATTTATAATATTTCTGTCCGTTTTTAGCCAGTGGTGATAATAAGCGTTCATCATTCAACAGAGACGAAGAGTAGATATTTACATTAAAGTATTCAAGCAAACCCGGCAATCCCCTGTTTCCTCTCACAGTTCCCTGCGAGGCCTTTACTTTCTGATCGTAAATATTGGGAGCCGTATAATGAAGGTCACTGTATGTTTCAAGCAGATATTCGCGAACACCCTTTTGCAAACGAAACATAGAAGGTACATAACGGAGAATAAAATTCTTCTTCTGAATGTCCATCTTACCTTTTATATATAAGTTCGCACGATAATCGCTTACGATTGTTTCATACAAAGGTGCAAAAGTCATCACACGTTCTATGATGGAGTCAGCAGAGATTTCCTGGTGGGTATAAGGATTCATTATATAATTATTGGCTGCCCCCTTTGGAATAAAAGAGAACAGACACAATATGCATCCTATCAATATTTTATCTCTCAATCGTCGTATCTCCTTCATTAACGTAGGCAAATATAAAAAAGAATATCGAAAAGCAAGGAAAGTTAGACACTAAAAAGAGTTATCAGAAGAAAACCTTCATACAGGATGAATACATAACGGTAGATTATTAATTATAAAACATCAGACATTTGTTAGGAATATAAAAATAGAAATCTTATATTTGTGTAATCAAAATAAACATCTTTATATAACCGACGACCATGATTCGACTGATATTACTAACCGACTTCACAGAAACCTTTTCATATAATTTGCTAAAGGGTATACTCGCCTATTCAAAGAGTCATGATCCATGGGTAGTTTGCCGGATGCCACCTTCCTATAAGAACAGCTATGGCATAAAAGGAGTGTTAAAATGGGCAAAGGCTTGGCAAGCAGATGCTATTATCGGAAGATTTGACAATAATGATAATGTAGATATATTTCGCGAGAATGGTATAATTGCTTTAGCACAAGACTACAAATCAAGGTTCAACAATATTCCTAATATCACCGGCAATTACCGCGCAACAGGAAAAATGGCGGCAGAATTCTTTCTGAGTAAAGGATTTCAGAATTTCGCGTTCTATGGTTATCGAGATGCCGTATGGTCACAAGAACGCTGTGAAGGTTTCTACGAATGTATATCTGCTCATGGTTTCGGCAGTAACTTTCATGTATATCAGGATCAATCATTGGATGACTTATGGTTTTATGAATCTCCCCCTTGCTTACATGGCTGAAATCGTTGCCAAAACCAACAGCACTCATGGCGTGTGATGATAATCAGGGAAACCGCATCACAGAAGTCTGTCGTGTGAACAATATCAGAGTGCCGGACAAAATAGCGATATTAGGGGTTGACAATGACGACATCATATGTAATCTCTCCGAACCTCCTTTGTCCAGCATCAACCATAACATCGTAAGAGGTGGATTCGAGGCTGCCGCAATGATAGATCGCTTATTAAATGATGAAGAAAGAGACTGTCGGGACGTAGTGTTACAACCGGTAAATGTTGTAAACAGGCAATCAACAGATTTCTATGCGACGACTGATGTACACATTCACACAGCCTTGACCTATATTCATCAGAATCTGGCTTCTGAAATTACTGTATCGGATATTGTCAGACAAGTACCATTATCACGCCGTTTGTTGGAAATCCGCTTTAAACAAGTTACAAAACAATCCATCCATAAATACATCTTCAATCTTAGAATGGAGCGTTTTGCGCAGATGTTACTGGCCAGCGATGCCCCTATCGCAGACGTGGCGGAACAAGTCGGAATCAGTAATTTTAAGAACTTGTCCCGCCAATTCAAAGCTTTAAAAAACGTCTCTCCCAATGAATACAGAAAAGAACACCGGATGATGAACTGTATTATCGGTGAATCAATCGGGTAAGAACAGCATACTGTCCGGCAGGGTAGTTTCCGGAACATTCCGGCCCGCATATCCTACTTCCAGTTCCTGCCCCATATAGTCTTCAAAGTACAGCAAGTGTAACTCATGAAAGCCTTTTTCAAGAGCTACCTTTCCTTCAACACGGCGAGCACTATGTCCGCCGTCATTATCAACAATCAATTTACCATCTATGTAAAGTTGGGAACCATCGTCGGAATAAGTATAGAAACGATAGACACCTCTTTCGGAGATTCTTACCAATGTACGAAAATCATAAGCAAAGTGATCGGTAACGGCAGCCTCTTTGATTGAGAAGTTACTCATTACCCCTGACTTTACTTTACTGCAAGTATCTATATCAGCAACACGCTTGCACTTTCCTTCGTAGTAAGTATATGCCACTCCGGGATTCCCGGAAGATGTTTTCACTCCCGGCAGATAAGTCATAGTCTGTTCTTCTTCAGAATTCATGCCCGACGGGTAATAATAGGAAGCTTCGCGTCCGGCAGGTGTAGTTATCCATGTATCAAATTTAAACTGATCTTCATACAGTTTAATGATACGGCCCCCTCTGGTCAATGAGCCGTAAGCATCCGTACCGGTCACCCGTCCGTACCCCAGTAGGATTCCCTTATCCATTCCAAGAAAGTCATTGTCATGATCATGTCCCACAAATACTCCCATCACATCTTTCATATCAAGAAAGGAAGAAAACATACCCGAATTAATGTTCGCTGCGGCCACTCCACCTTCCTTATCGTTTCCATAAGTTTTTCCGTCACTTCTGATTTCGTTATACTCAATGAGCGGAATATGAAAAAAAGCCAGTGCTGGTACAGGCTTTCCACCGTTAGCGACAGTGAAGCCTGCACTCTGCCTGCGATACCATTCAATCTGGTTGAAATGAATCCAATCATACGCACCATAAAGTTTATCCGGCTGATAATCATTGGAGTCCAAACAGTAAAGTAATGCTTCTACCGTTCCTTTCCTTTGCGAACCATAAACAGGAATGACACAATTGCCACATCCCATAATATCCGCCGGTCCTTTTGCTCCTACATAATAAGGGGACTTCAGAAGAAAATCATAAATATCGTCCCGTGTCATATACTCCGCATCATGGTTGCCCATAGTCACAACGAAGGGGGTTTTGGTTTCATTGAAGATATTGACTACATCCACCCAGCCTTTAAGGGCTGGATCGTCAGTCACCACATCACCGGTCAATATGGCAAGATCGGGGTGTTCGGATGCCAGAACAGCACGGATAGTGGCAGCAGTTTCAGCACATTTCGGTGATTCCGGTGTCCAGTGTAAGTCCGTAAACTGTGCTATCACAAATTTCCCGTCTTTAAAAGCAAACCGGCCCGGAGCTTGAGCCGACAGCAGAACAGGAAGAAGCGTACACATCCACAAAAACAGAAAAGAAGTTTTCTTTTTCATAACACACATTTTTTTTAAGATCAATATAATTCTATCTCATCAATAGCCAGTCTGCTTGGCTGTCCTTCGTGATAGTAACCTTTCGGGCACGGGCCGCCGTAGACAAATTCAAGGCAGACATATCGTGCCATTATCTCCGGAAACGAGAGCGATGCCGGAAAACAAGTGCCTTCGGTAGGCGTGAAATCATAGGTGAACTTTCCACTGTGCGCAGAAGTAAACACCTTGTTGTCCGCAGAAGTGGAAATATGCAGTTCGCTTACCGGCCAAAGCATATCATAGGGACGCCACAAAGAAGCGAAAGCTACTTTGCTTACAGGCATAGTCCTACCAAGATCGACTGTCACCCGAACAGTATCTCCCCTGAAGATGACCCAACGACGCAAATCACGTGCATAACCGCGAATCCCGTCCGTCAGGCCGATGCCCTCATTTACTTTCTCTGCTGACGGAAGTGGCTTGCATTGATAGGGACGTCCGGTAGCTTTGTTTACAACAAAAGATTGATGAACAGGCTTTCCCAATGGTTTTCCATCTCTATATACTACCGCATAAACAGTAGCATCTGCGGACAAACCGACGGACTTCGTGTAAAAACCGGAAGAGGAGGGAGACAGTACAGAATCATTCACTGCATAATATATCTCCGCATTGGGACAAAATGTCTTCATAGTCACTTCATAAGTTTGGAGAGACTCGTTCCATGCTCCTGTGAAGTTCACTTCATAAAAGTTCCGGCAAGCATTAACTCCGCAAAAATCCAGTCGCCTGAACTCTTTGTCCAACCTGCGGAGGAATGAATCGAAATTCTTATTTCCCGGTTGTGTCCATTGCACTTCAGACATCGCCAACAGGCGGGGGAAAGCCATGTATTCAAAATATTCAGGGGTCTGGATATACTCTCCCCAGATATTAGCTTGTGTACCTATGATGTAAGACTGCTCTTCGGAAGTCAGTACGGCAGGAGTCGGATCATAAGCATACACGCTGTCCAATGGAAGGAAACCGCCGATAGCCAACGGTGCAAACTCCGGACTTTCCTGATAATGGTCAAAATAACATCTATCTCCGGGAGTCATAATAACCTTGTGTTTCTGACGGGCAGCTTCAATACCTCCCTCTTCTCCACGCCACGACATTACCGTAGCATTAGGGGCAAGCCCCCCTTCCAAAATCTCATCCCAGCCAATGATATCACGCCCTTTACTATTCACGAATCGCTCCATCCGATGAATAAACCAACTCTGCAAAGCCTCTTCATCTTCCAGTCCTTCACGCTTCATCAATGCCTGACAATGGCTGCATTTCTTCCACGCTTTCTTCGGACACTCATCGCCACCGATATGAATGTAATGACTGGGAAACAGTTGCATAACCTCTGTCAGTACATCTTCCAGAAAGGTGAATGTATTTTCTTTCGGGCAATAGACTTCATCAAAGACATCAAAATAATCGCGTACAACATACGTTTTCCCCAATCCGCAAGAGAGTTCCGGATAAGCCGCCAATGCAGCGGAAGCGTGTCCCGGCATTTCAATTTCAGGAATAACGGTAATAAAACGGTCGGAGGCATATTTTACGATTTCTTTTATATCTTCTTGCGTATAGAACCCTCTTTGTTCTTTTCCGTCGAAACGCCGCGGATAATAGTAGTCGCAATGCCCTACCTGGGTCTGGTTGCGATGAGAGCCGACTTCAATAAGTCTGGGGTATTTCTTAATCTCTATCCTCCACCCCTGGTCATCCGTCAGATGAAAATGAAACTTATTGAGTTTATACATGGCCATCAAGTCGAGAAACTTCAACACCTCTTCTTTAGGCTGAAAATTACGGCCTACGTCCATCATGGCCCCGCGATGGGGAAACCGGGGAACATCTGTCATGTTGACTGCTGGTATTTCTATCTTTCCATCATACTTCCTGCCGGCATTATAAATCTCCGCCGGCATAAGTTGCAACAGAGACTGGATAGCATAAAACAATCCTGCTGCAGTTTCATTGGAACTTATTTTTATGCCACCGGAGGAAACATCCAATGTGTAAGCCTCATCCGGCAATAAACTGTCTATCAGAAAACAAATATCCCCCGGCTCTGTTTGAGACACACGCTTCAGAGTGACAGAAGTGTTCTTCAATGCATCAGCTAAGTAGCGGAAAACTTTCTGTGAGGCTTCATCCTCCGAGATGGCCACACTCGTTTCGCCTTGCAGAATATAGGTTCCCCGTCCCATAACTATTTCATTGGGAAGGGGAATAATGCCATTAGCCTGTATGGAAGTATGACGGCCCTCCCCACAAGAAATCAGTGTTAACAAAACGGCAATTATCCAATATACTTTCTTCATAATCTTTGTGTTAAAATATCAGGGAATTCACGAATGGTTCTGAGCACAAGCTCTCCAAACAAAGTATTCACCCATGCAAACCAAGAACGGGTGAAATCCGAAGCATTCTCCGAATGAAAAGATTCATGCATAAAACCAGTTCCTCCGTCCGTGTCACGAAGCTGCCTCAAGCAAGCCGCGATTTCTTCGCGATCGTCCGTAGTGAAAGCTTTTATTATGATGCTCATGGGCCAAATATAGTTCAGTCCTACATGAGGTCCTCCCACTCCTTCACCTGCCTTGCCTTTGAAAAAGTAGGGATTGTTATCACTCCAGATCATTTTGCGGGTATTCTGATAGATAGCATCCTTGATAGAGCAGTAACCGAGATAAGGAGCAGCCAGAAGACTGGGAACGTTGGCATCGTCCATGCAAAGCGCATTGCCGAATCCATCAACTTCAAAGGCATAAATTCGTCCGCAGACGGGATGGTTGAAAGTTCCGTATTTACGAATGGCGGCATCCACTTCGTCGGCCAACGCCGCGCATTCTTCGGCAAAGGTTTCATTCTTGCATACCTTGTGCTCTATCTCCGCCAACTGCCTCAACGATACAACTG
The DNA here is from genome assembly GCF_024793605.1 of Bacteroides sp. BFG-637. Lineage (NCBI taxonomy): Bacteria > Pseudomonadati > Bacteroidota > Bacteroidia > Bacteroidales > Bacteroidaceae > Bacteroides > Bacteroides sp. BFG-637. Next base: position 3,422,793 of record NZ_JANUPD010000002.1, on the reverse strand, counting down.
CAAACATATTGGACGGTATCAGAAAACCGTATTGGGTAGCGTCGTCCGAAGGCCGGAAAGAAGAAACGATGAGCCCGACGGGCTTGACAGGTGCTCCCCAGCCATTATTTATCTGCGAATCAGTGGGGCGGTCACAATCGCGGGTAAAGCTATAGGGTCCCAAGCCCTGCTTGCGTTGTTGTTCCTTGAAGGTTTGCACTACCAGCTTCATGGCTTCATGCCAGTTCGTATCAAACACTGAAACATCGGCCGTCAATTGCCAATAGTGATATGCCAAACGGATGGGATAGCATAGAGAGTCTATTTCCCACTTGCGCTCATGCAGTTCTTTCACCATGTGCTGTGTGTGATCCGTTTCCCAATAACTACCCAACGGACCGTCATTGAAAGCATTGGCGTAGGGATCTGTCAGTATACATTTCACCTGTCGGTTGACCAATCCTGCCACCATCCACTGAAGGTCGCTATCGCCTTTCATCAACGGCAGGTAAGGCCATACCTGTGCAGAAGAGTCACGTAGCCACATAGCGTCAATATCACCTGTGATAACAAAAGTATCGGGACGTCCATCTTTCAATCCGTGCCTGACGGTGGTGTCGAGTGTATTAGGAAAACAGTTCTCGAACATCCAGCGCAGCTTTTCATCCTTTATCTTTTGCTTTGTTTCTTCAATGGTTGCTTCTACAGCCTTGGAAACAAAATGCCTCTTCTCCTTAGGCGGACGCAAGGAAACATATTTCAAACTAGGGATTGAAGACGCGGAAAACATGGAAGAGGGCTGCACGGTCATGGCTGCTAAAGCAAGCCCTCCGGTCTTCAAGAATTGGCGTCGTGACATTTTCTTTTTCATGGTCAATGTTGGTTGTTAGTAAGTATGCTTACCGGGGGTAACTTGAATCCTCTTCTCTTTTCCACCATAGAGCACAAGCAACTCGAATTCTATATTTGAATCTACTGTGATGTGAGGTTCATCGCTTGCTGAACGGCGTGCTTCCGCCTTCATGCCAATCACTCCATCAGGACCGAAAGGATATCGTTCGATTCCGTTAGTCTCGGTCAGATTCATATCCCAGACAATCTGCTTTGTGGCATAGTCTCCCTGAATACCAATGATAAACTCTATCAATTCGGCAATGGGCGGCAGACCGGTCCATCCTACAAATTCTTTTCTTGCCATAAATCCCGGTTCGGCACTTTCCGGAGCATAATATTCCCAAAAGGTTCCTGTCTTCTTAAATACTTCCAACACCTGGGAATAGTGGTTGAGGGAAATTTCTCTCGCTAGTTTGCGATAGCCCTTCTTTACAAGCCCCTGCATCACCATGTAGTTAGTACCCGGCCATATTCCACCTTGCCAATAGCGGCCGTTATCCTTGTACTTGGGGTTATCGGCGGATAAAGAAGGAATCCGGTATTTACGTTTGAAGGTGGCGGGGTTATCCAGTTCTTTCACTAAACGATCCAGTCGGGTGGTATCGAGCACATCGGTGAACAATGCCCAGTAAGCCCCTATCCCTTCGTTTTGCAAAGTGTGCCGTCGGCATACTGGTCATAAAGGAAACCGGACTCTTCATCCCAAAGATTGTCATGGATGTATTCTTTCAGCATCTGAGCTTCGCTTTCAAAATCTTCTATTTCTTGCCAGCGTTCAAGGTAGAACCCCATTTCGAGAAGGAGATTGGCTGTGAACAGTTGTTGCAGGTTGGTGTCCAGCCAAATCATGTGCCCATGACTGTAGATAGGGTTATAACCTGCCGGTACGCGAGGCATATTGTCCATACCAGTCCCCCATCCGCTCGACCAATAGGTTCCATTGCGCCAGGTACGGTTCAGTTTCAGCCATTTGTAATAACCGCAAAGCACCGGAAATATTTTGTGCAGGCGTTCCATATCACCGAACTGGTGATAATAGACCATTTCGCACCAGGGAATCAGATTGGGGCCGGTGCTGGTGGGGTCATAGCGTTCGAAGCAGTCGGCACCGTCCGCCTTTATTTCGCGACAGATAAAACCGTCGGGATGTTGTTTGGCATAGAAATTGTTCAATGTTTGCTGGAAAGGAAAGAAGCGGGTGCCGTAACGGGCAAACATCAGAATGAAAGAGGTATCCCACATAAAGATATTTCCGTTATAGGCGGTATCCAGATAACTGGAAACAAATCCGGAACCCGGTTGGGGAGCACGGATATTGCCGATAGCTATTTCCCATGCTCTCCAATACATCTCCAGTTCCTTCTCGTGCCCGCTCCAAATGGGACACGGCAGAATTTTCCGGGCTTCTTTAAAGCTCTTCGGTTCTATTGTCTCGGGTTTTGCCACACGGTACTCATTCTCGGTGACTAACGGTTCTTTGACATAGGTATTTTTATAAGGCAGATGATATTTGTCATCATTACCACAGCTTTGAGCATTCAGCACAGTCATTGCCGGGCAAGAAAGCAAGCATGCAAATATAATGTGTTTCAGCATGGGAAATAGTTGTTTATGAATTTATAGACCGAGTAATTTCTTTATTTTGTCGCAAACAGCAGTATTCTCATAAATACCGGTGAATTCTTCGGCTCCGGGACCAAAAGCATAGACCGGAACCATCACGCCACTATGACCACCCGTAGAGAACTTACATACAATCTTACCTTCCTGCAAGTCACCGTCCACCAACGTAAGTCCACCGGTTTCATGGTCGGCGGTAACTACCACCAACGTCTCTCCATCTTCGGCAGCCCATTTGTAAATAGCACCGATCGTACGGTCGAAGTCATGCGTTTCCTGCATCAACAAGTCAAGGTCGTTAAAGTGACCGTAATCGTCCAACTGTGAGCCTTCTATCATCATGAAGAAACCATTCTTGTTCTGGTTCAGCAACTCGATGCCTTTCAGCGAAGCGCGTGCAAGGAGATCACCGCGTTCTGCCGGAAGCGGGGTGTCTACCGGATAAGGAACAGCAAATACTTTTCCGCTCTTTATACCTGCCAATTCCTCCCAACTGCGAGGAGTCTGATAACCATTGGCACGCAGTTCCTCGAACAGATTGCGACCGTCTTCACGATTTTCGAAAAGCTTGGCACCACCGCCAAAAGCGTAATCCACGCCGCAATTCACATAATCCGTCACAATCTCCGCTTCGGCATCCCTATCTTTATTGTGACAGCAGAAGTCGGCAGGAGTAGCGTCCCAAAGACGGCAGGTCACTGCTATACCGGTTGATTTGCCTTTTGCGGCAGCATAATCCACCAACGACTTCAAGGGACGTCCTTCCGTATCTACGCCTACGGCATGATAATTCGTCTTGTGTCCGGTAGCCAACGCAGTACCACCTGCACCGGAGTCAGTAATCAGTTTATTGGAGCAGTAAGTCTTAGAAAGACCTACTGTCTGGCAATTATCCAGATACAACTTTCCACGGTTGGCAGTCCATGCAGAATAAACATGCATAAGACTCATGCCGTCACCAATCATCAGAATAACATTTTTAATCTTCTTCCCTTTGGGCGGAGCTATCTTGGTTACTTCATAAGGATGTTCCAACACATACGTTTGTTCCTTGTCACGACGATCTTGCGCAAATGCGCAGGCAGGCAATAATACAACTACCAATACTGCCAATATGCAGTTTTTCCACATCTTCTTCATTGTCATTATTTTTATCAATAATTTCTTTTGTACAATTTAAAACTCTCATTCAACTGTCACTAAAACCGGTGCATGGTCTGACAGAAAAGCCTCATTTTCCGTTTCGGCGAGTACACCATATCTAAGCACATCAAATCCATTGCGAACGAACACATAGTCAATCAACGGGCGATGCTGATAAGGAATCTTGCCGAAGTCGTGAAAACTCCATGCCGGACCGTAAACAACAGGCGACGCAAGACGAGCATCCGTCAGATGTTCCGGATTAGCAGGATCAGTCACGTGCTTGATGACATCCGATTCCGGTTCCGAATTGAAATCCCCTGTAACAATCACCGGCAGTCCGCCACTCAATTGGTTCACTCTGTCCAGCATAAGGCTGATTCCTTCGCGCCGTGCCACTACGCCTACATGGTCCAGATGAGTGTTCAAGGCAAAGAATTCCTTGCCGGAAGTCTTGTCCTTCAGTTTCGCCCACGAAGCGATACGTTCGCAAGCACCATCCCATCCTTTAGAACCGGGCACTTCGGGCGTTTCGCTCAACCAAAAATATCCCGAATCAAGTAAATCAAAACGATTCTTCTTATACCAAAGAGCGCTATACTCTCCTTTCTCCTTTCCATCCTCACGGCCTACACCTACGACTCCGTACTCCGGCAAGCGCTGCTTGAGGTCTTCCAATTGATTATGAAGCACTTCTTGCGTGCCCAATACATCGACATCGTAGAATCGGACAGCATTAGCCGCACGGTCCTTCCTGAATTTCCAATTGTCCAGACTGTCTTCCGGGTTGTCATAACGAATGTTGAATGACATTACATTGATTGGTGCAGGCTTGGTAGGCTGCTGTTTCACTTGGCTGCATGATGCACCAAGTATTAGCAAAGATAAAAAAGCTATTTTTTTCATGGTAGTATTGTTTATTATTTCACATATAAAGTTGAAGCAGGAACAGGTTCAAACTCTTCTGCAGAAGGAAGTTTCCACGCCCAACTGAGATGTTCGCCTTCATAATCTTCAAAATAGTAGAGTTTGTAAGGATGAAAACCTTTTCTTAAAGCAATACGTCCGGTAGCAGGAATAGCGGCATGAGAACCGTCGTTATTCACCACCAGTTCATTGTCTATATACAAAACACTGCCGTCGTCCGAGCGTGTCTGAAAAGTATAGACTCCATCTTCGGGGACGTTGATAAGCCCGGTAAATATATAACCAAAGTGATCTTCCTGTTTGGCATCCTTGATGGAAGGTTCCGACATGATGCCCGTTTCAAGCAAAGGTGTCTTTTCAATATCCGCCACTTTCTGATATGTACCCTCGAAATACTTATAAGAAGTACCGTTTAAAATGGGATTCACCGGAAGTGCAGCTTTCAATTCGGCTTTGGTAGCCTGAATAGACAAGACTTTGCTTGGGCGGAAACCTTCCTTAAATCCCTTTGCCTTTATCTGAGTGGTCTTATCCAACTCGAACGGTTTCTCATAAAGTGGAGATGACTCTGTCGGCTCACTTCCGTCTAACGTGTACCGGATTCCGGCTCCTGCGGTTGCCGTAGCAAGAGTGATTTCTGTTTTATCCATAAAGAGATTCAAATCTCTATCCACATAAGGAATGGACACCACATTTTCGCGGGTATAGGAATAAGGAGCGGCCTCTGCTGAAATTCCCCGGGTCTTATCCGGTGTATCGGTTAAAGTAAAACGAAGTTCACCACCTTCCATCAGTTGTGCATAAGTGATGAAATTGGTATCTATCCGCTTGCCGTTCAGCTCTACTTTACTGATATAAATATTCTTCTTCGGGTTGTTGGCAAGAATAGTCAGCGTCTTTCCGTTTGCCAAATTGACAACCGCTTTCTCGAACAGAGGACTGGTCAGCGCAAATTCATTACTTCCGGGACATACAGAATAGATACCCAGACTAGATAGTATGTACCAGGCAGACATCTGCCCGCAGTCTTCATTACCTATGATTCCCCCGGGCACAGGCTTATACATTTCATGAAGCAACCGGCGTGTCATCTCTTGTGTCTTCCAAGGCTGTCCTACATAATCATACAAATAAGCGATGTGATGACTCGGCTCATTCCCATGAACATATTGTCCTATTAGGCCAGTAATGTCCACAAGGTCGCCTTTCACACCCGATTCTACAGTGAAAATAGAATCAAGTGCAGTGATAAACTCTTCCTCTCCTCCGAACAGTTGTGCCATTCCGTTCACATCGTGAGGGGCGAAAAAACGATATTGCCAGGCAGTAGCTTCGGTATAGGCACGTCCCACTTCAACAGAATTGAATGGCGTTTCCCAATTACCATCCATCCGTTTGGGGCGGAAAAACTTTGTAGAACCATCAAATACGTTGATATAGTTCTGCGAACGCTCCATGTACTTTTGACAAATATCTTCTTTTCCCATCTCCTGTGCCATACGTGCAATACACCAGTCATCATAAGCAAATTCCAACAGACAAGATATGGATTCTTTTTTAATGTTCGAAGGAATAAAGCCATATTTTATATAGTAATCCGCACCTTTCTTATTCTTCTCAGAAGAAACAATCATTGCTTCTAATGCTTTTTCCGCATCAAAGCCTCTGATTCCCTTCAAGTAGGCATCAGCAATAACAGAAACCGAATGGTATCCGATCATAGTTCCCGTTTCTCCGGCAGAAAGCGGCCAGATGGGAAGTTCACCTGAAGCATCGTAAATATCAAGATAAGAATCGATCATATTAGTGACCAATGTAGTATCAATCAGCGTCATCAAGGGATTCCACGCACGGAAAGTATCCCAAAGGGAAAAAGTGGAATATTGCACTTTACCTTTAGACAACTGACCTATCTCCATATTGTGCCGGCGAAATTCACCGTTGACATCACTCACGACATCGGGCACAACCATAGCGTGATACATAGCGGTATAGAAGTTCTTCAAATCGTCTATATTGCCTCCCTCCACAGTAATGGATGAAAGTGCCTGTTCCCAAGCACTACGGGCGGCAGCACGCACTGCGTCAAAATCGAAATCTTTTACTTCAGCGTCAAGATTCTCACGCGCGTTGTCCACACTGACTATGGATAGTCCTACTTTGGCTATAACAGGCTCACTGTCTTTATCGTCAAACGTAAGAACGGCTTGCAAATCCGTGCCGGTCAATTTAGCTTCAGCAGAAAACATCTTTCTATCCTGTACAAAACCAACAGTTTGAAAAGGTTTCGAGAACCGGGCAACAAAATAAACATATTGGTTATCTGTCCAACCTCTGGTTCTTCTCATTCCTGCAATTTCATTGGAAGCCGTCTGTTCTAACTCGGCTTCATAAATATATTCATTATCAAGCAAATGAGCTAAATCAATGATCATAGTCACAGGGTTGGCAGAAGGAAATGTGTACCGGTGCACACCGACATGAGTAGTTGCGGTCAATTCGGCTTTTATCCCTTCATCCTTCAGCAGTACCGAATAATATCCAGCTGATGCCTTCTCATCTTTGTGGGAAAAAGCTGCCGGCCGGCAAATGCTTCCTTCCGCAGTTAAGTCAGGTCTTTGAGTGGTGGGACGAAACAGTATGTCGCCCAGATCAATACATCCCGTTCCGCTAAGATGAGTATGCGAAAAGCCTTTTAAAGTAGTATCACTGTAATGATATCCCGCACAAGCATCCCAGTTTCCGGCACGGGTGTCGGGACTCAATTGTACCCCACCGAAAGGAACGGTTTGCACCCGGATAAGTATGACCATGAAACCCCGTCCCTATAAAGGGATCGACATAGTCAACAGGGGATTGTTTACCGGACGAACAAGAACTGAAAACAAAAAATGCAATGACTGCACATGTAAGAATTTTAAATTTCATCAAATTACATGTTTGAAAGTTTTATCTGCAAGGATTGCTACCTTTTGGGATGTCAATCCTTGCAGATCAGACTAATGTTCTATTTCATGATGGATATCTTTCAAAAAGAAAGATTAATTATAGCCGTCATTCTGTTTCAACTTACCATTAGACTTAGTTATCTGGTCATACGGATATGGGAATACCATCATATAATCTTTATAAGTACTCTTTACCTTATAGTCACCATAAGGTTTTATAGTAAAGCTGGATTCAGGATTAGAACGGTCTGCATACTTACGGATACGTGGACTAGCGTTCAGTTCCTTCTCTGCCAGTTGTTTAATTTCAGCATTTGAAGAACGATGCCAACGCTTGAGGTCGAACAAATGGTCGGTATATTCAAAAGCTAATTCACAACGGCGTTCGTGATACAAATCCGCCATAGTAGGGTTTTCAGTCAATTCTGTCAGGTTAGACCGTTTGCGAATACGGTTCAAGTCCTCTTTGGCTTTACCCGGTTGGTCTGTCATCAGATAAGCCTCCGCGCGGAACAGCAACATTTCAGCAAAACGAATCAACGGGAAGTTTATACGGGCAGTCGGCCAGTTTCCATTCGTGTTTACATACCCCTCTTTATCGGCATCCTTATGCTTAAAGGGATCCATATACTTATTGATTTGGAAACCTACATCCAGGTTCGTATCAGAATAGAACTTACGTTTTTCGCCAAAGAACTGGAATTCCTGATTATATTCCAAAATGGAACGTACCAGACGTTCATTACCTACACCGTCTTTCACCATCTCTTCATAAATATCATAAGATGGCTTAATCTGTCCCCAGCCGTTATACACACCCCAGCCTTTGTCTTCAAGAATCACACCTACAAATTCAACACCACCACCGGAAGAACCGCCGTTGGAAGGAATAGACCAAATATACTCCTTGTTCCAAAAATCTTTAAAATCAGAAGAGAATATTTCAGCAAAAGTGTCAGCCAAGTCACGGTTATAATCAGTTTCCAATGAATTAACCATAGTAATCACATTATTCCACTGGGTTGCATCCCAAGTAGCCCAATAAGCATATACTTTAGCCTTGTAAGCCACAGCGGCAGCTTTATGCGGACGCCCTTTATCGTCATCTGTATATTCCTCAAATTTAGGCAAATAAGAGATAGCTTTATCCATATCTTCTATAATATACTTATAGTCATCGATTACAGAGGCCTGCTGTGGAGGAATAGAATTATCATAGTCCCCCTCAAAATCTTCGTAGCGTACGAAAGGAACTCCCTGTTCTTTCGTTCCGTAACGGTAAGCAATCCAGAAATGGGCCATGCCACGCATAAAAAAGGCTTCGCCCAAGCTACGATGTTCTATTGCGCTCAATCCACTTTTCTTCTCTTTGTCAAGCAACTGCTTGATAATCCAGTTGGAACGAGCCATATTTTGATAGAATAAATCAAATCCTCCCTTAATAGGATCTTCATTACCGGTATAGTCAAATGTTGCCAATGAATTGTAACCGCGTGTCTTAGCCCAAACAATATCGCAGGCTGCCCCTTGTTCCCAAAACAATTCACGTCCGAAGCCCTTTTCCTGATGGATAGGCGCATAAAGTCCGTCGATGGCATCAATTGCTTGTTCATCATTCAAAAAATAGGATGTAGTAGCAGGATTTCCTTCCGGTTGCACATCCAGAAAGTCGGCGCAAGAGCATAATGACAAGGCCGATAAAGCCAATAATGGTATATATTTTTTCATAATCTCTGTTTTTATTAATAAGTTAATTTCACGCCAAAAGAGAATACCCTGGATACAGGATATTTCATAGCATCCCAGCCGCCACATTCCGGATCCATACCCGAATAATCGGTTATTGTAAAGAGATTCTCACCACTGAAGTAGACAGACATACGACTACTGCGCTCTTTCAGATGCGACCACTTTTGCAATACGCCTGATAAGTCATAGGAAACAGTCAGGTTTTTCAGGCGCAAATAAGAAGCATCCTCCAAATACCAATCAGATGCCGTACTGAAGTTTGAATTCGGATCATTCTTTGACAGTCTGGGGATATTTGAAGAGGTATTCGTCGGACTCCAGGCGTTCAGAATTTCCTTTGTACGGTTAAAGTTACCATCTACATCGCTCAACGTCATATATTTCGCAGCATAGAATGCCTGAGCACCACCTACACCCTGAAACATAGCGCTGACAGACAGTTTTTTATAAGTAGCTCCTAATGTGAAAGCATATGTTGTCTTCGGAGTAGCACTACCGCAATATTGGCGGTCTTTATCATCAATCTTACCGTCATTGTTGTAGTCTACGAACTTTAAGTCACCGGCTTTGGCATTTGCCTGAATGCCTTTCCACTCTTTGTTACCATTAGAGTCGGTAACATAAGTACCATGCTCCTTATTCCAGGCAGCAACTTCGGCATCACTCTGGAAAATACCGGCAGTCTTAATCAAATAGTACGAATTCAAAGGTTCTCCCTCTGCAGTCTGACGAGTAAAAGGAATATTGCGGAATTTAGAATCACTATCAGTCCATACGCCAGGAGTACCATCGGCATTCTTCACACCTATGTCGGAAACCCAGTTCTTCAAATACGAAAAGTTACCTGATACAAAATAAGAGAAATTCTTGTTGATACGATCGCTCCAGTTTGCTGATATTTCAAAACCACGATTGCGAACTTCACCTTGATTAATCAACATCGGATCCAATCCGATAGTACTCGGCCAATCCATGGTCTGTTCCTGAATCAGGTTAAAAGTACGCTTATCAAAGTAGTCGAACGACAAAGACAAACGGCTATTGAACATTTCGACATCCAAACCTAAATCGTACTGTTCAGAAGTCTCCCATGTCAGATTCTTGTTCATGGCAGTAGAGTTATACACGAAATTATTCCAGGTTGTATTATTCATCACACCATATTGAGCTTGTTCCTGCCAATACGTTGTTCCCAACAAAAGTGATTTGTAATTATAGTTAATAGAGCCCAAGTTTCCAACACGTCCCCAAGAAGCACGCAATTTCAGCAAACTGATGAAATCATTTTTCTTAAAGAACTTCTCGTTAGAAATCTTCCATGCCAATGTAACTGCCGGAAAGTCACCAAAATTATTTTCTTTAGGTAAACGGCCTGCATAATCGCGCCGCCAAGAGGCCGTAGCAAAATAGCGATCATCGTAAGAATAAGCCAAACGGGCCACCAATGAGACATTGGCATCAGGACCTGTCATATAATCGGTAGCCGAAGTAGAACCTGCATATGCCAGATATTGCAAATATGGGCTTTCATCGGTAAAGTTCTTACCGTTAACATCAAGACCGCGCGTTACAAAATGATCAGCTGTAGTAGAGAACAATGCGCCTACTGTATGTCTTCCGAAAGTATTATCATAAGTCAGCGTATTCTCAGTTTTCCATGCATCTCTACGATAATTCGTTATATCCATGTTATTTGAGTTATTGGGCTTACCCGGTTCATCCTGAATAGGACGGAAATTTTTATAATTATTACTCTTCAGATTGTAAGTGAAACGGCTGGTAAACTTTAACCCCTGTAGTACATTGGCTATTTGCAAACTTGTAGTACTCCAAACATCACTGGTTCTGTTAAAACGGTTTTCCGCTTTCAACAGACGTACCGGGTTAACAGCATCACCATGGGCACCTGCAAAATTGCTTCCATACTTAGCTATGTATTCAGGATCTTCAGTAGTGGTTCCTCCCCAAGTTCCATCCAACGGATTATATACAGTAGCACTGGCTGGCATATAGATTGCTGATAAAACAGGACCTGTATATGCATCGTCTGTATCCTTTGTGCGGCTCTCCGTATTTTTCCAAACAAAATCTTCGCTGATAGACACCCATTTATTCAAGTCGAACTTACCATTGTAACGTATCGAATAATTCTTATTATAAGTATTGATCAATACTCCTTCGTCATTATCAAATGAGAAAGACAAACGACTCGAAAAATTCTCTGTACCTACATTCAACGCTATGTTATGGCGTTGATAAAAAGCTGTACGGAAAATCTCGTCCATCCAATTGGTACGAGTGGTGCCAATCCACGGATTTTTTGCCACATCCCAACCATCGGGAAGTGACATATCCGCATTGGCATAAGAGCGTTTACGCATCTCTAATTCACCCTCAGCATTCAGTGGCTCCGGCAAATTTGTAGCCTGACGAACCCCATAAGTACCTTCGTAACTAAGAGTGGGCGTACCTGCCTTAGCCTTTTTGGTAGTGACCAAAATTACACCGCCTGCACCTGACTGCGCACCATAGATAGCAGCAGAGGCAGCATCTTTCAATACTACGATAGATTCGATATCACTCATTGAAGCAATAGGAGCGCCGGGAACCCCGTCAACTACCCAGAGTACGTTATCCCCACCTTGTTCAACACCAGCAATTTTACGTTTGTAAGAACCTTGTCCACGGATAGTAATCGTAGGAGTAGCAGTAGGGTCACCACCGTTGGCTTGTACCGTGACACCAGCCAGCTGACCTTGCAGCATACTTTCTGTAGAGCTGACCGGACGAGTGGTTAATTCCTCGGTATTGCTCAATACACCTACAGCCGCCGACAAATCCTGCTTACGTGAATTCGCACCGTAACCTAACACAACTACTTCATCCAGAAGTTCCGAATCCTCTTTTAGAATAATCATTAAGGGTTTACCGGTAACCTGCACTTCCTGGTTTGCATAGCCAACATAACTTATAACCAATACGGCATTTTTATCAGTTGACAACTCGAACTTTCCATCCACATCTGTAATGACTCCGTTAGAAGTTCCCTTGATCAAAACATTGGCTCCGATTGCAGGCTCACCCGTTTGATCTTTCACTGTTCCTTTCACTGTGATTTGCTGTGCATAAGCACTTGCAGACAAGAACAGCACTAACAAAATAGTCAGAATCTTTCGATAGATCCTAAAATTTGCTTGTCTCATACATTTAAAATTTAAAGTTTATAATATTGATAATTATAAATCTGCCCCAAAGGTCACAAGACAGAATTATATTCGATTTACAAAAAGATTATACTTTGATTACTTTATCAGAACAGAAGCTCCCAACAAACTAGCATCTTTCTGATGGGAAACCTTCACCTCTACTCTATCCAATATAACTTTGTAAGGAAAAATCCGCATCTCATTTTCCATAGCTCCTCTAAATAAAGGAAATGCTGGTGCAATACCTCCTCCCAAAATAACAGCCTGCGGAGCATACACCAGAAGAACTGCTTTCATAAGGTTACCCAAATGAATTCCAAATTCTTTCCATATTTCCAATGCAGCCCTGTCTCCACTATTTGCCTTTTCAGCAGCCTCAGCACCAGTAGTATTGTACCGTTTAAAAAAGAAACTACTACAATATTGCTCAAAGTCGGAATCTAAATATGGCAATGTTCCTATTTCGCCTGCTCCCATAAATTCGCCGCCATAGAGACGATGATCAATGATGACCCCTGCCCCGATACCAGTTCCTATCGTCACTCCCACCATGTTGGCATAAGGTTGCCCTTCACCGAACATTTTCACCCCCAAAGTGAAACAATTAGAATCGTTGTTGATAGCAACAGGTACTCTAAACTCACTTTCCAAAGCCTCTTTCAAATGAATTTCCTTCCAGGAGGAGATGTTTGCCACATTATAAACAACCCCTTTTTCCGAATCTACAATAGAAGGGACACCTATGCCAATGCCTTCTACATGTTCGTTCATCATTCTTTCAATAAGCTGAGATAGTAAATTGAGAATCGTAGAAGCATCTTGCTGCGATGGACAAGCAACCGATTTCTTATTAAGACACCTGCCATTCTCCACTTGTGCTATCCGAACATGGGTTCCACCTAAATCTATTGACAGTTTCATAGCATTACACTTTTTTATTTTTAATTATAGACAAATGTAGGAATTGGACACCCTTTATAAAGTACCAAATGCGTATAATATTCTTCACTTTGCGCATTTCTGCTAAAAGAACTTCATAATAAAGAGATTTTGTTTGCCTCGGTAGAGTAGCCTCACTTGATATTGCTTTCAATTAAATATTCCACCAGTTCTTTACCGCCTTTATCATTAATAAAATCAATAAAAACAATGCCACAGTTCCGTTTGTGTTCCTGCTCCAGATAGTCTGCTACAGGTTGATTAATTTGGTCTGCAAAGATCTTAGGTGTTCCCAAAGGTAATCCGGTTGCACTGACAAAGCTAATACCCCACTTACGTGAAGAAGCGGGCTGGTCAGACACTACATCAATATTACGAATAATTGTTGTTATTTTCTTTCCAGCATCTTTGCCAGACTCATATTGGTACTCATCTTGAAGCAACACACGACCTTCTTTCCCATCTTTATTGCAAAGAATAAGCAGACAGGTTTTATTATCTTCCCAACCTACACAAGCAGCACCCGGATAATTAATCATTGCAGAATCCCTATGTAAAAAAAGAATCTTTCCGCGACAGTCTTTCAATGTCAGTTCAGGGTGAAAATCTGTTACGAAATAATCTTGATATACAGGATTACTCAAAGAAGCAGACACTAAAGATGCATAATCCTGCAACTCTCCGCCCTCCTTTTTCAGTGAGACAATCAATGTTTCAGAAGGATACGCCTGCAAAAAAGAAATGAAGGCGGGCAAAACATCATCTTCCCAATATAGATCCTGAAAAGCATAACTATGGAAGATACCTAATTTATTATTTTTCTTTTCCAAACGAATATCGAAAGCGCGAATTCCCAACTGCAACTGGACAGGAATGGTTTCAGACTGTGTTTTCAACATATCTCCACCTTTGGTAGTGCCACTGTCATGCGTACCGGGAATGGATATTTTGCACATTAACAGTGTATCATGAAGACACTTCATCCACGTTGTTTTTTCCACACTACCATTCAACCACATACTCGTTTCGGTACATTGAGGAGCGGCCTCAGTGCATAAGCCCGGAAAAACTAATACAAATATGGTCAAAGCTAATATATAACACATTCGTGAAAATTTTCGTCCCATAATATATTGCTTAATAGGTTATAATAAGCGCAAAGTTAAAAGGTTCATTTTTCTTATCTATTCTCAATTGCGTATTTAGTTCTTCATTTTGCGTAAACATTTTCCCCAATTACAATCAATAAAAAATGAACTAGCTGATATCGGTTCGGAAATAAACTAAACACAATCTTCCTATCAGCTTCAGAGACCTCTTTTCTGAATTTTTCGTTTCCATTTCTCATATTCTCATAGTATCCATATAAAGCGAATATAATCAAATAGATAGATTATGAGAAATGATTTCCTAAATAGGCATTTCTCATAGTTTTTCAGCAAAACACCCCCGATTTCACCTCATTTCTCATACTCGTTGGCGGTATTTCTCATAGTATATCTGGCGTGTTTCCCATCAACAGAACTGATTGCTTCTTTCTGTGTGTACTGCTTTTATTCCTACGGCAATAGCATTTTGCAAACAAATCATTGTTTGTTTATATGAAATATACTAGTTAACAATTTATTATTCAATGGATAATACCGTTTTCTCTAAGGGAGAAGTCAATCTTTGCACTCCAGTGAACGGTTCTTTGCACTCTAGTGGAAAAAACCGTTCACTGGAGTGCAAAGGTCTATTCACTAGAGTGCAACAAACTAAATGTTGGTAAGATAATACGGCTTACTATAATGTATGCATCTTGATGCCTTCAAAGGGGTACTTCACCTAATACTACACTAAGATAGACGGAGTATAGGTATGATAGATACCCATCTTTTATAGTAAAAGTATGATAGATGTTCTTCATTATATGAAATTCCGACATGGAACCCAAACGCCCTACAGTTTTCGTAAGTGCCAAATTCCTGAGGGGGCATTATCAATAAAAAATAAGTTATTTCTGAAAATACCCCCTCAAAAATAGGGGTACTTTCAGAAAAAACATATAATTTTGCGCCATCAACCGATAAAAAATAGACCATTTATGTCAAAAATGCGTTTTTTGCTTTACAAGAGCTTTCCAACCGGAAACCTCTGGAAGTTATTGCCCCTTCCAACAAACTCTCTGATTATTATGGTAGCCACGTGTTCGACCGCAAGAAGATGCAAGAGTATCTTCCTAAAGAAGCTTACAAAGCTGTAACCGATGCTATCGAAAAAGGTACGCCTATCAGCCGTGAAATAGCAGATTTAATTGCTAACGGTATGAAAAGTTGGGCTAAGTCACTCAACGTCACTCACTACACACACTGGTTCCAACCTCTGACAGACGGAACAGCCGAGAAGCACGACGGCTTTATCGAATTTGGCGAAGATGGCGGAGTGATCGAACGCTTCTCCGGAAAACTACTGATCCAACAAGAACCGGATGCCTCTTCTTTCCCTAACGGCGGTATCCGCAACACTTTCGAAGCGCGAGGATATACGGCCTGGGATGTTTCTTCACCAGCATTCGTAGTAGATACCACTCTTTGTATCCCCACTATCTTCATTTCTTATACAGGTGAAGCGCTGGATTACAAAACTCCATTATTGAAAGCACTTGCCGCCGTAGACAAAGCAGCAACGGAAGTCTGCCAGCTATTCGACAAGAACATCACACGCGTATATACCAATTTAGGATGGGAACAGGAATATTTCCTTGTAGACTCTTCTTTATATAATGCACGCCCCGACCTCTGTCTGACAGGACGGACACTGATGGGACACTCTTCTGCCAAAGACCAACAGTTGGAAGACCATTATTTCGGTTCTATCCCTCCACGTGTCACTGCATTTATGAAAGAACTCGAAATCGAGTGTCACAAACTGGGTATTCCCGCCAAAACCCGTCATAACGAAGTAGCCCCCAACCAATTTGAGTTGGCCCCTATCTTCGAAAACTGCAATCTTGCCAACGACCACAACCAGCTCGTCATGGATTTGATGAAGCGTATCGCCAGAAAACATCATTTTAATGTACTCCTGCACGAAAAACCATATAGCGGAGTAAACGGTTCGGGCAAGCACAACAACTGGTCGCTCTGCACAGACACCGGCATCAATCTGTTCGCTCCCGGAAAGAACCCGAAAGGAAATATGCTATTCCTCACTTTTCTGGTGAACGCCTTAATGATGGTTTATAAAAACCAAGATTTATTGCGTGCCTCCATCATGAGCGCCAGCAACAGCTACCGTTTGGGAGCCAATGAAGCTCCCCCCGCCATTCTCTCTTGCTTCCTGGGTTCACAACTCTCGTCCACTCTTGACGAAATTGTCCGCCAAGTAGGAAACGAAAAAATGACGCCGGAAGAAAAAACCACGCTGAAGTTAGGCATCGGACGTATCCCCGAAATTTTACTGGATACCACCGACCGCAACCGTACTTCTCCTTTCGCATTCACCGGAAACCGATTCGAATTCCGTGCCGCAGGTTCTTCTTCCAACTGTGCCGCCTCCATGATTGTAATCAATGCGGCCATGGCAAACCAGCTGAACGAATTCCGCGCATCGGTAGAAAAACTGATGGAAGAAGGAGTAGGCAAAGATGAAGCCATCTTCCGCCTGCTGAAAGAAACAATTATCGCCTCCGAACCGATTCGTTTCGAAGGGGACGGCTATTCCGAAGAATGGAAACAAGAAGCCGCACGCCGCGGACTGACGAATATCTGCCATGTTCCGGAAGCCCTGATGCATTATGTAGATAATCAATCGAAAGCGGTACTCATCGGTGAACGTATTTTCAACGAAACCGAATTGAACAGCCGCTTGGAAGTGGAATTGGAGAAATACACCATGAAGGTGCAGATCGAAGGCCGTGTATTAGGCGACCTCGCCATCAACCATATCGTACCTACTGCCGTTGCCTATCAGAACCGTTTGCTCGAAAATCTTCGGGGACTGAAAGAAATATTCCCGGCTGAAGAATACGAAGTATTGAGTGCCGACCGTAAAGAATTAATTCGTGAGATTTCACACCGGGTCACTTCTATCAAAGTACTCGTGCGCGATATGACCGAAGCAAGAAAAGTAGCCAACCACATGGAAAACTACAAAGAAAGGGCATTTGCATACGAAGAAAAAGTACGCCCGTATCTTGACCAAATCCGCGACCACATCGACCACCTGGAGATGGAAGTAGACGACGAAATATGGCCGTTGCCTAAATACAGGGAACTACTATTTACTAAATAAAACGTCCACAAGATTGCACGAAAGCTCCCACTTTTGTGCAATCTTTTTATAGATTCGTTCATTTTCTCATTTTTTCTTTTTACTTTTGTGCTGTATAACACAGTTTTGTAGCACTCATGGTAAAAATGAATATGTCAGACATCGATATTTCGGAACCGTTATCCGATATGTTAGCTCCTCTAAACAATGAGCAAAAGGAGTTTCTGATGAACAATTATACGATACAAACCTACAAAAAGAATGAAACCATCTACTGTGAAGGAGAGACACCGTCTCATCTGATGTGTCTCATCAGTGGTAAAGTGAAAATCTTCAAAGATGGTGTAGGGGGTAGAAGTCAGATTATCCGCATGATTAAACCACGCGAATACTTTGCATATCGTGCTTATTTTGCCAAACAAGATTTTGTAACCGCAGCAGCAGCTTTCGAACCCTCTGTTATTTGCCTGATTCCTATGAGTGCCATCACTACTCTGATTGCCCAAAATAATGATTTGGCCATGTTCTTCATCCGCCAACTCTCCATTGACTTGGGTATCTCCGACGAACGTACCGTTAATCTGACACAAAAGCATATTCGCGGACGCTTGGCCGAATCACTCATTTTCTTGAAAGAAAGCTATGGTCTTGAAGAAGACGGTTCCACTTTGAGCATTTATCTTTCACGTGAAGATCTGGCAAATCTTTCCAATATGACTACTTCGAACGCTATCCGTACCTTGTCGCAATTCGCTACGGAAAGACTAATTACTATCGACGGAAGAAAGATTAAAATTATCGAAGAAGAAAAGCTGAAGAAAATAAGTAAGATTGGGTAAGAGAGTTTCTGCACCAATCGCTCCACCCTAAATAGTGAACATACATATAGAAAATATAATTGCAGACATAAAACGTGGTAACAAACAGGCTTTCAAAAAGCTATTTGATGACTACTATCCTATTCTTTGTGTTTTTTCATCCCACTATATCGATGACAAAGAGGTTTGCAAAGACATCGTACAAGATGCATTGTTGGTTTATTGGGAGCGAAAAGAAGATTTTGATGACATTCTGAAAGTTAAGAGCTTCCTCTATACCGTCACCCGAAATAAATGCCTGAATCATCTCAAACATGAACAATTGGATATTCCAGATTTTCCGGAACAAGAAAAGTTTGACAGCGGTTTTGAAGCTGCAATTATCGAACAAGAAACTTTCCGCATAGTTCGCAAAGCGGTAGAAGAATTGCCTACCCAAATGCGAAATATCATCTTATATTCCATGAAAGGGTTAAAAAACCATGAGATTGCTGACAAATTGCAAATTTCAGAGGGTACTGTCCATACGTTAAAGAAATTCGCCTATCGCAAACTTCGCGAAAGCCTCAAAGGCATAAACTACGCCTTATTACTATTTTTATGCAAATAAAGTAACTTTTTGATTACCCCGTTTTTTCGATTGGATTGTTTTATATACAAACAAATCCTAAAAACGATGAATTCATTCAAAGAAAACTTTAGAATTGCAAAATTCCTTGCTTCCCTATTCACTCATTCGGCTATCCCGGAGGAAGAAAAAGCCTACCGTGAATGGATTAATGAAAATCCGGAGCATCAAAAGCTAGCCAAACGAATATTGAATGAGGAAACGTATGAAAAAAACACTCAGTTAATCAAAAGTTTCTCTTCACAAAAAGCATGGGACAGAATCTACCCGCGATTGGGAGGAGAAAAAGCATCCGGTTTTCTTTCATGGAGAAAGAGCCTGAAATATGCAGCTCTTATTTTGCTTCTGATAATACCGGCTTCCTACCTTATATATAATTGGGTAGCCGGAGAACCAATCGGCGAAATCACTCCGGGAACCCATGGCGGAGAACTGACTTTAAGTAATGGCAACACCTTCAATCTTTTCGATAATGCCCTCCCGGAAGGTGCAGCTGAAATATTCATCATTGATTCTAAAGGGATCAATTATCAAACTCCTGCCAACAAGCCCAAAGTGAAAGAGATCAAGAATACGCTCCGTACACTGCATGGTATGGAATGTCACATTGTCCTTTCGGATGGAACAAAAGTACATCTGAATGCAGAATCTCAACTGACTTATCCGATTTGTTTCAACAATAAGGAACGTATCGTACAAGTTGAAGGTGAAGCCTATTTTGATGTTGCTCCGGACAAAGCACATCCATTCATCGTGCAAACACCGCATACTTCAATCCGGGTGACAGGAACCTCTTTCAATGTAAGGGCCTACGCAGATGAAGGAGTGGAAAGTACAACATTAGTGAGTGGGGCCGTAAAGATAAACAATGAAAATGAAGACTATGAATTGCTTCCAAACCAACACTTCCTTTATGACAAAAATAGCCAGAAAGGTATCGTCTCCAATGTAAATGCTGAATTATATACTTCCTGGGAGTCTGGATCATTCATCTTTATAAACATTCCTCTTGAAAATGTCATGTCATATCTATCCAAATGGTACGGATTCAAATACACTTTTGAAGACGACGCAGCCAAGCAGGTAAAAATCGGAGCTTATCTCAACCGCTATGCAAACATGAACCCTATTATCGACATGATAATGGAACTGAATATGGTAGACATCAAACAAAGGGAAGGGGTACTGCACATTGCTTATAAACAATAACTATTAATACATATTATAACTAACGCATTATGAAAAAACGAGCACAGTCCTTATCAAAGGGAGTATCTTGTGTAAGCAGACATTTCATTAAATCCTGTCTTTTATGCATATTCTCCCTTTCTTCACTTATGATTCAAGCACAAGACAATCAGCGAATCTCCGTTGATTTGAGAGGCGAAAGCCTGGAATCCACGCTTTGGTATTTGCAAAACCGCACAAAG
This sequence comes from Bacteroides sp. BFG-637, assembly GCF_024793605.1. Lineage (NCBI taxonomy): Bacteria > Pseudomonadati > Bacteroidota > Bacteroidia > Bacteroidales > Bacteroidaceae > Bacteroides > Bacteroides sp. BFG-637. The sequence goes on along the minus strand of NZ_JANUPD010000002.1, from coordinate 3,402,258 downwards.
TTCATCTTTATGTATGCAACAGAAGATATCGCTAACATAACCGATATCAGCGTAAGGGCAAAAAACAAAACGATCACCGAGATTCTGGATGAATGCTTGGAGGGCACCAACCTGACTTACGAAGTGTCAGGCAATGCCATCGTTATCAAGAAAAGAAAAACGAACAAAATCACTATCAGCGGATGGATACGTGACGCTAGTGGTGAAGCCCTTCCCGGGGCCACGGTTACCGTACGGGGTTCAAAGCACGGAGCCATCGCCGGGCTGGACGGAAACTACACTTTTAACATTCCGGCACAGGAAGGACTGATATTGACTTACTCATTCATTGGAATGGAGAAAAAAACCGTAAGATATACAGGAAAGAAAACGATTAATGTCACTTTAAACAGTTCCAGCACGGAAATCGACGAAGTAGTTGTGACCGGTTACCAGAATATTCAGCGCCGTGACTTGGTAGGTTCCATTACTACAGTAAAAGCAAAAGATATTATAATGCCTTCGTATACCACTATCGACCAAATGCTGCAAGGACGTGTAGCAGGTATGATTGTCACTAATACAAGTAGCCGTGTAGGTACTGCCCCGAAAATTCAAATCCGCGGTACAAGTACCTTACTGGGTAATCAAGATCCACTTTGGGTAGTTGACGGCATTATTCAGGAAGACCCACTGGAGCTGAATGCATCTTCTTTAATGACAGAGGACTTAAAAAACATCATCGGTAATCAGATTTCCTGGTTGAATCCTGCTGATATCGAAAGCATCAGTATTCTGAAAGATGCTTCCGCAACCGCTATCTACGGTTCGAAAGCATCTAATGGTGTTATTGAAATCACAACCAAAAAGAATACGACTGACCGCCTAAGCGTCAATTACACATCTAATTTTGTAATAGGTACGCGTCCTAACTACGGACAGTTCAACTACATGAACTCCAAAGAAAGAGTACAGTTTTCACAAGAAGCTTTTAACTGGGGAACTCCTTATGGCGCAGAACCAATCAAACAAATATATACTTATGAAGGATTATTGAATATGTATCTGTCGCATGATATATCTTCTGAAGATTTTTTGGCACAACGCAATGTTTTGGAAACACAAAACACGGATTGGTTCAAACTGCTAACCCGCCGCTCTTTCAGTCATAACCATAATATAAGTGTTTCCGGTGGAACAAATAAATACAGTTATGCAGCTTCTATGGGATATTCCAATAGTGAAGGACAGGAAATTGGAAACGACAGTGAACGTATGACCGGACGCGTTGCCATCACTATACGCCCGGTACAAAAACTGACAATTAATGCAACGATTAACGGTAGCGTAACGACGAATAATGGCTTTGCCGGGGGAGTCAACCCTATGGGGTATGCTACTACTACCAATCGCTCAATAGATCCCGATGCCTACTATCAAAAGAACGCCACATATACATACAATAGCGGAGTAAAATCATTATCATACAATTTCGTAAATGAACGGAACAATAGTGGGTCAAAATCCAAATCAAGCTTTATGTCAGCTTCATTGGACTTGAAATGGAATATTCTGGACTGGTTGACTTACCAATTCACCGGAGGATATTCTGATAATAACAGTACGAACGAAGCCTGGGAAACCGAACAAACGTTCTATATTGCTGAAACATATCGCGGCTATGATTTCAACTCTGTCTCACCAAACAGTAAAGAGTTTGGAGCAGCCTTACTCCCATTTGGAGGTGAATTATTCACAAACAACGCACAGCAGTACTCTTACAACATTCAGAATAAACTGCAATTCAGTAAAGCCTTCAATAACGAGAACCGAATTAATGCCTTAGTAGGTATGGAATTACGTTCTTCCACCAATAAAGGTGTCAGCAATACTGTATGGGGATATGCCCCGGATAGAGGAGAAGTAATAACATTGCCAACCACTCCACAAGCTTTTACACCTATTACAGGTTCTAAAGACGAAGGATGGGGGCTTTTAAAAAGGATATATGACGGTGGATGGAGAAAAGTCAATACTACAGACAATTACCTTTCCGTATTCGCCACATTGGCATATTCACTCAAAAACCGATATGTCGTTAATGCAAACATACGTAATGATGCCTCCAACCGTTTCGGTCAGGATGCTAATCACCGTATTGATCCTACCTATTCATTCGGTTTCTCCTGGAGAGCTTCAGAAGAGGACTTCATGAAGAAATATGTAAAATGGATAACAACCTTAAATTTCCGCGGCACCTATGGTATTCAAGGAAATGCAGTAACGCGGATTAGTCCGGATTTGATTTTAAATCAAGGGAAAGTAGCTAATCTATACAACAGATATCAGTCTACCATCTCCCAAATCCCAAATCCGAATCTATCATGGGAACGTACCAAATCATGGAATTTCGGTGTAGACCTGGAGTTATTCAGTATGTTTTATATGAATCTGGAATATTATACACGACGTTCCAATGCGATTGTTGAGTTGGAATTACCTTATGAATATGGAATAACATCCATGAAACGCAACGGTGGTATTATCCACAACAGAGGTATCGAATATACATTAACTTTCACCCCGATACAAAAACGAGACTACGCATTAAGTGTCAGCCTGAATGCTTCCAAGAACTGGAATGAAGGAGGACATACAGACATTGATGTCAATGCAGCTTCTTTTTTAAGCGGGCGTTCAGATATTGTACTAAAAGAAGGATATCCGCTCAGCAGTTTCTGGTCATACTCTTTTGCCGGATTAGACGGGAAAACCGGTGAAGCTTTATTCAATCTTTTGGATATTCCGGAAGAAGAACGTAGCAGACAAATCGATCCGACTACTTATCTGGTATATTCTGGTCAGAAAGAGCCTTATTTCACCGGTGGATTGAGCTTAAGTTTCCGCTATAAATCATTGACTTTAAACACAAGTTTTTCACTTCTACTTGGTAACAAGAAACGTCTGCCATCGCCATATGAACAGTTCGCAAGTTCGTATTATATGCCAGATCCGTATACAAATATAAACCGTGATTTACTGAACCGTTGGAAAGAACCGGGAGACGAAGCACATACAATTATTCCTTCTTTACCCAGAGCAGGTATGGCCTATGTGGAATTGCCCAATAATGAGAATGTTTATAGAATTCCATTATGGGAACAATCTGATGCTATGGTGGTCAGCGGCTCTTTCTTACGCTGTCGCAACATCGGTTTATCCTGGCAAATGAAACGCGAGTGGTGCGAAAAGATATATATGAAAAATCTATCACTCAACTTTAACATGGATAACATCTTCGTTATCGCCAGCAAACGTTTCAACGGTTTCGACCCGGAAGTTAGTAACAGTGTACTTCCACGGAATTATTCATTAGGTATTAACATTGGTTTCTAAAAAATAAAAAGATAAACAATGAAAAGAATTATATATATACTAACAGGAATAGCCTTACTATCGCTATCCTCTTGCTCAGATTTTCTAGAGCCTAAATCTCAAAGTGAGTATGTTCCTAAAGATGCAAATGCTTTGCAGGAAATGCTGATAGGCTCCGCTTATCCCAAACAAGACAAAGGTAATAGCCTGCTAGCCTTTCTTAGTTTCTTCGACGATGATATTCAGTTTCATAAAACCGATTATGAATTTAGTATTAACTCTCTAAAAGAAGTAGAGGCCAAGCAAGCTGTTTATACATGGCAACCGGATATGTTTTTCATTATGGAAAGAAATGGTTACAATATTCAAAATGTCTGGGAGGGATACTATAACTATATTTTAGGTGCCAATGCCGCTCTCGATTATATCGGTGACGTAAGTGGTACGGAAGCTGAAAAAAATTATGTAATAGCTCAATCTCTCGGATTAAGAGCTTTCTATTATTTTATGTTGGTTAATCATTTTGGAGCACCATACAACTATAACAAACAAGCTTTAGGAGTTCCGCTCAAACTAGACAGCAACCTGCTCCCTGAAGACCAACTGTTAATGACACGAAACACCGTTGAGGAAGTATACAACCAAATTGTGGACGATCTGAATGAAGCTGAACGTTTATTCCTTACTTTGAGCAAAGATAAACAATATGAGCCCAATTATCTGGTCAACCTTCCAATGATACAATTACTGAAATCCCGTGTTTTTCTTTATATGGAAAACTGGAAAGATGCAGCTATATACGCCAATAAAGTAATAAATGACTGGTCTTTCTCTTTAATAGACTTAAACGCCCTCCCTTCTCCAACAGTGGCAGAGCCTTATTATAATTTTACATCTTTAAAATCATCTGAAGTTATTTGGTTATACGGAAGCGTTTCAGACCTTACCGTGTTCAATGATCAGTCGGTAGAGTATGAGGAAGAAGGTTACTTCGGTAATACCACCTACTACAGAGAAGCTTTTATCGCTTCTGATAACCTGATTGAAAGCTTTGAAGATGGAGATTTAAGAAAAGAAAAGTATATAGCGAAAGAGTACAATAAAGATGATTACGTTTTCTATGAAGACTCTTACACAACTTTTGGCAAGTACAAACTTTCGGCTACAGGTGAGCCTAGTGGATCGGAAAACTTTGCTTTATCCTTCAGACTAGGCGAAGCCTATTTAAATCTAGCAGAAGCAGCTGCTCATAATAATGACGAAGGTACAGCACTCTCTGCTTTAAAAACCTTACTGGCTAAACGTTATGCCCCCGACAAATTTGTTGAACCTACCGGATTAACCGGCGATGCGCTCAAAACTTTCATCAAAAGTGAAAGAAGAAAAGAACTTTGTTTTGAAGGGCAACGATGGTTTGACCTCCGACGCTACGGAATGCCACAAATTATTCATAGATGGGGAGAACAGGTATATACATTAAAACAGAATGACCCTTCCTATACTATGCCTATACCAGACGCTGTCTTGATTAAAAATAAGAAACTGGAACAGAATCCTTTAGCTCCAAAACGGGAAAGTTAATAGTATATATCTGATGAATTAAACAAAGGAAATGAATATGAGAAATATATATATTTTATGGGGATTACTTGCTTGTATGGCATTCACCTCATGTTATGAAGAAGATACACTGACTCCTACAGAAGGAGGCGTTGAATTACGCTTCAAAGTACCTCAAGGAAATAATAGCTGGGACGATGACATTGCTCAAATATACGAAGACTATAATGTATATCTGATTTATAAAGATTTGCAAAAGGAAGATTTTAACCGGAGCTGGACAGGTACAACATATGGTAGTGGCTACGAAGGCCAAGGCTGTGTAAATGATGAAATGACCAATTACTATGTCGAATTTATGAAAAAGCAAATCTTTGCATACTTGAATCCGCCGATCACTTCTAAAGTTCTGCCTATGTATTGGTATTTGGGATACAATGTCCATAGTAAAAGCGTATTAGAAATTGGAGGCGTGATCCTAGCGAGTTGGATTGTGCCCATACACGAGAATCGCGATGGGTTGGATTATTGGTGCACTTGTATGTTCGGAGAAGATAATCCCGGAGATCCTTATTTAATACCTACAGACAGGGCAGTGCTTGACAGACGCCGGAAAATGATATTGGGTCCCATATTGGAAAAAGCTGTAAAAGCCGGAAACATTGTTATACCTGAAGAATTTGAGGCAGGATTCGACCATGTCACCAATCTGGTAAGAGGTTTGGGAATGGAAGATGACCCAAACTATTATCTTACCAGAGGATATCCGGGAAGTGTCAACACATATGTATTCAATAGTATCAGCACACCGGACAATAACTCTTATCCTCCAACCAATGAAGAGACTTTTATAGGATATATGCATCTTTCCATGTTCTATAACCAAGCTCAATTAGCAGAGGAATATCCGGCTGATAAATATCCTTTTCTTGCCGAAAAGTTCGCTTTCGTACAAAAATATTTGAAAGATAAATATCAGATTGATCTGGAAGCAATAGCCAACGGACCGGAAAATTGGGATTTACCTTTACCTCCAATACCGGAAACGCCCGATGAAGAATAACAACTCTGACAATTAACTATAAACTTATAATAATGACAAAAGTAAGAAATTCATTGCTAACCATATTACTCTTATGCAGTGCCACTGTATGGGGAAATAACGGACTGAAAATATCAGGAAGAATAAAGGTATTAAAGCCAACGACTTTGCAAATAAAAGACATGAACGAAAGCGTTGTATTAAGCTGTCTCATCGGCACGAATGGCACATTCAGTACCGACGAGACAGACATCCTCCCTGATGTCTATAAACTTTATTTAGGAGAAACCGAGCAGGATATTTATCTAGAGAATACTCCGGTAACAATCAATGGTTACTTTGATGAAAAGAACCCCGAACAAAGTTCGCTTTCATTCACCGGCATCGATTCGTTTCTGACTTTACAAAACTATATGCCTACAGAAAGAGATCCGGATATAGCAACGATTTCTGCTTCTGTCAAAGGGAAACTGACTCCCGGCATGGCAGCCGCACTAGCCTATCTGGCAAATATAAATGATTACCAATCCAACAAAATGTTGTTGGATATGATACCGGAACAAGACAGAAAGTCTTTATCTGCCAAATGGCTGGTAAATCGGGTAGAGGTCCTCTCCCATCAAATTATCAGCGCGGAATGTCCCGACTTTACATTCATAGATGCCAACGGAAAAAATGTAAGTCTGAAAGATTTCCGTGGGAAAATTGTCGTACTGGATTTCTGTGCTTCCTGGTGTGGTCCCTGTCGCAAAGAAATGCGTAGCATGCTGACAATATACAATGAACTGAAAGCTGACGATCTGGAATTTATCAGCGTCTCATTAGATGACAGCGAAGCTAAATGGAGAAAAATGCTGGACGAAGAAAAACTCCCGTGGGTGATGCTGTGGGACAAGACAGGCTTCCCTAAAAACAGTAAAACTCCAAGTGCTATCCAGAATGCTTATGGCTTCTACTCTATCCCCTTCCTTGTAGTCATTGACAAAGAAGGCAAACTCGCAGCACGCAACGTCCGGGGCGAACAGGTGCGCGAAGCCATTTTAAAAATAAGAAAATAACTAAACTGTATAAATTATAACTCATCCAACAATGAAGAAACTTATATTTCCTATCGTATGCTGTTTTGTCAGCATGGCAGTATCGGCCCAGTTAGTCAAACAAAAGGTAGAAACACAAAAGAAACAATCCGAACTGGACTGGTTTAACTGTTCTTTCGACCAAGACAGTGTGTACGGGGCTGAAGTAAACAAGGCCTATGATTACCTGAAAGCCAACAAAAAGAAAGCTAAAAAAAGACCGGTCGTCGCATTGATCGGAACAGGAATGGACGTAGAACACGAAGATCTGAAACAAGCTATCTGGGTCAATCCCAAAGAAAAGCTGAACCAGAAAGACGATGACAAGAATGGTTTGATAGACGACATCAATGGATGGAATTTCATCGGCGGTAAAGATGGTCAGGTCATGGAAGCCCTGACACGTGAAGGAGAACGTGAATTCTTCCGCCTCAAAGATAAATACGCTGATTATGTCTTTGATGGAAAGAAATATTATAAAATCGTTAACGGAAAACGTCAGGAGGTTCCCGCACCGGAAAATATGGAAGAATACAATTATTATCGTTTTAAGGTTATGCCGGAATCCAGAATTGGCGGTTCATACGGTGGCTTGCAACTTTCCTATGTAATTGAGGAATATATCGAAAAGTTCGACAAGGACATGAAAAAACGTTTTCCCGGAAAAGAACTGACTGTTGAAGAATTCCAGAGTTGTTATAATCCTAAAGCGGAAAGAGACAGTCTTTCTGAAGTTGCTTTTGTTTTTACAGCTTACTCATTCAGCATCTATAATACAGACAAGTGGGAAACTGTATATCAGAGAATGGGAAAGAAAAGCGCAGAAACTGCCAAAGCATCCTACGAAGATGCATTGAAGAAATATGGTACAGACAACCGGAGAGAAATTGTAGGTGACAATCCTTTGGATATTAATGACACGCATTACGGCAATAATGTACTGTTGACATCGGATGCAGCAACCGGTGTAATGAAAGCTGGTGTCATCGCAGCCAAACGTGACAATGGTATCGGAAGTAACGGTATTGCCGATAATGCCGAAATCATGACCTTGCGCATCCATCCGGGAGAAGGGGAACCTTACCTGAAAGATATGGCATTGGCCATCCGCTATGCAGTAAATCACGGAGCAGACGTTATCTTACTGCCGGAACAAAACTCCTTATATCCTGAAGAACAGAAACAATGGGTAACAGATGCGCTGAAAGAGGCAGAAAAGAAAGGAGCATTAGTTATCGTTCCTGTTTGGGATCTGTCGATAGACATGGATAAAAGTGAATTCTTCCCGAACCGGAAGATGGGCAAGGATGGCGAGCTTACCAATTTCATGGTGGTTGCTTCATCCGACAAGAAAGGTAATCCGGTACTGAACACGAACTACGGCGCAACGACTCTTGACATCTATGCTCCGGGAACGGATATTTATTCTTCTTATATGGGCGATACTTACCAGAAAGGAACCGGTGAAGGAATGGCCTCGGCTACCGTGGCCGGTGTAGCTGCCCTTGTAAAATCTTATTTCCCCAAACTGACCGGCTCTCAAATCCGTGATATATTACTGAAAAGCGTCACCTCACGCAAAGGAGTGGAGGTAGAAAAAGGAATCCGTGTGAACGATAGTCCTTCACAAGATTTGTTTCTTTTTGACGATTTATGTATTTCCGGAGGTATCGTAAATGCTTATCAGGCAATTTTGGAAGCGGAAAAAGTCAGCAAATAAAGATTAGTCTATGAAGTATACTCGTATAACAGGAACCGTCATCGCCTTTTGCATGGCGGTCTCTTTATTCGCCCAACAATATAAAGCAACCATACCTTATCAAATGGTAGGCGGAAAAATGGTTATCGAAATGAAAGTGAACGGCACCGCACGTCCTTTTATCTTTGATACCGGGGGACGTACCGCACTCACAACCAAAGCCTGCCAAGTACTACAGATAGTGGCTACGGACTCGATGAAGGTGACGGATGTAAACAACGTGGAAAGCTATTACAAAACTGCGCGGATAGAAAATCTGACAACTCCCGATAATATTATCAACTTTAAAAATGCACCGTCGCTGGTTATCGATGAGGTAAAAGGTTGGGAATGTTTTGGAGTAGACGGTATTATCGGCAGCGATTTGTTTGCCAGTACCATTGTCAGCATAGATTCACAGACAAAAAATATCATAGTCACATCTGCAGAAAAGCCTTCTACGGTATCTTTACGGAAAATGCTGAATTTCACGAAAGATGGTGGTATGCCGATTATCAATATACAGATAGCCCCGGTGAGCAACATAACTGTATTATTTGATACAGGTAGTCCCAGTCTGTTATCTCTTATTGAAAGCGATTTTGAAAAAATCAAACCCGAAGCCTCTATGGAAGTGGTTTCCGAAGGATATGGAGAAGGGAGTATCGGAGTATCCGGTCAGGCGAACAAGGCATCTTCTTACAGGGTTCGTATTCCATTGTTATCAGTCGGAGCCACCAAATTCCGTAACGTAACAACCAGCACCAACAATCACCCATACACATTATTGGGTGTCAAGCTGTTGCAATACGGTAAAGTGACCATTGACTATCCACGCGGAAGATTCTATTTTGAAGCATTTCAACCGGACAATGAAATAAACAATCAAGGTAATAATTTTGACTTGACGGTCAAAGACGGAGACTTATATGTATCTACTGTATGGAGCAGTACGAAAGGTAAGATAGCAGTCGGAGACAAGGTGATTAAAATCAATGGCAAACCTGCTAAGAAATATGACTTCTGCGAAAGTATTCTGAACGGAATACCGGAGTTGAAAGAGAAGAAGAAAACGAAACTGACGATCAAGACAGCTTCTGGAGTAAAGGATATTATCTATGAAAAAGAATAATATGAAAAGAATAGGGAATACTGACCGGCTTATGGTTGCTGTTATTTCTAAACTGCGGACAAAGAATGGCAGCGCAAATCCGGAATAAGGTTTGCGACACCATTCCTTATGAATTTATACAAGAGAAAATCATTATCCCCGTCACCGTTAACGGTATAAAAGTGAAATATATCGTCGACACGGGAGGAAGAACCGGAACTATGTATGATGCTGCGACGGAAATGAAAGCTACTGCCGCAGGATATATGCGTATTTCCGATGTGAATGCACAAGGCTCCAATTATCAGGAAGCACATGTACAGAATGTATCTATCGGGGAAAACTATAAAATCAAGCAGTTGAAGACAATGGTACTGCCAAAGAATCCATTCTTCACCGGACTAGGGGTTGTCGGTATTCTTGGAGGAGACGCTTTCGCACAGTCGGTAGTTACATTCGATTCCCGTTCTAAAATAATGGTTATCAATTATCCGTATCGTCCTGAAGGACTAAAAGTAACGGATGGGATTCCACTGTTGGATGAGACGGAGCATCATTCCATCGTCAACGTCCGCTTAGGGGATAATGATTTCAAGGTTCTGTTCGATACGGGTGCAGATGGATTTCTGCTTTATTCTACAGAAGATTATGAGAGACTGTCTGACATTTCAAAAGTTACTAATCACGGATATGGTATCGTAGCTGCCGGAATAACAGGTCTGGGCAAGCCGGTAGATATAAAGAAGGTGACTGTTCCCCCCATCAACATCATGGGGAAAGAATTCACAAATGTGGGTAGTACGACCACGGTGATGAATGGAAGCATCATCGGAGTGGATTTACTGGAATACGGTAAAGTAATTATCGATTACATGCGCAGACGGTTCTACTTTTTTCCGTTTGAAGAAGGAAAAACCGACATGGGCGGTGCTCCAGCTCTCTGGAACGTAAGTATACTGCCACGCAATGAGAGATTTGAAATCACAACGATCTGGGACAGCATGAAAGATAAAGTAGCTTTCGGTGACCAGGTGATTAACATCAACGGTACTTCTCTGGAAGATTGTCCCATGAGCCAGATGGCTGTAGAAGATATCATGAATGCCATCCCCGGTGATACCGGTTATATTATTGTCAAGAAAGACAATCAAGAGAAAAGAATTGAAATCAGGAAAGAGAAATGAACTTTAAACAGAAAAAAGATATGGAAGCGAATAATAACAAAGATGTATCTCTGTCTACTTGCATTTTGTATTGCCGGAGGAATCAGTGCACAGACACAGAACAGTATGACAGAGGTCATTCCATTCAAAACCATTGATGGAAAGATAATCGTAGAAGCCGCCATAAATGGCGAAGTGGCAGACTTTGTCCTCGATCTGTCAGGACATAACGCCCTGCTTCCTGAGGCCATCAAGAAGTTACGCATCGACACGGGGAAGAACGGAACTTTTAGTGCTTATCAGGATTTTGTATTCAAACAAGTACCTGTTGGAAAAGTATATGAAATGGCAACTGTTGCTATTGGCAACAATACGTTTAGCAACGATCTTCCAGCTTTCGTTCTGGAAGACGAACCGTATCTACGCAAGCTGGGAGTGATGGGTGTATTAAGCGGTGCCATTTTCCGCACTTCTGTTCTGACCATTGATATGCAACGGAAAAAGCTCACAATTACGCAGCCCTATCGTCCCTCTTATATGAAATTAAACTACCGGGAGAACTTTGATCTGATTACAGGATTAGGAATCGTATGTCCGATATCCATTCAAGGGAAACCTGTTTCTCTTGTTCTGGATACGTGGAGCGAAGGACTGGTAAATCTTACCGAAAAAGATTTCAATACATGGAGCGCACAATACACCAAAGGAACCAACCAAAAAGTTTCCAATGGATATAAAGAAGCCACTCAAGAAGAGGAAAGCCTCATCTTACCGGAAACCATGTTCGTAAAAACAAAGATTGAAGATGCCATGGCAGTGAAGAACCCGTACTTGAAACGCTCTGTATTAGGCAAAAAAATACTGGACTACGGAATCATATCCATTGACTATATTCATCAGAAAATTTATTTCCAGCCATTTGACATGGTTCCCATACCGGAAGCGGAAGCTAAAGTAACGGAAACTAAAATTGAAGACGGTAAACTGAATCCGATTACCCGCCAATTCTTCCTCGAACACATCTTCGACTACAGAAAAGGGAATGATTTCGTTTATAACGGCGACAAACCGGTTGTGATTGATTTCTGGGCAACTTGGTGCGGACCTTGCATGCGCTTACTTCCGGAAATGGAAAAGCTGGCCGAAAAGTATAAAGGTAAAGTTGTATTCTACAAGGTTAATGCGGACAAAGAAAAGGATTTATGCAATCACTTCGGTGTACAGGCATTGCCTACCTTATTCTTCATACCTGCAGGCGGCAAACCGATTATTGAAGTCGGAGCCACTCCGGAGAAGTACGTACAAATCATCGAAGAACAACTACTGAAATAAAAACTCTCTCTTAATTATATAACTAAATTAATCTGAAACTTTAGCTAAAAGCCGGACATCGTTCCGGCTTTTTTATTTCCATATTATTGGAACTTATCATATAAACAAGTACATTTGCCCTGTCAAACCTATTTATAACTTAACACACATTTTGACCATGAAGAAAAGTATTTCTCTTCTTCTTTTGTCCTTATTAATGATTACCCCCAGTTGTCAGAAGACAAAAGAAGCGGTGAACGAGTACAACATCGTTCCCAACCCCAACCAGATTCTTCCACAGGAAGGACGCTTTGAACTAAACAACAAAGTCTGCCTCGTAGTTCCTTCGGATGCTCCGGAAGTAAAAAGCATTGCCGACAGCTTAGCCGGACAACTAAAACTGACAGCAGGAATTTCCTTGAAAGAAGCTGAAAGTGCAGACGGAAAAACAGCAATCTCTTTTGTTGTACAGGAAGGTATGCCGAAAGAAGGTTATAAATTGTCGGTTACTCCCAGTCTCATTACACTCACCGCTTCCCAACCGAACGGATTCTTTTATGGAGTGCAGACTCTTTATCAGTTACTCCCTCCGGCAATTTACGGAAAGCAGTTGGATAAGAAAGCTGACTGGTCGGTTCCTGCCGTAGAAATTGAAGATTCACCCCGTTTTGTTCATCGCGGACTCATGTTGGATGTTTGCCGCCATTATGTACCGATTGACTACATTTACAAGTTTATCGACTTACTGGCTATGAACAAGATGAATGTCTTCCACTGGCATTTGACAGACGATCAGGGATGGAGAATTGAGATCAAGAAATATCCCAAATTGACGGAAATCGGTTCCAAGCGTGAAAAGACATTGGTAGACTATTACTATGTGAACTATCCGCAAGTATTCGACGGAAAAGAACATGGAGGTTATTATACACAGGAGCAAATCAAAGAGGTAGTGGCTTATGCTGCAAGCAAATATATCAATGTCGTTCCCGAAATAGAAATGCCGGGACATGCATTGGCTGCACTTGCTGCCTATCCGGAATTGTCATGCGACTCGACACAGACTTACAAGGTATCTCCTACCTGGGGAGTATTCGAGCAGGTATTCTGTCCAAGTGAAACGACTTTCAAATTCTTTGAAGGAGTGATGGATGAAGTGATAGAATTATTCCCCAGCGAATACATTCACATCGGTGGCGACGAATGTCCCAAGACAGCATGGAAGAACAGTGCTTTCTGCCAGCAGTTAATCCGTCAGTTAGGATTGAAAGATGATACGACTCCCAGTAAGATAGACGGAATAAAACACAGCAAAGAAGATAAGTTGCAGAGCTATTTCGTTACCCGCATGGAGAAATACCTGAATAGTAAAGGCAAAAACATCATCGGCTGGGATGAGATTCTCGAAGGTGGTCTGGCTCCCAATGCGACTGTTATGTCATGGCGCGGTGTAGAAGGAGGTATGAATGCAGCCAAAGCTGGGCATAATGCCATCATGACTCCGAATCCTTATGTATATTTGGACTACTATCAAGAAGAGCCGGAAATTGCTCCGACTACTATCGGCGGATACAATACCTTGAAGAAAACATATAGCTACAACCCTGTTCCGGACGACGCTGACGAGCTTGCCAAGAAACATATCATCGGAATACAAGGAAATATCTGGAGAGAGTATATGCAAACTTCAGAACGTACAGACTATCAAGCTTTCCCGCGTGCAATGGCTATCGCCGAAACGGCCTGGACACAAAACGCAAACAAAGACTGGAAGAATTTCTGCGAACGGATGGTGACTGAATTTGAACGTTTGAAAGTTATGAACACCCAGCCTTGTCTCAATTTCTTTGACGTAAATATAAATACGCACGCAGATGAGAACGGTCCTTTAATGGTATTGCTGGAAAGTTTTTACCCGGATGCGGAAATCCGGTATACAACGGACGGCAGCGAACCGTCCAAAGCGTCCGCTTTATATGAAAAGCCTTTTGTTCTTGAAGGCAATATCGACCTGAAAGCTGCTGCTTTCAAAGACGGAAAGATATTGGGCAAAGTAGCCCACAAGCCACTGTATGGCAATTTATTGACAGGAAAGCCCTATACGGTTAATTATACGATGGGATGGACAGGCGATATATTCGATGAAAACGATGTATTAGGAGCCGACCAGACTACTTTCGGACTGACCAATGGTAAACGAGGTAACAACGCTTCGTATACTCCATGGTGTAGCTTCGGTATCGTTGAAGGTAAGGATTTGGAATTTATCGTTCACTTGGATAAGCCGACACAAGTCAGCAAAGTTATTTTCGGTTCTTTATTTAATCCTGCCATGAGAATTCTTCCTGCAGGAGGAGTTGCCGTAGAAGTATCAGCAGACGGTAAGCAATACACACCGATAGCCGAAAAAGCTTTGAAACACGATTATCCGGAAACAGGAAGAATTGCATTCACCGATTCCATTGAATTTGAACCGACACAGGCTACGTTCCTGAAAGTCAAAATCAAGAATGGCGGCACACTGCGTAATGGTGTCAACTTTGAAAAGAATAACGGTCCGGAAGTCATTCCTGCCGAATTATGGATAGATGAAATAGAAGCATATTGACCAAAGACAATCGGCAAATGCTGTTCAACAAAATCACCCATACTACAGATTAAACTCTAGCATGGGTGATTTTTATATTTATAAGGGTTTTAATCCCCTTCTATGATCGGATATAAACCGGATTAAATAAGTCCTTTGGCAGAAAGATAACGTTCAGCTTCCAAAGCAGCTTTGCAACCACTTCCAGCAGCCGTAATAGCCTGACGATAATGCGGATCGGCAACGTCTCCTGCTGCAAAAACTCCGGGGACTTTTGTACGGGGACTATCACCTTCCGTGATGATATAACCCACTTCGTCCGTATCAACGTATTCTTTAAATATTTCAGTATTCGGCTGATGTCCGATAGCCAGGAAGAAACCGTCGATAGGCAAGCTATAACGTTCTTCATCCGGTTCCCCCCAACGTTTCACCAGGTTTACACCTTCTACCCCATTATCGCCAAACAAACCAACCGCATTGTGTTCAAAAAGAACTTCAATCTTCTCGTGGTTCATTACTCGCTCCTGCATAATCTTCGATGCACGCAGAAAAGGTTTGCGGACAATCAGATATACTTTGGATGCAAGTCCGGCAAGATAAACAGCTTCTTCACACGCTGTATCACCGCCACCGACTACAGCTACAACTTTCTTACGATAGAAAAATCCGTCACAAGTAGCGCAAGCACTTACCCCCATTCCGGCATATTTCTTCTCATCCTCCAGTCCCAGATATTTAGCAGTAGCTCCGGTAGCAATAATCAATGATTCTGTTTCAATAACCTTATCACCGTCGATTGTTATTTTATAAGGAGCTTTGCTCAAATCGGCCGCTGTAGCAATACCGAAACGAATGTCTGTTCCGAAACGGCTTGCTTGTGCACGCAAGTCTTCCATCAACTGCGGACCACTGATTCCTTCCGGATAACCGGGGAAGTTCTCCACATCCGTAGTAGTAGTCAACTGGCCACCCGGTTGCAATCCTTCATAAAGTACCGGACATAAATTTGCACGTCCTGCATAAATCGCTGCCGTATATCCGGCAGGTCCTGAACCTATAATCAGGCATTTTACTTTTTCTATTTCTGCCATTTTAATTTATCTTTTTCGTTTTGTTATAAACGTATATTATCTCAAATCTATCACCTCCGCATTGGGATATTGCTTTTTATCAAACGTAAAAACCTGATCCGCATAATTCTGCTTTGTCTGATAACTTGTAATGGTTATCTCATTACGTGTCTGTTGACCACGCTGTTGAAGCAAAATATACAAAGGTTCATAAGTATCCTTCGTCACAAAAAGAGTGATACGTTCCAACTCCTGTTTCTTATCTCTGGCAGTCAAAACGACTTCCCAAACAGCTTTTCCACGATACATCTTAGTTGCTCCCAACTTATAAGAGAATCCTTTCCGATACATATATAGAAATGTATACGGATTAATCTGCTGCAACTCTTCCTGTGTCGGATTGCTGACGTTCACTTCATCATTCTTTGTCACATAACTCCACTGCGTTTTTCCATCAAACCAAGTGATGATATCCGACGTTTTCAGTACGAATTTCTCTCCTTTCAACTGAATCGTTCCATTTTCAGCACCTTCTACCAGACCGTTCGTCACAGCCTTTACAGTAAAATCGGCCTTTACACCACCTGCTTTACGAAACGCCTCTGCCGTCTTATCAAGAATGACTTTAGCCTGCGACTGCTGTTGTTGGGCAATCACAGGCAAAGACAGTAAAGCTATTAAAACACTAAAAATGTATTTTCTCATTTGATTAATAAACGAACGGTTACTGTAAATTGTTCAATCGCATTTCAAGATCATTATCATCCATGCACAAGACATCGCGTGCCTTGCTTCCCTGGGTAGGGCCTACGATTCCCGCTTTTTCGAGTTGGTCCATAATACGTCCGGCACGGTTGTAACCGATAGCGAATTTACGCTGAATTAACGAAGTGGAACCTTGCTGATGAATCACTACCAATCGGGCTGCATCTTCGAACAACGGATCGAGACGTCCCATATCAATATCTCCTACTTCACTACCACCATCTTCGCTCACGAATTCAGGCAGGAAGAACGGAGTAGGATAACTTTGCTGACGAGCGATGAACTTCGTAATTTCTTCCACTTCCGGCGTATCGATAAAGGCACATTGCACACGCACCGGATCGGCTCCCTGCAAGAAGAGCATATCCCCCTTACCAATCAGGCGGTTAGCACCCGGACGGTCGAGAATGGTACGGGAGTCCATCATGGCGGATACACGGAATGCGATACGCGCCGGGAAGTTGGCTTTGATCGTACCCGTAATAATATTAGTAGTCGGACGCTGTGTAGCAATAATCATGTGAATACCGACAGCACGCGCCAACTGTGCAATACGGGCAATCGGAAGTTCCACTTCCTTACCGGCAGTCATAATCAAATCTCCGAACTCATCAATCACCACTACGATATACGGCATAAACTTGTGTCCCTTTTCCGGATTCAAACGACGGTTGACAAATTTTTCGTTATATTCTTTGATATTACGCACATGCGCCATCTTCAAAAGATCATAACGGGTATCCATCTCCACACAAACAGAGTTCAAGGTTTGCACTACTTTCGTTACGTCCGTAATAATAGGTTCGCCTCCATCAGGAAGTTTGGCAAGGAAGTGATTTTCAATCACCGAATAGATACTGAATTCCACTTTCTTCGGGTCGACCAGTACAAACTTCAATTCTGCCGGATGTTTCTTATATAATAAAGAAGTGATAATAGCATTCAAACCGACAGATTTACCCTGACCGGTTGCACCTGCCACCAATACGTGCGGCATCTTGCAAAGGTCGAACATAAAAACTTCGTTCGTGATCGTCTTACCCAATACAATAGGCAAGTCATATTTGGATTCCTGAAATTTCTTGCTTCCGATCACACTTTGTCCGGAAACAATCTTCGGATTCTTGTTCGGTACTTCAATACCGATGGTTCCTTTACCCGGTATCGGAGCAATAATACGGATACCATCAGCGGAAAGGCTCAATGCGATATCATCTTCCAACCCACGGATTTTAGAAATACGCACTCCCTGTTCCGGAGTAATTTCATATAAAGTTACCGTAGGTCCTACGGTTGCTTTAATCGTACTGATTTCGATTCCGAAGCTACGTAATGTATTGATGATGCGGTCTTTATTTGCATTCTGCTCGTCCATGTCAATCGTCGGATCATCATTTTCGAAATGCTTCATCAGGTCGATAGTCGGGAAACGGTAGTTCTCCAGATCTTTAGTAGGATTATAAGGTTCAAGTTCAGGTCCCTGATATTCTTCTTCCGAAGCTGCCGGTTCTACCTCAAACCCAGGTTCCGCCTCTTCCAAAGAGTCTTCCTGCACAATAGGAGCAGGATTGGAAACTGTCGATTCAAATACCATAGTCACTCCTTCACTTTCGTCAGATACAGAAGTATCTTCCTTTTCCGGTTTATTAATAGGGAGGTTTTCTTCAGGTTCTTCAGCCTGAATATCCATCACTGGTACCGGAGGAGGTGTCTGTTTATACGTCCGTTTCAAATTGAACTCCACTTCTTGCGGTTGGGAAGTTGTAAATTCCGGATCGTCTTCTCCTTCCGGAACGTTCTCTTTTTCTTCTTTCTTTTCGCGTTTCAGGAAACTCAATGCAAAAAGTTTACGCAACCAGATAACGGTACGTGCACTTATATATATAAAGAAACAGATAGCAGTTATCAACAGGATCATCCACACACCGGGTACTCCTACTTGCGAAATCAGCCAACGACTGACATTATATCCGTGCATACCTCCCAAATAAATGAAAGAATCCTGATAATGATCCATAAAGGCAAATCCGAAGAATACGGAGAACCAGACCAACAAGAGTGTGCAGCCGATAAACCACTTCCACAGACGTACAACACGTACACGCATCAACTTCAATCCTGCCACTGCCAGGAAAACAAGTATAAAAAAAGAGGAAACGCCGAAACAGTCATTAATCAAATAACTGGCCAATTGCGCTCCGCGTGAACCTGCATAATTCTTCACCTGATTATTAACGGCTGCCAAGTCTGCCGAACTGCCACTATCGATAATACTTTGGTCGGCAGCCCCCGTGAAGAAGAAGGAAGAAAAAGCCAACAACAGGTAAACGGAAAAGATGACCAGCATCAATCCGATTACAAAATGAATGGTTTCATTCTTACATACAGCCACAATTTTACTGGGGGAAGAGGGAGTACGTTCCGCCTCCTTATCTAATTTCTTCTTTGCCATGAGTCTTTAATTCTTTTTTATAAAACTGGAATGAGATTCTAAGCTGCAAAAATAATAAAAAAATAACGAGCACTACGCTCATTCAATCCTTTTTCTTACCTTTGCGTTTCAAATCAATATAGATCATGGAAAAAGAAAGCCAAACGATATTTGATAAAAACGTAATTGAGTTCGTAACGGTAGCTGCCGAATTTTGTGCATTTCTCGAACGTGCCGAACGCATGAAGCGTAGCACTTTCGTTGATACATCATTAAAAATACTTCCCCTGCTCTATCTCAAAGCATCTATGCTGCCCAAATGTGAGACTATCGGGGACGAAGCGCTCGAAACGTATGTCACAGAAGAGATTTACGAAATTCTGCGCATCAACCTTTCCGGATTGATGGCCGACAAGGATGATTATCTGGACGTATTCGTACAAGATATGGTGTATAGCGACCAGCCTATCAAGAAGTCTATATCGGAAGACCTGGCCGACATTTATCAGGATATTAAAGATTTCATATTTGTCTTCCAACTGGGACTGAACGAAACGATGAATGATTCATTGGCTATCTGCCAGGAGAACTTCGGTACACTGTGGGGACAGAAACTGGTAAACACGCTCCGTGCCCTTCATGATGTGAAATACAACCAGGAGGAAGAAGAGGAAGAAGGATTTTACGAACCAAGCGACGACAACGATTGTTGTGAAGAAGATGGCTGTCATTGCCACGATGACGATTGCCACTGCCACGAAGACGGTTGCCATTGCCATGATGATGAATTAAAATAGAAATGATTGTAAGAAGAACCATAGATAAAGATGAACTAAAAGAACTCCCGAAAACTGTCTTTCCGGGACGTATTTATGTTATCCAGTCGGAAGCTGAAACGGAAAGAGCAGTAGCTTACCTCCAATCCAGACCTGTGATAGGTATCGACAGCGAAACTCGTCCTTCCTTTACCAAAGGACAATCGCACAAAGTAGCACTTCTCCAGATTTCTTCCGAAGAATGCTGTTTCTTATTCCGTCTCAATATGACGGGATTGACCCAGCCATTGGTTGACTTGTTAGAAAACCCGGCTGTTATCAAAGTGGGACTTTCACTGAAAGACGACTTTATGATGCTGCATAAACGCGCACCTTTTACCCAACAAAGCTGTATCGAGTTGCAGGACTATGTGCGTCAATTCGGAATACAAGACAAAAGTCTGCAAAAGATTTACGCCATCTTATTCAAAGAAAAAATATCCAAATCACAACGCTTGTCCAACTGGGAAGCTGATGTATTAAGTGACGGACAGAAACAATACGCTGCTACCGATGCATGGGCGTGCCTCAATATCTATAATCTGCTGCAAGAGCTGAAACAGACAGGAGATTGGGAGGTTTCTCCGCTAACAGCTACAGTCTCTCCCACGGAGGAAGTGATAGGTAATAAAATAAGTGATTAATAACCAATAATAAAACCATCTAAAGCCCTTTCCCCGTTGGGAAAGAGGGTTGAGGAAAGACTACATTATGCATAAAGTATATCTCAAACCTGGTAAAGAAGATTCTCTTAAGAGATTCCACCCGTGGATTTTTTCCGGTGCTATCGCTCGTTTTGACGGAGAGCCCGATGAAGGTGAAGTTGTAGAAGTATATACCTCAAAAAAAGAATTTATCGCCGAAGGACATTTCCAGATCGGAAGTATTGCTGTGCGCGTACTGTCTTTCCGCCAGGAACCTATCGATCACGATTTTTGGAAACGCAAACTGGAAATAGCATATGCTATGCGTTGCAGTATCGGCATCGCCACCAATCCGGTCAACAATACTTACCGGCTTGTTCACGGTGAAGGAGACAATCTCCCCGGACTGGTGATTGACGTGTATGCCAAAACCGCTGTTATGCAGGCACACTCTGCAGGAATGCACGTAGACCGCATGACAATTGCCGAAGCTTTATCCGAAGTAATGGGTGACAAGATCGAAAATATCTACTATAAATCAGAAACAACTCTTCCTTTTAAAGCAGACCTTTTCCCTGAAAACGGTTTTCTGAAAGGAGGAAGCAATGACAATATCGCACAAGAATATGGATTGAAGTTCCATGTGGACTGGCTGAAAGGTCAAAAGACCGGGTTCTTTGTAGATCAGCGTGAAAACCGCTCTTTGCTGGAACGTTATGCCAAAGACCGTTCGGTACTGAATATGTTCTGCTACACTGGCGGATTCTCATTTTACGCCATGCGCGGAGGTGCGAAACTCGTCCACTCTGTCGACAGTTCAGCCAAAGCGATTGATCTGACTAACAAAAATGTGGAACTAAACTTTCCCGGTGATTCCCGTCACGAAGCGTTTGCCGAGGATGCTTTCAAATATCTCGACCGCATGGGCGACCAGTATGATTTAATCATCCTTGATCCGCCTGCATTCGCCAAACATAAAGATGCATTGCGGAATGCTTTGCAAGGCTACCGTAAGCTGAATGCCAAAGCATTCGAGAAAATCAAACCGGGCGGTATCCTGTTCACCTTCTCTTGTTCGCAAGTGGTAAGCAAAGATAATTTCCGTACTGCCGTATTTACCGCTGCAGCCATGTCAGGGCGTAGTGTACGCATCCTACACCAGCTGACTCAACCGGCTGACCATCCGGTAAACATCTATCATCCCGAAGGAGAATATTTAAAAGGGTTGGTACTCTACGTAGAATAATCGGTAAGGTGCCGGAGTCAAGTTTCCATTCGGATATCAGGCATTTCTCCGGAAGTATAACTGATCAGAGAGGGCAGTAACAGAAAAACGGAAGATTCAAAGTTAATTATAGTTAACAAATAGAAGATTTCCGAGAAAACATTATGTTGTATAACACAAACCCCATATCTTTGCACTGTGTTTTTCATGGTATTAGATTTAAGGTTAACAAAGATTGGCTGTCTGGGATAGATAGCCTTCTTTTTTTATACCCTCTTCATTTGTTTTTTCACACCCAAATCTCATCTATTCTTCGCATTTATACCATTTTTATCCCCTTTTTATCAAATTACTTATCCACCTATTCAACGAAAATATTATATTTGCAAGGTTTATGAACGTGAAGAGAAACACAAATTAAAAAAGTCATGAGTATAAAAGTTCGTTTGATTATTATGAACTTCCTGCAATTCTTTGTATGGGGGTCATGGTTAATATCACTAGGTGGTTATATGGGAAGAGAACTTCATTTTGAAGGAGGACAGATCGGAGCCATTTTCGCCACCATGGGGATTGCCTCTTTGGTAATGCCGGGTATTATCGGTATTATCGCTGATAAATGGTTTAATGCAGAACGTTTATACGGACTTTGCCATATTGCAGGGGCAGGATGTCTCTTCTACGCTTCTACCGCAACGGGATACGACCAGATGTATTGGGCCATGTTGCTCAACTTGTTAGTATATATGCCTACTTTATCCCTCGCTAACACAGTATCGTACAATGCACTGGAACAATACAAATGTGACCTGATTAAAGACTTCCCTCCTATCCGTGTATGGGGAACAATCGGTTTTATCTGTGCCATGTGGGCTGTCGACCTTACCGGATTCAAGAATTCAAGTGCGCAACTTTATGTAGGCGGTGCTTCCGCATTGCTACTCGGACTTTATTCATTTACCCTCCCGGCCTGTCGACCGGCTAAATCTGAAAACAAATCATGGCTCTCCGCTTTCGGACTGGATGCGCTGGTATTATTCAAGAAAAAGAAAATGGCTATTTTCTTCCTTTTCTCCATGCTTCTAGGTGCAGCATTGCAGATTACGAATACTTACGGCGACCTTTTCTTAAGCAGTTTTGCCAGCATCCCTGAATATGCAGATTCTTTCGGAGTGAAACATTCAGTCATCCTGTTATCCATTTCACAGATGTCCGAAACATTGTTTATTCTTGCCATACCTTTCTTCCTGCGTCATTTCGGAATCAAACAAGTCATGCTAATCAGTATGTTCGCTTGGGTGTTCCGGTTCGGGCTGTTCGGTTTTGGAGATCCGGGATCGGGACTATGGATGCTGATCCTTTCCATGATCGTTTATGGTATGGCCTTTGATTTCTTCAACATTTCCGGTTCGTTGTTTGTTGAACAAGAAGCCAATTCTTCTATCCGTGCCAGTGCACAAGGATTGTTCTTCATGATGACTAACGGATTGGGAGCCATCATGGGGGGATATGCCAGCGGTGCGGTAGTTGATGCATTCTCGGTGTATGCTGACGGTAGACTGGTGAGCCGCGAATGGATGGATATCTGGCTGATCTTTGCCGCTTATGCGCTGGTGATCGGTATTCTGTTTGCCCTGATATTCAAGTACAAACACCAGCGAAAGTAAAACAAATTAAGTAAAAGAGAACGATGGACAAAAAGATAGAATTACAAGTTATAAATATCACAAACAGCCAGGCGCAAGTAGGCGCGTTTGCTATGCTATTAGGCGAAGTGAACGGTGAGAGGCAACTGCCTATCATCATCGGCCCTGCGGAAGCCCAGGCTACAGCTTTATATCTGAAAGGAGTAAAAACTCCCCGTCCGTTGACACATGATTTATTTATAACAAGCCTTACTATACTGGGAGCCAGCCTGATACGTGTATTGATTTACAAAGCAAAGGATGGTATTTTCTACTCCTATATTTACCTCAAAAAAGACGAAGAGATTATACGTATCGACGCACGGACTTCAGACGCAATTGCCCTGGCAGTGCGCGCCGACTGCCCGATTCTTATTTATGAATCTATTCTTGAACAAGAATGTCTTCATATGTCATCAGAAGAAAGAACCCGTTCTGGAAAAACGGACAACGACGAAGAGGCTGAAGAAGAACATGATTTGCCCGGTGCTACTTCCAGAACACTTGAAGAAGCACTGGAACAGGCTATCAAAGATGAGAATTATGAATTAGCCGCCCAGATACGTGACCAAATCAATTCAAGAAATAAAAATCAGTAAGTAATATTATGCACGTATTTTATACTCCCGATATACAGAAAAGCAACGAGCTTCCCGAAGAGGAAGCACAACACTGTATCCGTGTTCTGCGGTTAAGTATCGGAGACGAAATCACTCTTACCGACGGTAAAGGTAACTTTTACAAAGCTGAAATCACTGTTGCAACCAACAAACGTTGTTTCGTAAACATCAAAGAATCCATTTTCCAGGAGCCTTTATGGCCATGCCATTTACACATTGCCATGGCACCGACGAAAAATATGGACCGTAACGAATGGTTTGCAGAGAAAGCCACCGAAATAGGTTTTGACGAACTGACTTTCCTCAACTGCCGTTTCTCGGAACGTAAAGTTATCAAGACCGAACGGATTGAAAAGATTCTGGTATCAGCCATTAAACAATCTCTCAAGGCACGACTGCCAAAGTTGAACGACATGATCGAGTTTGACCGGTTCATCGGACAGGAGTTTAAAGGACAGAAATTTATCGCACACTGTTACGAAGGGGAGAAACCTCTATTGAAGAATATCCTGAAACCCGGAGAAGATGCTCTTGTCCTGATAGGTCCCGAAGGGGATTTCAGTGAAGAGGAAGTGAAGAAGGCCATCGAACGGGGATTCGTTCCGATCAGTCTCGGCAAATCACGGCTCCGTACAGAAACAGCAGCACTAGTGGCCTGCCACACGCTGAATCTGCAAAATCAATAACAGCAGTAAATATCTGAATCAATGATTATACAACTTTTAAATAACATAAGTATGGCAAAGAAAACGATTTCACGACTCTCGGTACTGGCAGTACTGATTGTTTTCCTGGCAGCATGTTCCAAGACATCGGAATATACAAATGTGATACCGGCTGACGCTTCGGTAGTTGCCTCTATCAACCTCAAATCCCTCGCAAGCAAAGCAGGATTGGATGATAAAGAGAATGAAGCTGCTAAACAAAAAGTACTGGAAGCACTGAAAAGTGGAATGAATGCCGCCACATTCCAACAACTGGAAAAGGTTATGAAGAATCCGGGCGAATCGGGAATCGATGTTGAATCTCCATTCTATGTATTCTCTTCATCTTCTTTCCCTTATCCCACCGTTATAGGTAAAGTGAACAATGAAGATAAGTTGCATGCTTCACTCGACGTGATGGCAAAAGAACAAATCTGCCAACCGGTAGGTGAAGCTGACGGTTACAGTTTTACAACGATGAACGGCGGTTTGCTCGCTTTCAATAATTCTACTGTACTGGTAGTTAACGTAAGCGGAACGACTCAAACTGATAAAGCCAAAGAAGCCATTACTAATTTGTTGAAACAGACAGCAAGCAATAGTATCGTGAAATCAGGAGCTTTCCTGAAAATGGAAAAACAGAAAAGTGATATTAACTTCTTCGCTTCCATGACAGCTATCCCTTCAACCTACCGCGATCAGATAACCATGGGATTACCTACCGAAGTGAAAGCGGAAGACATCACTCTGATAGGAGGACTGAACTTTGAAAAAGGCAAGATTGCCCTCAAAACAGAAAACTATACTGAAAACGAAGCAGTGAAAGCTCTCCTGAAAAAACAAATGGAATCTGTTGGAAAAGCGAACAATACTTTCGTTAAATACTTCCCGGCTTCTACCCTGATGTTCTTCAACGTAGGTGTAAAAGGAGGCGAACTGTATAACCTGTTGAGTGAAAACAAGGAATTCCGCAACACTGTATCTATCGCTAAGGCAGACGAAGTAAAAGAGTTGTTCAGCTCGTTCAATGGTGATATTTCAGCAGGGTTAATCAATGTTACCATGAGCAGTGCCCCTACTTTCATGATGTATGCTGACGTCAAGAACGGCAATGCACTTGAAACTATTTACAAGAACAAGCAATCATTGGGACTAAAAAAAGGAGAAGACATCATACAACTTGGCAAAGACGAATACGTCTACAAGACAAGAGGCATGAATATATTCTTCGGCATCAAGGATAAACAAATGTATGCAACCAATGATGAGTTACTTTACAAAAACGTAGGTAAAGCTGCCGACAAATCAGTCAAAGATACTCCTTATGCATCGGATATGAAAGGAAAGAGCTTATTTATAGCAATCAATGCCGAAGCAATTCTTGATTTGCCTATAGTTAAAATGGTGGCAGGTTTCGGAGGACAGGAAGCTAAGACATATATCGAACTGGCCAACAAGGTTTCTTACCTGTCTATGAGTTCGGAAGGAGAAATCAGCGAGATCGACCTTTGCCTGAAAGACAAGGATGTAAATGCCCTCAAACAAATTGTAGACTTTGCCAAGCAATTTGCCGGCATGTAATAAATGTATAAACAAACGGTATGAATAGTATTCACCTACAGCAAACACTTCCCCAAGTGTTTGCTGACCGTAATTCGGTGACTTCGGACGTATGGCATCAGGATCTTTTCTTCCGGAAAGGAGAGATGTATCTGATTGAAGCGGCTTCCGGCACCGGCAAATCTTCGTTGTGCAGCTACATCTATGGTTACCGCAACGACTATCAGGGGATTATTAATTTCGATGAAACCAATATCAAAGCATACTCCGTGAAGCAATGGGTCGACCTGCGAAAGCATTCACTAAGTATGCTTTTTCAGGATTTACGCATCTTCACCGAACTGACCGCTCTTGAAAATGTACAATTGAAGAATAACCTCACCGGATGCAAAAAGAAAAAAGAAATCTTATCATTCTTCGAACAACTGGGGATCGCAGATAAAATAAATGTGAAAGCCGGTAAGCTATCTTTCGGACAGCAACAGCGCGTCGCCTTTATCCGGGCGCTCTGCCAGCCGTTCGACTTTTTATTTCTGGATGAACCGATCAGCCACCTGGATGATGATAACAGCCGCATCATGGGTGAACTTATCATTGCCGAAGCAAAGGCACAAGGAGCCGGAGTGATCGCCACTTCCATCGGTAAACATATCGAGTTGCCTTACAACCATACACTTCAACTGTAATAAGCTGGTTAATAATAGGTAGCAGGTAATAAACAATCTCTTTTCACAGCATCATTTCAAATCGTAAATTGTAAAATCGTAAATAAAATGCCAACTCTTGTCTGGAAACTCCTTCGCCAACATATCAGTATCGGTCAATTAGCCGGTTTCTTTTTAGCCAACCTATTCGGCATGATGATTGTATTGCTTAGCGTACAGTTTTATAAAGATGTCATTCCGGTATTCACCGAAGGAGACAGCTTTATGAAAAAGGATTTCATCATAGCTACAAAGAAAATCAGCGCTCTCGGTTCTTTTGCGGGAAAGAGTAATACATTCTCTGCCGAAGAAATTGCGGATCTGAAAAAGCAACCGTTTACCAAAACAATAGGAGCTTTCACTCCTTCCCAATTCAAAGTTTCGGCAGGATTAGGAATGAAGGAAGCCGGTATCCATCTTTCCACAGATATGTTTTTTGAGTCTGTTCCCGATGAGTTTGTCGACATCAAACTCGATAAATGGCATTTCGATGAATCTACACATACCATACCCATTATCATTCCCCGCAACTATCTGAATCTTTACAACTTCGGTTTTGCGCAAAGCCGAAGCCTTCCCAAACTATCGGAAGGATTGATGAGTCTGATTCAAATGGATATTATGATGCGTGGCAACGGACGGGTGGAACAGTACAAAGGCAACATTGTCGGCTTCTCCAATCGCCTGAATACGATTCTTGTCCCCCAGTCTTTTATGAAATGGGCTAATGAGAATTTTGCACCGAATGCAGAAGCCCAACCGGCACGATTGATTATCGAGGTCAGTAATCCGGCAGATTCCGCCATCGCCAGTTATTTTCAGAAGAAAGGATATGAAACGGAAGACGGCAAGCTGGATGCCGGAAAAACAACTTATTTCCTTCGTCTTATCGTAGGTATTGTATTGGGAGTGGGTCTATTTATCAGTATCCTTTCATTCTATATACTGATGTTGAGCATCTTCCTGCTCTTACAAAAGAATACGACCAAGCTGGAAAGTCTATTACTAATCGGATACAGTCCCAACAAGGTAGCATTGCCTTATCAGTTGCTCACGGTAGGATTGAACGTTATCGTGCTTGTATTATCCATCGGATTAGTCTCCTGGTTACGCAGTTATTATATAGACAGCATCCGCTTGCTATTCCCACAACTGGAAACCGGATCATTATGGGCAGCAATCAGCATGGGCATTGTATTATTCATTGCCGTATCGGTTATCAATATAGTGGCAGTGAAAAGAAAAGTGCTTTCCATATGGATGCATAAGGCGTAGATGGAAAAGACTCGCTAAAACAAAGTTTTCACAAAGACGTATAATATATGAAAAGCATAACTACATTTTCGATTAATAGGGTTTCAATAGCTTTCTTTTTCGGAATGCTGTTCTGTTTTGCTCCATTGTCGGGGCAAAACGGACAAGATACAATCATTGCGTATTTTAATCTGCTGGAAAAGGTCCCACAGGAAAAGCTGTACCTGCATCTGGACAAGCCATTTTATGGGGCAGGAGAAAAAATATGGTTCAAGGGATATCTGGTAAACTCTGTTACACATCAAGATAATACACAAAGCAACTTCATCATTACAGAGCTTGTCAACCGTTCCGACTCTATCGTAGAACGTAAGAAGATTCGTAGAGATTCATTGGGTTTTCATAATGCTTTCACCCTCCCTCCCACTCTCCCGGCAGGTGATTATTATTTGCGGGGATATAGTAACTGGATGCTTAATCAGGAACCGGAATTCTTTTATTCACGCAATCTGAAAATCGGTAACTCGATTGATAACACGATTGTCTCGAATATTGAGTATCAGCAAGAAGACGAATCACATTATACAGCCAAGGTAAGATTTACCAGCAATGTCCAAGAGGCTTTCGGAAATACTGCTATCCGCTACCACTACTTTGAAAATGGAAAGATAAAAGATAAAGGTAAAAGAAAGACAGACGAGAATGGGATGATTTCTATTTCCCTGCCGGATCTGAAGCCTATTGCCACACGCCACATTGAAGTAGAATTCGATGATCCCCAATATATCTATAAAAAGACTTTCTATCTGCCTTCGTTTACAAAAGACTTTGACGTTAAGTTCTTCCCGGAAGGGGGAGCTCTCCTGGCCGTTGCTCATCAGAATATAGCTTTCAAGGCTCAAGGATCGGACGGCTTTTCCACAGAAATAGAAGGCTGCCTGTTCGATGCCAACGGAGACACATTAACAGTCTTCCGCTCAGAGCATGACGGCATGGGAGTTTTCACACTGAATCCGACTATAGGGAACTCTTATTATGTGATTGCCAAATCCGGTGACGGTATCAGTAAACGATTCGACCTCCCAGCTGTAGAAGAAAAAGGAATCACACTTTCCATGACACATTATAAAAAGGAAATCCGTTACGAAATCCAGAAAACAGAAGCTACCCAGTGGCCTCAAAAGTTATTCTTGATTGCACATACTCGCGGAAAGCTGATCATCCTGCAGCCAGTCAGTGTCGACAGGACTTTTGGAAGAATGAACGACAGTTTATTCAACGCAGGCATCACCCATTTCATGCTGATCGACCAACAGGGCAACGCACTTAGCGAACGCCTGGTTTTCGTACCCGACCGGAATCCGCATCAATGGCAAATTCTTGCAGATAAGCCGACATACGGAAAAAGAGAAAAGGTATCCCTGCAAATTTCAGCAAAAGATGATAACGGTACTCCGGTAGAAGGTAGTTTCTCCGTCAGCATTACCGACAGAAAGAGTATCCGTCCGGATTCGCTTGCTGACAATATCGTATCGAATCTTCTATTAACCTCCGACTTAAAAGGATATGTAGAAAATCCCGGATATTATTTTATGCAGCAAGACCTCCGGACTCTCCGCACGGTAGACTTCCTGATGATGACGCACGGATGGCGCAGACACCATATCCGGAATGTACTGACTGCACCTTCAATGAACCTCACCAACTATATGGAAAAGGGGCAAACTATCAGCGGACGTATCAAAGGCTTCTTTGGGGGTAACGTTAAGAAAGGACCTATTTGTATTCTGGCTCCCAAACAGAACATCATCGCCACTACCACCACAGACGAAAAAGGAGAGTTTATCGTGAACACATCTTTCAGAGATAGCACGACTTTCCTTGTTCAGGCACGTACCAAAAGAGGATTTGCCGGAGTAGACATTGTGATTGACACTCCTCAATACCCGGCAACTTCACACAAGTCTCCTTTCCATGATGGAACAGCAACGTTTATGGAAGATTATTTGCTCAATACCCGCGACCAATATTACATGGAAGGTGGAATGAGAGTGTACAATCTGAAAGAAGTGGTAGTCACTGGAAGTCGTAAAAAGGCCAGTTCAGAAAGTATTTACACAGGAGGTATCAACACCTACACGATCGAAGGGGACAGATTGGAAGGATTCGGTGCACAAACAGCTTTCGATGCAGTCACCAGACTTCCGGGCATTAGCGTGACAAATGGAAATGAAATACATATCCGCAACAATCCCGAGCAACCTGTCATTGTCGTTGACGACGTGGTATATGAAGACGATAACGATATCTTGACCATGATACAAACCAGTGATATGTCGAGTTTGAGCCTTCTCCGCGGTGCCGATGCAGCAATCTTAGGCTCCCGCGGTTCGGCAGGTGCTATCGTTATTACGCTGAAAGACGGTAAAGATATCCCGGCAAGACCGGCACAGGGCATTATCACGTGTACTCCACTGGGGTACAGCGACTCGGTCGAGTTCTATCATCCTACTTATGATACGCCCGAAAAGAAGAATGACCAACGCTCGGATTTACGAAGTACAATCTATTGGAATCCTACCCTACAACTGGATGCTAATGGAAAAGCAATCATCGAATACTATACTCCGGACAGCACTGCACCGGAAGATATAACCATAGAAGGTGTGGATAAAAATGGAAAGGCATGCCGGATCATACAGGCAATAAGCAACAGATAAATGTGAAAATGATTTTGAACTAAAGGCACTTTAGCTGAACAATGCCAGTATCTTCAAGCTACTTTACCCGTATCTATGCGTTATTCTCACACGCTTCATCATCATTAGATTGAATACCAGCAATTAGAGGTTAAAATACAAATTAACCTTCCCTACTCTCTTATTTATCTTGATAAAAAAGCGATTGAATACCAAACAGGTTAAAAATATTTCGTAATTTTGCAGATATAAAAGAATGAAGCTATGCCGGACTATGATTTAATCGCCATACTCGGACCTACAGCCTCGGGTAAAACTCCCTTTGCCGCTGCCTTGGCCTATGAACTCAACACAGAAATTATCAGTGCCGATTCCCGTCAGATATATAGAGGAATGGATCTCGGTACAGGAAAAGATTTGGCCGACTATACCGTAAACGGACGTACAATCCCCTATCATCTGATTGACATTGCAGACCCCGGATACAAATACAATGTGTTTGAATATCAACGTGATTTCCTGAATTCTTACGAAAGCATCAAACAAAAAGGCTGTCTTCCCGTTTTATGTGGAGGGACAGGTATGTATCTGGAATCCGTGTTGAAAGGATATAAACTGATGCCCGTACCGGAAAATCCGGAATTACGCAACCGTTTGGCAAATCATTCGCTGGAAGAGTTGACGGAAATATTAAGTCAATACAAGGCTTTGCATAACTCCACCGACGTGGATACCGTGAAACGGGCGATACGTGCAATAGAAATTGAAGAGTATTATGCAGCCCATCCGGTTCCCGAAAGGGAATTTCCGGAACTGAACAGCCTCATCATCGGAGTGGATATTGACCGGGAACTGCGCCGTGAAAAGATCACCCGCCGATTAAAACAACGATTGGATGAAGGAATGGTGGACGAGGTAAGACGATTGATCGAACAGGGAATTGCACCGGACGATCTCATCTACTATGGACTGGAATACAAATACCTGACATTGTACGTCATAGGCAAACTGACTTATGAAGAAATGTTCAACGGTTTGGAGATAGCCATCCATCAGTTTGCCAAGCGACAAATGACCTGGTTCCGTGGCATGGAAAGAAGAGGATTTACGATCCATTGGATGAATGCAGAGTTACCAATGGAAGAAAAGATAGCTTTTGTAAAAGAGAAACTGCAAGGGAATTAGTATCTTTGGCAGTTATTATAGTGCGATTTTTAATACACAATAGGATAGATATACAAATATGAGTGTAGAACCGAAGAAATGGGGAGTGATTTACAACCCAAAAGCTGGTACCCGAAAGGTAAAGAAGCGCTGGAAAGAAATTAAGGAGTACATGGACAGTAAAGGTGTAGACTATGACTATGTACAATCCGAAGGTTTCGGTTCGGTAGAGCGTCTCGCTAAAATTTTGGCCAACAATGGTTATCGCACGATTGTCATTGTGGGAGGTGATGGGGCATTGAATGATGCCATCAATGGCATTATGCTATCCGATGCCGAAGATAAAGAGAACATTGCCCTCGGTATGATTCCGAACGGTATCGGAAATGACTTCGCCAAATATTGGGGACTTAGCACCGAATACAAGCCGGCTGTCGACTGTATCATCAATCATCGGTTGAAGAAAATAGACGTAGGCTACTGCAACTTCTACGACGGAAACGAACACCAGCGTCGCTATTTCCTCAATGCCGTTAATATCGGACTGGGAGCACGAATCGTCAAAATCACCGATCAGACCAAGCGTTTCTGGGGAGTGAAGTTCCTTTCATACGTTGCCGCCCTGTTTTCTCTTATATTTGAACGGAAGCTTTACAGAATGCATCTCCGTATCAATGACGAACATATCCGCGGACGCATCATGACCGTATGTATAGGCAGTGCCTGGGGATGGGGACAAACACCCAGTGCCGTTCCATACAACGGATGGCTGGATGTATCCGTAATCTACCGCCCGGAATTCCTGCAAATTATTTCCGGACTATGGATGCTGATTCAGGGAAGAATCCTGAATCACAAAGTGGTGAAAAGCTACCGGACGAGAAAAGTAAAGGTACTCCGGGCACAGAATGCAGCGGTGGATTTGGACGGGCGTTTGTTGCCTAAACATTTTCCTTTAGAAGTAGGCGTGCTCCCGGAAAAGACAACGCTTATTATTCCAAATTAAATATAATTAGGCACGGATTACGCGGATTACACGGTTTTCTTAATATAACCGAATTGGCAAGAACAGTGTAATTTACAGTATCTGCAAGAACCGTGTAATCCGCGTAATCCGTGCCTGAAAATAAACTTATAATAGTAGTTAAGTATGATAGAACTTAAGAACAACCCCACCGGCAACTTTTTCCTGTTGGCCGGTCCGTGTGTGATAGAAGGTGAAGAAATGGCAATGCGCATTGCCGAACGAGTAGTAAAGATCACCGAAGCACTGCAAATTCCTTATGTATTCAAAGGTTCTTACCGCAAGGCAAACCGCTCACGTCTGGATTCGTTTACCGGCATTGGCGATGAGAAAGCACTCAAAGTATTGAAAAAAGTACATGAGACTTTCGGAGTCCCTACCGTAACCGATATCCATACCGCAGATGAAGCTGCAATGGCAGCCGAATACGTGGACATACTTCAAATCCCGGCTTTTCTTTGTCGCCAGACCGACTTGTTGGTTGCCGCAGCCAAAACCGGAAAAACGATTAACATCAAGAAAGGACAGTTCCTTTCACCGCTGGCAATGCAGTTTGCTGCCGACAAAGTGGTGGAAGCCGGAAACAAGAATGTGATGCTTACCGAACGCGGAACAACTTTCGGCTATCAGGATCTTGTTGTGGACTATCGTGGTATCCCCGAAATGCAATCATTCGGCTATCCGGTGATTCTGGATGTCACTCACTCCTTGCAGCAACCCAACCAGACCAGTGGGGTAACGGGAGGAATGCCGCAGTTGATAGAAACTGTCGCCAAAGCAGGTATCGCCGTAGGTGCCGACGGAATATTCATCGAAACGCATGAAAACCCTGCCGTGGCAAAAAGCGATGGTGCCAATATGCTAAAGTTAGACCTCCTGGAAGGACTGTTAACTAAGCTAGTCAAGATACGGGAAGCTATAAAATAACTCTTTTCCCTGTCTATTTGTGATTTACAACCAAACACAACGACAAATAACACAGAAATATTTATTTAAACTAAATAGAACATGAAACATTTATTACGTGGATTATTTATTGCAGTCCTTTTTATATGCTGCAATTTCCAGCTCGTACTTGCACAACCCATGCAAGAGTTACCTGTAGACAAGAATGTCCGCATCGGTAAACTAGACAACGGGCTTACCTATTACATTCGCCACAATGCCCTTCCCGAAAAACGAGTTGAATTCTACATCGCCCAGAAAGTAGGTTCTATTCTTGAGGAACCGCAACAACGTGGTCTGGCTCACTTTCTGGAGCACATGGCTTTTAATGGCACAAAGCACTTCCCGGGTGATGAAACCGGACTTGGCATCGTGCCCTGGTGCGAAACGAAAGGTATCAAATTCGGCACGAACCTGAATGCATATACCAGCGTCGACCAGACGGTGTACAACATCAGCAACGTACCGACTGAAAATATAAACGTGGTAGACTCTTGTCTGCTGATCCTTCATGACTGGTCGAATGCTATCAACCTTGCCGACAAGGAAATTGACAAAGAACGTGGTGTTATCCGCGAAGAATGGAGAAGCCGCAACAGTGGTATGCTTCGCATCATGACTGATGCACAGTCTACTCTATATCCGGATTCTAAATATTCAGACTGTATGCCTATCGGAAGCATTGATGTTATCAACAACTTCCCTTATCAGGATATCCGCGATTATTATGCGAAATGGTATCGTCCGGACTTGCAAGGAATCGTTATTGTAGGTGATATCAATGTAGATGAAATTGAAGCCAAACTGAAAAAGGTATTCGCAGATGTAAAAGCTCCTGTAAACCCGGCCAAACGTATCTACTATCCAGTGGCAGATAATCAGGAACCGCTTATCTATATCGGCACAGACAAGGAAGTGAAGAATCCTTATGTAAACATCTTCTTCAAACAAGACGCTACACCGGATTCTTTGAAAAATACCATTGCTTATTATGCTACCCAGTATATGGTCAGCATGGCTATGAATATGCTGAACAACCGTTTGAACGAACTCCGCCAAACTGCTAATCCTCCTTTCACTAGTGCAAGCGCAGAATATGGAAACTATTTCCTTGCCAAGACTAAAGAAGCACTCGCACTTGATGCAAGCAGCAAAATAGACGGCATCGATTTAGCAATGAAAACAGTTTTGGAAGAAGCTGAACGTGCACGCCGCTTCGGATTTACCGCATCAGAATATGAACGCGCACGCGCCAACTATCTGCAAGCCGTAGAATCTGCTTACAACGAACGTGAAAAGACTAAAAGTAGTTCTTACGTCAACGAATACGTTAACAATTTCCTTGAAAAAGAACCGATTCCGGGAATCGAAGTTGAATATACACTGGTAAACAAACTGGCTCCGAATATCCCTGTAGAAGCTGTCAATCAGGTGATGCAACAACTAATCACTGACAACAATCAGGTGGTTTTACTGGCCGGTCCGGAAAAAGAAGGCGCTAAATATCCTACTAAAGAAGAAATTGCTGCTTTATTGAAACAAATGAAGTCATTCGATCTGAAACCTTATGAAGATAAAGTTTCTAACGAACCGCTGATCTCTGAAGATATTAAAGGTGGCAAGATTGTTTCTGAAAAAGCTGGTGATATTTATGATACGACTAAGTTGGTGCTTTCCAACGGCGTAACTGTATATGTGAAGCCTACTGATTTCAAGGCTGACCAGATTGTAATGAAAGGTGTAAGCTTCGGTGGTACCAGCGTATTCCCGAACGAAGAAATTATCAATATCTCTCAATTAAACGGAGTAGCTCTGGTAGGTGGAATCGGTAATTTCAGCAAAGTGGATCTGGGTAAAGCTTTAGCCGGCAAACGTGCAAACGTAGGTGCGGGTATCGGCAACACTACGGAAACTGTTTCCGGTAGTTGTGCTCCGAAAGACTTTGAGACAATGATGCAGCTTACTTATCTGACTTTCACATCTCCGCGTAAGGATAATGGAAGCATTCGAATCTTACAAGAACCGTCTGAAAGCCGAACTTCAAAATGCGGACGCTAATCCGATGACTGCTTTCAGTGACACAGTTACAAGTGTACTATACGGTCACCATCCGCGTGCCATCAGAATGAAGGAAAACATGGTAGACCAGATCGACTATGACCGTATTCTTGAAATGTACAAAGACCGCTACAAAGATGCTAGTGATTTCACTTTCTTTCTGGTAGGAAACGTAGACTTGGCTACAATGAAACCGTTAATCGCCAAATATCTGGGAGGTCTGCCATCTATCAACCGTAAAGAGACTTTCAAAGATAACAAGATGGATATCCGCAAGGGAGAGATCAAAAATGTATTTGCAAAGGCACAGGAAACTCCAATGGCTACCATCATGTTCCTTTATAGCGGCACTTGCAAATATGACTTGCGCAACAATGTCCTGCTTAGCTTCTTAGATCAGGCTCTGGATTTGGTTTACACTGCTGAAATCCGTGAAAAAGAAGGAGGTACATACGGTGTAAGCTGTAACGGAAGCCTTGGTAAATACCCGAAAGAGGAGCTTGTTCTTCAGATTGTATTCCAAACTGACCCTGCCAAGAAAGATAAACTGTCTGCTGTTGTTGTAGAACAACTTCACAAAATGGCAAAAGAAGGTCCGTCTGCCGAGCACATGCAGAAGATCAAAGAATATATGCTGAAGAAGTATAAAGACGCCCAGAAAGAAAACGGCTACTGGCTTAATAATATGGACGAATACCTCTACACGGGTGTGGATAATACCAAAGACTATGAAAAGTTGGTCAACAGCATCACAGCGAAAGAAGTGCAAGACTTCCTCGCCAATTTGCTGAAACAGAACAACGAAATTCAAGTCATCATGACCGTGCCGGAAGAAAACAAATAAAAATTCTCTAGTATATCTACTGAATGATGATATTCAACGAATTACGCAAACATGGAAGGCTTGCCGCCAAACGGCATCCGATGTATGAAAAGAACAAAGTTGCTAAAATACTCGGTTATGTCATGGGCGCATTCTGGGCCGGTTACCTGATATTCTTCGGTACGACGTTCGCGTTCGGATTTTCTGATATGGTTCCCAACCGGGAACCATATCATGTGATGAACGCAGTGGTTCTGATCTTTATCCTGGCACTGGACTTTCTGTTGCGTGTTCCGTTTCAAAAAACACCGACACAGGAGGTAAAACCTTACCTCCTGCTGCCGGTTAAACGAATTCGTGTCATCGACTTTTTACTAATCCGCTCGGGACTAAGTCTGTTCAACCTGTTCTGGTTGTTTCTGTTTGTCCCTTTTTCCTTCATCACTATTACCAAGTTTTTCGGTATCTCCGGTGTCATCACCTATCTTATCGGTATCTTGCTATTGATTATTGCCAATAATTACTGGTACTTGCTTTGCCGCACTCTTATCAACGAACGTATTTGGTGGATTCTATTACCTATCGCTTTCTACGGTGGAATAGGCTGCCTTCTTTTCATTCCCGAAGATAGCCCCCTCTTCTATTTTTTCATGGATCTGGGAGACGGATATATACAGGGCAACATTCTATATTTTCTCGGCACCATACTTATGATTGCCATTTTATGGCTGGTTAACCGCAAGATCATGTCCGGACTTATCTATGCAGAGCTGGCAAAAGTAGAAGATAGTCAGATTAAGCATGTCTCCGAATATAAATTCTTCGAACGCTACGGGGAAGTTGGCGAATATATGAGATTGGAACTGAAAATGCTTTTACGCAACCGCCGCTGTAAAGGTGCATTACGCAATATCGCTATTGTAGTGGTGGCTTTCTCCGTTGCACTTAGCTTTTCCAGTGTCTACGACGGCAATTTCATGACTTCCTTCATCTGTGTATACAACTTTGCCGTATTCGGAATGATTATCCTTTCACAGATTATGTCCTTCGAAGGCAATTACATTGATGGCCTGATGTCTCGTAAAGAATCAATTATGAGTCTGCTGAAAGCCAAATATTACACATACAGTATTGGTGAAATCATACCTTTCATACTCATGATTCCCGCCATCATCATGAATAAACTCACTTTACTGGGCGCCTTCGCCTGGTTTTTCTATACCATCGGCTTTATTTATTTCTGTTTTTTCCAACTGGCTGTCTACAACAAACAGACGGTACCCTTAAACGAGAAAGTGGCAAGCCGACAAACGAATAGTGCTATACAGATGGTGGTTAATTTCGCGGCTTTTGGTGTGCCTCTCATCTTATACAGTCTATTAAATGCATTTTTAGGTGAAACAATCACTTACATAATTCTGTTAGTTGTCGGTCTCGGATTTACCCTGACTTCTCCTTTATGGATTAAAAATGTATATCATCGTTTCATGAAACGGCGATACGAAAACATGGAAGGCTTCAGAGACAGCCGCCAATAAACGCTCATGAATCATTAACCATATAAACATTGAAGATCATGATTATCATTGACAAACTTAAAAAGAATTTCGGTGAGAAGATTGCCGTAGACATAGAACACTACGAAATCAATCAAGGCGATATGCTCGGATTGGTGGGAAACAACGGTGCCGGTAAAACAACTCTCTTCCGAATCATGCTGGATCTGCTAAAAGCAGACGATGGTAAGGTGATTATTAATGATATTGATGTCAGCCAAAGCGAAGACTGGAAAAGCATTACCGGTGCTTTCATTGACGATGGTTTTCTGATTGATTATCTCACTCCGGAAGAATATTTCTATTTCATCGGAAAGATGTACGGACTAAAGAAAGAAGAAGTGGACGAACGTCTGATTCCTTTCGAACGTTTTATGAGTGGAGAAGTGATCGGGCACAAGAAGCTAATCCGCAACTACTCCGCAGGTAATAAGCAAAAGATCGGAATTATTTCTGCCATGCTTCATTACCCGCAATTACTGATACTGGACGAACCGTTCAACTTCCTCGATCCAAGTTCTCAGTCTATCATCAAACATCTGCTCAAGAAATATAATGAGGAGCATCAAGCTACGGTTATTATATCCAGTCACAACCTCAATCATACCGTAGATGTATGTCCGAGGATCGCTTTATTGGAACACGGTGTCATCATCCGGGATATTATCAACGAGGACAACTCCGCAGAGAAAGAACTGGAGGATTATTTTAATGTAGAAGAAGAGTAAACGGTAAATAGGGAATGATAAAATAATGAATAGTAAGTATTCATCCTTACCAAAATTATTGCATAAACTAATTATGATGAGATATATAACAGAAAAGTCTGATACCCATAAGTCTAGTATAAAGAAACCTGATAGAAAGAAAAGATACTTCCTGCAATTCGTCCTTTTATTAGGACTGGTTGCCAGCCTTAGTTCCTGCCGCACTTCCGCGCCCCGGCTGGATTATCAAGCATTGGCGCGGGCTTCTATATTGTTGGGGGTAGATATCAATATGGAGGATAACCATAAGCTCTATCTGGAAGCAGCCGACTGGATAGGGGTTCCCTATCGTGGTGGAGGTGATTCGAAACGAGGAGCCGACTGTTCGGGATTAGTTTATCAAGTGTATCGTAAGGTATACCGCACCCAAGTGCCGCGTAACACGGAAGATCTGAAAAAAGAAAGTAATAAAGTCGCCAAGCGGAATCTCCGGGAAGGAGACTTGGTATTCTTCACCAGCAGCCGTTCAAAAAATAAAGTAGCTCATGTAGGCATTTACCTCAAAAACGGAAAGTTTATCCATTCCAGCACCAGTAAAGGAGTGATCGTCAGCAACTTGAACGAGAACTATTATAGCAAACACTGGATAAGCGGCGGCAGGATACGTTAATTATCAACTTCTAATGATATAAAATTATGAAATCATTCATCGGAGCAGTTCTATTTATTTGCGTGGCATTCAGCGCCAATGCACAGCTTTTATGGAAAGTGTCCGGCAACGGACTGAACCAACCGTCCTACATCATAGGCACTCACCATCTGGCACCGTTCAGCATCATGGACAGCATTGCCGGACTTAAAAAGGCTATGAATGAAACCCAACAAGTATATGGAGAGATGAAAATGTCGGAAATGAAATCGCCCGCCACCATGGGAAAGATGCAAAAGGCAATGATGATTGAAAGTGATACCACGCTGAACTCTCTCCTTTCTCCGAAAGACTTTGAGACTGCTAATAAATTCTGCAAAGAAAACCTGATGGTAGA
The DNA here is from genome assembly GCF_024793605.1 of Bacteroides sp. BFG-637. NCBI lineage: Bacteria > Pseudomonadati > Bacteroidota > Bacteroidia > Bacteroidales > Bacteroidaceae > Bacteroides > Bacteroides sp. BFG-637. Next base: position 3,361,814 of record NZ_JANUPD010000002.1, on the reverse strand, counting down.
TTTAAATATGGCTCCGAAGCTAAAGCCTGCCTTCTTATTAAATAATGTAGTGGTGATGGCTTACGTAAAACATATAGGGAAATTCAACCCGCAAGAGCAACTCGACACATTCTTTCAGAGCCAAGCCATCCAAAACGGAAAAAAGGTGGACGGACTGGAAACTGCAGAATTCCAATTCAACCTGCTTTTCAATGGCAGTTCACTACAACGGCAAGCACAACTATTGATGTGCACTCTTAACCATATAGAGACTGAAGTAGAAAATCTGAAAAGGCTCACAAACGCCTACATGAAACAAGATCTGAACACCATGCTCAAAATCAGCGAAGAGCGTAAAGGTGATCAATGTGACGCACTTCCCGGCGAAGAAGATGCTATGATTTACAACCGTAATAAAGCGTGGGCTGAAAAACTACCGGCAATCATGAAGGCTGCCCCGACTTTTGTCGCAGTAGGCGCCCTGCACCTCCCCGGAGAAAAAGGATTATTAAACTTACTAAAAAGACAAGGATACACAGTAGAAGCTGTGAAATAAGAAAAGTATTTAGTACTTTTGCGGAAAAGTTTTCCCCAATGAACTACAAAACCTATTTATTCGATTTCGACTACACACTAGCCGATTCGTCGCGTGGTATCGTTAAGTGTTTCAGAATTGTGCTTACCCGGCATCAGTATTTAACCGTTACTGATGAAGCTATCAAGCGTACAATCGGCAAAACATTAGAAGAATCATTCAGTATCCTTACCGGAATTACCGACCCGGCACAGCTGGAGGCCTTCCGGCAGGAGTACAGACTGGAAGCTGATGTACACATGAATGTAAATACCCGTCTTTTCCCCGACACATTGTCTACGCTGAAAGAATTGAAGAAACGGGGTGCCCGTGTCGGAATTATCTCTACCAAGTATCGTTTCCGGATATTGAGTTATCTGGAAGAATATCTGCCTGAAAATTTTCTTGATATAGTAGTGGGAGGAGAAGATGTAAAAGCACCGAAACCTTCGCCGGAAGGAGTTAAATTTGCATTGGAACATCTAGGAAGTAGCCCCGAAGAAACATTATATATTGGAGATAGCACCGTAGATGCCGAAACAGCGCAGAATGCAGGAGTCGATTTTGCAGGTGTGCTGAACGGAATGACAACAGCAGAAGAACTTCGTGTTTATCCACACAAAATCATTATGCAGAATTTAGGAGAATTAGTCCAATAGGCTACAATGAGAGCTAAAACGCTCATTTATTTGCCGTAATCATTTTATCTCCTATAAAAAATAAAAGAAATATTTGTCGGGAACGAATAAAAATAGTACTTTTGTGCCCGATTATTCCGCAACGGGTTCGATAAAGAGTTCTTTAAGTGATTAAAGACCACCCGCCGGAGCTAACTTATACATTTATATATAAGATGTACGCAATTGTAGAGATTAACGGTCAGCAATTTAAAGCAGAAGCTGGTCAAAAGTTGTTCGTTCACCACATCGAAGGTGCAGAAAACGGTTCAACAGTAGAATTTGAAAAAGTTCTTTTGGTAGACAAAGACGGAAACGTAACAGTAGGTGCTCCTACCGTAGAAGGCGCTAAAGTTGTTTGCCAGGTTGTTTCAAACTTGGTTAAAGGCGACAAAGTTCTTGTTTTCCACAAGAAAAGAAGAAAAGGACACAGAAAACTGAACGGTCACCGTCAACAGTTCACTGAATTAACAATTACAGAAGTAGTAGCTTAATCAATTAAAAAGTAAGAAGAAATGGCACATAAGAAAGGTGTCGGTAGTTCTAAGAACGGCCGCGAATCACAAAGTAAAAGATTAGGCGTTAAGATATTTGGTGGCGAAGCTTGCAAAGCAGGTAACATCATCGTTCGTCAAAGAGGTACTGAATTCCACCCGGGTGAAAACATCGGAATGGGTAAAGACCACACTCTTTTCGCTTTAGTAGATGGTACAGTTAGCTTCAAAGTTGGCAAAGAAGACAGAAGATATGTTTCTGTTGTTCCTGCTACCGAGGCATAATTGCACAACTGAAAATATTTAAGAGAAGGAGATGTAATCCAATGGATTACATCTCCTTTCTTTTTATATCTAATTCACTTCATTGTATCAGCACCTAACTAAGATTTCCCTCATAAAATGTGTATTTGATATGCATATATGTATCAGATAATACACATATACTTGCTTGATTATTCGTTTTTCTTTATCTTTGTAGCCTTAAATAAGAAAGTTCATAAAAAGTATAGATATGCTTACCATTAAACAAATTACAGAAAACACAGAGGCGGTACTCCGCGGACTGGAAAAGAAGCATTTCAAAAATGCAAAGGAAACGATCGATCAAGTGATCGCTCTTAACGACAAGAGACGTAGCACACAAAATGAATTAGATAAAAATCTGGCAGAGGTTAACTCGCTTTCACGCACCATCGGTCAACTGATGAAAGAGGGCAAGAAAGAGGAAGCTGAAACTGCACGTGCCCGCGTTGCCGAACTAAAAGAAGGTAACAAAGTATTAGACGCCACCATGACACAGGCTGCAACAGATATGCAGAATGTACTTTATACCATTCCTAACATTCCTTACGACAGTGTGCCCGAAGGTGTAGGCGCTGAAGATAACGTAGTAGAAAAAATGGGAGGTATGGAAACTGAACTTCCTAAAGATGCACTTCCTCACTGGGAACTGGCTAAGAAATATGATTTAATAGACTTCGACCTGGGTGTAAAAATCACAGGTGCAGGTTTCCCTGTATATAAAGGTAAAGGCGCACAACTCCAACGCGCTCTTATCAACTTCTTCCTGGACGAGGCACGCAAATCCGGATATACTGAAATCATGCCACCGACAGTAGTTAACGCTGCTTCCGGTTATGGTACAGGACAGCTTCCTGACAAAGAAGGACAAATGTATCATTGCGAAGTAGATGATTTATATCTGATCCCGACAGCAGAAGTGCCTGTAACCAACATCTACCGTGATGTGATTTTGGAAGAAAAACAGTTGCCAATCATGAATTGCGCCTATACACAATGTTTCCGTCGTGAAGCTGGTTCCTATGGTAAAGATGTACGCGGACTGAATCGTCTGCACGAATTCTCCAAAGTAGAATTGGTTCGTATTGATAAACCGGAACACTCCAAACAATCTCATCAGGAAATGCTCGACCACGTAGAAGGTCTGTTGCAAAAACTGGAACTTCCGTATCGTATCCTCCGCCTCTGTGGTGGTGATATGAGCTTCACCGCTGCCCTTTGCTTCGACTTCGAAGTATATTCAGAGGCACAGAAACGTTGGTTGGAAGTAAGTTCCGTATCCAATTTCGATACCTACCAAGCCAATCGTCTGAAATGCCGTTACCGTAATGCAGAAAAGAAAACCGAGCTCTGCCATACATTAAACGGTTCAGCATTAGCATTGCCACGTATCGTTGCCGCCCTACTTGAAAACAACCAAACTCCGGAAGGTATCAGAATACCGAAAGCATTGGTTCCGTATTGCGGTTTTGACATGATAGACTAATATTTGACATGACAGACTAATAAAAGTACCGTATATAAAAAGCCACTCATCAAAAGAGTGGCTTTTCTTTTATATTTCGTAAATTAGCTGTATCTTTGCCAAAATTTATATCATTCTGATAGCAGTTACGTAATAAAAACAACAAATTAATTAGATAATGAACAAAATCATTAGCAAGGAACGCTTTTCTGAAAAAGTATTCAAATTTGAAATTGAAGCTCCTTTAATTGCTAAATCTCGTAAGGCCGGACACTTCGTCATCGTACGTGTAGGCGAAAAAGGAGAACGTATGCCATTGACTATCGCAGGTTCCGACCTGAAAAAGGGCACCATTACTCTGGTAGTACAGGAAGTCGGGCTTTCTTCTACCCGTCTCTGCGAGCTGAATGAAGGCGAATCTATTACTGACGTAGTAGGCCCACTCGGACAAGCTACCCATATAGAGAAATTCGGAACAGTAGTCTGCGCTGGTGGTGGTGTAGGTGTGGCTCCGATGCTTCCTATCGTACAGGCTTTGAAGGCTGCCGGCAACCGTGTTATCACCGTATTGGCTGGACGCAATAAAGACCTTATCATCTTGGAAAAAGAAATGCGTGAAAGCTCTGACGAAGTAATTATCATGACGGACGACGGTTCTTACGGTCGTAAAGGTCTGGTGACAGAAGGTGTAGAAGAAGTTATCAAACGTGAGAAAGTAGACAAATGTTTCGCTATCGGCCCTGCCATCATGATGAAATTTGTTTGCTTGCTGACTAAAAAATATGAAATTCCGACAGATGTTTCGCTAAATACGATCATGGTGGACGGAACAGGTATGTGCGGTGCTTGCCGTATCACTGTGGGAGGAAAAACAAAGTTCGTTTGTGTAGACGGTCCGGAATTCGACGGTCACCAGGTGAATTTCGACGAAATGCTGAAACGTATGGGTGCGTTCAAGAATATCGAACGCGAAGAAATGCATAAGCTGGAATCGGAATGTGAAGCAACCAAAGAAATCGATGAAAAAAGTCGTAATGCTGCTTGGAGGCAGGAGTTACGTAAATCCATGAAACCCAAAGAACGTACAGCCATTCCTCGTGTAGAGATGAATGAACTCGATGCTGAATACCGTTCACATAGCCGTAAAGAGGAAGTTAATCAAGGATTAACAGCAGAACAGGCTGTTACAGAAGCCAAACGTTGTCTCGATTGTGCTAATCCGGGATGTATGGAAGGCTGCCCGGTAGGCATTGATATTCCCCGCTTCATTAAGAATATCGAACGCGGCGAATTCCTCGAAGCTGCCAAAACATTGAAAGAAACAAGTGCGCTTCCGGCTGTTTGCGGTCGTGTGTGCCCGCAAGAGAAACAGTGCGAATCAAAATGTATTCATCTGAAAATGAATGAAAAGCCGGTAGCTATCGGTTATCTGGAACGTTTTGCAGCTGATTATGAACGCGAAAGCGGACAAATCTCCGTACCTGTCATTGCAGAGAAAAATGGTATCAAAATAGCAGTTATCGGTTCAGGACCTGCAGGATTGGCATTTGCCGGAGACATGGCTAAATATGGATATGATGTAACTGTATTCGAAGCGTTGCATGAAATTGGAGGTGTATTGAAATACGGTATTCCCGAATTCCGTTTGCCAAACAAGATTGTAGATGTAGAAATCGACAATCTTGGCAAGATGGGCGTTAACTTCATCAAAGACTGTATTGTAGGAAAGACTATCGGTGTAGAAGACTTGAAAGCGGAAGGTTTCAAAGGAATATTCGTGGCTTCCGGTGCCGGACTGCCAAACTTTATGAATATCCCGGGAGAGAACTCCATCAATATCATGTCTTCAAATGAATACCTCACCCGTGTCAATTTAATGGATGCCGCCAGCGAAGATTCGGACACTCCGGTAGCTTTCGGTAAGAATGTGGCAGTAATCGGTGGTGGTAACACAGCTATGGACTCTGTCCGTACAGCAAAACGTCTTGGCGCTGAACGTGCTATTATTATCTATCGTCGTTCGGAAGAAGAAATGCCGGCACGTATCGAAGAAGTAAAACATGCCAAAGAAGAAGGAGTTGAATTCCTCACTCTGCATAATCCTATCGAATATATTGCTGATGAACAAGGTTGCGTAAAACAGGTTATTCTGCAAAAGATGGAATTAGGAGAACCGGATGCTTCCGGACGTCGTAGCCCTATAGCTATCCCGGGAGCAACAGAAACAATCGATATAGACCTGGCCATTGTCAGCGTTGGGGTATCTCCTAACCCGATTGTTCCAAGCTCTATCAAAGGACTGGAATTAGGACGAAAAGGAACTATCGCAGTAAATGACAATATGGAATCTTCTATCCCGATGATTTACGCAGGTGGCGACATCGTTCGCGGCGGAGCTACTGTAATTCTGGCGATGGGTGATGGCCGTAAAGCTGCCACTGCCATGAATGAACAACTGAAAACAAACGCCGGCAACTAACTGCCGCTTATTAACACCCGGGCTAAACTTCCCTAACACGTGGGATAACTACATCTGACACGTGGGCGGAAGTTTATCGAGAGGTGGGCTAAAGCCAACTCATATGTGGGTAGAACACCGATCATCCCCGGCATAAAAAACAGAATAAGAAAAGCCCCGTTTACGAAATGTAAAACGGGGCTTTTCTTATTCAAATATCAAAGATACTTTCTACTTTACCACTTTGTTCGTCGCAGGATCAGGGAAAATTACAGCCGGTTTAAACGACTTGGCTTCCTCAAAATCCATCAATGCATAAGACATGATTATCACAATATCATCCGGTTGCACCTTGCGGGCAGCAGCACCATTCAGACAAATTTTGCCCGAACCGCGTTCACCTTTGATAATGTAGGTTTCAAAGCGTTCACCGTTGTTATTATCAGCAATATACACTTTCTCTCCCGGAATCATGTTTGCAGCATCCAGCAGGTCTTCATCAATCGTGATACTACCCATGTAGTTCAGATTTGCCTCTGTGACACGTGCACAATGAATTTTCGACTTCAACACTTCAATCATCATAAGGTTTCGTCTTTTTAGTTATTCTTTATATTTAATGTTATCAATCAGCCGGACTTCTCCACAGAACACTGTGATGCATCCCACCGCATAGGAAGTATCTTCCCAATTACTAATTTTCTGCAATGTGTTTCCGTCTACGATCTCAAAATACTCCATACGCAAACCCGGAGCAGCTTCAATCGCATCTTCAACCATCTTTTGCGTCTCGCTCACTGTATGAGTGGCTGCAAAGTTACGACTTTTAAATAAGGTGCGAGAAATATTTAAAGCATTTTCACGTTCTTCTGCAGATAAACGTTTGTTCCGGCTACTCAATGCCAGTCCGTCTTCCTCACGTACAATTGAACAACCTACAATTTCAAGATTATATTTCAATTGCCGAACCATTTCACGAATAATCGCTAACTGCTGGAAGTCTTTCTCTCCGAAATATGCCCGATCCGGCAGTACAGCATCAAACAGTTTGCTGACAATTTGGCAAACACCGTTAAAATGTCCCGGACGGAAAGCTCCTTCCATCACCGTATCCAATGGTGCATAGCTAAATTGACGAGTATCCGGTTCCGGATACATTTCGCTAACTGAAGGAACAAAAGCGAAATCCGCCCCGCATTCTTCCAACAAACGACAATCTGCATCCAATGTACGCGGATATTTCTCCAAGTCATTTTTATCGTTAAACTGTGTGGGATTCACAAAAACACTCACAACAGTTACACCATTCTCACTTACGCTGCGCTTTACCAGAGATGCATGTCCCGCATGTAAAGCACCCATTGTAGGAACCAGTCCCACCTTTTTACCTTGGGCTCTTAGGGCAGTCAATTCTGCCTGTAAGTCCTTGATAGTGTGCACTACTTTCATTTTCGTCAATTGGTTTATGTTTTACTCGTTTGCAAAAACTCTGCAAAATAAACTAATATTTGCCACATAAAGAAAGAATATCTTATTTAATATGTCTTTTTTTTCGTATCTTTGCAGAATATTATAGTGAACTATTGTTATTATGACAAAGGCGAATAAAGTTTTATTTATTACTCAAGAGATTACACCTTACGTTTCAGAATCCGAAATGGCCAATATAGGTAGAAACCTTCCACAGGCGATACAAGAAAAAGGCCGTGAAATCAGAACCTTTATGCCTAAATGGGGAAATATCAATGAGCGCAGAAATCAACTGCACGAAGTGATCCGCCTCTCTGGTATGAACCTGATTATCGATGATACTGACCACCCCTTGATTATAAAAGTTGCTTCTATCCAATCCGCACGCATGCAGGTATATTTCATCGATAACGATGACTATTTCCAGAATCGGATGCAGACAACGGATGAAAATGGTATAGAATATGATGATAATGATAGCCGTGCCATTTTCTATGCACGCGGTGTATTGGAAACAGTGAAAAAGCTCCGCTGGTGTCCTGATGTCATTCACTGTCATGGCTGGATGACAGCTTTAGCTCCTCTTTATATTAAGAAAGCCTATAAAGACGAACCTTCTTTCCGCGACGCTAAAGTGGTATTCTCTGTTTATGAAGATGATTTCAAGAGTACACTTAGCGACGATTTCGCAACAAAACTGATGCTGAAAGGTATTACCAAGAAAGATTTAGGTGATTTGAAGGAACCGGTAGACTACGCCGCTCTTTGCAAACTCGCTGTTGACTATTCGGACGGAGTAATACAAAACAGTGAAAAGGTAGACGAGTCTATTATTGAATATGCCCGCCAATCTGGCAAATTGGTACTTGACTACCAGAACCCGGAAAACTATGCGGATGCCTGCAACGAGTTCTACGATAAAGTATGGGAAGCCACTGCAAACGAAGAAGAATAAAAAATCAAGATACGACGATCATGAAAGCAAAATACGCCTTAATAGCTTTACTGGCAATCACCTTTTGGGGTTGTGATGACAACACTGCCGGACTGGGATTGGGAATGTTTCCGGGAAGCGACCAAAATATCAATGGAAAGCTATCTACATTTGATGTAACTACCGAATCCGTTCATGCCGGTAAGATATATGCAATGACCAATGTGGGGTATGTAGGAAAGTTCACTGATGAAACATTCGGAACTTATCAGGCAGGTTTCTTGGCGCAACTTAACTGTCCCGAAGGAATGACTTTCCCCGCAGCTTTTTCTGGAACCACTGAAAGTGGTACTGGAAAGATGATGACAAATTTCGAGAATGTGGCAGAAGGTGTATCTGGTAACTACACCATCATTAAAGATGATAATGGAAATCCTATTGGTAATTGCCAAATCAATATTTATCTTTGGTATGACAGTTATTTTGGAGATTCATTAACAGCTTGCCGACTAAGTATGTATGTATTAGATAAGAAAAAGGAAACAAATATTGGTACGAAGATCCAGATGCTTATTATACCAATATCAACCCTACAGAATATTATGATAATACGACAAGTTTATTAGGGAGTAAATCTTATACAGCAGTTGATTTATCTATTAGTGATTCTATACGTAATCTTTCAACATATACTCCTTATATTAAAATTACATTGGATCAGACTAGAACACAGGATTTGGGACTGAAACTTTTAGAAGGAGGACGTACAGAAGATCTATATAAGAAATTTCAAAGTATATTTCCCGGAGTGTATGTAAAAAGCGACTATGGAGACGGTACTATCCTCTACACTAGTTCCATGCAAATGGATGTAGCATTTTTGGAGCATGCAAGAGATAGCATAACAGGTGGTCTACTACACACATCTGCCGGAAAAGACTCTGTTATATACAGCGGACGTTCATTCACATCTACCCGCGAAGTTATTCAAGCCAACCGATTGGAGAATGATACAGAAAAAATTCAGGAATGTATAAATGAGCCTAAATGGACTTACTTAAAAAGCCCGGCTGGCATCTTTACACAGTTAACTCTTCCTGTTAGCCAAATAGCAGAAAAGCTCCAAGGAGACACTTTAAATGCGGTTAAATTAGGAATTCCTATCTATAATGAAACCAGTGACAAGAAGTTTGGCATGTCTACTCCTAAGAATGTTCTATTAATACGTAAAAAATATAAAGATAGTTTCTTTAAAGATAATCAACTTAGTGATGGTATAACTTCATCTCTATTTAATCCTACTACTAGCTTTACTCAATATACATTCAACAACATTACTCAAATGATTAATGATTGTTTAGCAGATGGAGAACGAGAAGAAGCAGAAAAGAAACTCAAGAGTGGGACGATAACTCTCCCAATAACTAACTCCGAAGGTGAAACAGACACTCAAGAGGTTAATACTATTGAAGAATGGGAAAAATATAGTGATTGGAACAAATTCATACTTATTCCAGTACTTGTAACCACAGATGCTTCCTCAAGTAATAGCTATTATGGTTCTTCGAGCAATGTTATTAGCATACAACATGACCTGAAACCTGGCTATGCGCGCTTAAAGGGAGGTACAAATGCCACAAATACTTCTTTACCTAAAGAAGAACAAGATAAATACAAATTGAAACTTGAAGTTGTTTCTACAAACTTTGGAACAAAATCAAAATAAGAAATAGTTGAAATCTTATAAAACAACAGCGCAGGTTACATTGAGTAATCTGCGCTGTTGTTTTATAAGATATTTATAGAAAAGTCAGATAGAATAATTTCATAATAATAACGGTATATGCTTGGGGTATTAACGGTATCGTTATCAAATAGCGTTACTATTTTATCGGATGGTGTTACTATCTTGCAGAAGAATATCTGCCAACAAAGGTTTCGACTTAATCCACACAAAAAACCGTGAGTTTGATTTTATCTCACTCACGGTCCCAATATAATAAACATAATAATTTCTTATTCTTCTACTTAGCAGCAGCCTTTTTAGCTTTACCTGTAGCCTTCTTCGGCTCCGCAACTGCTTTCTTAGCTTCAGCTTTCTTTGCAGCAGGCTTTGATTTAGCAACAGCTTTCTCTTTTACTGCCGGTTCTTTAGCATCAGCAGCCTTTTTGACTGTCGTTTTCTTTGCCGCTTCTGCTTTTGCCTGCCATTTAGCCACTTCTTTTTCCAACTCGGTAATCTCATCTCCCTGGTTCTTAATTGTAGTCAACAAAGAATTTAATTCTTCACTGTCTACATCAGCAGGATATAGTGCATCTACCCGTTTGATAAAGTCACCCAGAATATTCATATAGTTGGTGAAAGCATCATAAGGAGAATCATAGATCCCACGATTCAGCCACATACCATTATTCTTCGTTGTCATGAAACGGAAGTTATTGCTAGCCTGCAAATAATCCCAATCCTGTTTGATACGACGGTCGTCACACAAATGCACACGTTCAGCTACACTATACAATTTATTGAAAGCCTCGCGTTGCATAACATTACCTAGCCAACAACTAGTATCTCTTTCTTCATCTACCCATGACATCGGATATGCAACATCAAGCTGTGACACTGATTTCAACTTCGTTACAATTTCTGTCGGTGTAGAGAAAGTGATTCCCTTAGCCTTTGCGCATTCCGGCAACGCTTTCAAGAATTCAAGAATATTAGAAGATAACGGTTGAGCCATACCAAGTGCACTCAATTCCATGAAGATATTAATTACTTGTTCTTCTTGCGGTAATGCATCGATCCAATTAATATATTTATCAGCGAACAAAGGATATTCCGCCCAATCCGAATTGGAAAAACGCAAGCTGATATCGTCAGAAAGTTTGAAATCTCTCAACAAAAGCTTAAGACTGGGAGCTTGATTACAGTGATAGACATAATGCGGACTCTTCCATCCCAACACATGTTTAGCACCTTCCGTTAACATCCCCTTAAAACCCATAGAAGCTACCAAGCCACCAATTTCATCAGAATAAATCAGACTAGAATTGCGGAACACTTTCGGTTCTTTACCAAACATCTGTTTCATCTTATCACGTTGACGAAGCACTTCTTCGCGGAAGCAATCCTCGTTGGCAAGTGAAGACAAACCATGTGAATAAGGTTCACACAAGAACTCACAACATCCTGTTTCATTCAACTGATGCAATAAATCAATGACTGCCGGAGCATGAATTTCCAATTGTTCCAAGGCTACCCCCGAGATAGAAAGCGCTACTTTAAAGCCCCCCGAGTTCTTCACCATCTCAATTAAAGTATTGAGAGCAGGAATATATGAACGTTCAGCGACCTCATTCATACCCGTTTCATTCGCATAATCATCGTAATAATAATGATCATTACCAATATCGAAGAAACGATAGCGTTTCAAATGGATAATTTGATGTATTTCAAAATAAAGACAGATAGTTCTCATTTTTATTTATTGTTTTGTTATTTACCATAGTTTCTTAACACAGCATCATAGAGAGCACGGATTCTCAAGCCGACTTTTTCCCAAGTAATCCCATCTACTTCTTTCTTACCTTCTTCCTTGAGGTATTCGAAAAGAGACGGATTAGTACAAAGAGAGTGGATAGCGTCAGCCATTGCATGAATATCCCAGTAGTCAGTTTTTATCACCTTATCAAGAATCTCGCCACACCCTGACTGCTTAGAAATGATGGAAGGCGTTCCACACTGCATCGCCTCCAATGGAGCAATACCGAAAGGTTCAGAGACAGACGGCATGACAAACACATCACTGTTCTTATAAACTTCATATACCTGCTTACCTTTCATAAAACCCGGGAAATGAAACCGGTCAGCAATACCACGCTCGGCCACCAGATTGATCATGGCATTCAACATATCACCCGAGCCAGCCATAACGAAACGAATATTACGAGTACGACGCAACACAAGAGCAGCAGCTTCTACAAAATATTCCGGCCCTTTCTGCATCGTAATACGTCCGAGGAAAGTGACCACCTTTTCTTTTGAATGATCGGGACGTGGAATGTCCAGCAGCTCCTGCGACAATGGATAAACAGCATTATGCACTGCAAATACTTTTCTAGGGTCCTGATGATACTCGTTAATAACAGTGCGGCGAGTCAACTCGGACACGCACATGATACAATCGGCATGATCCATACCATTCTTCTCAATCGAATAAACAGTAGGATTGACTTTGCCACGAGAACGGTCAAAATCAGTGGCATGCACATGGATACAAAGCGGCTTTCCACTTACCATCTTGGCATGTACACCGGCAGGGTAAGTGAGCCAGTCGTGAGCATGAATAATATCAAACTCCTGCTGACGGGCTACTACTCCGGCAATGATCGAGAAATTATTAATTTCTTCGTGCAAGTTCCCGGGATAGCCACCTGCAAATTCCATACATCCCAAATCATTCACATGCATATAAGAAAAATCGGCATAGATATGATCACGGAAAGAATAATACTCCTCCGGTGTCATTTCCAACAAACGGGACTTCAAGTAATCGTAGTGGACATCACGCCATACGATGGGTACTTGATTCATACCGATTATTTTCAAGAACTTTTCTTCTTCGCCGCTAGGCTTAGGCATACAGAAAATCGTCTCCATATCACCTTGCAGACTCAATCCTTTAGTTATTCCATAAGAAGCAACCGCAAGACCACCATATATTTTGGGAGGGAATTCCCATCCAAACATTAAAACTTTCATCTTCGTTCCTCCTTTTTTAATAATACTTAGACAGTAGCTTTAAGACACGCAGTATTTCTGCTACATTCATCGCGAACGACACCGCGCCACGTCCTTTGAAAGGCGGGTTCCCATCGAACAACTCGGGAATGGAACCAACACAATGGCTTGTCATCTCGTCATCATAACTAATAAGCTGGCGTTCAACAAATGACAATCCGCTCATCTTATAAATTCGAAGATAAGCTTCCAGATAGAATCCCATCAACCAAGGCCAAGCAGTTCCCTGATGATAAGCATAATCCCGTTGTATCTGCGGACCCACATAGTTAGGATTATATCCACCACTCTTCGGACTCAATGAACGAATTCCTTTCGGAGTGAGCAGCTCTTTGGTCACAATATCAAGCACCTGTTTCTTTTGTGCACGATCCAAAGGAGAATAATCAAACGCTACGGCAAATATCATGTTAGGACGTACACTCCAATCCATCATATTACCGTCAACATAATCAAGCAGATAACCATATTCGTTACGGAATACCTCGACAAAAGACTTTCCGGTTACTTCCGCCTGCGCATCGAGTTCATCCGCCAAGTATACGTCTCCCCCTTCGCGCACCAAATCAGCGATGAAACGCAACGCATTATACCACAACGCATTAAATTCAACAATATATCCTGTACGAGGAATCACCGGATGTCCGTTCACAGTAGAGTTCATCCATGTAATCGCCTTATCCGTACCGTTAGCAAAAAGTAATCCATTGTCATGCAAAAAGAGATTCTCATGTTTCCGCTGACGGATAAACTCCATCATATCTTTCAGGAGTTCTCCATATTTCTGACGACATTGCTCACGGGAAGTCTCTTTTGCATATTGCTGCAAAGCCCAGACAGCCCAAAGCAAAACGTCCGGATGCTCCATTTCATAAATCTTGTATCCGACAGGTTCTTCATTAATAAAGTTGCGAATCGCTTTTTCCGCCGTTTTCATCACATCCTCAAACTGGTCGACCTCATCGAGCGCAAGCGTCAGCCCCGGCAGTGCAATGAACATATCACGCGCACGACACTTAAACCACGGATAACCGGCAAGAATATAATGTTCGTCTTCCTGTTGGTTATGGAACTGATGAGCGGAATTCTTCAGGCAGTGATAAAAGCTATCACGCGGGGTACGATCAGCCACTTCAGCCTCAAATGTCTGTTTCAATCTACGGGGAGTCACTTCTGAAGTTCCGGCAGAGAATACGATACTCTCCCCTTTCTTTATATCCACCTCAAAATAACCGGGAACATAAAGGTCTTCATTGAAGTCATACCCTCGTTCTTGCTCTTTCGGGTATTCAATCCCCCGATACCAGTCAGGCATGAAATGGAACTCACACTTTTTATTCAACTGCATATAAAGTTCCGGATAGCCGGGATACATACAGGTTTTAATACCATTTTCCACAAGTTGATACTCGCGGCTTGCCTGCCCATTTTCATGTGTGTACTCGCGTACACTCCTGAAAGCGAGGAACGGGCGAAAGCGCAAGGTTGTGGCCGAATGCGCATCAAGTAACGTATAACGAATCAGGATTCTATTTTCATGATGTACAAAGATTTTTTCTTTGCGGAGGATAACACCTCCGACACGGTAAGTTGTTGCCGGGATATGCTCACAGTCAAACTCACGGATATACTTGTGTCCGTTAGGACTAAAGTTGTTTCCTTGATATTTGTGCAACCCCAAGTTAAACTCCGCACCGTGTTGAATTACCGTTTCATCAAGAGAAGATAGCAGCACATGATTTTCATCGTCGAGATTGGGAACTGGAATCACCAACAGGCCGTGATATTTGCGTGTGTTACAATCAACAATCGTCGTACAATGATAAGCTCCTGCTTTGTTCGTCCGGAGGATTTCTCTTTGAAGAGATTCTTCCAGATTCGTCATGAGGGTCTTGTCAAATCGTAAATAACTCATAGTTGTGCATTATTAAAGGTTAATTATTGGTCATTATATCGTATATCTATTTATTGTTACATACCGTATATATTGGCTGTAGCATCATATACAACGGGTATAACGCCCAAATGTACAAATTATAGATAAAAACAAAAATAAAAAAGGCTTTTTATTTTCAGATTTTGTGCAAATATTCGTAGTATTGCGTAAAATATCTAAAGAAAAGAATGTCATGAAGCAAGATATTCAGCGTATCATGCTGGCTGCAGCAAAGCCTTTGTTCCTTATTTTTATCCTCTATTTACTCAAGATTATGGAAGTCGGAATGGACTGGGACTTCTCTCGCTTGGGGGTATATCCTATGGAGAAACGGGGACTGGTAGGTATTTTAACTCACCCGCTGATACACAGCGGATTCAGTCATTTACTGGCAAACACAATCCCTTTATTTTTCTTGTCATGGTGTCTTTTTTACTTTTACCGGGGGATAGCAAATAAAATTTTCATCCTAATCTGGCTAGGAGGCGGACTACTAACTTTCCTGATCGGAAAACCGGGATGGCACATCGGTGCCAGCGGATTGATTTACGGACTTGCCTTCTTTCTCTTTTTCAGTGGTATTCTCCGCAAATATGTTCCACTCATTGCCATTTCTCTACTCGTCACCTTTTTGTATGGAGGAATTATATGGCATATGTTTCCTTATTTCTCCCCCACCAATATGTCGTGGGAAGGTCATCTCAGCGGTGGAGTTATAGGAACATTCTGTGCTTTCGTTTTCGTCAATCACGGTCCACAACGACCGGAACCTTTTGCAGACGAAGCGGAAGAAGAAGAGAATATAGAAGAAGCAACGACAGCAACGGCAGAAGAGGAAAAAGAAGAGAAAGAACCATTATAAATGCCAACTCATGTCACCGTACTGTCACAACTGTGCCATCGTATTGGCACAATTATGACATAGGCGTGGCACAACTGTGCCACCATGGTGGCACAGTTAATATAATA
The DNA here is from genome assembly GCF_024793605.1 of Bacteroides sp. BFG-637. NCBI lineage: Bacteria > Pseudomonadati > Bacteroidota > Bacteroidia > Bacteroidales > Bacteroidaceae > Bacteroides > Bacteroides sp. BFG-637. Next base: position 3,345,757 of record NZ_JANUPD010000002.1, on the reverse strand, counting down.
GCTTTCCAGTTCAATAAGATAATCTGAATTCAATCAAGACCGATGCAACGCCTCAATCAATAACGTTATATTTGCCGTAAACAATCTTACAGATATAGCCAATAAGATGATGCCGAAGAACTTACGAATAATATAAATACCTCCTTTTCCCAGGAAACGTTCTACACGACCGGTCATACTCACTACAAAGTAAACCCAGATCATGTTCAAGACTAAAGCTATAATAATATTAACACTGGCATATTCCGCCCGGAGAGAAAGCAAAGTGGTGAAAGCTCCGGCACCTGCCAACAGAGGAAAGACGAGCGGTACCAAAGTTGCTTCTTTGATAGGACCTTGGTTCTTGAAAATCTCAATATCCAGAATCATCTCCAAAGACATGAGGAAAATGACAAATGCGCCGGCTACTGCAAACGACTCAATATCTACATGGAAGAGTTTCAGCATCATATCTCCCGCATAGAAAAATCCGATCAGCAAAGCAAAAGAGATGACAGTAGCTTTCATTGCATTCACATCTTTCCCTTTTTCTTTCAGGTTAATTATAATAGGTATAGAGCCGATAATGTCTATCACGGCAAAAAGTACGATAAACGCACTGATCATCTGTTGCCAATTGAAGCCTGCGAACATAATTTCCTCCTTTTTTTCTGCAAATATACTCTATTTTTATGCATTCAAACAATAAAAAAAACAAAAAGAACGCTCAGATATTGACAGCAGTATTGTATTATGAGTAAATTTGTACGATTAACAAGAGATTACAACATATGGAAACAATGTTCGACACTTTGCTCCAATTGCCTTTATTTCAAGGTCTTTGTCATGAAGATTTCACAAGTATTCTGGATAAGGTCAAGCTACACTTTATCAAGCATAAAGTGGGAGAAACTATCATAGAAAATGGTAGTCCGTGTAAACAACTCTGCTTTCTGTTAAAAGGAGAGGTTTCTATCGTCACAAGTTCCAAAGAAAATATATACACCGTCATTGAACAGATGGAAGCACCTTACCTGCTGGAACCACAGTCGTTGTTCGGCATGAACACCAATTACACTTCCGCTTATATAGCACATACGGAAGCACACACTGTCAGCATCAGCAAAGCGTTTGTACTTAGCGACCTGTTCAAATATGAAATATTCCGGCTCAACTACATGAACATTGTCAGCAACCGGGCACAAAATCTTTATTCCCGTTTATGGGAAGAACCGACACAAGACTTACAAGAGAAAATCATTCGCTTTTTCCTGCTACATTGTGAAAAAACGCAGGGAGAAAAGATATTCAAAGTAAAAATGGACGACCTTGCCCGCTACTTAGATGACACTCGGTTGAATACATCAAAAGCACTCAACGAGCTACAAGACAAAGGATTATTAGAGTTACGCCGGAAAGAGATTCTTATTCCGGACGCACAAAAGCTGATAAGCGAATAGATACGAATTAACCAACAAAAGAAATTATCTATCACAAAAATAGCCTCAACAGGAATTTCCATTGAGGCTATCTTTATGATACAAAGTGTATTATTCCCATTCAATAGTTGCTGGCGGCTTGGAACTGATATCATAGGTGACACGGTTCACTCCTTTCACCTTATTAATAATATCATTCGATACCTTACCCATAAATTCATAAGGCAGATGTGCCCAGTCAGCTGTCATGGCATCAGTAGATGTCACAGCACGCAAAGCAACCGCTCTCTCATAAGTACGTTCATCTCCCATTACACCCACGGACTGTACCGGCAACAAGATAACCCCCGCCTGCCATACTTTATCATACAATCCCCAGTCACGCAATCCCTGGATAAAGATATCGTCAGCATCCTGCAGAATACGTACTTTTTCAGGAGTAATATCTCCCAGAATACGCACTGCCAGTCCCGGTCCCGGAAACGGATGACGGGTAATCAGATGCTCCGGCATACCCAACTCACGGCCCACCCGGCGAACTTCATCCTTAAACAACAAACGAAGCGGCTCACACAACTTCAGATTCATCTTTTCAGGAAGTCCCCCTACATTATGATGGCTCTTTATTACCGTACCCGTAATAGACAATGACTCAATGCAATCCGGATAAATAGTACCCTGCGCCAGCCATTTCACGTCTTTTATCTTATGAGCTTCTACATCGAACACATCGATAAAGCCCTTACCTATAATTTTACGCTTACTTTCCGGTTCAACCACCCCAGCCAGTTCTGCGAAGAACTTTGCACTGGCATCAACGCCAATCACATTCAAACCGAGACACTCATAATCCTTCATCACATTCTTGAACTCATTCTTACGCAGCATACCATGATCTACAAAGATACAAGTCAAGTTCTTGCCAATAGCCTTGTTCAGCAACACTGCTGCAACCGAAGAATCGACTCCGCCACTCAAACCGAGAACGACTTTATCATCCCCCAACTGCGCTTTCAGCTCGGCAACCGTACTTTCAATGAATGAAGCCGGCGACCAGTCTTGTTTGCAACCGCAAACATCTACCACAAAGTTCTTCAGGATTTGAGTTCCGTCTTCACTATGGAATACTTCCGGATGGAATTGAACACCCCACACTTGCTCACCTTCTACCTGATAAGCAGCAATCTCCACTTTATCTGTTGAAGCTATTTTCTTGAAATTATCGGGAATAGCAGTAATCGTATCTCCATGGCTCATCCATACCTGCGACCCATCACGCACTCCTTTAAACAGCACATTATCTTTGCAGAATGAAGCCAGGTGAGCACGTCCATATTCGCGTGTTCCGGCCGGTTCCACTTTTCCGCCATTAGTGTATGACATAAATTGTGCACCATAACAAATACCCAATATCGGATATTTACCACGAATTTCACTCAAATCTACTTTGAAAGCATCTTTATCGTAAACCGAGAAAGGACTTCCGGAGAGAATAACCCCTTTAATAGTCGGGTCTTCTTTAGGAAATTTGTTATAAGGAACAATTTCACAATACGTATCCAATTCGCGTACACGACGACCTATAAGCTGTGTTGTCTGCGAACCGAAATCAAGAATTATTATTTTTTCCTGCATATCAATGGTTGGATTTTGAATAAATTGAGTTGCAAAAGTAGAAAAAAGTACGCAATCTATATTAATAATGAAGAGAAAAATAAAGGAGATTCACCAGTTTACACTTGGAACCTCCTTTATTTCAATTAGAATCAACGATTCTTTTCTTTCAATAAATCACGTATCTCCGTCAACAAAACCTCCTCCTTCGTTGGCGCAGGAGGAGCTGGAGGAGTGGCTGCCACTTCTGCCTGTTTTTTAGTTGTCAACTTCGTAATCAACCGTATAAATAAGAATATAGCGAAAGCTATAATCAGAAAATCAAAGGTGGCTTGCAGAAACTGGCCATAATCCAACGTCACGGCCGGAGCTATCTCCTTGCCGTCAGCACCAATCTCCGCTGCTTTCATCACCCATTTCAAATCTGTAAAGTTCACACCGCCAACCAGTAAACCAATCGGAGGCATGATAACATTAGCAACCAATGATGATACGATTTTTCCAAATGCACCACCAATAACAACACCGACAGCCATGTCAATGACGTTACCTTTCATAGCAAACGCCTTAAAGTCCTGTAAAAATGTGTTCTTTCCCATCTTTTTTCAATATTTAATGTGAATTTAATATGCGAATATAAAAACATTTTTGTAATTTTGCACCGCATTTGAAAATAAAACAAGTGCGAAGGCTGAGAGATATTTGAACAAATATTATAAAACCCTTAAAAGTTTAAACAAAATGATTAAAGTAGGTATTAATGGATTCGGACGTATCGGACGTTTCGTTTTCCGCGCTGCAATGACAAGAAACGATATTCAAATCGTAGGTATCAATGACCTTTGCCCGGTTGATTACTTGGCTTATATGCTGAAATACGACACAATGCATGGTCAATTCGATGGTACTATCGAAGCAGATGTTGAAAACAGCAAACTGATCGTTAACGGTCAAGCTATCCGTATCACAGCTGAAAGAAACCCGGCTGACCTGAAATGGAATGAAGTAGGCGCAGAATACGTTGTTGAATCTACAGGTTTGTTCTTGAGCAAAGACAAAGCTCAGGCTCACATCGAAGCTGGTGCAAAATATGTTGTAATGTCAGCTCCTTCTAAAGATGACACTCCGATGTTCGTTTGCGGTGTAAACGAAAAAACATACGTAAAAGGTACTCAATTCGTATCTAACGCTTCTTGTACTACTAACTGTTTGGCTCCTATCGCTAAAGTATTGAACGACAAGTTCGGTATCCTTGACGGTTTGATGACTACAGTTCACTCTACAACTGCTACTCAGAAAACAGTTGACGGTCCTTCTATGAAAGACTGGAGAGGTGGTCGTGCTGCTTCTGGCAACATCATCCCTTCTTCTACTGGTGCTGCTAAGGCTGTAGGTAAAGTAATCCCTGCATTGAACGGCAAATTGACTGGTATGTCTATGCGTGTTCCGACTTTGGACGTATCTGTAGTTGACTTGACAGTTAACTTGGCTAAACCGGCTACTTACGCTGAAATCTGCGCTGCAATGAAAGAAGCTTCTGAAGGCGAATTGAAAGGTATCCTGGGTTACACTGAAGATGCAGTAGTTTCTTCTGACTTCTTGGGTGACACTCGTACTTCTATCTTCGACGCTAAAGCAGGTATCGCTTTGACTGATACTTTCGTTAAAGTTGTATCTTGGTATGACAACGAAATCGGTTACTCTAACAAAGTTCTTGACTTGATCGCTCACATGGCATCAGTTAACGCTTAATTAGAAGCCTGAACAATATAGGAAACCGCTGCGGGAAACCGTAGCGGTTTTTTTATACATTTCATTTTATATATTGTTAAAAAGCAACGTGTTATCCGTTGAATAAGCTACAATTTTAGTAGCTTTGTACCTCTATGAAGAGATTAATACTAACATTGATACTAGTTTGCACTATGAACAATATAATAAATGCCCAGAATCCTTTCTACGGGCAATATCATACGCCGCACGAAACCGTGCCGTTCGACCGGATTAAAACCGAACATTATGAACCTGCTATTCTGGAAGGAATCAGGCTGCAAAATGCTGAAATAGAAGCTATCATACAGAATCCGGAAAAGGCTGACTTCACCAATACAATAGAAGCTTTCGACGAATCCGGAGAATTACTGGATAAAGTAGTAGCCGTCTTCGGCAATATGCTAAGCGCAGAAACGAATGACGACCTGCAAGAACTGGCTCAAAAGATAATGCCGTTGCTTAGTGAACACAGCAACAATATCACACTGAACGAAAAGTTATTCGCACGTGTGAAAGAAGTGTATAACCAGAAAGAGGCTTTGCAACTGACACAGGAACAAAAACAGTTACTGGAAAATGCATATAACAGCTTTGTACGCCATGGCGCCAACCTGGAAGGAGAAGCACGGGAAGAATACCGTCGCCTGACTACCGAATTGAGTAAACTGACTCTAACTTTCAGTGAAAACAATCTGAAAGAGACGAATGCTTATCAAATGCTGTTAACAAAAAAAGAAAGCCTCGCCGGACTACCCGAAATTATCATAGAAGCAGCTGCAGAAACAGCCAAGAGCGAAGGAAAGGAAGGATGGGTATTCACGCTTCACGCTCCGAGCTATGTTCCTTTCATGACGTATTCCGATAATCGGGATTTACGTCAAAAACTGTATATGGCTTATAACACCAAATGTACACACGATAACGAATTCAATAATATCGACATCGTAAAAAAAATAGCCAATACACGCATGAAAATAGCCCAATTACTGGGATACAAAGATTATGCGGAATATACGCTAAAGAAAAGAATGGCTGAAAACAGCAAGTCGGTATACAAGCTACTCAACCAACTGTTGGAAGCATATACTCCTACTGCACAGCAAGAATATAAAGAGATACAAGAACTGGCTCGTAAAGAACAGGGAGCTGATTTCGTTGTCATGCCTTGGGACTGGAATTATTATTCAAACAAACTGAAAGACAAAAAATTCAATATCAACGAAGAAATGCTTCGCCCCTACTTCGAACTGGAACAAGTGAAGAAAGGAGTGTTTGGTCTGGCTGAAAAGTTATATGGAATCACGTTCCGGAAAAACACAGAGATTCCGGTTTACCATAAAGAGGTGGAAGCCTTTGAAGTGTTTGATAAAGACGGCAAATTCTTAGCCGTCCTATACACCGACTTCCATCCGCGTCCGGGAAAACGTGCCGGAGCCTGGATGACGAGTTACAAGGAGCAATGGATAGATAAAAAGACCGGTGAAAACAGCCGTCCGCATGTATCCGTTGTAATGAACTTCACCAAGCCAACCGAGAATAAGCCTGCTTTATTGACTTTCAATGAGGTAGAAACATTCTTACATGAGTTCGGACATAGCCTGCACGGTATGTTTGCCAATTCCACTTACAGGAGTTTAAGTGGAACTAATGTATATTGGGATTTCGTGGAACTTCCCTCACAAATTATGGAGAATTTTGCCATAGAGAAAGATTTCCTCAATACCTTTGCCCGCCATTATCAGACGGGAGAAGTTTTGCCGGATGAATTGATAAAACGTCTTGTAGATGCATCAAACTTCAATATTGCGTATGCTTGTCTGAGACAAATAAGTTTCGGTCTACTTGATATGGCATGGTATACGCGTAACACTCCTTTTGAAGGAGATGTGAAAGCTTATGAACAGGAAGCCTGGAAGGATGCGCAAATATTACCGGTAGTACAAGAAGCTTGCATGAGTACGCAGTTCTCCCACATCTTTGCCGGTGGATATGCCGCTGGATACTACAGCTACAAATGGGCGGAAGTATTGGATGCTGACGCTTTTTCATTATTCAAGCAAAAAGGGATATTCAATCAGGAAGTGGCAGACTCATTCCGCAATAATATTCTGTCGAAAGGAGGAACGGAACATCCGATGGTACTTTATAAACGTTTCCGCGGACAGGAACCGAGCATTGATGCTTTGCTAATCAGAAATGGGATAAAGAAATAAGTATTAAGTTATTAGATATTAAATATGAAGAGAAGTATATTTCAAATAGTAGGATTGCTTTTATTGCTTCCTTTATTTTCTGGATGTAATGATTCGGACGATGTAGCTGCTATCTTTACAGGAAAAACTTGGAAACTAAATTATATCACAGTAGATGGAGGTCATGAGATGTTTGGCTTTTGGGAGAATGAAGAACAAGAAAAAGCAAGTATTGAAGAGCTTAATAAAAACGGTACATACAACATCGTATTTGATGGTACAGTAGATGGAGATGTTATCAACGGAAATATAAAAGGAAGTGTAATTGCAACCAGTACTTTTGAAGGGAAATGGAATGCCAACGCCAAGAACAACAGTTTTAAAGCTACAGTCACCACCGCTGGTAGCTATGGCAACGATAGACTCGCCAAAAATTTTATAGAGGGACTTAATACCGCCACATCTTACGAAGGAGACAGTAACAACTTATACCTTTTATACAAACCGGCATCCGGAAAACAAACTTTCCGCATGGTTTTCCGGATAGTCAGCAATAAATAGTAAACAACATGGACACTAAAAAGAAACAATTAGAACTTGACAAACGTTATATACGCATGGCCAGCATATGGGCTGAAAATTCCTATTGCCAACGCCGTAAAGTAGGAGCTTTAATTGTTAAGGATAAAATGATTATCTCCGACGGATATAACGGGACACCTTCCGGATTCGAGAATGTATGTGAAGATGAAAACAACCTGACAAAACCATACGTTCTGCATGCGGAAGCCAATGCCATTACCAAAATAGCGCGTTCAAACAACAGTAGCGACGGTGCTACCATGTACGTCACCGCCTCTCCTTGCATCGAATGTGCAAAGTTAATCATACAGGCAGGAATCAAACGGGTAGTTTATTCCGAGCATTACCGCCTGGAAGATGGAATAGAGTTATTAAAACGGGCGGGAATCGAAGTTATCTACACAGAGTTAGATGATAATTCCTCTCCCAATAAATAAGAAGACGAACGTTTTAAAAAAGGAATAGACATGAGTACAAAAAACTCTTCACGTTTCACACCTGTCATCATAGCAGTCAGCGTGGTAGTCGGGATTCTTATCGGTACATTTTATGCCAAGCATTTTGCCGGCAACCGTTTGGGTATCATCAACGGTTCCTCCAATAAGCTAAACGCGTTGTTACGCATTGTAGACGATCAATATGTCGACACCGTAAACATGGCCGATTTGGTAGAAAAAGCCATGCCGCAAATTCTAGCCGAACTGGATCCGCATTCAACTTATATCCCAGCCCAAAATCTCGAAGAAGTCAACTCTGAGCTGGAAGGCAGCTTCAGCGGAATTGGCATCCAGTTTACCATACAGAATGACACCATTCATGTCAATGCTGTTGTTCAGGGAGGTCCTTCTGAAAAGATAGGATTAATGGCGGGCGACCGCATTGTTACTGTAGACGATAGCTTGTTTGTCGGCAAGAAAGTAACGAACGAACGGGCTATGCGCACCTTGAAAGGTCCGAAAGGCTCACAAGTAAAATTGGGAATCAGACGAACAGGAGAAAAGGACTTATTACACTTCAACATCACGCGTGGAGACATTCCTCAAAATACCGTAGATGCCGCTTATATGTTAAATGACAATATCGGTTATGTGAAAGTCAGTAAATTCGGACGTACCAGTCATGTAGAATTGCTGAATGCATTAGCACAGCTCAACCATAAAAAATGCAAAGGTCTAATCATTGACCTACGCGGTAATACCGGAGGATATATGGAAGCAGCCATCCGCATGGTTAATGAATTCCTGCCCGAAGGCAAGTTGATCGTATATACTCAAGGCCGTAAATATCCACGTGCAGAAGAATTTGCTAACGGTACGGGTAGCTGTCAGAAAATGCCGCTTGTTGTATTGATTGACGAAGGTTCTGCTTCTGCCAGTGAAATCTTCACCGGAGCTATTCAAGATAACGACCGGGGTACAGTTGTAGGACGCCGTTCTTTCGGTAAGGGACTTGTGCAACAGCCCATCGATTTCAGTGACGGATCGGCTATCCGCCTGACTATCGCCCGCTACTACACCCCATCCGGACGTTGCATCCAACGCCCGTACGAAAGTGGTAAAGACCGTAACTATGAGCTGGATTTATATACCCGTTACGAACATGGAGAATTTTTCTCACGTGATAGTATCAAGCAGAATGAGAGTGAACGTTATAATACCAGCTTGGGACGTACTGTGTATGGCGGTGGTGGTATCATGCCGGATATATTCGTACCGCAGGATACGACGGGAGTCACTTCTTATCTATCGACAGTTATTAACCGGGGATTGACTATTCAGTTCACATTCCAGTACACCGACAACAATCGGAAGAAATTAAGCCAATACGAAACAGAGGAAGAATTGCTGAATTATCTTCGTCATCAGGGTTTGGTGGAACAGTTTGTCCGTTTTGCTGACAGTAAAGGAGTGAAAAGAAGAAACATCCTCATTCAGAAATCATACAAATTATTGGAAAAGAACCTCTTCGGCAACATCATCTACAACATGCTTGGATTGGAAGCTTATCTCCAATACTTTAACAAGACAGATGCTACTGTTATTAAAGGTATTGAGATACTTGAAAAAGGAGAAGCTTTCCCAAAAGCCCCGGTAGCCGTTGAAGAGGAAGAAGTGACGAAGGATAAAAAAGATGGAAAGAAAAAAAGAACTGCGCAAGCATATAGCATTACTGAAGACCCGACACGCGGATTCAACTATGCGAAAGCTGCAATCAGCTAACATACTTGCCGCCCTCGAAGCCCATCCGGCTTTCAGGGCGGCAAATACAGTATTACTATATCATTCACTGAATGACGAAGTAGACACACATGCCTTTATTCAAAAATGGAGGACTGAAAAGCGGATTCTACTCCCTGTAGTAGTAGGCGATGATTTAGAACTACGGATATACACCGGACCGGAAGACATGTCAATCAGCGGTATCTACGGTATAGCAGAACCAACCGGAGAAATATTCACAGACTATGCAGCCATAGACTTCATCGTCGTTCCCGGAGTAGCTTTCGATGCTAAAGGTAACCGTCTGGGACGGGGAAAAGGATATTATGACCGTCTCCTGCCACGCATACCATCAGCCTACAAAGCAGGAATCTGTTTCCCATTTCAATTAGTAGAAGAAGTTCCGGCGGAATCATTCGACATCCGCATGGATATAATTATAACAATCAATGAAGACGAATTATCACACCCATACCACCCGCTGCCATCATGCGACAGGGAGTGACGAAGAATTTGTTTTAAGTGCCATCAAAGGCGGCTATCAAGAATTAGGTTTTTCTGACCACACTCCGTGGAAATACCACACTGATTATATATCCGACATCCGGATGCTTCCCGAAGAATTAGCGGAATATGTGGAAAGCATCCGTTCGCTGCAAGAGAAATATAAAAATCAAATCAGCATAAAAATAGGATTGGAATGCGAATATTTTCCTGAATACATACACTGGCTAAAAGGAGTCATCAAAGAATATAAACTGGACTATATCATCTTCGGAAATCACCATTTTCACACAGATGAGAAGTTTCCCTACTTCGGCCGGAATACAGATTCGGTAGACATGCTCGAACTCTATGAAGAGAGTGCTATTGAAGGAATGGAAAGCGGACTATTTGCCTACCTTGCCCATCCGGATTTATTTATGCGTTCTTACCCCGAGTTCGATCGTCATTGTAAGCTAGTCAGCAGGCATATCTGCCGGACAGCAGTACGGTTAAACTTACCGTTGGAATATAATATCGGATATGAAGAATATAATGACATTCATGGTATTACTACCATTCCTCATCCAGATTTCTGGAAAATAGCCGCCCATGAAGGTTGCACCGCTATCATCGGCGTAGATGCCCATAACAATCAATATTTGGAAAATCCTTTTTATTACAACCGTGCAACCGAAACACTCCGGAAGCTAGGCATAAAGGTGATAAACAGAATATCTTTCTTCAACGAAAAATAATATTTGTAATAACGGTAGCCCCGACTTTCTGATTCAGCGTGCGTACCAATACCTCACGCCCCATCATCAATTCCTGACGAAGAGCAGCAGAAGTCAGATGCACATACAATGTCTGATTACGAATATAAAGATTGCTGGTATAAGCCGCCGCCGGTCCCAAGATTTGAGGCCAGGCATCTAGCAGCCTTTGTTCGTTCAGCGGAGATTCCAAACTCTCCTGACGAAGAAACTGTTGAATCAGTTTTCCTATTTGTTCGGCATCATTGCGCTTCATTTTCAGCCTCCGTTTCTTGAATTGTACCCTCCTCTACACGAAATATTTTATAATCGCTGCCTACCTTATGTAAAATACGGTCGAGATGTCCCCGGTTCGTATCCGTTATAAATATCTGCCCGAAATTGTCTCCGGCCACCAGCTTCACAATTTGCTCTACACGGGAAGCATCCAACTTATCAAAAATATCATCCAGTAATAATAAAGGAACAGTCCGACCGGTACGTTTCAAAAAATCAAACTGTGCCAGTTTCAATGCTACCAGATACGTTTTGTTCTGTCCCTGCGAACCTTCTTTCTTTATCGGGAATTCACCCAACAACATATTCAACTCATCTTTATGAATGCCACGCAAAGAGAATCCCATTATCTTATCCCTCTCCCTGCTTTGCTTCAACACTTCCAACAAAGAAGCATCCCGCGCATGAGACTCATAAGATAGTCCCACCACCTCTTTATCTTGCGAAATAAAGGAATAGAAAGATTGGAAAATAGGAATAAACTCCCGGATAAACGCTTCACGCTTCTGGAATACGATTGCACCGGCTTGCGCCATCATCTCCTCCCATACAAGAAACAGCTCCTCCTCCACCGGAAACTCACTCTTCAACAATGTGTTACGCTGCGCCAATGCTTTATTGTACCGTATCAGCGCTTCAAGATATTCCTTATCATACTGCGAAATCACTACATCCATAAACCGGCGGCGCTCCTCACTTCCTCCGGCTATCAATTCGGAATCGGCAGGTGAAACCATCACCAGGGGCAGAAAACCGATGTGGTCCGAAAAACGACTATATTCTTTCTTGTTCCGTTTAAATTGTTTCTTCGAACGGCGTTTCATCCCACAATAAATCTCTTCAGGAGTTCCGTCCTCCGCTTCCATAAAAGCCCTGAATCACGAAAAAGTCTTGTTCATGACGAATATTTTGAGAATCAATCGGGTTTCCGGAGCTCTTACAGAAAGACAAGAAATACACCGCATCCAGCAGATTCGTCTTTCCCATTCCATTCAGTCCGAAAAAGCAATTCAGCTTAGCAGAGAATCCCAGTTCTACCTCTTCCAGATTCTTATAGTTTAATACAGATATTCGTTTCAGTATCATTGTGTACACGTTAATTTGTTCACAAAAGTAGCAAGATTTTCGTGGTTTTCGGGTGTAAAACAAAAAAAGATGCTTCTAAATTTCGTTTGTAGATATAAAAAAACTACTTTTGCGAGTCGAAATATCAAACGGTGAATAATAACAAAAAGAATCATATAAAATGGCAGAACAAAAGAATCAGAACGAACATCTGAACGTAGAAGATGCACTGACACAATCGGAAGCATTTCTTATCAAGTACAAAAACGCAATTATTGGCGGTGTTGTTGCTGTGATTATTATTGTAGCAGGTTTTATCATGTACAAAAACCTCTATGCTGAACCACGTGAGGAAAAAGCACAGGCAGCTCTTTTCAAAGGACAGGAATACTTTGAACAGGATGCTTTTGAGCAGGCTTTGAATGGCGACAGCATCGGTTATGCAGGTTTCCTGAAAGTTGCCGATGACTACAGCGGAACAAAAGCGGCAAATCTGGCAAAAGCTTATGCTGGTATTTGCTACGCACAACTTGGCAAATATGAAGAAGCAGTGAAGATGCTGGACAGTTTCAATGGAAAAGACCAAATGGTTGCCCCGGCAATCTTGGGTGCTGCAGGTAACTGCTATGCACAACTTGGCCAATTAGACAAAGCGGCTTCTACTTTACTGTCGGCTGCAGACAAAGCAGACAACAACACATTAAGCCCGATCTTCCTGATACAAGCCGGTGAAATCCTGGTAAAACAGGGAAAATATGACGATGCTGTAAACGCTTACACTAAGATCAAGGATAAATACTTCCAATCTTATCAGGCTATGGACATCGACAAATATATCGAGCAAGCTAAATTGATGAAAAAATAATATACCTTATTATATAAGGGAATCGAGGCACGGATTACACCGGATTAAGCGGACTATCTATTAAAACCGTGGAATCCGTGAAATCCGTGCCTTTCTTCTTAATCTCTCATACTCTCAAATTTTCATTTTATAATCCTCAACTTTTAATTAACTATGGCAACAGCTTACCATAACTTATCCGAATATGATTTCAATTCCGTTCCGAATGCAGAAGCAATGAAATTTGGTATCGTCGTATCCGAATGGAATTTCAATATTACCGGTGCTTTACTGAAAGGTGCAGTCGATACATTAAAAAAACATGGAGCAAAAGACGAAAATATTCTGGTGAAAACTGTACCGGGAAGTTTCGAACTTACTTTTGGAGCCAACCAAATGATGGAAAATTGCGATCTTGATGCAATTATTGCAATTGGTTGCGTAATTAAAGGAGATACTCCACATTTTGATTATGTTTGCATGGGAGCAACCCAAGGAATTACCGAATTAAACGCAACTGGCGATATACCAGTTATTTACGGATTAATTACCACAAATACAATGGAGCAAGCAGAGGATCGTGCCGGTGGCAAACTGGGTAACAAAGGAGATGAATGTGCAATTACTGCAATAAAAATGATCGATTTTGTTTGGAGTTTAAATAAATAGTTGTATCTTTGCACCGCAATTGAGAAACAAACCTCCTCAAAAGCAAAAAAGGGCAAATACCAGAGTGGCCAAATGGGGCAGACTGTAAATCTGCTGTCTTTCGACTTCGGTGGTTCGAATCCATCTTTGCCCACAAAAAATTGCGGAAGTAGCTCAGTTGATAGAGCATTAGCCTTCCAAGCTGAGGGTCGCGGGTTTGAGCCCCGTCTTCCGCTCTCCAAAGAGAATCTGAGAAATTAGATTCTCTTTTTTTTGTTTAACTTTAGTCCGTAAGCTTATGAAGAATTCTCCGGTACAATCGCACGTACTCCGGCTAGCACATCCCCCCTATCCCCACTGTCCGCATCGGGATTATAGGACTGGGCAATCGAGGATTGCTCACCTTACAACGTTATCTGCAAATTGAAGGAGTAGAAATCAAAGCTCTTTGTGAAATAAGAGAAGGAAATTTAAGTAAGGCTCAACAACTATTAAAAGAAGCCGGCCGTTCCGAAGCCACAGGATATACTGGAGTGGAGGGATGGAAAAAGATGTGCGAATCGGACGAAGCAGATTTAATATTCATCTGTACCGACTGGTTAATGCACACTCCAATGGCAACCTTCGCAATGGAATGCAATAAACATGTAGCCATTGAAGTTCCGGCTGCTATGAGCGTGGAAGAATGTTGGCAGTTAGTAGACACTGCAGAAAAAACCAGGCGACACTGCATCATGCTCGAAAATTGTTGTTATGATCCTTTTGCACTAATGACCCTCAATATGGCCCAACGAGGACTGTTCGGAGAAATCATGCATGTAGAAGGAGCCTACATTCACGATCTTCGTTCAATGTACTTTGCCGAAGAGAGCGAAGGCGGCTACCACAACCATTGGGGAAAAAGATACAGCATCGAACATACAGGCAATCCTTATCCCACTCATGGGTTAGGCCCCGCCTGTCAGATACTGGATATTCATCGCAGCGACAGAATGGAATATCTCGTTTCCATGTCTACTCATCAGGCAGGAATGAGCGAATATGCCCGCAGACTATTCGGCGAATATTCACCGGAAGCCCACCAGAAATATCAATTGGGAGATGTAAATACCACTCTTATCCACACGCTCAAAGGGAAGACAATCATGCTTCAATACGCCATATCCACCCCACGTCCTTACAGCCGCCTTCAAACAATATGCGGCACACTGGGATTCGCCCAGAAATACCCTGTCCCCTGTATCGCCCTGGATCCTAATGGAGACACTCCACTTGAAGGAGAACTGCTAGAAAAAATGATGGCACGCTATAAACATCCTTTTAGCGCAACCATTGGCGAAGAAGCACATCGCAGAGGCCTACCTAATGAGATGAATTATGTAATGGATTACCGCCTTATTCATTGTCTGCGCAACGGGCTTCCACTGGATATGGATGTATACGACGCTGCCGAGTGGTCGTGCATCACAGAACTAAGTGAAAAATCTGTACTGAATAAGAGCATGGCAGTAGAAATTCCGGATTTCACCAGGGGAGCCTGGAAAAAATACAAATACTAGGTTCCAACAGAAGTACAGCTGAAGCAGGTAGCTTACCCCAACAAGAGTAGTAAACGTTAAGCAATTCTAAAAAGGTGACTTTTTTTTAGGAAGAGTCTCTTTATGACATGTCTTTTATATGTATTTGACGTCACATAAGCCTACACAAAATCAGGTAGAAAAAGCCTGACTCATTTTTTACCTCATAATAGAAACTTATCTGATGAAAATATCGATTATAAATACAAATAATTGGCTAATTAATTACTATTTTTGACACGTAAATGAAAAACAGCGAATAACCCCTATTAAAAACTTTAAAATATGATGAAGAAACTACTTACAGTCACTGCCATCGGCTTGGCTTTGTTAACTTGGCACACCAGTTGTACTCAACAACCAAAGACTCCGGAAGCCTTTACTCCCATCAAAGTAGAAACTCCTGCCCGCCCTGCCGGACAAGAAGATGTAATCCAACTCGTTACTCCTAAAATTGATACCGTTCGTGTCGGTTTCATCGGATTAGGAATGCGTGGTCCCGGCGCCGTGGCACGCTGGACCCATATCCCGGGAACTAAGATTATAGCATTATGCGACCTGCTTCCCGAACGTGTTGAAAAATCACAAGAAATATTGAAGAATGCCGGACTTCCTGAAGCTGCTTCTTACAGCGGTTCGGAAGAGGCATGGAAGCAACTTTGTGAACGAGACGATATTGATCTGGTATACATAGCCACCGACTGGAAACATCATGCAGCAATGGGTGTTTATGCCATGGAACATGGCAAACATGTAGCCATCGAAGTTCCTGCCGCCATGACACTGGATGAAATCTGGCAGCTAATCAATACTTCTGAAAAGACCCGTAAACATTGTATGCAGCTCGAAAACTGCGTATATGACTTCTTTGAACTGACCTCTTTAAACATGGCACAACAAGGCGTATTCGGAGAAGTGCTTCATGTAGAAGGTTCATATATCCACAATCTGGAAGATTTCTGGCCTGAATACTGGAATAACTGGCGAATGGATTATAATCATCTGCACCGTGGCGATGTATATGCTACCCACGGCATGGGTCCTGCTTGTCAGGTACTTAATATCCACCGTGGTGACCGCATGAAAACATTGGTATCAATGGATACGAAAGCTGTCAACGGACCGGCTTATATTAAGAAACAAACAGGAGAAGAAGTGACCGACTTCCAGAATGGTGACCAGACTTCTACCCTGATTCGCACAGAGAACGGAAAAACAATGTTGATTCAGCACAACGTAATGACTCCACGCCCATACAGCCGTATGTATCAAATAGTGGGAGCCGATGGTTATGCAAGCAAATATCCGATTGAAGAATATTGCCTGAGACCTTCACAAGTTGATTCAAAAGATGTGCCTAATCATGAGAATCTGAATGCACATGGTTCTGTACCTGAAAACGTAAAGAAAGCCTTGATGGATAAATATAAAGATCCTATTCATATAGAGCTGGAAGAAACAGCCAAGAAAGTAGGTGGACACGGTGGTATGGACTTTATCATGGACTACCGCCTGGCATATTGCTTGCAGAATGGACTGCCATTGGATATGGACGTTTATGACTTGGCAGAATGGTGTTGCATGGCTGAACTTACCAGACTTTCTATCGAAAACAATTCAGCTCCGGTAGAAGTACCCGACTTCACTCGTGGTGGATGGAATAAAGTACAAGGCTACCGTCACGCTTTTGCAAAATAAAACAGAATATTTCCTTTTAGCACGAGCATAATGAACCAATCCGGCTTCTCCCCCAAAGCCGGATTATTCATGGGTTCGTGTTTGAACATTTTATAGATTATCATTATCACGTTTATGAAAACAGCTATTCCAAAGCCTTCTAAGCAAAGCATTATCCGTGAAGCCAGAGATTATGTAATGATTGCCATCGGCATGATTTTGTATGGTATCGGTTGGACCGTTTTTCTGTTGCCTAACGATATCACCACCGGGGGAGTACCGGGTATTGCTTCTATCGTATATTGGGCCACAGGTTTTCCGGTACAATATACGTACTTCAGCATCAACCTCTTCTTGCTGTTACTGGCACTCAAGTTGCTGGGACTAAAGTTTTGCATCAAAACTATTTTCGGTGTATTTACTCTTACCTTCTTTCTGTCCGTCATTCAAAAACTGACGGCAGGTTTCGGTCTTCTCCACGACCAGCCTTTTATGGCATGTGTCATCGGAGCATCCTTCTGTGGAGGCGGCATAGGTGTTGCCTTTTCGGCCAATGGAAGTACGGGAGGTACAGATATTATTGCAGCCATCATCAACAAATACCGGGACATCACATTAGGAAGAGTCGTGCTTATCTGCGATATGATTATCATTTCTTCCAGTTATTTTGTCTTAAAAGACTGGGAAAAAGTGGTGTATGGGTTTGTAACTCTTTATATTTGTAGTTTCGTTCTCGACCAGGTAGTGAATAGCGCCCGCCAATCCGTACAGTTCTTTATCATATCTAACAAATATGAAGAAATAGGACGGCATATTAACGAATATCCACACCGGGGAGTGACGATTATCAATGCAACCGGCTTTTATACAGGACGAGAAGTAAAGATGATGTTTGTATTAGCCAAGAAAAGGGAATCGCCTATCATCTTCCGGTTGATAAAAGACATAGACCCGAATGCATTTGTATCGCAAAGTGCTGTCATCGGAGTGTATGGAGAAGGATTCGATCATATCAAAGTAAAATAAAAAAGAAATGAAAAACCAATATTGAGATACATGAAATTTCGACCAACCCCCAATTTATTAACAGGCATTTTCATGGGAATATTTTCCCTGACAACACTTAGTACAATGGCTGAGAAAGCCGTGAAACCTTATTGGCAGGACGTGCAGGTAGTTGAAGTCAACAAAGAGTATCCACGTACTTCTTTTATGACATACAACAATCGCGCTGATGCTTTGAGTGGCAAGTTCGAACGAAGCAAGTATTACCGCTTGTTGAACGGAACCTGGAAATTCTACTTCGTAGACTCTTATAAAAAGCTTCCCGACAACATTACCGATCCGAACACCAATACAGATTCGTGGGATGATATTCAGGTGCCCGGAAACTGGGAAGTACAAGGACACGGAATAGCCATCTACACCAATCATGGTTATGAATTCAAACCTCGGAACCCGCAACCTCCTACTCTTCCCGAAGCCAATCCGGTAGGAGTTTATCGCCGGGACATCGATATTCCGGCAGACTGGGACGGGCGGGATATCTACTTGCATCTGGCAGGAGCTAAGTCCGGCGTATATGTATATATCAACGGACAAGAAGTAGGATATAGTGAAGATTCCAAAAATCCGGCAGAATTTCTTATCAACAACTATGTGAAGCCCGGAAAGAACGTACTTACAGTTAAAATCTTCCGTTGGAGCACCGGTTCATATCTTGAATGTCAGGACTTCTGGCGTATGAGTGGTATTGAACGCGATGTTTTTCTGTATTCACAACCTAAAGCCGCTCTCAAAGATTTCCGAATTAAGTCTACGCTGGACGACAGTTACAAAAATGGAATCTTCGGTTTAAATGTCGATTTGAGAAATCATGAAAAGGCTGCAACTAATCTTACATTAGTTTATGAACTATTAGATGCACAAGGAAAAGTTGTAGCTACTGAAGAGAAGACAGCCTATATTCCATCGAACGAAGTGCGTACACTTTCTTTCGATAAGAATCTGACAGATGTCAGCACATGGACTTCCGAACATCCGAATCTATACAAACTGTTGATGACAGTAAAAGAGGATGGCAAAGTCAATGAAATCATTCCTTTCAATGTAGGATTCCGCCGGATTGAGATCAAGCCTATCGAACAGAAAGCTGCTAACGGAAAACCATATGTCTGCTTATTCATCAACGGTCAGCCTCTGAAACTGAAAGGGGTAAATATCCACGAACATAATCCGTCAACAGGTCATTATGTAACAGAGGATTTAATGCGCCGTGACTTCGAACTTATGAAGCAGCATAACTTAAACAGTGTACGCCTTTGCCACTATCCGCAAGACCGCCGTTTCTATGAGCTTTGTGATGAATACGGACTTTATGTATATGATGAAGCCAATGTGGAAAGCCACGGAATGTATTATGATCTCCGGAAAGGCGGTTCACTGGGAAACAATCCCGAATGGCTGAAACCACACATGGATCGCACCATCAATATGTTTGAACGTAATAAGAACTACCCGAGCGTTACATTCTGGTCGCTGGGAAATGGAAGCCGGAAACGGATATAATTTCTATCAGACTTATCTGTGGGTGAAAGAGGCAGACAAAGACCTGATGAATCGTCCGGTCAACTATGAACGTGCTCAATGGGAATGGAATTCCGATATGTATGTTCCGCAATATCCGGGTGCCGACTGGCTGGAAAATATCGGAAAGAATGGTAGTGACCGTCCTGTAGCCCCTTCCGAGTACGCACATGCCATGGGAAACTCCACCGGAAATCTGTGGGGACAATGGCAGGCAATTTACAAATATCCGAATCTCCAAGGCGGATATATCTGGGACTGGGTAGACCAGGGCCTTCTCCAAAAAGATAAAAATGGAAGAGAATACTGGGCTTACGGAGGTGACTTCGGGGTAGACGCACCGAGCGATGGTAACTTCCTCTGCAACGGTCTTGTCAATCCGGATCGTGGTCCGCATCCGGCAATGGCTGAAGTGAAATATGTACATCAGAATGTAGGTTTTGAAGCAGTAGATGCCGCAGCCGGTATATTCAAAATCACCAACCGTTTCTATTTCACTAACCTGAAAAAGTATCAGATTCACTACCATATACTCGCTAACGGGAAGACAATAAAAGGTGGAAAAGTATCTTTGGATATTGCTCCGCAAGCCTCTAAAGAGTTCACCGTACCGGTAAATAGTCTGAAAGCCCAACCGGGAACAGAATATTTTGTCAACTTCAGTGTAACAACCACAGAACCTGAACCGCTGATTCCAACCGGATATGAAATTGCATACGACCAGTTCCAACTTCCTATTCAAGCAGAGAAGAGTATTTATAAAGCAAACGGTCCGGCATTGAAAACAACAACCCAAGGAGATGAATTAATCGTTTCTTCCTCCAAAGTAAACTT
This sequence comes from Bacteroides sp. BFG-637, assembly GCF_024793605.1. Classification (NCBI taxonomy): domain Bacteria; kingdom Pseudomonadati; phylum Bacteroidota; class Bacteroidia; order Bacteroidales; family Bacteroidaceae; genus Bacteroides; species Bacteroides sp. BFG-637. Next base: position 3,325,193 of record NZ_JANUPD010000002.1, on the reverse strand, counting down.
TGTATTCAACAAGAATAGCGGATTAGTAACCTCGTATAAAGTAGACGGTACTGAATATTTCAAAGACGGATTTGGTATTCAGCCTAACTTCTGGCGTGCTCCTAATGATAATGATTATGGTAACAGCGCTCCTAAACGCTTGCAGGTATGGAAGCAATCAAGCAAAAACTTCCGCATAACGGATGCTACCATGACAACAGAGGATAGAGCAGTTTCTTTAAATGTGACCTACTTATTGGCTGCCGGCAACTTGTATGTCGTCACTTACAAAATCTATCCGAACGGAATAGTCAACGTAAATGCCAAGTTCACATCAACGGATATGCAGCCTACAGAAACAGAAGTTTCCGAAGCTACCCGCATGGCTACATTTACCCCCGGAAGTGATGCTGCCCGCAAGGCTGCCTCCAAATTGGAAGTCCCCCGTATCGGGGTGCGTTTCCGCTTGCCGGCACAGATGAATAATGTACAATACTTTGGCCGTGGCCCGGAAGAGAATTATATCGACCGCAATCACGGAACGCTCGTTGGCGTATATAAGACAACAGCGGATCAAATGTACTTCAACTATGTGCGTCCACAGGAAAACGGACATCACACAGATACCCGTTGGATCGCCTTATCTCCTAATAAAGGAAACGGTCTGGTTTTGGTAGCGGACAGTCTTATCGGATTCAATGCCTTGCGCAACTCTATCGAAGACTTTGACTCTGAAGAAGCTCTGCCCCACCCTTACCAATGGAATAACTTCAGCCCGGAAGAGGTTGCCAATCACGATGAAAACGTTGCCCGCAACGTATTACGTAGAATGCATCATGTCAACGACATCACTCCCAGAGATTTCGTTGAAGTTTGTGTGGATATGAAGCAACAAGGAGTAGGCGGATATGACAGTTGGGGCGCTCGCCCGGAACCTTTCCACCAAATCCCGGCTAACCGTGATTACCAGTGGGGCTTCACATTAGTGCCCGTTCGCTCGGCTAACCAGGCCAACGAAGCTGCTAAATATGATTATCGATAACCTTTGTATAAATTTTTAAAGAAAAAAAACATGAAAGATTTATCTAGCATCGTAGCTAAATTTAAAGTCCAAGGTACGATAGAAGAAATCAAACCTTTGGGTGCAGGACTTATCAACGACACTTATAAAGTAAATACCAAAGAAGCAGATGCTCCCGACTATGTTTTGCAACGCATCAATCATGCCATTTTCCAGAATGTAGAAATGCTTCAATCCAATATTACTGCTGTTACCAATCACATTCGCAAGAAACTGACGGAAGCCGGAGAATCGGATATAGACCGCAAGGTGTTGAGTTTCCTCGAAACAGAAGAAGGTAAAACATACTGGTTCGACGGTGACAGCTATTGGCGTGTGATGGTATTCATCCCACGTGCAAAAACGTATGAGACGGTGAATCCCGAATATTCCAACTATGCAGGAGAAGCCTTCGGCAGCTTCCAGGCTATGTTGGCCGATATTCCAGAAACATTGGGTGAAACCATACCCGATTTCCACAACATGGAGTTCCGCCTCAAACAACTACGTGAAGCCGTTGCAAAGGATGCTGCCGGACGGGTATCAGAAGTGAAGTACTATTTGGATGAAATAGAGAAACGCGCAGATGAAATGTGTAAAGCTGAACGTTTATATCGTGAAGGAAAACTTCCCAAACGCGTTTGCCACTGCGATACGAAAGTGAATAACATGATGTTCGACGAGGATGGTAAAGTGCTTTGTGTCATCGACCTGGATACGGTAATGCCTAGCTTTATATTCTCCGATTATGGTGACTTCCTACGTACAGGTGCCAACACAGGTGATGAAGACGACAAAGACCTTGATCGTGTAAACTTCAATATGGAAATATTCAAAGCATTTACCAAGGGTTATCTGAAAGGAGCTAAATCATTCCTGACGCAGATCGAGATTGAAAATCTTCCTTATGCGGCTGCTTTATTCCCATACATGCAGTGCGTACGGTTCCTGGCAGATTATATCAACGGAGATACTTATTATAAAATCAAATATCCGGAACACAACCTCGTTCGCACCAAAGCACAATTCAAATTACTTCAAAGTGTGGAAGCAAACACACCGGAAATGACAGCGTTCATCAACGAATGCTTGTTAAATTGAGAATTGAGAATTAAAAATTGAGAAATAGGGATTATTCAATAATCCCGCTGATTAAAAATATCAAAAAGGCAACTAACTCGTAAAGAATTAGTTGCCTTATATTTTTTATTTTGAGAATATCCAGAGATAGCCACAGCGCAGCTTATTTCTCAATTTTTAATTCTCAATTCTCAATTTAACAAATGCTCCATTTTTCCAATGGTAGACTACAGGGCGGCGGAGAAACGGTTTCAGTTTCTCTGCTGTTTCTTTTGACATATAGTCGGGGGTTGTTAACGTAAGTGTCAGTTCCGTATTTTCTTTATTAAAATCGGCTTTCATCAATAGCATATCTGCAGAACGACGTGCTTCATCAAACTTATAAACTCCTATTGAATCGGGAGCATTCAGAAAATCATCCATCAAGGGCAAGGTAATAAAGAGAGATGTAGTAAGCGGTTTCCAGTCGTCCGTATAGAAACGGATGCTGCTATCACAAGCAGGAGCACAAACAGTAGAGACTGTACAGATTACGTTCGTTGAATCATTTAGTGCCAACACTTTCATCTGCCAGGTAGATTGAGCTGACATTTGCATACGGATATAGTCTTTACCAAGATCAGTCATCTCCGACTTCTTGCCGAAACGGTTTTCCACTTGCGCTTTCATCTTACTTTCCAGAAAGTCTATACAATCTTCACGATTCACTTTTGTAAGCAAGGGACTTAAAGAATCCGGCATATTCACAAACAAAGTTTTGGCTTCTTGCGCCTGAAGAGCAGTCGAAACAAAAAGTCCGACAGCAGAGAAGAATATAGTGATAACAAGTTTATTTATTTTCATATCTGTCTTATTTAACCTATGACAAACAGTCTTGTGTTACTGTTTTAACTTTTAGACCCCAAATATAAGAATATCATTCCGATTAACACCAGTATAAGGTCAATCGCTTTGCTTTTTAAATTCTTTTCACGGAAGAAAAGCGCACCGAAAGTGAAAGAAACAACCACACTTCCCCGACGCACCATCGAAACGATAGAAATCATCGAATCGTCGTAACTTAATGCGTAAAAGTAAACAAAATCGGCAGCAGAAAGGAAAATGGAAATCAGGATAATCGTCCAATCCCAGCGGAACGGGTAGTGGACTTTCTTTTAGGCCACCAAAGCAACAGCAGGATAGGACACATGATAAACACCTGATAAACATTATACCAAGATTGCACCAGCATCGGATTCAGAGACTTCATCAGATATTTATCATACAAACCGCTGATAGCACCTGTAATGGCAGCCAGTACAATAAAAAAGATCCATTTGTTATGCTTAAAATCAATTCCTTCTTTCTTTCCCGAACGGCTCAACATAAAGAAAGAGGCAATGGCCAGCATCACGCCAATCCATTGATAGAGATTCAATCGTTCACCAAATACCAGCATAGCTCCCACGAGCACCATCACCGGACGGGTGGCATTGATAGGTCCCACAATGGTTATGGGTAAATGCTTCATTCCGAAATATCCGAATATCCACGAAGACAATACGATGAACGACTTGATGATAATATATTTATGCTGTTCCCAACCAGCAACGGGAACATTGAATATCGTTCCTCCCAACAAATCCGGTTGATAAACGGATATCAGGATAAACGGTAGAAAGATGAGACTGGAAAAAAATGTATTTAGAAACAAGACAGGAAGTACTGCATTATCTTTCAACGATTTCTTCTTGAATACATCATAAAAGCCCAGCAAAGTAGCCGATAGGAATGCTAATAATAACCACATAAGATGATTTACGATTTGACGATTTACTATTTACGATTGAAATTTCCTAAATGATAAGATGCTATTGGTCAGGTAGATTCAAATATATTTTCCGGATATTCCACATTGACCAGAAACAGGGCTTGCCCCGGAGCAGATGTCCCGGCTTTGCAACGGTCCTGCTGTTCTATAATCCGCCGGAAACCTTCAACTGTCAGTTTCCCGCGTCCCACTTCAATGAGTGTGCCTACGATGGCTCGCACCATATTCCGCAGAAAACGGTCGGCACGAATCGTAAATACCCAGGTAGCATCTTCTTCTTGCGTCCATTCGGCATGGGTGATATGACAAATATTGGTCTTTACATCCGTATGAAGTTTACTGAAACTCGTAAAATCGTTGTACTCGAAAAGGATACGTGCAGCTTCGTTCATGCGTTCATAATTCAACTGGTTATAAAGCCGCCAGCGATATTGCCTGTTAAAAGGATATTTCGATGTCGTCACATAATATTTATAAGTTCGCGCAGTCGCATCAAAGCGGGCATGGGCATCCGGCCGAACCCGGCAAACACGATAAATGGAAATATCGGGAGGCAGCAGACGATTTAATTTATCAGTAACAGAAGTAGTATCCAACGGTTCATCGGAATCAAAATGAGCAACCATCAGAGAGGCATGCACTCCCGCATCCGTCCGGCCTGCTCCTATTACTTCAATTTCGCGACGCAGAAAGGTAGCCAATGCTTTCATCAGACATTCCTGCACACTAATCCCATTCGGTTGAATCTGCCAACCGTGATAGTTGGTTCCGTCATAAGCCAAATAAATAAAATACCTTTGCACGCTAATTCCTCTCTTTTAGGGTTTTCGCGCGCAAAAGTAGTTATTTTATCTCATTTATCTTTGTATAATTCGCATAAACCTGTATATTTGGAGAACAAAATAATCATGATTCACTAATACCTCACAATTATGAGTAGTACCATTTTCCTTATTATTGCCCTTGTGACAACAGGAATATTTGTAATCCAATTCGTTTTATCCATCTTTTTCGGAGACATAGATGCCGATGTAGACGTGGATGCTGACATCAGCAGCGTAGTTTCTTTTAAAGGACTAACTCATTTTGGAATCGGATTCGGTTGGTACATGTATTTAGCGGGAAACACTGAAATTCAAAGTTATGTCATCGGTATTCTGGTGGGTCTTTTCTTTGTTCTGGCTGTGTGGTTTCTCTATAAGAAAGCTTATCAACTGCAACAAGTGAATCATTCTGAACAGACAGATCAACTTGTAGGACGGGAATGTACCATCTACTTCAAGCAAAGTGACAGCAAATATACAGTACAGACAAGCCGGGACGGAGCAATGCGCGAAGTAGACGTCATCTCCGAATCCGGAAAAGCATATCAGACGGGTGACAGAACAATCATCACCCGTTATAAAGACGGAACGCTATTCATTCAATAACTATTCAAATACACAATTCTATGACACAAGAAATGTTGATTATGGCTGCTATATTAGTGGCAGTCATCCTACTCACTTTTATTGGTATCCTTTCTCGTTACCGCAAATGTAAGAGTGATGAAGTCCTCGTTGTATATGGTAAAACAGGAGGAGATAAGAAGTCAGCGAAGCTATATCACGGTGGTGCAGCTTTCGTATGGCCGATTATCCAGGGATATGAATTCCTTTCCATGAAACCCATGCAGATTGAATGCAAACTGACGGGTGCACTGTCTGCTCAGAATATCCGTGTGGATGTGCCGACTACCATTACTGTAGCTATCAGCACTGATCCCGAAGTAATGCAAAATGCTGCTGAACGTATGCTGGGTTTGACGATGGACGACAAACAGAATTTAATTACCGATGTCGTATATGGTCAGATGCGTATGGTGATCGCCGATATGACTATCGAAGAATTAAATTCAGACCGCGATAAGTTTCTGGCTAAAGTAAAAGACAACATCGATACTGAACTTCGCAAGTTCGGTTTGTACCTGATGAACATCAATATCAGTGACATTCGCGATGCTGCCAACTACATTGTCAACTTAGGTAAGGAAGCTGAAAGTAAGGCTCTGAACGAAGCACAAGCTAACATCGAAGAACAGGAAAAGCTGGGTGCTATCAAAATTGCCAATCAGATTAAGGAACGCGAAACCAAAGTTGCAGAAACGCGTAAAGATCAAGATATCGCCATCGCAGAAACGAAGAAACAACAGGAAATCTCGGTTGCCAATGCAGATAAGGACAGAATTTCTCAAGTAGCCATCGCCAATGCGGAAAAAGAATCACAAGTAGCAAAAGCTGAAGCCGAAAAGAATATCCGTATCGAACAGGCGAATACCGAAAAGGAAAGCCGTGTTGCCGAACTTAACTCGGATATGGAAATCAAGCAGGCGGAAGCTGCCAAGAAAGCTGCCATCGGACGCAATGACGCACAGAAAGAGGTGGCTCTGTCAAATTCAGAACTGGCCGTGACGCAAGCTAATGCCGACAAGCAAGCCGGTGAAGCTGCCGCCAGATCGGAAGCTGCCGTACAAACTGCACGTGAAATTGCCCAGAAGGAGGTAGAAGAAGCCAAAGCACGTAAAGTGGAATCTTCATTGAAAGCTGAAAAGATCGTTCCTGCGGAAATCGCCAGACAGGAAGCTATTCTACAAGCTAATGCCATTGCCGAAAAGATTACTCGTGAGGCAGAAGCACGCGCAAAAGCTACTTTGGCACAAGCGGAAGCAGAAGCAAAAGCTATCCAGATGAAACTGGAAGCAGAAGCGGAAGGTAAGAAACGTTCATTACTTGCTGAAGCGGAAGGTTTCGAAGCAATGGTAAGAGCAGCCGAATCGAACCCGGCCATCGCTATCCAATACAAGATGGTAGACCAATGGAAGGAAATCGCCGGCGAACAGGTAAAGGCATTCGAGCACATGAACTTAGGAAATATCACGGTATTCGACGGAGGAAACGGTGGCACAAGCAATTTCCTGAATACATTAGTAAAGACAGTAGCTCCGAGCCTTGGTATATTGGACAAGCTTCCTATCGGTGAAACAGTGAAAGGCATTATCAATCCGGACAGTAAAACGGAGGAAGAGCCTGCAACGAAAGCTGAAGAGAAGAAGGATAAGAAATAATCCTGCTCCGACAAATAATAGTGCGCTGATGAAAGAAAATGATTGTTCTTTCATCAGCGCACTATTTATATACACATAAACAAAAAAAGTCTTTGAATATTCCCCAATTATTACGTTCTTTGTATTACATAAAATATGTAACATAAAAGATATAATAAGATATGAAACCATATAATCCATTCCTTGTGTACGGTTACAACAGTCCGGAATACTTTTGTGACCGGGAAAAAGAAACTGATAAAATGATTTCAGCGTTACAAAACGGGCGGAATCTGACATTAATATCTCCTCGGCGTATGGGAAAGACGGGACTCATCAAAAATGTATTCTACCGGATGAAACAGGAAAAGAATCCGAATACCGCCTATTTCTACATGGATATCTATCCCACACGCGACTTAAAGGCATTCATACAATTGCTTGCTCAAAATGTTCTCGGAGAATTGGATACCCTGTCCCAAAATATACTCAGGCAAATGACCGCTTTCTTCAAATCTTGCCGCCCCATAATCAGTACTGACGAAAGAAGCGGTATGCCTACCGTAACTCTGGACTTTGCCCCTGCTCATGCCGAACAGACACTAAAAGAAGTGCTCGACTATATGGCAGCTTCAAAAAAACATTGTTACCTTGCCATTGATGAGTTCCAACAGATTACAGAATATCCGGAAAAAGGTGTAGAAGCATTGCTCCGTTCTCATATCCAATTCATGCCGAATGTACACTTTATCTTTTCCGGAAGTAAAAAACATGTAATGGAAGAAATGTTCAGTTCTGCAAAACGACCTTTTTATCAAAGTACCCAGATTATTGTATTAAAGGAGATTCCATTGGAGAATTATTATTCATTCGCACACTCATTCTTTGCCAAAGAAAAAAGAGAGCTACCGTTAGAAACATTCTCCTACTTATACCAACTTGAAAACGGACACACCTGGTACATTCAAAGCATACTCAACCGATTGTATGAGAAGAAAATCAACCCTATTGATAACCGACTGGTAGATAGCTGTATAAACGACATTTTAGATGAACAGGAAACCATATACCAAAGTAACCTGACACTACTAACCAACAATCAAGTGGATCTATTGAAAGCTATTGCCACAGAAGGCTGTATAAAAAGTATAAATGCCAATGACTTTATCAAAAGGCATCATCTAAAAACGCCCAGCAGCGTTAACGTGGCACTGAAGTCCTTACTAAATAAAGAACTGATATATAATACACCAGATGGTTATATTGTCTATGACCGTTTTTTCGGAAAATGGCTGAAAGACACAGTGATCTAACCACACTAGAAATGATTTGGCAATTTCATTTCTCATATTCTCATAATATTTGATTAATAACCTACTAATCAACAATATATAATATGAGAAATACTTTTCAATAAGGTATTTCTCATATTATTTTGCCTGAAAAGTCGTAAATAAACGGTATTTCTCATACTTATCATCATGCATTTCTCATACCGAAACTGATATTCAATAAACGGAAGTATATACCTTCTTTTTACTTTCATCACAGACTTCCTTTGTCCCATATATTGTGGGAAGAGATTCCCTAGCTGGAGGGAAAAGATTCCCCCATTTTGTGGGAAAGTATTCCCACATTTTATGAGAATACTTTCCCACAATATATGGGACTATCGGAACTAATAGATATCCTTAACCTAGATCATAGTATTCTATGTATTCGTCAAATTGAGGTGATCCGGCAACGCCCCTCTTGCGGAAAAGTCCTTGTATATATTCCTGCTCCTTCGGCTTTATCAATCGCTCTTTGTTGCAGCAACGGTAATAAACAGTCTTGCCGAAATAGGAAATCATCTGTCGTTTAATAATGTTGGCATCAGCAAGCGGCACACGGTCCAATATATGTTTCATTCCCCGTGCAAAAAGCAAAGGTTTTTCATCAATAAAGTAAGTGCAGTCTCCGCCATCGGAAGCGATATGTTCGGGATTGATAACCGTTACAGCAGCCCGTTCTTTCGGCATTCGGAGAGTTACTTGTCGACGCAGACATTTGTCTGCACGCAAACAATGTCCATTCAAGCAATGAGCGAAGCTGACGGGCATAGAATTGTAATCGAAATCTGTTTTCATGTGTGTTATGTTTAGTGGGAAAACAACCTATTCTTTTGATAAGCAGTCACAAATGTATGAAAATTGCTTGATGGCAGGAAATAAATATAACATTTAATTAATTATATTGATTAAATCCATATATTTGTCTCCAACATCAACACAGGAACTTATACAACTATATCTCTCCTGCTAAACTATAAAACAGAATAATCATGAAGACAAAACATTTACTTGGAGCGCTACTGTCATTTCTTTGTACCATTTTCCTTTTTAGTTATGGCAATGACGATGAAAAAAGAATATATCCTTTATCTTTCGAAAAAGAATATTATGAACGACCCTTGCTAGGAGCAGCCAATATTATGATTAGAGGCGGCAACAGAGACTACACTGTAACTGTCGAAAAAACTGAAATTTTAAGTATAGATGTAGATTTGTCCAGTTCAATAGGAATGGGGAGTTTAAAAATCTATCCTAAAAAGAAAGGAGAAACAAAAGTAAGCGTAAAAGACAACATCACCAACGAAACTGTCGATTTAAAAATTAAAATTACAGACGTATATCTGGCGTATTCAATAAAAGAAAGCAATCATCCGGCACTTTCCAATGGTACTGCGATCTATCTGATCAACAATGAAGCAAAAGACTGTTATTTCTTCCGTTATATTTACGCTCAACACGAACTATCCCCTACTCCGATAGCCAAAGGAACATACGATTTTTCAGTCAAATTAGAAAATGGCTCCGGTAACTCATCACCTACACATGCCATACCTTATTTAACATTAAATTATGCGTCCGATGAACAAGGAAATTTCACAGATGCATCAATCCCTCCCACCCTTCACAAATTAAGATTTGAACTATTTGATGGAGTTACAAACGCAAATGCTGTTGTCAATCTTATACAAAGATATTTAAAGGTAGATTGGGAGCAACTTATTAACAATGCTCCTACTAGAAGTGACTATTTGATCATACCATCGCTGAAGACAACAATAGATAACACGGATTATACCATTATAGGCACTCTTGATACCCGTCCGGAAATACCGGAAAATATTTTAGAGTGACCCATAAAAGATATGAGGCGGAAAATAATGCAAAGCATAGAACGTATGAAAAAATAGCGTATATTTGCGGGCAAAAAAATACAAAATGACTACTTACAAGCTTCGTATATTACCGCTATTTTTACTTGTCATTGGGCTTACAACGCTTACTTCAAGCTGCAAAAAGAAAGACATGTCACTGAAATTGAACAAGCCGCACAACATTCGTGGCGTTGTCAGTTACAAACGTTCTTTCCCTGATTTGAACGATGCACATCTGGAAGTCGCTAAAAAGATAGGTATCAGCCCGCTGGCAGACCGAGAAGAAGCGGAAGCAATGAAAGAAAAGTTGACTCATATCACTGACAATGAATTTTATGCAGTGGATTCATTGACACATTCCATTCCCTACCTCGTTCCACGTGCCAGCGCATTGCTCGATACAATCGGCTCCAACTTTCTCGATTCATTGGCTGCCAAAGGTCTGAATCCCAATCAGGTAATCATCACCTCCGTACTACGTACTGAAAACGATGTGAAACGTCTCCGCCGTCGCAATGGAAATGCCTCCGCCAACTCGGCACATTGTTTCGGGGCTACTTTTGATGTTAGTTGGAAACGTTTTAAGAAAGTGGAAGATAAAGACGGTCGCCCTATGCAGGACGTGAGTGCCGACACACTGAAGCTTGTTCTATCCGAAGTTTTAAGAGATCTACGACAAGCTGAAAAATGCTATATCAAATACGAACTGAAGCAAGGTTGTTTCCATATTACTGCCCGATGAACGGAAGATGAATGTAAATTGCAGTAAAATTCACCTCTAAACAATCAGAGAATCCAAAACGTTTCATTAAATTTGCAGAAATTTTTCTTTAATACGATTGAATGATAGAGAAACTGATTGTTCTTGAGGATATTGATCCGGTTATTTTTTACGGCGTAAACAACGCCAACATACAGTTAATTAAAGCTTTATATCCAAAGCTACGCATAGTTGCCCGAGGCAATGTCATCAAAGTGCTGGGCGACGAGGAAGAAATGTGTGCCTTCGAAGAAAATATCACCAAACTTGAAAAGTACTGCGCCCAATATAATTCACTGAAAGAAGAAGTTATCATTGACATTATAAAAGGAAATGCGCCGCAAACGGAACAGACAGGAAACGTGATTGTGTTCAGCGTCACGGGAAAACCTATCATCCCCCGAAGCGAAAACCAGTTGAAACTGGTAGAAGGATTCGCCAAGAATGATATGGTATTCGCCATCGGTCCGGCAGGTTCGGGAAAGACATACACCGCTATCGCTCTCGCCGTACGTGCATTGAAGAATAAAGAAATCAAAAAAATCATCCTTAGCCGCCCCGCCGTAGAAGCCGGAGAAAAGCTCGGTTTCCTGCCCGGCGACATGAAAGATAAGATCGACCCATACCTGCAACCTTTATACGATGCCCTGCAAGATATGATACCTGCTGCCAAGTTAAAGGAATACATGGAATTGAACATTATCCAGATTGCCCCGTTAGCCTTTATGCGCGGACGCACGCTGAATGATGCAGTCGTGATTCTTGACGAAGCGCAGAATACTACCGCACAGCAAATCAAAATGTTCCTCACCCGTATGGGTATGAACACCAAGATGATTGTGACGGGAGACATGACACAGATTGACCTTCCCGCTTCACAAACGTCAGGATTGGTGCAAGCTCTCCGCATCTTGAAGGGAGTGAAAGGTATCAGTTTTGTTGAACTGAATAAAAAGGATATCGTACGCCATAAACTGGTGGAACGTATCGTGGATGCTTACGAAAAATTCGACAAAGAAGCGAAAGCCGAACGTAATGGTTCACCACAGAGGCCACAGAGTACACAGAGGATTTAATCCTGATATTTCAATAAACTCTCTGTGTACTCCGTGTCCTCTGTGGTGAAATTAAAGAAAGAAGCATAATTTTAATATATATCATTATGAATGCATTAACAAAAACAGATTTCAACTTTCCGGGACAGAAAAGCGTGTACCACGGAAAAGTGCGCGATGTATACAACATCAACGGCGAAAAACTCGTCATGGTAGCAACCGACCGTATTTCGGCCTTTGACGTAGTACTTCCTGAAGGTATTCCTTACAAAGGACAAATGCTGAACCAGATTGCAGCTAAATTCCTCGATGCCACTACTGACATCTGTCCGAACTGGAAAATGGCTACTCCGGACCCAATGGTAACGGTAGGTGTATTGTGTGAAGGTTTTCCGGTAGAAATGATTGTACGCGGTTATCTGTGTGGAAGCGCATGGCGTACTTACAAAAGCGGTGTACGCGAAATTTGCGGCGTGAAGTTGCCGGACGGAATGCGCGAAAACCAGAAATTCCCGGAACCCATCATTACTCCGACTACGAAAGCTGAAATGGGATTGCACGACGAAGACATCTCTAAGGAGGAAATCCTGAAACAAGGACTGGCTACTCCGGAAGAGTATGAAATTCTCGAAAAATATACATTAGCCCTTTTCAAACGTGGTACTGAAATCGCAGCAGAGCGCGGACTGATCCTCGTAGATACAAAATACGAATTCGGTAAACACAACGGTACTATCTACCTGATGGACGAAATCCACACTCCGGATTCAAGCCGCTATTTCTACTCTGAAAGTTATCAGGAACGTTTCGAAAAAGGCGAACCGCAGAAACAACTTTCTAAAGAATTCGTTCGTGAATGGTTGATGGAAAACGGTTTTCAGGGCAAAGACGGTCAGAAAGTACCGGAAATGACTCCGGCTATCGTACAAAGCATCAGTGACCGTTACATCGAATTGTTCGAAAACATCACCGGTGAGAAATTTGTGAAAGAAGATACTAGCAATATCGCTGAACGTATATTCAAAAACGTCGAAACTTTTTTGAATAGCTGATAAGCGATAAATGACAGATAATAAATGATAGTTGATAGATGATAAATGATAGTTAATATGCAGCTTATCGCATATAACTATTGACTCTGTCATCTTACAACTATCATTTATCAACTATCTTCTTCAACTATCAACTATCATTTATCAACTATCAACTAAAAAATGGATTACCCGCAACAACATATCAAGCCTTACGACGAAGAAGGGAAAAAGACCGAGCAAGTGGAACGTATGTTCGACAATATCGCACATGCCTACGACAAGTTGAACCATACCTTATCTTTAGGTATCGACCGCAGCTGGCGCAGAAAAGCTATTGCCTGGTTACGCCCTTTCCAACCGCAGCGCATGATGGATGTAGCGACCGGCACAGGGGATTTTGCTATCCTCGCCTGCCGCAAACTGCAACCTGCCGAACTGATCGGCACGGACATCTCGGAAGGTATGATGAATGTGGGACGTGAAAAAGTAAAAAAGGAAGGACTGTCGGATAAAATATCTTTTGCCCGAGAGGACTGTACTTCACTCTCTTTTGCCGACAATAATTTTGACGCTATCACTGTAGCTTTCGGTATCCGCAACTTCGAAGATCTCGACAAAGGGCTCTCCGAAATGTGCCGCGTACTGAAACCGGGCGGCCATCTTGTAATTCTGGAACTTACCACTCCGGACCGTTTCCCGATGAAACAACTGTTTTCCATCTACTCTAAAGTCGTCATTCCATTATTGGGCAAGCTTCTCTCCAAAGACAACAGTGCCTACCACTATCTGCCGGACACGATCAAAGTATTTCCTCAAGGGGAAGTTATGAAAGGAGTCATCGCACGAGCCGGATTTAGCGAAGTCAACTTCAAACGGCTGACTTTTGGCATTTGCACTCTTTATACCGCGACAAAATAGTACCAAATCATTATGAATGATTAATTTAATCCTGATTGCATTATGGAAAAATATGGTTTAATCGGCTACCCTCTGCGACATTCATTTTCTATCGGATACTTTAATGAGAAATTCAAATCCGAAGGTATCAATGCAGAGTATGTGAATTTCGAAATTCCCAGCATTAATAACTTCATGGAAGTTATCGAAGAGAATCCCAATTTATGCGGGCTTAATGTGACTATCCCCTACAAAGAACAAGTGATTCCTTTTTTGGATGAACTCGACCGTGATACCGCAAAGATAGGTGCAGTGAATGTCATTAAAATCATCCGCCAGCAGAAAGGAAAAGTCAAACTGGTTGGCTACAACTCCGACATTATCGGATTCACTCAATCCATTCAGCCTTTATTGCAGCCTCACCACCAAAAAGCTTTGATTCTGGGTACCGGCGGAGCTTCCAAAGCCGTCTACCATGGGCTGAAAAACTTGGGTATTGAAAGTATATTCGTATCACGAACCCACAAAGCCGATGATATGCTGACTTATGAGGAACTGACTCCCGAAATCATGGCAGAATACACAATCATCGTCAACTGTACTCCCGTAGGAATGTTTCCCAAGGTAGATTTCTGTCCTAATATTCCTTATGAGCTACTGACTCCAAACCATTTGCTCTACGATTTGTTATATAATCCTAATGTTACGCTGTTCATGAAAAAAGGAGAAGCACAAGGGGCTGTCGTTAAAAACGGTCTGGAAATGTTGCTGCTCCAGGCATTTGCCGCATGGGAGATATGGCATAAATAAGGATTAGAAAGAATTTTTATGAGGAGAAAAGTTGTATATAGCATCATTATTATCATGCTGGCATTGACCGGCTGCACCATCGGAGGAAGTTTTTATATGTTAAACTTTTCATTGACTCCGAATGCCAAGATTTTGTCTAAAGATGCCGACTCTTATCCCTTCATGTATAGAGACTACCCTTTCCTACGTCCATGGGTGGACAGCCTGAAACAAGTGGACGCACTGAAAGACACTTTCATCATCAATCCGCATGGAATACAACTTCATGCGTATTATGTTGCTGCTCCCCAGCCCACCAGTAAGACAGCAGTCATTGTACATGGATATACAGATAATGCTATCCGTATGTTTATGATTGGTTATCTATATAATCGAGATTTAGGATATAACATATTACTTCCCGACCTGCAACATCAGGGAGAAAGTGAAGGTCCGGCCATCCAGATGGGATGGAAAGACCGTTGGGACGTATTGCAATGGATGAACATTGCCAATGAAATTTTCGGAGACAGTACGCAAATGGTTGTACACGGCATTTCAATGGGAGGTGCGACAACCATGATGGTGTCCGGTGAGAAACAGAAGCCATTTGTTAAATGCTTTGTTGAGGATTGCGGCTACACCAGCGTATGGGACGAATTCTCACATGAACTTAAAGCCAGTTTCCACCTTCCTCCTTTTCCACTAATGTATACCACAAGCTGGCTCTGCGAAAAGAAATATGGATGGAATTTCAAAGAGGCATCCTCACTGAAACAAGTAGCTAAGTCACAACTTCCGATGCTGTTTATTCACGGGGATAAAGATACGTATGTACCGACCTGGATGGTATATTCGCTCTACGAAGCCAAACCGGAACCCAAAGAACTATGGATTGTGCCGGGAGCGGCTCATGCTGTTTCATACAAAGAGAATAAACAGGAGTACACCGACCGAGTCCGTGCATTCGTCGGGCGATACATTCATTAAACCTATTATAACAACGAGTTGTAGATTCATAACAGAAAAAGTTTCTATATTTGCATACATAAAATATTCGTTATGAAATCAATATTGACTTTTATACTAGCAACTATTCTTCTGTTCCCACTACAAGCTCAAGAGAAAGTATACACGGTGGACAACCTCCCGAAAGTTCACCTGCAAAACAAAATGCAATATGTTTGCAACCCGGCCGGCATACTTTCACAGGCTGCTTGTGACAGTATAGACTCCATGCTTTATGCCTTGGAACAACAAACAGGAATTGAAACGGTAGTTGCCGTAGTTCCTTCAATCGGAGAAGAAGATTGTTTCAACTTCTGCCACCAGCTACTCAACCAATGGGGTGTTGGGAAGAAAGGCAAAAATAATGGATTGGTCATTTTGTTGGTTACAGATCAACGTTGTATCCAGTTTTATACCGGTTATGGACTGGAAGGAGTGCTCCCCGATGCGATCTGCAAAAGGATTCAAACCAAATATATGATTCCTTACCTGAAAGACGGAAATTGGAATGCAGGAATGGTGGCTGGTCTTAAAGCAACTTGCCAGCGTCTTGACGGTTCCATGGAAAACGATGCCCTCTCCGATTCGAACGACGGTGGCTCCTTTGATTTTGTTCTTGCCATCCTTTGCTTTATTGTCATCGGTGGAGGTCTTGCTTTCTTTTCTGCACACAGGCAAAGCCGTTGCCCGAAATGCGGTAAACACCAATTGCAGAGAACAGGAAGCGCAATCGTATCCCGGATTAACGGAGTGAAAACTGAAGATGTCACCTATACATGTAGAAACTGCGGACATACCATCATACGTCGTCAACAAAGTTATGATAGCGACTACCATCACCGGGGAGGTGGCGGAGGCGGTCCATTTATCGGCGGCTTTGGCGGAGGTAGTTTAGGAGGCGGAGGCGGTTTCGGTGGAGGCAGCTTCGGCGGAGGAATGGGAGGCGGTGGTGGTGCCGGCTCACGTTTCTAAAGAAAATAAGAAAAAACAGATTATCAAATTCAATAAAAACAAGAAACATGAAGAAGTCAATTATTATCATCTTAGCCGTTGTGGCTATCCTTGTCATATGGGCAGTAAGTGTATATAACGGTCTGGTAACTATGGACGAGAATGTAAGTGGTCAATGGGCAAATGTAGAAACTCAATACCAACGCCGTGCCGACTTGATTCCTAATTTGGTAAATACCGTGAAAGGATATGCAACACATGAAAAGGAAACATTAGAGGGAGTTGTTGCCGCACGTAGCCAGGCAACTCAAATTAAAGTGGACGCCGCCGATCTGACACCGGAAAAGCTGGCGCAATATCAAAAGGCGCAAGGTGCTGTAACATCAGCACTGGGCAAGTTATTAGCTATTACCGAGAATTATCCCGACTTAAAAGCTAATCAAAACTTCCTGGAATTACAGGCTCAACTGGAAGGAACTGAAAACCGTATCAATGTAGCACGCAAAAATTTCAATGATGCTGCACAGGCTTATAACACCAATATCCGCCGTTTCCCTAAGAATATCTTTGCAGGAATGTTCGGCTTTGATAAGAAAGCATATTTTGAAGCAGAAGAAGGAAGCGAGAAGGCTCCGAAAGTAGAATTCTAAAAAAGATCAGATAAAGCCCTTACATATTAAGAGTTAAAATCACAGTTCTCATTACTATGATTTTAACTCTTAATTTTCTATTATTATTCTCCTTTTCAAGAGAATATTCTAAAGTAAAATAGTTAATGATTAACATTTGCCAGTACCTAGTTGGCTGTACCAAAAAAAAGCAGTACTTTTGCAGCCGTATACAATATAATTCTATAACTCATGAGTAATCAACGATACATGATGCGTGGAGTAAGCGCATCAAAAGAAGATGTGCACAACGCCATCAAGAACATCGACAAAGGAATCTTTCCGAAAGCATTCTGTAAAATTATTCCCGATATATTGGGAGGTGACCCGGAATATTGCAACATTATGCACGCCGATGGTGCCGGAACCAAATCATCTCTTGCTTATATGTACTGGAAAGAAACGGGTGATTTGTCCGTTTGGAAAGGTATCGCACAGGATGCATTGATTATGAATATCGACGACCTGCTTTGTGTAGGTGCCGTAGACAATATTCTTGTCTCTTCTACCATTGGACGTAATAAACTGTTGATTCCCGGAGAAGTAATTTCCGCCATCATCAATGGAACAGATGAATTGCTGGCCGAACTCCGTGAAATGGGGGTAGGTGTATACGCAACCGGTGGTGAAACAGCTGATGTCGGCGACTTGGTTCGTACAATCATCGTTGACTCTACCGTAACTTGTCGCATGAAACGTTCAGACGTTATCGACAATGCCAATATTCGTCCGGGTGACGTGATCGTCGGTCTGGCTTCTTACGGACAAGCTACTTACGAAAAAGAATACAATGGCGGTATGGGCAGCAATGGTTTGACAAGTGCCCGTCACGATGTATTCGGAAAATATCTTGCTGAAAAATATCCGGAAAGCTACGATGCTGCCGTTCCCGAAGAATTAGTTTACTCCGGCAAGTTAAAACTGACAGACAGTGTAGAAGATTCTCCGATTGATGCAGGTAAGTTGGTGCTCTCCCCTACTCGTACATACGCACCGGTAGTGAAGAAATTACTCGATGCACTGCGCCCGGAAATCCATGGAATGGTACACTGTTCCGGTGGTGCACAAACCAAAGTTTTACACTTTGTTGAAAATGTTCGTGTAGTAAAAGATAATCTTTTCCCCGTTCCTCCTTTATTCAAAACTATTCAAGAACAAAGCGGTACGGACTGGGCAGAAATGTACAAGGTATTCAATATGGGACATCGCCTCGAAGTCTACTTGTCACCGGAACATGCAGAAGAAGTAATTGCTATTTCCGAGTCATTCGGTATTCCGGCACAGATTGTAGGACGTGTTGAAGCATGTGAGCAAACAGAATTAATCATTAAGAGCGAATTCGGAGAATTTAGATACTAAAGAATGGCAGATAACAGTACCATATTAGAAAAATTAGACGGACTCGTAGCCCGTTTTGAAGAAATATCTACCCTTATCACAGACCCGGCAGTGATTGCCGATCAGAAACGTTACGTCAAGTTGACTAAAGAATATAAGGAATTAGACGACTTGATGAAAGCAAGGAAAGAATATATCCAATTACTGGGTAATATTGAAGAAGCTAAAAATATCCTTGCTAATGAATCGGACACCGAAATGCGCGAGATGGCAAAAGAAGAAATGGACAATAGTCAAGAGCGCCTTCCGGTATTGGAAGAAGAAATCAAACTGATGCTTGTCCCTGCCGATCCGCAAGACAGCAAGAACGCAATTCTTGAAATCCGTGGTGGTGCAGGAGGTGATGAAGCAGCTATCTTTGCCGGTGACCTCTTTCGTATGTATGCCAAATTCTGTGAAACCAAAGGTTGGAAGATGGAAGTCTCCAATGCAAACGAAGGGACAGCAGGAGGATTCAAAGAAGTTGTTTGTAGCGTCACGGGCGATAATGTATACGGAATCTTAAAATATGAATCGGGAGTACACCGCGTACAGCGTGTTCCTGCTACCGAAACACAAGGACGTGTTCATACTTCTGCCGCATCAGTGGCGGTACTTCCCGAAGCTGAAGAATTCGATGTAGTCATCAACGAAGGAGAAATCAAATGGGATACTTTCCGAAGTGGTGGTGCCGGTGGACAGAATGTAAATAAGGTAGAATCCGGAGTACGTCTGCGTTATATCTGGAAGAACCCGAATACAGGTATTGCCGAAGAAATACTCATTGAATGTACCGAAACACGTGACCAACCGAAAAATAAGGAACGTGCTTTGGCCCGTCTCCGTACGTTTATCTATGACAAGGAACATCAGAAATACATCGATGACATTGCCTCCAAACGTAAAACAATGGTATCGACCGGAGACCGTTCTGCTAAAATCCGCACCTACAACTATCCGCAGGGACGAATCACCGACCATCGCATCAATTACACGATTTATAATCTTGCTGCATTCATGGACGGGGATATTCAAGACTGCATCGACCACCTGATCGTAGCAGAAAACGCGGAACGCTTGAAAGAAAGCGAGCTTTAGAAAAATGAAGAGTTGATCGTTGAGAATGATTTCTTAGAAATAGTCAATAGTAAATTGTATAATAGTAAATAACAAGATGGATAAGCAACAATTATTTGAAAACATAAAGCGCAAAAAATCATTCCTCTGTGTAGGACTTGATACTGACATCAAGAAAATCCCGGAGCATCTGTTGAAAGAAGAAGATCCGATCTTTGCATTCAACAAAGCCATCATCGACGCGACAGCAGATTTGTGCATCGCCTATAAACCCAATCTGGCTTTCTATGAAAGCATGGGCGTAAAAGGATGGATCGCATTTGAAAAGACAGTAAAATACATCAAAGATAACTATCCGGATCAATTCATTATCGCTGACGCAAAGCGTGGTGACATCGGAAATACTTCTGCAATGTACGCCCGCACCTTCTTTGAAGAGCTTAATATCGACTCTGTAACGGTAGCTCCTTATATGGGCGAAGACAGTGTTACTCCGTTCCTTACCTATGAAGGTAAATGGGTGATCCTGTTGGCATTGACTTCCAACAAAGGTTCGCATGACTTCCAACTAACAGAAGATGTAAACGGCGAACGTCTGTTCGAGAAAGTATTACGTAAATCACAAGAATGGGCTAGTGACGACCGCATGATGTATGTGGTAGGTGCCACTCAAGGACGCGCTTTCGAAGATATTCGTAAAATTGTTCCGAACCATTTCCTTCTCGTACCAGGTGTAGGAGCACAAGGCGGCTCGCTCGAAGAAGTTTGTAAATACGGAATGAACAGTACATGCGGAATCATTGTTAATTCCTCACGTGGTATCATCTACGTAGATAAAACAGAGAAGTTTGCAGAAGCTGCCCGCACCGCCGCACAAGAAGTACAGGCGCAAATGGCTGAACAACTCAAAGCAATTCTCTGAAAAGAGAAAAAGGATCTCTAAAGAAAACGAATGCCTTACGAAAGAAAGATAATTAACGACCCCGTATTCGGGTTCATCAATATTCCAAAGGGGTTACTGTACGATATAGTACGGCATCCCCTTTTGCAGCGTCTTACCCGCATCAAGCAGGTAGGATTATCATCTGTTGTATACCCCGGTGCACAACATACCCGCTTCCAACACTCTTTAGGTGCTTTTTACTTGATGAGTGAAGCTATCAGCCAACTGGCTTCTAAAGGTAATTTCATCTTTGACAGTGAAGCGGAAGCTGTACAGGCCGCCATCCTGTTACATGATATAGGACATGGGCCTTTCTCACATGTACTGGAAGATACTATAGTAAAAGGGGTCTCCCACGAAGAGATTTCCCTCATGCTGATGGAACGGATGAACAAAGAGATGAGTGGTCAGCTTAGTCTTGCCATTCAAATCTTCAAAGACGAATATCCAAAACGCTTTCTCCATCAACTTGTAAGCGGTCAGCTGGATATGGACAGATTGGATTATCTTCGCCGCGACAGCTTTTACACAGGTGTGACAGAAGGAAATATCGGTTCCGCACGGATTATAAAAATGCTTGATGTAGCGGACGACCGCCTGGTTGTCGAATCCAAAGGAATCTACTCTATCGAGAATTTCCTTACGGCACGTCGCCTGATGTACTGGCAAGTATATCTGCATAAGACGTCCGTCGCATACGAAAAAATGCTTATCAGTACCCTATTACGTGCTAAAGAACTGGCATCACAAGGAGTGGAACTGTTCGCATCACCCGCATTGCGTTTTTTCCTTTACAATGATATCAATCCTACGGAGTTCTATAACAACCCCGACTGTCTGGAGAATTTTATTCAACTGGACGACAATGATATATGGACAGCCTTGAAAGTCTGGAGTACTCATGCAGACAAGGTACTTTCTACTTTAAGCATGGGAATGATAAACCGAAATATCTTTAAAGTAGAAATTTCATCGGAACCGATTAGTGAGGACAGAAAAAAGAAATTAACTTTGCACATCAGCCAGCAATTAGGTATAACCCTTTCCGAAGCGAACTATTTTGTCTCTACCCCCAGCATCGAAAAGAATATGTATGACCCGGCAGATGACAGTATTGACATTATCTACAAAGACGGCACTATCAAAAATATTGCCGAAGCATCGGACATGCTGAACATCTCATTATTGTCCAAAAAGGTAAAGAAATACTATCTCTGCTATCAGAGATTACACAGATAAGTATAAAATATTCATGCAATAACACGGAAATCTGAAAAAAAAATCCGTTATTTGTGAACTAATTAAATTTTAAATTAAAGACATGGAGTTCTCGGCTAAGCAAATTGCAGCATTTATCCAAGGGGAAATCATTGGAGACGAAAACGCTACGGTACACACATTCGCTAAAATTGAAGAGGGAATGCCCGGAGCAATTTCTTTCCTGTCAAATCCCAAATATACACCTTACATCTACGAGACACAATCAAGCATTGTCCTGGTTAACAAGGACTTCACTCCCGAGCACGAAATAAAAGCTACTCTGATTAAGGTAGACAATGCATATGAAAGTCTGGCTAAATTGCTCAATCTTTATGAGATGAGCAAACCTAAGAAACAAGGTATAGATTCATTAGCTTTCGTTGCACCCAGCGCCAAAATTGGTGAGAACGTATACATCGGTGCATTTGCCTATATCGGTGAAAATACCGTGATCGGAGATAATACCCAAATTTATCCACACACTTTTGTTGGAGACGGCGTGAAGATAGGCAACAGTTGCTTGCTTTACTCCAATGTAAATGTTTATCATGATTGCCGCATAGGTAACGAATGTATCCTGCACTCGGGTGCAGTGATCGGAGCTGACGGATTTGGCTTTGCTCCCACTCCGAACGGATACGATAAGATTCCGCAAATCGGAATTGTCATTCTGGAAGATAAAGTAGATATAGGTGCTAATACTTGTGTAGACCGTGCTACAATGGGAGCTACGGTAGTGCATAGTGGTGTCAAATTAGACAATCTGATACAAATAGCACATAATGATGAAATAGGTTCGCATACCGTAATGGCTGCACAAGCCGGAATTGCCGGTTCTACCAAAATTGGTGAATGGTGTATGATCGGAGGCCAGGTAGGTATTGCAGGACATTCCAAGATAGGAGACAAAGTTGGTTTAGGCGCACAGTCAGGTGTACCCGGAGACATCAAATCCGGTAGTCAACTTATCGGAACTCCTCCCATGGAACTGAAGCAATACTTTAAAGCATCCGTCGCACAAAGAAGCTTGCCGGATATGCAGAAAGAATTGCGTAATCTGCGCAAAGAAGTAGAAGAATTAAAACAACTATTAAATAAGTAACCAATGCTGAAACAAAAAACGCTGAAAGATAGCTTTTCACTGAGCGGGAAAGGTCTTCACACTGGACTTGATCTCACTGTAACATTTAATCCTGCTCCGGACAATCACGGATATAAGATCCAGCGCATTGACGTAGAAGGACAACCAACTATCGATGCAGTAGCCGACAATGTGACAGAAACCACCCGTGGTACTGTATTGTCGAAGAATGGAGTCAAAGTAAGCACCGTTGAACATGGTATGGCAGCCCTCTACGCACTGGGCATTGATAACTGCCTCATCCAGGTTAACGGACCGGAATTTCCTATTTTAGATGGTAGTGCACAATATTATGTACAAGAAATAGAACGTGTAGGAACCGTAGAACAAAATGCCGTCAAAGACTTTTATATTATCAAGTCTAAAATTGAGTTCCGGGATGAAACGACAGGCTCTTCTATCATTGTACTTCCTGACGAGAATTTCAGTCTGAATGTACTGGTTTCTTACGATTCAACCATTATTCCGAATCAGTTTGCTACACTCGAAGATATGCATAATTTCAAAGACGAAGTGGCTGCCAGCCGTACTTTCGTCTTTGTTCGCGAAATAGAACCGCTGCTTTCCGCCGGATTGATTAAAGGGGGTGACCTGGACAATGCAATCGTAATCTACGAGCGTAAGATGTCACAGGAAAGTTTCGACAAGTTGGCAGATGTGATGGGAGTACCTCACATGGACGCTGAACAATTAGGCTATATCAACCACAAGCCGTTGGTTTGGCCCAATGAATGTGCCCGCCACAAGTTGTTGGATGTGATCGGTGACCTTGCTTTAATTGGTAAACCGATTAAAGGTCGTATCATTGCTACCCGTCCCGGACATACTATCAATAATAAGTTTGCACGCCAGATGCGGAAAGAAATCCGTTTGCACGAGATACAGGCGCCAAGTTACGACTGTAGTCGTGAGCCGGTAATGGATGTAAACCGTATCCGCGAATTATTGCCGCACCGCTATCCTTTCCAACTGGTTGACAAAGTGATTGAGATTGGTGCTAACTACATTGTAGGTATCAAAAATATCACGGCTAACGAACCTTTCTTTCAGGGACATTTCCCACAAGAACCTGTGATGCCGGGAGTACTTCAAGTAGAAGCAATGGCACAAGTCGGTGGTTTACTTGTCTTGAATTCAGTAGACGAACCCGAACGTTATTCTACCTATTTCATGAAAATAGATGGAGTGAAATTTCGCCAGAAAGTAGTGCCGGGAGATACTATTATCTTCCGTGTAGAAATGCTGGCACCTATCCGCCGCGGCATTTCTACTATGAAAGGATATGCATTTGTTGGCGAGAAAGTTGTTTGCGAAGCAGAGTTCATGGCACAAATAGTGAAAAATAAGTAATAATTGATATATTAAAAGCATGATAAGTCCTTTAGCGTATATTCATCCCGAAGCTAAAATCGGGGAAAATGTAGAAATTGCGCCTTTTGTATTTATAGATAAGAACGTAGTTATCGGCGACAACAATAAAATTATGGCTAACGCCAATATTTTATATGGTTCACGTATTGGTAACGGAAACACTATTTTTCCGGGTGCTGTTATCGGAGCCGTTCCGCAGGACCTTAAGTTTCGCGGTGAAGAATCGACAGCCGAAATCGGGGATAATAATCTGATTCGTGAAAATGTAACAATCAACCGTGGTACAGCAGCTAAAGGGCGCACGATTGTAGGAAATAACAATCTACTGATGGAGGGTGTACACGTAGCACACGACGCATTGGTTGGTAACGGATGTATCATCGGTAACTCTACCAAGATGGCAGGTGAAATCATCATTGATGATAATGCGATTGTCAGTGCTAATGTATTGATGCACCAATTCTGTCATGTAGGGAGTCATGTAATGATTCAGGGCGGCTGCCGCTTCAGTAAAGATATTCCTCCTTACATCATCGCAGGACGTGAACCGATTGCTTTCAGTGGAATCAATATCATCGGTCTGCGCCGTCGTGGTTTTGCCAATGAAGTGATCGAAAGTATTCACAATGCATATCGTATCATTTATCAAAGTGGTTTGAACACGACAGAAGCATTGAAGAAAATAGAAGATGAATTTGAAAAAAGTCCGGAAATTGACTATATTATTGATTTCATCCGTAATTCAGAACGTGGTATCATTAAATAAACAGTTCAAAATAGTCATATTATGATATACAGATTTACTATCATATCTGATGAAGTTGACGATTTTGTCAGAGAAATACAAATTGATCCGGAAGCTACTTTTTATGACTTCCATGAAGCAATACTGAAATCAGTAGGGTACACAAACGACCAGATGACTTCTTTCTTTATCTGCGATGACGATTGGGAAAAAGGAAAAGAAGTAACCTTGGAAGAAATGGACGACAATCCGGAAATGGATAGCTGGGTAATGAAAGACACTGTTATCAGTGAACTGGTGGAAGATGAAAAACAGAAACTGCTATATGTATTCGATTACATAACAGAACGTTGTTTCTTCATCGAACTATCCGAAATTATCACCGGAAAAGATATGAATGGCGCCAAATGTACCAAGAAATCAGGAGATGCCCCTAAACAAACGGTAGATTTTGAAGAAATGGCTGCTGCCAGCGGTTCTCTTGATCTGGATGAAAACTTCTATGGTGACCAAGATTTCGACATGGAAGACTTCGATCAGGAAGGATTCGACATAGGTGGCGACGCAAGTACTCCATACGAAGAAGAAAAATTTTAAGTATTAAGTATCAAGTATTAGGTATTAATTGCTATGCAGCGCCAAGCAGTTAATACCTAATATTTTTTAGTTCCCCACACATCTTAATACTTAATACTTAATACTTGATACATAATACTTAATACTTAAAGCCCAATGCCTACTCTCATTGTTCTAATAGGTCCTACAGGTGTAGGGAAAACGGAATTGAGCCTGCGCTTAGCAGAAACTTTTCAGACAAGTATTGTATCTGCCGACTCGAGACAGCTTTATGCCGAATTAAAAATAGGCACGGCAGCTCCTACTCCCGATCAACTTAAACGTGTCCCTCATCAATTGGTCGGTACGCTCCACCTTACAGACTATTACAGTGCCGCCCAATATGAAATAGAAGCGTTGGAAATTCTGGAAAAATTATTTACGCAACATGAAGTTGTGATTCTCACAGGTGGCTCAATGATGTATGTAGACGCTATCTGTAAAGGTATCGACGATATTCCTACCGTTGATGCGGAAACCCGTCAACTCATGCTACAGAAATATGAGGAGGAAGGACTTGAACAACTCTGTGCAGAACTTCGCCTGCTAGATCCGGAATATTATCGGATAGTGGATCTGAAGAATCCCAAACGTGTAATTCATGCATTGGAAATTTGCTATATGACCGGACGCACTTATACTTCTTTTCGCACCCAACAAAAAAAGCAACGTCCTTTCCGTATTCTAAAAATCGGTCTGACTCGCGATCGGGAAGAGTTGTATGACCGTATTAACCGTCGGGTAGATCAGATGATGGAGGAAGGATTACTGGAAGAAGTACGCTCGGTACTTCCCTATCGCCACCTCAATTCGCTCAACACAGTAGGTTATAAAGAACTGTTCAAGTATCTGGATGGAGAATGGGAACTCCCCTTTGCCATAGATAAAATCAAGCAAAACTCCCGCATTTATTCGCGTAAACAGATGACTTGGTTCAAAAGAGATGAAGAAATACAATGGTTCCATCCGGAACAAGAAACGGAGATACTAGCGTACCTCCGTCAACAAATCAATGCATGATTTCTTCTATTTCTTGTTCTGACGGGTCTGATATTCCTCATCCGTCAACATTTCTACAATAATTACCCCATTCTTTCCTTTATCGCCATAAACGGCCTGTGCTGATTTATCTTTCAGCACAGAAATACTCTTTATATGGTCCGGTACGAGCTTGGATAAGGCATCTTTATCCATAGCTTCTTTCCCATCAATTATGACCAAAGACTGTTCACCTTTTATCCCATATATAGATACACCATTAACACCCTTAGTTCCAGAACTTACATTTAGCGCACTGCCTGAAAGTTCAGGGAACAGTTTAACGACCTCCTGCTCCATCCGTATATTCATCGTAGAAGTTACAGGAGCTTTTACAGGCTTATATCCGATAAACGAGAACCACAGATTGCCGTCTTTTATTGCTTCTAGACTAAAATGTCCATTTATATCCGTTATCGTACCATGATTTGTATTAGGTACAATAATACTTACCCCAGCTTTTGGACGTCCCTCTTCGTCAACAACAGTTCCACTGACAGGGAAATCGGGTATAGCATCCGCATTAGTTGCTTTCTTAGAAAAACTGATTTCTATATTGTGTTTTTTATCCTTACTGCCTCTTTGAGTATTCACAAGTATCACCCCGTTTGCTCCACGTTTACCGTACACTTTTATTGAAGCAGAGTCTTTCAACACAGATAGACTTTCGATTGTTGACGGGTCTAACTTTTCCATAGCTTCCATGCTAATCTCCTTGCCATCAGACAAAATCAAAGGCGGTTTATTCTCTGCAAATCTGAAACTTCCGAATCTTACAGGGATAGTATATTTCACCGGCACAGGTCTGCCACGTTGCTTTCCGGGAATCCAATCCGGCATTTCACTGACAATTCTTTCTGCTTCCCGATTCAATGCCTCCTCATCCGACTGAAGTACATGTACATCCTTTATTTTCCCTGTTTCAGCTACCGTAAAACCAACCATCACTCTGCCACCTGCTTTACCTTTCATAGAAGAACTGGCTACTTTATCCATCAGATACTTTTGCAATGCATTCATACCGCCAGGATATTCCGGCATCTGCTCCACAACTTCAAAGACAATAATTTCTTCTTCCGCTTTAGACTTCACTCCAGACACCACTACGGCATCTTTCTTCTCATCTTTTGATACTTTCACTGTATCTTGCAGCACCTTTTCTTGCACAATTTCCGCCAAATCATTAACTTTGACAGCAGAAATCTCTTCCATTTTTTCAGAGATTTCAGGACGGGCAAAAGCAGTTACTGCAATAGCTGCCAACGGAAGTACATACAAATACTTCAACCGTGCCCACGGATTCGATTTTTCTTTTAACATCATAGTGATACGTTTTTTAAGTTTACTGTGATTAAAGCTGTTGGCCATAGAGTAGAGCCTTGTGCCAACAGCTTTTTTTATTAATAATAGTTGATATTCCTTTGCGTTTACACCCTCATTGATTACAGTCTCATCCGCTTCGTACTCATGAATATTCTGCAACTCCTGTTTCAACAACCACGCA
Organism: Bacteroides sp. BFG-637; assembly: GCF_024793605.1. Taxonomy (NCBI): domain Bacteria; kingdom Pseudomonadati; phylum Bacteroidota; class Bacteroidia; order Bacteroidales; family Bacteroidaceae; genus Bacteroides; species Bacteroides sp. BFG-637. The sequence continues at coordinate 3,296,744 of NZ_JANUPD010000002.1, read as the reverse complement.
CCAGGGTTGAACCATTGGAAAAAGATGCAAATATCCGCCACCAATAAGTCAACTGAATGACGATGGTGAATATGAGCCATTTCATGAATAAGGATTTCCCTCCCGTTTTCCTTCAGGTCTTTCCGGCTGATGACAATATACTTCATCCAACTGAACGGAGCTATCTCCTGATTGTGCACCACAAGTGTACCCCCTTTTCCAACTTCTCATGTTTACCGGAATGTATCAACCGAAAGAGACAAATCAAAGAATAGATATTGCAACAGGCAAGAAACAGAATACCCGCCAAATAAACCAGCAGAACCACCTGTACCCAAGATATAGCCGACGTCTCCTGCACTACATCAGCATCAACAGGGGTAGCTTCCAACTCTGCCATCAGTAGCAACTGCTCGATGGAAAGCATAGCCTGTTGCACCTCAACCTGATGCCGGGTAGTTACTTCGATACAAGGAATGAGTAATGAAAAGAACAACACTCCCAATAAAGCCATTCGATTGAAACGATGAAAAGTTTCCTTGCTAAGTAATAACCTGAAAAACAGGTAAAACAAAACAAGACAAACTGACGATTTTAATATATAGATGAAGAAAACTCCCATAGCATAGATTTTCGTTAAAAAGATTAGTGTTTCTTATCAGCCTGTTCCACTTCGTGAATGAGTTGTTTCAATTCATCCAACGAAATATCTTCCTCTTTAACCAAAGAAGAAACAGCATTCAGATAAGAATTATTAAAATACTTGCTAATCACATTCCGCAACGTTCCTTTACGAAAATCCTCTTCACTGACTACGGGATAGTATTGATAAGTATTCCCAAAAGTATAGTGAGCTAAAAAACCTTTTTCTTCCAGCCCACGCACAATCGTAGATAATGTATTAAAATGAGGCTTGGGCTCTTCATAGAAAGCCAACATTTCTTTCACAAACAAGGGGCCTTTTTCCCAGAAAAAGCCCATGATTTCTTCTTCTTTTGCTGTTAATCCTTTCATATCTGCAACTTTGTTTGCTGCAAATAACGAAAAGTTTTAGTTCATAAACTAATTTATCTAGTTAAAGTAAACTAAAAGCTATAGTTAAGAAGAAAATCTTACTATTAAATACCTGTGAAACAGAATTTCTACTAATCCTTTAGCCCCACAGTTTATTCACAATAAAGTTGCCGATATAGAATAAGTCGCCCATAAAAACAATACTGAATACCAGAAAAGTGAAACAAGTACTCCACCGGGCTCCTCCATCCTCTTCGCCGCGTTTGATACGGAGCAAGGAACTATGCAAACAATCACCTGCTATGAACAGCACAAACAAACTCGGTATCAAGTCACCCCACGATACCAACCACAGATTATCCCCCTTCCCTAACAGGAATGTCAATGCTACGGCCAATAAGAAGACAGAAGCATATTGCAAATCTTTTCTTTTTGAATTCATAGTGGTAATGTTTAAAGTCCTTTTCACAAAGATATTGAATCTCACCCAATAATCCTTATCAAATCTATATAAAAATCGGTCAGGCTTTGTTGAATCTAAGTTTATTGTTACTTTTGCAAGTACGAATTAAAACCAAAACCGATTATAAAAGCAGATGAAAAAGATCAGCATCACTTTATTACTCTGCCTTCTCTGTCTGACCGGAATGGCACAAGGACAAAAGGCACTCGATTTAAAAGATATCACCTCCGGACGTTTCCGCCCGGAAAATATCCAGGGAGTAATCCCCATGCCTGATGGCGAACACTACACGCAGATGAACGCTGACGGCACGCAAATCATTAAATACTCTTTCAAAACAGGCGAGAAAGTAGAAGTGATTTTCGATGTAAGCACTACACGCGAATGTGACTTCAAGAACTTCGACAGTTACCAGTTCTCGCCCGACGGTCAGAAATTGCTGATTGCTACTAAAACGACACCTATATATAGGCATTCATACACAGCTGTACATTACATTTACCCTTTGAAACGAAATGATAAGGGCGTTACGACAAACAACATTATTGAACGGCTGTCTGACGGTGGACCTCAACAGGTCCCCGTCTTTTCTCCAGACGGTACAATGATTGCTTTTGTCCGCAACAATAACATATTTCTTGTTAAGCTGCTTTATGGCAACAGTGAAAGCCAAATTACGGAGGATGGCAAACAGAACTCTGTAATCAACGGCATCCCCGACTGGGTGTATGAAGAAGAGTTCGGTTTCGACCGTGCTTTGGAATTCAGCGCTGACAATACACTGATCGCTTTCATCCGCTTCGATGAGTCAGAAGTTCCCTCCTATTCTTTTCCGGTATTTGCCGGGCAAGCACCCCACATTGATGCTTTAAAAGATTATCCGGGTGAATATACCTACAAGTATCCGAAAGCCGGATACCCGAATTCGAAAGTAGAAGTACGCACGTATGACATCAAGTCACATGTCACCCGTACGATGAAACTCCCGCTGGATGCAGATGGATACATTCCGCGTATCCGTTTCACAAAGGATGCCAACAAATTGGCTATCATGACATTGAACCGTCATCAAGACCGTTTCGATCTCTACTTTGCCGATCCTCGTTCAACACTTTGCAAACTAATACTCCGTGATGAATCTCCTTATTACATAAAGGAGAATATTTTCGATAACATTCAGTTCTATCCGGAATATTTCAGCCTGCTTAGCGAACGTGACGGTTACAGTCATCTCTATTGGTATAGCATGGGAGGTAACCTGATTAAAAAGGTTACTAATGGTAAGTTCGAAGTGAAAGATTTCTTGGGATATGATGAAGAAGACGGCTCTTTCTATTATACCAGCAACGAAGAGAGTCCTCTGCGCAAGGCTGTCTATAAAACAGACAAGAAAGGCAAAAAGACCAAATTGTCTCAACAGGCAGGAACCAATACACCGCTTTTCAGCAAATCGATGAAGTATTATATGAACAAGTTCTCCAGCCTGGATACTCCTTTGTTAGTTACCTTGAACGATAATTCGGGCAAAACGCTCAAAACGCTTATTACAAATGATGCGTTGAAACAAACATTGTCCGGATATGCAGTACCACAAAAAGAGTTCTTTACTTTCCAGACTACAGATGGCGTGAAGTTGAACGGCTGGATGATGAAACCGGTTAATTTCTCCGCATCCAAAAAATATCCGGTACTGATGTATCAATATAGTGGCCCGGGTTCCCAACAGGTATTGGATACTTGGGGAATCAGCTGGGAGACATACATGGCAAGCCTCGGTTATATCGTGGTATGTGTAGATGGTCGTGGCACTGGAGGCCGTGGAGAAGCTTTTGAGAAATGTACCTATTTGAAAATCGGAGTCAAAGAAGCCAAAGACCAGGTGGAAACAGCGCTTTACCTAGGCAAACAAGCGTATGTGGACAAAAACCGCATCGGTATCTGGGGTTGGAGTTATGGCGGATACATGACTCTTATGAGCATGAGCGAAGGAACTCCCGTATTCAAAGCCGGAGTAGCAGTAGCCGCACCGACCGACTGGCGTTTCTATGATACGATTTATACCGAACGTTTCATGCGCACTCCCAAAGAAAATGCGGAAGGATATAAGGAATCATCAGCCTTCACCCGTGCCGATAAACTTCATGGAAATTTATTGCTGGTACATGGTATGGCAGATGACAATGTTCACTTCCAGAACTGCGCAGAATATGCCGAACAGTTAGTCCAGCTTGGAAAACAATTTGATATGCAAGTGTACACGAATCGTAATCATGGAATATATGGTGGCAATACTCGCCAACACCTGTACACACGGTTAACCAACTTCTTCTTGAACAACTTATAATGACGGATAGAGTACGTAAGCCCGAATGGCTGAAAATTAATATCGGTGCCAACGAACGATACACCGAAACAAAGCGAATTGTCGACTCCCACTGCTTGCACACTATATGCAGCAGTGGGCGTTGCCCTAATATGGGGGAATGCTGGGGAAAAGGAACTGCCACCTTCATGATTGGCGGTGATATCTGCACACGTAGCTGTAAATTTTGTAACACACAGACAGGACGTCCCCATCCGTTAGATGTAAACGAACCGACGCACGTAGCAGAGTCCATCGCACTGATGAAACTGGATCATGCTGTCATCACCTCTGTAGACCGGGATGATTTACCTGATTTGGGAGCAGCACATTGGGCACGTACCATCCGGGAAATAAAACGGTTGAATCCACAGACAACCATTGAAGTACTGATTCCGGATTTTCAAGGCAGAATGGAGTTGGTAGATTTAGTAATTGACGCCCGCCCCGACATCATATCACACAATATGGAAACTGTGCGCCGCATTAGTCCACTAGTGCGCAGTGCAGCAAATTATGATACAAGCTTACAGGTTATCAGGCACATTTCCGAAAAGGGAGTCAAATCTAAAAGCGGCATTATGGTCGGACTGGGTGAAACTCCGGAGGAAGTCGAAACATTGATGGACGATCTGTTAGCAACCGGTTGCCAGATCCTTACCATAGGTCAATACCTGCAACCGAGTCACCGGCATTATCCTGTTGCGGCATACATCACTCCGTTGCAATTCGCGAAATATAAAACAGTTGGTTTAGAGAAAGGGTTCAACATCGTAGAGAGTGCTCCCCTTGTTCGTTCCTCCTACCATGCAGAGAAACATATTCGTTAGAAAACAAAACACATACACTATTTGTTTTATAGATAGAACCGACAAATAAACATAAATATAGAGATGGACCATAAAGGAATACTTTCTTCCGCATTTAACATGTCGCTGGGTTTTATCCCCGTTATTATTTCCATTTTGTTGTGTGAACTTATAACGCAAGACACGGCTATTTACATCGGTACAGGTATAGGTATTATAGGAATATACCTTTCTTATCGACGTAAAGGATTGTTAATTCCTAATTTTATCCTCTATATAGCGACCGGAGTGTTGGCACTATTATCCGTAGCAGCTCTCATTCCCGGTGATTATGTTCCCCCCGGTGCGTTACCACTGACTCTGGAAGTCAGTATTCTCATTCCGATGCTAAGTCTTTATATGCATAAGAAAAGGTTTATCAACCACTTCTTAAAACAGATAGGTTCTTGCAACAAACGTTTATATGCTCAGGGAGCAGAAGCCGCCGTTGTATCTGCCCGCATTGCCCTGATTTTTGGAATACTGCATTTCATTATAATCAGCATCACTGTCATTTTGCAGGACCCACTTAGTAAGACAAGTCTATTTGTACTCTATAAAGTATTACCTCCTACGGTCTTTCTCATGAGCATCCTGTTCAACCAGATCGCTATCCGTTTCTTCAATCACTTAATGTCTCACACAGAATATGTTCCTATTGTGAATACAAAAGGAGACGTAATCGGGAAGACCCCTGCGATAGAGGCTGTTAATTATAAGAACGCATACATCAATCCGGTGATAAGAATTGCCATATCCACTCACGGAATGCTATTCCTTTGCGACAGATCGTCAACAGCAATTTTGGACAAAGGAAAAGTGGATATTCCCATGGAATGTTATCTCCGTTACGGAGAATCTTTGGAGGCAGGTGCCACTCGTTTGATAAACAATGCTTTCCCGCATGAGAAAGATATCAAACCAGAATTCAACATCGTTTATCACTTTGAAAATGAAGTAACCAACCGTCTTATCTACTTATTCATCGTTGATATCAAGGATGATTCCATCCTTTGTACCCCTCGCTTTAAAAACAGTAAGCTATGGAGTTTCAAACAGATAGAGGAAAACTTGGGAAAAGGCTTCTTCAGTAGCTGTTTCGAAGATGAATATGAACACCTGAAAGGCGTTATTTATATAAGAGAAAAATACAGGGAATCTTAGACAGTTCAGGCACATGTCCCTTCCAGTCCTTCACTGTACGCGTCTGTATATACTCTCCTTCACACGTAATATCGGCAGCAATACAAAGCTTTGTTTGAGGACGGCAGTTTAATAAAATATCTTCTATCATCTTATGATTCCGGTAAGGCGTCTCAATGAAAAGTTGTGTCTGATTTTCAGCATACACACGCTGCTCCAATGTTTTCAGTTTCTTGGCACGTTCCCCCGGTTCAATCGGCAGATAACCATGAAACGCAAAGCTCTGCCCGTTAAAGCCCGAAGCCATCACGGAAAGAATAATCGAAGAGGGTCCGACCAAAGGAACGACCTTCAGTTTTTTACGTTGTGCGATGGCAACCACATCCGCTCCCGGATCAGCTACCGCCGGACAACCGGCTTCGGAGATAACTCCCATTGAAGCTCCGCCTACCAAAGGTTGCAGATAACCGGAAATATCTTCAGGTGAAGTATGTTTGTTCAACGGATAAAATGTCAACGCATCAATATCAATCTCCCGGTCCACCTTTTTCAGGAAACGACGGGCAGAACGAACATCTTCGACTATAAAATACCGGATACCGGAAATAATTTCCTTATTATAGGAAGGCAATACCTTTTCAATCGATGTATCGCCTAAAGTCACGGGCAACAAATAAAGGGCAGTTTCCACTTATTAAATTGAGAATTGAAAATTAAAAATTGAGAAACAAGAAAGAGAAACGATTCAGGAAGCCAGGTAGTTGGATTCACTTAACATTTCGTGGTAATCAGTAAATTCCAGAAGATCTTTCAGCTTCATATCCTTATGCTTTTTCATGTAAGAAGCAATGATTCTTGCTCCCACCCACGTACCTATCAATGCCGGAGCTTGAGCACCCAACATATCAACAGCAGGAGCAGGCTTCATATAATAGCGAATCACCATCGGGTCACGAGCATGCAGATGATCGTTGGTACAGATATAATTCCATATCTCCTTTTCATTATCCTTGCACCAGTCGCTTTCCTCCTTGGAATACCCCATTGCTTCACCTATATCACTATATCCCAATAAGTTCTGCACTACGTAATTGATCTTCCCCGTATGCATCATCAAGTCAATCAGACAAGTACCTTCATGATAGTTCATACCGTAGCGGCTCAAAAGATAAAAAACAAAACAATCCGGCACAATCCGTTCCGGACGCATCGAGCGACACTGATAATCGTAATAGAAACGCTTATAAAGAGGATAATCTTCCCCCATATATTTATCAAGACTGATTCCCAATAAAGAATCCACCAAAATAATAGATTCGTTGAAAGCGGATACTTGCGAATAGATAAACGGCACTTTCGTATCAGGCACTTCCTTTTTCAGTTTCCGAAATCCTTTGCTAAGTCCTTTTTCCACTTCATCCAGATTAGGATATTTTGCTTCTACATCGCTAAGCAAACGAACCAAAGTCGTATCCGAATAGAATTTTTGCAGACGTTGCGAGATGGTATCATCTTTCACCGTGCCGATAGACAATACATCCTCAATCAGGATCTTCGTCGGCATACGGTAGTCCATCGTCAACTTCTGCATGGCAGAAAAGCTGTTGGAGCGAACATATTCGCTCAACAGCTTATCATATCTCAGAACAGAAATCTCTTCTTCCTTCTGCTCCATACCCTTTCCTGTGCTTATCCCGCAGGAGGTGAAAAGCATACTCATTAATATAATAAGAAGAGAGATCCGTAGTTTCATAATCTTTTATCCGTAAATGATGTTACCATTTTCGTCCATGTACTCATCGAGTCCTTTTTCGTAAGTAGCCATGGCACGAAGACTCATACCTACGCTGGAGAATCCACCGTCATGGAATAAGTTCTGCATAGTCACCTTACGGGTAAGATCGGAGAACATCACGATGCAATAATCGGCACATTCGTCAGCCGTTGCATTTCCGAGCGGAGACATACGGTTGGAGAAGTCGAACAATTTGTCCATACCCTTCACGCCCGAACCGGCAGTAGTAAATGTAGGCGACTGTGAAATCGTGTTCACACGTACGCTATGTTCGCGTCCGTAAATGTAACCGAAGCTGCGAGCAATAGACTCCAACAAAGCCTTTGCATCTGCCATATCATTATAGCCATAGAAAGTACGCTGTGCGGCTACGTAGCTCAAAGCAACGATAGAACCATAATCAGCAATAGCATTCAGTTTCTTGGCCGACTGAATCATTTTGTGGAATGAAACAGCTGAAATATCCAATGTCTTATCCAACATTCCATAGTCAAGGTCATCGTAAGTACGTTTCTTGCGCACGTTGGGAGACATACCGATAGAGTGGAGTACAAAATCAATTTGTCCACCCAGTATATCCATGGAGGTCTTGAATACATTCTCCAAATCTTCTACGCTAGTGGCGTCTGCCGGAACAACCTGGCAATTTAATTTTTCGGCCAAAGCATCGACTTCTCCCATACGGATAGCCATCGGAGTATTTGATAATGTAATGGTTGCACCTTCTTCTACGGCACGCTCTGCCACTTTCCAGGCAATAGACTGATCGTTCAAAGCACCGAAGATAACACCTCTTTTTCCTTTCAACAAGTTGTAACTCATATCTTTTAATAGTTAAATTTTGTGCAAAGATAGGAACTTTCTGCATAAAAACACGAGAAGTGTGCAAATAATAGACAGAAATGACAAAAAATACACGTAATCTATCAATTAGTCCACATCGCCTTAGGCTTTCCCACCTATCTTTGCAATCGATAATTAAGAGGTTTTTTCAAGAAAAACAATAGATGTATAACCCTATAGAAATTAAGTTACTAAATGAACACATTGACAAAAAGACTCTTCTGGATAGCCGTATGCTGTTTACCGTTTATTGCATCGGGATGTAAACAAAGCAAGACTGCTGTAAAAGAAAGCTCAATCAGTGACGCTCTTTACCAGAATTTACCTTTTGAAATGCCGAAAGTACAGCAACCGGTTTTTCCTGCTTACGAAGTAAACATTGAGAAATTCGGAGCCAAAGGAGACGGTCTGTTCCTGAATACCAAAGCTATCAACGATGCTATTAAAGACGTGAATCAACACGGAGGGGGTAAAGTGATTATCCCGGAAGGTGTCTGGTTGACTGGTCCGATCGAGCTGTTGAGCAATGTAAATCTATATACGGAACAAAATGCGCTGGTACTTTTTACCGGTGATTTTGAAGCATATCCTATCATTGCCACTTCTTTCGAAGGACTTGAGACTCGTCGTTGCCAATCGCCGATTTCAGCACGCAATGCAGAAAATATCGCTATCACCGGACATGGTACATTTGACGGAAACGGTGACTGCTGGCGTCCGGTGAAAAAAGGAAAGCTGACTGCTTCACAATGGAAAAAGCTGGTAAATTCAGGAGGTGTTCTCGACGAGAAACAAGAGATATGGTATCCTACTGCCGGCTCACTGAAAGGTGCAATGGCTTGCAAAGACTTCAATGTACCCGAAGGTATCAACACAGATGAAGAATGGGCAGAAATCCGTCCGTGGTTGCGTCCGGTACTGTTGAGTATCGTCAAAAGTAAAAAGGTACTGCTGGAAGGCGTTACTTTCAAAAACTCACCAAGCTGGTGTCTGCACCCCTTGTCATGCGAAGATTTCACAGTAAATAATATCATGGTCATCAACCCCTGGTATTCTCAAAACGGTGATGCTATCGACTTGGAATCCTGTAAAAACGCTCTGATTATCAATAGTGTGTTTGATGCGGGAGATGATGCCATCTGTATCAAATCCGGTAAAGACGAAGATGGACGCCGTCGTGGAGAACCTTGCCAGAACGTGATCGTGAAAAACAATACAGTATTGCACGGACACGGTGGATTCGTGGTAGGTAGTGAAATGTCCGGCGGTGTGAAGAATATCTATGTAGAGGACTGCACATTTATGGGTACAGATGTAGGTTTGCGTTTCAAGAGTACCCGCGGACGTGGCGGTGTGGTAGAAAACATCTACATTAACAATATCAACATGATTAATATCCCGAATGAACCTTTATTGTTCGACTTGTTCTACGGTGGAAAAGGTGCCGGTGAAGAATCGGAAGAAGATCTGTTGAATCGTATGAAGACTGCCATTCCTCCGGTGACGGAAGAAACACCTGCTTTCCGCAATATTCATATTTCCAATATTGTTTGCAGAGGTTCGGGACGTGCCATGTTCTTCAACGGACTGCCGGAAATGCCCATCAGCAATATTACCGTTAAAAACGTTGTGATGACGGAAGCTACGGATGGAGTCGTTATCAGCCAGGTGGACGGAGTTACTCTGGAAAATATTTATGTAGAATCTTCTAAAGGCAACAACATATTAAATGTTAAGAATGCCAAGAATCTGACTATAGACGGAAAGGTTTATGAGGAATTAGGAGCAAAAGAGGAGATTTTAAGTCTCAAATAAGGTTCACCACAGAGGACACGGAGGACACAGAGGATTCTGTTTAATAAAATAAAATCCATTTACTGCATATTTATTCCTCTGTGTCCTCCGTGTCCTCTGTGGTGAAAGAGAAGAAAACCACAATATCATTATATAGAGTAAAAAGCTCAAATAGCAGACTATAATCTCCTCAAAAGAGACACAGTCTGCTATTTTTTCTGCTATTTTTGCAAGGAGAAATACGACGTATAATTTCAGCCTTAGAAACATGAAGAAGAATCTTTTTATTATTACTTTCTTTTTAGGAGCTTTCAGTCTGTCTGCCCAAGCGCAGAAACAGGAGAAAACCATCACAGTTGAAGTGCAGAACAACTGGAATCAGGCAAAAACGGATGCTCCGATTGTCATCAATTTGCATGAACTGCATACTGGTTTCAAAGTAAAATCTGCCATTGTCATGGAAGGGAGCAAAGAAATAGCTTCCCAGTTGGACGATCTGAACAGAGACCGTAAGATGGACGAACTGGCCTTTGTTGCCGATCTTCCTGCTCATGGTAGAAAAACATTCCAGATTACACTTTCTTCAGAAAAGAGTACAAAGACTTATCCTGAACGAGTTTATGCCGACATGTTTATCGTAGACAACCGGAAAGGAAAGCATCAGCGGGTACAAGCTATCACTGTTCCCGGCACTAGTAATATATACAGTATGGTACGTCCTCACGGTCCGGTATTGGAATCGGAACTGGTAGGATACCGCCTTTATTTCAATGAGAAACAGACGCCGGATATTTATGGCAAGTTCAACAAAGGGCTGGAAATCAAAGAATCGCAGTTCTATCCGACGGATGAGCAGTTAGCTAAAGGATTCGGAGATGACGTGCTCCGTGTGTTCGACAGTTGCGGACCGGGTGCGTTGAAAGGTTGGGACGGACAGCAAGCTACACACATCACTCCGGTAGATACCCGCACGGAACGTATCATCTCTTACGGACCGGTACGCGTGATTGCTGAAATTGAAGTGACCGGATGGAAATATCAGGATACGGAACTGAATATGATGACACGTTATACGCTCTATGCAGGACATCGCGATCTTCATATTGAAGCATTCTTTGACGAACCGCTCAATAAGGAAGTTTTCTGCACAGGTGTACAAGACATAGTAGGTACTTCCAAGTCTTTCTCCGATCATAAAGGGCTTGTAGGAAGCTGGGGAACGGACTGGCCTGTAAACGACACAGTGAAATATGCTAAAGAAACCGTAGGACTGGGCACTTGCATTCCTCAACGTTATGTGAAATCGGAAGAAAAGGATAAAGCTAACTTCCTTTATACGATTACCGCTCCGGGAAATAAATATTTCCAGTATCATACGACTTTTACTTCGATGAAAGAAACTTTCGGATATAAAACACCGGAAGCATGGTTTGCCTATCTTCGTGAATGGAAAGAAGAGTTGGCTCACCCGGTAACCGTAAAGGTGATAAGGTAGATACATATACAACTAAACAAAAATTACGAGGTTTCTACCAATTTTTCTATGACTCTGCACAAATATTCCTCCTAGTGCAGAGTCTTTTTTTCTACCTTTGTCACCGGATAAAACCAGCAAATCACTTATATAATTATAATCTATAACATGAAACGATTGACACAGACTTTAGCTTTTTGCCTATTAACGGTCTTCACCGCAGTAGCACAAAAAAACTATGTATCTGAGGTATGGGTTTCCGACCTCGGAAACGGTAAATACAAAAATCCGGTACTTTATGCCGATTACTCCGATCCTGACGCTTGCCGCGTAGGAGATGATTTCTATATGACTTCATCCAGTTTCAACTGTTTACCCGGATTACAAATCCTACATTCCAAGGACTTGGTGAACTGGACGATTATCGGTGCCGCCGTCCCCAATGCCCTCCCTCCCATCGAAACTCCGGAACGGCCGGAACATGGCAACCGTGTCTGGGCCCCAGCCATTCGCCATCATAACGGAGAGTTCTATATCTTCTGGGGGATCCTGACCAGGGAGCTTTTATGGTGAAAGCCAAAGACCCGAAAGGTCCGTGGAGCGAACCAGTCTTGGTGAAACCGGGAAAAGGAATTATTGACACCTGCCCGTTTTGGGATGAAGACGGGAAAGTGTATATGGTACATGCATACGCAGGAAGTCGTGCCGGACTGAAAAGTGTAATCACCATCTGCGAACTAAATGCAGAAGCAACAAAAGCCATCGCTCCTTCACGCATAATCTTCGATGGTCATGAAGCACATCAGACTTGTGAAGGTCCTAAAATGTATAAAAGAAATGACTATTATTATATCTTCCATCCGGCCGGTGGCGTACCAACAGGCTGGCAGGTTGTACTACGTTCTAAAAACATCTATGGTCCCTACGAATGGAAAACCGTACTTGCGCAAGGCAACTCTCCTGTCAACGGTCCTCATCAGGGTGCATGGGTAGATACTCCTACCGGAGAAGATTGGTTCCTTCACTTTCAGGATGTGGGTGCTTACGGACGTATCATGCATCTTCAGCCTATGAAATGGGTAAACGACTGGCCTGTGATTGGCATAGATAAAGACGGTGACGGCTGTGGCGAACCTGTTCTGACTTATAAAAAGCCGAATGTAGGTAAAACATATCCTATCTGCACTCCGCAGGAAAGTGACGAGTTCGACGGATATACCCTCTCTCCACAATGGCAATGGCATGCCAACATCAATGAAAAATGGGCATACTATGCAGGTGATAAGAGCTATGTAAGATTATACTCCTATCCGGTTTTGAATGACTATAAAAATCTGTGGGATGTAGCCAACCTGCTTCTACAGAAAACGCCTTCTGACAATTTCACTGCAACAATGAAACTTACGTTTACCCCTAATCCTAAAAATAAAGGTGAACGCACCGGACTGGTTGTAATGGGTAGAGATTATGCCGGAATCATTCTGGAAAATACAGATAAAGGTCTGGTCCTGTCTCAAGTTGAATGTAAAAAAGCAGATAAAGGAAAACCGGAACAGGCAAATGCTTCTGTGGATCTTTCTCAAAATACTGTTTATCTGAAAGTTCGTTTCAGCTATGACGGCAAGAAGATCAAAGGCAGCGAAGGCGGACACGATCTCATTGTGATGTGTAACTTCAGCTACAGCCTTGACGGAAAGAAATATCAGCCACTAGGCAATCCTTTCCAGGCAAGAGAAGGACAATGGATTGGCACAAAGGTCGGAATGTTCTGCACACGACCGGCTATCGTCACTAACGACGGAGGATGGGCAGATGTAGACTGGTTCCGGATTACTAAGAAGTAATCAATGTATATATAATGATGAAGAAGAAGATTGTCCCACTACTTTCCAACAGAAGTAGGACAATCTTCTTTATCATTATATAAACTCACATACAAGCCCAACCAAATTTGCGAACAAGCTCCGCTAGCAGGCTACGGTCTTTCATTGGCAAATTAATAACCACATTCTCTCGCTTCTCTCCAGACAAAACATATCCCTCAGCCGGCAATTTATCTTCCGACAAGGCACTTTCCTTTAATAGCGTTTTCTGATATTCACCCGATTGAAACACAACATCGTAATACTCATGTTCACTTTCAGGCTGCAGATAGAGCAAACGCAAATCCACTTCACCCACTAAAAAAGATTCAAGCCTATGTGTAGAGATACGAATTCCCGTATAGCGATAAACCGTCTCATCATCGTACAAAAGGCAAAGATACAGTGTATCAAAGGCATCTCTTGCCACAAAAAGTTGCGGCACATCACAGAAATCCAATATCCTGTCTATCCTTAATACATCTTCCATAATCAGACTATTTTAGCTTGTAAAACATTAAATCCCTTCGTTCTCCACCAAGAATAATGTGCTATACCGGAGGTTTTCTTTAACACTCCATCTTTTGGTTCTAAGGTGACTAAAGCAATACTTGCCTTCTTAAACTTAGGAAGTTTCAATCTTTTCTCCGCTTCTTCCCTTTCCGAAAATAGAGAGACTGCCCTTGTTACGCATTCATCTATTCCTAATCCTTTAAAGACTTTATCCGGCTGCATTTTTCTTTGTGAAAAGAAATCTTCTGTTGTAGCAGGATTACCATTTGCAATTCTATAATAATAGCCTTCGCACTGCTTCGCATCTGTAGGAGGGCATTGTTCGGGCAGTGTCTCAAACCATTCTGCATTCATTATTCTTTAGTTTTTCGCAAAGTTAAGTCAATCCGGTAAAATAACAAATATATTTCCAGCTTTGTTTGTCATTGGATATTCTCTAAACTATTGCTCCACTCTTCCCTATCTCACTTTTTTAGTATACCTTTGCAAATCGGGAGATTTAAGTATAAGATTAACAATAAACCAAAGACTCAATGAAGAAACTAGTTATATTTGACCTGGATGGAACATTGCTGAATACCATCGCCGACCTTGCCCACAGCACCAATTATGCTTTAAATAAATTAGGATACCCCACTCATGAAATAGAAAAGTACAACTTCATGGTAGGCAATGGTATCAATAAACTCTTTGAACGCGCATTGCCCGAAGGTGAAAAGACGGAAGAAAATGTACTTCGTGTACGCAATGAGTTCGTTCCTTATTACGATATTCACAATGCAGATGATAGCCGACCTTATCCGGGCATTCCGGAACTGTTATCCTATCTGCAGTCTGCAGGCATCCAAATTGCCATAGCATCCAACAAATATCAGGCTGCCACAGAAAAGCTGGTTGCCCATTACTTTCCCGGTATTCACTTTACAGCAGTTTTCGGCCAACGGGAAGGAATAAATGTCAAACCCGATCCGGCAGTTGTTTTTGATATATTAAAACTAGCCAATGTACAAAAGGAAGATGTTCTCTATGTAGGCGATTCCGGTGTAGATATGCAAACGGCTGCCAATGCAGGAGTTACCGCTTGCGGAGTGACTTGGGGATTTCGTCCACGCACGGAGCTGGAAGAATTTGCTCCTCAATACCTCACAGATACTGCTGAAGAGATAAAACAGTTCCTCTAGGCCGGTAAAGTCTAATATTACATATTTTCCGTACAAATTTCAATATTACTTTCCTTACAATGCTTTTTCTTTGCAACAGGTAAAGAAAGGTTCACTTTTGTGCACCTAAATCTAAGAACAGTAGTAATTTAATTTATTATACAATGAAAAAGCATCTTATACTATTTTTTATCGGAGTAATATTGAGTTATGGGAACATAAAAGCACAGACAGTTCCCGATAAAAAAGATATTCTCAAAGTAACCCTCCAGGTGAACGACTATTTTATGAAGAAATATGCTGATTATCGCACTCCTTCTTTTGTCAAAAAAGTGGTTCGTCCTAGTAATATCTGGACACGGAGTGTGTATTACGAGGGTCTAATGGCACTCTATTCCATCTATCCTGCAGACGAATATTACCTCTATGCCAAGGAATGGGCAGATTATCACCAATGGGGATTCCACCGGGGAACAACCACCCGTAATGCTGATAACTACTGCGCCAGCCAAATCTATCTCGATTTATACAACATTTGCCCTGATCCTGAAAAAATACGGAAAACGAAAGCCAATATGGATATGCTGATCAACACTCCACAAGTAAATGACTGGTGGTGGATAGATGCCATCCAGATGGGGATGCCGATATTTGCCAAAATGGGAAAACTTACGGGCGAACAGAAATACTTTGATAAGATGTGGGACATGTATGAATATACCCGCAACCAGCATGGAGAAAACGGAATGTTCAACCCCAAAGACGGTTTATGGTGGCGAGATCATAATTTCGATCCTCCGTACAAAGAACCGAATGGTAAAGACTGTTACTGGAGCCGTGGAAACGGATGGGTATATGCAGCTTTAGTACGAGTTATGAATGAAATTCCATCCGATGAAAAACATCGTCAGGATTACATCAATGATTTTCTGACTATGAGCAAAGCACTGAAACAATGTCAGCGTGAAGACGGCTTTTGGAATGTCAGCCTCCACGACCCGACAAACTTTGGAGGCAAAGAGACTTCCGGTACAGCCCTTTTCGTATACGGCATGTCCTGGGGGGTACATAACGGGCTATTGGATAAAAAGACATATCTGCCTGTAATCATAAAAGCATGGAATGCCATGGTGAAAGATGCAGTCCACCCGAATGGCTTTCTTGGCTACGTACAGGGAACCGGCAAAGAACCGAAAGACAGTCAGCCTGTCACTTATGATAAAGTTCCTGATTTTGAAGATTTCGGTACAGGCTGCTTCCTGCTTGCCGGAAGTGAAATCTACAAATTAGACCTCCATATATAGTTGATAAACAATCTTACGTTGAATCTGGTCAACTTTTCATAGACCGGATTCAACGTAAACTCTAAGCTTTATTTCTTTCTCCTTTCTGGTAAGCAGAAGGAGATACTCCAAACTGTGCCTTAAAGCATTTACTGAAATAAAGGGGATCGTTAATACCAACTTTATAAGAGACTTCCGCAACAGTCAGATTCCTTTCGGTTAAAAACAATTCGGCAGCCTTCTTCATTCGGACAACACGTAAATACTCATTCGGTGAGTATCCTGTCACTCCGCGTAATTTCTTATAAAACACAGTTCGTCCCATCCCCATCATTTGCGCAAATTCATCAATAGAAATATTGTATTGAGAATAAATCTTTTCGACTACAGCTACCAACTGGTCTGCAAATTCCTTGTCCCGGTCCGTGTTACATAAAGCAGGACGTACCACCCCCGGCTCACTGGAGAATTTCTTCCGCAACTTTTCGCATTGCTCTATCAGCCGGAACACTTGTGCAAGCAAAAGCTTAAAGCTAAATGGCTTCGCAATATAAATATCCGCTCCCGCCTCAAGACCTTCCAGATGTTTATCCGGCGAAGTCAATGCAGTCAGTAAAATAATGGGAATATGGCTTGTCGCAAAGTCTGCTTTCAATTTCCTGGTTACTTCAAAACCGGTCATTCCGGGCATCAACACATCACAGATAATCAGATCAGCATCATAGTTGCATGCCTTTTCAAATCCGGATATTCCATCTGCTGCCACTTCTACTTCAAAATAAGCACTTAGTTCCTCTTGCAAGAATCCACGAATATCATTATCGTCTTCAATTACTAATATTTTATGTTTTCTCGATGAAGTAACAGCCTTCTCATGTTCCTGATATTCTTCTGAAAGTTCCTGCAAATGGTGAGCTTGCATATTCGCTTCTTCCAACAGAACATTGCCGGGCACCAGAAAATCTTTTTCCGAATAAACCGTTTTATCGGTTGGAATACATACGATAAATACAGAACCTCCTCCTTCATTATCTTCATATTCAATGGTTCCTTTATGTACCTGCACCAATTCATGGCTCAAATGAAGCCCTACCCCAATGCTATCTCCGGAGAAACTGCTTTGCATAAAGCGCTTAAACAGTTCACTCTGCTTCTCTTTAGGGATGCCTACTCCCGTATCGGCTACCTGAATCTGCAAGCACTTCTTTGCCTCATCCACATTTACAGAGAACAGAATTGTTCCACCCGAAGGAGTGTATTTGAAAGCATTTGAGAGCAAGTTATAAACCACTTTATCCAGGTTTCCTTTATCAATAAACATTTTGTAGGATGGCACTGACGGCAAAAAGCGGAAATCCATATTTTTCTGTTCTGCCACGTCACTGAAACTTAGATATATTTCATACAGGAAAGCAACTACATCTGTTTCCTGCAGAGAAAGAGCCAATTTGTTATTCTGCATCTTCCTGAATTCCAGCAACTGATTAATCAGCCTCAACATGCGCTGGGTACTTTTATCCATCACCTTCAAAGGATGCAATAATGCCTGAGGAATATCGTCTATCCGGTACATTTTCTCCAATGCTCCCTGAATCAACGTAAGCGGAGTACGGAATTCATGAGAGATATTCGTAAAAAATATCAGTTTATATTCCGTCAATTGCTTTTCAACGTTGATGCGGTTGCGCAGTCTATTGAAATTAATGATGATACGATATGTGAAATACAAGGCTATTAATATCAAGATGAAATATCCAAGCATAGCCCAACTTGTTTTCCAGAACGGCGGTACGATGACAATCTTCAAAGTTGTTTCGGTATCATTCCAAATGCCGGCGCCATCACAGTATTTCACATGGAATATATAAGTGCCCGGCTCAAGATATTTATAAGAAGCAAAGCTCAAAGAAGATGGAACATTCCATCCTTTATCGTAGTTCTCCAGCCAGTACATATACTTGATTTGTCCATTATCCGAATAATCGAGAGTAGAAAAATCAAGCATGAAAGAGTTTTGGAAATATTTCAATGTGATCTTATCCGAATAAGCCAAAGATTCCTGCAAAGGAGAACCCGGCATATTAGGCTTCACCTGAATTCCATTGACAGACAGTCCGGTAATAACAATCGGGGAAAGCAGTCTCTCGGTTGGAATCTTTTTCGGGTCAATAATGGTTAATCCATAGTTTGTTCCAAAAATGAGTTTCCCGTCTGCTCCCATACATGCACTGTTTTCGCTATACACATTTCCCAATGTATAGGATGAGAAGAAGTAGTTTTCAAAAGAATGACTGTTCGGGTTGAATCTTGAAATTCCATATTCCGTGGCAATCCATAATTGCCCCGAATGATCTTCCTGAATAGCCTGAACCATATTATTGACCAGTCCTTCTGATATTCCATAATGCGTATATTTCAAAGATTGGCAATCATCTGTCAGTTCACATAGATTCAAACCGGCCCCCGAGGTTCCTACCCACATACGCCCTTTACTGTCACGAAACAGGCAGCGAATCTCATTGCTACAAAAGTTGCCATCCGTATAGCTAAACAAACGATAGTTATCTTCATCAGCTATCAATGAATCCGGATGGAAAATACAAATTCCTTCACTTGTACCCATCCATATCATTCCTTTTTCATCTTCTGCCATCACCCGGACTATCCGCAAACCATATTTTTTTTGTTGGAAGAAACGACGGAACTTATATTGTCCGCCCGCAGTTTGTTCGGCCAGATCTAATCCGCCTCCAAATGTTCCCACCCACATACGGTTCTTTTTATCACGAAGAATGGAATAAATATTAGAATGAGACAAAGCAAAAGGATTAGACGGATCCGGTTTATACCAAGTGTCTCCTACTTTTAGTCCGTCTCCCCGGGTTCCTATCCATATATTCTCCTGACTATCTTCTGAAATCGCATAAATATTATAGGGCAAATAATGATTATCTATCTTAGTTTTCAGATGAGAATCATAATTATACAATCCACCTCTTCGCGTTCCTACCCATATATCTCCATTCGACATTTTAGTCAGTAACCGAATTGTATTCGAACGGTCAAAAACATCCGGTGATTCTGGATAGACATGCGTAATGCCTTTATTTGAAATGGAAATATGAGACAAACCGGAATATTCGGAGCTTACCCATATTCCTCCTGTCCTGTCTTTCATCAAACATAACAAGAAATCTGACCCTATAGGTCCTGCATTCTTCCCTTCGGAAACAAAGTGTTCCAACCGGTCTTCCTGAATATCATAAGTGAAAAGTCCGTTCCCATAAGTCGAAATCCACACTATTCCCCGATCATCACGAACCACATGATAGCGTTCATAATCTATATATTTCATCTTCTCTTCCGGGATCAACTGGAAGTCCTTTATTTCTCCGCTCTTCACGTTTATATAATAAATCCGTCCCGTATTATTGTAAGCCCAACAATCTCCATAATTGTCATGAATAACTTTCCCATTATTTATTTTCAACTTCCGATAAGGAGTTATTTGGATAGTTTGAAAATCAAACTCATACACTCCCTCGTTTGACGTAAATATAACCCATTTGTCTTTTATCAATGAATGTGCACTGACGGATGTATTACCGGCAATCGTAGAAAGAGATGCTAAACAATCTATCTTTTTCGAGCCATTGACACAGCGATATACATCTCCACCCTTTGTCAAAAAATACATATCCCCTCCATGAGGAAAAGAAGAGGAAAAATTCAGTTCCCTATCTACAATCTCAACTTTCCCTTTATAAACCGATGCAAGTCCATGCATGGTACCAATCCATATTCTGCCACTGGAATCTTCATTGATAAATTTAATTCGATCGTCCGGCAATCTTCCTGACTCTGCGCGGAACTTCACAGAAGTCATGGTACGATTCTCCTTACAAACGATTTGACGCACTCCACTTGCTCTGTGCCAAAGCCACACATCTCCATTAGAAGACATATATATTTCCGAGTAACTCTCTCCATCATCTCCGGTACCGGTAAAATCGACAAAACAAGCTTTTTGCAAGTCATAACAACTGAACAATTCCGGTACTGTCTTTATCCATAGGAAACCATTTTTATCCTCCGCTACCTGTTTTATTCTATTGTCTGCCAAAGAGACCTGATCGTGTTTGCCGGTTTCCAACTGATAGGTAAGAAAAGAATTACCATCATAGCGGGTCAATCCATCTAAAGTGCCCAACCACAAAAATCCTTTACTATCCTGATACATACATCGCACAGAATTACTGGGTAGTCCGTCACTGGTCCTCATTTGTTTGGAACTAAGTTCGATATCGGCATAACTTTCCGACACAAATAAAAACAACAAAGCGAAGAGGGATAATAATTTATTTTTCATACAGTCCTTTAGGTTATTTTGATTGCTGGTTACAAAGATACGTCTTTCCCACTGCAATAAAGAGTACAGCATTATGAAATAATAGAAATTCCATATAAGTTTGTTCCTAATATAATCAGACGACAAACGGACTAGATACACGTTTAGCAAATGACTCTTTTAAAATCTATGTGAACAAAACTAGTTAAAAAGTAAATAAAGTACAAAAAAAGATTCCTACAAATTCCGAATAAGGATTATTATCCATATTTATGTCATTTTTTCCATATACCGAGCTGTACTTTACATGAGCTCAACTCCGGTACAGAAGTAAGCAAACTAATTAGTTTTCTCTAATACCAGCAGTAGTATCTCCCCAAAAAAGAAAGAGTGCCGAAAAACGCTTCACCCTTCACCTTCTCCTGTTCATCGGTGTTATCGGGTGAAGGGCCGCCTTTCACCGAGAGTTCACTTCCGATTTCATTATAGCAAATCTAATTTTCACTATAGCAAATCAGAATATGCTTATAGCTAAATTTATTATGCTCCCGGCAACCAGTTTTTTTCTTCCTAAGATTTGAAACAAACATTAGGATATTCCAAGTGAAAGATGCTAAATGATTGAAACAAACTCTTTGATCTTTAAAAAGCACTGCTTTAAGCAGGCTAAAGCTATGCTTTACTACTTCTAAAGCTTAGCTTTGGATTAAAAAAAAACGTATAATATGAAAGCATAGGTGAAAGGCAGCTTCTTCACCCTGTATCGCTTTATTCATCAGCTTTTGCAATGAAAGGTGAAGGGGGAATGAGAATGTGGAAACTACAGTGTTGGGGCATAATCGTATTATTATATCGCTGTCGATTCCATTTCATAAGATGATTCATATTCCAATTCTACATATGTATTTTACCGATGAATTAATACCACACCTGTTTAATATCTCGATATAAGAAAATTCGTTCGTCTTTTCCTCTACTTCGATTTTTTAATAACAGCAAAGCATTTTGCGGGACATTATGGAATGTCAGTTCAAAATCATCCGCTACTTTTTTCTGTATTGAATGCCAACCATCCATATCCCAATAAAACAACTCGTATGTATCACCAATACGAACATTGTTGTCATCATTACGTGTCATATAGCCTATTCTTCCAACAGATTCCGGTCTGCCCAAATCCAATCCAACCCAGCCATCCCTCAACGTTTTAGATGCAAAAAAAGTCAACGGATTCAAGTCAAAAGCTGCAGAACGGCTATAGTGAGGATTTTTGCTTCGTTCTTCAGAACCTATAATTGTTCCTGTCAATTTCTTATTGCCTTTATCAAAGAACATTAATTCTGCAATATTACAGCGATATGGTTTAGGACAGATATAACGCCAATAACGATACTTTGTGGTATCGCTTATATTCACGCTACCCGATACGCTATACTCTTTAAACGTATGCACTGTAACAGCATCGCTAAAATCCTCCTTTTGGGCAGCTTGAAACATGCTGTACTTTAAACGGAGTGCTGCGGTAAACGCTTTACGTGTTAAGGGATATTTCCGTTTTAGACTAATGCTTCTTTTATGTGCGCTGTCAGGTTTCAAGAACTCCAGTTCACCTTTCTCATTCAACAAAGCGGGATAATTGAACGGGCGAACCCTTCCGTTTATATAATATACCGGCAGATAGACAGCTCCTTTCTCTACTTTATCAAAGGTGACCCGCTTACTTTCTTTTATTTCAGAAAAGCAAATAGGAATCCATTTCTCATTATCAAATACTGCCAGATACGCATATTTTTCTCTGCGTTCTCTTTCCCCAGAAAGTACAGGAAAAGCAGGGTTAATAGTCGTCCCATATTCATCTGTAACGTCTTTCATAAAGACATTACGCAACGTTTTCGGAACACTGCCAGCTTCCTCATTCAACCGGACCAAGCCCTGATTGGGAGAATACGTTCTTCGATATACTTTTCCTTTGCATTCGCCTGGTCGTAGGAAAGCTAAGAAAGGTTCATGTCCTCCTTCACATACCATTCGGCGATCGTGATCTATCAGAATACTTAGCCACGAATGTGCATGTGCTTTTGTAGGCCACTGCAAAACGAAATCATACGAGACCGCAAACCCCTTACTACGCATGATAGCTAAAGCAGTGTTTGTCCTTGTCTCACAAGAATTGGAAGGAATATTGCACCAAAACGGAACCTTATATAACGCATGCCACTTCAGAGGCTTTTTCAAATCGACAATAACGGTATCACGCAATTTGATATTAATAGCTTCCGCTGCATAATAAGGTGTTTTATTCCAGATATCGTTATAAAAATAATCAGATAACGTGTCATTAGCTATCGGTTTCAACACATTGCGCCAATCATCAAAAGCCTGAAATTCTACACACTTATAAGGAAGCATATATTCACAAAATTCATCAAATGTAATACCTCTCGCCCAACTACCTTGTTGCCAATCGTCAAAAGCCGCGTCTATACTTCTTATCAGAAAGTTGGCTTTTATGATAGAGTAATCTTCCTTAAATTCAAAATCATCTGATGGAAACTCTAACAACAGATTATTTAACTCATTCACCTGATCGTCAATCTTTCTGCCAGAGAAGATTATCTTTTCGGCTTCAGTATAATATTCTTCAATATCTTTCCCGGTGTACGATTGGTGTCCAGGCATATTCATTATCAAGAATTTGGCAGCTCTAAGTTTCAAACTTTCGGCTTCGTTTTCTTTATAATGCTCCAACACTTTTTCGAGTTCCGGACGATTGTTGCCCGACAGTGTCAACACCTTTTCCAATTGTTTTTCTTCAGGGCTTTGACAACTGAAAAGCAAAAGAAGAAAAAGAAAGATGAATGTGGCTTTCATTTTGTATGATTGTTAGTTTATAATTAAATATTCTTTTTGCGCAAATAGGTTTTAGCCTCTTCTTGTATGATAGAAACAGTGTAAGATGGTATCTTTATCCGTTTATTGATTATTTCTAAGGCTACCCGTTCGGCAAGTATACAGTTATTAGATTTTACGTAGATTCTCAAAAGTCCTTGCAATGGAAGAAAACGGCTAGGACACATACATTGTGCCAGTTTATAGCGTCTTTCAGCCTCTTCCCAACACCCCATCTGATAGTAATTATCAGCTAATTGCATTTGCAGGTCATATGTATTGATATAAGATTCGCAATGCAAGAATATGTTGACGCTTTGTTTGTACAATTCCACATTCTTCAATTCTGATGCATAATTGTACAAGAAATAGGGATTGCCATTCCACTCATCATATAGCTTGGTAAATACAGATAATTCGTTATCCAGCAAACCATTGTTCTTTTCTGCAACCAACGAAATTCGTTTCCATGTACGCTCGAAAAGAATATTCTTAATCGAAAAAAAACAGAGTATAAAAAGAATAATCAATAAAAATGGCTTGTTGAAACATATTGTTCGTAGAGCAACCTCCCGTTGATTAAGTGAAGCGAGGCAGTAGATAGTCATGAACCAAACAAAAGCATATTTGAATGGATAAGAAAAGCAGGAAAATATAGCAATAGAAACAATTGCTAGTAAGGCTGGAGTATCAAATGACACATTACTTCGAAAAACAGCAACCAACAACAATAAGAATAAAGCGATTCCTATAAGTCCTTGTTCAATCAGCAACAACAAATACTCGTTAAATGAATGATTCGTATTCCCTGCTAACATTCTTTCACTTTCAGCAGCATGAAAAGAAGACAAATATTTGGCTTGTTCCGGCATGTAATCCGCCTTAAAAGAGCCAAGTCCATTTCCTCGAATCATATTTTCCTTACACAATCCGGCAGATACTTTCCAAATCAGAACACGACCGGAAGCGGAAGCTGGTTTCAGATAAATCAGTCCAATGAATAAACCTATTAGCAACAAAGTGCCTCCGCTAATAAAAAAGATGCGCCTTCTATGAATTAACTTCCGATAGCGGAGAGCGTAAAAAAGAAGTGTTACTACGCATAAAGTAAGTATCCCTGTTCTCGAACCGGATAAGATAACGACTATAAAGAGGAGAAGACACGCCATAAACTTGAGCGTTTTTCTTTTTCCATTAGAAGTCTGGCACAAAAGAAAAGGATAACAGAGAACGATGCTTGCTGCAAATCCGGCGGGATTATCAAAAGAACCAGTAACAGAAAAATAAGATTGAGTTTCTATACACCCTACATATTGCAGCAAGCCATACAAGGCCGACAAAACTCCAACGACAGCTAAAATGCTATTAAATGTTTCTGTAGGATTTTTTCCATTACGCATCAACACAAAAAGAATCCATCCAGATACGATGTATACACTGTGTATATATTGCGATGTAAAGAGACTGCAAACGAAAACATATCCCATAAAAACAGTAAAAGACACAAATAGAAAATCAACAAACAGTCTAATTTTTCGCTTCCAGTTCCCTATGCAAATACCTCCCCATACTATGATGCCGACAACGAAACTTATATTTTTAGGCATAAAATACCTATCCATAAACCAATCAGCCGATAAGTATAAGGGGGTGATAAGTAAAAAAGAAAACGTAAAAACATTATCACTGAATAATTGCCTTAACTTGCAGAATATAAAAGAGGGAGTCTGTATTTGCATTGATAATAATTAATTCTTCTTTCGCTCCCAATCCCTTTCCTTTCGGATTGAAAGAAAAATGAAGCGAGCACGATTCATCAGGATTTAATTCATACTTCTCCACCGATGCTTGTGTACATCCACATCCAGTTTCGATCTCTCCTATTTCCAACCTGGCATTGCCTACATTGGTGATTGTAATGCTATCACGACAAATTATATCAGAACTAATTATTCCGAAATCATATGTATAGGAAGACAAGGACATCTCTGCCTTCCTTTTTTGGATTGCAAGAAACGCAAATCAGCAGAATAACAATAAAACCAAGGATTTTACTCATTTTTTATAGTTGTTGATGATGAACTACTCGAAATAGTCTCGATGAAACGGGGTGGATCACCGATCAAACTATCTAATATCATTCGGCTCTTCTTTTTAAATTCTCGTTCTTTCATAATATAATCCCACCATGATAAAAAAGCATCTCGATCCGCTTGGGGCATTAAATCGATAATGCGTAAATATTGAGAGAGTTCAGGCTCCCTAATCGGGTATTTTGTCCTTAAATCACGAGCCAACATGACTCGGATGACATTCGGATATTTTGCATATTTTTCAAGAAAAGTAAACCGACCTTCTGAACGCTGTTCAGTTTCTGATATATCCAATAGCTTACAATTCTCTATATTAGTACTATCTTTCGCCATTTTTCTACGTTCTCTATTCCAATATACAGCATTCCATTGAGCTTCTCGCTCAAGAATATAAGTATCATAATCTTCATTGATGGAAGTGCCCGATACATTAGCGTTATCGTCCCAATCAACCATACGAATATAGATATTACCCGGTTCCACAAAAAGATTAATATCAGTCCCTTTATGGAACGGTGGTCCATCATAGGATATTTGTGCAAAAAAAGGCTTTCGTGTGACAGTTCCTTCGTAAAAAAATTCCTTGCCAATCACCTTTATTTTTATGCTGTTGTCGTATGCTTGTTTTTGGCGTTCTCTTTCTTCAAGAAGATACGATTTATCTATTAATAACACATATTTACCATCTAGAGAATTATCAGGGAATTCACCCCGAATCGTAAATTTCTCTTGCCCCAAAAGCAATTGAGCAGAAAATACGAATATAATGAGAAAAAACAGTTTCTCTTTCATATTAATTACACTTTAACTCTATAAAATCATTTTACAGTTATATCAAGCATATTATTTACCCGTCTTTCAATAAAACGAGGAGCATTACGATTAAGACTATCGGTCAACGCTCTTCTCTTTGCCCAATACTCCTCTCTCTTCATTGTATACTCTCGCCACTCTATCAAAATATCTCGATCCGCTTTGGGCATTAAGTCAAGAATACGTAAATATTTAGCATCCACCAATCTTTTATTTAATTCCTTAACTTCCAAATAGCGAGATAACATTACTCGGATAACATCCGGATATTTGGCATATTTCTCAAAGAAAGCCAATTCACCTTCTTCGAAGCATTCAAATGCAGAATTAAAAGAATGGAAATTATCATCCTTTTGAGTCTGCCCTTCTAACCTAATAGTTCGCAAAACTCTATTTACCAAATTTCTCCGTTCAATGACACAAGTGGCATAGTCTTTATTGATAGGAGTACCCGATACGTTTCCTTCCTCATACCAATCAGTTATATGGATATGGATATTCCCAGGTTCTATTACAAAAGAAGTCGCACTTGTCTGACCACTGAATGTTGGTCTATCATAATAGATTTGCGCCAAAAAAGGTTTACGCATAGTTACCCCTTCATAATAGATTTTTTTATCAGTTACCAATATTTTTACTTCATCATCAGATGCTTTCCATTTACGTTTGTACTCATCAGGAAGAAAAGATTTATCGGTCAGTATTATATATTTTCCATCCAGCGAATTATCAGGAAATTCACCTTGAATCGTGTATTTCTCTTGCCCGTAAAATAGTTGGGCTATAGATACAAACATAAATATGAATAGATATTTTCTCATGATAATAATTAAGTGTTACAGAGACTCCGTTTCTTCTCTTCGCATATTTAATTCTCCTAAAAAATTGATACTTTTCCCCTGCTGCAAGGTGATATAAATGCTCGCACTTCCATTGGAATATACCTTAATATAAAAGTTGCAATTACCTATTGTTGCATTTGCTGAAAACTTGATGTGAGCATTTTTCTTTTTATCTATATCCATAGTATATTTTTTCAAAGGAGCCTGAAAGTAAAGTTCAGCTCCTCTCCTATATGGTATATCAGCTTGACCGAGATAAAGAAGATCAGAAAAAATAGAATCATTTTTAATTTCTATTGAATAATCAGACTCATTCAATAATATAGGATCTTTACATGGAAGAATGCAAATACCTACATTTATCTTGTAGACTTTTGATGTAACAATCTTTCCGACAACTTCCGCCTTTTGTTTCTTTTGTTCTTTTTTTGCTTTGGGCAGAAAGAATCGGAATTTCTACCAGCATTGTCAAAAATAGAACAAGAATTTGCTTTTTTACTTTCATATTAGATTATAACTTAAATATGGATGTATAAAAAGCCTAATGAAATACGGTTATAGGACACGTACCATTGCTACTCTCACAATTGCCTATTCCGATTTGCAAATAATCATCATTCGATTGACAACTAAGCATAGATATGGCTATTAAAAAGGTTAACACAACCATATTCAAGAAAGCTTTGTTTTTTTCATAAAACTATTTTTAAGGTAGTAACATATAGGGCACTTATTCTCCCGCTGATTGTCAACTTCATAATCAAAAACACGTCACACAAATCACAATAAGACTAAAATTCTACTTATTTTTCATCGTTGTTGATGATGAATTACTCGGAATAGTCTCGATGAAACGAGGGGCATTGTTACGTATACTGTCCAATAATGGTTTGGTTTTTTTTTCATATTCATACTTTTTAATAGTATAGTCCAGCCAAGCCAAAAGAATATCCCGATCTGCTTTAGGCATTCGGTCGAGAATCTGTAGATATTTTGGAAAATTAGGATCCCTTGACATTCTTCGTCCGTTCAATAAAAAAGATAAGTGGAATCGTACGACATCCGGGTATTGGGCATATTTTTCTAAAAAAAGTAATTGATTTTCCATACTTCTCTTTGTGCCAATCATATAGGTACTGTAATCTTCATTAATAGGAGTACCTGATACCACCCCCTCATCTGCCCAATTAGCAATACGGATATGAATATTACCAGGCTCAACTATAAAATACAGGCCGAAATTCAACATATTTCTTCCTGTCCTTGCACTTGAAAGATACGCTAAGAATGGCTTTTGTGAAAGTACACCTTCATAATGGAATTTCCCGTCAACCACCAATATACTATCAATAAATAAATGTTTAATACGTTCACTCTCTTCACCAAGAGCTGAACTATTAGTCAAACGCAAATAACTATTATCTAACGAATGGTCGGGTAATTCACCCTGGATAGTGTATTTTTCTTGTCCATAGAATAGCTGGACTATAGATACGAAAATAAAAATGAATAGATATTTTTTCATAATAATATATTAAGTGCTACAAAGACTCCGTTTCTTCTCTTCGCATATTTAATTCTCCTAAAAAATTAACACTCTTCCCCTGCTGCAAGGTGACATAAATGCTCGCACTTCCATTGGGATACACCTTAATATAAAAGTTACAATCACCTATTGCTGCATCTACTGAAAACTTGATGTGAGTATTTTTCTTTTTATCTATATCCATTGTATATTTTTTCAAAGGAGCTTGAAAGAAAAGTTCAGCTCCTCTCCTACCGTATGGTATATCAACTTGACCGAGATAAAGAAGAGTAGAAAAGACAGAATCATTTCTAATTTCAATCGAATTATCGGACTCATCCAATAGTATGGGATCTCTATCCGGATGTATATAAGTATCCGCGTCGATCCTATAGTTTCTTGATACAATGATATTTTTGATAACTTCCACCTTTTGTTTTTTTTGTTCTTTTTTGTTTTGGGCAGAAAGAATAGGGATTCCTACCAGCATTGTCAAAAATAGAACAAAAATTTGCTTTTTTACTTTCATATTAAATTATAACTTAAACATAAATGTATTACAATTTAAAAGCTTAATGAAATGCCGTAATAGGACACGTACCATTGCTACTCTCACAATTGCTTATTCCGGTTTGCAAATAATCATCAACCGCTTGGGTACATTGATCACATTCCCGTCTATACTGTTCTTCTAGTATTGCAACTTGAGTCCAAGATACAAAAGGTATATCCATTACTTTTATATCATAATCATTAAGGCAATCCTCTGTTCTCCACTCTGCTATTTCAGAAAAGGCTGCAATACAGTCTCGGATCGCCTCCTCATCTTTTTCAACACGAGTGATAACAACTTGACGCATTTTACGCTTTTGCCGAGCCTTCATCAATTCTAATCTGGTAAAATCTGTCCCTTCATAAACTTTTCTAGCTAAATTGGAGATCCGATCTAAGCTGGCATAATAATCGTATCCAAGCAATTTATTCCATTGTATTTTCGCTTCTGCACGAGTTTCCATATTAAGTAAATCTTTTCTAAGTTGCTGATACTGTTCCATTTCTTCTCTCGAGAATTTGGAAATGGCATTTTGCTTTTTTCTCAAACTCTTTCTGATTTCTTTTTCCAAATTCTGATGTGCTTCCGAAGTAATAAAGAGATCGGCCGCAGTCACCTCTGCTACCTGTTGAGAGTAATCGCCATCATCATTTGTCTGGCAACTAAGTACAGAAATACTGATTAGAAAAGCTAATCCAACCATCATAAAACCAAGATTCCACTTTTTCATAAGAACAACTCTGAGAGATTAATAATATTGATTTTTTTTCAAAGCGATACCATAATAGTAGTACGGATAAAAGTTTATCACTCTTGTTATGACAAAGGACGACATTTATAAATTGAAATACAAATTTCAACCGTATACAAATGCGTATACACAGCCAATGTATACGCATTTAAATATGTTTTTTAAAGAAAGATCATTCTAAACACAATGATTTAATAAAATCGGTAATAGATTCACAAGAAACATTCATTTTCTTTTTCAATCTGCTACGGCGTATTCGAAAAGAACTTCCTAGAATATGGAACAACTCTGAAATCTGTGCATTACTAAAGTCGATACGTAACAAAAGAATGATATGTATATCATCTTCAGAAAGTATAGGATAATAATGCCTCAATTTATAGATAAAACCATTCTGATGAAGATTTATCCAGAATTCTAACTTATTCCAATTACAATCACTTATTGCAGATAAAGATGTAACATAGATTTGTACGTCATAGACAGTCTTCCATTCTTCTTCATTCATAGCCGGATTTTTATCTATTAAAATTATATCCTATTTCACCAATTCGCCATTGATATAAAGGTTCTTAAAAGTGACATCTTTCGCCCCTTTAATATCATTTCCTCCTTTGGCTACATTATTAAAATGAGAATCCTCTACACTGATGTTATATACATGTTTATCATCCTCCAATCCGATAATAAGCACACCTAATTTACTCTTCTCACAAGTCACATTTTTCAAATGCACGTTACGGACAATCGGATCAAAACCTCTCTTGCATTTTTCCCGATTCTCATATTGTAGATTGATACGAAGTACTGCTTCACGACATTGTCCTACCGTTACATTGCGCACATATACATTTTCTATAAGCCCTCCCCGGCAAGTACTGGTCTTAATACGAATGACACGATCCAGATTCGGACTATCCATCCGGCAGTCTTCTACAAACAAGTTACGGTAACCACCGGAAATCTCACTGCCAATCACTACTCCTCCATGTCCATTCCTCATCATGCAACCACGTACGATAATGTTCTCACTGGGAATATTCCATTTACGTCCGTCTTCATTACGTCCTGATTTAATGGCAATGCAATCATCCCCCGTATCAAATGTACAATTCTCTATCAACACATTCTTACAAGATTCAGGATCACATCCGTCTCCGTTAGGTCCACGATTATAAACAGTCACTCCACTGACAATCAGGCTCTCACAGAAAAGAGGATGAATCACCCAAAATGGAGAGTTTAACAAAGTAACACCTTCAATCAAGATGGTGTGGCAGGAATGTAAGTTCAATAGCTGCGGACGCATACCATCTTCCGGCTTCATCAGACGCTTGTAGACAGGAGTCGATGTTTCACCATACATCAACAGACGTTCACGACCTCCATTGCGTTGAGCCACCATGCCTTCTTTCCAACCATACTTTACGGCTCCACACATCGGCCACCAAGTTTCCATGCTACCTTGTCCGTCAATAATGCCTTTTCCAGTTATGGCAATATTGCTTTCACCATAAGCATAAATCAAGGGGTGAGCATTATAGCAATCAATTCCTTCCCAACGAGTTAAAACTGCAGGAAAATAAAGGCTTTGATCTGTAGAGAATTTCAAAACAGCTCCCTCTTCGAGATGGAAATTCACATTGCTCTTTAGAGTAATAGGTCCGGTATAAAAAGTGCCTTTAGGAACAATTACTGTGCCACCTCCTGACAGACTGCACTGTAGAATAGCCTGATTAATGGCTTCCATGGCAAGGATTAGCCTCATCATCCGTTTTTGCTCCAAAATCAGTTATAAGAAATGTTCGTTTCGGAAAAGAGGTCCGTTTAATTTGTTTTTCGATACGGGCACTTTCTTTAAACGCCTTATCAAAATCAACAGTATTCGCAGATGTTACCTCTGCCACAAATAGCAGTATAAGTAGTAAATAAATAGTTCTTCTCATCATAATGCATCTCTTTTTAATCATTTATTTTTTGTTTTATTGAATTGTAATTCCCATCAGGCCGATAACAACATCGTTCGAAAGTGTTTCCAACGTCAGATGGCTTAATTCTTTAGAAGGATTCAAAGGCATATCCAAAAGTATGCCCGCTCCCCCCTCAATGGAACGTCCATAAACACCCTTTATTCCTAAGTCTTTTCCCAAGTCATTACTTACCATACCTGTCTTGAAATGAATACGATAAGGACGAGGAGAAGATACAGTGAATGCCTGACCATCGACATAGAAATCCTGCTCAATAGGACACCAGTTATCCGGATTCACTAATTCCAGCACATCGGAAGTACCATCCGTATAGAATACACGAATGATACCATTAGCAATGCGGCACTGCATGTGGTTAGTACTACCTGCCATCATCAAATAGGCATGAGAAGCTCTACCGGAAAGCGGAATACTCAAGCTATCCGGATAATTATCCCACAAAGAAGTGAAAGCTATATTGTTTCCTTGAGCCAATGTTCGGAATGAAACACCCAATTGGGTAGTCAACACCTCATCACGTACCAGCGCACGCAAACCCGTATCGTCAATATCAGCTGTTAGTTTCGGGTGACACCACTCACCAATGCCCTGAATAGGAAGCGATAGAGTGGTATAAGGTGAACGGGGAGTGAGATACTTATTCCGGAAAATATCAGTAACATTCGCATTGAACAGAGAATCCATATTTATCATCCGGCACTCTAATGTATTCACCTGTGAGAAAGGGAGAACGACCGATGATTTTTCTAATTCTGATATTTGTATATTCACAGGCTGCCACCATTCCATTTGTCCCTGTTTCATGCGAACAAAGAAAGTATGATGCCCTAAATGATCGTTGACTTTACTTCTAATAGATGTATCACTAACGTTCGGTTGTACCAAAACTCCCTGTGGATCATATATTTCACCGAATAATGCCCCTGAAGTTGAAGGGATATTGATCTCCGCTAAAGCATCCGTCTGTATTTCAGGCAGCATCGAACTCAAACTTTTTCCTCCCCATACAATTTCGACTGTTGATTTCTTTGCAGAAGAGGCAGGGATGATAATCACCGGATAACCAGAAGCCGCTTCTGCAAAACTCCAGTCAGCCTCTCTCCCATTCACTTTCACCGAATGAATTTCTTCTCTCCCGGCATTCACTTGTAATGTCAATGCCAAAGGAGTCTCAAAACGTTGCTCTATTTGGTAGGTATCAACATCTTTTTCCCGAACAAAGCTATAAGTCATATCCGGCAAAGAAATAGAAGCTTTTGACCATTCCGCGGGAAATCCCGGACGAATCACCATCTTACCGTTCAAAACATCCGGTAAAATACCATACAAACCTTGTACCAACAATCGGGAAGCTACCCCAATCGGATCTCCGAAGTCACGATAGCATTCTCCACGGGCAGCATCATAAAAACTGACTTGTCCAAAATTACCCGGACTGTTCCCTAGATACATACCATCCAGAAAGGAGCTTTTCATCAGTCGGCATCCTTCCTCCGGACGTCCTGCCTGAAAATAAGCCAAAGCTGTATGCATCACCTCTGCAAAAGCCACATTATTGATACTCCAGGAATAAGGTAACCAATTGGTAGTGGCAATCGTTGCATATCCCTCTTCCAGTCCATCGGCACATACGGGAATATGAGGTATTTCCGTATCGACATAGCGCGTAGCCTGATAAGCCTGAAAAGGATCAGCAACTTCACTATCAAGTGCATGATATATAGTCCACAATCCCGGACTTTCATGAAGCCGACGATGTCCCATGAAATCCTGATACTCCGCCCAGCAACCTTTACTCTGCATCCAAAGGCGTTTATTCATCGCTTTCAATATTTGTTCGGCTTCCTTCTGATAAGGTACAGAATCTTCACCTATCAAGGAAGCTAGAAAAGCTGCCATTTTATTGGAACGATAGTTGTAAGCCGATGAATGGGTGACAGCACCACTATTGTAATAAAGTGCATCGCTTGCCCAGATACAAGCATAAGCATCATATAAGCCATCATTGTCCGGATCATAATTTAATTTTTCCCAAGCAAGATGACGGGTAATTACAGGCCACATTTTACGGACATACGCCGTATCTCCCATCCAGTTGAAATGCCATAAGAGTTCATCCATATAACAAAGATTCATGTCATAATGATGCATTTGATTATTGCGCCCCGGATTCCGGCAAATATAACCGTTACTATATTGAGGAGTTCCCCAACGTTTTTCCGAACGTGCCAGATTCATTGTGGAGTCCTGTGCCGGATGCGGAATTGTATTCGGAACATCAGTCACCTGACTGGCCGCATAAGCATCAAAATGAGTACGTGCCCGATCATGCCATCCTAAAGCATCACCGGTATACCCGGCTCTCCACCCACTCAACGGCATACGCCAGCCAATAGCACCGTGCAACCAGACTTGCCCATCCCAAATTCCATCGGCAGCAGCAACTAACGCTCCTCCCAAGGTATTCAAATAAGGGTCCGGAGTTTCTATTTTCAAACGGGAGGCTAATGCCAAAGAAGCCGCCTCCGCTTTTTGATAGAGTTTACGGGCATTAGATTGTTCAGGCACTTCCCCACGTACTAAGTATGCTTCTTTCTGCAAGGGAAGTTCACCTGTGACAAGGTCGGCAGCTTCGGCCGGAAGTTCGAAACAATCAGCCGGATCGACTCCCATATCTCCATTACGACTCAAACGTTTCCCGGTAGCACCTCCATGCTGCCAACGAAGTATAGCCCCTTTAGGCATATTCGAAGCGGAAAAACGCCAGATAGCTCCGTCCATATCGGCTAATGCCAATACTACAATACGCAGTTCTCCTTTTCCCCAAGAAGGGTCTGTCAGATAATAGGTACGTTTTCCTGCCGAGTAGCGGGATTCACAATGTCCGGTACGGTCAAGTGCGACTTCTGTTCCATCACGAAGAATGATTTTGAAACTTATATTTCCTCCACGTCCATTATTATAAAACGCAAAAACCGGCCGGTCACTTGTTTCTACACGAAAAGGGCTATGTCTACCATACAAAGCACGGGTATAGCGGTTCTTACCGTTGATACAAACAAATTCATCTCCATCAGGATGGTATTGCAACGTCCGTTTTGCCCCTCGCAAATGCTCGTTTAAGGAGATGGATTCTTTAAAGTCACCGATCTGTTTTGCCTCTCTTTGAGCATTTAATTGCATTGCCGGCAACATAAAAAGACAATAAGCAGTAAGCCCTCCTTTTAAAATAAGATTCAGACGAAAATATTTCATATTTTTTGTGTTTGATTATGGTAATGGCTTCAATCCTTCCCAACGAACATTCCATGTCCCGTCTTTCGGGAATCCCGGATTAGTTTCAAGACACCCGTCCCAACCTGCACACATCATTGCAATAGCAGTCAACAAGCCACCATTACCCGGTAAATAAATGCGCAAACGACCATCTTGATAATTATGACCATTTATCAGGTATGTATTTGTGCGTTTATCCATCATTAAAGCTCCAACAGCCTTTTCCGGTTCGCCCAGACGGGCAGCATTCATGGCTGTCATCGGATAATCCCATCCCCAGGTTTTACCCCAATTCCAGTTATCCCAAATCCAGTGCAATGTATTTTTCATATAATCTTCCCGGATAAGTTTATTCATCGGAAGGATACCGACTGACCCCAGCACTGCCATGTGATCGGAAGTATAACGAATGTCCTTATAAGTATCTGTAGCTGTTTCAGCAGCCAGATAAAGTCCATCTGCATTATAAGCTAAAGGTGAAAGTTTGTCGAGCATTTCGTCCCATTCCAGATTACGCTGTTGCCCCATGCGCTCACGCCATTGTTGGGCGGTCTGCATTGCAAAATGCCAGTAAGAAAGTTCGAAAGGAGGATTTACTGTTTCTGCTGCACGTAACGTTTCTTGTGCGGGGATGGCACCTTTCAACACATAGCGTCCTTCCAGTTCATCATAGGTAGCAAAGGAATACATAAATTCAGCTGTCTCTTGTACTAAACGATTATATTTCTCTAGTACTTCTTTAGTCGGATCGGCACGATAAAGCAATTCTGCCAGATAAATTAAATGGGGTTGTTGCCAAATCAGAAAACTTCCTACTTTAGAGGGAGCTTCTGTTCCTGACGGGTCGGTCATTTTCATCCAACGAACACCGTCAAATCCTTGTCTCTGTGCTATTTGGCGTGCCATAGGTTCTGCTTTTTCATACCAAGCAAGTGTACGGTCGAGTAAATTGCTACGGTTCCAGAGAGCAAATTGGGCTTCGTGCCACCAGATCATTTCAAGATGAAATTTACCAAACCATGAATTATAAGTAAGTCCCGTTTCTTGCGGAGGAGTAGTACCCGCGCTTTGAATAGCAAGCAGATATTGACTAAGTACCACACGTCGTTCCAATTCTTTGGCGCGTGAATCCGTACATGACGAGAAATCAACTGCCGCACCTTCTTTCCAGAAAGAGTTCCAATAGTTTTTTGCTTCTTCCTGAATCTGTTCCACGGTGACAGTCTGCGTAGAAGGAGCTTCACTAGTAAAAGCACAGGTAAAAGCCAATTTGTCGTCTATCGGGGTCAGGACAAAATAATGCTTTGCTTTTTCATTCAAAGTCGCTTTCCCTTCCCAATGCAAAGTTATATAATACTCTGTACTATCTAAAGTGTGCTTCAGGACTGCAGAAGATTC
Organism: Bacteroides sp. BFG-637; assembly: GCF_024793605.1. Classification (NCBI taxonomy): domain Bacteria; kingdom Pseudomonadati; phylum Bacteroidota; class Bacteroidia; order Bacteroidales; family Bacteroidaceae; genus Bacteroides; species Bacteroides sp. BFG-637. The sequence continues at coordinate 3,259,732 of NZ_JANUPD010000002.1, read as the reverse complement.
ATTTTGAGTAACAATCGTCGTCGTATGTTTATCAATGGCTTCCCAATTACAAGCATCATCACAGTGTCCTCCTGTAGGATACGGAAAGCGAAAACAAATTCCGGTATGTGCCTTGGAGGTTATATGAGCAGCAATCATATCACTGGAAGGATGGCAGACAGTCTCCACCTGATAATCTTCACCATTTAATTTAAACCTGCTCTCAATTTTTCCATTCCACAAACAAAGTTTCTGATGAATATCAGTCACTTGTTCAATATCTGTATCTTCTTTCACGTCGAAACCGACAATCCCTAAATGAAGACGGTGTGGATTGACACGAAACCAGTTAGCGGCATCTTGCTGTCTGCCTTTCTCTTTGAACTGTGTGGCATAAAGTTCTTTCTTCCCTCGCCCAAAATCGTACTCTTTCAAGGTTTCTTCCGGAGTGAGATGTTCCGGATTGGCAAAGCTATGCCATCCCCACTGGCTTTGCGTTCCTAATGGAACACCTTTGCTGTAATTGTCCGGAAATGTCTGTAAACCGGTTATATCTACCGTATAAGCAAACTCTCCATTTCCTACAGAAAGGGAAGCCAATGAATCGAATGCCGTAACAACGGGACTATTTCTTTCTACCAGCGCCTCACGGTCAATAACGGACTGTTTTCCGTCTCCGCAAGCTGTCCAAACAAGAAGTGCTGCAATATATGCTGCTAATGTTTTCATCATTCTTTGTTATTGTTATTTGCAAAAGTATTTATATTTGAAACAATGACGCGGATTCTCTTTCAAAAATCCGCGTCACCCCAACCTAATCCACATCAAAGGATGATTTGAGGATTTTTTATTTTAACTTCCATTTAATGAAATAATCTCCACTCATTATTTTGGAACGGATGGCTGCAGCATTACCAGTACTTTCATACTTTTCCGAAATATATTTCGCCATGAAACTATTATCTTTATAACGTTTCGCCATACGAATCATAGCCGGATAAACTTTTCCTTCGCACGCCATTTCCAACATCATTTCTTTCAATATTTCTTCGTCATTGTTTTGCACATTAGATGTGAAGGTACGTGCTCCTAGGTTACTATAGCTTACTTCTACTCCACGAATCCCTCTGTCACCATATTTACGACTACCAATACCTGTTGTCCCGTTTGAATAATAATATACAGTACTGTTATTCGTCCAATGAGGAGTAATACCATACCAATTCCCGGAATAAGTACCTTCTTCATCAATATCAAACTCACTAGAGTAAGCATTGACCCCTACATTAATCAGTGCGTCTACTACAGATCTTCTGCCCAATTGATTGAATGCTTCCGCCAACATAAAATAAAGGTCTGCACCGCGGTAAGTATATACGAATACATCATCGCGATAAGCGTTACGTACAGGTTTAGAAGTTGGACGGAATTTACTGATAACCCATTTACCATTGTATTCAGATACCGTATAACCCATTCTGAAATCTTTATCTTTATTGCCCAACGGACCGAATTCATTATTTCTGAAACGTTCTACAGCAACCTCTGCTGGTGCCAGCCAATATTTATTCGGATAATCAGAGTCGAAATGCTTCAGCAGGCTGTTCGTCTGCCTGTTTTGATAGTCATACATAATTGCAGATGCCGATTCATAATCATACGGAGTCTCGTTATTAAAGAAATTGGTATAATGGCTGAACAACATATCATTACGTAAGAAAGCAATAGATTGATTCGTGGTACTTTGATATATACTATTCATTTTATTAAGTATCAGGTTGATACATTGCTGGTATCTGCCTAACCACAAACAAATCTCTGCATATATAGCATAGTAAGGAGGAGTCATCATATCCCAACGACGATATTCACTATTTGCCAGTTCTGTATCCGGGTCCACCCAGTCTTTCCATGCTGTTTCGTAAGTCCCGTCAATGTTGTCATAACCAATATCTAACAGATTCTTGCAAGCTACCATCGTTTCGTCAAGATTCAATATGTCAAACTGTGACAGGTCTCTCAACGAAGTCATTGGTTTGTCCACCCATGCCACTTCTCCGTAGATTTTAGCGATTGTCATAAACATCCATGCTTTGATACGCAGCGTACTACTAACTAATGCTTTATAGTGGCTTTCATTTATAGAGTTCTTTTCTTCGTATGCTTTCAATTTCCGAAGATAATCGTTACAAGCATTTACTACTTCGTAGAATCCAGAAGGGTCTGCGTATGAATTACCGCTTAAATCATCATCGTAATTGTACAAATTGTAGAGTTCTGTGGGTGCCGTTGCAGTCGGCACCACCATTTCTCCTCGAAGTTCATTCAAATAAATCACTTTGTCTCCAATGGCTTGCATTTTGGTCATGATACCAATGTAGCCGGAGTACATCTCACTTTCTTCTGATATATAATCCTCATTATCCAGTGTAACATCTGTATCAGGATTGAAGAAGTCATCGCATCCTCCCAATAAGGTAACCGCCAGAATGAAAGCGGCGTTTAATAATATCTTTTTCATCTGCATCATTAGAATTTCAAGTTAATACCCAGTTTGACTGATTTCGGTTGCATCACTTTCGCATAATCAAATCCCTGTGTGGCACTGTTACCGGATGAATAGGCAAATTCAGGGTCCATTCCTAAATATTTGGTAGCAGTAAGCAAGTTTTCTCCTGTCACATACAGTGTGCCGGAACGGAAAAACTTCCAAATCGGTTTGTCGAAACTATAGCTCAACGTAACGCTTTTCATACGTAGAAAAGAAGCATCTTCAATCCAACGGGAAGAGAAATTATTATTTCCAATAGCATCTCCATAGCTGGCACGCGGGATATTAGTCACTTGTCCTTCTACATTCCAACGATTAGTCACTGCTACACTTTGGTTAGAGAAAGAAGAAACTGATTCCAATGTCCTTCTTACCGCATTGTATGCTTCATTTCCTTTTGAATAAGAGAATTCGGCCGCCAGTGAGAAATGCTTATAACGAATATTGGTATAGAACCCTCCAAAGTAATCAGGAGTGGCACTACCCAATGATACATAATCTTTAGAATCAATACGTCCGTCATTATTCTGGTCTACATAACGTACATCACCAGCACTGTATGCCTGATTACTGCTGTTGATCAATGCGGCTTCACTCGCTTCCGCTTGGGTAGAGTAGACACCGTTTGCTTGCAATCCGTAGAATTCATATGGATTTCCACCTACACGACTTACTATCATCGAACCGTCACTATATTGAACTGTTTCCTGATTGTTTCCGCCCAATGATTTAATCTTACTCTCCATGAAAGAGATATTACCTCCTACAATCCATTCAAAGTCACGCATACGGATAAGGGAAGCTTGCAATGAAAGCTCCACTCCATTGTTATCAATTTTTCCGACATTTGCATAATAAGCAGATGTTCCATAGATAGCAGATTTTCCAATGTTCATGATTACATCTTTGCTTCTGCCACGATAATAATCTACTCCCAGACTAATACGGTTTCTCAAGAAAGAGGCATCCAAACTTAAATTCATCTGGGAAGTTATCTCCGGTTTCAAATGCGTATTCGGGATTTGGGTACGCATAATACCCGATACAGCCATATAGGGTGAACTACTATAATAAGATTTTCCATAATTGGAAGAAAAGCGACTGTTTCCTGTCAGGCTGTATTCTGCACGCAAATCCAGACGGGTGATCCAATCCTTGTCTATAAGGAAAGACATATTCTTCGCCATCCATGTGATTCCGCCTGATGGATAAACCCGAAAATGGTTGGTGTATCTTCCGTTTGCGGAAGAACCGTCGATAGACATATTCAATGCAGCATTCAATACATGATTATAAGTATAGTCAACGTGACCATAAATATTAGCCCAGTTCCATTTATTCTGATAACCGTCGAAATAACGACCTATAGCATCAGCCGAACCCAGTACCTGATAGAAGTCATTGGTTGTGTTGCGAGCGTATGCCCCGTCGTATTCCTGCAGAGTAGTCAATATTTGCACTCCTGCCATAGCATTCAAAGCATGACGGCTACTGAATTGCTTGCTGTAGCGTGCGTTTAGGTTATAAAAATAATTAGTCGTTTCGTTTACACCTTCCCGTATCGTATTTTCTTCAGTACCATATGTATCTGTAGTAGGAACGATAGTAAGATCTGTTCTGCCTGGAACGAAAATATGCTCCTTATTATAGTTATAATAAAGCCCGAAGACACCATTAAGAGAAAAACCGGGAAATATTTTATAATTGAAACCTGCCTTAATATTCACATCATATTGGCGACTGTTCGCATCCAAGTCATTGACAATGGCTAACGGGTTACTTACAGCAAAGTCCATATTTTTGCTGATTCCATAATAGTAGTCGGAGTAAATCGGAGTAAATTCTCCGTTATCAGCCTTCTGATAGGGAGCAAGCAGCGGAGACTGCGCATAAGCGGCGAGCAAAGGATTGGTACGCACATTCATCCCTTGTTCTTGATAATTACCGTTGATATATGCCAATCCGACAGTAGCATAGACTTCAAAATTCTTACTTACTAAGAAGTTTCCGTTCAACTGTGTATGATAGCGGTTCTGCTGAGTACTTTTCAATATTCCGTCTTCTTTAGAGTAGCCCAAAGACAAGTCATATTTGGCGATAGCATCACCACCTTCTACTCGAAACAGATTTTCTGTCACAAATCCGCTCCGGTAGATTTCATCTTGCCAGTTCGTATTGTTATTGTAATAGTTGGCGTATCTACTATTAGTTGGGTCGCTCATAAAAGGGAATTCGGTAAAGAACTCATCCATGTTTCCGAAATAACTCATTCCCATGTCTGATAGATAAGAACGGTAATCTATACCATTCAGCAAGGGCATACGTTTGTTATTCCAATTAACACCAAACTGGCCGTAATAACTGATTTCCGTGTTCATATTCTCCGATGTAGCACCATCTGTTTCAATCAGAATGACACCGTTAGCACCCATAGAGCCATATAAAGCCGCTTCCGCACCTTTCAAAACGGTGATATTTTGAATATCATTGAGGTTGTAAGCCTGAAAGATATTACGGCTCAATCCGTTAATCAATGGTGAATCATTTACGTCCGGTATATAAGGAATGCCGTTGATGACTACCAGTGGAGCATTATTACCCACAAAAGAACGTGTTCCGCGAAGATTGATGAAACTTCCCTCTCCTGGCATACCGCTACCACGGGTCACTTGCAAACCCGCAATCTGTCCAGCCAAGGCGCGATCTATCTTCATACCAGCAGGTACGAAATCTTTTTTAGTGATATTCTCTGCAGAAGTAGTCACTTCATTCGTTTCAATACGGAAGGGCAGCACTGTTGTTTCATTATACTTATATTCCGATTCAGGAATCATTATGATCGTCATCTCCTTACGGTTGTCCACTGCTTGAAGCACCGTATAATATCCGGCAGCCCAGACAGAAATAGTGGCTTTCTGTAGATTCTTGCATTCAATTTGAAAAACTCCGCTCTTATCCGTAGTGACATTTTCGCTTCCGGTGACGGATATTACCGCACCCTCAATCGGAACATTCAGGGTGGATAATACTTTACCGCTTATTTTGCCTTGTTCCTGTGCATACAGATTGACAGCGACCAAGCAAAGTAACAGGGTGAAAAATAAAACTTGTATCTTTTTCATGTTGTCTTTATTTTCATAAGATTAATAACAGTCCGCAGTTGGTCTTAAACACCAGTGGTATAGTGCTGCTTCAGATAGATTGGAACCTGATCCACTAAGACGTATCATAATTTCGCTGGCTTCGTCTCCCGGAATAGTGACTGTACCTACAGCACCTCCATCACGATCATATTTTGATTTATTTTTAAATCCTTGTGCAACAGCTTCATCTATTCCTTCCGGATATCCGCCTCCGCCACGATCATAGTGGTAAGCAGATGCATTATTAAGCACCGACTGAGAAAGAGTGGCTACAGGAATTTCTTCTCCATTCTTGATAATTGAAACGGCAATCGCTCCTAAAGTTTTCTTTTGTCTGAACCCCATGGTGAGCGTATATGTTCCAGGAGGAACCTTATAAGGAGTAGCCACATAGCGAGTTCCCACAGTTTCACCTCTAAATGGTGTATAATCAAGCGTATATATTTGATTATCAGGATCTGTCAAGTTAAAATAGAGAACTCTGTAATATATCGTAGGGAATCCTAATGCTGCCCATCCTGCGCAGTTCGCTTCATCCGTTTCACTAATCTTGTTAAATGAGAGATTGGTAGTCTTGAAATACGTATCTTTATCATCGGCACTCAAATATTCGTAGTTTCTGAAAAGCTCTTTAAGGCGATATATCAATACGTTAGTAGGTATCTTCATTTCAGTGACATGGTAAGCTACTCCGTTACTCATGGATATCGGATTGTCAAGATCTACTTTCTGCACGGTCGTGCGCCATTGTTTACTGAATACAGAAGTTAAGTCCTCATTGCTTTCAAAACTGGCTTTATCATAAATCTTATTAAAGAAAGCCGATTGAAATATCCAGTTTTCCAGAATGCTGTCTGCACGTGTCATATTCCAGTTCTCCAGATTTTTCCGTGCTACGCTTAATGCGTTATTGATTACGTCATTGGACGGGATTAGCATGGTAGCACTGAGATTTTCGGACATGATGTCAAACTTTACCTTTTCAAAATAAGGAGCTCTTACGGTAAATACCGAGTCATATACGGTATTTCCCGTATTGTCTACTCCTACCACTTTACTCGCGTCTCTGTCAAATGTCAAAACATTACGTGACAAGATCATTTCACGGAAGATAGAATAATCGTCACCCAAATTTTCTATGATCTCATACATGCTGCGCGGAGCATTGATAGCCTGATCTAACAAATACAAATATCCATTGGTCAGTTTAACTACCCGAGTTACGGTTGCATTATTAAATTGAATACTAGAAGTATTATTTTCCCCATCGGTTTTACTGATATTCAAATATTTACCGCTCCACATCAAAAGACGTTGTCCATCTTCCAGATTTGAAGGTGAGATAGAGGCATCAGAGATATAGGTCTGAGCGGTGTATATAGGATCATCCCCCGCTGCAATGCTTGACTCCACTGCCAGAATGGTGTACATTTGTTCTTTCGCCAATAATTGTTCCACCATGCCTGTTTCGCTGAACAGCTGGTACATATTACTTAAAGAGGATTCTTGAGCCAAATAATCGGTAAGGGATTCATTGACAATGGAAATCTCCATATTATTAACCGTACTGGCGTTTTGAGCATAATGCTCATCCCATGTGTTAGTACAACCGCTTCCTATCAATCCGATAAGGGCAATGCCGAGTATATATTTTTTTGCTTTCATGGTTTATTCGTCAAATATGGGTTCAAATTCTAAATAATCTAAGTATATACGATAATCGGATTTATCACTAGCAGCAGGGTCCGTCAATACCAGTCTGAATGTGTGAGTAGAGTTTTCTGTAAATTCTATCTCATCATAAATCACATCTTCATAACATCCCAACTTGTTGCTTTTGAGAGTAGTGGTTGAACTGGTATACGGTGCACGTGTGACTGAATGATCTCCATCAAAGCTGAAAATCATTTGTCCTCCGTTACTTCCGCCACTTTTTGTTCTGATAAAATCCATAGATGTAGCATAACCAAAGTGTAATGTTACTTTGTACTTTCCCTTGATGATAGACGGTGTTTCCATTGAGATCCAACCTGTATTACCAATGTTCAACATTAGAAAGTCATAATTACGGGCAGTTTTCCAGTCATTATTCGTCCGGGTAGTAAAATAGGTAATATTATAATATTTATCAAAAGCTCCTGATGGATTCTTTAGTTCATATTCATAACAATTAAGTTCTGAGATGTCGCATTTCTTTTCTGCCGTTCCAAATGATTCCTGAAATTTAATGCCCTCCTCTCCATGACCGTCTGCAATCCAGTCTTTGATAACAGAGAAATTACATACATCAAACAATACAGTTTCCGGTTTTACATCCGCAATCGGCAGGTAAGTGGAAACTTGATGAATATAGCCATTCTTAGCTTGCAAATTACAAGCGTCTTCCACAAAGACAGCTTTGTTTGCTTCGTCCTGATAGTTCAAGTAAAATTTTCTATCTTCCTCTTGGCTTATTCTTACCACATTTCCTTTGCACGATGTGTTCCATATCTTAGAAGTCGCATTTTCACTGTCAAAACTCTGCAAGTCGTTCAAATCATAACTTCCGGTCAGGATGTGATAGGCTACATATTTATACAATGCATTCTCCGGATTACTATAGTCACTGCTTGCTCCCAACAGTTGTGCTAAATCAGCCAGACTATTGATACCTGCATCATGAAAAACATCATCCGTTACAGCTAACAGTGTGTAATTGCGTTTCTGCTTGATAGTTTGTCCCTGATCATTTTTCAGTTCATCATAGATAATGTCCAACTCAGCTCCCCATCCCGTCGCATCTAAAGCGGACTTCAAGAGGGCGTAAGGACGTCCGCTTTCGGATATCCGGGCATATACGCTTTCAGTAAGCGGAGTTAACGTATTTCCTAACACATATACATAACCGTTGGATACCGGATTTGCAAATTCAAGCACATGGGCTTCACTGTTCAGATAAACGGACCGCATACCACCACCGCCATTTTCCGCACTTCCGAATGATACCATCAAAATATCGTCAGAAACAGTTTTCTTAGCCAATGCACCTTCCTTCTCAATAAAAGTTGCTTGATTAATGGTGTCTTGTATAATATGATAAGACACCAAATTACGTGCATATTCCGTTCCCAATTCTTCGATGGAAGAAACCCCTCTCCGAGTGTAAAACTCCTGTACAGCTGTATTGTTGGGAACGAAAAGAGTGAAGCGCTGGGTAGCCTGATTCACCGCATTGTATAAGTCCGCATATTTCATGATGTGAATCCATTCGGAAAAGTCTTCCGACCTGCTGGATAAATAAGTTGCAGCAGGCTGTGTATCAAAGACCACAAAAGTGTCTCCATCATACGGATCATTACAAGCTGCACATAAAACGATGAGCAGCATCCAGTAATATTTTTTTAGTTTTTTCATCATATATCGTTATTTAATTATTCATAATAAGGATTTTGTGTCAATAACGAGTTGTTGAATATATCTTCAGCAGGAATTGGCAGATACCAAGCATTATCGTTATCCAAAACAGAACTCAGCCATTTATTTTCCGCAGTAAGGTTATTCTCCATAATGATTGCTTTAAAGCGGGCTTTATACTTGAAGTTTTGCTGCTTACCGTAGCGCAATAGGTCATACCAACGCTTGCCTTCTGCTGCAAACTCCATGTCGCGTTCGTCCAATAGCATTTCCAATAACATTTCTTCAGTAGCTTCGTTAATATTGTCCGCACTGACTTCACTTCGTGGGTTTAGCTCTGAACGTTCGCGTATCTGATTAATTATAGCCAATGCTTCTGTCCAGTTGGCAGAACCGCCGATACGAATCAGTGCTTCCGCTTTCATCAACATTACGTCTGCCATACGATAGATGATATAATTGGCATCCAGAATGGTGCGTACAGCTTCCCGGTCGGCGACTCCCATTCCTGAATATTTCCAGATAATGCCGTTGTCCGGATAGTTAGCATAAGCAGTACCGGCGAACGAGCCATAATAGGTGCGACTTATTTCATCTCCTCTATGTTGTGTGTATTCATCTATTAAGCGAAGAGTCATCGGCTCAGAATACATATAAGAGTCTATTGTAACATCAGTGCCATAAGGGAAAACCTTGGACGGGCTTCCACTTCCCTGCGCATAATTGGTTTCATCATATTGTATTTCAAAGATAGATTCGTTACTGTTACCGGGATAGAACATATTGAACCATTGTCCGGGTGTCGACATAAATACTGGTCGCATAGCGGCTGTAGCGTTGATCAGGTAATCAGCATAGGTGACACACTCTTCGTAATCTTCTGCCCAAAGGCAAGTTTCCGCCATCAGTGCGTACAATGCCCATTTGGTAGCACGTCCTTTGGTAGCCCATGTTCCGTCAAATGTTTCTTTGGCAGCATTAGTTGCCAACGCTGCATGTACATCACTTCTTATCAGCTCCAGAATTTCCGTTTCGGATGACTTGGCTACATCATTAGGCATGGCATCGTCTACGTAGGGTTCGGTAATCAAGGGAACCTCTCGAAAGTTACGTACCAGATACAGGTATGACAGTCCGCGTAGAAAATAGGCTTCTGTCAGATGTGAGTTCATTCTCGATTCATAATAACTCGCATCTTTGTCCATCACGGTTGGTGCATATTTCAACACAGCATTCGCCATACCGATCACTTGGTAGAAGGTACCCCATTGAACTGTTGATGTACTGGGCAACACCTGAAAGTTCTGAATTAGACCGGTTTTTGTTCCTCTGCCAGGGACGATGACAGAACTTCCTCTCAACTCTCCCCAATTGATGATATAGGGAACACAAGTACGTAAACGACTGTAGCCCTGAGCGAGAATGGCTTCCACATCTTCGGAAGACTCCCAGTACATATCGGTGGATTGCTTATCTTTGGGCAGAACATCGAGCCAATCGCTGCATCCACTCACCAACAAACTTCCGGACAGTAACAATATAGTAAATATCTTTTTCATGTTCGTAGATCTTTTAAAAACTTAAATTAAAGCCGGCAACAAGTTGAATAGAAGCCGGTGTAGTAGCACTATCTGTGGCATATGTATTTTCGGTCTTCACTTCCGGATCCTGACCGGTGTATTTAGTCCAAGTAAAGAGGTTGTATCCAGTGACATATACATCAATATTGCTAAATCCCCAACGCTGAATTATTTTTTTCGGCAAGCGATAGTTGAACGACAACGATTTCAAACGCAGGTAAGAAGCATCTTCCACAAAGCGGTCGGAACCCAATGTGTTGTATCCTTCTCCATAAAGTGCACGCGGAATATCTGTCTGATCGCCTTCATTACGCCAACGTCTAAGGACAGCCGTACTTTGATTGTCAATTCCACGCATGGATTCATTATTCAGACGGGTAGAGTTGACTACGTCCTGTCCATAACGTCCGTAAAAAATAGCCGACAGCTTAAATTGCTTATAGCTGACGTTGACACCAGCACCTCCGGTGAATCTCGGATTAGAGTTACCTAAATAGACAATATCATATTGATTGATGACACCATCATGGTTTATATCCTCGTAGAGAGCATCTCCGGGAGCTATGGTAGCTGTTCCATTCCGCATAACAATCGCGTTACCGGAAATATCTTTCATCACGTTGCCATCTGCATCACGTGCATACGTAGCATCTTTATTCTGGCAAACACCTTTGTAGCGATAGCCGTAGAAAGAACCCATCGGACGTCCTTCTTCTCTACGGTATGCATAGATGCCATTACCGAAGGTATAGTTTTCTTCGGTATAGTTATCCGGCATTTCCGTAATCTTGTTCTCGTTGTGAGCGATGTTAAAGTAGAACCCTACACGCCAGTCTTTATTTTCAAACGGGACGGCATCAACACGGAATTCCCAACCTTTATTCGTCATCTTTCCGGAATTCATGTAGCTGACTTCATAGCCATTTCCATAACCAATACTAGTTGGCATTTTAACTTTCTTTTGCAACAGATCTTTGATATATTTCTGATAGACATCGACCGTGAAGCGAAGTTTCCCTTTTAAGAAAGAAGCGTCCAGCCCTGTATTATATTCAGTGGTTGTTTCCCATTTCAGGCGATTGAGCTGCATGCTGCTCGGGGTAATGGCGCTCATATCCATGTAATTGTCTCCGGAGGCGTACGAACCCAGATAGAGCGAAGCGCCAGAGGCAGCATTCCCCGTCTGTCCTAAACTAAAACGAAGTTTAAACTCATCCATCCAATCGTTCGAAAAGTCCATGAATTTCTCATCTGCCAAATGCCAAGCGACACCGACAGTAGGGAACATTCCTAAACGTTCCGATTTACCCATAGTTGAGTTGCTCTCTAATCCCAAAGAAGCATTGACGATATAGCGGTTCAACAGAGTATAGTTCATTAAAGCCACACCGTTGATGCTACGCGTCTTAGAATCTCCAGAACTAATTTTACGTACGGCACTTCCGATAGTAGGATCGGCAAGACCGGAAGAAGCGTTACCGGAAGTTTCACTTCCATAACTGGATTTAGTCGTTTCCACAGTACGGAAGACACCGGTCGCAATAATGCTATGCTTATCATTCCAATTTTTACGATAGATCAACTTGTTCTCGGTATTGATGGTCAATTGGTCAGAAGAAGTATCTGTACTGCGGTTTGCATTACTGTCAGTCCAGGCAAGTCCGGTAGCTACTTGCGGCAAAAACATGCGTCCTTTCGTATTACGGATATTCATGTTGACATTACCCCAATAAGTTAGCCCATTCAATATGTTGTATTCAATGTTGAAATTCATCTTACTTTCCCGCTGGATAGTTTTGTTGACACTCTCATTCGCCATAGCAATAGGATTGTAATATCGACTTTTTTTGCTGTCAAAGGCCGGATCTAATGTGGAATTTTCATTGTGATTGAAATACTGTGAAGTATAATTTCCAGTCGCATCGTCAATATAGTAAGGAGATTTGTTTGGTGCTTTGCGGAAAGCCTCTGTACGTACATTGTAATAATTATTATTTCTCGTAGACTGAACAAAAGAGAATTGCGTTGTAAAAATTAACTTGTCAGAAAACTTGTAACGTACGTTTAACGAGGAGTTCAAACGACTGAAATCGGTTCCGACAGTCGTACCGCCTTCATCCAGATAACCTAAAGAGAAACGGTAAGTTGCTCTTTCTCCTCCACCACTCATAGAAAAAGTATTTTCCCATGATTGCGTATTTCTACGTACTTCAGACAGCCAATCTGTATTCTGGTTATATTCGTCAAAATAAGTCCAGTCCGGCTGATAACCGATCTCCGGTGAATTGTAAAGCATCTGCAAATAGCTGGCAGAGTTAGCAAGACCAATGTAATTGGCACTATTCCACAGAGCATCGGAAATTAAGGCCGAATATTGATTACCATCCAGCATCGGAATACTTTCCGGTTCAAACTTGGCGGAGAACTTGGAAGAAAAACTGAAACGCGTTTTTCCCTGCACTCCTTGTTTTGTTTTGATGACCAACACACCATTAGCACCTTTGGTACCCCAAACAGCAGTAGCCGCCGCATCTTTCAAAACCTCAATGGATTCAATATCTTGCGGTGAAATATTTAGCAAGGCACCCAAGTCATCATTGTTGATGGTCGAAAAATCCGTATTATCATCAATCTCAGCCGGATAAGGTACACCGTCGACTACGATCAACGGCTCGGAATTGGCGTTCAGCGTACTTCCACCACGAATCTGGATAGAGGCACGTGCACCGGGGTCACCACCGCCTAATACAATGTCGACACCACCCAACTGCCCCTGCAGGGCATCTTCAATAGAAGTAACCGGAGCAATAGCTACCAAATCTTCCATATTGACTTTCTGTGTGGCAGAAGATTGCTCTCTGGAACTGATACCCATATCGTTGCGTTCAATTCGTTTTCCCGAGATTACCACCTCATTGATTGACTGTGTATCGTCTTTCATGGTAACATTCAGCCTGGTCTGACCATTATACTTGATTCGTTGGGTTTTCATTCCAATATAAGAAAACACAATGGTCAGATTATTTTCATTTGGTACTTTCAAGTTGTAGATACCGTCCATATTTGTGATAGTACCGCCTAATGAACGGTTTTGGGAATTAAGGATGTTAACGTTTACTCCCACCATAGGCTCTGCTGTCGCGCCAAACATCTCGGTCACTTTACCGGACAGGACTTTAGCTTGTCCAAAAGCTTCGCCGGCAGTTGTCGCGAATACGATAGCAATCAGTATGTATTTTAATAATTTCATAATCTCTATTTTTCTGTTAATCAAAAGACGTCATCAATCAGGTGGAAACAACCCTCTTCGTATGCGAACGGAAAGTAGTAATAGTCTGGAATCACATGACATTTTTTGTATCCTTCCAACTGGATACTCAGTGAAGTCCCGTTATCTGTATAAATCAGTTGTGGCACAGTCGCTCCTTCAGTTTCTGCTGTACGTTCACTCCAATAACGTCCACTCTTGAAATCAGATCCAATATAAGGATAAGAAGCTATCACATTTTGTTTGGCAGTCATAAAGTATGAGTTCAGATAGTTTGCCAATTTTGCTTTATCAAAGTCACCAGTCAACTCACCATTGGCATCAAATGAGGCATTGGTTGCTCCCGGAATCCTATTATCCAATAAGGCTTGTTTGATAGCTTCATTGGTAGGAATAAATGCGACAAACCGTCCTTTTAAGAAAATATTCATCAGTACTTGATTAGATATAATATCTGTTTGACGCAGTAATTGGGTAAAGCAGTAATACGGATAATTCCTGTCCGCACAAATAGCAAGATTGTAATTCAAGTCACCACTTTCTGCCATAAATAGCTGATTACAATCAAAGCTGTAGGCACTGCCGTTAGAGCCGTCTTTCAGTTTCGTAAATGGGAAGAAGACCTCTCCATTGAATTGAGGATTCAATTGCTGATTGAAAATAGCATTACAAGTAATTTCTCCGTCCTTAACAAACCAGAAGTTCCAACTGGACTGTGTAGGGATTACTTTCATTCCATTCTCCGGCAATTCACTTTCCTGACCACTAGGAATGCTAGCAGAGTGTAAATACATAATATTCTGTTTGGCAGAACTACTGATTTCTGACCAACCATCATCTCCCATTTCTTCCAATCCTTGAGTACTATAAACGGTTCTGATACCTGAAGCATCAAATTGGTCCGCAGTGGGAACAAGCATAATATATTTCACTAAATTAGATGTGTAAGAGGATATCAGGGAAGACCCTCCCAATGCATAAAGGAAAGAACGTGCATCCCGATATTGGAACAAAGGTCCTACTACAGACGCAAATGCACTCGGCTCCTGAATCTCGTTCATTCCGTAGAGTGCACCATTCACACACATGATTTTTTCATTCAACATTGCCGGATTGATATTGATTGGCGAACCGAGTAAGGATTCCAGTTTTCCTGTTCCTATTTCTTCGGGAAATACCAATGAGCCACCATAGATAAACTGGTATAGAAAATAGTTAAGAGCCAGTGGATCAACCTCTCCCAATGAAGAGTAACCTCCGACTTTCCAGAAATTGTCGAAGAAATGATTAATGGCTGTGTTTGACGGTGCAAAGATGCTGTAAGCGGTAGCAGTCAATAACGTAAAATTTAGATAACTGCTTGTAGGCCATTCACAAGCAATGTTCGGCAGACTGTTGTGCTGATACTGATAAAGGGTATCTACCCCGTATGCGGCAGCATAGGAATCACTTAATGTATTATCGGCAATATATTCACCGAAGGAATCGTATAAATTGAAGAAGATAGGAATATTCATCTTGTTTCTTCAATTCGGTATAAATTGTTTCCAATGGTTCAATCACCCGATCAATCGTATGAATATAGCCATTATTAGCAATTATTCCGTATTCTTTTACTGATGCGTTAGATACGTTGAATCCATTTTCTCCTGTCCAAGTAGAGTTAGGATAAAAAGCTTCGTAATTGCTCTTCGCATCAATACCTTTCGTCTGGAAATAGCGATAAGAGAATACCGGCAAATAGCGTTCCAAGTGGTACACCATAACAGAAGAACCTGTAGCAGTTGTCTCAATTGTTGGCGCATCACTGCTTCTTGTTCGGTGTTTGTAATACAGACCTGCTGCTACACTCTGCTCTTCTTCCGTTTCCGTATTTCCCGTTGGGCGGAAGTTTACCAACTTCTCCTTATTATAAGAATAATAAAGAACGTGGTAACCTATTACTTTTTTACCTCATCGACAGGCATGTCGTAAATAGTGGCATAACCTTTTTCGTTTAGATAGGATTGGAAAGCGCTATCGTCTGGTGCCATAACAGTCAGGATTGCTTTACCTTCAAGCATTTGCTTGAAACCGGCAATCTCCACTCCTTGCAGGAAGATGGAATAGTTTCCGTGTTCACTAGAACTCAATACTTCCCATGCGTTGTCTGCTACCCAGTCTGGCACTTCGTAGTGCTCGTCCATATTATCTTTACAGGCAGTAAAGAGTAATGGAATGCATAACAGCCAAAGCATTTTTCGTAAAAATGTTGCGTTTCTCATTGTTTAATAATTTATGAATTTCTAATATATTGCTTTATTCTTCAAAAAAAAGTTCGATATCTAATGCATACTCGTGCTCTGGCACATAAGGATAATCAACATCAAATTCAGCTTCAAAATCAGCGTTAGAAAGAGAACCTCCGGGTTCTATTCTATCTACAGTTTCGTCAAAAAAAATAGTACCCAACCCTGTACATTGTGATGCAACAACCATTCTACATTTTTTTATACCATAGTATCTTCCCTCATCAATCAACACTTTTACTTTTACGTGATGAGTTCCATAGGTTAAATCAAAATAGCTCCAAACGTATTCATCGTTTTTTAAAAGCCCGCCTAATGGTCTAAAATAATCATAATGATCATCTATCCATACAAAACATTGATCTATTCTATATGCCTCAGGAGTAGAATAATTGAATATATAATCCTTAAAAGAATTAGCATAAATATTTAGAATAGCAACAAAAGTGGTTGTATCTGTTTCTATGCTTCTCGTTTGCACTGACTTAGATTTGGTTGCCTCTATAAAATAGTCTTCATTTGTACACGAAATAGCAAAAAAGACAATACAGGACAAACAAATAGCTTTTAGAAATCTGTACTTTTTCATAATATGATTTATTATTAGTTATTCACCGTATGCTTCTTTCCAAGCCTTTTCATACTCATCCGGGAATTCAAGAGAAAGAGCATAGTTCTCAATCATTGTATATCCGTTCTCTGCAATCCGAACAGCATCTCCTGCATTATTTTTATTTAGCCCCCATTTATCCTCAAAATCATCGGGTATGCCGTCACTGTCCGTGTCTATCGGACCGGTTACACTGACTGCAAATTCAGCGTTCCAAATATTGGCCAGTGGATATTGACGTTCTATCGTCTGATTACGAAAAATCATGCCTTCAATTCCCAATGAGGTTAGTTCGCTAATCAAAAATTTGTCGACTGCATCCCGTTCTGGCAAAACAGGACCTACATTCTCCACCACCCAATAGTAAGCTTCTGTTGCACTGGTTGTAGAAGAAATGGTCGGATGTAAAGCATCCGGAGCACTTAATCGATCTATCACAGCACTACAATAGGTATTCCAATTGCTTTGCGTAAGTTCAAATCCGTTCAAAGTACCATCTTTATCTTCATCATAATAGTTGCCTACACAATAGGAAAAGAATGTACCCGTACCTCCACCACCGGTGAGTGGTTTGGCGGGATTCACTTGATATTTAACTTCATAATATCCGTCTCCGGATTTTCGACATTGCTCTTCATCACCAATAATACTTGGGTCTACATCTACTTCCGCAAAATTCTGCCATGTCCATGCCGGTCCTTTAATAAAGTAATTGTTTTCAATCACCGTATTGGAGGTTCCAGCGGATTCACCTCCTGCATCATAAGCTGTTCCATTTCCCCAGTTATAGATTATATTATTAACGTATTGATTCAGCCCTTTTACTTTAAAATTACGGGTCTTATTATCAATTAATAGATTTCGGAAAATAGTAATTCCGTCTTTTTCACCGGTTTGAATTAAACCTCCGCAAGAATGATTCTGGCATCCTTGTCCTAGAATTGAATTCTGCAATGTTATGTTATAGAGTCTTTCCGGCTGCTTATCATTATTGAGTGAGAAACATTCATCTGTTCCCCACGTGAAAGAACAATGGTCATAAATTTGATCATGACCGTAAGCTGCCCCTCCCGCATCTATATTATCACTGCTACTAACCTGCCGACCGGCACGCATACGCAAATAACGTACAATCACGTTGTCAGCATTGGTAGAAGACGTTCTGCCATTGTAGAGCACAATGCCGGGAGCGGGAGCTGTTTGGCAGAGAATCGTCTGATTATCTTTGAATACAAGCACCTCTTTATTCAAATCAATCAATCCAGATACATTGAATACTATGATTCTGTTTGACTGACTAACAGCATCTCTAAACGATCCAGCACCACTATTATTCAAATTGGTTACAACATAAACCTCTCGATTACTACTGGCACGGGCTCCTTCCGAATTTCTACCGTGCCCCACTGCTCCTGGAAATGCTGGCGCGTTATTGGCAAAGTTAGGAAATGCAGGACCAGAACTTGTAGAACCACCACTTTCTTCATCCTCCAAAAATGAACTGTGAGGATTGATGGCAGGGTCTGCATCCTCCTCATCTACAGGTTCTTTATCTACACAAGCCGCTAGCGAGGAAAGCGAAAACAAAAAGAAATATAAAATGCTTGTTAAGCATCTCACGGCAATTGGATATGCCTTTTTTTGAAAAGTTGCTGTGTTTCTCATTTTATATATAAAAAAATAATTAAGAAATACTTATTTGATTAATAAATTAAATTCAAACCTAAAAAAATTGTATATCAGTTATCAAGTATACTTGATTATTTTGCTATTTACGCAATCAGTAGTTGAATATCTATTTTAATATTGATCCCATCTTTATACGTAAAAATCAAGATTTTTTAGTTATTAAGGTACAATGCCCCATTGTGATGCATAAGCATCCTGAATTTCTTTGGTATTGAAACATACAATCTCAATGTTGGGATAATAATCGATAGTAGCATCTATCCTAACTGAAGATTCGTCTAATTCATCCATAGGATACCATTCTGAATATTCTCCGTCATCCCATTTTACTCTATAATAAGCTGAATACCAAGATACTTCTGTTTCACCAATCATTGTATCAATATTCGACTGTAATTTAGCCCATATACCTGTTATTAAATATAATTCATATCCAATATCATCACCATTAGGTAATCTTACCATTTTATGCCAACTTACATTATTAATAACCATTCCATTTCTATCTATAGAAAGTTCTTGTTCACAATACCCTTTATAACAATATTCCTTTTGAGTAGAATTATATACAATTCCAAGAACAAAGTCAATATAAGTTGGCTTAGCTGGTTCAAAAATGGATTCCCATTGATAATAAGTATAAACACTAACGTTTCCGTTTACATAAGGACCTGAAGAACCATCGTCGTATGTTTCATCATAAAATCCTAATGTAATATCTAATGTATAATCATTGTTTTCAGCATAAGGAAAATCTACATCAAATTCAACTGTAAAGGCTGAATTTGTGAAAGAAGAATCTGCTCTTTTAAGAATAACTCTATCGTAAAGCACCATACTTGCTTCACCGTTCTTTAAAGTTACCAAAGCATTACATAGTTCAATCGGATATATATATGATTTACCATCATCAATTTCTATATTCAATTTAATTCGATGTTTTCCGAAAGGTATCATAAAACTACCTTTTACATTTTTTCCACTTTGTGGATAAAGGCATCTAGTATGATCTTCCTGATTATCAATATATACAAAACACTCATCTACATGATCACCTGTATTATACTGATAATCAAAATAAGGTTTTGTAAATAAATTCAGATTAACCATACATGTATTATCACTTGCCTCGTCACTTAAAAGTCCTTGCTGCGCATCTCTTTGCATCAATGCAGTCTCTTCATATTCCATAAAGCCATTACCATCACATGAGATAACAAGCAAAGGAATAATTAAAAATAACATCGATTTGATAATTTGTTCTTTTTTCATGGTACTACATTTTATTAGTTCATTAATTGAAACAATAGTCGAAAATTTCCTATCATTTCTACTTCTATATTATTTGTTCAGTTCAATACATCCCATAATGAAAGGGCCTGTTGCTTTAGCATCATTATCTCTCATTTTCTCTCCTATATAATACTCGAAACTGCCGTCACGGTAAGGCTTACCACCTAATCCACCCACTTGGCAACATTTGGTTAATGTCAATGTTCCGTCCGGATTGGAAATCAGTAGTTTATCACACAGACCTTTAAAAGCCTTTTCTGCAATGGCGCGATACTGACTATCAATGTATCCTTTATTCACAGCTTTCATATAGGCATACATACATTGTGTCGTAACAGAAGCTTCCGGAAAATTACCGGTACGTGAAGGTTGGTCAATTACTTGATACCACAAGCCATTTTTATCTTGGTATTTTGAAAGAGTTTCTGCTAATTCCTTCGTCCATTTAATCATATCAGCATAGCCTGAATGATCTTGGGGAATATATTCCAAAGCATCTACTAAAGCCATAAACCACCAACCGATACTACGTCCCCAGAAATTAGGAGAATGGCCAGTTTCCGGATCAGCCCAGCGCTGGCTACGGTCCTCATTCCATGCATGATAATAAAGTCCGGTCTTGGTATCGTATGTATGCTGATGGCAGAGAGTGAACTGTTTAACAGCCTCATCAATCCATTCCGGACGATTAAATTCAGCTCCATATCTAGCCATAAAAGGAGAAGCCATATACAATCCATCCAACCACATCTGATAAGGATATATTTTTTTATGCCAAAAACCTCCATCTGTTGTACGAGGCTGCTTTTTCAACTGGTCTATCAGATTCTCGATAGCCAATTTATATTTCTCCTTTTGGGTTTCATCGTATAAATCAAAAAGAACTTTCCCGGAGTTGATATAATCCAAATTATAGGTTTCTTTCTTATACAAATAAATATCCCCTTTATTATCTACCAAAGAATCAGCCCATGCCTCTACATAATCAAAGTACCTACGGTCTCCTGTTTTCTTCCAAACTTGTAACATCGCACAACAACCTACTCCTTGCGCATAACCAAAATACAGGCGTTTTCCATGATCCAGTTGCCACGCTTTCGGGAAACGGCGAATTTCCGAATCGGCAAACAGACGATAATAAGTGTCGGAAGCAAAAGAATCCGTACGGAAAGGAACTGCTGGAAATCCGGCTTTATTAAACAGATTCACTCTAAAGAAAGTCCCATAACCGTAGCGTACAGCTACAGGTACAGAGACATAAGTTGAAGAAAGCGTTATCGAACTTCCATCAATTACGGCTTCAGCCGGATAAAACCGCGCATCATTGCCAGCAATAAAAAATCCTTTTACCGGTTCATTGCCGGGTGTCTGCAGGCCACCTTCCGCAAATTCAAAATCTAATGTAATTTCTCTCCCATTCACTTTCATTGATTTGTAGAGAGGTCCTGAATAAACAATCTTTTTACCATATTGCTTTGCTAATGCCCAAGCTGCCAGCCGTTCGCCCGGTGCAACTTTATTTCGTGGATGTATGTCTGTAGAATCGGCTGCATCCGTCACTACTGCCATTCCAATGTTCTCAAGTCCACCTAACCATGTTTTCAATTGTGCTTCACGAATACCTGCCGATTGTTTGTAATGTGGTGCAATCTGTACAAAATAGAATGGCATATCCGGCTGATTCCACTCTTTCCGCCAACTATTTATCAAGTTAGTAAATACCTCCTGATATTTCTCATAACGAACAGAGTTGGACTCTCCCTGATACCAGATATTCCCTTTTACAGTATACCCTACTATAGGAGCAATCATACCATTCCACAATGTAGCCGGAACCTTGCACTTATCTTTTTCCCTACTCACCTTTTCCTTTGAATATTGTTTTAAGACATCGGCATACAGCGGATTGTTTTCCATCACTTTCATGCTTGTCCAGGATTCGGCATGTGTTCCTCCCCAAGTAGACTGAATTAAACCAACCGGTGTACTCAATTCCTTATACAATTTACGCCCAAAGACAAATCCTATAGCAGAAAAGTCTTTCAGATTCTCCGGACTACAAACCACCCACTTCCCTGTACAATCCTCTTTTTCACCATCAGGCGCCATCTGATGCTCTACATGAAACAGACGGATTTCCGGAAAATCAGCATCTTTCATTTCCTCCGCTTCCATACAGCATTCCTGTTTTCCATTTCACTTGCGGATTACGAGCTACTGGAAATTCCATATTTGACTGTCCGGTACAAAGCCAAACTTCACCTATTAATACATTATTGATATGAATCTTATTATCGCCTTTCAATATCACAGACTGTCCGGAAGTGGCTACCGGTGTTTGTATCATCAATTCCCAATGACCGCTTTCTGAAGCAACCACCTTATATTTCTTATGATCCCACGAAGTTTTTACCTGAATCTTCTCTCCGGGACGTGCTTTTCCCCAGAAACGTACTTTCGCATTTTGCTGAAGTACCATATTATCTGATAATATAGAGGGAAGTTGTATATCTGCATAAATTCCCAAAGGGAAAAAACAGATCAATAGCCACAGACAAAAAATAATTCTACAGAATTTCATTGTATTTTATAGTTTTAGATTCAATGTTTTACTAAATAAGCACATGTCAAAGATACCGTATTACATGGCAGAATGAAAGGAAAGGAATATGGAGAATTCGACTTTCTTATGTAAATTCATATGCGTACAGCCTATCAGACGTCGTTTTTGTACGATTTTACAGTCTATGTACAATTTTCCAGTCTTTCTGCCATTCTTTTTTAATTCACCTTAGTTATTTCAACCTTTCTTATGATGAGTGAATCAATTATGTTTTCATCTATCTTCACATCCTTTTTCGCCTTGATAGCCAGATTGTCGAAACAGAAATTGGATAATTTGTACTGATTTGATTTCTCTACAGCAAAAAAGGAATCGCAATCCAGGTGAATATTACGCATCGTTATATAGCTGGAATATGAGACCGGCATATCTTTGCGATCTTTCAGATCATAAAACTGTGTCCATGGAGCAATAAAGATGCAATTGCGAACATTCCCTTTTATGTCTTCAACCAAGATGTACTTATATTGTTGAGGAGTATCCGGACGCATTTTCAGCCATAAAAGGCGTTTAGCCTGATCCAAATCACAACGCCGGAGAATTATATTATGATTATAGATTGACTCACTTCCACAAGTCAGCACTCCGTGACAAAATCCGAAAGTACAGTCTTCAATGATAATATCACAATTGCCACCATTATCAGGATTTTGATCCGCCCAGGGTCCTTTCCCGCCTTTTAAAGCAATCGCATCGTCATTGACCGACATATAGCACCCCTTAACCAGTACATTTTTACATGCATCAATATCAATAGCATCTGTGCTGGGAGCTTTTACAGGGGAAGAGGGAGAATAGATATGTAAATCCAAGAGTTTTACACTATCACACTTATAAATGTGAGTCGTCCAAAATGGAGAGTTCACCAGCCGTACATCAGAAATCTGTACGTTATTACTATGGGATATATGAAGCAAACGGGGACGTAATTCATCCATATTAGTACATTTAGGAATAACCCGCCGCCGCAACCAGAATGATTTCCAGTATCGTTCACCGTTTCCGTCAATCGTTCCTTTCCCGGAAAGAGTAAAACCATCAATCTTATCAACATTAATCAAGGCAGAAAAGTATTTCAGATTCTGTCCTTCCATCCGTGTTTCTATTACAGGAAAGTTGCTAATATCATCACTACCTTTTAATATAGCCTTTGATTCCAGATGTAAATGTGTTCCCGGTTTGAAGAAAAGTGCGCCACTAAGATAAGTGCCCTCCGGAATGACAACAACTCCCCCACCATTGTCGGATGCCAAATCTATAACAGCCTGAATCTTTTCAGTTTGTAGTAGTGTACTATCATTCACTACTCCATAATCTGTAATCAAGAATTTCTTTCCCATTATACTGATATCAGTTTTCTCATTTTGGTAAAACCAATCCGGTATCATTTTACCATCGGGAAATTTCTCCTGACTAAATAGTTGTAAGCTACAACATGCCGCTACTATTAAAATTGCTGACTTTATCATTTTCTACTGCTTATTAGTTATGTAGGTCGGCGGCATTGCTGCCGCTTTCCCCATTAAGAACTGTACGTGCGACTTTCACCGCATACAGCTCCGATAATTCTAAATTTAATTCTCATAAAATTAAATCGGCTCATAATCATCTTGCGATGACTTGTTTCCGATAAAGTTTTCTTCACGCACGTTGACGGGCACTTTTGAGTTTCCGCCTTTCGAAGTATTCGTCCCATGATGGGTCGAACGGATTGGCCTCGCATCTTATCTTTGTGTGTCGCTTGATTGGAATTTCTGTCAGTTGCTGTAATGTGAACTTATCCTTTATTTCTCCACATACATATTCAAAACCGAAAATCCAATTTCTGCCACCTTTTCGGATAAAATACTTCTTCCTTATCCATTTCCTTGACTTGTCGGTATGTCTGCGATATGACCATCTTTTAAGTTGATTTATTAAGATATGGTCACATCGGCAGAACACCTCCTTTGATACCACATGGCTGTAGTAGTTACCCCATCCCTTTATTATAGGATTGAGTTTCTCTATCAGCTCCTGCTGGGATGATGCCTTACCTTTGGTCAGCACAACCTCATGCAGCTTGTCAGTGAAACGTTTCTGACTTTTCTTTGACGGCTTTATTAACAATGTGCCGTTGTACTTCCGGACATTGAAACCTAAAAAGTCAAATCCGTCACTGATATGTGTTATCAGTGTCTTCTCATCGGATAGGGTAAGTCCTCTTTCCTTTAGAAAAACTGTCAACATTTCCTTTATTTCAAGTAACGTTTTCCTTTTGTCAGCAGTGACAATGAAGTCATCCGCATATCTTACGAGATTGACTTTGGGGCAGTAAAGTTTTCCATTGACATAACTTGCCTTGTACTTCTCTTTGAGCATCCTTTCCATGCCGTCAAGAGTTGCATTTGCAAGTGTCGGTGAAATAATGCCGCCCTGTGGTGTCCCTTCAATAGTCGGTTGAAGCAGTCTGTTGAATACAACTCCACTTTTCAGCCATTTTCTTAATATCTGCCTGTCGATTCGTACGTTATCGAGAAGCCATTCATGGCTGATATGGTCGAAGCAGCCTTTTATGTCTCCCTCCAATATCCATTCGGGAGAGCAATCCCTGCTTAGCCATCTGTGAAGCGCATCTATCGCATCTGCCGTACTTCTGAACTTTCTGAATCCGTAAGAGTTTGCATCCGCTTCACTTTCCGTTATGGGTTCCAATGCCATAAGATACAGTGCCTGCATGGCTCTGTCTTTCATGGTCGGTATTCCCAACGGTCTTGTCTTGCCGTTTGCCTTAGGTATGTTAACTCTTTTCAATGGGAGGGCTTTATATCCTCTCCGTGTCAAAGAACGTATAGCTTCTATTTTATTGGCATCGGTATCCCACTTTATGTGGTCAACCCCTGCCGTGCGTTTACCTTTATTGGAGGTCACTTTCCTTACTGCCAATGCCTTGGCTTCGAACGAAGTGACAAGCAGGTGCTGCAAGGCTTTAACCTTGTTGTACCTCTTTTCTTTATGAGCCTTTGCTATTCGGACTTGCAGCTTTCTGACCTTTCGTTCACATTTGGAGAAGTCAATGCTTTTCCATGTTGTGTTACGCTCGGCTGAAGATGCACACTCGGCTTTCGCCTTGCTCCTTTGCTGTTTCTTCATTTCGTTAAAGTTCTACAATCGTTTCACAAAGAATTACCCTGCGGAAGTCTGCCTGCTTTCGCATGAGGTGACGTTTAAACCTCTATCTTCCGCATTACACGGAAGCGTTCGCTTTCTCCGCAATCCTTTACCCGCACATCATTCGGCTTCTCTTGCGATTGGCTTACCTGCCCGATAAAGGACAGGAGAGATACGGGCTTACCAAGTTCCGTACAAGTAACTTACGACCGACTTAAAGTCCGCCCATCCACCGGCAGTGCTGCATCCGTGTAGTCCTGAAAAAGAGAGAACTATCCTGACTGCCCGCCATTTTGGCTATAGCTTGTAAATATCCGTAAGCTATTCTTTTGTTACGATGGTGCAGCGGTTCACATACGTTACTCATATCGGTCAGCCTAACAGCCTATACATTGGATATTTCTGCATAGAACCATATTGTCAAGAGGGCTTCGCACCAAACAATTACTCGTAAAGCACGCCTCTTTAGGCTACTGTTGACGGAACAACAGGTTCAGACATTATGCTGAACAATTACTTGTACGACTTCTTGTCGCACATTTTTCTGCAAAAGTACCGCATCTGCCCATTCACCCCAAGCTTAAGGATATGGAGATATTGATTTTCTTATGGAGTTCCATGCAAAAGCCTCAAATACTACTTATTCGTATACAATATTCCATATCCGGATGCACTTTTCTACATACCTAAAATCAGTACAGTTTCTCCGTCTCTTAAATAAAAAGCGCATCCTCTTTATAAAAGAAGACACGCTACAAATAGACTTTTTTCTTATATCGACGTTTGGAGATTAATTCCCCGGCAGAATATTATCTCGTAATCACAGAAACTGTAATATCGTACGTAAAGAATATAATTTTTCAACAACAATGTTTATATCATTTACTTTTCATAAGAAATCCCCAATCAAGTTATATTTCGTATTATACCAAAGAAGAAAAAAGCTGACTCATCTTTCATAATCCTCTTCACCGTTCTTAATAAATTATTGAGGAGTTTATTATAAACGCTATCCAAGTTTATTATAAACTATAAATTCCGGATCTAAGAACACAGCCATGATTTTTTGCAACAAAAAAGGCTGCAAATCCCATAAAGATTCGCAGCCTTTGGCTTATACGAAAACTCTCACAGTTTAACTACTGCAAGAATTTCCTAATATATTGTCATCATATTGTACCGGTTTCTTTTTCATTCTTTTTATAATACTACCTTTTACCCATTGATATTAACATCCACAAATATACAACATAAAAAAGGTTTTGTCAAGAGCATCCCGCCCATAAGAAGAATTATTTTTAAATTAATTTCAAAAGGTGCACAATTGTATATAATCTTTGTACATTTCTCCATTTCATACATTCAAAAAAGAAGTAATTTTGCGAGTGAATAAATATATTATTGATTATCATGAAACACCAATTATATCTTTTCGTTTTTCTGCTGATCACACTGTCTATTATCAACAGTCAGGCGGCCGAACGCAAAAAATACAACTTCAACAGTGAATGGAAGCTGCAAATAGGAGAATTTCCTAAAGCCAAAGACACTAAATTCGACGACAGTGAATGGAAGCAAGTAACTTTGCCTCATGCTTTCAATGAAGATGGAAGCATTTAAACTCTCCATCGAACAATTGACAGACACAGTGGTGTGGTATCGCAAAAGTTTCCGGATTCCGGAACTGAAAAGTAACCAGAAAGTATTTATCGAGTTCGAAGGAGTACGTCAACGTGGAGACTTCTATCTCAACGGTCATAATCTGGGCAGACACGAAAATGGCGTAATGGCAGTGGGATTCGACCTGACTCCATATATGAAGGAGGGTGAAAACGTAATTGCCGTTCGCACCGATAACAACTGGATGTACAGAGAAGAGGGAACCAACTCCAAATTTCAGTGGAACGACCGCAATTTCAATGCTAACTATGGCGGTATCCCCAAAAATGTATTTCTGTACGTTACCGATAATGTATATCAAACTCTTCCCTTATACAGTAACCTGAAAACAACAGGTGTTTATGTGTACGCCAAAGATTTCGATATAAAAGGGCATAAAGCAACCATTCATGCCGAATCAGAAGTCAGAAACGACAGTAAATCTCCCCGCCAGTTCAGTTATCAAGTGACTGTGCTTGATGCCGATGGCAAACGATTGAAGACTTTCCAAGGTGATAAAGTGACTTTAAAAGCAGGAGAGACTAAAACGGTAAAGGCATCCGCCATTATCAATAATCTTCATTTCTGGAGTTGGGGATATGGTTACCTGTATACGGTAAAAACTGCCTTGAAAGATGACAACAATCAGATATTCGATGAAGTCAGCACCCGCACCGGATTCCGTAAAACACGCTTTGTTGAAGGAAAAATAGAATTGAACGACCGTGTTATCCAAATGAAGGGATATGCACAACGTACCAGCAATGAATGGCCTGCAGTGGGTCTGTCCGTACCAGCCTGGTTGAGCGACTTCTCTAATGGTCTGATGGTAAAAGGAAATGCAAACCTAGTTCGTTGGATGCACGTCACTCCATGGAAACAAGATGTAGAATCTTGCGACCGTGTAGGTCTGATACAGGCAATGCCTGCCGGAGATGCGGAAAAAGACCGTGAGGGACGCCAATGGGAGCAACGGGTGGAACTGATGCGCGATGCAATCATTTATAACCGCAACAACCCGAGTATCTTGTTCTACGAATGTGGCAACAAAGCTATCAGCCGTGAACACATGATAGAGATGAAAGCTGTCCGTGACAAATATGATCCGTTTGGCGGACGTGCTATCGGTTCACGTGAAATGTTGGATATTCGTGAAGCGGAATACGGCGGCGAAATGCTATATATCAACCGAAGTGAGCATCATCCGATGTGGGCTACCGAATATTGCCGCGACGAAGGTTTAAGAAAATACTGGGACGAATACAGCTATCCTTTCCATAAAGAGGGTGACGGTCCGCTTTATAAAGGTAAACCGGCTACTGATTATAACCGTAACCAAGATGAATTTGCCATTACCATGATAGCCCGCTGGTATGATTATTGGCGTGAGCGTCCCGGAACAGGCAACAGGGTCAGCTCCGGCGGCACTAAAATTATCTTCTCTGACACCAATACCCATTACCGGGGAGCGGAAAACTATCGCAGAAGTGGAGTGACAGATGCTATGCGTATTGAGAAAGACGCCTTCTATGTACATCAGGTGATGTGGAACGGATGGGTAGATACGGAAGAAGACCAGACCTACATTATCGGACACTGGAATTATCCTGAAAATACAGTAAAACCCATACATGTGGTATCTACCGGGGAAGAGGTGGAACTTTTCCTGAATGGTAAATCTCTGGGTAAAGGCAAACGCCAATACAATTTCCTCTTTACTTTTGACAACATAACATTCAAACCGGGTAAACTGGAAGCAATCAGCTATAATCAAGCAGGAAAAGAAATCAGCCGCTACGCTATACATACAGCCGGTGAACCAGCCAAACTGAAACTTACCGCTATTCAAAATCCCGAAGGATTCCATGGAGATGGTGCAGACATGGCTTTAATACAGGTGGAAGTTGTAGATAAAGACGGAAAACGTTGCCCATTGGATAATCGTACGGTTCAATTCACACTCAACGGTCAAGCAGAATGGCGTGGAGGGATTGCTCAAGGTGAAAACAATCATATCCTTGATACAAAACTTCCGGTAGAATGTGGCATCAACCGTGCACTGATCCGTAGCACAACCACTGCCGGAAAAGTAACTCTGACAGCACAGGCTAAAGGATTACTTGCCGCCACACTCACATTGGAAACAGTGCCTGTAAAAGTTACTGAAGGCTTGAGCACTTATCTCCCGCAGGAGACTTTAAAAGGACAACTGAACAGGGGTGAGACTCCTTCTACCCCTTCTTACCAAGACAGTAAAAAAGGTGTACGCATCGTTTCAGCAAAAGCCGGTTCCAATAACAGCGATGCTGAAAAGAGCTATGATGATATCGAACTGACGGAATGGAAAAATGACGGTAAGTTGAGCACTGCCTGGATTACTTATACACTGGAGAGAGAGGCCGAAATAGACGATATATGTATCAAATTGCAAGGCTGGCGTTCACGCAGTTATCCATTGGAAGTATATGCCGGAAACACCCTGATTTGGAACGGAAATACAGATAAGAGTCTGGGGTATATTCATCTCAATGTAGAAAAACCGGTACGTGCCAACACTATAACCATTCGCCTGAAAGGAAATACCAGTGACAAGGATGCTTTCGGACAGATCATTGAAGTAGAAGCCAAAGCTGCCAATAAAATGGAACTGGAAAAGAGCAGTAGCAAAAACCAGTTAAGAATCATTGAAGTAGAATTTCTCGAAACAATCAAATAAATTAGTTCTCAACAGGTATTAGCACTGCTTTAATAGCCTCCCCTAAAAAGTCATTAGCCAAGCTTTCAGCTCCATCAACATTTCATTGCGGAATTTAAAACTATCTTTCATTCCCCATCCGTGTCCACCACTGGGATAAATATACATGGCGGCCGGTATCTCCTTTTCTTTCAAAGCAGAATAGTAACGAATAGAATTCATAGGTACCACACCCCTGTCGTCATCGGATAAAGCTATAAACGCTCTCGGTGTGAGCGAATCCACCTGATACTCATTACTAAATTCCTTTTTCAATTCCTCCGTTGCTCTTTCACCTAGAAACTGTCTGCACGATCCACCATGCCCGTATTTAGGTTCCATCGAAATTACCGGATAAAAAAGAATCTGAAAAGCAGGACGAAGTTCTTCGGAAGCATGCGTAGCCACTGTAGAGGCCAAATGCCCCCCTGCCGAAAATCCCATGATACCAATGCAATCAGGATTAATATTCCATTCAGAAGCATGTTCTTTCGCATAACAAATAGCTTCGTATGCATCCGACATGGGAACTTCCCGGTTACCATTAGGCATACGGTACTTCAAGACAATAGCAGCTATTCCCTGTTCATTGAAAAACGGTGCCCAGTCATAACCCTCGTGAGCCATTGCCAAATGCCCGTATCCACCTCCCGGACATATAATAACAGCTTTCGCCGGCTGTTGAGAGGCTTCCGGCAGATACACCCGGATACTAGGTTTGAAATTATTCTTTTTATCATCATATCCCTGAGCTTCCATCCCATTCGTATTGGGCAATCCGTTTTGCCACAAATCTATATCAATAGGTGAGTTCTGTTTTTTCATCACTTTATCTTGTGCATTTATAGAAGTACAAGCAGTTGTAAAGCAACTGCTCAAAAGTAATATTTTACAAAAAGAAATCAGTTTCATACTATGCTATTTTAGTTAATCTTATTCTTGTGAATCCTGCGGAGAATCACTATTATTATTCACACCACGCTGATAAACAGACGGTGCTACTCCGAATTGAGCTTTGAAACATTTACTGAAATAGAAAGGATCGCTGATACCCACCTTATAGGAGACTTCTGCAACCGTCAGATTATCTTCCGACAGTAACAACTCGGCTGCTTTCTTCATGCGCACAACACGTAAATATTCATTAGGCGAATATCCCGTTACTCCACGTAGTTTCCGATAAAATACCGTTCGTCCCAACTTCATCATCTGTGCAAACTCATCAATAGAGAATTCAGGCCGGGCGAGGTTCTGTTCAAGGATAGCAGCCAACCGATCTGCAAATTCTTTATCCCGGTCAGTGGTACACATGGCCGGACGCACAATACCCGGTTCACTGGAGAACTTCTCACGCAATTTATCGCGCTGCTCGATCAGGCGGAATACACGTGCCAACAACAATTTTACACTAAACGGTTTGGCTATGTAAGCATCCGCTCCGGCTTCTATACCTTCCAGATGTTTCTCCGGTGAACTCAAAGCAGTCAGCAGAATGATAGGAATATGGCTCGTATCAAAATCCGATTTCAGCTTCTTAGTTACCTCAAATCCCGTCATTCCCGGCATCAGAACATCACAGATAATCAAATCGGCATCATACGTACGTGCCTTCTCAAATCCGGATGTACCGTCAGCAGCAACTTCTACTTCGAAATAGGCTCCGATTTCCTCTTTCAAGAATTCACGAATATCATTGTCATCTTCAATAATCAAGACTTTCCGTTTATTCAGAGGAACAGCCAGTTTTTCCGAGTCAGGAAGTTCTTCCGAGAGCTGCAACAAATGATGCGCATGTCCATCCGCCTCTTTCAGCAGTACATTGCCCGGGACAAGGAAGTCTTTCTCCGAATACACCGTCTTATCCGTCGGAATGCATACGGTAAATACTGAACCACCGCCTTCATTATCCTTATACTCAATCGTTCCTTTATGTACCTGAACTAGTTCATGGCTCAAATGCAACCCTACACCGATACTGTCACCGGAGAAGTTGCTCTGCATAAATCGCTTGAACAATTCGTTCTGCTTCTCTTTAGGAATGCCGACTCCCGTATCCGAAACCTGAATCTGCAAGGTTTGCTTCCCTTCGTCCACATTCACCGAGAGAATAATTGTTCCGTTCGAAGGAGTATATTTAAAGGCATTTGAAAGCAGGTTATAAGTCACCTTATCCAAATTTCCTTTATCAATAAACATTTTATAGGACGGCACCGAAGGCAGGAAACGGAAATTCATATTCTTTTGTTCCGCTACATCTCCGAAGCTCAAAAATATTTCATAAAGGAAAGAGATGACATCCGTTTCCTCTAAAGAGAGTGCCAGCTTATTATTCTGCATCTTTCTGAATTCCAGCAACTGATTGATAAGCCTCAACATACGCTGCGTGCTCTTATCCATTGTTTTCAGCGGATATATCAATTCACGCGGGATATCAGTCACCCGTTGAATCTTCTCCAATGCTCCCTGAATCAAGGTAAGCGGAGTACGGAATTCATGAGAGATATTGGTAAAAAACACCAGTTTATATTCTGTCAACTGCTTTTCTACATTGATGCGGTTACGCAAGCCGTTAAAGTTACGAACGATACGGAAAGCAAAGTACAAGGCTATGATTAATAACAGCACATAACCCAGCATTGCCCAAGTCGTTTTCCAGAATGGAGGGACAATTACAATTTTCAGTGTAGTCTCGCTATCATTCCAAACACCTGATCCATTGCTCGACTTGACGTGAAGTATATAAGTTCCCGGATTAAGATACTTAAACGAAGCAAAATTCAGAGGAGAAGGAGCACTCCATCCCTGATCGTAATTTTCCAGCCAATACATATATTTGGTATGACCGCTATCCGAATAATCAAAAGTAGAGAAATCTATCAGGAATGAGTTCTGAAAAAACTTCAGGGTTATTTCGTCCGAATAAGCCAACGATTGCTTTAACGGAGAGTCCTCCATCTGCGGATTCATCTGCGTTCCATTGACATATAAATCCGTGAAAACAACCGGGGAGAAAGTTTCGTTATCCTGTATCTTTTCAGGATCGATCACTATTAATCCGTAGTTTGTGCCAAAAAGCAGTTTTCCATCTTCGCGCATACAGGCGCTATTCTCACTATACACATTTCCCAGTGTATAAGAAGAAAAGAAGTAGTTTTCAAAAGAATGGGTAATCGGATTAAATTTGGAAATACCATATTCGGTAGCAACCCATAGATTCCCCTTTTTATCTCCCAGAATGGACTGGATTACATCGTTAACCAATCCTTCGGAAGTTCCGTAATGTTCATATTTCAAAGAGCAATAGTTATCCTGCGGCTCACAAAGATTCAGTCCCGAACCGGACGTACCAATCCACATCCGCCCTTCCGTATCCCGGTAGATACACTTGATTTCATTACTGCAAAACTTTCCGTTTGTATAACTGAAAAGATGATAATTATCGGCATCTGCAATCAATGAATCCGGATGAAAAACACAAATACCCTCACTGGTTCCTACCCACACCATCCCATTTGCATCTTCTTCTATCACACGCACCATCCTCATCCCGAATGTTTGCTGGAAGAAATGACGGAATTTATATTTACCGTCGGGAGTAGGTTCAGCCAATTCCAGCCCACCGCCAAATGTTCCTATCCACATGCGGTCTTTACGGTCGCGATAAATGGCAAAAACGTTATTATCGGATAAGGCTGTCAGATCAGAAGGATTATTATAATACCAGGTATCCCCCACTTTGAGACCATTTCCACGAGTTCCCATCCACATTCGTCCCTGCTTGTCTTCGGTGAGAGCATAGATATTAGAATGGAAATATTGATTGGTCATTTTTGAATGAAGGCTCGAATCAAAAGTGTATAATCCCCCCTTACGCGTACCTACACAGATATCTCCATTAGACATTCTGGTAAGCATACGGATGGTGTTCGACCGGTCGAACAAATCACGGGATTCGGGATAGATGCGGGAGGTTCCTTCATTCAATACGGAAATACGGGACAAGCCTGAATATTCCGAAGCTACCCAGATGCCACCAGCACGATCTTCCATCACATATTGCAGGAAATCCGAACTGATATGACTCTGGTCATTAATGTTCGCCACAAAATGCTCCAGTTTATCTTCGGCAGTATTATAAGCGAAAAGCCCATTTCCATAGGTCGAAATCCAAATAATTCCCCGCGAATCATGGACGATATGATAACGTTCAAAGTCGATATAACTTATCTTATCCTGGGGAATCAACTGGAAGTCCTTACTCTCTCCGGTTTCGGCAAGCACATATGTAAGTCGTCCCGTATGATTGTATATCCAATAATCTCCACGATTATCACGTATCAATTCTCCCTTTTTAATATTCAAGCGAGGATCTGCGGCCATCTCTCCGGTAGCAAATTGATAAGTATATACTCCGGTAGTAGTCAGGATCACCCACTTATCTTTCAACAGGAAATTTCCGGTTGGCGATGTCGCCCCTGCCACAGTGGCAAGAGAAGCCAACTTTTGCATTTTTTGAGTAGCCTCCTGATAATAATAGATATCTCCATCTGCTGTAAGGAAATACATATCGTCCTTATAGGACAGCGAAGAAGTGAAGTGGATTAATCGGTCTTCTATCCGATATTGTCCGTTGGAGACAGAAACCAGACCGCATTGAGTGCCGATCCAAATACGCCCACTGGTGTCCTCATTCACGAATTTCACCCGGTTATCCGGCAGGTTTCCACGTTCGGTCCTGAATACGGTAGATGTCATCTCACCATTTTTCTGATGTACCATCTTCCGGCAGCCGTTTCCCGAATGGGAAAGCCAGACATCTCCGTTAGCAGCTACAAATACCCCTGAATAATTCTGTCTTAGTTCGCCACAACCGGTATAGTCAACAAAACGGGCACGTTGCAAATCATAGCAACTATATAATTCAGGTGTAGTGGAAATCCACAAAAAACCATCTTTATCTTCTGTCAGATCGTAGATACGGTTGTCTGCCAAAGACACCTTGTCACCGATTTCCGGACGGAAAGTAAGAAAAGAGTTGCCGTCATAACGACTTAATCCGTTCAAAGTAGCCAGCCACAAAAAACCTTTGCTATCCTGATAAATGTATCGAATAGAGTTATTGGGAAGACCGTCACTCGTTCTCATTTGTGTAGAACGAAGCTCTATCGCACCATAGGCATTCAACACAAAACTAACAAGAAAGGTAAAGATTAAAAGGTGTCTTTGCATCATATAGATTCCAAGATTAATAATTAATGTTGGACAAAAATAATCAAGATAGTTGAGATAATAAAAGAAACAACGAACCTAATTACTAAAAAATCAATCCATGTGAAATACTTCCGGCAAAGGAATGGACACCGGCGAGTTGTCCGGATTCACTTCCATGATATCCGCCATATAGTCCCACCATTTCTGCACAATCTCCGTATTACCCAAGTCCTGCGAACCAGCCTCACCTTCCGTTTTCTGGAAAGCAAACAGGATGTTGGTCTCCTTATCCCAATAAATCGAATAGTCCGACACTCCGTTCTTGGAAAGCAATGCTCTCAATTCGGGCCAGATGGCAGCGTGTCTTTTCTCATATTCAGCTTCACATCCGGGTTTTAAATACATTTTAAAAGCTTCTCGTTTCATGGTTCTATCTATTTAAAGTTAATCTTTCTTTTCTTCTGTATCGATGGCAAAAATAGGTGCAGTCGTCTTCTGTTTCACCTGATAATACTGAACGGCACTGTCATTCATCTGCGGGTACTGATTCTTCAATAGAGAAATCATTTCCGCACCTGCCCAAAGCACCGGTCCGTATCCATGTGCCGCATATACATTGACCGGACGATAGTAATAAAAAGCAGGATCGAAAGCCATCCCCGTACCCACACAAGTGCCTTCCACCTGACCTTCCGCATTGATCTTACCGGCCACGGCATGCCATCCCAAATGAGCGACAGGTCCATAAGCAATGGCATCAATCCAGCCTTTATTGATAGCATGCGCCAAACAGTATACGTAAATAGCCGTAGCAGACGTCTCCAGATAAGAATCATTCCGGTCGAGCAATTGATGCCAAAGCCCTTCTCCACTTTGCAAGGCAGTCACTCCGCGTACATGAGCCCGGAAATAATCCATCACTTTCGCACGCTGGGGGTAATCTTCCGGTAATACATCGAGCAATTCACATGCTGTCAGCATAGCCCATCCATTGGCACGCGCCCAACAAAAGGCAGGATGATCGGTACTGCTTTCCACCCATCCATGACGATACAAATCTTTTTCAGGGATAAACATACGGTCGGCAAATTGCAGGAATTGTCTGACAGCCTCCGCCAGATATATCTCTTTTTGAGCCTTGTCATAACGGCTCATCTGGGCTACTGCCGGAATCCCCATAAACATGTCGTCCAACCAAAGTGTATTATGTTGCGGACGATTGCGGGCAAAAGTACCATCTGCCAACCGGTATTCTTTATTCTGAATAAAATCAAAATAGTTCTCAATTAATCCGTCTACAGGAAGCGAGCGGTCTTTCACACGGACTTTCACCATCGCTGCACACACAGCCCCGGCATCATCCAGGGCATGAGGAGTGAGGATTTGCAGCAGTTGAGGATCTGTCGTGCCTTTCTCTTCGTACACACGCTTAAAATGAGGCGCCACTTCCGCCAGAAAGCGGAAACGGTTCTGCACATAGTCCATGTAACGTTGATCGCCCGTAGCTTCAGCAGCTGCTATCAAGGCTGAATAGGTTACTCCCCATTCGTAACTTGCCAGACGGAAAGCACCACGTTCCAGTTGCGCTTCCTCTCCCATCGTGGTGTAGTCGGTTATCAGTTTACCAGTGTTCTTATCTACCACACGTGCCGGAGTCTCCTTATCAATATAAGCAAATACACGGTCTATATCTTTCTTGACCTGCCTGGGTGTCAGGTCACCATAAGTACCCTGATAGGCAGGTTGCAGCAAATGTAAAGGAGTATTTGAATCATTCACTACCGTTTTCTTTTTCTGTGCACTAACCGGCAAGGTTGCCAGCAATAAAGCAATGGTTATGATACGAATATTCATAATCTATTTTTTAGGTATTTTACATCCTCTGAATACAGTGCCCTGAAGCTCCGGTCCGAAATAGAATCCGGGCTGCGTAGGCTGATTATAAGCAACATTCTGGGTAGCGATACTTATACGATAAATCGGATCTTCGAGGAAAGTATGAAAACGATAGTCGGTAGGAATAGTGGAGACGTAAAGCCGCAAAGCTGTATTATCAGCTGTACGCATCAGTACTTCTTCGCGCCAGTCACCCACGATATCTCCCTGAAGGCAAGGATTCGCTTTGGTTCCATTATTAGAAAGAGTCCCCTCAAAAATAGCTATGCGCTCACAGATTCCTTTTTCCCAATTGTATTTGCTGATCCTATTTCGATCCAGCAATTCACGCAACAAATCTCCATCCCACCAGACAGCCATATTACAGGATAAACCTCTCACCCGGTCTTTTACTACTTCTCCTTTCACATTCCTTATTCCTCCGGAAGCAACAGACCACATTTCAACGCCCGGTTGAGTCGGGTCAATATCGGCTGCCATACAACGCCCCACATCCGTACTGTCTTTAATCTGAAATAAAATTTCTCCGGTAGCTGCATCCCGATAGGTAGAACCGTCACGTTTATTTTCATGGCAATCCCATACTTGCAGCCCTTTACGAGAAGGGTCGAAATGAGTCAGGTGAATGGCATCGCCGTGTCCCATTTTCGTGGTGTAGAGTCCTTTGCCATTATGGTCTATGGCGCATGAACCGTAGATGATCTCATCGCATCCGTCACCGTCCACATCACCTACCCGCAGGTTATGGTTTCCCTGTCCGGCATAATCTTCACAACCGGGATTATTACTGTCGAATACCCAACGTTGTTTCAGTTCCTTTCCATCCCAGTCAAAAGCAGCCAAAACAGTACGTGTATAATATCCGCGACACATCACTACGCTCGGGTGTATGCCGTCGAGATAGGCAACGCAAGCCAGAAAACGGTCGCTGCGATTACCACGACTGTCTCCCCAATCCATCAGGTTTCCTCTTTCGGGCACATAATCAATTGTTTGCATCGCTTCTCCTGTCAATCCGTTGAATACTGTCAGATATTCCGGTCCGGTCAGAATACGCCCCTGCTCACTTCGATAGTCAGCCTGCGCATCCCCAATCACTTTTCCTGTTCCATCCACCGTTCCGTCCGCGGTCTTCATCACTACTTCCGCTTTGCCGTCACCATCGAAATCGAACACCATAAACTGGGTGTAGTGTGCACCGGCACGTATGTTAC
Source organism: Bacteroides sp. BFG-637 (assembly GCF_024793605.1). NCBI lineage: Bacteria > Pseudomonadati > Bacteroidota > Bacteroidia > Bacteroidales > Bacteroidaceae > Bacteroides > Bacteroides sp. BFG-637. The sequence continues at coordinate 3,221,451 of NZ_JANUPD010000002.1, read as the reverse complement.
GTCCCAGATTAATACGCCATAATAGTTTTCCGCTCAACTTATAGCAATCAACATATACTTCTCCCGTATAGCCGTCATGTGAATTATCATGTGCATTACTCGGGTCCCATTTCAGAATAATCTCATATTCGCCATCACCGTCCACGTCACCGATACTGGCATCATTCGGAGTATAAAAATAGTTTTGTCCTAACGGAGTCGTACCATCTTCGGGGCGGTTCAACGGAATATTCAGATAACCCGACGGGGCATTTGCCGGTAATTGATAGCTGCTTTCCGTTTTCCCTTCCCTTGCTTTCACGGTATAAAGTACAGATTCTGTTCCTGTATAAGCATCCTGAAAGAAAGTAGCATCCTTCAACGGATGGTTATTTATCTTTTCACCGTTCCTATAAATATCAAAAGATTCATTCATCGGGTCGGAAGACAAATAACGCCAGGAAACAGCTACAGTAGACGGATTCTCCCGGATAGCAATTACACCACGTCCCAGACGTTCGCGTTTTAACTTCGAAAAGTCATAGTTTGGCTGGGCTATCGAGGAGATAGCTATCAGGCAGAAACTAAAATAAAGAGTTATGCACTTCATAGTTTTATCGATTATCAAATTACAACACAAAAGTAAAGGACGCAGTCCATTCATGAAATAGAATATTGTACAGATATATGTAGAAATCATCATTAGGTATGCATTTTACGCTATTTCCTGCTGCCTTGTGAACGAATTTAAAGACATTTGCACGAAAATCCATTGAAAAAGAAAGGAACGTCTCTTACCTTTGCAATAGAAATTATTGTAAACAGCAAATTAATAAAACAGAACTATTGTACCATGAAGAAACCACTATTCTTACTCTTTACAGGATTGCTTCTTTCTTGTCTGATACCAGTCCATACGGTCACAGCACAAGAGCTCCCGGCACAAAAAGAGACTTTAGAGAATATCATAAAGGTGAATGACTACTTTATGAAGAAGTATGCCGATTACACTACTCCCAGTTTTTATGGTCGTGTACGTCCCAGCAATATCTGGACGCGTGGTGTATACTATGAAGGATTGATGGCTCTCTATTCTATTTATCCGCGCGAGGATTATTATAAGTATACTTACGACTGGGCAGATTTCCACAAATGGGGAATGCGCAACGGCAATACTACCCGTAATGCGGACGATCATTGTTGCGGACAGGCATACATTGATATCTATAAAATCTGTCCGTCAGACCCGAATATGATCCGGAATATCAAAGCGAGCATCGATATGGTGGTGAATACGCCGCAGGTGAACGACTGGTGGTGGATTGATGCCGTACAAATGGCAATGCCTATCTTCGCTAAATTCGGTAAGATGACCGGAGAACAGAAATACTACGATAAGATGTGGGATATGTACTACTACACACGCAGCCAACACGATGAAACGGGTATGTTCAACCCTAAAGACGGTCTGTGGTGGCGCGATCAGGATTTCAATCCTCCATATAAAGAGCCGAATGGCGAAGATTGCTATTGGAGTCGTGGAAACGGATGGGTATATGCTGCTTTGGTACGTGTGTTGGATGAAATTCCTTCTGACGAGAAACATCGTCAGGACTATATCAATGATTTCCTGACCATGAGCAAGGCTTTGAAAAAATGTCAGCGTGAAGATGGTTTCTGGAATGTCAGTCTTCACGACCCGACGAACTTCGGAGGAAAAGAGACTTCCGGTACAGCCTTATTTGTTTATGGTATGGCTTGGGGAGTCCGCAACGGATTGCTCGACCGTAAAGAGTATCTTCCCGTCCTGTTAAAAGCATGGAACGCTATGGTGAAAGATGCCGTACACCCGAACGGATTTCTGGGATATGTGCAGGGAACAGGCAAGGAGCCTAAAGACGGACAGCCGGTTACTTACAAGAGTGTACCCGATTTTGAAGACTACGGAGTCGGTTGTTTCCTGCTTGCCGGAACAGAAGTTTATAAATTAAAATAACATACAGTTTTCGATAAGGTATAAGAGAATAATAAGGCACGGATTACACGGATTAACACGGTTGTTTTACGTAATCATAGCACTAAAACCGTGAAATCCGTGTAATCCGTGCCTAAAAAGAAAACGAACATGAAAAATAAATTGTTTCAGTATACGTGCGGACTGATAATCATTGTATGCAGTTTACAACTGCAAGCGCAAAATAAAGTTTCCGCTCCCATGGCAGACGTCAATCAGGTGGTTGACAACACGCTGGACAGCTTGAATAAGGCACGCACCTCGCGGCCGGAAGCCGGTTCCAGCCGGAAAGGTAACAACCCGGTTCTGTTTCTGGTAGGTAATTCAACCATGCGTACCGGAACTTTAGGAAATGGCAACAACGGACAATGGGGATGGGGCTATTTTGCCGGCGACTATTTCGATTCCAACCGGATTACTGTTGAGAATCATGCGTTGGGAGGTACCAGCAGCCGTACTTTCTACAACCGTCTTTGGCCGGATGTAATCAAAGGGGTACGCCCCGGAGACTGGGTTATCATCGAATTGGGACACAATGATAATGGTCCTTATGACAGCGGACGTGCCCGCGCCTCTATTCCGGGAATCGGCAAAGATACGCTGAACGTAACCATCAAAGAGACCGGAGTGAAAGAAACCGTATATACATACGGGGAATATATGCGCCGTTTTATTCAGGATGTAAAAGCAAAAGGTGCTCATCCTATCCTATTCTCGCTTACTCCCCGCAATGCTTGGGAAGATAAAGACAGCACCATCATCACACGCGTCAACAAGACTTTCGGATTGTGGGCAAAGCAAGTAGCCGAAGAACAGGGGGTTCCTTTTATTGATTTGAATGATATCAGTGCCCGCAAATTCGAGAAGTTCGGTAAGAATAAGGTGAAATATATGTTCTACATCGACCGTATACACACAAGTGCTTTCGGTGCCAAAGTCAATGCGGAATCTGCTGCGGATGGAATACGTGCTTATGAGGGATTGGAATTGGCCAATTATCTGAAGCCCGTTGAGAAAGATACTGTGACAGGTTCAAGCCGTAAAGATGGACGTCCGGTATTGTTTACTATCGGAGACAGTACAGTCCGAAATGAAGATAAAGACAAAAACGGTATGTGGGGTTGGGGAAGCGTAATTGCCGATGAGTTCAATCTGGATAAAATTTCTGTAGAAAACCGTGCCATGGCAGGACGCAGTGCCCGCACTTTCCTGGACGAAGGTCGTTGGGATAAGGTTTATAATGCCTTGCAGCCGGGAGATTTTGTGCTGATTCAGTTCGGACATAATGATGCGGGAGACATTAATGTAGGCAAAGCCCGTGCCGAATTACGTGGTTCCAGTGACGAGAGCAAAGTCTTTTTGATGGAGAAAACAGGGAAATATCAGGTGATTTATACATTCGGCTGGTATCTTCGGAAATTCATTATGGACGTTCAGGAGAAAGGAGCTGTTCCCATCGTTCTAAGCCATACTCCGCGTAACAAATGGAAAGATGGAAAAATAGAACGCAACACAGAGTCTTTTGGTAAATGGACACGTGAAGCAGCCGAAGCTACCGGAGCTTACTTCATTGATCTAAATAAGATTAGTGCCGATAAACTGGAAAAGGTGGGTATCAAGAAAGCAGCTACTTACTATAACCACGACCATACGCACACTTCCCTGAAGGGAGCACACATGAATGCGAAAAGCATTGCCGAAGGACTGAAAAAGACCGATTGCCCGTTGAAAGAGTATCTGAAATAATAATGCAATAAAGACAAAGAAGAAATATCGACCATATCGAATGCTTACATATTCAATATTAAAAAAGGAATATTTAAGCATTGCAGAAAAGGAAGAATGACATAAATGAATAAGGGAGGATGAAATAATCCCTACATTTGCCAATATCTTATTTCTTCATTTCACTTTTCACTGCCGTTAGCTGTCAAATAGGAAATTATTATATATCCATCCCTTGCAGATAGATATCATTTTAGTAAAACACTATTCATAATAGCATTTAGGTTCTTTCTTTATTTTCAATCCAATTAGAGAAATACCACCCCCAAAAGAGCACACTTGCAGCTTCCTCACCGATAAAGGATAGGTTCCTCGGTGGGGAAGACAGCGTTCCTCACCGAGGAACACCTCGTTGGTTTAAACCCAATGAACCATTTATCTATTAGAGAAACAGTATATTCTATCGGTTATCATTCACTTTTCGTCTATATTCCCGTATATTATTGCACCTATTTATACAGTTTTTCTTCCAGTTTACCAATCCTAAAACGATCATTCTCCGGTTTAATCTTAAAAACAGAACATCGAGATAGGATAGAATCGTCTTCTTTTCAAAAAGAGGCAAACAGCTATCCTCTGCAAATACGGCCACAAATCATTGATTTATTCCACAGAATAGATTAACTTTGCCTATACTAATTAAAAGTCTGCCAATATGAGCCAAGTGAAAGGAATACCATACGGAATATCCGATTTCAACCAAATGAGAAATGGAAACTTCTATTTCGTCGATAAAACCATGTATCTCCCCCTTATTGAGGAAATGCCCAGCTACCTTTTCCTGATTCGTCCGAGACGTTTTGGAAAAAGCTTGTTTCTAAGTATGATGCATACCTATTACGACATATTACAGAAAGATAATTTCGACAAATATTTCGGCGACTTATGGATAGGAAGTCACCCGACTGAACAACGCAACAGTTTCCAGGTCCTTTTCTTTGACTTCTCAAAAGCCGGTTGTTCGCTGCCGGGAGCAGACTTGATGAGTAGCTTCAATGAATATTGCAGCATCATCATCAATCAATTTGCACATCAATATGCACCTTTCTATGATGCAGATTTTAAGGAAACGGTTGAAAACATCGAAAGTGCCAAAGCAAAACTCGCTTATATTGAGATAAAAGCAAAAGAAAAAGGATATCCTCTCTATCTGATAATCGACGAATATGACAACTTTACCAACGTCATATTGAGCGAACACGGACAGAAAATGTTCCATGATCTGACTCATGCCAGCGGTTTTTACCGTGAATACTTCAAGCAATTCAAAGGTATGTTCAACCGGATTTTCCTAATGGGAGTCAGTCCTATCACTTTGGATGACTTATCCAGTGGATATAATATCGATTGGAATATATCGACCGATTCCCGTTTCAATGCTATGATGGGATTTGATGAGACAGAAGTACGTGAAATGCTGTGTTATTATCAGCAAAACGGTTTGCTGGTCGGTAATATAGAAGCAATGATTACGGAAATGAAGCCATGGTACAACAATTATTGCTTTGCCAGAATGTCTTTAGACAACGACCGTGTATTCAATTGCGATATGACTTTATATTATCTGCGTAACCAAATTGACTTCCACCGCCCGCCCGAAAACATGGTAGACAAAAATATCCGTACGGATTACAGCAAATTGAAAATGTTGGCACGCATTGACCACGACACCACCCATGAAGGAAGCCGTATGAGCACTATCGAGGAAATTGCGGCAAAAGGCGAAATATTGGTAGACTTGCATACTTCGTTCCCGTCAGAGAAAATAGCGGATATTGAAAACTTCCGAAGCCTGCTCTATTATTATGGCTTGCTCACCATGTGCGGCACCCGTGGCGACCGTTTGAAAATGTGTATACCTAACAACTGCGTACGCGAGCAATATTTAGGATTCTTACGCGACTACTATCAACAAGCCCATAGCCTGAATCTTTCACACCTGAAAGACTTGATAGATGATTTCGCCTTCGATGGTCACTGGCAACCATTCTTTGAAACCATTGCCCGCGCTTATCGGGAAAATTCTTCCATTCGCGATGCCATAGAGGGAGAAAGAAATTTACAAGGCTTCCTGAAAGCTTATCTGGCAATCGCTTCCTACTATCTCGTACAACCGGAACTGGAAATGAATTATGGTTATTGTGACTTCTTCCTATTGCCGGACAAAGCACGTTATTCCGATATAGAACACAGCTATATCCTGGAACTGAAATATGCTCCACGTACAGCTACCGCTGAAGAACTTGAAACTCAAGCAGAAGAAGGAAGAAAGCAATTACTGCAGTACAGTAAAGATAAAATCGTACAGAAACTGGCTACCGGTACGACACTCCACCTGCTGTTACTCCAGTTCCAAGGCTGGGACATGGTGAAGTACGAGGAAATCAACGGTTCTGTTATTCATCCCTCGGAATAACTTCCTGCATATAAATAGCGTCGAGACTCCAAAGGGCAGCATCATTCGTGCTGATGCTTGCACATTCATCTAATGGAGCCGGAACTTCCGGTGGAAGGATGGTCGTGATGCGGAAAGAGGGTGCAGGTGTATGTTCCAAACGGGTGAATAAGTCCGTCCAGGCTTCTTCTGCCATTTGTCTATCACGCAGATGATAAGCCGCATAAGCCATCAGGCGGGATATACGGAAACGGCTGTGACTAAGTTCCCATGCTTTCTTCTTATAACGTGCGGCATGGTCAAGCCAGGCGTCTTTCCATTCGGGTATATCAATCATACGCATCATTTCATTGGCAACCTCAAATCCGCCCATGATCGTCATTAAATGATTAGTCGATTCTAATTTCGGATCACATTCGGTTGTGATGATACCTGTTTCCGGATCAAATCCCAGAGCTTTTGGACCAGTAAAGAGGCGGTTGGGTAAGGCGGAAATACTCTTCATTCCTGCTATAATTTTGTCACGATAAGCCGTGTTACCCGTACGCTCCCACTCTGTCATCCAATTACCGGTATAGGCCAGCCAGTCGGGACCGATACGCAAACGGGCAGGTGCAGTGCAAGGATATTCACTGCGAGGTTGAGCCAGACGCATAGGGTCTAGTTCGTAGAGTTTATGATCGGCATCTTTGACTTCGGTCATTAAGTCTCCACAGCGTTCGTCGGTAGTGAGATAATAGTAGAAACGGTTCCAGGCGGCCTGACTGATTCGTGCTTCTTTTGCACCACACCCCCAATGACTCACATTATGACGGCTACCCAATCCGGCATTCGGACCAATGTGGTAAACGTCGACTTCACCCGTATGCCGGGTCATGGCTTCAGCCATACGCCAGATGTCGGCACGACCGGTACGGAGAAAATTATACCAAAGCCACATATTGGAAGCTAGTTCTGTATTGTCCCAGGCAAAGCCTCCGACGTCATAACGCCAGGTATGACGGACAGGATCATAAGCGTGCATCACATCACCATAATTCCAGAAGCCATACCATTTGTTCTGTTCAATAGCTTTCTGGTAGAAGTGGATGTAAGCATCCAGACGCTCTTCCACACGAATACGAAAGGAAGTACTGCGATCGGGTAGACTCCATATTCCGAAAGCTCGACGGTTATACAGGTATTCCGGAGTTGGCATTAATATGCTGGTGGCAGAGAGCTGTCGGGCGTCATCCGCAAAAGTTTTCTTTCCTGTGTAACCTCCTTGCGGAACGAGAGTGAGCGTGGTGGTGCGGGCAATACCATAGGGAGTACTCATTCCTTCCTGCACATCTTCATAGCTGGCATTCAGACCGTGAGCCACATTATCATAGTGGCGTAAGTCCATCGGTTCTGCATCCGGACTCCACAGCCAGGCAGTAAGCGTGGCAACCGGAGTTCTTGCATCTGAAATTTCGATAGAAGACGGATAAGATTGCCAGAAGTCATGCAGGCAAAGTCCCAGTCCACCTGTTATATCACCGGCAAAAGCATAACCGTCACTACGGGTACCGGAGAAAGTCCCTATCCAGGGAGCATCACCATTGGTACGTTTACGAATGGAGAATGCGTCAGCCGTGAGTTGAGACAGGCGGTAGTCATTCCATGAAGCCCAGTCATTAAGCAATTCCCGGTTTTTCTCGTCAAAAGCTTCATAAGGAGGAATACGTTTGCCCTCCATTTGTTGCTGTTGCAGAGATAGTTCATCTTGTACCTGTGGCATGGTAAGCATACGTCGTCCCACTAATGGTTGCACCGGTTCACTCCAGACTCCTCCATCCGCACACGAAAAAGCGACGTGACGGTTGTACAGGGCTTCACGCATCGGAACATCGAAACGAATGCCCAGACTACGGATGAAATCCATCTTCTGATCGCCGTCATAGATAAAGCTATGCACCATTTTTATCTGTTCACTACCAGCATAAAAATAGAGGCGGACAACAAAAGGAAGCCACTCACGATTATTCTGACTGTTCTCATCAGAGTCATTCGCGTAGTTCCCTTCAGAGTAGTTCGTATCAATCTCCTTATTTCTGTTCCGATGCACGCCTTCCAACTTTATAAGTGCCCGTACTGAACCCAGACGTTCTACGGTTACTGATTTTATTTCTCCTATGTAACGAGTAAAAGATATTTGAGATGTATTTTCTTGAATCGGTTTGCTTTGAGTGCTACAAATAAGATGTGCTTTCTCTCCTACTTTAGTTCCTTTATATAACAGACTATCAATCAGGAAATCTCCGTATCGAGGGATAAAAACAGAAAGTACCCCTGTTTCAATTTGAATATTTTCAGGTGTTTCAGTGATAGAGATAGAAGCCTTAGGCTGTTTATTGGTCGTTTTTGCTTTCTTGGAGGCTTTTTCTAATGTCAATCTTTCCGTTCCGGCAGGAATGACTCCGGCAACTCCGCTCCATTTCACTGAGCCATCCGGCCAATAGGCTAATGGCCAGGTATCCACTGGAATATCTTGATATTCATTCACTTTTAGCCGCAACGGAGTTGCAGGAAATACATCTCCTTCATCAAAAGGAACTCCGAAACTTACCGCTTTATCCTGTTCAGGGGTATCACCGATCCAATGCAAAGGGACGGCAGAAATCTGTTGAGGTGAACATTCATAGCGAAAATTAGTAATGCGGGTACGTGATAAGGTGGTACGAAAACCGAACCATCCTTCAGTCAGAGGTTCGGCATCGCGGAAGTCCACCAGTCGCTCGCCATCTATGTAATAACTAACCCTATTATCTTCATTGGTTATCTTGATGTGATACCAGTGATTTGCCTTTAGCAAATGGTCGGCATCCGTATATTCTTTCCATATAGCAGGACGTATTTTCGGATCTGCGATTCCTGCCTCATTACCGTCATAACGGCGGAAGCGCGTAGTGGAGTTATAATTTCCACCATATCCCATATAGTAGAGTTGCAGGGAATAACAATTCAGAAAGATTCCGTTGCGCCACTTTTCACGTTTCCAGATATTATCAGGACAGGTAGGATCCGAAGCCATCCAGAAACAATTCAAATCACTCAATCGGTCTCCTTCTTTTTCTACAACTACACACGCGTCATATTCAATCGTCACCCGTCCATTCATCTTTTCTTTTCTCCAGAGAGTTAGCCCTTTGGGAGAAACGATTTCGGCTGTATCACCGATAAATGTCACTTTATAATCAGGAGACTCCGATTCGACCTTCCAATATTTATGAAACTGGCGGGCGTTGAGGCCGGAGACTTGATTGTCTTGTGCATTCATGTTCATTCCCAAAGTGATGAAAAGGAACAAAAGAGGAAATATGTTCTTCATACGTCAATAAGCTATGTCACACTGCAAAAATAAGGAGAGCCGATTAATAAAGAAATGGAATATCATCCATTTATATGGCGATTTGTGCAAATATGAAAAAAAGAACAACCCGACAAAATGGTCGGATTGTTCTTTTTACAAACTAATCTTTCAAATAAAGTTCTTCTTATTCTGCATTCTTCATCGTTTCTGCACCGACGTAGTAACCTAAATTAGTCCCCTGGTTATATCCCATATTCTGCATAGCTTGAGACATATCATAAGTGTGGTCTGTCATCAAATGAGGTAAACGATGAGTCGTAGGATGGTTAGTCGAGAATATATAAATAGACTTACCATCACTCGAACCTAAAATGACCTCTTCACGATAATCACCGAGGAAATCGCCATAGTAACAAGGATTATATTTCGTACTGTGATTTCCGTCGTTAGCACCATAAATACCGAAATACACCAAACGATTTTTATTTGTCTTGTTTACATCCGGATTGTTCTTGTAACTAACAACACAAGCACGGTCATACATTTCTCTAGTCGGCTGGCCACTCCAATAAATAGCAGCATTATACATCACACCACTACCAATTCCTTTCGGATAATCAGTAGCAACCACTCCACCACTACTACAACTGTACATACCCGACTGCAAAGACGAATAATATTCAAATCCCGGACTATCCGGATCTACATCTGCTACAATACAACGTCCCACATCACCATTTTTACCTGCTCCATGTCCGGTAATCAGGTTTCCATTTCGCGCATCAATCACCTGACAACCGTATCCAAGCCCTTGTGTACTGTAAGTTTCCTCTTCCTCAAAACAAGCAACAATTTGTAATCCTGCACGGTCTTGAATGAATTTACCCACATACAAACAGTCGCCATGACCATTTCCCGTACACCATAGTTCTACTCCATTATCGTCAATAGCTGCTGATCCATATAATATTTCATCCTTTCCGTCACCATCCAAATCAGCCACACGGAAACAATGTGAACACATCGCTTTCCATTTATCATCATGGTCGGCTGTATCAAATTTCCAACGATTCACCAGTTCGCCTCCTTTCAAGTCGAATGCCCACACCTGCCAATTCGCGTAAATACCCCTACTGATAATCAGACTGGGATTGGCTGTTCTTACACCAGTTGTTTCGTCTGGTATACCGTCCAGATAAGCCACACCAATAAAGAAGCGGTCCATACGGTTTCCATAATCATCCCCCCAATAGCTATTCCAATATTGAGCACGAGAGGTTTTAGATTCATCTTCTTTGCCACGAGGTATATTAGTAACACGCGTGATTTCGCAACCGTCATATCCACGGCAAATAGAAATATATTCAGGGCCTTCCAATATCAATCCACAAGTTGTATACAGGCTTGCTCCCGAATACCAACCCACACCATTCGTGTCACGTATACGATAATCATTCACATTTCCATTCGCATCAGTAATTTGTTTACCATTACCGAACTTCGTTCCTTCGGACGAACGGAATGCGATTTCACACAAGCCATCTCCGTCAAAATCATATAATATATAAGAAGTATAATGCGAACCGGAACGAATATTTATACCTAAGTCTATTTGCCATAATAACGTACCGTTCATCTTATACGCTTCAAGCAAAGTGGTACCATTGCGCCATCCACCTTGATTAGCTCCGTCATACGGTTCTCTTTTCACAACAATTTCCAATTCACCGTCACCATCCAGATCGCCTACCTGAATATCATCCGGAGAGTATGTTAATGATAAATCCGGCACATTCGTATTTAGGACAATTTCATGATAGAATTTGGTTGCCATTTGAGAGGTAAAGGTATAGTCACAAAGCGTTTCTGTCTGACCGGCCAGTGTCACTCGATAATAACTATTCTTATCCGGATCAATATCTGCATCCGTCCAACAAGTAGTATTTGTAATCGCTTCCTCATTCAGCTTTACTTCTATACCACCATTTTCCGATTTATAAATATCAAAAGCCGTATTCGCCGGATCAGTCAACAGTAATCTCCAACTTATTAATGCAGACGAAATACCTGTTGCATTGTTTACATCAGAACTTGACATAGGATCATAACTAACCCACATTGCGCGACTACCTGTGATTACCTCCGTCGGCAAGTCTGGCAAGACTTCCTCCGGTTGGTTTGAATTATTACTGTCGTCGACTATAGGATCACTTTCTGAGCAAGCACCTGACATCAGCAAGCTCAACAATCCCATTGTATATAATATCTTCTTCATATTCAGTACCTTTTTTGTTTAATAATCATTTACCATCCCGGATTTTGCACTAAGTTAGGATTCTTCCCTCTTTCACTCTGCGGAATCGGGAATAAATACATCTTGTCATCCCACTGCCGACTCACCGTATTACGAGTATATTTAAATGAACCATCTGAATTTTTAGTGATTTTCATTTCATCAATACTCTTGAAATAAGTATCTGCTTCTTTCCAACGGCGTACATCCCAAAAACGATGTCCTTCAAAAGCAAGCTCTACCATACGTTCATTTTTATACTTCTTCCACCAATTTGCATTAGTCATACCGGTAGGAAATTCCGGCATTTTAACCCGAATACGAGTCTTATTCACCATATCATTGGCAGAAACTCCAAATTCAGGATCTTTTGTATAAGGATTATCGAAATACTTGAACAATGCTTCCGCATAGTTCAAATAAAACTCACCCAAACGGAACGTAATCCATGTATGATAAGATGTAGAAGCACTTGCAGAAGTTGTATTTACCGCAGCCTGACAATACTTTTTCAAATAGTAACTGGTAGGAGTACCTCCACTTAAAGGTTCACCATTTGCTCCACTCGTATAGGTTTCCAAAGCTGTTTCATTCCAGTTCGGCCACTTTGTATCGCCATTTTTAGCTATTGTTTTTTCAAATCTCGGGTCACGTCCTTCATAATAAGGTTGATTCTTATCATAACCAGTAGTTTCATCCGGTCTCAAACCGGTTGCCTGAAATTCGTATGCATCTACTAACGTTTGTGTAGGACAGTTTCCTCCCTTACAATTTTCCAATCCAATGGGAAAATTATATTTTTCGAATGAGTTGGTACCGGTCGAAGCGCGTTTTCCAAAAATAAGTTCATCAATAGCATCATTATAGCTTGTTGCACTCCACAGAGTTTCATATTCACTGATTAATTTCATCTTGGCTTCGTCACAAGCATCAATCAGTTCTTTGCTTGCCGTCGCAGCACGATACCATAATTCTTTATTATTGTCCGGATTAAACAATGGACTCGCTGCATAAAGGGCAGTACGCGCTTTGAGTGCCAACACAGCACGTTTGTTAGCTCTACCTGTCTCTGTTGATTCACCTGAAGGCATTAAATCTCCCAATTTGGTATAGTCAGGGATAATATCATTTTTTATTGCATCACATTCGGAAATGATGTAATCAAAAATATCTTGCGCAGGTGTACGAGTGAGTGAGTTGACCTCACTCGTTGACAATACATGATCCGTAAAAGGAACATCACCGTATTGTCGCACCAGATTGAAATAGAAATAAGCTCTCAAAAAACGAACTTCATATTGGTAATTGTTATAACGGTACATCTCCGCTTTATAATCTGATATTTGTTCATAATCAGAAAAAGTCAGTCCCGTAAACTCTTCCAAATAAAGATTACAATCGGCAATAGCCTTATAACAGGCAGTCCACATACTGCTTTGTGCATTTGTCGGACTCCAGGAACCATTGTAGAAATACTCAATCGAATTTCCTGTATAGGCATATTCCGCTTCATCCGTAGCAGAGCCTAAAACAGCCCCGCTATAGTTACCGAAGTCAGTGTCGAGTTCTTGATAAATGTTGGACACTAAACCGCCCACATCACCAAAAGTACGTTTCACATAATTCGCGTCATAATTACTGTATTCTTTATATTCCATATTGTCCGCGCAAGAGGAAAGAGCAAAGATGCCCAGAACACTATATATCAATTTATTCAGTTTCATTCTTTCGCATTGTTTTTAGTGATTAAAAACCTATTATCACACCAACTACCACGCTCTTATTCAGCGGGTTTGTCGCACCGTAAGATTCCGGATCCGCCACATCAATGTGGTCAAAACAAAGTAAGTCTACTCCACGGACATACAACTTGGCACTACCTAATATTTTAGTACGCTCCATCAAACGTTTGGGAAATTTGTAGTAAACTTCCAGGTTACGTAATTTCAAAAATGAACGGTCAGCCAGCCAAATGGTATTAGTCTGATAATTATTAGCATTACTTTCTGAACTCAGACGCGGATATTTAGCATTCTGATTCTCCGGCGTCCAACGATTTTCATAATAGTGAGTAGAAAGAGACGAGTTGCTGATTAATGGCCAGAACACGCTTTTTGTATTCAATACGGCAGAGTAATTACCAGCGCCCTGGAACATGGCATCGAAACCAAGTCCTTTCCATTCAGCTCCCAAATGGAATGAATAATAAATTTCAGGAGCAGTAGTGCTATATCCAATAGCTGTCTGGTCGTTGGAATCAATGATGCCATCACCATTTACATCTTTATATTTAATATCGCCTGGTACTACCGTACTGAAATTCTGTGTAAGACTATTTGCTATATCCTCTTTATCTTTGAAAAAGCCCTCTGCTATCATTCCATAAACTTGTCCCAACCGATGACCGGTTTGCACCAAATTGTTATATAGACGTGGTTCTTCTAACTGTTCTTTAATCTCATTCCGATTCCAGGCAAAATTACCTCCGATGTTAAAAACTAAATTACCTATCCGTTTGGTATAGTCCAGACCAATCTCCGTGCCCCAACTATCTACAATACCTGCGTTCTCAAAAGGAGCATCCATACCTAATACCGTGGAATACTGCCCTTCGGAAGATACCCAAATATCTTTTCTACGTTGATAATAGCCTTCCAACGTCAAATTCAACCCTTTAAACAAGGTGGCATCAATACCTACATTATATTTATAAGCCTTTTCATGGGTAGAGTTTACAGTTGCTAAACGACTGACATACGTACTTCCGAAAGCAGAGTTGTAACCGGAATCAAAACGATACATTGTACCGGAAGTCGAATAAATCTGATCCCAATAGTCATAAACCGTATTGCTTCCATCTTTAGGAAGATAATCGGCATTGATAACACCAAATGAAGCCCGTAGTTTTAATAAGTCAATCCACGAAGTGTTCTTCAGGAAGTTCTCTTCCGAAAGCACCCAAGCTGCAGAGATGGTGGGTGAAAAAGCCCACTTATGTCCCGGTGCCAACAGGCTCGATTCAGACCCCAACAGTGCCAAATCTACATAATACCGTTTATTGAACCCGTAGTGAGTATACCATGACACATTCTGACGGTAGATGGTAGTGTTTAACCCGTAACTGTCACGATATTCATACTCCCACTTCAATTGAGAATAGAGATCATGTTTACCAAACGAGCGGTTGTAGTTAATATTACCGGAAAAGTTAAACTGGCGTGTCCAATCGTTTGTATTAGCACTGGTTGACATTTCGCTAGGCGTACCACCCGTAACAGTAGTATACATCGGACCACCGGCACTAGGGTCTGTCCAACTGGCCGTATACCCTTTATAAGAATAAGTCTTACTATGGTCTTCCCAGATAGACGAATAGTTGTCATAGGCCAAACGCAAATCAACTCCTAATCCTTTTACGAAACCGGATAAGTCTTGTGATAAAGTCAAATCAGCAAACAAACTACGTGTATGTCCCTTACTATAGGCCGCGCCTTGTGACTGTGCCACAGGGTTTAATGTGCCTGCCCAAGTGGAATTACCACCCCAAGTTCCATCTTCTGTACGTACGGGGAAAGCAGAGGGAGGCAATGAGTAAACCATATTCCACAAATCTGCCGAAGCTCCCGGACGACTTGATTCCGCCAATGTACCCAGAATATTCAACTTCAATTTAGTCGTATTCGTCAAATCGATATCCAAATTCGAACGCAAGTTGGCACGAGAATATTTATCTTGCGTAGAGTATCCATCGTTCATATTGGCATTCTTTATGAAACCTTTATCGGTTAGTAATCCAACCATCGTGTAGTAACGAAACTTATTACCTCCACCTCGGAACTCAATGGTATATTTATTTGAGATACCTGTGTTTTTGAATGTTTCATCAATCCAGTCCACATTCGGATAAAGATAAGGAAGCATGGCAGATATATTTGCACCAATACCGCTTCCTGTCACCGTTCCATTACGAAACATATTAATTTCATCCGAAGTATAACGTGCGCTCAATCCTTCATAGCCACGTGCTTCATTGATTGCTTCAGCATAGGTTGCAGCATCCGCAAACTCCGGACGACGCACTTGGAAATTCGTCACGTGGTCGTAAGTAAAGTTCACTTCTCTGGTGTTATACTTACCACGTTTCGTAGTCACCAGGACAGCACCATTAATACCTTTGTATCCATATAATGCTACCGCGGCAGCATCTTTCAATATAGATACTGATTCTACTTCTTCCGGGGTTATCAAGCTCATATCACGTTCCAAACCATCTACCAATATAAGCGGTGAACTGCTTGACAAGCTCTGCAAGCCACGTATATAAAAGGTAGGCTCCACGGTGGAGTAGTTACCTGCATTTTGCAAAGTGGTTAGTCCCAGTCCTTGTCCGAAAAGAGAATTAGAAATATCCTTTGAGGCACGCTTGTTGAATTCCTCGTTATACACAGTAGAAACCGCTGCAGTTGATTCGTGACGGGTGAATGTACGATTGGCTCCTACATCAATTGTTTCCGCTCCATAATCCATCACTATCCTCACTGGTTTTCCGTTTTTCTCCACCTTTACAGTGGTAGAACCTTTATCCGATGTCACCACCTGTAAACTCCGCCCTGCCTCGGCAGCAATCTCAAATTTACCATTCTTGTCGGTCTCTACTCTGACAGACGGTAAACCTGCTACTTGTACGGATGCTCCATACACAGGATTTCCCCATTTGTCTACAACAACACCTGTAATATTGTTGTCAGTATTCTGTGCTCCACCCGGAATGCTTAAACATGCCAACAGAGCCAGTACCAGAATCTTATATTTCTTCATATCATTATCTAATATCGTTATTCATATTTGTTGCCTCATTACCATCCCGGATTCTGAATCAACCCATATCCTTTGTTGATTTCACTCTGTGGGAACGGAGAAAGGTACCACTTGGAATCAAAACCTTTTGTCCACCAGACACGCGTTCTGTTTTTCAATTGGAACTTTTTATAACTAAACTTTACAGGCTGCAAAGCACCGCCATTCTTACTTGTTGTTTTATCAGATCCTTCACGCCATGCTTTCTCTATAGGTGAACCATTACTATCCAAACGATAGATCAGCAATCCATGCAAAGGAGTTTCGAATCGATCGGCACGTTTGTAACGAACCAAGTCAAAGTAACGGCTATCTTCCATACCTAGTTCACAGGCACGTTCACGCAATAGTTCTTCCAGTAAAGCGTCTTTGTCAGAAAGCAGATTCTTGTCGGGATTACATTTCACGAGTCCGGGCAGTCCGACACGAGCACGCACAATATCAATTTGGTTTACAGCTCCTTGAAGATCATTGTTGGCTTGAAGCAATGCTTCTGCATAAGTCAAATAAAGGTCGGACAAACGAAGATATACCCAATGTACCCCCTGGCGATTATAATCGCTATCACTCAAGTAGTATTTCATATTCTCGTAACCGGTGGCAAAACGTCCACTCTCCAGGAAAGAGCTTGTTCCGGCATCCGAGCCGCCTACCCAAAGCTCCCACGGGTCACCACTCATGCTGGCAGAAGACCATCCTAGATTTTCAGGTACGTTGTTCACTATCGCCGATTCATATAGACGTGGGTCACGTGTTAAATCAAGATCTGAAAGTGTTTGTTCCCCATCTTTAAAAGTCCCCTTCAGGAACATCTCGTCCAACTTACCTTCTGCTTCAGTCTTATCCCAATCGAAAGGTGTACCATCTGCCCAAGGAAACATTTCCACATATTCTTGTGTGGGGGTATATGAATTACGACCATTGTTACACCAGGCATGCCAGAAATAACTTGAAGAACCACCCGTTGTCTCATACCCATTTACACGGACAGAGTGTAACACTTCGGGACTATTCAGCAATACATATCCCATACGATAAGCATAGCGGTAATCAGCAGGAGTATCACCAGTTGCTTCTTTCAGCTGATAGAATCCATTCACTGCCATAGCGTTGAAGAACTCCTTGCAGGCTGCCAAGCAGTTGTCCCAAAGTTCTGAACGATAGCTTCCGTACCACACCAGATGTTGTTGTTCAGCTTCACTGCTTCCGCCTGCATATCCCTGACTGGCATTAAATAGAGGAGAAGCAGCAAACTGCCAGATTTTACACTTCAGAGCCATCGCTCCGGCTTTTGTCCAATGTCCCGTTTCAGTAGTAGCATCCGCTCCTGTATAAGCCCATTCAAGCCCTCCTGAATTAATAGCTTCATCCAACAGGTTAATCATATATTTTACTGTTTCCTCCACAGTAGCACGCGGTAAGTTATAGCTTGATTCTGTTCCGGAAAATGATTCGTAAACTAATGGTAATCCTCCGTAATGGCGGAACATATCAAAATAGCGGGCAGCCATTATACACTTAGCTTCTGCTTTTATCTTTGTTTTTTCTGTATCGCTCATACCCGGTACATTATCCACATTCTCCAATAACAACCAACACCAGCGTACAACCTGCCACACTACCTCACGAGTGTACCCAAAGATATCACCACGCGTTCCATAATTGGCTGTGTGTGTACCACTATAGTAACTATTGTAAATGGTAGTAGACTCATAATGAAGTTGCCAACAGTCAGTCAACGCATCAAACTTTCCCAGATAAGGATTAGATGAGTCCGGGAAATCGACATTCGAGCTATTTCCATAAGGCAGTCCATAATATTGGCGACTGTAGCAGGAATTCAGAAATTGACGCGTATAGGTAGCACTGTTAAACACCGTATCTTTAGTAGCCGTTCCGCCCGGTGCTTTATCAAGGAAGCTATTTCCAAATTTAATTTCGTCCACACAGGATACAGAACCTATGCAAAGAATCCCCCTATCACTGCTCTGACGAGCCATTTATATCGTTGTTTCATATTTTTTCTTTCTAAAAACGGTTAGAATCCTAATTTCAAACTCACTGTATAGGTCTTAGTCAATGGATAGGAAGGTGCATTACTTGCTGTTGCTTCCGGATCTCCCCAAAGGTATGGGGTAAACGTCAACAGATTGTAACCACTGAATGCCAATTGACAGGTGTTCAATCCTAATCTCTTCATGAAAGGAAACTGGAAGTTATAAGACACGGTAAGCGTTTTCAGACGCAAGTACTTGGCATCTTTCTCATACAGTGTAGAAGTGGCATAGTTATTGTCCGCATTATCCCAAGTTGCACGAGGATATTCCGCATTCTGCGAAGGATTCTCTGTAGTCCATGTATTGGTCAAGTGGTAAGCCAACAGTCCCCCCCGGTCTTGGTAGCAGAAGAGACAAAGGGCTGACGGAATACATCTGAAATCATACGGCTTACATTCCAAGCCCCTGTCCACTGTGTATTTACTTCCCAATTCTTCCAGGCAAATCCGAAATTAAGACCAACCATATATTCCGGATCATCCGTAAATCCATAGTCGTAACTCATATCGTTAGAGTCTATTTGACGGTCACCATTTAAGTCAACGTACACAGCATCCCCATTTTTCAAGTCTACTGAATGTGTTGGGAATGGACGATTGAATGTCTTTTCATACAGTTCGGGAGTACTTTCATCGTAATAACGCCAAAAAACATACTGGCTACGCGAACCAATGCGGTGACCTTTCAAATACTGATAGTCGTAATCTTGCGGTGATTCTTTACGTTCAATGATCTCATTCTGGTTGTAAGAGAGATTAATCCCTGCCCAATAACGGAAATTCTTACCTATTCTATCATTCCATTTCAGTGATAATTCCCATCCCCAGTTTTTCACTTCCCCAAGATTTGAATATGGTGTGGTAAATCCCAGCATACCTGGCGCTGTTCCATCCTGCAACAGAATGTCCCAACGATGTTCCTTGTAATATTCGATTGTAGCGGATAATCGGTCATCAAAGAAGTTGATATCCATGCCATAATTCTGCTTGAAAGCTTTTTCCCATGATACGTCCGGATTATTTTTTGATTTTTCGTAGGCTCCTTTGCTAGTTGTAACATTCAGACCGTCCGTTCCGAAAAAATAGCCATAGCCACCACTACCGGAAGAACTTGCATATCGATTGGTTAAATCATTTAAGTTAACGCTATACGGGTCAGCTGTATACATAAACCGGCTACCACTGATCTTGTCATTACCTACCAATCCGAAACTAGCACGTAATTTCAAGAAACTAACGAACGGTTTTGCACGTTGAAACCAATTTTCTTCGCTCATCACCCAACCCACAGAACCTGCAGGAAAAAGAGCAAAACGTTTATCCGGAGCAAAGTTCTCAGAACCGTTATAACCCATATTAGCTTCAATCATATAACGATTCTTCCAGTCATAAGTGACACGTCCTACCAGTCCGACATAACCACGCGGAACATCCGGATATTCTGTATTTGAATAATAATATTCTTTGGACTGATTGTAAAGTAACAATGCACCTACATTGTGGTTTCCGAAAGAACGATTATAATTCAATCCTGCCTCCATATACCAATCACGCGATTTACCTGTACCACTACTATAACTTACATCTGTATACTTACTCCCATCCACAGGGCGCAGATTTACTATACCCTCACTTGACAATACAGGGTTATAAGTCATTTCTGTTCCACCGGATAGATATTTGTAAACAGTGAATGAACTATTATAAGATCCTTTCAATTTGAATGAAAGTCCCTTCGTGATAAAATCCAATTTCTGATCCAGAACAAGGTCAGCGTTCAATGAGTTATTACTAGTGCGAGTAGCACCACCTCCATAGTAAGTAAATGGGTCGATATCACCAGTAAAAGGCAGGCTCATTCCATCATCATAGCTGTCAGTTGTAGTGTAAACCAATTTATCATTTACAAAACCGGCACTTTTGAATGGAGTGGCATAATAGATATTTTTCACCATACCTGATGAGCCCTGACTTGTACGTGGTTTATCAGAAGAATTAACATTACCCGCCACATTAAAAGACAGAGTGGTTGTTTTTGTCACATCCATATCCAGATTACTTCGGTAGTTGAACCGACGATACTGATAACTGATGTTATAAGGTAACTGAAATTCATTGAAAAGTCCCCCTTGTGTATAAGCTCCGGCAGAAATGAAATAACGTACTTTATCCGTACCTCCGGATATATTAACATTATGTTGACTTTGCAAGGTGGCATCTCCCATGATATAATCGACCCAGTTAATACTTGGGAAACGAATAGGGATCAGATCCATCTTTAAATTTCTGAATTACCGCATCACTAAACATCGCTTCTTTCCCATCATTGGCACGCATCTGATTATAAAACGTTGCATAGTCATACGAATTGGCCGTCTCCACCATTTTAGTCGGCATCAATACGGAAGCTGAAGTAGTAAACGAAATTTTCGCCTTTCCTTCTCTACCACGTTTAGTAGTTATCAAGATAACACCATTAGCACCACGAACACCAAACACAGCAGTTGCCGAAGCATCTTTCAGGATAGAAATGGACTCTATTTCATTCGGGTCAATATCATTCATGCTACGTTCCACGCCATCCACTTGTATCAATGGAGTAGAATCTGCCCACGTTGCTTTACCACGAATAAAAATATCTGCAGCATCCGAACCCGGCTCACCGGAATACTGTACAGTAGTCAAACCTGTCATTTGACCTCCCAATACATTAGAAACAGAACCTACAGATGTACGTGTCAAAGCCTCACTCTTCACACTGGCAATCGCACCGGTCATAGTCACTTTTTTCTGCACACCATAAGCTACGATTTCTACCTCTTGCAAGGCAGTAGCATCTTCGACCAGCACAACCCGCATATCTTTCTTTGCCGCCACTATCTGGTCGCTATATCCAATAAAGGATATTTTCAATTTTGTACCTGGGCGTACATTGACTTTGAACACACCATCAATATCGGTGATTGTACCGATATTAGTGCTTTCAACAACTACATTCGCACCGATCACCGGTTCGCCTTTATCATCTACCACCGTTCCTTTGATGAAGCCTTGCTGCTGGACTACGTCCATGGCAGCAAAGACTTGTCCTTGATTACCGAAACTCGGAAGCAGGGCGAAGGAGAAAAACAGTGCGACAGGAAGAGCAGTTCCTTTTATTAAGTTTTTCTTATTCATATTTATCACTCATAATAGTTTTTTAATCGCATATTGAAAGAGTCGCTCCATTTATTTTAGACAACATCCTCAACATATTTCTTATAGCAAATTATCCTGATGCTTTTAAAATGCAAGCATCATAGGGAAATAACCAGCTGCTCCTCCTTGGTTTCGATATTTATCAACCAGGTATGCTCCTGTAGCCTGAAGTAGATGCTGATATATTACCGTTGTATTTCCTGTACGTTCATTACTACTCCAATGACGACTACCTACAGCCAGAGCCTCTCCACCTGCGTTTTTAATACTTTCTTGAACGGTAGATATAACATTTACGAGTTCATCTAATTCGTATAAAGAGGGAAGATACCAGCTAGAGGCAGAAGCAGGCACGAAAACTGCTCCACGATAAGCCTCAACATAACTTACAGCCTTGTCGCACACAAATGTATTAGGAGACATCGTCATTAATACTGTATTGTTATATCCCAAATATGCTGCAATGGAAGTATTATATGTTGTACAAGCTACAAATTTATCCGACCAATCTTCATCCGTTGAATACCAGCCGCCAAAAAACACATCTCTATTAGTTGAAAATGCAGCAGTTTGTGTTCCACCAACTGACGGGTAAGTTATAGCCAGTACGAGTCCATGCGTACAGCTTGGATAATCACGGCGCAATGCATCATTTGTTTCTGTATATGTAGCAGGAGTTGTTATTGACGGTTGCGGATTACCTACATGATATACAATACCGATTACATTGTCTGGTGCAGTTTCTACATCTTTGCTGACAATAGAACCATCTGCACAATAATAGTCTCCTACAGCCAAAAGATGTGAACTCTTATTTGTGTCCTCGATCACATATTTTTTTGCAGTTCCACTTTCCAAAGTACCGTTAGCAGCATAATCCATTTCTTGTGCTCCAGTATAAGTCCCTTTGATAGAAAAAGCCGTATTGGGTTTCACCAAAAAGCGATAAGTATCTGTACTTGCCTGATAATAAGGAGATGCCTCCACATTATCTATAGTAAAAGAACCTACAGTTACAGGCAATTTATAATCTTCCAGTGTTACATCCGTATTTGTAAAGGTATACACCTTTTCAGGCATTTGTATCACAGCCATCGCCATTCTATGCTGCATGGTAAAAGCAATTGACCCTTTCAAGCGGTCACCTTGTACAGTCCCTGTGCTTGTCATCAAATCATACTTAGTATAGTTATCACCACTTTGGTCTACTCCAACTTTCCAATTGCTGACATATGTAGCGAAAGGATCATCATTCGCAGGTTCGAAAGTAACTTTAGAGTCATAGGGATAATAAGCATAAAAGTTCATTTTAGAGAACTCCGAACCTTTATATTCTATAGCATCTTCACCGTCGGTCAACACCCATTCCCCATCCTGATACGTAAATTGGCGGTTATTTATATCTTCAACAATATTTTCACCTTTGACTGCGAAAATACCAATCATATCGCCTTCGGAAAATTTAGTTGTATAATTATTCTCCGTAGCCCGCGTTCCAGGAGCATTTACAGTTTGAAAGCCATCTTCAGATACGCTGATTTGGAAGCCTTGTAAAGTTCCCATATTTTCACCTTCTATCCCGTCATCCTGCGAACAAGAAGCCAAGGACACTACTCCAAGAAGAAGCATTGATATATAGTTATATACTTTCATAAATCAGATTTTATTTAGTTTTTAGTAATTCTTTCGTTTTATTCAAAATATCATTTTTTGGATGTAGGAGTAATAGTTTCTTCTGTGATATTCCAGCTTGGATTAGTGATGTTCGTACCTGTTCCTGCTACACTCGGATCTGACTCAACAGTTCCGCCATCTTCATTTTTCCATCCAATGATTTGTGTCTCTTCGGTAATAGTTAATACAAAAGGATTATCTTTATACTCATTAGCTTGAATAGTATAATTATAAGAAACCCCAGGCTCCAATTTTGTCAAATTCGGAAAGTGAACTTCGTAATAATATCCGTTCATTCCTGCTTGGATATAGACTTCTTTCTGTGGAGTTTGCGGTAATAAGATAGCCTGTATCGTATAATTATCAGCTGCACCTACTTTAGTCCATACAATATCATCATCCGACGTTACAGATTCTATACTTACAGTTGTTTCTCCTGTATTCGGATTAAATGTCCCGTTCTTCTTCAAATTAATAAGGTAGCATGTGATATCCGACAATGTAACATTCGTACCAGCTGTAAAAGTCAGTTTGATACGACTCATTACATGATTAAATGCTAATTTTACATTGGGAGTTTCGGCAGTTGCCTTTCCTGATGCATAAAGAAAGTCAATCTGTTCACGTTTTTCTGCTGTAGCCTGATTTTCACTATCAGTAGACACTTCAATGGTTTCAGCTTCCGTACCTGATGTTCCAGTGAACGGATAATAAGCTGTCACATCATATTCTTGAGTACCTAATACCCAGATATCTTCAGCATATCCACTTTTTGCGGCAAACAAGCTATTTTCACCACCGGTATATTCATACTCAATATTCACCTGCCGGGATCCGCATGTAATTCCAACCAAGTCACCCATTTCCCAACTTGTTTCCGTAGCTCTAGTCTTAAGTTCGCTTGCCTCTTGATTATTAATCACTGCACTAAAAGAAACTTTTGCACCTGTTTCTCCTGCGAACTTGATATCAGATTCTTTCACGTCATTACTGCATCCCGCCAAAAGCAGCAGAGCAAAAGCAGCCGTTACATAGTTTATTTTCATACCATGTTTTTTAAAGTTAAACAAATATATTCTCATTTATAGATTCTCCATAAGTAATAAAGAATAGCCCTCGAAATTCATCCTTTCTAATGACTATAAGTGAAAGGCTGTGTTTTCCATAGTTTATCATACTTCAAAATATTAAGTTAAACAAAAGTTAGATTCTCTTTTGACTTGAAACCTTTTTACAAAGCATTACCAGGAAAAAGTTGTTGACAAAAATAACGAGCTATTGAAGATCTTCAATAGAGAAAACGTGAAAACAGGAGAAATGCCGTCATGCACGATGCATGAATCAATGCGTTTTATAATAACTGATTTAATATTTCCTATCTTTATCAGCATTTTATTGCATAATTTTGATATAATTGAATATAGGACGATTGTTTTTCATATTGTGCCTATGCAATACTCTATTTCTCAATTTGGATCCTAAATTATATCCATGTTGTGCAAATGTCTTTCGCAAAGCAGAATAGTAAGTACACCGCTTTTTACTTATCCCTGAAAGTCGTGCCACCTTGTCTATATGTCGAAAATCAAACTGTATATCTGTCTAGTAAGGCATGAGAATACTTTCCAAATTTTAAAATCCGTCTCTAGTCAGATATTTATCTATGATAGATTTTTACATCGGCGCTATGTACAGTAAAATTTCATTCTCTCCTCTTTTACGTATTACTGTTTTATGAACATATATATCAATATACTTTTTATCTTTAAAATTATATGCCAACAAATTCTCAAGTTAATACACCTAAATAATAAGTAAGCATAAAAATATCTCTTACTAGATAGATTGAGAGAGGTTTAAAAAAACGAGTGTCTCGTATTTCCTTAATTCATCTACTGACAAATCGAGTTCTCGTCCATATACTTGCAGGCATTTTCAAAGACACTCCGTAAAGGAATGGATAGAATAAGTTACTATAGGTCATATTTGACTCTGCATAATGTCGATACTGACTTTTATCAGAGTCAAATATATCTGATAGTAGCTATCTGTCCAGATTCCTTTTGAGCTCTTTTTAAAATCCTTAAGTATATGTACGAGAACTCGATTTGTCATTAGAGGAATCTCCAAAGAATTACGAGACTCTCTTTGTAAACCTTCTCAATCTATAAGTTTGTCCGATATTTTTTTCTTACTTATTATTTTCGTAACATTGAGAGATTTGTTTCCTTATTTCTTTAGATAAAAGTGATAATAGATATATAGCGTCAGTACATGAGTTACAGGTAAAAAGCTGAGTGATATTGCAATTTCCTCATACTACCATTCAAAAGTTATCATAGACAAATATCTGACTAGTGACGGGATTCTCAAATGTTGGAAAGTATTCTTTTTTAGAAGGTTGACAGATTGATTTTTCGACAGTAAGACTGGGTAGATATTTCAGGGTTAAGTAAAAGGTTAGCTTACTATTCTGCCCTTATCGATGTTTGCACATTGATATTTTTTAGTTGGAATCCAAATTGACAATTGAAAAATTCGCCATATCGTTTTTTATGTTTATCAATGTACTATTTTCAATTCATATAAAATTATGCAACAACAGCTGCATAAGTATTTAGGCACCAATATTAAATCGCTACTCATAACATGTGATTCTTGTGCCAAGTCTTGAGGCATTTCTTCATGCATTTGTACGTTTCTGCTATTGCTGATATCTTCAATAGCGCTCGTTATGTCTGCAAACTTTCTAATCCTAGTAGAATGCTTTGATAAACAAGGTTCTTTCAAGAAAAGAGAATCTAACTTTTGTTTAACTTAATAACAATAAATACACTATGTAAATATATAAATATTATATAATACATTACATTACCAATCCTCTATAAAATCCTATATTACAGGAATATCCCCATATAATAAAGCAAGAGATAAAAAGTCCTCAAAAGAAGACGAAAAGAAAATGAACAATAAAGGCTATATAAACCAATATTTATAACTTAATAATTAAAGTATGAAAAGCAACAAAAAAGGTAATCACCTGTACGCCTATAAGGATACTATCCGACGGCTATTTCTCCTCACTTTGTTTTCTTTTTTAATAGTAGAATCTTATGCCCAGAATAAGACAATTTCGGGCACAGTTACAGATTTCACCGGAGAACCGGTTATTGGTGCCAGTGTATTGGTTAATGGTACTACTAATGGTACAATTACCGATTTAAATGGCAAGTTTTCTCTTTCCAATGTGCCAATGAAAGGTACAATCACTATCACTTATATAGGATATAAAAAACAAGAAGTATCCGTGGCCGGAAATACTAACTTCCAAATTACTCTTCAAGAAGATACGGAAACCTTAGACGAAGTAGTAGTTGTAGGATATGGAGTCCAGAAAAAAAGTGACGTAACCGGTGCTATGGCTCGCGTAGGAGAAAAAGAACTGAAAGCAATGCCTGTAAGAAACGCACTGGAAGGAATGCAAGGCAAAACAGCCGGTGTAGATATCACGTCCAGTCAACGTCCCGGAGAGGTCGGTAACATTAATATCCGTGGACAACGCTCCATTAATGCGGAACAGGGTCCGTTGTATGTGGTAGACGGTATGGTCATTCAAAATGGAGGCATTGAAAACATCAATCCTTCCGATATTGAATCTATTGACATTCTGAAAGATGCTTCAGCCACAGCAATTTATGGTTCACGTGGTGCCAATGGTGTCATTCTTGTGACTACTAAAAAAGGAAAAGAAGGGAAGGTAACCCTGAACTATTCCGGTACTGTCACTTTTGAAACACTACACGATGTAACAAAGATGATGTCTGCCTCCGAATGGCTGGATTATGCCCGCTTAGCTAAATACAATGCAGGATCTTATGCTTCCACCACTCCGACTTATGGAAGCAGATAAAGCTGCATTCGGCAGTGTAACCTCTTCATGGCAGAACATCGAGAAGGCATGGGTAAACGGAGTTTACGATCCATCTTTAGTAGGTTCATACGACTGGACTTCTCACGGCAAACAAACAGGGATCACTCACGAACATACCTTAAGCGCATCCGGAGGGTCTGACAAATTTCAAGGCTATACCTCATTCGGCTATCTGGACCAGAAAGGTACACAACCGGGACAAGCATACGAACGCTATACATTGAAAACCTCATTTGACGTAACTCCTGTCGATTGGTTCAAAATGGGTTCTTCAATCAATGCATCGTATTCAACTCAAGACTATGGATACAGTTTCTCAAAATCTGTAACCGGTTCGGGTGATTTCTATAGTGCATTAAGAGGTATGATCCCCTGGACAGTGCCTTACGATGAAAACGGTGAATATGTCCGTTATCCGAGTGGTGATGTAAATATCATCAACCCTATTCGCGAATTGGACTATAATACTAATCAACGCCGCACTTTCCGCGCTTCTGCCAGTTTGTATTCACAAATTGATTTCGGTAAAATCTGGAAACCATTGGAAGGTTTGTCCTATCGTCTTCAGTTTGGCCCTGAATTCCAATTCTACACCTTAGGAGTTGCTAACGCTGCTGATGGTATTAATGGAGACGGTAACAATGGTGCACAATATAAAAACGAACAAAAACGTGCATGGACATTAGATAACCTGATCTATTACAACAAGTCTCTGGGACAGCATAATTTGGGAATGACATTGATGCAATCCGCTTCTGCCTACCATTACGAGATGGGAGATATGAGAGCCACTAATGTAGCCTCATCGGATGAGCTTTGGTATAATATAGGCTCTGCCGGCACACTGAACTCTTTCGGCACAGGACTGACTGAAACTCAAATGGCTTCTTATATGATTCGCCTGAATTATGGTTATAAAGATAAGTACTTGCTAACAGCATCTATGCGTTGGGACGGTGCCTCTCAATTAGCCGAAGGACACAAATGGGCCAGTTTCCCCTCTGCTGCTATCGCATGGAGAATGGATCAGGAAGATTTCCTGAAAGACATCAGTTGGCTGAATCAGTTGAAACTTCGTGTAGGTATGGGTGTTACAGGTAATGCGGCAATCAAAGCATATGCAACCAAAGGTGCCATCACAGGTTTATACTATAACTGGGGACAGAATGACTCATCTCTGGGTTATGTACCTTCAGATCCTTCACAGAAGGAACCCGCCAAAATGGCTAATCCGACTCTAGGCTGGGAAAGAACTACACAATACAATGTCGGTGTTGACTATGGTTTCTTTAATAACCGGCTTACCGGTAGTGTCGATGCATACAAAACGAAAACAGATGATTTGTTACTGGAAATGTCAATTCCTTCGCTAACGGGTTATGTTTCCACTTATGCGAATGTGGGTAAAACATCCGGATATGGTATTGACCTACAAGTAAATGCAATACCTGTACAAACAAAAGATTTTTCTTGGAGCACTACTTTAACATGGTCAATGGACAGAAACCGAATTGACGAATTGTCCAATGGTAGAACGGAAGATGTGAACAATAAATGGTTTGTCGGTGAAGAAATCGGCGTTTATTACGACTGGGTATATGATGGCATCTGGAAAACAGAAGAAGCTGAAGAAGCTGCCAAATATGGACGTAAACCGGGACAAATCAAAGTGAAAGATTTAAATAATGACGGCAAAATTGATGCTAATGACGATAAGAAAATTGTAGGGCACACACGTCCACGCTGGACAGGTGGATGGAGTAATACTTTCAGTTATAAGAATTTTGAACTGTCCTTCTTTATTCTATCACGCTGGGGTTTTACAGTTCCACAGGGAGCCGTTACTCTTGACGGTCGCTATATGCAGCGTAAAGTAGACTATTGGGTGGCCGGTACCAATGAGAATGCAAAATACTATTCACCCGGTTCTAACGGTGAAGGAGCCGATGCCTTTAACAGTGCAATGAACTATCAGGATGGCTCATACATCAAAGTTCGTAATATTTCATTGGGTTATAACTTTGCCCCACAGCAATTAAAGAATTTGGGTATCAATAATCTGAAGTTGTATGTTCAAGCCATGAATCCATTCAACATCTATAAGGCATGTGACTTTTTGGATACTGACTTGGTAAACTATGACAATAACACCAAGACATTTGGCTCACCTACCACTTTGAAGAGTTTTGTAATAGGTGTCAACATTGGATTCTAATAAACAAATTAAAGTAAAGACATTATGAAATTAAATAGAATATTATTTGCAGCTCTAATAGCCGGCGCAACAGGAAGTTCGATCACTTCGTGCAGTGAATCTTTCCTTGATGAGAATTTAACAACTCAATATAGTACTGACCGCTTTAAGACACAGGAAGGACTTGATGAATTAGTGACTGGAGCCTACCAGAAACTAAAATTCAAATTCAACTATATATGGGGTATTCAGTGTTACAACATGGGAGTGGATGAATTTACCGATGCTAACAATGTTATCCCTGCATGGAACCACTATAGCCAAGATTTAAATTCATCTGAGAAAGATGCCAACCAACCTGTCTGGGACAATTACTACGGACTGGTTGAACCCGCAAACATATTGATCCAGAATATACCTCAATATTATAACCAAAGTTCACCCTCATATAACACACGTCTGGGAGAAGCGCATTTTCTAAGGGCTTATGCTTATTTCGAATTAGTGAAGCAATTTGGTGGCGTACCGTTAAAATTAGTTCCGTCCACAAGTGCGGAAACATATTTCACACGAAATTCTGCTGAAGAAATATACACCCAGATTATATCAGATTTTGGAGAAGCCTACAGACTACTTCCGGATAAAGGTGAATCGATTGGACGAATCAATAAATACGCTGCCGCCCATTTCCTCGCAAAAGCGCATTTATTCCGGGCATCCGAATTGTACAGTGACTGGAACAGTAATTATGTAGCATCCGACCTTGATGCTGTGATTCAATATGGTTCGGAAGTGGTAGATGCACATCCGTTGTGCAATGACTATGTAGAACTTTGGGACTATGAGCAGCCGAACGGAGCCAATGAAAAAGTAAGTGAAGTGGTTCTGGCAGCTCAATTCTCTAACGACGAATCAACATGGGGACGTTATGGAAATCAGATGCATCTTTATTATCCGGCCGTATATCAAGGTAATGATATAGGTGGATGTAAACGCGACATCTCCGGAGGACGTGAATTCTCATATGTGAGTGCCACAGAATATACTATGCAGGTGTTTGACCGTGTCAATGACTCTCGTTTCTGGAAATCATTCATTACCTGTTATGGAGCCAACGAGACCAAAAGTGCTCCCACCTGGACAGCAGAAGATATGCCATATGCCCCGGCAGGTGTAAAAGAAGGCGACAAACGTTTTAGTGGAGGTGAACTCGGTATGAAATACATCGTTAATGACCCGGGAGACAACCGATATGAGAAATATTCCAACGCTCCGGCATATACTGTTTTGAAAGATGGAAAAATGTGCAATACATATACATATGTACGTTATTTCAAAGGACAGGAACACAGCTGGAATATAAATGAGAAAACGGGCAATTATTACGATATCATACCTCACAAGCGTTCAGTAGCTTTATCTAAATTCCGGGATGGTTACCGTGTTTCCATTGCATCTCAATTCGGTACTCGCGATGCCATCATCGCCCGTTCGGCAGATGATGTATTAATGGTTGCCGAAGCGTATATTCGTAAAGGGGAAGCCAATTACGACAAAGCTATCGAATGGATAAATAAACTGCGTGAACGTGCCGGTTACGAAACAGGTGAAGACCGTAGTAAGAATGTAGATGGCGGACAAGCTTATAAGAATAATCCTTATTGTTCCGGAAAAGGTGGCGGGCATTCTTCCGAAGGTGCTATTTACTGGGAAGAGAACACTTATTATGAGTCAAACAATATCGGACAGGAGACTACTGCTTCTACTAAAACAACAATGAAATTAAATAGTGTGGCAGATGTTTATAACTCTACAGTCGACACCCCTATCTACAACGAACTGGGCTGTACATCCAATGCAGACAAAATGATGTGCTTCCTATTAAATGAACGTACCCGTGAGCTTTGTGGCGAATTGCAACGCTGGGAGGATCTGGCGCGTACCAAAACATTAGACGCACGTTGGCATAAATTCAACGATGGTGTCAGCAGAGGTCTTGGTGAATTCAAACCGGAGAAACATTACTATCGTCCGATTCCTCAAGCCTTCCTGGATGGTATCACCAATTCAAATGGTTCTGCACTAAGTAATGAAGAAAAGAAAGCAATGCAGAATCCGGGATATTAAGATAAACAACTAAACTTATTGCCACTTGACACTCTTTGAAATAGTATTCCTAATCAAAGAGTAGCAAGTGGCAATATCATTATCTTAATTCCCGATATATTTTCACTTCGTCTTCTTCATAAACATCTTAATCTGATCGCTAATCTGCTCCATCCCCTTTATCGAAGGATGACCGCTCTTTTTATCAATATCATGCAGTTCAATACAATCAATATTATAGTGATGACAGATAGCTCTGACCGACTCATTAAACTCTTCCTTTAAACCTGAATTCAGCAGAAAATAGATCTCAACATTAGGATAACGATCAATCATGTGGTCGAGCAGATATGCCATGGCCGGACGGAATGTATATAAATCTTCCTTGGTCCATCCTTCATACTTGTAATCCCCAAGCGGTGAACCGGCCCAACAATCATTCGTTGCACCGAAAATAAAGATGATATCCGGACATCCCAACTTATCCATACGGGTAATAAAAGAACGATCCGAATAATCAGCCTGATTATAACCGGTATTACAAATTGTTGCGCCGGAAAATGAGTTATTGATACAAAGGCGGTAGTTATTCTCTTTGATGAATTTATGCCACCAAGTCTGCTTTACGGAAGTTACGTCCGTTTGCTGTTGCGGAGAAACGTAATACCAAATGCTATTGGTATCGGGTTGCAGGTATCCTTCAAATGTTGAATACGAATCGCCTAAAATAGATATAGATTTCAGGCTTTGGGCAAAGCTGATACTGCTATATAGAGTGATTAGCAGTAATAAATAAAAGGATTTCTTCATCTTAGCATAAAGTTTTCAATTTTGCTGCTAAGATACTACATTATACTAAAATTATAGCATGAAATTTTCCGCTACTTTCAGGAAAGGGTTATTTCCCTTTCCTATCATAAGTCACATTCTTTTCCACTACATTCTCTACATTATTCACTTTCTTCACGAACTCTTTCACCTCACCCACTTTCACATTCTCAATCGTTACATTCTTAACCGGCAATTTGGCATTCCCCTTCAATTCATAGATGGCATCTGCCGACTCACAAGTCACCTTATCCATATAAATGCCATCAATACGGGTAATCCGTTCCTCATAAGTAGGTACCAGATCTTTCCATTGATACAATACTTCCGTATCTATTTCAAGCACCCGTTGAGCGATGCCTGCCTGTACATTTTTCATGTAAACGTTTTCTATAAATCCACCCCGGCGATGATTGGTCTTCACGAAGAAAAGACGCATTACCGAATTAGGAGCCGTGCAATCGTGCATATAGATATTCCGTATGCCTCCGGATATTTCACTTCCGATGCCAAGCAAAGTATGCCCTTTAAGAATTTGACAACGACGGATAACAATATTTTCACAAGGAGTATTCAATCTCCAGGCATCCTGATTGCGTCCGGCCTTGATAACTACCGCATCATCCCCCTGATCGAAAGAACAATCCTCCACCAGAAAGTTGCGACTCATTTCAAAGTCGATACCATCGTTATTATGTCCATGAGCTTTCACATCCAGATTGCGTACCACTCCCCCGTCACACATATAAAGGTGAATGGTCCAGAACGGACTTTCCCGTATCTTAAATCCATCCAACAGCACATTCTTACAACGATTGAAATGAATCAGATGCGGACGAAGATGATTCTCCCCTATTGCCATCTGACGTTCTATCACAGGGACATTAGTCGAAGCTTTTGTATACAACTCCTTCAACGCTTCCAAATGAGGCTGGGGACGTTTGAACCAAACTCTCCAGGCATCCATTTTCGGCTGGAGAGTTCCTTTACCCGTAATCGCCACATTCTCACATTCAAAAGCATAAAGTAAAGGAGAATAGTTATAACATTCCAAGCCTTCCCAGGAAGTCATCACTGCCGGAAGATAATCAGAAGGATTATCCGTGAAATTCAAAACTGCATTCTCTTCCAAACAGAGGTTTACATTACTCTTGAAATGAATAGGCCCGGTCAGCCATGTACCAGCCGGAACAACCACACGTCCACCTCCCGCTTGATTACATGCCTCAATAGCGGCAGCAATGGCTTTGGTATTATCCGTCTCACCTCCCGGTTGTGCACCGTAATCCGTTATCGGGAAATCTTTATCGGGATAAATAAAGATTTTAATAGGCTGCATGGGAAAAGGCGCTTTCACCTTTACCGTCTTATAATTATCACCGGCAAAAGCCAAAGAAGCTGTCAACAGACAAAAGCAGATACCTGCCATATATTTCAATAAGTTCGTCTTCATCGTATGATTCTATTTTTAATTCATTCAAATCCTGCAAAGATAAAAATATCTATTTATTGTTACATTGAAAAGACCAATACACCTGCCGTAGGAATTTCCGTAGTTCCTATCAGTGCCTTGCCCCCTTTCGGTAAGTTAAATGTATAAGGACGATCCGAATAGTTCAATACAATTCCCAATCCATTACGATATTCCATTGTCACACCAGATGGCAGGTCCATCACCGGGATATTCAGTTGTACATATAGTTTCTTCAATATATCTTTTTCCAATGCTCCATCATGACTGTCCACTCCAACATAAGTGATTGTTCCCTTTCCTAATTTACGGAAAGTAACAGCCGGACTTCCTTCATAGAATTCGTTTTTATAAGTAGCCCA
Source organism: Bacteroides sp. BFG-637 (assembly GCF_024793605.1). Lineage (NCBI taxonomy): Bacteria > Pseudomonadati > Bacteroidota > Bacteroidia > Bacteroidales > Bacteroidaceae > Bacteroides > Bacteroides sp. BFG-637. The sequence continues at coordinate 3,186,974 of NZ_JANUPD010000002.1, read as the reverse complement.
GACCTGTGCGTCAGTGGGAGGATTCAGAATTTCTCCCCATGTATTCCAAGCATACTCCTTTCCATCCATCATTACAGTACCGGGATCTTCAGGAAGAAGTAAATCGTAAAAGTTCATTTCGTTTCCTGTCAAAGGAGTAATCATGAAGCCCAAAGGAGCTTCAGGAAGACGGCCATAACGATCCTTTTGTGCCGTACGACAGGTTAAGATTAGATTTCCGCCATTTTTCACGTATGCAATCCATTTATCCACCAGTTCCTTATCAGCCAGTTGATAAGCCGGTATTACGACCACCGGATAATCGGATAAATTCTTTGTCTCTGATATAAAATCGACAGGAGCTCCGAATGATTTTAGGGTACGGTAGTACTTTTCGATGTGTGCAAAAGTGTCCCATGTACGATTCTGCTTCTGCCGCTCGATACTCCAGGAGTTTTCATGATTGAAAAGAATTGCAGTACGACGGGCAAGGTAATCGGCAGGTTTGGTTTCACGGGAAGAGCAATGTTTACGAAGTTCACGAATCTCCTTTATAAATGTCTCATATTCTCTTCCGCCGGGAGTAACAGTCACTCCGTCCGTGCCGACAATTCCGTAATGATATTGTTCCGTGCCGTAAAGAGGCTGGCGATAACGATAGGTGCAGATAAAATCACTTCCACCGGCAAACACACTCCACATCCACAGACGAACTGCGCCCGGAAGAGGTTGGGGATTGATACTGCCCCAGTTCACCTGTCCCGGCTGTAATTCCATCACACCATAAGTACCCTGTATCGGACGGAAAAAATCATTTGCCCAAGCTATCCGCAACGGATTACCTACCCGGTAGCCTCGACGACCAATCCCCTCATTATCACCATATACCATATAGCGGGTGTAACTCTGGAAATCAAGTGCGGGGCTACCACCGATGTGACCTTCATCATAATTCGGTATATAATTCGTAGTCACCCATTGGTTCTTTGCATATTTCTTAATCAACAGACATTGTTCGTTCAGGAAATCATTGGTTTGTGATGCAGCAAAACGGCGGTAATCCAAAATTTGATGATGATTCATAAACATCTGTACGCGCTTGGGAAGCGTTATTTCATCAAAAGACGAATAAGCCTCACTCCAGAAAGCAGTGCCCCATGCATCATTTAAAAGTTGGATATCATTATTGTATTTGGCACGGAGAAAATCACGGAAAGCAAGCTCCGCTTTCGGATTATAATCAAACTGTACAGCAGGTTCGTTGTCGAGTTGCCATCCGATAATACGGGAGTCATTTCCATAATGTTGCGCCAGTTTTTCAATCATCTTGTATGATAATTCCCTGTAAAGAGGCGAAGCAAATGGAAGCATGCTGCCGAGCACCGTGGTCAAGTATCGTTCCATCCTCATTCTTCAATAGAATTTCGGGATATTTCCGGCTCATCCATACAGGAGGAGTGGCAGTAGAAGTACACATGATTACTTTCAAATCATATTTGGCAGCTAAAGCCACGGCTTTATCGAGCCAAGCAAAATCATAGCGTCCCTCTTCCGGTTCCAGTTGCGCCCAGGCAAACTCGGCAAAATGGGTAAATTCAAATCCCAGTTCATGCATCTTCTTGAAATCACGTTCCCACTGGCTTTCATCCCAATGTTCGGGATAATAATAGACTCCTGTCAGTGTCAGGTCTTTGTCGTTAAACCAAGACTTCTTTTTTAGTGCCTCCACAACAGAAGCATCCACCGCAAACGCCGTTCCATGACGGATGCCTCTCGGGAAAGAGACCTGATCGGACACATCTTCCCATGTTTCACCATGATCCAAAGAACGAACAGCTCCATAACGATGGTCACGGTATTTATCAAAATAGACATAAAGCGTATCACCTACAAAAAGAGGAGCCGGACCCTCCGCCCAATATTTTCCTGTAATAGATGCTGATACTTGGGTCGGGAATCCTTTTTCTATCTTCTTTGTACGTGTCACACGCAAATTCTTTTCCGGTGGATTGGAATTTTCATTCTTGACTACCATTATCAGATCTTCCCGCTTCGGATCTTTCACAATAGCGGCATCAATCACACTGAAATCAGGATTGAAGAACATCTTCGTCTTCGAGAAAGTACGAAAGTCCTTCGTTGTTACATAATAAATACGATGATTCAGTCCTTTCTCACTTTCACTGGTAGCCACTTCTTTGTGACGACCGGGAATCGTAGTTGTCCAAAAGATATAATAGGTTTGTGAAGGTTCATCGTAAAACAGTTCGGGAGCCCAACAGTTATGTGCATCCGGCTCGTGCATCATCACAGGAATTGCTTGTTGCTCACTCCAATGAACCAAATCTCGGGAAGAGGCATATCCGATAATCCGGTCCGTCCAACTGGAAGTCCAGACCATGTGAAAAGTTCCGTCCGGCGACTGGCAAATACTGGGGTCACGCATTAATTTATCTTTACCAACCGCAGGGGTAAGATAAGAACGTCCGCCATGTAAAGGCAGCCAGTTCAATCCATCATAACTATATGCTAAATGCAGTCCGTCTTTACTGTCATTGATAAAATAAGAAAAGAGGTAAGCTGTCTCACCGGCAAAGATTGTCATCACCGACCAAAGACTTAGAGCTATCCAGATTACTACTTTTTTCATGGTTCCTTATTAAGATTAAAAAGTTTACCCTGCAAAGATAAGGCATCTCCGCCCCTCCTCAAAGATAAAGAGCATGGACAATATTTCAAATCCATGTAGTTTTGTACACGAACGCTTTTAGATGTCCATTTTGATACAATATTCTATGTATCTGTACATCTTTCTATTTACTAAACCCTTAAAAAGCTCTACTTTAGCGGCAGATTTTAAAAAAGAATGAAAAACATATCAATTCTATATATCATGAAACGACTTTTAGTAAGTATTGCTATCGTATTTATCTCCATACTGACCGTAGCGGGACAAAATCACTCTTTCAGCTTATCCGGCAAATGGAATTTCCGGATAGATCGGGAAGATACCGGCGTCAAGGAACAATGGTTCAAAAAATCCCTCGACGATTCTATCAACCTGCCCGGCTCCATGCCCGAAAAATGGAAAGGAGATGAAGTGACCGTCCGTACCCAATGGACCGGAAGCCTCTACGACAGTTCTTACTACTTCAACCCATATATGGAAAAATACAGGATAGAGGGACAAGTAAAACTACCCTTCTTTCTGACTCCCGACAAACATTATGTAGGTGTGGCTTGGTATCAAAAGAAAGTGACAATTCCGGCTGACTGGAAAGGAGAAAGAATCACTCTTTTTCTGGAACGTCCGCACATCGAAACTACTGTATGGGTAAATCAGCAGGAGCTTGGTATGCAAAACAGTCTTTGTGTTCCCCATGTCTATGACCTGACTGCTGCAACCACCCCCGGAAAAACGTACCTGATTACCATCCGTATCGATAATAGAATCAAAGAAATCAACGTAGGTCCCGATTCTCACAGCATCACCGACCAGACACAAGGTAACTGGAACGGTATCGTCGGACGAATCGAATTACAAGCTACTCCCAAAGTCCATTTAGAAGATATTCAGGTATATCCCGATTTGAGCAATCAGAAAGCGCTGGTTCGCATGAATATACGGTCTGCTTCTTCCATCAAGGGAGAGATCACCCTTTCCGCCGAGAGCTTTAACACTGATATTCAGCACAAAGTGGCTCCCGTACACCAAAGTTTCAACATCCGTCCGGGAGATAATCCGGTGGAAATGGAACTTCCGATGGGAAAAGAGTTTCTGACATGGGATGAATTCAGTCCGGCACTTTATAAACTGACGGCAAAGCTGGTCAACGGCAAACAGTCTGATACGAAACAGGTACAGTTCGGTATGCGTGATTTCAAGATCGAGGGAAAATGGTTCTATGTGAACGGTCGTAAGACAATGCTTCGCGGTACAGTGGAAAACTGTGATTTCCCGTTGACAGGCTATGCTCCGATGGATGTGGCTTCTTGGGAACGGGTATTCCGCATTTGCCGCAGCTACGGCTTGAATCATATGCGCTTCCACTCTTTCTGTCCGCCGGAGGCAGCTTTCATTGCTGCCGATCTGGTTGGTTTCTATCTGCAACCGGAAGGACCGAGCTGGCCGAACCACGGTCCGAGACTGGGTAACGGACAACCGATTGACAAATACCTGATGGACGAAACCATTGCACTGACCAAGGAATATGGGAATTACGCTTCATACTGTATGCTAGCTTGCGGCAATGAGCCTTCCGGTCGTTGGGTGGCATGGGTCAGCAAGTTCGTGGATTATTGGAAAGCAACCGATCCGCGTCGTGTATACACAGGAGCTTCCGTTGGAAACAGTTGGCAATGGCAACCTCACAATGAGTATCATGTGAAAGCAGGTGCACGCGGATTAAGCTGGGCAGGTGCGCAACCGGAAAGTGAATCGGATTATCGTACAAGGATTGACACGGTGAAACAACCGTATGTATCACACGAAACGGGTCAATGGTGCGTATTCCCGAATTTCAATGAAATCCGTAAATATACGGGAGTTAACAAAGCGAAGAACTTTGAAATCTTCCGGGATATTCTGAACGATAACCACATGGGAAGCCAAAGCTACGATTTCATGATGGCTTCGGGCAAATTGCAGGCACTCTGCTACAAACATGAGATTGAAAAGACCTTGCGTACTCCGGACTATGCGGGATTCCAGTTGCTGGCTCTCAATGATTATTCCGGTCAGGGAACTGCATTAGTCGGTGTACTGGACGTGTTCTTTGAAGAAAAAGGATATATCAACGCAGAGCAATTCAGACGCTTTTGCAGTCCGACCGTACCTTTGGCACGTATTCCCAAATTTGTATATACCAACAATGAAACATTCCATGCCGACATCGAAGTATCCCATTTCGGAGCTGCTCCCTTAGAAAGCGCAAAAACAGTTTATACCATTAAGGATAAATTCGGAAAGGTATATGCTCATGGAACTGTCGGTACCCATCGCATTCCCATCGGTAATCTTTATTCCTTAGGTAGTGTAGATATGACTCTGGAAGGAATCGATACACCGCAGAAACTAAATCTGGAAGTGCGTATCGAAGGCAGTGATGCCGTAAACGACTGGGATTTCTGGATATATCCGGCACAAGTGGAACTGGTACAAGGAACAGTATATACCACCGACACCTTGGACGCCAAAGCATTGGCAGTGTTGCAGGACGGAGGAAATGTGCTGATTACGGCTGCCGGAAAGATACAATACGGCAAGGAAGTCAAACAATATTTTACTCCCGTATTTTGGAATACTTCCTGGTTCAAGATGCGTCCGCCACACACAACAGGTATTTTCCTGAATGAATATCACCCTCTTTTCCGTGAATTTCCTACTGAATATCATAGCAACCTGCAATGGTGGGAACTGCTGAACAAAGCGCAGGTGATGCAATTCACCGACTTCCCGGCAACATTCCAACCTACGATTCAAAGTATTGATACCTGGTTTATCAGCCGGAAAATTGGAATGTTGTTCGAAGCAAAGGTGTTGAACGGCAAACTGATGATGACCAGTATGGATATTACCTCCCAACCGGAAAAACGGATTGTAGCCCGCCAGATGCACAAAGCAATCCTGGATTATATGAATTCGGATGCTTTCCGTCCGGCAGAAAAGATAGCTCCGGAGCTGATACAGGCATTATTCACCAAAGTGGCGGGAGATGTGAAATCTTATACCAAAGATTCACCTGACGAACTCAAACCAAAAATTAACTAAATGGGAAATTATCAGGCACGGATTACACGGATTACGCTGTTGCTCTATAGAAAGCGTAATTCTAAAAACCGTGAAATCCGTGTAATCCGTGCCTAAACTCCATAAACAATATACTTTTATATTATTTACATGAAAACAACTATTATAGGTTTGCTAGTCCTGGCAACGGCAAGTATCAACGCACAGGAGAAAGCCCAAACATACCAGTTGGCAGACGCTCCCCGTTACAGTGAGGAGACAGGATACGGATATGATCTCGTCGCTACTCCCGCAAAAGGCAGTAAGACACCCTTCTTCTTTTCTGTCCGTGTGCCGGATGGTAACTACCAAGTAACCGTTCGCCTGGGAAGCAAGAAACAGGCAGGGGTGACCACTGTAAGAGGCGAGTCACGCCGACTGTTCATTGATAACCTCGCGACCCAAAAGGGACAATTCGTAGATAAAACATTTATCATCAACAAACGCAATCCCCGCATTTCCGAGAAAGAATCCGTACGTATCAAACCCCGCGAAAAGACTAAACTGAACTGGGACGATAAACTGACTCTGGAATTTAACGGCGATGCACCCGTATGCCAGAGTATCAGTATCAAGCCTGCTGATCCGTCGGTGATTACCGTTTTTCTATGCGGCAACAGTACCGTAGTCGATCAGGACAATGAGCCATGGGCGAGCTGGGGACAAATGATACCTCATTTCTTCGGCACGGACGTTTGTATCGCCAATTATGCGGAATCGGGCGAATCAGCCAATACTTTTATTGCCGCAGGACGTTTGAAAAAAGCATTGAGCCAGATAAAGAAAGGAGATTATCTTTTCATGGAATTCGGACATAACGACCAAAAGCAGAAAGGGCCGGGCAAAGGAGCCTATTACTCTTTTATGACCAGCCTGAAAACATTTATTGATGGAAGCCCGTGCACGGGGAGCATACCCCGTACTAGTCACTCCCACCCAACGCCGGAGTTTCGATGCCACCGGACATATCCGTGACACACACGAAGATTATCCGGAAGCCATGCGCTGGCTGGCAGCAAAGGAAAATGTTCCGTTGATCGACCTCAACGAAATGACCCGTACGCTTTATGAAGCCTTGGGGCCGGAAACGTCCAAACGCGCTTTCGTGCATTATCCGGCAGGCACTTATCCGGGACAGACCAAGGATTTTGCCGATAACACCCACTTTAATCCTTACGGAGCCTATCAAATAGCCCAATGTGTGATTGAAGGAATGAAAAAAGCCGTACCGGAACTGGCTAAACACCTGAAAATAGACCCATCCTATAACCCGGCACAACCGGACGATGTGAATGTTTTCCATTGGAACGAATCACCATTCACGGAAATAGAGAAACCGGACGGAAATTAGGAGATAAGTATTAGGTATCAAGTATTAAGTATCAGGCATTAGATAAATATGAAAACCAAAGGTATCTTTCCCCTGCTCCTACTAGCAGGCACACTTTTGACAGCAGCTTGCGCCACCCCAACGGCCAAACAGGCAGGAAACAACAGCTTCGAATGGGGGCAGGTTCCGCAGCAACCGGATTTGTCGTGGGCCGACAGTGTAGGCAGCCGGCAAATGCCCGGAAACAATGTAATTTTATCCGCTAATTCTTTTGGCGCAGTAGCAGACAGCACGGTGCTTAGCACGGAAGCTATCCAGAAAGCAATTGACAGTTGTGCCGTCAGCGGTGGAGGAACGGTAGTTCTCCAACCGGGATATTACCAGACAGGAGCACTGTTCGTAAAAAGCGGTGTCAACCTGCAACTGGACAAAGGGGTGACTTTATTGGCCAGCCCATCCATTCATCATTATCCCGAATTCCGTTCACGGATTGCAGGAATCGAGATGACATGGCCCGCGGCAGTTATCAACATTGTCAATGAAAAGAACGTTTCTGTCACCGGAGAAGGAACGCTGGACTGCCGGGGAAAAGTATTTTGGGATAAATATTGGGAAATGCGGAAAGAATACGAAGCAAAAGGATTGCGCTGGATTGTGGATTACGACTGCAAACGGGTACGGGGCATCCTCATAGAACGTAGCTCGGACATTACATTGAAAGGATTTACCCTGATGCGTACCGGTTTTTGGGGATGTCAGATTCTTTACTCCGATTATTGCACGATAGACGGACTGACAATCAACAACAATATAGGCGGACACGGTCCGAGCACGGACGGTATCGACATTGATTCTTCCTGCAATATCTTGGTCGAAAACTGCGATGTAGACTGTAACGATGATAATATCTGTATCAAATCGGGACGGGATGCAGACGGACTGCGGGTGAACCTTCCTACAGAAAATGTGGTCATACGGAATTGCATCGCCCGCAAAGGTGCCGGACTTATCACCTGCGGAAGCGAAACTTCCGGCAGCATACGGAATGTATTGGGATATAATCTGGAAGCAATCGGCACCTCGGCCGTACTGCGGTTGAAAAGTGCCATGAACCGTGGAGGAACAATCGAAAACATTTATATGACTGAAGTAAAAGCGGCAAACGTCCGTCACGTACTGGCAGCAGACTTGAACTGGAACCCCAGTTACAGTTACAGCACTTTACCCAAAGAGTATGAAGGGAAAGAAATCCCGGAGCACTGGAGAGTCATGCTGACCCCGGTAACGCCTCCCGAAAAAGGTTATCCGCGTTTCCGCAATGTCTACGTATCAAAGGTAAAAGCGGAAAATGTGGACGAATTTATCTCCGCTTCGGGATGGAATGACTCGTTACGTCTGGAAAATTTCTATCTTTATGCCATCGAAGCGCAGACCGACAAACCGGGCAAAATCTGCTATACGAAGAATTTCAACTTATCTGAAATCACGTTAAAGACAGAAGAAAAGAATGTCATTGAACTAAAAGAGAATGAACAAAGTAATATCAACTTCAACTATGTTAAGACATCTCCTGACCATCGCACTGCTGGGAATCTTGCTCATTGATGCGCAAGCACAAGCACTGACGCCACCTGCCGGCACTTTCCGGTTGGGTGTATCGAAGAAAGGAAACGAAAGCCACTGGCTAAAGCCTGAAGAAAAGATACAGGGAGTATCCTTCCAATGGAAAGCACTGCCCGATAGTCGTGGATTTATCCTGGAAGTAGAAGTCACCTCTGCTTCGGAAGCCGAGGCTCTATTTTGGAGTTTCGGCGATTGCCAACCGGATTCGGACATCAATGTATTCAGTGTGGAGGGACAAGCCTTCACTTGCTACTACGGAGAAAGCATGAAGTTGAAAACGCTGCAGGCTGTCACTCCTACCGATGATATTCGCTTGAGTGACGGACATAAGGATGCAACCCCCCTGATGATTTACGAATCAGGCAAACAAACCGACCGCCCTGTACTGACCGGACGTTGCAGTCTCTCCCCGGCTTCTTCCCAAAATGAAGGAAACAAGCCTTTCCGGCTTTATTTCTGTTTCTACGAACAGAATAAAAAAGCGGATTACAACTACTATATGTTACCGGATATTTTTGCCAAAATCGACAAAAAATGAAAAGGATCTATTTATTATTCAGTCTGTTAATAGGTTGCATTTATCTACATGCAGCCATTTATAATGTAATGGACTTCGGAGCCAAAGCGGATGGGAAAACAATTGATTCGCCTGCCATCAATCGTGCGATTGAAGCGGCCGAACAGGCCGGAGGAGGCACAGTATATCTACCTGCGGGAGAATATGCATGCTATTCCATCCGGTTAAAAAGTAACATTCATATCTATCTGGAACAGGGCACCCGCATCATTGCCGCCTTTCCCGGAAAAGAGGAAGGATATGATACCGCTGAACCGAATGAACATAACAAGTATCAGGATTTCGGTCACAGCCATTGGAAAAACTCTTTAATTTGGGGAATCGGACTGGAGAATATTACGATCAGTGGTCCCGGCTTAATCTACGGTAAAGGCTTGACCCGTGAAGAGAGCCGCCTGCCGGGTGTAGGCAATAAGGCGATCAGCCTGAAAGATTGTAGAAATGTGACCCTGAAAGATTTATCCATGCTGCATTGCGGGCATTTCGCCCTGTTGGCTACCGGAGTGGATCATCTGACGATTCTGAATCTGAAAGTAGACACCAACCGGGACGGCTTCGACATTGATTGCTGCCGGAACGTACGTATCAGCCAATGCACGGTGAACTCCCCCTGGGATGATGCCATTGTCTTGAAAGCCTCTTATGGATTAGGACGCTTCCAAGACACGGAAAATGTGACGATCAGCGATTGTTATGTCAGCGGCTTTGACAAAGGAAGCGTAATGGACGGCACTTGGCGGCTGGACGAACCGCAGGCTCCCGATCATGGTTTCCGTACGGGACGCATCAAATTCGGCACAGAAAGCAGTGGAGGTTTCCGCAATATTGCGATTACGAATTGTATCTTTGAACATTGCCGTGGGCTGGCATTGGAAACGGTAGACGGAGGACATCTGGAAGATATTGTAATCAGTAACATCACAATGAGAAATATAGTCAACGCGCCTATTTTCCTCCGGTTGGGTGCACGTATGCGCAGTCCTGAAGGTACTCCTGTAGGCACCATGAAACGTATTCTTATCAGCGATATCAATGTATGGAATGCCGACAGCCGGTATGCTTCTATCATCAGCGGCGTACCGGGAGCCTGTATCGAGGATGTGACTTTCCGTAATATTCACCTTTATTATAAAGGTGGCTACAGTGAAGAGGATGGCAAACGTGTTCCTCCTGAACAGGAAAAAGTATATCCCGAACCGTGGATGTTCGGCACGATTCCCGCCAAAGGATTTTATATCCGTCATGCACGGAATATAACCTTCGACGGTGTCCGTTTCCACTTTGAACAGCCGGACGGACGACCGCTTTTTGTTACTGATGATGCAGAAAACATAGAATATTATAATACGCCGAACGAATGATGACTAAAAGACAATGGATAGTCCTTTGCCTGCTTGCCGCAGGTGGAGTAATGCAAGCACAGCAATGGCCGGATGCTCCGGTGGAAGCACGTCCCGGTGCCAGATGGTGGTGGCTGGGAAGTGCCGTAGACGAAAAGAACCTGACATACAATCTGGAAGAATATGCACGCACCGGAATGGGGGCAGTAGAAATTACTCCCATCTACGGTGTGCAGGGCAATGATGCGAATGAAATTCAATTTCTCTCTCCCCGCTGGATGGAAGTTCTCAAACATACACAGGCGGAAGGAAAGCGTACCGGTATCGAGATTGACATGAATACCGGAACCGGATGGCCTTTCGGCGGACCGGAAGTCAGTATTGAAGATGCAGCCACTAAGGCTATCTTCCAGACATACAACCTAGAGGGAGGCAAAGAGATTGAACAAGATATCAACGTGACCGACCCTAAGCAACAGGCTTATTCCGTACTAAGCCGGGTGATGGCTTACGATGAGAAAGGTAAATGTATCAACCTGACCGCCCACGTAAAAAAAGACAAACTACAATGGAAAGCACCTGCGGGCAAATGGAAAATCGTAGCTCTTTATATTGGTAAGACACGACAGAAAGTGAAACGTGCCGCTCCCGGAGGTGAGGGATATGTGATGAACCACCTCTCAAAGAAAGCTGTAAAGAACTATCTTTCCCGTTTTGACCGTGCTTTCAAAAGCAGCAAGACGAGCTATCCCCATACATTCTTCAACGACTCTTACGAAGTGTATCAGGCAGATTGGACAGACGATTTCCTGGAACAATTCACTCGTCGACGGGGGTACAAACTGGAAGAACATTTCCCTGAATTTCTGGACGAAAGCCGTCCGGAAGTCAGCAGACGTATCGTATCCGATTACCGGGAAACGATTTCCGATTTATTATTGGAGAACTTTACCTGTCAGTGGACGGACTGGGCACACAAAAACGGTAGCATTACCCGCAATCAGGCACACGGTTCGCCCGGCAATCTGATTGATATTTATGCTGCCGTGGATATTCCCGAATGTGAGGGTTTCGGACTGTCGCAATTCCATATTGAAGGATTGCGTCAGGACTCTTTGACCAAAAAGAATGATTCCGACCTGTCTATGCTGAAATACGCCTCTTCGGCCGCTCACATTGCAGGAAAAACATATACTTCTTCCGAAACATTCACGTGGCTGACGGAACATTTCCGCACTTCTTTGTCGCAGTGCAAACCGGATATGGATCTGATGTTCGTTTCGGGTGTCAATCACATGTTTTTCCACGGCACTCCGTACTCTCCGAAAGAAGCCGAATGGCCCGGATGGTTATTCTACGCTTCTATCAATATGAGTCCGACAAACAGTATTTGGCGTGATGATCCTTCGTTCTTCAACTATATCACCCGTTGCCAAAGCTTCCTGCAAATGGGACAGCCGGATAATGATTTCCTGATTTATCTTCCGGTATATGATATGTGGAATGAGCAGCCGGGACGATTGTTATTATTCACGATACACCACATGGATAAACTGGCTCCTAAGTTTATCGACGCTATCCATCGCATCAACAACAGCGGGTATGACGGGGATTATATTTCCGATAACTTTATTCGCAGTACACGTTTCAAAGACGGACAGTTGGTTACTTCGGGCGGAACGGGCTACAAAGCATTGGTAGTGCCTGCTGCGCACCTAATGCCGAGTGATGTATTGGCACATCTTTATGAACTTGCCAAACAGGGAGCTACTATCGTATTCCTCGAAAATTATCCGACAGATGTACCGGGATACGGTCAGTTGGAACAAAAACGCCAAAGCTACCAGCGTACGCTCCGGCAACTTCCGGCTGTTTCTTTCTCGGAAACAACCGTTACTCCAATCGGAAAGGGGAAGATTATCACAGGAACGGATTATGCACGCACATTGGCCAGCTGCAATATCTCTCCCGAAGAAATGAAAACCAAATTCGGACTACAAGCGATCCGGAGAGTGAATGATACGGGACACCACTATTTCATCTCTTCCTTGCAAAATAAAGGAGTGGACGGTTGGATCACATTGGGAACGAATGCAGCCGCCGCCGCTCTCTTCAATCCCATGACCGGAGAATGTGGTGAAGCTAAAGTGAGACAGGCAGACGGCAAAACACAAGTCTATTTGCAATTAAAATCCGGTGAATCGATTATTCTGCAAACGTATCAACAATCTTTGCAGACATCCAAACCGTGGAAGTATGTAAAAGAACAACCTTTCAGCCTTCGTCTGGATCATGGTTGGAAGTTGCACTTCGCCGAAAGCAAACCGGAAATTCAAGGAACATTTGATATAGATCGCCCCTGTTCATGGACCCATATCAATCATCCGGCAGCCCAAACGAACATGGGAACCGGTGTTTATTCCTTAGACATCGAATTGCCGGCTTTGCAAGCTGACGACTGGATTCTTGATTTGGGAGATGTACGCGAAAGTGCCCGTGTCCGCATCAACGGACAGGAAGCGGGATGCGCATGGGCAGTGCCTTATCAACTAAAGGTAGGCGAGTTCTTAAAACCCGGAAAAAACCACATCGAGATAGAAGTCACGAATCTCCCTGCAAATCGAATTGCAGAATTAGACAGGCAGGGAGTGCAGTGGCGCAAATTCAAAGAAATCAATATTGTTGATTTGAACTATCGTCCGGCCAATTATGGGCATTGGAGTCCATTACCCTCCGGCTTGAATAGTGAGGTACGGCTGATTCCGGTAAATGTGATGCCATAGTTGAGGCATTGTCATATCATCATACTGCAACAAACTATTTTTTCAATCTTGTACTTAAGACTTTTCAGTGCAAAGATTAAGGGTTTTCAGTGCAGAGATTAGTAGTTTTTTATGCAGTCGGTAAGTCGTCCCGTTACAACGGGACAATAGGCACATTGCAAAGTGACCAATATCACCTTATAAGATGACAGGGCAGACGCATTATATTTTTTACTATCCTACTCCTGTTTTCATTCTATTTATATAATTGATTATTAACTTATTAATTCTTTCTTATTTCGACTATTTTCCTTATCTTTATAAGATATTATAAAACATAAACTAACATGAAAATAGGGATAATTGACCTTTGTAAACAAATAGAAGATCCTAGAATGAACCGTAAAAAAGTCCATAAAATGGAAACCATCGTCTATATATCCATTGCTGCTGTAATTTGTGGTGCCCAATCCTGGAATGAGATTGAGGAATTTGGCAATGCCAAAATTGCTTTTTTCAAAAGTCGCATACCTAATCTGGAGTTCATCCCCAGCCATGATACTTTTAATAGATTCTTTAGCATCATAAAGCCCGAATATTTTGAGTTGATCTTCCGTAATTGGGTCAAACAAGTCTGTCAGGAGGTGAAAGGGGTTATAGCTATAGATGGCAAACTTATGCGTGGTCCAAGTAAATGTGACGGAGAACATACGACGGGAAAGGAAGGATTCAAATTATGGATGGTTTCCGCATGGTCCGCTGCCAATGGAATTTCTTTAGGACAAGTGAAGGTGGATGATAAAAGTAATGAAATTACCGCTATTCCATTGTTACTAAACTCTTTGGATCTCAATGATTGCATTGTCACAATTGACGCGATGGGCTGCCAGACAGATATAACACGGACCATCATTGAGCGTGACGCAAATTATATTATAGCTATAAAGGATAACAAGAAGAAAAACTATCAACTGGCCAAACAGATCATTGAAGATTATCAGGATAAAGACGAAATAATCAATAGAGTCACCAGGCATGTGTCTCAAAATACCGGACATGGAAGGATAGAGACAAGAACTTGTACTGTAGTTAGTTATGGACCTATAATGGAAAAAATGTTTAAAAAGAAACTTGTGGGACTGAAGTCTGTTGTTGGGATAAAATCGGAAAGAACAATAGTGGCAACAGGAGAATATACACAAGAGGTAAGATACTATGTAACTTCAATGGATAATACCAAACCGGACGAAATTTCCTCTGCCATCAGACAGCATTGGTCTATTGAAAATAATCTGCATTGGCAACTGGATGTTACCTTTCGAGAAGACTATAGTAAAAAGGTCAAAAATGCAGCCAGAAACTTTTCCGCAGCAACAAAAATGGCACTTACTATCCTGAAGAAGGATAAAACAACTAAAGGAAGTATGAATCTAAAAAGGCTAAAAGCTGGGTGGGATGAAAAATATTTATCAAAACTTTTACAGGATAATGATTTTTAATGCGTCTGCCCTGTATAAGATGATATTGGTCACTTTGTAATATGATTACCTGTCTTTGGAAAGATGGGAAGCACTAAAGATACAAAATTAAATAGTAAAAAGCAAGAGTGAGACAGTAAATATAGCTTTATCCCCTGAACGGATTGATTTTATTTCCGAACCGGGGAATGGACTAAAAAGACTACTTTAAATCCATTACAGCCTGCTCCAACTGTTTCAATGCTCTTTCCAGCGTAGCACGTGGACAAGCAACGTTCAACCGCATAAATCCCTCTCCTTCCTTACCGAATGTTGTTCCATCATTCAGTGCCAGATGAGCATCTTCTACAAAAAGACGATTCAGTTCTTCCTGATTGAGTTCCAATGCGCGGCAATCCAGGAAGATCAAGTAAGAGGCTTGCGGACGGATCATCTTGATAGCAGGAATATGTTCTTTCAAATACGTTTCAGTGAAATCCACATTTCCTTTAATATATGCTATCACTTGGTCCAGCCATTCTGTTCCATGACTGTAAGCAGCTGCAACACTTAAATAAGCAAAGAGATGTCCTTCGCTAAACTCGCTTGCTTCCATATATGTCCGGAAACGGTGACGAAGTTCGTCGTTCTCAATAATTGCATAAGAACTTGCCAATCCCGGCATATTGAATGCTTTGCTGGGAGACATAAAGACAAGAGAATTCATACGTGCCTTCTCTGAAATCAAAGCAAAGGTAGGATGTTTGTATGGAGGCAGCGTTAAGTCAGCATGAATCTCGTCAGAGATAACCAATGTGCCGCTTTCATAGCAGATGTCAGCTATTTGAGACAGTTCTTCTTTCGTCCATACACGTCCACCCGGGTTATGAGGGTTGCTTAAAATAAGCAATTTGCATCCTTGAATATCTTGACGGAAGCGGTCAAAATCAATATAATATTGTTCATCTTTCAGGACTAACGGGCTGAATACCACTTCGCGCTCATTCTTTTGAGTGACCAAAAAGAAAGGATGATAAACAGGGGGCATTACCATTATCTTATCTCCTTTCTGCGTAAAACAGTGGATCACAAAAGCTAAGCCGCGGACAATACCGGGAGTGAAAGTCAACATCTCTTCATGGATAGTCCAGCCATGACGCTCCTTCACCCAGTTAATAATAGACTCCGACCATTCTTTGCAAGCAAATGTATATCCGAGTACTTCATGTTCCAGGCGTTTTTTCAAAGCCTCTATGACAAAAGGAGCTGTGCGGAAATCCATATCAGCTACCCACATTGGAATCAGGTCATTGCGTCCCCAACGACTCTCTACTGCATCCCATTTTACGGAATCTGTACCGTTACGGTTTATTATTTCATCAAAATTATAGTTCATACTGCATAATGTTGTTAGGTTATGTGTATAATAAACAGTTAGCAAAGATAGTTATTTTCATGGTATTACCGAAAGGCAGCCTCTAATTTTGTATGCTCTATCAAAACATAGAGGGCCGGAGCAATACAGCATCCGACCCTCATATTCATACCCTGAAAAAAACTAAGAACCTATTTGTATTTATTATTCATTCCAACGATGCACTATAAATCCACGCTTACCATCTTCTGTTTTTAAAGAGATGAAATAGATATGCGGATGGCTCGTCGGACCTGTACCAATGCGTTTTTCCAAAATAAACTCGGTCAGTTTAACGTCAGAGGCTGCTTTGTCTGTGTACGAAGTCTTAGTGTCATTGATAGTCGTTTCAAACTTCGGATTACGATTGGCAGCATTCACACAATTTAAATTGTTTGCCCAACCACCGTTAAAGTAGACATAGTATGTATCTTTCACTTCACCGTTTTGTTGATACCAGTACATATCTTTTGGCGTTGCATAAGATCCGGTACTGGAAACTCCGGCCGTGTTAATATCGGCACGATAACCATCCCAATAAATACGTGGCGTCGGGTCGTCAAGATTGAGCGGTACCCATAAATCTATGGAACGGCTTTCCTTTTCCTGATCGGTCACAGTGATGGTTGTGCCACCGTCACCTACCACGGTTACAGTTACTGTGGTGCCGGATACTGCCACAGTAGCTACTCCTTCATTCAGAGATTTAACGGTATAACCGCCATTACCGGAAGTGATATTGAAAGAAATCTGTTGAGGCGTACCCTCGTACACATATTCCCCCTCAAGAGTCCCCTCTTTATCAAACAGAACAGGACGAATCGGATTCGTCACCCGCACTTTAAGAGTAGCTGACTTGTTTCGGGAATCTGTCACAGTAACCGTTGCCTGATCGACATTTGCTTTACCGCCAAGTATCAGTTTATATCCTCCTGTTACGTCGGGATCTTCCACAATTTCAGCACTGATGGCTTCAGGAGCAGAATTGGTTACTGTATAACCGCCATTACCGGTCAGGATTTTCATTTCACGAAGAATAACGCCGTCGTTATCCAGACGCAATACTTCCACTCCCTCCGGGAGCGATTCGAGTGTCAGTTCCTGAAGTTTACGTACTTCAACCGTCATGAGAGCACGATTGTAGCTATCATCCGAAAGGCGAACGATGGTGCTACCTATGTCACCGCCTGTCAACAGTATCTCGTTGCCAACCACCTCGGCAGTCACCACATCCTCATTATCACTCTCTACACGATAATTCACACCGTCCAAACCAATACCGATATGCAGGACTTCTCCCTCAACGAGCACCGGATTGTGCGTAGTAAGCGGAACATTGACATAAGGGTGATACACATCTTTGTCATTTTCACATCCCGTCATCAAGCAGAGAAAAGCCAGAAAAGGGATAAAGGATAAATATTTTATTTGTTTCATTGATTCAAGATTTTTAAAGCCCGATTAAATCTCCCCAAGGGAATATCCGGACAGACTGTTAGTTTTATCAAGTTCTGCAATATCCCGTCTTAGTAAAACAGAAAGAAGCATAATTGCCATCCCATTAATAATTAGGATTCTGATACATTCCGTCTTTATTCGTCGAGATCTGTATCTCGCTCAACGGAATGGGGAACAAATAATTCTTATCACTGTCGAAGCTGGTTTTCGTCGTACTAAAACCATTGCGGTTTTCCAGGAAGTGCTCAAGCATACCGGTACGTGCCAGATCATACCAACGCCAGCGTTCGAAGCATAACTCACGGGCACGCTCCAACAATACATCTTCGAGTGTATACGTATCGTAATTCCCAAATCCGGGGGTATCGTTTTCAGTGACAGCAACTCCCTGATTTAATCCGCGGGCACGTTGCACGATGCGATTCATTGCTTCCACACCCTCGTCGGACGGTGAACCATTGTTCAACATCAAATCGGCTTCGGCATACATTAGCAGTACATCGGCAAAACGCAGTACGAGGATATTGTTCGGACAGTTGGAATACACAAAGTTGGTATGTTCATCTTTCCAGGTAGCTCCCCAACGATATTTGATGACACCACTGTTCGTTACAGACTTCGCATTGTCTCCGGGTTGCGGTTTACCGCTTAGCTCCGTCATGGGTTTCTGTGCTATCGGGCTATTATTGGTCTTATCAAAGTCAATCACATAATCGGCCAGATTCCACTCCCGACGCTTGTCGTAACCATTGGCATCATAATAGTTCCAGAATGAGGGAACATATTTAAGGTTGCATTGTCCGGCAATGGCATTTGTACGCCAGCCGCCGTAAAGTTTCTGTCCGTCGGTATTGATTGCACGGGCACCGTATTCTTTCGGCCATTGTGAGCCATAAGGATTCTGTGCGCTGAACTGTATTTCCCAAATCGTCTCTTTATTGATGTTCTTATTTTCAATTTTAAAGACATCTCCGTAAACAGGTTCCAAATCACGTCCGCTATTGGTAATTACATCTTGCAGCAGTGCCAATGCATCACCGTAAAGTTTTTCATCTGTCTGTTCAATCTGCTCGTAACCGGCTACACGATCGGCGGCACGTGCCGAAGCCATCGTAATATATACTTTTGCCAACAATGTTTTGGCAGCCCAGTAATTCGCCCAACCGCCATCTATCTCTTTAGGCAGAACATCTTCGCCCAAACAGAACAATAAATCATCTTCAATGAGTTGATAAACTTCCGCTACCGGTGTACGTCCCATGTCGTAAGTCAGCTCCGTCACATGATCGGTCATCAAAGGCACGGCTCCGAAAGTCTGCACCAGGTTGAAATATCCCCATGCACGTAAAAAGCGTACATTAGCTACATAGCGGTTGATAAGTTTAGCGTCTCCTTCGATTCCCTGTGCTTTGTAGATAACAGTGTTGCAGGCGGTAATCAACCGGTAGTAGCGAAACCAGAATTGCTTGATACAGCCATCGGTAGGCGTATATGTGTAGCGGTCGATAAAACCACGCAGGTTCGTTTCATTGGGATACATACACTCGTCCGTACCCACCATACCGACAAATAACGGGGTATTGGTGCCGACGTTATACATATAGCGCAGCGTAGAAAACGCACCGACTGCTCCTACTTTCAGAGATTCGACAGTCTTATAGAAAGTTCCTTCATCGAATTCAGACTCCGGCTTCTCTTCCAAGAAATTGGTACAAGACGAAACGGAAGTTCCGAGTAGGAACATAGTAGCCAATAATAATATGATATATTTTTTCATGGAATTCAATATTCAGGGTGTTAAACAAATCAGAAAATAAAATTGAAACCAACAGAATAAGAACGATTGCGCGGATAAGCACTGTAGTCGAGACTCGGCATCAAGTCGCCTGTCTGTCCCTGACGAGTGTTTACTTCCGGGTCAAATCCCGTATATTTGGTAAATACGCAAAGGTTCTTGACCGAAGCAAACAGTTTGATGTTCTGCATACCGACTTTCTTGGCTACTTTCTTTCCAAGTGCGTAGGCCAGCGTGATGTCTCCTATACGGAGGAATGAACCGTCTTCAAGCATTTTGGATGTACAGTAGTTGAGTGCCACCCCACCCGGCATACGATATTTGGCTTCGTTGTTACCGGCAAAGAATACATTACCATCTGCATCATAAAGTGTCGGTGACCAGGAGTTGGTATTCATTTCAGCAATCTGATTATGACCGTCACGTCCACTTGTCAATGAATGGAGGTTGGCGTTGAAAACAGTTGCTCCGTAACTGAACTGCATGGCTACGCTCAATGACAGGTTCTTATAAGAAACTGTGTTCGTCAAACCGCCTGTGAAATCCGGTTCGCCACTTCCCAGTAATACGAGGTCGGCGGAAGTGATTTTACCGTCACCGTTCTGGTCGCGGAAGCGATAATCTCCCGGACGTATGCTGGCAATCTTCTGTCCGAGCACTTCGGTAAGCCCCTGTTCATTGATTTCGTGCTGTGAAGCATACACACCGTCAATCTTATAGCCATACCATTGCCCGAGACTCTTATTCTTGCGAATCATGACAAAGTTTCCGGAACCGGGAATAACCCCCGGGTCAAATCCCATCTCATCACCAGGACCGATATCAAGCACTTTCGAACGGTTGAAGCCGATGTTGGCATTCAAGGTCCAGTTCCATTTCTTAGTCAGAATAGGGGTAGCATCCAAGGTAATCTCAATACCCTGATTACGGACTGCTCCGACATTGGCCCATCCCTTTTCGTATCCCGTAGCCAATGCTGCATTCTTTTCAATCAGCAGGTCGGTGGTCTTTTTTACGATAAACATCCACCGTCATTGCCAGGCGGTTTTTAAAAAAAGACATATCCAGTCCGAGATTGACCATATCCGTTGTTTCCCAACGTAATGACGGGTTTGCCGGCCTGTCAATGCTGGCACCGTAAGAAAGATCGGAACCATACATCGGATAGAATGAAGAAGCGATTGTTGAAAGGCTACGATAAGAAGGAATGGCTGTGTTACCACTGCGACCATAGCCGAAACGCAACTTTAGGTTATAGAAAACTCCTAAGTCTTTCACAAACGACTCTTCGTTGATACGCCATGCCAGACCAACTGACGGGAATCCCGCCCATTTATTACCGGCACCGAAGCGTGACGAACCATCGGCACGATAACTGGCTGTCAGCAGATAACGTTCCTTATAATTGTATTCGGCACGTGCCAGGAACGACACCATATTCCACTCAACGATTGAGGAGGTAGGAATCTGCGGAGTAACACCCATTCCCAGTCCATTTACCCCCAGATTGAGTGAAGGAAAATTCTGTGTTTCAGTACGCACCGTATTATTATTGTAGGTTTCAAGCGTGCTACCAGCCAATACTTTAAGGCGATGTCCGCCTTTCCACGAATTGGTATAAGTCAGGAATGCTTCTCCGGAGAGTTTTTTAATTCCGGCATTAGTGACAATGGCACGTCCGTTTGCTTTAAATCCCTGTTCGGTGTTGGCGGGATAAAATACATCTGTTTTCTGATGATTGTCTTCATACGTACCTGCTACATTCAGAGAAAGCTCGGTAAGTATCTTCCATTCCAGTTGCATACGTGCTGTCAGATTGTCTTTATAACGATTGTTGGTAATATCGCGCACTTGTATGTATGGGTTAGAAACAACCTGCCCCTCTTCACTGCCTGTACCTTCGGTAATACCGGATGAGGTAGCAGAATTCAAAGGCGACTGACGTAACAGTTTCACCATCAAACCATCGGAACTGCCGGTTGCTAAACCGGAGTTTTTAGTTCTTGAGCCTGATATATTGGCAGTCATAGTCACATTAGTACTCAATTTCTGAACGAGGTTAATTCTTCCTGTGAAACGTTCGAAACCGGAGTTTACTACTACCCCTTCCTGATTGAGATAACCGCCGGATACCGAATAGCGCGTGTTCTTATTACCACCCGAAACGTTGATACGATATTCCTGATACAGGGCATCGCGGAACATCAGGTCTTGCCATTGAGTATTCGTACTACCCGGAGCACCATACGACTCCCAGTCTGCATAAGTTGAACTTTCGGGAAGTACCCAATAGTTACCGTCACCGTTCGGATTGTCACGATAGACAATACCATCGCTCATGGTCGACGGATCGGTTCCGTAGGGGTAGTATTTCCACCCGGTCTTATAACGCATCAACGCATATTCCGAAGAATTGAGCATATCAAATTGACGTACTGCCTGCTGCATACCTAAGTTAGCATACAGTTCCACCCGTGTTTTTCCATCATTGGTTCCCTGGCGTGTGGTAATCATGATGACACCGTTCGCACCACGCGAACCATAGATAGCGGTTGAGGAAGCATCTTTTAGAATTTCAATGGATGCCACATCGCCCGGATTCAAAGAAGAAGCATCTTCACAAATCACACCGTCGATAACAAAAATCGGGGCACTTGAAGCATTAACGGACGATGCACCACGAATACGGATGGTGTAATCAGAACCGGGAGCACCGTCATTCTGCACAATCTGCATACCGGCTGCCTTACCTCTCATAGCATCTTCGAGTGACGTAATGGCACGTTCGCTCAATGCATCCTTACTAATAGATGATATGGAACCTGTCAAGTCCGAGCGACGCATAGAGCCATAACCGATGGCTACCACTTCTACGTCTCCCAAACCAATCACGTCCTCTTCCATAATAATATTGATCTGTGTACTATTGCCTACACGATGATCGACAGTTTTCATACTAATCATCGAGAAAACAAGCACCGACTGTTTCGACGGTACATTTATAGAGTATGCTCCGTCGATATTGGTAATCGTGCCGCGCGTTGTTCCCTGCACAACGACCGAGACTCCCGACAGTGGGTCTCCCTCCAGATCCGTTACTTTACCGGTAACAGTCAGAGTCGTTTTTTGTCCCATAACATCTATTGCCAGAACAGATGCCAGGAGCATAATCATACATAATGAATAGAATTGTTTCATTGGGTATTAATTTTTTAGGTTACTAAAAGAATACTGTTTTTTTCTCAAATATATGGGTGAAATGATTAGAACTAGGGTTAATCCGTGGATTAACACCCTCAAAAAAGCATTAACCACTGTGTTAAAAGAGGGATTAACCTCTATTACCTTTTACATTCTTCCTGATAAGTTCGAGGAACTGTTCCGTATTCACCAATACTACATTTTCGTTTAATAAATTTTTAAATACAAGCATATCTTCCACCGTGTAACTGGACGGAGCATTGACGTGTACCACGATTGCCGAATAAGCATCTATACTGTTAATGTCACGTGGAGCCGAATTCAAAGCCGCAGCGATGGTTTCGGGCGTATGAGGTTCCGTAAACTTATCATCATTCTTCATGAAATAGCGGAACGAAACAACCGGAGCATCTCCTGCAAAGAAATAAGCGCCCTGCCATTTGGCATATCCCAAATAATTCATATACAAGAATCCTTTCACATCGGGCAAGTTGCCGGTGTGCCGCTTCATAAACGTTTCATACGAACCGGCAGACGAACCGGTGAATAGTTCCGCATCGTCCATCAGTACCATATACTGCATGCCGCAATCTTTCAACATTCCATTCGTCATGCGGAAATAGTCGGCTACAAACTCATGATGAGACGGGAATGTATAACCCGCACCGGACAATGCCCCGACATAACAGTTGGTTGCCGGCAGGTTTTTCTGATACCAGTTGTGCACCGGAACCATATTGGTGCGCAGAGTCGGGGGATACATCCAGGTAAGCGGAATCTCATGTACACGCGGATGCGAGATATAGGTATTCCGGGAAAACAAATCGAGCATATAGGACGTATTGTCTCCGTCACTGAATA
The DNA here is from genome assembly GCF_024793605.1 of Bacteroides sp. BFG-637. Classification (NCBI taxonomy): domain Bacteria; kingdom Pseudomonadati; phylum Bacteroidota; class Bacteroidia; order Bacteroidales; family Bacteroidaceae; genus Bacteroides; species Bacteroides sp. BFG-637. Next base: position 3,163,389 of record NZ_JANUPD010000002.1, on the reverse strand, counting down.
CGATCGTGGCATAATGCACGCCTGTCCGTGCCGGGACTTCCACAGGCGAAGCCGGTCGGTCATACGGTTTCAACTGTTTGGACGACAGGATGGAAAGGCTCATGGTGTTGATACCCGGCACGGTATATACTCCATTATGTTCGCATCCGAACCGCACATCCATGCGTTCAAGATTATAGGGTACTCCCCAACCGTAATGAGGCGAATTGGGTTTCAACATATAATAAAGCTTTTGCAGCACAGCACCGTCACTTTTGGCATTGCTACACCAGGGATATCGGTTCGCTATGGCAAAATCGACCATTGTCCACGGGAAAGAAGCGTTGTTCACAATCGCATTCAAGTTGAATTGTGAAGAATGTTGTTTTATATAGTCGGCCAGCCAAGCCTCATCCTTATCCCTCACGTCGGCCAGTTTCTGCAGACTGTTATAAGGAGCTTTAGAGGCCAGGGCCGCTGTCAGTATCACAGCATCAAGCACTCCTGCAAGGCTTGCAGCAATGTATGTTTTCTCCAATTTATCATCCACCAATACATACCCTTTCGCTCTGTTCAGGAACAAAGAAGTTATCTCCGACAGTCTTTTCTTCGTAAAGGTATAACCGGAGGCTTTCATTTCAGTCATCCATTTGGCGTATGCCTGACCGGAGTGAAGAAAGATTTCGGGACTGCTGCGATTCACAAGTCCGGCAAGCGAAGCCAGATAGAGCAATTCTTCATAATTGCTGTTTCCCACTTCGGCACGCGTGATTTCAATCAAATCCCAGTTTTCAACCAAAGGAGGTTCTTCGGGTGATTCCGGTTCCGGCTTCTCTCCCTGCCCTTGTTCTGTTCCCTGCTCCTGCTCTCCCTGTTTTTCGCAAGAGCAGAAAACTACCGATAGGGCAACTCCCATGATATAAATAAAACTTTTCATTTTCATAGTATTTTATCAATGCCGATATATTCTTTAACCTGTTCGTCTATATGTGTTTTCAACTGATGAATCACTTCTTTGCACTGTCACGTCCCAATATCGCATCCCACAGCATCGGTACAAGGATTTCCTGTGCCGCTTTGCGGGTAGGCAAAATACCGTCGCGCTGATATGGCTTTAATGCTTCTTCTCCTCCGGCGTCGTAGATTTTATTAAATTCTACCGAGTAATCGACGAGAATGATACCTTTCTTTTTGGCTGCTTCGCGGCATGAAGCATTGAATGCTGCCAGTTCGGGACGGGTCTCCGCCGATTGTCCCAACGGACGTTCGGAAAGAATATACAATACGATGGTGGCATCAGGATTCTGTGCCCGCAGATTGTCAACCATGTATTCCGCACACTTTCCCGAATACCAGGGAGCGTTGTTGAAACGGGTCACAGCATCGTTTTCCGAAAAGCCGAATATCAATAAATCGGGTTTGCGGCTCAATACGGAGTCTTTGAAGTTTTCAGTTGCCCAGAAAGAGCCGATTCCCGACTTCGAGCAGTTGTAGAACGTTATCTTTTCGGGGAATCTGCGTTCGAGTCTAGTACGAAGCTGGTCCACCCAAGCCCGGTTGGAGGTATTGATGGCAGCACTGGCACCGTAAAACACAACAGTCTGCTTTTCGCCTTTCTTGAGTTTCTTCAGGAAAGTGGTTTGAGCACTGGCTGTGGAGACTGTAAAAATTGATACTAATATTAAAAGAAATATACGGTTCATATTTATCTTATTTTTTCCATGGTTTATTATTCACATTCATATTCACATGACGATACCAGTCGAACAGACCTTTCTCGTCCAAGCGGTTCTGCAAGCGACGTACATCGAGATTACGCACACTCGTCTTCTGCAAAGCCGCCATCGCTGCTGCCGTACCGGCTGCTTCGCCAATAGTTGCACATATCGGTTGCACCCGATAAGAACTCATTGCCAGACGGGTTCCGCTGATAATGCGTCCGGCTGTCAGCAATCCTTCGGTATTAACGGGAATCAAGCTGCGGTATGGGATGCCGTAAGGTCCTACGCTGTTCTTTATTTTGGGGTCTACATTCATTCCCCATGGGTCTAACGAGTACCAGGCATCGGCAATCTTATCATCGTGCATCACTCCTTTCAGTACATCATCTACTGTCAACACATATTCTCCTTTGATACGGCGGCACTCTCTGATTCCGATTTTCGGGGCTACATGAGTGACGTATCCGGCCTGGTTGAGGGCTTCGAATTGCGGTTCCAGTTTTTTCATGGCACGGCGATGCGCGTCGGCTACCAATACCGGGTCGGTGGTGTCGGTACATTCTACCGTTGCTCCCCAGTGGAGGTATATGCCGGAGTCTATCTTCCGGAATTCTTCTTCCGTCTGTTGGGTCACCCACTTCTCCTGGTCGTGGTCGAGTACACCGGTTTTGAATATGTGGCGGGGAAATTCCGCGTCGCTGCGGGTGCGTTGGCTGATGTACATCATGGTACATGGCTGCACTCTGCCGTCACTCTTTTCGAGTCCGATGCTTTCGTTGAAGTCCTTGCGGGCGTCGCTACCGTAGAAGTATTCACAACCGGCTTTGGCTGCCAATAGTCCGGTACCGGTGGCGTCGATGGTAACCGGAGCGGAGACTTTCTGCAACATACCCTGACGCATCACGCAGACGCCGGTCACTCTGTTTCTGTTGCCTTTTGTCTCGACCACTGCATCCACAACCGGTGAACCACACATCAACGTGATATTCTTTTCCGCTTTCATAATGCCGTAAACGACTTGCGCAAATGACGACGGCAACCACCAATGCTGCTTATTATCCCATGCCCATTGTCCGAACGTGTTGCTGGGGGTAATGCTTAGTGAATGTTTCTGGTTCAGTTCGCGCACCATGTCGATAAATACACCGACACGGGGTGCGCCGCACATATATGTGACATACATATCCACCGGAGCTCCTCCGGGCATCATATCTTCTTCCAGTAAAATCACCTTGGCCCCCTCTCTGGCAGCAGCAACGGCAGCAGGTATACCTGCCGGTCCGGCACCCACTACAATCACATCGCAATGCAATTCGGGCAATTTAAACAGGGATTTATCTTGGGGATTCATCGCTTCATTCGCAGCAAACATGGAGACTCCGGGCAAAGCTGCACCAGCAGCGCCTATTCCCATGTTCTTCAAAAACTGTCTTCTATTCATTGTCATAGTCGTACGCTTATTTCTTTTTTAAACCATCGAAAAGCCCCATTGAGGCAAGTCGGTCTTGTAGTTGTTTGATATCTATGGAACGAAGTCCGGTTTGATTCAAGGCGGACATAGCTGCTGCCGTACCGGCTGCCATTCCAATGTTGGAACAGATAGGCTGCACTCTAAGAGAACTGTGCGCAATGCGTGTCGCACTGATGATACGTCCGGCAGTGAGCAACCCCTCGGTCTTGGTTGGCAGAATACTGCGATAGGGAATGCCGTAAGGGCCGATATGCTTCATTTCTTCGGGAATTTTCATTCCCCATACATCGAACGAATAGTGTGCGTGGGCTATCACATCATCGTGCATCGTTCCGGCAATCAAGTCATTGGCTGTAAGCACGTACTCGCCTTTGATACGGCGCACTTCGCGCACGCCCAACTTAGGAGCCAGATGTACTGCGTAGCCGGCTTCGTGCCAGATTTCGAGGTTTTCCTGCAGGCGTTCCAGTGCTTCCTGCTGGGCTTGTGCCAGCAACAGAGGGTCGCGGGTATCCTTGCAATATACAGTCCGTCCCCAGTGCAGATAGATGCCGGCGTCTCTCCGGATCATATCCTCCTTATCGTCGGCTTTCACCCAACGATTCAGGTTATCTTCCACAGCACTGCTACCTTTCAGTTTATCAATAGGTAGTATGGCATTGCGCTTGATTCTTTCACTAATCAGCATCCAGGTACAGGGCTGCACCTTACCATCGGCCACTTCGATGCCTACGGGCTCGTTGTAGTCGCTCTTGGCTTCACTGCCAAACATATATTCACATCCTGCCATATCGGCAATCAGTCCGTTGCCGGTGGCATCTATGGTAACTGCCGCATCAATATCCTGATAATCGCCATTACGCATGATACGCACTCCGGTCACCTGGTTTCTGTTGCCGGAGGTCTTGACCTTTACTCCTACAACGGGTGCTGCGCACATCAGCGTGATGTTTTCTTCTTTTTCGAGAAGCTGATAAATCACTTCCGCATAAGAACCGGGCATCCACCAGTGATTCTTTCCGTCACTGCCTGTTTTTCCGAACGTCTCACAAGTACGCCCGCCAATGGTGTGTTTTGCATTCAATACCTGAATCATCTCCTGAAACACTCCCACCCCGGGACCACCGCATATAAAGGGAACATACATATCGACCGGGGCTCCTCCAGGCATATTATCCTCTTCCAGCAATATTACTTTAGCTCCCTGACGGGCTGCCGCAATGGCGGCAGGCACTCCACCTGGACCGGCTCCGACTACCACCACATCACATTTCAATGTTGGATACTTGGGCTTGGCCTTCTCTACCTTCTCATTGCCCATAGCGGCTACAAATGACGAAGGCAGGACACTCAATGCTGCAATAGCAGACATTTTAGTAATGAAATCTCGTCTGTTAATTTCCATATATGTGTATACTTTAATGTTTTTCAATTAGAATTTATGGCAGAATCTCTATTGACGTGTTTGATTCTTAACCGCCAAAGCAACTCATCTACCGGCACTACCTGTACCTTTTTGTCCAGCAATTGCTTACACCAGTACACGGGAGTCACTCCTCTCGGCGAACGGCTGTTCTGCGGCGCACTGACAATACTGTCTTTCGACTCTTTCTCAAAGCGCGACCAGGCATGAACAATGGTCCACGCTATCTCACCCTCGGGAATTTTATTCGTCGCATCTTCATTAATTACTGCTGCAATCTGGGAGGGAGTACCGGACTTTTCTTTTTCCTGGTTAGCCCATATCTGTCCGCGTGCGGAAATCACCGGAATATCGTTCCCTTTCCGGTCTTTCATCCAAAACACTTTACCATATCCGCCATTATAGGGAGAATACTGCACGGCAAGCATTCCGGCTATTCCCTCCAATTCTTCGGCAAAGACACGATACGCATCCAGAGCTTCTTTCGAATCTATCTTATGACAAATGAAACCAAATGCTTTGATACCCATCTTTTGCATGTGCACATTCACGATACGGGCAAAACTCCGCAACAGTCCCTCTCTGTCGGCGCGCTTTGAAGCAAAAAGGTCGGGGTAATAGTATCCGCCGCCATATTCGGCAAGCGATACGTTCCGTGGCTGACTGTTCATCAGTACATTAAGCACATCGGGAGCAGCCATTGACAGGTTGACCATACACGTAGTGAATGACATGGGAATCTTGCCATTATGTTCGTTACTCCAAAAGTCAGGATTATTGATAAAACTACCCAATGTCCACTGCATATTATCTCCGTCGCTCATCACAAAGGAATGATAAATTGCATCAGATTCCCAATTTATCCGGGCCGGATTAACAGTTTTAATCCTTTTTTTTTTTCGTTGCCGGTGATGGAGAGCATGGCCAGATTCATGCACCAGTCGGAAGCTGTATTAATTAATCCCCAATGGGAACAGGGGGCGATGTGCTGAAATTCCGGGCCGCTATTCCAGCCTATCACCGGTGACAAGGGGCGTACCCACTCCAGTACAGTATCCAGTAATTCGTCCACTCCGTAATAAACCATTCCCTTATGGGCAATGGCATAATCACGATTATTGGCTATCGACGGATTGGTCAGAACGATGAAATTATTGTTCATTCGGGATTTGTGTTCGTCAAACCAGGACTGGGTCAGATTCTCCTTGCTGGCGTCATACAATTTCTTCAAGCCGGATGCTTTTGCCTGTTCTTCCAGCGTTATATCTACCAGAATCCCTTTCAGGATGCCGGCTTGTGCAGTTGCCAGATTGATGGAGTTGTCTTTCCGGTTATAATCATATAGAATGTAACCTTTTATATAGCCTTGCTTTTGAAAGCGTTTCACGACTTCCCAAGTATTCAGGGAACCCCGTTCCTTTACTTTGAGGCGTTTCAGCCAGGCTTTATAATACAACTGATAATCCGGTGTACGATTCTCAACCCAAAGTCCCTCGTTGCCGATACCCTCATTTACTGCTTGCGCGGCAAGTCCGCATAAGGATTGAGCGACATTCATCTCACGAATATCACCGGGACGGGACAGTGTACATTTCAAGATGTAACCGGGCCTTTTCTGAACAGGCCACCAGTTATCCGGTGAAGAGGAAGCAACGACCGGTGAGATGGTTCCTCCCAGCAGCATTCCTATTAAGAAGAGTGTTTTAATTAGATTTTTCTTTTTCATCGTGGCATTAGTTTATATAGACAAAGATATCCGGGAGCCTATAATATATGGGTTAATTTATAGGTTACCTCCCACTTTTATTTTATTAATCCTACCCGAAAAGGGCTTTTTTTCGTGCAAATGTGTTCATCTGCTATCGAACGGTGTCGAAGTTCCGTTCATAGATGAATTTGCAGGGAACGTTCCATTCCATGCATCAGTTTAGGAAACATATCTGTAATTCCAGAATAATTAAATGCATGGGAATTACAGCCAATGACAGGACACACGCCAAAAGCAAAATGATTGGACAACAAAAGGGAGCGACGGGAAGCAATGTCAGAAGAAATATGCATCATGTTCTAATCAGTATTATATAGGTTCATCAATTCGATGACACAAAAATAGGGTCGAAGCAAAAAAAAGGGGTTAATTTTCGGATTAGTGCGCTTTTTATTTCATTAATCACCCCATAAAAAGGTAGATGTCAGGCAATCACCCAAGAGAATTAAACTGAATTATTAGGAATACATGAGGGAAATTTCTAACTTTGCATTGAAACGCATTTCTAAAACGTCGTTTAATTATGCAGAGAACATACCAGTTTTTTATATTCATTGCCATATTTGCTCTTTCTTTTCAACCACTAAAAGGGGCAGGACTGCTCTTTTCAAGAGAAACTCCCCAGACTTATTTAGACTTATTCAGTGGAAACGATATTTCATTCACCAATTCTGTAACGATCTCTTTCGATTTATCTATCCTTAGCCATGAGAGTTTCGGACAGATATGGGTGTATGAGGATAAGGCCGCGCCATATAGTTTTGCTTATATCGGTCGCGATAAGAGCAGTTCATCGTTTGTCATCAACAGCCTTTCGGATAAAAAACAATTTCTCGAAATACCCGTTTCGCCCCAAACTATCGGTGCGCGCAAATGGCTACACGTAGAAACGCGGTTGGACTTTCAGCACCAGAAAGCGGAAGTGACTATCGACGGGCAGAAATACTCGCTCGATGGTATTACTATTCCGAATCCGTCTAAGGCAAATATTATCTTCGGTGCCAATATCAAGGCGATTCCGGAAGTGCCTGTCATGGTGATTAAAAATATCATGGTGCGGGATGAGGCTTCTCATTCTTTCCTGTTCCCGCTCACGGAGTCGGATGGGAATTTGGTGCATGAGGCAGGTAACAAGTTGCACGGAACAGTGGTCCATCCCACATGGCAGATTAATAAACAGTTCTTTTGGCAGGAAATAGGTACGTTCACCAGTTCGGCGGCTGCCGGGATAGCGTTTGACGAACCGGACCGACAGATATTAGTTGTAGGTGATAATAATATAGGTAAGTTCGACATCAACACGCTGAAACTGACCGAATACCCCAAAGAAACGGTGGGCACGCAAACGGGATATTCGGGGGAGGCTATTTATAACCCGGATAAGCAGGAGACTTATTTCTATAACTTAGCGGATATTGGCGGACAAACCGGTCCTTTCTTCTCCACTATTTCGGATAAGGATCTGCCCACCCGTATCGTTTCTCCTCAATTCTCCAATCCGTTGCACCATCATGCTTACTTTTTCGATCAGGCAAGCCAATCGCTCTATATTTTCGGCGGATATGGAAACTACCAGTATTCAAATCTGACTTATCAGTATGACTTCGATCATGGAGCATGGAAGGAGATACAATTTACGGGCGATGTCATTTATCCCCGTATGCACACCGTAGCAGGTAAAGGTCCTGTGGAGGGAAGCTTTTTCGTATTCGGAGGAGTGGGTAACGAAACGGGCAAACAGGAGCTTGGCAAGGATTTCTTCTGCGACCTATATCTGTTTGATACTTCCAAGCGTACCGTCAAGAAATTGTGGAGCAGAGCGTTTCCCGACAATTACTTTATTCCGACCCGCGGGCTTGTGTTCGACAGTAAAAAAGGGTGTATTTATCTTTTGTGCATAGACCGGAAAACAACGAATGCCTCTTTGCATCGGTTTGACGTGAAGACAGGAGAACATGCCATTGTCTCCAACGAGATCGTTTTTCAAACAAACTGTATTCTGTCAACAGCCTATCTGTTCAGTAATCCGGAGGACAATGAATTATATGCCGTCATCCGGTATAGCGAAGATAATAATCCGAAAGCGAAGATTGGTGTCTATAAGTTGAATGCTCCTCCTATTACTTATCAGGAGCTTAAAAAATGGGATACGGACGACGACAACGAAGCAGGCAGAGCTAACCTTTATTATATAATCGGAGGAGTCGTACTTTTGCTGATTCTTTGTTTTGCTTATTATCGGCATAGAAAAAGAGGTAGTACACAAGAGGTAGTATCACCGAGCGTTCCTGAAGATGGTATACCTGTCGATGAGAAGAGTGCCGATGGTAGTAATGTTCCTCAACCCCAATCTCCAATAGATGCATCGGCCAGTACTCCGATAAAGGTCAATGCTGTCTATCTGTTTGGAGATTTTCAGGTATTCGATGCCAAAGGCAACGAAATTGCTTATCGTTTCGGTCCGAAAATAAAACAAATGTTTGTCCTCGTACTGCTTCATTCACACGACGGTCAGGAGGGGATCAGTACTAATAAGCTGTCCGCCCAACTCTGGCCAGAGAAGACTACGACCTCTGCCAAGAATATACGTAACGTCACAATCAACCATCTGCGGAACATTCTAACTGATTTAGAGGGAGTGGAACTTGTTTTCTTAAACGACAAATGGAAGATTGTGTATGGAGATAATTTCTACTGTGACTATCTCAAAGCCTTGAATATAGCAAAAATACTGCAACAGGTTCATTCACCTCAAGAACAAGAAGAAGAGGTGAAGCAACTTATCGGCCTGCTGCAACGAGGCACCTTATTGCCTACTTTTGTACATTACGAATGGTTTGGCAATATCAAAATTAACCATGATGAACTTTTCATCCGGATCATCGAGCAACTGCTTCCTATCGTAGAAGCGAATAATGAAGCCAGAAAGGTTATCGTATTGTCCGATGTGCTTTTTTCGTTCGATGGAATGAGTGAAACGGCATTGACCTTCAAAATAAAAGCACTCAAGAAACTTGGGCAGAAAGCATACGCACAAAGTGTTTATGACCGTTTCCAAAAGGAGTACCAGCAACTCTATGGAGAGAAGTATAAGGAAAATTCGTTAGAAGAATAAGGATTTAATGTCATGCTTGGGAAACTCTTTTTCCTTCAAAAGAATAAAGGACCCTATTATAACTAATGATTTTATTAGGCACTTTTAAATAATTGCGTTCCTATCGATAAGAGTAGAGACTTAAAAAAAGCATAAGAGAAATCTCCTAATTGCTATTTACATAGAAAAATAGTACTTTTGTACTCCATTCAAAAAAGAATTTATGACGAAAGCATTATTTTTTGATATAGACGGAACATTGGTCAGTTTTGAAACTCACCGCATCCCGTCGTCTACCATTGAGGCACTAGAAGCCGCCCGTGCAAAAGGACTGAAGATATTTATCGCTACAGGACGTCCGAAAGCCATAATCAACAACCTCTCCGAATTGCAAGACCGGAATCTGATCGATGGATATATTACCATGAACGGGGCTTACTGCTTTGTCGGGGAACAGGTAATCTATAAAAGTGCCATCCCCCAAGACGAAGTAAAAGCGATGGGAGATTTCTGCGAGAAAAAAGGTGTTCCCTGCATTTTTGTAGAAGAACATAATATCTCTGTCTGCCAACCTGATGACATGGTGAAAAAGATATTCTATGATTTCCTGCACGTGAATGTGATTCCGACTGTATCTTTCGAGGAGGCAACCAGCAAGGAAGTCATCCAAATGACACCCTTTATCACGGAAGAGGAAGAAAAAGAAATCCGTCCGTCTATTCCTACCTGCGAGATAGGCCGGTGGTATCCTGCATTTGCCGATGTGACCGCCAAAGGAGACACCAAGCAAAAGGGCATTGATGAAATAATCCGCTATTTTGATATTAAACTCGAAGATACCATGGCTTTCGGAGACGGAGGAAATGACATCAGCATGCTCCGCCATGCAGCCATCGGAGTAGCCATGGGACAAGCCAAAGAGGATGTGAAAGCCGCTGCCGATTATGTGACAGCTCCCATTGACGAGGATGGCATCAGCAAGGCAATGAAGCATTTTGGTATTATCTGATTATGAGTGTAGACACCAATAACGCAGCGTTTCAGGACGCCCTGAATCTGATTCAATATACGCGTCAATCGGTTTTCCTGACCGGGAAAGCGGGTACAGGGAAATCTACATTCCTGCGTTACGTCTGCGAAAACACCAAAAAAGAAACATGTTGTACTCGCCCCGACAGGCATCGCTGCTATCAATGCCGGAGGAAGTACAATGCACAGTTTCTTCAAACTCCCTTTCTATCCGCTGCTGCCGGATGACCCGAACTTGAGTCTCCAGCGTGGTCGTATCCATGAATTTTTCAAATACACCAAGCCTCATCGGAAGCTGTTGGAACAAATAGAACTGGTCATCATCGACGAAATTTCAATGGTAAGGGCGGATATCATTGATGCCATCGACCGAATCCTACGTGTATACTCTCACAATCTGCGCGAACCTTTCGGAGGAAAACAACTGTTATTAGTAGGCGACGTATTCCAACTGGAACCCGTCGTAAAGAACGACGAACGGGAAATATTGAACCGCTTCTATCCTACTCCCTATTTTTTCTCTGCCAGAGTATTCGGTCAGATAGACCTGGTATCCATCGAACTTCAAAAAGTATACCGTCAAACAGACCCCGTTTTTGTCGGTGTCCTCGACCATATCCGGAACAATACAGCCGGAGCGGCCGATCTGCAACTACTGAACACCCGTTATGGAAGTCAGATAGAAGAATCGGAAGCTGATATGTATATCACTTTGGCCACCCGCAGAGATACGGTAGACTCTATCAACGAAAAGAAACTGGCAGAACTTCCCGGCGACTCCATTACTTTTGAAGGAGTCATCGAAGGAGATTTCCCCGAAAGCAGTTTGCCCACTTCACAAGAACTCGTACTGAAACCCGGTGCACAAATCATCTTTATTAAAAATGATTTCGACCGCAGGTGGGTAAACGGTACCATTGGTGTCATTGCCGGAATTGATGAGGAAGAAGAAACGATCTATGTTATCACCGATGATGGAAAAGAGTGTGACGTAAAGCGTGAGTCATGGCGCAATATCCGTTATCGCTACAACGAAAAGACCAAAGAAATAGAAGAAGAAGTCTTAGGCAGCTTCACCCAATACCCCATCCGGTTAGCTTGGGCCATCACTGTCCATAAGAGTCAGGGACTGACTTTCAGCCGTGTAGTCATCGACTTCACAGGTGGTGTATTTGCAGGTGGACAAGCATACGTGGCACTAAGCCGTTGTACCTCACTGGACGGTATTCAGCTCAAAAAACCTATTAACCGTGCCGACGTCTTCGTCCGCCCCGAAATCGTAAACTTTGCCGGACGCTTCAACGACCGCCAGGCTATCGACAAAGCTCTGAAACAAGCACAGGCCGATGTGCAATACGCCGCCGCTTCACGCGCTTTCGATAAAGGAGACATGGAAGAATGCCTGGAACAGTTTTTTCGTGCTATCCATTCCCGCTACGATATTGAAAAACCTGTTCCCCGCCGTTTAATCCGCCGCAAGCTCGGTATCATCAATACGCTAAAAGAGCAAAATAAAAAACTCAAAGAACAAATGCGTGAACAACAGGAACGCATACGACAATATGCCCATGAATATCTATTAATGGGTAACGAATGTATTACCCAAGCCCACGATATACGCGCTGCCCTCGCCAACTACGATAAAGCCCTTAGCCTCGACCCTAATTATGTGGACGCCTGGGTGAGAAAAGGCATCACCCTCTTCAACAATAAAGAATATTTTGACGCTGAAAACTGCTTCAACATCGCAGTCAACCTCCATCCCGCAAACTTCAAGGCTGTTTATAATCGGGGAAAACTTCGATTAAAAACGGAAGATACAGAAGGAGCAATTGCAGATTTGGACAAAGCAACAAGTCTGAAACCGGAACATGCCGGAGCACATGAACTATTCGGGGATGCCCTGTTGAAGGTAGGTAAAGAAGGGGAAGCTGCTTTGCAATGGAGAATTGCGGAAGAACTCAAAAAGAAAAAAGGGAAATAAAACAGCCCCTTTGGCGAAGTTAATTCAATACCGAAATGAGGTAAATGCTCATTTATGAGTTCACCACAGAGGACACGGAGGACACAGAGGTTTAATATTTTTTATTCACTATAGAGTAACACAGCTTCTCACGTATTTATCGCTCTGTTTTACTTGTAGAAAGAGAGAAAAGAACTCTGTGTCCTCCGTGTCCTCTGTGGTGAAATTATTTAGCGAAGAGATATGTATTCATTATTTTTCTTTATATCCAAATCTTATTGTTGTTTAATAATGACATGTTTTTCAAGAGCGAGGTACTATTAATCAAAAACTTTTATTAGTTTTGTTCTTTGTAATATCTCAAACTCTTAAAATAGAAGCAAATGAAAAAAGGTTTGAAAATCGCAGCTATCACAGTAGGAGTCATCATCATTCTGATGTTCCTTCTTCCTTTCGCCTTCCAGGGAAAGATAGCCGACATTGTAAAAACAGAAGGCAACAAAATGCTTAATGCACAATTTGACTTTAAGAACCTTAACATTAGCCTGTTCCGTAACTTTCCACAGGCTTCTGTCACTCTCGAAGATTTCTGGTTGAAAGGTACTGGTGAATTCGCCAATGACACCCTTGTACAGGCCGGAGAAGTTACTGCCGCAGTCAACTTATTCTCTCTTTTCGGAGATAGCGGTTACGATATTTCTAAAATATTTATTGAAGATACACGGTTACATGCCATTGTATTGCCGGACGGACGTGCCAACTGGGATATCATGAAACCGGATACAACAGCAACTGCCGAAACTCCTGTTTCAGAAGAAGCAGCATCTTCTCCTTTCAAAGTGAAGCTACAACGGTTTGTTATCAAAAACATGAACCTGATTTATGACGATCAACAAGGGAAGATGTATGCTGATATCCGCGACTTTAACGCAATCTGCGCCGGAGACTTAGGAAGTGACCGTACTACTCTGAAACTGGAGGCGGAAACCAAATCACTTACTTACAAGATGAATGGAATCCCTTTCCTTGCCAATGCCAATATCTCCGCAACAATGGATGTGGATGCCGACCTTGCCAATAATAAATACACATTAAAAGACAACACTATCCGCCTCAACGCCATTCAGGCAGGTATCGACGGTTGGGTAGCTTTGAAAGATCCGGCTATCGACATGGACTTGAAACTTAACACGAACGATATCGGGTTTAAGGAAATCTTGTCACTGATTCCAGCCATTTATGCAACGGAATTCTCCAGTCTGAAAACAGACGGAACCGCTACGCTTACCGCAACGGCGAAAGGTATCTTGCAAGGCGACACCGTTCCTGCATTCAACATTGATATGCAAGTCAAGAATGCCATGTTCCGCTATCCGGCCTTACCGGCAGGAGTGGATCAAATCAATATCAGTGCCAACGTCCAGAACCCGGGAGGAAATATCGACCTGACTACGGTCAATATCAATCCTTTCAGTTTCCGTCTTGCCGGAAATCCGTTTAGTCTGACGGCTAATGTGAAAACGCCGGTCAGCGATCCGGACTTTAAAGCTGAAGCTAAAGGGATTCTCAACTTAGGCATGATCAAACAAGTCTATCCACTTGGAGACATGGAGTTGAACGGTACCATTGATGCTGATATGCAAATGTCGGGACGACTTTCCTATATCGAAAAAGAGGAATACGAACGTATGCAAGCTTCGGGCACTATCGGACTGACGGGTATGAAACTCAAAATGAAAGATATGCCGGACGTAGAAATCAAGAAGTCCCTCTTCACTTTCACCCCGAAATACCTCCAGTTGAGCGAAACAACCGTCAACATCGGGAAGAATGATATCACAGCCGACAGCAGGTTTGAAAACTATATCGGTTACGCATTGAAGGGTACTACATTGAAAGGGAACCTGAATATCCGTTCCAACTATTTTAATCTGAACGACTTCATGACCGCTTCTGCGGATGAAACGACTGCATCAGAAACTGCGTCTACCGACTCCGTAGCTACAGCTGCCACGGGTATTATGGAAGTTCCCCGCAACATCGACTTCCAAATGGACGCTAACCTGAAACAGGTGTTATTCGATAAGATGTCTTTCAATAATATGAACGGTAAGCTTGTGATAAAAGATGGCAAAGTGGATATGAAAAATCTCTCCATGAACACCATGGGTGGCAACGTGGTCATGAACGGCTACTACTCCACTGCCAACGTAAAGAAGCCGGAAATGAAAGCCGGATTCAAACTCTCCAATATCGGTTTCGCACAAGCTTACAAAGAGTTGGATATGGTGCAGAAGATGGCTCCTATCTTCGAAAACCTGAAAGGTAATTTCTCCGGAAGCATCAATGTACTGACAGATCTGGATGCAACCATGAGCCCTGTACTGAATACAATGCAAGGTGATGGCAGCCTTTCCACCCGTGATCTTAGTTTAAGCGGAGTGAAAGCAATTGACGAGATAGCCGATGCCGTTAAACAGCCAAGTCTGAAAGACATGAAGGTGAAAGATATGACACTGGATTTCACCATCAAAGACGGACGCGTAGAAACCAAACCGTTCGATATCAAGATGGGAGACTACACATTGAATCTTTCCGGTAGCACAGGCCTCGATCAAACCATCGACTATTCCGGAAAAGTGAAGCTGCCCGCATCTGTAGGCAATATCTCTAAACTAATGACTCTCGACTTGAAGATCGGCGGTTCATTTACCTCTCCGAAAGTCAGCGTCGATACTAAAAGCATGGCAAACCAAGCTGTCGAAGCTGTAGCCGATGAAGCTATCAGCAAACTCGGACAGAAACTGGGACTGGACTCTGCCGCTACCGCCAATAAGGACTCAATCAAACAAAAGGTGACAGAGAAGGCTGCAGAAAAGGCACTGGATTTCTTAAAAAAGAAACTCAAATAAGAAAGAAGGAGAATGAATTATGCTTCTGAAGCTATATGACAAAAATAATAACCCGCAGGATTTACAACGAATCATCGATATCCTGAATGACGGCGGACTGATTATCTATCCCACTGATACGATGTACGCCATCGGCTGTCATGGTTTGAAGGAACGTGCCATAGAAAGGATATGCCGGATCAAAGAGATAGACCCTCGAAAGAACAACCTGTCTATCATCTGTTATGACTTGAGTAGCATCAGCGAATATGCGAAAGTAGACAATAATATCTTCAAGCTGATGAAGCATAATCTTCCGGGGCCATTTACTTTTATTTTGAACGGAACCAATCGGTTGCCCAAAATCTTC
Organism: Bacteroides sp. BFG-637; assembly: GCF_024793605.1. NCBI lineage: Bacteria > Pseudomonadati > Bacteroidota > Bacteroidia > Bacteroidales > Bacteroidaceae > Bacteroides > Bacteroides sp. BFG-637. The sequence continues at coordinate 3,147,680 of NZ_JANUPD010000002.1, read as the reverse complement.
CGCAACCGGAAAGAAGTGGGTATCCGTATGCCGGATAATAACATCATCCGCGAAATCGCACGCCTGCTGGATGCTCCCATTATGACTACCACACTGCCCTACGAAGAGCATGAGGACTTGGAATATATGACAGATCCCGAACTGATAGATGAGAAGTTCGGTGACATCGTTGATCTGGTCATTGACGGAGGTATCGGAGGTATAGAACCTTCTACCGTAGTGAAATGTACCGACGACGAGCCGGAAATCATCCGGCAAGGGAAAGGATGGCTGGAAGAGAATTAATATCTTTCCACCGGAATCAATCTTTCTATCAAAAAAAGGGCTGCCCTCCGTTCGATACGGAAGCAGCCCATTCTTTTGATGGAATCCATTCAGAGGATAGAATCTTACTTAATCAATGATTCCGGATCCAAATGAGCAGATTCGATATCTTTAAAGTAACGGTAAGTACCCACTTTCAATTCCGCCGTAGCAGCATCATCACAAACGATAATACCCTTTTCATGCATTTGCAATGCACTGATTGTCCACATCTGTGTGATAGCACCTTCTACAGCGTGATACAAAGCACGAGCTTTGTTATGACCATTTACAATAATCATCACTTCTTTTGCAGAAAGCACAGTACCCACTCCCACTGTCAAAGAAGTCTTAGGAACTTTGTTGATGTCATTATCAAAGAAACGGGAGTTAGCAATGATGGTATCCATTGTTAACGTTTTCTGACGAGTGCGTGAAGTCAATGAAGATCCCGGTTCGTTGAACGCAATATGTCCGTCAGGACCGATACCGCCCATAAACAGGTCAATGCCACCATATGACTTGATCTTTTCTTCGTAACGAGCACATTCTGCATCCAAATCAGGAGCATTACCATTCAGAATATTCGTATTCTCCGGTTTGATATCGATATGACCGAAAAAGTTATTCCACATGAAAGAATAATAGCTTTCCGGATGTTCTTTCGGCAATCCTACATATTCGTCCATGTTGAATGTTACCACATTCCGGAAGGAAACGATTCCTTTCTTATTCAGGTCAATCAAAGCTTTATACATGCCCAGAGGAGATGATCCGGTAGGACAGCCCAACACAAATGGTTTTTCGGGGGTTGGATTGGCAGCTTTTATTTTAGCGGCAACATAATGTGCAGCCCACAGAGATACGGACTGATAGTCCGGCTGAATAATAAGTCTCATAAGTCGATTGTTTTATAGGTTAGTTAATAAATTATCTCATTCACTGTTTTAACGATCTTTCTTCAAACGGTCTGCCATGGCACGTGCCAGATTTTCGCACTGGGTATAAGTCAGGTCTTTCATCGCCTGCTTCATCTCCACCGGATCACCGATCAATTCGAATTTACTCTTTTCAGCAAACTCCGCCAGACGTTTCACCGCTGCACCTGCCCATGCGAAAGAACCGAAGTAACCCAAATAGCGTCCCTTCACCTCACGCAGCAGAATCTTTGAAAGCAGCGCTTCCACCTCCGGGAATATCTGATTACTATACGTAGGAGAACCGATAATCAATCCCTTATAACGGAAAATATCCGCTATAATATAAGAAGGATGACTCTTTGTCACGTTATGCATAACGATATTCTTAACCCCCTGTGCAGAAAGCTCTTCAGCAATAGCTTCCGCCATCTGCTCCGTATTTCCATACATGCTTCCGTAAGCAATAACAACACCTTCATCCGCATCATAACGGCTCAAACGATCATATATACCGATCACCTTTGCAATATTCTCCGTCCATACCGGTCCGTGAGTAGAACAAATGGCAGAAATGGGAAGTCCGCCCAATTTCTGCAAAGCCTTTTGCACGGGGCTTCCGTATTTACCAACGATATTAGAGTAATAACGGACCATTTCTCCCCAATACTTATCTACATTAATCCGAGTATCCAGGAATCCGCCATCCACCGTACCAAAACATCCGAATCCGTCGCCGGAGAAAAGAACTCCATCCGTTTCATCAAAAGTCATCATCGTTTCCGGCCAATGCACCATCGGAGTCATATAAAAACGCAGTTTGTGACGTCCCAAAGCAAGGAAATCACCATCCTTTACCAGATATTGTTCACCGGTTACCCCATAGAAACCTTCAATCATACCGAATGTCTGCTTATTACCCACAATGATAATCTCCGGATAATGTTGTTTAATCAATCGGATAGATCCCGAATGATCCGGTTCCATGTGATTTATAATCAAATAATTAATGGGACGTTCTCCAATCACTTGCTTGATTTTACGCAAGTAGACTTCAAAATAACAGATATCTACCGTATCTACCAATGCCACCATTTCATCATCAATCAGATAAGAGTTATATGAAACTCCATAGGGCAATGGCCACATCGCTTCAAATCTGTGCTTGTTACGGTCATTTACTCCCACATAGTGGACATTTCCTTTAATTCTTGTTTTACTTTCCATCTTTCAAATCCATTAAATATTTCTTCCACTATTCTATACTCCGCAAAACAGCTGTTTATTAAGTGGTAAGTTTATCGTCTGCAAAAATAATCCTTTTTTCCGAATCCCTATACTTCTTACCTTGATAAGCACCTCTTTCTTTCATTCTTTTTTGTAAACGAGCTACAAATTCATAATTTTTCAATCCCCAGTCCGGAGCTATTAATAAATCTTTAGGAGATTGGGAAACAAAGCGTTCCACAACCATATCCGGACGGAGATGCTCTACATAATCAATCACCAGATCAATGTATTCCTCAACCTCACTAAACAAATGAAAGTCAGCAGGAGTTACGTCATACTCATGTGCCATTCGCGTACCACGGATCAACTGTAACTGATGAATTTTGAGCGTAGCTAAAGGCAGATCGGAAAGAATTTCCGCTTGCGCCACCATTGTATCATGCGTTTCTCCCGGAAGCCCGAGGATGATATGTCCACCTGTCAGGATACCACAGGCCGCTGTCTGGCACACAGCTTCTACTGTATCTGCATAAGTATGCCCCCGGTTAATACGTCTCAAGGTTTCATCACAAGTGCTTTCGATCCCATATTCTACCATGAGAAACGTATGTTTGTTCAATTCTTCCAGATAACGCAACAAGCTTTCCGGCATACAATCGGGACGCGTACCAATCACCAGCCCGACTACTCCATCCACCGCCAATGCTTCCTCATACTTACGCTTCAAGCCTTCCAACTCCGCATACGTATTGGTATAAGCCTGAAAGTAGGCTAAATATTTCATTTCCGGATATTTATGGGCAAAAAAACATTTGCCTTCTTCCAACTGGGTAGTAACAGATTTCTCTGTCCGACAATAATCCGGATTAAAAGTCTGGTTATTACAATACGTACATCCGCCCCATCCTTTTGTTCCATCACGATTAGGGCAAGTGAAACCTGCATTCAATGAAATCTTTTGTACTTTGTAAGGAAAATATTTCCGCAGAAAAGTAGGGAAATCATTATATAATAGCTGCGTAGACATATTCATTCACTTTTTTTCTTTATTTTACCTACAAACATAAGCAAAATCAACGAGTTACGGAAAGTTGGCACAAAATATCTTCAATATATTAAAAAAATCATAATTACTATAAGATAAATTAATAAATATTGCAATACGAAAAACTATTTAATTAGCTTTGCTATGATTTTAGGCATTGGCAGGAGGATACTTGTGAAAGTCTTGTGCAATTTATTCCCCAATTATGATTTCATCTCACCATACCCCATGCAACTCTTGTCAATAAAATTATCCTCTTTATAATCTGAATTAAGATTATAAAGAGGATTTTTTACTAATATGATTCCTTGACTTTATCTAAAACACAAAATAGAAATCAGAGCTATATAGCAAGAAGAGGAAAAAATAGGCAAAAACGAGTATTATTCGTTCAAACCACCTATCTATCTTTCTATTCTGCTTTGTTTTCTCTATTTTTGCTACAAACATTAAAACAACTACTATGAAACGGCTCCATATTCTATTTCTTTTTCTGACAATAACAATCATTCTAACCGCTCAACCCATCTGTCAGGTTAAACACTTTTCGGTAAGTGACGGTCTCGCTCAAGGAGTAGTGATGAGCATATTACAGGATCAGAAAGGGCTTGTTTGGTTTAGTACCTGGAATGGGCTTAACAAATTTGACGGATACACGTTTAAGACTTATAAAACTTCGCAAGAAAGTAAATATGCATTTGGAAGCAATCGCATGGGGACTATTTCAGAAAGCAAATACGGAGATATATGGTGTCCCACTTACGATGGACAAGCTTGTCTTTTTGATGTGGAAACCGAGAAGTTTATCGATGTCCTCCAACCTATTGAGCTTGCCACGAAACAAACAAATGATGTCACGCGTATTTATTCGCTGGAGAAAGGGATCGCCTGGATTCTCTGTAAAAACGGATATGCTTTCAGAGTAGACGAACAACGATGTAAAAAAGGAGAAGGTATCACTCTTTATTCAACTTCCAACCACAATCTGAAAGGAGATCAGATATTGAGCGTTTATCAAGACTCTGAAGAAGATGAATGGATATTGACGGACAAAGGTGTTTCTATCATAGGAAAGAAAACACTGGATACTGACTTTCCTTTCCAGTTTATCACTCAAATAAAAGAAACCATCTATCTGATTGCAGAAAATGACAAGTTAGCCAGATATAACTTCCACACTAAAAAACTGAAATTCGTAGACATTCCTTATCCCCATCATAAAATAAACAATGTCACTGCCATAGGAAAAGATATGCTGGCATTGGGAACGGACAATGGACTCATTTTATATTCTATCCCGAAGAATAGTTTCCAGCAAATAGACATCCGTACAGCTACCCAAACTTCCAACGATGTGGAATCTGTCTATCAAGACCACTTGGGAGATATCTGGATCTTTTCAAAAGATCCGGGGATTGTTCATCTTAACCTCGCGACCCATGAAAAAGAGCATCTGTTCACTCCCAAAGATGAGATTATCAAGCATGGGCGTAAAAGTCGCAAACTTATTTTTGAAGACAATGCGAAAAACCTATGGCTACTCCCCACGGAAGGAAACTTTTGCTACTATGACCGGAAAGAAAGAACTCTCAAACCGCTTCTTACGGATATCAATAATCCCAAGTCTATTTTCAGTCCGTTAGTCAGGTCTTATACATTGGATAATCAGGGAAACTGCTGGTTTGCAACAGCACGCGGCGTAGAAAAACTATGCTTCTTTCCACAGAGTTATCAATTTAACTTGACTGATTACGAGGCGGAAACACGTGCCTTCCTGCAAGACAGCAATCAACGTCTATGGACAGCATCGAAATCTAATTATATCCAGATATTTGCACCGGATGGTAGCTTGGCGGGATATTTATCCAAACAAGGAAATATCATTAAAGAAAAACAGTCGTTCTATAATGGAGTATATTCCATTCTGGAAGATAAAGATGGAAATATCTGGTTGGGGACTAAAGATATCGGACTTTTCCAACTCAAAAAGACAGGAGTAAATCATTATTCTATTCACCATTTTGAACACCAGCCAAACGATCCTTATAGTTTAAGCAGCAATAGCATTTATGCCATCTTTCAGGACAGTCGCAACAACATTTGGGTGGGATGTTATGGGGGCGGTTTAAATATGCTGACACAGGATAAAGATGGAAAAACATCCTTTATTCATAGTAATAATGAATTAAGAAACTATCCCATAGCTTACGGTATGAAAGTACGCAATATTGCAGAAGCTCCGGGAGGAGTGATTTTGGTGGGAACGACTAACGGGCTGCTTACATTCTCAAACAACTTCGAACGTCTGGAAGAAATTAAATTCTACCGGAATATCCATAGGCCGGGAGATAAAAACAGTCTTAGTGCCAATGATATCATGCATATCTATACAGACAAGAATAAAACCACTTATGTCATCAGCTTTACCGGAGGTGTAAACAAAGTGATATCTCCCAACCTGCTTAGCGATCATATCCAATTCAAGAACTACGACAAGAACAACGGGTTGGCCTCCGACTTGGCACTATCAATCATTGAAGATGCACAGAATCAATTATGGGTTGTTTCGGAGATTGCGCTCTCCAAGTTCGATCCGGCCAAAGAAACTTTTGAGAACTATGAATTAAGTTCCATCTATCAGGAGTTCAATTTCTCCGAAGCTCTTCCTATCATCAATGCCCGTAACCAAATTGTATTGGGAACTGATAAAGGCTTTCTGGAAGTTTCTCCGGAGAAGATGCGGAAGAGTAGCTATGTTCCTCCTATTGTGTTTACAGGACTCAAGATTCAAGGACACCTTACCGATCACTCCATTGACAATCTGGAAGAATTGGAACTGGAACCGTCGCAAAGGAATGTAACTTTCCAGTTTGCTGCGCTTGATTATGTCAATCCGAAAGGGATTCTATATGCTTATCGCCTGCAAGGATTAGAGAAAGAATGGAATGAAGCAGATAATAACCGTTCCGCTAGCTACATCAACTTACCTGCAGGCAAATATCAGTTGCAGATAAAGTCAACAAACAGTGACGGGGTCTGGGTGGACAATGTACGGACTCTATCTATACATGTACTCCCCACCTTTTGGGAAACCTACTGGGCATGGCTGCTCTATTTCATTCTATTCACACTCTTTACAGCAAGCATCGTATATGTATTATTTTACATCTACCGGTTACGCCACAGAGTGGATATGGAACAACAATTAGCAAATATCAAACTGCGATTCTTTACTGACATATCTCATGAATTACGCACTCCGCTGACTTTAATCAGTAGTCCTGTGACAGAGGTATTAGAGAATGAACCTCTTTCTCCTTCTGCCCGTGAACACTTGACTTTGGTACATCAGAACACAGAGCGCATGCTCCGACTGATGAATCAGATTCTGGATTTCCGCAAGATTCAGAATCAGAAAATGAAACTACTGATTGAAGAAACCGATTTGATTCCACTTCTGCAAAAGGTGATGAGTAGCTTCAAACTGATAGCCGAAGAAAAGAACATAAACTATCAGCTGACTTCTACCATCCAATCGGTGTATAGCTGGGTGGACAGAGACAAGTTTGAAAAGATATTCTTCAATCTGCTTTCCAATGCATTCAAGTATACACCTGCCGACAAATCGATCACCGTTCATATCACAACGAAAGAGAAGACGGTAGAGATAGAGGTTGCAGACGAAGGAATCGGAATTGCAGTAGAAAAGCAACATTCCTTGTTCCAACGTTTCGAGTCATTGGTAAAACAGAATATTCTGCAACCATCTTCCGGAATCGGACTGTCTCTCGTGAAAGAGATGGTGGAAATGCATCATGGCACTATTACAGTAAATAGTCAACCCGGAGTAGGCAGCCGTTTTACAGTAAGCTTGCCTTTACAACGGGAAATTTTCGAAGAGGATGTGCAGGTAGAATTTATCCTGAATGATAGCCAGCGTTCAGCGCCTCATCCCGTCGATAGCATGAAAGCACCGGAAGAGGTGGAAAAAAAGAAGACCTTGAGACTAATTCGGATAGTTTCTCCATACTGGTGGTAGAAGATAATGAAGAGTTAAAGGCTTTTCTGAAAAGTATTTTATCGGAGAATTATACGGTAATCACAGCTTCCAATGGTGAAGAGGGATTGCAACATGCTGTTGACGATCTGCCCGATCTTATTATCAGTGATGTTATGATGCCGGTAATGGACGGTTTAGAAATGATCAGGCAAATCAAAGAGAACAACAATATTTGCCATATCCCCATCATCGTATTATCTGCCAAAGCCTCTCTGGACGACCGTATCGCCGGATTAGAACAAGGCATTGACGATTATATCACCAAACCTTTCAGTGCTACTTATCTAAAGACCCGTGTAGCCTCCTTGTTACGACAACGCAAAGCATTGCAGGAGCTCTATATGAATAGACTGATGGAAGGAAAGAATACCTCTTCTCCCGATCCTCTGACTCCTTCACAACCACAGATTACTCCATACGACGAGCAATTTATGGAAAAAGTAATGGCATACATGGAAGAACAGATGGACAATGCCGAACTAACGATTGACGAATTTGCAGAACAGTTGATGCTTAGCCGTACAATCTTCTACCGGAAATTAAAATCAATCGTCGGACTGACACCTGTTGACTTTATACGGGAAATACGTATCAAACGTGCCGTACAACTGATTGACAGCGACGAATATAACTTCTCCCAAGTAGCATATATGACGGGATTCAACGATCCGAAATATTTCAGCAAGTGCTTCAAGAAAGTGATAGGAATTACCCCGTCAGAATACAAAGAGAGAAAAAAATAACTCTTTGATAAGAATATAAAAAGTCCCTTTATACCCGGTTGTCTCATTATTCGATCAATCAAAATTCGATAGAGTAAACTGATATAAAGGGACTTTTCATACAAGATAAAGAGATTTGCCTGTCAACAACACATCAATACCCAAACTTACATTGACAAACAAACACCTGTTTTTCCGAATCATCATTAAATACTTCTTCTTCAAATCCTCCATATTTATGAATAATACTAAAACCATTCCATTCCAAATATGAATCCAACTCTTGAGGGAAAAACATTCTCATATCCAGATTTTGAATAGAATTGAATTCACCATTGATAAAATAATGCCATTCGATCCGATTAATCTGGGTTTTATTTTCATATCGCATTGTCTGCTTTATCGAGACTTCTCTTCCATCATCAGTTGTATACGTGGCTATTTCCTGCTGCTCTTTCTCACCTTCAACTATATACCGAATATTCGGATTAAAACAATCCAACAGAAATAAGCCTCCGTCTTTGAGGTGATTTTTAACGACATGAAGTACCTTTAATAAATCTTCATTCTCATATAAATGATGGATCGAATTAAATGGAATAAAAATAAGGTCGTACTTCTCCTGTAAATCCAGCGTCCTGATATCCGCCTGAATGAAATTGATTCTTAATCCTGCTTCGGAAGCTTTCATCTTAGCTTGGTGAAGCATTGAAGCAGTGTAATCAACCCCACTTATATCATATCCATCCTTTGCAATAGGAAGAGTAAGTCTGCCAGTTCCACAGCAAAGCTCAAGTATTCGGGCATCCTTGTTTTTAGGTAACCATCGCTTATAAAATTGCAAATCATCCATGCTGGTATTCATTCCATCATAAATATTTGCATCATAAATTAAATCGCCAACTTTATAATCACTATTCATTTGCCTCCTCCAATATCCATTATTTACTATTATTTCTTATACAAACAAGAATATCCCCAACGTACAATGTACCAAAAGGATATTCTATAAATAACCGGAAATATTACCGGTCGTTCGCAAATGTAGTAAATATCTATAAGCCAGCTATGATTATCTTTTAAAAACTCAAATTTCAACAAGACAGATCTCTGATATAAGCATTAAACCAACATTTCGGTATCATTCTATTTACATTGTAAAACTTATACTATATTCAACAAAATGTTTTTATCTTTGAACAGGTCTATGGATTTATCGGCTCCAAATAAGCCTTGCATAGGAAATCCTCCTTTTCTACCGGATATTCCCCACAAAAAGATTGAAAAGGGCGTACTATTGCAGTCTCAAATCTAAAAACCAAAAAAACTAGAAAATGAAAAAGCAATGGATCATTGCCTGTTTTATCGGAATTCAAGGGGTAAATGTACAGGCACAACAACCCAGCAAGTATCCCTATCAGGACACGAAGCTGACTGTGGAACAACGGGCGGATGATTTACTTCAACGCCTCACATTAGAAGAAAAAGTGGCGTTGATGCAAAACAATTCACCGGCTATTCCCCGGCTTGGCATTAAGCCGTATGAATGGTGGAACGAGGCCCTTCATGGCGTTGCCCGTGCCGGACTGGCTACTGTCTTTCCGCAAACCATCGGTATGGCCGCTTCTTTCAACGATGCATTACTATATGAAGTCTTTGATGCCGTATCCGATGAAGCACGTGCCAAGAACCGCCAATTCAATGAAAAAGGACATTATAAACGTTATCAGGGACTGACCATGTGGACTCCCAACGTCAATATCTTCCGCGACCCCCGCTGGGGACGGGGACAGGAAACCTATGGCGAAGACCCTTACTTGAGCGGTCGGATGGGAATGGCAGTAGTCAGAGGCCTGCAAGGACCGGAAGATGCCGAATATGACAAACTTCACGCCTGCGCCAAACACTTTGCCGTGCACTCGGGTCCCGAATGGAACCGTCACAGCTTCAACGCAGAAAACATCGCACCCAGAGATTTATGGGAAACCTATCTGCCTGCCTTCAAGGAACTGGTACAAAAAGCAGGAGTTAAAGAAGTGATGTGCGCCTACAATCGTTTCGAGGGCGATCCCTGCTACGGCAGCAATCGTCTGTTAACCCAAATTCTCCGCAACGACTGGGGATTCAAAGGAATCGTAGTCTCCGACTGCGGAGCAATCGGAGACTTCTTCCAGCGCAAAAAACATGAAACACATCCCGATGCCACCCATGCCTCTGCCGACGCTGTTTTAAGCGGAACGGATCTCGAATGTGGCGGCAACTTCAAAAGCATCACCGATGCTGTGAAAAAAGGGCTGATTTCGGAAGAGAAAATCAACACATCAGTCAAAAGACTACTGAAGGCCCGCTTTGAACTGGGAGAAATGAATCCGACTCATCCTTGGAGTAACATTCCATTTTCTGTTATCGACTGTCCCAAACACAAAGAACTGGCACTGAAAATGGCACATGAGAGTCTGGTATTGCTCCAAAACAAAAACAATATCCTTCCATTAAACCGCCAGATGAAAGTGGCAGTCATCGGCCCCAATGCCAATGACTCGGTCATGCAATGGGGCAACTACAACGGCTTCCCTTCACATACCGTTACTTTACTGGAAGGAATACGCGCCAAACTGCCCGACGCACAAATCATCTACGAACCTGTATGCGGATATACAAACGACACCACCCTGCACAGCCTGTTCAACCAGTGCAGTATCGACGGAGAAGCCGGATTCAACGCCACCTACTGGAATAACCGCGAATACAAAGGCAAGATTGCCGCAACCGACCGCCTGACCACTCCTTTCCATTTCAGTGCCGAAGGTTCTACCGTATTTGCTCCCGGTGTAGGATTGAAAAACTTCACCGCCATCTATCGTTCCACTTTCCGCCCGGTGGATTCCGGTGCCGCCACTTTCCGCGTGATGACGAACGGAGGAGTCACTTTATTCCTCAACGGCAAGCAAATAGCTGAAGCCACCAACATCAAGAATCATACCAATCTGTATTCTTTCAACTACGAAGCAGGAAAGAGTTACGACATTGAGTTGCATTTTATTCAAGTAAAAGACAATCCTGCACTGAACTTCGACCTGGCGAAACAAACTCCTATGGATGCCCGTGAAATCCTGAACAAGTTGCAAAGCGCAGATGTAGTTATCTTTGCCGGAGGTATCTCTCCCCTGTTGGAAGGAGAATCCATGCGGGTATCCGATCCCGGATTCAAAGGTGGCGACCGTACAGAAATCGAATTACCCGCCATCCAGCGCGAAGTTCTTGCTCTTCTGAAAAAGAATGGAAAGAAAACAGTATTCGTCAATTTCTCCGGTTCGGCGATGGCCATCGTGCCCGAAACGCTGAATTGCGATGCTATCCTGCAAGCATGGTATCCCGGACAGGCAGGTGGAACAGCCGTTGCTGATGTTCTTTTCGGAGATTACAATCCTGCCGGACGTCTGCCTATCACTTTCTATAAAGGTTTGCAGCAATTACCGGACTATGAAGACTATTCGATGAAGGGACGTACTTATCGTTTCATGGCGGAAACTCCTCTTTATCCATTCGGCTACGGTTTAAGTTATACCCATTTCTCTTATGGGAAAGCCACACTGAACCAGTCGAAACTAGCCAAAGGCGAAAAAGCCATCCTTACTATCCCAGTAAGTAACGTCGGACAGAGAGACGGTGAAGAAGTGGTTCAAGTATACATCTGCCGTCCTGACGACAAAGAAGGTCCGCAAAAAACTCTTCGTGGTTTCCAACGGGTCAACATATCCAAAAGCAAGACCGAAAATGTAACAATCGAGCTTCCCTACGAATCATTCGAGTGGTTTGATACCGCCACTAATACGATGCGTCCTTTGACCGGAACATACAAGGTACTTTATGGTAGCAGTTCATCCGCCGACGATTTGCAATCACTCTCTATAAAGATTTTATAATTTTACCCTCATGCCCTCATAAGCTACTTTAATCCCTTTATTCATCGGGGATATAGCTATGAGGGCAGACTATAACAGCAAGTAATGGCGAAAATTAACCGCCGTGAAATTAACCGTCGTTATTTTTAGGAGGCATTATTAGATTTTATAACAGAACCAAATGATTGGAATAACTTGGAATAGATCGGCCTAGGAATTAAACACCATTTTTTCTGTCAACTTTCGCTTTTCTCCTGCAAAAGATTTTTCTTTTTCATTTCTCATATTCTCATAGTATTCGTATAAAGCAAAGACTGTCAAACAGATAGTCTATGAGAAATGATTTCTAAATAGGCATTTCTCATAGTTTTTTGGCCAAACACCCCGGATTTTACCTCATTTCTCATACTTACTGGAGGCATTTCTCATAGTGTATCCGGAGGATTGATTTCCCATCAACAGAACTTATTGCTTCTTTTCGTGTGTACTGCTTTTATTCCTACAGCAATGACATTTTGCAAACAATTCATTGTTTGTTTATATGAAATGTACTCGTTAATAAGTTATTAATCAATGGATAATACCGTTTTTTCTAAGGAGGAAACCAATTGTTGCACTCCAGTGAACAGATCCTTGCACTCTAGTGGAAAGAACCGTTCACTGGAATGCAACGATCTGTTCACTAGAGTGCAACAAACCGGATAGTGGTAAGAAACAGGGCAGACGCATTATATTTTTTACTATCCTACTCCTGTTTTCATTCTATTTATATAATTGATTATTAACTTATTAATTCTTTCTTATTTCGACTATTTTCCTTATCTTTATAAGATATTATAAAACATAAACTAACATGAAAATAGGGATAATTGACCTTTGTAAACAAATAGAAGATCCTAGAATGAACCGTAAAAAAGTCCATAAAATGGAAACCATCGTCTATATATCCATTGCTGCTGTAATTTGTGGTGCCCAATCCTGGAATGAGATTGAGGAATTTGGCAATGCCAAAATTGCTTTTTTCAAAAGTCGCATACCTAATCTGGAGTTCATCCCCAGCCATGATACTTTTAATAGATTCTTTAGCATCATAAAGCCCGAATATTTTGAGTTGATCTTCCGTAATTGGGTCAAACAAGTCTGTCAGGAGGTGAAAGGGGTTATAGCTATAGATGGCAAACTTATGCGTGGTCCAAGTAAATGTGACGGAGAACATACGACGGGAAAGGAAGGATTCAAATTATGGATGGTTTCCGCATGGTCCGCTGCCAATGGAATTTCTTTAGGACAAGTGAAGGTGGATGATAAAAGTAATGAAATTACCGCTATTCCATTGTTACTAAACTCTTTGGATCTCAATGATTGCATTGTCACAATTGACGCGATGGGCTGCCAGACAGATATAACACGGACCATCATTGAGCGTGACGCAAATTATATTATAGCTATAAAGGATAACAAGAAGAAAAACTATCAACTGGCCAAACAGATCATTGAAGATTATCAGGATAAAGACGAAATAATCAATAGAGTCACCAGGCATGTGTCTCAAAATACCGGACATGGAAGGATAGAGACAAGAACTTGTACTGTAGTTAGTTATGGACCTATAATGGAAAAAATGTTTAAAAAGAAACTTGTGGGACTGAAGTCTGTTGTTGGGATAAAATCGGAAAGAACAATAGTGGCAACAGGAGAATATACACAAGAGGTAAGATACTATGTAACTTCAATGGATAATACCAAACCGGACGAAATTTCCTCTGCCATCAGACAGCATTGGTCTATTGAAAATAATCTGCATTGGCAACTGGATGTTACCTTTCGAGAAGACTATAGTAAAAAGGTCAAAAATGCAGCCAGAAACTTTTCCGCAGCAACAAAAATGGCACTTACTATCCTGAAGAAGGATAAAACAACTAAAGGAAGTATGAATCTAAAAAGGCTAAAAGCTGGGTGGGATGAAAAATATTTATCAAAACTTTTACAGGATAATGATTTTTAATGCGTCTGCCCTGTGGTAAGAAAAAACGGTTATGATGAAGGAAAAACAGATAAGTATACGGTAAATAATACACAGAAAAGCTATAAACAACAGAAAGTTGCCAATTAAACTGAAGAAGGAAAGGAGTATGAGAATAAGATGAGAAACACCTCGGAACCTATGAGAAAAGGGTTGGACAAGCTGTTATCCAACCCTTAATTTGAACTCTATTAATTCTTTGTAAGCAGCCGTTTTTCTGAAATTGTCCCATATTCTTTGCCATTGATAGTAATACCTGTTGTATTCTCTATCTGTATCATCGAATCATCGGGAGTTTCTATATCCACATTCTCTATGCTAATCTTTGCAACTTTATTAATTACGATACCTTGCTTCGCGCCCGTTACCACCATATTCTTTATGGAAATGTTCTCAATCGGCATTTCGGGAAGTCCGTTCAGATACACCGCCCGTCCGGCTCCCTTGCAGAACACGTCCGAGATATGTATGTTCCTGAATGCCGGAGTTTCTTCGGTAACATCCGGCACAGGCCCGCCCGGAGCACCTTTGGTGGCATAATACAAGTCGGCAATCAAGGCATCATTCGGAATGTCTATCATATTGATATGGTTGATATAGATATTCTCCACAACACCGCCACGACCGCGGACACTCTTGAACCGCAGCCCTACATCCGTACCGATAAACGAACATTCGGATACATACACATTCTTCACGCCGCCGGACATTTCGCTACCAATGACGAATCCGCCATGACCGTGCAACACGGTATTGTTTTTCACAATCACATTCTCGCAAGGCTCTCCACGCCTGCGACCGTCTTTATCCTTTCCCGATTTCAGACAGATTGCATCGTCACCCGCGTCGAAGAAACAGTTCGTTATCAGCACATTCTTGCAGGATTCCACATCGAGCGCATCCCCATTCTGCGAGTACCACGGATTGAACACCTTTACATCATTCAACGTCAGGGATTCGCAAGACAAAGGATGAAGGCACCAATTCGGAGAATTTTTAAAGGTCACGCCTTCCAGAAGCACCTTTTTGCTCTTCACAATGCTTAGCAGAACAGGGCGCAACCAGCTTTTCATTTTTTCCCATTCTTTTATATCCATGTCCGGACGCTTATTTCCCCAGTCTGCCATAAGCACGGAAGCCTTTAAAGCACCTTCATCAGGATACCACACCTTGCCGCTTTCATCTACCTTACCGCCGGATTGGAGCAACTTTTTCCATTGTCTATCCGTCATCTTATCCTTCTTGACGGGACGCCACCGGTCTCCCGCCCCATCGAAAACACCGTAGCCGGTGATGGCTATGTTTTCCGCATTTATTGCCGAGATAGGCGACTGGCAACGTCGCGTATCCAATCCTTCAAACGAAGTCGTGACGATTGGATATAAAGAAGTATCACTACTGAATACAATCAAAGCATTCTTTTCAGCGTGCAAATTGACGTTACTCTGCAAAACAATGGGACCTGTCAGCCATAAGCCTTCCGGAATGATCACTTTGCCCCCGCCTTTGTCGTGAACCGCTTTAATAGCCTTGTTAATAGCCTCTGTATTCAGCGTCACACCATTGCTTTTCGCTCCAAAATCACAGATACTCACCTGATAATCGGGGAAAACGGGACGTTCCACTTTAGGCATGGAGAAAGGAAGGTCTTTATATAAATCTTCCATTTCTATCGTTTGATCCTCCGAGTTTGAATATGCCTGACAAGATGCCAATAACAAGAGTCCCATCAGCATTACTCTGAAATCCTTTTTCAAAAATCTATTCATACTTATCTTTATTATGTATCAAAACCTATTGAAATATACTATTTATTTTCAACGGGAAAGAATCGCCTTATTTCCCAAAGAACCATACTGATTCACGGCACAAACTTGCAATATCATCACCGGATATTCAGGAAGAGTCAGATACATTCCACGTGTCATACCTACTACCCTGTCTCCACTGAAAACAATATACCCCGTCGCATCCTTCACACTTTTCCACTCCAGTCTCCGGCCTTTTCTTTTAAGCCCCTTCGGAGCAGGAAGTTTTTCCATCATCACGCGGGGATTCCACTGATCTGTTCCGGGAATTATATTCTCATAAGTATAAGTAGCAGCCTCTTCTGCCGTAATCACCGCACGACTGGTTCCTTTCGGAGCATTCTCACCACGTCCCTCATATTCCGTCTTACGCTGATCCAGTTGCAGGACATTACCCGCGGCATCCCGACTGTCATATTCGGCAAACAAAGCAGGGATCGCACCCATATTTGCCCAACCTTCAGGAGAAATAGGAATGTTCATAGTAGTGTGAATATAAACCGTCTTTGGCGAATTATGCCACGGACGTCCCAGTTTCACCCCCCACTTCTTTACATTAGCCGCCGCTTCGTTACCATCTATCGTACAGTCTCTGAAAACATACCCCCATTTCGCATCCTTATGACAAGGAGCTACAATAATAGCACCGCTACGAGTATTATAGAAAGTACAATTTTCCGCCAGTACATTTCCTCCGCCATAGAAATAATCTACCGCTCCTTCAATCCAACAATCTTTGACGTAATGTCGTGCAGTATCATTGCCTGAAGTCATCCATGTATCCTGAAAAGAACGGAAGTTACAATTATTAAATGCGATACGATCCGCCTGACTGCTCATTGCCAAAGCTTGCGGCCCTTTCTGGCTATCCACTCCCCAGTCGTTAACATAAGAGATGTTTTCCGAATAGAAATCAGGCGCTTCAATCTTCACTACACTGCCATCGTATTTATAGACATCCGATTCCGGATTATGAACAGAATGTCTCCAATAGTCCGTATCTGTCGAAGTAGCCTCTGGTTTGCCACCCACATTCAGACTGTGGTGAATGATGGTTTTATCTTTGTCCTGTCCTATCAAATGGATGAATGTTTTTGTCTTTGGTATAAATAGGTACTCTCGATAAGACCCATTCTTCACAAATATACACCAAGGCGTCTTTGAATTTTCGGGTGCGGCATCAATAGCCTCTTGCACCGTTCTGTAATCACCACTGCCATCTCTTGCCACTACAGCCTGAAAAGGAGAATTACTTTCACCGGAATGATTCCTATCTATATGCCCCCTCCCATCAGCACCCCAGACTGGGGAACACAAGGAGAACAGCAAGATGACTCCCTGTAAAATGCATTGTATCTTCTTCATACTTCAATTGTGTAAATTTTATATAGAGGAAAAAAACAGCCCCCGGTTTCTTTTCCCAAGGGCCATTTGTTTTCAGAAAAACGATTACCTGTTCATAACCAATATGGTCCCGACAATGATCCGGTTATGGAATCCAACGAGTATCACCGGAACGATTAGTGACAATCGGAGAATTCGAATCCTTGATTGTCAGATCGCCCTTTTCCGGGTCAACAAACAGTTCGGCAGCAGTCATATCCAAATCGGTTGCATTGATCTTACTACCACCCAACGCATAATCTTTCGTTGTATAATTGTTAGAGAAGCTAGTGGTAGTATTGGCACCGATTGAATAAATTTCACCACACGGTGAAGCCAAGACTACTCCTTCCAACACCAATTCCGAACCAACAGCAGACTGTATATTAATCATACGCTGATTGCGACAGAAGCTGTAGAAGGTTACATTTTTATATTCCAGATGAATAGGTTTGTCCAGATTGGGCGCATAGAAGATATTCCCCCAGCCCCATCCGTCTGTGCTGTTGTTATCTCTACTAAATGTGCAGTTCCTGAAAATAACTCTTTCCAGATGATCATAAGAGTTACCTTCCTTATCGGTCGATCCAAGATGGAACGTACCGTATGCACCTGTCTGCCAACCGCATTGTTCAAACTTGCAGCCTTCCATCTCGAAGTTCATCAGATGTTTATTGTTAGCTCCCTGATGACGCCAGAATCCACGTCCGAATCCATAGAAGTCGCAATTAACGAAACTAATATTCTCCAGCGTGTATGCATTACCACTATTAAAGAAATAACTGTTCAATATCTCCTGCCGGAATTCAACATTTACAAACTCTATACCGGAAATATAAGATCCGGCAACCACATTCCATGAAGATTCCATAGTGACAATAGGCTTAATGCCTTCCGTGCTACCGACCAGACGGAAACCTTTCTTTATTGCAAATGGACTCAAACGATAAGAAGAGCCAGCCGGCAAGAAATATTCGGTACCCTCCGGAATCTCCGCATTATCATTATTATCAGTCAGAAGTTTCGTCAAATCATCATCCCAACCTACCGTAATAGATTCGGCAGCCGGTCCCGCTGTACGGAAAGTAGCCTGATTATAAGGTTTGTCATATTTCCTCGGCTTACTTGTATCGTAAATATTAACCGCATACAGTGTATTCTTATCCAGACCGGTCACTTCGGCACGTCCTTGTGCTTTTTCCTCTTCAGTCAGATAACGGGATACATTCGCTAAAGTTTTGTCCATCATCGGCATCACGCTGATACTGTCCACCGGATTCTGTACATCTACTTTCCAACGAATGATAGCAGAGTTTTCTGTTATCTCTGTTTTTGATACGTCTTCCAATAACTTCGCATATTCCGGTCTAGCCTCTGTAGAAGCATTCGTATAAGTCCATTGAGAATTATTGACTGCATTTGCCGCATTCGAACGCACACGAATATAGAACGTTGTTCCATAAGGGATATCGTCCAGAAAGACAAATGGTTCAGTTGTATCTACCGACATAAACAAACTTTTGTAATACGTATCCTGATGCAACTCTACCGTATAGGATGATGCATCATTTACTTTATACCACACCAAAGTAATAGAATTACTCTTCACCTCCGGTTTCTCCAATACGAATCTGGGCTGAAACAGATCGTCTATTTTGTTATATTGGTCGTCTTGGCAACTTGTGAAAAGCGCTCCCCACAACAAAGCAGGCAATAAGACTGTTGTCAATCTATATAGTAACTTCATCATAACATTCATTTTTACTGGTTAATATCCATAATAGTTTTGAATAGCCCCTCTATGGTCTGTAATTACTTGTGAAGGATAAGGACACAAATATCTCAACGGATCAGAAGGTTTCACACTCTTGTCGTTATTCAGATTGATAAATCCTCTGAAACTCCAGGAAATCTCTTTCAAGGTCTCAAATTGCTGCGTTTCCGAGTTCAGGACTCTCCATCCAATAGCGTATGCCAACGTTTGATAACCGGCAGGTTTACCCGTTCCGAATTCTTCTTTCTCAATGCCGACTATATCCAGAATGGTTCTGTCCGGATGTTCCGGATCAGGGACTGACTTATAATAAATATTTTCAGGTACTTTCTCAATACCCGGTATATAGGTACCATTGGCAACCAACCCCCAATTAATCATTTCAAAATAGAGATTATAGATCACCTCACTGTACTTATTCCAACGGGCCAAGTCATATTTACGGATACTTTCACCCCCAAATTCCCATTTTCGTTCGTCCATGATTGCTTTGAAGAAATCGTCTTCACTATTCAGGCTTTCTACGTAAGATTCTACTTTCGAAGCCCACAAAGAAGAATCAAACGCACGCCGCCTTACCCTCTTCATCGCTTCCTTTGCATCATCACGCGGTCCGAACCGCTCGTTCACCGCTTCAGCATACATCAACAACACATCTGCAAACCTCATGCGTATGCTATTGATACCCGTTCCCGCACCACTGGAAGAGCCTAACGGAGACTTCATTTTAAGTTTCGACCATTTACCTACTCCCATGCCGGCGATTCCCATATCCATCTCCTGATTCAGGTTCTTATCGTATTTGTAAGGAGCACACGTAACGTCACGACGCAAATCATCCCCATCAAATGTAAACATATACGTACCACAATAATGCAGATAATTGCTGGCACTTCCGTACTCGTGCTTGTCACCGGCAATCGTTACACCTACATTATACCCGTAACGGCTGGTCACACTTTTCAGCATAGGGATAGCAAAAATCACATCGTCATTATTCGCCGTCGTCCAATTGCATTCATTGTACCAAAGTTCTTCGTAACTCTGTTTCAAATCATGCTTGTTTTCCTTGATTACTTTACCCAGATAGGTGATAGCGATATCATAATAATGCTCGAAATTGTCACCACGTTCCATATATCCCACGTTGTCCGGATTCTCTTTATCGGGACGTAAAGACCATCCTCCACGATACAAAGCCAGTTGTCCGATAAGTGCCTGGCAATATTCGCGGGAAGCACGCTCTACCCCGTAATCCAGATCGGCGGCATATTTCATCATCGGCTCTACATCAATCAACTCGTCAATCAGGTATTCCAGTATCTTGTTCCGTTCCGTCACACCGACTGAAAAGAAATCATCTGTGGATTTCGAAGGTTCGGTCACAAAGACGACATCTCCCCATGTACGAATCAAATCCAGATAAAGCATCGCACGAAGTGTTTTCACCTCTCCGTACATCTGTTGAATTTCAGTCGGTCCCTCCTCTTTTATCTGTAAGGAGAACAAAGAGGAATTTTCCATTTCATGCAGGAAGTCGTTCGCATAATTGATCACGGAATACATATTGTTCCATGTACTATTCAACGTATTCCAATAGGGTTTGGAATCGAAACAACCGATATCCGCACCGGTGGCGGCTACGGTATTATTCTTAAAGGAAGACATTTCTACATCCGTATTCGTATTCAGGCTGTTGGCAAGCGTACTGCCATACATACCGTCTTCTGTCATTGCAGAATACATTTTAGTCATCAAGGCTTTGGCTTCCTCTTCTGAAGTAAAAACGTATCCGGGGGTAAATCCTGAAGGAGGCTCCACATCCAGAAAGTCATTACAAGATGTGAAAGAGAGCATCGCGCAGGCTATGGTTGAATATAATAACTTCTTATTCATTGTTCTTTCATTTTAGTTAGTTTATTAAAAGGTCAATTGCACACCGAACGTGTATGTGCGGCTTCTCGGATATCTGTTATTATCGATATTCGGCGTTAATCCGGTAGCAATATCTACCTCCGGATCATAACCGCTATATCCGGTAATCGTAAAGAGGTTGTAACCTGACGCATAGAAACGTACTCTGCTCAAACCCACTTTATTGGTCCATACACGTGGCAGTGTATAGCCGATAGTAGCCGTATTGAGACGCAGGAAAGAACCGTCTTCCACTGCATATGACATTGCAATGGGACGTCCGATAGAAGTCGGATTCCACATCGTCGCATTCTTATTAAACTCTGCAAGAATTTCCGGACTGTAACGAATTTCATTACCCATATCGTCAAAATTACGCCAACGCTTCGCAGCAGAAATATCCATGCTGAAATTGTTGTAATTATTGCTTGCCCATGTAGTCATCATTACTTTATTGGCATTGAACACATCGAAATCATACATGAAATTAAAGAACGCACTTACATCAAAACCTTTAAAAGTTGCATTTAATCCAAATCCTCCCGAAAACTTCGGAGTAGTATTACCGATCACAGTACGGTCGTCATCCGTCAACGTATACGGGTTGGCACTATTTTCATCCACCGGAGTGAGTTTTTTAAATTTGGCATTACCCGGACGCGGGTCACCGGACAACGGGCTGGAGTTTACGACTCCGTCTTTCAATGTCCATGTTCTGGATTTTGAATCAAATGGTTTGAAATCGTCCACTGTATAGAAACCGTCATTCACAAATCCATAGATCAAACCGGTAGTACCTCCTACGTAGGCACGATAATCATCTGAATTCAAGAGTTGAGAGCCTGCCCAGCCAGAAGAAAGCACCATTTCCTTTTCACCACTAGCCAGCTTGTCGATCTTGTTTTTATTACGACCGATATTAAACGTCGCGTTCAATGTAAAGTCCGGACGGTCGATGATATAACCGGTCAGAGACAATTCCACCCCTCGGTTCGAAGTCTGTCCCACATTCTCCATAAGATGTGTGTAGCCTGTATAGCCGGGAATAGTAGAAGAAAGCAGTAAGTCTTTCACCGTGTTCCAATAGAATTCCAATGATCCGCTTAACCGTTCTCTGAAAAAGCCGAAGTCAACGGCAAGGTTACGGGTAATGGTAGTCTCCCATTTTACATGGGGATTATATAGTTCTTTCGTGTTATAAAATTGATAATAGTACCGGCTCGTTTCTCCCCAACCCGCAGGCCGGCTGCTGCTGATACCATACAATTTCTGATAAATATCGGAAGAGATACGGTCATTTCCAGAAGCACCATAACTTACTCTCAATTTAAGATTCGACACCACTTCACTCTCTTTCAAAAAGTCCTCATTAGACATACGCCATGCAACAGCCGCTGCCGGGAAAAATCCCCAACGATTGCCTGAAGCAAACTTCGATGAACCATCGGCACGCAAGGTCACAGTAGCGAGATATTTATCCTTATATCCATAGTAAGCACGACCGAAAAAAGAAGAAATGCGTGTGGGCGAACCGGCAGAAGACTTATTTTCGTAAGGAGTACCCAAAGACAGGTTATCAAATGCCTTTTCCGCAGTTGTATTCACCGGAAAATAGCGGGTAGTATAGGTCTTACGGCTGGATTGGGAACTCTTCATTTCTTGTCCGACCATCAATTGAATATCATGCGCGTCATCCAACATAAAGTTATAGTTAAACACATTGGACAATTGCCATTTGGAACCTTGAGACATACTCCACTCAGCCATTGGCTGGTTATTATTATTCTTGGCGTTAGGTGTATCAGTGCCCCAAAAACTTCGAGACTCCTCTGTATTATTTTCAAAGCCGAATTCCGTACGGAAAGTCATGCCTTTCATTATATTCCAAGTCAGAGCACCTATCGTATTGAGAGACTTATTAATTCTTTTCTTATAATTCTTTTCAGATTCTTCTTTCGGGTTAAAGCGGGTTTTCTCATCCAATAAATCAGGATCATAATAAGTATCATCTTCCGGCAACTTCATATATTCATCCAATCCTTCAGTGGGTGCCTGACGGAGTGCATCCAAAAGACTCACCCCATCCGTACCGGAACCGTCCACTTCTTTATGCAACAAACGGGTGCGATACTCAAAAGTCAGGAATTTAAAGAGCTGGGTATTCAGACTCACATTCAGGTTGTTCTGTTTCAACCCGTTCCCCATCATTACACTAGGACGGTCCTGATGGATAAATGCCACTTTATACTTCGTTTTCTCTGTACCACCATTGATACTAAGGTCTACATATTTAGATACCGGATTTGTTCCAAAAATTTCATCCTGCCAGTCCGTTCCTTTATCTCCCTGATAAATATAGAATTCATATGCTTGTCCATACTTATTAAAGAAATCGTCGGGTATGGAATTCTTTTGACGGGCATTCTCATATTGCATCAAAACATATTCGTAGGGATCCATCACGTCCAGCTTGTTTGACAATGTGCTTGTTTGCAAGTAAGTATTTAAATTGATAGATACGCGTCCCTCCTTAGCTTGTTTAGTAGTCACCAGAATAACACCATTGGCACCGCGAGCACCATAAACTGCTGTAGAAGCAGCATCTTTCAAGACATCGATCGACTCTACATCTGTCGGCGGAATATCATTTAAACTTCCCACTTCAAATCCGTCTACCAAGATCAGCGGACTGTTGTCCTGCGTGATCGAACCTCCACCACGCACCAATATTTTAATTTCCGCATCCGGTGATCCATCCACTGCCGTCACCTGCACACCCGGCATTTTACCGACAATAGCCTCTGCAACGGAAGCAGTCGGTACTTTTTCGAGAACCTTGCCTGATACGCTCGATACCGAACCAGTCAGATTCCCTCTTTTCTGCGTACCATAACCAATAACTACCACATCATCCAATTGTCCGACAGCTTCCGTCATCTGAATATGAATGCCGGAAGTACGTCCTTTCAACGGTTCTTTCACTTCATTCATTCCGACATAACGGATAATCAACACAGCTTTATTCACATCAGGAACATTGATCAGCTTAAAGTTTCCATCCATATCGGTAGTAGCACCTATTTTTGTGCCTTGCACCATTACTGCGGCACCAATTACCGGTCCGTAGTTATCTGTCACCGTACCGGTCACGGTCTGTGCAAAACCACTGACCGCCACCAATAATAGGGTGAATATACTTATAATTAGTTTATTCATTATACTAAAGTTTTTTGTTACAAAATATACGGTTTACTATTTCTTCTCGATAACCTGACCACCCAGATTCTGATTGTAAACAATATGCTGAACCAGGTTATGAAAATAAACTTCGAGATTGGAATAACGCCCGTTGGAATCTACTGAAGTACTTATCTGTGCAGCATCAGCCGGATTATTCGGATCAAGTCCGTAAGCTTCTTCCCAAATATCAGGAATTCCATCGCCATCCGTATCGGACCAGGCTTTCAACGATTTAACTTCAGGATATCCCTCTGTATCTCCCACCGTATCAAT
Organism: Bacteroides sp. BFG-637; assembly: GCF_024793605.1. Lineage (NCBI taxonomy): Bacteria > Pseudomonadati > Bacteroidota > Bacteroidia > Bacteroidales > Bacteroidaceae > Bacteroides > Bacteroides sp. BFG-637. The sequence goes on along the minus strand of NZ_JANUPD010000002.1, from coordinate 3,123,083 downwards.
AATTCCAGGGCGCGGTTTTTCATCCTTCGAACCAGTCCATGTAGATGTACCTCCTCTGACCTCTTTCACGATACGTTGATCAATGATATCTCTGCGCAATGAGGCACCGGCATATTGCAATACCTTTTCATAGGCTTGCTCGGGTGTATGGCTCGTCACCTTACTAAATGGCTGCGGTTCCGCCATTCTCATTGCACGCATTTCTTCTTCTGTAGGATGCAAATCGCGCCAAAATTGGCTCCAGATTCCATTCGTCCAGTTATCTGCCGTAACTTCTGCACTGGCAGTCACATAGTTGCCCTCGATATATGCTCTGGCGGTAGGATCACTTGACAAGACTCTCCACGACATACTTCCTGTTCCAGTAGCCGGTCCTGCTTTATAATAGCAGTTGACAATATTGAACGTTCCATATTTTCCGCCATAGCAACCAAATCCGGCTTCACTCCAGTTATAATAGACATTGTTTCGTACATCAAAATATCCGATATGGTCACCGGCTCCTTGGGTTCCGGGTTCCGGCATATCAGAAATTCGGGGAGCACGGCTACTATGATGTGCCATCAGAATATGATGGTAAGAAGCATTATCACCACTAAACATCGCTCCATACCCATGAGCTCCTTTGGCATGATTGGAATTATTCAAGCTCTCTGTTGACATACACCACTGCGCAGTAAAATTCTGACAACCATAGAAAGACAGAGTTTCATCAACTCCCCAACTGGCAGTAACATGATCGACAATCGCATTCGTGAAATATCTTCCTCCAATAGCATCTTCGGCATAATCCTCGTATTTGTCACCGGGACGGCAACGTAAGAAACGAATAATTGCATTCATTTCTTTGCTGTCTGCCGACAGATTAAAAGAGAAATTATAGTTCTTCAACGTGATACCATCGCCCGGAGCTGTCTGTCCCAAGATACTTACATTGGGATGATCTACTAAAAACAATCCACGCTTCAGTTCTATGATACCCGAAACATCAAAGATGATATTCCGAGGCTGGTCGGACTTCTCGATTCCATAACGCAGACTTCCTTTGATGGGAGTTTCATTTTTGCCATAATCTTCCAGATTAGTGACCCGATAGATTTCACCGCCACGGCCTCCGGTTGTAAAACGTCCACCTCCCTCCGCACCGGGGAAAGCCAAAAGTTGTCCGGCCGATGGGTCGTCACCAATACTCGTATCAGGTTTACCATACTGAAATATCTCTATCTTCTGTTCCAACACGCTGTTCTTTATGGTCACAGAAGAAGTGCGTGGAAAACGATCTGTATTATCTTGTATTTTCAGTACGATTGCATCTTCTGTCGAAGCTTCCTTATCCAAAGTAATCCAGGGTTCGGTTGAAGTCATCGTATATTCTATTGCATATTCTTGAGTGACGGGAATAGTTAGTGCCTTACACTTATAAGGAATAATATATTCATCCTGCTCTACTTCCAGAGTCGTTTTGACTCCTTCCTGAACAATCTCCACAGTCTTACTCATGATGTAATCACCCACTGTCTTAAATACGATATTCCCTCTTCTCTCCGCTGCCACGTTCAATGCAATAGCAAAGTGAACATTATCCGTCACAAAACTACGGCTCTCCTGTGCAGACTGATCGACTTCCTTGATCCAGTCGGTTTGATCGTCAATCTCTATTTTCCATGCCACATTGGATACAACCTGACAAATCAGAGTAGTTCCTAAAAATGGAATCACTTCTTTTGAATAATCCAGCAAAATATCCGGATCAGTACCCAGTTGTTCTACAGAGATTTCCTGTTCAATCGTCGTATTAACATTCGTCAAAGTAACCTTAATCTTACTTTCACGCTTCGCGTCATCTGTGTTTTCAGTGAAGAATAAACGAAGATCGCCGTTTCCATTTCCACTTTCTTTCGAAAGAGTCAGCCAGCTACCATTACTTTCTGTGACTTTAGCTGTCCAATCGCCGGTTGCAGTCACATTGATAGTAAAAGAACCTCCTACATTGGTGAGTTTCACCTCATTCTTTGATACTTCCAAGTTATTAGCTAATGCTGCTTCGTTCTTTTCGTCATCCGAACTACAAGCCCCAAGCAATCCTGCCAATAATATGATTAGAAATGATCTCATATCCTATATAATTTATTCGTTTATACTTTAACTATTTTCTAATCCAATGCGGATCACCGATTCCTTTGGTATATACTTCCGAACTCTTGTCCTTAATAGTCAGATCCCTTCCCTCAACATCCGTAAAGAGTGCACTCATTGAAGTTGTTTCAGCCGGAAGCTCATTATCGTTTACTCCCCAAGTATTCATGACGAAACCTTGCGTATGATAATTGTCTGCAAATGTTCTGCCTGTTACATTTCTCAAATTAAACCAAGTACCACTGCCTTCTCCGGATATGCCACTGAACAGATTATTCTTAACTGTCAATGTGAAACTGCTGGTATTCTTCGGCGACAAATCAAAGAATGTCATACCTACAGGTGCCATTCCGATGAATGTACAATTCTCTATGGTTATACTCAAATCACCGGTCATGGAACTCAAGCCTGTTATCAATGCTTTCGTCAGATCATTTGCATGGAATGTGGAATTTCTGAATACAAAATTGTAGATAGGAGCATCCTGTTTAGTAGACAACCCGAACAATCCGCTTTTAGCTGAATTTAAGCCAAAGAAACGGCAATCTTCAATAATAAGGTTATCAACAGTTTGCGCCTGTTTAGCGTTTACTTCCTGATACCACATCGTACGTCCCAAATCATTAATATCACATCCTTTCAGCGAAATCTCTTTCACATGGAAATGTTGATTCTTCAACTTGAAGAAATCCGAGTCTGTCGTTTTTATACTCAGGTTTTCAAAATGAACAGCATCAATCTTGTTATCACCGGTAGATATGCTCATATTACCCATTTCCATATAGGCCAGTTTTTGTCCATTTGTCGGTTTCTGCCCTACAATATAGAGACTCTTTCCGAAATCAGTCTGTCTTCCCAACTTATACTCTCCCCCTGCTTTCAAGAACAGCTTCACTTCAGTTACAGTCACATCCGCCATCAACGCTTTGCATATCTGTTCCAGATTCTCTTCCGGATTCACATATCTATATCCATCCGGTATTCTCATCGGAGCTTCCGGATTTATTTCTTCTTCATCCCATCCTTCCGACGCTATCGTCACTTTATAATCCTGAATCATCGGTTCGTCGGCGTTATTAAGAGCAAAAGCCACCTGTGTAGTGTCATCGGGCAATATAGGGAATGTACCATCAATAGTTTTCGACTGCACCACATTATTATGCTGATCCAAATAATCAATGCGAATACCTATCTCTTTTCCTATCGTCCGCGTCTCAAACAACACCATATCATCTGTATAATTCACACCACCACTGCTGGTAGCTTTATCGCGGATTATTTCTATCGGTGTTTCTATGAATCTGGCATCCGACACTTTATAACCGGAAATCGGACATGAAAGCACAGCGCGTACCGTAGAATATCTCTTATCCGCTTTTTTATCCGTAGCTTTCAGACGGATCACTCCTGTCCGGTTATACATACGAATACTCAACGGATCATTGAACGGAGAACTGTATTCCACAGGTGCTGAAATAGCATACTTCGTTTTTGCCGCCAGATCTTGCCGAATAATAATATCATTCAAATTACTCGGACAAGGAATCGAATCTGTCTGTGTTGTTGACAGAATCCTATATTTTCCATTAGGTAACTGGAAACGATAATGTGAGGTATAATTAGCAAAATACTCTCCGTTATCTTTATATATAAAAAAGAGGTTTGGTTGATAATCCCGTATTCACTGCCCACGGTTCATCATCCAAGAATAATTCGATTTGATTTACTACTGAAGTCGAATACTTATCATCATCAGAGCAAGCATACGTACCCAGTAGAAGTGCCAATCCCACTAAAGAATAAATTATATTTTTTCTCATAAGACTCCTGTTTTAAAATTCAGATTCTTCTATTGTAAATGGTTGGGGTAACATATCAGTTTTACTCATGACCAGACTACGAGTCCACGAATTTTGTAAATACGCTTCCTCTAATATAGGCATATAGACTATAGAATGTTTGGACGGTTCAAAGGCAATGCCTGTATCAAGCGGACTATTTGTGCGGTTTACTTCTTCTCCGCCTTTCAAATATACCACATCTACCGACGTTCTTAAGTCTGCATTGATTGTTGGAAATGAATAAACAGATGCACTAAAGCCTGCAGCCCGATCCACACTAATCGTTATATCCTGTTGAACACATGCTCCGGTTTTTACTTTATAGGCAACACCTACATTCGTAAAAGTGACATTCAACTGGTCAAACCGAGTAATAGCATTGAGTTCATCTGCAGTTTCTCTAGGTTGGAATGTAGCTTGTCCAACCAAACGTTTCAGTTCCAGACTTAGATTACTGACAGAATAGTCTGAAGTCAGATCTACAACATTGGAAATATACACCTGTTTTTGTGCATAGATATCTTGATACACTACCACTTTAGAGAGGCTGTCTACATCGGTCAGATGATCCGCATTCGCTACAGCGAAAGTTTGCAGATTTTCTCCGAGAGGAAGATCTATTTGCAAATTCCCATCGTTTAAAGGTAGATTCTTTCCGTATACCATAGAATCTTTCAGATACGCATAAATGCCAATCTCCGTTATGCCTTGTTCGGTAAAGGTTTCAAGACTTGCCCGGCTAAAACTAACGCTTACAGGATGCGTTTCGGGCTCTTGAGGTAACTCGCCAGATTCCCATCCCTCCTCTATCTGCTGTGAGCAAGAGAAGAAAGTGAGAAATAGTAAAATTGAAAATTTCGTTAGATGTCTCATAAATATTAGTTTATACAGTTTTAAAATACAACAACCATTATAGTGTTCTTTTCCCCCAAGGGACAGGGGGGCTTTTTAAGGAGAATTCATACTCCGGAATAATAGATTCATGTTTCTCATTTGTTTAGATTTTCATTATACATTAAGATGTTTTTCGCTAAAGTGAATTCTTTGTTCTTTCACCAGTGCAAATTTGAAGATTAAACAAGAGAAGATAGAGTAAGATTTAGTAGAAAAGGAGGAAAAAACGGACTGGGGCAAAAAGTGCCCCTCAAGTATAGCTATGCACAAAAAAGATATGCCCTTCAAGTGTTATCATAAAACACCTGAAAGGCATATCATCTAAATTCACCGCATTGAACGGAGAATTACTGATTACCTATTTGTTCTGTGCATCGACTATATTTTGCACCAAACTATTCAAATATACCTCAAGATTCGTATATTGTCCATTCGGATCTTTCGTTTTTGTATTTCCATCTGCGGGATTATTCGGATCAAGTCCGTTTTTTATTTCCCACTCATCAGGTATGCCATCACCGTCTGAATCCACCGGTACCGAAAGACCTGCTATTGACAATTCCGGCCAGGGAGAATCACCTATATCTTCGGGGCTATTGATAAATCCGGGTTTATTTCCTTCTCCTGTGAAAGTTGCCGTTCCTTTCCGGGTGTCAGAGATGATACGTTTGTCTACTTCATCACGATAATTACAACAACCCGCATAGTTCATTACCTGTTCATAAGCCTTGTCAGCCGAATAGGTAGTGATTACTCCAAAATCAAGAGGTTCTTTCAGACGGATAGATTCTTTGGCTTCTTCTGTCCAGAGGAAGTCTACTTTTTCATCATTCTTCAACTGGGCATAGACCCCATCCGTCCAGTTATCGGCAGTCACTCTGTTGTTACCTTCTATCTTATTTCCATCAATATAGAAAGTTCCCCATTTCTGCAGGTAAGGTTGAAAAGCTAAGTTCTTTTTGGGTTCTCCATCAACGTAAACATAAGCTTGCGGATAAACTCCGACTTTGGCGATACGATATTGCACCTGTTTGGAGGCCTGTTTGGTTGCCGGTCCCGGTTTATAATAGTTATTGACGATATTGACATGCTGATCTTCTCCGCCATAGCAACCGTTTCCAGCCCAGTTGTAGAAAACATTATTCCGAATATCAACACATTCGCCAAGAGCTAATGTAGAAGGACGAGGGCCCAGACGCGGCACGCGACTTTCACAGTGAGCGATCAAGTTATGATGATAGGAAGCTTTATGGCCTCCCCAATTACCGCCATATCCGTGTGCCCCTTTTACATGAGTCGCTTTTCTTAATGCTTCAGAGCCAATACACCATTGTACCGTGGAGTTTTCCATACCATAAACGGAAAGACATTCATCCACACTCCAACTAACGGAGCAATGGTCTACCATAATATCTTTTTTATCACAGCCGCCCAATCCATCGGGTTCTTTTCCACTGGCTTCTCCGGGGCGGAAACGAAGAAAACGGATAATTACATTATTAGAATTAATAGAAAAGCCATAATCAGCCAGACAGATTCCTCCGGGAGAAGTCTGTCCTGCAATGGTGAGATGATCTTTCCCTGTTCGTAACTCCGATTTCAGATGAATCGTGCCAGCCACATCAAAAACAATCGTTTTAGGTCCATTTTGTTTCAAAGCCCATCGTAAAGTCCCTTGCGAACCATCGTCTTCCAAAGAAGTCACATGATACACTTTACCACCACGGCCGCCCGTCGTGTATCTACCGTGTCCTTCAGCTCCGGGAAAAGAGATCACTCGACCTTCCCGGACGCCTGTCTCCTGTTTTTCGGGTATGTCATAGGAAAAAGACATCGTTCCTCCCACGACCATTGCCAGCAGACAGACATTAACTAATATTCTTCTCATTTCCTTATTCACATTATTAGATGATGGAAACAAAAGTAGTGGAAGCTTTTCATTCTGACATTCATTTTTTGACCGATATGGGGGAAAAATCAGTTTTTATGATAAGATTGAACCAATTTTAGATCCCCAGCCGCTCTTTTAATAACCGGTAACCGGAAAGACTCACTTTTAGTTTCACGCCAGTTTTCAATAACAACTGATAAGTTTCTTTTCCAAAAAGCTCCACCCGCGAAATTTGTGTTACGTTGACAATCGTAGAACGATGTACACGCACAAATGTATCAGGAGACAGATGGGTCTCAAAATACTTCATTGTTTGTTCTTTCAGATATTCTCCGGTAGGAGTTATCAGCATCACATAATCTCCACACGCTTGTATGTAGATCAGTTCATCTGCCTTTACCAGATGAATTCGGGAACCGTCTTTCACTGTAATGCGATTTATTAATTCTGTCTGTGGTTTTCCTTGTTGTTCGGTCACAGTTAGCTGATGTGCAGCCAATTCTTTATCCAGTTCCTGATTCTGTACTTCTTCCTTAGTTACGATCAGGCGATACCATAAAGTAATGGCAATCAAGGTTGGTAGTCCGAATAATAACCGGAAAGGTATGGTCTGCACAAAAGGAATATAGGATACGCCTACAATCCTCACCATGATATCACAGATCATAAAACTACCCGCCAGCCATAACAGGCTTCCAACGATTATCATGATTATATCCGTCTGGAACAACGAAACAAGACCGACCACAAACCAGGCTAAATAGGCTATGGCTGCCAGCCAACCAATTGTTGCGACTCCATCTACCAGAGCAGGAAGATAGTCGGTTCCGGTATATCCACAAACTAAAGCCACCTGTGTTGCAACCAGAATCAACGCCAGCACCAGCATCGGAACCCAGCGGAATGGATAATCTATTATCGGATGTGCTTTCATACGCTAGTCTTTAACTTCCAAGCCTCCGAAAGAAAGCGTTCCACGAATGACCAATATGCTCTCCTTGTTTACATTCCCATTTTGCCAGCGTTTGTCATCACATCCTCCAAAAAAAGCATTGCATTTGAACACGACTGTCCAATCCGACGGGACATAAATTTCGACTCCCCCCAACTGCAATCCAAATCAATATAGGTTTCTCCCGGTGCAATATGGGTATGGCGAAGATCAATAGTTGTCCCCCCGAAAGAGGTACGAATGATGGCTCCTTTAAACAACTCATCAAGTACTACGTGGCGTGCAGCTCCCCAGACATTCTCCGAACGCAAAAAACCATCTACTGATTCCGACTGTTGTTGTTCACTCTCAAAGTTCATGCCGGGTCTACCCTGATGCATCTTCATCCATTGCCGACGATGTTCCATTGTATGCTGACGAGCCCATTGCGCCCTCTTATTTCTGCCGGGTTTGAAGATAAATAAAACGCCTGCTATTATCAGGGCGAGGGGCCACACCATTGCCTGTGAATTCTCCGGCAACCAGGAAAGTCCTCCTGTCAAAAAATAGGCACCCGCCAGAAAAAGGATGATTCCACCGATGAAATGGCGGCGAATCATAGCATATATACCTAATAATATAAGGAGTGAATGCCAGGATACGATTATATCAAATACTTCTGATGTAATCCATCCCATATTACGGGCAAACAGTAGAATCCCGGAAAGGATAAAAAGTGAAGCTATCAGTATTTTACCGGAAAAGCCTGTAGCACGGGGAAAATTTTGTTTCTCTTCCATTGTCTCTATTATTAATTGATTAATGGTTCAAAGATACATCATTTCCCTATGCTTCCACAGGCTTTTCTGTTGATTTACGGTATAAATTCCGATGAATGCCGGATAAAAACCGGTGAAAAAATCAATTTAGAAATCCCTGATTCGTATATTTGCCGGTCTTTAGAACACAAATAACACCCTTCAAAGCTAATAACTACACCTCGCAACAAACTAAAAAACAAAAAATACGAGGTGAAAAACAAATATTGCACATCACTATATCTTCATTCTCATACTTTTGTAGCGATGAATGAACTCTCATCGGGATTTTTATGAAATATCAAACAACAACCATTAATAAACATGCAAAGAATGTCTAACAAAGTGAAAAACATGCGCTCTTTATTGCTAATACTATTTTCAGCAATATCGCTTAGCGTATCTGCGCAAACGATTACCGTAAAAGGTAACGTGAAAGACACCAGCGGAGAGCCTGTTATTGGAGCCTCTGTTGTAGAAAAAGGTAATACTACCAATGGTACGATTACAGATTTAGATGGTAATTTTTCTATTAAAGTTGATGGCAAAAAAACATTGGTTATTTCATACATAGGTATGAAAACTCAAGAAGTAGCCGTTCAAGGTAGAAAAACAATTAATGTACAAATGGTCGACGATTCGAAAGCTTTGGACGAAGTCGTAGTAATTGGTTACGGTACAGTCAATAAAAGAGATTTAACCGGTTCTGTAGCCTCTGTTAGTGCCAAAGACTTAGCTGCTATACCAGTAGCAAGTGCATCTGAAGCCCTTACCGGTAAACTTGCCGGAGTTAGTGTTACTACTACTGAAGGTTCTCCCGATGCAGATATAAAGATCCGTGTTCGCGGTGGTGGTTCATTATCACAGGATAACTCACCTTTATATATTGTAGACGGTTTCCCTGTTTCAAGCATTAGTGATATCGCCCCCTCGGAAATTCAAAGCATCGACGTATTGAAAGATGCTTCTTCCACAGCCATTTATGGTGCCCGTGGTGCAAATGGTGTAATCATCATTACTACTAAGAGCGGAAAAGAAGGTAAAACGCAAGTAGACTTCGGTGCTTCTTTCGGTTTTAAACAGGTAACCAAACTGACTGAAGTCTTGAGTCCTTACGATTTCGTTGCTTATCAGCGTGAAATCGGTTCTCTGGATTATGGTAACTTTGCCGATATGGATATCTGGCGTTCTATTAATGGTACCGATTACCAAGACGAGATGTTCGGACGTACTGGAAACCAGCAACAATATAACATTAATGTAAGTGGCGGAACCAAGCAAATGACTTATAGTGTCAGCTATGCCCATAATGAAGAAAAAAGTATCATGCTTAATTCCGGCTTCAAAAAAGACAATGTAAATGCAAAAATTAAATCAGAACTGAATAAATGGATGACACTGGACTTTAATGCCCGGTTAAGTTACTCTACCATTGACGGTTTAGGTGGTGGTGCTGATACCAATGAATCCAATGCTGCCAATTCAACTGTGGCTAATGCTACCGTATTCCGTCCGGTTGATTCACTTAAATACAGTGATGACGACGAAGAAAACAGTTCGGCACAACAGAAATCTCCATTGGAACGTCTGCTTGCAACAGATAAAACCCGCAATACTTTCAACCAGAACTACAATGTAGGTTTAAACTGGAAACCATTCAAGAACTGGACATTCCGTTCCGAATTCGGATATGGATGGAAGTTTGACGATACAGAACAGTATTGGGGAGTAGATGCAGTATCTAATTCTAAATATGGATATAACGGTCAGCCACAAGCCTACCTGTTGAGAGAAAAGACGATGAGCTGGCGTAATGCCAACACATTGACCTATGATAACAAAAAACTGTTCAAAGGTCGTGATAAACTCAATGTATTGATCGGACATGAAGTAAGCAGCAGCCAAAGGAAATCAATAGGAAAATGTATCTGTAGCTTTCCCTGTTACTATGAATTTCGATGATATGAAAGCAAATATGGGTTCGGGTAAAGCTTTAGCCAACCAATCTACCATTGCTGCAAAAGAAAACATATTATCATTCTTTGGTCGTGTGAACTATACCATGATGGATAAATACTTGCTTGCTGTTACAGTACGTGCAGACGGTTCGAGCAAGTTCGGCTCCGGAAATCGTTGGGGTGTTTTCCCGTCAGCAGCTTTGGCATGGCGTATCTCTGACGAGGCTTTCATGAGTAACACTCAAGACTGGCTGTCAGCTTTGAAACTACGTTTAAGCTTCGGTACTGCCGGTAACAACCGTATCAATTCCGGTTTGCTTTCCACCACTTACTCTTTGGGAGGTAATGATGCACGCAATCCTTTCTTCAACGGAGAAAGCACTACCATGTTGGAACATGGAACGAACTTATACAACCCCGATTTGAAGTGGGAAACAACAGTAACCCGTAACATCGGTATTGACTATGGATTCTGGAACAATCGTATCTCCGGTGCTATCGACTTTTACTGGAATACAACCAGAGACTTATTGATGCGTACTGAAATTCCTTCTCTCTCCGGATATAACTATCAGTACAAGAACTTCGGACAGACATCCAATAAAGGTGTAGAATTGTCTGTTAGTGCTGTTTTATTTGATAAAAAGAATTTCTCTTTGAACTTCAATGCCAACATTGCTTACAACCGCAACCGCATTGATAAACTGAATACAGACTCTCCCTGGCAAAGTAGTAACTGGTCAGGTAGTACAATGGCCAAATACGAAGACTTCCGCGTAGAGAAAGGCGGACGTTTGGGTGAAGTTTGGGGATATAAGACAAACGGTTATTATACCGTATATGATCCTGTCACCAACCCTACCGGCGAACTGGTTTGGGCAGGTAGCGAATGGGGATTAAAAGACGGAATGCAAGATAACAGTCCTACTATCACCGGTGGTAAATACTATCCGGGTGGTTTGAAACTGGAATGTGATAAAGATGGTAACCCTCTCAAACAACGTTTGGGTAACACTATCGCTCCTACAACCGGTGGTTTTGGATTCGATGGTCGCGTAGGTAATTTCGACTTCAATGTATTCTTCAACTACTCTCTCGGAAATGTAATTGTCAATGGAACAAAACTGGCAGCTTCTTTCCGTTCAGGTTCAAGAACCGGTTATAACTTAAACAATGATTTCAGACTGTCTAACCGTTACACATGGATTGATCCGGAAACTGGTTTGAACCTGTCGTCCAGTTCTACAGATGTCCTCAATACCTATGGAGACATGACAACAGCAGGATTACGTCTGAATGAAATAAACGCTAACGCCAATATGTACAATCCGGCCAGCGCTACTACCATGCAGCTGACTGATTATGCAGTAGAAAAAGTCTCATTCCTGCGTTTGAATAACATTACTATCGGATACTCTCTTCCAAAAACAATTGTAAGGAGAGCGTTTATGCAGAATGTGAGAATCTATCTGACAGGATATAACCTGTTCTGTTGGACTAACTACAGCGGAGCAGACCCTGAAGTCGATACAAGCAGTAAGAAAAATGCGATGACTCCGGGTATAGATTACGCCGCTTATCCTAAGAGCCGCACATTTGTGGGTGGTATTAACGTTACATTCTAATTAAAACATTAAACAGATTGATCGTATGAAAATATATAAGACATTATTCCTAGGGCTGGGGTTAATTGCCCTGTCTTCCTGTTCGGACTTCCTGAATCAGACCTCACCGTCTGAATTGGATAATGAATCAACTTTTAATAATGCCTATTATACAGAATTGGCACTTAATAAAGTTTACGGCAGCCTGACGCAAGACCAGACTTATTCTAATTTCCTGCCTATCATTGCCGGAACCAATACCGACTGTGAACTGATTGACGGTTTGGGTACGGATGCAAGCAACACGTCCAGCGAACGTGGTAATATGAACTATAACGCTAATCCGGGATGGTCACAACTTTCCAAAGTATGGGATGCCATGTACGGAGTAATCGAGAATGCGAATCTGGTAGTAGATGGTATAAACAATAGCCAACTGATACAACAAGCAGGAGCAACCCGTACCAGCATGATGAGATTCCGTGCAGAAGCGATAACATTGCGTGCGATGATTTATTTCGATCTGATCCGCTTGTTCGGTGATATTCCTTTCAAAACAGAATCTTCCAACAGCGACCTGTCTAATGTTTACATTGGAAAGGCAGACCGTGACGATATCATGGATGAATTGATAATCGAACTCGAGGAAGCTATCGGATATTTACCTTGGGCTGGTGAAGACGGTTATACAACTGAACATGTAAGCAAAGGCTATGCTCACGCTCTCTTGGCTAATATTGCAATGACACGTGCCGGATATGCTATCCGCGAACAAGCTAAAGACGGATATATCACCGGAGATAACAGTGACGCTACTTATCCTACTCAACGTTGCAGCGATACCAAACGTAGAGAACTATTCGAATTGGCCGAAAAACATCTGGCAGCTGTTGTCAGTTCAGGAAAACATAAACTGAATCCTTCTGTAGAAGAATACTGGCGTTTAATAAATATCGGACAACTTGATCAGACTTATCAAGAAAACCTGTTCGAGATTCCAATGGGACTGAACAAAAGTGGTGAGCTGGGATATACTATCGGATATCGTATAAACGGTGCCAGTTCCCTATTCGGTCCGAAAGGTAACTCATCCGGTAAGTTGAAACTGACTGCTCCTTATTATCTGTCGTTTGGCGAAGGAGATATCCGCCGCGATCTGACTTGTGCTATTTCACAACTTTCTACAGACAAAAACACCAAAGTATTTAAAGAATATATGTTAGGAAATGCTCCTTTCGGTCTTTATTGTGGAAAATGGGATTATCGTAAGATGATGGAAAACTCTGAATGGTACGCAGCTGTATTGGCCAGCGATCAGAAAGTTTGTTCCGGTATCAACGTAGTGAAAATGCGTTATCCGCAAGTATTGCTGATGTATGCCGAAGTTGTGAACGAACTTTATGGTAAGGGTGCAACAGCCGAAGGTTGTACATTAACAGCCACAGCAGCCCTGAAAGAAGTGCACGACCGTGCTTTCACCGATGCAACCAAACGTGATGCTGCATGGACTGCTCTAATGGGAAAAGACTTCTTCGATGCAATTGTTGACGAAAATGCATGGGAACTGGCAGGAGAAGGTGTTCGTAAGTTCGACCTAATCCGTTGGAACCTGTTGAGCGAAAAAATAGACGAGTTCAAAAACGAATATACAAATGCAGTGTATAATGGTACATATCCACAGTATGTGAACTATAAATATCGCACGGACAATCCGATGTATATCGATATGACTTCTCTCGTATTTGGAGCTAAAGTAGGTGGAGAATATGAAAACAAGAGCTTCTTCGGAGCTGAAACCAGTGACAAGGAGCAAAAGAATCTGAAAGTAAACTTGCCTAGTATTTCTGGCGGATTGAACAAGGCTGTAAAGAATCGTTATTTATTGCCGATAGCTTCTACAACCATCTCTACCTCAAACGGTAAATTACATAACTCTTATGGTTATTCGGATTAATCTTAAAATCGTAAAATCGTAAAATGATGAAGAATATAAAAAATATATTGGGAATGGGAGCTTTCATGCTCCTGGCCTCTTTGGCGGTATCTTCGTGTACAGAGAAAAGTGATTGGGATATTGACTCTTCCTATAGCCGTCCTTTCGGAACTGATGAAAACGGAATCAGTGTAGAAACAGACAGTAAAGTAGCCAGAGCGGTAGTAACTTGGAGCTCAACATCCAATACCGACTATTACATTATCGAGATTAGTCCTAACGAGATGACTGACGAAACTCCAATGGGATCAGAAGAAAATGGAAATATCGTTTATGGAAATGATCCTGCCAACCGGATCAAGCAGTCACCTTACACAATGGATAATCTGGCGGTAAATACGACTTATTATATGCGTATCAAGTCTATTTCCGGAGAGAAGGAATCTCGTTGGGTAAATTATAAAAAGACTTTTGCTTCAGTTAAGGAAGAAGCTATCCTGAATATTCCAACTACTGAAGACTTACCTGAAGGTCAAGGAAAAGTACGTATGTCATGGGAAGCCGGATTAGCAGTCGATCATTTCGAAATCATGGAAACGGGTGCCACAGAAGCAACTTCACGTGTTATTTCGTCAACAGAAGCTGCCGCAGGTGAAGCATGGGTTGAAAATTTGAAGTCGTTCACTGAATACACGATTACTATTTATAATGGAAATAATCCACGTGGTTCACAGACTGTTACCATCCCTGGTTTGGAAATCGAATCTACCATCAGTGATATAACAGCAAATTCAGCTGTATTCTCATGGGAAGAAACGGTGGATGTAGATGAATATGCTTGTGTTCTTTCTACCGAAGGAGTACCTGAATCAGGAACCCAATTATCACCAGCAGATATTGCTGCACATAAGGTAACAATCACAGGTTTGGCTTCCAGTACGGAATATACGGCTTATGCTTTCGCAAACGGCTCTATATGTTCTCGTATCACCTTTACAACTAAGAAAGGTAAACCGACAGGTTATACTGAAATGACATGGGAAGATGCCCTTGCCAACTGGGATAATCTTTCAGGAAAAGTATTAATCAATGTTTCCGGAACAGAAGGATTTGCACAAGAAAAAGAAAGCATTGCTGCTGGCGTGACTCACCTTATTTTCTGGGGTGACAGTCAAGACGGACAGGTTAATATGACTATTAAAAAGGGCGTAGGTGCCAGCGGAATATGTGATAAAGTAGAATTCCATAATCTGAATATTACCGATGAAGGAAATACAACCCTTATTTATCAAAACGGTGCTTCAGGTTGCATCAAAGAAATAGAAGTTACCTCGTGTACAATTACCAATATCCGTGGTATCGTTCGTATGAATGCAAGTACAAGTAATGCTATGTCTGTTACTATTGATGACTGTATCATCAAAGGATTGGGAAGAGCAGCAACATCCAATCATTATGGATTACTTCTTTCTGACAAGGTAACATTAACAACTCTCAACCTAGCGGTTTCCAATACTTCTGTTATTGTAGCCAAGGGAGCTTCTGCGTCTCAATTCATAAGACACAAGTCCGGACAAACCGGTACAATAACAATCAAGGATTGCACATTCTATGATATGTCAGCAAGTGATGCTTTCTGCAGAGATACAAAAGATATGACAATGACTATATCAAACACCCTGTTTGCCAAAGGTGGAGTTAAACCTTTCTACAACCCAAGTTCTGTAGCTACAACTCTAAACGTAAACGGTTTATATAAGGCTTCTGACTTTGCATTTGGTGCTACCGACTGGGGAAAAGACTATACTAGTCTTCCTCTGACTTCCGATCAGCTATTCCCTAATGGCTCAAGTGAAGATTTGACTTTTGGAGCAGATGTTCCTGAAGAATACAGAGTCGGTGACCAACGTTGGAACAAATAACTAAATAAAACTGCAAGGTTTTCCGTCAAGTCTGGAATTTGCATTTACTTGACGGAGAATCTTCTCTAAAAAGCAACAGATATTATGAATACAAATTCAATCAATACAATAAGTAAATACTTACTTCTGTTCTTGTTGATTCTTACAGGTGCTTCCTGTAATGACAACGATGATGCAGAAGATACAAGCATCCCTGTTCTGATTTCACAGAATATCAATGATGGTGATGTAGTAGGTCCGAGCGGGTATGTAGAACTGACTTTCAGCAAAGCTATGCGTCAGGCTCCGGATACAGAAATATATTTCAACGGAGGAGTAGTGCGTGTATCCATCAACTACGAAAAAGTACGTTATACCTTCTCTGGTATGGAAAACAAAGAATGTACTTTCGAAGTTCCTGCCGGAGCATTAACAGATATGCAGGGAAGAGCTTACGACGAAGACTTCTTTTTAAGCTTTACTGCCAAATCTGAAATTTCGGGTGGTGGAAAAGTATTCGATGCAATTGTTGATTCAAAAGGGAATGGTGATTACACTACTCTCCAAGCCGCAATCAACGCCATCACTACCCCACCGACCAGTCCTTATAAAATCTTCATTGCCAACGGAACTTATAATGAATGTGTCCGAATCAATAAGAATAAACCATTTGTTCATTTAATCGGTGAGAGCCGCGATGGTGTTAAAATCCAGTTTGCAGTAAACCGTGTAGATGATTCAAGTAATGCTACCTCATGGCCTTATTCTATTTTCAACGAAAACTCACCAGCCCGCAAAGCCGGATATAGTGAAGACCAAAACACAGTAGTGTTGATTGAAGCCACAGATTTTTATGCTGAAAACATTTCAATCATCAATCTTTATGGTGCATTCTCAAATCGTCACACTGGTGGTTTAGGTAAAAATGGACAGGCAGAAGCCTTGATAAACCGTGAAGACCGCTTTGCTTTGAATAATTGTTTGCTTGTCTCCTATCAGGATACATGGTGGACCCGTTATTGGAACAATACAACCCCTCATCGTGCATACGTTTATAACTCATGGATTGAAGGTCATACAGATTATATCTGGGGAAGTGGCGATGTACTTATCGAAAACAGTACATTCTATAATACAGGCAATGACGGTGGTAGCGTTATAACTGCTTCGCGTACCAGTGAAAGCGATAAATACGGATATGTTATAAAAGATTGTACGGTAAACGGTGATGATACAAAATTCTCATTCGGACGTTCCCAAGCAACAACCACGAAAACTGTCTGGATCAACACCAAGTTGAAAATGGATATTATAGATTCACACTGGGGATATGGTGGACAAATACCTACACTATATGCTGAATATAACACTATCGACAAGAATGGAAATATGATTGCGGAAAGTAAAACAATCACCTCCGGAAACGTTTCCTTCACTAGCTCAGTGCTAACAGCATCCGAAGCTGCTAAATATACATATGAGAATATAATAACTATTGACAGCTGGAACCCGAAAGAGTATATGGAAACTCCCCTTGCAGCACCTACCAATGTCAATCTGTCGGGAAACACTCTGACATGGGATGCAGTATCCGGTGCTGCCGGTTACCTCATCTTTATGAATGGTAACTATGCAGGGCAAACTACAGACACTACCGTTACACTGACCAACACTGACGAAAGCAATATTTATACAGTGAAAACTGTAAGCCAGTACGGTACAGTAAGCGAATAAAACCAATAAGATTTAATAAAGAGTTCTTTGTCACATCATCAGCAAATATAATGTATGAGACAAAGAACTCTATTTTTTTAAAAGATAATTTGTATGCTCAAATCTATTAAAATGGGATTATTGTGCTTCTGTGTAATCAACCTATCGGTTGCTTGCAGCAGCGAAGACCCAAGTATCACTGATGAAACACCGGGACAAAATACCGGTAACGGTGGTAATGAGAACGAAAGTGGTGAAGAAGAGACACCTGCCGAAACGCATTATGCCTTTCCGGGCGCTTACGGTGCAGGTTGTTATACTACCGGCGGAGCAGGCGGAGAAGTGTATACAGTAACTTCGCTTGAAGATAACACAACACAAGGGACACTACGCTACGCATTAAATCGTACGGGAAAGCGCACGATCGTATTTGCGGTAAGTGGATTGATAGAACTGAAAAGCCCCTTGAAGATAACCAACGGAGATGTAACGATTGCCGGCCAGAGTGCACCGGGTGACGGTATTTGCCTGAAAGGACATCCCGTATCCGTACAGGCAGACAACGTAATCATCCGCTTCATGCGTTTCCGCATGGGATCGGACAACTTTACAACAGAAGCAGAAGCCGACAGTGGTGATGCATTGTGGGGAAAGCAACATAAAAATATTATCATTGACCATTGTTCGATGAGTTGGAGCACTGATGAATGTGCTTCTTTCTACGATAACACTAACTTTACCATGCAATGGTGCATCATCAGCGAAAGTTTGAATCGTTCGGTACACACCAAAGGTAATCACGGTTACGGAGGAATATGGGGAGGATCACCCGCTACATTCCACCACAATTTATTAGCCCACCACAGCAGCCGTACACCACGTTTATGCGGTAGCCGCTATACAGGGAAACCGGAAAATGAAAAAGTCGATTTACGAAATAATGTTTTCTATAACTGGGGACCGACCAATGGTGGCTATGCAGGAGAAGGAGGAAGCTATAATTTCGTGAACAATTACTACAAGCCCGGACCAGTTACCAATACCAAGAAAAATATTGTAAACCGTATCTTCCAACCTAACGGTGATGACGGTACAAATAAAAACACCAAAGGTATATGGGGTACTTTTTATCTGAAAGGAAACTATTTTGACGGCACATGTCCTGAATTGAAAGCCGAATATCAATCTCTGCTTACTTCTGTAAACAATGACAACTGGCAAGGGTTACACCCCAATGCAACAGAAGCCGTTCCTTTACCCGATGGAGGAGAAAAAGCACTTCAGTCAAGTAACGAATTTACCATTTCCGAAGATGCATCCGAATTCACTCAATCGGCAAAAGAAGCTTATGAATCAGTATTAAAGTATGCCGGTGCTTCCTTAAAATATGATGATGTCGATAAACGCATCATAGCCAACGTTCGCAACGGAGATTATACGGCAGACGGCAGTAATGGCAGTGAAAAGGGACTTATTGATAAAGCCAGCGATGTAGGTGGCTGGCCGGAATATAAAAAGGAAACCGGTCCGAAAGACACCGACGGCGACGGCATCCCTGATGAATGGGAGACTGCCAACGGTTTGAACCCCAAAAGTAAAGCCGACGGTGCCAAATATACTCTAAGTAAAACGTATACCAATCTGGAAGTTTACCTCAACAGTCTGGTAGAAAAGTTGTATCCCAACAAATAAATCGTCTATATCCCTAAACAGTTAAAAGATAATGGAAGCAGAAAATATCTCTATTTTATATAGCTATTGCATTCAGCATCGCAGGATTATGTACCTCATGCTCTTCAGACGATCCTGTAGATGATACAGGTGGAGGAACAAATAATTCAGGTGGGACATCTTCTGATGTCAAGCAACTGGATTATGGAGAACTTCTTGCTTTCCCATACGCCGAAGGGCACGGTCGCAATACCACCGGAGGACGCGGGGGAAAAGTTTATCATGTGACTAGCCTTGAAGACGACGCCAGTGGAAGTATCAGCGGAAGTCTGCGCTGGGCTATGCAACAAGACGGTCCTAAAACGATTGTATTTGATGTGTCGGGTACCATCTATTTGAAATCGGAATTAAAAACCCAGAAAGATGATCTGACCATTGCCGGACAGACATCACCGGGCGGTATCTGTATTGCCAATTATCCATTTACGATTAATTCCAGCAATATCATCATTCGTTTCATCCGTTTCCGCCCCGGAAACTCTAACGTAGACTGCGACGGATTAGGAGGTTGTGACAAACAAAATGTAATCATCGACCATTGTTCAGTAAGCTGGGGAAGCGATGAATGTCTTTCTGTCTATGGTATGCAAAATTCTACCGTACAATGGTGTTTAGCTTATCAAGCCTTACGTGTGACTGATGTAAAGATCAATGCTGCCACAGGCAAATTCGCTTCTCACGAATATGGCGGTAACTGGGGAGGAAACTATGCCTCTTACCACCATAACCTGATAGCCCATTGCGAAAGCCGTGTTCCACGCCTTGGTCCCCGATATACTACATTAGCACTGAACAACAACGATGGAGAGCGAGTGGATATGCGCAACAATGTTTACTACAATTGGGGAGGCGAAGGCTGCTACGGTGGTGAAGCGCAACACGTGAATATCGTTAACAACTACTACAAGCCAGGCCCCGGAACCGATGAAAGCGGTAAAGCAGACCGTGCATACCGTATCGCGAAGCCAGATGTATATCCGGAAAATTACTCTGGCGAAGCCTACAAAAAATGGCTTCAAACTTGGGGAAAGTTTTATATCGACGGAAATAAAGTAGTAGGCAATACGACTGTTAGCAATGATAACTGGACAAAAGGTGTATTTGACCAAATGGACGGTAAAAACTGTGCAACTACGGAGCTTTGGAACCAACATACCCAGATAAAATCAAGTTCACCGATAGTTAAGGCAGGAAATGTAAGAACTCATACGCCGGATGAGGCTTATGAACGTGTGATGAGCTATGCAGGAGCCAGCAACTATCGTGATAAAGTCGACGAGTTGATAATTAGCGACGTTAAAAACAGAAAAGCAAGTTGCACGGGAGATGCCAGCAAATGGGAAGGTCTTTCCGGCTACTCACAAAACAAAAGTGGATATATCAACGACCCGAAAGATGTCTGCAGAGCCTTAGGAGTAAATGATCCCTACGATGTTCTGAAATCTGTAACCAATGCAAACGTGAAAGATACGGACGGTGACGGTATTCCCGACTACTGGGAAGAAGAATATGGTTTGAATCCCAAGAAATCTGCTGATGGAAAAGAAACGACTATTGACAAAAACGGGAAGTACACTAATCTGGAAATGTATCTCAATAGTCTGGTGCACGAAATCATGGTAAATGGTGCGACAGGTGGCAGTGTTATAGAATAATTTTAGTAAATTCGAACCCAAATGATAAATTAGTAATGAAAAAGAATATATTAGCAATCTGTAGTTTGATATTGGCTTTTCCTCTAGTGGGACAAGCCATGCAACCTGCCATTTCGGTTGAAAAAACATCAAAGGACTATCCTACCCCGGATCGTTCTAAAGTTCTCGCCTTCCCCGGTGCCGACGGAGCAGGAAAATATACCACCGGTGGTGCCGGAGGTGCTGTATACACTGTTACGTCCCTGGCAGACGACGGTTCGGAAGGGACACTTCGCTGGGCTATCAGCAAGAAAGGTCCCCGCACCATTGTCTTTGCGGTTAGCGGAATTATTGAACTACAAAAAGCATTAAAACTCAGCAATGGTGATGTGACCATTGCAGGACAGACAGCTCCGGGTGATGGCATTTGCCTGAAAAACTATACGTTCTCTATTCAGGCAGACAACGTAATCGTCCGTTTCATCCGTTCCCGTATGGGAGTCGACATCAAACAAAAAGGTGACGACGCAATGAATGGTACAAAAGCGCACCAAAACATTATCATAGACCACTGCTCCATGAGTTGGTGTACGGACGAATGTGCCACATTCTATGATAACCGTAATTTCACTCTTCAATGGTGCATCATCAGTGAAAGTCTCGCCAATTCTATCCACGAAAAGGGAGCGCATGGTTATGGAGGTATCTGGGGTGGACAGCCTGCTACTTTTCACCATAACTTACTCGCCCATCACACTAACCGCACACCCCGTCTTTGCGGAAGCCGTTATACGGGTCGTCCGGAAGATGAAAAAGTGGAATTATTCAATAATGTGATTTATAATTATGGCAGTGACGGTGCTTATGCCGGTGAAGGAGGTTCCTACAACTTTATCAATAACTACTATAAACCGGGACCTTTCAGTGCGACAAAAGGTTCTTTCAAACGCTTGTTTACAGCGTATGCCGATGATGGCAAAAACAACAATAAAGCAGGTGTTCATGGTGTATTCTATTTCAAAGGTAACTATATGGATCCTACCTGTCCCAAACTGACTGACAAGCAGAAAGAGGCTCTTTATAAAGTGAATATGGATAACTCTTACGGACTGGTTATCAAAAAAGACTTTGCCACAGAAAAGGAAGTACTGTCTAAAAAAGCATTTGACATAGCCGAACATACTTCTTTGCAACCTGCCAAGAAAGCCTACAAAGATGTTCTCGAGTTTGCCGGTGCTTCATATCGCCGTGACGCCATAGACCAACGCATCGTAGATGAAACTCTCAAAGGCACTTATACTTACGAAGGTTCTCACGGAAGCACGAATGGAATGATTGACCAACCGTCTGATGTAGGAGGATGGCCGGAATATAAATCAGAAACAGCACTTGTTGATACAGATGGTGATGGTATTCCCGATGAATGGGAAAAGAAACACAACCTTAATCCCAATGATCCTTCAGACGGAGCCAAATATACATTAAGCCCGGAATATACAAACTTGGAAATGTATATGAACAGCCTTGTGAATCATCTGTACCCTAAAAAATAAATTCGGATAACCAAGATGAGGGTAAATGTATCGAAACTCTCATAAACAATAATTCACCCTCGCCACAGATAGTTGTAGCGAGGGTGATTTCGATAAAAGGGGAGCTTTGAACATCCCCCTTTCCTATATCTTTCCTTTCCTATTATTATCTCCCTACTCTATCCCGATACTCCGTAGGCGTCATTCCAACCTGTGCTTTAAAGCATTTACTGAAATAACGCGGATCATTAATGCCTACCATATACGAAATCTGGGTCATATTAAATTCTCCGGTTTCTATTAATTGTGTAGCCCGCTTGATACGCATTTCTTTGATAAATTCAATCGGAGCCAGTCCGGTAAGTGTTTTCAGCTTCTTGAAGAAGACAGAACGGCTGACAGCCAGTTCCCGAACCAGATCATCTACCACCAGTTCTCCATTATCCATGTTCTGCTCCATCAACTCTACCAATTTATCCATAAACTTACGGTCGTTGGGAGACATTTCGAGAGTTGCAGGTACAGTTTCGGAGGCATCTTCTTCAGCAGACGGCATATCCGTAGCCACAGGCACTTCCTCCTGACCGGTAGAAATATTAATATGCATCAGACTATCCCGGTAGAAACTTTGCAGTTTCTTACGCTGCATCAACAGATTTTCCACACGGGCTTGCAGATAGGTAGCACTGAAAGGCTTCGTTATATAATCGTCCGCACCATATTCCAGTCCCTCCAGTTTGCTTTCAATCGTAGTTTTGGCAGTAAGCAAGATGATAGGTATATGGCTGGTCGTCATATCCGCACGCAGTTCGCGCGTCATTTCGATACCATCTTTCTCAGGCATCATCACGTCACTGATGATAATATCCGGCAGGTACTTCAAAGCCTTGCTTGCCCCCTCCTTACCGTCAGCAGCTTCCACCACCCGGTACATCGGAGAAAATATACTGCGCAAGAATTCACGTAACTCCTGATTATCTTCGACTAACAACATCAATTCTTTGGAGTTTTCTTCTTTCGCAAATTCTTCCCCATACACATCTTCAATTTTCTCCGAATCATCGCTTACCAACGTTTCAGACTGAATGGAAGAATTGGCTATATCCACTACTTGTCCCATTCTTGCCGGAGCAACCGCATCTTCCAGAATAAACTCGGCTTCCTTATCATAATGTTCTTTTCCCTTTAGGAAATCTACTTTGAAGCAACTCCCTTCTCCCAAATGGCTATCAACGGAAATAGTCGCTTTATGCATTTCTACCAGCTCTTTCACCAATGAAAGTCCGATACCCGTACTAGCCTGATTGAAAAGATTCTTATCCACCAGATTCTCAAAACGGACAAACAGTGACTTCTTTTTATTTTCCGCAATACCGATACCCTGATCTTGCACGCCAATAGAAACTGTATTTTCATCTTCACGGATAAACACTGTAATCATCTTACCATTCGGCGTATATTTAAATGCATTGGAAAGCAAATTGAATACAATCTTTTCCAGCTTATCGGCATCCACCCAAAGATAAAGATGTTCCTTTTCGGTCTGGAACAGGAAATCAATCCGATGTTCTTCGGCCACAGCTTCAAAATTATCCATCACCTTACGGACGAAAGGTACAATATCCAGCCGCTGCACCTGCATCTTCATCTTCTTATTCTGAATCTTGCGGAAGTCCAGAATCTGATTGACAAGACGGAGCATCCGATTGGTATTCCGTTCAACCACCACTAACTGTTCGCGAGCATCAGCCGGCAATTTATCATTCTTCAAGACCTGCTCCACCGGACCTGCTATCAACGTAAGCGGGGTACGCAACTCATGCGATATATTAGTAAAGAAACGTAGTTTTATATCCGAAATCTGCTGTTCGACCGAAACCTCATGCTTCAACCGATAAATGGTAAACAGGATATAAACGGCTACGAAAATAATAATCAGAATAAAAAGTACATAAAGCACATAAGCTACCGGCGTCTCCCAGAAAGAAGGAAGAATAACAATGTTCAGCAGACGTTCATTATCCACCCACACACCATCACTATTCGTTGAACGAACACGGAGCACATACTCTCCTTTCGGAAGATTCGTATAAGTCACACTACGCTGTTTGTCGGCAAAAGTCCACTGTTTCTCAAATCCGTCGAGAATATAAGCATACTGTATATTCTGCGGATTGGTATAATCAAGTGCCGCAAAGTGAACGGAGAAAATATTCTCTTTGTGTGAGAGCACCAATGGGTCGGTATCGTCAATATCCACCTTCAGCAAGGAGTCATCTCCGGGTGTAATATCCTCATTAGTCACCATCAGCTTGGAGAATACGATAGGTGGGATATAGCTACTCTTACGAATAGAGTCGGGATTAAATATAAAGACTCCGCCACTGGCACCGAAAAGCATACTTCCTTTAGCCGTCAATGTGGAAGCCGCTTCACTAAAGCGCACCGGGAAAGTAATACTACGTTCGTCGTAACTTTCAAAACGTTCTTCAGACGGGATGAACTTACAAATCCCATTCTCCGTACTAATCCATAAATTCTCCTTACTATCTTCGCGGACAGAAAGCAAGACGTCAGAAGGAAGACCATCCAGTACGGAATATGATTTGAACTCTCCATGACCGTCTTTACTGATAGATACCAGTTTGTTGAGTCCCCCGCCGAAAGTAGCCAGATAAAGTTCCTTTTTCTTAGTGGAAATAATCCAATGGACATCATTATTACTCAAACTTTGCGTATCGTTCGGCATACGGGAGAAATGATAAAACTGCACATCCTCCGGTTTCTTAAAGTTCTCATCAAAAGCAACAGCTCCCGTAGTTGTGCCTACCCACAGACGTCCATTATGATCGGAAGTAATGAAACGCGCTTTGTAGCAAGGATCAATCGGATATCCTTTCAGATTGTTCCGGTGATTGATAAACAACGTCTTTCCTGCTTCATTCTCCGTAATATAATTGATACCTCCGGCAAAAGTAGCTACCCAGATACGACCATAATGATCTTCATAGATACAATACACATTGTTATCGCTCAAACTGTACATATCTTCTTCACGATGAAGATAACGGGTCAGTTTATAAGACATTCCGTTGGAAGAAGTCGGCTCGGCACGGACAAGTCCGTCTCCTTTTGTTGCAATCCAGATCATTCCTTTCGAATCCTGAATAACAAAATAAACAGTTCCCAACATGGGAGTACCAGTAGTAGAAACGATGCCGCTTTCGGTCAGATATCCCTTATAATTTTTGTCGGCATCATACATACGAAGCATACCGTCTTTCAAACCGACCCACAGATTACCCAGTTTGTCTTCACACAGGGCACGCACCTCATTATGCAATGATTCATGTTCATGCGGCATAGGAGTCATCATCGCGAAAGGTACATTCCGATAAGTCACTTTCTCCAATCCCTTAGAGTGGGTGCAAAGCCATAAATTACCTTGTTTGTCGGAAAAAGCCGAATGAATCTTATTGGAAAAACGCCAGTCACGGCTACCCAATTCATTATAGAAAGGAACCAACCGCTTTTTTTGAGGATCAAAATAAGAGAAACCTCCTCCGTAAGGATGTACCCAAAGATATCCGTTTACATCTTCATGGATATGGAAGGCCGGACGGGAACGTTCGGGATTACTGTATTCAATAAGAATCTGTTCACGGGTCACCACTCCGGTCGAAGGATTAAAATGGGCTACAACACCCGGTTCTTCCTGCTCAAACCACACTTCCGAAGCACGGTCTACATAAGCAGAAAGGATCGGTTTTGCGGGTAAAGCCTTGCAAGTCAGGAATGAATAATGCACATTTGTTTTAGTCCGCAAGTTGTAAGTAAAGAAACCATCCGAATCAGTAGTGATCACAGAGATGTCCGGTGCAACCGGATGAATAGAAGTGATCTGTCCTTTCGTGGGGAGCTCGATCAACGTAAATTCTCCGCTTTCTTTCTGATAAGACCAGATGCGTCCATGATCGGAGGCAAAGCAAATGTCCTTATCCCGCTCCTGTACTGCATAAAAAGCTTGGTTCATTCCGCCAAACTTTCCTTTTGTCTCCGTAAAGTAAGAGTCCGGTTCTTTCTTTTCGGGGCGGATCATGCCGAGACCGTTATCTGTCAACAGCCAGTCATTGCCTGCTTTATCTTGATGTACTTTGAGTATATGTAGAGAGGGAAATAACTCCGTCTTACTGGAATAAATATCCCATGTCAGGCGATTATTCTCATCCGGATGAGTCTGGATTCGGATAGCTCCGTCATTTTCTGTCAGCAGCCAGACGGTTCCATTCGGCATCACCTCAA
Organism: Bacteroides sp. BFG-637; assembly: GCF_024793605.1. Classification (NCBI taxonomy): domain Bacteria; kingdom Pseudomonadati; phylum Bacteroidota; class Bacteroidia; order Bacteroidales; family Bacteroidaceae; genus Bacteroides; species Bacteroides sp. BFG-637. The sequence continues at coordinate 3,096,264 of NZ_JANUPD010000002.1, read as the reverse complement.
TGGTATGTACATTGAAAGCGCTTCCCTCTTCTCCGGCAGCAGGCACCTGTTCAAAAGTCTCCGTCTTCGGATCGAAACGATGGACACGATTATCATAGGTCAGTAGCCACAGAAAACCGTAACGGTCTTCATAGATACGATCTACACGGTTATTGGTCAAACTGATATAGTTTCCCTGACGGGCCTTGTATGTTTTAAAGGTATAACCGTTGAAACGGTTGATGCCATCCCAAGTGGCAAACCAAAGATTGTCTTTGTGATCCTGCAAGATGTTCATCACCGTATTTTGGGATAATCCATCTTCAGTAGAATAGTGGGTGAAAAAACAGTGCTGCTGTGCATGTGTCAAGAACACAATAGCTAGCAAAAAGATTACTGAAATTAAGGTTTTCTTCATCATATCACTCGGTTCTGTGCCGTAAAGATAGAAAAATACTTGTAGTTTAATGCAATCTTTAGCGGCTATTTAACAGAATCGGACCATTCTATAGAACAAGTCATCAATTTTAGACATAAGAATAAAAGAACAAAATATCTTGTCGGATTCTGTTTTTTCGCTCTTTTGTTCTTATGTCCACTTATTTATACTTCTGCTTTGTTGTTCTGCTGCTTCCAGCTAATTTGTTTCTTTACCTGTTCATCAAATCAGCGCTTTACCGTTATCTGTTTGTTTCCGTTCTCTACCGGATTCCAACCATCTTCTCCTGCCAGAACAGTTGTTATCTCATATCCTTTCTGATTTTTCAGTTGTCGGGAGAAAGCAGCACGTGCTTTCGGGTTGGCCCCTTCACCCCGATTTTCGTATTCGGCATAAAAGACTGTCTTTTCATTTTCTTTCTTACCCCAATTATTCCAGCCGACAGGAAGGATATGTTTCCCCAACTCACAACGAATAAATACAGCCTGTGCATACGGACGCCAAGGACGGGACAGATATACTTTCTTGGCTTCCGGCTCTGCTGTCAACCGGCAATCGTAGAAGACATAGCCGTACTTTTTCCCTTTATCGGTAGAAGGAGCAGTGACATAGCCATCGCGTTTGCTATGAATGTGACAGCGATTAAAAACAGCGATAGACCAGCCGAAAATAAAATCGACTGTTCCTTCAATATAGCAATCTTCGTAATATTGACGGCTTTGCTTCCCATATGTGTAGAGAGTATCTTGGAAGCCGAGGAAACGGCAGTTCTTAAAATAGACACGGTCGGCAGATACAAAGCAGGCAACTGCCTGTCCTACGGGACCTGATGAGTTCTCAAAAGTGATATTTTCCGCATAGAAGTCGGGAGCATAGATATAGCAACTGGATGAACCGGAAGTTCCCATATTCTCACCGAATACATTTTTCTTGTTTGCGAAACCGTCATAAGTCAATATCGTACCTTCTTCTCCAATCAGGGAAATATTAATCTTGGATTCAGGGATGATGAGTTTCTCTTTATAAGTACCCTTGCGAACCAGAATAGTGGTACGGATGTCTTTGCGAAAATCGGGAACAGCATCGATCGCTTCCTGCACGGTAAAGAAATCACCGCTACCATCTTGAGCCACTACATAATCGGATTGACGGATATATTTCGCCAATTCCGGAATTTCCTTGCCGATGGCATCCACAGCCAGCCCTGCAATAGTTCGCGCTCCGTATACATTCAAGTGAGTATTGTCTTCACGGCCTTTCGGAAAAGCAGGCACTTGATTGGGCTCAACAAACACAAATAATTTCTTAGATTCTACTGGTCCAAGTCCTTGTACCAGGTCATGAGTGATTTTATTCATATCAATGAAAATCACTCCTAATTCTTTTGCCACATTGCGGGGAGCATCCAGATAAGCACCATGTGTATCGAATAAAACAGCTCCTTCCTTCGGCTGTTCCTTTTCCCCCGGCGTGCGGCGGACATCTTTTGCAATGGCGTCATCCTTCGGTTGCACAAAGTTACGACGGACGATAGAGTTAAACAATACCGGTATTCCACCCTTGGCACGGGTTTCATTTACATAGCGGCGAAGAATCTCATCAAAAGTTGTCCCCGGATCAGTGTGACGGGTAGAGTCTGCTTTCTCATCGTTATGACCGAACTGAATAAAGACATAATCTCCTTTTTTTCACTTTGGAAATCACTTTTTCCCAACGTCCTTCACTGATAAAGCTCTTGGAACTGCGTCCGTTAGCAGCATGATTGTCTATCCGTACATCTTCAGAAAAGAATCCGGGAAGCACCATTCCCCAACCACGTTCAGGGTTTCCTCCATCTATTTTCTTGTTAGCCATGGTCGAATCGCCTATCATGAAGATAGTGATAACCGGTTTGTCCGCACGAAATGCAGAAAAAAGAATGAAAACTGCGGCCAGCAGCCCCCACATTTTATGTCTTTGTGTCTTCATATTTATCTATAATTATAATACTAACTTGCAGCTTATCGTAAACCGATTTATTTCGGTTGAACCAATGTGTTCACCGTATTGAAGCAAAGTGTTTCAAGCGTTGAAACTAATAATCCCAAGCGGGCTGGCAACCATTCGCCTTGCTTCTCTCATTTATAAGGATACCAGTTACTACTTTCTTTAAAGATGTTTTCCGGAGTATACTTCGCTACTTCCTTCTTCGTCAGTTGTTTGGCCCACGTTACACGTCCTGTCGTATCAGCACCTGCACCGGTATTTCCAAATTCGGCATAACGAGCTGTTTTTTCGTTCTCCGGATTCTTCCAGTTGTGCCATCCTTCGGGGCGGATGTGATTACCAAACTCACAATTAATAAAGACCGTTGCGGCATAAGGACGCCACGGACGACCCAGATATACTTTTTTCACGTCCGGAGCAGCTGTCAACTTGCAGTTCTTGAAGACATATCCGAATTCTTCACTTTGTGGGGTTGAAGCGGCCGTGATATATGAATCACGTTTGCTATGAAGCTCACAATATTCAAATAGAGCAGTTGAGGGACCAAAAATAAAATCGGTAGTCCCCTCGATATAACAATTGGTAAATAAGAGCCGTGTTCTTTCAGAACCCGTATAAATAGTATCCTGATTTCCCAGGAAACGGCAGTTGACAAACATGAGCCTGTCACCTTCGGTATGAAGAGCTACCGCCTGTCCCAATGGAGCCGCATTATTCTCAATCGTCAGATCCTTAAAAGTAATGTCATTTCCCTCTACTTTTACTGTATAGGTACGAAATGTCCCCATCTTATTGATGTTGGCATGATCGTCATAAGTAATAATCGTTTTCTCTGCACTTTCGCCCACCAGTTGAACATTCTTTACCCAAGAAGGGATGACCAGTTTTTCTTTATAGACACCATTCTTGATAAATATAGTTACCGTATAATCCATAAAAGCGCGGACAGCTTCCACTGCTTCCTGAATATTACGATAGTCTCCTGTCCCGTCACGTGCCACAACTAACGTGTCTTTGCGTTGCTGTTGCTGTGAATAAACAGATATTGCTCCCACGCCAAGCAGAAGCAAACACATCATTCCTTTAAAAATAGTCCTTTTCATCGCCGGAAATTACTTTTGTAAACGTTCATATTCCAAGCTAGCCATAATAAAAGGTCCTACGGCTTTAGGATCGTTATTGCGGATAGTTTCATTTATATAATAGTCATAATCGCCGGAACGGTACACTTTTCCTCCCAATCCTGCTACTGCGCAAGCTTTGGTGATGGTTACCAATCCATTTTTGTCCACTTCGATAAAATTATCGAGAAATCCCTTATAACCTTTCAGCGCTACATCCAGATAAGATTTATCAATATATCCCAGACGGACTGCCTTAAAGAGCGAATAAACGAACATAGCAGAGCAGGAAGATTCCACATAATTTCCCTTGTCCCCACTCCTGTCCATTACCTGATACCATCCTCCTGTCTTCGGGTCTTGAAGTTTCTTCACCTGCACAGCCACATTATTCAGGATATCCAGCAGGGAATCTCTTCCGGCTTCATGCAGCGGAATAAATTCAAGTGCATCTACCAATGCCATTGCATACCATCCCATAGCACGTCCCCAAGTATGTTTCGACTGTCCGGTTACCGGATCTGCCCAACGTTCGGTACGACTTACATCACACGCATGGCGATAAAGACCGTTCTTAGGGTCATACGTATGCCGCGCACAGGTGATAAATTGGTTGATAACATCTGCATAGTCCTGCGGAAGATTATTACGGAAGGCATATTCGGCATAGAAGGGAGCTCCCATGTAAATTCCGTCCAGCCACATCTGATGAGGATAAATCTTTTTGTGCCAGAAACCACCGTCTTCATTGCGCGGCTGTCCTTCAAACTGGCTATAAAGCAGATCGAGCGCTTTTTTATATTTAGGATTCTTCGTTTGCTCATAGATACGGAAAAGAATTTTTCCGGAGTTGATACGGTCGAGACTATAATCAGTTAATTTGTAAGCGGTAATGCTGCCGTTCCCATGCACCATTGTATCTGCATACGCAATGGCATAATCACGAATTTTCTTGTCACCATAAGCATCATACACATCAAGCATAGCTCCCAATTCCAGTCCGTGGCAATAATCCCACTTCAATTTCGGTTGGAAATCGAGTTGCCAGGATTCCGGGCAACGGATCATTTCCGATTCGGTCATCCGTACAGACCAGGGCAACTTGCCGTCTACCTGTTGCGCCGATACCGGAACGGTCATTGCAATCAGCAGAGCCAATATAAAAAAATTAGAAAAAAGAGTTCGTCTCATGGTTTGTTATTTTAAGGATTAAACATACAAGTCTTTCACGCTACGAAAGTAGTGTTTTTCCTCCAAACCCGATAGGATTTTTTAGTCAAGTAGGTGCATTTTTTGTTTTTCGTGCACGGAAACGACCATTTTTGTGCACGTAAACGTCAAAAATGTCCATTTTTTATGCAATATCTGATAAATTAAGAGTTTCGTTTTGGAAGAAAGCGGAAAAGGTCGTACTTTTGGCACGGTTTACAACTAATACCCTCTGGGGGAAACACAGGTAATTTATCATTAAAACAGAGAAAAAATAGAACAGAATGGAAGAAGTATTCAAGTACATTATCGGTCTTGGAGCGGCAGTGATGATGCCGGTCATTTTCACAATCTTAGGAGTATGTATCGGTATTAAATTCTCTAAAGCGCTGAAAAGCGGTTTATTGGTAGGTGTCGGTTTCGTCGGTTTATCAGTAGTCACAGCGTTGCTTACCAGCAGCCTGGGCCCTGCACTAAGTAAAATGGTAGAAATCTACGGATTGGAACTGGGTATTTTCGACATGGGATGGCCCTCTGCAGCAGCAGTTGCCTACAACACATCTGTCGGTGCTTTTATTATTCCGGTTTGTCTGGGTGTTAATTTGCTGATGTTGCTTACTAAAACAACCCGCACTGTCAACATCGACCTTTGGAACTACTGGCATTTCGCCTTTATCGGAGCGATCGTTTATTTTGCTTCCGACAATATCTTCTGGGGATTTTTCGCTGCAATCATCTGCTACATCATTACACTGGTAATGGCGGATATGACTGCTCCCGCTTTCCAAAAGTTCTATGATAAAATGGAGGGTATCTCTATTCCACAGCCTTTCTGCCAAAGTTTTGTTCCGTTTGCTATTGTAATCAACAAACTACTTGATAAAATTCCGGGATTCGACAAACTGAATATCGATTCTGAAGGTATGAAAAAGAAATTCGGATTGATGGGTGAACCGTTGTTTCTGGGTATAGTCATCGGTTGCGGTATCGGAGCACTGGGTTGTGCCAGTTGGAAAGAAGTATTGGACAGTATTCCGGGGATTTTAGGATTAGGAATCAAGATGGGTGCGGTGATGGAGTTGATTCCACGTATCACCAGCCTTTTCATCGAAGGTTTGAAACCGATTTCTGACGCTACCCGTGAGTTGATCGCTAAAAAATATAAGAATAACACCGGTTTGAGCATCGGTATGAGTCCTGCATTGGTAATCGGTCATCCGACTACGTTGGTGGTATCTTTGCTTTTGATCCCTGTAACGATCTTCCTGGCTGTTATCCTTCCGGGCAACCGTTTCTTACCGTTGGCTTCTCTGGCAGGTATGTTCTACTTATTCCCGATGATTCTGCCTATTACAAAAGGTAACGTAGTGAAATCATTCATTATCGGTCTGGTAGCTTTAACAGTCGGACTGTATTTCGTCACAGGACTAGCAGGTTTCTTCACGCTGGCTGCCAAAGATGTATATGCTGCAACGGGTGACCCGACAGTGAATATTCCCGCCGGTTTCGAAGGTGGAGCACTCGATTTCGCTTCCAGCCTCTTCTGCTGGGGTATCTTTCACTTGACTTACAGTCTGAAGATTATCGGTCCGGCTATCCTTGTCGCGCTGGCACTCGGTATGGCTGTTTACAACCGTATCCGCATGACCCGGAATGACGCGAAAAATGCATCAACCAATAAAGAATAATATAAATCCTATAAAGAAAAGATGATGAAAAAATTAGCAATTGCAATGATGTTGGGTATCGCAGCGATGTCTGCTTCTGCCCAGGTGAATTACAAGATGCAAGTGGCTTGCAGTCCGCAAGACGTGAAAACGTATGATACAAACCGCTTGCGTAGTAGCTTCCTGATGGAAAAAGTAATGGTTCCGAATGAAATTAACCTTACTTATTCGATGTACGACCGTCTGATCTTTGGCGGTGCAGTACCTGCAACCAAAGAACTGGTTCTGGAAACAATCGATCCGCTGAAAGCTAAATTTTTCCTCGAACGCCGTGAACTGGGTGTTATCAACATCGGTGGCGAAGGTATTGTAACTGTAGACGGTAAAGAATACACGCTGAAATTCAAAGATGCCTTGTACGTAGGTAGAGGCAAGCAGAAAGTGACTTTCAAGAGCAAAGATTCCAGCAATCCTGCCAAGTTCTACATCAACTCGGCGACTGCTCACAAAGAGTACAAAACTCAATTGATCACTATTGACGGACGCAAAGGCTCCCTGAAAGCTAATTCATTCGCTGCCGGAAAGATGGAAGAAAGTAATGACCGCGTTATCAACCAGTTGATTGTCAACAATGTACTTGAAGAAGGTCCTTGCCAATTGCAGATGGGATTGACGGAATTGAAACCGGGTAGCGTATGGAACACGATGCCGGCACACACTCACTCCCGTCGTGTGGAAGCATACTTCTATTTCAACGTACCGGAGGGCAATGCTATCTGCCACTTCATGGGCGAACCTCAAGAAGAACGTATCGTATGGATGCAGAACGAGCAGGCTATCATGTCACCGGAATGGTCTATCCATGCTGCTGCCGGAACAAGTAACTATATGTTTATTTGGGGTATGGCTGGTGAAAACCTCGACTATGGAGACATGGACAAGATCAAATATACAGAAATGCGCTAACCGTTGCGTATTCCTATTCATACATATAATCAATGATCCGAAAAACTTCATTCTTTTCTCTCGCAGGAGAAAGGGGTGAAGTTTTCCGGATTTTACATATTCTTCCCCCAAAGAACAAACACTTCGTTACCTATTATATAATAAGATGTAACAAAATCCATATATAATGCAACGAATAATACATGATTTTGACCAATTTTTACAAATAAAATTCAGTCGAAATGCCGACCTTTGTCAACGAAACAAAATCTATTTAAATCCATTATCATGAATGCATTTCAAAAAACAGGCGAAAAGATGACAAACTACAGGTGGACCATCTGTGCTATGCTATTTTTTGCTACTACAGTTAACTATCTCGACCGTCAGGTTCTCTCATTGACGTGGGACGAATTTATCAAACCGGAATTCCACTGGGACGAATCTCACTACGGTACTATTACTTCTGTTTTCTCCATTGTATACGCTATATGTATGCTGTTTGCCGGTCGCTTTGTCGATTGGATGGGAACTAAAAAAGGATTTTTATGGGCCATCGGTGTCTGGTCGGCAGGTGCTTGTCTTCATGCCGTTTGTGGCGTTATCACAGAAGCACAGGTAGGTCTGCATAGCGCAGCAGAACTGGCAGGTGCCACAGGAGATGTGGTAGTCACCATTGCTACAGTCAGTATGTACTGCTTCCTTGCTGCCCGCTGTATCCTCGCTTTGGGAGAAGCCGGTAACTTCCCCGCTGCAATTAAAGTAACTGCAGAGTATTTCCCTAAGAAAGACCGTGCTTACGCTACTTCTATCTTCAACGCCGGTGCTTCTATCGGTGCATTGATCGCTCCTCTTACCATTCCTATTCTGGCAAAAATGTTCGGTTGGGAAATGGCGTTTATCGTAATTGGTGGACTTGGTTTCATCTGGATGGGATTCTGGGTATTCATGTACGATGCTCCGTCGAAAAGCAAACACGTTAACCAGGCAGAGCTTGACTATATCGAACAAGACCAGCGCGAAGCTGGTAGTGCGCCGATGGCAGACGAAAAAGATGAAAAGAGAATGAAATTCTGGCAATGCTTCAGCTACAAGCAGACATGGGCTTTCATCTTTGGTAAGTTTACCACTGACGGCGTATGGTGGTTCTTCCTTTTCTGGACTCCGTCTTACCTGAATACTCAATTCGGTATCAAAACTTCCGATCCACTAGGTATGGCATTGATTTTTACGCTTTATGCAGTAACAATGTTGTCTATCTACGGTGGTAAATTGCCTACTATCTTTATCAACAAAACAGGTATGAATCCGTATGCAGCCCGTATGAAAGCGATGTTGATCTTCGCCTTCTTCCCATTGGTTGTATTGTTGGCACAGCCGTTAGGCACGGTTTCTCCATGGTTCCCGGTTATTTTGATCGGTATCGGTGGCGCTGCTCACCAGTCCTGGTCGGCTAATATCTTCTCTACTGTAGGTGATATGTTCCCAAGAACAGCTATCGCAAGTATCACTGGTATTGGTGGTATGGCAGGTGGTTTCGGCTCCATGATTCTTCAGAAAGTAGCAGGTAACTTATTCGTATATGCTTCCGGAACAACGATGGTTGACGGTAAAGAAGTCGAAATGACGAAAGAGTTGCTGGAACAGGGAGCGCAATTCGTACACCCTGCCATGACATTCATGGGCTTTGAAGGTAAACCGGCCGGATATTTCATTATTTTCTGCGTGTGTGCAGTAGCTTACTTGCTGGGTTGGATCATCATGAAAGCATTAGTTCCGAAATACAAACCTATCGTATTGGATTAATTCCATATCAATAGATACTATCCATAAAAACAAAAGAGTAATCCGTCGCCGGATTACTCTTTTGTTTTTTAACCAATTATTCAAAAAATGAAAAAAATAAAAAAGCCTCTTCTCACGAAGAAGGCTTTTTAGGTTTACTTATCCTGCATCATCCTCCTGCAAAATATTTAAACGTAACACTTAAAACAGTGTTTTTGCATTCCTATAATGAAGTATAGTAAACGTTAAGATGAAAAAAAAGGAAGTCTCACGACTTCCACAATTCTTCTAACCTTAAATCTAAATCTCTATGAAAAAAACGTGTTGCAAATATAGGCGTTTGTTCAATATAGAGGTGTTAATGAATTGCATAAAGAGAGAATAAAAACTAACATCTGCAAAATGATGCAATTTTTCAGGAGCCTTCTATTAATTTTAATAAACTTTTGTAGAGTGGATTACGTTCCAAGAGTTCGGGAACTCCTGTGATGAACATCTGTTTCCTCGCACGGGTTAAGGCAACATTCAGTTTCCGGTCAATCAAAACACCCTCTTCTTCCGTCAGATTGGATAGAAATTTTAATTGATAAGGGTAGTTGACACAGAAGGAATAGATTATTACATCACGCTCGCTTCCCTGAAACCGCTCCACGGTGTCAACCAGAATGCGATTCAGAACCGGAATACCTACTGATTCTATTTCTTTTTTTATCAATGCTATCTGACTCCGATAAGGAGTAATGATTCCTAAGGTACGGGATTCGTCAAAATCCGACTGATGGTGTTCATAAATGCGAACGGCTAAATCTGCAACGATACGTGCTTCCGAATAGTTGATTTTGGCAGACGCTCCTGCTTTCTCCGGTACAGAAGGATAAAAGGCCAAACGGCAGATCGTGTCCGAGTCCTCTATTTGATGAGGTAGTCCGACAGGAATCAGACGACCTCCGTAAAAAGTACGATTGGCGAATAAGGCAACCTCCGGATGCATACGTCCCTGACGACAAAGCATATCATAGGAACGCTGAATAGCGGACGATGAACTGGCTGCCGTACAGCTCCGGTAAAGGCGTTCAAACAAAGAATCTTTCAGATTACTCAACCCGATAGACAGTAATGATTCATCATAGATTGCCGCCTGTTCGGTGTTTTGCTGAACAACGGCAGGCAGTTGCTTATGATCTCCAATCAATACAAACTTATCAATTGCATTTTTCCCGTCTTCTCCACGGGCACAAAGAATACCCAGTAACTGCGGCTCCAATATTTGAGTAGCCTCATCAATGATAGCCACATCAAAGTGTTTCAGACGAAACAGTTCCGGTTTACCGGAAATAGCCGCTACGGTCCCTACGATAATCCGGCAACTCCGAATACGCTCGTAGACCTCTGAACGACGGTTGCAAGAAGATAACTCATTTTCAATCAGATGCTCGCGATAGGCTTCATCACAGGATAATTCGCTTCCCACCCGGATAAAATCAACTGCCGGGGCAATGGAAGCCAACGACTTGCATATCTCATCAACCGCCCGGTTGGTATAGGAAAGCAAAAGAATCTGCGCATCCTTGTCTGCATGAAAGGTTTCTACCATTTTCTTCAAGGCGCATGAAGTCTTGCCCGTTCCCGGAGGTCCGATAAGAAGGAAATAATCCTGTGCGGCTTTTGCTTTCAGGGCAACTCGTGCAAAATCATCCTTCGAAGAGGAAATGAGAGAATCCAATGATTCATCAAACCTCGGAGAACGCTGCGATAACAACAAATCCCGACGTTCCTGTGCGGCGGAAAGATAGGCATACAAGCCCTGATACATGGAACGGAATGTAGTATCCATGATATCATGTTCTATCGCATAGAGGCTTTCGGCAGGAAGCACGGATGGATTCTGCTGGGTAGCACGCAAACGAATACCAATTTCATTTTCTGTCAGGTATTCAATATTACCTTTGAAAACCATTTTATTGGTGACATTATCTGCATCGCAATTCCGTTCATAAAGGATAATAGCATCTCCTTGACGGAAATTAGGAAGAAAAGTTTCACTTTCAAGAGCTCTATTTCCGATTATCTTACTTTCAGAGACTTCCATTTTCAGTAATATCACTTCCGGTAGTCCCATTTACGGGGATCTTATTTGTCAAAGCATCCCCTGCTTTTTTCTTTTGAAAAAAAGAAAAAGTAAGTCCGGCTTTATGTTCATCAGCAGCATGATTCTCCTTTATTTTCAAATCATAAATGATTTCTCCGGCCTCACATTTCTCCGCCAACGTAGAGAGCCACAAAGAAGCTGCCCCTGTACGTCCTTCATAATCTACGTCACCGGATTTTGAGGTATAAAGTTCCTTTGTTATAAAGTTGTACACCGCATAGAAGTAATTCTTTTCCAATGAGGAAAGAGCTTTCAGCTTCGATTGGAAGTTATCAATAGAAGGACGCAGGTATGTTTCCCAGAAACGCCCTTTCAAGCCTCGCTCATTCAAGGTGGAAGCATTGATTTCTTCCAGTTTTTGTGACGTATACTCCAGACTGTTTCGTAATTGGATGCCATATTCATCGGCTACAATCCGGTTACGCAAATCAATCACCCGGCGCACCATCGCCCACGAAGGACGGGAAGGATAAAGAAGCGGATAGCGGGTATAAAGCAAATAAGCCTTCACTTTCCGGTGATCCATTCCCATCGAATATTGCAATACCGCCTGATAAAGCAACATCTGTACCTTATTATTCTCTTTCGGTTCTACCTTGCCCCGGATAGCATACTCGTCCGCTTTACCGGATTTCATTTCGATGAAAGAAGACATATCCCGCTGCATATAGTCAAGACGTCCCTGAAGTCCGAGTGCCTCACAGATATAAGATGGTTCGAGCACGGCATCTGTTTTGTCAAGCTCATAGCCGGCTGCATGAAAGGTGTCATTTACTATTTCACGAATATGATCGAAGTGCAATTTGCAGTCTTCAAAGAATTGGCGTTCTTTCTCCTTGTCTCGTAAATCGGAACAGGCGGCCAGTTCAATAGGATAACGCCGGAAGGCTTTCTGCATACAGGTACGATAGTCTATCTCTTCGCTCTTTGCATGAATCCATTCATCCAGAAAAAGGTTGGCTATATTTCCCAATAACAAAGGACGGGCATTTTCGATCGGTTGAAGACGGGAAAGAAAATAGTTGGCCGGATGGTGTCCGTAGTCACGGAAACACTCGGCAAGGGAACTGATGTCGAGCAAGTAATCCGGTTCGAGTACGATAAAAGAAGGGGTCAGGATTCCTGCTTCATCGATGGCTACATCCAATAAGTTGACTTGCGCATGACGCCAAAGCAGCTTGCACGTTTCTGCAAACTCTTCATTGATTTGGGGAACATTATAACGGACAAGGTATGGTTGCTCCGAAACTTCATCCAAGGGAGTCACATACAGATATTGTTCGTCGGCATACTGGAAACAGACACGCATCCGCTGTACCCGTTCGCGGGCAGGAGGCGCAACCAAATAGGTGGCATCCGCACGGGGAAGTAACCGATATAGTTCCGAAGGGATATCTTCTTCCAAGAGTTTACGGATAAAGAAAGCAAGGGTTTTCGCATCCCGCAAGAGTTGTTCCCGGTTGGGCTCTTGTTGACGGTTCAGGATAGCATTTGAAGTTAACCGGAAGGTATGCAGCCGGTTCTGCTCTGTAACAGAAAGACCCACCTTAGCCGACACAAAACTAATTCGTGCGGAAAGGTCGGTCATCTGTAAACTTTCGTTTTGCATTTGCGCGCGACAAATACGCTCCAACAAGTCGCGCATTTGCTTATATCCTACGGCAAGATAGGCGTCTTCTGCCCGGCAAACAGCTAAAAGTAATTCATAAGATTCTATCGCTTCACTCTTCGGACAGGGCAACGTCATCTCCAGCTTCATCTTCTACTTCCTCTTCGGTTTTCTTCTTGTCTTTTATCATCAAAATACTCATCTCGTACAACAGATAAAGTGGAATAGCTACGACACTTAAAGTGAAAGGGTCGCCTGTCGGAGTAATAATAGCTGCTGCTATCACGATAACAACCACCGCATGACGGCGGTATTTCCGCAGGAAGGACTTGTTCACCACTCCCATCAAAGAAAGCAGCCATGTAACCAATGGAAGTTCAAAAGCCAATCCCATGCAGAGAATCAGCATCATAAAATTATCTATATAGGAATTGAGTGACAAGATATTCTCCACTTCCGAGCTCAACTGATAAGTAGACAGGAAACGAAGTGTCAATGGATAAACCATAAAGTACCCCAGCAGAACACCGATGAAGAACATCAGCGTTCCAATAGTCAATGCTTTACGTACTCCTTTTCTCTCATTCGGATAAAGAGCAGGATTAATGAAACGCCATATTTCAAAGAAGAGATAAGGCATAGCTGTCACAACCGACATCCAGAATGCTGTCGACATGTGAATAAAAAATGGAGCAGCCAAGTTGATATTGACTAGCTTCACATAAAACTGTTGTGTAAAAAAATCATCGGTCAAATCAAATGTCTTCCCGATATGCCGTAATAAATCGTAGAATATGAAATCATTGTGGCAAGGTGCCAATATCACATGATCGAAAAGATAGGGCATAGCAATGAAGTAGCCTACCGCCAAAACAAACCAAATCCCGATCACCCGAAAAAGTACCTTACGCAGTTCATCCAAATGATCCCAAAAGGTCATTTCTGCCATCCGTACTTGCTTTACTTACCTGTGTCGGCAGGTTTATCCAGATCTTCTTTTGCCTTGTTTATTTCATCTTTTGCTTCGTTCACACCGTCTTTGAAGCTCTTCACGCCTTTGCCTAATCCGCGCATCAGTTCAGGTATTTTCTTTCCACCAAAAAGAAGAAGGATAACCAAAGCGATAATAATCCATTCGGACCCACTAGGCAAAAAGCCTAACAATAATAAGTTTGTCATAAGTTTATTTGATAAAGAGGTTTTTAATAGTTGCTGCAAATATAATCATTTTCACTACAGGTTACATGGATTAACACAGATTTTTATTCACCACAGAGGACACAGAGGGCACAGAGTCCTTTTTTCATGATACGCTGTCAGTATCTTCAGTATCTGATTTGTATCTTTGAAAAAGCTCCGTGTCCTCTGTGGTGAATTAATCTTGATAATATACCCGTTTCACTCGTGTCGATATACTTGTCAACACTTCGTAAGGGATTGTATCCAGCGTATCGGACAAAACCGTAATCGGAAGATCATCACCGAAAATGATGGCCTGATCGCCTTCCCGACAGTCAATGTCCGTTACATCTATCATGCACACATCCATGCAGATATTACCCACATAAGGAGCTTTCTTTCCGTTCACCAGGCAATAGGCATTGCCACGTCCCAAATGACGGTTTAATCCATCCGCATAGCCGATAGGAATAGCTGCAATACGCGAAGGGCGTACCAGATGTCCCATCCGGCTATATCCCACCGTATCTTCCTGGGGAACATCCCGAATTTGAAGAATGGTAGTCTTGAGCGTGCTCACATTATGTATAATCGAATTGTCTATCGGGCTAACTCCATAAAGTCCGATTCCCAAACGTACCATATCAAACTGTGCATCGGGGAAACGTTCGATTCCTGCTGTATTGCAGATGTGACGGAGAATCTTGTGAGAGAAAGCGGCCTGCAATTCCTGCGAACCTTTCTCGAACAATTCAATCTGTTCACGAGTGAAAGTGTCGAACTGCGGCGAATCACTTCCTACAAAATGAGAGAATACCGAACGGGGGATCACTGCACTCTGATTCTTCAGACGACGAATGAGCAATGGTATATCCTCTACCGCAAAGCCCAAGCGATGCATACCTGTATCCAGTTTCACATGAATCGGGAAGTTGGTGATTCCTTCTTTTTCTGCCGCTTTGATGAGCGCATCGAGCAGATGGAAATTATAGACTTCCGGTTCCAACTTATAATCGAACATGGTTTTAAATGCCGTAAGCTCCGGATCCATGATTATAATAGAGGCGGTAATACCTGCTTTGCGAAGTTCGGAACCTTCGTCAGCCACCGCCACTGCCAGATAATCGACATGGTGTTCCTGCAGGCTCTTGGCTATTTCGTACGAACCGGCTCCGTAAGCGAATGCTTTCACCATACAGATCACTTTTGTTTCCGGATGGCGAAGCATGGAACGGTAATGGTTCAGATTGGCGACCATCGCTCCGAGGTTTACTTCAAGGATGGTTTCATGTACCTTCAATTCAAGCTCTTCGGATACCAAATCAAAGTTGAACACGCGCGAACCTTTTACCAGAATTACTTCCGAATGAAGTGATTTGAGTATGCCGGATGTAAGAAGTGCTTCTGTGTTAGGAAAGAAGTAGCGTTCGAGATCGTCATCAAAACGAGCGGAACAGGAGGATATTTCCTGCCCTACACCAATCAGTTTATTTATTCCTTTACTCTGCACCAACTGTGCTACACGCCGGTAGAGCGTAGCGGTACTTTGTCCGGTTTCCAGTATATCCGACAGGATCAGTGTCCGCTTCAAGCCTTTCTTTTCCGAACGGCGTACCAGAAAGTCGAGTGCAATATCCAACGATGCCAGGTCTGAATTATAACTATCATTAATCAATACGCAGTTATTCTTTCCTTCTTTCACTTCCAGACGCATGGCAATCGGTTCGAGACGGGCCATCCGTTCGGTGATCTGGTCGGCAGGCGTCATCAGGTAAAGACAAGCTGCCAGGCAATTCAGCACGTTTTCGATGGAAGCGTCATCGATGAAAGGAATACAGAATGTATTATCCATTTCCAGATAACGATAGGATATAACGGTATGATCTTCTTTCTTGATTACACGGCTGATATACAACGGACGTTCAATATCCTTACAGCTCCAGGCTATTTCACGTGCGGTCAGCATTGATTTTGCGACACAATTACTGATTAATTCGTTATCACCGTTGTAAATCACTACATCGCAGTCTTTGAAAAGCGTCAACTTCTCCATACACTTCTCTTGCAATGAGAAGAAGTTTTCCTGATGGGCACCGCCGATATTGGTCAGAATACCAATGGTAGGCTTTATCATTCGTTTCAAGGCTCCCATCTCTCCCATTTCAGAGATGCCGGCTTCAAAAATACCCAGTTCTGCTTCTTCTGAAAGCTGCCATACAGAAAGAGGAACTCCGATCTGCGAATTATAGCTACGCGGAGAACGGACGATACAACGATCCGGACTAAGTAACTGGTGCAACCACTCTTTCACAATGGTTTTTCCATTGCTTCCGGTGATACCGATCACAGGGATTTTAAATTTATCACGATGCGCTTCGGCAAGCTTCTGCAAAGCTTTCAGAGGATTGGGAACGATAAGGAAATTGAGAGTTGAGAGTTGAGAATTGAGAATTGGCTGCGCATCATCATCCTGCCCAGATTTCTCCATTTTCAAATCTCCATTCTCAATTAATTTAAAGTCTTCTTCTGTTATTACAAAATTGCGTACGCCCCGGTCGTATAATTCGGAGATATAACGGACTCCGCTATTTCGTTTGGTAGTTAAAGCAAAAAAGAGAGTTTCTTCCGGAAAACTCAAAGAGCGGCTGTCTGTTAACAGCCAATCAATAGTCGCTTTATGTTTGCCTATACGGCGGGCACCGATACTTTGGGCTATGGATTCAATCGCATATGACATAGTTCTGTTTCTTTTTGAAAATCTAAGTACGGGTATTTTCCGATAAGTCGTTCTATTTTTAACACTATTTGTCCTAAAAAGCGTTGATACGCCTCTGACTCGGGGTGAAAGGGTTTATGTGCCAAGTCACGGCGGATGTCTTGCACTGCCATGATAACCTGCTTTGTTTCAGTGGAAAAGAAGGTTTCGGAGAAGCGCTCCCACAGGTAACGAATCGCCAGAGGAGACGGATGCAGCATATCGTCAGCATAGAAGCGATAATCACGCAATTCGTCCAATATGATCTCATAAGAGGGGAAGTAGAACACTCGTCCCGGGAACAGTTGCTGCAACCGGTCGATGGCGAGCAACAAGGTAGATTTGCTTAATTGGTTGGCGTGCATCCCGTCGCGTATATGACGAATCGGGCTGACTGTAAACAGCCATTTTAATTTCGGGTTATGGGCTGCCATTTCGGTGATGAGTGCTGTATAATCTTCTACAATTTCTTCAACAGTAAGCCGGTAACGTAAGAAGTGGTTTTCCGGCAGTTGATGGCAGTTGGCTACCACTTGTCCACTTTCTTTTTGTTTATAGACGTAGGCAGTGCCCAGAGTTACCATTAGCCAGTTCAATTCCGGCAGTCTTTGATGGGCGTGATGAAGACGGGCATTTATGGTATGCAATGTTTCTTCGAGCGTAAAAGCTGAAAAAGAGCCGTGATGCATCGGACTATGCCATAAGTCTTTGTAGGCAAACAAATCCTGACTGGTATATTCTTTATTTCCTATAATCTCTCTCAAAGCGGATGAGATGGACAAAGGATTATAAAGGATACCAAAAGGATTCAGATCCAGCTGAAACCCGGCATCTGTTAATTGTCTCCCGATATTTTCCGCAAAACAGGAGCCCATCAGAAGAATACGATCTGCATGACTGACAGGCGGCATCCCGGCAGGCAATTCTACAGATGTTTGAAAGTTCATACGATTTTCCATCATTTCATTACGTTTCATATGCAAAAGTAATCAAAAAACAATTTCCTACCTCTTTTTCCTCACGATTCAATAATCTTAGGGAGTACGGAAAAACAGATACGTCTCTATGCCGAATAAGATTTTATAAAAAAAAGGAGGCCGAATATACTTTCTTTTCGTATTTTTGCACTAAATTTCCTCGAATCATGAAGAATGAACCGATATATAACTTGCTAAACACTATCAATTATCCTGAAGACCTGCGAAAACTAGACGTGGAGCAACTGCCGGAGGTATGTAGTGAATTAAGGCAAGACATTATTAAAGAACTCTGCTGCAACCCGGGGCATTTCGCTGCCAGTCTGGGAACTGTGGAGCTGACCGTAGCTTTGCACTACGTCTACAATACACCTTATGACCGTATTGTATGGGACGTGGGACATCAGGCATACGGCCACAAAATACTGACAGGACGCCGTGAAGCCTTTTCTACGAACAGGAAACTCGGAGGAATCCGCCCTTTCCCGTCTCCGGAAGAAAGCGAATATGATACTTTCACGTGCGGACATGCTTCCAATTCTATTTCTGCAGCTCTCGGTATGGCTGTCGCAGCCGCCAGAAAAGGAGATGCCAAACGCCATGTAGTAGCCATCATAGGCGACGGTTCCATGAGTGGCGGACTGGCTTTCGAAGGACTGAACAATGCATCCGCCACGTCGAACAACCTGCTCATTATCCTGAATGACAATGACATGGCCATTGACCGGAGTGTAGGAGGTATGAAGCAGTATCTCTTCAACCTGACAACTTCCAACCGCTATAATCAGCTACGTTTCAAGCTCTCGCGCATGCTGTTCAAGCTCGGCATCCTAAACGAAGAACGCCGCAAAGCGCTCATACGTTTCGGGAACAGCCTGAAATCAATGGCTGCACAGCAACAGAATATTTTCGAAGGGATGAATATCCGTTACTTCGGTCCGATAGACGGACACGACGTAAAGAATCTGGCAAGAGTATTGCGCGACATCAAAGATATGCAAGGACCTAAAATCCTGCATCTGCATACTATCAAAGGAAAAGGATTCGGACCGGCAGAGAAGCACGCTACCGAATGGCATGCTCCCGGCAAATTCGATCCGGTCACCGGCGAACGTTTCATTGCTAACACTGAAGGAATGCCTCCGCTTTTCCAGGATGTATTCGGAAATACATTGGTAGAGCTTGCCGAAGCCAATCCGAAGATTGTCGGTGTCACTCCTGCCATGCCTAGCGGCTGTTCAATGAACATACTGATGGAGAAAATGCCCAAACGCGCGTTTGATGTAGGCATTGCCGAAGGACATGCAGTTACTTTCTCCGGTGGAATGGCAAAAGACGGATTGCAACCATTCTGCAATATCTATTCTTCTTTTATGCAACGGGCGCATGATAATATCATTCATGACGTAGCGATTCAGAATCTCCCTGTTGTTTTGTGCCTCGACCGCGCCGGACTGGTTGGCGAAGACGGTCCCACTCATCACGGAGCTTTTGATATGGCGTGTTTGCGTCCGATCCCCAATCTGACGATCAGTTCGCCCATGGACGAACATGAATTACGTCGCCTGATGTATACGGCACAATTGCCGGACAAGGGTCCGTTCGTGATCCGTTATCCTCGCGGACGCGGTGTATTAGTGGATTGGAAGTGTCCGCTGGAAGAGATTCCGGTGGGAAAAGGACGAAAACTGAAAGAAGGTAACGACCTTGCGGTTATCACTATCGGACCGATAGGAAACATAGCCGCCCGTGCCATCACCCGGGCAGAAGCTGATTTCGGTCTGTCTATCGCCCATTACGATTTGCGTTTCCTAAAACCACTGGACGAAGAGCTGTTACATGAGGTAGGACGTAAATTTCAACGTGTCCTGACTATCGAAGACGGGATTATCAAAGGCGGGATGGGTAGTGCTATCCTTGAATTTATGGCAGACAACGAATACAAACCAACCGTGAAGCGTATCGGTATCCCTAATATATTTGTAGAGCATGGTTCAGTGGCCGAACTATATCAACTGTGCGGCATGGATGAAGAAGGGATTCTGACTAAAATAAAAGAATTTATCAATTGACATGAAGATTATTATTGCCGGTGCCGGCAACGTAGGCACCCATTTGGCCAAGCTGTTATCGCGCGAGAAGCAAGATATCATCTTGATGGATGATGACGAAGAGAAACTAAGTGCTCTTAGTGCCAATTTTGACTTGCTGACTGTTGCCGCTTCTCCTTCTTCCATCTCCGGATTAAAGGAAGTGGGCGTCAAAGAAGCCGACCTGTTTATCGCAGTCACACCGGACGAAAGCCGTAACATGACTGCCTGTATGCTGGCTACCAATCTGGGAGCTAAAAAGACAGTGGCACGTATCGACAATTATGAATATCTTCTGCCCAAAAATAAAGAGTTTTTCCAGAAGCTGGGAGTAGATTCTCTGATTTACCCGGAAATGCTGGCTGCCAAAGAAATCGTATCTTCGATGCGTATGAGCTGGGTACGCCAATGGTGGGAGTTTTGTGGAGGTTCTCTGGTTCTGATTGGTACGAAGATGCGCGAAAAGGCTGAAATCCTGAATATACCGCTGCATCAGCTAGGCGGTCCTAACATACCTTATCACGTAGTAGCCATCAAACGCGGAACGGAGACGATTATTCCCCGTGGAGACGATGTCGTTAAATTGCATGATATTGTTTATTTCACCACTACCCGCAAGTATATTCCTTATATTCGTAAGATAGCCGGCAAGGAAGATTATGCCGACGTACGCAATGTGATGATTATGGGAGGAAGCCGCATCGCAGTCCGTACCGCACAATATGTGCCGGACTATATGCAGGTAAAAATAGTAGATAATGACCTGAACCGTTGTAACCGCCTGACAGAGTTACTGGATGATAAGACAATGATTATCAACGGAGATGGTCGCGACATGGATTTGCTCATCGAAGAGGGACTAAAGAATACCGAAGCATTTGTAGCTCTGACCGGTAACTCGGAAACAAATATTCTAGCCTGTCTCGCCGCTAAACGTATGGGAGTGGAAAAAACGGTGGCAGAAGTAGAGAATATCGACTATATCGGTATGGCGGAAAGTCTTGACATCGGTACTGTTATCAATAAAAAAATGATTGCTGCCAGCCATATCTACCAAATGATGTTGGATGCCGACGTGTCTAATGTGAAATGTCTTACTTTTGCCAATGCGGACGTTGCTGAATTCACTGTACCGGAAGGTGCTAAAATCACCAAACACCTGATTAAAGACCTGGGACTCCCGAAGGGTACTACCATCGGAGGAATGATCCGCAACGGAGAAGGTATCTTGGTGACGGGTGATACACAAATCCGTCCCGGCGACCATGTAGTCGTATTCTGTTTGAGTATGATGATTAAAAAGATTGAGAAGTTCTTTAATTAAGTATTAAGTATCAGGTATTAAATATTAACCGTAGCAACCCATTTTCACCGACTAATACTTAATACCTGATACTTAATACCTGATACTTAATACTAGTTTATGATTAATTCAAAGATGATATTCCGGATTCTGGGCTTTCTGCTTCTGATAGAAACAGCGATGCTGTTATGTTGTGGAGCGGTCTCTCTTTTTTATAAAGAGAATGACTTGCAGAGTTTCCTGATTTCATCTGCTGTCACAGCCTGTATCGGCGTTCTGTTGCTTGCCGTCGGGAAAGACGCAGTGAAATCCTTGAATCGTCGCGATGGATATGTCATCGTCAGCGCAGCATGGGTTACCTTTTCCCTTTTCGGAATGTTACCTTATTATATAGGAGGATATATTCCCAATGTTACAGATGCTTTTTTTGAAACGATGTCCGGATTTAGCAGTACGGGGGCCACTATTCTGAATAATATAGAGTCGATGCCCCACGGAATACTTTTCTGGCGGGCTATGACGCAATGGATAGGTGGTTTGGGTATTGTATTCTTCACCATTGCCGTTCTGCCGATTTTCGGTGTGGGCGGAATTCAGGTATTCGCAGCAGAAGCCAGTGGACCTACTCATGACAAAGTGCATCCCCGCATTGGCATCACCGCTAAATGGATTTGGGGTATTTATGCCGGAATGACGGGAACACTGATTATTTTATTAATAGGTGGTGGCATGAGTATATTCGATAGTATATGTCATGCTTTTGCAACGACCAGTACCGGTGGGTTCTCTACCAAACAGGCCAGCATTGAATATTACCATTCACCTTACATAGACTATGTAATTTCCATTTTCATGTTCCTTTCAGGTATTAACTTCACATTGCTGCTATTGATGTTTAACGGGAAGATTAAGAAGTTCTTACATGATGCGGAACTGAAGTTCTACTTTATTTGTGTTTCATTCTTCACTCTATTCATTGCTGTCTGGCTCCATCAGACTTCTTCTATGGGAGTAGAGGAGGCATTCCGGAAATCGCTTTTCCAAGTGATCTCATTGCAAACTTCTACGGGATTCGTCACAGCTGACTATATGCTTTGGCCTTCCATCCTTTGGGGCTGCCTCGTCATTGTGATGATTATCGGAGCTTGTGCCGGCAGTACAACAGGGGGGATCAAGTGCATTCGTATGGTTATTCTGTTTCAAGTAGTGAAAAATGAATTCAAACATATTCTTCACCCTAACGCCATACTCCCGGTGCGGGTAAATAAGCAAGTTATTTCCCCTTCCATCCAGTCTACTGTATTGGCTTTCACCTTTTTGTATGTAGTTCTTGTTATCATCAGCGTGCTTGTCATGATGGGCTTAGGAGTCGGTTTCTTGGAATCAATAGGAACAATAATCTCAAGTATAGGCAATATGGGACCAGGTCTCGGCACATGTGGCCCGGCTTTCTCGTGGAGTGCATTGCCCGATGCTGCCAAATGGCTGCTTTCTTTCTTAATGCTCTTGGGACGCTTGGAATTATTTACTGTATTATTGCTTTTCACTTCCGACTTCTGGAAGAAGAATTAAAAACTCAAATTCTCAACAATACTTATCCCTATGAGAAAAAATACTCATACCTATGAGAATATATTTCCATTGGTATGAGTATTTTTTCTCATTACGATGAGTATTCTATCGTATTTCTACGTCATTATCGCATCATATCTTTCTAAGTAAAATCTTTCTTACTACAGGTTTATTAACCTCATAAATCTTATTGATAAGAACTTCCATTTCCTGCTCACGAGCTTCACGGACAGGATCCAGCATCATCTTTGAATACATATCGCGACGTCCTTTCAACCAGACATTCTTATCCACGTTTTCATCCATTATCTCAATTGCTTTTCTATCATTAGCGAACAACAATCCCTGCTGCTGGAAAAAGCCAAATTGACACCATGCATACTCTCTGAATGTTCTTTCAATCTCCCAACGATATTCATTCAGGTGCATCACTGTCAATGCCTGTTGATATTGAGGAGTTTTGGATTCGGCAGCTAGATTAATGCCTTTTGCCAAGTCGTCTCCACTCCATATTCCAATTTCTTCCTCATCAATCAACAATTTATAATCACCTTTCAGACCTGTTACTTTCAGAACCTCACGATTCATTTCATCCATAAAAGGAATGACTTTCGTAGCTTCTGCCTGACCTTTTTTTGTCCCCATCCACGGGCAATCGTATCCAAAGGATAAGGAAGAGCTTCTGCCAGATAGTCAAAGCTCAAATCTTTCCCGTTCTTCTTGATATTTGAGATTGTACAATTCTCTGCTTTAACTGCCTGTTTCTTATTAGCATTTATCTCCATTTCTGCTACTTCTTTACCCACAAATCCTTGTGCTTTCAGGAAAAGGTAAGCCATCACCATGTGTCCGTCATTATCCGGATGAATACGGTCGCTGCCACAAAGCGTAAATGCCGGATCTTTCTGTTGGTTTTGTTGATTCAAAGCAACCATAGGAGCATTCAAATCCGTAAATTCCCAATTGTTCTTAGCTGCAGATTCTTTCTGGTATTCAACGATACGTTTGATAGTTTCGTTCTTTGTTTTGAACGGTACATTCTCTTTCAATTGCACGGTTTCATCATAAGGGGAAGTTCCGACCATCACAATACGGGTATCAGGAAGATCTTTGAAACGCTTCTCCATTTGCTGATAGTTCTTGATACTTTCCTGATATTTCTGTTCACCGAATTCTTTGGGATTATCCCCGTTATATTCAAAATATCCGGAGTCATTCATACCAAAAGTAACCATCAATACAGAGGGTTTCATTGGGAAAATATCTCCATCCAAGCGTTTGTTCATATCGTATGCCGTATCTCCGCCAATACCACCGTTCAATATGCGGAGAGGCATATTCGGAAAACGAGTCATATAATACAACCAGATATACGAATGGTAATGACCGCCATCCGTGATACTGTTTCCTAAAAATACTGCTCTTTCACCCTCTTTAAAAGGTTTCACAGTTTGAGCAAAGGCAGTAGTATATGTCATACAAACTGCCGCAATCAATACAAAAATCTTTTTCATGTCTTAATATTTTTTACAAATACAAATGCCAAACAGAAAGATTATGATCTTCTTCATGAACATTTTCTTTATTTTTTGAGAGGGTCGTATACGGCAACTGCTACGCGAGAATCAGCACAGCCATAATAGAGGAACCACTTCTGGTTGTGGAATACAAGTCCCTCGATAAATACAGTTCCGGCAGGATATTGTCCGCTTTTCTCAAAGTCTGATTCGGGAGTATAGAACGGTTTATCCAGACGATCGATCAGTTTGGTGGGGTCTTTACTATCAAACAGGGCTTGTCCGGCACAATAGGAATTCGCTGTATAAAGCGTATCCCCCTCTGCACCCGATTTGTTTTTACCGTTATAAAACAACAGGATTCCTTTATCTGTCAGGATAGCAGGAGGACCACATTCGGTCAGGTCACTGTCGAATTTACCCGGACGGGGTATCATGACTTTCAGGAATTCGCCGTTTTCATCCAACATTGGTTCCCAGTTGACGAGGTCTGTGGAGGTAGCTACATTGACAAACTTTTCTCCCCAATACATCCAGTATTTCCCATCTATTTGAGCGATCACTTGTTTGCCGTCAACTAATTTAGTCAGGATAGAGGCAGACTTTGAGAATTCATCCAGAAATCTTCCATTATAGGCTTTGGCAAAAGCAGGTCCGTGTTTTTCCCAAGTTTGGAGGTCACGTGAGGTGGCCACTGCCAAACGTGCCTGTTTACGGTTCCATTGTGTGTAATGCATTACATAGAGTCCGTCTTCTGTTACGGCAACGCGCGGGTCTTCGCAACCACCCGGATTCTCGAGTTCTTTCTGGCTATCGTCTGCCGGATAAAATACGGGAACAGTCATTCGTTGGAAATTTATTCCGTCGTCGGAAGAAGCGTATCCTAAACGGGAAGTACGTGAACCAATACCGGTTGCCGAATTATCTTCAGCCCGATAGAGCACTACTACTTTTCCATCATAAACGGTGGCAGCCGGATTGAATGTATCGCTCGCCTCCCATGCCACTGAATCCTGCCTCATCGGACAATAGAAAATAGTAGTAGTATCAGGTGAGATAATTGGATTAACGCCTTCCGGACGCTGGAAGTCCGCCCACGCCCAATCCGGAAATTCGGATGTTTGTTTCTTCTCGCCACATGAAGTAACGAATGCGGCAGCCATCAGTAGACAAGCTATGTTCTGTAGTTTTCTTTTCATTCTTACGTTGTTTGATTAATATGTCTTCATAATTAGTTTTTCAAATAAAATAGGCACGGATTACACAGATTAACGCTGTTGCTTTACATACCCATCATTCTAAAAACCGTGAAATCCGTGTAATCCGTGCCTAATCTTTTTGCAAAATTATTACCAACCTGCTTTATTTCTTTAAGGGAAAGAGGGAGGCACCACTTTAGTTCCCCATTTTACATCGGGTTTGGCCGAGGTAGCAAAATCAATAGTCCCACCATTATTAAGTTGATTCCAATCTATCCATGTACTATCATACGGTTTGCCATTCAACTTCATGGATTTGATATAGATATTCTTTTCCGAACCGCCTTTTATCACTATATCTCCTTTCTTCAGATGAACTTTCACCGATGAAAAGATTGGTGTATTTACAGTAAAGCCTCCTATTCCCGGTATTTCGGGATAAAGACCGATACAGGCAAACACATACCAGGCACCCATCGTACCTAAATCATCATTACCCGGCAGACCGTCAATTTTACTTGAATACTGTTCATTCAATACACGGTTGATAATTTCCTGTGCTTTATAGGGAGTTCCCACCCAGTTGTATATCCAGGGGATATGGAAACTCGGTTCATTGCCGGAAGCAAACCAGGCATCATTGTAGCCGGCATCCAGACGGGTGAAGAATTCGTCCAAACGTTTCTCTGCCGCGGCTTTTCCACCGATTATTTCAATCAGACCGGCAATATCGTAAGGCACCATCCAGAAATAATTCTTATAGGTCGATTCACGGAAGTCTTCAGTCAGAGGTTTCCACGAACCATCCGGATTACGTGATTGCAACCAGCCGGTTTCCTGATTGTACAGATTCTTCCATGAACGGGCAAAATGAAAATAACGCCAACTTGCAAATTCATCTCCTACGGCGTGCAATGCAAACTGTCCGATGGCAAAATCCGCAGAAGTATATTCCAATTGAATGGAAGCATTATAATATCCTTTATCCAAATACTGTTTCAATCCCGGACGCGCCTCCACATTCTGCGACATTGCTCCCGGTTCTTCGGCTCCCTTTCTCATTATTTTGAAGATCGGCTTCGGATCATAATTACGGGCACCAAAAGCATAGGCATTAGAGATCAGGATAGGAGTCGGATCTCCTTGCATCACTCCGGTTTCAATATTCGCCATGACCCAACGTGGATAAGCGCCGCCAGCTTCTTCAGCAAATAGTTGGTGAGAAATCACAATATCAGAAGCTACTTCGGGATCGAGCATCGACAATAATTGAATCTGTGTGCGATAGGTATCCCAGTTGCTGAAAGAGGTATAGTGTTTAGAACGGGACTTATGCACCTTGAAATCAGCTCCCATATACTCTCCGTTCACATCACTGCATACATTCGGGTGAATGAACGAACGATACAGATGGGTATAAAATTGAGTGGTCCGGTCCGGATTAGTGCCCTCTACTTCGATTTTACCCAAGTAGTCATTCCACTTGGATTCTGCCTGGTTTTGAATCTGTAAGAAGTCCCATCCGGTATTCTCTGCTTTCAGATTCTCACGTGCATTTTCTACGGAAACATAAGAAACACCAATCTTATACTGGATATTTTTCTTCTTGCTTACATCAAAAGTAAAGTAGACTCCGGAATATTCTCCCTCGGCAAAAGTGGTGTTCGGTTTCAGTTCATCTCTTTTCCAGGTTCCCGATTCCAAGGCATCGGCATCAAATTCTGCAACGAAATAGACTTTATACGGTGTACGCAGACCGCAGAAATTGCCACCCTCCGCATAACCTTCACACTTATTCGGTGCAGTGATTACAACGGCTGCCTGCTCGATCGGAGTGGCGGAAATACCTCCACCGATAATGACCGTACCATATTGTTGATCTGCCGGATATTCATAATTCGCCATACCGGTTCTTTCGGTCACAGTCAGTTTGGCTTTGATATCTTCCTGCACCATTGCCTCATAATAGCCGGCATGTCCTTTTTCTTCAGAGATATTGATACGATAGTTGAGAATGTTGTCCGGAGACATCTTCAGTTTGCCTTTTACCGGAAAAGTAGGGAAGTTGCCCATGTGTTCGCAACCGCCGCCACTCAATTGGTTGATAACGAATCCGGAACGTTTGGAAAAGTAAGAAGGGGTGAACTGCACCATTCCATAAGGATAGGTGGCTCCAGGATAAAGATATCCCGAAGTCAGACCAACGCCTTTTGTACCTATCAGTGTATTCACCTGACGGGCATAATTGCTCCCGGCATTCTGTGCCAGGAGGCTCCCCCACCCTCCAATCAATACCAATAATAAACCTGTTAAAACTTTATTTTTCATACTGTATTTCGTTGTTTCTTTTCTTATTCTTTCGACAGAGAGAAAGGAGCGGCATATTTTGACGTGCATCTTTCTTTATTCGGTTGCCCTCCCATTTCAAAACGGAGCGTACCACCGTCTGCTATATCGTCATATTTAATGAAATTCTTGTCCAATACACGTCCATTCAAAGTAGCAGACTGGATATAGACATTCTCTTTATTGTTGTTATTTGCTTCAATCACAAACTTATTTCCGTTTTCCAGCGTTATGGTAGCCTTTTTAAATAGTGGACTGCCAATCACATATTCATCCGTACCCGGACAAACAGCATATATACCTAATGAACTCAATATATACCAGGATGACATACCGCCTTGATCTTCATCACCCGGATATCCTCTTTCTGTTGAATTATAGAGTCTTTCAACAATCTGGCGTACCCAATACTGTGTTTTCCATGGCTGTCCGGCATAGCTATACAGGTAAGGCATGTGCTGAATCGGCTGATTGCCATGTGCATACTGTCCCATCCCTGCGATTTCCATTTCTTTCATTTCATGGATCACTCCTCCGTATGTTCCCGGCTTGATAGTGCTGGGCAGGGTAAACACTGAATCTATTTTGGTAGTAAACTTCTCATCGCTTCCGAACAAGTTGATTAATCCTTCGGTATCATGGAATACCGACCAGGTATAATGCCAAGCATTGCCCTCACAGAAAGGTCCGCCCCATTCCAGCGGGTCAAACGGTTCCTGCCATTTGCCATCGACTCCTTTTCCACGCATAAAGCCGATGGATGGATCGAATACATTCTTATAGTTGTACATCTGACGAGCAAAAACTTCCTGATAGTGTTTGTTTCCGACCATTTTTGCCAGCTGGTAGCCACAGAAGTCATCATAAGCATATTCCATGGTCTGGGCACTCGATCCCATTGATTCCGGATAAGGAACATATCCCAGTTCAAAATATTCTTTCCAAAAGCCGCGTCCGTTGGCTCCTCCCCAGGGACCTTTGTTCATCGCTTCGTGTGCGTATGCTTTCAATGCTTTTTCCGGGTCGAAGGTACGGATGCCTTTTGCCCATGCGTCTGCCAATAATGAGATGGAGTGATTACCCAACATTCCTCCCGTTTCTCCGGGAGCCGACCAAGATGGTAGCCACCCGCATTGTTCCTGTGCGGCAAACAAAGCATTCATGTAGCGTCCCTGCATAGTGGGATGAAGAATATTGGTCAGTGGGAACTGTGAACGGAAAGTATCCCAGAATCCATTATCGGTATACATATATCCGTCATATACTTTGCCATCGTAAGGGCTGTAATAATAAGGTTCTCCGTTCGCTTTACGTTCGTAGAATTTGCGTGAGAAGAGATTAGCCCGGAACAGACATGAATAAAAAGTCTTCATTTGTTCTTCTGTTCCACCCTCTACCTGAATTCTGTTCAGCAGTTCATTCCATGTTTTTTGTCCACGGGCTTTAGTGGTTTCCAGATTGGAGTCTTTACCCAGTTCATTGTTCAAAGTAACCACAGCCTGTTCTGCACTGATATAGGAAGAGGCTGCCTTAGCCTGTACTTTCGAGCCTTTCTTAAATTTGATATAAGCGCCATAACCTTTTCCTGCTCCCTCCTGTTTTTTAGAGAAGATTTCATCTTTCTGATTTTCCCATACGCCGTAATCTTCAAATGCTTTATCGAATTGCACAACGAAGTAGCTGCGGAATGTCTTGGAATTATTTACAAAACGCTGGTTATTCACCCAACCGGATATTTGTCTCTTGGCGGGATCTATTTTGATTTCACTCATATCTGTATATCCGTCGATCACCAGATAGGCATCTCCGGTAGAGGGATAGGAAAAACGCAAATGCACCCCGCGGGTTGTCGGTGCCATTTCGGTGGTAATGCCATTATTCAGTGTTACTTTATAATAATGCGGCTTGGCAATTTCATTGTCATGACTAAATTTCGTCGCCCGTTTATCCTGATTAACGACTAGTTCTCCCACCATCGGCATAAAGGAATATACGGCATAATCACTCATCCACGGGCTGCATTGATGTGACTGGCAGAATCCTCTGATGGCATCTATCGCATACTGATACTTCCAGCCCTCTCCATTCTTTCCGGTTTGTGCAGACCACGTATGCATGGCATAGGGCATACCGGTAGTAGGATATGTATTTCCATAACTTAATCCAAAATGGGAATCAGTGCCCTGTAACGTATTGACGTATTGCACCAAGTCTTTCGTTTGAGCGTATATTCCTGTGGAAATAAAAACTGCTACAATAGAAGTCAATAGATTTTTGATAGTTATCATTTGCACATTATTATATGATAGTTATTTACTTCTTTAAGACGAATAAAAATACAATTACCACTAAATCCTCCTCTAGTAAAAGGAAAAAAGAAAATAATGCATATCATGACATCATTCTCTTTTAACACATCAACTAGTTTATTACGTAGAGTAAAAGACTACTTAATAGTACAAACTAAATATAAACCATAATTTCAATAATATAAAATTTAGTGTGAATACAAACCAAATACAAAATCATAGCTTCCTCTATCTACGACTATTGTTTTCTTTTGAATACCTATCTTTTTATTGTTTATCTTGCACGAAACAGCATTATCAGGTATACAAACAGTAGCAGTTGTTCCCGCAGGAATTGCCAATTGAAGACACAACTGGTCATCTTCCAATTTCCAATTGACGCCAATAGTACCATAAGGAGATTCTTTCGTAATTTTAGCCCAAGTTACTCCATTGGGTATTTGAGGATCAATATAGATATGACGATATCCTGGAGCAGCCTCATCAGGATGTATTCCTCCTACAGCTTGGTAGAACCAGGTTCCAATCCCATTATAGCAGTTATGTACCCGGCTACGTTCACCACTCCAATATTCCCAAGTTGCTGTAGCACCATTATCAATCATATACAAATAACCAGGATAATCACGTTTCTTCAACATCTGATAGAAGAAATCTACCTTCTTATTCCGAACAGCCCATTCTGTCAGGATTGGTACTCCAACCAAACCAACTGCTATATGTCCTTTATGTTTTTCCGCAGTGATAGCCATCATATTCTCTTTCACTGTGTTATATAGAGAATCGGGTACGACACCTACCAGCATAGGATAGCACATATCCAACTGCGAACCGGTAGAATAAATGCCATCATTCGGACGATAAAAAGTTCTATGTATTAATCCATTAAGCTTTTCTTTACGTATTGCAAATTCTTCGGCCTCTTCTTTCTTACCCAACGTTAGGGCTGCCTTACTCATAGTACCTAGACATTCACTGATAAAACAGTTATTTACTAAATCTACAGATGACTGGTCACCGGAATCCACTCCCATCGGTGCCAGCCAATCGCCAAGATACCAGTCACGATATTTTGTATCAGGCCAGCGTTTCAATAAGCCATCGACTGTATATTTATCAACATACTTGAACCACTCTTTCATTTGAGAATAATATTTCTTTATTAGCCGTGAATCACCGTAATTAACATAAGTTCTCCAAGGAGCCAACACAAAGAATCCACACCAATAAGGACCACCTCCGCCAGCACCGGGATTAGGTCCAACATGTGGTAAACTACCTCCCTCACGCATGGAGTCTCCCCATGTCTGTACCCAGTTTAGAAAAGTTGGAGCTACGTCATACATAGTCTGTAAAGATATTGTTGAAGAATTCCCGTCACCACCATAACCGGCGCGTTCCAAATGGGGACAGTCTACCATATATCCGCTAAAAGTGAGGCATTTCATTGTATACTGAATCATATTATGAATATCATTCAAATCGACATCCGAACACTCAAAAGTAGCGGTTTGCTGATAATCTCCGTGAATCTGGAGAGATCTCATCCATTCACTTTCTGGCCTTACAGGAAGATTAGAGATCCGTACATACCGATAGGCATGATGATTGAATTTATTTCTAAAGCATTCTCCTTCCCGTCCACCAGATATATAAATATCACTCTCGCCCTGCTTATCAAATGCCCCATCCTTAGTCAAATTATCACTGTATTCCATTATTATTTCATGCCCCATAGGCAACATAGGCATGTGCATTTCAAACCATCCGGTTTGTACCCGTCCCATATCTACCAGCCAAACGTCTTCGTTCAGCTTCTTTATAGAAACAGGTTGTAATTTCTGATAAATTTTATTTACCTCACACATTTGAGGTGAAGTGATATGATTTGGGACTTTCACCGATACGACTGGAGCCCACCTCATTTTGTCCAAAGTTTGTGAAGAAAGATCTATCGGTAAAATTCTCCCATCCACCCTTTCACCAGCAAACTGCAATGCACGCCAAGTCCCTGTATCTGCATAACCACTCTCACGTCCCCACCACGAATTATCGGTTTTCGTTAGCACTTCCCACTTTCCATTTCGTAAGACATTCAATTCGGCCTTTACTAATGGACCATCATATGCTGCTCCAAAAGTAGTGCTTTTATACCATCCTTGTCCAATCCAGATCAATAAGTCATTTTCTCCCTCTCTTAAGTAGGGAGTTACATCATAAGTAACAATCAAGGAACGCTTAGTCAGATGAGATACAGCAGGTGTCAAAACGCTTTCTCCTACTTTTTCTCCATTAATATAAATCTCGTGATAGCCCAGTGTATTCACGTGTAGAAATGCAGTTTCCTTTCTTTTTATATTTATTTTCTTGCGAAGAATAGGAGCACAAATCTCCCCGCCCTCAACAGAAGCCCCTATATATTCACCATGCATTTGTGATTGTTCTAAAATACCAATAGAAAAATGAGCTATCGAGCTCCATGCTGAAACCTGCATTTTAGAGTTCCACACACGAACTCTCCAATAACATAATGAACGGGAAGATAAAGAAACACCTTGATAAGGTACCATCACCGAATTATCAGACTTCAATTTTCCTGTATTCCACAAATCTGCTTTATTCCGGACCAGTAAAATACTATCCGAAGCAACCTGTATCTCATAATAGGCTTGTCCGCCTATTAATTCTTTACCTTTCAATTTCCAACTGAAATGAGGAGTGACATTATCAATGCCCAGAGGATTGACCAAATTCTCACACTTTAATTCTGCCAGTATAAAAGGAGGCTCTTTTGTTTCGCCATATACAAACAATGACATACCACAAAAGCAATGTATTAATCCTACACATAATAACAAACGTATATTCCTCATAAAATATCTGTTAAATATTCAACACAATCGATTCATATCCCTCTACCCACAGCCAGCAAAATGACTATGAATCACCTATATTATAAATCTACCCTAGTCAACCTCACCCGATGAATGACAGGCTTGTTTATTTCATAAATTGTTTCAACAATAGAATTCATATAATTACTCCATACTTTACGGATTTCAGGGTGCATCGCCTTGATATACCAACCGTAACTTGCCCTAAGAAAAAAGTCCTTAGGCAAATATTCTTGAAGTTTATTAATGGCTTTCTGATTATC
This sequence comes from Bacteroides sp. BFG-637, assembly GCF_024793605.1. Classification (NCBI taxonomy): domain Bacteria; kingdom Pseudomonadati; phylum Bacteroidota; class Bacteroidia; order Bacteroidales; family Bacteroidaceae; genus Bacteroides; species Bacteroides sp. BFG-637. The sequence goes on along the minus strand of NZ_JANUPD010000002.1, from coordinate 3,062,971 downwards.
GGCAAATAAAAGACCTTCTTTTTTCAGAAATGAATATTCTGTCCACAAATATTCCCTAAATCGTTTTTCTATTTCAAACCGCTCTTCATTCAGATACATGATCTTTATGGCTTGCTGATATTGGGGAGTAATCGGATAATTCGCTAAATTAACCCCATCTTCCAACTGTTCTGATGAAATTTCATCTATAAACTGATTGTCTATAGTCAACCGATAAGTCCCTTTCTGTAGATTGATTACCTGACAATGTTCCTGATTGAATTCTTCCATAAACGGAACTAATTGCATCGCGTCACGTTGAGATCTATTGTTTCCCCAGCCATGTCGAGGAATGGAATCCAAAGGATAAGGAAGTGCATAAGCCAGATAATCGAAAGTAAGTTCATTCTTTTCCTTCTTCAATTTTGATATTTTGCAGTTCTTATGTGTAACCACATTCGAACTCTGTGCATCAATCAAGAATTCCGATACCTTATTTCCATTCAAGCCTTGTGCTTTCAAAAATAAATAGGCCATCACCATCTGACCGTCATTATCAGGATGAATCCTATCTATCCTACAAAAAGTAAATGTAGAATCTTTCTTCTGTTCTTCTAAGCTTATTTCACACATCGGACGATTGAAATCCACAAACCCCCAGCCGTTTTTTCGTGCCGATGTACGCTGGGCATCTACAATTTTCAAGATAGCATCATTCTTCTGATGCAGAATGAATCTATTAAATTTTGAGGTTTCATCATAAAGAGAACTACCGATCAACACCTTGGTTATTTTATTTTTAGCCTGTAATCGCTCCTCTATCTCCCGAAAGCCTTTTAATGATTTTATGATCTGTTGTTCTGATAGTTCTTTAGCGTCATCTTTCATGTAAATATCATAACCAGTATCATTCATACCAAAAGTAAGAGCTACATAAGTCGGTTTTCTGTCAAAAACATCATAATCCAACCGTTCTTTAATATCCCATACACTTTCTCCACCAATGCCAGCATTCATGATAACAATCGGCTTATCAGGAAAACGGGTCATATAATATAACCATATAAACGAATGATAATGTCCACTATGAGTTATGCTATTACCAGTGAATACTACTCGTTCTCCTTTTCTAAAAGGAGGTATAGCAGATTGTGCTTGCAAGCCATTACAACTTATATAAAATAAGCATACTAGAAAAAGTATATTACTAAATATTTTTATATTCATCAGCCATTAAAACTATTCAATAATAAAATTATTATGATTTACATACCCTATCCCATCTGATCAGAACATTTCATAATATAGGAGAACCCCGTTATTACACTACTACCAAAACTTAAAAGTGGAGAACTTAATTAAGTTCTCCACTTCCATTTATCATTCGCATGTTTCCTCTACTACAAAATCACTATTAGTTTCATTATCCAAAATAGAAATACTTTTATCCTTATTTGTAAAATGAACCCGGATATTTAAGATAACAGCATCTTTTGGCAAACTGAAGAACTCTTTCGGGTAAATATATTTCTGCCATGGAAGTAACCTGGCCCATATCACCTAATTCTTCCATTAATGTCTTACTGCTTGTCTCATCTATAGTCTTTTCTTTTTCCACTCCGTTTTCCTCGTATGTTACTTTCCCCACCAAATACGCTTCACCACCTTTAAGACCACCTTCCGTTACATAATTTGGTTCATTATACTTGATTGAGAAGATATCACCGAAACCGAAAGTAGCTGGCACAAACGAAATTGCAGGATCAGCAGTAAAGTCCATCATTGGTTCATCTCCTCCAGTTACCTCAAGTACCTTAGAAGCTTTCACATAATCATCTGGGTATTTTTCACTGTTAAATCCAAAAGCTTCACCACAGAATGTATAACCCATAAAGAATTTTATAGCTCTTGCTCCTGTATGAAGTTTAATATTCACAGTACCAGTTACTTCTTTTTGTCCTGCAACCTGATCATTAATCTGGAATGTAGTAGCGGACTTAAAAACGACCCATTCAACAGGACCGGTATTCTCTAATACACCAATCTTACTTTGAAATGAAGATGCCCAAGGCAAAGCGTCCGATGGATTTTTTTCTCCCTGATCCTACAAGTACCATAGGTTCATTAGTCACAACATTAGCTGCAAAGCCTGCTGCAGTTGTAAGTGTCAGAGTAGCATTATTGGCCACATTCCAGCTTTTGGGAACCAAGATGCCAAACGCCAATTTACTATTACCATCAGTTTCTGCAACGATCTTTATTTTAACTGAAATATTAATATCGCTATCCACCTGAGCGTTATCCGGATGAATAATATCCTCTATAGTCATACAAGTGGCAACAAGGAATGATGCTACCAAAAGTAGCAACAAATGTTTGCTTTTTTTCATGAGTTTCATATGTATTCTATTTATTGATTTATACTTTTAAAGGTGTATTTATAATTCAGTGACGGACAATCCAATTGGAAAGGAATAGTGAATTCTCCATTTTGATAATAGGCGATTACATGTTCTGTCCCAGTTATACGCAATTCATTGGGAAGTGCCTCTGTATTCAGATAGCAATCTACTTTACCAGATGGGACCTCAAAATTATAAGGAGAGAAAGGTACCTCCCCGTTAGAAAAAGTCACGCCGCTTATTTTACTGTCAGTGTAGTGTATGGTCAGACGAAACGTCTCAAAGAATGGGAACTTTGAAGCGACATCTATACCATTTATATTCACCTCATCGTATTGCATTACCTGTCTAATACCATAATTTATATCTCCATCAACAGGATAATTATCACTCATCTTTACCCGGTCATCAGTATTACAACCTGAGAGGGAAAATAGCAATGATACTATTACTAAAATCAATGTATTCTTTTTCATATCTTTTTAAACTTTTCTAAATTTGAACTATAAGTGCATTGCCCAAATTCCTTGCAACAATACATTCTTATTTCTCATTCATTTTAAAATCTTATCTATTTCGATCCAAAAAAATCTGGGACGATAAGTACTCACATCACTAAACTGTTCTGCAAAAACTTCTGTATTGACATTATAGCTTATTAATAGCATACCGTCCTTCTCGAATTGAGGATGAGCCATCGCATTATAAGTAAATAAGTGAGGGATATCCTGTTCGTATGTCTTGAAAATAAGTTGTTTGTTTCCCCACGGTCCATACGGAGTATCTGCCGTGAACGTGTATATCTCGCCAGAATTGAATGTTTTCTTCTGCGTTAGCAAAACATATTTATCACGCAATCTAAACACATTGAACTGTGAGGAAACCGGCACACTTGTCAAACCTTTTAACTTTTCTGCTGCGGAAGCATTAGTGCTCCAACCGGAACCTGTGTAATACTCCCAACCTGTATACAGATTATTCATCATAGATCTTGCAACTAACACTTCAGAAATAGGATTCATATCATTAGTCACATCTACTTGCGCATACATATAAACATACTCTCCATCTTTCAGTGCTGCCATTCCATAATGAATATTCTCGGAACCATTAAAAGGTATGGGAGTAGTCTTTACCAGCTCCAGGCCAGGTAAGTTATACTCCAGAATGTGGGTTGTTTCGTATCTGAATCCCCACATATCACCACTTCCCTGATACATCAATGTCTGAAAAATATAGAGTTTGTTACCATCCACAAATCCATGGCCGGGCCAGTACCACTTCTTTTCATCCGGATATTCGGGAGGTACGGCTGCCGAAGAGTTTTTATTGCCATTGGCTCCGTAAATAGCACTGACTTTACCTTTACTATACACAATATACGTATTTCTATACATGTGATCTGAACCAGAACGTTGACCATTAGTAACAGTCCCGATATATGAATCGCCCATCATGAAGATACTTCTGCCATCGGGCAACAGAATCGAATACATACCATCTCCTCCCGTAACACTACCTTGGTCAGGAATGATAATCCTTGATATTGTTTTGTCAAGACCATCAATCTTTACTTGCGTCGCAAAGGTTTTTACAACCTCATCATTCTTGATTAATGATATAGATACAGATACAAGTTCATTGTACGGTACATGAGTGAAATAGAATTCCGTCTTATCTTTACCGACAGTTTTGACTGTTTTGGGCTTGTCTAGCTCAAACCTATAATTATCAAAACTCACTTTGGTATTAGTAAGTTCCCACGACAAGTATAGCGTATCAGCATTTGATGAATTAATGACCTTCATAAAAGTATCACTTTCTCCATTGTCAAATGGGTTCTCTTTTGTGCCCTCATCCTCCGAACAAGAGAATAAAAGACATAAACAGAATGCTAAAAATACCATATATTTGGAGTTACACTTCATTTTCAAGTTATTTATTTTCAGTATCTTTTTGCAATGACATTTTTTAGTCTCTTTTCAGATTAGGATTCAAACGTTTTTCCCGGATAGGATAAGGTAATAAAAGATCTGCTTCCTTAAATGCAGCACTATGTCCTGGAGTTTGATACCCAATCATATCTACAATCTGACCTGTGACAGCATGCAAAGCTTTTCGAGTTCTCAACATATCATACCATGTCTGTCCTTCAAAGCAAATTTCCCAGAATCTTTCTTTCAAGACATCATTCGTCTTTATTGAAGTCGGTTTTGCTTCTGTAGGCAATGCTCTTTTTCTCACTGCATAATATGCATCAATTGCATCGGTGTCAGCTGTTGTACCTCCATCCGCTTGTGCCTTTGCTTCAGCCATTATCAACAATACATCAGCATATCTCAGCAATGTGTAATTAGCACCTGATTTTCCTGTATTCGCTGCCTCATCATCCCAATATTTATATATATAAGGTCTTCCTAATTGAACTATTGCTGACTTATCAAGAGCTTCATGCTCGGTATAATAAAATGCCTGTTCATCCTTACGTTTATCACCAGTGGGATATGAATTATAAAACAACATCGTTGGAACCAATGCACCGCCATATACAGCATTGGCTGAAATAGCTTTTGCAGGTGCGGGATAAGGTAGCATATTACCATGTACAGGAGAACCAGCATTATCTGCCTCTCTTTGAATAGACCATATATGTTCACCCGCATTTTCACTGGTTCTCAATTCTTCGTATGTATCAAACAATTTAAACGCCTCACTTTTATATACTTCACTGGCCTTTGCATAAGCTTTCTGATAATATTCTGTGCCTTTCTGTAATGGATATCCGGCCATTGTCAAATAAATCTTAGCATGCAATGATTTTACAGCTCCTTTAGAAACTCTTCCGTTGGCATTCGTCCAGACACTTTTATCCATGAGTTCACCAGCTTTCGTCATATCCTTATCTATTTGATCATAAACTCCTTCAATGGATGTTAACCCTATCTCAACATTTGATAAATCTGATGTGCTGGTTAGTTTCAATGGAACAGGTCCATAAAGTCTTACCAAATTGAAGTAGTAATATGCGCGCATAAAATAAACTTCACCTAACAGCTCGTTTTTTTTATCTTGAGTTAAAATTCCCTCCTTCATGGATTCAATACCTTCAATAATGCTATTGCAGTTCTCTATAGCTTTGTATCCCGTTTCCCAGAATTTCTGAACATATCCGTTATTTTCCGCCACATTCAGATTGTTGGCCTGTGCCAAATCCTGAGTGCCCGAACCACGAAGCCGTTCACCATATCCAGACAAGTATTCTATAAAGATGAATGTTTGTGAACCTGGTTCTATATCTCCGTCAAAGATATCGTCCAAAAATGTATATAGTCCGTTCACTGCAGCGACTACTTGCCCTTCATTTTGGAAGTATAATTCAGGGGTAAGGAATGTTTTAGGTTTCTCTTCAAGAAATGCATCACATGATGTTGCAATTACTGCCAGAGTAATCAACCCACATAAAATTGAATATATTTTTTTCATAATCGTCTATTTTATTTTCTTAAAATACAACCTTTATATTACCAGTAATAGTAGTCGGACGGGGATAAGCATAAAAATCTATACTTTGTCCACTATCTGCATTGAATGCACCAACTTCCGGGTCATATCCTGGATATTTTGTAATTACCAACAAATTTTCTGCAGAAACCCCTATAGACAAACTTTCAAAAATTTTAAGCGCTTTCATAACTTTAGGAGAAAAAGTATATGATAATGAAATGTTACGAAGTCTCAAGAAATCACCTTTTATGAAGCATATATGAGTCTTTCTCATTTTCTCCAAAGTAGTTATCCGAAGGAAGACGTAACGCGGCAATCATTGTATTCTGATTTTCAGGAGTCCATGCGTTAAGTATGGATTTAACATTATTACTATACAATGGTCTGTTTTCTAACATGGAATTTGTAATGTCCATAATTTTAAATCCATAAGTATAGTTCAGGTCGACCATCAAAGAGAGACCTTTATAAGTGAATGTATTTACCATTGTCAGACTTCCTTTAGGAGTACCACTTCCCATAATCTGGCGGTCTTCCTCATCAATTTTATAGTCTTTATTCACATCTTCATATTTGATGTCACCTGGTTTCTTACCATATTTAGCAGCTTCTGCTACTTCTGCCAATCCCCATGTGCCCAGTCTTTTATATACATAGTATGACGCCCACTTTTCTCCTTCTCTAGCTATCGTATTATTACCTGTATCAATCGTTTCTCCATTGATATCTGCAACCACCAATTTATTGGTAGAAAATACCAAGTCTGTTACCCACATAAAATCACGGGTATGAATGTTGCGTGAAGTAATAGTTGTCTCAAAACCTTTATTAACTATTTCTCCCAGATTAGTCCATGTAGTCGTATAGCCGGTTGTAAAAGGAACCTGCTTTTCGAACAACAAATCTTTAGTAGATTTGTGATAGTAATCCATGATTACTTCCAAACGATTATCCCAGAAACTCATATCAACTCCGATATTGAATTGACGTGACGATTCCCACTTCAAGTCTTTATTACCTAGATTACTAAGAACTACGTAAGAGGTAAGTGCCTTGTTAAATATAGTAGAGCCGTTGCTATATTGCGATATGGTTCTATAATTGGGAATAGAAGCATTTCCTACGATACCATAACTAGCTCTCAATTTCATTTGACTGAGGACATCTTTTACAGGGAAGAAGAATTTTTCCTCTGAAATACGCCATCCGGCTGATACAGATGGAAAATATCCATACTTATTATTCATACCAAAGTTTGAAGCACCATCCACTCTGAATGTGAAACCAAGAAGGTATCTATCAAGAAAACTGTGGTTCATTCTAAAATAGTATGAATTCATAGTATTCTGATTCATTCCTGATTTTGGTTCATGCCATGTGGTTCCTGCCGATAAATTGTGATAGCCGAACGAATCGTCGAAATATTGTTCAGACCCCGAAGATGATTCTTCTGCATGATTATAATACCAACTGGCTCCCAAAACAAAGTTCGAGCTAAGTTTTCCATCAAAGAAAGTATCTGTATAAGTAAAATAGTTTTCACTGGTAAGTTTTTGGCTATCGCTATTTTTTATATCAGCATATCCGCCATTGTTTTCACTGACATCAAACAGCCCGGCTTTGGCATAGCTCATTTCTTTCCTATTTGATACCTGATAATCTCCCTGAGTAGTAAATGTTAACTTCTTAGTAATGTCAAATGTAGCATTCAAACTAAACAATGAGAAGTTAGACTTCCATTCGTTCTTTCTATCCTGAAGTAGTAACAACGGATTCTCTGCTGTTTCCGATAAAGGATAATCGTGTTTACGTCCCCATGTACCATCATCATATTTAATAGGAACGATAGGTGGCATTTCAATCATGTTTCTGATAGCCCCCTGATTAAAAGATCCCTCCATATCGTTATTATTGCCTTTCTGACTACCTACAGTTCCCACAAGTTGGATACGGAACCAATCTTTTATCTTAGTTCTTACATTCAATGTAGCAGAATAACGTTCGTACACACTTTCTTTTATCAATCCTTCCTGATTCTGGTATCCGACACTGGCATATACGCTTGTATCTTCATTCCCTGATGAGAAAGAAAGGATATGGTCGTTAGTCATAGCTGTTTGTGTCACCGCTTTCTGCCAATCTGTATTATATTTCGGAGAAGCAATCAAAAGTCCGTTTTTATCGTATTGGTAATTTTGGGAAGCATCTTTAGCATAATAGAACAGATTTTCATAAGGTGTTGTCAAATGAGGCATTGTCTGTCCACTATATGCGTATGCACGTCTTTGAACCTCCATATATTCATCCGCATTCAGCATGTCGAGCTTACGGTTCATAAAGCCAAATCCGACTTTACCATCATAAGTGATTGAGCCTTTGCCTTTTTTACCCTTCTTGGTGGTTATAAGAACAACTCCGTTTGATCCTTGTGCACCATACATGGCAGTTGCAGCAGCATCTTTAAGAACATCAATAGATTCCACGTTGGCAGCGTTTATAATGTCCGGATCCACTCCAATAACACCATCCAATACATAGATAGGATCTTTTCCTGCATTGATAGATCCCATACCACGAACACGTAAAGATGACGATCCACCTGGTCTACCAGACATCGATATATTTTGCACACCTGCTACTTTTCCGGCAACGCTCTGCATAATATTGAAAGCCGAAGGTCTGTTATTCAGTTCATCACCTTTCACAGAACTAACAGAAATTGACATATCTTTTTTCGAACGGGTTCCATATCCAATAACCACCACATCATCAATCAACACTGCATCTGATTCCATTACCACTTTAAACTGTGACTTGCTGCCAATAGGCAATTCTCTCGTCTTCATTCCCATATAAGAGAATTGTAGGATTCCTGCATTTGCGGGTATCTTTAGTGTAAAGACACCATCAAGATTAGTTGTCGTACCCACTCTCGTACCTTTAACCATTACCGTTACCCCTATTAAAGGCTCACCATTTTCATCTGTCACTAAACCAGAAATTGTTCTTTCTGATTGTTGCAAAATGCTGTCTGAAAAGGCTTTTGCCTGAACTCCACCCCATAATAGTAGAGCCAGTAACAACATCATTTTTGCAAGTCCGGGAAATGCACTAAGTGCATCCGCTCTTTGTTTTCTTTTTCATAATAGTAAACAATTTTTAATTAACAAAACATTTTCATGTTATTTATATATCAACTCAGAATCCTCTAACCATTTTAGGATATTCTATATATTAAACCTTATCTATTTTAAGCCACTCACAATCAATTCAATATTTATCTTCCCCACTCTTTATTAGGTGTATTACCCATATACAATTCCAAGACACTACCGGCCGCAATATCTGCAAAGTCCAGATAACATTTATTATATATCTTGCCGTTTAATAAGGCTTTTTGTATATACATATTATCTTTGTTGTTATCATGGGCAATCACCGTAAACGCTTTCCCTGAATAATATTTCGGATCAAGATGAAACTCTACCTTATCGAAAACGGGACTTGTTATTTCCACACGCGTGTTGCCCGGACAAGAAGGATGAATGCCAGAAGCTGCCAAAATATACCATGCTGACATTTGCCCCACATCCTCATTACCAACAATCCCCTCTACTTTATTTGCATAAGCTTTTTCACAGGTGTGGCGAGTCCACTTCTGCGTATACCAAGGTACCGCAAGCTGATTAAACAAGAAAGGCACGAAGTGTACCGGCTCATTTGCATGGTTATAATATTCATTCCATAACATACTGGAAGGAGTTTTATTGAAAAAATCAAGTAAGTCTGCGATCACCTTTTCTTCCCCCCATCAACTCTACCATTCCTTGGACATCGTGTGGAACAAACCAGCCTTGTTGATAAGCATTTGCTTCTATACAACCATACCATTCTTCAAGACGTCCATTTTCCGGCCATACTTCCCAGGTACCATCCACCTTGCGAGGACGAAACCATTCTTTTTCTTTATCAAAAATATTATGATAAGCCTGTCCTTTTTCATAAAAAAACTTTATATCCTCTTCCTTTCCCAAGGCTTCAGCTAATTGAGATATACACCAGTCGGTATAAGCATATTCCAAAGTATGTGAGATACTCAACGGTCCCGAAGTATAGCCCAATGAGTCATTGCCAAAACGATGAGATGTATTGATGGCATACTGATATGCTTTTTCGATATCATACGTACGGATTCCTTTTATATAAGCATCAGCCAATACAGACAAGACAGGATTTCCCAACATACAACCGGAATAAGAATTCAGAAACTCCCAGCGTTCGTAATATTTACGCCCGCTTTGATCGGCCATCGTTATCAAAGAATTTAATTCATCACTAACCAAACGCGGATTAATAATAGTCTGCAGAGGAAATTGGCTACGGAACACATCCCATCCACTAAAAATCGTACGTTTCGTAAATGTGCTGTCTTCTGTGTGTATATTATAATCTCCACCTACATAACGTCCATCTACGTCTGTATAAATACGAGGATCAATCATCGTATGATATAAAGCCGTATAGAAAATTGTTTTTTCATCATTCGTCCCTCCAGATATCTGGATGCGGCTAAGTTCTTTATTCCACAAATCCGTAGCTTCCTGTTTTACCTGTGCCAAATCTTTAGAAGCAATTTCCTGTTTAAAATTATTAGCAGCTCCTTCCATATCGACGAAAGAGATACCCACTTTCATCTCCACGCTCTCCCCTTCTTTGGTCGGAAATTCAGTAAAGAAGCCCAAGTGTTTGCCTTCCAACTCTTTCTTATCTTTTATAATCGGAGCCTGTGAAACACGTGTCAGATAGGGAATACTCACTACCTCATCCCGCTTCCGGGTCCATTGGTCAGGAATATCTGCACTCCAGAAACCGTAATCAGTCAGAGGTTTGCTGAATTGCGCATAATAATAAACGGTATAATTGGCTTTTCCCTCACCATTACCCCATCCACCACCATCGGGTGTGCACTTCATCCAGCCTTGAATCGTATAATCATCTACCACTTTAATATATTGGGAAGTAGATGTTCCTCCTACCCTGCGTGCCAGATCTATCTGAATACGGGATTGATCGTTAGAGGGATAAGTGAAACGCAATATTCCACAATGCGGCGTCGCACTACTCTCCACTTTTATCTTGTAATCAGTCAACTCTACAGAATAATATCCGGCTTTAGCTGTCTCGGTTACTTTATTATAAGCCGAACGATATCCTTTGATACTATCGTTATTCTCTTTGCCTGCCACTTTATACAATTCACCGGTAGTTGGCATTACAAGAAAATTTCCTAGATCCCCAAACCACCCTACGCCACTCATCTGGGTAAAAGCAAATCCCTCAATCGTTTTATGCTCATCACTATAACCGGAACCGTTATCGCCTCCTGTTATTGTGTTCGGGCTAACTTGCACCATACCATAAGGAGTCGTAGCCCCAGGAAAAGTTTTACCTAACCCATGATAAACGCCGGCAGCTCCCACACTGGTACTGGCACCAATAAATGGATTTACATAATCCGTCGGGATTAGTTCTTCCGAAGCTGTCTGGACCGATGAGCACCCTGTCATCCACCACAAAGAGCAAGCAATTAAAAGACTAGCAGTTGCTTTATACATAACAATATTATAATTATTTTAATTCAAACCCAAAACAAATGTCTTTATACCAAAGCGAGGCATTGAAATTGTCATTTCCGACTTTCCGGCATGTGTTTTTATTTTCTTTCTTTCGATGCATTGACCATTCAGATCGACTTCTTCCACGCTTGATAATGGCATATCGAAAACGATCTTCTGCAGCTTGTCATTTCCTTCTGCATTAAACAGGCGTAATATAATCTTTCCACTTTCCAACCGGGCAGTACTTATTTGATAACCTGTATTTCGCAAATCGACAAATGATTTTGATTCCAAAGCTGCTATTGAATGGCAGGAATATAGCAACAGCTCATTCCAGCAATCGCTATCATCTGCTATTGATGCTTTGTCCCATTTACCACGATGAGGTATGATTGCATATTTCATCTTCAGCGGCTGCGTAATTTTATAATCCGGCCCCCAAAGTCCTCCTCCCGAATATTGAGCTGTGAGTCCTAATGGATAATCTTTCCCATGAGAATAAGAAGTGGTATGATCTGACAATAAAGCCAGTGCATAATCGCCCTCCTGTTCAGCCAAATCAACCCAATGAAGTATGATATTATGTTTGATCTGATCCCAGGAATTAAAGAAAGTATTGTCGAGTTTACTTTCACAAACATCAAACGGTGCATTCTTATAGATACGAGGAGAATGAAGATCGGCTGGAAACAGAACATTCAGTTTAAACCGGTCATCACAAAAGGCCCTACGATTATCACTCCAATGATTTTCTTTATATTCTCCAATACCTACATTCTTTTTCCAATCAATTGTCAATTCAAAATCAATTCGTTTTGTTCCTTTAGAAAGAGTTATAATCTGTGTAAACGGATGAGAAGCAATTTCTCCTTGTACCTTTACTTTTTTCTCATACGTGTTATCTCTCAATACCGTCAGTCTGCCCGGTGTTTCCGTAGAAGAATGAAATTTATTTTCTTCATAAAAGAAACCTCTCAATTCTCCCAAAGAATATTCACCTGTTTTACATGCAAACTCTTTATTCCCCTCTTTCTTTGCAATCAGACTTTTTATAATTCCTCCTTTCGATAAGTCGAAAACAATCTTATACATATCATTTTCAACCGCGTACTCCTGTTCATTAACCTTTTCACTTTTTGAAACCTGTTCATTCCCTGAAACTGCTCTTTTACCTGTTTCTTTCTTTTTTATGCAATACGTGGAGTAACCGAAAGGAGGAATATCTGCTTCAAAAAACAATCTTATTTTTTCACCCTCACTTTCTACAAAGCAACCCTATCTCTTTCCCTTTCCAATCATAAATACCTAAATCCGAATATCCTGATTCCGAAGGAAGAAGGACATTCATTGTTTCTTTTCTTTCTGTTCCTAAAGTATTGAAAACGCGTATATACTGTTGTTGAGTGACCTTTTTCTGTTGAGCAATGGGATTATCAAAGCTCTGCATAGATGCTCCGATAATTCCATCAGCAATAGCATTCGTACTATCTGTCCAGCGTTTGATCTGATCTGCCCATGTACCCTGTTTATTCAATCCATTGTAGGGCACAATCCATGAGTCATGATGCTGCGCCAGCATTAAAGTGCGCCATGCCTCATCCATATCAGCTTGTGGACAGGTATATTTATTCTTCATATAAGCCATCACGGACATTTTTTCCGCCATGATAATCCGATTTTCAGATGTGCGTACTTCCTGTGCGATACGCTGCATCACCTGACTTCCCCACATCAGGTTTACATGCATGTCCTCCTGTGAGAAATGCCAGTCATCATCTGTTTTTCCAATGGAGATCTTTTCAATGTAATCTCTCCATCTCATATATATAGAGTTATTTTTTGTGTTCTTCCCACTTCCTATCCACGGACCATTTTTCCATCCGGCATCCTGAAAACACATACCAACCGGATGCTGAATACCTGCATCACGACAAGCTTTCAAATATGCGTCCGAATTCCCCAGGCAGTTGTTTGCCAAGTTGATTTCTGCTCCAATTCTTCACAAGCATACCGGGGAACTGTCAATATGGAAGTACCATCTGGTCCTACCCAGTTAACCAGTTCACCACCATAAGCAGCCGTATATCCTCCCCAACAAGTATTAGGACATTTCAATACAGCATATTTAAAACCGAATAGTTTAAGAATTTGTGGCAAACAGCTTGTGAAACAAGGTTCCTCCACGGAATAAGTGACGAAATCCACCTCTGGAAAATGTGCATTTATTTTAGCTATACCATATTGAAACTGCCGTATGATACTTTCACCCGAAATATTATAGCAATAAGGCTGCGCATAAGTAGGATTCGTAAATTCTACTTGCTGACTGGTTGCCACTTCTTTAAAATGCTGATAAGCTTCTGGGGTCTGTACACGAACCGTATCCCAGGTTTCAGGTTCTATTTCCAGACCTATTCGCCAATCCGGATGCATGTGCAACTGATCCACTATAAATTGCGTTTTCCACTTCACCGGATAATGACCATATATTCCGCCATGGTATCCGTCAACAAAATAGGCTTGCTGCGAATAGGCATTAGTAGATAAGAAAACAGTCAGTAATATGATATAAATTTTATTCATGGTATCCTAAGACTATTTGGTTTTGCGTTGTTCCATTTTACGCATAAATTCTTTTAATTTTTGCTGCGCAACTTCTTCGTCATTCTCATTCTCCGGAAATGTCCAATCAAGAAGTACCAAAAGATTCTGATTTACAATAAATTCTTCTTTAAGTTCTTCACTATTATCCACTTCCTGCAGAAAATTTGTTTTTTCATCAGAAGTCAGTTCATCAGCAAAATATCTATTCAGAAAATTTCTCATTCCTCGTCCTTTTTTATCAAAGAACGATTAGATATATAAAAACCCCTAAAAGAATATCTATAAATTAATTAAAAGTCACGCTGCTAAGCACACATTAAGTTTTACTCTCAATTTTTTAAGTGCTATTCCCATTTGACATTCCACTGTATTCACCGAAATTCCCAGCTTCTCGGAAATCTCCCTGTATTTCAATCCCTTCCATACGACTTAACAAAAATATATCACGGCATCTTTTAGGTAAACTGTTGATAGCATCTCTGACCAGTCTTTCCGTTTCATTTCCCTCGGATATATCAGATACATCAAAACGGTCTAAAGATTGCAGTTTCAAATTTAATTCTATCTCAAAAGAGGCTTGCACATTCTCTGCATATTTTTGTTCGAATACCTTATGCTTCAAATAATCCAAGCATCTGTTTCTTACAAGTCTGAAAAGGTATGCATTTACATTTTCGATATGATCTATCGCATCTCTCCTCTCCCATAGGTCTGTAAACACATCTTGCGTTATGTTTTCAGCATCCTCTTCCAGTACAACAAATTCTTTTGCGAACCGAACAAGTTTGGGATAATACATAAGATATAATTCTGAAAAGCTCATAGTTGTGTGTTTCTTTAGATTAGTATTCAGTTATCAAAAATCTTATGTTGCAAATATAGAGATGAAAAAAGCCTACTTCTGTGTGGAAGTAGGCAGGAAAGTAGACGTTTTAAAGACTAAAAATCTTATATATATTTAATAATCAACATCTTATCATAATATCATTTTGTTGTTTTGGTAAACCCTGTAGAATCATTTTTGAGATAAAGAACCGAGCTTTTTCACCTCTTCTTCAAAGAGATTACTATCAAGAACAGACATTCTCTTCACTTTACTCTTATAATTATAAATTGTCTGCACAGAATAATGTAGAAATACAGCGATCTGACCTACGTCTATGATCCCTAATCGGATCAATGCAAATATGCGCAATTCTGTATTTAACTGGTCTTTTTCGAGCTTGTAATGCTCCTCCGGTTTCAACAGAGAATTAAACTCTTCTACAAAATTGGGATACAATTTAAGAAATGCTTTATCAAAGTTATTATAAAGTTCTTCAAGTTCCTTTTCAAAAGGACGGGAAGAGGATTTATACAAATCATCAATTTGTCCTGTCTTTATTTTCCTGTTTACATTCTTCCTGTATTCATCAAGCTTATTAATATAAACGGCACACTGGTTCATAAAATATCCCACATACTTTTCCTTGATTAGATTTGCTTCATCAAGATTCTTATTCAATCCAATCAATTTTTCATTCATGGCTTTAAGATGTCGTTTAGCCCGGGATACCACTTTTGTTTGCTTATACGTGAAATACAAGGTTATTGCAAGCGCCACCACAAACAAACTGGTCAGTAATATATAAAAACGCAGGTTTCGTTTCTGCTCCTCCAGCCTGTATAAATAAGTATTCTCTATAATCGGATGAATACGGGCTATTACGGTATTCTTAAAACGGGAGTTATAGAAAATTGCATCATCCAAAGCCACTTTTATATAATTATAAGCGCGGTCTATATCTCCTTTATGATACAAATTGACTGCTAAAGTCAACAATGCTTCATTCTCTTTCACCGCCAACTTCGTATCTGTCATAGCAGCCAGTATCAGGTACTTTTCCTCCAATTCAGGATTTTTCATCAACCGATAGATTCGTGCAAGTCCCATAGCCATCATAGCATATCCATGAGACTCCGGTTCCTGTTTATCATATATTTGCGTCAATATCTGAAGTGCTTCTTTTGTGTCACCACTATCTTGAAGCTTCACCGCTTTTTCTTTCCTGTACTCGTCGGACTCATTAAACAAGATACTCATGACTGTATCTCGATAAGCTTCTTTTTCTACAATATATCCTTTAGAGAATCGTACATCATCCGTATATTTAATGAGGTTTTCATAATAGCGTATCTTATTCCAACAATACAATGCTTTCAGATGATCGGGTAAATCTGCACACTCAATTGACTTAAAAATGTCATTTGCCTGAATAAACAAACCGGATAGGGAATAGACGAAAGCCAAACGGAGTTTCTCTTCCAAAAGATATTCCTCATTACCCATCTTCTTTGCAATCTCAATATTCTCATGAATATATTGTTCTGCCGAATCACAGACAAAAGTTTCATACTGATGGATAATCTCTTTATTCAAATTATACAAATCTTCCGGAGTGTTCTGTCCGGACTTCTTTGTCTTCAATTCTTTTATGGTGGCTTCCTTTTTCTGTGTATACACCAAACGTTCAGAAATCACTTTGTCCAACACCTTCAACAAAGAGTCATTTTCATTACCTGCATAGAGGTAAAATAAGGAGTTCAAGAGAAAAAATGTAAACCAAAGTGTGCGTTTCATATTAGTGCGTTCTTTCTTAGTCTGCAAAAAAATGTATTTTATTTGTGTAATTCGTAAAAAAGGAAGTAAATCGTTCTTTTTATTGCATCTTTTAACAAATACAGGAGAAAGAATAGCCTTATTTCAAAATGATATTTATGAAACCGTACCGACCAAAAAACGAATCCTCTGGAAGCGGAGTTAAAAAAAGCTTTTTTGCCACTCGGACTTTGCAAAAAGTATAAATATTAGTTCTATATTTGCAGCCGTTAAAGGAGAAAGATGAAACAAAGCTTAAAATTCGGACTACTTTTAGTATTGGCTTTGCTCATCCATTGTGCAACTAATGGAGCAATGGAAGATATGTGCAAAGTTTCCTCCCCGACTTATCGGCAGGAGAAGTGCTATGTGTCACAAAATTGTCCGATTCACAATGCTTTAGAACGTCTTTACAACCTTTACGCTACCCAATCTTGCGATATGAGTCATACGGACGTCACGCATGTCCCGGCAAATAAAAGCATACTGTTGCCAGTTGCCTTTTCCGGAGAACATCACAATTCTCAAACACCGTATCACTCTTCATCTTCTCATCCCCCAACGTGCTATTATGATCCTATCTCCTATTATATATATGAGTTAAGAAAGATTGTCATTTAGCCTACAGTACAGTAGACTCTTTTACTCGTCTTTTATTACAGTTGGTTTTATTCTCCATAGGGCGAATAGATTAATTGTTTATTTCTATATAATATTCAATCTAAACAGCTATTGAATTATGAATTTTACATTTTTAGTTGTTGTTTTACTGACAGCGCTTGCTTTTGTCGGTGTAGTAGTAGCTCTTTCGCGTGCTATTTCTCCCCGTTCATACAATCTGCAAAAGTTTGAGGCTTATGAATGTGGTATACCGACACGTGGTAAATCATGGATGCAGTTTCGCGTAGGCTACTACCTGTTTGCTATCCTGTTCCTGATGTTCGATGTCGAAACTGCTTTACTGTTCCCGTGGGCAGTAGTTATGCATGACATGGGACCACAGGGACTTATTAGTATTCTCTTCTTCTTTATCATTTTAGTTCTGGGTCTTGCTTATGCCTGGAGGAAAGGAGCTTTGGAATGGAAATAACCAAAAAGCCAAAAATAAAATCTATTCCGTATGATGAGTTTATCGACAATGAATCATTGGAAAAGTTGGTCAAGGAACTTAATGCAGGAGGAGCAAACGTTGCCCTCGGAGTTCTTGACGACTTTATCAACTGGGGACGCAGTAACTCACTGTGGCCGCTTACCTTTGCAACCAGTTGTTGCGGTATCGAATTTATGGCACTGGGTGCCGCGCGTTATGACATGGCCCGCTTTGGGTTTGAAGTAGCACGTGCCAGTCCGCGCCAAGCTGATATGATTATGGTATGCGGAACAATCACCAATAAAATGGCTCCGGTACTGAAACGACTCTATGACCAGATGCCCGATCCGAAGTATGTGGTTGCCGTAGGCGGATGCGCTGTCAGCGGAGGTCCTTTCAAAAAGTCCTATCATGTGGTTAACGGAGTGGACAAGATTCTTCCGGTAGATGTATATATTCCCGGATGCCCGCCACGTCCTGAAGCTTTCTATTATGGCATGATGCAATTGCAACGCAAAGTAAAAATAGAAAAGTTCTTTGGTGGAGTAAACAGAAAAGAGAAGAAACCGGATTATTTAAAAAATGAAGAATGATTCTACATTCTGTAATTAAAAGGATTTATGCAAGAAATACAATTTATAGCTCCTGCAGCGTTACACGACGAGATGCTGCGCTTGCGAAATGAAAAACAGATGGACTTTCTCGAAAGCCTCACCGGTATGGACTGGGGAGTAGCCGATGAGAAAGACGCTCCGGAAAAACTCCGCGGTTTAGGCGTAGTCTACCATCTGGAATCTACCATTACAGGCGAACGGATAGCACTAAAAACAGCGACAACCAACCGCGAGCTACCTGAAATTCCATCTGTCAGCGACATTTGGAAGATAGCCGACTTCTACGAACGTGAAGTTTTCGATTATTACGGTATCACTTTTATCGGTCATCCTGACATGCGCCGGCTTTATCTGCGTAACGATTGGATAGGTTATCCAATGCGCAAAGATAATGATCCGGAAAAGGATAACCCATTGTGTATGACCAACGAAGAGACGTTTGATACGACTCAAGAAATAGAACTGAACCCGGACGGAACCATCAAAAATAAAGAGATGAAGCTGTTCGGTGAAGAAGAATATGTAGTTAACATCGGTCCGCAACACCCTGCTACTCATGGTGTAATGCGTTTCCGTGTTTCTCTGGAAGGTGAAATCATTCGTAAGATTGATGCGAACTGCGGTTATATCCACCGGGGCATCGAGAAAATGAATGAAAGCCTCACCTACCCTCAAACATTGGCTTTGACAGACCGCCTTGACTATCTGGGTGCACACCAGAACCGTCATGCACTGTGTATGTGTATTGAAAAGGCTATGGGTATTGAGGTTAGCGAACGTGTGAAGTATATCCGTACCATTATGGATGAATTGCAACGTATCGACTCTCACTTGCTGTTCTACTCTTGTCTTGCCATGGACTTGGGAGCATTAACAGCATTTTTCTATGGATTCCGTGATCGCGAGAAAATTCTCGACATCTTTGAAGAGACTTGTGGCGGACGTCTGATTATGAACTACAATACGATTGGCGGTGTACAGGCTGATCTTCATCCTAACTTCGTCAAACGAGTAAAAGAGTTCATTCCTTATATGAGAGGAATCATCCACGAATATCATGATATATTTACGGGTAACATCATCGCACAAAGCCGTATGAAAGGCGTCGGTGTGTTAAGCCGTGAAGATGCCATCTCTTTCGGTTGTACCGGAGGTACAGGCCGTGCTTCAGGATGGGCGTGTGACGTACGTAAACGAATGCCATACGGTGTATACGACAAAGTAGATTTCAAAGAAATTATTTATACGGAAGGTGACTGCTTTGCCCGTTATCTGGTGCGTATGGATGAAATCATGGAAAGTCTGAACATCATCGAACAATTAATAGACAATATTCCCGAAGGACCTTATCAGGAGAAGATGAAGCCTATCATCCGTGTTCCGGAAGGCAGTTATTATGCTGCAGTAGAAGGAAGTCGTGGTGAATTTGGTGTCTTCCTTGAAAGCCAGGGTGACAAAACGCCTTACCGCCTGCATTACCGTGCTACGGGATTGCCGCTTGTTGCCGCAATCGACACCATCTGCCGGGGAACGAAGATTGCCGACTTAATTGCTATTGGCGGAACAATAGATTATGTCGTTCCGGATATTGATAGATAAAATACTTAATTATTAAGAATATATGTTCGACTTTAGTATAGTAACAAACTGGATACATGAGCTACTGCTCTCCATTATGCCGGAGGGATTAGCCATCTTTATAGAATGTGTAGCTGTCGGCGTGTGCCTCGTAGCACTATATGCCATCCTGGCTATCATATTGATCTACATGGAGCGTAAAGTTTGCGGTTTCTTCCAGTGTCGTCTTGGTCCGAACCGTGTTGGTAAATGGGGTTCTATTCAAGTGGTCTGTGACGTACTCAAAATGATGACCAAAGAAATCTTCATGCCGAAGGGTGCCGACCATTTCCTTTACAATCTTGCTCCATTCATGGTGATTATTGCCTCATTCCTGACTTTCGCTTGTATTCCTTTTAATAAAGGTGCAGCGATTCTGGACTTTAACGTAGGCGTGTTCTTCCTATTGGCTGCTTCCAGCATTGGAGTTGTCGGTATCTTGCTGGCCGGTTGGGGTAGTAACAACAAATTCTCTTTGATTGGTGCCATGCGAAGCGGTGCACAGATTATCAGTTACGAACTTTCTGTTGGTATGAGTATCATGACTATGGTAGTGCTGATGGGAACCATGCAATTTTCTGAAATCGTAGAAGGACAGGCTGACGGCTGGTTCATCTTCAAAGGACATATCCCTGCTGTCATTGCTTTTATCATTTACCTGATTGCCGGAAATGCAGAGTGTAACCGTGGCCCGTTCGACCTTCCCGAAGCTGAAAGTGAGCTGACTGCCGGATACCATACAGAATACTCCGGTATGGGTTTCGGTTTCTTCTATCTGGCAGAATACTTGAATCTGTTTATCGTGGCCAGTGTTGCCACCACTATCTTCCTGGGAGGATGGATGCCGTTACACATCGTCGGGCTGGATGGATTCAACACTGTAATGGATTATATTCCGGGCTTTATCTGGTTCTTCGCTAAAGCATTCTTCGTGGTGTTCCTTCTGATGTGGATCAAATGGACGTTCCCACGTTTACGTATCGACCAGATTCTGAATCTGGAATGGAAATATCTGGTTCCAATTTCTATGGTAAACCTATTATTAATGGCATGCTGCGTAGCTTTCGGCTTCCACTTTTGATAAATGAAAATTATGGAATATAAAGATAAAAAATATACGTACTTAGGTGGTCTGGTGCACGGCATCAGCACACTGGCAACGGGTATGAAAACCAGCATCAAGGTATACTTCCGCAAGAAAGTGACCGAGCAATATCCCGAAAACCGGAAAGAGCTGAAAATGTTCGACCGTTTCCGTGGTACGCTGAATATGCCCCACAATGAGAATAATGAACATCGCTGTGTAGCCTGCGGATTATGCCAAATGGCTTGTCCGAACGATACAATCAAAGTGACCAGCGAAACCGTCGAAACAGAAGATGGCAAGAAAAAGAAAATCCTGGCAACCTATGAATATGACCTGGGTGCCTGTATGTTCTGCCAACTCTGTGTCAATGCTTGTCCGCATGATGCGATTACGTTCGACCAAAACTTCGAACATGCAGTATTCGACCGGACGAAACTTGTCCTGAAACTGAATCACGACGGTAGTAAAGTAATAGAAAAGAAAAAAGAAGTTTAGATATGGGATCAACACTTGAAACAGTAGTATTCTACTTTTTGGCAGCATTTATTATTGCTATGTCCATCATGACGGTGACTACCCAACGTATCGTACGCTCGGCCACCTACCTGCTCTTCGTGCTCTTCGGCACGGCCGGCATCTATTTTTTGCTGGGTTACACCTTCCTGGGCTCTGTTCAGATAATGGTTTATGCCGGTGGTATCGTCGTTCTTTATGTATTCTCCATCCTGTTGACCAGCGGAGAAGGTGATCGAGCCGAGAAAGTGAAACGAAGTAAGCTCCTGGCCGGGCTCATTACCATGATTGCCGGTTTAGCAATTATCCTGACCATCACGTTGAAGCATAATTTCATGCAGACGGCTAATCTTGCCCCGCACGAGATCAATATTCATGCCATCGGGAACGCTTTGCTTAGTAGCGACAAATACGGTTATATATTACCTTTCGAAGCTGTCAGTATCCTGTTGCTGGCTTGTATCATCGGTGGTATCATAATTGCACGTAAAAGATAGAAAATCAAGTATTAACTATTAAGTATTAAGTATATGATACACATGGAATATTATCTGGTAGTTTCTACCATCATGATGTTTGCAGGAATCTATGGATTCTTTACCCGCCGGAACACACTGGCTATCCTGATTTCTGTAGAGTTAATGCTGAACGCCACGGACATCAACTTTGCCGTGTTCAACCGTTTTCTCTTTCCGGAGGGAATGGAAGGCTATTTCTTTGCACTCTTTTCCATAGCCATCTCGGCTGCGGAAACTGCAGTAGCCATTGCCATCATGATTAACATTTATCGTAATCTCCGGAGCATCCAGGTGCGCAACTTGGACGAGCTGAAGTGGTGATTTGTTTCTCACCAAGAACAAATAATAATAAATCAAGTAATAAAAATAAAACTGTATGGAACTAACAATTCTAATACTCCTTCTTCCTTTCTTCTCCTTTCTCATACTGGGAATCGGAGGTAAATGGATGTCCCATCGGACAGCGGGCACAATTGGTACGCTGATACTGGGAGCAGTAGCGGTACTATCCTACGTTACAGCTATCCAATATTTCTCGGCTCCACGACTGGAAGACGGAACATTCGCCACACTGATACCTTACAACTTCACGTGGCTTCCTTTTACAGAGACCTTACACTTTGATTTGGGCATCCTGCTCGATCCTATATCAGTAATGATGTTGATTGTCATCTCTACCGTGTCACTGATGGTACATATCTACTCTTTCAGCTACATGAAAGGTGAGGTAGGTTTTCAACGTTATTATGCTTTCCTATCCCTGTTTACCATGTCTATGCTGGGATTGGTTGTTGCAACCAACATCTTCCAGATGTACCTTTTCTGGGAATTGGTGGGTGTAAGCTCTTATCTGCTAATCGGTTTCTACTATACAAAACCTGCTGCGGTTGCCGCTTCCAAGAAAGCGTTTATTGTCACTCGCTTTGCCGACTTGGGCTTCCTGATCGGTATCCTGATTTACGGATATTATGGTGGTACATTCGGATTTACCCCGGACACGGTATCCTTGATAAGCGGTGGAGCTTCTATGCTTCCATTGGCTCTCGGATTGATGTTTGTCGGTGGTGCCGGTAAAAGTGCCATGTTCCCGTTGCATATCTGGTTGCCGGATGCAATGGAAGGTCCTACTCCGGTCAGTGCATTGATTCATGCGGCTACCATGGTTGTTGCCGGTGTATATTTGGTGGCACGTATGTTCCCGCTTTTCATTGCCTATGCACCGAATACGCTGCACATGGTTGCCTGGGTAGGTGCATTCACCGCATTCTATGCAGCAAGTGTGGCTTGCGTACAATCAGATATTAAACGCGTACTGGCTTTCTCTACCATTTCACAGATTGGTTTCATGATGGTAGCTCTGGGTGTCTGTACTTCCATGGATCCTCATGAAGGAGGCTTGGGCTACATGGCTTCCATGTTCCACCTCTTCACACATGCTATGTTTAAGGCATTGCTCTTCCTCGGTGCAGGTAGTATCATTCATGCTGTACATTCTAACGAAATGTCCGCGATGGGAGGTTTACGCAAATATATGCCGATCACTCACTGGACATTCCTGATTGCTTGTCTTGCTATTGCCGGTATTCCTCCATTCTCGGGTTTCTTCTCGAAAGATGAAATTCTGGCTGCTTGCTTCCAATACAGCCCTGTAATGGGATGGGTAATGACAGTAATTGCTGCGATGACCGCTTTCTATATGTTCCGTCTCTACTACGGTATTTTCTGGGGGAGCGAGCCGCTCCGGGCAGATTCCCATTCGGAACATAACACGCCGAAGGGAAACTTGGAAGCGGCACCTTGCCGCCCTTGCCGCCCACATGAAAGTCCGTTAGCTATGACTTTCCCATTGATGTTTCTGGCGGCAGTAACTTGTGGAGCCGGATTTATTCCTTTCGGACACTTCATCAGTTCGAATGGAGAATCTTATTCCATCCATCTCGATCCGTCGGTGGCTATTACGAGCGTTGTCATTGCGATTATTTCGATTGCAATCGCTACATGGATGTACAAAAATGCCAAACAGCCAGTTGCCGATTCATTGGCAAAACAGTTCAAAGGTCTGCACAAGGCTGCTTATAACCGCTTCTATATTGACGATATATACCAGTTTATCACGCATAAGATTATCTTCCGTTGCATCTCTACTCCTATCGCATGGTTCGACCGTCATGTAGTGGATGGATTCTTTGATTTTCTGGCATGGGCTACCAACACAACAAGCGACGAGATCCGTGGTTTGCAGAGCGGTCAGGTACAACAATATGCATACGTGTTCCTTTGCGGTGCACTGGCACTTATCCTACTGCTGATTCTCTAAATAGTAAATAGTAAATCTTTAAATAGTAAATCATAAAGATGAATTTCTTATCAATATTCGTACTTATCCCCTTATTGATGCTGGCCGGACTCTGGGCAGCACGAGGAATCAAAGCCATCCGGGGGGTTATGGTTACTGGCGCATCGGCACTTCTGATTGCCTCCGTCGTACTTACATTCCTGTATCTGGGAGAGCGTAGTGCCGGAAACACGGCAGAAATGCTTTTCCGTGCAGATACGCTTTGGTATGCCCCGCTTCACATATCCTATTCAGTAGGTGTTGACGGAATTTCGGTAGCCATGTTGTTACTGTCCGCTGTCATTGTGTTCACCGGTACATTTGCTTCCTGGCGTCTGCAACCGCTGACAAAAGAATATTTCCTTTGGTTCACCCTATTGTCTATGGGAGTATTCGGATTCTTTATATCCGTCGATTTATTCACCATGTTCATGTTCTACGAAATCGCATTGATACCGATGTACCTGTTGATTGGTGTATGGGGATCGGGACGTAAAGAATATGCAGCCATGAAGCTGACTCTCATGTTGATGGGTGGTTCTGCCTTCCTGCTGATCGGTATTCTCGGAATCTATTTCGGTTCGGGAGCAACCACTATGAACCTCCTCGAAATCGCGCAGTTGCACAACATACCTTTTGCACAGCAATGCATCTGGTTCCCGCTGACTTTCCTTGGTTTCGGTGTATTAGGTGCCCTTTTCCCGTTCCACACATGGAGTCCTGACGGTCACGCTTCCGCCCCGACTGCCGTATCTATGCTTCATGCCGGAGTATTGATGAAACTGGGAGGTTACGGATGTTTCCGTATCGCCATGTATCTGATGCCGGAAGCTGCTAACGAACTTTCATGGATATTCCTGATATTGACAGGTATCTCTGTAGTTTACGGTGCATTCTCCGCTTGCGTACAAACCGACTTGAAATATATCAATGCTTATTCATCCGTATCTCACTGCGGACTGGTTCTTTTCGCCATTCTGATGCTGAATCAGACAGCAGCAACAGGAGCTATCCTTCAGATGCTTTCACACGGATTGATGACAGCCTTGTTCTTTGCTCTTATCGGTATGATTTATGGACGTACACACACACGTGACGTTCGCGAGCTTGCCGGCTTAATGAAAGTTATGCCGTTCCTTAGCGTATGTTATGTAATTGCCGGTCTTGCCAACCTCGGTCTGCCGGGATTAAGTGGCTTTATTGCTGAAATGACTATTTTCGTCGGCTCTTTCCAGAACAACGACCAGTTCCACCGGGTACTGACTATCATCGCTTGTTCTTCGATTGTGATTACCGCAGTCTACATTCTGCGTCTGGTAGGTAAAATTCTATACGGAACCTGTACCAACAAACATCATCTCGAACTGACTGATGCGACTTGGGACGAACGTGTAGCCGTTATCTGTCTCATCGTTTGTGTAGCCGGACTAGGTATGGCTCCTTTCTGGGTTAGCCACATGATTGGTGAAAGTGTACTCCCCGTAGTCTCACAACTGATTCCATAGCCCTTTAATTTTTAATCTTTAATTTTGAATTGATAAAGATGGATTATTCACAATTTCTATATATGCGAGAAGAGCTGTCGCTCATAGCCGTCTTACTGCTGCTATTTCTAGCTGACCTCTTCATGAGTCCGGATGCACACAAAAATGGTGGGAAAGCACGCCTGAACACAATGTTACCCGTTATTCTGATGGCTATCCATACAGCTATCAATTTAATTCCGGGAACTGCTGCCGATGCATTCGGCGGTATGTATCATTATGTACCGATGCACACAGTGGTTAAATCAATCCTGAACGTCGGCACACTGATTGTTTTCCTGATGGCACACGAATGGATGAAAAGAGAAGATACTTCGTTCAAGCAAGGAGAATTCTATGTACTAACACTCTCTACCTTGTTTGGTATGTACCTCATGATTTCTGCCGGACACTTCCTGATGTTCTTCATCGGGCTGGAAACTGCTTCTATCCCGATGGCAGCGCTGATTGCCTTTGACAAATACCGTCATAACTCTGCCGAAGCAGGAGCCAAATACATTCTGACAGCTCTTTTCTCCAGTGCATTACTGTTGTTCGGTCTGTCAATGATCTACGGTTCTGCCGGTACTCTTTATTTCGATGACCTTCCTGCCCATATTGACGGAAATCCGTTGCAGATCATGGCATTTGTATTCTTCTTTGCAGGAATGGCATTCAAATTATCATTGGTTCCGTTCCACTTATGGACAGCAGACGTTTACGAAGGTGCTCCGAGTGCAGTTACCGCTTATTTGAGCGTTATATCAAAAGGATCGGCAGCATTTGTTTTGTTGGCTGTACTTATCAAAGTATTCGCTCCAATGATCAATGACTGGCAGGAAGTACTTTATTGGGTAACCATCGCTTCTATCACGATTGCCAATATATTTGCTGTCCGTCAGCAGAACCTGAAACGTTTGATGGCGTTCTCCAGTATTTCACAAGCGGGATACATTATGTTGGGCGTTATCGGAGGTACGGCACAAGGCATGACAGCTTTGGTATATTACGTATTAGTGTATGCTGCTGCCAACCTCGGAGTATTTGCCGTGATTACTATCGTGGCATTGCGCAGTCAGAAATTCACGCTCGAGGATTATGCAGGACTTTATAAAACGAATCCCAAAATCGCTTTTCTGATGACTCTGTCTCTGTTCTCATTGGCAGGTATCCCTCCGTTTGCCGGATTCTTCTCGAAGTTCTTTATCTTCATGGCTGCTTTCGATGCAGGTTTCCACTTGCTGGTATTCATTGCATTGGTAAATACAGTGATTTCATTGTACTATTATCTGTTGATTGTAAAAGCAATGTATGTCACTCCTTCCGACAACCCGATTCCTACTTTCCGCAGCGACCGCTGCACGAAATGGGGACTGGCACTCTGCACACTGGGTATCATCGGACTGGGTATCGCAAGTATCGTATATCAGTCTATCGATAAATTGTCGTTCGGAATATAAACGAACTACCTCTATAACATAAGAAACGGTCTTGGTTTCATGTCCCTATCAATCGACATCAAAACCAAGACCGTTTCTTTTATATATTAAATTGCCCCTTTACCGGGCACAACTCATCTCTTCCGTCACAATTACCCCAGGAATAGTAAACCAGAACCGTGATCCTTTTCCTTTTTCAGAGTCAACGCCAATACGTCCACCCAGTTGTTCTACAATGCTTTGACAGATAGAAAGTCCCAATCCTGTACCGTGCACAAAAGAATTAAGCTTCACAAAACGTTCAAAAATATGCGGTAACTGCTCTTTCTCAATACCGATTCCCGTATCTTTGACATAAAACTCCAACTCTCCTTCTTTTATTTCATATCCGACATGAATACTCCCTTCGGAGGTAAACTTCATTGCATTATTAACAAAGTTAGAGATCACCTGATGTATGCGATTACGATCACTAATGACATGACAGACAGGAAGATGATTATCGAGTACCAGTTCCACGTCTTCTTTCGCTTTCATACGCATCGAGCGGACAATATCCTCACACAACAGATTTACATCTACGTCTCCATTAGTAAACTCAAACGTACCAGCCTCAATCTTCGAGAGGTCGAGTATATCCGAAATAAGTTGCAGTAACAGATCATTATTCTCACGTACAATCTTAATATACTCCTGACGTTCTGCCACGTCTTCAGTTTCCACCAACAAATCGGAGAAACCAACAATAGCATTCAGCGGCGTACGGATTTCATGACTCATATTTGCAAGGAAAGCACTTTTCAAGCGATCCATCATCTCCGCTTTATCGCGTGCCTGAATCAATTCGGCTTCGGTCTCTTTCAGCTCTGTGATGTCATAATTGATACCGATGATTTCTATTTCGTTTTCTTCCGGTCTATAGTTAGTGACCATTACATTACTATTTACCCAATTCCATTCGTTCTTTGTTCCGGGACGACGAATACGCACTTCTCCCTGAAAATGCCTCCTTTTTCCCTTCTTGACTTCGTCATAGAAATCAAAGAAACGTTTACGGTCTTCCGGATGCATTTTGCCATAAACTCCCACAACCTCGCTCAAAGGAATATCTTCTTCCTCACCCAA
Organism: Bacteroides sp. BFG-637; assembly: GCF_024793605.1. Taxonomy (NCBI): domain Bacteria; kingdom Pseudomonadati; phylum Bacteroidota; class Bacteroidia; order Bacteroidales; family Bacteroidaceae; genus Bacteroides; species Bacteroides sp. BFG-637. Next base: position 3,034,365 of record NZ_JANUPD010000002.1, on the reverse strand, counting down.
ATTCTTATACCACTGTTTAATAGCATAGCCTTTCCGGTTCAAAAGATTCAGTTTAGCATAACCTACCTTGGCATAGTCGGATATCATCAGGAAGAAATTCTCAAAATCACGGATACGATTCATCGCGTCGATGCGTTCCGTATTGTCAATGCTGATTAAGATATATCCGTTAAAGTTACCCTCGTTGTCATATAGTTTACTAACTTTCGAATATAGTTCGATCACGTTGGAGCGGCTTGTTTCATAATATCCCCCAGTTTGCTCAAAAGAATAGTTAAGCCGGAAATCGACTAAATCCTCATTCCTCACACGATCACGGATGTTCTGTGGTACATTCGGATTCTCAAAGAAATTAACCCCTATTACATCCGATTTATTCACTACACCGAATATCTCCAGATCTTTATTATTTAAATCCACCAGATACCCGTCCTTATCATAGATTTCGACTCCTGCCGGGATATTGGTAAAGATATTCTTAAATAACTTTTCGCTCCGGTCCAGTGCCCGATTGGCTTTCACTGATCCCGTGGAATCGAGGAACAAGCCGACAACTTCATCCTGTTCAGGAGAATAAATAATCCAATGCGTATAGCGTTCCGTTTTAGGAAAATATTCATCTTTTTCCCTATAAGAATCACTATCCAGGATCTCTTTCAGGAAATCAAGTTTTTGGAGATAGTCGGAATGCTTTTCAGATCCCAAAGAACCAATATAAGATTCCAAAGGATGTCCGAAAAATGTGGAACTTACCTCATTTGCATCTGTCACCCGATAATCACAAGGCTTATTATTCTCGTCACGGATAATCGACATACGGATATAACCCATCGGCATAAAATGGAACAGGTTATTCAGGAAAGCCTGTTCACGGATCACCTTGTCCTTGGCCTTACGCAACTCGATACAAATGCTTATAATATTTCCCAATGAAGAGAACCATTGAAAATCTTCATTACTCCAGCCATGGTAATTTTTCACCAGATCAATGCCCATATACCCCCAAACGTGATCACCCGTCATCAAAGGAGTAACCATTAAAGAACGAATCCCCTGAACAGCAAGTATCTTATACTCATCGGCTGCTGCTTCCGGTAATTGTTCCAATGTATCCAAGAGAATAGGTTTACCAGCTAATATCTGTTCGCTCCACCACTTCGATTGACTGATAGGTATATTTTGGAGAGTCTCTTTTTCAGCTGATACCCCTTCGGAAACAACTTCATAAGTACAACTATGATGGGTATGAGTCTCATCATATTCAAAAATATAAACGCGTCCTTCGCCATCATATAGATTCAGTATATCTCTTAAAATATCTGTTATACAAGATTCCACCTCTTCATCACGAAGGAAACGAAGCAACGATTGCGACACAAAATTCTGACGGCGAAGCAAGTCATTCACACGTCTTAATGCATCCCTTTGATCTTCTTCCTTAGGAGCTTCGACACGCTGGATTACTCCGAAAGATTTATCACCTCCATCAGCACCTGCTCCCTTCTCACGAAAAGCCAGACGAGTATGTAACCAAACCTCACCATATTTGGAATGAATAGGAAAAGTTTGTTCATAAAAGTCCTTATGAATAGAAGTGTTTGCCTGAAACTCTTGGGCAATTTGCTTGCGATAATCTTCACGTACCAGATTCAGAAAATCCGAATTAGAAATAGTATCTCCATCCAAGCCCAGAAGATCACAAAGATAATCGGAACATAAGTAATATCCTGTCGTTAAATCTACTTCCCACCACCCGATCTGTGCAAGAGAAGCCATTTTATGGTACCGCTCGTTGTCTGTTTGCATAATTTATATCATTGTAAGATAATAGGTCGACAAATATACGAAAAAGGAAATCACTCATACCATAAAAAACCAAATAAAAAAACTAAAATAAGATTACGAAAACAAACAAATAGAATATGGGAGAATCTGTTTGTTACAAATACTCCCATACCTCCTATTAAAAAATAAACCTCGCTAATCTATATCTTAATTATAATGAGGAGAAATTATATCCGGTCCAAGTGAACAGGGATGCATCTGCACCAGTGTTAGTAGCAGGTTCGGTAAATGTATTCAATGTACCGTTCAGCTTCGTTTTATATTGCAGAGTATTCGTTATGCTAATGCTGGAAGCTGGATTTCCCGCACCTTTGCTGTCGTTCATATCAATCAGGTCGATGGTTCCGCCGGTTCCTTTGACAAGCGCATTGATAATGGTAGCTTTCGCGCCACGACGAATCTTTATCACATCCTGCATACGGTCTACATTGTCCGTTGTATTTGCAGCATTATTTACAATCGTCATATTTTCAACCGTAAAGTCCGATTGACGCAGATGATCGGGATAGATACCGTCCAAATTACCGTCTGCTTCAATACCGCGCGGATCTGCTTCCGTACTGGTATAACCGCTTTCCCAAACACCATAGCAGTTTTTCAATGTACCGGAATATCCTTGAGTAAAGTCGAACATATCATCATCCGGGTTTACAGCTAACAGGTTCGTTACATTCACTGTACCGCCAAAGAATTCGATGGCATCATCCGCACTTTCAAGAATATAGATATTCTCAATCTTGGTACCGTTTCCAACACCGTTCAGCGTCAATCCATTGTGTTCGATATCTGCTGTAGAGCGAGCACCGGCATAGCAGATTTTCACATAAGTCAGTGAACCGGAATTATCATTATCGACACTACCACCATATTTATAGTTGTTGTCGATTTCTGTCAGACCTGTATCACTCTTATTTGCATTCGAACCGGAGATCGGAGCTTTACCGTTGATAATGACTCCTCCCCAATAACCGGATGTGGGACTCGTTGAGTTGGCTGTGAAAACGATAGGCTTGTCAGCGGTACCGTCAGCATAAAGTTTACCCCCCTGTGCTACCAGCAGATAACTGCTGAAACCTTCACGGGCTTTAATCGTTGTTCCGGCAGGGATATTCAGACGGCCTCCGTCTTCAATCACGACTGTTCCGTTCAGAATATATTCCTTAGCTTCCAGCGTTTGCTCTCCGGTCAGCGTTCCGGACAGGATATTTTCACCCACAACGATAGAGCTACCTGTTCCGCCATTGTTTCCACCATTTCCATTACCATCGCCGTCTCCGTCACTATCACTGCTACATGCAGTCAATGTAAGTGCTGTTGCCATAACGGCAAATGTCATAAAGTTCACAAACAATCTTTTCATTTTGCTTTCATTATTAGTTAATAATTTTATTTCATCACCCGGTTTAGAATGTACACGACACCCCCAGGCTTATATTTATTCCTTTCTTATAATCATTCAGTATCACCTTCTCCCCATTTTCGTTCGCTTTGCGGCTTAACTTATAAGAGGGATTCAGCAGATTACGAGCTTTCAGATTGAGTGAGAGATGTTTATTGAGTTTAGCTTGAGACACAAAATCCAGTGTCAGGATTCCCTGCTCCATCATATCTTGATAGCCCTGTGTACCAATGGTATATATCTTATCACTCACATAATTAAGTACCAATGTATTGACAAAGCTACGCTTACCCTTCGTGAAGTTATGTGAGAGATCGAAATTGACAATCCACGGTGCAGCTCCTTCCAGTTGCGAACCGGTAGTAACGGTTGCCAAAGGCATTTTGGCATTCGTGTAGATATAAGAGCCGTTCAATCCGAAAGAGAGTTTATTCATTCCATTCGCGGCATTACCCGCCGGACGGACAAACAGATTCTTACGTATTTCCACTTCTACTCCGGCTACGGTTGCTTTGTCTGCTATATTCTCATAAGAAAGATAACCTCCGGCACTTGCCACTTCTATGCGGGATATCGGATTCTTGATCAGTTTATAAAAAGCCGTGAGAGAAATCAATTCGGTCGGAGTGGGATTAAAGTCCCATTTCAAATCAAGGTTATAATTATCCGAAGGTTTCAGATTGGGGTTACCCTGGCTGTTGAAGTTCACACCGACATAACGGTAAGGAGATATTTCCTTTGCCTGCGGCAGCGTATACGTTTTGCTGGCTCCCAGACGAAGCGAGTTTTTCTCATTCAGATTGTATTTGAGATTCAAGCTGGGCAGGAAATAATCTTTTTGAATGGTATTGTTTCCTTTAGAGCCTCCACGATTGACATTATAGTCCACTTCAATGTCTACCTTGTCATATTTCAATCCCAGATTCACAATCCAACGGGAAGTAAACTGGTAGGTAGCTTCGGCATAAGCGGAATGAATATTCTTTTTTACTGTATATTCATCTATATTCTTCTGTATCTTAAACCAGTCGGAAGAAAAGTTTTCCTGATTATAATAATCGTCAAGCGAGAAGTCATGCAAAGAAGGGATGGTAGAAACATGTCCTACCGTCAGATTATACTCCGTAGCTTTGAAGTTATCATCAACGAATCTGCCTGCATATCCGAAACGGACATTTGATATCTCTTCCACATCATCTTTCAGACGATAGACCAAGCCTGCTTTTACATTCAGGTCGTTTTCGTCTAAAGTTGAGAAATAGCGCTGTTGCGAGTTTCCTCTAAGCAATGTATATCCATTTTCCGCTTTGGTCAGGTTGTTGATACGACGGTCCGGTTCATAACCTTTCACTATATTATAGGAAGCACCTGCATCCAGACTTAACGATTTGGTTAATCCCCAGTTGGTCATCAGCTGATTAACGATCAACATATTGTCATTCGCCTGTTGACGACGGGTGAATCCGAGGTTTTCGTAGTCGTCACTAAAAATCGAGTTCTTACCGTTGTAGTCACCCACCGACTGGGTATTGGCATGAATCATCATAAAATTATAACTGATGTGATGACGGTTCTGCATATCGAAATCAACATTGGCAAGTGCCAGCTGACTGATATTCTCCGTATACTTCTTGCCATTCATATCTTTGTATATCGTACCACTGGTAGTTGTATTACGTATGATTTCATCCGTATACTGATAGTCCGTCGTATGTCCGGCAGTCAGGAAGAAAGAAAGCGGATTTTTGTCTTCTCCGACATAGAATCGTTTGCCACCGGAAATGCTATAACTCCGGTTGATCTGGAGATGTTGACCGGAAGGGTCTAACTTATTTTTGAAGTTCCATGAGTTTTCATCCACAGGTTCGGTGCGATTGGCAAAGCCCATAAAGCTCACTCCATCCTGTTTCAGAAAATCGGCCGCTACAGTCTGTGTGTTCAAGCCACCGGAAATACCGACTCCCAAATGACCGCTACCTATCAGTTCTTTGGATACAATATCTATGGTTGCCCCTCCAACATCACTGCTGCCTCCTGCGTTGAATGCTTTATTTACGCCTACAGACTGGATTATGTCCGTACCGAAGAAATCAAGAGAGATATTCTTATATTCCGGATCTTCGGAAGGAAGAGCGAACCCGTTGAACGTGGTTGCATTGTAACGGTCTCCCAATCCACGGACAAAGACATTCTTCACCCCGTCTTGTTTAGATACTCCGGCAACTTTAGTGACGGCACCTTCCGCATCCGAAACACCCTTGCGGGAGAGTTCCCTGACGCCGACGGATTGCACGGCAATCACTGCCTTCTGCTGTTCGAGCAACAGCATATTCTCATTTTCCCGGTTCTTTTTGGCTACTACCACCACGTCGGAAAGTTCTTGTGCATCTGTTTCCAGTTCCAGATTCAAAATCACCAGCTTTCCATTCTCCACACGCACCTTACGGCGCACTTCTGTCTTATAGCCTACATATTTTATTTCAATATCATACATACCTTCCAAAACACCGGCAACATTCAACTCGAAGTTACCATCCATATCGGTAACGGCTCCGGCTTGAGTGCCTATCAGCCGGATAGTAGCTCCGATCAGAGGTTCTTTGGAAAGTTTGTCTTTCACAGCTCCTTTCACCTTTATATTAGCAGCCAATGCGGAAAGTACACATACGATACTGAAGAAGACTGCAACAGAGAATCTTAATAGAAATAGCTTTTTCATCGAACTTTACTCTACGTTTAAATTACATCGGCAAAGGTAGAGCGTAAATGTTACGATGATAATACGAAGAAAATACAATCTATTGAAATAAGCATTGCAATCTCATTGCTTCTACATGGAATTTCCTTTCATTGCTATCTTTATTTCCTTTCCTGCTTATGACAGGCAATGCCAACCCGCTGGCACAACTGTGCCATCACAATGGCACAACAGTGACAACGTAGTGGCACAACTGTGACAAGCCGCTGGCACAAGCCCTCGTCCAGAGCATCTCCAGAGGCTTCCTTTGCAGAAAAAACGGAGTCCGGGGGGACTAGCGTCAACCGGTCTCTATCCCCTCGCCAATCACTAAATCAATTTCTTTTTCTTCCGGTAGTTCTCACGAAACTCTTTGGGCGAACAACTCTTTTTCTTTTTAAAGATACGGTTGAAATTGGAAAGGTTATTGAAACCGCACTCATAACAAATCTCGGCAATAGACATAGTAGAATCGACCAGCAACCGGGAAGCAAAGCCCAAACGAATGTCTATGATATAATCAGATAAGTTCTTTCCGGTACGCAGTTTGAAGAACCGGCTGAACGACACATCCGTCATTCCCACCATATCAGCCAATTGCCCCAGACGTATTTCCTCCTGATAATGTGCATTGATATATTCCTGCACTTTTTGCACACGGCGGCTGTCCGAATGAATATCTATCTTGGCAAAAGACGAACTGGACAACGTACGGGCTTCTTCTTCAAAGAGAGAAAGCTCATACAGTATCGTCATAAACTTGATGACTGCATAGAATCCCTGTTTCTCGGAAGCAAGCGTATCCAGCAACGGATAAATTTTCAGTATGGCAGACATGGGAAAACAAAGTCCCTTCTGTGCCTTATCCAGCATCCGGCGGATAGAATCGAATTGATTCTTATTGATAAAGCTCTTGAAGAAAAGATCGGAAGAAAACTGGATGGTAATCTCCCGTATCTCTTTAGAACGACAGTCGTTCTGTTCCCAGACGTGTTCCAAGTCTTTTCCCGTTATCAGCACCAGATCATAGTCGCCTATCACTTCGGAAGAATCTCCTACAATCCGCCTCACCCCGGCAGCCTTTTCGGTGAAGTTCAATTCAAATTCGGAGTGATTGTGAATAGGATAAGTGAATTCCGTTTTATAACGCTCCGCAATGTAAAAGCAATCCTTATCTGATAAAGGAGTGATTTCACGGATAATCTGGTTGGATAACGGTGTAGTCATAGTAGTAGTAATTTATAAACGTTTGATTAGTTTTCTATCTTTACCCCTATCCGATGGAAGTCGGCTCCCGACGGATTCTGGAAGACACGCAGATCGAATTCAGGAATAATGGCAAGCACATGATCGAAAACATCTGCCTGTATGCCTTCATAGGCAACCCATACTTTATTGGCAGAAAAGAAATAAAGTTCCAACGGAATACCGGTTTCGGTAGGCTGGAGCTGACGTACCATGCAGGTCAGATCCTGATTGACGGTAGGCAGGTTTTTCAGATAATTAGTCAGATAGGCGCGGAAAACTCCCAGGTTTGTTTGCCGACGTCCATTCACTAATACGGAGTTGTCGATGTGATGCTCCTTATTATATTCTTCCACTACCTTTTCCGTTTCATCCACATAGTTCGTCAAAAGTTGTATCTTCCGGTATTTTGCCAACATTTCCGGTGTACAGAAGTGCACGCTGGTCATGTCTATATTAATGGAACGTTTCACACGGCGTCCGCCGGATTCCTGCATTCCCTGCCAGTTCTGGAAAGAGTCACTAATCAACAGGTAAGGAGGAATGGTGGTGATGGTGTTATCAAAGTTACGCACCTTTACGGTGTTCAATGTTACCTCTATCACCGTACCGTCCGCACCATATTTCGGCATCGTGATCCAATCGCCCACTTTCAGCATATTATTGGCAGAAAGCTGGATGCCGGAGACAAATCCCATGATACTGTCCTTGAAGACTAACATCAAAACGGCAGCAGAAGCTCCCAGTCCGGTCAGCAGCACCACCGGGCTTTGCTTTATCAGGATACTGATAATAATAATGGCTCCTATAAAGAAGAGAACGACTTGTGCTGTCTGCAAAAGTCCCTTCAAAGGTTTGTCCTTATATTGTTCACGTGCGCTATATACGAGGTAAACGGCTGTGAACAGCGCACTGACGAAGCGAAGAAAGACTGCCAGGATATAAATCATACAAAGTCTGCGAAGGAAGTCCAGCAAACCGGAGTCCGCATGTTCGGGAAATGCGATAGGGATAGATATATAAATCAAAATAGGTGCTACCAATCTGCTGATATTCAGCATCACTTTATCATTAAATACAATATCATCCCAGGTTGCTTTCGTCTGTTTCACCAATCTGGCTACGGTACGCAGAATAATCTTGCGGCAAATCAGATTGGCTAATAAAGCGATTCCGATTATGCACAATAAGATGATAAAGTTATCAATCTTATCTGCCCAGACTTCATCTACTCCCATCGAAAGCAAAGCATGGTTTACTTCTTGCATCATTACATTACCTGCTTCTTCCGGCTGTCCATTTGCCAATGCTATACTCACAGTATCAACTACTTCCTTTACTTCTTTCATAAGCAATCTTCTCTCTCTCTTTTAGTTTTTCTTTTATTTATGATTTCTGTTTATTTTTTCCTTCTTCCAAATATTCACTGATATCCTGCCGCAACCAATCGTAATGGAAGAGCCTTTTGTAGGCTACATTCTTCTTGAGCATGATTTCCACATTCACCTGGCTGTTCTGATAACAAGTCAGTTCGTTTCTGAATTGTTCATTGTGTTCGGCCAGTCGTTTGATTTCCTGTTCCCGTTCACGGCGTAATACAGTGCAGACCGGAATCAAAAGTTTCATTACCACATTATCCATCACATGGTGTCCCTGCATATACAAATAAGTAGTTTCCGGCACCAACCCCAGCTCTTTAAATTCAGCCTGCAGTCCGTTTACTTGATTGATGTTATGAGGAAATTTCTTTTTCAACTCTGCCAACTTCTGGTTAACCCGTTGTTGGAGTGATTCCAGACTCTTTTCCGGATTCCGGAGGTTAATCTCACGCAAAGAGGTATAGGTATGGAAATCGTACATCGGGAAAGTGTAAGTATCCCGTTGGCGATAGAACCATACGTTCCAAAGAAAAAGCGGATATACTATTTCGGAGTATCTCTTTAGATAGGAATTGAAGTCGAGAATGGAACGGTCGTTCAATGTGGCCTGCACACATACCTCGTGAAGGCTTTCGGCAAAACAATGATAGTTTTCAATAGCATAGGTATAAGTCTGAAAAATATATCTGTTCCGGTTGATTTTACGGGAGGTATTGGTGGCTCCCTGCAACAGGAAATCATAGTCACTGTCCACACAGGCAATCAGGCTTCTCCCCAGTTCGGCTGTATTCAGCGTGTTCATGAGTACCATCTTTTTTCCTTTTGCCAAGGAGGTGGCCGAAGGAAGCATCACCTGGAAATAGTGTTCATCATCTTCAAATTCTTCAAGCAATGTGCGCCAAAAAGCGATGTCGTCATAGCTTTCTACATAAGCGATGATACGTCGGCGGGCTTTTTTCGGATAAAGCTTATGGGCGGCATTGAAATAGGAAGAAGTCAGATTATCTCGTAGTGAAGTTGCCATCAGTTTTATTTATATTGGTAGATATATCGCTTACTTCTGTCACGGCATCCAGCCATCCTTCCATAATGACGGCAGGTGAATGGGTAGTCAGGATGATCTGCACATTCGGATTCAGTTCACGTATCATAGCAATCAATTTTTGCTGCCATTCTATGTGAAGGGAAGCTTCCGGCTCATCCATAAACAATACGCAGTGGCTGTTGTCCTGCACAAGTACGGTCAGCAGAATAACCAGCATTTGCTTTTCGCCGGACGATAGTTTATAAGGAAACAATAGTTCGCCATCTTGGTAGAAAGCAATATCATTCCGTTTCCGGTCTATCTTTTTACGTGTATAGCTGAACAGTTCGTCAATCATATCCTGAAAGCGGCGCTTAGCCACAGACAGTGTGGCCGCCTTGCGACGTTCCTCTTCATTATCGCTGGAAAGCATTTCGATCATCTTATTGCCTATGTTAACCTGATAATCGAGATAACGGCGTTGCAACAGGTAGAGTTGCCAATCCAGTTCGGACTTTACATTCTTGTCTGCCATACGGGCGGTGAAGTCTCCCATAATCAAGGGACGGTCGTAGCTCCGGATCACATTATAGGGGATATAGGTTGCCTGGGGATTGTCGAAGAAAAGACGCACTCCGTTCTTCTCGTCACTTTTCATTTCACCGGAAAGTTCCTCGAGATATCCTACCGAACGGTTCAGAATGGTAGTCTTCCCCACTCCGTTGATGCCGGAGAGGATATTCACATCGGGACGCAAATCCCATCCTATATTAAAGCGTTCCCATAGTCCGTGTATCTCGATACGACGGATATAATTGGCTTGTTGTTCCATAATATTCAAGTTTAATCAAGGCAAATATAAACAAATCATACGATAAAAAGCTACCTTTGCAACCGTTTTCTCTATTTGATTGTTAATGATATCAGAAATATAGTAAAATAAATAGCATCAACATGGACAAAAGTAAGAACCTGTATGGTCATTTGTTTGCGCTTACGGCAAACGTTATGTGGGGATTAATGTCTCCCATCGGTAAGTCAGCTCTTCAAGAGTTTTCCGCAATTTCAGTTACCACGTTCCGTATGGTGGGAGCAGCAGCAGCTTTCTGGATTCTTTCTATATTTTGTAAACAGGAACATGTGAATCATCAAGATATGCTGAAAATCTTCTTTGCTTCACTTTTTGCGCTAGTATTCAATCAAGGAGTGTTTATCTTCGGACTTTCTATGACTTCTCCTATCGATGCTTCTATCGTAACTACTACTCTACCGATTGTAACAATGGTTGTAGCGGCCATCTATTTGAAAGAACCTATTACCAATAAGAAAGTAATGGGAATTTTTGTAGGTGCTATGGGAGCACTCATTCTCATTGTGAGCAGCCAGGCAGGAAGTAACGGAAACGGAAGCCTGATTGGTGACTTGCTTTGTCTCGTTGCGCAAATCAGTTTCTCCATATACTTAACTGTATTCAAAGGATTATCTCAACAATATTCAGCAGTAACGATTAACAAATGGATGTTCATCTATGCTTCGATGTGCTATATTCCATTCTCCTATTATGATATTTCTACGATTCAATGGACTTCTGTTTCCACAATTGCTATCATACAGGTATTGTATGTCGTATTAGGAGGTAGTTTCCTCGCATATCTCTGCATTATGACTGCGCAGAGACTGCTTCGTCCTACGGTAGTCAGCATGTACAATTATATGCAACCGATCGTGGCTACAATTGCGGCAATTGCAATGGGTATCGGAAACTTTGGCTGGGAAAAAGGGATTGCCATCGCACTCGTATTCTTGGGAGTATATATTGTGACTCAAAGTAAATCGAGAGCTGACCTTGAAAAAACAGAAAAGCTTCATTAATAGTATAAACGGGTAGAAAGACTGAACGTTTCCTACCCGCTTATGCTAAATGTATTCTTTAATAATTAGAATCTTGTTAATTTAAAGCCTTATTTCAAATCCTCAAAGTAAGTATCGAGCAGACTTCTTGCAGCTATAAACGAAGTCAGGTTACCTTTCAATACCTGCTGTTCTTTTTCTAAGAGCATCGCTTCAATCTTCGGATTATGATAAAAGCTGTCACGAAGTTGTTCATTAATGCTTTCATACATCCAATATTTACTTTGTTCGTTTCGGCGATATTCAAAATAGCCGTTTCCTTTCACGAAATCAATGTACTCGTAAATCATGTCCCAGACTTCCTTCACTCCCAGATTATAAAAACCGGAGTAAGTCAAGACTTTGGGAGTCCATCCGGATTCAGGCGCAGGAAACAGATGCAATGCATTACGGAATTGAGTGGCAGCCAACTTGGCACGTTCCAGATTATCTCCATCGGCCTTATTGATAACGATACCGTCTGCCATTTCCATAATACCACGCTTAATCCCCTGCAGTTCATCTCCCGTACCGGACAACTGAATCAACAGGAAGAAATCAACCATCGAGTGAACAGCCGTTTCGCTCTGTCCCACTCCTACGGTCTCCACAAAAATCTTATCAAATCCGGCAGCTTCGCAAAGAATAATCGTCTCCCGTGTTTTACGTGCCACTCCTCCCAATGAACCGGCTGACGGACTAGGGCGGATGAACGATTTAGGATGTACGGCCAGCTGTTCCATACGCGTCTTATCTCCCAAGATACTGCCTTTACTGCGTTCACTACTGGGATCGATAGCCAATACCGCCAACTTGCCCCCTTTTTCAAGTACATGCAGACCGAATACATCTATCGACGTACTCTTTCCCGCACCGGGAACACCACTGATACCGATCCGAACCGAATTGCCGGAAAATGGCAGACATTTCTCGATGATTTCCTGTGAGACAGCCTGATGTTCAGGCTTTACGCTTTCCACCAATGTCACAGCCTGACTCAATATAGTGACATCACCCTTTACGATACCTTCTACAAACTCTGCTACTGAAAGTTGGCGTTTCTTAGGTTTCCGCTTTAAGTAGGGATTCACAGATGAGGGTTGCTCAATACCTTTATTGACAACAAGTCCCTTATATTCTTCACTATTTTCAGGATGTTCCATAACAATAGGATTTAGCGTTTGATATTGATTTCGACTTTCGGGCGTAGCGGATCATTCGTTATCATCAAGATACGTAAATGATGTTTCTTATTACCTACGTCACGCTTACGAATGGTCACTTTAAGTTTCGTCATTCCATCCGGGGGAAGCACTGTCTTTTTCAGGCTCACTCCTACCGATGAATTAAATACCTGCAACTTACTGATAATTAACGGAGTTTTTCCGGCATTGGCTATCAATATGTCGTGGCTTGCCTTTTTCTTCTTTATCAATGGCACGCTCAGGTCGATGTTCGTTTCAGAAATACGCATGGCAGGAGCGTTCAGAGAATCTTTTTCTGTCATACGTGAGAAGTCGGGAAGAAGAATAGCCGAAACCGGTATTTCATTATCTTCGCTCACCTTATCACCGGAAAAACGGGAAAGGTAAACGGATGTTTGTGTCAATCCATAATCTTTCAGCTGGCTTGCATCCAACGTCAGTTTAACAGTTCCTTTCTTACCTTTCAACAGCACTTTAGGTTCCGCTTCCATTTTCAGATAAGGAGGCAGGTGCATCAGCACCGGTTCGTAGGGACGATCGGAAAGATTGGCGATGTTGAAAGTCAATGAAGGCTGCTGTCCGCGATAAACATCAGGAAAAGCAAACTCATCACGATCTAAACGGATATTTCCGATGGCATGAGGAAGCAGCTTGGTATAATCTTTAATTTCCTGCACCACTTCGCCGGTAAACTTCAGATAAACCAGACTCGGACTGGCATTGCTATAGATGCCTACTGACTTCTCAAAATGCCCTAACGCCTTGGCATCAAAAGTAGCCTTTACTACTCCCTTTCCTCCGGGAGCAATCGGTTCTTTCGTCCAGTCGGCCACGGCACAGGCACAAGAGGTCGTGACGTTGGTCAGCACCAACGGTTGGTTTCCCGTGTTAGTGATGGTATATTCCACAGCCACCGGACGTTTCCACTCTATTTGTCCGAAGTTATGTGTCTCTTTATTTGAAGAGATACGCGGTTGGGCAACGGCTGCCAAAGCGACAGTAAGCAAAGTTAATATAGATAGTAAACTACGTTTCATGCGATATTTTTTATTTTGGTGCACAAATGTAGGGGTTTTAGATGAGTTTTTCACCACAGATTACACAGATTAACACAGATTGGGAAAAGACTTTACTTAATAGCATTCCTTGTAAGCCCCTGTTTATAAGAAAAAAGTTCCTCACCGAGGAAGGATGCCTTCCTCGGTGAGGAATACCCTCTTCATCGGTGAGGAACGCCTCGCTCATCGGTGAGAATAAAAATCCCCTGCCGGAACTATTTAATAATAATTGTCATCGAAGCAGAATGAGAAGCATATTCCGGTGCATAAGCACACTGCATAGTTGCCAAACCTGTTTCGTAAGTTCCTGCACGACTGACACGGTAGCTATATTCCAACACGTATACACCCTTTCCTAAATGATCGAAGAAGAAATTAGTCGATGCATCTTTGATGTCTACGTAATAGCCAAGCCCGTTGTTCCAACGATAACCGGAAATGCCGCCAATCGGTTCGAAACAAGCGCCCCGCTGATCTTTCAACTGTACAAAGTCCATCGGACGGTCTACGCGGATGCTCAAACGGGAAACGACTTTATCACCTACCTGAAGAACCGTTTTGGCAGTAATAGGTTGCAATTGAGGCACGTTATTCACCGTACGCTCCACATACAACTGTTTCTCAACATTCAGTTCACCGCCCTGTTGTTTCACATCACTCATAGGAGATTCAAATTCTGCATACACAGCTCCCCAGGCAATACCCGGATTTCTCTTTTCCACTTCAATCTTGCGGGCATCCACCACATTCTTCTGTGTGAAAGAACGTTTGATATATCCCAATCCGGGAACAGTCGTTTTACTTGGACTAACAGTTTCCAGCACTTCATCAGCAATCACAATCCGTACATCTCCCTGATTGTCGAGTAAATTAGTACCCTTCATCAGCAATGCAAATACCGCATCGGCAGTAGCTACCGGAGAATTCCACTGTTGTGTCTGCTTTTGCTTCAACAACCAAAGTTTCATTTCTTCCACTGTATCGGTATTGCCGCCTGTCTGTTCCAGCGCTTCCATCACATCTACATGAGCCTGCATCTGCATTCCGCCCCATGTATACGGATTCTCGTTGAAAGCAAAGAACATTCCCTGTTCATCTGTCTTCGTCAGATGTTCTTTCAGAGAAGCGACAAACTCCTGCGCTTCCTTCTTGCGTCCGGCTTTATCAAGCACAATGGCGGCAATCGCTTTTGTATCCATCGAAGGAGAAGTCAGCAATTCTCCTACCTTAGAAAGATAATAGGTATAAGCCGCTTTATTGACTGCGGGTACCTGCTCTCCCGAAATAGCGATGAGATACAAATATTGCAGAATACTGCCCGAAACGCCCGTAAACTTCACACCGTCTTTCTGTGCTTTCAGGATTTCCTTATACTCGTCCAAAGCTGATTGATGAAGGTAAGCGAAAGCCTTCTGTTGCAAAGAAAGAGCCGATCCGCTTAATTTCTCACCTGTCAGCATAGCCAGACGGGCATTCAGTTCGGCGATATAGGTAGTTACAGATCGACTGCCGTTCATTCCTTTATACCAGGACCATGCCCCGTTTGAGTTCTGTAACTCCTGCAATCGAGTCAAAGCTGCGATATTATTACTACGGATGTTATTCAAATCAAACAAGGTGGCGATGCGCTCTTTCTGTTGCTCTTCCGTCTGTGCTTCGAGCACCCAGGGAGACTCGGACAAAATGATATTCTTCACTTCCTGATTCTTTTGCAGATTGCCCAAGAACGTTTCTTTCGTACCTCCTTGCAGTTTCCAACTTTCAAATACCGCTTTGATCTTCGGCTGACTGTTCATGATAAACGAGGCCAATGTATTGGCATAGTAGGCAGTAGCCCAGGAAATAGCGTTATTACTTGTCGGAAGACTCAATGAAGGCAATGCCTGAACGGCATACCAAGCCGGGTTTCCTGTAAATTCAACAGTTAGTTTACGATCTGTGGCTGTTTTACTTTGCTGATTGAACAGATGATCGAGTGAGAAAGTACGGGTTTCTTCTCCACGCACTGGCATTGGAAGTGTCTCCACCAAATGCTCTTTATTGCTAAGAACCGGAAGCAACTGTTGTTCTCCATCGCTGAAAGTACCACTGTCGGCAATCATCCGGCATCCCACTATTTCGTATTTATCACTAACGGTAAACTGGAAGTCCACACCCATTGTCTTTCCGGCAGCAAGGCTGAATTTCTGTTTTTGTGTACTGATAACCTTCTCTGTCATCGGGTCAAAAAGGACCAGACTGACCGTTCCGGCTTGCGGCTTACCAGTCATATTAGAGATAGAAGCTGCCAGAGAAGTCTTATCACCCACACGCACAAAACGAGGGAGATTAGGAGTCAGCATAAATTCTTTGCTTGTGGCAGCTTCGCCATCCAATGTTCCCGTCAACATTCCCTTTGTATGAGAATATCCACGGAAGTTCCAACGCGTCAGACTTTCGGGCATCGTGAAAGAGAAAGAGATCTCTCCCTGTTCATTGGTGCGAAGTTGAGGATAGAAGAATGCTGTTTCTGCTAAATTGGTACGCAAGTCGGCAGATGCTTCGGGAAGCATTTCGTTGTCAGATGCCTCATCCGCTTTTTCTCCCGTGGGTATCATTTCCGATTGAAATTCAACATTAGTCATGGCATCAGCAGCCATAGCCGATTTCATCTTTGGCGCATTACTCCTTAAAGTTGCAACGTCCAATGTCGAAACGCTACCTGTCACCGTCAACTTTCTCGTCGAGCCATATCCTCTCACCATTATTTCATCCGTTCCTCCGCTATTATAATAATTCAACAGCATCACAAAGTGGTCATACTCCAGTGATGGCACTTTGAGACTCTTCGTATTCCACCAGTAATTGAACGAATTATTGCCGGAATACCCACTCATCCAATTAAAGTAAGGGAGTATCTGATTGTAATACACCCAAAATTCCTGCTTACGATTCCATATTTTATCCAAGGAGGCATCATACATCGTTGCCAGCATTTCCGCGTTGGCAGCCTGCCCTTGCGGCGTTTTAATCGTCAGCTTCCATTCTTCCTTTTGTCCCGGACGCAATTTATCACGGAACACTTCCCACTTCATAGCCAGCGTTTTATCAGGAATCCGTTTGATCAGCCGTACCTGTTCCTGATAAACCTGTCCGTCCCTCACCATACAGAGATTCACAAAGACACCATCCCCATAACTTTCCCGATATGGATACTCGAAACGGACAATCGTATCTGACAAATTCAACGTCTTGCTCTCCAGCAATTTATCACCAGAAAATACGTTCATCATCACATAAGCATCTTTTTTCGACGTACCGAAACAGAACACGGCCGGATGAGCAGCATCAAATTCCGTATTTGCACCATAGAACCACATCGTCGTTTCTACAGGCGGACGTTTGTCCTCGACAGAGAAAAGAATCGTGTTGGTGTCAGCAGTCACTTCCTTGCCCTGATTGTCTTTCACTGATGCTTTCAGCACATAAGGTCCCGATGGAAGATTCTTCCAGTCGAGCGTCATGTCTTCATTAGAAGTAAAGGTTCCCGTTGCAACCGGTTTCTCTTCCAGCTGCTTAAAGTCCTTGTCTTTGGCAGGGTACAAGTAATAATCCCCCTTCACCTCCACAGGTTGTCCATTCAGGTTCTGTACTTTAAATATTGTTTCGAAGGGTTGATCCTTGCAAGTCTTATCTTGCAATTCCACCTGCAAAACCAACGAACGGTTTCCTGCCGAAATCACGTCCGTAGAAGATTGTGTTTCACCTGCCACATTGGTAACAGTGGCCTCAATGGAATAACGATAATATACCTTATCATTATTCTTATAAGAGTCACTTTCCTGCAGACGAATCGGTATCGTAAATTCTCCATTCTCATTGGCCATCACTTCACCGGAAGCAATCTGCACAGATTCCGCAAACCGCCAAAGGCTGTATGCAGAACGCTTTACCGTATATTTCACCGGAAGATCCTGAAGCAGCACACCACTATAAGATTGTACCTTACCCTTCACCTGTACCTCATCACCCAGTTTGTAACTTCCTTGTTGCTTTTCAAAAGTGATATCAAATGTCGGACGTTTATAATCTTCTACCCGAATGCTTGTACGGCCTCTTCCCGCTTTCAAAGAGAACATTCCGTTCAGACAGGCCGAAGGCAATGCGAAATCGGTGGTAAACGAACCGAACTCATTAGTACGTACCGACTTCTGCCCTACTTCCTGATTGTTTACATCCAATAAAGTCACCGTATATCCCTTGTTCGGAAGTACATTCGCCGTATCCGATTGTTGAGAATAAGCAATTCCCTTCACATACACAGTCTGTCCGGGACGATACAAAGAACGGTCGGTCAATAAAGTCATATTTTCAGTCACTTTATCTTCGTCGCCGTAATATCCGTAACTTCCTGCATAAATGCCTTGTTTCGGCATTGCCGTATCCGTCCCCTTGGAAGCTTTCAGATAGCGGTATTCGGATTTCCAGGGAAATACGACCTTACCCTCTTCGTTTGTCGTAAACTCCTGCAACACTTTTTCGTCATTACTGTACATTGTCACTTTCGCATGGGGAATAGGATGCCCTGTCTGTCCATCCAGCGTCACCACTTGATACTGTTTTTCCGGCAGACGGCACGTCAGCACTTTGAAACGTGTTACATCAAACTTACTTTCACTATCTCTCTTCGCACGAATATCAGGTATGATACGCATCACGTAAGATCCAAGCTCGGGAGCTTTGAATGTAAACACAGTGTCCTGCGTCCGGTAATCTTTCGGACGAAGCACAGCGTAATGTTGTTCCTTTATCAGTTTCTTCGCCTGATAAAGACGGACAGTGAAACCATCCAGATTTTTGTGTGAGACCCTCAATTCTATCTCTTCGTTCGGAAAAGCCAAATCGGATGCATAAACATTCAAATAAGGAGCCAATATCTCTTCCCGAAGATTTTTCAAAGCATTGATTCTGCGATAGCCTGGATAAAGGCGGATTGCCTCATCGCAAAGCTGCAATGCATTGAGCTGCTGTTGTTTTCCAATAGCATACCGGGCTTCCGCCAAATAGACTTCGGCACAGATGGGTTCGGAAGCATACTTGCTTTTCAATGTGTTCAAAGCTTTCAGATAAGTATCTTCCGTCAGTACCGGAAGTTCGCCCTGTACCTGGAGAGGTCGAATATTCCGATCAGCATTCCATCTCCATTCCAGGTAGTTAAGTGCTGTCAACACATAACCTTCTTTTAATCCGGCTGCTTTATAAGCGGAAATCATATTTCCATAAATAGCTATTATATCTTGTTTTACCGGATTCACAGTACCGTCATTAGTAATCCTGTTACCCAGTTCTTCCACCCGTTGCAGTGCTTCAATGCTACGGGAAGCCAATAAATGATACATATCATGGTGATAGTATTCGCTCGTTTCTCCCAGTTCTACAAAAGGAATATAGTCGCGTGAGGACGTTTTGAGCAGCAATACAGAATCCGCTAATGCCTCCTTTATATTTGTCCTCACTTTTTCGATGAACATATTAGCTGTCCATTCACGCATATCGGTGGCAGGTGTCTGGTCTACGATTTCTGTCCGTTGGCGGAGTTGCCACTGGTTACTGGCCGCATAATCTGCATAGATTCCCGCTATCAAAGAGTGTAGGATGGCGCAATCCATTGGTTGGTCAGTCTGTTTCACCCATTGTTCCAGTCCTTTCAAATCAGCATAAAGACTGTCGGGATTCAACATTTCCCGATATTTCATCCGCCACGTATATGCTTTGAGCATTTGTGGAGAGTTTTTCTCTTTTTCCCCTTTCTGATAAATCTCATCAGTCAGTTTTATCACAGTCTTAGGCAAGCTCTTTTTCCCCGCTTGCTCCACTTCTTTCCATAATTTGTCGAAAGTTTGTGCTTGTACCGCCGGAATCACTCCCAACCATAGCAGCACCATCATACAAATCTGCTTTACTTTCATAATCTTTCTAGTTTAAGTTTGATATAAGTCTCACTCTTATAAATAACAAAGTAAGGAAATAAAGTTTAAAGATTTGTACTTTTTAGCTTAAAAAAAGCTTTTATCAAGCTACCAGCCCTATAGCATATTGCATAAACATTAGCCTATTAATCAACTCACTTTGGAATAAAATAAAAAGTCCAAAGGCTGCCACTCCATTTGTTGTTTAATTGAAAAGTTTATCTTCTGCAATAAGATTAACCTATCTCTTACAAGTTCAAAAATGCAAAAGTATCTTGCACCTTACACTAATCCTGTGATAGTTAATTGATATACAGGATTTGTAGCAGTACAAAAAACAACTTTATGTAAAATTTTAGATATAAAAAATGGGGATATCGTATTTAATAACGTATCCCCACTCTAAACTTAGTTAATGTACTTGTTCTCATTTCTCAATTCTGTACCCCCATGAAAGCATTTCATTACGACCTACTTCACTAAGGATTTTTCTAACTAAAGAACTCATTTTCTTTGCCATAATCTTTAAACCTTTAAAATTACTAATTCCTGAAAACTAAAAAATAAAACTTACTTGTTTGGTTTGGTATTAATTGTTGAATATCCCCAAACATGTACATCGGCTTCGCCGATCTTTCTAAACAATCTTTTTAAACTTTTCATTTTGTTATCCTCCTAATTACATGTTTTACAACACAAAAATACAGCCTTTGTTTATACATTGATCTAAAAAAGAGAGAAATTTATGTTTTATAGCATATTTCTTGATTTGCATCAATTAATTTATTTGTTATACAGCAGAATTGTAATATACGCTGCAATAAATATGACAAAAGGCACAGATGAAATATCATCCGTGCCTTCACTATGGTTACCTATTATATAATAGGAGAATATTTATATAAAGAGAAATACGTTATTTCATTGGAGTTTGCTCCAAAGTTGCCACCAGAAAGTCATAGAACTTCTGTACGGTAGGAATCAACGCTCTTTCGTCCGGCGAATGCGGTGAACGCAAAGTCGGACCAAAAGAAATCATGTCCAATCCCGGAATAATAGCACCGATAATACCACATTCCAAACCAGCGTGAATCACTTTCACTGCAGGTTCTACGCCAAACTGCTGTTTATAGGATGACTTCATCGCATGCAAAATCGGAGAATTTACATTAGGTTGCCAACCGGAATATCCGCCTGTCATCTCTACCTTCATCCCTGCCATAGAGAAACAAGACTCTAAGCTGGTAGTCAGATATTCCTTCATGCTATCGCTTGAACTACGAGCCAAAATCTTAATGACTGCCTTCCCTTCACCAATCGTAATAATAGCAAGGTTGGAAGACGTTTCTACCGTATCCGGAACAGTAGGGATCATACGTGTCACACCGTTCTGACAAGCAAAGATTGCATCAATCAGATTGTCTTGAATTTCTTCAGGTACTTCACCGGCAGGAAGTTCTACGCGTTCAGCTGTAAAACTGATCGGAGTTTCAATAGCCGAATATTCTTCATTGAACAGGTTTTCGCAGTATTTCACCAAGCCCAGCAGTTCTTCTTCATTTTCAGCCGGAATGGTAATAACCGCATGCGCCTCACGCGGGATAGCATTACGCATATTACCACCTTCCCAGCTAGCCAAACGGGCTTCATAGCTGGCAACCGCTTCACGAACGAAACGAACCAATAACTTATTGGCATTGGCACGCCCTTCATTGATTTCCAATCCCGAATGTCCGCCGCGCAATCCTTTCAAAGTAACTTTCACTGCGATATCTCCTGCTTCGGGAACTACTTCCTTATATTCCAAGGTAGCAGTTACGTCCATACCTCCGGCACAACCGATATACAATTCACCTTCATCTTCCGAGTCCAGATTCAACAGAATTTCACCGTTCAGGGTGCCCGGCTTCAAACCAAATGCACCGTACATACCGGTTTCTTCATCTTTAGTGATAAGAGCTTCCAGAGGACCATGTTTCAGGTCTTTTGCTTCCAGCACGGCCATGATGGCAGCTACTCCCAGTCCGTTGTCCGCACCCAAAGTAGTACCTTTTGCTTTCACCCAGTCACCGTCTATATAAGTTTCAATCGGGTCTTTTTCAAAATCGTGTACAGTATCGTTGTTCTTCTGCGGAACCATATCCATGTGCGCCTGAAGAATTACACCTTTCCGGTTTTCCATACCCGGAGTTGCCGGTTTACGGATAATCACATTACCTGCTTCGTCTACAAAAGACTCCAAGCCCAAGCCTTTTCCGAAACCAAGAAGAAATTCAGTTATTTTTTCCATGTGTCCTGACGGACGAGGAATCTGTGTCAACGAATAAAAATGCTTCCACACATTTTGTGGAGCTAAAGAAAGAATGGTACTCATAATAAATATTTTAAAACGATTTTAAATCTAATAATTAAACAGTGCCAAGTTATGGAAAAGTTTTCAGATGGCAAAGGACGTCAACAAAAACATTTAAGAATACACAGTTTTAGCTAAAATTTCACCCTCGATGTCTATTGGTGAATGGCAGAGCGGCAAATCCATAGATGCCCAACAGAACAACCAGAAAGGTTTGAATACCGTGTACAATCAGGGCAAAGATTCCGGCATCCGTCACATTTACTCCATAAAGCATCATCATAGAAATGATAGCGAAATGCCACGGCCCCGCCCCGTTGGGAGTAGGCACAATCACGGCAAACGTACCGCCCACAAACATGACCAATGCCGCCAGAATACCTAAATGCGCTGTAAAGGCAAAACAATAGAATGTGAAATAGAAATGGAGAAAGTAGCACGTCCAAATAGCCAGTGTATAAAAAATAAAGAGAGGAATGTTACGCACTCCCCTTAAAGACATAATCCCCTCCCATATATTAAGTACAAAGCCTTTCACCCGTTCGTAAAAGAACAGCGTTTTTCTTAAATAATAAAGAAGGATCGCCACACCGATAAAACAGAACAGGATGATATAAAACCATACTGAAGTCAAAAGATGAACAAGAGAGGGTATTTTTGTTCCGGTCTGTTGAAGAAAGGTGACGAAGATAGGTAATTGAAGTAAAACAGTGATGCCTGTAATAAGAAGAATAGTCAACGTATCAACCAGTCGCTCCGTAACGACTGTTCCCAACGACTTGGCAAACGAGACGTTATCATATTTCGCCAAAACCCCGCAACGGCTCACTTCCCCGATCCGGGGAACTACCAGACTGGCAGCATAAGAAATGAAGATAGCATTCACACAATCGCTCTTTTTCGGGAAAGCGTCCAACGGTTCCAGTGTCTGTCTCCACCGCCATCCACGAAAGACTTGTGCGAACACCCCGAACACTAATGAGAAGAGCATCCACCACCAATTTGTACCGTGTAATAACACATCGCCCGCTTTTGTAAAATCAAAGTCGCGATACACCCAGAATAAGATAAAGCCGCCTAAAACAACCGGTAATATCAGTTTCAGTGTCTTTTTTAATAGTTTCTTCATCCTTAATTCTTCATTCTTCATTTAAAAGAATTACCTTTGTCGGCTGCAAAAGTAATTATTTAGTTGGTAAATGAAATTAGTAAAGCCTAAAAAGTTTCTCGGACAGCACTTTCTGAAAGATCTGAAAGTTGCGCAAGATATTGCCGATACTGTCGACACTTTCCCCGAACTGCCTATTTTGGAGGTGGGACCGGGTATGGGAGTATTGACCCAGTTTCTGGTGAAAAAAGACCGGTTGATAAAGGTCGTAGAAGTTGACTATGAGTCGGTTGCCTATCTTCGCGAAGCTTATCCGTCATTGGAGGACCACATCATCGAAGATGACTTTCTGAAAATGAACCTTCACCGGCTATTCGACGGCAAACCTTTCGTACTGACCGGTAATTATCCGTATAACATCTCCAGCCAGATCTTTTTCAAGATGCTGGACAACAAAGATATCATCCCCTGCTGTACGGGAATGATTCAAAAAGAGGTAGCCGAACGTATTGCAGCCGGACCGGGCAGCAAGACTTACGGCATCCTTAGCGTATTGATTCAGGCTTGGTACAAAGTGGAATACTTATTCACAGTGAGCGAACATGTGTTCAACCCGCCCCCCAAAGTGAAAAGCGCTGTCATCCGCATGACGCGCAACGAGACTAAAGAGTTGGGATGTGATGAGAAACTGTTCAAACAGGTAGTGAAAACGACTTTCAACCAACGACGCAAAACATTGCGCAACTCTATCAAACCTATTTTAGGCAAAGATTGTCCACTCACGGAGGACATATTATTTAATAAACGCCCGGAACAACTATCGGTAGCAGAATTTATAGACCTGACCAATAAAGTGGAAGAAGCATTAAAGACGGCAGGCAACAACCAACAACCGACTGACGGGCAGCAGTGAGCAGAGAACTGGATTTTGTAATTCGTAATTTGTAATTGACAACGATGAACGAGGAATACATTGACAACGTTAAACACCTTATTGAGCAAAAAGACGCCGATACGGTAAAAGGGCTTCTCATCGACCTCCATCCGGCCGACATCGCCGAATTGTGCAATGACCTGAATCCGGAAGCGGCCAAGTTCATCTATCGCCTGCTCGACAACGAAATTGCCGCCGACGTACTTGTCGAAATGGACGAAGACGCTCGTAAAGAGCTACTCGAAATGCTCCCTTCGGAGACAATCGCCAAACGCTTCGTTGACTACATGGATACGGACGATGCCGTAGACCTGATGCGTGAACTCGATGAAGATAAGCAGGAAGAGGTTCTTTCGCACATTGAGGACATTGAACAGGCAGGTGACATTGTCGACTTGTTGAAATACGACGAAAATACCGCCGGTGGTTTAATGGGTACGGAAATGGTACTCGTCAACGAGAACTGGAGTATGCCCGAATGTCTGAAAGAGATGCGTCAACAGGCGGAAGAGCTGGACGAAATCTATTATGTATATGTCATCGACGACGACGAACGTCTGCGAGGTATCTTCCCGCTCAAAAAGATGATTACGTCTCCTTCTGTATCCAAGGTGAAACACGTGATGCAGAAAGATCCGATTTCCGTGCATGTAGATACTCCCATTGATGAGGTGGTACAGGCGATTGAAAAGTACGACTTGGTGGCCATCCCCGTCATCGACAGTATCGGCCGGCTTGTAGGACAAATCACCGTCGACGACGTCATGGATGAAGTTCGTGAACAATCGGAACGTGATTATCAGTTGGCATCCGGTCTTTCGCAGGACGTAGAAACAGACGATAATGTATTGAAACAGACCACTGCCCGCCTCCCCTGGTTATTAATCGGTATGATCGGCGGAATCGGAAACTCTATGATATTGGGAAATTTCGATGCTACTTTTGCCGCTCATCCCGAAATGGCACTTTATATCCCGCTGATCGGTGGTACAGGAGGAAATGTCGGAACACAATCTTCGGCAATCATCGTACAAGGCTTGGCAAACAGTTCGCTAGATGCCAAAAACACATTCAAGCAAGTTACCAAGGAAGCAGTAGTAGCATTAATCAATGCCACGATTATCTCCTTATTAGTATACACCTACAACTTTATCCGGTTCGGTGCAACAGCTACGGTGACTTATTCCGTATCCATCAGCCTGTTTGCCGTGGTTATGTTCGCATCCATTTTCGGAACACTGGTACCAATGACTCTGGAGAAGCTAAAGATTGATCCTGCAATTGCAACAGGACCGTTTATAGCCATTACAAATGACATCATTGGAATGATGTTGTACATGGGAATAACCGTTTTATTGTCATAAAAACACGATAAACAAAAAAAAATAAGCAAAATAGTATGAAGTAATCGTTTTATTTCATTAATTTGTGACCCAAAACTAATATACAATGATGGACGCTCATGACACTAATCAACCCTTGAACCAAGGGGAATTAGAAGAAGAAAAGAAAACAGTCGAGGTTTCTGAAGCTATTACAGAGACTCCGACTGAAGAAGTTACTGCCGAAGTTCAACCTGAAGCAGCCCCTAAACCTGCCACTAAGGAAGATGTACTAAACCAGCTGAAAGAGCTTGCGCAAGATGCCGAAAATGCGAACAAGCAGGAAATTGACAATCTGAAACAATCATTCTACAAGTTACATAATGCCGAGTTGGAAGCTGCTAAGGTACAGTTTACAGACAACGGTGGAAACATTGAAGATTTTGTTGCCCAAGAGGACCCGACAGAGGAAGAATTCAAACGTCTGATGGGGGTTATCAAGGAAAAACGCAGCAGACAGGTTGCTGAATTGGAACGCCAGAAGGAAGAAAACCTGCAAGTGAAACTTTCCATTATCGAAGAACTGAAAGAATTGGTGGAATCCGGAGATGATGCCAACAAATCTTATACAGAATTCAAGAAGCTGCAACAGCAATGGAATGACACGAAATTGGTACCGCAAGGCAAAGTGAATGAACTTTGGAAAAACTATCAATTATATGTAGAGAAGTTCTACGATTTATTGAAACTGAACAATGAATTCCGTGAATACGACTTCAAAAAGAATCTGGAAATCAAGACGCGCCTCTGCGAAGCTGCTGAAAAGCTGGCTGACGAGGAGGACGTGGTTTCCGCTTTCCACCAACTGCAGAAGTTGCATCAGGAATTCCGCGATACAGGTCCGGTAGCCAAAGAACTGCGTGATGAGATCTGGAATCGGTTCAAAGCCGCTTCTACCGCTGTCAACCGCCGTCATCAGCAGCACTTCGAGTCGCTGAAAGAGGCCGAGCAGCACAATTTGGACCAAAAGACCGTAATCTGCGAAATCGTTGAAGCGATTGAGTATGATGAATTGAAGACATTCTCTGCTTGGGAAAATAAGACTCAGGAAGTGATTGCCCTGCAAAACAAATGGAAAACCATCGGTTTTGCACCTCAAAAGATGAATGTGAAAATCTTCGAACGTTTCCGCCATGCCTGCGATGATTTCTTCAAGAAGAAAGGAGAATTCTTCAAGAGCTTGAAAGAAGGTATGAACGAGAATCTGGAAAAGAAGAAAGCACTCTGCGAAAAAGCGGAAGCTTTGAAAGACAGCACGGACTGGAAAGTTACTGCCGATGCGCTGACCAAACTTCAAAAAGAATGGAAGACCATCGGACCGGTAGCCAAGAAACATTCGGATGCTGTCTGGAAACGTTTCATCACTGCTTGCGACTACTTCTTTGAGCAAAAGAACAAGGCTACTTCTTCACAACGCTCTGTCGAAACAGAGAATATGGAAAAGAAGAAAGCATTGATTGAAAAGTTATCCGCTATCGATGAGAACATGGATACTGAAGAAGCGAGCAATCTGGTTCGGGATTTGATGAAGGAATGGAATTCTATCGGTCACGTGCCGTTCAAAGAAAAAGATAAGCTATACAAGCAATATCACGGATTGATCGATCAGTTATTCGACCGTTTCAATATCAATGCTTCCAACAAGAAGTTAAGCAACTTCCGTTCGAACATCAGCAATATCCAGGGAGGCGGAACTCAATCTTTATATAGAGAACGTGAGAAACTAGTGCGCACTTATGAGAATATGAAGAACGAACTTCAGACTTATGAGAACAATCTGGGCTTCCTGACTTCTACTTCCAAGAAAGGCAGCAGCTTGTTGACTGAACTAAACCGCAAGGTAGACAAGCTGAAAGCAGACTTGGAACTAGTATTACAAAAAATTAAAGTAATCGACGAATCAATTAAAGCAGAAGAATAATCCTCTGCCCGATTTAGAGAAATAAAAGAAACCGGTTTTATGCTCGCTTGAGCAATAAAACCGGTTTCTCTTTTCTAGCAAACAAGCTTATACAGCCTTTAAGGATTTATTTATTAAACATCAACCCCACGTATTCTTTTCACAGCAAATATGTGTTTCTTCTGACTATAAATGTCAGAAAACAATAAAACCCTGCAAGATTTAATTCTTAGCAGGGTTCTATATAAATTGACGTTGATTTGTTGGGCTACCTGGATTCGAACCAGGAATGACAGGACCAGAATCTGTAGTGTTACCATTACACCATAGCCCAATGATTTTCGTTTGCGGGTGCAAAGATACAAATATTTTGGGAATTCAAAACAATTCTGATATTTTTTTTGCAAAAATGCCCAAATAAGCTTTCTAAACAAAAGTATCTCCACTAAAAAACACAAAAATTGAGGGATAACTTTCTTGTATCCAATAAATCAGCGTATATTTGTCAAAAATATCACGTTTATAATCAGAAACAAAGGGTTGCCTTTTTTTGTTATAAACAAATAGAGAACATAAATTATTAATCTCAATTACAGGAATGAACGATACTAAAGTATTAATTGAAAAAATAAAAGAAGGAATTCAAGAGAAAAAAGGTAAAAAGATAATCGTTGCCGATTTAACCAGCATAGAAGATACCATCTGTAAATATTTCGTTATCTGTCAGGGAAATTCTCCCAGTCAAGTGAGTGCCATTGTAGATTCAATCAAGGAATTTACACGCAAAGGTGCGGATAGCAAACCTTATGCAATCGATGGGCTCCGGAATGCAGAATGGGTGGCAATGGACTATGCCGACGTACTGGTACACGTTTTTTTGCCGGAAGTAAGAGCTTTTTATAATCTTGAACACCTTTGGGCAGATGCCAAACTCACTCAAATCCCCGATCTAGACTAATTAATGATTATGGACAATAATAATAGCAATAATAACAATAGCAATAAACCTAATAATAAGGTTAATATGCCTAAGTTCAACCTGAACTGGATGTATATGATTATTGCCCTTATGCTTCTCGGCCTCTGGTGGGGCAGTGATTCAAAGGGAGCTGGAAGCAAAGCTGTAACTTACAGTGAGTTTCAGGACTACGTAAAAAAGGGCTATGTAAGCAAAGTATTGGGTTATGAAGATAAGTCAATCGAAGCTTTTCTTAAACCGACTGCTGTAGGAGCTGTTTTTGGAGCAGATTCTACCAAAGTAGGACGTAACCCTATCATTACAAGTAGAACGCCATCTACCGATAAACTGGAAGAGTTTTTGCAGGCAGAAAAGGAAGCCGGTCATTTTGACGGCTCTTCTGACTATCCGCCCAAATCGGATATTTTCCCCGCAATCCTGATTCAGATACTCCCGCTTGTCTTGCTTGTAGCGTTATGGATCTTCTTCATGCGCCGTATGAGCGGAGGTGGCAGTGGTGGCCCCGGTGGTGTATTTAATGTAGGAAAATCAAAAGCCCAGCTTTTTGAAAAAGGCGGAGCCATCAAGATTACATTTAAGGATGTAGCGGGTTTGGCAGAAGCTAAACAAGAAATAGAGGAAATAGTAGAGTTCTTGAAGGAACCGCAGAAATATACGGATTTGGGAGGTAAGATCCCTAAGGGAGCATTGCTGGTAGGCCCTC
The DNA here is from genome assembly GCF_024793605.1 of Bacteroides sp. BFG-637. NCBI lineage: Bacteria > Pseudomonadati > Bacteroidota > Bacteroidia > Bacteroidales > Bacteroidaceae > Bacteroides > Bacteroides sp. BFG-637. Next base: position 3,005,276 of record NZ_JANUPD010000002.1, on the reverse strand, counting down.
CGGGAACCGGTAAAACTTTGCTTGCCAAAGCTGTGGCGGGTGAAGCTAATGTTCCTTTTTTCTCACTGGCAGGTTCTGACTTCGTGGAAATGTTTGTGGGTGTAGGTGCATCCCGTGTTCGCGACTTGTTTAAACAGGCTAAAGAAAAAGCTCCCTGTATCGTCTTTATCGATGAGATTGATGCCGTAGGACGTGCTCGTGGCAAGAATCCTGCAATGGGAGGAAATGACGAACGTGAAAATACATTGAACCAGTTATTGACAGAGATGGACGGTTTCGGTTCCAACAGCGGTGTGATTATCCTCGCTGCTACTAACCGTGTAGACGTACTTGATAAAGCGTTGCTCCGTGCAGGACGTTTTGACCGTCAGATACATGTGGATCTGCCTGACTTGAATGAACGTAAAGAAGTATTTGGTGTGCATTTGCGCCCGATCAAAATAGACGATAGTGTTGATGTAGACTTGCTGGCTCGCCAAACTCCGGGATTCTCGGGTGCGGATATCGCCAATGTCTGCAATGAAGCTGCACTGATTGCTGCCCGCCACGGAAAGAAATTTGTAGGCAAGCAAGACTTTCTGGATGCGGTAGACCGTATCATCGGTGGTCTGGAAAAGAAAACCAAGATTACTACGGAAGCTGAAAGACGTTCCATCGCTTTGCATGAAGCAGGACACGCCTCTATCTCCTGGTTATTGGAATATGCCAATCCGTTGATTAAGGTAACTATCGTTCCCCGCGGACGTGCATTGGGAGCTGCCTGGTATCTGCCGGAAGAACGTCAGATTACTACTAAGGAGCAGATGTTGGATGAAATGTGCGCCACTTTAGGAGGACGCGCCGCTGAAGATTTATTCCTTGGCCGCATTTCAACTGGTGCCATGAACGACTTGGAAAGAGTGACCAAACAGGCATATGGTATGATTGCTTATTTAGGTATGAGCGACAAGCTGCCGAATTTATGTTATTACAACAACGATGAATATTCTTTCAATCGTCCATACAGCGAAAAGACAGCCGAACTAATTGACGAAGAGGTAAAGAGAATGGTGAACGAACAGTATGAACGCGCCAAGAGAATTCTGTCAGAGCATAAAGAAGGTCACAACGAACTGACACAATTACTGATTGACAAAGAGGTAATCTTCGCAGAAGACGTTGAACGTATCTTCGGCAAACGCCCCTGGGCTTCGCGTTCGGAAGAAATCATGGCTGCTAAAGAAAGCCAGGATGCTGCAAGAGCTGAAAGGGAACTTGCCCAAAAGCTGAAAGAAGAAGAAAAAGAAATCAAAGAAGAGGAAGCTGAAAATACTGCAGAGGAACAAGCACCCATTGACACCAAAGTTGCCGCAGCGGGTAACAAGGTTACAGTGGAAGGCAAAGTTACCGTAGAGGGTAAGTCTAATGGAGAAGAACAAGCTAACGAGTCCAACTAATTAAAACGAATAGATTTTGATTAATAATTTCATAAAACGAGCTATTACAGGTGTACTCTTCGTTGCCATCTTGGTAGGGTGCATCCTTTATGATGCATTCAGTTTTGGCATTCTGTTCACCGCTATCAGTGCACTGACTATTTATGAGTTTGCACAGCTGGTAAATATGCGCGCAGAAGGAGTCAAGATAAACAAAACCATTAATATGCTCGGCGGGGCTTATTTATTCCTCGCAATCATGGGATTCTGCATTGATGCAGCCGATTCGAAAATATTCATCCCGTATGTGCTTTTATTGCTTTACATGATGATTAGCGAATTGTATCTGAAAAAGGAGAACCCGGTACTTAACTGGGCTTATTCGATGCTTAGCCAACTTTATATCGGCCTGCCTTTTGCTTTGCTAAATGTATTGGCTTTCCATAACGACCCAGCGTCGGAATTCAGTAGCATAAGCTATAATCCGATTCTACCGTTATCCATCTTTATTTTCCTTTGGCTGAATGACACGGGTGCTTATTGCATCGGTTCACTGATAGGCAAACACCGACTCTTTGAACGCATCTCCCCGAAAAAATCATGGGAAGGTTCTATCGGCGGCGGAGTTGTAGCAATCGGAGTATCTTTTATACTTGCTCACTACTTCCCATTTATGTCAATGATTGAATGGGCAGGACTGGCATTGGTAGTGGTTATATTTGGCACATGGGGCGACCTGACGGAGTCATTGCTAAAACGCCAATTGCACGTAAAGGATTCGGGAAATATCCTTCCGGGACATGGAGGGATGCTCGACCGGTTTGACAGTTCTTTGATGGCTATACCGGCAGCAGTCGTTTATCTATATGCATTAACGTGGTTCTAACAGGAGTTTTTCTCATCAATTAGAATTGCACACAATACAAAAGGTCGGGAACTTCGATAGAAGTATCCCGACCTTTTTCACACACAGTAAATCATAGTTAGGTTATCGGATCGAAGAAGTGGAGTGTACATCCTTCGCAGCTTCCGGCACACCTACCGGATGATCCAGATCAAGAACGATCACTCTTCCTTCTCCATGTTCTCTTGAATTTATAGTCACTTTAAAACCTTTCATTGTTGATTCAGAATCTTTCTCCGTTGGGAAGAACTTTTCCAGATTATAAGAAACTCGTCCCCATCCCCAATAATCGGTTACATCTTCATACGTATTATAACGCAGTTCCAAATGTACGTAACCATCTTCAGCCACATTCAATGTTCCCGGTTCTGACGGTTCTCCCGTTTCTATCTTATTTTGCACAAGACTGATACGATGTTTCTCCGAGCGAGGCAGTTCCTGACGAAAAATTACATTCAGGAATTTTCCTCCCAACCACATATCACCCTGATAAATCAGGATAGGATCATTGCCGAATTCCACCGCTTCTTCCTCTGTGGTCATATCTTCTACTTCCTTTGTCAACAATTCCTGTACACCTTCCATCTTCACCTGAACTCCTTTTCCTCCTTCCATGTCATACAAAGGATTGAAAAAAGCCACTACACGTTCACCGTCCACCGGTTTAAACCAAGGTATGGAAGTAGCAACCGGATCAATCAATCCCCAACGATCACCTTCCAAATAATAGCCTCCTCCACCGGTTGCACGAACGGTCGCCCAGTCCCAGCTAAAGTCTCCGATAGAATAGCCATCATCATCACATGATTGCAACATTGGCACTAATGCCAATAACAACATTCCTAAAAGCCACTTAATTTTTTTCATATCTTTTTTCCTTTCTTTTTTAGTCTTCTGCTTAATAAATAAAAAAGCCGTGCAATTACTGCATCGGCTTTACGTTTATTCAGAAAAAGAAAGTTATTTTTTCAACAAATGCAGCATTTCACGAGCTGCACGACGGGGAGCACCGGCAGGTCCCAACCGTTCAGCCATATATTCATATCCCGAAAGCATTTCATTTCCTATATGCTTCATTTCCAATGATATTTTTCAATTCACTCTGCATATTCTTCACGGTCATCGTATCCGCCACCAGCTCTTTTACCACTTCACGGTCGGCAATCAAATTAACCAACGAAATAAATTTCACGGTCAAGATATGACGCCGCAAGAAGGAAACTATTTTCCCTATCGGAGTGTGATAACAAACGACTTGGGGAACACGGAACAATGCCGTCTCAAGAGTAGCCGTGCCTGAAGTGACCAAAGCCACATCTGCGTGTTGCAACAAACGATAGGTTTGATCGAAAATGATTTTCACTTTCGCCTCTCCTACATATTTTTTATAATATTCGGGAGCAATGGCAGGAGCACCCGCCAGAACAAGCTGATAATCAGGAAAAGCAGAAGCCGCCTCCAACATATCCGGCAGATTATCTTTGATTTCCTGTTTCCGGCTACCTGCAAGAAGAGCTATTATCGGTTTATCTTCCAGTTGATTCTCCGCAATAAACAAATCCTTATTTTTCGGATGAGCTTCCTGATAGGCCACCACCTCATCCACGGTAGGATTTCCAACATAGTGAATGGGATATTGATGCTTTCCTTCGAAGAAATCTACTTCAAAAGGAAGAATGGAAAAAAGTTCGTCTACATCTCGTTTTATATTCTTAATGCGATACTCTTTCCACGCCCATATCTTCGGAGAAATATAATAATAAACCGGAATCTGTGTCTTTGCATGGACAAACTTGGCTATATCCAGATTGAATCCCGGATAGTCCACCAGAATAACAACATCCGGTTGCCAAGAAACAATGTCTTCTTTACAACGCTTCATATTTGCAAAGATAGTGCGCAGATGGAGCAACACGGGAATAAACCCCATGTACGCCAGTTCTTTATAATGTTTCACCATCGTTCCTCCAACGGCAGCCATCAAATCACCTCCGAAAAACCGGAAATCAGCCTGCGGATCTTCGGCCTTTAAGGCAGCCATCAGATGAGAAGCGTGCAAGTCGCCGGAAGCTTCGCCGACAATCAAATAATACTTCATAATAGTTGATAGGTGATAGGGGATAAATGATAGGTGATAGGGGATAAATGATAGGTGAAAATTAAAACATGACAACCACTAAGTCGTGTCTTGTAACCGATTCTCAACTCAACATCTATCGCTTATCACCTATCATTTATCAACTAATTAAACCATTTGTTAAGTTCATCCATAAAGTGATAAGCTGTCACATCAACCGTGGTCGGAGTGATAGCAACATAGCCATTTGCCAAAGCCCAATGATCATTCTTCTCATTTTCAAGCTCGTGGTCGGTAAATTCGCCGGTCAACCAGAAATAATTCGGATCGTTCAGACGGGGACAGGCAGCCCATTCGTTCGTCCAACGACCTTTTGCCTGTTCACAGATTTTGATTCCTTTGATATCGGTTGTATTCGGGAAGTTTACGTTCAGGCAGGTCAAAGGAGGAAGTCCTTTTTCCAGTACCATGGCGGCAATACTGCGAATATAAGGTCCGGCAGCTTCAAAATCGGCATCAGGTTCATGATTACACAAAGAGAAGCCAATAGAAGGGATTCCATTCAAACAACCTTCGAACACCACTCCCATCGTACCGGAATAATGCACGTTAGTGGCGGAGTTATCCCCATGATTGATACCACCGACTACCAAGTCCGGTGTCCGGTCGAGCACTGTGTTCCGTGCCAATTTGATACAATCGGTCGGCGTTCCCGAACATTTATAAACAGTTAAACCTACTTCTTTCTTTACTAACTGGTAATGAACAGGCTGCGTCACCGTCAGCGCACAACCACTGCCCGAACGCGGAGCATCAGGTGCCATTACCACAATATCTCCCAAAGGGCGAAGAAACTTCACCAGTTCATTAATCCCTTTAGCCATCACGCCATCGTCATTTGAAACAAGTATCAACGGCTTTTCATTTTCCATATCTTCAATCCTTTCCTTTTTTATATTCGCACAAAAGTAACAAAAAGAAGCCGTACCGCCAAACACCTCCCTGCATCAGATCGAAAAGTCTCTTTCCACCCCATTCCTACCCGTTTACAAATCTTAATCTTCTGCAAGCGAGCAAAAAAAGAAATAGATATCCAATATAAATATGTATATTTGCAAGCTCGTTAAAGAGAAAAGTAGATGATGCAACCTGTTGAAGTTTTGTAACCGTTTCGTCCGACAGTTATTAACAAAACAGGCGACTTATCAACAGAAATTGCAAAGTTTCTCTTTTTTCGTAGGCGCTCTAAGGATTTATCACTTATTTCGCTGCCAATAAATTTAGAGAATATGGGAAAAATTATTGCTTTGGCCAATCAAAAGGGTGGTGTAGGAAAAACAACGACTACGATTAACCTCGCAGCTTCACTTGCTACACTGGAAAAAAAGGTACTCGTGATAGATGCCGACCCGCAAGCTAATGCCTCTTCCGGTCTGGGAGTAGACATCAAGCAGTCGGAATGCACTATCTATGAGTGTATTATTGACAGAGCCAACGTACAGGACGCTATCCTTGACACGGAGATTGATTCTTTGAAAGTGATCTCTTCGCACATCAATCTTGTAGGGGCAGAGATTGAAATGCTGAACCTCCCAAACCGAGAAAAGATACTGAAGGAAGTACTCACTCCTTTGAAAAAAGAATATGACTATATTCTGATAGACTGTTCTCCTTCATTAGGACTAATCACGATCAACGCCCTAACGGCAGCGGACTCGGTGATTATTCCCGTTCAAGCTGAATATTTCGCTCTTGAAGGTATCAGCAAACTATTGAATACCATTAAAATCATCAAGTCGAAACTGAATCCGGCTTTAGAGATCGAAGGTTTCCTGCTGACGATGTATGATTCTCGTCTGCGTCAGGCTAATCAGATCTATGACGAAGTGAAACGGCATTTTCAAGAACTGGTGTTCAATACCGTTGTTCAACGAAATGTAAAATTGAGCGAGGCTCCCAGCTACGGTGTTCCGACCATCCTTTACGATGCGGAATCTACCGGTGCCAAGAACCACTTGGCTCTTGCTAAAGAGATTATCAACCGAAATAAATAAAAGAAGAAGATATGGCAACACAAAAAAGAAATGCATTAGGACGCGGTTTAGACGCCTTGCTCTCAATGGATGATGTGAAAACCGAAGGGTCTTCTTCCATTAATGAAATAGAGCTGGCAAAGATTACTGTCAATCCTAACCAGCCCCGCCGTGAGTTTGACGAAACAGCGTTGCAGGAACTGGCTGATTCCATTGCGGAAATCGGTATCATCCAACCTATTACTTTACGCAAACTCTCGGACGATGAATATCAGATCATCGCGGGAGAACGTCGTTATCGCGCTTCACAAAGAGCAGGCTTGAAAACAATCCCTGCTTATATACGCACCGCCGACGACGAAAACATGATGGAAATGGCGCTGATTGAAAATATCCAGCGTGAAGACCTGAATGCCGTAGAAATCGCACTTGCCTACCAGCATCTGCTCGATCAGTATGAACTGACACAGGAACGTCTTAGCGAACGTATCGGAAAGAAAAGAACGACAATCGCCAACTACCTGCGTTTACTAAAATTGCCGGCTCCCATACAGATGGCCCTGCAAAACAAGCAGTTGGACATGGGACATGCCCGTGCGCTGATTTCATTAGGCGACCCGAAACTACAAGTTAAAATATTCGAAGAAATACAAGAGCACGGATATTCAGTCCGCAAAGTAGAAGAAATTGTTAAATCATTAAGCGAAGGAGAAGCGGTGAAAAGCGGTACGCGGAAAATAACACCGAAACGTGCCAAACTTCCCGAAGAGTTCAACTTATTGAAGCAACAACTCTCTGGCTTTTTCAACACCAAGGTACAACTCACCTGCTCTGAAAAGGGAAAGGGAAAGATCAGTATTCCTTTCGGTAACGAGGAGGAACTGGAACGTATCATGGAAATCTTCGATACGCTAAAGAAGTAAATGACAAGAAAAAGTAAGAAATATCAGTTACTAGTCAGCGCCCTGCTTCTCTGTTTTTTACAGGTGGCAGGGATTGATGTGTATGCACAGTCCACTGTTACTCCAGTACGGAAAGATACAACAATCATACAGCGTGAAGCACCGAAAGCCCGTGCACGAAGGCATCGCGAACCGATTGCACAGGATTCGACAAGACAGGATTCTATCCGGATCATACCCTCCAAAAGAACTTCTGGCCATCGACAGCTTGTCAGCTGCCAAGATACAGATAGCAGACAGTCTGGACGCAGCCAACAAGAAAGAGCTGAAAAAGATAGGAACAGCCGTCATCGATTGTTGTAAAGACCGACAGTGTACCACCAACGACTCAAGATATTAACAAGAAGATATTTATCCCGAATCCGACCAAAGCTACCTGGTTGGCAGTCGTATTCCCCGGTGGAGGACAAATTTACAATCGTAAATACTGGAAACTACCTATTATATATGGAGGGTTTGCAGGTTGTGCCTACGCGTTAAGCTGGAACGGCAAGATGTACAAAGACTATTCGCAAGCCTATCTGGACATCATGGACAGCAATCCGAACACCAAAAGTTACGAGGATTTGTTGCCCCCGAACTCCACTTATAATGAGGAGCAACTGAAAAACACCTTAAAAAGAAGAAAAGATATGTTCCGTCGTTATCGGGACCTTAGTATATTTGCATTTATCGGAGTTTACCTGATCTCTATCATCGACGCTTATGTAGATGCGGAGTTATCCAACTTCGATATAACCCCCGACTTGAGCATGAAAGTAGAGCCGGCTGTTATTGATAATAACAACCAGTTCCGCTCCAACAGCTTTAAAAACAAGTCGGTTGGCCTGCAATGCGTATTACGATTTTAAAAACACAATTTAGATTGATCTTATTATTGAAGCATGAAGAAATTAGTTAGCTATTGTTCGATTATTTTTCTTTTACTAGTGGCCACGTCGCAGGTAAAAGCGCAAAGTGTAGATGTAGTGATTCGTGAAAATGGAACTGAACGCAAAGAAAGCATCGACCTGCCTAAAAGTATGACTTATCCACTTGACAGTCTGTTGAATGACTGGAAAGCTAAAAATTATATTGATTTAGGCAAGGATTGCAGTACGGCTGAAATCAATCCTTTATTCAGTGACTCTGTCTATATCGACCGCTTGTCACGCATCCCGGCCATCATGGAAATGCCTTATAATGATATTATCCGCAAATTCATCGATATGTATGCAGGACGCTTGCGCAATCAGGTTTCTTTCATGCTAAGTGCCTGCAACTTCTATATGCCTATTTTTGAAGAAGCACTGGATGCATACGGACTTCCACTGGAACTAAGATATCTGCCGATTATCGAATCTGCGTTGAACCCATCAGCCGTATCACGTGCAGGTGCTTCCGGTCTGTGGCAATTTATGATTGGTACAGGTAAGATTTATGGTTTAGAATCAAACAGCCTGGTAGATGAACGTCGTGACCCGATTAAAGCAACTTGGGCTGCCGCTCGTTATCTCAAAGAAATGTATGATATCTATGGAGACTGGAATCTGGTAATTGCTGCTTATAACTGTGGGCCCGGTACAATCAATAAGGCAATCCGCCGTGCCAATGGCGAAACTGATTATTGGAAAATCTACAATTACCTGCCTAAAGAAACGCGTGGTTATGTGCCTGCCTTTATCGCTGCCAACTACGTGATGACTTACTACTGCGACCACAATATCTGCCCGATGGAAACCAATATTCCGGCAAGTACTGACACAGTGCAAGTAAACCAAAATCTGCACTTCGAACAAATCGCTGACCTTTGTAATGTACCTCTGGATCAGATCAAGAGTTTGAATCCGCAATATAAGAAGCAAATGATTCCGGGTGACAGCAAACCTTATACGCTAAGACTCCCTATCGACGCGATCAGTACTTTTATCGATAAGCAAGATACGATTTATGCACATCGTGCCGATGAGTTGTTCCGCAACCGCAAAACCGTTGCTGTAAAGGATATTACACCTGCAACCCGTAAAACGACAACAGCAGTTGCCGGTAAGGGGAAACTGACCTATTACACAATAAAAAGTGGAGACACTTTATCCACTATCGCCGGAAAGTATGGCGTCACAATCAAGGATATACAAAGGTGGAATGGAATGTCTAACACTAAAATTGCAGCAGGAAAACGATTGAAAATATACAAATAAATAACTTCCTGCTTGCATCGTTCGGAAATTTGCTTATTTTTGCAGAACTAAGCAAGTGAAAGGATAACAATTATGGATAATCTGGCCCCCAAAGAAATAGCTGACGAAGAGATGATTAATCAGGCGTTCCACGAACTACTGAATGACTATCTCAATACTAAACATCGCAAAAAAGTTGAAATCATTACGAAAGCTTTCAACTTTGCCAATCAGGCGCATAAAGGAATCAAACGCCGTTCGGGTGAACCTTATATTATGCACCCGATTGCCGTTGCCAGCATTGTATGCAATGAAATAGGTCTCGGTTCCACTTCTATTTGTGCAGCCTTGCTGCATGATGTGGTAGAGGACACTGATTACACAGTGGAAGACATCGAGAATATCTTTGGTCCGAAGATTGCCCAGATTGTGGACGGACTGACTAAAATATCCGGTGGAATCTTCGGTGACCGTGCTTCGGCACAGGCAGAGAACTTCAAGAAGTTACTGCTCACCATGTCGAACGATATCCGGGTCATTCTTATCAAGATAGCGGACCGTTTGCACAACATGCGTACTCTTGGCTCCATGTTACCCAACAAGCAATATAAGATTGCAGGCGAAACGCTTTACATCTATGCTCCACTTGCCAACCGTTTGGGGCTCTATAAGATAAAAACGGAGCTTGAGAATCTAAGCTTCAAATATGAACATCCCGAAGAATATGCGGAAATAGAAGAGAAGTTGAATGCTACTGCCGCTGAACGTGACAAGGTCTTCAACGACTTCACAGCCCCGATCCGTACCCAACTGGATAAGATGGGATTGAAATACCGGATACTTGCCCGTGTAAAATCAATCTATTCCATCTGGAACAAGATGCAGACCAAGCATGTTCCTTTCGAAGAAATATACGATTTACTGGCTGTTCGAATCATCTTCGAACCACGCAATGAAGAAGAAGAACTCAACGACTGTTTCGATATCTACGTTTCTATTTCCAAGATATACAAACCCCATCCGGACCGTTTGCGCGACTGGGTCAGCCATCCTAAAGCTAATGGTTATCAGGCATTACACGTCACTCTGATGGGTAACAACGGACAATGGATTGAAGTCCAGATTCGTAGTGAACGGATGAACGACGTTGCCGAACAAGGTTTCGCAGCCCACTGGAAATACAAAGAAGGAGGAGGTAGCGAGGATGAAGGCGAATTAGAAAAATGGTTGAGAACGATTAAGGAGATATTAGATGATCCGCAACCGGATGCCATCGACTTTCTGGATACCATTAAGCTAAATTTATTTGCTTCCGAAATATTCGTGTTCACTCCTAAAGGCGAACTGAAGACTATGCCGCAGAACTCTACGGCCCTCGACTTCGCATTTTCCCTGCACACGGATATTGGTAGCCATTGTATTGGCGCTAAAGTCAATCATAAATTAGTGCCGTTGAGCCACAAATTGCAAAGTGGTGACCAAGTTGAAATCCTGACTTCAAAATCGCAACGCGTACAACCGCAATGGGAAGTTTTTGCAACCACTGCCCGTGCCCGTGCCAAGATAGCAGCCATTCTCCGTAAAGAGCGTAAAGCAAATCAAAAGATAGGGGAAGAAATCCTTAGTGAGTTTCTGAAAAAGGAGGAAGTCCGTCCGGAAGAAGCTGTTATCGAAAAGCTACGCAAACTGCATAATGCCAAGAATGAGGAAGAGTTGCTGGCTGCCATTGGTAGTAAAGCAATCGTTCTGGGAGAAGCAGACAAGAATGAACTGAAAGAAAAGCAAACCAGTAACTGGAAGAAATATCTGACTTTCTCTTTCGGCAATAGCAAAGAGAAGCAGGAAGAGAAAGAACCGCAGGAAAAAGAAAAAATCAACCCGAAAGAGGTGCTCAAACTGACGGAAGAAAGTTTGCAGAAGAAATATATCATGGCCGAATGTTGCCATCCTATTCCCGGTGACGATGTATTGGGATATGTGGATGAAAACGACCGGATCATTATTCACAAGCGCCAATGCCCTGTTGCCGCCAAATTGAAGAGCAGCTATGGCAACCGCATATTAGCGACCGAATGGGATACACATAAAGAACTATCTTTCCTGGTATATATATATATAAAAGGTATAGACAACATGGGACTTTTGAATGAAGTCACCCAGGTCATCTCCAGACAGCTCAATGTAAATATCCGTAAGCTGACCATCGAAACCGAAGATGGCATCTTTGAAGGAAAAATCCAGTTGTGGGTACATGATGTGGATGATGTAAAAACTATCTGCAACAATCTGAAGAAAATACAGAATATCAAACAGGTGAGCCGTGTAGAGGAATAGCTTTCATTTATTCCCGCCCATCCAGTTCGCGTTTAATGGCCAAAAGCTCTTCTTTGATCGCTTTCAGCTTATTAACGATCTCATAATTACGAACTGTAGCTTCTTTATTATCCTTCAAACGTTGCCGGGCACCGGGAAGTGTCATCCCTTTCTCTTTGACCAAATGATAGATAAGTCCGATCGTTTCTACGTCTTCCTTACGATACTGACGTATTCCTCTTCCTGCTGTTTTAGGCGAGATTTGCGGAAATTCCTTTTCCCAAAAACGGAGTAACGACGGATTGACTCCAAACATATCGGCAACCTCTCCTATTGAATAATATAGCTTCAATTCTTTATCTGTATTAAGCATAGCACTCCTGTTTAAAGATTTTAATCGAATACTTTACCATGATTGGCTGCCAGCTGAATCATCCTTTCATAATCTTCGGCACTCAAGTCCATGAAATAATAATTGACCGGATTCACGACCTGTCCTTTCACATGCACTTCGTAATGCAAATGCGGACCGGTACTCTTTCCTGTACTCCCCACTTTTCCGATAATCTCACCACGCACTACTTTCTTTCCGACTTTCGTATTAAATCCCTGCAAGTGAGCATATCGAGTGAGATATCCGAAACCATGATCGATTTCGATGGTATTCCCATATCCGGTCTCCCATCCTACTTTCACTACAGTTCCGTTTCCGGTAGCATATACATCTGTTCCCGGATGAGCAGAGAAGTCCATACCTGCATGAAACTTTGTCGTACCGTAAATAGGGTCGATACGTGTACCATAACCGGATGCTGTCTGACGAAGATCTTTATTCGAAATAGGCTGGATAGCCGGAATACATTTCAACATCTCATCATGGTTCTTACACATATCAATCACATCGTCGAAAGATTTCGACTGAATATACAGTCTTTTGGAGAGCACATCCAGTTTTTGAGTCGTATTCACTACCAACTTAGAATTCGCCAAATCCATCAGTTCTTCGTAACGGTTCGTCCCGCCATAACCAGCTTGGCGGATAGCCGGAGAAACAGGATCGGCCTGCAAAATCACCCGGTACAAATTATCGTCACGCTGCTGGATATCCTGAAGTACTCCCATAGCGTCGTCCAGACGACGGGAAAGTACATTATACTGTGCCAAAAGACGGCTGTTCTCAATTCTTAATTCTTTCTCCGATGGAGAGCCAAAAATCAGAAGCAATACAATAAAGCAACCTGCTCCCAACCCCATTCCATAGAAAAGCCGGCGCAGGATACTAAGCGCACGCTGCCGTACGGTAGGGTAAATTCGATCATAAGTCTGGGTCTTTGAATTATAGATGTAGTATACTTTGCGCATCTTTTTGGAAATATTTCGCTTGTTAATACGGCAAAAGTAATAAAAACAAGCTATCTTTATTACATATACTGATTATCAAGCAATTACTTAATTGGTTATTAAATTTTGTGACCAACATCTCATTTCAACCACTACAAAAGTACATCTTCTAGCCATAACAACCAATTATTTAAGAAAAGAAAGCATTTATAATAACACATTTATCCTATCAGAACATTCTATACGCCATTCTGCCAACACAGCACTACTGGTTAGTTGGCTTCCAATATTATTATACCATCGCTTATAGATATAAAAAAGCCAGCTATCATCTCGATAACTGGCTTTTAATTTTACTCATCAGTAGAAGTACTTTGAGATTGTATAAACTGTTCGTAAAAACTATTAAGAAGACGATTTATAATGGTCTCTTTGGTATCGCCACCTCGCTGTCCTTTGGCTTTCTCTATCTGCTCTGCTTTCTCTTTGTTCAAACTTGAAAAGAACTTGACCAGATTGTCAATCGTAGCACCTTTTTGGTCATCGTCTGCTTCATCGTACTGATAGATAATCCAATCAATGAGAGTTCGACTTTTGAGAATCTCTTTAGAGAGGTGTTCTACTACCGCTTTTAATAATCTCTTCCCCCTTTCCAATCCATTAGTTTTCCGTAATTTATCACTTATCTTACCCGCCATTGCATCTGCCATTATCTCTTTAGTGATACCCGCTTTAAATGTTCCCCATTTGGAGGCAGTTGGTAGTGGATAACCTTGTTCGGTAAGCTCCACGATAAAATCAAGTAGCGGAAGTTCCTCTTTGCACGCCATTTTAGCCCCCTTAGGAAAGTCGCCCCCCTTCCAAGGATTTGTACAAATGTTAATCTCCGAAAACATTCTCGAGACTGCAATTTCTTCATTCAAAGCATAGATAAGATAGAACTCACCTTTGTACTTCTCTTCATCTTTTAACTCCTTGTTGGCTTCCAGAAGATTTAGATGAGCTTTGTAACGGTGGTTTGCATCCACTAACACAACGTACCGGGCTGCATCAGCTTCACTAATGGTTTCTCCCGTTCCAAAGTCTACAATCTCCAATCCGGCTTCTATAACTTTCTTTGCATCCACTATGATAGCGGGCACTAACATTCCATTTGCCTTCATGGACTTCATTTTGGCTTTAACCACCTTTTCATCGAAGTTGCGATTACCTGATAGCCTAGCTATCTTGGTTCCTTCACTTGCTAGCACTGCTAGCGTTAACACTTGGAGAGTAATGTCTCTTTCTGTTACCATAATTAATTTATGCCCATGCCCTTGGGGCTTATTTTGGTATCTAGCACACCAATTATTTTATGGTGGCAAAGCTATATAGAAAGATTGACCTAGATTAGGAGGAATAAGGCATCTTTGGGCAGTATTTTATCCTAAGAAAGCATGAACTTTATCTAATTCTACCCTTATATATTCTTTCTTATCCTGTGCTGATACCCTCTCTTCATATTTATCCCTATTCGGTATTTGCACATCATATAAGCTTAACAAGTCATATAGAAATGCTGCTTCTTCGTTTCTTATAGTCTTTATTCCTTTTGTGAAAAAACCTGCATCTAACAAATTCTTTCTCCAATAAGACAGTAACGTACCAATATAATATTTACCGTTCTCGTTAAATAAGATTTCCTCTCTCTGCATCAACTGTTTCAGTTTTGTATCTAATATACCTTTAGGATAAATCTTATTATTATCTTCATCTATGTATGTGATAAAATTCTTTCCTTTGTTGAATTTGATACAAAAACCATAAAAAGGGGCACTCCATTCCAGATAATCCCGATATTGGTATGGATTAGATAATAATATCATAAACAGTTTGTTGCATAATAATGATTTAATCATTGAGATTTGTTCGGTATCTATAATATGTTTCTCTTTCGATGTAGCACTTTTAAAGGTTATTTGTTTATTCTCTTGAATTAGATATAGAATTAGTTTACATAACTTTTTAATATCTGTTCTTTCGTATTTAGTCACCTCTTTTCTTGTAAACTGAAGTAGAAGATTATCTGTATCATCATCACATTTGAGAATATTATACTTCTTGGCTAGTTCTACAATCTTGTCTTTCTTTTCTGGCTCTTTGGCAAATGCCATATCAATAAGTCGTCGGCGTAATTTCTTCATGGTATTATCTTTTAAATTTAATGATTGCAAAGAAACAAATTTATCTAATATTCCAGCCCACCGTATCATAAAAAATAAAGCTGTAAATGAACTATCACTTACCGCCTTATCAATGATTTAGTTTCTTTATGTCCTGTGGAATCAAAAAATTGAATCATAAATATTAGACGTAATTCAGTTCTAACATCTGCTCTATTTGCTACCTCAAATCGAATCTTTTTGAAGAAATACACACATATACCTCAATAATTCAGAATGTATGTTTTGCATTAGCTTTACCTGATTCTTATCAGTAACTTTGTTGTAGATAAATCAATTAACAACCTATCTATTTTCACACAAATATGCAAGTAACACCAAAGAAGAGCACCGTGGTTCCTTATTTACCACAAGAGATTAGAGAGACCACATATACAGATATTATATACAGACCTGTGACAAGGGAGGTGATAGAACAACTATTCTCAAATTCACCCAAGAAGAATAAATGTAAATTAGTAAAGAAGAGAAGGAGATGAACTAAAAAAAGGCAGCAAGTGAATGTTACTTCAAATGCTGCCTTCAATAGTCCTATTTGTTATTTAATAGTCTGTTGTTCGACTGTATATGCAACAAATGTGAATCCTTGCTGTATTTCTGTGTTTTCTCCTTTAATACAAAGTGGTGGAATTACATTCAGAGGAACAAATAGGATAGTGCACCAAAACCAAGTCCATGCAGAACCCTTTTTGGAGAATCCTTCCTTCTCAATATTGGGTGCTTTCAATTTTAGTGGGATATTGTTGGCAAGTTGCAGTCTGTCTATCTCAACAGAAAGTTTACCTGCCTTTCCCCAACATTTTCCTTTAGAAGCTTTGACAACTTTACCTATAGCAATAGTTCCTTGTGGTATGGAATTGTTTCCTATAAAAATATCTTGTGCTACTTTAAATTCCACCTCCATTCCTTTCTTAATCTTTTTTGAACTTATATTATAGTCTAAGATTAATGGAATTGGGGTATTGGCAGGTATAGTAAAATCATTTGAATCTTCATACGCATATGTTACATTTGCTCCCATTAACAAAAGAAGCACAAATAAGATTGTTCTCATTGTATATTTCATCGTTATAAGTATTAAATTAATTATTGGTAGTCCAGATAAAAGGATATACTATTGAATTGATAGGTATATTTACGGTTAGTTCATCTCCTTTTTCAAATTTAACATTGATATACCCAGAAATGGATTCTCCTGCCCCTACAGTAGTCCGTTTCAAGTAACCTTCATCTTTCATTTGCCTTTCGTTCAATAATTGTTCATTATAGTTAGCAATTCTATCACTGGCTATTAATTGAGCTTGATATGCTGCTGCTCCATTATAACTTACTGTGGTGGAAGATGTATTAACAGAACCTGCATACGCTGTTGCACCTACTGCCGCACCTACTGCCGCTCCATTAGTACCAACAGCTGCACCTACAGCACCAGATACAGAGCCACCTGCATAAGACGAGTTGGTTTGTGTTGAAGAAGCCGAATATCCTGCTTTTGCTGCTGCCATATTTTCATTGAAAGCATTAAAAAAAGCACCCCAGTTTTGCCTACGGCTGACACGTTCAATATATTCATTAGCTTCCAGTACTTTTAATGTTTCCATCTTGTTCTTCTTGTTGTTGTATGCAGTAATAAGCGAAGGGTTAAAGTCTATTGGTTGATTAGAGTTATTAGTAAGAACGATACTCAATGTATAGTACTTTCCATAGTCTCTATTAGCACTAGCACTAACTAATAATGTTAGTCCGTTTTTTGTGTAATAATCCCATGTAGTACCTTTATCATGGAAAGTTTGTTTTTCATTAATCGTAGGCATTTCCAAATACAGTGAACCATCTTGCAATTTATATTTTGTTACATATCCTTCACTGGTTGATTGGGTATAATATGGTGTAACAGGTTCGCCGTTCTTATATTCAACTTGGTTACACGATTTGCCATCTTCAGGAAACTCATAATAGATACCATCAAATTTACCATCTACAAAATTTGCCTTTTTAGATATTAATCCATTTTGATAATAAGCGATACTATTACCATGAGGCACGCCTTCATTATATGCACAACAAGATTGTATTTGCCCGTTTTCGTAAAAGAGCACTACGTCTCCATGAAATTTGCCGTTTTGATAGTGAGCTATCTGTTGTACTTTTCCATTATTATAGTAGAGCTTTACCTCATTGTCATAAACCATTTTTTCTAAATCATATTTATCCACTGATATAAAATCTCCTTCCCCCATAAAGTATTACTTACAGTATTGTATGCTCTGAACTTATTACTATAGTGTGAGTCTTTAGCGTACTGAAAATATATAACACAAGTAGCGAATTCTTTTGTTTCAACCCCTTTTCCTGCGCTATCATAATAAAGTGTGTCAATTCTCTGTGAAAAGGAACTTATATTGAACGTGAACAACATAAGTATAATTAATAGTTGCTGCTGTTTCATAATTACTTATAGTTGTGCTTCTACGTTCCTAATAGAAAGCGTGAATAATTGAGATACAAGTGTGAGGAACACAACATAGTTGCACACTTCTTTAATAAAATTACTTGATTGGTAAATTAGATAGACTGTCTGTTTCTTATATTTTTATATTTAATGCCAACTTGTTCCCTAGAGTTGGCTACTACATACAAAAAGCGTGGAAACTATTGAATATTACCGTTATGAGGCTCTGGACTGCCCAAGAATGAGTAATAAACAATAGCCCACGCCAGAAAAGTATATAGTTCATCCCTTAAGATGAATATATAACACTGACGTGAGCGTTCTTGCCTACTATCCTCATTCTTTGAAATTGTCCAGATTTCATAACAGGATAATATATCAAACGCTCTTCGTTAACTATGTCCTTTCAGAACTATCTCCATAGAAGTCTGAAATTGCTACAAAGTTACTAAAAGCTGTTTAATTTGCAAGAACTATTGTTTATTAAATGTTGAGAAACACTTGTAGTCAATAATTCAAGGTTGGTATGAAACTTGCCAAGTCCCCATATAAACAGGAATTTGATACTTTCATACCAACCCAACTATTAGAAGCTAAGACAGTCATAAGTATTAAGTAGCTCTTCCTGTCTCAATCCCAAGTATCTTTTAGTAATTGATACACTGGAATGATTGAATAGTTCCATGAGCTTAACAAGTGCAAGCTCTGAATTATCGTTATTCATGTTGTAGACTTGTCTGCCAAAGGTCTTTCTAAGAGAATGACATGAAAAATTGCCTATATGCAACTTGTACTTCTTCTTAATCTCTTTCAGTACCCCGTTTATCCTCTGAATACTGAAAACCGTTCCTTTCTGGCTTATCAGAATAGGAGCATTAATACCAACAGGCTTTATATGCTCATAGCAATCTCTGATATGCTTTTTAGTTGTAGGTTAACTCTGATAGTCCGTTTCTTTTTCGTTTTATGCTCTATGATGGTAAACTCGTCTGTATCTAATACCTGATTCCATCTTAAAGAAAGAATATCAGAAATTCTTAGACCTGTGAAACAACCCAAAGCAATAAGAAGTGACATTTTATAATTACCGTCTTTTGCCAACTTCCTTATTAGATTCATGGCTTCATCCCATTGCAGGAAATCAGCCGTTGTATTACTGTATTTCAAGCTCATAATGTTCAGTTATGTAGTTAAACAAATAAAAGTGAAAATTAATTTCTAACTGGAATATCTAACTTGCTGATTACTAAGCAAACATTCACTAATTAACAAAGTGAACATTTTTATAAAGCAAGGACACCAAACAAATAATGTCCTTGCTTCCATTTTGCCTATATAAATGGCAGGTGAGCTTCATCCAATACACCGCTATCAACTATCCTTTTGCAAAGTTCGTGTGACGCTTGGTTTCTAAGGTCTGTGCCATAGTTCTTGTTACCAACCATGCGGATAATCTCTACAATAGTCTTTATTAATTCCTGCTGTAGTGTACGGTGATAATACCTTGTACTTTCAGCAAATCTTTTTTGGATTCCAACCATAATCGTTCAAGGCTCTTTCAAGTTCTTGCGCTGCCTTGTATTCGCGACTGCCTTCTATTACCATATTCTTTAATATTTAAGAGGTTTATAAATAAAAAGAGCATCTGTATAGATGCCCTTTGTTTCTCTGCATTTCAATGTACTATCTCAACAATAATAAATATTGATATATAGTCCAAATAACCAACAAGATGAATGCAATAGGTGAAATTGCACACGCAATAAAGAAAACTATAATCCAAAATGTAACGATTAATAATGCTTGTAACATAATCTTTGATTATTAATAAGTGATGGAATAAAGAAAGGACACCTATATTTTATCATATAGATGCCCTTTTTCTGTATTTGACAATCCTGTGTATTCTCAAATACCACTAACTAAGAAACCATTGGTATTTGTTGTCACCATGTAAAGCGGAACATATCCCTGTTGCCAATTCTGTAGCATTATAGGCTCTATCCAAGAATGAATCTATATAGCTGCTCTTATTAGCACCTGTGAGCAAGTTGTAGAACTTCCACATAGACAAGTCATTTCCCAAACTGCCAAAGTTCTCATCATTGATATACGCTTTAGCCACATTGTTAACCTGTGTATCAGTTAGCAACATTTTAGGTATGTCCTTTTGATAGCCTTGCGGTAATGACTGGTAAAGTCTCATCCTTCCAAGTAGTTGGCAGAATTGATGTTCCGTCATACTGGTATTGCCTAAAGTCTGCATCAAATGTATGTGTTTGGCTGCATCGTATTTGTGGAACATTTCCAATACCGCTTGATATAAATCCCTTGTATTGGTAACTTCCAAGCAACTAAGATAACCGTCTGTAGATACACATAGATTGGTGCAAACCTTACAGGTGAAACCAATGAACACTTTAAACCGTTCCGCACCTTTCTTTGAGTAAAGATTAGTGTGGTTGTAGGCTCTTACACCACCAATAGTAAGGGTTAACCTATTACCGTGTACTGTCTCATAGATAGTAGGAACTTCAATAACGAAAGCGCACCTTTCATAGTAGATAGTCTTGTCACTTTCTAATAACTGATTGGCTGGCTTATGTATCGCTTCTGGAATCCTACCTTTAATCACATGAGATACACGAATGTCAGGTAGTTCAATTTGTTCACCTTGAAAGAATGTATTGGTTGCATCCTGTACCGCTTCAATGAAAGCCACATGAGACAATGTAGCTTCGTTGTCCTTTGCGAATACAGGTATAATACAATCATTCCTTAGATGTTCCAAACTGGCTTCAATCGTGTTAGCTTCAATGAACAACGGTCGCTTCTGTTTGGTAGGTTGCTCTTCAACTATTAGCGCTTCTTCTGCATAATCACCAAAATTTCTACTACTAGTTCTCTGTACTGGCATAATCTGTAACGTTTCCATAATCTGATAAATTATTAAGTTAATATGATTAGTAAATAGTGCATTTAAGGACAAAATGATAGTTTGACATAAAGAACTTTCCACTCTCTTGCAAATGTGTAATCATGTAGTAAATCATAAATAATCTGTCTTTGTCTGATTGGCGATTTACACATAAAACTCATTGGGAGAGGGAAAGTGCTTTATGTGCATCTTTTCATTTTTCCTACCAATTGGTGAGGGGCGTTTGGGGTAATAGTAAAGTACAGCGCACAACATACATCTGATATATCCCTACGTACTTTCTGACAAATCAAATATTTCACTTTATCAAAACATGAAGTCCAAATAGAAAGTACTTCCTCAATAAAAGGGGTGGGGGTATGATTTCAAGTACCTATATTTTTGAGTTGGGGATATACATAAAAAGCCCCAAACCTGTTAATAGTTGGAGCTTAAATATATTGAAACTGTGGAGTAAATTAATTGAAATGTGACGCTATGTATATTTAAAAGTCTATAGTATAAGATGCAGAGGTCGATGAGGTAGAACTTCCAGAACTACTAGTTTTCTTTAGTACAAAAGGCTCTTCACCTCTACAAACATAGATATTAACAGTAGGCCATCCCCCTATAGCTGTTATACTTGCTTTGAATCCTTTGGAAACAGGACCGTAAGTTTGTGACCAACTTCTTCTATGAGTAATAGTTTCACTTCCTTTATCAGTTGTAACAATGATGGATTCAATATAATTCATCACTGACCCTTTTGCTTCATACTTAACATAATAAGAAGCTGTAGACTCCTCGTTTGGAGTCTTTTCAGGAATATCATTACATTCAGAATCATCTTTACCACAACTTATAAAACTAATTGTACAGAAAAGCAATAAAAGTATTCCTAGTAAAGAGTACGTTTTCATTTTACAATTTATTTTAGAACTACGAATTGGTTATACAAATATAAGAAATTAATATGAATATTGGACAAATTCAACTCTAGTTTTTGGAAACAAATAAAATGGAGATTCAACTATTGGGATAAAATCCATGTACTCCTTCACCATGGCATTTAAAACATACTCCTCCCATATAATAATGATATTGAGGTAAATAACCTGTTCCATTACAACGGTCACATACAGGTAAGGCAGGATTAATCAGTTGTTTGTCTTGTCCGTATAATGGAGTCTTTATTTGTTTATGTCTTTTTTGATGGCAACGTGAACATAAGGTTACTAAAGCTCCATTATCATAATCCCAAGGTTTTCTACCAAATATATAGTAATTATGATGGATATTTAATGGAGTAAAATTGAACAGCATTCCTTCATTATAAAGGTGCGAATGAGAAAATGAGAAACTGAAAAATTTATTCTCAAATAATATATTTAGTTCTAATATTTCTGATTTACTTTTACAAGAATAGTTTATTGCTGCATAATTTGTCTGTCCCATATCTTCTGTAAACATAAGAGCTGTTAGATATCCGTCTTTAATTATTCTTCCTTTATATTGTAGGCGTATATCATAGTAGTCATTTCGTTGAAATTTCAGTTCAGAAAATAAAGTATTTGTTACAAATATAAATTGAGATGTAGCACCCCAAATACTTCCTTTTGTCGCTATCATTTCGGCAATATAAAAATGTTCTTTCAAGTACCTATTAGTCAAAGAGAAAGAATGTTTACATTGCCCTTCCCATTGTATATGGCTACAAAAAGAAGACAAATCTTCGCCATTAAACAAACAGTCAGGCAAAAGTATATCTAAATCACTTATACTAGAAATGGGGAAAAAATATATCATTGTTAATACCTCTGCATCCACAATCCTGACAGGTGTAATTATCTCTAGCTAATATTTCATAGCGTTTAACTTCCCATTCTTTTTCCTTTAATAGGTCTTCATATTTCATTTTAGCAAGCATATATATTAATCAAAAATTCCAAAAACGTTCATCTTGCTGGTCCATATCTAAACCATCATTATAATATTCCCAATTATACGAGTCCGTCGAATCATTGGACATACTTTCTCTAATTTCTTCATAATGTTCATCCTTCCAAAGGTATTTAAAATCATTACAATATGAATACCAGAAAGTGTCATTTTTACTAAATATATGTTCCCAGTACTGCGTTATCAATATTTTATGTTCTTCACTTAATTCAAAAGTTCTCCAATTTGAAAACTCACAATATAGCAACTCATATAGCTGTGAACCTGTCATTTTCACAATGTCCTCTTGATGGATAGAATCTTCGTTGAATTTTAATAAAGAACATTGGCATTGATATATCTCCTCTTCTTCTATATATCTTATTTTAAATCCTATAGCTATGTTATTATGTGGATTAGTAATTATGTTAAATTGTGGTTTTAGTAATTCTTTTGAAATATTCCTTATACCAACTAAACCATTTTTATTTAAAATAAAAAGCAACTCACTATTTATTATTGATTTCACATCTATATATGTTGGAGGAATAACTTTTAGCTCATTACAATAAATAATTCCTTTCAATCGCACTATTGAATCATCATTCATTGCAATTTTCTTATTTGAACTGTACATTACAACGATGTCATTTATAAAAGAAGCTGAATGAACACTAATTCCCTTTATTATCTTATCTGTTTCACTATATCTTTTGCCTTTGCACAATTTAGGACATTCTCCTATGAGCAAACCTTCACCCGCTGGCAAATTATTGCATAGAAAATCAATCTCGTATTCTATTTCTTTAAGGGTTTGCTCAATCAAATGCCTAGGAATTAGTGATTTTAACTCTTTATCAACAATAATAGAACACATTTTATCACAATTCAATTCTTCTACTAATCTTTCATCATATTCAAAATCATTCCAATAAGATTTTTCCCAATGCGATTTAATAGTAATTCCAAATTTGAAAATAAAATAATTTGTTCCGATTTGACAATTATTAAATCCACCTATAATCATAGTACCTTGCAAATTATACAAGTCATATGTCCCATAATCTTCATAACCATAACTGTATTCATCATCCCCTGCAATAAAGTAATCATCAATATAATGAATAGCATGATATTTTACAGGAATTACTTCCTTTCCCTGCCAATTATAACATCCCCATACGCCATTCCACGTACTATAAGGTTCAGGTTCTTCTATAGCTCCCCAATTAACAAAAACATAGTCCCAATTTCCACTTTGTTCTATTTTAGAATATATTGTAGGAATAACTTCTTGACCATTTAAAGAAACTAGTCCTTGGCGGTGAGTATCTGCATCTTCAACAAGTATTCCTCCCCTGCATATTATTACATCATTCGAAACTGTTGAAACTCTTCTTGGAAACTTTAATATTGGGATAGGATTATTATATTTTATTCGAAAGAGCTCCCTTCCTGATGAGTCTATCACTCCCCATTTATTGCCTAATAAAACACTATATCTATTTTTTTCAGCCTCTTCTCTATTATCAAATCTATCATAAACGAAAGGTATAATAGTCCAACCTTCTGCATTTACTACACCATATTTCTCGTTACGCTTACAGAGCAATCTATCATCTTCCAAGAGAATAATTGGTGTTTCAGACCACACGTCATAATTCTCACGGTCATAATCATTCACCATTATATAGTTATTATCACCTTTCTTTGCTGAATAGAAATTCATATCATCATGACTCTTAAATAAATGTTGATATTCTAGTGCATGACAGTATTTTGAAAATAATGGCTTATCCATAATTACTATTTTAATTCAATGCGATGCACAAATATACGTAAAGATAAAAACAAAAACAACAAATAGAGTTTACACAGAATAAAGAACAAGGTTATTATAAATCAATATATTGTAACTCTATTTGATATAATATTACTATTTTCTGTACCGCCTTCCTGACTTAATCCCCTCTCAAGTATTAAAATTAGCTTCTTAAAAAAACAAACTTTATTAATGGTCTGGAGCTTCAATATAGCAAAGACAATGATACAATAAAGGGAGAACTACACCTTTGTACAGCCCTCCCTTCTTATTAATTGTGAATACATCTGTCTCTTATATCTTCATCTGTAAGAATCTCTGGGTAGTAGTTCTTTACCATAGCGAAAATAGTTTCAGAAGTAATAATAAACATCTTCTTGTCTCTAAGGTGTATTCCTTTATCATCTCTTTTTATATATTCCAATTTCTCTGCTTGCTCCAAATATCTGGAAACGGAACTTCTACTAATATTTAATTCTTTTGCCAATTCTGTTTGGGTATATTTGCAAGTATTACTGCCATTCAGACATTTGCATTTTAGCAGGATAAGAAAGCCTTTTAGCTGTTTGGATATTGGCTCATCATATAACTTATTACTGATAAAAACAAAATGCTCTGTATTCAGTATATATGCGCACCTGTCAAATGTACCATGCTTTCCTTTTGCTTCATACTTATTAATCTGGATAAGATTCAGTTCCTCAAACTTGTGTAGCCATTCTCTTATCTGGTCTACCTTCTTGATTCCATAAAAGACAGTCAGATTCTCTTGTTTGATATAGGATTCCATTGTGTAGCAATCTGATTTCAGAGCCAGACAATAGAACAGGTATGCTTCTAACAGGTTTAATTTACCTGCAATTCGTTCCGTTATTTTCCTGTATGATAACTGGGCTCCCGTCATTAGCAACCGGTTTATAGTAGTTTGTAAAATATATCTTGTGTTCCTTTACCAATCTTCTGTATCTATGGTTGCCAAAATAAGACTTGGCTTCTTTCTGGGTCGTAAATTCTAATCCTGTAGGTAAGTGGATTATCATAATTCGTAGATTATTTTTTGATTATTGTAATAGCTAATCTGTCTCTCACCATGCGACTTGCGATAGCAAGGCAAATGGTAGGTAGTGTATTTATATTCCATAGGTATTTATATAATAGGTATTTATAAGTAGCCCCCCTATTTGAAACTCCCGTACCCCCTAAATGAACGAGTCATACCCCCTATTTGCACATTGAAATCCTACAGCTTCAAATGCCGATATATTTTCGATTTCCGTTGAAGGCTCACATGGTAACAGGTAATTGGATTTGGTTGCATATCCAGTTGAGGATATATGCCACTCTGATACCTATAAATACGAAAAAGGAGAACCATTTATACTGTCCTCCCCTCATTAGAAACTATTCATGTATCATTGCTCATCTTGATGTAAACGGTAGAAACCTTGTTATCTCTTTGTCTGCGTTTCTTGGAATATCCATTGAGCTTAGCCCATATCCCAATCACAGTTTTACTGTCTTCTACTTGGTGAGCCAATGCAAGCTCACGTAGCTGCTTGAATGTAAGTTCTGTTTCTCCATTCATTCTTCGTACCATAAATAATTATTAAATAGATAATCTGGTAAGATAAGGTGTATTGAATCGGTAGGTATATTCAGATATTTCAACTTCAAATATATTTCAGGTCGGGTAATTCAGTAGTTTCAGTGAGACCGCTCCTATCTCATGTTGGTAGTGCAAAGGTACGGCTTTCGGGGGAGGTAGCCTAATGGTAGGGTGAGTTTATGGATATTCGGAGTTGAGACTGCTCTAAAGCCCTAATTCTCCCCATGACCGTAGCAGTTCGGGGAGAATCTGATATTCAGACCTGCCATAAACCTTGATTCTCTCAAAAACCGATTATCTTTCCTGTCAGAGATTCTTACTCTTTGCAGCTAATAAGGCTGTAGCAATTTCTTTTATATTGGTGAATCTCACTTTATCCAACAATCCCATTTTCAGAGCCTTATCAATAAACAGCATGATTGCATCCTTGCTGACACCAATATTGATACATTTGATTATCAATTCTTTGAAACTGTCATTCAAGTCTGACTGTTTCCAAACAGACAATTGTTCTACATATTGTTTCGCTACATCAAAATCAGAAGTGGAAGATTGGGCAAAATTCTCAATCTCACTTACAAGAGAATCAATTTCTTTGTTATAGCTACACAGTTTCCCATCTTTCACGTGACCTACTTGTGATTGAAGTTCAGCAGCCTTATTGATTTTAGATAGGCAAAATTGAGTGTCTAACAGTACGTCAAAGGTAATATTATTAATTGCGTTTACAGTTGAATTTGGTTTCTTAACTGTTTCTTCTTTATTCATAATAGTATCTACCATATTATTTGTCTCTTCAATCTTGAATAATGTACTACCTTTGATTTTCTTTAAAGAATTAATGAGCCTTGTCCCTTTGTCATTTACAGTTTCGTGCAAATAAACATCGTCTATCATTGTGGTATCTGTATGCGCAGTTGCTATTATAACATCTTCTTTTGATACACCCAAACGACACATCAAAGTGATAAAAGTATGTCTTGCGATATGAGTATGAATCATTTCAAATAGTTTCTTTTTCTTTTCAACTACATCTTCCCCAATCTGTTCAACATAAATAACATCACTATCCAATCCAACTTTTTTACAGACCTGTTTTATAGTTCTATTCAGTTTAGCTTCATTTCTCCTGACTACCTTCTCATCTTCTATAAGTAAATCTATATGTTCAAAACCTGTTTGCTTATACCTCTCTAATATTTCTTTCACTACAGGAAAGAGATACAATGTAGCCTCTTCTTTAGTCTTCTGAACAGCAAATGAAATCACTTCATTTTCATCGTCCAATCGAGTTATAGCATATTCTCCTTTCAATATTTTAGGTAAATCTGAAATACGCTGTCCTAACAAGCATTGACAAATAAACAAATCCCTAGCTTCTACTTCCCTAGGTTTTAAGTTTGTATAGTTATATATAGCGAGTAATTGCTTTTCCGTCAATGGAACTTGCTTACTTTTCTTCTGTTCTTTAGAACGTTCATCTCTGATAGCAACAAAAGAGTTTATATTTATATTAGCTTTTATCTCTTTGTCTCTATTAGCATGATTAATTAATGTTCTGATTCCTTTTATCTTGTTTAGATGCGTTGCTATACGACGAGGATTCAAGTCCAATAAATATTGTTGATAATCAGTTAAAATATCTCCATTAATAACGGATAAGCGGTTAGGAATATTTTTAACTTTCAAGAAAGCTTCAAAAGCACTAATATAACCTAGATATATTTTCTTACTACTATCTTCCTTCACATACTTATCCACCATTTTTCTAAATACCAGAGTGGCTGATAAATGTATTTCTTTCTCCATATAATTACGACATTTCAATTTAGGATTAATAGCTTGTCTCATTTCCTCAAAAAGAAAATCTATCCTTTCTAAGTTCTCACAAAGATAATTCTTCTTCTCTTCAAAGATGGCAAGAAGCGACCTTATTTTTTTATTGACTATCTCATTATTTCTATTATCCAACCTTG
This sequence comes from Bacteroides sp. BFG-637, assembly GCF_024793605.1. Classification (NCBI taxonomy): domain Bacteria; kingdom Pseudomonadati; phylum Bacteroidota; class Bacteroidia; order Bacteroidales; family Bacteroidaceae; genus Bacteroides; species Bacteroides sp. BFG-637. Next base: position 2,977,139 of record NZ_JANUPD010000002.1, on the reverse strand, counting down.
TCTGCCCATTGCTTACAGTGGCTATTTGCTTTCGCTTATTCCATTGTGTTGGATAAACTTTTGCTCCAATATTGACCTTGTATTGTCTCCCTCTAAAGGTAAACAGGGCATAAATAATAGTTGGCATATTCTTCTTTGTCTGCCGTAAATTGAAATTTAAACTGAAATCTAAAAATACTTGTTCACTCATTTTTGTTATTACCAAACGTTATTAAAATCGGTTATTACATTCGGTTATTAATGAGATATTTTAGTAGGTATGTCCATATTGTAACCCCTTGCACAATATATTGAAACAAACTTTTGCTATGTCGTAAAAACAAGCTATCTTTGCACAGTTTTTTGAGAATATTAACCTCAACGATAGATATATAGAAGAATATGTTGACTGCAAAAGAGATCAGAGATTCATTCAAGAATTTCTTTGAGTCGAAAGGACACCACATCGTCCCCTCGGCTCCGATGGTGATTAAAGATGACCCTACCCTGATGTTTACGAACGCGGGGATGAACCAGTTTAAAGATATTATTTTGGGTAACCACCCGGCGAAATACCAAAGAGTCGCGGACTCGCAGAAATGTTTGCGCGTTAGCGGAAAACATAATGACCTGGAAGAAGTTGGACACGACACCTACCACCACACCATGTTTGAAATGCTTGGAAACTGGTCGTTTGGCGATTACTTCAAGAAAGAAGCAATCAGCTGGGCGTGGGAATATCTGGTAGAGGTCTTGAAACTGAATCCGGAACATCTCTATGCAACCGTATTTGAAGGAAGTCCCGAAGAAGGATTGAGCCGTGACGACGAAGCTGCTTCTTACTGGGAACAGTTCTTGCCAAAAGATCACATCATCAACGGTAACAAACACGATAACTTCTGGGAAATGGGTGATACAGGACCTTGCGGACCTTGTTCCGAAATCCATATCGACCTTCGTCCTGCTGAAGAACGTGCCAAGATCTCCGGTCGCGACCTCGTGAACCACGATCATCCACAGGTGATTGAGATCTGGAATCTCGTATTCATGCAATACAACCGCAAAGCAGATGGCAGCCTTGAGCCGCTTCCAGCCAAGGTTATTGACACCGGCATGGGATTCGAACGTCTTTGTATGGCTTTACAAGGAAAAACATCCAACTACGACACAGATGTATTCCAGCCAATACTAAAAGCTATTGCAGCCATGTCGGGTACAGAATACGGAAAAGACAAGCAGCAGGACATCGCCATGCGTGTAATTGCCGACCATATCCGTACCATTGCATTCTCTATCACAGACGGTCAGTTGCCTTCTAATGCGAAAGCAGGTTATGTGATCCGCCGTATCCTTCGCCGTGCCGTTCGTTACGGATATACTTTCCTCGGACAGAAACAGGCATTTATGTATAAGTTGCTTCCTGTATTGATTGATAACATGGGAGAAGCTTATCCTGAACTGGTTGCACAAAAAACACTGATTGAAAAAGTAATCAAGGAAGAAGAAGAATCATTCCTCCGCACACTGGAAACAGGTATCCGCTTACTGGACAAGACCATGGAAGATACCAAAGCCAGCGGAAAAACAGAAATCAGCGGTAAGGATGCCTTTACGTTATATGATACATTCGGTTTCCCACTCGACTTGACAGAACTGATTCTCCGTGAAAACGAAATGACTGTCAACATTGAAGAGTTCAATGAAGAAATGCAGCAACAGAAACAGCGTGCACGTAATGCTGCCGCTATCGAGACTGGTGACTGGATTGTGCTGAAAGAAGGTACGACCGAATTCGTTGGTTACGATTACACTGAATACGAAGCTTCTATCCTTCGTTATCGCCAGATCAAACAAAAGAACCAAACATTGTATCAGATTGTACTTGACTATACTCCATTCTATGCAGAAAGTGGTGGCCAGGTCGGTGATACCGGCGTATTGGTAAGCGAATTCGAAACGATTGAAGTGATCGATACCAAGAAAGAAAACAATCTCCCGATACATATTACCAAAAAGTTACCCGAACATCCGGAAGCTCCGATGATGGCTTGTGTAGACACTGACAAACGTGCTGCCTGCGCAGCCAATCACTCGGCAACTCACTTGTTGGATGCTGCTTTGCGTGAAGTGTTGGGTGAACACATCGAACAGAAAGGTTCATTGGTTACACCGGATTCATTACGTTTCGACTTCTCTCACTTCCAGAAAGTGACCGATGAAGAAATCCGTAAGGTAGAGCATATCGTCAATGCGAGAGTTCGTGCCAATATTCCTTTGAAAGAATACCGCAACATTCCTATCGAGGAAGCTAAAGAATTGGGGGCTATCGCTCTCTTTGGTGAAAAGTATGGTGACAAAGTACGCGTGATCCAGTTCGGTTCTTCTATTGAATTCTGTGGAGGTACACACGTAGCTGCAACCGGAAATATCGGTATGGTGAAAATCATGTCGGAAAGTTCTGTTGCTGCCGGTGTTCGTCGTATCGAAGCCTATACCGGAGCGCGTGTAGAAGAATTGCTGGATACAGTGCAAGATACACTTAGTGATTTGAAAGCTCTTTTCAACAATGCTCCTGATTTGGGTATTGCAATCCGCAAATATCTGGATGAAAATGCAGGATTGAAGAAGCAGGTAGAAGACTTCATGAAAGAAAAAGAAGCAGCTCTGAAGGAAAGACTGTTGAAGAATATACAGGAAATTCACGGCATCAAAGTGGTTAAGTTCTGTGCTCCGCTACCGGCAGAAGTAGTGAAGAATATAGCTTTCCAACTTCGTGGCGAAATTACAGAAAACCTGTTCTTCGTTGCCGGAAGTATAGACAACGGTAAACCGATGCTGACAGTCATGCTTAGCGACAACCTGGTTGCGGGTGGTCTGAAAGCCGGTAATCTGGTGAAAGAAGCTGCCAAGTTGATTCAAGGTGGCGGCGGTGGCCAACCTCACTTTGCAACCGCAGGAGGTAAAAACACTGACGGCCTACCGGCAGCTGTTGAAAAAGTACTGGAGCTAGCAGGAATCTAAAAGTAAATAAAAAGGGCCTGATAAGAAGATAACAGGCTCACTTTACATAAAGATTTAAAATTAGGCGCGGATTACGCGGATTTCACGGTTTAAAGAATAAAAATCCGTGTGATCCGTGTAATCCGCGCCTAAATATTATACAAATCGAGGCACTGATGAGCACCCCGTCCGACATCGATGAAACAACCCTGCGGCACGAAGGAATACGTTGTCCGATGCCAAGGAATATCGACTAGATGTAGAAGTCTATTTGTCTCTCTTTAAAAATATTAAGCCTAGAATTTAGGCTTGTCACAGTTTTTTCTACCTTTGTGACCTGATTAATTATTTTTCTTATCCTTCAAATAAATAAAATAAGTAATCACTAATACCTAAAAAGCAATGAGAACACCAGCTTATCTATGCCTGCTGCTAACCTGCATGCTCATTTCTTGTACCTCTACACAAGAAAAACACGAAATAGATTACACATCTTATGTAAATCCATTTATTGGAACCGACTTCACCGGAAATACTTATCCTGGTGCCCAAGCTCCTTTTGGCATGGTACAACTTAGTCCGGATAACGGACTTCCCGGTTGGGATCGTATCTCCGGTTATTTCTATCCGGATAGTACGATTGCCGGCTTCAGCCACACGCATCTCTCCGGCACCGGAGCAGGAGACTTGTATGACATTTCTTTCATGCCTGTCACCCTTCCCTACAAGGAAGCAGAGGCTCCACTTGGCATCCACTCTAAATTCTCCCATAAAGATGAAAGTGCCCATGCCGGTTACTATCAAGTACGTCTGACTGATTACAATATCAATGTTGAACTGACTGCCACCGAGCGTTGTGGTATCCAACGTTATACATTCCCGGAAGCCCAATCCGCCATCTTCTTAAACCTGAAGAAAGCCATGAACTGGGATTTCACCAACGATTCTCATATCGAAGTCGTAGACTCCGTCACTATTCAAGGTTACCGTTTCTCTGACGGTTGGGCGCGCGACCAGCATATCTATTTCCGCACCCGCTTCTCCAAGCCTTTTGAGAAAATGGAACTGGACACTACCGCTATCATCAAAGATAATAAACGCATTGGTACTGCCGTGATCGCCCGTTTCGACTTCAACACCCAAAAGGATGAACAGATACTAGTAAACACCGCTATTTCCGGTGTCAGCATGGAAGGCGCAGCCAAGAACCTGCAAGCAGAAGTCCCCGAAAACGACTTCGACAAATACCTGGCCGAAACGAAAGCAAACTGGAATCATCAACTCGGAAAGATTGAAATAAAAGGGGATAACGAAAATGATAAAGTTAATTTCTACACTGCTCTCTATCACTCAATGATTGCACCTACTATTTACAGTGATGTAGACGGAGCTTACTATGGCCCCGATAAGAAAGTGCACCAGGCCGGCGGCTGGATAAATTACAGTACTTTCTCCTTATGGGATACGTACCGTGCCGCCCATCCCCTCTTTACCTACACCGAGCCGGAGCGTGTTAACGACATGGTGAAATCTTTCATCGCTTTTTACGAACAGAACGGACGTCTGCCTGTATGGAACTTCTATGGAAGTGAAACAGATATGATGATCGGTTATCATGCTGTCCCTGTCATTGTAGATGCCTATCTGAAAGGAATCGGTGACTTTGATGCCAAGAAAGCCCTCGATGCTTGCATAGCAACAGCCAATCTGGATAATTATCGCGGTATCGGACTCTACAAAGAACTAGGATACATACCTTACAATGTAACAGACCACTACAACGCAGAAAACTGGTCGTTATCCAAAACTCTGGAATATGCTTTCGATGATTACTGTATTGCCGAAATGGCAAAGAAGTTGGGTAAGCAAGACATTGCGGACGAATTTTACAAACGTTCTCAAAACTACAAGAATGTCTATAACCCCACCACTTCTTTCATGCAGCCACGTGACGACAAAGGCGTCTTTATCAAGGATTTCAAAGCCGATGACTATACACCACACATCTGCGAAAGCAACGGATGGCAATATTTCTGGTCCGTACAGCATGATATTGACGGGCTGATCGACCTTGTAGGAGGTAAAAACCGCTTTGCCGAAAAACTGGACAGCATGTTTACCTACCATCCGGCAGCAGATGATGAGCTGCCCATTTTCAGTACAGGTATGATAGGGCAATATGCACATGGTAATGAACCGAGCCATCACGTTATTTACCTGTTCAATGCCATAGGACAGGAAAACCGCACGCAAGAATATGTGGCCAAAGTAATGAACGAGCTTTATAAGAACGAACCGGCCGGTCTTTGCGGCAACGAAGACTGCGGACAAATGTCAGCATGGTATGTATTCAGCGCTATGGGATTCTATCCTGTAAATCCTGTCAGCGGTAAATATGAAATAGGAACTCCGTTGTTCCCGGAAATGCAGCTACACCTTTCAAATGGAAAAACCTTTACCGTACTCGCTCCCAAAGTCAATAAAGAAAATATCTATATCCAATCTATCAAAGTTAACGGACAGCCGTATGACAAAACGTATATCACCCATGAGCAAATAATGAGTGGAGCGACTGTAGAATTTGAAATGAGCAAGACCCCTAAAATGTCCGGGAGCCCTTTTAAAGAGAGAAACCCTTAAAACCCACCTAAACTAATCAGAGAGAATGAATGAGAACTTCGATGTAACCTACAAAAGTTTATTTCGCAGATACTACCCTAACCTGATCTTCTATGCTACCCGCCTAGTAGGAGAAGAAGAGGCTGAAGACGTGGTACAAGATGTATTTGTAGAACTGTGGAGACGCAAAGACCATATAGAAATAGGCGAACAGATTCAAGCCTTTCTCTATCGTGCAGTCTATACCCGTGCCCTAAATGTCTTAAAACACCGTAATGTAGAAGACGGTTACTGTGCTGCCATGGAAGAAATCAACCAAAAGCGTACCGAATTTTATCAACCGGACAATAATGAGGTAATCCGGAGGATTGAAGACAAGGAACTCCGCAAAGAAATCCACGATGCGATTAATGAACTTCCGGACAAATGCAAAGAAGTTTTCAAGCTAAGCTATCTGCACGATATGAAAAACAAAGAGATAGCTGATGTTCTCGGTGTTTCCCTCCGCACTGTGGAAGCCCATATGTATAAAGCCTTGAAGTACTTACGAAGCCGTCTCAATCCTCTTTGGACAATTCTTTTCTTATTTTTATGGAGATAATGATAAGTGTTTTTGTATTCTGAATTGTATTATTAATATGAAGGAAAAGAAAATGAATAATCTGAGTGAAGAAATAATAAACAAATATCTGACAGGACAATGTTCTGAAGAAGAGCTTGTCGAGGTGAATACCTGGATGAAAGAATCGGAAGAAAATGCCCGCCAGCTCTTTCGCATGGAAGAAATTTATCATCTCGGTAAATTCGACCAGTATGCTAACGAGCAGCGAATACTTCGTGCGGAAAGACGGCTTAATAAAAAGTTGGACGAGGAAAAAAGAAAACAGAGAAAAACAGCACTAAATATGCAGCATTGGATGAAATACGCTGCAATGATTGCTGTAATATTGGTAATTGGCGGCGGGCTCGGATATTGGCTTTATCAAAACGGAAACGACCAACAAATGATGGTCGCAGTAGCCAATGAAGGCATCGTGAAAGAAATCATTTTGCCAGATGGCACCAAAGTCTGGCTGAATAATTCGGCAACTTTAAAGTATCCCCGCGAATTTTCCGAGAAAGAGCGTAACGTTTATTTGGATGGAGAAGCTTACTTCGAGGTAACCAAAAACCGACATAAGCCATTCACCGTACAAAGTGATGCGATGCGAGTACGTGTACTAGGAACGACATTCAACTTCAAATGTGATAGGCATTGCCGAATAGCAGAAGCAACATTGATTGAAGGTGAAATTGAAGTAAAAGGCAACAAAGAAGAAGGACAAATTATTCTCGCTCCCGGCCAACGCGCCGAATTAAACAAAAACAATGGACGCCTGACCGTGAAGCAAGTAAATGCAAAACTGGATGCAGTCTGGCATGATAATCTGATTCCATTTCAGAAGGCGGATATCTTCACAATCAGTAAGGCTTTGGAACGTTTCTATGACGTAAAGATTATTTTGTCTCCGGACATGAAGGCAGACAAAACCTATTCTGGTGTACTGAAAAAGAAGTCAACCATCGAATCCGTGTTGAAATCATTGCAAAACTCCATACCTATCGATTATAAAATCGTAGGAAACAACATCTTTATCTCTCCTAAATAGAGAGATAAAGAACAAATGTGATAAAACTTAAAAGCCATTAATACCATGAATTTAAAAACATTCCTAACAGTAGGATGTTTAGGAGGTTTATTCACACTTAGCTCCTGCACAGCCCCCACTAATGTAAAAGACTACAGTTCTTATGTCAACCCTTTCATCGGTACCGGTGGACATGGACACACTTTCCCCGGAGCAGTAGTTCCCCACGGTATGATTCAACCCAGCCCGGACACCCGAATTGATGGCTGGGATGCTTGTTCGGGTTACTATTATGCAGACTCTACCATCAACGGTTTCTCACATACACACGTCAGCGGCACAGGTTGTTGCGACTACGGGGATGTGCTACTCATGCCTACTGTCGGCAAACAACAATATCTAACTACCGATCCCCAAAGCCAGACACTGGTCTATGCTTCTTCTTTCTCTCACGAAAACGAGGTGGCAGAACCGGGGTATTATTCTGTTTTTCTGGACACCTATCAGGTAAAAGCTGAAATATCAGCAACTAAACGCGGTGCCATCCACCGTTATACTTTCCCCGAAAATTCAGAATCCGGTTTTATCATCGATTTAGATTACAGCCTGCAACGACAGACTAACTCGGAAATGGAAATCGAAGTGATCAGTGACACGGAAATTTGCGGACATAAAAAAACTACTTATTGGGCTTTCGACCAATATATTAATTTCTATGCCAAATTCTCTAAACCGTTCTCTTATACATTGATTACGGATTCTATTACCATGGACGACGGCAAACGACTTCCCGTCTGCAAAGCACTGTTGCATTTCGACACGAAGAAGAACGAACAAGTACTTGTGAAAGTAGGCGTTTCCGCTGTCGATATAGCAGGCGCACGCAAGAATGTCGAATCTGAAATTCCCGGATGGGATTTCGATAAGGTACGCAAAGACGCACGTCAGGCGTGGAATCAATATCTGTCGAAAATTGACATTACAACTTCCGACAAGGAAGATAAAACCATCTTCTACACCGCTCTTTACCATACGGGAATCAGCCCGAATCTGTTTAGCGATGCAGACGGACGTTATTTAGGAATGGATCTCGAAGTGCATCAGGGAGATACTGTCAATCCTGTGTATACCGTATTCTCATTGTGGGACACTTTCCGCGCATTGCACCCGTTAATGACGATTATCGATCCCAATTTGAATAATCAATTTATCAATTCACTGATAAAGAAGCAACAGGAAGGCGGAATATACCCGATGTGGGATTTGGCTTCCAACTATACCGGTACCATGATCGGTTATCATGCTGTCCCCGTCATAGTGGATGCTTATATGAAAGGGTATCGCAATTTCGATGCAAAAGAAGCCTATAAAGCCTGTCTGCGTGCAGCCGAATATGATACTACCGGTATCAAATGCCCGGACTTGGTACTGCCGCATCTCATGCCGAAAGCGAAATATTATAAGAATGCCATTGGTTATATTCCCTGCGACCGTGAAAATGAATCCGTAGCTAAAGCGCTGGAGTATGCGTATGATGACTGGTGCATTTCTATTTTTGCAGAAGCAATGAATGATTTTGAGTCCAAAGCCAAATACGAGCGTTTTGCCAAAGCATATGAATTCTATTTCGATAAATCAACCCGCTTCATGCGTGGACTTGACTCGAAAGGTGAATGGCGCACCCCGTTCAATCCGCGTGCATCGACTCATCGCAATGATGATTATTGTGAAGGAACAGCGTGGCAATGGACTTGGTTTGTACCTCACGATGTAGAAGGACTGGTCAACCTGATGGGTGGCGAGGAGGCATTCGTTCAGAAACTCGACTCACTGTTTGCGGCTGATTCATCACTCGAAGGTGAGACAACATCGTCAGATATCAGCGGACTTATCGGTCAATATGCACATGGCAACGAACCGAGCCATCATGTGATTCATTTGTACAATTACGTAAATCGTCCATGGAGAACCCAAGAATTAGTGGATAGTGTTTATCGCAGTCAGTATGCCAACAGTGTAGACGGGCTATCCGGTAATGAGGATTGCGGTCAGATGTCTGCATGGTACATACTCAACTCTATGGGATTCTATCAAGTATGTCCCGGAAAGCCGGTATATTCTATCGGACGCCCCGCATTCGATAAAGCAGTGATCAATCTGCCCGGAGGTAAAACATTCAGCATTATAGCAAAGAACAATTCCCAAAAGAATAAATACATTGAAAGCATATCACTGAACGGCAAGTCTTTGGAAACTCCATTCTTCAACCATCAGGATATAGTAAACGGCGGAAGAATGGAAATCAGGATGACTGACAAGCCTAACTACAAAACACATATACCATGAAAAGAATATTACTGACAGTTTGTGTGCTTGGTTGCACATTCTTTGCCAAAGCCAAAGACTGGACACAATATGTCAACCCGCTAATGGGTTCGCAGTCTACTTTCGAGTTATCAACAGGTAATACTTATCCGGCCATTGCCCGTCCCTGGGGAATGAACTTCTGGACTCCCCAAACTAGAAAAATGGGAGACGGGTGGCAATATACCTATACCGCTAATAAGATTCGTGGTTTCAAACAAACGCATCAACCCAGTCCATGGATTAATGACTACGGACAGTTCTCCATCATGCCAATAGTTGGCAAACCGGTGTTTGATGAAGAAAAGCGTGCCAGTTGGTTTGCGCATAAAGGAGAGATTGCCACTCCTTATTACTATAAAGTATATCTTGCAGAACATGATGTGGTCACTGAAATGGCACCGACAGAACGTGCTGTTCTCTTCCGTTTCACTTTCCCTGAAAACGATCACTCTTATGTTGTTGTAGATGCTTTTGATAAAGGTTCCTACATCAAAATAATCCCGGAAGAAAACAAGATTATCGGTTATACCACTCGCAACAGCGGTGGAGTTCCCGAAAACTTCAAGAATTATTTTATCATTGAATTCGACAAGCCTTTCACTTATAAAGCTACAGTAGCCAATGGTAATCTGCAAGAAAACATAGCCGAACAGACTACTGATCATGCCGGAGCTATTATCGGTTTCCAGACACAGAAAGGCGAACAAATACATGCCAGAATCGCCTCTTCTTTCATCAGCTTCGAACAGGCTGCCGCAAATATGAAAGAACTGGGTAAAGACAATATCGAACAGGTAGCCAAGAAAGGAAAAGAAGCCTGGAATCAAGTTTTAGGTAAAATAGAAGTGGAAGGAGGCAATCTTGACCAATACCGCACATTCTATTCTTGTCTGTATCGTTCATTGCTTTTCCCGCGCAAGTTCTATGAACTGGACGCCGCCGGACAACCGATTCATTACAGCCCGTACAACGGTCAAGTCCTGCCGGGATATATGTACACCGATACTGGTTTTTGGGACACATTCCGTTGCCTCTTCCCATTATTGAATCTGATGTACCCTTCTGTCAACAAGGAAATGCAGGAAGGACTTATCAATACTTACAAAGAAAGTGGTTTCTTCCCCGAATGGGCAAGCCCCGGACACAGAGGTTGCATGGTTGGTAACAATTCAGCCTCCATCTTAGTAGATGCCTATATGAAAGGGGTAAAAGTAGACGACGTAAAGACTTTGTATGAGGGTTTGCTTCACGGCACAGAAAACGTACATCCCGAAGTTTCTTCTACAGGGCGTCTGGGACACGAATTCTACAACAAATTGGGCTATGTTCCTTATGATGTGAAAATCAACGAGAACGCTGCCCGTACACTGGAATATGCATACGATGACTGGTGTATCTATAAACTGGCCAAAGAACTGAAACGTCCGAAAAAGGAAATCAACCTTTTCGCCAAGCGTGCCATGAACTACAAAAATCTTTTCGACAAAGAATCTAAATTGATGCGCGGACGTAATGCGGACGGCACATTCCAGTCTCCATTCTCTCCGTTGAAATGGGGCGATGCCTTTACAGAAGGAAATAGCTGGCACTACACTTGGTCAGTTTTCCATGATCCTCAAGGGCTTATCGACCTGATGGGCGGAAAGGATGAATTTATTACTATGATGGATTCTGTCTTTGCCGTACCTCCCATTTTTGACGACAGCTACTATGGACAGGTGATTCACGAGATTCGTGAAATGACAGTAATGAATATGGGTAACTATGCACATGGTAACCAACCCATCCAGCATATGATTTATCTGTATGACTATGCCGGCCAACCCTGGAAAGCCCAATACTGGTTACGCCAAGTAATGGACAGGATGTACACTCCGGGGCCTGACGGTTATTGCGGTGATGAAGACAACGGACAGACTTCCGCCTGGTATGTCTTCTCCGCCCTGGGCTTTTATCCTGTTTGCCCGGGAACGGATGAGTATATCTTAGGTGCCCCACTGTTCAAGAAAGCAACTCTTCATTTTGAGAATGGCAATAGTTTAGTAATTGATGCCCCGAACAATAGCAAAAAGAACTTCTATATCAACTCCATGAATTTCAATGGAACTGATTATACCAAGAATTATCTTCGTCACGAGGATTTATTCAAAGGTGGTACTATCAAAGTAGACATGGACAACAAACCTAATCAGAATAGAGGAACAAAAGAAGAGGATATGCCTTATTCTTTTTCTAAGGAATAAAAGCCCTTAAGACATAATAAAAGCCTATTTATCAAGATTCCAACTGATAAAAACAGCCTGAAAGTATCTTTTTACTTTCAGGCTGTTTTTATCTCCTCTTGATTACTTTTTCACTACCTTTGCTCCCACAAACAATAATTCATGAGCATGAAAGAAAAACTTGACTTTTCAGAAGTCCCTTATCAATACTCGATGTGCCTGAACCGACAATGTCCGAAAGCCGACACATGCCTTAGACAACTCGCCGAACAAAGTGTACCGGAAAAGGTCGAACATTGGACAATTATTAGTCCCAAGCGTTTAACTACTGTAGAAGGAGATTGCCCTTATTATCGTTCCAATATCAAAGCGCGCTATGCAAAAGGATTCATCGGCATCTTGGAAAGCCTGCCCCATAAACAAATGGAAAGTGTAATCACACACCTAATGAGTTTTTTCAGTCGCAGAACCTATTACCGTGCCCGCAAAGGTGAACGTTTACTCTCTCCCGCCGAACAACAGCAAGTGCTGAATATCCTTAAGCATTGTGGTGTTTTACAACCACCTAAGTTCGATAAGTATATCGAAGCTTATGACTGGTAACAAGCCTTAAATGCCATGACAGTGACACCATATTGGCACAGTTGTGCCATCGAAGTGGCACGCTTGTGACAAGGCGATGGCACAGTCGTGCCACCACGGTGGCACAAATCATTAAAACCAAGGATAGCTATTAAGAAGCAAAAGAAAAATCCTCCTGCTCTACCATTCTATATAAGTAAGGTAAAGCAAGAGGATTTTGTCTAAAGATGATAAGCAATGAATAAAACAGCTTTATTCTGCTGAACGATGCCGGATAGTAACGGCTTTATTTGTTTATTTATAAACAATAGTCGTTGCGTCATTTTTAGTTAGATTCGGAATCTCCTGGCCTTTTTTCAGATAAAGAGTTTTAACTTTATTACTACGGTTAGCATTTAAGGTCGTTAGCATTGGACATTCTGAAACATCAATAGAAGTCACATTGTCATAACTTTCGTACCATGAAATAATGCTTAAATCTAAAGATTCCAACTTACTGCTACTAAATTTAAGGCTTTCTGCATATGAATACGCATAAGTTCCCCCTGCATTAAAACTGGGGATTGGATTATCTCCTAAATTATATTCTTCGCAATATCTCGCGTTACTTAATGATAATGATTTCACTTTATGTAAACCTGAAATATCAAGCTTCTTCATATTTGTGCAATATCCCAAACTTAATGAAGTGAGGTTCGGGAAATTTTCTATTCCCGTAAGATCCGTGAGTTGACTAGAATATGAACTATTTGACAACGAAGTAGCATTGAGTCCTGCTTCTAAAATAATGCATTGAGAACCTGCAATTGAAAGAGCCCAATTATTTTTTACCACAAGCGCTCTAAGGTTTTGGTCCGGAATACTGACTAATTCAACGTCAGGATCCTTTTGTACTACAGCGATATCACTGGCTAACGTATTATTTGTATTAGTAATCCGGACAAGACCTCCACGTGTGTCTGTAGCACCACTAAGAGTATAAGTCAAAGTTACTGTTGTCAAGCCATCATCTCCTAATTGCGGTTGAGAAACCGATTGTTCGGTAATCCATTCGTCTCCTTGTACAATTGAAGCCGTATATTCAACATTATATCTTACCTTGAATGAAATGGTACGCGCTGAAAGATCATACATCAAAACGTCCGTTTCCGGAATAATAGCTTCCGTTCGTTTTTGGTTTACATTGACGTTTACAGGGTTCGTAACAAGTGGACTTGAAATAGTGATGGTAGCAGAACGTTCTTTATAAGTTACATTTTTTGCAGCTTTAAATGACAAGGTAACTTTACCACCAAAATCACTCCGTTTATCAAATGCCAACCATTCTTCACCCCCCTCGCTATAAGTAATGACAGGTTCAGCGATATTTGTATTGAGCTGAATTTGTATAGCATTTTCTTCTCTTGAAATCGACAAGTTATCATCAGAAAGTAAATCTATAATATAATCAGGCAAAGTTTCTACCTGCAAAGGTACTACAGCAGAACCTGTAAAGAATTTGAAAGTCGCCGTACGCTTCTCGTCCAGTGTATTAGGATCAATTGTAAAAGTGACTACGTCACCATCTTTTCCTGACGTAACCGACGGGTGTGCCCAATCACATACACCCGCCAGTCTCCAATCTCCCGAGCTTGCCACTGTAACAGTAATGTTTCCTCCATTTTTATCAGTCTGGATAGTATTGGTAGACAATGAGATAGTAGCCTCACTCCCATTGATCGATTCATCATCATCGGAACACCCCCACAACATGGTAGCTGCCAACAATGTTATCATTATATTTTTTAGAAAGTCCATCTTTTTCTGTTTTTAAGGTGAAATATAAACTTCTGTTAGAGAGCCTTACGCTCTGTGCTATTTTTACTGTAATAGTGGCTCGGGTAAACGAGTTCTTCGTCATACAATCCTCTACATACGCTCTGGCAACGAGATACCTGCGACCTATATAATGAAGGATCAAGCGCAAAAAACATATAGTATCCATACCCGGCTTCTTTTTTAGAACGTGCCGTTGATTCACTTGAATTTCCGCTACCACGGCGAAGCTCAATCGACATGCCGCCACATTGTTTCAGTGTCATACCAGTACCAGGGCTTGCAGAGCCTCCATAATCAGCTACAGCGTAATCACAATATTGACCGGGATCAACACCATCAATAATCTGAAGGCTATTTGAGTACATTGCTCCAAGATTGTAGAGCGAAACAATCTTTTCAGGCATCGCCAATTTGCACTCATACATTAACCGTGAACCTGCATAGGCAGACTGACTTGCAAGCCATGGATTAGATAAATCCGGTGAGCTTGAATATTCATCGTCAAAAGCAACACCATCCAGATTGTATGCACGACAATAGGCTGCCAATTCCCTAGCAAACTCTTTAGCTCCCATATCCGAAAGTTGGGCTACTCCTGCTTCATCATGGTTACCTAAGATACTGATGATGACTTTCATACCAACCTTACGAAGTGGTTGTAGATATTTGTCATTATTGTCAAGCAAGAATTGAACATTTTCGTTGTTTGACAGATACACACGCTTCTTTTCAGGATCCCAGTTAATGTTAGCAGCAAAAAGCACTATATGATCAAAATAATACTTACCACTTTCTGTCAGAAACTCCAGTGCATTGAGTGGATTGGTATCATTAATCTCGAAGTAAAGTACCATCTGTACCGCATCTTTTCCTTTGTTGGTGTTAGGCTTGTTACGGTAATCTTGCACAAGAAGTACCATATGTTTGGATGATTCGGTCAATGTAACTCCTTCTGTTGTTGATGTAGCTGTCAAAGGAATGATATATGTTTCATCTTCTTTCATTCCTTCGAATGCGGTGAGAGTTACTTTTACACTCGGAGTATTTTTATCATCCGGCGCAAGCACAAAAGTACCATTATTGGCTATTTTGACGTTGGCTGCGGGAAAGGCTTTGAAATCAGTCTCATGGACAGCATTATAAGTAGCCACATATGATTCATCAACAGCTATTTGAACATCTACTCCTTTTTGAGGAAGTTTGGATAGCCGAAACACTACGTTAGTACTGTGTTCATTGTCACGGAGCTCCACAACAGAACTGTTTTTATTAGTATTTTCATCCAGTAGTAAACCGTTTAACTGCGTGGATGTTAGATAAGGAGATTCATCAATCCTGCTTCCTACTACAATATCATCTTCACAAGATGTAAAAATTGTCATGGCAAACATTGCCAATGGCAGAAAACTATGTTTGATATTATTTATCATATTTGAGATTTTATGAGTTTATTATTGAGGTAATGAGACGGACACCCAATTAGGTTCGTTTTCAATTGTCAAGTCATAGCCACTCGTACTGTAATCTTTTGCTACAGTTCCCGAGCCTTCGTTGAATTTCCAATAAGCGATAAGTCCTTCTGAATCAGGTTCTACTGTATAGAAATGATTGGCAGATTGGATTTCCTCTGCAGTAAGTACCCGGTTCCAAATTCTAGCTTCAGAAACAACTCCATCAAAGTAACGGTCACTTGAGTAAGCGTAACCTACCCAAAAACAACGTGAACCATCTTCTTCATTCGTATGTTTAGCTCCCAGATTAACGGAAGTTTTAGATACAGAGTCTGAAAGTTTCTCTACTCCATTGACATACACTTTAATGGCACCCCTATTAAAGGTAACAGCTAGATGATACCATTTGTCACTTTCAAACTGGAGATCTGTGCTTGTACAATTTCCGCCAGATGTAGCCACTTGTAATTGGTTGGATGGAACGCCAGCATCACCAAGGCGTAATAAGTAGTTACCTTCAATACCCATTAATGTATTTAATGTATTGGGGAACGAAGTAGCTTTGAACAAAATTTCCATTGTCTGCTCTGTCAAATTATTGAATTTAGAGTCATTATTAAAGTCGGGATAAGCACGATTTCGACTAATATTACATACTACGTTAATGAGCGATGCTCCGCGGAATACATAATAATATGTTTTGGCACTTTGTAATATCCCAATTCCCTCCACAGATTTAATAGTTACAGGTAGTACATAAGTTGTTTTGAGGTCAAGCTCGCCTGTATTGGTGAATTCAATAAACACTTCAGGACTGACTATGCTACCGGACTTTATGCTTGTAGTAGTTTCAGGCATGGAATAGTGCTCTTCAGGCAGAAGTATTGCATTTTCATCATAATATGCCATTTTGTAAGTTGACAAAAGTTCAGGAGCGGGTGCCATAGTTACCATGATATCATGTTCTTCAGGCTTGGCTATAGCAACGGAAATACCAGCTTCCACATTTGTATCACCAGCTTTAAAAAGTATTTCTTTAGTAAAGTTGGATGCTGAAATGAAAAGCTTGTTATCATAGTGTTGCTCGTTTTCATCATTATTCTGGCAACTGCCGAGAAATACCGAAAAACCGGCAAGGGCAGTGATTATTAGGTTGTTTAGTTTCATAAAATGTTGTTTATTTAACGGTTGGACTCAATATATTAATGGCTTCTTTTATAGTCGGATAAATGTTGGCAACATTAAAGTAGTCTTTTTCCGCTGCATCAATCGAGATTCCTGCCTTGGTATAGTCAGAAGTTTTTGAGACAGCCCATTGAGCTGCTCCTATGATAGCAGACGAACCATCGCCTAGTTCCCCATTATAACTCCCTGAATTGGTAAGATAAGGAGTAGTCACCCCCATCACAAAGCGGTCAGTGGGCACATCCTTGGCAGATGCCATTAACACGAGATATGACATTTCATTTTGATTCTTGGCACCATGTGCATTGATAATAATATACTTACAATCAGCAAATAACTTCTTGTCGATAACATTTTGCGGAGAACCTTTGAAAATAATTGTTTTATCCATATTTGAAGCTTTCCAATTAGATACCACATCAAAAAATGCCGCTTGACGTGCTGTTTCAGCAGCTATTTCGCTTTCCTCAACCAGTGAATTAAGGTCAAAACCTGTATAGTTTGCTACAATTCCGTCTACTCCCAAAGCACTGCTTGCTGCAACTTGTTTAGCCACTTCATTCTTACAGTATTCAATAAAGCGTGTTGCATTATCAACAGGTTCTTCTTCTCCCTCATTCTCTGTTTCATCGGAAACAGTTTGTACATTGGCAGCTTCCTCATCAAGGATTTTTTTCCATGCACTTTCTATTTTATCGAAATCTACCAAACCTAACACTTTTGTACCTAACCGACGCACCTCTTCCATTTCAGATGCATTTACTTCGCTCACTTCCATGATATTATTCAAGCAAATGTAATCAATACTGTCGGGCATATCAGTAAGATGTTGGCTGCGCGAGGTTGGAATAGTGCTTACATTGTCAATTGAAGTAATCACAACCTGATGTTCTGATGTCTTGAATTCATTAAGAGACTTTACGTATTGGGCGTAAAGCTCAGGGTTCTGTTCCTCAATAGTCGGCGTATTTAGTTTAATACTTTCTACATCTGTCCAGTCGGAACAAGATGCTACAGCAACCAGTGTCATTGCAGAAAACAATGTTTTGAATATACTATTTCTCTTCATATTCGTTCAATTTTCTTTTGATATATAATTATTTGCAATCCCACCAAACATGAGTAGCCATTGAGTCTCCTTTTTTAGTCTTAGACTCTTGAGTCAAAGTCAAAACAGCAGCCTCCACGCTTTCTTTATTTTCACGATATTCGTCGGTCGGATATGGCATACGCCGCGCACCTTCTGTATCATCAACAATACCACTGCTGGCATTTGCCGCCATCGGCATCAACTTTGGATAGCCGGTACGCCGATATTCAGACCATGATTCCATACCATTCGGGAAATTGGCAATCCATTTCTGAGTAATAATCTGTTCAAGACTTTTCTCAAAGTCACCACCAGCCCATGCTACTGTAACAGCAGTATTAATCGAACCGGAATAATCATAAGTCTGCCCACTCTGTCCTTTTAATGGATCCTTGTAGCCTTCTACTTTTCCAGTATTCGCCAAATAGCTTTCTACTCCACTACTGATATTGTTTTCTTCAAATGACAAACGGATACCTGCTTCATAAAGGTCTTTTGGAGAGCCTCCCATATTCCACCCACGAAGAGCTCCTTCAGCACGTAAGAAAGCAACTTCTGAAGCACGGAATACAACAATGTTATCACTTGCAGCTACTTTCATACAAGAAGAACCTTGTGACCAAGAATTATACTGTCCCTGCAAAATGCCCCGACGCAATCCGACGTAACCTTCTTCTCCCGTATATGCATTTCCTGATACGGTACCAAAAGTACTTTTGTCATAATAGGCTTCACGACGAGGGTCATTATAACCATTCATGTAACAAGTTAAATCGGCTGAGATTCGTGCGTCAGACCATAGTACCATAAAACGTTGCCACGGATTATGATCGGCAACTTTGCGATAAGCACCGTCAGAGGCGGTAGTCATTACACCTGCTTCTACAGCTTCTTCAGCTAACTGCTGCGATGTTTTCCCGTTCACATTGAATCCTGCTACGTAACAAGTACGCATCGCCATTCTAAGCTTCAAAGAGTTGGCAAACTTGCACCATGCTAATGTATTACCATTATAAATTCTGTCTGCACTTGAACTGAAACTCTGGCTAGCATATTTACTCAATACTGAGATAACATTATCCAAATCCTCAAACATCTTAGTATAAACAGCTTGCTGAGAATCATAAGGGGATTTGATTGCGTTAGCGGCTCCCACCTGTGAATAAGGAATAGGACCATATGTATCTGTTACACGTAACATAACAACAATGCGATATAGCTCGGCTAATGATAAGAATAATTCATCATCACTCTGATTCTTCAAATTAAAATAATCAGGATAGAACTTTGAATAGAAATCATTAAATGGAATTTTCTTCCAGTCATCCGAAGGATTATAAGTTGCATAACGACCAGACCAACCTGTTCCCAAATTAGAGTCTGCTACATATCCCGAGAATCCTCCTGCCATCAAACAGTCTACATACTGAGAAAAGTTTTCTTGTTCCGGCATCATTAAATCCTGCAAGTTAAGAGCTAATGACCTCACTAAATACCAATCTACCCCCATATCGTTCTGATCCGGTTCATGAGGATTCTTATTATAATCTTCAAAGTTTCCCGTACATGCAGTTGTACCAAAAAGAAACAAACCAGCGACTATAAACTGTATTATTGTATTTTTCTTCATCTTTTCAGTTTTTAGAATTTAAGTTTCAAATTGAATCCTACGCTACGAAGGCTAGGCATCATAAAGTAATCAATTCCTTGATAATAATTACCTGTAGTTGCCACTGACTCCGGATCGAAAGGAGCCTTACAGTAAATCATCCATAAATTACGTCCTACTAATGAAAGAGTTATATCCATTATGTTTTTCAGTTTTTTTCTTGGAATGGTATAACTTACTGAAGCTTCTTGCAGACGCAAGTTAGTGGCGCTATACGTATAGTATTGAGGAATACCACTGTCAGCACCGACTACTGAATACCATTTTTGTGCATCAATTCTATCATTACCATTTATCACAACCCCACCATTGTCACGGGCTGCCGCTGTTACCTCAGACACACCATAGGAATCAAGTACGGCTTGGGTTGCAGAATACACAACACCTCCCAAACGGGCTGTTAACAAGAAACCAAGCCCCCAGTTGCCATATTGGAAATCATTACGCCATGCCATATTAGCTTTTGGGAAGACAGAACCTAGATAAATGTCATCAACTTTATCGTTTACTGTCACATTTCCATCTTCATTTACATAAATCTTATTATTCGAATCGCGGAGTAAGTCGGACTGTGAATAAAGATCACCCAAAGAACCACCTACTTTTAAAATAAACCTAGCCTTTGATAACCCACCTACATCCATTCGGTCTTTTGTAATCTCTTCACCTGTCACAGGATTTATATACCCGTCAATCAAGCTTAATATTTTGTTTTTATTGGCACTGAATGTATAATTCGAACTCCATGTAAATTTATTCCATGTATTTTTGTAACCCAAAGAGAGTTCTACACCACGGTTGCGTACATTACCAGTCTGTGCATAAAAAGTGCTGTATCCTCCTGTTGGAGAAAGTTTGGCATCCATAGTCTGATTATAAGTCTTGGTATTGTAGAATGAAACATCCAAATTGAAGTTTTTCAGAAAGCGTGCAGTAAGACCAACTTCCCAAGAGTCTGTTCTTTCCGGTTTCAAATCATATAATGGATATGCAGATTGAGAAGAATACGCTCCGGTAGAAGTATTCCAAGAGAAAGTCGGATATGCTAAGAAACGCCCGAAGGGTAGACCAACAGATGCCCATGAAGCACGTAATTTCAAGTAAGAAATACTTTCAGGTAACTTAAACAACTCTGACAGAACAATAGAAGTACCTACTGACGGGTAGAAAAAAGATGCTTGTTTTGAGTTCGGGCCCGCCAGTTGGCTCGGCCAATCATTACGTCCGGTAAGAGTTAAATAATAAGTACTCTTATAGCCAACTTCCGCTGATGCAAATATAGATTGAGTCTGTTCACGATAACCGGTTTCCTCACGTTTACCTGTATCCTTATCCAGTTGGGCAACAGTGAAAAAGTTAGGAAGACCGTTTGCGGCAATCGGTCCACTGACACCAAGAGCTTCAGAACGATTATCGGAATAGGAAGCACCAATATTGGCAGTCAGGCTCCAATCCTCTCCAAATGTCTTGTTAATATTCAGCAACAAATCCGCGTATGTTTGTTTGTCACGAGTATTTGTTACTCCATAAAAACCATTTTTACCTTCAGCTATGGTTTCAATAGTAGAAGCATAGTATTTTTGTGTATATGTGTTATAGGAATTATCCAAACGTACACGCCCGGCTACATTCAACCAACTTAAGATATCATAACTCAAAGCTGCACTCAACATATAACGGTCTTTGTCATTTTCGCGCAAGTTACGGTAGTTGATCCAGTAAGGATTTTGCAAACGAAAAGAACCACCACCTTGCGGCCAGTATTGAGTATACATGTTACGTTCTAAATCATAACGTTCATACATCTTATAATCTTCCCAGTCGTTACCACGTGGAAATAAATAAGCAGAAGCCAATGGATTGGCATAGATACCTTGGTTTACCATATTACGGTCTTTCTGCATAATATATTGAGCCCCCACATCCAACTTCATTTTATCATCTAGGAAAAGAGTTGTATTACGGAATGTAAAGTTATAGCGTTCATACTTATTATTGGAAATAATTCCACGTGAATTAACCGCAGCAACAGACAAATAAGTCTGATTGTGTTCAGTTCCGGTAGAAAGTGTTACAGACTCTGTTCCGATAAGTCCTGTTTGGAAATAATCACTTGCAGGATCGTATCCATAGTAATTGGCATCGTTCAGTCTCTTTCCCCAACTGGCATCTGTGCCGGATGTGCCATAACGATTTTGGAATTCCGGCATAACAAACTGGGATAACATTTCTGTATTACTGGATACCGTCAGAGATACACGCCCAACTTTTCCTTTCTTTGTAGTAATTACAATAGCACCATTGGCAGCATTGCTACCATACAATGCGGCAGCAGCGGCTCCGGATAAGACCGACATTGATTCAATATCTTCCGGATTAATATCTGCTATAGCTTCTGTGGAACCTTGTGATTGAAATTCTTCAGAACCACCTGAAGCACTTAAATTATACATTGGAATACCGTCAATTACATAAAGTGCATTGGAAGATTGTTCAATACCTCTTGATCCACGCATAACAACCTTACTTGCACCACCAATACCGGAAGAAGAAGAGTTGATGTTCAAACCTGCGACCTTTCCATTTAGAGAGTTGATAAAGTTTGCATCTTTTACAGCCAAAGCCGATTCGGCATCTACTTGTGTTACATTGTAACTCAAAGCTTTCTCTGAACGTTTGATACCTAGTGCTGTAACTACAACCTCATCAATCACTTGTGTATCGTCCATCAACGTTATATTGATAGAGGTCTGCCCTTTTAAAGGCACCTCCTGTGTCTTATAGCCAATATAAGAATAAATAATAATAGGATTATTACTTTTTGTGATTATTTTATAATTACCATCTAAATCCGTAATAGCTCCATCTGTTGTTCCCTTTACTAAGATACTAACACCAATTAGAGGTTCACCCTTAGAATCCAATACTTGTCCGGTTATAGTACGTTCTTTTCCACTTTGCTGTTGTACTGGATTAGAATCCCCCTTTTCAGATAAATAAATAATATTCTCTTCTATTTTATAAGAGACTGCCTTATCTTTAAGGAGTGTACTTAATACTTGCTCCAAAGAAGCGTCCTTCACTTTAAGAGGCTCAACCGTAATGGTTGAAAGTTTGTCATTATAAAAAAACTGATACTTTGATTGTGATTGAATTTGCTTGATTACAGTGCCTAAAGTTGTACGGGGAGTTGATAAGGTCAACTGCGCCATAGCCCATTGTACAGGAACTGCCAAAAACAAAAAGACTAATAAAGCCCGAAATAACTTCGAGTTTCGAAGCGAATGTTTGCTTTCCATACATTTTATTTAATGGTTATACATTTTATTAAACTCTCAAGGATGGTGTCGACTTCCCCTCCTCTGTTAATAAAACAATGCTAAAATAATAAACACTTAGTCCAATTTATCTTTTTTTAAAAAAAAATCTTTTCCAAGAGAAAATAATTTGCGGGGTATGCGTGCCAATGCTTACGGTTCACACATGATTTTTACTATGGCCTCCAACTGAGACAATTTTGAAACAGTGCAATTACCGACTATGCAAAGAATAGCTCGCTCTTTCTAGGATGAAGAACTAGTATTCGACAGTATCAAATCTCTCAAAGACTGGAAATAATATAAACTTATTAAAATGAAACTGAAGATATGAAAACAATAAATAAGTTATTAATGGCTATGTCTATCCTGCTCCTTGTAGGGTTGATGTAATGATGACAAACAGGAGGGAATTACAACAGAACCAATTTCTAAATTAGAAATAGAACAGGAAAATATAAAAGTAAAGATTGGTAGCGAAAATAAGGAGACTATCAGTATTACACAAGGAGGTGGTGAATACAACGTATCTTCACTAAATCTGTATATTGCCCAAGCTACGATAGAAAATAGTGGAACCCAAATAGAAGGTTTTCAAAATGTTGGAACAATAATTATAGTATCAAACAAAGACGGAAGATTCCGTAAACTGTCTGTTAGTGTTTATGCCACCGACATATTGGAACTAGACAAAGAAAGCATCGAATTTATTACCAGACTTGAATATTCAGACGAAGCAACAATCAATGTTACAAATGGAAATGGAGAATTATTCTATAACATCTAATAATAAAGTTGCAATATCTCAATACAAAAAGTAAGTTTGTAATAAGAAGGTTCTATAAATAAATCCTCCATGATGTGTATATGAAAAATGAAGGGCTTTTAAAAAAGTTTTGAGATAAAAACATCTTAATCACTCCACCTGTTCTTTCGGATAATTCACCAAATACAATGTTTTTGTCGCACGAGTAAAAGCCGTATACAGCCATCGGAAATAATCAGGAGTCAAATACTCATCCGTCATATACCCCTGATCTAAAAATACATTCTGCCACTGCCCACCTTGCGCTTTATGACAGGTTATTGCATATGCATATTTCACTTGCAATGCATTATAATGCGGATCAGCTTTCATCTTTTTCATCCGGTCTCTTTTGATTGGAATATCTATATAGTCCTCAAGTACTGTATAAAATAATCGGTCATTGTCTTCTTTTGATAATGCAGGTGAATCCGAATGCAAAGTATCCAATAATAGATTTGCATCCAATTCAAAATCATTCTGGTCAGGAAAACGGAGAGTGACTTCCGCAAAACGAAAGCCATATATGTCACGAGTTCGACGAACACGCCGGACAACTGCTATCTCACCATTCGCTATAAAATCCATCTCCTTATATTTCTCTGTCCAATAGTAATTATTTCTAGCTATCATCAACATATCTCCTGAGTTCAATTCATCTTCACGCCAAAGAATTTGAGCACGTATTCCATTATTATATAGGTTTGCACGCTTATTAGAACGACAGACAACAATCGTTTCATCCATACCATCATGATCATAACAATTAGTCAGTTCCTCTATCAGTTCCGTTCCCGGTACCAGTTTAATATCAGGAAAGCCTGCTATTTTTATTTTAGGCAAAGAATAACAATCATCCTCCGCTATCAATCGCCTCAACTGTGTGGCATTCCATAATATTCCGGATTCTTGCACCTGACGGACTACTTGAGTAAGATCAATCTCACGTACTTCAAGCCCATATCCCTTCAATGCATCGGAAAAAAGTGCCGGGCTTAACTCCTCTCCTACCGGAGGAAGCTGCGCAGTATCACCCATTAACAAGAGACGACACCCCTGCCCCGAATAAACAAATTGCACTAAATCGTCCAATAGACGACCTGTTCCAAACACACTCCCCGACAGTCCTTCGTTTGAAATCATGGAAGCCTCATCAACGATGAATAAAGTATTTGTAGCCAGATTGTCATTGATCGAAAAATTACTAAGCTCATTCGAAAAAGACTGTTGCCTATATATTTTTTTATGAATGGTGAAAGCCGGATGTCCTGCATATGTTGAAAAGACCTTTGCCGCGCGCCCTGTAGGAGCCAACAATACAGATTTCTGCTGCAATTGATCCATGGTTTTCACCAATGCCCCTACCAATGAAGTTTTACCAGTGCCGGCATAACCTCTTAAGATAAAGACTTCATCCGCCAGTGTGGACAGCAGAAACTCTGAAAGAGATTTTACAGCAATTTCCTGCTCTAAAGTTGGTTGATAAGGAAAATTTTCCTTAATTTGCCTTTCTAAATAGTTATTTATCATTTTTGTACGAGAAAAAAGTTCGAGGAACTATCGTATTTAAATTTATTTATTCTATTTTTGCGATGCGAATATAACAACTAAAAACATAATTTATCATGAAAACAGTATTTAATATTGTATTGGTGCTTTGTGCTGCTGCACTGATTTACATCTGCTACACCAGCATTATGGGTCCTATCAATTTTGAAAACGCTAAAAAAGACAGAGAAAAAGCAGTCATTGCCCGTTTGATCGACATCCGTAAGGCACAGCAGGAATACCGTACGCTGCACCGCGGAATGTATACAGACAAATTTGACACATTGATTGACTTCGTTAAAAATCAAAAATTGCCGTTCGTTATGAAGATGGGAATGTTGACCGACAAACAATTGGAAGACGGACTGACTGAAAAGAAAGCTATGGCTATCATCGAAAAAGCAAAGAAGACAGGCAAATATGATGAAGTTAAGAAATGGGGACTTGAAAACTTCAAACGTGACACTATGTGGGTAGCTGTTATGGATACTATTTTCCCGAAAGGATTCAACCCGGATTCTATGAGATACATCCCTTACGGAGGTGGTGCTCAATTCGAAATGAATGTAAAAAACGATACTGCTAAATCCGGTGCTCCTGTATACTTATTTGAAGTAAAAGCTCCGTATGAAACTTATTTGAACGGACTTGACAAGCAAGAGATTATTAATTTAAAAGATGTTCAGAGCAAATTGGGTAGATACTGCGGTTTGATGGTAGGTTCTATCGATACTCCGAACAATGGTGCTGGTAACTGGGAATAATGATTGATTTTACTAAATCAAAACAATATACTTTATCCATCCGTCTTAGTACGGATGGATTTTCTTTTTCTATCTATAACCCGATTCATGACGATTCGCTTTCAATCATAGAGAAAGAGATAGACGCTTCTCTATCCCTAACAGCAAATCTAAAGGCAGTCTTCCACGAATCGGACTTCCTCAATCATCCTTACAAACGGGTAAACATTATGATGGCAAGTAAACGTTTTACAATCGTGCCATTAGACCTTTTTGAAGAGGAACAGGCGGAACTTCTATTTTATCACAATCATCAGAAAAAAGAAAACGAAACGGTACTCTACAATATTCTAAGAAAGAATAATGTAGCTGTCATTTTCGGTATAGACAAAAGCACACAGATCTTTTTGAATGAACAATATCCCGAAGCTCGCTTTTATTCTCAATCTACTCCGTTTATCGATTATTTTTCTGTAAAAAGCAGATTAGGAAACAGTAAGAAGATGTATGCTTCTGTACGCAAAGACGGTATTGACATCTATTGCTTTGAACGGGGTCATCTACTTCTGTCTAATTCTTTTGAATGCACGCATACAGAAGACCGTATTTACTATTTATTGTACGCTTGGAAGCAACTGGAATTTAATCAGGAGCGGGATGAGCTACATCTAACTGGAACACTTTCCGAGAAAGAAGTTTTAATGAGCGAACTGAAAAAGTTTATCCTACAGGTATTTATTATGAATCCTGCAACTAATATTGACATGCAAGCCTTATTAACATGCGAGTAATCAGCGGACACACTTTTCCAAGTTCGTAAGTAACGACTAAAAAAGAGCTAAAAATAAGAAAATAAACTACTATTTTTCAGTCAATTATATTTCATTTAGACATCATTTAGAAATAGCATTTACTTTCTTTTGTTTGGTTCTTTTTTAGTCGTTTTTTGTCACTAGTTTGTCACCCAGTTTAAAATAATTAATTATATTTGCATCGGTGATAAATTAATGACGTATGAAAAAACAGATTAAAGTCAAAGAGCCGATTCGGTTACGGACAAAAAAACTAGCGAACGAAAACGAATCATTGTATTTAGATTGTTACTATGATGGAAAAAGAATACGAGAATTTTTAAAACTCTACATTGTTCCAGAACGTACCAAAGAGGATAAAGAAAAAAATATCCAAACGCTCAAACTTGCCAATGCTATCAAGGCAAAGCGTATCGTAGAATTACAAAACGAAGAACACGGATTCAAAACAAGTTCCGTCAAGTCTAAAGCAAATTTCATTAACTATATTGATTCTTTTGTTGATAACCTACCCAAAGACACAAAAGGATATAACGGTTATATTTGCACCATGCAGGGATTAAAATACCATCTATTAAAATACAAGGGTGAGAACATCACTTTTAAAGATATAGATCGGAAATTCCTCGCAGATTTCACAGAGTATTTAAAAGTCGCCAAAGTATCAACCAAAGCGGTAAAAGAAAGTGAACGGACATTAGCCCAGGGAACACAATGGAATTACTTCAATAAATTAAACCTTCTGTTAAATAAGGCTGAAAGAGAAGAGATAATACCATTCAACCCAGTAGACAGATTAGAGAAAGGAGAAAGACCACAACGGGCAGACCCTAGATGTACATTCCTTGTACTGGATGAAGTTAAGCGATTAGCAGATACACCGTTTAGAATGGATAATCTTAAACGTGCTTTCCTTTTTGCCTGTTTATGCGGGTTAAGAATTAGCGATGTCCGGTCTTTACAGTGGAACAGTTTCCAACAGGACAGCAAAGGGAATATCTTTGCAAAAATAACCCAGAAAAAAACAAAAGGCACTTTATATTTACCTATTAGCCCAGAGGCCATCAAACAGTTACCCCCAAAAGGAAACGATATAGATTTTGTTTTTGGCAAGCTTCCAGATAATAGCTATATAGATAAACTTCTTAAAATTTGGGCTAAAGATGCGGGAATAACAAAGAACCTGACTTTTCATGTAAGCCGCCATACATTCGCCACGTTAAGCATAACTTACGGAGCAGACCTTTATACAGTTAGCAAATTACTTGGACATGCTGACATAAAAACTACACAAATTTATGCAGATGTAATCAATGAGAAAAAAAGAGATGCAGTAAACGCAATTCCAAGTATAATAAAATAATATAGGATCATGAATATAAATAAAGTGGCTTTAGAATTGACAGCAAGGCAAATAAGCAGAAGAAATCATAACGTCTCCAGTATAAACAATGACTTAGAATGTTATTTTATAACTTTACTAAAAGAAGGCTGGGAGGAAAAAGATGCTATTCTAGTAATAAAAGGTGCTTTTGATGATATATCAAGTACTTTAGGAAAGTCTCTAAAAATGAGCAGTATAGACTTACAATTTATAGAAAGATGGATAATCGAGAAGAGTAAACTAATAAACACTAATGATAGAAACATTGTTAACTCCGGTATGATAATAGGAGAAAACAAAGGTAATGTAGTACAAAAAAATTATGGAGTAATGAATTATATACATGAAAATAATTACGGTGTACAAAGCGGATCCCAAAATATTCAGAGGAAAATGGTTAATATCAACTCCAATATAAATTTTGGTTCTATTGGCGGGAATAACAAGTCTACATACAACAATGTAGGGAATACAATCTCTATTACCCTATCCGATCCCAATATTCAAAGAATATCAATAAAACCTACTGGGGAGATTGAAATGCAAAAACATCATTTAAACGATCAACCAGCTACTCCAATTAATAATAATATTTTGCCTGAAGAATTAAATACTCAACAGGCAAAGGAATATTTTTCTAAAGCAATAGAAGCGGGATTTATGGATGACCGTTTCCAATGGGTTAAGGGAACAACTAAATATCAAATTGCTTTATTTGCTGAAATATGCAGTGAGAAATTAAAAATTAAACATAAATGGAAAACTTTTGAAACACTTTGGAATGTAGCACACCTAGCACAAACAAGGCGAGAAAGCAAGGAGCGGTTTGGAAAAGTAGACAGAGAAAAAGAAATTATAAAAATATTCGAATAACATGATAATCAAGCATTAGCATCACTATAGTGTATATTATAACACACTATAATAAACCCTATATAGGCACTATAATAGGCACTATATAGGGCTTTTTTATTTCCTATCCTTCTGATATTTGCAATGTAATTACAAAACATCCGGGCAAAGTACACGCCCAATAATGTTTAATTTTATAATTATCGTAGAATGTCAGAAGAATTGAAACAACAGTTGGATAGAATAGAGCGATACAGCCTATTAGCAGCTAAAAATGTACTTTGCTTTGAAGATGTTGTACTCCTTACCGGATTAAGTAGGAGCCATCTTTATAAATTAACGTGTTATCATCAAATTCCACACTATAAGCCAAAAGGGAAACAAGTCTATTTTGATAGAAAAGAGTTAGAGGACTGGATGAGGCAAAACAAAATAGCGACTAACCAAGAGCTGGAACAAAAAGCAGCTGATTATATTGTTTCTAAACGTAAATAAGAAAGGGGCTAGCTATGGAAGAAAAGAAAAAGGCAGCCTCAACGACCGCCAATCTCCTCAACAACAGGAGCAAAGATAACAAATCATCTCGAATAATTCAACAGGTACGATCTATTTTCTTATCTGGCCGGAAAGTAACGGCAAGAGAAATCAACGCTGAAACAAATTCGAATGACGCCAGACGTGTAATCTCCACCCTCCGTAATGATGAAGGCTGGGATATTAAAGACATTCGTCTGGACGATAGAAGAAAACTATATTGGTTAGAGCCAGACAAACGGCAAATGTCTATTAACTGGGAAGGAGGTATCAATGAGTAGAAAATCATTTGTACTTTATACAGAATGGGAAGATGCGTTCGACGGACAGCCCAACGACATTGCAGGCGAACTCATCAAAGCAATATTCGACTATGTTAGAACAGAAGAAATGCCGCAAACAGACAATACTGTAGTCAATGCAATGTTCTCCATCTTTAAACCGGCTATTGACCGTAATATAGGCAAATATGATGCTGCTATCAAACAACGGAAAGAAGCCGCTCTCAAAAGTGCAGAAAGCAGAAAACATCAAGCGAACGACCGTAAACGAACGACAACGACCGTATGCGACCGTAAACGAACGTCAACTGTAAGTGTAAGTGATAGTGTAAGTGTTAGTGATACTCTCTCTCTTAATGGAGAGAGTGTGAGAGAGGGAGCGAATAAAGTTCTCGACCTTCAATCAATCAAAGAGCAACTACTATCTGACGAAACATGGAAAGAATCTGTTTGTATGCAGTCTACTTTAGGCGTGTCTTTTATTTCTATGCTTCCCGACCAGTTAGATAAGTTCATTGCTTATATCGTTTCAATCGGAGAAGAACGGAGTATATCGAATATATCGGATGCAAAGAGAAGGTTTACTTATTGGTGGCAGAATCACGGAAGAAAGGAGGTACAGGATGAAAACAAACAAGTCTACATTATCCCAAGTTAAAGGAATGCCGAACGCACCAGAAGCGGAACAAGCCATTAACGGTTCTCTCCTTGGCTTTGGAGGCGATAAAGTATTTGATGCTATATCTTCCGATCTAAGTACAGACATGTTTTTTGATATCCGGAATGCAATATTGTATGAAGCTATCCAGTCGCTTCCATACAAACAATAAACCATGTGATATAGTGTCAGTAACGAATGAGATACGTTCGATGGGAAAGATAGAAGAAGTTCCGCCCCACTTCATTGCTGAAACTTTGAATCACGGCTACGACTCATTCCATGCTGTAGAACATGCTCTCATGATTAAACAGAAATATCTACAACGGAAAGCTATTGAATTATCCCATATACTCCAACAACAAGCCTATGATGATACGGAAGATATCGGAGACGTCCTTTTCAATGCGGGAAAAGCACTGGAACAGATGCAAC
Source organism: Bacteroides sp. BFG-637 (assembly GCF_024793605.1). Taxonomy (NCBI): domain Bacteria; kingdom Pseudomonadati; phylum Bacteroidota; class Bacteroidia; order Bacteroidales; family Bacteroidaceae; genus Bacteroides; species Bacteroides sp. BFG-637. The sequence goes on along the minus strand of NZ_JANUPD010000002.1, from coordinate 2,946,160 downwards.
AGAATTTGATTGGGAAAAGTGAAGCCCAATCATTCAAAGACATTGCACAATTCGCATTAAAAAACATAGATCGGAAAATGGGACTGTATAGCAGCGGGCAGCAGACAGGAATAACAACCGGGTTACAGGACCTTGACGATATGACTTCCGGTTTGCATGGTGGCGAATTGATTGTATTGTCAGCACGTCCGGCCATGGGGAAAACTGCCGTATCTTTACATTTTGGAAAGTCGGCAGCTAAGCAAGGCATTCCGGTAGTCATTTTCTCTTTAGAAATGGATTCTATAAGCCTGTATGAGCGTTTCATAGCTTCGGAATCCAATGTACACCCCAGCAAATTAAGGTCCGGCAATATAAGCCAAGATGAGCTACAGCAAATAGATAAGGCAGTAGGGGGAACTTTATACACTTTACCGATAACAATAAACGATAATGCGGCTATAAGTATGAGTTATATCCGGGCAATGTGTCGCATGTTCCACCGGCAAAATAAATGCGGGATGGTGATAATTGATTATCTCCAGCTGATAACCGAAAGTTCGAATGGAACTAGAAACAGAGAGCAGGAAATAGCCCGAATGTCCCGGGAGGCAAAGATTATCGCTAAAGAATTGAATGTACCTGTTATCCTTCTGTCTCAACTCAACCGGGAAGTAGACAAGAGACCAGACAAGAAACCGATTCTTGCCGATCTTCGGGAATCAGGAGCCATTGAGCAAGATGCAGACATAGTGATTTTTGTTCATCGTCCGGAATATTACGGGATTAGTATCAATGATTCATCCGGACGTGAGATTCACAACTATGGTGAATTGATTATAGCCAAACATCGAAACGGTTCTGTCGGAACAGTCAAATTCAAGCATAACGGTTCCCTAACTAAGATATTTGACTACGATACGAAAGGTTATACGGAAAACAATCCCTTCTAGCTATGGAAATAGAAACAATCTACGGGCAAGTGATAGCGAAAGCAAACAACTATCAAGCCGTGCCGGGCAAAGATGGCCAGAAACGGATCATCAAAAATGACCGGATCAGGGAGTATGAGAAATCCTTCTGCCTACAATGCAAGAAGTATCGAGGAAGGCACATTTCCGGTCGTTTCAAGCTATTTATCCGTGTTTGGCATGGAAGTATTCGCTTCGATCTGGATAATGCCTTAAAAACGATCCTTGATTGCTTGCAAATGGTGGAGGCTATTACAAACGACAGCCTTTGTTTTGAGATTCATGCGGAGAAGCGGATAGACCAACGGAATCCGAGAGTAGAATTTGGTCTGGAAGAGATAAACGAACAAAAAAATATATTCAGCCAAAATAAAGCGATTTAAGCCATTTTCTTTTGCGGGATGATAAGATGTTCATCTTTACGGAGAAAATCGAAAATATTGCAAACGTGAAAAGAATATGAAAGGATTATGGATAGTTAAGCCTTCATCATTGAAGGCAGAGTTTAAAAAGTTCGGTGATTCTTTCGAATTAGTATTCAAAAACAGAAAAAACCGAATGTACTGTTATCGAAGAACCACACCGGAGGGAATAGTATATTTTGAAGTATTCCGATCCAATTTTGGGAAAACAAAAAGCGGGTACTCCTATGAATATTATCCCAGAGATTCACAGTTTGGCGTATCTGCATGGTGTATTAGAGACGGTAAAGGAGCAATGAAGAAAGTGTTTAAGTACATGAAACAGGAATATAAATAAAAAGGGTTTGCGAATTAGGCATTTTCTTTTCTTGAATGAACAATCTATCGTATGGAGCGAGAAAAACAGCTTAGACGCAAACATTATACCAAATAAAGGCAATTATGAAGAAGATAGTAGAACAAAATGAAAGATACGATATAATTCAAATGAATTTTCGTAGTCTACCTATCACTTTCCGATGCTGGAAAGACGGTAGCGGAATTATAGAGATCAGAGTTGATGCAAACTTTGCCAAGGCCAACGGTTATCAATCTGTCGAAGATATGGCAGAAAAGACAATAGGCAAAGCCAAGTTTGAAGAAATGTTCGGTGATGTACCCGACTGGATTAGAGTAGACCAAAACGGAGATTTCACATTTGTAGGAGTTAATAGAATATTACTCAACTAAATAAATTATTAATCATCATTTTTTTACATTATGACAAGAGACGAATTATATATCAATAAGACAAAGGCCGATCTTAACAAGACGGATATTACTTTGAGTTATAAGAGTAACCTGCTAACCGATATTAGTAAAATTATAAGTAATAGGAGTTATACGATCAGATTGCCTAAAACGGCAAAGAATCTGGCTTTGATTGAGTGTTCACATCTTCCCAGCTCAATAAGCCGTTATCCTTACCTAAAACATAAGGGGACGTTATTACGGAATGGTATTGAGATGATTAAAAATGCCAATGTAGTACTGCTAGCAACTGGCGAAACAATAGAGGTTGCTCTTACATGGGGAAACGTCACAAACTTTGCTGGCGTGGTAAACGATGGCAAGAAGCTAACGGATATTACTCACGGGACGGTAGAGGGCGTGGATTGGGTAGTATGGAGTAATAAGGGAAGCAATTCAGCACAATTTCCACTTATTGACTATGGGTTTAACTCCGATGATCCGAACGTGTGGTATCATCCGGTAGTTACTGTGAAATGGATTTTAGACAAGATTCAGGAGCAAAGCGGAGTAACGTTTAATTTCCCTGCTGACAAACTTACTGTCATAAACAAAATGATTATTCCTCTTTTGACAAGGAATGATTCGCAAGCGATATATGATGCCTACCCAATGACTTTAAGAGTAACAGGGTATGATTCATCAATAATCAAATTTGAAGCTATAGGAGATAGTACCCAACAGTATGTTAGCACTAACGGGAGCCGGGATATTTACCCGAAATTTGATTCAACATTGAAACTGAAAGGAACAATAGAAGTTTCATACACTTATTCACAGGGAATTGATTATTTAAATACTCCTTTTCAAATTACAGTTTATAGTACACCGACCAAACAGGAAGAAATAATAAATATATATAAACCGGCTGCATATATAGAACCGCCATATATTCGGCTAGTTTATAGCTTTGATACTTCTGCTACAGTCTATAAAGATGGATATTTTATAATATCAAGTGGAAACGGACAACAGCCGATAAATAGTGTATCAGGGAGTTTGTCGGTAACTATAACGGAACGGGAAGAAGATGTTGTATTAGGTGAGAAATTCCCCTTAGTTCCCAATCTTCCGGACATCAAGCAAATAGACTTTATTAAAGCCGTTGCCTCAATGGTCGGTCTGTTTGCTTTACCGGATGGCGAAAACGGGATCAAGTTTATTCCCTTTGATAATCTGTCTGCAAACAAATCTAAAGCTGTAGACTGGACGAATCGTGTGATAATGGCTTATAATAGCGTAACGCCTAGAAACTTACAGTACACCCTTGATAACATAGCTCAAAACAACTGGTTCCGGTATAAAGAGGATGATAATGTCATGGGAAATTATGACGGAAATATCCAGGTTGATGATGCCACGATAGAATACGAACGTGATGCCATCACTTTGCCTTTCTCCGCCTGCAGTACAAAAGGAGGCGTTGCTTATATTCCTCTGTATTCTTATAACGAGGAAGGAGAGCTGGAATATAATAAAACAAATCCCCGGATATTATTGCTTGATGGCACGAAGGGAATATTCAAGGGGCTAGAATGGACTACCTTAATTGCAAATAACTATCAGACGTACAAAGGACTAATCAATAATGCAAAGGTAGTGACCGAGTATATCCGTCTTAACAGTATCGAATTACGGGACTTAGAGATGGATATACCGGTTTATTTGGCTCAATATGGTTGTTATCTGGCTATCATAGAGATAACGACTAGAGAAAACAATATATGTGAGTGTAAACTTTTAAAACTATAATGTCATGGAAGAAAATGTAGAAGAAAAAGTTCGGAGCATTACCGAACAGGCCAATCAAACTAGAAAAATGCTTTTAGAAGAGTATTTGGGACATTCTATCTCTATGGAGGAGGCTATAAATATGGAAATACCGGACGAAGCTCTGGATCATCTGGGAGATTTGTAATTTAATGATTTAATATGAAATGATTATGACAGAAAAAGATTTATTAAACAACAGAGAAGCCATGAAATTAGCTTTGGCTTTTGACAAGATGGCTAAAGAGTATAAAACTACTATTCAGAAAGTAGTAGCAGAAGGCAAACGGGTTACAGAATTAATCCAAAACAACCGGATGGAGGCTGTATCAACATTATCAATGATCGAGAATCTGATAAATGAACATGAGCCGGATTCCGAAAAACGTAAAAAAATGCTTTCATTCTTGGATAATCTGAATATCAAAGGGGATAGTAAAACTTTCCCAGCCCTTGTTATGGCTTTATTTTTTGCAAGTAACGGAGTATTAACCGAAAAATAGAAAAGAGTTATGAAAAATGAAAATACAGTAGAAAAAGTATTAGAGATAAAAGTTCGATATGATGATGCGATCCGGAACATTGCAAAATACCGGGCGGTTATTGATGACTTGAAGAAAGAAGAGGCAGAGTATAAAAAGGCCTTGAAAGACAAGAAAATATCACAAGAGGAGTATAATGCCAAGCTCGTAGAAACAGAAAAAAAATGATGCACGCTAAAGACGTGGTTCAGACGCTTACTAAAGATGTTAGAAATAATATAAAGATTGAAAAAGAGCAAACAGGTAGTTTAAAGCAACTCCGGGCACAATTATCCAATCTTACATCAGAGTATGACAGCCTTTCAGAAGTAGAAAGAAAAGCAAGCAGAGGGCAAGAGCTTAAAAGCAAGATCAATGGTATAACGGATTCACTCAAAGAAGCGGAAGGAGAAACTCAACGTTTCTATCGAAACGTCGGGAACTACGAAGAAGCTATAAAAAACGCTCTGGGAATGAATAACTCTTTTGCTGATTCCCTGTTACGTATGGCAGACAATGCCAAAAGCGGTTCCGGCCTTTTCTCCAATCTAAAAACGGAAGCTTCCGCTTTCGGGAATACTCTAACTTCCCTTTTAAAGAATAAAGTATTTTTAGGTATCGCAGGGATAGCGGGTGCTGGCGTCGTTTTTAAATGGTGGTATGATTATAATAAAGGTTTGGTTGAGGCTACAAAGTTAACAAGGCAATTCACAGATAAATCAGGGGATGATTTGAAGGCTTATCGAAGCGAAGTGCAAGCTCTGGCAGACTATTACGGGAAAGACTTTAAAGAAGTGCTTATTTCCGCTAATACAGTATCAAAACAATTTGGTATCACTTCCGAGAAGGCTTTGCAAATAATAAAGGACGGATTTATAGCAGGAGCAGATGCGAATGGCGAATTTCTGGATAGCCTGAAAGAATACCCGGCATATTTTAAAGAGGCAGGAATATCGGCCGATCAGTTTGTAGCCATCATCGCAGAGACCAATAAGCAGGGTATATTCTCCGATAAAGGTATAGATACAATTAAAGAAGCAAATATACGGCTCCGAGAAATGACAGATTCCACCGCTGCAGCACTAGAGGGAATCGGGCTAAATTCGAAGAAAATACAAAAGGAGTTGCAAAGCGGGTCTATTACTACTTTTGAGGTTATGCAACTCGTTTCTGAAAAATTGAATGAGCTTCCGGAAAGCTCCGCTGCTGTTGGAACTGCTATTGCTGATATATTTGGCGGGCCGGGAGAAGATGCAGGTTTGAAGTATATCCGGACACTGAAAGATATTTCTACCAATTTGGACGAAGTGAAAGCTAAGGCCGGAGAGTTAGGGCGTATCGAAGAAGATTTAGTTAATTCTCAAACCGAATTAACAAAAGAGATTGCTTTGTTGTTTGATGCTACCGGAGGATCATTTGAGAAAATGACAACTAAGATTAAGCTATTTGTGAACTCCGTTCTTTCAGAACTAATTAAAGAGGTTAGAGGGCTGTTTGATACCGTAGAAACTATATCCAATAGAGAAGAAGCCATTGCAAAACGATTAGGAGAGACTATTGGGACAGATATGGCAAAAAAGAAGTATATTGATATAGAAAAAGCCCGGAAAGAATATATTAAACAGGGAATATCCGACAATGAAGCTTTAGAGAAAGCAAAACAAGATCAACTAAAGATTCTCGAATTATCATTGGCACAAGAGGAAGAATCTTTCAAAAAGGCCATAGACATAAACGAGAAATACAATAAAGAACTAAAAGATGCTTCAATTATTAGACAAGGCCTAGGCTTAGATCGTACTAATAAAGAAATAAATCAGGATATTAGTAAGTCTTGGAAAGAGCGAATGAATCAATTATCTGTTGTTGAATCTCTAAGAAAGCAAATAAATGATATAACGAATTATGAGCCTACAGGCAAAGCAAAAGGAGTTATCACCAGTGCAGCCAATATTGAGGCAAAAAAGAAAGAAATTGCCGAATTGAGGAAAGCAGAAGATGAAGCTTTAAAACTGATAAAAGATAACCGGAAACGCCAAACGGAAGAGATCGAACTCCAGTATTCCCGCCAGATAGAAGACCTTAAAAAGCGTATTAAAACGGAGGAGGATTTGACACCTAAAGCAAAAGAGGCCATCAATAAGCAAATCACTTCATTAGAAGCACAAAAACAACAGGCACTAAAGAAGTTATCCGATGAAGAATTGCAGAAGGAAATTGCCAACCGCCAGAAGCTTATAGGAAATACAGCTTGAATATATCAAGAAAGGGAGCGAACAGGAATATCAACTGAAGATGCAGCAATTAATTGCGCAACGGGATTTAGACCTTTCTAATACCGAGCTTACCGAACAGATGAAATTTGCCATCCGTGAAAAATATAATAAGAAAATTGATGATCTTGTAAAACAACATGATGCGGACTTGCTGAAAAAGCAACAGGATGCAATGAAACTTCGCTATGAAACCGAGATTGCAAAAGTGTACAATGATGAAGCGAAAGTTTATCGTATCAGGTTAAAGCAAAGAAAGGAGGAATTAGATGCCATCCAACAAATGGAAGGGGAAAGTATAGAGGCTTTCAATCTTCGTAAGCTGGAGCTTAAAAATGCTTATCTTGATGCAGAAAAAGAACTTGCAGATAAAGAGATAGAAATAGAGAAGCAAAAAGCGGAAGCAATCGGAAGTATTATCGGAGGAATTTCTTCTTTATTGGAGTTGGCCGGAGAAACTAATGAAGAAATGGCACGTGCCGCAAAACTATTAGCGATTGCAGAGGTTGCCATAGCGCAGGGAGTAGCTATTGCAAATGCAGTTAAAACGGCTACCAGTTCGAGCGCAACATGGATAGATATGTTAGTGGCTATTGGAACAGTTGTTGGTGCTGTTACTGCTGTTATGGGAACTGCTATGAAGTCGATTAAATCCGCCAAATTTGCCACTGGTGGTTTAGTTACCGGACCGGGAACTGGAACGAGTGATAGCATACCGGCACAACTAAGTAACGGAGAATCGGTAATGACAGCGAGAGCTACAGAATTGTTTGCTCCGATCCTTTCCTCATTTAACCAAATGGGTGGAGGAGTGCCAATAAACATCACTGCATCAAGTAACCAGACCATGGGAGAGGATATGCTTGCTAGGGCAGTTGCAAAAGGAGTCCAGATGATGCCTAATCCGGTGGTTTCCGTCACCGAGATAAACACAGTTGGAAAACGGGTTGAAGTACTTGAAAATCTGGAAAGCTTATAATATATTAATCAAAAACTATTGAAGATATGGCAAAGTTTAATGAAGAGACAATTCAAAAGTGCGTTGACTGGATATGTGAAAACGGACTTATAGATTATGGTGGTGCAAAGCTTATTGACTTCTGTAATGTAATGGGAATCGGAAAGAGTACCTATTACCGGTGGATGGAAAATGAAACTTTCGGGACTGCTATAAAAAAGGCGAAAGAAGATTTCAAAAACGGGTTAGAACGTAATGTAGTTTCTTCCCTTGCAAGGTCTGCCATCGGGTATGAATACGAACAAGTTTCTTCCGAATATTATATGGAAGGCAAGAAAAAGAAGTTGAAAAAGGAAGTTAGAAAAAATGTCCGTGTTGAGCCTAATGTGGGAGCCGGAATATTCCTTCTCACAAACCTTGCTCCTGACAGGTGGAAGAACAAACAGAACACCGAGCATTCCGGAGAAGTTTCTACCGGATTGACCGTTGTAGTCAAGAATCAGGAAGAAGCAGATTTAATCAAACAATTGAAAGAACATTAGTTATGTCTGCACCTAAAGGAAACCTATTTTGGAAGTTGAGAAACAGGCATGGGAGAAGCAAGCGCTTTGCTTCTCCGGAACAGTTGTGGGAAGCAGCCTGTGAGTATTTTGCCTATTGTGACAGAACTCCATGGAAAGTAATCAAGAATAAAACGAAAGGAGAAATAAAGGAAAAAGAAGAAAGCCCTACACAACGTCCTTACTCTCTGACCGGGTTAATGGCTTATTTAGATGTTAGTAAGTCCTTTTGGAACGATTTTAAAAAAGGTAGTCATGAAGATTTTTCCGTAGTCATTACACGCATAGAGAATGTCATCAGGACACAACAATTAGAAGGTGCTATTGTTGGTTCGTTTAATCCCAATATAGTTTCTCGGATTATAGGTCTTTCTGATAAACAAAAGGTAACTCATACCATCAACAGTAAAGAGTTTAAAGGCTTTGATTTCTTACCTTATACCCCAAAAGCAGATGAAAGTATATGAGGTTTTAGCATCAAGCCGCTTTCTACTCGCTACAATGAACAGAAACGGAGTGAGCGCAGATGATATAATGTATCTTGATATGTTTTATGAGTATAGAGATATGCTTGCAGAAGGACGAAAAGAAGCCGAAATCAGGGCTTTTCTTTCAAACAAGTATAAGTTATCAGCCTCAACAATAAAAAAGGCTATAAAGCGTTTGAATGAAGAATACATTATTTGATATGCTTTCAAAGATTTTTTCACGGTCATTACACGTGTGAGAAGAAGCCGGAGAATATCCCTCTCCGGCTTTCACTTTTTATTGCTACAAAGATTTTTTTGGGGGGCATTACGCACGTGAAAAAATCCAAAATGTGGATTTTGTGGAGGCTATAAAAAAAGGAGAATTTATAATTATCTTTCTGATGTTTTTATATTTGTGACAGTTCCGTATTCATCGACAATACATTCAAATTCCATTCGGAGCATAGCACCAAAAGAATTTTGAGAATCAACATACGACTTTATTAATACTTTGTTATTATCGAGAATTTCATATCTTACTATATCTCCCTTTTGGGGATCGGCAAATTGGGCTGTTAATGGAGCTTTTAACATTTTTGAGATAGCTTTTTTTGCATGATTATATGCATCATACAATTTCTTTTTTTCAATAGCTATAGCCGTTTCTTCATCTTTATATTTTGCTTCATTCTTTTGATATGTATCATAGGTAACAAAAACAATCGCAATTAGCGCAATTCCCAATATCAATTTGTAATATGTCCTCTTTGAAAAAGATAGAATATTTTTTCTTTTAGGAATTGATGTACAATATTATACAGAGGTAATAAAGCTATAGCTGCAATTGCTATAAATAATACAATGTGAATAGGTTTCATATTATACAATTTTAAGTTTAACAATATACAAACGTACAAAAATCAAAAATAAAATACAACCTTTGCAGATATTTTCTAAATTAAGAGCACCAAAATCCCCTATACTGCTTACAATATAGGGGACATTGCATTTAACCTACGGATTAGAAACGACCTTAATCTCTGCCTCTATTGGAATTTGCTGCTTACAATGCGGACAGATTATAGTTCTGATTTGACTGTCTTTCTCGAATAAATCAGTAACGGGAACACCTAGCCCCTGGGAGATTCTTTCAAGCGTTTCTATAGTTGGATTTCCGCTACTTGCTTTAGCTAATCCAATAGCAGTTAAACCTATTTTTTCCGCCAATTCCTTTTGAGTTATACCTTTTTCTTTGCATAACTCCTTAATTCTAAAGTTTGCCATATAACCATGTTTATAAGTTTATTACACTTGCAAATATATAAATGATTACCTTATAATTATAATAAACGGTATAAAAATATATTTCGTTGATAATTTTTTTGTGTTTTTTCTTGCCTTGCATTATACTTATAGTTATATTTGTATCGTTAAATAAAAATATAATGGTAATAAATAAAAAAGATATGGCACGTTACGATTTAAGCAAGATAATGAAGAGAGCGCACAACCTTTACAAAAACGCCCGTGCGAAGTACCCGACATTTGCCGATGCACTCCGTAAATCTTGGAATATGGCAAAATTTGAGGTTAGAGTAGCGGAAGAACGCCAAGCAATCGAAGCGGAAACCAAAGCACGTGAAGCAAAGGTACGTGAAGAGAACGAGCAAGCCGCTATTAGTTCGGTTCTCCTTCAGGCACAAATCGAAGCCGACCGGATCAGAAGAGAAGCGGAAGCCAAAGCGGAACGCATGAAAGGCGAGATAGCAGCACGCAAAGAGGGCATCTCTTACAATGAGTATCAAAACCGTATTAGTCGTGCAATGGGCTACGGGTGTGGCTCGTATTGCGGTGACTAATTTCTACCGCATATATCATTTGAGGCACTGGTTTGTGAAAATAGGTGCTTCTCTTTCACTGAATTATTAACCGGATGGGGGGTAACTCAAAGTTACGTCCCAATAAAATATACACTATGACAGAAACAAAGGTTTATAAACTCAATGATAGTATTTGCGTTGAGGCTTTTACAACATCTTTAGGAATAGAAGGAGTAAAATATCAAGTATTCGAATACGAAGAGTACACAGCAATAGAAGTGACCGGCACACCATTAGAGATAATAAGAGCCTCATCAATATACCAACAGGTTACAACCATTAAACTATAACGAGATGGAGATAATAATTGTATTAGGGTGCTTGTATGCCGGATATCGGCTTTTCAAGAAGCCCGGTGAACACTTCTTTGATATTTAATCAATCATGAACGCTACACTAATAATTTGTATCATCCTTCTTGCTTTCTGCATCTGGGATGAAATGTTTAACGATAACAACAGGAATCCGTCAATATAAAAATAACTATGAAAATGAAGATTGAACCCGCCAGCAAAGAGCGGACAGAGCAAGGAGAGCAGTTTATCGAAAGACTGCTGAAGATTCTACAGAACAACGATAAAGTTACGGTTAACATTATGTATTGCCAGACTTGCGTTATTGATAGCTTAGCTACTATAGACTCCGGCACCAGTTATAATGTAAATCTAGGCAAAGACGGTTGCACCGTACTAAATGAAATGGTTTATAACTCACATCAATAAAAGGATATTATGTACGCATCATTAGAAGATGAAATAAGAGCTGTTCTCGACAGAATGAAGAGGCAGAATAGAGAAATAGAAAGGCTTATTTTAAAGGACAACGGCATGAAGGTAACAAAGTGTACCGGAAAGTCTAAAAGTCCTAAATTCGACCTTAGAGAGCTTAACAAAAGAAGTAAATAACCATCAAGACTATATCAACTATGGACTTATACGAAATTTTATTGCAAAGACTTGTATTTCTGACTGATGAATACTTGCAATTAAAGGAAAGAGTTAAGGAGTTGGAGAACGAAGCAAAAATTAGAAATTCGACTGCTCCGAGGATTGTGAAAATGAGAATAGAGAAAGCAAAATAGAATTGTGCTAGGGGCTACGGTTCCGACACATGAAAGTTGACGCCATCAACAAAGCCACCCCGGTAACAATACGGTTGCCGGGTTTACCTTTAAAAGGATCCGATTATGAACATACATCAAACATTACCCCGTACCGATTGCACCCACTTTGCCAAATGTGGTGAACGCTCCATAGCCTATTGCCGGAGATATGGCGCACATGAGTGCCTTTCGTGCCGGCTGGTTAAACGGAAGCCAAAGAACCGGGTTATAGTGGACGGAGTAGAACGGAAGAGGTGCACACATTGCGGCAAGGTTCTTCCCCTTCATCGCTTCTATGATCGCACGGTGTTCCGGAACGGCAAAAGCTATCATCTGAAAACGTCATGGTGTCGGCTGTGTATGTCCGGTGCTCAATGCGAAAGGAACAAAAGAACTTCTAAATATAATCGATTATGAAAACAAGAATCATTAATGCAAGCACTGAACTCAAAAATGAGCCGAGTGCACGCAAAAGAACTATGTCCTCCGTGGAGATTGCAGAAATGACCGGAAAACTACACCGCCATGTATTACGGTCTATCCGAGCAATGGAACCGGCATGGATGAAGGTTAACGGGTCCAATTTTGGTCTCGTTGAATATACTGATGCAAAAGGGGAGAAAAGACCTATGTACACTCTCGACTACCGAGAATGTATGTACATCGCTACCAAGTTCAACGACGAAGCCCGTGCAAAGTTAATCCTTCGTTGGGATGAACTGGAAAGAGAAGACAGAGAAAAGGAGCGTAACGCCCAACTTGGCCCGGCAGATTCCGGAGCAAGTCATACGGTACACGAGCTTATCGAGTGGGTAGGCGCTTTGCAAAGGTTAGGCGGAGCGGATAAAGCCGCTACATTGGAAATAATGAAGAAGATAGCGGAAGAACGAGGTTTGCCAATGATTGATATACCCGTTCCTACAGAGAACACCAGCCAGTCCATAAAACGGCCAAGCATTGAGAAGATTACACCATCCCCTGCAAAAGAGGAAGATAAATGTAAGCTAGTACGCAAAGCATACACCTTGACAGCCCTATTAAAGATACACGGAAAAAAGTACACGGCAGCACAATTCAACCGGTTGCTGATAGAAAAAGGCTTCATGGAGATTCTATACAAGAACGGGGGAACCATACAAAGCGATAGCCTTAAAAGGACTGAAGTACGGAGTGAATAGCATACGCACTGACTATCCGGACACATTACTACCTGTTTGGTATAGCGATACTTTCCCGAGGCTTGTGGAATTGGTGGAAGAACCAGATCCGTTTTGATAGAAATTTGTATCTTTGTGACCTATGGAAATAGGAACGACTATCAGCGTAATATAAGGAGAACGTTACACAAAAGGTTTTCGTATTGTTGTATGATAGCCGTTCCACTTTGTATAATCAATGCTTTCTTATATCTTTGTAGTCGGAATTATAAACTATTCTTTTAAGTCGGTTGCAATCTAAATAGATTCATTTATTGATGTTTTGTGTTTGTTTTGTGTTTGTGCGCTTATGCCGTTCCGTTGCGAAACGAAGCGGCATTTCTTATTTACCCGTATTCCTTTCAGGGTTTGCGATTTTAGGGCTTTCTCTTTTCGGATGATAGTTTCTTTGTTCGGTGCTAGAAAACCGCTTAGACGCAAACAAAATACGAAAACGAGCGTTATTTGGGTAAAGCAATATAGGATAACGTGAGAAAATCTTACATTATAGTACTATTGCTTTTATGTTTTACGGCATATTTTAAACCTCAAAACGGAGAAAATATAAGCAAATAGAATAAAATAAGATAAAATGAGATAAAGAAAACGATAGGAAACACACTATATTTGTACCAGATTAAAATATTATATTATGGCATATAAGGCATTAGACATCGCAAATAAAATTATATCCAAAACTGATTTGGAACACGGTGATACTATATCAAATCTGAAATTGCAGAAGATGATGTATTATCAGCAAGGTTTTCATCTGGCATATTTTGGAACGCCATTGTTTGACGAAGATATTGTTGCCTGGCAGTATGGCCCGGTTGTTCCTTCTGTATATCAGGAGTACAAATCATTTGAATCCAACTCTATATCAACGTCAAAAGAGGGTATATCTTTATCAGATGACGAAGAAGAACTTTTCAACAATGTTTATGAGGAATATAATCAATTTTCCGCTGTAGCTTTGATGAAAATGACACATGAAGAAACCCCTTGGAAAACAACAGAAATAAATTCTGTCATAAGTAGGGATAAGATGGCGGCATTTTTCAAAACACAAATTGAAGCGTAATAAATGGGTAGCAAGTTTAAGTTAAAGCGCAAAGATGTAAAGCCCAATTTAAAAGATAAGGAGGTTGATGCGAGAAGCAAAGAGCCTCTTTTCTGCTTTAAGTACTTGGATATGAAAACCTCTTTAAAGGGATGCGATAATAGTGTATTTAAGGATTTTGTGACGAGAATACACAAGTTGTGCAGCCTTACTTGGAAAGATATTAATGTGTCCGGGAGACATCAGTACGGTTTTGAAATGATACCGGTTAAACAGTTGAAACCAACATCACTTCCTACAGTAATAACAGAGGATATTAAGGAGCTTGCCGTATTCAGATATGGAGGGGATAATAGACCATTTGTTTGTTTGATAATGGATTGTGTGATATACCCTATCTTCATAGAAGCAAAATTCGGGGACATATACGATCACGGAAGTAAATAATTCTTTTGATTACATGAAATATATAAGGTAGGAGGTAGTATTATGAACGAAATGATTAAACTTTACGATTTGTTTGGAACAGAAATACGTTCACGCTCTAATGCCGATGTATTGCGTGAAAAAATCTTGAATTGTAATATTTCTATTATTGACTTATCGCAAATAACATTTATTTCTAGGTCTTTTGCGGATGAGCTTTGCAATTTGTCTGAAAGCGACAATATCAAAATTTATAACGCAAAAGGCATTGTAAAAAATATGCTGTCTATTGTGTCTGAAAGCAGAAAGAATAAACGAATAAGGAAAACCGACAATGCCGAAATGAAAGAATTTAGCGATTTCAAAAGCCTTTCTAATTTTTTGGCTACTATATCATAAACATGCAATATCTGTATTCTTATGAGACAGGATCGAATACAAGCATTAATTGAAATAGTCTTATACATAATCAACAGAACAGGAGGAATTGATTATCAACGCCTGTTTATTATACTATACTTTGGCAATCAACGAAACCTTCTGGAATGGGGCTACCCAATGATAGATGATAAGTTTTGTGCTTTCCCACATGGTCCCGCACCAATAGAATTATACAAGGCTATCAAAGGGGATAAAACGGTTTTGTCTGGTTTGAAAGACAGTGTTTATATCTCCCAGTACTATTTGCTACCAAAGCGTCAAGCTAATACAGATTACCTTTCTATATCCGATATGGAAATACTGAAGGATTGCATTGCAAAATACGGAAGTATGAGTTTTGCCGAGCTCGAAACCGTTTCACACCCTAACTGTTGGAAAGTTGCCAGAGAGAACCCGGAAAGGCTTTTTATAGAAGCTACCGACATTGCCCGAGATGGTGGCGCAAATGAAAGGCTTATTGAATATATTAATGAAATGATTGAGTTTGATGAATTAATGGCATGATCCATTTGTTAACCTACTATAGCACCGTCGTGACGACAGGAGTTATTAAAGAAGTCAACCCCTATTTTGCCATAATAGGGAGGTTTTGACTGGTGAATAATATTAGTTTAGTTTTGTGTATAGTGGGATATTTCGTTGTGATGATGCAATATCCTATTTAAATTACAACTTTCACAATCAAATTATTTACTATGAGGCCTCCACCCGTGACGGATCGAGGCTTTATTTATATCAAATCTAAACAACATTCTTTTAAACGGTTTGAAAACGGTTATAAATTACTCAAATATGCACTATTTCGCAAATCATGTACATTTATCTACATTTACATTATTCGTTTAGATTCCTATAGGTGATTATTCCCGTCTTATAACTAGAGAAAACGGTGGAAATACCCTAAGATTACCCTAATGTGAATTGTTGGATAATAACAAGGTTTTGACAAGGGTAAAATGTGTTTTTTGATAATTCTCATGATCTATAACTCCAAATAACCGTTATTTGGAACTACAATACACTACAAAGATTTTTCCGTAGTCATTACGCACGTATGAAAGATATGCTCAAAATGTGGATTTTGTGGAGGCTATAAAAAAGGGGAAAGAAATAAGCTTGAAGATTTTTTGGGGGTCATTACACGTGTGAGAAAAAGCTGCCTCCTTTTAGCTTTATTGCCATTTCAAAAAGATTTTGTACCTTTGAACACAGAAGAGCCCGTAAAAGACGATTTATATCTATCTTTGTCACTAGTTTGTCACCCACGATTAGAAACACGGGCTTTTCACTTCTGACTATCAACAACTTACAATATTACATTATCTTATGCGAGTAATCAGCGGTATTTACAAACGAAGAAGATTTGACGTGCCCCGAACATTTAAAGCACGTCCTACAACAGATTTCGCCAAAGAAAATCTGTTCAATGTACTCAACAACTACATCGATTTTGAAGAAGGAGTCACAGCTCTCGACTTGTTTGCCGGAACCGGAAGTATTAGTATCGAACTGGTATCCCGCGGATGTGACCGGGTTATTAGCGTTGAGAAAGATCCTGCGCATCACTCGTTCATCTGCAAAATCATGAAAGAGGTGCAAACAGACAAGTGTCTGCCAATACGCGGAGATGTATTCAAATTTATCAAGAATGGTCGCGAACAGTTCGACTTCATCTTTGCCGATCCTCCTTATGCATTAAAAGAGTTGGAAACAATACCTGAATTAATCTTCCAAAACGATCTTCTCAAAGAGGGAGGATTATTGGTACTGGAACACGGAAAAGATAATAACTTCGAAGATAATCCACATTTCATAGAGAGAAGAGTGTATGGAAGTGTAAACTTCTCACTGTTCAGATAAGTTTTCCAATCAATCTCATCACTATTAAAGTAGCGGAGCCAATAAACGCACGATAGACTCCACAGCTTTTTGTCTCCACGAACGTCTGACCCAATTCTTAAAAAAGATTTGTGTACTTTCTCGCTGATCCTGAAGAAATATCTCTTTCATTTCAAGGGCTGTTTCTACGTCATATATAAAGGCATTCACTTCAAAATTGTGCTCAAAGCTACGAAAGTCAACATTAGTAGACCCCACTGTGGAAAGCATGTCATCTGAAACCATGAGCTTAGAATGCAGAAAGCCCCTCTTATAAAAATAGACTTTAACACCTGCCTGCATCACATCTGCCAAATAAGAACGCGATCCAAGATGAGTAATCCAATTATCGGCACGTTCCGGTAACATTAAGCGCACATCTACCCCGGACAATGCAGCTGTTTGCATAGCAGCTAATATTTGCTCTGTAGGCAAGAAATAAGGGGTTTGCATATAGAAATATTTTTTTGCACTGGTAATGGCAACCGTCAAGCCCTGCATGATTTCTTTCCAGGGTCCGATAGGCTCACTCGTGACAATTTGCGCTAAAGAATTTCCACAAGAATCAATCTTTGGAAAATAACGGGAAGCAGTTATCAGCGTACGGTCTACAAAATACCAATCGAGCAGAAAAGCCGTTTGCAGACCGTGCACAGCCTTCCCTTCCAGCATGATATGCGTATCACGCCAAACTCCCCAAGAAAAGCCACGCATATAGCGTTCTGCCAGATTCATTCCCCCAACAAAACCCACACGCCCGTCAATGACAACAATCTTTCTATGGTTCCGGTAATTCACTCTACTGGTAAATAAGGGAAAACGTACCTTTAAAAAGCTCCTGACCTCTATACCGGCATTACGCATTTCTTCGAAAAAGCGGTTAGGCACATGCCAGCAACCTACATCATCATAGATCACCCGCACTTCAACTCCTTGAGAAGCCTTTTCTATCAGTACGTCTCTGACCAGACGTCCAATAGCATCATCCTCAAAGATATAATATTCCATATGGATATGCTGCTTCGCTTTTTGTAGTTCGCGCAATAATGATTGGAGTTTGGTATATCCTTCGGTATAGATTGCCACACGATTTCCCTCAAATGGAAATGCCTGATTCGTTTGCTGGAAAAGTTGAATAAGACGGGAGTATTCATAGGGAACATCCGAACAATCCTGTGCCAGATATTCGGCCATTGGTTTCTTTAATAGGCGGTCATAACTTTTTTGCCCGATGATACGCTCACGACGCTGGCTCCGGCCAAAGAAAAAATAAAAGACAAGCCCGACAATAGGTAAGAAAAGTAATATGAGTATCCATGCCATCGTTTTAACCGGATTCCGGTTGTCAAGAATGATAATGACAATCGTACCGATAATGGCTCCAAAATAAAGAATATCAAAAGCTACTGTTGCTATCTGGCTAAGCATATAGTTCCAATCAATCATAGGAATCTCCTTTCATACAGATACTGAACAACAAATATAGAGTAAATTATCGGATTAACAAAGAAGTCCCGGTGACAACATTGAATGTTGTGCCGGGACTTTCTTCGTTTTATTTGAATCTATTACGCTACTTCAGAATGGTCTGCCACCTCCATAGCCTCCACCACGTGGGCCACGCGGACCACCACCATCAAAACCACCATGACGCATATTGCCACGGGCTTCTTTATTTCCAAAAATATTCAGGCGATAAGAGAAACGAAGCATACAATAACTATTAATTCCATTATATTCGGAAACAGAACGCATATCGGCTGTCAACGAACGGCTGATATTGGATTGCTGCCGCAAAATATCATATACTTCAAAACTGATGGTTGCAGCATTGCCTTTCAGGAAGTTTTGGGCAATCTGCGCATTCCAGATAAGTTCATTCTTATTCATACTGGCATCACGATAACCACGGCGTGCGTTATTAGTTATATTGGTTGACAACGTCATACTCCAAGGTAAAGAGATATTAGTGCTTGCACCATAACCAAATGTATAAGGTTCCTGGTTATTTTCCGGACGCAGTTTGTTTCGTTCAAAGTTATAGTTGATCGAACCATTCAAGGTAAATTCAAACCAGTCGTTACGAAAAGTTCCATTCAGATTCTCTCCTAAAGTCAATGTTGTACTGGTGTTCTTGTCATTTATCTTGGTATCGTCATTGAAAAGGTAAGAAACCGCATTGGTATAGTTGGCACGAGAGAAAGAATTTATAGTGAAACGCTTATCTTTCAATGCTGTATTGAACCCAAACATACCCATCGCATTCCAGTTTCCGTTGATATTCTCCGGTTTAACTGTTACTCCACCAGTACTCTGATTGTAGGTAGTGGCATTGGTAATATTGTTTTGAGTCATATTCAAGTTTGCATGAGCCATTATGCCACGCTGTTTATCTGCATTATAAGTATTGTAGAACAGACGCATAGAATGAGAGAAGGAAGGCTTCAATCCCGGATTACCCTTACGAATGTTCAACGGATTAGAATCATCGGTTACATCCAGCAAATTTTCCATACTCGGCTGGCTTGCACGTCCCCGATAAGTAAAGCGTAACTGGCTGACTTTAGAGAATCTGTAACGAAAATCAACATTAGGAGCAAAATTGAACACATTTCTTTTTACTACAGTATCTACTTCAGCTTTCTTATAATCTAATCTGGTATTCTGCGGTTGCAGAGACACTCCAAAGTTCAATCGATATTTCTCGCGGATAATATTCAACCCTGCATTAATATCATGGTTATAGTATTTATATTGAGCATATTTACTCAAATCTCTATCCTTATTCTCTTCATATCCTTCAGGTAGACCATCACCAAAATTCCAAAACCAATCCTGTCCTTTATCTGCATCAGGAATCAAACTGTATGTACTTCCTATCGCTTTCACTATACTTATATTGAAATTTATAGCGGAACTGTAAGAAAGTAGCTCTCGCAATCGGCTCACTATAAGTCAGTTCGGCAGTATAATCATAACTCTTGGTTGGAGAAGTTGTATACTGTTTACGTTCATCATCTTCTTTTTTTGCATTATCATCAAAATAACGCGTCAATGATTCACTAAACTGTTCGCTATCATTATCTCCATAACTAAATGTACCACGGAAAGTGATGTTTCGTCCCTGATTATTCAATCTACGATTCAGCTGTAAAGAAGCATTTGCAGAGAGACTCTGACCTTCTGATTCTGATTCACTGTTGCTGGCGTTGACACGAATAGCTTCTAAAGGATCATCTGTACTTCCCCAGAAAATCTTATTCAAAAACTCATTAGGATTAGACACCAAATTAAATGGATCTCCATTAAAAGTACCCGATTCGGAAATAGAATAACTGTTAGACTTTCCATAAGAAACGTTCGGACGGAAAATGATGTTTGTCAATGTATCCGGTTTCCATTCCAAACGGAAGTCGGCATTGAAGTTTGTATTTTTATTACGGCCTTTACTGTTTGAGTTGGAGTACGAATTTCCATTTTGCAGGAAACGTTCCGAGTAGTTTGTAGATGTTGCATCCCGGTCACTGAAATTATAACGGGCACTACCTCCCAGTTCCAGCTTATCAGTCTGAGTAGCAAAGTTAGCTCCAAGCATCTTGGTAGCAGTCAAACCATTGCTATTCCGGAAACGAGGGCCACCACCTCCACCTGAGAATCCTTGATCGTTCACATTATTGGCCGAACCAATTAAAGAGAATTGGCTATTATCGACAAAACGGTTCAACATCAAGTTACTTCCGTAACGGTCTTCTGTACCACCAGCAACACTTGCGTTACCAAACCAGCCTTGATTCATTCCTTTCTTCACTTTCAGGTCGAGAACGGTTTCTTCTTCCCCATCATCTATTCCGGTGACACGTGCCAAGTCCGATTTTTTATCGTATGTTTTCAGTTTATCAATCATGTTGACCGGCAAGTTCTTCAATCCGGTTTTCACATCACCCCCAAAGAACTCTTTACCATCTACCATAATCTTCTTTACTTCTTTACCATTGATTTTGACATTACCGTCATCATCAATCTCTGCTCCCGGAAGTTTCTTTACCAATTCTTCGAGCATCGCTCCTTCCGGAGTACGATAAGCAGCCGAATTATATTCCAGAGTATCTTCTTTTACGGTCACCTGCGGAGCTTCGGCAGTAATCACTGCTTCTTTCAGCATAACAGCATCCGGATCTAATGCAATGGTCCCCATCTTTTTATCGGTGGCATTAGCAGATAATTGTACTGGTACGAGTTTGGTACGAAACCCGATATAGGAAACTTTCAACACATATTTCCCGGCTTTTACTTTGGGGAGAGTGAACCATCCCTGATTACTACTGGCTATACCAGCGGCATAAGCGCTATCAGGCAATGATAACAATTGAACTGTAGCCTGCGCTGCAGGCTCTTTTGTGTCGGCTTCCACCACACGTCCCGAAACGGTAATTACCTTATTCTGTGCAAAAATTGAGAAGGTGCATAGCAACATCAGCACCAACCCTGCTGAAAATCTTTTCATTTACCTTATTTACGATTATATTAGTAGCAATAACAATGTCTTTTTGACAAATCGAATCGCAAAAGGTTTAATTGAAAAGAAAATTATCTTTTAAAGAATCGATCAACAAGCGCTTTTTTAAGACCAAATTCCAAACAAAGCACATTAAAAACCAAAAAGGTCAAGAAAGAGGAAGTATCAACATTAATCACATCTCCTTGCATTACACGCCACAACATACCACCAAAGACGAACAAGAATGTTAAAAAGATAGCATTACGAACAGCTGAATTACGAATCTGCTCCGTTTCCCGGCTCTCATTTTTACTGAATGCAAAGATTATCAACAAGCATCCTGCCATCATCAATAACTTTGTGCATTCTTTATAAAACAGCAAGTTATTATCGGTCACCACTCCCCGCATCACTAGAATAAAAGGGATGAACAGAGCTACCAACAAGACAACATATCCTAAAGGACGACAATATACAGGTAATAATGCTTTCATGATTGAACGTTTTAATGAGACAAAAGTAAGTAAAAAAATATTTTATATACATTTGCAGAGTAAAAAAGCAAAAGAATCATGAGTAAACAAGAAGTTATTCTCTGCGAAAGCTTGGAAACGAGCCTCGGTCGTGCCATTGAGTTATGCCCGCATGACAAACTATTCGTCCTCACAGACGAGCATACCCAGCGTCTTTGCCTTCCTTCCTTAAAGGCATCAGGTCTACTGAAAGATGCTGTAGAAATCTGTATCGGAGCCGAAGACGTACATAAAACGATGGAAACGCTTGCCTCCGTCTGGATGGCATTAAGTACTCAAGGAGCTACCCGCCACTCTTTGCTTATCAATCTTGGAGGAGGGATGGTGACGGATCTCGGAGGTTTTGCCGCAGCCACATTTAAACGTGGTATTTCCTATATCAATATCCCCACTACTCTACTGGCTATGGTAGATGCATCAGTAGGTGGTAAAACAGGAATCAACTTCAACGGACTGAAAAATGAAATCGGTGCCTTTGCTCCGGCAAACAGTGTACTGATTGAAACAGAATTCCTGCGTACACTGGATGCATACAATTTTTTCTCCGGATATGCTGAAATGCTAAAGCATGGTTTGATTAGCAATACGGCACATTGGGTGGAATTACTCAATTTCAATACTTCTAATATTGACTATACAGCTCTCAAACAATTAGTAGGTCAATCGGTACAAGTGAAAGAAAACATCGTAGAACAGGATCCCTTTGAACATGGAATCCGCAAGGCATTAAATTTGGGACACACTGTGGGACATGCATTCGAAAGCATGGCATTGGCAGAGGAGCGCCCTGTATTGCATGGATATGCAGTAGCTTGGGGAATCGTATGCGAACTGTATCTTTCTCATCTCAAAGTCGATTTCCCGAAAGAGAAAATGAGACAAACGATCCAATTTATCAAGGACAATTATGGCGTTTTTACTTTCGATTGCAAAAAATACGACCAACTATATGCATTCATGACGCATGACAAAAAGAATACTTCAGGCACAATTAATTTCACTCTACTGAAGGATATCGGAGATATTTGCATCAATCAAACTGCCGATAAGGACACTATTTTCGAGATGCTCGACTTCTATCGTGAATGTATGGGAATTTAATCCGACACCGGAGAGATTACATAATAAAAGGGAATGAAGTAAACTTCATTCCCTTTCTCTTCCCAATCCCTATAAATAATTGACAATTGTGCGACAATTGCCCGCGCTATTGTTCTAAATTACTCATTCGATACTGTGAAAGCGACATACCTGTATGCTTTCTAAAAAAACGTCCAAGCGACGATTGATTCGCAAAGTTCGTTTTTATGGCTATTTCCTGAATATTCAGGTTTGTATTCTTCAATAAAGCCTTGATTTCTAATATGATGTATTCGACTATCCAATCTTTAGCAGATTTCCCGCTTGTTTCCTTGATTACCATAGTCAGGTATTTGGAAGTAATACACAGTTTATCTGCATAAAAAGCTACATCCTTATTCTCCTTAAAATGCTTCATGATAAGCCCAAAGAATTTATTAGCTAATTCTTCTTTACGGGTATCCCTGCGGACAGTCATCAGGGTCGATTCCTTTTGATAAGCATTGAACAGTTCCAGATACAGATACCTCAACAAATGAATAATCAGCTCCCGCCTATATATATCTTGAGAAGTAACTTTATCTTTTATCATACCCAGATAATTATACATCCGAGGAATGTCGCGTTCCGATTGCGGATACCAATAATGACTCCGCATATAGAAAAAGAAATGCGGAGAAAATCGGGGCACACCACTTAACGCATCACTAAACAGTGAAGTAGATATTACCATCGTAACGGTCGAAAAATCTTCACTTGGCTCACTAAATGAGACAAATTGTCCGGGTAATAATATAATCAATTCCTCCGGTTGTATCCAGTGTACATCCTCATGCACTGTGATTTTAGCCCTTCCACTTAAACAATAAATAATCAATGCTGATTGATTATTAGAAGGATAAGAAGTCAGAGGAAGATACTTCAGATTTTGATAAAACTTAAAATCGTCACCCAGGACGTATATCTCTAATGTCTCTCTATTTTTAATGTCTAACATTTAACACCTTTCTAAACTAAGTCTTTTTACAAATGTATAACTTCCTAATTTACCACACACCAAAATTGGAAATATAGTATCATACTAGGGAAATCAAACACCTTTTATTTGCATTAATTTATAAACAAACTCACTGATTGTTAGTTCATTTGTCATTTTCCTATTTAGTTTTATTATAGACTTCCCTACTTTTTATAGTGTTTTTAGGACAGGAAAAGGATTAATGCTTTCAAATGAAAAATAAACAGATTGTTTTCCAATTCAAGCAAAATTAAAAAATGTACTTTTATATCACATAAGAGGCAATCAAAAGAACTACTAACTCATTGAGAAAAAGATTTGCATAGTCCCAAGAAAGACTAATAATCAGAATAATAGCTATAAATCGGCACAATTCATACTAGAAAAATCAACGGATTATTTGCTATTTAAAAATTAATCAGTACTTTTGCATCCGCAATTCGGGGTGTAGCTCAGCCCGGTTAGAGTACTCGTCTGGGGGGCGAGTGGTCGCTGGTTCGAATCCAGTCACCCCGACTGGTGAAAGAGGTTAGAAGCCGAATGGGTTCTGACCTCTTTTTATTTAAAAAAACAATGAAAGAAGATCCTAGACATATCCGCATCAGTGAATACAATTATCCTCTTCCGGATGAACGTATTGCTAAATTCCCGTTGCCTATCCGCGACCAGTCCAAACTCCTGATATATCGTCGGGGGGAAGTAAGTGAGGATATCTTCACCTCTTTACCGGAATATCTTCCGCAAGGCAGTCTGATGATATTCAATAATACGAAAGTCATTCAAGCACGTCTTCATTTCCGGAAAGAAACAGGAGCACTGATTGAAGTATTCTGCCTCGAACCGATTCAGCCGAATGATTATGTATTAAACTTCCAACAGACAGAACATGCCGCCTGGCTTTGTATGATCGGTAACCTGAAAAAATGGAAAGATGGAGAATTAAAGCGAGAAATGACAGTCAAAGGACTTACAATCACATTAACCGCCGCCAGAGGAGAATGCAGAGGAACCTGTCACTGGGTAAATTTTTCATGGGATAATCCGGAAGTAACGTTTGCCGATATTCTTGAAGTATTCGGAGAACTTCCTATCCCTCCTTACTTAAACCGGAATACGGAAGAAAGTGATAAGGAAACTTATCAGACTGTTTACTCTAAGATTAAAGGTTCGGTAGCTGCGCCTACGGCCGGTTTACATTTCACCCCGCGAGTGTTGGATGCACTACAGGAGAAAAGCATCGATCTTGAAGAGTTAACATTACATGTAGGAGCCGGAACATTCAAACCCGTAAAAAGTGAAGAGATCGAAGATCATGAAATGCATACAGAATATATATCGGTCAATCGGAGCACAATTAAAAAACTAATAGACCATGACGGTTGTGCCATTGCCGTAGGAACTACTTCTGTACGCACTCTCGAAAGCTTGTATCACATTGGAGTTATTTTAGCAGATCATCCGGACGCTACTGAAGAAGAATTGCACGTCAAACAGTGGCAGCCTTATGAAAAATACGATCAGATACCTCCGGTGGTTGCACTACAAAAGATATTGGGTTATCTCGATAGAAATGGACTCGAAGCACTCCATACCAGTACACAAATTATTATAGCTCCTGGATATCAGTACAAGATAGTGAAAGCGATGGTCACTAACTTTCATCAGCCACAAAGTACCCTGCTATTATTGGTTTCTGCTTTCGTAAAAGGAAACTGGCGTGCGATTTATGATTACGCTTTAGCACATGATTTCCGATTCCTAAGTTATGGAGATTCTTCCTTATTAATACCATAAATTTCTACACCCAATAGAATCGATCTAGTTCACTAAAAACAAAAGCACAATGTTAAGCGATAATAATCAAGAAATGTTCCCCGTCGTAGACGAACAAGGAAATATCACCGGAACAGCCACTCGTGGGGAATGTCATAGCGGCAGCAAACTACTTCATCCGGTAGTCCATCTTCACATTTTCAATACCCGTGGAGAGTTGTATCTGCAGAAACGTCCCGAATGGAAAGACATCCAACCGGGGAAATGGGATACAGCCGTAGGTGGACATATTGACTTGGGCGAAAGCGTAGAAATCGCTCTAAAGAGAGAAGTCCATGAAGAATTAGGCATCACGGACTTTACTCCTGAACTACTTACTAATTATATTTTCGAATCCGAACGTGAAAAAGAACTTGTCTTTGTTCACAAGACTGTTTACGATGGAGAAATCCATCCCAGTGAAGAACTGGACGGAGGACGATTCTGGACCATTGAAGAAATAAAAGAGAACTTAGGAAAAGGGATTTTTACTCCCAATTTCGAAAGCGAATTGCAGAAAGTCTCTCTTATTCCTTCTCTATCCAAGTAACGATTTTTTCAGAAAACGGACTTTCTTTAGGAGAGGCAAAGCCCACCCAGTTTCCATTCTCATCAATCATGAATTTCTGGAAATTCCACTGAACCGACGCATCTTCTTTACCATTCAGCTTCTTCTCTGTCAGCCATTGATAAAGAGGAGCGATTTCTTTCCCTTTGACGGAAATCTTAGCCATCATCGGAAAAGTGACACCGTAGTTCAAAGAACAGAATTGAGCTATTTCCTCATTACTTCCAGGTTCTTGCCCCATAAAGTTATTTGCCGGAAAACCGATTATTACAAAGTCTTTATCTTTATATTTCTCATATAATTTCTCCAGTTGAGCATACTGTGGCGTCAGTCCGCACTTGGAAGCCACGTTGACCACAAGCACTTTCTTACCTTTCAATGAAGAAAGAGAAAATTCTTTGCCATCAATCGTTTTCACTGCAAAATCATAAAAAGACTTGTTCTGCGCTTCCAAAGAAACGGCAAACAACAGACTTACCATCATCAAGACGAATGTTTTCATGGTGAATATACATTTAGTTTGTTTTTATAATAAACGAACCAATGTGAAGAAATGTTCTGTTATTCTATAATAGCTGCAAAACCTCCGTTTCTAACCATCTTAACGGTCAACAGCTCTCCGACTTTCACCTGCGATGACTTACAACGATAATCCATCGCCTGACGTCCTGCATTGATGCCATCTTCGAAAGATGTCATCTGATAAGAACGGCCTTTATTCAAAAAATCCAGCTTGATGGTAAATTCACGTTCTTTTTCACCATTGTTGGCGATTCCTCCTATGAACCACTTATCACCTTTACGTTTCGCTACAATTACGTATTCACCGGCTTTAGCTTCCAGTGCCACTGTCTCATCCCAAGTTACAGGAACTTGTGTAATGGAAGCGGGTACAATCTTCATTGCGATAATAAAGAGTCGGATTGTCCGCCAACATCTGCAGAGCGCTTTCGAAAACCACAAACAATGCCAACTGATAAGCACGTGTTCCGATACTGGCAGCATTAGGGCGCTCTGCTCTATATACATTAGGCTGCATACTAATCATAGCTCCGGGAGTATAATCCATCGGACCAACTGCATTACGTATAAACGGTAAATACAGACTGTTATCCGGATAGCATCCTCCCATTTGTTCCATACCACGCACTCCTTCGTAAGAAAGGACATTCGGATATTTATATTCTAATCCAGCCGGTTTAAAAGAACCATGAAAATCAACAAACAAGTGATATTTAGCAGCTTCACGAGCTACCCGTTCGTAATAGTTGACCATCCACTGGTCACTTCTATCCATAAAATCAATCTTAAGTCCTTTCACTCCCCATTCATTGAAAGTTTTGAATAGATCAAAATTATTTTCCACAGTCAACCATGTCAGCCAAAGCACAATCCCTACATTCCTTTCTTTGCCATAACGAATCAGTTCATGCAAATCTACTTTAGGATTCGGCGTATAAGGGTCACGAGTACTTTCGGCCCAGCCTTCATCCATAATAATATAAGGAATATCGAATTTGGAAGCAAAGTCGATGTAATACTTATAAGTCGCCAGATTATAGCCAGCAACAAAATTCACATCGGGCCCGTAAGGAGAGGCGTCATTCCACCATTCCCAACTTACTTGTCCCGGCTTTATCCATGAAACGTCTTGAAGCTGATTTTTTTCGGCAAGTCGATAAGTCATTGTATTTTCAATCAGCTGCTTATCATTCCTACTTATCACAAAGTAACGCCAAGGATAATTTCTCGTACCTTTTGTCTTGGCAATATAATCAGCTTCTTCTGTGATTTTCACACTACGATCACCACTTTCCGTAAAAGCAAGCGGAGTCTTAGGAAAAGTAGAGATCAGTCCATTTTCACCTGTTCCTTTGAGAAACATACATGGATAATCGGTCAGGTCCGATTCACTGATTAATATCTTATAATCTTTCTTTGTGTCAATCAAAGCGGGCAGAACAGCCATTTTATCTTCCGGCTTCCATGTGTTACTCCAAATATGTGTATAAGGTTCTTCATAAGCTGTTTTGAAACCTCCCGGTTGTTGCAAGTGAAGCAGATAATCCGACGGGAAGTTGATAGCAAATTCTTCACTCATTACCTCAACATCACCTTTTTGCGAGGTAAGGAACCGATAAGCAACTCCATCGTCAAAGGCACGGAACTCTACTGAATAATCTTTGAAAGTCAGTAGCAATTGATTATAACGATTATTGATTTTCGAATATTTCAAGGGCACAACAGGAGTTAAATACTCGTCGATACTCATACGCTTCTGACGACGCAACTTAGGATTCTGCCCCAACACTTGATTCTTCAGAGTCAACTGAATAGAGTTATCTTTCAATAATACTTCTCCGTTGTAATCTATACTGTAATAGATTTTATCCGAAAGATTAAATAGTACTTTTATTTCTCCATTGGGAGATACTAACTCGAATTTGTTCTGGGAATGAAGTAGTGATGCCAAGCACAGGAACATCAATAGCAATAAATACTTTCTCATTGTTTTTATTTTATGTTATACCGTAATTTGAAAGACTTTATACAAAGATAAAGATTCTGTTTAAAGTCCGTATTAAAACCTCACTGTTTTTCTTGGAAAAGATAACGATGAAGCTACTGCCTCATTCTGACACTGCACGTTTATAATTCAACCTACCACTCCTTACCAAATCCAACTTTATGTCATTATTTACATCATACTTCAAATAAGAAAGAAATTCTCCGTTATAATCTATTATTACATAGGTTACAACGGAGAATTCCAATATACCAGAACCTCACTTAGCATTAATTTAAAGGACTAGGCAATACTCCTTCAAAGGTCATCTTCACCATATTATAATGTACCCAACTACCATGATACATATAATATGCCCGTCATCATCTTTGAATGCAAACTAATCAACAGGTCGAGCTGCATGGGCTATCTTATCAATTAGAAATTCACCTAAAGCATCCTTAAAACGGGCTTGCAAGACGATTTAATATAACTACGCCAATCCCCTGCTTCACCATTATTCTGAACATCATTTACTCTGAAAAATACAACTTCTTCAAGGCCGGCATATCAACTAAAAAAACAGGATTACCACTCTTTTTTCTTTTCTGAAAGATTTACCTGATATTTCATTGTCTTTCCCGGTAACGACAAAGAAGGAGCTACCGCTTCATCTGATACGGCACGCTTATAGTTCGGTTTACTGCTCATGATAAAACGCAGTTTCACGCCATCACGTATATCCGCATACTTCAAATAGGATTTGTCATATTTCTTACCATTAACATATAATTCCTTCACATACACATTCTTCGGCGACCAATTATCTGCTGTCATTTCAATCACCTTTCCATTACTCATCTGAACGGATATACCCTTAACACAAGGTGAACCTATATTATAGACATTACTTGACGGAGCAACCGGATAAAAGCCCAAACAATTGAACATATACCAAGCAGACATCTGACCGCAATCGTCATTTCCACTCAAGGCATCCGGCGTATCGCCATAGAAACGATCAACAATGGTACGAATCCATTTCTGACATTTCCAAGGTTCTTTCAGATAGTTATAAAGATAAGCCACATGATGACAGGGCTCATTTCCATGCCAATAAGCACCGATACGTCCCTGAATGTCATGAGCACCCGGAATATCATCCGGTAATTCCACCGTGAACAATTCATCCAGACGATTACGGAACCACTCCTCACCGGCTTCATTTATATACCCTTGTACATCTTGTGGGACATACCAAGTATATTGGACCGTAAAACCTTCCGTTATATCTCCCCAGCCATGCACAGAACCGGGCCCCTGATAAGCAACGGGAGTAAACGGAGTACGCCAGCCACCCTTACTGTCACGTCCGCGCATATACTTCGTTTCGGGATCGATCAGAGTCTGATAAGACAATGCCCGATTCAGGAAATATCGGTAATCACCTTCCTTACCTAACTTCTTGGCTGCCTGTGCGATGCAATAATCATCATAAGCATATTCCAACGTCTTGGAAACGGATTCCGCTTCCTTATCGAAAGGCACATATCCCATTGCACGATATTCCGGCAGACAATCGTAATTCGGATTCATCGCCGTAGTCTTCATCGCTTCGTAAGCACGTTCATAATCGAAGCCTTTGACCTCTTTCACGATCATGTCCGCCAAAACGGAGACTGCATGGTAACCAATCATACACCAGGTTTCATTTCCATAGAACGACCAAATAGGAAGCATCTTCTCTACGCTCTTGTCATAATGTGCCAACATCGAATTGGCAATATTGGCATTTACATCCTGCTGCACAAGGTTGAACCAGGGATGCAAGGCACGATAAGTATCCCAAAGAGAAAATACAGTATAGTTGGTGAAGCCTTCCGCTTTCTCTATATTCTTGTCTAGTCCGCGGAACTGCCCGTCTGAATCCTGAAAGATGAACGGATGCAAAGCCGCATGGTAAGCCGACGTATAGAAAGTTCTTTTCGTTTTAAGATCGGCAGTAAGGGTATATTTCCCTAGTTCCTTTTCCCACAGAGCTTCACCTCTGGCTTTCAGATCATCGAAAGTCAGTCCGGAAAGTTCTTCTATATTATTCTTCGCACCATTCGTGCTGACTGACGAGATGGCAGTTTTCACAATCACCTCCTCTCCAGCTTTTGTTTCAAAAGAGATGCAGGCCATCAGATTCTTGCCCCAAGTCTCGTAGCAGCTACGGAAACGGGAAGTGTTATAAATCACCGGCTTCTTATCTTGCATAAAACGCAGTCCGGTCAACTTTTTAGAAAAAGTAGCCGTAAAATAGACATGGCGTTCCGGTCCCCAGCCCTTCACCAGTTTATAGCCGGTGATGGTAGAGTCGTTCTCCATGCGCAGATTCGCCCATTCACAAGATTGCCATAAAGTATGATTCATGTCAATCATGATAAAAGACTTGTCTGATTGAGGGTAAGTAAAGCGGAACATACCGCTGCGCACGCCTGATGTCATTTCAGCCTTCACTCCATAGTCTGTCAATTCTACCGCATAATAATTTGGGGATGCCCACTCCCTTTCATGTGAATAATGGGAACGGTATCCTTTTTCCGGATTCTCACGAGTACCCGGTTCTAGTTTCATTTCCCCGGTTCCCGGAATGAACAGGAAATCTCCTAAGTCGGGTATGCCAGTCCCACTCAAATGAGTCAAGCTGAACCCTAATAATGTGGAGTGATTGTATTTGTAACCGGAAGCGGCATCATAGAATTTGCTGTCTGTATCCGGACTCATCTGGATTCCTCCGAAAGGAATCTGTGCACCCGGATAGACATTCCCATAACCGTCCGTCCCCACAAATGGATTCACATAATCAATCAGCTTTTCGGTTTGAGCCATGCCCGGCAAAGCACTCACCAGGCATAGCCAGACCAAAAACAATCCTCTTTTACCCATTACACTCACCATATTTATACTCTTTATTATGCCTGTATATCACCTACGGCAATCTGATATTCGCGCCACAACTCGTCTATATTATATTCATCTCCCAAGATATGCTTGATAGCTCCATCGAACGACCAAGGAATTACCTCCAATGTACTCCGGTTAAACTTACGCAGGAACTCAGGGTCTTTGTTGTCACGCAACCACACGAAGAAATAACCCGCCGTACGATATCCATCCATATAATTTCCACCTTTCGGACGGGCATTCGGTCCGTCAAATCCTCCATTGGCAACCCGCACGGCGTCTGCCATTCCCTCGATAAATGCCCAGAACACACGATTAGTTCCGTAAGAGCCAATTCCCTGTGGTTCCAGCTGATATGCGTGCGTCAATTCATGCAAAAGTACCCCGCGTGTTTCAAAAAATAACTTAGCTGTATCATTCGCTGCAAAAGATTTCTCAATGTGACGTGTACTGTAGAAGATTGTCACATCGCCATTACCACCGCCTTTGGCTGAAACGCCGTCAACATCTTCCAATGTATAATGTATCTTGTATACAGTTGGAATACTATCTTCAGGCGAGTTGTAAAGAGTAGCCAATACAGTACGTGCCTGTTCCTTGATGTATGATTCAGCATCGGGAATGATCCGGTGATAAATGTCCGATCCCAGCGTTTCCGGTGCTTTGTCCTCAAACAATATAGCACCCGTATTGTACTCCTTCCATACGTCAGGATTATCCTCCACTTGTTTTTGCGCACTTGCAGCACAAGCCCCCATACCTACCAGCAGGCAGGCTGCATAGATTAAATGTCTCTTTTTCATATTCCTTTATTGATTATTTGTTGATTCCGTTAGTTAATGAATAAGGTTTATCCTCCGGTGATAATCCACGGCGTTTGTTAGGTGACGCGCCCATCTTGAATTCCAGCACGCCTCCTTTCAGTATGTCCTCATGTGTAATATACATCTTGTCGTATACCTTGCCGTTCAGCTTCAGCGACTGTACGTAACGTTTCTTGTCGCTAACACCCGGCGCTTTGATCTCCAGTGTCTTTCCGTCAGGAAGCGTCAGCTTCAGATAAGGCAGATAGGGTGCTCCCAACACATACTGGTCCGTACCGGGACAAACCGGATAAAAGCCCATCACGGAGAAAAGATACCATGCCGACATCTGTCCGCAGTCATCATTTCCACCCAATCCGTTAATATCATTCTTGTACATCTTATTTAGAATCTCACGCAGCCAATACTGTGTTTTCCACGGCTGGGAAGTCCATGCATATAGATAAGGCACATGGTGGCTCGGTTCATTACCATGCACATATCCGCCTACCAGACACTCTTCTGTAATATCTTCATTATGCTCATAGTACTTCTCCGGCAAATGCATGGAGAACAGTTCATCCAGTTTCTGCACGAATGTCCTTTCTCCCCCATCAAATCGATCATGCCAAACACATCGTGCGGCACATGGAAAGAGAAATTCCATGAATTGCCCTCGATAAAACCTTCACCGTAGGTTTGCAATACATCAAACTCTTTCTTGAAAGAACCGTCACTATAACGAGGACGGGCAAAACCAATACTTGTATCATAGATCGTACGATAATTGAGGGCGCGTTTCCGGTAAGCCTCCGCTATTTCCTTGTTGCCTGCTTTCAAAGCTGTCTGATAGATAGTCCAGTCGTCATATGCATACTCCAAAGTGGAAGAGGCTGCCGTACCGCTCTTGTCTAGCGGAATATATCCCAACTTCATATAATCGGCTACACCTTCATAGTATGGAACGGTGGAGGTGCTCACCATCGCCGCCAATGCTTCGTCCACATTCGAAAAAACACCTTTGGCTATTGCATCCGCCAACACGGAAACGGCATGATAACCGCTCATGCACCAGTTTTCATTTCCCATCAGGCTCCATACCGGCAACATTCCGTGCACGCTTTGCTGCTCATGTTTAATCATGGATTCCACCATATCGGCATTGCGTCCCGGTTTCACCAGATTCAGGAAAGGATGTTCCGCACGGTAGGTATCCCAAAGAGAGAATATAGTGTAGTTGGTGAATCCCTCCGCCCGGTGTATGTTATGATCCAAGCCGCGATAGCAACCGTCTACATCCATATATACAGACGGATTAATCATGGTATGGTAAAGGGAAGTATAGAACATCGCTTTCTGGTCGGGCGTACCTTCGATCTCGAAATGATCCAGTTCGTTATTCCAATCTGTACGGGCAGCTTCCACCAACTGTTCGAAGTTCTTTCCGGAAGTTTCGGCACGCAGATTCTTGACCGCACCTTCCGTACTGACTGCTGACAATGCCACTTTTACGACCAGTTCCGGGTTGTTAGCGGTATCGAAGTTAAAATAAGCTACGATCTTACGACCGGTGATCTCCGGGAAATTCTTTTCCAGACTGAAGCGACGCCAGAAGCCATTGTAGAGAGACTTTTCCTTATCTTTGTATCCATAATCTCTGACAGGCTGCGAGAACGAGATAGCAAAATAAGTGTAGTTGGTACGAGCCCATCCGTTGGTAATACGGTATCCAGTCAGCAAGGTATCATTCTCCACCCTTAGATTCGCCCACAGCACTTTGCCGTCATAATTATAAATACCATGCACCAAGTCCAGAATCAGATGACCGTCTTTTCCTTTTGGGAAAGTGTATTTATGTACACCCGTCCGTTGTGTCGCCGTCAGTTGGGCTTTAATGCCATAATCGTCCAGCATCACTTCATAATATCCGGGAACAGCCTTTTCTGTGGCATGGTCGAAACGCGAACGGTATCCTTCTTCCGGATGATTCGCCCGTCCGGGATTCAACTTCACATCGCCAACAGCGGGCATCAGCAGGATGTCTCCCAAATCGGAATGTCCCGTGCCGCTAAGATGGGTGTGACTGAAACCGACAATGGTCTTGTCCCGATACTGGTAACCGGCACAATATTCATAAGCATTTTTTTGATAAGCCCCATTCACATTATGCGGAATTGTATCTGTGTCCGGACTCAACTGCACCCATCCGAAAGGAGTACAAGCACCGGGAAAGGTATGCCCCATCCCGTTGGTACCGATTATCGAATTCACATAGTCCACTGGTTGTTGCGCTATGGCGGACAAAGTTGCCGCCGCCATAGTCATCATCAAAACTTTCTTTTTCATATTATTCATATCTGCTTACTTTGCATCACGAGAGAATGAATAGGGGAAGTCTGATTCGTTGACACCTCTCCCCTTATTCGGTTTATTATCCATATCAAACATCAGACGCCCGCCCTTCAACAAATCAAAGTGGTTCAGGTAATTCTTCGTATAGTTCTTGCCGTTGTAGTTCAACGAACGGATATAACGATTGTCATCGCTATTCTTCGGAGCGGAGATTTCCAGTTTCTTACCGTTCTCCAGCGTAATTGTCGCTTTCTTGAAGTAGGGAGCTCCCATCACATATTCATTGCTGCCCGGACATACCGGATAGAAACCCAATGCGGTAAAGACATACCACGCAGAAGTCTGGCCATTATCTTCATCTCCGCAATAACCGTCCGGAGTGGGAAGATAGAGGCGGTTCATTGTCTCACGCAGCCAGTATTGGGCTTTCCACGGCTCACCAGCATAATTATACAAATAAATCATATGTTGGATAGGCTGGTTACCATGTGCATAGTTTCCCATGTTAGCGATCTCCATTTCACGAATCTCATGAATCACTCCTCCGTAATAGCTGTCATCAAATACGGGAGGAAGATTGAATACAGAGTCGAGCATGCTGACAAACATCTTCTTACCGCCCATCAGTTCAACCAACCCCTGTACATCGTGGAATACCGACCAGGTGTAGTGCCAACTATTTCCTTCCGTAAAGGCATCTCCCCATTTGAAGGGATTGAACGGAGTCTGGAAAGTTCCGTCGGAGTTCTTTCCGCGCATCAGTTTAGTTTCCGGATCGAACAAGTTACGATAGTTCTGGCTCCTTTTCTTATAAACATCCAGTTCTTCTGCCGGGCGACCCAACTTTTCACCCATACGGTAGATACACCAGTCATCATAAGCATATTCCAATGTGCGTGCCGCATTCTCGTTAATTTTCACATCATAAGGCACATAGCCCAGTTTGTTATAATATTCGTATCCACGGCGTCCGGTAGTAGAAACTCTCGGATGCACACTGTTGGCTCCTTTCAACAGACCTTCGTACATTTTTTCCGCATCCGCTTTAGTCACATTCTTCATGAAAGCATCTGCCACTACAGAAGCTGAATTGTTTCCAACCATGCAGCCACGATGCCCCGGACTTGCCCATTCAGGGAAAAATCCGCTTTCAAGATAGGTATTTAGCAGGCCTTCCTGCATCTTCTCGCCCATTGAAGGGTATACCAAATTGACAAATGGGAACAAGCAACGGAAAGTATCCCAGAATCCGGTATCGGTAAACATATATCCCGGACGAATTTCACCATTATAGGGGCTGTAGTGCACAGTCTCACCTTTGCCGTTTACCTCGTAGAACATACGGGGAAACAATACTGAACGATACAGGCAAGAATAGAATGTACGCATACGGTTCTCATCACTGTCTTCGACCTTGATACGGCCTAACACATCGTTCCATGCCTTACGTCCGGCTTCTTTTGTCTGTTCGAAGGTCTTATTGCCGATTTCTTTCAGGTTCAGTTCCGCCTGCTCGGGACTGATAAATGAGGATGCCACTTTTGCGTGTACCTGTTCTCCTTTCTTCGTTGAAAAACCGATAGCAGCACCCACGTGATTGGATTGCAGTTCGAGATGTGTTTCTACCAAATGATAATCTGCCCATACTTTGTTGAAAGTAAAAGGTTTGTCGAACTCTATTACAAAGTAATTCTTGAAGTTTTGAGGAACCCCGCCACTATTGCGTGTCGTATAACCGACTATTTTATTTTCTTCGGGAATCACCTTCACATACGAACCGCGATCGAAAGCATCTATCACTACATAGGCATCGGAAGTTTCTGGGAAAGTGAAACGGAAATATGCGCAACGTTCCGTCGGAGCTATTTCAGTTGTCATGTCATACTCGGACAAATAAATACTGTAATAATAAGGAGTGGCTTTCTCTGCCTTGTGAGAGAACCAGGAAGCACGACTGTCCTGATCAATCTTCAACTGCTTAGTCATCGGCATGATTGAGAACTGGCCGTAGTCATTGATCCACGGGCTGGGCTGATGGGTTTGCTTGAAACCTCTGATTTTGTCGGATGCATAAGTGTAAGCCCAACCATCGCCCATCTTCCCGGTTTGTGGCATCCAGAAGTTCATACCCCAAGGCAACGCGATGGCAGGATATGTATTTCCATTGGATAGTGATATTTTCGAATCAGTCCCCATTAAAGGATTCACATAGTCTACCGGTTGCTTTTGCGCAAAGGTAGAGGAAGCTCCCAATAGCAGGGCTATTGCGAAAGATAGTAGTTTCTTTTTATTCATGGTCTACGAATTAAGCTATTAATACTAGATTATCAAGATCTTTTTTTTACGTTACAAATTAAAGCATCTTTCAGCAATTATCAGTCCTCTGATACGCCAAAATAAGAAAAAATAGCAGTATAGTCAACCAAAGGAAACGAGTGTCAACGAGAGTACAAGTTAAATAACTGGAAATCAAGATGTAATATTTATGTGCATACCACGAGAGTACAACCGGAAGACTAACTGTTTAAGCAATAGAGAGAGGATAATTAGCCTTTACCCTCTCTCCAATTCTATCAGAAACAAATATTTAATTATTACCAGATTAATTCCATCCCGGGTTCTGGTGTCCTTCCAAAGCTGGGTTAGCCTGAATTTCATCCAACGGAATAGGCCATAGCAAAGCATATTCAGGAATGGCTCCGGCTCTTGTGCTTCCATCAGGCTTGTTCTGAATCTGAGCAGATGAAAGGGCAGTCCATTTCAACTTTCCAGTTTCAGTAGATGCTTCCGGATACAAAAGAGTACGGCGAATGTCATCCCAAATCTTAAATTCCAACGGCAACTCATGCAGACGTTCAGTCAAAATCGCTTGCACCAGATTGTCTCCTGTAGCAGTCTCATCCATCAGTCCTGCGCGTTTACGCACTTGGTTGAGGTAATATTTAGCGCCACCGACAGCATTATCTTCATGCCCTGTACGTGCCAGACCTTCGGCTGCAATCAGCAAGACTTCCGCAAAACGGAATACTGGCATATTATAATCGCCGTCATGACCGCTAATCAAAGCATTTTCATCAAACCATGCCCAGTTGCCTGCATTGTTCAAAGTATGAGTCCCCCCTGCAGCATCGGTATATTCCCAAAAGAAAAACTGTTTCTCATGTCCCCGAATATCAGCAGGATCATAGCTGTTAAGCAACATATCACAGGGAAGGTATGCATTATATAACACGTCTCCTCCCGGATGGAACACTCCCCACTGAAATGCATCCGCTCCGATAGAACGGCAAGCATAAGAGTTGCCTACACTATAATTGGTGTAATTGTATTCTTTAGCATAGATGATTTCAGCAGATTCTTTCGTAGTCTTGATCACATTATATGCCGAGTTCAAATCATCAGTCGTTCCATTCGGATGAATAAGTCCATGAGGACTGTCATTGATCACTTTCAAAGCCATCTGTGCAGCTTTACTATAATAGTCTGCTCCACCATTTAACGGTGCACCTGCCCATTGCAGATAAACCTGTGCCAGCAAAGTCTGCGCCATTGCCCTGGTAACATAACAGCCATTTTCATAGAACGTCTTATTAGGCAATGCATCTCCATTGACAATATCCAGCAAGTCGGCTTCAATCTTCTTATAGATCTCTTCGGCAGAAAGTCGTTCTTTGTACATACCTTCTGTAGAAGTGTAAGGTTCTGAAATATAAGGAACACCACCAAATTCTTTGACTAGCCAAAAATATCCGTATGCACGGAAGAATTTACCTTGAGCCAC
The DNA here is from genome assembly GCF_024793605.1 of Bacteroides sp. BFG-637. Taxonomy (NCBI): domain Bacteria; kingdom Pseudomonadati; phylum Bacteroidota; class Bacteroidia; order Bacteroidales; family Bacteroidaceae; genus Bacteroides; species Bacteroides sp. BFG-637. The sequence continues at coordinate 2,907,561 of NZ_JANUPD010000002.1, read as the reverse complement.
ATAATTATTAATAGTAGCTTCATCCAGCACTCCAGTCATTGACGGAATATTGGCAATAACAAAGTTGGCACGTGAAATGCCTTTATAGAACTCATGCCAATATTTCATTGCAATATCATCAAAAGATTCAATATTGAAATTACAACCTTCGGATGCTGTAGTAAATGTTCTGTCCTTACGTTTATCGACATACAATCCAGATACGATACCACCCCACATCGTCGCTTTAGGAGTCCAACCACCGCCTACATCAGTGTTATGCAAATAAGGTACACCACCGAAATACAATGCGTTCACACCCGATTCCGCATCAGCTTTCGTCTTCCAGAACTGGTCAGATGACTTCATATCTAATGGCTCTTCTTTCAGAAAATCGTCACATGAATTCAGCAACACAGAAAGTGAACACATGCAAAATGCAGATATATATACTTTTAATAGTTTCATAATTCTTATGGTTTTTATAACGGTGAATTAAAATGCTACATTAAGACCGAACGTAAATGTTCTCGGACGCGGATAGGTAAAGAACTGGCGGTTAGCACCCCATTTGTTGTCACCTAAACGAGATGAGTTATCCGGATCATATCCGTTATAGTCTTTAGAAGTAATCAGGAATGCGTTATTCACATTCGCATACAAGCGCAACGAAGAAAGACCGATCTTCTTAACCAGTGTCGGATTGAAAGTGTATCCGAGCTGAATCATGTTACAACGCAAATAAGAACCGTTGCAAACCCAATCATCATCTGCTTGGTTATTAGCTCCCTGACCAAAGTTGTTCAGGCGGATTGCCTGTTCTTTACCCGACGGATTGAGAGTAGGATGCCATGCTTCTTTATAAAGACGGTCTATACCATTGGTAAGGAAACGGGCTACAGTAGAGTGATAATATTCTTGCATCACATCTACTCCCCATGTAAACTGGAAATCTAACGTCAAATCGAATCCTTTATAATTGAAGGTATTGATAAATGAGCCCATCCAGTCAGGTAAACCGTTACCGATAATTTCACGTTTCTTATAAGTCACCTTTTCACCGATAGTGGAAGGTATGTTCATTGTCTCCGGGTCCCAGTTAGACGGGATTCCATCATAGATACCAGCACGCTTATAACCATAGAAAGAAGAAAGCTCTTCACCTTCACGAATCAACATATCGTAACCAACAAAACCATCGGTTGTAATCTGACGCTTACCGGTGACAGGATCAACAGAAGCACTTTCATCCAACTTCTCTACACGGTTCTTGTTGAAGCCCAGATTAAGAGTGGAAGTCCATTGGAAATCATGTGTTTGGATAGGATATGCTGTAACGAGAATATCCACACCGCGGTTGGAAACGGCTCCAATATTATCCATGATAGAAGAGTAACCTGTTGATTCGGGAACCGGACGGTCGAGTAACAAATCTGATGTATACTTATAATAATAGGAAATATCGAAATTCAGTCTGTTATTGAATAACCCCAGTTCAAATCCTAAGTCCCACTGTCCGGTCTTTTCCCATTTCAAGTCCGGATTAGGCATATTGTCCAAGTAAGACACAACGTGCAGAGCATCACCAATGATTGTATTCGACTGGCTCACTGTAGCCAATGATTTATAAGTACCGATTTCCGAATTACCTGTCAGACCGTAAGAAGTATGCAACTTCAGTTTGCTGATCAATGAGTTATCTTTCAAGAAGTCTTCATTAGAAATCATCCATCCCAAACCGACTGATGGGAAAAATGCATATTTATTGTTCTGTCCGAATTTGGAAGAACCGTCATAACGACCGGTTACGGTAGCCATATACTTGTTGTCATAAGAATATGCCAGACGCAAGAAATAAGAGTTCATCGCCCACTTGTCGTAATCACTGCCAACAGAAGGACGGTTCGTACCGGAACCTAAATTATAATATCCGTAGAAGTCATCGATATACTTACTGTCGGAAGCATTGAAAGAGGTATAGCGATATTCCTGCCAAGACATACCTGCCATTGCATTAAGATGATGTTTATTAAAATCTTTCACATAAGTCAGGTAAGTTTCTTCCTGCCAATACAGTGAATTGGAATTACTTGCAGAAGCTGATCCTTCAGTACTCTGATTAATCATCGGACGCGGAGTGAACGGCGTATAGTTAGCGTCGCGATTATTGTGGTAATCGATACCGAACTGGGTTTTCAGATCTAATCCTTTCATGAGATGGAAAGTCAAAGCCGCATTACCAAAGATCTGCGTACGATATTGCATAGCCTGCATTCGTTCGAGCAACTCAACAGGATTACCTACACCTTCCGGGCTGAAACCTTGTTTTCCACTATTAGGATCAGTCTGATTGTTGAGAATAGAACTTGTATTAATTATATTTGTCTGCGTATATTCGCCATCCAGCTTAACTGGCAAGAAAGGTAACTGTTCGATCATTGTACGCAATGCACCTTGTCCGTAGGGGTTATCAGAAGTTCTGTTACCCCAAGTATGGTTCACCAGCAAATTAACGGAAGTAGACAACCAATCTGTCGGTTTGTCATCATATGCCAGTTTTGCGTTGATACGTTTGAAGTAAGAGTTCAGCAAAATACCCTGTTGATCGGTATAATTGATAAATGCTCCGATAGAAGATCCTTCTCCCGTACGTTGGATACTGATCTGGTGGTTGTGAGAAATTGCCGTACGGGATGCTTCATCCTGCCAGTCGGTATTATATTTCGGAGAACCGTCGGCATTGAACAAACGTTCGTCAGTGAATATCTGAGACAGATCGGTTGTGAAGTTCTTACCTTGGAAATCATTGGCATTTTCCAATCCCTGCTTAAAGGCAGACATCCATTCGTTAGCATCCATTACATCTATTTTTTTGGCCATCTTACCGATAGACAATGAACCATCATAGGAAACATGGACTCCTTTTCCCGCACTACCGCGCTTGGTGGTCACCATGATAACACCATTAGCACCACGGGCACCGTAGATAGCGGCAGAGGAAGCATCTTTCAACACTTCGATAGATTCGATATCATTCGGATTAAGTAACTCGAAGTTTGACATTACCACTCCATCGACTACATACAGCGGTGATGCTGATGCGTTAATGGTAGAAATACCACGAATAATGACACGTGACTCTCCACCCGGCTGACCGGTATTAGAGAAGATATTCACACCGGCCACTTTACCTTTCAATCCGTCAAGCGCATTGAAAGACTGTGCTTTCAGCATGTCTTTACCTTTAGCTGTGGAAATGGAACCTGTCAAGTCGGATTTGCGCATCGTACCATAACCAACAACGACCACTTCGTCCAACGCTTTCGTATCCGACTGCAGAACTACGTTCAAAACATTGCTCTTTAGTTCCGAGACTTTAAATTCTTGTGTAATATAACCAATGTACGAAAATACCAAGGTAGCATTGGAAGGAACAGAGAGGGTGTATTTACCGTTAACGTCAGTGATTGTTCCAGTACTACCGTTTTTAACTTTTACAGTACCACTGATAACCGCCTCTCCCTGATCATCGGTTACCGTACCGGAAATTGATTTTACAGATTGAGCATTAATGCCCAAACTCAACATCATACCCATTACAAATAAGGTAAGATACTTTAGTTTTCCATTCATAATTCCTTAAATTTGATTAGTAATAAGGTTAATTCCTTTTAAAAAGATCACTGCAAATAAAGGTTATTTAAATAAAAGTCAAATGCTCTACCTTGCCAAAAAAACGGCAAAATAGAGAGACATACCTAAAGCACAGAATGGCAGATTAGAGCACAAACCAATACACTGATAATCAATCAGATATAATCCACAAAAAGGATTTAGAGTACAAGGTAGTGACAAACAAATAAACGACAGTGTTTCCCAATCAGTCACCTATACAAAAGAATTTAGCCTGCACAATCAGCGTACATTTCGCTGTTCCCGATAATCTTTCGGTGTCATCCCGAACCGACGGGTAAATTCTTTATAAAAATAAGAACGACTGGAAATACCAACTTCCATAATAACATCTTGAATGGAAAGTTCTTCATCAAGTAACAGACGGGCTGCCTTTTCCATACGGTAACTTTTATTAAATCACCGGGAGCTGTATTGGAAATTTCCTTGAATTTACGATAGAACTGACGTGAACTCATCGCCATACGATCAGCTATCAACGTTGATCCTAATTCTTCCTTGTCCAGGTTTTCTTCAATCACCTTTAACAACTTGCGAATAAAATCAGCCTGTTCGGTAGTTGTACAGACAATCTGGCCTGCCAAATCCCCCAGTTCCTCCATATATATCTGTTTCGCTTCCCGTTTACCATAAATAGCATTATGAACAACTTCCCGCAAGAATAATATATCATAAGGAAGTACAACATAAGAATCAGACCACAAGATCAGCTCCCGTTGAATGGCTGAACTGACTTTCCAGGTTAATAACGGAATAAAAGCTGTCCTTGAAAGCAAGGTACGATTCCGACTAACATACTCCATAAAAGTACTTTCAGCATTTGCATACATTGTCATATCCACCAGTAATAGAGCCGGAGCCGACCGACGAATTTCCTCAAAAGCAAGCTGCACACTCTTCACCTGATGAACCACATATTCATCAGCCAGAAAATTACTGATTAACCAAGTCATTTCGTCCCTGTCTTCCAGCAAAAGCACTGTTTTCTTCCCTTGTTCACCAGTCACTGGTAAGAGCGCCGGTTCAAAAACAATCGTCAACCTACTGCCACTCTCATCATGATCATAACGAAGAACGGCATGAATCCGTTCCAAGGCTGACCGTACAAAACCTAATAGTAAATGTACGCCAAACACATAATCGGCATCTTTCTCCGCTACAGAAGAGGCTTTATCAGAAAGATATTCATACAACGCTTTCACTGTAACGTCTTTAGAAGAAAAATGCAACTGCATCTTACCATCTTGTTCTGACATGTCTACTATTACCCCATATGTACCTTTCATTTCGGCAATACGAAGGTAGCAGCAATAAAGAATACTATACAATGCGTTCTTGTAAACCGGAAACGTTATATGTTCCGGGATCGCTGATGTGATAGAAGAATGATCAATCCCTTGTTCTTCCAACGTACGCAATACTTCTTGGGAAACTCCTTGTATACTCATACGTGCAGAAACAATAAACCGATCCGGAAAGAATTGTTTAAGTTCTTCCAAATGCAGAGTGTCAGGATTAAGAAGTGCGGTCATCACCGTTTCACGTATCAATGACACCTTTTCAAGAGATTGCTCATAAGAAAGATTCTCTGCACGCAACTGGTCGCAATAATTATAAATAAGGGTAAAATCTTCAAGTACCCTACGATCTGTATAGGCAGTTTCGGATTTCCGACAACGTTCTGTCCCCATCAGTGTTTTCATCATCCGTTCCTGAAGGTAGTTTTTACGAAGCAAATATATCACGTACCCTAACAATAACAGGAAAATGATAAAATAAATAAAATAAGCCGGCGCTGAACGATACCAAGGAGAGAGAATATGCACCGGAATAGAAAAATGACGATACTCTGTATCAAACACATCTCTCTTATAACGCACCTTAAAGAGATAATCGCCTGCCGGCACTCCCGTATATGAGGCTTCATTAATACTACTGAAAGATGTCCAGTCTTTGTCGTATCCTTCCAACTGGTAAGAATATTCTATATCTTCTCCTGATAAAAAATCCGGCACAATAAAAGAAAGCGTAAACGAAACCTCCGCTCCTTTAAACTGCAACGCCTTACCATCATCCGTATAATAATTTTCCTGAACCACCTGCGTATGTCCAATCGTCAACTTACGCAATAAAATATCCGGGTAGAATTCCGGAGCAGCCTGCATCTCCTTATCCAGATAAAGCAACCCGTCAATCCCACCGAAGAAAAGTTCCCGTGTATAAGGACACATATAATAAGCGTCATCACTGAACTCGCCGATCTGGACACCTGCACTGTAGAAGTAGGCATGTGATGAGCCGTTTATCGGATTATATTTAATCAATCCCCTGTTCGTACCAAGCCACAAGAGTCCGTTTTCATCTTCGAGTACACCATGAATCATATCATTGAGCAATCCTTGTTCCCGCCCGATATAGGTAGCTTTCATCTGGCCCCTATTAGAATTCAGACATACCAATCCCGATGTTGTCCCCACATACAACACCCCTTCTTTGGTCCGATACAAGCTAAGCACATCGTCTACCGACTTATGAAGCATTTCTTTCAAAGAAATCACCTTATATTCTTCAGTCCGCTTATCAAACCGTATAAGTCCTTTCTCCCGGCTACCAAGCCACAAAATAGAATCTCCCTCGGCCAGCATTGGATAGAACATTGTAATTTCTCGCTGACCATGAAAGAAATGATAGCTTTTCTGGGATTTGAGACGAATGGTACCTGCCTGCTTCTCAAGTATTAATTTATGAAAACCGGAACCGGCTGTCACCACATAAAGTACACTATCATTTTCCTCATCAATACCATGAATTTCGGTAGGTTGTGCCGGCAAGTTTTCCACACAATGCAAAGCTTGATCAGCAAAAGAATAGTAGAAAAGTCCCGGATCACCAGAGCCTATCCAAAAGCCATCCATATAACGGCTTTGGACCAATTTATAAACGGGAAATTCTTTATTCCACCGCATATAAGACATCACATTTTGCTTGCCTTCAGGAGAATAGACTGTAACGGCGGAAGCCTCTTCACTCTCACGATAGTCCGGTATATGCAATAGTCCGTCGCCTTTCGTCCCGAACCATAGCCCGCCACGATTGTCTGTCATAACAGAACGTACCTGCCTGCTCAAGTTAGACGAAAGTTGATTAAGCATCAAATTGGTGGCAATGGAGTATTTCTTAGCATACATAATCGTTCCCTGCCCGTCCGAAGCAACCCATAGAACATTCTGATGAGGATCTCGATAAATACTGTATATACGTACATTCCGGTCGACCACTTCTTCTTTATATTTCTGAGATGTACGAAGACGGACTAATCCATTCGTCCTAAAACCAATGATAATATCTTCATAGAAAAGAGCTATTCCTGCAATTGTACCATACTTTTGCACTAATGAAGAAAGGTTACGAATATAAATTTTAGATTGTCGGGAAATATCATAAACATAGAGATCATGTTCACTATCGATAAAACAAAGAACACCATTCTGATAAAAGACATCCATAATGGGGTTCGCATGAAAATCGGTAGATGAAACAGTTGAATAAATTGATAATGTATCACAATCAAAAGCATCCTGCGAAACCTGTAACAATTCCCCTGTATGCTGGATAAAAATCCACAAGACACCATCATCCGTTACGAATGCCCGTTTATCCATATCTTCAACAGAGACTTTCAGATTATTAATCTTTACAAATCGTTTATAAGATGTATTATAGTAGAAAATTCCATCACGACTCACCACCCATGTGTTTCCTTTAGAATTGGAATGTAGATAATAATCATCTGTAAAGTCATAATAGCCGACCACTTGCCGCGAATCCAGTGAAAGACGATTTATTCCCAAATGGGTAGAAATCCACAAACAATTATTATCCGCCTGTTGAATAGAATGAATCACATTGTTACTCAAAGATTTTTGGGCTGAAAAATCAGAACGAAAAACTTCCATATTTCTGCCGTCATAGCAATTCACACCATCATATGTGCCAAACCACATTAACCCTCTATTGTCTTGAAAAAGACAAAGTACAGCACTATTAGATAACCCTTGCTGATAATCTACTTTCCGGAAGATATAGGTATCTTTACCGCCATCTGCTTGACAGACCAATGAATAAATCAATAGAACAAAAGACAAAATCAAGCGTATTTTCATTGTGTTAATCATTAATATCATCTATTAAATATTAGGCAATCGCTTATATGTTTTGTTTCGCTGCGCGAAAAAAATTGCCACTAATAATCGATGTCTTTAATTCACTTCACACAAAGATACGTTTTTATACGGAAAATGCAATCTATTTTATCAAATAGACGCATTTCCATACAAACTAATACACCCAATTAAACAAATTCCATCAATATTTCACTACAATATCCCCCATTGCATATTGGGTGTATCCCCCAACCACAATTCAAGTACACCACCTTGTTCCAACACCATATGAGGAAGTTGATAAGAATTATATTCTTTACCATTCAACCGAGCACGCTGTATATAACAATTCTTTGAAGAATTATTGTATGTCTTGATTTTGAAAGTTCTCCCCTTGTAATATGCAGTATCCAGTTGTATAGTCACTTCGTCAAAAACAGGACTAGTAATATCATACATCGGATTTTGCCGGGAACCTCCGTCAAGACTGAATAATCCCACTGCCATCAATACTCCTATGCCTCCCATCTGTCCCTGATCTTCATCGTGACCACCATAACCCTTATCCGGAGTAACAGCTCCGTAAGCTTGTTCCTTCACCCTACGCACCCAATATTGCGTCATCCACGGCTTTCCGGCATGGGAAAAAACATGGGCATTAGAACATCCCGGCTGGTTGGCATAACTGACGGTTCCACTTCCATAGCCATATACAAAATCCATAGGGGCCGATTGCTCAAAAGCATCATTCAGTAAAGAACATAAGCTGTCATTCCCTCCCATCAACTCTGCCAGTCGAGGAATGTCATGCGAAAGGCCGAAAGTGGCCTGCCATGCATTAGCTTCTATATATCCGACACCGCTCGTCAAGTCAGTATGTAACCAACTGCCGTCTTTGCGCCGCGGCAAGATTAATTTTTTTTCATTGTTAAAAGAAGCCGGCCATCCTGATGAACGTTTACGATAATAAGTATAATCTTTCTTCATTCCCATACGAGCAGCCATTTCGCTCAAAGCCCAATCTTCGAATGCCCATTGTATAGTCAGCCCCGCATTGTCCGGACAATAACCATATTGAACATAAAAGTCCAATTCTTTATTCATGTCCAACGCTAACATACCACCTTTAGCATGATTCTTTTTCATCGCTTTATAACCGGCTTTAGGCGACCATTTATGAATAATATTCCTCTGATATGCACTTGTGATAAGCGATGTGGCAGGACATCCGCTCATAATGTAAGAATATCCGCCGGCACAAGGACCGCGAGGCAACAAATCGCCATTCAAATCATATTCGATCAGGGAAGCTGCAAAATCATCCAATACAGATGGATAAGCGATCCCCCAAAGTGTATTCAGATTCCATTGAGTCAACCAAAAAGCGTCAGAATTATACATATGATGTACCGATTGTCCGTTCTTATCTTTCCGGAGCTGCTTCACAATCATTCGTGCCTGTAAAGTATGTGCTCCCTGACGCACACCTTGTGTATAATCCGGATATTCGCCGTTAAAGTCATCTATTTTGTGACGCCCTAAAAGCGTATGCCACAAATCTGTATAAAACTTCCTTTTCTGTACATCAGTTCCTCCTTTTACATCTATCCTACCTAACCATTCATTCCATTCCGTCTGTGATTCCCGACATATACGATCGAAATTCCAATGATTACAGCTTTGCTTCAGATTCTCTTTCGCATTATTTACACTGACATAAGAAATAGCCATTTTAATCTGCAACCTATCTCCTGCCTCCATTTTATATTTGGCAGAAACACCTGATGTAGACGCATCATAATAAGACCACCCTGCAGCTTGCGGTTTGCTGTCGGTAGTACCTTGTATTTCATACACATCATGCTTATAATCAGCTCCGGCCCATCCGTCCAACACATTAAATGGTCGGTCAAATTCAGCAACAAAAAATATCCTGACCACATCAGGACCTCCCCATAACCGCCCCATCGTATCAAAAGAACCGCTGATTTCATTTGGGCCGCTACGTTTTACCTGTGCATTGATCATAGTAGATGTCCCTACATATCCACCTAAATTAAGTAAGATTTCCGCTTCACAATCCTTAGTATATGTCAGCCTGTAAAAGCTAGCATAATCTGTTGCTGTTTGTTCTACCCATGTATCATATTTTTCCAGATAAAGACGATGATATCCCGGCTGAACGATCTCCCCTTCATGGCTAAACGGCGATTTCCAATGCTGCTCTCCCAATGTCGGGTCAACCTGTCCGGTTGTTGGCATGAGAGTAAGTCCCGACAACATCCAACAATGCACTTGCGGAAATCCCAATACTTCTGTGGAATTATAATTATATCCCCCACCATATTGATTTTTATTACGTGTTAAAGGTGCAGCCCCGATCATGCCAAAGGGTTGGTTACCTGTGATAAAGAAAAAATACCGTCCGCGAGCCGATTCAATGTAAGGATCCACCCAAGAAACATAGTCCTTATAATCTTCAGGAGCCGGATAAACTTCTATTTCAGACAAACCAAGATGTTCTCCGTCTCCATCGGTCACTTCAAAACGAAGCCAACGAGTTTTCCGTGCCGGAAATGTTACAACTTTAGGCCTGCCGTCATTAGCGATTTCCCAAACATTAATACGACTACCATCACTGAAGTGAAGAATGCCGCTTGCTGTATGTGTTTTCTCATCCGCTCGATCATACAATACCACCTTATCAATACATACCTCTTGTTCCCAATCCAATTGAATCCAAGGATAGTCTATTGCCCCCCAGAAAGTTTCTGTACTTTTAGAAGCCCATTCCCCCTTTCCTGCGATACGAATCAGTTGATCGGTCACATTTTCCGCTTTGTGAAATTCATCAAGTACAGAAGATGCACTTACCCGGCTTTGCGGTGCTATATTATATGGAGAAGCATACATCGCACAAACAGAGAATAATGCAATAAGAAGAGATGGTAATCGTAATATAGCCATAAATAAATATGCTTACTGATTATACATTAATAAATCTTTCACTATTATTTCCCCTGTCTGATACATGATTCCCGGAGCTGTCAGGCCGCAACAATCATGCATCAGAGACAGAAGAAACCCTCTATTCAATTTAAACTTCAAACAATATCTGATGTAACGAAATTACTTTCGTTCGCAATATACACCAAATTCGGCAATTGAAGTAGTCCCATTCGATTTCTGCACTTTCATACGGACCGCATCTCCCCATACAGTGTCAAAACGGTGAATTTTCACACGTTGAGAAGTAGGAGCCTTACCTTCAAACAGTGTTTTCCAAGTATTACCCGTACGATATTCAAGACTATATTCCTGCAAACGGTCATTATTACGATCAGTAATAACAATCATATTGAAAGGCTTCTCACGCTCAAACGTAACCGAATACCAAGGAGCATCTACAGCTTGATTACAATTCCAGCAAGAACCAAAATCATCATCATTAGCAAAATCCATGATAGCATAATCATTACTCCATGTACCTTCTGCCGGTTGATATTTAGCTATATTGGAAGAAATAATGGGACTATCCGCTTGAGGAACATCGGCAATATGTCCATCATTCTTCCAGAGTTTTCCAATCTCCTTCAATGCTTTCAGAGCATTAGCATCTATTAACCCATCTCTGTTGGGAGCCACGTTCAGGATAAAGTTACAATAAGCTTTTCCCATCGGAATAATATTATCATTTACCATTTGTGCAGGAGATTTCACCGGAGTTGTCGGGAAGCTTTCTTTCCAGAACCAATTCTGTTGCAACGGCAAACAAGACAATGCAGGCAAGCGGTTTGTATCTTTTGAGATATGCTGTCCGGCTCCTTGTTCATATGACTTGATATCAGTATAGAACAGAGCTTCAGTAGGATATTTTGCAGCATTCAAGTCCATCACCAGACAATTAGGTTGAATAGACTTAATCAAACGATAAATATCTTCAAAAGGAACATCATCGTAAGAGATGCGTGACCAAGGAGCATCCCAACCATCAATAATCACTGCTTTGATTTCACCGTAGTTTGTCAAAAGCTCGCGAAGCTGCTCTTTAATCATCTCAATATGCTTCGGCGTGATACATTTTGGACGCAAACGAGCATGCGTGTCAAGAATAGAATAGTAAAGCATCACTCCAAGCCCTTCGGCACGGAACGCATCTGCATATTCTTTCACTACATCGCGTTTGAAAGGACTGCTCATTACACTGTAATCAGTAGTTTTTGTATCCCAGATACAGAAACCACTATGGTGCTTAGTAGTCAAACAGCCATAAGTCATATTAGCTGATTTTGCAGCTTTTGCCCATTGTTTGCAATCCATTTTTTTAGGGTTGAAAAGCTCAGGAGAAGCATCCGGATCCGGCCAATCTTCATTGAAGAAAGTAGGCATGTTAAAGTGAATGAACATACCACAACGAAGATCTACAAACTCCTGTTGTAATTGGTGTAGTGATTTGGTTTGAGCATTGGTATGCAGTGCTGCAACCATACACAAATAGATAAGTACGAAAAGTTTTTTCATGACTCTCATTGTTTTTTGTAGTTATACATTAATAATTTGTTATCGGTTATTTAGCTATTTAAAAAAATCCGGGCGTATCTCCCATTATCAGTTCGAGCGTTCCGCCCGCTACAATATCTTTAAAATCAATGTAACATTTATTATACTCCTTACCGTTCAAACGGGCACGCTGTATGTAGCAGTTCGTCTTCGAATTGTTGCGGGTCCGGACAACAAACTCTTTTCCTTTGAAGTAAGTACTATCGAGCCGTATACGCACTTCGTCGAACACGGGACTAGTGATTTCGTAGCGCGTTGTCGCCGGACAAGAGGGATGTATGCCTGTTGCTGCCAATACATACCACGCCGACATCTGTCCCACATCCTCATTGCCCACCATTCCTTCTACCGAGTTGCGGTAGGCATTCTCACAGATGTGACGTGTCCATTTCTGCGTCAACCAAGGAACATTTAAGCGGTTGAACAGGAAAGGTACGAGATGCACCGGTTCGTTGGCATGATTATAGTAATCATTCCAGCGAATACTCTCGGGAGTCTTGTCGAAAAACGCAGTCAGCTCTGCCAATGCCTTCTCCTTGCCGCCCATGAGCTGCACCATGCCATCAACGTCATGCGGAACAAACCAGCCCTGCTGATACAAGTTAGACTCTTCGCAGCCGAAACTGTAGGCTGTGCGCGCATCGTCACGCCAAGGGGCGTATGCACCGTCTTCCTGACGCGGGTAAAACCATCCCACTTCCGGATTGAACGTATTGCGATAATTCTGCCCCCGTTTTTCGTAAAATGCCGCATCTGCCTCATATCCCAAAGCCTTTGCCAACTGCGAAAGACACCAGTCAAAGTAAGCATACTCCAGCGTTTTCGACACGCTCATCACCGAGTATCCTCGCTCACCATTGCCGAAACGTTCGGCGGTGTTGCAGGCATAACGGTAGGCCTTTTCCACATCGTATTGACAGATACCTTTCAGATAGGCATCCGTCAATACAGATATCGCCGGATTGCCAATCATACAACCGCTATAAGCATTCAGAAACTCCCAACGGTCGTAATATTCATGTCCACTCTCTTCGGCCAATGACACCAACGAGTTGATTTCATCGTTCACCATGCGCGGGTTGATAATAGTCTGAAGAGGGAATTGGCTACGGAATACATCCCAACCGCTGAATATTGTACGTTTGGCAAAGCTTTTACTGCGATGTATCTTTCCATCTCCTCCCGTATAACGTCCATCTACATCAGCTATAATACGAGGATCAATCATGGTATGATAGAGGGACGTATAGAATATTGTCTTTTCATCTTCACTTCCCCCTTTCACTTCCATTCGCGAAAGCTGACGGTCCCAACTTGCCACAGCTTCTTTGCGCACTTGATTAAAGTCCTTTTGGGCTATTTCACTGCGGTAATTGCGTTCCGCACCGTCCATATCAACAAACGAAATACCTACCTTCATCGTCACTTCCTCGCCTGCCTGTGTAATAAACTCCGTAAAGAAGCCGATGTGCTTGCCTTCCATCTCACGCCCGCCTTTGGTAACGACAGCTTTCGACACTTGTGTCAGATAAGGCACGCTCACCACATCGCCGTTTCTGCGGCTCCATCCATCGGGGATGTCAGCACTCCAAAAACCGTAGTCCCGCAGCGGTTTGCTGAACACGACATAAAAGTAAACGGTGTAGTTGGCTTGTCCCCAGCCATTACCCCAACCACCTCCTTCGGGTGTACACTTCATCCATCCGCAGATGGTGTGTTCATCTTTTACCAGTACATATTGAGCCACAGAAGTACCACCCACACGCCGCGCCAAATCTATCTGTATGCGCGACTGATTATGTTCAGGATAAGTGAACCGAAGCATACCGCAATGCGGAGCGGCTGTAGTTTCCACTTTAATATTATAGTCGGTCAAAGCCACGCTGTAGTATCCAGCCGAAGCCTTTTCCGTCACTTTATCGTAAGCAGAGCGATACCCCTGTATGGAGCCGTCTTCGCGACCGGCAATGACCTGGAACCTACCAGTAGTAGGCATGGTCAGCAAATTGCCCAAGTCACCATACCAACCCACTCCGCTCATTTGCGTAAAGGCAAACCCCTCTATCGTTCGATGTTCGTCGCTATAACCCGGTGCGTGGTCGCCTCCAGTTATCGTCTGTGGACTTACCTGAACCACCCCAAAAGGGGTGGTTGCTCCCGGAAAAGTCTTTCCCAATCCATGATAACTTCCGGCCAATTCCATACTGGTACTTGCTCCGATGAACGGATTGACATAGCGAGACAAATGTTTATCGGCTGCCATTCCTACACCATTCCCGCAGAGGGCGGTAAAAACAATAAGACAAAGTATGTATTTCGTTGTTCTCACAATCTAAAAAGTAGGTTTTATTATTCTTCCTTTCTCTGCATCTTCATCCACATACCGCCGTTCTCGGTAGCACCTGTATCCGGACACAACAAGTAAATGTAGAATTTATTATCACCAGCTACATTCAAGCGGTCGTAACGAATCACAAACAGTCCTTTCTCATTGAACCAAGTATCCAACAAGGGTTTGGTGTATGCATTCATATCTTTTACTTGATTGGGGTTCATCGCTCCACCACCGCAAGTTTCACCTTCACCCGACAAATTGGTGAAATGTATCCAATCCTTATCAACATTATTCATTCGGATATTAGCTCCCGGCTCGCTACTTCTAAAAGCAAGGTTCGCAAACCACCACGACCAAATAACCAACGGACGCTGCGTGCAATCCGCATTTTTCCATCCATAGTCATATTTCATTAGGTTGATGTCCGCTATAGTGCCGCCATCTGTGAAAGAACCTTTCGTGCATTCCCAGATTTCATCACAGGCAGCACCCTTATTCTGCTCCTTACAGAATGAAAATTCTTTGCCTGCCGTCACATAATCAAAATCAGTTACAGCATCCTTGTTGGAAATGAATGTCACACCGGACATTCCTTCAACAGCCACCGTTTCGCCACTACAATCTATGGCTTTGAACGCATAAGTGTTTCCATCCAATGCCTTGATTCCTTCCACCGGAGTTTCCAATTTAAATACTTTTCCCTCTTTTACCAGCATTGATTCGTAATATTGTGTATGCCCGTTCACATCATTTCCACTCTTATTTTCAAGCGTAACAATCTTTACAGAAATATCTGAAACACCAGCCAATGCTAAACTATAATAGCCAATCAGATTGCCGGAAGCATCACAAATCACTTGATTATCCAATAGGTTCTTGGCAAATAATTCTGTAAACTCCGCTTTAGGTGCCACTTTAGTCTCTATATAACTTTTCGCCACCGTATGCAACTCCATCTTTCTGCCGGTAGCCACACCGACCAATATCAGTTTAGTGCTTTCCTCTGCTCTAGTAGCGTCTACTGCCGGAACTTCAGTGATCATAAATTTCGTATCCACATATTCCGAACTTAAGTTTTGAAAATGAACATTACATTTATCAATGGTCAACTCTACCGCTTTACCACTTGTTGCAAAAGTAGTCTTCACTTCTATTGCTTGTTCCAAGAAATCGGAATCAAGAATTACCGTTCCATCCTTGCTAAACTGAAAGAAGAATTCACGTCCCTCACATTCAGTTATCCAACAACCCTCTGACGCATTATAAAGTACTTCTTTCACATCCGATGACTTCAACCGATCACTCTCGCCATATCCTACGTCACTCAAATCAATTGTATTACATCCCCATAAGAGGAACATACACAACACACCGTATATATATGATAATTTATTCATGTTTATGTTTATTGATGATTGTTCAAGAATTTCTTTACTTCAGCTACATATTCATTCCATAAGTCTTCCATAGACATGTCAGGATAGCTTTCTTTCAGGATATATTTCACTGCATACTCCAAACTCCAGTCGTTAGTCAGTGCATCCATTTTTACAGTCCACGGCAACATGCGCACAAAGTCACCGTTATAAATTCGCAACCAGCTCATGAAAGCACCAGAGGTGTTATAATCAATCTGCCAAACATAAACCTTGTTATCCTGTGGATCTTTATACGGTTTTTCAATCGCAGCTTTATATTCATTAATCTGACCTTCCGTGGCAAGTCCGAAGAATCCGCCGTTGGAGATTTTCACTGCATCCGGCCATCCTTCCTGATATCCCTGTTTGTCGCAGTCTTCCCCCTTCTTCTCATAATGTCCTTTGTGGGGCATCCATTCTACGCAATGACCCATTTCGTGCATCACTACTGCCTGCATATCGGGCAATAACCACCAGGCATCACTTCCCATATTGCTTTCTGATGCCGGGTAAACAATACCACGTCCTTCGTTGTGGTTCGGATAATCGAAGGCATAAGCACCTCCAGTCTGTTCTTTCTTAATCATGAAAGTCAAATTTTCGTAAGGGTCACAAGCAATGTTGTGAGGCTCGAACGACATGGTAGCACAGTCCATATAATACCATTTACGGAACTCTTCCTGCGTTGCGTCTGCGCCACTATATCTGTTGTACAGCCATTCTACTGTACGTAAATCCGAGTTACTTTCAAAATGTATTTTCAGCGGATTGCTCTGACGCTCTCGAAACTCTTTCCAAGCC
Source organism: Bacteroides sp. BFG-637 (assembly GCF_024793605.1). Taxonomy (NCBI): domain Bacteria; kingdom Pseudomonadati; phylum Bacteroidota; class Bacteroidia; order Bacteroidales; family Bacteroidaceae; genus Bacteroides; species Bacteroides sp. BFG-637. Next base: position 2,890,612 of record NZ_JANUPD010000002.1, on the reverse strand, counting down.
ATATAGTCCATGTTCAGCGTCATCTCTGCATTGGCAAGGTGTTCACTCAAGCTTGTCCAGTCGCTGTATTGTTTGTTTCCTGCTTCGTCTACGTAAATAGAGCGGAAACGGCAATCACGTGCGCCATGTTTGGTAGTAACCACTACTGTACGGAAACGACTCAAGTTCAGCGTAGCATTCGGCAGTCCGTTGTCTCTCTTCACGGTCAGGTTACCGAAATCGCCTATGTTGGAAATCATCACGCGTTTCACTTTCGTTTCAGTGAGCAGGGAAGCAAACTCTACTTCGGCTCCCACATACTCGTTTTTCTTCTCCCACGCATCGTTGCCACCGTCCCAAGTGATGTAAAGTTCATTCAGATAAGCATCATACTTTGCCTCGGAAATCGGAGCAGGTGCATAACCTACTACCGTAGCTCCATTTTTCGGGCTTTCCCAGCTTCCTTTATAAATGTCGGGAATCTGATATCCGTCTTCTTCGCCATAGCAGCCGCTCACGACCAACGACACCAAAAGACCCAATGCCATATTTTTCCAATATTTTGTATTCATTACTTCTTAAAAATGTGTTTAACAATAAAATTTACCAACCTAAGTTCTGTACCAATTCGGGAATACGACGGATGTCATCATAAGGAATCGGCATGAAGTATTGTTTCTTTGAGAAGTTAGCACGGTTTTCGAGCAAGGTACGTGCAAAGAAGTCTGGATAATCCTTATCCATATTCATACCGTACACATTGCCACCCTCGCCACCTTTGTGATATTCGGGGTAAATCCAGTGATCGGGATCATTGTTGCCTTCGGCCACTTTCCAACGGCGAACGTCGAAAAAGCGGTTCCACTCGAACACCAATTCCACAATACGTTCGCGACGGATACGATTGAGCAAGTCATTCTTTGTCTTCGGACAAAACACTTTTCCGCCCTCATTAGTGAATGAGTATTCGGGGATACCGGCACGCTCACGAATCTGGTTCAGTTGCAATAGTGCGCCTTCCAAGTCGTCACACATACAGAGTGTTTCAGCATATCCTAAAATCATATCAGCCACACGAAGCGTGGGAGAGAACATTTTAGAACCGTCATCTTCCGTAGCTTTTGCTCCTTTACGGATTAGATAGCCAGAGTCAGGACAGTCACCGGAAGCTTTCGATTTACCGCAGGTTCCGCGTGCACCATTTGTAAAGTCGGTACGATGTTCTTCGTTTTGACTACCATAGTTCAGCCAGATAGAACCGTTGTAAGTGACATTTACATAGAAACGTGCCTCACGGTCTTTCCACTGTTTCAATACATAAGAATTGTCTGCATCGAAATATTTCAATTCGGTATCATTCTCGTCATAATACTGTCCGGAAGTAAAGTTACCAGCAGAAGGTACTCCTTCGAACTTGTCATAAGAGGGATCACGGTCTATTGTCAGTCCATTCTTCGTAAAGAACATATCCACTGTTTCTTGTGTAGTATAATAGCCTCCACCACCACTCACACTAGTGTCTTCGAAACCGGAGAACTTAGGACAGGTCCAATAAGTGTAGTCCCATTGGTCGCGTAATTTGACCATAATCAGTTCGTTGAAGATGACATCATAGTTCTTCGTGTAGAAAGCAGCAATAGCACGACAGGACTTGTAGGGGTCGAGCTTACCATCCGTATATACTTTTGTCAGCCCATAATTCTGCGAAGTAGCAAAGCTAAAGAACTCTTTATAAGCTTCGTTGGCTTTATTCCACTTAGTGAGGTCTTCCGTCTGTGGGAAAAGCTGTTTGCCATCTAAGTTTTTGACAGATGCCATATCTGTGTTTCCATTAAACAGCGGGCTTGCCCAATAGAGATATAACTTAGCTTTCAAAGCCTTGCAGATCCCTACGTCCATACGTCCCAAATTGTTCTTGGAAACTCTGTTCGGCAAGTCGCCTGAATCAATAGCCTTTTGCAATTCGTTAGCGATAAACTCTACACATTCGTCTACCGAGTTGCGCACCTTAATCAGTTCTTCCTTTGAAGCATCCAAAGGTATCGGATCTTCGCCAATCAAAGGTATGGGACCGTAAATGCGAAACAACTCGAAGTAATAGTAAGCACGTAGCACACGCGCCTCTTCTTTCCAACGTCCACGTACGGAAGCACCTACTTCCTGGCATTTGTCTACGTTCTGAATGAAGGTACTTGCTTTGGCTATAGCTTGATAGTAGTCTGTGAAGTAGCGGTTAGCCTGGCTATACGAAGCAGTTGCCCCCCCCGTTGTCCATTCCGCATACGTCTTGTTCCAACGGTTGGCTCCTTCCAATGATGCTTCGGTGAAGATAGTTCCGTTCATGTTTGCGTCCACATGGAGCACATCACCCACCTCACGGATATAGCTGTATACATTATTCAGATATTGCTCTGTGCGTTGTTTCGAAGCAAACGTCTCTTCCAATCCAAACTGCTTGCCCGGAATAGACTCAAAGAAATCGCTGCATGACGACATCCCCAAGCAAATCAAAGCTGCTGCAACATATTTTCTTATTTCTGTTTTCATACTTTTCTTTTTAGACTTGGTTAAAAATTAAACTTAAGACCTATTGAATAGCTCGATACGTTAGGATAAGCCGTACCGTTAGATGTATTCAATTCCGGATCCCACAATTTGAACTTAGAGAACGTGAGCAGATTGGTTCCCATCAGATAGATCTGTGCGTTCTTAATCAGTAGCGGATCTGTCCACTTCTTAGGCAATGTATATGAAATGTTTACTTGTTTCAAACGCAAGAAACTGACATCTTTCACCCACCATGAACTTGGCTTCACGTTATTGTTGTTGCCGTCGCTACCGACTGACAAACGAGGATAGAACACGTCTTGATTGGTAGGATTGTCTGCTCTCCAACGATCAGTGATGTTAGCAAATACGTTGTCGCGTCCTTCATCGTCCCAGAACGGTTTTATAGAAATGCCGTCCAAATAGCGGTCAGCCTGTGCATTTCCTTGGAACAAAGCGCTGATAGAGAAGTTTCCAACTTGCAGATCTGCTCCGAATCCATAATAAATTCTCGGTACATCTCCACGACCAATTACCGTTTTATCGTAATCGTCAATCACACCATCGTCATTCAAGTCACGATATTTAACATCACCCACGTGAAGCGTACCGAACTGGGTAGCGTGGTCATCAATCTCATCCTGGCTAGTAAACAGTCCGTCAGCAATGTATCCCCAAATAGCGTTCACGTTTGTCCCACGGGTTTCCATCCATGGATAGTCTACAGGCGGCTGATCGTTTTCTATAATTTTATCTTTGTTGAAAGTCATATTACCACGCACGGTAAGGAAGGTGTTTTTACCAATCTTCTGCGTATAGTCCATCGCAATTTCAACACCCTTATTCTCTACAACACCCAAGTTGGCGTAAGGATTCTCAATCCATCCGGCATAGCTTGGCACAGTGCTTCTCTGTAAGAATATATTATCTCTACGTTCTTTAAAGAAGTCAATTACAAATGAAAGGTTGTCGTTTAGTAATTTCAGATCGATACCCAAATCCTGCTTACATGATTTAGACCAAGTGACATTCACACCATACTTTTCTTCGCCATAACCGCTAGCACCATTATGCGAGGTACCAAACCAAGTGCCACGTAAACCTCCAAATACACCTTGATACATAAAACGACGTCCTGTAGCTGTATCACTACCTACCCAACCATGTGTATAACGGAATTTCAAGAATGATATATATTTGCGTAACGATTCCCAAAATGGCTCATTAGAAACTGCCCACCCCAAACCGAATGCGGGAAAAGTACCGTAGCGATTACCAGGAGTGAAGTTTTCCGAACCATTAATACCTAAATTGAATTCTGCAAAGTAACGGTCATTCCAAGAATAAGTAGCACGTCCGGCAAAACCACGCTGCTTGTAAGCCATACCGCCAATGACATCGGAAGCATTTAAATCCCAGTATATTTTCTGGTTGTAAAGCAACAAAGCACTTACACGATGTGCACCGAAATCGCGTTCATAGTTTAAAGAAGCCTCCGTATAAACGGTGCGGTTGCTCGAATGAGTAGGAGTGTCAAGCGTCAAGATTCCGTCTGCTTCACCCAATACATCGTACAAATATTCCCCTGTTTCTTCATCAAATAAGGTATCTTCAATCCAAAGCCCATTTTCGTCTGTAGCTCCTTTAAACTTATACATTGGTTCGCTACGGTTGTAGTTTCTGCGGCGGGAATTATAGGTATCGAATGCTATCATTGCAGAAGCAGAAAGTCCTTTGCTCCATTTCCAGAAGTCCAAATCCTGTTTTACACGTACATTTGAGTTCAACTGAGTGCTGAATTCATCATAATAACCTCCACGAGCCAACTTACCATAAGGATTGAATTTCTGTTGCGTATTGATGCCCGGAATCATTCCATTGGGCAATACCATCGGATAAATAACCGGATTGACATCCATACAAGAGGCATATAAGGATGCAGCGCTGCTTTGTGGATAGTGTCCTTGTCCCAAATAGCCGAAAAATCCTAAGTCAATAGCCGTCTTTGTTGTAGGCTTCAAATTTAAGTTTGAAGTAAAGTTGTATCGTTCATACTTCATTGACGTATTATAATTCTCCAGCTTGAAGTTACGTGTCATACCGTTTTCGCCATAATAGCTCAATGAAGCATAATAGCTTGCCTTCGGTGCACCACCACGAATATTAATGTTGGCACGGCGATTGTGTCCCCAATCGTTAAACAATTCGTTTGCCCAATCTACGGCCGGATACAGATACGGATTATACAAACGAGGATTATCATTCGGTAGCAAGCCGTTCGATTTTTTCGTAGCATCGATATACGCTTGAGAATAAGCAATGGTATTATTCTTATTCATTTGCGCTTCGTTGCGTGCTTCCATGTAAGTATAAGCATCGGCCATATCCACCTTTTTAGTCATGCGGGTGAGGCTTTCATAATAATCCACGCTAAATGTCGGTTTACTGATGCGTCCGGGTTTTGTCTTTACAATTACCACACCATTAGCACCACGCACACCATACACGGCAGTAGCAGAAGCATCTTTCAACACAGTAAATGATTCAATATCTTCCGGATCAATATTATTGAAGCTACGCTCCACACCGTCCACAAGTACCAACGGACTAGAACTTTGCCCATTTTTAACCAATGTAGAAATACCACGAATCCAGATATCCGACTCGTCATGTCCCGGTTCACCACTACGTTGCACAGCAACTACACCGGCAATACGTCCGGAAATAGCTGAAGATAATTTGGCAGCAGGCATTTTGATAGCTGAAGCGTCTAATGAAGACTGTGCGCCAACAACAGATACCTTACGCTGATTACCGTAACCTACCACTACCACCTCATCCAGCGACGATACATCTTCTACCAAAACAATATCCACCACTTTCTGTTTGCCAACTTTAACCTCCTGTGGTTTATATCCTATATAAGAGATAACCAAAATAGGATTTCCTGTTGACAATTTTAAAGTGTACTGACCATTCGTGTCGGTAATGGTACCGTTCGTCGTCCCTTTTTCCTGTACACTAACTCCAATGAGCATTTCTCCTTTTTCATCCGAAATACGTCCTGTGACCGAACTGCCCTGCGCCTGCATTGTTACACTATACGTGAACAACAATAGCAGCAACCACAAAGACCTGATGCGATGTTTTTTCATTTCAAACAAATTCATACTACTTGTTTTAAATTAATAATAAGGTTATCAAATGCAATAATTGCATGGCGGCAAAATAACAGGATTTAAAAAGAAATGAAATACTCCTGCACGCCAAATACTAAAGAAAGGAAAAAATGTCCGTTTGAAGTACATTATGTCATTCAGAGTACTAAACAAAACACTAATAATCAACGAAGTGCACAATTAATTCAGAAAAAGAGAGTACAGCCCCTAGTATCAAAAAAAACAGCATAGTTCAGCACAGGATATGCTATTACACACACCAATATGTTCAATTGCATATATTAGTATGTTTAAACAATATCAAATTTGTTCCTCTTTATTCAGATAAGTCTCCCTGTAAACCTTCGGAGTCACACCAAACTTACGCGTAAACTCTTTATAGAAATAAGCGCGGCTGGAAATACCGACATCAGAAATAACATCCTGTATAGACAAATCTCTATTCTGCAATAAACGGGCAGCTTTTTCCATCCGGTAATCTTTAATCAAATCACTTGGAGTCATTCCGGATATTTCCTTTAATTTCCGGCAGAACTGACGGGAACTCATCAACATCTGTTCCGCGATAAAGGTAGAACCCAAATCCTCCCGATCCAAATTCCGCTCAACCACCTGCAAAAACTTCCGGACGAAATCCGCCTGCTCGGTAGTAGTGCATACAATGGAGTTCGTCCAGCCTTCCAACTCTTCCAGATACACTTGCTTAGCTTCCCGCTTACCGTAGATCACCTTCTGAATAGTCTCTTTTAAGAACGGTATGTCATAAGGAAGAACCAGATAAGAGTCTGCCCACTGGATCAACTCCCGCTGCATTGCCGTACTAACCTTCCAAGTCAACATTGGAATAAAGGCAGTCTTTGAAAGCAGCGAACGATTCTTGGCTACGTATTTCATAAACGTGCTTTCAGCATCCGTATACATCTGCATATCTACCAAAAATAAAGCAGGAGCCGAAGTATGCATCTCATCAAACGCCAGCTGTACGCTTCGCACCGGACGAACGTCATATTCATCAGAGAGCAGGGCACTGATAAGCCATACAATCTCTTCACGGTCTTCCAGCAACAAAACAGTTTTCTTCGTCTCATCCTGCGGGGCGATAGTAACCGGTTCGAAAGTGATTGCCAGCCGGCGCCCACCCGATATTTCCTCCGTCACACAACAAAGTGTACAGTTCTGCTGTCTCAACGCTGAAAACACAAAACGTTGCATCGTCCGGATGCGGAACCGGTCGTCCGAATCTTTCCCTTTCACCGGCAATGATTCCTGCTCGGTCAATATCTTATGCAGTCCCTCCACCGTATCATCCGAAGAAAAGAAAGTCAGCGTCATCCTGTTTTCTTCCTCTTTCATACTAACCGACACTTCACAGGTGTTCCTGTCCAATAGGTAGAGACCGCTGAAATAAAGGATGCAGCGCAACGCATTCTTATAAACAGGGAAAGTGAAATCCGCCGGAATATCCAAATGGATAGAGGAAATATCACGACCTTCCTTTTCAAGTACCCGGAGCACTTCTTCCGCCAACTGTGAAAGAGGCGGTCGCCCCGTAACAAAGAATTGCAGGGACGACAACAACCGGAAACACTCGTCGCCAATACCGCACCCGAAGAGCAAAGCCATGACGGCCTCACGGATCTGCCCGACTTTATCAGCATACTGATCCAACGAAAGCGTCTTGTCATTCAGTTGGTCACAGGCTTGGTAAATGAGCGTACAGTTATCAAGTACCTCGCGTTCTTTGTAACCGTCTACCACCAGTGAAGCGTTACGGCGTTCGGTTTCCAGCAGTTCCTGCATCATACGTTCATGACGGAAATATTTGTGGAATAAATGAATGACATATACCGCCAGCATAAGTCCGATCAACAGATAGATGATATACGCATAAACCGTCCGATACCAGGGAGGAAGAATATATACAGGAATAGTGAACGTCTTGTATTCCGTAGCAAATACATCTTTCTTATAACGGACTTTAAAAAGATAATTGCCCGAAGGCACACTAAAATAAGAGGCCTCGTTGACACTACTGAATGCCCCCCAATCCTGATCATACCCTTCGAGCATATAAGAGTATTCCACATCTCCGTCACTTGTATAATCCGGCACGACAAAAGAAAGAGAAAAAGACACCTTCGCCCCTTTCATCTGCAACCCTTTCCTGTCCGGCAAATAGTGGTCCTGTAAGTTAACGAATGTTTTCTCAATCACCAACTTACGCAATAAAACCTCCGGGTAATATTCTGGAGCGGAAGGTACATTCTTGTTCATATAGAGCAGCCCGTCGATTCCTCCGAAAAAAGATTTCCAGTGTAAGGACAGCGATAATAGGCATCGTCGCTAAATTCTCCGATTTGTATGCCGCCACTATAATAATAAGCGTGCGAAAAGAAATTGTCCGGATTGAATTTGATAAGACCGCGGTTCGTCCCCAGCCAGAGAAGTCCGTTGGCATCTTCCAAAATACTGTGTATCATATCGTTGAGCAATCCTTGCTTACGCCCGATATGGACGGTTTCCAACCTGTTCTCCTTGAAAGTGACACGCACCAAACCGGCAGTAGTGCCTACCCACAACTCTCCACGACGCCAATGCAAACACAGTACATCATCCACGGATTTGTGCAACATCTCGCTCAAAGAGAAGACCTGATATTCTTCCGTCTTCCGGTTGAAACGCACCAATCCCCTCTGCTGACTGCCCAGCCACAACAAGGAATCTCCTTGGGGCACCATACTATAATAGAGATTAAGCTCCTGTTGCTCATAGTAGAATTTATAATGTTTCAATGACTTTATCCGGAGCGGTCCATGCCCGCTGTCGAGCACCACCTTACAAAGCCCTTCACCCGAAGTGGCAAGATAGAGTACACTGTCATTCTCTTCAACGATGGAATGTACTTCATTACCGCCCTCTACCGGAACTCCGGAATCAGTTCCCACCAAAGGATGAAGTTGTCCGTTATCGAATGAATAATAGCACAAGCCCGGAGAAGCGGCTCCCACCCAGAATCCGTTTCTATAACTGCTCTCCCGCATAGCATAGATTCGCAACTCCCGTTCCGGTCTCACGTAAGATACCGCAGGCTGTTTCCCATTCAGCGAATAGACCTCCACATCGGATGCCCGCACTCCGTCACGATAATTTTTCACATGAAGCAGGCCGTTTCCCTTGGTTCCTACCCAAAGGCCACCCTGTTTATCCGTCATGATTGCCCTTACCTGCCGAGTCAAATTGGGAGAGAAGCTGCTCAACATCAGATTGGTAGCAATAGCGTATTTCCGCGAATACATCACCGCTCCCTGCCCGTCGGTTCCCACCCACAAAACTCCTTGCCGGGGATCATTATAGATGCCGAAAATCCGCATATTCCGGTCAATCACTTCTTCCGCATATCGCTGGGAAAGACGCAAACGCATCAGTCCATTGGTATGAAAAGCTAAAATGATGTCTTCATAGAAAGGCACAATGCCGGTGATAAGCCCATACTTCCGAACCAACTCACCAATATTCCGGATATAAATCTTAGACTTTCTTGAAATATCGTACACGAAAAGATCGTAGTCGGAGTCATAAAAGCAAAATATGCCATTCTGGTAGCATACATATTCTATCCGCTTCTGATGAAAATGGGAAGGAATGGTGGTAAGCCGGGTGGACAGAGTATCCTGATCAAAAGCATTCAACGAAAAGCGATACAGGTCACCGCTTTCATAGGGGAAAAGATACAAATCGCCTTCATCAGTGACAAACGCCCTGACATCGACTTTCAGCATATGGATGTCCGGCATCGGAATGTTAACAAAACGATGGTGAAACGTATTATAATAAGAAATCCATCCGTAGCCCAACACCCAGGTATTCCCTTTCTGATTGGAATGAATGACAAAGTCTCCTCCGAAATCGTAATTACTAATAATCTGTCGGGAGTCTTTTGAAAAACGGTTGGCTCCCGAATGCGTGGTCATCCACAGGCAACTGCTATCCGCCTGTTGAATAGAGTGCACAATATTGTTGTTCAATGTTTTCTGTTCGGAAAAGTCGGAGCGGAATACTTCCATATTTTCTCCGTCATAACAATTCGCACCGTCATACGTTCCAAACCACATCAATCCTTCGTTATCTTGGAAAATACTTAATACGGCACTATTGGAGAGTCCTTGCTGATAATTCACGGTCCGGAAAAAATAGGTTTCATTCCCTTTATCAGCACGGACAGTCAATGAAGCAGCCAGTGTTATAAGAAATAAAATCAGGTGTGTTTTCATCGTACTTTCTTTATATTACAGATCGTTTTCCCCCTCCTTCCGGAGTAGTAATTCGATCTTATATTCCAACCGTCCGATACGACGGTCCAATTCCATAATCTTCTCATCTTTACGTTCGAACAGTTCAAGTAACTACTTGTTAAATATGCTCACTATCCATTGGCAAACTGCCTCCAAAAACATAATCTTTTGTATTTCAATATAATCTCTAATTATACCACCGAAATAAAGGAAGCAAGCTTTCATTTATCAGATAATTCAGAGCAAATATAGTGAATTAATATAAATAATACCAAAATGAAGCAGAAAAGTAATCTACAACAGCATACTCCTTTCATTCCGCCCAAAAGGTTGGAAGCAAAAAAGTGGTAAAACAAAAAAAACGGTGTCAGACCAGAAGCACTGTGTAGTGGTTCATTGACGGAGCGGCAAAAGTCTTCTTGCTTTACAAACACGGCTACCGGAAACGAGAAAGCAATTGGGAGAGCAATTTGAAAACTTGGGGGGATTTGATTCAGGACAATCACATTCTTAAAATAGATTCATTCCGGTACGAAACCAAATCAAACCGTAACCGTAAATGGAGTATATGGTTTAATACTACATAATGTCGGCTCTATATGACAATTTTGATATTTTATTAATGGACAACTGTAGTCGGCTACTTGGTCAAGTACAGTTGGCTACTTAGACGACTATAGTTGACTAGATAGTCAACTATAGTCGGCCAATATCTATGTTGACTATTTCAATCCATTATTCAAGCATATTGGTCTTCTTATGTCCTTCCATATGGAAGGAAACACCTAAGCTTTTGTTTTAACTAAGGCTTCTTTCCCAAGAGGTAGGGAACGCAGTGTGAAGGATGTGAAGAATTAAAAAGAGAACCTTAAATCACAGCAAACATCTGTCACACTACAACTTACGAGTCTGTGATACTTGTGAAGGTCAAAAGCGTTTTTTTAAAAGGATCAAACTACCGCAATTTTGATTCATAACCAAAACGAACCGTTTTGAGGATAGTTGTTCTGAAACATATCCCCTCAAAATTAAACAGAGCCAGCAATTGCCTGTCAAATAGACAAACAGAATAAACAAAGGGAGAGCTTGATAGTGAAGCTCTCCCTTTATTATTTTTCCGATGATGTTAATGAATCGTTATTTCTTGGCTAATTCATTAATCACATCCATTATCTTCTGACCGATTTCTTCGGCTGCCTCCATTGTAGAAGCCTCGCTATATACGCGGATGATCGGTTCTGTATTACTCTTACGCAAATGTACCCATTTGTCGGCAAAGTCAATCTTCACACCGTCGATATCGTTGATTTCTTCGTTCTTATAGATTTCCTTTACTTTTGCAAGGATAGCATCTACATCGATTTCCGGAGTCAGATCGACACGGTTCTTAGCTATGAAGTAAGGAGGATAAGTGGCACGAAGCTCGCTAACTTTCTTTCCTTCATGAGCCAGATGGCTAAGGAATAAAGCAATACCTACCAATGCATCACGGCCATAATGGCTGGCAGGATAGATTACTCCACCATTTCCTTCACCACCGATAACGGCATTGGTTGCTTTCATCTTCGTTACAACGTTTACTTCGCCTACAGCAGAAGCACTGTATTCCATACCATATTTACGGGTTACATCACGCAGGGCACGGGTAGAACTCAAATTAGAAACTGTATTCCCCGGAGTATGTTTCAGTACATAATCAGCCACAGTAACCAGTGTATATTCCTCACCGTACATTACACCATTTTCGCAAATCATTGCCAAACGGTCAACGTCTGGGTCTACAACGAATGCTACATCTGCTTTGCCCCCTTTCATCAGGTTCATGATGTCGCCGAGGTTCTTTTCAAGCGGTTCTGGGTTGTGTTGGAAGTTTCCGGTAGGTTCACAGTAGAGTTTTTCTACATGTTTCACCCCCAAACGTTCAAGAAGTTCAGGGAGAATGATACCGCCTACAGAGTTCACACAGTCAATCGCTACCCGGAAGTTGGCTTTCTTGATAGCTTCTACATCTACCAGGTCGAGAGCCAATACACTGTCGATATGTTTCTGATTATAAGTCAGGTCTTTGCGGTAAGATCCCAGATGGTCAACATCGGCATAGTCAAATTCTTCAGCTTCAGCAATACGAAGTACTTCGTTGCCTTCGGCTGCATTCAGAAATTCACCATGTTCATTCAACAATTTCAGTGCGTTCCACTGTTTCGGGTTATGAGAAGCTGTCAGGATAATACCACCACAAGCGCCTTCCATTGTTACAGCAAGTTCTGTGGTCGGGGTAGAAGCAAGATCAATGTCTACTACATCCCAGCCCATTCCCATCAATGTGCCGACTACTACGTTTTTTACCATCTCACCCGAAATGCGGGCATCGCGTCCAACAACAATCTTGTTGCTCTTCGCTTTGCAGGTCTTACGAATCAAAGTAGCATAAGCCGAGGTGAATTTTACAATGTCAAGCGGGTTCAGTCCTTCCCCCGCTCCTCCGCCGATAGTTCCGCGGATTCCAGAGATAGATTTGATTAGAGTCATAAGTTCTCTACTTAAAGATTTGATTTATCTAAATGTTAGTGCTTTAGCTTTTTGCTTTCTCAAACTTCCAAATATCATAAAAATATGGATTGACATATTGCTGTGCAAGTGTATGTCCCATCTTAGAAGGTACAATCAGGCGTACATGTGCATTATTACGCAAATAAGGTAAGGCAATCAACCATCCGGATGGAATCGCAGTTCCATAACCTTGATTAACCCATAATAAATCGTAGTCCAAACTACCAGATAAAACGATTCCATAAACAGTAGATGCGTTTTGTACATAACGGAATGTTAATGGAAACTTATAATAATCAGGAACATCCATCCATTCTTCTAAAGGTACATTGAAACAAGTAACTTCTCCTGTCATCATATCCTTTTCCACATAACGAGCACAAATGATATTATTGTTAGCAAAAGTATCTACCTCATTAATAACTTCAACTCCATCCTTATCCTCTTTTCCTCCACGATCTACGATCTGCATATATACGCCATTGGAGAAAGCAACATATTCGTCATATCCATTCCCTGCTTCTTTAGAAGCTGTAATAGTATCCCGTTCAAACTCTTCCAATGAAATGACACGGATATCATTATCTTTGATGAACTTATTCACCGCATTTTTCTCGTCTTCCAGCATTTCTGCATAAGTCTTCGAATTGTCGCATGCCTGGAACAGACTTCCGGCGGTTAACAAAGAGAGAAATAAAAATACAAGTTTCTTCATTATCTGTTATTTAGCTATATTCTGCACAAATGTATCTCAAAATCATTAAAAGTTGAAAGAGGGAAGTTGAAAGTTCGTATCTTTTAACCTTTCCATATTCACTTTTAACCTTCCATCTTTAGCTTTTCGCTGTTAGTAAAGGTTTATATTTCTCAAGCGCTTTCTCAAAGACCGCTTTTGCCTCTTCCATCGTTCCGAAAAATTCACCGCCCGAAGCATTCAAGTGCCCTCCTCCATGGAAGAATTCGGCAGCTAGCTGATTGCATGGGAAGGTTCCTACCGAACGAAGGGATATTTTAATCATCGGTTTCTCTGTATCTTCCCTCAAGAAGCAAGAGAAGCAGACATTTTTAATGGAAAGGGGGATATTAACAAAGCCCTCACTATCGCCTTTTATGTAGTTGAATTTACTTTGCTCTGCTTTCGTCAGGGTGATTAGTGCCGAATTATAATCCGAATACACAGTCATGTTCGACAATACATAGCCCATCAAACGTAAACGACTCTCTGAATAGGTGTTGTACACCTTACGATAAATATCATCTTTATCGATTCCTTTAGAAAGGAGTTCGCTAATGATAAAATATATCTCCCGGTTGTTCGAGTTATAGGTGAACCCACCGGTATCTGTCATCATCCCTGTGTAGATACATTCAGCGCCTTCCTTAGAGATATCACTGAAATATCCCATACGGCAGATGAGACGGAATATCAGTTCGGAAGTAGAAGATATTTTAGGATAAGACATTACTATCTTACAGAAATCTTCGGGATACAAATGATGATCGATCATTATTTTACGTGCCGGAGAAGCAGCCACAGCGTCTGCCATATCGTCAATACGCTTCAGTGCATTGAAATCGAGGCAACAGATGACATCTGCTTCGGCAATCAATTTATCTGCAAAGTCTTTGTAACGGTCATACAACAGAATATCCTTACTGCCCGGCATCCACCGCAAAAAATCGGGAAAAGCATTCGGCACAATTACGTTTACTGTTTTTTCCTGTGAATCCAGGAAATGATATAATCCCAGTGAAGAACCGATAGCGTCACCGTCAGGGGAAACATGAGATACAATTACTATTTTGTCAGCTCGTTCAAACCATTTGGTGAAATGGTCTATTTTGGCTTGTTCAATTACTTTCGTCAACATACTCTTATACTTTATCAAGGTGCAAATGTACGATAAATCTTTGTACTTAGAGCAAAAAGCGAACAGAACCTTCGTCGGATAGCGAGATAAACCGCAGACCGGATTGCTTGCATTCGCTTTCAAGGAGGTGTTTGCGGTATTCCGAGAGAGATGCGTCCAATATGACGTAAGAGAAAGAAAAGATTCGAGTGAGCTCTTCCATATGTCCGTCATATCCTTTGCATAAGTAAAGATACTGAATATATAACGGAGAAACGGTAGTGTTGTTCCGCCAATGGTTATCATTTATTACACAAATATGACAGCCATGATAGGATATAATCTGCTGCTGACGGTTTAGTTCCATATACCGGCAATCGGCAGTTATTTTTTGGGGAGGCAGAAGGTGATGATGCTTCCAATAGTTAGCAGCCATGCGTTTCAAATGTTTTTCATGGGGGATAGTATCTACATAGTTTATCCAGGAACGTCCATCGCTCTCAATGCAATGTACTGCTGGGCAACCGCGCACATTATAAAAGACCAGGCTCGTCCGAGGACGATCTAGCCAATAGATTGTTGCATGATAAGTCCCCAGTAATAAGATAGAAAAAAGACAAATCAATAAATTCCGGTATCGACGGTTCATAAAATAATAGGTTAACAAAGAGCCAACGATATAGATACCCAATATTTCTGACTGATAAAGCCAGATTCCATCTATAGAAGCGTAAGGAAGCTGTTCCACCCATCGGACGAAGAAATTAAGTCCTTCCAATAGTTTCTTAACACCTTCGGCCACTACGGTCTGAAGCCACGAAAGAGGAGTCAGAAGAAGCATAATGACAGCAGCATACAGGATAATCGTAATGAAAGGAATAACAACCAAGTTCGTCAATAGAAAATGTACAGAGAACCGGGAGAAATAAAACATGACAAGCGGAGCTGTTCCTACCTGTGCAGCAATAGACACACTCATCAGTCCCCAAATATATTTCCCTATTCTACCTTTCACCGTAATCAGGTGATAAACTGGCTTTTGAATCAATAGGATGGAAGCAACAGCAAGGAAAGAGAGCTGGAAACCAACATCAAACAACCATGCCGGATTACAGAATAGCATCAACCATGCAGCTGCCGCCAATGTATTTAAAGATAGCGGTTGGCGACCAACCATATCTGCCATTGCTAAAATCGAAAACATACTGACCGAGCGTACTACCGAAGGGGAAAGTCCTGTGAAAAAGGCAAAAGCCCATAATAGGATAAGAAGAAGAACAGAACGTATAGCTCTACCTATATTTCCTCTTCGGGCAACAGGTTTCAGAATGAAGAAGAGCAATGTATATAAAAGCCCGATATGCAAACCGGATAAAGCTAAAATATGACTTGCTCCGGCTACCGAATAACTCTCACGAACCGAATCACTTAATTCCGTTTTGTCTCCTATGGTCAGTGCTGAAAGTACAGCCAGTTCATCGCCGGAAAATCCTAGTTCCCGATAAAGTGAAATCATCTTTCTTCGACAAGAACCGGCTATACTTTTGAGATCAAGGTTATTCATTCCGTCCTGTTTTGTCCATTTCCCGGATGCAACATATCCTATTCCGCTGATTCCTTTCCGCATCAGGAAGCGGGCATAATCAAATTCATCAAAGTTCCGATTGTTGAGAGGAGGAGAAATACGGGCAGAAACCAGCAGTTCATCTCCACTTTTTAATCGGGTGACGGCCGAATCTTGCTGTAGATAAAGGATTGCAGCACGTTCTATCGGATATGTGCCGGCAGTATCACGACGTCCCTTTAATAATGTCTGGCAGAGGTAGGTATGTTCTTTCACCTGAGGTGCATCCGTTATTAAAACCCGATACACTGTTTCTTCTTCCGGAAAAGAGTAGACAGCGTGCTGTAATTGCCAAGTTATTCCAAGCCACCCTCCTATAAAACAAAGGATAGAGACAGCTAATCCAAAGCACCATCGCAATGAATGGCGTTTCAGGAAATAAAGAACAAACAATAAAGCAATACAAAGTCCAAGAGCTAGAACACTCCCAAAAGGTTCCCATGAACGGTCAAAAAAATGATCTCCACAAAAAACGCCTGTTATCCAAGGGATAATCAGGCGTATATAGGGATATCGATGGATGTAAAAAGTACTCAACAGATGAGTTACAGTTCGTGCAACTGACGAATCATCGCTTCCGGATCCGGTGCCGCAAAGACAGCATTACCCGCCACTAACGCATCGGCTCCCGCCTCAACCAAACGGGCACCTGTTTCCAGATTTACCCCACCGTCTACTTCAATCAGCGCTTTCGAACCTGTCCGTTCAATCAGGGCACGCAGCTCACGAACTTTTTCTACTGAATGTTCGATAAACTTCTGTCCTCCAAATCCCGGATTCACGCTCATGATAAGCACCATATATACATCCCGGATAATATCTTGTAAAAGAGCTACAGGAGTGGCCGGATTGATAGTTACAGCAGGCTGCATCCCGGCTTCTCTGATTTGTTGAATCACCCGATGCAGATGCGGGCAAGCTTCATAATGCACATTCATCGTATGAGCGCCCAACGCTTTTACCTCCGGAATAAACTTTTCCGGATTCACAATCATCAAATGCACATCCAACGGTTTCCGGCTTAACTTCGCTACATATTTCAGTACCGGAAAGCCAAATGAAATGTTCGGAACAAATACTCCGTCCATAATATCAATATGTACCCACTCCGCTTCACTGCGGTTTACCATTTCAATATCCTTTGCCAAATATCCAAAATCGGCAGAAAGAATGGAAGGAGCGATAATCGGTTTCATAATTCTTCTATTTTAAGTTCTAGCCGTCTCTTATTCGGGACGGTTTTATTCTATTTATAATCTAATGGCTTGCTCGTTTTAATCTGTTTATCCGATTAATTACTTCATCAGACAACCATCTTCCAAGTGATATCCACGAAGCAATTCATCTATTTTCAAACGTTTTTTACCGGGAAGCTGTAAAGAAAGAATAGATACAAATCCATCCGGTACAGCTACTTTCATGAATTTCTTCCCATCGGTCACAATTGTTCCTATAGCTAATTGATGTGATTCATAAATCTTCTCACTTTCAAAGATCTTCACGGCCACTGGTGCTCCTTTTTCAGAAGTAATCAGTTCACTCCAGGCAGCAGGATAAGGTGATAATCCACGGATAAAATCGTATATCTTCTTCACCGACTGATTCCAGTCAATCCGGCAGGTTTCTTTAAAGATCTTCGGAGCAGGACGAAGTTCACCGACAACCGCCATTTCTTCTTGAGGAATCGGTTTTACCGTTCCATTCAATATAGCGTCTACCGTTTCAAGAACCAGTTTTCCTCCCAGCACCATCAACTTATCATGTACCACTT
The DNA here is from genome assembly GCF_024793605.1 of Bacteroides sp. BFG-637. NCBI lineage: Bacteria > Pseudomonadati > Bacteroidota > Bacteroidia > Bacteroidales > Bacteroidaceae > Bacteroides > Bacteroides sp. BFG-637. The sequence continues at coordinate 2,872,820 of NZ_JANUPD010000002.1, read as the reverse complement.
CCACATTATCCGTATCTGCGATAGGCACACGCACTTGCTGAATGACTTCTCCGGTGTCTATCTCGTGTTTCAAAAAGAAAGTAGTAATTCCGGTTTCCGTATCACCATTGATTACTGCCCAATTAATGGGGGCAGCTCCACGGTATTGAGGAAGCAAAGAAGCATGAAGATTGAACGTACCCAGTCGTGGCATATTCCATACCACTTCCGGCAACATACGAAAAGCAACTACAATCTGTAAGTCCGCCTTCCATTCACGCAATGCTTCTACAAAAGCTTCATCTTTCAACCTTTCCGGTTGAAGTAACGGCAAATTTTGTTCAAGCGCATATTGCTTTACAGGAGAATACTGAATCTTATGTCCGCGTCCGGCAGGCTTATCGGGCATTGTAATCACACCCACTACATTATAACCGCCTTCTACTAATTGACGCAGGGCCTCTACCGCAAAATCGGGAGTCCCCATATATACTATTCTTAAATCTTCTTTTTTCATCATTCAATATGTTATCGCTACTTAGGCACGGATTACACGGATTTCACGGTTTCCTGAATTAGGTCTACATAAAACAACAGCGTAAGCTGTGTAATCCGTGCCTAATAAATTATCCCTTACGGTTGTTAGTCTTCAGAGAAATGTACCAATACTTGCCGGTATGAATTAAATATCTTCGATTTAGAGACAAATCCCTGGTATCGCCCTTCTTCATCCACTACCGGAAGATTCCAAGCTTTCGTATCATCAAACGTCTGCATCACCTGTTCCATTCCATCCGTATCGAATATCTTGGCAGGGGCAGATGTCATTAATTTATTAACAGTGAAACGATGATAAAGTTCTTGTCGGAACATGATGTTACGAATGTCGTCGAGAAGTACAATTCCCAGCAATTCACCCGTTTTCTTATCTGTCACCGGGAACACATTTCGATGGGAAGCAGCTATTGCTTTCACTAATTCGCCCAAATCCATTTCCGGATGTACGACAACGAAATCTTTCTCCACCACATTTTCCATTTTCATCAACGTCAACACGGCTTTATCCTTATGGTGTGTAAGCAACTGTCCCTTCTTGGCCAGACGCATCGAATAGATACTATGAGGCTCGAAAGCAATAATGGTCAGATATGAACTTACGGATACAATCATCAACGGAAGGAATAAATCATATCCACCAGTCAGTTCGGCTATCAGAAACACCCCTGTCAAAGGAGCGTGCATAACGCCACTCATCACTCCCGCCATTCCCATCAACGCGAAATTCTTCTCCGGCAAATAAGCAGAGAAAGCAAAATCATTGCTAAAATGAGAGAAAACAAACCCTGCAATACACCCCAAATAAAGCGAAGGTGCAAAGATTCCACCACAACCGCCACCACCGTTCGTTGCACTGGAGGCAAATACTTTCAACAAAATTATCAGCACCAGATAAACCAGCAGCAGATTACCATAACCATAAAACATAGAATTGTTCATGACCGTATCCCACTCTGCCGCAGACGTTCCATTCAGTAAAAGATCAATCGTATCATATCCTTCACCATAAAGAGGCGGAAAAAGGAAAATCAGCACACTCAACATCACACCACCGAAAGCCAATTTCTTATAAGGGTTATTAAGTTTACCAAAGACGCCTTCCACCGAATTCATGGCACGCGTAAAGTATAGCGAAATCAGTCCGCAAAAGATTCCCAACAAGATAACGAAAGGAATACGTTCCAGTTCGAATGCCTGATCAAGATGAAACTTAAACATAGCTTCCGTACCGGTAGTGATATAAGATACGGTAGCTGCGGTCACTGCAGAAATCAGCAGCGGAAGCAAAGAAGACATAGTCAGGTCAATCATCAGGACTTCCAATGTAAACACGAGTCCGGCAATCGGAGCTTTGAAAATACCGGCAATGGCACCTGCCGCTCCACATCCTACGAGCAGCATCAGCGTGCGGTGTTCCATCTTGAAGACGCTACCCAAATTGGAACCGATAGCTGAACCAGTCAGTACAATCGGCGCCTCCGCCCCGACCGATCCTCCAAATCCGATAGTAATAGCACTGGCGATAGTAGATGACCAAATATTATGTCGTTTGATACGTCCCTGCCTGCGGGAAATGGCATATAGAATCTTGGTGACTCCATGACTGATGTCGTCCTTGACTATATTGCGCACAAACCAGCCTGCCAAAAAGATTCCGACTACCGGATATACCAAATACAGGTAGTTGGCCTGCGTCGCACTGAAGTTATCGGTCAGAAAATTCTGTATCTGATGGATAAAGAATTTCAATATTAATGCGGCAAACGCTGTAAAGATCCCAACAAGAAAACTTAATATCAGGATAAATTGCTTCTCCTTTATATTCGCTTCCCGCCATTTGATGCAACGCTGTAATAAACTAAGTTTTTCTCCTTTCATTTATTCGCGAATTATCTTTATCACTCCACCTTTTTCCAACTTAATAATACTTGAGGGTCTCGGCCGGCTCATATCGTCCTGGCGAAAGCCAACGATATAATCTACCGCCGATTTGATTTCATCACTGATTTCGCTAAAATTAGCCGCACCCGGCTGCCCGCTGACATTAGCCGAAGTAGAAACGATTGCTTTACGGAACTGCTGACAGAGTCGTCTGGAAAAGTCTTCATTCGTCACCCGAATCCCTACACTGCCATCCTCGGCCAGCAAATTCGATGCTAAGTTACGTGCTCCGGAATAAATAATCGTCAACGGCTTGTCGGCAACTTCAATCAAATCCCATGCAACATCAGGCACATCCTGTACATAAAAATCTACTTTAACCGGAGAGTCTACCAAGACCAGCATAGCCTTGCTGTCAGCGCGTTTCTTAATCTCATACACGCGGCGTACAGCCTCTTCATTAGTCGCATCACAGCCTATACCCCATACGGTATCGGTGGGATAAAGGATCACTCCTCCTTCATTCATCACCTGACAGGCTTTTTTAATATCTTCTATCATTTCTTGATTAATTTCCGTTAAGAACAAGACGCAAAAATAACACTTTTATTCCATTTAGTGAAATCTATCCCGACGTTTTTAAGTCCCTCAAAAATATAGATCGACACAACAAACCATACAAAAAGAAAGAACGATGTAAATTAAGAGATAACCTACATCGTTCTATAAAAAACAGATCATTCAAAAAATCAGCCCCTAACGCTATCTATTCTTCCAACTATTATCCAGATTCGGGTTCAAAATCACATCTTCATAGGGATAAGGAACATACATCTTACTGTCATCCCAAGTTCCGGTGACTGCTACTGCTTCTTTCCTGAAAACTCCGGGCGCCACTTCAATAGGCTCATTTTTCTTACGGAATTCAAAATGATCCTTATACCGGTACATTCTGAACATATCCCTGGCTCTGCTCGCAATACCGCCCCAATAATAACCGGCCATTTCCCAACCATGTTCATTGTAGGCTGCTTCCGCCAGTTCATCAGGAGACATATCCGTCGTATATCTATTTGTTTTTTCACCGTCTGCCCTGTTGCGCACTTCGTTCAACACTTTAACCGCCTGTTCATTGATTTCTCCTGCACGGCCTGTTGCTTCGGCATACCAGCAATATACTTGCGAAAGACGTAATAACTGGAATGTTTTCTCCCCCGATGCATTGACTACGGCAGGATTTGTATAATCAAATTCAGTTCCGCGTACAGCACCTTCCACGGTCTTCATAAAGACAGGCGCCACTACCTCGCGGGAAGCAGGATCGGTATCATACCACCAATCATATAGCTTCCCGTCGCTAAGCATGATTTTCGGGAAATACGTAGCGTTTTTACGAGGACCTTCGGGGAAGTTCATCCAGAAATTAATTTCTCCATTCGTATCTCCCCAACCGGCCTGTTTCATATCCTGCAGGAAGTCGGTCAAGGGAGCGGATTGTCCTGCTGCATCCCTATTATAATAGATACCCAACAGAAGTTCCGTATTCTTATTATTGTATTCCCATGAATATACCTGACTATATTCCGGCAGCAGTTTATAATAGTAGCTACCACCATCCGCACCGTCTATCACTTCTTTGGCTTTGGCGGCAGCCAGCTTGTAATATTCTACTCCTTTATTAAGCGACCATCCTGCCATACACATATAGACATAAGCCATCGTTGCTTTTACGGCTCCCTCACTTACAGCAATGTTCATTCCATTTCTGCCATACGGTTCCTTCGTGTACAGTGCGGGGCAATCGGTTTCTGCTATTTTCAGGTCAGACAGAATCAATTCGTACACTTCTTCTTCCGTCTTCAACGGAGCATTATAATCTATTTCTTCTTTCAGCATGATGGGAACCCGTCCCCAAGTGGTCACCAGATAAAAATAAGAGTAGGCCCTCCAATAATGTGCTTGTGCAATAGCCACTTTTATATCGTCTTTTGACACCTCCGGCGTACGCTCCGCATTATTTATGATAAAATTGGCAGCCTTGATGACTTTGAAACGCTGCTCCCACATACTGGACAACCACGAGTTATTGTCTTTCACATCAAACTGGTCGTGTTCACGAAGAGGTTGTTTATTACTGGAAGGATGAGTGGAGATATCATCTCCCACCAGGAAGTTCGTTCCACAAAGATTATTACTAGCCTGTGAACTTGCGATCACGGAATAGAGAGCCGTCAGCGAAGCGTCCAAGTCTTCTTTATTACTGAAATAGGTATCCGAAGGTAACTGCCCTTTCGGATCTTCTTCCAGAAAATCACTACACGAAGTCCAACACAAAGCTGTCAGAAGCACAGGCAAGGCTTTCATTATAAAGGTATATGCTGTTTTCATACGGTTATTGTCTTAATACACGGTTTAAAATCTGAATTTGGCTCCAAAGGTGATTGTCCGAGGAATCGGATAAGCACCGTAATCCAGTCCGTCATAACTGGTGTACACTTCAGGATCCATTCCTTTGTAGCGGGTGATTGTAAAGAGATCCTGTGCGCTGACAGACAGTTGTACACTTGCAAACTTCAGTACACGGCGAGGAATGCGGTACGAGAGGCTGATATTCTTCAACTTGATAAAAGAAGCATCTTCAAGCCAGAAATCCGAATTAGCATAACTCTTGTTGTCGGTATTGGTAAGGCTCGGATAAAGAGCGTCCGCTTTGTTGGCAACATGATCCCATCCTTTGAAGTAGGCATCACGCAAGGTTACGAAACGAGAAACACCAGTCATGGATGCCGCCATAAAACGGCTGATATTCAACCGGTCATATCCGGTGGCAGCATTGAAAAATACATTCAGCGTCCAGTTTTTCCAAGTAACAGTGTTGTTCCAACCTACTGTCCATTTGGGACTTGCCTGTCCTTTCACAACCAAATCATCGGAAGTCGGATTCGTTGTCAGACTACCATCTGCTTTCTGATAAAGATTAGCGCCTTTATCATCGAATCCTTTCCATTGATAGACATAGAAAGATCCCATAGGATAACCGGGCTTCATAATCTGCAGAGGACCTCCCAAATCGCTATAGTTAGCAGTGAGTACAAAGTCATCTCCTGCGAGATCTGCTACTTCATTCTTCACATAAGAAGCATTCAGGCTGGTTTCCCATGTCACAGCTCCCTTTACAGGGAAAGTGGTAAGGGATAATTCGACTCCGGTATTGTTCAGTTTTCCTTGATTCACCCAATAAGTACCACCTCCGTTATATTTAGGCACCTGTTTCTGAAAGAGCAGATCTTTCGTTTGTTTCTTGAACCAGTCCACTGTAATATTAAAGCCTCCGATACTCATATCCAATCCCAAATCATATTGGTAAGTCTTTTCCCAGGTAATGCCGGGTGTAGCAAACTGATATCCCCAATATCCTGTAGAGGAAGTGGAAGTTCCCCAGCCGTAAGATGCTCCCGACAACATACCCAATGTGCTGTAAGCAGCAATATCCTGATTTCCGGTGACACCAAAGCTGGCACGCAGTTTCAACTGATCGAGCACGTGCTGGTTGCTCATGAAAGATTCTTGTGCAATATCCCAAGCCACAGCTGCGGAAGGGAAATATCCCCATTTGTTGTCTCCCTGAAATTTAGAAGAACCGTCAGCTCTTAATGCAGCAGTAATAAAATATCGTTTCTTATAATCGTAATTAGCACGCACGATACCGGAAGCCAAAGAAAATTCCGTGTATGAATTGCTCGCATCTCTGATAGCAGCATTGCCAAGATTCCAGTACCCAACACTTTCATTGTTCAGATTGGAACCGGTTCCCTTTAGTTGTGAGTCCCACGAACGACTTATTTCCCATACGCCCATGGCAGTGAAGCTATGATCTCCGAATTGCTTTTGCCAGGTCAGATTGTTAGTATTCTGCCAATAGTTATGCAATGCGTTGGTATTGCTTGCGCTATTGATAGCACCCGGTGAATCCAGTTTCGACCGGAAAGAATAAGAAGGACTATTATCGTAGTCATAACCTCCCTGAACGGAAAGCGTCAGTCCTTTCATGATCTTAAACAGCAATGTCAGGTTGGCGTTTAAATTATAGCTATAGCTATCGCTATTGTTCACTATCATTTCACCGTAAGGGCTGGAACCGATCATATTATACGGGTCTGTATTGTACACGCCGGTTTCGGGATCTTTCAGCTCCATGGTAGGCGAAAAGTTAGTGACATGCAACCAGTTCGCCCCACCTTCATTGTGTTTGTGAAGACTGGATGCGTTTAATTTTGCAGAGATTGTCAACCAGGGTTTCACTTCCGAGTCGATGTTTGCCCGAATTCCATAGCGTTTATAATCGGACATGATGGTGATGGCTTCCTGATCGAGCACATTTCCCGAAATAAGGTATTTCACTTTTTCATTTCCTCCGGATATGGCGAGCCGATAATCCTGGGTGATACCTGTACGAGTCAGAAGATCAGTCCAGTTAATTCCTTTCGTTCCATTTTTATAAGCCTCAAGATCTTCGGCAGAAATAGTAGACGATCCGCGAATGTCATTCAGTGCAGTTGCATATTCGTAAGCATTCAGCAGGTCATACTGTTTTCTGACAGTCGAAAGCCCTACCGATGCATCGAACGTTACCTGTGCTTTTCCCTCACTACCCTGTTTGGTAGTTATCAGGATAACGCCATTCGAACCACGGGAACCGTAAATGGCAGTGGAGGAAGCGTCTTTCAGTATTTCCATCGACTGGATATCAGAAGGGTTAATACCGTCCAAGCCACTGGAAGAGATGATACCGTCAATCACATATAAAGGGTCACTGCTTTTATTAATAGAGGTAGTTCCACGGACGCGCACCTTCATACTTGCTCCGGGCATACCACTCGTAGCAGTGACTTCTACACCGGGAGTACGACCCTGGAGTATATTTTCAACCCGTTGTACAGGTTGATTTTTGTATTGTCTGTTGGATACACCGGACACAGCACCCGTAAGGTCACTCTTTTTGACGGTTCCGTATCCTACCACTACCACTTCATCCAACAACTGATTGTCTTCTTTCAACACAACACGAAGAAGAGATCTCTTTCTGACTTTTACTTCCTGCGTATGATAGCCGATATAAGAGATCACCAAAGTCGCTCCTTCCGGGGCTTCGAGAGTAAACCTACCATCCATATCACTGGTAGTTCCGGTATCTTCACCTTTGATAATGACGGAAGCACCAATGATTGTCTCTCCCTGTTCATCGTTAATCACTCCTTTGATTGTCTTTCCAGCATCCCCGTCGGTGGTAGTATCGCTGTTTATCGTAACTTCATTGTTATTTTCCGGGGCTTTCTGTATTTCTGTCTTCTGTTCTTCAAGAGGAGGAGCAACCTGCGCGAATAATCCGAAAGGCAGAAACAGCATTAAAAAAATGCATAATAGCCATTTGTTTTTCATTATTACTTCCATTATTGTTCTAAAATTAGAATAGTTATTAGGATAGATTACCATCAATATTAGGCAATTTATGTGCCAAAAGCATAACAAAAGACTGATACAACGAGACTTGCCAAGTTTAACAAAAGAGATTATATCACTCATTTTCAAATACATAAACAATTTACAATAAAGAAAAAAAGCATTAATAGCCAGATTAAGTTTCAAGCACGATCCTGTGCAAAAATTCCACAGAAATGTGGACATATTCCACAAGATAATAAGTTAAGAATAATCCGTATTTAAAAGTTCCTTTCCATCCTTCTGATTGTTTCCACATATCAGAAGTCAGAATAAACGTTCCAAAACTCCAGTTTAAACGATTATTAACTAATTTCTCCCCCGTCTCCGAGAACAGAATCAGCAGAAATATCTATCTTTGCCCCAAATTCAAGCAAGAAAGCAAAAGTGCTATTTTTGTGTCGAATTTAAAACATTTAAGAGAAAACAATGGAAGAAATCGTATTTCATCACACATTACCTATCCAATTGCGATTCAATGATGTAGACAAATTTGGTCACGTCAACAACACGGTTTACTTCTCCTTTTACGACTTGGGAAAGACTGAATACTTCGGTTCAGTATGCCCGGGAGTAGATTGGGAAAAGATTGGCATTGTCGTTGTTCATATTGAAGCGAATTTCGTTAAGCAAATTTTCGCATCAGACCACATCGCTGTACAAACCGCCGTCTCTAAGATAGGTACCAAAAGCTTTCATCTGGTTCAACAAGTCATTGACACGAAAACCAATGAAGTGAAATGCGTTTGCAAGTCCATCATGGTTACTTTCGATCTTGAAAGACATGAGTCCATGCCACTAACCAAAGAATGGATAGAAGCGATCTGCAAGTATGAAGGACGGGATTTGCAAAAAGCATAGATTGATTTTTCTCCCCACCGATGAAGACACCCTCCGGCACCAATGAAGGCATCGAGCGGTACCGGGGAACAAATCTCCCACGAATGAGAAACAAAACAAGCAAAACCAATTCCTTAGAAAAAGTTTTATCCTGATTCATGTCCGCTATATAACAGAAATTGCCTATTTTTGCACCTTATTATTAAGGCATAAAATATCTAGTACAGAAAATGATAGCTGACAAAAGTATAAATTTAGATACCCTTCATAAAGTATTGTTTGATAATGAGAAGCTGGAACTCTCTGAAGAATGTATTCGAAAAGTAGAGGAAAGCTTCGATTTTCTGCAATCCTTTTCCAGCGATAAGATTATTTATGGTATCAATACGGGGTTCGGCCCAATGGCACAATACAGAATAGAAGATCAGTCATTGATCGACCTTCAGTATAATATCATCCGAAGCCATTCCACCGGTGCCGGCAAACCGCTTCCCGAACTTTATGTAAAAGCAGCTATGATTGCCCGTTTGTACACTTTTCTACAAGGGAAGTCAGGAGTGCATCTGGAACTGGTTTCTCTCCTCTGTGAATTTATCAACCGCGGAATTTATCCGTTCATACCCGAACACGGAAGTGTAGGTGCCAGCGGCGATCTCGTACAACTGGCCCATATCGCCCTGACATTAATAGGGGAAGGGGAAGTTTTTTATCAGGGTAAATTGTGTAACGCAGCTACGGTGCTTCAGGAAAACGGTCTGAAACCTTTTTCCATGCGTATTCGTGAAGGTTTATCCGTTACAAACGGTACTTCTGTAATGACAGGCATCGGTATTGTCAATCTGATTTATGCAAAAAAACTACTCCGTTGGTCGGTGGCTGCCTCTGTAATGATGAATGAGATTGCCGCCTCTTATGATGATTTTATGGCACAGGCATTAAACGAGGCCAAGCATCATAAAGGTCAACAAGAGATAGCTGCTATGATGAGAGAATGGGTGGCAGGCAGTAAATGCGTGCTTCAAAGAGAGAACGAGCTATACAACCAGGTGCATAAAGAGAAAATCTTCGAACACAAAGTACAGCCCTATTATTCCTTGCGATGTGTTCCGCAAATACTCGGTCCTATTTACGATGAACTGGAGAATGCGGAAGAAGTATTAATAAACGAAATAAATTCCGCCTGTGACAATCCGATTGTCGATCCGGATACACAAAATATTTATCATGGCGGCAACTTCCACGGAGATTACATTTCTTTCGAAATGGACAAGTTGAAAATTGCCGTGACCAAGCTGACTATGCTTTGCGAAAGACAGATTAACTATCTGTTCCACGACCGTATCAATGGCATCCTGCCTCCGTTTGTAAATTTGGGAGTGCTTGGATTGAACTATGGTTTACAGGCTTCGCAATTCACTGCAACCTCCACCACAGCGGAGTGTCAGACATTATCAAATCCGATGTATGTACACAGTATCCCCAACAACAATGATAATCAGGATATTGTCAGCATGGGAACCAACTCGGCTCTATTAGCAAAAACAGTCATTGAGAATTCTTATCAGGTGATGGCTATCCAGTTCATGGGAATGGCACAAGCTATCGACTACCTGAAAATACAGGATCGCCTAAGTTCCAAAAGCAGGCAGGTTTATGAAGAAATACGCAGTTTCTTCCCTGTATTTACCAATGACACACCTAAATATAAAGAGATAGAAATGATGATAGACTATCTCAAAAAAGAAGATAAATAAAATGAAATATGCATTAGTAACCGGAGGAAGCCGAGGTATCGGCCGTGCTGTCAGTTGTAAACTGGCGGAAATGGGCTACTTTATACTGATAAATTATCAGAATAACGACGCAGAAGCGGAGAAAACGTTGCAGTTAGTACAAGAAAAAGGAAGTAATGGCGAGTTGATGAAGTTCGATGTGACCGACCCTGCCGCTATCACCCTTGCTTTGGGCAACTGGGCTTCCCAACACCCTGACGAATATATCGAGGTACTGATAAACAATGCAGGTATCCGCAAAGACAACCTGATGCTCTGGATGACAGGAGAAGAATGGAGCAAAGTGCTCGATATCAGCCTGAACGGCTTCTTCAACGTGACACAGCCTTTATTGAAGAATATGCTGGTCAAACGTTATGGACGTATCGTAAATATCGTGTCATTGTCGGGCATTCAGGGAATGCCCGGCCAAGCCAATTACTCCGCAGCCAAAGGTGGCGTAATAGCTGCTACCAAAGCACTGGCACAGGAAGTTGCCAAGAAGAAAGTAACAGTCAATGCAGTAGCTCCGGGATTCATCCGTACGGATATGACGGAAGGAATTGATGAGAACGAATGGAAGAAACATATTCCTGCGGGACGTTTCGGCACTCCGGAAGAGGTTGCCGACCTGGTCGGTTTCCTGGCATCTCCAGCCTCATCCTACATCACAGGAGAAGTGATTTCCATCAACGGAGGACTATATACTTAAAATAAAAGCATAGAATAGACAAAATAATGAAAAGAGTTGTTATCACGGGAATGGGGATTTACTCTTGCATCGGCAAGAATCTGGATGAAGTAAAAGACTCACTATATCATGGGAAATCGGGAATTGGCATAGACCCGGTACGGAAAGAATTGGGCTATTTTTCTGCATTAACGGGGATATTGGAACGTCCCGACTTGAAGAAGTTGTTGGACCGTCGTAAACGTCTCTGTCTACCGGAGCAGGGAGAATATGCTTATCTCGCTACATTAGAAGCTTTCCGTAATGCCGGTATTAATGAGGATTTTCTCGAAGCCCATGAAGTGGGTATCTTGTATGGCAATGATAGTAGTGCCGCTCCTGTTATTAACGCAGTGGACATCATTCGTGAAAAGAAAAACACTGCACTGGTGGGTTCCGGTTCTATTTTCCAGTCGATGAATTCCACCGTGACAATGAACCTGTCGGTTATTTTCAAACTAAGAGGGGTCAACTTCACCATTGCCGGAGCCTGTGCAAGCGGTTCTCACGCTATTGGCATGGGTTACCTGCTTATAAAATCGGGATTGCAGGATTGTATTCTTTGCGGTGGCGCACAAGAAGTCAATCCTTATGCAGTAGGAAGTTTCGACGGACTAAGCGCATTTTCCACCCAGGAAGCAGTCCCCGAGAAAGCCTCGAAACCTTTTGATAAACGACGTGACGGACTGATTCCGAGTGGAGGAGCCGCTAGTCTGGTATTAGAGAGTTATGAATCGGCTGTAAAAAGGGGAGCTCCCATTCTGGCCGAAGTCATCGGTTACGGTTTTTCATCCAATGGAGATCATATTTCCGTACCTAATGTGGACGGCCCGAAACGTTCTCTTCAAATGGCCATCAAAGATGCAGGGATTGCACTCGAACAGATCAGTTATATCAATGCACACGCCACCTCAACTCCGGTAGGTGACTTGAATGAAGCGAAAGCCATTGCGGAAGTATTTGAAGGACATCACCCGTATGTGACTTCCACGAAGTCTATGACAGGACATGAAATGTGGATGGCCGGGGCCAGTGAAGTGATTTATTCCACCCTCATGATGAACAACGGTTTCATCGCTCCCAACCTCAATTTCGAGGAACCGGACGAGGCCTCTGCACAATTAAATATACCTACCCAACGGGTAAACCTGGAATTTGATACGTTCCTTTCCAACTCATTCGGATTCGGAGGAACCAATTCTACGCTAATCATACGCAAAATCAATTCATAATTTACTAAAGAAAACAGATATATGACAAACGAAGAAATCATCGAGAAAATAAGAACCACTCTGGCAGAAGAGTTTGAAGTAGACATCGACGTTATCCAGCCGGATGCACCGTTAATGGAAACTCTTGAACTGGACAGCCTGGACTTGGTCGATATGGTGGTACTGGTAGAAAAGAACTTCGGTTTCAACGTAACCGGACAAGATTTTGCGGGTATCAAAACCTTCCAGGACTTCTACGATCTCGTTATCACCCGTATGCAGGAAGCCAAGTAAATATGTCGACGTGGAAAGGCAAAACCCGGGGAGGAACATTCGGATATTTATTCTTTATTTACCTGATTAAGTATCTGGGCATTACTGCCGCTTATATATTTCTAAGTCTGGTAGTATTGTACTTCATACCGTTTGCTCCGAAAGCCACCAAAAGCACCTGGTTTTATGCCCGCCACATTCTGAAATACAACCGAATACGCTCTTTGGGTATATTGCTACGCAACTATTATCGGTTAGGGCAAATCCTGATTGACAAAGTAGCTATTGGCAACGGAAAAGTCGATCAATACCGGTTCGAGTTCGAACGGTATCCGGAATTTCTGCAATTGCTGAACAGCGAACAGGGAGTGATTATGATTGGCGCCCATGTGGGAAACTGGGAAATAGGCGTTCCTTTCTTCGACGATTACGGAAAGAAAATCAATATCGTGATGTATGATGCCGAACATCGTAGAATCAAAGAGATATTGGAGAAAAATGGTCAGGACAAGGATTTTAAGATTATCCCCGTCAACGAAGATAACCTGACACACGTTTTCCGTATCACCGAGGCGTTAAACAAGAAAGAATATGTATGCTTCCAGGGCGACCGTTATCTGAATAAAGAGAAACTGCTGACAGGAACACTCCTGGGACAGAAAGCTCCTTTCCCTGCCGGTCCTTTCCTGCTTGGTTCGCGAATGAAAGTTCCGGTGGTATTCTACTTTGCCATGAGAGAGCCGGGCAGAACCTACCGTTTTCATTTTATAAGGACGGAACCAGTCATACGAACCAAAGAAAAGAAAGCAGAGACAGCTCTGCTCGAACAATATACGGCCGCTTTGGACCAGATACTGAAACGCTATCCGGAACAATGGTTTAACTATTACTCATTCTGGGAAACCACAAGTGACGGTTCGCTCTCAAAGGATTGAAATAGAAAGATATAACAAAATAAAGATGCAACAGAATCAATATGATAAGGAACCGTTGACCGCAGTAGAGGCACAACGCCTGGCACAAGAAATAGCTTTCGGGCCCGTCGTGTTTCAGGTATCACGCCTCATGCTCAAATTCGGTATTTTTCAGTTACTGGCCGACGAACGCGCTGGCATGACACAAGAAGAAATCAGCAAGACTTGTGGCCTGTCTTCTTATGCGACACAAGTTTTGCTGGAAGCCTCATTAACCATCGGTACCGTATTGCAGCACGAAAACCGTTACCGCCTTGCCAAAGCCGGATGGTTCCTGCTCAACGACAAGATGGTACGTGTCAATATGGATTTCAACCACGATGTCAACTATCTGGGAATGTTCCATCTTGAAGAGGCTCTCACCAACGGACGTCCCGAAGGGCTGAAAGTATTCGGCGAATGGAGTACCATCTATGAAGGACTGTCAAGCTTACCCTCACAAGTACAAAAGAGCTGGTTCGGTTTCGATCATTATTACTCGGATTGCTCGTTTGACGAAGCTTTGGCGATTGTTTTCGCCCGTCATCCCAAGACTTTACTGGATGTGGGAGGTAATACCGGTCGATGGGCAACCAAGTGCGTAAGCTATGACGACGCAGTGGAAGTAACTATAATGGACCTTCCGCAACAATTGGAGATGATGCGTCAACAAACTAAAGAACTGCCCGGAGCAATGCGTATCCACGGGTATGGCGCCAATCTGCTCGATCCCGAAGTTCCTTTCCCGACAGGGTTCGATGCTATCTGGATGAGCCAGTTCCTTGATTGTTTCTCGGAAGAAGAAGTAACCAGCATACTGACCCGCGCAGCCCGCTCTATGAGCCGGGAGAGCCGCCTCTATATCATGGAAACTTTCTGGAACCGGCAAAAGTTTGACACAGCCGCTTATTGCCTGACACAAATCAGTCTTTATTTCACAGCCATGGCAAATGGTAACAGCAAAATGTATCATTCGGATGATATGGAACGGTGCATCAAAGCAGCGGGATTGGAAGTCGAAAAGATAGATGACCATTTAGGAATGGGACACAGCATTGTACAATGCAGATTGAAATGAACAACAGGGAAGTTATCATACAAGGAGAAGGAATACTCAATCTGATTCCACAGCGTCCGCCCATCGTGATGGTGGACAGTTTCTTTGGTATCGAAGAGAATCATTCCTATTCCGGACTGACTGTCACTGCTGATAATATTTTCTGCGAAACCGGAAAACTGCAAGAGGCAGGAATTATTGAACACATCGCTCAATCGGCAGCAGCACGTATCGGATTTCTTTATACCCGGCAGGATGAAAAAGTACCGTTAGGGTTTATCGGCTCGGTAGACAAACTTAAAATCTACGATTTGCCAAAGATCGGGATGAAACTATTTACGGAGATTACCGTTGTACAGGAGGTATTCGACATTACATTGATTTCTGCACAAGTGAAAGTGGAAGACAAGCTGATAGCTGAATGCAGGATGAAAATATTTATAAAAAAGAATGAAACGGAAAACGAATCAACAGGTTGCAGCTTTGACTAACCGGACTACCTTCAGAGTGCGGTTCAGCGAAATAGACTCTATGCAGATTGTATGGCATGGTGAGTATGTGCGCTACTTTGAAGATGGAAGAGAAGCTTTTGGCAAACAGTATGGTTTGGATTATATGAGTATTTACCGGGAGGGATACATGGTTCCTATCGTGGATTTAACCTGTCAGTTCAAACAATCACTATCTTTTGGTGAAGAAGCGATTGTCGAGACGCGCTATATTGCCTGTGAGGCAGCCAAGATAAAATTTGAATACGTTATCTACCGGGCTACCGACCAAAGTATAGTAGCTACCGGAAGCACCATACAAGTGTTCCTGAACCTGAATAAAGAATTGGAGCTTATGAACCCTCCGTTTTATCTGGAATGGAAAAAGAAATGGAATATCCTTTAAATATATACATCACAGCCCATACGCTGATTAGTTCGTTAGGTTTCGGCATCCCGGAAAATCTGGAGGCCATCCATAACTACCGAAGCGGAATCCGTATGCAACAAGCCGGCCTAATTTCCGATCATCCCCTATTGGCGGGAATGATTGATTCTGTGGAACTGGAAAAACGGGCGAAGCTGATGCAGATTACGGATTATACCCGGATGGAGCAATTATTCATACTGGCTATCCAAGAGATTATTTCTCAATCGGGAGCCGACTTGCGGGAGCCGGATTGCGCCTTGTTATTATCTACCACTAAAGGAAATGTTGATTTATTGAGTGAATTACCTGCTGACAGTCCGGTTTTTCTTTGGAAAATGACAGAACGAATCGGAGATTTCTTTGGAGCGACAAATCAGGTAGAGGTCATCTCCAATGCCTGTATATCAGGAGTCTCGGCACTAATCGTCGCTAAGAGATGGATAGAATCAGGACGTTACAAACGAGTGATTGTGGCAGGTGGGGATATTCTTTCTCATTTCATTACCAGCGGCTTTCTATCGTTCCGATCTGTCAGCGCACAGCCCTGCCGACCATACGATATACAACGGGATGGATTAAGTCTGGGCGAAGCCTGTGGAGCTGTTCTTTTAGAAACTCAAGAAAACACGAATCATATTATTCTCTCCGGAGGAGCAATCAGTAATGACGCCAACCATATATCCGGTCCTTCCCGAACAGGGGATGGTTTAGCTCTAGCTATCAATCAGGCAATGGAAGAAGCCGGAGCACTCCCCGAAGACATTAGCTTTATCAATGCACACGGAACAGCTACGGTTTACAATGACGAAATGGAATCCAAAGCCATACATCTGGCGGGATTAGCTACAGTTCCGGTGAATAGCCTTAAGCCCTATTTCGGTCATACATTAGGAGCTTCGGGCATTATCGAAACCATACTTTGCATAGAGCAACTAAAAGAAGGAAGATACTACGGAACTTTAGGGTATGAAACACTCGGTGTTCCCATGCCTATCACTGTCTATGCCACTCATCAGCCGATGCCGATGAAATGCTGCATCAAAACCGCTTCCGGTTTCGGAGGCTGTAATGCCGCACTGGTATTATCCCTCCCCGATGCTCACCTGAAACAGAAGGCAAACTTGCAGACAACCGACAAAGCGAGTGCTCCGTCAGTTTGTAAAGCAGTGGTGGAATCGGGCAACATGGTCACAATCAGACCGGGAGCAGTAGAAAGTAAAGGAACAACTGTATTCAGCTCTTCGGAAACAGACTTTGCACCATTCATCCGGGAAGCACACAAGCATCTGGGAGAAAACAATATGAAGTTCTATAAGATGGACAACCTCTGTAAGCTGGGATATGTAGCTGCCGAATATTTACTGAAAGATACAAACTACCGTCCGGAAGAGATTGGAATCATTCTTGCCAATGCTTCTTCCTCTCTGGATACGGACTGCAAACATCAGGCAATCATCAGTAAAGAAGGAGACAAAGCAGCCAGTCCTGCCGTGTTTGTCTACACTCTCCCCAATGTAGTATTGGGAGAAATCTGTATCCGGCACAAGATTCAGGGAGAGAATACATTCTTTGTCCGTCGACAATCCGATGCTGCCTCATTAGAGGATTATGCAAGGATTGTGATGGCGAAAGGTAAGTTACGCACCTGTATCATAGGCTGGTGCGAACTATTGGACGGACATTATCAAGCAGAATTTAAACAACTTAATAATATATCAACGATTTATGGATAATTTAGATCAAACTAAAAGAGAACTGATGGACGAAGTGAAAGGGAAACTAATCGAAGAGTTGAACCTTGAAGAAATCACTCCGGAAGATATTGACAATGAAGCCCCTCTGTTTGGCGACGAAGGTCTTGGCCTTGACTCCATTGACGCACTCGAAATCATCCTGATTCTGGAACGCGAATACGGTATAAAGATAGAGAACCCTAGTGAAGGAAAACAAATCTTCTACTCGGTACGTACACTGGCAGACTACATCATTGCTAATCGCAAAGCTTAACCGATGAAGATATACGTCACCGGATTGGGAGTTGTTTCGGGCATCGGTATCGGAGTTTCCGAAAATATAGAAGCGTTGAGACAAAGAAAGCATGGCATCGGAAAAGTAACTCTTTTTCCGACGGCTCTCGATGTGCCCGTATCCGAAGTGAAACGTAGCAATGAGGAACTAAAGAAACTGATCTCTTTACCTCCGCAACGCACTGTATCACGTACGGCCTTGTTGGGAATGATAGCAGCCGAAGAAGCAATGAAAGATGCGGGACTCACACCACCATTACGTATCGGTTTTATTTCCGCCACTTCCGTTGGCGGCATGGATTTGAGCGAGCACTTCTATGAATCTTTCAAGAAAAAACTGGGACAAGGGACGGTTACGGGAAGTAATTTCACACGACTGCGGAGCCAGTACAGAATTGATTGCTTCGTATTTGGGTATCAATGATTTTATAACCACCATCAGTACAGCCTGTTCGTCAGCAGCCAATGCCATCATGCTGGGAGCAAGAATGATTAAACATGGGCTACTGGATGCCGCTATCGTGGGAGGCACAGATGCACTTTGCCGGTTTACGCTCAATGGATTCACCTCCCTGATGATTTTGGACAAAACACATTGCCGTCCTTTTGACCGCTCACGTACCGGATTAAATCTGGGAGAAGGTGCCGGTTACTTAGTGCTTCAATCGGAAAGTTCACTTCAAAGAACTCCTTATTGCGAACTTAGCGGTTACGCCAATACAAATGAGGCTTATCATCAAACAGGAAGTTCTCCTGAAGGGGACGGTGCCTTTCTGTCAATGAGTGAAGCTATCGCCTCCAGTGGCATTTCTCCCAAAGAAATCGATTATATCAATGTACATGGAACAGGTACTCCCGGCAATGATGCGTCAGAAGGTATGGCACTCCGAAGAATCTTTGGAGAACATGTTCCGCCATTTAGTTCGGTAAAAGCTTTTATCGGACATACCTTAGGAGCTTCCGAAGGAATTGAAGCTGTTTACTCCGTTCTTTCAATAGATAAAGGGCTGATCTATCCCAACCTGAACTTTACGGATGCGATGCCGGAAACAGGACTGATACCGGAAACCTCTTTTCAAGAAGGAATCCCCATCCGACATGTGTTATCCAACTCTTTCGGTTTCGGAGGAAACGATTCATCGCTCCTCTTTTCCGCAACGAATTTTCCAGCATGAACGCACCTTTAAGTATTTAAGCCTATGCAGCCAGTTTATATTCAACGCATCGCTTCCATTCATCCGCCAAAGGATCATTCACCAGAAAATAATCACCCTTATCTTCAGGCTTGCGAACCCGATTATAAGGATATTATCACCAATGCGACCTTGCGCAGACGTATGAGCCGTATCGTAAAAATGGGGGTGGCCTGCGGATTGGAATGTATGGGTGAACTATCTCCTGAAAAGATACAAGGAATCATCACAGCGACAGGATTGGGCTGCCTGACAGATACGGAAAAATTCCTGAACAACCTATTGGATAATGAAGAGCGGATGCTGAATCCTACTCCTTTCATCCAGTCGACATTCAATACAATCGGTGCACAAATAGCTCTGATTCATCAAATACATGCCTACAACATGACTTATGTCCACCGTGGACTTAGTTTTGAAAGTGCTTTATTGGACGCTATGATGAAAATAGGAGAAGGAAGTGAGAATATACTTGTGGGAGCCATCGATGAAATGACAGAAACCAGTTACACGATTCAGCAACGGCTGGGAATGCTGAAAGGGATAGCAGCCGGAGAAGGTGCTCAATTCTTCCTGTTAAGTCGGGAAGCCGGAGAGCATCCGTTGGCTGAAATACAGGGAATCGAAACTTTCATCGGGAAACAGACTATAGAAGAAATCAGCTCCCGAATCATCCGTTTTTTGCAACGAAATGGTTTAGAATGTCAGGATATTCAGTGGTTGGTTACCGGGAAAAACAAGAAGCAACACAATCAAGATGACTCTCACGAGCAAACTGTCGACAATGGCAACTCTATTTATGAAGAGCTTGAAACAAACCTTTTCCCGGAAAGTGTTCATCTTAGTTTTAAGAATGAATGTGGTGAATATCCTACCGCAACATCGTATGCGGTATGGAAAGCAGTGAACGAATCGGCCAACTGCACTACCTCGACCCATATATTGATTTACAATCATCACCACTCCATCAATCATTCATTGATTCTAATCCGGAAAAGCGTATGATAATCGTTTGCCTCCTTCTTTGCTTGCTCTTGCTCCTGTCTTTTCTCGTTTATGCCTCTTATAGCATTCAATCGGGAATTTACCTCCGGTCATTTTGCAAAAAGCATACTGCGGAAAAGATTGTCGCCCTGACTTTTGATGACGGCCCCGACTCCATACAGACTCCCAAAGTTCTTCAGGTACTAAAAGAATATCAGGTAACCGCCTGTTTCTTCTGTATCGGTCATAAGGTAAAAGGGAATGAAGCAATCTTGCAAAAAATGGTGGCAGAAGGTCATCTGATTGGAAATCATTCGTATACCCATTCCGGTTTATTCCCGCTATACGGGCTCTCCAAGATGAAAAAAGACTTGCAAACTTGTCAGTGTGAACTAGAACGAGTAACTTCGCAGCCGGTTAGTTTGTTTCGTCCGCCGTTCGGTGTCACTAATCCAACGATTGCGAAAGCCGTTCGACAGTTAGGATATACCTCTATAGGATGGAGCATCCGTACACTGGATACACAACAAGCACCGGATAAAATCCTTGCCAAGATTCGGAAACGTCTTGAACCGGGAGCCATTATTCTGTTGCACGACCGGATGCCGGACAGCGACCAGCTAGTGAAACAAATCTTGGATTTGCTGAAAGAACAAGGATATACCGTTGTCCATCCAGACAAACTATTGGCATAAAATAAAAAAGGTATGAGAACTTTATTAATATATTTATCGCTTTTCTTCTTGTCAATAGCCTCTATCCATGCCCAGAGCATGAAAAAGATGGCGCAAAAGACAGAGTTTGAAAGCCGCCTGGCAAAGGAGGCGCAAACCGTAGAGTCCATCGAAAGCGATTTTACCCAAGTGAAATATCTCGATGTATTCGATGAGAAAGTTACTTCCAAAGGGAAGTTCTACTACCAGAAGACCCATAAAATCTGCATGGAATATTTCCGCCCGATGGATTATCTCATCGTGATAAACGGCAGTAAGCTCAAAATCGTTTCGGATGGCAAGAAAAGTATCATGAACCTTAGTTCGAACAAAATGATGGCACAGATGCAGGATATGCTGACCGCATGTATGATAGGCGACCTGTCTAAAATGTCGTCCAACTACCTGCTAGAGTATTTTGAAGACGCACGATACTATCTGGTTAAAATAAAACCGACCAACAAAGCGGTACAAGCCTATATTGCCGGTATAGAAATCTATCTGGACAAGAAAGATATGTCGGTACACAAACTCCGTCTGTCCGAAACAGCCACAAACTATACAGAATACGAATTCTATAATAAAAAGTTCAACTCCCTGAAAAATGAGACGAAGTTTGCGATTCGTTAGTCTGACGGCTCTGCTATTCTTATGGATACAGATCCAGACTTCCTGCTCTCCACGGATGAGCGGGGAAGGAAGTACCGTGCCCCCCGCTATCGAACTAACACAAGGAGAAAGCTCGCAAAAATACAATATCCAACTGGATTTCATGAAACATCACATGAGCGGTATGCTAATAGTACGCCGTATGCCTGATAACGAAATCCGGATCGTAGCGTCTACCTACTTCGGACTAAGCCTTTTCGATTTTTCTCTTCGCAACGATCAGTTTACTGTCAACAGCTGCATTGAACCCATGAAAAAGGAAAAGGTGCTGAAACTTCTGGAGATGGATTTCAGACGTCTGTTCTTAAGTGGGAAAGATATTCGTGTGAAAGCGACCAAAGACAGTGCTACTGAAAAAAGGACCAGTGGAAAAGGCTTTGGAAAGTCAGTGCTCTATATCACCGGAAATACTCCGGGTGACCCCACACAAGTAAAAATCAAACATCCGTGGATACGGTTAATAATCTGTCTGGATAAACTGTCCAACCCGGATAAACTACCTAAAGAGATTTAATATATGCTACTTGATAACTTCTATACCATCCTTTCCTCCGAATCATCGGACTCAACTATCTGGACTATCCAGATAGAGTTGAATCCCAAACACCCTATTTACCAGGGACATTTTCCCGGGCATCCGGTAGTTCCCGGAGTTTGTCTGTTACAACTTATCAAGGAATGTATAGAAGACATTCGCCAGCAAAAGTTGCAAATAGCACAAGTGTCTTCCTGCAAGTTTCTTTCGGCTATCAATCCTATAGAAACACCGCACATTTCGGTGGCACTGACTTTTAAAGAGATAGAAGAAGGTACACTTCAATTGCAGGCGGAGGGGAGTGTAAAAGAAGGAGCTGTGAAAGAGAACATTGTAAAAGAAAGCAGTATAAAGGACAGCAGTATAGAAGAGAACTGTGCAGAAGGGCATACCGTAAAGAGCGAATGTTTCATTAAACTAAAAGCTGCACTTACCCCGAAAGCATGAAAGAACAAATAAGTACAGCCTATTGGCACGAGAAGTTGAACCAATTAGGGATCATCGTTATCATCCCAAGTTACAACAATGGAAAGACACTGGCGGACGTCATAGAAAGTGTACGTTTCTACGCCCCCGATATCCTTGTTGTCAACGACGGTTCTACAGATGAAACTGCCGGAATACTTAGCCGGGAATCTAACTTACATACCATCACCCACCCTGTCAATCAAGGAAAAGGAGTAGCTTTGAGACATGGACTATCCTTTGCCAAAAAGCAAGGATTTCGGTATGCAATCACCATTGATTCTGACGGACAGCATTTCGCTTCGGATATTCCCGCATTGATCGAAGCCATAGAAAAGGAACCGGACACATTATTGGTAGGTGCCCGTAACCTCGCCTCGGACAATATGCCGGGAAAGAATACATTTGCCAATAAGTTTTCCAACTTCTGGTTTACCCTCGAAACAGGTATCAAACTGCAAGATACACAATCCGGCTACCGCCTGTACCCCATCCAACGAATGAATGTAGACAAGTGGTATTACACCGCCAAATACGAATTTGAGTTGGAAGCACTTGTCTTTGCAGCCTGGGGCGGCATTACCGTTAAAAACATTCCGGTACATGTTTATTATCCGCCACAGGAAGAGCGGGTTTCTCATTTCCGACCGTTCCGTGATTTCACCCGTATCAGTATCCTGAATACAATATTGGTACTCGTCACTTTCCTTTGGATCATCCCCCGAAACTTCTTCCGTAAACTGACCTGGAAGAACTGCAAGCAGTTTTTCTCGGGTCATGTCACCCACTCCCCCGAATCTAATCTGCGGATCACGGCTGCCATCACACTCGGCGTATTCATGGGTATCGTTCCGGTATGGGGATATCAAATGCTAATCACGTTATTTCTGGCACATTTGTTCAGACTGAATAAAGTCATAGCTATTGTAGCAGCCAATATCAGCATCCCTCCTATGATTCCATTTTTGCTGTACGGCAGTTACGTAACCGGTTGCAAAATGCTGGGAGATCCTGTCAATCTGCATTTAAACGAACTTTCTTTTGAAAATGTAAAATCAGTCATAGAGCAATATTTAATAGGAAGTGTTATCTTTGCAGTCGTATGCAGCATACTGGCAGGAACCATCGCGTTCATTCTGCTCACGGCGTGTAGGAAAAAAAAGATATGACCCAGTTTTTTATCGGACTATATGATTATTTCGAGAGGCACAAGATTCTGTTCTATTTGTCACTCATCAGTTGTGTCCTGTTAATGGGATTCTTTGCCCTGCAAGTAAGGTTCGAAGAGAACATCACACAATTTTTCCCCGACACTAAAGATTCCCGGAACACAATCAAAGTATTCGACAATCTCAAGATTAAGGATAAGATTATCATTATGTTATCCTCGGCAGATACCTGCCACCGCGTAGAACCCGACTCCCTGATAGAAGCAGCCGGACAACTACAACAAACCCTGACTGAAAAAGCCGGAGGAAAACTGATTAAAGGAATTTTCGCACAGGTAGACCAAAGCCTCATCCAAGGAGCCACAGACTTCGTTTATGAACATCTTCCGCTTTTCCTGACAGATACGGACTATCAACGCTTCGATTCCTTACTGACGGATAAAGGGATACAAGCTACCATGCAGAAGAATTATACCAACCTCCTCTCTCCTGCCGGAATTGCATTAAGAAGCTATATTCTCCGGGATCCGCTCGGACTGGGAAGTGAAGCCCTGAAACATTTGCAAGATTTCCAGTTGGAAGCCAACTACGAGATTTATGACGAACATATCTTCTCCAAAGACGGTTCCACCTTACTTATGTTCATTACCCCGGTATTCAGTACAGGAAGTACCGGAAAGAACGACGAACTGATAAAGATACTCGAAGAAGAGCTCAAGCACGTACAGGGAGCATCTCCTACCATTCGAGCTGAATATTTCGGCGGTCCCTCCGTGGGAGTCTACAACGCCCGTCAGATTAAGAAAGATACCATCCTGACTTCCTCCCTGGCACTGCTTATCATCATTGTATTTATCTCACTCGTTTTTAAACGAAAGAGATCGATACCGTTGATTATTACTCCGGTACTGTTCGGAGGATTATTCGCCCTGTTTCTCATTTTCTTTATTAAAGGAAGTATCTCCGCCATTGCAGTGGGAGCCGGTTCGGCAGTGATGGGTATTGCACTAAGCTATTCCATTCACATGCTGGCACATCAGAACCATGTTTCCACCGTGCAACAACTTATTAAAGAGATAGCCTATCCGCTTACGGTAGGTAGTTTCACCACCATCGGCGCATTTCTGGGATTGATATTCACCAGTTCCGATCTGTTACGCGACTTCGGTTTGTTTGCCTCTCTGGCATTGGTGGGCACTACCCTCTTCTGCCTCATTTACCTGCCTCATTTTCTGAAAGGACAGGCAGACGTCAAACAGGGACGCATACTACGCATCATCGAGAAAATAAACGCTTATTCTTACGAAAAGAATAAATGGCTGGTAGGCGGCATCCTACTCATTACAGTGATCTGTTTGTTTACTTCGCAAAAGGTAGGCTTCAACAACGATATGATGAGTCTCAACTATGAGCCCCGCCATCTCCAACAATCGGAAGAAAAAATCCTGCAACTCTTCGACACTGACGAAAAGACCGTGCTTTTTGTCAGTGTGGGCAAAGACATGAATCAGGCTACCGAAACTTATGCAACGACCAATCAGAAGTTATCGGCACTGAAAGAGCAGGGACTCATCAAAGAGTATGCCTCCGCCTCACAGTTTCTGATCTCTCCGCAAGAACAGCAGAAACGCCTGAAGAAATGGAAAGATTACTGGACGGATGAAAAGCAGCAGCAAGTTCGTGAACAGTTGGAAACAGCTGCTGCCGAATATCGTTTCCGTCCGGGAAGCTTTGATTCTTTTTATCAATGGATGAACCAACCTTTCGGTGAATATCATTACACCGCGCAAGGAGACGATTTATCCGGCAAGCTATTGAATGAATGGCAAACCTCTGCCGATTCCATCACCATGCTTATCAGCCAGATACGGATCAGCGAACCGAATAAGGAAGCTGTGTACCAGAACTTTAATAAAGATCCGAATGTAGTCATCTTCGACCGTTCCTACTTTGCCAACAAATGGGTATCGGCCATCAATGACGACTTTTACCTGATTCTGTACATCTCTTCTTTCCTGATATTCTTTGCACTATGGTTCTCCTACGGACGTATCGAACTTACCTTGATGAGTTTTCTCCCGATGCTAATCAGCTGGGTAATCATCTTGGGATTGATGGGAATTCTGGGAATTGAGTTCAATATTATCAACATCATCCTGTCCACCTTTATCTTTGGCATTGGAGATGACTTCAGTATCTTCATTATGGACGGACTACAAAACAAATACCGTACAGGTCAGAAGGTGTTGAATTCACATAAAACAGCCATCTTCTTCTCCGCCTTCACCACAGTGGTCGGTATGGGAGCACTTGTGTTTGCCAAACACCCGGCTTTGCAATCCATTTCACTGATTTCCATTCTGGGTATGATAGCAGTGGTACTGGTGGCCTATACTATTCAGCCACTCATTTTCCGATTCTTCATCGCAGGCCCTGCTTCCAAAGGATTGCCGCCTTATACGCTTATCGGATTGATACGTACCGTGTTGCTCTTCCTGCTTTTCTTTATCGGCTGCATCGTCCTCCGTATATTGATTATCCTGCTTTATCCGGTGCCTGTGCGCAAAAGCAGCAAGCAGCGTTTGGTGTGCCGCCTGATACAAATCACCTGCAAAGGAATTTTGCTACTGGCCACCGCCGTCAAAAAAGAACATATCAACAAAGCCAACGAACGCTTCCGGCATCCGGCAATTATCATTGCCAACCACCAGTCATTCATCGACATTCTGGTATTGCTGTCTCTTTCGTCTAAAATCCTGATGGTAACCAATCATTGGGTATGGCACTCTCCTTTCTTCGGAGCCATCATTCGTTATGTCGACTTCTATTATATAGGCGAAGGATACGAGCAATATATGGAACGGATGCGGAAAAAAGTGAAGGAGGGCTACTCCATCGCCATTTTCCCGGAAGGCACACGTACCTATAACGGAAAGATGAAACGTTTCCACAAAGGAGCATTCTATCTGGCAGAAGCATTGAAACTGGATATTCTCCCGATCCTGCTTTACGGTAATAACAAAATCATTGCCAAAGCACAACCTTTCAATATCCGGAAAGGAATCATCTATACGGAAATACTTCCCCGTATACCATTAGACGACCTGTCTTTCGGAAGTACTTATCAGGAGCGTACCAAACGCATATCCGCTTACATGAAAGAGGTTTATGCCCGTATCTGCCGTGAACAGAACACGACGGACAATCCGGCGTTCTACGAAGCTCTTATCCAGAACTATATCTATAAAGGTCCCGTCGTAGAATGGTATATCCGTATCAAAGTAAAGATGGAAAAGAATTACCGGCTATTCAACCGGTTGATTCCCGTCCAAGGGCAAATCACAGACATCGGTTGCGGCTTCGGCCCGTTATGCTATATGCTGTCTCTGCTTTCCGAGGACCGGGAAATCCTGGGTATTGATTACGATGAAGACAAGATAGCGCTGGCGCAGCACGGATGGTTACGCAACGAGCATCTCCAGTTCAAGCATGGCAATGCATTGGAATATCCCCTGCCGGAAAGTGATGTCTTTATCCTGAACGACATGCTTCACTATATGAGCTACGAACATCAACAAACCCTATTGTTGAAATGTGCCGGTCGCTTACGTTCAGAAGGAATGATTATCATACGCGACGGAAATTCAGCCAACGCTTCCAAGCACCGGTTAACCCGGTTCACGGAATTACTATCCACCCGTATTTTCAACTTTAACCGGACGGTCGGAGAATTACACTTCACCACCGAAACTCAACTACGGGAAATAGCAGTCGCCTGTGGAATGGATGTCGAAATCATTCCTAATGACAAATATACATCGAACACTATTTACATATTCAGAAAACCGGACTAGTATGAGCAAATATGATATCATCATTATCGGCAGTGGCCTTGGCGGACTGGAATGCGGAGCGATTCTTAGCAAAGAGGGATTCAACGTATGCATAGTAGAAAAAAATGCGCAATTCGGTGGATGCTTCCAGACTTACCAACGAAAAGGGCATTTGTTGGATACGGGTATTCATTATGTAGGAAGCCTGGATGAGGGTCAAGTGATGAACCAGTATTTCCGCTATTTCGGTATCATGGACAAGCTGAAAATTAAACGCTTGGACGATGCTGCTTTTGATACGATCTACTATAAAGGAAAAACATACGATTATGCAATGGGATACCCGCAGTTTATTGAAACCATCTGCCGGTCCTTCCCGCATGAGAAAGAAAACTTGAAATGCTATGCCGAACAGCTTCAGGCTGTCGGAAACCTGATTAGCGTAGACCATCTGAAACAAGGCACACTCGCTTTAGAGGGTATGAAATACTTTTGTACCTCTGCCGCCCACCTGATTGCGGATATCACTCCGGACCCCGCCTTACGAAATGTACTGGCAGGTTCAGCTTTACTCTACGGAGGTTTGAAAGATGTCTCCACTTTCTACCAGCATGCCATGATTAACCACTCTTATATTGAAGGGGCCTACCGTTTTGTAGACGGAAGTATGCAAGTCAGTCTGGAGCTAATCAATGTAATCCGGGCAAACGGAGGGACCGTGCTCAATAACAGTGAAGCCACCCGCATCATCGTTGAAAACGAAAAGGTACAGGGGGTTATCATCAACGGAGAAGAGCGACTGGAAAGCGACTTCGTCATCTCCAATATGCATCCCCAACGGACATTGGAGATACTGGATAAAAACCGTAGCATCAAGAATGCCTATATTTCCCGCATCCGTTCGCTGGAAAACACCTACGGCATCTTTACGCTCTACCTGGTAATGAAGAAAAAAAGCACTCCCTATCAGAACCGCAACCTGTATCTGCATGCGAACAATAAAGTGTGGTATGATAAACTGCTCTATCCGGGACGGACCACCAACTGTATGATTTCCATGCAAGCGTCTTCCGAGGACAGTCAATATGCCAGTGTCATTTCCATCCTGACACCGATGTATATAGATGAACTGTCTGCCTGGAAGGACACGACTCCCGAACATCGGGGAGAAGACTACCAATCCTTCAAAAAGGAGAAAGCAGAGCAGATTCTCCGCTTCATCCGGGGACATGGCATTGATCTTTCAGAAAACATAGAAGAGATGTATACCACTACTCCATTAAGCTATCGGGACTATACAGGAACAGTGGATGGTTCCGCGTATGGGATTATCAAAGATTATAAATGCCCGCAAATTGGCTTCGTATCTACAAGAAGCCGCTTGGGAAATCTCTTTCTCACCGGGCAAAACCTGAATGTGCATGGTGCATTAGGGGTAACACTAACTGCCATGCTGACTTGTGCGGAGTTTGTAGGACAAGAATATCTGGCTAAAAAAGTAGGAAATGCATAGAATAGTCAAAAAAACAATCAAGTACGCAGGTTACATTTTCTTGTTACTCATCATCGGATTGATAGTCGGCATCAGCTACCTCTACTTTTCTGCGGATATGATGCAACCCAAGCATGAGCCCATGATACCCTTGAGGGAAATGCCTTATGCAGACACTATCATCATGGCTCCGGCAGAGGTTATCTACAACGACACTCTTGACCTCCGGTTTTATGCCGACAACTTCCTGCGTCACAGCGAAAGCGGGCTGTGGGAATTGTTCGTTAGAGGGGATGCTCTTGAAAGGGGGGATGCCATCGGCAAACTGTCTGCCGATCTGCTCCATCATCAGGAGAAAGTATTTATCGACCAGATTCGCGAAATTATTCCTTCGGACAGTTATCTGAAATTTCTGCGGTTCTTCATTGTACTATTCAACCGTAATCTGGGTGCGAATGTCCCTGAAGAATATCGAGAAGAGATTTATGGAATATCGCAATCGTGTACCCATGAATACGATTTTATCGGCACTCCTTACGAACGCCAATTAAATTATCATTCGGCACATGATCTGGGACATGCCATGCAAGATTATATGTTAGTGGGATGCAGTTCATTCGCTGTTTGGGGAACACAAAGTGCAGATTCATCCCTGCTCATCGGACGTAATTTTGATTTCTACGTAGGAGATGCTTTTGCAGAAAACAAGCAAGTTGCTTTCTATGCACCGGAGAAGGGCTATAAGTTTGCTTCCGTCGGATGGCCCGGCATGATAGGTGTACTGTCCGGTATGAATGAAGCAGGGCTCACCGTCACGATTAATGCAGCAAAATCCGCTGTCCCCACAGGCTCCGCCACCCCTATTTCCATCCTGACCAGAGAAATCCTGCAATACGCATCAACGATTGAAGAAGCCTTTGCCATCGCCGAAAAGCGGAAAACATTCGTCTCCGAATCTATATTGATAGGTTCTGCCAAAGACGGAAAAGCCGCCATTATCGAGAAATCGCCCGAGAAGACCGTACTTTTCACCGGTAAAGAGCCCGACCGCCTCATCTGCACCAATCACTATCAATCGGAAGCATTCAGCGAGGACGAACGGAATCTCGAGAATATCCGTACTTCCGACAGCCCTTATCGTTTTGCCCGATTGGAGGAACTCATCAACGAGAATCAGCCTCTGGACACCAAGGCAGCCGCCTCTATCCTGCGCAATCGCAAAGGTCTGCAAGATATCGATTTGGGACTGGCCAACGAAATGGCTGTCAACCAGTTTATAGCCCATCACTCCGTTATCTTCCAACCGGAAAAGCGGTTGATGTGGGTTTCCACCTCTCCTTGGCAATGTGGAAAGTATGTAGCTTACGACTTGAACAAGGTATTCAAAGACTACATCCTGCTGAAACAAGAAATATTCATCCCGGAATTAACTATTCCGGCAGATAAATTCATCGACACACCGGAGTTCCAGCATCTTCTCACTTATAAGAAACTGACTCCGCTTTTATTGAAGAAAATCAGAAAAAAGGAAAAGATAGAGGAATCTGTTTTAAAAACATACCAAGCCTCCAATCCTTCCTTATACTATGTATATGAAGTAATAGGAGATTACTACGAGGCCATGCAACAACCTCACCAAGCTATTGCATACTGGCAACAGGCATTGAAGAGACCTATTCCCAAGTTGCAAGAGAAAGAACGTATCCAGCAAAAAATTCAAAAACAATCCAAAGATGGAAAAGAATCCTGAAATTCAGTTCCGCTCACCGGAAGATATCAAAAGCTATCAGGAAGAACAGTTAGCCAAAGCGTTAGCCTACCTGCAAGCACATTCCAAGTTCTATCAACAGATGTTTGCCGAACATCACATTGATATCAATCAAATAAAGACGATTGAAGACTTGCAACAGATCCCCGTCACTACCAAGACGGACTTGCAACTCCATAACGATGATTTCATCTGCGTAGACAAAGAGGAAATTATCGACTATGTGACGACTTCGGGCACATTGGGAGATCCGGTCACTTTCGTTCTCACCTCTGAAGACCTGGACCGTCTCTCTTACAACGAATACCTATCTTTCACCACCACCGGATGCACCAAGCAGGATATTCTTCAATTGATGACTACCATCGACCGCCGTTTCATGGCAGGCTTGGCTTATTATATGGGAGCCCGCGAACTGGGTATGGGAGTGATCCGTGTAGGCAACGGCATCCCGGAACTGCAATGGGACACGATTCGACGGATACATCCGACTTGTGGAATGGTGGTCCCCTCTTTCCTTATCAAACTGATAGAGTTTGCCGAGAAGAATCATATCGACCATAATACCTGTTCCATGCAGAAGTGCATCTGTATCGGAGAAGCATTGCGCAATCAGGAATTCCAGTTGAATACGCTCGGACAGAAGATACACGATAAATGGCCTGCCTTGCAGTTGTATTCCACTTATGCCTCCACCGAAATGCAGTCGTCCTTTACCGAGTGTAATGAATTCCACGGAGGACATTTGCAACCGGAACTTATCATTGTAGAGTTTCTGGATGATAATAATCGTCCTGTGGAAGAGGGAGAAGCAGGGGAAGTAACGATCACGACGCTCGGAGTCAAAGGTATGCCGTTGCTCCGTTTCAAAACAGGCGATATTTGCTACCACCACACCGAACCCTGTGGTTGCGGGAGAAATACCATCCGCCTAAGCTCCATCCTCGGCCGGAAAGGACAAATGATTAAATACAAAGGAACAACGTTATATCCGCCTGCATTATTCGACATTCTGGATAATATACCTTCGGTAAAAAACTATATCATTGAAGTTTATACCAATGAATTGGGAACGGATGAGATTCTGATTCGTATCGGAAGCGAGAACCGTAGCGAAGCCTTTGCCAAAGAGATTAAAGATCTGTTCCGTTCGAAAGTCAGAGTGGCGCCAAGCATCAATTTTGAATCGGCAGAGTACATTGCCAAGATACAAATGCCTCCAATGAGTCGAAAAACGATAAAATTCATTGATTTACGATAATTATTTTCTACTTTTGGAAGTTAGTAACCAACTATATCACTTTAACATTAACGTATATGAAAAAACTTATTCTATTCTTATTCTTGAGCACGAGTCTGTTCTGTTTCGGACAAGGCAAGAGTGCATTGAAAGACATTCAGTCTATTAAGTTCTATGGGGTAGACTACTCCCAAGTGAAGATTTTCGGTGCAGATGAATCACCGGTACAATTCAAAGATGCTTTCAGACGCATCAATGAGCTGTTCATCACAGAAGCTAAGAAGTATAACATAGGAAAACAATTAAAAAAAGAGGTGACAGAGATTTCACTGGATGCAGTTAATCAGGTGAACGAAAACATCGATCTGTCCGAGCTAATGACTGCTAAAAGAGAATATACTCTTAGTAAAGAGCAAATCAAAGCAGCCATCAACGCATTGCCTATCCAGAAAACACCCGGAGTAGGTATGGTGTTTATCGCACAGTTCCTGGACAAATCAAACAATAGAGGTACGTATGAAGTCGTATTCTTCAATACCGAAACAAAGGAAATCATTGAAGAATGGATCACCGACGGCAAGGCACGTGGTTTCGGATTGCGCAACTATTGGGCAGGCTCTATCTATAGCGCACTCAAGAAACTATAAACAATAAAAATACAAGTATGAGGTTATATGGAGTAGGTATTAGATTCGGATTTGAATTCTAAGTCTGTTTGCAATACAGATAAATTTCTTGCCCTACTATTGCTTTTCACTAATTAATTTTGTATCTTTAGTAATTTTCATCCTTTTGGAGATAGCTAGTCACCTTATAGAATGATAAATGTCACCTTATAAGGTGACATTCGTCTTTTTACAAAGTGCCCATTGTCCCGTTATAACGGGACGACTACCCGACTGCACAAAAAGTCACTAGTTTCTGCACTGAAAAGTCTTAATCTATGCACTGAAAGACCTTAAATACAATGAAGAATAATGGAAACGTTATTGATGCGTTATATAAAGAATATTAGGAACTTTCCGTTCTCCGGCATGGTCAAACCGCCCATTGTCACAAGGATAATTAACGACTCCATTATCCGATGCACCGTACAACCAAAGAGTAGTAGATCCACCTCCATCCAAATTTAATGCATCCTCACCTCCTAAAACCCGAATCAGATGTGCCAATTCCGGGATATTCACTCCTCCTGCTTGTTCAGGAAAACGTCCGTCTACCGTTATCAACAGTATTTTTCCATCCTTAGTAGTAGCAACAGCACTGCGAGGATGCTTGTTTCGGATAAAATTCGCATTACAGGAGCTCCAGTCGCAAACCTGTCCGTCTTTCAACATTAACGGACCGGAGGCTAGTACTGTACCCGTTTCTTCCTTATACGCCTTTTCTATTTGCCTGTTCCAGGGAATTAACTTCATTTTTCCCTTATGTAGATGTATGGCTCCGGTAACACGCCATTTAGATTCACTCAAAGTGGTTGTATCAACGACCTGGGTACCAACTTTCAGAAAACAAACCGAATTTCCCCGCTTCATATCAAAGTAGGAACCATTAATGGCTGCAATGGCATGATGTTCAGAAGCAATCCGACTCGTCTCCTTCATTTCACCCGAAATGGCAATATCCACTTTCAAACCTGCGCCGGGATCAACTTCTATCAGACTAACAGACTGCGGTCCCTGATACAATCGAGGGATAGAAGCATACTTATGAATGAGTCCTTTTTGAGGACTTTCCACCTTCCATTGGGCAGAGACAATTGCCAGTGAATCCGATACTGTTTGCCCTTTTATTATTCCAATAGAGCATAAAATCAGGATAGCAATTAACAAGTTTCTTTTTATCATAGACAGAGAAATGAATCATTTAAGTCGCTAAAGCTAGTCAATAATCAACATTCATCCAAAGATTCCCGTACTTTTCCACTCTCTCACTCCATTTTCTCTATCGGCCCTTCTCTACTATCCAGATAATCAATATCCTCCGACGACTTCCGATACAGAATGACCAGTAGCCCCTTAAGCCAACTTTTGGCAGCTTCTTACTTTTAATATAGTAGCGTTTTTCCTGTCTTCGTTTTTTATGGTCTTGAAATATTTTCGTCTTATCTACTATACACTTCCCGCTTTTTTTCGTACTTTTACCCCTTGTTGGAAAGAAGTGCCTTTTCAACCCTTGAGAACAGAAAAAGAAAAAACAATATATAAAATGAATCACAAATGGAATTATCGACCCATTACACCCGAACAGGCAGAGACAAGCCAGACATTGGCCCAGGAATTAGGGGTTAGCCCGATACTTGGACAACTTTTGGTGCAGCGGGGAATTACGAAGGCAGCAGATGCCAAGAAGTTTTTCCGCCCGCAATTGCCCGACCTGCATGATCCGTTCCTGATGAAGGATATGGATATTGCAGTAGAACGTCTGAACAGGGCGATGGGAAAGAAAGAACGTATTCTAATTTATGGAGATTATGACGTAGACGGTACTACTGCCGTAGCATTGGTCTACAAGTTTATTCAACAGTTCTATTCGAACCTTGATTATTACATACCCGACCGATACAATGAAGGGTATGGCATTTCTAAAAAAGGAGTGGACTACGCCGCAGAAACCGGTGTAGGACTGATTATTGTACTCGATTGTGGAATTAAAGCAGTAGAAGAAATCACTTATGCCAAAGAGAAAGGGATTGATTTCATCATCTGCGATCATCATGTACCGGATGATGTGCTTCCGCCTGCCGTAGCTATTCTGAATGCCAAACGCCTGGACAATACGTATCCGTACACTCACCTTTCCGGTTGTGGAGTCGGTTTCAAGTTTATGCAGGCATTCGCTATCAGTAACGGTATCGAGTTCCACCACCTGATTCCTTTGCTGGATATTGTAGCTGTGAGTATTGCATCGGACATCGTTCCGATTATGGGTGAAAACCGTATCCTCGCCTACCACGGTCTGAAGCAACTGAACAGTAACCCGAGCATTGGTATGAAGGCTATTATCGACGTATGCGGACTTTCTGAAAAGGAAATCACCGTCAGCGATATTGTGTTTAAAATCGGACCGCGCATCAATGCATCAGGACGTATTCAAAACGGAAAAGAAGCCGTAGACCTGCTGACGGAAAAAGATTTCTCGGTAGCACTTGAGAAAGCCGGACAAATCAACCAGTACAACGAAACCCGGAAAGACCTCGACAAGAGTATGACGGAAGAGGCAAACAACATCGTTGCCAATCTGGAAGGATTAGCGGATCGCCGCTCCATCGTGCTCTACAACGAAGAATGGCACAAAGGCGTGATCGGCATCGTAGCTTCCCGTCTGACAGAAGTGTACTACCGCCCTGCCGTGGTACTGACCCGGACGGATGATATGGCAACAGGTTCCGCACGTTCAGTTTCCGGCTTCGATGTATATAAAGCAATCGAGCATTGCCGCGACCTGCTGGAAAACTTCGGGGGACATACATACGCCGCCGGACTGTCGATGAAAGTGGAAAACGTGAATGCCTTTACCAAACGGTTCGAAGAATACGTTTCACAGCATATCTTGCCGGAACAAACCAGTGCTGTGATCGAAATTGATGCTGAAATTGATTTCAGGGATATTTCGTCAAAGTTCTTCAACGACCTGAAAAAGTTTAATCCTTTCGGTCCTGATAACACGAAACCTATTTTCTGCACTCACCATGTCTATGACTACGGAACAAGTAAAGTGGTGGGACGCGATCAGGAACATATCAAACTCGAACTGGTCGATAATAAATCGAATAATGTAATGAACGGTATCGCGTTCGGACAGAGCTCACACGTACGTTATATCAAAACGAAACGCTCGTTCGACATCTGTTACACCATTGAAGAAAACACGCACAAGCGTGGTGAAGTACAACTTCAAATCGAGGATATAAAGCCGATTGAATAAGTATCAGGAGATATTAAAACAATATTGGGGATATGACTCCTTCCGCGACTTGCAGGAGGAGATCATCACCAGTATCGGCGAAGGCAAAGATACACTGGGACTTATGCCGACCGGAGGCGGTAAGTCCATCACTTTTCAAGTGCCTGCTCTCGCCCAGGAAGGGATTTGCATTGTCATTACTCCTCTCATCGCCCTGATGAAAGATCAGGTGCAAAACCTGCGTAAACGCGGCATCAAGGCGCTTGCCGTCTATTCAGGCATGACACGGCAGGAGATTCTCACTGCTCTTGAAAATTGCATCTTCGGTAATTATAAATTCCTCTATATTTCTCCGGAACGTCTGGACACGGACATATTCCGTGCCAAACTGCGATCTATGAAAGTCTCCATGATTACGGTCGACGAAAGTCACTGTATCTCACAATGGGGATATGACTTCCGTCCTGCTTACCTGAAAATTGCCGAAATACGGACATTGCTACCGGGAATTCCGGTACTGGCACTTACGGCGACCGCCACTCCGGAAGTAGTGAAGGATATTCAAGCTCGCTTGGATTTCCGTGAAGAGAATGTTTTCCGCATGAGTTTCGAACGGAAAAACCTGGCATATATCGTCCGGCAAACGGATAACAAAACTCAAGAGCTGTTGCATATCTTACGAAAGATACCCGGCAGTGCCATTATCTATGTCCGCAACAGACGACGCACCAAAGAAATCACCGAGTTACTGGTAAACGAAGATATTACCGCCGACTTCTATCACGCCGGACTGGATAATGCCGTAAAAGACCTCCGGCAAAAACGCTGGCAAAGCGGAGAAGTTCGTGTAATGGTAGCGACAAACGCCTTTGGAATGGGGATTGATAAACCCGACGTGCGCATCGTATTGCATCTCGATCTCCCCGACTCTCTCGAAGCTTACTTCCAGGAGGCCGGTCGTGCAGGAAGAGACGGTGAAAAAGCGTATGCTGTGATCTTATACACCAAAACGGACAGAACGACGCTGCACAGGCGCGTTGTGGATACTTTTCCCGACAAAGAGTATATTCTCAGTGTCTACGAACATCTGCAGTATTACTATCAGATGGCAATGGGCGACGGTTTCCAATGTGTCCGCGAATTTAATCTGGAAGAGTTTTGCCGGAAGTTCAAATACTTCCCGGTTCCGGTGGACAGTGCACTGAAAATACTGACTCAAGCCGGTTATCTGGAATATACGGACGAACAGGATAATGCCTCCCGTATTCTTTTCACGATTCGCCGGGACGAACTATACAAATTGCGGGAAATGGGAACGGAAGCCGAAGCACTGATACAGACGATTCTCCGCTCTTACACCGGAGTATTCACCGACTATGCCTATATCAGCGAAGCAACCTTGTCCATACGTACCGGACTGACCCGCGAACAAATTTATAATATACTGGTCACGCTTACCAAACGTCGTATCGTGGATTACATTCCGCACAAAAAGACACCTTATATTATATACACCCGCGAACGGCAGGAACTTCGTTTTGTGCATATTCCTCCTTCCGTCTACGAAGAACGCAAAGCCCGGTATGAAGCCCGCATCAAGGCGATGGAAGAGTATGTCACTTCGGAGAATGTGTGCCGGAGCCGGATGCTGCTCCGTTACTTCGGAGAGAAGAACGAGCACAACTGCGGACAATGCGATGTTTGTCTTAGTCACCGTGCAACTGGTGCCCTGACCGAGAATTCTTTCGATTTCGAGGAACTGAAAAAGAAAATATCAGAATTACTTACCCAGAAACCGCTGACACCGGTAGAAATAGCCGATAAGATAGAAGCGGAGAAAGAGAGCATCAGCGAAGTCATCCAATATTTATTGGAGGAAGGCGAATGGAAGATGCAGGATGGAATGATACATATTTCAAAATAAGTTACTACCTTTGCAAGGTAACTCAAAAATAACACACCATGCCGAACTTTTTTAAATCTTTCTTCTCCGGTAAGTCGGAAACTCCGGAAAGTGAAAAACAGAAAAACGATCAGAAAAATTTCGAGATCTTCAAATACGACGGTTTACGTGCGCAACGCATGGGACGTCCGGATTATGCAGTAAAATGTTTTATTGAAGCTCTTGCCATCAAGGAAGAGTTTGAAACAATGGGCTATCTTAGCCAACTCTATATCCAGATGGGGGAAACGGCAAAGGCCCGCGAATTATTGGAAAAGATGGCTGCTATGGAACCTGATGTCACAAGTACTTTCCTGACACTGGCCAATGTATGCTTCATCCAGGAAGATTATCAGGCTATGGAGGAAGCTGCCAATAAAGCGATTGCCATCGAAGAAGGAAATGCCGTGGCTCATTATCTGTTAGGGAAGGCCCGCAAGGGACAGGATGACGACCTGATGACTATTGCCCATCTCACCAAAGCAATCACTTTGAAAGATGATTTCATTGAAGCTCGCCTGTTACGCGCGGAAGCTTTGATGAACCTGAAACAGTATAAAGAAATGATGGAGGATATAGATGCTGTGCTCGCTCAAAATCCGGAAGAAGAGACCGCCATGCTCCTGCGCGGAAAAGTAAAAGAAGCAGACGGCAAGGACGAAGAGGCAGAAGAAGATTACAAACTGGTGACGGAAATAAACCCGTTCAACGAACAGGCATACCTTTATTTAGGGCAACTTTATATCAACCAGAAAAAACTGACGGAAGCCATCGGCCTGTTTGATGAAGCCATCGAGCTGAATCCGAACTTTGCAGAAGCCTACAAAGAACGTGGACGTGCTAAATTACTGAATGGTGATAAGGACGGTTCTGTAGAGGACATGAAGAAATCTCTGGAACTGAATCCGAAGGATGAAGCTAACCTGAATGGGGAATTCAAGAACCTGGGACCAAAGCCTGAAGCACTTCCCGGCATCTTTTAAGTATCCTTTTCATGTATTTTAAGCAAGAAAACAAAAAAAGTATCGTTTTTTGTTTGCATCTAACAGAAAATTATTACTTTTGCCCCAGAATTAAAAACCAAAGCAAAAAAATAAAGATTCGAATGAAATCATTTACTTATGCATATTACTTCTTTTTTTACTTTTACTTTAGCAACAAAGTAGAGCGGGAGTTTGTATGTATCAAGTGACAGTGATGCTTAAGGACTGAATAGAGAAATCAATCATATGAATCCCGCTCCAATATGGACGCGGGATTTTTTTATATAATATATTTAGAACAATGAAAAAGATAGCAATTCAAGGAACACTCGGCTCATATCATGATATCGCCGCACACAAGTACTTCGAGGGAGAAGAAATAGAGTTAATCTGTTGTGCCAACTTCGAAGACGTGTTTACTTCGATACGGAAAGACAGCCAGGTTATCGGAATGCTAGCCATCGAGAATACGATTGCGGGAAGTTTGTTGCACAACAATGAATTGTTGAGACAAAGCGGCACACAGATTATCGGTGAATACAAACTGCGCATCTCGCACAGCTTTGTCTGTCTCCCCGATGAGAACTGGGAAGATCTGACAGAAGTCAACTCCCACCCTATCGCCCTGATGCAGTGTCGCGAATTTCTGAATCAACATCCGCAGTTGAAAGTGGTGGAAGGTGAAGATACGGCCCGCAGCGCAGAAATCATCAAGAATGAAAATCTGAAAGGACACGCTGCCATCTGCTCCAAAGCAGCAGCTGAACGTTACGGTATGAAAGTCCTTCAGGAAGGTATTGAAACGAACAAGCACAACTTCACCCGTTTTTTGGTTGTTGCCGATCCCTGGCAAGTAGACGAACTCCGCCAACATCATGCCAATGCAACCAACAAGGCAAGTATCGTATTCACTCTTCCACACACGGAAGGCAGCCTGTCACAGGTTTTATCCATTCTATCGTTCTATAATATCAATCTGACCAAAATTCAATCGTTGCCTATCATCGGACGGGAATGGGAATACCAGTTTTACGTAGATGTAGCTTTCAACGATTATCTAAGATACAAGCAGTCTATTGCTGCAATCACTCCATTAACCAAAGAACTTAAATTATTAGGCGAATATGCAGAAGGAAAGTCAAACGTATAAAATCGCTCCTGCCGACAGATTGGCAAGTGTTAGCGAATACTACTTCTCAAAGAAGCTAAAAGAGGTAGCACAGATGAATGCAGAGGGAAAGGATGTTATCAGCCTCGGCATCGGAAGTCCTGATATGCCTCCCTCAAGGGAAACCATCGAAACATTGTGCAACAATGCTCATGATCCCAACGGACACGGTTATCAACCGTATGTAGGTATCCCCGAACTGCGCAAAGGCTTTGCTGCCTGGTATCAACGCTGGTATGGAGTGGAACTGAATCCGAATACGGAGATACAGCCTTTAATCGGCTCGAAAGAAGGAATTCTCCATGTTACGCTGGCATTCGTCAATCCGGGTGAGCAGGTGCTAGTCCCGAATCCGGGATACCCGACCTATACATCTTTGAGTAAAATACTCGGAGCGGAAGTTATCAACTACGACCTGAAAGAAGAGGATGGCTGGATGCCTGACTTCGAGGCACTGGAAAAAATGGATCTTAGTCGCGTAAAACTGATGTGGACCAATTATCCCAACATGCCGACGGGAGCCAATGCAACTCCGGAAATCTATGAACGTCTCGTTGATTTTGCCCGTCGCAAGAATATCGTAATTGTGAATGATAATCCATACAGCTTCATTCTGAACGAAAAGCCTATCAGTATCCTAAGTGTACCGGGAGCCAAAGACTGTTGCATCGAGTTCAATTCTATGAGTAAGAGCCACAATATGCCGGGCTGGCGTATTGGTATGCTGGCATCGAATGCTGAATTCGTACAATGGATATTGAAGGTGAAAAGCAATATCGACAGCGGTATGTTCCGTGCCATGCAACTGGCTGCAGCTACCGCCCTTGAGGCTGAAACAGACTGGTATGAAGGTAATAATAAGAATTACCGCAACCGTCGTCATCTTGCCGGTGAGATCATGAAAGCATTGGGATGCACCTACGATGAGAAACAAGTAGGCATGTTCCTCTGGGGGAAGATTCCTGCTTCCTGCAAGGATGTAGAGGAACTGACAGAAAAGGTGCTGCATGAAGCAAGAGTGTTTATCACTCCGGGATTTATCTTCGGCAGTAACGGAGCAAGGTATATTCGTATCTCACTTTGTTGCAAGGACAATAAGCTGGCGGAAGCACTGGAAAGAATTAAAAGAATCTAACCTCTTCCAAAGAGAGGACGACAGCAAGATGAGACAGAATAAGTTCAATAAAAACAAGTTATTAAAAGAATAAAAAACAAATAAGAATATGGAACTCGAATCAATTTTATTACCGGGCATTGAGGCTAAAAGACCAATTGTCATTGCCGGCCCATGTAGCGCAGAAACGGAAGAACAAGTAATGGATACAGCCAAACAACTGGCTGCTAAAGGACAAAAAATATATCGTGCCGGAATCTGGAAGCCGCGTACCAAACCGGGAGGTTTCGAAGGTATCGGTGTAGAAGGTCTTGCCTGGTTGAAAGAGGTGAAGAAAGAAACTGGAATGTATGTTTCTACGGAGGTAGCAACAGCCAAACACGTTTACGAATGTCTGAAAGCGGGAATCGATATTCTTTGGGTAGGTGCACGCACCACTGCCAATCCTTTCGCCGTACAGGAAATCGCTGACGCACTGAAAGGTGTTGATATCCCTGTGTTAGTCAAGAACCCGGTGAATCCGGATCTCGAATTGTGGATCGGAGCGCTGGAACGCATCAACAACGCAGGATTGAAGCGTCTGGGTGCTATCCATCGCGGTTTCAGCAGTTATGACAAAAAGCTCTACCGGAATCTTCCCCAATGGCATATTCCTATCGAACTGCGCCGTCGCATCCCTAATCTTCCGATTTTCTGTGATCCGAGCCATATCGGTGGAAAACGTGAGTTAGTTGCACCGCTTTGCCAACAGGCTATGGACTTGAATTTCGACGGTCTGATTATAGAAAGCCACTGCAACCCGGATTGCGCATGGAGCGATGCTTCTCAACAGGTTACTCCGGACGTACTCGACTATATCCTCAATCTGTTGGTAATCCGTACGGAAACACAATCTACCGAAAGTCTGGCACAGCTCCGTAAACAGATTGACGAATGTGACGACAATATCATTCAGGAATTAGCAAAAAGAATGCGTGTGGCACGTGAAATCGGTACTTACAAAAAAGAGCACGGAATCACAGTTCTTCAAGCCGGACGTTACAATGAGATTCTGGAAAAACGTGGCGCGCAGGGCGAACAATGCGGTATGGACAGCGAGTTTATGAAGAAGATTTTCGAAGCCATCCACGAAGAATCAGTTCGTCAACAGATGGAAATTATTAATAAGTAGTTAGAGTGAAGGTGTGTCATAATGAATAATAAAACGCAGATTAACGCAAATTATCGCAGATTATTTCAATTATATTGATATATTAATCAACGACTTATAAAATTATTTCTGCAATCATTTGTGTTAATCTGCGTTTTGACACACTCTCACTAAATAATAAACATTATGAGAATATTAATCCTTGGAGCCGGTAAAATGGGCTCCTTCTTTACTGATATTTTGAGCTTTCAACACGAGACGGCCGTGTTCGACGTCAACCCACACCAGTTGCGTTTCGTCTATAACACGTATCGTTTCACCACATTGGAGGAAATTAAGGAATTTGAGCCGGAATTGGTTATTAATGCCGCTACAGTAAAGTACACGTTGGATGCCTTTCGCAAAATACTGCCTGTACTACCGAAAGACTGCATCATTAGTGACATTGCCTCTGTAAAAACCGGACTAAAGAAGTTCTACGAAGAGAGTGGTTTCCGTTACGTTTCCAGTCACCCTATGTTTGGCCCGACTTTCGCAAGTCTTAGCAATCTAAGCAGCGAAAATGCCATCATCATCAGTGAAGGCGACCATCTGGGAAAAATATTCTTCAAAGACCTCTATCAGACATTGCGTTTGAACATCTTCGAATATACGTTCGATGAGCACGACGAAACAGTAGCCTACTCGCTTTCTATTCCGTTCGTATCGACTTTCGTATTTGCTGCCGTAATGAAACATCAGGAAGCCCCGGGAACTACGTTCAAAAAGCACATGGCAATCGCCAAAGGGCTGCTAAGCGAAGATGATTACCTGCTTCAGGAAATTCTGTTCAACCCACGCACTCCGGGACAAGTGACTAATATCCGGACAGAGTTGAAAAACCTTCTCGAAATCATCGAAAACAAGGATGCGGAAGGTATGAAAAAGTATCTGACGAAGATTCGGGAAAAGATTAAATAATCAATACTGGTGCCAAGATTTAACGATCCCCTGCAAAAAAGTTCTTTGCAGGGGATTTTTTTATGTGTACCTTTGTATCCGCAAAAACGGATTCACAGGAGAAAGAATGATAGATCAAATTACCATAGACCGGATATTAGATGCGGCACAAATTATAGATGTCGTTTCAGATTTTGTCACCCTGCGCAAACGTGGTGTCAATTACGTCGGTTTGTGTCCGTTCCACAGTGATAAAACCCCTTCTTTTTATGTCTCTCCCGCCAAAGGATTATGCAAGTGTTTTGCTTGTGGAAAAGGTGGAAATGCCGTGCATTTCATTATGGAGCACGAGCAGATGTCTTATCCGGAAGCATTGAAGTACCTTGCCAAGAAATATAATATCGAAATCAAGGAACGGGAATTAAGTGACGAGGAGAAGTTTGTGCAAAGCGAACGTGAAAGTCTGTTTATTGTCAACAACTTTGCACGCGATTATTTCCAGAATATACTAAAGAATCATATAGACGGCCGTAGCATCGGTATGGCCTATTTCCGTAATCGTGGCTTTCGCGATGACATTATTGAGAAATTCCAGTTAGGCTACTGCACCGAAAGTCATGATGCATTTTCCAAAGAAGCAATCCAAAAAGGATATAAGAAAGAGTATCTGGTAAAGACCGGACTTTGTTATGAAACGGATGACCACCGGTTACGGGATCGTTTTTGGGGACGTGTTATCTTTCCTGTCCACACGCTTTCCGGCAAAGTGGTGGCTTTTGGCGGACGTGTACTTGCCAGTGCAACGAAAGGGGTTAAAGTTAAATACGTCAATTCGCCCGAATCGGAAATTTACCACAAAAGCAACGAATTATACGGTATATATTTCGCCAAACAGGCTATTGTAAAGCAAGACCGCTGCTTTCTAGTTGAAGGTTACACGGATGTGATCTCCATGCATCAATCCGGCATAGAGAATGTGGTTGCTTCTTCGGGAACAGCCCTCACGCCAGGCCAAATCCGTATGATCCATCGGTTCACCAACAATATGACGGTGCTTTATGACGGTGACGCAGCAGGTATCAAGGCTTCTATCCGAGGAATTGATATGTTATTGGAAGAAGGGATGAATATCAAAGTCTGT
The DNA here is from genome assembly GCF_024793605.1 of Bacteroides sp. BFG-637. Taxonomy (NCBI): domain Bacteria; kingdom Pseudomonadati; phylum Bacteroidota; class Bacteroidia; order Bacteroidales; family Bacteroidaceae; genus Bacteroides; species Bacteroides sp. BFG-637. Next base: position 2,828,718 of record NZ_JANUPD010000002.1, on the reverse strand, counting down.
CTTCTTCCCGATGGGGACGACCCGGACTCTTTTGCCCGTAAACATAACTCTACGGAGTTTCAAGCCTTCATCTCGGAACATGAAACGGACTTTATCCGCTTCAAAACGAACTTATTGCTGGAGGATGCAGGAAAAGACCCTATCAAGCGTGCGGAACTGATTGGCAACCTGGTGCAAAGTATCTCTGTCATTCCGGAAGCGATTGTTAGAGATGTCTATATCAAAGAATGTGCCCAACTACTTCATGTAGAAGACAAACTGCTTGTATCGGAAGTTGCCAAGAGGCGGGAAACTCAAGCGGAAAAGCGAGCCGAGCAAACGGAACGGGAACGCCGGATGGCTGAAAGAACAGCTATGATGTCACAGGGTAGCACACCTCCTGAAGATGTTCCAATGCCTAATGGAGATATCCCGTTGCCTCCTGAAGTGGATGGCGGATATACAGATGTTCCTCCTGCTCTGCAGGAAGACAGCTATGCTTCCTTTATTCCACAGGAAGGAAAGGAAGGGCAGGAATTCTACAAATTCGAACGGCTGATATTACAGGCGGTAGTTCGTTATGGAGAGAAAATCATGTGTAACCTGACCGATGAAGAAGGAAATGAAATTCCGGTAACCGTCATAGAATATGTGGTTAATGATCTGAAAGAGGATGAATTGGCCTTCCATAATCCGCTGCACCGCCAAATGTTATCGGAAGCTGCCGCACACATGCACGATGCCAACTTCATTGCCGAACGTTATTTCCTGGCACATCCTGATCCGGTAATCAGTAAATTGAGTGTAGACTTGATTAATGTGCGTTATCAGCTTAGTAAATATCACTCCAAGTCCCAAAAGATCGTGACGGATGAAGAACGGCTCTATGAACTGGTTCCGATGTTAATGATTAACTTCAAGTATGCAATCGTAACAGAGGAATTAAAGCACATGCTTTATGCCCTACAAGATCCTGCTCTTGCCCATGATAATGAGAAATGTGACTCACTTATGCAACGCTATAATGAGTTGAGAACCGTACAAAGCATCATGGCAAAACGCTTGGGAGACCGGGTTGTTCTGCGATAAATCTTCATCGGTGCGAAGCCATGCCTTCACCGGTGCCGCACACCCTCCTCATTGATGCCGAAGCCTACGTTCCCCGGTGCTGGAACAAAATCGCATTTTTTAGAGGTTTTCTCCTATAAAGTTCCGTGTTGAATCAGATTCATAAACTCTTCACGAGTCTTTGCCTGATTGAAAGCTCCGGTAAAGTCAGAAGTAGTAGTAATAGAATTTTGTTTTTCTACACCACGCATCTGCATGCACATGTGTTTGGCTTCCACCACTACCATTACACCCAGTGGATTCAGGGTTTCCTGAATGCACTCTTTGATTTGCAGTGTCATGCGTTCCTGCACTTGCAGACGATGAGAGAATATATCGACTACACGGGCAATCTTACTCAACCCCGTGATATAGCCGTTAGGAATATAAGCCACGTGCGCCTTTCCGTAGAACGGCAACATATGATGTTCGCAAAGAGAGAAGAAATCGATATCTTTCACAATCACCATCTGACTATATTCTTCCTGGAATTTAGCGGAACGAAGCACTTCATGAGGATCCATATGATACCCTTTCGTCAAGCTTAACATTGCCTTAGCCACCCGTTCCGGAGTTTTTAATAACCCTTCCCTTTCGGCATCTTCACCCAACAAAGTTATAATACTACGATAATGACTCTTCAACTCCTCCAGATTCGGAGAAACAATTTCTTCTTTTTCTAACATGATACAATTATAAAGGGATATTGATCTGGTCTCTTACAATAGAAACCTCTTTGAACACACCGGTAGCTTTCAACCGACGCATCATTGCGTCCGCTTCTTCAATGCTACGGAAATCACCTACACGACAAAGCCAACGAGGTGGATTGAACGAAGTATATACCGTCAATTCAGGAAAATACTCTTTCACACGTGATGCCACATGATAAGCATCATTCTTCGCCTGACGAGTATTGTTACCGGCATACGCCTGAATTCTGAACCCGGAAGTCTTTATTACTTTCTGTTCACCTGTTGCAGGACGTTCCATACCTATGAGAGCCTCAATGCGGGGGTCTTGATGGATAGTCACCTTTCCTTGCCCCGGAATGTTACGTTCCAGACTCTTGATAATACTTTGCGCTTGTATGCCAACACTTGCCAAAGCCAGCAACAAAGTAAGTAAGGCTATTTTCTTCATTTAATAAACAGTATTTAGGCACGGATTACGCGGACTACACGGTTTTTAAGATTTCATAGACAAAAACACCGTGTAATCCGTGAAATCCGTGCCTGAAAAAGTTTTAATTATGCGTTGAAGGCATCAATGATACCTTTGAAATCAGATACTTTCAAAGCAGCACCACCAATCAAACCACCATCAACGTCCGGGTTAGCGAACAGTTCTTTAGCGTTAGAAGGTTTACAGCTACCACCGTAAAGGATAGAAGTATTGTCTGCGATTTCTTTACCATACTTGTCAGCTACGATAGAACGGATGAAAGCATGGATTTCCTGTGCTTGTTCAGGAGAAGCAGTTTTACCTGTACCGATAGCCCAAACCGGTTCGTAAGCCAATACAATCTTAGAGAAGTCTTCAGCAGACAGAGAGAATACAGATTCCATCTGTGCAGCTACCACTTCGTTCTGCTTGTTAGCTTCGCGTTCTTCCAACACTTCACCGATACAGAAAATCGGAGTCAGGCCGTTAGCCAAAGCCAATTTTACTTTTTCTTCCAGGATAGCAACTGTTTCACCGTAGTATGCACGACGTTCAGAGTGTCCCAGAATTACATATTTTGCACCTGTAGAAGCAACCATTTCAGCTGAAACTTCACCTGTATATGCACCTGATGCTTTGTCTGCACAGTTTTCAGCACCTACACCGATCTTTGCAGCGTCTACCAACGGAGTAACAGAAGCCAGGTGGATAAACGGAGTACAGATGATTACATCACAGTTAGGCTTTTCGTTAGCCAATGCTTCGTTCAGTTCTTTAGCCAAAGCGATACCCTCTTGAAGGGTTTTGTTCATTTTCCAGTTTCCTGCAACAATGTTCTTTCTCATTTTGTTTTTTATTTTAAAGGGTTAATAAATTTACGATTGGACGATTGACGATTGAACGATTGAAATTAGTGTTCGTTACAGAGGGTCGATCGTTATCATTCATTTCTTATTCTCGTTCTTCTATTCCTTGGTTCTTTATTTCCATTTCTTTGTTTTTCACCTCTTCCTCTCGTTGCTTCCGCTTCGCGTTTTTCCGTTCTCTGCGGCGAACGACCAAAACATCCACTCCGAGCACTAACAACAACGGAATAACAAACCATAAGAATACATATCCCACCGTATGAGTATCACTGCTCACTTTCTGCTTTCCTAACGGCAGATTTTCCAGCTTGTCCGTCAGCACATATTCATCCGGTATATCCTCATCGCTCCATTTATTCAGAATTGTTCCGTTCTTAATCAGTATCAATCCCGGATTGGAACGAACCATCGTCTTTAATGTAATATCATCCATCTGACAGAAAGGATATTCGGCTCCCGTCTTGTCCTTCCACAATTCGATCTGCTCTTCCGGTGAAGAAGTGAGGCAGTAAAACTTATAGCCATGCTCCACCGAATAGTCATATATCTCATTAATCAAATCAATGTTACTATCATCCGCCTCTTCAATCCGATGGGCAACCAACAGGAAGGTGTATCCTATATCCGTCAAGACATCGTCTGTTATATCCTCACCCGTATTCAGATCAATCATAGAGAAATCGTGAATAGCCGGTTCATATCCTTTTTCCTTTAAGACTGTCCGCGTGTCGATAAATGTCCAGGTACTATCCGGATAGTTATCCAACGTAAATTCTTTCTTCTCTCCGTTCTTTTCCAAGATAAAGATGCTTTCATATACACTCGGTTTCGCTCCTTCGGGCATTGTCATCCCTTCCAGAATATTCTTTCCGATCTTGTAAGGACGAAAATCTAAAACAGGCAGACGGTCCAGACAATAGAATGACAAAGTAAACACAAAAAACAGCGTATAGAGAGAAACCAACCATTCCATCTTCACACTGATAAAACGAATCAGCATCCTTCTGTGACGGAAAGCCATCATTGCTGCAAACAGCAGAACTATATTCTTCCCGAATGTCTCCCAGTTTGTCAACACCCAAGCATCTCCAAAACAGCCACAATCCGAAACCGGATCAAAGATGGCAAGATACAAAGTCAGTGGTGTCATGAAAATCATCAGCATCAAAGCCAATGAAGTAGCCAAGGTTCTTCTGGTAGCAAAGAATAAGGAGATACCGATAAAAAACTCAATAGCTGATAAAGTGATGCCTCCCAATAAAGGGAAGAATGAAGGAAACCAGGAATCCATTCCGAATGCGGTCAGATAATCCTGTATCTTATACTGGAACCCCAGTGGATCAACTGCCTTTACAAATCCGGAAAAGATGAACGATGCCGCCAAAAGAAAGCGACACATATTCGCCACTACCTCCTGAATGATATGTAAGTTCTTATCCTTCAAATTCTATCTTAATCAGTCCGAAAACAGAGTAATTAATCATATCCATATAATTGGCATCAATTCCCTCTGACACCAATGTGTTGCCGGCCAGGCTCTCAATCTGCTTGGTACGGTAAATCTTCATCAAGATCAAGTCTGTGTAAGAGCTGACACGCATGCTCCGCCAGGCTTCATCATAATCATGGTTTTTGGCAAGCATCAGGTCTAATGCCCCTTTTGCATACTTATCGTATAAAGCCATCGCTTCTTCATTGCTGATGTCGGCAGATTCGGCATACCCCAGCTCCAACTGGATGAGTCCGACAATGCCATAATTGACAATCGCAATAAACTCTGCACGGATTCCCTCGTCAATCAAGGTCACTCCTTTGGTCTCAATACTACGAATCCGATTGGCTTTAATAAAAATCTGGTCAGTCACCGAAGCCGGACGCAGGATACGCCATGCAGGCCCGTAATCGTGCAGCTTCTTGGAAAATAAGTCACGGCACAAGGCGATGACATGTTCAAATTGTTGCTTGGTATCTTTCATCTTCTTCCAAATAGTGCGCAAAGGTAACAATAATTAAGTAAAAACAGAAAGAGGGCACTCTAAATTATATTAAAGTGCCCTCTTCTAAAGATATTGTATTACTGTTTTATAAGCTATCTATTTTATGAACAACGCAAAACCTGTCCGATACGCAAAGTCGTGGTTGGTTTGATGCGGTTCAGTTTGCAAAGCGTGCTGACTGATACGCCGCGTAACTTAGCAATGCGGGACAATGTATCGCCACTCTTCACCTTGTGATAACGGATAGCACCGTCAGCCACCTGAGTGTCATGAGAACCTGCACGATTCACGCCTTTTGCTTTGCGGAACGTATAAGTATCGGCAACGATATCCTGTTTCGGGAAGTCGAACATATAAATCGGATTAATGGCAATTCCCAGGAAGCGGGTTTCGAAATGAAGATGCGAACCAGTAGAACGTCCGGTGTTACCACCCAGACCAATCGGTTCACCGGCTTTCACCAGCTGATTATCTTCAACCAATTGTTTAGACAAGTGTCCGTATACAGTTTCCAATCCATTATCATGACGGATAACAACGTACTTACCATAACCTCTGCGCTCATACTTCACTACACGCACTTTACCGTCAAAAGCAGCAACGATTGTATCACCGATATTAACCTTCAAGTCAAGGCCATTATGCATTCTTCTCCAACGAGGCCCGAAAGGCGAAGTAATTTTAGTACTCGGAGTTGGCATATGGAAACCAGTCAGGTCGATTGTATACGTTTCAGGGATAATAGCATTTCCGTAAGCATGCACATACTGGTTGTTCCAGTTTGGATAAAGACTTAGGGCGGGATATTCGGACTGTTCGGCGCGGATTTGCTTCTGCAAGGCCAAAGAGTCTACTGATTTTAATTTCTTGTCTATCGGTGCTTGGCGGGCAATCAGGTCTTGCGAGAAAGAGCTCAGACTGACCATAGCCGCAACAGCGACCAATCCTGTTTTAATAATGCTAAAATTCATTCGTTCTTTGTCAATTCAATTAATATTCGTCGTTTGCGTACAGGTAGTCAAATGTTGCCTGCTTGTAATCGAATATTTCTTCCGGTTTAAAAAATCTCGTTAATTCAATAGCTGCGGTCTCCGGAGAATCGGATGTATGAACTATATTCTCTTGAAAGCTCATACTATAATCCCCACGAATGGTGCCTGGGGCAGCTAAACGTCCATTAGTCGGTCCCGCCAACGTACGGACTGTTTGAATAGCATCCACACCTTCGAAACAACAAACAATGACAGGAGCTGTCATCATCGAATCTTTCACACGCTGAAAGAAAGGTTTGCCGCTAAGGTGGGCATAATGTTCGCTTAACAATTCATCAGTCAGTTGCACCATCTTCATGCCGGCCAACCGCAATCCTTTACGTTCAAAGCGGTGAGTAATCTCACCAACCAATCCCCGTTGAAGGGTACACGGTTTTAAAATGACCAGCGTTTTTTCAAGCATAATACTCGACTTTACAAATGGTTAAACAATACATTTACTAAAAAAATTCCTCCAAAGATAGTATTTTCCTATGAAAAGGCAAGGGAGTTATTAACTATTTTTCAGATGCTTAGTACGGAAAGAAGGGAGAATCAGGGCGTTAAACTCCTATAAATAGGGAGGATAGAGACGAAATATGTTTTGCAACACATTTACGCAAATAAACTGCATGTTTAACCGTTTTTCAACTTATGGCAGCCCAGTTAACATTCGTTTTCCGTAAGGCTTTAAGCTGTCGCCATAAGATTTCGTTCTCCGGACTTTGTGCTGCAGGGTCTTGTTCTACAATACTTTCAGCTATAGCACGAACGTATTGCAACAGTTGCCCGTCGCGGACAATATCCGCAATCTTCAAATCGAAAGCAATGCCACTTTGCTGTGTACCTTCAAGATCACCGGGACCACGCAATTTCAAATCGGCTTCTGCTATTTCAAAGCCATCATTGGTGCGCACCATGATTTCCAATCGCTTCCGGGTGTCCTCCGTCAACTTGTAATTCGTCACCAGAATACAATAAGACTGTTCTGCTCCACGCCCCACCCGGCCGCGCAACTGATGTAACTGCGATAACCCGAAACGTTCTGCATTTTCTATAATCATCACCGAAGCATTCGGAACGTTCACTCCCACTTCGATGACGGTGGTAGCTACCATGATCTGTGCTTTACCCGAAACAAAAAGTTGCATTTGTTCGTCTTTCTCGGCAGGCTTCATTTTGCCATGCACTTTGCAAACCGTACACTTCGGAAACTCTTCCAGAATATGCTGATATCCTTCTTCAAGATTCTTCAAATCAATCTTTTCGCTCTCTTTAATCAGCGGATAGACAATATAAACCTGACGTCCTTCGTCGATCTGCTTACGCACCGAACGATACATGCTTTCCCGGCGATTGTCGAATTGATGGATGGTAGTAATCGGTTTTCTTCCGGGAGGAAGTTCATCAATCACAGACACGTCCAAGTCGCCATACAAGGTCATCGCCAACGTACGGGGAATGGGAGTGGCAGTCATTACAAGTACATGCGGAGGTTGAACATTCTTACTCCAAAGACGGGCACGCTGAGCCACGCCAAAACGATGTTGTTCGTCAATCACAACGAAACCTAAAGAGGAGAAATTGACAGTATCTTCAATAACGGCATGGGTTCCTATTAATATCTGCACATCTCCGGTCAGCAATCCGGTCAGAATCGCTTCTCTCCTTTTTCCTTTAATAGAACCTGTCAGTAGCTCAACACGAATGTCCATGCCAAAAAGCAATTCCTTGATGGTTTCGTAGTGCTGGTTTGCCAGGATTTCGGTAGGTGCCATCATACAAGCCTGATAGCCATTATCCAATGCCAGCAACATACTCATCAAGGCAACCAGTGTTTTTCCGCTTCCTACATCTCCCTGCAAAAGACGATTCATCTGCCTGCCACTGCCGACATCGTTCCGTATCTCTTTCAATACCCGTTTCTGCGCACCCGTCAGTTGGAAAGGAAGATTCTTTGCATAAAATGTATTGAACACATCTCCCACTCTTTCAAAGATGTATCCACGATACCTTTTCTGCCTGTCTTTGGCATATCGGAGAATGTTTAACTGAACATAAAACAGTTCTTCAAATTTAAGACGGTATTGTGCCCGACGAAGGACATCGGGATTGGTCGGGAAGTGGATATTCCGGAGCGCTTCCGTCAAAGGCATCAAATGATGCTCCGTCAGCAACTTGGGAGAAAGTGTTTCAGGCAGAGGTTCCTGTATCTGCTGAATCACCGTTGCCATCATCTTCTCAATCGCGTGAGAGTTGAGGAAACTGCGTTTCATCTTCTCCGTCGTACTGTAATAAGGTTGCAGTCCCACCGAGGAAAGTTTCAAATCATCCGGTTTATCTATATCGGGATGCGCCACATTGATACGTCCGTTGAAAATAGTCGGTTTGCCAAAGATGATATATTCCTCGCGAAGTTTATACTTTCCCAAGATATACTTTATGCCTTGAAACCACACCAAATCAACGACTCCTGTGCCATCCGAGAAATGCGCTGTCAGACGGCGTTGCCGTCCTTCACCAATAGTCTCAAAACCGAGGATTTCTCCTTTCAACTGAATATACGGCATATTGCCATCTATTTCATGAATGTAATAGATGCGGCTCCGGTCAATATATTTATAAGGGAAATAATAAATTAAATCGTGCAAGGAGTAGATTTCCAACTCCTTATTTAATACAGCGGCTTTTTGAGGGCCTACACCGGAGATAAATTTTATGTCGCGTGTGGCTAAATCAAACATTTATAAAAGAGCACTCCCCACTTTTAAATCGAAAGGAGTTGTTATTTTTATATTTTCACGGTTGCCTTCTGCCAGATAAACGGGCATTCCCATCGCTTCCACAACAGAAGCATCATCTGTAAAGAAGGGGGTAAATTCCTGTGCGTAGGCTTGTTTCAGCAACTCTATATCAAACACTTGCGGTGTTTGCACCAGTTTGTAATCCATCCGGCTGACTGTTTCACTTCCTGCATCTGTCAAATGGCGAAGCGTCTCTACTACATCCACCACAGGAATCACGGCTTTCTGCACCTCTGCCAACTCATAACAACGGCGAATCACTTCTACTGATACAAACGGGCGTACTCCATCATGCACCCCCACCAATCCCGGCTCTTGCACCAATGCCAGCCCATTCTTTACGGAATGGAAACGTGTTTCACCTCCTTCCGCAAGGACATGTTTCACCGTAAAATGATGTTTATCACAAAGTTGCTTCCAGAAACTTTGTTGCTCCTGCGGAAGCACCAATATGATTTGAAGTGTCTCGTCATATCTCCTGAAGACTTCCAGGGTATGCATCAACACAGGTTTATCACCCATGGGAAGGAATTGTTTGGGGAGATCACTTCCCATTCGCAAGCCCTTTCCACCGGCGACAATGATTACATATTTCTTCATGGGCGGTTTAGCGTTTAACGCACATCGCTTCTACCAGTTCGCCTACTTTTTCTTTACCTGCCAACAGATCAACGATTGCCAAGGCAAATTCCATAGCAGCACCCGGTCCCATCCCCGTAATGATGTTTCCATCACGTACGACATGTGCATTTACACATTCGGCGCCATCCAGATATTGTTCGAAACTCGGATAACAGGTAGCCTTCTTTCCTTTCAGCAGCCCCAGTTTACCCAACACCATCGGAGCAGCACAAATGGCAGCAATAGGTTTACCTTTTGCAGCAAAATCAAGAATCAATTTACGCAATCCTTCGTGCTTGTCAAGTGTAGCAGCTCCCGGCATTCCTCCCGGCAACAACAAAAGTTCAGCATCGAAGAAATCGCAATTCTCGAAATTGATATCGCAAAGAACAGATACATCATGTGCTCCCACTACAATTTCATCCGGTGTAACGGATACGATTTCTACATTCAGTCCGGCACGTCTCAACGTGTCAATAGCAGTAAAGGCTTCAATTTCTTCAAAACCATCTGCAAAAAAAGCGTATACAGTTCCCATAATGCTTAATATATTTGGTTAATGATACTATCTCAAGTTAAAATAATAGGTGATTGTCCCTGTCTGGTTATTCACTCCATCGATCGTATTAAAACGGGCTTTCTTAGCTGCATCCTCCGCTGCTTTACGTAAAGCAGAGTTTACAGTGTTCGTTTGAGGGCTAATGCTGGTCGACACTACTTGTCCTGCGGGATTCACGGTGATATTCACCACTACACGTCCTTCTTCCTGCACGTTATATACAGGCTTCGGCAAACTACCCGTACCTAAAGAACGTCCGCCAAGGTCAAATGTTCCATAACCACCAGTTCCGGTCTTCGCTCCGGTAGAAGAATTACCTTCTTTGCTACCTTCGGTTCCCGTGCCACTATCTGCTGTTCCTTTATTACCTGTCATTTGCGCTCCTTTTCCGAACGCACCGGCCACCCTCTTTTTAGCAGCCTCTTCGGCAGCTTTACGTTCACGTTCCGCTTTTTCCTCCGCCAGTCGTTTCGCCTCCGCAGCTTTTTCCGCTTCCGTTTTTTCCGGCTTCTTCACCGGCTCTTTCGGCTTGACCACCTCTTTAGGTTTCACCGTTTCTTTTTTCGGTTCTTCCGCTTTAGGTTTCAAAGTGACCGTTTCCTCTTCAGTCTGTGTCAGTAAATCCTGTTCCGAAGGAAGTTGCGGTTCTGTTTCTGCAGGCGGTGCTGCCGCATCTTCATCCATAATATCCACATCTACCAGAGAAGGATCATCAAAACCGCTCGCTGCGTCCACATTCCCCAGCATCACGGGCACTCCACCTGCATCTTCATCCGGTTGGGGGACAGTAAAGCTCACCAGAATCAAAAGAGCAATCACTGCCACATGCACCAATAGTGCACCGAGCGCTCCTATGTATTCACCCTTTTTTCTTCTGTCCATTGTTTCTTATTTTTTTTCAGGCGGGCGGGTAGCCAGCACCATCTTAAAATGATTCTCGTTTGCAATGTTCAATACCCTTACAATCTCACGGTAAGGTACCGATTCATCCGCATACAATGCCACATACATTTCCGGTTCCTTCTCTGCACAACTCTGCAAAAAAGAGGTCAGATCGTTCAGCGCCACCGGCTGCTCTTTTTCATTGCCGAAAGCGGCATAGAAATTCAAGTCCTTATCGATAACCACTCTTGTCAGCGGTTTGGCCGAAGTCTGCTGCTTGCCTTGAGGCAACAATACCTTGATGGCATTGGGCGACACCACCGTAGAGGTTATCATAAAGAATATCAGCAACAGGAAGATGACATCCGTCATGGAGGCCATGCTGAAATTGGGCGATACTCTATTTCTTCTTTTTAATCCCATCTGCGAATTATTTTGCAGGCTCGTTCAACAGGTCCATGAACTCCATTGTACGAGATTCCATTTTATTTACCACACGGTCTACCAGCATCACCAGATAATTGTAGGCAAACATAGCGATGATACCGACAATCAGACCACCGACCGTTGTAATCATAGCTTCATAGATACCTCCGGAAAGCAAAGTGATATCAATGTTTCCGCTTCCGGCATTCGCCATTTCGTAGAAAGCACGTACCATACCGGTCACCGTACCGAGAAATCCGAGCATCGGAGCGCCTCCGGAAATAGTTGCCATCACAGTCAGTCCTTTTTCCAGCTTTGCAACTTCAATATTACCCACATTCTCAATAGCTACCTGCACATCGTTAATAGGACGTCCCAAACGGCTGATTCCTTTTTCTATCATACGTGCCGAAGGAGTATTCATCGTGCGGCAATAGTTAATAGCCGCTTTGATCTCTCCACTATGAATATAGTCTTTAATCCGTTCCATAAACATGGGGTCCTCTTTTCCTGCCTTGCGAATCATGTAGTTACGTTCAAACAGGATATAGAAGCAGACAACCGACAGTACGCCCAGCACAATCATAATCCATCCACCCTTGACAGCCATATCAAGCATGTTCATTTCAGGAGTGTTTACCTCCGTCAGCACGGGGTTGGCAGTAGCCAGTGAATCGGCCATATTCATAGCCCCTTGGGCTAACAAGATCATTGCATTCATGAGCGTAGACAGTTTTTATATTCCTGAATGGTACGTTCGAGTCCCAGATACAGTGCATCGCTAATCAACGCATGTCCGATAGACACTTCATCCACCCAAGGAATGTTTTTATAGAAATAATTTAAATTCACCAGACTTAAATCATGACCGGCGTTCAATCCGATCCCCAGTTTACGGGCAGTCTTCGCAGCTTCGATAAAAGGAGCGATGGCCGCTTCCGGATTCTTAGGATAGTTTGTTGCATAAGGTTCTGTATACAGTTCGACACGATCCGCCCCTGCTTTTGCCGCATATTCCACCATTCCAGGATCAGCCGCTACAAAAACGGAAGTACGGATGCCGGCACTGTTAAATTGATCGAGAACTTCAGTCAGAAATTCCAGATTTGCTTTCGTATCCCAACCGGAATTGGAGGTGATCTGTGAAGGATCATCGGGAACTAAAGTAACCTGATGAGGTTTTACTTTCAACACTAAGTCAATAAATTCCGGGGACGGATAACCTTCAATATTGAATTCTGTCCGCAACAGAGGACGCAAATCATATACATCCGAACGACGAATGTGACGCTCGTCAGGACGGGGATGAACGGTGATACCATCAGCACCAAAAGATTCACAATCAAGCGCCACCTTTACTACATCGGGCACATTTCCCCCGCGAGCATTTCTTAGTGTAGCAATCTTGTTTATGTTTACACTTAATTTAGTCATAGTTCTACGTTATATTTGCCGCAAAAATACAAATATTATTATTAGTTGCCTAATAATACGAAACGCATTCTCTACTCTTTTTTGGTTATTTAAAGTAGAAATCCAAGAAAAAATGCCAAATTTGCATCCTGAACTAATGATGTTGCTTATGAAATTTGCCATTTTCGGAAATACTTATCAGGCTAAAAAGTCTTCTCATGCTGTCACCTTGTTTAAACTTTTAAAGAAACAGGGAGCAGAGATTGGTATGTGCAGGGAATTTTACCAATTCCTAGTTTCAGAAAATATGGATATTGAAGCAGATCTATTATTTGATGGTGATGATTTTACTGCCGATATGGTAATCAGTATCGGAGGCGACGGAACATTTCTGAAAGCTGCCCGCCGCGTAGGAAGAAAAGGGATCCCTATTCTGGGAATTAACACAGGACGTCTAGGGTTTCTAGCTGATATTTCACCGGAAGAAATGGAGGAAACATTCGATGAAATCCAAGCCGGAAGATATAGTGTAGAGGAACGAAGTGTACTTCAGTTGATCTGCAACGACAAACATCTTCAAGATTCTCCGTATGCCCTCAACGAAATTGCCATTCTTAAACGGGACAGTTCATCAATGATTAGTATCCGAACAGCTATTAATGGTGCGTATCTGAATACTTATCAGGCTGACGGGCTGGTAATTGCAACTCCTACCGGCTCCACAGCCTATTCTTTGAGTGTAGGTGGTCCGATTATGGTTCCCCATTCCAACACGGTTGTCATCACTCCGGTAGCTCCGCATAGTCTCAACGTCCGCCCTATCGTTATTCGGGATGATTGGGAGATTACATTAGATGTAGAAAGCAGAAGTCACAACTTCCTCGTCGCCATTGACGGGAGGAGCGAAACCTGCAAAGAAACGACTCAACTAACCATTCGCCGGGCAGATTACAGTGTAAAGGTGGTGAAACGTTTTAATCACATTTTTTTCGATACACTCCGCAGCAAGATGATGTGGGGAGCTGATGGAAGACGGTAAGCAGTTTACATTATACAACCGTTATTCCTCATCGCCTGATTCAACTATACGGTACTTAAAAATAGAACTTCTAAAAAAAGGGACATTCAAGCTGTTGAGAATGCAACAATTTGGGTATAGGATTCCAACTAAAGACAAAAAAGGCCGGGATTTACTATCTTCAGAAATCACATTGACATTATTTTCCCCTATATTTACCCGATAAGATTAAAATACCCTGATTGCATTTACAAATCATTCTTTTATAGACAAGAGTCATTCATTTTATCAGTTTCTCCTTATCTTTATTCGCATACAAACTAGAGAAAAAAACAGTTTCCAATCCTTCCTATATGAGTTCCTCACCGAGAAAAGAGTTGTCCCTCACCGAGGAACTTATCCTTCCTCGGTGAGGGACATCTCGTTGGTTTTAATCCAATGAAAGCTTCTATGATTAAAAAGCGGCATATTATATGCAAATTCATGCTACGCTCGCCCTATTTTCTGTATATTATTGCAATTATTTATGCAGTTCTTTCTCCAGTTCATCCATAAAAGAACAACTGTTACCCGAAGAAATATTAAAAACAGACCATCGGATTAGTTAATATAGAAGGAAATTAAAATATCGGTAGAGAGAAAAATACCCCGATATTAATTTAATGTAAACGACTGCGAACCTATCAGGTTCCCGCCTTCAAAAATATCTACCCGATAATTTCCGGCATATAGAAACTCTTCTACATCCCAAAACACATTGATATTCTGTTCTTCTCCATTATATTCAATATACTTCTTAATTGAATAAACCAATGTACGGTTTTCATAAGGGAAAGTATTGGATGCACTCTTGGTCAGTACATCATTATCGGGTTTGGTAATACGTATATAGATGGTACGTTCACCGTTTTCAGCGGTTATATTCTTCACGACCGTGAAACTGATAGCCAGCTTCACCACGTCTTTCACTTTCTTTGCAGCTTTGCCACGTTTATTGCGTGGTTCGATACGAATATTAGTTGCATCGAGTTGTGCGGCTAACGTCACCTTTTTATTCAGATTCTTCTTTTCTTCAGAAAGGTTATCGATCTGTCGTGAAGCCTGATTATACTTTTGAGTCACTTCAGCTATGACCTGTTTCTGCTGTGCAGTCAGTTTATTCAAAGAGTCGATCTGATTGATATAGCCAACCATTACCTTACGCAAAGTAGCCAATTCTTTCTTTAAACGACGAATCTCTGTCGCATTCGAGCTCTTCACAGTACGAAGTTCCTCCAATAGACGTTGAGTTTTCAATTGTTCCTGTTCCAGTAATTGAGATAAAGAGTCATTAGAAATCGTCATCTTTAACTCATCATATTGTTGTGCAAAACGGGCATATTCGTTTTCCAGATCTTCCTTGTCTAATTGGAATTCCTGCACTAACTCCCGGTTAGCTTGTTTTTCGGTAAACAATAAATAAGTAATACCAATAATAGCTATCACCAAGATAGCCACGGCCGCAATAAGAAGGCTTTTTTTACTCATAGTTTCAGTTGTGAATTGATAACGTGCGCAAAAGTAATCATTTCGCAACAGAAGTCAAGTATAAAAAGTGAGAGTTTTTGAAATAATCTGCGAAAATCTGCATTAATCTGCGTTTCAATAAATATCCATTCAGCTCATGTCCGTACGCTAAGCGGTAGCCCGAGAAATAATATAGCATTTACCTAACGGACAAACGTATGTTATCTACCGTGTGAATGTCCGTTACCCACCGGACGAGCATCAACAACCTACCAGACGAAAGCCGGTCATCTGCCGGACGAACAATTCATGAAGGACGCGGGAACAGAAACAGCACCGGCGAAGTGATCCGAACCGACAGCGGCAGCAGCAAAAGCTGTCTTCTCTGCCCAGTATTATTGCTGTTGTTTATAACAGAAATAATACTTTTACTTACTCTTCTTTTCTCTACTCTTCTCTACTCTACTGGTTTCCATTGGGTTTTCCCCCTTTACTGGCGGGCGTTTCAGCGCTTTGTGCACCCCTCTTCGGACACCCTCGTTTTTGTATCGTTTTCGTTGCTTATTCTCCGCTTCTTTTCCACGCTTGCCAACGGCTTGTCCGACCACTTTTTTTCCATTATAGCTGTCCATTCGGGAGAACTTAGACCTTTAACTAAAATTATTACGGAAAAATTTCTTTAATCAGGATTATCGTTGTAATTTTGTCGCGCTAAAAGATAAAACAAATTATCAACTTTTTAAATATATAGTATTATGTCAAAAGTAACCGTAGTAGGCGCAGGTAACGTAGGTGCTACATGTGCAAATGTACTTGCTTTTAATGAAGTAGCAGACGAAGTAGTAATGCTGGACGTTAAAGAAGGCGTTTCAGAAGGTAAAGCAATGGATATGATGCAGACAGCTCAATTGTTGGGTTTCGACACTACATTGATAGGCTGCACGAACGACTATGCTCAGACTGCTAACTCTGACGTTGTTGTGATTACTTCAGGTATTCCTCGTAAACCGGGTATGACTCGTGAAGAACTGATCGGTGTGAACGCTGGTATCGTTAAATCGGTAGCAGAAAACCTGTTGAAATATTCTCCTAACGCTATCATCGTTGTTATCTCTAACCCAATGGATACAATGACTTATTTGGCATTGAAAGCTCTGGGCCTGCCGAAAAACCGTGTTATCGGTATGGGTGGTGCTCTGGATAGCTCTCGTTTCAAATATTTCTTGTCTCAAGCTATCGGTTGCAACGCTAACGAAGTAGAAGGTATGGTTATCGGCGGTCACGGTGATACTACTATGATTCCTTTGACTCGTTTCGCTACTTACAAAGGTATGCCTGTATCCAACTTCATCTCTGCCGAAAAACTGGAAGAAGTTGCCGCTGCTACAATGGTAGGTGGTGCTACACTGACTAAATTGCTGGGTACTTCTGCATGGTATGCACCGGGTGCAGCGGGAGCATTCGTAGTTGAATCTATCCTTCACGACCAAAAGAAGATGGTTCCTTGTTCTGTATTATTGGAAGGTGAATACGGCGAATCAGATCTTTGCATCGGCGTTCCTGTAATCCTTGGCAAGAACGGTATCGAAAAGATCGTTGAACTGAACCTGAACGAAGACGAAAAAGCTAAGTTCGCAGCTAGCGCAAAAGCTGTTCACGGAACGAACGCTGCTTTGAAAGAAGTAGGTGCTCTGTAATTAAAATCCCCTTACTTTATATATCAAGAAAGGCTGTTCCTCGTCATGAGAAACAGCCTTCTTTCTTTTCAACAGAATCCAACCCCACTATATTTCTAAAAAAAGCTAATTCGTTTTGAGTTCTCACAGAAAGCATATACATTTGCATCGTTGTTTATGCAATTATTGTTTAAGTAAACAAGTACAAAAAAACTGACTACTTTAATAAACAAATTACATAAGAACAGGGTTATTTAAAATAGAAGTATCACCTTATTAATATGCAAGATGCGATGAAAAAAGTTTTTTTCTGACATTTCTGTTAAGTTTCACTTTTACAGTAAAAGCGCAGAGCTTTCTAAGTCTGGATAGTTGCCGCGCATTAGCTCTTGCCAACAACAAAGATTTGTTGATAAGCAATGAAAAAATAAATGCTGCTCATTATCAACGGAAAGCTGCATTTACAAATTATTTGCCAAATTTCTCGGCAACGGGAGCTTACATGAGGAACCAGAAAGAGTTTTCATTATTAAATAATGACCAGAAAGCTGCGCTTTCAGGATTAGGAACGAATCTGGCTGTGCCTTTCCAACAAGCCGCACACGAGATTGTAACAGCATACCCAGACTTGGCGCCACTTATTTCTTCTTTAAGTGGAGCTCTACCCGCTCTCGATCAAGCGGGAAACTCTTTAGTGGATGCGCTCCGCACAGACACCCGAAATGTCTATGCAGGTGCCATTACATTGACACAGCCCTTATATATGGGTGGGAAGATCCGTGCATACAACAAAATTACAAAGTATGCCGAAGAGTTGGCCCAAGAACAACATCACGGCGGTATGCAGGAAGTGATCATGAGTACGGACCAAGCCTACTGGCAAGTTATTTCGCTGGTTAACAAAAAGAAGTTGGCGGAAGGTTATCTAAAGCTTTTGCAACAGCTGGACAGCGATGTAGAGAAAATGATTAATGAAGGAGTAGCTACGAAAGCAGACGGTTTGTCTGTACGCGTCAAGGTAAATGAAGCGGAAATGACACTGACTAAAGTGGAAGACGGATTGAGTCTTGCGCGAATGTTGTTGTGTCAACTATGTGGCATTGATCTTAGTTCTCCCATCACACTGGCAGACGAAAATATGGAAGACATTCCATTACTGACAACGGACCCTCATTTCGATCTATCCACCGCTTATGAGAATCGTCCGGAAATACGTAGCCTCGAATTGGCAACGCAGATTTATAAACAGAAAGTAAATGTAACCCGTGCAGAACATCTTCCATCCATCGCATTGATGGGAAATTATATGGTAACCAATCCCTCGGTTTTCAATAGCTTTGAAAACAAGTTCAAAGGTATGTGGAATGTGGGAGTGATGGTACAGATACCTATATGGCACTGGGGAGAAGGTATTTATAAAACCAGAGCGGCAAAAGCCGAAGCTCGTATTGCACAGTATCAACTTCAGGATGCTCGTGAAAAAATAGAATTACAGGTCAATCAAGCCGCATTCAAGGTAAAAGAAGCCGGTAAGAAATTGGTAATGTCTTCTAAAAACATGGAAAAAGCGGAAGAAAATCTACGCTATGCAACACTTGGTTTTAAAGAAGGAGTGATTGCCACCAGCAATGTTCTTGAAGCACAAACAGCATGGTTGTCTGCTCATTCAGAAAAGATTGACGCGCAAATAGATGTGAAGCTGACGGAAATCTATCTGAAGAAATCTTTGGGAACTCTGAAATAGGTGATAGTTGATAAATGATAGTTATCAGTTATCATCTATCAACTATCATTTATCACCTATCACTTATCATTTATCACTTATCATTTATCAACTATCATTTAAATTCATATTAATATGGCACCTATAAAATCACAAAACAGCAATATGCTGCTTGCATTCCTTACTCTGTTGGGAGTTATTGCAATCGTTGCAGTCGTTGGCTTCTTCATGCTCCGCAAAGGTCCTGAAATTATACAGGGACAGGCTGAAGTTACCGAATATCGCGTTTCAAGTAAAGTTCCGGGACGTATACTGGAATTTCGCGTGAAAGAAGGGCAAAGTGTCAATGCCGGGGATACACTAGCCATTTTGGAAGCTCCTGACGTGGTAGCAAAAATGGAACAGGCACGTGCTGCTGAAGCAGCTGCACAGGCACAAAATGAAAAAGCAATCAAAGGCGCACGGGAGGAACAAATCCAGGCAGCTTATGAAATGTGGCAAAAAGCCCAAGCAGGCGTTACCATTGCCGAGAAATCATACCAACGCATCAAGAATCTCTATGAACAGGGAGTGATGCCTGCACAGAAGCTGGATGAAGTGACTGCGCAACGGGATGCAAGTATTGCAACAGAGAAAGCTGCCAAAGCACAATATACCATGGCGAAGAATGGAGCCGAACGTGAAGATAAGATGGCTGCGGAAGCTTTGGTAAACCGGGCGAAAGGAGCTGTTGCCGAAGTTGAATCGTATATTAAGGAGACTTATCTCATCGCTCCGGCTGCCGGGGAAGTTTCTGAAATATTCCCGAAGGTAGGCGAATTGGTTGGTACCGGTGCTCCTATCATGAATATCGCTGAACTCAACGATATGTGGGTAACATTCAATGTACGCGAAGATCTGCTGAAGAACCTGACGATGGGTTCGGAGTTCGAGGCTGTCATTCCTGCTTTGGATAATAAAAAGATCCAACTCAAAGTATACTATCTGAAAGATTTAGGCACTTATGCTGCTTGGAAAGCAACCAAAACCACCGGACAGTTCGATCTGAAAACATTCGAGGTGAAAGCTTCTCCGGTAGAAAAGGTGGAAAATCTCCGTCCGGGTATGTCTGTTATCATTGACAAGTAAATGACCATGAAAGAGAGAGAAAAGAAATATATAGCTTTGTGGCAGGTCATGCAAAGAGAGTGCCGGCGGTTGGTATCACGTCCGCTCTATCTCTTCTGTATGGTCATCGCCCCGCTGTTTTGCTATATATTCTTCACCACTTTAATGGATTCGGGGCTTCCCAAGGATTTGCCTGCGGGAGTGGTGGACATGGATGATTCGTCTACTTCCCGTAATATTGTCCGCAACCTGGATGCTTTTTCGCAGACAGGGGTTGTAGCTCATTACAGCAATGTAACAGATGCACGTATTGCCATGCAGGAGGGAAAAATCTACGGATTCTTCTATCTCCCCAAGGGTTTATCGGCAGAGGCACAAAGCCAACGGCAGCCAACGATCTCTTTCTACACCAATTACTCATACCTGATTGCAGGCTCTCTATTGTTCAGGGACATGAAAATGATGGGAGAACTCACCTCCGGAGCTGCGGCCCGGACGATGCTGTATGCCAAAGGTGCGACAGAGGATCAGGCTATGGCTTATCTGCAACCGATCGTAATTGATACACACCCACTAAATAATCCGTGGCTGAACTATTCGGTATACTTATGCAATACACTGATACCGGGGGTACTCATGCTATTAATATTTATGGTTACCGTTTATTCAATCGGTGTGGAAATCAAGGATCGTACTGCCCGAGAATGGCTACGGATGAGCAACAACTCCATTTACATTGCATTGGCTGGAAAACTGCTTCCCCATACAATAGTCTTTTTCATTATGGGTATATTTTATAATGTATACCTGTATGGATTCCTGCATTTTCCTTGCAATAGCGGCATATTCCCGATGATATTCGCCACACTGTGTCTCGTATTGGCATCTCAATGTTGTGGCATTGTCATGATAGGGAACTCTGCCGACTCTACGACTCGGATTAAGTTTCGCCTCCCTATGGGGAGTCATATCATTCTCCATTTCCGGATTTTCATTCCCGGTCATGGCTATGCACCCTGTTCTACAGGCTTTGAGTAACCTATTCCCGTTGCGGCATTATTTCCTTATTTACGTCGATCAAGCGCTCAACGGATATAGCATGGCTTACTCATGGACCAACTATATGGCACTATTAATATTTATGATGCTCCCTTTCTTTGTGGTTCATCGCCTGAAGGAAGCATTGGTTTACTATAAATATATACCCTAAATGAAAGATATAAAATTAAAAGACAAGATAGCCCAAGGCATCAATGACCTGTTTTATATCTGGAAGCGGGAGTTTCAGACAACTTTCCGCGACCAGGGGGTACTGATATTTTTCATACTCGTCCCACTAGGTTATCCGTTGTTGTATAGTTTCATTTATGACAACGAAGTAGTGCGTGAAGTTCCTGCTGTTGTTGTAGACGATTCGCATTCATCTCTTAGCCGTGAATATCTACGCAAGGTAGATGCCACACCCGATATTCAAATCGTCTCTTACTGTGCCGATATGGAAGAGGCCAAACAAATGCTGAAGAACCGGCGTGCGTATGGTATCATTTATATCCCTTCGGATTTCAGCGACAATATCGCAAAAGGAAAGCAGACACAGGTCAGCATCTATTGCGATATGAGCGGATTGTTATACTATAAATCGATGCTTCTTGCCAACACTGCCGTTTCTCTGGATATGAACAAGGACATCAAAATTGCACGTAGCGGAAACACGACCGATCGTCAGGATGAAATCACCGCTTATCCGATAGAATATGAAGAGATTTCCATCTTCAACCCTACTGCCGGATTCGCCGCTTTTCTGATTCCTGCTGTATTGGTATTGATTATCCAACAGACATTATTGCTCGGCATCGGTCTCGCCGCAGGAACTGCTCGTGAGAACAACAGATTTAGGGATCTTGTACCTATCAACCGTCATTACAACGGAACGTTACGAATTGTATTAGGAAAAGGATTGAGTTATTTTCTGGTTTATATATTGGTAGCTTTCTACGTACTTTATGTAGTTCCAAGATTGTTTAGCCTCAACCAAATAGGACAACCCGGTTCATTAATATTATTCGTTGTCCCCTATCTTGCGGCTTGTATTTTCTTTGCGATGACAGCTTCCATTGCCATTCGCAACCGGGAAACGTGTATGCTGATTTTTGTATTCACATCAGTCCCCTTGTTATTTATTTCCGGTATTTCCTGGCCGGGGGCAGCTATTCCTCCGTTTTGGAAGTATGTATCCTACATCTTCCCCTCAACGTTTGGAATTAACGGCTTTGTAAAAATCAACAATATGGGAGCTACTCTTAGTGAAGTAGCTTTTGAATATAAAGCTTTATGGCTACAAGCTGGTATTTATTTCCTGACCACCTGTTGGGTATACCGCTGGCAAATACTAATGAGTCGCAAACATGCAATAGAGAGATACAAAGAATTAAAAGAGAAAGCAAACTTATCCAAGCAGATAAGTGATTAATGAGTAAGAATTGCAAGAGAGAGAATTAACGGTGTATCCTTTCAATGGAGATATGCCGTTTTTCTTTTTATATCAAGACAGAAAAATCCCCCGTTCCAAGAGAGTATAGAACGAGGGATTTTAGAGATATTATAAAGAGAGTATAATAAGTTTAGAACTTGTAACCTACACCAATAGAGAAGTTCATGTTCTTAGGATTACTTACCCCGTCTGATTTGAAATCAACTACATTAGTAAATCCGAATTCACCATCCAGACCTACAAAGAATTTACCGATTTCATAAGCAACACCTACACCAATACCACAATCAAATCTTTTTCCACCAAATTGATCATCACCATCACCAAAGAAATCAGCTTTGTCATCACCAACTTTTACCTTTCCGGCAACACCAAATGCAAAATAAGGACCAGCTTTCACAACGATGTTCTGATTGTCAGCAACAGCAAATCTTGCAGCTGCCAAAACAGGAATCTCAAGATACATAGGATTAAACTTCATAGTCTCACCATCTTCTTTTATTTTTGCACCTTTTTGAGTAAGCATCAAAGAAGGTTGGATAGACCACATATCAGAGAACTGATATTCCATACCAACACCTACATTAAATCCAATCTTCATGTCAGTATCCATATCCCCAGTGTAGTTACTCATGTTCATACCCACTTTGGCATTCCAAGAAATTTGAGAATAAGAAACGATAGAAACAAGTGCAAATAGCACAAAAATCAAACCTTTTTTCATATCATTCATTTTTTAGTTTGCCTCCCTCTTCCCTTTGGTTGGCATTATTAGTTAATAGTCCTGTTTGAGGTGCGGGGAATTATTCGTAACAGATTAAAGTATTGAAACGCACCCTTCCATATTTAACGTATGTTTCGTAGCCGCAAATATATTTCATTTATTTTATATAAAAAAATCCTTGATAGTCTATTTTTTGCATAAAGGTTATTAAAGAGTGACTATATAGAAAAAAATAATGTTTATCCGGTCTTTTTTTATGCTTAACTAATTTCCAGACAACAATGCAATCAAAATATTCTTGCAAAATTTACACATTCACAATTATTAACCAACTATCTACTGGCTGTTTACGAAATATTCGTAGATTTGCGAAGTATTCGTAATTAAACAACATCTCCATGGAAAAGTTAACTATACAAGAAGAAGAAGTAATGATCTACATTTGGGAGTTACAATGCTGTTTCGTAAAAGACATTGTTGCAAAGTATACGCAACCGGCACCTCCTTATACCACAGTAGCATCTATCGTGAAGAACCTCGAGCGAAAAGGATATGTCACACCGAAACGTGTGGGTAATACCTACCAATATACTCCTGCCATTCGCGAAAATGAATATAAACGCCATTTTATGAGTGGTGTAGTTCGTAACTACTTTGAGAACTCTTACAAAGAGATGGTTTCTTTCTTTGCCAAAGACCAGAAAATTTCGACCGATGATCTCAAAGATATTATCGAACTCATTGAAAAAGGAAAAGAAAATTAATAGAAAACATTCATCACCATGACTCCGGAACTGGCTTATTTTCTAAAGATAAATGTAGCGATAGCTCTGTTCTACGCATTCTATCGGTTGTTTTTTCATAAAGACACCTTCTTCCATTGGCGCAGGATGGCTTTGCTATGTTTCTTCGCTATCTCCTTGCTTTATCCTTTGCTGAATATTCAGGGATGGATAAAAGCTCACGAACCAATGGTGGCAATGGCAGATCTTTATGCAACCATCATACTTCCGGAGCAAGCAGTTACTCCTTTACAAGAGCCTGCAATGAACTGGCAAGAGGTTATCATACAGTTCGCAAAAATTATCTATTGGAGCGGAATGTTATCACTAGCTACACGCTTCTTTGTACAACTGGGTAGCATCATCCGGTTACACTTCCAATGCTCAAAAAGCAAGATACAAGGAGTACGCGTACATCTATTAAAGAAGGAAACCGGCCCTTTTTCTTTCTTCCACTGGATATTCATACACCCACAATCACATACGGAATCTGAAATCAGTGAAATCATTACTCATGAAGAGACACACGTCCGTCAATACCATTCGGTAGACGTACTTATCAGCGAGATAATGTGTATCTTTTGCTGGTTCAATCCATTTATCTGGCTGATGAAACGGGAAGTCAGAGGAAACCTCGAATACCTGGCAGATCACCATGTATTGGAGACGGGGCATGATAGTAAATCATACCAGTACCATTTATTGGGACTGGCACATCACAAGGCTGCAGCAAATTTATCAAATAGTTTCAATGTTTTACCACTCAAAAATCGTATTAAAATGATGAATAAACGAAGAACGAAAGAAATAGGAAGAACAAAATATCTGATGTTTCTTCCCTTGGCTGCTATCTTAATGATTGTCAGTAACATCGAAATGGTGGCACGTACTACTGAAAAATTTGCCAAAGAAATGATGGGGCAAGCAACAGAAGAAGCTGCCATACAAGCTGAAACCACGGATATTCCGGAACTTCCTATAGAAGAAATTCAAGGAACTACACTTCCACTGGATAAGCAAGGAAAGGAAATGACGGAAACTCAAATCAAAAGTGTACCAGATTCCGTTGTCTTCCAAGTTGTAGAAGAAATGCCAGATTTTCCGGGAGGAGCACAGGCACTGATGGATTACTTGTCGAAGAATGTCAAATATCCGGCTGAAGCACATGCAATCGGTGCACAAGGACGCGTGATTGTAAGCTTTACTGTTAAAAAGGACGGAACTATAGCCGATACGAAAGTGGAACGAAGTGTCAATCCGTATCTCGACAAAGAAGCCATGCGTGTAATTGCCGCCATGCCTAAATGGAAACCCGGTAAACAAAGGGGAGAAGCGGTGAACGTGAAATTTACAGTTCCTGTTGCTTTCAGACTGACTGGTCCGGAGCTTCCCAAAGCGGAAGAGGTAAAGCAGTCCGACATGGATGAAGTAGTGGTGGTGGGCTATGCTGCAAAAGATGATCCAACTCCAGAGGGAGGCAGTGTAAAAGGAGAAAATGAGGATGAAGTATTCACCGTGGTAGAAGCAATGCCCAAATTTCCGGGAGGACAAGCCGGCCTGTTCCAATATCTGGCTAGAAGTATCAAATATCCCGTCATCGCTCAAAAAAGTAAAGAGCAAGGCAGAGTCATCATACAGATGATTATTGGTAAAGACGGAAGTTTGTCGAATATCAAAGTCTTACGCAGTGTATCTCCGTCACTGGATGCAGAGGCTGTACGCGTAGTGGGTAATATGCCTAAATGGGAACCAGGAATGCAAAAAGGACAGCCTGTTTCTGTCAAGTATACCATTCCTATCGTATTCAGATTACAGTAAATTCTTTCCCCGGTGCCGCTCCCTTTCCTCATCGGTAAGGAAAGGGGCGTTCATCGGTGGGGAGCACCCTCCTCCCCCAGTGCCGAACGTATCCTTCCCCGGTGCTCAAAAAAACATTTCTTTTTCAGCTGTTTACAAGGATAGTTATAAAAAGATCCTTATATTTGCTCATGTAACAAAACATTATTCACATGAAAAGATTCGTATGGATTATTGGTTTGATATGCTGCATGACCTGCATCATACAAGCCAAAGACAGAGTGATCGAGCGTCCTCCTTTTCTAGCATGGAGCTCCAACAGTATCGAGGTCGATAAAATTGTCATGAGTGATACAGTGACAACAGTGTATATAAAGGCTTTCTATCATCCTAAATATTGGATAAAAATAGCAACGGGCAGTTTCCTGAAAGACAACAATGGAATGCTCTATCCCATTCGAAGAGGAATTGGAATCACATTAGACAAGGAGTTCTGGATGCCGGAATCAGGAGAAGCGGAATTTCAATTGTTATTTCCTCCCATACCCGAAAATGTGACCAGTCTGGATTTCTCGGAAGGGGATTTTGACGGAGCATATAAGATATGGGGCATACAACTGGATAAGGATGCATTCTATAAACAGAAACTTCCCAAAGAAGCAGTCGTACACAAAATAAATAAGAAAGCGATATTGCCGACTCCTAAGTTGGCCTACGGAACTGCTACTCTTAAAGGAAAAATACTGGACTATCAAAAAGAGATGATAAAGCAAGTGAAGATGCACATAGAAAGTCCTGCACTGAATATCCACAACGAACAGAATATCATAAAAATCAAGGAAGACGGCACTTTCCTGGCGGAATTAAAAGTGGTATCTGTTACAAGCGTAGCATTGGAATTTCCTTTTGGTTGGATTGAATGTCTGATAGCTCCCAATGAAGAGACATCACTCATTATAAATACGAAAGAACTTTGCCGCAGACAAGCACATCTGCAAAGAAAAGATAAAACGTATGGAGAGCCTGTATACTTCAATGGTTATCTGGCTAGCCTACAACAAGAATTAGCTTCAGTAGATATAAACATTGTATTAAAAAGCGTTTATTACATGGATATGTACAACGACATTGTCGGGAAAAGTGCAGATGAATATAAAGCTTATGTACTTGAGCGCCTTCCATCTATTCGAAAAGAAATCGCGCAATCACAATACAGTAATGCGTGCAAAGAGCTATTAAATATCCTGGTAGATCTGGATGCGACTGGCAAAATCGCTATGACGGAGAGAGAACTAAAATCAGCACATATTGCTGTCAATAAACAGAATAGGGAACAGACAGACGATTATTTTTATAATACTCACATCGATACTCCTAAAGGATACTATGACATATTAAAGGAATTCAGTTCTATCAACACTCTTAAAGCTCTATACGGCAAATATTACGCATCGACGATTTATTTGATAAGCTTCCTGCCAGATTCTCAAAAGGTACTTGAGGAGACACTAGGAACAGGACAGGGACCCTTATTTGATAATATTAAATTTAATAAGCTGTATCAATCCATCAAAAATTTCACCCCGTTAACAACAGAACAGCATGCCGAATTAAAAACTTTTTCTTCTCCGGTTTATGCCGAGATGCTTAACCAAACGAACAAAGAAATCATAAAGAAAATTGAATTGAACAAAAGAAAGACAGGATTCACAGTGAACGAAGCCGGACAAGTCTCCAATGAGGATTTATTTCCCTCCATTATCTCTAAATTCCGGGGACACACGTTGTTAGTTGATTTCTGGGCAACATGGTGTGGTCCTTGCCGCACGGCTAATAAAGCTATTCTTCCCATGAAAGAGGAATTAAAAGATATGGATATTATCTACCTTTACATCACAGGCGAGACTTCTCCCAAAGGTACTTGGGAAAATATGATTACCGATATTCATGGTGAACATTTCCGTGTGACAAATGAGCAATGGAGTTTTCTGATGTCCAATTTCAACATACAGGGAGTTCCTACCTACTTTGTTGTTGATCCGGAGGGTAATATCACCTTTAAGCAAACAGGTTTTCCGGGAGTAGACACGATGAAAGAACAGTTAATGAAGGCTATGAATAAGTAATTCAAACCTAATAAATCAATAAAGAAAAAGGGCTGTCTAACAAGTCCCTCATTTACAATTTCACCCACGCTACAGATAGTTATAACGTGGGTGATTTTCAATATTCAGGACTCGTTAGACAGCTCCTTTTTATATCCTACGAGTGGGAGGCCAAAAGTCCTCCAAACTCCCCACCATCTTTATTTATGCATTTCTACAATTTGAGTTGGAGCCATCTCTACATTCCGGCGATCTACCTGACGAACGACACTGGCAGCCAGGGATAAGAAAGCACGTCCGGTCACGGAGTCTTCATCCAACGCAACAGGAGTACCATTATCTCCTCCTTCACAGATGCTTTGCACGATAGGAATCTGTCCCAACAAAGGAACATTCATTTCTTCAGCCAGTTTCTTGGCACCTTCTTTACCAAAGATATAGTATTTATTCTCGGGAAGTTCAGCGGGAGTAAACCAAGCCATATTCTCAACCAAACCGAGAATAGGTACATTTACCTTATCATTGGTGAACATATTGATTCCCTTACGGGCATCTGCCAAAGCAACCGCTTGCGGAGTGCTGACAACAATCGCTCCTGTCATGGCTAATGTTTGAACAACCGTCAAATGAATGTCACTGGTTCCGGGAGGAAGGTCTATCAGGAAATAATCCAAATCTCCCCAGGCTGCATCAGCTATCAACTGTTTCAATGCATTACTTGCCATTCCACCACGCCACAAAGTTGCCTGATCCGGATCGACAAAGAAACCGATAGGACAATAATTTCACTCCATATTTCTCTACCGGAATAATCATGTCACGACCATCTATACGTTCAGCATAGGGGCGTGCATCCTCCACCTGAAACATCTTAGGCATGGAAGGACCGAAAATATCTGCATCAAGCAAACCAACCTTATAGCCTAATTTAGCCAGAGCAACTGCCAGGTTCGCAGACACCGTAGACTTACCCACGCCACCTTTACCGGAAGATATACCGACTATATTCTTCACTTGCGGAAGGAGCTTGCCAACTTCCGGACGAGCGGCTTGCTTACTCTCTGTTGTGATTGTTACCTGCACATCAGGAGAGACATACGTATGAATAGCTGTTTCCGCAGCTTTCAACATTGATTTCATAAACGGATCAGTCGGTTTCTCAAAAATCAATGAAAAGCTGACAGTCATACCATCAATACGAAGATTATCGGCAACCATCTCCGCTTCCACCAAATTCTTTCCCGTACCAGGATAACGCACCGTTGCCAATGCATCCAATATCAATTTAGGATAGAGAGTCATTTTATTTACTATTTGACGATTTACAATTATACGATTTAATTACTATTTACTGCTGGAGAATTATTTGCTTGTATTCAATCCGCTACGCTTGCTACGGTTATAGCTACGATAGGGATCAAGCTCTATTTCCACATCCGGTTCTTGTAGTTTACCTTCCTGCGGAAGCCGGAATTTGATATACTTAATATCTAAACCACGATCCAGCCATTGTTGTTCATAATAGGTCTTAATACCGAGAATATTATCTACCAGACCAGAATGATATAAATCTTCAGTCATAAACTCAACGGGAAGTTTGTTTGCCTCAATCATGTATTTCGTATAGGTAAACATGAAGTTGCTGTCCGTTTTCAGGTGGATAATGCCATTCGGCTGCAAGAATTTGCGATACCGTTCCATAAAATAGGTAGAGGTCAGTCGTTTGGTTGCTTTCTTCATTTGCGGATCAGAGAAAGTAAGCCATATTTCACTCACTTCGCCTTCGGCAAAAAAACGTTCGATGATTTCAATATTGGTACGCAGGAAAGCAACATTCTTCATTCCGGCCTGTAATGACTCCGTTGCTCCCGTCCACATACGGGCGCCTTTTATATCCACTGCTATAAAGTTCTTTTCGGGAAACATCTTACCCAGACCGACGGTATACTCACCACGTCCGCAACCCAGTTCGAGCACAATCGGATGATCGTTCTTAAAAAACTCTTTATGCCATTTCCCCTTCATGTCAAAAGGCACGTTATCTACCGCCGAATAAGGATATTCGAATACGTGCGGATAACTTGCCATATCGGCAAACTTTTCTAATTTATTCTTTCCCATATCAATCCTGATTAGATCGCAAAGGTACTGATTTTGATGCAACCGACAAAAAGAAATGGAGCACAGATTTCTCCATGCTCCATTCTTCTATAGTGCTGAATGATTCGTCTTATCAAATCTCAACATTCACTTCAACGTCTACTTCCACATTTCCGCCTTGTTGTGCTTTCAAATCTTCATAGAAAGCAGCACGGGAAATAGCAACATACGGTTGCAGGAAAAGAAATCCAATACCAAAAGTAAAGATACAAAGGATGGCCCAGCCAATGAAGCTTAAATCAAGCATGAACAACTTCATCTTGTTTCCTTCCATCATAGCCATACTTTTCTCAATAGCTGCATTGTTTTTCATTTCCGGTTCATCTTTCAAGATAAAGTCGGTCATTGCATAAGAATAAGCCTTAATGATACCCGGTATAAGCAGCAACAGTGACCACAAAACTGTATAGACCATCTGAAGCAACTTAGTGACAAAAATACGTCCATAATCTTGGAAACCTTCGAACAAAGTACCAAAGTCAATGTCTTTGCCTCTACATACGCCAAGCATTACAATAGTAAAACCGTACGCAACCGGTAGTCCGACAAATAATGAGCATAACCCTCCAATCAAAGGAATAGCTGATAAACCGCCGGCTATAACTGAATAAATAAGTGCAGCAACAGCTGCCATAGGCCACTTGCCTCGAAGTGCCTCACGTGCCTGCGCACGCAATTCTGAATTTTGTTTTAACATAATGAATAATATTAATTGATAAATGTGTCATTTCAAAAATATAGTTATTCCACTATTGTTACCCAGCCATGCGTATCCGGTTCGTCGCCATACTGAATTCCACGGAGCTTATTATACAATTTTGTACAGATTGGTCCCGGCTTACCGTCTTTAGAGATCACATAAGATTTTCCGTTTTCCAAATCATCGATACGTTGAATCGGGCTGATTACTGCAGCAGTACCACAAGCACCTGCTTCCTCAAATGTTTCCAGTTCTTCTTCCGGTATCGGACGGCGTTCTACCTTGATACCCATATCTTCTGCCAACTGCATCAAACTCTTATTGGTAATAGAAGGCAAGATAGAAGATGATTTCGGAGTGATATACGTATTATCCTTAATACCGAAGAAGTTGGCAGCACCACATTCATCGATATATTTCTTTTCTTTCGCATCGAGATAGAACTCGCAGGAATAGCCCAAATCGTGCGCTTTCTTGTTAGCACGAAGACTGGCTGCATAGTTACCACCCACTTTATAAATACCTGTTCCATGAGGAGCGGCACGGTCAAACTCACGAATGATAACGTACGGATTGGTAGAGAAGCCACCTTTGAAATACGGTCCTACCGGAGTTACAAATACTACAAACATATACTCATCTGCAGGATGTACGCCTACCTGGGCACTTGTTCCAATCAATAGCGGACGAATGTAAAGAGAAGCACCGGTTTCATAAGGAGGAATAAAGCGTTCATTCAGCTTCACCACTTTCAAGATTGCTTCTTTGAATCGTTCTGTCGGAAGTTCTGCCATCAGAATTCCCTGGCAAGTAGATTGCAAACGGGCAGCATTTTCTTCCAAACGGAAAATACGAACTTTACCATCTTTTCCACGGAATGCTTTCAATCCTTCAAAGGCTTCCTGACCATAATGTAAACAGGTTGCCGCCATGTGCAAATTAAGGTGTTCTTCACTGCTTACCTCCAGTTCTCCCCATGCACCATTACGGAAATTGATTCTCACATTGTAATCTGTCTTCATATATCCAAACGACAGATTCGCCCAGTCTATTTCTTTCATATTGTTATGTATTAGTTTATTTTCTATGCATTGAAACGCAAAAATAACTTTTATTCTTCAGATTGCCTCTTTTCTTGCAATAATTTTTCGACTTCCCGGTCGGCTTTTGTCAGTTTATCCTTGCAAAAGGCAATAATTTCATTGGCTTCTTTTATTTTCTCACTCAAAATGTCGATATCCAGTTCGTTGTTATCTATCTGGCGAACGATCTTTTCAAGACGTTCCATCGCTTGGGAATATGTTTCTTTTTTTGCTGCCACGATGATTGATATTTAATGATTAATGTTTTTACAAATACACGTTTGGTGGATAGTTACTTTTCTACCACCGATCGAACTTCTCCTTTCGATAACCGGGTTATCAAATGGTCTCCCGGCTTCAGTGAAGATACATCCGTCACCGCTTTCCCGTCTTTTATTGTAATACTATATCCACGACTCAAGAGTTTATCCGGAGAAGCGTCCGCTATTCGTTGTTGCAAAAGTTCCAGACGGTGAGATTGACGGGCCACTAATGCTTTCGTCACCTGTGACAAATCTTTCTTTGCTACCAGCAAAGAAAAACGAGCGTCCGCAAGTTTGCGATGAACAAGATTGGGAATACGGGTTTGGAGAGTTTCCAACCTTCGTCGTTCCAGATCAAGAAGCATATAAGCTCCTTGTTGAATACGCATAGATAATTCTTCCAGATGCTCCGCAACTTCCCCTACCCGGTGAATCAGGAGTTCGGCAGCAGCCGTAGGAGTTTTTACCCGGGTATGAGCAACGGAATCAAGCACTGTATCATCGCGTTCATGCCCAATACCAGTAATGATAGGTAACGGAAATTGCGCACATGCAGCTGCCAATAGATAAGTATCAAAGCCGGACAAATCGGAAGTAGCTCCACCACCACGAATGATGACTACTACATCAAATTCATTGATGCGGGCATTAATACGATCCAAAGCCGCCAACACTGATTCTTCTACCTGATTTCCCTGCATTAAAGCCGGAAAAAGCTCCGTATAGAAAAAGAACCCGCCCGGATTATGCTGCAACTGATGACAGAAATCTCCATATCCGGCCGCAGTAGCCGAAGAGATGACAGCAATACGCTGGGGAAGAACCGGTATCTCAAGCTCTTTATTCAGCGTCAACACTCCCTCCTCTTCCAACTGTAATAATATTTCCCGGCGGCGACGAGCCATATCTCCCAATGTATAAGCAGGATCAATGTCAAGCACTGTCAGACTGTAACCGTACAGTTCATGAAACTGAACTGTTACTTTCACCAACACCTTAATGCCGGAAGTAAATAGCTGCCCTGTAGTTTCCTCAAAATAAGGCTTCAACAAACGGTAGATATTATTCCAAATCATACCGCGTGCCTTGGCTACGAGATTATTGCTACGAGGATCTTTCTGCACGAATTCCAGATAGCAATGCCCTGTCGTATTGGAACGGACATCGCTCAACTCTGCCTGTATCCAATATTCATCAGGCAGGCATTGCTCCAGACTACGGCGGACGAGTGCATTCAGCTCTAAAAGAGAAAGCCTCTCCCCACCCTCTCCCAAAGAGAGGGAGTCAGATTGCTTCGACTTATTCATAGCGTTTATCATACAGCAGTCACATTATTTCTTTTCCTTGGAAGAAAAGTTAAGATAAGCCTTCCACAAATCGGGAATACCATATCCATATATGTTATCCGGGAAATCGGCTCTATCACCCGATTGACGTACCAAATCTATAATCTGCTTCGCTGTCAGCTTCGGACAAGCCTGCCACAGACAAGCTACCATACCACACATAATCGGAGAAGAGAAAGAGGTTCCGTTGGCACGGCGAAGATTACCATCTGTTCCCATCACATCCGAATTCAGACCGACAGCCACTACATCCGGTTTCACACGTCCGTCAGCCGTATTTCCAACAGAAGAAAATGGTGCCAGCTCCCCCCTTTTATTTACAGCTCCTACCGTTATTATATTCTCTGCGTCTCCCGGAGGGGTAATTTTCTTCCACGAACCTGCCCCCGAATTTCCGGCACTGCAAACAACGACCATTCCTTTATCGGCTGCCTTCGCAGCTTCACGAGACATCAACGCATAATGACCATTCAAGTCACGATATCTATAATTCTTCGCAGGATCGTCAAATGAATAATATCCAAGCGATGTATTCACCAGATCCACTCCTACACTATCGGCAAACTCAATGGCTGCCGCCCAGTAATCCTGTTCCTACCAGATTCTCCGAATATTCGTCCTCACTACGCAGCAACCAATAAGAAGCTTCAGGAGCTGTGCCAATCATCACATTCGGCTGATTCATGGCCATACAGGATAATACAGACATTCCATGGCTACTTTCAGCATAAATATCCGCTTCCGGATTCACAAAGTCACGCACCCCAAGAATACGGATATTTTTCATTGCATCAATCTTATCCACATTATGGAATCCGGCATCAATTACGGCAATAGTCATTCCCTGTCCCTTAAAGCCCGCATCATGCAGAAGATTGACACGGCTCATTGCCGCCTGTGTGATTGCAGGACCGTAAAGGCTATCGGTACGCACCGGTTTATTTATTAACGAATCTCTTTGAAGGGCTCTTTGTGTGATACCTTTCCACACTCTTTCCGTGGAACGTACAAAAGGCAACTTTGCTATTTCGTCAATCAAAGTACTATCATTGCAAGAAACAGTAACAAAATTATCCCACTTCCCGGTAACGAGTACATGGACACCTGTCTTCCGTATAGCATCTACATATTTCTTACAGACCGGCAAATCCGTGGAATCAATGGGTAATCCTTGTTTCTTTCGACGCTCTATAGATTTCATAGACAAATATTTTTCCGGTTTCTGCAAGGAATAGTCTGTAGCCGCCTTGTCTTTCAGGCTAATTCGATATTTTAAGGTATCCTCCGGAGTAAACTGTGCAAACACACCCAAATACATATTTAAAGCGAGAATCAATACTATAAACTTCTTCATAAGTTATCTTTCTTTTTAATCAATCATAATCCTTCATTTTCTATAATCACCAACCCGATTCCTCTTTGAGAAGCAATGAAAGCTCCTCCCAGCACTCGTCTCCCGTCATAAAACACGGCAGATTGTCCCGGGGCAATGGCCGAAGCCGTTTCGAGGAAACGTACTAACAGACGTCCGTCTTCCAATCTTTTCACCCGGCAGGGGATAGGACGACTGCGATAACGAATCCGTACTGTCAGATTCTCACATCCGAACAGTTCCTGTTCATCCACAATCTTATCCTGCTCCGCCAACATGTATTCTGTTTTTAATTGGTCGGCATCCCCAAGCATCACGGTATTTTTCTGCGGGTTGATTTTCAATACATAGGCCGGCTTTCCTAAAGCAATCTCCAATCCCTTACGCTGACCGATTGTATAATAAGGCGCCCCTTTATGTTGCCCCAACTTCACCCCTTCAGAGTTGACAAACCATCCCGGTCCGATTTCACTATCCAGTTCAGGACACTGTTCACGAAGAAAATCACGATAATCTCCTTTAATAAAGCAGACTTCCATACTTTCCCCTTCTTTCGACTTTGCCTCATATCCTTTCTCCGCAAGATACTCGCGAACTTTCACTTTCGTATAATCTCCCAACGGAAAGATACAACGCTTCAGCACTTCCTGTCCCAATCTCCAAAGGAAATACGACTGGTCTTTCTTATCATCATCTCCGGCTACTATATACGTGTATCCGTTTTTCTCTTCCAACCGTGAATAATGTCCGGTAGCAATCCATGCACAATTCAACTTGTCCGCCCACTCTGTCAAAACACGGAACTTAAACAACGGATTGCACATCACGCACGGATTCGGCGTACGCCCCTGCTTATATTCGTCTATGAAGTTTTTTACAATGGTCTCTTTAAAAGGAATACGTTCATCTGCCACATAATGTTCAATCCCCATCCGTGCAGCCAACTCTCTGGCATCCTGCGGTTCATCTCCCCACACACGCATAGTAACTCCCACGATCTCGTATCCTTGTTCTTGCAGCATCAAGCAAGTAGCGGTGCTGTCTATGCCACCACTCATACCTACCAATACTCTCTTATTTCGTTCTTCCATTCGAATTTTGAAAATTTACATGGATACAAATGTACGAGATTTCAAAGAGAAAAATTGCTTTTCTGAAAGAAAATCCTTATATTTGAAATATACCAAAAGCGAGAACAATTATGGCTAACCCAAGATTACCGGGCATTTCCGAAAACGAGCAAGCCTTATTGTATGCCAAATTGAATGAGTACAACCGGGGCAGAGCCTCTTTTAAAGAGGTAGGAGTCTACCTGGTGGTGTTGCCCCGACCGGGGAAACCAAACTATTCCCTTTGGCTGTACTCTCCCCTGCCCGAAAAACAATCCATTCTTTATATACATGACCTGTCACCGGACATCAACGACTCCCTGCGGATGGCCAGCACGATGTTTTATTATTCGAGACGTTGTATCATCCTGGTAGATTACAATGAGAAAAGAATGCAGAGCAATGGTGACGACCTTATCTTCTTCGGAAAATACCGGGGACATTTTCTCCATGAAATCCTCAAGATAGATCCCGCTTACCTAAGTTGGGTAGCGTACAAATTCATTCCCAAAATACCTAAACAGGAACGTTTCGTCAAAATAGCACAAGCTTATTATTCCATACATTTGGACATAATGATAAGAAAGTCGAGGGAGAAGCGTTCACCCAGCCGCTATCTGGGAGAATTAGGAGAAAAGCTGACAGACTTAAAATTAAAAGTCACTCGGGTAAGATTGGAAGATGATCCATACAAAACAAGAGTGAACGGCACTACCCCACAGTTTTTTGTCAAGCAAATACTGACTTTGACCGATGCCAGTGGAAACTTAGTCATTATGAGTATTCCATCAAAAAATCCCAGTGCGATTTCATGCACTCTATCTGGGATAGAACATGAATACCGACTGGGAGATATTATCTACGTCGCATCAGCGAAAGTATCACGCCAATATGAAAGCTATGGTTCAAAATACACGCGCCTTAGCCACGTGAAGTTCGCAAGTCTCAACGTTTAGTCCAATCGTCCTTGACAAAACTTGCCGGATAAGAGATTTTATCCACCACACCGTCTTTCTGACGAATCCAGGATGTGAATGTACGGGTACCCTCATCCAATACAATAATACGGGCTCCATTCGGCAAATGGTTATATTCCGTATTTCCACCGGTAAAGCGTCCGTAAGCCAAAAGGATATCTTTCCACATCACAGCATAATCATTATCATGGTCGTGTCCTACAAACATACCCATCACATCGCCAGCTTCTTTCATCGCCGCAAACATTCCTGTATTCAATTTAGGTGCACAGGCTTCCTCCATACGAGTTCCACGAAGAATTGCATTTTCGCTACGGGCAGCGTCATTGTATTCAGGAAGAGGAATATGAAAAAAAGCAAGAGCCGGCAAAGGTTGTCCACCGTTTTGCTCTTTATAAGCCGCACTCTGTTGACGATACCAATTTATCTGGTCGAATGTAAGCCATGCATACCCTTTCACATCTTTCAAAGGAGAATAAGAATGAGAATCCATGCAATAAAGCAAAGCAGCATCCTTCTTTAGATTAGAAGACGATTTCACTGTCAATACATAATCCGGTGACAAAACAGTTCCGCGATCAGGCAATAAATTGCCGGGAACTTTACGGATGATATCATATAACTGTTCCCGTGTCATTCCCTGTTCATTGTCATGATTACCAAAAGTAACCACAAAAGGCAGTTTACGCTTAACTACCGGTTCAAGTACCTGCAACATTCCGGAATCCGCCGGAGCAGAATAAACGACATCACCGGTAAATATCACTAAATCCGGACGTTCGTCATCAAGCACCTGATTAATACGTTCCAAAGCTATATCTGAAGCCCGATTTCCATATTTAAAATGCACATCGGTAAATTGTACAATCTTGAATTTACCATCTTTACTAAATTTCAGTTCACTCTTCTGAGCCATACAAAAAGTCGTTACCAATAAAAAGGCAAGTGTTAAGTAGATTTTTAAAAGACGAATCATAATTATTTGTTTTAGGGGGTTAAGAAATCTTTTCTATCAGCACAGTAGCATAAGCCGATATACCTTCTTCACGACCTGTAAAACCGAGTTTCTCAGTAGTAGTCGCCTTAATGGAAATATCATCCATGTCAATCCCCATAACAGTTGCCATTGTCTCCTGCATCAAAGGAATGTGCGCTTTTAACTTCGGGCGTTCGGCACAAATGGTTGCATCGATATTGCCTACTTTATATCCTTTAGTAGCAATCAACTCCACTGTTTTCTTCAGCAGTATCTTGCTATCTATATTTTTAAATTCTCCTGCAGTATCAGGGAAATGATAGCCAATATCACGCATATTCGCCGCCCCCAACAGAGCATCGCAAACAGCATGCAATAATACATCAGCATCCGAATGCCCTAACAATCCTTTTGTGTGTTCCAAAAGAATGCCACCCAGCCATAACTCACGTCCTTCGACCAACTGATGTACGTCAAAACCAAAGCCTACTCTTATCTTCATATTTTGTATAACAAATGAGTACTAATGAATAAAAAAAGATCAACGAATATAGAAATCCAGCAGTTTTTCTTCCTCCAGATAACCTTGCAAACGCTGTCCGATACTAACAGGGCCTACGCCTACAGGAGTCCCTGTAAAGAGCAAGTCACCTATTTTCAAAGTTACAAACTGGCTGACATAAGCGATTATATCATCTATCTTGAAAAGCATATCTGCCGTACAGCCACGCTGCACTTCCTGTCCGTCGATCAACAAATGAAAGTCAAGATTCTGAATATCCTTATAGTGCTCCACCGGAACAAAAGTTCCAATAGCAGCCGACGAATCAAAACCTTTGCAAAGCTCCCAAGGATTACCCTGCTCACGGAATTTTCGCTGAAGGTCACGAGCCGTAAAGTCGATACCTACAGTCACTGCATCATAATAGCGGTTAGCAAAACGGGGAGCGATATTTTTCCCCAATCGGTTGATACGGACTACCAATTCCGTTTCATAATGTATCTCTTTAGAAAAGTCGGGAATGAAAAACGGTTTGCCATCCTTCAGAATAGCAGAATCAGGCTTCATAAAAATCACCGGCTCCGTATTTACTTGTGTATGTCCCAGTTCTTTGTTATGCTGGGCGTAGTTCATTCCTACTGCAATAATCTTCATTATTTCTCGTTAAAATTCAATCGGTTAAACATAACAGCCAAATGAGCATATAGAGACGTATTCTGCACCACTATATTCTCAGGCACACGAATTCGGAAAGGAGTAAAGTTCCATACGGCTTTTATGCCTCCGTCTACCATCTTATCTGTAATTTCCTGAGCAATATTAATAGGTACGGTCAATACACCGATATTTACATCATATTCTTTCATCTTTGCTTCAAAGTCATCGGAATGAAAAATAGGAATGCCATTCAGGTCTTTTCCCACCAGTTCCGGATTCACATCAAAAGCAGCCACAATCTCCAGTCCGAAATGATGCAAACCTGAATCCCGAAGCAAAGCAGCACCCAGGCTACCTACACCAAACAAGAAGGCTTTGTGCATATTGGTAAATCCAAGAAAGCTCTCTAACACCTCAATCAACGCATCAATATTGTATCCAACCCTCGTACGCCCCGAGATATTGACGTATGACAAATCCTTGGCGATTTGAGAAGCGTCAATATTTATTTCCTTAGAGATTTGTGTAGAAGAGACATACTGCTCCCCTTTTTCTTTCATTAGTTTTATATTGGACAGATACCAGGGAAGTCTGCGCAAGGTAGGCTCCGGCACTTTATCCGCCTCTTTTCGTATATAAGTGCTCATACTTCTTACAAAATTTGGTATTTTGCAAAAGTACATTATTTTTTGAGACTGACAACCCTATAACAGAAAACCTTAATAGAGATTAAACAAAACGATGAAAAGAGACTCAAATTTTGCTCTTTTCGATAAGTTTAATACTTTTGAAAAGGATTAAAAATAACAAGTATGAAAAATAATGATTGGAAAGATAGATTGAACGTTGTGTACTCCACGAATCCGGACTTCGGCTATGAAATGGATAACGATGAAGAACAGGTTACCCTCGACAAAGACAAGCAAAACCTGCGGGTTTCCATTGACAAAAAGAACCGGGGTGGTAAAGTGGTAACATTAATTACCGGATTTGTGGGTACGGATAATGATTTGAAAGAGCTGGGCAAGTTACTGAAAAGCAAATGTGGAGTAGGCGGTTCAGCTAAAGACGGAGAGATAATGGTACAAGGAGATTTCAAGACCAAGATCATAGATCTACTCATCAAAGAAGGATATACTAAAACCAAAGGCGTAGGAGGTTAAATTAAATAATACAAGATATGAGAAAAGTAATATTATTCTGTGCGGCAACACTATTCTCGCTGCTGTCATTCGCACAAGAAAGTGATATGGATATTGTCAAGGTAGGTGACAATATGCCTGCTTTCACCCTTCATTCAACAGCAAACGGTACTGTAAACTCTGCAGATCTAAAAGGGAAAGTTGTATTAATCAATATTTTCGCCACCTGGT
Organism: Bacteroides sp. BFG-637; assembly: GCF_024793605.1. NCBI lineage: Bacteria > Pseudomonadati > Bacteroidota > Bacteroidia > Bacteroidales > Bacteroidaceae > Bacteroides > Bacteroides sp. BFG-637. The sequence goes on along the minus strand of NZ_JANUPD010000002.1, from coordinate 2,788,423 downwards.
GCGGTCCTTGCCAAAGCGAACTGGCTGAAGTTCAGAAAACACTCTGGCCTAAATATAAAAACAACAAGGATTTCTGTATGTTAGTAATCGGTCGCGAGCATACAGACGACCAATTAGCGGAATACAATAAAAGAAAAGGGTTTACATTTCCCCTCTACCCGGATCCCAAACGGGAAGTTACAGGTAAATTTGCCACCAAAATGATTCCCAGAAGTTATTTAATAGACAAAGAAGGAAAAGTAATATCAGCTACTACCGGCTATGAAGATGGAGCCATAGATACGCTGATGAAGCAAATAGATAAAGCACTGAAATAGTCCCTATCCCTAAGATATGCCTTAAAGAAAAAGAGTCCGGTGCAATACCGAACTCTTTTCCTAAATTTTAAATGTAAAAAATGACTTGGCAAGTAAGTAATACTTAACAAGATTTGAATCAGATTATTCAGCTTTCAAAGTGAAACGCTTGAAGTCAACAATCTTCAGTTCAGGATCAGCAGCAGCCAACACTTCTCTTACAGTCTTCTTAGCGTCCATGATATCTTCTTGGTTCAGCAGGCAAACTTCTTTCAAGAACTTAGCCAGACGACCCTTAGCGATGTTCTGAATCATTTGTTCAGGCAGATGTGCAGCCTTTTCAGCAGAAACAGTAGCAATGATTTCTTTTGCTCTCGCTACATCTTCAGCTGTAATCCAACCTTTAGCCATGTTGCTTTCCATGTGGTCTTCACTGTCTACATGAGCCGGGTTGATGTTAGCTTTCTTCAGAGCAGCTTCTACAGCCTTCTGTACCTGTTCAGCCTTTGTCTTTTCGATAGCTACTTCGATTTCTTTTTGCTTCACTTCTTCAGAAACACCATCCTCATCAATAGCGATCGGATTCATGGCAGCAATCTGCATAGCTACTTGCTTAGCCAACTGCTCGTCAACGTTCTTGTTAAAAGCAACAATCGTACAAAGACCATTTCTGTTCATGTGATTGTAAACAGCAGTGCTTGCACCTTCTACAGTCATGTAACCATCAAGTTCCATTTTTTCACCTGTGATACCGCTACGGTCAGTCACTGCATCCTGCACAGTACCGTTACCCATTGGCAATGCTTTTACTTCGTCCAATGTCTTGCATTTGTTAGCCACAGCAAGATCAAGAATATCCTGAGTCAGTTTCACAAAGTCAGCATTCTGAGCTACGAAGTCAGTTTCACACTTCAAAGCAATGACAACGGCATAGTCACCGGTAGTCTTAGCCAGAACGCAACCTTCAGAAGCCTCACGTTCAGAACGCTTAGCAGCAACAGCTTGTCCTTTCTTACGGATAATCTCCATTGCCTTGTCGTAATCGCCATCAGCCTCTGTTAATGCATTCTTGCAATCCATCATACCAGCTCCGGTCATTTTGCGCAGCTTGGTAATATCAGCCATAGTTACAGCCATAATAATTTCCTTTATTTAAATGAATAATAATTTTCGAAACAAAAAAATGTGCCAATCTGCCAATCAAGATGCAAGTGTATAACAATACCCTTGCACATTAGCAAATTGGCACATTTTATATATTAAGCCTCTTCGTCTTCCTTGATGAAAGCAGCAGCTTTAGCTGCGTTGATAGCTTCTTCGTCAGACTTGTCGAGTCTAGCTTTTACTGATTTCTTCTTGCCTTTGTTAGCAGGAGCCTCACCAGCTGCTTCCATGTCGATCTTTTCAGCTTTTCTTTCTTCCAAACCTTCGATCATTGCAGCGCAACAAGCATCCAGGATAACTTCTATTGATTTAGTAGCGTCATCATTAGCAGGAATTACGAAATCCACGTTTGAAGGATCAGAGTTAGTATCAACGATACCAAATACAGGGATACCCAAACGGTTAGCTTCGCGAACTGCGATATTTTCTTTCATTACGTCGATTACGAACAATGCAGACGGCAGACGAGTCAGGTCAGCGATAGATCCCAAAGTCTTGTCTAATTTTGCACGTTGACGAGAAATCTGAAGAACTTCTCTCTTAGAGAGGTTAGAATATGTACCATCGTTAGTCAATTTATCGATAGTAGCCATCTTCTTCACAGCCTTACGGATAGTCGGGAAGTTAGTCAACATACCACCCGGCCAACGCTCGATTACATAAGGCATATTAACAGATTGAGCTTTCTCAGCCACAACTTGTTTAGCTTGTTTTTTAGTAGCAACAAAAAGAACTTTCTTGCCAGATTTGGCAATCTGTTTCAAAGCTTCAGCAGCTTCGTCTACTTTTGCAACTGTTTTGTGGAGGTCAATGATATGAATACCATTGCGTTCCATGAAAATATAAGGAGCCATTGCAGGGTTCCACTTTCTCTTAAGGTGTCCGAAGTGGCAACCAGCCTCCAATAATGTATCAAAATTTGTTCTTGACATCTTGTTTTTTCTTTAAATCGTTTACTTTCTTTTTTGTTTTTTCTAAACCAACCGCTGGGTAGTCTATGAGCAGAGTCCCAGTAGTTTAGATACTAAACATATTCCTCTATCAGGCAGCACATTAACGCTTGCTGAACTGGAATCTTCTACGAGCTTTCGGCTGTCCCGGTTTCTTACGTTCAACAGAACGAGGGTCACGAGTCATGAAGCCTTCTGCACGAAGAGCAGCTTTATCTTCAGCGTTCATCTTAACCAGTGCACGAGCGATTGCCAAACGCAATGCCTGAGACTGACCTGTGAAACCACCACCACACAAGTTAACCTTGATGTCATACTTCTCAGCAGCACCCAGCTTGTTCAATGGTTGTTTTACAACATACTGAAGAATAGTTGATGGAAAGTACTCTGCAAGGTCTCTCTTGTTAATAGTAATCTTTCCTGTACCTTCGCTTACGAATATGCGTGCAATAGCACGTTTACGTCTGCCTAATGCATTTACTACTTCCATTATATCTTATTTATATGAATTAATATCAATCATTTTCGGGTTCTGTGCAGCCTGTTTGTGTTCGCTACCAGCGTAAACATACAAGTTGTTCAGCAATTTAGCTCCCAGAATATTCTTAGGAAGCATGCCCTTCACTACTTTTTTCAGTAATCTCTCTTCACCGTTCGGTTTTGTAATCAAACGAGCAGGAGTCATTTCTCTCTGACCACCAGGATAACCAGTATATGACAAATATACTCTGTCATTCCATTTGTTACCAGTCAGTTTTACTTTGTCTGCATTGATGATGATAACGTTATCACCGCAGTCTACGTGAGGAGTAAAGTTTGGTTTGTACTTTCCTCTCAGCAATTTTGCAACTTTTGCTCCCAGACGACCTAAAGTCTGGTCTGTAGCGTCAACGATAACCCATTCTTTGGTTACAGTCGCTTTGTTTGCAGAAATGGTCTTGTAACTTAAAGTATCCACTCTAATTTTGTTTTTTAAATGTTACTACTAAAATTGTCTTCACCACTTATTAGTCTTCCCCGGACAAAGGAATACTAACTAGCTATGAATTAATCTCTTATCATTTTGTGATAATAATCGGCTTGCAAAAGTACGGCTTTTCTTTGAATTGGCAAACAATTTCTTCCTTTTTTTGGATTTATCCGGTTGAATAACAAGAGATATAAAGATATTATCGGAAAACAAAAAGTCATCTCTGGAAGATTTCAAAGTAAATTATAATTCAGACTATTATATAAATAAGGTGTAACAGAGATCTGCCACCTTCCCTACAAGCATCACAACAGGTATCGGGATAAATTCTAAAGGGTTTTAGACGATTTCAAAAGCCCTCTATCTGTTTTCAAAAAAAGGAAAAACAATACTAAAATAGTAATAGAAAGAAAAGCATCTATCTTTGCCATAGATTCTTAATCCAGAAAACAACGAATAGAATTGATATGAAAAACATTCAAAAACTTCTCTTTCTTGCGGTTTGCCTTTGCACCGCACTTACGGTCAAAGCACAAAACCTGACTGTCACCGGAAAGGTCTTAGACTCGGAAGGTCTTGAGGTGATCGGTGCCAACATTACCCTGAAAGGTACTCCCGGCGTCGGTGCAATCAGTGATTTAAGCGGAAATTACAAGATTCAGGTAAACAATGCCGCTAAAGACATTCTCGTATTCTCTTATATAGGAATGAAAACACAGGAAGTACACGTAAAAGGAAAAACGGTCGTCAATGTCACGCTGCAAAGTGATGCCAAAGCATTGGACGAGGTGGTTGTGGTAGGTTACGGAACCAGTAAGCGTAGTGACCTGACCGGTTCTGTGGTTTCCGTAAAAAGCGAAGATTTGATGAGAATGCCTACTTCCGACGTCACCCAAGCATTGGCGGGACGGGTGGCAGGTGTACAAATAACCCAAAGTGAAGGTGCCCCGGGTTCTACCATTTCCATACGTGTACGCGGTGGTATTTCCATTACGCAAAGTAATGAACCTCTTTATATTATCGACGGCTTCCCCAGCGAAGACGGAATGTCTACTATCGACCCTGCCGAGATTGAAACGATTGATATCCTGAAAGATGCCTCGGCAACTGCCATTTACGGTGCACGCGGAGCAAACGGGGTAGTGGTAATCACCACAAAGCAAGGAAACAAAGACGGTTCCAAGATGAGTATCAGTTTCGACAGTTATGTAGGCGTGAAGACTCTGGCACGCAAACTGCCGGTACTCTCTACCAAGGAGTTTGTCCTGCTGGATTATGAGCGCAGATTACAATTCAACGGTGAAACAGGAGTGAAAAGTTTCCAGTCTATCTACGGTTCTTTCCTGGATATTGATGAAAACTACGGCAACTACGCCGGAATCGACTGGCAGGAAGAGACTTTAGGAAGAGTAGCCACTTCACAGAATTACCGTGTACGCATCTCCGGAGGAAACAAGGAACTGCAATACTCCCTGAACTATACTTATTTCAAAGACCTTGGAGCTATGCAGTACAGCGGAAACGACAAGCATAATATTTCATTCAGCCTTTCCCACAAACCTACCAAGCGTATTTCTGTCAATGCCCGTGTAAACTACGACCAGACCTATATATATGGTATGGGGACTTCCGACCAGTCCACCCGTTTCAACAAGATGGAGCATATCCTGCAATATCGCCCCACCAAAGGGATCTATGGAGATGACGAGAGCCTGCTGAAGAATGAAGAAGACAATATCACCGACGAAGAAGGCAATCCGATGCAGAATCCGCTCACCTCTGCCGCCCAAGAAATAAACAAAAGGCAATTGCGTACTTTCCAAGCCAATGGAGGGCTGACTTTCAATATTGCCAAAGGATTCAGTTTCCGCAACAATACCGGTATGCGTTACCAAACCACGCGCTTTGATGTCTTTTATGGAGAGAAATCCAGCATCGGAAAACGTTCCAGCGCCAACGGATATATCCAATACGCGGAAAACAGCAGCTTCCAGACTTCCAATGTGCTCAACTATGAATACAAGAAGAAAAAGCATAAATTAGTCGCTATGCTCGGACAGGAATGGGTATCACGATGGACACGCAATATGCGCGCCAGTGCCACCAATTTCCCCAATAACGATATTAACCTGGATGATATGAACCTCGGCATTCCGGGTTCCATTACTTCCAATGCCAATTACGATGACAAATTACTGTCCTTCTTCACCCGGTTCAATTACAATTTCGGAGAAAAATATCTGGTGACCGCTACTTTACGTGCCGACGGTTCTTCCAAATTCAGTGAGGACAAGAAATGGGGACTTTTCCCTTCCGTTTCTGCCGCATGGCGTATGGGCGAGGAGAAGTTTATCAAGAACCTGAACTTGTTTTCCGACCTGAAGTTACGTGTCGGGTATGGTATGTCGGGCAACAACCGCATCGGCAGTTATGCTTCACTGAACCTGCTGAATTCCGTGAAATATCCGAATGGTGAAAGTAATATGCCCGGATACGTACCGACCGCTATCCCGAACGAAATGCTTCAATGGGAATCCAACAACACACTCAATATCGGACTGGATTTAGGTTTTCTGGAACAACGCCTGACTATATCCCCGGAGTTTTACGTGAACGAAAGTACCCACTTACTCCTGAACTCACGCATACCCAGCTCTTCAGGATACAGCAATATGATTCGCAATATCGGAAAGACGCAGAACATCGGCGTCGACCTGACCATCAGTTCCGTCAACATACAAAAACGCAACTTCACATGGAATACCAACTTCAACTTGTCTCACAACAAGAATACGATCAAAGCATTGTCCGGAGAGCAATACTTCCTCGAAGAAGCCAAATTCGGTTATAACCAAAAGACACACAAGATAGAAGTAGGCAAGTCAATCGGACAGTTCTACGGATACCGTACCCTCGGACTTTATCAGGTAGAGGACTTTGATTATGACCCGAACACTAAAAAATACACATTGAAAGAAGGAATCCCTTACAGAGGTTCCCGCAGTGAAACGCAACCGGGTATGTGGAAATTTGCCGATACCGACGGGAACAAAGTGATTGATGAAAACGACCAGACGGTTATCGGTGAAGCCAATCCGAAATTCTTCGGCGGATTGAACAACACTTTCACTTATAAGAATTTCGACCTGAGCATATTCTTTACCTTCTCCTACGGAGGCGAAGTATTGAATGCCACCAAACTGACCAATACCCAAGCCGGCAAATCCGGATACAACGTACTGGATGCAGTGAACAGCAGCAAGCGCTGGATGACCATCAACCGGAATGGTGACATTATAACAGACCCGCAAGAGCTTGCCGCATTAAATGCAGGCAAAAGCGCAGCCGTTGTCAACGATATGGAACAGGGAGACACCTATATCCACTCATGGGCAGTAGAAGATGCCTCTTACCTGCGGCTAAGCAACGTGACTATCGGGTACAACTTCCCCAGAAAATGGATACGGAAAGCCGGCATCCAGAAACTCCGCCTGTATGCAACAGGCAGCAACCTGTTTGTCTGGACTCCCTATACCGGATTCGACCCGGAAGTTTCTACCAAAGGCAGCAACCTGACTCCCGGAGTAGACTACGGAGCATATCCGAGAAGCCATTCCTACGTATTCGGTCTGAATGTGACCTTTTAATTCACCTTAAAATAACGGAAAAATGAAAATCTACAAAACATATCTTTATGCGCTCGGTATACTGGCAGGAGGTCTGCTCAATACTTCCTGTGCCGACCTGTTGACTGAAGACCCCAACTCTTATTACGAGAAAAAGGACATATTCTCCACAAAGGCAAAGGCCGCCATGGCCGTTACCGGAGTATACGAACGACTTCCGGAACTTTATGGGTATATGGACATGGCGTTTCCCTGTTCGGACGATACTTATTATGTGTCGGGAGTGACTTCGGACAAAGGCCGGCGGGACATCGCCCACTACAAAGTGACCAGTTCAAACACATGGGTAAATAGCGTCTGGCAAGGCAACTACACCGGAATTGAACGTGCCAATTATACCGTTGAAGGTATTGAAGGCATGGCTGATTATGAGAAAGACAAAGAGCTGCAATCACTGGTCGGAGAAGCTAAATTCCTGAGAGCCTTGTATGCATTCAATCTGGTGCGTTACTGGGGAGATGTTCCCTTCAAAACGACTTCTACGAATGTAGACAAAAATGTCTTCCAACCACGTTGCAGCAGAGAAATAATCTACGACCAGATTATTGACGACCTGAATTTTGCCAAGACTCATTTATCGTGGGCTACCCCGGCCGTTACCCCGGAGAAAATCACCCAAGGCGCTGCACGCGGATTGCTTATGCGCGTACTATTGCAACGTGCCGGATACAGTCTTCAAATGAACGGAAGCATTACCCGCCCGGACGATGCCAAGCGCAAAGAATATTTTGAAGCTGTTATCGAAGAGTGGGAAGAGTTCAAAGCAAACGGCTATCATGATTTCTATCCCGAAGGTTACAGAGAGCTGTTCAAAGGTTTCTCGGCAGGAACACTTAACTCTGTAGAAAGCATCTTTGAAATCGCATTTTATAGTCCGGACGGAAATACAGGAGCCAAAGGCTACTGGGGGACTTACATCGGCCCGCTGGTTGCGCATCCCGGCATCTCCGTCACTGAAGTCAACCAGTTCATGGGACGTGCCAATGCGATGTTCCGGGTGGTTCCCGAATGGAAAGCATTCTTTGACGTACAGGAAGAAGACGCAGACGGTAATGTAATAACGGGGGACGAACGCCGTGACGTGATGATTTGCGACTATAAATACAACTGGGACAAAGAAATCTACAATCACGTGAAAGTGGTTAACAAGAACGGAAAAGACTGGTATCCCGGCAAATGGCGCCGCGAATGGATGCCTATCGGATACAAGAACCCGAACGTTACCGATGTCAACTTCTGCTATCTGCGCTATGCGGATGTCGTACTGATGGCAGCCGAAGCCTACAATGAAACGGGTGATACATCCGAAGCATGGAAACTGCTCAACAGCGTACGCAAACGTGCCGGAGCCAGAGAAATTACCACAGAAAATTACACCGAACTGATGAAAGAGAAAGTGTACAAACTCAACTTTATTTCCGATGCTGACGATGCCGGCAAGTTCCGTACGGCACTTTATTGGGAGCGTGGTTTTGAACTCGCTTTTGAAGGGCAACGTAAATACGACCTTATCCGCTGGGGAGTTATCAAAGAGGCATTAACCTTGTTCAGCAGCCGTTCATCAGTGAAGAGTTCTTATCCTGCCGGAGACAATTTCCAAAAGGGCAAACATGAATTATTCCCTATTCCGCTGGACGAACTCCAGTTGAATCCGATGTTTGAAAGCAAAAACAATCCTAATTATTAAATAATACCATGAAGAAATTAATCAGCAGCATACTACTTTGTTGTCTGGTGTCCGGTGTACAGGCACAAGAGAAGCCGGCACGGATCAGACTTACGGACGTAACGCTTATGCACGAGATGCGTGCCACCCCGTCGCCGTTGGACAAAGCAACGGTGTCCGACCGTGCAGTCTCGTTCCAATGGCCTTTGCAGGCAGATATAGATACTTCCGAAGAAGTATTGGACGGAATGAAGTCCCGCAAGAAGAAAGTAGACAAGTCCCGTTTGAAATACCAGTTACGCTACTCGCAAGATGCAGCGCTGAAAAGTAATGTGATTCAGGAAGAGACCCGCTGGCCTTTCTTCAATCCGGAGAAAGATTTAGCTCCCGGTGTATGGTACTGGCAATACGGATATGTGAATGAAGGAGGAAAGACTCAATGGTCTTCCGTTTTGCAGTTCACGGTTGAAGCCCATCCGGACAAGTTCTGCCCGCCATCATTCAAGACGATGCAGGCAAACCTTTCCAAAAGTCATCCGCGTATATTGGTGCAGAAAGACCAATGGGCGGACTTTATGAAAAACAGCCGGTCGAAACCGGAGTACCAGTGGTATTTGGAACAAGCCGATAAAGTATTGAAGACTCCGATGCAGTCTGTCAATAACATTAATACCAAACTGGCTGACGGTCTGGACAACGCCATGCAACGCAGTGCCATGTTAACCAGGGAAAGCCGCCGCATCATCGATCAGGAAGAAGCCAATGTAGAGCTGCTGATACGTGCCTATCTGCTGACACAGGACACGAAATATAGCAAAGAAGCTATAAAGCGTGTGATAGAAATGGTCGGCTGGGATGAGAACAAAAATGTCATGGGCGACTTCAACGCTTTTACCATGCTTTCGCTCAGCTCATTGGCTTATGATTCATTCTACGACCTGCTGGACGAAGGGCAGAAGCAAACTTTGCTGAAAGAGATTAAAAAACGTGGCAGTGAATCCTACAATAACTTTAACAACCGGTTGGAAAATCATATAGCCGACAATCACGTATGGCAGATGACCCTGCGCATTTTCACATTTGCAGCATTCAGCGTGTACGGTGAGCTCCCTGAAGCGGATACATGGGCGGATTACTGCTACAACGTTTGGCTGGCACGTTTTCCCGGTCTGAACAAAGATGGAGCCTGGCACAATGGCGACGGTTACTTTGCGGTCAATTTCCGCACGCTTGTCGAAGTGCCCTACTTCTATACCACCGTCACAGGATTCAACTTCTTCAACGACCCGTGGTATCAGGGTTCCGTGATGTACACCCTCTACCAGCAGCCCCCTTTCTCCAAATCAGCCGGCAACGGTAGCGGACACCAGGGAAATATGAAGCCGAACTCTATCCGTGTGGGATATGCCGACGCATTAGCCCGCATGACCGGCAATACGTATGCCGCCGATTATGTGCGCCGCATCGCCACTACTCCCGACTTCCACAAACGTTTCCTGACTTCCAAATCCGGCAGCCTGGCATGGTTCCGCCTGCAATGCGACAGACCGTTGCCCGAAGGCGAAGGGCTTGCCAATCTCCCGATGGGGTATGTTTTCCCGGAAAGCGGACTGGCTTCCTTCATGACCAACTGGGAGCGTGTGGGTGGAAACGCCATGTTCAGTTTCCGAAGCAGCCCTTACGGCAGCACCTCGCACGCCATTGCCAACCAGAACGCATTCAACACATTCTTCGGCGGAAGCTCGCTCTTTTACAGTAGCGGTCACCACATCGCATTTGTAGACAAGCATAGTATGCTTTGCCACCGTTCCACCCGCGCTCACAACACTATTCTGGTGAACGGCATGGGACAGCGTATCGGTACGGAAGGGTACGGTTGGATTCCCCGTTACTATATAGGCGAAAAAATCGGATACCTCTTGGGGGACGCTTCCAACGCTTACGGCGAAGAAATCTCCCCTATCTGGCTGGAACGCGGAAAAGAAGGCGGAATAGAATACACTCCTGCCAACGGCTGGGACAAGAACCACCTGAAAACTTTCAGACGTCACACCGTCGCTTTAGGCAAGACCGGATTAGTATTCATCTACGACGAACTGGAAGCCGACGAACCTGTCACCTGGGACTATCTGCTGCATACGGTCATCCATCCGATGAATGTCACCAAGAAAGATAAGTTCGTACACATACAGGCTACCAACAAAAACGGAGCTTCCGACGCTTATCTTTTTTCAAGCGGCACATTAAAGACCGATACGACCAGCCAGTTCTTTGCTCCGGCTGTAAACTGGTTGCGCGCAGATGCCAAAGGACAGTTTGCCGCTTATCCCAACCATTGGCATTTCACAGCGACTTCCGAGAAACAGAAGACGTACCGTTTTGCCACCATTATAAACACACATCTTCTCTCCCGCCCTGTCGCCGACCCGGAGATACTTCCCGACGGACGCATCAAAGTGGGGAGCTGGATTATCAAGGTGAATGTCTCGGCAGAGGGTGCTCCTTCGTTTTTCATCCGCTCTACCCGGAAAGGGGAAGATGTAAACATCACCTATAAAGGCGGAGCGACGATAGTACGTGAAGACGGCTATGAAACGACTCTTGTAGACAAACGTCCGGAACTGGAAATCTAACCGATTATAAGAAACATATGAAAACAAAAAGATACTTAGTACAAGGATTCCTGCTGCTGTTCTGCTCCATGACAGCCATAGCCGGTTCTCCTTCCGAAGAACTGCAACATCCGCAGCATCCACAGAAACAGGAAGGTAAACGTCCGCGCATACAGACTTCCGCAAGCGAGAAAGAAATTGTGTTCAAACCCAATGCGGAAACGGGAAAAGTGGAGACAGCAAAGACCCAAACAGTCAAAGCCATCGGGAAGGAGCGGAAAGAAACGGCAGCCAAGCCTAAAAAGAAGCCTCATCCGAAGAAAACTTCCGAACGCTACCGGGCGTTCAAGACCAATATTGCTTATGATGCAATCGCCGTGCCGAATCTGGCTTTCGAGATACAATGCAGCGAGCATATTTCCGTAGAGCTTCCCGTCATGTTCAGCGGCTGGGACATCAGTGACAAACACGCAGTCCGTACTTTTGCCGTTCAGCCGGAAGGACGCTGGTGGTTGGAAAAAGCAGGGACAGGCCATTTCTTCGGTGTACACGCACACATGGCATTGTTCAACGTGAAATGGGACGAAAACCGTTATCAGAACACGGGGCGTCCGTTATTGGGCGCAGGTGTCAGCTACGGATACAAACTCCCTTTTTCCAAACATTGGGGAGCGGAATTTACCTTGGGAGCCGGCTATGCCAACATGAAGTATAATACCTATTATAATATAGACAACGGTGCTCTGATTGAAACAAAAAGCCGGAATTACTGGGGAATCACCCGTCTCGGTCTATCACTGTCCTATCATTTTTAAGTCTGTTTGATTATGAAAAAGAATACCTATATATCCATTATCCGCACGTTGGGCTGTTTGCTGTTACTGTCGGTTTTCGTAAGCAGTTGCCTTTATGAAGAACCGGAATTGACAGCCGACGGTGAACTCGGAGTAGACCCCACCGCTGTCAACATCATGACGAACCTGACACTGGAAACGTCATTTGACCCCGTAAATGTGAATCGCGGTACACGCGCGGCAGCCACCACCTACTTGCACCGTTTTGTCGTTGCCGTTTACGAAGGCTCGCAAAAAGTAGCCGGTCAGGTTATCTATCAGGAAATGCAGAGCGGTGAAACAACTGTCAATATCCCGCTTAGCATGAAGTTACATGCCCGTAAGTATCAGCTTGCCGTATGGGCAGACTATGTGGAAAAGCCGGAAGAGGAAACTTATCAGACTTTCTATGATGCAACGGACATGGCATTCATACTACGTGCCACACCCTACAAGGGAAACTCCCGATACCACGACGCTTTCTACGGAAATACCCCATTGGATTTGAGTGCCTATCGCGACCAGTGGAACGTAACCGTTCCCGTAGATGTCAAGATGCTTCGTCCGATGGCATCGTACAACCTGATAGCAACGGATGTAGCCAAATTCCTGAAGAAAGTGACCGACAAGGAAATCACCGGAAAAAGATTTACCATGACTGTCAAATACAACTACTATCTGCCCACAGGGTTTGATGTGTTCACCGGCAGACTGAAAAACTCTTTGCAATATATAGAGTACAATAAGACGGTTGACCTGGCAACTCTCCAGAAAGAGGAAAACAAAGAAGAGTTCAACATCGGTTTCGACTATCTGCTTATCAACAATGAATCCGTATCGTCCATCCCGGTGACTATCGAGATAACGAATGAGAGTAAAACCGTGGTAGCCCGTTACCAGAATCTGAAAATCCCTTATCAACGGAACAAAGAAACAAACATCCGGGGATATTTCCTGACAGCCAGTCCGGGTATCAGTTTCGACCCTGACTTCAACGACGAGGACATCATCATAGATGTAACTCCTATTGTAAAAAACAACTAATAATTATTATACACTTTAATCATTACCATTATGAAAAAGAACTTTGCCTATTTAGCGATTACGCTATTCATGGGATTATTCGCCTCATGTAGTCAGGAGAATGACCCAACTACTTCGGACAGCCGGAACAAGCTGGTCAATATCTCCGCCGAACTACCGAAGGAATTTGCCCAAACACGTGCCGTTCCGTCAGCAGACGGACATTACCTGCGTTGCATCCTCGAAATAACGAATGAAAACGGCGACCGGGTGTATAGAGAAGAGAAACTGGGAACTGAAGGCAATGCGGACGGTAAACTCTCCTTTACTTTTGCCCTTGAAGAAGCTGGTACGTACAACTACAAGATGTGGGCTGACTTCATTGAAGCCAACGGACAGGAAAAAGATCCTGTGACAGGCCGCTACACCGACAAGTTTTATAACACGGAAGACCTTACAAAGATTACAATCAAAGATCCGGCTTTGCTTTATAACACCGATGCGTGTGACGCATTCTCCGGCAACGGAACTTTCGAGAAAAGTCAGGCAACGTTAGAGAATCCGCTTAGTGTCACATTGATTCGTCCGTTTGCCAAACTGATTGTATCGGACAAGAGTAAGGAGAATTTCGCTAAATGTACTTCTGTCAGTATCAGTCAGGAAATTCCTGGCGGATTCGATGTATCGACAGGTAAGATTTCTACGGAAACAGTGGAAGCCGTTCTTCCGGCTACTGCTCCTATCGGCACAGGAGAACAAGAAGGAGAAGGATTTGATTTAAGACTCTTCTCATGCTATATCTTTGCAGACAACGACGCTCTGGGAGAAATCGGACTGACTTTTGTAACTACCGACGGTGGCCGTACAGTCGCCATTCCCGCCAATGTGCCGGTGAAAAAGAACACACGCACACTGGTAAGAGGATACCTTGTAGCCGAATCACAAAACAACGGACAGATTGATACTGATTTCGGTGATTGGAATCCGGATATAGACGGAGGAGACGTTGAACCGACAGAACCGACTATCGACCCGAAAATTGGTGATTACTATTATAAGAACGGTGAATATTCTTCGGAACTGAGGACGGATGCCGAAAACCCATGTATCGGAGTTGTATTTGCCACTAAAGCTATAAACGGCGATGAAGCAAGCAATTATGGTGAATATACCCGTATCAAAGGATATGTGATGGCTTTGGAAAGCGCGCCGAGCAATACACGTAAAGAATTCTGTGATAAAGCTATGAATGGTACAATTGATTTCACCGGTATGGAATTGGTAAAAACAGGCTATGAAAATACGAAAGCCTTTTTAGCGGACAGCCGCTATACAGACAACAGTACCTCTTATCCACTACTTCTCGACTTTATCGCATTCAAAGAAAAAACAGCCACTCCCGAAAAGTCCAGTGGATGGTATATACCTTCTATCGAAGAGTTAAAAGAAACAATGATTAAATATCACGGTTTTGAGGAAACTCCAGCCAACAATGTATTCGTTGAAGCCGTAAATGCCATAGAGGGTGCCAACCAGTTTGTTCACACTACATCTGCACGTTACTTACTTTCCAGCAGTATCAGTAATAAAACAATTACCCCTGTAACGTTAACCGACGGTGTATTAGATACCAATACCAGAACGCAGGCAATATTTAATTCAGATCCGGAAAGAGCCGGCGTGCAAGGACAAATCCGTCCTATCCTCACTATCTTGGAATAAACAGCCAAAAGCGAAACACAATAGAAGAGCCAAGATAAGCAAGGCATCCCCTGCTAGCCTTGCTTATCGGCTTTTCCTCTTTATTTGCTATTTAATTTCGTTTTATTTCCGATTTATCTCCCAATCAATCTTTTATTTAATTCATCCTTATGAAAACAACTCTCCGCTTCAGCACTCTTTTCTTCATGCTTGCCTGCCTGTTTTTAGGCACTGCTTGCAGCGACGATGCACTTCCCGAACCGACAGACACGGGAACGGAACAGCCGGGAGAATCTCCCGATGCCTTACACGACAAGACACGGGAAAAGCCCTATCCTAAAGCGGACAATGAACTCTACATCAATCCCGCTCCGTTCATCGTGCCCCAAGCCATGAAGACCGGAGACAAACTTCAATTTGCCTTTTCACAGTCGAAAGACTTTCCTGATACGGAAACCACTGTATCCACTCCCCGGCAATGGTGCATGTACAATGCGCACCGGACACTCAAAAGCGGTACATGGTACTGGCGCTTCCGCTCTGTCGGCAATGACGGAACCGAACAGGCATGGAGCGAAACCTACTCTTTTGAAGTAAAAGACGAAACGCCCAAATTCGTAACTCCTACCTTTGAGACATTGCTCAAGAATGCTCCCCGCACTCATCCCCGCCTGTTCTGTTTTCTCGACAACGGACTGGAACAGGCACGACGTAATGTCAAGTCGCATCCCGAATACAAACAATTAACAGGCCGTGCACAAACGGCATTGGGCACGGATTACTCTCTTCTTCCCAACCCTTACGACGCAGCCGCCCAAATAAAAAACTCCGTCCAACATCTGTATCAAGCCTATCACCTGATACAAGACAAAAAATATGCAGACAAACTGCACGAGATACTGACCATTCTGCTGGCATATCCCGTATCGGACTCCCAACTGTTTGCCAGTAATTTCGGCGCTACGGATATCGCCATCAGCTTTATCGAAATCTACGACTTACTCTACAACGAACTGGCTCCGGAAGAAAAGCTCGGAATTGAAGAACTGTTGATGCGTGTTTCGCGCTACTATTTCCAATCAAACTGCGGAAGACAGGAAAACCATATTTTCGATAACCACTTCTGGCAACACAATATGCGCATATTGTTCCAGGCTTGCTTCATCCTTTACGATAAAGCAGCCTATGCGGACGAAATTCTCCCGATGCTGGAATACTATTATGAAATATGGAGTGCCCGCGCACCGGCTTCGGGGTTCAACCGGGACGGAATATGGCATAACGGAACGGGCTATATCGCCACCAACATAAAGACACTGTATTATATTCCTTCCCTCTTCTCGCACATTACGCGAAGTGATTTCCTGAAACATCCGTGGTATCTGAACGCAGGGAAAGCACTGGTCTATACCAGTCCACCCCACTCCAAAAGCATCGGATTCGGTGACGGAAGCGAGAGCGGAGAAGAGCCGAGCCGGGTATTAGCCGCTTTTGCCGACTTTCTGGCTAAAGAGAACGCCGACCCGTATTCGGGCTGGTATGCCGACCAATGCAAGGAGTTGGTACAGCAAGACTATGAGTTCAGGCTCTACCGCATGGTACGCACTCAAAGCTATGCCACCGAACTGCCATCGAACACTCCCAAGCTCATCTGGTATAAAGATGCGGGAGAAGTTGCCATACATACCCATCTGGCGAATCCGGAACAGGATATGGCTATCGGCTTCCGTTCCAGCACCTTTGCTTCGGGCAGCCATACGGTAGCCAATCAAAACAGTTTCAATCTCCTTTACAAAGGAGTGGATGTGTACCGCAGCAGCGGATACTACCAGAACTTCAGCGACGCGCACAACTTGATGTCTTACCGCCATACCCGTGCCCACAACACTATTTTAGTCAACGGCATCGGCCAGCCTTATTCCTTGAAAGGATACGGCAACATCACCCGTGCCATGGGCGGCGACCACATTTCCTATTGTCTCGGAGATGCCTCCCACGCTTATAGCGGCATCAGCGACGACCCGATGTGGGTGACCGCCTTTGCAGCCGCAGGCATCACCCAAACTCCGGAAAACGGATTCGGCAAAACTCCGCTTACCAAATACCTGCGCCACCTGTTGTTGCTGCATCCTTATACCGTAGTCATCTACGACGAACTGGAGGCTTCCGAAGCTGTCCGCTGGGACTGGCTCCTACACAGCCCCACGCAATTCCAACCAGACAAGGACAGGAACATGAGTGTCACCGAAAACACGACGAAAGGATTCAAAACCGTTGTTCGGCAATTCAGCAATTCTTCTTTTGAATACTCGCAAACCGACCAGTTTGTTGTACCGCCTGCCACCCCCGCTCCTGCCCAATGGCATCTGACTGCAACCTACGGTCCTTGCGCCCAAAACCGTATCCTGACTATTATTCAGATTACGCCGGATTCGGAACAGGCTCCGGCAATCGTACGTACCGGAGACAGTTTCCAATGTGACGACTGGAGCATCCAAGCCGTCCTAAGTCCCTCCCAACCGGCCGAACTGATAGTCACCAACCGGACAAACAGCGCGCTATTCAGCTATTCGGCAGACAACCCGGTCATCGACGGAAGTATGTATCTCCGGAAGTCTCCCCGTTCTTCTTTACTCTACGACCAATCGAACGGCAGATATGGCGTGACGGAACAAACGGATTATATCCCGGCTTCCACACGGGCTGTCGACTATGAACATAAAACAAATCCCTAATTGACTATTATGAATATGAAACAAGTATCTATCTTTCTAATTCTACTGTTCGCTTATTGCGGCGCTTACTCTCAAAGCTCCAAAGAAACCATATCGGCTTTTTACACTTTCGACAACGAAGAAGAAATTGCCGACTGGCTGGTGGAAGGAGAAGGCAAAGCGTATATCGAAAACGGAAAGCTGATTCTGGAACCTCTGTTCTTTCCACTTATGGAAACGTTGATGAAAGCCGGAGCAATCTCTGACGACAACCGCATGAAAGAATACGAGCCCTATCTCTATGCAGCCATGAAAGCCAAATACGGAAAGGACGTCAGAAACTATTTTCTTTTAGGAAAAGGAAAGCCCGTATTCATGGGCGGCCATTTCAACGTATGGAACCGGCGCATCCGGACATCCGATAACTTTGCCATCGAATTTGATTTCACCCCGCTTTCACCCGCTCCTTTGCACATGCTGATGTTCTGCGGCTCCGGCTTGGAAGGAGAAAGCGTTTTCGATGCTTCCCTACCCGCACGCTACGGAGTGGAAGACGAAACGATGTACGACATGGCAATGTATCGCGTCTCATTCTTCCATAAATCACGCCGGAAGGCTAACTTGCGCCGTGCCCCCGGCAAGATTATGGTTGCGCAGGGAGCAGATGTGGTGGTTTCGGAAGACTGGACGACAACCAGCCGTTGCCGGGTGGAAAGAATCGACGGGACAGTACGATTCCTGATAAACGGAAAAGAAAGTTTCTCCTTCAAGGACGAGCAGCCGTTGAAAGGCGACAACTGGGGATTCAGACTAATGGCTTGTGCCAAAGGAGCGTATGACAATATTAAAGTACTCACAATTAAATAAGGTATCCTTATGCATATCAGACAGACATTTATATGGCTGCTTTTACTGCTCGCTTATAGCAGCATTCATGCGCAAATTCCGAAGGAAGCCATAAATCCGAAAGAAACCGTATCCGCGACCTACACGTTCGATACGGAAGAAGAGCTTGCCGACTGGTTGGTGGAAGGAGAGGGCAAAGCATCCATAGAAAACGGGAAACTGATTCTGGAACCTCTGTATTTCCCGCTTATGGACTCTTTGATGAAAGCCGGAGTAATCTCCGAAGATAACATCATGGAAGAATACAACCCCTATCTCTATACGGCAATGAAAGCCAAATATGGAAAGGACATCGGCAGGTATTTCCTGCGGGAAAAGGAAGAAGCGATATTTACAGGCGGACACTTCAATATCTGGAACCGGAAAATCAAAACAGCCGGAAACTTCGCCATCGAATTTGATTTCACTCCCCTTTCGCCCGCCCCCTTGCACATGGTTCTGTTTTGTGCTTCCGGACTGAAAGAAGAAAGCATCTTTGCTCCTTCCCTGCCCGCACGCTACGGTCTGGGCGAAGAACTGATGTATGACATGAAAACCTACCGCCTTTCATTCTTTCATCAGTCACGCCGGAAAGCCAATTTGCGCCGGGCTCCGGGCAAAGTCATGATTGCCCAAGGAACAGATGTAGTTACTTCGGAAGACTGGCGTACAACCAGCCATTGCCGGGTGGAAAGAATCGACGGAACCATACGCTTTCTGATTAATGGAAAAGAAAGTTTCTCCTATAAAGACGAGGAACCATTGAAAGGCAACAACTGGGGATTCAGACTAATGGCTTGTGCGAAAGGAGCGTATGACAATATACGGATTATCACAATCTATCAATAGCCAACTCCAGTCGGCTATGTGGTCAAGTAGAGTTGTCTATTCAGCCAACTACTGTCAGCTATGTGGCCGACTGCATTTGGCTAACCCCATCTTACCTGTTTCCACCCGGTATTCAATCGTATTCGCTTTCTTATGTCCTTTCAGATTAAGGAAGCACCTACACTTTTGTCTTAACCGGGACTTCTTTCTTAAAAGTGTGAACAGAGTGAAGGGTGTGAAAGGCTAAAAAGAGAGCCTTAAATCACAGTATACATCTGTCATACTACAACTTACGGATTGGTGAAACTTGTGAAAAGCAAAAGTGAATTATAAAACCAGAATGAATCAGAATCAGTTTTGATTTCGTCTTTTACAGCTTATTGTCAGAAAATGAAATTCTTTAAATAGAATCTGAAAGTCATTTAATCTCCAGTTACCTATCTTTGCCCCCATGATAAAGCATAATCAGCGTTACAGAATTAAATAACACAATACCATGAAAAAAGATTTTCTACCTTTTTTAATTGCATGTTTCATCTGTTCATGCATCAGTTTTCAGGCATACGCACAGGAAAAAGTGTTTGCCACTTATTTTGATATTCCTGTCAATAGCCCGGAAGGAACGGAAGTTACCGGACGCATTCATCTGGAAAGGAATAAAGATGTACTGACTTCTCCTATCCCCAAAGGATATAAGTTCGAGATTGTCACACAGCCTGCGGAAGCACTGTTCAAGATAGAAACCCGCTACGATTTATCCCAGCGTATCATGGGAATATTGAGCGTTGACAAAAAGAAAAAGACCGGCCCCAAAGCCATCTCCTATCCCATGACAATCGCCCTGAAAGACGGGAACAGGGAAATAGAGAAATTCGATATTACGGTTCATATCGCTAAAAGCACTTTATGGACGTTATTATACGACCGCTACCTTCCCCATGCCATCGGCAACAGCCGACTGTATGGCCGGATGAAGTACTCGGACAAAGAAGTAGCGGAGATAATAGATGAATTAGAAAAGAACAACGGACGTTTCAGCGGATTCAGATGTTATACTGCCCGTCCACAGGATTATAAAGCGGAATTCAATCCTAAGAACGACCATCTCAACACAAAAACCATTGAATATGACTGGGAAAAAGTAGCCAACCGGATTGGAGGACTCGGCTATGCGTATGCCACATCGAAAGTCTATGGTCCGGAAGGTTCACCGGAGAAAAGGAAAGAATTGCGCGATGCTTTATACAAAGCAATATTAGCCTATACCCTGTCTGTTCCAGTGGAAGGGAAAGAGGTGGAAATAAACGGGAAGCCTATCGGCAATTGCACCGGCGACGCTTTCAGCCTGCTTCAAGCCAACAAGCTGTCGGGCGTTCAGATACCGACTCATCAGTGGGTGCTGACAGACCCGTTGGTGGTGCCTGCACTCTACCTTATGCCTGACATTCTGAAAGGGATGCAGGAAAATGACGAGACCTGCCTCAAAGTGCATAATGCACTGGTACGTTATAATCAGTTATTTATGTCCATCATAAAGGGGCGCAGAGCTATTGACAACCCCAAAGAACGCTGGGGGGAAATACAGGATACCCTTTATTCGTCCGGAGCGTGGACAGATGCCAATCTGGGACATCGCTCGCGCACCATGTTGGCTCTCCCGCTTATCTGGGCGGACTACAACCGTCCGCTGACGTACGTACAATACTGGTATAGCGACTTCTATAAGGATAAGCCTTTCAAGAATTTCAGTTTCTCTCCCGGATGGAGTCCGCAAGGAGTGATAGCCGACGTCAGCCGATGGATGACGAAATACAACATTCCCGCACACAAGTATATCCAGTCGGGATTTCAACCGGATGGCACCATATCCCACCACATTGGCCGTGCTACTGACGCAGCTATGGTAGCCTACGGCTTTGAATGGCTGACGGATTGCAACGTGGGATACCAATATTTCAAGAACACGCCCTTCAAAGTAGCTGCCCCGCAGTATCAGTTCCAGTTAGACCATTTATTGAATGTATATCCCAAGTTAATCTATAAGCAGCACATGGACTTCCTCGTCGCCGGACGTTCTTATCTGGACGATTTGAAAGGATTTGCAACCAAGCGCTATCCCAGAGCGGTCAATGAAATGCTGAAAGCCCGAAGCAAAAATACCCAATTGAGTGGAGTGGAAGAATTGCAGACAGTAATCAAAGCAATCAAAGCGAATACTCATGAATATTCGGGTACGGATGCTTATTGGGTGAATGAATATCTCGTGCACCGCCGGGGCGAAAACGAACCTGCGTTCTATGCGTCCCTGAAACTGAAATCGGAACGTACGGTAGGAGCCGAAGATTTCAGCAAGGTACGCAAGTCCTGGCATCTGGGATATGGTATCCTGCAACTTAAAGTACGCGGAGATGAATACGCCAGCCGCGTTTTGAAGAATTATGACTGGCACGCCGTGCCGGGACTGACGGAAGAATGGCGTACCGACGCCCTGCCCGCCGAAGGTGGCGCACAGGCTTCTTTGCCCGGATTAAACAAAATATCCGGTGTACTGGCCGACGGCAAAACGGGTATGGGAATCTACCACCATCTGCCGAAAGAGAAATACAGTTCCTCAACCGCATTCAAAACGTACCATTTCATCGAGGATAAAATCATCGCACTGGGAAGCGGCATCTCCCGTCTCCGTCCGGGACAGGGAAAGGAAATCACCACATTCCTCGACCAGTCTGCCTTCAACCGCGAACTGACCTGGTGCGTCAACAGTAAAGAGCAAACTGTGAATCCGGGTGAATCGGTGAATATCACCGAAAATATAGAATCTGTCTGCTGGCTTCACCAAGGAGAGAAAGGATATATCATTCTGCCGAAAAAGAGGCTGCAACTGGTGATTAAAACCGGAAAAGAAATCAATATCACCGACCGGGCAATAGCCGACAAACAGCCTAACTTTATTATCGCCCTCAATCACGGAGTCACTCCGGGAAGCGGTCTGGATGATAGTTATGCCTATTACCTGATACCCAATATCGGCAAAGAGGAGATGAAAGCCCGCGTGGCAAACCTGCAAAAAGAGATTACGACCGTAGAAAACACGGCTTCCGCCCATGCGGTATATTCCGCTGCCGACAAGACCTGGCAATATGCTTTCTTCAAGCCCGGAACGATTTCCGCAGGAAAGACTGAAGTGACTTCCGACGATGTGGCATTAATCATGCTGCGCGATAACGGTGACAGTTGGACTTTATCTGCTTCCAATCCGATGCCGGACGGCAAAAAGCAGAGACTGACTTTCCGTGTCAGCACTCCTCTGGCGGCAGGCACTTATACCTACCGGACAAAAGGCGTTTATCCGCTGGAAGGAGAAACCGTGACTGTTTCTCCGGATAAAGGGGGTGCAAAGGTGGTGGTTGAGCTGCCGGACATCAGAGATGAGAAACAGTACAATTATCAGTCCGACTTATATGCGGCAACCCCGATTGTAGTTACTATTCCTAAATAAATCGTTTTCAATATAATACACCAGCATCATAAGAAGATGCACTTATCATCATTGGTTGAGATATGAAATCACTTCAAAAAAGAAATATACTTATTCTTCTACTCCTGACCGCCTGTTTCTGCGGAAACTCGCAGAGTTTTGCCGCCGAACCGGGAAAGAAGGTTCCGCAATGGGTTCAACACGCTTTTTCCGTGATTGAGAAACAGGCACAGAAGATGTCTGCCAAAGTAGAAAAAACATCTTGCCTTCCCCGTTCCATCCAACGGGGAATGGTAAGTCCGACCGACTGGACCAGCGGCTTTTTTCCGGGAATGTTGTGGTATGTGTACGAATATACCGGAAAAGAAGAATGGAAAGCGCGTGCCGAACGTGCCACTGCCTTACTGGAAATGGAACAGTTCAATGCTTTCGACCACGACATAGGTTTCAAAATGTATTGCAGCTACGGTAACGGATGGCGGCTGACCCGGAATCCGGACTATAGCAAAATTATTTTCCGTTCTGCCAAGACTTTAAGTTCACGCTATTCATACAAGACAGGGCTTATCATGTCTTGGGAAGAAGACAGCACACGTGACTGGCAGTTCCCGGTTATTATCGACAACATGATGAATCTGGAATTACTGATGGAAGCCTATAAATTATCCGGAGACACCACATTGCGCCATATCGCCCTTTCCCATGCCGACAAAACAATGAAATGCCAATACCGCGAAAACTATTCATGCCCCCATGTGGTAGACTATGATGCGGAAACGGGCGAAGTCCGCAAATTCGACTGGAACAACGGCTCCGATGATGTCCGTGTTTCGACTTGGGCACGCGGACAGGCATGGGGACTTTATGGGTTCACGATGATGTACAGGGAAACAAAGAACCCGAAATACCTGCGCCATGCCGAACATATCGCCGACTTTCTCATACAGCATCCCAACCTGCCGACAGACGGAATTCCTTATTGGGACTATTCCGGCAGCCAGATTTCAACGATACGGGATGCTTCCGCCGCTTCCGTGATGGCATCGGCGTTCATTGAGCTAAGCACCTACTCTCCCCATAAAGGCTACTTCAAAACCGGAGAAAAAATGCTGAAAAGTCTCTCTTCCGATGCGTATCTCGCCAAACCGGGAAAACATTCTTTCTTTATTATAAAGCAGGCTATCGGAAATTATCTCCGAAACAGCGAACTGGAAGGTGGATTGTCATACGCCGACTACTACTATGTGGAAGGGTTGCTGCGCTACTTAAAACAAATCAACCCATCCATGGAACAGAAGTAAAAACATCGAATAGGCTGGAAATGTGAGATGAATAATCCGAAAGTATATTTGGCTATTGAATGAAAGATGATTATCTTTACCTTACATTTGTAGTATTCACATTTATCATTCAGCACACATGAGAAACCGATATTTGCAAACAAGCCTCATCTCCGGCCTATTCCTCTGTTTACTATCCGTTTCGTTCTGCCATGCGGCGACCGGCGGATCGGAACACATTCATTTCCGGCGTCTGTCGGTCAATAACGGAATGTCGCAAAATACGGTTCTCGCCCTCACGCAAGACCATAACGGTAAAATCTGGGTGGGAACCATGGATGGTCTGAACTGGTATGACGGATACCGTTTCGCTCTCCTCTACAAGAATCTGAACGACAGCACCAGTTTATCCAACAATCATGTTTACTCACTCTGTACCGACGCAGAAGGTACTGTGTGGGTAGGCACTTTAACCGGACTATCCAGATATAACATTGTAGGAAACAACTTCACCAATTTCTACTTACCCGGAAAATTACCCATACAAATATTCGCCATAGAAGACCTGAACGACAAGAACCAGCTCTTATTGGGAACCAATAGCGGGCTTGTTGTCTTTGATAAAAAAACGGGGTACATGAACCTGCATCCCCTTCTGCGGAAAGTCAACGTTTATTCCATTTGTAAAATAAAAGATGAAGTGTTGCTTGGAACTTCATCCGGTCTCTACCATTACCATCCCCATGACAATTCTGCCGTGCAACTGCTTCCGGAATTGAAAGAAGAAGTGTTCTCGTCCATTCTCCACGACCCGAGAAAACAGGTCAGCTGGCTGGGGTCGCTGACCAACGGAGTCTATTGCATAGATGAAAAATTCCGGATAAAGAAACATTATTATGACAAAAGCCCGCAGCAACTAGCTGAAAAGGCCGTCCGCACATTGGCACAGGATGACAAGGGAAGAATCTGGATCGGTACCATAAATGCCTTATTCATATTGGAACCTGAAACCGAAAAAATACAGAGACACGCCTTCTCCCATGAGGATCAAAATTCATTGGGACATAACTCTGTACGTTCCATTCTAAAAGATAATCAGGGAGGAATGTGGGTAGGTACTTTCTATGGCGGACTGAACTATCATCATCCCATGGCTCCGGCATTCGGGACGTTAGTTTATTCAGCCTACAAAAATTCCATCAGCGACAACACGGTCAGTTGCATCGTCGAAGACCCGCATACCGGCAATCTCTGGATAGGAACCAACGATGGCGGGCTGAACGAGTATGACCGTAAGAACAACCATTTCTCGGTTTACCGGGCCAATCATCACAACGCCCGCGCATTGCAATCGGACAATATCAAATGTGTATTGCCCGACGCGGACGGCATTTATATAGGAAGCCACGGCGGTGGATTGAGTTATTTATCCGCCCGCACCAAGCAAATTGAGAACTATACTTTCCCCGAAGCTGTCTCTTTCAGCAACAGTTGTTACTCTTTACTGGACGGACAGGACGGAACACTTTGGGTAGGTTCCATCATCGGATTGTACCGTTTCAATAAAAAGACCGGGCAGCTATCCCTGCATCCTCTGGCACAAGAATATCCCCGGCTGAACTCCATCCTCATATCCATCCTATACCGCGATTCGGCAAACCGGATATGGATTGGAACGGAAGAAAGCTTGTTCGTATATGCCAACGGCAAACTGGAAGAATGGAAAGACGGCACATCCGGCGTTCCGGCTCTGATACAGGCTTTCTGCATACAGGAAGACAGCAATCATCGTATCTGGATAGGCTCCTCCGACGGCCTGTATAAGTCGGATGACGGAAGTGTCGGACAGCAAGTCCGCTATTCTACACAGAACGGATTGCCTAACAATTTCATCTATGGCATACTGGAAGACGGACGGGGACGGCTCTGGCTCACGACCAACCGAGGTTTATCCTGTTTTGACCCTGCCGAAGAGACGTTCCTCAATTATACCGTACAAGACGGATTGAGCCACGGGCAGTTTAACACTTACGGAGCGTGTAAGACCAAGGACGGCATCTTCTTTCTAGGAAGCCTGCAAGGAATTACCTATTTCAATCCGTATGAGTTTGTAGACAATCCGTATTCTCCGAATGCTGTCATTACGGGAGCCAGCATCCAGAACCAGCCTGTGGCAAAAATAAAAGATGGCGTTTCCAAGTTTTTCCAGGCAGATGACGGGAAACTATTAGGAATGTCCTTTCCTTCCAACCGCAAGTTATTCAGCGTCCATTTCTCCGTAATCAATTATCTTTCCGGCAGACGGAATCTGTTTGCCTACAAACTGGAAGGATTTGATGAGGACTGGATTTATTCGAGGCAGATTGTTCCGTCGAGAGGTGTCGCCTATTCCAATCTGCCGCCGGGGAAATATGTATTCAAGGTAAAAGCCTGCAACAACAATGGCCGCTGGAGTCTTACTCCGACCGAATTCTTTGTACATATCACTCCTATGTGGTATCAGACATGGTGGGCAAAGATGCTCTATGTCTTATTTACATTGGGCGGACTTACTTTCATCTTCTATTTCTTCATTGCCCGCGCGAAGATGAAAATGCAGATGCAGATTGAACATCTGGAACGCAATAAGATTGAAGAAATCAGCCAAGAGAAAGTACGCTTCTACATCAATATGTCCCACGAACTGCGTACTCCGTTGAGCTTAATATTGGCTCCTCTGGAAGAACTGGTAGAAGAGAAGAATAAGTTTGACGACCGGATTCAGCAGAAACTTTCGTATGTGTACAGAAACGGACGCAAATTACTTCACCTTGTCAACCAGTTACTGGATTTCAGAAGGGCAGAGTCGGGAGCGCTTCCCATTCATGTTGCCATGAATAACGTGGATGAACTGGCCGGAAATGTCTTTACGATGTTCAAGGAGAACGCGCAGAAAAGAAACATTGCCTATCAGTACCGGTCGGAACTGGATGCGAGCCTGCTCCCGATAGACAGAACATATGTGGAGATGATACTAACCAACCTGCTTTCCAATGCGTTCAAATTCACTCCGGACGGTGGAGAGATAACGCTCTCTGTCTGGAAGAAAGAGAATTGTTTCGGATTCACGGTCAAAGATACCGGCGTCGGAATCGCGCCGGAGAAATTAGCACGCATCTTCGAGCGTTTCTATCAGGCGAGCGAAGGCAGGAAGGGAAGCGGAATCGGACTTTCATTAGTCAAATGCCTGGTCGAAAAGCATCACGGAAGTATCAGTGTGGAGAGTAAGCCGAACCAAGGCAGTGAATTCCGTATCGAGTTGCCGTCCGATCTGTCAGTATATGCTCCGGAAGAAATAGAGAACCCGCATGAACAGCATATCCCCGAACTACAAACGGCTTCATTAGCCACTGAAACAATGGTGGAGGACGGAGAGTTCCGGGCAATAGAGGAATCTGCCGCACCGACGGAAAATGAGTCATCGGATGAGATTACAGAAACAATCCTGCTGGTGGATGATAATAAAGAGATGGTGGACTATTTGAAGAATAACTTTAAATCCAAATACATCACATTGACCGCCGGAAACGGGGAAGAGGCACTGGCCATCCTGAAAGAACAGAAAGTGGACATTGTATTGTCCGATGTCATGATGCCGGGTATTGACGGGATAAAGTTGTGCGAACTGATAAAAAAGAATATGCAGACCTGCCATATTCCTGTCATTCTCTTATCGGCCAAAGGTAGTATCGAAGCCCAGACAACCGGTATCCAGACCGGTGCGGATGACTATATCCCCAAACCTTTCTCGATGAGTCTGCTAAAAGGTAAAATCAGTAATATACTGAAAGCAAAGCAGCGGTTGAGGCACTACTATTCCAACACGATTGATATTGATACGGCGAAAATAACGTCCAATGCGCTGGATGAAGAGTTTATGAGCAAAGCGATACAGATAGTCGAGGAAAATATTGACGATGAAAATTTCACGGCGGATGATTTGGCGGAGAAACTTTGCATGAGCCGTTCTTCCTTGTACCTCAAGATGAACTCGATATCAGGGGAACCGCCGGCTAACTTTATCCGTCGTATCCGTTTTAATAAAGCCTGCAAATTATTGCTGGAAGGAAGGTATTCGATTTCCGAAATCAGTAACAAGGTCGGCTTTAGCTCGCCCTCCTATTTCTCTACCAGTTTCAAGAAACACATGGGTTGTCTGCCTTCCGACTATGTGAAAAACCAAGGAAAGAGAGAGGCTGAATAATATTCAGCCCTCTCTCCTGTTTCATTTTTAATATCCTTTCTGACAAGGTACCATCAAAGGGTAACGGTCGATTGTCTCCTGACAACCGGAAGTCTTATTAATCAATAAAGTGCTATGCGAGAACTTCCGTCCTTTCGCTTTTACTGCTCCGTTGGCAGGGCCATAAAGCAGGTATTCTCCC
This sequence comes from Bacteroides sp. BFG-637, assembly GCF_024793605.1. Classification (NCBI taxonomy): domain Bacteria; kingdom Pseudomonadati; phylum Bacteroidota; class Bacteroidia; order Bacteroidales; family Bacteroidaceae; genus Bacteroides; species Bacteroides sp. BFG-637. The sequence goes on along the minus strand of NZ_JANUPD010000002.1, from coordinate 2,759,913 downwards.
GTCGTCTTGTTTTCAATTTCCAGACGGGCTTCCTGACTGGTGTCCATCTGCGCTTTGATACGATAGTTGCCGATGACAATTGTGTTATCTGCATCCGGCTTCGCATCAGCAAATGACATGGAGTTGGATTCATCTATCTGAATAACTGCCAGGAATCTCATATCCTTGCATTTACGGACGTTCTCGAATTTACCGTGATATTGATTTTTTTCAAACTCGATTGCTTTTCTTCCACGCTGCGGGTTCAGCCAGTCGAACGGTTTGACGTACGACGTATCAACCAGGGAAGTAGTCAATTCGGAACTTCCGAAAATCCGGGCAAGCACATCACAATTATCCGTATCGGCTATCAGTGAATTCCCGGCATCGCCAATCTTCATGCCTGCACGTTCAAGCCCATTAAGCTGAAAAGTCCAGGTTACTTCTTTTTCCGCTTCCAGTTCATCATATAGTACGATGATATTAGGACGCAACATCACCAAGTGACGACGGAATTTACGGACTTGCGGATTATCATTATCATCCAGTATAAAACCGTTTTCGGAGGTGTAAGCCTGTGCATTCTTCAACACAGTAGTCCAGTTGAGGGCACTTTGGTCAAAAGGTACATATGCGTTTGAAGCATCGCCCAAAGCATAGGTAATATCGTTGCCGTCCAGATAACGGGCAATCCATCCGTAACCGCTATGCGAATAGGCCTGCGTCTTTCCGTCTACGGTAATGGTATTACGCGCCCGGCTATGCTTGTGTGCCAGCAAGTAATGCTTGTCTTGTGTCGTCACTTTATATCCTGTAGGATAAAATATCGGTTTCCCTTTGTAGGACACATTGAAACTGTTTTGCTCTGCCATTCCGTGAGAACCGGATCCGAAAGGTGAACTGCGGAACGAGACAAACAGATTGTCCGAAGCATTCAGCACATCGGTATTCATGACGACGATACCGGTTTGGGGAAATATGGCAGACTGGGGAATGTTCGCCAGATTCACTGCCTCTACCTTCCGCGGACGATGCTGCAAACGATAGGTGTCAAAGTCCGTTTTCTTAAAAGCGAATGGAGCGGCAGGCGATTGGCCGGACAGCTCATAAGCGTAATGGATAGCAAACGGATTATTCAACTCTTGCCCCAGAATGTATGCAAACTCTGCCCGGAGCCGGTTTACTTCATAGACCTTGTCGCTCCCGTCACCGAAGCCGTCACCGGCAGAATGTACAGGCATCGTGTAAGCCAATGCATTGGCACAATTGGCATACCATGGATGCTTGAAGATATTCACGTTGAAAAGATTACGAAACAAGATGAAGTTATTCACCATCGATTCCATATTCACATGGACATAGCCCATGTTTCCGTTAGGCCAGACACCGTCCGACAAGAAGCCGCCGCCCGGTGAACGTGATAACCAGATGTCATAAAGCATACCGAACCACTTCTCTGCCTGTACATCATGGCCTTTCATGACGATAGCGGAAGTAAATGCGTTATAAAAGGTATGCTGAAAGAAATGGGCGCATAGTATGCCATCCGCCGACCCGACATTTTCCTGCATGGCATCGTCTATAATCAGCCCAATGACGGTCGTGATGAAGTGCTTATAATTCTTTTTCTGTTGTTCGTTCAGATAGGCATAGGCCACGTCATAGGTCATACTCAAGGCGGACATGGACTTGGCGCCCGTAAAGTCGGCAGCCGCATACATTGCAGCCGGTTCCTTTGCCGCGATGTAATCTGCCAAGGCTACAGCTTTATCGAGATATTCCTTGTTCGAAATCAGCCGATAGCCATTCAACAAATGTTCAATATCTCTATTGATTCCTTCTACTTCGTATCTCAAACGGAATTGCATGATTTGCTTTCGTTCTACTTCAGAAGCCGTTGCAGGTATGGGGTCGCCTTTCACCTTATAACTCGCCACCTCTTTATTCAAAGCCGCATTCGCAGCTCTCCGGTAAGATGCCCTTAATTGTTTCTGATCGGCTGTCAGCACTTTGCCGGATATGGCCTCTCCGAAAATACGAGGATGCTTCTCCGGTATCATATCATACGCTTCTTCGGCATTCGGTGACTGAAATTTAGGAAGATTTTCGGGGATATTCACTTCGTATACCTTCGACCAGGATTTCCCTGACACCCGATAGCGCCAATACCACGTACCCGGTTTGAGAGGCTTGTGGTTATTATAAAAGGCCAGTTTCAACCCTGTACGGGTAAGTACATCTTTATCTGAAAAGTTTCTTGTACGTCCCATTTGGAAGTCATACTGCAAACAGCGCTCCGTTTTTCCGCTTACTTTTTTTACAGGAAAGACTTTAGGATACTCGTAATCAGCCATCGGCCAAGTGAAAACCGGCGGATTGGTTATAACCTCGTGCCCCTTCACCGGGTAAGGAAACTCCCGGTTTCCCTTTTGCCGGATGCATCCCATAGTCAATGGGGTAATGCCACTCTTACTATCATCCGCCTCCTCTTCATTCACCTTGAAACCGTCGGCAAACTGATGGAAACCGCTGAATACCTGCTGAACCGTTCCATCCGACTGCGCGAATACTGACTGCACGGAAACGGACATTACCGCCACCGTTGCGCCAAGCCATACTTTGATTTTATTCTTCATGATACTCTTAACTATCTATCTGCTATAAATTCTTTTTTATATTTATTGAATACATTCCGCCATCTTTACCTGAAAATCATTCATCATGGCAGCCATTTTTTGTGCTATCTCCGGATATTGCCCAACCAAATCTACAGTCTCTTCGGGGTCTTTCTCCAAATCGAAAAGCGCAAGGCCGGTTTTGCCTCCCCTTGCAAGTTGCACGCCCGGCAGACCATCCTTGCCCGGTTCTGTCACGATGCGATATTCGTGAGGAGCCACACATTTCCATTTCCCGTCTCTCACCGCTTCTACTTTACCGTCATATAAGAAGTAAAACGGTTTATGACTCTGTGCTTGTCCGGTAAGTGTCATCCATACGTTCTCACCATCGAACTCGTTCATCCGCGGCATTTGTGAACCGGTCAGTTCTACAATGGTAGGGGTAATGTCCAAAGCCGACAGGAACTGCTCGGAAACTTTACCTGCCGGAATACGACCGGGCATCCGGGCTATGAACGGCACACGCTGCCCACCTTCAAAAGTAGTACCTTTTCCCTCACGAAGTCCGCCTGTAGAACCGCCGTGATTGCCGTAACTCAGCCACGGACCGTTGTCGGATGTAAACAATACCAGGGTATGATCGTCCAAACCGTTTTCTTTCAATGTTTTCATTATTTCACCTACCGACCAGTCTATCTCCATAATTACATCAGCATATAGCCCTTCTCCGGATTTTCCTTTGAACTTATCCGATACGCCCAGAGGAACATGAGGCTGTGTATAAGGAACATAAAGCAGGAAAGGTTCATTCTTATGCTTGTCAATGAATGCCGTTGCACGTTCTGTGATACGGGTAGTCATGTGATTCACTGTAGGATTATATTCCACCACGCGCTCATTGTCGTAAAGCGGCAATGCCCGGTACGGATGTCCCGGCTGAGGATGGAAAGGCCACATATCATTGGAATAAGGCAAACCGAAAAACTCATTGAAACCGTGTCGGAGCGGTAAGTGTTCGGGAAGACATCCCAAATGCCATTTGCCGAAAATGCCGGTAGCATAATTATTCTGTTTCAGGTAGTCGGCAAGGGTAAATTCATCGCTTTCCAATCCGTTTACGGACAGGTCGTCTACAACTCCCTGTAAGCCTGCCCGTTCGGCATATCGCCCTGTCAGTAAGGCGGCGCGCGATGGAGTAGAGGCTGCCGCACCTGCATAAAAGTTAGTGAAACGGATACCCTCCGCCGCCAATTGATCCAGATTGGGAGTTTGCAAACGAGAGTTGCCGTAACACTTCATGTCTCCATAGCCTTGGTCGTCAGTCAGTATAATAACGATGTTGGGCTTTTCTGCAGCGTTGCTTCTTGAAGAAGCATTCGCTGTTTCAGATGATTTTGAGTTTGAACCGTTGCAGGCGGATAATCCTGCAACAGCCAAACATAAGACTGATAAATTATTCATAAAACTTACTGTAAACTATCATTTTTTTACTTTAAAGCTAAAGGCTAACGGTTCATTCTTCAACCCTTTGGGCAGAGTAACAGTCACCTTGCCATCCTTACAGGAATACTTCACGCTCTTGCCGTTTTGCAACAGAGTCATTCTGCCTGTCGGCTCGTTACCTTCCCACTCAATGGTGGCAGGCAATGTCTCTTTTTCGGGCAGGGCGTAGATGGCATATAATGTTTTACCGTCTTTATTGGCAGTAAACCATACTTTACCGCAGTTATAGTTTGGTGTAGTACGGGTGGCGTAGATAGCCGCACCATTCTGCTTCAACCAATCACCAACTTCTTTCAAGCGGTCGATAGCGCCTTGCTCAATCTCTCCTTCCGGAGTAGGTCCGATGTTCAGTGCCAGGTTTCCGCCTTTGGCTACAATTTCAGCCAGCATATTGATTACCCATGAACAGGATTTGTATTCAGAGTCCGGACTCCAGCCCCAAGTTTTAGCCAAAGGGATACAAGTTTCCCAGGGGTTGTTTATCTGTTTCTCAGGAATGACACGTTCCGGTGTCTGGTAGTTCTCGTTACATCCCGGCACGGTTCTGTCCGCCACGATAAGACCCGGTTGTTTCCGGCGTGCTTTGTCTACGATTTCATCCATCTTGATATCCTGTTCCGGTTTACGCACCCATCCTCCATCAAGCCACAAAATGTCGACATTGCCGTAATTGCTCATCAGTTCGTCAATCTGGTTGGCGGTAAACTTCTGGAAGTTCGCCCATTTCTTATGGTATTTCTTTACGTCATAGTTTACGTTACGTGTGGGAGTAGCCCAAAACGGATCCCAATAATCTTTGTGATGCCAATCCGGTTTGGAAAAGTAAGTACCAATCATGAAACCTTTCTGCCGGAAAGCATCGAACAGGTGCTTGGTGACATCACTGTATTTTCCATTCTTATACGGGCCTTTTGTAATGCCGTAATCCGTGTATTTAGAGTCGTACATACAGAATCCATCGTGATGCTTAGTGGTGAAGACAAGGTATTTGCATCCGGCATCTGCCGCAATGTCTGCCCAACGGGAAGGTTCGAACTTGACCGGATTGAATGAATCCGCCAATCCCCAGTACCATTTTTTAAATTCATCGTAAGGTTTGTCCGGAGCTACTCTCTCCCTGCGCTTGGTAAAGCGGTCTTCCGAACAAAGCAACCATGATTCCGTAATACCCGGCACAGAGTAAATGCCCCAGTGGTACATGATACCGAATTTCACGTCTTGCCATTTATCCAGTTTTTCCAGTACTTTCGCATCCGTAGGCCATTCATAGCTTTCCGAACTTTCGTGTATCAGTTCTCCGTCTTTCATTCCGAAAACTTTTTTGTTTTGCGCATTCAGTGCCAACGACAGACCGATACACGCAACGAGTGATAAAACTTTTTTCATAAATAATTCTTGTTATTGCATTAGTAATAGATATTTTAGTTCTTTACCTGATTAGATTTCCAGTTCGGGAACTGTATCAACCAAGACTTTTTCAGTACCGTTTTCTTTGACAATGGTAGCTTTACCTTTATAGTCGATGCTTACGTTCTCACCTTTCTTCGTATTGCGAACGAAAAAAGAGGGAGCACCTTTAGAGGATAAATTAACCTTGATATTCCAGTCGCCTATCTCAATACAGCCATCTTTCAATGTTCGTGGCTGCGCGGTGGGGGACAGTTTGGCATGAGTATTGATAATTGTAGCAAAACGATATACTTTCTGCTTGTCTGACGTAGCTGTGAAATGCCAATGATTTGCGTACGTTTTAAAATTACCTTTCTCGTCAGCAATCAGCCAATTGACGGCAGGCGTAAAGAATTGGCTGGTCATATCGGTTTTCAATACTCCGGTGGAAAAAAGGTAAGCATCAGAGATTCCTTCTTTGTTGGTAGCCTGTACGTGTACCCAATCCGGATTGCTTTTGTCCACATTCATCGGATTAGTAACCGTATGCAGCAAGTAACTCCAAGTGACAGGCTGTTCAGCTTCCAATTCGTCATAGATAAAGGTAAGACCTGTTTTTCCGAGTTCCACGATATGACGGCGGTAAGTTTTCAGTCCGACTTCGTCCCAACCATTCTCAGGGGTATATTCCAGCCCGGCAACTTTGCCACGTTCTATCCAAAGCGGAGAGATTACTTTTCCATATGCATTAGACGCATCCCCTACCACATAACCTATGTTTTCACTTATATAATGACGGGGAATCCATCCGTAACCTTCGGTACCGATACGCTGTCCCATACCATTAACCAGTATCGTATTGTGAGCACGAGTTGCACGGTAACAATAAACAGAATGTTTATCAATAAAAGAAGTACCATGACCTGAGCTATAAAAGAGCGACTGTCCGCCCCAAAAGGTATTGAACGCATTCTGATTGGTTAGTGCATGGGATGTGCCACCGTAAGGACTGCTACGAAAACTAATCATGGCACTGTTTTCTGTCTGCGATAAACGGGTGGAGAATGAAGCCAGACCGGATTGCGGGAAAACGTGTCCCATAGGCAGGTCGGCAAGACCAGCCCCCACAGGCAATGGTTTGTCACACTGCAAACGGAACCATGCCAGTCCGCCTGCTTTGGACGTACTGCCTTCATTCAAAATGTTCGGCTGACGTGCCCGGATAGTACGCACATAATCAGCAGCATACGTATTGCCTGTCATCCGGGCGACAGCATCCGCGTAACCGACTCTTACTCCTCTGGGCGTTAACACCTTTTCATGGGAACTACCATTTCCGCCCGATTTTGAAAATGGGGGTTGCTGATAGATAGTGTACAACACCGAACCTTGATACCAGGGATCAGAGAAGAAATCAAATCCGGTCAGCCTGCTGTAAAAATAAGGAACTTCTATCAATGTACGTGTGTTTACAGTGAAATAAGAGTCACCATTATGCCATGCACCATCCTTATTCAGACCGGGGAAACGGGCAAGCCACACGTTATAGCAGTAATCTACCCAAGTATCAGCCTCGGGCAGTTCACCGTAAACAGTGAAAGCCGCCATTGTAAGAATCCGGAGCGTCATTTGCCAGACGTGATTCTCGGCGATATGATTTTCCAGATAATTATTATAATGGTCATACATCTTGTTTCCATACTTCCGGATGCAAGCAAGCAGGTCTTTTCGGGTATCTTCATCCAGAAGGTCATAGAGAGCATCATAAGCCAATGTGCCAAGTGATACGAAAGTAGCGTCATTAAAATCGCCTTTCACATTATCACTTTCCCCCCAAGTGATAATTTCCTTGATACGCTTGATGGCTTCATCGGCATAGCGACGTTCTTTAGTCAGCATATAAGCACGTATGATAACATCCAGGTTCGACTCTTCTCTGTCAACAATACGGCGACTTTCACGAGTAAGCATTGCGTTGCGCTCCATTTCGCTGTTCAAATTTGCGAGCAGCTTGGTGTTGACGTCATTGATAGACTTCATAGGTGTCTTCATCGCCTTGTTGGCAGCCGAGATATAAATCTTGCGTTCCGGAGTGGAAATGCTACGACGGATAAAGTGCTCCCACTCTTTTTTATCAAGCCAGACGCGGGGATGTTCATGCGGAACTTTGGCGAGGACTTCTTTCAGGGAAGACGGACAGAACTTGTCAGGATTGGTTTCCACCGTAAATTGCTGAACCGTAGCCCATTTTGTCTTGCCATCCTTTACGTTGCCATATTGCCAGTACCACACGCCGGGTGTCAAGTCTTTCTCCGGATTGTAAAAAGGCCAACGGGTTTCCACCTGTACCACCCCGGTCTTGAAAGTGGGATCTTGAGAGTAGCGCAAGCTATAACGGACTTTACTCTTGTCAACCTTATGCTTAGTATCCAGCCCGTCCAGCCCGCTCTCTACCACATAAAGCCCTTCCTGCAACGGCCATTGAAAAGAAACGATACGGTCGGCAACCACTGCTTTGTCCGACGGCGAGGGAGTAGCACGCATTTCGTGCATCAAAGTGACATCTTTCAGCCGGATATTGACAGGCGACTGTTGAGCATACAGTCCGGATGCCAATAAACAAATTGTAAGAGTATATAAAGTAAGTTTCATGGTTATTTGTTATTTATAATCTAGCAGTTAAGCGTTTTTCATTCTATATTCATTCTTGTTTAGCCGAACTTCTTCAATTCTTTATATCGTCTTAATGCTTCCAGATAATAATAATCCGCATAGTTTAACGGTACATCCACCTCGCTATCATGTGGAAAACTACCCACCGAGTGTTTCAGGATGAATCCTTTATTCTCATTCTCCTTCGCCAGATAATCCGGTGAAGAAAGCTGTTTTAATATATTTTCCGCATACTCCATATAACTGTTACTTAGATTCTTATCATCTGTATATCCGCATAGTTCGAGCAAAGCGGAAGCGGTAACAGCCGCGGCGGAAGCATCACGCGGGGCGTTCGGAATATCCGGTGCATCATAATCCCAGTAAGGAATATAATCATTTTCCGAAGGACGGTTCTCCATTATAAATCGGGCAATCTTATGCGCAGCTTCCAGATAAGCGGAATTTTTCGTAAAGCGGTAACACATCGTGTAACCATACACTCCCCATGCTTGTCCGCGTGCCCAGGCGGAAGAATCGGAATATCCTTGGAAAGTTCCTTTAGACTCCACTTTCCCGCTAGGTACGGAATAGCTGACTACATGATAGGAAGTCATGTTCTCACGAAAATGATTCTTCAAGGTTTTGTCAGCGTGAGCCATCGCAATATCACGATATTTAGAATTTCCGGTTTGTTCGGATGCCCAGAAAAGCATCTCAAGATTCATCATATTATCAATAATCACCGGGTAACTCCAATCCCCAAAATCCCAGGAACGAATCAAGCCGACTTCCGGACCGAAACGCGTACAAAGGCTCTCGGAAGAATTTACCAAAACCTGTTTATCTTTCGGTTCCGGTTTCAAACGAAGCGCCTGTCCGTAGCTACAATACATCATAAAGCCAATATCATGGTTTCCTGTATAATATTGAATATCTTCCAGACGGTTCGTATATTTACGGGCCTCCTTCGCCAACGCCTCATCCCCTGTCATCTCATAGGCCAGCCACATGGAACCGGGATAAAAACCACTTGTCCAGTCTTTGGCATTTTCCAGACGGTAACTTCCATCCGCCTTGGTAGAACGTGGAAAACAAACTGTGTCAGGTACATTTTTCAACTGATCCGCCATATAAAGTAACTGATGACCGGATGTTTTCACCGCAGTTTCAAACCATTCCGGCGTACCCGCTTTAGGAATATCACAAGCGGTCAGCAGACCTATTCCCAAAACCGCCATATACAACTCTCTTTTCATTTCCATATTTATAGTTTTAATGATTTATTTTAGATTTAATGTCTCATCTTTACCGATAGCAAAATTAGGGATTGCCGAAAAGAAAGGCTTTATATATCTATTTTTTCATCCTTGATTCCATATGCGTCAATGTAGATTTCGTCCAAAACACTTTTGTTTTTGTCTATTCTCATATAATCATACAAAAATTGCGCACACCTTCTTTAAAAAAGAGGATGTGCGCAATTTTGTTTCAGTCTGCGAACCTTGCTTATCTCACAATATCTTCCGGAAATTTAGCCGGCATCTCCACCCGTTTCCAAGTTTCATAATACCAGGTATTCAACTCGTTTCCATTCAAATCATTCTTGATGAAATATTTCAGACACAGATAATCATTGTCTTTTATTTCAAATTCGAGGATATTATCCTGATTATCCAACATTGGCAGATGAATATTCTTCTCGATACTTTCTTTATAAGAATCATCCGTCAGTTGTTTCCACATTCCATATCCTGTAATGATGGCATCCGAACCGGGGATAATGGTAAAGTTCACGATCCGTCCGTCATCACTCAACACTTTAAATGTATTACTGGGTTTCAATGCTCCCGGAACATCGGGAGATTCCGACACATAGTGGCAGAGCTGCCAAATACCTTTTAAATCGGCCGCTTTGAATTTTGTTTTCTTTTGGGCCATCGCACCTGTTACCGCTAACAACATCATTGAAAGCATGGTAAAGAAAAAGAGCTTTTTCATTGTCGTATGATTTTAGTTAACACTCTCGAAGGCGTATGTCCAAATATAAATATTTATTTTGAGAATATAACTATCAAAGACATAAAAAAACTCGCATAACCCAAAGATTATGCGAGTTTTACATAAATATACCGAAATATTAGAAATCAGCATTTCTCGGTGTACGCGGGAACGGTATCACGTCACGGATGTTCGCCATACCTGTAACGAATAATAACAGACGTTCAAAACCAAGTCCGAAACCGGAATGAGGACACGTACCAAACTTACGGGTATCCAGATACCACCACATATCTTTCATCGGGATGTGCATTTCTTCAATACGGGTCAGCAGCTTGTCATAGTCCGCTTCACGTTCGGAACCACCGATAATTTCACCGATCTTCGGGAAAAGAACGTCCATTGCACGTACAGTCTTACCATCTTCGTTCTGCTTCATATAGAAGGCTTTGATTTCTTTCGGATAGTCAGTCAGAATCACCGGACGTTTGAAGTGTTCTTCCACCAGGAAGCGTTCGTGTTCAGAAGCCAAATCCACGCCCCAGTAAACCGGGAACTCGAACTTATGGCCTTTCGCAACAGCTTCTTCCAGAATCTTGATACCGTCTGTATAAGGCAGACGTACGAACTCATCTTTCAATACACCTTGCAGACGTTCAATCAAGCCCTTGTCGAACATATCGTTGAGGAACTTCACATCATCCGCACAGTTATCCAACGCCCATTTCACACAATATTTGATGAACTCTTCCGCCAAGTCCATATTGTCTGTAATATCGTTGAAAGCAACTTCCGGCTCAACCATCCAGAACTCTGCCAAGTGGCGGGGAGTGTTGGAGTTTTCGGCACGGAACGTAGGACCGAATGTGTAGATAGCTCCCAAAGCAGTAGCAGCCAATTCACCTTCCAGCTGACCGGAAACGGTCAAACTTGCCTGCTTACCGAAGAAATCATCTTCATAAGAGATAGAGCCTCTCTCGTCTTTCTTCAAGTCATACAGGTTCATGGTAGTCACCTGGAACATCTGTCCGGCACCTTCACAATCGGAAGCCGTAATGATCGGCGTATGGAAATAGAAGAAGCCCTTTTCATGGAAGAACTTGTGAATAGCAATCGCCATGTTGTGACGGATGCGGAACACAGCACCAAACGTATTCGTACGCGGACGCAAGTGAGCAATCTCGCGCAGGAACTCCATAGAGTGACCTTTCTTCTGCAATGGATATGTATTATCACAAGTACCCAGCACTTCGATTTCACGAGCCTGTACTTCCACTTTCTGACCGGAACCTACTGACTCTACCATTTCTCCGTTCACGCTAATACAAGCGCCGGTAGTAATCAGTTTCAGCATCTCTTCATCGAAATTAGCCAAATCTACTACGACCTGCAAATTATTTATTGTAGAACCGTCATTCAGTGCGATAAAGTTTACTTGTTTGCTACCTCTGCGGGTGCGAACCCATCCTTTCACATTGACCATCGCGCCAATATCTGTGCGCTTCAACAGATCAACAATTTTTGTTCTACCAATCTTTTCCATTTAACTTTTTCTTTTTAGATACAAGAAGACGAGGTTTCAATTACAGGGTTCATTCTTTCCTGCTCTCTTTCCTCGTCCTCTGTCAAGTTGTTATTTATTGACTTATTATTCAAACGACCCCATACGGAGGTAGTTTACTTCTGCTTCCGACAGGTAACGCCAGTCTCCGCGACGCAGCCCTTTTTTGGTCAGTCCGGCGAAGAACACACGGTCGAGTTTTACTACTTTGTAACCCAGTGATTCGAAAATACGGCGAACGATACGATTCTTACCGGAGTGAATTTCGATACCTACCTGGTCTTTTTTGAAATCATCTGTATAGCTGATTGCATCTGCATGGATTTCGCCATCTTCCAACTGGATACCAGCTGCAATCTGATCCATATCCGCTTTTGTCAGGTTCTTGTCCAGATGAACATGATATATTTTCTTCTTCAGGAATTTCGGGTGTGTCAGCTTGGAAGCCAGATCACCGTCATTCGTCAGCAAGAGTACACCAGTCGTGTTACGGTCAAGACGTCCTACGGGATAAATACGTTCGTTGCAAGCGCCTTTTACCAGATCCATTACCGTACGGCGTTCCTGCGGATCATCCGATGTAGTAACCGTATCTTTCGGCTTATTCAACAATACGTATACCTTACGTTCGATGCTTACCGGTTCATCGTGGAACTTAACCACATCCGAACGTTTGATCTTTGTACCCAATTCCGTTACTATTTCACCGTTTACAGAAACCACACCTGCCGTGATAAATTCATCAGCCTCGCGACGTGAACAAACACCGGCATTAGCCAGGAACTTATTCAGACGGATCGGCTCATTCGGATCAATAAACTGTTCCTTGTACTCGATCTGTTTCTTTACGCTATACTTAGCATTCGGATCATAATCGCCGGTACGCGGACGAGGACGATAGCCTCCTTGTGAACGGTCATTGTTGTATCTCGGACGATAGCCGCCACCACCGTTGTTGCTACGATAGCCACCACCTTCACCGTTGTTGAAACGGGGACGATACGGACGGTCACCACCTTCACGGTTGTAAGAAGGACGTTGAGGACGGTCGCTACCTTCGCCGTTATTGAAACGGGGACGGTACGGACGGTCACCACCTTCACGGTTGTAAGAAGGACGTTGAGGACGGTCACTACCTTCGCCGCTATTGAAACGGGGACGCTGGGGACGGTCATAAGAACCACCTTCACGATTGTAGGAAGGACGTTGGGGACGGTCATAAGAACCACCTTCGCGGTTGTAAGAACGTTGCGGGCGTTCGCCTCCTTCATTATTGTTATTGAAGCGAGGACGATACGGACGATCGCCACCTTCACGATTGTAAGAAGGACGTTGGGGACGGTCGCCATAAGAGCGGTCACCATACGAACGCTGCGGGCGTTCGCCTCCTTCATTGTTGGCATTAAATCGCGGGCGATACGGACGATCCCCGCCTTCACGGTTGTAAGAAGGACGATACGGACGTTCTCCACCTTCTCTGTTGTAAGACCTGTTACCATCACGGCCGGCACCTGTATTCTCTTCATTGAAAGAATTTTCGCGCCATTCTTCGTTTTCTGTGCTCATTTTTTTTATTCGAATAAAATTAGACTTTGGCCTCACGGCCTATTTAAAAACACGTTTATTATATAAGTAAACAATTAAAGCCCCGTATAAGTATGGGGAGTGATTGCTCTTAACTCTTTTTTAATATCTTCGCTTACATTCAATTCTTCGATAAACTCTTTAATAGAACTTTCTGTAATAGCCTGATTAGTCCGGGTTAAAGCTTTCAAAGCTTCATACGGATGCGGATAAGCCTCACGGCGCAGAATAGTTTGAATAGCTTCTGCCACTACGCTCCAGCAGTTATCCAAGTCACGATAGATAGCCGGTTCGTTCAGCAACAGTTTACGCAATCCCTTCAAAGAACTCTGAATGGCAATCACGATATGACCGAAAGGCACACCTACATTACGCAGCACTGTCGAGTCTGTCAAGTCGCGCTGCAAACGGGAAACAGGAAGTTTCACAGCCAAGTGTTCCAGGATAGACGTTGCTATACCCAGGTTACCTTCCGCATTTTCAAAGTCAATCGGATTCACTTTATGCGGCATGGCGCTTGAGCCCACTTCTCCGGCTTTGATCTTCTGTTTAAAGTACTCCATAGAGATATACTGCCAGAAGTCACGATTCATATCGACCATAATTGTATTGATACGCTTCATGCTATCAAAAACAGCAGAGAGGTTATCATAGTTCGAAATCTGCGTAGTATATTCTTCACGTTCCAGCCCCAGTTTTTCTGCAACAAACCGATTACCGAATTGTTTCCAGTCATATTGAGGATAAGCTACATGATGCGCATTGTAATTTCCGGTAGCACCACCAAACTTAGCGGTAATCGGACATGCTTTCAACATGGCCAGCTGACGTTCGAGACGGTAAACGAATACCATCACTTCCTTGCCTAAACGAGTAGGAGAAGCCGGTTGACCGTGAGTTTTGGCAAGCATCGGAATGTTAGCCCATTCTGTTGCATAAGTTTTCAACTGCGCAATCAACTCTTCAATCAACGGATAGTAAACCTGTTCCAATGCTTCTTTGATAGAAAGAGGAACAGACGTATTGTTAATATCCTGAGAAGTCAGTCCGAAGTGGATGAATTCTTTATAGTCATCCATTCCGCCCATCTTGTCAAATTCTTCTTTCAGGAAGTATTCTACGGCCTTCACGTCGTGGTTAGTTACACTTTCGATATCTTTAATGCGCTGTGCGTCTGCTTCAGAGAAGTTACGGTAGATATTCCGTAAAGTTTCAAACACGTTGCTATCGATTCCTTTTAATTGCGGCAAAGGGAGTTCGCACAAGGTGATAAAGTATTCCACCTCTACCTGTACACGGTATTTAATCAGTGCAAATTCAGAGAAATAAGCTGCCAAAGCTTTAGTTTTGCCTCTATATCGACCATCAATCGGAGATATGGCCGTCAATACATCAAGTTCCATACGTTTTCTTAGATAATTATCAGACTGCAAAATTAACTCTTTTTCCTGAGTTATAAGGTAAAAGGAGAAAGAAAGTTTGTATAAAAGAGGTAAGAAATAAAAAAAGTCTCACGAATTCATCCGTAAGACTTCTTTTTGTGTGGGCGTTGACGGATTCGAACCGCCGACCCTCTGCTTGTAAGGCAGATGCTCTGAACCAGCTGAGCTAAACGCCCTTGTTAATGAGCCGGAAGTGCTTCGTTTTTTTTGTGTGGGCGTTGACGGATTCGAACCGCCGACCCTCTGCTTGTAAGGCAGATGCTCTGAACCAGCTGAGCTAAACGCCCTTACACTTCCGTTTCAAAAGCGATGCAAAGGTACGGCATTTTTTGAATTCTGCAAACATTTCATGTATTATTTTTCAAGAAAGTTTTTGTCTAATAAAGGAAAGCCCTGATTATCAACAAATAATACAAAAAAGTTTTTTTCTTGCAACTTTCACTTCGTCCAGTCCTTCTAATAGATAAAGCAACCTATTTACGAATCACACGTGCCGGATTCCCGACTGCAACACTGTCGTCGGGAATATCTTTCGTCACAACACTCCCCGCTCCTATCACACAACGATTACCGATCGTCACACCGGGACAGATAATAGCGCCGCCGCCAATCCAGCAGTCTTCACCAATCGTCACCGGATAAGCATATTCCTTAGAGCCTCTTCTTTCCTGATAATCCATTGGATGATGCGGCGTATAAATTTGCACGCAAGGGCCGACCAGTGTGTGAGCACCAATCGTGATATATCCTCCATCGAGGAAAGTGCAATTGGCATTAACAAACACATGTTCACCCAACTTAATTCCGTCTCCGTGGTCGCAATGGAAAGGCGGGCATATAATAGAAGTTTCAGGAATCCCAGGCACCAACTTTTCCAATAATTCCCTATACCCCGCATCGTATGTACTCATTCCCCGCATACGTGCCAATAGCTTTTTGGCATGTTCAAAACGTACCTGCAATTCCGGTGCAGACATATCAGCCAACTGGCTACTACGCATCTTCTCAACTTCCGTCATACTTTATACTTCTTTACCGTTAGTAAATACAAACTTCTTTTCATTCGAAAGAGATTCGTTAAACTCAAATCCTTCCCAAGAGAAGCCTTTCAGATCCTCCGGATTTTCAACTCGATTCTTCAGAATGAATCGTGTCATTTCACCACGGGACATTTTGATATATATCACTATTGAAGCCAATTTTCCATTCTTCCAGACCTGAAATTCGGGAGTGATGACACGCACCTCTTTTTCTACCCGCTTCCAATCAAACAAACTCTTCATCTCGTCACTAGCCAAATTGCAAAGTATGCCGCCGGCTTTCTTTATATCTTCTATGAACACATCCGTCAGGTGAGACTGCCAATAAGAGAACATCGTCTGATTGCCCAGTTCAGGCAACACTATATCTCCTTCCAACCGATAGGAACGAATGACATCCAAAGGCCTCAACAACCCATAACAAAAGGAAGTCAGCCGCAGGTGTTCCTGTGCATATTCAAATTCTTCTTTCGAGAAATCTTTTGCATTCAGCCGTTTGAACACAATTCCGGTATAAGCCAATAAAGCTGGCAGTTCCGGTGTACCCTCTGCATGAAAAGCCTGATAACGCTTGTAATTTTCCACAGCTATCTTAGCATTCACACGCAACAGACGCTCCAGTTCGTCCACCGAAAACTGTGACATTTGCAAAGCAACCCCGGAAGCTTCTTTTTTGAAATCGTGGAACCGTCTTCAAAGGAACTTTTACCTTTGAAGTTTCACTCATAGTCTTGGCACAAGATAGAAGTACTAACATCGCTAAATCTGATTTTATCTTTTCAAGAAACAAAAGTAAATAATAAAAAGCAAAAAAACATTCTACTAGAGATTTTAAATATTACAAGTTGCTGTCATCCGTCACCCAAAGCCTAATAATGCATTGACTATAAACAAGTAAGACTGTGACAGCAAGACGTGATGGCATGGTGACAGCACCATTTTCCGTCACCATGCCGTCACACTTTATCAATGCATCCTTCCGCTATAAGACTTTCATCCCTTCGGATGATGAAATCAAGGAAGCCTTAGTTTAGTTAGTTTCCAGCCACTGAAACTTTAGTTTCTCACTGGTGAAACTCCAGTTTCTCACCGATGAAACTTTAGTTTCACACCGACGAAACTTTAGTTTCACAGTGCGGAACTACCAGTAGCAAGGCACATAAAAAAAAGAACCCTCTCTTTGAACAAGCCAAAGAAAGAGTTCTTTTTCTTAAATAAACGACTAAAACAGTTTATTTATATTCCTGCCAGCTCTTGATCTGAATATCACCCAATTTCAATTCGCAGAATGCTTCGATAAAGGCACTTGCCAGACGAGCATTTGTAATCAATGGAATGTTGTGATCAATCGCACCGCGACGGATACGATAGCCGTTCGTCAATTCACGCTTACTATGATTCTTCGGAATGTTAACGATCAAATCAAACTTATGGTCAGCAATCATCTTCATCACGTTGTTCTCTGCACCCGGTTTTTCATCCGGCCAATAAACCGGAATTGTGTCTACTCCATGAGCGTTCAGGAAAGCTGCAGTTCCGGCAGTAGCATAAATCTGATATCCCTTAGCAAACAACATACGGCTAGCATCCAGCAAATCCACCTTCGACTTCATGGCACCGGAAGAGAACATAACCGCTTTTTCAGGAATCTTGAATCCGGTAGCAATCATTGAATTCAGTAATGCTTCAGAGAAATCGTCCCCAATACATCCAACTTCACCCGTAGAAGACATATCCACACCCAATACCGGGTCGGCATTGTGCAGACGAGAGAAAGAGAATTGAGAAGCTTTTACACCAATCCAATCGATATCAAACGCAGATTTGTCCGGACGTGAGTACGGAGCATCCAGCATGATACGGGTAGCTGTTTCGATGAAGTTACGTTTCAGAACTTTAGACACAAACGGGAAGCTACGAGAAGCACGCAAGTTACATTCGATAACTTTCACTTCGTTGTTACGAGCCAGGAACTGGATATTGAACGGACCGGAGATATTGAGTTCTTTGGCAATCTGACGGCTGATCTTCTTGATACGGCGTGCCGTTGCAAAGTAAATCTTCTGTGCCGGGAATACCAGTGTAGCGTCACCGGAGTGCACACCGGCAAATTCCACGTGTTCGGAAATTGCGTATTCCACCACTTCACCATTCTGGGCAACAGCGTCAAATTCAATTTCTTTTGTATTTTCAAGGAATTGAGAAACAACTACCGGGTATTCTTTAGAAACTTCGGCAGCCATCTTCAGGAAGTTCTCCAATTCTTCATCATCGTAGCAAACATTCATTGCAGCTCCCGAAAGAACATAAGAAGGACGAACCAATACCGGATAGCCTACTTTTTCTACGAATCCTTTCACCTCTTCGAGACTAGTAAGTTCCATCCATGCCGGTTGGTCGATACCTAGTTGGTCGAGCATAGCGGAGAACTTGTTACGGTTTTCAGCACGGTCGATAGAGATCGGAGAAGTACCTAGTACAGGAACCGACTGGCGGTAAAGTTTCATAGCCAGGTTGTTCGGAATCTGTCCACCTACAGAGACAATCACACCGCGAGGTTGTTCCAGATCGATTACGTCGAGTACACGTTCGAACGAAAGTTCGTCGAAGTACAGACGGTCGCACATATCATAGTCAGTAGAAACCGTTTCAGGGTTGTAGTTGATCATGATTGACTTGTAACCCAACTTGCGGGCTGTCTGAACGGCATTTACCGAACACCAGTCAAACTCAACCGAGCTACCGATGCGGTAAGCACCCGAACCCAGTACCACTACTGATTTTTCATTCTTATAATAGTTTACATCATAACCTTCTACTGCATAAGTCATATACAGGTAGTTAGTCAGTTCCGGATGTTCGGAAGCGACGGTATTGATACGTTTCACAGCCGGAAGAATACCCAAAGCTTTTCGATGAGCACGTACAGCCAAGTTTTCTTTCTCCATATTTCCAGTCGGGTTCAAGACGAAGCGGGCAATCTGGAAGTCAGAGAAACCTAAGATCTTCGCTTCACGCATCACGTCAGCCGGAATATCTTCTACCTTATTATAAGCAGACAATTTAGCTTTGTAGTCTACGATATTTTTCAGTTTGCCAAGGAACCAGGGATCGATCTTAGTCAGGTCGTGGATACGTTCGATAGTGTAACCTTCTTCCATGGCCTGTGCGATAGAGAAGATACGTAAGTCAGTCGGACAGGAAAGTTCTTTATCCAAATCGTCAAAGTGCAGTTCGTCGTTACCTACGAAACCGTGCATCCCCTGACCAATCATACGAAGACCTTTCTGGATGATTTCTTCGAAAGAACGGCCGATAGACATAATTTCACCCTACCGACTTCATGCTTGAACCGATCTCACGAGATACACCGGCAAACTTAGTCAAGTCCCAACGAGGAATCTTACAGATGTAATAGTCAAGTTCAGGAGCTGAATATGCTGAATTCGGAGTACCCATTTCACCGATCTGGTCGAGTGTATAGCCGAGTGCTACTTTAGCAGCAACGAATGCCAACGGATAACCGGTAGCTTTAGACGCCAATGCAGAAGAACGGCTCAAACGGGCATTTACTTCAATCACACGGTAGTCGTCCGTATCAGAGTTGAAAGCATACTGAATGTTACACTCACCCACGATGCCGAGGTGACGGATACATTTAGTAGAAAGTTCTTTCAACAGAGTCAATTCTTTATCATCCAGTGAACAAGTAGGAGCCACAACGATTGATTCACCGGTATGGATACCCAGCGGGTCAAAGTTTTCCATGCTGGCTACTGTGAAGCAATGGTCGTTAGCGTCACGGATCACTTCAAATTCGATTTCTTTCCAGCCTTTCAAAGATTCTTCTACCAGAATTTGTTTAGAGAAAGCAAAGGAACTTTCAGCCAGTTTCAGGAATTCTTCTTCGTCGGCACAGATACCGCTACCAAGACCACCCAATGCATAAGCAGAACGTACCATGACAGGATAACCGATTCTGCGTGCAGCAGCGATGGCATCTTCCATGTTTTCTACTGCCTGGCTAACCGGAGTCTTCATCTCGATTTCGTTCAGTTTCTTCACGAACAAATCACGGTCTTCTGTATACATGATAGCTTCTACCGATGTACCAAGCACCTTTACTCCGTATTTATCAAGAATACCCTGTGTGTAGAGTTCCGCACCGCAGTTCAATGCAGTCTGTCCGCCGAATGCCAGCAAGATACCATCAGGACGTTCTTTCTTGATAATTTCTTCTACAAAATAAGTATTTACGGGAAGGAAATACACTTTATCGGCAATACCTTCAGAAGTCTGAATGGTTGCGATGTTCGGGTTTACCAATACTGAGCTGATACCTTCTTCTTTCAAAGCTTTCAGTGCTTGTGAGCCTGAGTAGTCGAACTCTCCGGCTTGTCCGATTTTGAGTGCTCCAGAACCCAAAACGAGAACTTTCTTGATTTCCTTTTCCATTTCTTTTGTTGTTATAATAAGTTGTTATTTCTAAGTTCGTCCATAAAAAAAATGCGTTACCCTCAAAAAAGGATTAACGCATTACCAAAGAACTAAAATATCGTTTTTGGAGAAAAGAGAAGAAGTCTGCCGTTTCCGGGTGCAAAACATCCGAATGTAGATAATACTTACTTCTGATTTCCTGTTGATTCATTGTCGATTTCAAAATTTGTGCAAAGTAACGACATATTTTGCACATGACAAAAAGAAACGTTCACTTTTTTACCGAAATAGTTTACCGCGTCAATGAAACGGTTGTTTTTCCATTGGCTTTTTTAATGAATACTTTCTTGTATGGTTCGTCGTCGTCCGAGTAAACATGTACGCCATTATATTTCCAAGATATTATTTTTGCCCAATATTTACCGCCAACAATGTCTCTATCCGTATATTTATAGGTGATTTGCATTCCATCCTTATCGCCATTTACATAAATTGGAAAAGAATAAGTGCTCTGTCTTTCATCTCCATAAGCGCTCACTGTGCAATAGTAGAGTTTTTCCTCTTCGTCATAAAGAATCCAGTTATGGTTACCGTTATAATTGCCATGTTCCTGGAGATCTTCCGTACGTTCTATCGGATTTTCTATTTCTTCTCTCCATGATACAGGAAAAGTTTCTTTATTCTCCGGATTTATCAGACTGTTTCCATTCTCATCTATATAGTAAAATTGCACCGTGTTACCTCTCGAAAAGAAATTTCCATCCGGGATGCTATCATACCAGCCTTCTTCCTCATCAGTCATTTCATCATTACAACCTATCAGGCTGAATGTACCTAAAACGAATAGCAACATTCCTAGTAGTTTTCCCGTTTTCATAATATAAAAGTTTTTAGATACCGACAAAGATATTGAATTAATCCGGTAAACAGAATATTTTCTTTAATAATTTTCTGATAGATAGCTCATTTTCAAGACTAACAGTAGTAAGCATTAATCATGAAGTAGCTACATTTTGATGTATCTTTCAGTTTTTATCCTTATCTTTGTTGCCATTATATAATAAGGTAATAAAATATGGGAAAAGAAAAAATCATATTGACGGGCGACCGTCCTACCGGAAGACTTCATATCGGTCACTATGTAGGTTCGTTGAAACGCAGAGTTGACCTGCAAAACGCAGGTGATTATAGCAAGATGTTTATCTTCATTGCCGATTCGCAAGCATTGACAGACAATATAGACAATCCGGAAAAGGTGCGTCAGAATGTAATTGAAGTAGCCCTTGACTATCTGGCTTGTGGCATAGATCCGTCTAAAGCTACCATCTTCATACAGTCGCAAATTCCGGAATTATGCGAGCTTAGCTTCTATTATATGGACCTTGTAAGCGTATCCCGACTGCAACGTAACCCGACTGTGAAATCGGAAATCCAGATGCGTAACTTTGAAGCTAGTATTCCCGTAGGTTTCTTCACTTATCCTATCAGTCAGGCAGCGGACATCACAGCATTCCGTGCAACAACTGTCCCTGTGGGTGAAGACCAGGAACCAATGCTCGAACAAGCTCGTGAAATCGTTCGCCGTTTCAACTATATATATGGTGAGACATTGGTAGAACCCGAAATCCTGTTGCCGGACAATGCAGCCTGCCTGCGTCTTCCGGGAACTGACGGTAAAGCTAAAATGAGTAAATCACTCGGAAACTGTATCTACCTTTCGGAAGAACCGGAAGAAATCCAGAAGAAGATTATGAGTATGTATACCGATCCGGGACATCTCCGTGTACAAGACCCGGGAAAGATTGAAGGTAACACCGTATTCACTTACCTTGACGCTTTCTGCCTTCCCGAACATTTCGAACGCTACTTACCGGATTATCCGAATCTGGCAGAATTGAAAGCACATTATCAACGCGGCGGACTGGGCGACGTAAAAGTGAAACGTTTCCTAAACTCTATTATGCAAGAAATACTCGAACCGATTCGTAATCGTCGTAAAGAGTTCAGCAAAGATATTCCGGCTATCTATGACATGCTTCAGCAAGGATGCGAAGTAGCCAGAGCTGCTGCTGCCGAGACTTTGGCAGATGTGAAAAAAGCAATGAAGATTAATTATTTCGATGACAAGGAGTTAATCGAGGAACAGGTAAAACGTTTCTCACAGGAATAAGGAAGTTTGCATAAAAACGTATCATATAAAGTAAAGGCTGCCTACTCTAAGAAAGAATGGCAGCCTTTATTATAATATACAATTTAAGATTTAGCTAACTTCATCTTCGTCATTCTTGAATAATACATCCTTTAGTTTCTGATAAAGGAATGAAAGTATCAGTAATATCAGTCCGAGAATGATGAACACAATGATTTTACCAATAGTAGGCATTGCCCACAAATCGTCAAATACAAGTTTAAGCAGAACGATTCCGAAAGTCGAAAGGCTTATCATGCGCATGACTTTCTGATGCAAACGCATCCCTAGTCCCATCTGAACAAATCCGGCAATACTTAATGAAAGCGAAAGACCGGCACTGAAATCATCCACTCCTACCTGCCAGAGGAAAGAGCGCACCATTGTCACCCAAAGAAGAGTGACCAGAATATTGAGATAAATAGTGAAACGACTCTTGATGCCGATTAATAGATAGTATTGGCGTGCCACATAATAGATATTCGCTATTACAAAGGCTGCCGTGAACCATCGCAGTACAACAGGCACAAAAGCCATGTTCTCCCATTGGTCTCCCCATATATTTATGATGTATACAAGCGAATTTACCCCAATAGCCAGCATATAGAAAGTCAGATATCGGGTGATCGGGAATCTTTTTCTGAAAGCATAACAAACACTCGAAATGGCAATGGCAGTAAACAAGAACATTGCTCCGCTCCTCGTAGCTCCCTCAAAATGCAGGTGGAACTCCATCATAAATGTATAATAGAGTATAGCTACAGAGACAAAAAGCATGAAAGGATTCCAGAAACCATATTTCAGTTGACGGGCTGTAGAGAAGAATGAGCTATAATGTCCCATCAACAAAGCAAATGCTCCGGTAGCCAGCCCTACAAACAAAGAGGTGACAAATGAACTGTTCAGGAAAATAGTGCCGACAACATGATGTTCATACATTACTACATTATATATATCCATCAGGTAAGAAATAAAGGTGAGTCCCACCAGTATCTTTGCCGCATATTCATATACCCGGATTCTCGACTTGATATAAAGCCATAACAATAACACCATTTCTGACGCCCAAACTAATGTTATATAATTTCCATCCAACTGAATCGGGACGGTAATAGAGACAAATGTCAACACAAGTCCCAAAGTGGTATACACCAAGAATTTATAGTCCTTCCGGCTCTTCCATAACCAAAGCACCAGCCCTAAATTAACAAGAGCGATAAACAGGCTCAACAAACCGCTTGCTTTGAAAGACCATCCCATATTCCGCAAGAACAAAGCTCCCGAAAGCAAATAAATAAAATTATTCGTTATAATGACGAATACCAGTCCCCGACTCATTGTTCGCATATCTTCCCCACGAAGAATGGAGAACACCGGAAGCAGAAAAATAAAATAAAACAGAGTGGTAAACAAAAACAAGTGCCCCGAAATAACTGTAGAACTGGAGGTATAACTAAATAAAAGAAAGATTCCCATTATCAGCCAGGTAAAGACAAATGAGATAATCGGAAGCTCACCCCACTTCTTATAAATGGAAAGTCCGAACATACCGAGATTCAGGATACTTACATAAGTGAACAGTACCAGATAACTTCCCTCTCCACTGCTCACGATGAAAGGTGCAAGAAATCCTCCGACAAGTGAAATGATAGCCAGTTCACGCCGATTGTACACCACAGACAGAACAGACATAAATACAGTGACGCCTATCAGAATGATAAACGCCATAGTCTGCGAGAAGATATGATAATAATGGAATGCAATGGCAACCGTAAGATAGAATACAGCAAAAGCGCCACCCGCAAGTAACGAGCTAAATGTACGATATTTCTTTTGCAACCGTTCGGCAACGGCCAGCAATACAGCTCCCGTCAGGAAACCAAGTACGGTACGGAAAGTCTCATTGATCCAATTCTTATCAATAGCATACTTCACAAAGAAACCTACACCGATGACGAATATAAGGATACCGATCTTTCCGAAGAGATTCTCACCGATGAACCTCTCGTAATTCACTTGCTTCTTTTGTCTTGAAACAGCCGGAGCAACCGGGATAACCGGAACAGTCGGAGATTTAGCAGATTCTTTTCGAACAGCCTCAATACAAACTTCTTCCAGTTCTGTTTCAACCGTCTTTTCTAGTGTCTCACGTACTGTTTCAACAACCGATTCTTGTTTTTCCGGAACAACTTTCCCTTGTTGTGCAGCCTTTATTACCGTAACATGCTCTGTCATTTGAGAGATCAAAGGGACATCTTCTGTTTCTTTTACAACTATTTCCTCTTTAGGTTTATGCTCTTCAGTAGCAGCCTTTTGCTGAAGTTTGAGATAATCGTCCATTCGTTTCTTTATCTCATTCAATTCTCTCTCTACTTTCCCGAAGCGATTATCCAACCTACTCAATAGCACAAATAGCATAACTAAAACAAGTAGCGCATATACAGTATTAAAATCGTCCATAATATTCCAGATTTGAGTTCGATATCACAAATATAGATAATAATTAATAGTCTCAATCAATTGTTATTAAATTATTTGGATTATCGCAACAATGTAAGTTTACATCAATTACACAAATCAGACTACAGATCTCAAAGTCTGAAGATAGCAATCGCCCTTTACCTTTATCCCAGGCCCCCGATGAATAAAGAGTTGGCGGGTGAATGGCGACTCTTACACCAGCTTTTTCACTTTGCTTTGCATGCAATATCATTATAGCTAATCAGAATATCATTATAGCTAACAGGAATATGCTAATAGCAAAAACAAATATGCTAATAGATTATTTTTTTCATTGGGATGATTAAAAAAAACATTGCAGTGTTTTCTCCAATTAATACAAGGATTTTAGAAAACACTGTAATGACATTTTTTCGATATGTAATGTGATGAATACAGTAATGAAAAGGACTTCCTTCACCCGCAAACAGTGTATTCATCGAGAGTTCAGAAGAAAGGTGAAGGGGATGGGAAAATTACAACTCGCATTCACATTCTCTACCAAACTAATAAAAAGGCAGCTGAAAGCGAAAATACCTTATTTCAGGATTCGCTTTCAGCCGCCTTCTCTCTTTCAGCAGGCGATCACAAAGAATCGCCGGATACTGAAATTATATGATTACTGTGCTGATTCGACCAATACTACACGGTTCAGAATCGGTTGACCGAATTTGTCAACACCACCACCGGCTGCAACTTTCAATCTATCGGCAGAGATGCCATACTTTTTAACGAGCAGGTCTTTAACAACTTGCGCACGTTCCAAGCTCAACTTCTGGTTGAAAGCCGGAGTACCTGTTGCAGAGTCTGCATATCCGTTGATTGTGTATGTAGCATTCGGAGTATCTTTTATCTTGCTGGCAAGATATGACAAGTTCATTTCTTCCTGCGGAGATAATTTATCAGAACCAATCTTGAAGAATACAGTACGCGGAGCAATGTTAGTATCTGTTATAACAACTTCTTCAGTATCTTCTACTTCAACCGGTTGTTGTGCATTTGCCAACTGCTGTTGTAATTGCATATTAGCTGCTGCCATTGCATTCATCTGATTACGCATCTGGTTCAATTCAAGTTCAGAGATAATCTGTGGAACCGGACGTTGGAATCCGCGAGTTGGGAAATAATAAGTTACACCAATAGTAGCACCTAAGATACCATCGTAATCAGGTTTACTTCCGTGTTCGCCGTCAAACTTGCCTTCCAGACCTGTTGCACTCAATTCCAAGTTCAAGTCAACAGCATTCGACAAACGGAAGCGGTTGATAATACCTGCATTGAAAGTAGCGGAGTTAGTGTGAGGACGAGAATAAGCATGAGCCCAACCGGCACCAATATAAGGGATAATTTCATATACACGGTTCGGATTGTATCCACCGAAAAGTGCGTTCAGGTTAATCATCAAATCACCATGCAAGTTCATGTAGTCCCATCTTTGTTTGTAAGAGCCATCTTCTCTCGGACCGCCAACCACATAATTAGCAGTTTCGCTGGTGGTGAATCCTTTGGCCTGTAGACCGCTGTACTGCAAACGCAATCCGAATCCCGGAGTTACCCATTTACCAACAGACACGTTGAATGTAGGAGCGACACGATCTCTGAACTTACCGATATGGTCATTGTTTCCATACAATACCTGAGCACCTCCTCCTACAGAGAAGAACCAGTTACTCCAGAAAGGATTAGTTATTACTTGATATTTATCTTGCACCTGAATCACTTCGTATTCAGTTACAGTCATTGTCTGCTGCGCAGAAGCGACAGACGCAACGCCGGCAAATGCCAGCAACATCAGAATCTTTTTCATATACCTAATAGTTAAGTGGTTATTTAAATCTTTTTCTTTGTTGAACTATTTAAATAACACGAACTGGACTAAAAGGTTTTAGGAAAAGATGAATTTATTTGTTTTATTTGAATAATCTTTCGATGTCCTCCTCCTTAATAGTTGTCAAAACGATTTTCCCGTCGGGTGTGTAATTCGGTGAGGGACAGGCAAAAAGGTTGTCTACAAGGCTTACCATTTCTTCATTACTCAACACCTGTCCGTAGACAATAGCCGCTGCCCGCGCCAATGTAATTGCCAGAATACTTTGAATCTCTTCTTTAACGTCACTTCCTTTTTCCATCGCTGTATGTAGCATATTACGCACCAGCTCGACCGGATTCAGTCCTTCAATACCCGAAGGAATACCATTAATGGCATAACTACCGCCTCCCAGATTGCTCAAATCGAAGCCGACTGCCGACAAATCATCCATAATACTTTGAAGAACAGCAGCTTCCGAAGCCGGTAATTGTAATATTTCCGGAAAAAGAACGCCCTGCGATACTCCCTGTTTCTGCTGTATCTGTATCATATAGCGATCAAAAAGCACCCGTATGTGTGCCCGGTGTTGGTCGATTAACATCAAACCGGATTTAACTGAAGTCAGAATAAACCGCCCTTTGAACTGTAAATGCTGATTCCCCTTTTCCATCACCGGTTCATTGGCATACAAAGTAGAAGAAGCAGCGGATGTCATCGTCTCTATCTTTTCTTCCACAAAGGCCGATTCGCCTCCAATAGAAGAATCCGCCCAATCCATTTCGGGTTCCGGCTGCGGATTATTCATCTTACTGGCTTTTGTCAGCCCTCCGTACAAATCCTCCCATTCTACTTTCGAACGGCTATACGATCCGCCGCCACCGGTAGAGACTTTAAACGGATTATATTCTGTATTATAATGTACCTTCGGAGGTTCGGAAGATATCTTTTCCTCAAATGCCGGAATGTCAGGCATATCCTCCGTATCAAAATCAATGGAAGGGATAGCACTGAACTTACCCAACGATTCCTTAACGGATGCTGAAAGTATCTGCCAGATGGCCTGCTCATTCTCAAACTTGATTTCGGTCTTTGTCGGATGAATATTTACGTCAATATTGGCCGGATCCACATCAAAATAGATAAAATAAGAAATCTGTTCACCGACGGGAATCAACTGCTCATAAGCCTCCATGACTGCCTTATGGAAATAAGGATGGCGCATATAGCGTCCGTTGACAAAGAAATACTGATGGGCTCCTTTCTTACGGGCAGTCTCCGGCTTGGCTACATATCCGGAGATTTTCACCATGGTAGTGTTCACGTCTATATTCAGTAATTGCTGGTTGAGCTTCTTACCGAAAATAGCAAGAATACGCTGACGCAACTGTGATACCGGAAGATTGAAAAGTTCCGAATCATTACTATAAAGCGAAAAGGCAACTTCCGGATGCACCAAAGCGATACGCTCAAATTCGGCAAGGATGTTACTCAATTCAGTAGAATTAGCCTTTAGAAATTTACGACGGGCAGGCACATTAAAGAACAGGTTCTTTACAGAGAAGTTGCTTCCTTTAGAACAGGATATAGCCTCCTGACTCTCCACTTGAGAACCTGCAATCACCAGCTTCGTTCCCAGTTCTTCCGATTCCGGGCGCGTCTTTAGTTCTACCTGCGCCACTGCTGCGATGGATGCCAATGCTTCTCCGCGAAATCCCATGGTACGCAAAGCAAACAAGTCCGCAGCTTCCCGTATCTTGGAAGTAGCATGCCGCTCAAAAGAGAGACGGGCATCCGTTTCGGACATTCCTTTTCCATCGTCAATCACCTGAATACAGGTTTTACCCGCATCAGTCACTAACACATGTATATTTTGCGCATCTGCATCAATCGCATTCTCCACTAGCTCCTTGATAACAGATGCCGGACGTTGTATTACTTCACCGGCAGCAATCTGGTTAGCTACCGAATCAGGTAACAAATGAATGATATCGCTCATACTTCGTAAATTAACAATTAAAAACTCCAGCTTCCTGTTGCTAAATAATGCCACAGATAGAGAAGGAAGGCTATGATTATCAGTATGATTCCGAAAGAGACAGGTTTGCGGCCACTTGCTTTTCTTCTTTTCAAATGTGTAGTACCTTCGACGAATTTACCGCGAATATCTTCCGGATTAAATTCTTTCTCCGGCAGCATTCCCAAGTCACGTTTGGCGTTCTCCTCCATCTTAGCGAGCTTTTCTTTCCGCTCGTCCACATAAATGTATTGATGATTAAAGCCCCGGGGCTTTCTCATTGAGTTAAACATTCCCATACTACTTCATATTTATTAAGTTTCGCTTTTCTGTCTTTGGTCGCCGGTCGGTAGTCGGCTTCAATGTTTCTCCCGCACGCTTGCTGCGCCAGTTGAAAATATCGTCCTTATTCAGCGGACGGACATAGTCGAACCAGGCAAAAGTGGGAAGACGCAGTTTATCAGGCGGTATCTGGTCCATCGGATACATCGTTCCGTTGGATTTGCCGATAAAGAGTCCTTTTTCCATTTTCTTATCCTTCATATAAAGATGGAGCATACTACCTTCCAGACAATTAAATCCGGTCATCGTACTGTCTTTCTCTTCAGGATAAAAAGCTGTCAATACATTACCGATCACCTCAATATGGCGCATATCTCCATTAACGAAATAGGCTTTCATCTCCTTGCCGGACACTTGATTATAGTGAATAGAGTCTTTCATCTCTACTGTCAATGCCTGGTTGATAATGTGCGCCCAGTCAATCGTACTGTCATTCATATAAATCTTGATCTGCTCACCAAGCAGTTGCTGTCCGTCATTCCAAAGAATAGGGTCAGTATACATGGTCATACAGGAATCTTTCGAATTATAAACCAGTGAGTCACATACTCCCTGAACATCTGTACGATACATACGTACTTTATGGTAAGCCTTCATCAACCGATACAAAGAATCGGTATTCAGATTATAGGACACCATCTGCAAAGTATCTCCATGCAGATAAAGACTGTCTCCCTGTGAATAATCGATAGCAACAGCGCGTTTTGTTGCAAATGCGGAGTCCGTCAATTCATTATAGAAACAATAATCACCCGTCAGCATATTCTTATTAATGGAATCTGTCATCTTCACATTATCGAATGCTTCTCCGTAACCGATTATCCGGTCATAGAAGAGACTGTCGCCTACAAGTTTCTTCCCCTGATTGGTCAGGACCGAACGGTCCAACAATTCCGCTTGTTCGGTCAATGTGTTATAGAATCCCCGTTCCGAATAGATATGATTATTATCACTGACGATATTGGAAGGTCCGAGAATCACTGCTATTTTGTTCTCCGTATTATACCTCAATGTATCGGAGGTCAACACAAACTTAGGATTCACCAGCTTCACATCATGGTTGAATACCGACTGTTTCGTTGCAGGGCTATATTCACCCCAGTCAGAAGTCAGTACATTCTCTTCATCCATCAAAGTTCCTCCCTCGAAATAATATCCGAGGTCGTAGAGACGGTCATAGTTCAAACTGTCCGTCAGCAAAGTAGTGTTCCGGTTAATCATCTTCACATTTTCACGAAGTTGCGCAATTTGCGTCATTCCGTCATAATAAAGATAATCACCATAGATGAACAAGGTATCTCCCTGTTCCATACGCACATTACTGAAGGCTTCTACGGAGTTGGTTTTCTCAAAAATCAGTGCACTGTCACAGTACATATACATACTGTCATGGCGCAACTTCACGTTACCAATCAACACCTGCACATCCGGACGTGCCAGCTTATCCGCCTGTCCTTCGTCAGCATGAAGCAAGTAAACTTTGGTCTTTTTATTCTCCGGTTGCTTCTTGTTGTCTTGCGCAAGACATACACCAAACAGGCATAGAAAGCCTATAAGGAGCCATCTATGCCTGTCTTGTTGTTTATTTTTCTTATTCTTTTTCAGCATATAAAGTCAAAGCAAGGTTATATCAGTCATTCTTGACCCAACCCGGATACTTGAAGTCACACTTCTGCCAGTTTTCGTTGATGCGTACATAAGTGTGTTTTTGCTTGTTCAGAATCCATTTCTGCAACACCTCTTCGCGACGCTTATCCATTACGATTTCTTTCAGATCCTGATAGTCTTCCGCGATGGTTGCTTTATGACCATTGATTTTCGTTTTCAATTTCACGATAGCGCATACTTCTTTTCCATCTTTCTCATTAATCATTGTAAAAGCTTTGGAAATCTCGCCAACATTCATCTTATCCACTACCTTAGCAACGTCTTGAGGAAGATCCTGCATCTGGAACTTAGAGGTAGTGATACCTGAATGTTCATTGATGTTCACCATGATACCATGATTGTTACGGGTATCCTTATCTTGTGAGATAACGGCAGCCGCATCATCAAATGTGAATTTGTTAGCACGAATATCATCTGCAATAGAATCCAGACGGGCACAAGCCTCGGTCAGTTCTTTTTCCGATACTTTCGGACGCAACAGGATATGGCGAGTATTAACACGGTCACCACGCTTCTCAATCAACTGGATAATATGGAAACCAAATTCCGATTCTACAATTTTGGAAACTTTCTTCGGGTCCTGCAAGCTGAATGCCACATTCGCATAAGCGGGGTCCATCATACCACGTCCCATAAATCCACATTCACCACCTTTAATGGCAGAAGCCTTGTCTTCAGAATACAAACGTGCCAATGTGGAGAAGTCGATTTCTCCTTTTGTCACACGATCCGTATAATCACGCAGTGTCTTCTTTACATCCTCAATTTCCGAAACGGGTATTTTGGGTTGCAAAGTAATAATCTGCACTTCCACCTGTGTAGGAATGTAAGGGATGCTATCCTGTGGAAGGTCTTTGAAATAACGGCGTACTTCTGCCGGAGTCACTTTGATATCTCCTGCCAGTTTCTGCTGCATCTTCTGAACCGTCAATCCGTCACGTGCATTATCACGCAAAGTCTCACGAATCTGGGTGGATGTTTTATTGAAATACTCCTCCATTTTCTCTCTGGAACCGATCTGCTGGATGTACATATTGGTCATCATATCCACACGCTGAATGATTTCCGCTTCGGAAACCTCGATACTGTCCAACTTTGCCTGATGCAGGAATAACTTCTGCACAGCAATCTCTTCAGGAATTACACAATAAGGATCGCCTTCGAATCTGCGTCCATTATACAAGGCATCCATACGGGCCTCTTCTACATCTGATTTTAAAATAGCTTCGTCACCTACAACCCAAACTACTTCATCAACCACATTATCTTGTGCATAGGTTGCCACATTAGCAAATATTGCCAGGACAAGGGTAACAACAAATCTAAAGTTCACAAACTTCTTCATTCTTTGTATTTAATAATTATATATAATCTTCTTCTTACTTACCGCCTGCTGATACAAGTCGTTCTTTACCTGTTCCATAAAGCTCACCCGTTTCTGATTCACCAGTAAGTCTTTCACTTCCGACCGGGCAAATTCATACGGTTTCTCCTCACCAACTCCGCGATAATCGCTCACATTCAGGAAATAATAATAAGCCGTATCTTTCAATTCTACCTGACGGTGTTTGTTTACGTACTCTTCCGGTGCTTCTACTTTCAACGGAATCATGTCCAGGACATCGGTCACGGACACCCATTTATCATAGAAATATTCATATTTCACCGCATTCTGCAAACTATATTTTTCCAGACTCTCAATAGCATCCTGTTTTTCCGACTTATACCATCTGCGCACATTGTTCAACTGCGGAGCTGTCAACGGCACTTTAATAAACAATCCCTTAATCAACGGACTTTCCAGTTTAAACAATTCCTTGTTTTTGCCGTAATACTCTGCTATCTCGTGTTCGGAAATATCATTCGTCAACTTCTGGTTAATCAACTCCTGCTGATAAGTATGCATGATCAACGCTTTCCGATAATTCTCCACCAGTTTGTCTACATCCACATTATCAGGGATATTGTTCGCAGCTTTCTCATACAATAAAATCTCTTCCGCCCAACTACGAATATAGTGCTCGGCGAAGAGAATGCTATCATCTTTTGACAATCCGACCGGAAGCACGGACATCAAATCTTCTTTATATAAAAAGTTACCGTCCACCTCTACCAAAGGAGTCTTTCCTTTGTGGTCGCGCTGTTCCTTGCACGCTCCACAACCAAGAAGGGTAATCAGTAAGAGGACTAATATTCGCATCGGCAACTAAAATCTACTTATTTAAGGTACGAAGATAGTGAATAATCGGTTACATCAGTTATTATTAACTGTTTTTAAAACCTCTTGGTTTATTTCAACCTTACCGGACTCACTCAATTCCCGCATCCAGCACGTGTCAAGATAGCTTCGATAATCCTTTCGAACCCGATCAATTACTTCCCGATAATCCTCCGGACCTTTCATTTTTTTGCCTACAACAATAGTAAAAGGATAAGACACCAAAGGGTCAAAATCACCCTTCTTAAAAACCAGTTTATCTATATATTTATTGTCTCCGTCGGCAAAAATTCCTTGTTCAACTTGTATCTTTTCCTCCCCGGATGTATTAAAAGTTTGCCGAAGCTTTTCCGCCCACTCTTTTTCCGGCACTTTCTTCAGCATTTTTTTGGCTTGCTTTGCCGTCTTTTTATCAACGCAATGAAGCACGACTCCTCTATACCGGGGACTCTCCCACCGATAATCCGACGAATGAAATTTAAAATAAGTAGCCAATCCCGCGCGGTCATTGGCTGCGGGCAAATCTATTTTCTGACGTGTCATCTCTTCCACCAAATAGTTTTCATCAGATTCCCGCAAGGCATAAGGTATTTCAGGATGCTTTTTATCGATGTTCCGGCTTTCATAATCCAGCAATGACTTGGCTATAAATCCTTCCAACTGCCGTTTGACAGCTTGAGGATGGGAAGAGGCAAAATGAGTGAACATAGTTCCGGTGTACGCTTGTCCGTCAATCGTAAACAGGGTTTGTTCTGTACGGCCTTTCGCCAGCAATTCTTCCATTGCCGCCTGATTGGGAATATACTGCCATGCTTTTTTCAATCGCTCGAGCACCGCACCTGTACCTTTGTCCAAAATTTCCTTGCGCCGTAACCGTTCCATTAATCTGACACTGACATTTTCATAAGCAGCCGTTTCCTCCCGATCGACCACTTTCAAGATATGAATCCCTTCAGGAGTGAAAAAAGGCTGGGATACCATACCTTTTGCCAAAGAGAAAGCAACATTCTCAAACTCACTCGTTGTTTCCAGACATTCAATCCATCTACTTTGCTTATCATCCGAGTATATTTCGACCAAACGGTTAAAATTCAAATCCGGCTGATTCTGTATCACCCGGTATATAGAATCCATCCGCGTTTTTTCTTCTTCTAAATGCCTGGAAGTGATTATCTGCGGCAAACGTTTGAAAATCTGCATCACCTGTACCCTGCCGCTACGTGCCTTCAGTCCCATTTTCTGATAGATAGCATGGGCACAGCTATCCATCACTTGCCTGTCTATCAGATAAGATTCCACCAATTCGGTCCGGCATTTCTCCTGTTGTTTACGAAAAACAGAAGTCGTATCAAGTCCGGCAGCCCTGGCAGCTTCCACTTTCAATTTCGATTGAACGAAAAGTGCTGCATACTCTTTCGGTGAAAGTTCGACATTTGAACGTTCCGCATAACGGTGGTACGCATATTCAAATTCCGAACGGAGTATCTCTCTTCCGTTCACACGCATCAATACGGGATCTTCCCGCGCAAAGGCCACGACTACAAAAAGAGAAATACATCCCAACAACAGGCTTCTTTTCATCATCTATTTTATTTTCTTTCCGATCAATTAAACAACAAGCATCATGACAATAACAGATAAATAACAAACGGTGAGCAGTGAACACCCTGCTGACAACACAGCCTGTTCACCGTTCACCGTTACTAGTTCACCGTATTTATCTATTACTCCGGACGACTATAGTTCGGCGATTCACTAGTAATCGTCACGTCGTGCGGATGACTTTCCATTACACCTGCATTGGTAATGCGGGTAAATTTAGCGTCATGAAGTTTCTCAATATTGGCAGCACCGCAGTATCCCATACCTGCACGCAAACCACCACTCAGTTGATAAACAACTTCGAAAAGCGTACCTTTATAAGGAACACGGGCAGCGATTCCTTCCGGAACAAGCTTCTTCACATCAGCAGTTCCACTCTGGAAGTAGCGGTCTTTCGAACCATTCTCCATTGCTTCCAACGAACCCATACCACGATAGGATTTGAATTTACGACCATTGAAGATAATAGTGTCACCCGGAGATTCCTCTGTTCCGGCAACTAATGATCCGATCATTACGCAATATCCTCCAGCGGCCAACGCTTTCACCACGTCGCCCGAATAACGCAAACCACCATCGGCAATCAAAGGAATACCTGTACCCTTCAACGCTTTTGCAACATCATAGACAGCAGATAACTGCGGAACACCTACACCGGCAACCACACGAGTTGTACAGATAGAACCCGGACCGATACCTACTTTCACAGCATCCGCACCAGCTTCCACCAAAGCTTTGGCAGCTTCTCCGGTAGCAATGTTACCTACCACAATATCAATATTCGGGAAGCGTTTCTTTGCTTCTTTCAGTTTTTCAATCACAAATTTAGAGTGTCCGTGAGCTGTATCAATCACGATTGCGTCCGCACCGGCATCCACCAATGCTTGCATACGCTCCAATGTATCGGCAGTAACACCTACACCGGCAGCTACACGCAGACGACCTTTGGCATCTTTACAAGCCATCGGTTTATCTTTTGCTTTTGTAATATCTTTATAAGTGACAAGACCGATCAACTTTCCATCCATTCCGACAATCGGAAGTTTCTCAATCTTATGTTTCTGAAGAATCTGTGCAGCAGATTCCAAGTCTGTAGACTGGTTGGTAGTCACCAATCTTTCTTTCGGAGTCATGACAAGATCAATATGTTTTGCCATGTCTCTTTCGAAACGCAAATCTCTGTTGGTAACAATACCCACCAGATAACCTTCATCATCTACCACAGGGATACCACCGATTTTATATTCTGCCATAATGTCCAGTGCATCCTGAACAGTAGAACCTCTTTTGATCGTTACAGGGTCATAAATCATACCATTTTCGGCACGCTTTACGATAGCAACTTGTCTTGCCTGTTCTTCGATAGACATATTTTTGTGAATCACACCGATACCACCTTCACGGGCAATGGCAATAGCCATTTTCGCTTCGGTAACCGTATCCATGGCAGCCGTCACAAAAGGTATTTTTAACTCAATGTTTTTTGAAAACTTTGTCGAGAGATCGACAGTGCGCGGTAAAACTTCAGAATAAGCGGGGATCAACAATACATCATCGTAAGTCAACCCATCCATTACAATCTTATCAGCAATAAATGACATAGGGCTATGCGTTTAAAATTTATTGCGTGCAAATATACGGTTTTTATTCAAAACCGCATACCTGCACGCCTATTTTTTTTCGCTTTTTTAATTAGCCATTTCAGAGATGAACTTAATACGTACCAAGCGAACTTCCTCTTCCGTAAAGTCATCGCCTAATTCATCAAGCGCATCATCAATCTTATCAGTGGTAGATTCTTTGAAATAATCGTAGATATCGAGCATATGATCTTCGTCCATGATTTCTTCCAGGAAGTAATCTATGTTCAGCTTGGTTCCCGAATAAACGATGGCTTCTACCTCGTCCAACAGTTCACCAAATTCAATCCCTTTGGAAAGAGCGATATCATCTAACGCCACTTTACGGTCGATAGCCTGAATAATAGCTACCTTCATCTTAGATTTATTGGCAACCGTACGTACCCGCAGGTCTTCAGGGCGTTCTATCTCGTTCTCTTCACAGTGGCGTTTGATTAATTTACAGAACTCTTCACCGTAACGTTTTGCTTTTCCGGCACCTACGCCAGGTATATTCTGCAACTCGTCTAATGTCACCGGATAAATGGTAGCCATCGCTTCCAAAGACGGATCCTGGAAGATCACATAAGGCGGTACTTCCAGTTTCTTCGAGAGTTTCTTCCGCAAGTCCTTCAACATAGAATAAAGAGCCGGGTCCACCGCACAGGAACCACCGCCACGTGCCGGCACTTCTTCTTCCGTCTCTTCGAAGTCATTGTCCTCGGTAATCTTGAATGACTTCGGCTTCTTCAGGAACTTATGCCCTTCCTCCGTCACTTTCAGGAGTCCGTAATGCTCCACATCTTTGCTCAAGTAACCTGCAATCAGCGCCTGACGAATCACTGCGTTCCATGTCTTATCCTCTTCACCCATACCGGAGCCGAAGACTTCGAGGTCTTCATGCAAATGCGCCTGTACTTCGGAAGTTTCTTTACCTTGTAGTATGTCTATAATATAATCTGCCTTAAAATTTTCTTTCACCGCGATAATCGCTTCAATCACGGCACACAATAACTCTTGAGCCTCCACTTGTTTTTTAGGGTTTAAACAGTTGTCACAATTTCCACAATTTTCTTCCGTATATTCTTCACCGAAATAATGTAGCAACGTCTTGCGTCGGCATACGGAAGATTCGGCATAAGCAGCGGTTTCCAACAGAAGCTGCTTGCCAATTTCCTGCTCTGCCACAGGTTTTCCTTGCATGAACTTTTCCAGTTTCTGCAAGTCTTTGTTTGTATAAAAGGTTATGCACTGACCTTCACCGCCATCTCTACCGGCGCGCCCGGTCTCCTGGTAATACCCTTCCAGACTCTTTGGAATATCGTAGTGAATCACAAACCTCACATCCGGCTTGTCAATTCCCATACCGAAAGCGATAGTTGCTACAATAACGTCCACTTTTTCCATCAGGAAATCATCCTGATTCTTAGTCCTGGTCAACGAATCCATACCAGCATGATAAGGACGTGCATTGATACCGTTTGCTTGCAGGATTTCGGCAAGTTCCTCCACTTTTTTCCGGCTAAGGCAATAGATAATGCCTGATTTCTCCGGATTGTTTTTGATAAACTTGATAATATCCCTGTCAATATTAGCGGTCTTCGCACGTACCTCATAATAAAGGTTCGGACGGTTGAACGAAGATTTAAAGACTTGAGCATCTACCATTCCCAGATTTTTCTGGATATCATGCTGCACCTTCGGTGTCGCTGTTGCGGTAAGCGCAATCAACGGAGCTTTTCCTATTTCATTGATAATAGGGCGAATCCGCCGGTATTCCGGTCGAAAGTCATGACCCCATTCCGAAATACAATGAGCTTCATCCACTGCATAAAACGAAATCTTTACCGAACGCAAAAACTCTACGTTTTCTTCTTTCGTCAGCGACTCCGGCGCTACATATAGCAATTTTGTCTTTCCGGCAAGGATGTCCGACCTCACTTGGTCTATCGCACCTTTGTTTAATGAAGAATTGATAAAATGGGCGACGCCATCTTCTTCACTGAAATTGCGCATTGCATCCACTTGATTCTTCATCAACGCAATAAGCGGAGAAATTACGATTGCTGTACCTTCCATCAAGAGCGAAGGTAGCTGATAGCATAAAGATTTCCCGCCACCGGTAGGCATCAGTACAAAGGTATCTTTACCATCGAGCAAGTTATTAATGATCGCTTCCTGGTTTCCCTTGAACTTATTAAATCCGAAATACTTTTTCAGTTCATCTGTTAAATTAATCTTCCTTGCCATCTTAACTTAGGTTGTTTTATTCAGTTCATGGTTTAACTTTAAGTATGTTCTCTTCTTCAAGAGAGCCAAACAAAGTTATAAACAACTTCGTAATTACCAAGCAAAATGCGACTAATATTTTCAAGAAAATACAGTTACGATCATTTTCTGTAGCCTTACTCTTTGATTTTAAGCAGTTTGTAGTCGTGCCATATTCGCTTTTTCCAGTTGCATCTTTGCATAATCCAGCGTCACCTTATACTCTTTTTTGTTCTCTGAAGGGATTTCAAACATGACATCCATCATGATTGTTTCCACAATAGAGCGCAATCCGCGGGCACCCAGCTTATATTCTACCGCCTTGTCAACGATATATTCGAAGACATCATCTTCAAATGTCAGCTTGATACCATCCATTTCAAACAGTTTGATGTATTGTTTGATGATAGAGTTTTTCGGTTCGGTAAGGATCGCACGAAGCGCATCCCGATCCAGCGGATTCAAATAGGTCAGTACCGGAAGACGTCCGATAATTTCGGGAATCAGTCCGAATGACTTCAAATCCTGCGGAGCGATGTACTGCATCATGTTATTCTTGTCCACCGTCGCTGTTTTCTGCGATGCCGTATAACCTACGACATGGGTGTTCAACCGTTGGGCGATCTTCTTCTCGATACCGTCGAACGCACCGCCACAGATAAAGAGAATATTCTTGGTATTTACCGGAATCATCTTCTGGTCCGGATGCTTACGGCCTCCCTGGGGAGGTACATTCACTACAGAACCTTCGAGCAATTTCAATAATCCCTGCTGTACACCCTCACCGCTCACGTCGCGAGTGATCGAAGGGTTATCTCCTTTACGGGCAATTTTGTCGATCTCGTCGATAAACACGATACCCTGTTCTGCTTCAGGTACATTATAATCTGCTACCTGAAGCAAACGGGTTAAAATACTTTCGATATCTTCGCCCACATAACCGGCCTCCGTCAGCACCGTAGCATCTACAATGGTAAACGGCACGTGCAGTAACTTGGCAATCGTGCGTGCTAGCAATGTTTTTCCGGTTCCGGTACTGCCCACCATAATAATGTTCGACTTTTCAATCTCCACATCATCACCGCTGTCTTTTTGCAACAGGCGTTTATAATGGTTATAGACCGATACGGAAAGGAAGCGTTTCGCATCATCCTGTCCGATCACATACTGGTCGAGGAATTTCTTGATTTCTACCGGCTTGGGTAGTTCTTTTAAGTTGAGTTTGGTAGCTCCTGTGCTTTTCTTGCCTTCTCCCAATGCCTCCTGAGTAATCTCATAAGCCTGGGTAGCACAGCTGTCGCAAATATAGCCATTCATTCCCGTAATCAGGAATCCGACTTCATTCTCCGACCGTCCACAGAAGCTACATCTTTTCTTTGTTTTTGAATCAGCCATTTTTATTTCTTAATCAATACCTCATCAATCATACCGTACTCTTTCGCTTCCTGAGCTGTCATCCAGTAGTCGCGGTCAGAGTCCGCCCATACTTTATCGAAATCAGTATGCGAATGATCAGCGATGATCGTATAAAGTTCTTTCTTCAATTTCTGAATCTCACGCGCTGTGATTTCAATGTCTGACGCTTGTCCTTGCGCACCACCCATCGGCTGATGAATCATCACACGTGAGTGAGGCAATGCAGAACGTTTGCCTTCAGCACCGGCAACCAGCAATACAGCCGCCATTGAAGCTGCCATACCTGTACAGATGGTAGCAACATCACTTGAAATAAACTGCATCGTATCATAAATGCCCAGTCCGGCATATACACTTCCGCCCGGAGAGTTGATATAGATAGAGATATCCTTACCCGGATCCACAGAATCCAGATACAACAACTGTGCCTGAAGCGTATTAGCTGTATAGTCATCAACTTGTGTACCGAGGAAAATGATGCGGTCCATCATCAAACGGGAGAAAACGTCGAGTTGAGTTACGTTCAACTGTCTTTCTTCCAGAATATAGGGATTCAAATACCCGGCCTGCGACTTAATCACATCATCCAATACCATGCCATTCATCCCTAAATGCTTGGTTGCATATTTTCTAAAATCATCCATGTTAATTGTTCCTTTCTTATAAATTAAAAATAAACGTAAGTACAAAGAAACGAAAAAGAATACAGAGACACAAAAAAACACAGAGTTATAATTTTATAAAAACTCTGTGTTTCTGTGACTTTATATTTTATTCAACCGAATGATTACTCAAACATTTTATTGAATTCTTCGATCGAAACGTTCTTGTTTTCCAAAGTAACCTGCGCTTTCAGAGCAGCAGCAAGCTTCACTTCTACCACACGACTTACCAAATTATTGATAGTTTCTTTCTTCTTCAACATTTCCTGTGCATAGTTGTCAAGCACATCGTCAGGAATAGACAACATACCGTATTGAGCAAACTGTGCCTTCGTTGTTTCTCTAGCCATCTTCAGAACATCTTCCTGTTCTACTTTGATATCGTTTGCTTCAACCAACTGCTCCTTAATCAGGTGCCAAGTCAGTTCTTCGATGCTCTTATCATAGTTTTCAGCAACATATTCTTCTCCCTTTTCTTCGTTGTTCAGCAACATGATACGTTTCAGCAGGGTATCAGAGAATTCCAGCTTACCTACTTTTTCCATCATCACCTTACGAATGTCGATCAGGAATTTATAATCGCTGTCAGCCACAAATCTAGCTGCGATTTCTTCTTTAATCTTAGCGCGGAATTCTTCTTCAGTCTTCACAACACCTTCGCCGAATGCCTGGTCGAATACTTCCTGAGTCAATTCACCCGGAACAAAACGAGTGATTTCTTCTACCTGGAAGCTGAAATCAGATTTCACGTCTTTTGCGATTTCCTTGTCAATCTTCAACAAAGAACCCAGTTCGGCAGCATGTCCGTCATAAGCCACATTCGGATTGAACACCAATACATCATTTACTTTTGCATTAGCAAAAATAGCTTTCTGATCGTCGTTCTTCATGTAAGCAGGCATCAACACAGCAGCTTCTACCTGAATACCACCTTCTTTTGTGTTACCTTCTTCATCCAACTGTGCCAGCAGACCTTTCAGCATATCATTATCTTCGTAAGAGTCTACCTTATCATACTTGCCAGTGCGTTGAGTATACATCTTCACCTGGTTGTCGATCATTTCGTCAGAAACTTCGATAGTATAATAATCCACTTTATCTTTAGCACTTACTTCTGCTTTAAATTCAGGTGCCAAAGCGATGTCGAATACGAAATCGAATTCTTCCATTGTATCGAAATCAATATTCTGTTGCTTTTCTTCGTTAGGCAACGGCTCGCCCAACATATTCACCTTATTTTCTTTAATATAATTGTAAACAGCTTCTTGCAGTGCCTTATTCACAACCTCTGCAATTACCGACTTACCATACATCTTTTTAATAAGACTTGTCGGAACCATACCTTTACGGAATCCCGGAATCTGTGCCTTCTGACGGAGCGACTTCAACTCTTTATCTACTTTCTCCTGATAATCGGCTTTCTCAAGCTTTACAGTAAGCTCTGCGCTTACTTTGTCAATGTTTTGTAATGAAACGTTCATTCTGACAATTAT
Source organism: Bacteroides sp. BFG-637 (assembly GCF_024793605.1). Lineage (NCBI taxonomy): Bacteria > Pseudomonadati > Bacteroidota > Bacteroidia > Bacteroidales > Bacteroidaceae > Bacteroides > Bacteroides sp. BFG-637. The sequence goes on along the minus strand of NZ_JANUPD010000002.1, from coordinate 2,717,908 downwards.
TTATTTGATTTATACTTTGTTCTATACTCAAAGAGGGTGCAAAATTAGTGCTAATCTTTCAAATTTCAAAAGACATTGCAGATTTATTTCAGCAACGCCACCCATCTTTCACACATCTTTTATTGATATTTCACTGATATTCTGCTCATACCCACACCTAAACAATGAAAATTCCCCATCAACACCCACCCCGCCAGGTTCCCCCGGCCTACTTTTTTCTCCGTCAAGCGAGTGCCCGTAACGGAGCGTTAAGAAGGGCAGATTGTTTGAGCGTAACGAGTTTCTGCCCTTTAGCGTAGTGTAGGAAGCGAGTAGGAGAAAAAAGTCAGCCTTGAAAAGCCCGATTTAATGAGTGTAGCCGCAAGCTCGCTTGAGGATACCGAGCGTAAGGGCTTTCTCCAACTTTTCCTTGGTTCTTTCTTTTCTTTCAAGAGAAAAGGAAAGAACTTTTTTTCTCTGATAATCCGCAAATTAACTTTCCAAAAAGATGGTTAATCCAAAAATTATTCTTTTCTTTGTTGCGGATTGATGGACCATTAGTTTCTCGATTTGATTACAAGGTTTTTACTTCCGTTACCAGAACGCATTTGTAAACTCTCTGTCGTTTTAATCTTTTTATTAGTAACCATCTATCCAGAGAGTTTTATTCATTTATTTATTTTTTTATCATTTTCATTATGAACATTTATGTTGGAAACCTTAACTACCGTGTTAAGGAAGGAGATCTGCAACAAGTGATGGAAGATTACGGAGCAGTATCATCAGTTAAAGTTGTTATGGACCGTGAAACCGGTAAATCCAAAGGATTCGCTTTCATCGAAATGGAAGACGACGCTGCAGCTGCAAAAGCTATTGCTGAATTGAACGGAGCTGAATACATGGGTCGTACAATGGTAGTTAAAGAAGCTAGACCTAGAGCTTAATTGCCGACGCTAACATAGCTAAGAAAAAAGAAACTTCTGTCACCTGATGACAGAAGTTTTTTTATTACCCTTCCATTCCTTGCACTTCCACGTCCTTCACCTTACGGAGCAAGTCGGAAGCAAAGATAAAGTTATTCAGTCGTTCATTGGTAGAAGTAAAGATGTCATCTTTCGTACCTTCCCACTCTTTATGTCCCTCATAAATATAAATCACCTTCTCACCAATCCCCAATACAGAGTTCATATCATGCGTATTGATAATGGTCGTCATGTTATATTCTTGCGTAATATCGTGGATCAGATCATCAATCACCAATGACGTTTTCGGGTCCAGCCCCGAGTTCGGCTCATCACAAAACAGATATTGCGGATTCAAGGCAATCGCACGCGCAATAGCGACACGCTTCTGCATACCACCACTGATTTCTCCCGGAAACTTATCTTTCGCTTCCCCCAGATTCACACGATCCAGACAGAACATCGCCCGTTTGACCCGGTCACGCAAGATATCGTTGCTAAACATATTCAGTGGAAACATCACATTATCAAATACGGTCATAGAGTCAAAAAGAGCCGCACTCTGGAAAATCATTCCCATTTCCTTGCGAAGCATCTTCTTCTCCTTCTTCCCCATCAGGACAAGGTTACGTCCGTCATACAAGACTTCTCCTTTCTCCGGAGTCAGCAATCCTACAATACATTTCATCAACACCGTCTTACCGGAACCACTCTGACCGATAATCAAGTTTGTCTTTCCATTTTCAAAGTCAGCATTGATATCACTCAATACTGTCTTGTCATCAAATGATTTATAAAGTTCTTTAATCTCAATCATCCCATCAAAAGTTTAGTTAATATCAAGTCTGAAAACAGAATCAATACACTGCTGGACACTACGGCATCCGTAGAAGCCTTTCCTACAGCAATCGAACCTCCCTCTACCGTGTATCCGAAGAAAGCGGACACACTTGCAATGATAAACGCAAAAAAGAGGGATTTGATGATACCCGCCCAGATAAACCATTCGTTAAACATATACTGCAAACCATATTCGAGATCGACAGCATTCATAACCCCGGCAAACCAACATGTGCAAAAGGCACCGATGATTCCGGCAAAGATACTAAACGTCACTAGAATAGGGATAACAGTCACCATCGCCGTAATCTTAGGCAAAATCAGGTAGTTCGCCGAATTGATACCCATAATTTCGAGCGCATCAATCTGTTGTGTCACCCGCATCGTTCCTAATTCGGAAGCGATATTCGACCCGACTTTTCCGGCAAGAATCAAGCACATGATGGAGGAAGAAAATTCCAGCAACATAATTTCACGTGTCACATATCCCACTGTCCAGCGGGGCATCCATGGACTTTCGATATTCAACTTAATCTGAATGGTAATCACTGCGCCAATGAAAAACGAAATCAACAGCACAATACCGATGGAGTTCACACCTAGCTGCTCCAACTCGTTAAGGTATTGCCGGAAGAACATACGCATACGCTCGGGGCGGGAAAAAGTCCGTCCCATCAGTATAAAATATCTCCCGACGGTTCTCAATGCTTTTATCATAACTCACACTATTTGTCTGCAAATGTACATTATTTCAGCTTATTTTTACTACATTTGCCGCAAAATAACTAGAATATGGAAGAAAGCAAGATGGTGCTCCGCACGGAAGACTTGGTTAAAAAGTACGGTAAACGAACCGTTGTAAGCCACGTTTCCATCAATGTGAAGCAGGGTGAGATTGTAGGTTTGCTGGGACCGAACGGTGCCGGTAAGACGACTTCATTCTATATGACTGTAGGGCTGATTACTCCTAATGAAGGACGTATTTTCCTCGATGACTTGGAGATTACCAAATATCCGGTTTACAAACGCGCACAAACAGGAATCGGCTACCTTGCACAGGAAGCTTCCGTTTTCCGCCAGATGAGCGTGGAAGATAATATCGCCTCTGTACTGGAAATGACCAACAAGCCCAAAGAATATCAAAAAGAGAAACTCGAAAGCCTGATTGCAGAGTTCCGCCTGCAAAAGGTACGCAAAAATAAAGGTAACCAGTTGTCGGGAGGTGAGCGCCGCCGTACAGAAATTGCCCGTTGTCTTGCCATCGACCCCAAATTCATCATGCTTGACGAACCGTTTGCCGGTGTCGACCCGATTGCCGTAGAAGATATCCAGCAAATTGTATGGAAACTGAAAGACAAGAATATCGGAATCCTGATTACCGACCACAACGTACAGGAGACGCTTAGTATCACAGACCGCGCCTATCTGCTGTTCGAAGGAAAGATCCTTTTCCAGGGGACACCGGAAGAACTATCGGAAAATCAGATTGTGCGTGAAAAATACTTGAGTAATAGTTTCGTGTTACGCCGAAAAGATTTCCAGTTGGAAAAATAGGTTCACCACAGAGGACACGGAGGACACAGAGTTTTATTTTATAAGAAGACACGGATTGCCCCAATCTATATTTATATAGTTGAGACAGTCCGTGTCTTTGATTTATTATTTCTCTGTGTCCTCTGTGGTGAATTTTATTTCTGTCGAATATAAATATTAACCGGCGTACCTGTCAGATTCCATTTCTCACGCATCTTATTTTCGAGGAAACGTTTGTATGGCTCTTTCACATACTGCGGCAAGTTGGCGAAATATACAAATGAAGGCACTTGTGTGTTCGGCAACTGTGTGATATATTTAATTTTGATATACTTACCTTTATTGGAAGGAGGCGGATAAGCCTCGATCAACGGAAGCATTTCTTCATTCAAACGTGCGGTCGGAATCTTTGTCGTCCGGTTTTCATACACACTACGTGCTTCTTCAAGCACTTTCAGAATACGTTGTTTAGTCAGTGCAGAAGCAAAGATGATCGGGAAATCGACAAACGGAGCAAAACGCGAGCGAACAGCTTCCTCAAACGCTTTCTGTACTTTCACAGATTTATCTTCCACCAAATCCCACTTATTGATAACAACTACCAGTCCTTTCTGATTCTTCTGAATCAGAGAGAAGATATTCAAGTCCTGCCCCTCAACACCTCTTGTAGCATCCAACATCAAAATACAAACATCCGAACCTTCGATAGAACGAATCGAACGAACGACTGAATAATATTCCAAATCTTCATTTACCTTGTTTTTCTTACGGATACCCGCTGTATCCACCAGGTAAAAATCAAATCCGAATTTATTGTAACGAGTATAGATAGAGTCGCGGGTAGTTCCGGCAATCTCTGTTACGATATTACGTTCTTCCCCAATAAATGCATTTACAATAGAAGACTTTCCGGCGTTCGGACGTCCTACCACAGCAAAACGAGGAATATCATCATCCAGAATTTCAGATGATTCTTTCTTGAAATTGCTGACAATCAAGTCCATCAAATCACCCGTACCACTTCCTGTCATGGCAGAGACGCAATACGGATCGCCCAATCCCAGTTTATAGAATTCGGGAGCGTTATATTGTAAATCGTGATTATCCGTTTTATTGGCAACCATAATCACCGGACTATTAGCACGACGCAGAATAGCAGCTACCTGCATATCCAAGTCAGTCACTCCATTCATCACATCCACTACAAACAGAATGACATCCGCTTCTTCCACGGCCAATAATACCTGCTTACGGATTTCCTCTTCAAAGACATCATCCGAGTTGACCACCCATCCACCGGTGTCCACCACAGAGAATTCACGGCCCAGCCACTCAGACTTGCCATATTGTCTGTCGCGGGTTGTACCCGCTTCTTCATTCACAATAGCCTGACGAGTCTTCGTCAGACGGTTAAATAAGGTAGACTTGCCCACATTCGGGCGTCCTACAATTGCAACTAAATTACCCATAGTTCAATACCTTGTTTTTTCACGACTATCACAGTCGCATGAATACTCTTAATCTAACTGATAACCAAAATTGCGGAGTTCCTTATCCGAACTACGCCAATCCTTATCCACTTTCACATACGTTTCGAGGAAAATAGTCTTTCCAAAGAAACGTTCCAGTTCACGGCGAGCCTCGGTAGCCACCTTCTTCAACGCCTTTCCCTGTTTACCGATAATGATTCCTTTCTGCGAATCACGTTCCACGTTAATCACCGCCCGAATATGAATCTTCTTCGGTTCTTCCTTAAACTCTTCTACGACAACCTCCACCGAATAGGGGATCTCTTTATCGTAGTAGAGCAGAATCTTTTCCCGGATAATCTCATTCACGAAGAAACGGGCAGGCTTATCCGTCCACTGATCCTTTCCAAAATAAGGAGGAGAATCGGGCAGCAGTTCTTTGATCCGCTTCATTACATAGTCTACATTGAACTTTGATGTAGCAGAAATCGGAATAATTTCGGCTTGGGGAAGCAACTCTTTCCACTCTTCCACCAGCTTTACCAGTTTTTCCTGATCTGTAAGATCTATCTTATTGATGAGCAAGAGAACAGGCACCGTCATCTGACGCACCTTTTCCATAAACTCATTATTCTTATCCGGCGTCTCCACCACGTCCGTTACATAAAGCAAGATATCCGCATCCGTCAATGCCGAAGTAGAAAAATTCAACATAGACTCCTGTAGTTTATAATTGGGCTTCAACACACCCGGAGTATCAGAAAAAACAATCTGCATTTCATCCGTATTATAGATTCCCATAATCCGGTGACGAGTAGTCTGCGCTTTGAAGGTAGCGATCGAAATACGTTCGCCTACCAAGACATTCATCAATGTCGATTTTCCGACATTCGGATTTCCTACGATGTTTACAAAACCTGCTTTATGCATTTCTCTTTATTTTATTGGTTGAGACAAAAAAACGCATCGAATCGAAATAGGATGCGTTTTTGAGTGTTATAGTTCAGTAACTTACGTTACGATTCCTTCTTTCCATCATAACCCCATTTCACATATACTGCGCCCCAAGTAAATCCGGCACCGAATGCAGTGAAAATGATGTTATCGCCTTTCTTGAGTTTATCTTCATAATCCCAGATACACAGAGGAAGTGTAGCGGCACTCGTGTTACCGTAATGCTCAATATTTACCAACACTTTATCCATTGGCACCTCCATACGGTGTGCCACAGCCTCGATGATACGGACATTCGCCTGATGCGGAACAATCCAGTCAATACTATCTTTCGTCAGGCCATTCTTTTCTGCGATTGCAGCAGAGACATCCGACATGTTGGATACAGCATATTTAAATACTGTTCTTCCTTCCTGGTGCAAATAGTGCATCTTATTGTCTACTGTGAAATAAGACGGAGGACAAACCGAACCACCAGCCTTCATGTGGAGGAAAGGCAATCCCTTACCATCTGTTCTCAGTATCGAATCCATGATCCCGTAATCTTCCGTAGTCGGTTCTACCATAAAGGCAGCAGCACCGTCACCGAAGATAGGGCATGTAGCACGATCTGTATAGTTAACCATTGACGACATCTTATCGGCACCGACAATGATAATTTTCTTATATCTTCCCGAACGGATGAAATTAGCAGCTGTCTCCATCAAATACAGGAATCCGCTACAAGCAGCCTGCAAATCGAAGGCAAAAGCATTCTTCAGTCCGAGTTTATCACAAAGAATAGAAGCTGTAGAAGGGAAGTGATAGTCAGGAGTAGTAGTAGCAACAACAACTAAATCAATGTCATCAGGATTAGCGCCAGTCTTCTTCATCAACTGTTTGGCGGCTTTGCGCGCCATATATGAACTACCTAATCCTTCCTCATTCAGAATATGTCTTTCCTTTACTCCGATACGAGTCATAATCCATTCGTCGTTGGTATCCACCATTTTTGATATCTCATCGTTAGTCAAGATATAATCGGGTACGTACCCGCCGACTCCTGTGATTACTGCATTTATTTTTTCCATCAAACCTATTTTTAATTAGCAATACTATAATACTTAAAGCAGCCGGAGAGTTTCACCCCCAGGCTGTTTCAGTATAACTGTACTAATTATACAGCTGCTTCTTTCACAATAGCGAGCTTACCTCTGTAATAGCCGCAAGCACCACATACAGTGTGGTAAACGTGCCATTCGCCGCAATTCGGACAAATAGCCAATGTAGGAGCTACTGCCTTATCATGAGTTCTTCTCTTCGCTTGTCTCGTACTTGATTGTCTTCTCTTAGGATGTGCCATTTTCTTAAAACTTTAATTATTATCTAATATTTTTTTTAATTCATTCCAACGAGGATCAATTTGTTCCTCCACTTCTTCCTCAATTACGATGTCATCTCCACCTGTGTCGAAAGTATCATCGCTATCCTCATTCGCATTCGTTTTCAAATGCTTGTTCAATTTACTGGTTACCGCTTTATTACACTTACCGGGAGCATGTACATGCTTCATGGGTATAGAGAGTGCAATAAACTCATACATGAACCATGCAACGTTGATTTCCCCTTCTTCCTCGGGAATCACAATCAGGTTGTCACCTTCTTCTGCATATTCATGTCCAAACTTTACCATCAGTTTATCAGAAGAACTGATAGGCAACTCCATATCATCCAGACAACGGTCACATGGTACCCATACCATTCCCTCAGTCTGAAAACTCAGCTCGAAAGCACGAGAGGTTCTTTTCACGGTCAATGTAACATTCACCTTTCCTTTCTGAACTTCAGGACCATCAATGTGAGCGAAGTAAAGGTTATCCAATACAAACTCATACTTAGCAGAGTCTGTTTGCATTCCTTTCAAGTCAATTTTGTATTTATCAAACTTTCCCAAAGCTTCTCTCTTTTTTAAATCGTTAGCTTACAATTCGGGCGACAAAGATACAAATAAATATCCTCATAACATACAAATTATCAGTAAATATTCACTTTTTTAATAGGTATTATGAGGTTTGTATCTGTTAAAAACGGCGATATAAATACCAAAGTAATAAAAAAACAGAAAGCCTCGCCCGTCCAATAGACAAGCGAGGCTTCTTAAAAACGGCGGCTACCTACTCTCCCACTGTTACGCAGTACCATCGGCGTGACGAGGCTTAACTTCTCTGTTCGGAATGGGAAGAGGTGGAACCCTCGTGCTATAACCACCTGAATAAGGTTATGACATGATGAAAAGTAAAATCCTAGTGTATAGCAAGCTAAACGTATATACCCAACCGGTACATGTTCGAAAGAAAGTGAACGGGCAATTAGTAATGCTCGGCTTTGATGTTACCACCTTTACACCTGCATCCTATCAACGTCATCGTCTTTGACGACCCTAAGAAATCTAATCTTGTGGCTGGCTTCGTACTTAGATGCTTTCAGCACTTATCCAATCCCGACTTAGATACCCAGCAATGCACCTGGCGGCACAACTGGTAAACCAGCGGTCAGTCCAACACGGTCCTCTCGTACTAGTGTCAGAGCCACGCAAATTTCATACGCCCACGATAGATAGAGACCGAACTGTCTCACGACGTTCTGAACCCAGCTCGCGTGCCACTTTAATGGGCGAACAGCCCAACCCTTGGGACCTTCTCCAGCCCCAGGATGTGACGAGCCGACATCGAGGTGCCAAACCCCTCCGTCGATATGAGCTCTTGGGAGGGATCAGCCTGTTATCCCCGGAGTACCTTTTATCCTTTGAGCGATGTCCCTTCCATACGGAAACACCGGATCACTATGCTCTAGTTTCCTACCTGATCGACTTGTCTGTCTCCCAGTCAAGCGCCCTTATGCCATTACACTCTACGGACGGTTACCAATCGTCCTGAGGGCACCTTTAGAAGCCTCCGTTACACTTTTGGAGGCGACCACCCCAGTCAAACTACCCACCAAACAGTGTCCTCGCAGCAGCGAGTTAGAACTCAAATAATCAAAGGGCCGTATTTCAACAGCGACTCCACAAATACTGGCGTACCTGCTTCGAAGTCTCCGGCCTATCCTACACATCAATTACCCAAATTCAATGTTAAGCTATAGTAAAGGTTCACGGGGTCTTTTCGTCCCATCGCGGGTAATCGGCATCTTCACCGATACTACAATTTCACTGAGCTCACGGTTGAGACAGTGTCCAGATCATTACACCATTCGTGCAGGTCGGAACTTACCCGACAAGGAATTTCGCTACCTTAGGACCGTTATAGTTACGGCCGCCGTTTACTGGGGCTTCAATTCAATGCTTCTCTTGCGATGACATCTCCTCTTAACCTTCCAGCACCGGGCAGGTGTCAGGCTGTATACGTTATCTTTCAATTTAGCACAGCCCTGTGTTTTTGTTAAACAGTTGCCTGGACCTATTCTCTGCGCCCAACTCTCGTTGGGACCCTTTATCCCGAAGTTACAGGGTCAATTTGCCTAGTTCCTTAACCGTGAATCACTCAAGCGCCTTAGTATATTCAACCCGACTACGTGTGTCCGTTTGCGGTACGGGTACCTTAAAGATTAAGTTTAGCGGATTTTCTTGGGAGTATGTTTACACGCACTATTACCTCATTCCGAAGAATTCGGTATACTATCAGGTTCGACTCTTGCGGTGGATTTGCCTGCCGCAATCAACATCTACACCCTTCAACGGACTATTCCGTCAGTCCGCGGCGCTGTCACTCCTCCGTCTCCACGTCACTCTTTAAGGTAGTACAGGAATATTAACCTGTTCTGCCATCGGCCTCACCGTTCGGCTGAGCCTTAGGACCCGACTAACCCTGATCCGATTAGCGTTGATCAGGAAACCTTAGTCTTTCGGCGAGGGGGTTTCTCACCCCCTTTATCGTTACTTATACCTACATTTGCTTTTCCACACGCTCCAGCAAAGCTCACGCTTCACCTTCGACGCGGAGTGGAATGCTCCCCTACCGATGTTAGTGTTTAGTTAACATCCCATAGCTTCGGTAAATTGCTTGATGCCCGATTATTATCCACGCCAAACTCCTCGACTAGTGAGCTGTTACGCACTCTTTAAATGAATGGCTGCTTCCAAGCCAACATCCTAGCTGTCTTAGCAATCTGACTTCGTTAGTTCAACTTAGCAATTATTTCGGGACCTTAGCTGATGGTCTGGATTCTTCTCCTTTAGGACATGGACCTTAGCACCCATGCCCTCACTCCTGGGATCGAACTACTGCGCATTCGGAGTTTATCAAGACTTGATAGGCGGTGAAGCCCTCGCATCTTATCAGTCGCTCTACCTCACAGTAGTAATTCCCAAGGCTGCACCTAAATGCATTTCGGGGAGTACGAGCTATCTCCAAGTTTGATTAGCCTTTCACCCCCACCCTCAGTTCATCCGGAAGCTTTTCAACGCTTATCGGTTCGGTCCTCCAGTTAGTGTTACCTAACCTTCAACCTGACCAAGGGTAGATCACTTGGTTTCGCGTCTACTCCTTCCGACTAATCGCCCTGTTCAGACTCGCTTTCGCTTCGGCTTCATGTCTTGAGACACTTAACCTTGCCGGAAAAAGTAACTCGTAGGTTCATTATGCAAAAGGCACGCCGTCACAACCGAAGTTGCTCCGACCGCTTGTAGGCGCACGGTTTCAGGGACTATTTCACTCTTCTATTCGAAGTGCTTTTCACCTTTCCTTCACAGTACTGGTTCGCTATCGGTCTCTCGGGAGTATTTAGCCTTACCGGATGGTCCCGGCAGATTCACGCAAGATTCCTCGTGTCCCGCGCTACTCAGGATACCACTACGCTTCGTTTAGCTTCGAATACCGGACTATCACCGTCTATGGTCCCATTTTCCAAAGGGTTCTTCTCACTAAAGTTCTTGCGATATCGTGGTCCTACAACCCCAATATTGCCGTAACAACATTGGTTTGGGCTAATCCCCGTTCGCTCGCCACTACTAGGGGAATCATTATTATTTTCTTTTCCTACAGGTACTAAGATGTTTCAGTTCCCTGTGTTAGCCTCCAACTAGGTTGGATGACATTCCTTCAGAATGCCGGGTTGTCCCATTCGGAAATCTTCGGATCAAAGGTTATTTGCACCTTCCCGAAGCTTATCGCAGCTTATCACGTCCTTCATCGCCTCCGAGAGCCAAGGCATCCGCCATGCGCCCTTGCTTACTTTCTTTCAAACGTTTTATTCGTGTACTGGTATTGGTATGGGAATTGCTTCCTTCTATCAATATTGCGTACTCGAACACGTACGGTTTGATATATACTTTTAGCTCTTACTAAAATTTTACTTTTTGTACATCATGTCAAAGATCGTTTCTCTTTTCAGAGATCGTGGAGAATAACGGATTCGAACCGTTGACCCTCTGCGTGCAAGGCAGATGCTCTAGCCAGCTGAGCTAATCCCCCAAGAGGTTATCAAGAATTACTGCATTCCGCTTACGCGTCATTTCCTCGTTCTTGAGCTTGGTAGTCCCAGGCAGAGTTGAACTGCCGACCTCTACATTATCAGTGTAGCGCTCTAACCAACTGAGCTATAGGACTAGTTCAACCTTGTCTACCTGTATGTTAGACTCGGCTTCTTTTTTCTCTTGTTTATCTCTATCTATACTTCTATAGATGGTTGATCTATATATTATAAATAAACAAGTACCAGTAGTACAAAAACAGAACCTTTAAAGTCACTTTTTTTTACGATGTTGTATTTTACATTATTCATGCAGAATTACATCGTTTACGGCATCACTCCAGAAAGGAGGTGTTCCAGCCGCACCTTCCGGTACGGCTACCTTGTTACGACTTAGCCCCAATTACCAGTTTTACCCTAGGACGCTCCTTGCGGTTACGTACTTCAGGTACCCCCCGGCTTTCATGGCTTGACGGGCGGTGTGTACAAGGCCCGGGAACGTATTCACCGCGCCATGGCTGATGCGCGATTACTAGCGAATCCAGCTTCACGAAGTCGGGTTGCAGACTTCGATCCGAACTGAGAGAGGTTTTTGGGATTAGCATCCTGTCACCAGGTAGCTGCCTTCTGTACCCCCCATTGTAACACGTGTGTAGCCCCGGACGTAAGGGCCGTGCTGATTTGACGTCATCCCCACCTTCCTCACATCTTACGACGGCAGTCTCTCCAGAGTCCTCAGCATGACCTGTTAGTAACTGAAGATAAGGGTTGCGCTCGTTATGGCACTTAAGCCGACACCTCACGGCACGAGCTGACGACAACCATGCAGCACCTTCACATTTGCCTTGCGGCTATATAGTTTCCTACATATTCAAATGCAATTTAAGCCCGGGTAAGGTTCCTCGCGTATCATCGAATTAAACCACATGTTCCTCCGCTTGTGCGGGCCCCCGTCAATTCCTTTGAGTTTCACCGTTGCCGGCGTACTCCCCAGGTGGAATACTTAATGCTTTCGCTTGGCCGCTTACTGTATATCGCAAACAGCGAGTATTCATCGTTTACTGTGTGGACTACCAGGGTATCTAATCCTGTTTGATACCCACACTTTCGAGCATCAGTGTCAGTGACAGTCTAGTGAGCTGCCTTCGCAATCGGAGTTCTTCGTGATATCTAAGCATTTCACCGCTACACCACGAATTCCGCCCACCTCTACTGTACTCAAGACTGCCAGTTTCAACTGCAATTTTACGGTTGAGCCGCAAACTTTCACAACTGACTTAACAATCCACCTACGCTCCCTTTAAACCCAATAAATCCGGATAACGCTCGGATCCTCCGTATTACCGCGGCTGCTGGCACGGAGTTAGCCGATCCTTATTCATATGGTACATACAAAATTCCACACGTGGAATACTTTATTCCCATATAAAAGAAGTTTACAACCCATAGGGCAGTCATCCTTCACGCTACTTGGCTGGTTCAGACTTACGTCCATTGACCAATATTCCTCACTGCTGCCTCCCGTAGGAGTTTGGACCGTGTCTCAGTTCCAATGTGGGGGACCTTCCTCTCAGAACCCCTATCCATCGTAGTCTTGGTGGGCCGTTACCCCGCCAACAAACTAATGGAACGCATCCCCATCGATAACCGAAATTCTTTAATATCAATCTCATGCGGGATTGATATGCTATCGGATATTAATCTTTCTTTCGAAAGGCTATCCCCGAGTTATCGGCAGGTTGGATACGTGTTACTCACCCGTGCGCCGGTCGCCATCTTCACTTTGCAAGCAAAATGAAATGCTGCCCCTCGACTTGCATGTGTTAAGCCTGTAGCTAGCGTTCATCCTGAGCCAGGATCAAACTCTTCATTGTAAAAGTATTTTTTATCATCAGTTAAGATGATCTTTTTGCTCTGTTCAGGACGCCGTAAATTTATTGACCTTATTCAAATACCTATTAGTCTTAACTGTATCGCTACTTCATAAGACAAGTATTGACGGTTCTATTTTTACTTGTACTACTTGTATTGTTTATCAATATTTCAAAGAACTAACGTGGCTTCCGCCGCGCCTGCTTTCTTTTCGAAAGCGGATGCAAAGATAAGGACTTTTTCAGATAACTTCCAAACTTTTTTCAAAGTTTTTTGTTTTTATTTTCTGTGGCCTTCATCTTATAGCAGAATGTCAATCATTAGGCTCTGTCTCTCTAGCAAAGCGGGTGCAAAAGTAGACAAGTTATCAATAACATCCAAATATATCTGACTATTTTTTCTAATTATTTTCGGGTATTCATCCTAACTTACTGAATCATAACGATGTTGTAGAATGTATTTTTCTTCATATATGTTGCATATATATGAAGACAGGAAGGAAAGGACACCTTATTATATTACATACGCGTGTGTAGAGCAAATAGCAAAAAGATATTCGCAAAGAGAAGGTAAAAAGAGAAGTACTCTTAAAGAAACAAACTAAAAAATAGATTTCTACAGGACAAGAACACATAAAAAAGTGAGAATAGTTATCCGTTATCACTCTACTTTTGTTTATAATTCGCTCCTACTAATCAATAAATAAATTACTATCCTAATTTCAGCATACAGGTGTCTTTCTTTATAAGACATGCCACTTCATAGGCTTTCTTCTTATGTTCAATATTCATTTGCTTAGTAGTTGGCAAGGGCTCACTGCAGTGAACAAATAAGCTATCAGATGTAAACAAATAAGCTAACGATAGTAAACAAATTCGTTCACTGCAGTGAGCTGTTAAAAGACATTAGGGCTTATCAGAAGAATCACGAGGGATAAACATCTATTATATAAGACATTGACGTCTATTGTATAGGAGAGTATAGGATAAAAGCGAATAGACAAGACACTTATTATAAACTGTTTAAGATAGAATCAGGACGAGACAGGGTGAGGGTAAAAAGTTACCCTCACCCTACTACCGCACTTACCCTCACACGTTGTAACCACGATGAATAAAGGGATTGAGCGAAGGTGTGAGGGTGTGAGGGTAAAAGTGATACAAAAATTTAGTTGAAATCAAATATTAAAAGCATCCATGTTCTATTAAAAAAGAAGGAGCTGCACAATGCAATGCATTCTTTCTGTTAAAACCTCCGGGATACTCAAACAAAAAGAACCTCCGTCTGTTACATTAGCGATTTAAACATAGTAACCTAAACTTTAAAATTATGGCTAGAGAAAGTGTAAAAATCCTACAAGGTAAATTAGATGTAGAAAGTTTAATTTCACAGTTGAACGCAGCATTGGCTGAAGAGTGGTTGGCATATTACCAATATTGGGTAGGTGCATTAGTAGTGGAAGGCGCCATGCGTGCCGACGTACAAGGTGAGTTCGAGGAACATGCCGAAGAAGAACGTAGACATGCACAGTTGCTTGCCGACCGTATCATCGAGCTGGAAGGGGTTCCGGTACTTGATCCGAAACAATGGTTCGAACTGGCAAGATGCAAATATGATGCTCCGCAAGGCTTCGATTCAGTCAGTTTGCTGAAGGATAATGTTGCTTCCGAACGCTGTGCCATTCTCCGTTATCAGGAAATTGCCGACTTTACTAACGGGAAAGATTTCACCACTTGTGATATCGCCAAACATATTCTTGCCGAAGAGGAAGAACATGAACAAGATTTACAAGATTATCTGACTGACATTGCCAGAATGAAGAAATCATTTCTCGAAAAGTAAATTCTAATTTAATAATGATTAGGTGAGAGAGGGTGCGTCCGAAATACAGGATATGCCCTCTTTTATGTAATAGTGCGATAAAAACCAAACTATTTTCAAACAAATCAAGAAGAAATCTTTCTTTTTTCGTATTTTTGTCCCAATATGCATGTTTAATCCAAGTAGATAACAACATCAACGAAAAGGAATGAAAGTAATTGATTTAATAAATAACAGTAAAGGTACAGCTTTTTCTTTCGAGATTCTCCCTCCTTTGAAGGGAACCGGAATCGAAAAGCTCTATCAGACAATCGACACTCTTCGAGAATTTGATCCGAAATATATCAATATCACCACGCATCGCAGCGAATATGTCTACAAAGATCTCGGCAACGGGCTCTTTCAGAGAAACCGCCTGAGAAGACGTCCGGGAACAGTTGCCGTAGCGGCAGCCATTCAGAATAAATATAATATTACTGTGGTTCCTCATATCCTGTGCAGTGGTTTCACGCGTGAGGAAACCGAATATGTATTGCTGGATTTGCAATTTCTGAATATCACTGATTTGCTGGTACTTCGTGGGGACAAGGCTAAACATGAATCGGTCTTTACTCCCGAAGGAGACGGATATCATCATGCGATTGAATTGCAGGAGCAGATTAATAATTTCAATAAGGGAATCTTCGTTGACGGTTCAGAAATGAAAGTCACCGCCAGTCCTTTCTCGTATGGCGTGGCGTGTTATCCGGAAAAGCATGAAGAATCTCCTAACATAGAGACAGATCTTTACTGGCTGAAAAAGAAGGTAGAAGCTGGTGCAGAGTATGCTGTAACACAATTATTCTACGATAATAAGAAATATTTCGATTTTGTGGAGCAGGCTAAGGCAGCAGGTATCAACATACCTATCATTCCGGGAATCAAGCCTTTCAAGAAAATCTCCCAACTAAGCATGGTCCCCAAAACATTCAAGGTGGATTTGCCGGAAGCTCTGGTGAAAGAAGCATTGAAATGCAAGAATGACGCGGAAGCCGAACAGGTGGGTGTTGAATGGTGCGTGGCTCAATGCAAGGAGTTGATGGGACATGGGGTTCCGAGCATCCATTTCTACTCCATCGGAGCAGTAGACAGTATCAAGGAAGTAGCCAAAATCATTTATTGATATGTTTTTCAAAGACGTAATCGGACAAGAAGAAATCAAGCAACGACTCATTCAGGAAGTGAACGAGGGGCGTATTCCACATGCCCAACTCATTTGCGGTCCCGAGGGAGTTGGTAAAATGCCATTGGCTATCGCATACGCACGCTACATCAGTTGCACCAATCGGGGCGAGGAAGATGCTTGCGGTGTCTGTCCGTCTTGTGTGAAATTCAATAAGCTGGTACATCCGGATGTGCATTTCGTATTCCCCATCGTGAAAAGTGCGAAAGGCAAGAAAGAAGTGTGTGATGATTATATTGCCGATTGGCGGCCATTCGTTATCAACCATCCTTATTTCAACCTCAACCATTGGTTAAGTGAAATGGACGCAGAGAACTCTCAAGCGCTGATTTATGCCAAAGAGAGCGATGAGATCCTGAAGAAGCTCAGTCTGAAATCCAGTGAGGGTGGATTCAAGATTACGATTGTATGGTTGCCGGAGAAAATGCACCCGGTATGCGCCAATAAGTTGCTGAAACTGCTTGAGGAGCCACCCGAAAAGACGATTTTTCCTATTGGTTTCCGAAGCTCCGGACATGATCCTGCCTACCATCTTGAGCCGTACTCAACGTATGAATGTGCGAAAAATTGACGAAGCCAGCATCGACCGGGTATTGCAGAGTAAATATCATGTTCAGCCTGCGGATAGCATCTCGATTGCCCATCTGGCAAACGGAAATTTCGTCAAGGCACTCGAAACGATTCATCTGAATGAGGAGAATCAGTTATTCTTCGAGCTCTTTGTCAACCTGATGCGCTTATCCTATCAACGGAAAATAAAGGAGATGAAGATGTGGAGTGAACAGGTGGCCAGCATGGGACGCGAACGCCAGAAAAACTTTCTGGAATATTGCCAACGTATGATCCGCGAAAACTTTATCTTCAACCTGCACCAGCGCGATCTGACGTATATGACTATTAACGAACAGAATTTTGCAACCCGCTTTGCACCTTTTGTCAACGAACGTAATGTGATGGGTATCATGGACGAATTAAGCGAAGCGCAACTACATATAGAACAAAATGTAAATGCTAAAATGGTATTTTTCGACTTCTCACTGAAGATGATCGTACTGTTGAAGCAATAATAAATATATAACTTATGGAATATAAACTTCATAATGGGAGCGGTGGCCTTTGCTGCAAAGGATGTTCCCGACAAGATAAAAAACTGAATACCTACGACTGGCTGGCTGACATACCGGGCAATGCGGAGGAGAGTGACATGGTAGAAGTGCAATTCAAGAATACCCGGAAGGGATATTTTCGGAACAGCAACAAGATCAAACTGGAAAAAGGAGATATAGTTGCCGTAGAAGCTGCTCCGGGCCATGACATCGGAGTAGTTACATTAACCGGCCGGCTTGTTCCCCTGCAAATGAAGAAAGCAAACTTCAAGGCAGATACGGAAATCAAACGTGTTTACCGGAAAGCCAAACCAGTGGATATGGAGAAGTTCAACGAAGCCAAAGCCAAAGAACACGCTACCATGATCCGCGCACGCCAAATTGCATTGAACCTCAATCTGGATATGAAAATCGGTGACGTGGAGTATCAGGGAGATGGTAATAAGGCTATCTTCTACTACATCGCCGATGAACGGGTAGACTTCCGTCAGTTAATCAAAGTATTGGCCGAAGCTTTCCGTGTACGTATCGAGATGAAACAAATCGGTGCCCGTCAGGAAGCCGGACGTATCGGCGGAATCGGTCCATGCGGACGCGAACTGTGTTGTGCCACATGGATGACAAGTTTTGTTTCTGTGTCTACCAGTGCCGCCCGTTTTCAGGACATCTCACTAAATCCGCAAAAACTTGCCGGACAGTGTGCTAAACTGAAATGTTGCCTGAACTATGAAGTAGACTGTTATGTAGAAGCGCAAAAACGACTTCCTTCGAGAGAGATAGAGTTGGAAACGAAAGATGGTACTTTCTATTTCTTCAAAGCAGATATTCTAAGCAATCAGGTTTCTTACTCTACGGATAAGAACTTCCCCGCCAATCTGGTTACAATCAGCGGCAAACGTGCTTTTGAAGTCATCTCCATGAATAAAAAAGGGATGAAACCGGACAGCTTGATCGAAGAAGAAAAGAAACCGGAACCGAAGAAACCGGTTGACTTGCTGGAACAGGAAAGCGTTACCCGCTTTGACCGTAGCCGGAATAATAAAGATGGCGGCAATAACGCTAACCGAAACAATAAAAAGAAGAAGAAAGGAAACAATAACAATAATAACGGTAACCGCCCGCAACAACAAACGGAAGGTGGAAATCGTCCGCAACAACCTCAACGGGAGAATGAAAACCGCCCGCAGCCGTCAGAAAACGGCAACAGAGGGGAAAGGGACAATCGACCGAGAAATAACAATAACAACCGGAACAGAGGACAGAACCAGGGACGGAATAACGAAAACAGACGTCCGGAAAGGGGACAGAACCAAGAACGCCCACAAGGACAAGAGCGCCCCAGTCAAGAACGTCCGCAAGGTCAGGAACGCCCACAACAACAAGACCGCCAACGGGAGCAGCAAGGACAGGAACGTCAAGAACGACGTCCTAATCTGGAGCGTCCTTCCAAACCGGAAAGAAATCAGAATCAGGAGAAACTGCCAAATAATGAAAGGTCTACTCAAGAATAGTTTATTTATTCTATTCAGTGCTTGTTTACTGACAGCCTGCAATGATAATACGGTGTATCACTCCTATCAATCCCTCCCTGACGAGGGATGGGAAAAGAGTGATACACTCTCTTTTCAAATATCCATAACCGACAGTATTCCCACTACCCTCCGGCTTTTTGCAGAAGTCCGCAACAGAATAGAGTATCCTTATCATGACCTCCACTTATTTATCAGTCAGAATCTACAGGATTCTACGGTATGGCGCACTGACACAATCGCTTTCAGCTTGGCTGATTCTGAAGGGAAATGGACTGGACATGGATGGGGAAGCATTTACCAATCGGAAACTTTTTTTAAATCTCTCCTCCCCTTGCATTCCGGCAACTATACTATCAAAGTGATAAACGGAATGAAAGATGAAAAACTACAAGGATTGAGCGATATAGGCATCCGCATTGAAAAACAGTAAAAGGTAAAAGTTAAAGCCTTCTGCCACGGCCTGCATCAATCCGCAGGAAAATAAACAGCAATATCGTAAATCCCCATAAAGAAGAGCCTCCATAACTAAAGAAAGGTAATGGAATACCAATAACCGGAGTCAAGCCCAGCACCATAC
Source organism: Bacteroides sp. BFG-637 (assembly GCF_024793605.1). Taxonomy (NCBI): domain Bacteria; kingdom Pseudomonadati; phylum Bacteroidota; class Bacteroidia; order Bacteroidales; family Bacteroidaceae; genus Bacteroides; species Bacteroides sp. BFG-637. The sequence goes on along the minus strand of NZ_JANUPD010000002.1, from coordinate 2,698,593 downwards.
CGACATTGATAAACAAGTGGAAAAGGAAAATACTGACGACCGAATATCCATAAACCCGGCCAAAATTCGAAGTCTGCCGTTCGGACAAGAAGATTAATCGCAAAATCAAAATAAGGAATGCCAACAGGACAGCAGCCGAACCAACAAAACCTTGCTCTTCACCTACTGTACAGAAGATAAAGTCGGTATCCTGTTCAGGCACATACTTTAACTTCGTTTGCGTACCATTCAGGAACCCTTTTCCTGTTAATCCACCGGAACCGATGGCAATCTTAGATTGATTCACATTATATCCGGCACCGGTCAAATCTTCTTCCAAACCAAGCACTACTTTAATACGGACCTGCTGATGGGGTTCCAGCACATTGTCAAATACATAATTACTAGAATACAGGAACCCGACAGAACCGATTGCAAACAGAGCAATCAGGAAATAAGTACGTTGCCGCTCACTTAATGCCAGATAAATCAGATAGCCTATCATTACAGCACAAAGCCCCCATTGCACCCAAACCAGACTAAAGTGCACCCAATATTCCGATATTAAATAGGTAATCAGCAATATGATCAAACTTCCACCAATGATATTGCGGGTAGCAGCCCATTTCTTGCGATATACCCATACCATGCCACCGGCAAATAATAGAATCAACAGCAATACGATAAATTCTCCCAGCGGCGTAGGAGTATCGGCAATAAATACTTCATCAAAACGGATGCCGACCACAAAGTAGATTACCGCGCATACGCCTGCAAAGAGCACTACCCCCGGCATTCCTTCACGATAAAGAACCAGAAAAAAGGCGAGATAAACCAATGCGGAACCCGTCTCCCGCTGACCGATAATCAATAACATCGGAAGCAGAATGATAAATCCCAAGATAAAGGCACACTTTTCTTTTTTGATGCTGAATGAATAAGAGTTCATGTATTTGGCCAAAGCCAAGGCTGTGGCAAACTTGGCAAATTCGGCAGGTTGCAAGCTAACCGGCCCCATCACCAGCCAAGAGCGTGAACCCTTTGTGTCCGGCGCTATGAAGATGGTAACGATGAGCAAGAGAATCATTCCTACATATATAATGTACGCGAACATATCATACATACGGTCTTCCAGCATCAACAACACAAATCCGAGCCCGAAGGAACAGATAATCCACACAAACTGTTTACCGGCACGGGTCGAAAAATCCAGAAAATCACGTTCACCATAGTCGTAACTGGCTCCGCAAACGCTGAACCATCCACCAACAATCAGGAGCAGGTAAATAAAAATCGTTACCCAGTCCAGTGATTTCCACAAACTATCGTTCCTCGTTACCATACAATATCACTCTGTTACTAATTTCTTCCGCTCTTAATTCATTTTCCGGTGATAACTTCCCGTTTATATATTGTTCCATCATCAACGCACCAACAGGCACTCCATAAGTAGCTCCCCAACCACCGTTCTCCACATAGACGGCAATAGCTATCTTGGGTTTATTCATAGGTGCAAAACCCATAAATACCGAGTGGTCGTGCCCACGATTCTGTGCAGTACCTGTTTTACCACAGGCCTCCAACCCCGGAACCATTACGGACAGCATACGGCAGGTACCACCGGTGGCTGCGCCACGCATCCCTTCTACTACTGATTCATAATGCCTCTTCTCAATAGTGGTATAACGCGGTACGCGATAGATGCTATCCAACTGGTTATCCTGGATTTCCTTTACAATATGCGGTGTCACGAAATATCCTCTGTTGGCAATCGTCGCCCCCAAGTTAGCAATCTGAAGAGGAGTGGACAGAATTTCTCCCTGTCCGATAGAGATACTGATTACGGTTAATCCGTTCCAATGTCCGCGATAAGCTTTATCGTAGAACTGTGCATTCGGAATCAAACCACGTTTTTCTCCCGGCAAATCGACTCCCAGTTTGTAGCCGAATCCCTGCGAAACCATGTGATCTTTCCAGACCGTTATGGCATTTTGCGGTGAACCGTATTTACGATCGCCGAACATACGAAACAGTCCCCAACAGAAATAGGAGTTGCACGAAGTGGCAATGGCAGGAATCAGAGGCAAGGGAGAACCATGAGCGTGGCAACCTACTGTCAATCTTCCGTAATGGAATCCATGCGAGCAAGGGAATGCCGGACTTTGTTCGGTAATAATTCCTTCTTGCAAGAAGGTCAGTCCCTGCGCTGTTTTAAAAGTAGATCCCGGAGGATACACTCCCATCAAGGCACGATTCAGAAGTGGTTTCGTCATATCACGTTGCAAAGCCAGATGATTCTTTCCACGCTGACGGCCAATCATCAAGTGCGGATCGTAATTGGGAGAGGATACCAGACAAAGGATTTCCCCGGTTTCCGGTTCGATAGCTACAACACTTCCGATTTTATTCTTTAATAAACGCTCGCCCAGCATCTGCAAGTCAATATCCAGGCTCAATGTCAGATTCTTACCGGGAACGGAAGGACGGTCATATTCGCCATCCATATAATGCCCCTGGATACGGCCATGTGCATCACGAAGCAGAATTTCAATTCCTTTCTCGCCACGAAGATATTTTTCATACGATTTTTCAACTCCCAGTTTGCCGACATAGTCACCACGAATGTAGTATCCTTCTTCATCAGCCTCCATTTCTTTTGCGGAGACTTCTCCAATATCTCCTAAAGCATGAGCGGCAGCGTTGTAGGTATACTGGCGAATGGTACGCCGTTGAATATAAAAGCCACGGAACTTAAATAGTTTTTCCTGAAAGACACCACATTCCTCTGCCGAAAGTTGCGACATAAACAACTGGTTGGTATAGCGGGAATATCCCGGATTACGGCGACGGTCTTTCATGTCGCTCATAATTTTCAGGAACTGCGAACGGGTGATATTCAGCGATTGGCATAAATCGAGGGTATCGAGATTCTCGACTTCCTTCGGCACAATTGTTATGTCATAGGCCGGCTGGTTGAATACCAGCAATTTGCCGGTCCGGTCGTAAATAGCACCGCGTGAAGGATACTGAATTTTATTCAGAAAAGCGTTACTGTCAGCATTCTTTTTGTAGTCATCAGTCATGATCTGCAATACAAAAAGACGTATCAGATAAATCAGAACAATGGAGAGAGCAATACCTCCGATTACAAATTTGCGCTTCTCTAAGATATAATCTTTTGCCATCGTTACCTCTTAATCCCTTCTATAGCTATGATACAGGTTACAGTCAGAACAGTGCAAAGGAGCACTCGCAACAATAACAGCCAAATGCTGGTGAATGAGAAGAACTCGATGGAGAGTAATGCCAGACTGTGCACAAAAACACTTGCAGTAGTATATTTTAGAAAAGGACTGATTCCCATCGTCTTGAAAGAGGGAATGAGGCTGTCCGGATTATCACGGGGCATGAACAGACGAAGCAAAGAGGGCCGGAGAAAAGCAAGCAACACGGCAGCCGCTGCATTCATTCCCGGAGTATCGGAAAAAATATCAATGGTCAGTCCGAAGAAGAAAGCCCACAGCATCAGTTCATTGCGGGAAGTGCCGGAGCTGAACTTCAGAATAAAGTAGATATAGAGAAAAGGAGTTGCGTATCCGGCAATATGCACATTATTCAGAATCAGTACCTGAAGAAGCACCAAGCCGATAAACCATCCGATTCTATGTATATAAGTAATTATCATTCTTGCGTCACCTTGTTTTCAAGTTTCTTCTGTTCTTCCTGTCCCGTCCGGGCTATCACGCGAACATCACTCAACTTACCGAAATCAGTAGCCAGCTTAATCTTCAACAGATAGGAAAGTCCGTCATTAGAATCGGACATATCATCCACCGTTCCCACCATGACACCTTCCGGAAAGACAGTCGAGAAACCGCTGGTGACGACCGTATCTCCCAAATTAAACTCTGCATGACGAGGCAGGTCTTTCAGATAAGCATAGCGCGAATCTCCATGTTCCCACTTCAGGTAGCCGAAGTAATCGCTACCGACAATCTTACAACTGATATTCGACTTGCTGTTCAGTACCGAAATCACCACCGAATAAGAAGGGGATGTTTCATAAACAATCCCTACAATTCCATTACCGTCCACGACTCCCATTTCGGAGCGAATGCCGGAAGAAGAGCCTTTATCAAGTGTGATATAATTATCAACGAGATTCAAGCTGTTCTTTATCACATGAGCCTTGAACAGCTCATAATCCGTTTGCGACACCTGCCGAATACTTTTGATAGTCAGAGAATCAAGCTGACGCTCTCTCAATGCTTTCTCCAGATTAGTAATCTGTTGTTCGAGCACCATGTTCCGGTCCATCAGGTCTTCATTGACCGATTTCAGATGAAAATAAGAGGAAACTCCTCCCGAAACTTCATAAACTGCCCCCACAACCGTATTGGCAGAAGTGAAGAATGCACTCTGCTGATAACGGTTGAACCGAAATAACAAAACAAAACTGGCTACCTCCAATACGATGAAGAGGAACCAGTAATTGTATTTCAGAAGGAAGTTTAATAAATTCCTCATTCCCGGTTTATCTCATTAAGAAAGAGAAACGGTCTACGTTCTTTAATGCCACACCTGTACCTTTGGCGACTGCGTGCAAAGGATCTTCCGCAATATGGAAAGGAATGTTGATCTTGTCGGTCAAACGCTTATCCAGTCCACGAAGCAATGCACCACCTCCGGAGAGATAGATACCATTGTGCACAATATCAGCATACAGTTCAGGAGGCGTATTTTCCAATGCACTCAAGATAGCAGTTTCAATCTTTGAAATAGATTTCTCCAGACAGTGAGCTACTTCCTGATAGCATACAGGCACTTCCATTGGAAGAGCTGTGATACGGTTCGGACCATGAACGATATAATCTTCCGGAGCATCTTCACCCAGTTCGGTTAAAGCAGCACCCACATTGATCTTGATACGTTCTGCCATACGCTCGCTGACTTTCACATTGTGCTGACGGCTCATGTATTCGCGAATATCTTCTGTCAGGTCATCACCGGCAGTACGAATGGAGTTGTTGGAAACGATACCTCCCAAAGAGATAACGGCAATTTCCGTAGAACCACCACCTATATCGACAATCATGTTTCCTTCCGGAGCTTCTACGTCGATGCCGATACCGATTGCCGCAGCCATCGGTTCAAAAATCAAATAGACATCACGGCCACCGGCATGTTCCGCAGAGTCGCGAACAGCACGGAGTTCGACTTCCGTACTTCCCGAAGGAACGCCAATCACCATGCGAAGAGAAGGTGAAAACAAATGGTTGCGAGTATTCACCTGCTTTATCAAACCGCGCATCATCTGCTCGCAAGCATAAAAGTCGGCAATCACTCCATCTCTCAACGGACGGATAGTACGTATGTTTTCGTGGGTTTTTTCATGCATCAACTTCGCCTTTTCCCCCACGGCAATCATCTTTTCTGTACGGCGATCCAAAGCAACGACTGACGGCTCATCCACCACGATTTTCCCATTCGTGATGATAATGGTATTGGCTGTGCCCAAGTCCATTGCGATCTCTTGTGTAAAAGAAAATAATCCCATTCTTGAATAATTTATTAAAGTGGAGTATTAAGTTTAAGTATTATAACTGTGCAGTGCAAGTTAACACTAAAAACTTAATACTTATTTTTTTAGTGTTTAAAATGACGGATACCGGTAGTCACCATCGCCATACCATGCTCATTGCAATAAGCAAAGGATAAATCGTCTTTTACCGAACCTCCCGGTTGGATAACAGCCGTAATACCTTCTTTATCTGCAATTTCCACACAGTCGGGGAACGGGAAGAAAGCATCGGAAGCCATCACTGCACCATTCAGATCAAAACCGAATGATTTGGCCTTTTCAATTGCTTGCTTCAATGCGTCTACACGCGAAGTCTGTCCTACACCGCTTGCAAGAAGTTGCTTATCTTTTGCCAATACGATGGCATTAGACTTGCTGTTCTTTACAATTTTATTGGCAAACAACATATCTTCTACTTCTTCCGGAGTAGGAGCTTTGTCTGTCACGGTTTTCAGGTCAGCTACCGTTTCAATATTAGTATCTTTATCCTGCACCAATACGCCATTCAGTAAAGCACGGAATTGCTTTTTAGGCAATTTGGCTTCTTTACGAACGAGGATGATGCGGTTCTTTTTTGTCCCAGGATTTCGAGTGCATCCACATCATAATCCGGTGCGATAATCACTTCGAAGAAAATCTTGTTGATTTCTTCCGCTGCTTCTTTGTCAATGACGCCATTCGTAATCAATACACCTCCGAAAGCAGAAACCGGATCACCGGCCAATGCGTCTTTCCAAGCATCCAGAACAGTAGTGCGGGAAGCCAGCCCACAAGCATTGTTATGTTTCAGGATAGCGAAAGTGAGGTCGTCGAATTCGTCAATCAGGTCAACGGCAGCATTGATATCGAGAAGATTGTTATAAGAGATTTCTTTTCCGTGAATCTGGTCGAACATCGCTTCCAGATTTCCGTAGAAATAACCTTTCTGATGTGGGTTCTCACCGTAACGAAGTTGCTTCTGGCTATTTACCGAGCAACGGAAAGCAGAGCCTTCGCCGGCATCGAAATAGTTGAAAATAGCCGAATCGTAATGAGAAGAAACGGCAAATGCTTCTTTTGCCATCCAACGGCGTTCTTCGAGTGAAGAAGTAGCACCGTGCTCCATCAACATATCCAGCAATGGTTTGTATTGAGCTTGAGAAGCCACAATGATTACATCGTTGTAGTTCTTGGCTGCGGCACGAATCAGAGAGATTCCGCCTATATCGATTTTTTCAATAATATCTGCTTCAGATGCACCGGAAGCTACCGTAGCTTCAAACGGATACAAATCAACAATCACCAGATCTATCTCGGGGATTTCATACTTCTCAATCTGTTGCATATCCTGCTCCAAGCCGCGACGGCAAAGGATACCTCCGAATATTTTCGGATGTAATGTCTTTACTCTACCACCGAGAATAGAAGGATAAGTGGTCAAATCTTCCACTGCCTTGCAAGGATATCCCAATGATTCAATAAACTGACGAGTTCCGCCTGTCGACAAAAACTCTACTCCCTCTTCATGAAGTTTGGTAATAATTTCGTCCAAACCTTCTTTATGGTATACAGATACCAATGCAGTTTTTATTTTTTTAGACTCTGACATTGAATTGCTTATTAAGTATTTGGTGTGCAAAGTTACGAAATATTGTTTATCGTACGTAATAAATAAGGTGTGAATTAATAAAAAAAAGCGTTGACCCTCCTCAATGGAAAATCAACGCCTCTTCGCAGATGTGTTCTCTATTCAAAATCTATTACCAGATAGACACTCGTTTATCCTTAGGTACAAACATCGGATCCTGCTCGGTAATTTTGAATGCTTCATACCAATTTTCGATATGAGGAAGAGCACCGTCCACACGCCATTTTCCTAATGAGTGAGGATCGAGTTTAGTTAACCGGAGAATTTCTTCAGGACGGATATTTCCTGCCCACACATTAGCATAAGCAAGAAAGAAACGTTGTTCCGGAGTAAATCCGTCAACAATTCCCAATGGTGCAGCTTCTGTTGCTTTCTTGAAAGCCTGGAAAGAAACCTGCAAACCTCCGTGGTCGGCGATGTTCTCTCCCAATGTCAGGCTACCGTTTCCGTGTACGCCCGGAGCCACTTCAATGCTGTCAAAGAAGTTCACCATTACTTGGGCACGTTCTTCGAACTTTTTAGCATCTTCTTCCGTCCACCAGTCTTTCAGGTTTCCGTCTTTGTCATATTGACGTCCCTGATCGTCAAATCCATGAGTCATCTCATGGCCGATGACCACGCCAATTGCACCGTAGTTCATAGCATCGTCCGCATTCATATCGAAGAACGGAGGTTGCAGGATGGCTGCCGGGAAGCAGATTTCATTGGTAGTCGGGTTATAATAAGCGTTCACAGTCTGGGGAGTCATCAACCATTCATCCTTGTCTACCGGTTTGCCGGCTTTAGCAATCATTTCGTTGTAATCCCATTGGTTCGCACGTTCAATATTTGCCCAGTAAGAATCATTTTTGATCTCCAGTGCAGAGTAATCTTTCCATTTATCAGGATAACCGATTTTTACATGGAAGGTAGCCAGTTTCTCCAACGCTTTTTCTTTGGTCGGTTCGCTCATCCATTCCAAACCTTTGATGCGTTCACCCAAAGAAGTTTGCAGGTTCTTCACCAGTGTAACCATGCGTTCTTTAGCAGCAGCAGGGAAGTACTTTTCCACGTACATTTGTCCTACCACTTCGCCAAGCACACCGTCTACGGTGCTCACAGAACGTTTCCAACGAGGTTGCATTTCTTTCTTGCCGGACATTGTTCTGCTGTAGAAATCGAAATTCTGTGCTTCAAAATCATCGCTTAAATAAGAAGCGGCAGCATCTATCAATCCCCATTGGAGATACAGTTTTTGATCGTCCAGCGATACGGTGTTAATCACATCGGCTACTTCCTTCATGGCAGCAGGCTGACCGATGTTCACTTCCTTCAGATCTTTCAAACCGGAAACGGTGAAATAAGTATCCCAGTCGAAAGTCGGGAAGTTCTTTTTCAACGTTGCCATGTCCATCTTGTTATAATTAGCATGAGGATCACGCAATTCCACTTGTGAACGAGCTGCTTTCGCCAGACGGGTTTCAATGTTCATCACTGCTTTTACCGCTTTCTGTGCAGTAGCTTCATCATAACCTGCCAACTGGAACATCTTGGCGATGTGTTCCTGATATTTGTTACGGATATTTTTAGTCTGCTCGTCATCTTCCAGATAATAGTCACGTTGTCCCATTCCGATACCTCCCTGATAGGTTTGTACGATATTCATGGAACTGTTCATATCGTCTGCACTTACGAACATGGTAAAGTAAGGACGGATGCCTTTCTTCTGGCTTTCGGCGATATATGCATAGATTTCTCCTTTATCCTTGAGAGCGTCAATGGCTGCCAGTTCCGCTTTGATCGGAGCTACACCTTCCTGATTCAGTTTCACGCTATCCATTGCGATATTATAAAGATCGCCTACTTTCTGGGCAGCACTGCCCGGTGCGTTATCTTTCTTTGCAGCCAATTCGGCAATCAACGCTTTCAGTTGCTCACGGCTGTTTTCGCGCAACATATCGAATGTACCGAAACGTGAATACTCGTCTGTCAGCGGATGATCTTTCACCCAACCTCCACAGGCATATTGATAAAAACTTGTACCCGGCACAGCCGTGGTATCCAGATTAGCAAGGTCGATACCGGACGTCAGTACGGCCTCTTTCTTACTGTTACATCCTGTTGTCATAAGGCATACGGCAAGAATTGGTAAATACTTGGTTACTTTCATACTCATATAATATGTTATAGAATTATCATGCTATTGGAAAGGTAGTTCTAGCCTTTCACTTCTTTCACTTCTTCCAGTTCCATCGAAACTCGCTCCCACTCTTCAACAATAGTATCCAACTGCTGTTTCAGTTTCTGATGCTGCTCATACAGTTTCATATCCGAAGCTCCTTCGGGAGTGGCCATTTTCACTTCTATAATGGCTATGGCCGATTCGGTTTCTTCGATCGAGGTTTCGCAATCCGCAACTTGGCGCTCGAGTTTCTTCACTTTCTTATTCAGTTCTTTTTGAGCTTCATAAGAGAGTTTGTTTTCCGAAGGTTGTGCGGCTTCCTGTTCATTATTTCCTTTGGCAGATGCCGTAGGAGAAGTGGATAAGCCTGTCCCTTTCTGAAGTTCGTTCAAGCTATCTATCTTTTTCTTTTGCAGAAATTCATAGATACCGCCGAGGTGTTCTTTTACCAGTCCGCCACCGAACTCATATACTTTAGTCGCAAGTCCATCCAAAAAATCACGGTCGTGGCTGACAAGAACTACGGTTCCGTCAAATTCGCGGATCGCTTCTTTCAATACGTCTTTCGAACGCATATCCAAATGATTGGTCGGTTCGTCCAGAATCAGGAAGTTGACGGGTTCCAGAAGAAGTTTAATCATTGCCAATCGGGTACGTTCTCCACCGGAGAGGACTTTCACTTTTTTGTCCGAGGCTTCGCCTCCAAACATGAAAGCTCCCAGTATATCACGTATTTTCAGACGGATATCGCCTGTAGCTACCCGGTCGATCGTATCGAATACAGTCAGGTTCTCATCCAGCATTTGCGCCTGATTCTGCGCAAAATAGCCGATTTGTACATTATGACCGATGGTGAGCTTACCATCAAAGTCAATCTCTCCCATGATACACTTTACCAATGTAGATTTACCCTCTCCATTCTTACCGACGAAAGCTACTTTCTCTCCCCGGTTGATAGTGAGGTTTACATCATGGAAAACAACATGGCTGCCATACGCTTTGCGTACATCTTCGCAAATCACAGGATAGTTTCCGCTACGGCTGGCAGGAGGAAACTTCAAACGAAGCGAGGAGTTATCTTCTTCATCTATTTCAATGCGGTCTATTTTATCCAGCTGTTTGATACGGCTCTGCACCTGTACGGCTTTGGTAGCTTTATAGCGGAAGCGTTCGATGAAGTCTTCCGTATCCTGTATCTGTTTCTGCTGGTTTTCGTATGCACGAAGCTGTTGTTCGCGACGTTCTTTACGCAAGACTACAAATTCATCATATTTCACTTTGTAGTCATAGATCTGGCCACAAGTGATTTCAATGGTACGGGTCGTTACATTATTGAGGAAAGCACGGTCGTGGCTGACCAATACAACTGCATTGGCACGTGTAGCCAGAAAGTTTTCCAGCCATTGGATACTTTCAATATCGAGGTGATTGGTCGGTTCATCGAGCAAGAGTACGTCCGGGCGACGCAAAAGCAACTTCGCCAATTCGATACGCATACGCCATCCGCCGGAGAATTCCGAAGTAGAACGTTCGAAGTCCTCCCGGCTGAATCCCAGTCCGAGCAGAGTCCGTTCGATTTCCGCCTGATAGTTTGTACCACCCATCATCAGGAAGCGGTCATTTTCATGCGTGAAACGGTCTATCAACTGATGGTATTCTTCCGAATCATAGTCTGTCCGTTCGGCTAATTCCTGATTCATCCGTTCCAACCTTGCCTGAAGTTCAAAAATATGTTCGAATGCCAGTTCCGCCTCTCCCATCACCGTCCGGTTGTCGGAGAGAATCATGACCTGTGGCAAATATCCGATGGTTACATCTTTCGGAGTGGCTACAATGCCATGTGTCGGCGACTGCAAGCCGGCTAATATTTTCAGCATGGTTGATTTGCCGGCACCATTCTTGCCGACCAACGCAATGCGATCTTTCTTATTAATTACATAGCTGACGTCCTCAAAAAGCGGCGTCGCATTAAATTCTACTGATAATCCTTCTACTGAAATCACTTCTGCTTCTGATTTATAACATTTTGGACTGCAAAGATACTGAATATTTATTAGATACAGCTTAGTATTATACGTTATGAAAAACAAAAAAGCAGTCATTCTGATTGAATGACTGCCCTCTATCTTTACCTATGTATCTTCTTTAGAACAACTTAGCAGGATATTCGCCGGCATCTACCAATGCCTGAATCTTGTCTACTACGCTCTGACGATCTTCCGGATAAGTAACACCAAACCATTTGCTGGTAGTATCCAATACTTCAACAGTAGCAGTTCCGTCATTAATCAATTTATCCACCATCAATGGGATGAAGAATTCGCTCTTCAGGTTTTCCATGTTCTTCGGATCGCTAAGGAAAGTCTTGAAAAATTCCTGGCTGTAAGCGAAGTAATCAGGAGTGAAGCCCCAGAAGTTCATACTTACCGGAGTCGTGTCAGGAGTAGCAGTCCATTCGCCATCATCACCGATATATTTCACTTCACCGTCAAGACGTTGAATCTTCGTACGTTCTACTACAGATGTCAACAATCCTTTAGCATCTGTGCTACAGATACCACGAGATACCGTACCGCTTTCGCTCAAGGTATTTCCTACACGGAAACCTACCATTGAATAAACGTTCTCTGAATTTTCAGGAAGAGCTGAAAGGAATTTACCCATTACCTGGAAAGAATCGCGACCATAAAAGTCATCGCAGTTGATTACTGCAAACGGTTCTTTAATCACATCAGCACCCATCATTACTGCATGGTTTGTACCCCATGGTTTTGTACGGTCTGCCGGACAAGTAAAGCCTTCCGGAAGATCGTTGATAGACTGAAATACCAGTTCGCAAGGGATGTGACCTTCGTATTTGGAAATAATTTTATCACGGAAATCTTGCTCAAAATCTTTGCGGATTACAAATACAAGCTTACCAAATCCGGCATTGATAGCATCATAGATAGAGTAATCCATAATAGTTTCGCCATTAGGACCCAGTCCGTCTAATTGCTTCAAGCCTCCATAACGGCTACCCATACCGGCTGCCAATAAGAATAAAGTTGGTTTCATAAATTGTGTAATATTAAAAGGTTAGTGATGTCAACGGCATCAGATTTCGTTGCAAAATTACAAAAATAGTTGAATCCAACAGGACAAATATCAATCATTATTTACCAAAATCGTACAAAAATCATTCATTAGAAGGGATAACCGATAGCAAAATGTATTCCCAGATTCTTCATAAAGCTTCCTGTGACATTGTAATATCCGCTTCTTTCGGTATCGTAAGGCAAATGCAAAGGTATACCGAAGTCGAGACGGAACACCAGAATATCCATATCATACCGAATACCGACACCAGTACCCAAGGCGATTTGTTTAGGGAAAGTTTTCAGTTCGAGCTGTGAGTCCGGACGAGCCTCATCTTTACGCATCAACCAGACATTTCCGGCATCCAGGAAAGTAGCTCCCCAGATACTCTTAAAGATACGGAAACGATATTCTACATTTGCCTCGAAACGGAAAGTACCCGTCTGATCGAGGTAGGAATAGCGGCTTTCCGACGGATGGTAACCACCCGGTCCGATGCTACGCACCGTGAAGGCACGAATACTGTTGGCACCGCCTACATAGAATTGTTCGCTGTAAGGGGCTATCGTTGCATTACCGTAAGAGAAGAGAGCACCCAAGGCCACACGGGAGGCAATCTTATTATTCTTGTCCATATTCCATAAATGGCGGAACTCCGTATTCAGCTTTACAAACTGTGCGAAAGGTACGTTGAGCAAACGCTTATCTTCTTTGTTGAAAGGCTGACCGAAAGCACGGTAAATCAAGGAGGTCAAGTTTCCGGCAGAAGTAATGGTGGACTGCCACCAAATCGGATTCTTTATACCGCGTGCGGAAGCGTTATCATACGTATAAGTATATTCCATGGCAGGAATAAACTGGTCTTTCAAACTGATATATAAGGCCGGATTAGCTTCGGCTATTGCGATAAATTCGTCCGATTGATGTTGCAGGACATTGAATGTCAACTTGAAAGGGGTAATACTATGTCGGCTTGTACGTGTCGGCTGGAAATCGTAGGTAGCATTTCCACCGAAGGATAGCAGTTTGTAATATCTGGCGCGGTTCAACTGGTCGACGTACAGGCGGAAAGTCGTTGTTGCCGGAAAGTCGAACTCCCGTTTTCCCAAATGCGGGAAAACCACCCGTGGGAAAGTCAAAGAAGTAGAAACTCCCATCTCCCAGCTATTCATCAGAGAACTCTTCTCTCCTCCGCCGGTTTGCCACTCATAAGAACCTTTCAGCTTTACATTCCAGCTTTCTCCACCTCCGAACACATTGTTCCGGGTGACGCCGAATGAGGCTCCCGGACCGGTCTGGTCGTTACTTTTGGTTACGACATTCAATTCCAGCTCGGCATCCAGCGGCTTGGCAAAAGTAGCTTGCATCGTCACCTGCAACGTATCGCAAACGGCTGTTGTATCTTTAGGAGCATATTGCAGATCCAAGTAACTGAAAATTCCCAGCTGACTGAGCTTCTCCTGAATCTGTTCCTGCCGATACTGATTATAAAGCCGGGTGCGGTTGGAAGCACGCATCTGTGTATTCCGTACAAATTGCTGATAGTTCAACCACCGATAAAGCATATTCGGACGAACCTGCAATTTCTTATAGAAATGAATATTCAGATTCTTGTACATCATGCTATCATTCGGCATTTCTCCATTTTTCCCAAATAAATAGACAGAAGCATCTCCTACATAGTAAGGACGCTGCGCAGCAGCAGGCAATCCCGACACAGGAATCAGACGAAGACTGATGTGTCCTCCGGGCACTAAAGTTGTATCTGCCTGATAAGTCATATAGTCGGGACGGAAATAAAAATATCCCCGGTTACGTAACAGCGTACTGATACGGGTACGTTCTTCATCCAGATCGACCACGTTAAACTGCTCACCGGGATTTATATAGGACATCCGGCGCCCCCGTTCCATAATACGTAAAGTCTGGGGTGTGAAACGCTGATAATAGACCGTATCAATAAAATAAGGGTTCTTCATGTCAACCGTATAAAGAATGCTTGCTTTCAGGCTGTCTTTCTTATCCACCAAGGTTTCATAAGTCACTTTCCCATTAAAATAGCCATAATCACGGAGCAAGTTAGTAGCCACCTTGATACGCACTTCCGGATTGACAGTGGAAATAAATACCGGAGGGTTGGCAGCCAGGCGGTTGAACATCCACTTTCCAAATCCCTTTTTATATTTCACAAAGTCGTTATACATCCACATCTTAAAAGGAATAGGCAGAAGGCCTCCCAACATCTTTGTACTGGGAGTTTTGTCAAGAGCCGCATCAATCTCTGTTAAAGCCGTCTCTCCTACCGGTGTTGCCGACTTATTCTCTACTACCGTTTTTCCTCCTGTATAGAGTACCTCCCCTTCAGGCAGGTGTTTTGTCACCGAACAGCCCGAAAACAAAATGATACCAATCAGACAACTTGCTAATATGTTATTATATATCCCTTTCATGCTTACTTCTTTTTCTTAAAGATGAACAGTTCACTGAGTTTGTCCAGTTTCTTGCGAAGTACCAGACCGACTCCGGTTTCCGTAATCTCGCCTTCGAGTACACTCTCGTAGTTTTTATCGTAAAACAGACGGACATAACGGGTTCCGGTTCTATCCAAACGATATTCCAGAGAGATGTTATCAATAAAGGATTCCGCATCATTCGTCGCACTCTCACCTGTAGAAACCTTACCTCCGATTACAATCTGGAAACGATTGTTAAAGAGACGTTGTGAATAACGGAAACTGTAATCCGTACGCTTACCACCCGTATCCGACAAATCGTGATCTTCGATACCGACAGAAACACTGGCATTTTTCAGATTTCCCATCAATGAATTGATTTGGCTGCTTAATACGGAGTTCAGTGCGGAACCCATATTCAATTTACCCAATCCACCACCTCCGCCACCAATCGGTCCGGTGCCAAGATAGGTTTTCATAACCATAATATAGAGAGCTTGTTTACCTCTCTCTTCCGCCCCCATGGCTGTCAACTCGTTTTGTATGGTTGCATCTTCGGGAGCAGATACATCAAATGCAAAGGAAAGATTATCCAACCGGTTCTTGACGACAATGGACACATCGAAATTAACCGAACGCGTTCCACCGTTCTCTCCTTCGGAAACAGAAGCACGGATACGATCGGTTGCTTTGAAGTTCAACATCGGGTCCATGGGGTTTCCTGTCCATTCCACATAGCTACCGTTATCGATAGCAAATTCTTTGGCGGCAATGACAGGCAAAGCATATTTCATCAAACCGCCGCTCAACGTATAGCGTCCGGTCAATGTCAGATCACCTTGCGGAGTATATTTCATAGAGAGGTCACCTCCCCCTTCCAGTTCGACACGATTGTCATTGCTTGCATCCAAATCGACTTTCAAACGGACGGATGGATCGATATGTACCATCATCACCATGTCCAACCCGCCTAAAGAAACAGTCGGCACTTCTTGTTGAACAACCGTAGTGGTGTCGCTAAACGAAGTAAAGGTTACCAGACTTCCCAAACGATCCTGTACCGTCAACGGTGAGTCGGTCAAGATATAGGAAACGTCTGTATTACCCAACAGGCTCATGTTTCCACGCATGTTCAATCCATCCAACGGTCCTTTCACTGTTGCCCGGAAATCGGCAAAGACTTTTCCGTAGACCAGACTCTCACGAGTGCGTTTGGCATCCAGAAGCGTATAGTTCTGCGCCAGCAGATTCAGATTTGCCATCGGTCGGGACATATCCCTGAAATCAACATAACCGTCAATCGTAAATGGAGTTTTTCCTGTTGTATAGATAGCGAATTTATCAAATTCCAACCGATTATTCTTTATCAGTACCGGACGGTTGTCGAACCTGAAATTAGCACCATACTGTTGAGAAAGGACAGAAACGCTATCCAGCACCAGTTCGCCATTAATCAAAGGCTGTTCGGTGCTACCCGTAATGTTCAGATTACCATCCATATCACCAGCCAGCGTAGCCATTTTATCAGGAATAAATACGTTAGCTACACGTAGCGGGAAATGCTCCAGAGTAGCGTTTACTTCCAGACTGTCTTTTCCTGTCCGGGTTGGAAGCAGCTTACCATCCGCCACCATCACTTCTACTTCGTCGTGATTCAGATAGGCGTTCAGGTATTGCTTTCCCTGTTCGCCCGGTAGCCAAGTAGCTCCCACTGTCACGTCACCAATGCGTTGACGTTCATAAGTCAGCTCATCAATAGCTGCTTCAACCGAAAGCTGAAGATCCTTTTCGGTCTGTACATAGTGCGCTTCCGCAGAGAATAAACCGGTTATTTCCGGGAAGTAAGGAAGTACACTGCTCAAATCAGCCAAACTGATTCTTCGGATTTCCACATCAATATTCTGTAGAGAAACGGTGTCTCCCCGTACGGAATGTACACGGAATCCCATTCCTTCGTCATCCCACATATCGACATTGGCGTATACGCGCATATTCTTATGTACATAAATCCAATTATGCTTTTCATTGAAATGGAACTTCTGGAAGGCGATAATCGGTTCTTCCGGAATCAAGGTGAAAGCCAGTCCATCGCCTTTTCCTTTGCCCTCAAACAAGGGACGTGCATTGACACCGAGTAATACTCCTGTTTCTCCTTTTCCATTTTTAAAGTCTACCAACAACTCGGCATCCCGGTCACGAATCTCTCCCGTCAGTGTGGTAGAGAAGGAGAATTGCGGATTCTTGGGGCCGTTAATAACTCCGGCACGCAATTTCATGAGTGTGGTATCTTGTTTGACGGTAAAGAAGATGGTATCCAATTGCAAAGTATCTACTTTCAAGGCATGGATAGCGGCCTTTCCATTGATTCCCCAGTTGGGAGCCGTTCCGAATTTCACTGAAGCGTCATGGTAAGCTATCTTCTTGGTAGCCAGGAAATATGCCAAAGGGTTCTCTTGTCCTGCGGAGAAAGAGAAAATAGCAGTTGGCAATGCTTTGCGTAATTCAGCGTGATTCAAGGCTTTCTCATCAATCTGCTTCATCAGTACATCTACAAAATGAGTGGACTGGCGAATCAAAGGATTAACGCCGGAACGTGCACTCAAATCGAGTTTCATATCTCCGGAGATTAAATGTGCCGAAACTAAATCCCGACGTGCTTCGGCAACTAAGTTAAAAGTCAGCGGACGTTTCATTGGCTCTGGCATGATTCCCAGTTCATGCAAATCCAGTTGGGTGACATCAATCGTTATTTTACCGTCGGGGTAGCTGTGTGCCAGATTGTATTCAGCATCCGTTGTCATTTTCAATAAAGCATTGTCACTTGTTAGATGTGCAGTGACCAATGCGCCTTTAAGTTCTCCCGTCAGATCAAGATTGGAAAGATGGTATTTAGCATAATGAAGCTGATCTAATGAAAGATTCAATTTGGCAAATGAATGGTAGGACATGACATCCAATCCACGACCATTAGCCGCAGCCGAAAGAGAAAGTTCATAGATAGAGTCTTTCGGGAGGAAACTATGAAGTTGCAGATTGTCTATTTTCAGATCAGCCTTATAGACTTCGGTAGTGGTATTTAAGGCTGCATTCACGTCCATAGCTCCTTGTCCTTCTTTCAAACGGAGATTTGCTTTATATTCAGGACCTTTGATATCCACTTTCGCCACCAGATTCATGCTGTCAGGAATGACAAGCGTACCATTCGGCGCTTCTCCCGACAGAGCGGTCAGGAAGTTCAGGTTTTGAGTGGTCATTTTCAAGCCGATGGTTCCGGTGCGTGTGAGGCTGTCAGCAAGGTTTTC
The DNA here is from genome assembly GCF_024793605.1 of Bacteroides sp. BFG-637. NCBI lineage: Bacteria > Pseudomonadati > Bacteroidota > Bacteroidia > Bacteroidales > Bacteroidaceae > Bacteroides > Bacteroides sp. BFG-637. The sequence continues at coordinate 2,680,412 of NZ_JANUPD010000002.1, read as the reverse complement.
CAGAAGACCACCACCCTCCAATGCAAAAGCACCCGGCAGATCTACCGTGAAACGGGAAATCTGCATTTCTTTCAGATTGCCGTCCGTGCCGGCACGGATGACGAGCGGGCGGAAGGGATAGGCTTCTTTGAAGCTTTCAGGCAGACCGCCGGCAAATAGCATGACGTCTTCTTTGCCGATATAGGCATTGAGACGGGCGGATAAGCGTCCCGTAGTGGGGATATTGACCAGTTCCCAATAGGTATGGGCAGATAAATCGATTTCAGAATGGGGAGTGTTCAGTTTCAAACCGGGAACACAGATAACAGAATCATTGGAGTAGGCTCTACCCGTCAGGGAAGTGACGCTCAATCCGGAACGTTCGTTCATGGTAAATTCACGAATGACTGCGTTCATATCCCTCCCTTTATACAGCAAGGAATCCAGAGCGATGCGAATATCCCGGACGGCAATATGAGAAGCATCGAAGCCCTCTGCCGGTTGAGCAGTTCCGGTATCATAGCTGGCGGAGGTTCCCGATAATAAGAACTTCTTCAAGTCGTAGTACTGATTCTTCAAATCCGCTTGAGCATCATCGATGGCTGCTTCTCCAATATGGGTCGCCATACGCATGGAATCAGCAGGAAGCTGCATACTGAACGATACATTTTTCAATTTCAACTGATGAAGAGCTACTTTCCAGTTGATCGGAGTAGAAGCTGCGGTATCTTTGGGCGTAGTTGTGGTATCATTCATCAGTAGCTGCACGTGAGTGTCGGATAGTTCGACCTGATTGATTACCGCTACTTCATTAGATAGATCGACGCCATGACTTTGCAGGAAGAAACGTCCCAAAACGCCTTTAATCTTCATTCCCTCCATCAAATCGGCTGAATTAACGGCTACCCGGCTCAAAGTCACTTCATCCACTTCTACTTTTCCTTTTATCAACGGCCATGCCTGTACACGGACATTGAGACTTTCTAAAGACAAAAGGGTGTCCGGCTGTTGAATGACCTCCACACCACGTACCAACAGATTAAGTGGGAAACGAAGGTCTATCCGCTCCACCTGAATCTGCATGCCGGTTGCTTTAGAGGCGTATGCAGTAACCTCCCGACGCAAAAGATTCTGAACGGGAGGAACATAAAGCAATACCATTAGTATTACAAAGAGTATTATAGGAGTAAGCAGTATCCAGCTTACCCAACGTATCCATTTTCGTTTCATGTAAAATGTGTCAGTGTAAATAAGGTGACACAAAGTAAACAAATTATTTTGAAAAAAGGTTTGGGTAATAGTAAGAAAGATATAAATAGTAGCTAAGGAGTAGGAGAAACCAGCTTATTGGGGCTTCTTCATTGTCTCCAAATAAAGCTCCGCTTCACTAATTATTTTACGGACAGCTTCTAATGTATTAAATGTTATTTCTTCTATTTTTTCCGAGAATTCTTCTCCACGACAAGCCTCCAACCATTTTAGCGGAGCGATGGTTTCCTCCGCTCCGATCATTGTGAAGAGAGGGAGAAGTTTATGCGCCATGGCAGCTATCCCATCCACTTCTTTATCGTTCAATACTTGTTGCATCCGTTCGATATTCCTACCTGTCTCTTCAATAAAAGTATGAATGATGGAGTATGCTGCTTCCGGATCATCTTCAGAATAAGCAGTAAGTGCAGAAAAGTTGATCCCGACAGTTCCCATATCTTCTGTAATATGCGCTTCATCGGCCGAAAGTTGACCTTCATTTACTGTTAGCAACAATTCCTTTACTGTAAACGGTTTATGCAAACAACCGGCAAAACCATATTCATGTAAAGCGGCTTTATCCATCTCACTACGGGCAGTCACAGCAATAACAGGGATTGTTTTTGCTTGTGGTATATTAGAAGCCCGTAATAGTTTTACCAAATCAAACCCGTTAATGGCAGGCATTTGTATATCTGTCAGCAATACATCGAAGACGGAAGAGCGAAGTTGTTCAATCAGCTGTTCCAGCTGTTCACAACATACCGCATCAATACCATGCTGTTTCAACATGGCAGCAGTCAGATTCAGCTGAATCTTATCATCATCAATCAAAAGCACACGAATGACTTTCATGGGAGGAATGGCAGCCGACTGTTTGGGAGCGTATGAACTTTCGTTCTCCGATGATTCACTTTCCGGAGATTCACTCTCCGCAAGGGATTTACCTACCGGATACAGAGGCAGAACGACCGTAAAACAGCTTCCCTCACCTAATGTACTCTGCACGTCGATTGTTCCCTCAAGCAAGGTTACCAGCTTCTTCACAATAGACAGTCCGAGTCCGAATCCTTCTTCCCCCTGTGCACCGGAAAGACGTGTGAACTCCTGGAAAATACGTTCACGATCTTCTGATGCCATTCCTTTTCCTGTATCGGCTATAGCAATGGTTAACTTTGAAGAATCATAACCGGCTGTCAGGCTAATCTCGCCTTTTTGAGTAAATTTTACAGCATTGGACAAAAGGTTATTCACAATTTGCCGAAGTCGCAAAGGATCGCTAATATATCCTCTGTTCAGTTCCGAAGCGACGTGACATTGCAAGGCTAATCCTTTGGCAGCAGTCAGAGGTTCGAAACTGACATAAATTTCATCAAATAGCTGGGAGGGGTTAAAGGTTACACGATTCACTTCCGCTTTATTGAGATCAAGCCGGTGGAAATCGAGCAAGTCACTGACTAACTTCAATAAATGTTCCGAAGAACTTTTCATATTGTCGAGATAGAATCGTTGCCGTTCATCTTCTGTCAACCGGGACAGAAGCTCGGTATATCCCATAATTGAGCCTAACGGAGCTTTAAAATCATGGGTAATGGCAAGCATTAATTTCTCGCGGGCAACAAGCAAATCTTCCGCTCGTTTATTCGCTACCTCCAATTGCCGGCGGTAACGGTTGCTACGGGAAATATCCCGCATAATCAATATCAGGAAAAAAGCAGATAATAGTACGGCACCAACCGCGATACCGCCGATGATACGTGCCGACCGCATCCTCACTTCCTGCTGAAGTTCGGCATCCTGACGGGCACGCAAGGTCATTTCTTCCTCATATTGTTTAATCAGGCTATCCATCCGTGCCGTCAACTGCGTATTCATCCGCTGATACTTTGTACTGGTACGCCGGATTGTTTTCCTCCGTTGCAGTCGTTTTTCTTCGGTAGCCATGCGGATTTTCTGCTGAAGAGAATCTTTGGAAGTGGTCGGTTGAAGAATGGTATCGGTAGCGACTTCCAACGATGTATTTACTAATACGGCACTGTCTTGTTTAGAAGGGGAAAACACCTCGGCGAGTCGTTTAAAGAATCCCTTCTTTTTAGGCGTAGTGATTAAAGAGTCACGCTTGGTAATGACCCGATGTTGTACCCGCTGCTGGGTAATAACTGAATCCTGTTCGGAAATGATTTCTTCGATTTCCGAAGCAGAGAGAAGACTGTCGTTTGCTTCACTTAGCACCCGCAACATCTGAATCGTGTTTTGATCTTTCTCATGGAGAAGGGTCAACAGACTGTCTGTTCTTAAATTCTGTTGATCGTCGGCGGCCGACAATGCTTCCATCTCACGATGTACAAACACCAGCGAGAAAAGGAGGATCGCCAGCAACAAAGTGTAACCGGCGGTTATTTTCAACTTTGTAAAACGGAAGGAAGCCATTGGGGTTAAGTATTAAGTTTTAAGTATCAAGTATTTAGTATCAGGTTTTGGGATGGGGTTCGGGGAGTTTCGTCATGTGATGAAAACGCCACCAAAGCATCAATCCTGCGCTCGTCAAACCAAAAGGGAACGCCATCCAGACACCTACTACTCCCCATCCCATCACAAAGCCACAGAAATAACCTACAGGAAGGGAAATAATGAAATAGGCGACAAAGGCAATCACCATCATTAGTTTTACATCTGAAATTCCACGCAAAGCGTTGGCAAAAGTAATCTGCAGTCCGTCGCCAAACTGATAAACGAGGAAAGGTAAGATTAGAGAGGTCACCATAGCAGCCACTTCCTGACTGTCGGTAAACCAGCCTCCCAAGTAATTCCGGCAAAGGAAGACAATCAAAGAAAGCACAACACCCAATGTCATCATCAGATGAAAACCTGCATAGGCAGAACGACGTACATTGATGATGTCATTCTGACCTTTGAAGTTACTGACACGAACAGCCACAGCGGCACCCATACCGTAATACATCATAAATGTAAACTGCGAAATAGCCAGCATAACCTGATGGGAAGCCAGAGCGATAGTACCCAGCCAACCGATCATGATCGCACTTAGACTAAAGGAGGCTGTCTCCATTCCCATTTGAAAGGCAACCGGCCATCCGATCCCATTCAAACGTCCAAATATAGCTCGTGACCATCCCAAACGGAAAAAGCCAATCTTATAGCGGACAAAACGCGGACTACGCATAAAGATAATGATAAATATAATCACCATCACGATACGCGAGAACAGCGTGCTGATACCTGCTCCCAACAGACCTAATTCGGGCAATCCGAGCTTTCCATAAATCAGGATATAGTTTCCCTATGATATTCAAGACATTTCCACCAAGCAATATCCACATGGCGGTTTTAGTATCCGTAATTCCGTCTGTAAACTGCTTAAATCCATTGAAAAGCATGACAAACACTAGCGAAGCGAGCAAAACAAGATAATACGGTTTAATCAGAGGAATCAATTCTTCCGGCTGTCCGAGACGTTCTATATTTAGATAAAGAACAGTCATACAGATAGTCAGCAACAATGCAACCATCAGGTTTGCCAGCAAACTGTTGCGTAAAGCCTGTCCCGCAGGGGCATACTGCCGGGTTCCATACAAACCTCCCACAATGGGAGTCAGCCCATACGAAAAACCCGTACTGAAAATAATCGCCAGATTGAACACATTATTGACGAAGGAAGCTGCTCCCAGCTCAATCGTACTATGATGTCCGATCATTAACGTATCCGCGAATCCAAGAACGATTACTCCTATTTGACCGATCACAATCGGCAATCCGAGAAAAATCAGTGCTTTATAATGCTCTTTATATGTACTATAAATATGTCTCATTTACTTTTCCGTTACCTAAACGAATCTCCATTTTCAGGCAAAGGGACTTTTCCCTTTCACTGGTAGATTATAAAAGGGAGAATTTAATTTTGTTGTTTCTTATAATAAAGTATTACTCCGTTCTCCTTACGGAAAGCAGATTGAGCCACCGCCCGCAATTGGTCAGCTGTGACAGATCGATAACGATCAACCTCTTTTTCCATGTCTTCCGCCCGGCCAAGCAATTCGTACCAAGCCAGATTGGTTGCCACATTCAAATAATTGATGTTGCCGAATATCTGGGTAGACTCAAATTTATTCTTCACCTTTTCCAGTTCCTGTTCGTCAACCAATTCTTGTTGCAACAAATCCAGTTCTTCCCGTACTGCCGCTTCCGCCTGTTCCAGGGTGACACCTGCCGAAGGTTTGCCACTAATATGGAATAACCCCGCATCTACACTGCCGGAAATATAGGCATCTATACTTGAGAATAATTGTTTCTGCTGTACCAAACGCTGGCTCAAACGGCTGGAACGCCCGTTGCTCAACACATCCGACAGAATATCAAACGCATAATAATCCGGATGATGATGATCGGGCATATGGTAAGCCATAAACAGGGAATCGAGAGGAACATTTCTCTCAACTGTCAGTCGACGTTCTTCCGTCTGCTCCTGTTCCTGTGGCAGGTTCCGTTGAGGAACTTCCCGACGAGGAATAGAGGCAAACCATTTTTCCGTCAAAGCAACCGCTTCTTCGAAAGAGATATTGCCGGTCACAGCCAATATAGCATTATTGGGAGCATAAAAACGGAAAAAGAATGCCTCCACTTCTTCCAGCGTAGCATTGGCTATATGCGACAACTCTTTTCCGATAGTAGGCCATTGATAAGGATGCGTCTGATAAGCCAGAGGACGCAAAAGATGCCCTACATCTCCATAGGGCTGATTCAAACAACGCTGTTTGAATTCTTCCATTACTACTCCCCGCTGTACCTCCAGACTCCGTTCACTAAAATCAAGACTCAGCATCCGGTCGGATTCCAGCCAAAAGCCGGTTTCTACGTTCTGACGAGGTACAGTGAGGTAGTAATTGGTTATATCATTATTCGTCCAGGCATTATTCTCTCCACCCGCCAGTTGAAGCGGCATATCATAATCGGGAATATTCACCGATCCTCCGAACATCAGGTGTTCGAACAAATGGGCAAAACCGGTATGTTCGGGATCTTCGTCACGGGCTCCCACATTATATAATATATTAAGGGCAACCATCTGCGTACTTTCGTCCTGCGAATGTACCAAACGTAACCCATTATCAAGAATATGCCTGTTGATTTTCATATATTTCAGTCAAGTATTGTCACCTTTGTTATTTTTACATCTTCTTCGGGACGGTCGCTACGGTCGGTTTTCACCTGCTGGATTTTATCCACAATATCCATACCTTTCACGACTTCGCCGAATACGGTATATTCGCCATCCAGATGCGGAGTTCCTCCCACCGTTGTATAGGCTTCAATCTGTTCCGGAGTGAAATGAAATTCCGGTTCTTTGGCAGCCATTTCCTGTGCCTGTGCAAATAGTTTTTCCTGCAAATCATAAAGACCGTTCTCGTCATTTTCTTTCCGCATCTTATAGATTTCTTTCATGTGTTTCTGTGCCAGCGTATTGAAAATAACATTAATCTTATTCTCATTCATCTGGCTTTCCATACCCAGCAAGGTAGAATCATTGAACACCTTACCCGTCACGATATAAAACTGGCAACCGGAAGATTCTTTCTTCGGGTTCACATTATCTCCCTGACGAGCAGCGGACAGGGCACCTTTCTTATGAAAATATTTAGGATATACAAATTCTGCGGGAACAGTATAACCTACATCTCCGGTACCCAACATTTTTCCTTTCGGCGCATTCTTTGAGTCCGGGTCACCTGCCTGAATCATAAAATCTTTGATAACGCGATGAAACAACGTACCTTCATAAACTCCGTCTTTCACCAGTTTGATAAAATTATCGCGATGCTTCGGTGTCTCATTATAGAGCTTTACCTCAATGTCTCCTAAAGTGGTTTCAATCTTTACCAACGTTTCTTTATCCATGTCTCCTCCTTTTTTGTTCCGGTTTTGCAGGCAGTAAGTCCGCAAAACGATATGGTTAATATGATCAATAAAATCTTTTTCATAACGCTTTTATTTAATTTAAGTTTGCAAATATACCATTTTCGCCTAAATCCTCTTACCTTTGTGACTTAAAAGAATCAAAACCTGACATGATGAGCTCCATATTGATCGTTGAAGATGATATCACTTTTGGAATGATGCTAAAAACCTGGTTAGGCAAAAAGGGGCTTTGAAGTATCATCAGTGAGTAATATTGCCCGCGCCCGAAAACATATTGAAAGCCAAAGCGTCGACCTCATTTTATCAGACTTGAGACTCCCCGACCACGAGGGCATTGATCTACTGAAATGGATGAACGAACAAGGCATTGATATTCCTTTAATTATCATGACCGGTTATGCAGATATACAATCGGCTGTGCAAGCAATGAAACTGGGAGCACGTGATTATATCGCCAAACCTGTGAATCCGGAAGAGTTGCTGAAGAAAATCGCAGAATCCTTACAGGTCGGAAAGGTTCCGGTGACTCATAATACCGCCAAATCTTCTTCTAAAAAAAGCACCTCCATTTCATCTAAAGATTCAACAGAAAATCATCATGCCTATCTGGAAGGTGAAAGTGATGCAGCCAAACAACTTTACAACTATGTAAGTCTGGTAGCTCCTACCAATATGTCCGTACTTATCAACGGTTCCAGCGGAACAGGAAAAGAATATGTGGCACACCGCATCCACCAACTTAGCAAACGGAATGACAAGCCGTTTATTGCCGTAGATTGTGGCTCTATCCCCAAAGAACTGGCGGCCTCCGAATTTTTCGGTCATGTAAAAGGTTCGTTCACAGGAGCCTTGACAGATAAGACGGGGGCTTTCGTTGCTGCCAACGGCGGAACTATCTTCTTGGATGAAATCGGGAATCTTAGTTACGAAGTACAAATACAACTGCTCCGTGCCCTGCAAGAGAGAAAGATACGTCCGGTAGGCTCCATGCAGGAAATATCAGTAGACATCCGTCTGGTATCTGCAACAAATGAAAATCTGGAACAAGCTATCGAAAAAGGAACTTTCCGTGAAGATCTTTATCACCGTATTAATGAATTTACGTTGAAAATGCCTGACCTAAAAGAGCGGGAAGAGGACATCCTGCTCTTTGCAAATTTCTTTCTTGATCAGGCAAATAAGGAGCTGGACAAGCATCTGATAGGCTTTGATGCAAAAGCATCACAGGCTTTACTGAACTATCATTGGCCGGGTAACTTACGCCAAATGAAGAATATCGTGAAAAGAGCGACCTTATTGGCACAAGGCAGTTTCATCACTCTCCTTGAACTTGGGACCGAACTTTTGGAAACTCCCGTATCCAGTGTCACAAGCATAGCATTACGCAATGAAGATACCGAAAAGGAACATATTCTGGAAGCATTGCGCCAAACCGGAAATAATAAGAGCAAAGCTGCACAGTTACTGAATATTGACCGGAAGACATTATATAATAAATTGAAATTATATAATATTGATTTGTAGCAATTTACAATCTTATATTTCTCAAGCATTCTCATGCCTATGAGAAAAAACTCTCATAGGCATGAGAAAAAGTTCTCACTATAATGAGTATTTTTTCTCATCACAGTGAGAACACTTTAGATTGTACTTCCCTGATACTATTTGACTAGTTCTTTCTTTATTCTTGTTACAGGTTGATTAGAATGATTGCGTAATAACCTGCTAATAATTGGCTACCTTTCTATATTTCTCCCATATATTTAGAAGGAGATACTCCAAAATGTTCCGTGAAATGTTTGCGAAGAGTGCGAGTATCAGAATATCCGACCATTTCCGAAATCTCCTGAATAGAATAGCGGTTTTCCAGAATTAATGACGCCGCTTTGCTTATACGTATACTGCGGATCATATCTATGACCGACAAATCACTACGCTGCTTCACTTTCCGATACAACGTAGGCTGGCTCATATTTAATTGTTCCGCCAACATCTTCACATTAAAATCTTCATTGGAAAGATTAACCTCTATAACATGAATAAGCTGTTGCAGGAAAGTATCTTCTTTCCCTCCCTCTTCCGATTCTTGTTTCAGCATCAAGGCCTTTGTATAAATCCGTCTCAACCGTTCTCGTTGTAAAATCAGGTTATCCACTTTGGCAAGAAGAATCTCCGGATTGAAAGGTTTCAGCATATAATCATCCGCTCCACTATAAGAACCATGCAAGATATCAGCATCTTCCGATTTTGCAGTCAACATCAAAATCGGAAGATGCGCCGTTTCCTGTTGTGCACGAATCTCCCGACAACAAGTAAAGCCGTCTTTTACAGGCATCATCACATCCGAGATAATGAGGTCGGGCAATTGTTCTTTTGCCATACGCACCCCTTCTTCACCGTTGCCGGCTTCCATATACTAAATACTTAGAAATAAACAAACTCCGGATATATTCACGGACTTCTTCATTATCCTCAATAACCAACAAGCTTTTTTGGGATGTTGTTTCTTGGCTATTTTCTGATGCAGAAAGAAATAGTTCCGACTCCAACTCTTCATTCGGTTTCGTACTCATTTGCTGACAGTCAACCAGTTCATAATCATCTTTTGCAAAATGCTCCTTGCCATCAGGAATATATAAAACAAACGTACTCCCTTCACCCGTTTTGCTCTCCAATGTCACTTTGCCATGATGCAAATCCATCGTATTCTTCACAATGTATAATCCAATCCCTATCTTTGTTGATATTTCCGGTATATTTTCTCCTGTTATGAACGATTCGAAAACATGTTTCTGCAAATCCTTCGGAATCCCTGCCCCTGTATCCGAAACAGCAATCCGGCAATATCCTTGTCCATCTTTCATTGTATGGGAGACAGAGAGCAGGACACTACCACCCGAAGATGTATACTTAAATGCATTCGAAAGAAGATTTTGCATGGCCGAAGTAATTTTGGGTTCATCTACCCAATACAACAGTTTTCCTTCAGGCAGATTAACCTCAAAGCGCAAATCCTTGATCTCCGACATTTGCCGGAATGGTTCCGACACACTCTTTATCACCCGAGCCAAGTCGGTCTCGGACAATTGGAGTTTAACCATTCCTGCCCCTATTTTTTGCACATAAAGTAAATGATCTACTAAAGTATGCAAGGAAGTAGCATTCTTATGCATTATCTGCAATTTCTTATAAAAAGATTCCAACGGATTAGCTTGTTTCATCAATTCCTGCAACGGAGCAAGAATCAAAGTTAGCGGAGTACGCAGTTCGTGGGCAGCACCAGTAAAGAAATTTTCACGTTCCATACGTATCTGCCGTTCTTTCTCACGCTCCAGACCAACAGTCAGCAATTCATGTTTCATCTGCATTTCATGTTCCAGACGCCGTTGTCTCAATCTTAACAATCGCACAAAATAAGCTATCATGCCAATCACCACAAAGAGAATAAACAACCGAAAAGCCACTGTGCGACTCCAATGAGGAAGTATCTTTATATTCAGGGAAGTCACTGCTCCCGTCTGTCCATCCGGAAATATATTCTTTACCTCGAATACATAGTCCCCTTCCGGCAAGTTAGTATATGAGGCTTTTTCTCCATCATCAGATATCAGCCAATTCTCCTGATAGGGCAAAAGCCGGTAGTTATACTTTTGTTGTTCATTAGAATAAGACAGATTATTGAAAGTCAAAGAAAAATCGCGATTATCATTATTCAAAATAACTCGATTGGTATAAGAGATTCCCTCCCGAAGTATTATTTGACCGTTTATCTCCTTATCTATTTCCACCGGACGGTTGTCGACTTCCAATCCCGTTATCAATACCCGTTCATTTGCAGGATACACATCTACATTATCCGGATGAAAGTAAGTCATACTCTGATTATTCCCAAAGAACAACGTATGGTTACTGAATAAAGCCGATCGGTTACTACCTGCAATATAATAATTATAGAAAAGGTGCTGATGACGGCTATAACGGGAAATTCCCGAATTGCTGCCCAGCCATATATGTCCTTTAGCATCTTCCGCAATACAGCCGACAAAATTACTGCACAATCCGTCAGCAGTTGTATAAAATTCACAAATCGAATCCTGTTGAGGAGAGAGAATTGCGAAACCATCCATATAGCCTACATACAGATTTCCATCTGTAGAAGCTAACAATGACCGCACTGAATGATTCTTTACATTTGCTTTCTGCTCATAGCCAGACTTGGCTGATATTTCACCGGAAGCAGAGACAGACACCCTACATACTCCCTGATTGCTTGTGCCCAGCCAGATACCCCCGTCTTTTGTTACAGCAATAGAACGTATGGCAAGTGCTTCTTTTTTTATCTAGTTTCTGTTCAACCGGCAAACGCTTGCACATACTTTTTTTAGGTTCAAAGAGCAAAAGTCCTTTTTCAGTACCCACCCAAATAACTCCTTCAGCATCTATATAGATAGCCCAAATATCCGAAGTATAGATGATACCATCCACCAGCAAAGTATAAGTTATGAATCGGCGGGATTTAACATCATAAACGGTCAATGTCCCATTTCTATTCCCGAACCATAAATTACCCTGTCCATCTTTCAAAGAACAGAGCACAGTTTCACTACTATTTCCCGAACCGGAATATACAGTAGAAAACTGTAGCCTCTTACCTGATTCATAAGGTTCATCACTTCGCATAATACCTTTATGAAAAGTGGCCAGCCATACAAAACAGTCGTCGTCCATCGTTATACTGCAAATCTCATTATGCCTATCCTGATAAAAACGGTTATAGAACTGTGACCGCAAGTCCGAACACATCACTCCTCCACCGTTTGTCCCAATCCAAAGCACCCCATTCGGATCATAATAGGATGAAATCATACGAGTTTCCAAGTTTTGCTGAACTTGTGAAGCTGTATTATTATAAATTTCTGTAGTGAGTTTCTGTGGATATCCCTTATCCGGTATCAACACAGTATAGCCACTCCAAGTTACCGCCAGATAACGGTTATTATCTATTGGTATGACTTGATAAACATCCGTATGGGAAAGCTGATTTCCCTCTGTTATCCCGTCATACGAGATCCTGTCAATCTGATGAGTCCGCAAATGATAGCGAATAATCCCCCGGGCAATGGTTGAAATCCATACAATATCATCCTTACACATGACAGAAGTAATCTGAATAGACTTTATTGTATCTAATGGAATCAACGTCCGGCACAACTTCTCACTATCCGGATGAAATAACAGCAAGTTACTGAAATTGGTAACCAGACACAACCCTCTATTTTCATCAAAGCAAACAGCAGAAAGAAATTCTCCTTTTGCGGATAGTAGCTTAAACTCCTTCTGAAGGTTCGCACAAATAAAGTCTGCATCGCCTGACTGATCTTTATGCTCTTTCCATTGATACAACAATAATTTATCTTCGAATATAGCCCAAAAAGAAGTTTCATTCAAGGGCAACAATCCCCAGAGCCTGACTCCATCCGTCTCCTTTCCGGATATGACAGGAGTAAAACATTCGGATTTTCTATTAAAACAATAAAGTTTGTTTCCGGCAATAATACCCAGATAGTCTTCAGATAATTTCACAATCCTTTCAACCGAAACAGACATTTCCATCGGACTGAAATTTTTAATCATCTTCCCATCATAACGGCTTAAGCCATTATTCGTACCAAACCACATAAATCCGTCCGCATCCTTACAAATGCAAGAAACGGTATTGTCTGCCAGTCCATCCTGCATTGTCAACAAACGAATATCCTTATCAAAAAAAGCATAAACGGAAACCAAAGGAATACTGCTTATCAGAACTAGTAAGATTAGATTTAAGCGTTTTGCCATATTAATTAATTTAGGGCAAATAAACGAAATAAAGTCAAAACATACAAAAAAAAAGAGATAAAGAAATGCCGTATGAATTAAACATGTACACTGAATGAAAGAAATATGCATATCCATAAAAACTTTCTTCGCGTACATTTGCAGTACAATAACCTTATGTATAACTTTAAATAAAATGCAATGAGAAAACTAACATCATTACTCACCATGCTATTGCTAGGTATCAGTTTCGTGTATGCGCAGCAAGTCAGCATCAAAGGTACCGTTACAGACAAAAGGCTTAATGAGCCGATTATCGGTGCCAGTGTATTAGTGGAAAACACAAACAACGGAACCATCACAGATATAGATGGTAACTTCTCTCTCAAAAATGTCGCTAAAGGAAATGTGCTGATCATATCTTATATAGGATATCAGCCTCAACGCCTGACATTCGACGGCAATCAAACGACTTTCAATATTATGCTGACCGAAGATACACAAACGCTGGATGAAGTGGTTGTAGTAGGATTCGGTACGCAGAAGAAAGTGAACTTAACCGGAGCCGTAGCGACAGTAGATACCAAAACATTGGAATCCCGCCCGGTCACTTCCGTATCACAGGCCCTGCAAGGGGTCATGCCGGGATTGAACATTGACGTGAATGATAAAGGCGGACGACTGGATAAGAATCCGACAATGAACATCCGTGGCGTCGGTAACCTGGGAACAGGTTCCAGTGCTTCACCACTTGTTTTGATTGACGGTGCCGAAGGAGATATTAACACGCTTAATCCACAGGATATTGCTAATATTTCCGTATTAAAAGATGCAGCTTCCTCTTCTATCTACGGATCTCGCGCTCCGTTTGGTGTGATATTGATTACTACTAAATCCGGAGAAGCAGGAAAGACAACGATCCAATATTCAGATAACTTCCGTTGGTCTCGTCCGACCAATATACCCGACATGCTTGACTCCTATCGTTTTGCCAGATATTTCAATGCAGCGCAACTTAATACAGGAGATGGTAACAAGAAATTTATTTTCGATGCCAACACTATTGATCGTATCCAACGATACATGGCAGGCGAGTATCCATACACCTCTGATCCGGAAGGTTCTCAAGGGAGTAATTTTTTCCCTTTCAATGGAGCGTCTAATGATAACCAAAACTGGCCGCGAAACTTCATAGACAAAACATCTTTCGGACAAGAACATAATTTAAGTATTTCCGGTGGAAGTGAAAAGGTCAAGTATTATATCTCCGGTGCTTTTCTTTCGCAAGAAGGACAAATGAACTACTCTGACGAGAAAAAGAAACGTTTTAATATCAGCGGAAAAGTCAGCGGACAGGTAACCAAATGGTTAAACCTTGACTTCAATGCACGATTTATCCGTGAAGATATTGCAATGCCTACGTTTATCAATCTCTATGGCGACCGTTTCTTTGCAGAAACAACCAAGTTATATCCTACAATGCCATTATATGACAACAACGGACACTATACACGTAATCCCAAGTTAATGCAGTTAACTTCCGGAGGGCGTTCCAACTCAACGAAAGATACTTACTTCACCCAGGGAGGATTTCATTTAACCCCCATCAAAGGATTAGGCATACACGGGCAAGCCAGTCTGCGTACCGAAAGCTATCAACATCAATACAACATTAACAAAGTATATCTATACACTCGTGACAATCAGCCGGTTGAAGAGCAATGGTTGGGTGGTGACGACGATCTTGCCGCCGGAAGAACATCTGCACAAAGCGAAACGGAACAAACTTCCATGGTAACTACGGCTCTTTACGCAGACTATGAATACTCTTGGATGAAGCATAATTTCAAAGCTACCGCAGGTATGAATTCGGAATATTACCGCATCAACAACATGGTAGGCAAACGCTATGACGTAGTCAACGAACTGGTCCCCAGTATCAATACCGCAACAGGAACGAGTGTACTGAAAGCCTTCACAAGAGAATGGGCTACAATGGGTTATTTCGCACGCGTCAACTATGACTACGACGGCAGATACCTGATTGAAGGAAATATCCGTCGTGACGCGACTTCCCGTTTCCGGGGAGATCAACGTTGGGGAACTTTCCCTTCCGTATCCGTCGGTTGGAATATCGCACGCGAAGCATTTTGGGAACCGATACAACAACAAGTAAATCTTTTGAAACTCCGTTTCTCTTATGGTAGTCTGGGAAACCAGAACACAGAGAGCTTCTACCCTACCTATTCCATTCAGAACATTACAGTAGGTAGCGCAGACGACGGAGGCCGTTGGTTGCTTGAGCAGGCCAACAAGTCAAGTATAGCTACTACTCCCGGACTTGTAAGTTCATTGCTCACTTGGGAACGGATCACCAGTTACAATGCCGGTCTGGACTTCGGAGCTTTCAACAACCGTTTGACCGGATATGCTGAATATTATGTCCGCGACACAAAAGACATGGTAGGACCTGCCGAAGAGATTTCTCCGATTGTAGGTGCGTCAGCCCCGAAACTGAACAATACATCTTTACGAACCAAAGGATGGGAATTACAAATAAATTGGCAGGATAGAATCGGTCAGGTAGGTTATCACATATCTCTCAACTTATCCGATGCGCAGACTGAAGTGACAGAATATCCTAACCCTGACAAGACATTCTATACCAAAGACTCTGATGGTAATACAATAGAAAGTTACTGGAAAGGAAAAAAACTAGGTGAAATCTGGGGATTCAAGACAGTAGGCATGGCAAAAACCGATCAGGAAATACAAGATTATATAGCTATCCATGACCAAAGCAGACTTCCCAATGTTGGCAATAACATCTGGAAAGCAGGTGACATCATGTATGCGAATCTCGATGATAATGCTGCTATTGAAAAAGGGACTTCCGCCAACGACCCGAAGGACCTCTGCATTATCGGCAACAGTACGCCGCGCTATCGTTTTGGCATCACATTGGGAGCAGATTACAAAGGTTTTGATATCAGCATGATGTTCCAGGGAGTGGCGAAACGCGATATATGGGTAGGTGGAGATGACAGATCTGTATATGAAAAAGGTATGATTTTCTGGGGAGTCAACGGAGGACAATGGGACTCTACAGGATACGAAGAACATTATGATTTCTTCCGCCCGGAAGGTGACGAACTGGGAACAAACCTGAACGCTTACTTCCCTCGTCCCATCATCGGAAGCAAGCAAAATCAACAAGTACAGACTCGTTACCTGCAAAATGCCGCTTATATCCGTCTGAAGAATCTACAAATCGGATATACCTTACCGAAAGCGCTGATACAAAAAATCAGTTTACAAAAAATACGGGTCTTCTTTTCTGGTGACAATCTTTGGACAGGAAGTAAAATGAGTAAGAATTTTGATCCGGAGCTATTATATCAGAATGGTATGAGTTACCCACTAAGCTATACACTCTCCTTCGGTGTCAACATCACATTATAAACCTTAAAAACAGATTATTATGAAACTAAAATATATATTCTTTTCATTCATGGCTGCCTCATTCACTTTGAGTTCATGCAGTGACTTTCTCGACAGGCAACCCTTGACAGACAATACGGACGAAGGATTCTTCACCGAACCGATTCAATTGCAGGCATATTGCAATAAAAAATATGATTTGCTCCCCGATTATAAAGATGTCAATCTTTTCAATGATGACGAAACGAGTGATAATCAGGCAGCAGACGCACCGAAAGATCTCTTTTTGCCCCAGCGCATCAAAGTAGCAACAGATGGCAGCTATAACCGGCAGGAACATTTGCGGGATTGTAACCACTTCCTGCACTATGCTCTTGAGAACCTGAAAAGCGGAAGACTTAATAATACCAATGAAACACAGCAATATATAGGCGAAATGTATTTCTTCCGTGCCTATATTTACTTTGAATACCTAAGAAAGTTTGGAGACTTCCCTATCATTACGGAAGAACTTACCGCTGATGACTATGCCGCCAATGTGGAAGCAAACAAACGTAAGCCACGTAATGAGGTAGCACGTTTTATTCTTAGCGATCTGGATGAAGCTATCAGCCGTCTTTTTCCCCGTAGCAATGCATTAACCAATCACCGGTTGAATCAGGAATCCGCATTATTGTTTAAGTCACGTGTTGCTCTTTATGGAAGCCAGTTGGGAGACTTATCACAAAGGAACAGCCCGCGTACCGGGTGGTCCGGGATGGCCGGGAGGAACATTTGATGGTAATCTGGACACAGAAACAGACTTTTTCCTGACACAGGCAATGGAGGCAGCAAAACCTATAGCAGAAGCATTTCTACCCAATATTACCGATAAAATTGAAGACTACATGAATTTGTTCAACCAATATGATTTATCATCCAATAAAGAAGTATTGTTATGGCGTATGTATGCCGTAGATGCAACAGTCAACAGCAAGGTGGAGGGTACGTATCATAGTATCTACTACGGAGAAAAAACAGAAGCCCAAGGTTGTGCCGGCAAAGACGGAGGATACACACGCTCATTAATGGAAACATTCCTGACCACTAACGGTTTGCCTATTTACGCAACCGGCAACACAGAATATCAGGGTGACGCAAGTATTGAAGATGTGATGAAAAACAGAGATCTGCGCCTGGTACAATCAACTTCCAAACCGGGAGATCTCATATGGAGGGGAGCAAACCTTGACCAGACAGGTATCATGAGATATGTCAACTTGCTGAATTCATATGAAAGCGTATCTCATTCCACTACCGGTTATATGGTACGCAAAGGATGGAGAGACAGCAACGTTACTATGAATGATAATTCGCCATTGGCTTATATGATTTTCCGTGCTTCAGAAGCATTCCTCAACTATATGGAAGCCGATTGTATGAAAAACGGAGGAATTTCCATAGATGCAAACAGCCAGAAATACTGGAAAGCATTAAGAAAACGCGCGGGAGTATCAGATGATTATCAAAAGACCATAGACAACACTGACCTGAACAAAGAAAATGACCTGGCTGTATGGTCGGGCAATGAACAAGTCAGCAGACTGCTTTATAATATCCGACGTGAACGCCGTTGTGAGTTTATAGCTGAAGGTATGCGCAAAGACGATTTATTCCGTTGGCGTTCACTAGATAAAATGAAGAATTATATAGTGGAAGGATTCAACTGGGAAGAATATAAGAAAGAGGAGTATTATGTACATCAGACGCAACTGGGATTGAAAATCTATGATAGCAAATATCTGCGGCCATATGCCTTCAACGAGTTAATTATCAGCAATAATGGCTATAACTTTGAAGAAGCAAACTATCTTACCCCGATTTCTTATGACGTCTTCCGCATGTCGACACCAGTGAAAGGAGGAGACCCAACCACTTCGGTTGTATATCAGAATCCGGGATGGCCGATAGGCTCCAATCTCTATGCAAATCAGTAGCAATTCAATATAAATCATAATCCATTAGAAATAAAAAGCTATTTTTGCCATTATGAGTATTACAACAAGTATGATATATCACCGGACATGGATAATCGGAGCAGCACTTGCTGCTCCGATTCTTCCAGTTTCATCACAGGTCCCCCCTAACCTAGTCTTTATCATGGCCGACCAATATCGGGGAGATGCATTAGGTTGTGTGGGCAAAGAACCTGTAAAAACCCCTTGTCTGGATAAACTTGCTTCCGAAGGAATCCTGTTGACCAATGCAATCAGCAGTTATCCCGTTTCATCACCGGCACGGGCCATGCTGATGACAGGTATGTATCCGCTCCACAATAAGGTGGTAGGCAATTGTAATTCACAAACTGCCCCCTATGATGTAGAACTTCCTCAAGAAGCCCGCTGCTGGAGCAACGTACTGAAAGAAATGAACTATCAGACCGGATATATAGGTAAATGGCACTTGGATTCTCCTCATAAACCTTATGTAGACACCTACAACAACCGCGGTAAAGTAGCATGGAACGAATGGTGTCCGCCCGAACGTCGTCATGGTTTCGATCATTGGATAGCCTACGGGACGTACGATTACCATCTAAAGCCCATGTATTGGGATACTACCGCCCCACGCGATAGTTTCTATTATGTAAACCAATGGGGACCTGCCTATGAGGCAGATAAAGCCATCGAATACATTCAGGCACAAAAAGAGAATAAGCAGCCTTTCGCATTAGTCGTTTCAATGAATCCTCCACATACAGGTTATGAACTGGTTCCCGACAACTATAAAGCCATGTATAGGGACTTGAATGTAGAAGCTTTGTGTGCCAATCGCCCCGATATACCTGCCAAAGGGACTGAAATGGGTGACTATTTCAGAGACAACATACGTAACTATTATGCATGTGTTACAGGAGTGGACGAGAACGTAGGACGTATCGTAGACGAATTAAAAAGAAACGGGCTCTTCAAGAATACGATTATAGTGTTTACTTCCGACCACGGCATCTGTATGGGTGCTCACAACCATGCAGGGAAAGATATTTTTTATGAAGAGTCTATGCGTATCCCCATGATTATTTCCTGGCCAGAAAAAATTCAGCCGCGTAAAGACGAACATTTGATGATTGCTTTCGCCGACTTATATCCTTCTCTCCTATCCATGATGGGATTCCGGAAAGAGATTCCCGAAACGGTACAAACATTCGACTTATCCCGGGAAATCCTCGGCGAAAGTAGAAGAGAGGTCATACAACCTTATTATTTCGTACAGTTCGACAATCATGCCACAGGTTATCGCGGACTACGCACAGCAACCCATACCTTTGTAGTACATGCCCAAAATGGTATTATAGACGAAACAGTTCTTTTCGACCGCACAAAAGACCCATATCAAATAAACAATATAGCCGAACACTCCCCCAAGTTAGTCCGGCAGTTCCGGGAACAACTCAAGAAATGGCTACACCATACCCATGATTCATTTGCCAATTATCTGACCCCCTAATAAATAAATTAAAGACCATGAAGAAACTACATTACTTTATTCTTTTTTATCTTTTGCACAGTTACCTGTCTCGCACAACAGCAGAACATCCCTGTCCCCAAGCCTCACCAACTAAAATGGCATGAGGCGGA
Source organism: Bacteroides sp. BFG-637 (assembly GCF_024793605.1). Taxonomy (NCBI): domain Bacteria; kingdom Pseudomonadati; phylum Bacteroidota; class Bacteroidia; order Bacteroidales; family Bacteroidaceae; genus Bacteroides; species Bacteroides sp. BFG-637. The sequence goes on along the minus strand of NZ_JANUPD010000002.1, from coordinate 2,660,376 downwards.
ATTAGGAGCCGTCTTCCACTACGACCTGCATGTGTTCGACGGCATCCGCTATGAGCAAGGCAACAACCGCATTAACCCCATCGAAGATTACAACATATTCAATCCTACCAAACTGAATACCGACCAATGGGTGCAAGCCGCCAAAGCTGCCGGATGCAAATTCGCTGTGCTGACAACCAGTCACGAAACCGGCTTCTGTCTTTGGCAAAGTGATGTCAACCCTTATTGCCTGAAAGCCGTGAAATGGCGGGACGGCAAAGGAGATATTGTACGCGACTTCGTGAACTCCTGCCGCAAATATGGTGTGCAACCGGGCATTTATGTCGGTGTACGATGGAATGCTCTGCTAGGCATCCACAATTTCAAAGCCGAAGGAGAAGGAGAATTCGCAGTCAACCGCCAGACATGGTATAAACGCCTGTGCGAGAGAATGGTTACCGAGCTGTGCACCCGCTACGGCGATCTCTATATGATATGGTTTGACGGTGGAGCCGATGACCCGCGCAGTGACGGTCCGGATGTGGAACCTATCGTGAACAAATACCAACCGAATTGTTTGTTTTACCATAATATAGACCGTGCCGACTTCCGCTGGGGAGGGTCGGAAACCGGTACTGTGGGCTATCCTTGCTGGTCTACTTTTCCCGCTCCCTGCTCGCACCATAAGCGTTTGGAACAAGACAAAGACCTTTTGGAGTTGCTAAAACACGGAAGCAAGGACGGCAAATATTGGGTTCCCGCCATGGCAGACACTCCATTAAGAGGGGCTAACGGACGTCACGAATGGTTTTGGGAACCAGATGACGAAAACAATATTTACCCGGTGGACGTGCTAATGGACAAATATGAAAAATCGGTAGGAAGAAACGCCACGCTAATCCTTGGACTTACGCCCGACCCCACAGGGTTACTTCCCACCGGAGACGTGCAACGGCTCAAAGAAATGGGAGATGAAATCAATCGCCGGTTCGCTTCACCGATAGCACAAACCGCAGGACAGAAGAAAAGCCTGCCCCTTAAGTTTGGCAAAAAGCAACCCGTAAACTATTGCATCATCCAGGAGAACATCAAAAATGGAGAACGCATCCGTCAATATAAAGTAGAAGCGAAAGTGAACGGCAAATGGAAAACCGTCTGCACAGGAGAATCCGTAGGCCACAAACGGATTGAAAAGTTTGAACCGGTAGAAGCAACGGCACTAAGACTGACTGTACTCGAATCTACCGCATTACCGGATATTATCAATTTCAGTGCATACTCCGTCCAATAAAATCGGAAACATGAAAAGAACCATCCGCACCATGAAAGAGTATGGATTTGACTTTTTAAAGATAGATAACCAATCTTTCACGCTCCCGTTTTATATGGACGGAACGCAGGCCGTTCGACAGGCAAAGTACTGTAACCTCGCATTAGAACATCAAGCCCATCGTATGCAGCTGGGATTGATGAATTGTATGGTACAGAATGTTTTGAATATAGTATGGGTTGATTCTAACGGAAAGCAGTAATTACGAAGTATCCCCATCAACAAGATAGGCATAATTGAAATAAAGAAATAACACCCAAAAACTCCCCCCATGAACAAGAAAGCTCTATTTCCTCTCACACTTTTGCCGCTGGCCGCAACTTATTTGCAGGCACAGAACAACGGCAGTCTCCGAAGTGAATGCACAGACAAACGTCCGAATATCATCCTCTTTATGGTGGATGATATGGGATGGCAAGACACTTCCCTCCCATTCTGGACGCAAAAGACACGTTACAACGAACTGTATGAAACACCTAATATGGAACGCCTCGCCCGGCAAGGAATGATGTTTACCCAAGCGTATGCCAGCAGCATCAGTTCTCCTTCCCGGTGCAGTCTTATCACCGGAACGAATGCAGCCCGCCACCGGGTAACCAATTGGACACTGCAAAAGAATACAAAGACGGATCGCGAAGACAAATTACTGGATGTTCCGGATTGGAACTATAACGGAGTAAGTCAAGTAGCCGGCACTAATAACACCTTTGTCGGAACCTCTTTCGTACAACTCCTAAAAGACAGCGGTTATCATACCATCCATTGCGGAAAAGCCCACTTCGGTGCCATAGACACGCCGGGAGAAGATCCGCATCATTGGGGATTTGAAGTCAATATCGCCGGACATGCCGCCGGAGGGCTTGCCAGTTATCTTGGAGAAGAGAATTACGGACATACCAAAGAAGGGAAACCGGTTTCATTGATGGCTGTTCCCGGGCTTGAAAAATATTGGGGTACAGAAACTTTTGTAACCGAAGCGCTGACTTTGGAAGCTATTAAAGCATTGGATAAGGCAAAGAAATACAACCAGCCTTTCTACCTGTATATGGCTCAATACGCCATCCATATCCCGCTGAACAAAGATAAACGTTTCTATGACAAATACAAGAAGAAAGGGATGACTGACCACGAAGCTGCCTATGCAACGCTCATTGAAGGCATGGACAAGAGCCTTGGCGACTTAATGAACTGGCTGGAAAAGAATGGAGAAGCTGATAACACGATTATCATTTTTATGAGTGATAACGGAGGACTTGCCTCCGAACCCCAATGGCGTGACGGCAAATTGAATACACAGAATTATCCTTTGAACAGTGGCAAAGGCTCTACCTATGAAGGTGGTATTCGCGAACCGATGATTGTCAGCTGGCCGGGTGTAGTGGCTCCAGAAAGCAAATGCGACAATTACCTGCTGATAGAGGACTTCTACCCCACTATCCTCGAAATGGCAGGAATCAAAAAATACAAAACAGTCCAGCCAATAGATGGAATCAGCTTCATACCTCTGTTGAAACAGACAGGCAATCCCTCCAAAGGCCGGAGCCTTTTCTGGAATATGCCTAACAACTGGGGAAATGACGGTCCCGGAATCAACTTCAATTGTGCCGTTCGTAACGGCGACTGGAAATTGATTTATTACTATGGAACAGGCAAGAAAGAGTTGTTCAATATCCCTGATGACATAGGTGAAAGCAACGACCTTAGTGCACAACATCCGGATATCGTGAAAAAACTTTCCAAAGAGTTAGGAGACTATCTAAGAAAAGTAGATGCACAACGACCTACTTCCAAAGCTACCGGCAATCCTTGTCCCTGGCCGGACGAAATAAAATAGATTGCCCAAACAAAAGGAGTGTGGCGGGGAGTGTGGAATAATTCCACACTCCCCGCCACTATTTCCACACATTCCACATACGGTTCTACACAGTCCTACGCCTTTCGAAATCACATACACCTTTATTTATCAACTACTTAGCATATCGCTATTTTTTTGGCACGCGCTTTGATCTTTAATAAAACGTTAGCGAAAAAGTAATAACCAATTCCTTAACACAAAAGTAGAGAATTGAAAACATATGTCTAATAATCTTTAAAGCAAACGATTATGAAAAAATTAGTATTAGTAGTAGCAATGTTTATGTTTGTTTGTGGTGGTTCATTCCTTGTAAAGGCTCAGAGTTCTGCAGAAGCTGTGACAGCCCCGACAGAAGTCAATGCGACAGTTGTCAATGATACAGTAGTAAAAGATACTGTAACTAAAAAAGACGAGCCTGCAACGGCATCACTGGTTGCATTAGCCGCTAATGTCAATGATACAGTTGTCACAGACACTGCATCTAAAGACAAACCGGCTGTGCCTGTCAAGGAATAACCTTGCCAACAACAAGCAGGACATAGTCTGCTGAACAATAGTAAGCACACTACAAAAAAAGCCATCCCTACTTTCGTCTATTCCGGGGATGGCTTTTTTTATTTTTATTCCAATATCGGATCTGCTTTCCAACTTGAAACGATATTTGCCGCCTCTGCTTCAAAACTCTTTCCTACCAAAGACACAAATGTCTTAGTATTGCCATTTCCATTATTGAACAACCAATTAGCTACCATTCCATCCTTATCCTCACTCAACAACTTGCCGCTCTGCTCGGAAATTTGTTGTTCCGATAAGGCTTTTGTCCAAATACGGGCATAACTGATAGCTCCGTTCAACCGGCGTTTACCATCAGACTGTCCGATGTAGAAATCAGAAGTAAGATTGATCTCTTTCAAATCATCCGGCGTACCGTTTGATAATTGAAGCGTTTCTTTGGCACCATTTACATACAATGCAATCCGTTCACTTCCGCTCTTACTATTATCCAATACCACAGCCACATCATACCATTTATTAGTTTCTATCTTGGTAGAACCTTCATAGCGGATACTGCCTTTATCATCTGCAGCAAGCTGAAGGAAACGTTCCTCATTATTGCTTCCTCCTTTATGCACATCGACACGCAGCAGGAATTTCTTCTCTATACCCATCACTGTATTAATCCGGGCATTTCCATTGTCATCTCCATTCAACGACTCAATGTTGAAACGGGCTTCAAACGTGATCGTACTCAAATTCTTTAGCGATTCATCTGCCGTACCATTATATTCAAACGGTACTTTAAAGTAATTACCGCTACCCAGGTTCGCTACTTTATCTGCCTGTACCACCGTTACAGTCAGACTTAATTCCTGCTCCGCTTCGTCTCTGACAAACACGGTAGTGATACCCGCTTTTTTACCTATTAAATTGAAACGAGTGTCATCCACCTGCTGAATAGCTACAATCTCTTCATTCTCTGCTGTCAGACTATAACCTCCGTTTCCTTTTTCTACCGTAATCATGATCTTATTGTTGACTCCCACTCTCGGTGTCAGATTGGAGACATCAATAGAAATCGGATTTACCGTCACCTGAACCACTGCCTGTTTTCCTTTATGGTCTGTAAAAGTCACTGTTGTATGTCCGTTCTTCAAGCCTGTCAAAGTATAGAAAGGACGGAACTGGTCTGTATTGACCATGCTGACAACCGTTTCGTCCTCCACCTCATAAGATAATTCATCATTGCTGGAAAAATTCCCCATGCTGACAATCAACTGCTTTTCACCGGAAACTTCCAAGATCACCTCCGGCTCATTCACTTCCAGTTCAAATACACCTACATTCACAGAGATATTGGCAGCTACTCCTTCTCCATCCATTACTTCGATGGTAGTGGCTCCATTCTGTGAGCCACTTTTTACAGTTATCAATTCACCGGAAACAGTAGCCGTTGCAATGGCAGTGTTGAAACTTCTCACGGTATAGTTTCCGTTTCCAACCACTACATTCACTTTGGCTTCCTCATTCTGCCCGATACGTATCACCGGTTTATTCACAATCAACTCTATCAAGTCTTTAGCCACATCGTCATCATCATCGTCATCACAACCTATAACGGCAAACGATAATACCGACAAAAGCAACAGACACATATATGTATAGATTCGTTTCATCTGATTTTCTTTTTAAAGTTATACATTCCTACCGGTTTACCATCCGGGATTTTGTTCAATGGTCGGTGTCTTCTGCAACTCACTCTGGCGAATGGGGAACAGATAATGCTGAATAGAGAAAGTACGTTCTTCCACGCAGAAACGCTCCATTCTATATTTCACACCGTCAACCGTAATCGCTCCATTCTCATCCTGTACCGGACGCATTCCGTTAATCATTCGCTGGCAACGAGGCAATGCACCGTTATTGGCAGCCCAGTATTTCTGTGTACGTTTTGAGTTGTCGCTTCCACTAGATTTCCAAAGGCTTTCCTTTGCCAGTTCTTCCTTACTTGTCGGCTCCAAATACAAACGGCAAGTCCACGGACGTTTTCCCTCATAAAAGAGTTCCACGCGACGTTCGCGCTGAATGTATTCACGCATCAACTGCTGATTCGTTTTTACTTCCGGCGGCATCGGTTTCATAAAAGAACGTTCACGAACCGTATTCACCAATTTATAAGCTTCATCAATATCCTCTCCCAATTCATTACAAGCCTCCGCATAAATATATATAAACTCCGGAAGACGCCAGATGGCGGGCGCATTGATACTGAAATTACCGGATTTGTTCCATGACTCCTGTTGGAATTTACGTAAATAATAACCAGTAGTAGTTGCATTGGTAGCACCAATCTTATCGGAACCACTCGCGGTATTGATCGTTTTCGACTCGTTCTTATTATTACGGTAAGGAGCTCCGTGATAAATTACGTCGCGATAGAAACGCGGGTCACGAGTACCTTTCACATACGGATTAGCATCGTCATAGCCACCTTTACGGGCTTCTGCCGAATACACCGGATAACCATAATCACCTACGATATATTCATATTCATCCACTTGTTCCTGCACCGGTTGCTGTCGCGAACTTCCCTCACGGCTAGGCGGATAAATATCTCCCTGCCATGCCTGATCCTTGCTCTTCGTCATAAAGAACACATACTCATTGGCAAAGGCATCCATATCATAAAACATATCCCACAAACGAGCATATACACGGCTGTCATTCAGATTACCGTCAGCCGGATCCTTGAAATCATTTGCGTCATGTTTCGTATAGAGAGAATAACGCTTGGTGCCACCGACTTCGAAATCCAAAACGGCTTTGGCCGCTTCTTTTGCTTTTCTCCAACGAGTAGCATCGTAAGCATACTCATCTTCGAACACACGACGCAGGTTATATCCATATTGAGAAGCACCATTCCACAACGGAGTAGCTGCTACCCAGCGAACAAAAGAAATCAATCCCAGACAGGCTCCCTTATCCACACGACCGAAATTCTCAGAAGTTTTCACATATTTATTGGGAACCATGCCATAAGCTGTTTGCGCATCCGTCACAATCTTCTCGACCATCGAATGAACAGACTCTTTCTTGAAGTCCATATTATCTCCGGCATTAATCACACGATCAATATAAGGAGCTTCGCCATACATACGCATTAACAACATGTGGAAATAACCACGCATGAAATACATTTCACCGATACGGTTACGAAGATCACCATCCTGTTGAGGATTATCAGGAGTGTTATATTTTTGTACATTTTCTATAATCAGATTCGCTTTACGGATTCCTTCATAAAGAGCCTCCCAATATTGTCCAAAACTACCGGGCAAAGAGTTCGGGTTCCAAGCGCCGTTATTGAAGTTATTCGTTATGTTTCCCTCTACGTTGGTTCCTTCACATTCGTCCGTAATGGCACTGTTGCTGAAGTGTTCGAAGAATACCAACGGACGGTCTGCTTTCTTTGCAGCCGCATATACGTCGGAGACTAGTCCGTTCACTTTTTCGTAACGGGCAAAAACGTCCGCTTCCGTAATATTATCATCATCGTCCCGGTCCAGGTAATCGCTACAGGAAGTAAAGACCAAAGGCAGGACCAATAAAGCAATTGCTAAAAATCTATATAACTTTTTCATATTTCTATCTTATTTAGAATGTAATATCAATACCAAAATTGAATACCTTTTGAATAGGATACCAGGAAGCTCCGTCTCCGGATTTCGTTTCCGGATCGATATCCACATCACCCAGTTTATCAAAAGTCAACAGATTCAGACCTTGCACATAGATACGTGCCTGTTGCACATGGAATTTACGTAATAATTTGGGCGATACATTGTAACCAATTTCCACATTCTTAAGACGCAGGTATGAAGCATCATACAAAAACAAACTGCTGTTTCCATTCTTGTTGTTATCATGTGTTCCATAATGCAATGCCGGATATTTGGCAGTAGCAGCCGTTTCTGGTGTCCAACGGTCCAGATGCATTTTCTTCACACGTCCGATCTTATCCTGTTCAAATTGCGGGAAGTCAAATACAGCAGCCCCATTCAACAGAATAGATGATTTTGTCGCACCTTGCAATAATACACTAAAATCAAAGTTCTTATACTGGAAACCGAAAGGAATACCGAACATCAGTTCCGGACTACGCGGATTTCCCATTGCCGTACGGTCTTCATCATCAATCACTCCGTTACGATCCAAATCCTTATAAACAACATCTCCCGGAATTAATTGTCCCCACGGCTGATAACCGATTTTGTTCAGGCGGTCAGCTTCTTCCTGATCGGCTACAAAATGATCGAACACATAGACGAAGTTTTCGTATAAACGTTTACCGGTCTCTTTACGCCAGGAATTCTTACGGGCAACTTCCGCTTTATATTCCAGACGGTTGCGGGAGAAAGTCAGGTTCGGACGGATATAGTAACGGAAATCCTTTCCAATCTTATCGTTCCAGCTCAATTCGATATCCACACCGCGGTTGCTTACTTCACCCAGATTCTGTAAAGCCGCATCCTTACCTACAATGTCCGGATATCCCATGATACCGTCACCGTTCATATCCGTAATAATGTCAAAACGATATTCATAAAATGCATCTACCGTCAATGCCAACCTTTGATTCAGGGTAGTAAAATCAATACCGACATTCAGTTTACGAGCTTTCTCCCAAGTCAAACTTGCATTAGCCAGATTACCTTCGGAATTACCGCCTACATTTGTACCAAAGTTATTACCGAAATCATAACCGCTACCACCACCATAGAAAGCCAGATAAGGGAAACGGCTGCTGACATTGTCACTACCTACCAAACCATAAGAAGCTCTTACTTTCAGGAAATCAACCCAGGAAGCTTTTTTCATAAATTCTTCTTCTGAGACTACCCAACCGATTGAACCCGCGGGGAAGAATCCGTAACGTTTGCCCGGAGCGAAATTCTCGGAACCATTGTAACCGAAATTGAATTCCATCAGATACTTCTGATTATAATAATAAGCAAAGCGCCCGGTGATACCTTGGCTATGATAAGCCAGCTCATTGTTAACGGTACGATTACCACGGTTTGCCAATAACATGGCTGTCACTTCGTGACGATCGCTAAACAAACGGTTGTAATCCAAACGTGCTTGTATATAAGTACGTCCATCAGAAGCATTATGACTGAATCCGTTACCGATAGTCTGGTCAATATCATACTTGTTACCTGTTTTATAAGCACCAGTATAATGGCCGCCAGTCATATAAGCATCTGAACCTTCAATCGGCATAAACGTTGCATACTTCGGATATTCACGATATCCATCCTTGTAAGTATCCAGTTTGCGGTTAATCCATCGTCCTTCGGAAGCATCATAAGAAAACATCAGTTCCGCCTTTAATCCTTTCGTCAGAAATCCCATATCCAGATTCATCGCAAAACTACCGTTCAGATAAGTATTCTTCTCATTCAAATAACCCGTACGGCTCAATTCACCCAAAAGATTGTAGCGATAGATGTTGTCACCATAAAGCATTCCACGAGGGTTCTGCTGAATATATTCCTCATTCTGCGGATGCGAGTTTTCTTCCACCAAAATGGGCAGATAGGGAGGTTGAGTTGCACAGATGGTCATCAGGCGACTAGCCGTTGTACCCGGTGCATTACGGTCAGTAATACGGGCTCCCAAGTCCAGACGGGTACTCAAATAACGATTAATGTTAATATCAATGTTTGAACGAAAGTTGTAACGGGTGAATTTGGTCTGTGAGTCATATTCACCAGCATTCGCATATTTGTAGTTACCTCCTTGTGAGAAGTAATTAGCCAATACATAATAACGTACCTTGTCCGTACCTCCACGGATGGAGAGGCTTACATCTTCCTGCAAGCCCGGTTTAAAGGCAAAATCATAATAATCCCAGTCATATCCCAAGCCATCGGAGTTATCTCCTTTGGCGCGGCGGAAGTTATCAATCGCCTGTTGAGAGAAGAGGTTCAAACTGCTGATGTCTGCACCCGTCATCTTGGCATCGTTCAATCTGGCCTCATTATATAAGGTTGCATAATCGGCAGAACCTAAATATTCGGGGAAACCGATCGGCTGGTTAATACCGATAGAGGCTTTCAGATTCACGGTTGCCTTTTCCGCTGCTTTACCACGTTTGGTGGTAATAACGATTACACCATTTGCACCACGGATACCATAAGCGGCAGTAGCGGAAGCATCTTTCAGAATAGTGAATGTTTCAATTTCATCTGGTGCGAGGTAACTCATGTCACGTTCGATTCCATCGACAATGACAATAGCACTTTGATTACCGTAAGTTGCCTTACCACGGATAAACAATTCACTTTGGTCAACACCCGGTTCACCACCCGCATACTGGTTTACAATCAAACCAGGCAGACGTCCGGCAAGTGCATTGTTGATATTAGCCGTAGGACTCTGCGTCAAATCTTTTGTCGTAATGGTAGCAACAGAACCGATCATGGTTTCTTTACGTTGTTTGGTATAACCTACCACAACCACTTCCTGCAGGGCTTTCGTATCTTCCTGTAGTAAGACAGTCAGTTCCTTCTTTGCACCGGGAACAATTTCCTGCGGCTGGTAACCCAGATAGGAAAACACCAACGGAGCTTCTGCATACGGCAGTTTCAATGTAAACTTACCATCCATATCCGTAATCGTACCTGCATTGGCCACTCCTTTCACGACAACAGACACACCGATCAACGGGTCATTTGTCGTCTTGTCCAATACCGTACCCGACACTGTTATCTTATTGCTTTGTGTGGCCTGCACCTTTGCCGTTCTTCCCGTTTGCGCCACCCCCTGCAAAGGTATACCTGCAAGAAGAGTGCAAGAAACAGCCACCAGACAAATATTTCTTTTTATATGTATCATCTTTCTTTTCGATTTTCTATGTGTAATAAATCAATCTTATTCCTCTGCTTTCTTACCGAAATCCGGTCCGACCCAGTTGGCTTTTTCCGTTGCTTTACCTTGCACCCAGTCTTCATAACGGGCACGGATTTCAATCATTGTTGCTCCCGGGACTTCCGCATTCAAGGAGATTGTCAGACGATCTTCCCTGTTGTCGCGATTACCGAAGACCGGTGCTTTTGCCCAGTCGTACTCCCACACATAATAGCCTTCGGGATGAGCCAACGTCCAAAGCACATCAGAACAGCTGCGCAATGCAGCAATAAACTTATTCTTGGTCTTTTCCGGATAAAGGCTGCTAGTCGGCTGTTTCACCATATCCAAAAAGTAACGGACAAATATTCCACGGAATAAAAGATTATCTCCCGAATTTCCTTCACCACTGAATACCGGATAGTTGGAATCCATTTTCTTATTCACCTGGTAAGAGCCGAAAGCAACTGCATTACGAAGATATTCATCCTCACCGGTAGCGTTGTACAACTCCAGAGCAGCCGCCATAAATGTTCCCTGATTATAAGACAAGGCTACTTTATCAGGATCTCCCGGTGTACCGTCATCTTTAATACTAAGATTATCATATACCTGTCCGGTGGAAATATCACACAGATAAGCCGTCATCCAGTTATATACCTCTTTGGCGAAGTTCAGGTAATAAGCAGCCTGCTCTTCCCAGCCGTCTTTAGCCTCTTTAACGGTAAGCTGATACAATTTCATAGCCAGAAGGCAACCGGGACCATTAGAACAAGACATACGTGAAGCCGGCGCATCCGTTTTCCATGCCATTCCTCCTACCCCTTTATAGTCATTCTTCGCTCCCTTAATATGGTTCCACATCTTCATCAACGCACTGTAATAATCCTGATCGCCAGTCAATTCATAAACCCGCAGACAAGACAGTGCCATCCATTCCATATCATCATAGAAGTTATTCCAGAAGTCTTTGCCACCATAACCGCAATGTTCATTCCAGTCATCAAAAGCCGGCAGGAAAGGTTTCATGATGTTTTCATACAAATGAGCCTGATATTCGGGATTATTTGCATGACGGATATAAGCATCGATCACGATATCCAATGCATGTCCCTGCGACCATCCACCGCTACCGCCTGTGCTTGCCGGTTCTCCGGTTTCCGGTGTATTCGGTTTTTCCCAGTAAATGCTTCCGCAAAAGGTATCCCGTCCGCTGGCATTCTCATAAAAATATTTGATATAAGTTCCCGTACTTTTGTCGGCTGCATCTGTCCAGTTCACATCCGACACATATTCGCCAGACGAATTGCCCTTGTAGATATCTCCCAAATCGCCGTCGTCACAAGCTGTAAATATTGCCAGTGCACCGCTTAACAGCAAAGCTCTTTTTGATAATGATACTATATAGTTCTTCATATTATTATTCAGTTTTAATCTTCATTCGTTTCCGAAGCTACCCAACGGTGGGTATACGTTCCAAACTCTGCATTGAAATAGAGGGTCACATCGGTTCTCACCGTAGCATAATAGACATTTCCCTGCTTTTCGCCCCATTGCAGTAACTCGTCGCAAAAACGGAAACTGTAATCCCATGGATCTGTGCCCAATGCCAGTTGATATAAATTATAATAGCTGTTGTCGGTAGTCAGATTCGGTTGCCCTTTATCTTTCTCCTTATGTCCCCAACGGTAGGTTGTTCCGTTGATCTCCATCTTAAAGCTATGACGGGTTTCACCGCTTCCTGCCCAACTTTCCGTTTGTTTCCGGGCAGTATAATTCTTCACACCCCATTTGCCATATCCCAGATAGTTGAAGTTCTGTCTATACCCGCCTGAATGGTTATAAAGATACACCTCTCCTATTTCATCATAACTGATTGTCTGCTCACCCATATTGATAGTAATCCGGTAGATGCCTGATTGAGGAACCGTAATTGTATAATCTTCACCGTCATTACGTTCACGCAACACTCCGTTATCATCTACATAATAATAGCACTTGCGACCTTCAACAGTAGATGTAAAGACAAATGGCTGATCAGCTTTCAATTGAGTAAATGTCTGATAAATTCCCTCATTCTGACGAAGCATCTGCTGCGCTTCCGCTTCATCGCCATCATCTTCTGTACCTGCTCCAGTGATATAAACCGGCTCGTTTTCAGAAGGCATATCATCGATGCCGTCCATCATAAAAATTACGAAATAGCCTTCCAAACTACTAAGAGCCTGATCCAATCCGCAATAAGCACGTACCTTCCAACGCAGTGTGCCGTTGGTATTGCAACGGAACTTAGCCAGTTTACCTATTGTATTTGCCTGATAATGGGTAAAAGTCAGCTGTGATTCCAGCCCATTATTATCCGAAAAAAAAGTTTCTACCGGTTTGGTAAAGTCGCCCCCGATCGTATCAATCAATACTTCATAACGATATACAGTATTTCCGTGCTTCTCGGTAGGCGTCCATTTTAAGATAATATCCGTTAACGAAGCACCCGAAAGTACTACCCGCTCACCGCTAGCCATTGCATCCATTGTTCTGACAGGTTCAGGCGGAACAATCGGTTCATAATCATCCGGATCAAAGCCCGGATTCAGTTTATTGTCACAGGCCGTCAGTCCGATAAGAAAAAACAGCAGGGCAAATTTGATTAGTTTCTTTGTTATCATATTGTTTCTCATATTATATTCCTAGTTTTAGTATGAATGAGGACATCCAATTGGTTCAAAGCGGCTCTTATCTCCATTATAAGTTGCAGGAAGTTCCGCTCCCCAAGCTGGTTTATTTTCGCTTATATTCTGCAAACAAACTTGCGCATCCAATCCGCTACCGCCATTTCCCCAATTTTCAAAAACTGTAGAACCTCCGACACCTTTCGAGAATACCCAATATCCCATCAAGTCAGAGTGTTCTTCTGCATTAAGGATTTTGCACATATTCGCTTTAATTTCACTTTCGTCCAACGCTCTCTTCCACATCCGTGCCTGATAAACTTTGCAATATCCTACCCGATATGAATCTCCGGAACGTCCTATCAACAACGCCTTATCATTTCCACCTACATCTGTCAGATTGAGAGATGAATTAGGGGCACAATCTTCATAAGAGTTATCTGCAGGAGTCAACGTTTCTCTCACTCCGTTTATATACATTTTATAAGCCTCTTTTGTACTTGATTTCGTTCCATCATATACAATGGCTATATGATACCATTTACCCGGAGTCTTACGTCCACCTTCCGAATCATCACAATAAATAGTCTGCTGACTACGGAAACGGGGGTCACTCTTACCATTAATTTTAGTGGCTATTTCAAAACGCGGATTCACATCCTTAGCTTCTGCACGAAGCAGGAATACACTTTCCAAACCTATAAACGATTGCAAAGAACGAGTATAAGTCGGATAGAAAACAACCTCAAGAGTAAGCTGATTCATACTTTTCACCTCTGAATGTGATTCCGCATACTTCTTAATATCAATTTTAAAGCATACGTCATATTCCAAACGATAACATACCGGATTCACATAAACTGGTAAAGTCAATTTCTGACCTGCCGCATCAGACAGTTCCAGTGTAGTAGTTCCAAGCTTCTTTCCTGTTAGTTTTAACTTGGTAGCCCCGTCTTCCGTAATCAATTCAGCGGTTTTCAAATAGGTTTTATTATCATCTGTGAGTTGTGCCAACTTATAATCGCCATTTCCTCTGGTGATGGCAATTTCTGTAGATGCCTCATAGCCACCAATAATTAAAGAAGTTGCTTCATTTTCCAATTTAAGGTTATACGGATTCACTTTCACCGCAATCTCCTCCATGGAACCTTTTTGGTCTGTCACAATCACTTTCACATCACCTCTGGCTTTGGGTTTCAAGGTAATCAGATTCTCTTTTTCAGTGGCCTCCACAATCGTTGCATCCGTAGTAGGCTCGCCATCTCCTACCTGATAAGTAAAACTATAGCCACCATTACCTTTCTCTATAGATATATATTGAGATTCGGCATCCGGTTCGACAAAAATGGCTTCATTACTTTTCAGTGTCAGATCCACGATGTTCACTACCACAGGAAGGATGATCGTTTTGCCTTTCTTATCTGTTATCGTAACATTTACCGGATCATCTCCAGTCTCGAACTTGGCAGTCAACGGAATAACCTGTCCCGATAGTTCGCCCACTTCCAGAAACTTATCAGCACCTTCCGGTATGGAAATCTGGTAATCTCCGTTACCGGTCAAAATCTTCACCAGTCTCTTTTCACCGATAAAGAGGTCAAACCCTTCTTCCGGTGCATCTACCGTCAAATCCCAAAGTTTTGCTACCCGAACCAGCACTCTAGCCACTTTCTTACGCCCATCTACTATTAATATAGTGGTTTCCGTACGGTTATTTTCCTCCAACTGGCTATTTTCGGTAGCTTTAATAGTCACCTTATTACCATTGATTGTAGCCGTCGCCACATTTTCATCAAATGGCTTCACATAATAATCTCCATTACCGGAAGTGATACTTACCGTAATCTCATCTCCTTGTAGCAGTGTCACCGAATTATTATCGACAACCAGATCTGTTGCCGGTTTCACTTCCTGTTCTTCTTTATCATCACTGCACGATACCATAAAAAATGGGATAGTCAATGCTGAAAGAAATAAAAAACTAAGTTTCCTTTTCATTAGATTAAAGATTAATAAATTAATACTTTTCGAGTTTATCTACTTAAAACTTCGATGAGACAAAGATAAAATCACTAAACTCTACCAAAAGAAAATTAACTGCTTTTTTTACCTTTTGGCACGGATATTTACTACATTAACACGGATATTTACTTCTTCTTTTTCTTTAAAAATTCCCGCCACAGGCTACTGCTGAACCTCTTCCAAATGTTTCATCCGAAACTCTTTTGGCGTACATTCATACTTTTCACGGAACACCTTAAAGAAAGTAACTTTGTTCGAGAATCCCGAATCGAATACAATTTCATCAATCGTCTTTTTAGTGGTCAGCAATAAATCTTTCGCTATGTGCAAACGACATTCCTTAATCAGATCGGTCGGGCTATCCTCTCCTATCTCTTCCATCTTCCGGTAAAGACTCCGGGGACTGATTGCCAGCCGATCGGCGATATAACGCGGAGTCAAATCTTTGTTCGTTATATTATCATTGATAATCTTCAAAACCGACTGTAGGAACTTCTTCGACTCTTTATGCGTCAACTTCCCGTCCGACTTTTCAAAAGAACTAATCGGCGAACTGAAATAATTCTTCAACACCTCTTTCCGTTCCATCACCTGACAGACAGAAATACGAAGGTACTCCGCACTAAACGGTTTCGTGATATACATTTCCGCACCGGCAGAAAGAGCCTCCATCTGTTGTTCCATCTCGTGCCGTCCGGAAACCACAATAATAGGAATATGCGCCGTCTCTTTCACCGATTTGATCCGCCTGGTCAGTTCAATGCCACCCATTCCCGGCATCATGACATCACAGATAATCACATTCGGATAAACCTCATTCATCACCTGATCCAGCCGCTCGGGATCTTGCAAGGTTATTACATTAAAATCGCCGGAAAATATTTCTCCAATAAACCATAACATCTCGATTTCATCATCAACCACCAAAAGCGTGGGACGCATCTTGTCAAACTCATACTGTGGAAGTTTCAGTATCGATTGAGTATCTATCTTAGGGATGTATTCCGCTGTGAGCCGCTTGGTTTCCGACACTCCGGTAGTCTGCTCCATAACTGGCAAGGTTAATGTAAACATCACCCATCCATCAGGAGTATTTTCCACTTTCAACGTACCATTCAGTAACTTTGCCATATTATAAGAGATGGCTAGTCCCAGTCCGTTCCGTGAAAAGTTCTTTTCATCCTGATTTTCGAAGTTATCCAAAATAGCATACCGGTTAAAAATATACTGGAAATCCTTTTCCTTGATGGTACTTCCTTCATTTGCTACACGAAGAGTCAACATGTTTTCCCCACTCGTATCCACTTCAATCTTGATACTCTGTCCGTCGGGAGTATATTTAAAGGCATTAGAAATCAGATTAATAATAATCGTATTCAGAAATCCCTTGTCCGAGTTCCACATCACCTGTTCGGGTATCTTGCTCAAGAAAGTGATGTTTCTGGATTTAGCCATTTCGACAAACGTTTTGGCTATTCCTTTCACAATAGAAGACACATTCAATGACTCAATCCGTACTTCCCTGTTTCCTGTTTCAATCCGACGGAATTCAATCAACTCATGAATCAGGTTGTTGAGACGCTCCGCATTCGTCTGAATCATCTGTACGTAGTCCACGACAAATTTACTAAGTCCCTTCGATGAAAGGATTCGTCCGCAAGGACCATAAATCAAAGTCAGCGGAGTACAAAACTCATGTGCGATATTAGTAAAGAAACGAAGTTTGGACTCAAAGACATTCTTTTGATGGCGTTTCTCCTATCTCGTTCAGCAATTCCTGCTTTTTACGTTTGGAGCGCAGTATAAAAGAACGTATCAGTAAGGCTGCCAGTAAAAGCAGACAGAAGGCATAAATCAAATAAGCCCACCAGGAAGCATACCACGGATCGCCTATACGAATGACCAGGGAATAGACATCACTCTCTTTATCAAAAACACTATTGTAATATTTCACCAGTAAGGTATATTCGCCGGGAGCCATATTCGTAAAAGAGACTCCACTTTCCGAGCCATTGTTTACCCATTGGTCACTCAATCCTTTCAGTTTATAGAAATAGGTACAGTTATTACCATTCAGATAATCCACAGAAGCAAATGAAACAGAAAAGAAATTCTGGTCATACTGTAAATTCAAGACTTCAGCTTCTTTTTTCCGGGTGAGAAATTCTCCCAGATTGTATTGTTCACCGAAGATAGACAGCTTATCAAAATAAACAGGAGGCATATAAAGCTGCTCCGGACGGCCATCCGCCCGGATAGCTACGACTCCATTGATTCCTCCAAAGAACAGAGTACCAGTCCGGGAATCCCGAAAAGCGGCACCGTCACTAAACTCTACCACCTTTAAACCATCTCCGAAACCATACGAACGAAAGACATTCCGTTTCGTATCGAAATTGATTAATCCGAGATTGGTGCTCAACCAGAAATTGTCGGACGAGTTTCTAAGAATTGCATGAATGGTATTATTCAGGAAACCATTCTTGGCATTGAAGAGCTGATAAGAAGTTTCCGAAGTGTACTTTATCAATCCGTAGCTCGTTCCAAAAAGATAGTTATTGCTGCTGTCTTTACTGATGGCGAGAATATTATTCAGGGTCATGTTTTCGTATTTGTGAGTAGACACCGGTTCCAGGCCGTTCGTCGTTTCGTTATAGCGGAACACCCCATATCCTTTATTACCAAACAACAGGTTGGTTTCATTCTCCGCATAAATAGTAAAGAAATAGTTCGATCCCAGTTCGCCATCATTAATGATGTAACGTTGCGCATCCACAATCACCGGATTGTCCGGTGTTCCGGCAATACGAGCCTTCACCACTCCCATGCCGACACTCGCCAGCCACAGTTCGGAATCTGCTGTTTCGTAAATGTCATGGATGTATTTGAAATCTTCGTTGCCGATCCGTATTGGTATACTCTTGATACGTTTTTCCCGATATGAATAATAAGTTAATCCTTCTTCGTCTCCTATCCAAAGCAAATTCCGGTGGCTTTTGGCAAAACAATAAACGGCATTACTACTCAAAGCACTATTAGAGGTAGTCAAC
The DNA here is from genome assembly GCF_024793605.1 of Bacteroides sp. BFG-637. Lineage (NCBI taxonomy): Bacteria > Pseudomonadati > Bacteroidota > Bacteroidia > Bacteroidales > Bacteroidaceae > Bacteroides > Bacteroides sp. BFG-637. The sequence goes on along the minus strand of NZ_JANUPD010000002.1, from coordinate 2,642,061 downwards.
ACCTCTGATCGGCAGTCAGAGATGTTTTTATCGAATTCGTAATCATAGATTTTAAGAATTCCGTTTCCTTTGGTTCCCACCCAAAAAGTACGTTCATCATCAAGATAGATGGCACGCACGGGGCGTTCTATTTTCTCGGTGTAATTGCTAAGCACCATTGATTTGATAGAATAAAGCGGGTTCGAATAAAGATAAACACCTTGCCCGTCTGTACCAATCCAAACAACATCCTGAAAACGGTCCTTCTTGAGACAGAATACACCGCTGTTGATTGGCAACGGCTGAATTTGATAATGATTCGTTTCCTTCTGTTTCTCCAACAGCAGAATACCATCCATCAAAAAACCCACAAAATAGCTGTTATGATAATGAACGATGGAAGAGATTTTGCCACGTTCCTGTATTTCCTTACCCAGATTGGCAATAAATTCATTCTTCTGGGTCGGAATATGGAAAGCATAAAAATTAAATTCCTTGTCTATGTAATAAAGAGATTGCTCGTCATTGAAACAATAGATCAAGGAGGTCTGATAAATCAGATTCGTTTTTTGGGGTAACAGGGTGATATCTCCCGATGTGGCTTCCTGCTGTATGTCATAACAACGGTTGTATCCTTTCATGACTACCCACATCCGGTTATTACCGTCGATAAAGAAGTTTACGATATCGGAAATCGGAATTCCCGTGATATTGATTTTCTTGAAGACGCCTTCTTTTTTATGATAATAATAAATGCAGTTACTATCCTGGATAATGAACAGATTACCATGACTATCCTTATTCATAAAGAAGAGTTTCTGAAATTCATTATAGTGAGTGATTGTATTGGTTTTCCGGTTCAAACGGTTCAACCCATAGTAGGTTTGAATCCAGTAAATGTCTTCACCCGTATACACAATATTGTCAATCAGATTACCAGATAAGTAATCCTCCTTGTCACGGGTCTTAAATTCCTCAATCTCTTGTCCATCATAAATATTCAGTCCGTCGCAGGTCCCGATCCACATTAATCCACGTTCATCCTGGCACAGAGATGTAATCGAACTATTAGACATATATTCTTTATCTGCAACTTGCTTCAAATTATAAGCATAAGCGTTATGTATCAACAGATTAAGAAAAAAGAATAGAATAAAAAACGACTGTTTCCCCATAGTGTATTATTCTTAGATTTGCTATATGACAAAGGTAAACAAAAAAACATTCCGAGCTTTTTTTTTGGCCGAGATATAAGTAAATATCCGTGCCAGAGTAGTTAATTTCAGTGACAAGAGACGATTTAAACTCCCTATTACTAGAAGCGCATTCCTTTTCTCCCTATTTTCGTCGTAGAAATTATTTTCAAATCTATAAATTCATTGGTTCATGAAAACACCTTTTTCATTTAAACACTTGCTATTTCTTGGAGGTGTCGTGTTGTACAGCCTGCAATCTTCTGCCGTTAAGAATCCGGTAGACTATGTCAGTACACTGGTAGGCACTCAATCCAAGTTTGAACTGTCTACCGGAAACACGTATCCGGCTACGGCATTGCCGTGGGGAATGAATTTCTGGACACCGCAGACCGGTAAAATGGGAGACGGTTGGGCATACACGTATGATGCCGACAAAATCCGGGGATTCAAACAAACACATCAGCCCAGTCCCTGGATGAACGACTACGGGCAGTTTGCCATCATGCCTGTCACCGGCGGACTGGTATTCGACCAAGACCGACGTGCCAGTTGGTTCTCTCACAAAGCGGAAGTCGCCAAGCCTTATTATTATAAGGTATATCTTGCCGACCACGATGTAACAACCGAGCTTGCTCCTACGGAGCGTGCCGCCATGTTCCGTTTCACATATCCGGAGACAAAGAATGCCTACGTGATTGTAGATGCTTTCGACAAGGGATCTTACGTGAAAGTGATTCCGGAAGAAAACAAGATTATCGGCTATTCAACCAAGAATAGCGGTGGCGTGCCGGAAAACTTCAAAAACTATTTTGTGATTCAGTTCGACAAACCGTTCACATTCCTTTCCGCAGTTTCCGAAAATAACATTCTTCCGAATGAAACAGAAGCGAAAGGAAACCACACAGGTGCCGTGATCGGGTTCGCCACCCAAAAAGGAGAAATTGTACACGCACGTGTTGCTTCCTCCTTTATCAGTCCCGAACAGGCGGAGTTGAATCTCAAAGAGCTTGGCAAAAACAGTTTCGACCAACTGGTAGCAAACGGAAGAGAGGTCTGGAACCGTGAAATGAGCAAGATAGAGGTAGAAGATGACAACATTGATCATTTACGTACATTTTATTCCTGCCTGTACCGTTCGATGCTTTTTCCACGCAGTTTCTACGAAATAGACGCTAAGGGACAAGTCATGCATTACAGCCCCTACAACGGCGAAGTGCGTCCCGGCTATATGTTTACCGACACCGGATTCTGGGACACGTTCCGCTGCTTGTTTCCTTTCCTCAACCTGATGTATCCGTCAATGAATCAGAAGATGCAGGAGGGACTGGTGAATGCTTACAAAGAAAGCGGTTTCCTGCCGGAATGGGCCAGCCCGGGACACAGGGATTGCATGGTGGGCAACAACTCGGCTTCCGTAGTGGCCGACGCTTACATCAAAGGGTTGCGCGGGTATGACATCGAAACTCTTTGGGAAGCATTGAAACATGGAGCCAATGCACATCTTAGCGGAACTGCTTCGGGGCGTCTCGGCTACGAATCTTACAACCAACTGGGATATGTCGCCAACAATATCGGCATAGGACAAAACGTTGCACGTACATTGGAATATGCATATAACGACTGGGCGATTTATACATTAGGCAAGAAACTCGGTAAACCGGAAAGCGAAACCGATATTTACAAGAAGCGCGCATTGAACTATAAAAATGTCTATCATCCGGAACACAAACTGATGGTAGGTAAAAACGACAAAGGCGTATTCAATCCGAAATTCGACGCTGTAGACTGGAGCGGTGAATTTTGTGAAGGAAACAGCTGGCACTGGAGCTTCTGCGTATTCCACGATCCGCAAGGACTTATCAACCTGATGGGAGGCAAGAAAGAATTCAATACGATGATGGATTCCGTTTTCGTCATTCCGGGCAGACAGGGAATGGAGAGCCGCGGCATGATTCATGAGATGCGTGAAATGCAAGTGATGAACATGGGGCAATATGCGCACGGAAACCAGCCTATTCAGCATATGGTGTATCTCTACAACTATTCAGGCGAACCCTGGAAAGCCCAATACTGGATACGTGAGATTATGAACAAGCTATACACCGCCGGTCCCGACGGCTATTGCGGTGACGAAGACAACGGACAAACTTCCGCATGGTATGTATTCTCCGCACTCGGTTTCTATCCAGTTTGTCCGGGAACAGATGAATATATCATAGGAACTCCGCTCTTCAAATCAGCGAAGTTACATCTGGAAAACGGAAAGACCATTACGATCAAAGCAGATAACAACCAGCTTGCCAACCGCTACATTAAAGAAATGAAGGTGAACGGGAAATCACAAACCCGCAATTTCCTTACACATGACCAGCTGACAAAAGGTGCTAATATCCAATTCCAAATGAGCCCCGTACCCAATAAACAGCGGGGAATCACAGAAAAAGATGTACCTTACTCTCTTTCATTTGAATAAAATATTGTACTTTTGGAGGTCAATGAATTATCTACCAAACAAACTATAAAAACATGAAACTGAAAAGTCTTTTACTAATTTCCCTTGTTGCGATCGTATTCTGCAATTGCCAGAGTAACTATCAGCCTACCACCTTTACTGTTGCCTCTTATAACCTAAGAAATGCCAACGGCAGCGATTCACTTCGCGGAAACGGTTGGGGACAACGTTATCCGGTCATTGCCAAGATGGTGCAATACCACGATTTCGATATTTTCGGCACACAGGAATGTTTCCTTCATCAGCTGAAAGACATGAAGGAAGCACTTTCCGGTTATGACTATATCGGTGTGGGCCGTGACGACGGTAAAGATCAAGGTGAACATTCTGCAATCTTCTATCGTACCGACAAGTTCGATCTTGTAGAGAAAGGCGACTTCTGGCTGTCGGAGACTCCCGATGTGCCGAGCAAAGGCTGGGATGCCGTGCTACCGCGTATCTGCAGTTGGGGACACTTCAAATGCAAAGATACCGGTTTCGAATTCCTGTTCTTCAACCTGCACATGGACCATATCGGGAAGAAAGCCCGTGTGGAAAGTGCGTTCCTTGTACAGGAGAAGATGAAGGAACTGGGCAAAGGCAAGAATCTTCCGGCTATCCTGACCGGTGACTTCAATGTCGATCAGACTCATCAGTCATACGATGCTTTTGTAAGCAAAGGCGTGCTGTGCGATTCCTACGAAAAGTGCGATTTCCGTTATGCTATCAACGGAACCTTCAATGACTTCGACCCGAACAGCTTTACAGAAAGCCGTATCGACCATGTATTCGTATCTCCGTCTTTCCATGTGAAAAGATACGGCGTACTGACAGATACTTACCGGAGCATCGTAGGAAACGGAGACAAAAAAAATGCAACCGACTGTCCGGAAGAAATCGACATCAAAGCATATCAAGCCCGCACTCCTTCCGATCACTTTCCTGTAAAGGTAGAGTTAGAGTTTGACGAACGTCGGCAGAAATAATTTTATTAGTTAAAAATAACCTGAAAAGTTTCACCACACAACCTGATATTCCTATGAGAAATATATACACCCTAGCCTGTATGTTATTTTTCCTTACGTCCGCAACGGGAAAGACACCGGAAAACAATCGCTATCTTTCCATTGCCGACTCGATTCTGCACAATGTATTGAATCTTTATCAGACGAAGGACGGATTACTGACAGAGACTTATCCTGTCAATCCCGACCAGAAAATCACTTATCTGGCTGGAGGAATGCAACAGAACGGAACGCTGAAAGCCTCTTTTCTATGGCCTTACTCCGGGATGATGTCAGGTTGTGTGGCGTTGTACAAAGCTACCGGTAACAAGAAGTACAAGAAATTACTCGAAAAGAGAATCTTGCCGGGGATGGAACAGTATTGGGATAACAGCCGCCAACCAGCCTGTTATCAGTCATATCCGGCCAAATATGGTCAGCACGGACGTTATTATGACGACAACATCTGGATTGCATTGGATTATTGCGACTATTACCAGCTCACCCACATCCCAACTTATCTGGAAAAAGCCATCGCATTGTATCAATACATTTACAGCGGCTGGACTGACGAACTGGGTGGAGGTATTTTCTGGTGCGAACAGCAAAAGGAAGCAAAACACACTTGTTCGAATGCCCCGTCAACTGTGCTCGGTGTCAAGTTATACCGATTGACAAAAGATGCCAAGTATCTGGAAAAAGCAAAGGCTACCTATGCCTGGACCAGGGAACATCTTTGTGACCCCGACGACCATCTTTATTGGGATAACGTCAACCTGAAAGGAAAAGTGTCCAAAGAGAAGTATGCCTACAACAGTGGGCAGATGATTCAGGCAGGCGTGTTGCTCTATGAGGAAACAGGAGACGAACAATATCTGCGTGATGCCGGACAAACAGCTGCAGGAACAGACGCTTTTTTCCGTACGCAAGCCGACAAGAAAGATCCGGTAATCAAAGTACACAAAGATATGGCTTGGTTTAATGTGATTCTGTTCAGGGGATTGAAAGCTCTGTACAAGATTGACAACAATCCGGTTTATGTAGATGCCATGGTGAACAACGTTCTTCATGCTTGGGAAAACTACAGGGATGAGAACGGACTATTGGGAAGAGACTGGTCGGGACATAAGGAGGAACCGTATAAATGGTTGCTCGACAATGCCTGCCTCATTGAGTTTTTTGCCGAAATAAATTAACTTCATCCATTATTATTACCATGAATATAACTAAAATAGTTGGTTTATCCATCCTCCTCTCCGGCAGTGCCGGTATGCAAGCGATGGAGTAGCCGATTGCTCATATCAGGAATTATTGTATTCCTGCTTACGGAATAACTGTTTCTAACATTGACACTTACGGTTCCAAGATAGTTTCAAGGCAGAAGAACTTTAGTTTCAAGCCTTTGAAACCATAGTTTCAAGCCTTTGAAACCATAGTTTCAAGCAACAGAAACTAAAGTTTCCTACTGATGAAACTAAAGTTTCAAGCAATGAAACCTTCTCTCACCTGTAATAGTATGATAATGAGCGAATACAACTCCGAATAGAGAAACAAGTACCCTCATAGCAGAAAAACAATAAAATCCCAGCTTTCGACAAAGTGACAGCACACCATGCCGTCACCTTGCCATCACACCATGCTGTCACACCGTAATATTTTCAGGATCAATAATTTATATCCAATCAGGTGACAGATGACAGCATTTTATTCATTTTTCAATTTATATGTAGAGAGTTATATGACTCCTGAAAATAAACAACCCATATAATATAGACAATATGAAATCAACTTTTTTATTCTTACTTGCTACGACAGTGATGACTTGTGCTGCCAACGGCCAGTCTTCCAATCATAAAGAGAACCAGTTACCCGATTGGGCTTTCGGTGGTTTCGAACGTCCGAAGAGCGTAAATCCGGTAATATCCCCCATCGAAAACACCCAATTTTATTGTCCGCTCACAAAAGACTCCATTGCATGGGAATCGAATGATACATTCAATCCGGCAGCTACAATCTACAATGGAGAGATTGTCGTGTTATACCGTGCAGAGGATAAATCAGGGGTCGGCATCGGACGCCGTACTTCACGCCTCGGTTATGCAACCTCTACTGATGGCACACATTTCCAACGGGAAAAGACTCCTGTATTCTATCCGGATGACGATTCACAAAAAGAATTGGAATGGCCCGGCGGCTGTGAAGATCCACGGATTGCTGTAACCGATGACGGACTTTATGTAATGATGTACACCCAATGGAACCGCCATGTGCCTCGTCTGGCAGTAGCGACCTCCCGCAATCTAAAAGATTGGACAAAGCATGGGCCTGCTTTTGCCACGGCATACAACGGAAAGTTCTTTAATCTGGGCTGTAAATCCGGCTCTATCCTGACGGAGGTTGTCAAAGGCAAACAGGTTATCAAGAAAATCAACGGAAAATACTTTATGTACTGGGGCGAAGAACACGTATTTGCGGCTACTTCTGATGATTTAATCCATTGGACTCCGATTGTCAACATTGACGGCTCCCTGAAGAAGCTGTTTTCTCCCCGTGACGGCTACTTTGACAGCCATCTCACCGAATGTGGACCACCGGCCATCTACACTCCGAAAGGAATCGTCCTTCTTTACAATGGTAAGAATCATTCAGGAAGAGGTGACAAACGTTATACTGCCAATGTTTATGCTGCCGGACAAGCGCTCTTCGACGCCAAAGATCCTACCCGCTTTATCACCCGTCTCGACGAACCGTTCTTCCGCCCGATGGACAGCTTCGAAAAGAGTGGACAATATGTGGACGGAACCGTATTTATCGAAGGAATGGTCTATTTCAAAAACAAATGGTATTTGTATTATGGCTGTGCCGACTCCAAAGTAGGAGTAGCCGTTTATGATCCGAAACGGCCGGCAAAAGCTGATCCGCTGCCATAATTAAGTATATGCACACAAGTAGTTTATATAATCATTCAGACACGGATTACATCCTCCTTTAAAAGAAAGAAAGTAATCACGACTAACTTATTTCTTAAAACTACATCCTCTCAAACGGCTGAAAACGGTAAGTTCCTGTAAGGATTTACTTTTCAGCCGTTTTTAGTGTATAAAATAAAGCTTTCCGAAGCTGAACTAAATGTTACAACCGGAAAGCTTTACAATACCTATTGAAAACTGAATTAATACTCGGGAACTAACTTTATTCTTTCATTGCCGAAGACTTTTCCCTCCTTTCAATAAGGACTTATCTTTTATAAGCTGTCTTTCATCTATTTATCTTATTCAAAACAACCGGTCTGTTTGCCGGAGCCTTACCAAAATTCTTATTCGGCTTTTTCCCCATTACAAACTTCAATGTGCTGCCATTTATTATATCCTGATAAGTGATATAACTCTTATCATAAGGCTTGCCATTCAAATACACTTTCTGGATATAGATATTTTCTTTGCTGTTATTTGGTGCTTCTACAGTAAAAGTATTACCACCACGTACCTTCATTTCTACTTTCTTAAAACAGGGGCTACCGAAAACAAATACACCATCCGACGGGTTCACCTGATAGAGTCCCATGGATGAAAGCAGATACCAAGCTGACATTTGTCCACAATCTTCATTGCCGATAATACCATCCGGTTGGTCTGTATAAAAATCACTCATGATGAAACGGACCTTTTCCGCCGTTTTCCATTGTTCACCGGCATACGCATAAAGGTAAGCAACATGGTGGCTCGGTTCATTTCCGTGCGCATATTGTCCGATCAATCCGGTTATATCGCTCGATGCTCCTTCGCCCATACTGTCGGTGTTGGTAAAGAAACTATCAAGCTTCGTCGCAAAGGGTTTGTCACCGCCAAACAAGGCAATCAGTCCATACGGATCTTGTGGAGCAAAGAAAGTATATTGCCATCCGTTTCCTTCACAGAAATCTCCGACAGTATGAATGGAACGTGCCGGATCGTAAGGAGTGCGCCAAGAGCCGTCTTCCAATTTCGGGCGGATAAAATGGATGGAAGAATCAAAATAGTTCTTATAATAATGAGCACGTTTCGAGAAAGTTTCAGCATCTTCGGCCTTTCCCATCTTATATGCCATAGCAGCAATTCCCCAATCGTCCACCGCATATTCCATTGCTATCGAAGTCGCCTCATGGATTTTGTCGGCAGGAATATATCCTTTTTCTACCACATAGGGTACTCCCTTTTGTTTCTCGTAAGTAGCCGTAGCTTTCATAGCCTGCCATGCTTCTTCCGCATCGAAACCGGTAAATCCTTTCAGATACGCATCGGCAATCACCGGCACGGAGCTATAGCCCGGCATCTGATTGGTTTCGCCGCTCATCAAAGGCCAGATGGGGAGTTTATCCTGCTGACGATAGATGGAAATCATCGAATTGACTACATGGTCCACCATTTCAGGTTGGGTGATAGTCATCAGAGGATTCAATGCACGGTAGGTATCCCACAAAGAAAGAGTTGTATAGTTGGCTTTCTTCGGATCCGTGTAAATCATGTCGTTCATTCCCCTATATTCTCCATTCACATCACAAAAAAGTGTAGGGGCAATCATGGTATGATAGTGTGCGGTATAGAACACACGTCTGGAAGCCTCATCGTCGGTTTCTACTGTCATCTTCTCCAGTTGCTTGTTCCATCGGGCGGCACTCATATCCACTACTTTGTCAAAATCCCAGTGGGTAAGTTCGGCTTGCAGATTCATCGCCGCATTGTCACAGCTGACAGAAGAAAGAGCGACTTTTATCTTCACTTCTTTCACGTTACCAAAAGTGAGGACACTCTTCACTGATGCCACTTTCAGTTGCCCCCAAGGTTTCGGGGTATTATCGTCATAGGCAGTAAACTGCTCTATCTTCTTATCACTTTTCAACACAAAATAAACTTTGCGGGAAGGACTCCAGCCTCTCACATAACGATACCCCTCTACTGTATAATCATCTACTTTACGGATATAACTGTCGTAAGCATTCGAGCCATTCCCTTCACGTAAGTCGATCAATATGGAAGCAGGTTTTCCTTCAGGATAAGTATAACGATGGAAGCCTACACGATCTGTAGCTGTCAGCTCAGCTTTGATATTGTAACGGTCGAGAAGCAAAGAGTAATATTCGGGACGGGCAATTTCATTCGTATGGGAATATCCGGAAGCATAGCCATCTCGTATATCATCCTGATTGCCTCTAGGCGTACGGATTTCATTCAATGGCATGATGAGAATATCACATAAGTCAGTACAGCCCGTACCGCTCAAATGGGTATGTGAAAAACCGATTAAGATGCTATCGGAATAATGATAACCCGAACACCAGTCCCAACCTTTATGGATGTTAGTAGGGCCCAGCTGCACCATTCCATACGGAACACTCGTCCCAACAAAAACGTGTCCATGATAACCGGATCCGATATACGGATCGACGTACTGCAATAATCCTTCACTTTTTGAATAGTCCCGTTGCGCAACTCCATTTCCCGCTGCAAACAAGAAGCAGGAAGTCAATGCAAGTAGTTTAAATGCTTTCATTCGTATTCTTCTTTGGTATGATTGATAATAACAATTAGCGAATGATGCAAATATACTACCTATTCAGGAATTTACTAAATGTCGCTGGAGTTTACTAGAAAAATGGCAGGCAAGTTTACTCTTTTGGCAAGAGTTCCAATCACAGACTTACCCGAATTTCCACAAAAAAAGCTGTATACCAAGCACTCTTGCTAAACAATCGTATATTATTAGGTACAGATTCCATGTTTTTTAGAATAATGAATTGTAAAGCAACAGCGCCAATCCGTGAAATCCGTGCTTAAATTTATTATAGAAATCCGTGTTAATCTATGATGAATCCTTTCCATAAATTCCCTTCGGGAAGGGGAGCTTCAAGCTCTATCAGCTCTTTGGAAACAGGATGTATGAATCGCACTCTCCGGGCGTGCAGACAAATGCTCCCATCCGGATTGGAGCGTGGAGAACCATATTTCAAATCTCCTTTGATAGGACATCCCATTTTGGCCAACTGACAACGAATCTGATGATGACGTCCGGTCTTCAAATCAACTTCGAGCAAATAGTAATTCTCCGAACGACCGATCAACCGGTAATGCAAAATCGCTTTCTTACTGTTCGGAACTTCCTTATCATATGCATAACTTTTATTTTGCTTTTCATTACGCACAAGAAAATGTATCAGTTCGCCTTCCGGTTCTTCCGGTTCATTTTTCACAACCGCCCAATAAGTCTTTTTCACCTCACTGGTGCGAAACATTTCGTTGAGTCGTGTAAGCGCTTTACTCGTTTTGGCAAAAATAACAAGACCGCTTACGGGGCGGTCCAACCGGTGTGTCACACCGAGGAAAACATTTCCGGGTTTCTGATACTTCTCTTTCAGATACTGTTTCACAGTCTCCGAAAGCGGCGTATCGCCCGTCTTGTCTGCCTGGACAATCTCGGAAGCGGTCTTATTGACTACAATGATATGGTTGTCTTCGTATACAACAGTCATTCTGTTCGATTACATATTCATACCACCATCTACCTGAATCACCTGGCCCGATACATAAGATGACATATCAGAAGCAAGGAAGGTAGCGATGTTTGCCACATCTTCAGGAGTACCACCACGACGCAAAGGTATTTTCTTTGCCCATTCAGCTCTTACTTCATCAGAAAGAGCAGCTGTCATGTCTGTCAGGATGAATCCCGGAGCGATAGCGTTGGCACGGATGCCGCGAGAACCCAACTCCTGTGCGATAGACTTAGCCAATGCAATCATACCTGCTTTGGAAGCAGCATAGTTAGCCTGTCCTGCATTTCCGTGAACACCTACAACAGATGCCATATTGATAATGCTACCGGCTTTCTGACGCATCATGACAGGTGTACAAGCATGAATGAAGTTAAACGCCGACTTCAGGTTCACGTTGATCACCATATCCCATTGCTGTTCGCTCATGCGCATCATCAAACCGTCACGAGTGATACCGGCATTGTTTACCAATATATCGATCCGTCCAAAGTCCTTGTGGATTTCTTCTACGACCTTTGCAGTATCTTCAAAGTTAGCAGCGTTAGATGCATAGCCTTTGGCTTTCACGCCCATTGCTTCAAGTTCTTTAGCTGTATTTTCTGCATTTTCGTCAATGACAAGGTCAGTAAATGCGATGTTTGCACCTTCGGCGGCAAACTTAAGAGCGATAGCCTTACCAATACCGCGAGCAGCACCGGTTACAATGGCTGTTTTTCCGTCTAATAATCCCATACTAAAAGTTATTTAATTAAATTTCTGTTCTATGCAGTGCGCCAAACACGATGTTGGACACATATTTATTTCTTGTATCTTCATCCAGATGCGCGCCTATATGACCACGGATATAAGGAACTTCAATTCCTTTCACACAATAATGAATCAAGTCGGCAGTCATCTCCACATCGTCAATATGAAAAACTCCTTTTGCCTGTCCTTCCAGGAGAACGGCTTTAAAAAGCTGGACTTCCTTTGCATCAAACTTCTTGCGGACTTTCTCTACCCGCCATATATCACGGAAGAAATAAGCACGCAGTGTTCCGTTTCGATAGACTACCTCTTTTACCGCGTCCAACCGGGTATATATCATCTCCAGCAATTTCTCGTCCGGTGAGATGTTTTTCTCGGCTACCCGCTTCATCATATCCGACAGAATATCCAATTCCGACTCCACAACAGCCAAATAAATTTCGTCCTTGCTCTTGAAATAAGTATAGAGTGTTCGTCTACCTTTTTTAGAAGCAAGAGCGATATCGTTCATAGTTGTGTTTTCTACTCCCATCTTCGCAAAAAGCTGACGGGCTACATCTACTAATTTGGCTTTTGTCTTGGATACGGTCATAGGTTACAAATTGCACATTGCTGAATATTTTGAGCAAAAGTAATTCTTTTCTTTAGACCATACAAGAAAATAGAGAGAATATTAACATTTGTATATTAATAGGTGCTAAGAAAAAGTTTCATCATTATTTCGCTCATTCTCAACCTAATAAGAAAAAAGTGAAGATTTATTCGAAAAATATTCAGCAATATATTTGTTTGTTTCAAAAAAAGCCGTACCTTTGCACCCGTTAAACATCGCGGAGTGGAGCAGTTGGTAGCTCGTTGGGCTCATAACCCAAAGGTCATTCGTTCGAGTCGGATCTCCGCAACTAAAGAAAAGAAGAATCGTAAAATGCGGTTCTTCTTTTTTTATGACGACTCTTCTCTACAGACTTTATTCACAACCTCATTTCAGTTATCAACAAGGATATTAACAAAGTTATTAACAGGTTAATTTGTTTATAACAAGATAATTAACTACATATAGTCATTTTCTATCAACAAGGCAGTATTTAGTTATTCACCATACAAAAGCCGGCTGATTCCTCATGAATCAGCCGGCTTTTGTATTCTTTCGAAAAAGGGTATTCTATGGATGCTTATAGAACTTCAGTACCTTTTTTGCATAACGTTTCCCTAATAACAATTGTGCTTCCGTATTAAAATGAGGGTCCTTCTCATCTTTATACCATCCCAATCCTTTCGATGATACCCAATCGGAATGGGGAATAAAAGAAGAAACTTTTTTAATCATCTGATTAAAGGGGACTGTACCTGCTTCTCTTTTCGTCCAGTTCCATTGAGAAATCTGTCCTACAACAATCGGCAGTTCCGGCAGATTCAAATCTTCCCGCAGGTCTTTCACCAAAGAAATCAGTTTTTGTTTATACGCTTCCGGATTGGAGCAGTCGGCTTCTCCCTGATGCCAAAGGATTGCTTTTAAAGCACCTCCCTGTTTCATCGCAATCCGAATCCGGGAGAGTGCTTCTTCATAATATCCGTCTTTACTTCCTTTTAACCAAGAGTTGATAGAAGAACCACCACGTGCATTTACTACCAGTCCGATAGGGCGTTTCGTTTTCCGCGTCAATTCTTTGGCAAAACCATAAGCTGGTCCCAAGCGTTGCATAGACAAATCTTTCCGGACTGTTGAATAACGATTGAGGGGATTTACTGCCGGTTCAAAATTCCCCTTATCATTCAACAGATACACATTTTGAAGGGTATCCATGACTTCCGGAGTTAATGTTGCACGCCCCGCCATGTTGGATTGTCCGATGCATACATACAAATCTAAAGAGGACGGAACACTCTCCTTTACATTCCCGGCAAAAGCAAACAAGGATTGCAGGAGGAGAAAAGACAGTAAATAAATAGACCTAAGCATATTGATAGCATTTATAATTAATAGTTTCTATAAATACGGATAGCATTCAGAATTGGTTCTCCCTCCTTTTTATGGAAATCGACACTCAATCCTTTTCCATCCTTTACTGTTATCACAAACTTCTTGATAACAGCACGGGCATATCCGTAATCGCGGGCTACGTTAAAATCATCAGAAACGGTTGTTCCATTGATTGAAATTCCGAAGCTGCGGTTTCCGGCAAATGTCTGTTCCGAGTCAGCTCCCAAGTTATAAACCAATGCTTCCCGCTCTTTGTCCGACTCCAGTTCTGCCCAGTACAAATATACGGAATATTCTCCATCCGGTACATCAGCTTTAAAAGATTTTATTCCGACACGTTGGGTCTGGAAAACCGGATTCATGTCTGTTCCGTGAATATCAATATCCGAGCCAAGCATACTGCCGAACCCTGTTTTGCGGCGATAAGAAGTTCCGCCAACAAATCCCCAGCTACCGGGCTTATACTCCTGTTCGGGAATCCATGCTACATTTGCCGAACGGTCTTCAAAATATCTTGGAGAACCTAACATTACATTGATTTCCGTGAATGGCACAGCTTCATCTTTCAATTGTGAACCTACCAACTGGAACTGAATCCGGAGCATATCACGCAATTTATGACCACTAGCCACAGCAACAGCTTCCAGCAGATTCTCTCCACCAACGAACGGCACGTCGAACAAAGCATAATTATCTTCTACCTTTTTTCTTTCCCAGACTCTTGTTGTTCACAAACAGCTCAACTTCTTCCGCATTAGAGAATACAGGGACAGACTGAATACACTCTTTCTGTGCAGTATTCACCACTCCTCCACGGCTTTTCCACTCCCGATTACCTATAACAAGTATCGGACGACGTGACAAAGCTGTCTTATAGAACCAATAGGCATCTTTCTTCTCCCTGTCTAATCCGACAACTCCTTTATTGTTTACATGAGGAACAGCATCTACACGGGATTCGGAATAAAAATCATTCAGATTCCACAGACTGGAACCGGCTATAAACGGACGTTTCATCATTTCACGGAGATAATGTTTATGATATACCAGACCGTATTCCTGTGAGAAGTCGAAACGTTCCGACTGGTAGGAATGAAGTCTCGGATCTACTCCCGGTCCATATTCCGTAACCATCAGTACTTTTCCTTTGTATACCTTATGGGCACGATCGAGCAAACGCTGAAACTCATTGATATCCGGTTCATACCAGCCTTGATACAGGTTCCATCCCTGAATCATCGGTATCTCGGTCAGATGGGCGTCTTCGTAATATTGAGGCATATTATGATAAGCCATCATGGTATATCTTGAAGGATCTTCTTCTCGGATGGTCGCCTCCAAGGCACGGGCTACTTTTTCAGTAAAGCGGTAATAATTTTCCAATTGCTTGCCTTCGGTATAAGGGCGACGCAGGAAAATCTCATTCATATAACCCCAAATCATAACAGAAGGGCGATTGAAGTCCTGACGCACCATTTCTTTAGCCATCTCAACGGAGTTCTGCAGAAACTCTTCGGTTTCCGTAACAGCATTGACAACGGGGATTTCAACCGAAGTCACAATACCCAGTTTATCGCACATTTCCATGATTACAGGATCTTGGGGATAATGTGACACACGCAGGAAGTTCCCTCCCATCTCTTTCAACAGCAATACATCCTGTACATGCAACTCGTCGCGCAAGGCATTTCCTTTCTGAAAATAATCCTGATGCCGGGCAGTTCCGATCAGTTTACGTCCTTTGCCATTCAGGAAAAAGCCTTTTTCCGAATCAAACTTGAACCAGCGCAAACCTAACGGATTCACCACTTCATCCAGTAAAGCGCCCTTTTTCTTATCAAGAATACGCGTATATACCATATACCGATAGGGATCGTCTATATCCCACAAACGGGGAGAATCAATTTTTATCTTTTTAGAGATGTCCGTCTTTGTTTCGCCGGATGCCAGCTTTACTTCCGCATGAGTCTTTTTCACTTCCCTGCCATCCGCATCGCAGATTATATTTTCCACCCTGATTTCAGCAGGTTGGAGTGTATTATTCGTCAGTAACGTAGTGATTTCTACCGAGGCTGCGGAGTTGTTCACTTCGGGTGTACGGATATAAACTCCTGACGAAGCATAATCATTCGTTGCAATGTGCACCGGATTCATAAACTGCAGATAGACATCCCGGTAGATACCGCCAAAGAAAGTAAAATCGGCAGACAGAGGCGGGATATTCGGGTTATAGACATTGTTCACATAAATGGCAAACAGGTTTTCCTGTCCATAACGCAAATGGGAAGTAATGTCAAAACAGAAACGGGTATACCCTCCTTTGTGCTCTCCCACGAACTGACCGTTCAGATAGCATTGCACTTCCTGATTGGCTCCTTCAAAATAGATCACTGCCTGACGTCCTTCCTGGCTTTTGTCTACAAATAATTGTTTCCGATACCAAGCCGGCCCCCGATAAAATCCCGGAGTTTCGTCGTCGGCATCTTTATCATTCCATGTATGAGGAATATTGACCGTCTCCCAAGAAGAGTCGTCACAGCCGGCCAGCTGCGCTTCAAACGGAGATCCTTTTGTAAATTTCCATCCGTCGTTGATTGTGTATACCACGCGTTGTTGCGCCTGCGCCCATCCCACAATAAGCAATAAAATAAAGATATAGAAAAACTTCTTCATAATCGATATATGCATCTAATTAAAACTTTATTTTTACCTCTCTACCTGTGTAGACACACTCTTTACTCTCAAGAGCAGCACCTTCAGGCAGATATAATTTCATATGCACTTTTATTTGTTCCGGCATACCGGGATAAGTTCCCTCACGCAGGCCAATAGTCAATGTCCGTTCCGAATCTTTCCATTGCACCGGCACTTTCGAACATACACCCTCTTCATAACGGTAGGAATCACCTTCATCCTCATACCATAAAAAAAGAAGCGTCCGCTCCTCCATAGATACGCAGTTCCAATTCACGGTCGGGATATTCCATCGCATATTGTTTTACTTCTGCCAAAGGCAAGATAGAACCTGCCTTCACATAGAGCGGAAGTATATCGAGGATACTTGTCTGCATTTGTTCTCTTCCTCCTTCAAAAGCTTCTCCGGTCCAGAAGTCATACCAATATTTACCGCTGTGTTCCGGCAGATAAATGCTGATGTTCTTTTCTTCCGATTGCGGACGAAATACCGGACGCACCAATAAGGAAGTACCGAACATATAGGCATTATCAATATCAAAAGTCCGGGTATCTGTCGTGAAATCCATTGCCAAGCCTCTCAACATGGTATAGTTATTGGCAGTTACCTGATGAGACATTGAGTAAATGTAAGGCAACAGACGGTAGCGCAGATGGATATATTTCACCTGATTATCATAGAATAATGTCCCCTTTTCACCGAATTGCCAAATTTCACGCGGCACGTTCGTACCGTGAGCACGGAAGATAGGAGTAAATGCGCTAAACTGGAACCAACGGGAATACAACTCTTTATAATCATTACTTTTCAGTCCGTCGGGATATTTCGCATCCCGTTCTGTGACGAAGAATCCTCCCGTATCGGAAGTCCAATACGGAATACCGGACATAGACAAGTTTAAGCCGGCAACCAGTTGTTTGTGCATATTCTCCCATGAAGCCGAAACGTCACCCGACCATACAGCCGTACCATAATGTTGTTGCGAGGCAAAGGCGGAACGAGTCAGGATAAATATTCGTTTCTGATCGCTTTCGGCTCGCAGGCGTTGATAGAAATCTTTCAGCATCTCTAAAGAATAGGTGTTCAGATAACGGTGGAAGCTACCCAGATAAGTATTACCTGCCGATTTGGTCTTTTCTTCCTGTTTCAACTGTGTGAATCCGTCTCGGAAAGAAGGTTCCGTTGCATCCATCCACCAGGCATCCACGCCCATATCATAGAGTCCTTTCTTGAGGTATTGCCAGAAGATATCCCGTGCAGCAGGATTATAGGCATCAAAAACCTTATAACCTGCCCATGTAGGTTCGCTAAACAATGCACCGATAGAATCCAATGACTGATAGACAGCCGTTTCCGGTCCGAATCCGGGCCATACGGAAAGCATAAAATGAACATGGTCCTGTTGATGCAGTTCATCAATAACCTGACGGGGATGATTAAAGTTTGCCGGATGGAAAGTCAGGCTGTTCCAATGAGGTTTGTCTCCCCAATATTCCCAATCCTGCACAATGTTATCCAACGGAATTCCCCGTTTACGATATTCTTTAACGACTGCCTTCAATTCATCGAACGACTTATAACGCTCTTTGGACTGCCAGAAGCCATATACCCATTTTCCAAACATCGGCACGTCCCCCGTCAATTCCCGATAACCGGCAACGACTTCGTCCATATCCTTGCCATAGACAAAATAATAGTCGGAAGCATCACCTACTTCGGAAGTAAACGAGTAGCCCTCCTTCGTATCTTCAAACTTCGTAGAAGAATAATTATCCCATAAGACACCGTATCCGTTGGTCGAAATAAGGAACGGATTGACAATATCCATATTGGCCTGCAACAGAAGTACGGATTTCCCCCGATAGTTCATGATTCCGTTCTGATACTGTCCCAACCCGTAAATAGCCTCATCCTCGGTAGGAACAAAGCATTGAGTGACTTCGAGACATTGTTCACCTCCGGCAACCGAACGTTTAAAGTTCCGTGCCTTTCCATCCCCTTTCTCTTTTAGTAACAACTTACCTGTGGATATTTCCTGAAAAGTGAAAGCCGCATCTGCCTTATCAAAAGCTACGGAAAGTTCACGGGTGCGAAAGAACAGCTTCTGTCCCGTATCTTCCCATTTATAGTCTTTGAAAGCCGGCTTTTCCGCATCGACCACCAATCTTTTTGTTATCAACGTATCACCTTGGGGAAAAGACAAAATCCGTACGCATCCCGCCGACATAAACTCAACCCGATATTGAATACTGTCAGATACGAAAGCACATCCTCTGCCATCCTCATGAACCGGAGAGGAACAGCCGAAGTAGGATAGTACCGATAAAACTAATAACCAATTATTTAAGCTCTTCATCCATGCATTTATTTGACTGTGTAGATCGTATAACCCAATGACAAATTACGGACTACGACATTTCCTTTTAAATAAAAAGTAGGCATATTGAATCCATTCACGATATTATCCTTATACAATTCTACTTTTGCGCTTTTCCACTCGCCCGTATTGTCGGTACGTATCCGGGATACAATTTTAAACGGCTCTTTCGGTTCACGCAGCGTAGACGAACGTATAAAAAGAGATTCATTTCCTTTGTCCAGATACTCAAAATAGAGATATCCTACATAGTTATTCATTTGTAGTTTGGAAACCAACTCTTTAGGCAAAGAGATAGAGAGAGTCTCTTCGGCACTGTAGCCACCGGATTTCCGCTTTCCCTGAATCTTCATGTCCGACTCACGCAAACGCATCATCTCAACCGTTAAAGCCGACTTTGCCGTCTTGACATCATTTTCTATTTGCGACAACAAACCTATCGCCACCGGATAACGTCCCTGGCTGATTAACAATGCTGCTTTATCGAGGGAACGATGACAACCGGATACGTCCATCTTTGTCTTTTCCAAGAAACGGGCTTCTTTTCGCAAACGGAAAAGCATCAAAGGCAAGGTTAATCCACGTTCATCCGCCTGTTCACCTTTGAACTCTGCCGCATATTTTAAAGTAGTACGCAATTCGCGGTCGCCGTTTTCAATGGTTGGCTCTATTTCGTGTCCTTCGGTATAGTCGCTCCACGAAGCAATAAACATCATATCCAAGCTGTCTTTCTCCGCCATACAGAACTTCCACATACTTTGGTAGGTTTCTCCATTGTTGCGAGGAATATAATAGGAAGTGTCCGCGTCCCCAGCCTGCACACCCCCGGTTATCCATCCCCGGCATGGCAAATCCCGACTTTATTGTATATGCAGGATTGTTACTATGCCAGATAGAATCGCGGAAAGGTTTCATAAACTCGATAACATCATCCTGTGTGGCGTAATTATCCCATTCGGCATGTGCCTGATCTCTTGTACGGACACGGGCAGGAAGCCATGCAGTCGGAATTTCTCCCACTTCTTTCCAAGCATCCATTTCATCGCTACGAGTGACGGGGATATATTTATCGTTTTCCAGTTTTCCCCAATCCGCCCAACGGCGTAAAGCAACCGGTTGCTTCATTCCTTGCGGTAACTTCGCCAGTGATAATACTTTCTTATATTCATCCACCTTCGCTCCGGGACCGAAATGATAAAAAACAGGCATTCCCTTCACCATAGGAGCTGTAGGACCGGTAAAGACGCTATCTACCAAATATTGGTAACATTTAGCCATGTATTCAGTCTTTGCCTCACGGGTATTGATTTCCGGATAAAGTTTAGTAATCCAGTCATAATACAACCAACCGTCACACCAGTTTACCCCGATCTCAAAGTCATACTTCGCCGCCACTTTCTGCATCTCACGCAACAAGATGTCATTTTCGTGAGGCTTGAATCCCCATTCAATAAAGAATCCATCTATCTTGGCTGCTTTCGCAGACAAAATCTGATATTCGATATAATCGGGATCGAGATTGGACTGCATTCCGACTTGCGGATAAGCCACTGCCGCTATTTCATGCCGCCCTTCACTGTCTATCAGGTCGGCATTATAACACAGCGACTTTCTTCCGGTACTTGATTTCTCCGTATTGGCATACATCTCCCAACGGCCCAACTTTCCGTCATGCTGCCGGGTATAGCGTACACCGTGAAAGTCGGCATACACTTTCTTTCCATTCTGCGCCAAAGCCGGCAATGCGATAGATACCAATAAAAATAGAAGAAGCTTCCTCATTGTTCCAAACTTAATTATTCAACTTATATACTCTATCAATCTTCCGTGATACTTAATCAATCCTCACCCAACACGAAATCATGCTTTTCCGGATAACTGAAGGTATTGTCTATCATCCAACGGCCTTTATAAATCTTGGCTCCGTCCATTTTGAAAAGTTCTTCTCCCTTCTCATTTACAAGTCCTTCTGCCCACCACTCTTCAGTCGGTTTCAACATCAGGATTCCATCCGGTCCGTTGCAGATACTTTTTATATCGGCTATGCTATACACTTTCTCGCAGGTCGGAACATCCGTAGAAATATCAAACTTATAAACTGCCGAAGCCGCTGTCAACCATAATTTATCTTCTTCACCATACACCGGGAACAAATCATGTCCTCCAGATTCCTTGTCGAAGGTATATATACGTGTCTGATTAGTAAGTTGCGGATTATTCCGATTTCCATTATAATTCATACGGAACAAAGCTGTTACACCCGCCTGTATGGTAGCCGTAGCATAGATACATTCTCTTTCCTTATCCCAGACTACATTATGGGCATTACCCAGTTTTATGGTATTAGCTTTCATTCCTAATACTTTTACCGTATCTACTACAAAGGTATTGATTTCACCGGATTTCGACTCTGCCGTAACGATATTTCCATCCGGCAAAATTTCTACAGAATGCGGGTTCTGTCCACAGTTTGCATAAAACATTAATTTATGGTCTGACAAGCGAATTAAAGCTACCGCCCCACCGGAAGCAGTCATTAGAATATAGCGTTTATTAAATACCGGTTTTACTTCGCTCGGATTAATAAACCAATCCTGATGTGCCGAAGGAACACGAGCAGTATAAGGATCCCAACTCCATACATTACGTTGGGTTTCTGCATCTCTTATCACAATAGCACGTTTTGTTTGCTCTGCCAAAACATATGCCTTTGCGGGAAGCTGAAACGATTCATTTTTCACAATCGGAGCTGCGTCGTCATCTGAACAAGCACCTAAAGCTATATTAAAGCCTAAAAAAAGAGCTAATAAACTGATCTTCTTCATTGTAGTAACTATTTCAAATTATATTTTCTTTTTCTATCAAAATCTCGATAAACTATCCTACTCATTGCTTGGCATCATAATAATCAATCAATGGATATACAGCCAAGTTCAGTTGTCGTACATATGAGAGGAAGGATTCATAGGGTTCATATTCCAGCGAAACGATTCCTTTATTTGAGGCACTGCCATCCGAAGCATAACCATCGTTGTATTCAAAATGTACCCATCCAACACAATTCTGCGTTTCAAGTAAACGAAGACAGAAATTCTGATGAAATTCTCCTCTGTTCTTTTGTGTACGGACAAGCCAACCACCGCCTTCAGTATTTGCATATTTAACCCCTTGATAACTGGCATCCTCTGCTTTCGTATAAAATTCTGATACCAGAAATGGCTTCGCACCACACCATACTTTCAAATTAGCAAGGAAGTCGGTTTCGGGTTGCCAACGTCCATAGTAATTAACAGAAACAACATCACAGTAACGGGCACAAGCTTCTACCACTTTCTGGTTATATTTGCTCCAGTCATGAAGACGCGTACCTAAGATCAAATGCTCCGCATCATGGCGGCGAACAGTTGTTGTGGCTAACTGATAATAATAATCAGAAACAGCTCCACGAAAGTCTTCCTGATCTTTCTTGCTTATTGCCGCCGAAGAAGCAATCCCTCTTTCTTGCATAAACTTCTCCGCATAAATCCGGGCAGCTTTATAACGATCGGGCAAGGATAGAAAATGCTTCAACTCAATTCCCTTTACTGGATCACCATTCTGGTAACTTGCAAACGGCAATTCATTATCAAGATAATATCCGATAAAATGTTTATCACCTGCAAACAATGCTGATTTCTCCTGTACAAGATTATCAATATATGCTGCAAATGTGGGTTCGAAAAGAAGAACCAGACGATTATATTTATCATCATCAAAAGCATATCCCAAATTCTTAGTCATATCCCACATAAAAGTGCGGAGTAGATACAGCGTTTCCGCATAAGCAATTTTCTGTGTCTTCGGAGTCAACAGATTGGCACGTACCGCTACGGGAAATGCTTCAATACGGTTTGAACCATATGAGATATAGTTTATATGATTGTCCGCCAACATTTTGCCAGTCACCTCACTCCATCGGGCTTCACTTCCATATTTTGTAATGAAAGCTTTCTGGTGAGCTGTAGACTCCCCTGGACGAACATGCTGAATTCCATGCAAAATAACAGCTCCATTATCTGGATCAAGCAGGTAA
This sequence comes from Bacteroides sp. BFG-637, assembly GCF_024793605.1. Taxonomy (NCBI): domain Bacteria; kingdom Pseudomonadati; phylum Bacteroidota; class Bacteroidia; order Bacteroidales; family Bacteroidaceae; genus Bacteroides; species Bacteroides sp. BFG-637. The sequence goes on along the minus strand of NZ_JANUPD010000002.1, from coordinate 2,618,990 downwards.
GCTCGTCCTCCACAATAGGCAACCCGGAAGAACCCTTCTTTTCCTGTTACAGAAGAAGGTTGCAACCCGATCCGTCCTCCCCATGCAGTCCTGCTATAATCTCCCGAAGGAGCGTATCGGTTCATATTATCAATGATACGGGTCTCACGGGAATCTGCAGTAGTCCACGATTGAAAAGTCCCATTCTGCCACTTTCTATACTCTACATTCAGATAAGTATACTCATCTGCTGGAGTAGTAGGAGTTTCTGGTTCTGAAGGTTCTTCTGCACTGCCAGAACAACTTATTGCGAACAATAATATCAAACTGGCTAAACAAAAAAAGCAAAAATACCTGTATGTATGTTTTTCCATATTACTTTCAGTTAATGTTAGTATCGTGTACGAGACATTCATCTCGCACACAACAACTAACCTCTTATCCCTATACAATCCACCTGTTTCAATACATTGCGAACGGGAGCATCTTTACTTCTTTTGGGGGAATTTGATTTCAACAGTCATTACTCGGGCAGTTGCATTATTGGAAACCAAATCCTTAGGTTCCGTTATATTAATAACTTTCATAACTCCAATTCTTCCTCCACCTGCTGTAGAAGAACTTCCTGTGCGGAAGGCTATAATATTTCCAACAGCAATAGGATCCAACAGACTTTGAGTTATACTACTTGAAAGTATTTCCGAAGAAATAGAAGTCACAGTTGCATTCTCATAATCAAAGTTAGATAATATAGCAAAACGTGTTAAGTTTTTCACCTTTATAGCCGACAGTTTACCAGTAGACCCGGAAAACTCACTATCCTTTCCTGTATTATCCATAGAGTATAAGCGAGGAGTACCTGCCGCCCCAAAACAATAGAATTTAAAGTCTATATTCTTCGCATTAGCCTCATTAGCGATTGCATAATCAACAGAGTATGTTTTCAAATCATTCAAAGACACCATTCCAAATGCATCCGGATATTTCTCATGTGCATTATTAGCAAGAGGCTGGCTACCTACATTCAGTGTAGCAACCTCCATATTAACATACGCTTTCACATAGCCTGTTGCTTCTTTGCCTTCTCTTCCATCAGAGACTACTACCTTAAGTTTTGAAGTAGCTTCGGTAAAATCTATTTCCGGAGCATAATTCAAAGTATGTTCTCCACTTCTAGTTTCACGCAAGGCCTCAACTTCCGCTCCATTTTCAATACGGTAAATTACAACCTCGTGCACTCCACGTACTGACTCTATCTGCATAGATACTCCTTTTTTAGCATCAGTACCTGCAAAAATTGCGGATTCTGTTAAGGTCAAAGAAGGTCCGGGGATAGTTTTATAAGTTACAGGTAACGTTGAAATCGTAATATAACCATAGGTATCTTCCGCTTTTACTTTAAAACCTCTGTCGCCTTCTTTATAATTAATCATTTCGTCAAACGTGTACTCTTTCTCCCCACTCAAATTTATCGTTCCTTTCGCTTCCTGTCCACTAGCCGAAACCAAATACATTTCAACTGTTTTCAAACCAGCCTCCGAAGTTATTTTAAATGTAGTACGAGGAATAGTAGGATTCTCATCCATTTCATCATAGATAATCTCTTCCGGATCAAAAGTGATAACCGGACGTTCTACCACATCAGTCACAGATATGGGCAGTGTTCCTGTGATAGCATGATTCAGTTTATCAGTCGCTTCAATAATAAATGCCTGATAATTTGCATTATATTCTAAGTTTTCCGACAAACTATAAGAGTTCGGATTAAAAAAATCCGTGACAGTCTTATACTCAACAGTACCCTCTACAGTCTGGATTTTCATCGTTACGCTCTGCAATCCAGCCTGGGACTTGATTACAGCTACTACTGGCAGATTGTCGACTTTATTCAAATCAACATCCAATTGTTCCATCGGGAATTTGATAACAGGAGCAGACGCATTAGGATCAATGCCTTCATTGTCGTCGCCGCAAGCTACTAAGTTTAAACAAAGCCCGATTAATAAGATGGTATATAATTTACGAATCATAATAAACTCATTTTAATGTAATACTGATTATTTCTGGTAATAACAATATTTCTCGAAGATATGAATGACACCATTCGTCGGCAAAATATTACTAGTTTTGGCATTACGCTGAGGTGATTTGCCATTACTACCCGTTTCATTCACCAAGATCTTGCCTACGGCAGCCTGCCACGGGTTCTTCCAGACAGACATTGTCATCAATCCCTTTTCCCCGGGAAGCATCGTCAAAACAAACATAGCTTCCACCTGCAGTTGACCATAGGAACTGTATTCACCATCTACAATATGGTATAAAAGCATATTTTTCACCGTTTCTTTATCACAGTCCGTAATAGAGGCTATCCCCGGAAAGGCATTTTCACGGTATGATTGCATTGCCGTATTATTCAAAGCCAAATAAGTGTATTTATTTTCGGTTTGAGTATAATAATCCTTCAAACCTGTATACTCTATAGCGGTAGTAAATTCAGAGAACATATCCTGATGATCCTGAAAATACTCCCAAGCTGTTACATTTACATGAGGATCATCTACTGATGCTTCATAATCATAATTCTTCTGCAATTCCAAGTCACACCCAGCTAGCGCAATAACGCTCAAGCAAAAGAAAAGCGTTCTATATATTGTCTTTTTCATCGTTTCAATCTTTTTAATTGTTACCATAATATGCATTCTGAGTTATCTTCGGATTCTCCAATATGTGAGAATAATGAATCGGGAACAGCTCATTTCCATCCTGACTCATGCCATTAATAGGCTTCATCACTTCTTTCCATTTCCCTGTACGTAACAAGTCGAACCAACGACGGCCTTCACCCACTAACTCTACCTGCCGTTCACGCAGAATATAATTAATGACTTCATCTTCCGATGCAAAACTAAGTGCAGTAGGAGTAACCAGTCCGGCACGGTCACGTACTTTCTTCACTAAATCCAAAGCTTCTTCCCATTTTCCTAAACGGGCACGTGCTTCGGCCTGCAATAACAACATATCCGTGTAGCGATAAATAGGATAAGCAACCTCACAAGTCTTATTTAATGAGTTACTAATATCACCGGCCATATATTTACGTAATTCGTTTCCATTCTGATAATCTTTCACAGTATAAGCTTTACGTAAATCACCCTGCATATCCGGTTCATTGAAAACACTCATCAACTTATCCGACAAAACGGCAGCACGGTTACCAGAGCCGGAGAACCATTGATACATATAACTATAACCATTGGTTCCCACTTCATCCATATTAAAATGAATCAGGAAAATAAACTCTTTTGTAGAATACTCATCATTTTCCGGAGTATCATCCGATGGCTTGTTATTCAATTCCTCTGTGAACATTGTATGCCAAGTTTGAATAGAGGGTTCAAAATCTACCAGACGCCCTTTGGAAGATTTTATATCAGCCATCTTATCAATGGTCTGATCAGCCAAATTATATTGCTCTGTCCACATATAAACATCAGCCATGATGGCCCAAACGCCACAGATAGAGATACGCTTGCGTTCGTAATTTTTGTTACGGTTAATCAGACTCTCCGCTTTCTTCAGATCCGGAAGAATTACATTATCAATAATATAATTCTTATCTGTACGTTCCTTGTAAATAGCCTCCGAATACTTTTCAGTAGGTTCTATAAACAAAGGTACGTCTCCCCAGACACGGATAGCATAGAAGTAGGCCAAAGCACGTAGCGCATACGCTTGTCCGAGGTAATCGTTGCGGTCTGCCACGTCGGGCATACTGATATTAGGAACATATTTGATGGCCAGATTGGTCTGGTTAATCATCTGATACAAGGTTGTCCATTTCGCACATTTCTCGTCCGTAGACATCAGGTTATTAATCACACGTGCCTGATCGGCCATCACCGGTGCTCCGGGAGCTACGTTATCCGAACGGAATTCACCCCAATAAAAATAATTCTCGCGTAAAGTGGAACGCAGCAATCCGTAGATTTCATTTATACCTGCCTTAGCATCACGGGCGGTCTGCCACATGTCACCTGCCGGGATTTCACTCACCGGTTCCTCATTCAGAAAGTCTGAACAGCTATTCAATGATAGAGCCAGGCATACAGCTCCAACAAAATATTTTATATTCTTCATACGATATTTTCAATTAAAAGTTAGCAGAAAAACCAATACCATATTCTCTCTTTCTCGGATAACGATAAGAGTCTTTACCTACCTGCAAAGGATTACTTGTAGAGAATTCAGGATCGAATCCCGAATAGTTGGTCCATGTCAACGCATTGTTTATAAAAGCGTAGATGTTTATATTCTTCAACATCAGCTTCTTTATCCAGTTTTCAGGAAGATCATAGGCTATACGTACGTTCTGCAAACGGATAAATGAAGCATCTTCCAAATAGAACGAGTTACCCATACGCGCATTGTTGAAATCATCGTTATACGGACGCGGATAGATGGCCTGATCGCCCGGATGCAACCACATATTATGAATGACTTCCGGTGAAGGAGTAGTTCCGGTATATTTGAACATATTACGATTATGTTCGGCAGAATTATAAATCTGTCCTCCCAAAGAATAATAGAATCCCAAATACAAGCTTACGCTTTTCCAAGTCACGGTTGTATTCAAACCACCGGTCACATCAGGCATGGCATTACCAATCACCATACGGTCATTATCATCAATCACACCATCACGAGTTCCTTCCGGCTCTTCCCAGTTGTAATCTCCACCACGGAACGGTTTGCCGTTCGGTAACGTTTTCTGGCGGATATCACCTGCATATTCCTTTCCATTCAATAAATACTTGTATTGGAATACACCATTTTCAAATACCGGAGTCAGTTGTTCCCATTTATCTGTAAAAGCGTTCGATTCGTCGTAAGCAAAGATACCGGCGCTTTTAAATCCATAGAAGTCACCTACACGGCCGCCTTCTTGCATCCACCAGATATCACCTTCCATATATGCCTTACCTTCAGACAGTTTCTCAATGCGGTTGATATTTCTGGAGATATTGAAAGAAGCATTCCACTTCCAGTCCTTTGTGCGGATAATATCACCGGTAACGGCAATTTCAAAACCGCGGTTACTCATCTCACCGACGTTTGTCTTCATATATGCAAAACCGGATTCTTTAGGCAATTGGTAGTTTGCCAACAGACCGTCTGTATATTTATCGTAGTAATCGGCAGTAATCGTCAAACGGCTATTCCAGAAATTCAAGTCCAAACCAAGGTTGAACTGTTTGGTTTCCTCCCATTTCAGGTTGTCTTTACCGATACGGGTCGGAATAACACCACCCACTCCGTCATAGATAGAATTCGGAGAATAAGAATAAATATAGTCATAGTTTCCGATCGCTTCATTACCCGTAATACCATAACTTACACGTATCTTACCATCTTCCAGGAATTTCTTCGAGAACTTCATGAACTTCTCATCAGAGAAACGCCATCCCACTGACACTGACGGGAAATTTCCCCATTTGTTTTCTTTCGCGAAACGGGAAGAACCGTCACGACGCATATTCGCTGTAAACAGATATTTTCCCAGATAATCATACGTCACACGTGCAAAGACAGAAGCCATGGAGTGATTGCTCAAGGTAGATCCCGTAGAAGACAAATCCAAATTAGCAGCAAAGGCATTCATCGTATAAATAAAGTCGGTGGATGAATTCAAACCTACAAAGGTTTCATTTTCATAACGCCATTGTTGAGCACTGACACCCACCATTGCGCTGAAATTATGTCCCTTGATCTTACGTGCATAAGTGATGAAATCTTCATTCATCCAGTTCCAGTTCAAGTAATTATAAGAATAGCCCTTATTCTGTTTCTGCCATTCATCGGTGATAAGACTCGGTTCGAGTTTTTTGCGCTTGTCCAGATAGAAGTTGGCATTGATATTGGCTCTGAACTTCAGATATTTGTTGAATTTGATTTCAAAGAACTGGAAAAAGTTCGCCTTATAAGAGTCTGTAAAGTCAGTTGTATAATTAACCTGTGCAATAGGGTTCTTCTGACCATTAAACACTCCAACCAAAGAGCCATCCGGATAATAAGTATTGAAATAAGGGCGACGAGTCAATACCGCACTCAATAATGTACCTTCATTCAGACCTTTCTTCTTAGAATAAGTCAAAGAAATACGGCTACCCATATTCATCCAGTCTGTCGGTGAATAATCGGAGTTGATACGAGTATTTAATCTTTGAAAACCGGTATTGGAAATAATACCTTTCTCGTTATAATAACCGGTATTGATGAAATATTTCAGTTTCTTCGTACCGCCACCTACGCTGATATCCACCTGATCTTTCTGCGCAGTGCTCGTAATCATGTCCAGATAATCATTGTCTACATTGAAGAAAGAGTTCAACGGATCATTCAGTATATCACTACTTTCGTCAGGATTACCTCCGCCGTATGTTTCAAAATACTCTTTGCGGTACTGGTCGTACAACAGACGCTCTTTGCGATTTGCCTGTGGCACCTTATGAGACAATGTACCCCATGAGTGATTATACTTGATATCAATACGGGCTTTACCTTCCTGACCGCTCTTGGTAGTGATAATAATCACACCGTTAGCCGAACGGGAACCGTAGATAGCTGCAGAAGCAGCATCTTTCAAAATCTCCATGGAAGTAATATCATTGGTATTGATACCGTCGATACTTTCCAAAGGCACACCATCTACAATATAAAGAGGAGTCACTCCTTCGGCGGAGAAAGTGGAAGTACCACGAATTTTAATAGAAGAAGACTCACCGGGCTGTCCCGAACCTGACACTACCTGTACACCGGCAGTAGTACCTTGCAGTGCTTCAAAAACATTAGTAGCCATTTTCTGCTCAATAGCCTCACTTGAGATGGAAGTAATAGCTCCCGTCACATCACGCTTTTTCATCGTACCGTAACCCACTACCACTACTTCGTCCAGTAACTTAGAGTTCTCTTCAAGCGTAATATTCATTGTTTTATCTTTCACTACTACCTCTTTAGGGGTATATCCCATGAATGATACAGTCAAAGTAACTCCCTTCTTTGAAACATTCAATGAGAAATTACCATCTAAATCCGTAATTGTCCCATTAGATGTTCCTTTCTCCATCACGTTAGCGCCAGGCAAAGGAAATCCTGTTTTATCCACAACAACTCCCTTCACTGCAAACCCGCCTTGAGCATAAGCCGGATGGACAAGGAAAAGGAGACTCAAGGAAATCAAAAGAAACGACTGCAACAACCGCACTTTTGTCCTACTCTGCAAATTTTTCATAACTAGAATAAAATTAAATTGGTTAATTATCAAGGTTTTACTCACTACTTAATTAATTAGGAGAAATACATTGGTTCTCTCCTGTAAGATGTTATCTTTTATTTATTACACGGATGATTGTCTTTCATAATACTATACAATAATTATTATATTAGAATAAAGATTATATCATACTTGGTCTGCTAAATAAAAGTGTGTGCGGACACACCTAATTAAAGAAAACTCAAGTACAAGCTGGCATGATCCAACGCCACAAAAGTATCGCATTTGAGCATATTGCACCCTATCGAATTGTTCGTTTTATCTAGTCTAAAAATTCAGATGACTTATTTTAATCACCTTACAGAGGGATCGGAAGGGGCATCATGAGATTTCCTATACTGTGTAGGAGCTATATCAAAAAGTTCTTTAAAACATTTGTTGAAGTATTGAGGATTTCCAAATCCTAACCGGTAAGCAATATCCGAAATGTTCATCTCCGGAGCATTCAGCAGAAAATACGCAGCCTTTTTCAGACGGAGATTCATGATAAAATTATTTGGTGTACTTCCCGTGATACCTTTTATCTTCTGAAATAAGACAGTACGCCCCACCCCCATCTCCCGTGAGAAAGCATCTACACTGAATTCGGGATTTTCCATATTATCTTCCACCACTTGAGTAGCTTGTTCGATAAACTTCTGGTCGAGTTCGTTCGTTGCAATCTTCTCCGCCTTGCTATCCAATTGATGGGCATATTTATTCTGTAAAAGTCTGCGGGTATTAATGAGATTATTGCATTGCATCACCAGCCGCCGCATATTAAATGGCTTCACCACATAAATATCCGCTCCAATTCTCAATCCTTCCAACTCACGTTCGGGAGCACTAAGGGCAGTCAGAAGAACGACAGGTATATGACAGGTTTCCTATATTGTTCTTGATCTTGGCACATAACTCTGTTCCGGGCATTCCGGGCATCATGATATCCGAAATAACCAGATCGGGCTGCATCACCTTTACTTTCTCGTATCCTTCCTTGCCATCACTTGCAGTTTCAACCGTGTACAATGGAGAGAAAATATCCACAAGGATATTTCTGATCTCTTCATTATCATCAATTACCAATAACTTACAGTCAGTAGTCCCGCTTTCACTCTGGGCTGACCGCACCTCCTTAACCAACAGTTCTTTATCTTCCGAATAATAAATATATTCCTTATCCCGCTCCGGTTCAACCCGGGCAACAGAAGAATCAAAGTGAGCATCCCCTTTTTTCAAAATGACCTTAAAACAAGAGCCTTTTCCCAACTGACTTTCTACTGTTATATCCCCCTGATGGGCTTTCACAATACCCTGACTCAAAGCCAGTCCGATACCTGTTCCTCCATACTGTCCTATATTCTCAACCTGATAGAACCGCTCGAATATCTTAACGTAGTCTTCCTCGGAGATTCCCGCACCATTATCGGAAACGGAAAACATACATTCCTCCGTTCCATCAGCCAATTCCATACGGATAGTTCCACCGTCTGAAGTATATTTAAAAGCATTAGACAGCAGGTTATTAACCACCTTTTGTATTTGCATCCGGTCTCCCCACACGAGGCATTGCTCGCAGTCGGCATGCAAAGCAAACGAAATATTCCTGTTAGCAGCCAACTCCTTGAACAATACATAATGCTCTTTGAGCAAAGAATATAAGTCAAATTGAGAAACTTTCAGTTTCAAAAGTCCCTGTTCTTGTTTCCGGAAATCAAGCAATTCAGTAATCAATGATTTCAGGTTACCTGCATTTTTATGTATATTCAACAGTTTTGAATAAGCATAGGTAGACAATTTGCCGGAATTCAGCAATAGATCAACCTGTCCCAGAATAAGAGTGATCGGAGTTCTGATTTCATGCGAGATATTCGTGAAGAAACGAAGTTTGGATTGATTCATCTCTTCAATGTATTGCTTCTCGCGAAGTTCAAAATCCAATGAAGTTTTCAGGAACAGACGGATTCTATATTCTCTCACGATAAAGAATAGCATAGTAAGAATCACGCATACATAAATCGTATAGGCCCACCAAGTGGCATAGAAAGGTGGCGTAATCGTTATATTCAGCGATCTGATTACTTCCGGGAAGTTCTTCAGCCTGATCTCAAAGACATAATCGCCCGGAGAGATGTTCGTATAAGTAATATCATTTCCCAAACGGTTCTCGCTCCATTCATCATTATACCCCATCAACCGGTATTCTACCTCACCCCCGCCTATATGCAAAAAATTATCTGTCGAGAAGCCGATAGGAAAACACATTCTGCAAGTAATTCAATTTGATCCGGTCGGTATAGGCAAAGGATTTATTTAAAATACCGGTTTGATCGCCTGTTGTTATCTCTTTGTTGTTGACATACAAATGCGCCAACTCCAGATCGTATATTTTCGGAGGATAATACAGACTACTTTCACGAATGGTAACCAGTCCGGTGGCCCCTCCCATATAAATATCATGATTGCGCGATACATGCATGGATTTCCGGTTCACAAGAGTCAGAGGAAACCCTGTTTTCGAATTGAAGTTAATCACTTTTCCCTCTTTCTGCTCCAGCATTGACAATCCATGCCCGGTACCAATCAGCAAATTTCCGGAAGGAGTTTCACCCAATACCCTGATATTTTCTCCTGACAATGCACTTTCAGAAGTATGCAAATGAAATGAACGGTCTTTCTTATCCAACAAGAAAAGTCCGTTTCCATGTGTCCCTACCCAAATATTTCCTTTCCGATCTTCATAGATAACATTGACCAGCTCTTTTTGAGATCTGACCCGTTTCTTCAGACTTATCCTATAGGTTTCAAACCGCTTTTCCTCAATCACATAAGCTACACAACCGTCATCGGAAGCAAACCATAATCTGTTTTTCGAATCAAGCAATAGGGTGTTGTAGTTATGTGTAAACAATTCCTTCTGATGAAACAACACCTCCGGTTTCAAGGTCTGTTTATCCAAACTCACAATAGCGGATGTTGTCCCGACATACAATTTACGAGGCGTATCTGCCAAAGCAAACAGGGCTTCTCCTACACTTTCTTCTCCAAGCGGTTCGAGATTATAGATATCATTCCGATAGTTATCAAGATGAAAACAATTAACCTTATTGGTAAAGTCAGCGGCAATCCATAAGCAATTATTAGCCTCATCGAAAACAACATCTTTCAGATAGTCCGTACTGAAATGATACCCCGTATGCGCATTAAAATGCTTGAACTTCCCTTGCTCCGGTTGATATAAATCCAATCCGCCTCCTTCCGTACAAATCCAGATATTTCCGGCTTTATCTTCCGCCATAGCACCGACCACCGGAAAAGACAATCCGGTGTCCGAAGCATGATAATGCACAAAATGCTGATATTCCGGGGAGAAAAAATTTACCCCTCCCCAATAAGTCCCCACCCAAACAGTTCCCTGATTGTCTGTATAAAGAGACGTCACCGAACGATTGGACATGGCACCCACCCGGTTAGGATCTGCCTGATAATGGAATATTTTCCCGGTAGCCACTTCAATCTTACTCAATCCACTTCTGTAGCCTACCCATATATTTCCTTCCAGATCCTGACATAATGCTCTCGCCATATCATCCCGAACCGTATAAACACTCTTATCATTGTATTCATAGTGATGTATGATGGCACCTTGAGGTGAAAAACAGAAAACGCCCTGATCCTGCGAACCTATCCAGATATTCTGGTCGTTACTTTTTATCAGTTTCATCACTTTAATTCCGGGCAAGTGAAGTGACATCGCTCCGCTAGTGTCTACACGCATCACCCCACCTTCTTTCAAAGCAATCCAGAGGCTTCCCTCAGAACCTTCCACCATCGTCGGGCCACTGTCCGGCAGCTGCAAATCGGCATACATCGGTTTCAAGAGGCGGGTATTCTTATCGTATAAGAACAGTTTCCCTCCTTCTGCAATCCACACTCCCGTCTTTCCTTTGGCAAGAGTGGAGGGAGAAGTCACCGGAAGGATATAATATTTCTCCGTTTCAAGGTCGAACTGGAAAAGTCCGGTAGAAGCCAACAGGAAAAGACTTCCCTGACCGTCTTCCACCATTTGAGTCACATATAAATTACCATAACTGATAGAGTCGTTATGAAAGTGGTTGAAGACTTTGATGTGATTGCCATCGAAACAATTCAGCCCGTCCAGAGTGGCAATCCATATACGCGATTTCTCATCCTGGCAAATATCGCTCACCGTTATTTGCGACAATCCATCTTCCACACCCAATGTTCTGAACTTGTATTCCTGTGACCGGAGTGGAAATACAAATCCAAAAAGAGATAGCAGAATCAAAAAATGGATATTAGATAGTCTTTGTCCGCGCATATCAAGAATGATGGTTTATAGCACACATTAATCTCGTCACAAAAGTAACAGTTTTTATGATATTCCCAAAATCAGAGCAAAATTACTGATAGATATAGACTTTCACCCTATTCATTCTTCCCGTCCGAACGAACGATATTCCAACGGAGTCAGCCCTGTACGCTTCTTGAAAAAAGAGAAAAAGTATTCGGTAGACTGGAAACCCAGGAAAAAAGAAATCTCTTTCACGGATTGGGAAGTTCCGACCAGCATTTGTTTGGCCTTACGTAGTTTCAATTCCTGAAAATACTTGGCGGGAGCATAACCTGTATATTCCTTGAAAACACGTCGGAACCATGAATAACTGATGTTGAGCCGCATAGCCAACTCTTCCGGATCCACATTACCGGAAACATTTTCATTCATGATAATTTTAGCCTGCTCTATCTTCTGGTCCACATCACTCATCTCAAAAAACTTATTCTTGGAAACGGAAAGAATCATTCCTATCATGTGAAGCACAATGCCGGAAAGATATTGTTGCGCGGAAATCTTATCCGCTTCTGCCACAGCAAGGGCACGGGAGAACAAGGAAACCAACTCTTCATTAATACCAATTTCGAGTATTTGCTGTTCCTGCGACAAAAAAGCATCGTTCACGATGGCGTCTATCATTGGTCCTTCAAAACCAATATAATACTCCGTCCAACCAGTCTGCCGTAACGGGCGGTAAGTATGCCATTGACCGGGAAACAGCACCATCAGCCGACCTTTACAAACCTGCTTTTCGGAAGTGGAATCGGATGAAAACAAACCACGCCCTTTGGTGATATAAACCAACTGATATTCGCGAAGTACCCTTCCTTTTTCCGCATTAAAAAAGTAACCGGAGGGATGTTCTTTCAACGGATAAGGTGAATCGGGAGGGATAGACTGATAGCCGACAGTATTTACCCACAGGCCGAATTTACGGTCCATGTCATTTACAATCAGATATTTAAATTCTAATCCCAAACTATTATCCTCGATCATATCAGTGTGTTTTCATGCAATTGAACCAGACAAAAATAGGAATTATTTTCAGAAAACACACGCAAGGGTATAAAAAAACATCCGGAGCGTACTTTCAAGTATCTCCGGATGTTTATATAAAAACAAACTTTACTATGACGAGATTTAGAATGCTTTATGATACAAGGCTTCAATATCCGCTACCGAAGTAGGACGAGGATTTCCACCTGTACAAACATCATTGAAAGCAGCTACAGCCAATGCAGGAATATCTTCTTCTTTCACATTGATTTCATGCAATTTCTGTGGGATATTAATGCTGATAGAAAGTGCTTTCACAGCTTCAATAGCAGCTTTAACGCCCTCTGCTTCACTCATTCCGGTAGTATCCACTCCCATTGCTTTCGCAATATGGATATATTTCGGAGCTGCCGGAGATTCAGCATTGTATTCCATCACATACGGTAACAACAAAGCATTGGCTACCCCATGAGGAGTATCATAGAATGCACCCAGCGGATGAGCCATTGAGTGAACTATTCCCAAACCGACATTCGAGAATCCCATACCGGCAATATATTGTGCCTGCGACATTGCTTCGCGGGCTGCCACATCTTTACCATTATCTACGGCTGCTTTCAGATTTTGTGCAATCATCTCAATAGCCTTCAATTCGAACATATCGCTCATTACCCAAGCACCCGGAGTAATATAACTTTCGATGGCATGCGTCAGAGCATCCATACCGGTAGCGGCAGTCAGTCCCTTCGGCATTGAGTACATCAGTTCAGGGTCTACGATAGCCACGGCAGGGATGTCGTTCGGGTCTACACAAACCATCTTCTTACGGGCATCTTCATCAATAATTACATAATTGATCGTTACCTCGGCAGCCGTTCCGGCAGTAGTAGGCAGTGCAAAGGTAGGTACAGCTTTATGTTTGGTATCAGCCACACCTTCCAAAGATTTCACATCTGCAAAGTCAGGGTTGTTCACAACGATACCGATCCCTTTGGCGGTATCGATAGAAGAGCCACCACCCAAAGCTACGATAAAATCGGCTCCGGAAGCTTTGTAGGCCGCCACACCGTTTTGTACATTTGCAATAGTAGGATTAGCTTTTACATCACTATAAAGTTCGTAAGGTATCTGGTTCTCATCAAATACTTTAATGATTTCGGCAGCTACTCCAAACTTAATCAAGTCTTTATCCGTTACAAAAAAGGCTTTCTTAAAGCCACGTCTGGCTGCTTCCACAGCAATCACACTCCGGCATCCGGCACCGAAGTAAGAAGTTTCATTTAAAATAATGCGATTCATGGTTGTGCTATTGTTTTTTTATTTAGGGAGATTAAAAGCAACTGTCATTTCTTTCATCTGTTCCTGACTCATACCATCCGGCTCAAAGCCCATATTTTTCGCCGCAATATAGATGAGAGCCGATTTATTAAGTACATCAATCTGGTCGAACGCCTGCATCGCATCGCAATCTACTGCAAATACACCATGTTTCTCCCACATCACAACATCGTAATCCTGCAATTCCTTGATGGTAGCTTCCGCCAACTCAACAGAACTAGGCAATTTATAAGGAATGATACCCAAACCACGCGGACAGAATGCCTTTGTTTCGGGAATCATACTCCACAACAGATTGGTAGCTACATCTTTTTCCAGGAACTTCGGGCAATGCGTCATGGCAATCAGTTCGATCGGGTGTGTATGCACAGATGCTTTATAAGGAGAGTTTTTACTCAACAGGTCATTATGCACGCTCAAGTGAGAAGGCAATTCCGATGTCGGAGCCACAGCCTCGTCCGCAATAATTACGTAGCTGGCACAGTCATCCAGAATACGGATCACCGAACCATTCTCCATTGGCCAACGGGCCAAATCGCGCATGCGCTTATTAGTTCCCTTGCAGTAGAAATAACATCCTTTCAGATAAGGAAGAGTTACACCGATAGGTTTAACTTCACTGATCGGTTTCATCTGACGGATTTCATCGTCTACAAACTCTGTGATATTAACAGTGATATTACCACCGTTACGTTCAGCCCATCCTTTCTGCCACAAGTATCCGGCAACTTCCGCTACCTTGTTTACTTCTTTGGCAAGTCCCGGACGATTCTCTAAGATTGATTTCATTCTATATATATTTTTTAATTAGGCACGGATTACACAGATTACACTGATTTTGTCGCAAGTTATAAAAAAACTGTGTAATCCGTGTAATCCGTGCCTGATTTTTTTAAAACAAATTTGGGAACACTAATGAGAAGATAAGTACGATCAGACCAGCTATCAGCACAGTTATGGTCTTATTTGACACGCCTTTCCATTCTTTCAGAATAATTCCCCAAACATTACTAAATGTGACATTCAATGCCATCAAAATACACCAGGAGAAAGCCAGCAATACCGGACTTTCCGTAAGGAAACTCTTACCCATTTCCAGTCCGAAGAACTGCATGTACCATAGTACACCAGCCAACGCACAGAAAACTAAATTATTACCCCATACTTTTCCTTTAGCATAGTCACCCATCGATTTATTCGCTACATTCTGCTGCAGGCAGTAAACTGCATTTGTCAGGAATCCCCCCAATGTAACCAGAAAGATCACCGGAAGTCCGGCATAAAGCCCTTCTACTCCACCGGCTAAAGCAGCTTCCTTGATAGGTGTTCCCGCATCCAGTCCCAAAGCAAAACAAGCACTCATGACACCGGCTAGAAGTGCAACCAGCAAACCTTTTGTCAATGCGAAGTCCTTTACGGCAGCACGTTTTTCTTCTTCACTCATGTTTTGTGCACGCAAGCTACCGGCATACCCGATAACGGCAATACCCGCCAATGTGATGCAAACACCCAACAGAAGAATCAACCCGTTACCTTCAAACAAGTTTGTACCTGCAAAAAGAGCCGGAAGAAGAGTTCCGAAACCGGCACAAGTACCCAATGAGATACTCTGTCCCAGCGCAACCCCCAGATAACGCATGGAAAGCCCGAAAGTCAAACCTCCCACTCCCCATAATATACCATAAAAGATGCTCATTCCAGCACCTCCCGCTCCCCATAAATCGAACAAACTACTTTCCTGGGGTACACCCAGTAGTGAACCCAGGAACGGGAACACTAACCAGGCAAATACACCTTGTATTAACCAGAAGCTTTCCCAGCTCCATTCCTTTACCTTTTTAATAGGCACATAAGAACTGGACTGGCAAAAGCTACCGATAGCTATAATCAATAAGCCGATTAAAATATCCATAACTTATCGTTTAGAAGTTACTTCGGCTTCGTACTTTTCGATTTCTGCGATGAAATCTTCACCTACAGGAACATTGTTCTTCAAGCAGAACATATCCCAAACTGCATTCCAAGGCAGCGCTTTTTCTTCTTCAAGCAGAGCCAGACGCTGGAATCCCTGTCCGTTTGCTTCGTATTCACGCAACTTCGCAATCGGTTCGAGCAAAGCACGAGTCATACATTTCTGTGCTGCACGGCTACCGATCACATAAGCACCGATACGGTTGATAGATGCGTCGAAATAGTCAAGGCCATAGTGTACACGATCCAAAGCACCACAACGAACGATTTCGCTGAACAGTTCCATAGTCGGGTCATCCATGATAGTAACGTGGTCTGAATCCCAACGAACCGGACGGCTTACGTGCAACATCAATTCAGGAACATAAAGCAACAGTGAAGAAACTTTATCAGCTACACTTTCTGTCGGGTGGAAGTGACCGGTATCCAACGTAATCATCTTATTACGAGAAGCACCGTAACCGATATAGAAGTCGTTAGAACCTACCGTGTAGCTTTCCAGACCGATACCGAACACCTTAGATTCGATACAATCCCTCATATTCTTATATTCGGTAGCGAAAATCTGATCCAAAGAATCTTTCAACAATGCACGATATTTCATACGGTTTACGGTAATGTCCTTGCTTCCGTCATGCACCCAAAGGTTCATGATACACGGATCGCCCTGTGCCTTACCCATTTCTTCCGCAACTGCACGACAACGTTTGGTATGCTCAATCCAGAACTGACGGATGCCTTCATCAGGATTAGAAAGTGACAAATCACCTGATTTCGGATGAGAGAAAGAAGTAGAGTTGAAGTCGAGCTTCATGTTATGTTCTTTACCCCATTCAATCCAGCTCTTGAAATGTTCCGGTTCTACTTGGTCGCGGTCTACCACCTTACCTTGGAAATCTCCATAGATTTCATGCAAGTTCAAACGATGAGTACCCGGGATATAAGAAGCAGCCTTCAAGATGTCGGCACGCAGTTCATCAATGTTACGAGCTTTGCCCGGATAATTACCGGTTGCCTGAATACCTCCGGTCAACGAACCGGCCTGTACTTCAAATCCAGCAACGTCATCAGCCTGCCAGCAGTGGAGTGACAGATGAAAATCCTGCATAGTTTTCAATACTTTTTCGGTGTCTACACCTACTGCTGCATAACGTTCCACAGCAATTTCATACGCTTTCTGAATCAGTTCTTCTTTTTTCATGATATTCTATTAGTTTTAAAAATGATTATTCTGTCGGTTGTTCCTATTTATTTCCGAACGCAATTCTTAAAATGGATATAAGCCGTATCCCAAGCTTCCGTGTCTTGCGGTTGATAAGTCTTCAACGGGATAGAACGGTTAATTAACTGGCGCATACCGGCAACATCCGTTGCTTCGCCTGCTGCCATGGCCTGAATCATCACATTACCGATGGCTGTCGCTTCAGACGGGCCGGCTACCACAGGAATGCCTATTGCATTGGCAGTAAACTGGTTCAGCAAATCATTCCGGCTACCTCCGCCAATCACGTGCAATGTATCAATCGGACGGGGAGAAAGTGAACGTAAATTCTCCAACACCTGACGATAACGCAAAGCCAGACTTTCAAAGATACAGCGCACCACTTGTCCTCGTTTCTCGGGAACCGATTGTCCGGTAGCCCGGCAATATTCAGCAATGGCTTTTTCCATATCCGCAGGATTCGCGAAACAATCATCATCCGGATTAATCAGACTACGGAATGGTTCACAAGCATCCGCCTCACTGATTAATTCAGGATAACTTGTATCTCCCCAATTCAGACGGCAACGTTCCAGCAGCCACATTCCACAAATATTCTTCAACAGACGAATGGTTCCTTCCACACCGCCTTCATTGGTAAAGTTCAACGCTTCCGTTTCGGCATTAATCACCGGAGCATCCGTTTCAACTCCCATCAGCGACCAGGTTCCGCTACTCAAATAAGCAAAATTGCGATCCAATGCCGGAACGGCAGCAACAGCAGAACCGGTATCATGGCCGGCTACCGCAATCACAGGAATCGCCCCCAGTCCGGTAATCTTTTGCACTTCTTCCGTCAATACTCCCACCTTTTCACCCGGAAATACAAAACGGCCGAAATTCTTCTCACTCAATCCTACCGCCTTCAGCAACTCCGGCTCCAAACGTCGTGTTTGTGCATTCACCAGCTGGGCTGTCGAAGCAATCGTATATTCCGTCACCATCTCTCCAGTGAGCATATAGCTCAACGCATCCGGCATAAACAGAATTTTATCTGCCGCCTCCAATGCGCTGTCGTGATTGCGACGTAAAGTATCTAATTGGAAAAGTGAATTAAAATTCATAATCTGAATACCCGTTTTGCCATACACTTCGCTACGGGAGATACGGGAGAAAAGAGCCTCCGGTGCTCCTACCGTATGCGGGTCACGATATGCATAAGGTTGACGGAGCAAGTTACCGTCTTTTCCGACACATACAAAATCCACTCCCCAAGTATCGATGCCGATAGAAGCAATAGATTCGCCACGGTGAGCAACCAACTTTAATCCGTCAATAATGTGACGATATAATGCATAAATATCCCAATAGAAATGTCCACCCACTTCAATCAGGTGGTTAGGAAAACGATTAATCTCTTCCAGATTTAATCCGCCTTCAATGAAAGTTCCCAAGATTGTACGACCGCTCGTTGCGCCCAGGTCGACTGCAAAAAAGTTTTGTTTCATGGTATTCTGTCTATATGTTTAAGGTATACATTTACCTACATGGCAAAGATAGGCGATTCCCTCCTCCCTTTCCTTATGTATTTTGATTGAAAGGGTATACATTTTGACACAAAACAGAAAAACAGGCTCTCATCGTTTAGCATATTTTTCACTTTTATGCAAAAAAACTTTGGTTTTATGCATATTTTCTCCGAAATAATGCATACTTTTGCGCCATTCTTAGAATAATTATACAATGAAGAAGAAAGCAAATCGGTTAGACGCCATCAAAATGATTATCTCAAGCAAGGAGGTCGGTTCGCAGGAAGAACTGCTGCAAGAGCTGAACCGCGAAGGCTTCGAACTGACACAGGCCACCCTCTCCCGCGACTTGAAACAACTGAAAGTAGCCAAGGCTGCCAGTATGAACGGAAAGTACGTATATGTACTGCCGAACAACATTATGTATAAACGTTCTACCGACCAGAGTGCCGGTGAAATGTTACGCAATAACGGATTTATCTCTTTGCAGTTTTCCGGTAACATTGCCGTTATCCGCACCCGTCCCGGTTATGCCAGCAGCATGGCTTATGACATCGACAACAATGAATTCAGTGAAATTCTGGGAACCATTGCCGGTGATGACACGATCATGCTGGTATTGCGTGAAGGAGTTGCAACCAGCAAGATACGCCAGCTTTTGTCACTCATCATTCCCAATATCGAATAATTATACCTATTATTATATAATAAAGAAATGGACACTCAACAAATAGATGTTATGGTAGCCGACGCCTCACATGAGGTTTACGTTGACACTATTTTGGAAACTATCAGAAATGCTGCCGCCGTACGAGGAACAGGAATTGCGGAACGCACACACGAATACGTAGCGACAAAGATGAAAGAAGGTAAGGCGATTATTGCTCTTTGCGGTGACACTTTCGCCGGATTCACCTATATCGAATCATGGGGAAACAAGCAGTACGTAGCTACTTCCGGTCTGATCGTTCATCCCGATTTTCGTGGATTAGGGTTGGCAAAACGTATCAAACAGGCTTCTTTCCAACTCGCACGTCTCCGATGGCCGAAAGCAAAAATATTCAGTCTGACCTCCGGAGCAGCAGTCATGAAGATGAACACCGAACTGGGTTACGTACCTGTCACTTTCAATGAACTGACAGACGATGAAGCTTTCTGGAAAGGATGCGAAGGATGTATCAACCATGACATTCTGGTAGCGAAGAACCGTAAGTTCTGCATCTGCACAGCCATGCTGTACGATCCGACAGACCCGCGGAACATAAAAAAAGAACAAGAAAGAAATAACATTTAAAAGATACAGCACTATGGAAGAAAAGAGAAAAAAGTAGTGGTGGCATTCAGCGGCGGACTGGACACATCGTTCACCGTCATGTACCTCGCCAAAGAAAAAGGTTACGAAGTATATGCAGCTTGTGCCAATACGGGTGGTTTCAGTGAAGAACAACTGAAGACAAACGAAGAAAATGCTTATAAACTGGGAGCAGTGAAATACGTAACACTGGACGTTACCCAAGAATACTACGAAAAGAGTCTGAAATACATGGTTTTCGGAAATGTGCTGCGCAACGGTACTTATCCTATTTCAGTCAGTTCCGAACGTATCTTCCAGGCATTGGCTATCGCACGCTATGCCAATGAGATTGGTGCAGACGCCATCGCACACGGTTCTACCGGAGCCGGTAACGACCAGATCCGTTTCGATATGACTTTCCTCGTACTGGCTCCCAATGTGGAAATCATCACATTGACCCGTGACATGGCATTGAGCCGTCAGGAAGAAATTGATTATCTGAACAAGCATGGTTTCAGCGCAGACTTTACTAAGCTGAAATACTCTTATAACGTTGGTTTGTGGGGTACTTCTATCTGTGGCGGCGAAATTCTCGACTCCGCGCAAGGACTCCCGGAAACAGCCTACCTCAAACATGTTGAAAAAGAAGGTAGCGAACAGCTCCGCCTGACTTTTGAAAAAGGGGAACTGAAAGCTGTCAACGACGAGAAGTTTGACGACCCGATCAAAGCTATCCAGAAAGTGGAAGAGATTGGTGCAGCATACGGTATCGGCCGTGATATGCACGTAGGCGATACAATTATCGGTATCAAAGGCCGTGTAGGATTCGAAGCAGCTGCCCCGATGTTGATTATCGGCGCTCACCGTTTCCTTGAAAAATATACATTGAGCAAATGGCAACAATACTGGAAAGACCAAGTAGCTAACTGGTACGGTATGTTCCTCCACGAAAGTCAATATCTGGAACCGGTCATGCGTGACATCGAAGCCATGTTGCAGGAAAGCCAGCGCAATGTGAACGGTACAGCGATCCTCGAACTTCGCCCGCTTTCTTTCTCTACCGTAGGTGTAGAATCGGAAGATGATCTGGTGAAGACTAAATTCGGAGAATACGGTGAAATGCAGAAAGGCTGGACAGCCGAAGATGCAAAAGGCTTTATCAAAGTGACCTCCACTCCGCTCCGCGTTTACTATAATAACCACAAAGACGAAGAGATATGATTAAAGCAGGAATCATTGGTGGCGCAGGATATACAGCAGGCGAATTAATCCGTCTGCTGCTCAACCATCCGGAAACTGAAATCGTATTTATCAACAGCAGCAGTAATGCCGGAAACAAAATTACCGACGTACACGAAGGCTTGTATGGAGAAACAGATTTAAGATTCACCGACCAGTTACCTTTGGACGAAATCGACGTCCTTTTCTTCTGTACCGCCCACGGCGACACAAAGAAATTCATGGAAAGCCACAACATACCGGAAGACCTGAAGATTATCGACCTCTCCATGGACTACCGTATCAAAAGCGATGACCATGACTTTATCTACGGTCTGCCGGAACTGAACCGCCGGGCCACTTGCACGGCGAAGCACGTAGCCAATCCCGGTTGTTTTGCAACCTGCATACAACTTGGTTTGCTTCCGCTCGCCAAGAACCTGATGCTGACGGATGATGTGATGGTAAATGCCATTACAGGAAGTACGGGCGCCGGAGTGAAACCGGGTGCTACCAGTCATTTCAGTTGGAGAAACAACAATATGAGTGTGTACAAAGCATTCGAACACCAACACGTTCCGGAAATCAAGCAATCGCTGAAGCAACTGCAAAACAGCTTCGATGCAGATATTGACTTCATTCCATACCGTGGAGACTTCCCTCGTGGTATCTTTGCAACGCTGGTAGTCAAGACCAAAGTAGCACAGGAAGAAATCGTTCGTATGTATGAGGAATATTATGCCAAAGACTCCTTCGTACACATCGTAGATAAGAATATTGACTTAAAACAAGTCGTTAATACTAATAAATGCCTGATACATCTGGAAAAGCATGGCGACAAGCTATTGATTATCTCTTGTATCGACAACTTGCTGAAAGGCGCCAGCGGACAAGCCGTTCATAACATGAACCTGATGTTCAACCTGGAAGAAACCATAGGACTACGTTTGAAGCCTTCAGCTTTCTAAAAAACAGAAGAATTATGAATTTATTCGATGTATATCCTTTATACAATATCAACATTGTCAAAGGTGATGGCTGCAAGGTATGGGATGAGAACGGAATAGAATATCTGGATCTCTACGGAGGTCACGCCGTTATCTCCATCGGACACGCGCATCCCCACTATGTAGCGATGATCAGCAATCAAGTATCAAAACTTGGTTTCTACTCGAACTCCGTCATCAATAAGCTTCAACAAGAGGTAGCCGAACGACTGGGAAAGATTTCCGGTTACGAAGACTACAGCCTGTTTCTGATTAACAGTGGTGCCGAAGCAAACGAAAATGCCATGAAGCTGGCTTCTTTCCACAACGGACGTACCAAAATCGTATCTTTCAGCAAAGCGTTTCACGGACGTACGTCTCTTGCAGTAGAAGCAACTCACAATCCTTCCATTATCGCTCCTATCAACAATAACGGTCATGTCACCTACCTTCCGCTCAACGACATTGACGCGATGAAGCAGGAATTGTCTAAAGGAGACACCTGTGCTGTTATCATTGAAGGAATTCAAGGTGTAGGCGGTATCAAAATACCGACCACCGAATTTATGCAGGAACTCCGCAAAACTTGTAGCGAGACGGGAACCATCCTGATTCTGGATGAGATTCAGAGCGGATACGGACGTAGCGGCAAATTCTTCGCTCATCAATATAACGATATCAAACCGGACATCATCACTGTAGCCAAAGGAATCGGTAACGGCTTCCCGATGGCAGGTGTCCTAATCAGCCCGATGTTCAAACCGGTATACGGTCAGCTGGGAACTACCTTCGGTGGAAACCATCTGGCATGTGCGGCAGCTCTCGCCGTGATGGATGTCATTGAACAGGAAAATCTGGTAGAGAATGCAAAAGCTGTAGGTGACTATTTACTGGAAGAACTAAAGAAATTCCCGCAAATTAAGGAAGTGCGCGGACGCGGACTCATGATCGGACTTGAATTTGAAGAACCAATCAAGGAACTGCGCAGCCGACTCATTTACGACGAGCACGTATTCACCGGAGCAAGCGGCACGAATGTACTTCGCCTGTTGCCCCCTCTTTGTCTTAGCATGGAGGAAGCAAAAGAATTCCTTGCCCGGTTCAAGAAAGTACTCTAACCGCTCATTTGATTAATAAACAGCCAACGATAAAAGCAGCCTCTATTAGAAATTTAGTTCTTATTCTGGCTGCTTTTTGTTTTTTCGTAATTAACCGTTACCTTTGTCTGTAACAACTCATTAAAAACAAGCGTATATGAAAATAGCCATTATCGGTGCAGGAAACATGGGCGGTTCAATAGCCCGTGGCCTGGCAAAAGGAAGTCTGATAGACGATTCGGATATCATTGTATCCAATCCCAGTGCCGGAAAACTAGAGAAACTGAAGAATGAATTTCCGGGTATCTCTATCACGAACAATAATGCGGAAGCTGCCGCAGGAGCAGATATTGTCATCCTCGCCGTCAAACCGTGGTTTATGGAACCTGTGATGCGCGAATTGAAACTGAAAAGCAAACAGATACTAATTTCTGTAGCCGCCGGCATCAGCTTTGAAGAATTGGCTCATTGTGTCGTTGCACCGGAAATGCCGATGTTCCGTCTGATTCCGAATACCGCTATCAGCGAACTGGAAAGCATGACGCTTGTCGCTGCCCGCAACACGAATGATGAACAAGACAAATTCGTCCTCCGGCTATTCAGCGAGATGGGAACTGTGATGCTGATTCCCGAAGATAAAATAGCGGCAGCCACTGCATTGGCATCCTGCGGTATCGCTTACGTTCTGAAATACATTCAGGCAGCCATGCAAGCCGGAATTGAAATGGGACTCCGTCCTAAAGATGCCATGCAGATGATAGCCCAATCCTTAAAAGGAGCGGCCGCACTGATTCAGAACAATGACACCCACCCCAGCGTAGAAATCGACAAGGTGACTACTCCGGGCGGAATCACCATCAAGGGAATCAACGAACTGGAGCATAACGGCTTCACTTCCGCTATCATCCGAGCGATGAAAGCGTCGAAATAACAATAAGACTGTCAGTAAGTTCAGGCACGGATTACACGGATTACACGGATTACGCTGTTGCTTTATACAATTATAATACTAAAAACCGTGAAATCCGTGTAATCCGTGCCTGAATAAAATGAAATCATTTCGCAAAATTACTATAACTAATCACTTATAACTTCAACAATATGAATGACCAAATTAAACAGATAGCAGAACGCCTTCGCGGACTACGTGATGTACTCGAATTGACTTCTGAAGACATTGCCCGCGACAGCGACATTTCTGCTGAGGAATACCGGCTTGCGGAAACTGGAGAGTACGATATCTCCGTCAGTATGTTACAAAAAATAGCCCGTACGTACAATGTAGCTCTCGATGCCCTGATGTTTGGCGAAGAGCCCAAAATGAGCAGCTACTTCGTGACCCGTGCCGGCAAAGGTGTCAGCATCGAACGTACCAAAGCTTATAAATACCAATCGCTGGCTTCAGGATTCATGAACCGTACCGCCGACCCGTTCATCGTTACCGTTGAACCGAAAGCAATCGACGAGCCGATCCATTATAACAAACATAACGGACAGGAATTCAACCTTGTCATCGAAGGACGTATGCTTATCAACATCGAAGGCAAAGAAATCATCCTCAACCAAGGCGACAGCATTTATTTTAACTCTAAACTTCCACATGGCATGAAAGCGCTCGATGGCAAAACGGTACGTTTTCTGGCAGTAATTATGTAATAACATCATGGTAGAAAGATTTTTATCACAGACCTCTTTCAGTTCACAAGAGGACTTTATCAAAAACTTAAAAATAAACGTTCCGGAGAATTTCAACTTCGGCTACGACGTAGTAGATACCTGGGCTGCCGAACAACCCGACAAGAACGCTTTGCTTTGGACAAATGACAAAGGCGAAAGCCGCCAGTTCTCATTTGCCGATATGAAACGCTATACAGACATGACCGCTTCTTACTTCCAGAGTCTGGGTATCGGCCGTGGCGACATGGTGATGCTGATTCTGAAACGGCGTTATGAGTTCTGGTATAGCACCATTGCCCTCCACAAACTGGGAGCAACCGTCATTCCGGCTACCCACCTGCTGACTAAAAAGGATATTATCTACCGCTGCAATGCTGCCGATATCAAAATGATTGTAGCTGCCGGTGAAGGAATCATCCTGCAACATATCATAGATGCTCTTCCCGAATGTCCTACTGTAGAAAAGTTAATCAGTGTCGGTCCGGATATTCCGGAAGGTTTCGAGGACTTCCATCAGGGTATCGAACATGCCACCCCGTTTGTACGTCCCCGCCATGCGAACACTAACGACGACATCTCACTGATGTATTTTACTTCCGGCACTACCGGTGAGCCTAAGATGGTGGCACACGACTTCACTTATCCGCTAGGACATATCGTTACCGGTAGCTTCTGGCATAATCTGGATGAGAACAGTCTTCACCTCACCATTGCCGATACCGGCTGGGGGAAAGCGGTATGGGGCAAACTTTACGGACAATGGATTGCCGGAGCCAATATCTTCGTCTACGACCACGAGAAGTTTACCCCGGCAGCTATTCTTGAAAAAATCCAGGAATATCATGTCACTTCCCTTTGTGCACCTCCTACCATCTTCCGTTTCCTGATTCACGAAGACCTGACGAAGTTCGATTTATCTTCACTCAAATACTGCACCATTGCCGGAGAAGCATTGAACCCTGCCGTATTTGAAACGTTCAAGAAACTGACTGGTATCAAACTGATGGAAGGTTTCGGACAAACGGAAACAACCCTTACCATCGCTACCATGCCGTGGATGGAACCGAAACCGGGAAGCATGGGACTGCCGAATCCTCAATATGATGTTGATTTGATCGACCATGAAGGTCGCTCTGTTGAAGCCGGTGAGCAGGGGCAAATTGTAATCCGCACCAGCAAAGGCAAACCTCTCGGACTTTTCAAAGAATACTACCGGGATGCGGAACGCACTCACGAAGCTTGGCACGACGGTATTTATTATACCGGTGATGTTGCCTGGAAAGACGAAGACGGTTACCTGTGGTTTGTCGGTCGCGCAGATGACGTAATCAAGAGCTCCGGTTACCGCATCGGCCCATTCGAAGTGGAAAGTGCATTGATGACTCATCCGGCTGTTGTGGAATGTGCCATCACCGGAGTACCCGATGAGATTCGCGGTCAGGTAGTAAAAGCTACGATTGTTCTATCTAAAGATTATAAAGCACGTGCCGGCGAAGAACTGATTAAGGAGTTACAGAATCATGTGAAGAAAGTGACTGCTCCTTATAAATATCCGCGTGTGATTGAGTTCGTGGAAGAACTTCCGAAGACGATCAGCGGCAAGATTCGCCGGGTAGAGATTCGCGAGAATGACAACAAGTAAGTAGAAAATAGTTTCTAATCAATAAGAAAGCGATATTATATGAACTGTAATATCGCTTTCTCAGTTTAAAGAGAATGATCCCTCATCCGCCTATTTTTTCATCAAGCGTTCGATATATTGTATCTGGAAACGATAAAAATCACGGCTTTCCTGATTGCCTACGGAACTATTCGCCTTATAGAGCTGAAGTATTTTCTGCAATTGCCCGAAAGAGGAAGATTGCAACAACTTCTGATTCAAAGGAGGAATGACAGGCATACGCATGGTGGCTGACTGTTCCTCGGATGCGGCGGAACAGCAGCAGCGCCATTTCTCCGAATAGAATGAATCGGCCAATCCGATTCGAAGTCCCCCCATGGGTGGTTGTATAAATCCCGCATTGGTAGCCAGTGCTTCGATGGCTGCCGCCTGCATTTTCATCTCAGTATAATTGAGTGCCTGTCCGGCAATGGTAGATTGGAATATAGTACGATAGACGTCATCCAAATAAGACGTGAGTGTATAGTTGTTCTTTGCGTCTACTACGCCTCCTTCATAAATACGTTGCAACCGACGGGCATCGTAAAGTGTTGCCGCACCTCCTTGAATCAGACCGTCGGCACCATTCAAGTCAAATCCGAAGCGGATTATTTTCTCCGGTATAATCAGCCAATTGTTTGCTTCCCGCAGTTGGCTGACAACCCATTTCATGGATGCGGACTGTTGACTTTTGGGTACGAATACACGTACGCCGTCTTTTTCTCCTACACGATTGTAAGTATATACAACTCCTCCCACATACCCCAGTGTATGTCCCAAATAATTAGAATACTGTCCGACAATGCTGGCAAAGTAATCTTTTAAATCCTGATAAGTATCTCCCTTCACGCCCATCCAGTCTTCCAAGTTCTTATAGACGATTTTCAGATTGCTGATACCATAATCACCCGCCTTTATCGGGTCATTGCCTAAGTCTTCCGTTTGGGCGGTCGGGTCTTCAATAATCCCCATTTGCTGTAATCCGAATTGGTACATCGGGTCACCGGCTTTCTCTTCAATCCATTTGGCTAGAACCTTAGATTGCTCTTTGGGAGTCTTATTGCCCGGAATAAGGCGATATCCCCAATTGATGGCATATATGTCATACACTCCTAAAATAGGAGGCGTCAGTCTCACGCCTTTCTCAAAGTCGCCGGGTTGGGCAACGTAGTTGTTGCGGGCATAGTCCATGATGCTGGGAGTCGTACCGTATTTCTGTGTGAAAGCCGGATCGCGCAATTTCTCCACGGGGTAGGAATGGCTAGCTCCCATGTTGTGGAGCAAACCTAACGTATGTCCTATTTCATGAGAGATGACATAACGCAGTGATTCGCACATTACATCGTCAGGAAACACATTGGCACGTACCCGTTTATCTACGGCACCGGTTTGTACAAACCGCCAGTTGTGTACAAGTTGGATGACATTGTGATACCAAATGACATCGGCTGTAAGGATCTCTCCCGAACGGGGGTCTACGTAACTGGGGCCCATCGCGTTCGGTATCGCGTATGTGGCATATTTCACACAACTATAGCGCATATCATCCGGATCGAAGTTAGGGTCGTTCGGATACATCTTGGCTTGGACGGCATTTTTAAATCCGGCAGCTTCAAAGGCAGTGTTCCAGTCTAAGATACCTTGTATGATTGTTTCACGCCATTTTTGAGGGAATGCTGTATCTACATAAAATACGATGGGTTTTATGGGCTCTACCAGCTCTCCACGGAAATAGGCTTCCCTGTCTTTAGGTTCCAGCCTCCAGCGATGGATAAAATTATAGGTGGTTACTTTATCTTCCTGGGTGTCGAATAGGTTACGGAATGAATGGAAATATCCCACACGATTGTCCTGAAAGCGCTGTTCCATCAGCGTATCCGGCAATTGGAGTATCGAGCGGTTGAGCATCAGCGTGATGCACTGGCCGTTTTGATTGTTGCGGAGATTCATTTGTGTGCGTACTTCCATATTGGACGGAAACAGTTTGACTCCTTTGATAATGGAAGCGTCCGGTGCAAAGGAGTAGGACTTGCGTATACCGTCGTGTATGGGAGAGATGATGCGTTGGTCGGTGGTGAAGAAATCGGTAACATCAATCGTCAAGTTCCCTTGATATTTGCTTTTCACTTTGAAGGCAGCTACCACGGGATTGGTAAAGTTCTTATGGAACGATGGAAGTACAGGGTCCCCTTCCGGTACAGCGAATACAAGTTGGCGCTGATGTATGTACACATTGATGCTGTCAGTAGAGAAATAAAAGCAAAGTGGTTCACACTGCATTTGTCCCGCCACTCCTACCCCAGTATTACTGGTCTCCGCCAATCGGGTAGCCAACAGATAATCATGCTTAAAGGCTTCGGAACCGAGTTCCAGCAGAAGCTTTCCCTCTTTGGTATAAGCGCAGAGCATGCCTTCCTGCCTTTTCATGCCCTCTATCAGTTTGTCATATTCCGTTTTTTTAGGGTCGGCGGGAGGCGTTACGGCTTCTGTTTTACCTTTTTTCTTTTTGGTCGTTTTCTTGTCAGACTTAGGTCCGGCAAATACAAGCATGGGGATGCAAAATGCCGCCAATGACACTAGTAGTAATTTTCTCATACGATATACTTTCTTTTAAGTTTGAATATTATTTCTTTGGATTGAAGCTTGCCAGTAGTTGTTCATAGTATGCTATGTATCGGTAGTTTTCCGCCGTCGTATTTTTGCGAATCTCGGAAAGGCGTTTCTTCACCCAGCCCGTTATCATTTTTCGGGTGGCGGAGGTGATTGTTCCGTTTCCTATGCGTGAAGCCCAGTTATAAAGAATCCCATCCGAGACGTCTTGTTTGCGGATTGCTTCGTTGCAAATTTGCGCATATTTGTTCCAGTCTCTTTGGTATTCCGCCACCAGCAGATGGTTGCGCAACATTATTTCGTCTCCTTTGAAGAGTGGGAAGCGGGTCATCTCTTCGAAATAGCGGTTTAACCCTTCTTCATCAATCTTATATACAGAGCCTTCCTGTTTAAAGAAGTCGCTTGCATGTGCCGACCACACTTGATACAACTTATCGTCTAACTGTTGCGGATCATATTGGGCTTTAAATTCGTCCTGATGTTCCTGCACGTAGCGGAAAAGAGGATGAAACGGTTCGCGGATATAGCGGAAGAAAAGGTCGTAAAGACCTTTGCTCTCCAACAATTCCTTCTCTTTCCCTTCCAGCAGCTCCAATGCAAGTTGCATAGCCTCTTTACGTTTCATGTGTTCATCGAGAGTCACAATATACTGCACCATAAATTCTTCACTGCGTTCCCCTCCCTCATACTTCGTTTGCAGGACTTCCAGCGTTTTGCCGGATAGGGTGCGTTCCGTACGTTCTATAAATTCGTCGGCTGTACAACCGCCCACGGCGGAATTCATCAACGTCCCCTCTTTGGTCAGATAGAGAAAAGTAGGAAAGGCTTTTACGCTGAACTTTTTGGCAAGTTCCGGCCCCTCTCCTTTTTCCATGTCTATCTTGGCGCATACGAAGCGCCCGTTCAGATAGTCTCCCAACTTCTTCTGGGTGAAAACCTGGCTTACCATCATTTTACATGGTCCGCACCAAGCGGTGTAGCAATCTACCAGAATCGGTTTGTTGGCAGCCTGCGCTTGTGTCAGCAGGGATTGCCATGCGGGATTGTCGAGGAAAGAAACCCCTTCTCCTTGCTGGGCGTACGTGATGGTAGTCCAGCAAGCAAGTAATGTTACTATGATATGCTTTAACAGTCGGTTCATAATTCTTTTGATAAATCAATATTAGTAGGGATATCCCATGAATGGACCGGAATCATTTCCCGGATATTTTGGTGCAAGATATACGGCGCGTTTCAGTTTACCGGTTCCGCTAATCGTTTTTACCGGTTCCCCATCGGGAGAACCACCTAACATATTATATAAATATAATTGATAGCTATCCCCCGTTTGAGTTCCTATTGCAAGGTATCTGAAACTGTCTCCATACCTGTCTTGATTGAATTGTTCCCAATAGATTGTTTCTGCATATACAATTTCTTCACCTGCAGGAATGCCTTCCGGCTTTAATTCCCATTCAGCCTCTTTCTCTATCTCTTCCTATCGATTTCTTAGGATCTTGTTGATAATTTAACGAATAGGCATAAAGTTTTCCACCATCTACACAGTAGGCTATAGATGCCCAACGAGCATTGTAAGAACGATAAGTCGCTTTGGCGAAATGCATATCGGGATTCACGGTGAGCATGGTATCCGGAGTGCAATTACTCCAATTGGCTGTCATGCGGTAGAAAATCTTATCGCCGGTAGATGTTTCATTAAACAAGAAAAAGAGTTTGGTATCATAGTTAATGTAAGTCTGTCCGGCAGAAACACATTCATAATTGGTCAGGTTTTCTACTGCAACCTCTTGATATGCATTCTTTTTTGGACTAGGAGTCTTTATACCTCCATTCATGTCTATACGATAAATCGTATGGTTCTTTTCATTCCAGAAGACAGTTTCGTATGTTCCGGTTTTTACCACAAAGGGACTGGCGCCCGCCGGTTCTTCCGGATGACTGAATTTACCAATAGGCATGGGTTTTGCAGTGGCGTCGCCGCAAGCGGTAATGTATGCTCCCTTGCTGGAAAGATAGAGATTTTTAAAAGTGGTGTTCACACTTGTATAAGGAACCTCGTCTATTCCATCCGATGCATAAAACATGGTTTTCTCATCATGTACTACCGCTAAATCCGGTGCACGCAGAAAGCGTACTTTTCTGTCATCAGTAATGACACACAATGAATGGTCGTAAGACGCTTTGTTAGTCTCCGGATCAATGTACGCATGATTATATACGACCGACAAGCTTTTAGGCTTTCCGCTTACCGGTGCTTGGTGCAGTCGAGTAAAGACATTGTCTATCTTTTCATTCGAAGGGGACAGGAAATCCAATTCCGTGTTTCCGTTCACTTCTTTCAGTATATAGAATCCCTCTGTATAACGGGTAGATACATTCAGTGATGTACGTTGGTAGGCCACACAGCCATTGCTTAGGGATTTAACCCGAAGCACAATGGTGTAGTCGCCTACCCCCAAATTGACAGGATAGGACAGATTCTCATCTTCACTGATAAGGACTTCTTCGTAATGGTTTCCATCATTATCTGTAGATGCATTTTCTTTCGATTTTTCATATAAGAACCAATGGTATTCCAAGTCTTTTTTGGGATAGTCACTTTTGATAACGGGATTGATCTGTAGTACTTCACCATTATCGGACATGGCTGAATATTTCTCTTTTATCCCGCTGATGGAAATGTTTCCCACTTCAACGGAAGCCTCCTCGCTATTGTCGCTATAGCAGGCAGAGAGTATCGCCATCATTATAATCATGTATGTTATAAAGTAATGCCTTTTCATATCTTTACTATTTTGATTCATTTCATTTTTTCTATAGTGATATCAGGGGAATGGAGACTTCCGTCCCATCTGCCTCTTTCAGTTTTCCTAGTCCTTGCGCTTCACGTTCCGCATTCAGTTTGTCAAGAGCCTCGCGTAAAACACTTTCCAAATAAGCAATATAATATTTATCACAAACAGCGGCATCTTCAATAGACAGTTCGTTGGCAAGGAAGTCATCATCCCACTTATCTCCTGTCGTGTCTATCAAAAATTGATGTTTTGCTACTCCGTATTCGCCGAAATAATAGGTTGATAAAGTTTTCCATCCGGAAGGTTTAGCCAAAAAGTCCGCAATATAAATGCTCATGAAGCTCTTGTTGGTGTATCCGGCAGAAAACTCATCTGTGGTTTTGATGGTAAATACAAGCATGAAGCCTTGTGATTTTAGAGAAGCATCCCGTTTAAGTACTATTGGAATAGTAGTACCGGCAGAGTTTGCAGGAATATAATAATATTTCTTTAGCAATTCAGGGTCATCGAAAGCTACGTAATGTTTACCCGGTACAGCGTTATCTGACACTCCATAAGTTACTTGCTCTAACTGGAAAGGACGGTCATAGGGGGTGACAAAACCCATAGTATGTACTTTATACCACAGAGTATCTGTTGTGGTAGTGGCTTTCTCGTAGACAAACGAGTATCGCTTCAGTGTGTCCGCCGGATTGGAATAATCAAAGATCAGACGGTTATTCGGATCACTGTATACAGGTAGTTCTTTCTCGCATCCACTCATTAGCATGGCAAATATACCCCCTAAAAGCAATGATAGGAATGCATGATTATAATGTTTCATAAATTCTGTTTTTTATTGAATTGCATTTGGATTGTATTCTGTTTCCGGTAATGGTAAGACGTACAGTCCTTCATTCATGGTTTCACCAAAAAGAAAAGTCATAGACGTTGAGTTACGACGCTTGTACTGATAGAACATAACACCTTCCGCATAAAATTCACGCTGATACTCTGCCAACATGAAATTCGCCACAGCATCCAAAGAAGTAAAACTGTCCTCCGCAGAGATAGATATGTCATGAGAAGCCATATATTCTTTATATAACGCATTGGCTTCCTCCAGACTAGTGGTAGTTTCCATAGCAATCAAGTACAGTTCGGAAATACGAAGCAAAGGGATAATTTGTCCTTTCACCATATCATTATCGCTGCTGTATTTGCTATAATACTTCTTAAGTGTTGGAAACTTTTGTCCATTGGAACTTGACTCCGTATTCAATTCCCATTGGTAAATGTATCTGTTGTGTGACGTGATAGAAAAGCCTGTGAAGAGCCTTTGCAAATTCCATGTGCCGTTCAGACAAAGTTGTTCCGATGGATTTATCTTACGGTCTGCGTCACCGCCTAGTACAGTAGGAGAATAGTCCCGTAAATTGTACTTGTGTATAGCAAGCAGACATTCTGACGGGCAGGCATAAAGACCTTTGAGGAGATCTTCTCTTCCGCTTAATTTCATTAGAGACTTGCCATCCGCTCCTTTTGCGTTGATAATTTCCATTGCGTTATCATGTGCTTTTGTCACATCTCCGATATATAAATAGAGACGCGCTTTTAAGGCTTTCACTCCCCAGTAGTTGAAGTGTAATTGGCGATAAGCCAGATAATCATCGTTCAAATTAATGTTTGAAGGAGTATTCAGTTGGTCGAATGTGTATTTAAAGATCAGATCATAGTCTTTTAGTAGAGAACAAGCTTTGTCCAGATCTTCATCCAACTTCTTCACGTAATCCTCAAAAGAATAATACACCGGCATAATCTTTATATCAGCACTTTCTGAATAAGGGAGCGACACTGTGAGCGTCGCATTTTGCGGAAGCTGCCCGAAGAGACGCAGTATATCCAATTGGCAAAACGCGCGTATGCCATACGCTTCTCCTTCTATCATGGCACGACTCGCCGGATCCGCAATGTTGTTGCCATATTGCTCGCAAGCTCCGATAATCATATTCGCCTGGGTAATCACATTGAATAATTGACTGTATATCGTTTTAATGGCATTCTTTGCATCATCCTGGGTATAATTGTGATGTAAAAAATAGTAGTCAGCTTTACGATAGTAGTCACTGGTCAGATTCCATTGTGCGGCAAGACTTTCAACATTGCTCATTGTCAATCTCTCACCATAAGCGTTACAGTCGGCTAATGCCATATAGCAGCCGTTCAAAGCATCTTTGAAACCCTGGTACGAAGAGAATAGGTCTTTTCCATACACCTCGTCCTCCGGTTTGATGTCCAGCCAATCGCGGCAAGATGTACACATGAAAGTAATGCCGGACAGTATGATTATCAGTTTCTTATTTATTTTCATATCTTTTCTTATTTAATTTGAACTAAAAAGCAAAGGAAAGAGTACCTCTGATGCCTCTGGCATAAGGATAACCAGTTCCACGCTCACGTTTGACGGATGAGATATAAAGTAAGTCGGACATATTGATTCCGAATATCAAATAACTAAATCTGGTAGCTTTCTGAAAGGCGGCAGAGTCCCAACGATATTGTATATCAAGTGATTGCAATTCAAAAACATTGTCGTCCATCACATAACGAGACGTGGCACGAGTGGCTTGGTTTGAGAATCCCTTGAAGAAGGTCAAATCACCTTCTTTGATCCATCTTTGACTTAATACGCGTGAGTCTACATTTTGTGAAGCAATGGTGTAGGTACTCACTTCCACTTTATCGAGTAATGTTTGATTATAGACTTTTCCACCCCAATGATAAGCAAATGAGAGATTAACGCTCAACCCTTTCCAACTGACCATCGTCCCGGCTATGCCCCGATAGAGTGGTTCACCGGAACCAAGATACACTTTATCCGACGGATTCCATGTGCTAGTGATCTTCCCATTTTTATCCAAAAAATCGGCATAAGACGCAAAGAAAAGCAAAGTTCTACTTAAATAATTGGAGGTCAGTATTTTGTATGTAGGGCGGATTGAAACAAGCTTTGGCATAAAACGCTTGAAAATCCCCCTTTCAGACAAAGTTCGGCTACTAAGCAGCTACCAGTCCTAAAGAGGATATATGGAATATAACAAGTTCTGTTTCATAACTTTGCGTTGTTTTGCATAACTCTTGGTAACAAATAATTAACTACCTTTAGAAACGAAAATTTTAGAGTTATGAAAACAAAGAGAAGTACGTTTGCAACCTCGTTCTACATCAAGAGATCGGCAGTGAGAAACCGGGACGGAAAAGCCCCCATCATGGTGAAGATCTCCATTGATGGGGATGACAAAGCATTGGGAACCAAACTATTCGTTACGCCGGATTTATGGGAGAATGGTAAGGCAAAAGGCAAGTCCGCCGAGGCGACAGAGATAAACGGGCAGCTCAAAGAAGTCAGTGCCCGGCTTACCAACCACTATCACCGCATCCTCCGGGAAGAGGATTTTGTCACCGCCGAAAAGCTGCGTAACGCCTTTCTGGGTATCGGTGTGATGGAAAACTGCATCCTGAAAGATTTCGAGAACATGAACCGGGAATTTGAGGCGATGGTGGAGAAAGGACAGCGTGCCAAATCCACTTACAACAAGTACTTGGCCGTGTACAACCATTTTGCCACCTTCCTTTGGGAGAAGAAGAAACGAACCGATATGGCTTACAAGGAACTGACAAAGGAGATTATCACCGATTTCGACAAGTACCTGCGCGTGGAAAAGGGATTGAGTGACAACACTCTTTGGATATACACCATGCCACTGCTCAGCCTGACAGACAAGGCATGGCGGCGTGGTATCGTCCGTTCCGACCCTTTCGGCGAGTACAGCCTTGAAATGCAGGAGACAGACCGGGGCTACCTCACGGAAGAGGAACTGCGCACCCTGGCTAACGCCGTGTTCGTGAAAAAACAGACCAACCTCGTACGTGACATGTTCCTCTTCGGGTGCTTCACCGGACTTAGCTACATTGATATAAAGACACTCACCCATGACAAGATCCAGCGCATGGACTTCGACGGCGAGGAGTGGATCATAACCCGACGCACCAAGACCCGTGTGTCGAGCAACGTTCCCCTTATGGAAATAGCCAAGGAACTGATAGAAAGGTACAAGGGACTTGCCGGAGGCGATTTCGTATTTCCCATGCCCTCTAACGGTACATGCAACAAGCACCTCAAACAGATTGCCAAAGCCTGCGGCATCAGCAAGGAGATCGGATTCCACCTGAGCAGGCACACCTTCGCCACGACCGTCTATCTCTGCAACGGCGGCACGATAGAGGCGCTCTCCAAGATACTCGGTCACAAGCACATCAGCACCACGCAGATCTACGCTGAAGTAACCAACAAGATGGTAAGTTCAGATTTCCGGGCAATCTCCGGCAACCTCGCCGCCATGCAGCGGAGCGTACTGGAGAAAAGGGACAGGAAGCAAGGCAGGAAACAGGTGCACCGGTCCCTCCGGGAAACGGCTTGACACCTTTCTCCATGCGAAACACGGCAAAGGCAGGAACCCCGATACAGTGCTCCTGCCTTTGCTGCATTTTCCGATGTATATCCCCGTGCGTTTATGTTGGACTTTTCCCCCGTTTGCGCTTTTGTCTCATGTCCACGTAATTTTCTTCCAGCATACGCAGCAGATCCGACTGGCGGTAAAGCGTCTTGCCTGGCAGCGATATGTACGGGATCAACCGTTGTGTGCGGTAGCCCTGCAACGTCCTTGACGTGATATGTAACATTCTGCACACATCCTCACCCGTGAAATAGACCTCGCCGTTCATCGCCGGACGGAAATGCGCCGTCACCGTATCAATATACCTCATGCCCTCTTCCAGAGCCTCGAAGTACGCACGTACCTCTTCCGTGTCTTTTGTTATCACTTCCATGTCACACGTCCTCCATTATTTCCCGGCTCATGGATTCCACGAATACCTCCACGTCCTCCGTCCGGTAGTAAATCTTATGGTTGATCTGGCTGTACGGCAGCAGTCCCCGGTCACGGTAGGTCTGCAACGTCCGTTTACTGATCCCCAGTTTCTCGCACACGTCCGCCCCGTCCATCCAGTTCATCTTCCCGGGCGGGCGGTAACGGGCGCAAAGTTCCTTCACGTGCCGTGAGAAGTAGCCGAACCGCTCCTTCATCTCCTCAAAGGTCTTCTTTTCAATACTTACTATTTCCATCGTTCTGATACATTTTTCATTATACTTCCCTGCAAATATATGGATCCATATAAAACTATGTATCAAAACCGTATAGCTTGTCACCGTTTTGCTTCACGTTCGTAGCCTTGTCGTACCCCAAACGATGAAAGGCGGGGAAAAGTCCTACATAAACGTACCCAGTTCAAGGGTACGCACGAGAACGGAATCCATAGCACCAATTCCGGATGGTTCAAGGGAAAATGTGTACTACGCACCGACTTCACCCTCATCCAGCCACGATGCAAGTTGATGGGGCACGGGGCAAATTTCGTCACCGGCTTGCCCCTTGTCAAAGCCATCTCTTTCGAAAACGGACTGGAATAGTTATTTTACTTTTGCGGTAATTTCATCTATCAGGTTCGTGATCTTCTCAATGGAATACTTTTCTATCAATCTCCTGTTTGCCGCTTCTGCCTTTAGTCTTTCATTGATTAATTTTAGTTGTGGCAAATCTGATTGACAATATTTGCTCAAGTGTTCTATTTCACTGCCCCAAGAGGTATATTTATAACGGAACTGTAAAAAATGCAGAAAGGTGTTACGTGATTCGTTGGACAATCCCAAAATACTTTTTGAAACCTTATCCGCATCAGCCTCTTGGAATATTGAAGTATCCCTATAAAGACACTGTTTGACCGGGACTACATCATTCAATGCCGGATTCAGGCGTTCGCAAGTTTCATCCGTCAGATTTTCCAGCATGACAGACACTTTATTAGGGCATTTCTTCAATCTTTGCTCGAATAGTTTTTGAAAATACGCAACCAGTCCATTCTAAATTCGATCTGAACCAATATTAGAATGATTCCTTCTTGTACCCGCATGTACCTTTGAGTTACAATTCAACAAACCCTCCATGTCGCTGATACCTTCCATCAGCCTGTCTATGGAATGCTTGCCTTGGGCTATGATGTCTTCCTCGGATACGTGAACAAGGTTGTCGCTATATAAAACCGATAGTACAGATATAATGACAAACAATTCTTTTAGATCAACGCTTTCATCCGCAAAGTAATATCGTACCGTTTCCCCGTAGTGTTTCTCGTATTCCCCGTTATCCAGTCTCCAATAGTCGTACAGGTAATCCCAACTGTTCAAACTTGCGTCTTCGGCTGCAAAATATTGTTGCAGGTAGGTCGTGTCAAAATACCCGCTTTCCAGATAGCAGACAATTTCATTAACGATGAATCTATCAAAAATATCCAACTGTTTACCTATCTCTATAAAACGGTATTTGGAGAGGATTTTTTCACGCTCCTCATCTTTCTCTTTATCCGGGAACATGTCATACAGGCTGTTGAATAGGCTTCCGATCCGGGTATTCCCACCCTTATACTCGCAGTAAACGGCGACAAAATTTGCCAACAACGATGTTATGACAAGTTTGTACTTGGGAGATTTATGATAATGCTCCGGCAAAGCCATGGCTATCCTGTGATAATCGTTCAGACATTGCCGCAGGACTCTTAAATTATCGAATTTAGAGGCATGGAATATCTTGATGATAAGCTCTTTGTTCTCAGACAAGAGGTTCCTGTTGTTGGTGGATATCTCGCCAATGAAGAAATCGAGTGTCTCCCCTATATTCAATTTGATCTCAAAAGTGCGCCCGATAGTCTTTTCCTTGAAATCCTTGAATTTCAACTTGCACTTATCGTCCTCTTTTTCGGAAATCTTGTTCTCATCGCCAATGATGATGACTTTGCATTTACAATGTTCCGAAAAGTAATTGATGTATCCCAACAAGGTTTCCAGTTTTACATCACATCTTTCAAGGTCGTCAAAAATCAGAATCTTGTTTCCTTTTATTTCGGAATTTTCTTCTTTCAACAACAAAATGGAGTCCAAGTCACAGGTTACACTCCCTTCATCCTTTCCGTCACCGTCGATGTCATATTTCAAAGCGATTTTCGAGGCGGCTTTTAATATATTCTTGGCCAGTTTCATTCCCTTGCTGTACAGCCACGGGGATATTTCCTTGTTGATTTGTTCTGTGATTTGCTGGGTAGTGGTCAAACCATATAAAGACACATATATGGGCCGCCATTTTAACTTGTCTGCATCTTTATCGTTTTTCAGTTGCTTTATCCATTGGCGGATAAAAAACGTTTTGCCGCATCCCCAGGCACCTCGCAGCATGATGGCATATTGCGGATCGGGTATTTCCGCATATTCATTTAAAAAGGTGAGTATGTTTCTATTCATAGCCATGTTCATTAGAGGTTTCAAAATTACGGAAAAGAGTCATAATTCTGATAACTTTTAAGAAATAAGTTATTACGGTCAATTCGTGTTTCCGGATGATTGTCGGAGCGTTCCCCTTCGGGTCGGGCTTTCCCCTGCAATCCCTAACGTGGGTGAAAGGGTTTTCACTGTCTTGCGCTTACACCTTGGCGCACGGGTTGTCCCGTCCCGGCGTCCGCTGCCGACCACTCCGGCAGGCTGCATGGCCGAAACCGGACATCGGGGCGGAAGGACAAACGGAACACGTCCGTCCGTGCCGTCACACGGGGCTTCGGCTATCGCCGAAACTTCCCGTGCCCCCTCCCGTCCGAAAGAGTTCCCCCCGTGCTTGTCCGGAAGCCGGAAGCTGACAGTCCTCCCATATACTTCTCCCGCACGTATGTCCTTGCCTTGGGAAACGGGCGTTCCCGGCTCTCCGGAAGGCTTCTTTTTCCCGCACCCGGCAAGTAACCGACCATTGACAGGAATGACTGACAGGGCATTTTTTCCCTAAGCTGATTGGAAAAACATTGACGAAGGTAGGCGGAGGTGAAAGCAAATCCGCAAAAAATGCAAAA
This sequence comes from Bacteroides sp. BFG-637, assembly GCF_024793605.1. Taxonomy (NCBI): domain Bacteria; kingdom Pseudomonadati; phylum Bacteroidota; class Bacteroidia; order Bacteroidales; family Bacteroidaceae; genus Bacteroides; species Bacteroides sp. BFG-637. The sequence continues at coordinate 2,578,984 of NZ_JANUPD010000002.1, read as the reverse complement.
TCTCCACCCTGCGGGTAGTATTTACCATTTTTTCAGATGGTTGCCATTCACCTTTTCCGCTATCAATGATTGTCAATGTTCTTCCCAATCAGCCAAGGGAAAAAAATGGTTGGGGCGACAAGCGATGAAAACAGAGTAATAACGATTAAAATTTGTGAGTTATGGCAACAACGAACAGCACCATCGAAAAAATTGCACCGATGTTCACCGAGTTATTGATAAAGAAAATCGAGTGCCTGAAAACGGATTGGCAAAAACCGTGGATAACGAGCCTTGAACAAGGTTTGCCCCGCAACATCAGAGGGACGCTCTATAATGGCGGCAATGTCTTGATGTTATTGTTCTACACCGAGTTCATGAAATTCACTTTGCCCGTGTTCCTCACGTTCAACCAAGCGAAGGAAGAGGACTTGAGCGTCAGCAAGGGCGCACGCTCGTTTCCCGTCTATTATTGGTTCAAGTTCGTGGTACACAAGGAGACGAAAAAGACAATCAAGTACGAGGAATACCGCAAGCTGCCCGCAACCGAGCAGGAAAATTACAAGGTCATCCCGCAGATGAAGTATTACAACGTCTTCAACATCGACCAGACCGATTTTGCAGGGAAATACCCCGAACGCTACGAGCGCATGAAAAAGGGGGAGCAACCCGAAGATTATTCGGACGGGATGATTTACGAGGCGTTGGACGAACTTGTCTATCTGCAAAATTGGTATTGCCCCATCAAGGTGCAGTATTCGGACAGTGCCTACTATTCGCCCTCTTCCGACCATATCGTTTGCCCGCAGCGTGAGCAGTTCCCGCAGGGAGCGGAGTTTTACGGCACGCTCCTGCACGAGATGGCGCACAGCACGGGAAGCCCCCAGCGGCTGAACCGCACGTTCGGCTGCTTCTTCGGGGATGCGCTCTATGCCCGTGAGGAACTTGTCGCCGAACTTACCGCAGCCCTTTGCGGTGCGTTCTTCGGCTACGCAGCCGCACCGCAGGAGAACAACGCCGCCTATCTGAAGCACTGGCTCACCAAGCTAAGAGAAGAACCCGCCTTTTTGGTGGAGATATTGGGGGACGTGAACAAGGCGGCGAAGATGATTGCCGACAAGGTAACCGAACCGGTAAACGAACCCGCAGCAGCCTAAGCGGGACAACAAAGGAACAAGAGTATAAACCAACGGGCGGAGCAATCCGCCCCACTTAAAGACATAAGACGATGAAAACATTATCAGAAAAGGAATTTAACGGCTTTAACGTTAATGCGATGTTTACCGAAAGAGCGGAACGGGCGAAAAAAGAGCTGTCTCCACTCATGCAGGAGATAAGGAAGTACATACCCCAAGCGGAATACGGCTACCACGTGGAGAGCGGTGAATATCCCGCATTTTACGGCGTGCGCATAGAGTTCACGTATAACGGCATCCGTTTCCATGTGTGCAAGATATACAAAGAGAACAAATACAGGATAGCCGCCGACATGGAGCATTTTGAATATGTCAACCGCTACGACATCGAAAGGGCGGGCAACCAATACGAAAAGCCGTGCAATATCGGCGTGTTCACCGCCAAGAAAATAAACGATTGGATAAACTACTACACGCAGATATACAGGCAGGTGGAGCAAGAAAATGCGGAGAACTCGAAAAAGGTCGCCGATTTCTTGAAAAGTATCAAGAATGAACCCGTAAGATGGGAAGGGAACAACCGTTCAAAAGGGACGATAACCCGCAACGGCTTGCGCTTCACTTTCTACATAGAGGAAGGACACCTCTATTTTGAACTGTCCCTAAGTTATCGGGGAACGGCTGATTACGACACGTTCCGGCTGATAGCCGATAACCGCTATATCCCGAAAGGAAACTATTAAACAACCACGGGCGGATTCCTCCGCCCGACAATACCCGAGAACATGAAAACGACATTCATTTACAGACTGGTTTACCGCCTAATCCTTTGGGCTTCGGCGGTGTACTTCCTCACCACCACCGCAGGGCAGTTTTTTGCCCTATCCGCTACTTTGCTTCTGTTAGGCTTCGTGGCACGGCTTGTTTTCGCCCTTGCGTGGCGGTTGTTTGTCGGCTTCATGTTCGTACTGATAATCATTCTTTTAATCATCTAAAATTTACCGATATGGAAACAAGAACATTGACAGAAAACGGAATATCCGTTACCAAAGGTTTTGGAGAGGAAAAATATTTGAAATGCTGTTTGGGAGCGTTCAGAGGCACAGTTTATTATCAATATGATTACAGGCATTTGAACGGCGAACTCTTTTCAACCTTGCGCTCCACGTTGGAGCAGTGCAGGCAGGAACGGGACGAGTGGCTGCAAAAGAAAACGGTCGCTTTTTCGGGACACCGTACTAACCGTATAGCCAAATTCACGACAGACCGTGAGAAACTCTTTAGAGAGGTGGCGTTCGACACGTTCGTAGCCATCGAGAGTTATTGTATCAAAAAAGGCTATCATACCTTTTTGTCGGGAATGTGCGAGGGCTTCGACCTTATCGCAGCAGAGGAGGTCTTGAACCTCAAAAAGGAATACCCGCATATCCGGCTGAAATGCGTTGTACCCTTCAAGGGACAAGCCGAACGGTACACCCAAGCCGACAAGCGGCGTTATGACACCATTTTGGCGCAAGCCGATGAAGTGGTAACCTTGCAGGACGGATATACCGAGGGCTGTTTCCTACGCCGTAACGACTACCTTTTGGAAAACTCCGCTTTTCTGATGGTCTATTACGATTCGGTAGCCGTGGGCGGCACGTTCTACACCCTCAAACGGGCGGTAGAGCAGAAAAAGAAGTTCGCGAACGTGTGCTATAACCGCAGGTAAGCCGCAAGGGCGGACTTTCCGCCCGCTACTTTCTTTCGTGAGCCGGAGCGGGGAAAGAAAGATAGCAAAGAAACCGATTTCCCGACCGGAAAAAATTATCAAAAAGAACAAGAATAAACAATCAACTTAAAAACAAACGGATTATGAAGACAAAAGCAAATCAATCAGCAGCAGAGAGAAACATCACGATGGTAGCATTGGCAAACATTCAGCCGAGCGGTTTCAACCCACGCAAGCGTTTCGATGAAACGAGCCTTTACGAGCTTGCCGAGAGTATCAAGCGGCAGGGTGTGTTGCAGCCCATCACCGTGCGCCCCGTTGACGGGACAGACCGTTACGGGATTGTTTTCGGGGAACGCCGTTACCGTGCGTCCGTCATTGCGGGCAGGGACGAAATTCCCGCAATCGTTTCCGAGTTGTCGGACGAGGAAGCCGAGGAAATGGCGATTACCGAGAACTTGCAGCGCAAGGACGTGACACCCGTGGAGGAAGCCGCAGCCTATCAGCGGCTTATCGAGAGCGGACGCCACACCGTGCAGACCTTGGCGGTACTCTTCGGAAAGAACGAGAACTACATCCGCACACGGCTGAAATTCACCGCCCTTATCCCCGAAATCGCCGCCCTCTTGGATGCGGATGAAATCACCATCAGCGTGGCGGCTGAAATCTGCCGATACGGGGAGGACATTCAGCGTGAGGTGTACGAGAAACATTTGCAGGACGAGGGAACGTATAACAGTTGGCGGGGACTGAAAGCCGCCGATGTCGCAAGGCGCATTGAACAGAACTTCACCACCGACCTGCAATACTACCACTTCGACAAGGCCGAGTGCGCCACGTGCGCACACAACACCAATAACTTGCTGTTGTTCCATGACGGCGGGTGCGGGCATTGCGCCAACCGCACGTGTCTTGCCGAGATGAACGCCTCTTTCCTCATGGAGCGAGCCGTGCAAATCATGCGGAACCAGCCGGAGGTGTCGCTCTGCCGTGACTGCTACACCGCCAACGAGACGGTAGTAGAACGGCTAACCGCTTCGGGCTACGAGGTGGAGACCCTTGACAGGTACACCGCCTTTCCAAGCTGCCCCAAAGAACCCAAAGCCGAAAATTTCAACGACCCCGAACGCTACGGGGAAGCCCGCACCCGCTACGAGCAGCAATGGGCGGACTACATGGAGCAGGAGGAGGAAATCACCCGCAGGAGCGGAGCGGGGAAATCACCGTCTATGCCAAAATCGGGCAGAAGGAGATTACATTCTGTTACGTGGAGAACGTGACAGAGACCGAGACAGCGGACGGAACGCCCGTACCCGCACCGCTCTCTCCCGTGGAGAAATTGGAGAAGCAGGACAAGCGCAATAAGGAAATCGCACTCGAACGCACGGTGGAGGACACCAAGAAACAGATTCTCGAAGCCGACATCACGGGCGGCAAGTTCAGTGCCGATGAAGACACGATGCTGTACTTCTTCCTTCTGTCCTCGCTCCGGAAGGAACACTTCGCAGCCGTGGGGATTGCGGAAGACAAGCCGTATATCACGGACGAGGACAAGATGGGGATTATCGGAAACCTCACGGTAAAGATGAAGACCATCATCCGCAGGGACTTCCTTGTAGCCAACTTCAAGGGAGCGTACGGGAACAACACCGTGGCGACCCTCTTGCTTGACTTCGCACGCAGGCACATGCCGGAGGAACTCGCCAACATCGAAAGGGAGTACAACGGGGTGTACGAGAAGCGTCACCAGCGCATCGAGGAAAAGAAAGCCGTCCTATTGGTGCAGGAACGGGCAAGGGAGCGCAAGGTAACGCAACCCGAGGAACAACCGCAACCCGAAGAGATTGCAGCCTAAAGACAAAAGGCAGGGCGGAGAAATCCGCCCGCTACTTTCTTTCGTGAGCCGTGGCGGAAAAGAAAGATAGCAAAGAAACCGATTTTTTAACTTTCAAATTTTCAAACTTATGCGAACCGTACAGAGAACCTATACACTATTCGGCATTGCGGAACTGGAGGACGAAGCCCGTCAAAAAGCCTATACCGACTGGCTTGCCAAGGGAAACGATTACCCGTATGCTTCCGAGAACTGCGACACGCTCGAAGCCTTCTGCAACCTTTTCCGCATTGTCTGCACCAACTACCGTTACGACAGTTGCACATACGTTTACCGTTTCCATACCGGACACGAGGAGGAGACCGAAAGGCTTTCGGGCGTCCGCTTGCTGGCTTACCTCTATAACAACTTCCATGCGGAGTTGTACAAGCCCAAGGTCTATTGGACGAAAGACCGCAAGAAAAGACGCAGGAGCCGTATCTCCGTCACTTGCGAATGCCCCTTCACGGGCGTTGTGTCGGACGAAATCATCTTGCAGCCCCTCATGGACTTCATGCGCTCGCCCGACACACGGAATTTCAAGGAACTCATGCGTGACTGTCTGGAAAACTTCTTCCGCTCGTGCCGTGACGATTGCGAGTATTGCGAGAGCGAGGAGTATTTCACGGACGAGAGCCACAAGAATAATTGGGAGTACCTTATCGACGGGACACTTTTCATAGAAACGGCATGGAAGCGGGAAATCAGACAGAACGGGAGAACCGTCCTTCACAGCGAGGACGGTTGCAGCATCCCCATGATATTCAACAACCTTGTCGGGAAGAACCTCAAAGGCAGGGAGTATTCGGACTATATCGCTTTCGTAGCCATTCCCGACATGGGCTTTACCTACGGGAAGATAGAGTATTATTCGGACGGAAACCTAATCGCAACGGGGGAAATCACGCCATAACATTCCCCCCCTTGTGTTTCATTGCCGGAAGTCCGGGACGGGTAGCGATCCGCCCGGACTTCTTTTTACCCGCCCGTGGGAAAGGATTGACCCATTTTCGGACGCACTTCTTTTTCTTTCGGTGAGCCGTGGGCGGGAAAAGACAAAGAAGCAAAAAGAAACCCCTTGACTCACCGGATTTTTTAGCCAAGCTCCACACTCATTTTTTAGCAAACCTACGGGGAAAAACGGACAAGTAGCAAGGCTGAACCTGCCGGTTTTGCGCACAATCTCCACACCTTTGGGTCGTATTCCACGCAAAAGCCTTGCATGAAGTCCGTTCTTTCCCCGTGCCCCAAAGCAAAAAATAAATGTTTCACTTTTAATTTTTTGCATTATGAATACACTGTCTTTCCCTCAAATCACCGTAAGTTACAAGGACGCTGACGCATCCAAGAGAGTTAGAATCCACTCTTCCAAGGAGTCTTACGACATCCTCAAGACTTTCTACGAGGACTGTATGCAGCACCACGAGGAGTGCTGGGCGATGTACCTGAACGGCGCAGGCAGGCTGCTGGGCGTTTCGTGCGTCTCACGCAGCGGCATGAACAGCACGGTGGTGGACATACGCATCGTCCTCCAGACGGCTCTCGTCTCCCATGCCTCGGGAATCATCCTCTCGCACAACCACCCTTCCGGCTCGACCGTGGCGAGCACGCCGGACAACAACCTGACCAGCCAGTTGAAGAAAGGCTGCGAGGCAATCGGCATACAGCTTTTAGACCACATCATACTGACCGAGGACACCTACCTCAGCTACATGGACGAGGGGATGCTTTAAGCACCCCCTTTTTGCTCGCTAACTCTTTTATAAATCAAGAAAAGTATAAGTTATTATTTATGTTGTTTGGATATAGTTAGAATATAAATTTTGCTAACAAGTATCTTTGATATAATTTGTTGTCCCTAAAATATCTATCTTTGCTTAGAAATCGATTGCTATTACGATTTCATTATATATTGTCAATATAAAATATGAACAGAGCTATGGTTTTTGATGATGAAACAATACAAAAGCTTTTTGGATTTGAAGATGCAGAAAGTGAATCTATAGAAAGATTAAAAGAGTATTATTTTAAGAAAGATACTTTTGATCGGGTTACCGCAGAATTACCACTTCGGATTCTGGTAGGACATAAAGGAACTGGAAAATCTGCCTTATTTAAGGTAGCAATATCAGAAGAAAAGGAAGCTGGAAATTTACCTATTTTGATCAAGCCTGATGATATTGCGGAATTGGGTAAAAACAACGAAAACTTTCTTCTACGAATTCGTCAATGGAAATATGGATTAATCAAAATAATAGGAGAAAAAGTTTTTTCTGAATTTGGATTGTATGATGAAAAAGCTACCAGTAAATTGACGCAATTTGGATTAAAATTAATATCCTTTATATCCGAAACTATAAATGTAGCAAAAGACAATATTTCATTAACAGAAGGCCAAAAAATATTAACTGATAATTTTCTCAAGAAAAAAGGAATTATTGTTTATATAGATGATTTAGATAGAGGTTGGGAAGGAAAAAAGGAAGACATTATTAGAATATCAGCATTGTTAAATGCTATCAGAGATTTATCTAATGAAAATTCAGGACTCCTATTTAAGGTTTCTTTGCGTTCAGATGTGTATTATTTAGTTAGAACATCAGATGAATCAACAGATAAAATTGAAGGCTCTGTTGTTTGGTGTAAATGGACTAACCATGAAATTTTAGTTTTACTAATCAAACGTATATTGACTTATTTCGGAGATTCAGTAGATGAAAATACTCTTATGAAAACACCTCAGTTACATTTACGCTTTCATTTGGAAAGAGTAATGGAATCTACTTTTTCTGGTAGAGGAAAATGGGAAAATGTTTATATGTATAAGATATTGATGTCATTGATTAGGAAACGTCCAAGAGATCTTGTTAAACTTTGTTCATTGGCAGCTCAACAAGCCCAACAAACAAATTCACCTTTAATAAAAACTGAACATTTTCAAGCTATTTTTGAAGAATATTCTCAAGGAAGAATTCAAGATACTATTAATGAATACAAATCAGAACTACCCAATATTGAAAATTTACTATTCGGGATGAGACCTACTAAAAAACAACGTAATGCTTCAGATGGGTATATTTATACAACAGCAGAATTAATCCAAAAATTAAATAATATAAGACAACATACAAATTTTATTTTCAAGAATGGACGAAAAGCTTCTGCTAATGAATTAGCTCAATTCTTATATAAAATAAATTTTCTAACAGCAAGAAAAATTGTAGAATCAGGAGAAATTCAACGAAAATATTTTGAAGAGAATCGTTATATATCATCTTCATTTGTAGATTTTGGTTACGATTGGGAAGTTCATCCTGCATTTCGATGGGTATTACAGCCCGAAAATATTAACGAAATATTTAACAAATTGGCATTAAGTCATGATTGAGTGAATAAAAATGTTAAAATTTTAGCAAGTTTTAACAAAAAAAACAAAAGGTGTGGGTCGCCTTTTACGGCAAACCGCACCTTTGCGCCGGGATTCCGGTTTCTATGCGCTCCGTCCGGAGTTCCTTATCGGCTCACGCTACATCTTCAGCCCCCGTTTCCGCTCTTGCCGGATGTCGGAGAAGGAGAAGCCCCCCGTCTCCTTGTCGAACTTCACCGACTTGTCCTTCTGCACGCCGCCCGGCGTCTCCATCCGTTTCACATTCAGCGGCTTCCCGTTGTAGAAGTCCGTCATTTGCCGGTAGCTGAACTTTTCCCCCGTCAGGCTTTCCATCAGGCTGTTCAGCGTGTAGATGCTGTCTTGGTTATGCACGCTCTCCGGCACGAACTCCGGGTGATTCTTCACTATGTCCGGGTACAGCGTCTTCGCCATCAGGCAGACCTCCGGCGAGCGTTCCGCCCACGGGATCATCATCAGCGACTCCCGGCTGTGGGCGGCGCACCTGACATACACCTCGGGCGTGAGCAGGCTTTTCGGCACTCCGCCACGCCCGACGGCGGACATTCCCGACGTTTCCACCGCCACCCGCACCCGCTCCGGTGTTTGCAGGTGCACGGGCAGGATGCTGATACACCTGCCGTCCAGCGGCAGCAGGAAGTCCGCCATTTCGCCGTTCATCACCTCCGGGCGGATAGCCACCGCCACCCCGTAGAGTTCTTCCGGGTTATTCTCCCGGCACTCCTTCAGCACCTCCATGCACACCTCCGCAAAAGGGATATGCTGAACCAGCCCCCGGTGGAAGTCGTTCCCGAATCCCGCTTCCGTTTCCAGCGCCTTCCGGCACAGTTCCGGTGTCTTCATCTCTTCGGGCACGTTCTCCAGCTGCCAGCCGTCCTCTTCAACGGCGGCACGGCAGACCTCCGCCGTGCGGTCGTGCCTGCATATGAATTCCAAGGGAACTTGTTTCATTTTTTCTTCCATTCTATTTTATCTCTACATTTGGTTAATGATTTCACAATTTCATCCATATCATTATGCATCCGGCTCAATTTCTTTTCCACCGTGAGGTTCTCAAAGATAATTTGCTTCGGCAACACCCTGTGGCAGAAGTAACTCGAACCGAACGGCACCCTGTTCAGGTCATTGTACTGTACCCGTTTGTCGAACAGCAACAATTCCAGTTCTTTGTCCTTGAACAGCCGGCAGGGAGCGGAATCATTCAGCCAGAAGTTTGACATCAACAGGGCGAACGGTTTGCCGAAACCAAGGCAACGCTCGAATACCGCCAGCTTGTTACTGAACGGAGGATTTGAAACGATTACATCCCAACGTTCCGGCTCATACTCGAAAAAGTCCTGTCCCGTGCAAATATGGGAATGAACGACTTTAAACTTGTGCTCCTTCAATGCCAGTACAAATTCGCTGTGCTCCGTATCGAACGGACACCATACCCTTGCTTTTTGGGAAAGGTACTTGATGATCGGCAGCACCGCATAACGAGGCGTGTACTTCTCGTCACTCCTGTTGCTTCCCAAATATTTCGAATACTCCATCACTGCTATCTCTCTCCCTCTCTTTCCGAATTATCATTATTAAATGAAAACTCCACTTCCACCGTCTGTCCGAACGTGTCCTCTACCCACACCTTCAAGCTGCTCTGCTCGTCCGACAACGAGGTGAAATACAACCGGAACAGTTCTTTTTCCAACGGGTAACGCTCATTGGGCAGCAGCACCGTGCCGTCATCCAGTTTGAGCGTGCCTTTCCCGTCATAGAGAAACCAGCGGATCGTGTAATCCGCATCTTTCCAACGCCCTTCCCGCTTCAATTCACAGCGTATCTCCGCCGTCTCGTTCACCTTCAGCTTCTTCGGGACGGGCATCTTCTCTACCGTGAACGGGTATTTCGTCTGAATATCCAGCCCGTCATTACAGGCTGCGACCAGCACGAGGGCGGCCACGATGTAGCAGCCCGTGAGCATTTGATAGATTATCTTTTTCATATACTTTGCAATCAATCAGTTGTTATCGAATCATAAAACGTATTCCCACGCCGACCTGCGTGTGGAACTTCCCGCAATCACCTCCGAACAGCACCCGTTGGCGACCGTTTAACAGCAAGACAATCTTGTCCGTCACGTAGGCGGACAGCTCCAGCGTCAGCGCACCCCCGTAGATGAAATTGTCTTCATTCGTGAGCTGGGAGCCGTCCGGCAGCAGGCTCTCGCCCCAGTTCACCGTCTCGTACCCGGCAAGGGCGGACAGCCCCAGCGCGGCGAAGAACGTCTTCTTCCGGTCGGAAAGAAAGTTCAGGTAATAGCCGCCCTCGCCCGTGAACTGGCTCGCCGGATAGAGGCAGTCCCGGTAGCCGTACCGCTTCTCCAAGTATTCCGCACCGACCACCCAATGGTGGGCGTTCTTCGTGTAGGCGCTCACCGCTATCCCGGCGTGGTAGCCGAAGCCGTTGCCGTTTTTCCAGCGCATGTTGTCCGACAGCCCGCCCGTGAGCTGTATGCCCCTCATTCCGGGTAAGCACCGTTGGGCGTGTGCCTGGTTCACATGCAGGCACACCCCGAAAAGCAGGATAATGAACAGTAACCTTTTCATCTCTTATTTGATTTTCAGTTCGTTAATCTGTTTTGCCGCCACGAGGTCGGCGTTCTCCACCCGGATGGTCTGGTGCCTGCCGCCGTCCTTCTCGAACAGCTCGATGACCAGCAGCTTGTCGTCCGGTATGGTGAACTGCGGGACGGCATACACCGTACGCACGTCGCTTTTCCCCTCCGTCACCAGCACCTCGTTGTAGCTGCGCACCGGGTCGATCACCCGTTCCTGAATGGCGGTGCGCTTCGGCACTTTCTTGTCCACGATCTTGAACCGGATAAAGTCCGTCTGGAAAGCTACGTTCGACCTGTTCCTCGTTTCCGTGTGGAAATAGAACAGCCCGTTGTGCGAGTGGACGGATTTCAGGAGGAACTGCACCCCGAAGCGTTTGCAGCCCAAGTGCCGGATCTCCCGCCTGTCCTCTTTGTAGATGCTCTGCATGATCAGCTTCACCAAGAGCGGGCTTTCGCCTGCCAGCTCCCGGAAATGGATGTTCATGCGGGTATGCGAAAAGTCCGTCGTGTCCTCGTTCTCTAAAAAATCCTTCATCTCGATGTTCAGCATCTCCGGCTCATGCGCATACCGGGCATTGAATGAATAGAAACTTCCGTCCTCGCAGATAACGGAAAAATTCGTTTCCCCGGAAACCCCTCGGTTGTCGCTTTCACACGGATCACGTTCTCCGCACCGTCCGCTTTCCCGGCTATGATCCAATTGCTTCCCAAATCCACGTACCGCACCACCGAGGGGAAGATGATATGCACCGTCTTGGCAAACGTCACCTGTACCCCGTGGGGAGTCACCATCTGCCGGTAGGGTAACTTCCGTGTAATCCCCTGATATAGGTCGTTGCCCGCAACCCGCTGTATCGTATCGTTCACTTGTGCACTTGCGCACATGACTGCGCCCACAAACAGGGCGACCAATCCCAAAAATCTTTTCATTGTCTTTACTTTTTAATGGTTCATACTCTGTTAAATGATTCATATCCCGTTTTCCGTTATTGCTGTTTGGCATAGAGCATCAGCCCGTAGCCCGCTTTCAAATGCACCTTCACCGTGCGGAACCTCTTGGCGAGGTACTGGCTGCCACCCTGCATCAGCCCACGGGTGATGTCCATCGCCACCTGCTGCCCGGCGCTCCGTGCGAACGAGATGCTCGTTCCCAGCCCTGCGCCGATGTTCGCCATCGCCTCCTTCGCTGCCTCCTGCTCCAGCGACGAGGGGACGGACAGCCCTTTTTGCCCGTCGCTGTCATACACCGTCAGCTCCACAGGCAGCAGGTTGCCCCGGTACTCGATGCTCGACACCACGATATCCAGCCGTTCCCCCTGCACCTTTCCTGTGCCGGAGATCAGGGTGTTCTGCGGTATCACGAGGTTGCCCGCTTGCAGCGGTTCGAGCAGCCGAAGCCTTACCGTCTGCCCGTCCATGACGGTCTGGTCTTCATGGATGCATGCCCGGATCGTGTTCTTCCCGAGGGTGTACCCGCTGCCCACTGCCGTGTTGAAGCCGTAGTTCCTCGGCTGGTTGTACTGCCGCATGAACTCCGCATCACTTATGGTCTGTTGCAACCCCGATACCGTCCGCTCCCGTGCCGCCTGTACCGCCACGGTAGGCTGTCCCAAACCGTTTCCGCCCTGCCCGGTGGCGGGCACCTGCACGGCTGCGCCGTCCTGCCCGTTCTGTCCCATATACTTGGCGGCAAGTTCGTAGCTCTTCTCCATCAGCGCCACCTGATCGTCGATTCCGCCCGCCTGCCGCTCCCTTTCTTCCAGCTTGGCGGTCAGTTCCTCCACCTGCCTTTTCAGCTCCTCCTTTTCTCCGTCCGCCTGAGGTTGCTCATAAAACGAACCGAGTTGGCGGTTGATGTCACGGTAAGCGGCGACTGAAGAGCGATCGTCACGGTCGCCCGAATAGTCCCGGAACGGGAACCGTTCCGGGTTGCTGCCTGGCGGCTCCGCTACCGCACCCTCCGGTTCATCCTCCTCCGAAGGGGCGAAATCCTCCAACGGGCGTACCCGTTGCTTCCGGTTTTGTTCCATCTCCGCCTGCTCGTAAGCCGTGCGCTTGTCATCCAAAATGCCCTCGTCCTGTGGCAGCGGAATCTCGGCGTTAAATGCCCCGACACCCTGCTGAACTCTGTCCCTTTGGTCCGACGGAGCGAATATCAGCCACATCGAGCCGAGGAACAACAATCCCATCAGCGGATAGGCCAGCAGTTTCCTGCGCTGCTGCAATTGTTTCGGGGTGAGCGGTTTTTCAGGTTCCCTCTTCCGTCTTTCCTTCTCCTTTCCGGCAGGGCTTACGCCCGTTTCCCGGTTTTCCTGTGCCGTGATGCCTTCCTTTCCCATGTCGGTCGTGGCTGTGGCACGTTCCTCTTGTCTGATTCCTTTTTCTTCCATATTCTTTATTGGTTTAAAATTTTCTTACTCGCCGGACAGGCTTCCGTTGTTCCGTGTCATCCACCTGCCGCCTGTTTTTCTGTTCCCACCGGAACAGATCTTCCGGTCGTATCCGGCTGTCAGTCCGCAGGACGATAGCGTGTCCCTTCCGTCCTGCCCCCGTGAGGAACAGCCGTTTCTCCAGCTTTTCCGCCTCCCTTGCTGCCTGTTCCCGAATTGTACGGCTGTGACGGTCGATGGCGGCTGCCGGGTATTCACGGGAAAGATCGCCGTTGTCCTGGCTTAGGTGGTAGTTCCACCGCAGCGAGGCGATTTCGGAAAAAACTTCCGCCAGCCCGTACTTGACCAGTGTTTCCCTGGGGATTTCCACCCGCTCGCTCCATCCGTTCCGGGCGAGTTCCCGAAGCATTCTCCGTTCATCACTCACCGCTTCCAGGTAGTCCCCGGGCAACCTGCCAGCCAGTTTCTCCTCGTAAAGGGCGGCAGCTTGCCGCATCAGTGAGCCACGCCCGGCATCCATCTGCCTTTCAGTCTGTTCCATGCCGGGATAGTCATCATCGATGCGCTCTTCCCTCCACTGGCGTTGCAGGCCGTCGAGTTCCCGGTAGCCCGTTTCCAGACCGTGACGTAGGATGACCGAATCCTCGGGCCTTTTCCCTTTCAATGCAAGATCCTTCAGGGCGGCGAGGTCGCTCTCTCTCATGCGGTAGTTCAGCAACCGGTGAGCCTCATTCCTCCGTGCCTGTATTTCAGAAGTCGGAAGCAGGGGCTTGTAGCGGCGATTCTCGTACCCCTCTCTCAGCTCCTCGTACCGGGCGAACAGCAGGGAGAGCGGATTCTCAGCCTCTTCCGCCACGCTGTGGCGGGTGCCGTCCAAGGTCTGCCGCCCGTAACAGGTACCTGCCAGCGTTTCAATGACCGCCTGCCACTCCGGGCGTCCGGCCTGACGGATGCTGTACAGGCTCCCGTGTTCCAGCAGCAGTTCAACCTGCCTTTTCGTCATTTCCGGGAAGTCCTTATAGTCTTCCACGCACCGGCGCACCGGCGCACCGCCACGGCGTCCGCCTCCCCATGTTTCAACAGACTGCCGAAGTAAGCCGAAGCCCGGTATATCCGTTGCCGATGCACCGCCTCCTTCCGGCGTTGCAGCCATCCGCTAATCCTCTCCGACAGTCCCATGGTCCAAACCAATGAAAGGGTTGATGACACTGTCGTTCCGCAGTCTGAGCCTTCCGGCACGTTCTTTCTCCTGATGTTGCCCGTCCTCCCTGCCGATACGGTAGATGGACGATACGGTCATATAGACCGACACTCCCCCGAAGAGTAGCAGCATGATCACGATCAGGGTCACACGTACGTCAGGCGTGATGCGTCCGCACAGACGGCGGAGGCTTTCATCCGCCCAATCCTGTATTCTTGTGATGATTCTTCTTTTCATGATTCTCAGCGTTCGACGGTTCGTAAATCCCGGTTCTCCAGTATGGTGAACTGTTCCATCATGAAGCCGTGCGGATTGTTGTCCGACCTCCCCGAGTTGATCAGGCTGCAACGAGTCACGAGGCTGCGCTCGGTAATATTACTCGCCCGGGTGAGGTACTGCCGGGCATAGGTCTTCATTTGGTAAGGGTAGCGGTTGAAGTCACATGTCACACTGTCCACCCGGATACTCTGGTGGATGTTGGCGGAGATGATACGGTTGTAGAAACCCTTCTCCTGCCAGTCCTTGTAATAGCGGAAGGCGCTTTCGTCACACAGGAAGAGTGCCCGGCGGACGTTCCCCTCGATAGCCACCTTGTCGGGCGAGAGCGTGAAGAACAGCTCGTGAAACCGACGCACGTGTTCCCGGGCCTCCACCGGGCGGTTCTGCGCCATGTCCTGAGAGAGCGCCACCATCAGGCTCTTGCCCTTGTCCAGCACGTAAATCTTCTGACGTTGCGCTTCGGCGAAACGGAACGAGTTCCACACCACCACACCCGTGGTCAGGGCACACAGCCCGGCGAAGACCAGCAGGAAAAGCCGGATCTGCCGGAAGCTCGTTTCTATATTCCTTAAACTTTTAAATTCCATTTTTCCAGTCATTTTGTTATGATTCGTATATTCGTATGCTCGGGAAAGTCCGTACTACTTGATGATCCGTCCGGCAATATTGCCCACGGCTGCACCGGCGCCGGCGGCGGTGACGTTGCCTATCTTCGTGGCGGTCTGGTTCATCGCACGGTTGGCCTGGCTCACACCCCCAGCCATGATAATCCAGTTAGAGACGGTCGGTATCGTGAAGTACCCGAATATCCCGATGATTAAAAATATGATGTAAACCGCATTTGAACTGTCCGGGATGAAGGACGGGTCACTCATCGCTTCGATATCCCTGGTGAGCATCAGGACCTGGATACGTGCCAGTACCGAGCTGAACAGGTCACTCACGGGCAGCCACATGTAGATGGATATATACCGGGTGATCCACTGCGTCAGAGTACTCTGGAATCCTTCATAGACCGAGAGCGCGAATGCTATCGGGCCCAGTATGGAGAGGGCGATCAGGAAGAACGTCCGTATCGTGTCGATCACCAGCGCGGCCGACTGGAACAGCAGTTCGAGCAGTTCCTGGAACCACAGCCGGATATTGCGTTTCATGTTGTACTCCGCCCGGTCGATGTACATTACCGCCATCGTCTTCAAGTCCTTCGGTGACCAGCCCAATTCGTCGAGCTTCTTGTCAAAGTCTTCCCGGCTTGCCAGATACGCCTTCTCCGGGTCACGCCGGAACGCCTCTCTCTCCAGAGCCTCCTTCTGCTCCTGGTACCGGTTCATGTCGAAGGTCTGTGATTCGAGCATCCCGTGGCAACCCTTCACCACGGGCGAGAGTACCGTGTTGATCGTGCCGATGACGAAGGTGGGGAAGAAGAGGATGCACAGCCCGATGGCGAAAGGGCGCAGCAGCGGGTACACGTCAATGGGTTCGGCACGGGCGATCGCCTGCCACACCTTGGCGGCTACATAGAACAAAGCACCCAACCCGGCAATTCCCTTGGCTACCCCTGTCAGCTTCTCGCAGAGCGGCATCATGTCCTGATACAATGCCTGCAATATCTCGTGCAGGTTCGTGAAGTCTATCGCTAACAACATAGTCCTATACTTTTATTATATATGTACGCATGTATTATCATATATTGCCAGCCTCACCAGTAACGGTCTTCCGCATCCCCGTAGAGAGCCATCACCCGGTCGGTGTCCTTTTTCCTCTTCGCCCGCAGGTAACTTACCGATATGTTTTTGTTCGTGTAGTACTGTACGAGGTTGCGGTATTCCAGCAGCCGCTTGTAGCTCTGGTCGATGATTGCCAGCCGTTCGGCGTCCGAGAGCGACATTCCCGTCACATTCACCACGTTCTTCAGGTCTTGCAGGATGTCCGCACTCTCGGAGAGCAGCTTGGCGTACCCGAACGAGATGGTTGACAGCTCGTCCGGCGTGTAGTTCGGGTCGCCGAGCATCTTCTGGTAGTTCCGCACGTAGATTTCCGAGATGTCCGCCACCAGATCGATGGACTTCTTCACCTTCACGCCGCCTTTTACCACGTCATGCACTGCCTTGAGCGCATCATAATACTTCCGTCCCTGCTCGAAGATTTTCGCCGTTTCCTTGAAACCGTCCAACGTGTGCTGGGCGGTGGCGGAGGTTTCCACGATCTGCTTGGTCGTGTTGATAATGCCCTGCGCCAAGTTGCCGGGGTCGCTAACAACCCACTGGGCGTTGGCCGCACCTGCCGTCAGGCACACCATACCCACAATGATTGCTTTTACTGTTTTCATATTCTTATTTTTTTATGGTTTCGTTACTTTTTCTTTTGTATTCACCGCCCGGAGACAGCCGGATGCGGTCTTTCTTCCGGTCATAGTCCATCATCACGGCGAAGCCCGTTTCAATGAACAATACCCCTTCCGTTTCCCGGACGAGGTAGGTTTCCTGCCTGTCATCACCCTTGTAGTTACTGTGTGTGACGGTCACATGGTACTGGCCGTTCTCTTCCCAAAGGGTGAAGGGGGGCTTTCTACCCGTGCTGACCCACTCGCCGCACATCTTTTTCAACCGGTCCGCGCTTGTTTCCTTGCAGGAAATGACAAACGCCAGTGCCACCGTCACCGCAGACAGCAGCAGGATCAGATTCAATCGTCTCATATTGGTTCTATTTTAAAGTTTTACAAAAAGTCTTTTTTCCATACCGTTTAGCCGTTTGCATGTTCAATCGTTTGGACATTTGGCCGTTCAACTGTTTAGCTGACTGGACATTTGAGCATGCAGCCAACCGTCCTGCCCCGGCTATTCCTCGACTTCCACAGTCTTGTAATAGAGGGTGACATTGGTCGCATTGTACATGCTGAAAACGGTACGCCCGTCTTTTACCCCCTTAAAAACATATATCCATCCCATGATGGTATGCTCCTGCGTCATACAGATCTCATCCACATATTCGTCCGGTGTTGTGCCGGGTTCCGTGGAAAAATAGACACTTCCTTCGCCCCAACCCATACGGATGGCTTTTACATAGGTTCTTCTTTCATACTGTTTCTTTTTATTGGTTGTTAAATGATTTGAATCACTTGTATTTTGTTTCCGCCAGCCGCCGGATGGCAAGTTCCAGGTCACCGCCCAGTTCTTCCGCCAGTGCGAACACCTCCGTCTTCTCGCTTTCCTCCGTCGTGTACGTCAGGTACTCGGCGGACGACACCTCCGTGGCGTACACCGCCGACTGCACCCCGTTCAGACCGATCCATACCTCCTTGTACTTCCGTCCGGGATGGTTGGCGAGGTTGATGGAGAGTATCTGCGACTTCTCCTTGTCCGTCAACCCAAGCATCGACTGGATGCCGTCAAACTTGTTCATGTACTTCTTCTGGTCCAAAAGGATCTTGCAGTCCGAGTTAGTAATGATAGCCTCCTTCACGATGGGGGACGAGATGATGTCGTCCACCTCCTGCGTGACGACAATCGCCTCGCCGAAATATTTCCTGACGGTCTTGTATAGATATTTTAAATACTCACTCATGCTCGGTGAGGAAAGGGCTTTCCAAGCCTCCTCGCATATCAGCATCTTCCGCACCCCTTTCAGGCGGCGCAGCTTGTTGATAAAGGCTTCCATGATGATGATTGTTACCACGGGGAACAGCTCGGCGTTGTCCTTCACCGCATCAATCTCGAAGACGATGAACCGCTTGTGTAGCAGGTCGATGTTCTCTTTCGAGTTCAGCAGGAAGTCATAACGACCGCCACGGTAATACTGTCTGAGCGTGGTCAGGAAGTTGTCGATATTGAAATCCTTCCGGCTCACCTTGATGTCCCTTGCAGCCAGCTCCCTCCGGTAATCGTTCAGCATGTACTCGTAGAAGGTGTCGAACGAGGGGACGATGCTCCGGTTCTGCTGTATCCTGCGGATGTACGCCGACACCGCACTGCCCAGCTCGCCGCTCTCCGTCTTCGTGACTTTCTCGTCCTCGCCCTTCCACAGCGCCAGCAGCAGCGTCTTGATGCTGTCCTTCTTCTCCACACTGAACTTGTAGTCGTCCGTGAAGAAAGGATTGAAACTAATGGGCTTCTCCTCCGTGTACGTGTAATAAATCCCGTCCTCGCCCTTGGTCTTGCGATGGATCAGCTCGCACAGTCCTTGATACGAGTTGCCCGTGTCGATCAGTACGATGTGGCTGTTCTGCTCGTAATACTGGCGCACAAGGTGGTTCATAAAGAACGACTTGCCGCTTCCGCTCGGACCGAGGACAAACTTGTTGCGGTTCGAGATCACGCCTTTCTTCATCGGCAAGTCGCTAATGTCCAGATGCAGCGGTCTGCCCGTCATCCTGTCCACCATCTTGATGCCGAAGGGCGAGAGCGAGTCCTTGTAGTTCGTTTCTTCGGTGAAGAAGCACAGGGCTTGCGGGATGAACGTGTAGAAACTCTCCTCGAAAGGGAAGTCCCCTTCGTTCCCCGGTATCGCCGCCCAAAAAAGGGTCGGCACGTCCACGGTATTATACCTCGGCTTGCACTCCATCAGGGCGAGCTGGCTGCCCACCTCGTTCTTGATTCGTCTAAGCTCCTCCCGGTCATCGCTCCATGCCATCACGTTGCAGTGGCAACGCACCGATGTCAACCCTTTCGAATGTGCCTCGTTCAGATATTCCTCGATCCAGGCCTTGTTTATCTGGTTGGAACGGGAGTAGCGGGAGAGCGAGTGCATGTTCCGGGCGGTCTGCTCGAAGCGTTTCAGGTTCTCCGTGTGGTCATCAATGAAAATGTACTGGTTGTACACGTGGTTACAATCCAGCAGCAGGCCCACCGGGGCGGCAAACGACAGGCGGCAGTCCGAACGATCGGTCGAGAGCCGTTCATAACGGCTGTCCGTACCCACCTTGCCCGGCAGATCCTCCGTGTCCGAGAGGGTATGCAGGCAGAGGAAGTCGTCGCCGATACGCATCTCCTCCGGGTTCAGCTGGATGTCCTTCAATACCGTCGTGTCGCCCTGCGAGAGAGAAGTACTTCTCCACGATGCCTGCGGACCGTTCCGTCCCCGTGATTTCGTCCGTCGCAAGGCGGCGGAGTGTGACGAACCCGCTGTCGTTCATGATCTTCTCGAACTGCCCGACGGCTTCAAGGAACTTCGTCACCGTTTCCGTGTCCTCTATCTCTTTCGGGATAATCCTGCCCTTGCACAGCGTGCTGAAGGTGCTCTCCTGACGGCTGCGCACCTTCGTCGTCTTGGTAAGGAACAGGTAGCAGAAATGGTTCAGGAATGGGCGTTCATTGAAGTGTCGCTCGAACGAGCGGCTAAGGAAGCTCAGATCATCCTTGTCCGTTTCCGGCCGGTACTTCTCCTCGATGAAGAAGTCCTGCTTATGCACGATGGAGTAATCCGGCAGTACCTTTACCGCCTTGTGCCAAGCCGAATGGATCGCTTCGTACTCGCTCCCCATCACGGAGAACAACTCGGGCAATTCCACCTTGAAGGCGACTGTCACATCCGCCTCCTTGCTCACGATGCAGCCGTTTTCCACCGCCAGCAGCGGAAACTTGCTTTCCAACGTTGTCGCTTTCATTACATTTCTCATTTTTTCCAATGTTTAAAGGTGAATAACCGGGGAAATTTCAGGCGGTTCAGCACGTATCTCGGATGCCGCTTTCGGGCGGCTGCCTTCATCAGCCCATGGGTACCGTATCTCTCGTTCAGGCGGAAGGTGAGCCATACAAGGAACGTGGCTGAAACTGCACCGAAGCCAATGCACACCCACTGGTTCACACCCGCCATGTACAGGATGACGAATACCACGAACACGGCGAGCAGACCGCAGCAGAAGATGAAAAGGTACTGGCTTTCCAGTCCCTTGAACTCCACGTTCCTGCCAATCCCCTTATTGATTTCCAAGTCCATGATCCGAAGTTTTACAAGAAGAAGGAACGCAGGATAGTGGCCGCCACAATCAGGAAAATGCAGGCTCCGAACCACGACGCCGCCGTCTTTGACGTGTCGGGGTCCCCGCTGCTGAACTTTCCATATACTTTCACCCCTCCGATTAACCCTACCACAGCACCAATGGCGTAAATTAATTTCGTGCCTGGCTCGAAATACGAGGTGACCATCTGTGTAGCTTCCGTAATGCCTGCTTGCCCGTTTCCTTGTGCCATAGCACCCATTGCAGCCGTCAGGCAGGCCGCAATCAAAAAGAATTTCTTTTTTCTCATTTGTCTTGAACATTTTTAGTTAAACATTATGATTTTTCATCAGTCGGGCGACACGCTGCCGTGCACCCTCGAATGCATCCAGCATCGGTTCCCAGATATCCGACCCCATCACCGAGGGCAACACCTCACGAGCCTCCCGTTCCGCCTTTTCGTCCGCATCGTCCGACACCAGCACCCGGTGTACCTTCTTCAGGTCCTCGAAGGAGTATCCCGTGGCGAAATCGGGATTGCCGTCCGAATAATAAGCCCCCAGTTCTTCTTCCTCCTCCAGTTCCCTAACCTCTTCTGGTGTGGGCACGTATTCCTCCTCCTCGTCCTCTTCCGGCTCGATGTCGGAGTAATCCGCCCCGTCGTCCGCCGTTCCAGATTCCTCCACGTTTCCGGCTTTAGATTCGTTTCCACCCGTTTTGTTCCGGGCATCGTCCGTTTCTTCCCCCGCCTCGTTCCGTTCCATAAAGGGCTGGTAAGTACTTCTGCCCATGACCGTGTACGGCTCACCCGGTTGTTCCGGCTCCTTTTCCGTCCCGTACTTTTCCGTACGTTCGAACAGCCCGGTAATATCCTGCCGGTAATATTTCCAAAATACCCAGATGTAGTACACCGTCAGGACAAGGATCAATAATTTCAGTATCATTGTCTCCTCCTTTCTTTTCAAAATAAGTTTTCCAGTTTTCCGGCGTATGCCTCCTCGATCTCCTCCCGATACTGCTCGAAATGTTGCGCCAGCACGTTGTCAATGTATGCCGAGAGAGACACCCTGCCACCCGTCAGCATCACCGAGATTTTAGCGATGCGCTCGTGATACTCGCGTCGCACATAGACCGGCTTGCCGTAACGGGCAGGAATGTCCATACCTTTGAGGTAGGTCGTTTCATAGTCCGAAGTCTGCCTTGGCTTGCACCGTTTCGCATTCGCCGTTTTCCCTCCCCGCACCTTCTCCATGGGTACAGCAGTTCCCCTTCTCCCGGTTTCCCCCTCTTCCGTGTCCTCCGCACCGCCATTCCCGTCAGAGCGCACCTTTTCGCCTGCCATCATTCGCATCAGCAGTTCCTCGTCGATAGGTTCCTCATTCCACCGCTTCTTCATAATCTCCCAGTTTAAGAATGGATAATATCTCACGGGCCAGTTCAGGGATGCCACTTCCAGCAATCATCCGCTTGTCAGGGGGTAGCAAGGTGGAGCGGAACACCATCCGATTCCCCCTGTCCGCCTCTTTGCGGAAACGTTTCGTGTCTGGGATTCGTGTCTGTAGCATGGGTAACCCCATTTCAGCAACCACCTGCTCGTATTTCCGGTACAGTCCGCTTGTTTCCCGCCTGTCCACCAGGTTCCAGAAAAGATAGAGCCCTTTCAAACGGCTCGTTGTTTCTTTACCTAACATCATCCGCTGCAACACGTCGAGGAAAGCGAGTGTGCTTTCCAGCACCACCTTGTCCGCACTTATCGGGGCGAAGATGTAGTCCATCTGTGCGATTGTGCGTAGAATGCCCGCCGAGTTCACCGTGCCCGGCAGGTCGAAGAAAAGCAGATCGTAGCGGTTTTCTGTTGCCAGATCCCTTGCCGTATCGGGGGCTTGCTCCACCCGGCACTTGAGCACCGGATAGGCGGCACGCCCCGGTTGCCGCATCTGTTCGTAAGCCGCCCGTTTCAGGTATTCGTTCTCCAGTACAGCCCGGCTGTCACGCTCCCGCATCTCGTACAGGCTGTACTGCGGGAAGTCGCAGTCAATCACCGCCAGCGGATAGCCCAGGCGGTAGTGCAGGTAACCTGCCACCAGTACAGTCAGGGCGGTCTTACCGATGCCGCCTTTTTGTGTGGCGAAAGCCACATTTAATGTCTGTCTGTCCATATCGTCATTCAGTTAGTTTGTCATCCGGTTGCCTATGCAGCCATTTCTCTATTCATTCGTTCATTTATCCAGCCGTTCATCCGGTCATCCAACCGCCCGATTGACCGTTTAGCTGTTTAGCCATTTATCCGGCTAAACGTTTAACCGTCCGGTAAAACCATCATCTGTCCGGCAGTTTATCCGGTCAGCCGTTCACTTGTCCGACCGCCTGTTTATATGTCCTTCCGGACAACTGTCTGATTGCTTTCACGATGCAAAAGAATAGTAAATTATCGATGGATTATATAGCTGATTATCAATGTGGCGCACATTGTCCTTACACCCGTAGGTTTGTCGCATCCGGGCATGGTGACCGGACGGGAAAAGGGCTGTTACTTTGCAGGCGGAAACAAAAATAGAGTAAGAATGAAAAAGAGCGGCAACCGCCCGAGGGAGTGCCCCGGCACTCCGCAGCAGGCAAGGGCATCCTCAATCTGTCCGGCAGGACGGATTTTATTTTCAAACGAAAATGGCAAGTTGTGTGCTGCGGCACTCGAAATGAATTTCGTGCCTCACCACCACCTTGCCCCCTCAATGTGGCATCCCCCTCCAGAGTCGGGGGCTGCTCACGGGGAGAGCCGTAGGCATACGGCGTTTTCAGACCATGTTTCACTTAAAATTTTACAGGATGATGGACAATCAGAAGAAGTATGCGGGCAACCACGGGCGAAAGCCCAAGCCCGACAAGATGCGCCACCGCTACGTGTTCCGTCTGGATGACGGGGACAACGCCCGTTTCCTCGCGCTTTTCGACGAGTCGGGCAAGGCGACCAAGGCGGAGTTTATCGTTTCCGCACTTTTCGGCAGGGAGATTAAGGTTATTAAACTGGATAAGGGGACGCAGGATTTCTACATGCGCCTGACCACTTTCCACTCGCAGTTCCGTGCCATAGGCACGAACTACAACCAATGCGTGCGTGCGCTCAAATCCAATTTCTCGGAGAAGAAAGCCCTCGCTTTCCTCTACAAGCTGGAGCGGCACACCCTTGAACTGGTCGAGTTAAGCAAGCGGATTTCCGCACTGGTGGAGGAGTTCCAGAGCAAATACCCCGTCCGATGATAGCCAAGATCTCGCACGGAAGCAGCCTGTACGGGGTGCTTGCCTACAACCAGTTGAAGGTGGACGAACGGCACGCCGACGTGCTTTTCACCAGCCGGATTATCGAGCCGCAGGGCGATAACCCCTACACGATAGGGCATCTTTCCCGCTCGTTCGGTGACTACCTCACAGCCAACCGCAAGACCGAGAAGCCCGTCCTGCACATCTCCCTCAATCCCGACCCGAAGGATTGCTTGAGTGAAGAGCGGTTTGTCAGCTTGGCGGAGGAGTATATGCGGCGCATGGGCTTCGGCGACCAGCCCTATATCGTCTATCGCCACAACGACATCGGGCGGGAGCACCTGCACATCGTCTCCGTCCGGGTGGACGAAACCGGGCGGGCGATTTCCGACAGCTACGAGCACGGGCGTTCGATGAAGGTTTGCCGGGAACTGGAACGGCAGTTCGGTTTTGTCCCGGCTACGCCCAAGCAGTGGAAGGAGGGGCTGCCCTTGTCGCCCGTCGGTTACGGGGACGGCAATCTCAAGGGACAGTTGGCAGGAGTCATCCGCCCGCTCGCCCGGGAGTGGCGTTTCCGTACATTGGGCGAATACCGTGCCGTGCTTTCCCTTTACGGCATCACGGTGGACGAGGTAAAGGGGGAATACGGCGGGCGGGAGTATCACGGCTTGACCTATTCGGCAACTGACAGGGAGGGCAACAAGGTCGGCAAGCCCTTCAAGTCCTCCGTGTTCGGCAAGGAGGCGGGCATCGCTGCCCTCGAAAGGCGGATGCACAACGCTGCCGCATGGGAAAAGACCCACAAGGAGGTCGCCGCCGCCACCGCCGAAAAGGTTGCAGCCGCCATGCAGACCGCAGGGCATGACCGGGCGCAGTTCGAGCGGGAACTCATGCGGCAGGGAATCGGCGTGGTATTCCGTCAGAATGAAGCCGGGCGCATCTATGGGGCGACCTTCATCGACCATGCCGCCAAAGCCGTCTTCAACGGCTCCCGTCTGGGCAAGGAGTTTTCCGCAGGCGTGTTCAACGACCTTTTCGCCGAGCAGGAAGGCATTCACCTGCCGCAACCCTCCGCCGGAGTGGAACATCCCACCCGGCAGCAGGAGCATACGGGCGCATCCCAATGGGACGGACATACCGGCTATCGTCCCGACCACAAGGACGGCACTACCCAAAACGTGGCGGCCTCCTTCAACCTCTTTGCCCTCGTACCCGGCGGAGCGTCCGGTGACCAGCCCGTACCGCCGCAGCGCAAAAAGAAAAAGAGGCGCAAGTACGGCAGGCAACAATAATCAACTTAAAATTCAACGAATTATGCAAAACGAAGACGATTTGCGTGGACTCGCCAAAGTCATGGAGTTCATGCGTGCGATAAGCATTTTATTTGTAGTCATCAATATTTATTGGTTCTGTTACCAGTCCGTCCGGGAATGGGGCATCGACATCGGCGTGGTCGATAGGATATTGCTCGGCTTCCAGCGTACCGCCGGGCTGTTCTCCAATATCCTCTGGACGAAGCTCTTCGCCGTGCTGTTCCTCGCCCTTAGCTGCCTCGGCACAAAGGGCGTGAAGGAGCAGAAAATCACGTGGCGCAGGATCATCCTTTGCGGCGTATCCGGCTTGCTGCTCTTTTTCGGCAACTGGTGGCTGCTCGCCCTTCCTCTGTCGCTTCCGGCAGACACCGTGCTGTATATCGCCACCCTTACCGTCGGGTATATCTGCCTGCTCATGGCAGGGCTGTGGATGTCACGCCTGCTGAAGACCGACCTGCTCGAAGACGTGTTCAACGTCGAGAACGAATCCTTCATGCAGGAGACCGAACTGAAGGAGAACGAGTATTCTGTCAATCTCCGCACCCGCTTCTGGTTCAGGGGAAGGGCGTATGACGGATGGATTAACCTTGTCAATCCCTTCCGTGCGACGATGGTCTTGGGTACGCCCGGTTCGGGCAAGTCCTATGCGATAATCAACCAGTATATCAAACAGACCATCGAGAAGGGCTATTCGCTCTTCCTGTATGATTTCAAGTACCCCGACCTCGCCGAGATAGCCTACAACCACCTGCTCGCCCACTTGGACAGCTACAAGGTCAAGCCCAAGTTCTACGTGATAAACTTCGACAATCCGAGGGAAAGCCACCGCTGCAACCCCATCCATCCCGACTTCATGACCGACATCAGCGATGCCTACGAGAGTGCCTACACGATAATGTTAAATTTGAACCGCACGTGGATTTCCAAGCAGGGCGATTTCTTCGTGGAATCGCCTATCATTCTGTTAGCCAGTATTATATGGTATCTCAAAATCTACAAGAACGGCAAGTATTGCACCTTCCCCCATGCCATCGAGTTCCTGAACCGCAAGTATGCCGACATTTTCCCCATCCTGACCTCGTACCCGGAGCTTGAGAACTACCTTTCTCCCTTCATGGACGCATGGGAAAGCTCGGCGGTGGAGCAGTTGCAGGGGCAGATTGCCAGTGCCAAGATACCGCTTTCCCGCATGATCTCCCCGGCTCTCTACTGGGTGATGACGGCGGACGATTTCACCCTCGACATCAACAATCCCAAAGAGCCGAAAGTGCTGGTAGTCGGCAACAATCCCGACCGTCAGGGCATCTACGGGGCGGCTTTGGGATTGTACAACTCCCGCATTGTCAAGCTCATCAATAAGAAGAAACGTCTCAAATCCTCCGTGATTATCGACGAGCTGCCCACCATTTACATACGTGGGCTGGATAACCTCATTGCCACCGCTCGAAGCAACAAGGTAGCCGTCATGCTCGGCTTTCAGGATTTCTCTCAGTTGAAGCGTGACTACGGTGACAAGGAAAGCGCCGTAATCTGTAACACGGTCGGCAATGTATTTGCAGGTCAGGTAGTTGCGGAAACCGCCAAGACGCTCTCCGAACGCTTCGGAAAGGTCCTGCAGAAACGGCAGAACATGACCATCAACCGGAACGAGACTTCCGTCTCCATCAACACCCAGATGGACAGCCTTATTCCGGCAAGCAAGATTTCCAACCTCACGCAGGGCATGTTCGTGGGGGCGGTAGCCGACAACTTCGACGAGCGCATCGAGCAGAAGATTTTCCATGCCGAGATTGTAGTGGATAACGAGAAGGTTAGGCGGGAGACCGCCCGCTACGTGAAGATACCGCAGATCATCGACTTCACCGATAAGGATGGCAACGACACCATGCAGCAGCAGATTGATGCCAACTACTACCGCATCAAGAGCGAGGTTAAGCAGATTGTCGCTGACGAGATCGAGCGCATCAAGGCGGATCCGAAACTCTCACACCTGATCAAAAACGGATAATAAGCGTAAATTTCTACCTTAGTAGTAAAACAGTTGTTTTTATATAGTTTTACCAAGTTGGTTGAACAGCGCAAATTGTTGAATAATAGCGAATTTAAGCAATTCTTCGCCAAGAGCGCAAACCGAAAATTACGCAGCCATGGAAAATAGCAGGGAAAAGGATAACTGACCAAGGAGCAACTTGATATAATGTGGCAGGCTGTCTGCATCTGTCTAGGAAAGACACCGCAGGCGGTCAGGACGTGCTGGAAATGCATAAAACACTCCAGGCGAACAAAGTCCTGTTCAGGATGACGGATGAAAGAACAAGGGTGCAGCAACGGACGAGTACCTGCAACAGTTGAGCCGACAGATAGACCGGTTGGAAGGGTTGAAAGTAAACCACAGCCATAGTTTCAACGTGACATATTCCAGGTCGTATCTTGTTCAAGTCACCATCGTGGAATTGTTTCTTTTTTCGCTGGTGCATAACGCATGGCAGCTTAAAAGGGGCTGGCGGCTCAAATACCGCTACGTTCTGATGTCGGGAAATGCGGACGCCAAGACACTTGACAGGCTGGAGAACTGCTTCGAGTGGAACAGGGACAGGAAGCTAATATGGAAGATCAGGAAAGAGGTGGAGGACTTCGAGCGTTGGACGGAAAAGAAAGTGGCAGAAATGCTGCGTGCTAAAAGACAACAGCCGGGAGTGGGGAAATAACATACAAGAAAGAAAAAGGTCCAAAATATACCGTACTTCCTGATTTTTAAACGCTTCAAGTTATTGATTACAAGAACGGATTGTCTGAAGACGAAATTGTTAGATGATCAAAGTGACCATAACAACCGTATGGTATTTCTTGTTATAGTCGGTTGCATCTGATTATGCAGGAATTTTAATGTACATATTCAAATATAAATATTGATATAGGCCAAAAATACGGTTTATTTATTAATAAAATCATGATTACTGAACGAATTGTTAAAAAATAGAGCTAAATTGATAAGTTAAAAATTAAAATATTCATCTTATTTTGCAAAAAATATATTATTAATATTAATAACTATAACAAGTATGGTTAATTTTTACTGCTCGTTTTTCCGTAAATCAAGGAATTATTTTAGGTATTGATTATATTGATTTATTCCTCATTTTATATATTTAAAATTAAACAATTACATGAATTTATTCAAATCATCAGTTCTGTGCGGCATGGTCATAGTGTCATTCATGACATCCTGTACAGACGTGGATATCACCATGCCCAAGGGGCCCAAAGGTGATACGGGGCTTTCAGCCTACGAGTTTTGGAAGGAAAAAGTTGCGGATGGAACCGTCAACTGGCCGAAGGATCAGACAGAAGTCGCTGACTTCTTCAAGTTTCTCAAGGGAAAAGATGGCAAAGACGGGAAGGATGGTCAGAGTGCTTTCGAGCAGTGGAAAGACATGATTGCCAGCGGTAGCGTGGACGACCCGCATAATCCCGGCGAGAAATGGCCCTCCGAAAACAACACGGTACAGGATTTCTGGCGTTTCCTGACCGGAGCCAGCGGAGAGGACGGACAGACACCGCATATAGGTGATAACGGCAACTGGTTCATTGGGAAAGAGGATACCGGTATCGGCGCACGTGGGCGTGATGGTCAGGATGGTAAAGACGGTAAAGACGGAACGAATGGTCGTGATGCTATACCGCCGACAGTCACCATTGGCGATAACGGCAACTGGTATATTAACGGAACGGATACAGGCAAGCCTGCTTTCGGTAAGGATGGCAAAGATGGAAAGGACGGAAAGGATGCCGTGCCTCCTACGGTCACCATCGGCGATAACGGCAACTGGTTTGTGGACGGAACGGATACCGGGAAAAAGGCCGTTGGGCAGGACGGGAAATCTCCCGAGGTTGCCATTGGCGATAACGGCAACTGGTATATAAATGGAACGGATACAGGCAAGCCCGCTTTCGGTAAGGATGGCAAAGATGGAAAGGACGGAAAGGATGGAGCTAACGGAGCCAACGGTAAAAGTGCCTACGAGCTTTGGAAAGAGTATATCTCGTCCGGTGATGTGGACAACCCGCATAATCCTGACCAAAAATGGCC
This sequence comes from Bacteroides sp. BFG-637, assembly GCF_024793605.1. Taxonomy (NCBI): domain Bacteria; kingdom Pseudomonadati; phylum Bacteroidota; class Bacteroidia; order Bacteroidales; family Bacteroidaceae; genus Bacteroides; species Bacteroides sp. BFG-637. The sequence continues at coordinate 2,549,814 of NZ_JANUPD010000002.1, read as the reverse complement.
GGCGGACCGGAACAAGCAGACTGATTTCTGGGATTTCCTGACCGGAAAATCCTCTGTTATCGAGATAGAAGTTGGAAAATACAATGTTATTCCTGAATACTGGAACTCTTCCCTGAAAGAGTATGTTGTACCTTCGGACGGTTCGGTTCTATTTACCGTGTATGACAAGACCGGCAAAAAGGTCACAGCCGGAGTAAAAGTGAGCGACTTACCCGGTGTATCTTCTACGGATGCATTTATCACAAACGAGGAAGGGCAGTTCAAGGTCACATGGGATAAATTGCCAGACAATAAGGGTTTATCAGAAAGGAAAGGAAGTGTGACTGTAACGGTTGATGGAACGCAGGAAACGAGTGCGGGCAACACGTTGGTGCCGAATAGGATCAATGTTAGAGCTATCATTACAAGCGCATATCTGTCTAATTATTCTAATACGTCGATAGATATTTATAGGACACTAAATGTATATTACAGATTCGAGCGTCAAGTGGATGGAGAATGGGATAAGTATCCGACGTCCATTACTACTCCTTATAATAGTATGAAATCGGCCAGGGTTAAAGATATAAACCGGCCTGTCAACGAAGGAAATGTGGACAAAGATCAGTTAGTCCGCTATAGCAATGGAAACTCATATCTCTACATCATTCGTCCGTTGGTTTTGACAGAGACGGAGAAGGCAAATGTGGCGAAGAATGATACTGTCGGCAAGTTGGCGAAATATGAATGGGACCAAACAGACAATTATGCGGCACTGTATTTTGGTGATGGTACGGGAAGTTATAATGACTATGGACAGACTATATATTTGCAGGACAAGATACATGTCCCGGAAGTGTATCCGGCCCCATCTTTTAAAGAAAACAGTGTGTTTATTGAAATCAAGCAGGGTATTACCACCATGTGGGGAGAGATTGACACGGATAATTTACAGGATTTTTATAAAACATACGCTTACCCGACAGGGCAAGATAAATTTACAAAAGAGGAAGGAACCAATGTTTGGAAACATCCGGAAGGCAAGTTGCCGGCATCAGAGCTGGAAGAAAATCGGGCTGTATTTATAGAAATGCGTACTTTCATCAATGGAACGGGAGGAACTGTACATACCGGATCCAAGCCGTTGTCAACGGGAGGCAAGCGCTTTAAACTGACAAGCACTTATCCCAATAACTGGATTGGTCTGGATATCAGACGACGGACAGAAAGCACTGATAAAATAACATATAATATATCTAACGAGTACCGTGGGCGTTACGCTTACTATCTGTTAAAAGAGGAAGATAAGTACTATTTAGTTGATTTTGCGGACTGGTCCAAGCGGATGCCCTTGCCAATCAAGGATTGTCCTGTCGACTGGATGAATTGATTTATTTATTGGATAATTGAATATGAAGAAAAAAAATAACGATATGCTTTGTGTGTCTCTCCTTGCTGTTGGTCTCTCTGGCGGTGAGAGGACAGGACACGAAAACGACCCGTCGTGTGCCTCTCCAGGCAGAGGTGACGCATGACGGACTGTCAGAAAAGGAATCAAAAGCCTGGGAGATCGGTCTCGGCGGTTCGCTGATAAACTGGAGTCGGGTGTCAGTCACTGGTTTCCGGAGTACGCCGGACAACTACTTTTATAACCTGAAAGCGAATCATCTGATGGGAGGGGCAAACTTGTACATCGCACGGGAATTGAACCGGTGGTTTTACCTGGATTTGCAGGGAAGCGTCGGTTTGACGAAAAACAACAACCGTACCGCAGGTGATGACAGGAAACGTGATTTACTGTACATGGGGGGACTGGGGCTACAATTCCGCTTTACTCCCCTGCTCAGATCCCAATGGGTTGAACCTTATCTCAGGGTAGGTGTGAACTATCTGCATAAAGACTTTGCTTCCGTATATGGCGGCAACTTTGAGGATGATCCAACCGGACAGGCATATTGGGAGTCTTCCGACATCTGGAATCCTGACGGGCGTTCATCCGACAAAAACTCGTTTGTTCCCCTGTCTTTCGGGGCGGGTGTGAAAGCCTGGTTAAGCAACTCGTTCGGGCTGGGGTTACAAGGTGAATACCTTCTGCCCGTGCAGAAGGGGCTTCCCCACTTCGTTCAGGTTTCTGCCAGTGTCATCTGGCGTATTGGCGGAAAGAGCAAACATGCGGCTCCGGTGGTACGATATGTGGAGATAGAGAAACCCGTGGAAAGAATCGTCGAGCGGGTGGTTGAGAAAAAGGTGGAGGTTCCGGCCATTATTGACACTATGGCGTGTGATCTCTTGGAGAATATCCATTTTGAATTTGACAGGGATGTCATAACAGCCACTTCGGAAAGAACGCTTGACAGGCTGGCAGAGCTACTGAAAAGCTATCCGGACAGCCGTTTCCTTATCACGGGCTACACGGACGCCAAAGGAAGCGACTCCTATAACTTGACCCTTTCCGCACGGCGTGCTGAAAAGGTGCATGCCGCCCTGATCGGGCGTGGAGTTCCCGCCCGGATGATTAAATGGCGTGGCGTGGGTAAGCGTGCGGCCATTATCTCCGCCACTGCTGCGGACAATATCCGTGAAGGGGACAGAAAAGTCCTGCTGGAACGGGTTACCAACATGGATTATTGGAATGCCCTGGATAGCAAATAACCCGAATGTTCAGATAGTGATGAAAATGGATTGAAACAGTGCGGGAATCTCATCCGCATCATTCTATTCCCAGGTCAGGAGGAGTAATACGGGGCATTTCTCCGCCAGGCCTGGGAATTTTACTTTACATGACCGGATGGACGTGCAACAGGTTTGGATGATTATCGAGAATGATTAATAAGCATAAAACCGCTTATGCTATGATTGTATTGCTGCAAAATTATAAATATAATTGTCCATGTTTTTGCATTGCTAATAAACAGATCGACACTGCTTTTCATGGGGAAGCAGGCAGAATGATCGCTCATGATAATACTTGTGATTCACATGAATGGAAAAAACTTGTGTCTTTGTAGTTTAACAATCAAAATATTAAAACTTATGAATACTCTTCTTTTGAATGCCACTTCTTCCAAAAGAAAAAGAATCACTTCTGAAGGTCATCCATACAGCCAGTTTCTTTGCATTAAAGAGCTAAAATGACAAAAAAAAGAGCTGGAATGAAAACATGTGTTTTTGAATAAATTTCGATTTTTGCAAAATAATTAAAAATTAAACCTTATGATGAAGAAAATTTTTATCAGTTTGTTTTTGTCTGGTGTTTTTATGTATCACACAAATGCCCAGACTGCAGTAGAGGGTAACAAGTTTCTGGACAACTGGTCCATCGGGATCAGTGCGGGAGGAACAACCCCGTTAACACATCATTCTTTCTTTGGAAACATGCGCCCGATCACGGGGATAGAACTGAATAAACAATTGACACCGGTTTTCGGTTTCGGTTTGGAGGCGGTCGGAAGCTTTAACACCTCACAAAGCAGGACCATTTTCGACCGCTCCAATGTCAGTCTGTTGGGGTTGGTGAACCTGAACAATCTCCTTGGGACCTATACCGGGGTTCCCAGACCTTTTGAAATCGAAGCGGTGGCCGGAATCGGATGGTTGCATTATTATATGAACCGGGAAACGGGTTCCGATCAGAACAGCATGTCAACAAAACTGGGCCTGAACTTTAATTTCAACCTGGGAGAGAGCAAGGCATGGACATTGGCACTGAAACCTGCCCTGGTCTATGACATGAATGCTATGGGTTCCGAAGCCGTACGTTTCCATTCCGGACGGGCCGTATGGGAAATATCCGTTGGTCTGAAGTATCATTTCGGATGTAGTAACGGGAAACACCACTTTACAAAAGTGAGAGCTTACGACCAGCAGGAGGTGGATGTCTTGAACGCAAAAATTAATGAACTTCATACACAGGCCGGTAAAGATGCCGAGGCATTGCAGGAGGCAGTGCGAAAGGTAACGGAACTGGAGGCCGCACTGGACAAATGCCGCAACCAGGAACCAAAAATTGTGAAAGACACCATTGACAACACTAAAAAGACGCTGGAATCCGTCATAACTTTCCGCCAGGGCAGGACGACAGTTGACAACTCCCAACTCCCGAATGTCGAACGTATCGCTACTTATTTAAAGAACCATAAGGGAGCAAGTGTGCTCATCAAGGGTTATGCCTCTCCTGAGGGAAGCGTGGAAGTTAACGAGCGGATCGCCCGACAAAGAGCGGAGGCCGTGAAAAAAATGCTGGTGGGCAAGTATGGAATTGCAGAAGAACGGATTGTAGCCGAGGGCCAGGGAGTAGGGAACATGTTCGAGGAGCCCGACTGGAACCGGGTAAGCATCTGTACGATCAACGCGGGAACGGAATCCAGTAGCCGTTAAATGCGATCCGGAAAATACCGGAAAGATGCATTCACTTGAACAGAATGTATTAACTATATTTATTCTACATGTAATTTGAAATGCTATGAACAGGTATGTATCTGAAATGATCGGGACAATGATCCTTGTTTTGATGGGATGCGGAAGTGCTGTTTTTGCCGGGGATATGCCCGGTGCGGTCACCACCGGGGTGGGTACCCTGGGAGTTGCCATAGCCTTCGGGCTGTCGGTGGTCGCCATGGCATACGCTATTGGCGGAATATCCGGATGCCATATAAATCCGGCGATCACACTGGGCATGTACTGCTCGGGAGGAATGGGGGGCAAGGATGCCCTGTTATACATTATTTTCCAGATAATCGGGGGGATTCTCGGATCAGCCGTACTTTTCATACTGGTATCTACGGGGCCACATGCCGGCCCTACCATGACAGGGAGCAACGGCTTTGCTGAGGGGGAAATGTTGCAGGCCTTTATCGCTGAGGCCGTCTTTACGTTTATTTTCGTTCTTGTGGCGCTGGGAGCCACGGATAAAAAGAAAGGGGCCGGTAAACTGGCGGGCCTGGTCATCGGGCTGACGCTTGTCCTGGTGCATATCGTATGTATTCCCATCACCGGAACATCAGTAAATCCCGCGCGCAGCATAGGACCCGCACTTTTCGAGGGAGGAGGCGCGATCTCACAGCTTTGGCTATTTATCGTCGCTCCACTGACAGGAGGTCTGGCCAGTGCCATAGTGTGGAAAGCCATTTCTCAGCATAGCGACAGACAACGATGAAGGGAAGGTGGATGACCCCGAGACACGTTTCTCTGTTATCCACCTTTGTTTGATACATTATTATCAACTAAAATAAAAAAAGATGTCAAAAAGTAGTTTTTTACTGGATTTTAAGGCGTTTGTCATGCGTGGAAACGTAGTAGACATGGCCGTGGGTGTGATTATTGGCGGTGCCTTCGGGAAAATAATATCTTCAGTGGTGGCAGACATCATCATGCCACCGATAGGGTTGCTGGTAGGCGGAACCAACTTCTCGGAACTGAGATGGGAATTGGAACCCGCTAGGGTAGTTGATGGGGTCGAACAGGCGGCCGTCACGATAAACTATGGAAACTTCATACAGACCATGCTGGATTTTGTGATCATCGCTTTTGCCATTTTCTTGTTCATCCGCCTGCTCTCCAATCTCAGGCGCAAAAAAGAAGAGACACCCTTGCCCCCACCTGTCCCGAGCAACGAGGAAAAGTTACTTTCAGAAATACGTGACTTGCTGAAGAAACAATGACGTTTATTCAAACGGTATGGACGGTATCGGGCAGGAACATATCTGAGGAACAGGCTACTCCTTGGCGGTGGAAATTTTCCTTTGTCCCTGAATGATAAAAATAGTGTGAACATTAAAATTCAGATATGACTAAAGCAGATATTATAAACCGGGTCTCTGAGGAGCTTGGAATCGATCGCAGGACCGTTGGCCTGGTAATCGAGAGTTTCATGAAATGCGTGAAGGATGCACTCGGCAGAGAGAGAATTGTATTCCTGCGCGGATTCGGGACCTTTTCTTTGAAGAAAAGGGCGGCAAAGAAGGCACAGAATATCCAACAGCACACAACCATATGCATCCCGGCTCGCAAGGTCCCTCATTTTAAACCCTCGGAGTCTTTCTTGGTTCTCCGGAAAGAAGATAATCGAAAATAGACCGGGAGTGAATCTACCCCTTCCATTGTCAGGGAGGGGTGGATTTTAATGTGTTTTATGGAAATTTATCAATCATGTTTTACTCCTGTTTTCCAGCCCCGTTCAGATATGGACTACAGGATCATAGATGACCGGACGATCATGTAGATTCCCGGTAAACCTGTAAATAGACTGTTATGCGTGTTTTCAATCTTTTATTGTTGATCTTCATGTTCATCCCCTTTCCGCTGCCCGCTCAGGTGGGCGAACGTTATATAGAGGTAACCGGTACTTCCGAGATAGAGGTAGTTCCTGACAGGATTCATTACGTTATCGAAATAAGGGAGTACTTCGAAGAAGAGTTTGATGGCGTATCCAAACCGGAAGAATATCGGACGAAGGTTCCTCTTACCAGGATAGAGGAGGAATTGAAGCAGGTTTTGAAAATAGTCGGAGTGCCACGGGAGGCAATCCGCACAAAGGATGTGGGCGATAATTGGCGTAAGCCGGGACAGGATTTTCTGGTTTTCAAATCATTTGATGTCACGTTACGTGACTTCACACTGATTGATGAAATTTTAAAACGGGTGGACACAAAAGGAATTCATACGATGTATATAGATAAACTGGAACATAGGGATATCCTGTCCTATCACAGGAAGGGCAAGATAGAAGCACTGAAAGCGGCACGGGAAAAGGCGGTTTACCTGCTGGAGGCAATAGGTAAGAGGCCGGGTGAGATCATCCGCATCGTGGAAGGAGGGGATGCTGGAAAAGAGATGTTTGCACAAGGTCATATCTTATCGGTTGCCCCGCCCCCATTCGAGAGAAGCCGCACGATAAAAAAGAGATATTCGATGCTGGTCCGGTTCGGGATCGTGGATCGATGAACCGTTATTATAACAAATCCCGGAATGGACTTGCAAGAGAAGATAACGGGCATTCGGGTTTGCGGTGAAATATCCGGCCTTTTCTCTGACCGGTAAATAGATTAATAGATTCAACTCACGATAAGATGAAAGATTATTACTTTATTATGAATGCCGGGGTAAAAGCCGGAGGAGAGATCACCCATGCGGTATTAGAAGGGAAAATTGTATCTGCACCGAAAGGATACGATGCCTTCACGGGGATTGAAGCGGCCAGGGAGAAACTGGCTTGCGGGAATATCCGTCAGCAGATGGAAGAATTCGGTATCGAACTTGAGATCGTGCCGGTAAATACTGTTTTTTTACTACGATGAAGGAATATTGCGTTTATTGGTTTGAAAACGGAGAACCGAGGCACGAGGTATTTTCCTGTCTGGACGGGGCGGAGATGTTTTCCTGCATGATAAGAGGACAGGACGACGTGGAACACGTGGAAATATCCGAGGAAGATATTTCCGCTCCGGAGGAATTCCGGGAAATATGCCCCGGAGATTTCTCTTGAACATATGACATGGATCCGGGGTCCTTTTTTGCCGTAGCCTGGCGGTAAAGGAACCTTATCTGGTTGTAAAATCGGGCAGTGTCAACCATTTTTTCACCGATTAATCGCATACGCAAGATGAAAGCTCCACGGAAAATTTATACATGGACCAGTATCCTGCTTTTCGTGTGCTGTTCCCTTATTTTTCTTTCATGTGAAAAGGAAGAGCTCGGGGAAGCCATGGAAAATCGGAAAACGTTATTCATGTTTCTGCCGTGGTCCACTGACCTGACAGGCTATTTTTACACCAATATCGCGGATATGGAGGCGTGTGTAAGCAGAAGGGGGCTGGAGCATGAAAGAATTCTCGTGTTTATGTCCACGAGCTCTACGGAAGCCACGATGTTTGAGATCATACATTCCAAAGGAAAGTGCGATCGTAAAACGCTGAAAAGGTATGGCACTCCGGGGTTTACTACGGTGGAGGGCATAACGGGGATATTGAACGACGTGCAGGAATTTGCTCCTGCTCCGGTTTACGCTATGATCATAGGTTCCCATGGCATGGGATGGCTTCCTGTGGACGGTACACAGGCGCATTCCCTTTTCCGGATGAAAAAGCATTGGGAGTATCAGGAGCAGCCGCTGACACGCTATTTCGGGGGACTGACCCGGGAGTTCCAAACGGACGTGGGTACCCTGGCCCGGGGGATTGTAGGCGCGGGCGTCAAAATGGAGTATATCCTGTTTGACGATTGCTATATGTCATCCGTAGAGGTTGCCTATGAACTGAAAGAAGCCACAAGATTTCTTATAGCCTCTACCAGTGAAATGATGGCATACGGAATGCCTTACGCCACTGTGGGGGAGTTCCTGCTGGGAAATCCTGATTACGGATCCCTTTGCGAAGGATTCCACGACTTTTATTCAACCTATGAAATGATGCCCTGCGGGACACTGGCTGTGACAGATTGCTCTGAATTAGATAATATGGCTGCTATCATGAAAAGTATCAATGACAGGTATGTTTTCGATGATTCCCTACAAGGAGAACTCCAGGGGACTGGACGGATACACCCCCGTCATCTTTTATGACTTTGCCGATTATGTCCTCACCCTCTGCTCTGACCCTATCCTGACAGCCCGCTTCAGGGAACAGCTGGAGCGGCTTGTTCCCTATAAAACCCATACGGGTAAATTTTATTCCAGGGCCAGAGGGCCCCTTCCCATACATACTTTCTCGGGTATAACGATCTCGGACCCGAGCACCAATCCCATGGCCTTACTGAAAGGTACGACCTCTTGGTACAAGGCCACACACGAATAACCCCGTGGAAAACGGACAGATGAAAATACCCGCATATGACGCAAATATTCCCCTTTCTTCATAAAATTTCCGATAAGTTCGGACAGCATCGAAAATAATTCTACACGTATGTACCATATATAATTTTGCAGTGATATTTTTATTTACAGTTTATTCGGGGTAAAAAGGTCACGAGAAAATCAAAACTTCAATTACTCTCGAACCGGAATGTGACAAATCTACGAACAGGAGGACAAACGAGGATACCTAAGCCGTAAATTGCACGTTTCCAGCATTCATCCCATATCTTTACGTCCGGTTTCAATCGGAACCTTAAAAATATTCACCATTTAATTTTTTCAGATTATGGACGAACAACCGGACAGCAGCCAGCAGTTAATGGACATCCTGCTCGTCATGGACGAGAAAGGCACGCTCCAAGCCGTCAGCGGAGTAAAGGACGGCGAGTTACAGACCAAGAACCCACTGGAGGACAACAACGACCTCCTGCGGGTGGATCGCCACGGCGATATGTTTTCAAATTTCTTTTCCAACCTCTGGAGCCAGTTGAAAGATCCGACCCGCTTCCATTTCTTCCGTGTTCCGGAAGAGGAGGTGCAACGGGTAGCCGCCGATTTCCGGCAGCGGGAGAGCCGGTCGGTCAAGACAGGTGAGCCGCTCCTCGCACAGTACGAGGTGCAGCCGCCCGTGCAGGCACAGCAGCAGACCCAAGCCGGGCAGCAGCAACAGCCGGAGGATGCGCCGCAGCAGTCCGCCGGGCAGACCGAACAGAACCCGCAGTACAAGTACCGCCCGGAGGACATCGACTGGAACAGCCTCGCTGCCCTCGGCGTGCAGCGGGAACAGATTGAGGGCAACGGGATGCTCGACCAGATGCTCCGGGGCTTCCAGACCGACAAGACTGTCCGGGTGCATTTCCACTTCGAGGGCATCTCGCACAGCAACGATAGCCAGCTCTCGCTCAAACCCGGCACGGACGGCAGGCTGACCGTTTGCAGCCACGGCATCCTCGACCCGGAGAAGATGCAGAAGCAGTTCTTCGGTTACGACATCACCGACTCCGACAAGCAGGTGCTCCGGCAGACGGGCAACATGGGGCACCCGGCGACCGTCACCAACCGGGCGGGCGAGCAGGTCGAAGCCCTTGTCAGCCGCAACCTCAAGACCAACGAGCTGGTCGCTTTCCCGCTCTCCAAGGTCAATATCCCGGCGGAGAAGAACGGGCATACCTTCACCCCGGACGAAATAGCCCGGCTCAAACAGGGCGAGGCGGTGGTCTGCCAGTTCCTTTCCAGAGCCAAGGAGGGGGAGCAACCCAAGATCTACCCGGCTCCCGTACAGTTCAGCGCAGCCAAGATGCAGCTCGAATTTCTCTTCGGCGACCGGGGCAAGCTGGCGATGGATGCGTACAAGACGAACCTGAAACAGACCGCCAATCAGGAGGTGCCGAAGACTTTCCGCAAGCAGGAGCTTACCGAGAAGTCCCGCCTCGAACTCGAAGCCGGGGGAACGGTCAAGGTCTCCGGTCTGGTGGACAAGAAAGGAAAAGCCTACCAAGGCTACATCACATGGAAGCCCGGCGAGAAGCCCGCCTTCATGTTCCCCAAGGACTACAAGGCGGCACTCGAAGAGGGGCGTGTCAAGCCCGCCGTGGAGAACGAGGTGCAGGTGGCGGTCAATTCCGAGGGCAAGACCGTAGAGGCGACACGCAACCTGAAAGAAGCCCTGCAATCCGCACAGCAGCGCCCCACCGGGGAGCAGAAACAGCAGCAGGAGCGCAAGCAGGAGCAGAAAGAGGAACGGAAACAGTCACAGAAGCAGGAACAGCCCGACAAGCCCAAGCGCAGCCGGGGTGTCCGCCGCTGATTTCCCCCGCCACTCTGTAAATGAATTACACGGTTATCCCGTCCGGACGACGGGATAACTTTTGTCAAACCGTTAAATTTTAAAGAAATATGATTACAGCAGTTATCGCTGAAAAGCCTTCCGTAGCGAAGGATATAGCAAACGTGTTGAATGTCCGAGAGCGGCACGATGGCTACCTCTCAGGTAACGGCTACCTCGTTACCTGGGCGTTCGGCCATCTCGTCCAGCTTGCCATGCCCGAAGCATACGGCTATGCGGGCTTCCGGCGTGAGAACCTGCCCATTCTGCCGCAGGAGTTCAAGTACATTCCCCGCCAGATACGGGAGGGCAAGGAGTACAAGCCCGACCCCGGCGTGCTCAAACAGTTGAAGGTCATCAGGGAGGTTTTCGACCGTTCCGACCGTATCGTCGTGGCGACCGATGCCGGGCGTGAGGGTGAAGCCATTCATCGGTACATCTACAATTACCTTGGCTGCCGCAAACCCTGCCTGCGCCTCTGGATCTCCTCGCTGACCGACCGTGCCATCCGGGAAGGGCTGGACAACCTCAAACCCGGAAGCGACTACGACAACCTCTACCGTGCCGCCGAAGCCCGTGCTATCGCCGACTGGGAGATTGGATTAAACGCCACCCAAGCTCTCAGTATCGCCGCCGGGCAGGGCATCTACTCCCTCGGACGGGTACAGACACCCACCTTGATGATGATCTGCTCCCGTTATCTGGAGAACAGGGATTTCACCCCGCAGACCTATTACCGGCTGAAGGTCACGGCTGAAAAGGATGGCACGCCCTTCGCCGCCATCTCTGAATTGCGTTACGAAACCCTTCCGGCGGCAAATGCCGCTCTCGGCGCTGTAACCGCAACGGGGACGGTGGAGGTTGCCGACTTGCAGCGCAGGGAGGTGATCCAAGAACCTCCCTTGCTCTATGACCTGACCGCCTTGCAGAAAGAGGCGAACGGCAGGTACGGCTTCTCGGCAGACAAGACCCTCTCCATCGCCCAGTCGCTTTACGAGAAGAAGGTGTTGAGCTACCCCCGTACCGGCTCCCGCTACCTATCGGACGACGTGTTCGACGAGATACCCGATCGTATCGCCCTGCTGGAGCGGTACCCGGCTTTCGCCGCCCATGCCGCCGCCCTGAAAGGGGCTTCGCTCAACCGCCGCAGCGTGGACGCAGGGAAAGTCACCGACCACCATGCGCTCATCATCACCGAGTGTCTGCCCGGCGAGCTGTCCGCCGACGAGCGCACGGTATACGACATGGTAGCCGCCCGCCTGCTCGAAGCCTTCTCCGCCCGTTGCCTCAAGGACGCTACCACCGTCTCTTTCACGGCAGGGAACAGCGTGTTCACCGCCAAGGGGACGGTCGTCAGATCCGCCGGATGGCGTGCCGTACGGAACGAGCGGGAGGAGGACGACGAGGGAACAGCCGCTTTGCCGACTTTGCAGACCGACGAGGTTTTCCCCCTGCAATCGGCGGAGTGTGTGGAGAAACAGACCAAGCCCCGTCCCCTGCACACCGAGAGCAGCCTCCTTTCGGCGATGGAGCATTGCGGCAGGAGGTTGCAGGACGACGAGCTTCGAGACAGTTTGAAAGGGAACGGTATCGGCACGCCCGCCACCCGTGCCTCCATCATCGAGACCCTCTTTGCCCGTGACTACGTGCGCCGGGAGAAGAAGAGCCTCGTGCCGACCGACAAGGGGCTTGCCGTGTATCAGATAGTGAAGGACAAGCGCATCGCCGATGTCGAGATGACCGGGCAGTGGGAGACCGCCCTCGCCAAGATCGAGAGCGGGGAGATGAATCCCGACAGCTTCCGCAAGGCCATCGAGGTCTATGCCGCCCAGATTACCGAAGAACTCCTGCAAGTGCAGGTATCGGTGGCGGACGGCGGACATATCCCGTGCCCCAAGTGCCGTTCCGGTCGCATCCTCCTTTACCCGAAGGTCGCCAAGTGCAGCAACGTCGATTGTTCCCTTACCGTCTTCCGCAACAAGGGGGAGAAGCAGCTCACCGACAGCCAGATTACCGACCTCGTGACCAAAGGCAGGACTGCTCTGATCAAAGGATTCAGGAGTAGGGAGGATAACCCCTTCGATGCATACCTCACTTTCGACAAGGACTTCCGCATCGTATACGGGTTTCCGCCTCGCACGGACAAGTCCAAAGGAAAGGAGCGCAGGCGATGGACGGCATCGGTTGGATCTCCGTAGCGGAAGCCGCCCAGCTCTGCAGCACGAACGGCTCTTGATAGACAATGGTAGCCCACAGGAATTCAAGTTTTTATATCCGTAATCCCGGCAATAATCCCTATATTTGCCAATCGGTCACATAGAAAAGGCGGGATTGCTCTTTTCTGTGGCCGGATGGCAACCGTTCCGGGCACAATACCCGAACGGCTTTAATCAACATTCAACAATAGCATAACATGAATTTTGAACAATTAGCAACCATCATAGCCGACACGCACCAACGATTACAACAGAGTGCGGTCAAAGCCGTAAACCAGTGCCAGACCATGCGTAACTGGCTTATCGGTTTTTATATCGTGGAGTTCGAGCAGAACGGAGAAGACCGTGCCAAATATGGGGAATTCTTATTGAAAAACTTGGAACAAAAAGTTAATTTAAAAGGATTGAATATTACATTATTCAAGCGTTCACGAGTCTTCTATATGGTATATCCCCAGTTGGCAACTGTAATAAAAACGATATTGCCTCCAACAGGTGCATCAACGATGCACTTATTGGAAATGCAGGGTCTTGGAAAAAGTGCATCACTGATGCACTTATTACAAAATGCTGAAAACAAACAAGATATAGTTAATACGATAGAGCCTCAGAAACTACTCAGCTCTATTTCTTTTACCCACTTTATCGAACTGGTAAAAATCGACAATCCTGTCAAGCGGATGTATTACGAAATGCTCACCATCCAAACCGGGCTTTCTGTCCGTGAACTCAAACGGCAGATAGGAGCGTTGAGTTATGAACGTGTCGGCTTATCCGGCAACATGGAAAATGCACTTGCTACCATTCAGCAGAAGATTCACCCACAAACTGTAAACGATGCCGTCAAGGATGACTATTTCTTCGAGTTCTTGAACATTCCGCAGCAACGGGCTTCTTTGTTAAAGGAGAAGGAACTCGAAACACTTCTGCTCGACCATTTGCGAGACTTCATTATCGAACTCGGAAACGGTTTCTGTTTCGAAGCCAGACAAAAAAGAATCCTTATCGGTGACGAATTTTATTTCATTGATATGGTCTTCTACCACCGGATTTTGAAATGTCATATTTTGTGCGAATTGAAAGTTGATACTTTCAACCACGCTCATGTGTCACAACTTTATTCATACCTGAATTATTATAAAGCCGAAGTGATGGAGCCGGGCGATAACCCGCCTATCGGCATTTTGCTGGTAACGGACAAGAACGATGCGTTGGTGCGGTACACCACAACCGGATTGGATGAACAGATATTCGTTTCCAAATACCAGTTGCAACTTCCGACTGAACAACAATTAAAAGAGTTGATTTTAAAGACAATCCGGCAATAATAACAAATGCGCAACACATAGTTGCGCATTTGTAGTATTCTAATATTTGTCGTTCCAACTATTTCCGTTATCTTTGCAATCAATAGAACCTGCCAAGCCTCTTTAATAATGCCCAAATCGGCGGGTCGTTTTTTTATTACATCCTCCCGTACACCGTTCGGATTTTCCCGTCCTCCAGCACCTCGCTCGACCGTACGGCCCATATCCTGCCGTCGTTCGGTCCGCACTCCAGCCCCTTCTCACCGTTACCAACCAGCACCGGCACGGTTGTCATCACGATTTCATCTGCCAGCCCGTTGTCCAAGAGTAAAACTCCGGTTTCTCCTCCGTAAGCCACCACCATACCGTCGCCATTCTCCTTTATCCGTCGCAGTTCCGTTACCACATTCCCCCTGACAAAACGTACCCGTTCTGTCTCTGTCAAGTCTATACAGCCGTTCGTCACGACCAAGGTCTCCTTTGCCTCAAGCGGCCAGTCAAGATTATTCAGGTAAATACGCAGGTAAGTTTCCTCGTCAATCAGCACGTAGGCACAGGCGTCCACTGCCGCATTGAAACACTTGTCCGCTATGACCGGACAGCCGTCGATGGATTGGTACACGTGCAAGGTAATCTGTTTCATAACAATGTGTTTTTAAGGATTATGCCCGCCTCGCACCAAAAAGAACAGCGTGAACTCACACTATTCCGGAATAGAGGTACTGGCATACCTAAAAGACAGAATAGGCAAACTCACGCCGTATAAGCATACAGCATGAACATTGCGCTATACATCTTGTCTTTTTTTGAAAAGTGCCAGTTTTCTATTCCAAGACGTTCAGCGAACGTACAATATATATATATCAATCCCTGCTTGCTTCCAAGCCGGGTATGAATCTTTCATGTCATGACAGCAACCGTACCCCGGTAGAGTACCACCTGCCGTACTTTGTCACAAAGGTACGGGAAACTTCCCGAATAACAAAACAATAGCCCTGCCTAATCTCACGATCCGGCAAGTCCCCGTCCACTAACAGAAATCATAAAGGAAATATCACTTTTACGGAAACAAGCCTTTTTTCCTGCGCCTTTCCTCTTTCCGGACTTCCTTCTCCTTCCGTTTTGCAGCCCGTTCCTCCACAGCGGCAAACTGGTTGCGGAGGAACTCGTGCACATCTTTCACCCGATAGAAGACCTTGCCACTGATAGTGAAGTACGGCAGTATCCCAATGGCACGGTAACGTTGCAATGTGCGAATACCGACCTTCAGCAGCAGGCACAGGTCCTGGTTATCCAGTACCTCCTCTCCATCCAGCGCGTTGCTCTTCTTCAGTACTCTTTCCAACAACTTCTCCGTCCGGTCGAAACGTTCCATGATACGCTCCATCCAATTCTCAAATTTTTCGCTGTCCATATACATAGCAGTCGCCCTCCTTTTCAATAATTTCCTTTTCCCGCATGTAACGGATGTACCCCTTCGCCGTCCGTTCCTTCACGTCCAGGGTTTCCTGTATCAGTTCGCATAGCTCGATATAGCCATACTTTTTTTGCCTGACGAACGCTGCCCGTGCCATTTCAGACAGTTCCTTCTCCTTGCGCCTTTCTTTCTCCACCCTCGGTTTCTCTCCCATATAGACAGGCATCCCGGCCTGTTTGTCCCAGCGGAACTGCATCAGCGGGATATCCAGCGGGCTTCCATCCCTGACCTTCAATGCCTTCACCACCGACACCTCCGGGTTCTCGTCCTTCTCGATGGAGATGATAGCCGCCGACTTCCGCTGCAACTCGCTGCCCAAGTGTCCCCGCAACTTCAACCCGTTCGGGACGAAATGTACCACGGCGGTGATGCACGTGCGGTAAATTCCCGCCAGGCGGTAAATTTCGTCAACCAGCGCCACGCTCTCCGCCTCGTCGTTGGCGCAACGGATCAGGTCGGCAACTCCGTCGATGACGACCAGATGGATGCCCCCGTGCAGGTAGTGGTACTTGTCCATGCTTTGGATGATGGCGGTCAGCCGCTCGTTCCTCGACATCCCCGTCAGGCAGTACACGTGCAGGTAAGGCGGCATTTTCTCCCGACCGGCACGCCGCAGCAGCCGCCCCGTGTTCTTGTAGAGCTGTTGCTCGCTCTGTTCCGTGTCGTACAGCAGCACCGCACGCCCCTTTCGGTTCGGTTCCACCTTCACCCCAAGAAGGTCCGCGTCCTCCTCCCGTTCCATAATTGCCCCGGCGACCAACGCGGCGGTATAGTTACTCTTGCCCGTCCCTTCTCCGCCCGTGATGCAGAGTATGTTCTCTTCCGAGCCTAACGGCACGTCCCCGGCGGTCACGATAGCGACTGCCTGCTCCGGCGGGCAGTCGTAATCGATCTCACACGATTTCAGTACCGCCATCGTGTCCCCGTACAGCGTGTCGAGCAGTTTCAGGAACAGCCCCATCAAATCCTCCCGTGTGTGTCCGGCTTTAAAATAGTCCGTCACGTCTTTCTCTGATTTCGTCCCCGGCAGCGGTAGTACCAGCCGTTTAACACCGTACTCCGACAGTTGTACCCGGTGCTTCTCCGAGCATTCCAGCCCCGTCTTGTCCGTGTCGTACAGCAGTACGATGTGCTTGAAGCGATAGACGAGCTTCCGGACGGTCTTCGCCGGGATTACCGAGGTTTCCGAGTTGAAGCAGATGGCTTGGAAACCGTGAGCCGCAAGCGTCATCACGTCCTTCTCGCCACCCGTGAGGAAGAGCAGGTCGCCCTTCGAGGGCAGTTGTTCCAGACCGAAACAGTAGTTGTCGCCCGTATGACCGCCATAGACGAAACGCACTTCCGATAACGGGCGGTACACCTTCACGCCCCATTTCCCCTTGTAGCCGAACATCGGTTCCGCCGGGGTTGAAGTAAAGCCGAACGTCTTGCCTTCCCTTGTCTCGCTCCGGTACTCGGCGAGCGACACCACCCCGTAACGGTGCAGCACCTCTACCGTGATGCCCGATATGCCCCAGTAGGCGAGCTCTCTCTCTGTGAAAGACTTTTCAGCTACTTGGTAGGGACTTGGTCCAAGACGCTCGCGGGATAAATCTTTCCCTTCCGTGCCCGTGACAGTATCCCCGGGAATGCTCTCCCCGGTATTTTCTCCCTCACTTTTCTTTCGTGCACCCGTTACGGGCCGTGTCGTCCGGCAGCTTCCCTCCCGATTGTTGGTACCGGAAGGGATGGCCCCATCCAACCCCAGGCACAGCTCTCGGTCAATGGTGTGCAGCACTTCCACGAAATCAGCGGCACTCCGGCAGTCCAGTCCTTTCAGTTTCGCCACAAGGAAGAAACAGTCTCCCGAATACTCACCGTTACCAAAGTCCTTCATCCTGTACATCCCGCTGTGGCGATCATAATAAACGTTACACGAGGCCCTGCCATCAGCGTACAGCGGATTCAGGAAATTTCGACCCACCCGCCATTTTACGGGCAGATAATGACGGAACACCTCCAGCCCGTTACCTGTTTTTGCCAGTATTTCCTCTTTTCTTACCATATGATCTGCTTTTGCATTGGTGTAAAGGGTACGCTTCAATCATTCGGTCCACCAGCTTGTCAGGCGTTTCCCGTATCCAACGCTCATGGAACTGTTCCACGTCCGTACGGCGGTAACGTATCTTCCTCCCGCAGATAGAGTAAGCGATGATACGGTTCGTGCGGTAACGCTGCAAAGTACGGGGACTGATTTCAAGTTGTTCACACACTTCCTTTCCCGTCATCCATAGCCCTGCCTTCCTCGTACCCTTCTTATCCGCTACCGGCCATTGCTCCCGCTCCTTTGTTCCGGACGCCTCCACGTATGCCGCTATCCCCTCTATCTTCTCCACGAGGGTAGCAAACGCTTTGCTTTCGATTGCTATTATTTCCATAATCTTTTAATAATTTGGTTTCCGGTTACAAAGGTCAGTCTGTTCGACCGTTTTTCTTTTCACGTTCGTAGCAAGCTGCCAAAGTTTTTTTCTGGTACAAAAAAACCGCCGCGGAGCCTTATTCGGGCTCTCTACGGTGGCTATATACTGTATTTTCACCAAATGGCGTATCGGGAAAGGTGATTTGGCAACTTGCTATGAACCTGCCAGTCTCTTCCTTGTTTTACAAAAGGTTATCCGTCCGTTTCGTCCATTCGTTTCAACAAACGTTCCTTCATTTGATCAAGGTAAGCTGTCCGGCTGTTCTTCCGGTTACGCATGGAGATAAACGTGTGGTACACGTCTCCCAGGTCAATATGGAACATTTGTTCGAACAGCATCACGAGCTCGACAATGCTCACCCTCCCGTTATCCACGCTACCCATCGCCCAAATGCCATATATCAGTTCCACGGCAGCCGCCTTCCGGTCCGTCCAATGGTGCTCCTTTTCCTGCACGGCATACGCCCCCTCCATTGCCAGCAGCACTTTCCGGTTCAGATAACCAAGTAACATTTCCGCCGCTATCAGTCTTGCGGCCAACAAGTCATAACCGGTTGACATCACCGAATCCTCCTCCAGCATAAAACTTCCGCTTTCCGGGCTCAGCTCCTTTTTGGCACGGCGGAAATAGTAATGGTCCCGGTAAGTCGCCCCGCTCCGGTAATACTGGTAAAAGGGAAGGTATCGTTCCAGTTTCCGCTGGTATTCTTTCATAGCCTTGCGGTAATGCATCCGGGCAATCTCCGGGCAACATGAACAACCGCTCTCGATCTGGTATACCCGGTAATAATACAGCAGGCGTCCCGTCAGGGCAGGCTTGTAATACTTGAAAAAGCAGATTTCCTCTTCCACGTTGGAGAATGGGTGGTTCAGGACATAGTCCTTCAACTCACGGGATCGCTCCCTCAAAAAAGAAACCATCTCCTGACAAGTCCGTATTACTTGCTCTCCCTCCATACGGGAAGATTCAATGCCCATCTTACGTTCGACCTCCTGCATCAAGTTGTTAAAGTACGTTTCTATCATGTTATTCCTTAATTATGGGGCACGTGAGTACCTTCACGCTACCCGATTTATTTTTATGCCTCGCTTGATTCGATCGCAGGTTTTCCTTTCGGCCCTTTACGATGAAAAAACTTTTCCTCATATCGAAAAGACCGGAGAAAAGCCATGATACGGCTTCCTCCGGTCACACCTGCAAAACTGGGAAATTCCTTCCCCAATCCCCGGGACCAGACTATTCAAGGTCCCTCACGCAACGCACGTATCCCTTCCTGTTATTCACAAGCCTGTCATTGTCACCCGCCCATTGGGTATCCACGGTCGTGACCCATCGGAGATAACCATGGAGATACATCTGGTAGCCGGCACTGAACGATCTTGCCCCGTTCATGCTACGCTTGGAAAATCCCGTCCGAGAATGGAGAACTTCAGATTCTACTACTCCCAGAGAAGGAAGGTCATTACCGAATTCGTAAACCTCCTTTTTCTCAGGGTTATGCCAGTCGAACAGGCTCCCGCACATGATGATCAATTCCACCTCGTTGGGCACCCGCCAGGTTCCCAGGTCGCTCTTGTCCGCCTCCTGGTAATAATAGGCGCACGGGCTGTTTCCCTGTTCGATGTCCGCCATCAGCGTGCTCCAATCCTGTAAGTAATACTCGCTCTTCCTGTCAGGATTATTCAAATCCTTGGGCTTATCTATCTTATTGGCGATATACTTGGCCACCTCAAACCCGTTCTTGTAAATGGTGTTGCTCTGGGAGTCCTCATCATGCGCGGGCAACTCGTAAATGGCTCTTACTCCACGCGTCATGCTGTATGGCAGGTTATCTGCCCTAAAGACCAGATATTCCTCTTTCGTCCTGTTATTGACAAGAGACTTGTTCAGTTCCTTGCCCAACTCCTCGATGTGATAGCTTTCTTCCCCAGACTCCAGCATCCCCAGATCCCTGATCAACCTCACTTCCGAGTAGGGGGTGCGGTCCCCGGGTGAGTTCCCTCCCTTGTAATAATCAAAGTTTGCGATGGGAGTCACGCTGCGGGACTCCAAGATACAAATATAGGGGTTGGAAGAGTATAAAGAAAGGTTTGTACTTGCCATAAAGGCTCTTGACATATAAAATGCTGTGGCGTTGTCCGAGGGGGCGTGCCCGTGCAGCCTGGAATGTAACGGCAACGCCCGTTCCCCCACGATAAGCATACCGCTCTCGCTCATCGAAGGAATATACCACTTCATCTCGGCGGCCTGCATCCGGCCATCACGGTTATCATCCCGGTTCCGTAAAAACGGGGTGAAACAGGCATATTCGGCGTGGTAATTCTTGGCTGCCAAATTATAATGGTCTCTGCTGAGAGTCAGCTTCGCGTTGTCCACCTTCGTCATGACCTGCCATAACTGGTCTTGTTTACTTCTTCTCATCGGGTCAATCATGACCTCTTGACTGAAGTCGCCCGACCTTGCCATCACCTTCCAGGTATTCGACCAGCCGTTGGATGTATATTTATTATAAAAAGCATCCGGTTCTCCCGGAGCCTTCACCATAAAGTCCAGGTCCGGTGTCTCGTTCACGTTTTCCACCCCCCAGACACGCATGCCTTCGGGTCCCTCCGTAAACACCGTCTTGATGGACATCTGACGGATGGAAACGACAGCCTGGTGATAACGTGACTGCCCGTCGGGGGAGATTTCATGCGACGTGTTCACCAGCAGGTCGAAAGTCCGATCCGGGGCGTTGGCAAAGGTTTTCCACAAGTTCTTGTCCTCGGGGGCGCCATCCTGCATGGGGTTCCGCTCGTAGAAATACTCGTTGGCGTAAACCGTCACCTTGCAAAGCCCCGTGGAGGCATTAAATACATAATCGGGCTCTTTGACAAGTCGGTAAAGAAACTGTTCCAGCGAAAGCAGATGCGTCCCCGTGTTGGAGTAATATTCCATGGTTTCGTTTCCATTGTCAGACAGGGTGCTCGGGTGGATGAAGAACGCGAGCCAACCAGTGTCTGCCTTCTTCTCCCCTGAAGGAACGTATCCGTTATCCTCCAGCTGTTCCAGCTCCGCCCTCGTGTAAGAGACTATCTTGTCACAGAACGGGGTGCGTATGGCAAAGGAGATCATCGCGTCGTCCTTCAAACTGCCATCCGGATTGAAGATGGCAAGCTCGTCCTTGTTGAAACGCATCAGGCCCTGTTCATAATGGCAGTCAAAACTGAAGGAGCGGTGAGCGTCATATACAAGGCCCTCCACCCCGGGAGCGGGCTCCTCTTCCCGGTCCTTGTCGGACATCGCCTCCACTACCAGGTCGTTCATCCCCTTGATCGTCACGTTATAGGTATAGTGCACGTTACGTTCTATATCATAATCGTTGACCGGATCATTCTCCGCCGTGTATCCCAGATAAATGCGGTAGGTCACCCTCCCGAAACGCTCCGTTGAGACTTCACCGGTTGTCATATCCTGGCGTAACTCACCCGTGAACTCGATGTAGGGAGCCAGATCCGGAGCGTATTCTGTAGCTCCGTTCTGCACGTTCGGCTTCTCCGTAGCATCGGGAACGGGAGACTTCACTTGTTTCTGCCGCAGGTCATACCCCTTCCTCTCCGCATTGTAACCGGGAGAGGCGGGAGTTATCATTTTTTTTGCCAATTTCCGGTTCTCCGGAAGATAAAACGTAGTAGTAGTAGCGTCGCCCTCGAACTGGAATAATTCGGACAACCAGTACGAATCCATCTCCATCCCGCCGGCATCCCAAGGAGCCCCGGCGTCACTGCCCTTGACATGCTCGGTGACAAAGGTCGAAGCCGGCACGTTACCGACTCTCCATGTCCCGGGCACGAACGTGAGCCCCTCCCCGGTTTTCAGGTTGACCGTGATTTTCGCCTCCGCACGTTTCAGGGAGACCTCGAGGCGCCTGGTGTCGGGACTGATCTCCTCCGTCTTGGTAACTGACATCAGCAGGTTCCCGTTCGGTCGGAACAGGGTACGGGCGGTCATCTCCGCCTTGACCCTCTGAATGTCCGAAAGGGACGACACGCCAGCCAGGATCCCGGGCTCTACCTGAAACAGCCCGTCACCATCCGATTTATAGTTCGCCAGCAGGACCAACGTCTTCTCTCCCGAGGTAATGGGGATGTTTTTCAGCAATCCCATGCTCGTGGGTGCATCCGTGTCCTTCTCGCCGGTTGCCGTTTCCAAGGCAGCAGCGGCCTGATAAAGCTCTGCACGGGGATACTCCCGGGAGAACTCCACGCCGCCGCGGGAATCGAAAACCCACAGGTAAAGGTCGTATATCTTTCTCTCCTCGCCTTCCGGCAGGCCCGAACGTGTCTTGGCCCTGTTGGCTGCCGTACCCACGCTGATGTCTACCGTCGTGGGCACGCCTTCCGGGACACCGCTGCCCCGAAGCAGCTCCTCGTCCGTACAGCAGGTAAGAACGGGCAGTAACAAAAGAATGAAACAAGTTATTTTCAGCCTATATGCTTTCATATATAATAAAAATTTATAATGACAAAATCGTGAACATCACTGAAAAGGAGGGAACTCCACATCCTTCCGCTCCCAGGATTCGACCCGGTAGATAATCTCTCTGTCTGCGGCTTCCGGCAAGACCATGAATACCTTATAATCCCGGTTCGGGTAAATGGGGCCGGAATACACCCCGGGAGAACTTTCCTCGCCAATGTCAAGCAAAAAGGTCCTTGTCCTGGTCTGTGAGATGTTTCCTCCTGTATAATACTCCACTGTCAGCTGTATCTTCGGGTGAGGGTGTCCTTCCTGCCAGGAATTGGCTTCCGGAATATACGGGGCCAGGTACTGGGGAAGGAAGAACTGCTCGTATTTTTGGGTGTCCATTTTCGTATAGTCAATCTCTCCGCCGGCATTGAGGGGGGCCTCGTAGATGGTCAGTTGCGCTTCATTTTTTATTCCATAGGAATACGTGCCCGTATGCTCTGTGTTCTTTCCCGTTCCCGGGGTGGATCCTGCAAGCTGGCCGCCGTCCGAGTCATTCTCCCTGAAAGAAGGAGACATCAGTACCGGAAAGTTCAAAAAGGCAATCCTTTTATAATTATAAATGATCTGCTCAAAGGGGGCAATGCTTGCGATGTATATTCTGACACGGGAGAAATCACGGAACAGCGGGATTGTGATATCCTGCACCTGCTCCCCGGAAGCGGGCTGGACGGCCGTGGACAGCTTTCCCGAAAGCATGCCCATATGCAACCTGTTGGATATTCCGGGAGCGTCATCCCAAGAGATACTGGAAGTTGTTGTCCAATCTATAATCTTCTCATCCGACGGGGAAGGAGTCACACCATCGTACGGGTTGTCCACCGGAATGCCGAGACTGCCGTCATCCTGCTCCCTGATGATGGCAGGGAATGCGGCTTCGACAATATCCTCCCTGTCCACCTCCTCCATGCCTTCCCCGAGGAAGTTCCATGGAACTGCGTTCTGCAGGATTCCTCCGGGCGTATAATAGGGCAGGTCCTTTCCTGTCTGGTTGGGGGCATAGAAAGCATAGAATTCACTCTCGCCTTTGGGGATGCGTATCTTGGTTTGATATTCCCCCTCCGCGTTGCCCGAACTGAAAGGAAGCAGGCGACTGTACACATACCGGTTCTGCTCCTTGTTGAAAACCATAAGTGCTATTCTGGGCTGTGCGGGGGCTTGGGGAAACAGTGTGCCGGTTTTATACCAGTTGGCCGGATCGGAGGAATAAAGGTCCAGCATCTCACTTCCCCCGGCTGTTACGCCACGGGTTGACAGGTTCAGCCTGACGGTCACGTCATCCTCTCCGGAAAGCCGTTCCGGGATATCTTCTTCGTTCCGGCATCCTGTCAGGGCAAGGAAAAAGAGCGGCAACACCGTCATCACAAAGTTCCTCAAGGCCCTTACCGTGCGAGTATATTTAGTATCTTTCAGCATAATATTCATCAATCGGTTATGGGAACCACGTCAACGGCTTCCCAGGGTTTTACACTTACTGTCAGAGAACGGGGATTCTGGCGGAAGAACAGTGGAAGCACCGCTTCCTGCCGCCCCGTTATCCGTATCTGGTCGGGATACAGAGCGATATATTCCGCGACATCTACCGTGCAGAGAACCTTATCTCCCTGCATAAGACGGATCGTCAGCGGGTCCCCGTCCTTGAAGCGCAGGGTATTGAAATCAAGCACGAAACGGTCGTTTTTTCCTCCCGTGTAAAACGGAAGGTCGAAGGATGTTTCTCCCGAACGCTGCCCGGAAAAGGAGAAACGGGCTGAGAGCGTTTCCATCGTCAGGCGGAAGCCCGTCCCCTTGTTCTGTTCGTACCAGGTCCCGGCGTTCTCATCGTCGTCGGGAAGGACTACCGCATGGATTTTCACGTGCTGGGAATAAAGTCTTACCACGTCACGGGAGTCGTTCATGACCTTCGACGTGATGGTGGTTTCCCCAAGGTATAGCCTGTCAAACGTGCCGGCCGCCGGTCCGTCCTTTTCCGCCAGTTCGGGCCGGGAAACCGACGCTTCACCGTAAGCACCATCCCCGATAACCGTCTCGTTCAACGCGTTGCCCACGGCCACTACTTTATAATCACCTTCCGGGAGCCTGACCTCCAGCGGTGAAAGCAGCTGTTCTCCCTCCAGGTGGTGTTTCTCCACCAAGGCCCCGTTCCCAACGTCAAAGATGAAGACGTCAATGTCATCCACGTATTCCTGCAGATGTTCCCGGTTGTCATCGGCCAGGTAGGAGAAGACGATCGTGTTGCCAAGGCAGCCGCTCAGGTCGTCATACACCCGGTCACATGCGGTCACGAGGTATAAAGCGGCCAACAGGCCCAGCCAGGTCGGTATGTTTCTTATGTTCATACTTTACACTAATTATTATAAATCAATACTGTAATTTTCCCGAAAGAGAGGACACGTTTCCCTCCCGCGGGTAATAAAAAAGGGAGGGGACAAACTTTCCCCTCCCCGAGAGTGCGGGGCGGATTCCGGTACCGGCCTGTCAGGGTCGATACGGGAAAAGCGCTCCGGCAAGCGGCTATTACTCTCTATCTGTATCAGTCAAGGATGGGGAATACGTTCACAGCGGTCCAAGGCTGCACCTCGACACGGACGATGACGTTCACGTTCTCGTCCTCCAAATCCCCCTGTCCGCCCGGTTCGGGAGTCACACCTTCAGGAATGCTCGGGTCAACATCCACGAGGATACCCTGGCCCCCGTTCAGCGCAGCGAGATCCAGATTGATCAGGTAACCGCCCTTGCCGGCTTCCAGATCCGTCGTGCCTGCAGTTTCACCTTCTGCCTTCGCGTAACCGGATATAACGACAAAACGTCTGTCGGCGGATACGCCGTCGTCACCTGTCTTGAAAACGAAAGCAAGTTTTGGAGCGTTGTTTTCCTTACCGTAACCCGTAATACCGTTCACGAAGAAGTTAAACGCTGCGGCCTTTGCCCCCTGTGCGAAATCGAAACCCGCTGCATTGAAATAGGAGGCCACTTCCGACAAGTCCGTGCTACCGTCGGGTTTGAACGTGCCGTCTTCGAATTTATAGCGATCTCCGGCGTAGGTCTTGGCCCAGAACCAGTTTGCCTCTTCTTCCACTGTAAGTTGAGGAACAGAGAGCGTTCTGCTGAAACGGTTCATCAGGATACCTTGGTTTGCAGTGGTCACTTCGACAACCTGCAGCCATTGACTCAGGCTGGTCTGTTGGGCAATGTCAGACTTGCCGTCCCATGTCTGGCCGTTGAAGCCTGCGGCATCAGCCTTGAAAGCGGCCCACGCTTCGTCACTGCTCTTTCCCTTATTTTCATCCTTGGCCAGCCAAGTCGTGCACCATTGTTCAGCCTCGGTCTTTTTCCCGTCTTTCCAGATAACCTTGACAAACTTGGTACCGGTCACTTGGAAGCGGTTCATGCTGGCGGTCAAGGTGAGCTCGGCCTTCTTCACGGTACGTTTGTCTTCCTGAGGATTGACGCCATAAGGCTCGGCACCAACAGTGGTAAGTGTTTCAGAACCGGCATAAATCACTTCATTAATTTGGGCTTTCAGCTGTTGTTTGCTGATTTCAGCAACAGTCTTTCTCTCACCGTCAACCAACGCTCCCTGAGGGTTAGCGATAACAAGTGCCTTTGTCACGCCATTGTCCACGTCAAGGAATTTATAACCTCCCGTCGTTGCCTCTGCACCCACGGCAGTAGCCGAAGTCAGCTTGGTAAAATCATCAGTATCTTTTGTAAATTCCTTCGACAGGACAATGTCTTCCCCAGCCACCAAGTACACATGCAGTTTTTCAACCGATGCCGCATCCTGGTCGTTGGCGGTGTTCTGCAATTCGCCCATGGCGGCACGTGTGCCCGGACCGGGTAATGCCACTGACATCACCACATCAACCGGTTGGTTGCCACTCTCCGGCGCTACCGGATTCTCTTCGTTGTTACATGCAGCGAACAACGCCAACGAGGCCACTGCAAAATACTTCATTACTTTCATAATTCGAATTGTTTTTAAATTAAGATTACTAATACTATATATAACTATGTCTGAGTTACATCTCTATCTGCTGATTGTTTCCACCGTCCCCGGGCTCCCCTGAGAGTTTTTGTTTGCCCTGGGCCATACCGGCTTTCTTGATCAATTCTTCCGCCTTCCTCCAGTCACCTTTCATGTTATAGGCAACGGCCATGGGAAAGAAAGCACGGCTGTCATTCGTTACCGGTTCCAACACCCGCAACGCGCCGTCCGCATCCTGCCCGTATTTCAACAGGGCGTTGGCGTAATTCAGGATTGCCACGGTGTCATCCGGGAACTGCCCGTAGGCCCTCTCGTACACCGGAAGGGGAGACATCCCCCGGGAAGCGTACAGTCCGGCCAGCTGGTACATCTCGTGCTGACTGAGACACTCGGGTTTCGTTTCAAAAATTTCGGGAAGTTCCTCCACCGTGTAAGGTCTCACGTCAAAACTGAGACTGAAAGTCGTGCGCCGCAGTCCCGGGTAGAACTCTTCGAGGAGGAGGCGATAGCTCCTGCCGTCATCCAAGGCACGGATGGCCTCCTCGCGTTCCGTGTCACGCTCGTTATGTCCGATGATAAAAAGAATTTCGTCCCTGTTGACGAGGGTGGAGCCGCTGACCATCGATTTAAGACCCTCCCAGTCCTCCCCGATACCCTCGGTACGATAAACCGGTGCATTTTTCAAGGCGGGGTATTGACGCGAAATATAATCTGAAAGGGTTTGGGTGCGTCGTTGCGCGAGGGACCTGTTGTAATCGAAGCTCCCCTCGGGAGAGGCATAGCCTTTTATATCAACCTCCTTGAGTGACGTTCCTTGAATATTCAGGTTCTCCGAGAGAAACTTCTTCAGCCTGTCAAGCTCCTGAGCATTGCCTGTAAAATCTTCCTGCAGGTCGTGGCGTGCAACAGGAAAGACCACCTTACAGTCGAAGGAATCCTTGTAGCATTTGATCATGACCTTTTCCGGTTCGATGAAACTGTAGGCATAATCCTTTTCCCCGAAGAGGGGGATACCGGCCTGAAAGGCAATATCCTCGCTCTCGTTCGTGCCGCACTCGGCACAGCCGTACGACACCTCCCTGACAACGAGACGCCCGTCAGCCATCCACCGTTCAAAAGGGACGCTCCTTTTCACAGTCAGGCCCGAACTTTCCAGCACCTTGGCGGAACGGACCTCGCCGGATCCGGGGTTACCGGGTTTCAGGTTGCCCAACGCCTTTCGACGCTTGATCACCTTATATCTTCTCTTGCCGGCCACGCAGACCGGTTCGAGGCGGACGCTGTCACGCCCGTCAGCCGAGACATAGACGGGGAACAGGTAAGCGACTTCCTGGCTTCCAAGCCCTGCCAGGGGGAAGACACTGAAAGTAATATCCAACGCGTCTCTACCCGGTTCACGCTCCACACGGCTGTTTGAATAATCCCAACGCGAGGTACCTGACGTTGATAAAATGTCCTGGGCGGAAGAAAACAAGGGAAACATTCCCAGGCAGCCCATGATAAGGATTTGCTTCTTGTTAATATGGTAAGGTTTCATTGATATACATTTTTAGCATGATAGAATAAAAAATTGTGTCCCCGGATTCAGGGAGTTATTTCAACATGTAAATAATTGAAATGGCGGCCCTGGTGGGACCTATGTAGTCCGCATCCCCCTTGCCCAGCTTCTGCCCGCAGGTGGTACACTTGTACTTGTCATAACGGGCGTGCACGTAACCGATACCCAAGGAGGCCTCGATATTGAAACGGTTGGAAAGCACCCACTGGTAACCGACGCTCAACCCGCCTCCCCAGAAATAACCCTCGTAACGGTGGTCCTTCATGTTTCCGTCCCCTTTCTGAAGCACGAAGGGGACATCGACACCTCCGATATTCATCTGGCCGCCATGGGCATGCAACCCGAAGAACCAGCCGTTGAAAACGTCACAGGTCCAATAACGGAGCTCCGGCTGGACAAGCCAGTGACTGAACTTCTTTGCCTTGTACCGGGAAGACGTGGCGTCCCGCGTGTAGAAAAAGAAATTCATACCCACCTGTGTGTCAAGGGTCCATTTACGCCCCATGGAGAACTCCAAGGAGAGGTTGGGAGTTTTCAAGGCATCGTAGGCCAGATTGTTCTTCAAGGCAACCTTTTGAGAGAAGGCACCAGCCGAACAAAGCAAAAACACCAGAAGAAAAAACGGTTTCATCATACTGTTATTCATTGTTTCGTTACTTTATTTTATAAGAGGACAAGCCAAAGTTATCCTTATGTAATAATCATTAATAAAAATGCAGCTTCCCGGAAAAAACTCCAGAATCTTTCTTGCACGTATAGAGTGGACGGCCGGAAACTCCTGCCCGCACCAGAAGGACCTGCAGGGACGCAACCCGCCCACGAGACTTAAAAGTCTTTCAGCCGATCCGGCGAAAGCCGAATAGAGGACACCGTCCCGAGTATGCAGGTAAATCGAATCCCTGTTGGACCATTCCATGTTGAATATCTCATGACTCATTCGCATAATGTAAACCTTTATTCGATGACTTTCTTATTTTCCACTCTCTCCCGTAGAGAGTGGAAAATTTTTCAAAATCCGCTCTGGAAAGCGGTTATAGATGCCAAAAAGAAATAAAAGATGAAACATGGACAGATTTTATCATATAACTAACTGAAAATAAGATTACTAATATTTTCATTAGGCAACAAAAACAGAAACAATGGAACTTTTTTATTTGAACGAGCACACGTCTTGTTATAATTACTCAAAATCTATGCAGGAGGGATTCCGGTATTATAAATTTGACGAAGGATTGAACCACGAGGAGGAATTGGTAAAAGATTGTATCCTGTTCGTACTCAAGGGAAGTCTGCAATTCTCCTGCAACGGTTTTCAGTTCACTGTTTCATCAGGAGAGATGGTCTTTTTTTGCCGTGACAGCCTGTTTAACACCCAATCACTGGAAAAATGTGAAGTCGTGGCTGCCCTGTTCGAGGGGGAGTATGGCCCTGTCAAAGGGCCTCCTTTTCAGAGTTATACCACCTGAGGGAAATTGTCGAATATCGTATGGAACCTCTTGAAATCAGGGATCGGTTATGCAAATTTCTTGAACTACTGGTGTGTTATCTGGAAGATGGAGCGAACTGTATCCATTTTCACGAAATAAAACTCAAGGAACTTTTCTGGAACATTCGCTTTTACTATTCCAGACAGGAACTTGCGAATTTTTTCTATATGATTATAGGCCGTTCGCAAGACTTCAAAAATAAGGTCTTGAACAATTACAAAAGTTGCAGGACCGTAAAAGAACTCGCATCGGCCTGTGATATCTCCCTTTCCGCCTTCAAAAGACAGTTTTCCGCGGAGTTTGGAGAGGCTCCAGCCGAATGGATGCAGAAACAGTTGTTGGGAGAAATCAAATACAAACTTTCAGTTACAGACCTGCCGTTGGGAACCATTGCCAATGAACTGGAGTTTTCCTCTCTTGCACACTTCTCCAGATTTTGCAAAAGATGTCTGGGATGTTCTCCCAGAGAGTTAAGACAGCAGATAAAAGGCGGTTAAACAATCTCTGAATGGGGGAGATAAGAAATTGATAAATAATAGAGCCAAAACGGAAATAGCCAACAAAATTATTGTCTTTAAATTTGCAGCGTAATCCAAATAAAAAAAGGATTACGCTATTTTTTTAACACATGCTGTGAACTTTTTTGATTTTCCACTCTCTACGGGAGAGAGTGAAGAAACAGGAACAAATATACGTATATTGTGATAATATACTATAATTAAAGTGAAAAAAATATCTTAGATAATAGAATTTAACTAATGTAGAAAAATATTATTATTCCATTAAATCATCTGTTTACCCAACAGATGCCGGTCCAAAACGTAGATACCATAACATGTAAATCCCTCTCGTAGCCATCTTTCAATTGAAGACGGTATAAGATAAATTAGCTAAATAAGGTGTTCCTTTTTTTCCTGTATAATCCCGCCACGTGCACCAAGGCGGGATTTACAGAAACATCCGGGAATGGTAAAATTATCGGTGGTAAAAGCCTCTTTGGGAGTGGTTAACCGCCGTCCATCGTCCAGACGGGAACTGAAGAATTTGAGCTGATATCTTTCGCGGTCGGGCCCGGTCAATCATCCACCGCTAAAATGAAGTCAGCCACTTGATTATTAACCGCATCCAGTGCGGAATGATCCAGTTCTTTCAGATAGATTCGGGTCGTTTTTTCCGACGTATGCCCCAGACACTCACCAATAACATGAACCGAGGCACCGTTCACCTTGGCTATCGTGGCCCATGAATGGCGGGCCGCGTGAAGTCTCAGCGGGAATTCCAAACCAATGACCCGGGAAATCTTTCCCAGGGAGTAACGAATCCTATGGTAGGCACTTCTATAACCAGCGTACGGATCCCGTTCTGCCGGAAACAACGGGAAGATGTATTCTCCCGGTACATTCTTGTATCTTTCCAGGATACGACTGATCTCCTTGTTTATACCTACCCGCATCAATTGATCGGTCTTGTGACGCCTGTAACAGATTTCACCCGGGAAAACATGCCTCTTTTTTAGCAATGCAATATCGACGAATGACATTCCACGCGTGTAAAAGCTGAACATGAAAATGTCCCGGGCAAGAGATAATGGGCTGTCCTTTTCCAGTTCAATTGCGGATAGTGTTTTAATCACAACCGGATCAAGGGAGCGTTTGAGAGTTTTTTCCGTTTTAATGCTTATATCGCGAAATGGGCAAGGAAGTTCCAGGCCCATCTCCCGACATCCCTTCCTGAAAAGAGCCTTGATATTATGCAGATAAAAACCAATGGTGTTATCGCATATACCCGAAGCGAGTAGTTTCCCCTGGTAGTCGGAAATGATCCGGGAAGAGAGTTTTATGAAAGGAAAATCCTTTTTTCCCAGGTACCTCTGCATGGAACGCAGGCTGGAGGCGTATGCCCGGGCTGTTCCCTCATGACCGCATTCACGAAGCTCTCGGATTTTCCGTGAAAAATAGAAATAAAAACCGGCTTCGCGGGTTAACACGCCGTAAGTCCTGAATACGTCCTCTATTTCGTATTCCCGGGATTTCTTCTCTATCATTGAAATACACTTTAACAGTACCCTTGAGATACTTTCGCACCTGTTGTTGATCCTCCGAATCGACTCCGGGGTGTTTTCCCCGCCGTCGATAACCCTCCCTTTTACGGGATCAAACAGGGTATCCGGGATGCTGAATCCTGTATAAACAACCTTTTTCCTTCGCTTGTGAAGAACCTGCACGACTAACGGGAATTTGCCGGACCGGTTGCTCCTTCCTTTTACCAATACTGTTTTAACTGTTGCCATAAGTTTTTTATTAGTTAGACATTTGACGCTTCCTTGTTTCCTGGAAAGGAAGCATAAACTTATATGCATCAAATCGGAAAAAGACCAAAAAAGTTCAGTAACCAAGCGGGAAAATTGCACGAAAGACGGGAAGTCGGTTCCAGACCCGTCGGTAAGGGAACGGTACGTCTTGTATGTATAGGATTTTTTTCAACTTGCCAAACATGAAAAATGGAACAGGGTGAGATGGTAAAGCATGTCCCAATACATCCCCAAGTAAACCACGGGGATTAAGCATGGCAGATGGGATTTTTTCGCTGCACAAGACAAAAAAGGCGGCCCCACCTGCCGCCTGTAGATTGACAAAGAGAGAATTCCATCCTACGCAAGATTATCAAAGCCATATGGATCCAGCTTCCACATCCCCCGCCTGGTAGGTATAGGAGATGAACTCCTCAAGCGCCTCCTTCCATGTAAGACTGAAGGTTTTCATGATGGAGTGTAGCGTGCGGTTGCTGTCTTCATCCAGGCTATCCTCCCCGATCAGGTTCACATCTGCCTCCGGGTCCACATCAACAAACTCCTCGCGGCTCCAAAACACCACTACCGGGATGCTCAGGTTAATATCCCATGTTCCACGCTGGATCAATACCCCGGAGGGCTTGTAGAACGGGTCAAAGCCGTTTGTCTGCGGGTTCTTTTTAGAATTGTAGCCGTGATACAGGCGGAGTTTCAGGTCAAACTCCTTGCGGTCCTTCAGGAACCGGATAACTCCTTTTAATCCTACCGGGTTAGTGCCTCCCGTAATTTCCGCCTCGTTGTCATGTTTGGTCTTGTCCCAGGGCGTGGTATCCACATAGAGATAATCCACCAGTGCCTCCGGATCATTGTCGTCAGCTTCCGGTTTCCCGTCAAAGGTAGGTCTCACGTTCTCCGGGGTGAAGAAATGCTGGTGGATATTCTCCTGCCCGTTCTCCACGAACTGGCCGTTCATTAACTCTCCTTTGGAATTGTAGTAATAGATAAACATCAGGTAAACCGGGGCCGGGGTAAAGTTGTTTCCATTTTTATATTCGCCGTTTTTCTGAACGTAAAACTTGCCCTGGCTTCCTTCAGCAAGGGTCCATCCACTGCCGGTCTTCAGTTCATAAGTGATCTCCTGGACACGTTTCATATACCTGGCTGGGGATTCCGGATTTTGGTGGGGACCTCCGGCCTTCTGTATCTCGTTCCAGTCAGCGTGCAGGTGGCATTCAACGAGGCGGACGGTCATTTTTGCCGGGTCCTCATGCAGCTTGTTCTTCGTCTCGTCTTCTGGTATTACAGGATCCTTGCTGCAAGAGTTCAGCGACAGGACAAGGGACACTCCTATCAGAAGTGCCCACACGGTTTTACATGCAATTGTTCTCATTTTTCTTTTTATTTATTAGTGTTGATTATAGTTGTTATAAATTAAAAAATCCAGTTTACACCGCAACGCACATCACGTCCCATATCATGCGCATAGTAACGCGAGCGGTTGGTGTATTCCTTGTACTCACGGTTCAGGAGGTTGTCTGCCGACAGCATGAACCGGACCTGGTGTCCCCGTTTCACGGGAAGTTCAAGAGCAGCGTCGAACCCGAGGAGATGGTACGCCGGGGGAGTATACGGGATAAGATCCGTGTCCGGATCAAACCGCCTCTGTTTTGCGGTGAAACGGTGCCTGATGTTCAGACGCAGCCTGAGATGCGATTTCGTCTCGTGTATCCACGCAAGTTCATGGCTGAAACGGAAGGAGGGAATATAAGGAAGATAATTACCCTTTGTCCGTTCGTTTGCCCGTATAAAGGAGACGACGGCATGGTAGTCCCATGAACCGCCCGGAGTGAAACGCAGGTCAAAGTCCATACCGCGGAAGAAAGCCGGGGTCTGCCTGTACTGGAAGACCGGGTATGCCCCCGAAATCACGGTGACTGTCTCTTTCTCCGGCCCGTCATAGATATAGCCGTCCACCCATTGCAGGTAACCGTCCAGACAGACGCTGAACATCCCGTCGCCGTAACGGAGGGAAGATATCCATTTGTAGCTTCTTTCCGAGTGCATCGCAGAGTCTCCCCTGACAAACATCCCAGATCCGAGCTCGTTCCCGTTGCTGTACAGTTCATACACGTGAGGGGCACGCCAAGCCAGACCGAAGTTGGAGGTGAGCCTCCAGCGTCTGGAAAGTTGATAGTGTCCTCCCAGGCTGTAGGACACGTTGTTAAACTTTCTTGTCCCGCCATAGGGGCTTCCCGTCCAGTCATAACCACTGGCACGGGTTTCCTGCATATCCAGGCGGAGGCCTGCTTCAACGCCTCCCCTGGCCAGATGATATTTCCCGATTCCGTATATCCCTGCCTGTGTCTCCGTGTAGTTCGGGATAACGGGCACGAATCCGGTACCCGCGCGGCTGTGGTTCTCGATGAACATGACCTGACCTCCCGCCTCGACCTGCCAGGAGCGGTAATCCCGCTTCCAGCGCAGAAGATGCTGGAATGAATTCAGGTGCAGGGAAACCGCCGGAATGTTAGAATCCAGCCGCCGGACACGGTTTTCCTGCCTATCGTCCTTCTGCCAGGTACTCTGCCAGTGAATACTTCCCCCTTCTTCATGCCGAGCCGCATCCTGCCGAATGCGATCTGATGGGTGACCTCCTGGCAGGGAGGCCTGATACCACGGGAGAAGGGATCCGTGTGCAGGGGGCGACCAAGCCGGATACGTTCCGCCAGCAGGTCCTCGCTACCCATCTGGGCGCTGAGCATCACCCCTGTCCGGCTGTAGAAGCGGCTGTAGAAACCTTCCACTCTCAGACGTCCGCGGTCATAGCCCAGAGAGGCGGAAGCGTGATACTCTCTGGTTCCCGTGTTGTTCAGAAGATAGTGCGCAGTGGAACGGTCCCCGGAATTTGACCAGGTTCCTTGCAGACGCCAAGCGAAATCACCGGGAAAAGCACCTTCGAGCTGTCCGGTAGCCACGTAGCGACGCCCGTTACTTCCGTAAAGTGCGGAGATTCCCCCTTGAAGGGAGCGTTTTCTGAAAGGAAGCGGAGACTGCTCCATGACGATAATCCCTCCAAGGGCATCCGAACCGTATCTTACCGCATCGGAGCCCTTGATTACCGAAACAGAGGAGCTGCCGTTCATGTCCACTTCGGGAGCGTGGTCGGCCCCCCATTGCTGCCCGGTCTGGCGGGCACCGTTATGGATGATCAGTATCCGGTTCCCGTACATTCCTTGGATAACGGGTTTGGATACAGCGGTTCCCGTGCTGATGGAACTTACCCCGCTGACACGTTCGAGCAGGGTGGCAAGCGAGGTTCCCAGCGCGTTCCTGATCTCGGGAGATGAAAGGCGCCGGCTCACCACGTTGGGTGACGCCCCGGCACGTTCACCGGTCACGACCACTTCCCCGAGTTTTTGTATGTCCGGGGAGAGACATACGGTATGTATGCTACTTTCTTTGAATACCTCGTTCAAAGGCACACGCCGGGAACCGTAACCCAGGCACTGCACGAGGACCGTATCCATGAAACACGTTCCATGACCGAAAACAATCATTCCACGGGGGAGCTGACAAGTAACCGTTCCCCGGTCAGGATATAGGCCCCTTCAATGGGAAGCCCGCTTTCCTGGTCAATGACCAGCAGAGTATCGCGTGTACCCGTCGATTGCCGGTCAGCCTGTACCCGTGCTTCCATGGGAGAAGGGAGGGTACATAGGCAGACAACAAGCAGGCACGCATACTGGAGATATGCATGAAATGTCATACTTGAAAAAATATAAACGGGTTATAATCTGTTAAGACAGGACATGAAAAGCCCCTGCACGCAATCACAGTGATGGCATGCGAATCCCTCAAGGGAGTTATGACAAACACACAGGGGGTGCACGGAGGAAATGCGGGAAAAGAATGACGATGACATCTGTTTCCCCGGAGATAAGATACCTTACAGGCCTGCCAGTCGGAATATAATCGTATATAAAAATCCCTGCCTCGACAAACGGGGAGAGCGTAAAGAGACAGATGGTACAATTTTCAGGAGAATCGTGACGGGAGTGCCCCTGTTCGTTATGGGATACGCACGAATGTTCCCCGTGAACATGAAAAGCTTTCACGAGGAAAAAGGGCATCAATGTCAGCAACAACATACATGCTATGACAGCCCGCTGTCTCTGTCTTTTTTTCGTACGATCCATTAGTTTGCAAAATTAACGGTTTTAATCATCACTCGCAATACCTACAAATAATGATTTGCAAGCATAAACACCATGTATATTTGTTACGGATACCAGACAGACCGTTTTATTCCTCCAACCAGTCGTCTGAGAGCCCGAAACTCCTGTCACGAAACAATTCAGCCAGACCTGAGATTTGTTTGAAACGGAGTAACTCGTTCTTGTCCATGCCTATGTTGCGCATGATCCAGCTGTCGGACATACCCGATTTTGACAGTTCCGCCACAATACCTGTCATAAGTTCCAGCGAGTGCATTCCCCTGCCCCTGTTATGACGGATAGTCGAGGCCATCCTGTTCGAGATGTCTTTGTTTATGACTGTTACAGGCAGCAATCCGTTCTCGCGCTTGTAAATCCTGACGGATGTTTTCATAACCAGATAGCGGTGGTAACCGTCAACCAGCTCGTAGATATCCTCTTCTTCCCGGTAATAACACACGAGGGGCATCGTGTAGCCGTCTTCCCAGATGGACAGTTCCAACAGTTTCATCTCCGGGGGAGCAACGACATTCGGGTTATAGCTGTTGGCCACGATTTTCTCGACTGGCACGGCCTTGACGTTATACGCCGGACTTTTAAAACTTGACATGACAATCACAATTTATATCTTTTCAAAACTCTCTCTTTCATCTCCCTCTCCCGTTTGGTCTGCGTGAAACCCATATACTTGCAGGTATGATCGTTTTTCAGGATGCAGACGCACATTCGTTTGTAAGTGGGTATTTCACGAAATTCAGGGATATCTATCTCGTCTATATACTCCATGCGGACGGGCCTCTTGTCAGTCCGGTATGCCGTGCATTCTTCCACCGTGAACGGTACACCGGCCGCACGCAGCTTCCCGATCGTTTCCTCTCCCAGGCAGCCTCCTTTTTCTCTCCAGAATTTCTGGCTCACCCTCAGTTTCTCCAGGTAGTTCTCCCTTGTCGCCCGAGGAAGCGTGTCAAGGAGGAAGTACATGTACTCTTTCCACGTGAACCCGTCCGGACAACTGATGGAGCGCCAGCCCATTGCAACCGTGTTCCCGTACATTCCGGCGAAACTGACGCCGTTGACCCGGCTGACCATGCGTCCCCAGGTATCCGGATCAATAACTTTATAAAGATGTAGGGTCGAAACGGCCTGTGAGATAAACGGGCTGGCCACCCTCTGGCGGGACAAGGGAATCCCGGCCTGGTAATACAAGTCATACAAACGGTTATAATCCCAACCATACCGGGCATACCCCGTCCACACGTCCGTTGTCTTCCAGTCGTATATCGGGTAGGCGTTATAAGTGTAATATCCTACACGGTGAGTCCACTTGTAGTTGGCCAGCTTACGGTAATTCTTGTCGGAATGAATCGCCCGCCACCGGTTGAAGCTCTCCTGCGTGCGGATCCCCACGAGGCAGCAAACACGCTTGCATCCCTTCTTACGACGTATCCAGGAAGGGAAAAGAGACTGGAAGTCGTAATCCCACAGGCTGTCGTTCCAGAAATCAAAATCTTTCACGGTAAGAGCGGTGCCCGGCATCTGGCGAACCCAGATATTCTGGTACCCCTCTTGCCAGGGACGCCAGTACTGCTGGTACATGGAAGTACATGTGGGTACCTTGAAGGGGACACAACAGTGGAACACTTCAAGGATATCCCGGTTGTTGGAAAACATCCTTTCCACGTACTCCGTGCTCTGGCGGTACTGCACCTCGTAATCCATGTGGAACACACCCAGTTTTCTACCGGGAGCATGCATGCGGATATAATCCATGCACAAATGGAGAAGGATGCCGCTATCCTTGCCACCGGAAAAAGAGACATACACGTAATCAAAATAGTCAAAGATGATCTTCAATCTCCGGTTGGCGGCCTCGTGGACATCCATCCGGCGCATCATGCCCCACCTCCTTCATGATAACGCATCTTGACATACTTCTTCCACTCGACACAGGGGATAAAATTCTTCATTGAAAAGTCTTCCACGTGGCGTTCGTGTACAACGGCCACAAGGGAACCATCAGAAGAAAAATCATGGATAATACGGTCCAATAACATCTCTATTACAGAGGAGTTATCCCCGCTAATATAGTAGTTATCTATGCAATTGTTTGTCAAGGTCATTTTCACGGGCATGAATCCCAACACCCTTTGCTCATCCATGGCAATGTACCAGACATGGTTACGCGTCGTTTTGAAAGGGTAATTATTATTTTGCCGCAATACGGCCGGGTTCATTACCAAAGGGGCGACAAGGTCAAAAAGCCGACCGTCCAATCCTTGTAACTTCAGAATGTTCATGATTCCAATCCGTTATTACTAAAAATCGAATGTGTACCTATTATGCGTTTGTCCATGATTTCCGACATTATCATGCCGCAAGCACGTTACAAATGACTATCCGCAAACATGGATATCAATGGGGACGGGAATGATACCTCCTGAGTTTCCAAAAGGGAGAAAAACATAAGAATGAACAATAATGCCACGGGAACGATCTCCACACCCCATTCCCCTATCAGCTCAAAAGTCACGTGCAGGTCACATACCCTTCTTTCCGAAAACATATGACCGGAAAGGCAGGAGCAGAGAACACGGAAAAAACAATTCAAAATTTAGTACATGATATTAAAAAATTATACATTGAAAATCAGAGGAGCTACCCGCCAATCAACTGGTGATTGGCGGGTGCCCTCTGGCTTAAAATAAAAAATCACCTTACCAGATTCGGGTTTTTCTGGGAATCCATATCAGGATATGGAAGATACATCAGATTGTCACTCCATGTCCTGTTCGTATATTCTACAGACTCCTTTACCAGGATCCCGTCGGCGACTTCAACAGCCGTGTTCTCCGCTCTTTCCTTAAAGGTGTCTTTCAGTCTGTTCATACGGAACTGGTCCGCACGGCGTGTGACAAGGGCCACCCAGTAGCCTGCCACCTCCCAACCATGCTCCTTATAAGCCGCTTCGGCAAGGTCATCTGCAGAAAGTCCGGTGAGCGGTTCCAGTCCGGCACGCTCGCGGACATCATTCAGACACTTGAATGCCAACTCGTCCGTCTGCCCCGTCCTGGCCTTGGCTTCCGCATACCACAACAAAACCTCCGAATAACGAATGATTCTATGCCGATGGTCATTACACATGTTCTGACTGGCCGGTTTTGTATAATCATACGGGGCACTGGTATTCACTTTTGACGCAGGATC
The DNA here is from genome assembly GCF_024793605.1 of Bacteroides sp. BFG-637. Taxonomy (NCBI): domain Bacteria; kingdom Pseudomonadati; phylum Bacteroidota; class Bacteroidia; order Bacteroidales; family Bacteroidaceae; genus Bacteroides; species Bacteroides sp. BFG-637. The sequence continues at coordinate 2,510,456 of NZ_JANUPD010000002.1, read as the reverse complement.
CCAGTTGACGGAGAATATACTGAACATGGGGTGATGTTCCGGAACGACAGGGGTACCGTCCTCCTTCAACTCCCACCAGTCAACCAACGTTCCGTCTTTCAGACGAATCTTGGGATCATAAGTCGCATCTTTTCTCGGACCGTCAGGAAACTCCTTCCAGAAACGAATTTCACCCCAGGCGTCTCCCCAGCCGCCCAGCGATTCAAACTGGTTACATGAAGTAAGCTCCGAATCCTGTGCCCAATCCACGAACGGTGAATAATTTATGCCGAGCACCGTCTCATTATTATAGTTATTGCTCATAGCATACACATCTTTGTAATCCTTATCGAGCTTATACTCGTATTCACCTCTGTTCACACCCTCAATGACCTCCTTCGCCTTTTCAGCAGCCTTTGCGTAATATTCCGTTTTGTTCATCGGCCAGCCGGCCATAGCCATATACACTGCTGCCAAAGTAGATTTGGCTGCCTGCCGGGTTACATACACATTCACTCCGTTCAGAAAGCGGGGGCTGCCACTGTAACCCGTAGGCAATACGGCCTCAGCTTCGGTCAGGTCCTGCACAATATGACCATACACTTCTTCCACGGGGGATAGAGGTTTGGTATAATCATCGTTGACATTGTCCAGATTCATCGGCAGCGGTCCCCAAAGTCGCACCAGGGTAAAATAAGCGTATGCCCTCCAGAATTTAGCCTGCCCGAGGGCGATATTTATCTCATCTTGAGTGGTAGGTGTTTTAGAGGCCCCCTGTATGATCAAATTGGCAGCCTTTACAATGGCATAATGCATGTTCCACGCATCTTTGACACCCTTGTTGTTGTTTGCTGCGGCAAACTTGTCCATTTCTGCGGCAGGCTGTTTGTTGCTCCCCGGATTGGTCGTTATATCATCCCCCTGCCACTGGGGCAGCTGCATGTTCGTATATACCTGTGAAAGATTGACTTTCTGGTAAAGGGCATATATGCTCATGTTCAATTCATCCTGGGTAGAGAAGAAGTTTTCCGGAGTGAGTTTTCCCCCGGATCTTCCGTTAAGAAATCACTGCACGACATCAGTGAAAATGACAGGGCAACCATAGTGCCTGCTATTATTTTTATTTTCATAAGTTCTTCTATTTTAGATTTAAAAATTCATCCGGAGACCGAATGTGAATGTTCTTGGGGAAGGATAGGCTCCCATGTCAATACCCGCGTCAACGTCAACGCTGCTGTTCGAGAAGGTAGTACCGGCCGGATCCATCCCCTTGTACCCGGTTATTGTAAAAAGGTTCTGACAGCTGAAAGTAAGCCGCAAATCAGCGAATCCCGTTGTCTTTTTGGGGAAAGTGTATGAAAGACTGATATTCTCCAGACGAAGGAAGTCCGCGTTCTCCAGCCATTTGGTTGAAACCGGCTGCAGATTATTTCCACCTTCGGTCAGGCTCGGGTATGTTGCCGAAGAGCCAATCTTGTCGAATCCCTTCAGATAGGCGTCTGCCAGAGTTACAAAGCGGGAATTCCCTTCGGCCGAAGCCATCGTATATCTTACAAGATTCAAACGCTTGGCTCCGAAAGATCCGTTGAAGAACAGGTTCAGATCCCAGTTTTTATAAGACAGGGAGTTGTTCCATCCCAGGGTGAAATCGGGATTGGCCTTGCCGATGACCTTGCGGTCGCCACCGTCTATCATCTGATTGCCATCTACATCCGTGTAGGTGTCATGTCCCTTTTCATCCAAGCCGGTCCATTCATATCCCCAAAAAGTACCGATGGCCTCACCCGGCTTGATAATGGTGGCATAATCAACCATACCGGCAGCCGGACTGGAGCCGTTGATGAAATCATTCTCACCACCGGAAAGGCGTTCCACGCGGTTCTTCAAATAAGTACCGTTCAAGGTGGAGGTCCATTGGAACCGGTCATTCTGCATAATCCGGGCGGTCACGCTCAAATCAATACCACGATTACTGATTTCGCCGTCATTCACCCAAAAAGAGTTACCGCCGACATATCCGGGGATACTTCTTTTAAGCAACGCATCTGTAGTGCGTTTATAGAAATAGTCCACACTGAAATTCAGCCGCCTGTCAAACAGGGAGAACTCCAAGCCCAGGTCGAACTGTTTGGTCTTCTCCCACGTAAGCTCAGGAGTCGCTATGTCATTTGCCCAATAACCGGTAAAATTACTGTTGGTTCCAAAATTGTATGCAGTAGCACTCATAAGGCCCATGGTCGCGTAAGGACTGATAGCCTGGCTACCCACAATACCATAACTGGCGCGAAGTTTAATGTCCTGAACCGAGGAAACATCCTTCATGAAATCCTCATTGCTCAACGTCCAAGCTGCGGCAATAGAAGGAAAGTACCCCCATTTCTTTTTGGCAAAGCGAGAAGAACCGTCGGCACGAAATGTTCCGGTAAGCATATAACGATCCTTATAATTGTACATGACACGGGCCACTCCCGACATCAACGCCCATTGCTCGTAACCATTGTTTGCATCACGAGAGGAAGCCATACCCACATTCCACCAGCCCACACCCTCGGTCAGCAGGTTGTTACCGGTTATACCCATTGTCCTGGTTTCGGAGGAGGTCACCTCATATACGGCCGTGGCTGTCAGATGATGGTCGTTCCAAGAACCCGTATATGTCAGGTTGTTGGAACTCTGCAGCATCAGGCGGTAAGTGTCATTGTTGCCCATACCACTCTTGGTCCCCACTCGTTTGGAGCTGAAACTATAACTTTTCCCGTCATAATAGTCCACGCCATTGGTTGTGGTGAATGTCAGCCCCTTCATTATATCAAGGCGCAAATCAACACGTCCGTTGAAAACATTGGTCATTGTCTCTCCCGACTGCAACTTTAGGATACCGACCGGGTTGGAAGCTATGGAATTATAAGTATCGGTGTTATAGTTCCCGTTTTCGGCCATCATCGTCATGGTAGGCGAATAGTTCAAAGCAATCCAGATCGGATTATCCTTACCGGAGGCAAAAGATCCCCCGCGACGCACACCGTGGGAAGCATTGATGTCAGCCGTGATATGCAGCCAGTCGGTAAGCTGTGAGGAAAGATTCGCCTTCGCCTGATAACGCTCGTTCTTCGATTCAATGACCACACCTTCCTGGCTCATGTAGTTGGCGGAAATGTAATATTGGGTCTTCTCGCTACCATTGGAAAGAGCCAACTTGTAATTCTGGGTGATCCCCGTACGGAAAATCTCATCCTGCCAGTCGATGCCCGCCGTTCCGTTCTGATAGGATTGCATCTCTTCGTTTGAGAAATCAATACCTTTGACCTCCTTGAGCGCCAGAGCGTAATCGTATGCTCCAAGGATATCGTATCTCTTATATACATTGGAAACTCCCACTGATGCGTCGAACATAATTTCACGCACACCGGCTTTACCACTCTTGGTAGTGATCAGAACGACCCCGTTCGAACCCCTGGAACCGTATATGGCAGTGGACGATGCATCTTTGAGAACCTGCATCGAACGGATGTCCTCGGGATTGATACCGTCCAAACCGCTTTCGCGGACGATTCCGTCAACCACATACAAAGGGTCGTTGCTTTTGCTGATGGAGTTAGCACCGCGGATGCGGATTTTCACGCTTCCCCCGGGGACGCCGCTGTTCTCAACATGAACGCCACTGACACGCCCCTGAAGAGCGTCTGCAACCTGGGTTATAGGCTGGTCCTTGAAATTTTTGTTGTCCAGCACGGCTACGGAACCGGCCATATCCGCTTTTCTTACAGCACCATAGCCAATAACAACCACCTCGTCAAGGACTTCGGCATCTTCCTTCAAAACGATGTTTAACGGTTCACCTGTCCAGGCTATTTCCTGGCTCTGATAGCCGACATAAGAAACAACAATTATATCCCCTTTTTTTACGTTCCTAAGGGAAAAATCACCGTCAAGTCCCGTAATGCTGCCGTTTGTCGTCCCTTTGACAAGTACGGATGCGCCGATAATGCTTTCGCCATTGGCATCTTTGACAACTCCTTGACAGATATCACTCTGTTCGATAATTTGTCCCCTCAGGGAAGGGTAGTCAGGGAACGCATAAACCTGCATCCCACACAATAGCGAGAGCGACAGAATTGCTCCCGCTGTTTTTTGAAGTGTATTCATAAATTATTTAGTTAGGAAAAAAAGTTCGATAAGAAACATGTTCAGGCGTTATGCTCTTTTCAATACAAGTTCTGTATTCTACCCGGATCATATCTCCTTGGTTGAAACGCTGAAAGTTTCAATAAGGGTATTACCATCTGTTATATATTCTTTTTCCAAACGGTTAACCTCCTTGTCGTCAATGTAGCCTATTACTGTTATATGAAGCCGTTTACCCGCCTCCGAGATACTGGAAACCGAACCGGCACAGGTCATGAAAAACGCATTCCCATTTGTACGACAAGACATAGCTGCCGTCCTTATTTGGGCAGAATAGGAATCACCAATGTATTCTCCCTTGTCATTGTACAACTTGGCGGGACCACCCTTGTCAGCACCACCGATACTTACACTCACTTCAAATGAATCTGTGTCACCGGACTGTTGGATTACAATTTTATGAATTCCTGTCTGAAAATCAGATGCGTTTTCCGTTCGTTCATTGTCACATCCTACAAATATAAATCCGGCCAAGAGCAATACAACACTCCATAATGTGAATTTACTTTTCATATTTATATTTACAACAATAATTGATAAAAATAATATATCTATAAATCTTGCCAAAAAGAATATTAATCATCTAAGGCAAACAAATTATCTAATTAACAACAATATATTTATTGAATATAATACGCAGCCCATTATTCATTGTGCAAAGAAAAAACAAGATAAAATATTATTGATTATCATTTTAGCCCTATAATTTATCAATATGGCCTAATAGTTTGGAATATATAAACAAAATATTATACAATAAGATAAATACATCAAATAAAAATACCTTAGATTTATATTACAAAGGAGATGATTATGGCAAATTTCTATGTTTCATGTAATGTGTCAAAGTATAATAAGAGAAATAGAGAGGAGCTGTAAGGTTATTTTAGGACAAGTCAGGGTGAGAAGTAAGAGAAAAACGACTTTTTCCAATCATTGGATGCGTAAATACCCCAATTTGATAAGGGATTATATACCAAAGGCTCCCAATCAATTATGGGTAAGCGACATTACTTATATTGAGATGGCAGGGTGTTTTGCTTATCTAGCACTTGTAACAGATGCCTATTCTCATAAGATCGTTGGTTGGGAGCTTGCTCCATCACTTCGTGCTTGCAATGCTCTTGCTGCCTTGAAAATGGCTTTAAATAGTTTACCGGAAGGATATTCCGGGCTTATTCATCATTCAGACAGAGGAAGCCAATATTGCAGCGCCAGTTATGTTAATTTGCTAACGCAGCATAAGGTACAAATTAGCATGACGGAAAGTGGCGATCCACTTGAAAATGCAATAGCAGAAAGAATAAATGGCATTCTGAAAACAGAATGGATATACGATGTTAAGCTAAAATCATGGCAGGAAACTATTAACTTCATTAGTCGAATTATTGATTTATATAATAATCAAAGACCGCATCAGAGTATCAGTTATATGGTTCCTGCCTTGGTTCATCAAACAAATATTAAAACGGAACGCAAATGGAAGAATTATTATCGAAAGAGGAATGTACTTAATGAAGAAGTCTCTATCTTTGAGCCGAAGTGTAAAGGCACAGCAGGACTAAAACATTCAATTCCTGATAATGTCAAGCTCATATAGGACAAAGTAATATAATCTGTAAAGTTTTTCTAGGACAAGATAATTCATTGGTGCAAGGTGCAGCTATATACAGATATAGCTGCACCTTGCACCAATGAATTACATCCTAAAAATCAATGATTTACATTTTTAGTAACAAGAATAGGTGCAAATCCTTTTTTGCACTTATTCTGTTACTTACACTTTTCTTGTTTTTCCGTTTACACAGAAAACTAAAAATCTCCTGTTTTTTTCTTTTTCGGTCAAAATTAGTATATTTGTATCAGTTCTAAAAGTGAAGCAAAGCAATGCACTGAAATTAGCACCGCTACCAAATCGCTACCAATTACCAGGCTTATCGCTCTTTACGCTTTATCAATCAGCCGATTAAAAGAAAATCTTAGTTTTTTTCTAAAAAGATTTCTTTACCCGAGCTGGGATCAATGCCCAATGATCGCACGGCATAGATACCGTTTTGCGGGCGTCCTTCATAGAAAAGACTGCTTACATCTACATTTTGTTTCAAGTATTCTTCATTTTGAGCTTTGATAGCTTCGGATACCTTGACAATGCGGTTCTTGTTGTATACCAATTGGGCGCGTCCTGACCATGAAAAGTGATGCGCAGGATTACGGAGTATGATACCGTTCAATCCTATTTCGAACCCGTTATTTTTCACCTCCCCCACATTGGCGGCATACGAAGAAAAGCCCATTGAAAGAGGAATATTCATAGAAGACAGCAGATTGTTGGTCTGTTTCACATAGTAATCGAAGGTTCCTGAAAATCTTCCGTTCCACAGACCGACCTCAAGACCGACATTGTATTGAGCCGTCTTTTGCCATGTCAGGTCAGGATTTCCTAAACCAACGAGGTAAGCTCCCGTCCAGTTCAGGTATTTGTTGTTGGTTACATACTTGTAGGAGGTCTCCGTCGCCAGACTTGAGAAATTCATGGAACCGGTTTCTCCATAGGAGGCTTTTAAACGCAGTTGGGTGAGCACATCGTTTTCTTTCAGAAATGACTCATGATGCAGGTTCCATCCGATACCGGTACTCCAGAAAGGAGCGTACTTCTTGTCGGTCCCATAATTGGAACTTCCGTCCATACGCAGAGATAAATCGAGGAAATAACGGTTGTCATAAGTGTAGTTCACATTGGCTGTCAGACCAATGCGGCGATTGGTGCTTTTAGAACCTGAAGGAGTCGCGTCTTTCTTATATTGCAATGCATTGTTTATGTAATTCATATTCTCATTGCTGAAACCTTCCGCTTCAAATCCATACGAGTGTGACTTATATTCGGTAATGGAATAGTCCAGACCTGTATATAACTGATGTTTGTCGGCAATAATTTTGGTATAAGACAGGGTGAGGGCACCATCGTAATTCTGGTTCTCTCCTGTACCGTAGCGGTAAAGTCCCCGGCGAAAATATCCACTGGCGCTCTTGTATTCATCGGTATTGAATTTGGAATGTTCTGCCGGCAAAAAATAATCACTGGAGTGTGTCTGACCGCTGATTCCTAATTGTCCACGTAATTTCAGACCGTCAAAGATATTCCATTCAATAGAGAAATTATTACTTATATCCTGATATTTACTTTTATCAAATGAGTTGAGAGTCGCGTCATAAAGCGGATTCTGCGTCCTTGAGTTCGGATTGGCATAGAAGTCGTCGAAATAACGCACAATATTACCATTCTCATCATAGGGAGCATTGTAAGGTTGTTGATTGGCATAATTGCTGAATGAACCGTAATTACTTTCCCTACTGTTAGTTATCCCTATGTTGGTCTGATTTTTGAAAATTAGATTCTTAATGGAATACATTAAGGTAATGCTTCCATTGAAAACTTTACGTGAAGAACCTTTCATAGCTCCTTGCGTGTCGTTATAGTCAGCGGAAGTGCTCCAGCGAAATTCTTCATTGCCGCCTTCCATTCGCAGATTATAACGCTGCCCGACTCCTGTACGTAGCGGTTTGCTCAACCAGTCAGTGTCTACACCGGAAAGGACTTTTCGTAAACGTCCGTTGTAGATTTCCTGTCGCTCTATCGTTGTCGTAGGATAACCTTCCAATACATAAAGTCCCGTCAGGCGTTCCAGCTCTAGTTTGTCTGCGGCATGCAGCAGATCGTATGAAGTAAGATCGGGCATTTCGAGGTTGAGTCCTATCGTACCTGTCACTTTCAGCCGACCGGAAACCGGGCGTTTTGAAACAATTACAATGACTCCGTTGGCTCCGCGTGAGCCATACAAGGCTGTAGCCGATGCGTCTTTCAGGATATTGATGGATTCAATATCATTGTCATTATAGTCCATCAGTTTGGTGAGTGAAATCTCAAAACCATCCATGATGATCAGCGGAGTATTGACTTCTCCCTTTACACCTTCGTTAAATTCCTTTACGCTCATAGGCAGGGAGGAGGTACCGCGGATATTGATATTGGGCAGGTTGTTAGGGTTACTACCCGAAATATTATCGACAGCCAGATTGATGGAAGCGTCTACATTGCGTAATGTTTGCAGCATATTCTGTCCCTTGTACATTTTCAGTTGTTCAGAAGTGATGGTAGAGACAGCTCCTGTAAAACTCTCTTTCGGTTTTTGGAAAATACCGGTTACGACAACGGCTTCCAATTCGGTTTTATTATCAGCTTTGAGCGATACATCCAGTTTATTCCCTCCTTTATAGATGATTTCCTGAGCTTCCATTCCGATATAGCTGAATTGCAATACGGCATTGGGTTCCGCTTCTATTTCGTACACTCCATTGATATCCGCTACACTGCCGATGTTAGTCCCTTTTATGCGGACACTCGCTCCGACTAGAGGCTCTCCTTGCTGGTCATAGATTCGCCCTGTCACTTTTTGTTTCTGCAGCTTTGCCCCCGACGGAACAGGGGTTTTCTGACTTTGCGTTTCCAGACCGACAGTCACCATGTTCCCGTTTCTTTTGAAAGTGAATCCTTTCTTTCCGAAGACCAAGTTCAGCAGTTTCTCTATCGGTTCGTTCTTTACCGAAATGCTGATAGGTTCCATAGCAGCCATCTGCTTCGTGTTGTACACAAAATCCAATCCGGTCTGTTGATGCACAGCATCAAAAAATTGTTTGACTGTCGCTCTTTTCAAATTTAGAGTCACCGTCCTTTCCTTATCCCATGACCAATCCGTCTCATGCACGTCTGTTTTCACCTCCCGTGCACATACGCTTGTCGGTTGACATAATAAAAGTCCTGAAACTAATGTAGCTATCCACATTAGCTTCTTCTTTCTCGCTGTTTTTTTCATTGTGTATTCTTTAATATTTATTCATAACGGTTATTTGGTGCTCGTCTATGTGGAATTTGACGCTAGACGTTGCTTCAATCGCGTTCAAAAGAATGTTGACGTTCTCGTAGCGTCCCACGCTACCGGTGAAATGTATTTTTAGAGAGAGCCTCATCTTCGAATTGTACGTTCATGTCATACCAAAGTGAAAGGTTTTCCATGATTTCTCCCAATGATTGATCGTCAAAGACAAAACGGGAGCGATGCCATGCCACGTAAGCCTCAAAGCTTTCGGGAGCAGTAATTGAAATTGTAGAGTGAACTCGATCCCAAACAGCCACATCGCCGGCATTGAGCATTCTTACATCTTCATCGGGAGAAATCATTCCGATGGAACCTTCTTCCAAAACAATCATCGTATTTTGGGGAGAACGCGCGTTGATGCTGAATTTTGTTCCATATTGCCGTACGGTCACTCCATTCACTTTCACCATGAAAGGACGTTTCGGATCTTTGGCTACCTCAAAATAGGCCTCTCCGGTAAGCTCTACGGTTCGATTGTCCGCTTCAAAACAGACCGGATAAGAAAGGGTGGATTGTGAATTCAGGTGTATCCGGGTCCCGTCTTCCAGAATGACACGATATTCGCCTCCGCGCGGTGTTTCCAAAAGGTTGTTCTGGTGTATGTCTTGTCGGGAAGAAGTTTGGTGGTAATCCAGAATGCCTTGTTTCTCAGCAACCATATCCAGCCGGTTCAAGCGTATCCATTCAAATTCCTTAGAGTTTCCCAACTCAATCTTGGTAGTTGGGTCGAGATAAAGAATCGCCTTTGAGGTGCCCGGTTCTATTTGTATCTCTTTGTCCGAGCGCAGTCCGAGATATAGGCTGAATGCCACTAGCACAGGGATCGTCCAGCAAGCCGCTTGCACAAGCACGTGTTTCCAACCGGATTGCCGGACGCTGAAATTCCGATGGGAGCGCTTATATTCTTGATATCGTTCGCTATAGTTTCTCTTTTTAAGTTTTTCCAAATAAAGAGCATTGTTCGGAGATTCTTTCATCCACAAGTCCAATAACTGTCGTTCTTTTGTGCTAAGTATTCCTAAGATATACTTAACTAAAAGTTCTTTTTTTCTCATGTTGACTATCGTTTTATTATTAAAACGACAAACTTCCTTAAATTGGGTACAAGAATTTAAAAAAAAATGAAGAATGGTGATGTTTTTTAGGTTTATCCGGCAATCATCTGATAGTCATTGAGTAATACAGAGACTTTCCATCAGTAAAGACATGGAATCAGGGTTCCAGTGCAATCCGCTATTGTTCAGATAACTAGAAGAAAACTGAAAGACCTGAAAGACAACGATGTATAGCTGTCAGTTGCTTCTTAAATGGAGCAGAGTAATTTAAAAAAGATAAAAGTAAATGAAATATTGGGAGAAGACTGGCTTTGAAAATGTTCTCTTAGAAATTTCATGGCGCGTTTCTTTTGTGTCCGTACGGTATCAATCGAAAGGGAGAGTTTATCAGCAATCTCTGTGCTGCTTAATCCGTCCAGATGCAATAAAAAGATTTCCCGACAACGTTTGGGCAGGCAGTCGATTGTCTTAAAAAGGAGCTCCATTACTTCTTTGTCGAACTGTTCATCAATCACATCTTCTTGGGATGTTTTTTCCATATACGCTTCTGCATAGCGGGTCTCTACATCCAAATGCTTCAAATAGTCGAGAGAAAGATTTTTGACTGAAGCAAACAGATAAGAACGCAAAGCCACCTCCGAGAAAAAGTCATGGTCTTTTTCCCATAGTCTTATGAATGCTTCTTGTACTAAATCTTGCGCAATATCCTCCCGCATAACATAACTCTTGGCGAATGCCAATAAAGAGTCATGATATTCGTTGTATATATCTTTTATATTTTTATGCAGGATATCGGCGTTGATGTGAGAAGTATCCATTTTATTATGACTTAGACCGCAAATTAACATATATTTCAACACATATCCAAATGAATGCTGCATATTCTTCTTTTGTAATCTTCCGTTCGGTATGTTGGGGAGAATTTGTGGCAGGCATTGTCCTATTGGCTATTTCGTTTCCCGGGGGAAGGTAATATCCTGCAGGTGAGTAAAAAAGTTGCTGGAAGCTAAAAAATTCGCCGGTATAATCATGAAACAGGTGAATCTTATTACGTAGAGGATGTGGAGACATGGATGATAACTTCAACAATCACAAATAATACTATTATACTTCCTAAAACCGGATATTATGATAGCAATGAAGAAACTGAGTCAGATAGAAGTAGCACCATAAGTATCTTTCACTTAACAAGTAGGTATTGTTCGGCTAGAGTAACGGTATCTTTACCTTCCCACGGCCGTGGGAAGATCTCGTCATGGCCGTGACGAACTAAAGATACCAACACTTTAGCGGAACTATACCGGCAGGTGAATGGAAGTATACCTGCTTCTTATCATAACAATACACGGTAGACAGCACATCCATACCCACTTTCCAATGTATCAGTCCCAGCATCATTAGTTCCGAACGTCATTAGTTGCAAATTAAAAAAAAACTGAATTAAGAAAGTCTATTCTTTATCATGATAAATCCTAAATAGTTTGTTTTACAAGCACCTTATCCGTACCTTTGAAACCTATAACAAACACTTACAGGTCTATAAAATTCAAGATAAAAAGAAATGAAGATTACACAAATCAGGGAAAACGGAGATACGGAAGCACTAAGCGTGATGGACATTGACCTGCTGATAGAGAAAATGAAGAAAGAAACCAAGCTCCGCCCGGTATCCGGACTACGTCAGGCCCTGCATTTTGTTCTGCCCGATGAACCTTGTTCCCTCGCCAGCAAACTACCACGAGTGATTCCTGCCGCAGCTTTCGGGCGAGTGAACGGAGTGAAACGAATGAAAACCTACAATGGTATTGTAGAACTGACCATTGGTCCGTTAGCCGGAAAAGCAGAAGTGGATATTGTGAAGCAAAAGGCTGCCGAACTTCCCCAGACAATGTTGGCCTTCATGGGGGCAAGCGGTAAAAGTGTCAAGATATGGACTTGCTTCACCCGACCGGACGGCACTTTGCCACAAACAACGGAAGAGGCCGAAGTGTTCCAAGCGCATGCCTATCGCCTCGCCATCAAATGTTATCAGCCTCAACTCCCTTTCAACATTCTGCTAAAAGAGCCGAAACTGGAACAATTCTCACGTCTTAGCTATGATCCGGACCTGATTTATCGTTCCACCCCTGTCCCTTTCTATCTTTCACAACCTATCGGTATGCCCGGCGAGATGACTTATCATGAGAAATCGAGCTCTGAAACATCTCCATTGAATCGTGCCTTGCCGGGATATGATACGGAAGATACTGTAGCATTACTCTATGAAGCGGCATTGCGGAAAACATTCGAAGAAATGGAAACAGATTGGCACCGGAACGATCATGATTTGCAAACTTTAGTAGTCCCGCTTGCCGAAAACTGCTACTATTCAGGCATCCCGGAAGAGGAGGCAACCAGACGCACCATCATGCGTTATTACAAAAGAAAAAATCCGATGCTGGTACGCGAAATGATAAGAAACGTGTATAAGGAATGTAAGGGAGTGCCCAAAGGCAACTGCCTGACTAAAGAACAACGCCTTAGCCTGCAAATGGACGAATTTATGAATCGTCGTTATGAGTTTCGCTACAATACGCAGATCGGGGAGGTGGAATACCGGGAGCGTTTCTCATTTCAGTTCTATTTCCATCCCATCGACAAACGGGCGCAAAACAGTATTATGCTGGACGCCCAATCTGAAGGAATCGGGGTATGGGACAGGGATATAGACCGTTACTTACATTCCAACCGTGTGCCTATCTATAATCCATTGGAAGAATTTCTGTTTCATTTGCCGCATTGGGACGGTAAAGACCGCATTCATGCTTTGGCAAACAGGGTTCCTTGCAACAATCCACATTGGGAATTGCTTTTCCATCGTTGGTTCCTGAATATGGTTTCGCATTGGAGAGGGGTAGATAAAATGCACGCGAATAGTACATCACCCATATTAGTAGGGGCACAGGGAACTCATAAATCAACTTTCTGCCGTGAAATGATTCCGCCTGCACTTCGAGCTTACTATACGGACAGCATTGATTTCAGCCAGAAACGGGATGCGGAACTGTATCTGAATCGGTTCGCGCTCATCAACATTGATGAGTTCGACCAGATTACTCTGACGCAACAGGGATTTCTGAAACATATTCTCCAAAAGCCCGTGGTCAATCTTCGGAAACCGCATGGTCGCTCGGTACTTGAATTGCAACGATATGCTTCATTTATCGGCACAAGCAATCAGAAGGATTTGCTGACTGATCCTTCGGGAAGCCGTCGTTTTATCTGCATTGAAGTGACGGGAAACATCGACACTACACAACCAATAGATTATGAACAGCTTTATGCACAAGCCATGCACGAGATTTATCATGGTGAGCGTTATTGGTTTGATAGCGAAGATGAGCAGATTATGACTGAAAACAACCGTGAGTTTGAGCAAACACCGGCTATGCTGCAATTGTTTTATCAATATTTTAAAGCTGCGCAAACGAAAGAGGAAGGAGAATTTCTTACTCCGGTCGAAATATTGAATTATCTGAAGAAAAAAAGCGGTATTTCATTGTCCGACAATAAAGTATATCACTTCGGGAGATTACTGCAAAAATGCGGAATTACCTCGAAGCACACTTATAAAGGTACTGTTTATCAGGTAATAAAGGTATCATAAGAGATAAAAGTAAGGCTGACAATAAAAGTAGAGATATTTTATTGTCAGCCTATTATCAATGGTTATTGTCAGGTGATAGAGTGCTGATATTCATCTACTTGAATAGAATTCTGACAGTATGACAATAAAATAGGTACAAATGATTATGAGATCTAACTTTGATATTTTTATTTCATAGATGAATAGAGGCGAAGTATCTCCTATTTTATCTCCATTTTCGTCTGTAATCTGATGTCATCAGAAGCAGCACCGATCATTATTTGGAAAGTTCCCGGTTCTACCACCCTTTTCAAATTCCGATCGACAAGTGCAAAATCCTCTTCGGACAGAACAAACTTCACTTCCTGTTCTTCTCCACACTTCAAAAAGAGGCGTGCAAAGTGTTTCAATTGCTTCAACGGTTGCACTACTGAAGCATATTCATCTCTCAAATAAAGTTGAACAACTTCTTCACCATCGTACTTTCCGGTGTTCCGGATTTTGCATGAAACTTCGAAAGAGTGTGGTGTCAGAGCTGACAGATGTAAATCTGAATATTCAAAAGTGGTATAGCTCAAACCATATCCGAAAGGATAAAGCGGAGCAGCAGACATTTCTACATAATCATGGCTTTGGGGGGCTTTCTTATTATAGTATACCGGAATCTGTCCGACGGAACGGGGCACAGAGAATGGTAATCGTCCTGCCGGATTAAATTCACCGAATAAAACATCAGCAATGGCATTTCCTCCCTCTTGTCCCGGGTAATAGGCCGTCAGCAGTGCATCAGCATTTTCAGATGCCCAGTTTTTATCCAAAGGACGCCCTTCAATGTAAACTACTATTAATGGTTTTCCAGTAGCTTTCAAGGCTTTGAGCAATTCCTGCTGTTTTCCTAATAAAGAAAGCGTTGCCCGGTCGAATCCTTCACCACATTCCATATCGCTGATTGTCTTTTCATCAGCAATGGCCGCACCTGTTTCTTTATAACTGGTTTTGAAATCACGGGCACTGGAACCACCTACCACAGCGATAATGACTTCGGAACGCCGGGCGGCTGCAACGGCCTGTTCAATATCAGATGCCACAGTATCACGAATGGAACAACCTTTCACATATTCCACCTGTGAGGAAGTAAGTTTTGTTCTGATTCCATCCAGTACGGTCTTTACATTCTCTTCTTCCTGCGGAGCGGTGTAATCTCCCAACATATTATAGCGGTTATCAGCATTAGGTCCGATCAGCGCAACTTTCACATGCCTGTTCAACGGAAGCAGAGAGTGCTCATTTTTCAACAAGGTGATCGAGGCTTGTGCCACTTGGCGTGCCAAAGTAACGTATTCTTTGCTACGAACTTCTTTCTTCGCTTTTCCGGAATCTACATAAGGATTTTCAAACAATCCCATTTCAAATTTCAATCGAAGTACACGGCTCACGGCTATATCAAGGATTTCTTTACTTATTTCCTTCCGGTTCACCGCATCCATAAGATTCATATAGGCATCGCCTCCGAGATCAATATCGACTCCGGCAGATAAGGCCATTACAGCCGCCTCTTTCATTGTAGAAGCAACAAAATGGCTTTGATGAATACCTTCGATACTGTATAGATCGGAAACGGCAACCCCTTTAAACTTCCATTCATCCCGCAAAAGTTCGGTCAGGAGATAATGATTGGCTGTACAAGGAATACCATCCATCGAATTATACGAAGTCATTACGGATAATGCTCCGGCATTGATAGCTTGTCTAAATGGCGGCAGAAAGTTTTCATGCAGTTCACGTATACCTGCAAAAGAGGGATTCCCGTTCTGTCCGCTTTCCGAGATACCGTAAGCGAGGAAGTGTTTGAGAGTAGCCAGCGTGCTGTATGGACGTGACAAATCACCACCACCTAATCCTTCCACCATCGCTTTTCCTATTTCCCCCGTCAATACAGGGTCTTCACCAAAAGTTTCTTCCACGCGAGACCAACGGGGATCACGGGCCAAATCAAGCACAGGTCCATAGCTGATATGTCCGCCTTGAAGACGTATCTCTTTACCGATTGCTTTACCTACCTCATTAATCAGTTGTGGTGACCAAGTTGCAGCCATCCCGATTCCGGTAGGAAAAACGGTTGTACCAATCGCCATGTGACCGTGGGGCGCTTCTTCTGCCAGGAATAAGGGGATTCCCAAACGGGTATTCTCCATCACGTACCTCTGTAAGGCATTTCCTGCCTTTGCAGCCAATGCGGGATTCAGTCCGGTTGCCAATGTTTTCTTTGTCCACGGATCGGCACGATAGGTTGCCCATAGCATTCCCGCATTTCTGTCTTTTATAAGTTGCTTGAATTTGTCAGAAGGAAGGACATCGTTGCCTTTGATTTCATACATCTCCCAACCCAAAGGACAAAGAAGTTGCCCGACTTTCTCTTCTAATGTCATACGGGATAGTAAATCCGCAACTCTTGTTTCTACGGGTAAAGTCGGATTTTTATAGGCTACTGCCGGAAGCTGCTGTGCAAAGGAATAAGAAACTCCTGTCATCATAGCCGTAAGCAATAGTGATTTACTGATTCTACTTAGCATAACTATTTTTTTAGATACGAATAAGCTATTTAAAAGAGAAGTCTGCCATCCCCCTCGCAATGCCTTACAGCAAAACCGATTCGACAGCAGACTTCATCGTACTAAAGAACAATCTCTATTTTACCTCTTTTAGAACGGACATTTCTGGTTGTCTACGTAGGTGATAGTTCCACCGGGCACTGCATTGTGGCCATGACCTGTCATATCAAGCACCGTACCGTCATCCTGCATTTCGCCATCAAAACGCCAGTAAGCTACGAGTCCTTCACTGGTTGGATCTACATAACAAACACCATCTTCAATCTGTGCGGATGTACGCGCCACGTTCCACACACGACATTCGCTAATGTAACCATCAAAGAAACGGGCATTACCGGCCGAACGGCCAATGGAGAACGTGTCTTCCCAGGTATGACCATCATAAGCCATACTCAAGTTGATAGTTCCGCCATTCTTGGTCTCTACGAAATGGATTTGCTCACCGTCCAGATAAAGACGGAGATACTGACCGTCGTATACGGCAGCAAAGTGCAACCAATGTCCGGTAGGAAATTCTTTTTCTACCCACGATTCATAGTGGTCTTTCTTATCAGGATGAGATGCCGCACCGATGGAGCCTTTCACAAACTGCAACTTATTCACAGGATTACCGGCACCGTCACCAAAACGGAAAAGGAAGTTTTCTTCGCATCCGCATAATGAACTAATGCCACTGGCACTCTTTTCCTGCCCAACAGGGAAAGACTTAGGAAGTACTTTCATTTCCAATGTCATCTGCCCGAGTGCTTTCACCGGACTATTTTCCTGATCACCAAACGAAGGAATATTGAAATATCCCCGGCGTGCCAAATAGGCGGCTTTAATTTCAATCACTTTGGTGAGCATGACATAAGCAGTGCGGGAACTCTCCATAACTTTCAGATCACTGTTTGAAACGGAAGTTATAGTTACGGGAAGACAGTAAGATACACCTTCCTGTAATTTCTCGGAATCAGCAGTCACTTTGATTTGTGTAGACTGGTTTTGTCCGGCAGGAATTATCACTTCATCACCTTCAAAACTGTAGCTGCCTTCAGGAGGCATTTGACAGTTACGACCGGTAGAAGAGTTGAAAGATTCCAGTAATTGAGGAGCCACCTGTACGCCTACCGCCACGTCTGTTTCCGCTTTATCGGTGGAGGTCACGGTCAATCCTAAAGTAGACTGTCCCTCTACCAGGAATTTTACGTTCGATGAAGTCAGCGTACCGGTCATGTAAACGGCATCACTGTAATCCGGTTCGGTCTTGCAGCCTGATACACAAAGCAACAAAGCCAATAAAGATAAAAGTGTATATTTCTTCATGGTTTTAATTATTATTTAGCATAAACATTAAATACGCCACAGTTTACAGAATAAGAGGTTGTCTCCACACGAATATAACGTGCGGTCAACGGTGCATAGAACACGATAAACCTGGAACTATCGGTCACTTCGCCGGCACTCTTGAAGTTCGTACCGTCATCGCTGGTACTAATCTTTGCTCCAGCATTGATGGAATTATAGTCCCCCCAAGAACTGCCCCTGTACGCCACAATGGCATTAAAAGTATAAGATTTGCCCATATCGACTGTAAAAGCTGCCTTATAATTCGACCAATCGGAAATGGAAGCAGTAGATTGAGGATTTCCGTCGAACCATCTGTTAAGATTTGATCCGCTACCACTCAACACCTCCACACTCCATCCTGTCTGATCAGCTACCAACGTACCAGTAACATCGGCTTCAGTGGCCTCATGATTTACATTGTCTTCTGTCACGGTAATGGTCAGGAAAGAAGGTACTACCATATTGGTGCTCAATTCTGTATTAGGACCTTCTGCTGACACCAAGCGTAAAGGTATGATGTATCCCTTTTCGCTCTTAAGTGTAGAAAGCACGCTAGCGTCATCTGTCAGTTTCACATGCACAGTGTCAGCAACGACCATTTCTCCAGCAGGGATAGTCATCTCGGCATTTTCCAGTACGATGGCTCCGGCAGGCATAGCTTCAAACTCGGTACCATGCTCTTCATTATAGGCAGCAATCAGAGAGTTGTCCACTTCCACTGCCACTTTAATGGTACCGTCTGCTTTCCTCGAGCATTTTACCGGCCATTTAAAATCCACGTTGCTGACTGTACTAATAGGAGTCTGCACAATCTTGTATGTTTTAGAGTTATCCAGTGTGTATACCCGGTTAAATGGATCGCCATAAACATCATAAGCCTCATCGTCACCACAAGCGGCAAGACCGATGCCACAGAGGGCGAACATACCTATATAAAATAGATTTTTTCTACTTTTCATTGTCATCTTTCATTAAAAGGTTAATTAATGGATAGCCGGATTCTGTATTTGAATACACTGACGGAACCGATAGTAAGGTTCAGGATTGTATTCATGTACATTATAGTCACGATGGATAAAGAATGCGCCAAAGCCACCTTTACGCTTGCCGTTCGCGGGCTTGTAGCGTGCCTGGTTGTACATAGACTGCATATCTCCCTGCCAGTTATCACCCATATTGCAACAGTACACCACTTTTTCATCAGGCCATCCGCCTGCTCCCGTACCACCGCCATAAGCTTGAAGGAAGCAATAGTTACTATACGGGATAAGGCTAGTCATGCTGGTACTGGTCTGGTCGATATTGAGCATTTTATCACAGATACCTTCCTGTGAAGCGATTTCTTTACCATAGCGTTCTTCGATGAGCTGTAAACGTTCTTCCTTAGTGATGTCCGGATTCGGTCCCATGTACTTTGCCATGTGTTTGTAAAAATATTCAAAGTTAGAGCCACTCAAGAAGTCACCTTCCGGCTCATAGTCCGCATCAAAACCGTCGAGATCGTTCAGAAATACCTGATCGAGGAAATATTCGGCATACATTTCAAAAGAACGATTGAGTGCGGCAGTCCGTTCTTCACCACTCGGCATTGCCTTCGCTTCATTGTAAGCCTGCTTGAAAGCATGGTCATCTGTTTCCGCATCGATACGGGTGATTGCCACACAAAGCATCTTGGTTCCTTTCACTTTCTGCACGAAGCGGATTTCTTCCCAAATCTCCGTATTTTCTGTTGCCGGAATGCCACCCCACATAGAGCAAATATCAAGGCTGTCAGGTAATCCCATAAAACGAACAGCGGCAGAGTTCTGCGCTCCATACTGTGCAAACCATCCGAAAGCAATTTCGTGCTCGCTCGCTTTGTAGTCGCGTAAGTTCTGGTAGTATTGGTCGTCGTAAGTCAGTGGTCGCTGAATGGTCAACGACTCTATGTCTGTATTACATGAGGCCATCATACCGCCCACAGTCAGTGCGGCCAATATGTATTTCATTGTTTTCATATTCTGATTACTTAGTTAGATTGTTCTACATTATATATCTGATCACCTTTTCACATCCCACCAAAGACGTGTGCCGGCAATATCCGTGCCTTTCAACAGGGAAACAGCAGCTTGTGTGTTCTCGCCATTGTCAGAATATTCCTTCGTAGGGAACTTCAAACGGCTGATAAGCTCTCCAGTGGCAACTTCTCCACCGGAAGCATTTGTGTTGATAGTCACAATGCCGGGATAACCAGTACGCCGCATCTCGCTCCACGCTTCTTGCCCGTCCGGGAAAAGAGCAATCCATTTCTGCACCATAATGCGCTCGAGTTTCTTATCAGGAGAAGCCGAATCATCCCACTTCACTGTCAAAGTCGAAACCATACGACTTACATCGGTATTACGTCCGTTTGTCGGATCAATGAATGAAGTTGACGGTACATTTACATCATTATCAAGATAACTCTCCGCACCGGAAGCACCTTTGGAAGAAAAAGAGGTCTTCACACCTTCTTCGTAATATTCCTTCACAGTCTTATCTCCCAAGTTTAAACGCAGTTTAGCTTCAGCCAAAAGGAAATATGTTTCAGCGGCATCCATCCAGAGGATAGAGCTAGCCTGTCCTACGTTCATGCTAGACGCTGCTTCAGACAAAGTGCCCTGACTACGGCTGGTTTGTCCATTACGGACTCCATGATATGCTCCATCTTTCTTCGCAACCTTGAAGTAAGATGCCAAACGCGGATCCTGTAAGCCTTTCAAATAACAATCCATAGTGGCACTCATTCGAAAATCATTGAAACTTTCAAATGCTTCCCACCACTCATTAATGAAAGAGAAGGATACAGACTGTTTCAAAACGGCATTGTCACTAACGGAAGTCATTAACCCGATAGTATGATCTATTGCTGCTTTAGCTTCATCCAGGGCCTTTGTCTGATCCACATAAGAAATACGCATTGCCAGACGGAGACGGAGAGTATTAGCAAACTTTATCCAATTCGCCACATTACCATTGTAAATATAGTCATAGTCTTCCAAGTAAGGCTCGGAAGTACGACTGTTGTAGCTGGTGAGCACCTCAATGGCATTTGACAATTCTTCAAAGAAACGATAATATACATCCTTTTGGCTATCGTAGGCTACTTGAATGCCGGTACCAAACTTTGAATAAGGGATGGGACCATACTTATCTGTAATACGACTCATACCGAACACCTTGACAATAGTAGCCATAGCGCGTGCGGGGGATGTTTCACTAGTACAATCCACGACTTTCCGCCATGGCTGCATCACCTCTGTATAAGCGGTGCTAAACGGAGAGTTGTACCACTGCGGATAGAGTTTGTAACAATCGTTGTCCTGCTCTCCGGCATAGTTCCATGTTTTAATAGGAGCACAGTAGCTGGCAAAAATATCACCGGTCAGCATTTGAGTCTCCTCAAACAAGCCACCTTTGTCTTTACCTACTACGAAAATACCTCTTTCCATCTGCGTGAAATAGGCTCCCGTCAGGAGATTATCGCGTTCCATCTGCTCGGGAGTTACTTCATTCGGATTGATATTCCAACTTTCATAATGGTCGGTACAAGCGGTAAACAACAAGCCTCCGGCAAGCAACACACCATTGAACACTTTCATGCATTTTAATATATGTTTCATCTTATCGATTCTTTAGAAATTGAGTTTAACAGAGAAACCTAAATTGCGTAAGCTCGGCAACATAAAGTAGTCCATTCCGCTGAAATGCGTGCCTGTACTTGCCGTCAGTTCAGGGTCAAAAGGAGCTTTGCAATAGAACATCAGCAGGTTACGTCCCGTAAAGGCTACATTCATGCCCTGTATCCAAGGAACCCACTTCTGAACAGGGATATCATAACCGAGAGACAACTCTGCAAGGCGAACGTTTGTCGCACTATAAACATACATAGAGCCGACACCACTTCCTACAGTGCTATAATACTTCTGTACAGCGGGTACTTTATAACCGTCAATCAGCACATAGCCCAAGTCGCGTGCCTCAGCAGTAGCTGTAGAAACACCGTAAGCATCCATCATCGCCTGTGTCTGTGAGACAACAATACCACCAATACGTGCATTAACCAGACAGCTCAATGTCAAACCCTTCCATGAGAATGAGTTGCGCCATCCCATCATATACTTAGCTTGCGAGTTACCGGCATAAATCCATCCGTCCTGGCGTTCGCCCGCCTTGTTGTCTATAGCTACTGTATTGTTGACATAGTCTACGTCAATATATCCATGGGAGTCGGTGCGAAGTGCAGTCACGTACAAGTCACCAATAGAGCCACCTTCAAAGAGACGCGAATTCACAATTTCCAATCCGCCCAAATCCATCATATCCTGTTTGACAATTTCTCCACTCGATAAAGTAGTCGGTTTCAACAGTTTTTTAATCTTATTGCGATTGATGGTATAAGTAAACGTAGAGTTCCATTTTACCGGTCCGAGCGGCTGGTTTAATGTCAGACTTGCCTCGATACCTTTGTTATCCACTTGTCCGCCATTGATATAAATAGAAGAATAACCGGAAGAAGCGGAAATCGATGGGTTGAATAATTGGTTGTAAGTAGATGTCTTATAGAGAGAAACGTTCAGCTCCAATCTATCATTCCAAAGATGAGACTGCAAACCGACTTCCCAAGCCTTGGTACGCTCCGGCTTGATATCCGTATTGGGATATGTGGTAGCCGTGACGGGAGAAGCCGATTCGTATGGGTAAGTCTGATAAGCGATGTAGCGTGTAGGAGCATTACCTACCTCACTGTATGAGCCGCGTACCTTCAAGAAGGTGAGCACATTGTTCTTGATGGGTAGTAACTCTGTCAAGATAGCAGAAACACCCACCGACGGGTAAGCAACCGACTTCGTATCGGTCCATGCCAAAGCAGACGACCAGTCAACACGTCCTGTTACGTCCAAGTAAAGTTTGCTCTTCCAACCCAGCTGTGCTGTAGCAAAGATGGATTGCGTCTGGTCATGATAACCATCCTGCTGGAATTTCACGGCAGACTGCATCAGGTTGAGCATTGTAAATCCGTCTGCCACAGAATTCAAGCTACCTCCCACATCATAATACTGGTAGTTGACATCCTGAATACTGGTACCTAGTGTAGCGGTCAGTGAGAAGTCGCCGAAATATTTGTCGATATTCAGCATCACATCGCCATAAAGTTGACGAGTGGATGCATCACCTTTATAATATCCTCCAAATTTCTGGCAGAAAATATTATCGGTAGATGCAGCGTATTTCTTTTCGTACAGAGCCGACGTATAATCCATTTTGGCACGCGCACCTAATGTAATGCCTTTCATAATTTCGAAACTCAAACCTCCACTCATGAGGAAACGGTTCTTGTGATTGATAAAATTGTCGCGATTGACAATCCAATAGGGGTTCTGCATGGCAATACCCTGATTACCCCAAGGCCAGTATTGTGTTTTGAAGTTACGGGCTTCGTTGTACATTTCAAACTGCTGAAGCATTTCCAAACTATAGCTCGGCGACATCAGATAGATAGGAACAATCGGATTGAAATACTGTCCCTGTGACACCATGTTCTGTTCACGCACATTCATATAGCTTGCGCTTAGGTCGAGACGCAGACGATCATTGAGCATGCTAGTCGTATTACGGATAGTGAAATTGTAGCGATCCAACGTATTGTTCGGAACAATACCTGCCGCATTGGTAGCAGCCATAGAAAGGAATATCTGGTTCTTCTCATTCCCATTACTGATGGTTAAAGAGTTGGTTTCGTTCCATCCAGTCTGATAGAAGTCCAACGGATCGTAACTGCTGGCTTGTCCCAATTTCTGTCCCCAGCTTCTTATTTCTCCCGTAGTTGCACCATAAGTGTTTTGAAATTCCGGAGTTACAAACGGATTGAAGAATGAGGTATTATTGGCATAGTTGACACGAAGCTTATCTTTCGATCCTTTCTTTGTGGTAATCATGATAACACCGTTGGCGGCATCACTACCATAGAGTGCGGAAGCGGCAGCACCACTCAACACAGACATAGTTTCAATATCTTCGGGGTTAATCATGGAAGCACCGTCACCGGATTGCCCCATACCGGTCATAAAGTCGTCCGGTTGTGTTGTTTCCAACGAAGGCATCGGAATACCATCGATTACATACAGGGCGTTATTATTCCCGGAAAGAGATTTCGCACCACGCATCACCACCTTAGCTCCACCACCGATACCGGATGAGCTGGAATTGATGACAACACCTGCTATCTTACCGGACAAGCTATTTACGAAATTGGCATCCTTGACGCCGACAATTTCACTGGCAGAAACTTCTTGGACATTATAAGAAAGTGCTTTCGCCTCTTTACGAATACCAAGAGCGGTAACCACCACTTCGTTCAACACTTGCGAATCATCTTCCAAGGTGACATTCAATACCGGACCGGAGACAGGCAATTCCTTTTTCTGATAACCCACATATGAGAATAGCAATACCGGGCTGGCAGTCTGTGTGGTCAATGTATAGTTTCCGTCAAGATCGGTCACTGTTCCGTTAGTGGTTCCTTTCTCCATAATAGAGACCCCAATCAGCGGTTCGCCATTCTTGTCTTTTACCGTACCTGCAACGGGTTTTGTTTTTTGTTGAGTTACTTTCGTTTCTTTAGCCGTCAGTACAATCTTATTATCCAATATTTTATATTCGACATTTGTACCTGCAAAGACCTGTTCCAACACCTGAAAAATATTCTTCTCGGAAGCTGAAACCGATACCCGGCGATTAAGGTTAAGATTCTTGCTATTTATAAAAAAGCTGAATCCAGATTCACGTTCAATCTTGTGCAGCACTTCTTCTATAGTACAATCGTTAACCCGTAAAGTGATAGAAGTTTTTTGCGCATATCCATCTGATGCATACGCTAGTCCGGCTGAACAAATAAGGAGTATAAATAGTAATTTCATAGCCAATGATATTTCCTTTAAGGTCCGTCTAATAGACTTTAATCCTCCAAGAAATTGGACGATACAATAATTTTGCATAAATTTGTAACGAGTTTAATTAGAAAATTGGTAGTTATACTTGTCGGGAAACAAGTAGGTTCACAATTACTGAAGCTCATACGGGAGGATACGGCCAATATCATCCCGTATTTTTTTGGTTGCTAGGGATCTTTGTTTTTCATGGCAATAAGTTTTTGGGAATTAAGGTTTTTATCTTTTAGTACTAAATAAATATCTCTATCTTTATTTTCTCTTTACCGGCATCTGCGTTATTATTCAGATAACGCCAACGAACTTTCGAGGAGGCACTGATAAAATTAAGTACCTGTTCCAGATTCCGGTTAGTAAATGTCCCGGAGAATGAGTCGTCATGAGGTACATTCTCCTGTATGACAAATTCGGCATTGTATCTATCTGCCAAGATATCCAGTGCATCCCGTAATGACGTTTGACGGAAAATGATTTTGCCATCTTTCCATGAAAGTTCTCTCTCGCCGGAAGTCGTATAGAGTTCCGTCTTTCCATTCTGGGAATAATAGACCAGTTTCTGTCCCGGAGCCATCACAATATACTGCGGTTGTTGACTGGCATTGTTGAATTCAAAATTAACTTTCCCTTCAACCAAAGTAGTAATTACCTCATCTGCTTCTTTGTATGCCTTTACATTGAATTTTGTACCTAGAACTTTTATGGCAGACTGGTGAGCGGTAGAGACTATAAACTGTTTTTCCGGATTTTTCCGGACATCAAAATAGGCTTCTCCATCAAGTTCCACAGTACGTGTACGGGAAGAGAAATGGCTCGGGAAAGTCAATGTACTTTTTCCATTTACCCATACTGTAGTTCCGTCAGCAAGTGTCACGAATGTGCGTTGTCCGGCTGGCACGTAAACAGTCTGCATTTCTATATCCTCTTTTTGGAGAACCTGTATCATTGCATAACTTAATCCGAAAGCTACAACAAACACTGCCGCAATCCGCAAGATTCGTTGTGTAACAGGATGCAATGAAATTGTCTTTTTTGTCTTCTTTGAGAATGCGCCTGTGTCTTGCCAGATGAATGCATCATAACTCTTACGAAGAGAAATGAATTCTTTAAGATTGGCTGCATCCGCATCAATCCATGTAGCAACGTCTTCCTTTTCCTTTTGGGATGCCTTGCCTGCAATATATTTTAATAGTAATTCCTTATCCATACAATAAATAATTTATGAGTAATGAGAATAGGAGTATTATTCCCCTTTCATTAAGAATACCACTCACTAAAGAGATTCCCTAGTAAGAAATGTGATTTTTTTTATTATTGCTTAAAAAAAATAGCAAGCAAGGAGGTATTTTCCTTCTTTTCAGATGAAAAAGAAAAGGAACGGAGCATAGTCTTTTAGATTATCACGCAGTATTTTAACTGCTCTGCTGATATGATATTCTACTCCTTTTACACTAATGCCCAGTTCTTCGGCTATTTCTTTATGGGATTTTCCATCCAGGCGATCGCGGATGAAAGCAGTACGAGTTTTTTCCGGCATACTCTCCAATAATGCATGCACTTTTGCCCGTAATTCCTCTGATAATATTTCCTTCGGATCACAGGCTTCCAATGTTGATATACGAATTTCCAATTCACGCTGTCCCTTATCAAGCAAAGTCTGAAAAACATTCTCCTGTGCTTGTATATGTTTCAGGTAATTGAGTGATTTGCTACGAATATAAGTGATTAAGATCGCTTCAACACTTGGGATTTCCCGTTCTTTACTTAGTTCCCATAAATGGATAATGGCTTCTGATACAATATCTTCTGCTACTAAGTCATTATGGACATAGGACAAGGTAAATAGGAAGGCTTTCCTATAATAAGCAGTATATATCGAGTTGAAGTTGATTTGAGCCATTCGCCAGTATATCCATAAGTATTAAACGCTGCAAAGGAATGCATTTTACTTATAATAAGAAAACTTTTTAGAGAAAATTTAAATTTGGCTAAAATTCCTTTTTCATATAAAGAAGAAAAGGGGTGCTGATTATAATTTGCACGTCAGCATTAAATCCCCTTCTGATGTACTGAGAAAAACATTTAGATGAAAAAGATATAAACAGGATAAATAGTAACTTCTTCATAAAACAAACATAAATAAAAGAAACCTGCTTACCAAAAGAATATTATCTTTTCAGTAAGCAGGCTTTCACTCATATTCAAAAATGCAAAGAGCAAAACTCTCACAAATTTGTGTGTTCCATTAATTAATAGCTATCGGAGCATCCAACGTCTTAATAGTAATTCCATTTGTAGTACCGTTTATACGCCCTGTGGCATCTTTGATAACTCCACCTTCCTGAGTCTCCGATCCGTCTAGTTTATAATAAAGTGCCAAGCCTTCTGAAGCAGGGTCAACCCCCAGCATATTCTGCTTAAGTTGATTTTCCGTACGGGCTACACTCCAAACACGGACTTCACTCATTTTACCATGGAATGGACGTTCACCCCATTTGAAACCATAGATTCTACCAATATAAAAACCCATATCCGAATTCGGATCAAAACCGTCAATACCCCAATCTGAACCAGCCCATTTTTCACCATTTACATAAATGCCGGTTTTTCCTGTCGGTTGATCATAAGTCAACGCTACATGATACCAACGATTTGTTAACAACGGTTTCGTTACACGGTAGTTCTGTCCTCCGGCCACTTCCAAATAATCTTTAGGAGTAATTCCTCCTCCCGCATCACCGATACGGAGAATCATCACACCTTCGGTTCCCATAATCGTATTATTATCGAGGAAATAATCCACATTAATCAATGCTTCGTAAGTGAATGACGAGAAGAAAGTACCGACAGGGAACTTCACAGAAATATAGTGATTACTGAAATTACCAGCTTTGGTAATTTTCAACGGTTTGGAGAAAAAGAAATATGCAATGTTTGTTCCGGAAAGAGTCGACACCGAAGACGAATGTACCCGCATAGGCAAAACATACGAGTTCCCGGCTTTCAAGGCTTCTAACCCGGAAAGTTCGACTTCTACATTATTCGCATACAATTTTCCACTCGAAATAGAAGATGTCGTACTGCTTAGCTTTACCTGCGAAACATCAAGCATCTCATAATTTGTGCCATACTTTGCATTGTATTCGTCTACTACACTTGGTTCGGCTACACTATATGATACGTCTACCTGAGAGGAAGTTGCTGACGAGAGTCTTGAAACCAGATCAAATGTCATTACATCCATCTCATCTTCCACCGAGAAATTATATTCCTTGCTTTCGAAATAAACCTTAGGCTCCAGCAGGTCATTCATGCTGTCGTTGCAAGCGCCCAACAATAATGCCATACTACCTACCATCAAATAATAGAATATATGTTTATTCATCATCTTTTTACTGTTTTAGAATTTTATAAATCCACTTATTCCTGCGGTTTATTTTCCGCTTCGTTTTGTTTCGCTTTCCATTCATTGAAAACCCGCTGATTGATTTGAATAGCCTGACGCATCCATTTATAATTTGGTGTATTGTCATAATCATTATCGAAGCGATAAGCTCCTACTCCACCTTTATAACCTTTCCGCGGCATAGCAGCAGCCTGTCTCAGCAATTGACCTCCATTTGTGGCATACTTTTCAAAGTTTTCAGTACAGATTATTTTCTTAGGATCAACGCCATAACCATCTAAATTGGGGTTGGAACTACCATAACTTTGTATAATCCAATAATCGACATACTCATCCAATTCACTGGTAAGCCCATAAATATTTCCATCAATACAGATCATTTTATGTCCTTTACCTTCCGGATCGCTTTTCGGGCCAATGTAATTGTTCATCTCTTTAACCAAATGAATCAAATGCTTGTTCTGACTCAATGTGCCATCCATATCAAACACACCACTACCGATTTCCCAGTCTACATCATAACCGTCCCATTCGTTTGCATACAAAGAATCGCACAGAGCTTTGGCAAACTTCGCCAGACATGCATAATGGTTTTCACTTTCAAACTGACCTTCAAATCCCCAATATTTCCAACGGGCTTGTTTCTTCGCCGTTTCCAATTGAGCCGCCGACCAGCCTTCTTCCTCCGCTTGTTTTTCCACTTCGAGGTATACCGAATTTGGTGTCGCACCCTTACCAAGATAAGAAAGCAGACTTACCTGCAACAGTTTCGTTCCTTTCACCTTTTGCACAAACTCTTTATCAGCTTTCTGCTCCGGAGTGATTTCATAACGTCCTGGAGCGCCACTCCACATAGAAACAAAATCCATACTATCGGGCATAGCAGAAAGATATCCTCTTCGATAAGCTCCAGCAGGCGCCCAATTGGAATACCATCCGAAAGCTACGGGACGATTGTAATTCCAGGCAGTCGCCTTATAGGCACGCAGATTGGCATAATATGCCTCACTCTCCGCATTGTTCATTGTGGCATACCCGCCTATATGGTCTATCTCAATATTCTCCACATCCATGCAAGAAGTTACCATCATGCCTGTCAATGGAATAATATATAACAATTTTCTTAATGATTTCATATTTTTCATCTGTATTAAAATGATACATGTAGGTTATCTCTTACAATCCCACCACAAACGGGTAGAAGACCTATCTTCGCCACCGGCACCGTTATTGAACAACTTCAAGGCTGCTTCATAGATAGCCTTTCCCTCGTTAGTCTGAGAAAAACTGGTGGGATAAATCATACGGCGAATACCGCCCTCAAGAGTTGCGCCTTGCACTGCTCCTTTCAAAGTCTTAATGACATTCAACTTCGGATAACCGGTTCTTCTCCATTCCGTCCACGCTTCCTGTCCGTTAGGAAACAAAGCAATCCACTTCTGAATCATAATCTTTTCCAACTTCTGCTCAGTTGTTCCTTCAAACTTGGCAGTAGTCTCACACGGAGCAGAAAGTGTTTGCCCATACTGATAATGGGAAAACACAAATGCCCGAGGTGACAAATTGGAATTCATATAATCATCTACAGGATCGGTCACGCCATTCTCCTGAAAAGACATATCAATGCCCTGTTTATACCATGAATCCGCACTACCGAAACCTTCCCAGACTAAAGCTGCTTCCGCACGCAAAAAATAAACTTCCGACGCACGCAGCCAATATGTAGGAGTCCCACTTTGAATATTGGGCTTTGAGCAAGATTTGTAGATATCATTCTGCGCATTGGCATGCCCTGCCGGCACCGCTTGATATGTTTTTCCGTCGAAAGCCTCAACACCATAAGAGGTATTACCATCCATCGGCAAAAAATAAACACTCAAACGCGGGTCTTCATATCCCATCAGATAAGAAAAAATGGAAGAACCCATACGAGCTTCATTATAGTTGCCTGCCAGCCATTCAATGTTGTTGCGGAAAGTCATGCCTGCTCCTTGACTCATTTGGGCCGCATCATCCTTAGCCGTCATCACACCGATAGAATGATTTACTGCTTGAGTAGCATATTTTTTCGCCAGTTCCGCATTAGCGAAGCGGACACGCATAGCCAAACGAAGCATCAGCGAATTGCCGTATTTCACCCATTTAGTAGCATCTCCGGCATATACCGCATCATAAGCTCCCATCACATTCACCCCATTTTCAGCTTTTTCCGTCAATACGGCAATGGCAGCAGTCAAATCCTGAAACATAGCTTCATAAACATCCTTCTCCGAATCGAATGGAATGTTCATTGTAGCGTCCGCCGCATGAGAATAAGGCATCGGACCGAAACTTTCAAGTGTCTTGTGCCAAGCGGAAATCTTCAGAATTTGAGCCAAAGCAAAGACTTCGGGCGTACCATTTTTTTCGGACGCTATTTTCAATTTCTTCCAAGGATCAAGAGCATTGGTATAGGACTGTGTATAGGTCGCTTTTATCCAATTGTCCAACAAATAATAAGTAGTATTGTTACTACCTGCGTTCCAACCGTTACTGTTGTTCTCGCCAAAAAATCCACTCCAATTATCGGCCGATAGATGATAAGCTATTTGATATTCATTGATAACATCTGTATCATCAGCCTGTGTGCCTACGGGAATCACTGTCCGTTGCATAGCTGTAATCAGCCCTCCGACTTCAAAACCATCCATCGCACCTTCTCCGTCGCTCATCTCAAATTGGTTGGTATTGATTTCTTCAAAATTGCATGAGGCAAATAGCGCCATTGCGCATATCACCGCTAATAGTTTAAACTGATTCATTTTTCTCATAATAAAGAAGGTGTATTATAATTTAAATTTAATACCGAAACCAAAGCTACGAACACTCGGTTGCATAAAATAATCATTACCTTGTCCGTAAGTACTAGTGGAAGGAGTCAGTTCCGGATCGAACGGAGCTTCGCAATACAACATCCAAGGATTGTTGGCTATAAACGAAACTGTAACATCTTTCAACACGTTACCAAACCACTTATTAGGCATAGTATAGCTAAAGGTAAGTTCTTGCAAACGAATATTGGTGGCACTGTATACATAGTAACCGGAAGTTTCATAATTTCCCGTACCTGTCATCTGATAATAAGACTTCGCGTCTACCAGACCTTGTCCCTTCAACAATACGCCTCCCGCTTCACGAGCCTCAGCCGAACGTTTGGACACACCGAAACGATCGAGCAATGCCTCTGTAGAAGAGGTCACCACGCCACCAAAACGTCCGTTGATCTGGAATCCGAGCCCAAAGCCTTTGTATGTCAACATATTACTCCATCCCATATTGAAATCAGGAGAAGTTTTTCCCAAATAAACGGGTTCCCCCTTTTCCATTCCAAAGGTTCCATCGCTCTTTACCTCAACATATCCCAAGTGGTCTTTCTTTAAGAAGGTGTTGGCATAAATATCGTGAATACTTCCACCTTCTTTCAAGATGACACGACCACCATCCTTCAAAACCTCCGGAATATTAATCGGTTCATCCATCAAATCCGTATGATAGTTTTCAACCATCTCCTTAATCTCGTTTATATTACGAGAGAATGTCAATGTTGAAGAGACTCCTAATCCGAACTTAAACTGATCGGAATAGCTTAATGAAGCCTCCCAACCACGATTTCCCACATTACCGGCCTGCAAATAAATCTGCTTGTATCCGGTAAATTCCGGAAGATCACCCAAGAAGGTCTGATTGTATGTATTAGAATGATAGTAGGTTACCTCCGCACTTAATTTATTCCACAACTTCAGACTTAATCCAAATTCGTATGACTTTGTACGTTCTGCCTTGAAATCTGTAAACGGATAGATACCGGTAGGATCTAATGCACCACCCACAATAGGGGTAGTTACCGTACCCGGAGTCAGTCCCGAACGGGATACAGGCGCACCGACTTCCGTATACGAACCGCGAACTTTCAGGTAAGAGATAAATTCGGGCAATTTGACCATCTCGGAAATAATCCCGGACAGACCGATTGAGGGATAGAAGAAAGATTCTTCATCGGTATTCACCAAACGTGAATTCCAGTCATTACGTCCGGTCAGCGTCAAATAAAGCATACTCTTCCAACCAAGTTCCAAATTGGCAAAAACAGCATGATTACGTACACGACTATCACCACCCTTTTCTGAAATACGACCATTAGCCGGATCGATATTAGAAGCCGCAAATTTATTGGGCACTCCCAATAATGTCCCTTTGTATCCTCTCTCCAATGCCCAATAGTTAGAATAGTTCCAACCCGCATTGGCAGAAATACTGAAATCAGCTATATGTTTATTTACGTTCAACATAAAGTCGGCATATTCCTGACGGTCTTCATAGTTATTGTATCCATACAGTCCTTTCTTGCCTTCCGCAAATTTATCGTCGGATGAAGCGTAAATCTTGCGTTCAAACAATACATGTGTGTCATCCATTCTGAAACGGGCTGCCGCATTCAACCAATCGGTAATATTATAAGTCAACCCTACGTTGAACATATAACGACTCTTTTCATTCGTAGCTACATTGCGATAAGCAGTCCAGTAAGGGTTCTGTGAAGCATATACCGGATCTGCCACCGGCCAATACTGAACCGGAAGTTGACGGCTTTCATCGAAATGCTCGAATGACTTAATTCCATCAAAGTCTTCACCACGAGGGAACAAATAGGCGGCCATCACCGGATTCCAATATTGTCCTTGCGATACCATATTCTTGTCTTTCTGTTTCACATACGACGCACCTAAATCAAGTTGTAATTTATCATTAAGGAAAGTTGCCGTATTACGGATTGTGAAATTCAAACGTTCATATTCATTATTAGGCACAATACCTTTGGAATTGGTAGAAGAAACAGAAGCAAAAGTCTGATTCGATTTCGTACCGGTGGTCAACGTAACCGAATTAATAAAGTTTGTTCCGGTATTAAAGAAATCCTTCTTAGGATCATAACTTGTAGGAGTCAAAAGTTTCTCACCCCAGCTTTCATACATATCTTTTTTGTTACCATACGTATTTTGAAACTCAGGAGTCATATAAGCTTTGCTGAACTCTGAAGAAGAAGAGAACTGCACTGAAAGTTTTCCTTCTTTTCCTTTTTTAGTGGTAATCAAAATTACACCGTTGGCAGCACTACTACCATACAGCGCGGCAGCCGAAGGACCACTCAAAACAGAAAGGCTTTCAATATCTTCGGGATTGAAGTCGGCGATTCCTTCTGTTCCGGCCTTACCTTCACCCATAATACCACTGTCGGTATTTCCCATATTGGTATTGAACAAAGGAATACCGTCCACCACATACAAAGCATTGTTATCACCTTCGATAGATTTTGCACCACGCATTACAACACGTGTCGCACCACCAACTCCACTAGCGCTTTTATTAATACTCACTCCGGCTATCTTACCGTTCAACGAGTTTACAAAGTTAGCATCTTTTACCGTAGTCAAAGCATCTCCCTTGACTTGTTGTACATTGTAAGACAACGCCTTTTCTGCGCGTTTGATACCCAATGCCGTCACAACAACTTCATCGAGCACTTCGGTATCCTGCTTCATTACAACCGGATAAAAATCTTTCTTGGAGACAGGAATTGTCTGTGTAGCATATCCGATATAAGATACTTTGAGAATCGATTTTTCTGCCGCTTTGATCGTAAAGTTACCATCGAAATCGGTAATCGTACCTGTAGAACTACCATCCACAGATATATTTACTCCAATCAACGGTTCACCGCTTTCATCGGTAACCTTTCCTTTGATATTTTTAAGGGTTTGCGTAACTACAGGCTTCTTTTCAGTTATTATGATGTAGTTACCTTGAATCTGGAATGAAAAGCCTGTCCCTTTTAAAATGGTATCGAGTGCGGTTTCGAGGGATGCATTCTGCAAGTTTAACTGGGCTATTACTTTTCCTTTTAATTCGGAATCACTATAATTTATAGACTTTTTGGACTGTTTTTCCACAGTCTTTAAGGCATCAATGACAGTGATGTTCTTTTGCTGGATAGTTATTTTACTATCATTTTGAGCCAAAGCGAAAGTCTGTATAAGAATAAGACTTAAAAAAGTGAGAAAGACCCGCTTATGAGCTATTTTTTCTGCTATTTTTTCGTAGATTTGTAGCATCTTTAGTATTAGTTAATTGGTTATTATTCTAGGATCATTCAGAATAGCGTCAATATTACGCTAATATTAAAAGAAATTGATTTCATATCCGGGAGGAACGGCCATTCCTTCCGGGTATTTTTTTGCATTACGTATTAAATTAAAAAAGGTTCTACAATATATTTATTCTTTGCTAGTTACATAGCACTTATTTCCCTTGACAACATAGTTTACATTTCCTACAACTTGCGATATAATCTTCATAACTTCCTCCAAATTAGCCTGTTTGGAGAAACGGAAACTATATGTATTCTTTTTCAGACTATGAAGGCTATATACAAAGGCATAAGGAAATTTACGTTCAAGATTTGTAAAAATATCCTCCAGATGCATATTACTAAAAACCAATTCCCCACGTTGCCATGCCGTCACATCATCTATCTCAGGCATCCGCAGATTGTGCGCTTTCGTATGTTTGTCATAGACCAACTGTTCATTAGGCTTTAAAATAATATTTGACATTAAATTATTAAATTCCACTTTCACACGACCTTCCAATAATGTGGCAATTAATTCATTGCTGTCAGGATAAGCATTTACATTAAACTCTGTTCCCAAAGCTGTAACTTGATAATCATTCGCCTTTACAATGAAAGGATGCTTCTTATCCGGTTTCACTTTAAAGTTGGCCTCACCAATCAAATATACACTTCTAGTTTCTCCTGTAAATTGTTCCGGATATAGTAGTGTACTCTTTGAATTCAGCATGACATGTGTACCATCCGGTAATGTAAGTTCACGAGTTTCCGCTGTTGGTATATAGCATTCAACCAAATCTTTTTCTGGTCGGTCCTTTTCCAACATCAGATAGATAGAAATGGATGAGACAGCTAACAAGAAAATAGCTGCAGCTCTCCATATAAGTAACTGGTAATTTCTCTGCGAAGTGGCAGACTGCATTCCCAGATTCTGCCGCATTCGTTGTATTGATTGTTGCATACCATCAGGTGCTCTCTGTCCTTCTGCTTGTTTCCAAAGCTCATGAAGAGCCTCATTCTTTTCATCAACATGCTCCTCATCAGCCAACCACTGTTGCACTTTCTTCTGTGTATCGGCTGAATAGTTGTTATGGCCGAACAATTCTATGAGTTGTTGAATATAATTTTTCATGAATCTTTTTCTTTCTTTTTTTGGGCTTTATACACTAAATACAACTACAACGAACACACTACTTAAAAATATTGGAGAAAAAAATAAAAAAGAGGAGTACCTTCTTTAATTCGATCAATGCCAGATAAACCTGATGCTCTATAGTACGAATAGAAACATCGAGTTTATCAGCTATTTCTTTATGGCTTAATCCTCGAAAACGGCTAAGTTCGAATATCAACCGACGACGTTTCGGCATCTTTTCCAAGGTCAACTGAATAATCAACAGCATCTCCCTATAATATACATTATTCAAGATCTCTTCTTTCTCTGTCAATTCATAAAGAAAAGTCTTTTCTATAACCTCCGCCTGATATTCTTGCTCTACCTGTTGATGCTTAAAGATGTTCAGAACTATATTTCTAGTCATTATAAAGATATAATTGTCTAGTTCTTTATCATTATTCAGCCATAACTCCGGCTGCAGCCAAAGCTTACAAAAAACATCTTGAGCCACATCTTCTGCATCACTTTCCGATTTAAGCAGCATTTGAGCAAAGTTTTTTACTTTCGGAAAATTCACAGTAAAAAACCTCTGAAACTTTAATTCAATCTGCTTGTCGTTATTTTCCATCTCTCTAGTATTTTTCAGTGTTAACGGTTAAATCAAATGTACCATGTATAAGGTTAAAGAAATGATTAATATAATATCTATTACAAGCTTATAATCTGAAAGCAAAATAAAAGATTAATAACACAATAAAAAAATATTATTACTGTTTTTTGATTTATTTTTTCAAGTAGCCATTACTACAAAGCTCCCTCAAACAAAACAAATGTAGATTACACACCCATAAAAATAAAAAAGGCTTTATGAATCAATGATTCATAAAGCCTATAAAGAATACTCGTACTCGAAGCGGGACTTGAACCCGCACAGCCGCAATGGCCAAAGGATTTTAAGTCCTTCGTGTCTACCATTCCACCATTCGAGCATCCTTTCAAAGAAAGAGCGGAAAACGAGACTCGAACTCGCGACCCTAACCTTGGCAAGGTTATGCTCTACCAACTGAGCTATTTCCGCGTTTTTTCAACGGGTGCAAAGATAAGCAGTTTACTTGTTTCTGCCAAATCTTTTCGGAGGAAAGTTTAAAAAACTATCCTCCGAAAGTTTATTTTATCTTCCAAGCAGTGCTTTCTCCGCTTTCTCCATTCCACAAAAGTTGAATCCATCGATCACTTGCTGCATCAATGCTGAGATTTCCGCATTGCAAAGGTTGCCAATACTACCTTCATGAGTATGGTGTACTTCTTTTGTATGAGAGAATTTTCCAGCTTCAATATCCAAACCAACCTTCTTATATGCATCACGGAAAGGCATACCTTCACGTGCCAGACGATTCACTTCTTCCACGCTAAAAATAAGGAGGTATTTATCATCATCGAGGATATGCTCATTGACCTTTATTTCATTCATGATGTAAGTTGTCATCTGCAAACAGTCTTTCAATTCCTGAAAAGCAGGCAGGAAAACTTCTTTTATAATCTGCAAATCACGGAAATAGCCGGAAGGCAAATTATTCGCAATCATCATGATCTGTTGAGGAAGCGATTGCAGTTTATTACATTTAGCACGTGTCAGTTCAAAAACATCGGGATTCTTCTTATGGGGCATAATGCTGGACCCCGTGGTACAGTCATCGGGCAATTTCACGAAACCAAAGTTCTGGCTATTAAACATGCAGGCATCAAAAGCTAACTTGGAAATGGTTCCGGCAATCGTAGCCAATGCAAAAGCAACATTACGTTCCATTTTCCCACGCCCCATTTGAGCATACACAACATTGTAATTCATCGAATCAAAGCCAAGCAAGTCGGTTGTCATTGTCCGGTTCAAAGGAAAGGACGAACCATACCCTGCTG
Source organism: Bacteroides sp. BFG-637 (assembly GCF_024793605.1). NCBI lineage: Bacteria > Pseudomonadati > Bacteroidota > Bacteroidia > Bacteroidales > Bacteroidaceae > Bacteroides > Bacteroides sp. BFG-637. The sequence goes on along the minus strand of NZ_JANUPD010000002.1, from coordinate 2,473,166 downwards.
CAGAACCTAATGGATTACGATTACACATTTTAAATGCGGCCTGCAAAAACAGCATATCGTCCATGAGACTCTCGGCATAGGCACCAAACCACAAACCAAAAGAAGAAGGCATTGCAATCTGTAAGTGGGTATACCCTGGCATCAAAACGTTTTTATATCGTTCGCTCTGACGAATCAGTACATGGAAAAGTTGCTCTACAGCTTCGGCAACTTCTTTTATTTGTGTACGGGTAAAAAGTTTCAAATCCAATAAGACCTGATCATTTCTGGAACGACCACTATGTATTTTCTTTCCGATATCACCCAAACGACGGGTCAACATCAGTTCTACCTGTGAATGTACATCTTCCACCCCGTCTTCTATGATAAATTCACCTTTTTCAGCCGAGGCATAAATACTCTTCAACTCTGCCAGCAACTGTTCCAGTTCTTCTTTTGTCAACAAACCGATACTTTCAAGCATCGTAATGTGAGCCATAGAGCCGAGCACATCATGCTTGGCCAAATAAAGATCCATCTCACGATCACGACCTACCGTGAAACGTTCGATATCCTTATTCACCTGTACGGACTTCTCCCAAAGTTTCTGTGCCATAAAAAATAAGTTTAAGTATTAAGTGTTAAGTATTAAGTATTAAGCACAACAGCATGAGCCAAAGTGACTGCGGTTAATACTTAATACCTAATACTTAATACTTGTTTTTTAATATTCAATAACTGCCAGCATATCAACCATCTTCTCCAAACCCTCCTGAAGAGGTTTCTGTACCATTGCTTTCATAAACGGATTAAGATCCATACCGATAGTCACCTTCACCTTGCACTCTTCTTCTGCAGTTTCAACCAGTTGAATCCACATATTAAAGGGAAGTGGAGAGTTAGTTGTTGCCAACTTTATACATTTACATGGATCACGCTCTACAATTTGCAAAGTCAGTTGCCCAACAGGAGGGACACTAAAGCTTAACGTGTCCGAATCAAAACTCAAATCCTGTACCTTATCTTTCGGTAAACGATCTTTGACAGCTTCCAGATTACTCAAATCCGAAAGTTTATTATATACGCGTTCCTGACTGTAAGGTATTACCTTGACACTACTCTCAAAATTACTCATAAATTTCTATTAGTATAAAACAAAAAAAGAACAATCCGGCCAAATATTGTCCGAACAGTTCTTTTTACCAAATATGTTTGATCAAAAAATGAATCTTATTTTCCAGCATCCCAATGAGCAGGGTCTTTACGCCATTCGTTCAATGTCTGTATGTCTTCTTCTTCAATATAGCCTGTACGAAGAGCGACATCAAGTACTGCTTCATAATTGGTCAATGTTACCAAAGTCACCTTCGCATTTTTGAACGCCTCTTCAGCTACCGGGAATCCGTATGTATACGCTGCAACCATACCGATCACTTCGCAACCATCGCGACGAATTGCTTCAACAGCCTTCAAACTACTACCACCAGTAGAAATCAAATCTTCTACGACTACGACTTTCATGCCCGGACGAAGTTCACCTTCAATCAGGTTTTCCAATCCATGATCTTTGGGGGTAGAACGAACATACACGAACGGCAGATTCAATGCATCAGCTACCAAAGCTCCCTGCGGAATAGCGCCTGTAGCCACACCAGCAATCGCATCCACCTGTCCGAATCGTTCTAATATCAGACGTGTAATTTCAATCTTCACAAAATTACGAAGAGAAGGATAGGACAGAGTTTTACGGTTGTCACAGTAAAAGGGGGATTTCCATCCAGAAGCCCATGTAAAAGGGTTAGCGGGTTGAAGTTTAATAGCCTTAATCTTCAACAGTTTCTCCGCAAATAGTCTCTCTAAGTTTTTCATAACTAAACTAACTATTAATTATTTGCCGCAAAAGTACAGAAATTGAATGAGAATAAAAAGAAGAATCCGTTTATTTTTTCAGTCAATTTGTTCCTCTTCATCGGGAATGTCAATACAACGCTTGATATCTTTCAATTCAAATCCACGACTCATAGCGAATCGCATCAGCTTTCCATTCAATTCGTAATCGTCTGCCGCATGGATACTTTTCCGCTTGGAAGTCAGCAAGTCACGCAGAATAGAAAGATATTCTTCTTCATCAATTTCATTCAGATAACGCCATGCCACATCAGAAGGGATTTTCTTCATGTAAAGCCCTTGGGCTATTTTCATTTTCCCCCACTTGGCAAAGCGGAACTTGTCATTCACAAAAGCCCTGCAGAAACGTTCATCATCAATGAACTTCTCTGATTCCAGTCGGTCAAGAATACGCGCAATGGTATCATAGGCAATCCCCCAACGTTGTAACTTCTCATTTATTTCTGCCCGGCAATGCTCGGCAGTGGAGCAGTAAGAGGCTACGCGATTTAAAGCCTCTTCATCAGTTAATTGTGCACTCATCGGTTAGCTGTAACTATTCTATCTTTTCCAAATATGTCTTTTATAACACGAACATCACGATATTGGTTCATTTCAAGTATGTGTGCTGTTTCCCGGCCATAAGCCTGGTTGATTTCAAAATAAAGTTTTCCGCCCGGCAATAACAATTCACTTCCCAGACAGGCTATACGATTATAAAACCGTAAAGGGTCCTCATCAGGAACGAACAAAGCCAAACCCGGCTCCCACTCAAGGACATTAGCGTCCATTTCGTTCTTTTCCGTTTCAGTCACATAAGGCGGATTACTGACGATCACATCAAAAGACGGTACTTTTTCCCAGTCATCGGACAGCACATCTCTTTGCAGAAATCTCACCCCGGCTTCTAAATTTTCATTGTTTTTACAGGCAATAGACAACGCTTCTTCCGAAATATCCCAAGCCTCTACGGCTACATCCGGAAGTTTTTTATCCAGAGAGATCGCAATGCATCCGCTTCCTGTACCTATATCTAACAAACGACGTGCATTCGGGTTCTCCTTTACTATTAGCTCTACGAGTTCCGCGGTCTCCGGCCGAGGGATTAACACGCCGGAAGCAACCTTAAAATTCCTTCCACAAAACTCTGCAAAACCGCGAATGTACTGTATAGGTTCATTTTTCTGTAAACGGAATATAATGTTTTCTAATTCACGCTGTTTGCATTCGGATAAAATTATATCTTTGCCCATGTAAATATCGAGCGCATCTAAGCCTAACATGTCGCAACAAATCAGCATTGAAAGAGCTTTTATCTCTTCCGGCGGATAGATTTCCTGCAAAGAATGGCGAATGTAAGCGGTGATACGATTCATATTTTCACAATTTCGGAGTGCAAAAGTAAGAATAATATGGCGAAGAGCACCAAAATGGAAGAAGAAAAATACATGAGGCGTTGCATTGAGCTTGCAAAGAACGGGTTATGCAATGTGCCTCCAAACCCGATGGTAGGGGCTGTTATCGTATGTAACGGACGTATTATCGGTGAAGGCTATCACATTCGTTGCGGAGAGGCACATGCGGAGGTCAACGCAATCCGTTCTGTCAAAGATGAGTCTTTATTGAAACATTCTACGATTTATGTCAGTCTGGAACCTTGCTCCCACTACGGGAAAACGCCTCCTTGTGCGGATCTGATTATAGAGAAACAGATTCCACGCATTGTTATCGGCTGCCAGGACCCCTTTTCTGAAGTAGCCGGACGAGGAATTCAGAAATTACTGGATGCCGGACGGGAAGTTACAGTCGGCATATTAGAGGAAGAATGTCAATCGCTGATTCGTCGTTTTATTACTTTCAATACACTTCATCGGCCTTTTATCACGTTAAAATGGGCAGAGTCAGCCGATCGTTTTATTGACATAGAACGTACAGGTGGAATGCCTGTGATACTCTCCTCTCCTCTCACTTCAATGCTAGTACATAAAAAAAGAGCGGAGGCCGATGCTATTATGGTAGGCAGACGAACGGCTTTATTGGATAATCCGTCGCTAACGGTACGCAACTGGTATGGGCATCATCCAATACGCATCGTATTAGACCGCACATTATCTCTTCCGAATGATTTACAAATATTCGATGGAAATGTGCCAACATTAGTCTTTACTGAAAAGAAACAGCCAGAAAGAACCAACATCACATATATCTCCATCGACTTCAATCATAACCCACTGGAGCAGATTATGGAGGTACTCTATCAACGGAAAATACAATCCTTACTGGTAGAAGGAGGCAGTCAATTGCTGCAATCATTCATCGATAATGAACTATGGGACGAGGCGTATATCGAGAAGTGCCCCAGCTGGCTACATTCCGGTGTTAAAGCACCCCAAATGAACGATAATTATAGTTATTCGATAGAAGAACACTTCGAAAGACAATTTTGGCATTATGTTCACCGGATATAGCTAAGATAGTTCTATTCAGGGGGTTTTACGTCGATAAAAACAGTATTATTATCTATAATTTTATATAAAACTTACCTGTAATGTTCATTATCGGAAAAAATGTTTCTATTTTTGCAACTTGTAAATAAACACAATCTTTCAAATGAGAATAAAGTTTTTATCATTCATTGCGAGTTTTTTCATGGTGTCATTTGTTATAACGTCATGTCTTGATGACGATAATAACATCGAATATAGCCCGGATGCAACTATCCATGCGTTTGAACTTGACACAGCAGGCCTTGGGAGTTATAAATTCACTATTGATCAATTATCACGTGAAATTTATAACGAAGACTCTCTTCCTGTTCATGCCGACACCATCATTGACAAGATTTTAATCAAAACATTAACTACGGCATCTGGTGTCGTAACAATGAAAGACAAAAGCGGTAACGATTCTGTCATAAACATCAATGATTCTATTGATCTCCGAGAACCACTTATTATAAAGGTATGGTCGACAGAAGCTTTAGCAGGAGTATCTCCTAATCAGCCTAAGGAATATACTATTAAGGTAAATGTGCATCGGCATGATCCTGATTCATTGAGATGGAATTACTGTGGGAACATTGACGAAGCTAACCTCACAGGAGAACAAAAGTCAGTAGCTTTAGAAAATGATATCCTAACTTATTCTGTTGTTAATGGTAGCCTTATGGTATATCGTGCACAAATAGGTAACACGATGAATTGGAGCTCAAGTGTTGTGAGTGACAGCAAATCTAAATTTGATGACAAGCTCCCTTCTTCTATTTTATCATATAAGAAGAAACTGTATGCAACATCTGCAACAGAAGACGGAAAGGTATATGAGTCTACAGACGGAACAACATGGTTAGAGTCAGATTTGTTTAGTGGCAATCACGTCAATTTGCTTCTGGCACCACTAAGTAATAAAATAACATATATCAAGACTGATGACGGCAAGAAAGTATTTGATTCAACCGCTGAAATCGCATCTATAGCAGAGGCAGAAAAGAAGCTTCAAGAAGTACCGGATGACTTCCCGATTGGCAATATTTCCTACACTACCTATACAACAGCTACGAACCAGGAAGGTATCATGTTAATCGGTAAATATAAAAATCAACCAACTGTTGGAGAAACCGAAACGATTGTACCTTGGGCATATATGGGAGAGATATGGATTCCACTACCACCCAATAATGTAGATACAAGTTGTCCTGCATTGACTAATCCTTCCATAATATATTATAACAATAAGTTCTATATTTTCGGAGAGAAATTTGAATCTTTCTATATTTCTGAAGCAGGTATTGCATGGAAAAAGGCAAATAAGAAATTTTATCTACCTTATCAGGATTGGAGTGAGTCAGACTTTAAACCAAGTCCGGAGAAGCCGGAATTCAGGGGTAGAACAAGCTATTCAACCGTAGTAAATAAAGACAACAACAGTATCTATATTCTTTTCAGTGCAGGCAATGCTAGCTTTGATGAAGAAGTAGAAGATGACGATAGTACACGAGCTACGAACCACCATACTTATTCTTATAAATCAGAAGTTTGGCGTGGCCGTCTTAATCAGCTATGGTTTGATTTGGCAAAAGCTGGCAAATAAAAACGTATACGTTTAAAATAAAAAGATGTCCTATATAGAACAAATAGACAAAACTCGGATACCACAACACGTGGCCATCATTATGGATGGGAACGGACGATGGGCAAAACAACGAGGGGAAGAACGTACTTATGGTCACCGTGCTGGCGCAGAAACGGTACAGAATATTACCGAAGATGCCGCCCGTTTGGGAATCAAGTACCTGACACTGTACACCTTCTCAACCGAGAACTGGAATCGGCCGCAAGACGAAATTGCGGCTCTGATGAATCTATTGCTAGAATCTATTGAAGAAGAGACATTGATGAAAAACAATATCCGCTTCAATGTAATCGGTGATTTCAAAAAGTTACCTGTTGAAGTTCAGAAAAGTTTGGCATCATGCATAGAACGCACATCCCAAAATAGTGGCATGTGTATGGTATTAGCTCTTAGTTATTCATCCCGTTGGGAAATAACCGAAGCTGTACGACAAATAGCAACACTGATAAAAACTGGAGAAATATCTCCCGAACAAATAACTGATGAATGCATCGCATCTCATCTGGAAACTAAGTTTATGCCCGACCCGGATCTACTGATCCGCACGGGAGGAGAAATCCGGCTAAGCAATTACCTCTTATGGCAATGCGCTTATTCGGAGCTTTATTTTTGTGATACTTTTTGGCCTGACTTCGACAAAGAAGAACTCTACAAAGCCATTTGGGAATATCAACAAAGGGAACGCCGATTCGGCAAAACCAGTGAACAGATCAGCTAATATAACTCGAAACATCAAATTATAACATAAATGCATTATCGTATTTCCTTTATATTCATAACGTTTGTCTGCCTGTGCTGCTTTGCGACAACAGGCATTGCGCAAAATGCTAACACTGATGAAGACTCGAAACCTGTCATCTTATACTCTGGAACACCCAAAAAGTATGAGATAGCAGATATTAAAGTCGAAGGCGTAAAGAATTATGAAGACTATGTATTGATTGGACTATCCGGACTATCGGTAGGACAAACAATTACTGTGCCGGGTGACGAAATTACTGGAGCAATCAAACGTTATTGGCGTCATGGTTTGTTCTCAAATGTACAAATCACAGCCGAGAAAATTGAAGGCGACAAAATCTGGTTAAAAATCAGTCTGACACAACGCCCGCGTATCGCAGATGTGCGCTATCACGGTGTGAAGAAGTCGGAACGCACCGATCTTGAGGCCAAGCTAGGGATGGTAAAAGGTATGCAAATCACTCCGAATACCGTAGACCGTGCCAAGACATTGATCAAACGCTATTTCGACGATAAAGGATTCAAAAATGCAGAAGTTATTATCTCGCAGAAAGACGATCCATCCAGCGAAAATCAGGTGATCGTTGACATTGATATCGACAAGAAAGAAAAAATCAAAGTACACGAAATCCAAATCGTTGGTAATCATGCAATCAAGGCTTCCAAGCTGAAGAAAGTAATGAAGAAAACCAATGAGAAAGGTAAACTTCGCAATTTGTTCCGCACCAAAAAATTCGTGCCGGAAAACTTCGAAGCAGATAAGCAGCTGATTATCGACAAGTATAATGAGTTGGGATACCGTGATGCAATGATTGTAAAAGACAGCGTTTCACAGTATGACGAAAAGACTGTAAACGTTTATTTGAATATAGACGAGGGACAGAAATATTATCTACGTAATGTTACATGGGTGGGTAACACTCTTTATCCGTCAGAACAGTTGAACTTCTTGCTTCGCATGAAGAAAGGTGACGTATACAACCAGAAGTTATTGAACGAACGTGTTTCTACAGATGATGACGCTATCGGTAACTTATATTACAACAACGGTTACCTGTTCTATAACCTCGACCCGGTAGAAGTAAATATTGTCGGCGACTCTATCGACCTCGAAATGAGAATCTATGAAGGCCGTCAGGCTACTATCAATAAGATCAAGATCAGTGGTAATGACCGTTTGTATGAAAACGTTGTTCGCCGGGAACTTCGTATTCGTCCGGGACAATTGTTCAGCAAAGAAGACTTGATGCGTTCCTTGCGTGAAATCCAGCAGATGGGACACTTTGACCCGGAAAAGCTGCAACCGGATATTCAACCGGATCCGATGAACGGAACTGTTGACATAGGCTTGCCTTTGACTTCCAAAGCCAACGACCAGGTGGAATTCTCTGCTGGTTGGGGACAGACAGGTATTATCGGTAAGTTGAGCTTGAAGTTCACCAACTTCTCCGTAGCCAACTTGTTGCACCCGGGTGAAAACTACCGTGGTATCCTTCCACAAGGTGACGGTCAGACATTGACTATCAGCGGACAGACGAATGCTAAATACTACCAGTCATACAGTATTTCATTCTTCGACCCATGGTTTGGCGGTAAACGTCCGAACTCATTCTCCGTATCGGCATTCTTCTCTGTACAAACAGATATCAGCAGCCGTTACTATAACTCCAGCTACTTCAACAACTACTACAACAGTATGTATAGCGGCTACGGTGGTTATGGTATGTATAACTATGGTAACTATAACAACTACGAAAACTATTATGACCCGGATAAATCTATCAAGATGTGGGGACTTTCCGTAGGTTGGGGTAAACGTCTGAAATGGCCGGATGACTACTTCACTCTTTCCGCTGAATTAGCTTACCAACGCTATAACTTGAGCGACTGGCAGTATTTCCCGGTAACCAACGGTAAATGTAATGACCTTAGCATTTCATTGACTTTGGCTCGTAACTCTATTGACAACCCAATCTTCCCTCGTTCGGGTTCAGATTTCTCACTGTCAGTTCAGTTCACACCGCCTTACTCGTTGATGGACGGTAAAGACTATAAGGGATATTACAGCAACCCTGAAACAGGTAGCATCACCCAGGACAACATGAATAAACTTCATAAATGGATAGAATACCACAAATGGAAATTCAAAGGCAAAACATATACTCCGCTGATGGATCCGGTTGCTCATCCAAAATGTCTGGTATTAATGACACGTACGGAATTCGGTCTGTTGGGTCACTATAACCAATACAAGAAATCTCCGTTCGGTACATTCGATGTAGGTGGTGACGGTATGACCGGTTATTCAACTTATGCAACTGAAAGTATCGCTTTGCGTGGTTACGAAAACAGCTCATTAACGCCATACGGTTCTGAAGGTTATGCCTATGCACGTCTCGGCATCGAATTAAGATATCCGTTGATGCTGGAAACAAGTACTAACATTTATGTGTTAGGTTTCCTTGAAGCAGGTAACGCATGGCATGATATCAAGAAATTCAATCCATTCGAGTTGAAACGTTCTGCCGGTGTCGGTGTTCGTATCTTCCTTCCGATGATTGGTATGATGGGTATTGACTGGGGTTACGGTTTCGACAAAGTATTTGGTTCTAAACAATATGGAGGAAGCCAGTTCCACTTTATCTTAGGACAAGAATTCTAATGTATCATCAAAAACTAAACGTTATGAGAAAGTCTGTTCTATTAATTATGATGCTATTTACTGTCAGCATGGCAGCAAATGCACAGAAATTTGCACTGATCGATACGGAATATATTATGAAGAATATTCCGGCAGCTCAAAGCGCTAATGAGCAAATGCAAGAAGCTACGAAAAAATACCAGAGTGAAGTAGAAGCTCTGGCTAAAGAAGCACAGAAGATGTTCCAGGATTACCAGGCAAAATCTTCCACTCTTTCTGCCGCACAAAAAACAAAGACAGAAGATGCAATCGTAGCAAAGGAAAAAGAAGCAGCCGAACTGAAGCGTAGTTACTTCGGTCCGGAAGGCGAATTAGCCAAGATGAGAGACAAGTTGATTACTCCGATCCAAGACGATATCTATGGAAGCTGTAAAAGCTATATCACAGCAACATGGATATGATTTGGTAATCGACAGAGCCTCTGCTACAGGTATAATATTTGCAAATCCACGCATAGATATTAGTGATGAAATCCTAAGAAAATTAGGATATTCAAATTAATTTCATACATTTGCAGCTGGAAATAACTAAAAATCATTCAAATAAATTATAGAACTATGCTAAAAAAAATTGCACTTGTAATGTTGCTTGCACTCCCAATGGGTGTATTTGCACAGAACCTGAAATTCGGCCACATTAATGCACAGGAAATCATCACTGTGATGCCGGAATTCACCAAAGCCCAAAATGATATTCAGACTTTAGAAAAACAACTTACTGCCGAACTACAGAGAACGCAGGAAGAATTCAACAAGAAATATCAGGAATTCCAACAAGCTATCGCTAAGGATTCTCTTCCTCCCAACATCGCTGAAAGAAGACAAAAAGAGTTGCAGGATATGATGCAGAGACAAGAGCAATTCCAACAGGATGCTCAACAACAAATGCAGAAAGCCCAAAATGATGCAATGGCTCCTATCTACCAGAAGTTGGACAATGCCATCAAAGCAGTAGGTGCTGCTGAAGGCGTGATCTATATCTTCGACCTGGCAAGAACTTCGATTCCTTACGTGAACGAATCACAGAGCATCAACTTGACTAACAAGGTAAAAGCAAATCTTGGTATCAAATAAGATCTGACCAAGGATAAAGAAATACCAAAAGGGAAAGAGAAAGAAGGATCATCTTCTTTCTCTTTCCCTTTTTTTGGTGTACATTTGCATATATAAATCAGGTTTGTCATGAAGCAACATCTATTCCATACGCCCGGCCCAATCGGAGTATTCGACTCCGGCTACGGAGGTCTGACCATCTTAGACAAGATTAGAGAAGTATTACCGGAATATGATTATATCTATTTGGGAGATAATGCACGTGCCCCCTACGGAACGCGCTCTTTCGAAGTCGTATACGAATTCACCCGACAAGCCGTCAACAAGCTGTTTGATATGGGATGCCATCTGGTTATATTAGCTTGCAATACAGCTTCCGCCAAAGCTTTGCGTAGCATTCAGATGAATGATTTACCCCAAATCGATCCTGCCCGCCGTGTGCTCGGAGTCATCCGTCCCACTGTAGAATGTATTGGAGAGATTAGCAAGAATCAGCATATCGGTGTACTGGCAACAGCAGGCACCATCAAATCCGAATCGTATCCATTAGAAATACATAAACTGTTTCCTGAAATTCAGGTAAGTGGAACGGCATGTCCGATGTGGGTATCCTTAGTTGAGAATAACGAATCACAAGACGAAGGAGCCGACTATTTTATCCGGAAGTACATCGACCAATTACTGTCAAAGGATCCTCAAATAGATACTGTCATCCTCGGATGTACCCATTTCCCCATACTCCTACCTAAAATCCGGCAATACATTCCGGATCATATCAGTATAATTGCACAAGGAGAGTATGTTGCAGAAAGCCTGAAAGACTATCTGAAGAGACATCCCGAAATGGATGCCAAATGTACCAAGAATGGCAACTGCCAGTTTTACACAACCGAAGCGGAAGAAAAGTTTTCAGAATCGGCCTCTACTTTCCTGAAACAGCAGATTAGCGTAAAACATATCACACTCGAATAATTTTTAAGAAAATAAATAACTATTTCTCTCTCTTTTTTGTTATATTTGTAAATAACAACCCCTAATAAGTAAGATCATGAAAGAAGAAGATTACAGCAAGGCAATAGAAGTATTCTCCGGATCCCCTTGGGAAGCCGAGATCATTAAAGGGTTATTAGAAAGCAACAACATCCGTTGTGTGATTAAAGATGGAATTATGGGGACATTAGCACCCTATATCGCTCCTTCCGTATCCGTCCTCGTGACAGAGGAAGAATACGAAGCAGCCACCGAGCTAATCAGAAGCCGGGACGAGAAAGGTAGCGATTGATACGGTCCAGTCCTTCTTTGATATTCTCCAATGAGTTTGCATAGGAGAAGCGTACATATCCTTCACCTCCCGTTCCAAAGTCTACCCCGGGAGTAATGCCGACATGCGCATGCTCGAGTACATCGAATGCAAAGCGATAAGAGTCGGTTGTAAATTTACGTGCGTTGGCAAAAATGTAAAATGCTCCTTGAGGTTCTACTTTAATCTCAAACCCCATTTCCCGAAGACGAGCAATCATGTACCGGCGACGCTCATCATAAATCTGCTTCATCCGTTCCACATCCGAATCAGCCTGCCGTAATGCAGCAATCCCAGCCTGTTGAGCAACGCTGGACGCACAAATAAATAGATTCTGCTGCAACTTCTGCAAAGAACGCATACAAGATTTAGGTGCGATCAAATAACCCAGCCGAAGACCCGTCATTGCAAAACGTTTAGAAAATCCGTTCAGGACAAAAGCCTGATCGGTATATTCAAGAATGCTGTGCGCACGTCCTTCATAGACAAGTCCGTGATAAATCTCATCTGAAATAACAGGAACTCCCAGTGCTGCCACTTCTCTCAAGAATTTTTCATCCAGCAACATTCCGGTCGGATTCATCGGAGAATTGATAAAGATAGCCGCTGTATGTGGATTCACACATTTGCGAATAGCTTCTATGTCGTATTGCAGATATTCTTTAGACAAAGGAACCAAAACAGGTTTAGCCTGGGTAGCCAACACAAAATTACGGTAACAAGCATATCCCGGATTGGAAAGAATCACTTCGCTATCCGTATTGCAGAGCAACATTAATGCAAGAAGAATGGATGGAGAAGAACCGGAAGTCACTACAATACAATCCGGATCTACCGTCACTCCATATTCCCGTAGATAAAAAGCAGCAATTTCCCTCCGCAGTTCCGGGTCCCCCAAAGAATGCGTATAGTGAGTAAGATGACGATCATAAGCCGCTTTTGCTGCTTCCGACACACAAGACGGCACATCAAAATCGGGTTCACCAACTTCCAAATGAATAATATCAACACCTTGTTTCTGTAATTCGTTTGCCCTCTCCAACACATCCATTACAATGAAGGAGGTCATCTGTTCTACTTGTGGATTTGTATGTTTCATTGTTAATCTTTTCTCTATCTGGCTGCAAAGATAATTCTTTTTAGCCTGTTTTGGTAACATATCGGCAAAAAGCTCTATATTTGCGCTTTCAAATCGTTAGTAAGGATGAAACAGGAATTTACACGAATCGCAGTAAAAGTAGGAAGCAATGTATTGACACGCCGCGACGGAACGCTGGACGTTACCCGTATGTCGGCACTTGTTGACCAGATAGCGGAATTACACAAGTCCGGGGTAGAAATCATTTTGATTTCTTCGGGAGCTGTTGCTTCCGGACGCAGTGAAGTGCATCCGCAGAAAAAACTCGATAGTGTAGATCAGCGCCAATTATTTTCTGCTGTGGGTCAGGCCAAACTAATCAACCGTTACTACGAACTTTTCCGTGAGCACAATATCCCTGTCGGCCAGGTACTGACAACGAAGGAAAGTTTTGGTACTCGCCGCCATTATCTGAATCAGAAAAATTGCATGACGGTAATGCTTGAAAATAATGTCATTCCTATTGTCAACGAAAACGATACAATTTCCGTCAGCGAGCTGATGTTCACCGATAATGATGAATTGTCCGGACTCATCGCTTCGATGATGGATACGCAGGCACTCATTATCCTAAGTAATATTGATGGGATTTACAATGGTTCTCCTTCCGATCCAAACTCTTCTGTTATCCGGGAGATCGGTCACGGCAAAGACTTATCCAACTATATTCAGACAACTAAGTCCAGTTTCGGACGGGGGGGGATGTTGACGAAAACCAATATTGCCCGCAAAGTTGCTGATGAAGGAATTACAGTGATTATTGCCAACGGGAAGCGGGATAATATTCTCGTAGATTTGTTACAGCATCCTGAAGAAACTCTTTGTACACGTTTTATACCATCAGACGAACCAGTATCCAGTGTCAAAAAATGGATTGCCCATAGCGAAGGTTTTGCCAAAGGGGAAATTCACATCAATGCATGCGCTACAGAAGTTCTAAACTCTGAAAAAGCTGTCAGCATCCTCCCAATCGGAATCACTCATATTGAAGGTGAATTTGAGAAAGATGACATTGTACGTATCATGGACTTTCAAGGAAACCAGGTTGGCGTTGGAAAAGTGAACTGCGACTCCAAACAGGCACAAGAAGCAATTGGAAAGCATGGAAAGAAACCGGTAGTGCACTATGACTATCTATATATCGAATAATCACCAGTAGGAGATACTGTTTGCTTTAATTTGCTCCCTTTTACACGGTTTTGAATTAATTCCAAATCAACATATACTTATATCTTACGTCTAATAAATTTAGCTCCAGTACTGTATAACTCTATTCGTCTGACAACTGTTTCTTTTTCGTCTGACAGTTGTCAGACGAAAGAACAACAACTGTCAGACGAAAGTTCAACAGTTGTCAGACGAATAAAATCATTCATAACGAGTACTAGTTTCTAGCATATGAAGAAGTAAATCTTTGAGCAACCAGCCATTAGTGCTTGCACAACAATATTCATTTCTGCACCAATATGAACTAGAGAGTAAGCAAATAATCACATGAAATAAACGAATGCTGACAGAACGAGACTTTATTGAAAAGGATGGAGATAAATATATCCTTTCCGATCTCATTTCCGAACTCTGCTTCAAAAAGGAATATTATAGTAGAGAGCAACATTTATTTCTATTTTCAACCAGTTTTATTCACATCATTCACTATATTTGCATAGTTTATCTTTCCATTTAATGCAAAAAAGGAGCAAATGACTACAAATTTAAACGAAATCTTTGCCGCTGTACAAGTAGCAAGTCGGGAATTAGCCCTACTGAATGATGATGTCATCAATCAAATTTTAAATGCAGTAGCTGACGCAGCAATTGCAGAAACACCTTTCATTCTTTCAGAGAACGAAAAAGACCTCGCACGGATGGACAAAAATGACCCGAAGTACGACCGGTTGAAACTGACGGAAGAACGTTTGAAAGGTATTGCCGCAGATACACGCAATGTAGCAACACTCCCCTCTCCTTTGGGTAAAGTGTTGAAAGAGAGTGTTCGTCCCAATGAAATGAAGTTGACAAAAGTCAGCGTTCCTTTCGGAGTCATAGGAATCATTTATGAAGCGCGCCCTAATGTTAGCTTTGATGTTTTCTCCCTTTGTCTGAAGAGCGGAAATGCCTGCATATTGAAAGGAGGAAGTGACGCCGATTGTTCCAACCGGGCCATCATCTGTGTGATTCACAAAGTATTGAAGAAGTTCAAAATCAATCCGCACATTGTAGAATTACTTCCGGCTGATAGAGAGGCTACGGCAGCGTTACTGAATGCTGTGGGCTACGTAGACTTGATTATCCCCAGAGGCAGCAGCAGTCTTATTCATTTCGTACGCGAGAATGCAAGGATCCCTGTCATTGAAACAGGGGCAGGTATCTGTCACACTTACTTCGATGAATTTGGGGATACAAACAAGGGAGCAGACATTATTCATAATGCTAAGACACGTAGAGTTAGCGTATGTAATGCATTGGATTGCACCATTATACATGAGAAGAGACTGGCCGACCTCCCTCTGATTTGCGAGAAACTAAAAGACAGCCATGTCATTATTTATGCTGATCCGCAAGCTTACCAGGCATTGGAAGGCCGCTATCCAGCCGAACTGTTGGAACATGCAAAGGCAGAAAGTTTCGGCACAGAGTTTCTGGACTATAAAATGGCAGTCAAGACCGTAAAAAGCTTCGAAGACGCTTTGGGACATATTCAGGAGAATAGTTCGAAACACAGCGAATGCATCGTCACCGAGGACAAGGAACGTGCTACGCTGTTTGTCAAGATAGTAGATGCAGCTTGCGTATACACCAATGTGTCTACCGCTTTCACTGACGGGGCACAATTCGGATTAGGGGCCGAAATCGGAATCAGCACGCAAAAGCTACACGCACGCGGTCCGATGGGACTGGAGGAAATCACTTCTTACAAATGGGTCATTGAAGGAGATGGACAAACGAGAAGAAATTGAGACTATACCTATATGTTAAAAATCAAACAAGGTTTTGAGCGAAGCTAATTAAAAATTAAAAAATAAATGATATGAAGAAATTTACTTGTGTACAGGACATTGGCGATTTAAAATCAGCCCTTGCAGAAGCATTCGAAATCAAAAAAGAGCGCTTCAAATATGTAGAACTGGGACGAAACAAGACTTTAATGATGATCTTCTTCAACTCTAGTTTACGTACCCGCCTTAGCACACAGAAAGCTGCACTCAATCTAGGAATGAATGTCATGGTGCTGGATATCAATCAAGGTGCATGGAAATTGGAAACTGAACGTGGCGTAATTATGGATGGAGATAAACCGGAACATATATTAGAAGCCATTCCGGTGATGGGATGCTACTGTGATATCATTGGAGTACGCTCTTTTGCCCGTTTTGAAGACCGTGACTTTGACTATCAGGAAACTATTATCAATCAATTCATCCAATACTCCGGACGTCCTGTATTCTCAATGGAAGCGGCAACACGCCACCCTTTGCAGAGTTTTGCCGACCTGATTACCATTGAAGAATACAAGAAAACAGCACGTCCAAAAGTGGTTATGACTTGGGCTCCGCATCCACGTCCATTGCCGCAGGCTGTCCCTAATTCCTTTGCCGAATGGATGAATGCAACAGATTACGAATTTGTCATCACTCATCCCGAAGGTTATGAGCTTGATCCGCAATTCGTGGGTAACGCAAAAGTAGAATATGACCAGATGAAGGCTTTCGAAGGAGCCGATTTCATATATGCCAAGAACTGGGCTGCCTATTCTGGCGACAACTATGGACAAATATTAAGCAAGGATCGTGATTGGACTGTAAGCGACCGCCAAATGGCAGTTACCAACAATGCTTATTTCATGCATTGTCTTCCGGTGCGTAGAAATATGATTGTGACAGACGATGTCATTGAAAGTCCACAATCTATTGTGATTCCGGAAGCTGCCAACCGTGAAATCTCGGCAACTGTCGTTCTGAAAAGATTATTGGAAGGACTGAAATAACCCCAAAAAATAAAGTGCTGATAAATCAGCACTTTATTTCTCTATTTCTTTACCTGCTTCCTCCCAGGAATTAAATCCCTTATCAAGCTCAAAGACTTTATATCCCTTCTCACTCAAAATAGCCGCAGCCTTCTTACTTCGTTTTCCACTACGACAATATACAGCCACCGGTTTGTCTTTTTGCAACAAAGAATCAGCCATTGAAGCAAAAGAGTCATCCATCACATTGATGTTCATTGTCTTCGTGATATGCCCCTCCGAATATTCCGCAAGTGTGCGAACATCCAGACGTTGTATATCCTCATTCTGAATAAGAGAATCAAACTCCTCTACATTCATTGATTGAAAATCACCTTTCTGCTGACAAGAGAAAAGGGAAGAGAGAAATAAAAATATTCCCACGATTAATTGATTCAATTTAAACATATACACTCCATTATTCAATTCTGTCCCGGAGTATAGTCAAACCCGGGATCACAGTACTTATCAAATTCTATCGGAGAGCCATCCTTATCGTACGTATAATATTTAAACTTAATCTTTATCGTCCGACCCGGATGCTCCTCATCAATATATTGCGCCAAAGGAACAGAAATGTAAGCACGCCGATTATAGTATTCTCCATCACTGTTCGCATCATGGTATAACAACATATTCACAATACCATTTGTTTTAAGTTCGGACACATCTTCCACTATACCGAAAACATGCCCCTTACCTATACTGACCTTGAGATTCAAAATCATATTCAGATAATCCCTTCCGAGCCAGATACTGACCATCTCTACCGGATCTAGCTTTATTCCGTCCTTGTAAACCGGATCATCTTCCGGTTTAGGCACTGGTGTTATAAGCGATTGCAAAGAATATATAGTAGCGGTGTTCTCACCGGAAAGTACCTCATAGTTACTCATTACACGTCTGGAAGTGTTTGGAGAGATAGTAGAACCCGTACGGTCTTCCGAAACAGTCAAGACTTCTCCCTTATCAGGAATAAGCGTTTGTATGCGACCGTCTTCTCCAGCCTCCACAGTCACAAATTCCAGTTTCACCGAAGGATAATAATAGTCATCATCTCCACAGGCAGTCATCAGGAAAAGCAATCCCCACAACCAAACAACATGTAATTTTCTTCTTTTCATCGGCAAGCTGCTAAATAATTAACTAACGGATTGGAATACATTAATAACAACTTCTCACGCAAAAAGTCTTCATCCTTATTCGGAATCTTGATCTTTGCCAATTGTTGTTCAATATAGTTCATAAACTGCTGTTTCTCTTCTTCCGTGTAATTGGACACGAATTCCGTTGTGCTATTCAGCCAATCATACGCCACATAATTTCCCGGATATATCCGATAATTACGATGGATGCGGCGATCAAGACAGGCAGAAATACGGGCAAACAAATCCGGTTTCGGCAACGAACGGTCCAAGTCTTGCAAGTCATCATTCAGGCAAGGAGCAACCTGAAAATGTACCCTGCCTTTATATCCGAAAAGACCAGTCTGCATATTAATCAAATCATCCTGTGTCGTCTTTTTATATCCTTCGATGTCCCTCTTCAACTGGAACTCTTGCGCTTTCAGAAAATCACACGGATCATATTCGTATGAAATAGCAAGAGGAGCAATATTCATTTCCATCAGGCGGTCTATCAAATCGCCTTCACCTCCCATTGCCAACATTTTCAATACACTGTCTTGTGTACGGTCATTCGAATCTTTTGCACGTCCTTCACGCTGCGCAATCCAAATAGACTGATTCTTCTCTGAAATGGTGTAATGCATATAACGGGACATACGCGCTGAAGATTCCAACATCTGCCGCATAGTCAACGCCCGCTGTACAATAAATGATTTATTGACACGCACCAGTTTCTTAATCCAGGGATAAATAAGCAAATTGTCGCCAATCGCAATTTCTACCGTATCCATTCCCTGGTCAATCAGCAAAATAGAGAGAAAGCCCGAATCAAGAATAATGTCTCTATGATTCGATATATACGTATAAGCTTTGCTTTTATCCGGTATGGCGGTATGATCCAGTGTCAGTCCGGCAGTATGATCTGCCGCTATCTTCCACAAAATGCCATAGCAAAATGCCTCCTGAAAATCAAGCTTAGTCTTACAGGCACGCATCTTTTGCGCCAGAAGTTCAAATGGAACGTTCGGTATAGCACCGGTAGCAGCTTTCTGAAAAGCCGGATCGGCAATCAGTTCCTCAAAGATTTGAGGAAGTTCCTCATCATTGTAAGGACGAATTTCATTAAACTCTGTCAGATCCATAAGTCTCAAGTATTATGTGCTCAAGTATTAAGTAATAAGTATAAAGTATTAGACTGCGTACAAACCGCATGGTTAATACTTGATACTTGATACTTAATACTTAAAACTTGTTTTCAATAATATCAGTCATCACATCCTTTATATCCAGTCCGGCTGCACGCACTTGCTGGGGAATAAAACTGGTAGTAGTCATTCCCGGAGTAGTGTTTACTTCGAGAAGATTCAGTTTTTCACCGGCAGTTATAATGTAATCTACACGGATAATACCGGAACAACCTAATATATCATAGATAGCTGAAGTCAGCATCTGTACGCGTTTGGTCAATTCATCCGAGATACGCGCAGGAGTGATTTCATCTACCTGTCCATTATATTTAGCATCATAATCAAAGAACTCATTGTGCGTCACGACTTCCGTAGGCGGAAAGATCACCGTCTTCTCTTTTGTCTTATAACAGCCGCAAGTCAGTTCCGTTCCGTCCATAAACGCTTCAACAATCACCTCTTCCGCTTCTCCGAAAGCTTTAACAATGGCCGGTTGTATTTGTTCTTTTGTCTTCACTTTCGTAACCCCGAAACTCGAACCTCCCAAACTAGGCTTGATAAAACAAGGCAGGCCGATCTTTTCCACTACTTCGTCGTCAGAAACCGATTGTCCCCGGCGCAGCAACAGTGATTCGGCAATGCGCACCCCGAAAGCTTTCAGATATTGATTGCAGGTAAACTTGTCATAAGTAATGGCAGCCGCCAACACTCCACAACAGGAATATGGAATACGCATCATATCAAAATAGCCTTGCAGCCTGCCATCCTCACCCGGCGTACCATGGATGGTGATATAAGCAAAGTCGAACACAACCTTTTCCGTTCCGTTCATAAAACTAAAGTCATTTCTATCCACCGGCACTTTGTTTCCGTCCGGTAATTGTACTTCCCAGCGACGGCCTTCCATCTCCACGATATACAAATTATACTTTTCCTTATCAATAAAGGAATAAATACCCTGTGCGCTACGCAGGGAAACTACGATTTCAGAGGTATCTCCTCCTGCTACGATAGCGATGTTGCGTTTCATTCTAATTCTCTATTACTTATATAGCCTCTCCACTTCTCGATAAGCCGGGTCATGTCATCCGGAAGTTCGGAAGTAAAATACATCTCTTCACCTGTGACGGGATGCACAAACCCCAACGTCATAGCATGCAAAGCCTGTCGGGGACAAGTGTCAAAGCAATTATTTACAAACTGTTTGTATTTACTAAAATGGGTTCCTTTCAGTATCTCATGACCGCCATAGCGTTCGTCATTGAACAGCACATGACCGATATGTTTCATGTGGACACGAATCTGATGAGTACGTCCTGTCTCAAGTATACATTCCACAAGGGTTACGTATCCCAGTCTTTCCAGTACGCGGTAGTGTGTAACGGCATGTTTGCCCACTGTCGGATCGGACATCACCGCCATTTGCATCCGGTCTCTCGGATTACGGGCAATATTACCGACAATCGTTCCTTCATCCTGTTCCACAACACCCCACACCAAAGCACGATATTTGCGTTTGGTAGTCTTATTAAAGAATTGAATTCCCAAATTTGTTTTGGCATCCGGTGTCTTGGCAATCACCAGTAAGCCTGAAGTATCTTTATCGATGCGATGAACAAGTCCCACGTGCGGGTCATTGGCATCATAATCCGGTATATCCTTCATGTGCCAAGCCAGCGCATTGACCAGCGTGCCGTGATAGTTTCCGTGTCCCGGATGCACGACCAATCCCGCCGGTTTATTCACAACCATCAGATAAGGATCTTCATAAACGATAGTAAGGGGAATATTTTCAGGAATAATTTCATTTTCATAACGGGGACGGTCCATCATCACTGTAATGACATCCAGCGGTTTCACTTTGTAGCTACTCTTCACCGGTTTGCCATTGGCCATAACGAATCCATCTTCGGCAGCTTTCTGAATACGGTTGCGCGAAGCATTGACAATACGTTCGAACAGATATTTGTCGACTCTGACCATCGCCTGCCCCTTGTCTACAACCACGCGGAAGTGCTCGTAAAGCTGGGATTCGTCACCGACAGGTTCTATATCATCCAAATCATTCTCCAGTTCATCCGGAAGTTCTTCCTCTATCATGCGAGTCCGTTTCTGTTATTTATCTATTAAAACCAACTATCATCTTGGGCAGATGATGATTCCGACGTAACCGGCTTCTCCGTATCCACGAAAACTTCGACCGAGTCCTCTTCTTCCGACATATCACCGGAGCCGTCTCCTACCATCAATGTCAAAGAAGCTCCCAAAGGAATCTTTTCTCCGGCAGCCAACTGACGTCCCTGATATTTCACACCGTACACCCAGTCTTTCTCACCATTTACCAATTGAATCTGATTCAGTTTAAAACCGGCATTCAGTAACTTTGCCTGTGCCTGCCGGAGCGAGCTGTTGTCCGCCACATCAGGAATGGCACGTAAAGGGACATCCAGTGTATTAACAGTCAGGTATACCGTACGTCCTTCCTTCACTTTCTCACCGGCTCCCGGTTTCAGTTCAAGAATGATACCCGCTGCTTTATCTTTGACATATTTAGTATCGGAAATCACATATACCAGACCGTGATTCCGGAACATCTTCGTAGCTTCTTCCACTGTCATTCCTTTCACATCGGGAACTACCACGCTTTCACCATGATGTGTATGTATATCAAGCCATTTCAACACACCAAATATCATCACTATCACCACCACAATCATGGCGATAATATTCACCCAGAAATATTTATTGTTTTTAAAAGAAAAGAATTCTTTAATAGTCATACGCATTGCTGTTAATATGCGCCAAAGATACGACAAAATAGTTGAACTTTTAAAAAGTAGGCGATGAAAAATGTCCCTACCTATTATGCAAGGACACTTATCATCACCAGAATTGCCGCAACTATAATCCCCACTCTTATAGATTTCAACAACCTTATAATGATACGGGATTTCAGGTCCCGGATATACTCTACCATCGCATATGTTCGTTTATGAGTTTTATTTAATCTCACAAAGAAAAGCAAAAAGTCATAAACAAGAGCAAATAATATCGCTTTTTAACATACTATCCCCTTGAAAAACAGAGAAACAAAAAAGGCGAAGATTAAATTCTCCGCCTTTTTTGTTTCCTGATGACAAATGATTATCACTTTTGTCCGTTGTACTCATCAGAAACAGTCAGTTTCTTTCTGCCTTTCGCACGACGAGCAGCTAATACTCTACGACCATTAGCCGATGCCATTCTCTCACGGAAACCGTGTTTGTTCTTTCTCTTTCTGTTAGAGGGTTGAAATGTTCTTTTCATTACTGTATCTTGTTTTTATGTTATTATTCTACGTAATCGGGCTGCAAAAATAGGCACTTTTTTTAAATTAACCAAGAGATAACTCATTTTTGCTCAAAAGTTTTTGTGTTTTTTACCGATTTAGATTACTTTTGCAGTCGAATTCCTGCGAAAACAATTAAATAACAATAATAGATTAAGAAAAATAGCAGTATGATTAATGCTCAAGACATCAAAAACGGAACTTGTATCCGTATGGACGGAAAGCTCTATTTCTGTATAGAATTCCTGCATGTAAAACCAGGTAAAGGTAACACTTTTATGCGTACTAAACTGAAAGATGTAGTTAGCGGATACGTTCTCGAACGCCGTTTCAACATCGGTGAAAAGTTGGAAGATGTACGTGTAGAACGTCGTCCATACCAATTTTTGTATAAAGAAGGAGAAGATTATATCTTTATGAACCAGGAAACATTCGACCAACATCCTATCGCTCACGATTTGATTAACGGCGTTGACTTCCTACTCGAAGGTATGATATTGGATGTGGTTTCCGATGCTTCTACAGAAACTGTACTTTATGCAGATATGCCAATCAAAGTGCAAATGAAAGTCACTTATACTGAACCAGGACTGAAAGGTGATACAGCTACTAACACACTGAAACCTGCAACTGTGGAATCAGGTGCAACAGTACGTGTTCCTTTGTTCATCAGCGAGGGTGAAACAATCGAAATCGATACTCGTGACGGTTCTTACGTAGGACGTGTGAAAGCATAATTTAAAAGAACATATAAAAATAGCCGGGAGTCCAAAGACTCCCGGCTATTTTTATATTTATACAGTTCTATTATTTATATCCTGCAGCTTTCGCAATTCTTTTAGGTATTTCTGTATTATCAATCTTCTCACCAAACAGTTGAGAACCTGCACCAATAGCAAATACAGGAACATAACCGGCAGAGTGTCCGCCACTTACCCATCCTATCATGGCTATTTCATCCATCACTTCCTTCGCACGTGCAGCCATCGGTTCGTTCTTAGAGTACATACTTTCAGCAAATACGACTTTATTCTTCACGAATGATTTCTCAAACTCATCACGCAACTTTTTTTCCTGTTCCCAAGAAATTGGGAATTGTTTCCAGAAGCCCATTTCTTCGCCAAGGAATGTTTTCATGTCCTCCCAAGTGACTTTATTGTCTTTTGATTTTCTCAATTCACTGATACGTTGTGAAAGTCCGTCAGTAGAATTTTTCTGATATTGCAATGCTTTCAGGTTCAACGCATATTTTCCCGTACCGAGCACGATACCACCTGTTTCATGATCTGCAGTGATCACAATCAGTGTTTCTTTCGGATGTTTCTTATAGAATTCATAAGCTACTTTGACAGCATTATCCATGTCTTTCACTTCGTTGAACACAGTAGCGGCGTCATTGGCGTGGCATGCCCAGTCAATTTTACCTCCTTCTACCATCAAGAAAAAGCCTTTATTATTACCTTTAGTAAGGAAGTCAATAGCACTTTCCGTAATTTGTGCCAATGTCAAATCATTCTCTTTGCGATCAATGGCATAAGGCAGACAAGAAGGATTGGCTCCTTCTTCCTGAATCAAGATCATCTTTTCTGCTTTTGCAGCTTTTGCCTTATAGTCATTGTAACCACGTGCTACTGTATATCCTGCTTCTTCAAAAATAGGGAAAATGCTCGGAGCTTCTTTCTTGTCATAAGTAGTGGTAGGTTTCAAGAAACCACCGCCTGCATAAAAATCGAAATTGGCTTTCGGCAAATCAAGAGCGATTTCATAATTCATATTACGATCAGGTTGATGTGCATAGAATGCGGCAGGAGTAGCATGATCTACACTGACAGAAGTCGTTACGCCCACCTTTTTTCCAGCTTTCTTTGCCTTTTCAGCAACAGTTTGAATGGCACTTTTATCTTCTCCTACGGAAATAGCACCATTATAGGTCTTCTTTCCTGTTGCCAATGCAGTACCTGCAGCTGCAGAGTCTGTTACTGAATTTTTAGCAGAGAAAGTGGTTGCTACGGTAGCAACCGGAAATTGAGTAAACAACAAAGGCTCGACTCCAATACGGCCATTTTGAATTTCCGCCTGATACATCTCCGTACCATTTACTTGATTGACTCCCATTCCATCTCCGATGAAATAGAATACGTACTTTGCTTGCCCGTTGGCTACAACGGAGATAAGGACAAAGAACAGTGTGTAGATTAACTTTTTCATTCTCTAGTATATTTATTATTAGATTAGTTGCCTACAAAGTTAGAAAAAAAAGAAAGAGATGCAGCGGATTATCGAACACTAAAAGTGGATATTTGCTGAATATGCCAGTATTACTTGCTCGCATATTACGAAGCAATAACACATTGCTATCTGTGAATAGCACTATAGGTTCATTACATTCTGCTCAAACTGATCTTTGTCCCCGGCAGCTTTATTACGCATCCGGCTACGATAATTATAGATAGTGGCCAAAGAATAACCGAGAAAATGAGCGATTTTGTTACTGTCTACCACTCCCAAGCGGATAAGGGCAAAGATACGAAGTTCTGTTGTCAGAAGCTCATCGGATTTCGGATAAACCCTTGCTTCTTCTACCAGCAATTCATTAAAAGCGGAAATAAAGTTCGGAAATAATTTCAGGAAAGACTTATCAAATTCATTATAAAACTCATCCCGCTCATCCCGGATAAACTGTTCGGATTTAATAGCCTTAAATAAATCTTCGATACGGGATGCCATCGCCAGTTTAGCCAATGAGCGACGGTAGGTTTCCAGTTTATCCAGATAGTTGACACACCTGTCCAGATAGCGGGCAATATATACCTCTTTTATTTTCCCCGTCTGCTCCAGTTCTTTGTTGACTACTTGCATCTGTTCATTGGCCAAACTCAAATCATGCCGCATGATAGACAGTTTCTTCATCCAACGGTACAGAAAGAAGATAGCAACCAAAAGAAACAATGACAACAAGCTGACACTGATTAACATGGTTCGGGAAACCGCACGTTCTTTTTCTTCCTTCAGTTTATAAGCCTTATCAATAATCGGAAAAAACTCAGTTACCTCGATAAAACGTAAACGGGCATTACAAGCTACAGCGTCCTCCATCGAACAACTCAAATACTTGTAAGCACGATCAATATCCCCCTGCTCATACATCAGATGGGCCAACTTCTGCAAAGAGGCATACTCTCTCACTGAAGACTCCAAATCCGCTATCGCTGTCAATATCAGATAGTATACTTCTTTCTCTGTATCTTTCTTCATACTATATGCTTCGGACAGCGTATAGTAGATATAAACTTTCTGGCGTTCATCAACAACGTCTTTCAATGCATCATTAAGCATGACTAAAGCTGTGTCGGCTTTACCATTGACTATATATTTTTCAGCTGCAACAATCGTCCTGTTTGTTTCCGGAGGCATGATACTGATAATAGAATCACGATATAAATCTGTCTTTTTCAGGTATTTCTTTTTTTCCTCCTTATTGGTAGTATAGTCAGCAAGCCAGCCATAGCAGGCACGGTAAGTCTGATAATAAGACAGTAACATTCTTTTGTCCAACTTCGCCGGGCGAATTCTCTCCAACTCTTTCATTGCTTCAATATACATCCCCATCACCCCCAACACTGTTGCCCGGTTAATCATAATCTCATTCTCCAACTCCGGACGATTCAGTTGAGGTAGAATCTGTTTTCTACTGTTTATATAATGAAGTGCAGAATCTGCCTGATAATGGAGATAAGCATCAAACAGAGCACCATATAGCCGGTATTTATCAACAGGATCAACCGAATGAGCAAGCTGGACTTTCAAGCCATCAATCTCCTTTTCTTTCTGAAGCTGATAAGTTTCTTTCTTATTTATGATGTCGTCCAGTCTTTTAAGAGCTGCTCCATATTCCGTCTGCTTTGCAGACAATGAAACAGGATAAGCCAAGAGAAAAAATAAAATATAACAGGCTATATTTCTCATAGGATACTTTTTAAAGATGTCACAAATATAATAAATATAGTAATGAGAATGAAATATATATTCATAACTATTTTAATTTTCACTTATATTTCCTCATCGTTATTTCGCTAACATACTATTGATTTACAACGCATTAACTTCCGAAAGCATTTATATTTATATTCTAGTTTCCCAATATAGCATCCTATCCCTCTACATTTGCAACATCGGTTCGCCGAGCAAACATTTAAAATCTACGTTACCATGAAAAAGTTTTTTTTATCCGTCATCTTACTTGTATCCTTATTTAGTTGCAGCTCACTATTCGCCGCAACTGCAATAAAAAAAGTAGCCCCTGCATTCTGGTGGGCAGGAATGAAAAACCCCGAACTGCAAGTCATGCTGTATGGGGAACATATAGCTTCTGCAGAGGTCAGCATTTCTTCTAAAGACATCATGTTACAAGAAGTTGTAAAACAGGAAAATCCGAATTACCTGCTTTTATATATGAATATTTCGGAAGCAGCCCCACAGAAATTCGAAATCATTCTGAAACAAGGAAAAAAGCAAACTGTAGTCCCCTACGAGCTTAAACAAAGAAGACCGTCAGCTTCCGAAGTGGAAGGTTTTAATTCAAGCGACGTTCTTTATCTCATTATGCCGGACCGCTTTGCCAATGGCGATGTTTCTAATGATATAATCCCCGGAATGTTGGAAGCTAAAGTAGATCGTAATGATCCTTTTGCACGTCATGGCGGTGATCTGAAAGGTATAGAGAATCAACTGGATTACATTGCCAATTTGGGAGTGACAAGTATATGGCTCAATCCGATTCAGGAAAATGATATGAAAGAAGGCTCCTATCATGGTTATGCCATTACCGATTACTATCAGGTAGACCGGCGTTTCGGAAGTAATGAGGAATTCCGCAGTCTGGTGCAACAGGCACACAACAAAGGCTTAAAAGTAGTAATGGATATGATCTTCAATCATTGCGGAGACCAAAACTATCTCTTCAAAGATATGCCTTCCAAGGATTGGTTCAACTTCAAAGGCAACTATGTACAAACGACTTTCAAGACAGCTACTCCATCAGATCCGTATGCTTCGGACTATGCGAAAAAGATTGTAGTAGACGGCTGGTTTAGCGAATGTATGCCCGATTTTAACCAACGTAACCGCCATGTAGCTACTTATCTGATACAAAGCAGTATCTGGTGGATTGAATATGCAGGTATCAATGGCATCCGCCAGGACACACATCCTTATGCAGACTTCAACATGATGTCTGACTGGTGTAAAGCGGTAACAGAAGAATATCCGAATTTCAATATTGTAGGAGAAACCTGGATAGGCAGTAACGTGCTTGTCTCTTACTGGCAAAAAGACAGTAAAGTAGCCGCTCCCAAAAATTCCTATTTGCGTACAGTGATGGATTTCCCGCTGATGGATCAGATGAATAATGCTTTCGACGAGGAAACGAACGACTGGAACGGAGGACTTTACCGGCTCTTCGACTATCTATCACAAGATATCGTCTATGCCGACCCGATGAATCTATTAATCTTTCTCGACAATCATGACACTTCCCGCTTCTACCGTTCGGAAGCTGCCACACAAAACCTCGATCGCTACAAACAGGCACTCACATTTCTGTTGACAACCCGGGGAATTCCACAAATATATTATGGAACTGAAATTCTAATGGCTGCCGACAAAGCTAATGGCGACGGTTTACTCCGCTGTGATTTTCCTGGGGGCTGGCAGAATGATACACGGAATTGCTTCGACGCAACCAACCGGACAGCACAACAATATGAAGCTTTCTCTTTCCTGCAAAAACTACTTCAATGGAGAAAAGGAAATGAAGTGATCGCCAAAGGGAAATTAAAACATTTTTCTCCTAACAAAGGTGTTTATGTATACGAACGCAAATATGGTGACCAATCAGTAGCGGTATTCCTTAACGGAAACAATCGGGAACAAACCATAAACCTGAATGAATATCAGGAAATACTACCCGCTTCATCTGCTCATAATGTGCTGACAGGAGAGACAGTCAAACTAGAAAAAGAATGGACCCTTCCAAGCCGTGGAATTTTGATTTTATCCTTCTGAACAAGTTCATAACGACTTATATTTGCGGAGGTGACATTGCCAGTTAATTACCTAGGAAACAACGTATTGACATTTACACAGACTTGTATTTTTATTCTAATTCATAAAGCCGGCAAGGATAGTCTTTACATTTGCGATATTCCTAATGCAAAACACCTGAAAGCTCAAAATAATTAGCTTACAATTTAATACCATAGATAAAATGAAGAAGAATTTATTGATTATTGCCTTACTCTGTATTTCGTTCATCGCGAACGCACAACAGAAACTGACCTCACCGGATGGAAATCTGGTTATGACCTTCCAATTAAATAAAGAAGGTGCTCCCATATATGAATTGAGTTACAAAGAAAAAGCTGTCATCAAACCTAGTAAACTGGGATTGGAACTGAAAAAAGAGAATGCGACTAAGACTGATTTCGATTGGGTAGACCGCAGAGACATGGATAAACTTGATTCAAAAACAAATCTATCTGATGGGTTTGAAGTGAAAGATGCCCGTACATCTACTTTCGATGAAACCTGGAAACCGGTATGGGGAGAAGAAAAGGAAATCCGCAATCATTATAATGAACTGGCAGTGACCTTATACCAACCGGTAAACGACCGCTCCATCCTGATACGTTTTCGTCTGTTCAACGACGGTCTGGGCTTCCGCTATGAGTTCCCACAGCAGAAGACATTGAACTACTTTATCATCAAGGATGAGCATTCACAATTTGCAATGGCAGGTGACCATACCGCTTATTGGATTCCGGGTGATTATGACACACAGGAATATGATTATACCATTTCCCGCCTGTCAGAAATCAGAGGATTGATGAAACAAGCTGTCACCCCTAATACTTCACAGACCGTATTTTCACCAACAGGTGTACAGACCGCATTGATGATGAAAACCGACGATGGTTTATACATCAACCTTCATGAAGCCGCTTTGGTTGATTACTCCTGCATGAACCTGAACCTCGACGATAAAAATATGATATTCGAGTCATGGCTGACTCCGGATGCCAAAGGAGATAAAGGTTATATGCAAACTCCTTGCAATACTCCATGGCGTACGGTGATTGTCAGCGACGATGCCCGCAATATCCTTGCCTCACGTATTACCCTTAACCTGAACGAACCTTGCAAACTGGAAGATACTTCATGGATAAAACCTGTGAAATATATCGGCGTATGGTGGGACATGATTACCGGAAAAGGTTCATGGGCTTATACCGACGAACTGACCAGCGTGAAACTTGGCGAAACTGATTATTCTAAAACAAAACCGAACGGCAAACATTCCGCCAATACAGCCAATGTAAAACGTTATATAGATTTCGCAGCTACTCACGGATTCGACGCAGTGTTAGTGGAAGGATGGAATGAAGGATGGGAAGACTGGTTCGGCAACAGTAAAGACTACGTATTTGATTTCGTAACTCCGTATCCTGATTTCGATGTACAGGAAATACATCGCTATGCAGCAGGTAAGGGTGTTAAAATGATGATGCACCATGAAACTTCCGCTTCTGTACGCAACTACGAACGCCACATGGATCAGGCTTATCAGTTCATGGCAGATAACGGATACAACTCTGTAAAGAGTGGTTATGTAGGCAATATTATTCCTCGTGGAGAACACCATTACGGTCAATGGATGAACAACCACTACCTGTATGCAGTAAAGAAAGCCGCCGACTATAAAATCATGGTCAATGCACATGAAGCAACCCGGCCGACAGGTATTTGCCGCACTTATCCCAACTTAATCGGCAACGAATCGGCACGCGGTACAGAGTATGAATCATTCGGAGGGAACAAGGTATATCATACCACTATCCTGCCTTTCACACGATTAATTGGCGGTCCGATGGATTATACTCCAGGTATCTTCGAAACTCACTGCAATAAAATGAATCCTGCCAATAATTCTCAGGTACGTTCTACCATCGCCCGCCAGCTAGCTTTATACGTGACGATGTACAGTCCTTTACAAATGGCTGCCGATGTCCCCGAAAACTACGAACGGTTTATGGATGCTTTCCAATTCATCAAAGATGTAGCCATCGACTGGGACGAGAGCAACTATCTGGAAGCAGAGCCGGGAGAATACATCACTGTTGCCCGTAAAGCGAAAGGTACTAACGACTGGTATATCGGTTGTACAGCAGGTGAGAATGGACATACTTCTAAACTGACATTCGATTTTCTTACTCCGGGCAAGCAGTATATCGCCACCGTTTATGCAGATGCCAAAGATGCTGACTGGAAAGAGAATCCACAGGCATATACCATCCAAAAAGGTATTCTGACCAACAAGAGTAAGATGACTTTGCGTGCAGCCAACGGCGGAGGATATGCAATCAGTATCAAAGAAGTAAAAGATAAAGCAGAAGTAAAAGGATTAAAAAGGCTATAATCATATAGCCTTTAAAGAATAAATGTTTTCAATAGGCATTTTTACTAAATATTTTCAAGGATATGATAATATCACTATATTGTTAACTTTAATTTTTAGAATGCATGAAGCAAGTTAATTTCAGAATCTTTCAAGTGATTCTCCTCATATTGCCGGGGCTGTTCTTCGCATTAAGTTCCTATGCACAACAGATGGCTGTCAAAGGACATGTAAAAGACACCACGGGCGAACCGGTAATCGGTGCAAATGTGATTGTCAAAGGTACTACCACAGGTACAATTACCGATTTCGACGGTAACTTTACACTGAATGCTGCCAAAGATGCCATACTCTCTATTTCCTTTGTAGGTTATAAACCTGCTGAAGTGAAAGCTGCTCCTTCTGTTACTGTGACACTGCAAGATGACAGCCAATTGTTGAATGATGTCGTTGTCATTGGTTATGGTTCCGTAAAGAAGAGCGATTTGAGTGGTTCAGTTGTTGCCATCAAAGCGGAAGACATGAATCGCGGTGCTGTTACATCACCGCAGGAATTAATCCAAGGCAAAGTGCCGGGACTTTTTGTAGCTCCGGGTGATGGTAGCCCCGGAGCCGGTTCTACCATCCGTATCCGTGGAGGTGCTTCGTTGAATGCATCCAATGATCCGTTGATTGTTATTGATGGTATTCCTACTTCCAATGATGCTGCTCCGGGTACACCTAATGCACTGGCAACAATCAACCCCAATGATATTGAAACATTCACCGTTTTGAAAGATGCCTCGGCTACCGCCATCTACGGTTCGCGTGCTTCGAACGGTGTTATCATTATCACAACTAAAAAAGGTTCGCAAGGCAAGGTGAAGATTACCTATTCCGGTAGTTTCACAGCCAAAGATGTTTATCAACGTGTTCCTACTCTCAATGCCGATCAATTCCGCGAAGTACTAAAGAATCAGTATAGCGGGACGACACAAGAGGATGCGATCAGTCAGATCGTGAACAAGTACCCTCACCAATCTACCGACTGGCAGGACGCCATCTACCAGACAGGTTTGAGCACCGACCAGAATATCGCCATCTCCGGCAAGACAGGTATACTGCCCTATCGTGTCAGCCTAGGTTACAATAACGAACGCGGTACTCTCAAAACGTCTTCTTACGAACGTTACACCGCTGCCATCAATCTTAATCCGAAATTCTTTAAAGAGCATTTGAGTGTAGATATCAATGTAAAAGGTACGATCAACAACAATCGTTTTGCTGATTCGGGAGCCGTAGGTGCCGCTGCTTTCTTCGATCCAACCAAACCGATATACACAGACAGCGGAAATTATCACGGCTATTGGAACTGGTCGGAAGTGCCCGGTGCCGTTCAATCGGTAGCAACATTCAATCCACTATCTTTATTATATGATAGAGATAATCAGGGAAAGACAAACCGTAGCTTAGGCAACATCCAACTGGACTATAAGATTCATGGCCTGGAAGACCTGCACATGAACTTGAACATAGGTTATGACGTGGCAAAAACAACGGGACACAACTTTGTTGCACCCGGTTCTATCCAAAGCGCACAAGACACCAACTTTAAAAATCTGGGAAGCGGCAATACATGGAATAATTTGCGTCGCAACCATTTGCTGGATTTTTATCTGAACTATACCAAAGATATAAAATCAATCAAAAGCCATATTGATGTAATGGCAGGTTATTCCTGGCAACACTTCTACTATGCCAACCATGATATCACCTACTCCAACCCGACAGATGGAAGCGAGGGTGACAAAGAGGGGTATACGTATGATAAGGAAATAGGAAAATATGTTCGGGACAGCCATTATCGTATTCCTTACGAAAACTATCTTGTATCTTTCTTTGGTCGCTTGAACTACAACTTCATGGGACGTTATCTGCTCACCGCAACCCTGCGCCGGGATGGCTCTTCCCGTTTCAGCAAAAACAACCGCTGGGGCCTATTCCCGTCGGCAGCACTGGCATGGACAGTGAGCGATGAGGCATTCATGGCAGGAACAAAAAATGTTTTATCCAAACTGAAGCTTCGTTTGGGATATGGTGTCACCGGTCAGCAAGAAATCGGCGACTATCAATATCTGACCACTTATTCATTCAGTACCAACCCCAACACGACTTATCTGGGAACAACTCTACTGAAACCAAATGGCTACAGCCCCGACTTGAAATGGGAACAGACCGCGACCTATAATTTTGCCATCGACTATGGTTTCCTGAATAATCGCATCAATGGTAGCATCGAGTATTATCAGAAACATACCAAAGACCTATTGAATACTGTCAGCGCACCTGCCGGCACCAACTTCACCAATCAAATTACAGCTAACGTGGGTGAAATGAAGAATGAAGGAGTCGAATTCAATATCAATGCAATGGCTATACAAAGCAAAGATTTTACCTGGAATGTGGGCTACAACATCACTTGGAATGACAGCAAGATTACCAAACTGACGGCTACTTATAATCCCGAATATCAAGGTATCGATGCCGGAACGAATCAAAAACATCAGATCAATGAACAGCCCAACACTTTCTATCTTTTCCAACAAGTATATGATAAAGATGGAAAAGCGATCCAGAATGCTTTTGTCGACCGTGACGGCAATGGAAAAATTACAGAAGCCGACCGTTATCTGACAGGTAAAAGTCCGATGGCAAAAGTCTTTATGGGACTAAGCTCGGAATTTACTTACCGCAACTGGGACTTGGGCTTCAACCTGCGTGCCAACCTCGGAAACTATGTATTTAATTCTCTTGCTTCCGGTAACAGCACTACCTACAACTACAGTGGTAAAGGCTTCCTCGTAAACTATTACGAAGCAATCTATAAAACCGGATTCACCCAGATCAACAGTACGGAGCAGGGAGCCAGCGATTACTTCCTCGAAAATGCCTCTTTCCTGAAAATGGATAACATCACGCTGGGTTACTCCTTCAAAAAGCTCTTCACCAACCGATTGTCGGGACGTATCAGTGCTTCGGTGCAGAACGTATTTACGATTACAAAGTACAGCGGTCTGGACCCAGAAACATCAGCAGTAGACGGAAGTATGTGGCCTCGTCCCCGCACATTTACATTAGGTATCAATCTTAACTTTTAAAACGGAATGCCATGAAAAAGAAATATTATATATTAGTTTCAATACTGACTTGCCTCACCGTTTTCAGCGGTTGCGTGGGTGATTTAGATGTACAGCCTTTAGACCCGACCGTTGTTACAGCGGAAAGAGCCTATACAGATGCAGCAAGTTATACCAAAGGATTAAATAAAATATATTCAGTTTGGGCACTTTCCGGACAGAATGGAAGTGATTCCGATATTGCCGGTTTGGATGGAGGTAACACTGTATTGATGCGCTGCTGGTGGACGATGCAGGAGCAGACCACCGACGAATGCAAGAATGCAGCGAACGAAGCCTGGTCGAGCGAAATCAATAGCCTGACCTGGAGTACCAGCAAGAATGAAATCATAGAGGGAGTGTACCAACGCTGCATGTTTGTAGTGGCACTTACCAATGAATTTATGAAGAATATAGATAATGCACCGTCAGAAATCGACCAGAAAAGCTATGCGGCGCAAGCTCGATTCAATCGTGCTTTCGCATATTACGTTCTGATGGATGCTTATGGCAGACCTCCGTTCATCACCGAACAGAATTATTCGCTCACTCCATCACAGCTTTCACGCACGGAACTGTTCAACTGGATTGAAAGCGAACTGAATACCATCAGAACCGATCTGCCTGCTACCCGTACAGAATACGGACGAGCCGACCAAACTGTAGTGGACGCATTATTGGCACGTATGTATCTGAACGCCGAAGTTTATACGGGACAGCCACGCTACACCGATTGTATCTCCGCCTGCAAACGCATCATCCCTCATTATTCCCTGGCAAGCAACTATGCCGATTTGTTTAAAGCGGACAATGGAGAGAACCCGGAAACATTGAAAGAAATTATCTATCCGGTCATTTTTGATGGCAGAAAAACTCAATCCTGGGGAATGACAGCACTGATTGTCGGCGCACGCAAAGAAGCAGGCGGTGGTGTTCGCGAAGGATGGAGTGTGTTCCGAGGCACACAGAATTTAGTGGGACTGTTTAGTTTTGAAGACAACACAACTCCTAAGCCGGAAGAAATTCTGGATAAACGAGGCATCTTCGATGACTATAACGGTAAATGTAACTATCAGATAACAACCGGAGTAGTAGGTAATTTTGATACCGAAGGCTGGGGAGTCATCAAATATACGAACCTCACCAGTACAGGAGAGCCGGGACAGGACGTTCTGTGGGTAGATACTGATTTCCCTTTGTTCCGTCTGGGCGATGTTTACCTGATGTATGCAGAAGCAGTGGCACGTGGCGGCGAAGGCGGTGATATCAATACGGCTGTCGGATATGTAAATGAGTTACGCGACCGTGCTTATGGAGAAACCCCACATAATAAGATCGACGCAGCCTGGCTGACAGCTAACAACTATCAGAATATCTTGGACGAAAGAGGCCGTGAACTTTACTGGGAAGGCGTCCGTCGCATAGACCTGATTCGTTTCGGCAAATACACATCTTCCTCCTACACGTGGCCTGCCAAAGGTGGTGTCATTACCGGAGTAGGTGTCAACGAAAGATACAATATATTCCCTATTCCTATTTCGGACATCAGCGTAAACGGATCACTGGAACAAAACGAAGGTTATAAATAATAAAATGACTTACAGATATGAAAATAGTAAAATATATATCAGCAATCTGCCTATCACTATTGATATTCAGTGCTTGCGAGAGCGACCTGGACAAAGTGTATTACAATGAGAGCGAAGTGACTCCTGCCGTATTGTCCGGCATTGCCGACACTTATGTATTGGACGCGAATAAAGCCCAGACCACTGCGATCGAATTTAAATGGATCAATCCCCAGGCAGGATATGCCGCCCAGATTACCAATTCTTTGCAAATGGCCTTGAAAGGCAAGGATTTTGAAAATGCAATAACCTTGTACTCCTCTACAGAAGAGGGGTCTTATGACATCACTACACTGGATTTGAACAGTAAAATAATGACGCTGTTCAAATCTTATGAAATGGAAGTCACCGTAGAACCTTATGATTTTGAATTCCGTATCGCCTCTTCTATCTCAGATGCTGTCGATTCCTTCTATTCAAACATAGAGTCCGCCCAGATCACTCCGTTTATCGGCGAACCCGAATATCCGAAAGTATACCTACCGGGAGCCTACTGCGACTGGGGAAATCCGGATGATTCGTTCAAGCAATGCCAATTACTGTTCTCTGCCAATGATGATGGCATCTATGAAGGATGGGTAGTCTTTGGCAATCAGGCAAAAGACGGCTGGAAGATTTCTCCTGAAGCATCCTGGAAAACGAGTTGGGGAACCGATGATGTCACCGAAAAGAATCCTGCTTCCATCACGCTGGCTACCAGTACGGGTAATATTGCCTGCTATGATAAGTATTCTTACAAATTTTCTTTTAATAAGGCGACTCTGGAACTTTCTACGAAAGCATCAGCCGATGCATGGGGAATTGCAGGTACACATAACGATTGGGGAAATGCAGCTGCGGACACTCCTATGACTTTAGCTTTTGAATCGGAGGCTTCAGGCAACAGAGCCTATTACTTAACTGCCACATTGGACCTAAAAGCCGATAACGCATGGAAAATCCGCGCAGATAACAAATGGACGAATTCATTCGGTACCAATGATGTTGAAGGAGAATTTGAAGAAGCGGGCAGCGATAATAATTTTAAAGTAAGCGAGGATGGCACTTATACCATTAAACTATACTTTAATAAAGTAAAAGCCAAGTTGATCGTAACGAAAAAATAAGTTTTTCATTAGGAATTACGCTGGTTAATACAGATTCAGTAGGGATATTTACTGAATATCTTTACTGAAAGATAAAATCAAAAGCAACTAAATCGCAATGAATTAGTTGCCTTTGATTTTAATATTTAGAGAATATCCCTGTTATATTGCAAATAAATAAGTTACAATCCAATCTATGTAATTGGTAGTATAATAATCAAGCTTGCGTTTCTCCTTCGATATACTCTTCCAAAAAGAGATTCTCTCCGTCGAATACGGCATAAGAGAAGAAGTTAATCCAGTCTCCCAAAATCAGTACGCGGGAGGTTGCACTCAACATCAGATCCAATTCAATGTGACGATGCCCGTAGATAAAGAAATTGATATTAGGATGGCTTCTCAGATACTCCTTTGTATATAGTACCAAATGTTCTTTATTTTCTCCCATGTAATCCGGTTCTTTTCCATCAACCCGTTTCTGTCGGCTACGCTTTGCCCACGTCAGTCCCAATTCCACACTCCACCGGGGATGGATGGCTGAAAACATCGTTTGCAAAGTTTTACTATGAAACATCTGCCGGAGTAATTTGAACTTCTTATCCGGATCACCCAGTCCGTCACCATGAGCAAGATAAAATTCTTTCCCATAGATTTCTGTAGTCAACGGTTCACGGTGCATAATGACACCACATTCTTTCGTAAGATAATCCCCACACCAGATATCGTGGTTACCAATAAAGTAGTGAATTTCCACTCCCATATCCGTCAGCTCGGAGATTTTCCCCAAAAACCGGGTATAGCCTTTAGGAACCACCAACCGGAATTCATACCAGAAGTCGAACATATCTCCCAACAGATAAATGGCAGAAGCTTTATGCTTTATACTGTCGAGAAAGTTCACAAGGCGTCGTTCCTGGGTGCGTCCATGTTCTATGGCACGAGACCCCAGATGCGCATCGGAAAGGAAATAAACATTCTTCATGAGTTTTGAGTTGTTAGTTATAAGAGATTGATTATGAAGCTATCACTCGTAACTAAAGAAAGCCCAGTTCAAGTTTTGCTTCCTCGCTCATCATATCTTTATCCCACTCGGGTTCAAACACTAGATTAATGGTGGCTGCAGTCACCCCCTCCACCGATTCCACTTTCTGACGGATATCCTCCATTATAAAATCAGCTGCCGGACAATTAGGGGCGGTGAGTGTCATATCAAGTACTACTTCCCCATTATCAGAAACATCTATCTTATAAATCAGTCCAAGATCGTATACATTCACCGGGATTTCCGGGTCGTACACCGTTTTTAGCATGGCTACAATCTTTTCTTCTATTTCAATCTTTTCCATACGTCCTCTTATTTTTTTATATATCGCAAAGATAGAGATAAAAAATGAAACATAAAAAATTAGACACAGAATGCATATCACGTATCCAAAGAATATGCAGTTTATTCTCTACCTCCGGCTGATTAAGAAAACGTATCGGGATGGCAAATTGTTGTAGAAAGCCAAACAGTCAAAGTAATCCTTCATCTGCAAAACTAAAGAATCCTTCTTCACAAACGACCACATGATCTATCAGGCGGATATTCATTGTATCCGCTGCTTTGCGAATATGTTCCGTCAAGGTTTTATCGGGCTGACTAGGACGGATATTCCCTGAAGGATGATTATGGACCACAGCTATTTGTGTGGCTCTTTGCAACAATGCTTCCCGAAGAATGGTACGCACATCGGTGTATGTTCCATCTATCCCGCCAGTACTGATACGCACCTTATCAATCAGTTTCGTTGCCTGGTTCAACAAAAGAACCCAGAATTCTTCTTGTTCCAGATCGCACATCAGAGGTTGAAAAATATCATAGATATCTTTTGAACAGCTTATTTGAGATCTTTCTTTTATACTCTGCAGTTTCCTTCGTTTTCCAAGTTCCAATGCAGCCATCACTGTGATACTCTTCGCCGGTCCTATACCTTTAAAACGGGAATAGTCGCAGACTTCCCATTTTGCCAAGGAATTAAGATTATTATCACAAGACAGAAGCAAGCGTCGCATCAGTTCAACAGCACTCTCTTCCGTATTTCCGGAGCCGATTAATATAGCGAGTAGTTCGGCATCACTCAATGCGGCTGCTCCCTTCTCCATCATTTTCTCCCGCGGGCGGTCCTCCAGTGCCCATTGGTTGATGGATAGTTTGTGTTTACTTTCCATTTGCTATGTTTTGAAAATGTAAAGGTAGACTTATTTTATTTAATGATAGAGGTAACGGAAAACAATTTGGCTATAGCCATCTTCTTTTTTCTATGCTAAGACAAGTTGTCTGACACCCGGGTGTCAGACAACTTGTGTTATGTAGGTCGGCGGCATTGCTGCCGCTTTCCCCATTAAGAACTGTACGTGCGACTTTCACCGCATACAGCTCCGATAATTCTAAATTTAATTCTCATAAAATTAAATCGGCTCATAATCATCTTGCGATGACTTGTTTCCGATAAAGTTTTCTTCACGCACGTTGACGGGCACTTTTGAGTTTCCGCCTTTCGAAGTATTCGTCCCATGATGGGTCGAACGGATTGGCCTCGCATCTTATCTTTGTGTGTCGCTTGATTGGAATTTCTGTCAGTTGCTGTAATGTGAACTTATCCTTTATTTCTCCACATACATATTCAAAACCGAAAATCCAATTTCTGCCACCTTTTCGGATAAAATACTTCTTCCTTATCCATTTCCTTGACTTGTCGGTATGTCTGCGATATGACCATCTTTTAAGTTGATTTATTAAGATATGGTCACATCGGCAGAACACCTCCTTTGATACCACATGGCTGTAGTAGTTACCCCATCCCTTTATTATAGGATTGAGTTTCTCTATCAGCTCCTGCTGGGATGATGCCTTACCTTTGGTCAGCACAACCTCATGCAGCTTGTCAGTGAAACGTTTCTGACTTTTCTTTGACGGCTTTATTAACAATGTGCCGTTGTACTTCCGGACATTGAAACCTAAAAAGTCAAATCCGTCACTGATATGTGTTATCAGTGTCTTCTCATCGGATAGGGTAAGTCCTCTTTCCTTTAGAAAAACTGTCAACATTTCCTTTATTTCAAGTAACGTTTTCCTTTTGTCAGCAGTGACAATGAAGTCATCCGCATATCTTACGAGATTGACTTTGGGGCAGTAAAGTTTTCCATTGACATAACTTGCCTTGTACTTCTCTTTGAGCATCCTTTCCATGCCGTCAAGAGTTGCATTTGCAAGTGTCGGTGAAATAATGCCGCCCTGTGGTGTCCCTTCAATAGTCGGTTGAAGCAGTCTGTTGAATACAACTCCACTTTTCAGCCATTTTCTTAATATCTGCCTGTCGATTCGTACGTTATCGAGAAGCCATTCATGGCTGATATGGTCGAAGCAGCCTTTTATGTCTCCCTCCAATATCCATTCGGGAGAGCAATCCCTGCTTAGCCATCTGTGAAGCGCATCTATCGCATCTGCCGTACTTCTGAACTTTCTGAATCCGTAAGAGTTTGCATCCGCTTCACTTTCCGTTATGGGTTCCAATGCCATAAGATACAGTGCCTGCATGGCTCTGTCTTTCATGGTCGGTATTCCCAACGGTCTTGTCTTGCCGTTTGCCTTAGGTATGTTAACTCTTTTCAATGGGAGGGCTTTATATCCTCTCCGTGTCAAAGAACGTATAGCTTCTATTTTATTGGCATCGGTATCCCACTTTATGTGGTCAACCCCTGCCGTGCGTTTACCTTTATTGGAGGTCACTTTCCTTACTGCCAATGCCTTGGCTTCGAACGAAGTGACAAGCAGGTGCTGCAAGGCTTTAACCTTGTTGTACCTCTTTTCTTTATGAGCCTTTGCTATTCGGACTTGCAGCTTTCTGACCTTTCGTTCACATTTGGAGAAGTCAATGCTTTTCCATGTTGTGTTACGCTCGGCTGAAGATGCACACTCGGCTTTCGCCTTGCTCCTTTGCTGTTTCTTCATTTCGTTAAAGTTCTACAATCGTTTCACAAAGAATTACCCTGCGGAAGTCTGCCTGCTTTCGCATGAGGTGACGTTTAAACCTCTATCTTCCGCATTACACGGAAGCGTTCGCTTTCTCCGCAATCCTTTACCCGCACATCATTCGGCTTCTCTTGCGATTGGCTTACCTGCCCGATAAAGGACAGGAGAGATACGGGCTTACCAAGTTCCGTACAAGTAACTTACGACCGACTTAAAGTCCGCCCATCCACCGGCAGTGCTGCATCCGTGTAGTCCTGAAAAAGAGAGAACTATCCTGACTGCCCGCCATTTTGGCTATAGCTTGTAAATATCCGTAAGCTATTCTTTTGTTACGATGGTGCAGCGGTTCACATACGTTACTCATATCGGTCAGCCTAACAGCCTATACATTGGATATTTCTGCATAGAACCATATTGTCAAGAGGGCTTCGCACCAAACAATTACTCGTAAAGCACGCCTCTTTAGGCTACTGTTGACGGAACAACAGGTTCAGACATTATGCTGAACAATTACTTGTACGACTTCTTGTCGCACCTTTTAAACAAAAATAGGAATGGTAATAGGCAAATAAAAAATGGATTACTTATAAAAATTCTTTTGGAAAGCCTCAAACTCATCCTTCCCTCTGATACAACGCTGCCACCATGCGCGCCAAAAACCTGTACCATAGCCTATAAGCTGTATAAATGCGGCAGCAATGGAATAAACGCCAATAGACAGACTTTTATTCTGAATAGTAGAATCAATGCATACGAGCAATGCATAGAGAATGATCGGCGTGAAACTGAAGAGGCAGAAGGGGGTTCCTAATAATAGAAGCGCCACTCCCAATGTAAATACGGCTGGAAGCAAATGCACCAGTTTCAGAGAATCCGGATATTTCTTATAAAGATTAATACGGGCAATGCCGGAATTATGCACCTGCTTGAAAAATTTCTTCAAGTCAGTCCGACGTTTATGATATACCCAGGCATCAGGAAAAAGACGACAAGTGTACCCATTCTTAAAGATACGGATACTGAAATCAATATCCTCCCCAAAACGCATCTTTGAAAAACCTCCCAAAGCCTCGTACACTGCCCGGCGAACTCCCATATTAAAACTACGGGGATAGAATTTGTCCATCTTCTTTTTTCCGCCACGGATACCTCCGGTCGTGAAGAAAGAGGTCATGGAATAGTTGATTGCCTTCTGAATATCAGTGAAAGAATCGTGTGCACGGTCGGGGCCACCAAAAGCATCGGCAGGAGAAGTGGTAAGCTCCTTCTCTACCGCATCGAAGTAGCCTTCGGGAAGGATGACATCAGAATCCAATATAATAAGGTATTCTCCTTCGCTACGTTCTGCTCCGTAATTACGGGTTTGTCCCGGACCGGAATTGGGTTTAGAGAAATATTTTATATTCAACCGATCTGCATACCGGTCTACTACTCCTTTGCAGGGAATGGAAGAACCATCTTCAACAACAACAACTTCAAAATCCTTAAAGTGTTGCACTGTAAGACTTTGCAATAATTCATCCACTTCATCGGGACGATTATAAACGGGAATTATGACGGAGTAACGCATATCAAAAACGGGATATAACTATTGATATGCAAAGTAAGACAAAAAAAAGGAAACTGCTTCTCTGATTGACAAAAAATAAATGGAAGGTATTGGATGATGCATCCAAACAATAGCAACTGGCAGCAGAATAGGTGTAATTACTAAAGTTACCAAACTATAAGTACCCGGACGGACTCACATAAAAAAAGATGGACTCAAAATTGAATCCATCTTTTTTATTTCTAACTGATTAATCTGTTATTTCTTCAGGATATCCATTGTATCCGATGCGATCAACAGTTCTTCGTCTGTCGGGATCACTACCACTTTCACTTTAGAAGCAGGAGTAGAAATGATTGCTTCTTCACCGTGAACCTTAGCATTTACTTCATTATCAAGTTCGATACCCATGAATTCCATATCCTTACAAACTTCACGACGACATTCCATCTGATTTTCACCAACGCCACCTGTAAACAGGATAATATCCACACCACCCAATGCAGCAGCATAAGCGCCGATATATTTCTTGATACGGTAATAATACATCTTCTCAGCAAGGATTGCTTTCTCATTACCAGCCGCACAAGCAGCCAAGAGTTCAC
This sequence comes from Bacteroides sp. BFG-637, assembly GCF_024793605.1. Lineage (NCBI taxonomy): Bacteria > Pseudomonadati > Bacteroidota > Bacteroidia > Bacteroidales > Bacteroidaceae > Bacteroides > Bacteroides sp. BFG-637. The sequence goes on along the minus strand of NZ_JANUPD010000002.1, from coordinate 2,430,103 downwards.
GCATATCGCTTGATACGCCTGAAATACCCAGTACACCGCTCTTCTTGTTCAACAGATTAGAAACACCGGTCGTATTCAAGCCTTCTTTTTCCATGATAAATGTTACTGCACCGGCATCAATATCACCGCTACGAGTCCCCATCATCAAGCCTTCCAACGGAGTCAAGCCCATCGTAGTATCCATACATTTACCATCTTTGATAGCAGCGATAGAACCACCGTTACCAATGTGGCAAGTGATAATTTTCTGTCCTACCGGATTTACACCCAGGAATTCACATACACGCTTTGACACATAACGATGAGAAGTTCCGTGGAAACCATAACGACGTACACCATACTTTTCATACAGTTCGTGAGGAATAGCATACATATAAGCATAATCCGGCATTGTCTGATGGAAAGCCGTATCAAATACACCTACCTGCGGAATGTCAGGAAGAATAGCAGAAACAGCATTCACCCCTTTCAAGTTAGCAGGATTGTGAAGTGGAGCCAAGTCATTACAAGCTGCGAAAGCTTCCAAAACTTCTTTATTCAGCAATACAGATTCGCTGAAACGCTCTCCCCCGTGTACCATACGGTGACCTACAGCATTAATCTCATCCAAAGATTTGATAGCACCATATTCGGGGTGGGTCAATGTATTCAGGATAAACTCTACTCCTATTGTATGTTCCGGAATATCTTTTTCCAAAATTTTCTTCTCACCATTCGGCAAAGTCAGTTTCAAGAATGATCCTTTCAGACCGATTTTTTCAATACCACCTTGTGCAATCACCTCTTTGGTGGTCATATCGAACAATTTATATTTAATAGATGAACTTCCGCAGTTCAATACCAGAATCTTCATGTTGTTGTCGATTTATACTTAATACTTTATATCTAATACTTATTTATTCGCTTTTGCTGCAATGGCCTGATTAGCCGTAATAGCAATCATGCGATATACATCCTCGATAGAACAACCACGAGACAAGTCGTTTACCGGACAAGCAATACCCTGAAGAATCGGGCCGACAGCATCAGCATGTCCCAGACGTTGAACTAATTTATAAGAAATATTACCAACCTCCAGACTCGGAACGATCAGCACATTTGCTTGTCCTGCAACTGGAGAACCCGGCGCCTTGCTAGCACCGACTTCCGGTACAAGAGCAGCATCAGCCTGCATTTCACCATCCAGATCAAGAGTAGGAGCCATCTCTTTCGCAATCTTAGTAGCTTCTACCACCTTATCCACTACTTCGTGTTTAGCAGAACCTTTGGTAGAGAAGCTCAACAGAGCTACTTTCGGATTTTCAATACCGGCAACAGCTTTCGCAGTTTGAGCGGTACAAACAGCAATCTGTGCCAGCTGGTTAGCATCCGGAACCGGAGTTACGGCAACATCTCCCATGACTAGAATACCGTTCTTTCCGTATTCAGGAGCATGAGTCAAAAGCAACATAGCACCAGACACGCAAGTGATTCCCGGTGCAGTCTTGATAATCTGTAAAGCAGGACGCAGTACGTTACCGGTCGTGTTGCGGGCACCGGCCAACTGACCGTCAGCATCACCGCTCTTAATCATTAAACAACCATAGAACAAAGGATCGCTCGTCAATTTGCGGGCTTCTTCGATAGTCATCCCCTTCTTTTTACGAAGTTCACACAACAACTGTGCGTATTCTTCGTGTTTCGGAGAAGTTTCAGGATCAATGATAGTAGCTTTACCGATGTTTCCCAATCCCCATTTTGTAGCAAGTTCATTAATTTCAGCCGGTTTACCCAGTAAAATTAGATCGGCTACTTCGTCTGTCAAAATCATATTGGCAGCTTTCAATGTGCGTTCTTCAGTTCCTTCCGGAAGAACAATACGTTGGCGATTTGCTTTCGCACGCGCCACGATTTGGTTGATTAAATTGAGCATAGATATATTGAATATTATTATAAAACCTCATTACAATTTGTAATTTGCGGTGCAAAAGTACTCAATTTTGCAACATCCACATTACAATTTCGCCTATTTTTCTCTTTCAAGTCTAAAATATTATAATATTTAACACTGTACTCCTATTTTTCATACCTTTGCAGCGTTTTCAAAACAAAATCAATAGGTTATTAGTATATGATACGTCAGTGCGCCATTTTATTTGGCTGTTTGGCTTTGGGTGAATTAATTGTTTATTTTACGGGTATCAAGCTCCCCTCCAGCATCATTGGCATGCTGCTGCTCACCCTCTTTTTAAAATTAGGTTGGATTAAATTACACTGGGTACAGGGGTTGTCTGACTTTCTGGTTGCTAACTTGGGATTCTTTTTCGTTCCACCCGGTGTGGCTCTTATGCTATACTTTGATGTTATTGCGGCAGAATTCTGGCCAATTGTGATAGCTACCATTGTCAGTACCGCACTTGTACTTGTCGTAACGGGATGGGTACATCAGATCGTTCGCAAGTTCAGACTGGCGCATCAGATCAAACTGGCACGCAAACTTCATCTGTCAGATTTCCATCTACCGGAGAAACTACACCTTAAAGATAAAATCAACTTAACGAATAAAGACAAATGAGTTTCTTAGAAAATAATTTCTTCCTGTTGGCTATTACCTTCGGGATTTTCTTCTTTGCCAAACTGCTTCAGAAGAAAACAGGACTGGTATTATTAAATCCTATATTGCTGACCATCGCACTATTAATCATCTTCCTTAAAATGACCCATATCTCTTATGAGACATATAATAAAGGAGGACATCTGATCGAATTCTGGCTACGCCCGGCCGTTGTGGCTTTAGGCGTACCTTTATATCTACAACTGGAAATGATAAAAAAACAGTTGTTGCCTATTCTACTGTCTCAACTGGCAGGCTGCATCGTCGGAGTTATTTCAGTAGTACTGATTGCAAAGTTCATGGGAGCTTCACAAGAAGTAATCCTGTCGCTGGCTCCAAAATCGGTTACGACTCCCATTGCGATGGAAGTAACCAAAGCCATCGGCGGTATTCCGTCACTGACGGCGGCAGTTGTTGTAGCAGTAGGTTTATTAGGCGCTATCTGTGGTTTTAAAACAATGAAAATCATGCATGTAGGCAGCCCGATCGCCCAAGGACTTTCAATGGGAACAGCCGCCCATGCCGTCGGCACCTCTACCGCAATGGATATCAGCAGCAAATACGGAGCCTATGCTAGTCTGGGACTGACGTTGAATGGAATATTCACTGCATTGCTGACACCTACAATCCTTCGATTATTAGGTGTTTTGTAAAAACAAAATCTCTTGATTTTCCGTTATATAAAGAGTTAAACGCAAAAAAGCAATCTTATGATTCCATTTAAAGATATTACATTAACAGACAGGGACACAATCACCTCATTCACGATGAAAAGTAATCGCCGCAATTGCGATCTTTCATTCTCAAATCTTTGTAGCTGGAGGTTTTTATATGATACCCAATTTGCAGTAGTCGATAATTTTCTGGTGTTCAAGTTCTGGGCAGGAGATCAGCTTGCTTATATGATGCCCGTAGGTACAGGAGATTTGAAAGCAATATTGCGGGAGCTGATAGAAGATGCCCGCAAAGAAAACCATCATTTCTGTATGTTAGGAGTGTGTAGTAATATGCGCACCGAACTTGAGACCATCCTTCCGGAACAGTTCACTTTCACAGAAGATCGCGACTATGCTGATTATATCTATTTAAGAAGCGATCTTTCGACGTTGAAAGGTAAGAAATTCCAAGCGAAAAGAAATCATATCAACCGGTTCCGCAACACTTATCCGGATTATGAGTATACACCGATTACCCCAGACCGTATTCAGGAATGCCTCGATCTGGAAGCAGAATGGTGTAAAGTGAACAATTGTGACCAACAGGAAGGAACGGGCAATGAACGCCGTGCCCTGATCTATGCACTTCATAACTTCGAAGCACTCGGGCTGACGGGTGGAATTCTTCATGTGAACGGTAAAATCGTGGCATTTACATTCGGTATGCCTATCAATCATGAAACGTTCGGTGTACATGTAGAAAAAGCGGATACCAGCATTGAGGGTGCATATGCTATGATTAATTATGAATTCGCCAACCGGATTCCTGAGCAATATATTTATATCAACCGGGAAGAGGATTTAGGTATTGAAGGTTTGCGCAAAGCCAAATTGTCTTACCAACCGGTGACGATTCTGGAGAAATACATGGCTTGCCTCAAGGAGCATCCCATGAATATGGTTAAATGGTAAACTCTTTATAAATATGATGATAAAGGAGCAAGTAAAAGCATTGTGGAAAGTCTGTTTTGACGATAGTGAAGAATTCGTCGAGATGTACTTCGGACTGCGCTACAAGACAGAGGTGAACGTCGCCATCCAAAGTGGTGATGAGGTAATCTCTGCCCTTCAGATGCTTCCTTATCCGATGACTTTTGGTGGAGAGACCGTGCAGACCTCCTATATTTCAGGAGCCTGTACGCATCCCGATTATCGAAGCAAAGGGGTCATGCGCGAGCTTTTATCACAGTCTTTCGCCCGGATGTTACGGAATGGGGTACACTTCAGCACATTGATACCGGCGGAACCCTGGTTGTTCGATTATTATGCCCGCATGGGATATGCTTCGGTATTCAAGTATTCAACTAAAGAGATCGTTTTGCCCGAGTTTATCCCTTCTAAAGAGATAGCGGTCAGTGTTGTTTCAGAATTTCAGGAGGAGGTCTATTCCTATTTGAATAAGAAGCTTTCCGAACGGCCTTGCTGTATTCAGCACACACCGGAAGACTTTCAGGTTATTATGACCGATCTTGCCATTAGCGGAGGTTATTTATTTGTAGCCAGACAGGAAAACGAAATCAAAGGAATAACCATTATATATAAAGGAGAAAAACAGATCATTATCAATGAACTTTGCGCTGATGATAAGGATGTGGAATATAGTTTATTGTATGCGATCAGGCAGCACACCGGATGCAAGCGCATGGTTCAACTACTGCCTCCCGAAGATAAACAGCCTCAACATCCGCTAGGCATGGCACGTATCATCAATGCCAAAGAAGTGCTGCAAATCTATGCCGCAGCTTTTCCCGAAGATGAAATGCAACTGGAATTATCAGACAAACAATTGTCTGTAAATAACGGCTATTATTACCTGTGCAAAGGAAAGTGCATGTATAATACCGAGCGACTGCCCGGTGCACATATACAAATGAATATTAGCGAATTAACCAATAGAATACTTCGGCCGTTAAAGCCATATATGAGCTTGATGCTGAATTAAATTTTAGGCACGGATTACACGGATTACGCTGTTGACTTATATTAAGACATGCCTCTAAGAGCTGTGAAATCCGTGTAATCCGTGCCTGTATTTATTTATTCAAATAACGAACCCGTTCGCAGGCTGCCAATAGAAACGCACCTACTCCAAAATTCGAAGTGGAGTTTGCGTCTACCACCTGACCGGGTATCGCTTTCTCACCAATCGGTTGCACATATCCAATCTTGCCATCAGGCTGCAAAGCAACTGTTGAAAGATATTTCCATGCTTTTTCAACCACCGGCTGATATTCTGCAGCATCCAGGAAACCGTTATTGATTCCCCATTGTAAACCATAGGTAAAGAAAGCCGTTCCACTGGTTTCCGGTCCCGGTGCATGCAGCGGGTCGAGCATACTGCGTGTCCAGTAGCCTTCCGGCTGTTGACAAGCAGCAACCGACTTAGCCAGGGTACGGAAACGGTCTATATATTCCGGACGATACTTATCTGTTTCAGGAAGTTCTTTCAAGACTTTTGCCAATCCGGCCAATACCCAGCCGTCTCCACGTGCCCAAAAATCCTTTTTGCCGTTCACACTTTTATGTTTAGGAAACACGTATTTTCCATCCCGATAATAGAGTCCGGCCTCTTCATCATACATAATACTATCAGCATAGGCGAGGTATTCATGCAATTTCTCCAAATAGAGCGGATTCTTAGTTATATTATACATCTTTGTCATGACCGGCATGACCATATACAAGCCATCTGCCCACCACCAATAATCATGATTGGGGGTACTCATCTGATATTCCATCACTTCGCGGGCACGGGCTATTTTCTGTGTATCCGGTTCCAGATTATAGAGATCGGCATACGTCTGGAAACAAATCTGATAGTCACCGAAAAGCACATAATCATCACTTTCACCGTAACTGTACTTCCAGTTTTCCTTATGATCTGATTTTGCCCCTTTCCATTCATTATGTTCCGCCCAGGCTTTCGAGTATTCCAAATAGTCCGGCTGCTTAGTCAAAAAATAAGCTTCCATATTTCCGGTGTGATAGGCGGCATTATCCCAAAAAGAACGTCCGTGTTCCGGATGATTCGTCTGCCAATAATGATTCACTTTATGAATGGTGTTTATCACTTCTTCAGCAGAAGCATCCTTCTTATCCGTACAACTTGCACAGATTGCACCGCCTAGAAAGAGTGCAGAAAAAAGAGTTGCATATCGTTTCTTCATACCTTTATTTATTTGTATCCATATTCGTTTCCAATACATATATCATTTGAGGCTCAATTTCCGCTGTGCGTTCACCATCTCCCTGACGGGTGTGTTGTACAAAGAGATGCAGTTTCCGCTGCTTTTTCCAAAGTTCCGTATCATGAGAGGGTTCCCAAGCATCCACGGAAAAATCCGTCAGATCCGTTATCGTCCACTTACTCGTACCCACATCATTCGCATATGCCATCGACACACGACTTCCCCGTTCTTCGTCACGGAAAATATAAAAGACTTCTCCACCTTCTACCACAATACGCGGACGGGCAATAGGGATCATTTTCGTACCTCCACCCTTCAAGGTAAAAGGTGTCTGGCGATCGGTTATCTGCCGTTGATGCCACACCTTCCCGTCATTCCAGACGATGCGGTATTGAGGAACATCACTATCGGGTTCCCGCCAATAAGTAGCTATATACGGATTTCCTCCCGCATCAGCACTCATACTCGTCTGATTAATCAACTCACAGTTTTGAGGCAAGTGACAGGCATACTCCGCATTGGACAATTTGATCGGGAGTTCATATTGTTCTCCACTCGTCTTATACCAGGTTACCCCATTATCGAAAGAACGGGCATAACAAATATCATGGTTTGTTTCCACATGCCAGGTCTCGCGCCATACCCATGAAAGATGAATCGTCCCTTTCTCATCAACATATAACTGCCAATAGGCATTCCGTTTATTTTCCCCATCGATCAGTATATCCTGCACACGAGTCCATTTATGTTCTTTCAGCGAATAACGGTTCATTACCAGATTTCCACGCCCCGAAGAACCGGAGCGGTAAACAAACAATAAATCTCCTCCGGATAAAGGATAGAACTCCGGATAGGTGACATTTGCTTCGTCAACTCCGGTCATGGGCATTTTATCCCCCAGTTCCAAAGAACCGGGAGCAATGCTCCGGCAATAATTCAATGGATGTCCATGATGGTCAAAAGAAACGTGTATGTATCCTTCTCCATCTATCATCATACTAATTATATTATGAGCATCCTTCACATTTCCCTGATATTGGGTGCGATGTAATGTCCATTGTTCCGAATCCAGTTTCCGCTTTCCAAGTACCAGATAGCCATCGTTATCGTAATAACTGATATATTGTTCATCACCGTGTGTAACCAGCGAGTTATTCCGAAAGACCGTCGTATTGACCGAAGTACAGCTATACCCCTTTCCCACTTCAACCAGATGCTGGGAACAGGCAATAACGGGAACGAGCATTATTCCGCAAAGTAGTAGCAGTATCCGTTTCATATTTATTTTTTATTTGTCAAAGATAGATAGGTTCCATTTTTCATGCCAAGGGATCGTTATTTTCCCATCTTTTACCAACACAGGCAACCATACATAACGGGAATCTTCCAAGTCCTTCTTCTTCCAACGGTCGAACATGGCAATATATGCATCCTTCTTTCCGACAACGGGCTGGACATAAGTACTCTGGGCATAAAACGTTTTATCTGCATCCGGTCCCGTACAAGGGTTTCCGATTGTCTTCCATGTTCCCATAATAGAATCGGCTACTGCGATCTCGGCTATATTAGGATCCCAACCAGTACAACCGGAACTTAACATATAATATTTACCATTATATTTAAACACAGCCGGAGCCTCCCTCGATTCTTTTACGAAATTGCGTGTAAAACGTCCGCTCGGTTTCAGATAATCATCAGTCAGAAGGCTGATATACATCGTTTCATTATTTTCTGAAGAATAAAACTGATAAGCACGTCTATCATCATCCACAAAAACAGTCTGATCGCGGCTCATCGCATTATTCGGACGAAAGCTTCCCTGATAAACGAACGGACCGACAGGAGAATCGGAAACTGCCACTCCGGCACAAGCCTTACTGTAATCAGCACTTTCCACATGGGCCCACATTACAAATTTGCCCGTTTTCTTATTATAAACCACTTTCGGACGTTCCAATACTTTGGAGGGGTGCAGGTCATGATTTGGATCGTCTTTAACTGCCGGAAGTACAATACCCTCAAATTTCCAATTCAGCAAATCTTTAGAAGAGTAACAACCTACTCCGGTCACATCCGTACGATAACACTCCCACGTAGCCCAGTCAGGCAAAATGGTTTTCCCTTTCTTGTATTCGCCATACCAATAGTAAGTGCCGTTATGATATAGAAGTCCACCACCATGGGCATTGATCGGATTCCCGTCCGTATCTTTCCAAACTTCTCTGGGGATAAATGCAGCGTTTTTCTGAGCTTGTACCGGCATCGGCAGCAAGCCAAGACAAACTACAATAAATAATAATAGTCTAGTCATATATAAATCTTTATTAGTTAGTCCATCTTAATGAACAGCATGATCTTTCGGGAAATCTTTCCCCTCCCAGGCTTTCTTACTTGTCCAATCCTCGGCAGGTGAAGTCCAGAATGGATGTTCTGCCGGAAGTCCCAATGGGAGGAATGCGAGTGAAGCCATATATAAGCTACCATTATTCGTATACCAGTCTGATATATTCGGCTGCTTACCATTGAATCCTAAAGTCAGGAATCCTTTTTCATTGAAATTATGATTATCACTAAACATTCGTTTGATAACTGCCGTCATAGCTGCACGTACTTGTCCATTTGGTAATTCTTTAGGGAGCCACTCTCTCCATGCCAGCAATGCCAAAGGTTGTAAAGTTCCTGTACGGTACGTGATAGAACGCCCGAATACTGGGAGCGTACCTTCCGGAGAAATAAACCGTTCCAGAATTATTCCAAAGCGTTGCATCCGTTTGACTGCACGATTATAATCGCAATCCGGCATATTCCAGACTTTGTTCTTACCGGCATTTGTCATGATTTCCAACGGTTCTATATACATAGGGTGCAAAACGAAACTATTATAATAGTCAAAAGCAAAATCCGGACCGTCCGAATACCAGCCATCTCCCACATACCATTCTTCCACTTTACGTAGAGCCGAAGCAATGCGATAAGTATCACTCGGTGCACCAGCCTTACGCAGGAAAGATTCCACTGTGGCAGAGAATAACAACCAGTTAGTATAAGGAGGGTCTACTCGGCGAAGTTGTGTAAATTCGGTAATATAACGTTGTTTTGTCACACTGTCCAGCGGAACCCACAAGGCATCATATCCTCTTATGAAACTTTCTGCAATATAGGCTGCATCCACCAACGTCTGTCCCTCTTTTCTCCACAACAAATAATCGGGACTTTCCGGATCTACAGCCTGCGCATAACTCTTTAACGCCCATTCGCGCAACTGTTTACGCTGAACACCTTCTGCCGTATCATCATCCGGCAATGAAATCCAGGGAGCCAGTCCTGCCATCAAACGCCCGAAGCACTCCATATAAGTGACATTCTTATTTCGTCCATCCCATGTCGGACTCAACTCTACCAACATGTTCTGTTGCAACTTGCCCTCACTCATATTACTAAGCACGGGTTCAGCCATTCGATATAATACTCCCGCCCACAGTTCACGGTCGTTCGGTTCTTTTACTTGTTTTTTCTTTTTCGCAGACAGATCCTGTGCAGGGATCAACAACATTGCTATCAGCAACAGTAGTAAGTAATGTCTATTCAAATTCATGATATTATTTTAGGTTTTTCGTCTACAAAGGTACTCCATACTTAGATAAATAGAGTCCAAATTTACGTCAAAAAGGGATACAAAAAGACCATTATTCGTATGAAAAGCTTTTATAAGGCCATCTTTTCGCAAATGAGTCTCATTGCCATTATATATAATACGACATTACTCCACTTTCCACCTATCCATTATTCCATATTTCAATGACCAACTATACTGTTTGCATGATATTGATATTGGTTGTTTTTGGGAAGATATATTAATCCCTAAGGCCGCTACATAACTTTCACAATGCACTATGCATCAGCATCAGGGATTATTTTCCACTCCTTAATGCCGCGTGTCTCGGAAGAGAAGTCAACACCTATCTTATATAATTTGCGGGAATCTTTAGCAAAAGGCAAAGCATAGTCCTTCTCCTCTATCTGACGCAAAGCATCGTCGGCAGTACCATCAAGTTTCAGTTCCATCACGTAAATATAGTCTTTGGTTTTCAACACAATGTCTATACGCCCATTACTAGTGGTACGTTCTACGTCGGTATAAAAGCCCAACATTTTGAACACCAGATACATTGCATTTTGAAAATAAAGTTCCATCTTCCCCGTTATCTTGTAGTCAGTATCGGCAAACATGGATTGCATCCGCTGCATAAAACTTTCGGGATCTCCACGTTCAATGTCCATGATAAAGTTAGTAATGAAAAATCCGGTTTTTCCTCTTCTACCGGTGTATAAAAAGGTATCAAATATTTAATGAAACCATTCTCCACTTCCTTATTCGGAAAACCCAACTGATAGTTGCCGAAACGTTCGTCATATCCCTTTATCGTGAGATATCCGCTCTGATAAATGACAGGAATAGGATTGCGTGACATGGAGTCAATGCTATTCAAAAAGTCACCGGGAACTTGCTCTTCGGTTAGTTTATCTAATTGGTAATTCGAATTCTTCATCAGATAAACAAGGAATGAAGGTGTACCTGTTTCAAACCAATAATCGGCAAACTTCATTTTTGCTAAAGTATTGAGGATACTGAAAGGATTATAGAGTCCTTCGGTTTTGTAGTCAAAATGATAACCATCGTACTGTTCCTTCAGTTTAGTGTAACATTCCTCCTTTGTCAACCCATTTCTTTCACCTAACAGTACCACATCATTATCAAAATATTCGTGAAGTTCTCCGTCTGTGATACCGCAAATATTGATGTAACGGCCGTCCATAGAGATATCATTCAGGTTATTCAAATCACTGAACACGCTCACCTTGCCGAATTTCGTCACACCTGTCAGGAAAGCAAGTTTGATATAGCGGTCCTGCGTTTTGAGTACAGAGTAGAAAGCTTTCAGCGTGCTGCGATATTCAGCCTGCAACACCTCGTTGCCAATAGCTTGCAGCATAGGCTTGTCATATTCATCCACAAGAATAACTACGCGATGACCGGTCTTTTCGTAAGCACGTTCTACAATTCCTTTAAAGCGCAGGGCGAAGGTTACTTCTGTAGGAAAGGTGCCATATATCTCTTCCCATTTTTTGAGACTGTCATCAAGAACATGATTCAAGCTATCCATCGCGTCATATTTGGCGGTGTTCAAGTCAAGATGAAGAATAGGATGTTCCTCCCATTTATGTTCCAGCTTCTCGATGGCAAGCCCTCTGAAAAGTTCCTTTTTCCCACTCAGATAAGCTTCCAGCGTAGAAAGAAGCAAGCTCTTCCCAAAACGTCGGGGACGGCTAAGAAAATAATAACGTCCGGTAGTAGCCATTTGATAGACTAACGCCGTCTTGTCCACATACACATAACCGTCATTTATCAGACTCTCAAAGTTCTGTATTCCTATGGGGTAAATCATAATGGGATGATATTTAAGTATTCACTACGCAAAGATAAACGATTTCCTCGCGTAGACAAAGTGAAGGGTGTTAAAAGATTAGGAATGATATCGCAAGAATGATTATATCATAATTATTCCCCCTATCCTCTTTATTTCCGAAAGAAACAATTACCTTTGTAATATTGAAATAGCCATGACTACCAATAGCTTGAGAAACATACGGATTCTGCTCTGCTTATTTTTCTGTTTCAGGATGACACCGTTCATATATGCCGGTGGATTCCTGTTCACCACCATCAATGCGTCGCAAGGATTGAGTGATAACCAAATACGTTATATCCTCCAGTTGCCCGACGGAAGAATGGTATTCACCACCAGCGGTAATGTAAATTTATACGACGGTGTACATTTCAGCTATCTTCACCGCACCACGGAATACGTATATCCATTAAACCAATATAACGGGCATTACCGCATTTACCAGAGTGGGGATTCTCTGTTATGGATTAAAGATACTCACAAACTGATGTGCATTGACCTGTACAGAGAGGAATACATTCCTGATTTAGATGCTTACTTTAAGAACAGAGAGATACAAGCCCCCGTAGAAGACCTTTTTGTAGACGGTTCAGGACACACCTGGCTACTCATTGCTAACGAATTACTGGAATTAAACAACAAGACCCGTATAACCTTGCCCGGCAAGTATTCCGGAAAATTGCAGGACCTGAATGCCGACAGTACCTCCCTATATTTATTCTATGACACAGGCGAAGTGTCCTGTTACCACATAGCCGACCAAAAAACTGTATACAATATAGCCGCTTATCCTGCATCCGAACAGGCTGAATATCAAAATACTTCTCTCGTCATCAAAAGCGCAGACGGCTTCTATCAACTACGCAACGGGCGTAAAGGCGGTTTATTCTATTTCAATAGCCACAAGCGCACATGGAAAAAACTCTTCGAACAGAACTATACTCTCAATACCCTTATCATTACCCCTAATGGTGAGAAAGCCTATATCAGTTGCGTTCACGGGTTTTGGATTATTGACCTCCACACAGGAACACAAAAATACATCCCCCTATTGGAAACCGGAAACAGACAGATTGTCTCTACCGAAATCAGCACTGTCTTTCAAGACCGGCAAGGAGGGTTATGGCTCGGAACTTTCAATCGGGGATTATTATATCATCACCCGTCCATGCATAAACTGACTCATATAGGTCGCAATGCATTTCCCGTCTCCCCGGAAGAAGAAATCAATATTGAATCTTTCGCCGAAGATAAAGATGGAAATATCTATCTAAAAGCTCATTCCCGAGTTTATCGACTGACAGTCAATGAGCAGAAATCCCATGTATTGAAATCGGCAGCTATCCCTACAATTTCTCCTGAAATCCTGAACCGGTTGAACACCCCAAGGAACTGTTATTTCAGAAACAAAGTATATCATACATTATATACCGACACACGCGGCTGGACATGGGCAGGAACTCCTGACGGACTGGAACTTTTCACCAGCGAAAACGACTCTATCCCACGTACCTTCTACCGCGAAAACGGATTGAGCAATAACTTTATCCAGGGTATCATTGAGGATAAATATCGAGACATCTGGGTAACGACCAGTAATGGTGTCACACGCATCCACATAAATCCGGAGAATAAGAACATCAGTTTCACCCGGTTCAATCAGTTGGACGGTGCTTTGGACGGCGAATACATAAAAGATGCCGTATTCAGTTCTTCCGACGGCACTCTCTATTTGGGTGGTATTGATGGCTTTAACATATTCCATCCCGACAAGGACTCCATTCATCCGATGCTTCCTGATCCGCCGGTTTTCACAGCCTTACGCTTGTATGGAGAAAAGGTGAATACTGGAAAAGAATATGGCAACCGCATCATCCTGTCCAAGGCTGCTCCTTATACAACCGAAATCGAACTGGACTATAACCAAAACTTCCTGACTTTCGAATTTTCGGCATTGAATTATATCAATCATGAACGCACATACTACCGTTATCAACTGGAAGGTATCGACCCGCAATGGATGAGTACATTTGCAGGAAGACAGGGAAATGCGACTGTGGGGAAAGGTCTTCTTCAAGCTGTTTACACCAATTTACCACCGGGAGATTATACATTCAAAGTCATGGCTTCGGACAATCCTCTTCAGTGGAACGGCAAAGTGACAGCAATAAAATTAACCATCCATGCACCGTGGTGGAAAACAACCACGGCTTATATCCTGTATGCAATCATTTTATTACTGATTGTTTTCACCGGTATCCGATTGTATATCTATTGGAGCAGAAAGGAAATGGAACGCAAGCATAAAGAAGAGATTCTATTACTCCGTATACGCAACCTGATCGAACAAAATAATTCTCTAACCTGTAGCATAGAAGAAACGTCTCCCGACCATCAGCAACAGGACACGGAAGAATCTGCATTTCTGGCACAAGCCATCAAACTGGTGGAACAGAATCTGCACGTCAATGGCTATTCGGTGGAGCAACTAAGCCGCGACCTCTGTATGGAGCGAACGGGATTATACCGCAAACTGGTGACTATGCTCGATCAGTCTCCCAGCCTCTTTATCCGCAACATTCGTCTGCAACGGGCAGCACAACTGATAACAGAGGGCAAGCTAAGTATTACAGAAATTGCGGAACACACAGGTTTTAGCAGTTCCAGTTATTTAAGCAAATGCTTTCAGGAAATGTACGGATGCCGCCCGTCAGAATATGCCGAAAAAGTGAAGAAATCAACGTGATTACTGTTTGTTTCAACCTGATTATTGTCCGTTTTACTTGCCTCTGCCCTACTTTTGCTGCATCATAAAGCACTAAAAACCATGAAAATGAATCTTATTAGAAAAGCCGGTTTCTTGCTGGTATGTGCAACAATGGTTGCAGCAGGCAATGGTACAGCACAAAATGTACAACGTACCTCACAAGGCATCAAGTGTGCCACACAGGGGATGGATGTCAACATTGAGTTTTATTCACCCTCCATTGTCAGGGTTTATAAGACGCCCAGTCAGAAATCTTGCAATAAAGAAAGTCTGGTCATTGTCAAAACGCCTGAGACAACTCCTGTTTCTTTCGGTGAAAAGGGGAAAAATGTGACATTAAGCAGTCGTCTTATCCAACTGGAAGTGAACCCGAAGACTGGGGGTATCCATTTTTTCGATTCGTCCGGCCAATGTCTGTTGACGGACAAAGATTACGGAACGCAATTCACTCCTTTCAATGATGCAGGTGTTCCGTCTTTCAATGTCCGCCAGGCTTTTTTGCTGGATAAAGACGAAGTAATCTACGGATTGGGACAGCAGCAGACGGGTAAAGTGAACCAACGTAACCAGAAACTACTCCTCCGCAATCAAAATATGAGTATCTGTATTCCGTTTATTCATTCCGTCAAAGGATATGCCCTTTATTGGGATAATTACTCTCCCACTACTTTCCTCGACAATCCGCAAGAGATGTCGTTCGACTCGGAAGTAGGCGACTGCGCTGATTATTATTTCATTTACGGTGGCAATGCGGACGGTGTAATAGCCGGAGTGCGCGAGCTGACCGGTCAGGCCCCGCTCTATCCGCTCTGGACACTGGGATTCTGGCAATGCCGCGAACGCTATAAAAGTCCGGACGAACTCTGCGAAGTAGTAGACAAGTACCGTGAACTGAAAGTACCACTGGACGGTATCATCCAAGACTGGCAATATTGGGGATGCAACGAAAACTGGAACTCGATGAAATTCCAAAACCCACGCTATATCAACAAAATGGGTGATCCGGAATACATGAAATTCCTCCCGAACGGAGAAGACAGAAATGCTAATTATGGAACGCCACGCATCAAAAGTCCGAAAGAAATGATCGACTATGTACATAAACAGAATGCACATATCATGATTTCAGTATGGGCCTCGTTCGGTCCGTGGACAGAGATGTACCAGAAAATGGATAGCCTGAAAGCATTGCTTCACTTCGAGACATGGCCTCCCAAAGCCGGAGTAAAACCTTACGATCCGTTCAATCCGACAGCACGCGATATGTATTGGGCAGAAATGAAAAAGAATATCTTCGATCTCGGAATGGATGGCTGGTGGCTCGACTCTACCGAGCCGGATCATCTGGAAATCAAGGACAAAGATTTTGATACCCCCACTTATCTGGGTTCATTCCGCAGAGTGCACAACGCTTTTCCTTTGATGTCCAACAAGGGTGTATACGAACATCAACGTGCCACCACTTCCGACAAACGGGTATTCCTGCTCACACGTTCGTCTTTCCTAGGACAGCAACGTTATGCGTCACATTCATGGAGCGGCGATGTAGTCTCTACCTGGGAAGTGATGAAGAAACAACTGGCGGCAGGACTAAATTACTCACTATGCGGCATACCATACTGGAATACCGACCTGGGCGGCTTCTTCGCATGGAAATATAACAATAATGTACACAATATCGCTTATCATGAATTGCACGTGCGCTGGTATCAGTGGGGAGCATTCCAGCCGATCATGCGTTCACACAATTCCAGTCCGGTAGCTGTGGAAATATACCAGTTCGGCAAGAAAGGAGACTGGGCTTATGACGCACTCGAAAAATATACTCACCTGCGCTATCGCCTTTTGCCCTATCTCTACAGCACTTCATGGGAAGTTACCAACAAAGCGGGCAGCATCATCCGACCACTCATGATGGATTTTCCTAAAGATAAGAAAGTACTTGAGATGGATACAGAGTATATGTTTGGCCGTAATTTCCTTGTCCGCCCCGTAACTGATTCGCTTTATACATGGCAGGACAACAAACAGAACGGCTATCAGAAGAATATGAATAAGATAGGAAAGACAGATGTTTATCTACCCGCAGGTGCCCAATGGGTTGATTTCTGGACCGGAAAAAGCCTGAAAGGCGGACAAACCATCCAGCGTGAAGTGCCTATCGACATCATGCCTGTCTATGTCCGTGCAGGTTCTATCCTACCTTGGGGACCGGCTGTACAATATTCCACCGAAAAGAAATGGGATAATCTGACACTTCGCATTTATCCGGGCGCCGACGCTGAATTTACTCTTTACGAAGATGAGTTCGACAACTACAATTACGAAAAGGGAGCACACACTACCATTGCCATGAAGTGGAATGATAAAGACCGCACCCTGACGATTAACGACCGCCAAGGTAATTACAAAGGAATGCTGAAAAATCGTAAATTCAATATTATCATTGTAGAACCGGGAAAAGGTTGTGGTGACGGTGATGCTACGACGTTCGATCAATCAGTTTCTTATAAGGGAAAGAGAGTTGGCTTAAAATTATAAAGTTTCAACTTTATTCCCACCATCTCACACTGGGGAAATAAACAGTAACCAATCGGTAGATTTCCCCCTAACACCTATTTTTTAATTTCACAAATACAGCCTTCACCTTTCACAATGCCCTATTCATCGGCATTTGCGGGTGAAGGTTACTCTTTCATCCGCCTTTCACCCTCCGTTTTCTTAACCCTGCATAATTCTTCTCCACCTGTTACTTCTAAAGACATATCTAACCTGTTTCCTACTCATTACTAACTAACTTCTTTTTCATTAACAACAAACTTTCTTTTGATTACTGGTAAACTTCTTATTACCAGTATGTAAACTTGCTTTTCATTAAATGCAATCTATAATTGCAAGTTGCGTTTATAAAAACAAAAGCTTTGATTATACAAATGCAAGTTTCATTTATATAATCAAAGCTTGCATTTATAGTTTTCTTATAAGGCAAAGAAAGTTTGGTTCCTATACAAAGGAAGTTTATCCTTTATAGAAAAGAAGTTTTCCTATAATAGTCCGGAAGCTATCTGCTAACACTTCTTCTGCCAACTATAGATGAAGGATTTAGCAAACTGGACAATCTGTGAAAGTCAGGGTAGAAAGGTGAAAGGAAAGTGAAAGCCTGCCCTTCACCCGCTAATACCGATGAATAGGGCATTGTGAAAGGTGAAGGGTATTTTCTTGAATATGATTATTTTAGTATACCAGCGTAAGGTAATGTCTGCAACCACAATTCCATAAAACGGTCGTATACACAATATCCCTCTTCCGCCTTAAATACATATTCTTTATTAATCAGGAATTTAAGGGCTGCATTAATACTACTCGAACCTTTCAATCCATATTTCTTAATAAATATAGAACTATTAATAGCCGTTACGAATTGCTCCCGGGCGATAGCGCGCAACAAAGTTGACTGATTTTCGGTCAACATACCATATAAACGCTGGTATTCATCCACCTCGGAACGAACTATATCTGCCAAACATTTCTCAAATATGGTTTCATTCAAGACGGGCTCCTTTTGTTCATAAAGTCGGTTCAGCACATACTGTACATACCATGTATGCCCATTAAAACGTCGATAAATCATCTGAAAGAGTTCATCACTCAATTCCTTTCCTCCGGCCTGCATCCAACGTATGGCAAAAAGAGAATAATGCTCTAAAGGGATGGATGCCAGATTCATCTTTTCCGTACTCCGGTAAAAAGGACGTTTCGCTGAACCAAACATTTCTGCCATCAGATGTTGTTTACTTCCTGAAAAAATAAAATGTACATGAGGTAAAAATTGAATGTAAGAACGCAACAAGCCTTCTACTCCTTTTTCCGGATATTCAGTGATCTGCTGAAATTCATCAATAGCGATATAACATTCTTTTCCCGAATGTTCCAGGTAATCAAAAATCTCTTTTAATGTTGCCTGTGCCTGGGAAGGTTGAAAATCAAGAGTTGCTTGTGGCACTCCCGTTAAGACATCGGGGGAAAACACTAAACGACAACTTCTAAAAAAGCCACTGATTGTCGCCAGCGTCTTCTGCGATAAATTATCTAATTTACCAATCACAGTCTGCCCGAACTGAATGATAAAATCATCCAGACATGTCGTAGAAAAAATATCCATGTAAAAACAAGCTGCCTCCGGATACTCCCGTCGTATCTGATGAAAGACGTTCTGTATTAATCCGGTCTTACCCATACGGCGAGGACTCATTAAGGTCACATTTCTTCCATTCCGTAAAGCGGAAATCAAATGTTCCGTTTCTTCTATCCGATCACAGAAATACTTAGGACCAGCATAGGCATAAATCAAAAAAGGATTATTTACGTCATTCATATTCAAGCAATTATTTATAGCGTAATTATTGTAGTACTTTTTATGCTACACAAATTACGCTATAAATAATGATTCTACCAAACTTTTGCCGAACAATCATTTCCCATATGATCCCGCCACGCTTCTATTCACCAATAGAACACCTCCCTGTGGAAGGATTTCCAGTTGCACTTTTCCGTTTTCTTTCACTTTCAACGGCAGAAGCTGCGGTTCTCCTTTTTTATCATCCTCATACAGAGAAACAGTTTTTCCGGCAAACATATCTAAATCCAGCCTCAACTTTACGATTTCTTTCCCGGCATTCACTGCTGCCAGATACCAGGTATCACCGTGGCGACGCGCCAAAACTACATATTTCCCCGGATATCCGTCAATAAAACGTGTCTCATCCCATGTGGTAGGAACCGTTTTCATATAGTCCATACAAACAGGGGAAACATCTTTCAGGTTGTTGGGAGCAAGCGCAAAATTCTGTATCGGATTCTGGAATAATACGGTAGTGGCTAATTGAAATATATCAGTAGTACGGCGGGTAGTTCCTCCGTCATTGTTGCGATTCAGCCGTTTGTTCAGAAAACAACCACCGAATTCCATGCAACCCACCGCATTGCGGATAAACGGATGCAGACAGGCATTGAAAGCCTCTTCATCACAGAAGTGCTGGCCGAAAACCATATTTTCGGAGGCCAGTACAGCCTCGCTGCCTACATAGTTCGGGTACATACGTTCCCATCCTCGAGGGATGGTGCAACCGTGGAAGATTACCATCAGACCGTGGTCGTCAGCATCACTCAAAATATCTTCATACAGGCGCATCGTTTCCTGCTTGTCGCCACCAAAGAAATCAACTTTGATTCCTTTCACTCCAAGGCTTTGCAACCATTTCATTTCACGTTTGCGGATAATGGCATTGTCCATGTGATTCACCGGCCCCTGCTCAATATCATTCCAATAGCCGGAAGAGCTATACCATAAGAAGAGTTCCACTCCTTTGCTTCGTGCGTATTCTATCAAAGATTTCATACGGTCACGGCCGATGTTCGTATCCCACCAGTTATCGATCAAGGCATACTCATACCCCATTGCAGCTGCAAAATCAATATAGCGCACCTGATCGTCACAGTTGATACTACCATCCTGCCAGAGAATCCAGCTCCATGTGCCGCGTCCGAAACGGTAGTCATGCTTCGTTTCATAAAGAGGACGTACGACATCCCAGATAACGGTTGTTTCCACAATCGGTTTCAAGGTTTCGCCAACAGTTATGGTACGCCAGGGAGTAGCACCGGGAAGGGCAAATGCCGGAGCAGAAGTTCCGTTACCGTTATTTTCTTCAGCCATCGGGAAAGCAACCGTATACAGATTGCCTTCGCTTACATCGCTCAAACGAGAACCGCAATAACGACT
Organism: Bacteroides sp. BFG-637; assembly: GCF_024793605.1. Taxonomy (NCBI): domain Bacteria; kingdom Pseudomonadati; phylum Bacteroidota; class Bacteroidia; order Bacteroidales; family Bacteroidaceae; genus Bacteroides; species Bacteroides sp. BFG-637. Next base: position 2,409,589 of record NZ_JANUPD010000002.1, on the reverse strand, counting down.
GTCCACACCTGTTTCGCTGACTAATACCCAACCATCGTCACCGATACGGAACAGACAAGGGAACGTGTAGCCATGCCCGTACTGCGAACGGTCACTCATGGGAGCATCTGCCTTGTACTCTTCCTCATAACTGGGTTTGGTACGTTTCCAACCTATCATGGCATCGCTTTGCGGACATAAGAAAGTAGTTGTTTGTTGCGGAAAGCAAAAGCCGGTTTCTTCGGCAGTTACCGTTACACTTCCTTTTCCATCCTGACGCGGAAGAGTATAACGGAAAGCTACATCGTGATTGCTGACACGAAAGACTACATCTATTTTCTGCCCTTTCGGATTCTCAAAATTACAAATCAGTTCGTTTGCCTGATAATGCACTTTGGAGGTTTTAATACGATCCTGATGATAGACAGTATCAATCGGAGTAACAGCGTGTCCTGTCAGTTTCATCCCTTTTGCAAAATCACCGATATTCGTATTCATACCCAAAGGAGATTTCTCCAACATTGTCTTTCCATTGTAGGTAATCGAATAACTTGGCTTTTCGGCTGGAGAAGCAGATACAACCAATTGCAGTTTTTCATCCGGCCCTTTCACTACCACTTCCTGTGCTATCAGAGAAGTCAGACAGCAACTAGCCAGCAGGGTACTTATTATCTTCTTCATATTATCTATGTCGTTATTATCTTCACTTTTTTCTGTTATTTCTCATTTGCCTTCTTTATGCGGATCACCGTAAAAGAATAGGCAGGTAATTGATAGTCAAACTTTTCTGCTACTTCCATCGTGTCTTCAACAGGTAGCGGGGTATCGACCGGTTTGCCGGTCAGTACGGTTCTTTTTGCAGAAGACTGTATAGCACCGATTCCGGAAAGGTCGACATTCATATTCACTTCTACGGGAAGTAAATTGACCAGTTTCACAATCACATCACCACTTGCCGAGTCACGGACAATAGAAGAAGCAATGCGTTTCCGCACTTGATCGTCTCTATTATCAAGAGTGATCTGCGACGGAAAATATTCGTTCCCGGCATTCTGTCCGTAGAGTTTCTGAACATAGTAGCCGGTGGTAGGTTTCACTTCCCGGTTATTGAAGTAAATCAAATCCGGATTCCACTGGGTATGTCCTTCTTTAGCGAGAAGAGGGGCATAGGAAGTCATGTGGACAACATCGCCATTACGTTCCAAGGCTGCAAGATAAAGAGCTTCTGTCAGTGCTGTTTCGATATTCGCCTTTCGTCCCGGTATGTGAGTTGCATATTCGCCCAAGTATACTTTTGTCTTTTTCGAACGATCGTATTTGTCGTAGAAATCCTGGTTGTTCAGGAACCATCCCGGAGTCTGGTAATAATGTTCGTCGACCATCGGAATACCCAGTTTGTCCGCCAACTTCCATCCTTCCACGTAGTCTGTACCCTCATTGAATGGTCCCACTGTACCGACAACAATCATTTCTGGATATTTTTCTTTGATGGCATTGAAGATCATCGTGAAGCGTTCTTCGAAGATATCAGTGATAAGATCTTCATTTCCGATACCGATGTATTTCAAATTGAATGGTTTCGGATGCCCGGCTTCGGCACGTACCTTTCCCCACTTTGTCTTCTTTGCGTCACCGTTTGCCCATTCTATCAGATCAAGAATATCCTGAATATAGGCTCCCATTTCGCTCATTGGAATACCGCCTTGCTGCCCTCCTCTCAAGTCGCCGTGACAGGCAGAGTTCTGGCAAGGAACACCAGCCGCCAGCACTGGAAGCGGTTCCGCACCAATATCTTCGCAAAACTGGAAATATTCAAAATAACCCAATCCCATGCTTTGATGGTATCCCCAAAGGTTACGCTGCGCTTTTCTTGCTTCCAACGGGCCTACTGTATTTTTCCATTGATAAATGTTCTTCAAACCATCACCGTGAGCCACACAACCACCGGGGAAACGGATGAAACGGGGATGAATATCAGCCAACACTTGAGCCAGATCTTTGCGAAGCCCGTTCTTACGTCCTTTAAATGTACTTTGCGGGAATAAGGAAATCATGTCCAGATTCAATTCACCAACAGATTGAGGGATGATTTCGAGATGAGTGTCCGCAGTAGCTTTAGCAGCTATCACTGCTTTATATGTTTTCCATTGACGGGAAGATACTGTTAGAGAAGTTTCTCCACACACATTTCCTTTTCCATCTACCAGACGAACCTGCAATTTATTTGATTTACCCTGCGGAACCCGGGCGAAGATGGAAAAATCATATTTCTCTCCGGTGTTCAGTGCGATTCCATCAAAACCTGTATTTTCTAATGCAGCTCCGGGTTGTTCCACATTCAGCACGGCATAATGTGGGTTATTGATATGAATAGGGTCGGTAGTATCAATAGTGAAAGTCGTTTTCTCTCCTTTCAGTGCCCAGGAATGAGTGCTGTTCCAGTTCTTATCTCCTTCCCTGTCCGAAGGGTCGTACTCGAAGTCGCGGTTTTGGATAAGTTCTGCGTAGAGTCCTCCGTCTGCCGAATAATTGATGTCTTCAAAAAAAGCGCCCAGCAATACATCACTAATGGCCTTTGCACCTTCCGGTTGTACAGTGACCGTTGCTTTTACAGGCTTCAAACCGGCAAAACGTTCTCCATCCTGTACCGGACGTTCTCCATGTAATGAGTTCCGATATTGATTCCAGCCATAATTTTTATCCAATCCATCCACCAAGGTCCAAACTACCCGGTTGATATTTCCTTTCTGCTCTTCTCCGGCAACAATAGCTTTCACTCTCACTCCGTCAAAATCCGGCGTAGTACGGGGATATTTCTGACTAGTCCAGTTGATTAAATCCTTGGAAGTAGCCTGGCCGTATCCATCACGGTCATTCAGTTTCCAGGTACAAATCCATTCGCCATCGGGCGATTGTTTCAAATAAGGATCAAGCATTTTCTTCTGTGATCCCCAGCGGCTATAATCGCACCGGAGATATCCGTAGTTCCGGCCAATTTCAAACCAGTTTTCTTTATCTGTACTCCAGGCGAAACGGAGTCCGCTGCGTCCGTCGTCTCCGGAAGTTGCAAAAGAAAACAGATAAACCGAATCGGGTGTACTCGTCATTTCCTTGATTGCAGCTAAAGTGACCTGCTGAAACGACAAAAACAAGACAACTAGAAAGAGGAATAATTTTCTCATGGTATATATTGCATTAAGATTATCAATCGCAAAGTTTTAGAAACTTTCCGGTTTACCATATGCCTTGAAAAGGCGTCGCAATTCTTTTTGAGTAATCGGAATAACAGTACCGTGACGTGGATGAAAATCCATGCTGACGGCATGGTCAATCACTTTAAAGTGTTCCAGATCGGAACTTTCGGTAAACTGGTATTTGCCTTTCATATACACATCGTACATCAAGATATATTTATCCGAACCAATCAATGGAAAAATGCCTGCACCTTCTACCGCATCCTTCGTCTGCTGCTTATAATCATCCGATTCCGCCCACTGTCCGGAGGTCAGAGAGGAAGTAGTCGCTTTTTTAATTCCATTTCCATTCCCTTCCGTTTTGTAGAACAAATGATAGAGTCCATCTTTATAAATAATGTCGCCATCAATACATGATTTTCTGTTTTTCGGAAGAAACAGTGGCTTCGGTTCTCCTTCTATATCTGTAAAATCTTTGTTGGCATAAGCATAATAAATGATATCGGGACCATTGCCATGTTGCATAGACCAGTAAACCATGTACTTCCCAGCTTCCTTATCATAAATAGTTTGTGGTGCCCACACACGTTTCAGATCCTCCTGATCTGGATATTTCTTTTGGATATTCACGACATTGGAAGTCCAGTGTACAAGGTCTTTTGATTTCAAAAGTACCATGGCACGGTTAGAACTCCATCCATTTCCGGATACCATATCCGTAACCACCATATAAAACGTCTTCCCATCTTCACAACGCAGAATATGAGGATCACGCACTCCACCTGTCGAACTAATCACACGGGAATCAAGTACCGGCTGATTTCCATTCAAGGCTTTATAATTATATCCATCAAGACTAACAGCCATCCGGACGGCTTCCTCACTCATACGATTGCCGGTAAAGTAAACAAACAGGTAAGCAGATTGCTGGCAATACCCAGTTAGCACTCCTATAAACAGGAATGCGAAAAGAATTATATTTTTCTTCATATTCATCGTCATTTCAATGCTTTTTCATCCATTGTTTTATTCTTGTTCATTCACTGTTTAGTAATTGAAATCAGCAGGTTTCACATATACGCGATATTCCTTAATCATACCCGGATACCCTTTTTCGGCGCGGGGCAGATAGCGGAAACCGGTCACATTTTCCACTTTGCTCAAGTCAATTACCAATTGATGAGGATAAGGAACATTGTCCACTGTCATCCAAAAAGTGGATTCCTGCAAGTCGAATATCTTGTCGGCTGTACGGTTGCCACTACGTGTTTCTTCACTATCGGCATAACGAATCTTCCAATGTTCGCGGGATACCGGTTTACCATCAGCTCCCAAGACATCAAACTCCGCTATCGCTGCGATGTTATCATTTGCTTGCGGAGAAAGTGCTTCCAGACAGAAATAACGTCCTTTCACCGGAGTGATAAATCGTACCTCCTGCCAGCCGTTGCCCGGAGTGAAAGCTCCTTCGTGAGCCACATTCTCACCCGTCAGTTTCAGTTTCTCTCCATCCTTGCGGTGTGTTTCGGGAGCTTTTTCACGAAGCACATCGAGAATTGGTTTCTTCAAACCTTTGATGGAAGCCCGGGTAGGACCTTTCAAATCCAGAACAAGAATTTCATTCTCTCCTTCTTTCAGCCAGCACCCCGGCATAAAGAGAGTCTGCTGCGGACCGATCTCCCAAAAACGCCCCATTGCATGACCGTTCACCCAGACCATGCCTTTCCCCCATGTGCTCATATCCAGAAAAGTATCTCCTACTTTATCCAGTGTGAAGGTAGTCTTGTAATAGGCAGGCATAGTCGGTAACATCTTTTTATCGCTATATTTCTTATCTTTTATAAAGGAATAATCTACCGGGAAGTTATACACCGTCCAGTTTTTCAATTCCTTAGCCCGGTTACCCGAAATAAGTTCCACCTTTTCGGTGATTCCTTTGCGGTCGTGGATAGATTTGTCAAAGTTAACACGTCCCATTGCTTCCACAAGAATATCCAGTTGTGTGCCTTTTTTCAGTGCGGGCAGGGTCGTTGTAAATTCTCCTTTACGACGGTCTAAACGTGCCAGCAGTTTACCGTCGGCATATATCTGCGCCCAGTCGTGCACTTCCGTAATTTTCAAAGTGGTGCCTGCAAGAATAGTTTCGGACAATGTGGTGCGATACAGAATCGTTCCCCATCCCTGGTTGAATGATTCCATCGGTTGAATATCCACCGTTTGTTTTGCCTCCGGCAGATTCGAGAAAAGCGGAGCCACTTTATGGAAGTGAAACTCGGGGATTTCAATAACAGGCAAAGCTGCGGGTACTGCGGGCAGTGTTTCACCTGCCGGAAGATAGTTTTTCAACAAGTCACGAAGCAAGAAAAACTTGTCGGTCGTCCATCCGGGTTCGCTAATCGGAGCATCATAATCGTATGAGCTGCACATGGCGGAATAAGCCGGGTTGTTCGCACCTCCCCAATGTCCGAAAGTCGTTCCTCCGTGAGTCATATACAGACTGAAAGAGATGTTCCGGTCGAGCATATCCTTGATGCCCTGTACCATATCTTTTGCAGGACGTGTCTCATGTTTGCGTCCCCAGTGGTCGAACCATCCGCTCCAGAACTCGCTACACATCAACGGAGTTTCGGGGCGAAGTTCTTTGAGTTTTTTAAATTGCTGGTCGATATTGGCACCCGTTCCGAAATTCACTGTCCAAATCAGGTCATCGAGCGCATTATTGGTGAAGTTACTGCTCCAGTCACATTGAAACAGAGGTACATCGGTAAAACCGGATTCACGAACCAGGTCGCGCACGGCAGAAACATAAGGTTTGTCGATTCCATAAGAACCGTATTCGTTCTCTACCTGCACCATGATGATATTTCCCCCCTTATTCACTTGCAGCGGAGCCAGTTGCTTGCCTACTTCTTTCATAAAGACGCCTACCCGTTCCATATAATAGGGATCGAGCGTACGCAAGGCTATATCTTTTTTCTTCAACAGCCACCAGGGAAGTCCCCCCATCTCCCACTCCGCACATACATACGGACCGGGACGGACAATGACATACATACCGTGTTTCTGTGCCGCACGGCAGAAAGCTGCAATATCATTCTGACCGGAAAAATCGAACTTACCTTCTTCCTGCTCATGGATATTCCAGAAAATATAAATACAAATAGTATTCATGCCTAATGCCTTGCACATCTCAATGCGATGTTCCCAATAAGCTTGCGGGATGCGGGTGTAGTGCAACTCGGCAGCCTTCACCACAAACGGTTTTCCATCCAGCAAGAATGTGTTCTTGCCTGCCTCAAACTTCCGTGCGGTAGTTTGCGCCTGTGCAGTACTAAAGAAAATAACTGTAAAAAGTACCAGTAAAGCAATCAATCTGTTTTTCATGGTTTATTCAAAAATAGAATTTTAATAGTATACGGCAAAGGTAGGCGATTCACCTAAAAAGGAGGGCATAATTATCATTCAAAAAGGGTTGGAAATAAAGCAAAATAGCGCCAAATAGCAGATAAAACAACAATGGTCAAACAATGATGGTCATAAAATGACCATCATTGTTTGACCATTGCCTTACCAATATAAAATCAGTTTTCTTTTGTCAATAGACTTTCCAGTTCTTCCGCATTCAGGCGGAGGTAGAATTGTCCGCGATAGGCTACGGAGATACCACCTGTTTCTTCTGAAACAATAATGGCATGCGCATCCGATTGCTGTGAAATTCCCATCGCTGCGCGATGCCGCAAGCCAAGCTCCTTCGGTATATTCAAATCATGGGACACAGGAAGAATACATCCCGCTGCCTTGATACGTTTTTTGCTGATGACCATCGCTCCGTCGTGCAACGGACTATTCTTAAAAAAGATATTCTCGATTAAACGCTGATTGATTGCCGCATCAATCAATTCGCCCGTACGAACGACTTCATCTAAAGGAGTGTTATGCTCAATGACAATCAATGCGCCGACTTTTTGTTTGCCCATGCTTAAACAGGCCATTACCACGGGCATGATATCATCGTGCTTCAACGACTCTTTTTTCGATCCGCTAAAGAGACGTGCCAATGCACTGACATGACGGTGAGATCCCAAAGTCAAAAGGAAACGGCGTATCTCATCTTGAAAAAGAACAATCAACGCTATCACACCCACATTCATCAATGTGTCGAAAATAGAACCCAACAGCTTCATCTCCAACACTTGAGTCACCACCAGCCAGATCAGGATAAAAACCAGGATACCGGTGAATACCTTAATAGAACCGGAAGCTTTCATCAGTTTGTAGGTATAGTACAAAACAAAAGCCACCAGCAGAATATCGATAAAATCTTTTATGCCAAACTCAAAAAACATGCACCCTCCTCTTATTTGTCATATCCACTCTCTATTTTTAATTTCTCTGTGATCCGGACAGCTTCCACCGCCTCACGCACATCATGTACACGCAGGATGTGCGCTCCTTTCATTAACGCAACAGTGTCCAATACGGTTGTCCCGTTCAATGAATCTTGCGGGGTTCCCCCCAATAATCTATAAATCATTGATTTCCGCGAAACTCCCACTAAAACGGGAAGCTCGAATATATGGAACTCTTCCAGATGTGCCATCAGTTCATAATTATGCTCCAACGTTTTTCCGAATCCGAATCCCGGATCGAGAATGATATCTTTCACTCCCAAGTCGCGAAGTTGCTGCACTTTACGAGCGAAATACAGGAAAATGTCTTTAATCAGGTTATCATAAGACGGCTCTTTCTGCATACTTTGGGGAGTTCCCTGCATATGCATCATAATATAGGGCACTCCCAAGTCGGCAACTGTCTGAAACATCCGGTGGTCCATTTCACCGGCAGCTATGTCATTAATAATAGCAACTCCATAATCTTTCACACATTCTTCCGCTACATCAGCCCGGAAAGTATCAACAGAAATGATGGCTTCCGGATGATTACGGTTCAGAATTTCCAGACCGGTACGCAGTCTGCCCATCTCTTCTTCAGCAGAAATATGTTCGGCATTCGGCCGTGAAGAATAAGCTCCTATATCAATAATCGAAGCACCTTCATCAAGTATCTGCCGCGCCCGGGCAGCAATGTCTTCTTCAGTCTGCATCCGGCTGCCGGAATAAAAAGAATCGGGAGTAACATTCAAAATTCCCATCACCTGCGGAGTAGCAAGATCGAGCAACCGCCCTTTTACATTTATATAAGTAGGAGATATAGGTTTCATCATTGACAACATTCCTTTTAGATCGCCTACAAATGTAGATAAAAAAAGCAAGTATTCGTACTAAAAAGAAGAAATAAACGTATATTTGCAAACTATAGAAGAAACCGAAAAATTCATACCATGAGCCGATTAACCCTATTTCACGTAGGATTTCTTTTCCTCATTTTGCCCTTTGCCACTACTGCTAAAGCTCAAAAAGAGGCTGAAACTTTCAATGTTGACTCTACTCTCTATGAATATTATCAACGTTGTCAAGAATACTTATTAGATCCTATTGTGCTTAACATGTCCGACACATTGTTCAGAATGGCCGGTGAACGGCATGATGAACGAATGCAGGCAGTAGCCATAGCCACCCAACTGGATTACTATTATTTCCAGGGGACCCATGAAGATAGCGTAATCTACTATACCAACAAAGTAAAAGAATTCGCCAAAGCCACCCATCAGCCTAAATATTATTATTTTGCATGGGCGAACAGATTAATCACTTACTATCTAAAAACAAGCAGAACAAACATAGCACTTTATGAAGTGCAAAAGATGTTAAAAGAAGCACAGGAAGAGGATGACAAAACCGGTCTGTCCCGTTGCTACAATATCATGTCACAAATCTACACCATCAAAAGATTCGATTCGATGGCGGGTGAATGGCGGTTGAAAGAAATCGAACTGACTGAAAAATACAATATCGAAAACTATAACATTTCCCAGACCTATGCCCAGATAGCCAACTATTACATCAGCCGGGAAAAACAAAAAGAAGCATTGGAAGCTATGGAAAAGGCCGTTGCAACAGCCAATTCTTCTACACAGCAAATATCTGCCAAGTTGGAGTACGTAAACTACTACAGTAAGTTTGGTGACTTTCAGGCAGCCGAAAAATATTGAAGGAATGCCAAGCCGCATTCGAACAGGATAAAAGACTGGAATCGATCAAAAAAAGGCTATATAATATAGAATGTTTATACTACCAGCAGACCAGGCAATATCAAAAAGCACTGGAAGCTGCAGAAAGGCAAGAAAAGGAAGAGCGCCGTTTAAGTGAAAGTATACTTAGCAGCAACCACTATCGCACACAGGGAGAAATCTACCAAAAGATGGGGAATATGAACATGGCAGTCAAATTTCTGCAAATGTATATCAACGCAGATGACTCTTTAAAAATAGCCAATGAGCAAGTAGCCAGCAGCGAATTCGCCACCTTGCTAAACGTTGAGAAGCTCAATGCCGAAAAGAAAGAATTAACGCTCCAGACACAGGAAAAAGAGTTGCATAATAAAACAACATTGATTATCTCATTGATTATTTTATTAGGCGTTCTTTTCTTATTCCTTTATAGAGAAAACTTCCTGAAACGCAAACTGAAAGTTTCGGAAGCGGAACTTAAAACAAGAAATGAAGAACTTACTGTATCGAGGGAAGAATTACGTAAAGCGAAGGATATAGCGGAAGCAAACAGCCGGATGAAAACCACATTCATCCAAAGCATGACTCATGAAATCCGTACACCTCTCAACTCCATTGTAGGCTTCTCGCAGGTGTTAAGCGATCACTATAGCAACAATCCGGAAACACAGGAATTTGTCAATATTATCAAGAGCAACAGTAACGACTTGCTCCGACTGGTCACTGATGTACTCGCTCTGTCCGAACTGGATCAATACGAACAACTGCCCACAGATGATGAAACAGACATGAATACGATCTGTCAACTTGCCTCTGAAGTGGCCAAAGACAACAGGCAGAAAGAAGTGGAAGTGCTGTTCGAGCCTGCAAGAGAAAACCTGCTCATACGCAGTAATTCGGAACGTATATCACAAGCGTTGAACAACTTGGCGCATAACGCCGCTAAATTCACGACTCACGGCAGTATTCGCATAGCTTATTCCATACTGGAAGCTGAAAAGAAAATTGAAATCAGTGTCACCGATACAGGAACAGGCATCCCGACAAATCAACAGGAGGCAGTATTTCAACGTTTCTACAAAATGGATTCTTTCACACAGGGAACCGGTCTCGGACTTCCGATATGCCGGAGTATCGCCGAGAAGTTAGGAGGCAGCCTCCGGATCGATTCTTCCTATACGGACGGATGCCGGATGATACTGACTCTTCCTTTGGTATATGCCTAAGTAAAAATCTGTCCGAACTCCCGTCAAATCCGAAAGAATAGCCTATCTTTGCAACGTTTTAAATAAAAGATCAGGTTATGAAACTTTCTGCTCTTTACCAGATTTTTCTGGATTGCCAATCAGTTACTACTGATAGCCGGAACTGCCCGGACGGTTCTTTATTTATCGCCTTGAAAGGTGAGTCGTTCAACGGTAATGCATTTGCTAAGTTAGCGCTGGACTCCGGATGCGCATTTGCCGTTATCGATGAGGCCGAATATGCCATAGAAGGCGATCAACGATATATACTTGTAGACAACTGTCTGCAAACAATGCAGCAGCTTGCCAACTATCATCGCCGCCAACTCGGGACGCGAGTGATCGGCATTACCGGAACTAACGGAAAGACGACCACCAAAGAGTTAATCTCCAGCGTTCTCTGCCAAGCTCATAATGTGCTTTATACCTTAGGTAATCTCAACAATCACATCGGTGTACCGACCACTCTGCTACGATTGAAGCCGGAACATGACCTTGCTGTCATCGAGATGGGTGCCAATCATCCGGGAGAAATCAAGTTTCTTTGCGAAATAGCCGAACCGGATTATGGCATTATCACCAACGTAGGCAAGGCTCACCTGGAAGGATTCGGTTCTTTCGAAGGAGTGATTAAGACTAAAGGAGAATTGTACGATTTCCTCCGTAAGAAAGACGCCATTACCTTTATCCATCACGATAACACCTATTTGATGAATATCTCACAGGGATTGAACCTGATTCCTTATGGAACAGAAGAGGATCTCTATGTTAACGGGCGAATCACCGGCAATTCACCTTATCTCGCTTTCGAATGGAAAGCCGGTAAGGACGGTGAACGCCATCAGGTTCGCACACAGTTGATCGGAGAATATAATTTCCCGAATGCCCTGGCTGCCATCACCATCGGCCGTTTCTTCGGAGTGGAAGCAAAGAAGATCAACGAAGCTTTGGAAGGGTATACACCACAAAACAATCGCTCTCAACTTAAAAAGACAAAAGATAACACGCTGATCATCGACGCATATAATGCAAACCCGACCAGTATGATGGCTGCCTTGCAAAACTTCCGGAACATGACAGTCCCTCACAAGATGATCATATTAGGAGATATGCGCGAACTGGGTGCTGAAAGCCCGGCCGAACATCAGAAAATCGTTGATTACATCAAAGAAAGTGGTTTTGAGAAAGTATGGCTCGTAGGAGAACTGTTTGCCGCAAGCGAACATTCTTTTAAAACTTACGCCAATGCGCAGGAAGTTATAAAGAATCTGCAAGCAGACAAACCTAAAGGATATACCATTCTAATTAAAGGTTCCAATGGAATCAAACTTAGTTCAACGGTAGAATACTTATAATTATACTATTTTTTCAGGCACGGATTACGCGGATTACACGGATTTTAGAATTAGCATTTATAAAGCGACCGTGTAATCCGCGTAATCCGTGCCTGAAAATCCTTCTAGCCAGCAAATTTCAATCAGCCTTCATCATCCTCGGTCGTACGACATAATAGGCCACTAAACTAGCCAGAATCGCTCCCGTAGTATTAGCTGCAAAATCCAACCAGTCTCCTCCCCGGTAAGTAGTGCAATACTCCTGCAGTAATTCCACACAACCACTAAAAAGTACAGGACAGAAGAATGCACCTACCCACGCATGCCACATCGGAGCATTGTCCCTGCGATGCGCACGCAGAAACTCCAACCACAACATGCCCGACATACCCAAATACATACAGACATGAACCAGTTTGTCGAGGTTGGGAATTTCATTTAAATCCGTCTTAGGCGGTTTAAAGAACGACAGATAAATCACTGTCAGAATAATAAAAAGCGAGATCGGATATTTCTTAATATAAGATAGCATATCTAAATAATATTACAATTATCGTGCAAATATAAGTATCATTTTCTATATTTGCATTTTATACGTGCATTTTATAACGATTTGTAAGATAAAACAAGATTTATGGCAAAAAATGATAGAGCGAACTTCGGCAGTAAATTAGGGGTCATACTCGCTTCTGCCGGCTCTGCAGTCGGACTGGGTAATATATGGAGGTTTCCCTATGAAACGGGAAATCATGGAGGTGCGGCATTTATATTGATCTATTTAGGCTGCATCTTTCTTCTGGGACTACCTATTATGATTGCCGAGTTTCTGATAGGACGCCGTTCGAGAGCCAACACAGCAAGAGCGTATCAGAAATTAGCCCCTGGAACACATTGGCGTTGGGTAGGACGCATGGGAGTATTGGCCGGTTTCCTGATACTTAGTTATTATGCCGTAGTAGCAGGCTGGACGCTTGAATATATTCTTGAAGCTGCGACCAACGGCTTTGCCGGAAAAAACTCCGGAGAATTCATCTCTTCTTTCCAGCAATTCTCCAGTAGTCCGTGGAGACCGGTTGTATGGTTGGTAGCCTTCTTGTTAATCACTCATTTCATCATCGTGAAAGGAGTGGAAAAAGGAATCGAAAAGTCCTCCAAAATCATGATGCCTACCTTATTTATCATTATCCTCATACTGGTAGTTTGCTCGGTTACTTTGCCGGGAGCCGGTGCAGGCATTGAATTCCTGCTCAAGCCTGACTTTAGCAAAGTGGACGGGAATGTGTTCTTGAGTGCCATGGGACAGGCTTTCTTCTCTTTGAGCTTGGGAATGGGATGTCTTTGTACATACGCCTCCTATTTCAGTAAAGAAACCAACCTGACTAAAACAGCTTTCAGCGTAGGAATCATTGACACTTTTGTAGCGATACTAGCCGGTTTTATCATCTTCCCGGCTGCTTTTTCAGTAGGCATACAACCTGATTCAGGTCCGAGCCTGATCTTTATCACACTGCCTAATGTATTCCAACAGGCATTCAGCGGAGTCCCCATACTGGCATATATATTCTCTGTCATGTTCTACGCGTTATTGGCAATGGCTGCTTTAACCTCCACCATTTCCTTGCACGAAGTAGTAACCGCTTATTTACATGAGGAGTTCAAGCTTTCCCGTGGAAAAGCAGCAAGGTTAGTCACCGGCGGTTGTATCTTCCTCGGAATATTCTGTTCATTATCACTGGGAGTCATGAAAGGATTTACTATTTTCGGACTGGGTCTGTTCGATCTCTTCGACTTCTTAACAGCTAAAATCATGTTACCACTTGGCGGATTGTGTATTTCGCTCTTCACCGGGTGGTATCTGGACAAGAAGATTGTATGGTCAGAGATTACCAACGACGGTTCATTAAAGATACCGGTATACAAACTCATTATCTTTATATTAAAATATATCGCACCAATCGCCATCTCACTGATATTTATCAATGAACTGGGATTGATCAAGCTATAATGTGGAAAGACTTCCTTTATTATACTAAAACTGAACGACAAGGCATTATCGTCCTTGTCGTTCTTATTTTAGGAGTATATGCCGCTCCTAAACTCTTCTCCTTTTTCAAGCACGCTGAAGATACCGACTGCAAAGAGAATGAGAAGTTCGATAAAGAATACAACGACTTTATTTCTGTCCTCCGGGAAACCAAACCTCACCAAAAGTCCGGTCCTTCTTTTCAATCATCCCCTCAAAGGGAAATCAAGCTTGCGATATTCGACCCGAACACCGCAGACTCCACCACTCTCCTGTCACTCGGACTACCTTCCCGGATGGTAAAGAATATCCTGCATTATCGTAATAAACAAGGCAAATTCCGCCATCCGGAGGATTTCCGGAAGATTTATGGTCTAACCGAAGAACAATACCGGACTCTTTATCCCTATATCCAAATTACAAAAGATTTCAGTTCAAAGGATACGGTACGATTATTAACCGCACAAAGTGTACAACGGGACACACTCATGAAATATCTCCCCGGAACCATCATCAGCCTCAACTCCGCAGATACCACCGAACTGAAAAAGATTCCGGGAATCGGAAGCAGCATTGCCCGGATGATGGTGAATTACCGCGAACGGCTGGGAGGCTTTTTCCGAATAGAGCAGTTACAGGAGATTCATCTAAAGGCAGAGAAACTCCGTCCGTGGTTTTCCATTGACATCCAGCAGACACGCCGTATCAATTTAAATAAAGCCGGTATGGAACGAATGCTGCATCATCCATACATAAACTACTACCAAGCAAAGGTTATCATAGAATATCGGAAAAAGAAAGGACCCTTAAAAAGTCTGAAGCAATTATCTCTTTACGAGGAGTTCACTCCTATTGATCTTGAACGGCTAGAGCCCTACATTTGTTATAATTAATAAAAAAAAGATGCATTCCTATCACACCAGACAAGAATGCATCACACACAAACAAAACAAACACTCTACTATCATCTTCACAGACTTCCGTAGAGAAGCGACTATAAATATATAACTAAAAGATAGAACACTTGCAAGGCTCTACCTTTTTGGTATACATTTTTAGAAATTAGGTTCTCTAATTAATCTTTTTTAATCATACCATCCACCATATGAACGGTCCGGTCCGTAATTTTGGCAAGCCCCTCGTCATGCGTCACAATGACAAAAGTCTGCCCCAGACGGTCCCTCAAATCGAAGAACAGTTGATGTAAATCTTCTTTATTATGTGTATCCAGACTACCGGATGGTTCGTCTGCCAGAATAACTGCCGGATCGTTGATTAAAGCCCTCGCTACCGCTACCCGCTGCTTCTCCCCTCCCGACAATTCGTTCGGTTTATGAGAAGCCCGGTCAACCAGTCCCATAAAATCCAGAATCTTCACAGCGCGTTCGTGCGCCTCTTTGGAAGACACCCCGGCAATTAGGGCGGGAATCATCACATTTTCCAATGCCGTGAACTCCGGCAGTAGTTGGTGAAACTGGAAAACAAAACCAATATTCTTATTACGAAAAGCGGATAGTTCTTTTTCTTTCATCCGGCTCACCACTGTTCCGTCAATCTGTACCACACCTGCGTCCGGTTCATCTAAAGTACCCATTATCTGCAATAACGTAGTTTTACCCGCACCGCTCGGGCCTACAATACTAACAATTTCTCCTTTGTTGATTTCCAGATCAATGCCTTTCAGCACCTGTAATGAGCCGAAACTCTTCGTAATCCCTTCTAGTTTTATCATCATAGCCTTATAATCGTTTAATGACATATTCAGCCAGATAGCACCCGAACACGGCCGGCATATAACTGACTGTTCCACATGTCGATTTCTTATTCTGCTCATCCTCCGTCAGCAATACGGCCTTCGGATCGGCTTGTTCCGTACTGAACACCACCGGAAGTTTCCGTTTCATTCCCATCTTCTGCAAACGCTTCCGTACCGCCTTGCTCAAACCGCAATGATACGTCTCCCAAAGATCGGCAAAACGAACCTGGGTGATGTCACTCTTCGCCCCTGCTCCCATACTGGAGACAATCTTTATACGACGTTTCATCGCTTCATAAATCAGAAAGCATTTCGGACTGATCGTATCAATAGCATCTACTATAAAATCATATTTATCGGCATCCAGCAGTTCCGGTATATTTTCATCCTTCAGGTAAACAGGCAGGACAGTCAGCTCAATCGCCGGATTTATATCTTTATAACGGGCTGCCAACACCTCCGCTTTCGTCCTCCCCAACGTGGAATGCATGGCCGGCAACTGACGGTTCAGATTGGTAGGCTGCACCGTATCGGCATCTACAATCGTCATCCGCCCGACACCTGCACGGCAGATCATCTCGGCGGCATAAGCACCTACTCCACCCAGTCCCACGACCAATACGTGTGCATTCCGGATGCGCTCCATCTTTTCCTCCCCTAACAGGAGTTCCGTTCTCTGTTGCCAGTCGTATCTTTCCATTAGTTTTTCTTTAGCCATTTATAGAACCATTTACCGACCTTCTCATAATGTTGAGACTCATTATGTCCACGAGGATCGGAGAATGACACAATTTCCTGCGGTTCGCCAAACTGGTCGGGATACAGGATTATCAAACTATTATTAGAGAAATATTTTCCTAATTGTGCCGGCAGGCGCTCAAAAGAGGGATCATAAGAGATAGATCCGCGACGGGCAGAGATAACTACCAATAAATGGTCGTAATTCACCTGCCCTGTCAACAGCAAGAGATCCTCCCACTCCTCCAATATGGAGAATTCTGTCGGGGTACCTGCATGTCTCTTTTTCACAAGTTGCTGAATACGCATCAACGTACGCTCATTGGCAAAGAAATGCACCCGACAGCCCAAGATACTTCCCATACGGCAGAAGTGTTCCACCCATTTAGAGAACCCCGATTCATATTCAGCCTTCGGCGGAACGGCAATATTGATTCGACGCAGGGTATTAACAGGCATCAGGAATTTGGCAATCATCACTTCACGATGCGTACCTTTCAGCAGACTTTCAGCCAGATGTCCGAAGAAAGAGTCGACAATATTTGCCTTCCGGTGCAAACCGATCACAATATCCGTAGCCTCATACTCTTTGATCGTATGGATAATCCCCGAAGCAATATTCAAATCATAACGACTCACCATCGTAACAGGCACATCAGCGGCAGCGGCAATCATGGCAGCCTTCTCCAGATTACGTTTGCCCTGCTGCTCTTTTTCTCCGAGCTATTATTATCGTTGATAACATTCAACGCAACCAATGCATTCTTCTGCTTGGCATCCTTTATCACTAAAGCCAGATTGACCAGATCTTCAATCGTCTCCGGATTAGCGACCGGAATCAAGATTTGTTCCTTATTTATCTGTTTAGCTTCTTCTTCCGCTTGCACATTTTCATCCAAAGCAAAACGACGGGCCGAACGTTCGGTCACCAAAGAACTGATGACACAAGTGAAAAGTATCATCACTACCGTACCGTTCAAGACATCATCATTCAGCAACCGCTCTCCATTCTCCATTATGATTTCATGACCGATCAACACTGCCGCCAGCGTAGCTGCGGCCTGCGCATTGCTTAAACCGAATATCATGCTCCGTTCATTCGACTGCATCCGATAGATCTTTTGTGTGATCCAGGCAGCCAGCCATTTACTAAAGGTTGCCACCACTGTCATCACAACAGCTACCTTCAATGCTTCACCTCCAGTAAACAGGCTTCTTACATCAATAATCATTCCGACACCAATCAGGAAATAGGGAATAAACAACGCATTTCCCACAAATTCCAACCGGTTCATCAAAGGAGATACATGAGGAATCAGGCGATTCAATACCAAGCCCGCCAGAAAAGCTCCTAAAATTCCCTCCATCCCTACAAATTCCATCAATCCTCCTCCGAGGAAAACCATCGCCAGCACAAACACAAATTGCATCACGCTGTCATCGTACTTCCGGAAGAACCAGCGTCCGATACGGGGGAAAAAGAATACAATCAGGAATCCGAGGAAAGCCACTTTTGCCACAAGAAATACCCAGAACCAGCCATCGACAGTCCCCTTAAACATGCCTCCTATGACGGCAAGAATAATCAAAGCAAGGGTGACGGTGACAGCAGTACCACCAATGGTTATATTGACACTGCGCAAACGCGACAGTCCATAACGACTAATAATGGGATAGGCAATTAAGGTGTGGGAAGCATACATACTTGCCAACAGTACTGCCGTGAGAAAACCGTACCCCAGCATACTCATACTACTCCATATTCCCAACGCCATAGGAATCAGAAAGGTAAGCCAGCCGAACACGAAACTTTTTGTCCGGTTCTTCTTGAAATCCTCCATATCCATCTCAAGACCGGCAAGGAACATGATATAATAGAGTCCTACTTTGCCGAACAGTTCGAAACTACTGTCACGGTCGAGCACATGAAAGCCATGTTCGCCAATCAGCACACCTGCCAGAATCATGCCTATAATATGAGGTATATGGAGACGCCCCAAAATCATCGGAGCAAAAAGAATGATTATCAGTACCAAAAAGAATACCCAGGTCGGATCAGAAATAGGCAGCGTTAAATTGAGATCAAACAGGTTCATAGACTGTGGTTTTAGGAATTCTCTGCAAAGGAACAAAAAAGTTTGCAGAATCACAATGAATGTTCTGACGGATTATTCAGTAGTCAAGTAGGTAACTACTTACTACTTGACTACTTACTACTTCTTTCCCACCGCTTACCTAACAGGATATATTTCGTTAGGCACTTTTATTTCGTTCCACTATAGTGTCTCTTGCGGATAACTATAGTGGAACGAAGTAATATTAGGCAATAAAGAGAATCTTATCAGGCTACGGAATCAATCCGATTCGCATCGCGACAGGAAATGGCTCCCTTTTGGTACGTTTATCCCGTCCAACAACCATACCTGACGATACGTAAGGTTAAAGAAATCCTCCGAAAGGCTGAAATATTTCTCTCAAAAGCGATGTTTATATGCTAAATTGTTATAATTTTGCAGCCAAATCTTTCCGATTCGACAGGATGAAGGAGAGAAATTCAATATTCACAATTTAACAAAAGAAAAAGATGAAAGTAGCTATTGTTGGCGTAAGCGGAGCCGTAGGACAAGAGTTCCTGCGCGTGCTCGATGAGAGAAACTTCCCGATGGACGAGTTAGTTTTGTTCGGTTCTAAACGTAGTGCCGGAACAACATATACTTTCCGCGGTAAACAGATCGAGGTGAAACTCTTACAACACAACGATGACTTTAAAGGGGTAGACATTGCTTTCACTTCTGCCGGTGCAGGAACATCTAAGGAGTTCGAGAAAACAATCACCAAGTATGGTGCTGTGATGATCGACAACTCCAGCGCTTTCCGTATGGATGCCGATGTGCCTTTGGTAGTGCCTGAAGTAAATGCAGAGGATGCATTGGAACGTCCGCGCGGCGTTATTGCCAACCCGAATTGTACGACTATCCAGATGGTAGTTGCACTGAAAGCCATCGAAAAGCTTTCTCATATAAAAACCGTGCACGTGTCTACCTATCAGGCAGCAAGTGGTGCGGGTGCCGCTGCCATGGACGAATTGTACGAACAATATCGTCAGGTATTGGCAAACGAACCTGTGACTGTAGAAAAGTTTGCCTATCAGTTGGCTTTCAACCTGATTCCGCAGATTGACGTGTTTACAGAAAACGGTTATACGAAAGAAGAGATGAAAATGTATAATGAAACGCGTAAGATCATGCATTCTGACGTAAAGGTTAGTGCAACTTGTGTACGTGTTCCTGCATTACGCGCTCACTCTGAAAGTATTTGGGTAGAAACAGAACGTCCGATTTCCGTAGAAGAAGCTCGTGAAGCATTCGCTAACGGTGAAGGTCTGGTTCTGCAGGACAATCCTGCCGAAAAAGAATACCCGATGCCGTTGTTCCTGGCAGGTAAAGACCCGGTATACGTAGGCCGTATCCGCAAAGACCTGACAAACGAAAACGGATTGACTTTCTGGATTGTAGGTGACCAGATCAAGAAGGGGGCTGCCCTGAATGCAGTTCAGATTGCCGAATATCTGATTAAAGTAAAAAATATCTAATATAGCGGACTGGAAATAATATCCGGACAGCTATAGATAAGCCCAATAAATCAACCGGCTTGCAATGTGATAGTGATCGCAGTGCAAGCCGGTTTTTTATTCTCTAAGCTATAGTTAGAGGGGAAATACCTATTCGTAGGTAAGAAATCACTAGTTATAGGTATCATAATTTGCCAAAATAACTATTTATAGCGATTGATACAAACTCGGTTTTTATCGAATTTTGCGCAAAACTTATCTATGAAATATTGTCTTTTTAATATAGCATTCTGGGGGCTACTATTTTTCAATTTATTTGAAGCCGCAGCTAATTCAAACATCTATACAATCTCGGGACGTGTGACCGAGGCAAAAACGAATTCCCCTTTACCCGGTGCTTCTATTCTCATTAAAGGTACCTATTTATGGGCTGTATCCAATCAGAAAGGAGAATTTACGATACATGGAGTACAGGAGGGAAAATACAATCTGGAGGTTTCTTTTCTTGGATATGTACCGGCAACCATTCCCGTAAATGTACGCAGCAATATCAATAACGTTCCTATCATACTCAAAGAAAATACACTTGCACTGGATGATGTGGTCGTTACTGCACAAGCACCCAAGAATGAATTAAACACCACGCTCACTATCGGAAATAATGCATTGGAACACCTACAGGTGTCGAATGTGAGCGATATCTCCGCTCTTCTTCCGGGGGGAAAGACCAAAGTACCGGATCTCACCGCCAACCATATCTTCTCATTACGTGACGGAGGGTCAACAGCCGGTAATGCCGCATTCGGAACTGCAGTGGAAGTGGATGGGGTGCGTATTGGAAACAATGGTTCGTTTGGCAATATGAGCGGAGCGGATACCCGGAATATCACTGTTGCAGATATTGAATCGGTGGAAGTCATTACGGGAGTGCCCTCGGCAGAATATGGAGACTTGAATAGTGGTATAATCAAAATTCACACCCGAAAAGGGAAAACACCTTGGAACATATTGCTGTCTATCAATCCTCGCACCGAACAGGTGTCATTCTCTAAAGGATTGGATTTAGGAAACGATAAAGGAGTCATCAACATAAACGGTGAATGGACCAAAGCTACTCAAAAGTTGGTATCTCCCTATTCTTCTTATACAAGAAGGGGATTCTCTGCCGGATATAGCAACACATTCCACAACGTATTGAGATTCGACATCGGTGTTACAGGCAATATCGGAGGAATGAATACCAAAGATGATCCCGATGCCTATTCGGGAGAATACAACAAAGTGAGAGACAACGTATTCCGGGCAAACACGTCACTCGCTTGGCTGCTCAATAAATCGTGGATAACCAACCTCAAGTTCGACGCATCGATATATTATAATGATAACAACTCCCACGCGCATACGTTCAACTCGTATGCATCGGAGCAACCGACTGTTCATGCCACGGAGGAAGGATATTTTATGGCAAACAAACTGCCATATACTTACTTTGCCGATCAAATCATCGACTCCAAAGAACTGGATTATGCCGCATCGTTAAAATATGAATGGAACAGACGCTTTAAGACTGTAAACAGTAACCTGAAAGCGGGTGTTCAATGGAAAGCAACAGGCAATGTGGGTGAAGGAGAATATTACAAAGACCCAGCATTGGCTCCGAACGGTTATCGTCCCCGTCCTTACACTACTTACCCATATATGCATAATGTTTCGCTTTATGCAGAAGAAAGTCTCTCATTTCCTGTGGGAAATACCATGCTTAGACTGATGGCAGGGGTACGTTGGGAACACTTGTTTATCAAGGGAACGAACTATAAAAATCTGAATACTCTATCTCCGCGTTTCAATGCCAGATGGCAGTTGAACGAATATATCGCTATCCGTGGCGGTTGGGGAATTACCGAAAAGCTTCCCTCTTTTTATACCTTGTATCCCAAACAGGAATATCGGGACATACAGACCTTCGGCTTTTCCTATAATAAGATTGAATCATCTTATATATATTATAGTCAGCCCTACACGTTATTGCACAATGAGAACCTCCGGTGGCAACGGAATCAGAACGCTGAAATCGGTCTGGACGTCAACATCGCCCGTACCAGAATTTCATTAGTCGGTTATTTCAACCGTACCAAGTTGCCGTATAAATACACAAATACCTATACTCCGTTCTCCTACGATGTTCTCCAATTGCCGGAAGGATTCACTATGCCTACTAATCCGCAAATCAATGTGGACAACCAGACAGGTATGGTTTACATACGCGACAATGCATCCAGTTACTGGACTCCTATGGATGTCAAAGTGACCGACCAGACTTTTGTAAAGTCAACTTCTCCCGACAATGGAATGGACGTGATTCGTCGCGGAGCGGAAATGATCGTTGATTTCCCGGAAATTACTCCGATTCGCACGCAATTCCGGATAGATGCCGCTTATACTTATACGAAATACATCGACAACTCTTTATCGTATTATTATCAGAATGGATGGTCGCACACCAGTCTTGCCAATCGTTCTTACCAATATGTAGGTATCTACGCCAATGGCGACAACTTATCGAGTACTGCCAACGGCAAGCGTACCCACTCGCTGGATGCCAATATCACAGCCATCACCCGTATTCCGAAAGCCAGACTGATTATCTCGTGCCGACTGGAAGCTTCGCTTGTGAAGCGTTCGCAGAATATCTCCGAATACCAAGGAAAAGAATATGCTTTCAATGTGAGCGAAAGCAGCAATACCCAAACCGGAGGAAGTATCTATGACGGAGACTCTTATACTGCAATCTGGCCGGTGGCATACCTCGACCTGAATAATGAGATGCATCCTTTCACGTCAGCGGAAGCCGCAAATCCGGAATTCTCCTACCTGATACGTAAATCGGGCAATGCTTATACATTTGCTGCAGACGGATATGATCCTTATTTTTCTGCCAATATCAATATCACCAAAGAGATTGGAGACTATGTATCTCTTTCTCTCAATGCGATTAATTTCACCAACTCACGGCCTTATGTAAAATCTCATGCAACGGGTGTAAGCGCTCTTTTCACCCCGGATTTCTATTATGGACTTACTTGCCGTATCAAATTCTAACTATATGGAAGCAATCCATCTACATATTATTACTGACAGTGACCGGCATCTTTGCAGGATGCACGGATATCGATAAAGAGAATCCGTATGACAACCAATTGCACAACCTGCAGGTTACCGCCGTATATCCGGACGGATACACGGAGCATCTCAGGGAAGGAGTGACCGTAAAGATTGAAGATGTCGACCGTGGAAATTCTTATAAGGCTAAAACCAACAAGAATGGAGTGGCACAATTCTCTCTGACCAAAGGTATATACCGTGTGCAAATCAGTGACAAAGACGGACAGGATATTTTCAACGGGTTAGCTGATAATGTAAAACTGACCAGTAGTGATATATCATTTAATCTCCCGCTGATTCACTCCAGAGCTGGAACGATCATTATTAAAGAGATTTACTGCGGAGGATGTACCAAGTTACCGCTGGAAGGAAATTATCAGTCCGACAAGTACATTATCCTGCATAATAACGACTCGGAAGTGCAATATCTGGATAGCTTGTGTTTCGGAGCTCTCGACCCTTACAATTCACAAGCCACCAATGTATGGGTGACACAGGACGAAGCAACCGGAGCAACCATCTTCCCCAACTTCGCTCCTATCGCACAGTGTATCTGGCAGTTTGGCGGTACCGGCAAAACTTTTCCGCTTCAACCGGGAGAAGATGCGGTGATTGCCATCAACGGAGCAGTTGACCATGCGGCACAATATACGCAATCTGTTAATCTGAACAAACCCGGATATTTTGTATGTTACAACAATGTTTATTTCCCGAACACGCAATATCATCCGGCTCCCGGCGATCAGATTACACCGGACCATTACCTGAACGTAGTGTTGAAAACAGGACAGGCGAACGCTTATACATTCTCCATCTTTTCTCCGGCCACGATTATTTTTAAAGCCAAAGATACCACGATACAGGACTTCGTTCTTAAAGAAGGCAGCGTCATACAGAAGCCGGGAAGCACCACCGAACGGGTGATAGCGGTACCGCTCGACTGGGTGATTGATGGGACGGAAGTGTATTATGGCGGTTCCTCCAACAATAAAAAGCGCATTTCCCCATCCATTGATGCGGGATATGTCATTCAAAGTGCCACGTACAACGGACGCAGTTTATACCGTCATGTGGATGAAGAAGCGACACAGGAAGCGGGTTATGAAGTACTGGTAGATACGAACAATTCTTCTACCGATTTTTATGAACGGGAAAAACAATCTTTGCATGAGTGAGATGAAGAAAATATATATAACAGGCCTTTGGGTCCTATGTCTGGCATCCGGAGTTTCGGCACAGACTTATGACATCATCGAACGGCGTAACTCCTGGAATGCCGGGGCAAATGTCACAGGTATCATGACGGACAGTATTTCTGCTTCCTATGCCGAACTGTACGGAAAGAATAATCACGGTGATTTCCGCAACTATTACGAAGCAAAAGAAGCATGGAGTACCGGAGCGGTAGCAAAGTCCATCACTCATCTGAAAGGTTATTCGTTGACGGGTTCATTCTCCTTCGACCATACTTCCGGCAAGGATATGAGCGGTTCGATGTTCATCCACCCGGGATTTTATCCCGTAGATCTCCTGGAGTTCACGCCCGGACGCAAAGACTTGCAAACTTACGCTTTCATGGGTGGTATTGCAACTGATATTGCACCCAACTGGCGATTAGGAGGAAAGATTGACTTTGCCGCTTCCAACTATTCCAAACGAAAGGACTTGCGGCATACCAATTACCGACTGGATTTGAAAGTAGCCCCCAGCGTCATGTATCATTCGGGAGATATGGCAATCGGTTTTTCCTATATTCTCGGTAAAAACAGCGAATCAGTGAAAGCAGAAGTCATTGGTACAGCCGAAAACTCTTACAATGCTTTTCTGGATAAAGGACTTATGTATGGAGCTTACGAGGCATGGGACGGCAGCGGAATCCATCTTAGTGAATCGGGTGTCAACGGTTTTCCCATCAAAGAATTGTCGAACGGGGGAGCCTTGCAACTTCAATGGAAAGGAATTTACGGAGATATTGAATACACGTATTCTTCAGGTTCTGCCGGTGAAAAAGATGCTATCTGGTTTAAATTTCCCACCCACCGGATTACCTCCCATTTGAGTTATCATTTCAAACAGGGAAAGAAAGAGCATTTTCTGCGACTGAACCTGCAATGGTCACATCTGGCCAACAACGAGAATGTGATAACTAAAGAAACGGTGAACGGGATAACGACCACTTACGTACATGGTTCCAATCGTATTTTTGAGCAGGATATTTTCTCCGTCCATCCTGAATATGAATTCATAAGTCCCCGCACGGAACTTTGTTTGGGAACGAATATATCAACATTCAGACGACTGACCACACAGATGTATCCTTATGTGACTTCGGAAAAGATGCTTTGCAGCCGGACTTATATCTCCAGTGTATTTCATCTGGGGAAACTCGACCTGAAAGCGGCTGCATCCTTTGCCATAGGAAACTTTACCGGGAAAAACAGGACTACGGCAACAGATACGGAACCGGGTGATCCGCCTTATCGGCTGACTAATTATTACCATCTGAAAAATGAATATGCAACCGCCCCGCAGGCGACATTTCATCTCGGATTGCGCTACCATTTCAACTATGGAATTTATGCGGAAGTACAGGGTAGTTATACGCACGGTTTCAACCTGCAATATATAGATGGTTCGAACCGTTGGAACGAGGCTGTCAAATTAGGATATACTTTTTGAAAACAATGAATATATATAAACTAAATTATTAAGCAATGAAAAAGAGTTTGACATTTATCTTCGCAGCAGCACTTTTGGTATCTTGCCAACAAGAGGAGAACGAAGCTACGACTCCTGCAAACAGTCGTATTACTATCTCTCCTATTATTACACGTGCTACGGAAGTTAACTTTGAGACCGGAGATAAAATCGGTGTTACAATCACCCAAAACGGTGACTTCGTATATGCGGAAAATAAACTGATGACATACAATGACGGAGTATTTGCCGGTGATTTACTTTGGTATCCGGAAGGAAATGACAAATCGCAAATAGTAGCCTATTATCCCTATAAAGAGGGCAATACTCCGGCTTCATTTACTGTAGAAACCGATCAGACTAGCGGATATGGAGCGTCAGATTTTATGGCAGCAAAGAAATCGGATGTACTTCCGACTACCAACGTTATAAGCATGAACTTCAAACACATGTTTACTAAATTAGTGATTAATGTAACAAAGGAAGTAGAAGCTAACATCTCGTCCATTGCATTGAAAGGTTCTATCCCGACTGCAACTCTTGATTTGAGTGCTCTCACAGTGACTGCTGATGCAAATGCCTCTGCTACAAGCATTGTTGCACAAGCCGTTAAAGCGAATGAGACATACCGTGCTATTATCGTTCCCCAAACAGTAGCCTTGACACTTGAAGTAGCAACATCCGACGGCAAGACCTTGTCACAGAAGCTCACATCTACCACTTTGGCACAAGGAGGACAATACAGTGTGAACATTCGCGTGTTACCTGACGATATAGAAGTCAAACTTAGCGGTGACATTGAGAACTGGACAGATGAGGGCGAAATTGGAGCTGATAATGAAATTCCTTTTGAGGAACATCTCGATCAGAACTATTTCCTGTATGATAATGTGAAATATAAGACTGTAACTCTCTCAAACGGTACGACATGGATGGCTGAACCACTTTGCTATTTACCTAAAGGATATACACCCTCTACTGATCCGACAGCTGATTCACATATTTGGTATCCATATGAGATTGTTAACAATGTAGCCGTAGCCACAACAGACGAAAGTGCTATAAAAGAATTAGGCTATCTTTATGATTTGCAAGCTGCGCTAGGTGGTAAGGAAATTACTGAAAATAATCTGAAAGACTTTGAAGGCGCACAAGGTATCTGTCCGAAAGGGTGGCACATACCGACGCAAATGGAATATTTTAATCTTGTTGGCAAAAGCAACAATGATGAAGATGGAAATACTCCAGCAGATGGTGATAAAGCTCTCTTTTATGATGCAATCTATGATGGAGCTAAAGTACTGTCACTTCATAATGCAGGATTCAATTACCAATTTTCAGGAGTGCGTATGGTGACAAATTTCGCATCTACTCCAAGTTACCAGAAAACTGTAATATCCAGCACTACTAGTACAATAACCGAGTGGATTGGAAAACCAGCATTGAATTATTATATGACTTCAACTCCATATAAAGCAATACTTAATGCTAACAACGAACTTACCAACATACAATTTTTTGCATTAATGAGTACGTTTACTTCCAAATATTTGGAAGGCAGATTAACGTTAGGTTATATCAGCACCAAGTCCGGTATGCAACTCCGTTGCGTAAGGGATCAAGCCGGCAACTAAAGGACTAACATTTGTTTCACACCGGGAAACCTTTAGTTCCCCTACGGGGAAACAATAGTTTCTCGGTGAGGAAACAACAGTTTCCCGGCATGAAACTCAAAGTCCCAAGTAAGGTTAAGACTCCTCGCCCGTAAGGCGAACTATGATAAGCTATAAACAAACGATAAACAGATTACAAACTATATAAAAACGAAGCAAGAACAATGAAAACAAAAAAGCTAACAATCGCAATTGCCATCGTGGCAATGACTTTTATCGGAACTTCATGTGGTAACAAACAACAGAAAAGCGCATCAGAAGCGACTACAGAACAGTCTGCTTCTTCCGCTTTGGAAATCGACTCTCTCCTTGCCAATGCCGAAAGCCTTGCAGGACAAGAAGTGACCATTGAAGGCGTCTGCACACACACCTGCAAACATGGAGCAAAGAAAATCTTCCTGATGGGTAGCGACGACACCCAAGTGATCCGTGTAGAAGCAGGAACCTTGGGAGCATTCGACCCTAAATGTGTAAACTCCATCGTTCGTGTTACCGGAACACTGAAAGAACAACGCATTGACGAAGCCTACCTCCAGAACTGGGAAGCACAACTCAAAGCACAGGCTGCCGAGAAACACGGAACCGGTGAAGCCGGATGCGACTCTGAAAAGAAAGCACGTGGCGAAACAGCCAACAGCCCCGAAGCCCGCATTGCAGATTTCCGTGCAAAAATAGCCGACCGCAAAGCAGAGACGGGAAAAGAGTATTTATCTTTCTATTTCATGGAAGCTAACTCGTATGAAGTGGAGTAGTAACATCCGTAAGTGGAGTCGACTCATACACCGTGACCTATCATTTTTCTTTTCCGGAATGGTATTGATATATGCCATTTCCGGAATTGTAATGAATCACCGTGACACGATTAACCCGAACTTCTCCATCACACGGAAAGAGTATAAGATAGCAGAAAAGCTACCGGATAAAGCAGGAATGAATAAGGAGAAAGTGCTCACCCTCCTGGAACCATTAGGAGAAAGCGGCAACTATACCAAACATTACTTCCCGAAAACGGACGTAATGAAAGTATTCCTGAAAGGCGGCTCCAACCTCCTGGTAGATGTGAAGACAGGGGAAGCGGTATATGAATCCGTCACCCGCCGTCCGCTTATCGGAGCAATGTCCCGCTTACATTACAACCCGGGACAATGGTGGACTTACTTTGCGGATATTTTCGCTATCGCTCTTATTATCATTACTCTTTCCGGCATCATCATGCTGAAAGGAAATAAGGGTATTATCGGCAGAGGAGGAATCGAACTAATTGTCGGAATCTTGATTCCCATTCTTTTCCTTTTCTTCTTTTGAATAGAATAACAGATAAAATCAAATGGAACATATTATCGAATGTAACAACCTGACGCACTATTACGGCAAACGGTTGATTTACGAAAATCTTAGTTTCACAGTACCCAAAGGGCGCATCCTGGGACTGTTGGGAAAGAACGGTACGGGCAAGACCACCACTATCAATATCTTGAGCGGTTACCTGAAACCCCGTTCGGGAGAATGTCGCATCTTCGGACAGGAGATACAGACAATGACACCGGCTCTGCGTCGCAATATCGGACTGCTCATCGAAGGTCATGTGCAATACCAATTCATGACCATCAACGAGATAGAGAAATTCTACGCAGCTTTCTATCCCGGTCAATGGAAAAAGGAAGCCTACTACGAACTGATGAATAAATTGAAAGTAGCCACCGGACAACGTATCTCGCGTATGTCCTGCGGACAACGTTCACAAGTAGCCCTCGGACTGATTCTCGCACAGAACCCGGAACTTCTCGTACTGGATGATTTCTCTCTCGGACTCGATCCCGGCTATCGTCGCCTGTTTGTCGATTATCTCCGCGACTATGCCCGTTCAGAAGGAAAAACAGTCTTCCTGACCTCGCATATCATTCAGGACATGGAACGGCTTGTTGACGACTGCATCATCATGGACTACGGAAAGATACTGATTCAGAAACCAATCGCCGAACTACTGGAAAAAGGACGTCGCTACACCTTCACTATTCCCGAGGGCTACGAACTTCCTGCATCCGATGATTTCTATCATCCTTCTGTCATGCGGAACCAGTTGGAGACTTTCTCCTTCCTTCAACCGGCAGAAACAGAAGCCAAACTGAAATCCATGTCAGTGCCCTACACTAATTTTCATAGTGAACAGGTGAATCTGGAAGATGCATTTATCGGCCTGACAGGCAAATACTAGAATCGTTGATAATTGATAAAAACAATGTACGCTATATTTTATAAAGAATGGATAAAGACACGGTGGTATTTTCTACTTGCCGTGCTCGCCACACTTGGTTTTACAGGCTACTGTATGCTCCGCATCAACCGGGTGGTAGAAATGAAAGGGGCTGCTCATGTGTGGGAAGTGATGCTGCAACGAGATGTCATCTTCATTGATATGTTACAATATATCCCTCTGATTGCGGGAATTTTGATGGCTATTGTTCAGTTTGTTCCCGAAATGCAGCGCAAATGCCTGAAACTGACTCTCCATCTGCCTTATCCGGAGTTGAAGATGACAGGTAATATGCTACTTTCGGGATTAGTGTTGCTACTTGTCTGCTTCGCTTCCAATTTTCTGTTGATGGAAGTATACCTGAATGGAATACTTGCCCATGAACTGAAGAACCACATATTGCTCACCGCTTTAACGTGGTATCTTGCCGGGATTTCCGGTTATCTGCTTGTGGCATGGATCTGCCTCGAACCGGCATGGAAACGTCGTATTCTGAATCTCATTATCGCAGTATTATTACTCCGAATCTTCTTTCTGTCGCCCACACCGGAAGCATATAACAAGTTCCTCCCTTATTTAGTGGTTTATACTTTGTTGACAGCTTCTTTCTCGTGGCTTTCTATCGTACGATTCAAGGCCGGAAAGCAGGACTAGGAACAATTAAAAATTAAAGACTAAAAATTAAAAGATAGAGTAATGAGACGTTTCAGTACTATATTATTATATGTAACCATCGCTTTTCTGCTTCTTTGGCAGTTGCCCTGGTGTTACAATTTCTTTGTCGTAAAGCCGGAGAAGACTCCCTTTACCCTGTACAGTTTCGTAATTGGCGATTTCGCACAGATGGGACAGGAAGAGGGAAAAGGAAGTGTACGTCGCGACCTGGCTGGTAATATTTATTCGGAAGCAGCTTTCGACAGTATCCTGCCTATGTTTTATTTTCGTCAGTTGATGTCTGATGAGCGTTTCCCGGATACCATTAAAGGGATAGCAGTAACTCCTAAAATGGTACAGACGGAGAACTTCAACTTCCGTAGTGTTCCTTCGGATATCAATGCGCCTTCTATCGGACTTTATCCTCTGATGGAATCCATGTCGGGACGTGTAGACCTGAAAATGCCGGATGACGTATTCCGCATCACCTCCAAAGGAATCGAATTTATCGACATGGCCTCCAACAGCGTGAAGGAAGACAAGAGTCTTCAGTTTACCGAAGCTATGACTAAAAAGGATTTCCACTTTCCGGCAACGGAAATCGCAGGAAATCCAACGGTGAAAAAGGAGTATGACGAAGGTTATCTCCTATTGGATGCCGACCGCCGTTTGTTTCATCTGAAACAAGTGAAAGGGCGTCCGTATGTTCGTGCCATCACCTTGCCCGAAGGACTGACACTGGAACATCTGTATCTGACAGAGTTCAGAAACAAGAAGACACTTGCTTTCATGACCGATGTCAACAATGCTTTCTATGTACTGCAGAACCGGACATACGAAGTGGTAAAAACAGGAATTCCTGTATTCAATCCCGAAACGGATGCATTAACCATCATCGGTAATATGTTCGATTGGACGGTACGTGTGACTACCCCGACCTCTGATAATTATTACGCATTGAATGCCGACGATTATTCATTGATAAAAAAATTAGAGAACGAATCGTCCACTCATTCCATGCCCGGTATTACTTTCACATCTTATACAGATAAATATGTAATGCCACGTTTCGAATAATATTCCAATATTAAATGTAACAGTTGTAAAGGACTATCAAAAGTCAATCTATTAAATAGGACTTCAGATAGTCCTTCGCTGTTTTCTGTCCATGTATTTATAGAAAACAAAAAGAATTACAATCTTTTCTTCTGTAAGTATGGTCTTTTTCCGGCAAGAAGGTTTATCTTTGCTCACTCATTCAAATATTCAAGCCGCAATTGCTTCTGCATTATACACAAACAAATACGGTAAAATAAAAGCTCAAAATCAAAACCGTATGAAAGTTTATAAAGTATTTGTTTTCCTAAGCCTCTTCATGATGTTATTCTATCATTGTTCACTTCCTGCTGATGACGAAGAAAAAGGAGATGTAGAAGGAGAAGATACGGCTACTTCCGAACTTTCCTGGGAAGGAGAAACAAATAAGTTCACCATCAATTCTAAAGAAGGAATTCATCTGAATGACCCACAAGAAGATGCCGGAGCGGCTTATGTCACCATACCGTCCACTTCGGTGAAGAATACCCGTTGGGAATTTGGAGTTCACCTCACATTCAATCCTTCCGCCAACAATTATGCACGGTTTTATCTAACCTCATCCTCCAATGTACTTTCCGGTAAACTAAACGGCTATTATATTCAGATAGGAGGCTCCAAAGATAATGTAGCTCTTTACCGTCAAAACGAAGACGGTTCCAAACTACTGGCTTCAGGCAGAGAACTAATGAAAGGCAATAACTCACCGAAGCTATCTATCAAAGTAGAATGTGACAATAACGGTTACTGGACCTTTTGGACACGTCTCGAATCAGAGAATGAATATGTAAAAGAGAAGCAAGTGAAAAATATAGATATACCGACTTCGCTCTGCTGCGGTATATACTGTATCTACACCAAAACCCGTTGTAAAGGATTTACATTTCATCACATACAGCTATCTAATGACGTAGAAACGACCACCACGCCCGACGGAACGACTGAAGAACCGGGAACAGACATACCGGATAATCCGGACACACCCGAATTACCGGAAAATGTGAGAGGCATGCTTCTTTTCAATGAAATAATGTATGACAATGCTGCTGATGGCGCAGAATATATAGAAATCTATAATCCGACCGAAACAACAATCAGCGTACCATTCCTCTATCTATATAAAATGTATAAAGATGGTACAATATACAGTACTACTACCCTTCAAAATGAGAATACTTCCAGCCCTCTTAGCATTCCATCCAAAGGATATCTTTGTTTCACCAAATACTTCAACAAGGTAGTTCAAAAACATAAAGTCGGAGGAGAAACTCTGATTATAATACCGAACTTCCCTGCTTTAAGCAATGATGGAGGTTATCTGGCACTTTCAAGTAGTAAAGAGACAGCAGCAGGACATACTTTCGACACTTGTTGTTTTAGAGATGAGATGCATACATCAGAAAAGACAACCGGAGTTTCACTCGAAAAGAAATCCCCGGAGTTGCCCTCCCTCAATAAGAATTGGTATTCATCGAAACACGTCACAGGAGGTACACCCGGAATAAGAAATTTATAAGAGTAAGTTTTATCAAATATAGAATTTAAAGTCACTGTTTCGTGATTTTTCTACTGATAAATCTGACGTTTGGGGATTTGTTTCCACCTTAAATGAAGATTTAGCTTCAGATATATATATGAAAATGGAAAACTTTCTTTTAATCAAAACTGTTATTGATGATAATCACTATTACTACATGTAGCCAATAATTTATGAGAGAAACAAAACACAGGCATTTTATTACTAAATTCTTAATTAAGTAAAGGGTGCTTTATTATTTTATTTTAAAAATTAGGTATTATGAATATCAAAATATTTTTATCAACCCTTGTAATGGGACTCTGTTCCATTGCTTGCAGCGATGACAACGTCTCAGAAACAGAAAAACAACAAGAAGGAAAACCTACATACGTAAACTTGTCGGTCAGTCTTCCCGGAAGAACAACGAGCAGGGCACTTCCCGGTGATTATAATAATGACGGGACTTATGAAGGGCTAGACAGCTTGCAAACACTCGATGTATATATGCAATCGGCAGACGGGACTGTCGAGGCCAAACGTTTCACCGGATTGGATATTTCACATACAGGAACGGTAGTGTCTCCGAGCCAACCGTTCAGAACCACTTCCGGATACAAGACTATCTATATAGTCATAAATAATCCGAACCCGCTGGGAACTGTCATAACGACCGAGCATGATCTTATAGCAACGGATAATCTGGCTCAGGTAGTAACTGCCAATGGAAAAGAGTATGACCTGATTACGATGACGGGGAAATCAGCAAATGTGTACATACAACCTGATGTCCCCATACAGGATGTAGCAAAGGGCAGCAATAAGATAGCAGTAAGTGTAGACCGTATGGCATCGAGAGTCATTGTGACTACTACAGCCTCAGCAGATCTTATCGATGAAAATGGAGAAAAAATAGGTTCAGTCTCCGATGTAAACTTCTCTGTAGCCCAAGGTACCAACAAGATTTACTGGCTCAGTCAACCTAACTATGTATCCTATGGAAGCGAATACGTACCAGCATTGGGTGAATATGCAGGTCAAGCTGACACTTATTATGACTATTCCAACCTGTCCGTAAAGAATGCTATTCCTCAGAAACCGGTTGACGCAGACGGTTACAAAGCCCTGAAAGGTCAGTTTCTGTTTGAAAACACCCATACAGAAGGGAATTTGGAAAGCACACAGTATAGAAAAGGGAATACTGCCTACATCTTGGTCAGAGCCAAGTTTACTCCAGAAGCAAACGCTATAGCTGATGGCGGAAGCTTGACAGGAGGGACCTTCTATGTAGGTCAGACTGACGGAAAAATCTATTCTTCCAAACAAGCTGCACTCGCAGCTTTCCCTAACCAGAAAGTAGCCACTTATGTCGGTGGCAATATGATTAACTATGCCTGGCTGAATCCTGATGACTTGGTGAAACCGTTGAATTCTCCCGTCCTGAGAAATAACATTTATCATGTCAATATCACAGGCTTCAAAAGACTTAGTTACAACTGGAACCCATTATTTCCGGAAGACCCCAATACTGCAAATCCGCAGAATCCTGATCCGAAACCGGGTCCTGAGGAACCGGAAATACCCATTGATCCTGTTGACCCTCTGACTCCCGAACAAACCAATATGTCTGTTGAGGTCAATGTTCTGCAGTGGACTACACATTCTTATGACATTGAATTTTAATATATTATACTATTCCGGACACAGATGGATAACCCGATCCGGAATAGTACAAGCATATTAATCGTTACTAAAATTAATTTTATGAAATTATGTTTTCAATCAGTTTTGTCGATAAGCATAATCTTCTATTCACTTTTTCTTTCCGGATGTATTAGGGATGATACCGATTGTTATTATTCTCCGACGCTCATAGTATCTCTATATTCCATGTCTCCTTGTGAGACTGATACGGTTTATCCGACAGGAATCAAAGATATAACATTATGTGTATTTGACAAGAACGATATACTGGTAGCATATGTCCATAAGGATAATGTGACACTAGGAAAAGGATATACAGAGGAAATAACCGTTACCGAAAAAGGTATTTACACTGTCATGGCATGGTCAGGGATTTATACAGGATATTTTGACCTCAACCAGCCACAATTAGGGCAAACCACGAAAAAAGACTGGTTATTCCACCTGAAACGTTTGCAGAATATAGCCGTATCAATAGAAGGAATACAGGTTTATGCCGGTGAAAGCCGTGCTGTCTATATGGATGGCGCAATCTCCCGCTCGGAAAGAGCCTCAGTCAACCTTCAGGAGATTACAAACCGGCTTACAGTTACTATAGAAGGACTTAACAGGAATGAAGAGGAATATGAAGTTTATATTGAATCGGACAATGGTTCCATGCAACTGGACGGAAGTATCGCCGAAGATGAAATCGTAAGATTCAACCCTATGATCTCAATTAATAACGGGCGGCTGAACGAGAGGTTTTCTCTTCTGAAGCTTGAAACAGGGCATAATAATACGATAGTAATCAGGCATAAAATCAGCGGAAAAGAACTTTATAGAGGCAGCTTGTTGGGAACTCTCTTGTTGAAAAATCCTGAAGTGAATTTAGACTGTGACCATGATTTTATCATTAGGTTCACGACACAAGACCAATGTGAGTGTGGGACTTATACCATTCAGGAGATATGGGTGAATAATTGGCTGGTGCACAGTTATGATACAGAGATATGATTTCCGGCTATTAATACATGAGAATGATGAAGTTGATAAGAAATAACATACTATATATATATTGTCCGGCTGTTTTGTTTTTCATCCTGATGGCAATGAATGGTTGCTCGGATGAAAAACGTATTGAGGGTGGAACGGATGAATATGCTCATATAGCATTGTCAGTTCGTACTTCAGCATCCAGCATTAATGATGACACATATTTCTGGGAGGATCGTGTCGATGAGCTCCGGATGATTGTTTTCGAATCCGGCAGCGGCTCTGTCGTTTTCAACCA
Source organism: Bacteroides sp. BFG-637 (assembly GCF_024793605.1). Classification (NCBI taxonomy): domain Bacteria; kingdom Pseudomonadati; phylum Bacteroidota; class Bacteroidia; order Bacteroidales; family Bacteroidaceae; genus Bacteroides; species Bacteroides sp. BFG-637. Next base: position 2,373,592 of record NZ_JANUPD010000002.1, on the reverse strand, counting down.
GCAACTCTACTTCCCTGATGGTTTTAAGGCAAAGAGTCATCCGGTCACTATCAAACCGGGGACGTACGATTTCTATTTCATAGCCAATGAATCAGTATATTCGGGAGATTTTGTTCCGGCTTTACTTGATATAACCAACAAATCGGATTTAGCTACTGATGCAAGATTTAACGGTATGATCTATAATGCCGGATTCCAACCTGACGGAAGTACTCCGGAAGGACGTTTTCTGATGTCGGCCATTTATGAAAATATAACTGTAGTCAAGGGCGGTACGGAGCAAGCTCCCATATCATTGCCCCTACCCACAAGCAAGGTGGAACTAATAAGGGCGATGGCGAAAGTGGAAGTCATTTTCCGCAAAAAGTGCCGGGCAGTACCCTTCCGGATCGTGCCGTGACTTCTGTTCAACTGAAGAATGTTGCTTCCAATTTGTCCGTACCTCCTTATGACAATTATTATGCAGGAGGCAAAAGTTCTTCACCGGAAGCATCTCTTTCGGAACTTGATTTTCTGAATGACAGCATAGGAGCCGTCGTATTCTATATTCCCGAATTGCTCCTGCCCGAAAGCGGGACAGAGTATACAGAATTATATATCAACAATAAAGGATTCGCAATGCAAAGTGATAGCGAAAAAACGGGTATTACAGCCCAAAGACGTTCTGTTCCGGCTTTGTCGGACAACAGCGTGATTCGTAATTATCATTATATCATAAATGCATATATCAATTCTGAAGGAGGGGTAGAAACACTGATTGAAGTGGAACCCTGGAAAAAAGACACATATACGTATATATTTCAGGGAAATGAGCAGATTGTGATTCCTCCGGTATTCCCCACAGATTCAAGTATCGTTATGCCTACCGATTGCGGTAAAATTGAGTTGATGGCAAGAGATGAAGTTTTGCCGCAAGGGTTGCAAGGAGCTTATGGGGATGAAATTATTTATTATGATCCTGCAACCGGCCTACCGGGCATCAAGGAAGGGAATCCACCTTACTATTGTGAGAAAAAATATGGCAAAGGGTGGCGCATGATTAATTCCTGTGAGTTAATGTCTTATATGGCACTGCTTGACCAGACGTATACCATATGGATGTCAAATACTTGGGATGCTCATACTTATAATATGGATCACCCGCAGGCACCTGTCCCTTATTATTCCCTGCATTTCAGGCGAGCCGCCCAATCCCTGCTGGAAAAACTGACAGGAGTGGACTTGTCGGCAACCGTATTGAAAAATGAGAATAACTGGGAAGACAATATCAGTGACAAGAAATTGGGAGTGGTAGACACCTATTACACCCCCGGAGATATCAAAGAAAGAGTAGATGATTATCCTGAAGGATGGCCGTTTCCAGCTCCTCCCGGCACGTCTGCCGGTGATTCCTGGATTTACAACGAAGCGGCTATTCAAGTAAAGGCATTCTGGTATTCCAGCGGATACGTCGATTTGTCCAAGCGTGCTAATTGGTATAAAGTATTATACGGAAACTTCCAACGGTATGATTTCCATGCTACGACCCGTTGTGTAAGAACTGTTGAATAGGAGAAAAGAAGTATGTATAGACTGATTTTTATAATCTCGATGATATGGCTGTGTAATGTGAGTTGCAGTGACGATCATATGCCCGAACCGGATATAAATAAAACTGCGTACATTAAGATCCGGCAGAACCTTTTTAGAAGTGCAACCATGGTAGACGAAGACAATCTTGAGAGCGAACAGACAATTAAAACAATTGCCTTATTTCTCACCGAGCCTTCCTCTACCAAGATTGTTTACAAATATATCAATATTGGTTCAATGGATATGGATAAATATAAACTAGTTACTCTCCCCCTTCAGGAATCCGAACTCGGGAAGAAGGATATTTATCTGATAACTAATTATGGGAGTACAAATTTATCTGCGGTCGAGACAATGGACGACATAAAGAAACTAAATACTCCTGCTGTGGATAAAAACCATGTGCTAGACCCGAATGAGGGCTTTTGTATGTATGGAAAATTACTGAACTTTGACTTTACCAATACAAACTCTTCGGCGATTGTGAATGCGGAACGTACTTGCGCCAAGTACAAGATCACACTTACATTTCCGGAAAATCCGGTTTTGAGCACAGATAATACATTTGTCATTGCCAATGAGGCAAGTTACACCCATATCGTTGACGGTTTAAGAGGCGGTATTCAGGACTCTGACTATTTTAACATTGCCAGTCCCCTGGCCCTCGAACCGGATGGAAGCGGAAAGTATATGAATACTGTTTATATGTATGGAAGCGGAAAAGGCTCCGCAGATTTATGTATATACCCGGATAAACAACTCTTCCGTGAAGCAAGAGTTTTCGGTCGACCTGCCGGTACCGTATCGGAATTATATGTATGATATAGATATACAAATCTATGAGAACTACAATTCACGTACAACAAGAGCAGATATTAAAGAACCTCAATACAGCATAAAAACGACAGTAAAAACCTATCTTTCAAACCACTAAGAATCCAGTCTGTGGCTATCTCCACCGACGAATCTTGATTTACGGATGTTATAGAACTTCCGGCAGGATGAAATATACCTTCATTTATCACATCTGTTTATTAGATTGTATCATTGAAAACAACTATCTTTACCACGTTTTATTTAGGACATACAATATGAACAGATTGGGATATTTCATCCTCAAATGAATTTAAACAGCAGATATGAGTCCAGCCGTTATATCTATTACTATTGTGGCATACTTTATCATCCTGTTCACTATCTCTTATATAGCAGGACACAAAGCCGACAATGAAGGATTCTTTGTAGGAAACCGTAAATCAGCCTGGTATATCGTTGCCTTTGCCATGATCGGTTCCACCATTTCCGGAGTCACTTTCGTTTCCGTTCCGGGCATGGTACAGGCAAGCAGCTTTTCTTATCTGCAGATGGTGCTGGGATTCATAGTAGGACAAATTATCATTGCGTTTGTACTCGTTCCTCTCTTTTATCGTATGAACCTGGTTTCCATTTATGAATATCTGGAGAACAGGTTCGGAAGCTCCTCCTACCAGACGGGGGCATGGTTCTTTTTTATTTCAAAGATGTTAGGGGCAGCTGTCCGGCTCTTTCTCGTATGTCTGACATTGCAGTTTCTTATCTTTGCTCCTTTTCATCTTCCATTCCTGTTGAACGTGATCCTTACGGTATTTATCGTATGGCTTTACACTTTCCGCGGTGGAGTGAAATCATTGATATGGACGGATGTTCTAAAAACATTCTGCCTGGTAGTGTCGGTTGTACTTTGCATCTATTATATTGCTTCCAGCCTGCATCTGAATTTCAGTGGTTTGATTAGTACGATTTCAGACAGTGACTTTTCCAAGACATTCTTTTTTGACGATGTCAATGACAAACGATACTTCTTCAAGCAATTCCTGGCAGGTGTATTCACCGTTATTGCCATGAACGGACTCGACCAGGATATGATGCAGCGCAATCTTAGCTGCAAGAACTTCCGGGACTCACAGAAGAATATGATTACCAGTGGAATCTCACAGTTCTTTGTCATTCTGCTTTTTCTGATGCTGGGAGTACTCCTATATACGTTTACAGCACAGCAAGGCATTGAGAATCCGGGAAAAAGCGATGAGTTGTTTCCGATGATCGCTACCGGAAATTATTTTCCCGGCATAGTTGGAATATTATTCATTATCGGACTGATAGCCTCCGCCTATTCTGCAGCGGGTTCTGCCTTGACGGCACTGACCACTTCTTTTACTGTAGATATTTTACATGCACAGAAAAAAGGAGATGCGACACTTAGCAAGATACGCAAACATGTACATATCGGTATGGCAATTGTGATGGGGGCAGTCATTTTCGTATTCAATTTGCTGAACAACACCAGTGTGATTGATGCGATTTACACATTGGCCAGTTACACGTATGGTCCTATCTTAGGGTTGTTCGCTTTCGGCATCTTCACCAAGAAACAAGTTTATGATAAATATATTCCGTTGGTAGCTATCGCTTCTCCTATTCTTTGCTATATCCTGCAAAGAAATTCGGAAGCATGGTTCAACGGTTACCAAATTAGTTACGAGCTGCTATTATTTAACGCTGCATTTACTTTCATCGGACTTTGCTTCCTCATTCGAAAGAAATCAACTATGGACAATACGACAGTTCTTTAATATTAAAATCAAGATGAAGAAGAAAATTAATTGCTTCCATACCTTTCGGCACCCCGGAAGATATCATGCAGACAGTGAAAGAACTACAAGCGTCAGAGCTAGTAAATAAAATCTATTTATTAGGTTCGGCGCCCGGCAAGAAAGCTCTTCCGGGGTGTGAATATCTCTCTGTTAAAGGGTTCTATTCCACAGACACAATGAAAACAATTGCAGCCAATGCCAATTCGGAATATACTCTGTTCTACTTGAAACAAACTCCATTAAAACTGGGACTGTATGCCTTGGAACGCATGGTGCAAATCATGGAGAACGATAAAAAGAATGGAATAGTTTATACCGACCACTATCAGCTGATTAACGGAGAACTTAAACAAGCACCTGTCATTGACTACCAATTAGGAAGCGTCCGGGATGATTTCGACTTCGGCTCTATGCTTCCTATTCAGTTCTTCTGCCTTCACTAAAATAGCAAATGCTTTGCGTGAAGAGTACGAATACGCAGGACTATATGCTATGCGTCTATTCATCTCTTACAAATATTCAATTGTGCACATCAATGAATATCTATACACCGAAATTGAAACAGATACCAGGAAAAGCGGAGAGAAACAATTCGACTATGTAAACCCCAAAAATCGGAAAGTGCAAATTGAAATGGAAGCTGCCTGCACCGAATACCTGAAATGTATTGATGCTTATTTCATGCCTACTTCTTCACGGCCTGTAAATCTTCACAGCGAAAACTTTGAATTCGAGGCATCTGTCATCATCCCTGTGCGCAATCGTGCTCATACCATCCGTGATGCTGTCAACTCGGCTTTAAACCAGCGGACCACTTTTCCTTTTAACATTATTGTTATCGACAATCATTCCACCGATGGAACGACGGAAATACTCCAGGAACTAAGTACCGATAAGAAATTGATCCATATCATTCCCCAAGAGAATGATTTAGGCATAGGAGGTTGTTGGAACAAAGGTATACATCACGAAAAATGTGGAAAGTTCGCCATACAGTTAGACAGTGACGATTTATACAAAGACGAATCCACTTTACAGAAAGTCGTAGATACTTTTTATAAGGAAAGTTGCGCAATGGTAATAGGCACTTATCTAATGACCGACTTCCAGCTAAACGAAATAGCCCCCGGTATTATTGATCACAAAGAGTGGACACCGGAAAATGGAAAGAACAACGCTCTACGTATCAATGGTTTGGGTGCTCCACGAGCTTTTTACACTCCTATTCTTCGTGATATCAAATTGCCGAATACCAGCTATGGAGAAGATTATGCCATAGGATTACGAATCTCACGGGAATATAAGATCGGACGTATCTATGATGTAATATACCTCTGTCGCCGTTGGGAAGGTAACTCCGACGCCGCATTAAGCACAGAAAAGATCAATCGGAACAACTTCTACAAAGACCGAATCCGCACATGGGAAATTAAGAGCAGAATCCAGATGCATACTATCGATCAAGAGTTTCAGGAACTTGTAGAAGAAATGATAGAAAACCAAAAAGAAAACTGGGAACTTGCGAAAAGGAACTATGAAGCGTTGGAAGAAAATCTGGAAAAGAAAAAAGTATTGAAGCTGAAGAAAGAAGACAGAGAGATGAAAGTTATAATTTTCCCAAATCCTCAACGCATCCTCTCGACCATGGCAAAAACAGATAGTCATTCTATCCAAGAAAGACCTTGTTTCTTATGCGGGAAAAACCGCCCCGCAGAGCAAACATATCTACCATTCGGACATTATGAGGTATGCCTCAATCCTTACCCCATTTTTCAGCGTCACTTGACAATCATCGACAAGGAACATACTCCACAAAGCATGAAAGGACGTTTTGAAGATATGCTTCACTTAGCTGAAAATCTGGACGAGTTCTATATACTCTATAACGGACCGGAGTGCGGTGCTTCCGCCCCTGACCACATGCATTTCCAGGCAGCAGGAAAAGAAGAAGAACTGACTAATCCTTTTGAGCTGAATTTCTTGACGGATATATTAGAAAATGGAAACTGCGTAACAACTTATGTAGACGATTTATTTACAACTTGCATAGGTATTACATCAAGCCTGAAAGTTGAATTACTGCAACAATTTGAAAAGGTCTACAAAAATCTTTCCGCCATTTATTCGGATAAAGAACCTTTAATCAACATGATAACCTGGTATGGCCTCGATAAAATCAGCCATTTCGGAGGTGACGAAGTAGAAGTATGGAATTGCATCATTTTCCTACGCTCAAAACATCGTCCCGTTTGCTATTATACCCCAAATGAAAAAGGGCTATTAATAAGTCCGGCTGTTGCAGAAATGGGTGGCATATTCCCGATTGTCAGAGAAGAAGACATGGATAAATTAAACGCCCAACAACTCACAGAGATTTACAAGGAGATAAGTTTATCTCCCCAACAGTTAAATACTCTATGCGATCAATTATTCAAAAAGGAATAGCAATAAAATAGTATGCAAATCCCTCTAATAAGTGTTGGTATCCTTTCCGGGAAAGAGATTGAATTCTCTTTCCCGGTGAAATTTAATTCTTCTGTCGGAACGGAAATTTCCGGAACACAGAAAGTTATTTATCAGAATGGAAAGATTCATTGGCAAGGGAAAGAATATAATGAATTATCTTTCACTTCCCAACAAAATGCACATGCTTTCTTTGAACTGAAAGATGTGACCATCGGAATCAACTTCCATTGGGAACGCAAAGAAGTCCAAAAATTCAAAGGGGAATTAAAAATTATCATCGAAGGAGAACAACTAACCGCTATCAATGTGATTTCCATTGAAGAATATCTCACCAGTGTCATTTCATCAGAGATGAGTGCAACAGCTTCTTTAGAACTACTAAAGGCTCACGCCGTCATCTCCCGAAGCTGGTTACTTAATAAATTGAGAATTGAGAATGATAAATTAAAAAATACGATGCCGTCAAACAGCGCAGCCAATCCTCAATTTTCAATTCTCAATTCTCAATTTATAAAATGGTATGACCATGAAGCACATAAGAATTTCGATGTATGTGCAGACGATCATTGCCAGCGTTATCAGGGAATTACACGAGCCTCAACACCACAAGCCATCGAAGCAGTCTCCGCCACGCGGGGGGAAGTACTGATGTATAAAGGAGCAATTTGTGATGCCCGTTTCTCTAAATGTTGTGGTGGAGCTTTTGAAGAGTTCCAAAATTGTTGGGAAAACGTAAAGCATCCTTATCTAATCAGACAACGGGATAGCAAGACTGAAAAACGACTTCCCGATTTGACCATAGAGACGGAAGCTGATAAATGGATACGTACCTCGCCTGTTGCTTTCTGTAACACGCAGAATAAGAAAATTCTAAACCAAGTACTAAACAATTACGATCAGGAAACAGCAGACTTCTATCGTTGGAAAGTCAGTTATTCCCAACAAGAGCTTTCAGAGCTGATTCATCAACGTTCAGGGATTGATTTCGGACAAATCATTGATTTAATTCCTGTAGAACGGGGAACATCCGGACGTCTTGTCCGGCTAAAGATTGTAGGAACCTTACGGACACTCATCATTGGAAAAGAGTTGGAGATACGCCGCACTCTATCGACTTCCCATCTTTACAGTTCCGCTTTTGTAGTAGACAAGGAGTACGGAGATGAATTTCCTTCCCGATTTATCCTCACCGGAGCCGGCTGGGGACACGGAGTGGGACTTTGCCAAATCGGTGCCGCCGTGATGGGAGAACAAGGTTATAAGTATGAAGAAATACTATCCCACTATTACCCCGGTAGTACACTTGAAAAACAATATAAATAAAATCGAACGAATGCCATGACAACACCCACTATAAAAAGAAATCCCTGGAGTTGGATTCCAACCCTCTATTTTGCAGAAGGATTGCCTTATGTAGCGGTAATGACTATTGCCGTCATCATGTACAAACGTCTGGGATTATCCAATACCGAAATAGCCTTATACACTTCCTGGCTTTATCTTCCCTGGACTATCAAGCCGTTATGGAGTCCATTCGTCGATCTGGTAAAAACGAAACGTTCCTGGATTATCGCCATGCAAGGGTTCATCGCCGCCGGATTTGCAGGCATCGCCTTTTTTATTCCAACGACACATTACGTACAATTCACTCTTGCTTTCTTTTGGTTATTGGCATTCAGTTCGGCTACGCATGACATCGCAGCAGACGGTTTTTATATGCTCGGACTCAACAACAAGGAACAATCTTTCTTTGTAGGCATCCGAAACACATTCTACCGACTCGCCAATATTTTCGGGCAAGGTATTCTCGTCATGCTGGCAGGATGGTTGGAAACCTCTCAAGGCAATATCCCTCTGGCATGGAGCATCACTTTTTACCTCCTGGCCGGATTATTCCTGGCTCTTACTTTGTACCATCGCTTTATCCTCCCCCATCCCGATTCCGATGTCAAACGTCCCAGACTCACAGCAGGTAAGCTATTAGAAGACTTTCTTCTGACTTTTGTCACTTTCTTCAAAAAAGAAACACCTGGGTCTCATGTTCTTTTTCCTGCTCACCTACCGATTGGGAGAATCGCAGCTAGCCAAAATAGCTTCCCCCTTTCTATTGGATACCGCTGAAAAAGGAGGTCTGTCCCTATCTACGGCAACAGTCGGAATGATCTACGGGACCATAGGTGTCGTAGCTTTGCTACTGGGAGGAATTATCAGCGGTTTTCTCGTTTCCCGTGACGGTTTCAAGAAGTGGATATTGCCCATGGCATTAGCCATCAATATTCCCGACCTATTATATGTGTGGATGGCAGCCACTACTCCGGACAATACAATACTGATTGCCAGTTGCGTAGCCATCGAACAACTAGGGTATGGCTTCGGCTTTACCGCTTACATGCTTTACCTGATTTATATTGCGGAGGGTGAACACAAAACTGCCCACTATGCCATCGGAACCGGATTCATGGCACTTGGAATGATGCTTCCGGGCATGCCGGCAGGATGGATACAGGAACATATCGGATATACTCATTTCTTTATATGGGTTTGTATCTGTACTCTGCCTGGTATTATTGCCGCACTAATGATTCGTAACCGGCTGGAAGATTCTTTTGGAAAGAAACAATGAACTTACTTACTGAATAACTTAACACATTAAAAAGATACATCAAGATATGATACTTATTGCAGATAGTGGTTCTACCAAGACCGACTGGTGTGTCATCCTCAACGGCACACCTATCAAACGGATTGGAACGAAAGGGCTTAACCCTTTCTTCCAGTCAGAAGAAGAAATTCAGCAAGAGCTGACACATTCCCTCCTGCCACAATTGCCAGAAGGGACCATCAATTCCGTTTACTTTTACGGTGCAGGTTGTACACCCGAAAAAGCTCCCGTTCTCCGCCGGGCGATAGCCGACAGTTTACCTGTTGTCGGAAATATCAAAGCCTACTCGGATATGTTGGCTGCTGCCCGTGGATTATGCGGCCATGAAGCAGGCATTGCCTGCGTTCTGGGAACAGGCTCCAACTCCTGTTTCTATGATGGAAAAGAGATTGTCAACAACATCTCTCCTTTAGGCTTTATCCTGGGAGACGAGGGAAGTGGAGCCGTCCTTGGCAAATTACTGGTGGGAGACATTCTGAAGAATCAACTTTCGCCTGCCATCAAAGAAGCATTTCTAAAACAATTCGACCTGACAGCTCCCGAAATCATCGACCGGGTTTACCGTCAGCCCTTCCCGAATCGTTTTCTGGCAAGTCTGTCACCTTTTATAGCGCAACATCTGGAAGAGCCGGGGATAAGACAATTAGTGCTTGGCAGTTTTATTGCTTTCTTCCGAAGAAACGTAATGCAATATGATTACACGCAGTATCCTATACACTTTATCGGATCAGTGGCTCACTGCTACAGGGAGATATTACAAGAAGCTGCACAAGAGACAGGAATCAGAATTGGAAAGATTCTGCAAAGTCCGATGGAGGGATTAATTTTATATCATACCGCTTCATCTCAATCCTTGTAATTTGTATTTTTAGTCAATCGCCATTACCAATATGCAGATAACCGAACAATCGTCGCTCTACGACAATTTAGAAAAGAAGTCCGTACGGGAAATATTAGAAGACATTAACCGGGAAGACCAAAAGGTAGCGTTAGCCGTTCAAAAAGCCATTCCACAGATCGAACTGCTCGTCAACCAGATTGTGCCCCGCATGAAACAGGGTGGACGCATCTTTTACATGGGCGCAGGTACCAGCGGCCGCTTGGGAGTGCTGGACGCTTCGGAGATACCACCGACATTCGGAATGCCTCCTACCTGGATTATCGGATTGATAGCCGGTGGAGATACCGCCCTGCGCAATCCGGTAGAAAGTGCCGAGGACGATATGAACCGGGGATGGGAAGAACTTACGGAATATCATATCAACCCCAAAGACACCGTGATTGGCATTGCTGCTTCGGGCACTACTCCTTATGTAATCGGTGCCTTGCGGGAAGCTCGCAAGCATGGCATTCTGACAGGTTGCATCACCAGCAATCCGGATTCTCCGATGGCGGCAGAAGCAGATGTCGCCATCGAAATGATTGTCGGTCCGGAATATGTCACGGGAAGTTCGAGAATGAAATCAGGCACCGGACAGAAAATGATTCTGAACATGATTAGTACGTCGGTGATGATTCAACTCGGACGGGTGAAAGGAAATAAGATGGTAAATATGCAGCTTAGTAACCATAAACTAGTGGAAAGAGGAACCAGAATGATTATGGAGGAATTGGGATTAGAGCATGACCATGCACAAAAATTGTTGCTGTTATACGGTTCGGTTAAAAAAGCGATTGGCGCTTATCAACACTCAAAAGACTATTAAGCACACTAAAGCCCCCACACATACAAGATAAAAAGATTTTGAAACAAAATCAAAAATATTTATTGAGCAAATCTGTTTGTTCACACTCCCTCATATTATTTCTAAAGAAAAAACTTCCCCAAAAAGTCGATAGGTATCAACAGTATAAATAATTGTAACATACCAAAAGCCCGTTCTTATCAATACCAACTATCTTTGCATCGTGTCACAATACAAGTGGAATAATAAATAATTAACCACAAATTATTAAATATTGAAACCATGAAAAAGTTATTTCTATTCTTCTATCTCTCTGTTGTGGGTATAGCGGCATTTGCCGCTGAACCATTCGTAGTATTCACAGCAACCGGCAATCATTTCCCGTTGGTTGCCAACGGAGTTCCTTGTCCGATATACATAGATTCTTCCGAAGACAAAGGAGTCATGATTGCTGCCGGCAATCTTCAACAAGACATACTGCAGGTATGCGGAGAAAAGCCCGAACTCTTAACAAGCGCAAGTTCAAAACAATGTATCATTGCAGGTACTTATGGCACTCCTTTTATAAAGAAGCTGATGTCGGCAGGAAAAATAGACAAAAAGGAATTGGATGGGAAAAATGAAAAATATATCCTGCAAATCATCGCCAATCCTTGTGAGGGAATAGATGAAGCGGTAGTTATCATCGGCAGCGACAGACGTGGTACTATTTATGGTATCTACGAACTTTCCGAACAGATGGGAGTATCTCCCTGGTATTGGTGGGCAGATGTTCCCGTCATGAAACAACCCAACGTATATATTAAACCCGGACAATACTCGGACGGAGAGCCGGCCGTAACCTATCGCGGTATCTTTCTGAATGATGAAGCACCGTGTCTTACCCAATGGGTAAAACACACTTACAGCACCAACTATGGCGACCATCGTTTTTATGCACGGGTGTGTGAACTGATACTACGCCTAAAAGGTAATTTCCTTTGGCCGGCCATGTGGAACTGGGCTTTCTATGCTGACGATCTGCAGAACAGCAAGACAGCAAGTGAAATGGGAGTCATTATCGGCACGTCCCACCACGAACCGATGGCACGCAACCATCAAGAATGGTCACGCAAGCGCAAAGAATATGGTGCATGGGATTATACAACTAACAAAAAAGTGATCGATCAGTTTTTCCGTGAAGGCATCGAACGGATGCAGGGCACAGAAGATATCGTAACCATCGGTATGCGCGGAGACGGTGACGCAGCCATGAGTAAAAGTACCAATGTGAAACTTCTGGAGAATGTAGTCAAGAATCAGCGCAAGATTATTGAAGAAGTCACCAAACGTCCGGCCAAAGAAACTCCGCAAGTATGGGCGTTGTATAAAGAAGTATTGGATTATTACGATAAAGGTATGCGTGTGCCCGATGATGTAATCATGCTATTGTGTGATGACAATTGGGGCAATGTATGCCGCCTGCCAAATGCCAAGGAACGTAAGCATCCGGGCGGTTGGGGTATGTATTACCATGTAGACTACGTAGGTGCTCCGAGAAACTCCAAATGGCTGAACGTAACCCCTATACAAAATATGTGGGAGCAACTTCAACTCACATACGATTATGGAGTAGAAAAGCTGTGGATACTGAATGTAGGCGATTTGAAACCAATGGAATATCCGATCACGCTCTTCATGGATATAGCATGGAATCCCAAACAATTCAACGTCTCTAACTTGCTGGATCATCCCCGTCGTTTCTGCGCGCAGCAGTTTGGCGAAGATCAGGCGGATGAAGCTATGCGAATCTTAAACCTGTACAGCAAATACAACGGCCGAGTGACGGGAGAAATGCTCGACCGGAATACTTATAACCTGGAGACCGGCGAATGGAAACAAGTATCTGATGAATATCTGAAACTGGAAGCGGAAGCTTTGAGACAATACATATCACTAGAACCGGAATATAAAGATGCCTACAAGCAATTAATCCTCTTCCCCGTTCAAGCCATGGCAAACCTGTACGAAATGTATTATGCACAAGCCATGAACCATAAATTGTACAAAGAAAACAATCCGCAAGCTAACGAATGGGCAGATAAAGTGGAACAGGCTTTTGCACGGGATAAAGCGTTGAGTGACGATTATAACAACGTTATGTCCGGCGGCAAATGGAAGAATATGATGATTCAGAAACATATCGGTTATACATCATGGAATGATAACTTCCCTGCTGATACACTGCCTAAAATCTACCGAATCAAACATCCGGAAAAGGCTGCCGGCGGATACGTCTTCACTGGGCAAGACGGATATGTAGCTATGGAAGCCGAGCATTATTACAGCGCTAAAGCAGCACCAAGGACGGAATGGACAGTGATTCCCTATATGGGACGTACCCTTAGTGGCATGGCTCTGATGCCTTACACACAACCGACCAGCGGAGCTTCTATCTCCTACAAGATAAAGTTGCCTAAAGGAATTGACAAGGTGACTGTCCATGTGATAGTTAAATCAACTCTTGCTTTCCACGATCGCAAAGGACATGAGTATAGTATCGGATTTGAAGGAGGAAAGGATCAGACGATCAATTTCAATCATAACTTAAATGAGCTTCCTGAAAATGTATACAGCATATACTATCCGACAGTTGCACGACGCATCGTTGAGAAAAAGCAAAACTGAATGTACCGAATACATCAGACGGTATGCAAACAATCACTTTCAAACCTCTTGATCCGGGCATTGTACTTGAGAAGTTGGTTGTAGATTACGGAGGTTACAAGAAATCCTATCTGTTTATGAACGAATCAAAGAATAAGAGAACAAACCTGCAATAAATATATAAAACAACTAGAGAATATAATGACAGTCAACAGAAGATGCATGGTTTTATCCTGTGGAACATACACCCTATACATTAGTAACATAAATATAGAAAGAAGTTACTTCCAAGATAGATTTCAGAAACACTTTTTTGCCTTATGTATTGGGAAATGAACTACCTTTGCTACAAATCCATACAATATGAACAGAAACACTTTTTTTGTATTATTCCTATTAATAAGCAACCTTGTTTCAGGACAGGACCTGAAGCTGTGGTATAGTCAACCTGCACAAAATTGGTCGGAAGCTCTTCCTATTGGTAACTCCCGTCTTGGAGCCATGGTATATGGCGGAATCGAACGCGAAGAATTACAACTTAACGAAGAAACATTTTGGGCAGGTTCTCCATACAATAACAATAACCCGAATGCCGTACATGTGCTACCGGTTGTACGCAAACTGATTTTTGAAGGGAGAAACAAGGAAGCGCAAAGGCTCATTGACGCCAACTTCTTAACCCGGCAACACGGAATGAGCTATCTGACATTAGGTAGTCTTTACCTAGAATTTCCGGAACACCAAAATGCATCCGGCTTCTACCGCGATCTGAACCTGGAGAATGCAACGGCAACTACCCGTTATCAAGTGGATGACGTCACTTATACCCGCACCACTTTTACTTCATTTACTGATAATGTCATTATTATGCATATCAAAGCAAGTAAAGCAAACGCACTGAACTTTACTATTGCATATAACTGTCCTTTAGTACATAAGGTGAATGTTCAGAATGATAAGCTGACCGTCACCTGTCAAGGGAAAGAGCAGGAAGGTTTGAAAGCCGCACTACGGGCAGAATGTCAAATCCAAGTAAAAACGAATGGCACTCTCCGCCCGGCAGGAAATACTCTCCAAATAAATGAAGGAACAGAAGCCACCCTTTATATATCGGCAGCAACCAACTACGTAAACTACCAGGATGTCAGCGCCGATGAATCCCACCGGACCAGCGAATATCTGAAAAGAGCAATGCAAATACCTTACGAAAAAGCTCTCAAAAACCATATCGCTTATTATAAAAAACAATTTGACCGTGTACGCCTTACATTACCGGCAGGCAAAGCTTCCCAACTGGAGACTCCCAAACGAATTGAAAACTTCGGAAATGGGGAAGACATGGCAATGGCAGCTCTACTTTTCCATTATGGGCGTTATCTGCTGATTTCTTCTTCGCAACCGGGTGGGCAACCGACTAATCTGCAAGGTATATGGAATAACAGTACTCATGCACCCTGGGATAGCAAATACACCATCAATATCAATACAGAAATGAACTATTGGCCGGCAGAAGTCACTAATTTAAGTGAAACACATAGCCCGCTATTCTCAATGTTGAGAGATTTATCCGTCACAGGAGCCAAAACCGCCCGAAGCATGTATAACTCACGCGGATGGGTGGCACATCATAACACCGACTTATGGAGAATCTGTGGTGTAGTCGATTTTGCAGCAGCCGGCATGTGGCCTAGCGGCGGCGCCTGGTTGGCCCAACATATCTGGCAACATTATCTTTTCACCGGAGATAAAGAATTTCTAAAAGAATATTATCCGATACTGAAAGGAACCGCACAATTCTATATGGACTTTCTGGTGGAACATCCTACCTATAAATGGCTGGTGGTAGTTCCCTCCGTATCACCGGAACATGGTCCGGTCACTGCCGGATGCACCATGGATAACCAGATTGCTTTTGATGCACTGCATAATACCTTACTGGCTTCATACATCGCTGGTGAAGCCCCTTCTTTCCAAGACTCCCTAAAACAAACGCTAGAGAAATTGCCACCTATGCAAATAGGGAAACATAACCAACTACAAGAATGGCTGGAAGATGTTGACAATCCCAAGGACGAGCACCGTCATATTTCACATTTGTACGGGCTATATCCGAGTAACCAAATTTCTCCATACTCGAATCCCGAGTTATTTCAGGCAGCAAAAAACACATTGGTGCAACGCGGTGATAAGGCTACCGGTTGGAGTATCGGCTGGAAAGTCAATTTCTGGGCACGTATGCTGGATGGAAACCATGCCTTCCAAATCATCAAAAATATGATTCAACTATTGCCCAACGATAACTTGGCTAAAGAATATCCGAGCGGACGTACCTATCCCAATATGCTGGATGCTCATCCGCCTTTCCAGATTGACGGTAATTTCGGTTATACAGCCGGAGTAGCGGAAATGTTGCTCCAAAGTCATGACGGTGCCGTACATTTATTGCCGGCATTGCCTGATGCATGGGAAGAAGGGAGTGTGAAGGGGCTGGTGGCACGTGGAAACTTTACTGTTGATATGGACTGGAAAAACAATGTGTTAAATAAAGCGATCATCCAGTCGAATATAGGCGGTACGCTCCGCATCCGGTCTTATGTTCCCCTGAAAGGGAAAGGCTTAAAACAAGTAAACGGGAAAGAGTGCTCAAATAGATTATTCGCCACCACTCCTATCAAGCAACCTCTTGTAGCCAAAGGGGTAAGTGCGCAGTCTCCCAAACTGCAGAAGGTTTACGAATATGACATCGAAACAAAGGCCGGTAAAAGCTATATTGTAAATACAATAAAAGGAAAACAATAATACATAAGGAAAGGTTAATCTTTTCTCATGTTACATTTTTCACGAACGATGTTACAACATCCGATTGCACTCCCGGAGCCTATTGAAAATATTCATCTTTTATTAGGTTATATTTAGGTTTTTAGTTTTCTTTGTACTACCAACAACGATCTATAAACTATGAGAAATGTATTGATTTTTCTATTATCATTGTTTTCTTTGTTATGCAACGGACAATCTCCTAAGTTATTCACTACTGACAAAGAGCTATCCAGTAGTCTGATTAATCAAATATATCAAGACCGAAACGGTTTCATTTGGATTGCAACAGAAGATGGTCTGAACCGTTATGACGGTGCTAAATTTACCATATACAAACATGAGCCTAATAATGAACATTCGTTAGCACACAATTTTGTTCGTACTGTTTTTGAAGACAGCAAAGGTCATTTGCTTATCGGCACATATATAGGAATTCAAATGTATGATCCGGCCACGGACAATTTTACTCCACTTGCCAAATTGGAAGATACCGGAGAAACGCTTGAAAGCAACATTAATTCTTTCATCGAGCGAAAAAACGGAGAGATATGGGTATCTGGAAATGTGTTGTGCAAACTAAACATCAAAGACCATCTGTTGACTGTCCGGAAAGTCGATATTGCAGTCACTTCACCCGGGAGCCTGTTTGAAGATAAAAAACAAAATGTATGGATGGCAAAAGGGGAAGAAGGAGTATATCAACTCACTCCCGACAATCAGCTTACGTTACACTTGTCTAAAGACAACGGATACGTCAAAAGTATATGTGAGGATCAGCGAGGCAACATTTATGTAGGAAGTATACGAAAAGGGCTATTCATTTACGACAAAGAATGTAAAACCTTTGTCCCTGTCGATTTGAAAGAGAAAGGAGAACTTCCTGTTTGCTTCCTTTATTCTGGTATACCAAATGAATTGTATATCGGCACTGACGGCAAGGGAGTAGCCATTTATAATATCCGAACACACGAAATCTCCGAATACAAGTTTGACAATAATTATTTTGATTCGGGGAACTCGAAAATACACTCCATCCTAAAGGACAATTCGGGTAACTTATGGTTAGCTGTTTATCAGAAAGGAGTTATATTAATTCCAGCCCGCACCAACAGCTTTAAGTATATCGGACATAAATCAACAGATAAAAATTGCATAGGCTCCTGTTGCATTACTTCGTTCTGCAAAGATAATAACGGGACTCTATGGGTAGGAACGGATAATGACGGTATTTATGCCCTTACAGAAAAATTAGAGCCGGCAAAACATTTCTCACACACCACCCATCCTCATTCAGTCCCCTCAACTGTTATTAAATTGTATGAAGACTCCGAACACAATATGTGGATTGGTTCATTTATCAACGGTATGGGAAAGCTGAACAAACAGACAGGATTATGCGATTACCAGTACCAACTGGTAGATAAGAACAACAACTATATACAACGTGTATATGACTTCGCAGAAGATAAAAACAAGCGTCTTTGGATTGCGACAATGGGATTCGGTTTGTTCTACTATGACCTGAAAACGAAAGAATTTACATCCGTACAATCTCAAACATCTTTAATCAACGAATGGATAGGTTGCCTGCACTATTCCGATGACAATAAACTGTATGTCGGAACTTATGACGGTGTCAACTGTATAGACCTTGACAGCCCTGATTTTCAAAGTCATAAGATACTCTCACAAAATGTTATTTATTCAATCTTTGAAGATGCCGACGGAGTTGTCTGGTTAGGCAGTTCCGAAGGATTATCCGGTTGGAATAAAAAAACGAAAGAACTAACCAGTTATACTACTGCAGACGGATTGCCCAGTAATACAATATATGCCATACAAGGAGATGGAAATGATTTTCTTTGGATAAGCACCAATGCCGGAATTTCCCAATTCCAAAAGAAAAACAACAAATTTATCAATTATTATGTCAGCGACGGATTACAGGGAAATGAGTTCTACAAGAATGCCTCCTTCAAAGATAAACAAGGTATTATCTGGTTTGGCGGAATGAATGGCATCACCTATTTCAATCCACAAGACATTATCAATCCGGCAAAAACATGGAATATCCGGATCACCGACTTTTTCCTGCATAACAATCCGGTTAGAAAAGGAATGAAATCCGGTATTCATAATATTATCAACTGCCCTGTATTCAACGCAAAAGAGTTTTATCTATCCCATAAAGACAATGTGTTCAGTATCGAGTTTGCCACTCTGGAATTAAATGCCCCCGAACATATCAACTACCTTTATTCTATCAACGATGAAAAATGGATTAGTTTGCCCAAAGGTGTAAACCGTATCTCATTCAGCAATCTGAAACCCGGTACCTATAACTTTAAAATCAGAGCAAAAGACAACACTGTGTATTCAAATATAAAAGATATTACCATCTTTATATCTCCTGCATGGTATGCTTCATGGTGGGCCAAAGTTATCTACTCCTTATTATTACTGACCATTATATTTATCATTATTCTTCAGATCAGACATCGGTACAGAATGCATCAGGAAATGCTGCAACATATCCATGCCGAACAAATCAATGAAGCAAAATTGCAGTTCTTTATCAACATCTCTCATGAGATACGCACTCCGATGTCTCTAATCATCAGCCCTCTACAGAAACTGATTAAGAATGAGGACAACAATGAACGCCTGAAAATATATCATATTATCTACAGAAATGCGGAACGTATTCTGAATCTTGTCAATCAACTAATGGATATTCGGAAAATTGATAAAGGACAAATGTTCCTGATGTTCCGGGAAACCAACATTATTCCTTTTATTGAGGATTTATGTACAACTTTCAGTCAACAGGCAAATACAAAAAATATCCGGCTACAACTTCACAGTACGCTCCGGGAACTAAATGTATGGGTAGACACAGGTAATTTTGATAAGATTATCCTGAATATTCTGTCTAATGCCTTCAAGTTTACTCCTGAAAAAGGAAACATAGATATTACCATCCGTACGGGAGAAGATAATACGCTGCCCACTCCCTTGAAACAATATGCCGAAATAATTATCTCGGATACCGGAACAGGCATCGATGAACAGGAAAAAGAACATATCTTCGAACGTTTCTACCAGATCCGTAACAGCCAACAGAATCCAAAAGGCGGAACAGGAATAGGATTACATCTGACTCGTTCATTAGTGGAATTACATCATGGAATTATCTATGTAGAAAATAATAAAGAACAACCGGGTTGCCGTTTTATTATCCGATTACCGTTGGGTAACAAGCATCTACGACCTGAAGAAGTTGACAACAATAAGCAAAAGGTAACAGTTACCGTACCAACTGTTCCTGTCATCTCTTCCATTATAGAAAATGAGGAAGAAAAGAAAGTCAGGGTAAAAACTAAATATCGCGTATTAATTGTAGAAGACGAAGAAGAAATCCGAAATTATATAGCGAAGGAGTTTGGGGACAAATTTCATATCATGGAAAGCCGTAATGGTAAAGAAGCATTAGAGCAAATATTTAAAAAGGCTCCGGATTTAGTCATTAGTGACATCATGATGCCCGAAATGGACGGACTTACCTTATGCCGGAAGATCAAGCAGAATGTAAACCTCAACCATATCCCAGTCATTTTGCTTACTGCGAAAACGAGGGAAGAAGACAACCTTGAAGGTCTGAATACAGGAGCCGACGCCTATATCATGAAGCCATTCAATATCGAAATTCTGCAAAAGACGGTAGAAAATCTGATTAATACACGGCAGCAGTTACGCAAAGTATTTACAGGCCAGCAAAACCAGGAGAACAAGGTTCAGAAACTGGAAGTGAAATCACCCGATGAGAAATTGATGGAACGTATTATGAAAGTGATCAATGAAAACATCAGTAACCCTAACTTGACAATAGAGACAATCACCACCGAAGTAGGTATCAGCCGCGTACATCTTCACAGGAAACTCAAGGAGCTCACCAACCAGACAACCCGTGACTTTATACGTAATATACGTTTAAAAGAAGCCGCTCGTCTATTGTCCGAAAAACAGCATACTATATCCGAGATAGCCATGTTAACAGGATTCACTGATCCTAATAATTTCTCGACAACATTCAAAGAATTGTATGGAATGCCGCCTTCAATGTATATGAAAGAGCAGTTGAGTAAAAAAGAAGAGTAACCCAACTGCTCTCTAGCATGTTTATCTGTTAAACTTGTACCAATCAAAGTTAAACAGTTTACAGCCTTTACGTCCTTTGAATACAAAATAAATATCTTGTATTCCTGTGACCGGTTTTACAATATCAGCCTGCAATGTTTTCCAGCATTCCCAACCTCCCGTTGAAGGAATAGTCAGTTCCGCAATTAATGGTCCGCTTATACTGTCTGTACGTACTTCAAGTGTCCCGCCACGAAGGGCACTGGCAACGGTAGCTGTAAACCGTTTGGGAGATTTATTGCCGAAATCCACTTCACGTACCTTTAGATAGTCTCCATTATGAATTTCAGATATATATATACCGGTTTTCACATTTGGCTCGGACTTCACTCCTTCAGAAAACGCTATAGTTTCAGCTTCCACCCTTTCGTAAGGATTGAGCGTACCTATCGGTGATGCCCCTCCCCGGGTAGCATTAATAATCGGGAAAGTACCGTCAGCGTTATATTTGAACTGCTCCACCGCTGCACTTCGCCCGAAGCCTCCACCCCCCGGCAGCTTACCCGTATGATAGAAAAAATAAGAATTGCCTTTATAGTCTATCACCCCACAATGGTTAGTAAACGAGCCTGTATCTTGTAAAGGCATGATTTCTCCCATATACTTCCACGGCCCAAGAGGTCCGTCACTCATAGAATAGGCAATATGTTCGGGTACACCTCCGGCAGCATAAAGAAGATAGTATTTTCCTTCCCGTTTATGAAGCCATGGGCCTTCTGTATAAGTATCTTTATACTTAACACCTTTGACACGTTTTTCCGGATTGGGTGCACCAAAGCTCTCAACAGTCTGTTCCAGTTTACCCACTTCACCTTTCAAAGAAATCATATCTTCATTCAATTCTGCATAATAGATATTCGGATTTCCCCAATACAGATAAGCACGACCGTCATCATCTATATATACGGTAGGATCTATATAATCCCAGCTCCCGTCATGAAGGGGTTTACCGATGGCATCCTTAAAAGGACCGACAGGCGTATCACCGACTGCCACACCGATCGCCATGGTATTGGTCAGTTTAGAGTGCAAACAGACATACCAATAAAATTTACCATTACGTTCGATGCACTGTGCTGCCCAGGCACGATCGTCCGCCCAAGCAAATGATTCAATAGCAAGAGGAGAACCATGGTCAGTCCAGTTCACCATATCTTTGGTAGAATACACGCGCCATTCCTGCATCCAGAAAAAATCCGCCTTATCTTCATCATGTCCCGTATAGACATACAATGTGCCATCATGCACCATAGGGGCAGGATCTGAAGTATAGCATGTTTGTACAATCGGATTTTGCGCAGATAAATGATGTGGCAATATCCCTAAAAACAGCAATACTGCTGCAACTTGTTTAAATTTCATATTCGTATTATTTAATGTTTAAACAGATTTGGAAGAAACTCTTTCAGGCAACGTCTCCAAGTCAACCATTCATGTCCCGTACCTTTCGATTCATAATAATCCACTTTGATTCCCAATTCACGGAGTGATTCTACCATTTTCTTTGTTCCCATTTGTTCTTCCGTACCACAACCAAGAAAGAAATAATTCACTCTTTTATTGAATCCGTCCGCATCAGAAAATACTCCGTTAAAACAAGTTTTCATGTCCAGTCCGAAAATTGCTCCGCTAAAACTCCCTATATAAGAGAACTTGTCAAGGTGGGGCAGTGTAGTATTGAAAGTCTGGTGTCCTCCCCACGACAATCCTGCCATTGCACGATGTTCGTGGTCGGTCTTGGTGCGGAACGTACGGTCTATCATAGGTATCAAGTCTTTCAGGATAACATCATAAAAAGTTGCGCCATACAGAGCCCGCTCTTCGTTTATATCCTTTCCGGGACGCGGCCGGAACGGAGCTTCCACATCTCCGCTATCCATCACTACCAACATCGGCACACACTTGCCAGATGCAATCAAATTATCCATAATGTGATTCATACGTCCTTGTGTGCCCCAGCCGGTTTCATCTTCTCCCATACCATGCTGCAAATATAGTACCGGATAACGCTTCTTCGGATGAGTTTCATACTCTGCCGGCGTATATACCATACACCGACGAAACTCTTTTTGTGTTTCCGAATAATACGTACAGGAACGAACTTGTCCGTGAGGTACTTGTTGAGGACGATAATACTCCCCCTCTTCACCTTCAGAGATTTCGATACCACTTGCCACACGGCAACAACCGAAGAACGTATAACTGGAAGGATCTGTTACCGACACTCCGTCTGCTATCAGGAAATAATAATGGAATCCTACAGGTAGAGGGTCGGTCGTTACCGTCCAGAGTCCTCCGGTATCTTTCCACATATCATACTTCTTTCCGCAACAATCCACTTGTAGCTTGCTAGCCTGCGGAGCATAGAAACGAAAATGAGCACGCCCCTCTTTATCCACCCGAGGATAGTCATATCCCAGAATATTAGTGGACGCCGGTTGGGTAGTAATCCCGGAGTTTGGTTCTTTCTCTAACAAAAGGAGTCGTTTCTCGGCATACCGCACTCCCAATTTTCTGTATCCTTCTGCCGTGAAATGCAAATTATCTTCTGCGGCAGGACAGCCTGAAGAAGGAATCACGTACGCATTCTGAATCACCTGTGGCAGCGTATTGATTATCTCATTCATGCTTGCACATCTGCCATTCTGGTCGGCATGCACTACTTCTCCCGCCAGTAAGGGAACATCCTTTGCCTGAAGATTCAAATCCCTCAACAGATTCTCATAGACTCTCTTTACTTTTTGAGGCCACTCTTTATCACCGGTATTAGACTCGCCTTGATGCAACAAAATACCTTTAATCACCCCAGCTTTCTGTGCTTCTACAGCCAATTCCTTTAGTCTACGATAAGGATTATTACCGTATGCTTTCACGGTAATTCTCAGCCATTCCGGTTGAGAGGCAATATGTTCTTCGCAATTCTCCTCATCAAACAGTTCAATCCTGCAACCACCTACAGCTACATTGATAACACCTACCTTAATATTATCAGGCAACCTTTTCACCAACGTACGCCCGAAATAATCGGTCGGTGTTAACCCTGTATGGCAACGTACTAACGGAGGAATAGCCTTATACCACTGTCCTTTGACACGTCCCAAAGACGGACAGTCAACAGCCGCCATCATCAGAAAACGTTCATTGACATTGCACGTATCCTGCGCTTCAATCTTTGCATTCCCTTCCATATTGGATTGTCCTAAACAAAGGTAAATATGGAAATTAGGGTCTTGTGCAAAGGCAAATATGCTTGCACATAACATACAGCTCAATAAAATAATATTTTTCATTTTGTAACAAAATTGATATTATTATTCATCCATTTCAGCATACTCTTTAAACCAGTGATAAATAGCCCACGGGCACGCTTCCGGGTCATTCAAAAAAGTATAGTTTCCCGGTTCACCCGCTACATCCCTAAAAGCAGCCAGTTCATGAGACTTTGTAGTAAAGAACAGCCAGGAAACATTGCCGGATTGATCGGCTATGTATTTGAAATTAGCTCCAAAACCTCCGCCTTTCGCCACTCCCGTAATACTTTTCCCCCATGTTGCATCATATTTCTTCGGTGCCCAGTCTATCTCAGTGAGCAAAACTAGCTACCGGACCTACTTGCTTGTCCCAACCACGTTGGAAAGGTTCATATCCCCCTCCTATAGAGGATCCATTTCCTTCACCACTGTCCTGTTCGGCATCACTTCCATACCAGCCCGGATAACAGTGTACGGCAAAACCTATATTTTCTCCTTCTATACGATGGTCTTTATAGCCACTATACTGAGATTGCCAGCCCAATCCGGGTACCCAAATGATATTGTTACAAGCATTTCCACGTATTTTATCAACAATCGCCTGAAAATACTTTTGCATATTAATGAAGCAAGCATCACCGTCTCCTCCATATATACCGTCTGCACCTTTTATATGAACGGGTTCATTAGCCAACTCGAACATAATCCCAGGATTATTCTTCACAACAGCATTCTGCGATACAATGTCCCACACTTTCAGTAGAAACTCCTGATAAGAATCTCCCAACTCTATACCTAGATACCTGTTATCTTCAGTATCACCTGCATGTGGACAAACTCCCGGCGGGCGCATCACCACATACATCCCTTTAGAAATAAAATATTCCGCCATCGGGACAAACAACTCTTTCAGGTACTTCTTGAAACGTGTTTCCGAAAAACGTTCATGTTCTTCATAACGTACATAAGGCAGCGTAGTATCATCACTCCAATAAGGATCCATATGCAGACGTACAAAGTTAAATTTCCATCCGGCAGCCAGTATTTTATCCACCATACTTTTGTTATAGCTAAGGCAACTGCTTACATCATAATTACTCCATGCGTTGTTATTAAAATAGGGACTATAGGTCTGCGTAAATCCATGCAAGTTGACAATTTTCCCTTGTTCATTTTTCAGATAACGTCCCTCTACATGTAAAGAAACAACCAGTTTCGGAGAATCAGGATCATCATCCGATTTATCACCACCGGTATCATCACCGACTGTTGTTTCTTCTGTTTTCTTTTCATTTTCCTCTTGCGAAATTTCATCCTTGCCACAAGCAGAAAACAGCAGACAAGACAAAGTTAATATACCTATTATTCTTTTCATAATTTCATCAATCTATTTAATTACATCTATTTAAAATAATAGCGGAGCTCTATCGAGAGACTCCGCTATCCGGACGAGCGTGCCTAATCTAAATCAGCATAAACTACATGATAGTTCTCTATCTCATTTATTTACTGGCAGTACCATTTTTCAAACCTTCAAGGAAACCAACATAGACAGGTTTGCGATTGTAATTCAAATCCCACAGACCAATTGGTTGTCCTTTTCTCCAGAAGGAGTTTTCAGAAGGGCTGTCTGTCGGACTCCAATGAGTGATGCCATATTGCTGTGCCACTGGAATAATCTCAAAGTATTTCTCAATAATAAACTGATAGAAATCAGACATATTCTGCTGCATTTCGTCTGTCAGATTCTCTGTCAGTATCGTTTCACCGGTTGCATCGACAATCCCCATATCCAATTCTGTGATCTTTATGAGCTTACTGGTAGAAGCTAACAGGGTAAACATATTGATAATGGCGTTTTCCTTACTAGCCTGAGTAGCAGGATTCATATAGTAAGACACATGCATTTGAGTACCGATACCGTCCACCTTTGTTTCCCCGTCAGACTCCCAACGTTCGATCCAATGTATCAAGCTCTTTAACTTCTTATTCTGATCCCAGTCGGATTCCAGATTATAGTCGTTAATAAAAAGCTTCAACTCATCAGGATTACCACCGAACTCCGCAAAATACTTACGCGCAAACTTAATCGGAATACGGGCGTAATCATCACCCAAATAATCCTGCCAATAGAAGTTCTCACCGGAGACACCATTATCATCTGTTTGAGAAGCTGACTGAAGATCGTAATAGCCATCCCCATCCGAATCTTTTCCGGAAATAGGTTCATTCACGACATCCCATGCCTTAACATAACCACCGCAAGATTCCAACATACCTTTAATCCAACGCTCCAATTCGTTCGTTAGGATTTCTTCTTTCTCTTCCGGAGTCAGAGGAATCGTATTACCCGATTTCTGCCAATATATAGACAAATCATCAATATAGATGGTACCGACATACTTCCCATAATTAAAAAGAATACGAGTAGCCGCATCTCCCGTGCAGTTGGTAAATACAGTAACCTCTTCCCATTCTGTTGTAATTGGTATAGAAGGGAAGTCACCACGCCCGGCAAATCCGTCCGGTTTTTGAAAGGCCGCCCCAATACTACCTGCTACACTGCCTTTAATCTTCATCTTTAAGAAATAGGTAGTCCCTTCTGTCAAAGGAGCTGAAAAATCATAGCCAGCCTGTGCTTCCCAAGGATTTACTTCCGACGAATTTGTCATTTGATGTACTCCGTCAATCACCTGCCGAGTCGAATTATTTCCCCACCCCATCATAGCTGTTCCACTTGAAAAGTCATCCTCTAATATATATACATTAGTTAACACGGATCCACTTTCCTGAACCTCCTCTATACCATAGGTAAAATCAATCCAACTCGCTTTGCTCCATCGGGACAAATCTTTGCTTTCTTCGAAAGTAGAGTTTATAATCAAATTTCTATCAGAGCCCGCGGCAGTCAATGTTAAATCATCAAAATACAAATCACCGCCAAACAAACCGAAACAGAATCGTAACCTATCTATATCAGCAGAAGGCGTAAACGTGAATGTGTTAGTTGACCATTGCTCACCCGCTGAAAAAGTCCCTGCACCATATTGAGTGTCAGATCCATCTTTCTTCCCGGGCCAGAACGGAAAGGTTATAGCCGAAGAAGCCTTCATCCGCACACTTATGGTATATTCTTGATTTGCTATTAATGATTCATCTAAATCATAATACAATTCCCAATCCCATACATTCGCTTGAGGCTTCGAGGTTTTTATATGAAGTGCGATTTCTGAACTTCCAGGAACCGGTTCCGGTTCTTTATCAGCAATCAGCCCATTCAAATAAGCATTTTGCTGCTGTGAATGCCAACAGAGCGTATGCCCGTAAATACTGATTCCCGTTTCTTTAGCAGTTTTCACAAACTTCTTGACTGTACCGAAATCCATATTTCCTTTGGCATCTACACAGGAGCTATATTTCATGGCATTACCAGCCGTCACGTCGTCATAGTTATTGACAGTCAAAGTATAAACCAAATCTTGCTTCAAGAAGTCACTCACCGTGACTCCCGTTCCCAACTTGAAGTCGGGATGGGAGATACGATCAATATATGTTTTCAAATCACCATATTCGTTCAAGTACTCATACTTTTTCAGACTCTCCGGTTTCTCCGTCTTGTAGTCCGCAAAAAGCGCATCCGCACAAGATACAGTTATTCCGACAACCATAGCAAGCAGTAAAATTCTATTATAGTATTTCATATTCTTCTAGTTTAACGATTAATTCTTCACATAGACCGGCGTAAAATCTTCTCTTGCCACACCACGACTATGCGCAACCAATGTATCTTCTGTTTCAAACTTTAATCCATTACTGAAATCCACAGTATACTTCAAATAAATGGCATCACGATCTTTATTGCCCCAACTATTCTTCTCACCGTCTTGAACAAACTTACCTGTACCAGTAGCCGTAACGCCGTCCAACCCGGAAACCACACATTCATCGCCATTAAAAGCCAGCAGTAACTTATAACTGATATTACGCGGATTGTCCGTTGTCCCCAAATTGGTAGTAACTGTAAGAATGGTTTCAGTCAAGGATTTTGTTACAGTCTGACATATTTCATCATCTTCTACATACTCGTTATGACGATCATTCTCGGTAGTTGTCCCGTTTTCTGTCACTTTGTCCACGCCATGACGCAGATACTTACCAGTCCATTTATTGATGTATTTCACACAATAAAGTACATAATCCTGTGGTTGCACCAACCACACTGACGAATTACATCTGACGGCTTCTGCTCCTTCGGACAAAGTACCATTCAAAATACGGTCAGCATTAGTCACACCTGTCATTACCAAAGGTATGACATAGGTAGCGGTCAGCGCTTCGGGATCAGCAAAGAAAGCATCAGTAAATGAGACTTCCACACCATCCATCAATACATTCTTCAGAGTGATCTTATCATCGGATAATGTATAGTAATTGGAAGGCATAGCTTTTACCGGCACATTCTCAGATGTAGAAGTGTACGAGTAATAAAGGTTATCACACAATGTATTGTCTACTTCAATATCTATCGTGATATCCTTCTTATTAGCATAAACACCGCCCATAGTAGCATTAATCTTACATTTATGAGCGTTGTCCAACGTCGTATCATACTCATCTTCACCCATAACCAACGTTCTCACCGGATACTGGGTTGCAAAATAGACTGAAGTGCCGCCCTCATAATCAGGAAATTCATTATCTTGATTTTCACAGGATGTCATCGTCCATGAAACAAAAACTCCAACTGACATGGCAAATATTAATTTAATTAATTTCATATGCTTCATTATTTATTATTTTACAATTATTTCCAACCGGCATTCTGTTCCAGATTGCTCCACTTCATTACTTCAGCAAAAGGTATTGGCCCGTAAATCATATACTCCTCATACTTTCTTTTCTCTACCGTAAGCGGAGAGTAGCTCATTATAGAACCGCTCTTGCTTATTTCCACCCCAAGAGCAGTTTCATTCAGTTTGGTCAAATCAACATTCCAGCGACGTAAATCCCAGAAACGGAAATTCTCAAAACAAAGTTCGATACGGCGTTCATTACGGATTAGTTCACGCATCTTGTCTTTATTATCCTTTATGCTCTCCAAATAAGCATCTCCATTATCCAGACCTAAACCGGCACGCGTACGAATGGCTTTGATTACATCATAAGCACTAAAAAGATGTCCATGATTATTCTGTGGTCCCCAAGCCTCATTAGCCGCCTCCGCATAAATCAGAAACATCTCTGTATAACGGATACGTGCCGTATAATGCTTCTTCTTTGTATTATACTGTGAATTAGGGTTACACTCTTTACGCAATAGTTTCCGCAAGTAATAACCTGTACGAGTAGACTTTCCGCTTTCCTTATTCACAACGTCCGTATTCGTACCGTAAGTCCCTGTAATAATTTCCGTATCACTAGGACCTTGCTTGCTACCATTGTAAACGATGTATTTTGCCAAACGCGGATCACGGTTATCATACGGGTTTTCTGCATTGTAATTGCCTGATGTTTCAGAAATAGGGTAACCATTCGCCATAGGAAAGGCATCCACCAGATTCTGGGTAGGATTGACACGACCGTTTCCGTAAAGTGATGGAGGAAAGTTAGCTGTTTCCAATGTATTATTATCATCTGTACTACTACGCCAGATAACCTCGGCGGGACTGCCGCCCGTTCCATAATCTTTATCCGCAAGTGTATACCACTCCAATCCATCTGCATCCAGCCCGCAGCCGCCGCCACCGTTAGCTTTCTCTATAATTTCAGCAGCATAATCGGCAGCTTGTTCCCAAGTCATTCCCGACCCGCTTTGAAATGCCGGACTGGCAGCTAACAGAGCCGTTTGTGCACGGACTGCCAATGCAATCCGTCCGCTCATCAACCCTCTATATTCTTCACCACAAACACGCCGATAATCACTCGCATTCGTCACACCGATGTTTCCTATATTTTTCCGGTATCTCACTATCTGCAAATTTCTTATAATCGAGCGGCAATAATTCGATAGCCTTACCGGCATCTTCCATTATTTGCTTCACGCAATCGGAATAAGTGGCACGAGCATGATTAAAATCCGCATCCGGTCCTTCTGATTTCAAAATAATAGGTACTCCCATCAATGTGCCGTCCGCAATCTTACCACCATGTGCACGTAACAAATAATACATATGCAGTGCACGCAACCCATAAGCCTCTCCTTTCAAACGATCAAGAAACATAGTAGAGATACGTTCGTCTTTCGCCCATTCTACCTTATCCACATTCTCTAAAAAAAGATTGATATACAGGATAGCGTTGAAACGATTCTGCCATTGGGAAACCGGATTATTATTGGCAGTCCAGGAACCTGTAGCCATTCGCAGATAGTTACTGGAAATCTCATTAGTCACAGCATCATCCGTAGCCAAGTCACTTGTAGGTGAAGTTTCGTAAGGGAGTATAATATAAGCGTTCGCAAGTATACCCTGCGCATAGCTCGGCTCTTTATGCATAGCTTCAAGATCTCTGTTGTTCTCCAGTGCCGGTTCAAACAAATCGTCACAAGCAGTCAGCAGAGGTAAGAAAGCCAATAATTTGAATATATTTTTCATAATTTCGTTCTTTAATTATTGAAATAATCTGTATTAGAAAGTTGCAGTCACACCTAAATTATAGAAGCGGCATTGCGGGCCGGAGCCAACATTCAATTCCAGCGCCTTGCGTTCCTTGGATATTGTGAGTAAATCAGAACCGCTGATATATGCGGATACTCCATGAACAAAACTATTCTTAAACCACTTGGAAGGTAGATCATACGTGACCTGTACTTTTGCCAGACGGAAAGCATCCGTCTTATACATCCAGAAGTCGGAAGAATAAAAGTTATTAGTTCCACTTTCTGTAGTCAAACGCGGATAAGTAGCTGTTGCTGCCGTTTCCGGAGTCCAACGCCCCCGGACTACTGCCGAGTATTTATCTTCACCGGATATCCAATAATAAGACTCGTTGTTTTTCATGGCATGTCCGCCAAACTCACCTGTACCCAATACAAAGAAAGTTAATCCTTTCCATTTAGCAGTCAAGTTTATACCCAACGCCAAGGGAGCTCCATACCAACCGCCACGAGCCAGATAAACCTGATCTTTATCATCAATTATACCGTCATTATTCTGATCTACATATTTCAAATCACCCGGTCTTATTGTACCGCCAAGACGCTGTTCAGGAGAATCTATGATGTCCTGCTCATCCTTGAAGAATCCGATGCACTGTAATCCCCAAATACCGTCAACAGCATATCCTTTACGGTATTGGTATTTATCCTGATGCAATTCATCCCGCTTGGTAGCTTTCGTTGTATAGTAAGTTCCGGTAACGCCCGCTGTAAAATCAACCTTACCGAAACGTTTGTTGTAGTTTACGTTGAAATCAAATCCCATGCGACGGTCATTATCGTAGTTGATGTACGGACGAAACGAAGCGGTCGGGTAATAAGTGAAGAAATACTCCGGATACTGAGTAGTAGAAGTCACGATTTTACCTTCGATTGAATTAACAAAGAAAGATGCATCCGCTGTTATCATCCGGTTCCATAAAGAAGTTTTCAGATTAACAGAAAGCTCTTTACGCTTGATAAAGCTCAAGTCTTCATTCGCCCCTTGTTTAGAGTTAGTAGAGTGTAGTGATACACTCTCGCGCCATCCCCACCATGCACCGTCCGATTGGTTGTAATAACCATCATACATATAATAGTTGTCAATTCCCAAATCCGTATTCAAGATACTGCCAGACACACTCAACATCAGTTCGTCCACTACCGGAGATTTTTCCAGAAAGCTCTCGTTGGATAATCTCCAGCCCAATGTCAAAGAAGGTGAGAAAGCATTACGATGTCCCGGAGCCAACTTTGCAGAATGTATAACAGCCCCACCAAAATCGGCATAATATTTATTGCGGAAGTTATATCCCAACTGCATGCCCAAATTTACATTGCTTGTCTTATGATATTCTCCTGAATAACTTTGTTGATAACCGGAGGCTATTAACATGGCAGCCAAATGATGATCATCATTAAAAGTGTTCTCGTAATCGAACTGACCGGAGAATAAAACAGTCTGGTTATCCGAACTGCCGCTGATATTCTGCACACCAGACTTCTTATCCTCATTGTATTTTGTCAAACCGACAATAATATCTTTCCCCCATTATTAGACCAGGTAGGAGCATATGTGGCATAGCTGTTATTATAAGAAGTGATATAAGCAGTAGAGTAATCTACAGAAAACCGAGTATGAAAAGAGAGTCCTTTCAACACCTTGTCCAAACCAATGTTCACTCCCGCATCAAACTGGAACGAACGATCTGTTGCTTTGCTATAACCTGAAGCATAATAATCGCCAAATACATTTGTCATATCAGATTGTGTTCCTGCCAAAAAGTATTTTCCATCAACTATATTATTGCTATTCGCCACCAAATCCCATGCACTGGCTGCATTTGCATCAATATAGCTCAACGGAATCAACGGAGAAATACGATTGGGACGCAATGCAGATGCCGCACTCCAATAATAAGAGCCATTGGCACTACGACGTGAATAGAAAGATACTTTAGCATTCACATAAGCTGTAATAAAGTCATTCAATGTCAAATCTACGTTACCGCGAATATTTAAACCATTGGTCCCATTATGCTTCGCTTCACCGATTTTGAAAACGTCATTGGAACGAAGATAATTTATATTCGTATAAAAATGGGCACGATGATTGCCACCCGAAATTTCGGCTGTAACATCCGAACGATTATATGCCTTCTTGATATAGTCCGACGAATACATATTCACATTAGCATAACGATAAGGATTCTCACCGGATCCATAATGGTAAATATCTTCCGCGCTATAGAGAGTACCGAGCCCGTCATTGGCACGTGCTTCATTATAAAGAGTCATGTATTCGGCCGAACCTAAATATTCGGGGTAACTCTTTGCGACATAAAACCCTGTATTAGCACGTACATCTACTTGAAGGTCCGTACTCTTACCTCTTTTGGTTGTAATCATAATTACTCCTTTAGCCGCACGACTACCATAGAGCACCACAGCTTGCGCACCTTTCAAAAAGGTTATTTGGCTGATTTCCGTAGGAGAAATATAATCAATATTGCGAGGTACCCCGTCCACCAATATCAGCTTTTCATCCATTCCCCACAATGAGTTTCCATTGTAACCACCGACATATCCCTGCATATCGGTCAAGCTCCATGTATTGTAATTTTTCTTCGTCAATTCCTCTACATTTACTACTGAGACACCTCCTAATAAATTGCTCTGAGAAACCTTTCGGAAAGCTACCTGCACCAACGAATCGTTTTGCAGCGAACTTGCATTATCCCCTGCCAACTCTTGTGCACCGGTAGAAATAACAACCGGAAAAACAAGCACTGCACTGAGAATGAATCTTCTATATATATGTTTCATTGTTTATTCATTTATAATTATACATTCAGTAACCATAAGGAATTACCATCCCGGATTCTGCGGGAATTCAGCATACAGATACACGTCATTATCCAATAAGGGGAACCAGTAATGCTTCGTTCCAAATACCCGTTTCAAAATAGTCACCTCACGGAAGTTTCTCACTTCTGCCTCTGCCGGATCATTATTCTTATAAAAGTCTTCATTCTCTACACGTTCGAATTCTTGTGAAGTCTTAATAATATAGGGTTCTTCGGTCAGCAGCAACCAACGCTGCAAATCGTTAAAGCGGAAACCTTCGAAAGACAACTCGACAGCACGTTCACGACGAACTTCATCCATAAATTTCCGGGAATTGGAAATATATTCCGGACAAAGAGTACCTTTTTCATCACCCGGCTCTCCTCCACCAACAGGGCCTACTCCCGCACGTTTACGCAAAGTATTGATCGCATCTTCGGCCGTTTTACCAAAATTCGTAGATTTACCTGCAGCACCATCTACTGCCGCACAAGCCTCAGCGTACATCAGATAAATATCCGCCAAACGCATGTAAGGTAAGTATGTATGCAGGTTACCTGACCAATTATAGAGCCCATCATATTTATTAGCCTGATGCGGTACTAATTTCTGGATGAAATAGCCGGTACGGCTGGCATTGGCCACGGCTCTCATAGCTCCACCCGTATACAGGGTGCAATAGCGCAAGAATTCCTTGTCTGCTTCAGGAATAGCTGCATTGACATAATGGAATCCGTCAAAAACTATGTCATGATAAAAACGGGCATCACGATTTCTAAATGGAAAATTCTTTCTAAAACCGGATTTTGTTTCATCTTCACTCAATGGCAAACCGTTCTCCATACCATACAAATTCACATAGTTGGCGGTAGGCTGGTGAATGATATTATCATGTTCAACCAAACCATAAATTTTAGGTCCCCACAATTTGGTCATATTCCAGTTACTACCGTTGAAGTCTTCGGACGGACCACGGAAAATAGCTTCTGTAGTACCCGGCATTTTCCAGTTCTGACCAGTAGTATAGAATATTTCAGAATAACTATCAGAAGCAGATGCCGATTTGGTATGATTGTAAATATCACTATAATCAAACTGCGCCAATGCATATTGCGTCTGCCCGCTTTCGACAAGTGTCAGTAACTCTCCGAATGCCTCTGCAGCTTTTTTTGCATATTCTGTATTGTAATTGTAAGTATTGCTTCCACCTAGCTGCGCACCATGCTCCATCAAAGGACTGGCAGCCCAAAGATAATTCTTGCCCAGATAGCCTAATGCCATAATCTTGTTGATACGCAAATCATTCTTACCCGCGGTTTGTTTGCCAACAGTTGTGTTATCCCAATTAATAGGAAGCAAATCCGCTGCCATACGGAAATCGGCTGCCGCTTTATCCGCACATTCCTGATAACTCAGACGTGGCAAAGACATTTTCTCTGTAGCAGATAAGACTGTATCAATATAGGGCAATCCGCCAAAATATTGCATCATTTCAAAGTGCCACCATGCACGGAAAAAATAAAGTTGACCGGCAATCAGGTTTTTCTCCTCATCCGTAGCTTCCGTTAACCTTTCTAGATTAGCGATGCCAATGTTAGCCTTACGTATACAATACCATGCATGTGGCCACAGTGAATGTTTAAACTTAGCATTGCCGTCACTGTTCGGATGATAAGTAGCCGTAGGATCACTGCCGGTACGATAGAGCCAGCATTGATTATTGGTAGACCATGCACGGAAGTTACCCAAATCGACCTGATGCGTCATGTGGCTGTCACCTTCCGGGTTGAATATTTCATCATCTCCCCAGTTCCAGGAAGTAGTATAATTGTTCTTCTCCTTATCAGGAATACAGTTGTATATTTCCTCGATAAACCCCTGAAAATTCCTAAAGTTCTTAAATGCTTCTTCTTCAGACACGGTAGAGTCAGCTTCCTTGTCCAGATAGTCCTCACAAGATGAAAATCCCAACGAGAAGAGCAATAAGCTACCGCATAAAAGAGTTCTATATATTTTTCTCATAGTACTTTGATTATAATGTAAATTTAACACCTAAGTTGAAACGTTTCACCGTAGGATACGCCCCTTGATTGCCCGAACCTGCATAATTCGATTCACGGTCGTCCGGCATCTTAGACCATACCCATAAGTTGTTTCCATTTAAGTAAATCTTCAAATTTTTCACCCCGAGTTTTCGCACCCATCCATCTGTAAAGGTATAGGCTATCTCTGCATTTTTCAGACGAATGTAAGAACCGTCATAATAGTATTGCGTACCATTACTGTAACCGCTCACCTTTGACAACCAGCGCGGAGTTACAACATCGGCCGCATCGCCAGCCTCAGACCACCAACTACCCTGGTCGTACACCGTATTCATCTGACTGCCGAAACTGGTCAACTGAACGACACGAGTCACATTATTTACACCATAGAACTGTACAAAAGCGCTGAATCCCTTCCACTCAAAGCCAAGAGTAGCATTATATGTGTTCTGTGGAGTATCAGAGTAACCGTAAGGAGCTTGGTCCTTGCTGTCGACTACGCCATCACCATTGAAATCGACGATATAATAGTCTCCGGGAAGACGTTGTGAATTGTTTGTATCATGCTGCGGGCTACCAATCACATCGTCATAAGAATTCAAATATCCATTATCAATATATGCCTTATTCTGACCAATGGCATAACCAGCCACCTTTTGATACCCAGCCAACAATGGAGCATCGTCTTTTTCAAGTATCTTATTTTCCGCATGGGTCATGCTCATATTAGCCCAAACGCGCATCCTATTGGAAAATGTCTTGTTGATACGAAGTTCCAACTCATAACCTTTGGTTCTAACCTTACCTAAGTTAGCGGTAACTGCTGTAGTACCAAAATAAGAAGGAATAGCCCGATCGCTTCCACCCACCAGAATATCAGTACGTTTATCACGAAAGACTTCCACGCTACCTGCAAACAAGCCATCCAAAAACGAGTAATCAATACCAAAATTCAATTTCTTTACTTTCTCCCAATGCACATCAGAATTACCTACTGCTGATTCACGATACCAAGTATATGGGCTTTCACCACGATCTACATCCAAAGACGAGGTTCCGCCGTAAGCCCATTGGTTCATATACAACCAACGTGTTTTTACATTATCATCACCAATTTCACCGTAAGAAGCACGAATTTTCAACATATCCAAAATTCTGCGTTCTTTCAAGAATTTCATAAACGGTTCTTCACTAACCATCCATCCGATAGCACCGGAATTAAAAAACGCAAAACGATTTTCTTTGCTGAACTTCTCGGAACCATTATAAGCACCATTATATTCAATAAAATACCGATCCGACCAATTATAAGTAGTACGGAATGCCCAGTCTTCACGATAGTGAGGAATTTCACTTCCTGTAGCCGTTTCCTGACGACTGAACAATCCCATAAGGGTAACATTATGCTTTCCAAAACTACGGGCCCAATTTAATTGTGCCTGATAATTAAGATTACGCTGTGTCGCCCAATTCTTGACTTCACCACCTTCCGTATTCCACATTACACCCTGCATAAAATCAAAACCAGTATTGTTGTCATACGACTTTTTATAACTGACCTCACCTGTATCCGGATTAATCCATTTATGTTGTGCGTCGTTATATAGGTCATTGATACCGCGCTTCCATTCTACAAAAGTATTATCCCAAGAAACCATAGCTCTTGCACTCAATCCTTTCGTTATAAAGCTCAAATCCTGCTCCAATGCAAAGTCAGTTGTTATCTGTGTAGTAGTGGTAGTCATCGTACCTCCCAATGACACATTTTCTGCAGAGTTGGTAACATTCGAGATATTCGGATAATATCCCCACGAACCATCCGAATATTTCGGAAGGAATACATCCGGAGCAATATTATACGCCCCCCGCCCACTGCTGGGCAATCGACCAGTCGGCCGAACTATCATAATTGGAATTATTATAAGGAGTTTTCTTGTATCCATTAGAGCCTGCTACATTAACCTTAAAAACAGTACTCTTGGTTATCTGGAAATCCAGATTACTACGTACATTAATTCTGTCATACCCATAACCGGAATTATAATCACGCCCATTATCAAATACATCGAACAAGTCTCCCTCATGCACATAATCGACAGAAGCGAAATATTTTACAAATCGAGTACCACCGCTGACATTCACATTTGCATTGTAGGACATCGCATAGTCTTTGAACAATACATCCTGCCAGTCCACATTCGGATAGCGTTCCGCTTCTTCCAAATTTGCCGGATTACGATACTTATTAATTATTGCCTGCGGCTTTATGTACGACCATGAATCCGGATACAAGCTCAACTCATGCTCAATAGCCATATTACGCGCCATCAAAGCATCATAAGAATCCAACTTGTTAGGAAGTTTAGAAGGTATCTTCATCGTGGCATTGGCTGCAATGTTTATTTGGGCAGCTCCCTCAGTTCCGCGTTTGGTCGTTACTAAAATGACACCATTTGCACCTTTCACACCATAAACAGCAGTTGCAGAAGCATCCTTCAAGACAGAAATAGATTGTACAGAAGCAATATCCACACTGCTCATCGGACGTTCTATGCCATCCACCAGTACCAACGGGTCACTATTATTCCATGAACTAGTCCCACGTATTGTGATTTTCGGTTCTTCCTCACCCGGCATACCGGAGCTTTGAGTCGTTATAACCCCCGGCAGGTTACCGGTTAACGCCGCACCAATATCAGAAATGCCAGCCGCCCGTTCCAATACTTTTCCAGTGGTCTGCGTGATAGCACCTACCACACTCGCTTTCTTCTGTTGTCCGTAACCTACAACTACGACTTCTTCCAGTTGTTTAGTATCATCTTCCAACACCACTTTAATAAGACCTTTGGAAACCACTTTTACTTCCTGTGGCTTCATTCCTACATACGAAACAATAAGGGTAGACTTCTCATTGGGTACGGTCAATACAAAATTTCCATCTATATCTGAAATCGTACCTATTGAATTATTACCCTTTAAAACTACTGAGGCCCCAATAATCGTCTCACCATTACTGTCAAGAACTGTTCCCCTCACCGTCATTTCTTTTTGTGCTTGTGCTGTTACAAAACTAAACAACATAAGGAGAAACAAGTAAGGAATCTTTTGAATTTTCTTCGTTACATTTTTCATTACCATTAGTTTAAGATGTTAATTAACCACATTGTTTTCTAATCATCATTCTTTTTTTAATTGCACTAGCCGTCATTATAAATACCACTCATAGTTACTAGTATTAGATTTATATAAAAAAATAATTATTTGCAAGTAGCGTATAATCCGATTGTAGTACCAGTAAATCCACCAGCCGTTGTAGTAGAGAGATAACTGGAATCTACATCTTTACAAAGCAGTTTCCAGCTTTTTTCACCATCAATAGAATAATAGAAATCGTAACCAATTCCTTGAGATACTAATTTCAAATATACTTCATTTGTATTTGCGTCTATTTCATCTGAAGCCAATGTCTGTTCCTTTTCACCAATTTGTTTCAGAGAAATATTTTTATTCTCACCCACTTTATTCAAGCAGAAGAAATATTGATGCGTCTCATCTTTAAACAACAGCATTCCTGCCATTTCCTTGTCGTCAGAAGGATTGAACAACATACGGGTAGCACATTCAAATTTATGATGTTGCAACCGACG
Source organism: Bacteroides sp. BFG-637 (assembly GCF_024793605.1). NCBI lineage: Bacteria > Pseudomonadati > Bacteroidota > Bacteroidia > Bacteroidales > Bacteroidaceae > Bacteroides > Bacteroides sp. BFG-637. Next base: position 2,334,487 of record NZ_JANUPD010000002.1, on the reverse strand, counting down.
GCAGACAAATGCCGGAGTCTTCTTCTCCGTAGCGCTAATATCTGCACACTTCAAGGTCAAATATCCGGGTGTTTCCGACAAAGAATATAGATCGGATGCAGAAGTTCTTAAAGTCATCCATGGCATATCAAGTACAGGAGAATCAAAGTTCTCTATTAACTCGAAATTACCATAAGTAACTGTCGTATCGCGTTTCGCACCTTCACGTTTTACAATCATAGGTACTGAATCATCGCCTTGTGTCATGTACGGGAATCCGTCTTCACTCCATTTCACCGGCATCATAAATGTTTCACGTCCCAAATTCTCAAACTGATTATTAATAGGGCGACAAGCCAGAAAAACAGCCCACCAATCTCCCTCTTTTGTTTGAATCAAGTCTGCATGACCAGCACAGGTTACCGAATTAGGACGGTCAGAATTCAAATGTCTTTGCGTCAGAATCGGATTGTTTTTCCATGGAAGAAATTTACCCATCGGAGAATCACCACGGAAAATCACTTCCGAATGCCAGTTCCCCGTTCCACCTTCGGCGGACATCAAGAAATACTTTCCATTTATTTTATATAAATGAGGGCCTTCTATCCAAATTGGTTTATCTGCCGGTTGAGCTCCTTTGTTTACAAGAATTTTACGGGGACCGATCGTCTTATCCGCCTTCACATCAAACTCTTGTATGCGTATAGTACGGTGTCCGCTATATTCAGGTTTATTATCCGGAGCCTCATCATTATTAACAATATATGCCTTACCATCTTCATCAAAAAAGAAAGAAGGATCAATACCTCCGACCTCCGGCAACATGACGGGTTCCGACCATTCACCAAACGGGTCTTGCGTCTTAACAAAGAAATTCCCGGCTCCGACATTGGTTGTTACCATATAATATGTCTTGTTATACGGATTATAAGAAATAGCCGGAGCAAAAATACCGCCACTCACTTTCTGTCCTTCCATCTTCACTAATTGCGAAGCGCGATTCAACACATGTCCTATCTGTTTCCAATTCACCAAATCCTTGCTGTGAAAAATAGGAACACCGGGAAAATAGGTGAATGTAGATGTTACCAGGAAATAATCACCTTCTCCATTTGTGCAAACACTAGGATCGGAATACCATCCTGGCAAAATAGGATTATAAAAATAATCTTCACCTGACAGAGGATTGGAAATATAAAAATCATCATTTCCTTTGTAGGAAAAATAATCAAAGAGAGCCACAAATTTTCCAATAGTCGGTAATTGTTGTTCTTTCTTTGAGTTACATGACATCATTGTTATCCCTAACATAAATATGGAGAGCCAAACGATTGACATTGATTGCATAACCTGTGTATTCTTCATAATACTTCTTATTTTCTTTATAATCAAATATGAATTACTGATCTTTTCTGCAAAGATATCCCAGCTCATAAAACTACAGACATAATTATGTTACGGGCTTCTTTTCCAAAATAACATCTTCATTTTCAATGTTACATCTATCTTTTCCCTTGTAGCACAGTAAAACAATCACACTGATTATCAATGTATTACATTTCTATTTTTTTATAATGAAAGAAATCAATATCCACATATCCACCTTTCGTTTTCGTAGCATAATTGAATATGGCAAACTTTGTTCCCATAAAAAACTTGGTAAAATCAAACTTCATTTTGAAATCCTGTCCGACCTTTATCCATTTGCGATTATCCAAACTATAATAGAAAGTAGCCAAATCACGATGCTGACTAAAATCGCAGTCAATACGCAGATAAATCATATTCTGATCCAAGCCTATCCGCTCTTCCTCAACAGCGTCAACTTTCAGAATCGCTTTGTCAGAATCATTCAATTCTACAACATTCGTACTCATTGTGAGATATTTCTTATTTCCATCCATTATTATAGACAATAACCCCGAATCCCCGTTAAATGCACTAAATCCGGCGACATCCCCATCTTTCATGTGGGATATATCCATAGAAATAGTTCCACTACACGCAGGTCCTTCCATACGCTGTGTGATGGTATTGGGAGCAGCATACAAATTATCGACTATCCGATCCGTCTTAAGCCGCAAGTAACCGGGACGTTCACTCAAGGACCAGAAATCGTTCATCGGATTATGGTTCCACTGCCAGTTAAGCTTTAACTTGGAGACATCAAAATCATCACTTACCACCAAAGGGATTTCCGGATAGCCTTGAATCGGCTTCTCCATCACCAAAGGTACATGTCCATTTTCATCCCCCAGCATCGGCCAACCGTCTACCCAACGACATGGCATCAAGGTAGGAACACGTCCCACTCCGTTACGGTCTTGAAATATCATGCCATACCAACGACCGTCCGGTGTATCAACAATATTCCCTTGTCCCACTCCTCCATACGTATCAAAAGCATCTTCTAAAATCACGTTCTTTTTATATGGCCCGGTTATATTATCAGCACGATAACATACCTCTCTGCGGATGCCATTTCTCGGCCATGAAATCATCAACAAATAATACTTTCCATTATGTTTTATCACCTGGCTTCCCTCCAACAGTCCATTCTCCGTCTCGTCACGTTCGAAGATTTTCATATTGACACCATTGGGTTGCACTCCTGAAAGATCACTCTTTAGTTCAACAAGAGAGCCTGTCCCGTAAAAAATATACACTTTACCATCATCATCGAAGAAAAGAGATGCATCATGAAAATGCGGTGTACGAGATACCAACTCCCACTTACCGCCCGGGTCAGTTGTCGAATAAATATATCCTTTGTGCGGCTTGTCATTAGGGGAAAAGAATACATAAAACTTACCATTATGATAACGAATCGATGACGCCCATTGTCCCCGTCCATAGACAGTACCGTCTTTCAGGTCATAATTCGGAGTATCCGTCAGTTTATCAAATACATAACCTACAATTTCCCAATTTACAAGATCTTTTGATTTCATGACAGGCGCTCCGGGCATCAGATGCATTGTAGTACTGATCATATAAAAATCATCACCTACCCTAATCACAGACATATCAGGAACGTCCGCATAAATAACCGGATTACGAAATGTATCACTTGCATATCCCATTATCCCGGATAGTAGTAACAAAAACAAAACAAACAGTTTTCTCATGACCATATTCTTGATATATAAAATTAAAAAACAATTGCTGTGTATTGGAACTATTTAAATTCCCAATAATCCAAATTGAAAAGTTTCTTCCCTTTCTCTCCCTTAAAACAAAAATAAAGATCATGCACCCTTTTGGCATTCTTTATCTTGCATGACATCAGTTTATAGATATCCATTCCTCCTGTAGAAGATATGCTGATATTACCAACTATCTGTCCGTCAACACCGTCCAAACGAATCTCAATATTTCCTCCTTTTTCAATGCAGGCAGCGCTGACACTAAACTTCTTCGCCCCTTTTGCTCCAAAATCAACACCTCGCACACACAAGTATTCATCATTGTCAATATCTGTCACATATAAACCTCCATTCTCTAAATTCCCGGTCTTCAGCCCATACCCCCAAGCCATCGTTTCAGCCTCCACTCTGCGATAAGGATTAAAGGTCCCGATTTGCTCCAGTTTTGTATCCTGCCAATAGGGGACTTCCTGAATTGTCCCATCCGGATTATAATGCATTTTTGCAACAGATACCGAACGCCGCTCTTTATGATCGAAAGTCTCCAGATGAAGCAAATCATAATTTAGGCCAAACACATACGAGTCCCCCTTATAATCAATAATTCCGGGGTGATTGCCTCTGGTTCTTTCCGTAGGACGCATGATATATCCTTCTGTAACCCATGGACCGGTAGCCTTGTCACTCATGGCATAGCCAATACCTTCCGGGCAACAAGTTGAAGCAAAAGCCATATAATAATGTCCGTTCCGCTTATACGTCCAAGGTCCTTCCTGATAATGTTCCGGCTTATCAGCCAGTTTTACGATTTCTCCCGAATAAGAAACCATATCCTCATTCAGTTTCACGTAATAGACATTTGGATTGCCCCAATACATATAGGCTTGCCCGTCATCATCAATAAATACGGTAGGGTCGATATCATCCCAATGCTCTTTTTGCCATACTAACGGTTTATTCAAAGGGTCTTTGAAAGGACCGTAAGGAGAGTCGGATACCAATACGCCGATACCATTACCGTGAATCGGGCAATACATATAAAATTTACCATTACGTTCGATGACTTGCTCTGCCCAGGCACCGTTATCACGCTTCACCCAATTGAAACTCTTCAAGGAAGCGACTGCACCATGATCCGTCCAGTTTACCATGTCTGTAGAAGTATAAAGCAGCCAGTCCAGCATTTTGAAACCTTCGGCATCATCCTCATCATGAGTGGTATAAAGAAAAACGGTATCATTATATACCATTGGAGCCGGATCAGCGGTATATTTTGTCTGGATAATAGGATTTTGTGCCGTTCCCGAAACAGCCATCATAACCAACAGGAGTGATACACCCCAAAAATTCAAGTTTTTCATATTCTATCAGTTTAAAGTTATTGGGTTATTAATATTCCACCATTGCAAGGAATGGCCAATTGCAATTCTTGTTTCTTACCTATTTCTATTTGTTTTACGCTACCCTGCAATGCCTTATCATCACCATACAGTCTCACCTTTTCTCCATTGGAGAACATCGGCAAATTAATTTTAAGTTTCAGTGTTTCCTTCTGCGCATTTACTCCGGCAATATACCATTTGTCTCCATGACGACGGGCAAGAATAACGTATTTGCCAGGATAACCATCAATGAAACGTACCTCATCCCAAGTCGTTGGGACCTCTTTCATAAAATCAATTGCCCACGCAGGAGCATCAGTCAGATTATTCGGTGCCAAAGCGAAATGTTGTACCGGACTTTGAAATAAAACCGCCGTAGCCAATGCAAAGACATCTGATGTCACCCGTCGACTTCCTCGTGGAGCATTATCCGCATTGTAATATTTGTTCAATGCACTACCTCCGAAATCCATGCTACCTACCGTGTTACGGATAAACGGATGCAGGGTGGCATTAAAAGCCTCATGATCACAGCTACCTTGAGAGAAATGAAGATTTTCACTAGCCAACACAGCTTCACTCGATGCGTAGTTAGGAAACATATGTTCCCAACCACGAGGCAAAGTACATCCATGAAAAATAACCAGAAGGCCGTACTCGTTTGCATCCGCCAAGATATCCTCATACAACTGCATAGTCATTTGCTTGTCACCTCCGAAAAAGTCAACTTTTATTCCGCGGATACCAATGCTTTGCATCCATTTCATCTCCTTACGTCTGGCTATCGCATTATCCATAATACCTCTCGGAGTTTGCGGAGCATCATTCCAATACCCATTCGAATTATACCACAAATAAAGAGCTACCCCTTTGTCCTTCCCATATTTAGCCAATTCTTCAATTTTATCACGCCCAATTTGTTTATCCCACAAGGCATCGACCAACACAGATTGATACCCCATCGCTGCCGAGAAATCAATATACCGGAGTTGCTCTTTGTAATTAGTACTTCCATCCATACCGATAATCCAGCTCCATGAACCCCGGCCATACGTATACTCTCCTTTTGCCGGATAAAGCGGTTTTACAACATCAAAAGGAACGGTCGTCTCCACTATGGGAGCCAAAGTCTTACCTAAAGTAATAGTACGCCAAGGCGTCTCGCCCGGTAATGCTATCCCCGGAGAAACCGTACCATTCCCATTCGCTTCACCTTCTTGCGGAAATCCAATGGTATATACTCCTCCTTTTTGTCCCAACAGACGGCTCGCACAATATCCGCCATTTACTCCCGTTTCGGAAACAAGCACCCAACCGTTATCTCCATTACGGAACAGACAGGGAAATGTATATCCTTCTCCCCAGCCATTTTTCCCTGCGACATCATCTGCTGTATAAGACGTCTCATAACTTGGAGAAGTACGGGCAAATCCCCCCATCGGTTTACTTTGCGGACAAAGGAAAGTGGTGGTTCCGTCAGGAAACGCAAATCCTGTGGCTTCCTTCCTAATCACGCAATTTAGTGTCTCACCTTGCGGATACATCTTATATTTAAAAGCAACATCATTATTACTTATGCGGAATATAACATCATAAACTGTTTTCCCTTGTTGTGTAAACAAAAATACAGCTTCATTCGCCACATAATGAACCTTGCTCTGTTTAATAGAAGGTAGCTCATAGGTTTCATCTATTTCGTTTATTAAAACATTTTTCTCTAGCGACATCCCCGATGAAAAATCTCCGATATTTGCAACAATCCCCAATGGAGATGGCTCTAAAAAGAGAACATTGTCATAACTGACAGAATAAGAGGGTCTCCCATCTCTATCCGAAACTGTTACCACCAGCTTCCCATCAGGACTTGCTATCTGTTTATCTTCTGCACTCGCAACGCTACTAACCAATAACATAGCCATTGCTATAAAAAATTTCATCATATTTCTATTTTTTAGATTCTTCAAAGGATGTATTTTCATAATTACAGAATGATAAGGTTTCTAATTAATTACCAACAGATGTTGCATACAGGCCGATCATTGCTCCTGTAAAGCCACCAGCCACATTAGTAGAAAGAATATCACCGGAAACGGTTCCTCCTAAATTTATAAAACTTTTGCCATCAGTCGAATAATTAAAACGATAATCATCTCCATTGGCTGTTACTTGCAGTGTCACAGGTTTCTCTATCTCTATCTTCACCTCGCCTAGAACACTTGTTTGCCCTTTTTCGGTTCTTTGCAGTATCAGATAATAGTCTTTTTCTTTTTTAGTAATACCGAAAACGTAGTGATATCTTTCATTCTGATAACATGTTACACCGGCAAAATCTTTCTCATTTTTCGGTTTGTACTCCATTGTCGCTGCCGCTGTAAATTGATTATGCTGCTGGCGGTAGAACAAGGTAGAAGTAGGTTTCACTTCATTGATATTTGTGGTAAAAGGAATGATTCGTAAACCTTTACCGGTGATATCCACGAATTCCTCACGAGGACCTCTAAGACCGATCCATCTAAAATCCAATGTCTTATCGGAGAAATCATCCTTAAAGACAAAGTTACCACTAGGCAAATAACCATTTTGCCCTGTTTGGTTCTCTACTCCTGAAGGCATCTTCAATGTAGGTTTCATAGGAATAAGCCCATTCTCAAAAACAGGAAATGTTCCGCTCCAGTCCACCGAAAGAATAAAAGTTTCACGTCCGGTATTCACTCTATTCTTCTCATTGGGACGTATCCCCAAAAATACACCATAATATTTTCCATCCGGTCCCTCCACTAAGTCTGCATGACCAGCCCAGTCTACTTTATTCACCCGGTTTGCAGGAAAATAACGCTGGGTGAGAATCGGATTGTTACTTGCCGGAAGATAAGGTCCTTTCGGATAATCACTTACAAAAATCACTTCACTATGCCAGCCTCCGGTTCCACCTTCCGCACACATCAAATAGTAACGTCCATCTTTCTTATAGATATGAGGAGCTTCAATCCATATTGGCTTTTCTTCTATATTGACGCCACCATTGACAATGATCCGGTCCGATCCCGGAACCACTTTATCATTCTCCACATCATAATCCCATATTTTTATGACACGGTGTCCTGAGTAACATTCATTTGCTTTAGCAGGAGCATCATTATGCACCACGTATGCCTTGCCATTATCATCAAAGAAAAGAGAAGGATCAATGCCTTCAAATTGAAGTTTGACCGGATCACTCCAACCATTCTCCGGATTCTTTGTCTTTACCACCATATTTCCAAAGCCTCCGGAAAATTGAGTGGTTATCATATAAAACGTATCATTATTGGGATTATATCTTATAGCAGGAGCATATACACCAGCACTAATACCACAATCTTCAACCTTTAATTGTGACGTTCTGTCCAGCACATGACCGATTTGTTTCCAGTTGACCAGATCATTAGAATGGAAAATAGGTACCCCGGGAAACATGGCAAAAGATGAGCACACCAAATAATAATCATTCCCTTTCCGCGTTATACTCGGATCGGGATAGCAACCCTGCAAAATAGGATTATAGAACTCACCCGGCTTTAAAGGATTGTTTTGATAAATAGCATCCTCCCCCTGATAAATAAATTGCGTAAAGACAGGAGCATTTTTCGTTATTTTACCCTTGCCACTCACCTCCATATTAAAAAACAGCATAATAAATACGACAAGGCCCACGGATTGACAGCCCGACAAAATCAATTTTAATGTTCTCATATTATCACTTTTTATTTTCTATAATTTCCTGTTCCATAGTAGTGATGGCAAATGTATTGATTTGATTTCATCGTATCTGAATAATCACGATACAGGCTTCTATATAGAGGTTACATTTATCACAGACATGTAACATTCTTCTTTCTTGGTGTTACACAAGCATTTAAATCCATAAAATGGTAAGAGAAATGTTACATTGAAAAGACAACTAGGGACAGTTGTCCATGGAATGAGAAGATTTCACGATAAGTATTAATAGAAAGAATCTAATCTATTAATAATAAACTTGTTCACTATTAAGGGGAAACTTCTGTAGATCAGTATACAAACTTACTCTTCCCTAATTACAATCTATAATTGCAAGCTTTGATTATAAAATCAGAACTTGCAATTATAAAAATGCAAGCTTCATTTATAAAAACAAAACTTGCGTTTATAGTTTATAATAGGCGCAAAACAACTTTACCGGTAACTAAAAACATGTTTGTCGGTAATGAAGAGAAACTTTTCTATTAATGGTTTGCGTACAGTATTCCTATATTTCTCATTGGATAGAGAAGCGAAGTAGAACATTTAGTATGAGAAATACCTTGATATGCCCTAGAATAGGATGAGAATAAAAGGATTTCGGGACTAAAATAGGAGAAAAGTATGAGAAATGAATTTCTAGAAAGTATTTCTCATAATGCATCTCCCTGATAATCTATATATTATATAAAATGATGAGAATATGAGAAATGAAAATGAAAAATCGTTTGCAGGGCGCTGAATTTAAATTTGAATTCAGCGCTCAATTTATATTGGTTGTAGAAGGTAGATAGTTCCAATATACTGGATAAAATCAGGAAGTATGATTATTGCACGTTCATCACTATCGCTTTCAATTTATTTTTATCGGAAGAGCCTCCATACAGCAATTCATAAGTACCTGCCACCGGATGCATTGTATTAGTCGCCTCATCAAACCATTCGAAACTCTCATGTGTAAGAGGAATAGTTACTGATTTTGTTTGCCCGGCAGGAATATGGACACGTTTGAAAGCACGCAGGGTATAACGGGGGCCGTCTTTATCTGCCGGAGATCGCAGATAAACCTGAACCACTTCATCTCCGTCCCGCTGCCCTACATTACTTACCGGAACAGTTAACATAGCTGTTTCTCCTTTTCCAATCGTATTCTTACCCAGATTAGCCTCACCATAAATAAACGTTGTATAACTCAGCCCATACCCGAATGGGTAAAGTGGTTGCTGTTGCATATATCGATAAGTACGTCCCTTCATGGAATAATCTTCGAAGTCCGGCAACTGACCGGCATCCTTATAGAAAGTGACCGGTAAACGTCCTGCCGGGTTATAATCTCCAAACAGTACATCTACAATAGCCGTACCACCTGCCTGACCCGGATACCACGCCTGCAAAATTGCCTCACAAGTATTTGATTCCGGCACTAATCCGATGGCTGAACCGGAATAATTGATAAAGACTACTTTCTTTCCAGCTTTCTTCAAGGTCCTCAGCAAGTCGCGCTGAACAGCAGGAAGTTCAATATCCGTACGGTCGCCCCCTTTAAATCCGGACACTTCCACCGGCATTTCCTCACCCTCCAGACTGGGAGAAATTCCGCCGGCAAAAAGAACGACATCAGCATCCTTCACTTTCTCTACTGCCAAATTCAAATTAATTTCGACTTGTTTACCCAAATCAAAGTCTAATGTAGCTCTCTCATTCCGTTGCTTAAACAGAATCTCAATATGATACTCCTTTCCAGCTTTCGCCTGTAACGTATAGAGATTCGTCGGATTCTTGACATATACTTTTTGAGCTACTTGTTCACCATCAACCATCAGAGTTACTTCACCATCCAACTGGAAACGGAAAGCAACATCACCGGACTGTGAAGGACGAAAAACAGATTCATAACGAGCCGAGAAATCTGTTATTTCTACACCGGGAGCAAATGTAGTAGCCCCTGTTGTAGCAAAATGGAATGGAGTAGAAATCTGGTCAGTGGCAACCACTTCTCCTTCACGAGTCCGATTATTCCAATATTCTGCCAAGAAGCCGGGCTTACCATTTATACTACATTCACTAAACAGACTTTGCAGTGCTTCTCTACTCGTGCGGTCACAACCGGGCTCATACATCACTTGTCCTTCGGGTAATTTGGAACGGACAGCTTCCAGTAAAGTAACTGTATGTCCCGGTATACCATTATAGTTTCCCCACTGCATCACAGAATCGTTGGCATTTGGTCCCATAACAGCCACTTTCAGACCAGTATTCAAAGGAAGAATATTGTTTTTATTCTGCAAAAGCACCAATGACTCACGCGCCATACGCAGGGCTAAATCCTGATGTTCCTTACTATTAAGAGTAGAAGCAGGAATCTCCGCCCAGGCAGGTTGTTCATCCATCTCTCCCAACTCAAAACGTGCAGTCAACAAACGTTTCAGCGAAACATCAATCAGCTTTTCATCAATCAATCCGGCTTTCACAGCATCTGCCAACGAGCCATATTCACCACCACATTCCAGGTCTGTTCCTGATAATACAGCCCCGGCAGAAGCGTGTTCCTTGTCCGGATGAGTTCCATGTGTTTCCGGCCTGTAAAAATCGGAAATTGCACCGCAATCGGAAACAACAATCCCTTTATATCCCCACTCATCACGTAAAATCTGCATTAACAGACGGTTGCTTCCACAACAAGGCTCTCCCTCAAAACGATTGTAGGCACACATCACCTCTTTTACATCCGCCTTCTGCACCAAGTCTTTGAAAGCCGGTAGGTAAGTCTCCCATAAATCACGGGGAGCAATATTCTCCGCATCAAAACTGTGGCGGTTCCACTCCGGTCCGGAATGGACTGCGAAGTGTTTGGCACAAGCATGCAGTTTGTCGTATTTACCATCCTCCGGTCCCTGCAAGCCACGAACGACAGCCATTCCCAGCTGTCCTGTCAGATAAGGATCCTCGCCATAAGTCTCCTGTCCGCGTCCCCAACGAGGATCACGGAATATATTTACATTCGGCGTCCAGAATGTCAGTCCCTGATAGCGTTTTAAAACACCGTTTTCACTGAAAATACGGGATTTCACACGAGCCTCGTCGGATACAGCATCAAATACTTCATACAATAACGAATCATTAAAAGAAGCCCCCATACCGATAGCCTGGGGAAAAACTGTGGCCAACCCTGCGCGTCCGACTCCGTGTAACGCTTCATTCCACCAGTCATACTCTTTGATTCCCAGACGCGGAATAGCGGGTGAGGCATTCTGCATGAGTGCAACTTTCTCTTCCAGAGTCAATCGGGGCAATAAATCTTCCGCCCGTTGTTCAGCCGTTAAAGAAGTGTCTTGATAAGGTAATTTTTGAGCGCAAGAAAAAAGTAAAGAGAGACTGCATACTCCAAGCGCAAATTTTAGTCCTGTATTCATGTTATTACATATTAGTAGGTTATCTTGTTTCAACGCAAAGTTAACGGATTTCAGCCAATAGTATATATAATCATGTATCAAAGACTTGTATTCGTGTTACATATATGCATAGAAAAACCAAGATTTCCTGATATTACATTTCAACAGAACTAAAATAGACTTAAAACTTTCCCGATTTCCAATAAAAGTTTGAAGTATACTTAAAACTTTTCCTTATCTTAGCAAAAGTTTTAAATACAAATAAAACCTATAATAAAATGGACTTTCCTAGAATTCTCAAAAAAAGAAAAGGCTACATCGAACGGATAAAACCTTTCATGCGGAAATCTGTAGCTAAGGTACTGACAGGTCAGAGACGTGTAGGCAAAAGCTTTCTCCTTTATCAACTTATTGAAGAAATTTTAGGTGAAGAGCCAAATGCCAATATCATTTACATCAATCTGGAAGACTTTGAATTCAGTTCATTACAAACAGCCCAAGATTTACATTCCTACATCATTTCTCAAAGTCAGAAGAAAGACAAGAACTATATATTTATCGACGAAATACAGGACATTCCGGGATTTGAGAAAGTGATTCGTTCTCTTCTCCTCAATGAAGATAACGATATATACATTACCGGTAGCAATGCCAATATGCTTTCAGGAGAACTTGCAACTTATTTAAGCGGCAGATATATTGAATTCAAAATATACAGTCTCTCTTATTTGGAATTCCTCGAATTTCATGGATTAACTGACAATGAAAAAAGCTATGAACTATATAGTCGTTATGGTGGGCTTCCTTACTTGTTGAACCTTCCTCTCGAAGACGAAACAGTAAATGAATATCTAAAAAGCATATACTCTACGATTGTTTTTCGTGATGTAGTCAGTCGGTATAAACTACGAAACACATTATTTTTAGAGAAGTTAATCCAGTTCTTATCCGAAAACATAGGAAATCTGTTCTCGGCTAAAAATATCAGTGATTATTTAAAATCACAACATGCGACAGTTTCTGTGAATCAAATTCAAAATTATACAGAATACCTAAGCAACGCTTTTCTTATTCACCGGGTAGAAAGATATGATTTAATAGGTAAACGTGTCTTTGAAATAGGAGAGAAATACTATTTCGAAAATATGGGAATCCGCAATATTGTTATTGGATATCGCATTACAGACAAAGCCAAAATATTAGAGAATCTGGTTTATAATCATCTTTTATATAGAGGATATGAAGTAAAGGTTGGTTATTATGGAGATAAGGAAATTGATTTCATCGGAGAAAAAAACGGAGAAAAACTCTACATACAAGTTTCTTTAAAAATAGACAGCGAAAAAACCGCTGAAAGAGAATTCGGGAATCTACTGAAAATACAAGATAATTATCCTAAAATGGTAATAACAGAGGATAACTTCAATGGAAATAGCTATGAAGGGATACGCCACTGTTCAATACGCCAGTTCTTAATGGAGTAGATTGCAGCAGTAACTCAATCGATCATCTTCTTAGATGCAGATTGCACGGATCAAATAAAAATCCCTGTTCCGTGCAATCCTGATCTGATCATAAGAGCCGACAAAACAGTTACTTAAAACTCAACTAAAATACGGAATACCTTCCCCGGATTAGCCGCCCATTCCTGCATAGCTTCTAAAGCTCCTTCAGGTTTGGCAACTTTCGAAATCAACTCTTCTACCGGACAATTTCCTTCTTTCATATAATTGATGACTGCACGGAAGTCTGCCGGCAAGGCATTTCTGGAACCACGAATATCCAGTTCTTTCTGAACAAAGAGTTTCGTTTGAAAAGCAACTTCACTCTTAGCATAGCCGATACAAACCACCCGTCCTGTGAAACCGACTTCATCTACTGCCATAACATAAGTCACCGGACTGCCAACAGCTTCAATCACAACATCAGCACCCAATCCCTCTGTGATCTCCTGCATCCGTTCGTGCACATTTTCTGTCTTGGAGTTAATCACATAAGAGGCGCCTACCTTTTTCGCCAGTTCCAGCTTTTCATCATCCAGGTCAACAGCAATTACCGTTGCACCTCTCAAAGCGGCACGTACAATGGCACCGATACCAATCATACCACAACCAATCACCATCACAAATTCATTATCGATTACTTGTGCACGAGATACGGCATGAAAACCGACACTCATCGGTTCGATCAAGGCACAGTCACGAGAAGAGATATTACCTGCCGGAATAATCTTTGTCCAAGGCAATACAGCATATTCGCACATCACTCCATTGCGTTGCACGCCTAATGTTTCATTATGTTCGCAGGCATTAACACGGCCATTACGACAAGAAGCACATTTTCCACAGTTGGTATACGGATTCAAGGTCACATTCATACCTTTTTCAAAACCCGCCGGAACATCCGGGCCGATTTCCTCAATGACTGCTCCTACTTCATGTCCCGGTATCACAGGCAATTTCACCATCGGATTTTTACCCAGGAATGTGTTCAAGTCGGAACCACAAAAACCAACATACTTGATTCTTACTAATACTTCACCGGCTCCAACGGTCGGTTTTTCCAGTTCAACCACCTTCATTTCGGAGGGATTGATAATTTGAACTGCTTTCATTTGATATGTATTTGATAAAATTTTATTAATCGATTACTTTATAACCTTTCCAGCCATAGTAGGCACAGAAGACAAAGCAAATCATCGGCACGCAATAAGCCACATAATAAATATGCTCATTGGCATGCATGAAATAAGCTGTCAACTGCGGGAGACAGGCATTACCAACGATCGCCATTACAAGAAAGGCCGAACCGCTCTTCGTCTGATTTCCAAGTCCTTTTAAAGCCAATGAGAATTGAGTGGGATACATAATGGACATAAAAAACGAAATAGCCAGCATCGCATATAGTCCGATCATTCCTCCCCATATCATCACCACTCCGCACAGGAGGATATTCATCAGGGCATAGAGCAACAGCATATCTTGAGGACGGAATTTCACCATCAAGCCTGTACCAATCCAACGCCCCAAAAGAAAAGCCAGCATATAGAGTCCGAAGAAAGTGGTAGCCGTATCTTCCGGCAATCCTGCATAGGTGCAGCAATAGACCAGGAAAAGACTATTGATGGCTGTCTGCCCGCCATTATAAAAGAATTGGGCAATCACTCCCCAACGAAGATGCGAGTGTTTTAATACTCCGAAGTCTATCAGTTTTTCTTTCTTAGCATCAGTCACCATTGCATCTGAAGAGGTTGTTTCATCTCCAATCTTCGGCAACTTTGAAAAGACAAATACAACGGCTATGGCAATGAGCAGTAAGGCCAATATCAGATAAGGAAGTTTCATGGCATCTGTTTCCAGTTGGATATAGGCTTGCCAACCACCCGGATAATCTACAGGAAGTGTTTCCCGTGTGTAATGGTTCCCACTAAGGATGAGTTTGCTTAAGAACATGGCAGCAATGAAGGCTCCGAGTCCGTTGAAAGACTGCGCTAGGTTCAATCGGCGGGGAGCCGTTTCAGAGGCACCCAGCACTGTTACATACGGATTGGCAGCCGTCTCCAGAAAGCACATTCCGGTGGCAATGATAAAGAAGATGCAAAGGTAAGCCCAATATTCTTTTAGCATGGCAGCAGGGAAAAAGAGCAGACCTCCGATAGCAGCCAGGATAAGTCCGAATATAATTCCCGCTTTATAACTATATCGTTTCATGAACATAGCTATCGGAATAGGAAAAATAAAGTAGGCAAGCCAATAGGCTGTCTCTGTAAAAGAAGCCTCAAAGGTATTCAGTTCACAGGTCTTCATTAATTGCCGGATCATCGTAGGAAGCAGATTACTGCTTATCGCCCACAAGAAGAAAAGGCAGAAAACCAAAGCTAAGGGTATTGTATATGTATTCTTTTTCATGGTATAAATATAGTTTCACGATAAGATTGTTTTCTCAATCATTCGGACATGTTCTTAATGTAAGGAAGCACGGGGAGATCTGTAAATCCATAGAAATTCCGGGCATTCTCTCCTAAAAAGAGTCTTTTGTCCTCTTCCGTCAATTCAGAAGACTTCACCACAAAATCATAAGACATTTTGTAGGTGATCGCTGTGATGGTACGCGGATAATCCGAGCCCCACATCAGTTTTTCCATTCCTACCAGATCTGCCGCTTCACGGATGGCTTTTATGGCTCCTTTAAAAGGATAAAACTCGTCATTGAAAAGCCAGGTGATTCCACCGGATTCAATCATCACATTGGAATGACGTGCCAGACGGATTTGCTCTTTCCAGTCGGGCCGTGTCACCATTCCGAAGTGTCCGATAGCTATCCGCAAATCCGGACATTCCTGAATAACCTCCTCCATTTCAGGAACCTGTGTGGCTCCGTCGGCTAAATCAATAGAAAGCAGAACGTCCTTATCTTCCATATAATGGAACATATCTATCATCTCTTCACTGTTCAGCATCACTCTTCTTTCTTTCAGTAATAACCGTTGTGCCGGAATCTTGATTGCCTTAAAACCATTGTCAATAAGTTCTTTGGCATGATTCAGAAATCCCGGTTTACGGAATTCACACATGCCGCAAACAATAAAACGATTGGGAAAACGTTCCTCTACTGTTGCCAGATAATCATTCTGAATTCCATCAATAAATTCTTGCGTGATGACTGCGGCAGCTACCTGCGCATAATCCATATTCGAAAGAAACGTCTCCGCATCATTCACCCCATTCACCATGAAAGGAGGAAGCATCTGGCGAATCTCTCCCATAAATTCCGAACGTCCATTCTGTAAAGAACGAATGGGTAAACCATCTACTACCGTGTTCTGCTCTATCCACAGATGAGCGTGCGCATCAATAATTGTATAGTCCATACAAATGATTCTGTTTTATGAATTTGCCCAGCTTACCCGTTTCTGTTCTCCGATAATCTCCTGCACTTCCTGAACGAGTTCCCAATCAATAGGTTCTTCGATGAAAGCGATGTTCTTTTTCACATTCTCCGGATTAGTCGTACTAAACAAAGTCGTTGCTATACGGGGATTGCTGACGGAAAATTGCATAGCCAGTTTCTCTATCGGATAGTTTTTTGCCTTGCAATGTTCCATAGCTTTACGGCAAGCTTCTACCAATGGTTGGGGAGCCGGATGCCAGACAGGAACACCGCGTTCACTCAACAGTCCCATTGAAAGCGGAGAAGCATTAATCACACCGATTGCTTTGGATTCGAAATAGTCCAGAAAGTCTGCTAATTTATCATCACACAGGCAGTAATGGCAGAAGTTAAGTACAGATTCAATCGTACCGCTCGGTGAATGGTCGATAACCCATTTCAAGTTTTCCAGTTGCAGGTCAGTAATTCCTACGTGGCCTACCACACCTTTTTCACGCAACTCGACCAAAGCCGGCAGTGTTTCATTGACCACTTGATTCAAATCGGCAAATTCCACATCGTGCACATTAATCAGGTCGATAAAATCTATATTCAAGCGTTCCATGCTCTCGTACACACTTTCTGTCGCACGTTTTGCAGAGTAGTCCCACAGGTTCACTCCGTCTTTTCCATAACGTCCCACTTTGGTAGAGAGGTAATAGCGATCGCGAGGAAGATCTTTCAGTGCTTTTCCTAAAACAGTCTCCGCTTTGTAATGTCCGTAATAAGGAGAGACATCTATAAAATTCATTCCCGATTCAACGGCTGTGAACACGGCCTGAATGCCCTCTTTCTCTTTCAAATCATGGAAAACTCCTCCTAAGGAAGAAGCTCCGAAACTAAGAGATGACACTTTCATCCCTGTTTTTCCGATTTCATGGTATTGCATACTTTTAGGTTTTAATTTATCTTGTATGCGACAAAAGTAGGTCAGGAATAGTTTCAATGCAGCAGAGAGCAGTCGAAAAACCAACGTAACGGTTTACGTAAAAAATATTGCTTCAGATGCTTTTAATTTTCCGGGAATGTGCTTTCTTTGTAAAAAGAATCTAAGTTACAGACTTTCAAATGGAAAACCGGAAACATACTTCACTCAAAGATCTCGCCCAAGCACTGGGGGTATCGATTCCCACTGTATCCAGAGCACTGAAAGACAGTCCGGAGATCAGTCGTGAACTTTGTGCCAAAGCAAAAGAACTGGCCAAAGAGATGAACTACCGTCCCAATCCTTTTGCCATGAGCTTACGGAAGAATGCACCGCGCATCATCGGAGTAGTAGTTCCGGATATTGTGACTCATTTCTTTGCATCTATTCTGAACGGAATAGGAAAATATGGCCATTGCCAACGGATATTTCGTGATTATCACCACGTCGCATGAGTCATACGAACATGAAAAGAGGAATATTGAGAATCTGGTGAATATGCGAGTAGAGGGTATTATCGCCTGCCTGTCTCAAGAAACAACCGATTTTTCCCACTTATCTGCCTTGAAAGACATCAATATGCCACTTATCCTATTCGACCGCGTTTGTTTGAGCGACCAATTTTCTTCAGTGATAGCAGATGGAGTGCAATCTGCACAAATGGCAACACAACATCTTCTCGATAATGGCAGCAAACGGGTAGCCTTTATCGGAGGAGCGAATCATCTGGATATTGTAAAGAGAAGAAAGCACGGTTATCTGGAAGCTCTACGCGAAAATCGAATTCCCATCGAAAAAGAGTTGGTCGTTTGCCGGAAGATTGATTATGAAGAGGGGAAGATTGCCACGGAGACGCTGTTATCTCTCCCCCAACCTCCCGATGCCATCCTTGCCATGAATGATACGCTGGCTTTTGCAGCTATGGAAGTTATCAAAAGCCGTGGACTTCGTATACCGAATGACATTGCCATTATCGGATATACGGACGAGCAGCATGCCAATTATGTAGAACCTAAATTATCTGCCGTATCGCATCAAACCTATAAAATGGGAGAAACTGCCTGCCAACTATTAATAGATCAGATTAAAGGAAATAAGACAATCAAACAGGTTACAATTCCGACACATCTGCAGATTAGGGAGAGTAGTATAAAATAAATTCAGGAAAGAAATATATAGTAGAAAAATGAAAAAGTAAATTCTGCTATTGAGATAAATAAAAAATATAGGTGTTGCATCTAAACGATACAACACCTTATTTATATTTATTATATTGTTATAAGATTATCTCTCTACAATCTTCTCTAATCTAACATTATATACTAATGCCGAATAAGCTTGCAGATTACCATCATTAGTGCTTGAGCCATATCCACTTTGATAAGGAATATACAAAGTCCAAAAATCACCAACTACCATATGTATCAGCGTATAAGACCAGCCGGAAATAACACCATTCAAAGTAAAATTTGCCGGAGAATCAAAGTCTGTAGGTTCTGTTCCTGTGTAAGTCTGTTGAACTACATCTCCATTGAAATAAGACATACGATAATGTGCACTTACTGTAGAAGTATATTGAGGCACCTCTTTGCCCGTCCCTTTTTTCACCTTCTTAACATATATCCATTGACCAGTTACCTCATCTTGATAACGATAAAGTTTCTCCGGATCATTCTTAGCTAAAGCCTGATTTTCAGGACTATCATACACACTAGCGATCGAGTCTATAAAAGCCACACTACGTGCCTGCCAATTATCATAACGACTCGTCTCTTCCGTCTCACTGCAAGCAGTGAACGCAAGAGCCAGCAATACTAAGGAGAATAAATAGATCTTTTTACTCATTCGTCAAAGGTTTATTGTAAAGTTTTCAATAGAGAAGTGATGCTTACTCTGTCTGCGATGATATTATTCAGTTCAGAGATAGCGACACGCTCTTGCTGCATGGTATCGCGGTTACGCAATGTCACACAATTATCTTCTAATGTCTGATGATCGACTGTTACACAGTACGGAGTACCAATAGCATCCTGACGGCGATAACGCTTACCGATACTATCTTTTTCGTCATATTGGCAATGGAAGTGGAACTTCAGGCTGTCAATAACTTCACGAGCTTTTTCAGGCAGACCATCTTTCTTTACCAACGGCATAACTGCCAGTTTCACCGGAGCCAAAGCAGCAGGCAATTTCAAAACGACACGGCTTTCACCATTTTCCAGCTGTTCTTCGCAATAAGATGCGCTCATGATACTAAGGAACATACGGTCAACACCGATAGAAGTTTCGATTACATACGGAGTATAAGACTCGTTCAGTTCCGGATCAAAGTATTTAATACTCTTGCCGGAGAACTTCTCATGTTGAGACAAGTCGAAGTTAGTACGAGAGTGGATACCTTCTACTTCTTTGAATCCGAACGGCATCAGGAATTCGATGTCAGTAGCGGCATTTGCGTAGTGAGCCAGTTTATCGTGATCGTGATAACGATAGCTTGCATCTCCGAAGCCAAGTGCCTTATGCCATTTCAAACGGATTTCTTTCCATTTCTTGAACCAGTCAAGTTCTGTCCCCGGTTTCACGAAGAACTGCATTTCCATCTGTTCGAACTCACGCATACGGAAGATGAACTGACGGGCAACGATCTCGTTACGGAAAGCCTTACCAATCTGTGCAATACCGAAAGGAACTTTCATACGACCCGTCTTCTGTACATTGAGGTAGTTTACAAAAATACCCTGTGCAGTTTCCGGACGAAGATAAATTTTCATGGCTCCGTCGGAAGTAGAACCCATTTCAGTAGAGAACATCAGATTGAACTGACGAACTTCTGTCCAGTTCTTTGTGCCGGAGATCGGACATACGATTTCTTCATCAATAATGATCTGACGCAATTCTTCCAGATTACCGTCGTTCAGAGCTTTAGCAAAGCGAGTGTGAAGTGCGTCACGTTTTGCCTGATGCTCCAATACACGTCCGTTAGTTGAACGGAATTGAGCCTCATCAAAAGATTCGCCAAATCTCTTGGCAGCCTTCGCTACTTCTTTATTAATTTTATCATCATACTTTGCCAACTGATCTTCAATCAGTACGTCAGCACGATAACGTTTTTTAGAATCCTTATTGTCAATCAAAGGGTCATTGAATGCGTCTACATGTCCGGAAGCCTTCCAGATAGTAGGATGCATAAAGATGGCAGAGTCGATACCGACAATGTTTTCGTGCAACAGCACCATGCTGTCCCACCAGTATTTCTTAATGTTGTTTTTCAATTCAACGCCCATCTGACCGTAGTCATACACAGCGCCTAGTCCGTCGTAGATATCGCTCGAAGGGAATACGAAACCATACTCTTTGCAATGCGATACAAGCTTCTTAAAAACGTCTTCTTGTGCCATTTTCTTTTCTATATCTATTAATTTGAATTTGCTTTTTTCGTAAAAAGTGCCACAAAGATAGGGATTTATCTCATAAATAAGACAGGGAGGGTATTAATTTATCTTATTCCTGAACTTCTTCACCGATTTCCAGCCCTTCTACCTCGAATTCCGCCAGTTCTGTCTCCTCATCTGCTTTCTTCATCTCTTTAGTCAGCATACTTTCCTAGCGTCACCTGTTCCGACAGATTGGTGCATTTAGTTTTATGAAAAGCTCATAAAGTTGTCGAGAAGGGACACCCAAGCTTCATTGAGTGCCGACAAATTTTGTTCGCGGACAAGAACAATGCTACACTGACGACAGAAGTCCTCTAAAAGCGCTTCGGTTTTCGCATCTTCCACTTGCATCTTTTGCGGCTTTCCTGCATTCCGACGAAAAGTATCGGCTAGTTCCACAAGTATTAGTATAGGATTTTTCTCAAAATCCTCTTTACAGAAAATGGGCCATAGATATTCAGAATCAGCATCTATACAAATCAGCACAGCTGGAAAATAAGGAACCTCACTCACTCCGTCATTTACAGGAGTAGGTATATGAATAATCCGCAGTTGCAAAATGCAAGATGTAGGAAGAGCTTTCACCATATTTACAAGTATATCATTTTCGAACTTCACCGTAGCATACTTGTCTTGCACAAGGGCAGGCAATTTCACAGTACTCCATTCATACGTTCCATCAGCGGTAGGGATAAGATAAGGCACAAGCTTACTTCCCTTTGCCGTGGGATAAGCTCCCCTCTTGTCAAAACCAAGACTTTCAAAATCATGTATCGTCAACTTTTCACTCACAGCAATTGCCGCACGAAGCGCTTCCGTAATGTCACGAGCATCTTTTTCACACGTGATGCCATATTGCGCCTTGTATGGCTCGAACCGGGTAAAGTCCGGCCATCCGTTGGAGCGACTAATTTTTAGACCAGCGTCATTGACATATTTGCGAATTCTCTTCTTCGTCGTGTCATCCAAGGTAGAAGCCGCCACGAAGTCACAATTGATGCAGTCAAAAGTCATCACAGTTTCAAACGTCTCGCAACCAAAAGATTGTTGCCTTCCCATATCCAAGGTCTTCAAGTAGCTGGAAAAGCCATTCTTACCTCTATAGAATCCAAGGGAGAAATGCTCACCTGCATTGCCCATCACACTACAATAGCCCGTCTCACCATCCGACAAGCGAAAAGCGAACACATCACTGTCAGTTAGCTCCTCCCACAAACAAATGCTGCGGAAACGAAGCGCTGCTTCAAGCATTTCATTAGTTAGTATCATAATTCTGTTTTTTAGTTTGAAGATTGCATTCAATATGATTACAAATAAACAAAAAAAATCCAGTTTCACTAAGCACTCCGTTTCTTTTTTTTGTTTTCGTTAAATAGATAGTGGCTCATTACAATTAACTCTTTGTTTCCCCCAAAGAAATCTACAACTTTTCTTATATCAATATTTTTTGGATCGGAGCCGCATTACTCTCCGTCTTTTTTGCTTTATTGGTATGGAATGTGAAATCAAAGGATTAACAGAACTGTCAGTATCATAAAAAACGTGAGTTCTTTTCGTCCTCATATGAATTTATTTCGTATTTTTGCGTGGACATCCCCTTTTTTGATGTTCAGGAAGATAATTTGTTGTTAAAGCAAAGCGAAGATTGATATATGAGTGACGAAATCAACGAGATAACGGAAGGACATTCAGACTACAAACCGGCGGACACGCGGGACGAAAACGTAAAGCATCAGTTAACAGGCATGTACCAGAATTGGTTTCTGGACTATGCTTCATACGTTATACTGGAACGTGCCGTGCCTCATATCAATGACGGTTTGAAGCCTGTGCAACGACGTATTTTACATTCAATGAAACGTCTGGACGACGGACGGTATAACAAAGTGGCTAACATTGTGGGACACACCATGCAGTTCCACCCTCACGGTGATGCTTCTATCGGAGATGCCCTGGTACAGTTGGGACAGAAAGACCTGTTGATCGATTGTCAGGGTAACTGGGGTAATATCCTCACCGGAGACGGCGCAGCTGCTCCCCGTTATATCGAAGCACGCTTGTCCAAGTTTGCGCTGGATGTTGTCTTCAATCCCAAAACCACCGAATGGAAACTTTCTTATGACGGACGAAACAAGGAACCGGTCACTCTTCCTGTGAAATTCCCGTTATTATTAGCACAGGGAGTGGAAGGTATCGCCGTGGGACTCTCTTCCAAGATCTTGCCGCACAATTTCAACGAACTTTGTGATGCCTCTATCAGCTATTTACGCGGAGAGGAATTCCAACTATATCCTGATTTCCAGACGGGAGGTTCTATCGATGTAGCCAAATACAACGACGGAGAGCGTGGCGGAGCCGTGAAAGTACGTGCCAAGATCAACAAGATTGATAATAAAACGCTTGCTATCACAGAAATTCCATACGGAAAGACGACTTCGACAGTGATCGACTCTATCCTGAAAGCTGTTGATAAAGGAAAGATCAAAATTCGTAAGGTAGACGACAACACGGCTGCCAACGTAGAAATATTGGTGCACCTCGCACCCGGCACCTCATCGGATAAAACGATTGATGCTCTCTACGCTTTCACAGACTGTGAAGTTAGTATCTCGCCCAACTGTTGTATTATCGATGACAGTAAGCCACATTTCCTTACTGTGAGCAAAGTCCTGAAAAAGTCTGCAGACAATACGATGGATTTGCTGAAACAGGAGCTGGAAATCAAGAAAGGAGAAATACTGGAATCCCTGCATTTCTCTTCTCTCGAAAAGATATTTATCGAAGAACGCATCTATAAGGATAAAGAGTTTGAGCAATCCAAAGACATGGATGCAGCCTGTGCACATATCGATGAACGCTTGACACCCTACTATCCGACATTTATCCGTGAAGTTACAAAAGAAGATATTCTCAAGTTGATGGAAATCAAAATGGGACGTATCCTGAAATTCAACTCGGACAAGGCGGATGAACTGATCGCCAAGATGAAAGAGGAAATTGCCGAGATTGATAACCATCTGGCCCATATCGTGGATTATACCGTCAACTGGTATCAGATGTTGAAAAACAAATACGGCAAGAATTTCCCGCGCCGCACGGAATTACGGAACTTCGACACCATCGAAGCAGCCAAAGTAGTAGAAGCTAACGAAAAACTCTATATCAACCGTGAAGAAGGATTTATCGGAACGGCATTAAAGAAAGATGAATTCGTGGCCTGTTGTTCGGATATTGACGATGTGATTGTCTTCTTCCGTGATGGCAAGTACATTGTTACTCCTGTTGCAGATAAAAAATTTGTCGGTAAGAACGTTCTTTATGTCAATGTATTCAAGAAGAACGATAAACGCACGATCTACAACGTAGCCTACCGTGACGGAAAAGAAGGAACGACCTACGTAAAACGCTTCGCCGTAACTTCCGTGGTCCGCGACCGTGAATATGATGTAACACAGGGAACTCCTGATTCACGGATCACCTATTTCAGCGCCAACCCGAACGGAGAAGCCGAAATCATCAAGGTGACATTGAAGCCGAACCCACGTGTACGCCGTATTATCTTCGAACATGACTTCAGCGAAGTCAGTATCAAGGGACGCCAGGCACGGGGTGTAATTCTCACCCGCTTGCCGGTACACAAAATATCCCTGAAACAAAAAGGCGGCTCTACTCTCGGTGGACGTAAAGTCTGGTTTGACCGTGACATACTCCGTCTCAACTATGACGGACGAGGCGAATATCTGGGAGAATTCCAAAGTGACGACTCCATTCTGGTTGTACTGAACAATGGTGATTTCTACACCACCAACTTCGATTTGAGCAATCACTACGAAGACAATGTGAGCATCGTTGAGAAATTCGATCCCCATAAGGTATGGACCGCTGCACTTTATGATGCCGATCAACAGAATTACCCGTACCTGAAACGCTTCTGCTTCGAGGCCTCCAACCGCAAACAGAACTATCTGGGAGAGAATAAGAATAACCGTCTCATCTTGCTGACCGATGAGTACTATCCGCGTCTGGAAGTTATATTTGGCGGACACGACAGCTTCCGTGATCCGTTGGATATCGATGCAGATGAATTCATAGCTGTCAAAGGGTTCAAAGCCAAAGGAAAACGCATCACGACCTATACCGTGGATACGATCAACGAACTTGAACCGACCCGCTTCCCCGAACCTGAACAAGAGCAGCAGGAAAGCCCGGAAGAGGAACCGGAAAATCTGGACCCGGACAGTGATAAGAGCGAAGGCGATATTATTGATGAGATCACCGGGCAGATGAAATTATTCTGATGAAGAAAAACTAATATACCTGGGGCTGACAGGATGCATCCTGTTCGCCCTTTGCACCAGATTACAAGCGCAGATTGACAGTCTGCAAACCCATCGGTATGTAACACGTGCCACCATGTACGGTGTAGGATTTACCAACGTATTCGACACCTATCTTTCACCGCAGGAATACAAAGGAATTGACTTCCGTATTTCCCGCGAGACGATTCGGATGACTAAGTTATTCGATGGAAATGTGTCTGTGCAGAATTTCTTTCAGGCAGACATCGGTTATACCCATAACCGTGCCGATAACAATAACACCTTCTCCGGATTAGTCAACTGGAATTACGGATTACACTACCAGTTTCGACTGACGGAGAATTTCAAATTATTAGCCGGAGGATTGATAGATGCCAACGGAGGCTTTGTCTATAATCTCCGGAACACCAACAATCCGGCATCCGCACGGGCATACGTCAATTTGGATGCCTCAGGAATGGCTATCTGGCATTTGAAAATCAAACGGTACCCGATGGTATTACGCTATCAAGTCAATCTACCGGTGATGGGAGTAATGTTCTCACCGCACTACGGACAATCTTACTACGAGATATTCTCTCTGGGAAATTCGAGTGGAGTGATAAAGTTCACCTCCCTGCATAACCAGCCTTCACTGCGGCAGATGCTCTCGGTCGACTTACCGATAGGATATACAAAAATGCGATTCAGCTATCTGGCTGATTTGCAACAATCCAATGTAAACAATATCAAGACACATACCTACTCGCACGTATTCATGGTAGGATTTGTGAAAGACCTATACCGTATCCGAAACAAAAAAGGAACAGCTTTGCCTTCATCGGTCAGAGCCTACTAAGAGAACAAAATTTAATGTTGAAACTTCAAGTGAGATCAATTAAGAATGAGAAATAAGATTAGACAAATGCTTTGGCTGCTCTGCTGTCTTCCGGTATTGACCGGTTGCATCGGAGAAGAAGACTACGCCAATGATCCTGTAGGAAACTTCGAACAACTATGGAAGATCATCGACGAACAGTATTGTTTTCTGGAAGCAAAAGGTATTGACTGGGATGCCGTTCACGACAAATATAGCCCACTGATTATTCCGACAATGTCTAATGACGACCTGTTCGACATCCTAAGCCAGATGCTATACATTTTAAAAGACGGACATGTCAATCTATCCTCTGCCAAACGTACTTCTTTCTACGATGAATGGTATCAGGGTTACGACTGGAACTACCGGGAAGATATTCTCTATCAAACTTATCTGGGCAGTGCCAGCACAGGATACTATACATCCGCCGGTTTAAAGTATAAAATATTCGATAATAATATAGGATATATTCGTTATGAAAGTTTCAGTTCCGGAGTGGGCGATGGCAACTTGGATGAAGTTCTCCTCTACCTGGCCACCTGCAACGGATTAATCATCGATGTACGTGATAACGGAGGCGGAAACCTGACCAACTCCACCCGCATTGCCGCCCGGTTTACCAACGAGAAAACACTTACCGGATATATACAGCACAAAACCGGACCGGGACATAATGATTTCTCCAAGATGGAGCCGATCTATCTGGAACCATCCAACAGCATCCGGTGGCAGAAGAAAGTAATCATTCTGACCAATCGTCGTTGTTATAGTGCCACCAATGATTTTGTGAATGCGATGCGTAGCTTAAACAAGGACAACGAAGAGAAAAGAATCATCCAGTTAGGTGACTGGACCGGAGGTGGTTCGGGACTTCCCTTCTCATCGGAATTACCTAATGGATGGAGCGTCCGTTTTTCCGCCAGTCCGCATTTCGACAAAAACAAGCAACCCTTGGAAGAAGGTATTGAGCCGGACATTGCCATCAATATGTCTGAATCAGATCAACTTAAGCACAAAGACACTCTGATTGAAAAGGCATTCGAAATCTTAAGTGAATAACTTTATTGTCGAATTATTTGCCAAATCAGAAAATCTTCCTATCTTTGCACCGCTAAACAAAAAAGCTACACATGCGGATGTGGCGTAATTGGTAGCCGCGCCAGACTTAGGATCTGGTGCCGTGAGGCGTGTAGGTTCGAGTCCTATCATCCGCACCAAAAATAAACTATAAGCCTTCAAGATACTATCTTGGAGGCTTTTTAATTAGTTAAACATGAATAAACATCAACTTTGCTGCATCGGTCACATCACATTAGACAAAGTAGTCACTCCTCAAAACACTGTCTACATGCCGGGAGGAACAGCTTTTTATTGTTCACATGCCATCCGCCATTTTAATGATATCGATTATGCGCTGGTAACGGCAGTAGGTGCCACTGAAATGAAAGTTGTAGAGCAGCTGCGCAAAGTGGGTATTAACGTAACCGCCTTACCGAGCAAACACTCCGTATACTTCGAGAACATCTATGGAGCCAATCCGGACGACCGTACCCAACGGGTATTAGCGAAAGCCGATCCGTTCACAGCCAGTCAGTTGAAAGAGATAGATGCGCAAATCTACCATCTCGGCTCTCTGCTGGCTGACGACTTCTCATTGGAAGTAATCAAAGAACTATCTCAAAAAGGGTTGATTGCAGTAGACTCACAAGGCTATTTACGTGAAGTGCGTGACACCCACGTCTATCCGGTGGACTGGACAGATAAGAGAGAAGCCTTGCAATATATTCATTTCCTCAAAGTCAACGAGCATGAAATGGAAGTACTGACCGGTCTTTCCGACCCGCATGGAAGCTGCCCGCCAATTATATGAATGGGGAGTGAAAGAAGTATTAGTCACATTAGGCGGCATGGGCTCACTTATCTTCAACGGAAAAGACTTCTATCGTATTCCGGCTTATAAGCCCAGAGAAGTGGTAGACGCAACGGGATGTGGAGACACGTATACCATCGGCTATTTATATCAACGGGTATCAGGTGCCGGCATCGAAGAAGCCGGTCGTTTTGCAGCCGCCATGTCTACATTAAAAATAGAGAAATCAGGTCCTTTCAATGGCAGCAAAGAAGACGTCATTCAATGTATGACCACTGCGGAACAAATGTTTTAAAACAGGAAAGGCATGAACCACACCGGTTCATGTCTGAACTTTTTCAACAGTCTCCTCACCCTTTTGTGTTAAAAACAAGCATCCTCTCTTTTTTCCCAAATCTTTTTTGAATTTCGTTTGTTTCCTTTGTTACTCTCGCCAAAAGACGGCAGAAAAAAGACTTCAACCTAAATAATAACAAATGGAAAAATTTAATGCAATGAGGACTAGACTTTTACAACATCTTCAGAAAAAAGCCATCAGGTCAAGGAGCATCATGACGCTTTTTTGCCTGCTATTGACCTCCACATCGGTCTTTGCACAGACAAAGACGGTGACAGGAACAGTGACGGATGCTGCCAATGAACCATTGATCGGTGCATCGGTACTCGTACAAGGAACTTCCACCGGAACCATCACGGATATGGACGGTAAATATTCAATCTCTGTCACACCGGAGGACGTGCTGGCATTTTCATACGTGGGAATGACTTCACAGACTGTTAAAGTGGGGGCACAGAATGTAATCAATGTCACTTTGAAAGAAGACTCACAAGTGCTAGCCGAAACAGTCGTTATCGGATACGGTAGTGCAAAGAAAAGAGACTTGACAGGTTCCATCACCAACGTCAAAGGAGAAGAAATAGCCAACAAACCGGCTATGAATCCGCTGTCTTCCCTGCAGGGAAAGGTAGCAGGTGTGCAGATTGTCAACTCCGGCCGGGCCGGATCTGATCCGGAAATACGTATTCGCGGAACAAACTCCATCAACGGATATAAACCGCTGTACATTGTCGACGGGCTATTCAACGACAACATTAATTTTCTGAATCCGGAGGATATTGAATCTATGGAGATTCTGAAAGACCCGTCATCTCTGGCTATCTTCGGTGTTCGCGGTGCGAACGGTGTGATCATCATCACCACAAAGAAAGCCAAAGAAGGACAGACACTGGTGAATATCAACACTTCTTTCGGTTTCAAGAAAGTGGTGGACAAAGTGAAACTGGTGAACGGCCCACAATTCAAGGAGCTATATAGCGAACAGCTTGCCAATCAAGGAGATAACCCATTCGATTATAGCGGTTGGGATGCCAATACAGACTGGCAAGACGAGATTTTCCAAACGGCCTTCATTACCAACAACAACATCAGTATTACAGGAGCTTCCCCCAAACATAGTTTCTACCTGGGCGTAGGCTACTCTTACGAACAAGGAAACATCGAGCATGAGAAATTCAGCAAGGTGACCATCAATGCCAGTAATGATTATAAGATTACAGACTTTTTGAAAGTCGGATTCCAGTTTAACGGAGCACGTATGCTTCCTGCAGATTCCAAACAGGTATTGAACGCTCTTCGTTCGGCTCCTATCGCTCCGGTATATAACGAAGAATATGGATTATATACGGCTCTGCCCGAATTCCAGAAAGCGCAGATCAACAATCCGATGGTAGACGTCGAATTGAAAGCGAATACTACCAAAGCAGAGAACTACCGGGCATCCGGTAACATTTACGGTGAGGTAGACTTCCTGAAACATTTCACTTTCAAGGCTATGTTCTCCATGGACTATGCATCGAACAACGGGCGTACGTATACGCCGATTGTGAAAGTATATGATGCCACTGTCAACGGAGGTGTTTCTACTTTGGGAACAGGAAAGACCGAGGTCAGCCAGTTCAAAGAGAATGAAACGAAAGTGCAGAGTGACTACCTGCTGACATACACCAACAGCTTCGACAACGGCAACCATAACCTGACAGCTACCGCCGGTTTTACTACTTACTACAATTCGTTGAGCCGATTGGACGGAGCACGCAAACAGGGAGTAGGCTTGGTCATTCCGGGCGATCCGGACAAATGGTTTGTCAGCATCGGTGATGCGGCTACCGCAACCAATGGAAGTACCCAATGGGAACGCAGCACAGTATCTATGCTTGCACGTGTCATCTACAACTATAAAGGTAAATATCTATTCAACGGTTCTTTCCGCCGGGATGGTTCTTCCGCTTTCTCCTATACAGGCAATGAATGGCAGAACTTCTTCTCACTGGGTGGAGGTTGGCTGATGTCTGAAGAAGAATTCATGAAAGATATCAAATGGCTGGATATGTTGAAAATCAAAGCATCTTACGGTACATTAGGAAACCAGAATTTGGACAAGGCCTATCCTGCCGAACCGTTATTGACCAATGCTTATTCCGCCGTATTCGGCAAACCGTCCATCATTTATCCCGGATACCAGCTTGCTTATCTGCCTAATCCTAACCTCCGTTGGGAAAAAGTAGAAGCATGGGAAGCTGGATTTGAAACGAACTTGCTCCGCAACCGCTTACATTTCGAGGGTGTTTACTACAAGAAGAACACCAAAGATTTGTTAGCCGAGGTTCCCGGAATTTCCGGAACAATCCCCGGCATCGGCAACTTGGGAGAGATTCAGAATAAAGGAGTGGAGATGGCAGTAACCTGGCGCGATCAGATCGGTGATTGGGGATATTCCGTCAGTGCCAACCTGACTACCATCAAGAATGAGGTCAAAAGCCTTGTTCAGGAAGGATATTCCATCATTGCCGGAGATAAACAGCAAAGTTACACAATGGCAGGTTATCCTATCGGATATTTCTATGGTTATAAGGTGGCGGGCGTTTATCAGTCGCAAGCAGATATTGACGCATCACCTAAAAACACGTTGGCTACCGTGACACCCGGTGACTTAAAATTCGCTGATGTGAACGGTGACGGAGAAATCACCCCGGAGGACCGTACCATGATAGGTAACCCTACCCCAAAGGTGACTTATGGTTTTTCCCTCGGAGTAAACTACAAGAATTGGTCGTTAGGCATCGACATGATGGGACAAGGCGGGAACCAGATTTTCCGTACATGGGACAACTACAACTTCGCCCAATTCAACTATCTGGAACAACGTATGGATCGTTGGCACGGAGAAGGTACCTCCAACTCCCAACCGTTACTGAACACCAAACATTCCATCAACAACCTGAACTCTGAATATTACATTGAGGACGGCAAGTTCTTCCGTATCCGCAACGTACAGTTAGCATATGCATTTGACAAAAGCTTACTTGCCAAAATACGCCTGCAAGCTCTGAAAGTCTATGTCAACATACAGAACCTGAAGACGTGGAAACATAACACCGGATATACTCCCGAACTTGGAGGAACCGCCACCGCATTTGGAGTAGATGACGGCAGCTATCCCGTACCGGCAGTCTACACCTTCGGTATCAACCTGACTTTTTAACGGCAGAGTGTCACGGGCAAGTTTTCTCATGCGGAATATAACTTTAATCTTTAAAACTATAATTGTATGAAACTAGATAAATATATATACTCAATTTTTATCGCTGCAGCCACACTATCGCTAGGCAGTTGTAGCGACTTTCTGGATCGCAGTCCACAAGGACAGTTCACGGAAGATGATAATCCGAACGCACTGGTCAACGGTAAGATTTATAATGTCTATACGATGATGCGTAACTATAATGTCACTGCCGGACCTCCCGCTTTTGCCATCCACTGTTTCCGTTCGGAAGATTCGGAAAAGGGAAGTATCGCCAGCGATGGTTCTGATGTAGCCGAGATGTATGACGATTTCGTGTATACGCCGACCAACGGTCTGCTAGGAGCTTATTGGGGGCAGAATTATGCCATCATCTACCAATGCAATGACATTCTTGATGCCATTGCAGAAAAAGAAACAGCCGGACAGACAGAAGCTGAAGATATTATCAATAAGGGAGAAGCTTCTTTCTTCCGTGCTTATTGCTACTTCAACTTGGTAAGAGCTTTCGGTGAAGTCCCCTTGGTGACTTATAAAATCAACGATGCATCGGAAGCCAATATCCCGAAGACAACCACTGATAAAATCTATGAGCTGATTGACAAGGACCTGAAAACAGCAGAAGAATCATTGCCGGAAACTTGGAGTACCGAATACACCGGACGACTGACTTGGGGAGCTGCCCGTTCCTTACACGCACGTACTTATATGATGCGCAACGATTGGGACAATATGTACACAGCCTCCACCGATGTCATCAGCAAGGGACTCTATAACCTGAAAACTCCGTATAACGAGATTTTCACGGATGACGGTGAAAACAACGGCGGTTCTATATTCGAACTTCAATGTACAGCCACTGCCGCCCTTCCTCAAAGTACCGTTATCGGTAGCCAGTTTTGTGAAGTGCAGGGTGTGCGCGGAGCAGGTCAATGGGACTTGGGCTGGGGATGGCACATGGCAACAGAAAATATGGCACAAGCTTACGAGCAGGGTGACCCACGTAAAAACG
Organism: Bacteroides sp. BFG-637; assembly: GCF_024793605.1. Classification (NCBI taxonomy): domain Bacteria; kingdom Pseudomonadati; phylum Bacteroidota; class Bacteroidia; order Bacteroidales; family Bacteroidaceae; genus Bacteroides; species Bacteroides sp. BFG-637. Next base: position 2,301,900 of record NZ_JANUPD010000002.1, on the reverse strand, counting down.
CGACCCTACTCTACTTCCGCCACTCGGACAGCGATCCTATCACTCCGGAAAACACCAATGAGCCTTATGGCGAATCTCCGGTTTCCCCGGCAATAGGGGCTTACTTCAATAAGAAAGCATATACCGATCCGGCTTTGCGTAAAGAATATACCAACAAGGGCTTCTGGGTAAACATTCGTTTGATCCGCTACGCAGATGTATTATTGATGGGAGCTGAAGCGGCCAACGAAAAAGGAATCCCGGGTGAAGCAATCGACTATTTGGAACAGGTCCGCGCACGTGCCAGAGGTACCAATACCAATATATTGCCTAAAGTGACGACCACCGACCAGGGAGAATTGCGTGATGCCATCCGCCACGAACGCCGCGTGGAACTGGGAATGGAATTCGACCGTTTCTACGATCTTGTTCGCTGGGGTATTGCAAAGGAAGTGTTGCACGCAGCCGGTAAAACAAATTATCAGGACAAAAACGCATTACTGCCATTGCCTCAAACAGAGATTGACAAGTCTAAAGGAGTACTGGTACAGAACCCCGACTATCAATAAAAAAGTTTCTCGGTGCCGAACGGTTGTTTCCTCGGTGCCGAAACTATAGTTTCCCGGTGCCGAACGATGTCCTCCTCGGTGCCGGACATTCAACATATAGGGAGGACTTTATATGAATGGATATAAAAGTAGAAATAATAGCATGATATACAAAAAGTTAAGTCTATCCGTCCTGTTGTTTGCCGCAGGTTTTCTGACCGCATCGGCACAGAAGTCGCCACAGGATATGGATCGCTTCATCGACGTATTGATGAACAAAATGACTTTGGAAGAAAAGATCGGACAGTTGAACCTCCCCGTCACCGGAGAGATTACTACGGGACAAGCCAAAAGCAGCGATATTGCCGCTAAAATCAAGAAAGGCGAAGTGGGAGGGTTGTTCAACCTGAAAGGAGTGGAGAAAATACGTGAAGTACAGAAGCAGGCTGTGGAACAATCCCGTTTAGGAATTCCATTGCTGTTCGGTATGGACGTCATTCACGGATACGAAACGATGTTCCCTATCCCACTCGGCCTGTCTTGCACTTGGGACATGACAGCCATTGAGGAATCGGCCCGCATTGCAGCCGTAGAAGCCAGTGCCGACGGCATTTCATGGACTTTCAGCCCGATGGTGGATATTTCACGCGACCCTCGTTGGGGACGTGTGTCCGAAGGCAGCGGCGAAGACCCGTTTCTCGGAGCTATGATTGCCGAAGCGATGGTGCGCGGCTATCAGGGGAAGAACATGGAACGGAATGATGAAATCATGGCCTGTGTAAAGCATTTTGCACTATATGGTGCGGGAGAAGCAGGACGTGACTATAACACCGTAGATATGAGCCGGCAGCGGATGTTCAATGATTATATGCTGCCGTATGGAAGCAGCCGTTGAAGCAGGTGTAGGTAGCGTGATGGCTTCTTTTAATGAAGTGGATGGTATTCCGGCCACTGCCAACAAATGGCTGATGACAGACATTCTCCGCGGACAGTGGGGATTCAACGGTTTTGTGGTAACCGATTATACGGGTATTTCAGAAATGATCGACCATGGTATCGGTGATCTTCAAACGGTATCTGCCCGTGCCATCAATGCCGGAGTGGATATGGATATGGTAAGCGAAGGCTTTGTGGGGACATTGAAGAAATCCGTTCAGGAAGGAAAAGTCTCTATGGAAACGCTGAATACGGCTTGCCGCCGTATTCTGGAAGCCAAATATAAACTGGGATTGTTTGATAATCCTTATAAATATTGCGATCCGAAACGTCCGGCACGCGATATCTTTACCAAAGCGCATCGCGATGCAGCCCGCAGTATTGCAGCAGAAAGTTTCGTTCTTCTGAAAAACGACAGTCCCGACGGCAATCCGAACGGAAATCCGTTACTGCCTTTCAATCCGAAAGGAAATATTGCAGTGATCGGTCCGTTGGCAAACAGCCGGAGTAATATGCCGGGTACATGGAGCGTAGCAGCCGTGCTCGACCGCTGCCCTTCTCTCGTGGAAGGACTGAAAGAGATGACTGCCGGAAAAGCGAATATCATGTACGCCAAAGGAAGTAATCTGATTAGTGATACTAGTTACGAAGAACGGGCAACGATGTTCGGCCGTTCCCTGAACCGCGATAACCGCACCGACCAACAATTGTTGGATGGAAGCGTTGAACGTAGCCCGCCGGTCGGACATTATCATCGCTGCCTTAGGCGAATCTTCCGAAATGAGCGGTGAAAGTAGCAGCCGCACGGATTTAAACATTCCCGATGTACAGCAAAATCTGTTGAAAGAGCTTTTAAAGACAGGCAAACCGGTAGTACTGGTATTATTTACAGGTCGTCCGCTTACGTTGACTTGGGAACAGGAACACGTGCCCGCCATTCTGAATGTATGGTTTGGAGGTAGTGAAGCAGCTTACGCCATTGGCGACGCCCTCTTCGGTTATGTCAATCCGGGTGGTAAACTGACTATGACTTTCCCGAAGAACGTAGGCCAGATACCTCTTTATTATGCGCACAAGAATACCGGACGTCCTTTGAAAGAAGGTAAATGGTTTGAGAAATTCCGCAGTAACTATCTCGACGTGGATAATGATCCGCTTTATCCGTTCGGTTACGGTCTTTCTTATACTACTTTCTCTTACAGTGATATCGACTTGAGCCATTCCAGCATGGACATGACCGGATCATTGACCGCAGCAGTGGAAGTTACCAATACCGGCACATGGCCCGGCACGGAAGTAGTACAGCTTTATATCCGCGACGTTGTAGGCAGCAGCACCCGTCCCGTCAAAGAATTGAAAGGCTTTCAGAAAATATTCCTGGAACCGGGAGAGATGAAGATTGTCCGTTTCAAGATTGCACCGGAAATGCTACGGTATTATAATTATGACCTGCAACTGGTTGCCGAACCGGGCGACTTTGAAGTGATGATCGGCACGAACAGCCGGGATGTGAAAACTGCGAAATTTACATTGAACTAAACTTTTAGGCACGGATTACACGGATTACGCTGTTGTTTTATGTAACCACAATTCCTAAAACCGTGAAATCCGTGTAATCCGTGCCTAATCCTATAAATTATGACCTTGATTATGAACGATAAATATAAAAGAATCGCAGTGATGAGCGCACTTCCGCTCATGTTACTGTTTCTATCCGCCATCGCCCTGACTTTCCAAAGCTGTAAAGGGAAAAGCAAGAATGACAACCTTACTGCCGCCACCGACTCGCTGTCGGACGACGCCCTGATGGACACCGTTCAGCGACGGACTTTCCTCTATTTCTGGGAAGGTGCCGAACCGAATAGCGGTCTGGCTCCCGAACGGTATCATGTGGACGGCGTATATCCTGAAAACGATGCCAATGTAGTCACTTCCGGCGGCAGCGGTTTCGGCATCATGGCTATCCTTGCGGGAATCGACCGCGGCTACGTCACCCGCGAAGAGGGACGGGCACGGATGGAACGCATCGTTTCTTTCCTCGAAAAAGCAGACCGTTTCCACGGAGCCTACCCCCACTGGTGGTATGGTGATACCGGAAAGGTGAAACCGTTCGGTCAGAAAGACAATGGAGGCGATCTGGTAGAGACAGCTTTCCTCATACAAGGTCTGCTTGCCGTGCACCAATATTACGTCAACGGAAATGAGAAAGAGAAAGCACTCGCTCAACGTATCGACCGGATTTGGCGGGATGTCGACTGGAACTGGTATCGGAAAGGCGGGCAAAATGTCCTCTACTGGCATTGGAGTCCGACGTATGGCTGGGAAATGGATTTCCCCGTACACGGTTACAACGAATGTATGATTATGTATATTCTTGCTGCCGCTTCTCCCACACATGGAGTACCTGCAGCCGTTTATCATGACGGTTGGGCACAGAACGGAGCCATCGTCTCTCCACACAAAGTAGAAGGAATCGAATTGCATCTCCGCTATCAGGGCACGGAAGCCGGACCGCTTTTCTGGGCTCAATATTCTTTCCTCGGACTTGATCCGGTGGGATTGAAAGATGAATACTGCCCCAGCTACTTCCACGAGATGCGCAACCTGACATTAGTCAACCGCGCTTACTGCATCCGCAACCCCAAACATTACAAAGGTTTCGGACCGGATTGTTGGGGACTGACTGCCAGTTACTCCGTCGATGGATATGCAGCTCATTCACCCAACGAGCAGGACGACAAAGGAGTCATCTCCCCTACCGCCGCACTTTCATCGATTGTCTATACACCGGAGTATTCCATGCAGGTAATGCGCCATTTGTATGGCATGGGGGATAAAGTGTTCGGTCCTTTCGGATTCTATGATGCTTTCAGCGAAACGGATAATTGGTATCCGCAACGGTATCTGGCTATCGACCAAGGACCTATCGCTGTAATGATCGAAAATTACCGGACAGGGTTGTTATGGAACCTTTTCATGAGCCATCCTGACGTACAAGCCGGATTGACCAAACTTGGTTTTAACACCAACAAGCAAGACGTGAGACAGAAATAAATGGGAACTACGGTGCGTGGAAGTGGTCTACTGACCACCTCCGCCACCCGTGTTTCCACTTTCTCCGCCACCTTTCACATCATCATTGTCGATGCTGCGCGCAGCTTTCTTCACACTGGCTTTCAACTCTCCAAGCCGATAGCTGACACTAAAGCCGAAATACCGGCTCGGATATTTACTCGAACTTTTCGAGATAAAGTTAACTCCTTCCGTGTGATTATTGTAAGTTCTGTATTTCTCTACGATATTGCTACAATAAATATTCAAAGAAAGACGTTCTTCTTTCAGGAAAGAACGGCTCAATCCCAAGCTATAATAATTATATCCCGAACCTCTTCCCTGCAAACTGATACGCGGTGTACTTCCCCCTCCGTTCAAGCTCAAACGGACTTTTCCCGGTAGAGTTTGCTGAATACCTCCATACGCAGAGGCATTCCATCCATAATTATGCAACTCTTGGGCAGGACTCCGCAAATCACTATAATTTCCACGCCCATTGATGTAAATCCTCGTTTTGGGAGAAGCATTCCAGTTCAGATAAAAGTTCAATCCAGTTTCCCGGCTTTTGCCAATATTATCATACGTGCTATACAAAGCCCCATAAGGAGCTTTATGACCACCTTCAAATATTTCTCCGTCTTTATCGGTAATCAGGCGGCTGACTCTTTCAATTCCATTGTTATTGAAAGAATGGCGCAAAGAGAGATTGATGTTGAACTTGGCGGTGAAACTGCTGTAAGACAAATCAAACGAATGGCTCTTTTCACTCTTCAGGTTCGGATTTCCCTGATTGATAAACATCGGATTCTGATTATCAAAATAAGGATTCAAGTTCCAAATGCCCGGTCGCCAGATACGCATATTATATCCGCCGCGAAGGTTCTGCGTCTTACCTAGTTTTATTCCCAAGGAAACGGAAGGAACCAGATCGCTAAAGTTCGAGTTGAAATTCTCGCCTGCACCGACCAGATACTTCACTTCCTGTATGGTTTGCTCATAACGAAGTCCCGGTTTGAAAGTAAAATCCTTGTATTTCAGCGTATATCCGGCATAAGCGGAAAGGATATGATTCAGATGGCGGTACTCGCTGCTACGTTTCTCATTATATGCATAGTTTTCACTTTCCCCTTCGGTGTCATAAAACCGATTATCACTGGAGTTGCGCCGGAAAATATATTTAGCACCGGTTTCAAGCGTATGCAACTTTCCAATCGGAGTGGTATAGTCCACCTGGAAAGTTTGTTCCATTGTGTTCGTCTTTCCGTCCGAATGGAAATTCTTCAATGACAGTTCTTTGATGATCTCCAGTTTATTCTCATCAGGCTCGATGTCCAGATAAGTATTATAGGAATCATTCGTTTGAGGTTGGGAGTTGATTTTATAAGAAAGGGTAATCATCCGTTCTTTGTTCTTCCGGGAAGTACGTTGATAGTCTATATTACCGTTGATGGAATACCATGATCCTTTTCCATGATTGTCCGTTCTATAACGATATGCAAAATCCTGACGATCAGCTCCGTGCATAATCGTAGTTCCGCCACTGTTGCTTTTGTCATTGCTACCATACATTCCGAAAGCCACAGTCAGCAGCCTCAACGTATCAATCTCGTAACTGGCTTCTAAATTGCCATACTGGAAATTACCTTTCGATTTGGAACTGCTTTCCGATTCCAGAAACTTTTCATTCTCCTTATCAGGTTCATAATTCTCCCGGTAACTGTCGGAATAGCTGCGCGGACTATTATTATAATTATAGTTGTAGTTGGCAGAAACCGTCAGTTTGCCCTGCTTCACCATTGCATAAGTGCCGGCGCCTACTCCGTTGTTGCTGGCATTTCCTCTGAAAGTAGCCGTATATCCTTCAAATCCGGTACCCACTGTGACGATATTCAAAATACCTCCGATACCTTCCGCATCATATTTGGCTCCCGGTGAAGTAATCACCTCAATATATTTAATTGTATTTGCCGGCATACTTTTCAGTACTTCCTTCGGATTATTACTCATCATATTATTGGGCTTTCCATTCACATGGATCTTGAAGCTGCTACTGCCGTTCACTTGCACATTGTCTTCTCCATCCACCGTGACCAGAGGGACTTTCCGAAGCATCTCCAATATACTGTTCGATTTTGAATCCGGATCATCTTCAATATTATATTCGATCTTATCCACATCTACCTTCACCAAAGGTTTCTGTGCAACAACCTCCACTCCTTTCAGCACATTATTGGCTTCTGAAGAAATCATCGTTCCCAAATCAATCTCCCTGACCGAAGGTTTTAAAGTGAACTCTTTTACTATAGGCGACTTGCCAATGGAAGAAATCGTGATTATATAACTGCCTGCAGCGACATTCAGTTTCTCCTGAAATTTACCATTCGCCCCTGTGACCGCCATCTTTACAGCTTTATCCGGAGCATTTTTGGGAGTAATCTTAATCGTGGCATACGGTTCTCCTTCTTGTGTTAAAGAATCAAGAAGCACTCCTTTGATGGTATAAGAAGGAGCCGTGGATTTTTGTGCCCACCCAGCCACAGACGTGGCGAACACGAATAGCAATAGTAGTAACAGTCTGTGTTTCATGACTAGAAATATTTAGTTTATGTTTATTAGACGCAGAATATTCAAAAATGCTGCGAAATCAGGAGCCAAAAGTAATTGGTTTATCAACGCTTACGAATTTTTCGGAGTTAAGAATATAAAACGAATGGATAAAAAATCTTATGACAGTATATTTATAGTATTTTTAAACATTTCTGTTCAGGGGTATCTTTAAATAAATGAGATGGATAATATTTACCGTCGTATCAACCGTATCAGCCGCCTTAAGTTAGCGCAGATTCTTCCAATCCAACAGAAACTAAAGTTCTCTTCATATTCCGTGAACACTTTTTCGCAGTCCCGGAGTCGGCTGTTTTGCCTTTTTATAACAGTTTGTATTTCTTTCATCCGGGCGATTTGCTCCCTTTGATTCAGAAGTTCCTTGTCTTGATAACCGATGATTTCAGCATATAAAAGACAAATCTTTGTCTTTCCAATACACAGCTCTTCCAATGTGTCGATATACTCGGCTGTAATTCGATCCTTATTCTGATGCAGGAATCCTTCAAGACTTTCTTCATCAACAGCAGTGATAGCTCCCTCATATGACATAGGGAATCTTTTCATCTCCGCCCAAAGCCAGATTACCTCTTTGTTAATTCCATACTTGACCGCTGCTTCTTCTACGCTAATCCATTTCGACATAATACATTTGTTTTAATGTGTTCCACAATAAAGATTGAATATTATTTTGTTTATGTGGAGCAACGGGCATTCACGTTTTCTGTATTTCGGGCGGACGGGGAATTGTTTAGGTTAGACTTTTTGGGGTAATCATAACCGACCGGACACAAGAAAGACGTGAATGCTGTTGCACCATTATCTACCTCTAAGGCTAGCAATACCCTCGTAAAAGACAATGATAACAACAGACACCCACGTCAATCGTTTATATATAACACATCTTTTACGGATATGTTGATATACAGCCGTTCACGTGGAGTATCTGTCGAATCATCTCTCTTTACTTAAACTTGCTATTTTTAGAGGTGAGAGATAATACACATATACTCAATTTAGTAATATATACTGCTTCCCGCTAGTTTCATCACGCTGATGAGCAGAAAGCACATGACAAAGATATACATATTTTTCTAAATGTGATAGAAATATGGAAATAAATGCTGGAAGTTATGTATATCCATCAAACTCTCTCATACATAAAAATGAAAATCCTCTTTCAACCTATCACCGGCATCACCAAATCCTTTATTCATCGTACTTTCAGAACGGTGACAGGTTGTCATTAACCTATCACCACATCTATCACCTATCACCGCTTGATTTTTGAAAAAAGCCTATAGCAAACAGTCATTTTAATAAGGAGTAATCTTTGTTTCATACTTAGAAACTCTTGTTTCCAAGGCTTGAAACACTTAGTTCCAAAGGCTAGAAACTTTAGTTTCAAAGCCTAGAAACTTTAGTTTCCTGCTGATGGAACCAAAGTTTCCCCATGGTGAAACTAAAGTTTCAAGCCGGGGAAACAAGAGTTTCAAGCCTTGAAACCAAGTGTTTTGAGGCATGAAACATTTTTTATCCCGTAATGAACTACATTCTTCATTTTAGTATATTCATGCGATAAGCTCTCTTCACAATAGAATTTTGCGACCACATAAAGGAACAGAATCCGCCCCATGAAATAAACAATAAATAAGTACGATATAACTTGGCAAACCGGATAATAAAGCCTATCTTTATGAGCCTTTAATAAAGAGGCATAACAATAAACACTTTTAACATGAAACTTACTTTGATGCGGGACAACAACGGAACATCAACCATGCGGACGTTGGACATAAACCTACAAATAGAAGCGATGAAGCATGAAACGAAAGCCCGCCCGATAAGTAATCTACGGACAAGCATACGTTATGCCTCACCGGACAGCAAACTGGAAGCTGCTCAAAAACTACCCAAAGTCATCCCTGCGGCTAACTTCCGCAAAACAACAAATGGCGCACAAATGACCGGATATAACGGCATTGTGCAAATAGAAGTAAACCATCTGGCAAACCGGACGGAAGTAAACCGTATCAAACAGGAAGCAGCAGAACTTACACAGACTTTTGCCGCCTTTATGGGTTCCAGCGGTCATTCCGTAAAAATATGGCTACGCTTCACCCGCCCGGACAAATCACTTCCTAAAGACCGGGAAGAAGCAGAAATATTCCAAGCCCACGCCTACAGAAAAGCCGTCAGCCTTTATCAACCGGCACTCTCCTACTCCATCGAACTGAAAAATCCGACATTGGAGCAATTCTGCCGGCAAACGTGTGATCCGGAACTTTACTATAATCCCGACTCCACCGTCATTTATATGCGTCAGCCATTGGAAATGCCATCGGACACAACCTACAAAGAATCCGTACAAGCAGAAACATCTCCTTTCAAACGGCTGATTCCCGGTTATGACAGCTTTGACACTTTGTCCGCACTCTTCGAAGCAGCACTGAACAAGGCTTACCATTCATTAAGCGAACTTCACCCCAACATACACCTACATTCCGACGAAGATCTCAAGCCATTATTGGTCCATCTGGGGGAAAACTGTTTTCAGGCAGGCATACCGGAAGAAGAAACAGCCCGTTGGGCAATCGCTCATTTCTACACCAAAAAGAAAGAATTTCTCATCCGGCAAACCATACAGAACGTATATACAGGAGCCAAAGGATTCGGACAAAAATCACCTTTATCAACCGAACAGGAACTGGAATTTCGAACGGAAGAGTTTATGCAACGCCGATACGAATTTCGTTACAACACAATGACGACTGTTACGGAATTTCGCGAACGGAACACCTTTTGTTTTTGTTTCCGCCCCATCACCAACCGTATACGCAACAGTATCGCCATGAACGCACGTCTGGAGGGCCTCAACCTATGGGACCGGGACGTGATCCGTTACCTCGATTCCGACCGCATCCCGATATTCAGCCCTATTGAGGATTTTCTTTTCGGAGTGGATGTCCGTTGGGACGGACGCGACCGGATTCGTGAACTGGCTTCCCGTGTTCCCTGCAACAACGCTCACTGGCCGGATCTGTTTTACCGCTGGTTTCTAAATATGGTGGAACATTGGCGTCACACCGATCGAAAGTATGCCAATTGTACAGTACCGCTACTTGTCGGACCGCAAGCTTATCGAAAATCGACTTTCTGCCGGAGTTTGTTGCCGCCGGAATTACAGATATATTACACCGACCGCATTGATTTCAGTAATAAAAGGGATGCCGAGCTGGCTCTAAACCGTTTTGCGCTCATCAACATGGACGAGTTCGATCAGAATAGAGTAAATCAACAGGCTTTCCTGAAACATATCCTGCAAAAGCCCGTGGTTAATATCCGTCGTCCTCACGGCACAGCCACACAAGAGATGCGCCGTTACGCTTCATTTATAGGAACAAGCAACCACAAGGACTTACTGACTGACACTTCCGGAAGCCGACGCTACATTGTTATCAATGTGACCGGTCCGATTGACTGTTCTCCAATTGATTACGAACAACTTTATGCGCAAGCAATGCACGATATTTACAGGGGAGAACGTTACTGGTTCGACACTGAAGATGAAAAGGTGATGACCGAAGCCAATCAGGAATTTCAAGTAGTTCCCATTGCGGAGCAGTTATTCCACCAATTTTTCCGGACTGCTAAAGAAGAGGACAAAGAATATGAGTTACTTCTTGCTATTGAGATACTGGAACAGGTGCAACACGACAGTAGAATTCATATATCCGATTGCAATATTATTCAATTCGGAAGAATATTGCAAAAGAATCAAGTGCCTTCTATACATACCAAGCGCGGGAATGTTTATAAAGTGGTCCGAATCAAGCCGAAAAGAACATAAATATACGTTTTTCTACAAGGTGATAGGTGAAAGATACGGTGATAGGTTAGGAATGACCTATCACCGCTCTGTAAATACGATGAATAAAGAGTTTCAGGATGATGGTGATAGGTTGAAAGAGGAATTGACGAAATCAACAGGGAGAGAAATTAGAATATAAGATATCCTTTCACCTAACTATATATAAATCAACTCCGTCTTATCTACATAGACATTATTATTATTGCGTAAGTCTTCAAAATTCTGTATCCCTATCGGGTATATTCTGAAAGTAGTATCCATAATGCCTATCCTTATAAAATTGAAATGTAGACAAATATAGGCATTAAAATATAGACTTCAAACAGGGCGTACTGTTTTCTACACTTCATTCAGTTAAAAGCGACTATACTCATACTTTCCTTTTTCTAAAAGCGATGAAGTACCCGGAAATTTATTACCTTTGTGTAATTCATTTATAAAACCGGAGTATATGAGCACTAAAATTTATCCCATTGGCATACAGAATTTCGAAAAGATTCGTAATGACGGTTATTTCTATATTGATAAAACGGCATTGATGTATCAAATGGTGAAAACCGGTAGCTACTATTTCTTAAGTCGCCCACGCCGCTTCGGGAAGAGTCTGCTTATTTCTACTCTGGAAGCCTATTTTCAAGGTAAAAAGGAACTGTTTGCAGGATTGGCAGTAGAAAAGCTGGAAAAGGAATGGACCAAATATCCGATATTGCATCTGGATCTTAATATCGAAAAATACGACACACCGGAAAGTCTGGGTAATATACTCGATAAATCGTTGACTGCGTGGGAAAAGCTCTATGGTTCCGAACCGTCCGAGCGCTCATTTTCCCTGCGTTTTGCCGGCATCATAGAACGCGCCTGCAAACAGGCAGGGCAGCGTGTAGTTATTTTGGTAGATGAATACGACAAACCCATGTTGCAAGCCATCGGCAACGAAGAATTGCAAAAGCAATTCCGGGATACCTTAAAACCTTTCTACGGGGCACTCAAAACAATGGATGGGTGCATAAAGTTCGCGTTCTTGACCGGTGTAACTAAATTCGGCAAAGTTAGTGTATTTAGCGACTTAAATAACTTGGACGACATATCGATGCGGAAAGATTATGTTGAAATCTGCGGTATCAGCGACCAAGAGCTTCATGAAAATTTGGATATCGAACTTCATGAATTTGCAGAGACGCAAGGTTTGTCATATGACAAACTCTGTTCCAAACTAAAGGAATTTTATGACGGCTATCATTTTACACACAATTCTATCGGCATATACAATCCGTTTAGTCTGCTTAATGCTTTCAAATATAAAGAATTCGGTAGTTATTGGTTTGAAACAGGCACACCTACCTATCTGGTGAAATTACTGAAAAAGCATCATTATGATCTGGAACGGATGGCACACGAAGAAACCGATGCACAAGTATTAAACAGCATCGACTCCGAATCAACCAACCCGATTCCGGTGATTTACCAAAGCGGATATCTCACGATCAAAGGGTATGATGGAGAATTTGGGATATATCGTTTAGGTTTCCCCAATCGTGAAGTAGAAGAAGGCTTTATTCGTTTTCTACTGCCTTTTTATGCGAATGTGAATAAGGTAGAATCTCCGTTTGAAATTCAAAAGTTTGTCCATGAAGTGCGTTCCGGAGACTACAATTCTTTCTTCCACCGCCTTCAGAGTTTCTTCGCCGATACGACTTACGAAGTTATCCGAGAGCAGGAATTACATTATGAGAACGTGCTTTTCATTGTTTTCAAGCTGGTTGGTTTCTATACTAAGGTAGAATACCACACCAATGAAGGGCGTATAGATCTTGTCCTGCAGACAGACAAATTCATTTATATTATGGAATTTAAGCTGAATGGCACGGCAGAAGAGGCTTTACAGCAGATTAACGACAAACGCTATGCGCTACCTTTCGAAGCGGATGGGCGGAAACTATTCAAGATAGGGATTAACTTCAGTGAGAAGACCCGTAATATTGAAAAATGGGTGGTAGAAGTCTGAAGTATACCCTGCCTTGAAAAGAAAGTGTTACTATTAACGTGGCAATCTTATTCCAATCCCGGCCATGCTTTTGTTGAATATGTAGCCTCAAGCGCATTTTCCAAATTGTCATTCAAGTTCGGAAAGAAATCGATTCCTGTCTTTTCTTCCAGTTCATCTATGGATAATGCATAGTCAACAAGTTTTGTTGATTTCGGAGTGTCAGTATGCTCCATCCAAAAAGCGATTGCTTTGAATGAATCTCCTTTTTTAAACAACAAAGCCATATAATAATATTTAGGAATAGGTTTGCTAAGGTCGTTACTAATATATCCTCTGATCTGATCTTCCTTATCAATCGTTCCTCCTTTTACCACATATAAGGTATCTGAAGATGTGCAGCTACGTCCCCATGATTGCACCTGTCCCTCCAAAGTCAACCATATACCTGTATTAAATTTATTTCGTTGAGGACTCATATTCGTATAATAGAAGGTCTGTTCATTCACCTCACGCGAATAAAGTCTGTCGGCAGAAGCACAAAGATGCCCTCTATCATAACCTTGTTTTCCAAAATCGGCTTGCACACGTTGGTATTGTGAGCCGATAGCAGGATCTGCATCAAAAGGCTCATCACTACGTGATACATTTTGTTGCTTTGTTTGATTGTCAAATCGAAAGGCAATCCAACGAGAATGTTTCTTACTCTTATCGTATTCCATACTGAAAGAGGTTACTTTCTGCCCGTTGAAAGTAGTAGAGTGGGTTATGAATACATCGTTTGCACCATTGCGGAGAGCAGGGAGTTCTACGATGCCGGTGGCAAAATTATTGGAATTATTATTTTCATCTTTATCACAAGCGTAAAAGCTTATGCACAACAGACTCAATAAAAGATATTTTTCTAAATATTTCATATTTCAATTCTTATGATAATCTACGATACATATCCCTATATAAAAGGAAAAGAAAAAAATATCTCAAAGAGAAAAAACATTCCCTCTTTGAGATATTTTGCTATACTAGCTTAGTATTATTACTTTACCTTAACGCCAAAAACAGCTCCACGTTCTTTGTCGGTCGAAAACTTAATCTTAGAATTAGCCGTAGTACCAATTAAAGTATATTCATGATAATCTGTATCAACAACGGGTACAATTGTAAAAGTACTTCCTGAGCCTGAAAAGCCTGTGTTTGCAGCCAAATTCACCGTCTTTGAAACCTCACCACCTTCAAAAGTACCCCCACCTACAATTTCTACAGTTAGACTTGTATCGTTCTTACCAGTCCACGCAACAGAATAAAAAGACAATTTCGTCTTTACAACTCCTAAAGCGTCAGATGTCCATGTTCCAGCAGTGCCATTTTTTCCTAATTTTAAACTGGCAAAGCCATTTATAGTGCAATTATAATAGAAATCAACCTTAGAGTCAGAAGTGGTAGGCATAACGATATCACTTTCATATGGTTCTAAATCCGGATCTGGTTCTGGCTCTACTCCTCCACCTCCTACAATGCCTCCATCTTCAGTTTTTAAACTAGCATCATCTATCAACAAATCTTTTCCTGGACTTTTAGGATTCATAACAACCAAACAAATCTTTTGCTCTCCTGTCAAAGTAAATGTGTAACTTTTTGTGACCCAGTCTGTATTAGTTATATCATTTACATAATCAGCATCATATGCATAATTTCCAGGAGTGCCGTCATCACCAATTGGAACATAACCCAAACGAGCACCAGCCTTATCCGCTGTAGCTGCTTTAAAATAAGCAGAGAACACATAAGTGCCAGCCTTCAATGTCATTTCTGTACTGCCAAGGCGCTTATTGCTTGACGGATCTCCCTTTACTAAAACAGAATATGTACCACTACGTTTATCAGTAGACTGTTCTAGAGTTGCATTACCTGCAGTAGATACAGATTTCCAACCTACCGGATATCCATCTGTCCAGTTTTCAAATCCTCCATTAGTTAACAATTCAGTACCTTCTCCCGGAGTTTCTCCACCACCTTGGCCTTTTCCTGCTTGAATATCGTCTAAACGATAGCTTAAAGCTTCTGTGCTACTTGTACTAGTATATTTGAATCCAACAAAACCTGTTTGACCTGCATAACTATCCAACTTAGCTTCCAATGATACCCATGTATTATCAGTTGTAGGCATACCGTCAATTGTCAGTTTATTAGATTCCATCTTACCATTTACTAATTTCAAGAAATAAACTTCCAAATTAGAGTTAGCAGCTGCTGTTGCATAATTATAAACTGCACACTTGAAAGAAACTGTCTTATCTGCAATTTCATCAACCTTGAAAGCTGGAGTTACAAACCAACATTCAAAACTACTACCTGAAGCATTGTAAGAAGTTGCCTGAATATATTTATCTGCATTAAAGACTTTTCCTTGCCAACGTCTGCCACCAGTAACAGCTACATTATACCAATTTGCCAAAAGATAATCGTTATTATTTACTGCATCATCGAAAGTAGCAGAGAATGAATTCACAGGATTAGAATCATCTAGTCCAAGAGGATTATCCGGATCTGTTTCACCACTTCCACCAACATCTTTACCATCTAATGTCGCTGCAGTTGTACTCTTCACCCCCGGAAAGCCATAGGAATTTTTCCAAAGAACCTTGAATAGCAAGAATATGCCCCAAATTAGCAGCATTTTCTGCAAGGTTTAATTTCGAATACAGCTCTGTTCCAGAACTTAATTGCACACAAACACAATTCTTCACATTCGTCTCCGTTGCACTCTCTGCTATCAGTAAATTGTTCTTAGCCGTAAATGGTGCTGCAAATTTTGCACTTCCAGAAGGATCTTCATAATTTTCTATAGTACCTACAATATATCCTTGCACCCAAGCAATTGTACCATCTTGTTTCTGTTGTGCTGCTTCTATACTATATGGATTCTCTTTAGTACCATCACCCGTCAACCCTGGAACATCACCTTCTCCCAATATATCATAAGGAGCCGGTACATCACTACATGAACTAAATGTGAACACCGCAAGCAGTGTCATGAATAAAGCATTTAGAATCTTTTTCATAATTATATGTGTTAATTGAATTAATTATTTCGTTTGATATCGCTTAAAGTACGGACAACAACCTCCCATTGGTTATTGTAACGCAATAAAATACCTGTAATATTTACACTGCCCTGTGGCATTACTTCCATTGAGAAATTTGCATAAGCACTGGTATAAAGGAATAGATTACTTCCACTCTGCGTACCGTCAGCATAAGTAAAATAACGCTTTACCGAACCTTCATCTCCTGGAGCGTAAGTAGCTGTTCCATCTGCTTCGGAAAGTTTTACATCTTTGAAAGTAACCAGTACAGGAGCTTCCTTCAAATCTATAGCAGCAAGATCAGCAGGAGTAGTAATTTCAATCGGCGTCAATTCCGAATAGTACAACTTAGGTTCGTTTATCAAACGTACATGTTGTTTCCAAACATACTCTGGCATACGTCCTACAGAATTATTATAAACAGTTCCGATCTGTGCCTGTTTACGATAGCTACCTATCTGCAAACCCTTACAGTCAATCACTACTTTCTGACCTACCGGGCAGAATGCATACAATCCGGTTGCATTAACACCAATAACGATAGCTCCTGTTTCATCTGCCACCACGAGCTTCTTATACAAGTTTCCACTTTCATCATCACAGGTAATTACTCCTTCAATACGTGTCTCACCTTCGATAGTCGTATAAGTGTCTTTGCTTGTATCGATGAAATCATTATATTTCTCTTTCAATGCCGCAATTGAAATCGTACGTCCTTCCGGAATCGAATTATTGCCATAAGCATTTCCCGTCACCGGATCATCATAGTTCTCACAGGAAGTGAGACCTGCGCCACATAGCAGCAATCCGGTACATAATATAGATAGTAATTTCTTCATAATTGTTTCTTCCTTTCTTTTTGTTTTGGATTGATAACTACACATTCTTAAAATCTATAACCAATGTTCAAGAAAGCATTGAACGGGAATGCGTAGAAATACTTAGAATTCTTGGAAAACTTGTAAACACGTGCGTCACCGTCTTTGTAATTATCATCACGGTTTTGCTCGAAACCACCTGTACGCAAATCTGTATTATTCAAGATATTAGTCAAACTCAAATTAAGACTAATGCTCTTTCCATTGCGCAAACGGATATATTTTCCAATAGAAGCATCCAACATAAATCCGCCATCCAGTTTCTCCTGACCCGGTACATTGAGAACCGGATTTCCGTTAGCATCTACACCGGCACCATTCTTATCCAATACACTGCCAAGACGACGATAGCTTGAGAAATCGATATATACACGGTCATAATAATTTCCTGTCAAATTGAAGAACCAACCTTTTACGTTATAATCCAAAGCTAGACTATAAGCAGAAAGCGGAGTGCCATTAGCACGCATACCTTTAGCATAAACACGGTCGAGGTTTGACTCATTCTCACTTTCATACGTCAACACAGCATCCGGATTATTGGTATACTTAGCTTCGCTCCAAGTACCGATAGCAGTTAATGACAGTTCACTTGTCAATTTAAAAGTAGCTGCTGCTTCTATTCCCCAATGTTCCTTTTCAATACCGTTCATAGAAAGATAAGTGAAACGTGCTTCGCTATCATTATAGAAAGCATCCATCTCTACTTGATTCTGGAAACGAGTGTAATAACCCGTCAAACGTCCCATCACCCAAGGAGTATTGAAGTTGTAAGTCAAATCACCACCAATGATACGCTCTGTTTTCAAATCTCTCACAAAGTCGTTCTTGATACGCGGAGCGATGAAAGAGTTGTAAGCCAGCGGTGCACGTTCTTCATATCCGGCATTCAACGTGAAGGAATGATTACCATTGATAGCCCAATTCAGACCAGCTTTTATACCGCCTTCCAGAAATTTCGCCGTACCGCTACTACCAAGTGATTTCAATGGCGCACGTCCGTTTCTCATCAATCCGTCACGGAACATTTGTGTAGATCCTATTTTACCGGAAGCAAAATAATTTAATGATCCGCCATTATTACCCTGATAACGTACCCATGCGCTCTGCTTATTCACATAGATGTTATAGTCATAACCAAATTTATCACCTTCACCAATACGACGGTTAGGATTATCGAGGTCATTCTGCACCATGCTGGAACTAGCGCCATGGTCACGTACTGCGAACTTGTCGACATCCGTATAAAGCTGTCCGCCCAGCAAGTCTTTCATTTTCTTATAATGCATACCTTTGGTTGTATTCACTGCAATTCCGGCAACGTAGCTATTGTGCTCATTCCATTGATGATTGAATACAGAGCTCAAGTTGAAAGCCAACTGGTCGTCGTGACGTTCTTCCACATAATAAAGCGTCTCTTTACCTAATGCATTCGCTTGTTTGTTGGCAAAATAAAGAGCATCCCAATCCAACTGACGATAAGCTTTATTATTCTTCCAATTATCAGTAACCTCATTAAACTGCTGCAGTTCATCAGCAGTAGGAACGGATTCCCACACGTCGAAGATAGAGCTAGGCAATTTTTTATAATAATCCGGGCGTGGATCGGCTGCATTACCATTCCAGCCCAAAGCACTTTTGCCATAATTGGAATATTTGAATCCGGCACTCGTCACCAGTTTCTTATTATCATCAATGGTGAAATTCCATGGAAGCGATAGCTGATGGCTCGAACTGGCGTACAATACGCGCATTTCGTTTTTCTCCATTCTGATATCCCCAGTTCGGATTATAATAATGACTGTTTGCTAAATAATAGGCTTCTTCAGTTGCCGCCATTTGCTGTCCTCTCTCTGTAGGTGTTCCCCAAGTTGCCAAAGAAAGACTATGGCGATCATTGAACACTTTCTCAGCACCGAGGAAGTAAGAAAAAGAGTTGTACTTGATTCCTTCAATATTTCCCTCGTTACCCCAACGATATCCCAATGAACCGGTAAAGGCCCATCCATTATTCATCAGACCTGTAGAATAAGTATACATTCCACGCAAGATATAGTTGCGGTTACTACCTGATAAGGTTAGTTTTGAACCGGCCGCATATTGGCTGGCACGTAAATTAATATTGGAAGCTCCCCCTATGGCTCCGAAAGTAAAGTTGTTAATTTCAAAAGGACCGATCCCTTCCTTATTACGGGTAGCATCGTTTAATCCTCCTATTAGTCCGTAACTGAAACGTCCTGTTTCTGCATCATTAAACTGTACCCCATTGATATACATGTCACTATACTGGGAATCATATCCCCTCACACGAAATCTCATTGGGCTAAACAGATAACCTACATTTGACAGATAAACATCATTGTTAGAAGTGACCAATGCAGATGTGCTCTGTGCTGCATCATCATCCTCATTCAATTGTGATTCTGTAAACATGAAAGAAGCATTGTCCTCACGGGCGTTTTGCTTTGCCTTTTGCTGTGCAAAAAGTGCTGGCATTAAGCAAAATAGCACGATCGCTAACCCTAGTCGTTGTTTCATAATTTAATTTATATTAATGTTAATTGGTCTTTCGTTTTGCAATACAAATGAAATAAGTTGTTACGCAAAATAACAAAGAATTTTATGAATAACAATGTTTTTTACAAAAAAAGTAACTAGTAAGGGTGGTTTTTCCGTTTTCTTTTTAGATATTTGTCATACGAATGACAAATTACCCACTTTTAAAATCAATTTTAAAGATGAAAAAAAGCTTAATTACTTTAGGTGTACTCACTCTTTTCGTCCTCATGGCCTACGGACAGGAAAAGAAATTTGCCCTCTACAGTGTAGCGTTCTACAATATGGAGAATTTGTTTGATACCATTCACGATGAAGGTAAGAATGACTACGAGTATCTTCCTAACGGTACTAATCAGTGGAATACGATGAAGTATAAGGCTAAGCTGAAAAACATGTCGGAAATATTAAGTCTGTTAAGTACCGACAAATTACCAATGGGCCCTGCCATTATCGGCGTTTCTGAAATCGAAAACTACAGAGTATTGGAAGACATACTGAAACAACCTGCTTTAGCGGACAGAGGTTACCAGTATGTTCACTACGAAGGAGAAGACCAACGTGGTGTAGACTGTGCTTTTTTCTATAATCCCAAACTGTTTGAACTGACGAATAGCAAGCTCGTACCTTATGTATATATCAATGACACGATACATAAGACGCGCGGTTTCCTGATTGCCAGCGGTAATATTGCAGGAGAAAAGATGCACTTTATCGTCAATCACTGGCCTTCAAGAGCAGCGGCTTCTCCAGCGCGTGAACGTGCTGGAGAACAGGTAAGAGCTATCAAAGACTCACTGTTAAGGGAAGACTCCGCAGCCAAAATTGTTATCATGGGGGATATGAACGATGACCCGATGGATAAAAGTATGGCTGTAGCACTTGGAGCTAAGCGGAAACCTGCTGATGTAGGTCCTACAGACTTGTACAATCCGTGGTGGGATACTTTGAAGAAAGGATACGGAACTCTGATGTACAAAGGTAAATGGAATTTGTTCGATCAAATCGTATTTACCGGAAATCTATTAGGTACTGACCGCAGTACACTGAAATTCTATAAACATGAAATTTTCCGCCGTGATTTTATGTTCCAAAAAGAAGGGAAATACAAAGGATATCCTAAACGGACACAAGCAGGTGGTGTATGGCTAAACGGATATAGCGATCACTTGCCTACTATTATTTATTTAATCAAAGAGATAAAATGACAAAAGCATTATTTAAACTATTCATCCTGTTCATAACCTGTAGCACAGCAATCTCATGTAGTGAACAGGATTCTCCCGAACTCCCTGATAATCCGGGCAACACGAATCAAGGAATCGCCTCTATTGACCAAACGCAAATCAATGGAAACGGAGGCGGATTTATCATTCGTGTAAAAGTTGACGGCACATGGCAGGCTTCAAGTAGTGAGACTTGGTGCACATTGAGTAGAACATCCGGCAACGGAAACGGCTCAATCAGCGGATATATGAAAGCAAATACCGGAGCTGAACGAAGTGTCGTTATTACAATCACAGCCGGAAAAGAAAAAGCAGAGTTTATACTCAAACAATTAGCAGGCGATGGTTCAAATCCGGATCCAGATCCGGACCCTAATCCATCAGGGTATGCAGGAAGAATCGAAATTCCAGCTTTACGTTCTGGAGATATGTATAAATTCATCACGCACACTACCAAAGAAAATAATAAAGAGATTATTACTTATAGTTATGAGTATGACTGCAACAAAATGCATTCTCGTTGGGTCGCATGTACTTTTAGCACTGCTACTTCTGACAAAAATGTCGGAAGGAATGAGGACTTTACAGAAGACCTTTCACTACCTCCAGCATACAGACTTGGAGAAAAAGCATTTTCCGGTTCTAATTACAGTAGAGGACATTTAATCGCCTCCGAAGACAGACAGTATTCAGTATCAGCCAATAAAAAAACATTCTACATGTCAAATATGAGTCCACAAATTCAAAATGGATTCAACGGAGGTATTTGGCTAAATTTAGAAAGACAAGTTCAAAGTAAAGGGTATAGCATTACCAACTCAAAAGATACATTATATGTAGTTAAAGGCGGAACAATTAAAGATGACCAAATACTAAAATATATTTCAGACGGTTCTCATAAGATAGCCGTTCCCAAATATTATTTCATGGCCCTTTTATCTCTTAAAGATGGAAAATATTCAGCCATTGGATATTGGTTTGAACATAAATCTTATGACAGTAAGGAACCCTTCTCAAAGTATGAGGTTACCATAGATGAATTGGAAGCTAAAACAGAAATTGACTTTTTCCCCAATCTTCCTCCCGATATAGAAGAAAATGTAGAAAAGAGCAAAGATAACTGGAAATGGTAATTAAAAGCTATATCACTACTTAGAAACATTCAGTAATGTACCACCTTGAAATTTAATGAAGAGCAAGTTTCCCTCTCTAATGAAATTTGCTCTTCATTTTCTATCCAGTAGCCATCCAATAAAAAAAGAATGACATATCCTATACACACTCCTAATATTCAGACATCAATCCTTTACTAGCTCTTTAGCATTTTCGCTTTATCGAATATAATCGATAAAAATAAGCCTATTTCATCGACTATACTCGACAAAACAACAATTTACTAGAATTAGAACCTATGAAAAATAGCCTATCACTCTATTTTTTAAATATAAAAGAACAGCAACAACACAAGATTACAAGCAATCACCACACCGAACCCTCCCAGAATCCAAGGACGAAGTTTACTTCCTTTCCCGGCAAAGAATAAAGCATAAAACATATTTACCATTATATTACTGATGATAGCCTGCATACTACAAGCAGTAATTATCAATGCAGCAACACTACCCGTATTTTGCAACAAGTTTAATATGAAAGGAGTGATATCACTAAAACCAGATACAAAAGACAGGAGATTCAATCCGCCTGTACCTGCATAAACGAGTGTATAATGAGTTAAGAAAGTAAATACGACAAAGAGTACGGCAAAAATCAAAGCAACTTTAAATTCCAACGGATTGCTGCTATCATCCTCTTCCGCTTCGACAGGCTGGTCGTTGGAACGCTTTTGACGGGAATGAATAAACCAGGCCACAATAGCTGCCACCACTGCCATAGTCAACAGATACGGATAAATAGACAAGAAGATTTCCCGACTGAAAATAAGTATCAATATCATAAAGCGCAGAAACATCATGCTGATAGCCAATAACATGGCAGCAACATAATCAGTAGCTTCCTGCTCCGAAGCTTTCCGGCTTTTACGGGCAAGTACCGAGATAGTAGCCGTACTGCTATATAATCCGCCGATAATACCGGAGACTAATGTTCCGGATTCATGAAATACATATCGCTTTAATAAATAAGAGAGATAAGAAATGCCGGATACCACTACCGTTGCCAGCCAAATAGAGTAAGGAGTGAGATTTACATCCGGAAGCAGATTTTTATGAGGAAGCATCGGCAATATAATACCACTGATAGCCAGGAACTTTGCCAACGTAATCATTTCATCATTCTTCATTCGTTGCGCAAATTCCGTAAAAGTATGTTTGAGTTCGGTCAGCAGAAGCACTGTCACAACCACCATGACATAAAACCAGGAAGGTTGGGTAGCTACGATAGGAGCCATACAATAAGTAATCAGGGCTATAATAATGGTAGTCACGCCAAAGACATGAAATTGTGATTGCTTTACATAATAGTTTAATCCCAATAGCAATCCCAGCACCGCTCCGCCTCCCATAAATAAGCGCATATCCGTAGGATCAAGTATATAAAGCAGGTAGCCCAGTATACCGATAAAGGTAAAAGTTCGGTCGGTTCCGAAAAGAGTAGTCTCACCTTCACGCTTCAAACTGATCCGACGTTGCGAAAGTCCGATTAGCAATGAAAACAAAGTAACTAAAACAAAAGTAACCAATTCACGCGGCACATAACCGTACAACTGTTCCATATCCATACACTGCTCTCTTTTTTATATAAGAACAAATATACGGTTTATTTGTTAACGTTCACCACGTTTTATACGGTTTTTTCATTAACTGTGAGTTATAGTAGCGTATATCTCCGGTAACCTCTTTACCAATAAAACCGGGTTTCACAAAGGCCTCATCTTCTGATTCCAGTTCTACTTCCGCCACAATAAGTCCTTCATTCTCACCATAAAATTCATCGACTTCAAATGTATGTTTGCCACTGCGCACCAAATAACGGGTCTTGTCAATGATCCCCGGTTCGCAAAGTTTCATCAATTCTTCCGCTTCTGATAAAGGCAATTCCTTTTCCCACTCATAACGGCTGGTACCGGAAGCATTAGAAGCCCCCTTTATCGTCAAATACCCCTTATCATCCCGGATACGAACCCGGACAGTACGCCCACGAGCACTACTGATATACCCTTGTACAATGCGACTCTGCGCAAAAGCCAAAGATTTAAATTCACCGGTAACCAAAAATTTACGTTCTATTTCTTGTGCCATGACACAAAGATAAATTAAAAATTGAAAATTGAGAATCAAAACGCTGTAGTTTTCTGATACACGATGCAAGGTATCAAACTATCATTTCTTAATTCTCAATTTTCAATTCTCAATTTACATCAGAATCTCGTCATGAATTCAATCACGATCTTATCCCGTTCCGATTCTTTGGGGATGCCGGAGTTCTTATAGAAATATTTTTCGAAATTCAGCCGGAGGTCGGCAATGAAGGCTTTGGAAAGACTTAATGTGATTCCACCTGTCACACGGTGGCGGGCATAATCATTTATAATCAGGGCTTTTGTCGTTTCATCCATTTTGCCATCACTATGGTCGGTCATCATATCATAGCGAGCCAGGAAAGAAATTTTATTGAATACCTTTTTCAGTGGTAAATCGTAATTGATAAAGCTATTCACTGCATGAACATCTTTGAATGCTTCATGCCCGTACATCTTATATAAATATTCCGCCTCAATATGAAAACGATCATTCTGATAATAAATACCGGCATCATACATATTAATGCGCACATTTTCCGGTTTTATCATTTGGGTACTAAGTGTCAGGTTCCAGTTCTTATTAGGTAATAGCTGTGCTTTTATGGAATAATTCAGCGTTTTGTGCCATTCCTTTTGATTGGTCAAACCGGAGCCGTTGAATAATCCTCCTTCAAGGATAAAAGGGAAACCGCCTTTATTCGTATAGCCGGCCGTGAAACCGACGTCACGCACATTTCCTACTTGTTTAGCTATGAATGAGCGATTTGCAAAATACTGTTGATGTGGTGAACGGTGAGCGTCTATCGTGAAAGGAACGCGCATCTGACCAATCGTAAAATTCAGGTCTTTCACCGGAAAAACACGGGCATATGCATCAAGCATCTTGATAGAACCTTCATCAGAAAGGTCGATTTCCGCTTTATAAGCAACTATCGGATGCACATTTCCCGAAACACTGAAGCGTGCATTACGTACTTCAAAACGGCTTTCACTTGTTTCTGTCTGGTACTCGTACTTTCCCCGGATAGTTCCGTGAATCTCCGGCAGATAATCCTTAAACTCCATGGTCTGCTTATCCAGCTTCTTACCATCCCCTGCATCTTCTTTTGCCTGTCCAAAGGCAATTGTCGCCAGCAAAAGCATAACGACGGTTGTTGTGATTCTACTCATTTCAGTTGTCTGCTACTAAATTCACGGCAAAAGTACAACTGTGAGGATACACGGAGATGACAAATTAACTACGGGAAAATGACAGAAAAGTTACATTTATATTACAGAGAATACAAATGCATTACAAAACAAAGAGTTCACCACAAATTACGCTGATTAACACACATCGGATTTGATATTCATCCTATCAATAACCAAACAATTTGGGTTAACCGTATAATTTGTGGCGAACTATCAGCCGAAAAAGGAAAATGCGATCAGCATAATCAATGCCAAAATAATTAATGAGACGAACACTATTTTGACAACCTTCTGGGCTTGTTCTTCTTCTTTTTACTAATTGCTACTTTTTTCTTCACCTTACCCATAATAGTTAGCTTTAAAGTTCAACGCTAACAAAGTAAGTACAAATCTATTAACTTTCCAAAAATAACTCTTGCTAATTTTATTTTTTATGATTCCTGTGAAGAAAACTCCATCAAATAAGCTTTGATAAAACCATCTATTTTACCATCCATCACGCCGTTCACATCCGAGGTCTGATAGTTGGTACGGTGGTCTTTCACACGACGGTCATCGAATACGTAGCTTCGGATTTGAGAACCCCATTCGATCTTCTTCTTACCGGCTTCCACCTTTGCCTGTTCTGCCATACGGTGCTGCAATTCCTTATCATATAAGATGGAACGTAACTGACGCATTGCATTCTCACGGTTCTTCGGTTGGTCACGGGTTTCGGTATTCTCGATCAGGATTTCTTCTTCCTCACCGGTATAAGGGTCTTTGTACTGATAACGCAAACGGACACCGGACTCCACCTTATTCACATTCTGTCCACCGGCACCACCGCTTCGGAACGTATCCCAAGAGATATTGGCAGGCAAAATATTAACTTCAATACTGTCATCTACCAACGGAGTAACAAACACAGAAGCAAAAGAGGTCATACGTTTACCCTGCGCATTGTAGGGAGAAACACGGACCAAACGGTGCACACCGTTCTCTCCTTTCAAATAACCATAAGCAAAGTCACCTTCGATATTGATGGTACAGGTCTTGATTCCGGCTTCATCCCCTTCCTGAAGGTTGGCAATGGTAGCTTTATAACCATTCGTCTCGGCATAACGCAGATACATACGCATCAGCATAGAAGCCCAGTCCTGACTTTCCGTTCCACCGGCACCTGAATTGATTTTCAGCACACAATCCATCTGGTCGGCTTCATCACGAAGCATATTTTTGAGTTCGAGTGCCTCTACCGCCTCACTGGCTTTTGCGTAAGCAGCATCCACATCTTCCTCAGTCACCAGTTCTTCTTTATAGAAATCAAATGCCAGTTCGAGTTCATCTGCCAGCGTCTTGAGTTCGTTGTAACCCTCAATCCACTTTTGCAGGTCTTTCACCAGTTTCATTTGAGCTTCGGCTCTCTTCTGGTCATCCCAGAATCCCGGAGCTTGTGTTCTTAATTGCTCTTCTTCGACTTGAATTTTCTTCCCGTCGATGTCAAAGATACCTCCTCAGCGCATCAGTGCGCTCTTTCACGTCTTTAAGTTGTTCAATAGTAATCATTTGATTTACAATTTTATTATTTACAAATTTCAGATATCGGGGACAAAGATAAGCAAAATTCTGCTACCTTTGTTTTTGTTATTAAAATGTTGTCATATTATGAACAAACGATTGAAACTTTCTTGCTTGTCACTCTTCCTGGCATTAGTGATTTGCAGCTGTAGCTCACAAAAGAAGTATAGCTACGAAACAGTGCCCGATGACCCGCTAAAGGCCCGCATTTACACACTGGACAACGGACTAAAGGTTTACCTCACCGTAAACAAGGAGACTCCGCGCATACAAACATTTATCGCAGTAAGAGTGGGCGGAAAGAATGACCCGGCAGAAACGACGGGACTTGCTCATTATTTCGAACACCTGATGTTTAAAGGCACTGACAAGTTTGGCACACAAGACTACGCGACCGAAAAGCCTCTGCTGGATGCAATCGAACAACAGTTCGAGATTTATCGTAAGACTACGGATGAAGCGGAACGTAAGGCGATTTACCACACCATCGACAGCCTTTCTTACGAAGCTTCCAAGTATGCTATCCCTAATGAATATGACAAATTAATGGCAGCTATCGGATCTACCGGCAGCAATGCTTATACCTGGTATGACCAGACGGTCTATCAGGAAGACATTCCTTCCAACCAGATAGAAAACTGGGCGAAGATTCAGGCAGATCGTTTTGAAAACAATGTGATTCGTGGTTTCCATACTGAATTGGAAGCTGTATATGAAGAGAAGAACATGTCGCTCACCCGTGACAACAGCAAAGTGCAGGAAGCTATTTTTTCTTCTCTTTTCCCCAACCATCCTTATGGAACACAGACTGTGTTAGGCACGCAGGAAAACCTGAAGAATCCTTCTATCACGAATATCAAGAACTACTATAAACAATGGTATGTGCCTAACAATATGGCAATCTGTATGTCCGGCGATTTAGACCCGGATGCAACGATTGCGTTGATCGACAAATATTTCGGCGGATTGAAACCCAATCCGGAACTTCCGAAACTGAACCTGCCGAAAGAGGCGCCAATCACGCAACCTGTTGTAAAAGAAGTGCTAGGTCCGGATGCCGAAAGCGTTGCATTGGCTTGGAGATTCCCCGGTGTGTCCGACAAGGACTTTGAAATCCTGCAAGTCGTTTCGCAAGTATTATACAATGGAAAGGCAGGACTTATCGACCTTGACCTGAACCAGCAGCAGAAAGTGTTGAATAGCTACGGTTACCCGATGGGACTGGCAGATTACTCTGCATTGCTGTTAGGAGGACTTCCCAAACAAGGACAAACACTGGAAGAGGTAAAAGACTTGCTACTCAGCGAAATCAAGAAGCTCCGTGCCGGAGAGTTCGACGAGAAAATGCTGGAAGCGAACATCAACAACTTCAAGCTCGGTGAACTGCAAAACATGGAAAGCAACGAAGGACGTGCCGATATGTTTGTCAACTCATTTATCAACGGCACAGACTGGAAAAATGAAGTTACTGCCATCGACCGCATGGCCAAACTGACCAAAGAAGACATCGTAGCGTTCGCCAACAAATACCTGAAAGAAGATAATTATGCCGTTATCTACAAAAAGCAAGGAAAAGACCCGAACGAAAAGAAGATGACGAAACCGGAGATTACTCCCATCACAACCAATCGTGATGTAGCCAGTCCGTTCCTTGTGGAGGTACAGGAAAGCGCAGTTAAACCGATTGAACCTGTGTTCCTCGACTATCAAAAGGATATGAGCCAGTTAAAAGCAAAATCGGATATTCCGGTTCTTTACAAGCAGAATGTAGCCAATGACCTGTTCCAATTGATTTATGTCTTTGATATGGGAAACAACCATGACAAAGCTTTGGGAACAGCATTCGATTATCTCGAATATCTGGGTACTTCGGACATGACACCGGAAGAACTGAAAAGTGAATTCTATCGCCTGGCTTGTACTTTCTATGTTTCTCCGGGTAACGAACGCACGTATGTCGTACTTTCCGGACTGAATGAGAACATGCCTGCTGCCGTACAATTATTCGAAAAGCTGCTGGCAGATGCGCAGGTCAATAAGGAAGCCTATACTAATATGACCGGCGATATACTGAAAGCCCGTTCGGATGCCAAACTGAATCAGGGACAGAACTTCTCCCGTTTGATGAGCTTTGCCATGTACGGTCCCAAATCCCCTGCCACCAATCTACTGACGGAAGCGGAACTGACAAATATGAATCCACAGGAACTGGTAGACCGGATTCACAATCAGAACAGCTACAAACACCGTATTTTATACTACGGTCCAAGCAGCAGCAAAAATTTACTGGCTACCATCAACCAATATCATCAGGTTCCGGCAACTCTGAAAGAGATTCCTGCCGGAAACGAGTATTCTTATCTCGAGACTCCCGTCACTAAAGTTCTAATAGCTCCTTATGACGCCAAGCAAATATACATGGCACAGATATCCAATCTCGACAAGAAGCATGATCCGGCTATTGAACCTATCCGCGCATTATATGATGAATACTTCGGAGGGGGCATGAACTCCATCGTCTTCCAGGAAATGCGTGAAACACGTGGATTGGCTTATTCCGCCTGGGCTAGCATAATGCCGCCGAGTTACTTGAAGTATCCCTATGTACTACGTACACAGATTGCCACGCAAAACGACAAAATGATTGATGCCGTCACTACATTTAATGACATCATCAACAATATGCCGGAATCCGAAGCTGCTTTCAAACTGGCTAAAGACGGATTAACCAACCGTCTGCGCACCGAACGTATCATCAAGGGTGACATTATCTGGAGTTATATCAATGCACAGGATTTAGGGCAAAACGTAGACCCGCGCATCAAACTCTACAACGATATACAGCATATGTCGCTAAAAGATATTGTCGATTTCCAAAAGCAATGGGTAAAAGGACGTACGTATGTTTATTGTATTCTGGGAGATAAGAAAGATTTGGAGCTGGATAAATTGAAAGCTGTAGGTCCTATTGAAGAATTGACTCAGGAACAAATCTTCGGATATTAAAAGAAATGATCCGGCCATAAATAATAAAAAGAAGGTGTCAAAGCACCCCTAAATACAAAGTTTACCCCTGTTACAGTTCAATCTGTAACAGGGGTAATACTTTAAAGAGAGCTCCAATACACTCTTTATTGTTTGCGCATTTACGGTTTACCGTTTCATTTTTAACGATAAACCGCCTATCGCTTATTTCTCATTTTCTTCGTACATCTTCTCTATCTGCTCACTATAATTCTTGGCAACTACTGCCCGTTTCAGTTTCAGTGTATTAGTCAACTCTCCACGTTCCATACTGAATGGTTCAGGCAGTAAGGTGAAACGTTTAATTTGTTCATAGTGTGCAAACTGCTGCTGAAGTGTATCGATTCGTGCACGGAACAGTCCTACAATCTTCGGATGCTGCAACAGTTCCGCCATATCCTTGTATTCAATACCCTTTTCTTTGGCATACTCTTTTACGAATCCATATACAGGAACAATCAGAGCCGAGACAAACTTACGCTGATCGGCGATAATGGCAATCTGATCGATATAACGGTCAATGACCAACTTCGTTTCCAAAGCTTGTGGAGCGACGTATTTGCCGTTCGATGTTTTAAACAAGTCTTTAATACGTTCCGTCAGGAAAAGCTGACCATTTTTAAAATAACCGGCATCACCTGTATGGAACCAGCCATCCGGCTCAATAGCGGCAGCTGTGGCTTCCGCTTTTTTGTAATAGCCTTTTGTGATCGTCTTACCCCGAAGCAGGATTTCATTGTCTTCGCCAATCTTCACTTCAAGTCCCGGCAATACGACGCCTACCGAACCGATGTCATAACCAACCGGCAGCGTACAAGATACAGTAGCCGTAGATTCCGTCAGTCCATATCCTACCACCATATTGATTCCTACCGAATGAACGAATTCATTGATTTCATCGGGAACGGCAGCACCGGCAGTCGGGAAAAAGTTACCATTCTCAATACCGATTGTTTTTTTCAGTAGAGAATAGATAGTCTTTTCGTAAAACTTATATTTCAGTTGATTCATCACCGGAGGAGTCTTTCCCTGACGCAGATAATCCAGATTATGGATTCTACCTACCCGGATAGCATCCAGCATCAGTGCTTTCTTCAACCCTGTTGTTTCGTTTATTTTTTCCTGTACCCCTGCATACACCTTCTCCCAAAAACGGGGAACACTGCACATCAGTGTCGGGCGAATTTCCTTAATGGTTGTCTGTATATCTGCCGGACGGAGATTGATACAAATCTGCACTCCTTTATGGATACAGAGATAACACCATGCTTTCTCAAACACGTGTGTTAATGGAAGAAAGTTCATCGATACATCCTTATCCGACATCGTCGTCAGACGGTCATCGTGTGTATGAAACTGTTCCAGATAGCAGGAATGGTGAAGCATAACTCCTTTCGGTTCCCCCGTTGTGCCGGAAGTATAGAGGATATTTGCCAGGTCATCATAAGAAGCCCGCTCCGTACGTTCTTCCACCGTATCATTATGAGGCAATCCCTCTCCCATCGCCATAAATTCATCAAAATAGATAGATGAAACGTCACGAGGGTCTTTTACCACCGAACGGTCAAAAATGATCAGTTGTTGTAAAGAAGAACAGAAACCAAAGATGCTGAAAGCGGCATCATACTGATATTGCTCACCGACAAAAAGAAAACGAATCTGCGCATCATTGATGATATATTGCGCCTGCGCAGGTGAACTGGTTGCATAAAACGGAATGGTAACCACCCGGTTGGCAAATGCACCAAAGTCTACATAGAACCATTCGGGTTTATTCTGTGAAAATATACCGATATTCTCTTGTTCTTCCACTCCCAATGCCACGAAAGCATTAGCTGCTTGCCGTACTGTTCCGGAGAACTGCTTCCATGAAATAGGAATCCATTGAGCTGTCTCATAGTCGCGGTATTTTAAGGCTACCTTGTCGCCATATTTTTCGGCCTGACGATGGACCAGGACAGATAAATGATGATAAGTCATACTCTTTGTATTAGTAAATATGGCACAAAGGTATTAGTTTTATTTGAAACTATTGCTCAAAACGACTATCTTTGTGCAAAGATTAAGATATAGATAAAAGATTTGCACTATGAAATATGATATTCCGTATATGTCGACAGAGGCTGTAAGCCTACTTAAATCGCTGATTAGTATCCCTTCAATCAGCCGGGAAGAAACCCAGGCTGCGGATTTCCTGCAAAATTATATTGAAATGGCAGGTATGCAGACCGGACGTAAAGGAAATAATGTGTGGTGCTTTAGCCCTATGTTTGATTTGAAGAAGCCTACTATTTTACTTAACTCGCACATAGACACAGTGAAACCTGTTAATGGTTGGCGGAAAGATCCGTTCACTCCACGTGAAGAGAACGGTAAATTATATGGGTTAGGAAGTAACGACGCCGGTGCCAGTGTTGTTTCTCTATTACAGGTGTTCCTGCAACTATGTCGTACTTCACAAAAATACAATCTGATTTATCTTGCTTCCTGTGAAGAAGAAGTTTCTGGAAAAGACGGAATTGAGAGCGTATTATCGGGACTTCCTCCTGTTTCATTTGCCATAGTGGGCGAACCGACGGAGATGCAACCTGCCATTGCCGAAAAGGGATTAATGGTATTGGATGTTACTGCCACAGGTAAGGCGGGACACGCCGCACGCAACGAAGGAGACAATGCTATTTACAAGGTATTGGACGACATTGCCTGGTTCCGCGATTATCGTTTCGAGAAAGAATCACCGTTATTGGGACCTGTGAAGATGAGTGTCACTGTCATCAATGCCGGCACACAACACAATGTCGTTCCCGACAAATGTACGTTCGTTGTCGATGTTCGAAGCAACGAGCTTTACTCGAATGAAGAACTGTTTGCGGAAATCAAGAAACATATTTCCTGCGAAGCTCAAGCCCGTTCATTCCGCCTCAACTCTTCACGAATCGACGAGAAACATCCGTTTGTCCAAAAAGCTGTGAAGCAGGGACGTGTGCCTTTCGGTTCTCCAACCTTGTCCGATCAGGCATTAATGTCCTTTCCATCGGTTAAAATAGGTCCAGGACGCTCGTCACGTTCACACACGGCAGAGGAATATATTATGCTGAAAGAGATAGAAGAGGCTATCGGGCTGTATTTAGAACTATTGGATGGGCTTCTTATTTAATAAAAATCATTGGTGAATTGATAGTTGAAAGCTATTAGTATGATAACAACTATCAATTCACCCATCCAATAAAAACAAAGCAATGATTATTCAAACAACTTCGATAAAGCTTCCTCCAGCTTTTCCCCCCTTAAATTTCTGTCTATAACAATCCCCGTAGGATCTACAAGAAAAGTTCTGGGTATAGCATAAATGCCGTATACGTCACCAGCATCCACATCCAATAATTGTGTCCAGTTCATTCCAAGTTCTTCAATAGCCGCCCTCCAAGGTTTCAGTTTCCGATCTGTAGATATGCTAATCACCTCAAATCCCTTAGAAGCATATTTTTCATAGGCAGCTTTCACATTAGGCATTTCATGCCGACAAGGTCCGCACCATGAAGCCCAGAAGTCAATCAAGACATATTTTCCCTTACCTACATAATCAGACAAGAGCTTCATGTTGCCAGTATTGTCTTTCACTTTAGCATCCGGGAAACGTTCCCCAATCTTTATCTTAGCGTCCATCTCCTTCCGTTTCTTTTGTTCTTCACGCTGCTCTGGAGTCATTTTCTTTTCAACTTCCGCCTTCATACGCAACTGTGCCTGGTTCTTCTTTTCCACAATGTTTCTCACTAGATTATTTTGTGAGAACATAGGCGAAGCTTCTTTCATCAAAATCTCCATGTCCTCGAAAGGCATCATCATACCTCCAATGGAGAAAAGGTATATACCCACTATACTATTCTTATAATCCCTTATACAATGCGATACAGAATCCATTTGTGCAAGAAATTTCTTCTCTATCTTATCATATTTTGCTCTAAATGCAGTATCATTCACCATCTTATCAGCAAATTCCTCAGGCTTCATTCCAGTCATTAACTTATAAATATCCTCTGATGTTTTTACCATATTATCCATTATAAGCTGCATACGATTTAAAGCTATATTCAATGAATCATTTAAGGGTGTTCCCCCTCTCTCGTTCGTAGTAGTATTCACAGATATTTTTCCTTTTTCGAGAATCAACGGATAGGTTTCTCCATCCATATCCTTGATGATTGCAATATCCGGCATCTGATATACACCGGAAAAAGAGAACTTACCTTTTTCCACTGTTGTACTGTCCAAAACAACTTCTTTAGCATTCTTTTCATCTCCCTCTCCCATCAAGCATAAATACAACAATTGATTATTCAATTCCTCATTAGCAATACCTTTGATTGAGTATTTCTCTTGGGCAGAAGAAAATATAGCAATGGCACAAAACGTGCATAGAATCATAATTCGATTTCTCATATAGAATAAATTTATATCAAAAACAGTAAACGCTCATGTTCATATACCTACTATTATCATTTCAAATTCTGATCATCATTTAAACTAATAATAGATCTTCTTATTTTTCTTACCGAAAGCAACCTGATAATCTTTCACCTTTATATTAAAATATGATTTAGACCTTCCATCGTCATTAGAAGGCAACTGTTCTTTATCCTTTTCATGCGGCAACTCAAGAATATCTATTTCTTTCACACTCTTCTTCAGTTTCGGGAATAGAAGGCTGATATAAATATATTTATGATTAAATCCTTTGACAGCCAACAGCCTACCCATCGGAGCTCCACCATCATATCCTCGTACATTATATTCATCGCCACTTTTCTTATCAACAATCTTAAATCCCGGACTATAATACAACCATTGCCAATCCCAATAAATAGGTTGTATGAATGTCACCTTAGTATCATTCTTTCTCCTTTCAATCGAATATAAAGAAGGACTTGTAGACCTCCCATTCTCATACGCTTTCTCATACACTTCTTCAGGAACTACAACTATACTATCACTAGGAAGCATATAAGCTTGTGCATATAACTCTTTATCACGCTTCTTCTTTTGCTCATATTCCTTCAGCCGTTGTTCATCTCTTTTTACTCGTTCACTTCTCTCCGGCATTACTTCTTTGAACATCTCTGTCTGGAGTTGCTGCACTAACAACGGCATTGCCTCACGCATAACAATCAACGAAGCCTCTTTATATTTTTCACCTACCGGAGATTCATAAAATGCAGCAACAGCTTTCAATTCTTCCAATGTTAAATGCTTCTCATAAATAGGCATATACATTTCAAATATCTTCTTTTCCATCTTCTGTTTCCAATTTTTAGCAAACTCATTCCAATAAGCCTCATTTTCTTTCGGCACATTTAATTTCATTATAGAAGATAATTTCTGGAAAAAGTCATCCGTAGTGGTCGAAGTACCAGAAAAGTCCATAATCTTCTTCAATGTTTCTTTGTACTCAGTCGCATTTGTTTTTTGTGCAGAAGCAGGTAAAATTAAAGTAAACAGCGCAATTATACACATCATTACTTTGGGAAGGAAAATGTTTTTCATAATTATCTAATTTTATTTATGGGATTTATATTGATTCCATGTTTCATCCCGCATTTCTTACAAATATACACATTAAACCAACATCATTCAATAGTATATTACAATCCATAAGGTTACCATTCACGCTCTCTGTAAGGTACAGACAAACAGAACATCCCCTATTCATCTATAATTATAACATTCAGACACCTATTTTATCAGGATTACTTTGAACAATTCATTTCATCTTTTGAAACGATATTATTATCTTTTACATCTAAAACCGCCTCTAATAATTTTATGAAATAGGCACCCGTTACCGGTCTTCCCCACGATGTGACTCTTGTTTTCTGATTCACCACATTATAAGTGTCTGCCATTGGTACACGCCATTTGTTTTCATTCATATAATTATAAAGCGGAAGAATAAACTCACGAAACATAAGCCGGTCATTTTGCAATGCAGCCGCCCATACAGTCCAATCAGCTTTCGCATAATCAGTTTTACTATGCAACGGACAACCGTAAGTATTCGATTTAGTCCTATAAAAAACAGTCTCCAATTCTACGACTCTATCCGGAAAAACATGAAGGTCAAGGAGTTTATCCCAAATCAAGTTATATTTTTGCCCCCAGCTATCCATCTGGTCAAAAGCCAAACGATAATGATCCCCATCAGAAGCCTGCTTCTCCCATTCTTCGGCCATTCTTTTTGCTGCTGCCAAATATTTTTCAGCATCTTCCTGTTTATCTAGCATTTTTGCCAGAAGAGCATACGATGCAATACCTAAAATTCCTTTGGCAGACAAATTAGCATTATGAGAATAGCGGCCGGCAAAGCTATCGGTATCAATCTGTTTACCGGTATCAACCCCGTTCTCCACCAAATACCCCGCCCATTTGGAGAGAGTCTCCCAATGAACCTTTGCGTATGATGCATCTTTTTCCGCTTTAGCCATAGCAGCCACCATAATCAGCATATTTCCGGCATGTTCAACCGGTAAATCTCCCCCTTTCGCTTGTCCGTTTACAAACGGATAACCGCCCAAATCATGAGCCGGGAAAGGCTTATTCCATTTACCACTCTCACTATAATAAAAGAAAGGATTCAACATTGCTTTCAGCAGATCGGGATTATAACAAAGAAATAGCGGTGAAGCAGCATAATAAATATCCAGTGAACCCACCAACGTAGTAAAATAGAGCAACTCATCACTCGAATCCTTAGACATCTGGAAAGACGAAACGGCCTGACGATATGCCGAAGCACATAGTTCTGCGTACTCTTTACCACCGACACGGCAAGCATTTTCCATCAATTGCCTGTCAAAAGCATAACACCTTGCCATTGTTTCTTTATATACTTTTTCCGCGTCTTCATATAATCCTTCTATCGTTCTATCTCCGTCCTTATTCCAATAAGGTCGTAGGTCCTCACCGAAATAAGCCATTGTATACAATCCATCGAAAGCCGCAATCAGATGTTGGGGAAACTCACTATTCATTTCCAGCTTCTGTGCTATTGCCGCATAACGTTTTTCATTCGACCGACGCATTTCTTTCAAATCACCTTCTTTCATAAAGTGTGCCCGCATCTCTGCCGCGTCCCCTTGTGCATAAGTAGCATTCTCTTTCGCCCCTAAATAGAAATACCCCCAGGCCGGAGCATCTTTCAGCTTATCTACCCATAACTTCTGATTCTCCCGACCGGTCTTCATCATCACCCAACCGTCTTTTTCATACATTTCCGTAGACTGCCCGGCACGAAAGGCTTTATGAGGATCCATTTCAAAATAAATAGCGACATCATGCTCCTTACCGTCCAAGGCTTTAGCCTGATAAGAAATATAATTGACCGGACGACTTAACAGTTCCAAATCATCCAATAAATAAGGAGCCGTAAACGTCAGTTTCAATTCCACATCTCCACAATCAAAAATATAATGTGTTTGGGTAGCCTGCACATCCACTGATTTTTGCCCGGCTTCTTTCAGCTCACCATACAACCCAAAATCTGCAAAGGAAGTACCTCCCCAATTCACACAACGGGCAGCAAACAAGGCTTTTCCATCTTTCATTGTTTCCAAGATAGAATCCGGAATCTGCACTTTCACATCGTTGCGTGCCTTCGTTCCTGTACGAACAAGCTCCTTTCCATTAATAAGCAGCTGCATACCGTCATTATACGAATAACGCACAAAAAGTTGTCTATTTTTCACTAAAGAAGGATCGAATGAGACTTCCCTTCTAATCCATAGCCTATTGGTATTCCAGGGAGTACCAACACTCGGTCCGCCTTCCGTGCCAAAAGCAGCGCTTCCTTGTGCCCATGCGCTATCATTGAAAGCAGCCATTTCCCAACCCTCTTCCGGTTGTTCTGTTGTATATTTCCCAATCCATTCCTTCTCATTAGAAACAGGAGCTATGCCTTCTACCAATATTCCCGGCTCCTCTGCAAATAAGCCGAAATCAATCAATGCACTACCTTTTTTATTCTCACAATGAGCTGCAATAAGGGCTTTCCCTTCCTTCATTGTATTCAAGATAGAATCCGGCAACTCGACTTTTAAATTTGCCGCTGCGCGGTCCGCACTTACGACTAGTTTTCCGTTAATATATAATTGAACTATATCATCATACGAATAACGCAAATATATTTTCTTGTTCTCAAGCAAATATGGATCAATATCCACGATTTCCCTCCGCACCCATATATCAGTTGAAAGCCACTGCGTTCTCGTTTCACGTCTGTCGCGTGTACCGAATGCACCTTCATTTACCTGCCAATATTGATCATTAAAATCCGGTTGCTCCCAGCCTTCATCCGGTCTAAGAGAGGTGTACTTTCCTTCCCAGCTTTCATAATCGTATGCCATTGTTGCAATGGCTTGCATAGGTAGTTCACGTCTACCCATAAAGCGATACATCGTTCCGTCCACCCGCAGGAAACCGACAAAAGGAAGATTTTTCCCATTAGTAAAAATCATATTCTTCTCTGTCAGCTGATCTGTTGTCGACCATAAACGCAGATGCGGGTGGAGCATTAATAGCGGATAAGCAGGTACACGCAGGTCATTTTTAATGGTTTCGTCAGAATAAGGAACACTTTTTGAACAGGCTGCCAACAGGATAGCTAACGAATAAAGGATATACTTTCTCATAATTGTTTTTTGTTACAAATAATATATTGTCAGGCACTTAGTCCTAACTAACTTTCAATTTACAGTTTTGCAGTTAATAATGACTGCTATGGATACAGAGAGATACATATCTGCTCAATTCTTCTCATTCTTGATAGAAAATATCTCGACATATAGTAACTAAAGCACCTTAAACGAACCATAAGGAGAACTATTATAACCAAACAGAGCCTATGTTGGAATCACAAAATAAGCTAAGGTAAGAAGCGTTATAGATATAACATATCCTATCCTTTCTATTTTACTATGCCGAAATAAATAATTAAATACAAACAAAGCAATTACCCAACCAAACACTATTTTAATTAAATCATAATGTTTCTCCAAAGGATTCCAAATATAAAGGTATACATTAAGGAAAAACATTATGAATGTCGCATAATTACATACTATATTCATAATATTAAAAGTTCACACTCCTTTTTGAGTTGATATTTTATCCGTTTGATTAACATTGAATTTACTTTTGCAGGCTTTTCCAGAAGTATCTTTGCCAATTCCGAAGCCTTCTCTGTATTACCTATGCATTTATACAGTTCATACAATTGATAAAGAGGCAAAAAACGACTAGGGCACATATACGAAGCACTCATATAGTATTCTTCAGCCTGTTTATAATCCTTTTTCTCTCTATAAATATCTCCTAATAATAATTCAAGATCATAATCTGCCCAATACTTGCGACACTCCAACGCTACCTTCAAAGCCTTCTCGTATTCTTTGGCTTCCGTGAAAACAGCAGCATAATTATACAGGAAATAAGGATTATCTTCGAATCGGTGTTTCAGACTCACATAGTACGGAAGCGCCTCATCATACGAATGACAAAGAGCTAACTCCGAAGCCTCCTGCCAACTGCGTTCCGACTGTGTACGTGCGCCCAGCCTAACCTGTCCCCAAAAGAAGCCCATCAACGCTGCGGAATATATTATATTCCTGCCCCATGTACCTATCTTTATCCGCTTCAAATAATCAGCAGTCAACATGAGAACGGCAAGAAATGTCACCATCCACGTAAAAGGATACGTAAACGGATAGGAAAAGAAAGAGAATATGCCTATTGATAGCAAAGCATAAAGAGTTATTTTCTTTTCCTGTGTAGGATTTTGCCTATAACAATACACAAGTGCCCCCACAATACCCAAAAGCAAAGCCAATCCGACAATACCGAAATTAATCAGAACTCCCAAATATTCATTAAAAGGCTGCTTTACATTATCCGCTAACATTGCATAGCGATTTTGCGAACCATATTCTTTGAAGTAATCCGCCTGATAGTCCATATATTTAGCCTCGAAACTTCCGACGCCATGCCCCGTCCAAGGAGCATCTTTCACCATTTCCAAGCCACACCGCCAAATCAACAACCGACCATCTGCCGAATCTTTTTTCAACCAATAGGAGCCGATTATTAACAATCCTATCATAGATACCGATAATAAATATCTCCACAATCTCCCATGAACGAATCTTCCACACAAATACATGACACATACCGCAATGACACTTACCATGCCGGATCGCGAATGAGATAAAAATACTGCCAATACCATCACTCCCCCTGCCAGCCATCCGGCATATCGAATATACTTATTTCTATGTATGATCAAAAAAACGACAAAAGGCAATCCGGCACAAAGACAAGCTGCAAATCCTGCCGGATTATCAAAACTACCGGTCACACGGAAGGTTGCATGAGAAGGAAACAAACCTACATATTGCAATATTCCATAAACAGCCTGCAACCAACAACTGGAAACAATGATACTCCCCCATATCGCCATATCCACCACTATGGATTTACGCTGCAATGCCAAAAATGCAGCACACACCAGCATCCATAACAGCACAAACAAAACGCAGCACCATTTAGGCACAATATATGCGTCTGTAAATTGGTGGGAATATACAAACATACTGCCTATACATGCTGCGGCAAACAAAAGATGAAAGAGTCTTATCATTTTTA
This sequence comes from Bacteroides sp. BFG-637, assembly GCF_024793605.1. Taxonomy (NCBI): domain Bacteria; kingdom Pseudomonadati; phylum Bacteroidota; class Bacteroidia; order Bacteroidales; family Bacteroidaceae; genus Bacteroides; species Bacteroides sp. BFG-637. The sequence goes on along the minus strand of NZ_JANUPD010000002.1, from coordinate 2,261,455 downwards.
TCTTAGTATTAAATTAAGTTCTCATCCTCCAATACCTTTCAACATTCTATTCATTTTCCGTAGTTGATAATGAATGATTAGGAACAACCTCAATAAAACGAGGCCATTTAGCATCCAGACTGTCTTTCAAGGCCCTGGCCTTTGCCATATGTTCTTGCAACTCGGTTCTATACTCCCGCCAAGCTAAAAGAATATCGCGTTCTACCTCAGGCATTAAATCGACAACATGCAAGAATCGCGATAAAATAGCCTCATCTCCCGCAGTTTGATTAATAGGGTCTATATACATAGCCAACCAAGATCGGATAACATCGGGATATTGGGCATATTTTTCTCCAAAAAGCAAACAACCTTCTGTGGAACGTATATACGCATCTCGAAACAACGCATTTAAACGTGCATCACTTTTCATCGCTTCCTCTTCCTGCTTGGTTCTCATCAAATAGAGCATCTTGTCTACTTGCTTTTTACATTCGATAATGTACGCATTATAATCATTATTAATAGGAGCACCGGAAACATTCCCCTCACTTCCCCAATCAACAATGCGAAGTTGAATATCCCCCGGTTCTATAACGAAAGAGGTATTATAACGAAACTGTCTACCTTTACTGCAAGAGAGAGAAACCAAAAAGGTTTCCGCTTGAGCGTTCCTTCGTAATGGAATGTATTACCAACTACCAATATGGTATCTTTAAATGCTTGCTTCATACGTTCAGGTTCTTCAACAAGAGCTGAATGTTCATATAGAAACACATACTCACCATCCAAAGAACGATCTGGAAACTCACCGCTGATTGTGTATCTTTCTTGCCCGTAAAATAGCTGGGCAACAGAAGCAAATACAATAATTAATAATGTCCGTGTATATTTCATTTTCGCATATATTAAATTTATATCTTTTATCATCTTGTTTCTATCTACCTCAACATATTTGCAATGGACGTAACCAGCACCATCGAAATTATAATTATGCACCCAAAATCTTTCTTTTTATTTATAAGTACATCTACAATTTCCCACAATAAAAGAAAAAACCAGGTTGAAAGATAAACGATATGCAGTGTTATATCTCCTATTGGATATTTCCTGTTTATCATTGATAACAATATATATAAGTGTTATTCTTGGTCGACAGCATCTTTTTAATTGACGTCTTATCTTCCCAGATCATAAGATATATTGGTTTTTAGTTACTTACTCAAGATTTCATTGTTTCTCCATTCATCAAGGTACAGATTCTATATACAATTCCGTTTTATCCTTTCCTGTCATAAAATCAATATTCACGCAATAACATAAATAACGCCAAAAGAAGAAAGTGAAAAACATCTGAACATCCCTATCCGTTTCAAAAGCATCTAAACATTGATGTTTGTTGGATTGGATCTTTCCCCAAACGACAGTAAAAGGTAAACTGCCGGTTGCTTCATACGCATTGCATATTTCTTTAAATAAAGGAGATGTAGCCTGTGACAGTTCCTTCTGATAATAAGTTTCTCCATTCAGTTGTTTTTTGAATTCATAGCCACAAATAATATGATAAGGATCGTACCGTTTCCAATTCGTATGAAGTGAATCAATCGGATGCTCATTAGTCTCTACAAAATAGCTACCAAACATATCCGGATAAAGTTTGCCATTAATAACTTTCAAAGCCTCCTTGTCCACATCAATAATATAATGGAATTTATAATGCAGAAAAGCATCCATCATCAACTTTACTGCTTTTCCGTCAGAACTGCCGTAGTTACGTTGCAATGTAGAACGGAAAAAATTAATCATTTCTGTCTCTATAGCAGACACATCGTTTATTGTAGATGCTTTTGTCTGATAAACAAACAACATTATTCCCAGAAGGAATAAAAAAATACTTCTTTTCATATTCTCCTTATTCACATTTTATTGCTTCACTTGTTTTATTGACTCCTACATAAGGTATCCAATCCTCCTACATAAATACTATCACCGAAAAAGCAATTGCTATGCACCATGACGACTGCCACGTCAGGTGACGTGACAACCACAGGTGACTGATCATTAATAGCTATTTCATATCCTATCATATTTTTCCGTTATTGATGATGAAGAATCGGAACAACCTCAATATGCTTTTTGGCATCTCGTTTGTATTTCCTGTTTATGAAATCAATATGGCTTTGTGGTATATTGGCTCCAAAAATATTCCCCCACTTCACAATTGCTTGCGTTTTAGCATTCACAAACATATAATAATGGTAAGTCGTATCCCACAATTTAAACACAACCTCCCATACTTCATAGCCTATTTTAACCTCCCTCATCATCTTACTGACAATGTCTTCATCTATTGTTTGAAAAGGATCTTGTTCAATTGTAAAACGCCAAGTAGAGAATTCACCAATATCAGAATTTCCTCCTTGACTTCCAGCTACTCCCCAATTGGGAACATATGGCGGAAAATTTCTCTTCACATAGCTTTTTATTTGCTTCTTGTTTTTAATCGTTTCCACATAGTGATAATATAGCAGTTTTATTTCATTAGCATTATCTACATAAATGGGAAAATTCCGAAACAGATTTCTAAAATTCATCTCACTTGTTCCAATAGACGGACTTCCATAAGTAAACAAATCCATTTGCGCAGATGGAAGAGTATCACAACGGTTGAATACTTCGTTAGCAGTTGCTGTACCAACTATATTAAAAACGATACTAACTAGAAATAAAACGGTTCGCATAATATACATATTAAATTAGTCTAACGCATTTGCAGAAAAGCCCTCACCACCAACAGCACCAGAATCTTCTCCATACATAGTAAAACTTGAGCCATTCATTGAAATTGTAATTTCTTTTGTACCAACCCCAACTGCATAATTATAAGAGAATGTTCCATTTTTACCATATTCAACCTCCGCTTGTATTTGACCTACCGCATAAAATCCAGGTTTCGAATCATGAGGTGCCTCATATTGAGCATAATCTATTGATTTTGTTCCATCAGGATATCGAGTTCCCGAAACCTGAACATAGTAATATGCAATTGCTCCTACAGTATGATTGGATGCATAACAAACATAAGTAGAGGACATTTTATCATACGAGATTGGATATTTGTCATATCCTGGATCACCACCACGTGTTTTAACAATTTTTCTTGAGAAAGTTTTATTATTGGCCGGTACTTCTATTGTTATATACCGAATATTCGACAATATATCATCATAAACCATCTGTTCATCTGTCACCAAGCACTTAGTTTCAAAATATTCATTCTTATTATACCTCCATTTAATTTTTACTATCTTTAATTGCTCATTAAGATACTCTCTCAAAATATCCATCTTTTTCGTCATATACAAAGATTTTGCATTTACATTGAACATTGAATTAAGTTCCAAAAACGACCATAATTTAAACCTATTAACATTTATAGAATCTCCGTAAATCGGAATAAACATACTATCTGCAATTATTTCTTTGATAGCTTGATGCCCTAATATCGTACTATCTTTTAACAAAGAATACTCTATCATCTCCAAACTACTACATTGTAAAGAGTCCTTTCCTGCACCATTAAACGAATAATTTAAATCATCTTCCCAATTTGTTTGCTCTTTTCCACAACTTAACAGGGTATGCTGATTACCCAATTGCAAGCTTTTAAATTCAGGCTCTTTTTCATATTCCTGACTACATGAAACAAATAACAACAGTACAATTAAATTAAAAATAGCTCTCATTGTTCTCAACTTTTTAATTATTATATCAACAAAAAACATTTTTCAAAAATATATTTACAACATTATTTTTTACCTCAACATATTTGCAATGGACGTAACCAGCGCCATCAAAATTAGAACTATGCACCCAAAATCTTTCTTTTTATTTATAAGTACATCTACTACTTCCCACAATAAAAGGAAAGACCAGGTTGAAAGATAAACGACATTCAGTGTTATATCTCCTATTGGATATTTCCTGTTTATCATTGATAACAATATATATAAGATACACAGTCCTATATAAATGTTATTCTTGGTCAACAGCATCTTTTTAGTTGACGTTTTATCTCCCGGATCATATTCTTTATTAATTCAATTTATTATTAGCAACTTCACGCATCTTCTCAAACACAGCAATAGACGCATCTTTACTTAATTTCAACTTATCAATAATCCTGAATATTTTAGAACATGCTGCCACATATTCCGCAAACTCTTTCGTTTGTTCCACATCTTCGCCCTCACGCATAGCATTCTTCTTTGTCCGATACTTTTTGTATGAATCAAGAAATACAGCATATTCATCCAATGCTACAATAGAATCGACCAATGCACGCTCTCTCTCACTGACGTTAAGATAATCCCATATTCTTGAATCACTCTTCATTTCATCATAATTCTTTGCTAATTTAGCAGAAGAGCCACAACTTGACATAAATAATACACATGCCAATGCCACTCCTGTACAAATATTCTTTTTACTCATAATAAAATATTAAATTGTTAAATATATTACATCCAATCATAAAAACTCTTCATTTCCACACCTGCTTTCCACCCTCATACACAAAAATCCGTTCCTGATTCCCTCGTGTATGATTCTGCAACAACAGCAACGCCCCTTTAGGAACCCTCTTGTAAACCAGCGAATCCAACATCGCCGTTTGCTGTCCTAACGTCCTCCACCCTCTCTTTGTACAATAAGACAACTCATAGTCATCCAACGAACGAACATAATTATCCCGGTTGGCAGGCGTATAGATTATCTTATCTATCACCTTCGACGTGCCTAGGTCTAACCCTGTCCAGCCGCCATAGGGTTCCGTATAATCAAAAGACGTTTCAGTATTACCGTCGAACGCATTCGTATATTCGTGCGAGCCATCCTGTTGATAGCAACCGGGAGTACCAATAATTCTACCGCTTAATGGCAACAGTCCACCCGCTTCATAAAACTCTATTTCCGCCACATTACAGTGCCCCTTTTCCGGTCCTATATATCGGACATACCGACAAGGCGTCAAGGAACGGGAATACGCCATTGTCCGTAACCGTTCGGGTTGCTTTTCTATCAGGAAAAGCACCTCTTTCTGACGAAAATCCGGATCATTGCTTCCTTCAAAAACACCTCCTATCATACGTTTCTGATACTTCTCATCTTGCCACAAAGGATATTTAGCAAACAGCGTTACATCCTGAACACTATCTGACGGAGTAAAAACATGAAATTCACCGGAAACAGTCATTTCAAAAGGGTCAGTCCAAAAACGAAGTCTTCCTCGTTCGTAAGTTGCTATCCGCATGACGGGTTCTATCTGGACATCGCTGAAAGCAAGATGTTCACCATCAAATTCCGCCCATGCCACAGACTCCCAATCCATGCGGCTACTGCCACAAAGATAAGCGATACGCGAACGGGGCTTTCCCGAATAAAGCATAGATGCAGGAATCTCCAGTTTCTTTTTGTATGTCTTTGCATAATCGGCTGTCACATCAACGATATGCGGATCTCGGAAGAAAGGCACAACAGCCGTATCTAAACGTTGCATTTCTGCCTGCATAATACGATTAAGACTGAACGTATTCCGATAAACCTTTATTTTCGAAGCTCCACACATCTTATCCTTACGGACTTCTTTTATCTTATCCGGATACTCCTGAAAATAAAGCGTACCATATTTATCTGTGAACGACACCCACTGATGCCCATCATTTCCACCTCCATGAAGAGGCATAAAATCTATGGCACAAGGAATTCCCAACGCACGACAAACATAAACGACATAATCGGAAAGTTCACGACAACTGCCCGAAACGCTTTGGGCAATCTCCGGCCCTACATGAGGAAGTCCTTGCGGAACCGTAGTTGTAAAAAAGCGGCTACGTTTACGAAGAGAATCGCACAAACAGCGGGCGGCAACAAGCGGATCTTCTATATCAAGAACCGTGGAAGCACGCAATGAATCAAGCAAAGGATTATACTTTCGATAAATATCCTCACGCCAATAGCTTAATGTTTCATCACCAATACGATAAGGAAGAATATACTCGCAAAAATCAGCAAAAGATACATTCTTCCCCCAAGGCTGTTCCTGCCAAACTTTAAATGCCCAGTCGATGTTATTACATAAATAAGCAGAATCGACTGTCACAACGTCTTTGCAATATTGCAAAGAATCTAAAGAGAATGGTCCATACATCCTTCTGATAGAATCTATCATTGCTTGTGGATATACCTTTTTTACTTCGTGCTTCTTGCAAGAGAGTAAAAAAGGTGAGGTATTGTTCCAGCAGCTTACCTTTATAATAGGTATAAGATGGCATATTCTCTATCAGGAAACGAGCTGCCTTATATTTCAAGCTATCCGATGGATTGGATTGATAACGATGTAATACTTTCTCAAGTTCAACACGATTTTCTCCAGCCTGTGACAAAGCTGCCTCCAACGGAAGTACAATAGCAGTCTCCTTTTTCTTCTCTTGTGAACAAGAATATAAAAGAGAACCGCCTATAATAACAAAAAGGCAAATAATAGGAATCAGCTTTGTCATTGCTTTCATAATATTATTTTTACACAAAGATACGAGCATAACAAATGCCATTCAAGAGAGCGTTACACTCCTATCCCTGTCATATAGGCATTTATCGGGCATATAGAGCCCTAAAAAAGTCATTTTATATCTAAATTGTAACATTAATATATGAGTTATTATAGTCATCAAACAACTATTTGAGCAAATTATTTCATTTTTTGAACAAAACATTCCATCTAATTGCTGTAAAATCCCTTTCTTTGTTTTTCCTAATTTAAATTATAAACAAGACATGAAAAGCAAGAACAAAAAACAGAGTAGTATATACATAATTACACTGTTTGGAATATTATTGACCACATTCCTTATTTATAGTTGTAGCACCGATGAATACAACTATACAAATGAGACAGCAACAGAAGTAAACTCAATTGCCAAAACACGCAGCTTGGTCTCTCAAACTTGGAATACAGGAAATGTATTGATAGATTCCGTTGCCAATTCAGACGAGTTTTATGAATTTGAAAGATGTAGTGAACAATTAGCGGACAAGTTTAGTGCTTATACATCCAAACTAAATAATGAAGAATATGACAAACTCATGGAAAGTCTGAATGATGATGAGTATATGGAAGATTTCATCAAAAAAGCGAATCTGGAAGAAGAACTCCGACAAATGGATGGAAGCTAAAAAAGGCTTGCTTGAACGTACGGTATTCTTAAGATTGAGTGAAGAGGAACGGTTGTTATTATTCAGGCAATATGCCAAAAGTCGTGAGTTAGCGAAAAGAAAGATATTAAAAACACGCAAAGAAGGAAATGGTAACAGTAAATGTGAAGAATTGAGACAAGCAGCATACGAACAAGCAAAAACAGAGTATGATAATGCCATAGCTACAAACTGTAAAGGTATGGGACCTCTCTCACCATGTTACTTGAAAGAAACAACAGTATATAAAGCAAATATAAGAATAGCAAATAAAGATTATGAGAATTGTATAAACAATCAATAACAATGATTCGCTATATTATACTTTATTGCAGTACATGCGCTGTCTGCATTATCATGTGTTATCTAGATCTTTTTATAGATAACATCGATTCTATTCTTCAGCTGTTTCTCATTCATTTCTTCGATTTTCTTTCATGGATCATACTAACAATAGGCGCAATCAAATGTATGCCAGAAAAAGCATATTCTAATAAACGAGTATGGTTTTATTGTGCAGCGATGTCAGGAATGCTTGCAGCAATTAAGTCTTTCGTCAAACTAATAGAAATATTAGACACATAAAGATAAGAGAAGAGTTAATTAATCTCCAGTAAAAAAGCCTCCAATTCTTTATCTACAATCCCTAAACGTTTCCGGGCACGTGATCGCATAGTACGATAAGATCCGTCGCTTACACATAGAACTGACAAAATTTCTTCTTTTGTTTTATACATTCGGATCAATACGCATAACACAATATCTCGTGGAGGAAGCTGAAAGTTTTGCGACTTCAACCAACAAAAAAGTCAGGATCTATCGTTCTACACCCTTCTACCAATGATAGATAGTCTTGGGCAGACAATTGAGCAATAGATTTATTCTCTATCAATTTACGAACTAAAGAAATACCTCTTTGGGTAGATAAAGGAGAAGCTAGCAATTGCTGTAACTTTTGAGATTGAATAATAGATTGTTGCCGTTCATTCTGCAATTTTTGATATAACGAAATCGAATACTTAATTATACCGGCTATCAATATGCCAACAACCACTAAAGTAGGAATTGTATAGGTAGACAATGCCGGTGCCACCTCCTGATGTATTTCTTTTGGCATAACGACATATATCTGATCTGCTGTAATTAAAAGAAAAGCAGCGATACACTGCCAGTCCGTTATTTCGGAAGGTATACCATGTGCCTCCCTCTCACGGAATGTCCACAATAATGCTCCCACAAAGAGTGTCAGCCACATTGAAAGATGTATGGAAGATGAGAACGCATCAACATACATTTCAGGGAAAAATGCCTGAAATATATAAGCAGCCAACAGAATCGCGCAACAAAGCAAGCCTCCTGACAGTAATTGTTTAAAAGAATAAATAGACTGTTTCATCATTCTCTTTATCTTGTGCTCTTGAATCACAAATATAAGAAAAAAGTATCTTTACATCATTAATCGACCTATATATTTTTACCGAAAAACAAAAAAGCCCTATATTATCATACGAAATGATTACAGCCTTCACCGCTTCCACCTTCTTCCCGAAACCTCTGTCCAGAGCAGGAAAGCGGGTGAAAGCGACCATGCAAAAGCCCTTCTATCACGCTTTCGCCACTTTCACCGACACACTTCAAATCGACGCTTACTCAAATCGTTTCCATTTACCGCCGGAGCACATCACGAGATACCCCGTAATAACCCGCTGCAGCCACATAAATCGGCTGCATACGTTTGCCGATATTTTTCAATTTGCCTTCTTCCAGCAATCGCCGGAGATGACGATTCGCCGTAGTCCGTGTCATGCAGCATACTTCCTGAAAATCGTAGCGAAGCATTACGTCATGATCGGCGAAATATTCCTTCAGCCGCATATCTATCTCCACTGCCGACAAGGATTCCGAATGGCGTGCATACTTGCTTCGGCTACCCTTAACACCTACCAGTTCCCCCCGCAAACGAGCATCGGGACGAAAACCAATTGTTTTCAACTCCATTTTCGTCCATTTGTTCTTAGTGCTGCGAGTCACTTTTTGTGTACTCCGCAAGATTGGAGCAAAATAGCCAAGTCCCTCAATATGCACCTCACGTCCCTCGCGCAGTTCTTCACCACAAATTTGGGCAAGCATCTCGAACGCATTTTTCACATCACCTACGGAAAGCGAACTGCGCCCGTGAATCATCCGGCACAGTTTATCCGTTCCCACCTTACCATTCAAAAAAATGCGGGGATGCAAACCTTTCTCTTCCGAATCGTCGGACTCACCGGGATTCTCATACCAATCGTAAAGTATAGCCATTAGTCGTTAACGTTTTGATAGTGAATATATTTCATGTAAAAACTTTAAGTTTATCATCAAACCACTACCGTGGTTCATTTAAATCACAGTTGTTATCCAATTAGATCACTTTTGTCATTTGATTGAACCACGAAAGTGAATCATCAATAACTCTTCGTCAAAGATACGATAAAAAATAGAGAAAAGGACGATAAGAAGCCGACTTCTTCAGGTATGTAGAAATTAATATTTTTTCCGGAGAAATACTTGCAAACCGGTATCATCCTATAGTACATTCGCAGTATCAGCGCTGAACAACAAACCGATTTTAATCACTTAAAAATAGAAAAAATAATGAATACAATAACATTGATATGGAAACAGGTATTGAAGGAACTAAAATTGTTTCAAATGAAGGAAAACAAAGAAGATGCAGTTGAGAAAACAGACAAAGAGCTACAGAAAACGCTAAAATGTCATGAAGATAAATATACCGTTCCCCTGCCGGACACTGCACTGCCTACTGGAAGAGAGAAGGAGACAGAACGAAAACAACCGGTCCGATTAACCCAAGAGGTACGTACATTCCTGCAAAAACAGTATGATTTTCGTTACAACCTATTGACGGAAGAAACAGAATATCGTCCTGCCAACAAGCGTGCCGTTCCTTTCGAACCTGTAGGTAAGCGGGAACTGAACACTTTCTGCATGGAAGCACACGACCAAGGTATATCCTGCTGGGATAAAGACTTGAGCCGTTACATTTATTCCACTTGTATTCCTGAATACCATCCTTTCCGGCTTTACATGGAAGAACTGCCCGGCTGGGATGGGACAGACAGACTGGAGGCTTTGGCGCAGCGTGTCTCTGACAATCAGCTCTGGATAAAAAGCTTCCATACCTGGATGCTGGGACTCACCGCTCAATGGTTAGGCATGACGGGAATACATGCCAACAGTGTAGCCCCCATACTTGTCAGCAGCGAACAGGGGCGACAAAAATCCACATTTTGCAAGGCACTAATGCCGCCAGCATTGTCACGTTATTACATGGACAACCTGAAACTGTCTGCACAAGGAAAACCGGAAAGGTTACTTGCCGAAATGGGACTTCTGAACATGGATGAATTTGACAAGTACGGAACGCAGCAAATGCCATTATTGAAGAATCTGATGCAAATGGCAAACCTGAATATCTGCAAAGCATATCAAAAGAATTTCCGCAACCTACCGCGCATTGCTTCTTTCATCGGTACAAGCAACCGCTTTGACTTACTCACCGATCCCACCGGTAGCCGGCGATTCATCTGCATTGAAGCAGAACATCTGATTGATTGCGCAGACATAAAGCACGATCAAATCTATGCCCAATTGAAAGCTGAACTGCTCTCCGGCATCCGCTATTGGTTCACAAAAGAAGAGGAACGGGAGCTGCAACGCCACAACGCTGCTTTTTATCATCCGTGTCCGGCAGAAGAAGTCTTTCATGCCTGCTTCCGGATAGCTAAAGACGATGAAGAGGGAAGCGAACGTCTCTCGGCTTCGGACATATTTAGAAGACTGAAAAAGTATAACCCCGCCGCCATGCGAGGAAGTAATCCGGCTACGTTCGCGCAAGTTTTGCTTGCGGCAGGTGTCACCCGCAAACATACCAAATATGGAAATGTGTATTTGGTGAAACCGCTGAAAGCGGCATAAAGCTCCAAACAGAGAGAGGGTTCACCCGTAAGAAGTTGGATAGTAATGGTTTATAATAGAAGTGAAAGAGATGAAAAGAGAAAGAGGGCATTAAGAGAGAAATAAGCTGTAAATAGTAAGAATCTGAATAGAAAATCAGGAAAGACATGATTATCTATTCAGATTCTTACTATTTCCGGATATTTATCCTACTATCCATTTACTGCCTGGTATAAACGAAATAATCTTTGTCGTTACAAAGCAACAGATAAATGTAACCACTGCAATGCATGGGATAGCGGAAACGGTGGGTAATCCCAATGTGTCCTTGAATACAGATACCCACAGTCCGAGCCAGAATATGTGCATAAGATACATACCATAGCTAAGTTTCGAAGTTTCTGTCACCAACTTGGGAGCTTGCGGACGTTTGATACATGTAAACATGAGGAATGTGCCCGTTGTGAGAAGCACACAGTTAATAGTACAGAAAGCCCATCCTATTTCTATTACAGGGGTGGAATGGAGTTCGCCGGGTATAGCCTGAACATAGAATGAATAAATAGTCCATACAGCACCGATCACCATTAAAATAGTTCCTATAATAAAACGTTTGGAACGGTTCCATGTAAGGTGTACACGAATGTAGTGTGCCAGAACGAGATAGCCCAGATAACCGGAGAAGTACCACAACATATGGTATTCATTCCAGAAACATTGTCCCCACACTTCACCGCACCAACGATTGAGATACGGCATACACGTTGACAATACGAATAGCCCAATGAAGAAACGTTCTTCTTTTGCCGTGGCTTTACGCAGCCATGGAGATATAATAGGGATAAACAGGTAAAGACTTATCAGGGGGGTACATGAACCACAAGTGTCCGGCCAGTGTCGGAAAGTTCAGCAATATTCGCGACAAGTCTTTCACGGATGTTTCTCCGTCTATCTGTCCCCACAACATTGGCAGGGTGCTGTATAATATCATGAATATGAAAAACGGTGGCAGGATGCGAAGACAGCGCTGGCGATAGAATTGCCACATCGTCTGTTCCTCTTTCATCGGTGCAAGCAGGAAGGCAGAGACTATCATGAACAGGGGTACCGCCATACGTGAAAAACCGTCGTATACTGATACCCATAGCCGGTCTGCTTCATTCGCTAGAAAAGACTGCGGTCCTGCCATATCGGTGGATCCGGGAGCACCGTAGAAATTTTCACTAGCATGAACTAGGATGACGAGAAAACATGCAAACACACGGATGTAATCTAAAAAAATACGTTTCATTTATTCTAAGTTTTCTAGTTATTAATTTATTCTCTTGTATTCGGGAACGCAGATATTCTCAACCGTGCCGCACCCATGGGGATCAATGTTATTTCTTCTTTATCACCTTTCACTGCATCTTCTTCCGGCAATACGCCACACAATCCGGTTTCGTCTATCTTCCATTCAGTAACCAGGCGGCCGGTAGCTTTTACCTCTAAAGGTACACTGGCTACTGTGAAAGGATAATTATCGGCAGGCCAAGATTTACGGATTACCTTAAAGTTTTTCAAAGGCTCTGTCTTGTCCAGTACCAATGAATAGTTCCAGGGACTATCCGGATAGATTTCAGTAGTAGGCCATTTCTGGGGATCAGCGCCTTTCTGCCATTTAGAATCACCGATAGCAGTCTCGCGGCTGTCTTTCTCTACATATTTCTCTGCAATCTTGAGAGACAAAGTGAGGGGACCATAATCTACGCTTACGCTATTTTTATTAACCTGCCAGGTACGCATAGACAAAGACATCGGTAACATCAGTTCCACGCGATCTCCATTCGACCATTCCCGATGGATGCAAAGGTATTTTCCCGCTACGGGAGCTACATTTACCTTCTTACCATTCACGCGCACTTCTGCTCCTTTTGTCCATGAAGGAATGCGGAGATAGAACGGAAAAGTGACCTTTTCACCGGTAGAAACAGAGAAGGCAATGCTTTCCTCAAAAGGATAATTCGTCTCTTCGTGAAGAGTGATTTCCTTTCCGTCGCCCACCTTTACAGTAGCTTTGCAAGCTGCATAAATAGCAGTTGCCACTCCGTTGTCGGGAGTTGCCAATACCAGATGTTCGGTAAAGTAAGGCCAGCCCTGTGCATGATTGTGTTGGCAACAACGGCTGCTGAAAGGATTCATCGAAAGGAATGGGCCACGATTGTCAATGCCCGGATGATGATTCTTGGAATCACTGATGGCATGGTTCGGACAGGTGATATAGCGCAATGCTTTAAAGTCCGGCATCACGGCAGCAGGATAAGAGTTGAATGCTACTTCTTCACAGTGTTCAGCCCACATAGGGTCTCCCGTCATGCAAAGCATGATTTCATCGGAGGCCATCTGTTCAACCAGTCCGCAGGTTTCCACTCCCTGACGGGGATCGATGTATCCCAAACGGGCATTCTCATCCGCACCGAACATACCACCGGGCACTTGTCCGAAAGTACGGCGAATCAGATGATGAACATTATAAGAGGCTTTCAGCATCGCTGAATCTCCGGTCTGCATATAATAAGTGGCAGGTTCACGGAAACATTGGGCGATATTGACATTGTGCCAGTTGGGTAAAGAGGTAGATTTAGTCCAGTCGGCAGTGTTGCGATGAATCTTTTCAGCCAATTCTAACAAGAAAGCATCTCCGGTATGGTTGTAAAGCCAATAGATGCTGATGATATTATCACCACCGCGGCTTTTCTCCCAGTAATCTTCCAGAAGCTGGTCATCGGGAACAGTCATCTGCCATTTAAAGTAGTTCGTCATCAGGTCAATGACACGCTGATCTTGAGAATACTCGTAATAGGATTGCAGACACCAGAGCATAATCATTTGTGCCCAAAGTTCACGTTTTCCGTTACGTTCGTTGACAGGACCGAAGTAACCATCCGGCTGGCGACTGGCAAATACGCCTTCAATCCAGTACTTGGTTTCCTCAATCATCTTCGGGTCGTTCAGGATATATGCCAGATTGCCGTAGCCTTTGAGCCAATAGGGAACTTCTTCCCAACCATGGTCACCACCGGTTGTCAACCAAGCATTATTATCTTTCTCCAGCCAGGCACTGATCTCTCCCAAGTGTCCGGTCAGACCGTCACGCTGCAATTCGAGATACTTCTTCACCCAACCTTCAGGCTGAATACTGCCTACCGGCAACTTGATAAAATTCAATGGACGAAGCGGAGCGCGATACCCTGTGTAATTGGTATTGACAGACTGCATATCCGGCCGATCCACTACGGTCACTGTGCCACTGGTGGGAGCAGGTGCGCAAGCTGTAACCGCTATCCCAAACACTATCGATGCAAAAAAAACTTTAGTCTTGATTATCTTCATATCGTCTATTCTACTGATTCCAGAAACTCCTCATCATCCAACGAACCTTAATGGGATGCCAGTACATGACATTCGAAACACAGAACGGATAATCCCTAATCAGACAATCCGTTCTTCAAAAGCAGGAGCCTGTTTTATTGCCTACTTATCTACAGAGAATTTAAAAATACATTGACTTGTATATTTCTCACCCGGACGAAGTACAGCCGACGGCCATTCGGGTTTGTTCGGTGTATCCGGATATTTCTGTGTTTCAAGACATACGGAAGCACGTTGGTTGTAAGTGATACCTTTCTTTCCTGTCAGTGAGCCATCGAGGAAGTTTCCGGCATATACCTGAATACCCGGTTCGTTGGTATAAACATCGAGTACGATACCTGTCTTCGGTGATTTCAGAGAAGCGCATTTACGAGTTACGTCACCTTTTGTATTCAATACCCAGTTGTGGTCGTAGCCGTTGCCGTTTTTCAGTTGTACGAAATCATAGTCATTGATACGCTCGCCTACCGGAGTCGGAGTACGGAAGTCCATTGGAGTACCTTCTACTGTAACAATTTCACCCGTAGTCATAAAGGTGCTGTCCACCGGAGTGTAATAATCCGCATCAACTGTCAACAGATGACCGGCGTTATTGCCTGCGTCTCCCTCCAGGTTGAAATAAGAGTGATTGGTCATATTCACAATAGTCGGCTTGTCTGTTTCTGCCTCGTATTGAATGTCGATAGCGTTATCATCTGTGAGTTTCATTACCACTTTACAAGTGATATTTCCAGGAAAACCTTCTTCACCGTCTTCTGCCAAATAGGTCAGTTGCAGTTCCTGCGGATTGGGTTGAACAGCATCAAACACACGATACTGGAATCCTTGCGGACCACCGTGCAGGCAATGGCCATAATTGTTACGAGGAAGCTGATATTCCACACCATCCAATGTAAATTTACCCTGATTGATACGGTTGGCATAACGTCCGATAGTTGCGCCGAAATCCGACGGTTTACTGATATAATCCTGAATAGAATCGAAACCGAGCACGACATCGCGCATCTGTCCGTCTTTATCGGGGACCATCACTGAAACAATACGTCCACCAAAGTTCGTGATACAAACTTCCATGTTGTTCTTGTTGCGCAAAGTAAACAAATCAGTTTTCTTTCCATCCACTTCCGTCTGGAAATTACTCTGCAATAAACCGGAATCCGTAGTCTTTTCGGCTTTCGGCGTACAAGATGCCATTAAAAGGGCGGCAACTGCCCATACACATAAATTTTTCATGATACAACTTGTTTTTAGATATTCATTTTCAGATGCAGACGACGCGGATAACGCGTTTTTTCTCATTTTACATCAGAGAAAGAGCCGCATCATCCGCGTTATCCACGTCTAATTTAGTATGTCAGCATATTATTGTATACTATTCAATAAATCTACCTTTCCTTCATTAACCAACTTCAAAATCAGTTCACCAAAAAGAGTATTCTGCCAAGCGAACCATGCACGGGTAAATTTCTTCGGATTATCCTTATGGAAAGATTCGTGCATAAAGCCCGTGTCGGCATCCGTATCCATCAGCATCTTGATGCAGGTCTTGATTTCGGCATCATTCTGACTGGTAAAGGCTTTCATCATAATACTCATCGGCCATACCATATCATAACCGATGTGCGGTCCGCCGATTCCTTCACCTGCCTTGCCTTTAAAGAAGTAAGGATTGTCTTCGCTCCATACAAAGCGACGGGTGTTCTGATAAATCGGATCGTTCACATTCACATCGCCCAGATAAGGCATCGCAAGCAGGCTCGGCACGTTGGCATCGTCCATCAGATGATGATTTCCAAAACCATCCACCTCAAAGGCATAGATTTTACCATATTTAGGATGATTATATACCGCGTATTTCTTCAAAGCTGTTTCTACTTCCTGCGCCAGGTCTTTACATTCTTTAGACAAGGCTGTTTTCTTATTTACTTTCTCCAGAATCTCGGCAGCCTTACGCAAAGAAGACACTGCAAAGAAATTGGAAGGAACCAGGAATTGAAGAGTGGTGGCATCGTCCGAAGGACGGAAGCTGGAAACAATCAAACCGACAGGTTTCACCGGTGCTCCAAGGCCGTCATTGCTCACAGTATCCAGTGCACGTTCTGTTTTACGCTGGAATTTATAAGGGCCTACTCCTTCTTTGCGTTGCTGTTCCTTGAAGGTTTTCAGTACGTTAGTAATTGCCTGAATCCATTCTTCGGTGAATATGCTTGCATCTCCGGTAGTCTTCCAGTAGTGGTAAGCCAGACGCAACGGATAGCACAGGGAGTCGATTTCCCATTTACGTTCGTGCAATTCCGGTTTCATATCCGTAAGGTCGCTCATCCAATGACCGTTAGGAATGGCACCGTCATTAAACGCATTTGCATACGGGTCGATATTGATACATTTGAACTGGCGGAGGATCACTCCTGCCAGCATTTCTTTCAGTTCGGGGTCCGAATTAGCCAGTTGCACATAAGGCCATACCTGCGCACCGGAGTCGCGCAGCCACATGGCATGAATATCTCCCGTGTATACGAATGTATCCGGTTTGCCATCGCTTCCCTTACGGAAATGTACGGTAGTGTCCAGGGTATTCGGGAAACAGTTGGTAAACATCCATGCCAGCTTCGCATTCTTCAGAAGCTTCTGTACACGGAGAATCTCCTTTTCCACTGCATTCGAACGGAACAGGCGGTTGGATATTTCCGGGCGGTTATCTTTCTGAATGGCATCTGCCAGACATACATGCATTTCCGTCATACGGTTGGAAGCTTGCAGCTGGCCACCGCAGAGAAGCATACCCGCCAGCATACCTGCACTGATATATTTGATTTGTTTTTTCATGATTACTTCTTCTTTTTGAATTCATTAGAGAAAGAGTAAGGGAAATCGCTTTCTTTCGTACCACGTTGCTGATTGGGTTTGGCATCCATCTTGAAAGAAATGGTGGCGCCATTCATCAGATCCTGATGGGTCAGGTAGTTTTTGGTATGTTCCTTGCCGTTCAGTGTCATTGATGAAATGTAACGCTTGTCGTCTCCGTTATTCGGGGCGGAGATGGTTACTGTCTTTCCGTTTTCCAGATGCAGTTTCATCTCTTTGAAGTAAGGAGTACCCAGGACATACTCATCCGTACCGGGGCATACCGGATAGAAGCCCATTGCCGAGAATACATACCAGGCAGAAGTCTGGCCGTTGTCCTCATCACCGCAATAACCGTCGGGAGCAGGAGTATAGAGTTTATCCATTACTTCACGAATCCAGTGCTGCGCTTTCCAGGGTTGACCGGAATAGTTGTACATATAAAGCATGTGCTGGATCGGCTGGTTGCCATGTGCATAGTTGCCCATGTTCATGATCTGCATTTCACGGATTTCATGGATAACGGCTCTGTAATAGCTCTCATCGAATATCGGAGGCAGAATAAATACGGAATCCATCATCTGGTTGAAGCCGTCTTTACCACCCATCAGGTCGATCAGACCTTGAGGATCGTGGAATACCGACCAGGTGTAATGCCAGCTGTTACCTTCTGTGAAAGCATCTCCCCATTTCAACGGGTTGAACGGAGACTGGAAGGTGCCGTCTTCATTCTTGCCACGCATCAGTTTGTGTTCGGGGTCATACAGGTTCTTATAATTCATTGCACGCTTGGCAAAGATTTCAATCTCTTTTTTCGGTTTCTTCAAGGCTTTGCCGAGTTGGTAGATACACCAGTCATCATAAGCATACTCCAGTGTGCGGGCTGCATTTTCATTAATACCTACATTATAAGGAACGTATCCCAACTTGTTATAATACTCATGTCCTAATCGTCCGGTAGAACCCACTTTCGGATGCACAGCATTCGCTCCGTGTTTCACGGCTTCCCACAACGTCTCAATATCGTATCCTTTCAATCCTTTCAGGTAAGCGTCGGCAACTATGGAAGCAGAGTTGTTTCCAACCATACAACCTCTATGACCGGGGCTCGCCCATTCCGGCAGGAATCCGCTTTCCTTGTAGGTGTTCACCAATCCTTCCTGCATCTTCGTATTCATAGATGGATACATCAGGTTGAGGAATGGGAAAAGACAACGGAATGTATCCCAGAAACCGGTGTCGGTAAACATATAGCCCGGAAGTACTTCACCGTTATAAGGGCTGTAGTGCATAACGTCTCCTTTGACATCTATCTCATAGAAGCTTCTGGGGAACAATACCGAACGATACAAGCAGGAGTAGAATGTACGCAAATGGTCGATATCATCGTCTTTCACTTCGATACGTCCCAGAACGTCGTTCCATACCTTGCGGCCTTTCGCTGCAATCTGTTCAATGTTGTCCGTACCCAGCTCTTTCAGGTTCAGTTCAGCCTGTTCGGGGCTGATGAAAGAAGAAGCTACACGCACATTTACCTGTTCGCCCTTGCGGGTTTTGAAACCGATCAGTGCACCGGCATGATTGTCTGTCGCTTCCAGTTTGTTGGTGTCAATCACACCACTGGCTACGGCAGCCGTATAAGTAAACGGTTTGTCGAATACCAATACAAAGTAGTTTTTAAAGTTGGCAGGAACACCACCGCTGTTTTTAGTAGTATAGCCGATAATCTTGTTCTCCGAAGGGATCACTTTCACAAACGAGCCTTTATCGAAGGCGTCTACCACTACATAAGAGTGGTCGTTTTCGGGGAAAGTGAAACGGAAAGCAGCGGCTCTCTCTGTCGGAGCAATCTCCGTCACTACATCATGGTCGGCAAGATATACCTTATAGTAATAAGGGGTAGCCGTTTCAGCTTTGTGAGAGAACCAACTGGCACGCTGGTCCTGATTGAATACTGCTTCACCGGTGACCGGCATGATAGCAAATTGACCGTAATCATTGATCCAGGGACTTGGCTGATGGGTTTGTTTGAATCCCCTGATCTTGTCAGCGTCATACGTATAGGCCCATCCATCGCCCATTTTACCAGTCTGCGGAACCCAAAAGTTCATTCCCCAGGGTAACGCAATGGCGGGGTAAGTATTTCCGGTAGATAGTGCGTGCTTCGACTGCGTACCAACCAGCGGACTAACATAGTCCACTGGGCCGGTAATTGTTTTTGCAGTCATACTCCATGCACTAAGTAACGTAAAAGCGAATAGAGCTAGTTTCTTCATGGTATTCTTGTTTTATTTAATCAGTTTTCCTTCAAGCATCTTGATAAAATATCCACCTACAACGGAACGTGCCTGGAAGCCTCTCTGATTCGGTTCATCTGTAAATACCCAGTCGGACATCGGAACACGGTTAGGTGTCACGTTCATAAACAGATATACCGGTTCAATAAATTTCTCAAAGGTAGCTTTGTCGTCAGCCAATGTAGCTGTCCACATGATCCAGTCGGTTTTGGTGTATGTTTCACGGTTATCCAATGGAAGACCATATTTATTTTGCTTCGAAAGATAGTAAGCTATTTCCGTTTCTGCAACATTTTTAGGGAAGATTTGCAGATTCAACAGTTTATCCCACACTAAGTTATACTTCTGGCTCCATGTTCCCGGTTTGTCAAATGTCAGACGGTAGTGGTCGCCATCATCCGCCATTTTCACCCATTCGGCAGCCATATCTTTTGCTTTCTGTGTGTATTTCTCGGCTACTTCTTTCTTGCCCAGCATATCTGCCAGATAGCCATATGAAGCAACACCCATGATCGCTTTGATAGAAAGGTTGGCATTGTGTGCGAAGTGACCTGCAAAGTCATCGGTACAAAGTTGGTTGGCCGGATCAAGTCCGTGCTCTGCCAGATAATCCGTCCAAGTAGTCAGTGTTTCCCAATGTTTCTGTGCATATTCTGCATTGCCTTCCACCTTTGCAATAGCAGCAGCCAACACTACCATATTACCCGATTCTTCTACCGGCATATCACCGCCATAAGTCTGGCCGTTAGCTAATGGATAAGTACCTACATCATGTGCCGCAAACGGTTTCTCCCATTTTCCGCTTTCGCTATAATAGAAAATATGGTTCATGGTAGCTTTCACCAGTTCCGGGTTATAGTACAAAAGCAGCGGAGCTCCCGGATAAGTCAGGTCGACTGTTCCGATAGAACCATTACTGAAGTTTTCTTTAGAAAGGAATACCAGGTCACCGTTCGGAGCTTCTACCAATTTATGAGCAGCCAATGCCTGACGATAAGCCAATGCACAAAGTTCGGCATATTTACGTCCACCGGCTGCAATCGCTTCTTCCATCATTTTCTTGTCGAAAGCGGCACAGTTCTTCATCTGTGTCTTATATTCTTTCTCTGCTTTCTGGAATTGGGATACAATCGTTTCATTGCCCTGACGGTTCCAGTAAGGACGCAGGTTATCGCCAAAGTATTGGATAGAATAAACATCATCGTATCCGATCAATAGATGACCATCCGCTTTTTGTGTTTCGCCTAATGAACGTACCAAAGCCAATTTATCATAACCATTCGTGGTAGGAGCTTCCAGTTTATTTGCTACAAAGTTTTTACGCAGTTCTCTGCCGTCACCGATTGCAGATGTGCTGTTTTCTTTTTCAGCAGCCAGGTAGAAATGTCCCCAATCGATACGTACATCATCACCTTTCTTCTTCAGGATTTCCTGATTACGGCTTCCGGTACGAAGGAATAACAAGTCGCCGTCAGTAAAGCTGTCGGCTACAGATTCCTGGTGAGGTTGGTCGATTGCCCATTGCGGAGATACTTCGAAATACAATTCAACCTGATGTTTCTTGCCGTCATTGGAAGCTACTTCATAAGAAATATAATTGACCGGACGTGACAGCAAATCCAGATTATCCATAAACATAGGAGCGGTAAATGTCAGTTTCAAATCTACCGGACCGCAAGTAAAGGTATAATAAGTCTGCATAGGCTGTACGTCTACAGATATTTGTTGTGCTGTTTGATGGAAAGAACGGTAACCGTCCAGTTCTACCAATAATCCGAAATCCAGTAATCCGTTTCCTACACGGTTACGGCAATAGCCGGCAATCAGATTCTCACCCGGTTTCAAAGAAGCTACCACTTCTTCGGGCAGTTTCACTCTCTCGTTCTTTTTACAAGCATTACCAGTATCTACCACTTTGATGCCGTTGATATAGATGATAGCATCATCGTCGTGAGAGAATTCCAGATATACATTCTTTCCTGTCAAGTCTTCCTGAATATCAGCTACCCGGCGTACCCAGATAAATTCTTCACCCCATTGGGTCTTGGCTGTATGTTCATTCTCCATGGTTCCGAAAGCAGCTTCGCCTTCTTTCCATGCTTTATCATTAAATCCGGCATTCTGCCATCCGTCAGCAGGCTGTTGAGTGGTATACTTTCCTATCCAGCTACCTTGTTCGGATGTCTTTACCAAAGGACGTAGTTCCAGTTCTTCCGTTCCCATGAAACGGTAAGTTTGTCCGTCTACTTTCGCCACTCCAAGCAAAGGGAAATCCTTACCTGTCCAATGTTTCACGGAGCCATCATACAGATTGTCAGTAGTAGACCAAGCACTAGTGTAAGGGTCAATCGTCACCAGCGGGTATGCCGGAGCACGTAATTCATTTTTCTCGTGCTGCTCTATCTGGGTCTCACAGCTACAAAGTACGGAAGCTGTTCCCAGCAACAGCATCATCAGTTGTTGTTTCATAATTTAAATCACCTGTTTTATTTAATCTATTTTACCATTCTATGGATACATTCACTCCGGCAGGATCGTTCTCGAAACTCAATAAAAGAGTTTTTGAAGATTCATCCCATTGCGGCTGTTCCGTCTTCCCGTTTACCAAGACTTTCCCGGGCTTGCGCGGCAAGAGGATTCTGGATACATTCGTCGTATGTAACGGGCTCTTAGCTACGAACGAGTAACTCTGCTTCCCTACTTTCTCATCATAAATGCGGGAAGCTCCGCAAAGTACCTTTGCTTTGACTTTGCCCGACACTTTACTCAAGTCATACAAATATCCCTGTTCACCGGGATTAATCTGTTTCATGGTTAGTACCGGCAGGTCTTTGTCGAATAAATCGATATACAGTCCCGACAGTTTCAAAGGCTCTTTAAAAGAGCTCTCATCCATTACTGCCGCGATTGTATAAGGTCCCCGTTCTACCACAAAATTGTTTTTGATTTCTATCTTTCGACCTGTTTGGTTCAAATAAGCGGATGCAATCGTTTCAAAGTATTTGCGGTCGTTGCCGTTCTTCAATACAAAATGTTTCGGATCTTCGCGTATGACAATCACAGTACCTTTCCCGGAACGATATGTTCCATCACCGGGAGTGCGGGACAAGCCCATTGTCTCAAACAAATGTTCCGAAGGGGCTTTGTAGGCGTTTCCTTCTGTATTCCACCATTCCAAAACGGTTTGATAGGGATCGACATCTTCTCCGCAATACACCAGTGTACCTCCCTTTTTAACCCAGTCTGCCAGATAGTTATGGTATTCCGGCTTCATCGGTTTCATGTTCGAGTAGGACATTACAAGTACCTGAAGTCCTTTGAAAGTTTCTTGGAATGGAGTATTCTCCATGTGTACCAGTTCTACCGGGATTCCTCTTTTTAATAATGGCAAAGTTTGGCCATAGAAGCTGGAGAATTGCGGATCGTCATATCCGTTATGATCCGGAAAACGCTGGAACATCAACGAATTTGCCATTAATACCCCAATGCCGTGCGTACCGTTGATCTGCTTGTCAGAGGTGCGAATGTCATTCAATGTATTAATCATCACCTGCATTTGCGTGGAGTATGAACGTGGAATGCGTTCTTTCTGATCGGTTCCGGCTATCCGGTATAATCCCTGATAAATACGGTCCGGCCATGGCATCACTTCATAAGTATCTACCATCGGGTACATTAGCTGTGCGGCAAAAGTGGCCTGATAATTTATCTTATAATCCAGCCAGTCTTTGGCACGGTCTTCAATCGGATCGGTCAGGAAATACATTTTGCGATTCAAAGGAGCAGTCATGGATTTCATGCAGCCATATTCGAGAAAGGCATTCTCAAATACACGCTCTTTCTTTACACCGTTATAGAAGTTCGGTTCACGGGCAGTACCCGTCCATACCTGTGCTATGTAGCCGTCTACACAATCCAATGAAGCCAGACTGGCTTCCGGGCTTACAATTTGCCAGGAAGTGTAGTTAATCAAAGAATGAGTAGGCACATAACATTTCACATCCAGCCCTTTCAATTTACCGTATTCTTTGGCATAAGTAAATATCTTATCCAGTGCATAATAGTAGAGGTGATATTTCAACTTATTGGAAAGGTAGGTGTTCTCGGGAGATTCATGTTGAGGCCTCCAGGGAAAATTATAATATTTCTGCCATTCTGACTTGAAGGCTTCGCTATATCCGCCACGCATCCAGAATTCAGGTTCCTCCAGATAGATAGAAGTAATTCCGGCATCAATCACCCGCTTTATCTGCGTTTCCTGCATATAACGGATAAAACTTTCGGTAGGCACAATGTAGGGTATCAAGTGTCCGTGGGCTATCTCGTTTCCGTTACGATCCCGTTGACCTTCTTTCAGGTGACCGTCTATTCCATCCCATTTGCCGAGAAAATAGTCTTTATAGTCTCCCCATGCCACTCCGGTCATAAATTGTGTCTGATATCCCTTGTCTCTCCACGACTGGACACGTTGTTCAAAAGAAACACCCTTTTTATCAAGTGTACCATATACCATCGTGGCATCGGCACGCACATCTGTTTCCGGTTTCCAGGGTTCGGCTGTTTGAAAAGTTGTTTTTGCTTCCTTGCCGTTAGTCGTTTGAGCAAAGGAAACATTATTACCGGTTAATAAAAGGCTGAATACAATCAGTAGTTGTTTATTATTCATTTTCACGTGGTTCTGTGTCGTTTTCCTATTTACTTCTTAGCCGGAAATAAAAGCATCAATGCCGGTATACCGGAAGCTGAATAACTGTCGATTTCCGCACCTGCCGGCAACTTCTTATGATATTCGCCTCCACACACATTCCGCGTCTCATCTCTGTTTGCCCAACCTGTTTTGATGGTACGTTTCAGGAACGGAAGATATTGGGTTTGTCCGCAATCATATACTAACCATGCCATGTATTCTGCAAAGATAGCAGTATAGATACCCTGTTCAATACCACCTTCGAAAGGTAGCACTTTATGTTCCGCAGACATATCTTTCACTGTATAGTCTGCTGCCAAAATTGCATTGTCCAGATAACGTTTCTCTCCGGTCGCCTTATAAAGCAGTATGGATGCACCGATAAAGGTTGCCTGATTGTAGACATGTGACTTCCACGCGGGATTGCCATTTCCATGACGGCTATCAGCTATCTTTCCCGTTTCTTTATCCAGCAGATTTTCCACTCCCCATTCGTAGATTTCTTTGCCTTTGGCAAGATATTGAGCCTTCGTCTGATAAGACGGACGTTTGTCGGTCGATTCTTTTCTATTTTCAGGCACATTATTGTAGAGCGTCAATGCCGCTACCACTGTCGGGAAGTTGATACATGCCATCTTTCCATCACCGAATTTATTCGGTTTCGGATTCCGAATGGGTTGCCATTGCCAGAACATACCTCCGTTTTCTTTGTCATACGAACCGGTATCACCCACCTTTTCCGAGCCATACCACACACGTTTGAAACTGGCTTCCGAGAGTTTCAGGTATTCATTCACTCCAAAAAGCTCGTATGCGCGCGCCAGACTAATAGTCCACCACATGATGTCATCGTAGATGAACCAGCCGGTGTTTTCGTTGTTATCATCAAAATCAAACTGGCAATATTGTGCTTTGTTTCCTGCGAAAATTTTCTCGCAAAGAGTTTTATACTCACGAGTCTTTTTTTTGTCTTTCTGTGCCTTTGCCAGTTTATAGGCATTCATCGCCATGTCCCAATAAATAGGCTGACACCAAATAGCCGCCGCTCCATTACCGCGGTCAACGGCGCTTGGATAGGAGGAATTTGTTTTATAAATATATTTATTAGAGTCTAGTAGGGTATTGTTAAATCCTTCGTAAGCTGCCCATACATCTTCGTTAGTATATGCGTGCTTCTTCTGGTTTGCTTTTCCTAAATTGCCGACTGCCCATATAGTAGTTGATGCTCCCATTAGCAGCGTCAGAGCCAAAAGAATTTTGCCTTTCATGATAGTTTATAAGTTTATAGTATTTTTCCTGTTACAAAGATTGCAGAAATAGCTGAAAAAAAACAATAATATTTATTCAATAAAGAACAAATACAGACCAAAACGCTTTTCTGCAATAAAAATATAGGATTAATAAAAGGGTATTGGAGAATAATTTCCCCTCATTCTGCCTTACGACAGAGATAAGGGGAATATTTAATCTACCTATTGAAAACTCATCCTGGTAAACAATTATTTGTTATCTGAAATAGTTGTAGATTCAACCCATTGCCAGTTATCACCAACTAATGTTGCTGTATGACCTTTCACACCTTTTATTGTTTCGGTAGCACTTTGAGTAGGCTGATCGCCTTTCACTTCAAAATCCCAAGCATCTACCAAATCCGCATTATCAGCATTTACACCTTCTTCATTTCCCATATAAGAAGCATATACTTGATTTTCTGTCCGGTTTGTTTTCCAGATGCGTATCTTCTTTATGTAACCGGAGAACCATTCATTACGATTTCCATTATTGTCCATCATACAGAATCCGGTCATGTGAATCTGATTAGCTATGGATTGCTCATTGATATATGTTCTCCAGGGTTCACCCACACGGATGGGATCTCCTTGTCTCGTACCGTCAATCATGGAATAACATTTCACATCTGTCGGAGTGTCAAATCCCGGCAACCCTTTATCTCTGAACAGGAATGCATAATGTGTCCAACGATCTTTAGTCCAGTTGTCCGATTTCTTCCATCCCGGCTCCCACTCTTGAGGATTTGTATGATTATCATCTTCCCAATGGGCAACCATTGTTCTCAACAGCCCTTTTGTGCGATCCTGTGCACGCCATCCGCTCCAATAAGGATCGTTCGTCATCGTAGAAAGGAAAGTACAGTTATCTTCCCCCTGTTTATTACAGTATTCTTTGATATTCACCCAAAGTTCTATCGTGAATGCCTGATTATCATCCTCTCCAAACTTTACATAATCCTCACTATAACCAAAGTCTATATATGAACCGGCATTTCCGTCTACAAACAGATTCCAGGTAATCTGGCTGTTATCCGGCCATGCAGAATCTTCTACTTCTTCCACTTTCTTATCGGCAGCGGCAATAGCCTCATCATAGATTTCCTTCGTCATATCTGTAATGGAACCGGATTTGATTCTTTCAGCCAGACTTTCCAAGTCTTTAGCAGCACTCTCCAAAACTGATTTATTATCAACCGGATATTGTCCTTGATGATTTCCCCACTTCGTTTCATCATTAACGATTGCAAGTATTTCATCCGCTTTAGCCAGCAAATTATTAATATATTGTTGTGCTTCCGGAGACAGATTATAATATTTTGAATTCTTAAACTCATCAATAGCCTTATTTACCTTTGCTACAGCAGCTTCCAGAGTTGTTTCATCCAGTTCTTCGCCACCTTCTACCCGCTTTATCAGGGCATCCAACTCGGCAATGGCAGCATTCAATATATCCTTTCCGGCTTCGGGATAGGTGCCGGGAGCAGTTCCATAGGTTGAATTTTTCAATAAATAGTTCAATGATGTACGGTTCTCTTGCAGGATACTCAATTGTGTATCTGTTATATACTCGTCTTCAATATCATCACAAGCGGTAAATATCCCTGCCAGACAAGAAATCAGGAGGAAAGAGAGGAGCATTGCTCCCTCTCTCCATTTATTAGTTAAACATTTCATGTTTTTCATCGTTTTTACATTATTATTCAACAATACGTTGCCACTCGTAAGTACCGATAATCTTAGCAGTATGACGACCTGTCAGGTCTATTACTTCATTACCCGAACCGGAAGGTTTGGTGGTGAAATCCCATGCTGCCGCCAAGTCTTCTTCTTTACCAGTCACTTCAGTCGTCTCATTATAAGAGCTCTGGATATATTCGTTATCCTTTGCACTTTTCCAGATACGGATTTTTTTCATATAGCCGGCAAAACCTTCTTCAAACAGATTATCACTGGTACGCATATACCGTCCGAAAGCGGTCATCGGCGTGTTATAGCTGGCATAGTTACTGGAATTATAGAATCTGCTGCCAACATTTCCCTCGGTCGTTTTCACTTCTCCATTCACATACAACTTCGCGCGGAATTCCGGACTACCCGGCAAACCTTTATCACTGTACACAAACAAGAAGTGTTGCCATTCTCCATCTTCCGGAGCCTTTAATGACGGTTCACAAATATTTCCTCCCGTTTCGCCCCAAGTTGCACGATAAATACCACCGTCTGCATTGCGCCAATACATCATCCAGCCATTGCGCCATCCATCACCGCCCATGTAGGTAGAGAGGAACACATTCTGGTCTTTTCCACCACCTTTGGTTACTTTCACCCAGAACTCAACAGTAAAGGCTTGATTTCCTTCAGTTCCGAAATTCACATATTCTTCGCTACGTCCGAAATCGATGTAAGAACCACCGTCTCCACGTCCATCCACAAACAGTTCAGCCAGCGTAGTTTCAGCATCTTCTGTACGGATCGTGCTTTCAAACTGTTCTATAGCCGCCTCGGCTTCTGCCACATAACGTTGTTTCTCACTTTCTGACGGAGAAGGTTTCTGATATTTGATTAGAAGTACTGCACGATTAGCATCATCTATCGCATCTGTCAGAATAGCCCGGCTTTCGGTGGGATACTGTCCCTTCTTATCTCCGTATTCTGAATTTTGCTGCAAATCGGTCATTTCAGCAATCAATGCATCCAGTTGGTCGATATAGGCATCCTCTATTTCAGGAGCCGCAGTATACTCGTCATGTGTTTCTTCAGAACAAGCCGCCAATTGAAGTGTCAGTATCATGCATAACACATAATACCACATTTTCCAATTTGAATATTTCGTATTCATTATTCTTCTTTTTTATGGGTTACAATTATTTATCTGCCGGAAACAATAACATCAATGCCGGTATTCCGGACGCACTATAGCTGTCGAGAGTAGCACCTTCTATCTGTGCCTTATGGTATTCGCCGCCACATAGATTACGTGTCTGATCGCGATTAGCCCAGCCATAATTAATGTTACGCTTCAAAAATGGTAAGTACTGTGTCTGACCACAATCGTTTACCAGCATAGCCATGTATTCCGCAAAGATAGCGGTATAAATACCCTGTTCCACTCCACTCTCAAACGGCAATAAATCGTAGGTTGCAGACATGGTATTCATCGTATAGTCGGCTCCCAGAACCGCATTATCCAAATAAGTTTTCTCTCCGGTAGCTTTATAAAGCAATAACGAAGCTCCGATAAAAGTGGCCTGATTGTACACATGGGCTGACCATGCCGGATTTCCTTCGCCATGCTTACTGTCGGCAACTTCTCCAGTATTGCTGTCCACGAGATTCTTCACAGCCCATTCATAGATTTCCTTTCCTTTTGCCAGATAAGCATCTTTTGTTTCATAATGCGGACGGGTAAAGTTACCGTACTTATTACTCCAGCTTTCCGGATTCGGATCTGCCACACGGTCGGCAGGAACATTGTTGTAGAGAGTCAATGCAGCCACTACAGTCGGAAAGTTGATACAAGCCATCTTGCCGTCGCTGGCTACATTCTCATTCGGATTGCTGATAGGCTGCCATTGCCAAAACATACCTCCACCCAAATTCTTTTCCGGATCTGCATACGAACCCGTATCACCGACCTTTTTCGAGCCATACCACACGCGTGCAAAACTTGCTTCTGCCAGACTGCGATACTCGTCTACTTTAAACAATTCATAAGCACGCGCTAAAGTAATGGTCCACCATTGGATATCATCATAGATAAACCAGCCGGTGTTCTCATTATTATTGTCAAAATCAAAGTTTGCATAATGCGCTTTATTTCCGGCAAACAAATCATCGCACAACTGCTTGTATTTGTTTTCTCTTTCCGTATTCCCTTCCGTTTTTGCACGTTTATAAGCATTCATCGCCATGTCCCAGTAAATAGGTTGGCACCAGATAGCGGCAGCTCCGTTATTGCGGTCTACAGCAGCAGTATAAGCGGTACTTGTTTTATAAATATTCTTATCGGGGTCCAGCAAATAATCATTAAATGCCTCATAGGCAGTCCAGGTATCTGCATTGGTATACTCCGGGACAATCTCATAATCCGGCGTATACGGCTTTGCCTGCTTATCCTCATTGCAAGAGGACATACAAAGGACACCGGACATGAGACAAACTGCAGAGAAAATATATTGTTTCATCATAATTTCTATTTTATAATCAGTATTTAGAATCCTGTATTCTGAACCAAGTTCTTATCAATATCAATCTCACCCTGTGGTATCGGGAAGAAATACTGACGGTCAAAAATACGTTTTACAATCTCCGTACGTTTAAAGAATTCATTTCCGTCATAATTGACATTCATTCCATGAATTGCCTTGTTGAAATATTCATTTACCAATCCCCAGCGGCGTACGTCAAAATAACGGCAGTTTTCGAAACTCAATTCGATGCGTTTCTCCTTGCGGATCAACTCCATGACTTCATCCGTTGTAGTCGGTTTAGGCAGATTGACTGTCTCACCGTATCCCGGAATACCTGCACGCTTACGGATCATGTTCATATAAGTCCAGATATCTTCATGAGTCGGGCTGACATGTGCCAGTGCTTCGATATAGTCAAAATAAATATTAGTCAGACGTAAGAGCACACAAACCAAATTCTGGTTACGGTCGCCGGAATCCATTCCTTTGCGCACCAAATAACCCGTGCTCGTATAGTCATTGCTACCTTGTTCTTTACCACAACTTCCACTATAAGTAAAATCTACTACATAACCGCCTTCTGTTCCCTCAAACCATTTTGAATTGCTAAAGGTAATGTCGGCATAGAAACGAGGTTCACGATTGACATACATCATTCTGGTTCCTACCGGTGCATATAATGTACCGTCTGTTCCTTTGTATTCTGTTGTAGAGACTCCCTCTTCTACATAATCAGATTTTTCGTTGATAATCGGAGTGACTCCGTCAGCACTATAACCGGAAATAGGAGATTCTCCGTTTGACATGAAATAGGCATCTACCATTTCCTGTGTTGCCCCCAACAAGCTACCACCTCTGTAGTCGGTCGTATTACCGGATCTATTCGGCATACGGTCATACTGCATGGTTCCAGCAGCATTATCCAGACGATAGAAAATCATCTCTTTATTGTTACCCATTTCAGAAAACAGGGTTCTCACTGCACGACGATAAGACTCTGTCGGACTGAATCCTTCCGAGTCCGGGCCGGAAACAGAAACACCATCCTTATTGGTATACATCAGATGATAACGGCTACCATAGTTAGAGAAGAATGTGTTACATTCATCAATCACTCTCTGCCAGTTGGCGCGTTTGGTAGCTTCATCCGGTCTGTCGGGAAATAGTTTTGTTCCATCATTATTAGCCAAATCAGAATAATAGGTACTTTCTCCATTAAACAACCAGCTGGCACGATAAGTCAATGCCTCAATGATAAATGCCTGTGCAATCGCTTTGTCAATACGACCATATCCGGACACCTTGTCGGTAGAAGCATCATCCAGCAAACCGTCATTTTGTGCACCTTTCAGTTCTGATACGATAAAATCGAAACACTCATCTACCGTATTACGCGGGAGTTGCAACTCGTCACTTGGAGTATCCATCGCAAAGTCCTTTTCAAGCAAAGGAACCGGGCCATAAGTACGTACTAAATAAAAATAGTAGATAGCCCGTAAAGCTCTTGCTTCTGCTTTCCATTGATTTCTTTCTGTAACAGTCAACGGTGCCTGACCTACATTTTCTGTAAATACTGCAGCTTCATGGATACCAGAGAACCAGCTCTTCCAGCGATACAATACCATCGTTCCTTCGGTAGCATCGATAGAGTTGTTATTTATCAGTTTTCCCTTATTGTCATTTGTCCACTCTGCCTCGTCACTGGAACCTGTCCAAGGACCGGGAGTACGGTACAGACTGGTTTCATGTACCTGACGTTGGTTAAATTCATCCGGTAAGAATGTGTATACGTTCGAAAGATACCGCAAAGCTCCATCTCTGGTTGTAAAAATCTCTTTGAGTGACAAACGGTCATCAGGCACCTGATCAAAATAGTCATTACAAGATGTCGTCAAGAGACACGCCAGCAAACTAACGATTATATAATTATATTTTTTCATTATCTTTTTGTTTAGAATGTGAAATTAATACCAACTGAATAAGAGGTCGTATTTGGATAAGAAGCACCATTATCGGTATTCAACTCCGGATCCCACAATTTGAAACGACTCAAGGTGAACAGGTTAGTTCCCATTACATATACAGCCGCATTCTTCAGATGAACTTTATTCACCCAAGGTTTCGGCAGGTTATAAGATACCTGCAATGTCTTCAGACGCAGGAAGTTCATGTTACGCACCCACCATGTGCTCTTCTGGAAGTTATTAATATTACTGGTTGTTTCGCTTCCATAAGACAGACGCGGATAAAAGGCATTCTGATCCGGATTTTCCTCTGTCCAACGGTCGCCAATGTTAGAGTAGAGGTTACCGCTACCACCACCGCCGTTAAACGGATTAATACTGCTACCATTCAAAACACGTTCGGCTCCTGCTACACCTTGGAACATCATACCTACCGACAAATCTTTCCAACCTACGGTAAATCCGAAACCATAAACAGTTGTCGGCACATCCCCACGGGAAATGTAAGTCTGGTCGTACGCATCAATCTGACCGTCATTGTTCAAATCCTTGTATTTGATATCTCCCGCCTTTACTGTACCAAACTGTGAAGCAAAAGGTTTGGGAGTGATTGCTTTATTGGCATCCGACAACGATTCCCAACGTGCCATATCATCTATTTCAGCTTGAGTGAACAGTCCTTCGGCCACATATCCTTTAACTCCATTGATGTTACGTCCATACTGGTTCATCCATTCGTATTTTTGTTCCGGCAATTCTCCCTGAATCCATTTATCCTTATTAAAGGTGATATTACCACGAAGCGCAAGTACCCAGTCTTTATTTATACGCTTGTTATACTCTATCGTTCCATCGAATCCTTTATTTTCTATGATACCAATATTTCCATAAGGAGCAGATGTATTGTAGCCCAGGAATGAAGGTATAGAATGCTCACGCTTCAACAGGATGTTCTCACGACGTTCCTTAAACAAGTCGAATACAATAGACAGATCGTCATTAAACAGTTTTATATCAATACCCAAGTCTTGTTTACGAGATTCTTCCCAAATTAAGTCAACAGCCATATTTACTGTTTCATAACCAGACCATTTTGTTCCGTTCGGTCCGAATTTATAACCATAATCACCGTTCTCTTTCATCTGGTCCAGATACATAAAACGACGGTCGGAAACTTCACTATTACCTACTTTACCATCCGTATAGCGTATCTTCAGGAAAGAAACAGTTTTTGACAGCGGTTGCCAGAATTTCTCGTTCGAGATAACCCAACCTACACCAAATGCAGGGAAAGTTCCGAAACGATGTTTGGGTGAGAAGTTCTCGGCGCCGTTATAACCGATGTTGAATTCTGCAAAATAACGGTCTTTCCATGAATAAGTGGCACGACCGGCAATACCCATCATACGATAAGGAATCGCATCTTCCAGTGTACCTTTCGGATACAACAGTTTGGATTGCTGGTTGAACAGGAACAGTGCACTGACACGATGATCGTCATTGAATGTCCGGTCATAGTTCAGGGAAGCTTCCAGATAAGTTTTCTTATTACCACTTGTTTCCTGTTTATAACTCAACACGTTACTTCCTTCATAAATACGTTGCAGAATGGGTTGTCCGTCCATATCGTAAGGAACACTTGTATCCAGGAAGTTATAAGTAGACTCTGCACGGTCCTGATGTACATGTATCTCATTGTATACATCGAACGCATACATGGCAGTCAATTTCAGCCCTTTAGTAAGCATATCCAAATCCTGTGTGATACGCAGATTGGAATAGATCTGATTTTTCGTCAGGTTATCATATCCGCGACGGGTAGCTTGTGAATAAGGGTTATTAAAGTTATTGTTAGTTGAAGTTCCGGGCACATAGGCTTGTCCGTTGACAAAGAACATCTTCGGATATTCAACCGGTGAAATTGACATTGCCGCATTATACAAATCAGCAGAAGAGATGGCCGGATAGTTTCCTTCTCCCAAATAACCTTGTGCACCGATCTCCACTTTAGTAGTAGGAGTCACATCGATATTCAGATTAGTGGTAAAGTTATAACGGCTATATTTCATTTTGGAATCATAGGTGTTGATATTCTTATCAGTCACCGTCATACCAGTTTCATTGAAGTAGCTGACTGACGCATAATAAGCGACCTTTTCACTACCACCCCGCACGTTTACATTCACACGACGATTGTGTCCCCAATCATTAAAGATTTCCTTCAACCAATCCACGTTCGGGTACAAATAAGAATCTTTTCCCGCAATCGTGTTACGTATCTGGTCCTCCGTATATTTTGTAGCAATACCGTCATTACACATTGCCTCGTTGGCTGCATTCATATAAGTGATACCGTCTGCCAGATCAACCATCTTCGTGAAACGGGTAAACGATTCATAATAATCCGCGCTCACTGTCGGTTTTCCCACCTTTCCCGGCTTGGTTTTAATCAGGATCACACCATTAGCACCTCGCACACCATACACAGCCGTTGCCGATGCATCTTTCAGTGTTGTCAACGATTCAATGTCTTCCGGATCGATGTCATTGAACGAACGTTCCACTCCATCCACCAATACCAGCGGAGAAGAAGTGTTGGGAGTAGAAATACCACGAATCCAGATATCAGCGGCATCTTTACCCGGTTCTCCCGTACGTTGCACGGCTACAACACCGGCCAAACGACCTGCCAGCGTTGTAGTTAAACTGGCAGAAGGTGTTTTAATATCCTCCATCTTCATAGAAGATTGTGCGCCGATATTACTTATTTTACGCTGGGTACCATAACCAACAATCACAGTCTCTTCCAACTCGTTCACCTGTTCTTCCAAGGCCACGTCGTAAATATTAGTAGATGCATTCGTCCGTATTTCTGAAGTTTTAAAACCTATATAAGTAAATTTAAGCACTACGCTTTTTTTGGTTACGAATATCTCATACAAACCATCCATATTGGTAATCGAACCGTTTACATCTCCATCCACGGTAACGTTCACTCCAATAAGCGGTTCCCCTTTTACATCAGTAACACGTCCGGTTATTTTCCGTTTATTCTGTTGCTGTTCATTAGGAGCCGATGCTTTTCCGGAAATAAAGATTTGTCTGTCAGAGATCCGATAAGTACATGAAGTACCCTCGAAAAGTTCAGAAAGAATTTCTTCTATCTTCTTATTCTTACTGTCGATAGATACCTTACGTTCTAAGTTCACAGCATCATCTAAGTAGAAGAAAACAAATTGACTACTTTTCTCTATCGTTTTAAGCACTTCTCTCAACGTCGAGTTATTAACGCTGACCGAGAGGGTCTTAAATTGAGAATAATTGTTGTAACTTGCGAAAGAGTAGTCTATTCCGAGAAGTAAAAAGCAAAGGAATAGCCCGAGAACCTTACTCTTTCGTTCTCTAATTGCATTTTTCATATTAAACATGTTAAAATTTTCTCATAATATTATTTCTGTATCTAAACATTATTGGGTACACACGTCCCAGTTGGATGATAGCGTGTATCATCCACTTTCTACAAAAATTACCATAAAATTCAGGAATTAGATTTATTCTTTATCTTATTTTTTCATATCTATTTCTTTACGACTCGATACGTCTTATATTGTTCATCATAGGCATAAGAGATTGGTGCAACAAAGGTTAATCCATTAATTACTGTTTCAAAGTTGTCTTTCAAATCGATTTTTCCGGAACATTTTATTTTACTTAGCGCTGGGTCAAATTCTACGTTAATGCCATAATAGGTAGACAGACGTTTCAAAACGATTCCCAAATCAGCACTTTGGAAATAATAGAGTCCATTCACCCATGATATAGCTTCTTCTACATCTACCTGTGTTATATTTTCCTTTCCATCGGCAGAACTGAACATCTGATTAGGAGCCAGAATGGCTTTAGGAGTCCGGTCTGTCTCCACCTGAACACATCCTTGTGCCAGCACTACACTTCTAATTGCTTCCGATTCATACGCAGTTACATTAAATTTAGTACCAAGCACTCTGACATTCATATCTTTGGTCCGCACATAGAAAGGACGATTTTCATCTCTGGCCACTTCTATGTAGATTTCACCATCCACATAGATTTCACGTTTGTCTTGTTCAAACTCCACCGGATAAACCACCCTTGTACCGGCATTCACCCAGACTTTAGATCCATCGGCAAACGTCAATACCGAACGTTTTCCACGTGGAATAACCAATTGGTTATAAGTTGCCGATTTCTCCTTTTGTATACTTTCCTGATTCGTTTTGATTTCTACGGAATCATACGTGATCTCTGTTTCTTTTTCCTTCAAACTCACGACATTATCTTCTGCCAAAATCAACAGTGTTTCTTCCGTCAAAGGCAAATCGGCTTTCGTATTCACAGCAAATGTGGCAATGTCCGGATCCAGAGCCGAAGAATAGTTCTTCAAAAAGAAGAAACATCCCACAAGAATAGCCACACTGGCAGCCGCACTCAATCCTATTAAGAAATAGTTCTTGCGTCTCGCTTTCTCCTTATTTATATTAGTCGCTTGAATACGAATCCATAAATCATCCGTTTCCTGGTTTGAAAGTACCTCACCCTTCTCTTTCGAAAAAACTTCCAAATATCTTTTTGCAGCGATATATTCATCTATATTAGAAGGATTCATCTGTTCAAATTCATCCCAGAACTTCTGTGTTTCTTCCGTAGGATAGTTCATAGAAGAAACAAAGAAATCATTCTGAAGAAATTCTTCAAAAGTATATAGGGAAAAATCTGTATGTTCTTGTTCAGAGTTCATCATTTTCATTGTCTTTACGTATGAATAACAGTTGTACTTTCATTTTATACTCACCTTTTTCGAAGTTTTTTCCACTTTTTTTGATAGGCAGGAAAAATGGGCTGGTTATTCTCTCTTATTTTCTCTTAAATAAGTCGCGGATACGTCCCAAAGCCCGTTGAATAGAATTAGAAACAGACTGATTATTCATATCTGTCACCTTACTGATTTCATCGATACTCATCTCTTTGATATACCGATAATAAATAATTTCGCGCTGTCTGTCCGTCAATACAGACATCATAGAATGTACGGTTGTCTGAACTTGTTTTTCCTGTTCATTATTAATATATATAGTTTCCGGAGTGGAAGGAGAGTCGTCAACCGTATCTTCTCTCTCACCTATTTCATCAAACGGGAGAGAATCTGTTGTTTTTTTCAGCGCATTAAAAAGAGTGTTTTTCAACGCCACTGTCAAATAGGCGGCAATATTATCTGTTGGAGCCAACTTTGCACGATTCATGTGAATTTTCACAAACACATCATGTATGCAGTCTTTAATTAATTCTTTATCCGAAGTATATAATAATCCGAATCGAAACAGATCTTGTACTGTTTGATTATATATTTGGGTATACGCACTCGAGTCTCCTTCGAGAAACCTTCTCCACAAAAGGGAATCAGAGAGAGAGTGTATATCCGATTTCATTATAATAAGTATATTGAATTTATAAGGACAAAAATAAAACAATAAATCAAAAAAAGCCCATCTTTATTAAAATATTAATTACCGATGAGCTGAACTTTTCAGATTTTACTTCAATGGGCTGGCTTCTACTCCCTCGAAAGTCATCTCTATGGGTTTTATTTTTCCGTCTTTATCAAAAATCATGCGATCAATACAGGTCACACGAGCATTTCCATCCGTTTCACCTAATGGATGGCGATGATAAATGATGTACCATTCGTCCGCTCCCGGACCTTTCACTACAGAATGATGACCGGCACCCGTTCCAATATTGGGATCTCGCTGTAAGATTTTTGCTTCTCTTTTAAAAGGTCCGAATGGTGAGTCGGCAATCGCATAGGCTACGCAATAATCCGGTCCGGTCCAACCGCCTTCCGACCACATAAAATAGTATTTACCGTTACGTTTTAACATGAAAGGTCCCTCTACATATTTTTCGGGAGTTACTTCCTTATAGATGGTACCATCCTCAAACGGTACGATACTCAACAAGTCCGGAGCCAGCTTCACCATATTGCAATGTCCCCAGCCACCATAATACATATAATACTGTCCGTCATCATCTTTGTAAACAAACTGATCGATCGGCTGTGCACCATTTACAAATTTATCAATCAGAGGTTTGCCCAGTGCATCCTTAAATGGTCCGGCAGGATTGTCGGCTACAGCCACACCGATACCTCCCAGCTCGTTATTACTTTGAATATCATTCGCACCGAAGAATATATAATATTTGTCATTCGCATGAACCACAGCAGGTGCCCATAAAGCACGTCTAAACCAACTTATATTCTCTTTCGACAACACTTTCGGGTGTTTTGTCCAGTTCACCAAGTCTTTAGACGAGAAAGCATCCATGAAGGTTTGTTCGTCATAAGGCGCCGAATACGTAGGGTAAATCCAGTATTCATCTCCAAACACAATTCCTTCCGGATCGGCATACCAGCCCGGAAATACAGGATTGCCACTTGTCTTTGGTTGCTGACCGGCCTTTTGCCCAAATACAGACAGGGAACAACAAATAATACAGAAAAGAATAAGATGTTTTAGTTTCATATAATATCAATTTTAAAGTTCGTGCTACAAAGATGAGAAAAAACGAATAGAAAATTCAATAATTATGAACCAATTAAGGATAAATACTAACCAATCTGCAAAAAAAAGATGATTTATCAAGATTTTGTGCTTTCTTTGCAGTGTCATTATAAAATGAAAAATACCATGAAAAGCGGAATCTCATTACTAACTGTACTTTTAGTCATTATTTGTGCATCTTGCCAACCCAAGAAGAAAACAGAGCCGGAAAAGGAAACGATAACAGGAGATACCTATACGAATCCGTTGCGCGAAAAAGGAGCAGAACCATGGAGTGTTTTTCACGAAGGGAAATATTACTACACACAAGGTTCCGAAAGCAGGATCATACTTTGGGAAACGAGTGATATAACAAACTTGGATGACAGTCTTAAAAAACCGGTATGGATACCGACAGACCCTAGTAATTCGCACCATTTATGGGCCCCCGAGCTACATCGGATCAATAATAAATGGTATATCTATTTTGCGGCAGATGACGGTAACATGGACAATCACCAGATTTATGTAATTGAGAACGAGGCTGCCACTCCTACAGAGGGAAAGTTTGTCATGAAAGGCCGAATACCGACTGACAAAGATAACAACTGGGCGATTCATGCAAGCACTTTTGAACATAACGGACAACGTTACATGATCTGGTGCGGATGGCAAAAACAAAGAATCGACAGTGAGACACAGTGCATTTACATCGCTTCCATGGAAAATCCATGGACTCTTTCTTCCGATAGAGTCCTGATTTCCAAACCTGAATATGAATGGGAATGTCAATGGGTCAATCCTGATGGCAGTAAAACGGCCTATCCGATTCATGTGAACGAGGCACCTCATTTTTTCCAACCAAAGAATAAAGACAAAGTTTGCATTTTTTATTCTGCCAGTGGTAGCTGGACGCCTTATTATTGTGTAGGATTACTAACAGCAGACGCCAATGCTGACCTGCTGGATCCCGCCTCCTGGAAGAAACATCCGACACCCGTATTTCAGCAGGAGCCGAAAAACGAAGTTTTTGGTCCCGGCGGCAGTTCTTTCATTCCTTCACCGGATGGAAAAGAATGTTATATGCTTTATCATGCCCGCCAGATTCCCAACGACGCTCCGGGCGCAATGGACTCACGTACTCCCCGCTTACAAAAAATGGAGTGGGACAAAGACGGAATGCCTGTACTGGGAATACCGCAAAAAGAAGGAGAACCCATGGCAAAACCATCCGGTTCCCCAACCAATTGAGACTAGTTACATTTTGTACTTTCAGGTCCAAGATATGAACGTTTTAATCCTCCCATATCAATGACTATTTTTTGAATAACGATTCCGGGATCACCACAACGTATCTGTAGAGTATGTTTACCAGGTTTCTTCACATACAAAGTAGATTTATTCACTCTGCAGTTCTTTAGTACGCTATCATACCAAATTTGAGAATACTCAATAGCGGAAGTCGAAGGAGTAGAAATAGATCCATCATCTATACGGACACTATACTTTGTATCTGAATTAGTATGTTCCGGCAATTTATAGTCTCGTTCCGCGTGTAACGGGAATGTG
Organism: Bacteroides sp. BFG-637; assembly: GCF_024793605.1. Taxonomy (NCBI): domain Bacteria; kingdom Pseudomonadati; phylum Bacteroidota; class Bacteroidia; order Bacteroidales; family Bacteroidaceae; genus Bacteroides; species Bacteroides sp. BFG-637. The sequence continues at coordinate 2,221,436 of NZ_JANUPD010000002.1, read as the reverse complement.
GGTAGAACATACGTATACACATCATAAATTCCAGCATTAAACGTATAAAAATCATATTCTACTCTAGGTACATCACCCGCACGATACATCTGTAAAGGCGCCATAGGAGTTCCCATTTGTAGAGAACTTTCTTCAAAACCGAGTCCAGGGAGAACAGTCATTTTGATATCCCTATTCTCAAACTTGCGATGAAAATCAACAGCCGGGATAGAAATATATCCATTCTCTTCGACATATAATCCTTGCACCTCATCACGTATAGGAGAAACCGGATTAAAAACAGAAACCAGCACACATTCTTTCTGATCTCCAGATACAATTTCAATATCTCCTCTTATCCTCTCTCCCACAGGAACTTTAGTCCAATCGATAGAAACAACTATTCGATTTTCCAACGAAGTTTTTCCAGCTTCTTGCGAGAGTATTATCCAATCAGCTGAAGATTGTGCATTCCATACGACTTCTCCTGTCCCCTGATTATAAATATCAATCCAATGTTCCTTGCGAGAGTAAGTGCTGAAAGCAGGCAAACTATGAAAATTTAATCCACCTTTGTCCAATGCCTCACCTTCCGCTTGGACTGCAAGTTTAGGACTTCCCATAGGAACATAGTTCTCCTCCATCAACGGAACCATGAAATAAGAACTTGTACCATCATAGTTCTGTTTCAGAGACATCATATATTTCCATTTCCCATTCAACAACGAATTATAGCTATCGGTAATAAGTTTCAAGCTATCATGATAATTTTTCACCTGTGCTTTCAGTTGACTGGCAGCTGCACGTTGCTGACGGACATACTGGCGATAAAATTGCCCTTTTATAGTCATGTGATTCATCAGTTCGGCACCCTTTACCGGATAATACAATAGCTGATACAATGCCGGTTTAGCTTCTTCCATCAATGAAAGAAAAACATTTTCCGCTTCTTTCCCAATACGACGATATTCACTCAGACGTCTTTCCGCCTCATTATAATTAGCGAAAGAGAATTCAGTATCCGTACGTTTTTCTCCTCCACCCCAATAATTATTCCAATACCCCCACCCCATATATTCCGGTTTTCTGGAAAAAGCAAGATTAATATGTGAAGTTGTAATATCCTCAAAAACATTATAATATTGTTCTCCAAACATCTCAGCCAACCAATGTGCCGGATAAGTGACCACATTATTGGCATTAAACTGTTCAATATTATAAGCCATATCAAGGAATAGAGAAACCTGCATTTCCGCTCCTTTCAAATCTCCACAATTAGCCAGCCAAATACGATCCGCAGTAGTATCATAAGCTTTACGAAGTTCTTCATACATTAAAGCTGGAGGAGTAGTACTGTACCACAAATAACTATGAGGAACTCCCAAATAAGATAAGTGATAATAAACTCCTGATCGTCCGGAACGCTTTTGCTCCTGCGGACCACTCAATCGCTTCCATATACCCAAAATTATCATCCGGCCAAATAATTGTAACATCATCCGGTAGTTCCAAACCATTTGAATAAATTTCCAATACCTCTTTATAAGGAGTAAATGCTTGCGGAATTGTTTCAATTGGTTTATCAGTATGCCTGGCTATAATATCACGTTGGTCTTTCAATGCACTCTCCAGCAATTTCACCTTCTCTTTCATCGATACATCTCCGCCTCCCATAGCTGCATCGTGAAGTCCCCGCAATGCCAGTGTATATACATTCTCATAAGCACAAATCTCTTCCACACGGCTTCCTAAAACCTCATTAATTTTATCTTTATTTTTTCCATAGTCCCAAGGACCCATAGTTTTAGAATTCCATTCACTAGCAGTATTCAACAATAATGGTTCGCAATGACTAGAGCCCATCACAATGGCAAAAGTATCTGCCACTAACTTATTTTCAGGTATCTTATAAAATGCGGTTGACACCGGATGCATAGCAGGGGCCAAATGATTTGCTTTCAGGCGTAACAACAATTCGCATATTTTGGCATAAGTACGGGGACCGATATTCCCGCGTTCCTTTTCAAAAGTCTTAGCAGCCCAAGGTTTTAATCCCCAGTCCTCATCATTCAAGAAAATCCCCCTATATTTCACAGAAGGAGTCTTAGATAAAGTAGCAGGAGCATCTACATAAAGTGTTTTATGTTTCTTCACAGGGACATCCGCCCACCAGTACCATGGAGATACACCTGCCATTTCCGAAAGAGAGAATAAACCGTAAGCGGCTCCTCGTCTATCACTTCCTGCTACCACCAAAGCCTTACTCACACCCGGAAAAGGACGATCAACCATTTGAATCAAATACCGTTCCCAAGCTCTTTCCAAAGGAGCTATATTTATTTTCCCTTTGGAAGCTAACTGACGAATTGCCCGATTCTTCTCAATAGTGCCAACAATGACCACTGCTCTTCCCTTCTTACATTCATTTGTCAATTTCAGTCTTTGACCCGTAACATTCTCAATGTCTGATACAAACAATTCAGTGGCCTTCTTTACAACCAGATAATCATTAGCATCATAACACACAGTCGCCTCCACATTAGAAGTAACTAACGGAAAAACATTTTTACTATGTTTTATATTCTCATTCACAACGACTTGCGATTGCAGAACAGATGCCATCATCAGTAATATTAATAGCGAAAAGACTTTCATTGATACAATATTTCTAGTTATTTAATTCTATTTCTTTTTATTATAAAAATTATTAATCACACTTACCTGCACTCCCAAAGGTATATCCGCACCAATAGCCGTACAAATAGCAGAAGTATCATCTATAAGTGAGTAATTTCAGCCAATTAGCTATTAAAAGATCACATCCAAAGTTCGACAGTTTATTTGGCAAATTATGAAAATAGCTGTTCAATAAAGAATAAAAAACAGCCATTTTCATATAAAAAAGTTAGAAAAGCTCTTCTCTTATTTATAAAGATTGAAAAAATGGATAGCAGAATCATAAAAGGCTTGTGTATCCTTTTTTTCTGTAGCGAGGCTTTCCATCACTTCACCAAAGCGTCGCTCATCAATTTTACCACGAAGTGATTTCCAAAGTTCAATATTTCTGTCAACTTGTTCTATTCCCTGTTTCAAATTGGCAATAAGTTCCTCACGAAGCGTCAGGCCGGATTTCATTTTATGATTCCAAGGAGTTCTGTGAAAACAAAGTAAATACAATTCAGGGCATTGATTGATATCATTAAAAAGTGAACGATTCGGTTCAAAATACTGTGATACATAATCAGAGCCAGTAATCGTCCGATCATTACCAATACTTTCATTATCTATCTTCCATTCTTTATTGGCTCGTATCTCAAAACCAGCCAGATAATGCCCTTTAACCTGTACCGTAAATCCAATACTATAAGGAGCATGACTACAAACAAAACTTTTCCATGTTGGCATCATCATTTGTTCCACAACTTTCAAAGTTTGTTTGTCGCAGTTCCATGTCGATTTTATCCACTCGGATGTAATCTTATGGGTCTCCAGTTTCGGATTCCAAGCCAAACGTCCGAAAGCAAACCAATTAGCTTGCGCAAAATGGTGTCCTGTCCAATTGTGAGAATCACCGGTATTGGCCACTCCTGCTATAGCACGATATGACTGAGGGATTACCTCACCTGTCAGAATTTTGGCAATGGTACTTCCAGCACCTTTACAATGTGTGTCAAAATCTAAAAACTCTCTCCACATTGGCAGCAAATACACCAGATAAGTAGAATGACCGAGATACTCCTGAGTAATCTGAAGCTCTGCCATTAAAGGGGTTCGTGTCATACTTCCAAAAAGAGGTTGTGCAGGCTCACTCGGTTGAAAATCCAATGCTCCGTTTTTAGTTTGCAAAATTACGTTATCATCAAACATTCCATCCAGCGGTAGAAATTCCTTATAAGAACGCTTTATCCGATCTTTATCTATTTCCGGATTATATACAAATGTCCGCCACATTACAATCCCCCATGAGGTTTCAAAGCACGTGCCAGCATATTAGCCCCATCTGCATGCGTACATCCATAATCCTGCGGTCCCGGCATTCCTTCTGAATTTGCTTTTACTACAAATCCACCGAAGTCAGGAATCAATGAATAAATTTCATCAGCTTTTGTTTTCCACCACTTCTGTACCTCAGGATTTCGAGGATCAGCCGTATTCAAATTTCCTACTCCTCCCCATTGCCTCATGACATCCGGTGTTGCAGATGGTTTCATGGGAGCTCCGAAATTGGCTGCAAGATACACACGTATATTATATTTACGGAAAATTTGAGCCAGAACTGCAATTTTTTCTAAATAATCACGGCGTAAAAAGCGAGGATCGGCATTGACATTATTCAAAATCACTCCATTTATTCCAATAGATGCGTTAGCACGGGCGTAGTCGGTGTACCTCGGATCTATTTTCCCGGGTAAGTCATTCCATTTCCATAATGATCTTCCAGCATATCCCCGTTCTATAGTTCCCAGATCATCCCAGTGATTCAGTTGACGGGAGTCCAATGCGGGAGTTTCTCTGATATTCAAGTGTTCAAGTGAATATTCACATTGTATCAAACGAATCAAATGGAACGTACCATAAAGAAATCCCGCATCGGAATAAGCCTGGAGTGTTATTCCCTTTTTACCACTGCGAATAATGTATCCCTCCTGCCCCAAGCTTTTATCTGCACAAAAACTCATTTGAATGCCTTTTTTCTCATTATGAACGAATTCTGGCGTGATTGTCAACATGGCCTTCAAACTGCGTTTCAGTTCGTCAGCTATCACTTCATCATATCGACTGCCGGACAAACGAATTTGGCTGTAATGCTGAACATAAGTTCTTTTCAGCCTAGTATCCAGAACCGGTTTATAATTCAACCAAAGTTGATATCCCGTATCAGTAGTAGCTGAAGTCTGTGCATATCCACAAACACTTCCTATAAGACATAAGAAGAATAGGACAATACTAACGTGAGTAAAATGGTTATTCATGCCTTTTCAAATTTACAAATATGTTACAAATATACTATTATTCTGCTAAATTCGCCAACATCCGGGCAACTCCCTCCATCAAAGATGCACCGCTTGTCTGAGCTCCCATAGAAGCAATATCACCGGATGGAAACACCTTTCCCCAATAATAATTGCAATACATTTCCGGATATAAGCTTCTGTCCAAATTATTCCATAATACAGTTGCATTATCCTGCAAAAAGAGAATAATACGTTTTTTAACATAGTCGGAAGCCTTCTCATCTAAAGCCAGATTTACAGCATAAGGAATAAAGACGGCCTTAAAAATGCTACCATCCATAGAGGTACCTTCATCACGCAATATCCAATTCTGGAGACATCGATCACTGGTCATCGTATAGTTTATCACCTCCTCTGCTTTCCTCATGTACTGCCGTTCCTGCGTTATATGGTACAACTGTCGACACGCTTCACCAAAAGTTCCCTGCGTATAAGTTAAGGGTGGTTCCTCTACCCTACCATCACCTTTTAGCAAATTTTTCACAATATAATCATATAACATTTTCGCATCATTCAGATAATTTTCTGTACCATATTTTTTATACAATTTAGCTGCAATCAAACAACCCGGAGAATTGGTACATGCATTCCTGCTTTCATCATTGCTTTTCCATGGCAATCCGGTTCCTTTAGCATCCGTTCTTGCCCGAGTAATAATATGCGTATCGTAAACTGTTTTAGCCATATTAATGTATATATCATCGCCAGTAGCCTCCGACATATGAATTAATGTCAGACAAATCCAACACATATCATCTGTAAAAGAATTCAAAAATCCAGTCTCATCATTTTTATCATGATTATAATTATTAGCCTTATTTTTAAGCCAAAGCCTGAAATAATTCTCATAAGTATCGGCCAATTCGGGATTCTTATTCTTAATCCGTTCATAAGCATATACAATAACATCCATAGCATGAGCTTGTTGCCAATAAATATTATAAGACCCTCCACTTACATTCTTCGGTGACTTCCAAAACGTTCCTTTTTCTTTGTTCATAAATTGCTCTACCAGAACAAACGTACAGCTATCAGCAACAGCCGTCCAATCAATCACAGGATCTATTTTTACAGTTTCTATCACCTCCAGATTCTGCCATCCAGCTTCTGAATCACAGGCAGAAAAGATAGACAAGATAGATAAAATAATAGGAATATATATCTTCATTTCTTTATTTTTTTATAATACTATTAATTACCAAGTTTCAACACGTAGATCATATAATGGATCCTGACGTAACACTAACTTTTCAGCAACATGATAATATTTTCCGTCCTTTACATAAGTATATTCCAGATCAAACTGAGGAGCACGCGTACCAACATTAGCCACATAATCATAATCACCTTCAGTTTTATAGCTTCCTGACGCATCACTTATAGCGGCCTTACCTTCCACACCTGTCACTACAACGTTCTTATCAACATCCATTATCAAAGTCACACTACCGACATTTTCTTTTTCATTACCGACTCCCGGACACACAACAGTACGTGGAGCAGTACTTTTAAAACCAACAGTACTACAATTGATAATGTCATGTGTATTTCCATAATTTACCGGACTGCCCAAAGCGGTTCCTGACGCATCAACCTCCGTAACGGTCCCCATACGATAATACGTTCCAGCATAAGTACTGATATATTTAATGATGGCAACAGTTGTTTCAGCACCTTCACGCAAAGCTCCCAAAGAGTTTTCAGTCATACGAAACGGTAAGACATAGTGATCTTTCAGACTAAGCGGATCATTATAGAATGCTTCCGTAAAATCAATGCGAACATCAGCCACTGGAAGATTAGACTTGCGTACCCGGAAATATTCCGGGTCTGAGAGAGTATAATAATCACTTGGAAGCAGTTCCTTACCAGTGCCTTCTACCAATGTCGGATCAATTACAAATCGAGCCCAATCCGACATATCCACTTCTCTTTTACCCCCAATTGATACCCCTATGTATATCGGCATATCACGCTCCGAAATAACTGTACGCATTGGTTTACTAACAGCAAATCCCATATTAGGATTTTCATAATCGCTCACATAATCATCATAACACGAAGTAAATCCTAATAACGCAATAATAAATAATAATGTATTTATAGCTTTCATAATATCCTGTTTTTATAAATTACTACTTTCCCCACCCTCTATTATTCATAAGATTTGAGTTCTTCAGTATCTCGTCGTAAGGCAACGGGAGATAATAATAACGCATATTATCAAGCGGGCGTTCTTCTATTGGCACAACCTCAAAGACTTCAGTACCATCTACTTTCCGAGTAACTTTCATACCTAAAATGGTCTCATCGAGTGGCAAAAGTCTACGACGTAAATCCCAAAAGCGTTGATTTTCAAAAGCAAACTCTATACGACGTTCATTCTGAATCAATTTTGCAAAACTTTCTTGAGAAACCGCCATCTCATCCAGATAGGTAACATCAGTTATTCCTCCTGATTTTTCACGGATCGTACGAATAACATCATATGCAGACATCGTACAATCCGGACCTACAACTTTTGGCCCCCATGCTTCATTTGCAGCTTCTGCAAAGTTATACCAAACTTCAGCTTTACGCAACATCGGGTTATAGTGACGAGACTCCTGTTGATCAAGAGGCTTAATGAAATTTGCAAGATCTGTATTAATGAACTTTGCAAGATAATACCCAGAGCGACTTGCCTTTTCATTCAAATAATCAGAATCTTTTCCTCCATATGCGACATCTATGTTAGAGTCGTTTGCTCCAAACTTCCGCCCTTGATAGTAGAGATTCACATCAAAACGATTGTCACGTATACAGGAGTAAGGATTCTCTTTATCATATCCGGCACGAGGATCATCAATCGGAAACCCATTTTTTGCAGGAAATGCCGCAGCAAGATTATGAGAAGGAACTGTCTGCGCATTTCCATAATAGAAAGGAGGATAGTGACGACCTTCAATAGCATGTCCCTTGCCTACAAATGTACGAAAAAGGAACTCAGTAGATTGTGCGTCTCCACCATCATACAGTTCTTTCGGTTTTAGAGCAGCATAAGTTGTCATTCCGGACATTTGGAGTACTTCATATGCATAGGTTGCCGCCCGTTCCCATTTTGCCTGATAAGCAGTTTGATCTACAATAGTATAATCCCCCATACCATTTAACCTAACAATATTGTCAGGCTGATATGCCGGACTTGCAGCATATAGTAAAACACGAACTTTTAGTGCAGCGGCTGCTAGACCAGATGCTCTACCAAAAAGATTCTCACCCAAAATTGCATCACTCCCCGAATAAGTCAATGGCAGCAAGGACATAGCTGTTTCACAATCTTCCGCTATTTGTTTTACACATTCTTCATAAGTATTACGTACAAAGTTCTCCGGATGTGAAGACTCTTCCGGAGTAACAAAATGAGTTACAATGGGATAACCAAGTACTGAACCATCATCTGTTTTTCCCCCATACATCTGTAATAACTGAAAACCAGTCCAAGCACGCAAGAAAATAGCTTCTCCTTTAAGGCGCTGTTTGATTTTCCTGTCATTGTCCTCGCTTGTCATACTATAACAAACATCATTTGTCAATCCCTTATCCAGGAAAATATGAATTTGCTGGAACTGATTATAACATTTACTCCAAATACCCAATGGATTTGTAGAAAAACTAAAAGCACCTTGTCCAGCGCGATAAACACTTGAACCTGTATTACGAGTCAAAGCATTATCTGTAGCCGCATCAAGAAAATTACCATCCCACGCATCAGGAGAAATCATGACATCCTGATAGACTGAGAGTAAAACACCTTGAGCTTTTTCCGCATTTGTCCAAGTATCATCTTCCGACCACTCGTTTGTCAGTTTAGTATCAAGCATATCGCTACATGAACATACAGTGCCTGCCAACAAAACCGTGATAAATGTATATTTTATTAATTTCATAATCATAATAAGTTTAGAAAGAGATTGATAATCCACCCGTAACAGTACGGTAGGTAGGATAATTAGTCACACCAGAGAGTATCCTTTCCGGATCAAGATCTTTAATGCCTGAAAGAACAAAAAGATTAGTTCCACGAACAAAAAACTTATAGTTCTTGCCGATACCTTTTCCTGATTTATTCACCAAAGTATAACTCAACTCAATATTCTTAAGACGGAAAAACGAACCATTCTCCGCCCAGAATGTAGAGTTACGTTGATTGTTATCGGCTGCCATTGTTGTCAAGCGGGGTTGAGTCCCCTCTGGATTGTTCACTGGGTGATAACGGTCAAATGCAAGTACAGAATATCCGTTAAGACCAGAGTTCCAGTAATAAGAACTCGTGCATAACTTAGTAATACCTGTGGTGACAGTACCTAAAATATAAAGACCAAATCCTTTATAATTTAAAGTAACATCAATCCCCATTGTTGTAGTAGGAAAACTCTGCCCAATACTTTTTTGGTCATTATTATCGACAGTTCCATCACCATTCAAATCCGCATAAGCAATGTCACCGACCTGATAATTGCCAAAAGTCTGATTAGCATGACCTGCAAGAGGAACATCTTTACCAAAAAGTCCTTGTGCCTGCCATCCAAAGATCGTGCTGGTCGGACGTCCTATTGCCTTACGATACTCTTCCATATTACTTAGTTCATTACTTTTACGCAATTTATTTTTCGTATAAGTAATATTGAATCCCACATTATAAGTAAAATCCTTTCCTATTTTATCATTCCAACTTACATAAGCATCAAATCCCTGATTCATGACTTCCCCAATGTTCTCGTACGGAATAAAATCACCTCCTGTTGCTGCATACTTAGCATTATTTACACCTATAATATTCTTACGCAACTCACGGAAATAGTTAATTTCAGTAGAAAGGCGGTTATGCAAGAAAAGCCCTTCTGCACCCACGTTCAGCTCATTAGAATACTCCCACTCCAAATCGGGATTACCCCAACGAGAAAGATCGGTAGTATTCCCCCCAATAGTCGGTCTGAACTCTTCCTTATCTCCTTTTTTCCAATTTGTTCTATAAAGGAAGAAACCGGTATTACCAGCATAACCAAGATGACCGTAACTAGCCTTTAACTTCAAAAAGTCTACTTTTTTCATATTTTTCAAGAACGATTCATTAGAAAGTACCCACGCTGCGCCAATTGCCCGGGCAAAGAAGTATTGGCTACCTTTCTCAAACTTATTACTTCCCATTGCAGAAAGTGTACCTTCAAGCATATACCGTTTGTCATAATTATAATTAGCCCGGAATGTAAAATTAGCATCTTTCGAGTCCTGTGAACTGCCTGTGGCTTCTTCTTGAGTATAACGAAAAGCAGCATTGGCAGAGACTCTATGAAGTCCGAATCTATTTTCATACCCCACATTCGCCCGCCATCCGAAATAGCGATATGTATTATTTGCTACAATCGATTGCTTCTTAGGCAAATTCAGTCTTTTTCGCTCCGTAAAACGAAGAACTTCATCACCATTAGCATCCAAATAACGATCAATAGAATAAGTTGGGTATGCATTACGTAATTCCTGACGTAAATAACTGTAATTATCAAAAGTCATATAAGCATCGGCAGTCAATCCTTCTACAAACTCATTCAAATCAAATTTTAATCCCAGATTCGTCTGACTGTTTACATATCTTTCTGATGTATTCCCCCCATATGCCATATCTGAATAAAGATTGCTTGATTTACGAGAGCTTGCTCCAAAAATCAAAGAACTTCCATCTACAGCAATACCATCATGCCCGTTGATCGCCTCCGGAGAGATTATAAATGGATATTCATTGGAACGAAGGGTAGATATCTCTCCAAATAGTCCTTCACCATCCTTTGCTCCCCAGTCCTTCTTTTCAATACGTGCCGCAACATCTGCTGCAACCGAAAGAAAATCTGTAATACGAATATCCAGATTACCACGAGCGTTTATTCTATTCAAGTCAGAACGGTCTCCCACTTTTTCCAAACCAGAACTTCCTGTATAGCCTACAGTCACAGCATAAGTAGCATTTTTATTTCCACCATTCAGTTCAAGAGTGGCTTTCCGGAAAGTATTCTGATCACGAAGAAACTCTTTATAATAATCTACATTAGGATAAAGCAGGTCATTTACTCCTGATGAATGACGGTAACCTTCTAAATCTTTATCCGTATAAAATGGAGACATACCGTCATTTTCACGTGCCTCATTAAACAATGTGGCATAATTATAAGAATCGAGATACTTAGGTAAACGTGTTGTAGGTTGCACACCATATTCTAATCCAAGCCGAATAATACGCTTATGTGCTTCTCCACGTTTAGTGCGCACCAGCACCACTCCATTAGTGGCCTGCGCTCCATACAGAATTTTAGCCGGAGCATCTTTCAAAATCTCAATTGATTCTATTTCCTCCGGAAGAATATCATCAATCGGACGTTCAATCCCATCAACAATTACAATAGCATTATTCGTACCATTGTTGTGATGCCCGCGAATATAAAGTGTCGAATTATCATAGCCAATTCCGCCCGTCCCTGCAATAGCAATCAGACCAGCCGCCTGTCCTTGCAAAGTATTGGATAGTTGTAATTCAGGCATTGTTTTCAAATGTTCAATATTCACATGACCAATAGCAGCCGTTAAATCAGACTGATATGTTTTAGCACCATCACCACGTTCATAAATATCACGTTCTGTTGAGTACAATCCTTCAAGCTCAAGTTTGATTTCACTGGGACATCCCCCCTCCTGTAAATTAATCACTGCATCCTTATACCCAGGAGTCTCAATCAGAATGGTGCCATTTGCCTTTGTTTTAAGGGAGAAACAACCATTCACATCTGTATAATTAGTTATTGCTCCACCCCCACTTAATACCATAACATCACGCAACGGCTGACCGTTTACATCGGTTACTCGAGCTTTTACCTCAATTACCGGAATTTTCTTCTTATTCTTGTTCTGGGCTTCCACGTCCATTGTACCTCCTATCAAAAAAGCCGACGCAAACAATCCCATGAAAAATATACGATATCTGTTTCTCATAAACATCTAAAATTAAGTATTTTCATTACCAACCCGGATTCTGTTGCAAATTGCGAAGCGCATCCACATCATGCTGTGGCAACGGATACCAGTAATTACGCATATTCGAGAATCCCCGAACTTCTTTAGTCATGTCAAATTTCTCATAAGTGAAACTTTCCGGTCTTGTTTTATCACCATACGAACCAACAGGATGAAACTTAACTCCTTGAAGAGGATATGCTGTTTTAAATAAATCATGCATAATCATCCAACGACGCACATCCCACCAACGGTGATGCTCGAACATAAGCTCTACCCCACGTTCACGACGATACGCTTCACGGAACTTCTCCGGATCATTCACTATATCCGAAGGCAAATCCGTCACATCTACACGATTACGAACTAAATTTATAGCTTCTTCTGCCGTCATTCCACAATTCTCTACTGTAGCTGTCGCACTTCCAGTCGCTTCAAACGATGCTTCTGCAAAATCCAGATAAAGCTGAGCAACCCGAATAAATACAGTTTGCGCACAGTATCTTAACCATTTATCATTACCACTAGGAAAGTGCTGCCCATGAGCATCTTCCCAAAGAAATTTACGGCACATAAAACCCGATATTTCACGTCCATTCGAATGTTTGGATGTCAAAAAGTCATTATATGGTTTTGAACCAACCCATAAACGAATATAATAGGTTGCACCATTCTGGTAAGTTCCCCATTTATCACCAGGAATTAATATATTATTATAAAAACGAGGGTCACGTTTGGTGAAAGCATGTTCTGGATCAAACTCATAACCGGAACGAGGATCATCAATCGGATAATATATTCCATCATCCCCCTGACGTTCGTACATATTAACAGCATTCAACGTCGGACAAGACATGGCAAACGCTTCCGCCCCCGTGCCTGTAGCCAACTCCGGATAAAGCCAGAATGCACGTAACGTTTTACTCCGATCCGTTGTATTTTTCATGCTACGGCGCGTCCATATATGTTCTGGCTGCTTTATCTGCGTATCCGGAAACCAAAAAATATTCGTATATTCTTCCTTAGTCTCCATCCTCACTCCGGTCACCCCCTCATTATCTTTCATATACTTAATAGCCTGCCAAGCAGCCTGTGCCGCTTTCTTCGCCCGTTCCCGATCATAAGTTTTCACTTCAATTGAATTCAGATCATTTTGCATTAAAGGACTTGCATCATACAATAACGCCATCTCTTTGAAAGCCATGGCTGCCAATTTCGTCGGACGACCGTACTGCATATTTTCCCAAGTATCAGGAAGCATAGCTATCGCTTTATCGATATCCCCAATCATCCAATCCGAACTTTCATGATAAGTGACACGGGGAAGATCATCATCTCCACCCTCAAAAACGCGATCTATGATAGGCATACCTCCATAACGTTTTATAACCGAGAAATAAAACCAGGCACGATAAAAATAAGCCTGTCCCAGAATCTCTTTTTTTGTTCTTCCGTCAACGGGACTTTATCAATATTGGCAATCACACGATTCACAATACGTAAAGATGGATATGCCTTTCCTATCGGTGTTTTATCCCCATTACCAATCTCAGTAACATTTTCACTCTTACCCGTCAATAACCAAGAGCCTGAAAAGAATTTAGCAAAAACCGTACTATTATATGTTGCTGCCATTTCATCGGCCATTACACCCACATAAGTACGGCCATAACTACCTCCATCAGCACTTTCAAACCAATTGTAATTATCTAATTTGGAATATACACCATCCAAAAAGCCACGAATCGATTCATAATTTGCATAAACAGAAGTTTCGTCAAGCCCGCCAGCATCTTCACGTTTATCCAGGAAATCTTCGCATCCTACATTTAAAAGCAAGAAAAATCCCGCCAACAATATATATATACATTTATTCATCATACTACCAATTATTAAATGAATCAGAACGAGAGTCTTATACCGGAGGTTATCGAACGCAGAATAGGATAGCCTTTCTGATTACCTTCCGGGTCAATACGGTTATCTCCTCCCCAAAATGTCAACAAATTATTGCCATTCACATAAAGCTGTAAATTGGAAATACGCGCAGCTTGCAACCAACGTTTGGGTAATTTATAGCTAACTTCAAGATTTTTCAAACGCAGATAAGAGAAATTTCGATAACGATATGTACTCTCTGTTCCATTAAATCTGCCATTATTAATCAAATGTAAAGCCGGAGTTGTAATGCCACCCTGATTGGCAGTTTCCGGTGTCCATGCAGCCATGACATCAGGCTGTGCATTAATCTTTCCATCGATAAATGAAGCCATATATACATGATCTACTAATTTATAGACACCTGTTGGAGCATAAAACATGGCACTAAACCCTAATCCTTTCCAGTCAAATCCTAATTGAAAACTATAAGTGTGCAAGGGGTAATTAAGTTGTGAAACTGCAACTTTATCAGAACCATTCAAAACACCATTGGCATCGAAATCAACATAAACCAAATCACCTGGAATTACCTGACTCGGAGCAACAGAATTAATAGAACCTGTTTGGGCATAATTAAATACATCATCAATAGTTCCATAATTACCAATAGCCAAATAGCGAATCTGATGTCCAATAGGCTTTCCTGCACCTTTCAGGTGCTCTGGAGAACGATATGGGTCATCACGGAACACAACCCGGTTTTCACTTGATGCCATAGTGAAACCAACATTATAACGAAAATCCTTACCTATTTTATCTTGCCAGCGCAACTCTACTTCAAATCCATGATTCTTAGTACGCCCCATATTCACAGCATTGAAAGTCGCGCCTGCTATTGATGAAGTAGTGTTAGGTGTCATTAAAATATCCTTTCGTTTCTCATCAAACAAGTCCAGTGTCATGGATAGTTTGTTCCAGAATCCCACTTCAATTCCCAAATTTTGTTTGGTTGACTTCTCCCAAGTCGAGCCCACGTTTGCAATAGAGCCTTCTTTATAAATAGGTCCCCATTCATGCGTTTGCGTATCACCCAATGTTATCACTCCCCCCAGAAGTAAATGACTGTATATAATTCCAGCGACTTGCTCCTGCATCAGAACCGACCTTTCCCCATGAATAACGAAACTTAAGATTAGTCAGTATCTTACTTACACTACTTTTCTTTATAAACGGTTCTTCCGAAAGACGCCATCCCAAAGAAAATGAAGGAAACAATCCAAAACGATGTCCGCGAGCAAACTTTTCCGAACCCGTATACGAAACATTCATCTCTCCTAAATACCGCTCTTTCCAGTTATATGTCACACGTCCTACCCAGTCCTCATTATAGCTAGGGAAACGAACATTGTCACCATCTTTTGAATCATAAATCTGCCGATTAAACAAAGCAAGTGCCCCGACATTATGACCATTGAATGTACGGTTATAAGCTACTGAAAACTCATAATAGAAACGACGTGTATATCCATCTAACCTATCATAATATTCAACAGTAGGAGACAAGGGTACGGACTCTGCATCAGGAAGACGTGTATTCTCAATCATTGGATACGAAACCGAACCATCCTGATTAATAATCGGATTAGCGTAGTCGTAAACACGATGATAACGGATTATAGACTTTAACGCCTGATTCGCACTTCCTCCACGAGTTACATTAGTCGAGGTAGTAGAGGAAGAAGAATAAGACAGCTTAGCACCCATTTTTAATCCGGGAGTAATAAAATCCAGTTTCTGCTCAAGAGACGCATCATACCAGCCTTGAAAAGTCTTACGTAAGTTTGCACCGGCCAGATTCATATTAGCAACCGGATTCTTTTCTTCATCATCTCCCCAATATCCATCAGAATATTTCACAGGGTGATCGCTCGTAGACTCTGTCATTATACGGTTAAATGGATTATCGCTATCTAGAGATTTGTTACGATATGCCATTTTACCGGCAACATTCACAGAAAGTTTTGTGGTGGAAGTAATATTAAAATCAAAATTAGAGCGCCAATTATAACGTTTGTACGTATGTCGCGGATCAAAAGCATCGTTTTCTTTCAAATTGTAGATATCACCGTCTCCCTGATAACCTACAGAAGCAAAATACTTCATATAACCAGTTCCTCCACGTATGTTTACATTATAATTTTGGGTATAGCCACTACTTACCAATTCATCCCACCAATTCACATAAGGAAATACATCGTTGTAAGCACCATAGTTACCTTCCTCATAAGCACGCTGCCAAGCTTCAATCGTAGAAAGAGGAATCAATTTATCCCAACTTCCATCATTAGCAAGCCCTCGATTATACGCTTGCATAGCCGTCACATGATCAGCTAAATGCATACTTGTCGTCGGACTCTTAAACGTCACATTTGCCGAAAAATTAATTTCCGGCGAATTGTCCGTACCACGTTTGGTTGTAATAAGAATCACACCATTACCACCACGCACACCATAAACAGCCGTTGCAGAAGCATCTTTCAGAACAGAAATTGTTTCAATTTCATTCATGTCAATATCATCCATGTCGCGCTCGATGCCATCCACTAATACTAAAGGATTCGTATTCCCCCATGTACTCTTACCACGAATATACATCGTCACATCATTATCACCCGGCTTTCCCGAAGAATTGATTGCTATGACACCATTCAACTTTCCTTGAAGAGCTTCCGAAACAGAGTTCACACTACCAGACTTCATCAATTCCAGTCCGTCCGCTTGAGTGATAGAACCAACATTCGTCACTTTTTTCTGAACACCATAACCCACCACTACAACTTCTTCGAGTACACTCGCATCTTCCTGCATCTTAAAAACGGTTCTTTTGACTGCCTCTTCAGCTTTCATTTCAATGGACTTATAGCCTACATACGAAAATTGAAGAACAGAATTAGCTTTAACAGTCAGCTGAAACCCTCCATCAAAATCAGAAATCGTACCTGTAGTAGTTCCCTTAATCTGGATATTCACCCCGATAAGAGTCTCACCACTTTTCGCATCCACAATTCGTCCCTTGACTGTTTTTGGCCATCCTCCATCGGCATGACTGATCTGTACCGAAAAGAGCAATAGAACCAACATCAGCAGACGAAATACTTTCGTGCTAAAATCTACATTTCTCATAAATTAGATCCAATTAGGTAATTAATATAAATTGTTATTAAATCTCTTTACGTAGTTTATACAATAACTTTAGTTTAGCGGGAATATTGAATTTACCGTTGAACGAATCCCCAGTATACCAAGTAGCAAATACGCCTTCTTGAGTAGCATAGAGCGTATCACGAGCTTCCTCTAACTGCCTAATTGCAGCATCCAGATTTTCAACCCGTTCATCAGTATTTTTATATGCAAGAACAAAATGATATAATGAACGGCTTAAGGCTTCCATATAATGACACGGAGCTGCCAGATTATCCCTGAAGAAACGTTGATCTTGACAAGGAAGTTGTTTCAGAAGATCCTCACAACGACGGGAAACTTCACCAAAACGAAATACAGCTCTCTCCATTCCTGCAATTAAAGAGTCAACTTGATTATTTCCGTCAATACGAAACGTCCGTCCCGGTATCCGTTCAAATCCTATATCATACAAAGGATTGGGAGAAAAATCCTGAAAACGTTTTCCTATTTGATCGAATACACGTGAATATCTTAAATCCTGAAAAATAAACTGCCGTTCCATATTTGGAAATGCAGAAGGCTTCTGCTGCCAATAAGCATAATAATAATCATGATAAAGCTTAGCAACTTTAGCGGCATGTTTCTTTCCAAAGTACTGCGTACAAAAATCCAGTAAAAACGAATCAGTATCATAAAGCTGCATATCCCACATCATACGAGCATTGGCAGCCATTTCCATTACAAATTCCCGCAAATTACCTGCGTTGACAACAGAGAAAGTCAGCGGTCCACGAGTATTGACATATCGATAATTAAACTCCATTTTCCACGGACCTTCGGCCGGAGCCAGATGAGCACCGGTAGAAGTAAACTGAAGATTCATATAATAGCCCAGCTTCACTTGCTTTTTTGTATCAAAGGCAACCAAATCATCATAAGGATAATGGTCTCTCCGCCCGGCCACAAATGTCCAAAGCATATTCTCACCCGTTGGTGGCTGAAGATAGTCTTTGGCTAATAAATCAGACAGTTCATCATAAAAAGTCATACGAACAAAAGGATCTTTTTCACCTGTTGCTTCCTTTATCATATCCAGTTGAATACGGATCATACGGTTAATAACCTCCGCACGCTCCTTATCCGTTTCCGGAGCATCAGAGAAAGCTGCCCAAAAAGGCTGGTCATTAATTCCACGGAAAGAAATCTGCCAAAGATTTTCCTGTTTATCACGGCACACAGTTTCAATGCTATACTGCCAGAACTCACGCAACGATTCCTCATCAGACAATAATAACTTAGGCGGTTCCATTTTACGCACTGTCCGCCAATAGCCCTCCCAATTCATCAGATTGTTGTTACAAGCAACGTGATGATGAGAAGTTAATATCAGACCATATTTACGCAATAATGCAGCTCGACTATTCAATTTATAATCAGGGTATGTTACTGTCGCTTCTAATTCTACAGTATTAAGTTTCAGCCTCAACATAGTCTCAAGCCACAATTCATCATTTTCTTTCGACAGCTTCCTCCATGGCTCAAATAAATCTGTATCATTAGGAAACCATGCACGATATCGAACTTGTGGAGACTTTTGATAATAGTCAAAATCTGAAGAAATCATTACTTGTTTCTTATACTGTGGTTCCCAAGACGAGAAATACCATAATGCCGGCACTTCAAGAAACTGTTCACTAAATGTATAAAGGGCATAAATAGTGCCCCGCATATCTTTTCCATGGATGTATATCCGTCTCTTCAACACATCACAATAAATTCCTATGGGATTCAAAACCATCTAAAGAGCGAAGCAGTAATTTATCAATTAACAGATCATCCGTAGATTCATTAACAACTACAATATCTATCCCTTTTGCATTATCAGCCCTTTGAGAAATCTCCGGTTTATAATGCATCACTTTCTCAAAGTCTTTAGATAAAGTTGCCACCGCCAATTTCACAGGTTCAACTTCGTGACCGGATACCACAATCTGAAAGTTACCATCTTTTAAATTTAGAGATGAGTTAGCATTTATTGCTAACGATGAAATGGAAATAAAAGACAGCATAATCAGAAGCGATACAAACAGTCTACTATAATTCTTCATAGTCTCACGATTTTTAAATTCAAGTCATTAACATCCTATTTATTGAAGTGGAGGCAAATTTAAAAATTATGAACTGGATAAAAATGAAGTATGTTTATCGTATAATAAAAATATAGGTTTCTCAAAAAGAATAATTACTAATAATCAACTACTTAACAAACAAGATTAAGGCAAAAATATAGGGTTTTATACATATCTGTACAGAATATATACTACTCTTTTTTATATATAATATAGACACAAACAACCTTTATATGTTTTTTTTATATATTTTTGCGGAAGTACTCATATTAGATAACCTCCAGTATACTTACATCAGAATCTATGCAAAAAGTTAAACAGAAATACGGTTTCATTTTTTTTTATGATATCTTTTATCCTTACTTCTCTATTTTACATGGGATGTTCTCAAAGAAAACAAGTAAGAAATAAAAAAGAAATCGAAAAAAGAATATCGCCCGTATTGCAGCAAAAAAGAACGTACCGTCAAGAAAAAATAGAACGTGTAGATTCCATTAAGCATTTTCTTCATACCAATGAAAATGCTATGCATGAAGAAGATATATTTAAAGAATATATGAATTTATACAATGAGTTCAAATTATATTCTTTTGATTCTGCTTATCACTATGCCACACAGTTGTGTAAAATAGCCAATGAACTAAACTCATCAGGTTATAAAATTAGTGCCAAAACTCAATTAGGCTATATCCTAGCACGTGGAGGGTTCTTTAAAGAAGCTATCGACACTCTATCTTCAATACAAATTGAAAAAGATGCATTACCTGACGTCGTGCTATCGAATTATTATATCAGCTTCGGCCGTGTTTATCATGATCTGGCAGACTATACAAAGGATGATGTATTTTCTGCGAAATATAATAAACTAGGAAATGAACTATTATACAAGAGTTTATCACATTTGACAGATTCATCTACTATATATTATGTAAAAGGGAAAATTGCTCTCAAAGAGAATAAAGTAGAAAAAGCCAAACAATTCTATCAACAAGCATTGCATCTATGCGATACGACAGATTCGGAAACACTTTCTATACTTCTGTCGACGATGGCATTCATTGACTATAAGTTGGAACTGAACGACGAAGCCATTGAATATTATGTACAAGCAGCCATCAATGATATTCGCAGTGCGATCAATGAATCTGTATCTTTAAGAGGATTGGCAACTATACTTTATTATTATAAAGATGATGTGGACCTTGCTTCCGATTATATAAATGAAGCTTTTGAAGATGCCACTTTCTACGGAACACGTCATAGAATGAATGTAATCGGAACATTATTACCTGTTTTTGTCGGAGAAAAACTTGATATTGAAAAGGTAAAAAGACAAACCTTCCAAGACAGTTTCATACTAAGTTCTGTTTTTGCAATTATACTAATTGTCTCTATAATCTACATTCTGATACAAATGAAACGTCTTCGCCGTTCACGGGAACTGCAGGAAAAACTAAATGCAAAATTAGCAGAAGCAAACAGAATCAAAAATTCATATATAGGACATTATCTGGATGCAACTTTCAAACTTGTCAACCAACTGGATAAGTTTGTACTGGTAGGCCAACAAAAATTGGATAATAAACAATACGATTCTCTTTATTCAATGATTCATAATCTGAATCAGGAATATAACAGAAAAAATACATTTGCAGATTTTGATCAGACTTTTCTGTCCTTATTTCCTACATTCGTAGAAAGTTTTAATGCATTGCTTCATTCTGAAGATCAATTCGTAATAGATAACAAGTCTTCATTGAATTCTACTTTACGAATTTTTGCCTTAATACGCCTTGGGAATTACAGAAAATGAGCAAATCTCTACTATTTTAGGGTATTCAGTAAACACGGTATACAATTACAGAGTGCGCACCCGTAATAAAGCAACAGAACCCAAGGATTTTGAAGAGAATGTCAAAAAAATAGGTTTATAAACTTCCATATATTTATATGCAAGAGCCTATATTTTTGCATATCATCATATTGTTATTTCTTTGATTATCAAAACAATGCCATTCAACCAAACCTATATTTTCATTATACGATAGACATACCCCATTCTTATCCGGTCCACAATCTTTAAATTTGCCTACATTCTAATGAATACAGAAAATGAATAACTTAGATTTAAAACCGTGAAAAATATAATGAATATGCACAGCTCTATTAAAGTTCTATTTTCTATTTATCTATTATGTATCTATACAACAATAGCAACCGGACAAAATAGAATAAACAATGCCAGAGATACTCAACATCTTTGGCTCGATTCAGAGATTGGTCATCAGGGTGACTATCAGTGGAAAATGATCAAAGCAGGAGATGCAGCAGACCCCGGCGAGAAGATCTCGTTATCCAATTATGCAACTGCAAATTGGATGCCGGCTATCGTGCCCGGAACAGTGTTGAATTCTTTGGTGTATAATAAAAAATATCCGGAGCCTTATTATGGAATCAATAATAAGATTGAATCAAAATTGATACCGGATATTTCTAAAACCGGACGTGATTTTTATACCTACTGGTTCCGTACAGATTTTACAGTTCCGCAGTCATTTAAGGGAAAGACTGTCTGGTTACAGTTGGATGGTATTAACTATCGGGCGGAAATTTGGGTGAATGGTAACTTGTTGAGTACAATGAACGGCATGTTCATTCAAGACTATATCGATGTCACAGACTTCGTGAAAGTCGGAGAGAGCAACGGACTGGCCATAAAAGTCTACCCGGTAGATGTTCCCGGAAGTACAAAGCCAAAGTCTTGGGGAGCAGCCGGTGAATTTCATAACGGTGGAAACGGTAACATTGGTTTGAATACTACGATGCTGATGACTGTGGGCTGGGATTTCACGTTTATGGATGGTATTCGTGACCGTAATACAGGTATATGGAAGAATATTTCCCTTTATGCTACAGGCAGAGTAGCATTGCGCCATCCTTTTGTTAAATCTGAATTGCGAAAGCCCGATTATGACCAGGCTTGTGAGACTGTATCAGTTGAAATTATCAATCCATCAACCAATAATCGGGTAATCAGTTGCAAGGTAAAGGGTGAAATTGTGGGTGAGAATATCACTTTCGAAAAGACTTTCCGGCTGATACGCGGAGAAGAAAAAATAGCTACCTTCACTCCTGAAGAGTTTCCGCAACTTATCATCAACTCGCCAAAACTTTGGTGGCCTGTCAATAAAGGACCACAAAACTTATATGACCTGAAGCTGACAGTGTCAGTTGATGGTAAAGAATGTGATTCAGTGAAAACAAGATTTGGTATTCGAGAAATTGTTTCGGATAGAAAGACTCCAGACAAATCACGTGTCTTTTATGTGAATGGTAAACGATTGTTTATCCGTGGCACTAACTGGATACCGGAAGCCATGTTGAGAACTTCGGATGAGCGTACTTATGCTGAATTACGTTATTCTCGTCAGTCGGGCGTCAACCTTTTGAGAATGTGGGGAGGTGGTATCGCAGAATCCGATTACTTCTTCCAGTTGTGTGATGAATTAGGACTGTTGGTATGGCAGGAATTCTGGATGACAGGTGACACTCGTCATCCGCATGATAAAGCTCTCTATATGAGCAATGTGGAATCTACCGTAAAACGTATTCGCAATCATCCTTCTTTGGCTTATTACGTTGCTTCCAATGAAAGTACAGAAGTTACAGGTACTCCTGAATTACTGAATAAACTGGATGGCACACGTGGATTCCAGATGCAGTCCGAATGTGAAGGAGTGCATGATGGCAGCCCTTACAAACAGGTAAATCCGATGCAGCATTATGAAAATACAGCCTCTCCTAGAGGAAGTCGAGTAGACGGGTTTAATCCGGAATACGGTGCGCCTACTCTCCCGACTGTGGAAATCCTTCGGGAAATGATGGATGAAAAAGACCTTTGGCCGATCAATAAGGAAGTATGGGATTATCTGGATGGAAATGGTTTCCATCTGATGAGCACTATGTATACAGACTTGGTGAATAATTACGGAAAATCCTCTTCCATCGATGAGTTTGCACAGAAAGGACAATTGTTGGGTGCTATTAATTCGAAGAGTATCTGGGAAGTATGGAACTACAATAAACTGGATTACGGTGACCGGTTCTGTTCCGGACTACTGTTCTGGTATCATAACTGCTCCATGCCTCAAGTGGCTTCCCGCATGTGGGACTGGTCTTTGGAACCGACAGCGTCGCTTTATCATACAGCTAACTCATTAGAGCCATTGCATGCGCAGTTTGACTATCTGAAAAATACGGTATCTGTAGTGAATGATTATTACCGTGAATTTAAGAACTACAAGGTGACAGCACAGGTGTATGACATTAACAGTCGGAAAGTATTCGAAGAATCAGCTACTGTGAATCTGCCTTCGGATGGAGTGGTGAACGATGCATTGACCATTCGTTTTCCGGAAAGTATATCTCAAGTCCATTTTATCAAGCTGATTTTGAAAGATGAGAAAGGAAAAGATGTTTCTTCTAACTTCTATTGGCGTTCTAATGACAAATATGAAGGTAGTAAGACTTTGACCGGTCCGGCAGCTTCAGGTTTCGAGGATTTGAGTAAACTGAAGCAGGCAAAAGTGAAACTTACCTATAAAGTAAGAGAAGATAATACTAACTACTTTGTAGATATTACTTTGAGAAATGCATCCGGTCAGATTGCTTTCTTTAACCAGTTGCAATTCCTGAACTCAAATATGAGTCCGATACGTCCGTCGTTCTATACAGACAATTTCTTCTCTCTGATGCCGGGTGAAAAGAAAACGGTAACCATTGAGACTGCAAAAGAGAAGTTGAAAGATGGAGCAGTATTGACGCTGAAAGGCTGGAATACAAATGCACAAAAGTATAAACTGAAATAAAGATAAGCAACGTGAAACGAATCTACATTCTTGGCTTTTTATTAATAATAAGCTGGAACCTATTCGCACAGAATAGTTTTGACTTAGTTATTGTCGGAGGCAATCCTGGTGGTATAATGACAGCAATTGCTGCTGCAAGACAGGGCAAGACCTCTGTTATTCTGGAACGCACCAACCATCTTGGCGGTCTTCCTGCCAACGGATTGGGAGCAACAGACATTGCCACCCGGAAAGCTACTACCGGTTTGTTTGCCGAATTCACGAAGAAAGTGAAACAATACTACATCAAACATTACGGAGAGAACTCCCGGCAAGTAGAAGATTGTAGTGACGGATTCCACTTCGAACCCTCCGTTGCGGCATTCATTTATCAGGAAATGTTGAACGAACATAAAGATAAGATAACCGTTCTTCTTATGCGTCAGTTTGATACAGCGCATCAAAATATCAACGTCAAAAACGGACATATCGAAAACATTAGTGTACTAAATCGTGAAAATGGACGAAAAGAACTGTACCAAGGCAAGATCTTTGTAGATGCTACCTATGAAGGAGACTTGGGAGCTGCAGCCGGTGTACCTTTCCGTGTCGGCAGAGAAAGTAAGGAAGAGTATGGAGAACCCGGTGCAGGGAGAACTTACGAATATTGGAAAAGCCAACCGTCAGAAGACAGTACAGGAGAATCCGATAATGCAATACAAGCATACAATTATCGTCTTTGCCTGACAAACAACCCGGAAAACCAGATTCCTTTCCCAAAACCGGAGTCTTACAATCGTGATGAATATATTTCACTCATTGAAGACGTATGGACCGGAAAAAACACGCAAAAAATTATGTCGAAAGTGACAAACGAAATGATGGAAGAAAACCGCCGGCATATTGCACAAGGAAACCGCACCAAACTACCGGGAGATAATTGGGGTATTAAAAAGTTAAGTAGCCTGGTGAAATTGCCCAATCAAAAAGTGGATGGTAATAATCAGCATGCCGCTTTCCTTTCCACCGATTTGCCTGAAGAAAACTGGCCTTGGCCCACTTCTTCCTGGGAATGGCGGGACAAATTCGCCAAACGCTTGAAAGACTACACACTGGGCTTGTTCTGGTTTGCCCAACACGATCCGGCACTTCCCGAACATTTTCGTAAAGATATAGCAAAGTGGGGATTAGCTAAAGACGAATATCAAGATAATGAAAACTTTCCACGTCAGGTTTATGTGCGCGAAGGAAGGCGCTTTGAAGGTGTCTATTTTTTCACCGCCAAAGACGCTTTACCGGTTGAACAAGGAAAACGTCCTCCTCTGCATCCCCATAGTGTTACTGCAAGTCATTATGCACTTGACTCACATGCCGCCCGAAAACGAGAAACAGGTAGAGTGCACTTGGATGGCTTTATCAGTTACCCCACAGCCGTATACACTGTACCATTGGGCGTAATCCTTCCCCGGAACATAGACAATCTATTACTTCCTGTACCCGTATCCGGTTCACACATAGGATTTTCTACTCTACGAATGGAACCTTGCTGGATGGCATTAGGACAAGCAGCAGGAATAACAGCCTCGCTTGCAATAGATTGCAGAGTATCTGTACGTGATATAGATACAACCATGCTGCAAGATTTACTAATCCGCCAAAAAGCAACTCTGGTTTACTACCGTGATATAAAACCGGAAGATGCAAATTTCCCTCTAGTACAATATATGGGATTACGAGGGTATCTACCTGAATGGGAGGCGAATTTACAGGACGCAATAGACAATGAGACATTACGGAAGTGGAGTAAGTTGTGCGGACACAGCCTCCAGGCTACTCCGGGAATAACGCCCAGAATAGAGGTGCTGCAACAGATTTACGATCAGATTTTCCTATAACAATGTTACCGTTCTAATTAAGGGATTCAATCTCCAAAAGCAAAATATTTAATAGAATAAAATCAATTATTATGTACAAAAAAGCATTATTTCTTTTATGTCTTCTACCTATCCAAATCTTAGTTGCCCAAACCGGTGCATTAAAAAACTTTCCTGATGGTAGCACTCCCGACGAGATAGGCAAGCGTCTGGCATCTCGTTTTGTAAAATCCAAGCA
This sequence comes from Bacteroides sp. BFG-637, assembly GCF_024793605.1. Taxonomy (NCBI): domain Bacteria; kingdom Pseudomonadati; phylum Bacteroidota; class Bacteroidia; order Bacteroidales; family Bacteroidaceae; genus Bacteroides; species Bacteroides sp. BFG-637. The sequence goes on along the minus strand of NZ_JANUPD010000002.1, from coordinate 2,195,249 downwards.
TCTCCTTCATGCAAACAAATGGATTGGCTATCCGGAAACATGTAGTTGGAACGGTGCTCTTAAGTTTGCAACAATCACCAAGGATAAGAGACTCACGCAAATGCTGAAAGAAAAGTTTGAGCCTCTATTCACTACCGATAATAGAATATTGCCTGCCATGACTCATGTTGACCAAAATATGTTCGGAAGTTTGCCTTTAGAGTTTTATCGGATCACCAAGGAAAAACGATATAAGGAATTAGGAATGCCTTATGCCGACACTCAATGGGAAATCCCGGAAAATGCAACAATAAAGCAAAAGGGATGGGCTGATAAAGGTTATACATGGCAAACTCGCCTATGGATTGATGATATGTACATGATAACCATTGTACAGACACAAGCATATAAAGTGACTAAAGATAAAAAATACCTTGATCGCACAGCTAAAGAAATGGTGATGTATTTGGATGAACTACAACGCCCGAATGGTCTTTTCTATCATGCTCCGGATGTGCCGTACTATTGGGGACGTGGGAACGGATGGGTAGCCGCAGGTATGGCAGAGCTACTTCAATGTCTGCCCAAAAAGCACAAAGACCGTCCTCGTATTCTACAAGGGTTCCGGACAATGATGGAAAGTCTGAAAAGATATCGTAACCCGGAAGGTTTGTGGAATCAGCTGATCGATCAGCCAGACTGCTGGACCGAAACATCCGGATCGGCCATGTTCACTTTCGCGTTCATCAAAGGAGTAAAGAATGGATGGTTGGATGCAAAAGAATATGCGCCAGTCGCCCGCAAAGCCTGGATAGCTTTAGTTCGATATATCAATGATGAGAATGATGTAAAAGAAGTGTGCATCGGAACCAATAAGAAAAACGACAAACAATATTATTATGATCGCCCGCGCCGTACAGGAGACTTCCATGGACAGGCTCCCTATCTTTGGTGCGCTGCCGCTCTTTTAGAATAATAATACTTGCCGAGAATTCTAGAAACACCCTATAAAGGTTGTTGTTTTGCCCTTTGTCGGGACTTTAACAGGCACCAAAAGGCTTTTTGGGGCAAAAAAGAAGAGATTTTGCTGTTTTTTGAACGGCAAGTTTCCTTTATTCTCTTTAAATTCCACTTTCTTTGCAATGTTCCTTCTTATGGAATTTATATCTAATAACTAATTATAATGTATACCATGAACATGAAAAAGAATTTTCTAACAATGCTACTTGCATTGGCTCTATGCAGTTCGACTTTTGCTCAATGGAAACCTGCCGGTGACAAAATCAAGACATCGTGGGGAGAACAGCTCGATCCTAAAAATGTATTGCCGGAATATCCGCGTCCTATCATGGAACGTAGTGACTGGAAAAACCTGAACGGGCTTTGGAAATATGCAATCACAAAGAAGGGAACTCCTGCACCTGCTGCTTACCAGGGTGACATTCTGGTTCCTTTTGCTGTAGAATCGTCTTTATCAGGTGTAGGCAAAATGATAAACGAGAAAGAGGAACTGTGGTACCAACGCACTTTCGACGTTCCTTCCAACTGGCGTGGCAAACAAGTCCTGTTGCACTTCGGAGCAGTAGACTGGAAAGCAGAAGTTTGGGTGAATGACGTAAAGGTAGGTGAACACACAGGCGGATTTACTCCTTTCTATTTCGATATCACTTCCGTACTTAATAAAGGCAATAATGATCTGGTAGTAAAAGTATGGGACCCTTCAGATCGTGGCGAACAACCCAGAGGAAAACAAATAGCAAATCCTCATGGCATTTGGTACACTCCGGTTACAGGTATCTGGCAAACAGTGTGGTTGGAACCGGTGGCAGCACAATACATCGCTAATCTGAAAACTACTCCTAATATTGATAATAACTCTGTTAAGGTAGAAGTTGCTGCCAACACAACTTCTGCTGACAAAGTGGAAGTAAAAGTATTCGACGGCAAGAACCTTGTAGCCAAAGGTGCAGCGTTGAACGGAGTACCCGTTGAACTGGCAATGCCTGCTAATGCTAAACTGTGGTCTCCGGACTCTCCCTTCCTTTACAATATGGAAGTGACTCTGTATAAAGACGGAAAAGCAATCGACCAGGTAAAGAGCTATACTGCTATGCGTAAATATTCTATCCGCAAGGGTCCGAATGGTATCACTCGCCTGCAGTTGAACAACAAAGATTATTTCCAATTCGGTCCGCTCGACCAGGGATGGTGGCCTGATGGTTTATATACTGCACCGACAGACGAAGCTTTGGTTTACGACTTGAAGAAAACAAAAGACTTCGGCTACAACATGGTACGTAAACACGTTAAGGTAGAACCTGCACGCTGGTACACTCATTGCGACCAGTTGGGATTGATCGTATGGCAAGATATGCCGAACGGTGGTCCCAGCCCACAGTGGCAAGCACGTAACTATTTCAACGGTACAGAAGTGATTCGCTCTGCTGCTTCCGAAGCTAACTACCGCAAAGAGTGGAAAGAAATCATCGACTGTCTGTACTCTTATCCGAGTATCGCTGTATGGGTACCTTTCAATGAAGCATGGGGCCAATTCAAAACTCCGGAAATCGTAGCGTGGACCAAAGAATACGATCCTAGCCGACTGGTGAATCCTGCCAGTGGTGGTAATCACTACACTTGTGGCGATATTCTCGACCTTCACCACTATCCGGGCCCAAACATGTTCCTTTACGATCCGAGACGTGCTACCGTATTGGGTGAGTACGGAGGTATCGGCCTTGTAGTAGAAGGAAACACTTGGGTGAATGACAAGAAAAACTGGGGTTATGTGAAGTTCAATACATCGGACGAAGTAACCAACGAATACATCAAATATGGCAGACATCTGTTGGAATTGATCCAAAAAGGATTCTCTGCTGCCGTATATACTCAGACAACAGACGTAGAAGGTGAAATCAACGGTCTGCTCACTTACGACCGTAAAGTAATCAAAATGGATGAAGCTAAAATCAGGGAAATCAACCAGAAAATCTGTAACTCTCTGAATAAATAATAATTAGAATAATACTCTTTTCCTTGTTGAATTTAAAAACAGCACCTCTGAAGGTCTATATTCAGGGGGCTGTTTTTTTATGTTTTCATTTTTTCCCGATGGGCTTACTCTTCTTCCTGCATGAAGATCTTTACCTGATTCCAGCTATTCTCCGTATCATTCGATACTTTCTCACCGGGTGTAGAGCGTCCTTCTTCCAGATATTTCTTCATAGTCCGTTTCATCTCTTTCACCTCATTCTCATAACGTTTATCACCGATGATATTTTCTTTTTCCGAAGGATCTTTCACGATATCAAACAATTGCATCGGAGGGAACTTAGCTACATCAACCGGTTTAACGGGATATGTCCACCCACCGGAGCCTCCGTAAAATACCAGTTTCAGTTGGGAAGTACGTAAAGACAGATACCCCTCTCCTGCTTCATGCACCAAGTCTTTGCGGGTGGAAGTGCCTTTCTTACTCAATATCGGCCACATACTGTAACTGTCGACGGCTTCTTCCGTCTCCAAATTGTGGTTAAGCATTTCGGCAAAGGTAGCATAAAAGTCAATCAACGAAACCAGAGAGTTGTTTGTCTCTTTCCCGTATTTACCTTTCCAGGAGACAATAAGCGGTATTCTGTGACCGCCTTCATAAATATCACTCTTATAGCCTTTGTAGATATAACTGGGGAAATGCCCCTGTCTTTCCATATCTTTGACGCCTATATAGGCAGCACAGCCATTGTCCGAAGCAAATACGATGATGGTGTTATCCAGTTGTTTATTCTTCTTCAATGTTTCTACAATTTGGCGCACCATGTCGTCTATCATGACTACAAAATCACCATAGGGACCGATGCTGGTTTTACCCTGAAATTCTTTCGAAGGCAATATAGGTGTGTGAGGAGCAGTAATAGGCAAATATAAGAAGAATGGTTTCTTACTGCCTTTTTGCTCATTGATATAGTTCAGGCTGTGACGGATGATGTTGGGAAAACATTCTTCCGGTTTGAAGTCAGCTCCTGCCATTCCTCCGTGCATCAGTAAAGCCAGGTTCTTTTTCTGGGGTTCTATCACATGATCGGGGATAGAGGTTGCCTTATTGTTTTCCACGTAAACATAGGGAGAAATATCCAGTGATGCAGGGATGCCGAAGTAATAGTCAAATCCTCTGTCGGTAGGTCCGTTCTTGATCGGGAGCGAGAAATCGATATCTTTCATGCTTCTGCCGTTGTCCGTATATCCCCAGTCCCAGCCTAAATGCCATTTGCCGATACAAGCGGTATTGTATCCGTTGGCTGAAAACATTTGTGCGATGGTGCGACGTTCAGGGTCGATCATAGCAGGTGAATCACCATTAAGACCGCCTCGTTTCAGTTTGGTACGCCACGGATATCTTCCGGTCAGGAGAGAATATCTGGAAGGAGTGGATAAAGCAGAGGAAGCATGGGCATCCGTAAAGGCAATTCCGTGCCCGGCCAGTTTGTCGATGTTAGGAGTATGGATTTTAGATTCGGGATTGAAGGCGGAGATGTCTCCGTAACCTAAATCGTCAGCCAATATAAACACGATATTGGGTGTTTGCGCCTTTACAGCAGTTACTGCAAAAAGTGCAGAAGAGATTGTGATTAGTTTATTCATATATATAATGTATTAAAACCGTAGTTAATAGGTGATATCGCCTATGCCTTCATGTTTTCCAAGCGGCATGCCCGTATTATCCTACTGCCATCTCTTTCGTTCCACTCCAGTGAACGCCCCCTTTCACTCCAGTGAACAGGTCTGTGCACTCTAGTAAACAGTTTGTGCCACTCTAGTGGAACGATGCAGATGCTTTATCAATAACAAGGCAAGAACGAATGGAAAACAGGAGGACATCAGGTTGTTTGAACGGAAAATGCTCTTCATCTGTTTTCAATGTAGGCGTTTACAGTACCCATCATCCGTGCAATTTCGATGAGAAGTGTATGAGAAATGATTGAAAAACGTATGAGAGAAAGCCCTTTTTCCGTTAAAATATCTATAAAAAGTATGAGAGATGCCTGTTTTAAAAACATCTCTCATACTATATACATTTAATTACAAGCTTATTATCGAGATTTTATGAGAAATGAGAAATAAAAAAATAAAATCTCTTTCAGAGAGCAAATAACGATAGCATTGTTGGAATGCTATGCATTGGCTGCTTTCTTCTGCCTGTTCTTAGGGGTGCGTGGCTGGTCTTTATCAGCTCCGGTATCATTTTGCTGCTTCCATCCATTTCTGCAGTTCCATCGTCAGTTCAGCTTTCTTCTTACTATATTTCTTCATATCCGCCAGATTATTCATCTCGAACGGATCTTTCTTGATATCATATAGCTCGAATTCAGGACGATTCTTGTAACGGTTCAATATTTTATGTGCCTGATCCGACTCCTGTGCTTTCCAGGAGAGATACCATTCTGCCTTTTCAATATGTTTTTCCACGTATGTTTCTTCCGGAGTCAGATTCCAGATCAAGCGATAGTGTCCGTCTGAAATGGAGCGAATCGGATAGGCCGGACCCTCGGGAACATTGTTGTGAACATGATAAGCATATTTATGGTGTGTCTTCGTTTTCCCCTGAAACACACCCAGCAAGCTCTTTCCGTCTATCACGTCAGGAATTTCTCCGCCTGCAACATCGATGAACGTAGGAAGAAGATCCTCATATTGAACAATGGCAGAAGTTTCCACACCCGGTTTAATGACACCCGGCCAGGAAGCAACCATCGCCGACTTGACCCCTGCACTCCAATTCGTCCATTTAGCTCCGGCAAATTGCGTACCTTGTTCGGAGATGAAAATGACAAGCGTGTTCTGCAGCAGATTCTTATCTTTCAGAATCTGCATAGCGTCACCCACCTGCTGATCGAGCAAACCGACTTCAGCCAAATATCTGGCATAGTATTCACGCGTTACTTCCGTATCAATAAATTGTGGCGGCAATTGAAGTTTCTTCCGGTCGAAGACGGAAGCGTCACCACCCGTCCAGGGAGCATGCGAGTTGATAGAAGCCAATACCAGACAAAAAGGTTGGGAAGCATCACGCTCCATAAACTTTTCGATACCTTTGGTATGATAGTCAGTGTTTGTACTTGTACATCCTTCAGGAAATCCCGGTACTTTCTCGAAGGGAAAGTTAGCCAAAGGCCTGATATGCCATTTCCCGGCTAATCCTACCCGATAGCCAAGTTTCCCTAGATAAGTGGGAAGAGACTTTACATCAGCATTGACCGCACTATGGTTTGCATAACCACCATGATGCATCGGATACATACCTGTATACACACAATGCCGGGTAGGCGTACTCATCGAAACGGAGTTATACGCATTGTTGAATTTGATCCCCTGCTCCGCCAGTGCGTCTATATGAGGTGTCTTGTTGTTTACAGCCCCGAAACAGCCTATATCATAATAGGAGCAGTCGTCGGCTATGATTAATAGAATATTAGGTTTCGAAGGAGTTTGGGCAAACCCATTCCCTATCGCCAATCCGCCTAAAAGGCACATGCTAATCATTGATTTTTCCATCTTGTATTATTTTCAATTCATAGGGTTAACAGATTCAACGTACTACTTTCCATTCTTTAGGAGCCTTGAATCCGTCACGGCCTTTACCATATGGAACCTCCGGTATACAAGGAGTGATGGTGTCATATTTCAAGGCAACCTGATACAGGGCCTTCACAATCTTCTCGTTTCCTGCACTGGCATTTTTCTTTTCATAAGGATCTGTTTTATAATCAACCAGAAAATCCTGTTTCAAATCAAGTCCCGGTTTCATGCCTTTTCTGATCAGTTTATAGTCTTTATTGACTACGGCTCCGTGTCCCAGATAGAAATCGCGGTCGATGCAGCTCTTCTTACCATTCAATACAGGGAGTATGCTGATACCATCATATTCACGTTTCGGACGACTGTTATCTCCTACCAGTTCTTTCAATGTGGGAACAAGGTCAACAAAACCTGTCACCTGCGAACTCAAGTTCTTATACTGTTTCTCTGCTTTCTTCCAATAGAGAACAGCCGGAGCGTGCACGCCTCCATCCCACTCGTCGAATTTATGCCCACGCAATGGTCCTGATGAGGATCCCGGAACGCCGGCAGTACCGTTATCGCTAAAGAAGATAAAGAAAGTGTTGTCCATTATTCCTTTCTTCTTCAAGGCATCTACGATAGCTCCGATTCCTCTGTCCATACAGGAAACCATTGCACTATAAGTCACCTTTTTCTGTTCCTTCGGTGTCAGACTGTCGAAGTTATCACAATAAAGTTTAATATCTTTTTCCTGTGCTTGCAGCGGAGTGTGAGGCGCATTATAAGCTACATACAACATAAACGGACCTTCTTTCTCATAAGCATCGATGCAACGGATAGCTTCTTTAGTTATCAGTTCGGTAGAATATCCCTTGTCATGACAAGTTTCCCAATCGTTGTGCCAATCCAATTCGCCCTCACGCGTAAGGTCGAAATAATCTATTGCACCGTTCAGGTGACCGTAGAAATGCGAAAAGCCCCTATTCATCGGATAATGCACTTTCTTCGTATGTCCCAAATGCCACTTACCGATAATGGCTCTGTTCTTATATCCGTTGCGTGCCAACATATCGGCCATCGTTTCTTCATTCTCGTCCAGACCGTCTTCACGCCAAGGCGGAATAACAGCCGAACGAACACCAAAGCGGTTCGGGTAACGTCCCGTCATCAGTCCCGCACGGGTAGGCGTACTGATAGGAGAGGTATAGAAACGTTCGAGCTCCACTCCTTCTCCAACCAGAGCATCCAGACAGGGAGTCTTGATTTCACTTCCATGAAATCCGACATCTCCCCAACCTAAATCGTCGGCCAATACAATCACAATATTAGGACGCTCTGTCTGTGCATGAAGAAATGCCGGAAGCAGAGTACATCCACAAAGCAAACCAAAAAATTCTTTTTTCATGATATACGATTTATTAATAACATTCTGTGTTTCATTCGTTTGATATGTGACGGCTTATTTTTTCTTTCCCGGCATGTGTTCGAAGGCACGCATCTCGGTAGCTTGTCCTTCGTCTCCACAATCCTTCATCCATCGTTTCAATTCTTTATCCAGCCGGCTGATGGTAGAGGCTTGTCCTGCATCTTCCGCCAAGTTTTTCATACAATACGGATCATTCTTCACATCGTACAGTTCGATAGCAGGGCGATGCTGGTATCTGGTCGTCATAGCTTTCGCATGACTATCCGTTTCCGCCAGACTTTTCCACTCCTTGAATAAAGGAGAACTCGTCATAACATTCTGAAAAGTAGCTTCCGGAGTGAGATTGACAATATATCTGTACCGGCCGTCGTATACCGAACGGATTCCGTAATACGGCGATCCGGCATTGATACCTCTCGTGGTCTGAAGGGAGAAAGAATATTTTTTATGTTCCTTCTTTTTGCCTGTCAACACCGGTTTGAAGCTTTCTCCATCCATTTTCGCCTGCGGCTTTCCTCCTGCTATGTCGACAAAGGTAGGAACAATATCGACGTATTCCACCAATGCATCACTTACGCTTGCCGGCTTAATCACTCCCGGCCAGCGGACGATACACGCAGAATGTACTCCCGCATCATAACAAGTCCATTTGGCAAAAGGCAGGCTGTTGCCTTGTTCGCTCAAATATACGACAACAGATTTATCTGTCATCTTTTCCTGATCCAGAATAGAAAGGACGTTGCCAAACTCCTGATCCATAAAATTGATTTCTGCCAGATAACGAGTAAACTGCTTGCGTGTTTGGGGAATATCCACATACATAGGGGGTAAGGTTAGTTTATCTGCATTAAACTGCGAAGCGTCTCCTTTATTCCAGGGAGTATGCGGTTGATTGGAAGCAACAAACAGACAAAAAGGGTCTCCTTTTGCTTTGCAATCGGAAACAAATTTCTGAATCGCTTCAAAATTCAAATCTCCTCCTTTCAAAGAAGGTACATAAAGGTCGAAAGGAAATACTGATTCCGGAGCGATATGCGATTTCCCGATCAATGCTACTTTATAGCCCAATGGCTGCAGATGATGCACGACACTCAATGTTCCTTCATCGGCACAAGTATGATTGGGGTAAGCCCCGCTACGTACAGGCCATAAACCTGTATATAAATTATGGCGGGTAGGTGATGACATCGGGACAGCCTGATAGGCTTGTGTGAAACGTACTCCCTGGGTAGCGAAACGGTCGATATTCGGAGTTTTCGAATCAACACTTCCATAACAGCCCAGATCATAATGGGAACAGTCGTCGGCTATAAACAACACAAAGTTCGGTTTTTCCGTTTGCTGTGCATATGCCAGGCTGGTAACACCCAATGCAACGGATGCGCTCAATAGCAATTTATTCATTTTGTGTTCCTCCTAATTATTTCTTCGGATGTTTAGGCAATACAAAGTTAGCATTCGCCCATTTCTCCCATTCGGTAACCAGTTTCGTCAATACTTCAGGGTGCTGTTCTGCCAGATTGTTACGTTCGGTGCGGTCTTTAACCACGTCATACAGTTCCCATTCTTTTCCTTTTTCGTCGCGGATCGCTTTCCAGTTGCCCCAGCGGATCGCTCTGTTGTTTTGATGTTCCCAGTACATATATTCGTGCAAAGAGTCTGTTTTCTTTTGAATAGCAGGGAAAAGACTGCTTCCTACCAATGGATATATTTTGTTTCCACCGTGATAAGTTTCCGGGTAAGCGGCTCCTGTCGCTTCCAGAATAGTCGGCATAATGTCCGGCAAATAACCGGGAACACGACACCATTCACCTTTTTTATTCTTCAGATTGTTTTTCCACGACACGATGAGAGGGGTAGAAATACCTCCTTCATAAGAACGGCATTTGTATTTGCGGAACGGAGTATTGGAAACCTGTGCCCATGCCCTTCCATAAGAAGGGAATACGCTACAAGCCGGGTCGTTGATCTCTGACACTTTTCCGCCTCCTAATTCTGCATAAGGTTCGGCACAAGCACCATTGTCGGACAGGAACATGACAAGCGTATTGTCCAGTTTATGATTCTTCTTCAGGTAATCCAGCAATTTTCCTACATTATAATCTACACAATGCACCTGTGCTGCATAAACAGCCATCCGATAGGCTACTTTATCTTTCTCCTGCTCCGTCAATTCATCCCATTTCCGGTTTTCCCATTCGGCGAATTCTGTGCTCGAGTCAATAATTCCCATTTTAGTCATCCGTTTCCGTCTTGCTTCACGAATTTCATCCCATCCTTTTTCACGATAGATCTTTGTGAATTTCTGAATGTCTTCCTCTTTCGCCTGCAACGGCCAGTGAGGAGCATTAAAAGCCAGATAAAGGAAGAAAGGTTTATCGTCTTTCTGTTCATCAACAAAGCGGATGGCATAATCAGTAAATGCATCCGTTGTATAATAAGGCGCTTCCGGAGTCGGAAGTTTGGTGTTATCTAGCGTCAACCCGCGTCCTCCTGATGGTCGAAGATAGCTGCAAGCTCCTGCCAGAATACCGTAGAAACGTTCAAATCCCCGTTGTAAAGGCCATTTTTCTTCTCCATGCATTCCCAGATGCCATTTACCAGCCATATAAGTATGGTAGCCTCCTTCTTTCAAGACCTCGGCTATTGTGACACAGTTCCGGTTCAGGAATCCTTTATATCCCGGCACTCCCCAGTCGTTCGGACTCTTTTGATTCTCTTGCTTAAACGGATCTTCGGACATTTGCCCGATGCCCGCCTGATGCTGATATAGTCCTGTCATTAAACTGGCCCGGGCGGGGCAAGAACGTGAAGTGTTGTAAAATTGGGTGAAGCGTACTCCTTTGGATGCCAACGCATCAATATTAGGGGTCAGTATTTCTCCACCGTAGCAGCCGATATCGGAATAACCCATATCATCTACCATAATCAGTACGACGTTCGGCTTTTCCTGTGCCGAACAAAACGATGCCATCAGTAAGGGGGCAGTCATTAAGAAATTCTTCTTTACCATAGTATTATCAATTATCTGGAAAACAAAAGTAGAGAAGTTTATGCAAAAGAAAGGAAAAATGCTAATCAATAAAGAACAAAATCAGGTATATGTGATACTAAACAGGCATACAACACGCTCCTGTACTTTTATTTCTATCATGAATAGTTTTTTTCCTTTATTGAACAATATGTTTTCTATTTTTAGATCCATTTTCTCTAACTTTGTACTTTAGTTAAAAATCTATTGAAATGAGAAACAAACGAATTATTCTTCTGCTTTCTTTTTGCTTATCATTAATAGCAACATGGGGAGAAGTACCTCCCGCCAAGGTCATATTCCAACAATATATGAACCAGGCACAAACATTCGCCAACAACTTTCCACGGGAGAAAGCGTATTTACATTTTGATAATACGAGTTATTACGTCGGTGACACAATTTGGTTCAAAGCTTATGTCACCCTTGCCGAAAAGCAGACTTTCAGTCTGATCAGCCGCCCTCTGTATGTGGAGTTAGTAGACCAGACAGGGCATATAGCAGATAAACAAATTATCAAGCTGACACAGGGAGAAGGAAATGGGCAATTTATTCTTCCTCATTCAATGCTATCCGGTTATTATGAGGTACGCGCCTATACGCGCTGGATGCTTGCTTTCGATGAGCCACAGTATTTTTCGCGCACTTTTCCTATTTATCAGCTTTCCAATAGTGATAAATTGGAACGTAGTATCACGACTTACGAACTAAGTTCATCGATGAAGAACCGTCCGTCTGAAACGGAGGAGAAGTTTAATTTGCGTTTTTTCCCTGAAGGAGGACAATTAGTGGAGGGGGTAACTTCGCAAGTCGCTTTCAAGGCGGAGAGTAAGAATGGAGGGGACATTGAATTATCGGGAACGATCTATACCAAAGAAGGAACAGAGATCACCTCTTTCGAAACTTTGCACGATGGAATGGGACATTTTGAATATACTCCTTCCGCTCAACCCGCGATCGCTAAAGTCAGTTTTCAAGGAAAGAAATATGAATTCACACTTCCACAGGCATTGCCCAACGGGTATGTTTTAAGCACTGTCAGTAATGCCGGTGCCCTTTTGGTGAGAGTATCCTGCAATGCCGCCACTCCTCAAGACACATTGGCTGTATTTATCAGTCATCAAGGGCGTCCATCTATTCATCAGCTGATTAGTTGCCGGGCAGATGCTCCGCAGGAGTTTATTTTGCCCACCCGTAAACTACCGGCAGGTGTACTGCAGGTCAGCCTCATCAACCGGGCAGGTAATACATTGTGCGAACGTTTCGTCTTTGCCAATCCGCGTGCTCCCCTGCAAATATCGACGGAAGGATTGAAAGAAGTGTACGCTCCCTACGCTCCCATTCGTTGCGAATTGCAAGTAAAGAATGCTAAGGGAGAACCAGTATCCGGAGAATTGTCAGTCAGCATCCGGGATGGTATCCGGTCGGATTACCTGGAGTATGACAACAATATTTTCACCGATCTGCTGTTAACCTCCGATTTAAAAGGATATATCCACCAACCCGGTTATTACTTCGCATCCCCGTCTCCGCGAAAGCAAACCGAACTGGATGTTTTATTGATGGTGCACGGATGGCGTAAATATGACATGAACCAGACCATCTCTACCGCTCCTTTCACTCCGCTTCAATTGCCGGAAGCACAATTGGCACTGAACGGGCAGGTGAAATCAACCATTCTCAAAAATAAGCTGAAAGATATTGCGCTTAGCGTGATAGTGAAGAAGGACGATCAATTCATAACCGGAGGAACCGTGACCGATGAAAACGGTCGTTTCACCATTCCGGTGGAAGATTTTGAAGGAACGACGGAGGCAGTGATCCAAACCCGGAAAGTCGGTAAAGAACGTAATAAGGATGCTTCTATCCTGATCGACCGTAATTTCTCCCCCGCTCCGCGGGCCTACGGCTACAAAGAGCTTCATCCGGAATGGAAAGACCTGGCCTACTGGCAACAGAAAGCCGAGAGTTTTGATTCTCTATACATGGATTCTATCCGGAAGGTAGAAGGACTTTATGTATTGGATGAGGTGGAAATAAAAAGCAAACGCCGGCAAGGAAGTAACATGGCTACCAAGATCAGCGAGAAGAGTATTGATGCTTATTACGATGTACGCCGTTCGGTGGATGTATTACGCGATAATGGAAAGATTGTCACTACCATTCCCGAATTAATGGAAAAGTTGAGCCCGCAATTTTATTGGGATCGTACCAATGACAAGCATACGTATCGCCAGAAACCGATCTGCTATATTATGGATAATCACATTTTGTCTGAAACAGAAACTCAAATGATGCTGACCGAGGTGGACGGATTAGCTTCTATCATCATTAGCAAAGGTACCGGAGGTATTGATGACGACATCATCCAAAATACAAAGATGTCCGAGGTGACCGATAGTACAGGAGTCGATATAAGCAAACTGGATAAATATAGTGTTTTCTACCTGATTCCCCTGCCCAGACGCGATGTATTGAATAAAAACCAAAGTGCGGTACTAGGTACCCGGCAAACTGTTATCCAAGGATATACCCGTCCATTGGAATATTATTCTCCCGCCTACCCGACCAAGGAGCTGTATATGGACAAAGTAGATAAAAGACGGACGTTATACTGGAATCCATCCGTACAAGCTGATGAAAATGGGAAAGCGGTGATTGAATGTTATAATAATCAATATTCCACTCCGTTGATTATTCAAGCGGAAACACTGGGTAAAGATGGACAAATAGGAAGCATGAGGTATTCTACTATTAGCAAAACAGAACAATAATCTCTATTACGGATTAGTCAAGTTAGTATGTGAATATATTAATGGGGATGAAGTTATTCCTGACCCGGAATCCTTCATCCCCATTATTTGTTCAGTCCTCTATTAATCTGTTTTATATAAAACCCATTTTCTATGAAATAATTCTTATTTCTTTTTCTGTCCCGGATAAGGTTCTACCATACAACGTTTCGCCCATGCTTCATAAGCCTTTGCCATCTCTGCCACCTTTTCCGGATATTTAGCAGCCAGATCGTGTTGCTCACTACGATCTTCATTCAAGTTGTACAATTCCCATTGAGAGTTATTTTTCGGACGAACTAATTTCCAGCCATCATTAGACAGGAAAGCACGTTCGTTGAAGTGTTCGAAACCTAAATAATCATGTCCTTTACGATGTCCGGTCTTAAAGATCGGAAGCAAACTCTTTCCTTCCATAGGAAGAATATCATGTCCTTTGTACGTTGTAGGATATTCTGCATCCGCCAGATCAATACAAGTAGCCATAATGTCCATCACATGGCCGATTTCAGACGTCATGCCACCTATGTTCTTTTTGATACCTTTCGGCCAGTGGGCAATCATCGGAGTACAGATACCTCCTTCATAAGATTTAGCTTTCCAGAAGCGGAACGGAGTATTAGCCACATTAGACCAGCGGGCTCCTAATGAAGCGTATGTAGTTTGTGGTCCGGGCAATACTTGTTTATTACGTGGGTAAATGATTTTCTTTCCATCACGGGTCATATCCGGACGGTCGTTCTCCCCACCAGTCATATTCTGGCAATCTTCATTACTGCACCCATTATCAGACAGGAAAAGAATCAATGTATTATCAAGCTGCCCGGTCTTTTTTAAAGCCTCAATAACCTGCCCGATACCTTGGTCTACACGGTCGATCATGGCAGCATGAACAGCCATGGCACGGGCATCCCATTCCGCGTGCGGATTGTCTTCCCATTTGTCATGAAACTGACGTTCGGACAAGAAATTATCCATTCCCGGGAAAATGCCCAATTGCTTCTGACGTTCGTAGCGGGCATTACGGATAGCTTCCCAACCTACTTTATAGGTATCCTTGTATTTCTCAATATCTTCCGGCAATGCATGCAGCGGCCAGTGTGGTGCTGTATAAGCCAGATACATGAAGAATGGTTTGTCATCTTTTGCGTATTCTTCTACTTCCTGTACAGCACGGTCTGAAAGAGCTTGTGTGATGTAATACCCGTCGGGTACTTCTTTTATGGGTACCTCACCTTCTACCAGACTAAACGGATCAAAATAATCCACTACCCCATAAATAACTCCATAATGAGAATCAAACCCACGATTTACAGGATAATGACACAAATCAGAGAATGTGTCATGGAAAACACGGTGTGCCAGCCATTCGCGTTGATCTTTGCGCAGAGGAGTTTCTGCAACATGCCATTTTCCAACCATACTGGTGGTATATCCTGCTTCCTTCAATACTTCGGCAATGGTAACGGCATTACGTGAGAGTGTCCCACGATAGCCCGGTAAGTGAGCATCAAAAGTCATTCGTCCGATTCCGGCCTGATGCTGGTAAAGTCCCGTCAATAGGGAAGCACGCGTCGGACAACTACGGCTTGCATTATAAAAATGATTAAATCGTACTCCTTCTTGTGCCAGTTTGTCCAAATTAGGAGTATGAATCTCACTACCATAGCATCCCAAATCGGAGTACCCGAGATCGTCTGCAAGAATTACCAGAATATTAGGGCGTTTATCCGACTTTTTCCCTTTCGCTTCCGCTACAGAATTACCGGCAACCATCAAAGCAGTCGGCAATAGTAATAATTTAGAATTCATAAGTTTAATGTTGGTTTATAATTTGTTTTTCACTGTATTACTCTTTTCCTTTATCTTTATTCTCTTCAAACCATTTACAAACTTTTTTACTTAACTTGGCTACAACTTCCGGATGCGACTGTGCTACATCATTTTTCTCGAACTTATCTTTTTCAATATCATACAATTGCGCATCACTTCCATCACTATTTATCAGCAACTTCCAGTTACCGCTGCGTATAGCCAGATGAGGACTTCTGTCATTCGGGTTTCCCGGTTTCTTAAAGAACTGATTTCTTCCGAAATCCCACATCAAATCTGTTTTACGTTTAGCTTTTGACTTACCCAAAAGAATTTTATCATAATTTTGTCCGTCTCCCTGATAGCCTTTTTCTGTTGCAATCCCGGCTATTGCACACAAAGACGGATATAAATCGACTGCGCACAACACGCTTTCGCTATTCACTTGCCCGGCCTTTATCTTCTTGGGATATTTTATCAGAAACGGCATACGGATACCACCTTCATAAAGGCTGTTCTTAGTTCCTCTTAAATAAGCAGCACGAGCGGATTGAAAGCTGGGAGCCGGTCCGTTGTCACTAGTGAAAATCACGATTGTATTTTCTGATAATCCCAGCTCTTCCAGTGCTTTGATAAAACGTCCGATCTGTTTATCCATTTCAGCAAGAACAGGAATGAAGGCTTCTTCCGTATTCCAGCTTTTGTTTTCTTTTTGCTTAAATTCCGGTACCCAAGGGGTATGCATATCATCCGGCCACAGATTCAGGAAGAAGGGTTGGTCTTTATGACGTTTGACAAAGTCAATACTCTTATTTACAAAATATTCGGTACGTCTCCAACGTTTCACACTGTCTTTAGCTGACCAGATCCAGTTGGTAGCAGTGATTGCCGGATCAGGGTCAGGGCTTTCATACGTTGATATATATTCGTCGAAACCATAATTCCTAATAGAAGGGGCATTGCGCACGTCGCGTCCGCCCCCCATGTGCCATTTCCCGATATGTCCGGTAGCATAACCTGCACTCTGAAAAGCACGTGCCATAGAAGGAGCATTATCGTTTAGAAAGTTGCGTTGCTCACATTTTTTATTAGCAGCTTTCCCATTTAAAAAGGTGTTGATTCCTTGTGTTATAGGAAATGTCCCTGTTGTCAGTCCGCAACGGGAAGGTGAGCTGACCGGTGCCGAGGAATAATATTGATTGAATAATAATCCGTCCTGCGCTATCTTGTCAATATTCGGAGTGGGGACAAACTTACCTCCATAACAACCGATATCTCCGATTCCCATATCATCTATATAGATAATGACAACATTGGGTTTTGTCTCTGCCTGCATATTGACCACGGGTAGCAAAGCTCCGAGCCAAGGCAAATGTTTCTTGATGTTCATAACTATTTTGATTTAATTAACTGTACTTCTTGT
The DNA here is from genome assembly GCF_024793605.1 of Bacteroides sp. BFG-637. Lineage (NCBI taxonomy): Bacteria > Pseudomonadati > Bacteroidota > Bacteroidia > Bacteroidales > Bacteroidaceae > Bacteroides > Bacteroides sp. BFG-637. The sequence goes on along the minus strand of NZ_JANUPD010000002.1, from coordinate 2,178,231 downwards.
CGTTTTTTGTATGACTGACCTACAGAACAAAAGTAGAGAAGTTTTCTTTTAAAAAAGGAAAAATACAAATCAATAAAGGAAAAAAACAGGTAAACAGAGGTGAAAGCTGTCGGTCATAATCTATTATAAGCAAATAGGGAAGATATAATTTCCTATATCTTCCCTATTTCTATTTATTAATAGGATTACCATTCAACCTGCTGATCTTCATCCGGAATCTGGGTATTGATATTCCGCTGAAGCGTCATGCTTCCTTCCACTCTATATTTGATGGGAATGACTTCTATACCACTTCCACCATAGGTGAAATCCTGAAAATCGTATTCAAACATAATTTGAACATAACGACGTTCCAAATAAGGGCGTGTAGCATCCATAATCGATGTTTTGCTATAGATAGGTGTTCCTATCAATTTGAACTGCATTTCGTTATTGGGATCATCTGGTTCCATATCCAATGTTTCATCGTCCCTAAAACGCACATTGATTTTGTATTTCTTACGGATATCCTTATCCATGTCTTCATTAATCAGACCGGCATAAAAGAATACGGAATTGTTGTCTATCACATACGCGGTGCGCTTATCGGTCGTTCTGGCATTGGTATCGGGCTTACCATTGATATAAGTATACACTTTCATGGACGAAGCCGCATACGAACCTGAATAATCATTAAAGGGAACCACATTCAACAAAGCTTTCGCATAGTTCTTGCGCGGATGACTTTGATAATTGTAAGACTCATCATCTACAATGGTTAGTGGTAAAACCCACTTTTCCAACATATCAATGCCTTGCAAATTGAAATCGATATTCAACTGTTCTACACACGAACCGGCAGGAATATGCACCGTTTCGGGGAATTCATATTTGTCCTCCTCCAGTTCCGTATACCACAGTTCCGGGCGATAAAGACTGAAACGCTCGATATTCAACGTGTGCAGTGTATCCTTATCCACCGCTATATGAATATCTCTGTCCTGTCCGTTCACTGTAGAACCGCTGACAACTACAGGCAATTGATAAGTCACTTTCCCATCCTCCTTATATCTGACGTAGATAGTAGTAACACCATCGCCTCCGGAAGCGATAGGCGCTTTGAAAGAGACGTATTGTTCATACTGCTCATCTTCCCACTCATTATTACAAGCGGTTCCCAAGACGATGACAGCCAATAAACTTAAATAAATATATATATTCTTCATATCATATTCTTATTAGGAGATTAATCATTGTATGTCCATCCCGGATTCTGTGTCAACCGTTTATTGCGTTTCAACTCATCGTGGCTGATCGGCCAGAAATAGAGCTTGCGTGAGAAGGCAGTGGGCAAATCCGCAATTTCAATCGGAGTGTAGAATTGTTCTCTCTGCTCCTCTGTATCCGACATATAAAAGTTACATCCGTAATTTTTCTTGGATTCTTCCACTTCTGCATCTTTCCATCTGCGCAAATCGAAATAACGCTGTCCTTCTGCCATGAACTCAATCTGACGTTCATGTTTCAGTTTCGTACGGAACACATCCCGATCCTGATATTCTGTCATGGTATAATCGGGAACACCTGCGCGACGACGCACATCTCTGATGCCCTTTTTCATTTCATCAATATCACGTTTGACAGTATAACTAATAGAACCGTCCCACGATGGAATGTTGTATGAAGATCCGTCTTCCAATTCATTCAAAGCTTCGGCATAGATTAACAGAATTTCGGCAAAACGAATGGCTGGCTCCGCTTTCGCTTTGATTTCTTTCCGATTCGTATCATCCGGATGTACATACTTCATGATACCGATGCCGGACCGCAAATAAACACCTGTACCGGAGAAACCGTCAGAATTGATGCCGTAATAATAGTTGACCTGCTTCTCAACGTCATTCTTATAGTCTGTTGTCTCTGCATTTTTCAGTAAAGACCACACGCAACCATTGAAAGAAACGGAAGCATAGAAACGAGGTTCACGCCATGCATATTCTTTCCACACTCCTTTCTTTAAATGAGGATATGTTCCTGCTTGTCCTTCCTTTTCAGTCACAAAACGGTTTCCAACCCGACAAGTGTCCAAAAAGGTTTGGCGATCAAACTCTGAACCGTCATACATATAGTAAGCGTCACACATCTTTAATGTCATACCGTAAGCATTACTTCCGTTCCCTAAAGTTCTCGGCATTTGAAGCTTCACCATTTCAACCAGGCTGTTACCTCCCTGGTTACGTCCGCGACTGAAAATCAACTCCGGATTTTGATACATCGCTAATGCACCATTAAAAACTGCCCGATAAGATTCATAAGGGTCTATATCACTATAACCACCTTCGTCCCATGTCTTCGTTGAGAAGTCATCGTCCTGGTAAGGGGCAATGGTAGCCGGATATCCGGGTTCGGCAATGTTAGTCGCCTTTTTATGATAGAGTTCATAGCGATGTCCGCTATTTTCTCCGGGAAGTTCCATCACATCTCTGGCCGCAGCAGCTGCTTTGGCCCACTTATATTCATTGTATTCCTGTGACATCAAACAATTTCCGTCGTAATCTACCATATCCGAGAACTTGTCCGCATCTCCCGGGCGGGGATTATTGATGGGACTAGCCGAATACAATAATGCTCTGGCACGAGCAGCCAATGCCGCTCCGCGCGTAGGACGTGCCACCTGGTTAATGGCACGGGTCAAGGGCAGATCTTTGGCAGCCAGAAGCATCTCCGATTCAATGTATTCCACACACTTATCATACGAACTGCGTTGAATGGCTAGATCATCATAAGTGGCAGTATAATCCAATCCCTCATCGGGCAGCAAGGGTACAGGACCGTATTTGCGTAACAACAACCAGTAATAGTAAGCACGGACAAAGCGCGCCTGCGCTTTCAGATCCGCTCTCTCCTCTTCCGTAAACTTCGTGTTCATGTCAATATTCTGAATGAAGATAGAGGCTTGGCGGATACCTTTATAACTATCATCCCATGAGTGCCGGTAACTCTCATCGTAAGTACCGGTCTTAAAAGTCTTATACCCTGCGAGACTATTGCCTCCGAAATAAATGTCATCGGCAAAATTAGTGATTGTATTCAGCATCATAGATACTTCCAGATTGTATCCTCCCAAATAGGAATAGGCATTTGCCAACCATTCTTCCGTGTTTTCCTTGTCAGTAAACACATCCTCCAAAGACCGACGGTCTTTGAAATATTTATCTGAGTCGAGTTTATCCGAACAAGCAACGGCAATCACGCTCAGCATAATACCAATATACAGTTTATATATCTTTCTCATTTTTCATGCATTAAATTAGATATTCACAGTCAACCCCAAAGTAAATGTTTTGGCAAGCGGATACTTCTCTCCGTTAGTACTTCCCATTTCCGGATCCCATTCTTTAAATTTGGCAAACGTCAGGAGGTTGGTACCAATGAAAAATACACGTATCTTATTAAACCGCATCTTGTTTACGATCGATTTCGGTAAGGTATAGCCCACTTCCAATGTTTTCAAGCGCAAATAAGAACCGTCTCTTAGCCAGAAGGTAGAGGCCCTATAGTTATTGTCGTTTCCTCCATAACTAAGACGCGGATATGAAGCGTTCGGATTCTCATTGGCAGAGATACCCAATGTGGCAGCTGTCTCCGCATCGACATAGCGGTCTTTCACCAGATTTGTCAGGACATTTCCCCACTGGCTACCACTAAAGGCATATACGGTAGGCCCGTTAATGAAGAACGAAGATTTGCCTGCCCCCCTGGAAATGTGCATTGAAATCGAACCCTTTCCACTGCGCAGAGATACCAAACCCATAAATTAAATTGGGCTTCGTTGTGGCACCGATAGCCACCTCATCACTCGCATTGATAATTCCGTCTCCGTTAACATCCTTATATTTGATGTCACCCGGTTGAACCTTTCCCCAGTTGGTTTGCTGCGGACTATTGCGTATATCATCGTAGTCCTTAAACAACCCCAAAGCGATCAATCCCTTCGCCTGATTCACCCGATAACCGGCCTCTTTTTGATAAGGGTAAACCGCATTCATTTCATCTTTCTCCAGAATCTCATTTTTACTGTAAGTGAAATTACCGCGGACAGTCAGATTGACTTTTCCCAACTTCTGCTTATAAGCAAAGTTCCCGTCAAAACCTTTCGAAAGCACACTTCCCACATTCGCTTTCGGGTTACTATTCACCCCCACAATGCCCGGCAGATATTTACGTTCCATATAGATACCGTCACGCCGTTCATGGAAATAATCTACAGTAGCCGTAAACTTGTCGTTGAATAAGGAGAGATCCACACCTGCATCGTGCTTGGTTGCAATTTCCCAAGTAACATTATTGGATGCCAGTTGTGTATACCACATTCCTGTATAAACATTGTCCGAAGAATTGTAATCACTCCAAGTCCAGCCACTTCCATTATCATTAATCGTGTATAAATAGGGGAAACGTTCATTCATCTTGTCGTTACCCACTTTACCATAAGAATAACGCAACTTGAACATATTCATCCATTTCAGATGTTTCTTGACAAACTTCTCTTCCGCTATATTCCAAGCCAAAGAAAAAGCCGGGAAAAAGCCGAAACGGTGTCCATCCGCAAAATTTTCCGAACCATTATAACCAAAATTGAAATCGGCAAAGTAACGATAGTTCCAGTTATAGCTGGCACGACCTGCCAATCCCATGTGACGTTGAGCAACCCCATTTTTCACATCCGTTCCTATACCAACCGTGGTCCGATAAGCATCCTGACTATATTTCAATGTTCCACCCACATGATGCGCTTTGAACGCACGACTATATTGTAAGAATGCTTCCAAGAATTCGCGCCGCTCACCAGTAGAAGAACTGGTTTGTGCCATCGGTTTTTCTGCGTTCTGTTGCTTGTAAACCACATTCCCCTCATCATCACGGTCTCTTTGAGCGCGCCAAGTTTCCGGCATTCTTATCCGATCGATTTCACTCTGATTGTTTGTATCGAATCCGAAACGTCCCTCAAAGCGCAAACCTTTGGTGATAAAATCCAACTTTTGCTCCAAAGAGATATTGGTCTGAATCTTATTGTTCCAGATTTCCTTATAACCACTCTGTGTAGCAAGTACCCAAGGATTATTACGATTATCGTCCGTTCCGTGTGAAGGAATGTAACCGTTAGAGTACATGACGGGAATACTGATCGGGCTCTGTCCCATTAAAGAAGTCCATACGTTAGAACCCTGTCCCGGTGCATTCCGTTTCTTCAATGAACCGGACACCCCTACTTTGACAAGAGTACTCTTCGTAATGTCAATATCTGTATTCAAACGATAGTTCCAACGCTGGCTACTAGGATTGGTGTTGTAATCCTTGCGCATGGCCTCGTCTGTTTTATACATACCTTCTTCATTGACGTAGCTAAGAGACACGAAGTAACGTGCCGTACTGCCGCCACCACTCATATTCAAATTGGCACGATAAGTCATCGCTCCATCTTTCAACAGCACGTCCATCCAGTCTACATTCGGATACAAATCCTGATCAAGTCCCAACCGCAGAATCTCCATTTCATCATCTTGATACATTCTCTCCTGATTACGAGTAATTCGCGCTTCATTCATCAACATGGCATAAGTATAACCATCCGCAAATTCCGGCGTAATGGTACGCGCATTATAAGAGGTCTCCACCTTAGCATTAATCTTAATCTTGCCCTCCTTACCATGTTTGGTTGTAATCAGCACTACTCCATTTGCACCACGAGGACCATAAATCGCTGTAGTAGAAGCATCTTTCAATACAGTAAAAGATTCAATATCTTCAATATTGATTTCATCCAGATCACGTTCAAAGCCATCAACCAACACCAATGCAGCGCTATTGGCACCAAAAGTAGATATACCACGAATCCAGAATTCAGAGGTGTTCACACCCGGCTGTCCGGAAGTCTGCATGGCAAGCACACCCGGCACGTTTCCCGCCAACGCATTGGAGAGGTTGGCTGAAGGATTAGATTTTAAAACCTCGACATCTACGTTCGTCACGGCACCGGTCACGGTCAACTTTTTCTGTGCACCGGTTCCCGTGATAACCACTTCATCAATTTCCCTGGCATCCGATTCTTTCATCGATACATTGACCAAATTCTGACGTTTCACCAATACCTCTTGCGTATCGAAACCGATATACGAGAATACCAAACGGGAAAATTCCTCAATCTTAATTTTGTAACGTCCGTTGATATCTGTTATCGCTCCCAAGCCCGGCTTATCCTTCACTGTCACATTGACGCCGACCAACGGCTCTTTATTTGTATCTGTCACGACTCCTGTCACCTCAAATATCTTCTCCTGAGCAAAAAGGGAAACAGAGACCAGTAACAGGCAAATCGTAATAAATTCTTTTACTCTCATGTGTTCTTCTTTTTATTGATTTTCTTGATTCTCACTGTCACTAGGTTCTGCTCCGACTAAATCGTCCGGAGCCTGCTCTTTGGCAATCTTCCGAATCTTATAATTTCCCGAATCGCCAACATAGAAAGTCTTCGTCGCCTCATCGTAGGCCAAAGCTATCGGTTTATTAAAACGAGCTCTCTCGCGTATCTCTCCGTTTTGCTTACCCCATTTATAACTAGTTGAAGAGGCAGAACCACGTCCGGCAAACGTCGAAACTATTCCATCCGGAGTCAACACTCGGATACAATGATTTTCTGTATCCGTAAAATAAAAGTCATACCAATCACTTTTATTAGCAGCCTTATATTCCTCATTGAGTACGAAAACACCTTGACCAGGTTTATTGATACGCGCATTGATACCTACAAGATCTTTATAATCAGCCCCACCGGATTGTCCGCATACGATGTACGGAGTCACCAGTTTTTTGGTTTCTTCATCATAATTGGAACGAAGGATATAATGTGACTCATGCATGATGATATAAATGTATTTCCCCGTTGGATGAGGGACCATACTGAAGTCAACCGTCTGATTAGGCACACTAAATGCCAGAAGGTCAGGCAATCCGGCTCCGTTAGGAACATTCGGATTGTTATTATAGCCGTTCTCTATAAAATTATATCTGTATACATTGCCCGTTGCACGATGATTGAAATAAAGCTCTCCCGTTTGTGGAAGAATCATAGATCCATTACAAGCATTGCCATGCGTCAAAGGCACCCAACTGGACTCTTTGAAATCCTGCCCATCGGCACTGCTGCCACGCTCTAAAATAATATTATTTCTATTCGTAGCACCATTATTTTGTGGGGTAGCCAATACCATATCTCCATCATTCGTCCATGTAATGGTCGTTGTACGATCAATATTATCCAATTTTTTGGAATAGATCATTTTCTTTTCCAAATCCAACACTCTTAAAGGTCTACTTTGATTATTTTGAGACAAATAAAGAATGTTAGGATGTTGGGGATCGAAAGAGAACCAGAAAGGATACTCTATTTTTCCACAATTATCGAACGGCCCAGTCTCTACGACATCTCCATTACCCAATTCGTCCACATCACCACATAAGTCCGTTACTACCATTTGCGGTTCATACTGGTATTTTTCAGGCAATATCACCGTTTGCTCACCAACTTTCACTTCGACAGTCCCTTCAAAACAGCTTTCCGGTGTAGAACAGTAAATACTGGTACCTTTGGCACTGACAACAATCGCATCTTTTCCACCTACCTTTACAGAAATGATAGAACGGTCTGTTCCAAAATTACTTCCATAGATAATCATTTTCTTTTTTCCACCTCCCGATTTAGGCGTAAAATCTGTCACCTCTACCGGCTGATTCGGATCGTAAGGCGCTGATGTCTCATCTTTACTATCTTTACAGCTACCAAGACAGACTGCAAAGATGAATCCCAACATCATGCACTGTAGCCCTATGCTCCCATGTTTCATAGTTTTACATTTCATAATACACTAGATTTAAATTATTGATTATTCTGAACTTTGTCCATTAATACCTTCATCCAGTATCCTCCGATTACTGAACGTGCTCTGAAGCCGACCCATCTGCCGCTGTCTGTATGATGCCAGTCACTGATAGGCACACGAGATACCGTTTCGTTGATATATTTATAGAGAGGATTAGCAAATTTCTGAAAAGTCTCTTTATCCGGAGACATAGCTGCTGTCCACATAATCCAGTCGGATTTTGTGTATTCTTTGCGGGAATCTAGAGGAAGTCCATAAGGATTCTGTTTTGTCAAGTAATAGCTGATTTCTTTTCCGATTACATTATTAGGGAACAGATTCAGATTCCACAACTTATCCCAAACCATATTGTATTTTTGGCTCCAAGTGTTCTTACGGTCAAAAGCCAAACGGTAATGGTCGCCTTCATTTGCCATTTCCTCCCACTTCACCGCCATTTTCTTGGCTGTCGCTGCATACTTATCTGCCACATCATTCAAACCGAGCATACGAGCCATCTCGCTATATCCGGCTACGCCCATAATCGCTTTCACTGAAAGGTTGGCATTGTGCGCCCAATGCCCGGCGAAGTCATCCGTGCAAAGTTGGTTTTCCGGGTCCTGTCCAAACTAACAAATCTTATTATATCTATTTGATAATCTAGGTATTATAGATTTATGTATTGTTTCTGTATTGTGCTTTACACCTTTTTTGAGTAAAATCAAAGTAATTTTTCTCTCAATAAAGTCACTTATTTTCATTTTTTTATTATTCCATTTTCTTTCGGATGAGCTCTAAAAATGGCGAAAACATCAATAATAAGTATTGTAAAATTGCCTGTTCTTAATTTATTTCATATTTTTGCAACGGCGGTTGATTCAACGACCGTTGAGAAAAACTTATTGATTATGAAGTTTTATAATAGAGAGAAAGAAATTGCAGAATTAAAGCGTGTACAAGAGCTTGCATTTGGTCAAAACTCCAGAATGATTGTGGTTACAGGCCGTAGGCGTATTGGAAAAACCAGTCTTATAAAACAGGCTCTGAAGGGAACACCTACTGTCTATTTTTTCATTGGAAGAAAGGCAGAGAGTATATTAGTAGCAGATTTTATAAAAATAGTACGTGAGACATTATCTATTTTTATTCCGGATGGCATATCCAACTTTACTAATTTGATACAATATCTTTTCGAAATAGGAAAAACACGCTCTTTTAATATTGTCATTGATGAATTTCAGGAGTTTTATAATATCAGACCCGATGTTTTTAGTGATATGCAAAATCTTTGGGATGAATATCGGCAAGAAACTAAAATAAATCTTGTAATTAGCGGCTCTGTATATTCATTGATGCAAAAGATATTCACAGATCATGGAGAACCATTATTCGGACGTGCTGACAACATTTTATGTCTTCGGCCCTTCAATACCAAAGTGCTAAAACAAATTATGGAGGATTTTGCACCCGGGTATACCAATGATGACCTGTTAGCTTTGTATACATTGAGCGGAGGAATCCCTAAATATGTAGAGTTATTCTGTGACAATCAAGCGCTTTCTGTTGACCGGATATATGACTTCGTTTTTTCAGAGAATTCCCTGTTTATAGATGAAGGGCGTAATTTGTTGATTACTGAATTTGGAAAAAATTACGGTATTTACTTTTCTATCCTATTAGAAATAGCAAATGGACATTATACACAAGGAGAAATAGAATCGGCATTAGGTGGTATATCTATTGGAGGCCATTTAAGTAAATTAGAAAATGTGTATAATTTGATAACTCGTGAGCGGCCTATTTTTGCGAAACCCGGTACAAAGAAGAATGTACGATATATTATTGGTGATAACTTTCTAAATTTCTGGTTTAAATACATTGAACGGAACCGTTCCTATATTGAGCTACAGAACTTTGAAGACCTTCGTCAACTAGCAAAAGCTGATTATCAGACCTATTCAGGTAGAGTATTGGAGAAATATTTTAAACAGAAATTAGCAGAGGAAGGAGGGTTTAAAGAAATTGGCTCCTGGTGGGAAACTAAAAGTTCTGCAAACAAGGAACGATTAAATTCTTTTGAAATTGATATTGTTGCTCTCAAATCAAGTGGTAAGAAAGCACTTGTAGCTGAGGTGAAACGAATGCCGGAGAACAATTATGTCCATTCGGCCTTCATGGAAAAAGTGGAGCATCTAAGACACAAAGAGATGGCAAAATATGATATTGAGACACGAGTTTTAGGGCTGGAAGATATGTAAGCCATTTACCGAGTAGGCTGCACTTCATATTGTGCAGCCTACTAACTATTAATCACTAATCTCTTTAAGGGAATAAAGCGGATACTTACAAATTACCATTCAATAGCCTGATCTTCATCTGGTACTTGGGTATTGATATCGCGTGACAAAGTCAATGTACCTTTTACATGATAGCGAATGATAGTGCCTTCTACTGGAATATAATTGAAGAAGTAATCTATGTTATTGATAATTACATAACGATGTTCCAAGTAAGGTTTTGCTTCATCCATGGATGATGAAATACGGAATGAAGGCATAATTTTTTCATTCACTTTGAATCCAATCTCTTCCGCATTATCGCACGATATGCTGACTGACCCGTTCTTGTCGCCCTTAAATTTGAATTTAATCTTATATTTTTTGCGGTCTGTATAATCTTCATCTACAATTCCGGCATAAATGAACATCGACTGTTCGTCTATTACATATCCTCTTACTGAAGCTTTCGTAATAGATTCAGCTGTTTCATTTATTGTGCCATCTGTATTTTCGCCCATCACAACTTTGTTAGTTAGTCCTGTTCCGGAGTAATCACCTGAATAGTCATTGAACGGAAAAATTCTCAATATTGCTTTAGCGTAATTTTTACGTGGATGTGCTTGATAACCGTAAGACGGATTGTCTACTATTTGTAATGGAAGTACCCATTTTTCAGACATGTCAATTCCCCGAAAATCAAACTTGAGGTCTAACAAACCAATATTTTGTCCTGCCCCTATCAGCATGTTTTCCGGATAGGAAACAAACGTTAACCTTTCATTTCCCATATCTTTATAGAATAAATCTGTACGAATTGCAAAACGAGCCTTATTCAAAGTGTTCAACGTATCCGAGTCATGTGATATATGTATGGTAATATCTTGAGTATTATCAGTAGAACCACTGACAAGTACTGGCAAGCGATAACTGGACCTTCCTTCGCCACCTTCTGCATAATTACCTTCTATATCATGGCGACTATAAGGCACATAAATATTCGTGACTCCTTTGCTGTCTAAAGGAGAGCTAAAAGAGATGTAATGTTGATACTGTTCCTTTTCCCATTCTGAGTTACAGGAAGTTCCTAACACGATAATTGCAGCTAAAACTGCTAAAGTATATATCTTTTTCATATATCTGTCTCTACTTTTATAATTAATCATACATGGTCCATCCAGGGTTCTGTGTCAAACGAGAATTGCGTTTCAACTCACTGTGTTTGATTGGCCAAAGCCACAATTTCTCAGAGAATGTAGATGGAAGATTGTATACAGGGATAGCAGAATGGAATTCTTCTCTTTTGTCTTCAGCCACAAAAACATTACATCCATATATTTGCACAGCCTCTTCCGTAGGTGCGTCTTTCCAGCGGCGAAGATCGAAATAGCGTTTCCCTTCTCCCATTAATTCGATCATACGTTCACGTTTCAACGCTTTACGCATCTTATCAGCATTAGCATATACATCGTCACTATAGTCTGGTAGGCCGGCACGAATACGAACCGGATGAATACCCCGTTCCATTTGTGACTTGTCACGACTGATAGTATAGGTTATCGCTCCATTCCAAGAAGAAATATCATAAATTCCAGTTAACTCATTCAGTGCTTCTGCATAAAGCAATAAAATATCAGCATAACGGATAGCAGTTTCTGCTTTTGCGACATAATTACCCGGATAATCATTTGGGTGAACAAACTTCTTGATTCCTATACCTGTACGCAAATAGAAACCATCATTTCGATAACCGTCAGAACTTCTAAAATAGTACCAGACCTGTTGATTACAATCAGCGGGTTTGCTTTCAGTCTGGCTCAAGTAATGCCATGTACAGCCGTTGTATGCCACAGAGGCATAGAATCTTGGCTCCCGCTCTACATACTGTAAAGAAACATTCATGCCTGTTGAAGCCTGCTCATTGTCACCCTTATTAGGATCATATTTCCATCCGAGTTCTGTGTACTTACCATTTTTAAGATCTTGTAATCCGGTAAATCCAGTCCTGCGTTCACGGCTATCTACACGGTCTTCATAACCGGTAACTCCCATATACATACTATTCATACCCGGGCAGTCGGTTCCATCGTTCATATAATAAGCATCAAGCATTTTCTGCGTCATACCATGTGAGTTCCACCCACCATCATCTTTTGGCATTTGGTGAAGCACCATCATATTAATATCTGTCGCACCACGTGTAAAGATGAGTTCTTGATTATTAGCAGGCAATAACGTCCCGTCGAATATGTTACGATAAGATCTAAGCGGATCAATATTAGCCCAACCGTTGGGCCACTCTTTAGTGGAAAATTCCCCATCATCCGGTATTTTAACAGTCGGACGTTCGGAAGGCCCATTATCCGAAGTGGATTTGTTCACATGAACCAAGTCGTAAACATTTAAATCAAGAACATCCCGACATGCAGCAGCGGCCTTCGCCCATTTCTCTTCAGTATATTCCTGAGAGAGTAGACGATTACCTTGATCGTCTACTAATGCCTGCGCGTATTCATCGTTATTACCATTAGCAAATGGACTAGCAGCAAAAATCAGTGCATAGGCACGTGTCGCTAGTGCAGCCCCCCTAGTGGGACGAGTAACAGCATAATTATCTGTACGTCGGTCGTATTGCAATTCTTTGGCAGCCAGTACCATTTCGTTACTAATATATTGAGCCACTTCTTCATATGAGTTGCGTGGCGTAGCAATTTGTTCGTAATTTTCAGTGTAGTCTACCCCTTCATCCGGCATAACAGGCACAGGACCATAACGCCGTAACAACAACCAATAATAGTAGGCACGTGCAAAACGAGCTTGTCCCTTGTAGTCTTGAATCTCCCAGTCTTCCATTTCTTTACATTTGTCTACATTATGAATCATGACGGATGCTTGATAAATTCCTTTGTAACATGCTCCCCAAGCACCAATATTATATGAGTTTTCATCATATTCTCCCAATTTGAACATATTATACGACAATTCATTTTTGGTAGCATCAATTGTTTTATCACGATCACCAAAATACATATCGTCAGCGAAACAGAAAGGATTAGTTCCGGGGTTTTTAGTCGTAACCTCTTCGTTTTCTCCTTTTAGAAATGAATAAGTATAAGCTAACCACTCTTCCACATGATCCTTGCTTTCGAATGTTTTTTCCAAGGTTAGACGATCTTTGAAATATTTCTCTGAATTTAGGTAATCTGAACAGGAGAGCATAAATCCTATTCCCACTATAGCTAATAGTAATATAAAAATTTTCTTTACCATAATTTCTAATTGTATTTTATAGGTTGACAGTTATTCCCACAGTAATCGATTTTGTTAATGGATAGTCTTCGCCACGTGGATTGGCTGATTCTGGATCCCAAGTCTTAAATTTTGACCATGTAATCAGGTTTGATCCTGTGATGTAAACACGAATATTATTAAAATGCAGTTTGTTTACGAAATTCTTTGGCAATGTATAACCGATATCCAAGTTCTTTAAACGAATATACCGTCCATCACGCATCCAGAAAGTGGATGTTTGCTGGTTGTTACTGTTTCCTCCATAACTCAGACGAGGATAAGATGCATTCGGATTTTCATTAGCAGGAATACCTAGCTTGACAGCAGTTTCTGCATCCACCCAACGGTCATTTATCATATCCTTGAAGATATTCCCCCAATCACTTTCACTAAACGCATAGACACACTTACCATAAATGGGGAAAGTAGATTTTCCAGCTCCTTGAAAATGAATATTGATATCAAAACCTTCCCATGCAAAAGAAGCCCCTATGCCATATATTAAGTTCGGTTTGGTTGTAGCACCAATAGCCACTTTGTCTTGATCGTTAACAATCCCATCGCCATTGACATCTTTATACTTTATATCACCAGGTTGTACTGTCCCCCAACTTTGTTTAGGACTGTTACGGATATCATCATAATTGGCAAACAATCCTTCAGAGATCAATCCTTTACACTGGTTTACACGGTAGCCTCTTTCATATAAATAAGAATAAACTTGATTTTCTTCATCTTTTTCCAGCACCTCATTTTTACTGTATGTGATGTTGCCACGAACAGTCATATCCACTTTACCAAGCTTCTGATGGTAGGTAAAGTTACCGTCGAATCCACGAGATTTTACCGCACCTACATTTGCTTTCGGTTTGCTTTCTAAACCGGCAATTTCTGGTAGAAATTCACGAGGCATAAAAATTCCTGTACGTTTTTCATAGAAGTAATCTACCGTTGCAGTAAGTTTGTCATTAAAGAGAGAAAAGTCTATTCCCAAGTCATCTTTTGTTGCAATTTCCCAAGTTACGCCGGTTGAAGCCATTTGTGTATAATGAGCACCAATGAATTGCTTTTTATAATCACCAAATCCCCAATTATATACATAATTAGGATCCCCTTTGTCATTATATCCAGTTGTTGCTATGGTATATAAATATGGAAAACGGTTTTCGTTTCCAAGGTTATCATTTCCTACTTTGCCATGTGAGTAGCGTATTTTAAACATATTCATCCATTTTAGGTGTTGTTTAACGAATGGTTCTTCGGCTACATTCCAAGCTAGAGAAAAAGCAGGAAAGAAACCGAATTGATGTCCTGGAGCAAAGTTCTCCGAGCCGGTGTAACCGAAATTGAAATCGGCAAAATAGCGGTAATTCCAGTTATAAGTGAAACGTCCCGCCAATCCTTGGTTACGTTTTGACACACCATTTTTGATATCCGAACCAATATCTACGGTGCGTTTCTCACTATCCTGTGTATAACGGAAAGTAACTCCTCCATGGTGATTGTCTACACTACGGTCCCAACTTAATAACAAGTCAAGGAATTCTCGACGTTTACCAGAGCTGCCACTTGATTGTTGCATATCATATGCAGAAAACATTTTATCAAAGATAATTTCACCAGTTGTCTGATCACGTCCATTTGCTTTATATAAATCCGGTTGACGATGGCGGTTTATCCAGTTACTGTTATCTGTATCGTATCCAAAGCGTCCGATAAACTTCAAACCTTTAGTGATAAAATCCAATTTCTGTTCCAAGGTTACGTTAGTTTGTAGATTGTTATCCCAATTTTCATTATATCCAGTCTGTGTGGAGGCTACCCATGGATTGAGCTTATTCACATTATCCCTATGAGAAATAGGTGTATATCCATTGGAGTAATACACAGGTGAAGCAATAGAGTTATATCCGAAAAGCATTCCCCACAAAGTATCGTCCCCTAATCCCGGACTATTGCGCTTAGCAAGCGAGCCAGCTACACCTAACTTCAGAATAGTACTCTTTGTTATATCAATATCCACATTCATACGATAGTTCCAGCGCTTATAGTTGGCATTTGTATTGTAATCTTTCCGTAATGTTTCATCAGTTTTATACATACCTTGGTCTTCTGTATAACTTGCAGACACATAGTAACGGGCAGTATTACCACCGCCGTGCATATTCAGATTGGCACGATAACTCCATGCACCATTTTTCAAAATCAAGTCTAACCAATCTACATTCGGATAAAAATCCGGATCCATTTGAGTACGAAATAGTTCCAGTTCTTCAGGTTGATAGGCCACTCCCTTATTACGGGTCACCAACGCTTCGTTCATCAATCCTGCATATGTAAGGCCGTCTACAAACTTTGGTGTAATAGTACGAGTATTGTAAGAGGTTTCCACTTTAGCATCAATATTTATCTTTCCGGCTTTACCGCGCTTGGTTGTAATCAGTACCACACCGTTAGCTCCTTTAGAGCCATAAATGGCAGTGGCGGAAGCATCTTTCAATACTGTAAACGACTCGATGTCTTCAATATTGATTTCATCCAAGCTACTGCGTTCAAATCCATCTACCAAAATATAAGCACTCGAGCTAGCTCCGAAAGTCGAAATACCTCGTATCCAGAATTCTGATGTATTTTTCCCCGGTTGTCCGGAAGTTTGTTGGGCAATAATACCCGGTACATTACCTGCTAATGCATTAGAGATATTAGAAGTTGGAAAACGTTTCAGCTCACCTACATCTACGTTCGTTACAGCTCCCGTTACGGTAAGCTTTTTTTGAGTCCCCATACCAGTAACGACAACTTCGTCCAATTTGCTCGCTTCTGACTCCTTCATTGTTACGTTAACAGTACGCTGTTCCTTCACAAGCACTTCCACATTATCGTATCCAATATATGAGAATAGCAGACGATGATAGGGTTCTACTTTAATGATGAATTGACCGTTAATATCTGTAATAGTACCCAAACCGGCTACATCTTTTACAGTAATGTTTACGCCAATCATTGGCTCCCCTTGTGTGTCGGTGACTATTCCTCCTACAGTAATTTTTTGCTGTGCTAATATTGTCAATGGAACTACTGCGACCAATAAGAAAATAGCTAATATTTTTTTCATATTCCAATAGTATGTTTATTTGTTAGTTTCTTTTATTTATATTCGTCATCCACTGTCTTGTCACCGATAGCTACAGCTTTCTCCATTGAAATGGTACGAATGGTACGTCCTATTTGATCATGAATGTAGAAAATCTCTTTCTCATCATCATAAACAAGCCCGGTAACATCGCGAAAACGTGCTGTTTCGCGCAAATCACCATCATCCGTTCCCCATTGGTTGCCATCAGCCAAAGTTGTAGATATTCCTCGTCCTGCATATGTAGAAACGATACCTTCCGGAGTTACTTTTCGGACACAGAAATTGAGCTTATCTACAAAATAAAAATCATACTCATCATTTTCACCTATATACTCGTCATTTTTGACAAACACACCTTGGCTAGGTTGATTCATGCGCGCCACCGTTCCTACATCATCTTTATAACCACTTTGTTTATAACCTCCCACAAAATTATATGGAGTAATGAATGTTTTTTTCTCCTCATCGTAATCAGAGCGCATAAAGTAATGGTTATTAATGACTCCAAAATAAGCGTATTTGCCTGTAGGATGAATAAAAATCTGAAACTCCCAACTAGGGTCAGCAATAGTAAATAGTTGTTTGAAGATATCCGGATGTTTTTTTACGACTGGATCCCAATCCTGATTATTTCTGATTGTTTTGAAATATTCAGCTAAGTCCAAACGAAATACCTGTCCCTTTTCATAACTGTTAAAATAGAGTTCCCCGTTAATAGGATGAATAGAGGCACCATTACATTGTTTATAAGAAGCTAGCAATTGAATATCAGAATTATCATTGAATGTTCCATCTGCATTACGTTTGATGATATAAACACTGGCACTTTCATCTCCCCGACCATCATAGTCAACTGATATGATCATATATTGTGCCTCATCAGCATATCCATCTATTTTTTTGTTGAAGGTTATACTACGCAAGCGGTTAGTAGGCACGGTATTAATATTCAAAGGTGAAGAAAGTTCACGTTTCTCCAAGTCAATCAATTGTATGGCCTTATGACCATCATAACATATATATATATGATTTTTATTTAGCGGATCGAATGCCATACGACCGCTATTAGCAAAACCGCAACATCTGATACCATCGGGACCATCAAATGGTCCATCTTTCCATCCTTGATCATCACGATTATTGCGATAACCACAAAGTGTTCCTACTACCATCTTTTTCTGATATTCAAATTTTCTATCAGCAACAGCTGTTATACTATTTTCTCCTTCACCTACGGTTACTTCTATTTCTCCATTAAAGGCTCCAGAAGGAACAAAACAATAAATATGAGTGTGTTTCACATTAATAACAATTGCGTTTTTTCCACCAATAGTCACTTTTACTTTAGAAGCGTCAGTTCCAAAATTTTCCCCATAGATTAAAAGTTTTTGATATGCTCCACCTTCATGTGGAGTAAAATCAGAAATTGTCATAGGGCTTGAAGGATCAAAAACACCTACTTTTACATTGTTCTCATTCTTGCAACTGTAATTACAAATTGCAAGTAATGCCAGTATCATCCACTGCCATTCATTCAATACTTTTTTCATTCTACTTTTCATGTTTTTCATTTTAATTAATAATAGAAATTCTTTAACTCAAACACTTCATAAGATTTATTCATCAATACTTGCATCCAATATCCCCCAATCACTGAACGTGCACGAAATCCTATCCAGTCACCACTGTTTGTATCATGCCAATCACTAATAGGTACTCGAGAATTTGTTTCATTGATATATTTATAAAGGGGGGATACGAATTTTTCGAATGTGTATTGATTGGGTGACATAGCCGCTGTCCACATAATCCAGTCGGATTTAGTGTATTCTCTACGGGAATCCAAAGGCAGTCCGTAAGGATGCTGCTTTGTTAAATAATAATCAATCTCCTTCTTTATTACATTATTTGGGAATAAATTTAGACTCCACATCTTATCCCACACTATATTATATTTCTGGCTCCAGGTATTCTTACGGTCAAAGGCCAAACGGTAATGATCACCCTCATTTGCCATTTCTTCCCATTTCACCGCCATTTTCTTAGCTATCGTTGCATATTTATCAGCCACATCATTCATTCCAAGCATACGAGCTATCTCGCTGTATCCGGCTACACCCATAATCGCTTTCACTGAAAGATTGGCATTGTGAGCCCAATGACCTGCAAAATCATCTGTACAAAGTTGATTGCCTGGGTCCTGTCCAGACTAAGTTGACAGTAAATAACTAGTTGTTACACAATGAATTATCGTTATTTCGTGTTGTCTTTGTGTTGTTATGGGCATCAAACAAAGTACAAAATTCTAACTTATGAGTAGACTTTTAATAAATAAAAAAGCTAATGGATGAATATAATGGTAGTCTAAGATGAAATATGGACTAATCTGAAAAAATGAATATTTTTCCTCTCTCTCTTCCCTTTTTATCTATGTAACTTCTTTTATGATATAAAAACTGGCAACATTTTGAGATATAAAAAATCAAATAGATTGAATAATGGCTCTTATTGAATGAACACGACGTAAATGAGGCTTTCCAGAATGAATTATCTATCTTTTTATACTATTTTGCAGAGAAATGCTATCGTATAATAGCTTAAGAAAACAAGAAAAATAGATGTTAGAAACCTATTCAGGAAGCCATAGCATAGTTCATTTTAAACCAATAAGTGGTTTCTTTTAAAGGTAGGAGATGTTTCTTTTAAACCAACGACTTGTTTCATTATATCAAAACTCGTTTTCGATAGTATGAAAAAGTACATGTTTATAAAGAATTATGCTATATATATTCAATAAAAGGAATATATATGATGTAAATGTGACTTTCTTTTTTCTATTTAGCAACTCAATAGAAGATTAATTCTTCTGCATACATGAAAAATAGAACATAATTTGAAATAACTAAGATAAAATATTTCAATCTTTACCTGGCAAGTTTAGCTCGAAGTTCTTTTAGTCTTTTTGCAGCCTGTAGATTATCAACCTTTATATATCTCATGAATGCAGATGGACTCTTATGCCCAGATATGCGCATAAGCTCTCCAGCAGGAAAGCCGGATAAATACATATTTGTGCAAAACGATCGTCGACAGGTATGAGAAGAGATCATCTCCCATTTTTCATAGACTCTCTTTTCCCGTTCCTTTCCTTTTTTGCGAACAACTTCGATTTTCTGTTCTAGTTTTGCTCTTCGCCCTAATTCTTTAACTCTTTCGTTGAATATATATCTAGGAATTTTAGGTAAATCGTAGTTGTACTTCTTGAGTATTTCCGGTACATAATCGATCATAGGGATTATGACAGCTTTATGCACTTTTCTCTGTTTGAGATTTATAATCTCATTATCTAAATCAATATGTTCAGGACTTAATGTTGAGAGATCACTATATCGTAGTCCTGTAAAACACCCAGTAATAAAAACATCTCTAATCTCTTCCAATTGCTTATCATCTGACAAATCTAACTCGTGTATTGTTGAAAGTTCCTTTTCACTTAAATAAATAGCATCAGTTTCTTCTTCTACGACCTTAAAATGCTTCAAGTCAATTGGAGGAATAACTCCTTTATCTATTTGATAATTAACAAACCCTTTTAACAAACGTACAATTTTTCCAGCAGAATTAGTGAGTAAACCAACACTTCCATCGGGCTTTATAACTTTATAAAATAAATAGTCCATAAATTCATTGTAAAATATAAGATTCAGGTTATGGAAAGTAATTGGTTGCGATGAATGTTCTTTGAAAGCGACCAGATGTTTGCGAAGTGTTCGGTAGTCTTTTATTTGATCTGCAGAAACAACTGGAGCTTTTTCTGTAATATATCTTTCTAATGCATCAAAGATATCTACCCGATTAGGTCGTAATTCATATTCTCTATTCTTTTTTAGTTCAAGTAAAACAAAATCTACGGTTGGACTTATTCCATTTATCTTTGCATATGTAAGAATTTCTCCAAGCTTGGATGTCATTCTAATCAGACAGGCATCAATCTCATCATAGTTTGGACAAGCGCGCTTAATCCATCTCTTTTTAGAATCCCAGTGTTCTGGTTTAATACTGTATCCAGTAGAGATGAGCGTACGCTTAGTTCGATTGTAGTTATATCGAACATAAAGGACAGTAGTCCCCTCTCGAGTGACGTACCTTGGTTTAATATATGGAGTATATTTGGCGATAGTAAAATCTGTATTGCATTCGTATTGCAAAGTTACAAAAGCTATCTGAAATGAGCAATATCTCATCGTTAAAAGCTAGAATCTCAAAATGTATTGCGCTATCTTTAAAAAAAGTGGATAAAAATTGCTCAAAAAGAAAAAAACTACTCAAATCATACTGTAACAGACCTTTTTTATACTTTAAAAACGTTCAAAACATGAAAAAAGAATAGATTTTGTCCTTTCTTGAACACAGATTTTCCTAATATTTAGCATTAATTCCATTATTTTGTAGCGTTACAAATAAAATGCTATAGAAAAACAGTTGGATTTGTATGACTCCCAGGTCTGCCTGAAACACACAATTCTATATTAACTTTTCCCCTAGCATTTATCAATGTTCGACAGTACTGATTTTATATATTATTTAGGTATAGCGATAAGAAAGGTAAAATTGCATTTTTAAGAGGTAATAGTAGTAAAGTAAAAAGAAGAATAAAAGAAAATGTAGGGTTTGTTTTTCTTTATTGGTAAACAAGATTGTAGATGGGTAACCTTAAAATTGTAGATTAATTAGAAAATATTTATGAAGAAACTACTAACAGTAATGGTCTTTTCGGTCGGTTTATTTGCAAATGCTCAAACCGGCAACTTATTTAAACCAGTAAAAGAGGTAGCGCTACGTACTCCATCAGTACCTATCGTTGTTTCAGATCCTCACTTCTCTATCTGGTCTCCTTATGATAAATTGATGGAAGGAAGTACAGAACACTGGACTACAGCTAAAAAGCCTTTAGTAGGAGCCTTACGTGTAGATGGTAAAGTGTATCGTTTCCTGGGTAAAGATCAAGTGGCTCTAATACCTATTGCTCCCATGACGAATGTGGAACGCTGGGAGGCGGCATATACTAATAGCCAACCCGCAAATGGATGGCAAGAATTCCAGTTTGATGATAGTAGTTGGAAAAAAGGTAAAGCTGCCTTCGGCAGCCGTGATATGCCACGGGTCCGTACAGAATGGAAAGGAGATAATACAGATATTTATATTCGACGTACATTTGAAATTAATGATTTGGATTTAACAGAAAATATTTTTCTCATTTATTCTCACGACGATGTATTCGAATTATATTTAAATGGGGAAAGACTGGTGGCTACGGATCTCGTATGGAAGAATAATGTAAACCTAAAACTTTCAGATGAAGCAAAGAAGAAACTTCGTAGTGGTAAAAATGTGATTGCCGCACATTGTCATAACACAACTGGAGGATCTTACGTGGATTTCGGTTTATATCGTGAAAAGAAAAATGCAGTAACATTTGATAATGAAGCCATACAGAAGTCGGTAGATGTATTAGCCACTTCCAGTTACTATACATTCACTTGTGGCCCAGTCGAATTAGATGTCGTATTTACAGCACCTCAATTGATAGATGATTTGGACTTGCTTTCAACTCCGATTAACTACATCTCTTATCGTGTACGTCCTCTTGATAAAAAAGAGCACGATGTACAATTTTATATAGAAACTACTCCGGAGTTAGCAGTGAATGAAACAACCCAACCCACTATTGCGCGCACATTATCAAAAAATGGTATTAGTTATGTAGAGGCTGGTACTATTAATCAACCGATCTGTGATCGTAAAGGTGATTTGATTTGTGCGGATTGGGGATATGTATATCTTGGTAGTGTAAATGGAGCAGGAAAATCTGTAAGCTTGGGTGACTATAGCGGAATGAAAGAATCTTTTGCTAAAAATGGAACTTTAGCTTCAAGTAAAACTAAATGGATCACTCGCAGAGAAGAAAATACTCCTGCAATGGCTTATGTACATAATTTTGGAACTGTTACCAAAGATGGTAAAGATGGTTTCATGATGATCGGTTATGATGACATTTATTCTATTGAATATATGTATGAAAAACGTATGGGATATTGGAAACATGATGGTAAAGTGACGATTTTTGATGCTTTCGAGAAACTAAGAGATAACTATCAATCCATCATGGAGCGTTGTCGTGCACTTGACGAACTTATTTATAGTGATGCAGAAAAAGCAGGTGGCAAAAAATATGCAGAAATCTGCTCTGCAGCCTATCGTCAAGTTATTTCTGCTCACAAGCTCTTTACTGATAAAGAAGGTAATCTGATGTGGTTCTCTAAAGAGAATAACAGTAATGGCTGTATCAATACAGTCGATCTGACCTATCCGTCCGCCCCTCTGTTCCTCGTTTATAATCCAGATTTGGAGAAAGCGATGATGACCAGTATTTTCGAATATAGTGCAAGTGGTCGCTGGAATAAACCTTTTGCTGCACATGACCTTGGTACTTACCCAATAGCTAATGGACAAGTTTATGGTGGTGATATGCCAATTGAGGAAAGTGGTAACATGGTGATTCTAACAGCAGCCATTTCGAAGATCGAAGGTAATGCTGATTATGCTAAGAAATATTGGGACATTTTAACTACATGGACTAATTATTTAGTAGAGTATGGACAGGACCCGGAAAACCAACTTTGCACGGATGACTTCGCCGGGCATTGGGCGCACAATGCCAACCTTTCAGTGAAAGCGATTATGGGCGTAGCCGGATATAGCGAGATGGCTCGTATGCTCGGTTTGAATGATGTGGCAGATAAGTATGCAGCGACAGCCAAGAAAATGGCGGTGAAGTGGGAGGAAATGGCAAATGAAGGCGACCATTACCGTTTGGCTTTTGACCGTAAGAACACTTGGAGCCAAAAATACAATATGGTTTGGGATAAGTTGTGGAATCTGAATCTGTTCCCTAATAATGTAATCGGAAAAGAAATCAGCTATTACTTGACAAAACAGAATCCTTATGGACTTCCTTTAGATTCCCGCAAAGAGTATACAAAATCCGACTGGATTATGTGGACAGCAGCTATGTCTCCGGATAAAGAAACTTTTCAGAAATTTGCTAATCCTCTCTATAAATATATCAACGAAACGGTATCTCGTGTACCTATCAGTGACTGGCATCATACAGACAGCGGCAGATGGGTCGGCTTCAGAGCACGTTCAGTAATCGGAGGATACTGGATGAAGGTATTAATGGACAAAGTTCAGAATAATCAATAAAACTACTATGGTGTTAACTCAAAATTTATACGTATGAAGTTCTTAAGAGAAATTTTGTTAGTTGGACTATTACCCGGTTTTCTTATAAGCCAGGCACAAAATGTCCAAAACAAAGAAGATTTACCTTTAGATTTAGGTTATCGTGTACTTCCTATGGGAGATTATAACGGTTCAGCCTACACTATCTCGGGTAAACAGTTACGCAATCTACCTGTTACAAATCTCTCGGCAGTATTGGCAGGATTGGTACCAGGTTATTTTGCCCGGCAGGTCCAAGGTGGTGGATTGGTGAATGAACAGAATTCATTCTGGATAAGAGGACAGAGAAGTAATTCATCCGATGTGCTAGTACTGGTTGATGGACAAGAACGGGATTTTGCTGTTTTGTCATCACACGAAGTAGAATCAATTACCGTATTGAAAGATGCTGCAGCAACAGCTTTATATGGAATGCGTGCAGGCAGTGGAGCTATTCTGGTTACAACCCGTAAAGGAATAAAAGGGAAACCACAGGTTGAATTAACAGCTCAAATAATAGCTCAACAGCCACTTAAAGAGTTAGAGTCATTAAATGCAGCCGATTACGCAAGACAGCATAACATAGCCCGTCACAATGACAATATGGATCCACTGTATTCCAACTATGACATTATGAATTATGCAAACAATGACCCTAATTCCATATTGTATCCCAATGTAGATTGGGCTGATAAATACTTGAAAGATACCCGATGGAGCCAGCGCTATAATCTTAATATCCAAGGAGGGACTGAAAAAAGTACATATTTCGTGAATGCAATGTACACTCGTAACAATGGCTACTTCAATACGGATGATTCACATGATTATAGTACCAATCACTCTGCCGAACGGTTTAATATCCGTTCCAATATTGATTTTGCTGTAACTCGCACCACCCAACTGGACGTAAATTTGTATGGCTGGTATCAAAGCCAGAACGGGCCTGGCAGTGGAGCCGAAAACATTTATAAAAACGTGGTCACATTACCGCAAGGAATCTTCCCTGAATGGTACAGTGATCAAGGGTATACAGATCAATACGGCAATATTATCAATACAGAAGATGGAAAAATTGTAGCAGGAAATGCATTCCGTGAAAATCCATGGGCAATGCTAAACCGCTCCGGTTACTTCCAGGACAAACAATTGTATGGTTCTTTCCGTACGAAACTCTCACAGGATCTTTCCTTCATAACAGAGGGATTAAAAGCTTCTATTGCTTTATCTATGGATTCACGCACAGTTTCTTCTATCAGACGTACAATAACTTTCGCATATTACGAAAAGGACGCCACGAATGAGAACGTTCTCCGCCGGACCCGCGAGGATGACTCGATGATAAACAAGGTAGATAATACCAGTTCTTTCCGCCGGACCGGTATCGTGGCTCAATTAGATTATAACCGTACCTTTGGAAAACATGGAGTTTCGGCTTTAGCTTTCTATGAACAATATGAAAGCAATGATGAAATGGTATTACCAACCCGCTTCCAAAGCGTAAACGGTTGGTTCGGCTATAATTATGATAAAAGATATGGCATCGATGTTATCGGAGCTTATCAGGGTTCTCACAAATTTGGGCCGGGACACAAATTCGGTTTCTTCCCTACAGTATCTGCCGGATGGACTGTTTCTAACGAATCCTTTTGGAAAGATGTCCAAAAATTAGTGCCCTACCTGAAACTAAAAGCATCTTATGGACAAGTCGGCAACTCATCGGGTGTAGATGCCTTTTATTACAGGGGACGTATGTGGCCGCAAAACGATGTCTACATCACAGGGGTAAACATGGGAACAAAACTTGGAGGATATATTCAGGATATACTTCCAAATCCCGGACTGACTTGGGAAAAAGCAAGAATTCTGAACATCGGAATAGATACCAGACTATTTTCAAACCACCTATCTGTTACAGCTGAATTTTTCAAGGACAACCGTCATGATATGTACGTAGTTAATAATAAAATCAGCTCTCTTGTCGGTAATGTAAAAGAATTTAAGCAGAATATAGGCAAGATCAATAGCCATGGAGTAGACTTATCTGCCATGTGGAATTCAAATATCGCAGATTGGAGCTATTTCATAGGAGGTACATTCTCTTATTCCACGAATGAGCTGATTGCAAATGGCGAAGTAGATCAGCCATACGAATGGTTGAAGAATCAGGGACGTCCTTTGGGAGAAAACCGAGGATACATCGCAAAAGGCTTTTTTAACTCTTGGGAAGAAATAGCAGCCTCTCCTGTACAAACATTCTCTGATGTCCAACCAGGCGATGTACGTTATGAAGATATAAACAAAGACGGACAGATCGATGTAAACGATATGATACCTATCGGATATGGAGATATTCCCAGAATGATGTATGGCATTAATCTAGGAGTCGGCTACAAAGGATTTTCGATCACCGCATTGTTTCAGGGAGCAGCAAAAGTCTCTCATCAATATTCGGACATCGTAATGAATCCTTTTACAGACAACGGAACCATATTTGAGCATCAACTTGATTATTGGACACCCGAACACCAGAATGCAGCATTCCCACGTTTAACAACACTGGACAATGCCAATCTTAACAACAGGCAGATAAGTACATTAAATGTGAAAGATGCTGATTTCTTAAGATTGAAAACGTTGGAAGTTTCTTATGACTTTCCTGTAAAAATGATACAGAAAATCCATCTTAAGGGATTGAGACTTTTCCTTAGCGGAACGAATCTGATTACCTGGACAAAATATAAATGGGTTGATCCTGAAGCGCCTTCACTGGCGGCTCCTTTGACGAGAAACATGAGTATAGGTTGTTCCTTAAAATTCTGATAGCATGAAAAAATCGATAATTTATTTAGCAATAAGCGCAACACTTACACTTTCCGGTTGTGATTATCTGGATGACATGCCCTATGACTGGGCACAACCTGATGATATTTTTACGAATGAGCAGAACTATCTGAAACCTATCAATCAGGTTTATGCATATATTCCCGAAGGCTTCAACCACGTAGGAAATGCCTTTTTAGATGCAGCCACTAATGATGGAATAAGCACAATCATAGATTCGGATATCCATAAGTTGTCTCGTGGATATATCACTTCTTCAAATCCGATTGAAGAATGCTGGAATAATTCATACAAGGGAATCCAACAAGCTGTTTTTGCTCGCAAGTATTTGCGTGAAGCCGACTTGGTGTTACAAAATAAGACAGAAGAAGATATCCAGGCATTTAAGGACACTTATTGTGCGGAAACTGAATGTTTACAGGCCTTATTTGAGTTTAACCTGTTAAGACACTACGGAGGTTTTCCTATTGTCGATCGTATTTATGAAGTCGACGATCCTGAACTGCAAACAAAAGCAAGAGACTCTTTCAAGGACTGTGTCAATCACATCGTACAGTTGTGTGAGAGTGCTGCCGCTGTGTTGAAAGTTGACCCGGAAGGTGGGAATGGTTCTTATGGCCGTATGACTAAAGGAATGGCACTTGCCATTAAAGCCAAGACGTTACTCTACGCCGCAAGCCCACTCTATAACAGAACAGATAATAATGACCCAGTACTAGGGTATACTGACGGCTCGGATGTGACAGAACGCTGGCAACTTGCCGCCAAAGCTTGTGCAGATGTAATTAACCTGAATGCAGATGGAACTATAAACCCAAATGGAAATAAGAAATATAGCCTGATAGCTCTTACTGCTGCTAAAACGTATGATAAGATCTTTATCCATGCTAACCCTAATCAGGAATACATATTGTTCTACACAGCTGCCAAAGACAATGCTCTGGAAAACAGGCATTATCCCCCTACTATTTCCAAAGATCAGGGAGGAGGTACAGTACCTTCACAGCAATTAATCGATGCATTTACTATGAAAGATGGAAGTAATTATACCCATTCTTCTGATGGCGAGAACATGTATAATAACAGAGACCCACGTCTGGCAGCAATTATTGGATATGACGGTTCGATTTATGGAAAGAATACCATCTATACGCGAATTAGTGATAATACAACCATAGACGGACTCAACCAAGTGAAAAACCGTTCGACCAATACTGGGTATTATTTGGCTAAGTTCCTGGACAAAACCCTGAACTTCGGACAGGCTAATGTAGGTACTGTTTTCCACTTATTCCCGATGATTCGCTTATCTGATATCCTACTTTCCTACGCAGAAGCCATGCATCACGCTTACGGCATGAATGCGGACCCTGAAGGCTATGGTTTGACAGCAATAGAAGCCGTACAGAAAATACGTTCCAGAGCCGGATTCGGAACAGATGATAAATTTCTTAATGGGGTGACAGATGATAACTTCATGGAAAAGGTGAAGCAAGAACGTCGTATCGAACTCTGTTTTGAAGAACATCGTTACTTTGATTTGCGACGTTGGATGGATGGCAATCAACTAAGAGAACCTATTGTCGGAATGAAAGTAGAAGAAAATGTTTCCGGACTTCATTATACTCGCTTTACAGTAGATGAAGCACGCAATTTTAAGGATTACATGTATTATCATCCCATTCCTCTGAAAGTAATCAAGGAAAGCCCTTCCATTCAACAAAATCCGGGTTGGTAATGGGGATCAAAACTATTTAATAGATAGAAAACATGAAAAAAATAATAATATTATTCATATGCTTAACCAGTTCCATCTGGCATGTCTATGCACAAACCAAAGTTAGCGGAATTGTCAAAGATGCCCAAGGAATGGAGATGATTGGCGCTACTGTCCTTCAGAAAGGGACTAATAATGGAATAGTGACTGGTTTGGATGGCAAATTTACTCTTACATTGTCCAACGAAGCAGAACAGACAATTCTTATCTCAATGATTGGCTTTATTGAACAATCTATTGCCATAAAAAAGAATCATCCTTTTATCAATGTCACTTTAGAAGAAGATGTTGCGCAATTGGATGAAGTCGTTGTTGTAGGATATGGCACACAGAAAAAAGTATCTCTCACCGGTTCCATTTCTAATGTCGGGACGCAAGACTTGAAAAGTATGCCTGTATCAAGTGTCACAAATGCTTTAGGCGGCCGCATCCCGGGACTAGTAACCCGACAGGAAAGCGGACGTCCCGGTGGCGATCAGGCTACGATGTTTGTTCGTGGTCGCGCTTCATTGAACGATTCTAGCCCCTTGGTACTGATTGACGGGGTAGAACGCCCTATGGCACAAATCGACCCTGATGATATTGAAACCATCTCCGTGTTAAAGGATGCTTCTGCAACGGCGGTATACGGTGTACGAGGAGCAAATGGTGTGATACTGGTGACTACCCGACGAGGTCGTGAAGGAGAAACTCAAATTTCTTTCTCGTCTGAATTCGGTGTTACTTCCTTCAATCGTATATCTCAAACTCTAAGTGCAGAATCCGTTTCAAGATTCATGCGTGAAGGTGCTATCAATGACGGCTTTGACCCTTCCGATACTGGTAATACCCGAGGCCTTTTTCTTTCAGAATACGATAACTATCTCTATCGTACCCAAAAAAGTCCGTTCACACACCCGGACAATGACTTTGTAGATATGTTTACGAAGAATGGTTTCCAACAAAAATACAACGTCAACTTATCCGGTGGAAACAAGACAGTACGCTACTTTGTCTCTGTGGGATACTTTACTCAAACAGGTATGTTTGAGACAGATGTGGACAAAATTAAAGAACACGAAACGATACAAGCTCTTTTAGCAGCCTCACCAGATGTAGCAAAAGGCTTGTACAAAGAAGGCTATAATTCAGAATACAGGTACAATAGGCTCACTACCCGTTCAAATATCGATATCAATCTGACTGAAGATTTTAAAGTATCCGTGAATCTTGCTTATCGTTTCGGAAGTCAGAACCGTCCCTATGGCTACGATGCTGATGGACAGGAAGCTATGCGTTTGTTCGGTATGTTCTACCGCAATTCTCCTCAAGCATTCCCCATCTTGAATGCGAATGGTACCTATGCCGCTGCCGATGGGATATGGAGACAAAATCCACTCGTAACGTTATGTTATACAGGTTTTTTTCTTGATTTCAACAATAAGCTTGAGACAGATTTTGCTTTCAAATATAACTTAAGGAAACTGTTAAAAGGATTAAGTATAGACGGAAAGTTCTCTTACGATGCCGGTTGGAGCAATAACCGCAGCATACAGCAGCGTCCCAATATCTATCAATATAATCCTGTAAACGAAACCTATAAACAAGGGCTTGAAATGGTGTTGCCAACAAAAGCCACTAACAAAACGGCAGCTACACACCGTAAGTATATTGAAGCAGCAGTTCGCTATAAACAGTCCTTCTCCGGACATAACGTATCCGGACTGGCACTTTATAATATGAGTTACACCTCCACCCCCGGCGGACGCTATTCTTACGTGCCTCATATCTATCAGGCTTTAGTAGGACGTGTAAACTATGATTATGAAAATCGCTATCTGCTCGAAGTTAACGCAGGTTATAACGGTTCAAACCGTTTTGCGGAAGGACACCGTTATCAGCTCTTCCCTGCAGCATCAATGGGATGGGTACTGACTAATGAACCTTTCTTTAAAGAAAACCCTATCTTAAGTTTTACTAAACTACGCTTCTCTTATGGTGAAGTTGGTAATGACAAGCTGGGAGGCTTCTCTTACTATTATCGTTCAGGATATGATGAAGGATTAGGGTACACTTTTGGAGAGACACACAATCCTGCGATTAAAGGTCTGATTCAAGGAAAAAGTGCCAATGAAAACATCACATGGGAAGTTGCACGGAAATACAACTTAGGACTTGAGACAAAATGGCTGAAAGACAAAATATCTGCCAGTATCGACTTTTTTAAAGAACGTCGCAGTAACATCTTATGTGAACCGGAAAGATATTCTCAGGCAGCCGGTTCAAACGGACTGGCTCCCATAAACTATGGTGTCGTAACAAATCAGGGATATGATCTGGAAATAGGATATCAAGATCAAAAAGGAGATTTTGGATATTCCGTAAAAGGGATTTACGGATATGCCCACAATGAGATTGTAGAGAAAAGTGAATCAGTGAAACCCTATTCCTATATGTCACAAACCGGCAATCCTATCGGACAGTTTATCGGCTATATTTCCGACGGATTCTTCAGTTCTTATGAAGACATAGCAAGTTCTCCCGTTCAATTCGGACAAGTAAGCCGACCAGGAGATATTAAATACAAAGATTTGAATCATGACGGAGTGATCGATTCCAACGACCAGGCTCCTATCGGTTACAATCCGGTGCCCGAGATGACCTTCTCTCTTGCCGCCGGTTTGAACTGGAAAGGATTTGATTTTAGCATATTACTTCAGGGAGCTGCCCGTTCATCTATCTATCTGCAACAAGATATTGCATGGGATAATTTCTGGGGGAATTATTACGAAGAGCATATCGGAAGATGGACACCGGAGACAGCGGCAACAGCAACATATCCACGTTTCACAAAAGCAGCCACTGCCGCACATCCTAATTATTATAAATCCGACTATTGGTTGAAAGACTCCAAATACTTGCGTCTGAAAAACATTCAGTTAGGCTACACTATACCTCGCAAACTATTGAAAAAATTCGGAGTACGTTCACTTAGAGTATATGCGAATGCCTACAATCTCTTTACATGGGATAACGTAAAAAAGGTAGACCCTGAATCATCGAACAATAGCAATGGACAATTCTATCCACAACAAAAAGTAATAAATTTTGGTATCAACCTGAATTTCTAATGTTTGAAATGAATAATTTATGAGAAAACTATTTATATCCTTTGTAACGGCTGTCCTGCTTACCAGTTGTAGTGCAGATAGCCTGATGAAAGAAACCGAACTGGATCTTACAGATACAGAGAAAGTTTATTCGGACATTACCTTGACCCGCAAAGTTGCATACGACTTGTATGCACGTATGCGCATGGGGAGAGACCGCCTGGGCAGCTTTGGCTTTTTGGCAAACATTGGCGGTTCACCTTGTATGCTTGACAACGCAACAGACGATGGAGCCGGAAATACAACCCGTGCCGGAGGTGCAGTCATTCCCGAACTCGAAAAATTTATCAAGGGAGGAATTGATGCTTCCAAAGGTTTGATTGGCGGTGACCATCCCTGGATATTCTACTATAAGGCCATTCGTTCTGCAAACACCTTCCTAAACAACGTAGACCGTTCACCTCTGGAGGATGCAGAGAAGATCTCCTTGAAAAATCAAGTACGTTTTCTGCGTGCATTGTATCACCACGAACTGTTTCGTTTCTACGGAGCATTAGTAATCGGAGACAAAGAACTCGATCCGTTGCTTTATGATGAAATCAAACGTGAATCGTTAGAGACCACCGTCCGTTGGATTACTAATGAATTCAAAGAACTTGCAGAACCGGGAGTATTGCCGGACAAATACGATGCGGCAGACTACGGAAGAGCTACCCGGGGAGCAGCCCTAGGCTATCTGGCACGCACATTACTTTATGCAGCAAGTCCCTTACACAATGCGTCCGGAGTGACCTGGAGGGAAGCTGCTGATGCTGCCTACGATATGATTGAATATTCTGACAACGGAGATTTCTATCGTTTATATGAAGATCCGACCACTCCGGAAAAGAGCTACACACGATTATTCAATACTCGTGCCAATGGTGAGGTAATCATGGGATTTCTCCGCGCACCGGCAAATGATCTTTACGGAATGATGCCTGCCTTTGACCCCTGGAATGTAAATAAGGAGCTACTGACTTGCCCGGACCAATGGTTGGTAGATTGTTATGATATGCTCGACGGTTCACAGCCCATTCTCGGTTACGAATCAAATACGAAAGCCATCATCAACCCGAATTCCGGTTACAATGAAAATTCTCCTTATGCTAACAGGGATCCCCGTTTGGCGCAAAGCATTCTATGTGATGGTGCTACCTGGCCTCTGGTCAACGGTAAGCCAGCTACAATAGACCTGTCAAAATCATATAGATGGGGAAGCGGATACTTCCTGACAAAGTTCCTGGATGACCGTATCGATCATCGAAAAGGTGGTACCACTTACATGGACTTTCCAATGATGAGATATGCAGAAATCCTGCTTGATTATGCAGAAGCCGAGAATGAAGCTGAAGATACGAACACAGCCAGAGAGAAAGCAATAGCCCAACTTAACAGGATCCGTCGCCGTGCCGGTATCACGACAGACTTACTGGCCGCAGATTATAATCAGGCAACCCTTCGGGAACGCATACGCAAAGAACGCCGTGTAGAACTTTGTTTTGAAGATCATCGATTCTTTGATATAAGAAGATGGCTGATAGCAAAAGATGTAATGAGATTACCGGCTGTCGGAATAAAGAAAATTAACGGTGAATATCAACGGGTAACTTTAGATACACGTAATTATAACGAGCGTATGAACTTGGCTCCAATACCACAGGATGAAGTTAATAACTGCCCGAATATCTACCAGAATCCGGGATACTAATCTAAATAGAATGTTTACTTAAAAAAATAAAGTCATGAAAACAAATAGTATAATTGCATTAATTCTGTCAATCAGTTTATTCGGACTATTTAGCTGCGCAGATAAATATGAAGTTGATTATGAAGCACCTGTCAAAATTGAATTTGCAGATGTCGATCAGAACAATAGAGTATCATTAGAGAAAGGAGTTGCAGAATACACGGCAACTGTCAAAGTACAGGGAGAGATCATGAGTTTTGAAATCTACCAGGCAGATTCCAAAACCGGAATGCAAGGAAATCTGATAGAAGAAACTGCCCAGTCATTTGCAGACGGAACCACTAATTATGAGACAAGTTACAAGTTTACTTCTTTAAAAGAAAATGCCTGTATTACAGTAGTCGTTCTAGGTGCCGACGGTCATACGTACCAACGCAACTTATTGGTAGAGATTACTCCTTCCGTTTTATTCTCCGATCCGGATTACGGAAAAGATGGAGAAATAGTAGAGACAGCCTCGGCCTACTATGGTTGTTATTATGCAACATGGCTTCTTGGACGCACCTATATGGCTGCTGATGCCATGAAATATACAAACGAAGTAGATTTCTCACTCGGAGATGTTATCTTGTCTTCGGGAAGTGAAGCAGTACCTGCTTTTGTTTCACCAGCTAAAAGAAGTGAGTATGGTTTGATGACAATTAGCGGTTTACAACATACATTATTTGCTGAAACCTCTTTATCACAAGCGGAATTTAATGCAATCTCCCAGGTAAATGCAACTCCGATAGAAAGTCTGGCAGATCCGACCTCCGAAGTTTTAGCTATTCAAGCAAATAAAGTTTATCTGTTCAAAACAGCCAATGGAAAGAAAGGATTGATTTGCATACAAAAAATAACAGCAAAAACTGGTACAATCGAAGTGTCACCGGATAATTGGGTAGAAAACACTAAATACTCATGGGTACAATTACTGACTAAAACTGTGGCAAAGTAAAGCTCCCATTCAAGATACTCTCTCCAATGACAGTACCATAGAATAATTAGAAGAATAGAGAAGTTTTCGGTTTCTACGAGCTTCTCTATTCCTGTTTTATCAACAGAAGAAAGGAGAAATCTATCATTCTACCATTTTTTTTCCTTTATTGATTAGTATTTTTCCTTCCTTCTCTGATATCTTCCCTACTTTTGCGAAAAGTCATCACGAAAAACTGAAGTTAATTAAATCAAAATAATTATGAACTTAAAAAAACATTTACCCTGGTTGGGAGCCCTCCTCCCCATTGCTAACACACAAGCTGAAACAAAACCCAATGTAGTAATTATCTATATCGATGATATGGGTATCGGTGATATCGGTTGCTATGGAGGTAAATTCGCTCCTACTCCTAATATTGATAAATTGGCACAGGACGGATTATTATTCAATCAGTATTATTCTTCTGCGCCGGTTAGTTCTCCATCCCGCTGCGGACTGACAACAGGTCTATTTCCTCTTGAAGTGGGAATCAACACTTTCCTGAACGACAAAGCGAGCAATAGGAAATGCGAGCAACGTAACTTCCTTGATGATAAGTTGCCTTCAATGGCACGTGCTTTCCAAAATGCAGGTTACTCAACAGGACATATCGGAAAATGGCACATGGGAGGCGGACGCGACGTACATGATGCTCCTTCTATTAAGAATTACGGTTTTGATGAATACATTTCAACTTACGAGAGCCCGGATCCGGAACCCGCAATCACTGCTACTAAGTGGATATGGTCGGATAAAGACAGTGTGAAACGCTGGAGACGTACCGAATACTTTGTAGATAAAAGTATTGAGTTTGTAAAACATCACAAAGATGAGCCTTTCTTCCTGAACCTATGGCCGGATGACATGCACACCCCTTGGGTACCGGAATTCAAACAAAAGGAAAGAAAAAGCTGGGAAACACAGGAAGCGTTTGCACCCGTACTTGCGGAAATGGATAAACAGCTCGGACGTTTTATCAAAGCACTGGATGAGTTGGGACTGGCGGAAAACACAATCATTATTTTCACCAGTGACAATGGTCCCGCACCTAGCTTCAAATCTGTACGTTCCGCTTATCTGAGGGGAACTAAAAATAGTCTTTATGAAGGCGGTATCCGCATGCCGTTCATCGTCAGATATCCTAAGAAGATTAAAGCCGGACAGGTAAATAATGAGTCTGTATTATGTGCCGTAGATTTATATCCGACTTTATGTTCAGTAGCGGGAATCAAAACTGAAAAAGGCTACAAAGGTGATGGGCAGAACTATGCAAAAGTTCTTCTCGGAAAATCGGAAGCTAAACGCAAGACTGATTTAATGTGGGATTTCGGAAGAAACAAATTCTTCATGTTCCCCGGAAATGCTTATGATAAAAGCCCTCATTTAGCTATACGTAGCGGAAAATGGAAATTATTAGTGAATGGTGACGGAAGTGATGCACAACTATATGACATGGAAAAGGATAAGTTTGAAAAGAGCAATATCGCAAGTGAGCATCCTGATCTGGTTGCCAAGTTGAGCAAAAAGGTATGCCAGTGGTATGCCGAAAACAAGGACAAAGGATTACAAACCTCTAATTAAACAATAATATTCATGAATTCTAAAGCTTTTATTCTGCCGGCGGCGCTAATGATAGCCGGCAACACTGCAGCAAACGTCAAAGGAAAAAAGTCTGATCAGAGACCTAATATCCTGGTAATTCTGGCGGATGACCTCGGTTATTCCGACTTGGGATGCTACGGTAGTGAAATCCACACACCTAATCTGGACAAACTGGCAAAACAAGGAGTACGTTTCAATCATTTCTATAACACTAGCCGGAGCTGTCCGACACGCGCTTCCTTATTAACAGGACTTTATCAACATCAGGCAGGAATCGGACGAATGACTTTCGATGACCACCTGCCGGGATACCGGGGTACACTATCACGCAATGCAGTTACCATTGCTGAAGTATTGAAAGAATCAGGATATGCAACCAGCATGGTAGGTAAATGGCATATCGCCGAGACTCCCTTACGCAAAGACCAACGCGAATGGCTCGCACACCACGTATACCACGAAACCTACTCTGACCTCTGTCATTATCCGGTGAATCGAGGATTTGACACCCATTATGGTACGATTTATGGAGTGGTAGATTATTTTGATCCATTCAGTCTAGTAGAAGGAGAAGTACCCGTAAAAGAAGTACCCGACGGATATTACATCACACAGGCACTTTCAGACCGTGCAGTGAAAGAAGTGAAAGAGTATGCCAAAGACGATAAACCATTCTTTATGTACCTGGCTTACACAGCACCACACTGGCCGTTGCACGCATTGCCGGAAGATATTGAGAAATACAAGGATACCTATAAAGTAGGTTGGGAAGCCATCCGTAATGCACGTTACGAACGTCAGAAACAACTGGGTATATTCCCTGACATGGATAATTTCCTGTCTGACAGACAGTTCAAAGATAAATGGGAAGATAATCCACATGCTGAATGGGATGCTCGCGCCATGGCTGTTCATGCAGCCATGATCGACCGTATGGACCAGGGAATAGGACAAGTAATCGATGCTCTGGAAAAGACAGGACAGCTTGAAAACACATTGATTCTATTCCTTTCCGATAACGGATGCAGCAATGAAAATTGTCAGAACTACTCTCCTGGAGAAAACGACCGTCCTGACATGACACGTAAAGGGGAGAAAATGGTTTATCCTCATAACAAAGAAGTACTGCCCGGACCGGAAACAACTTATGCTTCACTGGGAGCACGTTGGGCAAACGTAGCCAATACACCGTTCCGTTTCTGGAAAGCTAAATCTTATGAAGGAGGTATCTGTACTCCGATGATTGCTCACTGGCCGAAAGGTATCAAGAAGAATGTCGGCAAGATGACTCCTGAAATCGGGCATGTGATGGATATTATGGCAACCTGTATCGATATGGCGGGAGCTACTTATCCTACCAAATACAAAGGAAACGACATCATTCCATTAGAAGGTAAGAGCTTGGTTCCTATTTTCAAGAACGGACATCGTGAAGGACACGACTATTTGGGATTCGAGCATTACAATGAACGTGCATTTCTTTCTAAAGATGGATGGAAGCTGGTTCGTCCGGGAGAAAACGCTAAATGGGAGTTATACAACCTGAATGAAGACCGGAGCGAAATGCATAATCTGGCAGCGCAACACCCTGAAAAAGTAGCGGAAATGACAAAAGCTTACGAAGCGTGGGCGAAACGTTGTATGGTAGAACCTTATCCGGGACAAAAAAAGAAATAAAAAGCATTCAATTGATTATTTTATAAAAGACTCCTGCCGCAATATCATAAGATATTTCCCGGCAGGAGTCTTTTTATATGCTTTATGCAATCTATCACTCCTCACCTGAAACCGGAGGCTGACCATTATATTCTTTAGGTAATACGCCATATTGCGCTTTAAAACATTTCGCAAAATAAGAAGAAGAAGTAAATCCCACCTGTGCTGCCACTTCAGAAATCCGGGTACCGCTCATAATCAGTTCAGCAGCTCTATTCATACGAAGTGTCTTCAAATAATCATTAGGTGACATTCCGGACAAAGCCTTGATCTTCCGATAGAAATTGGAACGGCTCATATTCATCTGTTCAGACAAGGTATCTATCGAAAAGTTCTCATCTGCCAGCTGTTCGGCTATCACCCCTTGTATCTTCGCAATGAATTCACAGTCTTTCTGCGACATCGCAAAGTCCGTTGTCGAAACAGCCACCGTATCCCCAGCCAGGCTCACCATCAATTTATGGAAAGACTGCCTCAACTTCAGCAAATTCTCGATCTGCATATGAAGTTGTTTGATAGAAAATGGTTTCTCCACATATACATCTGCTCCACATGTAAGTCCTTCGACTTTAGACTCCAAAGTGGTTTTTGCCGTCAATAAAATGACCGGAATATGGGAATAAGAGATTTCAGACTTCACTTTGCAACAAAGTTCCAGACCATCCATCTCCGGCATCATAACGTCGCTTACTATGACATCTACATTTTCCTGCGCAAGCACTTCAAGTGCTTCACGACCATTGGAAGCCCTCAACACACGGAACCATTCTGCCAATGACTCGCGAGTCAGATTCAATAAATCAACATTATCCTCAACCAGCAGAACCGTAAACTTCTTCCCTGAATACTCCGAAGATACAGCATCAGAAGCATCCACATGTTCCGGATGCATTTCTACAATATCAGCCGTTTTCTCCGTCTCCCACTCTTTGACCGGAAGAGACAATATAAATGAAGAACCGCCTCCAACATTATCTTCCAAGTACAAATCTCCCTGGTGAGCCTCCGCCAAAGACTTTGCAAAAGCCAATCCGATACCGGTACCTACAGCCGTAGCCACCTTATCATCAGGCAGTTGATAGAAAGCTTCAAATATCTTTTGTTTCTGTTCATCCGGTATTCCGGGACCATCATCATTCACCTGTATCTCATATCCTTTATCAGTGACAACTAGTTTCAATTCAATATGCGCATGAGCATATTTGATGGCATTTCCCATCAGGTTAACAAGAATCTTACTTAATTTCTCCCGATCCACCGTAGACACCAGCTCTTGTTCTGGAACAGTCAATTGTAAATCAATTCCCTTTAATTCAGCAGGGCTTGTAAATTGGTTATAAACATCACTGACAAGTTCCTTAATATCACTCTTCTTCAAATTCAAATGCAGCGTGCCACTCTCCATTTTCTGGAAGTCAAGCAATTCATTAGTAATTCCCAACAGATAATTTACATTCTTATCTATCACAGACAGATACTTGAGATCTTTCCCTTCACGCTCTTTCTCCAACAGTTTTTCCAAGGGAAGACGTATCAAACTAAGCGGAGTACGTATCTCATGCACCAAATTGATGAAGAAGCTAATCTTCGACTTATAAACTTCCTGTTCCTTGGCAGTCTGATATTTTTCCATCCGCCGTTTATATTTGCGTTTAACGCGGAGATTCCATCGCCAGGCCATCCAGCCGATCCATCCCAATAACATGAGAACATAAACAACATAAGCCAAAGTACTACGCCACCAGGGAGGAGTAATCACCACCTTTAAAGTAGTAGTCTTCTCATTCCACTGACGGTCATTATTAGAACCTCTGACTTCGAACAGATACTCACCGGGAGGCAAATTGGTATAAGAAGCCACATTATTCTCGGTATTCATAATCCATTCCTTATCCACTCCCCGAAGTATATAAGAATATCGGTTCTTTGCCGGATCTTCAAAACTAAGAGCGACAAATCGGATGGAGAAACTGTTGTTCTCATAAGATAAAGTCACCTTATCGGCCATATAAAGCGGTTTATCCAACTGAAGCAGTTTCTTTACTTCCAGTTCATCAGTCTGATAAGGCAACCGGATGTCGGTCACATAAACCGGAGGAATGTATTTGTTATCCACAAACTGTTCGGGCTGAAATACATTAAAGCCATTTATTCCACCAAAATACAATTTTCCTTCGGATGATTTCAATGAAGATCGAGCCATAAACTGATTTCCCTGCAAACCATCATTAATCGTAAATTGTCGGAAATGATCTTTAGTGAGAGGATTAATCTTGAAAATTCCGGCATTACTGGATATCCAGAAATCACCTCCCTGATCTTGTTCAATCGCATAAATAACCTTATTAGGTAATAAGGTATTATGCGGATCAAATTCAATGAATGTTTTCGTTTTAGG
This sequence comes from Bacteroides sp. BFG-637, assembly GCF_024793605.1. NCBI lineage: Bacteria > Pseudomonadati > Bacteroidota > Bacteroidia > Bacteroidales > Bacteroidaceae > Bacteroides > Bacteroides sp. BFG-637. The sequence continues at coordinate 2,138,173 of NZ_JANUPD010000002.1, read as the reverse complement.
ATCAAAGGAACACAACCCTCCTCCATTAGTACCAAACCACATGGTTCCTTTCGCATCTTCAAACAGAGTGATGACCGAATTGCTGGTAATTGTGGTCGAGTCTTCCCGTTCATGCTGATAATGCTTCCAATGGGCATTCATCGTGTTGTAAGAAAACACACCACTATTGGAAGTCGCAATCCAAAGATGATTGTACATATCCTCATATATATCGACAACAGAAACCATTGAACCGACACTTGTGATAGTCATAAAGTTATCTTTCGCAGAGTCATAACAGCATAATCCCCAACTCGTCCCTACATAGATATCTCCTTTCCGTCCTTTATAGATACATAACACATCATTGCTACAAATTGTATTCGGGATTCCACGAGAGTGAGTATAAGCCTTCACTGCTCCTGTGCGCAAATTAACAACCCGTATTCCTCCGGCATAAGTCCCGATCCATAAGTAGTCGCCGTCCAACATTAAAGAACGAATATCATATTTCTGACTTTTAGCTCCTCCAATAGCATAGGGAGAAAGCTCTTGGGTAGCAGCATTAAAGAAATACAAACCGCTTTGAGTTCCAATCCAGATATTCCCATCTTTACTCTCACAGAAAGGAGCAACCACCTCCCCTGCTCCCGGCACCCCGGACAAATAGGCAGGCGAATAATAATCAAAGCGTTTAGTTTGCTTGGACATATAGTTGATTCCTCCCAGATTGGTCAACACCCAAAGAGCTCCTTCAGCATCCCACATCATTCCATTGATGGTCTGATCGCTCAAACTTCTCGGATCCGCCGGATTATCCGCCCGCTGGAATGTGTTTGTATTCTGATTGAACAGATAAAGCCCGTTATCAGTCCCTACCAACAACTCTTTATCCGTATACTTCAACAAGCAATGAACAGCTCCGAAATTAAACGCCGAACCACTGTAGTTATCTATAGCTTCGGTTCGTTCATCCAAGCGACTCAGCAGATTGCTTCCTGCACCAATCCAGATTTCTCCATCGATATTCTGAATGCAGTTCACCTTATAACTATCGGAGGCATTTGTTTCCAATGAGATTTCGTATGCCCGGAGAAACTTGCCATTCTCGTCAAAACACAACAATCCTTCCTGTAGAGAAGAGATATACACCCTCTTTTGATCGGCACTCTGACAAAGGTCCCACACAAAAGAAGTCTGGACACTATTTTGAGTCAACACCTCTGTTTTCGGATCATAAATAAAAAATCCCTGTCCCAAAGTCGCAATCCAGATAAGACCATTTTCCGTCTTTATAATCTTTTTAATCTCACTACTGATATATACACCATACTGCGTAGTTTTATCAAAATAAGAAAAACGATCGGTATCGCGGTCATAAATATAAAGTCCGGAGTTCGTTCCAACCCAGATAGTCTTGTCCACTTCTATCAAGGCTTCTACAAAATTATTTTCTAATGAAAATTTGTCGTTGAGAACATTCCGGTACACTTTATTGCCTCGTCCGTCATAACGGTTCAATCCGTCACTGGTACCCAGCCAGATAAAGCCATAACTGTCTTGAAGGGCACACCACACGGTATTATGAGACAACCCATCCTCCACCTGGTATTTCTTGAATGAAAAATAAGGAGACGCAGATAATGTTCCGGCCCAGAAGACCAGCAAGCATATTAGTATTTTAGTTAACTTCATTCTCTGTGTGTGTTTTTAATTCAATTATCGATTCAGCCAAGGTTCAGGGTTCAGCTTTTCTTTCTCCCTGCGCAACTGGAAATGCAATACCGTCCGCCCATTATCCGTAGCGTCGGAAAAGACCTGGCCGATAGACTGCTTCGTCTTCACCGTATCACCAGCCTTAACGGAGGCAGAAGAAAGATTGCAATAAACAGAAATATAATCACCATGACGAATGAGAACGTTAAATAATCCGTTCAATTGGAATACAGCCGCCACCTTTCCATCAAAAATGGCACGTGCCTGTGCACCCGGTCTTCCCTGAATATCAATACCCTTGTTATCCAGTTTCACGTTGCGTAAGCCCTCTACAGCATATTGCCCGTAACGGCTGGTAATGATATAAGCTCCGGATATAGGCATTGGCAGTTTTCCGCGGTTAGCAGCAAAATTACCCGATAATTCCCGATCCGCCTTGCTCATGGTATAAGCATCAAGAGGTTTCGATTTCGCAGCCGCTTCCGTTGCAGTGGATTTCCCCTCCTTACTTTCCTCTTTCTTACGTGCAGCGGCTTCACGACGGGCTTCTTCCTGTGCACGCTTACGGGCACGTTCTATTTCTTCCGCAATTAATTTATCAATACGGGCATTCAGTTGATTGGCTTCCCTGCGTTTTTTATTAATCTCATTCTGCAATCCTTTCTGTTTCTTTTGCAGATTAGTCACCAACGTACGCTTCTCCTTTTCCTGTTCCTCCAGCTTGACCTTTTCGCTCTCGCGTTCCTGCAGCAGGCTCTCCTTGGCAGCTTTCACCTGTTGCCGTTCCGCTTTCTTCTTGCGTATCTGTTCTTGTTTCTTCAGGATTTCCTCCCCTTGCAGACGTTGATAAGTAGCATATTCACGGACATAGCGCATACGGCGGTAAGTCTGTCCCAAGTTCTTTGCCGAAAAAATAAACATCAGCTTCTCCTCTATCGACTTATTCTTATACAAGTACTGGACAGAAGCTTCATATTTCTTCTTTTTATCTTTCAAATCCTTCTCCAACCCTCTCAACTGACGTTCCAATGACGCCAGTTCACGCTGGATAGCTTCCACATCATTGTTTATAGCCATGATATAGCGTTTCCGTTCTTCAATCTGCCCCGTCAACACAGCCAAGCTGTTCAACTGGCTTCCCACATCTTTCTTTGTATTCTTCAATATAGATTCCGATTCGGCAATCTGTTTTTGCAGCGTGCCGCGTTTACTTTCCAGCTCACGAATCAACTTGTTCGATTGAGCGAAAAGAGGAACTGCCAACCAAAGGCAACTGATTAGAATAACAAAGAAACGTTTCATCATAATAAAGCTACCAGCATTTTTACTAATTCTTCCAAAGGAATTTGGTTATACTTAGACGTCAGTTCCGTCGGAGTCATTGAAAACTCCTGTGTCGAAAACTCATAAAGTTGAACTTTAGCCTTTTCCAATGAGGGGATTCCTATATCCTTTCCTGTCAGTTCTGTCTTTCCGCCAGGAAGAGAAGCATCCATCAATATCTTTTCCAAACGGGAGAATTCCACATTCTTCGATAACACATTCTTCAATTCAGCCTTTGTTGCACGAACGAAGCGTTTATTCATCCGGTCTACAAGCAGCACTTCGTCGGGAGTTACTTCTATACGTGCCACTTCCGTACGGAGAATAGGCATCAATAAGGAGATTTGTACCCGCTCATGAGTTTTCATTTTTAGGGTTCCCCCTACAGACATACTCCCCTTCTTACCGGGAATGGTCAATTGAAGCTTGGAAGCCAAATAACTGGAGGTCTGCGTCTTTGTCGAAGTCTTAGTTTCCGAGGTCGCTAAATGCTTCGAACTCTTACAGCCTGCCAACACTACCACCACCAACAATAGATAAACTATTCTTTTCATTCCGCAATATATTTCTTCTTTTCTATTTTCTGTTTCAACATCTTCGACTCGCTACCCATTTCCAGTGCCTTCTTCCAGTATTTCAACGCACCTTCCACATCACCGGTCATAAAATAAATATCTCCGCAATGCTCCACAATCACATCACTTTTCTCACCATCGTTCTTCATCGCATTATCAATGTAGATACGGGCTTCGGCATAGTTTCCCTTTTCGAAAAGAATCCAGGCATAAGTGTCGAGATAGGTTGAATTATTAGGTTCAGCTTTCACCGTTTTGTAACTCATCTCCTCCGCTTTGTCCAAATCACGACGTTCCACAGACAGATAATAAGCATAATTATTTAATGCGCCAATATTGGAAGGATTATATACCAAAGCCGAATCGTAAGCAGCATAAGCCTCCGCCATCTGTTTCTTGGTATGATAAATATCCCCCATGATAGAATAAAAATCTGAAACGACTTCTTTCCTCGTATCAGGAGCTATATGTTCCAATGCTCTATTACAAACACTCAATACACTATCTCCCTGTTCTGCCTGATGATAAGCGATAGCCAGATAATAATAAAGTTCCAACGCATCCGGAGTGGCTTCAATGCCCGGTTCGCAGACCTTGATAATTTGCTTGTAATCTTCCTTCTTCACCGCCGCACTGACTAGCATCAAACGGGCAGCCTTATTAGTAGGATCCAGATCAACCACCTGCTCCAATACCGGCACAGCTTCCTGTTCCATATTCTTCGACAACAGGTATTGAGAATAAAGCATCGGTATCTGCGGATCATCCATATCCTGCTTCATCATCCGGTCAAACAACTCAATCACCTGAGTGCTATCTTTAGCGGATGACTGTTCATTTTCCGCAATCACCTGTCTCATGACACTGATTTTAGTATCAGAAGTCACCTTTTTGTTCAATAACAACGTATCCAGTTGCTGTTGATACAATTCTTTCTGACCGGTCTGTTCATAATAAGAAGCCATCGAGAAAAGAGCCATCGGATTATCAGGTTCTACAGCCAGAACTTTCTGGTATACATCATAAGCTTCCTGCTTTTTCCCATTCTGAAGATATACATCTCCCAGGATCACCTGATAACGCATATCCATCGGATATTCCTGTACCAGACTTTCTATTTCCTGAAATGCTTTCTTATCATCTTTCATCTGAAGATAAATCCGGAATTTCTCCATAGACAGCTGCTCATTCTTACCCAGACGTTTCTCTAAACGGTTCAATGTGGAAATGACATCATTATACTTCTCCTGGCGACTGTAAATATCAAGAAGGCTGAACAAAGGGTCCTGTTTCGACGGGAAACGGGTGACCATCTTCTCAAGCAAAGCCGCAGCCTTATCCAATTCATTTTGTTGCTGATACAGACTGACCAATCCCTGACTATACCAATAGTTATCAGGCGCAAAAGCCACTGCCTGCTCCAGAGCAGCCTGACCTTGCGGCACCTGGCGAAGGAACATATAATATTGCGATATTTCATAAAGCGCAGAAGAAGCAGTGGGGTTGATATCCAGACAATGCTGTAGCAATCCAAATGCCGCATCATACTCATTCTTTCCTTTCATCCGCATGGCTTCCAAGAAGAAGTAGTCATATTTACGCTGTTGTTCAGCAGAAAGCCATGTTTCCTTCATCAAAGAAGCTCCATCTGCTTTCGCTGTTGTTTTTGCTGTACGCACAGACCGGATTCCCCCACACGAAGTGAGCATCAATACCGTCACGAACAGCCATCCTATTTTTATCTTCATTCTATTTTCTCCATTAAGCATTCATCATACTCCGGTATGTCCGAAACCACCGGCTCCCCGTTCTGTTTCATCCAGCACCTCTACTTCCTGCCATGCAGGCTGTTCGTGCTTCGCTATCACCATCTGCGCGATACGTTCACCGTCTTCAATCACAAACGTTTCAGAGGAGAGATTGACTAAAATGATACAAACTTCCCCACGATAATCCGCATCAATCGTACCCGGAGAATTGAGCACCGTAATCCCTTTCTTGATTGCCAGTCCGCTACGTGGACGAACCTGTGCCTCAAATCCCTTCGGCAAGGCGATATACAGTCCTGTCGGCACCAGACAACGTTGCAACGGTTCCAGTGTGATAGGTTCAGAAAGATTAGCACGGATATCCATTCCTGCGGACAATTCAGTGGCATAAGCCGGAAGCGGATGCTTCGATTTATTGATAACTTGAATATTCATAAATGCATGTTTACTATTTAACGGGCGAAAATACACATTTTGAACTGAAAAATAGTTAAGTTTGCAGTTAAATAATGTACCGTTCCCTAAATTGTAAATAGTAAATATAGTCAAATCGTAAATAAAATGATGAATTGGAACCAATTAATATCAGCGAAACGTTTCGGAATGGAAGAATTCCATGAGGAACGACAGGAAAACCGATCCGAATTCCAACGGGACTATGACCGTCTTATTTTTTCGGCTCCTTTCCGCAGATTACAGAACAAAACGCAAGTATTCCCTCTACCGGGCAGCGTTTTTGTACACAACCGCCTTACGCACAGTCTCGAAGTCGCCAGCGTCGGTCGTTCACTCGGGGACGATGTTGCCAAAGCACTTCTGGAACGTCATCCGGAACTTCAGGATTCTTTCCTGCCGGAGATCGGCTCTATCGTTTCAGCCGCTTGCCTGGCACACGATTTGGGCAACCCGCCTTTCGGTCATTCAGGCGAAAAGGCCATTTCCACTTTTTTCTCTGAAGGGAAAGGAGTCCGTCTGAAAGAGAAACAGCCCGACGGAGAGCAACTTTCTCCGATGGAATGGGAAGATTTGACACATTTTGAAGGAAATGCAAATGCCTTCCGGATACTTACACATCAGTTCGAGGGACGTCGCAAAGGCGGATTCGTTCTAACATATACCACCTTGGCTTCTATTGTAAAATACCCCTTTTCATCGAGCCTTGCAGGAACAAAATCCAAGTTTGGCTTTTTCGTCAGCGAAGAAGAAAGCTTCCACAAAATTGCAACAGAATTAGGACTGATATTGCTCAACGAACATCCTTTGAAGTATGCGCGCCACCCGTTAGTTTATTTGGTTGAAGCAGCAGACGACATTTGCTATCAGATGATGGATATTGAGGATGCATATAAACTGAAGATTCTCACCACAGAAGAAACCAAGGAGCTATTAATGGCCTATTTCAGCGAAGAACGACAGGAACATCTCCGGAAAACATTCCTGATCGTCAACGATGTCAACGAGCAAATCGCCTACCTGCGTTCTTCCGTCATCGGTTTATTAATCCGGGAGTGTACCCGTGTCTTTTTAGATCATGAACAAGAAATACTGTCCGGCACGTTCGAAGGATCACTGATCAAGCGCATAGCCGAGCGTCCGGCAGCAGCCTATAAACACAGCGTCGAAGTATCTATCAACAAAATCTACCGTTCACGGGATGTACTGGACATCGAGCTGGCGGGGTTCCGCATCATCAGCACCTTACTAGAATTGATGATAGATGCCGTAACTTCACCCGAAAAGGCTTATTCCAAACTCCTGATCGACCGGGTTTCCAGCCAATACAATATAAAATCGCCCATACTCTATGAAAGAATACAGGCGGTACTTGACTATATATCTGGAATGACCGATGTCTTTGCTCTTGATCTTTATCGTAAAATTAACGGGAACAGTCTGCCTGCGGTGTAACCACTTTAGGAGTAAACACTTCTTCCCCTCCACAAGAAGACAATCTCAACGCATCCGGATGGCTTTCAATAAACGTCTGGATGTGTCGAATCCGTTTATCCTCGAGAATTTCGTCTACAGCAATCAGGATACCGGTTTCTTCCACATCACCGAATTCATAATTGATAGCTGTTCCGAACATACGCATCGTAGGGCTTAGGCTCATATATGCATTTACCAACGGAGGTATATTATACCCCAGTTTACGGATTTCACAATTCAATATTTTATAGTCTTCCTTGAAAGAATGCTTGCAGAAGAGAGATTTCAACTCTGCCTCGGAAGTTTCAAGTTTCAGAGGCTCGATCGGAGTGACAAGTTTCTCTTTGTCATAAAAATGCTTCTTAAGGAAATGAAGAATCATATCACGCCCACGACGATGATAGCTCGGATACATGGTCACTTTACCAAAGAAATATTTCACATTCGGCATAACCACGGTCAACGCTCCCAATCCATCCCACAAGTTATCTAAGGCAAACAAACCTTTGCTTCCGGCACGGGTAGACTGATATTCAAGCGTAACGAACGAACGCCCCAATTCAATTGTCTGCGGCAAGTATTCTTTAATAAAAGCATCAGAAAAATGAAACATATGGGAAGTAGCCAGAATCGGAGCACCTTTTTCATCAAAACGCACGTCCGTACCTAGCAAATACCGGTAACCACCCAGAATTTCTTCCGCTTCCGGATTCCATACAATCAACTGCTTATAGGGGTGTTCCATCGTGTCGTATTCATCGATATCCATTGACAGACCTGTACCTCCACCAGCAGCACGGAAAGCTATCTCACGCAAACGACCAATCTCTCTCATTACATTAGGAGCATTCTGATGAGTAATAATATAAATCTGATTATTACTCTTATTCGTCATTCGTAAGCGCCTGTCTTCCGTCAATTCTGCTTTTAGCAGTTCTTTGCTTACCGGTTTAATAATCTCTTCCATATTCCTTGTTATAGTTGTTCTATCAGTTACAGTTTATAAACAATATCCTTTACGTATTCAGCCCACTGCGCAGGAGTTTTCGATTTATCAAAAGTCTGCCAGGGTATGGGCTTTCCAAAAGTGACAGTAAAAGTTTTGTGGCGATTCTTAAACATTTCATCCGCAAGATACAACATAGCAATGTTAAACTTAATGCCCAGTGCCTTGCAAACATTTGCCAGATTGTAAAAGAAGTCAGAATTCCTACCCCCAAAATGCACGGGTATTACATCACGTTTTGTTTGTATGCTCTTTACTACAAATGTCTTTTTCCATTCCACGTCACGAATGACTCCATTGTGACGGCGCGAACACAGTCCGGCAGGAAACATAATCAACTGATCGTCGGAATGGAATCCGGCTTCCACCATCTTCGGGAAATCCTTTGCTTGCTTGCCGGTTTTATTAATAGGTATGCAAAGGGGAGCCAGCCCGCGTAGATTCATCAACAAATCATTCACTAGGTATTTCACTTTCCCATCATAATGTTTTCCTAACACATAACCAAGCGCAACACCATCCTGTCCGCCCAGCGGATGATTGGAAACAAAAGTGTACAGACCATCCTTAGGCAAATTCTCAATGCCTTTTACATCCACTTTCGCATCCAGAAAATCCATACACGCTTCCAGAAAGTCCACTCCCAGTTTATCCTTCGACTCATTCAGGAATACATTAATTTCATCCTGATGAATAATTTTCTTCAAGTAAGAAATCACGAACTTAGGGACGTACTTATAACGCTTCGGAGCCTTTGTCCGAAGTATCTTATCGACATCGATCAAAAATAAAGAGTCATCAGTCATTCTTTTCAAATAAAAATGATGGCACAAAATTAACGGTTCTTTTTTATTAATCGCAATAATTTGGTAGAAAATGCAGGATTTAAGTTCAGAAGATAAAAAAACACCACCCAAAAACTATCAAAAATGACCTAAAAACTATCCGCGGATAGTTTTCGGGTAAAAAACGTCTGTTTTTCCCCTACCGGGTTTCAGAAATTCATGTAAACTTGCAACATCGAAAATAACAAACGAATATTCACCTTTAAAAAGCAACACATTATGAAAAGTTTAAGCTTCAGAAAAGATTTAGTAGGAGTACAAGATGAATTACTACGCTTCGCTTATAAACTGACAACTGACCGTGAAGAAGCAAACGATTTGTTGCAGGAGACATCATTAAAAGCATTAGATAATGAAGATAAATATACCCCTGATACAAATTTCAAAGGATGGATGTATACCATCATGCGCAATATATTCATAAACAACTACCGCAAGGTAGTCCGCGACCAGACATTCATCGACCAGACAGACAATCTTTATCATCTGAATTTGCCACAGGACGGAAGTTCTGAAAATACAGAAAGAGCATACGACCTGAAAGAGATGCACCGTGTAGTCAACAAACTCCCCAAAGAATACAGGGTCCCGTTCGCGATGCACGTTTCAGGATTCAAATACCGTGAAATTGCGGAAAAATTGAACCTGCCGTTGGGTACAGTGAAAAGCCGTATTTTCTTCACGCGCCAGAAATTACAGGAAGAATTGAAAGACTTCCGCTAAACCTTAACTATATAAAACTCAGTGATTTTGAGTCACATATTTCTTTAATACAGATTTTTAGTTTTGATAATGATTAAAAGGCAGAAATACTCCGGTATATTCTGCCTTTTCTTTTATTGCAAAGATTAGTTGTCCGACACCCGGGTGTCAGACACACCGGCACCCGGATGTCAGGCATGCCGAGACCCGGGTGTTGGGAGTACCGAGACCCGGGTGTCAGTCTATTTATTATTGCATAGAAATAAAACTCTTTTCTCTATATTATCAAATTTTACCTATACAGACATTTTTTTTCGTTCTGCGGGCACAAGCTCCCCACCAGTAAAGCATTCTCGAAGGCACATCATTTTCAAGCAAATAGACATTTAACATTCTGTTGAAAACTTCTCTGAAAGTTTTTTATGGAAAGTTGTGGGGAATTGTGGGGAATTTCATACTTTTACGGTCGCTTATTATAATAAGGTAATGATACGTTTTTTAGGAAATATTGAAGCCAGGGCGGACGCCAAAGGAAGGGTGTTCATACCCGCCACCTTCAGGAAGCAATTACAAGCCGCTTCTGAAGAGAGGCTTATTATGCGTAAAGACGTATTTCAGGACTGTTTAACCCTGTACCCCGAGAGCGTGTGGAACGAGGAGTTGAACGAGCTACGTAGTAGACTTAACAAATGGAATAGCAAACACCAACTTATTTTCAGGCAATTCGTGAGCGACGTTGAAATAGTGACACCTGATAGCAATGGGCGCATATTAATTCCGAAACGGTATTTACAGATTTGCAGTATCCATGGGGATATCCGCTTTATCGGCATCGACAACAAGATAGAGATCTGGGCGAAAGAACGGGCAGAACAGCCTTTCATGTCACCCGAAGAGTTCGGTGCAGCATTAGAAGAAATTATGAACGATGATAATAGACAAGATGGAGAAAGATGAATTGACATATCACGTACCTGTATTGCTGAAAGAAAGCGTTGACGGTATGAATATCCAACCGGATGGAACGTATGTAGACGTCACATTCGGAGGAGCGGGACATTCGCGCGAGATCCTTTCACGGCTCGGAGAAGGCGGACGTCTGCTGGGTTTCGACCAGGACGAGGACGCTGAACGGAACATTGTCAACGATACTCATTTCATCTTCGTGCGCAGTAACTTCCGCTATCTGCACAACTTCCTGCGTTATCACGACATCGAGCAGGTAGATGCGATTCTGGCCGACCTCGGCGTATCTTCCCATCATTTCGACGATAGCGAGCGTGGCTTCTCCTTCCGTTTTGACGGGGCACTGGATATGCGCATGAACAAGCGTGCCGGAATGACAGCAGCAGATATCGTGAATACTTATGATGAAGAACGCCTTGCAAACATCCTCTACCTGTATGGAGAACTAAAGAATAGCCGCAAACTGGCTTCTGTCATCGTTAAAGCCAGAAGCGGACAGTATATCCGGACCATCGGTGAATTTTTGGAAATCATCAAACCGCTTTTCGGTCGTGAACGCGAAAAGAAAGAGTTGGCAAAAGTGTTCCAGGCACTGCGAATTGAAGTAAATCAAGAGATGGAAGCATTGAAGGAGATGTTGCAGGCTGCTACGGAGGCATTAAAGCCGGGCGGCAGACTGGTAGTTATCACCTATCATTCGTTGGAAGACCGTATGGTGAAAAACATCATGAAGACAGGCAATGTAGAAGGAAAAGCGGAAACCGACTTCTTCGGCAATCTGCAAACACCTTTCCGCCTTGTCAACAATAAGGTAATCGTTCCCGACGAAGCAGAAATAGAACGAAACCCGCGGTCGAGAAGTGCCAAATTACGAATTGCAGAAAAGAAGTAAAAAGATATGGAAGAAGAAGTAGTAAATAAGAAAGCAGAAGAGGGCAAGAAGAAAAAACGTACCTCACTGAAGAGTATTCTGGGTGGAGACATTCTGGCTACCGATTTTTTCCGCCGTCAAACGAAGTTGCTGGTACTTATCATGGTATTTATCATCTTCTATATTCATAATCGCTATGCCAGTCAACAACAGCAGATCGAAATAGACCGGCTGAAAAAAGAATTGACAGATATTAAATATGACGCGCTGACACGCAGTTCGGAGCTAATGGAAAAGAGCCGCCAGTCGCGCATTGAAGATTATATATCAAGTAAGGAAAGCGATTTGCAGACATCGACGAATCCTCCCTACCTTATTAAATAAGTGAGAGTGGATAGTTGATAAATGATAGTTAAAAAAGAAAGGCGCTGTGGCAGTTAATAAAAAAGAACATAATGACCCGTTACTTCTTCGTCATCCTGTTGATGGCGTTGATAGGAGTAGCTATTGTTGTAAAAGCAGGCATCACCATGTTTGCCGAACGACAATACTGGCAGGATGTGGCTGATCGTTTCGTAAAAGAAAATGTGACGGTGAAACCCAATCGTGGAAACATTATTTCTTCTGACGGTAAACTAATGGCCAGTTCTCTGCCCGAATACAGAATATATATGGACTTTATGTCTGGTGAAAAAGATGAAAAACGCAGGCAGAAAGATCAGGCACGACGTGATTCTATCCTCAACGCGAACATGGATTCTATCTGTATCGGACTTCACAAGATATTCCCGGACAAGAGCGTGGCACAATTCAAGGCACATCTCAAAAAAGGACGCCAGGCAAAAAGCCGCAATTATCTGATTTATCCGAAACGTATCTCCTATATACAATATAAAGAGGTAAAGAGACTACCTGTGTTCTGTTTGAACCGGTATAAAGGCGGATTCAAAGAACAGGCTTACAATCAGCGTAAGAAACCGTTCGGTTCACTGGCTGCCCGTACATTGGGAGACGTGTATGCAGACACAGCCAAAGGAGCGAGAAATGGTATCGAGCTTGCTTTCGACACCATCCTGAAAGGACGGGACGGATTGACACACCGCCAGAAAGTGATGAACAAATACCTGAACATTGTCGATGTGCCGCCGGTTGACGGTTGCGATCTGATTAGTACTATCGACGTAGGTATGCAGGATATTTGCGAGAAAGCGTTGGTGGATAAACTAAAAGAGTTGAATGCCAGTGTGGGTGTGGTGGTATTGATGGAAGTAGCTACCGGAGAGGTGAAAGCCATCGTCAACATGATGCAAGGCAAAGATGGTGAATACTACGAAATGCGCAACAATGCCATCAGCGATATGCTTGAGCCGGGGTCTACTTTCAAAACTGCCTCTATCATGGTAGCTCTTGAAGACGGAAAGATCACTCCGGACTATGTGGTAGACACCGGTAACGGACAGATGCCGATGTACGGACGTGTCATGAAAGACCACAACTGGCATCGCGGAGGATACGGAAAACTGACTGTTACGGAAATCCTGGGAGTGTCGTCCAACGTCGGTACCTCTTATATAATAGACCATTTCTACGGCAGCAACCCGCAGAAATTTGTAGACGGATTGAAACGGATGAGCATCGACCAACCGTTACACCTGCAAATTTCGGGAGAAGGAAAACCGAATATACGCGGTCCGAAAGAACGTTATTTTGCAAAGACAACTTTGCCGTGGATGAGTATCGGCTACGAGACACAGGTTCCGCCGATCAATATTCTCACATTCTATAATGGGATAGCCAACAATGGAGTCACCGTACGTCCGAAGTTTGTCAGAGCTGCCGTGAAAGATGGGGAAATCGTGAAAGAATATCCGACAGAGGTGATCAATCCCAAGATTTGTTCGGATAAGACTTTGGCACAGATCCGTGAGATTCTCCGGAAAGTGGTCGGTGAAGGACTTGCCAAACCTGCGGGAAGCAAGCAGTTCCACGTTTCAGGAAAAACAGGAACAGCGCAGATCTCACAGGGAGCAGCCGGATACAAAACGGGAAGAACGAATTATCTGGTTAGTTTTTGCGGATATTTCCCGTCAGAAGCGCCTAAATATAGCATGATTGTCTCTATCCAGAAACCGGGATTACCGGCTTCGGGAGGTTTGATGGCAGGTAGTGTGTTCAGCAAGATTGCAGAAAGGGTGTATGCCAAAGACCTGCGGTTACCGCTGACCAATGCGATTGATACTAATTCCGTAGTCATTCCGAATGTAAAAGCCGGAGAGATGCGCGAAGCGCAACGGGTATTGGAAGAGCTGCAGATTAATGTACAAGGCAAAATTGCTGATTCGGGCAAAGAAGTTTGGGGAAATACCCATTCTGCCCCACAAGCTGTAGTTCTTGAAAGCCGGAGCAATATGCAGAATTTTGTACCCAGTGTGATAGGTATGGGAGCGAAAGACGCTGTGTACTTGTTGGAAAGCAAAGGATTGAAAGTCAACCTGGTCGGCGTGGGCAAAGTAAAAAGCCAGTCGATAGCCAACGGAACGATTGTAAAGAAAGGACAGACGGTGACGCTTACGCTTCATTAAAAATTAAAGATTAAAAATTGAATAGAGTGATGTTATTAAATGAGTTACTGAAAGCAATCCAACCGGTAGAGATAGCCGGAGATTCAAACATAGAAATCACCGGTGTCAACATCGACTCCCGTCTAGTGGAAGTCGGACAGCTATTCATGGCAATGCGTGGCACACAAGCCGACGGCCATGCTTATATACCTGCTGCCATTGCAAAAGGAGCGATCGCCATCCTCTGCGAGGATATGCCGGAAAAACCCGTAGCGGGGATCACCTATATACAAGTAAAAGACAGCGAAGATGCGGTAGGAAAGATTGCCACTACCTTTTACGGAGACCCGACTTCCAAGTTGGAACTGGTCGGTGTTACCGGAACGAACGGAAAAACAACAATCGCTACCTTATTATATAATACATTCCGTTATTTCGGATATAAGGTAGGATTGATTTCTACCGTTTGCAATTATATCGATGACGAACCGATTCCGACAGAACATACTACTCCTGATCCAATCACGTTGAACTGTCTGTTGGGACGGATGGCAGATGAAGGATGCAAATATGTTTTCATGGAAGTCAGCTCCCACTCGATTGCACAGAAACGTATCAGTGGATTAAAGTTTGCAGGAGGGATCTTTACCAATCTGACCCGCGACCATCTCGACTATCATAAAACAGTAGAGAATTATCTGAAAGCGAAGAAAAAGTTCTTTGACGATCTGCCGAAAAATGCATTCAGCCTGACCAATCTGGACGATAAAAACGGACTGGTAATGACGCAGAACACACGTTCGAAGGTCTATACTTATTCATTGAGAAGTCTTAGCGACTTTAAAGGACGGGTATTGGAGTCTCATTTTGAAGGGATGCTGCTCGACTTCAACAATCATGAACTGGCAGTTCAGTTTATCGGAAAGTTCAATGCTTCCAATTTGTTGGCGGTATTCGGGGCGGCAGTTCTGTTAGGTAAGAAAGAGGAAGAGGTGCTTGTAGCTCTTAGCACACTTCATCCGGTAGCCGGACGCTTCGATGCGGTCCGCTCACCGCAGGGAATTACGGCGATTGTTGATTATGCACATACCCCGGATGCTCTCATTAATGTACTGAACGCTATTCATGGAGTGCTTGAAGGAAAAGGAAAAGTGATTACTGTGGTAGGCGCCGGCGGCAACCGCGACAAGGGCAAACGCCCCATCATGGCAAAGGAAGCTGCCAAAGCGAGTGACCGCGTCATCATCACTTCCGACAATCCGCGCTTTGAAGAGCCACAAGACATCATCAATGATATGCTTGCCGGACTGGATGCGGAAGATATGAAGAAAACACTAAGCATTGCCGACCGTAAAGAAGCAATTCGCACGGCTTGCATGCTGGCAGAGAAAGGAGATGTAATTCTCGTTGCCGGAAAAGGACATGAGAATTACCAGGAGATAAAAGGAGTGAAACATCATTTTGATGACAAAGAAGTACTCAAAGAAATTTTTAAATAATGAATAGACTGTGCTAATATGCCGACCGGCTTCGTTATCTATCCGACAGCAACCGGCATAACAACACATCAATAAATTGGCAAATTATTTATGTTATACTATCTATTTGAATGGCTACATAAGCTCAATTTTCCAGGAGCGGGAATGTTCGGATATACCTCATTCCGTGCTTTGATGGCAGTTATCCTCGCGTTACTGATTTCAAGTATCTGGGGAGACAAGTTCATCAACCTACTCAAAAGGAAACAAATCACAGAAACGCAACGTGATGCTAAAACCGACCCGTTCGGAGTCAACAAAGTAGGCGTCCCGAGCATGGGTGGTGTTATCATCATTGTAGCCATCCTGATACCCTGTTTACTGTTAGGTAAACTGCATAATATATATATGATACTGATGCTGATCACCACCATATGGTTGGGATCACTCGGATTCGCAGACGACTATATCAAAATCTTCAAAAGAGACAAGGAAGGTTTGCATGGCAAGTTCAAAATCATCGGTCAGGTTGGTTTAGGCTTAATTGTCGGAATGACTTTATACCTTAGTCCGGACGTAGTGATCCGCGAAAATATCGAAGTTCATAATCCGGGACAGGAGATGGAAGTAATACACGGAACGAATGACCTGAAATCTACCCAGACAACGATTCCTTTTTTCAAGAGCAACAACCTTGATTATGCCGATCTGGTATCTTTCATGGGAGAACATGCGCAAACAGCCGGATGGATATTGTTCGTCATTGTCACCATCATTGTAGTTACCGCCGTATCAAACGGTGCCAACCTGAATGACGGTATGGACGGAATGGCAGCCGGGAACTCGGCAATTATCGGTGCAACGCTGGGGGTACTGGCGTATGTATCATCGCACATCGAATTTGCAGGCTACCTGAACATCATGTATATTCCGGGTTCGGAAGAACTGGTAATCTATATCTGCGCCTTCATCGGTGCACTGATCGGTTTCCTATGGTACAATGCCTATCCGGCACAAGTATTTATGGGAGACACAGGCAGTCTTACTATCGGCGGTATTATCGCAGTGTTTGCCATCATCATCCACAAAGAGTTGCTGATACCGATTCTTTGCGGTGTATTCCTGGTAGAAAACCTGTCGGTCATCCTGCAACGGGCTTATTATAAGGCGGGAAAACGAAAAGGTGTGAAACAACGATTGTTCAAGCGCACACCGATTCACGATCACTTCCGCACTTCGATGAACCTGATTGAACCGGGATGCACGGTGAAATTCACCAAACCCGACCAACTGTTTCATGAATCAAAGATTACCGTCCGTTTCTGGATTGTAACGATTGTATTGGCAGCAATAACAATTATAACGCTTAAAATAAGATAAAATGAAGGCACAGATTACACGGATTAACGCGGTATTAACTGCATATCCCTTAAAACCGTGAAATCCGCGTAATCCGTGCCTAATTAAAGATATAGAGAGTATTAACCCGATTATTAACTTTTAAAGATGTGCACAGCTAATAGGATCAATCAATTAGAAAATAAGGGCACATTATTGTAGATGAAAAGAATAGTAATTTTAGGAGCTGGCGAAAGCGGTGCAGGTGCAGCCGTACTCGCTAAAGTCAAAGGATTTGAGACGTTTGTTTCGGACATGTCCGCCATCAAGGACAAGTATAAGGAACTTCTCGACAGCCATCAGATTGCCTGGGAAGAAGGACACCATACCGAAGAACTCATTCTGAATGCCGACGAGGTGATCAAAAGCCCCGGTATCCCGAATGACGCCCCGATCATCCTGAAACTGAAAGCTCAAGGCACACCGGTGATCTCCGAGATAGAGTTTGCCGGACGCTATACTGATGCCAAAATGATCTGTATTACAGGTTCTAACGGAAAGACAACAACAACTTCCTTGATCTACCATATTTTCAAAAGCGCAGGTCTGAACGTAGGTTTGGCAGGCAACATCGGCAAAAGCCTTGCTTTGCAGGTAGCCGAAGATTACCACGATTACTATATTATCGAACTTAGCTCTTTCCAGTTGGATAATATGTATAACTTCCGTGCGAACATCGCCGTATTGATGAACATCACTCCGGACCATCTTGACCGCTACGACCATTGTATGCAGAATTACATCGACGCCAAATTCCGCATCACCCAGAACCAAACACCGGACGATGCTTTCATCTTCTGGAACGATGACCCTATCATCAGACAAGAACTGGCGAAACATGGTCTGAAAGCCCACCTGTATCCTTTTGCCGCTGTAAAAGAGGATGGAGCGATTGCATACGTAGAAGATCACGAAGTGAAAATCACCGAACCGATTGCCTTCAACATGGAGCAGGAGGAACTGGCCCTGACAGGACAACACAACCTGTACAACTCTTTAGCCGCCGGTATCTCGGCAAACCTTGCCGGCATCGCCAAAGAAAACATCCGGAAAGCCCTCTCCGACTTCAAGGGAGTGGAACATCGGTTGGAAAAGGTGGCACGTGTGCGCGGAATTGATTTTATTAACGACTCTAAAGCCACAAATGTCAACTCCTGCTGGTATGCCCTGCAAAGCATGACTACCAAAACGGTATTGATTCTCGGTGGTAAAGATAAAGGAAACGACTATACTGAAATTGAAGACCTGGTACGCGAAAAGTGTTCAGCACTGGTATATATGGGACTTCATAACGAAAAGCTCCACGAGTTCTTCGATCGTTTCGGCCTGCCGGTAGCCGATGTGCAAACCGGCATGAAAGATGCCGTAGAAGCAGCCTATAAACTGGCAAAGAAAGGTGAAACGGTATTATTAAGTCCTTGCTGTGCTTCTTTCGACCTCTTCAAGAGTTACGAAGACCGTGGCGATCAATTTAAAGAATGTGTCCGTGCCCTTTAATTCTCAATTTTTAATTCTCAATTCTCAATTTAAGAAGTGGATTTATTAAAGAACATATTCAAAGGTGACAAGGTAATCTGGATTATCTTCCTCTGTCTCTGCCTCATCTCGATCATCGAGGTGTTTTCGGCAGCGTCGACGCTGACTTACAAAAGCGGCGACCATTGGGGACCGATTACGCAACACTCCATCATTCTGATGGTAGGAGCTGTGGTAGTCGTATTTCTGCATAATGTTCCCTACAAATGGTTCCAGGTATTTCCGGTCTTTCTATATCCGGTATCTCTGGTTCTACTGGCATTTGTCACGCTGATGGGTATCATCACAGGCGACCGTGTCAACGGAGCAGCCCGCTGGATGACCTTTATGGGATTGCAATTCCAGCCATCGGAATTGGCAAAGATGGCGGTAATCATTGCCGTCTCATTCATCCTGTCCAAAAAACAGGACGAATACGGGGCCAATCCGAAAGCCTTTAAATATATCATGATTCTTACCGGACTGGTATTTCTGCTCATCGCACCGGAAAACCTTTCAACAGCAATGCTGCTGTTCGGAGTGGTATGCATGATGATGTTCATCGGGCGGGTATCTTCCAAGAAGCTGTTCGGAATGTTGGGAATATTGGGACTTATAGGTGGGGTTGCGGTAGGTGTACTGATGGCTATTCCCGCCAAAACACTGCATAGCACTCCGGGACTTCACCGCTTCGAGACGTGGCAGAATCGTGTTTCCGGTTTCTTTGAGAAGGAAGAAGTGCCGGCAGCCAAATTTGATATTGACAAAGACGCACAGATTGCACATGCGCGAATCGCCATTGCTACCAGCCATGTAGTAGGCAAAGGTCCGGGAAACTCGATACAGCGTGACTTCCTTAGCCAGGCATTCTCCGATTTTATCTTCGCGATTGTGATTGAAGAAATGGGATTGGTAGGAGGAATATTTGTGGTGTTCCTCTATTTATGGTTGCTGATGCGAGCCGGACGAATCGCCCAGAAGTGCGAGCGAACCTTCCCCGCCTTTCTCGTTATGGGTATTGCGCTGTTGTTGGTATCACAGGCAATACTGAATATGATGGTTGCCGTCGGGTTATTCCCCGTCACAGGACAGCCTCTGCCTCTGGTCAGCAAAGGAGGTACAAGTACGCTAATCAACTGCGCTTATATCGGAATGATATTAAGCGTAAGCCGATATACCGCTCATCTGGAAGAACAAAAAGCGCACGATGCACAGATCCAACTGCAAATAGAGGCGGATGCCGCAGCCAATTCCGAAGCACAGGCTGCAGCCGAACCGACAGCGCAGATTCTGAACAGCGACGCTGAATTTGAAGATGAGCATGATAGCAGAAACAACGAACGGTAAATGTTGAGAAAGAACGAACAGAAGAAAACAGTATGATGGAAAAAGAACTTAGAATTATCATCAGCGGTGGAGGAACAGGAGGACATATCTTTCCTGCCGTCTCTATCGCAAACGCTATAATAGAGCTACGCCCCGACGCAGAAATTCTCTTTGTAGGCGCTGAAGGACGTATGGAAATGCAACGGGTTCCCGATGCAGGCTACCGGATTATCGGACTTCCGATAGCCGGATTCGACCGCAAACATCTATGGAAAAATGTATCCGTATTGATTAAACTGATGCGCAGCCAATGGAAGGCGCGCAAAGTAATCAAAAACTTCCGCCCGCAAGTGGCGGTAGGTGTAGGCGGATATGCAAGCGGACCGACACTAAAGACTGCCGGCATGATGGGAGTCCCCACATTAATCCAAGAGCAAAACTCATATGCCGGAGTTACCAATAAACTGCTGGCACAGAAAGCTCGTAAGATTTGTGTCGCTTATGAGGGAATGGAAAAGTTTTTCCCCGCCGACAAGATTATCATGACGGGCAATCCCGTCCGCCAAAACCTGACAAAGGATATGCCGCCCAAAGAAGAAGCGTTACGTTCCTTCCACTTACAGTCCGGCAAAAAGACAATACTGATTGTAGGTGGCAGCTTGGGTGCACGCACCATCAACAATACGCTGACAGCCGGTCTGGCAATTATCAAAGAAAACACGGACGTGCAATTCATCTGGCAAACGGGCAAATACTATTACCCGCAAGTGACAGAAGCCGTAAAAGCGGCAGGAGCACTTCCGAATTTATATGTAACGGATTTCATCAAAGATATGGCAGCCGCTTATGCCGCTGCCGATCTGGTCATTTCCCGTGCGGGAGCAGGTTCCATTTCTGAATTCTGCCTGCTGCACAAACCTGTTATCTTAGTGCCCTCGCCCAACGTGGCGGAAGATCACCAAACGAAGAACGCCTTGGCGTTGGTGAACAAGCAGGCAGCTATCTACGTCAAAGACAGTGAAGCGGCAACCACTTTGATGGACGTAGCCCTGTCCACTGTCAACGACGAGCAGAAATTGAAAGAACTAACAGAGAATATCGCCAAACTGGCTTTACCCGATTCAGCGAGAATCATCGCACAAGAGGTCATTAAGCTGGCGGAAGCAGAAAACAATAATAACAATTAGGCACGGATTACGCGGATTACACGGTTTAAGAATGATACACGAGAAATTGACAAAAGAGATTATAAGTGCTTTTTATGAAGTACACAGCACATTAGGATTCGGATTCCTAGAGCAGGTCTACCAAAATGCACTTTATAAGGAACTCTTAAAAAGAGGACTCTTCTGCCAAACTCAAAAAGAGATGAAAGTATATTATAAAGGTGAAATTGTAGGAAGGTATATTGCAGATATGATAGTAAATAATGAGATCATTCTTGAATTAAAAGCAGTAACAACTCTTCGTCCAGAACATGAATGGCAATTAGTAAATTATCTAAAAGCAACAGGAATAGAAGTTGGATTACTACTAAATTTTGGTGTAACAGCAGAGATTAAACGTAAAATATTGACACATCATGAAACCGTGAAATCCGTGTAATCCGTGCCTAAAATAAAAAAATAAAAAGAAATGAATATAGAAACGATAAAATCAGTCTATTTCGTAGGTGCCGGCGGCATCGGTATGAGTGCACTTGTACGCTACTTCCTTTTCAAAGGAAAGGTAGTGGCCGGATATGACCGCACTCCTACTCCATTGACTGAAACGCTGATTGCCGAAGGCGCACAAATACATTATGAAGAAAACGTCGACCTGATTCCCGAAGCCTGCAAAGACAAGGAAAGTACGTTAGTCATATACACTCCGGCCGTTCCGCAGGAACACGAAGAACTCGTTTATTTCCGGAACAACGGATTCGAAATACAGAAACGCGCCCAAGTATTGGGAACAATTACCCACTCGAGCAAAGGTCTGTGTGTGGCAGGCACTCACGGGAAAACAACCACATCAACTATGACAGCCCATCTGTTCCACCAGTCGCACGTGGAATGTACCGCTTTTCTCGGAGGAATCTCAAAGAATTACGGCACCAACCTGCTGCTCTCTCAAGCAAGCCCTTACACAGTGATTGAAGCGGATGAATTCGACCGTTCTTTCCACTGGCTGTCGCCTTATATGTCGGTAATCACGTCTACTGACCCCGATCATCTGGACATCTACGGAACAGAGCAAGCCTACCTGGAAAGTTTCGAACATTACACCACGCTAATCCAACCGGGTGGCGCACTGATTATCCGCAAAGGCATCTCCCTGCAACCCAAAGTGCAGCCGGGGGTTCGTGTCTACACTTACTCACGTGACGAAGGCGACTTCCATGCAGAAAACATCCGCATCGGAAACGGAGAGATATTCATCGACTTTGTTGCTCCGGACACCCGTATCAACGACATCCAACTGGGAATTCCGGTAAGTATCAACATAGAAAATGGCGTAGCCGCCATGGCATTGGCACACCTCAACGGGGTGACCGATGAAGAGATAAAAAGAGGTATGGCAAGTTTCCGCGGAGTAGACCGCCGGTTCGACTTCAAACTCAAGAACGACCGGATTGTCTTTCTAAGTGACTACGCACACCATCCCTCTGAAATCAAACAGAGCGTGCTGTCTATGCGCGAACTTTACAAGGACAAGAAGATCACAGCCATCTTCCAGCCTCATCTCTATACCCGTACCCGCGACTTCTATCAGGACTTTGCCGATAGCCTGTCGCTACTCGACGAAGTGATTCTGGTAGACATCTACCCGGCACGTGAAGCACCAATCCCGGGCGTCACCAGCAAACTGATTTATGATAATCTCCGTCCGGGTATCGAAAAAAGTATGTGCAAAAAGGAAGAGATACTGAACATTCTGAAAGATAAAAACATTGAAGTATTAATAACTTTAGGAGCCGGAGACATCGACAACTATGTCCCCGAAATAAAGGAACTATTAGAAAAAAGATAAATAAATGAATAATCATCCGGCAGCCTGTCCGAAACAGTGCAAGCATTTTAATTTTTAATCTTTAATTTTTGATTATGATTAAAAGAATCCTTCTATCCATCGTCATGCTGGTGCTCATAGCCTACCTTGCCGTAGCTATCACCGCTTTCAACCGCAAGCCTGCCGACCAGACCTGCCGTGACATGGAATTGGTTATCAAGGATACCGCATACGCCGGCTTCATCACCAAAGAAGAGCTGAAAGGTATCCTTCAGCAGAAAGGGATCTATCCCATCGGGAAGAAGATGGAACGCATCTCCACCAAGTCACTGGAACGGGAACTAAGCAAACATCCGTTGATTGACGAAGCCGAATGCTACAAAACACCCAGTGGCAAAGTGTGCGTGGAAGTGACACAGCGTATTCCTATCCTCCGCGTCATGAGTGCCAACGGCCAAAACTACTACCTTGACAACAAAGGAACTATCATGCCACCGGAAGCAAAATGTGTCGCTCATCGGGTAATTGTCACCGGAAACGTAGAAAAGTCGTTTGCAATGAAGGATTTATATAAGTTTGGTGTATTTTTGCATAATAATAAATTCTGGGACGCCCAGATAGAGCAGATCCATGTGTTGCCCGACCAGAATATCGAATTGGTACCGCGTGTGGGAGATCATCTGGTCTATCTTGGAAAACTGGAGAATTTTGAAGATAAACTGGCACGTTTGAAGGAGTTCTACAAAAAAGGACTCAACCGGGTAGGCTGGAACAAATATTCACGTATCAACCTCGAATTCAGCAACCAGATTATCTGCACAAAACGAGAGTAGATGATAAATGATAGGTGATAGATGATAGGTGATGAGTGAATAGTCTTTTTTCAATCGTAAATTGTAAATCGTAAAATCGTAAATAAATATATATGGCAACAACAGAATTTATCGCCGCTATTGAACTTGGTTCATCGAAGATAACCGGTGTGGCCGGAAGAAAGAACAGTGACGGAAGCATGCAGGTATTAGCGTATGCCCAGGAAGACTCTTCTACGTTCATTCGTAAAGGAGTAATCTTTAATCTGGACAAGACAGCGCAAAGCCTGACTTCAATCATCAACAGACTGGAAGGTGAGTTGAAAAACTCAATTGCCAAGGTATATGTAGGCATCGGCGGACAATCACTCCGCACCGTCCGCAATGTAGTAAGCCGCGACCTGGAGGAAGAAGCTATCATATCCGAAGAGCTTGTAAGCGCTATCGGTGATGAGAACATTGCCATCCCAGTGGTCGATATGGATATATTGGACGTAGCTCCACAAGAATATAAGGTGGGCAATAACCTGCAAGCCAATCCGGTAGGTCTGGTAGGAAGCCACATCGAAGGACGTTTCCTCAATATCGTTGCCCGTGCTTCCGTACGTAAGAACCTGGAGCACTGTTTCCAACAGGCTAAAATTGATATTGCCGACCAACTGATCGCTCCGTTAGTAACCGCAAATGCCGTACTGACAGAAAGCGAACGCCGTTCGGGTTGTGCACTGATCGACTTCGGAGCAGACACAACTACCATCTCTGTATATAAGAATAACATTCTCCGCTTCCTGACAGTATTGCCTTTGGGAGGCAACAGCATCACGCGTGACATCACCACCCTGCAAATGGAGGAAGAAGAAGCCGAACGCCTGAAAAAAGCCTACGGTGACGCCCTCTATGAAGAGGACCCCGAACAGGAAGAAGCAACCTGCAAACTGGATGATGACAACCGTATCATCAAAGTGGCGGATCTTAACAATATCATCGAAGCCCGTGCCGAGGAAATCGTTGCCAACGTATGGAACCAGATACAACTATCGAGTTACGAGGACAAACTGTTGGCAGGAATCATCCTGACAGGAGGAGCCGCCAACCTGAAGAATCTGGACGAAACCTTGCGCAAACGCAGCAAGATAGAAAAGATACGGATGGCGAAACTCCCACGCAATACGGTTCATGCGCCCAGCAACATACTGAAGAAAGACGGTTCGCAGAACACTTTGTTCGGACTCCTGTTTGAAGGTAACCAGAACTGCTGCCTGACCGAAACTGCTCCACAAGCTCCTGCACCATCAGTCTCCAAACCGGAGCCGGAAGTGCATACAGTAGATATGTTTGAGGACGATCAGGAACTGAAAGAACAGGCCCGCATCGCCCGTCTCAAGAAAGAGGAAGAAGAGCGGGAAGCCAAGTTAGCCGCCAAAGAAGCGGAAAAACTTCGCAAGCAAAAGGAAAAGGAAGAGAAAGAAAGACGGAAAAGAGAAGCGGGTCCGAGCTGGATTCAACGCAAGATCGATTCGTTGACGAAAGAAATCTTCTCCGACGACGATATGAAGTAACCTTCAGCAGCTTGTTAATCAATATTCATAATTCGTAATTCATAATTCAATCAAGATATGGACGAGATAGTACAATTCGATTTCCCGACAGATTCACCGAAGATCATCAAAGTGATTGGTGTAGGTGGTGGTGGTGGTAACGCTGTAAACCACATGTACCGGGAAGGCATCCATGATGTAACGTTCGTTCTTTGTAACACGGACAACCAGGCACTAGCCGAATCACCTGTCCCGGTGAAACTGCAACTGGGCCGCAGCATCACGCAAGGGCTTGGAGCCGGCAACCGTCCCGAACGGGCACGCGACGCCGCCGAAGAAAGTATAGAAGATATCAGAAACCAGCTGAACGACGGCACCAAAATGGTATTCATCACCGCCGGAATGGGAGGAGGAACCGGAACGGGAGCTGCTCCGGTCATCGCCCGCATTGCGAAGGAAATGGATATTCTGACTGTCGGTATCGTCACCATCCCCTTTATCTTCGAAGGAGAAAAGAAAATTATCCAGGCATTGGACGGTGTTGAACGTATCGCCCAGCACGTTGACGCCCTACTGGTTATCAACAACGAACGCCTGCGTGAAATATACGCCGACCTTACCTTTATGAACGCCTTCGGCAAAGCCGATGATACTCTTTCCATTGCTGCCAAGAGCATTGCCGAGATTATCACCATGCGGGGTACGGTCAACCTTGACTTCGCTGATGTGAAAACCATCCTGAAAGATGGTGGAGTAGCAATCATGAGTACCGGATTCGGCGAAGGAGAAAATCGTGTGACGAAAGCAATCGACGATGCCCTGCATTCTCCGTTGCTCAACAACAATGATATCTTCAATGCCAAGAAAGTAATGTTGAACGTATCTTTCTGCCCGTCGTCCGAACTGATGATGGAGGAAATGAACGAGATACACGAGTTCATGAGCAAATTCCGCGAAGGGGTGGAAGTGATTTGGGGTGTTGCCATCGACAACTCACTGGAAACAAGAGTAAAAATCACCGTATTGGCAACCGGATTCGGTGTAGAAGACGTCCCCGGAATGGACAGCCTGCATGCTGCACGCAGTCAGGAAGAGGAAGAACGCCAACTGCAACTGGAAGAGGAAAAAGAAAAGAACAAGGAACGTATCCGCAAGGCATACGGCGAAAGTGCCAGCAACATCGGAAGCAAGAGCCTCCGCAAACGCCGCCACATCTATCTTTTCAACACGGAAGATCTGGACAACGACGACATCATCGCCATGGTAGAAGATTCTCCCACCTATATGCGTGATAAGACTACTCTTACCAAAATCCGGACGAAAGCCGCTCTGGAAGAGGAAGTAGCCACGGAAGAAGCTACAGATGACAACGGTGTGATTACGTTCTAAACAAAGAACTAAGAACGAAAATTATAAACTCGCAAAATCAGGCTTCAGATCTAATTTTTAATCTTTAATTTTTAATTACAATAGTATGGATTTATTCGATCAAGTCAGCGAAGACATTAAAACCGCAATGAAGGCGAAAGACAAAGTAGCCCTTGAAACTTTGAGAAATATAAAGAAGTTCTTCCTCGAAGCTAAAACAGCCCCGGGAGCTAACGATATATTGACAGATGATGCTGCTCTGAAGATTATCCAGAAACTGGTGAAACAAGGAAAAGATTCTGCTGAAATCTATATCGGACAAGGTCGTCAGGATTTGGCGGACGTAGAATTAGGCCAGGTAGCCGTTATGGAGAAATACCTGCCGAAACAAATGACCGCTGAAGAACTGGAAGCTGCCTTAAAGGAAATTATTGCTGAAACAGGTGCAACAAGCGGTAAAGATATGGGTAAAGTAATGGGAGTTGCCTCCAAGAAGTTAGCAGGTCTTGCAGAAGGACGTGCCATTTCTGCAAAAGTGAAAGAGCTTTTGGGATAACTTCCGGAACTTTCACGATACCGTTGCAGATGTGTGCAAGATGTTTTATCTTACACACATCTGCAACTTTCTTTAAATACGGCATTCACCACCTTCACCACTCTGAAACATCGATGAATAAACGGATTTCGGGTGAAGGTCTGCCTTTCACATAGGTTTCACCCGATTCACCGCATTTTTTGCAAGATTGAAATAAACTGCCTTATGTTTTTCTCATAGTCAGATACCATCCCTTTCCTCTTCCTGGTTCAAGATAAGCATTCGTTCTGATTGTCCCATATATTGTGGGAAAGTATTCCTATATATTTAGGGAATTTGTTCCCACAAAATGAGGGAATACTTTCCCAACTAACTGGGAATCTTTTCCCACAATATATGGGACAAAGGAAATATATAATGAAAGCCAAGCGGAGGATAAGTTTAATCCATTTCCGTACTGAAAGAAAAGAGGTGAAAGCTATATTTGAAATAAAGATCATGTATGAGACGAACATTAATAATCTTCATCCCTCAAATTAAAATAACCTCCTATCAAAAGACACGAAATAAAGAAAATGATTATTTTTGCAACAAAACTAAACCGCGACAGACAAATGAAAAACAGCATTGGCATAATTATAATATCCATATTAGTACTATCAGGATGCAACAAACAATCCATGTCCGACAGTCTATTAAATGAAGTGGAAAAAGTCATTGCTGTTAATCCAGACAGTGCATCCAATCTACTAAAAAGCATATCATCTCCTGAAAAACTAGACGACAAAACTTTTGCACGCTGGTGTATGTTATCAGGTAAAATTACAGACGAAATTTTTAATAGCATCCTACCAACTTACCAATTAGAAAGAGCCTATGAATGGTATTCCTCACATGGTAGCCCTGACGAACAAGTGCAAATCTTGATTTATTTAGGTCGATCCTTTTTTGCAGATGGAGATTATGATAAAGCAATGTCAATATATACTAATGCTTTGGATATTGCAGAAAAGAATAAGCTTAATAACCTCACCGGATATACATATAGCTATATAGGCGATTTATATGGAGAGAAATTCATGCGGACAGAAGCTATCAAGAGATATAAGGCTGCTGCCGAATGCTTCAAAAAAAGAAAATAATACGGATAGCTATGCTTGCGCATTAAGAGACGTAGGACGCGAATATGCATGCATAGACTCGTTATCACGCGCTTTAAAAATTCTAACTATAGCTGATTCTGTAGCACGTAATACTAAAAATATCGAAGTCACTGCATCAATAGACAATGCCTTAGGGAATATTTATGCAATGCAAAATAAATATGATAAAGCTGAAGAATACTTTCTCAAAGCATTGGTAGGAAGAGAAACAATGCCCGATTATATGGCACTGATAGACTTATATATTGCATCGGGGGCTATTAACAAAGCAAAAGAGCTACTATCCAAAATACCACAAGATAATCCAAAGTATACATACAGCATTAAATATTTATACTACCAAATCTATAATGAAGAAAAGAATTATAAAGAAGCTCTTACTAATCTGAAAGAATACATCGAAATAACTGATTCAATCATATATGCTGATAACCAATCTAAGATATTGAACATAGAGTCTAAATATAATCATTTAAAGATCAACAAAGAAATAGATAGATTAAAAATTAAACAGCAAAGCTACATTATAGTTTTAGTTATATGCATTGGAATACTATTATTAATAATAATAGGATATCTACTATATCGAAAGAAAGCAAAAGAGAAAATCCAAAGACAACAAGAAGAGTTGAACCGAATAAAAACAGATTTGCTTTATGTTTCTTTAGAACTGGAAAAGAAAAAAAGATTGTTAGATACATTTAAGGAGAAAAATGAGAGCTATGATGAAATGCAGGAAGAAATAAGTCTCCTAACCACCAACTATAAACAATTGCAAAGTAAAATTCTAGAGAATTCACCTTTACATAAAGAACTAATACATCTAGCCAACCAAAATAAGCCCAGAAATAACAAGCCATTAATAGCAGACAAGCAATGGAAACTCATTGCAGATGAAATAACATATATTTATCCGAATTTACGTAAATACATATATAGTCGATGCCCCAATTTACCAGAGCAAGACTTTTGGTATTGCTGTTTATATATATCAGGGTTTGACACTAACACAGAAGCGAAGTTACTAAACATTACAGTCGACTCAGTAAGAAAAAAAAGACTCAGACTTAGACAAAAACTGAATATAATATTACCAGATAATAATGCTACATTATATGAGTATTTAATTGAAAACATGCACTAATATCCTCTTTTCAGGAAGAAATAATCAGCAGTATAAAAGGATGTCCACGCAAAACATCATAAACAACTGATTATCAGATACTGTTTGTCCACGCTGAAAAACTTTTTTTATTTGCATTCCCCCTCATATCTCCATAAATTTGCAAAAAACAATTAAAGATATGAGAAAACTAAGCATTTTACTATTATTAATTGGCATTCCATTCATGATAATAGAAGCCAATAATCTATCAACACAAAGAACTAAAATTATAAGATGGCATAAATACCAAAAAATACCAATTTCTATCCCCATAGAAGCCATTCTCGACGAAAACTCTATTGAAATTCGTTTTCTTGAAAACATCGACGATCAAGTCATTCTCCAAGTAAAAGATCAACAAGGAAATATCATGTTCCAAGATGTGATAGTAACCCCTAATGAGCAAGAAACTTATAAAATTGATTTAAAAGGTTACAAAACTGGTCATTATGAGCTTCTTTATATAGAAGAAGACATGACTTTCATAGGAGAGTTTGTAATTGAATAATCAACGATAAATGATAAAAATATCGAACTTTATAAACCCTATAAAACTAATAATTATGGGAAACATTTTCAAATTCTTATTAGTGGTGTCTTGCATCACATTGTTATTATGCTCTTGCGAAAGTGAGATTGAAAATGAGATTCAGTCATCTACAGAAAAACTGAACTTATCAAGATTGGAATTGGACAGCCTTCAATTAGGAAGTTATGAATTGTCTAAAATGACAGATGAGCTAAAAGCGTTAAAGGAAAGGATGGATGAACTAAAGAAAACGAAGACACGATCAGTAGCTTCAAGTAACTATAGCCAATATTTTTCTGAAAACATGTGGGCTATTAGAGAGTTACCCTTCACACTTAGCACTGGAGGTGGATATTTATCATGCACTGGTTGGGGACAGAGAGTGACTTATGAGGGATATAATCCTGGCTCTTATGGTAAATTCTATGTCCAAATTCCCTCATCAATTACCGGCATACCCTATTTAATTTATTCAAACTACTCGAAAACTCGTCTAGCTGTAGGACATTACACTAGTAATCCAGAATCAAAAATATTACTTGCAATGAACAGTAATTCTACTACAGGAGCCATGGATTCTTGGGACATTATACCTGCTACTAATAATCCAGGAACTTATGTCCTCCAAAATGAATTATATATTGGCCAAGGAAGTAGTGGTTCATGGTGGGATGTATTCAATTATGTGGTAGATATACAAGCTAATAATGTTGGTTTCAGCCAATATACACAAAGAACCCAACAGGAATTTACTATCACTCCTGATGCTGTATTCACACTGAAAAGCCTGGAATTTATCAATCCATATTCCGCAACTGTGACCCAAAGGGACAATGTCTCTATCAAACGAGCCATAACAAACTCTTCATCCCAATTTATACGAGAAAACCTCGTATTTGAAAAGACTGTACAAGAGGACTCCTATTTTAAAGAAGAAAAGGGAATAGCATTTAAGGTTCCAGCCTCAGATACGCTATTTGCACGACCTACAGTTACATTAGGCGAAATAGATCTTGTTCCTAATGCAAGTATACCAACTGATACAAAATACCAGCCCAATGTACGCAGAGTATTAGAAAATACATTAAAACATATAGAACCCGTCAAAGTTTCGCCACGTACAAAACTTACAGTGACCTATTATTTTAAAGAATATGATGTATCAGTAGACTATGTAGCCACAATTGAATATAAAGAAGACGGTAAAGATGCTAGAATAGCCAAATTGCCTGGACGTTGGAGCGGAAGGATTCATGTAGATGAAATATCTGATGTTGATTTTGAAGAGACAAACTTGGATACTCAACAAAGTGTAAAAGGAAAAGTGAACATCAGAAATGCAAGCCAATCATCACCAATCATATTTTAAAAATATACCTATATGAGAAAATCTACTATATTTTCATTTATCATACTGTTTGCAATAGCATCATGTAACAATGAAGACGAAATAAGTTATGCTGATTCGCTAAACAATCAGGATGATTCAACATCAGAAATCATCTTGCAAGAACGTGACCCAAACCTACCAAAAGTTTGGTCTAAAAAAATAACACCCAGACCCAGTACTAGGACATCATTTACCGATGCTACAGATTTTCTTGGAAATTCTTATGCCATAGAAAACGGAACATCAATTATCGGGGACTTTTCAAATGCGAGATTTCCAATTGTTAATATGGAAAAGCTACTTGAAAGATATCCTTCATACAGAGTTGCTAAAGAGTTGAGGACAACCTCAACAGAAGCTATGTCATACTCTAGCTTTGAACGCTTAGAAACTACTTCATCGTTTACTAAAACAGTCAAATCAGGATTCTCACTAAATGTTGGTCCGTTCACATTTGGAAGAACGAAAACTGTAACCGATATTTTCAAGCATAATACCAATGATTCCGAACAAGCAGTACATGGAGAGCTTAGTGTTGAGGTCGTCAATACAATGATATCTCTACAAACCGCTCCTAGTGCATTGAAAAGAATTTCAGCAGATTATTTAGACGAATTATTTGTGGATGCCCTTTATAATTCATCAATGGTTGAATTAATGCAAAGCTATGGAGAGTTTGTCTTAACATCTTACTACACAGGCGGACGAGCATCGGCTTTATACTATGGCCTTGACAAGCAAAGTACAGATTTCAAAAGTAAAGAACGTGATATGGATAAATCAATAAATGCGTCCTACTCATGGGATAAAAACTCTGCGTCAGGAGATTTCTCTATTGGAACAAAAGATGGCAATTCTTCCACAGCAAACGAATCTTTTTCAGAACTGCGCGTCTCTATTAAAACATTGGGTGGAGCCTATGGATATAATGTTGCAACACCTCCTTATGACGTTAAAAACACTTCCATTAATTTAACAAGTTGGCTTCAATCATTAAACGATTCAAGAACACATACAATGATTGACATTCAAGATGGCGGGCTTTATCCCATATCGGATTTTATTTTGGAAGAAAACTTTAAGCAAAGATATAACGACACCCACATGGATTTTCAGCACCAAGAACAACTTGAAGAACCGTATATAGAAATAATGAAAGTATACGTCCGCAAAAGTAGATCGGGAGAGAAATTATATGATATTGTACCCGTGCTAAGCACAAGACAAGGAGATAAGCTCATTTTCTCAAATTCAAGTGCAGCAAGTCAATCCGATGCAGAATTAAAAGCGAACAGTGTTGCCGCAACCTTTACCGAAAAAAGTAATGCTATAAAAAATGAAAAGAGCAAATATTATAAACTAGCTATCAAATCTAATCCGAATAAAGTAATAAATCCTATCCTACAAACCACATTATCATTTTCAATAAACGACGTAGACGAAGCTGGAATGTATAAGTTTAAAAATGCAAATACCAATATTTGGTATATCTACAATCCGACATCGTTATATTGTTTTGCATACTACGACGATGATTATATTCTTGATGCATACGGGATCTTAGACTGGGTAAACAGTATACCTGTAAAATCCGTTTCAATGACGACTTTATATCAACGATATAGAATATTCGGTTTGTAATGAAGAGCATTAATAGATATTCACCAATAAAAAAGACAATCCTTTTAAGGAAGAGGTAAAATACGTATCATTTATTAATTCAAATTATTCGCTTATGAAAAAATTATTATTACCTTTGACCATTCTGCTGTTTTTCGGATTAGTCATATCATCATGTTCTTCAGACGATATACTTCAAAGAGAAAACAACGAACAGCCAAACATTGTAAAAAGAAACAATGAGAAAGCTCGTGAGGCTGGCATAAGATTATTAGAATCATTTGGAATGACAAAAAGTCGTTCATTAAGTACTAGTGACTATCCGGACTATTATGGAGGAAGTTATATTAACGGGGATGGTAAACTTGTTGTTTTTCTTAAAGGAGAAATAGAAAGTACCAAAGCTACTCTTATAAGGTTAATAGGCGAGAATGATGTCATATATACGCAAGGCAATTATTCTTATACGGAGTTGAATAATATTCTAACCAAAATAACTTCATTTATTAGTAGTAATAAAGATTCTCAAATTGCTAAGAATATAAAATACTATTATCTAAATGATTTTGAGAATAATGTCGTGGTGGAACTTAACAGATTTAATGAAATGGAAATAAAAGAATTTAAATCAGAAGTAGTGAACTTTTCAGGAATTGTATTTAAACAATGCACTAGAAAATTTCAAGACCACTCATTATCGCCTGGAAGTTCTATAGGCACACCTAAAGGCACTGCGTCAATGGGCTATAGAGCTACTAGATTTAACACTGACGGTTTTGTTACCGCAGGACATGCTTATAACACAGGCGACCCGGCATATTATAATAATACACTAATCGGTAGTTGTGATCTTTCAATCCAAGGAGGTTCTGTTGATGCAGCATTCATTAGTATAACAAATTTCTCCCTCGTTCCCAATAATGGAAATCTTACCGGAGAAGAATATAATATTTGGGCAGGAGATAATGTAACCAAGTTAGGAGAGACTATAGCTCAATCTGAAGGTTATATTACGAGTACCAATGCAAATGTAAATGTCGGAGGAATAAGTTATACAGACATGGGAGAAGCTACATATTTGAGTGCTTCCGGTGATAGCGGAGGTCCAGTATATCTGACAAATAGTAAAAAAGTAATAGGCATACATAAAGGAAGCACAGCTTTTACATCTATATTTGTTAAGGTTGATAATATAGCATCAAAACTAAATGCTCATTTTAACTAATATTCATCAATGGATTGGATAAGTAACTTATCCAATCCATTTCATATTTAGCTTATGTTCAAATTAATATCTATTTTGATAACCAATGGAATTGTTTTATTCATGCTAATCAGTTGTCATAATAAAACAAGCAATTCAAGAAACACTATAAATCTTGAATATGAAAATAATGCCGACTCTCTAAATTCATATAAAATGGATATATCACATTTCATTCATTCCATCGAGCCAGGAGAAACGATTGTAGAAGAAAAACAAATGCAAGGGAAAGAATTGATCACAAGAAAAAATGAGAATATAAAAGTCTACTTTTTATTACAAGACTCTTGTTCAAAAGACGGATTCTTGAATACTGAAATTACAAATGATACAAATGATACCATTTTTTATATGAACGATCTCTTTTCATACTATAAGGAAAGTAATGATTCATGGCTTCCTCTCGTTTATCCAAGTAATTATGTAAAAAATGATATTGGATATTCAATACCTTCTCAAAAGAGCATCCAAATCAAGTTCTTTTTACCTCCTCAAAAAGAATACCCTAAGGGGAAATACAAACTACAATTGCTATTTCATAGCGCTTCGAAAGATACTTACTATTATATTAATAAATTTTTTCTAAGTAACGCATCCAAATAAGTTATTAATTAATCAATCCATTTTTTATTATTATGAATACGAAAAAAATTATTGGGATTTCTTTATTATCCCTTTGCATTACATTCTTCATGAGTTGTAGTGATGATGACACTCCAAATGATCCGGCAGACACCATCACACTCAATATGCTTAATGAGCACAATGGAAAAACTTATTTAGGCGAATCAGGAACTTATATCAATGAAGCTAATAACTTCGTCACATCTTCTAATTTCATTTCTGACGTAGGAAATGGCGCAGGAGTTGGAGCAAATATTCTACCCTCGCTAACCAACCTCACACACGAAGTAGCGGTTACGCCGGGGCATATTTATCAGATTTTTGATAAAAATACACTTATAGATTTTCCGTCAGGTAATCGTGCTATTCAAGTAGAAGCAAGTTATTACCAAGCCTATGTTGTATCTAAAATATTAAATAGCGACATGACTATCGGTGCAATTGTAAAATACATACCAATTGTCCCTGACAATAATGAACTGCCTGCATATAAGTATAATATTGGAAGCCTTCACTACATAGGTGAAACGGTTGAATTAGCATTACCCCCAAATATTGAGTTTTTCTTGAAAGAACATAGTGCAGGAAAAAAAGGATTAAATGTAACATCTGCCAATAACAAATTAAGAATAACCCTAACTAAAGCACCTGACATAGTCAACGGACCTTATGGAACATTCGACCTTTATATCCGTTCAAATAATGTCTTTACAGTCGTAGAAGTGAATGTGAAATAAGAGCTTTATTATCCAGTAGAACTAAGGGAAAAGGAGAGGAATAAACATCTCTTTAATTACTGGTATCTTCATACAGTTGTTCTGAAGAGCAGTCGTACGAACCTGAAAAGATTACCTCTTTAACCCTAATGTATGACGATAAAACAGAGAAATTCGGTTTTAAATTTGCTACAAAAATGTCATACGGATATATTCTACAGAGTGATAAAACATCAGAATATCAGCAACGATATCCTGACGCCGGTATCACAGAAGTAAAAGTGAATCATGTTTGGAAGGACAATGGGATAATCCAATTAGGAGGACTTACATTTTAATCAAATTGAAAAAAGGAGGTTATTAACAAACGAAGATTGCCCTTTCATCGTTTGTCATGGAATCTATATCCAAGTCCCAGCATCAAATTGCTGGGGTCTTTAAACTTGCTCAACTGATATCCCACGTGCAAAAACAAATGCCGGGTGACATAAGTTTTGAGAGCCAGAATCTGGTAGGAACCCTTTTGTATCATCCCCACTGTATATCAGGTTCCGACCGACGCCGACATTGATAGAGAAAACAGGCATCACCAGTTCTGCCCGAAGAGATAACCCCATGGCAAATTGCTTACGGAAAGGAGGACGATGAAACTTCAAATCACCCGAGTAGAACTCGCCCACTCTATACTCCTTAAGATTGGCACTCTCATCATATTGCGCATCTGCAGAAAGCCCTGCCCGAAAATAGTTATTGAAATTATACATCGGGGCGAAATTGATGCCCGCCACGCCGAACGAACCGGGAATCAGACTCGACACATCGTCTCCAATCAGTCCTCTTTTGCGGGTGGCTCCGTAAATTACCAAGTCATAGCTGACGTGAGGCTTTATAAAGAGCCGTCCGGGAGTGATGGAACCGGGCGCCTCATCCGCGCCCAAAGTACGTACGATGCCGACTCTTCCTCCAATAACATTAAGACCGCCATTAGGATAATGCGTGTTTCCATTGGAGAAATGGGTGAGATCTACGCCTGCCGCCAGTTTCCAATACCTGTGAACTTGCCAGTTCAGCAAAAAGCCGAGATTGATGTATGCATTGATCTTGGAGCCAACCAACACGTTTTGCGGATTGGATAGTTCGTCATATTTCTTCCAGCCAAAAGAAGCTCCGAAGTTCCATTCATAATCGAGCGATAGGCGGGGCAACAGTTGCGCGATACGTGACCCTTGAAAAGCGTATACCGACACCGGATTTCCCAATTCAACGGGACTAAAGAAGGTATGGTAGGAAACGCCAATACCCTGATAGGTATGAGGAAAGAGCCTGCCTAGATTGGATTCTTTGCCGAATCTGAAAGCGTACTTGAAATGGAAAGAAAGCGATTGGTCGATTTTCTTTTGTTGCGCATTGTCTCCTTGCAGAAAACTATGGGTGGAGACGATATAGCCCGGACGGATGTCAAAGCCGAGCTGATGGCGGATCAAGGGATAGCTGACGCTGCCGTTCCGTTGTCCGATGATTGTCTGGGCTTCCAGATTTACGTTGATTGCCGGATGTACCAGGAGGCAAAGGAGGCACAGCAACCGTATGGTGTTTCTATTTCTAATCATTAATATGCTAGTTATTGAAAGGTTAGTTGTTGAGAGGAACATCCCTGTGTGTTATGTGATATTTTACAGGCATTTCGCTATGTAACGTACCGCTTACGATTCGTTGTTTCTTGGTTTTGGGATGAGAAACATAGAGGGTATATCGCGTTTCCAACCAATCATACACCATCCATAAGGTATAGGTTCGAGCAGTTCGGGGAGGGACTATGTCTTCTTCCTGTTCCGTACTGGGGCAAGACAACATTTGTTGTGCAGAAATGAACGACACCCGTTTACCGTTCATCCCTAAATATCCGTCTTTCATGCTTGGTATTTCCACCGTCAGACCGGCTTTGCCCAGTAGCTGAAAAGCTTCGGGCACATCGCTTTTGAATCTCATAAAATGGTAAAAAGACTCGAAAGGAAAAAACGTGTATGTAGACGAAACATCTGTAAAGTTATGAAAGGAGACGCCTTCTTTTCTCTCTGTCTTGTTTTCCGGATCGTAAGAATATGCATCCAAAGAATAAATAATACTGTCCATTACATATCTGTCTGCCGGAGAGATCTCGACATGTATCTCCTGCCACTCATACTCGTTGCTTGCCGTGAGTTGAAATTGAAAAGGAGCGGAAAGGGCATTCTCGCCCACCGTTATCTTCACTTCTTCGGGATAAACACGTTCGATGGTGAAATCAATCATCTCCCCGACACA
Source organism: Bacteroides sp. BFG-637 (assembly GCF_024793605.1). Taxonomy (NCBI): domain Bacteria; kingdom Pseudomonadati; phylum Bacteroidota; class Bacteroidia; order Bacteroidales; family Bacteroidaceae; genus Bacteroides; species Bacteroides sp. BFG-637. The sequence continues at coordinate 2,100,195 of NZ_JANUPD010000002.1, read as the reverse complement.
CACAATCTTGCCTAATCCGTTCAGCAATGGACCTTGATCATTTGTTACCAGGCGATTGTCCGCATCATATACTTTATATTGAAAGGGAAAACCGGAAGCTGTATACATTGTTAACCAATCCCAATTGGCAGCTGCAAATTGAATAGTGGCAACATCCCCGTTCCCGTCCAACATCAGTTCGGAATCGGAAGGACGGAAGTCGTCGACAAACACGTCTCCGTTACAACCATAAAACTCCCCAGGATGAGAAGACAGATTGTCAGGTATAGGAATCTTTTCATATTGTTTTCTCTCTTGTTCATGCTCTTTTATTCTCTACGGACAAAAGTAACATATATTTTCAGGAACAGCATACAAACCCACATTAAGAAGTGTTATTATCACCTGATTAATTACCATATACAGTGGCGGACGCTAAAACGGAGCTAAAACAATATATAGCAAGCAGATGGAGAGAAGTTACTAATTAATCAAACAGTTCTTTCAATACCTCCAGTGATTTCAATGCCGGAAAGTCCGGCAGATGCAAACGATAATAATCATTCATGATCGTCAGGCAGCGAGTACGCTCCGCACGGCTCATACCGAAAAGATGCATGGTCTCATAGTTCATGCGCATCAACTGACGGAGACGGGCGGCCTCTTCAGGATTGATATAAGAAGAATGTAGCTGGGGACGAATGGAAGTGAAACAGGCATTCAATAAATCGAAGTAATCGCCGGTATGATAATCTTCCAGATTCGGGTAAAGCCCCAGAAAACGCGAAAGACGCATCAGGAAAACCAGATGGAAATTGGCAAATCCCTCTCCACACTCGTCCAGCCAAATGATAGAATGTTGCAGATAGGCGAATAACGGACGGTTCTCCGCCTCCTCCCGGATAGCCCTGTAAAGAAACTCCGACAGGAAAAGTGCCATCGAAGACTTATACGGATCATAAGGTATGGAAGAAAATGGATAAAAGGATTTCGCTTCCTTCACACGATAGAGTGTTGCATTGGGCCGATAGTCGGCCTCGAACTCGATAAAAGACAACGGTTGGAAAAGTACGGATTTTACAGCCGCCTTCCGTGAACGGGGTACTGTTACAAGGAAAGAAGCCCTGCCGGACAACTCTGTATACATATCTACAATGATAGAAGTATCATTGTATTTTAATGTATGAAGAACTATTCCTTTCGTTTTTTGCAACATAACCAAATAACCTCGTTTCCAATCCGAAGCAAAACTACAAAAAATAGATAGTAATCAGAGAGTTTTTAAAGGCATTAACAACAAAAAAGATAACTACTTTTGTTATAGTCCCTGAATAACAAGTAAAGATAAACAAGCTTATGAAACGAAAAAGTAATAAAAACGGATTTACCGGATGCGCCAAAGCATATATCCGGAATTTACAGGAAGAAGGTCGTTATTCGACAGCACATGTGTATAAGAATGCAATTCTGTCATTCACGAGGTTCTGCGGTACTCCCGGCATAGCTTTCGGACAGGTCACCCGCGATAGTTTGAGACGATACGGACAGCATCTCCACGAACATGGGTTGAAACCAAACACTGTTTCGACCTATATGCGTATGTTGCGCAGCATCTATAACCGTGGTGTGGAGGCAGGTATAGCCCGCTTCATCCCCCGGTTGTTTCGCGACGTATACACTGGCGTAGATGTACGGCAGAAAAGGGCACTCCCTGTCAGCGAACTGCATACACTTCTCTACAAAGCTCCTCAATCCCAACACTTAAGTCGTACGCAAGCTATCGCACGGTTGATGTTCCAATTCTGCGGTATGCCGTTCTCTGATTTCGCACATTTAGAAAAATCGGCATTGGAACACGGAATCCTTAGATACAATCGCATAAAAACAGGCACACCAATAAGCCTTGAAATCCTGGACACCTCCAAGAAAGAGATAAACAGACTGCGTAACAACAATCCGCCGAGAGAAGATTGCCCAGACTACCTATTTAATATAATGAAAGGAGATAAGAGACGAAAAGAAGAAAGCATATATAAGGAATATCAGTCAGCCCTCCGCCGATTCAACAATCAATTGAAAAGCCTGTCAAAAGAGCTAAACCTAAAATCACCTGTCAGTTCATATACTATCCGGCATTCTTGGGCAACAAATGCCAAATACCAGGGAATCCCTATTGAAATGATCAGTGAATCATTAGGACATAAATCAATAAAAACCACACAAACTTATCTGAAAGGTTTTGGTTTGAAGAAAAGAACAGAAGCCAACCAATTGAATTGTTTTTACGTAGAATCTTACAGCACAAGTCATCAATAAAATATAAGCAGCTATCTATCAGCAATCTACCTTATCCATTACTTCTTAGGTAACGGATATAAATACTGCACAAAGATATATAAAAAGAGTATTACATTCCAAATTAATTATAGATTATTTTATTCAACTTCTTCCGAAGAATAAAATAAGATATGAGAACACGAATCACTTTTAGTTCATGTTCCAACTATCTATTGCCAATCATCGGACCGTTTTTTCTGTCCGAAAGCTTCCAGAGACGTATATCAATAAAAGACCACTGTCTTTTTTACTTTTCCCCCATGTGCTCCTGTCATTAAACAGGAGTTCCGTTACCTAAGAAGTAACAGATACACATAAACAAATAATTATGACACACAAACCCGATATCAGTAAAAATGAAAGGCCTGCTGCCAGCAACAGGTGGAGATATGCGGCAAACATTAAACATGGGCTAGCCATCATTGCCTTTGTTACATGTATTCTGCCTGCTTCAAACCTTTGCGGACAAAATATAGCCATTAAAAGCAATCTGCTTTACGATCTAACCACTACTCTCAACATGGGAGGAGAAGTGCGATGTGACGATACACATACCATCAGCCTTTCTCTCAATTACAATCCCTGGGACTTCGGAGGGAACAAAAAGATGGAAGCATTTCCTGTTGCAGCCGGAATACCGTAAATGGTTTAATGAAGCATTCACAGGAAATTTTATCGGCTTTCAGCTACACTATGCTTTGTTCAATTTTGGAGGAATGCTCCCTTGGGGATTCAGCGATGGGAAAATGCTGGGTATTGAGAACAGGCAGATTGCTCATAACAGATATCAAGGCAATCTGGCGGGTTTCGGCATTTCCTACGGTTATCAATGGATGATCAGCCCTCAATGGAACCTGGAAGCAGGAATCTCACTCGGATATGCACACCTTAATTATAAACGCTACGGACAGTCTGAAGGTGCAGCCCTATTGGAAAAATCAAGCTGCAACTACTGGGGACCTACACAAGCAGGGATATCAATCATATATTTCATCCGATAAATCAACCTAATAATAACCACATAAAATGAAAACGAAAGCATTCATATTTTTCAGCTTATTGATATGCAATCTACTCCCGGCACAAAACATTAAACTGGATATTACTCCACACTTTCTCGGAGTGCGGGCAGATTCATTACTACTCTCCATGGATGTATCGGTAGAAATAGAAAATATGGAGTCTAAAAATGCCGTCAGACTAACGCCCGTCTTAACCGGACAGGAAAAGAAAATCTTACTGCCCTCCATCCTATTGAACGGCAAACAAAAACAGAAATTATATCTGCGCAACCAGATATTACGAAAAAAAAGCGGGCATAAAGAAGAGGATGCAACCTACCTCGTTGCCGGTATCGGCGAAAGTCATTCCCGCACCATCGCTTACCGGACTTCGTTGCCCGCAGAAGATTGGATGAACCACGCAACTCTCCTCCTTCGGAGAACAATCATCCGTCCTGAAAGCGAACAAGCGTTGAAAGACACTTTACTCATTACATCTCAACCTGCTACACTCCCATCCCTCCAAAAGAATCCGGACGAGGCTACGTCAACAGCAGAAAACACGTCTCAGGCCGATACGACAACCACAAAAATGAAATATAAAGGTTCGTATGTTTCTCCGGCTACGGATGATGTAGATATACGAAATCAGAAAGAGTTGAATTTTAATCTTGAAGAGGCTAAGATTATGGCTGACGTCAATCCACAAATGTTGTCGCTCCGCGAACTCTATACCGTAGCTCTGTCGTATGCAGATAACAAAGCCAAGTTTTACCAAATTATTAACATCAGTGTCAAACTGTATCCTGTACACCCCATCGCCAACCTGAACGCTGCCGCTGCCGCCATCGAACAAGGAAATACTCAATCAATAAGCAAGTTTTTATCGATGGCTCCTCATGACAACCTTGCTTACAAGAATTGCCGGGGTGTATATGAGCTAATGACTGGAAACACATACGAAGGCATTCGTATGTTAAAGGCCGCTAAGACAGAAGGGTCAGAAGAGGCTTCTTACAATCTGAATGTATTTTTTGAAAATAATAAACGTCCTTAACGAGCAGATACAATGAAATATTTCTTATTCTTATTCCTGTTCTTATCAGTTGGTTGGCTCCACTGTCACTCACAGAAAGTAGCAGTCAGGGTGAATGCGCTTCCTGCAATAGAGGGGGCTCTCGAGGCCGGAGTCTCATATGCCATCGGAAATAAAAGCACAGTTGAACTGACCGGCAGTCTGCGACCATGGAAACGGGAAGAGAAATATGTGAACCGCTATTGGCTGATACAACCAGAATATAAATACTGGACTTGCCAGAAGTTTAACGGCTTTTTCTGGGGTACTTACCTCAATGGGGCACAATTCAATATCGGAGGGAAAAAACTGCCTTTCGGTATATTCGCCGGGTTGAAAAAGTACAGATATGAAGGATGGCTGGCAGGCGGAGGTATCAGTGCCGGATATCACTGGATGCTGAATGATCATTGGAATATAGAAACAAGTCTGGGAGTAGGATACGATTTTATCCGCTACAAGCAATACAACTGCGTCAAGAAATGCGCCGGATTACGGGACAAAGGTGATTATCATTACATAGGGCCTAGTAAGGCTTCAATAAGTTTAGTTTATCTATTTTAAAATAAAACAGGATGAAAAGTTTATGGAAAGTCTGGTTCTCCAGAAAAAGAAGTATCTACATACGAATAGCACGTCAATGCCGTTCTACCCCATGGAGAGTATATTATCTAGGACATGGAGGCATCAGCAGATCAATAAAGGACATGAAGATATTGAAAGCATTGCAGCAGCAAGGAATCATTTCACGAATTTATCCATGGTGAGTTATGATTGCTTTTGTTACGGATAAGGAGTCATTTAGTTGTAAAATTATGAAAACAGGAGGAACTTTTATCATTGCAGCCATCTTATCTCTTTCTCTTCAGGCACAGACACCTGTAGCAGGAGATGATGGCACTGTTCGAGCCACTTCCTCCAGCCTGCACAAGGCCGGGAAAGAATTACTGGTTTCTATTGGAATAGAAGTCACTCGTGACTTCCTGCCCAATGAATCAATGACATTGATACCTGTTGTCAGTGACAGTCTGGAACACCGGTTGGAATTACCACCGATCTATATCAACAGCCGAAAACAACACATCATATTTTTGCGCGAAGCCGGCAAGAAGGAAAAAGAAGCCGAAGCATTGCAAAGAAAAAACGGAAGTCGGCAGACAATACATTATCTGCAATCTGTACCTTTCGAAAGTTGGATGAATCATGCCACTCTCTCACTCGTTGAGAAAAGCTGTGGCTGTGGGATTCCGGGTGAAGAAAATTTCACTTGTATCGCCCGTTTACACCCACAGCCAACCCCTATTCCACAACTCGTATTCCTGACTCCCCAAGTGGAAACCTCGAAAATCAGAGAAGAAAAAGGGTGTGCGTTTATTGATTTTCCTGTCAATGTGACTGCTATATACGAAACATACAGCAACAATACAGTAGAACTGAATAAAATTATTGAAACAATCAACACCATTAAAAATGACACCAACGTTACCATCACACACATCAGCATTCACGGCTACGCTTCACCCGACGGACCTTACCGACTCAATGAGAAGTTGGCCCGTGAACGTACTCAATCTGTGAAAGAGTATGTAAATCAGCTATATGCATTCGACGGAGCGCATATCCGGACAGACTATACTCCCGAAGATTGGGAAGGATTTGAAGCTCTTCTCTGTGATACGACTTTTCAAGAGAAAGAAGCGATAATAAAAACCATAACAAGCGACATTCACCCCGACAGCAAGGAGAGAAAGTTAAAAAAACACTTCCCTGCATTCTACGATTTTGTCCTGAAGCATTGGTTTACTCTACTTAGACATTCCGACTACACTATTGAATATCGTGTACGCCCGTTTACTCTTGCAGAATCCCGGAAAGTCTTTACTACAAACCCTAAAAATTTGAGTCTTGAAGAAATGTTTCGTCTCGCACTTGCCAGTACACCTGGAAGCGAAACTTATAATCAGATTTTCATGACTGCCGTACAACTATTTCCCGATAATCCCACAGCCAACTTGAATGCCGCCTGTATAGCCTTGATGCAAAGAGACGTCCAAACAGCTGCCACTTATCTGGAAAAAGCTCCGGAAGTACCGGAAACAATATTAGCAAAAGGAGTTCTATGCTTTCTTAAAAATAACTATGAGGAAGCAGAGTACTTATTCAGACAAGCTCAAAAAGCAGGACTATCACAAGCGGATAATAATCTGCAATTAGTCCTTGAATTAAAATAAATACTCATTAAAATCAAATGTAAAATGAAAAGATTCAGTAAATTAATGTCACTGCTTTTATTCGCGGCAGTCACACAGTACAGTTGCATCAATGATGCAGATGTGGTCATCACCGATGACACTCATTCAGAGTCAAATGGTAATCTCGCCTTGTTCTTCGAGATTCCAAACGTTGCTACCAGCCGAAGTGCCGAATCGTCCGGCGTTACCACCGAAGGTTCGAAAGAAGAATATGCGGTAAAGAGTCTCACAGTTTATCTATTTGACTCGACCACAAAAACGCTCAAAGATCAGCAGGAACTGAAGAACATCAACCGGACAGTTACGAGCGGTCAAAACATACAGTACACCGCTGACAAAATCACTGTAAATCCGGGAACTTATAACATCTTTGCCATAGCTAACGGAAAAGCAATCACTGGAAATATCAGCACACAAGAGGCTTTTCTGAATGCAGTTGATGCCGTTACTTACAGTGCAGGAAAAATTCCAAGCGTACCCGAAAACGGTTTCGTTATGACCAATCGTGGAGCTGCCAATCTGAACGTTGAAGTGAAGAAACCTACAGATTCCGATAAAGTGACCAGTGTATCTATTGGTCTCGAACGCGTGGTTGCCAAAGTCGAACTGACTCAAACACAGGAAACTTTCCCGCTAACAGACCCAGCCGGAAAGACCTACTGTACAATCAAACTGAACAATTTCAGAATGTTGAACCTGGCAACCCAGTTCTATACTTTCCGCCATACAGCGGTACTGAACAGTTTCCAGGAACCAGATTCATATACTGATGAAAACTTCGGTGATATCAACGACAACAATGGTTATGTTATCGATCCCTATTTCTTCAAGAAAACAGTGGAGAATGCCGGGGACTTTACAAACGCCGATGGTTTCTTTGCACAAGCTCTAGTACAGTTGGATATCAACGACGGCAACTGGGCAGGTATGGCGCAAGCTAACAGTTGGTCACATATCTACTGCCTGGAAAACTGTATGTTCCTTGACGCCCAACTGAACGCATACAGCACGGGAGTTATGTTCAAAGCCAACATGGATATTGCCCCCGACCGCGTTTTCAATGAAAATGGCGATGTAGTTAGCAATCAGTCCAACTGGCCGACTAATATGTTCTACTTCAATTACAACTTTTATACCAGCGTAGATGCAATCCGTAAACTAGTCCTTAATAATTTGCCCAATGATGTCACTGACAACTCGACAACAGAAGAACTAGCCCGATATAGTATCAAACGTTTCAAGAAAACGGAAAACTACTCTTGTTATTACAATTACTGGATCAAACACCTTGATAATAATTCTCCGGAAATGGGTGTTATGGAATTCGGTATCGTACGCAACAATATATACAGATTGTCAGTCAACAAAATTGCAGGACTCGGTAGCGGCGAACCTTTCATCGACCCGGATCAGCCGGATGAATATAAAGCCGAACTAGACATCAATTTCAATGTTTTTCCGTGGGCCGTACGTAATCAAGATGTAGAACTTGAATAAGTATTGGCCACCCGAACTAAATTTATTATAAATGCGTCCATTTTTACTCTATATTATCAGTGCCATCGCCTTGTTCTCATCCTGTGACTGGGTGAACGACGACTTGTCAGACTGCCCTTCCGGGACTTGGCTGAAAATCTCGTATACCTATAATATACTAGATGTGGACGCTGCCTCCACACAAGTAAGCGATATTACCATCCTTGCTTTCGACAAGGATGATAAATATGTGGATCGAGTGGACGTAGACAGCATTACATTACATCAAGGCTACTGTATGGTAAAAGTACCATTTCCCGAAGGAACTTATCGTCTGCTTATATGGGGAGGGACATCCAACCATATGTACCAGCTCCCTAATCTCAAAGCCGGACAAACGGAACGAAGGTCCCTGAATATATCACTGGCATGCGACAATAAGAACCAGTCGGACAGGAAACTGAATGCACTCTTTTACAGTAGCCTTGAAAATATTACTATTAGTCAAAAATATCAGGTTATTACCGCCAATTTAGTGAAAGATACTAATTATTTCTCATGCATTCTTCAAGATGAAGCAAATGCTCCTCTACGCCAAGAGGACTTTTCCTTTACGCTAGAATCTGGCAACGGAATAATAGACTACACAAACACACCGGTCGGTACAACTCCAGTCTACTATCTTCCATATCAGAAGGAAGTGGCTGTAATGTCCGAGCAAACTCCGGTCATTCATGCGAGATTAAATACATTACGTATCATGAAAGGGGATCAGACAACCTTATCGATCAAACATATACCAAGCGGCCAGAACATTCTTCGTCTCCCACTCACCCAATATCTGTTGTTATCCAAAATCTACAATGATATAGGTGAAATGAGTGACCAGGAGTATCTCGACCGTCAGGACTCATATACGCTTTTGTTCTTTATCCAGTCATCGGATACCGGGATTCCGAAGATATGCCCAAGAATGCAAGTTAACGGATGGATTATACGCCTGAACAACTCCGAACTGGAGTCTTAAAAACGTATGGCGAAATAGTATGTGAACAATATTTAGGTGAGATGTATTTACAAAGGCTACTGCGAAGTACCCTAGCGGGCTCTTTTGCCCTCTGCTCATGTAATGTTTCCCACTACATGTAGCATCTTAATAAAACGATTTTTCAAAGAAAATATCGTTTTATTAAAATTGTTTGTTTTGTTTGTGTTTCGTGCATTCTGTCCAAGCGAGGAGAGAATGCACTTTTTTTTTGTTACAAGAGAAATCACAAATAAGTAGCCTTTTTAGTTCATTATAATATAATAAGGTATATAAAAGAGGACACCTTCCAGTTTTTTTACCGGAAAGAAGTTTTTTTATAAAAAGTAAAGCATTCTATTTCATTGAATATCAAGATAAAAGAATGGTCAATTTGAAAAAAAACGCATATTCCACGAAAATTTTCCTATGAATCATTTGTCAGTTTCAAAAAAGTTCCTACCTTTGCATCCGCAATCGAGAAACAAACACAGATTCGAGAAAGCAAAACGCAGAAATGCAACAATAGGATGGCCCGTTCGTCTATCGGTTAGGACGCAAGATTTTCATTCTTGAAAGGGGGGTTCGATTCCCCCACGGGCTACAAGTTAAAAGAATAAAGAACTAAAAAAATAGATTAGTCGAGATGGCAAATCATAAATCATCACTGAAAAGAATCAGACAAGAAGAGACTAGAAGACTTCACAACAGATATTATGGCAAGACCATGAGAAATGCTGTTAGAAAGCTTCGTGCAACTACTGATAAAGCAGAAGCAGTTGCAATGTACCCAGGCATTACAAAGATGTTGGATAAGTTGGCTAAGGTGAATATTATTCACAAGAACAAAGCTAGCAATCTGAAATCTAAGTTAGCTCTTTACATCAACAAGCTCGCTTAATAGAAAGAATTTTATAATTCTACATAGCATCCAGGCTGAACTTTTAAGTTCGGCCTTTCTTGTTTATAACCCATTGAATATCAAACTTATCAAGATAGCGGAGAATCCACTCACATTCTTTATTTTTCACTGATTATTCTTCGTCAAGTCGACAATTTTCACTATATTTGCTCTGTTATTAAAGTTAGAAAGGCAATTATGAGCGAAGAACAAATCACTCCCAATAACGGGTCTTATTCTGCGGATAGTATCCAGGTATTGGAAGGTCTTGAAGCAGTAAGAAAACGCCCTGCGATGTACATTGGTGACATCAGCGTCAAGGGACTTCACCATTTGGTATACGAAATCGTTGACAACTCTATCGACGAAGCATTGGCCGGATATTGCGACCATATCGAAGTAATAATCAACGAAGACAATTCAATCACAGTACAGGACAACGGACGCGGTATTCCGGTGGACTATCACGAGAAAGAAAAGAAGTCGGCACTGGAAGTTGCCATGACTGTACTGCACGCCGGAGGTAAATTCGACAAAGGATCTTACAAGGTATCCGGAGGTTTGCACGGTGTAGGTATGTCTTGCGTAAATGCGCTGTCTACCCACATGACTACGCAAGTATTCCGTAATGGCAAAATCTACCAGCAGGAGTACGAGATCGGTAAACCGCTTTACTCTGTAAAAGAAGTCGGTACAGCCGACATCACGGGAACCCGCCAACAATTCTGGCCGGACAATACCATCTTTACAGAAACGGTATACGATTACAAGATTCTGGCTTCACGCCTGCGTGAATTAGCTTACCTGAACGCTGGTCTCCGTATTTCCCTGACCGACCGTCGAGTTGTGAACGAAGACGGAAGCTTCAAGGGTGAGCAGTTCTATTCAGAAGAAGGCTTGAGAGAGTTTGTACGTTTTATCGAGTCTTCACGCGAGCACTTGATTAACGACGTTATCTATCTGAACTCGGAAAAACAGGGAATCCCTATTGAAGTGGCTATCATGTACAATACCGGATTCTCCGAAAACGTTCACTCATACGTTAACAATATCAACACCATTGAAGGTGGTACACACCTGGCAGGTTTCCGCCGTGCGCTGACCCGTACGTTGAAGAAATATGCCGAAGACAGCAAGATGCTGGAAAAAGTGAAGGTTGAAATCTCGGGAGATGACTTCCGCGAGGGTTTGACTGCCGTTATCTCCGTAAAAGTGCAAGAGCCACAGTTTGAAGGACAGACTAAAACGAAGTTGGGCAACAACGAAGTGATGGGCGCTGTCGACCAGGCAGTGGGGGAAGTATTGGCATATTATCTGGAAGAGCATCCGAAGGAAGCAAAAACGATTGTAGACAAGGTGATTCTCGCCGCTACCGCACGTCATGCAGCAAGAAAAGCCCGTGAAATGGTACAACGCAAGTCCCCAATGTCAGGAGGCGGTCTACCAGGTAAATTGGCTGACTGTTCGGATAAGGATGCAACGAAATGTGAATTATTCCTCGTCGAGGGAGATTCGGCAGGTGGTACTGCCAAGCAGGGACGTAACCGTATGTTCCAGGCTATCCTCCCATTGCGCGGTAAGATTCTGAACGTAGAGAAAGCCATGTATCACAAGGCTTTGGAAAGTGATGAAATCCGTAACATCTACACAGCCCTCGGTGTTACTATCGGAACTGACGAGGACAGCAAAGAAGCGAATATCCAAAAGCTGCGCTATCACAAGATCATCATCATGACCGATGCCGACGTCGATGGTTCTCACATCGACACACTGATCATGACGTTCTTCTTCCGCTATATGCCACAGATTATTCAGAATGGCTATTTGTACATCGCTACTCCCCCGCTCTACCTCTGCAAAAAAGGTAAAGTAGAAGAGTATTGCTGGACAGATGCACAACGCCAGAAGTTTATCGATACTTACGGTGGCGGTTCGGAAAGTGCTGTTCATACACAGCGCTACAAAGGTTTGGGTGAAATGAACGCACAGCAATTGTGGGAAACAACTATGGACCCCGAAAACCGTATGTTGAAACAAGTAAATATTGACAACGCTGCAGAAGCCGATTATATCTTCTCTATGTTAATGGGTGAAGATGTAGGACCACGCCGCGAGTTTATTGAAGAAAATGCAACGTATGCAAATATCGACACATAATTTAAATAATTACGTTTTATAAACCAACCTCACATCTTACAACGAGGAAACGCCGATGGCGAAGGAACATCCTTCGATCGGCGTTTTTCTTTTGCCCAAAGGGTCTTTATGTTCGAATAGTTCAACTGCCTATCTCTTAATAAAAGCTAACAGCAGAAACGTTTTCCATACAAAATCACTATCTTGCATAAAAAGCAAAGAAAACATAACTATGAAAATGAAAACTACTGCTCCTAATCCGTTATTTGCAAAGATCAGGTTGTTTCTTATTGTATTGACTTCCTGTGTGATCGCCACTTGTATCTTCTTGATTATTATTCATCCGGAAGTATGGATGATACCGGCATGTGGAATAATAATCGCATTGTGTATTTTACTATATCAAGTATATTGCATACGCAAGAACCGGAAGAGAATTTAAATATATTGTTGCTTTTTCAGTTCTTCGGCAACAGTAACCAGTTCTTTGTACCATTCTTCACCGAACTTACGGATTAAAGGCTCTTTCAGAAACTGATATACGGGAAGATTCTCTTTTTTTCCCAGCAAAACCGCTGCTTTGCATATGTCCCAACGATTATAATTCACCGCTTTATAAGGTCCGTAATCTCCAATCCGGATAGGGTAAAGATGGCAGGACACCGGTTTATAGAAAGCAGTCTTTCCCGCTCGATAGGCCTTTTCGATTGCGCAATAACAACAACCGTTCTCATCATAACAAGTAAACACACAGTCCTTATTATTGACAATAGAAGTCACCAAATCACCTTCCTGATCCGTATATACCACTCCTTGCTTTTCAATCACCGCACGTGCCTCCGGAGCCAGTTCGTCCCAGATAACCGGCAAAACTTCTTCCAACTCCATCACCTCATCCAGCTCTACCGGAGCACCGGCATCACCTTCAATGCAACAAGCACCCTTACAGGCACCCAGATCGCAAAGAAACTTCTCCTGAAATACATCAAGAGATACTACTACATCACCTATTTGTATCATCTTAAATTGAGAATTAAAAATTGAGAAATAAATGTTTTGATAAAACAAACTCTTTTTCAGATCCTACTAAAAACTTGTATGCGTTTACTATACGAATAGCAAACGCATACGATTTAACATGAATAGCATTATTCTTAGCTATCATTTTTTAATTTTTAATTCTCAATTCTCAATTTATCAACACTTTTCCGTCCATTTCAGCCGGAACAGCCAGCCCCATAATCTTGAGAATAGTCGGAGCAACATCTGCCAGACGACCGTTTTCTACTTTCGCAGCTTTGTTCTCAGTTACGTAAACACAAGGAACAGGGTTCAAAGAGTGAGCAGTGTTCGGAGTACCGTCTTCGTTCAAAGCGTGGTCAGCGTTACCATGATCAGCAATGATAATTGCTTCGTAATCCTGTGCTTTGGCAGCTTCAATTACATCTTTCACGCAAGCATCTACAGCAATAACAGCTTTCTCGATTGCTTCATAAATACCGGTATGACCTACCATGTCACCATTAGCGAAGTTCACTACGATGAAATCATATTTGTTCTCGTTGATGGCAGCCACCAGTTTGTCTTTTACTTCGAAAGCGCTCATTTCCGGCTTCAAGTCATAAGTAGCCACTTTGGGAGAAGGAACAAGAATACGATCTTCTTTGTCAAACGGAGTTTCACGTCCACCATTGAAGAAGAATGTTACGTGTGCATACTTTTCTGTTTCAGCGATATGAAGTTGGCTCAAGCCTTTAGAAGCAAGATATTCGCCCAATGTATTAGATACATTATCTTTGTCAAACAGGATATGAACACCCTTGAAAGAAGCATCGTACGGAGTCATACAGTAATATTGCAGGCCCGGGATAGTGTGCATACCGGCTTCCGGCATATCTTGTTGAGTCAATACAACAGTCAACTCTTTGGCACGGTCATTACGGTAGTTGAAGAAGATAACCACATCACCTTCTTTGATTGTTCCGTCGCAGTTGGCATTCACAATCGGTTTGATGAATTCATCTGTAACACCTGCATTATAAGAGTCCTGCATGGCCTGAACCATATCGGTAGCTTTCTCACCTATGCCGTTTACAAGCAGGTCATAAGCTTCTTTTACACGTTCCCAGCGTTTGTCACGGTCCATAGCGTAATAACGCCCGATGATAGAAGCAATCTTGCCTGCAGATTTCTCACAGTGTGCAGAAAGTTCTTCGATAAAGCCTTTACCGCTCTTCGGGTCAGTGTCACGACCATCCATGAAGCAGTGGATAAATGTATTGTCGATGTTATATTCTTTAGCGATATCGCAAAGTTTGAAGAGATGAACGAGTGAGCTGTGTACGCCACCGTTAGAAGTCAGCCCCATAAAGTGAACACTCTTTCCGTTTTCTTTTGCATAAGAGAAAGCAGAAACGACTTCAGGATTTTTCAGGATGCTATTATCAGCACATGCACGATTGATTTTTACCAAATCCTGATAAACCACGCGTCCGGCACCGATATTCAAGTGACCTACTTCCGAGTTACCCATCTGTCCGTCGGGCAAACCTACGTTTTCACCGCTTGCCTGAAGTTGAGAGTGAGGATAAGTAGTCATCAGATAATCCCAGTAAGGAGTGGGCGTGTTGAAGATTACGTCGTCTTTCTTTTGGTCACCTAATCCCCAACCATCGAGGATCATTAAAAGGGCTTTCTTACTCATAATATTTCAATATTTAAATTATCACTCTGATTTTCGGGCGCAAAGGTACAAAAAAGATGGTTACGTAAACGTTTAATCTATGTTAAGTTACAGGGCAGAAGTGCACCAGGCTATGGATGTTTTTCTTACTTTGTAAAAGTACTTTCAATATATTGATCGAAAAACACGATACAAAAGGCGGAACCTACTTCATTTTTCCGTACCTTTGCATCGCTTTAAAAATAAAATCATAGAAATATGGACGATTCAAACCCGCGAACGTGCACAACTAGTATTAATTAAAGCGAACAGAGTCATTGAAACCTGATGCCTCTGCTCGTGTCAAACAAACGAAAGGAGGCAATAAGATGAGAACGTATCTTTATTGTGAAGCTGGCTTTGTGGAAAAAGCTCAATGGCTTCCTAACAGCTGGGTAAATGTAGTATGCCCGAATAACGATGACTTTGAATTTCTAACTCAAACTCTCAACGTACCCGAATCATTTCTTAATGACATAGCCGATACGGACGAACGTCCGCGTACGGATACGGAAGGTAACTGGTTATTGACCATTCTTCGTATCCCTGTACAGATTGCGCAAAACAGCACTCTGCCTTTCAGCACCGTACCAATTGGTATCATCACCAACAATGAGATCATTGTGTCCGTCTGTTATCATAACACTGATCTATTACCGGATTTTATTGAACACACCCGCCGAAAAGGGATTGTTGTGCGCAACAAACTGGATCTGATTCTCCGGATCATCTATTCTTCTGCCGTGTGGTTCCTGAAGTATCTAAAGCAGATAAACATAGACATCAGCGCCGCAGAAAAGGAACTAGAGCGAAGCATCCGCAACGAGGACCTGCTCCGGCTGATGAGACTGCAGAAAACACTTGTCTACTTCAACACTTCCATCCGCGGAAATGAAGTAATGATAGGAAAGTTAAGAACTATCTTCCAGGATACGGATTATCTGGACACAGAACTTGTGGAGGATGTTATTATCGAATTGAAACAGGCACTTAACACGGTGAATATTTACAGTGATATTCTCACGGGAACAATGGATGCTTTTGCCTCTATTATCTCCAATAACGTGAATACGATCATGAAACGTATGACAAGTTTATCCATCGTCCTGATGCTCCCGACATTGATTGCCAGTTTCTATGGTATGAATGTGGATATTCATCTGGAAGAGGTACCCTTCGCTTTCTCTTTGATTGTACTCTTCTCCATTGGATTGTCAACTCTTGCATTTGTGATATTCCGGAAGATAAAATGGTTCTAATACAAAAAAACAGCTCACCATCTGTGATCCTTTAGAGGACTCTAAGACGGTAAGCTGTAAATTATACGTTTTTTATTCGATAGAGAATTAATTAAAAGAGAATGTTTAGAGAGAGAAATTAAAATATCTTATCCTTCTTTATTTGCTTTTCTTCCGCCCAACGGAATAGAAACTCCAACGAATCCGTTCACAGAGTTAGAGTTCTTACCTAAGAACATATAGTCAGTTCCGACAAACAGAGGACCTAATTTCAGACCCAGACCGAAAGATTTACCGGCTGACTGGATAGCAGAGTAGCTAAGTGCTACATTGAACCAGCTTTTCGGACGGTAGTTTGCAGAGAATGTTAATTCTGTAAGAGCATCAGGCTGTACAAAACGAGTTGTTGACAATACACCTACTGCTAATTTGTTATTGAAGAATCCATATTCTGCACCTAATACTAGGGTAGAAGCAAGACGAGATTTACGGGACTTGCTTGCTTCTTCCGTTCTAAGTTGCAACATTTCATAGTCAAGTACGTCACCGCCACTAACACGCTCCATATATCCATTAGCATCCGTCTGCAAATCCTTTATGTTATTTTCAATAGCAGTAATACTTCCAGGGATATTATTAGGATCAATACCTGATGTGTAGTCACTTCCCTTCATATCAATGCCTGCTGCTTTAGCATTAGCTATTTGAGTGCTACTTTTCGACCATGATATAAACCCCAAGTCCAAAATAGAAGCAGATACAGTCAGATTATCCATAATCTTGTAAGACGCTCCCAAGTCAATACCGAAGCCGTAACCTGCGATTCCCATGTCTTTGCTCTCAAATTCGAAATCACTAATATAATCCTGTCCATCTTCCTTTTTCAAATTCAATCCTTTGAAAGAACTTTCCAAATGAGCATCTACTGCCAGATTAGCATGGTAGCCCTCAATTTCACTTCTTAACTTCGTAATATCGTCAACACCCAAACTAGATAAATATGCTGGATCCTGTAATTGATTAATACGGGCATCACTAGGCAAATTAGCATTCATCGCAACTTTATTAAGTTTCAACTCCATGTTGCCAATACCCAATAAAGCTTTCACTCGAGCACCAACCGTCAAACGGTTATTAATCTGACGTGAAAGTCCTAAACCAACTTCAGTATAAGCATTGATATTCAATTGCTGACCACTAATATCATAGTTACTATTTCTCCAGTTTTCTTCAACTGTTTCCATCTCATTCAAGAAGGTAAACATATTCTTTGTCAGGTTAGCACCAATATCTGTACGAAGACCAATATTGAATGACCAGAAGTTTTTTCCTTTATACCATCCTGCAGAAAGAATTTCTGTACTGAAGTTTACATTCAGTTTATTATTATCTTTCAGACGATTCATGAAATCCGGTTTAGTGTAGAAATCATCGCCATCATCAATAATGTCAATGATATCCTGATAACCTAACGAAGTAGAACCAACCGTTGCATTGACAGCACCGATCACCGGAAGATTGAAGTAACCTTTAGTCGGTGTTAAAGCCGGATTCAGTTGTTGACGATAGTGAGTACCTTCCATGAAATAGGAAGTACGTAAAAACTGTGCATTTGCAGAAAGAGTGCAAACCAACATAATAAAAAATACCCCAATGAGCTTAGAAGACCATAATAGCTTGTTCGTTGCCATGATTTTAAACTTTTTAATTCTTATTATTGTTCGCAAAGATATAGCATTTCAATAACAAATAAAAGCACTAGGCAACACTTTTTTAGCCTAAACGGAACAATTTCACGGTTATCCGTAACAAAATCGTGCTTATTCTGCAAAAAAATGTAGAAAATATGTGCAAAATGAAATAAAGCGACCTTAGAAGTTCAAAGTCAACTGTCCATCTCCCAACAGGTTGAACGTCATGCGATGGTAAGGAGTAGTGCCACGTTCGGCAATGGCGGCACGATGTTTCTTAGTTGGATAACCTTTATTGTGGTCCCAATCATAATACGGAAATTCTTCGTGAAGGCGGTTCATATAATCGTCTCGATATGTTTTGGCTAAAATAGAAGCTGCTGCTATTGAAAGATATTTCCCGTCTCCTTTCACTACTGTAGTATGAGGAACACCGGGGTATTTAGTGAAACGATTACCGTCGATCAGTAAATGTTGGGGACGGGTGGACAACTGGTCCACTGCACGATGCATCGCCAGAAAAGAAGCCCGCAGGATATTTATTTCATCAATTTCTTCCGGTGACACAATGCCAACCGCCCAAGCAATCGCTTCTTTCTCTATTACCTCACGTAATGCATAACGTTGCTTTTCCGTCAGTTGTTTGGAATCATTCAACAGTTCATTCTTAAAATCCTTCGGAAGAATAACTGCAGCAGCATATACCGCTCCCGCCAAACACCCACGACCGGCCTCATCACATCCGGCCTCAATCAGATTCTCGTTCAAATAAGGTAATAACATATTTATTGCTTCTATTTTGACACAAAGGTAATTCAAATAAGAAAAAGGAGACTTGTTTTGTCTCCTTTTTCTTATTTCTCTTCTGCTTTTTTAGAATAAACTCCAAGCAACAGTAAGTCCTGCCATCACAATGGCGACCATACTCATAAGCTTTATCAAAATATTCAAGCTCGGACCGGAGGTATCTTTAAACGGATCACCTACTGTATCTCCTACTACGGTTGCTTTATGCACTTCACCGCCTTTTCCACCAAAGTTACCTTCTTCCACATATTTCTTTGCGTTATCCCATGCACCTCCGGCGTTAGCCATAAAGATAGCCAACACGAAACCACTGCTCAAGCCACCAATCAGCAGACCGAGTACGCCGGGAACACCAAAGATAAATCCTGTAAGAATCGGAGCAACAATAGCAATCAAGGAAGGAATAACCATCTCACGCTGCGCACCCTTTGTCGATATTTCAACACAACGTTCGTAATCCGGCTCGGCCTCTCCAGTCAGAATACCCTTTATGTCACGGAACTGGCGGCGCACTTCGTCAACCATGTGTCCTGCCGCACGTCCTACTGCATTCATTGTCAAACCACAAAACAGGAAAGCCATCATTGAACCGAGGAACATGCCCGAAAGTACTTTCGGATTCATCAAGTGTACTTCGTAATAATCCATGAAGTCGATAAAAGTGGCATTTGCTACGCTGATAGAACTTCCATCTGCAAAAGTCAGGTCCACATTACCAAGACGTGTCAGACCGATTCGGATTTCTTCAATATAAGAAGCCAGCAAAGCCAGACCTGTCAGTGCAGCGGAACCGATTGCAAAACCTTTTCCCGTGGCGGCAGTTGTGTTACCCAATGAATCGAGCGCATCAGTACGTTTGCGAACTTCAGCACCCAGGCCGGACATTTCCGCATTACCTCCCGCATTATCCGCAATCGGACCGTAAGCATCCGTTGCCAATGTGATACCTAAGGTAGAAAGCATACCAACAGCTGCAATACCGATGCCATACAATCCCATGCCTACATTACCGAAATCACCTGCGGAAGCCAACAGATAAGAAGCAATGATACCAATCACTACTGCAACTACAGGAATAGCTGTAGAAAGCATACCCAAACCAATGCCGGAAATAATGACGGTAGCAGGTCCGGTCTTACCGCTTTCACTTAGTTTCTGGGTAGGGCGATAGGATTGGGAAGTGTAATATTCCGTAGAACGTCCGATGACAATACCTACCAACAATCCGACTACTACGGCACAAGAAATCAAAATCCAGTTATCAAGCTGCAAGAACCACAGGATTAAGAATGTAGCTGCAACAATAAGCACGGAGCTAAGGTTCGTACCGAAAGCCAACGAACCGAGCAAATCTTTCATAGTTGCATTCTCTTTAGTACGGACAGCAAATATACCTATAATAGAAAGGATAATACCAACAGCTGCAATCAACATCGGAGCAATAACCGCCTTGAATTGCATCACTGTATCTGCCGAATGGATAAAAGCAGCAGCACCCAGTGCAGCTGTTGCCAGAATCGAGCCACAGTAAGATTCATATAAGTCGGCTCCCATACCGGCTACGTCACCGACATTGTCACCGACATTATCGGCAATGGTGGCAGGATTACGAGGGTCATCTTCCGGAATTCCGGCTTCTACTTTACCTACCAAGTCGGCTCCAACATCGGCTGCCTTCGTATAGATACCACCACCTACACGGGCAAAGAGTGCTTGCGTAGAAGCACCCATACCGAAAGTCAGCATGGTAGTAGTAATTACACAGAGTTTATGAGTAGGTGTCAGCGCATCAGCAGGAATCACTGCATTCAACAACAGATACCAGAAAGATATATCGAGCAATCCCAGACCAACTACAACTAATCCCATCACCGCGCCGCTTCGGAAAGCAATCCTCAACCCTGCATTCAGAGAAGTGCGGGCAGCATTAGCGGTACGAGCCGATGCATAAGTCGCCGTCTTCATCCCTAGAAATCCGGAAAGTCCGGAGAAAAATCCGCCTGTAAGAAAAGCAATGGGAACCCATGCATTCTGTACATGAAAGCCATAGGCCATAATTGAAAACAGAATAACCAACCCCAAGAATACCCAGCCTACTATTTTGTATTGCTGTTTCAGATAAGACATAGCTCCTTTGCGCACAGCAGCAGCTATCTTTATCATTTGGGGTGTACCTTCGCTCTCTTTCATCATTTGCTTATGAAAGTAATAAGCAAAGCAGAGGGCTAACACGGAAGCGACTGGAACCAGCCAGAAAAGAATGTTGTCCATAGGATCAATTTTTAAAGGGTTTACGAAGGCTAAAAGTATGGAAATCAAACGAAATAAGCAAGTAAAAAAAGAAAGAATTTATAAAGCTGAATCATTCTATCTTTTATACATCTCTTTAAACAAATGAACATGCTGTGGTTATTTACTTTATCCCTTATTTCCGCACTGGTTATGAACATTTCTATTTCACCACAGAGGACACCGAGTATACAGAGGAAAGAAATAATCTGTGGTGAAATGATTCATTTCTATGCCATTATAATTATCTTTGCGGCATTCTATGCCCACAAACTAACTAATACCTGTTAATTATTAAAAAACCATGAAGAAACTTTTCGTATTACTTATGGCATTGTTTACCCTGGCGCAAGTGGACGCCCAAGAAAAGAACATTATCCGCATCGCAACGGACAACACTGACTTAATTCTCCAAGTAGCTCCTAACGGACGACTCTACCAGGCTTATCTGGGCGATAAGTTACTGAACGAGAAAGACATCAACAACTTTTCTCCTTACGTAAAAGGAGGAAGTGACGGTAGCGTATCCACCCGCGGATGGGAAGTATATCCGGGCTCCGGCGCCGAAGATTATTTTGAACCGGCTGTAGCCATCACGCACAATGACGGGAACCCGAGTACGATTCTCCGCTATATATCCTCCGAGCAGAAGGCAGTGGCGGGCGGAACGGAAACGATCATTCAACTAAAAGACGATCAATACCCGGTGGAAGTCACACTGCATTACATCGCTTATCCGAAAGAAAACGTCATCAAGACGTGGAGTGAAATCAAACATGCAGAAAAAAAGCCTGTGACCTTATGGCGTTATGCTTCCACAATGCTTTATTTCTCCGGAAACGAATATTACCTGACAGAATTCAGCAGCGATTGGGCAAAAGAAGCACAAATGAGCACACAACCTCTGTTGTTTGGTAAAAAGGTGATCGACACCAAACTGGGAAGCCGTGCTGCCATGCACACCCACCCGTTCTTCGAGCTTGGTTTTGAACAACCGGCACAGGAAGCACAGGGACGTGCCATGCTAGGTACTATCGGATGGACAGGAAACTTCCAGTTCACTTTCGAAGTGGACAACGTAGGTAATCTCCGTGTAATCCCTGCCATCAATCCTTATGCATCTGATTATGAACTGAAGCCGAATGAAGTGTTTACAACTCCTGAATTCATCTTTACTTTCAGCAACAACGGCACGGGCGAAGCCAGCCGTAACCTTCACGCATGGGCACGCAACTACCAGCTGAAAGACGGACAAGGCGACCGCATGACTTTATTAAACAACTGGGAAAATACTTACTTCAAATTCAATGAGGAACTGCTTGCCGAATTGATGAAAGAAGCTAAACATCTTGGTGTAGATATGTTCTTGTTGGATGACGGCTGGTTTGGCAACAAGCACCCACGCAACAGTGACAATGCCGGACTGGGTGACTGGGAAGTGATGAGATCCAAACTGCCGGGCGGTATTCCTGCCCTTGTACAGTCTGCCAAAAAAGCCGGAGTGAAATTTGGTATCTGGATTGAACCCGAAATGGTCAACCCTAAAAGTGAGTTGTTCGAAAAGCATCCCGACTGGGCTATCCAGCTGCCTAACCGCGAAACATACTATTACCGTAACCAGCTGGTACTCGATCTTAGCAATCCGAAAGTACAGGACTTTGTATATGGCGTAGTGGATAAGATCCTGACAGAGAATCCGGAAGTGGCTTTCTTTAAATGGGACTGTAACTCTCCAATTACGAATATTTATTCTCCATATTTAAAAAATAAGCAGGGACAACTTTATATCGACCATGTACGTGGTATATACAATGTATTGAAACGCATCAAAGACAAATATCCGAACGTGCCAATGATGCTTTGCTCCGGCGGTGGCGCCCGTTGCGACTACGAAGCTCTGAAATATTACACAGAATTCTGGTGCAGCGACAACACAGACCCGATAGAACGTCTGTTTATCCAATGGGGATTCTCACAAATCTTCCCGGCAAAAGCCATGTGTGCACACGTAACCAGCTGGAACAAGAAGACAAGCGTGAAGTTCCGTACGGATGTGGCAAGTATGTGCAAACTGGGCTTTGACCTCGGACTGAAGGAACTGAATGCAGATGAACAGACTTATTGCCAGAATGCGGTTGCCAACTGGACGCGTCTGAAAAAAGTGATTCTGGACGGCGATCAATACAGACTGGTTTCTCCCTACGATGGCAACCACATGTCCCTCATGTATACCTCACTGGATAAGAACAAAGCTGTACTTTATACCTATGATATCCACCCACGTTTCGGTGAGAAACTGCTCCCGGTAAAACTTCAGGGACTGGATGTGAAGAAAATGTATAAGGTGAAAGAAATCAACCTGATGCCGAATTCCAAATCGAATCTGGCTGCCAATGAGAATACTTATTCAGGAGATTATCTGATGAAAGTGGGAATCAATGCTTTCACTACGAATCAGGCTTTTAGCCGTGTGATTGAGCTGACTGCCGAATAGAAGAGAACTGAATAGTCAGACCCAAATATAGTAAAAACAGAAAAGGGGATTCATCGTTACTGACGTTTCCCCTTTTCTGTTTTTACTATAATCATTATGCTGCAAATAACTTATTATATTTTAATTATAAATGCTACAATAGCAATAAGTATGTAATGCAATTATATACTCTGGGAGGATGACAGATAATCTTATTTATTTGCAGTCCATTTGATTATCAGATTTTTTAAATGTACGCTATTTATTGGTTTAGGCAGAAAATCATTGCATCCTGCTTGTAGTGCGTTCACTTTATCTTGTTCGAAAGCAAAAGCTGTAGTAATGATTATAGGGATTTCTTTGTCCTGTTTCCGGATAAGTGTAGTAGCAGTCAGTCCATCCATGACTGGCATCTTTATATCCATTAATATAATGTCCGGTTTCCACGATTGATACATTTCTATGCCCTCCTGACCATTTTCAGCATGTTGTAATTCATAGTTTTTACGTAAGATAGAAGCTATCAGGAGATAATTGCTTGAATTATCTTCGACAATCAGAATACGCAATTTACGAGTTTCGGTACTAACGGCTGACAGTGTATGAGAGTGCACAGAAATCAGCCCATCCGTACAGATGTTGTTACTTTCCGGTTGAGTCCAAGGGATGGTGAACCAGAAAGTGGAACCTACCCCCTGCTCACTTTCTACTCCGATAGTACCTCCCAACTGTTCTATAATGCTTTTGCATATAGATAATCCTAGTCCCGTTCCTTGTACGAAGCTATTCAGTTTGACGAAACGCTCGAAAATAGAATCTACCTTGTCGGGAGAAATACCTGTCCCAGTATCGGTCACATAGAAATGGAGCATATTGTCGGGAGTAATTTCATATCCTACTGTGATACTCCCTTGAGAAGTGAACTTCAATGCATTGTTGACGAAGTTGGTAATGACTTGTGTCAGACGGTTCTTATCGCTGTGTAAACGACACTCACCTTGATGACCGCTTCGCAGCAACTCGACACCTTTCGGAACTTTTATTTTGTAAGACAGTACAATTTCTTCAAACATACGGTTTACATCTATGTCTCCGAAAATAAAGTCAAATGTGCCTGCTTCTATTTTGGAGAGATCCAGAATATCGCTGATGAGTTGCAACAACAAATCATTATTTTCACGGACTATTGCCATATACTGCGAACGTTCGTTTCTGTCTTCCGTATCAGCTAGTAAATCGGCGAATCCAACGATGGCGTTGAGTGGAGTACGTATTTCATGACTCATGTTAGCAAGAAAAGCACTTTTTAAACGATCCAACGTTTCGGCGTGATTTTTCGCCTCAATCAGCTTTTCTTCCATCTCTTTCAGCTCAGTGATATCATAATTAATACACACTAGCTCTATGATGCCTTCTTCAGGGCGGTAATCCCGAACAAGAATATTAACACAACTCCAAGTATATCTATCCCCACGATTAATACGAACATTTTCACGGAACTTTTTAAGTACTCCTTTCCTGGCTTCTTCCAGAAAATATTCTATCTTCCCTCTATCTTCGGGATGGATATACTCGCATGAAGTGAAGAGTTCTTTCAGTGCCTTATCTTTAGTCTCTCCTACATTCAAGTACCAACTGTCGCTAGCATATCCTTCGCATTTGATAAGATCATAACGGGCATACCCCACCTTGGCATAATCGCCTGCTAATGAGAAGAACTCCTCAAATTCTATAATGCGACTCTGCGCATTTTGAGTTTCGGTATTATCTATAACCAGAATAAAGTAATTCGTAATCTTTCCTTCATGATTACGCAATGGAATTATCTTGGTGATCAGTGCACGCGTTCCCTTCTGAGGGGTCTGATAATAATCCACCATCTTGTCAAAACTATAATTGAAAGACAAGTCAACGGTTTCACCAGTACGTATTCTATCTTTCAAATCTTTATTGGCAAGCGGATGCTCAAACAGATTAATACCTAATAAATCTTCTTTCTTGGCCACTCCGAAAATTTCAGCATCTTTATCATTTACTTCTATCAGTTTACCATCAGCATTATAAAGCTCTATCCCGGCAGGTATGCTGGATAAAAGCCACTTGAAATATTGATGTCTATTTTCGGCCTCTTCAACAGAACGTCTCAATTTCAGGCAAATGCTTAGTATGTTCGCAATGAATGTAAACCACAAACGTTCGTCTTGTTTCCATTCTTTTTTTTGTGTGGCGAATTCTATCCCAACGTATCCCCATATATCATTACCTGATAATAATGGAAGAAATATAATCGAATTGATATGCCTGCCTTTCATCCACTCTAGTTTCTCTCCTCCCTCGAGTGGGATATCCGATAAATTCAATATGATAGGGATACCTGTTGTGAGTCTGCTGTTCCACCAGTCTGATTTATCTATAGCATTACACATATTCTCCTCATAGATAAGCTCGTGTCCTTCTTTGCTCACTTCGTATATACAGTTCTCACAGGTATAGTTGTTATCAAATTCCATAATATAAGTATGATCGGCATTGAACTGTATCAACAGTTCTTTCAGCATCATATGGACAGATATAACTGCATCTTTCTCTTGCAAGAAGACAAGTAAAGCATCGGATATGGAATTTTGCCAATAAAGCATACGTTCGAATCGTTTACCCGAATCGGATTCCATGTAGCTGGTTTCTTCTTTACTCAATTGTTGTAACATACCCGTGCAACGATTCGTGTCCTGCCCACCAGCAGCCCGTAAAAGCACCCAAATCTTTCCTTTAGGGGTATTAACAGGAAGCCGTTGTTCGAACATCTCATCACTACCTTTATAAAACAAGCTAGTATAATTAAACAAGTTCCGGTAATCTTCGGGGAGCAGTTGCTGAAAATCATGGAAAGACATTTCATTTTTTCCGGCATCCAGTCCCAACAACTGGGCCACAAAATCAGAAAAAAGATACATTTCTTTATTATAATCAGCTTCCCACCACCCCATGTTGGACACGGATATAGCTTTATCCCAACGGGAACTATCCTCTTTAATACTATTGTTCATAATGATATATTTTTATTTTCTTCGAAGTTTCAGCAACACTCTTCTATGAAGAGCTCGTGCTTAATGGCTAGATTGTACTTAGCTTAAACCCACTTATAATAAAGGGGTATGATAGAAAAACAGTTTGTAGGAAATAATTTCAAATATTTTCACACCGTATGTCATTGCTTCTTGTATAATAGTGAAATGCCGTGAGCTCTGTGTAGATTCTTCATTCATAACTATTTCTTTATACATTTGTCTGCTTGTTTTTAATTGATAAATCACAATAATTTCCAAAGTTCAATATTTTATTTAATAAAACAAACAAATTAAATAAAAAAGTTGCAGCTACACCGTAACTTTTTACGATATAGCTGCATAATGTTAAAGAGAGAGAATTTATATAATATAAGCATAGTCTCACGACCCTCCTGATATTCAATGAACATTTTGTTTCTTTACCTATTAGACGCACGAAAGCTCAAATTACTGCACTTGAGACTCTCTTTTTTTAGTTAAAGAATAAAAAAAGCCGCTACTTCACAAGAATAGCGGCTCATATCTTTAAAACATTTTGCTGACACGTTCAATCCCTGCCACCAATGTGTCTATTTCCGATTTGGTATTGTACATGGCAAACGAAGCACGTACAGTTCCCTCTATACCAAGACGTTGCATGAGAGGTTGTGCACAATGATGCCCCGTTCTCACGGCAATACCTAAACGATCCAGCAACGTGCCAAGATCGAAATGATGGATATCTCCCACCAAGAAGGAAATGACTGCTCCCCGTTCGGCTGCTTCACCGAATATACGCATATGGGGGATTTCTTTCAAGCGTTGCAAAGCGTAAGTTGTCAGTTCATGCTCATGGGCGGCTATCTGTTCAATACCATGTCCATTCACATAATCAAGGGCTTTTGCCAGTCCGGTAGTTCCGATATAGTCGGGCGTACCGGCTTCAAACTTGAAAGGAAGTTCATTAAAAATGGTCTTCTCGAAAGAGACATGCTGAATCATCTCTCCTCCTCCCTGATAAGGAGGAAGGCGATCTAACCATTCTTCTTTTCCGTAAAGCACTCCGACACCTGTCGGACCATATATCTTATGGGCGGAGAATACCAGAAAATCGGCATCCAACTCCTGTACATCTACTTTCATGTGAGGAATAGACTGTGCAGCATCTATCAGGCAAGGTACACCATGCGCATGAGCTGTTGCGATCATCTCCTTCACCGGATTCACTGTACCCAGTACGTTCGATACATGAACCACACTGACTATTTTCGTACGTTCGGAAAATAGTTTTTCATATTCATCCAGCAGAAGTTCACCTTTGTCGTTCATCGGAATCACTTTAATGGCAATTCCTTTGCGGGCAGCCAACAGTTGCCAGGGAACGATGTTACTATGATGTTCCATCACGGAAACAATCACTTCATCCCCTTCTTCCATAAACTCGTCGCCAAAGCTGGAAACAAGCAGGTTGATACTTTCTGTTGTTCCGCGTGTAAAGACAACTTCATTCGTGCTACGGGCATTGATGAACTGACGTACCGTTTCACGGGAAGCTTCATGCAGTTCCGTAGCTTGCTGGGAAAGATAATGTACGCCGCGATGCACATTGGCATTGACGGAATAATATTCATCCACCAGCGCATCAACCACCAGACGGGGTTTCTGTGTTGTCGCACCGTTGTCGAAATAAACCAAAGGTTTACCGTAAACCGTACGGCTCAATATCGGAAAATCTTCACGTATCTTTTGAATATCCACGTTCATTATTTTTTAGTGGTTACTTACAAATAGCACAACCCTGACATCTATTCAACTCGCCACGGAAACGTTTCTCTACCAATAGATGCAAACGATCTTTCAGCGCTTCCAAACGAATGGTATCGATCACTTCGTTGACAAATGCGAACATCAGCAGCAGACGGGCTTCTTTCTCTGCAATACCACGCGAACGCATGTAGAATAATGCGCCTTCATCCAACTGACCTACTGTTGCTCCATGCGAACATTTCACATCATCCGCATAAATCTCCAATTGAGGTTGTGTATACATTCTTGCATCACGCGTAGCACACAGATTCCGGTTAGTCTGTTGGGAATTCGTATGTTGTGCATCGGGACGCACGAGTACCAATCCGGCAAACGCACCTACCGACTGGTCGTCGAGTACATACTTGAACAGCTCATTGCTGGTACAGTTCGGTACGGCATGGTCAATACTTGTATGATTGTCTACGTGCTGGTTCTTGTCAGCAATCGCCATACCACAAAGATTTATTTCGGCTCCTTCTCCTGCCAGCAGCACTTCGGTCGTGTTGCGGGTAGTACCATTATGCAAAGTCATTCCGTTGAGCAATACATTGCTGTTGGCCTCTTGCTTTACATACAGGTTACTGATACGAACTGTGCTTGTATGTGTTTCTTCCAGTTCATACATATCGAATACCGCATTCTCACCTGCAAACACTTCAATGACTTGTGTCGCCAGAAAGTTCACATTATCCATTGCATGGTCACAAATCAGCAAACGGGCTTGCGCGCCATCCTCCAGAATAATCAGTACGCGACGGTTCACCATAAAGTTAACATCTGCACGCAGGATATTTACCAACTGGATCGTTTTTTCCACCACCACGTTCTTCGGCACATAAAAGACAACGCCATCTTGTGCAAAAGCGGTATTGAAAGCAGTCACACCATCCTTGGAAGTATCTGCCAGTTGACCGTAATACTTCTTCACCAACTCCGGGTGTTGCTCGGCCACTTCTTTCAGGCTGCCGAAAATCACACCTTCCGGCAGATTTCCTGTGGGAAGTGCTCTATTATAAAATGTGTCATTTACCACAAAATACAAGGAGGTACTCATATTCGGCACATCACACTTAAACACCTCATACGGATTGACCGGAATAGCCAAACGATTCAAGTTCAAACCGAAATCCGGTTCAAAGTACTTGCTCATATCCGTATATTTGTACTTCTCCATCTTACGGGTCGGAAATCCGAGTCGCTCAAAATCGGCAAATGCTGATGCACGAGGCGCATTCAGCACTTCGGCACTATGCTTGCAGATCATCGCTTCCGTCTGTGAGAAAAGTTCTATATATTGTTGTTCAACCATCATAGCTTATATTTTTTTATTTACAGGCACGGATTACACGGATTTCACAGTTTAAAATACATGAGCAAAACCGCGTTATCCGTGTAATCCGTGCCTAAAATTATTCTCCTACTTCTTTCTTGATCCAATCATATCCTTTTTCTTCCAGTTCCAGAGCAAGTTCCGGTCCGGCAGTTTTTACGATACGACCTTTATAAAGGACATGCACAATATCAGGCTTGATATAATCGAGCAAACGTTGGTAGTGGGTAATAACGATTGTACTTGTTTCAGGAGTTTTCAGCTTGTTCACCCCTTCCGCAACAATACGGAGTGCATCAATATCCAAACCGGAATCTGTCTCATCGAGGATGCTCAAACGCGGTTCCAGCATAGCCATCTGGAAAATCTCGTTCCGTTTCTTCTCACCACCGGAAAAGCCTTCATTCACCGAACGGTTAGCCAGTTTATTATCCAACTCCACCACCGCACGTTTCTCACGCATCAGCTTCAGGAACTCACTGGCGGTCAGTGCAGGCAGACCTTTATATTTGCGTTGCTCATTCACAGCAGCACGCATAAAGTTCACCATGCTCACACCCGGAATTTCTACGGGATACTGGAAACTAAGGAAGATTCCTTCATGGCTACGATCTTCGGGGCTCAACTCCAATAGATCCTTTCCATAAAAAGTGACCGAACCTTTTGTTACCTCAAAAGCCGGATTACCCACCAATACGGAGGAAAGCGTACTTTTACCGGAACCATTCGGTCCCATAATAGCGTGCACCTCACCGGGATTCACCGTCAGGTTAATACCTTTCAATATCTCTTTGCCATTAATACTGGCATGCAGGTCTTTTATTTCTAACATGATTATATTTACTATTTTTTCATTTACTATTTACTATTAAAAACCTATACTACCGACAATTTACCTCCAATAAGCACACAGCCAAATAGTAAATCGTAAATTGTCAAATAGTAAATCACCCCACGCTTCCTTCCAATGAGATGGTAAGCAGCTTCTGTGCTTCTACCGCAAACTCCATCGGAAGTTTATTCAACACTTCCTTTGCATATCCGTTCACAATAAGTCCGATAGCATCTTCTGTCGGAATACCGCGCTGGTTGCAATAGAATATCTGGTCTTCACTGATCTTGCTCGTCGTAGCTTCATGCTCTACCACTGCCGTCTCATTGTGAATATCCATATACGGGAAGGTATGTGCACCACACTTATCTCCCAATAACAGAGAGTCACACTGGCTATAATTACGGGCATTATCCGCTTTCTCGGCCACGCGTACCAACCCACGATAGGAGTTCTCACTATGTCCGGCGGAAATACCTTTACTTACAATCGTACTACGGGTGTTCTTACCCAGATGAATCATCTTCGTTCCGGTATCTGCCTGCTGATAGTTGTTCGTTACAGCTACGGAATAGAATTCAGCAGTCGAATTATCGCCCGTCAGGATACAGGAAGGATATTTCCAGGTGATTGCCGAACCGGTTTCCACTTGTGTCCAGGATAATTTACTGTCCACTCCTTTACAGTTACCGCGTTTGGTCACAAAGTTGTATACACCGCCCTTGCCTTCCGCATCTCCCGGATACCAGTTCTGAACGGTACTGTATTTTACTTCTGCACGGTCGTGCACAATGATCTCAACGATAGCGGCATGCAACTGATTTTCATCCCGCATCGGAGCCGTACATCCTTCCAGATAAGAAACATACGAATCATCATCCGCTACAATCAGCGTACGCTCAAACTGTCCCGTATTACGGGCATTGATACGGAAATAAGTGGAAAGCTCCATCGGGCAACGCACTCCTTTCGGAATATACACGAAAGAGCCGTCAGAGAACACTGCGGAATTCAACGCTGCAAAGAAATTGTCCCGATAACCTACTACCGAGCCCATATATTTCTTCACCAGATCCGGATGCTCCCGCACGGCTTCACTGAACGAACAGAATATAATCCCTTTCTCCATCAGCGTTTCCTTGAAGGTAGTCTTTACGGAAACAGAGTCCATAACGGCATCCACTGCCATTCCACTAAGAGCCATTTGCTCTTCCAGAGGAATTCCCAGTTTATTAAACGTCTTTATCAGTTCAGGATCGACTTCCTCCATGCTCTTCGGTCCTTCTTTCTTCTTTGTCGGATCGGCATAATAAGAAATTGCCTGATAATCAATTTCAGGGATACGGAGATGTGCCCAGGTAGGCATTTCCAGCGTCAGCCAATGGCGATACGCTTTCAGTCGAAACTCCAGCAACCACTCCGGTTCGTCTTTTTTCGATGAAATCAGACGAATGACATCTTCATTAAGTCCACGCTCAATGATGTCCGTATGCACCTCTGTGGTGAAGCCGTATTTATATTTCTCCTCCGCAAATTTCCGGACAAACTCATTATCAGTCTTCTTTTCAAGTTCGTCTTTCTGATTGGGTTTCATTTTATTGGGTTCTTGTTGCATCTTTATCTTTATTCTCTAATATATATTGTTGCGTCATATTCTTCGCAGCAGGGAAAAAGATCCCCGCAAACGTTTCCATCGGATAATATAACAAAGATTCCTCCTTTTTTGTTGCACTAATTAACTTATTATCGCTGTCCACAAACTCTATCGCACCAATCACTACACTCGTTAACAACAGAAACTTAAGTGCTCCCAGCCCACTTCCTAACCAGCGATTCAGCCAGTTCAGCGAAATAGCCTGCATTGCTTTTGTCAATAGCGAGGCAATCAATACAAAGATCAATGGTACGGCAATCCAGATCATGATAAAAGCCAACACTTGCGCAACTGTCATTGAATCCGTCACTGTCGGGCAAAGCTTCTCCGCCAAAGAGGCATACAGAGCTTTCGCTGCCATCAGACCGACTATCAACCCCAAAATAGAAGCCAACTGACGAATGAAGCCTTTTACAAAACCTACAATCGCTCCGGCGCCTATTACAATAAGGATAATTATATCAATCGTTGCCATATTCTTCTATTCTATGATATAATTCAGGCACGGATTTCACGGATTACACGGATTTATTAAAGAACCGTGAAATCCGCGTAATCCGTGCCTGATATTGATTCAGCACTGCCTATTACAGTGTCTGTTTCACTTCTATTTCTTCGAATGTCTCGATCATATCGCCTACCTTCATGTCGTTGCAGTTCACCAGACTGATACCACACTCGAAGTTTGTACCTACTTCCTTCACATCGTCCTTGAAACGTTTCAATGCGTTGATGTTTCCGGTAAAGATTACGATACCATCGCGGATCAAACGAGCCTTGTCGCTGCGTTTCACCTTTCCGGTCTTCACCATTGCTCCGGCTACCAGACCGACTTTCGTGATATTGAATACTTCGCGGATTTCGATGGTTGCAGTAATCTGTTCCTTTACTTCCGGAGCCAACATACCTTCCATAGCAGCCTTTACCTCTTCGATTGCATCGTAGATGACAGAATACTTACGGATGTCAACACCCTCTTGGTCGGCCATCTTACCGGCAGCCCCCGAAGGACGTACCTGGAATCCGACAATAATCGCATCCGAAGCGGCAGCCAGAGAAACATCAGATTCAGAAATAGCTCCCACACCCTTATGGATAACATTTACCTGAATTTGTTCCGTAGACAACTTAATCAACGAATCGCTCAACGCTTCCACAGAGCCATCCACGTCACCCTTAACGATGATGTTCAATTCCTGGAAGTTACCCAAAGCAATACGACGACCCAACTCATCCAATGTAAGGATCTTCTGAGTACGCAAACCTTGTTCACGAGCCAGCTGTTCACGTTTATTAGTGATTTCACGAGCTTCCTGATCGCTTTCGACTACATGGAATGTGTCACCTGCAGCAGGAGCACCATTCAATCCCAGAATCAATGCCGGTTCGGAAGGTCCTGCTTCCTTGACGCGTTGGTTACGTTCGTTGAACATAGCCTTCACACGTCCGTAGCTGGTTCCCGCCAATACGATGTCTCCCACTTTCAGAGTACCGTTAGATACCAATACAGTAGCTACATATCCACGTCCCTTATCCAGTGAAGATTCGATGATGGACCCCGTAGCATTACGGTTCGGATTTGCCTTCAGGTCGAGCATTTCTGCTTCGAGCAATACTTTTTCCAGCAAGTCTTCCACACCCATACCTTTCTTGGCAGAGATATCTTGTGACTGATATTTACCACCCCATTCTTCAACAAGGTAATTCATTGCAGCCAGTTCTTCTTTAATCTTATCCGGATTTGCAGTCGGTTTATCTACCTTATTGATTGCAAATACAATAGGTACACCGGCAGCCATCGCGTGATTGATCGCTTCTTTCGTCTGTGGCATCACGTTATCATCGGCAGCCACAATAATGATAGCAATATCCGTTACTTTGGCACCACGAGCACGCATAGCGGTAAACGCTTCGTGACCCGGAGTATCGAGGAACGTAATACGACGACCATCTTCCAGTTGCACGTTATAAGCACCGATATGCTGGGTAATACCTCCGGCCTCACCGGCAATTACATTCGCCTTACGGATATAGTCGAGCAAAGAAGTCTTACCGTGGTCAACGTGTCCCATCACCGTTACAATCGGAGCACGCGGTTGCAAATCTTCCGGAGCATCTTCTTCTTCAACAATAGCTTGTGCCACTTCCGCACTTACATATTCAGTCTTGAATCCGAATTCTTCAGCCACCAGATTGATGGTTTCCGCATCCAAACGCTGGTTGATGGAAACCATGATACCAATACTCATACAAGTAGCGATAACCTGATTAACCGAAACATCCATCATCGTTGCCAATTCGTTAGCCGTAACGAACTCGGTCAACTTCAATACCTTGCTGTCTGCCATTTCCTGATCTTCCAGTTCCTGCATACGGTTGGAAGCCATTTCACGTTTCTCTTTACGGTATTTGGACGTTTTATTCTTACCTTTGGTTGTCAGACGTGCAAGGGTTTCTTTTACCTGTTTTGCTACGTCTTCCTCGCTCACTTCCTGTTTGATAACCGGCTTCTTGAAGCGATCTTTATTGTTGTTATTTCTTCTGTTGTTATTTCCCTGTCCGTTGGCCTGACCGCCCTGACCGTTACCATTGCCACCTTTACCCTGTACATTAGGTCTCGGAGCAGCAAAGTTGGAAGTTGCAACATTGTTAACGTCCACCTTCTCTTTATTGATACGGTTCCGTTTCTTCTTGTTTGCAGCTGCTTCCGCACTGTCCTTAGGTCCGCTCTTCGCCAATTTAGAATCATCCTTACGGATTTCCTTGATGATAGCTTCCTTCATCAACTTCTTCTGATCCTGACGGATTTTTTCCTTTTCTTCACGTTCGCGACGTTTCTCTTCCTTCGATTTCTTCTTGGGGCGAGTAGACTGATTCAATGCAGCCAGGTCGATCTGACCGATCACATTAATCTTCGCGCCTAATTCCGGTTGACGGATTTTGAAAACACCATCATCCTCCGGAGCCTTTTCCGCTACCGGGGTTACTTCAGCCTGTGCAGTTTCCACCTTTTTTTCTTCTTTATGTTCTTCCGCCTTCACAGGTGCAGTTGCTACTACCTTCGGCTCTTCTTTTTTCACTACTTCCACTACTTTTTCAACTTCTACCGGCTTCGTCTCCACTACAGGTTCCGGCACTACTACGGGCTCAGCCACCACTGGAGCAGGCTCTACAACAGAAACAGGAGGTGTCACCACCTCTTCCTTCTTCACCTCGGGTTCTTTCTTCTCGGGCTCCTTTTCCACTTCGGGTTTAACGACAGGCCGTTCTACAACAGGTTCTTCCTGTTTCTGTTCCGGTGCTTTCTCCACCTTTTCAGGTTTACGACCGTTCAATTTATCCAAATCAATTTTTCCGACAGGTTTAAACTTCGGACGTGCATCCTCAGGTACGACTGTCTTAATCACATCTTCCGACTTCGGCTTTTCGGGCTGCTTTTCGAAGCCTTCAATCGATACCGACGCCTTATTACGTTCCTTATTCTGACGTTCCTGTATGAAACGCTCCGATTCAAGTCTAAGGTTCTTATCTGTACTAAACTCCTTTACGAGTATAGCGTATTGCTCCTCGCTAATTTTGGTATTAGGATTAGCCTCAACGGTATGCCCTTTCTTTTGCAGGAACTCAACTACCGTCGCGATTCCTACGTTCAAATCTCTTGTAACTTTGTTTAACCTTATCGTCATATTTTAAAATTAATGAATAAATGGAGCTTGTTTAATTGAGAATTGAGAATTAAAAAATAAAAGTCTGCTACATTATGTTGTATCGCAATTTTTTAATTTTTAATTTTTAATTTTCAATTGAAGAAGGATCTTCTTCTTCAAACTCCGATTTCAAAATGCGTATTACCTCGTCCACTGTCTCTTCTTCCAAGTCCGTCTTTTCAATCAACATCTCACGAGGAGCATTCAACACAGCCTTCGCTGTATCGATGCCGATAGCTTTGATAGCGTCGATCACCCATCCGTCGATTTCGTCTCTGAACTCGTCGAGATAGATATCTTCGTCAGCTACATTCTCATCCAACTCACGGAACACGTCGATAGTGTACTCAGTCAACATACTGGCCAGTTTGATATTCAAACCGCCTTTACCGATAGCCAGCGAAACTTCTTCCGGTTTGAGGAATACCTCTGCTTTCTTCTCTTCCTCGTTCAGACGAATAGAAGAAATCTTAGCCGGGCTTAAAGCGCGCTGTATAAACAATGAGATGTTCGATGTGTAATTGATTACGTCGATGTTCTCATTGCGAAGTTCACGAACAATGCCATGAATACGACTTCCCTTTACACCTACACAGGCTCCTACAGGGTCGATTCTGTCATCGTAAGATTCCACCGCAATCTTGGCACGTTCGCCGGGGATACGGGCAATCTTCTTGATGGTAATCAAACCATCATTAATTTCGGGTACTTCCATCTCGAACAGGCGTTGCAGGAAAACGGGAGAAGTACGTGACAAGATAATCTTAGGATTATTATTCTTGTTATCCACGCGGGCAACTACTGCACGGGCCGTCTCACCTTTACGATAAAAGTCGCTCGGGATTTGTTCGGTCTTAGGTAACAGCAATTCGTTTCCTTCATCGTCTAAAAGCAACATCTCTTTTTTCCAGATCTGATATACTTCCGCATTGATGATAGTACCTACCTTATCTATATATTTATTATAAATACTGTCTTTTTCGAGTTCCAGAATCTTGGAAGCCAGCGTCTGGCGAAGATTCAGGATCGCACGACGTCCGAACTTGGCAAAGATCACCTCGTCAGTCACCTCTTCACCTTCTTCGTAAGAAGCATCAATTTTCTGTGCCTCGCTCAACGAGATCTGCATATTCGGGTTAGTCAGATCTTCATCGGCCACAACTTCACGGTTACGCCATATCTCGAAGTCACCCTTGTCCGGGTTCACGATCACGTCGTAATTTTCATCGGTGCCAAACATTTTCGCGATTACGCTACGGAACGACTCTTCGAGTACGCTAACCATCGTCGTTCTATCGATATTCTTCAGTTCCTTAAATTCCGAAAATGTATCAATCAAGCTGATTGTTTCTTCTTTTTTGGCCATAACTATTTAAAGCTAATTAAGTATTTAGTATATTTTATTTGCTCATAAGTGAAGGTTTCGTCCTCTTCTACCAGTTTCGGACGCTTTGATCCTTCGGGTTTTACTTTCTTTTGTACGCTTACCGTAAACTTCTCTTCATCGGCATCTTTCAGTATGCCGGCCAACTTCCGTCCGTCTCCGGTCAGCACTTCCACCTCTTGTCCGATGTGGATATAATACTGTTGCAGAACTTTAAAGGGTTGTCCGATCCCAGCCGACCCTACTTCCAGTTCATAATCTTCCTCTTCGCGGTTCAGTTTCGACTCTATGAAGCGGCTAAGCTCCACGCAATCTTCGATCCAAACACCTTCTGCATGGTCTATTTCAACCACAATCTTGTCATCCGGGCTCACGGTTACCTCTACTAAAAAGTAGTCTTTTCCTTCCAGCCACTCTTCTACAATCTGACAAACAGTTTTCTTTTCTATCATTTATTAGCTATATAAGAACAAAAAAAGGAGCTTAATTGCCCCTCCACCTTTCATCCGTTTTCGGTTGCAAAGATATAAATAATCTGTTCGACTACAAAACATTAAAGAAAAAAAGTATGAATTAACAGTGCTATATTCGTATCTTTACGCCGTAATTCAAAAAATAACGACTATGGCACATCGTCTCAACACAAATAAACAGTTCATGGTAGGTAACGGGCTGCTTGCTTTTGCCGTCATTTTTGTCGTAGTTATTTTTGTCTATATGAGCATGCGACTACAACGGGAAAAGCAGGAAGAACGTCATTTTATCGAGAGCTATACAATCAGTCTGGTAAAGGGGTTTGCCGGAGATTCCATCTCTTTGTTTGTCAATGACAGTCTGATCTCCAACAAAACCATGTCGGAAGAACCTTACACAGTAGAAGTGGGACGTTTTGCCGAACAGAGCGCCTTGCTGATTGTAGATAATAACACAGAATTAGTGTCTACGTTTGATCTTAGTGAAAAAGGAGGGACTTATCAGTTCGAAAAAGAATCAGACGGAATTAAACAATTAGCCAAACAATAAGGGCATATTAACTAAGTTTGTGCCACCACGTTGGCACAACTATGCCATCGCATTGGCACGACTGTGCCAACGTGGTGGCACAAGTGTGACAATACGATGCCACTAATCCGGCAATGAAACATTCTAAATTTCCGTACGGTACTTTCTTAATTCTCCCCTTAAAGCCAATGCTTTTCCTTCTGTAAGCTGATTTAGCAACGCCCAAAATCGTTCGCTATGATTCATCTCACGCGTATGACATAATTCGTGCAACAACACATAGTCTATTAAATGAGAAGGCAGTAAAATCAGATAATAGGATAAATTAATATCTTTTCGAGCCGAACAACTTCCCCACCTGCCTTGACTGGAGTTTATTTTCACACTTGAATAGGGAAGTCCGCATTGCTTGGACAAGGAGGCCAAACGTGAAGGAAGGATACTTTTCGCATTCCGCCTCAACGATTCTTCGATTACCTTATGCAACCAGCTTTGCAGTTTCTCATCCGTAAAATCCGCATGAGGCGGACAAACTATTTCCATAACTCCCAACCGGGAATTAGCCAGAAACTGATCTTTTTCACCGGAAACCAAGGATAGTTTAAAGTGCTCCGCATCAATTTTATAATTCAGATCAATCAACGACCGGGCTAGTTTTTGTCGGGAGGCCAGAAGTTTACCACGCAGATTCTCGACCGCCTGCTTCACTTCTTTCAATGTAGTGCCGGGAGGAACCGAAACATAAACAGCATCACTCTTTGTACGGAATACAAGACTCCTCGCACGTGAATTGACGCGCACTATCAGACGTCCTAATTCGTCATCTTCTATGATCTTATCCATTATAATCCTCCTATCAACAGCCACAAAAGTAATAAAAAAGAAGATTCTAATGAAAAACTTCGCGGAAGATGCAACTTTATATCAGACTCTTCCGTCTAACTGCCATATCAATCATAGAAAAACATAATTATGAAAACAAGTTTATTGCTCGTATTAGTCACCGGATTGTCTCTAGTACTTACTGCCGGCTCTTGCTTGCAGAGAAAACACGTAGTAGGCAGCAAGAACTACATCTCCCAAGAAGTAAAAGCCGACCACTTCAATGAAATCAAACTATTGGGAAGTGCCAATATCAGTTATCACCAAGATACACTCAGCCACGTTGAGATACATGGCTCCGATAACATTATACCACTTGTAGAAACGTATGTAGACGGCAATACATTAATTATTAAATTCAAGAAGAATGTCAGTATCCGGAAAGGGAAACTGGAAATAAAAGTTTTTGCTCCGGAATTGAATAAGTTAACGATTAATGGTTCGGGAAATATAAAATTAATCAATGGAATACAAACTTCTAAAGATATCGAGTTCCATATAAACGGCTCGGGAAACATTCAGGGAGAAGGGCTTAACTGCCGAAGAATGGCTGTTTCAATTAATGGATCGGGAGATGTAAGACTGCAACAAATTGAGAGTCAGGAATGTCAGGCAGGAATTTCCGGTTCGGGCAACATCAATCTTAAAGGCAAAGCCATTCAAGCAAAATATTCTATTAGCGGATCGGGAAACATTCAGGCTGCAGATTTAGAAGCAGAAAATACGGATGCAAGCATCAGTGGATCCGGAAACATCAGTTGCCATGCAAGTCAGAAGCTGGTTGCCCGCGTGAAAGGAAGTGGCGATATTGCCTATAAAGGCAATCCACAAGAAGTGGATGCTCCACGGAAAAACATACGGCAAATCAAATAAAGACAGTCTAAAACACATAAAAGGGCTACTGCATCGCGCGGTAGCCCATTTATTTAGTTAGTTTTAATCTAAAAATTTGAGAGAATTGAAAACTTCACAGTTTCGCCTTCGTTGTTGTTTTAATTAAGCACACTAACTATATTATATGTTTAAAGCAAATGAAAATGTCTATTCGTTTATAACTTGCACCTTGTGGTTGATCTTCGCCAAACTATCGGCTAAAACCTGTTCCGCTTTCACATCATTCGAGATAGCGACCGACGGCGCAGTTACTTGTTTACCAATGGTATCCGTTGCCAATACACTTCCGTCATCTCCGGAGAAAGAATGTTGTGCCACATTCCCCAAAGAAAGGATGATTGCAATCACGGCAGCGGCTTTGAACAGAGGAATAAAACGACCGGCCAGCGTCAAGCGTTTCGCTTTTACAACCGTAGGCTCCACCTCTGCCAGAATACGTGCATCAAAGTCTTTGCCCAGTCCTACTTCCTGCTGAACCTGTTGATAAACAAACAGGCTTTTATAGCGAAGCAAATGAGCCGGAACTTCCTCCTTTGCGAAGAAGTCGCGCAATGTTGCTTCCTCCTCAACGGAAGTTTCGCATTGCCAGTATCGCTCCAGGAGCTGTTCTATATCCTTATAATCCATATTCGTCAATTTCTAAGTACCTTTGTTTTACTTTTTGTCTGGCTCTGAAGAGGTTCACTTTGACTTGTTCCTCTGTCAGATTCAGCAACCCTGCAATTTTCTTATAGCTTTCACCTTCAATGTCCCTCAGTTGCATGATAAGCCGCTGTTTTTCGGGAAGTTCGTTTACCAGTCTATTAATAATGTTCATTCTTTCATCATGAATCATCTGGTCATACGGACTGTTTGCATCAGGTTCTTCCTCCATCTCGGGGGTGAGTTCCACGTTTTGAGCCTCTTTCTTTTGACTTCGATCTATCGCCAGATTCTTTGCCACTGTCAGGCAATAAGCTTCGACCGATTCAATTTGAGACCACTCATCACGCATCTTCCACACTCTTATCATGGTGTCCTGAACGACATCCTCGGCTTCGGCCCTATCCAGGGTGATTCTGAGAGCCAATCGAAAGAGTTTATCCTTCAACGGCAAAATATCGTTTCGGAAGCTGATTTCTTGCATCTCTATAATAATGACGGGCTAGGATATGAAAAGTTACAGTCGCCCACTACTTTTTTTTGAATTATTTTTTTATTCTTGTTCCACCAGTATCGTTAATCGCTGACGCTAAAGTGATTACCACTTCAGAGACTCCTGCATTTATTGCTTCAAAAGAATTCTCCAACTTGGGAATCATACCTCCCTGAATAACGCCATCAGCTACATATTGTTCAAATTCGGCACGGGTGATTTGGGGAATCACACTGTCATCATCATTCTCGTCACGCAACACGCCTTTCTTCTCAAAACAATATACCAATGTCACATCAAACAGCGTGGACAACGCTTTCGCTGTCTCCCCGGCAATGGTATCTGCATTCGTGTTCAGCATATTACCGTGTCCGTCATGTGTCAATGGAGCCATTACCGGAACCACTCCCTTATGTATCAAATCCGACAACAAAGTAGCATCCACCTTTTCCACATCACCCACAAAACCATAGTCCACCTCTTTCACCGGGCGTTTTACTGAACGGATCACGTTCATATCCGCTCCGGTCAATCCGAGTGCATTGACTCCGCGCGCTTGCAGGCCTGCCACAATATTTTTATTCACTAATCCGCCGTATACCATCGTTACGACCTTCAAGGTTTCGGCATCGGTAATCCGACGACCATTTACCATTTTGCTTTCAATACCCAGTTGTGCGGCAATCTTTGTAGCCGAACGGCCGCCGCCGTGAACCAATACTTTATGCCCAGCGATAGCGGCAAAGTCATTTAACAACTGACAAAGGGTGGCTTCCTCTTCTACGATTTTGCCACCCACCTTAATAACTGTTAGTTTTTCTCTCATTTCCTATTCTTATTTTAGGCACGGATTACACGGATTTCACGGTTTTAGTTGTGTGAGAACGTAAAGCAACCGTGAAATTATGCGAAGCCACCGTGAAATCCGTGTAATCCGTGCCTACTTATCTATTCCAAATAAGTATATCCGTAAAGCCCTGAACGATAGTTGGAGAGGAATTCTTTTCCTTCTTCCAAAGAAATCTTTCCCTCTTTCACAGACTTCGTCACCCAGGTTTCGAGTGTACGTACCAGTTTCTTCGGATTGTACTGTACATAGTCCAACACCTCCGCTACCGTTTCTCCGTCAATAATCTGTTCGATATTATATCCTTTCTCATTCACCGAAACATGCACGGCATTCGTATCACCGAACAAATTGTGCATATCTCCCAGAATCTCCTGATAAGCACCGACCAGGAACACAGCTACATAGTAGGGCTCCGTTTTTTTCAGTGTATGTACGGGCAGATAATGGGAAACGTTACGGGTAGAAATAAAATTAGCAATTTTACCGTCCGAATCACAGGTAATATCCTGCAAAGTAGCCGAACGTTCCGGTTTCTCATCCAGTCGCTGGATAGGCATGATCGGGAATATCTGGTCGATCGCCCAAGAGTCGGGAAGCGACTGAAAGAGCGAGAAGTTACAGAAATATTTATCGGCAAGCAATTTAGACAGTCCGCGGAATTCATCGGGCGCGTGCTTCAAACCACCGGCAATCTGATTAATCTCACGCGTAATAGACCAATACAGACGCTCAATTTGTGCACGGGTTTTCAGATCTACGATTCCATGACTGAACAAGTCCAGCGCTTCCTCCCTGATCTGCTGCGCATCATGCCATGCTTCCAACATCTTGTTCTGATTCAGTGTATCCCAGATACCATACAGTTCCTGCACCAGTTCATGAGCATCCGGAGCAATCTCTTCCTCGTCATCCCATTCGGGCAAGGTAGCAGTTTCAAGTACCTCAAAGATAAGAACGGAATGATGTGCCGTCAGTGCACGTCCACTCTCCGTTATGATATTCGGGTGTGGGATGCCATTTTTATCGCTCACGTCCACCAGAGTAGAAATAGAGTCGTTTACATATTCCTGAATGGAATAATTCACGCTACCTTCACTATTAGACGAACGGGTTCCGTCATAATCCACTCCCAGTCCACCACCAATATCGACAAATTCGACGTTGAATCCCATCGAATGCAGCTGCACATAGAATTGTGAAGCCTCACGCAAAGCCGTTTTGATACGACGTATCTTTGTCACTTGACTGCCGATATGGAAATGAATCAGTTTCAGACAATCCTTCAGCCCTTTGCTATCCAGAAAGTCGAGCGCTTCGAGAAGTTCACTGGAAGTCAAACCGAATTTGCTGGCATCCCCTCCCGACTCTTCCCACTTTCCGCTCCCGGAAGAAGCGAGTTTGATACGTATGCCGATGTTAGGCTGCACATTCAGCTGTTTTGCCATCTTTGCAATCAGCTTCAGTTCGTTCATCTTCTCTACAACGAGGAAAATACGTTTACCCATTTTCTGGGCAAGCAAAGCCAGTTCAATATAGCTTTCGTCTTTATATCCGTTACATACAATTAATGAGTCAGAATCCGTATTGACAGCAATCACCGCATGGAGTTCCGGTTTGGAACCGGCTTCCAGTCCGAGATTGAACTTCTTTCCATGGCTGATAATCTCTTCCACCACGGGGCGCATCTGGTTGACTTTAATCGGATAGATAATAAAGTTCTCGGCTTTATAACCATACTCCTCGGCTGCCTGTTTAAAGCAGGACGACATCTTCTC
This sequence comes from Bacteroides sp. BFG-637, assembly GCF_024793605.1. Classification (NCBI taxonomy): domain Bacteria; kingdom Pseudomonadati; phylum Bacteroidota; class Bacteroidia; order Bacteroidales; family Bacteroidaceae; genus Bacteroides; species Bacteroides sp. BFG-637. The sequence goes on along the minus strand of NZ_JANUPD010000002.1, from coordinate 2,056,493 downwards.
AATACGGTTGTCCAAAATATCCGGAAAACGCACCAGCATGGGAGCTGCCACATCACGCAATTGTAACTCATCGACCAGTTCTTTCAAATCGACAGACACCCCGTCTCTACGAGGTGTAACAACAACATGACCCTTGTCATTAATACCAAAGTACGAGGTGCCCCAACCTGTGATGTTGTAGAGTTCCTCAGAATCTTCAATACGCCACTTTCTCATTTTCTGTTATTCAGTGTTTTTAGTAAATAATTGGACGGCAAAAATACGGATTAATCTACATGTTGGCAATTAATTAGACATTAAATCTTTCAAACGGTCCAGATAACCACTATTTCCGTTACGGGCGTCATAGCGATGTGCCAGCTCCTCTGCCTGTTGATAGAAATAATTGCGAAGTTCGTTTACCTGATAAATTCCATCCGGACGATAAAGAGGAAACTCTTCCGGCAAAGACAACGAGACTTCCGGACGAGTTTCATACTTCAAAGCCTCTACCATATCACAGGAGAAACGATAACTCTTCAACGTATTCGTACGCAAACTCCAACCGATACACCGTTCGACATATTCCCAAGCCCTTTCCGGCTTCGTCATCATATAATAGGCAATAAACAATCCCAGATAGAGCAAAAGATATTCATCCTTCTCCCTTCCCACCAACGCTTCTTCGGCACGTGCACACATATCAGCGGCAATTTCCGGTTTACCTGCTTTCTGCGCATAATAAGAAAGTTTCAAGTAGGCCCGCAGATTAGCCTCATAACAAGTGACCTGCTTATTAATCAACGGTTGCGCGCGGCTGTAAGCCTCATCAAACTGTCCTGTTTCCAGATAATAATCCAGCATAAAGTTCAATTCACAAGCCTCACACGACTGATCGTCTATCTTCTCATTCAACATTTTATCAATGTATTCTTTCGCCTTGTCATACTGCCGCATCCAGACACATTCCACAGACCAGCGGTGAAAATAACTCCGCAAAGAATATCCGTTCCGGAGGATACGGGTTTTATAATCCTCCCCGACTGCCTGCACCTGTTCCATCGGAATCTCCGGAAGATCGAACGTACAAGCCCATATCCACTTATATTTCCACAACAAGTCATCTTCCTTGATCACATCCTTGTGATTCTCGTAATCATCCAGAATTTTAGAGAACACGGTAATCTCCTCAGCATCCGCCGAGAGAAGATTCAGTTCATAAATAAGATCCAGTCTCATCTCCGTAGCCCATTCCACATCTTCGTTCTCATCAGCGATACGGATGGCTTCTTTCAACAGATTGGCTTTTTCGCGGGGATGCAGGTTCTTATTCTGTGTCTGCAACAGCAATTTTTGTATTTCAAGTGTGTATCTCATTCTCTTTCTTTAATTCAGGAAATTTATAAAATCATTCATTTTCGAAGTCATCAGTTCACTTAGCGAATGGTTGAAAAGCTCCATTTCTTCGCTGTTTACCGGATATTTACCTTGCAGAAGCGACTGTACATACAATATATGCACCACATGCCGGAACAGTTTATTGTCTCCTTGTATTTGCAATAAGGTCTGCACCATTTCATTATCCGCATTGAAAGTGAGTGTCGGCGGAATCTGCTTTGCAGTATTCACAGCCCCCAACACAGCCGCCAACGGGTTATTAGCACTTTTAGCGGCATTCTCCTTTTCCTCCGCCACAAAAATAACCGGAATATCTACCGGAGTAAAATGCTTCAGACGACAGATACAGCCAAACCGTTTCAACAGTTCGTTCGCTTTCACCTCAAAAGCCTGAGATTCCTGGTTCGCCTCCACTTCACCAAACTGCTCCAGCAACCGTGAAGGAGATATTTCATCCAAAGTAAGTTCCGGATTCAGACGGACATACTTTTTCAACAAAGTTTCATCAAACGTATAAGCAGCATTCACGACCAGCCAACCCTGTGCTCCGGCTATACGCCGCACTTGCCGGAAATCCTCCAGATTCTTGGTATAACATATCACATTGCTTGCCGAACGAATATTTCCAAAGCTACGCAACCCCTTATTGGTTTCAAAAGGAAGGTAATCCATAAACAAACGGAGCAATTCATTATCCTCCGAAGCAATCGCCTTGATATGAAAGTGATGAACATCCAGAATCCGGTTGAACATGGCACGGTCATTCTGCACCAATCCCCGCAGATAATCCTTGATAGCCACCCCGATTTCTTTTCGGGCATCCTTCAGCTGGTCATTACTCACCAAAGACTCCCGGGAAGCAGTAGACAGCAACCCGTCCGCATTCACCAGACAACGGATAAAGAAAGCCCACGACGGCAACAGATTGCAATCATCCTCGCTCAACAGCATACGCTTGAGATAGACCTTATGAGAGTTGCGCACTGAAAATTGCGTACGGAAAGGCAGGACATAAAGCACCCCTTCCACTTTGCCGCTTTCAGTATAGATCCGGAAAGCATCGAGAGCAGACGACTGAAACACTTTCGCCCCATAATCCAGCAACTCCTTACGAGTCGCCTTCGGGTCAAGCCATACAGGTGAAGGCGTATTTACCAACTCCTCCTCCCCCTGATAATGCAGATAGATAGGATACGGCAACACTTCCCCGTAACTCACCAGTATCTTCTTAAACGTTTCATATTCAAAAAGATGCATCCAGTCTCCTTTCGGGTGCAATACCACCTGCGACCCGATGGGCCGTTCTTCGTCTGATAAAGTCAGCTGATACGTCCCATCCACTTTTCCACACCAGCAAACAGGTTGTCCGCCCATTGCCGAACGGCTCTCTACGGTGATTTCATTAGTCACCACAAAACAAGACAACAATCCGATACCGAACCTTCCGATAAAATCGTCCGCATCGGGAGTATCCCGCTTTGAACTCTCCCCGATAACAGTCAGAAAACGATAAACTTCCTCCTCTTTCAGTCCGATACCATTATCCCGGAATACCACTGTCTTGTCCTCATTCAGAAAGACATCGATGCGACCTTTGTAATTCTCGTCAATATTGCGTAGTGCCGTGATGGCATCTACACAATTCTGCAACAGTTCGCGAACAAAAGTATTCGGATTACTATAAATGTGCTCTGATAACAGGGCAATCATACCTTTAAGATTGACCTGAAACAGATTATTTCCTTCTTTTTCCATGTTCCTCTTCTACTTCCTCCTCCTTCCGGTGATTTTAAGAGCTTTCTCATTGCCATTCTCTGCGGCCTTTTCGAACCACTCCATGGCTATTTCATCGTTTTCTTCCACACCATTTCCTGTCAGATAGGCATTTCCAAGTTCAAATTGTGCTTTATCGTTGTTTTTCTCGGCAGCTTTCAGCAACCATTGCACCGCAGCTTCCGGATCAGGGTTACAACCTTCGCCATACATCATCATCTTACCCAGATAATAAGTCGCAGCGATATTCTCATGCCCCGCCGCATCCGTAAACCAGCGATAAGCTTCGGCATAATTCTGCTTCACACCTACTCCGTTATAATAGCAAAGTCCGGTACGATACATACTCATCGTATTCCCATTATCCGCAGCCAGTGTATAATATTTAAAAGCCTCCGTTTCATTATCTTCCACTCCGATACCCATTTCATAACAGATACCCAGTCCTTCACTGTACCATTCATACTCGGCAGCTTTCTTGAAATAAGCAAAAGCCTTTTCCGACTCATTCAGGTTGTCATAATCATACAGATAATACTCACCCATACGCAACATAGCCATCGGAATCTCATTAGCCACCGCCTTATCATACCATTCCACAGCCGTTTTATTATCTTCCAGACAGGGACCGCAACCGAAGAAATAATAATCTCCCATCTTAAACTGCGCATAACCATAGTCCTGCTCGGCAGCCTTCATCATATATTCCACTGCCTTTTGAGGATTCTCTTCCACGCCATTGCCGTTCTCATAAGCCATCCCCAATTCGGTCAGACAACGGGCTTCATTCTTTTCCGCCCCTTTACTAAACCATTCGAGTGCCTTATCCCAGTTTTCTTCCGTCCCGATACCTTCTCTATAGCAACGTCCCAAAGCAAAGATCGCATCATTATCGTCCGCTTCAGCCGCCTTTGTATACCAAGCGAAAGCCTCTTCCGGTTTCACTTCGCCAAGAACACCCTTTTCCATATAAAGTCCTACACGGAACATTGCATAAGGATAACCCTGTTCGGCCGCCTTGCTAATCAGTTCAAAAGACTTTTCATAGTTCTTCTCCACTCCATCGCCATTCTCATATAAGAATGCCAGTTCCACAAGGGCAAAGCAAGCACCCAGTTCGGCCGCTTTTTCATAATATTCCCTTGATTTTACAGGGTCCTTCACACCACTATATCCATTAGCCAGATAAAGAGCCACACGGCAATACCCATCGGCATTATTCAGCGAAGCCGCCTTTTCATAATACTCTAAAGCCTTCACATAATCCGGTTCTTCAGACAAGAAGCCACGTTCATACATCCAGCCCAAACGATAAGCTGCACTTCCCGAACCCAATTCAATGGCTTTCTCCAACAACTCTTTCGCGCGATTCATGTCTTCCGGCACCAAATCACCGTTGAAATAGATATTGGCCAGTCCTTCGATACCTTGTATGTAATCATCCTCCACGCAGCGGTTCAGACACATCAGTCCACGTTCCACGTCCTTATATTCATCATTATACAGGTAGATCAATGACAGTTCATACGCACTGTATGGTTCACAATAAAGCATGCCCTTTTCCAGCCACTCAATCGCCTTAGGCATATCCAGCCATTCCTCTTCCTGATAGTTATATCCCAGGAAATTGGCGGCAGACCACACACCGGCATGCCAGGCCTTTTCCCAAAGTTCGAAGCTCAGTTCTTTCGGTTTATTCAGTTCCGGATAACGGAAATAAAGCGTAGCCAGATTTTTAAGACTATAAAGATTGGGAACAATTTCCAGAGCTTTTTCGTAGTAAGCAGCTTCCTCTGCCACGTTACCTTCCGCCCTGTCGAGCGCATCTCCCAACGACGCATATACATGAGCACGCAAACGTTCACCTTCAGGCAATTCGGCAAGCAGGTCATTCCGTATCTGTAATGCCTTTGCTTTATCTCCTGTAAATTCTTCGACAAAAGCACGATAATGCTTTCCCCACCAAATAGCTTCGGGAGAAGTGAGAGCGGCAAAACGCCGTTCCCCCTCTTCTTTATCTTGTTCACAATAAAATCCCATGTATCGCCAATAGGCAACAGTTGCTTCCGCTTCAGCCCACCCCATATCGGCAGCTTTCTCGTAGTATGGAAACAAATAACTCATATCCCGCTTTCCATAACGGGCTTCAGAATATTGTGCACCTTTCTGCGCCCATCCCGCACCGCTAAACTCTGCTACACGGTCGCATACCTGCATCACCTTTTCCCACCAGAATTCATATTCTTCCGCATTGAGACCGACCTCTACATTACAGTCAAAAGCACTGAATATCAGTTCAAAAAAATCTTCTGTTAATTTCTCGTCTTCTTTTGTGTCCAAAGCATATTCACATACAGCCAATGCTTCCCACCAGTTTTCCGCACTTAATAATGAAGCCGGTGTATACTGCGGAAACCATACCCTTGCAGGTTGTCCGGATGCTTTAATTTTAGCGGATAACTCCCCAAATTTCTCTTTTAAAGTTTTCATGATATAGACTTTACCTTAATTTTGTGTCACTAGTCAATAAAAATCTCATAACGAGTGCAAGGTACAAATATTGACCGAATGCACAAACAAGAGTCTTAAAAAAGATAAGACTGATATACTATTTAGGCACGGATTACGCAGACTGCACTGTTACTCTATCATACAGATATTTAGAGGAACCGTGAAATCCGTGTAATCCGTGCCTATTTTATAATCCCAAAAGTTGTCGTAACCGTTGCACCGATGTTTCAATCTGCCAACGGTCTTCCAATTCGTCTGCATTAAAGATATATTGAGCCTGGTGATAAAAAGGAGCCCGCTTCTCCAGTGCCTGAATAATAAACGCTTTCAGTTCTTCATCCTCTTTCCCTTGAAGAATAGGACGTTGCTGCTTAGCCACACGCAAACGCCTGAAAAGCACATCCGGATGCACATCGAGAAAAACCGTCTTTCCGGTCCGGTTCATAAACTCCATATTATCATAAAAACAAGGCGCTCCACCTCCCGTCGAGATTACCACATTCTCAAACTCGGCTACTTCATGGAGCATATTTCTCTCCAGCTCCCTGAATCCTGTTTCGCCTCGTTCAATGAATAATTCTCCAACGGTTTTGTGAAAACGCTCTTCAATATACCAGTCCAGATCAATGAACGGTATATCCATATGCCGGGCAAAAGCCTTACCCAACGTCGTTTTTCCGGCACCCATATAGCCGGTAAGGAAGATACGAACCATAAATGATTAATTTTGCTCACAAAATTAATCATTTAATGAAGAATGAAGAATGAAGAATAAAGAATTTTAGCCATTATGTCATCCAATTCTTCATTATTCCTTCTTTATTTCCGATTTATTTAAAGATTCTCACCCGTTCTTCAAGCGGCTGGAATTCTTTTTCACCCGGTTTGCCGACAGGAAGTCCGAACGGCATTTCCGCAATCAGATGCCAATGTTCCGGCAAATCCCATGCACGGCGCACTTCTTCATCAATCAACGGGTTATAGTGTTGTAGCGATGCTCCGAAACCTACATCTTCAAGCATTACCCAGATAGCTAACTGGTGCATGGCAGAAGTCTGCAATGACCATCCCGGAAAATTCTCCTGATAAGACGGGAAAGCCTCCTGAAGCCCTTTCACAACCTTCTGATCCTCAAAAAACAACACAGTGCCATAACCACAGGCAAACGAATGATCTATCTTCTCTTCTGTCTTGACAAACGCTTCAGCCGGCACAATCTTCTTCAATGCATCCTTCACGATCTGCCACAATTTCTGATGCGATTCTCCCAATAGAAGTACCACACGGGTAGATTGCGAATTAAATGCCGACGGCACGTGGCGCACAGTCATATTAACGATACATTCGATCTCCTGATCGGATATAGGTGACTGATTAGTAATTGAATAGTAAGTTCGACGTTGTTTCAAAGCTTCACTAAAAGATCTTTCCATCATGGTTCCTTTCTTATTTTATATTCTTAAAACTCTCTTTTTTTTATAACAAGTAGCCCCCCTAACTTGTTCAGTTAGAGAATATATTTGTACCTTCGCAGCGTCAATTCATTGACTATCTAAAATTATCGTCGAAAAAAATGGCTAAACAGAAATTTTATGTAGTATGGGAAGGTGTCACACCCGGAGTTTATACTTCCTGGACAGACTGCCAACTTCAAATCAAAGGATATGAAGCTGCCAAATACAAATCATTTGACACGCGCGAAGAAGCGGAACGCGCGTTGACAATGTCTCCCTATGCTTATATCGGCAAGAACGCAAAGGCTAAATCAGGAGGTCCCAAACCTTCTTCAGATACTTTACCTTCTTGTGTGATCGACAATAGCCTGGCTGTCGATGCGGCCTGTAGCGGTAATCCGGGACCGATGGAATATCGCGGCGTACACATTGCCAGCCGTCAGGAGATTTTTCATTTCGGCCCGATGAAGGGAACAAATAATATCGGTGAGTTTCTAGCCATCGTACACGGCTTGGCTTTGTTGAAGAAGAAAGGTTTCGATATGCCCATTTACAGCGACAGCGTGAATGCCATCAGCTGGGTGCGACAGAAAAAGTGCAAGACCAAACTTCCCCGGACTCCGGAAACAGAAGAACTGTTTCTACTAATTGAACGGGCGGAGAAATGGTTGCAAGGAAACACCTATACTACTCGTATCCTGAAATGGGAAACCAAAGAATGGGGAGAGATTCCGGCCGACTTCGGCAGAAAATAAAAGAACATAAATTTCAATATAAGAAAAAGATGAAAACATTGACTTCAAGCAAAGCTTTCTGGCTGTTACTAGTCATTTGCGTAGTTACCATCCTGCCTTTCCTCGGTTTATCGGAGTACCACACCAAAGGGGAGCCTCGTGAATCTATCGTCTCCTACTCCATGCTGGATAGCGGGAACTGGATTTTACCCAGAAACAACGGAGGAGAAATGGCTTACAAACCGCCTTTCTTCCACTGGAGCATTGCTGCTGTCTCGGCAGCAGTAAACGGAGGGCAAGTCACAGAAATGACCTCCCGCTTGCCGTCTGCCATCGCCTTGATTGCCATGACTCTCTGCGGCTTTCTGTTCTTTGCCAAAAGAAAAGGAGTGGAACTGGCGCTGTTAGCCGCCTTTATTACCCTGACTAATTTTGAACTGCATCGGGCCGGAGCAAACTGCCGGGTAGACATGGTATTGACAGCTCTCACCGTTGGCGCTCTTTATTGTCTCTACAAATGGTATGAGAAGGGGCTTAAAGGTATTCCCTGGCTGGCCATTCTCCTGATGAGTTGCGGCACACTGACTAAAGGGCCGGTAGGTACTATCATTCCATGTTTGGTTGTAGGCATCTTTTTATTACTCCGGGGTGTCAACTTCTTCAAAGCATTCCTGTTACTTTCCGCCTGGGCCATTCTTTCACTCATCCTGCCTTTCTGCTGGTATGTCGCTGCTTACCAACAAGGCGGAGAAGAATTTCTGGCATTGGTTATGGAAGAAAATCTCGGTCGTATGACCAATACCATGAGTTATGATTCATGTGTGAACCCCTGGCATTATAATTTTGTGACCTTGTTTGCCGGATACGTTCCCTGGACACTGTTAGTCGTGCTCTCCCTGTTCAGCCTGACTTACCATAAATTCAGCATCCAACCTGCCGCGTGGTGGAAACGTTTCACCACATGGATAAAGAATATGGACCCGGTGGATTTATTCTCTTTCACCAGCATCGTCGTAATCTTCGTCTTCTACTGTATCCCGCAGAGCAAACGTAGTGTATATCTGATGCCGATCTATCCTTTCATTGCTTATTTCCTTGCCAAATATCTATTCTATCTGGTTAAGAAGCAATCCAAAGTCATCAAGGTATACGGAAGTATTCTTGCAGTAATCAGCCTGTTACTGTTCACCTGCTTCATCGTATTAAAATGCGGACTCATCCCCGAAACGATTTTCCACGGTCGCCACGCACAAGACAACATTAATTTCATGCGTGCCATACAGAATATCAACGGAGCAAGAGCCTTGATACTGATTGCCATTCCTACCATTCTCGGTATCTACTGGTGGTTCTATCAACGGAAAAATGCATTAAGCAACCGCTTCCTGTATGCCCTCGTTGTGCTAACAATGGGATTATACCTTGCACTGGACGGTGCTTACCAACCGGCGGCATTAAATTCGAAATCGGTGAAATTCATCGCTGCAGAAATAGAAAAGGTTGCGCCGGAAAACGAAGGGACTATGTATGAGTTCATTGAAGAAAGTCTGCATGCAGCAGGTGACCCCGTACATTACTTCGAACTCAACTTCTATCTGCGCAACCGTCTCGACAACTTCTACCGGAAACGTCCTTCGGAAGGTTTCTTGTTAATCGGCACGAATGATGCAGAGAAATATCTTCCCGAATTCGAGAAAGAAGGGTATCAGTTTGAGCAGGTGTATGAATCTCCCAAACGAGTACTCCGGCAAATAGCCAAGGTATACAAGTTCGTTAAAAAACAACAGCCTGAAAATACCGAAACGACTACTCCTATTGTTGAGTGAAAGGTATAGAATTAAGCGTTTTTCCATGCTTCACAAGGAACTCCGCCGATTGGAGCATGGAAAAACTATATTCTTTCAAAGGCAAAAAGCTATCATCCATCGGAACAGCATTCAATTTGCCGTTACCTATATGATAAGTAAGTTCCTGCTGAGTCTCGTAATTATAAAGATAGAGTAACGTATCATTGCGTCCCACCACCATATTGTCAGCAGTATAGAACATACAGGGACGTTCTTCCTTCAACAAGTCTACCCCAAAATTATTCTGTAAATAATCAATATTCAACAACCCTAATATCGTTGGCTGTATATCTACCTGACCGCCAAATGTAGTTTTCTCTTCCGGCTGAATACGGCTGGAGTAAATCATCAGCGGAATATGGTTATAAGACTCCGGCAATTCACATTCGGCATCTCCCACCAGTTTGCCATGATCCCCTTCCAATACGAATATCGTATTATCAAACCAGGGTTGTTTACGCGCCTCTTCAAAGAACTGGCGCAAAGCCCAATCCGCATACTCAACGATCTGCGTCTCCGGTTCACTTGTTTTCGGATGGAAGAAAGGAGGTATCACATACGGCGGATGATTACTGATGGACAGTAACGTAGCAAAAAACGGTTGTCCGGTAGCAGCCCGCTGATTCAATACCGGAATTGCGTAGTCATACAAGAAATCATCCTGCACTCCAAAGCTATTCACCACCTTATCAGCCGGATAGTTTTCTTGTGAGAACACTTCATCATAGCCGTTTGTCCGGAAGAAAGCGTTCATATTATCATACTGCCCTTCATGCGTCATAAAGAAAAGGTTGTAATAGCCGTTTTCTTTCAATACGGTAGGCAGTCCCGAATAGCGGGGAATGACAGAGCCTTTCATCAGGTTCCGTTTCATCATAGCGGGAAAAGAATACAAGGTAGCATACAAACCGTGGTTCGTATGGATTCCTGCGGAATAGAAATTGCGGAAACTGATAGGAACGGGTATACAGGCTATCCAGGAAAGGAGTCAAGGTCTCCGATTGCCCGAAATGCTTCATAAACTTGCAGGACATAGACTCCATCATAATCAATACAACATTAGGACGGTGCCGTTGTACGCTATCCGTCATCGAAGGATGCCTATAAACAGCCAGCGGTGACACATTCGCTTCCCCCGGCCGGTTGAGCAGAGCCTGCGCCTTAGTGATTGCTTCCTGTTCATCCATCAGATGCAAGTATTTATTTTCAGGCCGCATATCATCCATCACGCTTGTCAGCAGATTAAAGGTAGGGCTTACTCCCAGCTGATTGAGAAAAGCGTCCTGACAGAAATATGCCGCACTCACTTTGATCGGATTATACCCTGTACGTCCCCGGATTCCAAAGATGCAGAGTCCGATTAAACAGGCTCCGATCAGAACCGCCCCTCCTCGCTTCCAATAAGGAAACGGAGCAGAAATGGTAAGGCTACGATGATGGAAATAACGCGCCAGATAGATAAGCCAAGCTACGAATCCGCCCAGAAGGAGAAGAAATAATCCGATGGACAGATAATAGGCACTTTCACCCAATATCATTCCGGCGGTAGTTCCCGCATAACCGAACCATTCGAATATGGAAGAATTGATATGTTTAAAGAAATAGGCAAAATAAGGAATGTCTGACGCACTGATTAAATAAACCAATCCATAAAAGACACTGAAAAAGATCGTAAAGAAACGGAACAACGCTTTCCCATAATAGTTGCAAACTCCACACACCACTGCAACTACCAGAGGCAACAGAAGTATGTAACAGCCTATCACATTGTCAAACCAGACACCATGCACAAAAGCAAGCATCGAAAGTGTCTTATCCGACAAGGCTTCAGAGGTCAACTGATGATAAGATGAGATGAAAAGTACCAGGCGAAACAGTCCTGCGACCAGCAAAGCCGAAACATGTATGGCAAGTATATATACAACAAGATTTAGAAAACGTTTCATAATAGCCTTTTCTTTTTATGAATTAAATAAAAGGGGTTGAATAGTGTTATTTCCTCCCTTTATAGATATAAACGAAATGAAGAATCAGGAAATTGACAGGCACCACGATAATCATTACCAGTATCGGTGCAAGCAGTTCACCCGCGCCTATCCAAAGGAAGAGATTCAGCAAACCGATCTCAAGCAGGTAATTAATCAGATGACTAAAACCAAAGCCAATCGCATTATGCGAGGATGGCTTGGAACGAAAGGTAAAGAAAGTTGTCAGGAAGTAGTTGCAGACAAATCCCACAGCATAACCGGCCGTAAAGGAGATATTGGCATTCGCAACCAACAAGACCAGGCAATATACGCCGTAATGAATGGCCGAAGATATAGTGCCGACAACTCCAAAACGAACAAACTGCCAGAACTTATCCCGCCAATCCGGGTGCTTCTCAAGTATAGCCTTACTTATTCTGATCATCGTACAACACTTCTTCCACGTTATAGAGCGGACGACGTTTTACCTCTTTATAAATCTTGCCAATATACAGTCCGACAGCTCCTATGGATAATAAAACAACTCCGCCTACAAACCAGATTGATAACATCAAAGAAGCCCAGCCATGTTCCGCAGTACCCGAAATCAATGCGTAAAGAACATAGATTCCAATCAAAATACTGATAAAAACAAAGATACCTCCCAGATAAACAATTCCGTAAATAGGCTTTACCGAGAAAGAGGTTATCCCGTCCAAAGCCAGACTGAACATCTTTCTCACTGTATATTTGGAAGTTCCGGCTGTCCGTTCCCGGATCACATCATCTACCGTAGTAGAAGGGAAGCCGAGCAACGGGATAATACCACGCAGATAGACATTGCGTTCCTGATAATGAGACAACTGTTCCAGCACTCTCCGGCTTAGAAAACGAAAATCCGCATGATTGTAGATAGTCTCTACTCCCATCCGGTGCTGTAGTTTATAAAAAGCAGTTGCGGAAAGACGTTTCAGCATCGGGTCTGCCTGACGGGATACTTTCACCCCATATACTACATCATATCCTTCCGTATAGGCATCGATCATCTCCTCAATCGCATTCAGATCATCCTGCAAATCGGCATCCATGGTAATAACGGCATCACTCCAGTCTTTAGCGGTCATCATACCCGCCATGATTGCATACTGATGTCCTACGTTCCGTGCCAGATTCATTCCTTTTATATAAGGATTCGTCCCGTGCAGTTTCTTAATGATGCTCCATGTACGATCTTTACTGCCATCATTCACAAAGAGCACAAAGCTGTCGGCACTGATCTTCTCTTTCGCCACCAGTTCATCAAACAAGGCTGTCAAACGGGCGGCCGAATCTTCCAACACTTCCTCCTCATTATAGCAGGGGGATACAATAGCCAATTTTATCATTTTTCGTCCGGTTTATTCAGTTCAGCCAGTTTTATCTGTGCAAATTCCGAGTAAGTCATAAAAGCATATCCTTTTTCTTTCAGTTTGCGGATCAGCCTATCCAGACGTTCCTCCATTCCCTTACCGGAATGATTGCGGATAATAAAAGGCATCTTAAATTCAGGATGTTCACCCAACGGGTAGAATTCCCACGGGTGGAAATAAGTCACAAAATATCCGTCATGCTTCAATACCCGGTTTACCAGGAGTTGATACAGCCACATCGGCAGATTATGACAAGACAACCAAAATAGCGGGAAGCGAATCCACGGAGTTACAGAAGCTGGGATTTGAAGTAACTTACCCGTCATAAAGCAGGTACGCGGCTCCGACAAATGCATATATCTTCCGGGGATAAATGCGGGATTCAATGAGGAGTTATATACATACCCCATCCGTTCAAGTTCCGTATCTGATACGGGGAACATACGCGGCTGGCGATAGCCTTGTATCGTCCTGCCGGTAAGGCGTTCCAGAATTTCTTTTGAACGACTGACATCCGAAGCCTGTGGCCGCCAATGGTCACATCCATGCGCAGCAACTTCATGTCCCTCGTCCATAATGCGCCGCATCACTTCCGGCGCATTTTCTGCAAAATTGCTTGTACAAAAGAAAGTAGCTTTCACCCCGTTGTTTTTCAGGCAGTCCAGTATCCGGTTCGTACCATAGACTGACACTTTCATTGCTTCATCCAGCGGAAAGTCTACACCATGCTCACGAGGTACATCAAATTCTTCCGTATCAAAACTTAATAATATCATTGCAATATCAAGAATTACAACTGCTGCATATCATGCAGACGTTTATAGTAACCGTTTAACTCAATGAGTTCTTCATGCTTACCACGTTCCACAATCTCACCCTCATACAGCACACAGATTTCATCTGCATTCTTAATTGTAGAAAGACGGTGGGCAATAGCAATCGTCGTACGTGTTTTCATCAAACGTTCCAACGCTTCCTGCACAAGACGTTCTGATTCGGTATCCAAAGCAGAAGTAGCCTCATCAAGAATCAGAATCGGAGGATTCTTCAGAATAGCACGGGCGATACTGATACGCTGGCGCTGGCCACCGGACAATTTTCCACCACGGTCACCGATATTCATATTATATCCTTCCGGTTTCTCCATGATGAAATCATGCGCATTGGCTATCTTTGCCGCTTCTACAACTTGTTCCATTGTCGCATTCTCCACACCAAAAGCAATGTTATTGAAGAATGTATCATTAAACAGAATAGCCTCCTGGTTTACATTACCAATCAAACTGCGCAAATCCGCAATACGTACATCACGAATACTTGTTCCGTCAATGGTAATATCACCCTCCTGCACATCGTGATAACGCGGCAACAAATCGACTAATGTGGATTTACCGGATCCCGATTGTCCAACCAGTGCAATCGTCTTCCCTTTAGGAACTGTCAGGTTTACATGTTTCAGCACCTCTCTCTTACCATCATAGCTGAAAGAGATATCTTTAAATTCTATTTTATCAAACAAACCTTTCAACGGTTTCGGATTCGGAATTTCCTTAATCTTATTCTCTGCCTTCAGGATTTTATCAACACGTTCCATGGAAGCCAAACCTTTCGGAATGTTGTATCCAGCTTTTGCAAAATCTTTCAACGGATTGATTACACTATATAAGATAACCATATAGAAGATGAATGTAGGAGCATCGATGCTTGCATTCTGTCCCAAAATCAATGTACCTCCAAACCACAATACGGCTACAATCAGGATTGTTCCTAAAAACTCACTCATCGGATGAGCCATAGCCTGACGTATGGCAACCTTGTTTGTCGCATCCCGGAGCTCGTTGCTACATTTGGTGAAGCGGTTAATCATTTTATCTTCCGCAATAAAAGCCTTGATGATGCGCAAGCCTCCCAGTGTTTCTTCCAATTGCGACATCGTATCACTCCATTTCGACTGCGCCTCCAATGACTGGCGTTTCAGTTTTCTTCCGACTACTCCCATCAGCCAACCCATTCCCGGCAATACAACGATAGTAAAGAGTGTCAACTGCCAACTAACCGTAACCAATGTCACAAAATATATAATAATCAGAATTGGACTTTTCATCAACATATCCAATGAACTAGTGATGGAATTTTCCACTTCCCCCACATCACCACTCATACGAGCTATAATATCTCCCTTTCTTTCTTCCGAAAAAAAAGACATCGGCAGACGCATAACCTTAGCATACACCATAATACGAATATCACGTACCACTCCTGTACGCAATGGAATCATCACGGCTGAAGAAGCAAAGTAACAACCAGTTTTAAACAATGTCATTACCATCAGGAACAGTCCCAAGAATATAAGAGCCATAGTGGGACCATTATCCACGATCATCTGAGATATGTAATAATAGAAGTTATTCTTGGCAACATCCGCTAAATCTCCACTACCCCATTCCATAAAATGGTACACTTTATCCGCTCCTTCTGTTTTAAACAGAATACTCAAGATAGGAATCAAAAAAGTAAATGAGAATACATTGAATACAGCAGACAAAATATTCAGCAAAACAGCCCAGCCGATATACTTCTTATAAGGCGACACAAAACGTCGCATTAGTTGTAGAAATTCCTTCATTATTTACCATTAAAAAAGTTAAGACCGCAAAGATACAATAAAACTGATTAACAGACAGTAGTTTCAGCTAATTATTAACGCGATTTATCGAAAAGCGTTCTTCAATAAATGAAAAATGACTTAATAATTCTCTTTCAGCCAAATTCCCAAAAAACGATCATATATCTGACAGATTCCCATTTCCTGAGTCACGAAATCCTTTTCCAGTAACCCTTTTAGTGCTGCTTGGACTGAACTAGCAGAAGCCAGTCTGTATTTTCTAATGAAAGCACCGGAAGTGACAGCTTTAGCCTTTCCCTCTTTAGTGATAGCAATCAGCAACTCCTTTTGTTTTTCCGGCAAACGAAAAAGAATCTCCGAATAAGTATATCTGAATGAATCAATAATCTGCCGAATAGCGCCTGGCACCATTTCAACTCTACAGACTCCCTGTTCCGGAGTCATGTCATAAAGCGTATTCAACACTTTTTGTATATACCATGTGATTCCCTCAAACTGTTGATAAATCGCAACAATAGCGTTTTCTTCTATTTCTTTGCCCGCACGCTTGAAATGAGTACCTGCAAAACGAATATATTCTTCTAAAGGAATACTTTCCAAATGCATCATTGATACACTTTGATAAAAAGGCCGGGAAGGCGTTAAAAACATATTTCCCATCACATGCCGCTGACTCCCTGCAAAAATGAAACGTGCATTATTACAATGTTGCACATAGGTCCGAAGAGTAGCTTCCACATTTTTCTCTACATATCCGGAAATCTGCTGGAATTCATCAATTGCAACCAGACAAGGTTTATCCGCCTGTTCCAAATACCGAAAGATTTCATCGAGTGTAGTAGCCGGAGCTTGTATATCCCCTAGCCCCAAATTCAAAGAAGGCATACCATTCACATCAAAAGAGATACTGGCTTGCAAAGATTTCACACATTCCCAAAAGCTCTGCAAAGCTTTCTTCCCCACAGGTTTCAGCACTTCCAGAATCTCCTTACTAAGTGCAAAGACCAAATCACGCAATGAACGGCTATCATATATATCAATAAAAAAGGTATAGTAACCCTGTTTAATTTCAGGAAACTGAAAGCAATGACGGATCAGCCCTGTCTTTCCCATTCGCCGGGTAGAGACAAGAGCCAAATTATTCCCATTCATCACCTCGCGCACCAACTGTTCGCTCTCAAAACGGCGATCGCAAAAATAATCAGCAGAGACATATCCGCTTGTTATAAAAGGATTTCTTATCATAGTCTTCATACATCTCACGTTATTACGCAAAGATAATTATTATAAAATAATAAAAGCCATCTACTATACATTATTTCATCATCATCCTTACTCAACAGGCACCACATGATAATAGACCCCGCGCGTTTTCCTGAACGACTTTACTCCCAATCTCTGCAAGATACGCCCGAAATAATTAACTTGCCCGGAAGAAAATTTCATTTTACTTGCTTTTTGTATCCGCTGCAATATATCTGCAGCAAGCAACCACTCTCCCTCTTCTTCCTCTTCCGCTGCCCGGTAATATACCTGAAACAATTGTTCAATCACCGGAGACTGTTCAAATTCCCGATTAGCTTCCGTCATGATAGCCTCTTCCTTCTCATCAAACCAGTAGCGTTCATTACTACGCAGCAATGCCATTGCCTGCGCATACAATTGTTCATAATCAATAGGGTGGACCACATCAATCACTCCCGTCACCTCGACACCGATAAAACGACGACTGCCGGAAGTATCCGTCAGCAAATCTTTATGATTACTCGTACCTATAAAAGAAGCGTACCGGCGAAGCTCCTCCACTGCCGAAGCATTCGGACGTCGCGTATTGACAACAGGCTTTTGCAGAATATGCTTGAGAAAAGACTGCTGATTGATGCCAATCTGATCAAACTCATCCATATTAATCAATAGAAAACGATTCAAATACAGTTCGGCATCCCGTTTCCGGCTGAAATCAATACTGTCCGTATAATACGCCTGCAAACACGGGGGCAAGATCAATCGGCAAAATGTAGATTTACGATAGGCTTGCGGACCGATTAATATTGGCGAAGTACTGTTCGCGTGATTCTTACCCATCCCACGCCAGTGTGCAACCATACTAAGAAACCAGCGACGAAACAATTGAGTCCAATAAGGATGATCACAAGGAACCCGTTTGGCAAGATTACCAATATAATCTTTGCCGTTCCAGCGAGGAAGGTCATAAAGAAATTCTTCGACTGGCTGATAGAGCGGCACATGATCCGAATTCAGGTAACGCACGACATCTTTATCCCAAAGTTTAAGTCCCTCATATTGTGCATTCATTGTAATGCTTGCCATCAACCGTTTATCCACCGGACGAAAATAAAAATTAAAGCTATTCCGTTCGCGACATTCCACTTGTGATGTCAGTTGGTTGAAACGAAAATCATAACGCCGTTTCATAAACTCGTCCATCTGCATGACAAATAATTGTTCCGGCAAGAGACTACTCTTACTCGCAAATCCCTCACAAGTGCGGTATACATTTCGTATGGTTTCCCGAACCAATGTATCGTCCTTCGGCAAGCGATAATGGGCACGAGACCATCTTACTGTATCTTCTTCAGGAATACCGGCACGGAAACAATGTCCCGCAAGGTTAATCAAAAGCGATTGTTTGTCTCCTTCCGATTGATAATCAGTCTCTTCATCCAGCGCACGTGCAAAAGCAGCTTCGAAAAGTACAGAAAGCGCATTACATTTTTCATATCCCGGCGCAAGCCGTTGCAACGGCGAAGTTTCCGTTTGCACCCGTTCGCGATAAGTCACCTCACCCGGCATAGCCGCAGGCTGCTTCATATAAATAGGCATTGCATTGGGATTAAAATACAAGTTCGGGTCAAAAGTTAAACGACAATATTGCTCCAACGAAGGCACTTTCAGTTCAATATCATAAGGGAGTTGTGGCTGATAATATTTCACCGCCAACCGATAGGCATGCGCATGAAAAAGCTCTGCTTCCTCACTAGTTGTCGGCAGAAGATCATTGGGATAAGTAAAACGTACCCATACTTTCACAGACTTTCCGGAAGAACCGGTGAAAGCTAAGTAAGTCTGCGGAAGTTCCTTTACCCGTTCTTTCACTTCATCCGCTTCCATGTGCCCGGACAAGTTGTTGACCTGAATCATCACAATGCCATTATATTCACTCATCGTCGTTATGCCGCCTTTGCGAAAAAAGGCGGCTGCGGGTATCAACTTCGGTACATTCTGTACATAGTCATTTTTATCACCCGGAAGCATAAAAGGCAGGACTTCTCTCATTTTTGAGACAGGCTGTGCTTTGGTTTCCACTTTCATTTGCTCCACGAGCTGTTCAATTCTTAACGTACGCATAGTGTTCACCTTGCCATCGTCTCTTACCAGTGTTATTCTCATTACTTCATTTATTTGTCCTGCATGTGTTTGTAGGGCGATTATTATGATACAAAGATACTGTAAATATTACATACAAACAACTTTTCCGGAAATACTTACTACACCTCTCTACTAGAAAAGATTTTTCAATTTCATTTCTCATATTCTCATAGATTTAAGATAAAGCACATATAATCAAAGAAGTACATTATGAGAAACGTTTTTAAAATAGGCATTTCTCATACTACCCTCATCAATTTTCTTCAAAAAAACGCTATTTCTCATACTATTTCAGGGTATTTCTCATAGTCAGTTACAGCTATTCTCCTATTTATCCACCAAGCTTATCTTACAAAACATCTAGCTATTTCTTTCATGCAAACAACTAGTTAATTACTTGTTTTTCACCTAATAATGTCGTATCTTTGAAAGAGCATACCAATCGTTCCACTACAGTGCACAGGCCTGTTCACTACAGTAAAAAGATATGTCTACTAGAGTGAAAAGAACCGTTCACTGTAGTGGAACAATCAGGATGGCGGTTGAATAATAAAAGAATAAAGGCAAGATGTGATAAGCACATCAGGTATATAACATATAAACAACCATTAAATTAGAACAAAGATGGCAATACAATTCGAGTTTTATAAGAATCCCCAACCGGAGAAAGAAGGAGAAGAACCTAGTTATCACCCGCGGGTGGTTAATTTTCAACATGTGACCACTCAAAAGCTGGCAAGAGAAATCCATATGGCAACTACTTTCGGGAAAGCGGAAGTAGAAGCCATGCTAATGGAATTGAGCAGATGTATGGGAAACCACCTACGTGAAGGAGAACGAGTACATCTGGATGGAATCGGCTATTTCCAAATTACATTACAGGCTACCGAACCTGTACATTCGCTTGCCACTCGCGCAGACAAAGTGAAGCTAAAATCTATTAACTTCCAGGCCGACAGAGATTTAAAAAGTTTATGTATGAGTACTCACTTACGACGTTCAAAATACAAGCCACATTCGGCGTCCCTTTCAGAAGAAGAGATTGACAAGAAGCTCACTGCCTATTTTGCAACCCATCCTGTATTGACCCGTAGTAATATGCAGTCACTCTGTTGTTTTACCCAAAGCATGGCCAGCAGACAGATTCGTCGTCTAAAGGCACAGGGTAACTTACAGAATATCGGCAAACCCACACAGCCTATTTATATACCAACCCCGGGGCATTATGAGAAATGAGCTCAACGGGTATGAGAAATAAGCCAAATGAAGGCTAATTCGTGAATAAAACTATGAGAAATGCCGATTTTCAAAACATTTCTCATAGTTTATTCTATTAGTTATCTGGCACTTAGGTCATATTTATGAGAATATGAGAAACAAATATTTTATATCCATTCTGACAATGTAACTCCAGCTCGCGTGCAAGCTCATAGGGAATATCCGAAAAGAAACTTTGCAAGCGACGGAAAAAAGATTCATAATCACCGGCACGCACTTCACGAACAAATTTCAGAATTTCAAAAGGAGACTCCACCTTATTGACGTTCGCATAATAAGGAAGGAGAAAACGGATAAATCCTTCCTCCACTTCACGATTAGGAAAACCTAAACGATATATTCCAAAACGCTCATCATACCCCTTAATGGTGAGGTATCCGCTCTGATAAATCACCGGGATAGGATTGGTAGATTCGGCAACTCTACTCTAACCTTACCATCAACCGCTTATGCACGCTTATTTACGCCCCAGACATTATAAGAAAGAATATTTCCTGCAGGTTCCCCGTCAATACAGGAAGCCGACAATCCAAATCGGCAATTTACACCTGTAAGGCGTTTCTATTCCATCAGCTAAAATATAAGAATCAGGCACATCTGCAATCTGATCATACGTTTTACCTTCACCACCAACTTCCAAAATATATCTTCCATTGACCCTAAAATCTCCGGTTTTCTTCCCGTACTCCACTTCATTGTCACACGAAAGTTGATTGACCACAAACGTTTCACGTGCCGTTCCTATTTTCACAGGATGAGAAGCTAAAGCATATAGCAGATTAGGATTATCCAGGAAAATCTTATCCGGCTTTTGCATCTTCTTGACAGACAACAAATCCGCGTATAGCAAATGGAGCAATTTCACCTTTTCCAAGCTATTCAGATATTCGATGACAGTATTACGATGAACACCTATAGTTGTTGACAATTTGGAAATAGCCACCTCAAAAGGAACAGAAGTTGCAAGAATGCCCAACAAGGCCTTTATCTTACGCACATTACCCACATCAATTCCACACAACTGGGGTAATTCCGTTTCTACAATAAAATTAACAACCTGTTCGATACTTGTATAATAATCTATCTGATTTTTCAAATAAAACGGATAATATCCATATTGCAGATATTCCTTAAAAAAGAGGTAAAGGGCGACACACTTTATTCACTTCCGAACAAATTTTTTCGGGCGAGGTCAAGACTTCTTCCAGCGTACATACGGGAAAGCTCATGTGTTTATAAAACAATAGAAATTCTCGGAAAGAGAGCCCCTGCATCTCATAAGGGATACAGCGTCTGGATAAGTCGGCATCAGCATTTAATATATTGAGTAAAAGAGGACGCACTGAACACAACCTTCAAATCGGGATACATGTCATATACTTCTTTTATCTCCTTACTCCAAGTCGGATATTTATGTACCTCATCCAGAAAGAGATGCTTTCCACCATTCTTTACGAATACATCCGCCAATTCCAGCAAAGTATGATTAGAGAAATAAACAGAATCCAATGTACAATAGAGCACGTCCCTACTATAAACCTCATAATGCAGTTTCATATACTGTAACATTAAAGTTGTTTTCCCCACTCCTCGAGGTCCTCTAATAGCCACCAACTGAGCATCCCAATTGATTCGATGCATCAATGTCCTTATAATCTCAGTCGATGTCAATGACAACAAACGGTCTTGTTTCGCAAAAAGAGTTTCCATACATTCCTATATCTTAGTATTATGAGACACAAAGATAATAAAATGCTGTTTGCAAACAGCATTTTATTATACTTTTTGCTGTTTGTAAACAGCAAATAAACACACTCTCAACAAAAGAGGTCTCAAGCCTATATCTACCATATAACATTTCACCTGATACAATATGAAACACTCCAGTAATTCGCTAAGATATTTTTCAATCAGACTCAATGGCCATTTGAAGGATATGGAAGCTTTTTTATGCGCTTTTACCTCCAGAAATGACAACAGAAGGAAAATGAGCGATTTGGATATTTATATGATGCAGCTATTTCTTATCAGAATTGGAATAGTATATGCCCAAAAGAAATAGGAGCGATTATTTAACATTGAACATTTATATAGAAGCAGAAAAGAATTTCCAAATCCAATATGAGAGTTTCTTTCCGTCGTACGGATAGAAGTCCATTGTCAGATCAATCAGTTTATGCTCTGCAAAACACAAGTCATCAGCTATCACAAACAAAATTTCGCCTATATTATCATACAGCTAGATATGTATGTTGCAAGAGCATAGTTGCTTTGCCAATGCCACATGGCCTCTAAATAGCAATAAGCTTATTATCCCACTCTATCTCATCATAGAAATAACGGACAAAATCAGTGGATATGTTTCTAAACAACATACGATATGACTTATAAAGCGTATCCATTATTTCTTATTTTGGGGTTATACAAACAAAATAGAGTAATTACCGAACAAAACTGGCAATTTTTGGAAAAGCTGCAAATTTCATTCGGTAATCAGGTCTATATTTATATTTTTTATAGAAACGAATTATGACATCTAACAAAATGTTTTAAATATCCTCAAAGCACCGCCCATTTAGTCTATTCTACAAACTTTCCAGAATACCATATTTTACACATTAAGATCAAGATGTAATACTGACATTTTGCATAATCCCTTTCCAACTTCTCCATCATTATATTTACATAACCACAAGCAAAAGCTTATCAGACATTTTTTATAGACTTCTCAATAAACCACATCAATAGATAACACTTCAACTTAAATACAATTGACGTTTTTGATGTTTACAAACATACACTTAAGTTTTGCTATTTTCAACATTTTTCCTAACTTAGGCATTTATTAACTGTAAAAAATAATATTATGAGAAAAAAATTATTGGTTATTAGGTTTATTATTAACCATTTGTTATTCTTGCTCTGACATTGAAGACTTTTCAAGCAATCCATCTTCCAAGCCTTTCTTAAGTTCTACAACTAGAGCTGCCGGCGATGAAAAGTATGTGTGTTAGGATATGGTTATGATGTGACAGGTGAATACCTACATCCTCTATCTGTTCGAAACCCTGTACTTAATATAACAAAGTATGATCAAGAAAAGCATGAACGAGTGCAATATGGCACTTCTTCTTTTGGACATGACCAAATGTATTATGGTTACTCGGCCTCGGATTATACAAAAGACATTATAAATGAAACTAATGTTGATTCAAATATGAGCTATGGCAATGAAAAAGTTGACACAGTACCTTATTTCTCTGGGAATATAACCAATAATAATTATTTAAAGACCGAATATGCCTATTCTGATAAATATTCATTCGCTAGTGTAGATGCCGTTAGAAATCGTAAATATATTAAAATAAACGATGAGGTAAGCAGTCTGTCACAATACTTATCAGACAGTTTCAAAGAAGATTTAGAAAGACTTTCTCCCGATAGATTAGTAGAAAGATATGGTACCCATGTATTAACAGACTTTATAATTGGCGGTCGGTACAAATTGATGTATAGATCTGTCATTACACATACAAAAGATGCAACTCATAAAAAGACCACTGTAGCCTCCGGACTTAAGGCAGCATTGTTTGGAATTGGTTTTTCTTTAAATATATCAAGAACCGTTCAAACAGATGAATCCTTAGTTAAGGATAATCAAAACAAAGAACTTTTTGTTCAATTTTATGGTGGTAATGGCACAAGTCTTAAATATGATTTAGAAAAAGGAATGCCTACTGGTATAGACGTACAAAGTTGGGAAAATTCTGTCTCTTTAAGTAACGCATGCCTTACTAATATTAACTGGAAAGAAACCTATCCTATTTATAATTTTATATCTGATCCAGTGAAAAAGGAGGAGATAAAACAAGCAGTATTCAAGTACATAAGCAACTCTCGATTTAAAGAACTTAAATTAAACCTTTTATATGCTTACGACTGCCGAGAAGGACGGAAACACCTCGTTACTACTGATGATGAAATAGCAACTCGCTACCCAGATTGGAAATTTTGGAACTATGATGGATATATTCTTACAGAACAACTACCCGGAACGATTCCACTATACGAATACAAGACAAATGATATAACATTAGACTTCTTCACAACAACAATTCCTAATTACGATTTAATGAATCCACTCTATAGAAAATCTATGATTATAGGCTATGTTTATGAAAAGCCGACAGAGTTTACAGTTCCACTTTATGAATATTATCATACCGAACATGATGACCACTTAACAACCTTAGATCTCAATATTATTTATAATCACGGAGGATGGATCCGAATAGAACCTCCTATAGTCGGGTACGTTTATCCCAATAATTAAACACCAAGAGAACACGCGTCAGAATTATAAATCTAAGATCTCAGTTCACAAGTAAGCTTCCTTTTAGTTTTGCTCTTTGAAAGGAAAAGAAACAGTCTTATTAATATCTACTAAGGAACTATATCGATAAAAAGCTATTTAAGCTTGGGGCTTATTAGTCCTCCGTTAACAATATTAACGATTATAAGAAGTTTCTCGCTTGAATGCAAAACAAAAAGAGAGCTTACAATTATCCAAACTTTATTCATTTTTCTAATCACTGAACATATATTATTATACATAATATCTATTTTTGCAGAAACATTATGGAGTAATTATCATAGAAAAATCTATATATACATACAAAAAAGCAAAAAGTCTCATACAAACATTAACAACAACCATAAACTTAAATAATATGCCACAACTAACCATAATCACAATTAATAGAAATGATGCTCAAGGATTAGAGAAAACCCTAGAAAGTATATGGGAAAAGCAATCTTTTAAAAATTTTGAACATATTATTATCGATGGAGCCTCAACCGATAATAGCATTAACATTATAAAAAAGTATGCATCACATTTATCTTATTGGGTATCAGAGCCTGATAAAGGGATCTATAATGCAATGAACAAAGGAATTATTAAAGCTAAAGGCAACTATCTATTGTTCTTAAATTCCGGCGATTGGTTAGAAAATGACATTCTAACGCGAGTATTTAAGGAAAGTTTCACAGAAGATATTGTCTATGCTGATTTATACCTGTATCGTAATGCCGATGACATACAAATCAGCCCTTATCCCGACAAATTGACCCTACCCTTTATATATAAGTATTCTTTAGGACATCCGTCTACTTTTATTAAAAGAGAACTCTTTAAAGATATGCTATATGAAGAAAAATACCAGATTATATCAGATTGGGCTTTTTTTATAAAAACAGATCCTTTTGTTTAATCGCACAACAAAACATCTAAATTTTGCAGTCTCATACTTTAATGTTTATGGAATAAGTTCTGACCCTAAAAGTGGCAACTTAATCATGCAAGAACGTTCCGATTTTTTTAAAAATAATTTCCCCTATTTGATTAGCGAGTTTTATCAGAATCATACTACCCTTCAAGAGAAGGTAAGAACTCAAGAGCAGGCATTAGACATATTATCAAAACACCGAGTTCAACAACTTATAGACAATGTTTGGATTCAAAGAAAAGCACGACAGTATATTAAATTCTTATTTTTAGTAAGAAGATTTCTTAGAAGAAGAAGATAATAAATATCTCAAGTCGTCACTCTGAATATCTAAAAGAATCTAATGCCAACCTCTATCCAAACACCATACTATAATAACATTGAATATACAATATTAGAAATGATGAATATTAATCAAAAAAAATAGTAGCTTTGCAAGCTATAAACCAGAAAAAACTAATGTATAACATCATTGTTAACAGAAATAAAAATGAGAAGAAAGTTGATTCGAAAATATAAAGCATTCAATCAAGACTTTCAAAGGTCTAAAGAGCTAATTCTTAAATGGTTTATTCCCGAAATCAAAAAAAGGCTCTTTGGAGTAAAGAAAATCAACTATAAAGACATCCCTATCATTATTAACAACTACAACCGTTTGGAAATGCTAGCAAAGCTAATCCATAGCTTAGAAAATAGGGGATACCATAATTTATATATTATTGATAACCAATCAACATACCCTCCACTATTAGAATACTATACAAAACTACCATACCCTGTATATATGTTAAATAAAAATGTCGGGCATTTATCATTGTGGGAAACAGGGATATTTAAGCAATTCAAGGATTCTTATTATGCCTATACCGATTCTGATTTAGAGATCCTTCCTAATTGTCCTGACGATTTTATTGAGAAATTTATTTTATTGCTACAGAAATATCCAAAAGCATTGAAGGTTGGCTTCTCAATCTGCATAGACGACCTACCAGATCATTATAAATTAAAAGAAAAAGTTATAAAGTGGGAAAGCATTTTCTGGAAAGAAGAAATAGAACCTAACATATTCAAAGCTTTAATAGATACAACCTTTGCTGTATATAAGCCCTATTTTATCGGAGAACCTATTGACCCAGACTGTTTCTGTATTCGAACCGGACACCCTTATTCCGTCAGACATTTACCTTGGTATATGAATAGCGCAAAGCCAACTGAAGAAGAATTATATTATTTGGGACATATTAAAACGCTAACTCATTGGTCTAAACAAAATCAGACAAATACAAACTCGGCTAAAAAAGAGTGAAAAATATATCTATAATGTTCTCTATTAAATAACGCAATTAAAATATCAGATTATGAAATGCTATATTTGTCTAACAGACTCCATAGTCACTCGAAAAGATTATCTTGATTTACTAAAAGTCATGTTAATCAGTGCCAAGAAAAACACATCTCTCCATTTAGTTTGCCTATATGATGGCAACACAAATGACCTTGTTTATAGGTTATTAAAGGAATTCAATGTAGAAATAATCCTCCATCAATTACCCTATAAGCAAGAGTTGATGGAGATATATCCGCGTGAATGGATGTTGCAGAATTTAGGGAAAGAAA
Source organism: Bacteroides sp. BFG-637 (assembly GCF_024793605.1). Taxonomy (NCBI): domain Bacteria; kingdom Pseudomonadati; phylum Bacteroidota; class Bacteroidia; order Bacteroidales; family Bacteroidaceae; genus Bacteroides; species Bacteroides sp. BFG-637. The sequence goes on along the minus strand of NZ_JANUPD010000002.1, from coordinate 2,029,222 downwards.
TCGAATATAACCGAATTTTCGGAACATTTATGAGAATGGAAATCCCCGTTGTAGAAAAAGAAGAAAAGTATGTTCTTTATTCTGATATAGACGTGATTTTCAATTCTGACATTTTACTTGAGGAACTTCCACATCCCACTTATCTAGCAGCTGCCCCAGAATATGAACGTAATGTGGAAGATATGGAATATTTTAATGCGGGAGTATTAGTTATGAATATCCAAGGCATGAAAGAGAAATATGAGGAATTTATTCTTAAAATGAAAAATAGAGAAAGAAACATATCTGGACTTTTTGACCAAGGATATTTAAACGAGCTATGCTTCAAAGACATGGAACTACTACCAATAGAATATAATTGGAAACCTTATTGGGGTATCAATGACAAAGCTAAACTTATCCATTTTCATGGCATGAAGCCTAGCAGCAATCTCAATGAGGCTGGTTTTATTACTGATAATTCTTTTTTCCGTATCGTTTTCGAGGCAAATCCTGGCGGCTATGCAGGATATGTATACTATTTTACCCAATTCTATGATTATCTGGGAAGAAAAGAAGACAAATGGTTATACAATCACCTACAAGAAGTTTTCAATTTATATAAAGATCCATCTTTTTTCTTTTCTAAATATAACAAGTATAAGCTTAAATACCAGAAATATAAGAAATACTATTTAGTTACTTTAGGAATATCCTGTGTCCTACTAATACTGTTATGTTTAACTCTTATTTTAAAACAATAATGAAGAAACAACCATTGATATCAGTTATCGTTGCTTCGTACAACTATGCTAAATATATAAAAGAGACTTTAGATTCTTTAATCAGACAAACTAATAAATCATTTGAAGTTATTGTGGTAGATGATGGAAGCAGAGATCAAAGCCTTCCTATAATAGAAGAATATGCCAACCGTTTTAAAAATATAAAACTATACACACATCCCAGTAACCAAAATAGAGGATTAGCTGAGACTGTGAAATTAGGAATTGAAAAATCCAATGGAGAATACATTGCATTCTGTGAGAGTGATGATTATTGGACTAATAACCATATTGAATATTTACAAAATACAATCCAACAGAATCCCTTAGCAAATTTCATAGTCAATGGTATCAAAGTTATAAACCTATCGAATAACCCTGAATATGATTCATATATAGAATTTAGTTCCTCATTCCTCAAAAAACATTCAGGTAGTAACATATTTCCCTACCTTGATTCAAACTATATCCCTACATTCTCAGCTGTTTGTGTGAAAAAGAAGTAATCCAAAATATTAATTTTAGCACCCCTTACCCCGCATGGTTAGATTTCTGGCTTTGGAGACAAATATGTGTGTTCAATAAAGTATATTACATTCCTCAAGAATTAACTTTATGGAGAAAACACAATGAAAGTTATGATGCAGTCTCTGATAATAAAGATTTCAACGGCTTTATAAAAAGCTCAGACCAATATCTAGTATCTCAATACAGTTTATCCCAGATAATAGCCAATGCCAATATTCCCAAAGATAAAAAGTCTCTCAAACAATTTATTAAATCTTTTTGCCACTCCATATCATTCAAGAATGAATAGCAGCAGCTGATGCGTAAAGAATCTAAAACGTTTTCAAGATGACAATATAGAATCAAAGGCTCAACAAAAACATTAAAATTCATCTTTAAGAATAGAAGTATAAACCGATAATCTCCGATCCAACATTTCTTGTGGATTATACATATTCTTCATTTTGTCATTAGCCTGATAAACCAACATTTTTTGTAACTCCAAATCATTGGATAATTTAATCATAGCATCTGCGAAATCAATAGTATTGTCAGCTATCAAGCAATCTACACCGTGGCTAAAATGAATACCTTCCAATCCTTTTGAAGTTGTAATAAAAGGAACATTTGAAGAAACTATATCAAGTATTTTCATTCTCATACCACTTCCGATACGAATAGGAACAAGAGCAATGCTCCCCTGCAAGAAAGAGGTCAAATTCTCAACGAATCCAACTAACTCTATCTCAGGACAAGCCGTTCGTAGTTCAGCAGAATAACGCTCATATCCCATTCCAACCACTTGCAAAGTGAACTCAAAATTGCATTCACGCAAATAGGGAACAATTTCTTTACAAAGCCATACAACAGCATCTAGATTTGGAAAATGCTCTCCATATCCCACAAAAGTAAAACGCCGATGAACACAAGGGATAAACTCCGTCTCTGAATTCGATTCAAATTTTATCACTGCAGGAGAAGCATAAATGTGATCTTCACGACCTAAAAAAGTTAGCTAACAATAGCCTATCGACTTCCGTCAAAGCAATTATATGCTTATACTTCTGCAACGCATTCCATTCGAAGTCTTTTGCAATAAGAAAATTCATCCGATCGCTAGGCCATATTGCCTGAAAAAGGTTCATCTCATTCTCGTTACGTATATATCGCAATTCATGATGAACAAAAATCGTCTGTACATTCTGCGGTAACACATATCCCAATGCTATCAATTCATAAAACTCTACCTGAATGATATCAAACCCTGTATGTGCTACTTTTGTAACATAATCTATATATCGTGTATCAAATTCTTTATATACAGAATTAGGTAAAACAGACTTTTCACGTACAAAATCTTTATCTTTCAACAGATCGACAGTACCGTTTGACGTAGATAACAACTGCCTCCGCATTTTACGTTCAATAGACGTCTTGAGCTTTTTCAGCCACTTATAATAAAAAGGATTTCGCACCAAAGGAGAATCCGGTCCTTCTTTGGTCTCTTTAACAAAAGTATAAAAATCCACATCTCCCCACAAATCTTCTAACTTTTCTACTCTTTTTGCCTCATCAACCGTCCAAGCATAAAACAACACTGAAACTGAAATCTTATGGCGAATATAGTCTACCATCTGAAAAAAAGCCTGATTCCCCCCAGAATTCAAAGGATAAGGGACACAAGGTATAATAAAAAGTATTTTCTTCATTTTGTATTTCAATATAAATTACTATTCAACCATTTCTTTCTAACTAGGAGATAAATTATATACCGAACATTTCACCAAAAGAAATTATCTCAAATAAAAAGTTTGGCTTTTAAAATATGGGAGCGTAAAACACGTGAAGCCACATTAGGAGAAAGTCTTCTCAAAATAGCATATAAACAAACCAAATCTTTTAGACTATAGTTTCCTCTTACAGAACACTCTAATATTACATTCACATAAGTCACCAATGCATCTTGAAATCTAGACTCCCGGAGATTTAATCTATAATTCATTCCAATCCATTTTAGAAAAAGTCCGGTAGCTTTAAGCTTCTCCCTATCAAAACGTGTAGAATTACTTATATTCTTATCTTCAGCATTCCGCCAATAAACAGGAGTTCCCGGCAACGAAATAATACCAGCTGTATAATCTGCAAACTTTGCCCATGTTGCATCATCTGAACACCATGCCAAAGGAAACCTAACAAACCCTCCTGTTTTTTTCCAAACATCACGTGTAAACACATACTCACACGCAGCAGAGGATATTTTACCACTTAACTTATCCAATAAGAAATCAGAGCCAGAGATCCTTTCTGCCTCAAAAGGCGGATTAGTATATTTTAATTTACCATACGAATCCACTATAGCCAAAGGAAAACGAAATACGGCATCACATTCTCCTGATTTCCTCCAAGTCTTCATCACCCGCTCTACAGCATCAGGTGGCATTAAATCATCATCTGAAAAAAGCCATACCAGCGGCTCATCAGATAATTTAATACAGCGCTCCCAATGGGCAACCAAGTCTCTCCCACCCCAATTTTGTTCAAAACGGAAATAGAATATATCTAATTTATCCTTATAATCAGATACTATTGATTCTAAATCATCAGGACTGGCATCATCACCGATATAGACCGTAAAGTCACGATTACTCTGCCTTACAATAGAATCTAAAACCTCCCGAAAAAAACAAGCTTTATAAGCAGGTATAATGATCGCCAGTTTATTTTTCATTTTTCTAACTATTCAATAGTTTCATTTGCAAAGATAAGTAAATGAGATGAAAGATTTGCATTAATAAGATCACTTTAATTTCTGATATTCTTGATTCTAATAGAGGTAAACCTAACAATCAATTATACAAGAACAATTGACTTTATATCTTAGTAGTTATCTACCTATGCCAAAATAAGATCAAAAACCATAGCAGAGTATTAAGTTAGATGAAAAACATATTGTCTTAAAACCTATACCTCTGAGATTAATAACTTGCCACTCTTATTTTTCTTTATACCTTTGTATCATTATATATAAAAACAATCTGTACTTCTATAAAGCGGTACTTCACCTCAATCTATTTTAATTCATCATGGATACTGATATTATAATACCCATCTATAATGCTTTTGATTTTACTAAGAAGTGTATAGGGAAACTGTGATTGAACATACAGATCTCACCAAACATACCTTACTACTTATCAATGATAAAAGTACAGACCAGCGAATCCTTCCTTTGCTAAACCTGTTTACGGCAGAATATCCATCTTTAAACATTGCAATAATCAACAATGAGAGCAATCAAGGATTTGTACGAACGGTTAATATCGGCATGCAACACTCGTCACGCGATGTTGTTTTATTAAATAGCGACACAGAGGTTACAAAAAATTGGCTCCCTAAGATACAAAAGTGCGCATATAGCAAAGCTGCAATAGCAACTGTCACTCCACTATCTAACAATGCGACATTAGCATCCGTACCTGATTTTATGTCAGAAAATACGATACCATCAGATTTTACGATAGAGAAATATGCAGAGATTGTTGAAAGATGCAGCATGAACCTATTCCCTGAAATTCCTACTGCAAATGGATTTTGTATGTATATTAGACGAGAAGCCATAAATAACATTGGTCTCTTCGATGAAAAAGCTTTCGGGAAAGGATACGGTGAGGAAAATGATTTTTCATACAGATGTCTACAAGCCGGATATAGACATCTACTATGTGACAACACATATATCTATCATAAAGGAACCCAGTCGTTTTCTCAAGAAAAAACAGAACTAATAAATTCTCACCTACAAATATTAAAAAAGAGATATCCTTCATGCATCGAGAACACAGAATCCTTTGTACAACAAAATCCAATTTCAGATATACAGTTAAATATCCGCTATGCCATTAATTTACATTCTAAGAAAAATGTATTAATTGTAATACATGATTTCAAAGAAGCTGAAAAGAAAAAATATAGGAGGAACAACTTTACATGTACATGATCTAATAAAAAACATGAAAGAAGAATTTAATTTTCATGTTCTTTATTATTCCGATGATGATTTTAAATATCATGTAACTTCTTTCTTACCATTTGATAAAATTACCTCCACACTAGATGCATATTCACAATATACGACATTAAACCTCTACAATGATACATTCAATAGAGATATTAAAATACTAATAGACACTTTAAAAATAGACCTAATACATATCCATCATTTAAAATACATGTATTTGGATATATTCAAAGTAGCAAAAGAAAAAAGTGTCCCTGTCATATACACTTTACATGACTTTTATTCAATATGTCCTTCTATGAACCTCTTTAACAAAGAAACTTTTCTATGTAACTATGCTAACACAGCAGGATGCGGTTCATGTATAGCAAAAACATTCAGCCTAAATATCAACTTCATTCCACTGTGGAGAAAAGAGTTTTATGAAAATCTTAAAACTGTAAAGAAAATCATTGTTCCATCTTACAGTACAAAAAATATATTCCTGAACACATATAAGGATTTAACAATCGAAGTGGTAGAACATGGTTATGACAAAATAAACGAAAAGCCTAATAATGACAATCCAGATAAAAAGAAGAATAAAAAGTTTAATATTGCCTTTATTGGATATATTACAGAAGAAAAAGGACTAAAATATTTAGAGGAATTAACAGAGAAAGTAAAAGGCACAGACATAAACGTCCATCTTTTCGGACAAACAACAAACAAAAAATACAATAAAAATAAGAAGAATTATATTTATCATGGCAAGTATATACAACAAGATCTTCCCAATCTACTACTAGAGAATAACATAAAATTAATCTGTTTATTATCCATGGGACCCGAAACATATTCTTATACCTTATCAGAAAGTTTAATTTCAGAGATCCCCGTAGTCTCTTTTGACCTAGGAGCAATTGCCGAACGAGTAAAAAGAACAGATGTCGGCTGGATTTTACCTATAAATAGTACATTAGACGATATCTTTAAACTCATCTCAACTATTAAATCAGCCCCACAAGAATATGAACAGAAAGTGGAAAGAATCAGACATTTTTTAAAAGACATGAAGTCTTTAAAAGATATGGGCAATGAATATACGGAAATATATAACAAAACCATCAATGCATTTCCTATTGAAAATCACGACATATACTATGTACAATCAAGGAATGAATTTTACAGAAAAGGGAAAGAGATTCTGACGTTAAACCTTAGAGAAGAAAAAAAGGAGTATAAACGAGTAAAGCATATTATTAAAAGTTCAGTTCCTTTCAAACAAGCTTTTAATGAAGTACAAAATTTTCGTAGCACTTACACCAGCAGTAAATATAGAAACAAGATCTTTTTCAAATTTATATGGTACAGAATTCTACGAATTAACATCTAGAGAAATCTTACAAAACGATTTCTCTAGATCCGGCTCGAACACGAGCAACATTATATATTCTAGAAAAAACACAATCACCTCCCTATATCTAAAAGCCACCTTCTTGCATACTTTTTACCACCTTTTCTGTTTCTTCTAAATAACGGAATCCCCATTTTAAGTCAGGTTCCAAATGATTACCCTCTGCCCATTCATTCCAAGCATTGACAAAAACAAAATTCTCGTCTTTGCTATAAGGCACAAATTTATTCATAACCGAACATAACCATTCACCGTATTTTTCGGGAGTACTCTTGTCTAAAATAAACATTTTCTGTTTTCGACGAGAAGTATTATCCCACATTGGAGTAACCCCCCGGATACATTTTATAGTCAGGAAAAGGAGTTTTACAAATATAATCTACATATTCCGAGTAATCAATCTTTTTCTTCTTACATGTATTAAAAAGGTGACGATTTATATTATAAGCAAACTTCCGTAATGGGTTTCTCTTTTTTTGAAATTCATTCATTTGATGAGTGAAAGGTTGAAACTCTACAGCAGCATCAAAACCATCCTGAAGGTATTCTTCTCCATAACAATCCATAGTTTCGACGCGGCATAAATACAACTCCACTCCTTTACTAGAAGCTTCTTCCCTCCAAACTCGAATAGTCTCTTTCATATTCGGGAAAAGCATGGAACGATAAATTAAAAATACAGGTTTACCATCTACTCTTATATATCGAGAATCACTAAATACATTATCTAACAGATAACGGATATGCGCACGATCATCCTCTTCCGAATAATTTTGAGCAATCAGAACATGACGACTTCCACCATCCCATGCCCTTGTCCAATTTTCATTAGCCCAACAAAGCATAAATGGAAAATCAGGGTTGCCAGAAGATAATACTTCTTCTAGTGGTCTTTCCATCAATTGATGACCATTAAACCAATAATGATAATAACAAAAGCCATTAATCCCGTGCATTCGAGCCATATCAGCTTGCTGCTGACGAACTTCCGGAACACGCAGATCATAGAAACCTAAATCTGCTGGTAAATGCGGCTGATAATGGCCACGATAAAGAGGCCTAGCCTTGACCACATTTCTCCATTCAGTAAATCCCTTGCCCCACCATTCATCATTTTCAGGAAATGGATGATATTGCGGCAAATAAAATGCTATAATTCTTTTGTCAACCATATCTTTCTTTATTGCACTTCACAATTCATTACAACCTATCTCTATCTCTTGTAGGTTGCCATGGATTCAAAAAACTCATGTATTTATTAACCCGTTCCCATCTATATGTCCACACACTTGTTCCAAAACATCCTTTCAGTTTTTCAAACAACAACAATCTCATTTTCGGGTCAACTGTTGCACGCTTTATATTTTTGTAAAGCATTCCATGCCGCATCAAACGCTTATAACTCCCTATTGGATAAGAAAATGATTCAACATAATGTACTACTTGAATATCTTCAAGAATCGCATTACCTGAAGCATTACCCTCAACAGTTGTACTTGTTGAATGCAATCGAAAAAGGTTTAACTTTTCATATAACTCAACAACGACCCCTTGCCTCGCCATCTCTATCCAAAAAAGCCAATCACCACTATATCGCATTGAAAAACAAGACAAATCCTTTATCCGTTCAAAACACTGTTTACGAAAAACAACGCCACTAGCGTTATAAATATAATTACGCCAATAAAGATTATGTTTTATGTAATCTTCACCATCAAAAACACCTATATTGTGAGGACGGCGTAATTGTTTTGAAGTCCAACGGTCAAAATCTGTAGATAGTTCATTCCCTTTCTCGTCTATACAATGTGAACCTAAAAAACAGAAAGAAGCATAAGGATATTGATTTAAGGCAGAAACAGCCTTTTCCAAAAAAGAAGAATCAGCCGCATCATCGCTCTCGGCAATCCATATATATTTTCCACGAGACAAACTAATCCCTTTTTGCCACTGAGCAAAAGGACTCCCTGTATTGACAGAATTAATCTCCAAATGAGCGACACGAGAGTTTGTTTTATAATGGTTTAAAATAGACACACTATCATCGGTTGAAGCATCATCTAATAATATAATTTCATAGTCTGTATATGTTTGTGCCAATACAGACTCGATACGTTGCTGCAAAAAACGAGCATAGTTATAATTAGGGATGATTATACTAACTTCCACCGGATGATTTTCCATTACAAACACACTATATTATCTTAGTTATTATAACAAACTGATAGCAAAGATACGGATATTATTCTTAAAAAGGATGCTAACCCCCTAATGTTTAGCAAAAAAGCCTTTAACGCTTGTCACAACCAAATAAAATGTATACATTTGTAGAATTTTAGTGCAAGCCCCCTTAACTATTTAACTAACTTAGTAATAATTATATGAATAAACCAATGGCGAGCAACATAAGTACATCGCTAATTATATCCACCTATAATAGAAGCGACGCATTAGAATTATGCGTTAAAAGCGTGCTACGTCAATCTCTCCTTCCTAATGAAATTATCATTGCCGATGATGGTTCTAAAGAAGATACAAGAGAACTAATTCATCAATTGGCTGTTTCTTCCGAAGTCCCCATTATTCATGTTTGGCATGAAGATTTAGGTTTCAGACTGGCCTCCATCCGCAACAAAGCTATTGCGAAAGCATCTAAAGAATATATTATACAAATTGACGGAGATATCGTCTTACACAAAGATTTCGTCAAAGATCATGCACATTTTGCTAAAAAAGGTAGTTTCGTAACCGGTAGCCGTGTATTAATCCGGGAAGGTTTAACCCAAAAGATGCTAGCAGAAAGGAACTGTATTATCTCTATTCACGACAAAGGTACTAAGAATGCAATCAACGGAGTACATTTGCCTTGGCTAAGCCCATTACTTCAGCATTATCGCCAATGGGATATTTCATATTCCAGAGGATGCAATATGGCTTTCTGGAAAGAGGATTTATTAAAAGTCAATGGGTACAATGAAGCTATTACCGGATGGGGAAGCGAAGATCATGAATTAGTGTGCCGCCTTATCAACAGCGGTGTACGCAAGCGTACCATCAAATTTGCGGGAATTGTGTTCCATCTTCATCACGAACTACATGGAACAGATAATTTGAGCAACAACCGCAGCATTTTGAACGAAACGAAAGTCAGGAAACTAACCTGGTGCGATAAAGGAATCATACAAAACTAATATGGAAAAGAATTTGAACTTTTTAGATCGAAACGAATTTAACTACAGTCCATCAAAAGAAGTAGTAGAAGCTTTAAAAAACTTCGATATAAATAAACTTTGTTTTTATACCCGCATTTATGATGAAGGAAAGAAAAGTATATTATCTGTTTTCTTATCCGAACTTTACGATATAGATGAAACACAAGTCTTATTAGGATACGGCGGAGAAGATATTCTGAAACAAGCCGTACACTACTTCCTGACTCAAGAAGATGGAAATAAAACGATGTTGATTCCCAAGTTCTCATGGTGGTATTATAAATCAATTGCAGATGAGGTGAATGGCCATACTTTGCAATATCCTCTCTACGAAGACGGAAATACTTTTAAATATGACTTTGAGACGCTAAAAAATATGATTCGGAAAGAGAATCCAAAGATTCTTTTACTAGCTTCTCCCAATAACCCTACCGGCAATGGTTTGACTCCGAAAGAATTGGATGAACTACTTGCAGAAGTACCCGGCCAAACAGTGGTATTGATAGACGAAGCATACGCTTCTTTTGTTTCAACTGATACCAGTTATATCAAAAAGCTGGTTAATAAATATCCGAATTTGATTATTTCCCGTACCTTATCTAAATTTTATGGATTGCCGGGTTTACGTATGGGATTCGGATTTATGAGTAAGGAGCTGGAAAAATTCAGCAGATACAGCAATAAATATCTGGGATACAACCGGATATCCGAAGATATCGCCATTGCGGCTCTTAAATCGGACGCACACTATCGAAACATCGCAAAACTGATGAACGAAGACCGTGAGCGTTACGAAAAGGAAATCGGCGTGTTGCCCGGATTCAAAGTATATGAATCGGTTGCCAACTTTATTTTAATCAAATACCCGATAGAGCTGAAAGAGGCTTTACAAAAGGCTTTTGCTGAACAGAGTTATAAAGTGAAATTTATGAATGAACCGGATATCAATACTCATTTGCGTATCACATTGGGTCGCCCAGAGCAGAACCGGATCGTTATAGATACAATCAAAGAAATCGCATCCAAATGAAAGCAATAATATTAGCCGCAGGAATAGCTTCACGCTTACGCCCGCTGACCGATACGACGCCCAAATGTCTTCTCAAGATAGGAGAACGATGCCTTTTGGAAAGGGCTTTTGATGCTCTGATACAAAACGGATTTGATGAATTCATCATTGTCACCGGGTATCGCCAGCAGCAAATCGTTGATTTCCTACAGGCACATTATCCAACCCAAGATATTACTTTCATCTATAATGACAGGTATGAATCAACCAACAATATCTATTCATTATGGCTCACCCGCCCATATACGGATGGGGAGGAAATTCTGTTATTAGACAGCGACATTGTATTCGATCCGCAGATTGTAGAGAAGCTGCTTCATTCGGATAAGGACGACATATTGGCACTGAATCGCCATGAGCTCGGAGCAGAAGAAATAAAAGTCATCGTGGACGACGCACAAAAGGTCGTGGAAATCAGCAAAGTCTGTTCGATATCCGATGCTATCGGAGAGTCCATCGGTATCGAAAAGATGTCAGCTGAATATACCAAGGCGCTATTTCGTGAACTGGAAATTATGATTACTACCGAAGGACTGGATAATATATTCTACGAACGGGCTTTTGAGAGACTGATTCCGCAAGGATATAGTTTTTACGTTATGGACACCACCGAGTTCTTCTCGGCCGAGCTGGACACAGTAGAGGACTTTCAACAGGCACAGAAGCTGATTCCATCCAGTCTTTATTAATTAAAATCAGATAAAATGGCTAATTACGACATCCGCCCTCTACAGCTTCGCATATTAAAGAACTTATTAGCTGTTGACAAAGTTTGCAAAGAACATAATCTGCGATATTACATCATGGCAGGCACCATGTTGGGAGCTGTACGCCACAAAGGATTCATCCCCTGGGATGATGACTTGGATATCGGAATGCCAAGAGCTGATTATGATTTACTAATGGCTAATGCCAAAGAATGGTTACCGGAACCTTACGAAGCGGTATGCGCCGAGAATGATAAGGAATATCCTCTTCCGTTCGCAAAGGTGCAGGATGCCAATACAACCTTAATCGAGCGTATGCATCTCAAATATCTGGGAGGTGTATATATTGATATATTTCCACTCGATGGAGTTCCGGAAAGCCGCATGGCGCAAAGAATGCATTTTGCGAAGTATGAGTTCTACAAACGAATACTTTACCTGATTCATCGTGATCCATACAAACATGGAAAAGGTCCCAGTTCATGGATACCGCTATTATGCAGAAAGTTTTTCACCCTTACCGGAACACAGGAAAGCATCAGGAAGGTAATGAAGAAATACGATTTCGACCAATGCGCATTAGTCTGCGATTATGATGACGGAATGAAAGGAATCATGTCGAAGGACATTCTGGGCACTCCTACTCCCATCCGGTTTGAAGATGAAGAAGTATGGGGAGTACAGAAATACGACACTTATCTGTCACAGAAATATGGAGATTACATGACCATACCTAAACAAAGTGGACAAAGACAACACAATTTCCATTATTTAGACTTGAATAAACCTTATCGGAATTTTGAAGTCTAAATTATAATCATATAAAGGTAAGAAGTAGAAATGAGAATAGGTTTTGACGGAAAACGTGCAGTACAGAATTTCACCGGTCTGGGTAATTATAGCCGCTATATAGTGGATATTCTATGCCAATTCGGTCCGGAGAATGAATATGTGCTGTATGCCCCCAAGAAACGGGAAAACAAGAGGCTGGACAAATTAACGAAGCAGTATCAGCAACTACAGCTTTCTTATCCCACTACTTCTTCCTGGAAAAAGTTAAGTCCATTGTGGCGAGTATGGGGAGTCACCCGCCAATTGGAAAAAGAAAAAATCGATATATTCCACGGGCTTAGTAATGAGCTGCCCCTGAATATTCATCAAAGCGAGGTAAAAAGTATTGTAACGATCCACGATCTGATCTTTCTGCGCTATCCGCAGTATTACCATTCGATCGACAGGAAAATATACACATACAAATTCCGTAAAGCCTGCGAAAATGCCGATAAAATCATTGCTATCAGCGAATGTACCAAGCGTGATATTATTGAGTTTTTCAGGATTCCCGCCGATAAGATAGAAGTTGTTTATCAGGGATGTGACCCTTCATTCATACATCCTGTAGCAGAAGAGAAGAAAAGAGAAGTCCGGGCTAAATATCAGCTACCGGATCACTATATCCTTAACGTAGGAAGTATTGAAGAACGCAAGAACGCCCTTTCAGCGGTGCAGGCACTAATGATGCTTCCTGAACAAATTCATCTCGTCATCGTAGGACGCCATACGGAATACACTGATAAGGTTGAACATTTCATTAAGGAGTATAAGCTGGAAGAAAGAGTGCATATCATCAGTAATGTTCCTTTTGATGATCTACCGGCTTTTTATCAGTTAGCAGAAATTTTTGTATACCCTTCCCGTTTTGAAGGTTTTGGTATTCCCATCATAGAAGCTCTGTACTCCGGTATTCCGGTAGTGGCCGCTACAGGATCTTGTCTGGAAGAAGCGGGAGGTCCCGATTCTATCTATGTACATCCTGACGATATCAAAGGAATGGCCGATGCCTTCAAACAGATATACACAGATCCCGAGAGAAAAAAGAACATGATTGAAAAGGGGCATTCTTTTGCCAAAAGATTCTCTGAAGAAAAGCAAGCGGAAGAGATCTTAAACATCTACAAGAAACTAATGAAATGAACGTACTTAAACATACAATAAAGAAATTTATATATGGCACTCTTCCATATTATTTCATGAAAGGGTATAAACCTGATTCACCCTATCTGAAATATTATGAGTATATTAAAAAACACGGGTATTCAAGACATTTGTATGAATTCAAAGATGAATATACAAATATGCCTGTCAATGTACAAAAGGATGAGAAAAAAGGCTTATACTATGTACAACAAGAAAAGAAACGGCTATATTTCAGAAAGAGTACTCCACCCAAGAAAATTCAAAAGTACTACAGGGCTTTGAGTATGGAGCAGGACAAGCGATCACCGCACCATTATTTCGATAGTGTAAAAGATGTCACAGGAAAAGTTTTTGTGGACATTGGTTGTGCCGAAGGATATTCTTCACTGGAAATCGTAGAAGAAGCCAAGCATATCTATTTGTTTGAGCAGGACGAACAATGGCTGGAAGCTATCAGAGCTACTTTCGAACCATGGCAGGATAAAGTTACAATCATACAGAAGTATGTGAGCGACCATAATTCTTCGAGAGAGCAAACTCTTGATGATTTCTTCAATAACCAGACGGATGAACATCTGTTTCTTAAAATGGATATAGAAGGAGCCGAACGGCACGCATTGACCGGATGCAAGAACTTATTTCAAAATTGCCAAAAGCTGGATTTTGCTATTTGCACATACCACTTGCGTGATGACGAAGAAGTTATCTCTACATTCCTGAACAAACACAACTGCGCATATATTAATCAAAAAGGTTTTTTCAGGCATAGAATCCGCAGTGTAGTGATGCGCGGAAGTAAGAGGTAATCAATCATTGATAATCAGCAGAAAGCAATTCACAATAATCATACTTGCACAAGTATGTATCATAGATATGCTTTTCCTTTTTCAATAAGAAACGTGAGATATGCGGCTCCCAAGAAAAGAATTTACGTACGGAACGGTATAAACGGAAGAATAAAATCAGGGATACAATATGCTTTTCTTTTTCTTTCCGTGCCGCACGACGATAAATGTAATGAGTAAAGAACTGATCGCTGTAACGAAGAGCCAGACTGACCGTAGATTCGATGTCCCATCCACGCAAAGAAGCATATTCTGTCATGATGTAAGTCAGTACCTCACGCGAAATACACAAACGGCACATATTACGGCATACCGTATCACAATCAATTTCCGATAGCAACTGCATGCGATTCACATCGACCAGGGAGAAACTGTATTCATTCGTTTCATTCTGATGGATCAGTATATTACCGGGAGAATAGTCTAAATGGAGGATACCTGCCTGATGCAAAGCAGCAGTGTAGCGTGCAAAAGCTGAAAGTTTGTCTTCATTCCCCTCCACCTTTCCATCCATCAGGGAACGGACAGTTTCGCCACCATCATAACAACAAATGTAATAGCTATGCGAGAGAAGACCATCTTGAAATTGCTCGATCATAGCCACTGGCTCCGGAGTGTCAAAACCATGCTGTTGGATCTCCATAGAATAAATATAGGAACGTTCTGCCTTCGACTGGCGGAAAAACGAATATACAACACGATTGATGATGTGAGGCTTTTTAAAGCTCTTCACCACAACATCAATGCTGCCCAAACTAATCCGTTTCAGAACATTACGACCATCGTACACCACATCTCCTTCGTTCTGGAAGGACCTCGGAACTTCTTCCTATCTCCTTCTGCAAATGTGCGTACTTGGGATTTACAATCACTCTCATTACACTCTCCTATATAATCCTAATTACAAAGATTGAGCAAAGATAAAGAAATTAGGCCATATTCCGACTATATTTTTCTCTTTTCTCACAAAGATTGGCTAACTCTCTCCACATATAAGCAGCATCACGGTGGCTTTAATCGTTTTTTCTTTTTTTCTTTTCATTTATATTTAGACATAAATGCTTTTTTTTAGTTATGTTTGCACGGTAAAAAGCATAAAGAAGTTTAAGCATGAAACCAATCAAAAGAATTCTGATTATTCGATTTAGACAAATAGGGGACTCTATTCTGGCTGTTGCATTGTGCAGCACACTGAAAAAAAGCTTTCCCGATGCAGAGATACACTTCGTGCTTAATAAAAATATTGCTCCACTCTATGAGGGGCATCCGGACATAGACAAAGTCATTACATTTGACAAGAATGAGAATAAGCCGTTCACTGCATATATAAAAAAAATATGGCAGGTAATGCACCAAAATAAATACGATGTAATCATCGATATGCGTTCTACCATCCGGACTCTTTTTTTCTCTCTTTTCTCATTAAAAACTCCTTTTCGGATAGGACGTATCAAAGGATATACCCGTTTTCTACTGAACTACCGCACAGATACTTACAGCAAGAATCTGACAACTGATATGGTACAACGCAACCTGTTACTTGCAGCACCATTAGAGAAGATCAGACCTATTCAATACACAAAAGAATTCAAGTTATACCTGACTGACCGGGAGAAAGAAGATTTCCGATATTATATGGAAAAGGAAGGGATTGATTTTACACACCCCGTGTTATTAATAGGAGTCACAACCAAACTCATACATAAGAAATGGAATACGGAGTTCATGATAGCCACACTGAAAAGAATATTAGAGGAACACAAGGACATACAAATGATCTTCAACTACGCACCGGGGTACGAAGAAGAAGATGCCAGAAATATCTACAAGGAATTAGGATGTCCGGAACGCATCAAGATTGATATACAAGCTTCTTCATTACGACAACTGGCAGCACTTTGTGCCAACTGTTCATTTTACTTCGGGAACGAAGGAGGAGCCAGACACATCGCCCAGGCTCTTGGAGTTCCTTCATTTGCCATTTATTCACCAAGTGCGTCAAAATCAATGTGGTTACCCGCCAATTCCGTACTTGCCGAAGGAATTAGTCCTGACGACATTCTTCCGCCGGAACAGCAGGCAACATTAACCTATGAAGAGCGTTTTGCATTAATTACTCCCGAAAAGGTATACGGGCAATTGACTTCAATACTAAGGCAATTGAGCTAACTCCCGATATAAATCAAGGTAGGCTTGTATATGCTTCTCGTAACTGAATGAAGCGGCATGTTCCTTGATTTTCTCCAGACGCTCCTTGTCTTTATAAAAATCAGGCAGATGCTCCCGGATACTTTGCACCATAGATTCTGTATCCAAATACTCCCACATGATAGCGTGTCCATTACAAACTTCCGGCAAACTAGTGCGATTAGCGGCAAATACAGCCTTCCCAAATTGCATAGCTTCCACCACCGGCAATCCAAAGCCTTCTCCCTCACTAGGAAACAGGAATGCCTCACAGTTCCGATATAACCATATCTTCTCGTTTTGAGAGATAACATCCGTCAAGAAGACATTAGTAAGCTGATTCTCACGAATCAGATTGCGCACTTCTTCAGCATAAGCAAAATGAGCATCTCCACAAATATATAGATCATATTCCGGAAAATGACGCATTACGTCAACCAAGAGATGGAAGTTCTTTTTTCTACGGATTTGTCCAATCGTAAAAAAGAAAGGACGCCCTGTAGCAAACGACGGTTTTGTTCCTTCCAGTGTATCAATCCTCTCCACTCCATTATAGATGACCCGTACCTCTTTCCCTTTCAAATCTACATGCTGTCGAATGACATCTGCCACATAATGAGAGATCGTAGTCACGACCGCTGCCTTATTGACCTTATTCTGCATCCGGCGAAGATACATTTTCGCCTTCCAGGGCTTTTTCTCGGTTAAGAAATTAAAGTCATGTATAGTAAAGATAAATTTTGTACCACCGGCAATACGCAACAACTTGCGCTGTTGATTCACTGCATGCCATACATCTACCTTGGGAAGGGTAAAAGGAAGAAACTTATTGATACGACGCACCGGAACAGAAGTCACATTCGGGCCAAATTCCTGCATATATTTCTGCCGCAATAAATATACAAAATGAAGATCTTCTACCGGCATAGACGAAAAGGCGGTTGCATAGTTGGCCGCAATCTGCCCGAAGCCGGCTGTGAGACTACCATAATTCGTAAGATCTATCAGTACTTTTTTCTTTCGTTGTATCTCTTTCATCATTATTTGATTCTACGCTCTTTCGGCTCAATAAACAGCTAATTTGAACTTCAGCAAGGATTAATCTACAATCCCTTCTATTTTCGCAATGACCTGCTCCGGTTTTATATCCCTCAGGCAGGCATAATCACCTCGCCAGCAAGGCTTCTGTCCATATACGGAACAGGGGCGGCATGACAAATCGAGTTGTACGGTATTGACCGGCAATTGTTTCCAGCCCATAAAACCGGCATAAGGATGGGTGGCTCCCCAAATAGAGACAACCGGAATATTGACCAAGGATGCCAAATGCATGTTGGCAGAATCCATTGAAAGCATCACATCCAGATGGCTCATCAGATTCAGCTCGGTACGCATATTCAGTTTACCGATCATTGAAACAACAGAAGGATATTTAGCAATCCATGCATCAAATACGTCCTGCTCACTTTTACCACCTCCAAAAAGGAAAACCTTTACTTTGGGGTTGGCAGCAAAATGTGCTATAACTTGCTCTTGCAGTTCTAACGGATAAATCTTACCTGCATGTTTGGCAAAAGGAGCTATACCAATCCACTTCTGGTCTTCTTTAGGTCCTGTGACTGGTTCTATTTCCGCAAAGTTTCCTTTTCCTTCGCCATAAATGGAAGAGAAATTTAATAGTACCGGTAAACCTAGCTTCTCAAGTACATCGGCATAACGACGAAAAGAACTCTTCTGATTTTCCATCACCTTATCATGACGGCGAACCAGCTTCTTTTTGCCTGCCCTTCCTTTACAAATGGAAGCTACCGGTTTATTGGCAAGACGGAATCGCAAACATAAATACTTAGAACGAAGTACATGATGAAAATCAGCAATGTAATCAAAATGCATCGCTTTTAATTCCGAATAAAGGCTATTCAAGCCCCAAAATCCCTTGTGTTTGCCAGTTAAATCAGCTCCGACAAAACCCACATTGGCAGGCAACCCCTGAAAGAGCGGCTGCCATACAGCACGACTTAACACTGTTATTTCGTGCTGCGGGTATTGCACAGCCAACGAATGTATTACCGGGATTGTCATGGCTACATCGCCAAGAGCTGAAAAACGAATAATGAGAATACGCGCCATTCGTTATTTTTTCGCATAAAGCACCGGATTTAATGCCGGGTCATTATACATCTTCATCTGTTTATATACTTTCATATATTTTCTTCCGGCCTCGATATCAGCCAACAGCTGTTCAATAGCCGTAGAAAGGTCTTTGCGTTGTTCCAGCAGGATATTCAACTTAGTCTGGCATTGAGCACGGTGTTCCTCGGTAGTATCCGTACGCTCCACCTCCTGTTGCATGTGGTAAATTTTCAATGCAAGAATTGACAGGCGGTCAATTGCCCATGCAGGGCTTTCCGTATTGATCGTTGCGTCAGAGAGAGGTTTTACCTCTTTGTATTTGTCTAAAAAGTAGCTATCAATTAATTCCACCAGATCCGTACGGTCCTGATTTGATTTATCAATTCTTCTTTTCAAGGCCAATGCTTCTACCGGATCAATCTGCGGGTCACGGATAATATCCTCAAAATGCCATTGCACGGCATCAATCCAGTTCTTTAGATATAAATAATACTCAATAGTTTTCAACTCGTAAGGATTGTTCATCGGAGCATCCACACTATCCGTCACATGGTAATCAGTTGTCGATTTCCAAAAAATCTCGTTGCAAAGGTTACTAAATGTCATAATCTTAACTAGCTAATAGATATATAATAGGGCAAATCTATGTAATATTTTTCAGACAAGCAACCGTTTCTTACTTTTTTATTTGTTACCTTTGTGGGTACAAAAGATGAATTGTATATGAAAATTATTATCGACAATAAAATACCTTATATAAAAGAGGCGGTTCAGAGAATAGCCGATGAGGTGGTTTATGCACCGGGTAAGGATTTCACCCCGGAGCTCGTACGAGATGCAGACGCTCTTATTGTCCGTACCCGCACACATTGCAACCGGGATTTATTGGAAGGTAGTCGAGTGAGATTCATAGCGACCGCAACCATAGGTTTCGACCATATTGATACGGAGTATTGCAAACAGGCAGGCATTGAATGGACGAATGCACCGGGATGTAACTCGGCTTCTGTCGCCCAATATATACAGTCATCGCTTCTGGTGTGGAAATCTTGCAGAAACAAAAAGCTAAATGAACTGACGATTGGAATCATAGGAGTAGGAAATGTCGGGAGTAAGGTAGCTAAAGTTGCCCAGGATTTTGGCATGCGTGTTTTATTGAATGATTTGCCACGGGAAGAAAAAGAAGGTGCAGAACGGTTCTCTTCACTAAAGAAAATAGCGGAAGAGTGCGACATCATCACTTTTCACGTACCTTTATATAAGGAAGGAAAATATAAAACGTTCCACCTGGCAGATGAAGATTTCTTTCAGTCACTCAAACGGAAGCCTGTTATTATCAATACCTCACGAGGAGAAGTCATCCAGACTGATGCTCTTTTAAAAGCCTTGAACAGCCGGATGATTTCGGATGCCATCATCGACGTATGGGAGCATGAACCGGAAATCAACCGCGATCTACTGGAAAAGGCATTTATCGGAACTCCTCACATTGCAGGTTACTCTGCAGATGGAAAAGCAAACGCCACACGTATGTCATTGGATGCTATCTGCAAATTCTTCCAAATAAAAGGGGATTATGAAATTAACGCACCCGCACCCGCCTCCCCCATTATTCACGCTAAAAACCACGCAGAAGCAGTCCTCCAAATGTATAATCCAACCGAAGACAGCAACCGGCTAAAAAATCAACCGGAGCTATTCGAAACCCTGCGCGGAGATTATCCTTTGCGGCGGGAAGAGAAAGCATACATTATTAAGTATTAGGTGTTACTTAATACCTGTTCTATGATTTTCGGGAAGTGTTCATATTCCAAAGCATGCACCTTTTTAGCTACATCACCCGGAGAATCAGTCGAAAGAACAGGGCAAGTAGCTTGAAAAATCGTATTTCCTTCGTCGTAATGCTCATTTATATAATGTATAGTGATACCGCTTTCTTTTTCACCGGCAGCTACCACTGCTTCATGCACTCGGTCGCCATACATTCCTTTACCTCCATACTTCGGCAGAAGAGCAGGATGTATATTTATAATTTTATCGGGATAAGCATGCAAAAGCAAATCCGGTACACGAACTAAGAAGCCGGCCAACACGACAAAATCAATGCGGTACTCCTGCAAAATAGCCAAAATTTCATCTCCGGCTATCCAATCCTCCTTTGGAAACACGTTAGAAGGCACTCCCAAGCGATGCGCACGTTCCAAAACATAGGCATCACTCTTATTAGAAAGTACCAACGAAACCTGAACGGAATCGTTTTTTTGGAAATACCGGATAATATTCTCAGCATTAGAGCCGGAACCGGAAGCGAAAATTGCGATGTTTTTCTTCATAACCCTCAAATTCGATGCACAAAACAGTGAAAAATGTGCAAAACATTGCATTTATTTAGTCAAATATTTGCGCAAAACGATAAATATTCATTCCTTTGCACCGCAAATTTAAAGAAATAAAACTAATTATTAATTAAAAACTTAAAGTTATGTCTGAAATTGCATCAAGAGTAAAAGCGATTATCGTTGATAAATTAGGCGTAGAAGAATCAGAAGTTACAACCGAAGCAAGCTTCACTAACGACCTGGGAGCAGATTCTCTTGACACTGTAGAACTTATCATGGAATTCGAAAAAGAATTCGGTATCTCTATTCCTGATGACCAAGCAGAAAAGATTGGTACTGTAGGTGATGCTGTATCTTATATCGAAGAACACGCTAAGTAATTCGATTTCATCAATATGGAATTAAAAAGAGTGGTAGTAACAGGCCTTGGCGCCATTACTCCCGTTGGCAATAGCGTTCCCGAATTTTGGGAAAACATTGTGAACGGGGTTAGTGGAGCAGGGCCTATTACTCATTTTGATGCGTCGTTATTCAAGACCCAATTCGCATGCGAAGTGAAAGACTTCGATGCAACGAAATACATAGACCGCAAAGAAGCAAGAAAGATGGACTTGTACACTCAGTATGCCATCGCTGTTGCCAAAGAAGCGGTAAGTGATTCGGGGCTTGACGTCGAGAAAGAAGACTTGAACAAAATCGGTGTTATTTTTGGCGCCGGTATTGGTGGTATACATACATTTGAAGAAGAGGTAGGCAACTACTACACTCGTCAGGAAATGGGTCCGAAGTTTAATCCGTTCTTCATTCCAAAGATGATTTCGGATATTGCAGCCGGACAGATTTCTATCATGTATGGTTTCCATGGTCCTAACTACGCGACTTGTTCAGCATGTGCTACTTCAACCAATGCCATTGCAGATGCCTTCAACCTGATTCGTTTGGGTAAAGCAAATGTAATTGTATCCGGTGGCTCGGAAGCAGCGATCTTCCCGGCAGGTGTAGGTGGTTTCAACGCTATGCACGCCTTGTCAACACGCAACGACGAAGCTTCTAAAGCTTCACGTCCGTTTAGCGCAAGCCGCGATGGTTTCGTTATGGGCGAAGGTGGCGGTTGCTTGATCCTGGAAGAACTGGAACACGCTAAAGCTCGTGGTGCAAAAATCTATGCAGAAGTTGCCGGTGTAGGTATGTCTGCAGATGCACATCACCTGACAGCTTCTCATCCGGAAGGTCTGGGAGCGAAATTGGTGATGAGAAATGCACTGGAAGATGCGGAAATGGATCCGAAAGAAGTAGATTATATCAATGTACACGGTACATCTACTCCGGTTGGTGATATTTCAGAAGCAAAAGCAATCAAGGAAGTATTCGGTGATCATGCGTTCGAGTTGAACATCAGTTCAACCAAATCAATGACAGGTCACTTGCTGGGAGCTGCCGGTGCGGTAGAATCTATTGCAAGCATCCTTGCCATCAAGAACGGCATTGTTCCTCCGACTATCAACCACGAAGAAGGTGACAACGACGAGAACATCGACTATAACCTTAATTTCACGTTCAACAAAGCACAGAAACGCGAAGTTAATGTTGCCTTGTCCAATACATTCGGATTTGGCGGTCACAATGCGTGCGTTATCTTCAAGAAATACGCAGAGTAATATCGTGTTACGTAACGAAATAGATAAGATAAGGCTCTTGTTCCGCAAGGATAGAGAGTCTTATCTTTGTTTTTACCGGATACTCGGATTCTACCCGCGCAATATCCAGCTTTATGAGCAGGCTCTCCTGCACAAATCGACTTCTGTCCGCTCCGACAAGGGACGTCCCCTCAACAATGAACGGCTGGAGTTTTTAGGTGACGCCATCCTCGACGCCATCGTGGGAGATATTGTCTACAAACGTTTCGAAGGGAAACGGGAAGGTTTCCTGACCAATACACGTTCCAAGATTGTACAACGGGAAACGTTGAACAAGTTGGCCGTTGAAATCGGCTTGGACAAGCTCATCAAGTATTCCACCCGCTCCTCCTCTCACAATAGCTATATGTACGGAAATGCTTTTGAAGCGTTTATCGGAGCTATTTATCTGGATCAGGGATATGAACGTTGCAAGCAGTTTATGGAGCAACGGATCATTAACCGTTATATCGACCTGGAGAAAATATCCCGAAAAGAGGTTAACTTCAAATCCAAACTTATCGAGTGGAGTCAAAAGAACAAAATGGAGGTTTCCTTTGAATTAATAGAGCAGTTTCTCGATCATGACAGCAATCCTGTATTCCAAACCGAAGTACGCATTGAAGGACTTCCGGCAGGAACAGGTACGGGGTATTCCAAGAAGGAATCTCAACAGAATGCCGCCCAGATGGCTATAAAGAAAGTAAAGGAGCCTACATTTATATCAACTATCGAAGAGATCAAAGCACAACATTCTGCAACTGCTGCTGAACCGGAAAATATTTCAGAAGAAAACATCCTCGTCGATGAGATTTCCACAATGCAGGACGCAGAAGCTCCGGAGTCTAACCAAAGCAAATCCCCATGCGACGACCCTGAATCACCAAATCGTGATCTTCAGTAACTAATTTCAGTTTTCCTGCAACTTCTTCAAGAGGGATAGATGCTATATCATCCCCTTTTAAAGTCACCATACGCCCGAATTGGCCATTGGCTATCAATTCTGTTGCATGCCCGCCCATGCGGGTAGAAAGATTGCGGTCGAAAGGAGTAGGCGAACCACCACGCTGGATATACCCCAAAACTGTTTCGCGGGTTTCTATACCGGTTTCATATTCAATTTCCTGCGCGATATATTCAGCAGCACGTTTACGCCCGTCAGTCTGAATACCTTCCGCTACCACTACAATAGAATAGGGTTTGCCTTTCTTTAGTCTTTCCAGAATCGTATTGCCGATATTCTTAATGTCATAAGCAATTTCTGGGACGAGAATCACATCCCCTCCTCCTGCCATACCGGAATACAAAGCAATCCAACCCGCTTTATGCCCCATCACTTCAATCACCATCACCCTTTTATGAGAACTTGCGGTAGAATGTAGACGGTCAATGGCATCAGTAGCAATACTTACCGCCGAATCGAAACCAAAAGAGATGTCCGTGCCCCAAATATCATTATCAATGGTTTTAGGAACAGATACGATGTTAACTCCCATTGCAGCAAACTTGGCTGCGGTCTTCTGTGTTCCATTTCCACCGATACAAACGATACAATCCAGTCCCATTTCACGGATATTCTGAAGAATTAAAGACGGTTTGTCAACATCCGAGACAACACCTCCTTTTTTGAAAGGCTTCTCGCGAGAGGTTCCCAACATCGTTCCACCCAAATTCAGCAGACCGGAAAGCGACTTGTCTGTAATAGATTCGACATCTTTGGTCAGCAAGCCCTGAAAACCGCTGTGAATGCCTATCACTTCCATCCCATAATAATTGATGGCAGTTTTGCACACGCCACGAATGGTGGCATTGATGCCGGGACAGTCCCCGCCGGATGTTAAGATTCCAATTCTCATTGTCGCATTTTTTAGTCTAAAACTCGGGTATTCTATGGAAGTCGTCAATTTTTAACGATTATTTCCGTCGTAAAGATAGAAAAAAAAGATAAATAAGTTACTTTTGCACGACTAAACATTATTATGTTAAAGCAGAAATGAATATTACAAAAATTATTAGTAAGACTTTCGATTCCCGTTTAAAACAGATAGACCTATATGCTAGTCAGGCTAGTGAGATACAGCATCGTGTGTTAAGCCGTTTAATACACCAGGCCGCTCAGACTGAATGGGGAAGAAAGTACGATTACTCCTCTATCCGTAACTATGAAGACTTCCGGAAACGTGTTCCTATCCAAACATACGAAGAAATCAAACCTTATGTGGAACGTTTGCGAGCCGGGGAACAGAATCTGCTTTGGCCATCGGAGATACGCTGGTTTGCAAAATCCTCCGGAACGACTAATGATAAAAGTAAATTCCTTCCTGTCAGCAAAGAGGCACTGGAAGACATTCATTACAGAGGAGGAAAAGATGCGGCAGCTCTTTATTTCCGCATCAATCCGGATAGCCATTTTTTTCTCCGGCAAGGGACTGATTCTTGGAGGTAGCCATAGTCCGAACCTCAACTCCAACCATAGTTTAGTAGGAGATTTATCCGCTATTCTGATTCAAAATGTGAATCCGCTTATCAATTTCATTCGTGTACCCAGCAAGAAAATTGCATTGATGAGCGAATGGGAAACCAAAATAGAAGCAATCGCCAACAGCACTATTCCGGTAAATGTGACAAGTTTGTCCGGCGTACCGTCATGGATGCTCGTACTTATCAAACGTGTTCTCGAAAAGACAGGAAAACAGACTTTGGAAGAAGTATGGCCCAATCTGGAAGTTTTCTTCCACGGTGGAGTGGCTTTCACTCCTTATCGTGAGCAATACAAGCAGGTGATTCAAACACCGAAGATGCATTATGTTGAGACTTATAATGCTTCTGAAGGATATTTCGGAACTCAAAACGACCTCTCCGATCCTGCCATGTTATTAATGATCGACTATGGAATCTTCTACGAGTTTGTTCCGCTGGAGGAAGTAGGAAAAGAAAGTCCACGGGTTTACTGCCTTGAAGAAGTCGAGCTCAACAAAAACTATGCAATGGTTATTTCTACTTCTTGCGGTTTATGGAGATACATGATTGGTGATACGGTGAAGTTTACCAGCAAGAATCCCTATAAGTTTGTCATCACAGGAAGAACAAAGCATTTCATCAACGCATTTGGCGAAGAACTGATTGTCGATAACGCTGAAAAAGGATTGGCAAAGGCTTGTGCCGAAACCGGAGCGCAAGTTAGTGAATACACCGCGGCACCTGTGTTTATGGATGAGAATGCAAAATGCCGGCACCAGTGGTTAATAGAGTTCGCTAAGATGCCGGATTCAGTAGAAAAATTTGCAGCGATACTTGATGCCACACTAAAGGAGGTTAATTCCGATTATGAGGCGAAACGATGGAAAGATATAGCCCTGCAACCATTGGAAGTGATCGTTGCCCGTGAGGGATTATTCCATGATTGGCTGGCACAGAAAGGAAAGCTGGGAGGACAACACAAAGTTCCCAGATTAAGTAATACGCGCGAATATATAGAAACAATGCTAGCGCTGAATGACAGTATTCCTTCGGAAGAATAACCAAAAACCAAGACATAACCGACACAAGTATCTTTATTACAGAGATTGCTTGTACAAGGAAGGTATTTCGAAGCAGAAGCACCATTCTAGTATCTTTTAGGCACGGATTACGCGGATTACACGGATGAACATGGAAAGAGAATAAACTTGTCCGTGTAATCCGCGTAATCCGTGCCTAATCTTTGTCAGTCAATAAGCTAAATTTCGTTTTGACTCACCCCTGTCAGACGAATCACCTTCCCCCATATAAAGATTACCGGGCATTGACTATTATCCCTCCTCCCAATAATAAACCATCTTTATAGAATGCGGCAGCTTGTCCCGGAGCAATGGCGGTTAAAGGCTCATGAAGTTGCACATGTAGTAGATGATCCGGTGTAATGGTAATCGTAGCATGGTTTTCCTGTTTGCGATACCGTATTTTCACAATGATGTCAGAATGCCCTAAAGTACGCTCCTGATTGACAAGATTCCAGTCTTTCAGCCACATTTCTGTTTTCTCCAGAGCTGAAAGAGAAGCTAATACCACTTCGTTCTTTTCAGGATTAATCTCTTTCACAAATACGGGACGGTTCAAATGAATGCCCAAGCCACGTCTCTGTCCAATGGTATAAAAAGGATAGCCCTCATGCCAGGCAATAAAATCTCCCTTTTCATCGACAAATCTTCCTCGTTTCACTTTATTGAGTCCTGCCTGACTGCTTCCAACCAATCTCTGACAATCTTCAACCAATGATTGACCCTCTTCCATCATCAGCTTTTCCCCTGCCAATACCACACTATTTTGAGCCAACCAGTTTTTCAGAAAAGTCCGATAGTCCATTGGGCAAAAACAAACGCCTATACTGTCCTTTTTAGTTGCCACCTTCCGGAACCCATGTTCGGCAGCCCAGGCACGGGCTTCCACTTTCGTAATATTTCCCATCGGCAAGAGCATCCTGCAAAGAATATCTTGTTTCAATCCCCATAGAAAGAAAGTTTGATCCTTATCCGAGTCGGCAGCGTATGTTATATAAAAGGTATTATTTAGTTGTATATTCTGCGCGTAATGCCCGGTAGCGATATAGAAAACACCCATTTCATCGGCAATTCTAGCAAGCAGAGGCCATTTCAGGTAATTATTGCACAATGTACAAGGGACCGGAGTCCGTCCTGCCAGATACTCCTGCACAAAATAGTCAATAATCTGCTTACTGAATATTTCACGGGCATCGTACGTTATATGCCGTATTCCTAAACGTTCTGCCAGATTACGGGCATCTTCCAGATACTCTGTCGAGCCATTCAGTTCATAAAAACGAAAGGTTACTCCGATTACTTCATAACCGGCTTCCAACAATCGCATAGCAGCAACAGAACTATCTGTACCGCCGCTCATTCCAAGCAATACTCGTTTGTTTTCCTCCATCATGCTGCAAAATTAAGTATTTTCCCGTATCTTTGTCTGT
Source organism: Bacteroides sp. BFG-637 (assembly GCF_024793605.1). Taxonomy (NCBI): domain Bacteria; kingdom Pseudomonadati; phylum Bacteroidota; class Bacteroidia; order Bacteroidales; family Bacteroidaceae; genus Bacteroides; species Bacteroides sp. BFG-637. The sequence continues at coordinate 2,001,423 of NZ_JANUPD010000002.1, read as the reverse complement.
TAAAGCCTAAAAGAGAATGAAAGAGAGACCAACTAACGGACAAGTTATAATCGTTTTCACAGAGCATCCGATACTCGGCATATTGCTGATTCCCTATATTGCGGAAAGGCTGGACGATGGTACCTTGCAATTGGTGGAACAAGCATTTCACGCCTCTCCCGAAGCTATGAGCAAGATGAGTGAGGCAGAAAGACAAGCTATTCATATCGCCTCTTATTATACAGAGAAGCATCTAATGAGCGTTTACTCCCGCGAAAAAACAGTATCGCGTTTTCTACATAAGTTATCCGAAGATCCGGAACGAATTAAAAATGATATCCGTCCGCCTATCGAAAAGAAACTGTTGGAGATGCTGGCACTGATACGCGACAATGGACTGCCTTTTTATCAGAAACAAGCCGGCAGTAAAATACTATACGCCCATCATGCCTATCACATAAATCCGCATAATGCAGAAATTCGCGTAACGTTTCATGTTGACAATAAAACGTTCCGTTATCAGTTGCAGTGCTATTATGAAGGGCAGCCATTCTCTTTGAGCGAGTTGAAACCTGTGGTTGTACTGACTTCCTCGCCGACGACGCTATTATTGGGAATGGAGCTATACTTCTTTCCGCACATTGAAAGTGCACGTATCTTACCTTTTACAAAGAAAAGATCGATCAGCGTAGACGCTTCCCAAATTGAAAAATACATAGATAACATTGTCATCCCGATTGCACGCTATCACGAAATCGAGGCTCACGGTTTGAGTATGATGGAAGAAAAATGTACTTGTGAAGCAATTCTCTCATTCGAAGACACGACGTACAACGGACAAGCATTGCAGCTTGGTTTCCGTTATGGAGATCAGACATTTACACCGGATAGCGCCCTTGAAATGAAGAAAATCGTCTATCGGAAAACATCCGGTGGGATCTTCTTTTTTCGCCGGAACATTACTGCTGAAAAACAAGCCGTTCAGCTCTTAACGGATGCAGGCCTGCAACAACTCAATGATACACATTTCAGCCTATCCCCCGAAGCTCCGGAAAAAACGATTGTCGAATGGATCAACAGCCATCGGGAGATGTTGCAGCAGTCCTTCCATCTCACCTGCAATATGGGAAACACACCTTATTGCCTGGACGAGATACGCATCGAGCAAAGTTGCGACGATGAGGTCGACTGGTTTGAATTGCGCATCACCGTTGTTATCGGTAATCTGCGTATTCCTTTTTCACGTTTCCGCAAACATATCCTGGAAGAAAAGAGAGAGTATCTGCTACCCGATGGCCGCATGATTCTCCTGCCAGAGGAATGGTTCAGCAAATATGCGAATTTATTAGAGATAGGAATTCAAACGGAAAAAGGAATCCGCTTGAAACATACATTTGCAGGTGCTGCACAAACTGCCTTAAGTGAAGAGGAATTAAAGAAATTTCCGGTGAAGCAACAGATACAAAATGTTGCCGTACCCAGAAAACTCAAAGCAACGTTACGTCCCTATCAGCAGAAAGGATTCTCATGGATGGTACACTTGCACAAACAAGGATTTGGCGGATGCCTGGCAGATGACATGGGACTTGGGAAGACACTTCAAACTCTCACTCTATTACAGTATATATATAAGCCATCTACTCCCAAGCAACCGGCTACCCTGATCGTTGTCCCCACATCGCTACTTCATAACTGGCGACGGGAAGCCAAACGCTTTACAGCGCTCTCGATGACGGAATACAACAACACCGTGGCTATAGACAAGGAACGACCGGAAAAATTCTTCGGTCATTTTCACTTGATCTTTACGACGTATGGCATGATGAGGAATAACATTGATATACTCTGTTCATACCGTTTCGAATACATCGTGCTCGATGAAAGTCAGAATATCAAAAATAGTGAATCGCTCACCTTCCGGTCAGCCATTCGACTACAAAGTAAACACCGGCTTGTGCTTACAGGTACTCCCATCGAAAACTCATTAAAGGACCTGTGGGCTCAATTTCACTTTATACAACCAGACTTACTGGGCACGGAAAGTGCTTTCCAAAAGCAGTTTATAATGCCGATTCGTCAGGGGAATACCCGTGCAAAAGTATTATTGCAGCAGCTGACAGCCCCATTTATCCTCCGTAGAAGCAAGAAAGAGGTAGCTCCGGAACTTCCGGCACTTACCGAAGAGACCATCTACTGCGACATGACTGAAGAACAGAACACTTGTTACGAACAGGAGAAAAACAGCCTGCGTAACATCCTTCTTCAGCATCCTCAAAGTACCGACAGGCTTCATTCGTTTAGTGTATTAAATGGCATCTTACGTTTACGACAACTATCCTGCCACCCGCAACTTATCCTTCCCGACTATACCGGAACATCCGGAAAAACGGCACAGATAATCGAAACATTCGATACGCTACAGAGCGAAGGCCACAAAGTTTTAATTTTCTCCTCATTCGTCAGGCATCTGGAGGTGCTCGCCGAAGCTTTCCACGAACGGGGTTGGAAATATGCCTTATTAACAGGAACGACCAACAACCGCCCTTCCGAAATCGCCCATTTCACCGATCAAAAAGATGTCCAGGCATTCCTGATTTCACTAAAGGCAGGAGGCGTGGGACTTAATCTGACTCAAGCCGACTATGTATTTATCATAGATCCCTGGTGGAATCCTGCCGCCGAATCGCAGGCGATCGCCCGCGCCCATCGTATCGGGCAGGACAAGCAAGTGATTGCTTACCGCTTCATTACCCAAAACAGTATCGAAGAAAAGATTCTTCACCTACAAGATGAGAAACGGAAACTGGCGGAAACATTTGTTGCCGATAGTGAGCCATTACCAATGTTAAGTAACGAGCAATGGGTAGACCTGCTCTAATAATACATAAGTCACAATCTATCACAGAGGCGTGTAAAATGTATTATTTCATCGTATTCCTGAATTTTTTTATCCATATATTCTTATTTTATCCGGTTATCTTTGCCATTGTGAAAATTATAAATAACCCGAAATAATAAACGTATGAAAAACAGGAGCATTACCTACCTATTACTATTTGGTATTTGCAGCATGTTGGCAATCATGCAATCGTGCCAGAAAACAGATGACCTGGAAGCAGACATCAATTCTCTGAAAGACCGTGTCGCTGCTTTGGAAAAAGCAACGGAAGGACTGAATACTTCATTTGCCAGTCTGCAAGCCCTTATGCAAAAAAACAAAGTCATTATCGGAATTACTCCGACTAAAGATGGTCTGGGATATTTGCTGGAACTTAGTGACGGAACAAGCATTAAAGTCATGGAAAGTGAAGCGGTACAGGCATCTGTCCCTGAATTTTCCGTAGATGAAGAAGGCTACTGGATATATAAAACAAGTAGTGATACCGATTTCAAATATCTGCCGGGAGCCGATGGAGAGAAAGTATCGGCATGGCCCCGTGATGAAGAAGGCAATGTGGTGGCAACTCCATTAATCAGCGTATCCTCCAGTGGATATTGGCAAGTGAGCTACGATAATGGACAAACGTATACAAGCTTAGGAACTAAGGCCGAAGGTGGAAGTCAGGGAGGAACCAGTATATTCAGTAAGGTAGAATATAATGAAGCAAACCACACTTTCTCATTCACATTATCCGATGGAGGAAAAACATATACCTTTCCGGTAGATGACACCTTTGGACTGATAATTTATGGTCTCAATGATGCCGACAGCGAACAAGCCGTGCAGGTTTTCGCCCCCAATGAGAATCATAAGGAATATAAAGTAGAACAGAATGACGTACAACAAGCCGTAGTACAAGCTCCTAAAGGATGGAATGTTCTTTTGTCCGAGAACTTGTTAACTATCACACCACAAGCAACTGCGACAAAGGATGTGGAAGAAACTATTAAAATTGTACTGACTTCATCAAAGAATTATATCCGTATTGTATCTATTGAAGTTAAACAACTTTCCAGCGAAGCCGGAGCAGAAGCCTGGCAGCAGTTTGTTAACGCTGACCAACAGAATGTGTTATTAGACTTTTCATACGCCGGATATAAGTATGGTGAAATGGCTCCTCCCGAAATAGAAACGCTAACAGCGCAAGGATATAAAGTATACGATGTTACAGATCCCAAATATGGAGCTATCCCCAACGACGGTAAATCTGACAGAGCAGCTTTCATGAAGGTCTTGGCAGAAATAGCGAGTCAAACAAAGCAAGAAGACAACAATATGACCGACCGATATATCAAGGAAAATGCTAAAGCTATTATCTACTTCCCCGAAGGAAACTATATTCTGCAAGATGAGGATTCTAAAGATCGCAGGATTCGTATATCAATGAGTGATATTGTTTTAAAAGGAGCCGGAAAAAACAAAACGACACTCGAAATGACCGCTGCCAATAATTCTCCCAAGCCAACCGAAGAGATGTGGAATGCTCCTGTCATGATGGAGTTCAAACACAATACAGGATTAGGAGAATCTGTCGGTACCATCACCGAAGACGCTCCGATAGGCAGCAAAACCATAACGGCTAGTTTAACAGGAGTAAGCGGAGGCAGCTGGGTATGCCTTGTGTTGGAAAATACGGATGACAATGTAATTAACTCCGAATTATATCCACACAAATGGGAAGATATTAAGATACAGCAAGGTGGTACTCCCAATATCAAGACAAAAGGGATTCAGATATACGAATATCATCAGATTGAGAAAATCAGCGGTAACAATGTTACCTTCAAAGAGCCGATCATGCACGCTATCAATAAAGATTGGGGATGGAAAGTACATAAGTTCGCAAACTATGCCAATGTGGGTGTAGAAGACCTGACCTTCAAAGGACACGCCAAAGAGAAGTTCATTCACCACGGCTCTGACATTGACGATGGTGGTTTTAAGCTCATCGATTTTGTGCGTCTGACCAATTCGTGGATGCGCCGGGTTAATTTTGAGAGTGTTAGTGAAGCCATGTCAATCACCAGTTCTGCCAACTGTTCTGCTTATGACATCACTATTGGCGGTAATCGTGGACATGCTTCTATCCGATCGCAAGCTTCTTCCCGTATCTTTATTGGAAAAGTAACTGAAAACAGCAATGGCTACACACTTAGAAAAGGAGAAGGTGAAAACACATTGATGGAATATAAAATGAATGTTGGACAATATCACGCTTGCGGTGTTTCAAAGCAAAGTATAGGTGCTGTAATATGGAATGTTAGATGGGGAGATGATTCTTGCTTTGAATCACATGCCACACAGCCACGTGCAACACTAATCGACTGCTGTTCCGGTGGTTTCATGCATTGGAGACAAGGAGGAGACTCTGCCCAAATGCCTAATCATATGGAGAATCTGACAATATGGAATTTCTATGCAACAAATGCACAAACAGACCAGGACATCGATACAGAAGGTAAATTTACCTGGTGGGATGGTAACGGCTTTTGGTGGAAATTTATGCCTCCTATCATTGTCGGTTTCCACGGAAGTCCTTTAGATTTTGATGATACTCAAATGAAACGACTCGAAAGCAACGGAACTGCTGTGGAACCATATTCACTCTATGAGGCTCAATTACGTAAACGTTTGGGATATGTTCCTTCTTGGCTATCCTCTTTAAAATAATAACTTTAAAACAATATAATCATGAAAAAAGTATGGAGTATGTTCATGTTATTGGCTGTATGCCTGGTAGCATGTACCAACATTGACGATTTGGAAGATGATGTAGACGCACTGAAAAAGCGCGTTACCGCACTCGAAACACAAGTACGTGATATAAATAGTAATACTGAAGCTCTTCGCGAACTTTATAATGAAGGAACATTTATTACTAATATAGAGGAAAAGTCTGATTCTTACACACTCACTTTGAGCAATGGAAAGACAGTAAATCTATATATGAAAAACGATAATAACCTCTTATGCCCTATTATCGGTATCGATTCAGAAGGCTACTGGACTGTTCTTTATAACAAAAATGAAACTCCGGAGCGTCTGACTGTAAACGGACAACCTGTAAAAGCTAATGGAGAGAGTGGCAAGACCCCTACATTCAATGTAGATAGTGAAGGTTATTGGCAGGTTAGCTATGACGGAGGAAAGAATTATAGTTATATATACAAAGAAGGAACTACTGACAAAGTCAGTGCAACCGGTGACGGTTCTGCTCCGACAGAAGACAAAAACTTCAAGAGTGTAACAGTAGAAAACAACGAACTGGTCTTAGTACTTGCAGGTGAGGATGCTCCAACCATACGCATCCCTATCGTTAGCGATTTCGAATGTAGTTTTGCAGCCGAAGATTTAAAACAAGTACAGGAGTTTTCGGCAGGTGAAGTGAAAGAGTTTACCATGACCGTGAGAGGAGTAGAAAATACAATGATTACTGCTCCCGAAGGATGGAGTGCTAAATTCTCTAAGGAAGCTGGAAAAGAAAATGTATTGGTTGTTACTGCCCCTGTATCAAGCGCAAAGATGATGACTCGTGCAACAGCTGATAACAGTACTGATATTGCGGTATTGGCAACAAGCGGAAAGTACGCTATGATTGCTAAAATTCAGGTTAGTATTAAGAATCGTACGGATTACAAGGCAATGTTTGAAGCCGGAGAACTTCAGATCGGTGAAGAGACTCTAAATCCTGAAAATTATACAAGTAAGGTAATAGACAGTAATACAACAAGTGATATAAGTAGTGAGTTAGGTGCATCCGAAGGAACAATTTTGTTCCTAACAGGAACAGGTACGTTCACTATCAGCTCCAATAAAGCGATTAGTGCTCCTATCATCATTGTTGGACAATATCCTGACGAACGACCCAACCTGGAATTTGGAGAAACTGCTTATCTAAGTTTAAAGAGTGGTAAACTTCTGTTGAAGAACATCAACATTAAAGCACGGGCCGCAAACTACTTATTTAATAGTCCGGCTAGTGGTGATGCCACATTTACCAATCTGACTATTGAAGACTGTAAAATGACCAATATAACAAAAGCTATGTATTACGTAAGTGCTACTACTGTAGGTATTGGTAACATCACATTTAAGAATTCTTTATTCGAATTTGTGAATACTGGCAACATAGCTTTCTTTAATACTACAGCAACTGTTAAACCTAGTATTTTTGGTAAACTCATTCTCGAAAACAATATCATATATCATAAGACTGGCGTAAGTGCCATACAGATATTCAACTGGGCTACAACAACCAACACTACGGATGAAGGTACTATGACTGTTAATATTAAGAATAACAGCTTTATCAATGTCAAAGGCAGTAATGTATTTATCAAAGCAAATAAAGCCAACATTGATTACACAAATAATATTTTCTGTGTATCTTCCGAAAGCACCTTAACTTCATATCTATATGAATTAAAGGATGCAGGTTCTACAGTAAATACAACCGATAACATTTTGTATGATGCAAAGGTGAACTGGAACTATGCCAATAGTGATGTATGTAAACCTGCAAATAATACATTGTCGAAAGAGAGCACTATTCCTTTTACAGAAATTGATTGTATCAACGGGGTTTTCACTAAAGATCCTGCTTATATAAACAATGGTGCAACAATTGAATAAAACTCTTTTACCAGTTTAACAATAAAGCCGCATAACTTTCGTTATGCGGCTTTTATTTATCTAAATGCGAGAACCTAATATCCCATTCCGAACTGCCACAACGGCACCACATTCATAAAGCCTCTTTCAATATCATCCTTCACTACAAATCCTTTCTGTACCTCCTGAATCTGCTTTTGTCCCTTTTTCTTTCCTCCCACCTCAAATGTCATATCATCAATCAAGAAATCAGAAACAGGAGAAGCTACTACATCCGAAAAAATACGGGTCTGGTTCAAAAAGAAAGTCTCCCTGATATTTCCAATATTAAAATTATCTTGAGCCAGACTATATATCAAATTGGTATTATCCAGATAAATTTTATCTACTTTCCCTAACCCGCGTATTCCGCCGGTGGCGTCTCTCAACTGCGCTATCAACCCTGCCTCTTCAATATAAAGGCAATAATCGGATATATTATTACGGCTCACTTCAAGAATTTTAGCTATGTTGCTAAAATTAGGCTTGAACGGCACACTCTTGGCAATGATAGCAAGAAGTTGCTTAAGCTTACGCCCAGTGGAAACATTCATATCAGCAAATTGTGGTATGTCCGACTCCAAAGTCAAATTGATGATCTGTCGCAAACGTATATCAAAATCTTCCTCCAATGCAAAAGGATAGTAGCCTTTCCGCAAATAGTCATGAAAAAGTGGAAGCGGATGCTCCAAACCCGGAATTTCCACTTTATGCGCTACAATATCCCGCAAACTGTATATTTCAGAAGGTATACGATGAAATAAATACAAATACTCACGAAAAGAAAGTCCCTGCATCTGATACATGACAGCGCGACGACTCAAATCTGAAGCTCCTTTATTAATATCCAATACAGATGAACCTGTAAAGACTATATTCAATTCTGAATGATAATCGTAAATCAATTTAAGCTCTTTCGACCAGTCTTTATATTTATGAATTTCATCAATAAATAAATGCCTACCACCCATCTTGACAAAAGCATCCGCTAAGTCCAGCAAACGATGGCTCGCAAAATAAAAATCCTCGGCTGTCACATACAAAGAATCATTCAAATTCAGACTTTCTTTAATATGTTGTAACACAAGAGTCGTCTTCCCTACTCCTCTGGGCCCTGTAAGCCCTATCATGCGACTATTCCAATTTATCTTGGAATAAATATACCGGTGAAACTCTATATTAGTTTCCCGTATCATCTTGTTGAAATACTCAAATAACTTATCCATATATCATTGGTTTATAGGCAAAGATACGATTATTTGCACTGCGACAGTGCAAATAATAAAACAAATTGCACTATCACAGTGCAATTTTGGCTAAAACCACATCTTTTCCCCCACCACCTTGCAGAAAAACTTTTTTAATTTATCTTTGCATCCAAAACAACCCTACATGAAATACAAACTTATCGTGCTCGATCTTGACGGCACACTCACCAACTCTAAAAAGGAAATCACTCCCCGCAACAGGGAAACTCTGATACGTATGCAAGAGCAAGGAATACGACTGGTATTAGCTTCCGGACGGCCTACTTATGGCATTGTGCCATTAGCTAATGAGTTACGTATGAATGAATTCGGTGGATTCATCCTGTCCTATAACGGAGGAGAAATCATTAATTGGGAAACACAGGAGATGGTATATGAAAATGTGTTGCCTAATGAAGTCGTTCCAATGCTTTACGAATGTGCCCGTACCCATCAACTAAGTATATTAACCTATGACGGAGCAGAGATAATAACCGAAAACTCTCAAGATCCATACGTATTAAAAGAGGCCTTTCTCAATAAAATGGCAGTTCGGGAGACAAACGACTTCCTGACAGACATCACGCTTCCCGTAGCCAAATGCCTCATCGTAGGAGATGCCGATAAACTGATTCCACTTGAAGCTGAACTTTGTCTCCGGCTGCAAGGTCGCATTAATGTTTTCCGTTCAGAACCCTATTTTCTCGAATTAGTCCCGCAAGGTATCGACAAAGCTCTTTCTTTGGCCGTCCTGTTAAAAGAAATAGGAGTAGCACGTGAAGAAGTTATTGCCATAGGTGATGGCTATAATGACCTATCCATGATTAAGTTTGCAGGATTGGGGATTGCCATGGGAAATGCTCAAGAACCTGTAAAGAAAGCAGCAGATTACATCACTCTAAGTAACGAAGAAGACGGTGTAGCAGAAGCAATCAATAAGTTTTGTAATCAACAATAGCCAAACATTTACTGACATGCTGACAGAGTTTTAGTTTCTCGGTGAGAAACCTTTGGTTCCTCGTAGTGAAACTATTGTTTCCTCGGTGTGAAACTGTCAGTTTCATACCGGGAAACAAATCACCTTACTAGCAAAAACGACCCAACACTTAAAATCAACCGATTAAAGATAGGGCGCATATTCAGATTTTATACTAACTTTGCGACTCCAATAAAACAAATATAAAATGTTATGGAACATCAACTTACCATTTACAACACCTTAGATAGAAAGAAAGAGTTGTTTGTACCGCTTCATGCACCTCATGTAGGCATGTATGTGTGTGGACCGACTGTTTACGGAGATGCCCATTTAGGACACGCCCGCCCGGCTATAACCTTCGACGTGTTATTCCGCTATCTCACCCACCTAGAATATAAAGTACGCTACGTACGAAATATTACCGACGTAGGTCATCTGGAACACGATGCCGATAACGGAGAAGACAAAATCGCCAAAAAAGCACGTCTGGAAGAGTTGGAGCCAATGGAAGTTGTTCAATATTTCCTGAACCGCTATCATAAAGCAATGGAAGCGTTGAATGTACTTTCTCCAAGCATTGAGCCACATGCTTCAGGACATATCATTGAACAAATCCAACTGGTACAGAAGATTTTGGATGCCGGATACGCCTATGAAAGCGAAGGCTCCGTCTACTTCGATGTAGCCAAATACAATAAGGATTACCACTACGGAAAACTTTCCGGACGTAATCTGGACGACGTATTAAATACCACCCGTGACCTCGACGGACAAAGCGAAAAACGCAATCCTGCCGACTTCGCCCTTTGGAAAAAGGCACAACCGGAACATATCATGCGCTGGCCGTCTCCATGGAGCGACGGCTTCCCCGGATGGCACGCCGAATGTACCGCTATGGGACGCAAATACCTGGGTGAGCACTTCGATATTCACGGAGGAGGAATGGACTTGATTTTCCCCCACCACGAATGTGAAATCGCACAATCGGTAGCTTCGCAAGGGGACGACATGGTTCACTACTGGATGCACAACAATATGATTACCATCAATGGAACAAAGATGGGTAAATCACTTGGCAACTTCATCACACTGGACGAATTCTTCAACGGTACCCATAAGCTGTTGGCACAAGCCTACACACCAATGACAATCCGCTTCTTCATCCTGCAAGCTCATTACCGCAGTACGGTAGATTTCAGCAATGAGGCATTGCAAGCATCCGAAAAAGGCCTGCAACGTCTGATGGAAGCTATCGACGCATTGGATAAGATAACTCCCGCATCGGCAACTTCAGAGGGAATCAACGTGAAAGAGCTACGTGCAAAATGCTACGAAGCAATGAATGACGACTTGAATACACCGATTGTCATCGCACAGCTTTTCGAAGGCGCCCGCATCATTAACAATATCATTGCCGGCAATGCCACTATCTCCGCCGAAGACCTGAAAGACCTGAAAGAAACATTCCATCTGTTCAGTTTCGACATCATGGGATTGAAAGAAGAAAAAGGCTCTTCAGATGGTCGTGAAGCAGCTTACGGCAAGGTAGTAGATATGCTACTGGAACAACGTATGAAAGCGAAAGCCAACAAAGACTGGGCTACTTCCGACGAGATCCGCAACACACTGACAGCACTCGGATTTGAAATCAAAGATACCAAAGACGGTTTCGAATGGAGACTGAATAAGTAATATTTATATTTCCAAGCTTTACAATAAAAAGAAGATAGCAGGTCTGTAAAAGATCTGCTATCTTCTTTTATTGTAAAGATACTGCTGCAAAAGGCATCATTCCTGCATACTGACTAAAAAATTCACATCAAAGATTAATTTTTCCACATTACAACTATAAATAATTTTTAATTTCGCATATCGTAACAGCATAAATTATCCTGTTATACACCTTATTTAATAACTATAAAAACATAAAATTATGGATCTAAAAACGCAAGTCCGAAAATTAGCAGTGACTCTTTTTCTGAGCATGCTATGTTTAATTGCCTTTGCACAAGGCCGTCAGATCACAGGTACAGTACTCGATTCAACCGGCGAACCTGTAATTGGGGCCAATGTAACAGAAATCGGTACAACCAACGGAACAATCACAGACATTGATGGGAAATTTACCTTGCCAGCCGTTTCAAAAGGTGCAAAAATCAAAATCTCGTTTATCGGCTATCTTCCACAAACAATTACAATTGCCGACCAGACAAACCTAACAGTAAAGCTGACGGAAGACCTTCAGACTCTTGATGAAGTGGTCGTTGTGGGTTACGGTGTGCAAAAAAATCCGATTTGACCGGAGCAATCAGTAGTGTGGACAACGCAAAATTGACCGGCAAAGGTGCATCAACCGTCATGGAATCCTTGCAAGGACAAGTGCCCGGAGTCGATATTTCCCAATCATCCAGCCGTGTAGGCGAAAGCTTCAGCATTTCCATTCGTGGTAAAAGTACATTAGGTAGCAGTACAAGTCCTTTATTCGTAGTAGATGGAGTGGTATGTGATGATATCAATTTCTTGAACCCGTCGGATATAGAGAAAATAGATATATTGAAAGACGCCTCCTCCACAGCCATTTATGGTTCACGCGCCACGAACGGTGTAGTCATCGTTACTACTAAATCGGCTCAAGTAGGGGCGGAAATGAAAGTAAACGTTACATACGATGGTTATGTAGGCTATAAGACAGTAGCCCGCATGCCCGAATTCATGGACGATGTGGAATGGATGGATTATCGTTATATGAAATATACTTCTCCTGTGAAGAATGCGGGAATTGTGGATGGTCGTCTGCCACTTGAAATGACTGAGGGTAACCTTGCCTCTGTCTGGAATGACAAAGGAAATGCTCTTTCTACTAAGATGCGCGAACAGTTCATCAACAGAGATTTTACAGACTGGCGTGATTTGATGTTGAAGGACGGAACACAGCAGAATCACTTCATCCAAGTTGCAGGCGCCGGACAAAAAGTATCCTACCGCCTTGGAGCCGGCTATCAGCAGGAGGACGGAGTGATGGGCGATGGTATGAAACGCTTCAATGTGAAAATGGCTATTGACGGCAAAATCAATAAATATATCAAGGTAGGGGCAACAGCCAATCTAGTCGCTTTCAATTATGACTACGGTTCCAAACGTGCCGTTCAAGAGTCATTCCGCGCTAATGGATATTGGCTGCCTTATAACACAGAAACCGGTGAGGTCAACTACCTCCCGGGCAAAGATTTAGCACCGGGACAGGCTTCCAGCTCTACTTTCCCCGCCGGGTTTTCTTCTTCCGTTTCTCCGCTGATCGACTCTCAGAATTCGGAGGACAAGACGAAAGGATATCGTGTGCTGGGAACGATGTACGCCCAATATCAACCGGTCAATGACGTGATTATCAAGACTACCTTCTCTCCTACGTTCTCTACCCGTCGCAAAGGGGAATATTACGGAGGACTGTCGTCTGCACAATCCAGCACATATAATGCTTCAACAAACCCTACCGGAACTTCTTCGGCTACCGTCACCCGCAATGAATCTTTCTCCTATACTTGGGACACTCAGGTGAATTACGTCAAGACGGTCAAGGAAGACCATAGCTTTAACGCCATGGCATTGTTGAGCGTATACAGCACAGAAGCAGAGAAATACGCCTTAACCGGCGAAGGAGTCACTCCGAAAACATTATGGTATAATATGGGCTCTGCCAAAAGTTACAGCGATATTGAGAGTTCTTACGGAAAGGCGACCATGCTATCCTACGCGCTTCGTTTGAACTATGCTTATAAAGGACGTTATCTGGCGACAATCTCTTCCCGTTGGGATGGCTCTTCCAAATTTCAGGACGGACATCGCTGGGGAAGTTTCCCTTCCGCAGCTTTGGCATGGCGCATCAGTGAGGAATCATTTATCAAAGACAAAGCTCCGTGGATCAGCAACCTGAAACTTCGTGGCAGTTTCGGAGCAACGGGCAACAATGCTTCCGTAGGCAACTATGAAACTATGTTTCTAGCTAATCAGCTTTATTATTCCAGCTTTGGAAAGGGTTACGGTCCCGAAGTCATCAATGAGTTATTGAGCTGGGAGAAAACGACTGAGTTGAACTTTGGTCTGGACTTCGGTTTCTTCAACGGTCGCCTGTCCGGTACCATCGACTGGTATAACAAAACCTCCAAAGACCTGCTGATGGATCAGAAATTATTGCTTGAGCAAGGTTCTCCCACAGGTACAATGACTGCCAATGTCGGAAAAGTCCGCAACAGTGGTATCGAACTTATGTTGAAAGGTGTTTTGCTTCAGACCAAAAACTTTTATTGGGATGTCACCGCAACATTTGCTAAAAACAAGAATGAGATTCTCGAACTGCAAGGTAAAAAAGAAGATATGCGTGCTGAACGTTGGTTTATCGGACAGCCCATCGACGTGGCTTACGACTTACGTCAAACGGGCATCTGCACACAAGCAACAGCCAATGAGAAAGTAACGATTGACGGAGTGACGAAAACCAAGAGTGAATGGTATGGCTATTTTGAGGGCTGCATGACCTACGAAGACATCAACAAGGATGGTAAAATAGACGACAGCGACCGCCAGATTATCGGTCAGGCCATGCCCAAATGGACAGGTACTCTTTCCACGTCTTTCTCTTACAAGAACTGGGATTTCTCCATGTCTGTAAACACCAAACAAGGACACACGCTCTACAGTCCGTTTATGCAAGAATTCACGGATTATTCCGACCGTGGCCGTACGAAACTAAAAATGGACTTCTACATCCCGGAAGGTGCACCAGTATTCAACTACACATGGGATGGAAGCAATCCGTCTTCCCTGACTTCCGATCGCACAGTTGTTGCCGGACAAACCCACGTAGGCAGCTACCCCTACCCGCTCAACGATGTCAACTACAATCATGGTGGCGGCAATGGCTGGTACACTGGTAAGAACACTGAATTCAAGTCAAACAATTATGTAGATGCTTCTTATTGGAAAATCAAGAACATCACGCTGGGATATACTTTCGACAAGCAACTCACCAAGAAGATCGGTATCGAACATTTGCGTATATATGCCAACGTATTGAATCCGTTCACTTTCACAGACTATAAAGGATTTGATCCGGAATGGGCAGATGCCGCTATACTTGACGGAACAGGCGGCCCAAGTTCCATTTCTTACCAGATAGGTCTTAATGTTAAATTCTAATCACCATTACAATTATGAAAAAAATATATATACTTACAGCTACAGCACTACTAACCCTGTTTACCGGTTGCTCCGATTTCCTGAATCAAGACTTGAAATCCGACATTCCCGGTGCCGACTATTATGGAACAGCCGAAGGTTTTGAATCTCTGTCGAATGCAGCTTACAGTTCATTGCGTACCATATACGGCGGTGACCCGTGGCTCTTTGAAGGAGGAACAGATTTATTCGCTACCGGCCGTACATCCGTTCCGACGTGTAATCTGTACAGCAATGCCTATTCTGCCGCAGAGGAGAACGTGCAGACCTTTTATACAAATCATTACAAAGCCATTTCCTTGACTAATGAAGTTATTTACTGGGGTGAAAAAGAGGCAAGCCGTGCCGGTCGTATCGATGAAGCTCGCGGTCTGCGTGCCTTGTTCTATTTAAATCTGGTACAGCAATTCGGCGGCGTGCCGATGATAACGGAACGTTCCGCCACTCCTATCACAGGTATTGCCCGCAGCTCGGCAACGGATGTTTATGGATTTATCATTTCCGAAATGGGTGCATTATCCACTTCTGTCAACTTGCCTGAAAGTGCAACAGACGGCCGCTTCAACCGGAAATCCGCCTACCACTACCTGGCTAAAGCCCTGCTATCAAGAGGATATCTTACCAATAATGACCAGGACTATCGTGACGCTATCACAGCTGCCAATGCAGCAGGTGCGGGAGCAGCTCTGACTACTTCATTCCCGACTTTATTCAGCAATGCAGGCGAAGGTAATGCCGAAGTCCTTTTCTCAGTGGTTTACAATGTTGCTACTGTCAACGACCCGAAAGCAGACGGAAACAAACAACAGGCTCATTTCTGCGATTACCTGGACGGACAGGAAAAAGGTCATAAATATACTTCGTCTACATTGACTCCTACCTTGTGGATGCATGAAGTCTTTAACACCAATACTTCCTCACCCAATCTGGATATCCGTTATGAAAGCACATTTATGACAGAACTTCGTCAAAGTTACTGGGATTATTACGATGACAATAAAAACACAAGTGCTGTCACCTACTACTATTGCCCGTCATGGGAAATAGAAAATGTGGATGCCTGGCGTGCAGCACTACCGAGTCGTGCTAATGCGCAAGTAGTGGAAATGCTTCCCATGGGTACCAACATCAATGGAGATGAAACCAGTTATGAAACAAAAATGAAAGAAGACGTGTATGGTGTTGCTTCCTTCCGCAAATTTGATGATACAGAGAACGGACGCACTTATTTCAGTACTACTTCTTCCATGCGTGACATTTATCTGGCTCGACTGGCAGAAACAAATTTAATTGCCGCCGAGGCATATGTGAAACTCAATGATGGAACAAATGCCGCTCGATACATTAACATTGTCCGCAATCGTGCCAATGCAACTTTAGCTACTGCAAGTGAAATGAATATTGACTATATTCTGAATGAACGTGCCCGCGAACTAGCCGGCGAATATCATCGCTTCGCTGACCTGACCCGTACCGGCAAACTTTCTGAATATGCAAAAGCACACAATCCGGATATTAACAGTGACATTGATTCTAAATTTAATCTGCGTCCTATTCCATTGGCAGCTATGGAGCTGAATCCGGCATTGGAGGGAGACCAGAATCCTAAATGGTAGAAAAGAAATTGTTGAAAGAAAAAAGCAAGAGGTGCACAAAATGTGCACCTCTTATTCTTTACGATCATTTCTCTATAAAACTAAATCAATCGGATTGCATTACCATCTCAACAGGCTGCCCATGCTGGCAGACGACTGTCAACTGCGTGTTATTACCTTGTTGTTCCAACCGCACATTTTCCTGTGGATTCTTCAATGTCCAACGTCCTTTCAGCAATACCTTTTTAGTAATCGGGCGACTCGGTTCTTTCGTCGTATAAGTCTTTTCCGCAATATTCAGATTAGGGTCACATACACTGATACGAATCATCCCTTCTCCTTCTTTACCTGCCATCACCATCGTTTCCGCCGGAATAGCGATGAATATTCTGTCGCTGGCTGGATGGTAGTTTTCAAATGCAGCATAGGCCGTAATCTCCGTTTTCCTGTCAAAGACTACGTGAGCAGTCTGATCGCGTTGCAACACCTCGTATACAGAGGTTTTACGCAGCTCGTCGAGTTCGGAAGCCGAAGGCTGAATCAGCACCATATACTCGTATGTTCCGTCTTTCGGAGCCTTACCATGTTCTATCCAGGCAGAAGAGAATTTCCCCTTGGTTACTTCACGTGTCTTTTCATGTCGTGATTCTTGATCTGCCACTTGTGAACGAACGGTTCCGTCCACTACATGATAATAATTGTCATAACCATCATGAAGCCAATAGTTATCCTCTCCCACCTTGGGCTCCTTCCCATTGTATTTTGTCTGGAAAAGAGTGGTTTCCGTAGGATAGTCCGCATTAGAGTTCGAGATACCTGTTCCCAGGCAAACCATCCGGTTATCAAAACAGAAAACAGATTTACGGGCCACAAAGTCCGGTGTGAAGTTCTCATAATCCCGTTCTGACAACTTCATAGCAAACATACCATTTTGGCCATTCAAAGAACTGCTTCCGGAAAAATTCTCTTTGGAGTGTGCCATAGTTGTTCCTTTCAGCGGACTGTCGAGTAACTCAAAAGGCAAATGAATGGTCGTTGTACCCGGCAAGCGATTCCAGTCCCATCCCTCCTGCACAAAGCCGCTTCCGGCACGTGACACGGGACTTCCTTTCCCCATAATCTGCACGGAACCATAGCTCTGATAACGTCCGTAACGGTTATCTTTCGTATAAATTTCAGCCCCCCATACATCAGTGGTATATCCTTTCAATGTCACCATCCAATCCGCACGACGGAAAATCCCCGCCGAACCGTAGTTGTAAACGAAGAATCCCTGTGGAGCCTGTGCCGGTTGAATACCTTCCTTCTTGAAGAAACGCGCATTCGGAGTATCACTATTGCGTATCAGACGTAAATAGTCGGCAGCCAGACCACGATCAAACGCGTTTCCCTGACCGGACAAATCGCCGGATAAAGCGATATTGGCAAATGCTTCGATATCATCGCTTCCCATCTTCCCTCCAAAAGGATGACGGCCACTGATTCCGATGCCCCATTCATAGAGATTACAATAATTGCGCATAGCAATAAAGGCTGATTTCATGTGTTTGCGCGCATCTTCTGTCAGCTCAAAACTTGTGCCATTGGTAAATGCAATATATTCTCCTACAGTCGCAAGTACTCCAGTAGTATATCCCGGATAGAAACCGCCATGATGGAACGTCGTACCGTCTACCTTTATACCACCGATCGTTCCCGGAGTATAACGCAAAGAAGAAGACAACCAATGCGACAAGCCGCTCAAAGCTTGCGCTTGTTCCCTTGCATCGGGAAACATCATAGCGGAAATAAACTTCGCCATCAATAACGTATGCCAGGAATCCAACAATTCGTCACGCGTTGGAGAACATGGCTGACGGGTTTCTTGCAGAGCCGCCCAAAAACGCAGTGTGGAGAGATAAGCATCCCGATGAGGATGTTTATAGATTGCATCACGCATCAGCCAGGCAGTCGTATATATCTTACGCACCTGATAACCATAATGATGATTGGTACCCATACCGCTGCCATAGGCAAATCCCTGATCGATAGCATAGTCGAACACAGTAAAGTAGTTTTTCTTTGATGTTTCGTTCCGGTTATAATAAGCATCATAGGCAAAACCGGAAAGCATCGTTTCAATATCATTCCATGACATCTCCCCTTTCTTCTTGTCCTGTTCATCAGGAGCAACAATAGGAGTTCCTATAAATCCCGTTCCGGCGATGGATGGACTGATAGCCGCTTTCTCAAACGTTTTATAGGCAGCATTAATCGGTCCTTGCGGAGCCTTTTTCACTTCCAAAAAGTCAGTCAAACGTTGTTCGATAGTCTTCAGCTCCTTCTTTTGCTCGCTTGTCAATTTAGAAGGCAGAGGAATAGCATACGACTGTTGTTCCCATTTCCACACCAGACACCAATGCCACAAATCACGATTAGACAGCCCATTATTAGCAGGCAACTGCTGGTCGGGAGTGGTACGAAGATTCATTTTCTTTTCCGGGAAAATGAGACGGTCAAGAAAGATACGTCCCTTCCGTTGCGGGGCAACCAGCCGATAGGCTACGATCTTCTTATCTTTCTTGTCGCCCTGCATATACTCAAAAGAGATCCAGCAAGCCCGCCATCCTGCTGCCTGCAAACGATAAGAGAACCAATAAGAGACTTCTCCCTCTTTATTCAGAAACTCAAAACGAATAGAATCCTGCTGTGGTTTCTCATTATAAATCCACAAAGTAATGCCGAACTGCTTCTCGTTTCTCGTATTCAACGATAAAGGAGCAATCTGAACATCCAGTGTAGAACCGGGCTGAAAGTCCCATTCCAGACTGCTTTCACCCTCCTTGTAAAAAAGAGAAGAGATTTTCACTTCTCCCTTTCCGGAAACTTTAAATGTTTCGGGCACTTCCTTTTCAAATCCGATGAGTTGGGCGAAAGCTGAAGGAATAATTCCCAAAAGGAATAATACTATAAAACAACTGTCTTTCATTACTGAATTGCTTTCGTTTTTTAGGCATGGATTACACGGATGAACGCGGTTGCCTTGCAACAATGAGAACACTAAAGACCGTGAAATCCGTGTAATCCGTGCCTAAATGATTATATAAGAATACATAAATCGCTAATAAGGGATCCGATCCGACAGAATCTTTTCCGTATACCAAGGATCGTTAATCTCTTTCAACATAGCTCCCATTTCACCGCAAAGTTTTGCCACAATCTCCTTATTTTCTTCCAAAGGCAAGTTATGCAGCTGATATGGATCTTTTACATCATCGAATAAGAGGCTTTTCTTCAATTGCTTCGTATCACGGTCGATATATAAAGCCAATGTATATTGAGCTGTCTTGATACCTCTTGAAGAAGGGAAGTAAGTCTGCACCAATCCATTTTCATCTTTATCACCGTCTACATTCTGAATATACAGTGCACCTGTAGGGCGAACAATTTCAGCCTTTTCATCGAAGAAAAGAGGAGCAAAATTACGTCCCTGCACTTCTGCCGGAATAGAATCACCCAGCCCGCATAAGCCAAGCACCGTAGGCATAATATCAGGAGCAGAGAGCAATAAATCATCTACCCGCGGCTGAATCTTACCGGGAAAACGAACCAGAAACGGAATATTCATGGATTCAGAATAAGGGGAATTCTTCGGATCATCAGTGCGCTGGCTACACATCGTCTCACCATGGTCGGAAGCAAAAATTACGACTGTATTCTTATCCAATCCCAGCTCTTTCAATGTCGTCAAAATCTGTCCGAAAGCACGGTCTACTCCGGTTACGGAAGCGAAATAATAACGTGCGGACTCCGCTTTCTTCATCTTCAAATCGACATTCGGGCGAATCAGCAGACTATCCAGAGGCTGATCTTTATAAAGATTAAAATCCTGCTCTTCACAGTCATTCAAAGAACGATACGGGCTATGGGGAGGATTCATACCCACCATTATAAAGAAAGGTTTCTTGGTATCACGCACGTTACCGTCATTTTTCAGATAAGAAATGACTTTGCCTGATTCATGCAAAGGTGACCATTCCTTCGGATCATGTCTCTTACCATCCGTATCCCAGTAATGCGGATTCTTGTGTTCATCAAATGTTCCGTAAGAATACCAGTAGTTAAAACCGTGCCGGCGTTCTTTCGGTGTATAGGCATCCCATGCCGGACGTTTTTCTTCCACATACTGTCCCGGATGTTCGGGATCGTTCGGAGTTGGGAAGTCAGCATGAAGTTTGCCAAAATAAGCACAGTCATAGCCTGCTTTGCTGAATACATCGCCGATACATTCCGCATCCTCGCGCAAGGAACTGATCGGACGTGTAGAGTTGCAATTCAATGGTACACCACTTTTGTTCGGATACATACCGGTCAGTAACATTCCACGATGGGGGCTGCTCAACGGACAGTTACTCTGCGCAGACGACAAGACCATAGATTCACGTGCAAAGGCATCCAGATTAGGAGTATGCACGGGGTCTCCTTCAAAGTTTACTTTATCCCGGAATCCGTTCTGGCTCCAGAAGCCCATCGCCTGGTTACGGTATTGATCGGGAAATACATAGATTATATTAGGATGCTCCGCTTGTTGGGACACTTGTTTCGGAGCCTTGCAACCTTGTGCGGCAAACAGCGTCAATCCTCCAACAAGAAGGTTAATAGGTTTATTCATGATAGTTTATGATAAATGATTAAAACAGGTAAATGACAAACGGTCAATAGAGAGTTATAAACAATAAGTAGCGAATGATAAACGGTAAACATTTTCCGTCAGAATCCGCCAAGCATTCACCGTTCACTGTTTACCGTTCATTGTCTATTTCTTATTTCTTTTCCAAATCTCTTTTACGCATCAGTCCTTCCAGGAAGTAATAGTCAGCATAGTTCAAAGGAACGTCAATTTCCTGACCGTGAGGAATACTGCCAACGGAGTGCATCAGGATAAAGTTGCCGTTTGTTCCGACCTTTGCACGATAAGCAGGTGAGCCTAAACTTTCCATTATCTTATCAGCAGTTTCCTTGTAGTGGTTGCCCGGCAGGTAGCCATCCAGTTCGTAAAGGGCAGAGGCTGTACAAGCTGCTGCAGAAGCATCGCGAGGTTCGTTCGGAATATTCGGAGCATCATAATCCCAATATGGCACGAGGTCTTCCGGCAAGTTCTTATTATTAAAGATGAAATTATAGACCTTTTGTGCCTGGTCGAGATATTTCTTATCTTTGGTATAGCGATAACAGGTAGTATATCCATACAAAGCCCATGCTTGTCCGCGAGCCCAAGCCGATTCGTCGGCATATCCCTGTGCAGTTTGTCTCTTACGCACTTCTCCTGTCTCCGGGTCGTAATCTACCACATGGTAGCAGCTGTTGTCTGGACGGAAATGGTGAGCCATTGTTGTATCAGCATGTTTCACTGCAATATTATAGAAAGTAGAATCCCCGGAAAGGGCTGTTGCTTCAAATAAGAGTTCGAGATTCATCATATTATCAATAATCACCGGACATTTCCATCCCCGTGTTCCTTGCCAGCCTTTATCGGCATCCCATGACTGGATAACGCCTGCATTCGGACGAAAACGAGTGGACAATGATCTGGCAGCTTCTATAATGACGTCTTTATACTCTTTCTTATCTGCCATGCGATAGCCGTTCAAATAACTGCAACCGATCATGAACCCTACATCATGGTGCCATTTCAAATATTTCACTGAATCAAGAGCCTCTGTGTATTTCTCTGCCAGCGGCAACCATTTCTTATCACCCGTCAGATTATAAGTCAACCATATACTACCGGGAAAGAAACCTGAGCACCAGTCTTCCATAGGTATGTAAGAGATACTCCCATCTTCGTTGATTGTTCTCGGATTCAAGATTTTACCGGACTTCTCAATAATGTCCGTCTGGATTGTGTTCTGTGCCACAGCGTTGTCGATGTTGTCCTGAATAAAGTCTACTTCAACCTTTTTTTGTCCACCGCAACTCGTAAAGATCAATAGGGAAAGTCCTAATGCGCTAAGAATTGTTTTCATAATACAGGGATTATTTGTTAAGTGATTAATTTTCCTGATGGCAAAAGTAGTGCATTTAAATAGAATTGACCGACCTAAATAATCCAAATGAAGGACAATTTTGGTACATTTGCAAAAGAAATAGTAGATTTATAAAGATGAATCACACCTAGAGATACAATGTTGACAACTTTAAATAAACTCATATGACCCCACAAGAATTCTTTAAGAATGATTTATTTGCCGAAAACGCAGGAGTAGTACTGCTGGAAGTACGCAAAGGATACAGTAAAGCCAAGTTAGAAATAAAACCCGAACATCTGAATGCAGGCGCCCGTACACAAGGAGGAGCCATTTTCACATTAGCGGACCTGGCACTGGCCGCAGCAGCCAACTCGCACGGTACACTAGCTTTCTCTCTCTCGTCCAGCATCACTTTTCTACGCGCAAGCGGACCTGGCGACACCCTTTTTGCCGAAGCACGCGAACGCTACATCGGTCGAAGTACAGGCTGCTATCAGGTAGATGTAACGAACCAGAACGGAGATTTGATTGCCACTTTTGAATCCAGCGTATTCCGGAAAGACCAGAAAGTGCCTTTCGAAGTTCAGGAATAAAAAATCTCTTTATCTATTTAACGATAGAAGTCAGCGGATGCCGGTTGCCGGTCACATTATTCAAGAATGCTTTTGCCGAACCAAAATTCAGGAATAAGTCCAGACGGACAGGAAGATGGTTCAAATCGTCCGTTACGAAGAAAGTAATCACTTCCTTCTCTTTCCCTTTCTTATCATATTCAACTAATGAGAAAATCAGACAACGGTAAGTCACTCCATTTTCTGCTTTTACATTTTCTTTACCGCGATAAATAAGCGTCTGTTCTTCCACTTTACGTCCCGTAGCCATCGGAAATTTAATCTTGTCTCCCACCTTATAATCAGCAGGGTCATAAGAACGTGCCTGTCCTAAGATGCTTAACATATCGTATATACAACGGCTATCGCTAGCTTCAGATTCATCAAACGCTCCATCCCGGTAAGTACGCTTCTGATTTACCAGGCAAAGACCGTTCTTATAAGAAAACCAAGCCTCATCGACCGTGTAACGTTTTCCCTCTTCGGCACCTTTACGGAAATAGCGCGGCTCCAGTTTTTCTCCAATCACACAAGTCAGCGTATCGCGCATCTTGAAAAAGAAGTCCGCCCGTTTACTGCCCAAAGCAAGCAGGTTAATCCGGTAGGCTGGTTGTGAATGATAAGTAGTCGCATTCGTCGTCAAACTGGCAAGTCCGGCTTTCACCCAGACAAACTTCCAGTTAAAGTATAAATCATACATTACGTGTTCGCCGGATTGAAACGCATCATTCTTCGCTTCACATTGAGCACTGGCAGGAAGGGCGAAAGCTCCCATCAGTAAGGCCACTAATCCGATAATAAAATTGCGTCGAACGCTAACGACGGCGGTTCTGACTATTTCGTTCCCGATCCTTTTTCTTCTTGTCTTCATCTGGTTTTTGTTTTTTAAGTTCATCCAGCTTTTGCTTATCTAGCGGAACTGCATGAATATCCCAACTTTGTTCTAGATCCCAGTTGGCTTTCGGCTCTAAAATCTGATTATAATAATACACCTCTTCGGGCTGCACTCCTTTTTCAAAATTGCCGGTATCCCATTCACCGTTTCCATTCCGGTCGTTAATCAACCGGGCGGAATACTTACCGGGATTTAAGTAATAAAAGTCGACATAACCTCCCTCCTCTACTCTTCTTCGGCGTACCACTTTATCCTGCGCATCCAACAGTTCAACGAAAGCATTAGGTTCCGCTCCCGTCACCACAAACGTGATTTTGGCATATTCTTCCAAACTACGCCCCTTGAACCCTTGTTTTATTTTGTCTGTAAACAGTCCGTATATACCATGGAACGCAGTCGAATCTACCGAAAATTCATATTCCAGCGTCGGCTCCCAATCATAATACAGATTAAACCTCTTTAGATTCACAGAGTCCTGTTCAAAGTCGAATGGTATATCTTTCCAAAGCGTATCTACCTTTTGCCGCAGATGGATGGCCGCAGTATCAAAACTGGCTATCGGTTCTTCAAAACTCAAAGAGATAGAACCATATACATCCATTGACGAAGGAGCCCCGACATTTACCGGCAAGAATTTTGTCGGTTCGGGTTCATCCTCTTCACCTTTCTTTTTCTTCTTTTTCTTTTTGTCCTTATCCGGCTCCTCTTTCTTATATTTTTGCTTCGAAACGAGGTTGAGCGTATCTGTACGGGGCACTAACTGATTCAATGTATCCGTATAAAGATAAGTCAGGCTCATAGCCAGCGTATCTTGTTTAAAGAGCAGGGAGTCTTTTACCCAATAATGGATGGTGTCATTCCGCTGATTCTTTTCGATAACAAAAGCATCCTTTTCATCGAAGTTCAAGCCTTTCAATACAGGCAAAGTATCGGCTTTACCGGCAAAGTAGAACGTGAATTTCTGCGGAACCAATCTTTCCGACTTGATAAGATATTGCGAATAGTTGAGTTCTTTAAAGGCACGGAGGATGACATCATCCGGCAAATAATGCATATATTTCTTCTCAACAATCGTGTCGTAAGTCAATGAATCGACCCAAGCCGTATCCATGCGGACACGTTCTTCCATACGAGGGATAATCAACGAATCGTGGAAAGCAATCATCTCGCTCTTCTGATTAAAAGTAAAGTTCTGGTCGGCATCCATCAAACCGTAGATACGATACTTACCGGGAGCTATACCCCGGATAGAGAAACGGCCACGGCTGTCTGTACGTGCCACACGGTCGAAAGGCAATTTATTGAAAGCCGAATCGTTCAGGTTGGAATGCAGTCCGACGAGCATACCTTTAATCGGTTCCAGATTAGAAGCATCGAGCATTGTTCCCGACACCTCCATCGTATCGATCTCCGTACCGGTAGAGAACGTAAATGCAAAATTCCCTAGCGGATTACCTTCATTATTATCGACAATCGCATCCGAGAAGTCAATCGTGTAGGTAGTATTGGGCTTCAAAGAGTCGAGCAGGTTCACTTGTATTCTCTTGCCGGAAGCCTTTATCTCCGGTTGCTGTATCTGAGGAGGAGAAACAACGACTTTCTCGGTTGCTTTCTCCAACTTAATAAACTCATCAAATACCAAAGAAATTTTAGTCCTTTCATTATTCAGAGCACCCGCAGCAGGAGTACTACCGATGAAACGGGGTGGCGTCTCATCATAAGGGCCTCCGTCCGGCCGTCCAATACTGGCGCAGGAATATAACATAGCTCCCAGCGTTACTACCGGAAGCACCTTGCGAACTATTTGCTTTATCTTTTGATTCTCAAATTGTAACATGCTGCAAAAATAAGGGTTCTTATTCAATAAACACCACACTTTCTAGCTAATTTATTAAAAAAGGAAAGGGTGGCATAAGGTAATAAACAATATTTGCGACGTTTTTATTTCTTTCTTACTAATATAATTAGTTTTATTACCTAAAAAGATTACCTTTGTTGCCTGATATCTTTTCGTATAACTATAGTTATTCGAAAAGATAACTATAGTCTCCCTTGCGTATGACTATAGTTATACGAAAGAAAGACTATAGTCATACGAAGTAAGAATAGCTAATAAAACAAATCCTCACAGGCAATCGGATAAATAAAAGTACCGGTATAAAACAATTCTGATTATGAGTATACATTACGACCTTTACGACACGCCCGACATTCAGAAGAAAGGCGAAGAACAGCCACTTCATCCCCGTGTTGTTTTCAACGGAACAATCGATCAGGAAGAATTCCTGGATCGTGTTCACAAATTCACCGGAATAAGCCGTAGCTTATTGGTTGGTGCCATGCAGTCTTTTCAAAATGAATTAAGAGACCTGCTTGCAAATGGATGGATTGTGGAGCTAGGTGATATCGGATATTTTTCCGTCTCTCTGCAAGGACCTCCAGCGATGAAAAAGAAAGATGTGCACGCCCAATCCATCAGCCTGAAAAACATCAATTTCCGGGCAGGCAAACAGTTCAAAAGAGAAGTAGGCCAGCAAATGAGACCAGAGCGCGGCAAATCGTTCACCCGTCCTACCGGAAAAGGGCACAGTGAAAAAGAGTGTCTGGCTATCATCAACGAACACCTCCAACGATTTCCCTGTTTGACCCGTGCAGATTATTGCCGATTGACAGGGCATGACAAGCAACGGGCACTCAATGAACTAAATACCTTTATCGAGCGCGGATTGTTGATACGCTACGGAGCTGGAAAACTGGTGGTTTATGCAAAAAAAACAGAAGGATGAATTACAATTATTCTGTTTATATACCCATGAAAAAAGAAAGTCTTAAATAACAAAAAAGTCTTTGCGGTTTGCTTTTTTTGTACTTTTGCATATTGAGGGAGTATCAGCCAAACTTAGAAAGCTCCCTTATCTAATTTTTAATCGTATTTATATGGCAATAAAAGATAAAATTAAGAAGCTGGCAGACAAATATACTAAGACTCTTCATTCCCAAATCGCTCAGAGAAAAAAGGAAATGAAGGATGATGATACGTCACACTATTTGATTTATCGTGTTCTCGGTATTTCTAACGAAGAAGGCCAACTTATCGACGAATATCAAAATACAGGTCGTTTCTTGTACAAGTATGCCGGCTCTTTTTTGGAAGAAGCCACAACGCTTTGTTTTACCGAAGTTTATCCAGAAGGATGCAAGACTAAGATCCCTAATACTTTAGGCCAAAAGCCTAAAACTTTTGAGATAGATTTTCTTAATGGTACAGATGCCATTGAAATCAAGTGGAGAGACGCAACAACTGATGGCGACCATATAACAAAAGAACACACTAGAGTAAAGGTTATCACTGGAGCAGGTTTTACACCCATCCGTGTTATGTTCTACTATCCTCAAAGAGCCCAAGCTATTAAGATTCAAGAAACACTCGAGACTCTTTACAGTGGAGTTAACGGTGAATACTATGCAGGAGATTATGCATGGGAGTTTGTTAAACGATACACAGGAATCGACTTAAAACAAGTTTTAGAAGAAATTGCCTATGAGAGAACTGCAAGCAACAATGATTAATACAATTTTGCTTGGTGATTGCCGAGAAATACTAAAAGGAATCGCCACCCAAAGTATTAACATGGTTTATCTTGACCCTCCTTTTTTTACTCAAAAAAAGCATAAGCTTACTGATTCATCTCGCGATAAAATATACTCTTTTGACGATAAATACAAATCGTTGGATGAATACTTAAGCCTGATAAAAGAGGCTTTAATTGAGTGTAAGCGAGTTTTGCGAGATGATGGCTCATTGTTACTTCATTGTGACAAAACGGCTTCTCATCATCTACGTTTCGTTTTAGATGAAATTTTTGGCGAAGATAACTTTGTTAATGAAATTGTTTGGACTTACAAGAGATGGTCAAATTCTAAAAGCGGACTTCAAAACGCTCATCAAATAATTTTCTTTTACTCAAAATGTGAGAATTTTAAATTTAATAAGCTGTATACGGATTATTCTGCTACAACAAACATTGACCAAATTCTTCAAGAGAGAGAAAGAGACCTATTTGGGAAAGCCGTTTATAAGAGAAATGCAGATGGAGAAATCGTAAAACCAACAAGCAAGAAAGGTGTCCCTTTATCTGATGTATGGGAAATTCCGTTTCTCAATCCCAAAGCCAAAGAGCGCTGTGGATATCCTACCCAAAAGCCAGTTGCACTTCTTAAAAAGATTATTGAAGTCACAACTGATGAGAGTGATATTGTGTTGGATCCTTTTTGTGGAAGCGGAACGACTTGTGTAGCTGCGAAATCAATGGGACGAAACTACATCGGGATAGATATTTCCGAAGATGCTGTAAGTTTATCCAAGCAGCGTCTTTGTAAAATGATTATTACAGAGTCTCAGTTATTAAAAAAAGGTGAGAGAAGTTATATTGAGAAGACTGAATTTGAATTGGAGATATTAAAAAACATCAATGCGGTCCCTGTTCAGCGTAATTCAACTGTTGATGGTTTTTTAAAAGAAAGTCTGACTCCTATTATAATTCAAAGAGAGTTTGATTCTGCAAACTTTCTACTAGCAAAAATAAACAAACTATATAATAAACAAAAGTGTTTAGAGGTGATTATTGTTCAGACTGAAGCTGGTGATTTACTGGATAAGATAGAAAATAGCCCTTGCAAAATAAGAGTAATAAAAACACTGCAAGCACAGATGATTCAGAACTATCTATGAAATTATAAAACAAGATTACTTGCTTTACAGATATTTATTGCTACTTTTGTAGCGGTTTCCTTTCATACGTAGAGAGGAACATTTTATTGAGAACGGTTATTTATTGCATTCAACCATAAATTCGGCAAAAATTTACCGCGAATGGCAATAAGTGATGTCAGGTCTCGCGCACACTTCTGTATATAATTTGTTTATATACCCAATGGGCGTGGGACTATCACTTATGTCGCGGAGGGTCTTTGCCGAGCCTATGGTTGGCATACAGTGGTAGTTTTCCACGCTCTCTTTTTTAACCGCGCACCACAGGGAAATGATGCGACAAACATAACAAAGATATGTATGACGACCTGAAAGAAAACATTATTCTATTAATGCAGCACCCTATCGCGCGCCGCCCCATCTCCAACTTATCAGATGAAGAACGAGAAAAAGCATCCGACCTGTTGAACTATCTTTCAACTTTATCCGTTGACGAAAACTATACCTTATTAGATTACATACAAATGGCACGTCTTGAATATGCACTTGGAGAACTTGAGTATAGAACAACAAATGATGCCGAAAAAGTGATCCGCCATTTTAGAACCGCCCTCCAATACTTGGAGAAAGGAGGGTTCGATTTAAGTATCATTAAGTGGACAGAGTTAGTCAGTCTGCGAACCAAAGAAGATATGGAATAATCCAGATTCATAACCCTTACCTATATATAATAGGAGATAGCAAACAGAAAGATTGCTTGTGAAAGTAACCCTTCCGGCCTATCTTCGAAGAGAATGCCTTCCCTACCCCTGATACCCCAATATCTCAATCGGCATCCTCTTCTTTCATTTCACCATTCCATCTTTTCCACATATACAGACCTATACATTCGTTTTTTACGTATTAATTTATGAACGCACAATTCTTTAAAACTTCTTTCCATAAAAATGAACCCTAAAAGTTTTTGTCTAACTTTTAGGGTTCGCTTATTCATAGTTACCAGCCTGTATTTTGACCTAAATTAGGATTCTTATAATATTCTGTCTGCGGTATAGGATATAAGTACATCTTATCATCCCAGTTACGTGTTTCAAGCAATTCTTTCTTATAAACAGGAGAGCCGTTTTCCATGATGATCTTGATGCAGTAAATAGCTTTGGTTTTATCGCCGATCTTCCAACGGCGGATGTCCCAGAACCTATGGTCTTCGAACGCAAGTTCCACTCGTCTTTCACGACGAACACTTTCAGTAAACGCGTCGCCACTTGTTGTAATGGCAGGCATATCGGCAGCAGTACGCACCTGATTCAGTGCCGCACGTGCAGACAACGGATGATCATTATCCGTATAATCGGCGTCTTTCCAGGCATCCATTGCTTCCGCATAGTTCAGGAGAATTTCCGCATAACGGAATATAATGAAATGGTGCGGTTTCTTTTTCTCGTTGGAGGGAGCTAAAGAGACAGTCTCATTCATATACTTCTTCAAATAATAACCTGTGGTAGTTGCTCCGGCTGTTCCGGCACCGTCTTTTCCTCCTTCATAAGACTGGATAGTCGAATTCATCCATGTATCACCGTTACAAAGTACTGTTTTATAAAATCTCGGGTCCCTGCCTTCATACGGATTCTGCCCCGGCGCAATCTGTTCCCAATCAAAGTCTTTTCCATTAGTCATTTGGAAAGCATCCACCAAATTCTGGGTGGGCACGTTACCCGTTTTACCCTTTTCATAACTGATAGGTAAATTGTTTGCTTCAAAATCAAAGCTTTCCCCATTTCTACGTTCAAAAATTAATTGCGGAGATTTCAACACATCGTTCCCACCATTCTTGTCATACAGAGGATCAGCATTCGTCTTCGGCAAGCTGTACCAGTTCTCTTTTATGATAGCATAAGCCGCATCGGCAGCCGCTTTCCATTTATCAGCATCCCGGGCGGGATTATGCAACAAACTCGCCGCGTAAAGAAGAGCGCGGGATTTCAATGCCAACGCTGTGCCTTTGGTCACACGTCCCGTCTCCGCCCAAAAGTCTTGATGACTGACAGGCAGCACCTTGGCCGCATCACTACATTCGTCGCAGATATATTTTATCACCTCATTGAAAGAAGTCTTTTCCACACTATTGATTTCATCTAATGTATATGTACGCGTCAAAAGCGGAATGTCACCATATCGTTTGGCCAGTTCGAACAGATAGAAAGCCCGCAACACCCGTAATTCTTCACGATACATGGTAGCCTTGGCAATGTCTTCTTCATACGTATCATTCCAGCGGAAACGCTCCAGTTTTTCCTGTGAATAGTTTTCAAGGAATGAATTGACGGAACGGATAGCTCCATAGCACTTCGACCACATATTATCGACTGCATTGTTGGGACTCCAGGCATTGTTATAAAAGTCGTGGACACTATTATCACTCCAGACATAAACAGAATTATCCGTCGCAGACTCCCTCAAAGCCCCGTCGAGCACTCCGAGATCTCCGGGCAACTGGCTATAAACATAGGTAGCCAAACCTTTTACATTGCTAAAGTAGGAATAGGCCTCTTCTCTGTCCAAGCCTGTCGATTCGTCCAGTTCGAGCAAGCTACACCCCGATACGGATAGCAGCAAACCTGTATATAGTATGATATATTTTCTCATGGTCATCTCACATTTTAGAAGTTAATATTCAACCCGAAATAAACGGAAGTCATATCCGGATAATTGATGTTCAAATCCTCACAATTCATATACTTCACATGATCGAGCGAAAAAAGATTATTAGCTCTCGCATATACCTGAATCTTCTCCATTCTCATTTTCTTCACCCAAGAAGAAGGAAGGTTATAGTAGACATTCAGGTTACGAAGTTTGAAATAGCTCCCGTTCTCCAACCACTGTGTACTGTTTCTGAAGTTATTGGCATTATCCAGCGTGGTCAGGCGGGGAACATTTGCGATATCTTTCGTTTCTTCCGTCCAGCGGATTCTGTCGTTCAGATACCAGCTGGAAATATTCGTGTTGTTCCTCAACGGCCAATATACGCTAGCAGTATTCAACATCACGCTATAATGGCCTACTCCTTGAAATAAAGCATCCACACCGAAACCTTTATATTCAAATCCCAAGTTAATGCCATAATAAATCTCCGGTATGGCAGTGGAATATCCTATCGCCTTCTGGTCATTGTTGTCAATCACGTTATCACCATTCAAATCCCTGTACTTGACATCACCTGGACGTACTTCCGAGAATTTCTGTACCGGACTGCTCTTAATGTCCGCCTCATCTCTGAAATAACCGATAGCCTCCCAGCCAAAACATTGCCCGACAGGGTAACCTTTTTTAGACAAATAGCCATACGGCTGATATCCCTCACCATTTTCTATGACTTTACTTTTGGCATAGGAGAAGTTGGCTCCGATATAGTAGTTGAAGTCCTTATATTCCTTTTTCCACATAGCAGAGAGCTCCGTTCCTTTTGTTTCCACTTTCCCTGCATTCATTTTGGGAATAGTAACGCCGATTGCAGATGAAATCAGCCCACTTCCGTCAATCAGGATATTGGTACGCTTGTCATAAAAGCCGTCAATAGAAAAAGTCAGTCCCTTGAACAGGCTCATATCCAAACCGATATTATATTTATCCGCAACTTCCAGATCCAATTGTTCCATTGCAAGCACTCCTTCCTTCAGACTGCTCCCGGCAGAAGTATTTCCGGCCTGAAAATAGTAAGAACCGCTTCCTATCCAATATTGCTTATCCATGTCATAATCATAAATATCATATCCGGAACGTCCGTAAGAAGCGCGAAGTTTCAGATAATCGAAAGCGGAAATTCCTTTCATGAAATTCTCGTTCGAAAGTATCCAGGCGGCAGATATGGCGGGATATGCACGATACTTGTCGTTCTTCCCCAACACGCTGCTGCCAAAACAGTTGGCTACGATATCCACCATATAACGGTTGTCAAAATTATAACCTGCAGTTCCGATGATGTATTGGCGGTAACGACTATTATTAGCTCCTGTCAATGTCATTGATTCCTGACGGAACATAGCACTGGCCGTAAAATCATGCTTATCCCATGTCCGGTGATAATTGACCTTCGCTTCAAAATTGGCATGTATGTATTGATTGGCCAATCCTTTGTTGCTGATTTCCAGTTCATCGTTAGGGTTACCGTAATTTGTGTAAACCGGCTCTCCGTCTGTACCTTTTTCAATGGTCTGGTACATAAAACTTTTCTTGGCTGTTTCCTGATAGGTCGCATTATTATCATAAGCAATAGCGAGTTCCGCACTCAACCCGCGTGTCAATACAGACAAGTCCTGCACCAACCGCAAGTCCGCCTGCAACATACGCTGATTCAGTTTATAATAACCTACGTCCGCCAGATTGGCTATCGGGTTTGTTTTCAGCACATTATTACTACCCCAGAACCCATTCTTTGTCTGCACGGGGAATGCAGCGGACGGGGTGTTGAAAATCTGCTCAAACAAAGTCGCTTCCGATGTAGTGGGACGCTTGCTCTCTCGCAGCATACCGAGCATACTCAATTTCAATTTCGTCGCGTCTGTGATATCCACATCCAGATTCATGCGAAGATTGAGGAAGTATTTCTTCATCTGGGAGTTATAACGATCTGTATAATCGGTATACTTGCTATTCAGCAGTCCCATATCATTTTTGTAATTGAGGACACTGAAATAACGAAGCCGCTTGCCACCTCCGCGGAAAGTGATGTCCAGTTGATGACTGGTCGTATGATTGCGTAACGCTTCTTTCTGCCAGTCCACATTCGGATAAAGATCGCTATTGGCTCCGGACAGGAAAGAGGCTTCATCCATATCCGGTTGCAAGCCATCATATCTCAATGCTTCATTACGGGCCTTGGCATAGGTATAAGCATCGGCAAATTCCGGCTGATCGACAGGCAAGCCTAAACCGAACTTGTAGTCTACTTTTATATCTTTCTTGTTATATATACCACGTTTGGTAGTTATCAATACTACTCCGTTAGCACCTCTGCCTCCCCAGAGAGCAGTAGCAGCACCGTCTTTCAAAACGGATATCGATTCTATCTCCGAAAGGTTGATATATTCGAGAGGGCGTGCAAAACCATCTACTACAAATAAAGGCGTATCTCCATTCAAAGAACCGCGCCCCCGCACGTTGAGACGAGATTTATCTGTGCCCCAACTAGTGTTCTGCATCACACTCAATCCCGGCAATAGACCATAAATGGCATTATAAGGACTAGTGGTGGCATTTTTATCTAATTCATCCGAATAAATGGTAGATACAGCCTGTGTCTTCCGTAATTCGGTTGTCGTCTGCGTGCCCAGATCGATTACCTTATCTTGTCCTTCATTATTTTGCGCTATACCCGTAGTGGCAAATGCCAACGAGAAAGCTACGATATAAAGTGATTTATTCATAATCATTCTTCTTATTATTCAACGATTTGATTATTACCAACCCGGATTCTGAATCAATCCATATTTCTTGTTTATCTCATCTACAGGCAGAGGTAACAGGAAATACTTGTCGTTCCACTTTTCGGGTTTCGCATACTGGCGTGTTTCCGCCATTGCATGAGATACGGTATAAGAAAAGCCGCTTGGCTCACCGGCCGCTTTTTTAATAATCAGACGTGACAATTGTCCGGTAAATATATCTGAGCGTTTCCAACGTACCAGATCGAAATAACGTACTTCTTCATAGCCGAATTCAATGGCTCTTTCGCGTAATATCGCTTCACGCAACGGTTTGCCGGCCGGAACATCTGTTGCCGATATCGCAGGCATACCTGCACGCAGTCTGGTTTTATTCAAATAATCATAAGCTGTATTGCCAAACTCATCACGGACTTCCGCCTTATTCAGTTCGTTCATCGCTTCGGCCATATTCAGATAAACCTCCGGAAGGCGAATCAACGGGCAAGAATAAAACTTACCATTCACTTCGTCATTGAAGTTCCGTATGAATTTTCTCATAGCAACCCCATTGTAGCTCATTCGTCCGTCTTTATAAGGCGCTTGGGTGGCTCCTTCGTAAATCTGCACTTTCTGGGCGCCCTTAAACTTATCTCCATTCACAGCAACCGTTTCATACAAGCGGATATCTCTTCTGGGGTTTCCGTCCTTATCAAAGAAGGGGAATTTATTATGATCCGGATTGTTCCAGTCGAATTCTGTTCCGTCTTTCATCTGAAACATATCGACATAGGTCAATGTAGGAGAAGCGACCCCGTAACGTACTTGGGCAAACGGAAGCTTTCCCGTAGCATAGGTGGTGAATCTTCTGGAAGAAATCAAGACTTCACCGTTATGGCGATTGAAATATCCTGCTGCAAAATCATCGCGAGGATTACCTGTATTCACCAGCTGATAAGCGTCCGAGTTCTTTTTATTAGCCCGCATAAATTCTAATCCGGCATCCAACGCCTTTTGCCACCTGTCTGGTGAATAGTTGCCATACCAAGTAAGGAATTGAGACGAAGCATCTCCTTCCAAATAGGGTTTATCAGCATTAAATAAAGGACTCGCCACAAATTGAA
The DNA here is from genome assembly GCF_024793605.1 of Bacteroides sp. BFG-637. Classification (NCBI taxonomy): domain Bacteria; kingdom Pseudomonadati; phylum Bacteroidota; class Bacteroidia; order Bacteroidales; family Bacteroidaceae; genus Bacteroides; species Bacteroides sp. BFG-637. The sequence goes on along the minus strand of NZ_JANUPD010000002.1, from coordinate 1,966,028 downwards.
GCACTCTGGACTTTAACGCTAAAGCAGAAGCAGCCGTCATGCGCCCGTCATTATCTGCATCAACCTGCCAAGGTAGTACAGAGGCTGCCGCATCCAGTAGTCCAACGATCTTCTGTACAGTTTCCTCCACTGTCATACGGGGAAATTTCATCGCATCTTCTGCCGTATATGCATGGTCTATCCACGGCATGCCACCATAATAACGGAGCATTTGAGAATAATGATAGGCAATGATTACTTGCGCTTCCGCTTTCCCTATCGCTTTCTCATCCGCAGTCATATCCGGCACTCTATCCACATTTTCAATGTAGATGTAGGCTCTCCGGATACCATAAATCGGTCCTACTCCTATTGTAGCACTGGCAACATCCAACCGGTATGGAAGATGTTCCAGATATGTATTTGTTCCGTCCACCGTCCCTGTATAAAATTTAGGTGCCCCCTTTTTCGTCCAGTCACCCAGATCGGTAAGCATCTCCAAAACGCCATATCCCAGACGTCCTTGCATCGGCAGATAATCCGGTAAAGAATGATAAGTTTCCGCCAACGCCTGCTCAGCATATACCTTTTTGTTAAAAACAGAATCGATATTCTGTTCGTTACTTATCGGCTTATCCAGAAATTTCTCTCCAAATTTAAGGTCTTCACACCCTATCAGTGTCAATACAAAGAGAGAAAGACAGCCTATATACTTTTTATAGTTTTTCATTGTCAGCACTATTAAAAGGTTAGATTAATACCTAAATTATATATTTTAATGATAGGGTAAGAATCCGCATTATTCGGATTACATTCAGGGTCCATGATGTCAAACTTATCAAAGGTCAACAGATTATAACCGGTCAGTTTTATACCTAACTGCTGAATACCCAGCTTCTTTAACATCTTCTTATCTGTGAAGTTATATCCTATCGTCACATTCTTCAGCTTCAAATAAGAACCGTCTCGCACCCACAAAGAGGAGGAACGCATATTATAGACTGCATTTGTCTCGGTAAACCGCGGTGTAGTAGCTGTGTTTGCAGTTTCCGGCGTCCAGCGCGTATCTGCATGAAACTGCATCAAACCACGGATTTTACCATTTCCAAAAGGTTCTCTGAAAGCCCCGTCCAGCAACAAAGAGCGCTGTGCAGCACCAGTCCAGTTCATTGTCAGGAAAAAGCCTTTGTAATTAATACCATAATTCAATCCGAATGTATAGGCCGGACGAGTCGGGTTTCCAATAATAGTCTGGTCGTCGGAAGTAATTTCCTCATCACCGTTCAAATCCCGGTATTTCACATCACCCGGCTTCACAGACACACCCGGATCGGGCAGACCTGCCAACAGTTTGCCGTTCTCCCCGAAGTCCGCCTCTGTATAAAAACCGTCCGCCACATATCCGAAAAGCGTTCCGACCGGATTTCCTGTCCGCCACATATAAGGCTCATTAGGCTCAACCTCGTCTTGAAAAACAATCTTATTCTTTGAATAGGAAACATTTGCCTGAACATTATACTGAACCTGCCCGATCTTGTCATTCCACCTCACTTCTACTTCATATCCATGGTTTTTCACTTTACCCATATTTACGGCAGGTAGAATGGATGAAGTCAGCCCCGTTAATAAAGGTATTGTCTTACGATTGATAAGAATATCCTTACGTTCTTCGAGGAAATAATCCAAAGAGATTTTCAGACGGCTCTTCAAGAAATGAACGTCCAATCCATAGTTCTGTTTCAGCGCAGTTTCCCAAGTCACGTTCGGATTGCCCAGACGCTTCTCCAATGCACCCAGAATTAACGCCTTGCTGTTATAACCAAAGTTGAATCCATACTTATTGTTATTCCATCCATCTACTCCGCTCAGATTCACATCGTAAGAATCCGGCAAGAACAAGAAGCGGTTATTTCCAAGATTGTCATTTCCGACCAAGCCGACAGAAGCACGGAATTTCAGATAATCAACCACCTTCTGTTTTTTCATAAAAGCCTCTTCCGACAGAATATAACCGATAGAACCGGCAGGAAACGCACCGAATCTCTTACCCGGAGCAAAATTCTCAGAACCATTATAACCAAAGTTAACTTCTGCCATATAGCGGGATTTGTAATCATATGTCAGACGCCCTACAAAACCGATGTAAGCAGACGGTACTCCCACCCATTGGGTGGGATAGTATTTCTTGCTCTGATTGTATAAGAACAATCCCCCGACATTATGAAAACCAAATTTACGGTTATATCTCAGACTTGCTTCCAGATACCAGTCTCGTGCCCGCGAAGAAGTTTCCTCATATTGCAAGCTCTTGTTCTCTCCTTTGATCTTATAAACAATATTCTTGTTGAAATCCGGCGAATCATAACCAAGCGACGGGTCTTCCAAAGAAGACTGATAGAAAGGCATAAATTGTTCCACTTGCCCTTTACGCTTTTTGGTAAAGCCATAACTCGTATTATAAGCACCTTTTATTTCCGCCGACAGCCCTTTGGTTATGAAGTCCAACTTCTGATTCAACAGAAGGTCCAGATTCATCGTATTATTAATAGCAGTTGAGTAACCCGTCCCATAACACTTAGGCAAAGCACTGTTGCCCAGATTAATTTTATTATCAAAACGTTCTTCGGGAGTAACTATGAGTTGTCCGTCAATTACACCCGGACTGCTGAACGGAGTTGTCTGATTAATCAGTGTCCAGATCGAATTAGTCGCATCATTAATCATCGGCTCATTCCGGTTACCTACAATGCCACCGATACCAATCTTCAACGTGGTAGTCTTAGTTACATTAAAGTCTAAATTCGCGCGATAATTGTATCTTTTGTATTTATAATTGTTATCATACCCCACTCCTTCAAACTGTTTCAGCAAGCCATTCTGATATAAGAAACCTAAAGATATAAAGTAACGTATATCTTTTGTTCCTCCGGAAATATTCAGGTTATGCTGTGTTTGCACAGACGTTTTATTTAGCAAATACTTTCTCCAGTCGATACTGGGATACATAACAGGTTCATCATTCAACCTGAACCGTTCAATTGCATAATTATCAAAAACCAAATCATTTTCGGTAGCATTTGGTTTATCATTCGTTATAATCTCGTTCCTCAAAGTAGCATACGTATAGCTGTCTGCCATTTCAAGCATGCGGGTAGGCATCTGGATACCAACCGAAGAATTCACGGAGATTTTCGCTTTGCCTTCCTTACCACGGCGTGTAGTCACCAAAATTACACCATTTGCACCACGCACACCGAACACGGCAGTAGCAGAAGCGTCTTTCAAAACCGTCACGCTCTCTATTTCATTCGGGTCCATTTGATAAAATGAACGTTCTATACCATCCACTAAAATCAAAGGAGAGGAAGCGCTTTCTGTCAAAGACCCCACTCCGCGAATAAACACCTTAGGGTCTTCCTGCCCCGGCTGACCGCTAGTCTGGACGGATGAGAGTCCTGTAATCTGGCCCGCCAGCGAATTGGCCACACTTGCATTTGGCGAACGTATCAGCGCCTCATTGTTTACAGCAGAAATAGCGCCTGTCAGAGTTTCTTTCTTTTGTGTACCATAGGCCACAACTGTAACTTCCTGAAGTTCATTTGCCGTTTCTTTTAAAATAATTTTCAGTTGTTTGCGACCATTTAATGGCACTTCTTGAGGTTCATATCCCATGAACGAAATCTGCAGAACTGCCTTTTGAAGATTGCCTACTTTTAAATGGAAAACACCATTCATGTCGGTAATAGCACCGTTAGCCGTGCCTTTTTCTTTTACATTAGCACCAATCACCTCTAAGTTAGATTCATCCAATACAGTTCCCGTCACTGTATTTTGCGCCCATACCAAGAGCGAACAACACATAAGCATTAACGTACTGATGCACCTTTTGCATCTTTTTAGTCTCGTCAGTTTGTTCATAATAATAAATTTAAGAATTTGAAATAGGTTTGTTAAAAACACTTGTCGCAAATTAAGTGAATATGACAGTTTTTAAGATACAGTTATCATACTAAAAAGATACAAAATAGTACATAACAAGAAATGTAAAGCTTTAAATCTAGCTGTATTATCCATAATATCAGGGCATCACACTAGAGAAATACAGCCTATTCATCGTTTCTTATTGATTTTACCATACTCGAAAAGTCGTTTTCAAAAAGTTAATTTACCAAGTTCTTCTCTCATCGTAAATCTATACCAACTCCACATATCATTATCAGCCTTCATTGGATAGTTCATAAATAAATTAAAATTGAACTATTGCCATACCTAATTAGACTTATTATTCTCCTTCATTAATCAAATTATTCCCTATCTTTGACTCCCGAAATTCAAACCTAATACAAAAAACCCATGAAGAAACAACTACTCTCTTGCTGCTTGGCTGCATTGGGACTGACAGCAATTCAAGCACAAAGCTTCAATGAGTGGAAAGACCCGGAAGTGAATTCCGTAAACCGCTCCGCCATGCACGCTAATTACTTTGCTTACGCATCGGCTGATGAAGCTAAAGCCGGCATCAAAGAAAATTCAACGAATTTCATGACCCTGAACGGTCCTTGGAAATTCAACTGGGTGAGACATGCAGATGCACGCCCGACTGACTTCTATCAAACTAATTTCAACGACAAAGGTTGGGACGACCTTCAGGTGCCCGGCGTTTGGGAATTGAACGGTTACGGTGATCCTATCTACGTCAACGTAGGATATGCATGGAGAAGCCAATTCAAAAACAATCCTCCGCAGGTGCCGACAGAAAACAATCATGTAGGCTCTTACCGCAAAGAAATTATCCTTCCCGCCGACTGGAAAGGCAAAGAGATTTTTGCACATTTCGGCTCGGTAACTTCCAATATGTACCTTTGGGTGAACGGACGCTACGTAGGATATAGCGAAGACAGTAAACTAGAAGCTGAATTCAACCTGACCAACTATCTGAAACCGGGTAAAAACGTGATCGCTTTCCAGGTATTCCGCTGGTGCGACGGCAGTTATCTGGAAGATCAGGACTTCTTCCGCTACTCCGGCGTAGGACGTGACTGTTATCTCTACGCACGCGACAAAAAATACATTCAGGACATTCGTATCACTCCCGATCTGGACAGCCAATATAAAGACGGTATGCTGAATATAGCCGTTGACCTGAAAGGAAGCGGCACAGTAACTTTAAACTTGACAGATACTCAAGGCAACAGTGTAGCGACTGCCGATTTGAAGGGTTCGGGCAAATTAAATACAACCTTGTCTGTCTCTAATCCGGCTAAATGGACTGCCGAGACACCTAACCTCTACACGCTGACCGCTACACTGAAAAACGGCAATAATGTAGTAGAAGTAATCCCCGTTAAAGTAGGTTTCCGCAAGATTGAGCTGAAAGGCGGACAGATACTCGTAAACGGACAACCGGTACTCTTCAAAGGAGCCGACCGTCACGAAATGGACCCGGACGGTGGTTATGTCGTTTCTCTCGAACGTATGCTACAGGATATCAAAGTGATGAAAGAACTGAACATCAACGCTGTGCGTACCTGCCATTATCCGGACGACAACCGTTGGTATGACCTTTGTGACCAATATGGTCTGTATGTAGTGGCCGAGGCCAATGTAGAATCTCACGGAATGGGTTACGGCGATCAGACACTGGCAAAGAACCCGAGTTATGCCAAAGCTCACATGGAACGTAACCAACGCAATGTACAACGCGGATACAACCATCCGTCTATCATCTTCTGGTCACTGGGTAACGAAGCCGGCATGGGACCGAACTTTGAGAAATGCTACACTTGGATCAAGAACGAAGACAAGACGCGTGCCGTACAATACGAACAGGCAGGAACCAGCGAATTCACCGATATTTTCTGCCCAATGTATTATGACTACAACGCTTGTATCAAATATAGTGAAGGTAATATCCAGAAACCGTTAATCCAATGCGAATATGCACACGCAATGGGTAATTCGGAAGGCGGATTCAAAGAATACTGGGACATCATCCGTAAATATCCGAAATATCAGGGTGGATTTATTTGGGACTTCGTAGATCAATCCTGCCACTGGAAAAATAAAGACGGAGTGAGTATCTATGGTTATGGCGGCGATTTCAACAAATACGACGCTTCGGACAATAACTTCAACGACAACGGCTTAATCAGCCCCGACCGCGTGCCTAATCCACATGCTTATGAAGTTGCTTATTTCTATCAGGATATATGGACTACTCCTGCGGATCTTGCCAAAGGTGAAATCAATATTTTCAATGAGAACTTCTTCCGCGACCTCTCTGCATACTATATGGAATGGCAATTACTGGCAAACGGGGAAGTAGTGCAAACAGGCATCGTGCCCGACCTGAAAGTTGCACCCCAGCAAACCGTCAAAGTGCAAATTCCGTTTGACGTGAAGAATATCTGCCCTTGCAAGGAATTATTGCTCAATGTGAGCTACAAACTGAAAGCTGCCGAAACACTGCTGCCGGCAGGAACGACTATCGCTTACGACCAGTTAAGCATCCGCGACTACAAAGCACCGGAACTGAAACTGGAAAACCAACAGGCTTCCAACGTTCCGGTTATCGTACCCGATATTTTGGATAACGACCGCAATTACCTGATCGTGAAAGGTGAGAACTTCTCCATGGATTTCAACAAACAGGACGGTTACCTCTGCCGTTACGACGTCAACGGTATGCAAATGATGGAAGACGGCAGCGCACTGACTCCTAACTTCTGGCGTGCACCGACCGACAATGATTTCGGAGCCGGACTGCAACACAAATACGCTGCATGGAAGAATCCGGAACTGAAACTGACTTCTCTGAAACACGCGATTGAAAACGATCAGGCAGTGGTTCGTGCTGAATATGACATGAAGTCGATAGGTGGAACATTGTCGCTGACTTATACCATTAATAATAAAGGTGCAGTGAAGGTTACTCAAAAGATGGTGGCAGACAAGAGCAAGAAGGTTTCTGAAATGTTCCGCTTCGGTATGCAAATGCGTATGCCTGTCAACTTCAACGAGGTAGAATACTACGGCCGTGGTCCGGGAGAGAACTATGCCGACCGTAACCACGGAGCCATGTTGGGCAAATACCGCCAAACGGTAGAAGAACAATTCTATCCTTACATCCGCCCGCAGGAAACCGGAACAAAAACGGACATCCGTTGGTGGAGACTTCTGAATATCAGCGGCAACGGACTACAATTCGTATCGGATGCTCCTTTCTCTGCTTCTGCACTGAATTATACCATCGAATCATTGGATGACGGTGACGGTAAAGACCAGCGTCACTCACCGGAAGTAGAAAAGGCGGACTTCACCAATTTCTGTATCGACAAGGCGCAAGCAGGTCTTGCCTGTGTCAACAGTTGGGGAGCTATACCACTGGAAAAATACCGTCTTCCTTACCAAGATTATGAGTTAAGTTTTATTATGACTCCTGTATATCATAAACTAAAGTAAAAAACATAGTTAAAAAACACGGTATCAGAGAACAAGAATACCGAATTTAAAGTACTTTTGCAGCCGGAAACTAATTTGCCTAAATTAGTTTCCGGCTTTTCTTCCTTAAAACCCTTGACTATATGAATGAACAGCACACTGGGAACAAACGCATTAAATTAAAAAACAGATATTTATAAGTATGAAAAGTAGAATTGTTTTATTTGCATTTTGCGTAGCCCTCTTGTCTAGTTGTGGCAATAAGGGCAATGGAACAGGAAAGGTTCCTGAATATGCAGTACAAGAGTTACAAAAGACGACTGCCCATTTAACAACTGCCTATCCGGCTACAATCAAAGGTAAACAAGACGTAGAAATCCGTCCGCAGGTATCGGGTTTCATCACGAAACTATGCGTGGATGAAGGAGCAACTGTCCGTAAGGGACAAGTATTGTTCATTGTTGATCCTACACAATACGAAGCTGCAGTGCGCACAGCAAAAGCTGCCGTTGCTACAGCCGAAGCTGCTGTCAGCACTCAACAAATGACGGTAGACAATAAGCGTGAGCTTAACAAGAAGAACATCATCAGTGACTACGACTTGTCAATGGCAGAAAATACGCTGGCGCAATCACAGGCACAACTGGCACAAGCAAAAGCACAGCTTACCACTGCACAGCAGAATCTCTCTTTCACCCAAGTGAAGAGTCCTTCTGACGGTGTAATCAACGATATTCCGTATCGTCTGGGAGCATTGGTAAGCCCTTCCATCTCTACTCCGATGACTACTGTTTCTGAAATTGATGAAGTATATGTATATTTCTCCATGACAGAAAAAGAGCTGTTGGCCATGACTAAAACCGGAGGTACTATCAAAGAAGAAATCAGCAAAATTCCAGCTATCAAATTGCAGCTGATCGACGGTACAGAGTACAGCATCGAGGGTAAAGTAGACGCAATTACAGGAGTGATCGACCAGTCAACCGGTTCGGTAAGTATGCGTGCCCTTTTCCCGAACAAAGAACACATCTTACGCAGTGGCGGAACAGCAAACGTACTGATTCCTTACACGATGGAAAATGTGATTACGATACCGCAATCAGCAACAGTAGAAATTCAGGATAAGAAGTTCGTTTACGTTTTGCAACCGGATAACACGGTGAAATATACAGAAATCAAGATCTTCAATCTAGACAACGGAAAAGAATATCTCGTAACTTCAGGTCTGAATCCTGGAGATAAAATTGTAATCGAAGGCGTGCAGAGTCTGAAAGATGGCCAGAGCATACAGCCTATCACACCTGCTCAAAAAGAAGCGAACTATCAACAGCATTTGAAAGACCAGCACGATGGTAATTTAGCTACAGCTTTCAATTAATAATTTAGATAATCGTATGAAGTTAGATAAATTTATTAACCGTCCGGTACTATCAACGGTTATTTCTATTTTGATAGTCATTCTGGGTGCTATCGGACTGGCAACACTGCCAATCACCCAGTATCCGGACATTGCGCCTCCTACCGTATCGGTAAGGGCCACTTATACGGGTGCCAGCGCGTCAACCGTATTGAATTCCGTGATTGCCCCGCTAGAGGAACAAATCAATGGTGTGGAAAATATGATGTATATGACCTCCAACGCATCCAACACCGGTGCAGGTGATATATCCATCTATTTTAAACAGGGAACAGACCCGGATATGGCTGCCGTTAACGTGCAGAACCGTGTTTCTATGGCACAGGGATTACTGCCTGCCGAAGTAACCAAAGTCGGTGTGACAACTCAGAAACGCCAGACTTCCATGCTAGTGGTGTTCTCTCTTTACGACGAAAGTGATACATATACAGAATCATTTATCGAAAACTATGCTAAGATCAACCTGATTCCGCAAGTTCAGCGTGTACCGGGTGTGGGTGATGCCTCTGTGATGGGACAGGACTACTCTATGCGTATCTGGCTACGTCCGGACGTAATGGCGCAATACAAGCTGGTTCCGGGCGACGTATCCGCAGCCTTGGCAGAACAGAACGTGGAAGCTGCTCCGGGACAATTCGGTGAACGCAGCAACCAGACTTTCCAATATACCATCCGCTACAAAGGACGTCTGCAACAACCGGAGGAATTCGAAAATATCGTCATCAAATCTTTGCCCGACGGTGAAGTGCTTCGCCTGAACGATATTGCAGAAATCCAACTGGACCGTTTGGGATACAACTTTACCAACCGTGTAAACGGACATAAGGCTGTAACCTGTATCGTTTATCAGATGGCAGGAACAAATGCGACACAAACCATCAGCGACATTCAGGTGTTGCTGGATGAAGCGTCCAAATCACTGCCTGCCGGTTTGAAGATAAACGTATCCATGAATGCCAACGACTTCTTGTTCGCTTCTATCCATGAGGTATTGAAAACATTGATCGAGGCATTTATCCTGGTATTTATCGTAGTATATATCTTCCTGCAGGACTTACGTTCTACATTGATTCCGACCATCGCCATCCCGGTAGCTCTTATCGGTACATTCTTTATCCTGTCCTTAGTAGGATTCAGTTTGAACTTGCTGACGTTATGTGCGCTTGTACTCGCCATCGCCATTGTGGTCGATGACGCCATTGTGGTCGTCGAGGGTGTACACGCCAAGCTAGACCAAGGCTATACTTCCGCCCGTCTGGCTTCCATCGACGCAATGAACGAATTGGGCGGTGCTATCGTATCCATTACACTGGTCATGATGGCCGTATTTATCCCGGTAAGTTTCATGGGTGGAACGGCGGGAACATTCTATCGCCAATTTGGTATGACTATGGCCATCGCCATCGGTCTGTCCGCTCTGAACGCTTTGACATTAAGCCCCGCCTTGTGTGCCGTTCTTCTGAAACCGCACAAGCAGGAAGGTTCCGAAGAAGTTCCTCCATTGAAGGAGCGTATGAAAACAGCCTACAAGACGGCTCATACAACAATGATAAACAGATATACCGAAGCAATCGGAAAGATGTTGCATCCGGGAATCACACTCACATTCACACTTGTTGCCATTCTCGGTATGATTTTCGGATTCTTCAGTATCAATCCGGTGATTACCGCCATCCTCATACTTCTTAGTATTTTGGCACTAATCGGAATGAGCACGAATAAATTCAAGAACAGATTCAACGATACCTATGAATCTATCCTGAAACGATATAAAAAGCACGTACTGTTCTTCATCCAGAAGAAATGGTTGTCCATGGGGTTGGTCGTTGCTTCTATTGTATTGCTTATGTTCTTCATGAACACCACTCCGACAGGTATGGTGCCCAACGAAGATACCGGTACACTGATGGGAGCTGTGACTTTGCCGCCGGGCACGTCACAAGACCGCTCGGAAGAGATTCTGGCACGTGTAGACAGCCTGATTGCCGCTGATCCGGCCGTATCTTCGCGCACATTGATTTCCGGTTTCAGTTTCATCGGTGGACAGGGACCGTCCTACGGTTCTTTCATCATCAAACTGAAAGATTGGGATGAACGTTCGATGATACAAAACTCTGACGTTGTGGTGGGGTCCTTATATATGCGTGCACAGAAGATCATCAAGGAAGCACAGGTGTTGTTCTTTGCTCCGCCGATGATCCCGGGTTATTCAGCATCTACGGATATTGAGGTGAATATGCAGGATAAGACGGGCGGTGACTTGAACAAGTTCTTCGATGTAGTCAACGACTATACCGCCGCACTGGAAGCCCGCCCTGAAATCAATTCTGCCAAAACAACGTTCAACCCGAACTTCCCGCAATATATGATTGATATTGACGCGGCAGCTTGTAAGAAGGCAGGCATCAGCCCGAGCGACATCCTTACCACTATGCAAGGATATTATGGTGGTCTGTATGCATCCAACTTCAACCGTTTTGGTAAGATGTATCGTGTAATGATTCAGTCGGACCCGTTATCACGTAAGAACCTGGAATCTTTGAAGAATATCAAGGTTCGTAACAGTGCCGGTGAAATGGCTCCTATCTCTCAATTCATTACGATTGATAAAGTGTATGGCCCGGATATCATCAGCCGCTTCAACCTTTACACTTCCATGAAAGTGATGGTGGCTCCTGCCAGTGGTTATACATCCGGACAGGCATTGGCTGCGCTGGCAGAAGTAGCCAAGCAGAATCTTCCGACCGGTTACACCTACGAGTTGGGTGGTATGGCGCGCGAAGAAGCTCAGAGCAGTGGAAGCGCTACCGGATTGATTTTCATCCTCTGCTTCGTATTCGTTTATCTGTTGCTGAGTGCACAGTACGAAAGTTACATACTTCCGTTAGCCGTATTATTGTCCGTTCCGTTCGGTCTGCTAGGCAGCTTCCTGTTTGTGAACGGAGTAAGTGCTATCGGTAATATCTCGATGTTGAAGATGATTCTGGGGACAATGTCCAACAATATCTATATGCAGATTGCGTTGATCATGTTGATGGGTCTGTTGGCGAAAAATGCCATCCTGATTGTAGAGTTCGCCCTTGACCGCCGCAAGATGGGTATGAGTATCACATGGGCAGCCGTATTGGGCGCCGGTGCCCGTCTCCGCCCGATCCTGATGACATCATTGGCAATGGTAGTCGGATTGCTTCCGTTGATGTTTGCCTTTGGTGTAGGTGCTCACGGTAACCGTACACTGGGTACTGCTTCTATCGGTGGTATGTTGATCGGTATGATTTGCCAGATTTTCATCGTTCCTGCCTTGTTCGTAATCTTCCAATATCTGCAAGAGAAAGTAAAACCGATGGAATGGGAAGATATTGACAATACAGATGCTGTAACAGAGATTGAACAATACGCTAAATAATGAAATTCGATATGAAGAAACAGATTCTATATATGTTGTGTGCAACTGCTCTCTTGAGCAGCTGCCACATCTATAAGTCGTATGACAGACCCGAAGATATCACCACTTCCGGCCTGTATCGCGATCCGGTAGCGAATAATGATACACTGGTTTCGGATACAGCCAACTTCGGTAATCTGCCGTGGAGAGAAGTCTTCACCGACCCGCAACTCCAGTCTCTCATCGAAGCGGGACTGAAACAAAACACTGACCTCTTGTCGGCCGCTCAGAATGTGAAAGCAGCAGAAGCATCCCTGATGTCTGCACGTCTGGCTTATGCTCCGTCACTGGGGTTATCACCGCAAGGAACAATCAGTAGTTTTGATAAAAACGCAGCAACAAAAACGTACTCATTGCCCGTTACAGCTAGCTGGCAGATCGACTTGTTCGGTCAGTTGCTCAACTCCAAACGAAATGCACAAGTTACTCTGAAGCAAGTGAAAGCTTACCGTCAGGCTGTGCAGACACAGGTTGTCTCCAACATCGCCAATATGTATTATACATTAATGATGTTAGACCGCCAGCTGGAAATAACCAAAGCCACAGCTGAAATTCTGAAACAGAATGCCGAAACAATGGAAGCGATGAAAAACTCTGCTATGTACAATATCAATTCGGCCGGTGTAGAACAGAGCAAGGCTGCTTACGCGCAGGTACTTGCCACTATTCCGGACATTGAACAAAGCATACGTGAGACGGAAAATGCCCTGTCTACTTTCTTGGGCGAAGCTCCGCACGCCATCAAACGTGGCGTATTGGAGGCACAAGTACTTCCGACGGAACTTTCCGCAGGTGTACCTATCCAGTTGCTATCCAACCGTCCGGACGTAAAAGCTGCTGAAATGTCATTGGCAAGCTGCTATTACAATACTAATTCGGCACGTGCCGCATTCTATCCGCAAATCACGCTTAGCGGCTCTGCCGGATGGACCAACAGTGCCGGTAGCGCAATTATCAATCCGGGAAAGCTGTTGGCTTCCGCCATTGGTTCACTTACGCAGCCTCTATTCTACCGGGGACAGAACATTGCCCGGCTGAAAGCAGCGAAAGCACAGGAGGAACAAGCTAAACTATCCTTCCAACAAACACTTCTGAATGCCGGAAGTGAGGTCAGCAATGCGCTAAGTTTATACCAAAAGACCAGTGAAAAAGTAGAATCACGCCAAATGCAGGTAGAATCTGCAAAGAAAGCTTCGGAAGATACAAAAGAATTGTTTAACTTAGGGACCTCAACCTATCTGGAAGTACTGTCAGCACAACAGTCTTACCTGAGTGCACAAATCTCTCAGGTTTCCGATTGCTTTGATCAGATGCAGGCCGTAGTAAGCCTTTACCAGGCATTGGGTGGTGGAAGAGAAGAATAACTTTAAACATATACTATTATGATTAGTCCGTTAGCTTATGTAGACCCTGAAGCAAAGTTAGGCAAGAACGTAACAGTCCAGCCTTTTGCCTACATTGAAAAGAATGTGGAAATCGGAGATGACTGTGTCATCATGTCCTACGCCAGTATCCTGAAAGGTACTAGAATGGGAAAAGGAAACAAGGTACATCAGAACGCTGTTTTGGGAGCGGAACCGCAAGATTTCCACTATACAGGAGAAGACAGTAGCCTGATTATCGGTGACAACAACGATATTCGTGAGAATGTAGTAATCAGCCGCGCTACGTTTGCCGGTAATGCTACCAAAATTGGAAACGGAAACTACCTGATGGATAAAGTACATCTCTGCCATGATGTACAAATCAGCAATAACTGTGTAGTAGGTATAGGTACTACCATCGCAGGAGAATGTACGTTAGATGACTGCGTTATTCTAAGCGGTAATGTAACCCTGCACCAATATTGTCACATAGGTAGCTGGACACTGGTACAAAGTGGGTGCCGTATATCCAAGGATGTACCTCCCTATGTTATTATGTCCGGAAATCCTGTAGCATATCACGGTGTGAACGCTGTAGTTCTTTCCCAACATCACAATACATCAGAAAGAATCCTCCGCCACATCGCCAATGCATACCGTTTGATTTATCAGGGTAATTTCAGTGTTCAGGATGCTGTACAAAAGATTGTCGATCAGGTTCCTATGAGTGAAGAGATCGAGAACATTGTAAATTTCGTAAAGAGCTCGGAAAGAGGGATTGTGAAATAGACAAAAGAACTTACTATAAAGAAAGGGTGATGCTCAAAGAAAAGCGTCACCCTTCTTATTTTATAGATGGATGACGCTTTTATAGGTAGATGATGCTCTGGTGATTTATCTTTCAATCCAGAGATTCAATTCATTATTCAAATTCCAAAGTACCGAAGAAATCAGGACGGTGAAAATCCGGCTGTTGAATCTCTATCGGATTCCATGAAAGGAAATGAGGAGTCTGCAATTCATCTCCACACTTATAGAAATTAGCTTTTATCTCCTTTTCATCAAGCGAATCGATCTGATGCTTAAAGAACACAGAATACGGAATAATAAGAGCCACTTCCCAATCCGTTTCACCGATACGTTCTGCAAAAGGCTGATTACCCAAACTAGACCAGCGTTGTACAAGAGCAGTCACTTCTTTCGGTGCATGTTCCCGGTTGTTACGGACAGGACCTGCACCCACCAAGATCGTTCCGATGCAATTGCATTCTATATTATAATAGATCCCGTCACCTGCTGGTATAGAAAAGAATTCCACGCAGGAGTCAGTCCATACAGAACCATTATCCTCCCCGTACTTGGCACGCACACTCTCCTCTTTCACTTTAAAATGTAGTAAAATTGAGTTCTGTGTGTGAGCAATTCGAAAATTCACTTTAGGTTTGTAAGGATATTCAGCCCAATTGACACACTGGATCGGCTGAAAATCTATTTTCTCTTCATCGAATAATTTAGGAAGCGAACAAGCCTCCACGTTAGCCGCACTAATTTTCTTTACTTTCATATATCTTTCGTTTGAATGATACAAATATAGTTACTTTCTTTGGTTTACGCCTTATTTCCATGTTATTTTTAAACTGCAAATTATCCTATCATATTGCAATTATTAGTTAAATATATATCAAATATTATATAATGAGATATTTTTTTATATATTTGCCGTCACTTAACCGATTAAACAAATACTATTTATGAAAACATCCCTTAAAGACATAGCAGAAACCTTAAAATTATCCAAGACTACAGTCTCTTGGGTACTTTCTGGTAAAGGGGATGAAAAAGGCATTAGTCTCGCTACACAGGAAAAAGTCTTTCAATGTGCCAAGCAACTGAATTACCAACCAAACTTATTGGCCAGAAGTCTGAATACAGGCATATCAGGCACTATCGGACTAATTATACCAGACATTACAGACTCCTTCTATTCCAAAGTTGCCCGTTCTATAGAAATGGAAGCAGAAGCACAAGGCTATTCATTAATGATTTGTAGTTCCGAATCAGAAATAGAAAGAGAAAACAGGATGATTCGATTGTTCAAAGCGAAACAAGTGGACGGGATTATAGTAGCCCCCACAAAAGTTTCCAAAATTGAAATACAGAATCTAGTCAAAGAAGGCTATCCTCTAGTCTTATTCGACCGCTACTTTCCCGAAATGCAGACAAACTATATCATTATTGACAACGAAGGAAGCAGCTACGAACTGGTTAAAAGAATGATTGACAATGGAGCATCCAAGATAGCTATTATCACGACTAATCCCCATCTCCGCACAATGAATATGAGGCGAGAAGGATATGCCAGAGCTTTAATCGAGGCCAATCTACCCGTTGATCCTGATTTATACGGAGAAGTGACTTTTGTGGATTATGAAGAGAATGTTTTCAAGGCACTGGATCAGATCTTCGGCAAAGTACCTGATGTAGATGGTTTCTTTTTCACAACACACATTCTAGCTTTGGAAGCATTCCGCTACTTTTATGAAAAAGGAATCAATATAAATAATGGATATGAACTAGCTTGTATTCATGGAGTATCCGCATTCCGTGTCTTAGCCCCCAATATGAACATTGCAAGGATGCCAATAGAAGAGATTGGGAAAAATGCAGTAAGGATTCTACTTGGCGATATTAAGTATCGCCTTGAAAATTCCAATGGCAAGAAAGAAGTAGAAACACTTGTCCTGCCGTGTTCATTACCTTAATCGTCATTTTATATTTTTTCCCTGATTACTTAACCGGTTTAGTGAAAATAAATAATGATATTAAATTAACAGATGTAACAAAAGAGAAAAACACTCCTTGATTATTAACAAAAAGAAACAGGATTATGAAGTTCCAAACTAAAAATGAAAAATACATGCTGGCTTTATTAGGACTACTAGTATGGGCATGTAACAGCAACAATATTGATATTGAAAATATGCGATGTGAATACCAAGTCGCTCCGCTCGGTATTGATTCACCAGCCCCGCGTTTTACCTGGAATTACACAACCAATAATAAAAATGGAAAAGAGTTTTCTCAAGACAGTTATCAGCTATATATAGCCACTCGGGAACAAGACTTGGGAAAAACATCCGATAATAGCTGGCAATCTGACACAATTTACTCTAATACTCCTCATGCGATCTATCAAGGATCAGAAAAACTAAAAACCAGAACTCGTTATTATTGGCAAGTAATAGCATGGGATAAAACAAAGAGACATAAGATTACCTCTCCGATATCCAGTTTTGAAACAGCTCAACTCAATCAAAGTGACTGGACAGGAGCATGGATTACTGATAATCATGATAAAGATTATATGCCAGCACCCATGTTGCGCAAGTCATTTATCGCTCAAGATGAGATACAGCAAGCAAGATTATATGTAAGTGCCGCTGCATACTATAAAATGACATTGAATGGTGAATCAGTAACATCTTCACATCTCAATCCGGGTTTCACTCATTATGATAAAAGAAATCTGTATAACACATACGATGTAACTCCCCTACTGCTTAAAGGAGAAAACGTACTATCTGCAGTGCTTGGAAACGGATTTTATAATGGAAGCAGCTCCTGTAGCAACATGGAGCTATGAGCAAGCCCGCTGGCGTAACCGCTCAAGAATGATCTGCGAAATGGAGATATTATATAAAAATGGAGAAAAGCAAACTATCCACTCAGATTCTACTTGGAAAGCGACTACCGGTCCTTATATACAAAACAATATTTATAGTGGCGATACGTATGATGCGCGTCTTACAATTGCCGGATGGAATAAACCGGGTTTTGATGACTCTAAATGGACAAATGCAATTCAGGTAGCTGCCCCTTCTCCCCTACTAGTATCACAAAACATGCCTGCCATTGAAACGGAACAATTTATCACTCCAATCAATATGCGTTCTTTTGGTGATACAGTCTATGTATACGATTTTGGAGTTAATATGTCAGGCGTCTGTACTCTTTCTGTTAATGGCGAGAAAGGCACTAAAGTCAGTATGCAACACGGCGAATTGCTAAAAAATAACGGACGCTTGGAAATACGCAACTTAGATATTTACTACAAACCACTACCTGGCCTCGCTTTTCAAACAGACACTTATATATTGGACGGAAAACAAGGTACATTCACTCCAGATTTTACATACCATGGATTTCAATATGTAGAAGTTCGTTCAGACCGTCCTGTGAAACTTACCAAAGAGAGCTTAACCGCACAATTCATACATACGGCTGTTCCTCCTGTTGGCAAATTCAGTTGTTCAAATGAACTATTAAATAAAATATGGAAAGCTGCTAATCAATCATACTTATCAAATCTGATGAGTATCCCGACTGACTGTCCCCAACGAGAGAAAAATGGATGGACTGCCGATGCACACATAACAATGGATTTAGGATTATTAAACTTCGATGGCATTACTTTCTATGAAAAATGGCTGGATGATATGATTGATAATCAAAATGAAGAAGGACGTATATCGGGAATCATTCCGAGTTCCGGATGGGGCTATGATGACTGGATAGGTCCTGTATGGGATGCTGCCATGTTTATCGTACCTATGGCAATTTACCACTATTATGGAGATACAAGAAGCATCGAAAAACTATGGCCTGTATGTACTAAATACCTTAATTACCTTGCAGGACGCGAAGATGTGGAAGGAACTGTAACTTACGGAATTGGTGACTGGGTATTCCATAAGACACAAACCCCTACAGAATTCACCACTACCTGTTATTATTATTTAGACAATCTGTATATGGCTAAATTTGCAGAGCTCATAGGAAAAGATGGCAGTAGTTATGCAAAGAAAGCAGAAGAATTGAAATTGCTTATCAATCACAAATACTTCGATACATCCAAAGCTATTTATGCCAATGGATCGCAAGCGGCACAAGGAGTCGCCTTATACCTTGGAATCGTTCCTAAAGAATACGAACAGCAGGTTGCAGATAATCTTTCTACAATGATAAAAGCCAATAATAATCTGCTCGATTTTGGAGTTTTAGGCAGTAAAACAGTCCTGCGGATGCTTTCCAAATATGGATATGCTGACTTAGCATACCAGATGGCCACACAAGAAGAAGCTCCATCTTGGGGTAACTGGATAAAACAAGGTTTCACTACACTGGCAGAAACATGGATACTTTCACCGGAGTTTAGAGACGCCTCTGTAAATCACATGTTTCTTGGAGACATTAATGCATGGATGTACAATGTATTGGCAGGCATTAATTATGATGAACAGGAACCCGGATTCAAACATATTCTTATCCAACCTCATTTCGTAAAAGGTCTTGACTGGGTAAAAGCCGAATATAAATCTGTAAATGGAATCATCCGTTCTGAATGGGAACGTAAAGAAGAACAGGTGATTCTCAAAGTCACGATCCCAGTCAATACGAATGCAACAATAGAATGTAATGGTAGAAAGATAGATTTAGGGTCAGGAGAACATCAACTCACGTTTTAATGGAAATAAAAGAAAGGAGGTTTTAATACAGATATACACAAAGAAGTAAAAATGAGACCGTTATGTAATACTATAAAAATACAGCACTAGTTACTTTGTCACACCATCAATTAAATCTATTAACAATGAATAAAATCAGTACACTACTATTTTTGATATTTCTCACTTGTACAAGTGGTGTTTTTGCCGATTCCGGTAATTCCATCTCCTTAAATGGAACATGGGAACTCTCTTATTGGATGCAACCTGAAGAACCTATAACTTCGCCCAAGGACATGCAACTCGCTGAAGTAAAGCATCTACCAGCCCAAGTCCCCGGTAATGTAGAACTGGACCTAATGGCTGCCAACTTAATCAAAGATCCGATGATTGGCAGTAATGTAAATGAATTACGCAAATGGGAAGGCTATCAATGGTGTTATTCCAAATCATTCGTAGCGCCACAACTAAAATCAGGGCAACAATATCAACTCTTTTTTGCCGGAATAGACTGTCTGGCCGATATATGGCTGAATGGAAAGCACATTGGCAAAGCAGAAAATATGATGATTGAACATGCTTTTGATGTAACTAAGGAAATAAAAGCAGGAGAAAGTAATCAACTCCAAGTGATACTCCGTTCATCTGTTATCGAAGGACAAAAACATCTGTTAGGGACATTCAGTATTGGAAACTTCCCGTCTGAAGAATCCGTATTCATCAGAAAAGCTCCCCACACCTATGGATGGGACATTCTGCCACGATTAGTCAGTGCAGGTTTGTGGAGAGATGTAGAATTACGCGTATTGAATTCGGCACGTCTCACAGATGTTCACTATATGGTCGCCAATGTAGACACTGCTACCAGAAATGTACGCTTATATACTGATGTACAAGTAAAACTACCTTTCGAAAAGTTCGACAAAGTGAAAGCCGTATATACATTAAGTCGCCATGGGAAAGAAATATATAAAGGAAGCTCTGTTGTCGTTTCCCCAGCATTCCGATATATAATGGAAATCAAGAATGCTGATTTATGGTGGCCAAGAGGATATGGAGAACCGGCTTTATATGATGCAAAAGTAGAGTTAGTAGATTCTGACGGCACTATTTTATCAACAGATAATAAACAGGTAGGTCTCCGCACGATTCAACTAGAGATTACAGACATCAACCTCCCACCGGATCATCCGGGTAAGTTCTGTTTCATTGTCAATGGAGAACCTATTTTTATCCACGGAACCAATTGGGTGCCCATGGATGCACTCCATAGCCGGGATCATTCTTTCGTAGACGAATCTATCCGCATGGCTGTAGAATTAAACTGCAATATGATACGTTGTTGGGGTGGCAACGTGTATGAAGATCATCATTTCTTTGATTTATGCGATGAAAACGGCATTATGGTATGGCAGGATTTTACGATGGGATGCACTTTCTATCCTCAACGCAGCTCATTTACACAAGCATTGGAAGAAGAGGCCATTTCTGTTGTATGCAAGTTACGCAATCATCCATCACTCGTTTTATGGTCAGGAAATAATGAAGACGATTGTGCACTGCGCTGGTCTTTGCAACCATTTAATATTAATCCAAATCAGGATGTAGTTAGCCGCAAGGTCCTTCCGGCAGTTATTTATGAGTTTGACCCTACTCGCCCTTATCTTCCCAGCTCTCCTTACTACAGCCAAGCGGTATATGAAAGAGGAAGTGCTGACCAATATTTACCAGAAAACCATTTATGGGGTCCCAGAGGATATTACAAAGACAAATTCTATACGGATGCTACCTGCTGCTTTGTCAGTGAAATCGGCTATCACGGCTGCCCTAATTTAGAAAGTCTCCAGAAAATGATGACGAAAGATGCCGTATATCCCTGGACAAAAAATCATGAATGGAATGATGAATGGGTTACCAAATCTGTTCGTAGATTCCCAGAATGGGGAAAGACATTCGATCGCAATAATCTTATGATTAATCAGGTACGTTTACTTTTTGGTGAAGTTCCCTCCAAACTGGATGATTTTATATTCGCTTCTCAATCCGTACAGGCAGAAGCTATGAAATATTTCATAGAAATGTGGCGTGGAAAGAAGTTTGACGACAAGACTGGTATTATCTGGTGGAACCTGCGGGATGGATGGCCAGTGATCTCTGATGCGATTGTTGACTACTACAATTCAAAGAAGATGGCATATTATTTCATCAAGAATATTCAACAGGATGTTTGTGTACTAATCAATGATGCAGAAGGCGGAAATTACCCACTGATAGGAACGAATGACACACGCAACGTACAAAGTGGTAATGTAACGGTAACAGATGCATCCTCGGGACGTAAAATCTATGAGAGCACTTTCCGTATTCCAGCCAATCAAAAGGTCAGAATAGCCTCACTACCGGAAGAAAGCGGTCAAGGAATCTATCTGATCCAATACCAGATCGGTAATCAGAAATTCATGAATCATTACCTATACGGCAAGGCACCTTTCAACTTGAAAGAATACAAGCGGCTGTTACAAAAAACCGGATTATACGCTAAAAAATAATAGTTATGAAAGAGAACTTGTTAGGAATTGACGTAGGAGGCACCAAATGCGCCATCATCTACGGTATCAAAGAAAACGACGAGCTACATATCATCGACAAAAAGAAATTTGATACGACCACAGTCGACGAAACAATAGCCAGAATTCTCTGTGAAACCGAAAAGATGATGAATCTCCACCAGCTAACCCCTACTAATACAAAAGCGATTGGAATCTGTTGCGGAGGTCCTCTCAACAGTGAAACAGGCATCGTGATGTCTCCCCTAACCTACCGGGATGGGACAACATCCCCATTGTGGCAATGGTGGAAAAAAGACGGGCATTAAAACCAGTCTACACAATGATGCCAATGCCTGTGCTTTGGCCGAATGGAAGTTCGGGGCAGGAAAAGGAACTAAGAATATGGTCTTTCTCACATTCGGTACGGGACTGGGAGCTGGATTAATATTAAATGGCAAACTGTATACGGGCACCAATGACAATGCCGGAGAACTGGGACACATCCGCCTGTCGGATTTCGGTCCGGTAGGTTACGGTAAAAAGGGCTCTTTTGAGGGATTTGCCAGCGGTGGAGGTATTGCTCAACTCTCCAAAATGTATGTGATGGAGAAATTGCAGACCGGACAGAAAGTTGAATGGTGTACCTTACAGGAACTAGATCAGCTTACTGCCCGAAAAGTGGCTGAAGAAGCTGCCAAAGGTGATAAATTAGCCCAAAGCATATATGAGACGTCTGCCATTTATCTGGGAAAAGGATTATCCATGGTGATCGATATCTTGAATCCGGAAGTCATTGTGATAGGTGGCATCTATACCCGGAATAAAAATATGATGGAACCCATCATGCAAAAGATAATCGACCAGGAGGCATTATCCTGTGCAAACAGAGTATGTAAAGTGAAACCAGCCGCTTTGGGAGAGCAGATAGGAGATTATGCAGCTCTTTCTGTAGCCGCTAACTTAACCGATTAACTATTATGAAAGAGCTTATTGAAACAACACTGGAAGAGGCTCGGCAAACGTTGGAGAGCTTTCTTGAGGAAACAACAACAGTCGGGGTTATTTCACAGGCAGCCTCTACCTGCGCCGAAGCATTAAAAGCCGGAAATAAGATTATCAGCTGTGGTAATGGAGGTTCTTTATGTGACGCCACCCACTTTGCAGAAGAACTAACCGGACGTTACCGCAACAACCGCATCCCGCTACCGGCAATTGCAATCAATGACCCGGCTTACATGACCTGTGTGGGAAATGATTTTTCGTTCAACGAGATCTTCTCCCGCTATGTAGAAGCTATGGGATGTAAGGGAGATGTATTATTGGCCATCAGCACAAGCGGACATTCCGAGAACATACTGAAAGCTGCCGTACAAGCACACAACAATGGAATGAAAGTGATAGCGCTGACTTCAAAAGGAGAGAATGAACTGTCACGACTGGCAGACATTGCAGTCTGCGCCCCACGAGCAGCACATTCCGACAGAATACAAGAAATTCATATCAAAGTTATCCACATTCTGATTCAGGCAATTGAGGCAGAATTAGGCTTTGAATAATAACCTACTAAATTTAATCAATATGGCAATGAAAATGACACATATCAGTAAAACTCTATTGAGTATTGTTTGCACACTTTGGGGAATGTCCGCCTGCTCGGATGATTATAACAAATATGACGATTGCCCGGCTTGCAACTATTATCCTGTTGCAGTAGGGAATTCAACAGGAACTCCGGTTCATGCTATCGGTGTCGAGATGGATCCGCACTTCTTCTCACAAAACATCACCCGCAATGATGGTTCAAAGGCTGAAGATTGGGAAAATATAGTTGTACAACGGGTAAAGAAAATGAAAGTACAACAATTCCGAATCATGATGCAGCCACAATGGTGGGAACCCTCCAATGACAACAACGATCCTAATGTCGCGGATATGAGCAAATTCACTTTTGATTCGGAAGAAATGCAGTCTGTATACAAAGTATTGGATCTGGCCCAGGAAAATAATATCGGAGTGACATTAGTCGTATGGGGAGCCATTACCAATATCGACTTACTATCAGGCATTAACAATGGTCAAAAGCATTTCTTGTGTGATGCACGAAGTTATAACGTTAATCCGGGTTGGATTGCCGGTATAGATAACTATGAAGAATTTGCTGAAAACTTCTCCACAATGGTGAAATACCTGATTGAAGAAAAGCATTATACCTGTATCAATCAAATTACTCCATTCAATGAACCTGACAGTCATATAGCAGGTTACGGCCGCATCATGTGGCAAGGTGATTTTGAAACCATGGGTTGGCAGGACACCTACGCCCCCATGGTGAAAGCACTGGATGCCAAGTTTAAAGCAGATGGAATACGCAGTAAGGTACACTTCAACCTTTCTGACAATACAGACGGTACACCCGGATATATCGCTGCCTGTGTTTCCGCTTTCACAAACGATGAAGCCGACCTGTATAACTCTCATGTATACAAGTTTGACTACAACACCCCTAATTCGACTCTCGTAAATTGGGAACGTCAAAATATAGCTTCTGCAGGAGGTAAAAGACATTTTGTTGGAGAATTCGGTTTCCCTGGATACGGAAGTGCCCGTCAATATGGTATAGACACATATACGCGAGGGGTACAGCTAATCCGCGTTGCTCTGAACTATCTGAATGCCGGTGCTTGCGGAGTAAGCTACTGGAGTCTGATCGATCAATATTATAACCGCAATGCCTCCTATTCGGAAATGCAGCAACTCGGTTTATGGAAATATCTAAAATCCGCTTATACCGAAGACCCAGATGTATATTCCAAAATCAAGGAAGACTACGAGGTACGTCCTCAATACTATGCATATAGTCTGTTGACACGTTTTGTCCGCCAGGGCGACGAAGTATATCCATTGGATCTCGGCGACGAGTTGATAGCCGGAAGTGCTTTTCTCAACACAGAGGGAAAATGGACGTATGTACTTTCCAACGCTACAGACAAAGACAAGATGATACAGTTGGAAAATGATAAAGAAGGTGCCAATGGAGAATACAATGTCTACAAATATATGGAAGGACGCCTACCGGAAGGTGATAATCTGATAGAATCAACAGAAACGGTCAACACGCAAGAGAATAACCTAAAACTTAAATTATCTCGTTCATCAATCAGGGTATTAGTACAAAAATAGAAGTATATATACCCCATTTAGTGGGGATATATATACACCGTATTGGGCATATATATTCACCATGTTAGCCATATATATCCACCGTGCTGGATATATATGCCCACCAACCAAGTAATTTATCATCAAAAGTACACGAATGAAAAAAGAAATATCCATAGTAAAAATGCTCTCCGTCATGTTCGGATTCTTCGTTATGGGATTTGTTGACATTGTCGGAATAACCACGAGCTATGTGAAGAATGATTTCAGCCATCTCACCGATACGATGGTTAATCTCATCTCTCTATCCTGTTTCTTGTGGTTCCTAGTGCTTTCTATTCCCACCGGAATGTTAATGAATCGCATCGGACGCAAGAAAACCGTACTACTTAGCTTCGCATTCCATGTATTAGCCATGTGCCTTCCACTCGTTGCATACGACTTTACCGCCATATTAATCGCATTTGCCTTGATAGGTATCGGTAACACTCTATTGCAAGTTTCACTCAATCCATTAGTAACGGATGTCGTTGCAAACGAGAAGTTGACAGGTACATTAACCCTAGGACAATTTGTCAAAGCAGTCAGTTCATTCCTGGGTCCTATCCTGGCAGCTTGGGTGACTGGTAGTTTTTTCGGATGGAAAATGATATTCCCCATTTATGCCGGACTGTCACTGCTCGCTTTGATATGGCTATGGCTTACGCCTATACAAGAAAAACAACAGGAACGGAAGAACATTTCTTTTAAAGTCACTCTTGAATTATTCAAAGACAAATACATTCTTGCTTTCTTTATCGGTATTCTCGTGCTGGTAGGTGTAGACGTAGGTATCAATATGACTTTCCCTAAATTCCTGATGGAACGTTGCGATCTACCACTGACAGATGCAGGAATGGGAAATAGTGTGTATTTCTTCGCCCGCACTGTAGGAGCCTTTTTGGGTGGTATCCTACTGATGAAATATTCAGAAAGTAAATTCTATATTTATAGCGTCTGGATAGCTCTCGCAGGATTGATACTGATGACCATTAGCACTAATCTCTGGTTTATCCTCGGATGTGTAGCAGTTTTCGGGATAGGATATGCCAATCTGTTTTCCATCATCTTCTCTCTGTCTTTGAAACGTGTTCCCGAGAAAGCGAACGAAGTATCTGCACTTCTTATCGTCGGTGTATCCGGCGGTGCCGTCCTCCCGCCTATTTTAGGAATAATCACTGATTCATTCCACAGTCAGTTATCTGCAATTATAGTACTTGCCATTGTATGGTGCTATCTGATCGGAATAATGAGAAAAGTAAAAACCACATAAACCTATATTCTAATGAAACATTTCAAGAAAATCGAATCGAAATTCCTGTTCTCATTACTGATTATGAGTGTGTGGAGCATCATAGCCGTGGGTCAGACGACGGCTAAAATCTCCAAACACATTCCTGAAATCGAAAAATGGATTCAGAAACAATTCGCTAAAGGAAAAACACCTCCGTTCTCGTTTATATGTGACGGGAAACCTTCCGCAGAATTTATCCGCCAATGGGACTATTCCCAGCAAAAGATAGAATCCGAAGAAGCGGATGTGATAAAGTATCTCTTTACCTACTACAATCCTACCAACGGACTGAAAGTAGAATGTACCGTAAAAGGCTATCCCAGTTATCAGGCTGCCGAATGGGTATTGAACTTCACCAACAAAGGTACGAGCAACTCTCCCACTCTGGAACAAGTGAAAGTAGTGGACCTTGCCATGCAATACGCTTCTAAAGGAGAATTCAAGTTACACTATGCAGATGGAAACCATATCTCCAAATATGATTTCCATCCACGTTCAGTTACTCTAGCAACGGGTGAAACCAAACAGATGTCTCCACAAGGAGGACGCTCTTCAGAAGGGGACTATCTTCCTTTCTTCAACATTGAATCACCTGCCGGACAGGGAGTCATATTAGGAGTAGGCTGGTCGGGCACCTGGTATGCAGATGTATGCGCACAAGATAATCGTACAATATCCATGGCTTCGGGAATGAAAACCATGAAATTATACTTACGTCCACAGGAAACAATTCGTACCCCAAGTATCAGTCTGATGTTTTGGGAAAATATCGACCGGATGGCAGGACACAATAAATTCCGCCGTTTTGTCCTGGCACACAAGTCACGGAAAATCAACGGAAAATTTGCCGAATATCCTCTTTCCAGCGGATTCAACTATCGGGACCCCGCACCTTGTACGGAATACTCATGCCTGACAGCCGATTATGCCATTGCCATGGTGAAACGTTACATACAGTTCGGATTGAAGCCCGAAGTATTCTGGCTGGATGCCGGATGGAACACCGATGCTGCAGACTTCGAACATGGCAAGACCTGGGCCAACACAGCCGGTAACTGGACTGTAGATACATTGCGCTTCCCCAAAGGACTTCGTCCTGTAGCCGACGAAATACACAAAGTAGGAGCTAAATTCATGGTCTGGTTCGAACCCGAGCGTGTCATCCGTGGTACCCAATGGGCAGTAGAACACCCCGACTGGATGCTCGACATTCCCGAACACAACAATGACACCTACCTACTGTTCGATCTGGGAAATCCGGAAGCCTGCCACTGGATGAGTAAATATATAGGCGATATGCTCGAAGAAAACGGCATAGACTATTACCGTCAGGATTTCAATATGCAGCCGGATATCTACTGGGCAGCCAACGATGAGCCCGGACGTACAGGAATGAAAGAGATACGACACATCGAAGGACTATACTACTTCTGGGATTATCTGCTGAACCGATTCCCGAACCTGCTCATAGACAACTGTGCCAGTGGGGGACGACGTATTGACTGGGAAACAATCGGCCGAAGCGCACCACTATGGAGGAGTGATTATTATCATTACGACGATCCGGACGGCTACCAATGTCACACGTATGGCCTGAATTTCTTCCTACCTTTACATGGAACAGGTAGTTTACAGACCGATCCGTATTCTTTCCGCTCAAGCATCAGCACTGCTTTGATTTATAACTGGAAAATAACCGATAAAAATGCCTCCGTTTACGAAATGCAACGTTGTCTGAAAGAATTCCACGAAATCAGACCTTACTATTACGAAGATTATTACCCACTGACGGGTACAGAAGACATGACGCGGGATGATATCTGGCTAGCCTATCAAATGCATCGTCCGTCGGACGACAGTGGTATTATCGTTGCTTTCCGCAGAACCGCCTCCAAAGACAAACAAATCACCGTCAGACTTTCAGGAGTGGATCCGGAAAAATACTATACAGTGACAAACATGGATAGCCGACAGAGCAAAATCTATCAGGGAAAAGAACTGGCCAGTCAGTTGCCACTGATCCTCGAAAAGCCACATAGTTCCTTATTACTAAAATATAAAGTTACCAACGAAAAACCGAATAAAGAATGAAAAAAAGAATACTATATTATCTATTCATTCTGCTTCTGTTCCCTCATAATGGAACAGGACAGACGGTAGCCCGCATGAGCGACCGCCCGGTAAACACCAGCCAATGGATAACCACCCACTTTGCCCGCGGTGTGGTCCCTCCTTTCTCTTTCGAATATGGAGGTAAACCTTCACAGGAATTTATCAAAAGCTGGTCTTATACGGCTACGCGTCAGAAAAGTGACGATCCCAAGGTTCTGAAATACCTTTATACTTATCGTGAACCATCCGGAGGATTAAAAGTCGAATGTGAAGTGAAAGGCTTTACCGACTTCAATACGGTGGAATGGGTACTCCGTTTCACCAACCAGGGAAAGAAAAATACGCCGGAGATTGCCAACGTAAAAGTGTCTGATATCACATTCCGCTACCAGCATCCGGGAGCATTCAACCTTCATCATTCCGAAGGCAGCCATGCATCCAAATCAGATTTCAGCCAGCAACTTACAATCTTGTCTCCAGGTGATAATCTTTATATGAGACCGGAAGGTGGACGCTCTTCACAAATGCGTATGCCATTCTTCAATATTGAATCTCCGGCCAATCAAGGAGTTATCGTAGCCATCGGATGGACAGGAACCTGGTTTGCCGATGTGCGCTGTGCAGACCAGCAAAGCGTAGCGCTTACCTCCGGAATTGAACGTTTGAAAACCTATCTGTATCCGGAAGAGAGCATCCGCACTTCCAGTGTATGCCTGTCATTCTGGAACGGTTCCGACCGGATGAAAGGACACAACCAGTTCCGCCGTTTCGTGCAAGCCCACCACACTTGGAAAGTAGATGGTAAACCGACCGTATATCCAATATCGACCAGTTTCAACTACGGTGATCCTACTCCCTGTAATGAATATACCTGCCTGACTACAGATTATGCCATTGCTATGGTGAAACGGTATGAACAATTCAAATTAGTACCCGAAGTATTCTGGCTGGATGCCGGATGGTACAATCACTCTGCAGATGTAGCCAATCATAAGAATTGGGCGAACACCGTAGGAAACTGGACCGTCGACTCTATTCGTTTCCCCGAAGGGTTACGCCCCATCGCCGACGAAGTGCATAGAGTTGGTTCCAAGTTCATGGTATGGTTTGAACCGGAGCGTGTTATGAAAGGCTCAGCTTGGGCACTGCAACACCCTCAATGGATGTTGGATGCCAGAGGAAAAGCCAAACAGGAAGACTGGACAAAAGATGGTGAGCACGACTCTTATCTATTCAATCTCGGAAATCCGGAGGCATGTCGATGGATGAGTAAATATATCGGAGACTTCCTCGAAGAAAATGGCATAGACTACTACCGCCAGGATTTCAATATAGAGCCGGAAGGTTTCTGGGCTGCCAATGATGAACCTGGCAGACAAGGTATCTGCGAAATCCGATACATTGAAGGACTTTATTCTTTCTGGGAATATCTGCTGAACCGCTTTCCGGGCTTGCTGGTTGATAATTGTGCCAGTGGCGGACGCCGTATTGACCTCGAAAGTATCTCACGCAGTGCACCGATGTGGAGAACAGACTACAGTTATGGAGAACCAATCGGTTATCAATGCCATACTTACGGATTGAACTTATACCTTCCCCTGCATGGTACAGGAACTGTGAGTGCCGATAAATTCACTTTCCGTTCCAGCCTCGGAACCTCTATTATCTACAACTGGAAAATAACCGAAGCCGGACAATCCATCTATGATATGCGCGACCGCCAGGCAGAGTTCAAAGAACTCCGTCCCTATTTCTATGAAGATTACTATCCGTTGAGTGGAATAAACAACATTACTTCGGAAAATATCTGGCTAGCATACCAACTTTATCGTCCGTCGGATGACAGCGGATACATCGTAGCTTTCCGCCGCAAAGACAATCCGGACAAGAGCTATACTGTCAATTTATCAGGACTACACCCTGACCACACTTATATACTCACCAATAAAGATACAGGAGAGGCTATAAAGAAAACCGGTAAAGAACTGGCTAACGGCTTCACGCTGACACTGGATAACCCGCAAAGTAGTCTGATAATCAAATACCAAAGTTCAACAACTGCCATACAGAAACTTTCTGTAGGAAAGAAAACCGGTGTAAACCTCCGTGCTATAGGTGCAGAACTAGATCCCCACTTCCTCTCACAAAATGTGACCCGCAATGATGGAGCCAAAGCTGAAGACTGGGAGCGCATCGTTGTGAAGCGTGTCAAAGAAATGGGACTGCAAAGCTTACGGGTGATGGTGATGCCACAATGGTATGAACCAAAGAATGACAATCCGGACGCATCCAAAATCGAGTGGCATAATTTCACATTCGACTCTTTAGAAATGCAATCACTCTACAAAGTATTGGATATGGCACAAGAACAGAAAATGGAAGTCACCCTTGTACTTTGGGGAGCCCCTCCGGGACATTTCCTGGCCGAAGGGAATTATGGTAACTGGGTAGTAGCCCCGACTAACTATGAAGAATGGAGCGAGAACTTTTCTGCACTTGTACAACACCTGCTCAACAACAAAAAATACACGTGCATCAAAGAGATTACTCCGATCAACGAACCAGATTGGTCATATATCATCAAAGGTAAAGCTGCTCCCACCGCCGACTA
Source organism: Bacteroides sp. BFG-637 (assembly GCF_024793605.1). Taxonomy (NCBI): domain Bacteria; kingdom Pseudomonadati; phylum Bacteroidota; class Bacteroidia; order Bacteroidales; family Bacteroidaceae; genus Bacteroides; species Bacteroides sp. BFG-637. The sequence continues at coordinate 1,935,115 of NZ_JANUPD010000002.1, read as the reverse complement.
TATTGAAATGTGTAAAGTACTCGACAGACGTTTCAAAGAGGATGGAATACGAAATAAAGTACATTTCAGTCTTTCTGACAATTCGGACGGAGGTACAGGAACGCATAAATATCTGGCAGCCTGCACGAAAGGACTGGCGAACGTTGCTGACGTATTCAACTCCCACACCTATATCTTCGGCTACGAAACTCCGAACTCCACAATTCTGGATTGGGAAAAACAAAACTCTCAATTGGCCGCTTCAGTTGGAAAAGCCCATTTCATCGGTGAATTCGGAGGTAATCAATGCGTAGGTGCCACCAGACAAAAAGATATCGACTTGTATGAACGAGGAGTACTCATGACACGCATAGTCATCAATCTACTCAATGCAGGAGCAAGCGGTGTTAGTTATTGGAGCCTGATAGACCAATACTACGGTAAAGATGCAGACTACGGAGCAATGCAGCAACTGGGTTTATGGAAGTATGTAAAAAAGACATACGCTTCGGAACCATACTACAACGATATCAAAAGTGATTACGAGGTACGCCCGCAGTACTATGCCTATTCTCTGTTGACACGTTTCATACGCCCGGGAGCTGAAATCTATCCGATAGCAACACCGGAGGAATGGTATGCAGGAACTGCCGTCCGGAACACAAATGGCAAATGGGTGTATGTCTTTGCCAACGGAATGGATCAGGAGAAAACAATAAGCCTCATCAACAAACATGCGCAAACCAATGGGAATTACAAGGTTTACCGGTATACCAAAGACAGTCTGCCTGTTACAGACCAAATGCTGCCTCCGGATGCCGAACCTCTAAAGGTAAAAGATGAAATTCAATGCTCTATACCACCTCATTCAGTGGTTGTCTTAAAACAAGAATAACGATATACTCTATTTATTCATTAAACAAATAGTATTTATGAAAACACATTTCTACATTTTATTAATGCTTGGAATGGTATTCCTTTTGGGATGTGAAGACGAAAAGTTAGGCACAGACCTGGGAGTAACCAATGTAGTGCTTCCGGACATTTCGGAAGAATCCCTGGGCACAGAGATTACCATTCAGGGAAATGGCTTTATTGACTGTGATGTACTGGCACTTTCTCCTTTATCAGGAGGGACAGAACAGCCCATCTACATGGAAACCAGAGAAGTATCCTCCGACCATATTACGGTACTATACCCCTCTACTGCAAACAAAGATTCTTATGGACTTGTATTAGTACGTGGTAGTAAAATGCGAACATTGGGAGTCATCAACAGTACTGTAGGAGTAATGCCCGATGAGAACTTGCGCAATGCCCTCTCTGCTCTCTTCCCCGATATATTCAAAGGAGAGAAGATTTCTTCCAGTGCGAAGTATGTCACATTCACTGATGGCGCACTGGATATCAGCGATAAGAATATCACTTCTTTGGAAGGACTCGAGTATTTCAGCAACATCCGTAAACTGATCTGCAACAACAATGATATAAGCGAAATTCCTGCTGAAGTTCTGTCCAGGCTGTCCGAATTGACTGCACAAAACACAGGATTGACTAAACTGGAACTGGCTACTGTAGAACATCCGAATAGCACATTGGTTTCTCTCAACATAGACGGAAGCATCCAACTAGAATCTATCGATCTGTATTACTGTTATACCATTGAAAGATTCTCTGCTCTAAACTGCAAACTGGTCTATTTGGATGTACGTAACTACCACAGCATCTATGGCGGATGTCTGAACTATAACAGTACAGACTTCAAATTTACTTTCAGTGACGATGCAAGCAAAGAACGACTTCTGAAAATGGAATCCTGGTGGATGGACTCATACTATAGCAATAGCGGTTCTATCGTAGATGCCATCAATAATGGAGTGACAGTGGAAGGGTACGATTGGATGCACGACTATCCGGATGGAAACAACAACTACTATTACAGTTACGGAAAATATCAGAAAACATTGAAAAAGTACGGGGAAATTCCTGATATAAACCTACGGAATGCCCTCAAAGCCTTGGTTCCGGATGTCTTCGAAGGGGATAAAGTTCTGACAGTGGCAGCTCTGAATACAGAATACTTCAAGAACAACACAACTCTTGATCTTAGCAACAAGGGAATCACCAATCTGGAAGGGTTGCAATACTTCTGCGGATATAAGAGCCTCATCTTGGACGGTAATAATCTGGGAGAGATCGACCTAAGTAAATATGCAATCAGCACCAGCTATACAGCAGGTCCGGTAGATGAGAAAGGCATTCAATCTTTCAGTGCTAAGAACGCAGGATTGACCAAGTTTATTTCCGGAGACCAGTATATGATAACCTCTATTGATGTAAGCAATAATCCGGGGCTGACATATCTGGATATAAACCGTTGCAAGTCCATCACAACATTAAATGCATCCGGTTGTCCGCTCGTTTATGTCGATCTGCGTAATTTGGCAGGCACTTATTCTGTTTTAGGTTATTCCGGAGGAACAATAGATCCTTCGAAAGTTCAGTTCTCATTTACTAACAACTCTTCAACTCAAAGAAAACTATTAGTAGAAGAGTGGTGGATGGATAGCTCATGGAATGGCACAAGTCCTTGTATTACCGCAAAAGACCAAGGTGTCCGGATAGAACGCTATGAATACATAGGATACGACAAGGACAAAATGTTGAGTTCATTTAATTAGACAGAAAATAATCTTAAACGTTATAGTTATGAAAAGAAGTTATTGGCTATACAAAATGTGCCTGTTGCTCGGGTTGGGAATCTGTATTCCCGTTACAGGAAATGCATCAGATATTGGAGATGCTACCCTGATACAGCAACAGTCCAAGATAACAGCCTCCGGAGTCGTCGTGGACGAGTCCGGTGAAAGCCTGATCGGAGCTTCCGTCATGGAAAAAGGAGCAGCAACGAATGGTACTATTACAGACATAGACGGTCGTTTCTCTTTATCGGTTGCTCCCAACGCAATACTGGAGATCAGTTATGTAGGTTATCAAAAACAAGATGTACCTGCAAAAAAAGACATGCGCATCATTATGCATCCGGACGTAGCGAATCTGGAAGAAGTTGTAGTAGTGGCTTACGGTACCCAGAAAAAAGTTTCTGTCATTGGCTCCGTTGCTTCCATCGACCGAAAAGAATTGATGAAGTCTTCATCGCCCAACTTAAGCTCCGCTTTATCCGGAAAGCTCCCCGGACTGACCACTATCCAGACTTCCGGTGAACCGGGACGTGACGAAGTGACCATGTTCCTTCGTGGTGCAGCCACCACAAACGGTACAAATCCATTAATCATGGTAGATGGAGTAGCTGTAGACGATATGCGTTCCATCGATCCGAACGAAATCGCTAATATTTCCGTATTGAAAGATGCTTCCGCAACGGCAGTATTCGGTGTACGAGGTGCCAATGGAGTTATAATGATCACCACCCGGAGAGGTGAAAAAGGAACTGCCCGTATCAGTGCCAATGTAGAATTCAGTATGCAGGAAATGGCCTTCAAACCCGAACGCCTGGACTCATGGGATTGGGTAAGACTTCGCAATGAAGCACTCACTAACGATGGGAACTCTGCCGAGTTCTTCGGACCGGACATCGACAAGTTCGACTCATGGAAAACAGGTAACCCCGTAGATCCTGATTTCTATCCGAATAATAACTGGCAAGATATCTTATTCAGAGATTATGCACCTATGACCAGAGCTAACATGAACGTTTCCGGAGGTTCGGACAAACTTCAGTATTTTGTAAGTGCAGGCTACCTGCATCAGGGAGGTATGTTCAACGTAGAACCTAAATCCAAGTTAGGTTACAATGCCCAGTCTTCATTAGACCGATACAACTTCCGTTCAAATATTGACTATAAAGTCAATAAGTCAGTGAAGATCAACTTAAATGCCTCCTCTTATCTGGAACGGATCAACGGGACTTCTGCAAGCATGACAAGTGTATTCAATAGTGCTCTGACTTCACGGCCTACTTCCATGTATCTGACTCCGGAAGGTGCATACGCCACCGACGCTATACGCACCTTCCCTATCGGAGCCGGATTATCTGTAGAAGATCCTGCCAACAATTCGTTGAGCGCATATCCTTTAATCAACCGTTCGGGTTATCAACTGGAGACCAGATCGGGAATCAATGTCATCGGAGGAGTGGAAATTGATTTGGGATTTATCACCAAAGGGCTCTCTGTCAAAGGACAAGTATCTTTCGACTCCAAAGGATTCGGCAAAACAATAGGAAAACGTTCCTACACCTGGTATACCTATCAGACGTTAGCTTCAGGAGAACATCTGTTTATCAACCGGCATCCTAGCCTGGAAGATGAAGATGGTCCAATCGAGCTGACCAAGTCTTCCGAGTCCTATTGGACAATGAACCTGCAAGCGCAAATCAACTACAACCGTAGTTTTGCTGAGAAACACAATATTACTGCCATGTTCCTGGCACAGCGGGATGTTAAAGAATCTAAAGAGACATCAGGTGATCTGCTACTGCCTTATAATGTAATCGGTATTGCAGGACGTGCAACTTATGATTATGACAGGCGTTATTTTGTAGAAGTAAATATGGGTTACAACGGTTCGGAGCAATTCTCTCCAGACAAACGATTCGGATTCTTCCCCGCCGCCTCTCTTGGTTGGTTAGTAACTAACGAAAGCTTTCTTCAGGATAATCCAGTCCTGACGAATCTGAAATTAAGAGCTTCTTGGGGAAAAGTAGGAAATGATGCATTTACAACCAGTGACGGAAAGCCTGCCCGCTTCCTTTATCTGGATAATATCAGTCAATATTCCGTAGTAACAGACAGTAAAGGAGACCACTGGTTATCTCCTAGTTTGGGGTACGCTTCCAACGGTTCCGGCTGGGGACAAGGTTACAAAATCGCCGAAAACTACATAGGAAACAAAAGTATCACATGGGAAACAGCTGAAAAACAAAATTATGGTATAGACATATCTTTGTACCATGATCTTTCTTTCTCGTTCGACTACTTCGTTGAAAAAAGAAAGAACATCCTGATCATCCCTCAAACTACTCCTATGATTCAAGGTCTACCCTCCTCTGCCCTTCCATTGATGAACGATGGTGAAGTCAAGAACCAGGGATTTGAGATGGTACTCGGATATCAGAAGCAATTCAAGAACGGACTATCCGTTTCTGCCAATGCAAACTTCAGTTATGCCAGAAACAAAGTTTTGGAATATGACGAACCGCTATTAGGTAAGGATTATGCATACCGCACCCGCACCACCGGATTTTCATTAGGACAAAACTGGGGATATATTATCGACCACAGCTATGATCCCGAAAAAGGCCGTGACGGAACCGGTTTCTTCTACAGTGACGAAAGTATCGCCAAAAGCGGACTGACTTACGAAGGTGTAGGAACACCGGAACCCGGAGACTTTATTTATAAAGATCTCAACGGAGACGGTGTGATCAATGACCGTGACAAAGCTCCTATCGGCTATTCATCTCTGTTACCCCGCATCAACTACGGTTTCTCTTTATCTGCCAATTGGAAAGGATTCGACGTTTCCATCATGTTGCAAGGAGTAGGCCAATACAGCAAGACTTATTCGGGAGCCGGTATCTACGAAAGCAGTGGCAACTTCTACAAAATGCACATGGGACGTTGGAGCGAAGAACGCTATAATAATCATGAAAAGATTACGTATCCCCGTTTATCCAGCAGTGGCGGGCCAAGCTTACAGCCCAATGATTTCTTTATCATGGATGCCTCCTATATACGTCTGAAAAATGCAGAAGTAGGATATACATTACCGGAAAGCATCAGCAAGAAAATCGGTGCATCGAATGTACGTTTCTATTTAAGCGGTAACAATCTGTATACATGGACTCACCTCAAAACCGATAGCTTCGATCCGGAACAGAACGGTCCGGCAGCTTATCCGACAATGCGCACTTACAATGTAGGTTTAAATATTACATTTTAACGGCTAAAACAAACCCGATATGAAAAAAAGATTTATTTATATATGCATGTTTGCTTCTCTGCTCACATTCAGTTCTTGTAACGAAGCATTGGATGTAGCTCCTGACGGAAGATTATCGCTGGATGAAGTATTTCAGGATCCTGATCTGACCAAAGCTTATTTCAGCACTTGTTTTGACTACCTGCCCAAAAAGAGTTTGCGATATCACTTCTGGAGCAACTATCCTGTGGCACTTAGTGACGAAGCATGGGATTGCACAGATGGTTCCGGCGGTGGCTTTGCACATGCCGCATCAGGTAACTGTACTACTACAGACTTCTATCTTGATGTTCGTAGAGACATGGGTGATACCTACTCGGAAGGAGGATACTGGCAATTATACTGGGGACAAATCCGCACCATCAACACATTCCTCCAACGGGCAGCCACTGCTGCCATCCCGAGCGAAACAGATCGTGACCGCTGGGTAGCGGAAGCTCATGTACTCCGCGCTTATTTCTATATGGAACTGTTGAAATGGTATGGTCCTGTACCTATTGAAAAGGAGCCTTACGGGCTGGATTATGATTTTTCAACCTTATCACGCCCCAGCTTTGAGGACTGTGCCCGCTTCATTGTAGACGATTGCGAAACAGCCCTTAAATCAGCCAATCTTCCCTGGAGGCTGACAACGCTCAACGAAAAGATCAGAATGACCAAAGGCATCGCAATGGCTATCCGTTCCGAAGCATCTTTGTTTGCTGCCAGCACTTATAACAATGGTGGAAAGGATCTATGGGAATGGGCTTACACGATCAATAAAGACTGTTTGGAACAACTGAAAGCCAACGGCTACGAACTCTATACTAAATGTTCGGATACGGAAAAGTATTATAACAATGCTTATATGGAGTACTTCACGCTCAATAACTACATTGGAACAGATCCCAGTGACAAAGAAACAATCTGGCAAAGCACAGAAGGTTATTGGCCCGACCCGTATACAAATCCTTTGTATGATGTTATCGGAGCACCGGTATTAGGGAATGCCCAACTCACCATTGTGCCTTCTCAGGAGTTAGTAGACGCCTATGATATGTTAGCAACCGGAAAACCAATATTGAATTTGTCAAAACCTTATAATGATGAGAAGCATCTGTCTCCTAATTACAATCCCAATAGTGGTTATGATCCTGCAAATCCCTATAATGGACGCGATTTACGTTTACAGGCTACTGTTTTTTACAATAACAGTCCAGTTCTGTTAGGCAAAGAACCGGCAGTTGTAGAAACATATGTAGGAGGAAACAGCGAAATCCGTACCAGTGGAAATACCAACACACGTACCGGTTATTATTGGAGAAAGAGAATGGTGAACGGTAACTGTAAAGCAGCCGGAGTGGCTGGATATGACGGACGTTTCCGTTTCTACCGGTTAGGCAAAATCTATCTGAACGCAGCCGAAGCAGCCATTGAAAGCGGTCATCTCACCGAAGGTCTGGGATGGATCAATGAAATCCGCCACCGGGCAGGCTTTGATCCCTCGGTTGATTTGTCTACAAATGATAAGAACGAAGCACGCTTGTTAGTACGCCATGAACGTCAGGTAGAACTGGCTTGCGAAGAAGACAGATATTTCGACATCCGCCGCTGGACACCAGCAAATGAGAACATGGAAAACGAGAAGTTTACCACAGGTATGAAAATCACCAAGAATGGAAATTCATTCTCTTATGAAAGAATTATTTTAGGAACAGACGGTGGCAAGCCGAGTAAAATGAGTTATGAAAAGAAATGGCACGTATATCCTATCCCTGCCAGTGAAGCAGCCGTATTGGAAGGCACGACAGGACAGACGTGGCAAAATGCAGGATGGTAATCATAAAACAGAATGTATATGAAAAACAGAATAATCACACTTTTGTGCATCGTATGCCTGTTTGCGGGCAACGAAGTATGCCGGGCACAAGTGCAAGAAGTAATATCCGGTGTGGTGCGGAATGAGAGCAACGAACCCTTAGAGGGTGCAATCATTTCTGTTCCGGACAATCCCGAATACACCACAAGCAGTGACAAAGACGGAAAGTTCATCATGGAAATACCGTCAGAAGCCAATATGGCAGTTTGTAAGATTCCGGGATACCGGAACCAGACAATGAAACTCACTCTGAACAAACCGGTTGAATTTCGCCTGGTATCAGATATCGCCGGTCAGGATACACCTATCGAAGTAGCTATGCTACAAAAAGAGAAAAAAGGAAGTTATACCGGAGCTATCTCTACTGTTCAGGGAGACGAATTGGCAAAAACGCCCAATAGCGGATTTTCAGCCACACTGACCGGACGTTTGGCCGGGTTGACCTCTATCCAGTCAACCAGCACACCGGCCGACGATGCAACAACGATGTATATACGTGGCCTGAACTCTATAAATGGTAATTCACCTTTGGTCGTGCTCGACGGAATTCCGGCTCCACTGTTCGACATGAACACACTTGATGCCAATGCTGTTGAATCTGTCAGTATTCTGAAAGATGCCGCAGCTAAAGCATTATATGGTCCCCGGGCTTCCTCCGGAGTGATTCTTATTACTACCAAAAGAGGAGAAATAGGACGTACCAAAGTAAATGTAAACATGGACTTCTCTATACAGCAGGCTACCCAGCGCCCCAAAACAGTAGGTACAGGTGAATATGCACAGATGCGTAATCAGGCACTACTCAATGATGGTGGCACTCCGCTTTATTCTTTATATGAAATAGCAGGATTCACAGATGGGACTATACCCGGACATGACTGGTATGACACCTTTATGAATGATGCAGCCAGTATGCAACGTTACAACATCAATATCAGCGGAGGTAATAACCGGGTTAAGTATCTTGTTAATGCCGGCTATCTTCACCAAAACAGCCTGATTGACGCAGAGAAGAACGACAACTATAACCCCGCGCTCAAATTGCATCGTTTCAATATCCTAGCCAATGTAGACGTTACTCTGCACCGTTATCTGAATTGTTTCCTCAATACTAATGTCACTATCGACCGGATGAACCAAGGGTATAATGGAACAGGAGATATTATGAATTCAATCTATCAGATGGCTCCCACCGTACCGGGACCTGTCACCGAAGATGGAAAGGTAATTACCACAGAATATAACGAATACCCTACTTACGGACTTATCAACCGTTCCGGATATAGCCACCGGACAGGTATCAACCTGAATGTCGCCTATGGAATGAACTTGGATCTGGGATTCCTGACCAAAGGATTAAGCGTAAAAGGAATAGTAGGTTACGAAGCAAACTATGACGGTACAATCTACGGTTCTACCGACTATGCACGTTACGCAGCCAATGGCAACGGGCTTTTCGGCACACACACCACTCTTCCTCTAAGCCTAAGTAAGACTGCCAATATGCGTTATTTTATCAACTTCCAGGGGTTTGTCAACTACAACCGTACTTTTGGAGAAAAGCATGAAGTAGACGCATTTATCAGCTATTTCAATGAGAATATGATGAAAAACGGAGATCTTCCATACGACCGTTTGTCACTGATGGGACATCTCAAATATGGTTATGGTTCACGGTATTATATACAGGGAGATTTCACTTATGACGGTACGGAACAGTTCAAACCGGGCAACCGTTTTAAATTCTTTCCGACGGTATCCGCCGCCTGGGTGGTATCCAACGAAAGTTTCCTGAAAGACAGTGACTGGTTGTCTTTCCTCAAAGTACGTGCGTCTGCGGGCTGGCTGGGAAATGACCAAATATCCGCAACACGTTTCCTGTATGCTACCGATGTACGTTATCAGTTGCAAGGCTATTTGTTAAGTAACTACTATGCAGCTCAAACAGTAGAAGGTATGCAAGGTAATCCATATATCCACTATGAAAAGTCTTTCCAGCAAAACTACGGAATTGATATCACTCTGCTCAATTCATTAAGTTTCACATTTGACTACTGGAACGTAAAGCAGACCAATATGGCTATCCAAGACAATAGTATCTCTTCTGCACAAGGTATTGCCAGCAATTATCTGCCCTTCGAAAATCTAGGTAAGATGAATAACAAGGGATTCGATGTCGAATTATCTTACACCAAGAAGCTAAAATGCGGATTAAATATGACATTCAGAGGCAACATGGGATACAATAAAAACGAAGTGATTGATGTCAAAGAGTTAAATCGTACAACCAGCGGATATTACTATCCATATCGTAAGACCGGTTATTCTGCCGGACAGCAGTTTGGCTATCTCATTGACTACTCCAACGGAAACGGATATTATAACAGTCAGGAAGAAATAGACAAGAGCGGACTCCGATTCTCCGGAGCTTCTCCCCGTCCGGGCGACTTTGTCTACAAGGACCTGAACAACGACGGAAATATCGACGAACGCGACCAAGCCCCAATGGATAAAGCACAAACGCTACCGACCATCGCCTATGGCGGATCTATCCAATTAGAATATAGGAACTTTGATTTATATGTTCAGTTGCAGGGCGTGTCGGGCACAGCCGCCTATTATAGTGGGTGCGGTATCTTCGACAATAGCTATCAAGGCGTGTACACCGACCTGCACCGTAATGCATGGACAGCAGAACGTTATGCTGCCAATGAAGAGATTTCCTACCCGGCTCTGACCACCGGAAACTCTTCCAGCCTCCAAAGCAATGAGTTCTTCTATTCTAAGAATAACTATTTGCGAGTAAAAAATGTAGTATTAGGATATACATTGCCAAAACGTTGGAGCAGTAAACTAAAACTGGAGAAGATGAGATTTTATATCAGCGGTGCTAACCTGCTGACTACTTCATCTCTTAAGTTTGACAATCTGGACCCTGAACAATATGCTTATACCGCATATCCTATTTACAGAACATTTAATATCGGACTTAACTTGAATTTCTAAAGACTAAAGTTATGAAAATAAAACAACTTATATTAGGAGTGCTCTCCCTATTTGTATTGCCAGCATTGAACGGATGCACCGATATTGAGGATCACCCGGACGGTCGTACAGATTACAGTGATTTGTTTACCACTAATCGCAAAACGTATGCCTATATGAACCAATGCTACGGATGGATTCTAAACTATGGAATGAACTATAATTATACCATGCTTGCAGGCTGTACGGACGAAGCAAAAGATGCTTGGGAACTACAGAACGGAGCTACCCGCAAATGGAATGAGGGACAATTATCCCCCTTCAGCAATCCATTGGAAAACATCGAAGGTAATCCGGAAAATTACAACCATTATTATCAAGGGATTCGCGCTTGCAACATCTTCCTTGCCAATATCCCTACTGCCAGTGTCTACTCGGAAGAGATACGTAACAGTTTCAAAGCACAGGTATTAACATTACGTGCTTTCTATTATCTTCAATTGGTAAAGCGTTATGGAGGCGTTCCTGTCATAACAACTCCTGACTACGATTATACCAAAGTCAAGAGAGGTACATTCGGCGAATGTGCCCGTCAAATATTGACCGATTGTCAGGATGCCATCGACATTCCCACTGTTGAAGAATGGGGGTGGCGTTCATTGGACAAGGAAAACTACCGTCATGTAATGACGAAAGCCATCTGTGCAGCCATCCGTTCGCAAATAGCACTCTATGCGGCCAGCCCCCTGTACAATGACGGAACAATCACCTGGAAAGAAGCTGCAGAAATCACGAAGAAATCTTTGGACGACTGCCTGGCAAACGACTATGAACTTTATAAGAAACAGCCGAATGCCACTGCCGGTTACTCTCCTTATGATGTTTATTTCTACTCACGTACTGACCTTCCAGTAGTAAACGACAAAGAAACTATTATGGAAGTTGGACAGATGTATATGTGGAGTTATGCCGGTCTGCCAGCTACTGATGGTCAGACAGATGCTGGAGCCTGTCCGTCCCAAGAATTACTTGATGCTTATGAAGTTGTGAATGCGGATATGACAGAAGCCTATCCCCTTCTCAATCTTGAAAATCCCTATCAAGACGCCAATCACCTGCAGCCCAATCTGAATTCGGCTGTCCAGAATCTCTACAATCAAGCTAAGCCGTATGAAAACCGTGATCCACGTCTTAAAGCTTCTATCTATTATGATGGTTCCAAGCTGAATCTGGAGACGGGTACATTAGTCTCAACCAAGACAGGAGGAAACTGTGCTCTTGATCCGAGCAATGCACGTTACACCTGCACCGGTTATTATACACGTAAGTTCTCACATTACAAATCCGGACGTTCCGGTAATTTGGACGGATATTTTAAAGAGTTCCGTCTGGCCGAATTATATTTGAATTATGCGGAAGCTGCTAACGAAGCATCAACTACCGGAATCGTACCTAATGATGCAGTAGATGCAGTTAATACAGTGCGTTCCAGAGTAGGTATGCCGGGAATTCCTTACGGATTATCCTGCGACCAATTCCGTCTGCGAGTCAGAAATGAAAGACGTGTGGAACTTGCTTTTGAAGAACATCGCTTCTTCGACGTGCGCCGTTGGAAAATTTTGGATCAGACAGACAAGGTCGTCACCGGAATGAAAGCAAATGCGGATGGAAGCTATTCCCGCTTTGTTGTAGATAGTGACCGAAGAGCATACAGTGAGAAATTCTTATTATATCCCATACCGGGTGATGAAGCAATCCGGTTGCAAAATGCATCAGGAACTAACTGCCAAAATCCGGGATGGTAATCAACTATTAAAAATACAGATTATGCAAAAGTGGTTATTAACGATTATTATTGCCATACTTCCTGTTATCACGGCATGTTCCAAAAGCGATACTGATATATCTGCACCGGAAGAAAAAACAGGAAAGAAAACAGAGTTCAAATTCTTCCAACTCAACTTATGGGTGGAATGTACCAAAGTGGAACATGCCCCGGAATACCTAATTGAACAAATTGCCACCATACAGCCAGATGTGGCAACGTTTTGCGAATTATATAAAGGTCCGCAAGACGACCCTGTGATGCCTAAACTGATGCAAGGACTTAAAGATAAAGGACTTACCTATTACGATGCACGCATAGACGGAAGGGCAGTCATATCGAAGTTCCCGATCAAAGCAACAGAGCGCATCAATAAATGGATGTTCAAAGCTATTCTGGATGTAAGCGGGAAACGGGTAGCTGTTTACCCGGCACACTCGGAATACCGCTACTACACATGCTATTATCCACGCGGATACAATGACGGTAGTGTTAATTGGGATAAACTTCCGGCTCCTATCACAGACGTGGACAAAATTCTGTCCGTATGTGAAGAATCAGACCGTATAGAATCTGCCCAGGCTTTTATCAACGATGCTGCCAAAGAACTGGAGCAAGGCGCATTTGTTTTCTTTGCCGGAGATCTGAACGAACCTTCTTATCTGGATTGGCAGAACGATACAAAAGATTTATTCGATCATCGGGGATGTATCGTTAATTGGGGAACTTCCAAATTGCTGATTCAAAGAGGATATAAAGATGCCTATCGGGTGATGCATCCCGACCCGGTTAAATATCCGGGGTTCACTTTTCCCGCCGACAACAAAGCAATCGCACCGGCAAACCTCTCATGGGCACCGGAAGCAGATGAACGTGAACGGATTGATTTCGTTTATTATTATCCGAATAAGGACTTGCAAGTGAAAAACGCGCAGATAGTAGGTCCGACAGGCTCTATCGTACGCGGGCAAAGAATAAAAGAACAAACCAAGGATCCGATTATTCCACCCGTAAACAATCAATGGCCAAGCGATCATAAAGGAGTATTGGTCACATTCTACATTAAATAGTCATGGGCACTATATAAAAGGTTAGTCAGGTTAGAAACCGGGAGAGTAATTCTGTTAAATAGGATTCTCTCCCGGTACTTTATAGTTACTTTCTTCTAATAAGGTTCACAGAAATCGAATAAAAATAATATATTTGCATAGATGTAAACACCTTAAAAAATAAATTAGTGAGAAAAGTAATTCTTTTATTTCTGCTATTTTTAAGCGTAGCTGGAGTCCGCACACAAGGTCAAAACATCACTTTTAGCCACTTGACCACGGACGACGGACTCTCCCAATTTTCTGTCAATAGCCTTTATATTGATGAACGGGGAATTATATGGATCGGCACTCGTGAAGGACTGAACCGGTATAACGGTAACGATATCAAAAGTTTCAAACTTAATAAAAACGACCCGAACAGCTTGTTCAGCAATACAGTGCTGCGCATCACCGGAAACAAAAACGGAAAGGTATACCTGCTCTGTACGGACGGGGTGGCAGAATTCGATCTGACCACACAAAGATTCAAAACGTTGCTGCAAGGCAATGTGGATGCTATTTATTTCAATGAGAAATTATATATCGGGAAAAGAGAAGAAGTATTTGTATATAATGAAAGTACGGGAAACTTCGATCTCTACTATCATCTTGCCGGAAAAGATATCACCCTCTCCTGCCTCCACCTGGACGAAAAGAAAAATCTGTGGATGGGAACTACCAGTAACGGACTTTACTGCCTGTCCGACGATAAGAAAATTTCCCAACCTGTCACAAGAGGTAATATTGCCAGCATCTACGAAGATTCTTCCAAAGAATTATGGATAGGCAGTTGGGAAGAAGGACTTTACCACGTAAAGAAAGACGGAAGCATCGAAAACCTCCACCACGAACCCGGAAACCCGAACAGCCTTTGCTCCAACTTCGTAAGAAGTTGTAGCGAGGACAACGCAGGCAACTTATGGATAGGAACCTTTCACGGGTTAAATCGCTATGAAAAGAGCACAGGCAAATTCCAACTTTACACTGCCAACGCGAACAAACCCGACGGTCTCACCCACTCCTCTATCTGGTGCATCGTCAAAGATGAACAAGGAACAATTTGGCTGGGCACTTATTTCGGAGGAGTCAACTATTTCAATCCGGAATATGAAATCTATACCCGCTACAAGACGGGAGATACAGAAAAAGAAGGTTTAAGTAGCCCGATTGTCGGCAGAATGACTGAGGACAAAGACGGAAACTTATGGATCTGTACAGAAGGCGGTGGCGTGAATGTGTACGACCGGAAAAATAATACCTATCGGTGGTATCGCCACGAAGAGGGCAAAAATAGTATTTCCCATAACAACGTCAAAGCAATCTATTACGACCGGACTAATGAAATTATGTGGATAGGTACACACTTGGGAGGATTGAACAAACTCGACCTGCGTACCAACCGTTTCACAGTCTACCGGATGAAAGCGGGAGACCCAACTTCGCTACCTTCGGATATCGTCCGAGACATTGTACCTTATAAGGACAAGCTGGTTGTCGCCACACAAAACGGTGTCTGTCTTTTCAATCCGGCAACAGGTGCTTGCCAACAACTCTTTAAAGAAACCAAAGAAGGAAGAGGCATTGGCATGGTAGCCAGTCTTTGCATCGACAAAGACGGTACATTGTGGATTGCGGCTACCGGGGAGGGTGTTTATTCTTACCGGTTCGACAGCGGTAAACTTACTAATTATCCGCATAATCCCGCTAATCCGAACAGTCTTAGCAACAATAATATCAACAGTATCATGCAGGACAGTAATGGTAATCTGTGGTTCTGCACCTCCGGAAGCGGTCTCGACCGTTACCGTAAGGCAAGTGATGACTTTGAAAACTTCGATGTACAAACAGATGGTTTATCCAGCGACTGCATCTACGAAGTATGCGAATCATCCATACAGAAAGGCGACTTATTGCTGATTACCAATCAAGGGTTCTCACAGTTTGACTATCCAAGCAAGAAATTCTATAATTACGGTACGGAAAACGGATTCCCGCTAACCGCCGTTAATGAAAACGCACTATTTGTGACACATGACGGAGAAGTGTTCCTTGGTGGTATTCAGGGAATGATTTCTTTCTGGGAAAAGAAGCTACACTTCACTCCCAAATCATATAATATCATTCTTTCCCGCCTGCTTGTCAACGGAAAAGAAGTAGTTCCGGGAGATGAAAGCGGCATCCTGGAACAGTCAATCTGTCACACTCCGGAAATCAGTCTGAAAGCGAATCAATCAATGTTTAGCATCGAATATGCCACTTCCAACTTCATCCCTGCCAACAGAGATGAGATTCTCTATCGTCTGGAGGGTTTCTCGAACGAATGGAACCATACTTACCGGAAGCAAACGCTGATTACTTATACAAACCTGAATCCGGGTAAATATACCCTTGTCATCAAATCACAAAAGGAAGGAATAAAAGAGGCCAGACTGCTGATTATCGTACTCCCTTCATGGTATGAGACATGGTGGGCTTACCTGATTTATACCATTGTCACTATCAGCCTGTTATGGTATCTTATTCAGAACTATAATTCGCGCATCAAACTCCGTGAGTCTTTGAAGTACGAGAAGAAGCATATTGAAGACCTTGAAGCATTGAACCAGTCGAAACTCCGTTTCTTCACTAACATCTCACACGAATTCCGCACACCGTTAACGCTGATCGTGGGACAAGTGGAAACTTTGTTGCAGGTGCAGACATTTACGCCTAATATATATAATAAGGTGTTGGGAATCTACAAGAACAGTCTCCAATTACGGGAACTGATTACGGAACTACTTGATTTCCGTAAACAGGAACAGGGTCACATGAAGATCAAAGTAAGCCAGCACAACCTGGTTAACTTCCTGTATGAGAATTATCTGCTCTTCCTCGAATACGCCAGCAGCAAACAAATCAACTTCAAGTTCAACAAACAGAAGGATGACATTGAAGTGTGGTATGACCAAAAACAAATGCAGAAAGTAATAAACAACCTGCTGTCTAATGCAGTAAAACATACCAAGGCCGAAGATACGATTTCGATTAATGTATCGCAGGAGAAAGACCATGTCATCATTGAAATAAAAGATACCGGTACAGGTATCGCCGCTGCCGAAATTGATAAGATATTCGACCGCTTTTATCAGACCGAACATCTCAACTCGCTGAATACCGGAGCCGGTACAGGCATCGGACTGGCACTGACGAAAGGTATTGTGGAACTTCATCACGGCACAATCCGGGTGGAAAGCGAACCGGGCAAAGGAAGCAGTTTCATCATTACCCTCAAACTAGGCAAGGAACACTTTACAGAAGAGCAAATAGCAAAGGATGATACGGAAACCCTCCAACAAACAGAAACTATTGTTCCTTCAGTAGAAGTAATCCCTGATTCGGAATGGAAAGAAGAAGATAACAAGCGTATCGAAGACGCCAAAATGTTGATAGTGGAAGACAATGAGTCTATCAAGCAGATGTTAGTCGGTATTTTCGAAACATTCTATCAGGTCAGTACGGCTTCCGATGGAGTAGAAGCATTAGAGATGATACAGAAGGATATGCCAAGCATCATTTTAAGTGATGTCGTGATGCCACGTATGTCGGGTACGGAACTTTGCAAACAGATCAAGACGGACTTTAATACCTGCCATATTCCGGTGGTATTATTAACTGCGCGTACTGCCATAGAGCACAATATCGAAGGTTTGAAGATTGGTGCGGATGATTATATCACGAAACCGTTTAATACCAATCTTCTGATTTCCCGCTGCAATAATTTGGTTAATTCCCGCCGACTACTGCAAGAGAAGTTCAGCAAACAACCACAGGCTTTTGCCCAAATGTTGGCTACCAACCCGATGGATAAGGAGATGCTCGACCGTGCGATGGCTATTATCGAACGTCATCTGGACAATACGGATTTCAACGTCAATATCTTCGCTCGCGAAATGGGTATGGCACGTACGAACCTATTCACCAAACTGAAAGCTGTGACAGGTCAGACTCCGAATGATTTCATCCTAAGCATACGTCTCAAAAAGGGTGCTGTCATGTTAAGGAATAACCCGGAGCTGAATATCACGGAGATTTCCGACCGGATCGGGTTCTCCTCCTCCCGCTATTTCAGTAAATGTTTCAAGGAGATTTATCACGTCAGTCCGCTGGCTTACCGTAAAGGAGAAGAGAGCGGAGAAGAAGGAGACGGGGAAGAAACAGATTAGCAGGCAATTGTACAAGCACTCTTGCAAAATAATCTTATATTATTAGGCACGGATCACACGGATTTCACGGATTAAAAAAACAATGAGTATGAAAACTACAGCGTTCATCCGTGTGATCCGTGCCTAAATTTATAATATAAACGGTTTCTTAGTCCGGACATCTTCGCCCGAATAAAAAAGGTAACTTCTTAAGTGTACTATTTTGTACTTCACTTGTACATTCCTACTCATTCTTTTTCTTCCAATCGCTTATCTTTGTGTTCATTACATTATTTCCTAAAACACTCAGCATTATGAAAAACGTTTCGCGTCTACTTCCCCTGTTGTCCGGCATCGTCACGCTGTCAGGATGCAATCAAGCACCCCAAAAGAGCAATGGGCAGAATAACCAAAAGCCTAACATTATTTATATATTTGCAGATGATCTCGGCATTGGTGATTTAAGCTGTTATGGAGCAACGAAAGTGAGTACCCCCAACATCGACCGGCTGGCAGGACAAGGAGTACAATTTACCAATGCTTATGCAACTTCCGCCACCAGCACTCCTTCCCGTTTCGGACTCCTGACCGGTATGTATCCATGGAGACAAGAAAACACAGGGATTGCTCCCGGCAACTCTGAACTCATTATCGACACTACCTGCGTCACCATGGCAGATATGCTGAAAGATGCAGGATACGCAACCGGTGCAGTAGGCAAATGGCATCTGGGACTCGGTCCGAAAGGTGGAACCGACTTTAACAACCGGATTACCCCTAACGCACAAAGCATCGGTTTTGACTACGAATTTATTATTCCGGCTACCGTAGACCGTGTACCTTGTGTATTTGTAGAAAACGGACATGTCGTAGGACTTGACCCCAATGATCCTATCACCGTAAGTTATGACCACAAAGTCGGCGACTGGCCTACGGGAGAAGAGAACCCGGAGCTCGTCACTTTAAAACCCAGTCAGGGACACAATAATACAATTATCAACGGTATTCCCCGTATCGGCTGGATGACCGGAGGAAAATCCGCTCTTTGGAAAGATGAAGACATAGCTGATATCATCACCAACAAGGCTAAGAATTTCATTGCATCCCATCAGGAAGAACCCTTCTTCTTATATATGGGTACGCAAGACGTACATGTACCGCGCATCCCCCACCCACGTTTCGCAGGCAAAAGCGGACTCGGCACTCGTGGCGACGTCATCCTGCAACTGGACTGGACCATCGGTGAAATCATGCACACACTGGATAGCCTCCACATCGCAGACAACACCATCCTTATCTTTACCAGCGACAACGGTCCTGTTATCGACGACGGCTATCAAGACCAAGCTTACGAACTTCTCAACGGACATACTCCGATGGGGATCTACCGTGGCGGGAAATACAGTGCTTACGAAGCGGGTACACGCGTTCCGTTTATTGTCCGTTGGCCTGCCCGGGTGAAGCCGAACAAGCAACAAGCTCTCTTCTCTCAAATAGATGTGTATGCATCGCTCGCCTCACTTCTGGACCAACCTTTACGCAAGGGAGCTGCCCCCGACAGTCAGGAACATCTGAACGTTCTCCTCGGCAAGAATAATACAAACCGTGAGTATGTCGTTCAACAGAATCTCAATAACACACTTGCCATCATAAAAGGCCAATGGAAATACATCGAACCGAGTGACGGCCCCGCCATCGAACATTGGACGAAAATGGAGTTAGGCAACGACAGACAGTCTCAACTTTACGATTTATCCTCCGATCCATCGGAGAAAACGAATGTATCAAAACAACATCCCGACATAGTGAAAGAGTTATCCGAATTACTAGAATCCGTAAAAGAGAAATAGTTTATGAGAACAGAAAAATTGTATGATTTTGCACCAATCTTGAATAATTCTATCCATATTAGAATATTCAATCCGTCTATCTTTGCAAGCGTAGATTCAATAAAATCACTTAATTTTTAATATATGAAAAAACATTTATCCACTCAAACTAGAAAAAGGATGCTCTCCTCCATCGGACTGATCCTGTTTTCTGTTTCTTTTGTACTTGCACAGGTACTTGTTAAAGGTACAGTGAAGGACAACTTAGGAGAAGGAGTGCCGGGAGCCAGTGTTCAGGTACAAGGTACTTCACAAGGAACAATCACTGACCTTGATGGTAAATTTGCTTTTAACGTACCCAATAAGAATTCAATATTGGTTATTTCTTTCATTGGTTATGTCACTGTAGAAATAAAGGCGGACACTCAAAAGCCAATGGTTATCACATTGAAGGAAGATACAAAGACATTGGACGAAGTGGTAGTAGTCGGCTATCAGGAAATACGCAAGAGAGACCTGACGGGTTCTGTTGCCAAAGCCAGCATGGCAGAACTGCTTAGCACTCCGACCGCTTCTTTCGGCGAGACATTGGGCGGGCGTATCGCCGGTGTCAACGTAAGTTCGGGCGAAGGTATGCCGGGCGGACAGATGAACATCGTTATCCGTGGTAACAACTCATTGACACAGGACAACTCTCCTCTTTATGTCATTGACGGTTTCCCGGTGGAAGACCCTTCCGTAGCCGCAGCCATCAATCAGAATGATATAGAATCTCTTGATTTTCTGAAAGACGCCTCTGCTACCGCTATCTACGGTGCCCGTGGCGCTAATGGCGTTGTGATGATTACCACCAAGAAAGGTACAATCGGACAACCTAAAATTAAATACGACGGAAGTTTCGGTATTCAGCATATCACTAAAACAATCCCGATGATGGATGCCTATGAGTTCGTCAAACTACAGGCGGAACGTAGTCCAAAAGATATGGAAACTACCTACTTCATGAATTATGACGGCAAGAAATGGGGACTGGAAGATTATAGGAATATCCCGCAATATAACTGGCAGGATGAAATCTTCCGCAGCGCATGGATGCAAAGCCACAATGTCAGCCTGACCGGTGGTTCGGAAGGAGTTCGTTACAACGCTTCTTTATCTTATTATGACCAGGACGGTATCTTGTTGGAATCGAACTACAAGCGTATACAAGGCCGTATGGGTACTACCATTCAAAAGAAGAAACTGAAAATCTATCTGACAACCAACTATTCAAGCACTACAACCACCGGTGGTTCTCCTTCGCAGAACTCATATAGTGGTATGAACAACCTGTTCTATAGCGTATGGGGATATCGCCCCGTGACGGAACCGGACAGACCTTTAAATTCATTGATGGATAACATCATGGACGATGCGATAAACAATACCAACGACTATCGTTTCAATCCTATCATGTCTTTGAAAAACGAATATCGCAAGACGTATGCCAACTATATCCAGTTCAACGGATTTGCAGAATATGAATTTATCAAAGGATTGAAGTTGAAAGTTTCCGGCGGTTACACGTTCGATACCCGCAAAGGGGAAACATTCAACAACTCGAAGACCCGTTATGGTAATCCGAAATCATCCGATAAGGTGAATGCAGAAATCTATCATTCTCAACGTGCAACATGGTTGAACGAAAATATTCTGACCTATCAGACCAATATCAAACGGAAGCATTTCTTCAATAGTATGGTAGGTGTAACCCTGCAAAATTCTGACTATGAATACTATTCATACAAGACAGTGCAAATTCCGAACGAAGCACTCGGGATGGCAGGAATGAGCGAAGGAATTCCCAGTACGACCAAATCACTAAAGAGTTCCTGGTCTATGCTTTCTTTCCTGGGACGTTTGAATTATAACTATAAATCATTGTATTACGCAACAGTTTCTTTCCGTTCCGACGGTTCTTCCAAGTTCCGTGGTGATAACCGTTTCGGTTACTTCCCTTCCGGTTCATTGGCTTGGGGATTCATGGAAGAGGATTTCATGAAACCATTGAAATCTGTTGTTTCTTCCGGTAAATTAAGAGCAAGCTGGGGATTAACCGGTAACAACCGCGTAGGTGAATATGACACATATGCTTTATATCAGATATTAAAAGATAAAGTTGGAGATTTTATTTCGATCGGTAGCCTACCAAGTGGTGTATATCCGTTCGAAAACAGTCTGACAAGTGTAGGTACAGTGCCTACTTCTTTAAGAAACAGAAAACTGAAATGGGAAACGACCGAGCAGTGGAATCTGGGTCTGGACTTGGGCTTCCTGGACGAACGTATCGGACTAACCGTAGACTGGTATCGTAAAACGACTCGTGATTTGTTGCTGAATACTGCACTTCCCACTTCTTCCGGCTATTTCAGTGCCATGAAGAATGTAGGAAAGGTACGCAACCAAGGTGTCGAATTTACCTTGAACACGACCAATATCAGGAACCGCCATTTCTCTTGGACTACCAACTTTAATATCGCATTCAACAAGAACAAAGTATTGGAATTGGCCGAAAACCAATCCTCTCTGTTGAGTGCAGCCAAATTTGACCAGAACTACAACTCACAATACAGCTACATTGCCAAAGTGGGTTATCCGATGGGAATGATGTACGGATTCATCTATGAAGGTACATACAAATATGAAGATTTTGATAAAGTGGGCGATACATATACACTGAAACGTAATGTTCCTTACTTCTCTTCCGAAAGCAATACACAACCGGGTATGCCGAAATACGCAGACTTGAATGGTGACGGCATTATCGACGATAACGACCGTACTATGATCGGTAACGGTATGCCGAAACATACAGGTGGATTTACCAACAATTTCGAATACAAAGGATTCGACTTGAGTATCTTCTTCCAATGGTCGTATGGAAACGATGTATTGAATGCCAACCGCCTGTTCTTCGAGAACAGCAATAAGACACGCGACTTGAACCAATACGCAAGTTACGCAAATCGTTGGACACCGGAAAACCCGGAAAGCAATATTCCGAGAGCTACCGACTCCGGCTCTAACAAAGTGTTCTCTACACGTATTATCGAAGACGGTTCTTTCCTTCGTCTGAAAACCGTATCTTTAGGATATACACTGCCGAAGCAACTGACCAAGAAATGGAAGATAGACAATGCGCGTGTATTCGTTGCAGGTCAGAATCTATGGACATGTACAGGATATTCCGGTTACGATCCGGAAGTATCTATCCGTGAAGGCGCACTGACTCCGGGACTGGACTTCTCCGCTTATCCGAGAGCCTACTCTATCAGTTTTGGTATAAACTTAGGTTTCTAATCAATCATCCTTCAAACAATTATGTATATGAAAACAATAAAAATAATCATCATATCACTTCTTGTCGGACTTAACCTGACTTCCTGCGATTTCCTGGAAAAAGACCCGACGTACACTACCCCTGAAAATTACTTCAAGAATGAAGCGGATGCTGCCTCTTGGCTAACAGGAACCTATGCTATTCTGGGGCAAAGTTCCTTCTACGGAAATGAATTCTTATACCTTGTAGGAGGTGACGATCTGGGACACTATGGAGGGGCTAACCGCGGACCTAACAAAAGTGGCTTGATCTGCAACAATGCCAATACGAGTGATCCGACTGTTGCAGCATTGTGGTATACCTTATACTCCGGTATCAACAGAGCCAATATTTTCCTGGAGAATATTGATGCAGTGCCCGATATAAACGATGATACCCGCAAGCAGTATAAAGCGGAAGCCCGCTTCTTACGCGCATTCTATTATTTCACTTTGGTAGAATGTTGGGGAGATGTACCTTTTAAGACTACTTCTACAGAAGATGCTTACAATCTCTCTATTCCACGTACGGACAAACAGACGATTTATGACTTTATCATCAAAGAGATGTATGGTTCTGCCGAGGATCTTAAATCTGCTCAAGAGTTGAACTATTTGCCGGGACGTGTTTCCAAATCGGCAGCTTGGGGAATGCTGGCACGTGTGTATATGTTCAGAGCCGGTGAGCCTAAACGTGACAAGGAAGTAGGTTTGGCCAACAGTACGACCAGCGCCGAGATTACAGAATATTTCAAGAAGGCAAGTTACTATGCGCAGTTAGTTAAAAACGAAGGCCATTCACTGACTGCCAAATATTGGGATTTCTTTATCGACATTTGTTCTGACAAGTATAACACAGCTCTCAATAAGGATGGTGCCAAAGCTAATGAGAGTATCTGGGAGGTAGAATTTGCTGGTAACCGTTCAACGGATGTACGCGCAGAAGGTAGAATTGGTAATATCATCGGTATTCAGGGAAAAGACCTTTCTTCCAAAGCCTCCATCACCGGTAAAGGTGACCCGGGTTATGCATACGCTTTTATCTGGAATACCCCTAAGCTACTGGAATTGTATGGAAGCAAACGGTGACATTGACCGTTGCAACTGGAATATAGCTCCATTCACCTACACCCAATCAGCAGGAGAAGGCACTCCGGTAGACGGTCGTGAATTTGTGAAAGGAAAAAGAGATGAAGTGGAACAACAATATTGGGATCAATCCTTCAGCTATGGCAAAACAGATCCAGGTTCTACTTACGGTGATCGCGAATCGAAGAATGATGCTAATAAGAACCGTAACAGAGCTGCAGCCAAATATCGTAGAGAATACGAAGCAGACAAGAAGAGCAAGAACGATACTTCCATCAACTTTCCTCTTCTCCGCTACTCTGACATTCTGCTGATGATTGCAGAAGCTGAAAATGAAGTCAACCATGGTCCTAATGATCTTGCTTATGAGTGTATCAATGCAGTAAGAGAACGTGCAGGAATCAGCAAGCTTCAAGCAAATCTGGATGAAGAGAACTTCCGCAAAGCTATCAAAGACGAACGCGCTATGGAACTCTGCTTCGAATATACACGACGCTTCGACCTGATCCGTTGGGGAGACTATTACAAACTGATGCAGGAACAAGTGGACAAGGCACAGACTGACGAATCCTGGAAATTCGGAATCAATGTATACACTTACTTCAATATTCCGAAGTCTTACAACTATTTCCCGATTCCTGCCAATGAAATAGGATCGAACGGTGCTATTAAAACGAATAATCCGGGTTGGTAAATCTCTTATTAACTTTAAAAAGAAAAAGGATATGAAGACAATATATAAAAGTTTGATGACTATCGCTTTTGCCGGACTCTGTCTCGCTTCATGCGACAAGGAATTGAAAGAAGAGACAGCAATGGAAGTTGGCGTGGTGACAGACAGCAATGTCAGCTTCGACGGCAAAACTGTGACTGTAAAGAAAGGAAGCCCGGTAACGTTCAGCTTCGATGGTGATCCGGATTTTATAACATTCTTTAGTGGAGAAATTGACCATGAATATAGATTTCGGAACCGGACAGAAATGAAAATAGAGGATATCGAAAAATGTGAAATTAATTTCGATATGATTGCCCAATATGATGCGCCGCCTAAAAACACACCGCAGACTGCATTAGACATTTTCATTTCCGATAAATTTCCGGGAATGGCCAAGAATAATTTCGAAGCAGACAAGCAACTAGTGGAAGGATTTGACTGGACCTATTTAATACCGACAGATGAATTGCCGGTGAAAGTAGAAAATAATAATAAATCATATCCATACATTAAGAACTTGTCGTCTTATCTTGGAAAGCAAATCACCATTGCTTTCCATTACAAAGGCGGTCAGGATGGTGCTGTTAGACAACCTAAATTTTCCTTTAACAATATACGCATAGAATTGGCTTTTAATAATAATAAATCAGAAACTGTCTATGCAAAAAATCTAGGTTTCACACCACTAAACATTGTAAATAATGAAAGTGACCAGCAATCGGACAAAGTTAAAGACAGAGAGTATGGAGCAGTTGATGGCGGTGTCCCCGGATTCTGGAAAACAAATTTACCGACGGAAATAATTGTATCTAGCTCTGCGGCTGGAGCTACACTAAAAAATAGTTGGCTAATCTCTGAACCACTTTTACTCAACGGTTCCTGCGATCCTGACGCTGGTGTAGCGATTAAGAATATCTCGCAATCGTTGGAGATATACTCACATACCTATGAAGAGACCGGTACATATACCGCTACCTTCGTAGCCAACAATGCAAACTACGTCCATCAAGGTGGTCAAGTAGTACGTGAACTGACTATAAACGTTGTAGAATAAAAATATATCCCCCAATTTTTCTAACCTTCAATCATAGAAAACGTTTATAAAAATCAGACTTTAATCAATTTAACATCAGAAAGAGAGGGACCGCGAGGCTCCTCTCTTTTACTTTTTCTGTATCTTTGCACAAAAATAAAAACAATGCCAAAGACTCTTCCTATTCATTTTGCCCCATTACAAGGTTACACCGAAGTGTTTTACCGTAATGCTCATGCTGCCTGCTTCGGAGGTATAGATACTTATTACACCCCATTTGTACGACTCGAAAAAGGAGGATTCCGCCATAGAGATGTCCGGGGAATCGAACCCGGGAACAATCAAGTACCCCACCTGATTCCCCAACTGATAGCCCCCTCTTTTGAGAAAGCAGAAAAAATCTTATCCCTATTCATTGAAAAGGGATATAAAGAAGTCGATATCAATATGGGATGTCCTTTTCCTATGCTGGCTAAACGTCACAATGGTTCCGGTATTCTTCCTTATCCTGAAGAAGTTCAGGCATTACTTAACCTGATTACAGAATATCCACAAATAAGTTTCTCTATCAAAATGAGGTTGGGTTGGGAAGATTCGGAAGAATGTCTGAAACTGGCTCCGATTATCAATGAGCTACCCTTGCGACAAGTGGCAATGCATCCCCGCTTGGGAAAACAGCAATATAAAGGAGAAGTTGACCTTAAAGCGTTTGAAGCTTTTCAGGGAGTCTGCAAACATCCGCTCATCTATAATGGGGATATCAATGGCGTAGAAGATATTCACCGCATTCAGGAACAGTTTCCCGGATTAGCCGGAATTATGATAGGACGGGGATTGCTTGCCAACCCGGCATTAGCATTGGAATATAGACAAAACCGTGCACTTGAGTCCGATGAAATGAGGGAGAAATTGCAATCTATGCATAAATGCGTATACAGTCAATACGCAGAACAGTTGGAAGGAGGAGACGAACAGCTTTTGAATAAAATGAAAACTTTCTGGGAATATTTAATGCCGCAAGCAGACAGAAAATCACTGAAAGCAATTCATAAAAGCACAAGCCTCAACAAATATAATCAGGCAATCCTTGCCTTTTTTAATCAACGATAAACTAATAACCAGTAATTTTTCGTAATTTTGCGCCCGTTTATAAACAAGCACATTATGAAAAAATACATTCTAATCTTTCTTTGTCTGATAACCGTATCAGGCAGCTTCGCACAAATGCAGGATTTCAAGTTTAAGTTCTACGGACAGATTCGTACTGACTTCTATTATAATAGTCGTGCTAACGAGGAAACCGTAGATGGATTGTTTTATATGTATCCGAAAGACAAAGTGCGCGATCCGGACGGGAACGATCTGAATTCAACACCCAACAGTAACTTCTATACTTTATACTCACGTCTCGGAGTAGACGTTGCCGGTCCCAAACTGGGAACAGCCAAGACGTCTGCCAAAGTAGAAGTTGACTTCCGCGGCACAGGTACTTCTTATTCAGTCATTCGTCTCCGTCATGCTTATTTGAATCTGGATTGGGGAAAATCAGCTTTATTACTCGGGCAGAACTGGCATCCGCTATTCGGAGATGTGTCTCCGCAGATTCTTAATCTCTCTGTAGGAGCACCGTTCCAACCCTTCAGCCGTGCGCCACAAATTCGTTATCGCTATACAAACAAGAATTTCCAACTTACCGGAGCCGCAGTGTGGCAATCACAATATACTTCACAAGGACCGGAAGGGAAAACACATAAGTATCTGAAGCAAAGCTGTATTCCCGAATTTTATGTCGGGGCTGATTATAAGAATGATGGTTTGCTGGCCGGCGTAGGCATTGAGTTGTTATCATTGAAACCACGTACGGAGTCCACTGTAAATAAAGATACATATAAGGTAGACGAACGCATCACAACTCTTTCATACGAAGCTCATGTGAAATACACCAACAAAGACTGGTTCATCGCTGCGAAGAGTGTATTAGGATCCAATCTGACACAAGCTTCCGGCTTGGGCGGATTCGGGATCAAGTCTGTCAACGAACAAACGGGAGAACAAAAATATACTCCGATACGTTTCTCCAGCTCTTGGTTCAACGTTGTCTACGGAAAAAAATGGAAGCCGGGAATCTTCGTAGGCTATGCCAAGAATCTGGGAACAAGTGATGCACTATATGCTCCCAAAGGAAATGATGCAAAACTTTATGGAACAGGAACAGACCTTAACCAATTAGTTACGGCAGGAGCAGAACTGACCTACAATGTCCCCCACTGGAAATTCGGGTTGGAATATACATTAAGTTCTGCATGGTATGGTTCGCTCAATACGTCCAATGGGAAAATTCAAGATACCCATGCCGTATGTAACAACCGTATTGTTGCCGTTGCCATGTTTATGTTCTAACCTCTCTATACAATTATTTTAATTATATATCTGTCACCTGTCACCGATTGCTGCTTAACGATTTGATTATTAACAATTAACACTGTGACAGCAATAGGTGACAGCAGTGTGACAACAATAATGCTGTCACCTTTGTTTCTCGTGGGGAAACTTTTAGTTTCAACGCTTGGAACCAAAGGTTTTGTACCGGGAAACTAAAGTTTCAGCATTGGGAAACTGTAGTTTCAGCACCGAGAAACAATAGTTTCAACGGCATGGAAACTATGGTTTCTCCAAGAGAAACTACTGTTCCCCTATCAGGGAAAGCAAATGATCTCCTGTTGTCTGACTTTTATCTCCTTAACTCCACTTCAAAGCTAGCGCCATCTTTGCAACAGAACTGCAAAACTGTTTGCTTCTTATCAGAAGAAATCACCTTGCAAAACGGAGTTTCTTCTACATTCCATTGCCCTTTTATCGTTACAGTCACAGGTATTTCACCACTGGCATTTTCAATCCATGGTCGGGAATAGATACTACGTTCGATGCGTTTCCCATCTTTATCAAACGCTTCATCGCTTGGACCGCGATACAAAGCCAAATCCGGTTGTGCCACCGTCAACTTAATCTTATCAGCAGATTCTTTATGAGTCATAACCAGACAGGAAGTATCCACACGTTGTAAAAAACCACCCGGCAATGTCGTTTCAGGAGTTTCAAACAACACATAAGAAATGATCTGTTCGGAAACGGACTCTACAATATGTGCATTCCGGTCTTGCCGTAATACCTTATAAGTGGGCTTCTTTGCAAATTTCTTCATGAGAGCTTCATTCGTCTGAGGCAGAACAGCGTATTCATAACTTCCGTTTTTCGGTGCCTTTCCATGATCTACAACCAAAGAAACCCAATCACCCTTTGTTTCTTTTCCTGTATTTTGCATTCGCGAGTATTGAGGAAAGTTCTTCTCAAACCGGATGGGAGTCGGAACATAATAACCCGTTCCCAAATGATCTACCCATACGTTCTTATCCCTTTGATAATTTTTCCAATAATCATGCCCTGCTTTATCAGTAACCGCTAATTGGAAGATAGTCGTTTCTGTCGGGAACTCCGTATTTGTATTTTCAATATCCGAACCAAGACAGACAATCATTCCATCGATGAAATGGTAAGATTTACGTGCCCGATGTGATCCGTTGTACTTATCATGCTCATGCAACTTCATTCCGAAATTACCATTCATCTTCTGTTGAGACAAACCACCGGCAAAAGCCTCGTCGGAGTAAAGCATCTCTTCCATTCCGGAGTAACTATCTACATTGAGCACCTTAGCCTGCAGTTGCTCCAATGGCAAATGAATAGATGTCACTCCCGGAATACGGTTCCAGTCAAAACCTTCCTGCTGCCAGCCACTAGTGGTGGGAGTTACTGTCTGTCCCGGCGCAGCAGTCAATATCTGTAAACTGCCGTGTGCCAGATAACGACCGTATAGATTTGCCCCCAGATAATGCTCTGCCGCCCATAAATAACGGGAATGTCCGCGTGCCACAGCCGACCAGTTACTACGACGTTGAACAGAGATGCAACCATATCCCATTGCTATATTTCCCTGCGGGTCCGTCTCCGGACGGAAACCTTTCTCTATAAGAAGTTTTGCCACCTTACGCTCTTCAGCATTTGAAACCTTAGGCATATATTCGGGAGAGTCATTTTCAATACTTGGGTCTGAAATCAGACGGAGGTAAGAAGAAGCCATTTCACTATCATATTCCTCCTTTCCATCGGGAGAACCGGCTAAAGCCATCATAGCAAAATGCATAGGAACCAGTTTACCTTTTCCATCCGGATGACGACCGGACATGGAAAGAGGGAAGTTCAGCTTATTGCAGTAAAAACGCATGGTCAACAGTACATTTTTCACGGTTTCATGAGCTAACTCGGAAATAGCAAATTCCGTCCGGCTGAAAAGATAGATCATATTGGTTGCTCCATCGAGTCCGCCCACAGCATAAGCCGGATAGTTGTTTCGATGATGGAAAGCACCTCCGTCTACTTTAAACGAACCGGACAATCCCAATGCAGGACGGCAACCAAAATCAATCCAACGGGAGAAAGACCGGAGATATTGTAGTTTTTCCGGTGTATCTTCCATCATTAAAATGCTGGCAATGCGTCCGGTGGTCTGTGTATTGAAAGAGTCCATATCAATTCCGTTGACTTCCGGTTTAGGGTATACTTCGTTAGTAATCGCATACCAGCGCAATGTCCGTTCGGCTTCCTGAAGTTTACCAGCTTCCCTAAGCACATCTTTCATCAGAAAATATGCCAGGTACAGACCGCGGACACTATAGCCGTAATGATGGATGTTTCCCCAACAACTACCATAAGCTACTCCCTGATCGGTTATATGATCGTACATTGCCAAGAACTTCTTCTTCATTTCTTCCCGAATCACCGGATTTGCCGCATTATTATATGCAACGGCAATTCTTTTCATCAGGTCGAAATAAGCACGCATTTCCACTCCCATTTTAGTCAGCATATCTTTGTCCCAGTTCGGTATGATCCGTTCATAAGCTTCTGAAGCACGTACCATATAAACAGGTACTCCCGATACTTGACCGTTCTTGTAGGTTATCTGATAGAAATCATATTTCTTGCGGATAGTTTCCACTTCTTTATCTGTAGTTTTCCCTTTCGTGTAGATCATATCACGAAAACGCTTTTCCAACAGTTGCATTTCTGCTCTTTGCTTATCGTTCACAGGAGTCAATTCAATATCCGGTTTCAAAAGCGAGTGTTGATAGACAACCAGCCAATGGTTGGTGGTTCCGGCATTGACAAAAGGGACTTGCAGATCGGCTGTCTGTTGACGTGCATCAACCTTAGTGGCCGTAATCAGATGATCGATGAAAAGGCTTCCTTTTGAATTTGGAGCAATCATCCGAAGTTCATTCATGCCTTCCTCCGGTGTGCCTTGCATATCACGTTCATAGCAGACCCATGCAGCACGCCAACCACTGAAATTAATGCCAAAAGGGAAAGATGTGCATTGTTTGCCATCTTTCAGAAACTGAAACTCAATGGTCGCATTCTGGGGAACTTCATTATAAACCCACACAATAAAAGCGGAAAGGTATAAATCCTTGCCGGTCGGATCTTTCTTCTCAAACTTCAAATCTTTCTTGAGTTCCAATATACCACCCGGTTCAAATGTCCATTCCAACGAATGTTTTCCATCTTTATAATGCAGATCAGATACCGACAGGCGGGATTGGGTAGCGGTGATACAATCCGGGATTTGCGGTTCTTCAAAAGAAAACATCCGCTCATCTGTTACGACTTGTGCATGAAGGAATGCTGAGCACAAAAGAGAAAACAGAGTTGTCACTCCAAATTTAGTAAAAGGTTGTTTCATCATGGAAATATTGTCTTATCAGGTTTTCAGTATATCAGTCAAAGTATGGTCGCTTTAAAATCTGTAAAGAGTATATGATTCTGCAAAAGACGTAAACCGAAGTGTCCGTCACCTTCACCACCCGCAAGGGTATAGCGGAACAACTCTTCATCATTCACAGAATAAGTTGTGATTCCCTTTTCCACTCGAATCCGAATCTCATACCACTGATTGGGAACAAGTAAGTGGGAGGTATCAGTATATTCTTTCAATAACGGTTTCACCTTATCATCTGCCACTCCATAGTACTCTCCTCTGTATCGACGAAAACGGGTCGTTGAGTTATCATTTCCTCCGTATCCAACGTAGAAAAGGTTTAATGTATTGTAGTTTTTAAAGATGCCGTCACGCCACTGACTACGGGCAAAAAGATCATTAGGGTATTTAGGATCATTGGCAGCCCAAAAGCAGTTCAGATCACTCAAGCGATCATACTTTCCACCTTGCATCACCATACAGATACGATAACTAATTTCATAATCACCTGCCAATCGTTGCCGATACCACATAGTCAGTCCGTCCGGAACTATCAATTCTAATGTATCTGCACGTTCTATTATCTGCAAAGCATGGGATGCATCTTCTATTTTCCACTGTTGCACAAAAGAAGCTTTGTGTTGTGCCAAAAGCATCACACTATCTAAGAGAAAAAAAGTAATCAAACTGTAGCCTATAAAAAATCGCTTCGTCATTACGGTATTAGTTTAAAGATTATTCTTCCGGATACAAAGAAACCCCTCTTTTTCGAAAAGAGGGGTTCAAATTGTACAAAATATCTCAAATAATGTATTAACTGGTAATTTGTATTACCAATATTTTACGGTCTCTTCCGGTTCAAAATCCTCATACCAGTTTTTATATGAAGCACCATTATTTTTTGCCCAATCCTTAAACTTCGGGTATGCCGTTTCAAAAGCAACTTTCTCATACGCATGTCTTGTACCTACAGGAACTTTTATACCCCAAACGAAACCATTCATATTACAATATGGAATATTTTCATTTATTGCTTCATTTCCACTCATAGTTGCTGCATCTTTAGCATAGTCAGCATAAGCCGAAGTAGGCTTATAACCTCTCATGTGTATTTCTTTGCCACCATTGACAACTATAAAAAAGTTCTGTCTCTGCGTATCAAGAATAAGATCTCTGAATGCTTTTAGTTGATTTTCTCTATCCTGCCCTTTCAAACCATCCTTGCCTATCAGTCTAACTTCAGCACGTAACATAGGCAATCCTTCTCTAATTGCTCCCTTTGTTGTTTGGAAATAAGCTCTCGGTGTCCCATCAAGAAGATCACTATGCAAACCAGATAAACCATCCAATTTGATAACCGTTCCTTCTTCCGGAGTCGTATTCACAGACAAACCAGCATAACGTTTTTTATCAGCATCATCTTGATCCCATCTCCAGTCTCTTGCTTCAATCGATACCTCCGATTCCGTAGAAAGTTGTACTTGTTTCAGAAGTCTTTCAGTACCTTGTCCGCCTTTCAATGAAAGTTTTGCTGTAATCCGGTCGACATACTCACTCTTTAAGTTTTCCAAGACAACTCCTAACTGAGTAGGAATCTGACCACCCACCGCACGAACATCCAAAGTCAGTAACAACTCCTCTTTACTACCTTGAATCTCCATCAATTCTTCATTCTGACATTCGGAAACCTTTATGTCATATTCAAAAACTACATCATTAAAATCCTCGTCATACCACGTAGACTCCTTAGGCCAGCCATCTTCAAACATTGCCACACCGGTACTATGATAAAAAAGATAATCGGCTGTCGGCTCCGCTGTCGGTTTCACTGCATCTTCAGGAAGAGAAAGAGTAACCGATGCATTGTGAGTGGTTTCATAAGAAAAATCAGTCGGATAGCTCTCACTGCGAGTAACAGGAGATAAAGCAAAACTTGCCTTTTTCACCTCACCTGATACTGTGTTATACTCCATATATACCTTGTCCGCATGAATAGGGATATTTAAGGTTATAGTACGTGAAGAACCGTCTTTCACAAAAACGTCTTCTGCAAGCAAGTTTTCTCCTTTTTCATCAGCATACACTTTAACAAGAGGAGAAGCATTTACCGGATCAACAGTTCCCGGACCATCATTACCTTTTTCCAACTCATTATCAGAGCAGGAAGTAGTAACCAACATTGTCCCCATAAGGACATACACCAAACTTTTAATTTTCATCTTAATCTAATTTTTAAATTTATTGTTTGTTTCTGTTTCGCATGAGAGCCTGGCTTATCACACTTATTTTCAGGCTCCATTTGTTAACTTATCAAAAATATATTTAACGCTTAATAGCTTTCCACCCTCCTTTATTTGTAATTTCAATCCTTTCCATCGAAAATAATCACAAGAGCTAAAATATGCCTCAAAAGAGCTGTCCATAAACAATGGATAATATATACAAGTTATTTCGTATATTTGCATTAGACAGAACATTCAATACAACAAATATAGAACTTTTATTCTGAATATACAAGTTTTATATCTAAATATATCAAGGGAAATGGATCAAGTACTGTATGGTATAGATTACATAGAATATTATTTCTATTGGATATATTACAAGTTTATTGGCTATCCTTTAATCATAAGAATATGCTCAATTGCTGTAATGTTTTGTATTATTGCGTACTTATTTCTCCTATTCCATATTATATATGGTATATTTAAAAGGCGAAAAGAGAAGCGAAGATACAATAAAGCGTTTGATAAATATTACGAAGAAATGAAAACTATCTCACTAGATTCCAACACATTGAGTGAAGAAGAGATAGCTGACAGATTAGAATATGATACGAAAAAGCGCCCAAAACCCAACGAATTACGCATTATCACCCAACTGTTAACAGAAATCAAGAGTGTGCATGAAGATGAGATCAATGAACTAAACTATCAAACGATTCAAACTGTATTCCAAATCACACGTTTCCTTGAACGCGAACTTCAATTCGGTTCCAAAAGATCAAAGATACAAGCTCTGAAACTTATTCAGTCCATCAATGGTTATGCCTCTGAAGCGGTATTGGTGCGTTTCCTCTATCATCGTGAACTAGAACTAAGAAACTCGGCACGCTATACTTATATGTGGTTAAGTCAGGGTGATCCGTTCCGCTTCTTCGACGAAGATATCGGCATGAAGTTAAGGCAATGGGACATGATGGAGTTACACGCCATCTTGGAACACCGTAAAAAAGTGGGATATAACACACCCACCTTTATCAAATGGGTGAATACTTCAGCTGAAGAAAACGTTAAGATATTCTTTATCAACGAAATCCGGCTATATCATGAAACCGAAAGTGCCCCAATTCTCGCGAAGCAACTCAATGCCCGTTCTGTGGAAATACGGGGTGAAGCAATCAAGACTTTAGGTAAGCTAAAATACAAAGAGGTTGAACCTAAGCTGATTGAAATGTATAATGTACAACCGGAAGAAGTCAAACGACAAATCATTTCGGCTATTGCAGATCTGAAGACCGACAAGGCTTTAGGATTTCTTTACAACGCTTATGATGAAGCAGATAACTGGGGAACCAAGAGAGTCATACTCAAAGCCCTCTATGAGTATAGTGCAATGGGAAGGAAAACATTCGATCAATTGGAGAGAAAAGCAGATTCCCACACAGCTATATTGTTTGCCCACACCAAGCATCCGTTAATCAACCAGTTAAATTAGAGAATATGAGAGATATAATATTTACATTCTTCAATTATTTCGTATTCTTTTATACGAGCATGCTGGCGATATTCTTCGTCACATTCGCCTTCCTCTCTTTCATTTCTCTGAAACGGAGAAAGGATTACTATGTGGAAAGCTATATGCGGAAAACAATCAAGGAATCCCCCTATACACCGGGTATTTCGGTAATTGCTCCTGCCTTCAATGAAGAAAAGACAATCATTGATAATGTGAACTCCATGCTTGCATTGGAATATCCGCTTTTCGAGGTGGTTATTGTAAATGATGGAAGTACGGACAGCACATTGGAAAAGATGACCGAATATTATGAACTGGTAGAAGTGCCCTATGCTTATATCGAGCGAATCAAAACCAGACCGTTCCGAAGACTCCTCAAATCCTCCAACCCGAAATACAGCCGACTTATTGTTGTAGACAAAGAAAATGGAGGAACCAAAGCGGATGCATCCAATGCAGGAATCAACGTTGCTTCTTATCCGTATTTCATCTGCACGGATGTGGACTGCATTCTGGAAAAATATGCTCTTTATCGCTGCATCTCGCCCATTATATCTTCAGAAAAACAAGTAATTGCAGTCAGCGGAACGATGTTGATGGCTAACGGATGCGTCGTGAAAGACGGACAAATCATAGACGTTAGAACTCCCCGTACACCGATTCCACTTTTCCAGAATCTGGAGTATATGCGCTCCTATCTGATTGGTAAGATGGGGTGGTCCGCAATCAATGGAATGCCGAATGTCTCCGGTGGATTCGGTCTTTTCGACCGTTCGGTAGCGATTGCAGCCGGAGGATACGATGCTCCCTCTTTTGCTGAAGACATGGACCTCATCACCCGTATGGTAGGATATATGTGCGACTTCTCCCGTCCTTATAAGATCATACAGATTCCTGATACTTGCTGCTGGACGGAAGGGCCTCCCAACCTGGCAATGCTCTACCGCCAACGTACCCGTTGGGCACGGGGATTGTTCCAGACACTTAATATCCATCGCAAGATGATTTTCAAAAAGACATATAAGCAAATGGGAATGTTAACTCTCCCTTATATGTTCGTTTTTGAGTTTCTGGCGCCAATCATCGAGTTCGTCGGTTTGATAGT
The DNA here is from genome assembly GCF_024793605.1 of Bacteroides sp. BFG-637. NCBI lineage: Bacteria > Pseudomonadati > Bacteroidota > Bacteroidia > Bacteroidales > Bacteroidaceae > Bacteroides > Bacteroides sp. BFG-637. Next base: position 1,898,509 of record NZ_JANUPD010000002.1, on the reverse strand, counting down.
ATTTATCTATCTGGCCTTTACAGGAGCGGTCAACTGGAACACGGCATGGATGATTTACCTGACGATATATACGTTCTGCCAGTTCCTTTCCATCGTCGTTATTACCTACGACTACTATGTCGGGATGCTATATAAAAGAGGATATGAATACCTATGGATTATCATTGCGTCCATATTGGAACCTATCTTCTATCATCCCATCATCACTTTCTGCTCATTGAGAGGATACCTTAGTTATCTGACCAATAGAGACTTCAAGTGGAAGAACATGGAACGTAAGGGATTCAAGCAGAAAGAAGAAAGTGCAGACGATACTGATATAAAGACAATGAAGCCTGAACCGGCCACGATTTAAACAAGAAAGATTAAAGACAAGATAGAATGAGCAGAGAGTTTCTCCATAAAATCACCATATTAGGTTGTCTGTTTTTACTGATAACCTCTTCCTCCGGGACCGACAACGGATTCCAGACACCGGAGCAATATGCCCAAATTGTACAAGAGCATTTTGCGAACGAGGAATGGGAAGCAGGGAAAGAGCTATTGGAGGAGGGCCTTCAGAAATACCCGAATGTTTCTGACCTTGAATGGCTCATGGGAAAATACTGGTTCCACGAAAAGAACTACGACCAATCGCGTTATCATCTTGTCAAAGCGATAGACGACAACTACAACAACGTCAATGCCAAACATCTGCTGGTAGATGTAGAAGACATCACCGAGAATTATTCCAGTGCCATTTGCTACGTTAATGAGTTGCTGGAAGTGAATCCGTATTGGAGAGGTTTATGGCGAAGAAAGATTGAACTGTACCGCAAGCAGAACAACGATGTGGAAGCAGACCGTCTGTTGAAACGTATCAATCAAATTTACCCGAACGATACAATTCTAAGGAAGGATTATATCTACAGCATGGAGGTAGGCTACCAGCAAATGAAAAAAGGTGGTAACCGGAAAGAGGCCATCGAAAAGCTGACGGAGCTCATCAAAGTATCTCCCCAAAACGAAGAATATTATCTGGACATCATTAACCTGCATTTGCAGGAAGGAAACCGGGAAGCCGCTCTAGGCTGGTCATCCAACGGTTTGGCTGCCATACCGGGAAGCGGTGCGCTTATCGTCAAAAGGGCAAGCATTCTCAGCGAATTGGCACGTTATCCGGAAGCACTGGTGTTTATACGCGAGCAAATGCGAAGGAACAACAGCCCTGCCATACGGCGCATGTATAACGACCTGTTAATGGAGGCTGCCCGTGCAGAAAAGCAACGGGATCCTTATGTATTATATGGCATGGCCTATGGAAGGAGGCAATAAGAACAAGGAAGCATTGGACTACCTGCTGAACACTTCCGTCACCCGAGGATATACCGACGATGCTCTCTTCTATATCAGAGAAGCTAAAAAACAATATGGCAACAATGATAAAGGAATTCTTTATAAAGAATATATGCTTTATCGCCAGATGAATGAGGATGATCTTGCCTATTCAACGCTGAAAAAGATGTATGAGATGTATCCTGATGATTATGATATTACGCTTGCCATGAGCGCACAGCACATGAAAAAAGCAGAAAAGCTGATGGAACTCGGTCTGTACGCAGAAGCATTGCCGCACGTATTGTTCGTTTCTCAAAAACATATAGACAATGATATGAACGGTGCCGCATGGGAAAAAGCCTTGAGTTGCTATATCAATATGAAACGTTACAATGAAGCACTTGCAACATTGGACACCATCACTCTTCACTTCCCTGATTACGAAAACGGCACGTTGAAAAGGGCATTTATTCTCGATAAAATGGATAAAACCGAAGAGGCTTTGCAACTGTATCTATCTGCCATCGAACAGAGTGATGAGGATATGCGCATTTTTTATGTCATCGGATACGAGGAACTGGCAGTGCCCTACATCAAGAAATGTATGGAAGCCGGAGCTACGAAGAAAGCATACGAGGAATCTGTTAAGCTAATTAGCCTGAATCCATCGAGCGATCTCGGATTACGGTATGCCATCAATTCGGCCGGTTTACTCGGGAAATACGATGAATTCGAGAAATACACAGCACAAGGGATCAATTATTATCCTGAAGAACCGTTCTATCAGGCAAAAAGAGCTACTGTGCTTGAACGTGACAAGAGATACGAAGCTTCTTTGGAATTCCTGAAGCCGATACTCAACAAATACCCGAGCAACAAAGAGATTATAGGCGCATTCTCACAGAGCAGTGAATACCGTGCCCTGCAACTGACAAAGGCCAAAGAACCGGAAAAGGCTCTCGCAGTTCTTGATACTGCTTTGCTTTATGACAGTCAGAACAAATCATTAAAGTACGCCAAGGGAGTGGTATATGGAAGCCAACCGTCAAGCGGATTCTGCCTATTATTACCAGAAGTTCTACGAGCCATCCATCATGGAATATCGCTCTTTCCAACGACATTTATCGGGTCTTAGAAGCATGATGCTCAAGAATGAGATTGCCTTGACCTATCTTCGTGCACGCTATGGAGAAGAAGATATCATTACCTCTGTTGCAACGGTCGAATATACCCGAAAAGGCCAGAAGAACAGCTATACGGGACGCCTCAACTATGCAGGGCGAAGTGGATCGGCAAGCGACAGCATGGAAGCGGAAGAGCAGACACCGGGAGGGGTCGGCATTCAGGTACAAGGTGAGTGGACGCATCACTTCTCACCGAAGTGGAGCCTCACGGCCAATACAGCCTTGGCGACCAAATATTTCCCGGATATAACGGCTGATGTCGCTTTACGACATTATCTCAAGAATGATTGGGAAATAGGTGCGCATGTGGGTTATAGACGGGTAGCCGCCTATACAAAGCGTTATGAATGGAACGATGAATTCTTTGCAGGTGGCACCGGAGACAATGGTTATCTGTTTACGGGTTGGAATGAATCAAAAACTAACCTACTCACTGTAGGCGGAGAATTAGCCAAGACCATTGAAGTAGTTCGTCTCAACACGAAAATCGATATGCACTTCTTCAACTCCAACTTCTATTACAATGCGCAGATTGGCGCCAAGTACTTCCCGGCGAGCGATACAAAGACAAATATCAACGCCATGGCAAGCATCGGATCGGCACCGGAAACGGCCGTACTGGACTATGCGCTGCCCGGCTCTTTCTCACACACCAATACCATGGTGGGACTGGGAGGCCAGTATATGGTAAGTCCCAACATAACCATAGGTTTGATGGGGACCTGGAACACCTATTATAACCAAACCAATACGGTGCGAGGGACAAGTCCGTCCAACCAGATAGAATCCATATCGACACGCTATAAAAACTTATATAACATCTATGCACAAGTCTATATTTCATTCTGACACGCTTTGCCCCATATTGGCAGGAATGATCTGTATTTGCTGCCTTTTATCCGGCTGCCGTATGCAGGCACGCACGGAGATGTTCCCATCGAAAGAAGGATATCTCGTCACTATTGGCGAAGCCCCGACCGACAGAGACACCCGGTGGGCGAAATACCTGTACGAGCATCTCAAAAAGCGTGCAAATGACGATGAAATAGTAGCTTTTGGTGTTTCTGAGATGGATGCATGGCGTATCATTATACAGATAGACCCCACCTTACAAAGAGGGTTCAAAGTAGCCTGCAAAGGTGCTGATATAAGGTTGACAGCAAGTGACGACAAACAAATGCTCTGGCTGCAATACCAGCTAATCAAGAAAATCAGCAAAGAAGACCCGCGTATAGACGGCTCCGATCTTCCTCCCGCCCTTATCAATCTCAATGATACTTGTGGAACCTTTGCATTTGACTACCAAAGCATTTATTCCCCACACGGTCTGAATCCCGATCATACAGGGGTGATCGGACTAAACAACTTCGACGACAGCTGGGGAATATGGGGACACAACCTGCGGAAAGTATTGGGAAAAGAAGCGGAAAAAGTATACGCCACCATTCATGGAAAGACAGATGACTCACAACTGTGTTTCTCTTCCGAGGACATGTACCGCCAGATAGAAAGTTATATTGTAAATAACTTCGGTGAAAAGGGAAATTCCCGTTTTGTAATAGCCCCGGATGATGCTCCGTATGCCTGCACATGTGCCACCTGCACCGCACTGGGAAACATGGAGAAGAATGCCACTCCGGCCGTTACGGAACTTATTATCCGCCTTTCACAACGTTTTCCCAAGCATTTTTTCTTTACGACTTCTTATCTGACCACACAACAGGTTACCGACAAACAACTCCCCGCCAACACCGGAGTAATCGTCAGCGCCATCGACTACCCACTTCGCCGGACAGACGGCAAGGATGAGCAAGACAAGAAATTTGCCGACCAACTCGACAACTGGAAGAAAGTGACGAATAACATCTATATATGGGACTATATCAACAACTTCGACGACTACCTCACTCCTTTTCCCATATTAAAGATAGCCCAACAAAGACTCCAATTCTTCAAACAACATGGAGCCAGCGGTATATTCTTCAACGGAAGTGGATATAGCTATTCCTCTTTCGATGAAATGAGGACTTTTGTACTATCCTCCCTCCTTATCAACCCGGAACTCCCGGTCGATGACTTAATCAGAAGTTACTTTAATCAGGAATATCCAGTATCAAAAAAATGGCTATACGATTACTACACTGAATTGGAGAACAACGCCCAATCCGGAAAACGGCTCGGACTTTATGCCGGTATCAGAGAATCAGAAAAAGCATTCCTCTATCCGGATCAATTCATCAAATTCTATGATGAAATGGGAGATTTTGTTTCCGAAGCAAAAGGGAAAGAGCGTAAAAAGCTGCACGAACTTCAGACTGCTTTGTCTTTCACACGCCTGGAATTAGGACGTGACCACGGCTTTGATGCTTACGGATATGCCAAACGGAATGGAAAGGAGATCCAGCCGGTTCCCCAAGCCCGAAAATGGATCACCCAGCTCAAAGAACACAAAGCATTTACCGGAATGGAATATTATAATGAGTCAGCCTATGAGATCGACTATTATATAAAGGAATGGGAACAATACCTACTTTCTTCCGACATCAAGAAAAACTTGTTTTTAGGACTCAATCCTTCAGCAACTCCTAAACTGAATAAAATTGATTCCAAGAAACTGACTGATGGCACTCACGGTTTACCCGGAGACTATCATTGCGGTTGGATAATCATTCCGGGAGAAGAATGTACCATCAACCTGCCGGTGAAAGGTATCAACACATCAGGAACATTCTATATCAGCTTTCTGAATCTTCCCCGGCATCGCATCTATGCTCCACAACAAATTCAACTGTTGAAAGACGGAATAGCCTATAAAACAATAGACCTGAAACCGGAAGACGCTCCGGAAAAAGGGGAAATGATAAAAGCCACCGTTCCGGCAGACCTGAACGGAGCAGAACAACTAAGCATCAAAATCAGTTGTTTAAAGAAACCGGAAGCGCAAATAGGTATCGATGAAATTGCATTCATCCCTTAGATGCTGAAAAAGTGATATAATAAAAATAAATGGCAACAATGAATAAATCCATATTCTATATTTTCCTACTGACGGCACTTCCGCTCTGCTTTACAGGGTGTAGGAAGGAAGTACGTCCCACAAGCATGACGATAAAGGATTCGGTCAGGCACTATTACCCCATCAAGCAAGGTCAGCAGCTCGATATCATGTTTACTATCACCAATACAGGAGATGCTCCGTTAATCATTTCAGAAATGCAACCTTCCTGTGGCTGTATCATTCTGGATAAAAGTTCGCATATCATCATTCCCGAAGACGGAATCAGACAATTCAAGGCAACCTACAACAGCATTAAGAATGTAGGCGAGGTGGTTCACCGCATCCGGATTTTCGGCAATATGCTCCCCGACGGAAGAGCCGAACTTAAATTTGATGTTAACGTAGTCCCCGATGCAGACTATACACGTGATTATGAGGAACTCTATCAGGATTTCAACACCAAGAACGGTATTGTCAGAGAGATGGTGGATGGAAAAGAATCCGAACTGGGATATTATGTCGGAGAACCCTAATCAATATCATGTATTAAGTATCAAGTATTAAGTATTAACATCAAATGACTGGCTAATACTTAATACTTGATACTTAATACTTATTTCTCCTTTCTAAGGATGTATTTCTTTGAATGCGGCATTTTCTTCTTTCACATTCTGAATAGTCTGCTTTAACTCTCCAATCGGCAAGTCATATCCATACCAACCTGTATAGCAGTCTACCACATACCATTTCCCGTCCGACTGCAATTCGAACTCGACACGCAAATCAACCTCGGATTCTTCATAGCCTGCTTCAAAGATTTTATGCTTCGGTTCATTCAACGTAAACTTGGAAACATAAATACCTCCCTCTTCCTGGGTGATACGTTCTTCCTTCATTGTTTCGCTATCCAGCAACGGCCACTTTTCCCGAGTGAAAGGGAATGTTTTCTCGGTTTCTCCGTCATCTGCCAACAAAGTGATCGGAGTCTTTAATGGGAACTTGATACGAGTATACTGGAAGGCTGCACTGGAAGTAAATTTATCCAGAAAGGATTTGAAATCTTCACCGTCTTGTGTAGTCAGTTCATTATCGGCTTTTGCCTTAGAACTATTACCGCAGGAGATAAACGAAACGCCTGCGAGCAGCATCATAGCCAGCAAGCAGCATACAAACTTTTTAGCTCTCATAACACTATATAAATTAAGAGTTTAATTGACGACGCAAAGATAATGACAAGTTTGGCATCTTGGTTATTTTAAGAACTAAATCTTTGTATGCTTTAAATACTCATAACCGAAGCGGCAGTACAGACATTTCCGCTTATCGCAATACTCTTTTTGTAACTGTATCAGTGCCTGACTATCCGCCGCACTGACTACCGGAAGTCCGGCATCGCTCCACGAACGGATAATATGATTGCTCTCCGCCTTCAATTCTTCCAAAAAACGTGAGGCACGTTCACACATTCGTTCATCCGTCTTGTGCAAACCATAGGTATAAAGAAAAGGAACCACCGTATTAATGATAATCAAATCTTTGGAACGCTCTCCCATCGTCTTTTCCTTTTGTGGAGACAGTCGCCCGAATAAATAATGATTTTCCCAATAGGAAGACGTACGTGTATCCAGTAAAGCTCTCACATCCGTCAGAGTATCCGCTTCCAGTAAACGTGAAAACAGCTTATCTCCTTTCTGATAGAGATAAGCCAACTGCGCCAAGCGAATATGCGGAAAGTTTTCCGGACGAAGCCGGAGAAAACGCCATAAAGTAGCATCCATCCCCTGCCCGATTTCAAATTTTCGCTGCAGATAACGATACTCTTTACAAAGACGAATACTATACTCGTCCTCCTGTTCCTTTTTCAGAAATGTGTCTTCCAACAACCCTGCCAAACCATAGAAGAAAGCTTCTATCTGAAACAAATTATTCCGGTGCTTATCCATCGCACGAAATGGCAACAATTCCGCCCACGTTTCAAAAGCATCTCCGTTCAATCCAAAACCGAAATTACGGGCAAGGGTGATAAAGAAAGCATCTTCCCAATTACTGTTGCAAAGTTCGAGACGATGCATGATTAACTGTGCTTTCTGTTCCAAACGCTCTGTTTGCAAAGCGGTCAGCCAGGAATGGATAGTGAGTTTGGGAAGAGAGGCAAGGATGGGATAGCAAGCCGAATAATGATCGGCTACGCAAAGTTCATGATAATGGGATTGTACATTTTCCGGACAAGTCAGCAATAGTTGTGGTATCTGTTCACCGTTGGTACGGGTTATTTCCGTATCCACCTCGCTCACCACATGGAGAATTACAGAATCGTAGGCTTTGTCGCAATTATGCCCGTGGCGAAACCAATCAGAAGAATGTGTATGTATTTCTATATTCCCTACCCATAAGGTGTCATCAATCTTTAGTTTCGCGTTAAAAAAGTCGGGACCGGCATTCGGGTTTTGCAGACCGGAATCAATCACTTCTACCGGTAAGCCGTTGGTGGTTTGCAGTACTTTCAGAGGAAATAATTTATGTTTCCACACGTAGTGGAGAAGATGTTCCATGTTAACAAGACGTTAATGTGCGCTGCAAATGTAATAAAAATCTTATCTTTGCGACTATTATTTTGAATATAAGTCAGAAAACAATGAAAATAGCACTGATCGGTTACGGAAAGATGGGCAAAGAGATAGAAAAGGTTGCCCGTAGTCGCGGACATGAAATCGTCTGCATCATTGACATCAATAATCAGGATGACTTCGAATCCGAAGCGTTCAAATCGGCCGATGTGGCCATTGAGTTTACCAATCCGATGGTAGCTTACAGCAATTATATAAAAACTTTCAAAGCCGGTGTGAAACTGGTATCCGGCAGCACCGGATGGATGGCCGAGCATGGCGAAGAAATCAAAAAGCTCTGTACTGAAGGAGGCAAAACACTGTTCTGGTCGTCCAACTTCAGTCTGGGAGTCAGCATTTTCTCTGCTGTCAACAAGTATCTGGCTAAAATTATGAACCAGTTCCCCACTTATGATGTCACCATGAGCGAGACACATCATATTCATAAACTGGATGCTCCTAGCGGAACAGCCATCACACTGGCAGAAGGTATTCTGGAAAAGATGGACCGTAAGGACAAATGGGTGGAAGGAACTTTCCTTGCACCGGACGGAACCATTAGCGGAACCAACGATTGCGCGCCTAATGAACTTCCTATCGCCTCTATCCGCGAAGGAGAAGTGTTCGGTCTGCATACCATTCGCTATGAATCTGATGTAGACAGCATAACTATCACGCATGATGCTAAAAGCCGTGGCGGATTTGTATTGGGAGCCGTACTGGCAGCCGAATATACGGCCACACACGAAGGTTTTTTGGGCATGAGTGATTTATTCCCATTCTTGAAATCAACAAAATAAAGATATGCTAAAAAGATTATTTTCTTTCAAAGGAAGAATCGGACGGTTAGAATATTTTCTAACAGCTCTTTTCACAGGGGTGATAACACTTCCCATAACATATGCAGAAGAAGAGGCCCCCCCTTTCTTATTATGCTTATTTTAATTCCTATAATATGGATCAATGTCGCACAGGGTGCTAAAAGATGTCATGATTTGGGAATAAACGGGTTTTGGCAATTAATACCTTGCTTTCCTTTTGTCCTGATTTTCAGAAAAGGAGAAGATAAAGACAATCAATACGGATCAACTTTACAGTTAAATCTACCAAAAGAAACAACAAAAGTGGAGCATGTACAATGGATCAAATGTGCCATTGCTATTCTACTTTACCTCGCTTTCCTTCTCTGGGTACGGAGTTGGTGGGGATTGATTATTGTTCCTTTCATTTTCGATATTTATATCACAAAGAAAATACCTTGGTCTTTTTGGAAGAAGTCGAAGAATCCGGCTGTCCGCAGTGTGATGAGTTGGGTGGATGCCATCGTATTTGCGTTGGTTGCTGTCTACTTCGTCAATATCTACATCTTCCAGAATTACCAGATCCCTTCCTCTTCGCTGGAAAAATCATTACTGGTAGGCGATTTCCTGTATGTAAGCAAGATGAGCTACGGTCCCCGCGTACCGAACACTCCGCTTTCTATGCCGTTGGCACAACATACGCTGCCTGTCTTCAATACTAAATCGTATATCGAGTGGCCACAATGGAAATACAAACGGGTACCGGGCTTCGGCAAAGTGAAGCTGAATGACATTGTTGTCTTCAACTTCCCGGCAGGAGACACGGTAGCAGTGAACTACCAACAGACAACGGACTTCTATACGCTGGCTTACGGTGAAGGACAACGCATCTACTCCAAACAGATTGAGATGGATAGCCTGACACGTTCACAGCAACGTGCAATCTATGACCTCTACTACGCCGCCGGACGTAAACAGATTCTAAACAATCCGCGTACTTACGGTGAAGTACTGTGGCGTCCGGTAGACCGTCGCGAGAATTATGTGAAACGTTGTGTCGGCTTGCCCGGTGATACATTGCAAATTGTAGACGGACAGGTGATGATTGACGGTAAGGCGATTGAGAACCCCGAAAACCTGCAATTCAACTACTTCGTGCAGACTACCGGTCCGTACATTCCGGAAGATATGCTGCGCGAATTAGGCATCAGCAAGGATGACACCATGCTGATAGAAGACTCTGGCTGGGAAGGCGGATTATTGGAAATGGGACTGGACAACCGGAATGCGCAAGGCAAACTGAATCCGGTATATCATCTTCCATTGACTAAAAAGATGTATGACACTCTCCTTGGCAATAAAAAGCTAATCAGCAAAATAGTAATGGAACCGGAAGAATACGCCGGACAGATGTATCCGCTAAACCTTTATACCAAATGGAACCGCAACAATTACGGTCCGATCTGGATTCCTGCCAAAGGAGCTACCATTACCCTCACAGAAGACAACCTGCCTATCTATGAGCGTTGCATCGTAGCCTACGAAGGCAACAAGCTGGAAGTGAAACCAGACGGTATCTACATCAACGGTGAAAAGACCAATGAATATACCTTCAAAATGGATTATTACTGGATGATGGGTGACAACCGTCACAACTCTGCCGACTCCCGTTATTGGGGTTTTGTACCCGAAGATCATGTAGTGGGCAAACCGATTGTCGTATGGCTGTCGCTTGACAAAGACCGTGGATGGTTTGACGGTAAAATCCGTTGGAACCGCCTCTTCAAGTGGGTAGACTGATAAGTGTACGGATAGAATAGAGTGATAAGGTGATAAATATTAATGAACATTCGTAAATTCAAATGGATACTAGCATTTGCCGGAGCAGTAGTCGTAGTGCTTCTACTCCGGGGATTTGCTTTTACGTCCTGCCTTATCCCTTCCACCGGTATGGAAAACTCCATTTTCCAGGGTGAACGTATCTTAGTGAATAAATGGAGTTACGGGTTGCGAATTCCTTTCATGTCGCTCTTTTCTTATCATCGTTGGTGCGAAAGTCCTGTACGGCGACAAGATATCGTAGTGTTCAATAATCCGGCCGGAATCCGGGAACCTATCATCGACCGCCGGGAAATCTATATCAGCCGTTGCCTCGGAATGCCGGGTGACACCTTATTTGTTGATTCCCTTTTCTCCGTTATTTCTCCCGAGGCACAGTTCAACCCGGATAAGAAAAGACTTTATTCGTACCCCGCTTCAAAAGAAAATCTGATAACCTCACTGATGCATACTCTTTCCATCACCAACGACGGATTGATGGGAAGCAATGACAGTACCCACGTGCGCAGTTTCAGCCGTTATGAATACTATCTGCTGGAACAGGCGATGAATGGAAAAGAGTGCTTCGTTCAACCTCTGTCGAACAAGGAAAACACTGATCCGAATCCGCTGATTGTTCCCGGAAAGGGGCAATTTATACGTGTCTATCCCTGGAACATAACCCTGCTACGAAATACGCTCGTGATGCACGAAGGCAAACAGGCAGAGATAAAAAACGATACCCTCTACGTGGACGGAAAGCCCACGAAACACTGTTATTTCACAAAAGATTATTATTGGATGGGGTCTAACAATACCGTCAACTTCTCCGACTCGCGTCTTTTCGGATTTGTCCCGCAAGACCATGTCATCGGAAAAGCCTCCGTCATCTGGTTCTCCAAAGAAAAAGATACAGGGCTGTTTGACGGATACCGATGGAACCGTTTTTTCAGAACAGTGGAATAATCTTCCGATTTCCGATTCATAAAAGAAACAGCTCCTTAATAATATCCTCAATTATAGAGTTCCCTAAACGAATTAAAATGAAAGAAATGAAAATAGCCTATTTATCTTCAGCTTATCTCGCTCCCGTCGAATATTATACCAAGCTACTGGCTTATGACAAAGTGTTTGTAGAACAACATGACCACTACATCAAACAAACCTACCGTAACCGGTGTACCATTGCCGGACCATCCGGCGAATTAGCTCTTTCCATCCCAACCGTAAAACCCGACACATTGAAGTGTCCAATGAAGGATATCCGCATTTCCGACCACGGCAACTGGAGACATCTGCACTGGAACGCCATCGAATCGGCCTACAACAGTACTCCTTTCTTTGAATATTACAAGGACGACTTCCGTCCCTTCTACGAAAAGAAATACGAGTTTTTAATCGATTTCAACGAAGAACTATGCCGGATGGTCTGTGAATTGATAGATATTCACCCCACTATGGAGCGTACTAGTGAATATAAGATGGAGTTTGCTCCCGGAGAATCCGATTTTCGGGAAGTCATCCATCCCAAAAAGGATTTCCGGGAAGTAGATACAGAGTTTGTTCCACAACCTTACTATCAGGTTTTCGAATCCAAACTGAGTTTTCTACCTAATTTGAGTATCATAGACTTGTTGTTCAATATGGGACCGGAAAGTCTGTTGACATTAGGTAAACGATAACCTCACTTTTCTATTAGAATGTAAAAAGAGTATATAGCATCGCGCTCCAAAAGACGGAGAAAGATGTTTACCGCTTCAATCTATCATTATCTATACATCAACTTTCTGATACAAGGAATGTATATGTTCTACGGAAATAGGTACATGCATTAAATGTCAAATTCTCTACAACTAATAAATAAATGCTCGAATGTAATTGATTATCAGTGAGAAATTGTTATTTTTTTGCAGAAAGCAAAGAAAGTATATGATGAAAGCAAAGAAAACAAGAGAGATAGCTTTCAGGATTCATAAAACAATTGAGGGTCAGATAAAAAGATATCATTTCATCATCGGATGAAAAGATAGCGTGCATGAGTTGCGTCGTGTCCCCCGGACGAGCCTGCTGGTTGCTTAAAACTTCTTCCATAAGAATTTTAATTAAATGGTGAATAAATTAAGTTCAACGGGGCGATACAGAAAGGTAGTTTTAAGGAATAAAAGAAGCGGTTCCGCCTGTCCCATTGCATTCCACTATCCACGACAGCAGTAGGTGCACTAACATCCTACATGGGGGTGCGAAACCGCCATATAGGATTAATGGGACGGGCATAAAAAAGCCCGCCACACTGATACGGCAGGTTCTCCGCCGTGGTTTAAAATGGAATGCACTACAAAGATAGAATATAAAATCAGAAAAGAGAAAAGAAAATCAGTATAAATTGAAGTTTACAGCAATAAGCTTAAGGCAGAACTTCCTAAAGCCTACTTGTTACTATAAGATTCATATGGAAGGTTCACCGGTTTCACCTTTAGCTGAATAGTTCTAAATCAAATGTTTATGGTGAAAGAGGTACATAAAAAAATAAAGAACCATCCTTCACCTCCTTCACAAAGATAAAATGCAGAGAAATAAATAGCAATATAGCATCGTGGAAATGCTTATATCGTATAGATTAAGTGTCTATACATCCAAATTGTTGGGTATATATAGCCAATGTATTGGGCATATATAGCCAGCATGTTGGATATATATATCCTGCGTCTTGGGTATATATGTCCAACAACTCAAGTATTAATAGCCTAGATACAAAGTATTAATGGCCTATAACTCAAGTGTTAATACTTGATGGAGCGTTTGCTATGAGCTTATTAATTTTAGCTTATAGCATATTCGTTTTTGCTTATAGCATATTTACTTTAGCTTATAGCATATAAAAAGAACGGTGAAGAGTGTGAAGGATGAATATTTCTATATTTTGCGTTTCCTTTCACCATAAATATCTGGTCTATAACTATTCAGCTAACGGTGAAACTGGTGAAACTTTATTTAAAACTATTAGAGAATTACATAAGTTCGATATTAATAAATGCAACAGCCGTTACTGTAACGGTGATTTCGTTAATGAAAAACAACACAATATACAATGGGTGGAAGTCTTATCAAAAGAAGCCCTACAAGATTAAAACATAAAACTAAATCCTTTATTGTGAGAAGCTTTATATTTTTGTATTTCCAAAGACAGTGTTTTTTTCAACTGCACTGCCATGAAATCCAAAAAAGGCTGGTTGGTTTCATCATCTTGCGCCTGTTGTAAAGAAAGGATATAATCTGCCCTATCCTCCTTAAAAATCTTAGCGGGGAAAAGATGATAGCAGAATTGAATATAGTTCATCAATAAACGAGCTGCTCTCCTGTTACCATCCACCCAAGGATGAATAGTCACAAAATTGAGGTGAGCATTAAAACTTAATTCGTATTGTTCACGGAACGTTTCCACATTCTTTTGCCGTTCCTGCAACAAGAAACAAAGTTCTTCTACTTTAACAGGTACTTTTTGATAACCCATATAAGAACGCCCACCTACACCAGCCGTAACGTCACACAAACGGAACTCACCTCTGGAAGAATCGAAAGAGCCGCCTATTGTATTATGCCTTCCCCCTGTTGTCCGCATCAAAGTAGCGTTTAACTTCTGCAAGAAAGCAGGAGTTATAACAGTATTGCGTTCCGCTTCCTTTTTAGCAAGCTCGTATGCTTTCTTCAGGTCCTCATTCATCAAATGATATACCAACGGCTTTCCTTTAGCTGTTACACCTTCATCAAAAAGAAGCTGTGCATCCATTTCGGTTAGTGTAGAACCTTCAATGGCTGTAGAATGGGTAATAAGAGAATAGAGGTAGTACTTCTCATAGTCCACCGACTGACTGATACCGAGTTGCTGAAACTCCTTATACAGTTCCTCTATTTCCTGCCAAATACCTTTTTCCATAATAGGTTACCTTGATTGTTATTTTTCCCAAAATTACTTCTGATACAACACTTTACCAAGCGAAACGACTACTTTCTTACTATTTTTTGCAAACGCAGGGAAAATTAGGCAATAAAAAAACGCTAAGTCGATTTGTTGCAATCACTTAGCGTTTTCCGAGTACCCAGACTCTCTGTCATCTCCTTAAAAAAATCTCTAACAAAACATCTACCTATTTCAACTCAAATGGTACAGTACCTTTAATATCTCTGGATGAACTGCCGATCATTGCCTCAAACTTGCCCGGTTCGGCCACCCATTCGTGTTTAGCATCATCGAAGAAGCTCAATGCTTTCTTATCAATCGTCAGCGTTACCGTTTTCTCTTCTCCCGGAGCCAGTTTCACTTTTTGGAAACCTTTCAACTCTTTGATCGGACGAGGGAGAGAGGATTTCTTATCGCTGATATAAAGCTGAACAACTTCTTGCCCCTCACGAGTTCCTGTATTCTTCACATTGACCGTGAAAGAGATAGTATCATCTGCTGTCATTGTTTTCTTGTCAGCCGAGGGGTTTCCATAGGCAAAAGTAGTGTAGCTCAATCCGTGTCCGAACGGGAACAGCGGTTTGATTTTCTCTTTATCCGCCCAACGATAACCTACGAAAATATCTTCCCGATAGATTTCATTAATGGTGTCCCCTCTATGTTTGGACTGTGCCAGTTCTTCTTTATTACCGGGATATTCGCCCAGTTTATGAGCACCTACATCTTCCAGTTTTGCAGGGAAGGTGAAAGGAAGTTTTCCTGAAGGGTTAGCGTCTCCTACCAATACGGAAGTAAGAGCTGTTCCGGCTTCCGAACCCAGAAACCAGCCCTGTACAATAGCCGACACTTCATTTACCCAAGGCATGGCCACAGCATTGCCGGAGATATTGACAACAATCAGGTTTTTATTCACCTTTGCCAGTTCGCTTATCACTCTATCTTGTGCGTATGGCAAACCTAAGGAAGCACGGTCCGAATCTTCACAATCCTGATGATTGCTCTTGTTCAAGCCACCGAAGAAGATAACATAATCGGCATCTTTAGCCACTTGCAAAGCCTCTGCAAGCAGTTCATCTTCCGAACGGTTGTCTTTCAAGTCCTGACCGGTTTTCACACCGTTATACTCTCCTGTCGGATCGCCTACATATCCACGGGCATATACCACTTCCGCTTTTGAACCCACACGGCTTTTCAGTCCATCCAACGGAGAAATCTCATATTTCACTTTCAAAGAAGAACTACCACCGCCCACAGTCATCATCTTAATGGCATTTTCACCGATAACGGCTATTTTCTTAGCTTTATTCAAATCGATAGGCAGTACGTTACCATTATTTTGCAACAATACAATTCCTTCTTCAGCTATCTCACGTCCGGCTTGCCCGTGCTCGGGAGAACCTAAAGAGCCGAATGGTTTGTGCGGATCCATTGAAGTACGGAATATCAGACGAAGGACATTACTAACCTTTTCGTCCAGTTCCTTTGTCCCTACTTTACCCTCTTTTATCAATTTCAGGTAAGGGAAAGCAAGGAAATAATTATCATAGGCATTTCTCGTTCCGGCAGACAGTCCGTTCGTCCATGAACCAAACTCGAGGTCCATGCCATTGTGAATCGCCTGCTCGGTATTGTGCACACCTCCCCAGTCGGACACTACAACACCATCAAAGCCCCATTCATCACGAAGAATATCTTTAAGCAGGCGCTTGTTGTGACAGGCGTGCTCTCCCTGATAGAGATTGTAAGAGCCCATAATCGACCATGTTCCACCTTCCTGGACAGCTGCTTTAAAAGCAGGCAGGTATATTTCATAAAGAGCACGATCACTTAATTGTACATTGGTGGTATGACGGTTGAACTCCTGATTATTCAAGGCATAATGCTTCACACAGGCAGCTACCCCGTTCTCTTGTACACCTTTGATGTAAGGAACCACCATAGTGGCGGACAGATACGGGTCTTCTCCCATATATTCGAAGTTACGTCCGTTCAAGGGTGTACGGTAGATATTCACACCGGGGCCCAACAGAATGTCTTTTTTGCGATAACGCGCCTCTTCACCGATACTTTTCCCGTAAAGATGAGACATTTCGGGATTCCATGTAGCAGCAAGGCACGTCAGTGCCGGATAAGCAATACAGGAATCGTTTGTCCATCCTGCCTGATCCCATTCATCCCATAAGACTTCCGGACGGATACCGTGAGGACCATCAGTAGCCCATACTTCGGGAATTCCGAGGCGGGGAACGCCTGCCGAACTAAATTTAGACTGTGCATGAATCATCTTCACCTTTTCTTCAAGGGTCATCCGGTTCAATGCATCTTTCACTCGCTCTTCGATAGGCTTACCTGTGTCCAAGTACACCGGCTTCTGCGCAAAAGCAGGCAGTGCAGCCATCACAGACAGGCCAAGTAACATTGCTTTGAATTTCATGTTCATTTATGATATAAGAAATAAGTTCATTCTTTTATTTATATAGACTCTCAAATGGGGGATATTTCCTAGTTGCGGATGAGTTTATTAATATTTATTATATTTATATCACCAATCATAAGCCGACCAACACTCAGTTATCCATTCACATTGTTCATTTCATTCTTTTATTTCGAACTTCTCTTTCTTGATGAGCCAAGCCTTTCTGAATAAAATCCATAGCAGCCTTAGATACACAAACAAAAAACTTGTGTATCTAAGGCTGCTATACTATTCCACTAATTACTGTAAATAACAGCTGGTCACACTTTGCTTATCCCTATAAAACAGTTTTGCTTTTACAACAGCAGACTGGCACGTTACAGGGGTCTCCCATAGTGTCGAATCAATCGTCGGTTCAGTTCCATCCGTCGTATAACATATCTGTGCTCCTTCGATAGGAGTATTCGCATACAGAAGTCCATCTCTCACGAAGAGTCCGGGATGCGGTAAACGGAAGTTTACCCCCATCCGGCTCCAATAAGGCATTTCCTTTACACTGATTTTCTCATAAAATAGTGCCAGATCCCGGTCAAAAGCCTGTTGCTCTGCTGCTCCGGAAAGAGTTTCCCAGTCCGGATGTGCATTCCAACCACGCTCTACCAGTCCCATCACTTTAGGGAACATATAATATTCTACCCATTGAAATCCTCGAATTGTTTCGGCAAACAGTTGGGCTTGTACGCCTTTTATCTGTTTCCTGCCGGATGCGGTCAAAGCCGTTTTTCCTTTTCCTGCGGAACTGATCTCAACCGGATTTCCCGCCATATCCGTACGGGAAGAACGATAGACATCGAATGGAAGCATGGAAAAGGCTTTGGATTCATCCACATATCCGCCCCAGAAATGTCCCGGTTCATCGGGATGAGCATCATAAGCCAAATCCAGATAGAAGTTATTCACATTGCAGAGAATAACCGGATAACCGTTGTTGGCTATCTGATAAGGAATTTCATCCTCTTTCCATTCGGGAACAGTCTTCCATGAATTGATACCGGATGCGTGTTGAGCCAAATAAGTATGAGTATCTTTCTTATGCCCTAAAGCTACCTCTTGCCAGCCATTAAAAGATAAATTATGCTGTTGCAAACAATCAACCACCCGGGTAATGAAATATTCGGCCAAATCATGTGCCTTTTCCATTCCCTGTTCTTCCATGAACGTTCTGCATAAGGGTGATCCCATCCATGCCCCTTTAGCCACCTCATCACCACCTAAATGAATGGTGGTCAGTGGTGCATCCGCTTCCTTATACATGCTCACAATTTCCTGAATCACCTTCTCCATAAAACGGTAAGTGGAAGGTAAGGCTACATTCATAACATTATCCGTATAGGCCTGTGCGGAAACATATCGGGAAGTATCCTGCAAGTCACTCAAAAGATATTCCTTCGCTTTCTCCGGGTCTGTATCGATGTATTTCCGATAACGCGCATTCATTGCTACAATTGCCGCACGCGCATGGCCGGGGGATTCTATTTCCGGAATAACCTGCACATGTCTTTCGGTTGCATATCGCAATAAATCAATAAATTCCTCCCGGGTATAATAACCATTTCCCGATGTAGCGGCACACGGATCATATCCACCATCATAAGCCGGATACAACCAATCTTTTTCATCGGTAGTATGTCCCCGTCGTGATCCGATGGCAGTCAGTTCTTCTAACCCCGGAATTTCCAGCCGCCAACCTTCATCATCCGAGAAATGGAACTGAAGCACATTCAGTTTGTAAGAAGATATAATATCAATCAGTTTCTTCAAGTGATCCACCGTTGTATAATTCCGGGCAATATCCAACATCTGTCCCCGATATAATAAATCCGGATAATCCTTTATAGACATTGCTTCCAACCGGAACGGACTCTCCTGTCCTTTCAGTAACCCCAACAGGGTCTGCGTTCCGTTAAAAATACCATGCGGAGTAGTAGCGCTAATCCTGATCTGCTGACCGTCGATACTCAATTCATAATATTCCTCATTAACTGCTTTCTTCTTGTCAGAAAGGTAATCCAGAGTAATGGTTACCGGAGCTTCCGGCACTACTTCCAAGCCATACCATCCGGAAAGTTTCTCTTTTAGCAGTTTTCCCTCATTGGCAAAATCCTCATGGAAAGTCAAAGCTAGTTGTTTTTCTAATAAGATATTACCTCCGGTAGTAATCACCTTTTTTATGGAAGGTATTATATCCGTCGAACGAAACTCCGGAGTAACTGCATTGTTCAAACGAAGGTTTGTTTCGTACGTTTTCCGGGCAATCGTTCTTTGCCATTCCGTCATAGGTAATGGTATGTTATTCAATGTTACAGGAAGTGGCTTACCTTTCGATGCTCCCGACTGGCTCACCCAGTAGCTTCCTTCGGGCGCATGCGAATTCTTTGGCACTTCCCCATCACACCGGAAAATCACTTTCAATGAATCTCCCGGAGCTAATGAGATAAATCCCTCTCCCGGATACATTTTAAAAAGGGTTGCATTCACCTGCTCCACTCTAACCGATGACGAAGCATCCTGCCGGATAGTACGGGGAAACTGCGAATAATAAATCTCCCATTCTTTCCCTACAGGAGTATCTGATATATTCTTCAGCAGAAATGAATTTTCATAATATTTGCCATTCTCATCGCAGTTTCCCATTTCCCAAGTTAAAGAAACCGGAGCTATCGAATCATTCGTTGATTTACAACCGCCTGCAAAGAATAGGATGTACAGCCACCCTACTGTCCATAAAGAAAATTTTATATCATTCATAAATGTAGTCTTAGTGATTAGTCATGCCACCCTTTACTTCTCAAATAATTGAGCATAAAAGCCGGACTGTCTGTTTGAAGGATTCGTGCTCCCAACTTGTTTATCAGATACCCATAACTAGCATCCGGGTCTTTCTTTGCAGCCTCATCATCATGCCCGCCTGCCAGAGAAGCCCACAAAGTATTATACCAGATCAGACTTTTCCCTGCCAGCCTGCGCTCCATTTTGGCAGGTACCGGACTAGAAGCATTTCTGTAACAAAGCTCAAACGCAACCGGATGCAACTGTTCCATATAATCTTCAACAACCTTCATTGATTTTTCCTCATCAATCGTTACGACAGGCATATAAATCACCTTATCCAGATAAGAGCCGAACTCCCGCTTCACCGTCTCCACCGGTTGAGCACCTTTCATTATAACTAAATCAGCAGTATCAGTTTTCTTCAATATAATATATACATCATCAAAAATGCTGTAGGCCTTATCCAGATTAACCATAATCTTACCTTTGGCTGCCAACAATGCTTCTTCCAAAGTAGGAACAGTATGTTCCGTCAACTGGCCATCCTTATCCTTCAACCGGAATTGCTTTATTTCAGCCAACGTTTTATCTTTTACTTTTCCTGTACCATTGGTAGTGCGATCTACCGTATCGTCATGCATGAGAACTAACTCACCGTCTTTCGTCTTACGGATATCTATCTCTACAATATCCACCTTCATCTGAATAGCACTATCGATAGCCGCCAAAGAGTTTTCGGGAGCAATACTCCAATTTCCGCGATGCGCCACCACTAAAACCTTATCCAAGTGCGGATTCAATACATCTTTGCGAATGAGCTCCGCCCGTTGTGCAGTCAGGAAACCTGACTGCAAACAGAACAGCAACAAAAGCACTATAAACTTGCTTTTCTTCATATCTTTCATTTGTTATTTAATCTTCTTACTTAATTCAATATCTACTATATTTTGGTCACAGTTACAATCCTGCATCATAAGCACCAGCCTGCATCTTGTTGACATTACGGGTTGCTCCACGCTGGTCCACTCCAAAGCCGGCTTCACCAACCCAGTCTACAAATTGCTGCCCCACAGTTGCATCAAAGGATTTCACTGCATTTATCACAGCCTGCCTGGTTGCAAATTCATCAATAACACCGGTCACAGACCATTGATAAACACCATCCGTCAAAGTAGCAATAGGAAGAGTTTGAGATGAATAATCCGTATCCGTAGCAACTGCTCCCCAACCGGCATCTGCCGCCTGATATACATTGTATCCACCGGAAGTGATATTACCTGCATAAATAGTTCTATTTCCGGCTCCTTTGGCAAATAAAGAGTTAACCACAAGAGAAGCATTCTTCCCTGCACGGAAGACACCATTCGGATTACCTGAATTGCCGACAATCGTAGTATTGGCAAGCATAAAGTAAGCATCTCCGTTGACAGTGATACTATTTCCTCCTGTAGCTGCCGTGCCAAGTACGGTTACATTATTCATGCAGACATATCCATTTCCGGCATGAATACTAGTTCCCCAAGCGGTTGGTGCATAATTCTCATGCAACAAGCAATTATTCATAAACAGGAAGCTGTTTGCTGCGGTAGTAGTGATGGCTCCTCCACGCCCTGTCGCTTTATTGCTCACCATTTCCACCTGATTTAACAAGACTCTTCCTTTTGATACTTTAACGGCTGCTCCACCATCCGTTCCACCATCGCTTCCACGATTGAAATTCTTTATGACACAATTATTCAGTTGCAGAGTTGCATCACCTCCACCTGCCGCAACAAACACGGCACGAACACTTCCTGCATCACTCAATCCATATTGTCCATTGAAAGTACAGCCATCGAAAATAATATTTGTCTGATTACCCAATACTAATAAAGAGTTGGACGTCGCAGATGCTCCACTACTGGTATTTCTGACGAAAGCAGTCGTGTATTTAGCAACGTCACGTTTCGTTAAATCCGTTCCCGTACTTAAAGGATTATATCCGCCTTCAATCGTTATTTCCACTTGCTTACTATAACCGCTATATTCTATCTTCACTCCGGAGTTTTCTTTCGCAATCTCATAAGAGCCCGCAGCTACATAAATCTTTTTACCATCCAGTTTGGCTGCATTAGCATTGGAAATTTCACTGTTACTATTCGTTTGCAACAAGTTGCGTAACGCATCTACTCCCATTGCATTATCCCAATCCATACCGGTTGCATTTCCGGCAGGTTGCTCTTTCACATAGTAAGCCGCCAGTTGCAGTTCTTCCGCATCTCCGCCCGGCAAAGTACCGCTATCCCACGGAGAAACAATCGGTTCACTGATAGTTATGATCGAGCCTTCCACTTTTAATGTGAATTCATAACACTTTCCGGGTTTCAGTTCCGGTATACCGGGCAACACCATATCTTCGCCCAAATAGTTTAAGGAGACAAAGGTAGCAGTTGTCCCGGCTTTTCCGGGAGCCACAATGGCAGTATACATACAACCATCCTGTCCTGCCTTACCACCTTCGGGAACTGTAATGAAAGGGGATATTAAAGAAGTACCCGATACCACTTCCCCGTTTGTATATCCCTGATAGGAACCAATCTTTACTCCCTGAACCTTAGCTTGTCCGCCTACATCTGCAAGCGTCATAATCACTTTTGCCATTTTCCGGTTCATACCCAGACGGAGAATACGGGAACCATCGTCCGTTGCATTCTCTACGGTACACGTCATATAATCAGCCATAGCCAGGTTTTCCAAACGTTGCTGGTTTGTGGGAAGCGTAAAATTAGCCGTACTGGCTCCGTTCACTACCGGATAAAAAGCCGAATAAGTTACCGGTTCCTCCCCCCATCTTAAATAATAATTATCGGTCGGCACCCATTTTCCTTCCGAAAGTACATAATTCAGATATCCATCCTCACAACTTAACTGAATTTCATCACCCTCATTAAATTGTTTCTGCAGATCTCCCGTTGCATCGGGATTACTACGTGTAAAGACGGTATTAATTACAGCTTCAATCTGAATAGCACCGGAATCTTCACTGTACACAGCTATATCCTTATCTGTATCACAAGCCGCCATACCCATCAACAAATAGGCAGCCAATATCAGTTTTGTAATCTTCATAGTTTATATCTCCTCCTTCTTTAGTTCCGGTCGATAAGTTGTCCGGTTGCCCAATTTCTGGCCATCTTAGCAGCCAATCGGACAGTTGTGTTTACATTGAGAGTCAAGGTATGTTCCACTCCTTTTTCCAATTCAATGGCTTCCTTTGCAGTCCAGATATACAGTTTCCCGTCATAGCTGAAGTTCACAGAGAAGCCCTCTGCTATTTTTTGTGGAGGCAGAATACATTCGCAAGATTCCGTCCCTTTATAGGGAGCCACAGTAGCCACCACGGCATCTGGCGCAGGAACAACCATCGGAACCGTTGCCGACAAATCACAAATGCCATTAACAACAGCCCCATTGATAGACATATCCCCTAACTTATTCATCGCAGCATCTGTCGTTCCATTGACTGTGATTTTTATAATCAGCTTGCTCATGGCATGACTCAAAGAGATTTTCAGCTTTCCATCCGCAGTTAAATCCTGCTCCGGATCGACTGTTGCTTTCATCAACAAAAAATCGGAGGACTTCACATTCTCCTCAGTAGCCTGATTGGTAAGAGCATTGACTGCCAAAGAGGCATCCGGAGCGGCTTCACTCATATAAGGCGCATACGCTATCATCGTCACCGGCGTTCTTTCCGCATCCCAAAGCATCTGCTGACCGTCGGACGTACTCCAGGCACTTCCGGAACCAACCATTTGCTTATGATAGTTATAAGCAGCATTCTCGCTGTTCCGGATCATCAATCCGAAACGTTCCAGATTCGTTGCGTCATACCCTGCACGCGACAAAGGTTCATTTACTTCTGTAATGATACGGATTACATGGTCTTCGGGGAAACTACCCGTTGACAGTAATTCATCCTCATTATTTGAGCATCCGGCTAGTCCGACGCCCAAAGCTATTATATAAAATATCTTCTTCATGTTACAGTCGTTTTAGAGTTTAATTGGCCAGAACAGCATCATAAGCACCGGCCTGCATCTTATTGGCATTACGAGTCACTCCCCGCTGGTCTATTCCGAAAGCATCTTCACCGATCCATTCCACAAACACTTCTCCCAAATTAGCAATAGGCGAAGCCACCGGGTTAAAGCTTTTCGCAACTTCTATCACCGCCTGCCTGGTAGCATATCCTTTTACCGAACCAATCTGATTAAGATCCCACACATACACTCCCTCCTCATTCAGCGCACCGTTCACCTGATTAGGATAAGCCGTATCGGACGCACTCATCGTTATCCCCGTCACACGCTGATACACATTATATCCTTTCGAGAAAGCCTCAAAATTACTACCATTCAGATTAAAACTCGGAGCCGAAGGATTTTCAGAAATCAACAGATTATTAATAAACTTCGTATCACCGCCAACTCCCGTCTCACAGCGCACAGCCCCATGACTGTCATTCGCATTTCCAATGATTGTGTTATTAGTCAGCAATATACTACCTCCTCCGTTCAAAGCGGCACCCGTCCCCATATTCTCTATCAGCGTGGTATTGTTTATACAAATATGTCCTTCCGACATCTGAATACCATTTCCCCACGAACCGTTATGAGAATTACCTTTCAGCAGACAGCCATTCATAAATACCACTGCCGTCTTGCTACTACAACGAACAGCTCCTCCACGACCTGCAGCCGTATTGTCCAACAAGCTTACCTTATTCAATCGTACCTGTCCCGACAAGACAAAAACAGCCGGACCACCCTGCTTGGCAGAAGTCGTTACTCCCGACACACAATCTCTAATCACGCAATCGGCCAACTCAATAGAAGTATCACTGGCACCGCCGCTCACGTAAATGCCACTACCACATTCGGTAGTACTCGCATCCGCTTCAGACACATACCCATATTGGAAAGTAACCCCTTCAATAGCTATATGCCCTTTCTTGACAAGCAACAAACCACAATCACCGGCATCCGCCTGCTTATTTCCGTTCACATCACCACTGATGACTGTCACATACGCATCTATATCACGTGCCG
This sequence comes from Bacteroides sp. BFG-637, assembly GCF_024793605.1. NCBI lineage: Bacteria > Pseudomonadati > Bacteroidota > Bacteroidia > Bacteroidales > Bacteroidaceae > Bacteroides > Bacteroides sp. BFG-637. The sequence continues at coordinate 1,873,490 of NZ_JANUPD010000002.1, read as the reverse complement.
AAACATCCGTTCCTTCACTAAACTGGCTATATCCGCCCTTAATCGCTTTGACATCCTTGCGGACGATTACACCAAGCCCACTTTCTTCGGACATTATATATTTCCCCTGACTCATATAAATCGTACTCTTGGAGAGATCGATTGAACCGCTCAACAACTTACGGAAGCCAGCCGCATCCAGCGCCTGTTCCCAAGAACTGCCATCCATCTCACCTTCACCGAATTGAGTCACAAAGTAACTCTCCAATCCTTTCTGCATAATCACTTCTTCGTCCAGATCGTCATCGTAATCCGTCATTATAGGCGGATCTATCATCTCATAATCTTCCTGGCATCCCTGTGCCAACAGAATCATGAAAGCCAGCATACATAGCTTCGATATTATGAATAATCTATTTTTCATTTTCTTTCTTTTTTAACTTGTACATTAGATAAGAATAATCGCAAATTCACCGATTTCACCGGGAAATATCCGGATAACCGGGATTCTGTTTCAGATATTCATTCTGTTCCAGTTGCGTCTGCGACAAGGGGAACAACTCATAATGGTCGTCTGCATCCCGTGGTTTATCCCACCATGCTTCCTGATACCTGTCAAAGCGGATCAGATCTGTACGCCGACGACTTTCCGCCAGAAATTCCCGTCCCCACTCATCCAACATTTCTTTCAGATCGAGCACAACGTTACCTTCCGGCTGATAAGCGATATTCGCTGTAAAGTTTTCATAGTTGCGTTTACGTACGCTGTTCAGCAACTTGCCAGCCTCACCCGCCTGTCCGAGACGGAGAAGACATTCAGCCTGCGAATAAATAATCTCGGCCAAACGAATCTCCGTGTAGTCAGACTCGATATAATAACCTCCGGTAAATGGATAGAAAGGATACTTCACACAGTAAAGCCCGGAGTTGAAGTCACCATTGCCCAACTTGGATTCCTTATAAGCCGGATTGGAGATATAGCCTGATTCTGCATTTCCCTCAAATCGTCCGACCTGGTCACGCAAATAAATCACATACTGATTATCCGGGTTCTTGGCATATCCTCCACTGACAGCGGAGTTGGCAATCTTACCTTCAAGAAAGAACATACCTTCACGTGTGTTATTACCCGTGTTCACATATTGCTTATATCGTATATCTCCCTGATATTTAGCAAACTTCCGCGTAACCATTCCCAAACCATAGTCAAACAGTTCGCGTGGTTGCTGGTTGTCATAGCTCGGTGAAAGTGCATATTTCGGATTCCGTTCGCCATTTCCTTCTATCTTCAGGTAATACGCACTGCCATAAGGCAAACCACGGCCGTAAACCGTTCTTCTGTCATTTTGCAGATGCCAGCTGGTCAGTCCATAAGAACCGGGGAAACCAAAGATTACCTCATTGCACATTTCATTATTCCAATCGAAAGGTGCATACCAATTATCAGCAATTGCATAATATCCGAACTCTCCCCCAGTGATACGTTTACACATATCGATACATTCCTGCCATTTGGCCTGGCCGATCCATACTTCTGCATTCAGATAGAGACGTACCAATAAAGATGCCGCAGCAGCTTTGGTAAACTGTCCCTGCTGGCTGCCATTGCCGGATTGTCCACTCTTGGAGGGTAAAGCTGTCAGACAGTAGTCTTTCAATTCACTTTCGATGAAATCGAACATCACCTGCGGAGAAACTTGTTTCCGGTTTTCCGGTAGTTCGTTCACTGCCTGATCCGACGTGGTCGTTAAAATGCAGTTGCGATGTGTATTCAACAGACGGAGATAACCCCAGGCACGCATACAACGCAGCTGTGCTTTAAAACTTTCAAATTCACTGTCGCTTAAACCAAAATTAGACGGGTTCAACTGTGCCAAGTCATCCAATACCATATTGCATTGACCAATGCCTACATAAAAGTTGTCCCATTCACTCAACCAGTCCCCCTGATTGATATCATCATATTGATGACGATGATACATTTCCCACAGTCCTCCATCGTACCACCAAGTACCACGAGTAGGAGTAATCAGTTGGTCTGCCGGTAGTTCTTCATTCTCATGACGTATCCAGATGCAGCAGTACATGTGTTCAAAAGGACGGAAGACAGCGTTGATAACATCCTGTTTCGTGTTATAATAGTTCTTGGACATCACCTGGTCATACACCGTTTCCGACAGATCAGTACAAGATGGTAGGCCTAACACTGTACCTGCCATCATACTCAATCCTATAATATATTTCATTATTCTCATAATTGTTTTTCTTTTAAAAACTTACTTGTAAACCTAAAATAAACTGGAAAGCAGATGGATAATAGTTGTATCCTCCTCCGAAAGTACCCGGTGTCAGTCCATTCACTTCGTATGTAGAAGGATCTACACCCGTAAATTTCGTAAACGTATAAAGATTGTTAGCTGTACCGAACAGGCGTATCTTTTCGATGTACTTCTTATTCAGGTTCATCGTATATCCTAAAGTAATGTTGTCTATCTTCAGGTAATCACCCGGTTCGATGAAATAGTCGGTAATCACATTCTTACCTGTTGTGATATGGGCATTCTTCGAATAAGCGGTGGTCAACTGATTGGTACTCATACTCTGTAATCCGAAATAGAAATCGTGCACGTTAAAGATGTCAAATCCGGCAGCACCACGGAGAGCAACAGTCAAATCAAAGTTCTTGTAAGTGAAGTTGTGCGTCATAGAACCGGTGAATTTCGGCAAACCGTTTCCGGTTACTGCTTTGTCTTCTTCCGTACCTTGGGATACAGGGATTACATTTCCCTTCTTGTCATAAATCAACCAGTCACCCTTTTTATCCACTCCCGCATAACGGTATGTGAAGTAGTTACCGATACGCTCTCCCTCTTCAATCCGCTGCAAATATCCCGGATTATTGGGGTTTGCCATGCTACAGGTGGAGTAATATTTCTGTCCCTTGTACACATCATTGGAGAAGCTGACAAACTTGTTATTATTAGTAGCGCCCACTAATGTGAAACTATAAGTGAAGTCTTTTGTCCGGACAGCATTGACTGTTATATCAAGCTCGAAACCGGTATTGCGCAATGTACCTACATTGGCATAGATTGTAGAGAACAAATTAGGTGGAACCGATACGGAATAGCTACCGAGTAAGTCGCTTTGCTTACGGTGAAAATAGTTAAATGAACCGGTCACCTTGTGTTTGAGGAGCGAGAAGTCCAAACCGATGTTCTGGTTGTGTCCCTTCTCCCAACGAAGTTCCGAATTGACATTCTTACTCGGCCCCCATACATGGAAGTTGTTACCGCCATACTGATACCAGCCATAAGCCTTATAAGTAGCCAAAGACTGGTAGTTACCAATTTCCTGATTACCGGTTACACCATAGTCATAACGCACTTTCAAGTCATCAATCCATGAAAATCCTTTCATAAATTTTTCATCCGAGATACGCCAACCGACAGATACAGCCGGGAAATTACCCCATTTATGATTCTCACCGAAGCGGGAAGAGCCCTCGTGACGTAAAGAGAAAGTAAACAGATAGCGCTCTTTCCAGTCATAATTAACACGTCCGAAGAAACTGATTAGTTTATGGTCATTCTTATAAGAACTCATCATGGTCTTTCCCTCTTTGGCTGCTTCCAGACCGGAGCCCAGATTATTATACGTCAAGCCGTCGGAAGAGAAATCCCAGTTTTCGGCTCCCATACCCGAACTTACACCGTAATTATAACTATAACCCACCATTGCACGGATTTGGTGATCCTTCATACGTGTAGAGAAGTTGGTCACCCATTCCAGATTGTTATTGGTGTTTTTATCAAAGTCTCGGCTCGCTTTTCCGGCAACGCCCGAATTCACATTAGGACCGTAAGTAGATGGTATGAACCATCCGTTGAACTTATCCACCTGATACTGTGAAACAGTAACCTGCGATTTCAAGACCATATTCGGGTTTGCAGGATTAAACAATGGCAGCAAATTAACGGCAGCAGTAGCATTCCATTCCAACAATTTAATCTCCGTACCATTTTCTTCCTCATTCAATTGCTCAACAATATTCGAACTATCTCCTCCGGACGGAAAACGATAGTACCCATTAGCTGATTCGGGATCATAAACCGGCATCGTCGGATTATTCTTAATAACGCTGCCATACACACTGGCTGACTTGTTCCGGTCGATGACACGGGGAGTCATATTGGCTGCGAACGTAAACAAGCCATCTTTCGTTGTATGGCTGATGGTGGCACGTGCACCATATTCCCGACGGTCGGAACGCAGGTCGATTCCCTGCGCTTTACGATAATCGGCTGTTACGCGATAATTGGTCCTCGCATTACCTCCGGAGAAGGTTAACGTGTGCATGTGTGTCACTCCCAAACGGGTAACGGCATCAAACCAGTCTGTACTGGCTCCCATATCAGAAAGTGGATTAGACACCGTACGATAAGCACGATATTCCTCCGCATTCATAATGTCCAGCTCTTTCTTTGCTTTATTGAAAGTGACGGCAGCACTGTAAGTAGTATGCACTTCCCCGTCACGGGTTCCCTTTTTCAGATTAACAAGAATAACACCGTTGCTACCCCGTGTACCATAAATAGCAGAAGCGGCACCATCTTTCAATACATCGATAGATTCAATATCCGCAGGATTAATATTCGTCATATCACCTCCCGGCACTCCATCTACAACAATCAACGGACCCAGCCCGGCATTACGTGATGATATACCACGAATCTGAATACTTCCCGTACTATTCGGATCGGCCAAAGCCGTATTGGAAACAGAGACACTGGATACCTTTCCCTGCAACAACATGGAAGCATCGAGACTGGATATTTGATTCAGGTCTTTCGCACCGACATGCGAAATAGCCGAAGTCATTTCTTTCCGTTTCATCGTACCATAACCCACCACTACCACTTCATTCAAAGCAGTGGATTCTTCTTTCAACACAATTTTTAGTAATTGCCGGTCCTTGATAGCCACTTCTTGTGTTTCATAACCGATATAAGAGATTTTTAAATGTCCGTTCTGCGGAGCACTCACCTGGAATTTACCGTCCATATTGGTGATGCTACCTTGCTTTGTCTCTACAACCACCACCGAAGCTCCGATGACAGGTTCCCCCTTTTCATCGATCACCGTACCGGATATTTTACGTTCCTGCTGCACTTCCCAAGAAGCTCCTCTTGCCTGGATGCCGGAAAACAGCATCAGCACTATACCTAACAGACAGGTACACGTTCTACAATAAATATTTCTCATAAATAGATGATTTTTATATTAGATGATAAAGTTAACGAAGCCCTCTTGCCTGTAATGCCGGAATCAACAAGTCCGGTAAATCCGTCTGTATCATACATACCATCGGATAGATTTGCAAGAGTTCATCCAGATAAGTCTCGTTCAACGTCCATTCGGACACACTACTGCCACTGGCAGGAAGCATATTCACCGTAGCAAGCATTCCATCATTGATTGAACTTCCCAAAGGAGTGCTTTTCCCATTCGTCAGGTAGCTGTATTGCACGAAGTAGTTGCCCGGTAATCCTATCATCGGTTTATGACTTCCTGTCCATGTATACACATGTGCCTTGGGAGTAATACCCAATACTTCTTCCGCCTTCTGCGCACTGTTACAATAGAAAAATACAGATTCCATCATATCCAGTTTCATCACGATATCCACCACTTGTTGCGAAGTTGCTGTACGCGGAGAGTAGTCGAGATTGTAATAGATTCTACCACGTCCTGCTTTCAGAAACTCTTCCAGAGTAGGCATCTTTTCATCAGTCACCCGACCGTTCCGGTCCTTCAAATTATACTTCTGTATTTCCGCATAGGTCATTTTCGTGATGTCACCTGTGCCATTCGTTGTAGCATTGATCGTCTGGTCATGGCAAACCACTACTACTCCGTCACTTGTCACATGAGTATCACACTCGATCACTTCAGCTCCAGAATCAATGGCATCCTCTACGGAAGAGACTGAATTTTCGGGAACTGTCCTGTCGGACGTATGTGCCCGGTGTGTCATGACCCATACTTTTTTGTTATCCGGCTCTCTGAATTGCTTCATCGCCTCCGTCAACGCCAATAGATTATAGATACGGATTCTCTTCTGCACCTCATACTGACCTGCCGTAACGTGTAGCGTGTAGTCACCACTCTGAGTATAGGCATAAGTGATAGGGGTGGCAGCTTTCCCCTCCTTGACCGTCCCGTCACCAAAATCGACAGTAATATCGGTATTTCCATCAATGTTGTTGAATTTGACCTCTACCACCTCTTTCAGCATGGCACGAGTACTTACTTGCAGGTAAGGATTCTTTTTCACAGGATCATCGTCAGAGCAAGCGTTGCAAACTATCCCCAATAGAATAGCCCAACAGCAGATCCAGCTTATAGGCCGGCGTTTTGTTCTTCCTTTTTCCGGAACAAAAAAATGCAGTAATTCATTTTTCATTTGTATTTCTATAAAGGTTAATAAAAAAAGAACTCCCGAAAGCGGAATCAGTTCATTCCGTTCGGTTATGACAAAAATAGAGGGAAATGCCCCGATAAAAAATAGCAAAGGGAATATAAGTGGAAATGCATAATCCACTCAAAGAAATAACTATCTGATAATAAACATATTAATACTTAACAAGCTCACATTAAAAGGTAGATTCGGCACAGATTTTATTAACGGATTTTTGCCACCAAATCTTCAAAATCATCTCGTGAAACACGTGCTTTGGTCTTCACTCTTGAACGATAATTATAGATCGTATTTACCGAGTAATGCAGAAGCTCTGCAATCTGCGAACTGTCTTTTATTCCCAAACGTATCAAAGCAAAAATACGCAATTCGGTATTCAGTAATTCATCCGGCTTCAAGACAATCTGTTCTTCGGGCAACAATAATTCGTTGAGCGATTCCACAAAGTTAGGGAAGAGATGCAGGAAAGCAGAATCAAAGTTCGCATACAATTCTTGCACTTCAACGGTTACAATATCATTGCTAAGATGTGTCATTTTCAACAATTCTGCCACTTGCCCACGTTGCAGTTTCTTGTTTACCAGCTTTCTGTATGCTTGCAAACGGTCTACATATACAGAACACAATTTAAAGAAACGGGCGATATAGGCTTCTTTAATGAGATTGGACTCTGAAAGTTCCAGATTGGTGGAACGAAGATGGCGGTTCACTTCTTCGAGTTCTTCATTCAAAGAGAATAACCGTTCGTTTACTTCCTGCAATCCTTTTTGGCGATGGAAAGGGCTTTCATCTGACGGTAAATATAGATTAACGCTACCACCAACAGTAGTGCCAACAAGGCTACACACGTAATATAAATCAGCAGTTCCCGATTTTGTTGCTTGATAATATCCTGATAATTCCCATTAATCATGGAAAGCGGGGTGATGTTCATCCAACTCCGCAACCTCGTTTTATAAAATTGTGATATCTCCCATGAGAAATTGATATAGTCATAGGCACGTTTCAAATCTCCTTTGCCATGCAGTTCTTGTGCCAGTACCATCAAAGAAGATTGTTCTTTAATGGCGGAACGTACATCTGATATAGCTGAAAGTACTAAATAATATAAGTGTTCGTCTTTCTTGCCCATGCTCTCAAAAAGACGGAAACGTTGATAAGCCACCAATGCATATTGGGGAGTGCCAAAAGAAGCTTCTGCGAGTCGGCGGTCACTGAATTCCATAGCCTCATCATATTTTCCGGCCTCTCTTAGCTGTGTCTCACGCAGCCACAGGTAAGTAGCCGAAGACGAATCTAAAGTAACCTCCATAGAGTCCCGATATACATGACTCAACTTTACATAGCGGGAAGCAAACATTTTATATCGTGGTTGTGCGGCTCCCGCTTCAGAATATACATGTTCATAACATGTATAATAATGGCCCAAAAGAGATGTTGGAAGGGTCTGGCGATCGATGGAATTTAATATGTCCGCCGCTTCCATATACATCCCGATAGAAGATAACAAATAAGATAACTCCAATTGAATTTTAAGTTCTCTCTCTTTATCATTCAACTGTCTTGCCAGCAACAAGTTTTCATTCAGATAATGGAGTGCGGAATCAGAACTGTATGCTTTATATTCAAGATAGATATCATTATTTAAATGATAGCGTTCAATAGAAAAAGGAGCCGCCTTTCGGGCTTCTTTTTTCAACTCATGGAGTTTACTTTCTTTTATCTGTACATAAGTATCAGCTTCCTTAATCGTTTTATCAAGTACGTTTAACAGTGAGTCCAAGCGTTCATCAGCAAAAGCCGAATGACAAGAAAAGAAGAGTAAAAAGCAAAACAGACAGTTCTTTTTCATGGGGCGGATAGACTTTTATAAGTATAAGATAACAGAGATTAGCCAGACAAATGTAGAGAAAATCTTCGTAATCCTACTATAAATGGCTCATAAATTAAGGAAACAAACAGTCTATTATAAAAGCTAGATAGAGTATATATTACATTACCATTAATAAAAACCAGCTTTACTCTATCATACAATTCCATCCCCGAATACATCTCTAACGATAAATACAATATTACCAACCAAAACTCTTGCCAATAAAAGTATTATCTTTGTTGCATGAAAAGATTAGTCATTGTAGGATGTGGACGACTTGCAAAAATCGTTGCGGATGCAGTTGTCAAAGGTTTATTACCAGATTATTATCTGGTAGGTGTCTATTCGCGTACGGCATCAAAAGCAGCACACATCGTAAATAAAATGCAGCAACATGGCAAGCCTTGCATTGCTTGCGCCACATTGGAAGAGTTATTGGCTTTAAAGCCTGATTATCTGGTAGAATCAGCCTCTCCTGCCGCTATGCGGGAATTGGCTTTGCCGGCATTGAGAAACGGAACGTCTGTCGTTACTTTGTCTATCGGTGCTTTGGCAGATGAAGCATTCTATCGGGAAGTGACAGAAACCGCCAAGGCAAATGGCACACGGGTCTATATCGCATCCGGAGCTACCGGTGGATTCGATGTTTTAAGAACCGCCTCACTGATGGGAAATACAACGGCTCGCTTCTTCAATGAAAAAGGTCCTAATGCACTCAAAGGGACACCCGTTTATGATGATTCTTTGCAAACGGAGCAGCGTACCGTTTTCTCCGGTAGTGCTGCGGAAGCTATTCACCTCTTTCCAACGAAAGTGAATGTTACAGTTGCCGCCTCACGGGCTTCTGTCGGTCCGGAGAACATGCAGGTATCCATACAGTCTACTCCCGGATTTGTAGGAGATACGCAAAGAGTAGAAATCAAAAATGACCAGGTGCATGCCGTAGTAGACATTTATAGTGCTACATCGGATATTGCAGGGTGGTCAGTAGTGAGCACCCTGATTAATATCGCTTCACCCATTGTATTCTGACAGATTGGCCAGTACTTTTGCGCTCAGGCGGTCAAACGCCTGACGCGTGCGGCCAGTAGACACCTGCATACAACGTACATGCGGATGATTGAGAAGCTGTTCACCCCCCAACGCGCCTATCGTGTCACAAAAGCAAAGGTTGTCACCTTCCAGCCATTCAGTAAAAGCAGCCTCATCCCATGCCGGTGATAAACCGGTATTGAATAAAATCTTCCGGTTACCCATCTGCTTAAATTCCTCTTCATGCAGTAAAACCGTATTTTTATTAAGACAGCAGCAAATGACTTCACTCTCTGAAAGGAGTTCCCTCAATGGCAGAAAACGATATCCTTTGACAGTAGCCGCTTCTTTCTCACTGCGGGCATAATATGAAATATCAGCACCAAAGAATTTCAAGGCGTCCGCTATCATGCCGCCAGACTTACCCAATCCGATTATTCCGACTTTCAATCCGGTGATTTCACGAGGCAATTCTTCCCACGGTTCCTGTCCAAAGCCGTGCAAACAGCGCACCAACTCACTGACTACATATTCCACCACTCCTTCGTCACCATAATCCCGGATACCTGTTACCGTGATACCTCGTTCATTGGCATAACGAATATCAACATTGGCACTTTCGGGAGAATAGAGTGAACAACACATTCCAATGTATTTCACATTCGGACAACATTCGAGTACATACCGGTTGATACGGGAGGTATAGCTCAAAAGCACCGCATCAGCATCTCCGATACGGGCAATTATTTCATCATCATTCGCGGGTATATCAGGATACATCACCACCTGACCGGCAAATGAATACAACGCTTTTTCGGTCGACGGAACCAAGCTGACCGGTTCTATAGCTACAAGTTTCTGAAACATCATTTTTTATTTTAGAAGTATTATACAAACATATATGGTTACCGGATTAGCAACCCAACATGGCGCTAAGATACAAATTTCCAGCCATAATATCATTTAAAGATGAATGATTACAGTACGTTTTAGACACGCGAACGCAAGTTAAACAGATCCATGCAGAGTTCACAACTCGCTATCCGGCTCCTTGGGTGGTGGCGCAATGAAATGCATCTGATTGCCCCGTCCCTCTCTCTTGATAATACCCTCGGCTGCAAAGGATTTGAGGTCAGCGAGCGCGGTGTTCTTCAGCCGTCCTGTGAGTTGGGTGTACGTTGTTCTTGTAATAAACCCATGTTGCCGGATATATTGCAGTACAATCTGTTTCAGTTTTTCGCTGTCACACTCTCTTGAGGTGTTAAAGTCAATGTATTTTCTACGCTCCAGATCTCCCCGGACACCTGTCCGGAATTCCTTAGAAGCACGGAAGTTCACCCCGTTGAAAGAAACGGAGTTGGAACGCAAGTCTTTCTTGTCCTCCACCAAACGGGATGTCACCTTGGCGGAGAAGAATCCAAACTCTCCCAGTTCTACCCGGAATCCCTCGCCCAGGTAGTCGAGTGTTTCGTCCCGTAACTCGGAAAGGATCCCTTCTATCATCCCCTCCTTGAATCCGGTTCTCTTGGCTACTGCCCGAACAAGCTGCTTTGCCGTAATTGTTCCGCTATAAACAATGTCGGCATACATCGTTTCAGTCTCGCCCTCTTTCGTGGTGAGGGACGGTTTCTTCTTTAAATTGTAATAAGCCATCTTTCTTTTCTAACTATGATTAAGAACTTTCAGTGCAGAGATTAAGGATTTTCAGTGCAGAGATTAATGTATTTTTGTGCAGTCGGGAAGTCGTCACCTTGCAAGGTGACGATTGTCACTTTATAAAAGGATAAATGGCATCTTATAAAGTGATAAATGTCACCCTATAACGTGACATCCCCTTAGTGAAAGGAGGAAAATCTGTAAAGGTACAAAATTAAGAGACGAAAAGCAAGAGGGAGAACCTTATTTCTATTATGATACGGTTCTTGCTATTAGTCCTGAAACTTAATCTTCAGTATCTTACTGATAGCGGGTTTATACTTCTTCAACATTCGGTCGAATCCCAAGTCGTTCGGATGGGTTCCGTCTACAGTCCCCTCATGGTCTGTTCCCAAGAATTGATCTTCTTTTATGAAATGCAGGTTCTTGACATTCTTCTTTCGCAATACTTCTACCTGTTCAGCGATGGCTTCGTTCTGCCGTTTCACATTCTCGCGGGCTTTCTGGTTGAAATTACCTGTTTCACGTATCAATGTCTGTATCACAATAATAGGAGTATCCGGATGCTTCTGGCGCAACGTCATTACAAAATCAACAGTTCGGTCGGTTATCTCTTTGGGAGAAGGATTAGGAATACAATCGAGAATGAAAGCATCTGCATCAATATCCGCTAACATCTCGGCAACTTCTTTCTCCATCTTGCCGTTTCCGCTCAATCCTAAATTGATGAAATTATACCCGCTGCTACGGGATAAACGAGCCGGATAAGCCATACCGGGACGGCTGGCAGATGCTCCCTGCAAAATACTGGACCCGTATACCACTATCTTTTCTTTGAACGGATTTTCTCCTTTACGTATATGCGCATCAGAAGAAACACCTATTTCCAGACTTTTCAGTTCATCATATAAAGGCAGATACAGCAAGCATTCTTTCTCTTCCGTACCCATATTATCAACAAGCACTTTTTCCGTAGTCACACCACCCGGTATTCCTACTCCGGCAAATTGCCATTTTCCATCCCGTTTGATATATAAATCCAAACCTTTCTGTGCAACTCTGGTCAGATTGGGTAACTGGTAATTATCAGGAACCGTCCATTTGGCTTTTATAACAGGGCTATTCGTTGTAAAAGAGATAGCCAGACCGGCAGAATTTGTGAACAGTTTCTTCACAGTGGGAGGCATTGTACGATACTTGGCTGTATCTACCCGATGGAAATATTCGCCTTCGGTAGTTGCTTTGCCTACCAGTAAAAGCTCTTGAGCCGGCACATAGGTAAAATTGTTCTTTTGTTGTCCGAATGTTGTAAGGGGAAACATCATCAGACCCAAACAAATACAGACATTACGTGTTAAGTTCTTCATGGTCAATTTAATATTAACAGTTTATTAATCGTCAGTATACTATAGTAGCGTCAAAAGACTATTTATAAATCAATGTGGATAAATACTCCTCTGCAAACATCTCATTGGCAACTTCCAACAACATCTCTGCTGTTAGCTCTTCTATACGCTTAAAAACAAGCTCGGATGATTCATACTTATGATAATGCAGGAATGTTTTCGCCATCCCTAACGCATTATTCTCAAAGTTATCAGACGCTACTCCGATTTGTCCGATCAACTGCTTCTTCGCTGCCGCCAACTGGGAGGAAGTCATCTTTGTATCGCGCATCCGTTTCAGTTCCTTATAAGTCAATTTCAGGCAAGTATCCATGTCATCCACATCCGTCCCGAAATAAATACAGAAAGCTCCCGTATCCGTATAGGAAGTCAGATTGGATTCGACATTATAGACTAGTCCTCTGCGTTCGCGAAGGGACACATTCAGTTTACTATTCATTCCGGGACCTCCAAGGACATTATTCAGCAGATAGAGTGCAGTACGCTTGTCATCATACGCATTATAGCCACGGCTACCGATCATGACATGTGCTTGGTGCGTATCTCTGGCCACCGTCAAATGTTCCGGCACATACAGAGGCGGAGGTGTACGGAGATTCTCTACCTTCACATCAGGAATATCCGACAGGTATTTTTCTACCAGACGGATGATTCTCTTGAACTCGTATTGCCCCTGAACAAAAAACACCATATTTCCCGGTTGGTAAAAACGGCGGGTAAACGATAGGACATCTTCCGTGCGGAAACTCCGCAGAAGTTCCGGTTTACCAAGAATGTTTCTTCCCAATGGATGATTGCGGAAGATCATGTCTTCAAAATCGTCAAAGATCAGTTCCGACGGAGTATCTTCATAGGACTGGATTTCATCGATAATGACCTCCGTTTCTTTTTCTATCTCATGCTGAGGAAAGGTGGAATGAAATACAATATCCCCCAACAACTCAAGCGCACGTTCCAGATGTTCTTTCAGGAAAGCGGCATAGACGACAGTTTCTTCCTTATTTGTGTATGCATTCAGGTCACCACCTACATTCTCCATCCGGTTGAGAATATGCCAGGCTTTCCGCTTCTCCGTTCCCTTAAAAATCAGATGTTCTACAAAATGGGCCATTCCTTGCTCATTCTCCGCCTCATCACGGGTTCCGGCATCAATCGCAAAACCACAATAAGCTACTTTTGAGAGGGTTGGTTCATGGATAATACGCAGGCCATTTGGCAATGTATATTCGTTACCTTGCATCGTTTTATACTTCCTTATTGAATTAATGCCACAAAAATACAATAAAACTTATTGCTGTTTATAGAAAATTGCAGATATTTGTGGACTATAACAGCAACAACGTATATGGAAAAGATAGGAATATTCTGTTCCGCCTCCGATAACATTGACAAAATGTACTTCGAAAGCGCCGGCCAAATAGGCAAATGGATGGGGCAGACAGGCAAAACCTTGATATATGGAGGAGCCAGCCTCGGATTAATGGAATGCATAGCCCGCGCCGTGAAAGAAAATGGCGGTAAGGTCATTGGAGTAGTTCCTGCCAAACTGGAAGAGAACGGCAAGGTAAGCACTCTGTTAGATGAAGAAATTCATACCCGTAACTTGAGTGACCGCAAAGATATCATAACGGAGAAGTCGGAAGTATTGGTTGCTCTTCCCGGAGGCGTCGGTACACTTGATGAGATTTTCCACGTAATAGCCGCTGCCTCCATCGGATATCACCGGAAGAAGGTCATTTTCTACAATGAATATGGTTTTTACGATGAGCTATTAAAAGCACTCCACACCCTGGAGGACAAAGGTTTTGCACGACAGCCTTTCTCAACCTATTACGAAGTAGCAAACACATTAAATGAATTAAAAGAAAAAATAAACTGATCCTATATGATAGACTCCATCAAACAACTTTTGCAACAGGAAGCACAAGCTGTGCTCAACATCCCTGTAACAGATGCTTATGAAAAAGCGGTGAAACTGATTGTAGAACAAATACATCAGAAGAAGGGAAAACTGGTAACTTCCGGTATGGGAAAAGCCGGACAGATTGCTATGAACATTGCTACGACTTTCTGTTCCACCGGTATTCCATCCGTCTTTCTGCATCCCAGCGAGGCGCAACACGGGGATTTGGGTATCTTACAAGAAAACGATCTGCTCCTGCTGATCTCTAACTCTGGCAAGACACGTGAGATTGTGGAATTAACCCGTTTGGCTCATAATCTGGACCCGGATCTGAAGTTTATCGTTATCACCGGAAATCCGGATAGTCCGCTGGCAAAAGAATCGGATGTCTGCCTAAGTACCGGCAAGCCTGCAGAAGTCTGTGTGTTAGGGATGACTCCTACTACATCTACTACTGCCATGACAGTGATCGGAGATATATTGGTAGTACAAACCATGGAAGGAAACAGGATTTACTATCGCTGAATATTCAAAACGTCACCACGGCGGTTATCTGGGAGAAAAATCAAGATCACTATGCGAAAAGTAATCGGTATCGGAGAGACCATCCTCGATATCATCTTTCGAGGTGACCAGCCTTCTGCCGCCGTACCGGGAGGTTCTGTATTCAACGGTATTGTCTCATTGGGACGAATGGGAATAAACGTCGGCTTCATCAGTGAAACCGGGAATGACCGTGTAGGCAATATTATCCTGCAGTTCATGCGTGAGAATCATATCCCGACCGATCATGTGAATGTATTCCCGGATGGAAAATCACCCGTATCTTTAGCTTTCCTGAACGAGCAGAGTGATGCCGAATATATCTTCTACAAAGACTACCCGAAGCAACGTCTGGATGTTCTGTTTCCGAAACTGGAGGAAGACGACATTGTCATGGTGGGTTCTTATTATGCACTGAATCCGGTTCTAAGGGAGAAGATTCTTGAACTACTAGATCAGGCACGTGAAAAGAAAGCCATTATCTATTATGACCCGAATTTCCGTTCTTCACACAAGAATGAAGCCATGAAGCTGGCTCCGACCATTATTGAGAATCTGGAATATGCGGATATCGTACGTGGTTCTTTAGAAGATTTTCTATATATGTATGGTATGCAGGATATAGACAAGATTTACAAAGATAAAATCAAATTCTACTGTCCCCGGTTCATCTGTACTGCAGGTGCGGAAAAGGTAGCGTTACGCACTAATCTGGTCAATAAAGATTATCCGATAGAGCCATTACAGGCAGTCAGCACCATCGGAGCCGGTGATAACTTCAATGCAGGGCTGATCTACGGATTAATTAAATACGATGTCCGATACCGCGATCTAAATAACTTGAATGAAGAGATCTGGGATAAAATAATCCAATGCGGAAAAGACTTTGCAGCTGAAGTTTGCCGAAGTTTCAGCAATTCGGTTTCGGTGGAGTTTGCACAAAAATACAAGTGATATTACAAATAAGGATTTGGATACAAGACGTTCATCCAGCGAAATCCCTATTTCCATAAAATCCATATTAAGTTAATCTGTCAACCTTAACTTAATATGGATTTCCTTATCTTTGCAAACAACCATGTTCAATAAGCAATCTTACTTAATATATGAAAAGATTTATTTTACCTCTATTGATAGTCCTAATCTTCATCAGTTTGCCCGTAAAAGCGAATGATGAAGTGAAAACATTATTAAAAGTATTAGATAAATCTCTACAAAATAAAGCTAGCTATACCAAACAGAAGCAAAGACAAATAGACAGCCTGAAAATAGTATTAAGGCAATCCGGAAACATCCGGAAAAAAGTCGGGATAGCGCAATCCCTTTGTTTTGAGTATTCATCTTTCCAAAAAGATTCCGCTTTAGCCTATGCCATCCATATGAACAGGTTTGCTCAAGAAAGTAATGACAAAGAACTTTTAATTGAAGCAAAACTGGATTATTCAAGAATATTATCTTCGATGGGCTTTTTCAAAGAAGCTCTGGCGATTACCAATTTGATGCAACAAGAGCAGCTATCCCCTAGACTCAAAGCCGAATTCTTTCTCGGACAAGTCACAATCTACAATCACCAGAAAGCTTTTGCCTCCAACGAGCACGATTCACAAGAAAATGATCTGATAGCACAAATTTATCGCGATTCACTGCTTCAATGTAAAGAAGTACCATCGAACGTACGAGCTTTTATAGCCGCCCCGACTCTTCTTTTCCATAAAAAGTATGATGACGCTATTCACATACTGGACAGTGTTTACGAGAGTTATGCACCATATTCACGAAATGCCGGAATAATAGCATATTCTCTGGCATCTGCCTATCAAGGTAAAAATGACCGTGAAAATGCGATTAAATATTTCGCAATATCAGCCATCTCCGATGTATTAAATGGAGCCAGAGAAAATCTTTCCTTAAAAATATTAGCCAAGCTGATTTTTGAAAGTGGAGATATAGACCGGGCATATAAATACATGAAAAATGCAATGGAGGATGCTATCCTATGCAATGCGAGAATTAACACAATCGAAGCCTCCGACATGTATCTTTTCATAGATAAGGCATTTCAAGAGAAGGAAAAACATAAATTTATCATCATAACAATATTGCTTACGGCATTGTGCCTGGTTTGTATTCTGCTATTTATTTTGTTCATACAATTAAAAAAGCAAAAGGAAAAGTAGAGCAAACTAATGAGAGTTTGTCGCACCATCTTTACGAAATACAACAAATGAACTCAATATTGGCAGATAACAATAAAATCAAAGAAGAATATGTAGGGTTGTATATGGAACAATATACCAGTTATATCACTAAAATAGCCAATTTTAAGAAAAGAGCACTCAAAATAGCCAAAAGTGAAGATATAAATAAAGTAACCTCTTTCCTCCACTCTTCACTCAATACAGAAGAAGATCTGGTAGAGTTTTACAATAATTTCGACAAAGCAATCTTGAATCTCTTCCCTAATTTCGTTGAAGATTTTAACGCATTGCTCTTACCGGAAAATGCAATTATTCCGGGACCCGGCAAACTCTTAACACCTGAATTGCGAATCTTCGCACTTATCCGGCTCGGAATTACAGACAGCGTGAAAATTGCGCATTTCCTACAATACTCCTTATCTACCATCTATAATTATCGCTCAAAAATGCGGATCAAAGCAAATGGAGACCGGAATGAATTTGAAGAAAAAGTAGCTCGAATCGGACAATAAATCCGGGAATAATAGTGTATTAATCATACAGCATCGTTTACATTTATTGGATGTAAATCAATCGTCATACGACTAATTATCAACAACATAACACTAACAGCTATTTACAATCTACTTACTTCCCATTTAAAAAGTTGCAGGAAAAAGGTATTTTTGTAGAGTCGCAGTGCTACATTTGGAAATTTAATCTTCAATGGCTACTGCCACAATAAAACCTGCGGATTAATTCAAACTACTATTTATATAAACACTACTTAAAGAAAAAATTATGAATAGCCTATTACTTAATGTTATTTGCGCTTTCACCATTGCAAATGCAAATCCCAACACAGAAAAAGCACAGCAAACTTTGGATGCCCTGTACCAAAACTATGCAGCACCCAACACTTGCCTTTTACGTGAAAATTATCCTTTTGACCAAAATAATGGAAGCAACTTATCTGGCATCACAAGAGCAAGCAAAAAGACGAAACGAATACTCTTACCTCTGGCCATATTCAGGTACATTCTCTGCCGTGAACGCATTACTGGAAACAACTGAAAATAAGAAGTATAAAAAACTTCTGGAAAAAAGAGTACTGCCCGGACTGGAAGAATATTTCGACAAAAAAAGAGAGCCATTCGCCTACTCTTCTTATATAAGCAACCAACCAGTTTCCGACCGTTTCTATGATGATAACGTCTGGTTGGGCATCGATTTTACCGATTCTTATCGCATGACAAAGAAACAAGCATATCTGGAAAAAGCCAAACTCATATGGGAGTTCATCCTTAGTGGAAAAGACGATGTACTTGGCGGAGGAATCTACTGGTGTGAACAAAAGAAAGAATCCAAAAATACCTGTTCCAATGCACCGGGAGCTGTATTTGCTCTCAAGCTATTTCAGGCAACTCAAGACAATACCTATTTAAAGCAAGGGAAAGAATTATATGAATGGACTAAAAAGAACTTAGAAGATCCAGAAGATCATCTATATTTCGACAACATCGCACTCAATAAGAAAATCGGCCGTGCCAAATTTGCCTATAACAGTGGACAAATGATGCAGGCAGCCGCCCTGCTCTACCAAATTACCAAACAGAAAAATTATCTGGAAGATGCTCAAAACATAGCAGAAGCGTGTCATAGATACTTTTTCACTCATTTTACCTCTCCGGATGGACAAACATTTCAATTACTGAAAAAAGGGAATATTTGGTTCACGGCAGTTATGCTTAGAGGTTTCATTGAACTTTATCAGATAGACCATAACAAGACTTATCTAACCGATTTCCAAAAAAGCCTCGACTATGCATGGGATCATGCCAGGGATGAACGGGGACTATTTCAGACAGACTGGAGCGGAACAGATAAAAGCGAAAAGAAATGGCTTCTTACACAAGCTGCTTTCGTAGAAATGTATGGAAGACTAGGCGGAATCGATTTACAATAACCAATTTTAATAATCCTCTTAAAAACATGGAGATATGAAGAAAAAGAATATCGGAATATGTATTATTACAACCACCCTGTTAATGGGAAGTCATGCCAAAGCTACAGAACTCGTTTTAGCTAAAGATCATACAAATGTAGTGAATCAGGCAGCTGAAATTGCCGCTTATAAAAGCAACCGTCCACCTGTAAATAAGCGTCTTTTTACATCAAAGGCTGTGGAAGCAGAAATCATCCGAGTGAAAAAGCTGCTTACGAATCAAAAACTGGCATGGATGTTCGAGAATTGTTTTCCCAATACCCTCGAAACAACTGTCCACTACCGTACAACAGACGGTAAGCCAGATACTTTCGTTTACACAGGTGACATTCATGCCATGTGGCTACGGGATTCCGGAGCACAGGTCTGGCCTTATATACAACTGGCCGATAAAGATCCGGAATTGAAGAAAATGCTTGAAGGAGTGATCCGGAGACAATTCAAATGTATCAATATTGATCCGTATGCCAATGCTTTCAATGATGGTGCTGTCGGAGGAGAATGGATGTCTGACCTGACCGACATGAAACCGGAACTGCACGAACGTAAATGGGAAATAGATTCCCTATGTTATCCGCTGCGTCTGGCCTATCAATATTGGAAAGAAACTGGTGATGCCAGTATTTTTGATAATGAATGGATACAAGCTATAACCAACATACTGACAACTTTCAAGGAACAACAGCGCAAAGAGGGAGTAGGTCCTTATAAATTCCAGCGTAAAACAGAACGTGCACTCGACACATTAAACAACGATGGATTAGGTGCTCCCGTGAATCCTGTCGGACTCATTGTTTCAGCTTTCCGTCCGTCTGACGATGCTACAACTTTACAGTTCCTCGTACCGTCTAATTTCTTCGCAGTTTCTTCCCTGAAGAAGGCCGCGGAAATTTTGAATACCGTAAACAAGAATAGTGATTTGGCAAAGCAATGTACAGATCTGGCACAGGAAGTAGAAACTGCACTAAAAAAATATGCAACTTACAATCATCCTAAGTACGGCACTATCTATGCTTTTGAAGTAGACGGATTCGGAAATCATTTCCTAATGGATGACGCCAATGTTCCGAGTTTGCTGGCAATGCCCTATCTGGGTGATGTAGACATTAATGATCCTATTTATCAAAACACACGCCGTTTCGTATGGAGCAAGGACAACCCCTATTTCTTCAAGGGAAAGGCAGGAGAAGGTATCGGAGGGCCCCACATCGGCTATGACATGATATGGCCCATGAGTATCATGATGAAAGCATTTACCAGTCAGGATGACCAGGAAATCAAGGCTTGTATAAAAATGCTGATGGACACAGATGCAGGAACAGGATTCATGCACGAGTCTTTTCACAAGGATGATCCTAAAAACTTCACACGTGCCTGGTTCGCTTGGCAAAACACCTTATTCGGCGAACTCATATTAAAGTTAGTCAATGAAGGAAAAATAGACTTATTGAACAATATTCAATAAAGCAGACTTGGGTTATTTCCCCATTCAGGGCGCTCTTCTACAAGAAGTAGCGCCCTTTCTTAACACGTAAATTACTATTAACTTTGGCTAATTATCGCAAAGGAATTATCAGTTCTTGGGGTAATTCTTATCTTTGCAGTATACGATTCAAGACAAAGAAACTATGTACAAAAACCTGTTAAGCTGGCTTACTGTTTTATTAGTGCTCCCATCATGTTCCGGCACGTCACCTGCCATATCCGTGGTATGTGAAGAAAATAATATAGGCAACTGCATCATCAAATGGGAAACAGCACCGGTATTGAAAGGACAGGTAAAAGTATACACCTCCACTTCTCCCGGACTTATTCCGGAAGATTCACCCATCGCGATGGCTAACATTTCGAGCGGAAAAATGACAATCGTAACCAACGATCCGTCGCAACGTTATTACTACCTGATGGTATTTAATAATAAATACCGGATTAAGGTGGCCACCCGCAACATTAATATCCCCGGCATACAGAATTTCCGTGATTTAGGGGGATATGAATCTTATGATACAGGAAAATCACTTCGCTGGGGAATGATATACCGTTCTGCACAGATAGACAGTATTCCTCCCTGCTCCCGCAGGGAACTTAAAAACATGGGAATACGAACGATCATAGATTTACGCTCTGAAAATGAACGTCACAATTACCCGCAACTGCATGATGATGAATTTAACATCATACATATCCCTATCCTCACAGGAAATATGGAAGAAATTCTGCAAGGAATTCAAGAAGAGAAGATAAAGAGTGACACTATTTACCGTCTGGTCGAACAAATGAATCGGGAATTAGTTCTAAACTACCGAAAGGAATTCAAAGAACTGTTCACCGTCCTTCTCGACCGTACTCATTATCCGGTTGTAATTCATTGCACATCCGGGAAAGGGCGTACAGGAGTCGTTTCCGCTTTATTGCTTGCCGCTCTTGGTGTCAACGAGGACGTTATTATGGAAGACTATCGTTTGAGTAATGACTATTTTAATATTCCAAAAGCTTCTAAATATGCATATAAGCTGTCGATCAATTCGCAAGAAGCCATTACAACCATCTACTCTGCAAAAGAAGATTTCCTGAACGCTGCTAAAGAACAGATTGAGGCAGAATATGGAAGCGTACAAGCCTATCTGAAAAAGGGAATCGGACTTTCTGCAGAAGAAATTGAACAGTTACGCAGTATCCTGCTGGAATAAATCGCAAATCGTAATTCGTAATTCGTAATTATTCTCTATCTTTGCAGCCGAAATAAAAGATATACAGAGATTTAATGAAGACATTTGAAGAGCTTGGCGTTTCTCCGGAGATACGTAGAGCAATTGAAGAAATGGGATACGAGAATCCCATGCCGGTACAAGAAGAAGTGATTCCGTACCTTTTAGGAGAAAATAATGATGTAGTAGCTCTTGCACAGACAGGAACAGGTAAAACAGCCGCATTTGGTCTGCCCCTGATCCAACAGATTGACGTAAAGAACCGAATCCCCCAATCACTTATCCTCTGCCCCACCCGCGAGCTTTGCCTCCAGATAGCAGGAGATTTGAACGACTATTCCAAGTATGTTGACGGATTGAAAGTACTGCCTGTTTACGGCGGTTCTTCCATTGACAGCCAGATACGCAGCCTGAAACGCGGTGTACATATCATTGTGGCTACTCCCGGACGTTTACTGGACTTGATGGAACGGAAAACCGTATCCCTGTCTACTATCCGCAACGTAGTGATGGACGAAGCGGACGAAATGCTGAACATGGGATTTACAGATAGCATCAATGCCATTTTAGCGGATGTTCCGCAAGAACGCAACACCTTGCTGTTCTCGGCAACCATGAGTCCGGAAATTGCACGCATTTCTAAAAAATACCTGCGTGATGCGAAGGAAATTACGATCGGTCGCAAGAACGAAAGTACCAGCAATGTGAAGCACGTCGCTTACACTGTACAAGCCAAAGATAAATTCGAAGCACTGAAACGCATCGTCGACTATTATCCGCAAATTTATGGTATCATCTTCTGCCGCACCCGTAAAGAGACACAGGAAATTGCAGATAAGCTGATGCAGGAAGGCTACAATGCCGATTCCCTGCATGGAGAACTTTCACAAGCACAGCGCGACGCAGTTATGCAAAAGTTCCGCATCCGTAACCTGCAACTTCTCGTTGCCACTGACGTAGCTGCCCGCGGACTGGACGTAGATGATCTTACCCACGTTATCAACTACGGACTGCCGGACGATACGGAAAGTTATACGCACCGTAGCGGACGTACAGGACGTGCCGGAAAAACAGGAACCTCTATCGCTATCATCAATCTTCGTGAAAAAGGAAAGCTCCGCGAAATAGAGCGTATCATCGGCAAGAAATTCATTCCCGGAGAGATGCCGACAGCAGCAGGCATCTGCCAGAAACAGCTGATCAAAGTGATTGATGACCTCGAGAAGGTAAAAGTAAACGAAGAAGAAATCTCCGAGTTTATGCCGGAAATCTATCGCAAGCTGGAATGGTTAAGCAAAGAGGATTTGATTAAGCGCATGGTTTCACACGAATTCAACCGCTTTGCCGAATATTATCGTAACCGTGCAGAAATAGAAGTGCCGACTGACATTCGCGGAGAACGTGGTGCAAGAGGTGACCGCAAAGAGGGTGGCTTTGAAAAGAGAAGCCGGAAGGCTGCTCCGGGCTTTACCCGTCTGTTTATCAATATGGGTAAAACGGACAACTTCTTCCCCAGCGACCTTATTGGTCTGCTGAACAGCAACACACGAGGGCGCATAGAACTAGGACGCATCGACCTGATGCAAAACTTCTCTTTCTTCGAAGTCGTTGAAAAAGAAGCGCAGAATGTAGTGAAAGCATTGAACCGCGCCAACTGGAACGGGCGTAAAGTCTCTGTTGAAGTGGCCGGCGAAGAAAGCGGAGAAGGCCGTAAAACAGGTGGTTTTGCAGATCGTAAAGGCGGAAAAAGGTTCGGAGGTAAAAACGACGAACGTACACCACGCTACGAGAACAAAGACAGAAAGGATAGAAAATCAGAAACTTCGACAAGAGGAGGTGCTAAATCTGCAAAGAAAGAAAAGCCAAGCCGTGCCGAACGAGGATATGCCGACGCCCGTGGCCCGAAAAAGAAAGAAGACTGGCAGCAGCTCTTCAAAGATAAAGAGCCTGATTTCAGCGAAGAGGGATGGGCACGCAGGAAGCCGAAAAAATAAGTATCTTTCCCCCAGAATATGACTTAATACAAATTTCACGTTTGAAATCTATCTTATATAAATTCCCCTTATTTTACTTTTCTCTTAAAAGAGAATAGAGTAAAATAAGGGGAACTCTTATATTCTTTCCTGCCTAATGAAAACCGAAGAAGAGAGATAATTTACCAAATATAAGACTGATCTTCATCTGGTATATTGATATTACGTTTACGTTCCATAATCATAGAACCTGTTACCTTATAATTCATCGGATATGCCTCGTTTGCAACGTCACTATAATGATATTCAACATACAAGGTCACATATTTATGTTCCAAATAAGGAAGCTTGGTATCCATATTAGTTTCAATTTTATAGCTTCCCGAAATCGGTACAAACTTCATGCGATTATCAGGATCCGGATTAGTTAATATCAACGGTCCCGTATGCGTCACTTCATCAAATTCTCCGAATGTAGCTACCACCTTATATATCTCGCGCTCTTTTAGCTCTTCATCAATGGCCCCGGCATAAAAGAATACCGAATTCTCATCCTCTACCCATGTATTACGAGTAGAAACAGAAAAAGCTGTTTGTTTGTCATCAGCCACATCTCGATTATAGATCATAGCAGTAGTTGATGAATAAGAACCTGAATAGTCATTGAAAGGAATCACATTCAATAACGCTTTCCGGTAATGCTTCCGATAGTTAGGAACATATCCATCTCCTTCAAGAATCGTTAATGGTAAAATATGTTCCCGCGAGAGATTGATACCATGCAGAGAAAAATCTATATTCAGCAACGCAGTATTAGCACCTGCCGGAATATTGACTGCCATTTCCGGAATCGTATAATATTCTTCGGCCAACTGCAAATAATATAAATCATCGCGGAATCTGAAACGTTCAAAATTAAGAGTTTCCAGAGTATCAGGATCTAGTCCTATACGGACATGCAGATTTCTATCATTGTTGGTAGAGCCGCTAATAATAACCGGCAACTGATAACTTACATTTCCATCCGATTTGTACTTCACATAAGTCGAATAAACACCGTTTTTGGCAAAAGAAACTGACTGTTCAAACAACTCATCTTCCCATTCTTTGTTACAAGCAGTAAAAGCCAGGACGGTCGCCAGTAACATTATATAATACACATATATCTTCTTCATAGCTTTATCTTTTATTAGTCAAAATAAGTCCAACCCGGATTTTGAGTCAGCTTTCTATTCTTACGCAATTCATCATGTGAGATAGGCCAAAAATACATCTTCTTCACAAACACTGAAGGAAGGGAAGAGATTACTACCGGAGAATGGAAGGCTTCTCTTTGAGCAGATTCCAAATTCATATTACAACCATACACCTGAACTACTTCCTCTTTTGAAGCATCTTTCCAACGCCGTAAGTCATAATAACGATGTCCTTCAGCAAACAGTTCAATCTGACGTTCACGTTTCAAACACTTACGGAATTCATCCGGATCGTCATAAATTGTTTGATCAAAATCCGGCAATCCGGCACGAATACGTATCTGCGACATTGCTTTCTGCATTTCTCTTGTATTACGACCAACAGACATCGTTTTACTTCCATCCCATGAAGCTATTTCGTAAGGTCCATTTTCCAACTCATTCAAAGCCTCAGCATAAATCAGCAAGATTTCAGCATAACGAATAGCCGGTTCTATCTTATTGGAATGCGTACTTTCTGCATCTTTAATATAAGAATCCTGTGGATTATAGTACTTTTTAATACCAATACCTGTGCGCATATTGTGAGAATCAGAAGCAGAAACTTGCTGCCCGTTAGGATAATCACGATAATACCATATTTTCTGATAACGCTGTGATTGATCTTGCGCACTGGTCATCTCCCAAACACTCCCATTATAAGCCACCGAGGCATAGAAACGTGGTTCGCGATGAGCATATTGCTTACTAATACCTTCTCCTTGTGGTCCTAGCTCCGGATATGTACCTGCATTTATTTCCGCCTGTGTTACAAAATCCTTATCACGCGGATTTAAATCAACCCGTCCTTCGTATCCTGCTTCACCGGCATATTCCGAATTCATTCCCTGACAATTTTTACCATCATTCATATAATAAGCATCACACTGCTTTTGAGTCATACCATGGCAGTTCCATCCTCCGACAGACGAAGGCATCTGATGTTGCCCCATTGCTACAATATCCTCATTAGCATTCTGATTTTGCCCGCGTGTAAAAATCAATTCCGGATTATCAGAAGCTGCTACATCCCCATTAAACAAGGATCGATAAGATTCAAACGGATCAATATCTCTCCATCCGTCAGGAAAATCCCTGTTAGAATAGATTTCATGATAAGGAGGACGTACTGTTGCCGGATATGCTTGATTAATAGCCTGTTCTCTGAAAGCAGCAGTATATAACTCATAAAAATTCAAATCCATTACATCTTTAGCAGCTGCAGCAGCTCTGGCCCACTTTGATTCATCATACGTCTGTGAAATCAGACAATTACCCTGATCATCAGTCAAATCCACCATTTCTGTATTTCCATTAGCCAAAGGACTTGCAGCATATAACAAAACTTTCGCACGTGCCGCAAGAGCAGCTCCCCGGGTTGGTCGGGCAATATTCCGATTGTCACGTAACATCGGTAAATCATAAGCAGCTAATACCATCTCATTAGCAATGAAATTTGCGCATTCATCATAAGTGTTACGGGAACAGGCAAGAGCATCATAATCTTGCATATAGTCCAAACCTTCATCCGGAAGAATAGGGACCGGACCATATTTACGAAGTAGTATCCAGTAAAAATAGGCCCTTAAAAAACGGGCTTGTGCCTTATAATCAGCAACATCCTCATGAGACATTTCCTGATTAATATCTATGTTATGAATCATTGTAGAAGCATCACGGATACCGATATAAGCATTTGTCCATGTATCCTGCCGAGTTCCTTCATTATAAAACCCGTTTCGGAATGTTGCATAATTCAAATCTCTGCTATCTCCAAAAAACATATCATCAGCAAAATTATGTAAAGCAGCACCTTTACTGCCTACATCCATCATATTATTTTTCGACAAATAAGCATATACTCCTGCCAACCAGTTATCACAATAGTCTTTGCTGGCAAAGACTTTCTCTTCCGTCATGCGATCTTTGAAATACTTGTCTACATTCAGATAATCGGAGCAGGAACTCAGGAGAAAGATCCCCAAACTCAAAGCACTCCATAAAATAATATTTCTTTTTTTCATGTCTTTAATATTAGAAGTTAACAGTCAATCCTAATGAGTAAGTACATGCAATTGGATATTTCATTCCATTACCACTTGCAAGTTCCGGGTCCCACAACTTAAGACTATCCCATACAAACAGGTTATTGCCCAGAAAGAAAATACGTGCATTATCCATACGCAGTTTATTAACCCATGTTTTTGGTATAGAATAACCTATTTCCAGTGTTTTAAAGCGTAAATATGCTCCATTACGAAGCCAAAAAGTAGACTCACGATAATTATTGGCATTCCCCCCATAACTTAGACGAGGATATTTAGCATTTGGATTCTCTGTTGCCGGATCACCCGATATTTCTGCTGCAATCCAACGATTTCCCGGTTCTGCCATATCAGTCAGAATATTTCCCCACTCGCCTTTGTTAAAGGCAAAAACCGTAGGTCCATTGATGAAATAAGAAGATTTACCTGCTCCCTGAAAATGAACATTAATATCAAATCCACGCCACTGCAAAGAAATACCCATACCATATATTAAGTTAGGAATACGAGTAGCTCCGATAGGTACTTTATCCAAATCAGATATCACACCATCACCATTCACATCTTTGTATTTGATATCACCCGGAGCATAATCTCCGAATTCTTGCTTCGGACTATTACGAATGTCATCCCAATCTTTAAATAATCCCAAAGCAATCAAACCGCGCGCCTGATTATATCGGAACCCTTCAGTTTTTCTATAAGAATATTCTTGTGCTTCTTCGTCATAAGCCTTCATCTCGTTTTTGGTCAGAGTCATGTTGCCTCTTACCGTTAACTGTACTTTCCCTATCTTCTGTCGGTAAGAAAAATTCCCGTCTATACCTATAGACTCCATTTTACCGACATTTGCATACGGTTGACTAGTTACACCTACTATATTGGCAAGATGTTTGCGCTGCATATAAATATCTTCACGGGTATCTTTATATAAATCAATCGTTGCCGTGAGGCGATTATTTAAGAAAGCCATATCAAAACCCAAGTCATGCTTTTTAGCAACTTCCCATGTTAAGTTATTAGAAGCAATTTGATCATAATGCAATCCATTATAACTATTACCACTTCCATAATCACCAAAATTAAAACCATTACTATCACCGAAAGAACTCAAATAAGGGAAACGGGTACCTACACGGTCATTACCAACCACACCATATGAATAGCGAATCTTAAACATATCTACCCATTTCAGATTGTCTTTTATAAAACTCTCTTCCGCAATATTCCATCCACCGGAGATAGCCGGGAAAAATCCAAACTGATTTCCGGTCGCAAAATTCTCACTACCTGTGTAACCAAAATTCGCTTCTATGAAATAACGATATTTATAAGAATAGGTAAAACGCCCGGCTAATCCTTGATTGCGTTTAGATATACCTTTCATTATATCACTGTCAGTACCGACTGTTTGTATTTCTTCTCGCTGCGTATATTTCAGCATGGCGCCTACATCATGGTATTTAGCAAAAGAACGATTATAATGCAATTCTGCCTCAAAATTCTGCAAGCGTATTCCTTCTGCATTAGATGATTGCGTCATTACCTGTTCTTTCACAATACGATTCATTATCAAACCACCATTTGCATCCCGATGACGCTCCGCACGATACTGCTCCGGCTTACGAATACGATTGATAGAATTTTTGTTTTCAGTATCGAATCCAAAACGACCAATAAATTTCATCCCTTTGGTAATGAATTTCAGGTCCTGCTCCAATGTTACATTTGTCTGAATTGTATTTTCCCACTTTTCCCTGTATCCAGTCTGGGTGGCCAGTACCCAAGGATTCATACGGTCTCCTTCTACAGAGTCGAAAGCTGAATAAACAGGTACTGATCCATCCGAATACATCACCGGAATACTAACAGGATTTTGTCCCACCAATGAGCTCCATATATTATCTGCCAATCCCGGAGTATTGTACTTTTTCAATGAACCAGACAATCCTACTTTCAACAAAGTTAATTTGGTTAAATTAATGTCCACATTCATACGGTATGTCCAACGTTTAGCATCTGCATTTGTATTATATTCTTTACTAAATGCTTTATCTGTCTTATACATACCTTGCTCATCCGCATAACTGGCAGAAACAAAGTAGCGGGCCGAAGTACTACCACCACTCAAGTTTAAAGAAGCCTTATATGTCATAGCACCATCCTTCAATAAAACATCCTGCCAATCCACATTCGGGTACAAATCCGGATCTACCTTTTGGTTGATAATTTCCAGTTCATTAAGAGTATAAGCAGGCTCAAGATTCCGGGTAGTACGAGCCTCATTCAACATTTGAGCATAAGTATATCCGTCAACAAACTCCGGAGTGCGGGTACGTGTGTTATAGGTACTCTGTAACTTCACATTCACATTGACTTTACCAAGATTACCGCGTTTTGTTGTAATCAGTACTACCCCATTAGCACCCTTTGAACCATAAATAGCAGTAGCAGACGCATCTTTTAATACAGAGAATGATTGAATGTCTTCTACACTAATTTCATTCAGGTCACGTTCAAATCCATCAACCAACACCAATGCACCTGAGTTAGCACCAAAAGTAGAAATACCACGAATCCAAAACTCTGAAGTAGCCCCTGGTTCACCGGAAGATTGCATGGCAATAACTCCAGCTACATTACCCGCTAATGCATTGGTGATGCTAGTAGTCGAATTAGAACTTAAATCTGCGACATCCACCGAAGTGACAGCACCTGTCAGTGTTGCTTTCTTCTGAATACCGGTACCAGTAATGACAACCTCATCCAATGCAGTATTCGAAGTTTCTTTCATTGTCACATTAATCTCCGTCTTTGTTTTTACGCCGACCTCCACCTTATCATAACCAATGTAAGTAAACAATAGAGTTGAATAAGGACTGACCTTTATTCTATATTTACCGTTTATATCTGTCACTGTTCCAAAACCAGGGCGATCTTTTACAACAATATTAACTCCCACAAGGAGTTCTCCCTGACTATCCCTTACAATACCTGTCACATTTATTGTCTCCTCCTGAGCTATAATATCCAGCGGAAAAGTCAGAATTAAAGTTACCAGAATTAATAAATATTTTTTCATTTCCTATAATGTTTTTCATGAGTATTATTCTGCAGTTATCGTGCGGATTCGATAGTTGTTCTCATCTGCAATATAAAATGTCTTGGTCTCTTTGACATACACAATTCCACTCGGTTGATTAAATTGAGCTTTTGTTAATTCGCCATCTGCATACCCTTTTTCATTCGGTCTCCCTGCAAAAGTCTCAACCTTACCTTCCGGAGATATTTTTCGGATACAATGATTGTATCTGTCACATACATAGAAATTACCTTCTTCATCAAAAGTTCCCTGACGGGGTTGTGAAAATTTTGCTGCTTCTCCTACCCCATCGCTCCACTGTACATTATATTCATCATTACGTCTTGCACCGCAAAGTAGAAGAGGCTTACTTAGCGAACGAGTTTCACGATTGTAAGTTGATTTAAACACAACATGCTTATTTTCAGCTGTAAGATAAACAAAGTCTCCACTTGGATGAAATTGCATCGCATAATACATATCTGAATTACCATCAGTCACATGCTGGGATTTTTTTCCTGTTACGGGATCGTCCAACTTATAAACATAACCGTCAGCGCGTTGAGTAAAGAAACAAGTTCCATCCTGCGGATGCATAGCAACAGCATCGCATCCTTTTCCTTTGGCTAATACTCCATAGCTCCCCACTGCACCACTGTATCCCTTATCCTTAAACAGCATGACAACGGCTTTTCCATTGTCATCTCCTTGCACCTGATTAGCCACTAATAACGTATCTTTTGTTGGAGAAAAGCACATGGAATGCATACTACTAATTCCTTGTCCCTGCCCTCCTACAAGCAAGGTAGAAACCTTATCTCCATCAATTGAGATTCTACGTACAGACCGATTATTTTCAAGTAGAAACAGATCACCATTATCGTCTATTTCCAACCAATAAGGAGCCTCAAACTGTGCCTCTTTAAGAGTTCCGTCCACACGTGCAGTTTTACCATCTTTATCTGTAAAGCCGCATAAAGTCCCCACGCGTAGTTGATATTCATATTTGAATTCCTTATCGAAAACATGTTCTTCAGTATTACCTATTCGTACACTAACCTTACCGTCACCGGCACGAATCGGCACTACACAATAGATACAATGTCCGTTAGATCCAATTACAATAGCTTTTTTCCCAGACACTGTTACATTGATCTTCGAGATATCGGTTCCGAAATTCTCACCATAAATAAATAGTTCACCCTGACCTTTGCTAGATTCAGGATAAAAACGGTCAATCACAACCGGCTTAGAAGGATCAAATTCTTCACCTTTAGCGTCATCTTTGCAACCATAGATACAAAGAAGACAACCTAAAAATAGAAAACTGAAACTCTTAAGTTTTTCCATGATTTTGTTTCCCATAATTTTAAAAGATATAATTGATTAACTTTATCGTCAAACACTATGTCCGCCATATTTAACGGCACAAATATAAATAGAAGGATTAGGGATGCTTTTATAAAAGCATGACAGAAATTTCCACGTCTAACAGAAAAACAGAAAACAACACAAAAAAGACAGAAAAGCAGACTTTAATCGAAATGTATAAACTAAACAGCAACATTCATTGACATATCATTACCATAATATATGCCTCCATGACACTATCCAAGTTTCTTTCACTGCCTGATTAAATTAATGATATTTCCTTTTTCAGTCTTTAGCGGGTACTCAACATACGGGTCACATTCTCAAGCAAAGAAGCTCCGCTTGCATGAGCACACATATAAGCAGTTCCATTCTTTTCATCACTTTTCACCGAATAGGTATTTCCCCAGTAAGGACCGCAATACATCTCGGGCCACAAGTCACGATTCATGTGTTCGAACCATAGAGTTTTAGCATTATGAAGCAAGAAATTTCTCACTTCCTCACGAGTCCTGTAAGAAGTCGATTCATCCAACACTAAATTAACTGCATAAGGAATGAATACCGCTTTAAAGATTAATCCGTCATCTGCATCAAGACTCCCTTCATTTCTCAATAACCCTTTGTCAACGCAACGACTACTGGAAATGGTATATACTACTGCCGTCTCCGCTTTCTTCAAATAACTACGTTGTTCAGTAATATGATAAAGTAAACGGGCAGCTTCAGCAAATGTACCTTGAGTATACGTCAATGGAGGTTCCTCCACTCTACCATCCGGGAGCATCAGGTTTGCAGTGATAAAGTCATATAGCTTCTGGGCATCTTCAAGATACTTAGGTTCTTTTGTTTTCATATAGAGCTTGCAGGCTACAACACAAGCCGGAGCATTCGTACAAATATAACGAGTATCCTTATCAGCGGGACTAGTCGTTTTCCATGGCAACGCCCAACCTTTCTCATCTTCCTTGCCCTGGGTGACCATATGTGTATCATAAATCTTCTTGGCCATATTGAAATAGGTATCATCGCCCGTTGCCTCCGTCATATGCAACATTGTCGACGAAATCCAAGCCATATCATCTATAAACTCATTCAGGAAGCCCGTCTCATCTCCCTGCCCCCTCCAATCATACCAATTATTGGCATGGTTCTCAAACCATAACTTGAAGTAATTCTCATAAGTTGCAGCCCGTTCAGGGTCTTTATCCTTAATACGTTCGTAAGCATATACCAACACATCCATGGCGTGCGCCTGTTGCCAATAAAGATATTGCGTCCTGCTTGGAAGTTTATTCTGAACAGCAGCCCAGAATGTTCCTTTCTCTTTATCCATAAATTGATCTATCAAGACTGAAATACAGCTATCGGAAGCCGCAGCCCATATCTCTTCAGGAGTCTTTGTTTCAGCGTTATTTTCATTTTCATCAGGAAAGGATGCTCCCTCATTTTCGTTACTACATGCTAGTAACGAAAAAGTAATTACAGCAAATGCCCAAAATAATCTCTTCATGTTTTTCAATTTAAATATGTTTTTATCAGTAGATTCTCTTATTTCATTTTAAGGAAAGTTATTGCTTGCCCTCCACCTTTTGCCATTACTATATCCAATTCGTCCTCGGAAGTAACCGCCTTTTCGTAAATTCTATATTCTGTCGGGTTGGTCTTCCAGTCGGTTTTCTCCGTATCTGCATAAATAATAGCTTTATAAGACCGATAAGGTTCCAGAAAATCCAGCTTAATATGAACTGTTCTCGCCTCCTCATTGGTAGCTGCGCCCAAAAAGTACTTGTCATCAGCCTTCCGCACAATAACAACAAACTTCCCCGGTTCCCCATCCAAAGCTTTCGACCAATCACAATCGGCATCAAAATCACGAAAGAATTGAAACGCCGGATGCCCGTCGTAGTTATCAATGAGGTCAGATGCCATCTGTACCGGTGAATATAAAATAACCCAGTTTGCCAATTGTTTGGCTAATGTAGTATTTACGCGGCTATTCCCTTTATCAAGTCCATGCCATTTTTTATGTTTGGGTGAACTTTTACTTTTCTCCAACAATATATCAAAAGTTCCCGGAGTATAGTCCATCGGCCCTCCCAATAAACGCGTAAAGGGCAATATCACGTGATGAGAAGGCGGATTACCTTCACTCCAGCCGTTCCACTCCATCCCACGGGCTCCTTCTCTTGACATCATGTTTGGCCATGTTCTGCGAATACCAGTGTCTTTGATCGGTTCGTGCGCATTAATAGTCATGTGATGGGCAGCAGCCAGTTCTACTACTTTCTGATAATGATTCACGCCATATTGTCCGTGATGACTGAGATGATTGGGGAAACCACCCGCATATCCGGTCTTCACATTGATAATCCCCAAGTCTTTAT
Organism: Bacteroides sp. BFG-637; assembly: GCF_024793605.1. Lineage (NCBI taxonomy): Bacteria > Pseudomonadati > Bacteroidota > Bacteroidia > Bacteroidales > Bacteroidaceae > Bacteroides > Bacteroides sp. BFG-637. Next base: position 1,839,634 of record NZ_JANUPD010000002.1, on the reverse strand, counting down.
ACCACTTATAAGCTTTCTCCATTTGAGCTTCATAATAAGGGATGTTCCCTCCTGTCTCATGATGACCGATAACAGTCACTCCACGTTCTTTTGCATAACGAGTGATTTCTTCTATATCGAAATCTGCAAAAGGTTTCGTATATTCAAAACGTTGATTACCGCCCCAATTCTGCCAACCATCATTCCAACCTTCAAACAAAACACCCCGGATGCCATTTTTAGATGCAAAGTCAATATATTTTTTGGCATTCTCTGTAGTAGCTCCATGTCGGTCGCCCATCGTCCAAGTTTCTACACCAACATGCATTCCCCACCATACACCTACGTATTTCATCGGTTCAATCCAGTCGGTGGTTTCCAACTGACAGGGAGGATTCAGGTTCAGAATCAGTCCCGAATTAATTAAGTCCACAGCTTTATCGCCAATCTGCAATGTTCTCCATGCAGTAGTAAAATGATTCGGTTTCTTCACTTTCACTCCATCGGGCCAAGGAGCCAGATTAGACTTGAAACTCGTACCTTCTCTATGTTGCAGTGTCATTTCGGGAAAGTCGTATAATGCCGCTTCATGAATACTGCCATATACACCGCTATTTGTCTTGAAAGTCATTGGTGTGTTGGCATCTTTAATGGCACTGACCGGTTTTTCCGAATACAATATTTCATAAGTATCAAAGTTAGCCGGAATAGACCACGAAACACCATCTTCAGCAATATTGAATGTAGTCAGTTCATCCATTACAAAAAGAGAATCGACACTTGGAACATCATATTCATAACGGAAACCAACTCCGTCATTAAAAGCACGAAAACGAATTGTCAGGTTTACTTTGCTATTCTTCAAGTGAACGGCCAACTCATTATAATGCTCACGCATGGATTTATTTTCTCCCCATGGCTGAGTCCAATGCTCGTCTTTTGTATGAAAGCTTGTCTTTCTGAGTTTGAACTCATTCGCCAGATTTATATTATTCTTCTCTATAAATCCCAAAACAGAGGGTGAAATCAACATTTTACCATCGCGAAGGAGTTGATAAGTCGGGGTTCCGCCAGCATCCAAAGAGAATACGATTGTATTTCTACCATCAGGTGACGACACCTTCTTACCATTAGCCGCCTGCAGACAATTTACATAAAAAAATGCCAATAACAATAAGCTTAATACTTTTACTTTCATCTTCTTTCTTATTAATTATTTTATTATCGTATTGTAAGAGCGCACGGTTAACTCAAAATTCATCGACTTTCTGTTCGGTCCGGATTTTATCCAATTCCTTTTGTAAGCGTGCCGCCACTTTATCATATTTCGGATTACCATACAAATTGTGTAATTCATTCGAATCTTCCTTTAAGTCATACAATTCATTGTAGTTAATCCCATTCCCGTAGAAATGGATTAATTTATAACGACTGTCACGTATCCCATCGTGACGGCGCACATTATGCACTGCCGGATAATCATAATAATGATAATACAAATATTTACGCCAGCCAGAAGGAGCCTTTCCCTTATTCTTGAAAAGAGGAGCCAATGACGTTCCTACCATAAAATCCGGTTTATCAATACCTGCCATATCCAGAAAAGTAGGAGCATAATCAATGTTCTGAACCAGTGCATCAGATACCGTGCCAGCCTTAATCCTTGTCGGATAGCGGATGATCAACGGAGTACGGAAAGATTCTTCATACATGAAACGCTTGTCAAACCAGCCATGCTCACCCATATAGAATCCCTGGTCGGAAGTATAAACAATAATGGTATTATCCATCAATCCCTCTTTCTCCAGATAAGCCAACAATCGTCCGACTTCTTCATCAACAGATTTGATACAACGCATATAATCTTTGATATAACGCTGATATTTCCACTTCAGCAATTCGTCTCCCTGCAGGTTTTGCTCGATAAACTTCCGGTTACGGGGTTCATAAGCTTCAAGCCACTTCTTACGGTCTGCCGAATCCATGCGGTTCAATGATCCCTCCATGCTCCGGATACTCCAGTCATTCTTCAATCCCGGTCGGTCGCCCAGCTCCCGCACCTTCAGGTCATATGCCAATGAAAGGTCTTTGGATATGCTCATCTGTTGCTTACGCGCAGCCTCACCACGGGTAGCATAATCATCTTTGAATGTTGCCGGATAGGGAAACTCTACCTCTTCATATAAATCCACATATTTCGTATCAGGCATCCAGTTCCGATGCGGAGCCTTGTGGTGTACAAACAGGCAGAATGGTTTATTCCTGTCTCTTTCTTCCAGAAATTCAATGGCATGGTCGGTGATCAGGTTGGTTACATAGCCTTTCTCTTTCACATATTTTCCATTCGTTTTTTTACTCCTGAAACCCGGATTATAGTATTCACCCTGATCCCACAGGATATGATAGTAATCAAAGCCCTTCGGTTCACAACGCATGTGCCACTTACCAACTACTCCGGTTTCATAACCATTCTCCTTAAGTATCTCCGATACAAATACATGCGCAGTGTCAATGCCCGCATCCAGACGACGTTGCCCGCTTTGATGGCTATACAGCCCCGTCATCAGGCAAGCACGACTGGGAGTAGACAAAGAGTTCTCAACAAACGCTTGCCGGAACAGCATACCTTCAGAGGCCAAGCGATCCAGATTGGGAGTCGGAGCCTGCACGGAAAGCGGATGTCCGTAAGCACTAATGGCTTGATAAGAATGATCATCCGTCATAATGTGGATGATATTAGGACGTTGCTGCACTTCTTTCTGTGCAGAAGCATCAGACAGCACAAAAAACATCGGCACAGATGCACAAATAAGGTTCATTTTGTTATTCATGTTCTTCTATTTTTTCAATCTCGTCAAACGCAACTGATCTATCAGTGCCTGATTGACATTAATATTCATATTTTCATTATGAGGTTCAAATGAAAGTGAAATGGTGTGTTCACCAGGTGTCAGATGAACCTGATGGCTATTGCTCCATCCCCAATTCTCCCACGCATTCATCCCACGCTGTGGGAATATCGAAACTCCCGACAAGTGATTATCTACATACAAGGAACGAATAGCACAACGGTTATCATCAGCAATGGTATTATTGCCGTTTGCGTATCTCCAGTCAATCGCATAAAGGCCTTCATCTTTAATTGATACCGGAATTTCAATCATAGTATTCTCTTTCTTGTCAATGTTGACAAAGCCTGTCCCCATGAATCCTTTGTGTTTCCTTTCTGACTTTGGTGCATAATCTTCTACTTCGTACGTGCTATGCTCTTCAATTACTATCGGTTCACTCGCAAATGAAGCCGTATATTTATCTGCGGCAACAGCGATTACCTGATATTCACCATACGCATCCTCCGGCAAACGATAATGAGTTGTCTCAACAAGCTGACATATCTTACCATTTCTCAAAATCCGGTAAGCAACGGCACTTTCTATTTTATTCCAAACTATCTTATTCGAGTCTTCCAGTTTAATAACCGGAGTCTCGATAGAAGCAATAGCTGGTTGCAAATTAACACCTTGCTTTTTGAGTTCATTGTTGGCCATGACAATCTTCACGTCATGATGTCCTGTCAATGTGCCGGCTACTATCGGATTCTGCTTCTTTCCATCCAGATAAAAGGCTTTAATCTTATTTCCATGACCCTCTACCTCAATATCGAGTGTAGAACTACGGTATGGAAAATTCTTTAGTATACGCCTGCCAGTCAACGCCTTCGGAACGAAAGGCTTAAACAACAATTGTTCGTCATCAAAATGGATGCCCATCAACAACTTGTACACAATGCTTAAGTTTCCTGACAAGCTCCATAGCATATTACTTGAATTAATTTGCGTACCTCGATAGTTACCTGTACTTAGCACAAAGTTTTCCTTATTGGTAACAAATAAGGCAGCTGCACGATAAATACTTCCAACCGCGTGAAGAACAGCCTCTTCATTCCCCGCCATAGCTGCAGCATGCATCCAATAAGAAGATACAAAAGGCCAAACGGCATTATTATGGTAAGGAGGTATATTGGGAATTTCCGGATAGAAAATCGGTGTTCCGAACTCGCAGACCGGAGCATTGCGGATAATTTCCGCACGTTTCCCGGCTGGCGCAATTCCCCACAGTATTGCTAAAGACTCGCCTAATGATTCACTTCTGGAAGAAAGTATATTATAATTGCGTCCGTACAAAAACTGGGCATAATAACCTTTCTCCGGCATCCACAAATAACGATTAACCGCATCGGCAACCTGCTTCGATCTCGTGGCATATTTCTTTTCAGCCACCGTATCACCCATCCTACCTGCCATACAACTCAAAACACGGAGGGCTTCCACATGCACCGCATTAGTTCCCAAACACTTCGATTGGAATATATCTACAGGTTGCATCCAACGGGGATAACTCTGATTTCTCCAATCAATAAATGAAGATTCGCCCATCACCAGCCCTGTCTTTTCATCATAGACAGTGAGATAATCATCTTCCACTGATTTACGGATAATCGGATAGACTTTCTCCAACCACTCACGGCTTCCCGTCACCTTATAGATCTCCCAAGCGGCAACAGCCCAAATCATACGGTCGGTACTGCAGGGCCAACTTCCTCCAGTACCCGTATCCTGAATGATACGTCCGAAACGGTCTACTTTCCGGAGCAAACAGTTCATCGAGACTTTAGGTTGCATATAAGCCATGCTCAAAATAATACTATAGCTTACATCACGTGTCCAAACTCCCGGAAAGCCGGAGCCCGTGCGCAATGTACTATCCGGTTCGATAGCATTGACCATTTCATCCAAAGACATATTATACAATGTATGCTCAAGTAAAAAAGGAGTTTGAAGTTGGGGATAAAAAGCCAAGTCATACTTAGGTTTCCATTCTCCTTTAAAATCCCTAGTACGTTCCTCCTCAAAATTAGAAGATAGATGGACAGGAGACAGTGCTTTACCTGTAAACTCCCCCTGTTCAATACGATCTGTATACCAGGCATACTTGTCATTCTTAAAAATAAGTCCATCAGACTGTGCATAAGAATGTCCTACAGAACAAACTGTAGCAATCGACGCGATAAAAAAAGTAGTGTATCTCATAATTTTCATTCTATAATCAAATCTCATTTTATTGCAGCTAAGCGGGCGTACATCTCCACAATGGCAGCTTGTGTCAATAACCATTTGCGATTCTCCTTTTCTTTGCCACTAAAGTCGACATTAAACAAGCCATTCTCTTCACGGGCATATTTCCAAGCACAATCCAAACTTTTCTTAAAAGTGTCCAGATATGTCTTGTTTTTATCTTGCTTATACAACTCAATATAGCCTCTAAGCATTATAGCAGTGAACCATATATCTCCCTTTCTGATTAGCTTAACAGATGATTCATCAGGAGTTGTAACATAATTAAAAAAGTAGCAATAAGCCTCTTTCGCAATATTCCGGGCATCCGTAAGATAAGCAGAATCGCCTGTCAGCTCAAACAATAATGCCGCAGCTTGCATCATTTGCCCGCTATTATATGCAAATTTCGCCTTTCCTATTTTTCCATCCAACTCTATGTGGTCAAAATAGAGATAATCCGTCGTATCTTGTAGTTTTTCTTTTGTCCATTCATATTGTCTTTCGGCTTCTTTAAGGTATATGCTTTCATGAGTTTCCTGATATATTTTCAATGCTAATACCGCAGCGGGAGCATTAGAGCAAGTATTTTTAGTATCTTTTCTCTGTTCACACCAATAAATACCACCACCTAATTTATCATCTGTCCCACTTTTTACAAACCTCCATATCGCCTTTGCTTTCTCCAAATATTGTTGTTCACAAGTCAGCCGATAGAGATCTATAAAATCAATACCCAACCAAAGGTTATCATCATAAAAGCGGTCGGAAACCGGAGCTGTTGAGATATAAGAAGAGTAAGCATGAGGTTCCCTTTTCCGGTCGTAATATGCTTCCAAGCCGGGTAATATGCTGTTTTCCAGAAGTTCCTTATAGATTTTATCACCTGTCGCCTCCAATAGAGCAACTCCCGCAGAGAATACGCCTGAATAAGGCCACAAATAAGCGTATTGATTGAAGCCTCTCTGGCTGCCGGACGCCAGACTGGGTATAGAATAATATGTATCAGAAGGATAATTCTCGTGAAGCAGACAAGTGGTATCTATGGCATAATTGGTATAAAGGGAGGTAAAAGTCTTCTCAGCCCTCTCTAACCAAATGTTCCGCTCAATAGGATGAGAAGAACAGGCAAGCAATAGAAACATGGACAACAACGTGCCCCAAACAGGAATCAATTTCATAGTCATTAGTATTCTGTAGATGTTCTGATGCGGCAAATATAGGAAGAAGCAGAAGTGGGGTTTATACAAATGCATGACAGAAAATTCCATAATTAGCAGAATAACAGAAAATAATACAAAAATGACAGAAAAGCATACTAATATCTTTTATGTGCCTAACCAGCATCAACACTCCATCCCGAAAAAAGTCATTTTTCTCATGTTTTTTATCTTTAAAAAAAGGTCTCATCCAACAAAATTAGTACATTTGTCACAATCAATCCTATGCTAAATATACTCCAATACTATAAGTACAATGAAATGTAAAAAAGGTTTATTCAAACTACTTCTAGCATTTTCGATGCTTCTTCATGTCCAAGTTTCCTCTGCCTATAATTTACACCAATACTCCAATAAAAACGGATTATCCAATAGTGCAGTTTTGTCCATTTGTCAGGAACAGAATGGAATGATATGGATAGGGACTTGTGAAGGACTGAATATTTTCGATGGTACCTCTATTCATGAATATACTCCAATCAATAGAAACCAGACCCTGTCGGGCAACCTGATAAATAAAATCATCGAAACCGAGAAAGGAGTCATATGGGTAGAGACACCTTATGGGCTAGACCGGCTGAACACTCAAGAACAAACGATCCAAAGCTTCAGGGAATTTAAGGATGTTCGTTTGGCCGCAAGCCAGACAAATGATGTTTTCATATTGAAAGAGAACGGAAGTATTTATTATTATCAGAAAAAAGAAAAACAAGTGAAGCCACTGATAATTCAGGCACTTAATCCAAATCATATCTTAGGAATGACTATAGATAACAATAACAGGTTATGGTTATTTGCTTCTAACGGTAATACGCAAAGTTATCAAATAGAAAGAAGCGGTGATGAAATCAAGTTAATTCCACATACGATTTTCAAGAATAATATCGAACTACGATGGGCCTTTTCTGATAAAGACCAGGCTTTTTTTATTGACGATTCCCTCTCTCTTTATGAATACAACTTCCAAAACCAAAGATTATATTATGTCTTTGATTTAGCGGACGAAATAACAAAACGCGGAGATATCTCCTCTATTGTCAAGTCACAGAATGATTTCTATATCGGATTCAAAAGCAGCGGTTTAGTAAAACTTACCTACCTGCCTGACCAGAAAAATAAATACCAACTGGAAAACATTGCCATCCAATCCGGTATTTTCTGCCTGGTAAAAGATAAATATCAAGATATTATCTGGATTGGAACAGATGGACAAGGACTGTATATGTACTTTAATGACACATTTACAATCACTAACACAGCATTGGACACTCCGACTTATCAAGTAAACCATCCTGTACGGGCACTATTCTACGACGAAGAATCGACTTTATGGGTGGGAACAAAAGGAGGAGGTATTCTACGCTTCCCCAACTATATCCCCCACACACAACACTCGTCTCCTTTTGAGCGATTATTTGCCGGCAATACTCTATTGGGAAATAACTCTGTATATTGCTTTGCTCCCAGCCGATGGAAAAGAATATGGATTGGCACGGAAAATGGTATAGACTACTATTCTTACAAAGAAAAGAAGATTCGTAATTTTCCGGTCACTGCCAGCGGAAAACCTGTGAGATATATACATTCTATCAATGAAATAAACGACAGTACATTGTGGATTGCCACAGTGGGAGAAGGCATTATAAAGGTATCTTTTTCGACAGACGGAACAAATCCGGTCGTAAAGGAAGCCAAACGGATAGTAATGAACGAAGGACGGGCAAACTCCAACTATTTCTTTACCTCTTATCAGGAAAACGATTCGACAATCTGGTTTGGTAATCGCGGATATGGAGCCTACCGACTTAATACCCTGACTGAAGAGATCACGCCATACTACATGGAGAATGCCCCAAGTCAAACCATTAATGATATTTTTGCCATCCATAAAAACTCCCAAGGATACTGGTTAGGCACTAGTGCAGGACTACTGCATTATCAATCCGGCAAGTATCAGCTTTATAATGATACAGATATTTTCCCCAGTAAAACAATCCACGGGATTCTGGAAGATCAACAAATGAACCTTTGGCTTAGTACAAACCAGGGATTAGTTCGTTTTGACCCGACAAAGAAGAACTTTCAGATATATCAGCAACAGGGAATGCTTGCTGTCAGAGAATTCAGTGATGGTGCTTTCTTTAAAGACCCATGTACCGGCACACTCTTTTTTGGGGGAACGAACGGGTTTGTTACAATCAGTATCAATCAATACCAACCCAAACTTCACTCTCCCGCTATTCAGTTTACCGATTTGTCCATATTCGGAACTGAATACAATATTCACAATTTCATGGACACACATAGCCAGCCGGAAGCTCTTACCTTAAATTATAATCAGAATTTCTTCTGTATTTCTTTCAATGCGATTGATTTTATCCATGGCAACAATTATACATATTCCTATAAAATAGAAGAACTAAGTAATCATTGGATAAAAAACGGTAAATCCAATCAAGCCATCTTCTCCAATTTAGCTCCGGGGAAATATACCTTGCTCGTAAAATACAAAAACAATATTACAGGCCAAGAAAGTGATATTCAATCACTCATCATACACATCACTCCCCCGTGGTATATGACAGGATGGGCATATACGGGATACATTCTCTTAATCATTAACATAGCTATATGGCTGATTTTCCTGGGTATTAAACGATACCGGAAGAAACAGAATGCAATACTGGAGCGTTTAACTCTTCAGAAGAAAGAAGAAATCTACGAGTCCAAACTTCGATTCTTCACCAATATCACTCATGAGTTTTGCACCCCGCTCACATTGATTTATGGTCCTTGCGAGAAAATTCTATCTCATGCCAATACCGACCCATATATTCAGAAATACGGGCAAATCATTCTACAGAATGCAAAGAAGCTCAATGAATTAATCCTTGAGCTGATTGAATTCAGACGACTTGAAACCGGTCACAAGCAACTTAGCATCATCCGTTTATCTGCGTCTGAAAATATACAGAACATGGCTGCCTCATTTAATGAACTGGCAGAAAGTAGAAATATAAACTACCAGTTAAAAATAACGCAAAATATCGACTGGAATAGTGATTTAAGCTGCTTGAACAAGATTGTAAACAATTTGCTCTCAAATGCATTTAAATATACACCGGATAATGGCTCCATTGTTATAGAACTTAAGGTAGAACAGGAACAGCTCTATATTTCGGTTTCTAATTCCGGAAAAGGAATTGCCAAAGAAAATCTGGATAAGATATTCGACCGATATAAGATTCTGGATAACTTTGAAACTTCCAGTATCTACTCACGAAGCGGATTGGGACTGGCCATATGCCATAGTATGACAAAGCTCCTTTCCGGCAATATCGAAGTGACAAGCATTCCGAACGAAATCACGACTTTCACAGTCACTCTGCCCAATCTCCCACTGTCTGAAGAACATGTGGAATACCAGCCCAATGATCTGACACAAAATCCGGCATTTGAATCCCTGTCTGTACCCGGACAGGCATCTTTACCATTCGATGCCAATAAACAAACGGTCATGATTATTGATGATGACACTTCAATGTTGTGGTTTATATCCGAACTTTTTGCAGATACGTATAATGTACTTTCTTTCAACAATGCCGAAGATGCTTTGAAACAACTAGAGATAAAGCAACCTGATTTGATTATATCCGACGTAATGATGCCGGATATAGACGGTATTCTATTTACTCAAAAAGTGAAAGAAAACAAAGTATGGTGTCATATACCTCTCATCCTGCTATCTGCCCGCCATCAGTCTGAAGAGCAAATTAAAGGAATAGAGGCGGGAGCTGAAGCCTACATAACGAAACCTTTTAATAGTAACTATCTCAAAAAGATTGTCCAAAGACTAATACAGAGGGAAGAAGACTTAAAGAACTATTATAGTTCTATTGCCAGTTCTTTCCAGCTGGATGATGGCCGCTTCCTGCATAAAGAAGACAAACAGTTCTTTGACAACATGATGGAGATTATCAACAGCAATATCGCCAATCCCAATCTGTCAGTAGAAACACTTAGTAGCGAACTTAAATGTGGTGTCCGACAGTTCTATCGCAAACTGAAACAGATTACGGACAAAACGCCGGCAGATATTATTCGGGAATACCGACTGGAGACTGCCAAGCAATTGCTCTTCTCTTCAAATTTCTCTATTGATGAAATTATGGATAAAACGGGATTCAATAATCGAAGTACCTTCTACAAACTATTCTCACAGAAATTCGGATTACCACCCCGGCAATATAGAGAAGAAAATAAGAACCAATTCAAAGAAAAGATTCAAGATAAAAATAAAAGTCAGGGAGAGTAATTAAAAAATATGTTGGACATGAAATCTTTGACGACTATTATTATCATTGTAATTTATAGTCTGGATTTATGAATTTAAGGCTGCTATATTCAGAACATAGATATACAAGGATGTTATTTTATGGATGTAATATTACAATACTTATTATTTACTTTGTATTTCCACTTTTCACTTTCTTCACGGAAAGATAAGTTTCTATCCGATAGCCATTTCCTGTGAATCAAAACCGGAGAGTACTAGTTTCACAGTTCTTCACAGCCTTCACTGTGAAATAAAACGATAGTCATGTATATGGATGACTATAGTCAGCTATTCAGCCGACTACAGTTGTCTTACAGGTCAATTGCAGTCGGCTTATAAGACAACTATAGTCGACTATCTATTGATAAACGCTAAACAAATGAGAAAGAGACGACTTATCTGCATTAAGAAAGGACATTTTTATCGAAGAAGCATGACGTCAATGATATCGCTTGACAACATACAATATCGGGAAATTTGTATCCGGTGAAGAGTGTGAAGGGCTGTGAAAAAGCAAGCAGTGCTGTTCATTCACAGGAGATATCTGAAAATAAACGGTTTAGCATGATGTGAAAAAGGTGAATAGAAGAATAAGACTGAACATTGTACTTATCCGCATAATCTACATTACAGAAGATAAATCCTGGACCGATGTAAAGACATCGGTCCGGGATTTACTGTTTTCCATTAACGTTTTAGTTTCAATTCCAGTACATGTTCTCCCGCTTCTAGTTTTACTACACGTTCTCCCTCCACATTGTCGGGTGCATAAAAGGTAGCAGTGCTATTTGCAGGGACAGTTACCTGATAGACAATACGGTTCTTTTTGCGTTCCCATTTTGAACAGATTTCACCATAAGGCGATTGATGTCTGGCTTCGAACTGATTTAGTCCACCGGGGAAATTAGGGCGAAGGAGGATATGTTTGAATCCGGGATTTTCGGGGTCAGGGAAGATTCCGCCCAATCCTTTATAAAACCACCCGCCAATTTCACCAAACATCATATGATTGTCTGAAATGTCGCGCGTTGCATTCAAATCCCAGTTCTCCAGCAAGGTGGTAGCACCATTGGCAATCCAACAGCCCCATGATGGATAAGTATCTTGTACGGCTAATTTATAAGCCGTTTCGGCTTCACCGTTCTCACTCAACGCATTCAATATAGCTTTTGCTCCCAACACACCTACATCCAAATGAAAACCGGCTGCCTCTACCTGTTTTGCAAGATTCCTGGCCACTTTCCTCTTCAGTTCTTCGGGAACAATGCCCCATTGCAAGGGAACGCTCTGTTCTGTCTGGACTCCGCTACCATAAATACCCGTTTCTCTATTCAAGAATTTATCATTAATCGCATTCTTTATCTTGTCGGCAAGGGCAGAATAATACTCGTAATCTTCCGTTTTATTAAACATCTTTGCGGCATTGGCAAGTATCTTGGTATCCACGTAGAAATAGACAGAAGAAGTCAGTTCCTTGGAAGAATGGGATTTAACAGGCACCCAGTCTCCTCTTCCCCACGAGGTTAATCCGGTTGGACTAGTACGATCCACATAGTCTACATACCGTTTGATGTTCTCATAACAGTCCGCCAATAGTTTACTATCACCGTAAAACATATAAATATTCCATGGAATGATGGCGATGGTACTCGTCCAGTCCAGCCCATTATCCGTGCCATATCCCCAGCCTCCTGTAGGGATAATGTCAGGTAATACGCCATTGGGCTGTTGCTCGTCTCTGTGGTCGGCAAGCCATTTCTCGTAGACAGTGATACCGTCATAATTGTACAATGCCGTTTCAATAGCAAAGTGACCGTCGCCCGTCCATCCGTTTTTCTCACGCTGGGGACAGTCGGTAGGATAACCCATTAAGTTGGATAAATAGGCATTATTCGTAGCCCACCAAAGACGGTTGATAAGTGCATTCGAAGTATGAATCGTCCCTTTCTGCGGAACATCACTATGCACAAAGTAGGCAGTCAGACTATTTTCATTCAGTACAATGGGGTTATTGCTTGTTACTTCCACGTATCTGAAACCTTTATAATTGAATCGTGCCATAAACTCATCCTCTCCTTTCCCGCTCAAAACCAGCATATCTGTTTGGAAAGGATCGGAGTTGTCTACCGGGCGGTGATACACATCAATATTTGACGTATTCACTCGTCCGTTGTCATACAACCGCTCGCCATGTTTCAACCTCACGACAGTTCCTTCTTCTCCGGATACTTTGATGCGGGTGACACCTGCCATATTACGGGCAAAATCAAATACATACGTTGTGTCATTGAGCTTTTTCCATGTCTTTACAGGAATTGTTTCTACCGCACGGATCGGCTGCACTTGTTGAGACACTACATTTAGTGAAGGAACAGCCCTATATCCTACCCCACTCCATTGGGAATCATCAAAGTCCGCTGTGTTCCAACCTTTTTGCTCCAGGCGGGCGTCGTAATGTTCGGCTGTATAAATACTATTGAAGACTAATGCCCCCGATGAAGTTTTCCAGTCGCGCTCTGTAGAAACCACTTCAACGGAACCGTCTTCATACGTAATCCGCACATCCATACAGAAAGCAGGGCGGTTGCGCCACGGTGCACGGTGGAAATCCCACACAGCCATCGACTGATGATTATACCATCCATTACCCAGCAATACACCAATCGCATTCCGTCCCTTCTGTATTTGAGGGGTAACGTCATAAGTTACGTAGAAATTACGTCTGTCGAACCGGGTATATAGCGGGTCCAGTCTATGATTTCCTATTTTCTCGCCATTGATGTACAGTTCATACAAACCTGCCACGGCAATGTATGCCCTTGCTGACCGGACACTCTTCTTTGCATCAAACACTTTCCGGAAATAAGGTGCTGGTTGATAATTAATATCCCTGTTATCCCCAATCCAGGCGCCCTGCCAGTTCTCCATCCCCATCATTCCGGTTTCAAAACAATTGATATCCGAAGAAGATTGGATTCCATCCTGATCCCATACATTCACTTTCCAATAATACTTGGTGAATGGGGTGAGACCCTCGCCCGAATAAGTAATTAGAATCTCTTCAGTATTCTTTTTGCCTGAATCCCAAGTATCTCCTTTTCCGGCAACAAGTTGAAGAGAGTCTTTACCCACCATGACTTGATAAGCTGTTTGTCGTGCCCCTCTCCGGGTATCATTCAACATCCATGATAACCGGGGAGCAGGATTATCCACTCCCAGAGGATTCACTAAATAATCACAAGCCAAATTCACGGGTTTGCAATTGCCCGGTACCTGCACCTGCGAAAATGTTGTTTGCAACATTAAAAAGAGTAGCCCCGATACTAATGTCAATCGTTTCATTTTATTCAAAAATTAGTCTGTATTTTCTTTCCGTCTCATAAAGAGCATATTGCGCGCTAATTTACGAAAAATATCGCATAGGGAAGTTATTTTGCTGCAATACTCTTACTTTATCAGTTTATAGGAAATGAATCGGAACGGTACACTTACCTCAAAAAAAGCTATATCTTTGCGACCCGAAATATACTTGACTATGAATAAAGTGAATGGTTTGCTATATGGGCTGCTTTCATCGGCCTCTTTTGGACTCATCCCTCTATTTACCATTCCTGCCATGCAAGCGGGAATGCAATTTGAATCGATACTTTTCTATCGGTTCCTGTTTGCCTGTCTGGCAATGGGAGGGATTTTATTGATGAACGGACAGTCATTTCGTATCAAACGACAGGACATTCCTTCGCTGTTTTTTCTTTCACTTCTTTATTTAATGTCCGCAGTATTCTTATTTTGGGGATATAAATTTATGGCCAGCGGAGTTGCCACCACTATTCATTTCATGTATCCGGTGCTTACCACGCTAATCATGATGCTCTTTTTTAAAGAAAAGAAGTCCGGCTGGCGGATCGCTGCCATTGCGTCCGCAGTAGCAGGAGTCTATTTCTTATCCGGCGGAAACACAGAAACGGGGGCTTTTCTTTCATGGGTCTTTTCATTGTCCTGCTGTCGGCACTCGGATATGCACTTTATCTCGTTACAATGAGCCAACTAAAGATCGGACAGATGAAAGGCTTACTGCTTACTTTCTACGTATTCCTTTTCGGGAGTATTCTTCTTTTTATCGGAACGGAATCTATCAGCCAACTTCAACCCATCAGCGAATGGCATACTGCCGGCAACTTGATCCTACTGGCCTTAATCCCCACCGTAGTTTCTAACCTCGCTTTAGTAAGAGCCGTAAAAAGCATCGGATCCACACTCACTTCCGTATTGGGAGCCATGGAGCCGGTAACTGCTGTATGCGTTGGAATCTTTCTTTTCGGAGAAGCCTTCACCACAAGCATCGGTGTAGGCATTGCACTGATTATTGCCGCCGTGATCGTTATTATATTAAAACGATAAAAGAGAGGGGGAAAAATGCACTGCCCCCCCATTACTTGATTTACCGGGCAATGTTCAACTCCTGAACAAGATTCCCCGCCTTACCGTATTTCTCCATAATAAAAAGCATATACCGCACGTCCACTCCGATACACCGCTGCAAATCAGGCTCGAATACGATATCGCTACTCATTGCTTCCCAGTTGCCATCGAAAGCCAACCCCAGCAATTCTCCTTTAGCATTGAACATGGCACTGCCGGAATTACCTCCTGTTATATCATTGTTGGAGATAAAGCAAACATTCATATCCCCCCTGTTCATTGGCATATCTTCCGAAATCACCGGAGGAAAGCAGATTTAACAACTCCGGCTGGACAGCAAAGTCAATATCACCGGCATGTTCCTTCACTTTCTCAAAGATGCCTTTCACGGTTGTATAATAATCATAAGTAGCTCCATCAAAGGGAGTATATCCTCCAACCGTTCCGAAACTAAGTCGCATGGTGGAATTGGCATCCGGATAGAAATTACGTTCGGCATACATACGGCGCATGGCAGCATTGAATAAACGCTCCCCCTGCTCTATCTGCTCGGAAGCCTCGGAAATGCTCTGATTCATCTCATAATACTTCACGATCAGATCCAGACTCAAGGAAACAGCAGGATCCTCTATGAGATTGTACGTAGTATCTCGCTCCAGAAAGCGTTTCAAGCCCTTAGGAGACGTTATATTGGAAGTCGCATACAAAGAATCTACATAGGTCTGAATATTCCCGTTGTAGAACGTATCTATCTTCTCATACATAGCAGGCAGAAACTTTTTATCCACTTTCGACTGATACTCTTTAAGCATGGCAGCAAAAACCTCCTTATCAATGGAAAGATCGAGATTATCATATTTCTCCAGTAACTTTTTCATGCGAGTTATCACTAGCTTCTCTTCCGCCTCAAAGTCGAAATTGAGAATTTCAAGAGCAAGCTGCACCAACTCGGGACCATTGATAAACGATTCACCGAAATAAGCTAACGCACGATTGGTTTCCCGACGATTGCTATAACTCAATTCTAAAGAGGAGAATAAACGAATCAGTTTCTCTCTCTCTTCCGGACGAGACTGAATCCAGTCACGAAGCGCTGCTTCAGCCTCCCGTTTCTTTTCCAATACTTTCAAATGCTTGATGGCTTTATTCGTTCCAATGCTATTTTTCCAATAATTGGAGCTTTCATCGTATTTTGAAGCATACTTAATGCGAATATCCGGACGCCGGTCCATCTCCCGTTTCCAGATGGTTTGTTTCACTCCCCGTACATCAATCATTGCCTGATTGATTCCATTCATCATCTCTTCGATACCATACGAGGAAAGGTAACGTTCCGTACTGCCCGGATAGCCAAGCGTCATGCAGAAAGAACCTTCTTTGTATCCATCCAAAGAAATAGGTGCTACATATTCGGGATGATAGGGGACGTTTTCAGGAGAATAATCCGCCGGACCATTCTTGGCATCAGCATAGATACGGAATACACTGAAATCACCCGTATGACGCGGCCACATCCAATTATCCGTATCCCATCCGAACTTCCCGACAGAAGAAGGAGGTGCAAAAACCAGACGGACATCGTTATAATCACGATAAACAGAAAGCCAGAATTCATTCCCTGCATAATAAGCATCTACAATGCCAGTCAATGTAGAATCCTTTTCGGAGACTTCCATACTGATTACATTCATAATCGAATCAACAGCCACACGGCGCTCTGTTTCCGTTTTAGCATGCCGGGCGGCAGACAATACCCGTTTGGTAACGTCTTCCGTACGAAGCAGGAAACGAACATACAATTCCGGATTCGGCAATTCTTCCTCAAGACTACGTGCAAAGAATCCATCTTTCAGATAATCATGTTCCACTGAAGAATGTTGCTGAATACTGCTGAAACCACAATGATGATTGGTAAACACCAGACCGTCTTCGGAAACTACCACTCCCGAACAGAAACCTCCGAAGCTGACAACAGCATCTGCCAGACATGGCTTCTTCGGATTATATATTTTATTTACAGGCATCTGCAAACCAAGTTCTTTCATTACCCGGTCAGTCTGTTTATTCTTTCGGAGATTTCCCAACAGCCACATTCCCTCATCGGCAAACACATTCGACAGACAGAGAGAAAAGACTATCAAGACGGTTAGTCTGAACTTCATATTATTATTTTTAAATTCATTATTCTGTAATCAGCCTCAACTTCTTCGTTCCTACGCGGGCTTTCAGCCATTCGCTGATTTTCTCTTTCTCGGCAACAGACGGATGTCTGGCGAATTTAAGGACAGCCAATGTTACCGTATCCGTCTTCATCGAATCGACTCGTACTTCGAGCGAGTGAGCGATGGAGAGTGTAGTGATGGAAGGATAAAGCACCTTCAGTTCGGGCACTAATGTACGACTCATAGCATCGTACGTTCTGTATTGCTCCAGCGTTGTCTCCAGCTGGGAAATTTTCACCGCCTGTTGTTGAAGCCGTTGCTCACTGTTTTTATAGAAGTCTTCCATGACCATGGCACGGATAGAAGATACATCTACCGCCTCATTGTTCATCCCCTGTAATACAATCAGTTTCGTATCTTCCAGCTTATACTCTTTCAACTTGCTACGGGCAATAGATATCGAAGCGTCAGGCACTTCAGGACCAATCAAAACAACCCGTACTTCTTTATGTTCATAGCTGATTTTCTTATCAAGTACCTGCGTATTCTCAAAGCTTAACTGATCGTTTATAAAACGATTGGCTGCTGCTTCATAGAAAGTGCTCTTTATAATTCCAAATGTCAGATAAACTGCAGGGCACATGGTAAGCACCACAATCAGAACGATGTATTTACGTACGGTCTTCTCACGGGTTTTATCCACAAATTCCTTTCGTTGGAAATGCATCACACGAACCCCGAGGAAAGTAGCCAGACTGATAAAAACAGAGTTGATGAAATAAAGATAAAAAGCTCCCAGGAAATAAATAAGATTGCCGGAAGCCAGTCCGTAACCTGCCGTACAAAGTGGTGGCATCAATGCGGTAGCAATGGCAACGCCCGGAATCACATTTCCTTTTTCCTTGGTAGAGAGAGCTACGACACCTGCCAATCCACCAAAAAGTGCGATGAATACATCATAAATAGTGGGCGATGTGCGTGCCAGCAACTCTGACTGTGAACCGGCAATAGGAGCAAGAAGGAAAAAGATGGTTGCCGTAGTCACACTGAAAGCGGTCGTTATGAGAAAGCTCTTCAAAGAGCGTTTCATTAATTCAAAATCATTTAGTCCGACAGACAATCCTACTCCCATAATAGGTCCCATCAATGGAGAAATCAACATGGCACCGATAATAACGGCAGTGGAGTTCACATTCAATCCGAGTGATGCCATGAATATGGCAAAGATCAGAATCCATAAATTGGCACCTTTGAACTCTACCCCCTTACGGATAGAATCCACTGTAGCCAGTTCGTTATCCTTATCTTTCCTCAAGTCCAGATATTCTCCCAGAAAGGACTTGATAGCAAACTTATTACGTTCATCTGTCTTCATAGTTATTTCTTCTTTATAAATCGATTAATAACAGGAATCTGACTCAATGGTAAATCCTTTTTGATAATATAGGCTATAAATAGCAATAAGAGTACGGTACGGAAAGCGAGACGGAGCACTATATTAGGGATAGGAACCTGCTCTCCAATAACGTAAAGTACCGCTGCCAGCAGAACATAAAGTCCGAGGCTCTTCAAATCATAATGAATCGGGTATTCTTTCTGTCCTATCCAATAGGATAGCAACAAGATGACTGCATAGCCTGCAACAGAAGCCCATGCCGAAGCAAGATAACCGTAAACCGGCACAAACAGAATGTTCAATACGACAATAATAACACAACCAATCACCGAGAAGTAGGCTCCCCAATAGGTCTTATCCGTCAGTTTATACCAAAAGGAAAGGTTGAAATAGATCCCTTTACAGATCTCTGCAAGCATTACAATGGCTACTACCCCCAGGCCTTCCCAGTAACCTCTTGCCACCAGATAACGCAATAAGTCGAGATAAAACATGACAGCAAGGAAAGCCAGCAAGGAAAATATAAGAAAATACTTCATCGCAGCGGCATACATCTTCCGGTTGTCTCCTTCGCGGTCTTTGCCAAAGACAAACGGTTCGTAAGCATAACGGAAAGCTTGCGTAAACATTGCCATTACCATCGCAATCTTACTGGTTGCCGCATAGATACCCAATTGTACCAACCCCTCCTGCCGGTCTTCAAAAAGAAACGGATATATCATCTTATCCACAGTCTGGTTTAGAATACCTACCAAGCCTAAGATTAATACCGGGAAAGAATATACGACCATTCGTTTCAACAATACCCGGTCTAATTTATAAGCAAAACCTGTCAGTTCCGGGATGAAGAAGAACATCTGAACAACTGAGATAATCAGGTTGCTAATAAAGATATATCCCACTAAATAATCCGGATCATAAAACCAGGAGATAGTTGACGGACAATGTACATTCAGCCACGGGCACACCAGTAGGAAAAATAAATTCAAACCGATGCCACCAACGATAGAGAGCAGTTTGATAGCAGCAAACTTGATGGGCCGTTTTTTATACCTTAAATAAGCAAAAGGGATGCATTGGAAAGAGTCTAAAGCTACCACAACAGCCATCATCGCTATGAACTCCGGATGATCGCCATAATCCAGTAAATTGGAAATAGGTTGCAGGAATAACAGGCAAAGGAAAACAAAAATCAAAGATACCCCTCCTACCGATAACAAGGAGTTGGCATATACTTTCATCGGGTCTTCTCCCGATTTATTGGCAAAACGGAAGAATCCCGTTTCCATACCGAACGTAAGCAATACAAGCATCAGGGCTGTAAACGCATATACGTTTGATACCACTCCATAACCTCCGGTGGAAGCCGGCAATACCGCTGTGTACAAAGGCACCAGCATGTAGTTAAGAAACCGTCCGACAATACTACTCAACCCATAAATTGCAGTATCTTTAGCTAATGATTTTAGTCCAGCCATGTTTTATTATTGATTATCATTCAGATTGGCTCAACGTTGCCTCTTTTGTTTGAACAACCAATCCATAAATCCGGGATAATTGAAAGCCGGATTCCAGCTTCCATGATTACAACCGGGAAATTCAATATATTCCACATCTGCACCGGCAGCTTTCAGTGCTTTATACGCTTCACGAGAACCTTTCACCGGAACTACATCATCCGCATCTCCATGGAAGATACGAAACTTCACATCCTTGGCAACTGACAGCCGGCTCGGATTGACTGTACCGCAAATAGGAACTGCAGCTGCAAAAATCTCCGGATAACGCACTACTAAATCATACGTTCCCATCGCTCCCATTGAAAGACCGATAATATAAACCCGCTGTGTATCCACTTCGGGCATTACCAGATAAGAATCGAGCAACTGTTTAAGCGTTTGCAATATAGGACTGATCTCCTGTCCCACTGGCATTTCTGTAGGGATAAGCGACTTCGGACGTCCTGTATAAGCCCAGTAACCGTCTGTCGGACACTGTGGAATTAGAACGAAAGCGGGATACTTCTCTTGATTGACCGGATTAAGAAACATCTGTCCACCATGAGTCAACTGTTTCTCATTATCATTTCCCCGTTCGCCGGCTCCATGCAGAAACAGTACGAGCGGATACTTTTCACCGGGCTTCACCGATTCGGGATGAATCATCCGATAAGGTAAAGAGTCTCCTTCAGAAGAGACAAAAATATCCCTCCCATATTCCTGTTGAGCCGATAAAGAGAGGCTCAAAAAGAGAAAAACAAGTAAAGTAGTCCATTGCTTCATCATCCAACTACGCTTTATAAAGTTCTTTTATTCCATTTTTATCAGTCATTAAACAGCGTTTTCTGGCTGTTATAAAGACTCCTTCCCAAATGTTTATAGGCAAGTTCAGTCACTTCACGTCCACGGGGAGTACGCTTCATGAATCCTTCTTTTATCAGGAAAGGTTCGTAAACTTCCTCAATGGTTCCCGCATCTTCTCCCAAAGCCGTAGCAATGGTAGTGATACCTACCGGGCCACCTTTAAACTTGTCTATAATAGTGCAAAGTATCTTGTTGTCTATCCCATCCAGACCGTATTTATCGATATTCAGTGCTTCCAATGCAAACTGGGCAATCTCCGTATCGATAGAGCCGGAGCCTTTCACCTGCGCAAAGTCACGTACCCGACGGAGCAAGGCATTGGCAATACGAGGCGTTCCGCGGCTACGGGAAGCAATCTCCGATGCCGCGCGTACCGAACAAGGCACATCCAGTATGGATGCAGAACGACGGATGATATTGCTCAAAACGTCGTCATCATAGTACTCCAAATGAAGATTAATGCCAAAACGTGCACGAAGCGGAGCTGTCAGCAAACCACTACGGGTGGTTGCGCCAACCAGCGTGAAAGGATTTAAATCTATCTGAATACTACGGGCCGAAGGTCCCTTATCAATCATAATATCGATGCGGTAATCTTCCATGGCCGAATAAAGATATTCCTCCACTACAGGCGACAACCGATGAATTTCATCGATAAAAAGTACATCGTTCGGTTCGAGACTGGTTAACACTCCTGCCAGATCACCCGGTTTATCGAGTACCGGACCGGAAGTCACTTTAAAGCCAACTCCCAATTCGTTGGCGATAATGTTCGAAAGAGTTGTTTTTCCTAATCCGGGAGGGCCGTGCAACAGCACATGGTCGAGTGCTTCGCCACGCAGACGTGCCGCCTTCACAAAAATGCGAAGGTTTTCCACCACCTTGTCCTGCCCGCTAAAGTCTTCAAAGCTTAACGGACGGAGTGCATTCTCGAAATCCCGTTCTTTTGAAGTAAGCTGATGTTCGCGTATGTTAAAATCTTCCTGTTCCATTTATTTCTTGAAAGTAGGAGACAAAGATAGAGATTTACATTCATTTTCAGTATAAGAAAGACGAAGATTTAGTTTATTTGAAACGTAATAACTACTTTTGCACTATCTATATACACGTTATCAACTATGGTTCTAAATTACATTTGGATAGGATTCTTCGTCATTGCCTTTATCATCGCTCTTATAAAAGTGATTTTTCTGGGAGATACGGAGATATTTACGGCTATCATGAACTCTACATTCGACTCCTCCAAAACGGCATTCGAGATATCACTGGGACTTACGGGTGTACTGGCTCTTTGGTTGGGTATCATGAAGATCGGAGAGAACAGCGGATTGATTAATACACTGGCACGCTTTCTAAGTCCGGTGCTATGCCGTTTGTTTCCGGACATTCCTAAAGGACATCCGGTGTTGGGCTCCATCTTTATGAATATGTCCGCCAATATGCTCGGTTTGGACAATGCCGCCACTCCGCTGGGACTGAAAGCAATGAAAGAGCTGCAGGAACTAAATCCGAAAAAAGACACGGCTTCCAACCCGATGATTATGTTTTTGGTGATTAATACCTCCGGCCTCATCATTATTCCGATAAGTATCATGGTGTATCGTGCGCAAATGGGGGCTGCACAGCCTACGGATGTATTCATTCCTATTCTGATAAGTACTTTCATTTCGACTCTAGTAGGAGTTATAGCAGTCAGCATCACTCAAAAGATAAACTTAATCAATAAGCCTATTCTCATTTTAATGGGCATTATCTGTCTTTTCTTTTCGGGATTGATTTATCTGTTTCTAAGTGTATCGCGGGAGGATATGGGTACTTATTCTACACTGATAGCGAATATCCTGCTGTTCAGTGTCATCATCCTGTTTATTTTAACAGGAGTCAGAAAGAAAATCAATGTATACGATTCTTTTGTGGAAGGAGCCAAAGAAGGATTTACGACGGCTGTACGCATCATTCCTTATCTGGTTGCTTTCTTGGTAGGAATTGCAGTGTTCCGCACTTCGGGAGCAATGGATTTTCTGGTGGGAGGTATCGGCTATATAGTAGGCCTATGTGGGGTTGACACGAGCTTTGTCGGGGCTTTACCTACTGCACTGATGAAATCACTTAGTGGCAGCGGCGCAAACGGCCTGATGATCGATACGATGAAAGAATTAGGACCGGATTCTTTTGTTGGGCGTATGAGCTGTGTTGTACGCGGAGCTTCAGATACTACATTCTACATTCTGGCCGTTTATTTCGGCAGTGTGGGAATCACCAAAACTCGTAATGCGGTAACCTGCGGCCTGATTGCAGACTTTTCGGGTATCATAGCCGCTATCTTAATCAGTTATTTATTTTTCTTTTAAATCATAACATTCAATTATGGCTGTAACTTATCAAACAGAAGGCGTAAAAATGCCTGATATCAAGAAACGTGAGACTACGGAATGGATAAAAGCCGTAGCAGCTTCTTACGGAAAAAGACTCGGTGAAATCGCTTATATCTTCTGCTCGGACGAAAAGATTCTGGAGGTAAACCGTCAATATCTGCAACATGACTACTACACGGATATCATTACTTTCGATTATTGTGAAGGCGATCGTTTATCAGGAGACTTATTCATTAGCCTGGACACAA
The DNA here is from genome assembly GCF_024793605.1 of Bacteroides sp. BFG-637. Taxonomy (NCBI): domain Bacteria; kingdom Pseudomonadati; phylum Bacteroidota; class Bacteroidia; order Bacteroidales; family Bacteroidaceae; genus Bacteroides; species Bacteroides sp. BFG-637. The sequence continues at coordinate 1,816,019 of NZ_JANUPD010000002.1, read as the reverse complement.
TACGCACTAATGCGGAGCAATTTGGCGCTTCTTATGACGACGAACTGCACCGTGTCATTATCCACGGGATTCTTCATCTCTGCGGTATTAACGATAAAGGACCCGGAGAACGGGAAATTATGGAAGCTGCGGAAAACAAAGCATTAGCTATGCGACAAGTGTAAGCAAGCCTCGATAGCAAACGATTTCAAAAAGTTTTCGATTTATTAAAACATACACTGTAACGTACACTATAACAAAGACGCCCCATCGTAATCACTACGGTGGGGCGCTTCATTAGCAATACGATGCTAACATTAAATTATTTAAGAGAGAGAAATTTATTATTTTATCTCTACCGCTTTGTTTATGCGATAGATTAAAAGATCATAATGTGAACGATCAGCCTCAGGCATAGTCGAAATACTCTTTTCCAACATCTCTTTCGTACGCATCAACAGATCAAAATAATATGCAGCAACTTTCGTCTGATTCGTATAAATAGGCGGAACAGATGAAAAACCACTTATTTCTTCAGGAACCTGCAAAGAGCACAAATGATGCTCTACATTCTCTCCTTCACGTAAAGCCGTCAGATTAATTTCCGATTTCCGTGTATCTGCAAATGACGCCTTTGAAGCCTTAAAGCTACCAATAGGTGCAGTTACCGTAGAGGTGGCAATAATACTTTCCAGAAAAGCTGTCTGCAAAGCTTTCTCAACATTCTCCAACGGACGGCGTTTCAGAGTTCCTTCCCATACTACATTATAAATGTCATCCAAATATTCGGAAGCCGTATAAGCTGTTTCCGGGAAACGTTCCGTACACACTTCGATATAAGGCAAACGATTAAAGATATTCTTGAAAATATTCAAACGCATCATATCGGCCTTTTTATCAGCAATTGTAAAATCTGTAGCACGAGCCGTACTCTCTATCCAGTCCAGTTCTTTTGCCAGGCGAAGAACCCTATTCAATGCTGCCTTTTGCTTCTCGCGGTCTACCATCGAGTAACTCGGAATCACATCTTTTTCACGAATATCGTTAAGATAAATACCACCGACATACGAAAGAACCGCATATACACGACTGTTCAATCGATCACAAAGTGCTGAATATACCCGCTTCCGCATTGTCATATCCCTGTCTCCTTCTGAGAACCAAGTATAATAATTCTCACAACCGGTACGGATATTGGAAAGCATATAATCAAATGACTTCAAATGATCGTCTCCCAAACCGCCACGACTATTACGCGGATCCGAATCGAAACGGGGCTGACTACGTATATAAGCATAATGAGGATCTCCTGTGCGTTGACGAATCCAGCTATCCAACGTCACTTTCTCTTCTTGTAATGAAGAAGCATAAATAGGTTGGTACAGATATTTAATAACCAACTCATCATACGGTCCAGGGTTCGTATTAACTAAGCGTACTCCCTTCCGGACATCATCTGCCGTAGCTACATCATTAATCACTACCCCACCCATAACAGAAGAAGCCAAACCATACTTTTGTGTAAAGCTAGCAGAACGCAAAGAGTCTACCGGATAAGCAACAGAAGCTCCCCAGTTCGCAGAAAGTCCCAGCCCTGTTCCTACCGCCTGGGCAATAGCAGCCTGAATCAGCTCACCTTGTACCTCTTGTGGGAAAATGACAGTACGGACACGAGGATCGGTTGCTACAGTTGCCGCAATACGGTCTATATACTGTACACTGATCAGGTTTGCATTAATCAAAATAGAAGCATTCAAGATCTCACCGGTACGAGCATCAGAGTGAAGAGTTGTTTGTGCAGTATTCATCCATGGAAGCAGAATAACGGATGGTCATGCAGTCCAAACTGTGTGCATTAAACAAAGTGTCATTTTCAGGAAACTCCTTCACACAAATCACATTCTTAAAACCAATCTTTTCAAAAGCTTTATTCCAAGATTCCGCTCCAGCTTTAACATAAGGATGCCATTTGACGGGTAGTAAGCTATCAATATAGAATACTAATTGTTTCTTCGGTTCCACCAGTTCACCCCGACGATAAGCAGCAGAATCCGAAGGCTCAATCCGCCAACGTTTTACATAGCGTATATTCTTCACCTCTTGTCCAGCTCCGACAAAATCACTTTTCAACTGTGTGGTCAATCCAAGACGTGAATCAGCCAGGCGAGGAGTCATCGGCTCTTCGGGCAAAACGCATAACATTTTATTTACTACAGCCGTCAACGGAACATTCTCATACATGCTATAAGCTCCCATCAAGGTATGATTCACCTTATATGCCAATTCCTCACGAACGGTAATATTATCTCCGGAAGCAGAAACGCCTAAAATAGACGATTTATCAGATTCTAATGAGTGGTCGCGAGACACAAAACCATAATAGCCGTTAGCAGAAGTCGACGGAAAAGGTTTGGTAAAAGCCGAACCTTCCAAGAATAAGCTTTTCATATTCACCACAAGAGCCGAACTATCCGGCGTACACGCCAACACTTTAAAGCTCTTGAAGATGCCCGGATTATGTGAATTATTCAGCGCACGGGCGATATCAGAATCACCACTCGTATTGACAGGTTTGCTCAACAAAGGCATACGTGCCACGACTGTAGAATCGATCATCTCAAAACGCAGACGTACATCTGTTCCTCCCAACTGTCCCGGTGCACCTTCTCCCCCATCACTTGTATTCTCAATGGAAGATGTGAACAACAGCTCACGACCCAACATCGCAACCGGAAACTCCACATATATCTTGTCTTCCACCTTATGAATAGTCATCAACCCATGAGCTGTCTGTACTTTCTTATTCTTAAAAAGCTTCTGATAAGGTGTCAGTACTTCTTTCTTTTCCTCTTTTTTCTTCTTTTTAAAAGGCCATATCGCATTTCCGTCTTGTGGCAGGCAACACATAAAAAGAAGCAATAAACAAAGTATCTTACTATATCTATTTCTCATACTTCCTATCATTTTAATGCCTGGTCAATTTTGTACAACAATAAGCGATAATGGCGTTGCGTATCAGCAGAGCCGGTAGAAGCACTTGCTGCAACCAAGCTGCGGATTTTCTTCAGTTCACCGAAATAAACGTGTTCCATCGGTTCCAACGGAGCCTTTAAATCAACATCATCTTCAAAACCGCTAATTTCCTCCAGACGAGCTGCCTGCATCTCAGCATGCTTATTATTAAAACATCCCATAAACTCTTCCGAGATAATGCCGAAACGCTCACGCGAAGCAGCCTTCAACCATTCAGGAATTTCAATAATACCATACATATCCGTAATGCCTTTACGAGTCGCATTTTTAGCAACTCCAGTTACAGATCCTTCTATCAATTTTGTCAAATAATTCATCTGCAAACGCATCTCCGTATCTGTCAAAGTTTTACCAGCACGTGTTGGTGCCCATACAAAACGTTCGATATCTGCCAAATATTCTTTTTGAGTATAAGGAGCGGATGTTGCCTTGTTCGAGCAGATAGAAACAGCACCACAACGGGATAAAATACCATCAATAATCGCATTCTCCATTTGCATAGCTACAGAAGTACGAATAGGGAACTCTTTCAAGGTCTCATCCGCCTCCAACCAAGAAAGATCCTTCAACTCATTCAGCAAAAAATTCAATGCTTTTTTCTGTTGTTCTTTCGACACAGTCTGATAACTCGGACGTTGATCTCCATCATAACGCTCATTCAGGTAAATACCTCCGATATCTGCTAACACGAAGCTTAAATAGCGTACATATCCGTAGACAATCTCATCATATAAAGCAGTACGGAACTCAAAATCCTTATCTTTGTCTGCTACCCATTCATTAATATGTTTCAGGATATATTGCAGATTACGACGTCCATACTCTGAAGCTTTCACAGGATCATCCCCTAAATCTTCTTCTACGGAACTCGGATCAAAGCGACGTTTAAACTGCTGCTTACCATAACGATACTTAGGATCACCCGATTTCTCACTGATCCATTTGTCCAGTATAGGAATTTCTTCTTCAGATGTTTTCGCTTCAAATATCGGTTTATACAACCAAGAGATCGCATAATAATCATAAGCACCAAGTTCAGGAGGTGTCATACGTACTCCTTTCTCCTTATCACCCGGCTGTGCTATATAGTTATTACGTGCATAATCCATGATAGAATAGGTTGTTCCATATTCCTGAGTAAACTTCGGATCACGCAACGACTCTACAGGAATGGAAGAAGAACCCGCCATATTGTGCATCAGGGACAAAGTATGCCCTACTTCATGAGAAAGTACGTAAGCGATACAGTCTCCCAATAAATCTTCACGCAACACTACATCACGAACATCCTTATCTGCCGGTGCAGTTTGCAAGAAACGCCAGTATTGAACCAACTGCACAATATTATGATATACCGTTACTGATGCGTTTATAATCTCTCCCGAGCGAGGGTCAATCCAAGAAGGTCCCATTGCGTTAGCTACTGTAGAAGGGGCATAACGGATACAAGAATATTTGATGTTTTCCGGATCAAAGTTAGGATCGTCTTTAGGAAAATCCTTTGCTATAATCGCATTCTTAAAGCCAATCTTCTCAAATGCTTTCTGCCATACCTCAACTCCTTTATGAATGTATTTATTCCAACTCAACGGAAATGCATCATCAATATAGAAAATAATAGGTTTTTTAGGCTCTACCAACTCTCCACGCAGATATGCGGCAGAATCCGATGGTTCCAGATTCCAACGATGAGCAATATGGCGAGTACGCAATCCGCGTCCTTCGGAAGCAAACTCAACAATAGAGTGTTCGAAAATACCAATACGCGGATCGGCATAACGATGACGCATCGGCTTTTCCGGCAACAAGATAAAGCTACGGTTCATCACAGCCGAGAAAGGCATGTTTTTTACTGCATAACTTCCTTTAGCTCCTACACTTACTTTATAAGTCAGCAAGGAACGAACACTGATATTGTCTTCGAAGCCTTTGATGCCTTGTATAAAAGAACTTTCCTTTTCAAAATTCTTATCAACGCTCCCTCCCATCATTTCTATCAATGAATAAGGAGAGAAAGGAGAAAGCATTTTCTTATCACTCAACAGATAGCTGGTCATATCAAATACAACCGCGGTACTGTCATTATTGTAAGCCTTTATCTCAAAAGTTTCGGCGATAGCCGGCATTGTACTACTCTGCAAACGTTTTTTAATCTCACGATCGTCCGAGCATTGTCCTGCCTGCACACGACGCAATGTAATCGTTGAATCACGCTGCACGAAACGAATCAAGAAAGGATCACCAGACTTCTCTCCTACACATCCAAACTGATTGTCCGTTGTTTCTGCAATTGTAGATCCCAACAGAATATCACGATTGAGCACTTTGAGCGGCAACTCAAAATAAACTTTGTTATCAAACTGATGAAGAGTGATGAAACCTTTTGCCGTCGTGACTTTCTTACCCTTAAACAGCTTATCATACTTGGTTTCTTTTTTCTCTTTCTTTTTTGTCGTAGCTTCTGTTGAAGCTTTTTTCTTGCTTTTCTTCTTGGCCACAGCGGGAGTAATCATAGCCCCGCATAATGCAACCAAAAGAAGTAAATAGATTTTTTTGTACATTACTATATATTTCCTTTAAGTGTTTTCCTTTTTCATATTTGACAATTTTACCAGGAATCACGAGTTGCCTTCCGTTTGAAAAGCACTTGCACAATTTTGCCTAAACTTTCTTGTTTAAACAACACTTTTTTATCACTATCCCCATTTTTAATCACCTCTTCTAATACCGACTTACTTAAATCCAGCACATAAAAGTCTCCATTTTCCAATCCTACTCCAGCGTGTCCTTCGTATGCACCACCTCCGGTGTCAATTCCTGTTATCGGTGCGTTAAATGTAGCAAACTTTACCAATTTTTTACCTGCATCGCCTTCAAAATAGTATAAATAAAGGATATTATCGCTACTAAATAACAAGTATGGACGATCTGTTTGTTGATAATAGCAAAGTGAATACACGTTTTTCTTACCTGCACCTATCAATCCGTCAAAAGGGACTTCATCTTGACTATTAAAATAAGCACCTGGAGGATAAGAACCACCTGTATAATCATCCACCTCAAAATCTTGAATATAGTATTTTCCTCCTTTCTCTATAACAGATTTATAACTTAAAGAACCACCCCAATCATAAGGAGATTCTGCAACGCCAATATAATGTACTACACACCCCTCCATATTGTCAAAACGTTCATCCCAAGCTTCTAAAGCAAGTACATTACCTGAATAATTCTTTTCTGTCATGCCACCTCCAATTACAAAAACTTCAGTTTTCAGGTCAGCTATATGTAAATAACGATTAGAATTCTTATCAAATAACAAAGTTCCTCCATGCGTATAAAACTCAGGCGTCTTGGCTATCATAGTTCCATCTACAGGATTGCCTTCATAAAGTAAAGGTCTGTCATCCAAAAAATAATTAGTATTAAATAACTCGTACACATCCTTTACGCGAGTATAAATTTTACCATCCTTCCCTATAGCCATTGAAAGATAGATCATATCATATACACTTTGCGGTTCAAATCCTTGCGGATAACTGGCATTAATGAACATGGCCGGCAATGTTCCTTCTATTTGGTATGAGCTACCGGATACATCCACACAGCCTTGACCTCCTTGTTGAGTAATCCACAACCAGCTTGTATTATCTTCCCCTTCCCATTGAGTAACAAAATGTTGCTCCATAGATAGCGGTTTTCCACCCAACGATGCCCCTTCATTAGAAAGACCAAATACATCTTTAGTAACATCCAATGTGTATTTCCGATCTTCCTCATTTTCTGCTTCCGTACGAGTGGGACGCATATAAGTCAACATCGTTGTCCCATCTTCTTTGGCCGACAAAACCACCCAAGCACTCGAAGCATATGGAGAAATAACCGATATCAATGCTGTACCGAAATAAGTCACACCAGTAATTTCATCCTTTACAGCCAAACGCAAATCCTTATATTGTCCCGGATCGTCCACAATCCAATTCAAATTTCGTTCTGTAGATATCTCCTTCCCACCGAAAGTCCACGAGTAGGTTAATTCATTCGATTCCTTTCCAACTGCGAACTCCAAGTTGGGAGTTATTTCCAATTTATCTCCCATCACGTATTCATTGTTTTCCAATGGGATGTGTATCGTGATATCATTCATCTGCCGATAATCATAGTTTCCCTTATCCTCATAACAAGCCGAGAATAGGCAACATGATAAAATCACCGCTACAAACATTAATTTTATCTTAATCATTTTCGTCTTCATTCTATAAAATTAGTAAATAGGTACGGTCATAGCCTTTCCATCGTCCTCTTTTAAACCATATAGTGCAATGGCATCCTTCAAGCGTAAGGCACATTGGCGTTTTTGTGAAGCATTCATACTACCAAAATCAGCTGCTCCCTCACCACCATATTGTACCAAAGCTCTGTACTTGGCACGTGAATAAGTGCCCAAATAAACGTTCTTCACATCCTTATCCCACCATAATGGCTGACTTTCCACAGCATTGAACACCACTCGAATAGTATCAAAGTTCTGAACACTCCCCGCGAAATAATCGTTTGCCTCAATCTTCAATAGAAGCGAAACATCTTCAGTCAAGTTTTCTGTCTTAATAAGTTTCAACTCCAAATTATCCGTAGCAGAATTTGCTTTAAACACAGGATTCTGAGGGATACTATAATTTTCAGGCAAAGCTGTGGTTTTTTCTTTCACAACACCTATCTTGTAAGGAGCATCCTTCGTAAACGGATCACCTACTAATCCCAAACTAATTTTTACAGTCAATTCATTATCTAACGGATAGTTATTGAAAGAAACCCGAATTGCATTTTCATCTTCTTCAGCATCTTTCAATTGACTAAAATATAAGTATTGCCCACCATAATATGATTCTATCTCATCTTCCGAACAGGAAAACAAACAGCAAGCAAAAAGTAACAACAATATATATGGTTTCATAAATATGTACATAATCATTTTATTCATTAAATATCTTCATTCTCTGGAAGGTCGAATACAAATTTCACATTATCGGACAATGATTTATCATTGAAACGCTTGTATTGAAAATAAAGCTGTCCCTCACCCACAAATTCTTTACGCATCTCTTTCAGTAATTTTCTCCTAAAGTCCTCCATTGAAGAGAAATTAGAAGAACTAGAAATCAGTCCTCTTGCCGAACGAACCTTGTCAACCATCTTCCCCGCCTCTGTGAAATTCCCATTTTGGGCATAATACTCTGCCATAATGTAGTACATTTCACTCAAACGAAGTACCGGAATAACATCATATCCCGTTTCTGATTCCTCTAATAAGTATTTCTTAGAATATTGTAAGCTTCCCAAATTGCTGACCCATACCTTTCCCCGCTGATCCTCACTTGAACCTTCATAAATATCTTCTACATTGAACAAGAATAAGTTATCATTACCACTTGTTACAAAAGGCTTGTAATCATCAAGCAACGTTTCACTATTCACAGAAAAAATCAAATTCGTACAATCCTTCATATCACCACTCAACGTTTCTGTAAATCCAAATAACGTTTTTTTGTTATTAGAAGCTTTTGTTACCTCATCTGCACAATCAAACGCTTTCTTATATTCCTTTTCCCACATATATACTCTTGCTAATAAAGCAGTAACAGCATAATAATTCATACGGAATCCACGAAAAGCAAAGAAAACCTCTTCAGGAAGCTCACCAGCAAGTCCCTTTCCAAACATACGGTATTCTGTTTCCATCCACACCGGATGTTTCTCCACATCACACTTTGCTACCAACTTCTGTGCTTTCAACAAGTCAGCTTCTATTTTTTTCAAAATATCAGCATTAGAATAATATGCAGTACTTATCACCGGATAAGAATCTACGTAAGGAATATAGCTTTTCCCATCATTTACCTCCATAGAAGGAGCAAACATACGAAGAATATCGAAATGAAACAATGCCCGTAATGCTAACGCTTCTCCCCAAACCAAGTCCCTTTCCATCTCATTCTCAACAAAAAGAGCAGGATCAGCTTCACTCACCATACTAATAAGTTTATTACATCCGGCGATGGCATTATAGCTTTCGGTCCATAATCCTGAAATGATCGACTTTACATCGGTATCATCATATTTATATGAAGCTGCTTTAGCATAAACCTCCGTAGCTTTCATCTTCTCTGTCAGATACTGCTGTCCTAATACTTCTATAAAGCCCCAACTCATATTTTTGCCGTAAAGAGTACTTCCCGACAATTGCAAATAAAGCCCATTCAATGCATTGCGGTAACCATCTCCATTGCTATACATATCGTCAGCGTTCACCTCGTTGCTCGGTGATACTTCCAACCAATTACAGCTACTCATCAAAAGCAGAGTAAGCAACGAACATAATATGTTTTTTTTCTTATTTATCATTATTCTAACTTTAACAGTTTCAAATTATAAACTCATTTTAAGTGATATAGCAAAAGAACGAGAATACGGATAATCCAATCCACGTTCAGCACGTACTGTAGACACATGGAAAAGATCGTTACCAGAAAGTTCTAATCGCAACATGCCTAAATGATACTTCTTCAACCAAGAAGAATCAAAATCGTAACCCAATGTAAGTGAATTAAACGTCAGCATATTATAATCCTGTATAAAACGACTAGTAGGACGAGTGGTAGCAACCAATTGAGTCTGCAATGCAGCATACGGTGTACGATCCCCTACATTTTGCCAACGTCCAGTCAAGACCCGACGGTCTACGTTCTGTGATGAAATACGGGCATTCTCAACCTTATCTATCAAAGTACGATTGTAACGCTGTCCACCAAATTCATACAAGAAAGAAGAAAATAAAGTAAAATTCTTCCAACGCAAATTCAACCCAAAAGAACCTTGGGCCTTCGGCTCTTCATTACCTACCACCACTTGATCGGCAGCATGCCAATCGTAAGTGATAGTTCCATCACGTTTCACAAATATCTCCTTGCCATCAGACGGATTAATCCCCAATGAACGTACAGCAAAGATAGAGGTCAGTGAACCACCTTCCACATATTGCAGATGAGTATCCGCATACTCTTGTTTGGTTCGCTCATATGCTTTGTCATAATCTTCATATTTAGCCAAAACCTTGTTATTGTAATCTTTCAGACTATCTGAGATTTTTAAAATTTCATTTTTATTGTGTCCTAAGTTAGCATACAAAGCCACCATCCAGTCCTTGGTATTAAGTAACGTACTTCTAATTTGAACCTCTATCCCCTTATTCATCACCTCTCCGATATTATCCTTATAAGAAGTAAATCCTGTAGAACTAGGTAGTGTAATATTAGTCACCAAGTCTTTTGTCTTTTTACGGTAATAAGAGAAATCCATTTGAAACAGTCCATCAAACATATTCAAATCAACACCAAAGTCCCAGTTTCCTGTCTTTTCCCAACCTAGATTAGAATTCCCCAAAGCAATAAGCGAAGCTCCAAGCCCGGTTTTATACCATCTATCTGTAGTAATACGATACATAGTTTGTGCATCGTAGGGAGAAAAGTTTACCTTACCTGTCACGCCGTAAGTTGTACGAATTTTCAAGCGATCAAGCCATTCCCAATCTTTCAACCTTTTATAGTTATGAATATTCAACCCTACCCCTCCTGAGAAGAAAGGAGCAAAACGATTATCAGATCCAAACTCTGAGTTTCCATCAAAACGGGTAGACACATCAGCAAGATAAATATTATCATACGAATAGTTGAAGGTAGCCAAAGCACCCAACAAGCGGCTCTTCATATCAGACGCAGAGGGATTACCATAAATAGAGTGCGCATATCCCGGCGCAGAGAGTGTTCCTGAAGGGAATCCCCGATAGGATATAGCCAATCCATTACCTGCGCTGGACCTAGCATTCACACCTGCCAGAAAATTAAGATTATTCTTCTTTATACTATGATTATAAGAAATAGTCAAATTTGCATCCCAGCTCAAGCTATTACTAGTTACTACGTCCAATTGTCCGGAAACAACATTATTAAATGCAAGTTTTTCTTCATTTTTTTGCGAACGGGGATCTAAAAAATCATTTGCTTCCGAATTTGACTTCGTAATACTAAACTGCCCCTTCAATAACCAGTGGGGAGTGATATTCCAAAGTAACTCGATATTGTCAATTAACTCCCATGATTTATCATGACTATAACTACCCAAAGTAGCTTCATATAAAGGATTTTCACTCCCGTTTGTGGCATTCCACCCATAAGTCGTTTTCAAATAATTCCCATATTCATCCAAATACTCATCATACGGCAACTTAGAAGTATAATCAGAGAAACTTCCATAAGGAGAGTCTGACGATTTAGTATATGTATAAGATAGATAATTACGCAATTGGAATGCCCCCAATCTATAAGACAACGAAAGCCCGGCTGACATACGATCACGAAAAGATTCCTTCATCACACCTGCATCTTTGTGATAAGAGAGATCAACTCCCCAACGCAGGTCTTCCGTACCACCATCTAAATAGAGACTATGTTTATGATTAAAAACAGTACGTAATGGTTTTGATAACCAATATGTATTCACTCCACGAACTACATTATTCAACTTTTTATTATAAATCTCATCCAATTTATTTTGTTCAGTAATATAATTCTCACTTTTCGGATCAGCCTTAAATAGCTTTGCAGCTACTTCTGTTTCCAACTTTTCGCGTGCATCCATAAGGTTATAATCCGTCAAATCCGGATATTCCAATGTTCCTGTAAAATTATAGTTCACATTAATCTTACCCGGTTTAGGAGTTACAGTGGTAATAATAACCACACCATTCGCAGCACGTGAACCATACATTGCCGTAGCAGCAGCATCTTTCAAGATAGTAATACTCTCAATACGACTCGGATCCATATCGTACAACTTTTGCACAGAGATCTCAAATCCATCCATAATGAAGGTAGGAAGATTCGGATTATTTTCCAAAGATGACTTAGAAAGACTTTCCGCATCCAGCTCGGTTGTTCCAATACCGGAACGGCCACGAATATACAATTCTGGCACTTTATTCGGATCTGAACCGGCCAGATTATTTTCTGCAATACGAAAAGAAGGATCAAATACCTGCAGAGCCCCCAATACATTGGTTTTTGACACTGACATTAATTGATCTGCAGAAACAGTCACCGAAGTTCCTGTAAAACTATTCTTACTAATTTTCACATAACCGGTCACCACGACTTCATCCAGCTGCTTTTCGTCCGGCTTCATCACTATTCGCAAAGGTTTATCATTGACAACTTTTATTTCCTGTGCACTCATACCTAAATAAGAGATTGACAATACAGGATTGTACTGATTCGATAAATTAATAGAAAATTTGCCCTGACTGTCTGTTACCGCTGAAGTATTTGTTTTTAGTAACTTGATATGAGCTCCCGGCAAGGGTCCTCCTTCTTCATCTACTACAACTCCGGTTACAGTTTTTTTCTTTTCTTTTGGCTGTTGATATACAATAGTCACAATATTGCCTTCAATCTCGTAAGTATAGCCTGTATTAGCCAATACTTTATCCAAAACTTCAGTAATAGGTTGCCCCTTACTTTGGATCGTGATACGAGACATACTCTTTACTTGCTCAGTGTTATAAATAAAGTTCAAGCCTGTCTGAGCTTTCACTGCATCAAAAAACTCTTTAACTGATGCAGACTTTAAATTAAGGGATACTTTCATTGAATTAGACTGCGCTGTTGCCGATATCGGTGCGAACAACAGAAAAATAATACAGAGAGACATCACAATACGCTCTCTGGCCCTTTTTATTTGCATGGACTCCTCCTTTTTTAGTAAATGTGGTTAATAATTGTTTTATTCTCTTCTAATAATAATAGCTTCGCCTTCAACATCCATTTTCAGATGAGTAACTCTTTGAATTGCTTTTAATATAGGGATTATGGAACCGTAACGATCAAGGTCGCCGGTAAAACGTATCGTCTTTATATCTTCATCTTCAAACATTATCTTCTTATCATACCAACGGGATATCACCTCCATAAGAGTTTCCAAAGAACAATTGTCAAATACAAAACGCCCACTATTCCAAGCTATATAAGGTGATATGTCTACCTTGCTGATTTGAACATCTTGTGTTGCTCCATTTAGTACAGCCAGTTCTCCAGGATGTATCTTATGTTCATCTCCCTGATTAGGAAGGACACTGATAGCCCCTTCCACCAGTACCACTTTCGTGACTCCGGCTACATATGTATTAACATTAAAAGAGGTACCATATTGCTTGACAATCCCATTTGCTGTTATAACCCGAAACGGTCGTTTGTCATCCTTAGCTATTTGAAAATAAGCCTCTCCATCCAAATAAACAGTACGGCTAACAGTGCTAAAATGCGACGGATACTTTAAAGTTGTGTTATAGTTCAAATGAACTTTTGTTCCATCCTCAAAGGTGAGCCAAAATTCACTATCATCATAAGTGACTAATTTATTATTGTCAGTAGCAGCAACTTCTTCATTTTCTGTTTGTGTTTCTTTCACAACCTTGGGGGATAACACCGGCAAAATAGTCGAATCCTGCAATGATTGATTAGTAACCGATTTCAATTCAATTTCTTGCCCACCGGCCAATACAAGGATAGCTTTCTGCTTTCCCATCTTTTCCGACCGTAACATTGCTAATTGATCGTCCTGTACTCTTACAGGTCCGGTATCGGCATTTCGCCACATTCCAACCCAAATGGCTGCACCAATAATCACGGGTATCATAAGGATAGCAGCATATTTCCAAAGCATTCTGCGATGGATTCCACGAACTTGAAAATGTTTTTTCTGAAATTTTTTCCATGCCTGTTCTTCGTCTACCGTTGCAGACAGACGATATCTTTCAGCCAAATCAGTACCATGCATTAAACATTCATAGTTCTTTTTATTTTCCAAAGAACTTTCAATCCAAACCTGCAATCGCTTCCTTTCTTCTTCTGAAAGCCGTCCTAGTAACTGATCATGAATTACAGAATTTATGTTTCTTTTACGTTCCATTATATGTTTTTGCATCATTTATATAAAAGACGACTAAACAGATAAAATGAGGGACAAGTTAAAGCAACTTTTTTTTAAGAAACATCTTTTCTATGGAAGAATAGACAAGAGCAACGCAAAATGATGTGGACCTAATTTTTTCCTAAGAAAAGACATTGCCCGTTTCTTTTGTGTCTTAACGGTCTCAAGAGAAACACAAAGCACGGCTGCTATTTCCTCGTTTTTCTTACCTTCCATATACAACAAAAAAACTTGTCTGCAACGTTCTGGCAAAGAGTCAATAGTCATAAACAGTTGGCGAAAAATCTCCTCAGTGAAGAAACCATCCTCCTCATCATCTCCTATACTGTATGCCTGATGTGATTCTATTATCTTTTGCAAATAATCAAATTCAACATCCTTATGCTTGAGATAATCAATTGAAGCATTCCGAACGGAATTATATAAATAAGCCTTAAATGACACCAATGACTTAAATGACATTTGCTTTTCCCAAATGGTAGAGAACAGCTCCTGTACAATATCTTCTGCAGCTCCAGATTCCCCTGTTATCTGTATTGCATAGCAAACCAATGCCTTATAATAAGTTTTATAAAGCATACGAAAAGCTGTAGCATCCAGTTTATTTATCTGCTCTATGGAAATCTCTTTGCTATCCATTTTGGGTATTTTGTGCCAAAAATACAATTAAATAGCGATATTCCATACTAAATATAATATTAAATTACTCAGAGCATACCTCATGAAATTAATATTTTTTTACACAGAAAGATACAATTCAGATACTAAAATAACAAAAAACGCCCCATCATAATCACTACGACAGGGCGTTTTCATTAGCAACACGATGCTAATATTAACACTAAATTATTAAGAGAGAGATTTATTACTTCTTGTCAGGAGCTACTTCAGGAGTAACCAATTTCTTGATTGATTTCATATTCAGATATAGAAAAGCCAATCGCGGAGGTCCATCCTGAGCTACCAATTCCAAAGAATCAGTTGTCAACTTTCCAATGCGTTCACGTGTTTTATACACTTCTACCTTTCCATCGTCTTCCTTGCTGAAACCTTCGATAATCAAATAACCGTCCTTATCAATCTTCCAAGTCTTTAAATCCAAAGAAGGAATATTAACAGCAGAACATTTCCCGCCTTTTTTAAACTCAAATCCTTTGAGTTCACCAGTAGATTCATAGGTATAAGGATTACACCATTTACCAATAATTTGTTTTTCCACCTTGTCTTGTCCGTAGCTGCTGAATGCAAAGCAAGACAGAGCTATTACTGTAATTAATAGTTTCTTCATTTTTTTATTTTTCTAATAAGTCATATTTTTGATCAATTCCGCGTTCTCTTAGATGAATACCCTCTTTCATCCAACGCGGCTCTTTTGTTCCTTTCAGGTAATAGTCAAAGAACTGCATCATCCGAATGGTCCAATCTTTCTGAGCGGCCTGACTACTAAGGAAATGTCCCTCGCCCTTGTAGTTAAGATGCCATGCCGGACGCTGTAAACGACGCATAGCCAGATAAAGTGCACGACCTTGTTCGTAAGCAACGGCTTCATCCTTATCATTATGCCAAATTAGCAATGGTGTATGTATCTTATCTGCCTCTATGAGAGCCGAACTTGCCAAATACTTATCCTTGGCTTCCCACAATGTCTTTCCCATACGACTTTGCCATTCTTCGTACATGAAATAACGCGGCAAGCCGCTACCATTACGGATTCCCAGATAACCAGTCACCATATCAGTAATAGGAGCTCCGATATTAGCACAAGCGAATATATCTGTCTTTGTCACCAGATAACTGGTTTGAAATCCTGACCAGCTATGCCCTTGCAAACCTATCTTCCCCGGATGTGCTATCCCCTGTTCTATCAAATATTTTGTTCCACTTACCACGGCATCGTAACAACTCTGCCCAGGTGTTCCTATGGTGAAGTGTACATCCGGCATAAATACAACATATCCATTGCTGACAAAATACATCACATCCGCCATTGCACTGCTCAACATAGGAGCATGATAAGTATTCAATCCTCCGGAATGTGTCTCGTAAAACTGCACCAGTACGGGATATTCTTTTTTTGCATCATAATCTTCCGGCAGATAAAGTATTCCCTTATTAGGTTTATTCTCATAATTGGTCCATTCCACTAACTTTGCAGTACCCCATTTGTATTCACTTTGTTGAGGATTAGCATTCGTTATACGAATTGGATCAGAGAAATCAGATTTACTCCACCACAGATCACGAAATTCTGATATATTCTGACGATTCCAGATACAAAACTTCTGATTGTCAGAGAAACGATGAATTGCATAGATATAAGGACCTTCTGCGAGCTTCTTCAAGCGACCTTTCATGTCAAGTAAATAAACACCTTCATCCATTGTGTTTTCATCCCATACGCTGACCATGACCGTCTCGTTCGGTTCGAATACTTCCTTATCAATATTGCTGGTCATTTTACGGATAGATTTCTGATTTTTACGACCATATCCTTTGGTTAAACATTCTGGTTGACTCTCTCCGGTCAAATCTATTTTCCACCAGTCATAAGCGTCATAAATCAGCACATGATTACCATCGGCAGTCCAGCCTGCAATACCATAAGCAGGTGCAGGATTCGGTTTGTCATAAGTCTCCTCGAATACAGGATATCCAATAGCCGTTGAAACATCAGTAACCTCACCCGTTGTTCCGTCAAACTTATTCCACACTTGTGCAACAGGATCATACATTACAGCCCATTTGCCGTTCATCGACCACTTCGGTCTTGTCCGATAACTACGTCCTACTAACCGCTTTTCCCCCGTATGTACATTCACAGAATAGACATCAAATGGTATATCATGATGCCATTCCTTCTGCATATGGTAAGGGGTTTCGTCTGTATAAAGTACATGATGAATCTCTTCCGCACGGTCCGGCACCAACAAATCAGCATAATCCGGAGCCACTTCCGTCACTTTTTTGGAAGCAATATCATAAATATATTTCGAATATTGAGGACGGAAATAACGGCTGCGAGTCTGCA
This sequence comes from Bacteroides sp. BFG-637, assembly GCF_024793605.1. NCBI lineage: Bacteria > Pseudomonadati > Bacteroidota > Bacteroidia > Bacteroidales > Bacteroidaceae > Bacteroides > Bacteroides sp. BFG-637. Next base: position 1,798,939 of record NZ_JANUPD010000002.1, on the reverse strand, counting down.
AAGGAGGAACTTCGCATTCATTCCAAGTCCACAATTCCAGTTCGAAACTCTTATCCGGCTTTGCCTCTTCTTTATTTTGCTCCACTTTTTCCTGACAAGGCCGGAGTTCCATCGTCAGAAACGCCTGACTATGCGACAGACTAGCGCGAACAAGTTCCATCCCAGTAGGAAGAACAATGTTTTTACGATCGAATACCAAATCACAGGTATTCTTCTTCAAAGAAAAATTGTACCATAATGAATCTTTCACACAAAACTCTCCTGTCATCCGCTTTGTATTCAAACTGAAAGAAGCCGGTTCCTTCTTTACAGGACTCTGATAAATAGTCTGATAAGGTCCGGCCAGTGGTCCATAGCACAAAGCATTACCCTTCGCTTGTCTGTGTACAAAGACAATAGACCGTCCCTCATTGTACAAAGTATAATAGCCAATACTGTCAATCTGGAAAGCAGTGCCGGTTTTGATATTACGAACCACTAAACGATCAAAAGAAGGAACATGATTGATTGTATCTTTCGGAACGTTTGTTACTGAAACCGAATAAGGAGTCCCATTTACCGGTCGAAAAATTTCTTTATACGCCCATTCGGTCTTTACACCTGAAGGCAACTCCATCAAAATCGTTTTCATATTTCCCACAGAGTCCGCCTTCTGATAAGAAAGAGCCTGATCCGAATTATAAAAATCTATGTTTTCCACATCATCCAACAAAATCTCCTTACGGGTACGTGTATCAAACAAATGCAAAGTGTTTGCCTCTTTGTTTTCAGGATTATATTCCATAGGAGAAATCCGATAGGTTACCCATCGTCCTGTCGGAGAAATATCAGGTGATTCGACACGTTTCCACGACATACAGGCTTCAATATCTAGCGGTTTCTTCTGTGCATGAGCATCGACATTCGGAACAAAACCGATTAACAACCCTACCATTAATCCGATTCCCATTTTTGTCCGCTTCATTTTATCTTCTCCTTTCATCTTTTATCATATCTTTATTCAAATCAACATCACAATCCGCCGAATTGTCGTACAACAACAAACGTGCAAAATGACGCCACATTTTATGCTCAAAAAAGCTCTCGGACTCACCGAAGAATCCATGAGTACATTTCGGCAGCACAAACATATCAAAGTCCTTGTCCGCTTTAATCAATGCATCTACCAGACGTAAAGTATTGGCCGGATTCACAGTCTGGTCTATGGCACCGGTAAACAACAGCAATCCATGCTTGTAATTCTTCGCCAGTTCCTGATTCGGACGCACACGTACACTATAATCATACGTTTTGCTTTCTACTCCCAAACTGTCTTTAGTCGTTGTCACCTTCTCATCTACACCATAATGAATCTCCACGAAACCTTTATTATAAATACGATTGTCATGGTTACCAGCCGATGAGACAGCAGCCGAATAAAAGTCCGGATAAGTGCAAATAGCAGCAGCCGACATAAATCCGCCGCCTGAGTGACCGTAAATACCTACCTTGGTAGCATCTATAAACGGATAGCGGGCAGCCAGTTGCTCAATAGCATATTTATCATCCGCCAGCGGATAATCACGCATATTGTTATATCCGTAGGTGTGATAAGCCTTTCCACGCATCGGAGTACCGCCTCTGTGCCCTACGGTAATTACAATAAATCCCAATTGAGCCAAACGGGTATTATAAACATCATTTATTGTAAAACGAGTCGGCACATACTCGAAGAACGGCCCCGGATAAACATTCGAAATGATAGGGTAAACTTTCGTCGAATCAAAATCGGCGGGCTTCCACATCACACCATAAAGGTCGGTTACTCCGTCGGCTGCTTTTACTTTAAAACGTTCCGGAGCTTTCCAGCCCATTTCATAGACAGGTTGCAAGTCTGGTTTCTCCAATGTCATGATTACCTTCCCATTCCGGTTACGAACCACATTTACCGGCTCCTGCGACACGGTAGAATATGAATCTACCAAATAGCGGCAGGACGGAGAGATACTGGCTTCGTGTGACGCATTCTCCGGCGTCAACAGACGGAGTGCATTCGGACGATCCAAATGAGCTTCATAAAGAATATAGTAATAAGGGTCAATTCCTTTCTCCCGTCCGTAACCATAGAAATACATCTTGCGTCCGATAGTATCAATCTGCGCAACCGGACCGGCTACCCAAGTACCGTCTGTCAGTTGATTTTTCAGGTTTCCTGTTGCTGTATCATACAGATAATAATGCCCCCAACCGTTACGTTCGGAACGGAACAGGATTTCTTTTCCGTCATTCAGGAAAGAAACATTACGCATCTGATAATCGAGATACGGCTTATTTTCTTCATGAATCACCACACGCACTTTTCCGGTCTCTACATCCACTTCGCAAATATCCGACTGGTTCCATGTACGGTTATAACGTTGGAAGTACAAGCGTTTTCCGTCTTTTGACGCATACAATACATCAATATACTGATCCGGCCAACGATTGATATCCACCTTCTTAACTTCCCGCTTGTCTATATCTCCCAACAGTAATTCATATTGAGTCACGTTTTTATCGCCGGCCAATTCGGCTTTATAAGGAATCAATTCAGGAGAAGGCTTGGATAAAGAATTAATAACCCACAAGTCACGAACCTTTCGGTTGTCTTCACGGACAGCATAGAAACGGTGGCTTCCCGGAATCCAGTGAGCTGATTCGGCTCCGAAACGACCTTCCATCTTACCTTCGTCTTCACGATTGAATGTATAATCCGGCATACCGTCCGTCGTCAATTGAACCGGGATTGTATCCTGTCCCTTTTTCGGGTTTCCAACGAAATACAAATTATCCTTGCTGGCGTAAAGAAAATACAAGCTATCTGGAGAATATTTCATCCAATACGGGTCGCCAGTCTTATAAGTCGGCTTCTCATCAAGTTGCTTCAATTCTTTCGTATGGATATTGTATGTATAAAGTCCACTGTCAAAATCAATACGAATAGTTTCGTTGTCTTCCATAAATGTGAAAGACAAATGCGGATCTGCTGAAGAATAGGCTTTCTTAGTATATACTGCAATTTTGCTCAATAACTCATCCGTATCAAACAACAAGCATTTCTTCTTTTTCTTCGGATTAACATAATAGTATTTCTTCCCTTCACGTGTTGTAAAGGAGTAATAAAAACAATCCGTATCGTTGATAAACCTCGGCCTGACTTCTGTAGAATACTTAGCTATAGGGTTCTGCTCCAACAAACGGAACTTTTCCGCTAACTGATAATTCGCTTTTTGTTGTGCACCAGCAAGGTTGCATGATACTAAAGCAACTGCCAAGCACAAACATCTAAAGAGATGGTTTTTCATAAAATCTTATCTATTGTCTTATTTACTACGGTTAATATCTCCCCAATAGTCTGCACGGGCATCACCTAGCAAATGTTTGGCAAAGAAACGGTACATTTTCTTCTCAAAATACTTATCGGCAGAACCGTACCCATGACCGGCTCCGGGAATGACAAGCATATCAAAATCCTTACCGGCCTCAATCAAAGCCTGCGCCATACGGTATGTATGTGCAGGATTCACGTTCTTATCCATATCTCCAGTGACAAGCATCAAGTGTCCTTTCAAATTTTTGGCAATCTCAGCATTCGACTTTACGCTAAACTTGTATTCATAATCTTTAGTCTCATTGCCCAAACTGTCTTTCACCACTTTCTCTACTTCTCTTACACCGTTGTAACATTCTCCCCAACCACGATTATAGATACTGTTATCATGGTTCCCAGAGCAAGAGACAGCTGCCGTATAAAAATCAGGATAAGTACAGATAGCAGCTGCAGCCATAAATCCGCCACCGGAATGTCCGTAGATACCAACTTTCTGACCGTCAATAAACGAGTGACGTTGAGCCAACTGCTCAATAGCATATTTGTCATCTGCCAACGGATAATCACGCATATTGCCGTAACCATAACGGTGATATGCCTTTCCACGCATCGGAGTATCTCCCCTATGCCCTACAGTAATTACAATAAAGCCAAGTTGCGCCATACGGGTACAATAGCTATCATCCAAGGTAAAGTTAGTAGGTACGAATCCGAAGTATGGTCCCGGATAAACAACCGAGATAATCGGATATTTCTTTTCCGGATCAAAGTTAGACGGCTTCCACATCACTCCATACAAATCTGTAACATTATCGGCAGCTTTCACCACAAAATTTTCCGGTTTCTTCCAGCCAGCAGCATATACTTGACTTAAATCAGGTTTTGCCAGCTCCATAATCACCTTGCCGGTATTATCCTTCAATAATATCTTCGGCTCCATATCGACTCTTGAGAATGTATCAATAAAGTAGCGCTTAGACTTCAAAAAGATTACCCGATGCTGCCCGTCTTCTTTAGTGAGTAGAGTTGCTCCCTCGCGATCCATATTGGACTTATACAAACGATAGTAAAACGGATTGATCTTCGGGTCATCTCCATATCCATAAAAATAAACCGTACGTTGCAGCGTATCAATAGCGGCAATATGTCCGCTTACCCACGGTCCTGAAGATATCGCATTTTTCAGGTTCCCTTGACCGTCGTAATGATAATAGTGTCCCCATCCAGTACGTTCGGAACGAAATAGAATATCTTTTCCATCATTCAGCACTTCCACACTACGTGCATGCGGATCACGATAAGGCTTATCCACCTCATGAATCAGTTCTTTGACTTCCAAGGTAGAGGTATTGACCGAACACACATCAACCTCATCCCATGTACGTTTGGTACGTTCAAAAAAAACATACTTGCTATCCGACGTTACATTAAAAGGCATCACATACTGGTCATTCCACTTCTGTATCTTCGCTTTTCTCGCAGTCCGTTCTACAATATCAATGATTACAAGTTCATTCTGGGTTACATATTTATCTCCCGGAAATTCATACTTATATTTCTTCAACTCCGGCTTGTCCGAAATCGAGTTAATCACCCAAAAGTCACGCAATTTCCGATTATCATCAAGCACAATATATGCATGCCGGCTATCAGGACACCAACGAGCATTAGAAGGAACTTCACCATTCTCCCCCGCATCATCCTCACGAGCATACGAAAAATCAGGGACTCCGTCCGTCGTCAATTGCACTTCCGTAGTATCTACTCCCAATGCCTTGTTGCCCTTCACATACAAGTTATGGTCTTTCGCATACAGTATGTACTTCTTATCCGGAGAAAAATTCATCCATGAATATATCGGCTCGGCATCTCTGTCATCTGCCTTTTTCTCCTGCACCTCTTTCAATTTGCGGGTAATTCGATTGTAATCATACTTTTTCGACCTGTAACTGAATAGAAATGACTTTTGATCTTTTGCAAACTTTAATTCTGACAGATCCAATCTTACCGAATTCACAACCTCATGAGTTAAGCCGGAAAGCAACATAGCCATTTCTTCGTTATCGAAAAGTAACTCCTTCTTTCCCTCCTTGGGGTTGACATAATAGTAGTGTTTACCTGCCGAAGTCGTAAAATCAAACCAGAAATTATCCGTATCATTGATTTCATGCGGATAAAGGGACATACTATTATTAGACAGTTTTCCCCCTAATGTAAATTCATGAAACTTCTCCGCCAATTCATAATTAGCTTGTACTGTATCATGCCCAGTAGAAGCCTGTCCCCATCCTTGCAATGCAAGAGTAAAAGACAAGCTGCCGGCAATAAAAAGTTGTTTTAATACCATAATGGTTATTTATTATCAAAAAATCGCTTTTAAAGCTCTTCTAGAACGCAAATGACATATAATCCATACCGCGTCCCAGTTTATAAAGGACATCTACTATTTTACCAAATGTCTTGTTTTCTTCCGAAGTAGTTTCATTCGGAAATTGTTGCTTAAGAGAAACTGCCGTACACGTACCATCTTCCAATTTTGTTTCTACAACACCGAATATATAGAAACTTCCGTCTTCCAAAGCAACTCCCAATTGCCCATCATAAGGATACTTCTGCCAATATAAATTATTAGCTATATCTATTCCGGTCAAAGCCTTGACAGCAGCAGGTAACGGTCCACCCAATGGCATCAATTCACCTCTATATTCCACATCTCCATAAGCATCCCAACCATATTGACAATAATAAAGTTGATTTCCATTGGCAATGACCGCATAACGCCTGTTTCCAAAATTAGCCATACCACGATAATCATTGATAACGCCCAAAGAAGTTTCGTAATACCAACCTTCCATACAACCAACGTACCTTCTTTCAGCTTCCAGCCCGAAGTAACGTAATTCATATACTGATGTTGCCTCGTCTTTCAACAAAACTGTCCAAAAAGGTTCAGCCCCTGTTATATCATTTCCAGCATCATACGGAGATGGCAATGCATCCACAACAGTTTTCTCTATATTTGAGAAATGATCTTCGCCACTCGGATCAGTGATATTATACATATTTCCACTTGTATAACTAGAATTTTCAGTAATAACCGTACCTTCAGTAGCATATCCCATATCCAAAATACCCACCAATGAATTATCATCTTTCGTCAATGCAAGCATTACATCTGTTTTATAGGAATTAAACTTATAAGCTTGAAATAAACGACTGAACCGAGTATTATTATTCAATCCTATAGACATATAAGTACCTGCATGAAAATCTGTCACATCTGCCTTTTTTTCCCAATAAATTAATCCATTTTCATCCAATAATGCCTTCGACGAATAAGTCATAGCAGCTTCTACTGGAGAAAATCCAGTTGGAATATCTCCGTGAAATTCTTCATCCGTGTACACCTCACGTTCCAACGTATTACCATTAAGTTCAACCCAGCGGTCTTGCTTCACCACCAATTCGTCATACACGCTAATTCCATACTCACTACTATAATCCATATCACCAATATTATTCATCAACCCTTTCGGATTTGAACCAAGATTGGGAACAATATCACGTTTTACTATATGGTAGACCAATGAATCACGAGTAAACGTCTCTCCACCATACGTTGCCTGATAACGTTGTGTTGTGGGCACAATGAAATGGAGTACAGATCGTCCGCCATCATCCGACAAAATCACCCAGCCACGCTGATAGATAGATCTCACATTAATGGTTGTAGACTTCCCGAACTGAACTCCCGTTTTATTATCTGTTACCGCGAATGTCACTTGATATGTACCACTCTTTTCGGCTTTAAATGTATAAGTGGGACCAGTTTCGCCTGACTGCAACTTCTTATCCACATACCATTCATAGCTGACATCGGGTGTAATACTATCTATTGTAAACTTAAAAGTAGGTGCCAATACCAATTCTTCTCCTTCTATCACGCTATAATCCAAATTAAAGTTCTCAAAATTAAACGCACCACCTTGCATCTCATTTATCTGCTTGTAGTTATAGTTATTATCATCATCCAAGCAACTAACTACAATTCCGGCAAAAAGTACTATTACCACATATATTCCTATTCTTTTCATACTTTGCAATTTTATAATTATCCTGCCACTTCCACTGTAATCACTCTCCCCTTCTCATCTTTCACCCAATCTTCCATATTCTTTCCTTCGTTCATTTGCTTCAAAGTATTCTTCAATTTCAATGAATACTTACGCAATATTTGTTTATTCTTTCCATCAAACACCATATCATCTTTCTTCAACTCGTCCAGAAACATCTGATATTTCTTTTCTGAGTATTCACCTAAATAATACCAATCAACTGAATTCCCGGGATTTTCTGTCGTACCAGCATCGTTCACCAACCACCAATCGGGCTGAAACAAGCGGTCTGTAATAGAAATGAGAGCGCGAGAATACAAATAATCACCTTGTTTCACAGCATTTGCTTCTACGACCTGCAATGCCAATATCTTCGTTTCCGTCCTCAACATCGGATCATTCTTCAACGCTACATAAATAGTATCCGTAAGCAACCCCTTTCTAATCTTACAATCTACAGGCAATACATACAAATTAGCTGGTAAAGTAGTACGTTCGGCATCTGCAATTACATTGAAATGCAAATCTTCATCCTGCATTTGCCCGTAAACAGAAACCTCTATCGGTATTTCCGCATCCTCACCTTCATTATACATTTTAAAAGATACTGTAGTAGTATCCTTAGTCATATCGTTAACGAATTTCAAATAGGCTGTATCGTTACTGCTGACCAACAATCCCTTCTCTTCACACGAAGCGAGCATCAGACATACGCTACAAACCAACACTCCCCATATAGCATATTTTTTCTTCATTTTCTTTCCTCTTAAGTAATTATTCTGAAATAGTTCGTCACACTTAAATATTTGATTCCGAATCGGGTTTGGGTAATATCATATTTTCGTCAGTTGGTAACACGGGATTACTATAATAAGAACTGGCAGGCATCGTCCGATTTAACCGTTTATACATATAGAAAATCTGTCCTTCACCCAAAAACTCACGACGAGCATCATTAACCAGCAAGTTTATAAACTCGGTCCTATTTGTTACATTATCAAACTTCTTTGATATCCCTCTTCCTTTCTTCACCAATTCTAAATACCCCTGTGCTTCTTGGGGATTAGTATCAAAAATCGCTTCAGCGGCAATATAATACACTTCAGACATACGTATCATAGGAATCGTCCGGTTATTTATTATTCCGATAGTAGTACTTTCCGTCTGTTTGTAATATTTCAAAGTACGATAATAATATCCATAATACTTCTCTTCCAATTGATACTTAAATCGCCAGTCACTATCCTTCTCATCTCCATATAACTCTTTTGCCACCTCACTATCAAGACACAAATAACGTTCCTCGTTAGCCCCATCAGAACTATGGTTTATTTCCTGATCCCATTCCACCAATTCCTTGGGAGAATAAAGCCCAAAAATCATATTATCATACATCTTCATATTCCCATTCCTGAAACCATATGAACTAGTAGATGCTTTGAAATAACCTGTTTTATTTTCTTCATCAATAATTTTCTTGGCTTCGGCATAAGCTTCCGCATTCTTTCCTGCATACAAGTAAACACGAGCTAATTCCGCCGTTACCGCATAATAATTCAGACGATAGCCTCGAGACTCCGCAAACAGTGTTTGCGAGACCCCGGCAATGTTAAATCTGTAGTTTGTACCCATACTAGATTCTTTATCGACTTCTTCCAATATACGCTGCGCTTCCTTCAGATCGGCAATAATCTGTCCTAAGCAATAACTAACCGTCTGATGATCGTTAATATAGCTGGGATAAACATTGACATAAGGAATAAAAGTACGGTTATCTTCTCTAAAACCAACAGATGAAGGAGACGGAGCATAAATACGAAGCAAATCAAATTGTACAAATGCACGCAATCCAATAGCTTCTCCCAAAATCATCTGACGTTCACTGTCAAGCCCATAGAAAAGACTGGGGTCAGCTTGAGTCGCTTGCTGAACCAATTCATTACAATTAGCAACCACATTCCAAGCAGCCTTCCACATTGCGTCAGTAACAGGAACCAATTCAGTATTTTTAAATGCAAGGTCGGCTATTTTTTTCATGGGAGTTCCACCAGCTGTACTTGGGGCTTGATCCATATAATAAGACTGCGCCCAAGCATCCAGGATTCCCCAAGTAAGGTTACTTCCATACAAATCGAAAGTAGCCATTTTCCGATAAATACCGTTCATCGCTGTACGGAAACCATCACCGGAAGAGAACAAATATTCCTCCTTTATCTCATCGGAAGGATAAAGGTTCAGCCAATCTGAACACGAAGCAAGTGTCAGGGCTGCAAACGCAAAAGAAATAAACGTATTATATATTTTTTGTATCATAATGGTATACTTAGAATTGTGCTTTAATAGAAAAATCGACTGTCCATGACTTCGGATAGCTTAAGCCTCGCTCCTGACGGATAGAATTCCAGTTAATAAAATCGCGTGTACTTGCTTCCAACCGAAGCATGTTCATCCCCAAATGTTTCTTTATCCATTCGCGATTGAAATCATAGCTCAAAGTTAATGCGCTCAAACGCAGATAAGCCTTATCCTGAACGAAGCGTGAAGTCGGCATAGTGACATAATCGGCATCTTTAATATCCTTAAACTGAGCAATATCTCCCGGTTGTTTCCATCTGTCGGTCAACACACGCAAATCTACGTTTTGATATTGTATTCTAGCGTTTTCTACTCGGTCTACCAAAGTCTGGTTATACTCCTGCCCACCCCATTCATATTGGAAAGCAGCAAACAAGCTCCATGCTTTATAGGCAACATTGAATCCGACAGAGCCGTTGAATTTAGGTTCAGTATTACCAACAACCACTTCTTGAGTGGCATTCCAAGTATCGGACACGCTGCCATCACGGTTCAGGAATATTTCTTTACCCGTAGTGGGATCAATACCCAAAGACTTCACTGCCCAAATAGAAGTCAGTGACTGCCCTTCCTCATATTGAGCTATAGGCACCCCGTATTGAGGATCATAGCTACTATACGCTTGTTCATTTATTGCTTTCTGATAAAAATCCTTCACGCGTTGATTATAGGCACGTTGCGAGTCGGAGATTTTCATAATTTTGTTTTTGTTGTGTGCCATATTTCCCCACAAAGCTACTAACCAGTCACGATTACGAAGTACTTCACCACGTACCTGTAACTCGAATCCCTGATTCAGCACTTCACCCATATTATCCTTATAACTAGAGAAACCAGACGTTTGAGACAGGCTGACATCGTTAACTACATCAATTGTTTTATCATGATAATAATCAGCATCCACTGTCAAACGCCGGTTCAGAAATTGCATTTCAATACCCACATTAAACTTATCAGTCTTTTCCCAACTTAGATTATTATTTCCTAAAGCTTTCAATACTGCGCCAAAACCTGTTGCATACCATTCATCAAAAAGCGCCTCATACATGGTTGTAGCAGCATAAGACGGAAAACTAGCTTTACCAGTCCGCCCATACGATGCACGTACCTTCAATTTATTAACTATCTCATTACCTTTCAAGAACTCATAATTATGGATGTTCACCCCCAAACCTCCGGAAAAGAACGGCGCCCAGCGTTGTTTGGAACCGAAATCAGAAGAACCGTCAAAACGAACGGAGAAGTCAGCCAGATAGATGTCGTTCCATGTATAGTTTCCGGTAGCCCACGTACTGACCATACGTGAAGTTCCTTCAGTACGTGACGGCTTTTCATATATCTCGGCCGCATAATTTGGTGAATGGAACTGTCCATTCGGGAATCCACGGTAATGAGCGTTCGTTGCATCTGAAGAACCGGAAGATGCCTCCCAAGCTACAGACAGATTCAAATTATGTTTATTGAATGAACGCGTATAATATAAAGCTGCATTTGCATTCCAACTCAAGTTGTTTCCATTGTCTACATACAGATCACCCAAGTTATGCCCACCATCATTAGGAGAAGCGGTTGTTTTTGAAGATAATGGATCTATGAACCGTTCTCCATTAGAATACTTGCGGTTCACACTGAATTGGCCTCTGACGGTCCAGTAATCAGTCAAATACCAATTCAAGCTCAAATTATTGGATACTTCATCATAAGCACTCCAAGTATAATTACCAAGAGTTGCTTCATATAATGGATTTTTAGCCGTACGTCCGCCACTAACTTGCGAAAATTTTAAATTCTCTTTTAATGTTCCATCATTATTATAGGGGGTATCATACGGCTGCAGAATGGTATAATCACTAAAAGAGCCATAAGGCGACTCTTTAGATTTGGAATGAGTAAACGATACCGTGTTTTTCACTTGCAAAGACTTCATTCGATAATCCAAAGAGAAGCCAACACTGTAACGATCACGACCGGAACCTTTCATCACACCGTTCGCTCCATTATAAGATGCATCTACACCCCAACGCAAATTCTGCGTACCTCCTTCTATAAAGAGACTGTGTTTATGATCGAATGCATTTCGTAGAGGCAATACCATCCAGTCAGTATCCACACCACGTTGAATCTCAGCAAACTTCCGGTTGTAATCATAGATCTCAGTACCAAAATCATTATTATCGAAAAGTCCGGCAAGACGTTCCATTTCCAGTTTCTCCGAAGCGTTCGCCAAACTATAGTCGCGCAAATCGGGCATTTCCAATGTACCGGTGAAATTGTAAGAAACACGAACTTCGCCCGGTTTCGGAACAACCGTAGTGATTACCACCACGCCATTAGCAGCACGCGAACCGTAAATAGCCGTAGCAGCAGCGTCTTTCAATATAGTCATACTTTCTATGCGGCTAGGATCCAAGTCATATACCTTTTCGATGCTAACCTCAAATCCATCCATAATAAATGTAGGAAGATTCGGATTATTTTCCAGATTCGATTTGGACAATTGATTCTTATCCAAATCTCTGACACCTACTCCTGAACGTCCACGAATATACATTTCAGGTAATGCGTTAGGATCGGAACCAAATTGCGTATTAGTCATCAAGCGGAAAGAAGGATCAAACGACTGCATGGCATCAAGCACATTTGTCTGTGACACCCTACGCAATTCATCACCTGTTATTTGCGTAGAACTACCCGTAAAGCTGGATTTACGGATATTACTATATCCTGTAACGACTACATCCTCCAATGTTTTCACATCGTCCATCATAGTAATCTCAATCATCTTCTTGCGTGTAGCATCTACCTGAAGAATCTGCTTTTTCATACCGATAAAAGAGACTTCCAAAGTCACTTTGTCACTTTTCACATCCAGCGTAAACTCACCTTCAATATTAGTAGAAGTACCCGTACGAGTACCTTTCACAATAATGCTGGCTCCTGGTATCGGTTCCTTATTCGAATCAATAACCGTACCATGGATGCGGTTGTCACGCTTCTCGGTCTGCAATTTACGGACAACAACAATACCGTCTTTCACCACATAATCAAATCCTTGAGGATTTAAAATTAACTTCAGAGCGACTTCCCATTTCTCATTTTTTGCATTAATTGATACCGGAGGAACACCTTTAAACATTTGTGAATTATACAACATATTCACTCCTGTTTGTTTCTTCACTGCATCCAAAACAGTCTCGATAGAGACATTATGCAGATTCAAAGTTACCGTCTTATCCTGTGACGGTAGAGCCCATGTGCTAAATGTGCAACACACTGCCACTAAAAAACATAGCAGCCATCGTTTTTCTCTCATAAATTAATGATTAAACTTTACCTAATATTCTATTTACTCTTAATCTTTCATTCTATCGTATATCAATACTTTCCGACCACTGATTTTATAGGTCAAATCACCTGTCAGTTCTAATGCATCCAGGAATGAATTGATCGCTCCGTTACGCTTCAAACTGCCACTGTAAGTTATATCCCGCAAATCCGGTGTTTCATAATAAACTTGTATATCATACCAGCGTTCGAACGTCTCCATAATCTCCCCTAAAGAACGATTTTTAAAGTTGTACACACCGTTTACCCACCCGACATATTCATCCAAGTCGACGGTACGTTTTTCTGTACCATTGGCAGAGACTGCTGCTTGTTCACCCGGCTGAAGAGTTACCGTTCCTACATTCGGTGCAGAGAATTGTACTTTTCCATGTACCAATGTAGTATAACAAACGGAAGCATCGGTATAAGCATTCACATTAAATGCCGTACCAAGCACCATCACTTCACCTAGATGAGTTTGTACCACAAACGGATGAGATTCATCCTGCACAACCTCAAAATAAGCCTCACCCTCCAGAACTACAGTCCTGCGTTTACCCGCAAAGCGTACCGGATAAGTCAGCTTGGAACCAGCATTCAAATAAACTGTCGTTCCATCGGCGAGGATTACAGTATTTTCCCCTCCACGTGGTATGACAAGTTCATTTGACTTGACTGGCTTCTCTTCGACGTTTTTCTCTTCGTGTTGTGTTGTGACGGTTGGCTCATATGACAGCACTCCTTCCTTATATTTTACCTGGACGCCATCTACTATTACGTCAAATTCTTCCTTACGCACATCAATAATGCTACCATCGGGCAAAGTCAATTGTGCCTGTTGCACTCCCGGCAGAATCAATGGTCTACTTTCTTCTTCAGTCGAAACATAATTCGACATATAAAAAGATAAACCGATTACTAAAAAGATAACAGCTGCTGCAACAGACCACCAAATCCGGAACATCCGAGGCTTCTTTACCTCCGGTTTCATTTGTCCGATTTTCTGAAGGAAAGATTCATAGGCTTTCTTTGATGAATAATTTTTATATTCTTCAAACGCAACTCTCAATGTCTCGCCCTTCTGCAATTGCTCATACACTTTTTGTAAGTCCGGGCATTTCGCCAATCGCTTTTCAAGCTCTTGCTGTTCCGATTCATTAGCTTCTCCTAAAAGAGCTTTCTGTATTAAAGCGGCATCTTGATATACATTTTCAAACTTCTTCATCTTATTTTTCCTTTTTAAATCAAACAACTGTTTAATTTGCTTTATTATAGATATACATAACTTGCGGAAAAGGGTGACAAAAAGATGATATTTTTTTGAGATAAGGAGATAAAGAAGAGGATATTAAACAGAAGAAGATAACATTATGTCACAAAACAGAAGTAATTCGTTCGCTTTTAATAAAGAAAACAAATCTTAATCAATTAATAAAAAGATAAATAAGTATCAAAATGACTTTTCTTATTTTTAGAGAAATAAACAAAGAATTATAGAATACATGGAGTCCCCCAGTCTTTCACGAAGGAATTTATAGCTACGTGTCTTTTGAGTTTTAACAGTATTGATACTTATTTCCAAACGTTCGGCTATCTCTTCCCATGTATGTCCTTCGATTCTCATTAAAATGATCCGGCGTTGTTCGGCCGGAAGTTCTTCAATATGGCAATAGAGCTGCCGGATAATTTCTTCTTTTACCGTTAACGCATAGATTACGTCTTCATCCTCCACGTCTTCTTCCTCGGCGAGAGAACTTAAAATAGTATCATGAATCTGATTATTGCGTATATATAATAAAGTATTATTATAGCAGGCGCGATAGAGATAATTTGTGAGCTCTTTGATATCGGAAAAGGTACGTTTACCTTCCCAAACAGAAATGAAAACTTCCTGAACCAGATCTTCCACTGCATCCGGAACAGGCAATATTTTGGCGACATAAGCGCATAGAGCAGCATAAAAACGATCGTAGAAATCGCCCCATATCTTTTCATCCTTCCGGTTGACTCCTGCTACTATGATGTCAATCTTATCGTCCATACTGTCACTCTACCTATCAAAAAACGAAATAGATTTCTCTGAAATCGCTATAAACACTTACTATAGCGGCATTTATAAATGCAAATATATTGTTTTTTTTTCAGAAACGCAGGCCCAACTAACCTACAAAATAGAAAATAAAAGGCTTCTCTCTTCCAATCAAAAAACACAAAGTCCTCTATCACCTATCACCGCACCTCTCCAATCGACTTATTCATCGTACATTGAAGCATGGTGATAGGTTGAAAATAATCTTTCACCTAACCTATCACCTATCACCACCTATTTCGGTCAATATAAGACGCAGAATACGGCAGTGATCTACTAAAGGAAACGGTAAAAGAAAGCTTTTTAGTCAGTTCAAACGGCCTAAACTTTAGTCTTCTGCTTTCAAACAAGCTGTTCCCCAACCTAAAACTATTTGTTTCAAGGCTTGAAACCATAGTTTCCATGCCGTTGGAACTATGGTTTCTCGGTGTTGAAACTACAGTTTCCCAATGCCGAAACTTTAGTTTCACGATACGAAACCTTTGGTTTCAAACCATGAAACACTTTTTTTAAAGGCATGAAATCAAACTTTCCCAACATGATTGAGAGTAAAGTGCTTACGAGATATATTTAAAAGAGGCATAAAAAAAGAGCGAATCATTCCGCTCCACCTTTAAAGAATCCCCATAAATGGGATTCTTCTTTTTCTTCATTTTCATTTACTCGTTACCTAAAAACGTCTTTTTCCTAATACCTAATCAAAACAATCCTTTTCCTAAAAACTAATCTTAAAATCTAATACCTTAATTTTATAAACTAATACCTTTTAATTATAACCTTTTTTCTAATACCTAAAATATAAGTAGTTTCACAACTACACCGCAAAGGTATAGCTGTTTGCGAAAACAACAAAGTCCATGATACTAAAAAATACATTTGGGCTTGTTTTTTTGATTTATGTCAAGACATGGAAGCAAATTTTGAGTGTAAACCTCACATTTATCTGACGATAGCCTCTATTTTGAACAAATTCTCCATTTTGCCTTCTAGTTTCATCCATTATTGAGCAAACAAGCAACTAATAAAAAGACAGCAAAACAAGGCATAAAAAAGCATAATATCACTATTTTTCACAAAAACGCACGATTACAAAACTCGAAGAATACTCAAATCTCGAACAATCTGCATATTTCTAATCCAAAATTACGGCGTTTTTTTCAGTTAAGCCGGATTCCTTCCCCGGATTTTCAGAAGCAAAAACAGCTTGAAGATACAAGTCTCACAACTTTTCTGTAACTTTGCAGCGTTTGATAATAAATAAGATAGGAATGGATTTTAAGTACGACGTAATTGTAATTGGTGCCGGACATGCTGGTTGTGAAGCAGCGGCAGCCGCTGCTAATTTAGGTTCCAAAACTTGTCTCATCACTATGGACATGAACAAGATTGGACAGATGAGTTGCAATCCGGCTGTAGGAGGAATCGCCAAAGGACAAATTGTACGTGAAATAGATGCACTGGGTGGACAGATGGGATTAGTGACAGATGAGACTGCCATTCAATTCCGAATTCTAAATCGCTCGAAAGGTCCAGCCATGTGGAGCCCCCGCGCCCAATGCGACCGGGCTAAGTTCATTTGGTCCTGGCGGGAGAAACTGGAAAATACACCCAACCTTCATATCTGGCAAGATACCGTATGTGAACTGCTCGTTGAAAACGGTGAGGTCACCGGATTAGTCACCGCATGGGGCGTCACCTTCAAAGCGAAATGCATTGTGCTCACCGCAGGAACTTTCCTCAACGGACTGATGCATGTAGGACGTCATAAATTGCCTGGAGGAAGAATGGCCGAGCCGGCTTCTTATCAGCTGACCGAATCCATCGCCCGTCACGGAATCTCTTACGGAAGAATGAAAACCGGTACTCCGGTACGAATCGACGCGCGTAGTGTTCATTTTGACCAGATGGAAACACAAGACGGCGAATCAGACTTCCACAAGTTCTCATTCATGAATACTAGCACGCACCACTTAAAGCAACTTCAATGCTGGACATGCTACACCAATGAAGAAGTACACCGGATTCTGCGCGAAGGTCTGCCGGATTCTCCCCTATTCAACGGACAGATTCAAAGTATCGGACCACGCTATTGTCCAAGCATCGAAACTAAAATTGTCACTTTCCCGGATAAAGATCAGCACCAGTTATTCCTCGAACCGGAAGGAGAAACAACACAAGAGTTATATCTTAACGGATTCTCTTCTTCGCTTCCGATGGAAATACAAATTGCAGCATTAAAACAAATCCCGGCTTTCAAAGATCTGGTTATCTACCGTCCGGGATACGCTATCGAATATGACTATTTCGATCCGACCCAATTAAAACATACGTTGGAATCGAAGATTATCAAAAACTTGTTCTTTGCCGGACAAGTAAACGGAACCACCGGATACGAGGAAGCAGGAGGACAAGGATTGATAGCCGGTATCAATGCACACATCAACTGCCACGGCGGAGAAGCATTTACTTTGGCTCGAGATGAAGCATATATTGGCGTATTAATCGACGATTTGGTTACCAAAGGTGTGGATGAACCTTACCGTATGTTTACCTCGCGTGCGGAATACCGTATTCTGCTTCGTATGGATGATGCCGATATGCGCTTAACAGAAAAAGCATTTAAGCTTGGTTTGGCAAAAGAAGACCGGTATCAGTTAGTAAGAAGCAAAAAAGAAGCCGTGGAACAAATCATTTCTTTCGCACGCAACTATTCGATGAAACCGGCACTAATCAACGATGCTCTCGAAAAGATAGGGACAACTCCCCTACGTCAAGGATGTAAGTTGATAGAGATTCTGAATCGCCCGCAAGTGACAATAGGAAATATAGCAGAATATGTTCCGGCGTTTCAACGGGAGCTGGAAAAAGCAACGGGTTCGGACCAAGACCGGAAAGAAGAAATTCTCGAAGCTGCCGAAATCTTAATCAAGTATCAAGGATACATTGACAGAGAAAGAATGATAGCAGAAAAACTAGCACGATTGGAAAGTATAAAGATTAAAGGAAAATTTGACTATTCTACTATTCAGTCTCTTTCCACCGAGGCCCGACAAAAGCTGGCAAAGATAGATCCGGAAACAATAGCACAAGCGAGCAGAATTCCGGGAGTCTCTCCAAGCGATATCAACGTGTTGCTGGTACTTTCCGGACGATAAGCGACAACGTTTCACGTGAAACAAAACATTTAAAGAAACGATATAATTCAATGATTATGAGCAAAGAAACGCTAATCAAAAGCATTCGGGAAATACCCGATTTTCCGATTCCCGGAATCCTGTTCTACGATGTCACCACTCTATTCAAGGACCCTTGGTGCTTGCAGGAATTATCAAACATTATGTTTGATATGTATAAGGATAAAGGGATTACTAAAGTAGTAGGTATAGAATCAAGAGGATTCATCATGGGACCTATTCTGGCAACCCGCCTGAACGCAGGTTTTATTCCAATCCGCAAGCCGGGCAAACTCCCTGCAGAAACGATTGAAGAAAGCTATGACAAGGAGTACGGCAAAGACACGGTGCAAATCCACAAAGATGCACTGGACGAGAATGACGTAGTTCTATTACATGATGATTTACTGGCAACAGGAGGCACCATGAAAGCAGCTTGTGAACTGGTGAAAAGACTAAAACCAAAAAAGGTATATGTAAACTTCATCATCGAATTGAAAGACCTGAATGGAAAATCATTGTTCGGAGATGACGTAGAAGTAGAATCGGTATTGAGTTTATAAAGAATTTGGTTCTATTTGCAGAAAATATGTCAAAAGTAAGCAACTAACCTTTTGAGACGCGAATGACGTGGATGACACGGACCATAAGAATAGGAATCCATATTATCCGCGTCATTCGTGTTTAAATAGCCACCGACTGCGGGTATGCTTCATGTCAGGCACATACTTTTCACCTATTAGCCATCCTAAAACAATTATGAATACAGAACCAGAAAGCAGAGCCAATGAATATTTGAAAGGGATCGTAGCCAACCTTCCCGAGAAACCGGGTATTTACCAATACCTGAACACGGAGGGTACAATTATATACGTTGGAAAGGCCAAAAATCTAAAGAAAAGAGTCTACTCTTACTTCAGCAAAGAACATGAACCGGGAAAGACACGAGTACTGGTCAGCAGAATCGCCGATATTCGTTATATTGTAGTCAACACGGAAGAAGACGCGTTATTGCTGGAGAATAATCTGATAAAGAAATACAAGCCGCGCTACAACGTTCTATTAAAGGATGACAAGACCTACCCTTCTATTTGCGTACAAAACGAGTATTTTCCCAGAGTTTTCAGAACAAGGAAAATTATCAGGAACGGTTCATCTTATTATGGACCGTATAGTCACATACCATCCATGTATGCGGTACTGGATCTGATAAAGCATTTATATCCTTTGCGAACTTGCAGTTTAAACCTAACTCCGGAGAATATACGGGCAGGAAAGTTCAACGTATGCCTGGAATATCATATAAAGAACTGTGCAGGACCATGCATCGGACTGCAATCACAGGAGGATTATCTCAAAAATATCGATGAAATCAAAGAAATCCTGAAAGGAAATACGCAAGAAATCAGCCGTATGCTACTGGAAAAGATGCAGACATTAGCCGGCGAGATGAAGTTTGAAGAAGCACAGAAGGTGAAAGAAAAATTTCTTCTGATAGAAAACTACCGCTCCAAATCGGAGGTAGTAAGCGCTGTATTGCACAACATAGATGTATTTTCTATTGAAGAGGACGAGTCCAATTCCGCTTTCATCAACTATCTGCATATTACAAACGGTGCCATCAACCAGGCGTTTACATTCGAATATAAAAAGAAGTTGAATGAATCAAAAGAGGAACTTTTGACACTGGGTATTATCGAAATGCGAGAACGCTATAAGAGCCAATCCAGAGAGATTATAGTGCCTTTTGAGCTTGATTTGGAGCTAAACAACATCGTATTTACCGTTCCACAGCGGGGAGACAAGAAGAAATTGCTGGATCTTTCGATTCTAAACGTAAAGCAATACAAGGCCGACCGACTAAAACAGGCGGAAAAGCTGAATCCGGAGCAAAGAAGTATGCGATTAATGAAAGAGATACAGCAAGAGTTGCATCTGGACAGACCGCCTTTGCAAATTGAATGCTTTGACAACTCAAACATACAGGGTTCTGATGCTGTGGCAGCTTGCGTTGTCTTTAAAAAGGCTAAACCATCAAAGAAAGATTATCGAAAATACAATATAAAGACTGTTGTAGGACCTGACGATTATGCATCCATGAAAGAGGTCGTCAGAAGACGTTATCAGCGCGCTATTGAAGAAAACACCCCTCTACCCGACCTGATTATCACCGACGGCGGAAAAGGCCAAATGGAGGTCGTTAGAGAGGTGATTGAAGATGAGTTGAACCTAGCGATCCCTATCGCCGGACTGGCAAAGGACAATCGCCATCGCACATCGGAACTGCTTTTTGGATTTCCTCCGCAGACTATCGGTATCAAACAGCAAAGCCCGTTATTCCGTTTGCTGACCCAGATTCAGGATGAGGTGCACCGTTTTGCCATCAGTTTCCATCGTGATAAACGCAGCAAACGACAGGTAGCATCGGCATTAGACAATATCAAAGGGATTGGAGAAAAGACAAAAACAGCGCTTCTGAAAGAATTTAAAAGCGTAAAGCGGATAAAAGAAGCCTCTTTTGAGGAGATTTCCGCTGTGATTGGAGAAGCAAAAGCCAAGACTGTAAAAGCGGGATTGAGCGATGAATCATCAGAAAATTAATAAGAAGTTGGGGAGTAGGCCTGTTATCTTTCTATCACTTTTAGGCACGGATTACACGGATTTCACGGTTGAATTACTAAAAAACCGTGTTATCCGTGTAATCCGTACCCCAATAATAAATCATTAACGCTTTCGGCAAAGCCTTATAATATTTTCCCACCAACACACCGTTTTCTCTTCTGAATTTTGTAAATTTGCCTTTCCTAATCATGAAATAGAATAAATAACAATGAGAATAGTCATACAACGGGTAAGCCATGCGTCAGTAACCATTGAAGGATACTGTAAGTCGTCCATTGGGAAAGGAATGCTGATATTAGTCGGCATTGAAGAAGCGGATGGACAGGAAGACATCGACTGGCTTTGCAAGAAGATTGTAAATCTACGTATCTTCGATGATGAGAATGGTGTAATGAACAAATCTATTTTAGAAGATGGAGGCGAGATTCTGGTTATCAGCCAGTTCACGTTACACGCTTCTACCAAGAAGGGAAATCGCCCCTCCTATATCAAAGCCGCCAAACCGGATGTCTCTATCCCACTCTACGAACAATTCTGCAAAGATTTAAGCGGCGCATTGGGAAAAGAAATAGGCACAGGCACCTTTGGGGCAGACATGAAAGTTGAACTTTTAAACGACGGCCCCGTTACTATATGCATGGATACAAAAAACAAAGAATAATAACCAACCATCAACAATTATGACTCTGGAAGAAGCACAGAAACAAGTGGACCAATGGGTGAAAACATACGGTGTCCGCTACTTCAGCGAGTTGACCAATATGGCAGTTCTGACGGAAGAAGTAGGAGAACTGGCGCGTATCATGGCCCGCAAATATGGAGATCAGTCCTTTAAAGAGGGAGAGAAAGACAATATAGATGAAGAAATAGCAGACGTTTTATGGGTTCTTCTCTGCATTGCCAACCAGACAGGTGTAGACATAACCACTGCTTTCCGGAAAAGCATGGAAAAGAAAACGAAACGAGATAATAAAAGACATATCAACAACCCAAAACTGAAAGATCATGGAAGAGAATAACTCACAGCCCAACAAGTACAATGCCGCATTGGCAAAGTATAATACCAATCTGAGCGATGCAGATATTCAAGCTCGCGTAGCTGAATTGATTGAGAAAAAAGTGCCGGAAAACAACACGGAAGACGTTAAGAAGTTCCTGTTCAACTGTATTGACCTGACTACTTTGAATAGCACAGACAGTGACAAAAGTGTGATGCACTTTACCGAAAAAGTCAATCAGTTTGACGACGAATATCCTGATCTGAAAAATGTTGCAGCAATCTGTGTATACCCCAATTTCGCAGCCATCGTTAAGAATACGCTGGAGGTAGACGGAGTCAATATAGCCTGCGTATCAGGAGGTTTCCCCTCTTCACAGACATTCATTGAAGTAAAAGTGGCAGAAACAGCATTAGCAATCGCAGAAGGTGCCGATGAAATAGACATTGTCATTTCCATCGGCAAATTCCTAAGCGGAGACTACGAAGGAATGTGTGAAGAAATACAGGAATTAAAGGAAGTTTGCAAGGAACGTCATCTCAAAGTGATCCTTGAAACAGGTGCACTAAAGAGCGCTTCCAACATCAAGAAAGCTTCTATCCTATCCATGTATTCGGGTGCAGATTTCATCAAGACTTCCACCGGTAAGCAACAGCCTGCCGCTACTCCGGAAGCCGCTTACGTGATGTGTGAAGCCATCAAAGAATACCACCAGAAGACCGGAATCAAGATTGGATTCAAACCGGCAGGTGGCATCAATACCGTTAATGATGCGATTATTTACTACACAATCGTAAAAGAACTATTGGGTGAAGAATGGCTGGATAATCAACTGTTCCGTTTGGGAACCAGCCGTTTAGCCAACCTCCTTCTTTCTGACATCAAAGGAGAAGAAATCAAGTTCTTCTAAGTTAAAGGCTACATTAGCAATCAAATACGCCTTACCGCGCTGTTCCCGTACTCCGGGAACCGACGCGGTATTTTTTATTTAAGAAAATCTAAAGATAGTTACAGGAAAATTCAGAAAAATACTTATCTTTGTAAAAGGTTTAGCGATGAAAATATAGCTAATTAGTTATATTAGAGAACGTTTCATTTATTACCAATTCCTGGAATTCGGCAAAATTCAAAGTTATGAATGGTAATAAGCAAACGGGTCTCACGCACCTTCATGTATATACTTTTGTTATATATCGAATGGAGCGTGGGACTGTTGCTTGTATATTCATAACGGCTTGCCGAAGCCTCAGGAAAATACATGGCAACAGTTCTCACGCTTTTCATGAACCTTATGAAGGTATTAGGATGGACGCATATACGAAAACCTTAAGATTCAATCACAACCCTCTGAACCTCATCCTCGGAACAGAGAAAAAGAAGGGGTTACGCATCGGTTATATGGAAGCCGGACTGCAAGGCTTCTATCTCAACTCTATGGAGACCGGAATCCATCCGCTAAAGCTATCCAAACTGCTGGCAGAAGAGTTTCACTGCACCGACAATGAGTCCGTCACCGGACTATTCCAATTCCTTATCAACGAAGGCGACAGAGTCTCCTACCAGATTATGCTCCCCTATTT
Source organism: Bacteroides sp. BFG-637 (assembly GCF_024793605.1). Classification (NCBI taxonomy): domain Bacteria; kingdom Pseudomonadati; phylum Bacteroidota; class Bacteroidia; order Bacteroidales; family Bacteroidaceae; genus Bacteroides; species Bacteroides sp. BFG-637. The sequence continues at coordinate 1,775,331 of NZ_JANUPD010000002.1, read as the reverse complement.
ACTCTCTACAGAGAACATCAACGAGTTCGAAAACATCATTCAAAAGCGTTTTTTCGGGGTGGAACGTTTCATCCGTCAAGGAAAGAATCTATACAAATTCGTGAAATATACAGAGGAAAGAAGGGATCCGATTATATGGATAAATGACTTGGAAAAAGGCATTATCGGATGGGATATGGGACTGCTTGTGAACTTGGCACGCGCCTCCCAAGCATGTGGTCACATCACCAAAGAGAAAGCCTGGGACTACATAGAGCAAGCCGACAAATTATGTTCTTTAGATCTTCATACAGCGGAAGAAATAGACAAGAGTTTCCTTTTAGGAAAAGCGATGAAATCGGAAAAGATAGAAGATTGGGACCGGTTGTTATTATGCTATTCACTCCTGGGAAAGTACAGGAAGTAATTATTTTTCGCGGTCTACCACGTAATCCAGATAAGACCGGAGAGCTGCACAGACATCGGAATCCGGCAAAGAAGCCAATAGATTGAAAGCTTTTTGTTTATAGCCATTCATAGTCTGGACCGCATATTCAATTCCTCCGTTTTCTTTAATAAACGAAATCAAATAAGCTATTTCATCGAGAGTAGCCGTACCCTCCTTTACTTTGATTGCAATTTCTTGCGCTTCCTCGTTTTTTGTCGTATTCAGCACATACAAAGCGGGCAATGTCAGCTTACCTTCAAGCATATCATTACCCGTAGGTTTACCAATCTCCTTATTATCAAAGTAATCGAAAATATCATCCTTTATCTGGAAACAGATACCAATATATTCGCCCAGCAAACGGGCAAGTTCAGCTTCCCCCTCACCCACACCCACCGAGAAAGCGGCAGCCTTTGTGCAGGCAGCAAAAAGAGCAGCAGTTTTCTTGCGGATTACATCAAAATAGACTTCCTCGGAGAAACTGTGATTACTTACATTTGAAAGCTGAAGCAACTCACCGTCAGCAAGATCCTGTCCAAGAGTGGACACCAGCTGAATAATACGATGGCTGTTTGTCAATTCAGCATGTACGAGGCTGGTTGCCAATAAATAGTCACCCGTCAACACGGCCACTTTATTATTAAAGATTGCATTTACCGAGAGCTGTCCACGGCGTTCGGTGCTTTCATCCACTACGTCATCATGTACCAGGCTGGCCGTATGGAAGGAGTTCCAGCGAAACAGCCGCGTGAAGAGTGGAAGGACATATAGCGCCATAAAGGCGTGCCACGAGCAAAACAAGAATAGGCCGCATCATCTTACCATTCCTCTGCCGTATGTGAGATACGACGCTATCGAGCAATGCATTTGAACTGGAGAGAGAACTATCAAAAAGTTCTTTGAAGTCGCCCAGTTCCGCTTCAATCGGAGTTCTGATAAGTGAGATGCTGTCCATTTATTACACAATTTGAGCACAAAAGTAATAATAAAACGCTTAATACCGTATTTTTTTGTACTTTTACCATGAAAAATTAATTAAATCTATGGATTCAGGTAATAAATTATTTCTTTTAGACGCTTATGCATTAATATATCGGGCGTATTACGCCTTTATTAAAAACCCAAGAATCAATTCCAAAGGATTCAACACTTCAGCCATACTGGGTTTTGTGAACACCCTCGAAGAAGTGCTGAAAAAAGAGAATCCCACTCATATAGGAGTAGCCTTCGACCCCGCAGGTCCCACCTTCCGCCACGAAGCTTTTGAACAATATAAAGCACAACGCGAAGAAACTCCGGAGGCAATCCGTCTTTCCGTACCTATTATAAAGGATATTATACGCGCCTACCGCATCCCTATTCTGGAAGTGGCAGGCTACGAAGCCGATGACGTGATAGGTACGCTCGCTACCGAAGCCGGTCGTCAGGGTATCACTACCTATATGATGACTCCCGACAAAGATTACGGGCAACTGGTAAGTGACAAAGTATTTATGTATCGTCCCAAACACACAGGAGGTTTCGAAGTGATGGGCGTTGAGGAAGTGAAAGCCAAGTTTGACATTCAGTCTCCGGCACAGGTGATCGATATGCTCGGACTGATGGGCGACTCTTCGGATAACATCCCCGGATGTCCCGGAGTAGGAGAAAAGACTGCTCAAAAACTGATCTCCGAATTCGGAAGCATCGAGAATCTATTGGAACATACCGACCAACTGAAAGGAGCATTGAAAACAAAAGTGGAAACTAACCGGGAAATGATTACGTTCTCGAAATTTCTCGCCACCATTAAAATCGATGTCCCCATCCAACTTGAGATGGATTCTCTTGTCCGCGAAGAGGCAGACGAAAATTCACTCCGTAGCATTTTCGAGGAATTAGAATTTAGAACGCTCATTGACCGGGTACTCAAAAAAGACATTTCCGGAAACGGAATAACCTCCGCCACCGCAAGCAAAGTTACCACTGGAAAAAGCGCCCCCTCTCCTCTTCCACTTTTTCCCGAAGAAGGAGGCGGAATGCAAGGCGATTTATTTGCGAATTTCACGCCCGATGAACCGGGTGAAGCAAAAAAATCGAACCTAGAGACGTTAGAATCGCTCACTCACAACTACCAACTCATTGATACAGAGGAGAAAAGACAGGAAATTATTCAAAAGTTACTTACATCGAAAATTCTCTCGTTAGATACGGAAACCACCGGAACCGAACCAATGGATGCCGAATTAGTCGGAATGAGCTTTTCGATTGCAGAAAACGAAGCTTTTTATGTTCCCGTACCATCGGATCAAGACGAAGCGTTAAAAATCGTAAATGAATTCCGTCCGGTCTTCGAAAATGAGAATTCGTTGAAAGTCGGACAAAATATCAAGTACGACATGATTGTTCTTCAAAATTATGGCGCAACAGTAAAAGGTCCGCTTTTCGATACGATGATCGCTCATTATGTTCTTCAACCGGAACTTCGTCACGGCATGGATTATCTTGCGGAAATTTACCTGCACTATCAGACTATCCACATTGACGAACTGATAGGTCCCAAAGGAAAGAATCAGAAAAACATGCGTGATCTCGATCCGAAAGATGTATATCTATACGCCTGCGAAGATGCAGACGTAACTCTGAAACTGAAAAACGTATTGGAGAAAGAGCTGAAAGAGAATGACGCAGAGCGTTTGTTCTATGATATAGAAATGCCGCTAGTTCCCGTATTGGTTCATATAGAACGGAACGGGGTATTGCTGGATACGGAGGCCCTGAAACAGTCCTCCGCCCATTTCACCGCCCAGATGGAGCAAATCGAAAAAGAGATTTACGAATTGGCCGGTGAGACTTTCAACATCGCTTCGCCCAAGCAAGTCGGTGAGGTACTGTTTGACAAACTGAAGATCATAGGAGAAAGCAAAAAAGACTAAGACCGGCCAGTACGTCACCTCGGAAGAAGTACTCGAAAGCCTCCGGCACAAACATCCGGTAGTAGAAAAGATTCTGGAACATCGCGGACTGAAAAAGCTATTGGGCACATATATCGACGCACTCCCCCAGCTTATCAATCCACGCACAGGAAGGGTGCACACCTCTTTCAACCAGACTGTAACCGCTACGGGACGTCTTAGTTCAAGCAATCCGAACCTGCAAAATATTCCTATCCGAGACGAGAATGGAAAAGAAATCCGCAAGGCTTTCATCCCCGATGAAGGCTGCCTCTTCTTCTCTGCCGACTATTCGCAAATCGAATTGCGCATCATGGCACACCTTAGCGAGGATAAGAATATGATTGATGCTTTCCTTAGCAATCACGATATTCATGCGGCCACTGCTGCCAAAATTTATAAGATCGACCTGAAAGACGTAGGCTCCGATATGCGCCGTAAAGCCAAGACTGCCAATTTCGGTATCATCTATGGCATATCCGTATTCGGTCTTGCCGAACGAATGAATGTAGACCGCAAAGAAGCCAAAGAGTTAATCGACGGTTATTTTGAAACTTATCCGGGAGTGAAAGCATATATGGATAAAAGTATTCAGGTGGCCCAGGAAAAAGGCTATGTGGAAACAATCTTCCATCGGAAGCGCTTCTTGCCGGACATTAACTCCCGGAATGCCGTTGTACGCGGATATGCGGAACGAAATGCCATCAACGCCCCTATTCAGGGAAGTGCGGCAGATATTATAAAAGTAGCAATGGCACGTATCTATCAACGGTTCCAGGCCGAAGGAATACAAGCCAAAATGATCCTGCAAGTGCATGACGAATTAAATTTCAGCGTTCCTGTCAATGAAAAAGAGCGTGTAGAAGAAATCGTCATCGAAGAAATGGAGAAAGCATACCGCATGCACGTCCCCTTGAAAGCAGATTGCGGATGGGGCAAAAATTGGCTTCAGGCACACTAAACCATCAAGTGAATAAAGGCCACCTCAATCAGGAATTGCTATCTTTTAGACATTAATTACATAGGGAGACTCCATCTTATCCAAAGCCTTCCCTTACAAAATAGAAGCAAGTATGGGTAATAACATTATTTAACTCCATATCCAGAAAGCTAGAAAAAAGATTCCTTTTTCGACGAAGTGATTCATTCTATATCCGGCAAATTGACTGCCGGATATTTTTTTGTCACCAATATTGGCAAAAAGCTAGTTATCACCCACCTCCATTCTTGACATTTTGACAATCTTTTATCTTCAAAAATGCATAAATACCAAATTAATATGTAGATTTGCAGCGTAAAACCAATGCATTTGGTAGACAAATGAAAGTATAACCCAAAAACTTAAATAGCCATGAAAGCAAAAGTATCTTTAAAAATGTTCGTTTTATCTGCAGCTCTTCTTGTTGTATCGCTTGCTACTTCTGCACGTAGCTACGATAATCAATTGATTTATAATCCAATCGAGGAGAATGGTATGACAGTGGGACAAACCGTTTACAAAATGGACGGAAATACACTTGCCAACTACATGAAGTACAACTACAAGTACGATGACAACAAACGTATGATTGAAAGCGAAGCCTTGAAATGGAACAATAGCAAGGACGCATGGGAAAAAGACCTACGCATCAATTATACTTATGAAGGTAAGACCGTTACTACGAATTATTATAAATGGAACGCTAAAAAACAAGCCTACGTACTGGTACCCGAAATGACCGTTACGATGGATAATACAAATATGTAACATAAACTCTCTCTCATTCTAATATTCTAACAAAAGGATACGCCGCTTCTGCTGAAGAAGTGGCGTATTTCATAATATGAGGTCTACATTACAAAACGAAGAAACGCTCTTGCAGTTCTTTTAGATAACTTCGGGAAATAATCAGATCATTCTTATCGTGAAAAGGCGGATAGAGTTGACAGCATTTACCATCAATCATTGCCAGATAATTAACATTTACAATAGCAGATTGGCTAATCTGTACGAAAGCTTGTGAATAACTGATAATATCTTCTGCTTTTGTATTCCGCTTCAAATTCAGACAAGTTTGATTAAACAAGACCACCTGCCATTGACGTTTGTCTTTCAGATATTCAAAAAAGCCGATTTCCTCCAGTCGCAAAAGCTTGAAACCTGTCACTGTGCTAATCATAAACATGCCTTGCTGGGGCATCAATGCACTAATAGAAGAAGCAAAAGAAGGCAAAAGAGGAAGCGAAGTAGAGGTCATAGCCTTCCGGTAACGGTCTATAATTACTTTCAGGTCTTCCGCTTCAAAAGGCTTCAGCAGGAAGTCGAAAGCCGACTCACGCAACGCCTGAAGCAAGTATTTGTCATAAGAGGTGTAAAATACGACCTTCATATCCCACAAAATATCTTCCCTTATTTCACTTAATAGATTGAGTCCCAACGTATCCGGAAGTTCCACATCAAGAAACAATAAGTCCGGATGCAACTCCATAATCATCTTTTTACCCTTTGCACCATTCCCTGCGATTCCTTTTACTTCAAATTCACGATAGGGCTCCAATTCCCGGCGCAAAGCATCAATCGCTGTACGTTCATCGTCAACGATAACTACCTTATACTTATCTTCTGTATCCATCATAAATCATAAGAAAAATGAAACGGGATATATACCGACACTTCCGTACCGGTTTGTCCATCGCTTCTGTTGGTTATATCAAAACGTATTTTATCACTCTTATTCTTTGTATTCAATAATTGAACGGTCTGATACAACACTTTCAATCCTGTACCAGTACCCCGTGTGGCGGAAACCACCTGCGGGAGATACCCTCGTCCGTTGTCGGTAACCGTTATGCGAATCCCATTTGTTTCACGGGAAACATATACCATTAGCTCCTTTTTTCCGTCCTTTCCCGCCAGCCCATGTTTAATTGCATTCTCCACCGGAATTTGCACAATCATAGATGGAATCATGATGCGGGCTGCCTCTAATTCGTCCTCCACCGTAATTGTTGCGACAAAATCTTCTCCAACACGCCCACGTTCCAGTTCGATATATGTACGCACGAAATCCAGTTCGTCTTGCAAAGACACGCTCAATTTCTCGGTAAGTTCGAGGCTACGACGGAGATATTTCACCAGTTCCATCAGATTATGTTTCACCTCTTCCGAGCCGTTAAACTGGTTGATTTCACGTCCCAGTACATTAAAAGTAAAATGAGGAGAAATCCGGCTTCTCAAATTCTCCATGCGGACACGGTTGATTTGCTGGAAGAAACGCTGGCGAAGAAACTCCCTTTTTTTACGCATATACCAGACAACTACCACTACCCCTGCCACAAGCAACACGCAGACAAGTACCCAGATAGATACGCTCAATTTGAGCACTCTCATCTCTGCCGCCTGCCGCTGAATCTTCATTTCCTTACGAAGCACTATCGTATCCTGCCGGTAACGCATATCCAATTCGGCAACACGCATCTGTATCCGTTCGCTCCGAATGGAATCGTCCAGATGGCGATCGCGTTTCAGGTATTCATAGGCACGACGGTAATCACCGGTATGCTCAAAATAATGTTGCAGATACTGATTGCGTATAGTCAGCATATTGGCGTCAAGATGCCCCACAGGAGCAGTCCGGGCAATCATAGTCTTCGCTTGGGCTATATTACCTTTCTTCAATGCCAGTTCAATCATCTGGGTTTCAATGTAATGAACGGCCGAGTTATGCTGTATATCGGAGAAGAAACGATAACTTTCGTCCAGACAGATCTGTGCGGAGTCCAGTTTGTCAGTCAACAAATACAATTCTCCCAGGTTTACTTTGATAAAATTCTGTTCAAATACCATCTGCGGATAAGAAGATACGAGTGCATTGGCCTTGCGCATATATTTCAAAGCCTCCTGATAGTCTTTCCGGTAATAATAATGGTTGCCGCGATTGTTGAGATAAGTCCATTGCTCGCTCACATTCATTTCATTGAAAAACTGTCCGGCCAATTCATAGTAATGATTGGATAAATCGAAATCACGCAGTTCCATGTAAGTCTGCCCCAATCCGTAGTAAACAGGAAATTTCGTGTGCTCGGACAAGTTCAAAGAATCGCAGAGAAAGAGGGCGCGCCGGTAATACGAAGCAGTGTGCGCCAAATCACTGCGATGCAGATAGGCATCAGCGATATTGATACAAATATCCGGAAGCAGATGCAGTTTTTTTCCTTTCAGGCGATATCCGTAGGCTTTCTTATAGTCGATAATTGCAGAATCGGGACGGTTCAGCTGCATCCACACATTGCCTTCGATATTATAGACATCGGACAATACATCATTCCATCGTGGAGATTGGAGAGATTCAGAAGATTGGGAAGCATTGCGGGAAAATTCTTTTACCCGGCGGTTGTAATAGAGTATAGAATCAAAATCGGAAGAGACAAAAAATGTTTTCCCGTAAAGGGCGAGCAGACGATAATAAACCAAGGAATCTTGCGTCTGCGTCAGTGCCTCAAGCAGTTGTGAGCGGGAATAATGCACATTGGAAAACAACGAATCCTGCACACGAACTTCCAAAGAATCAACCAAAACCTGTTCGCACGAAGAGCTATTGTGATGTCTATCAGCGTATCCGCAACTTAACAACACCAACAGTCCCAACAGCGCAAATAGTCTCATAGCAGTCCTCTGATTCATCAGTCCCCTTTATATATGTCATGTTTTGAATGTGACAAAAATACATTATTTATCCTGAATCCCAGCGAATTTTATTATTTTTTTTAATACCTTTGTCCCCATATAAATATGAGCAACTGACCTAATGAGTCCACTGAACTTCACCCACATTTTGACACAGGCAGTCGATGAGCTATCGGAAAGCGAATCTTATAAAGGACTGTTTCATCAGCACAAAGATGGCGAACCACTGCCCTCTGCAAAAGTCTTGTATGAAATTATTGAGCTTTCACGCTCCATTCTTTTCCCCGGATATTACGGAAATTCTACGATTAACAGCCGGACTATCAATTATCACATCGGTGTAAACATTGAAAAATTGTTTGATTTACTTTGTGAGCAAATCCTGGCCGGATTATGTTTTAGTACTTCCATAGAGGGGAAATGTAACGTCTGCTCCGACTCGAAACGGGAAGAAGCTGCGCGTCTTGCCGCTAAATTCATCAGTAAGTTACCTGCCATGAGAAGGATACTGGCAACAGATGTGGAAGCCGCCTACAACGGTGACCCGGCTGCCGAAAGCTACGGAGAGGTCATATTCTGTTATCCGGCTATTAAAGCGATCAGCAATTACCGTATCGCGCATGAATTGCTGGAACTGGGTGTTCCTCTGATTCCCCGTATCATCACGGAGATGGCGCATAGCGAAACGGGAATCGATATCCACCCGGCCGCCAAGATTGGCACTCACTTCACCATCGACCATGGAACGGGTGTCGTAATCGGTGCCACGAGTATCATCGGAAACAACGTCAAACTATATCAGGGTGTCACACTGGGAGCCAAGAGTTTCCCGCTGGATGCCGACGGAAAACCAATCAAGGGAATCCCCCGCCATCCGATCCTGGAAGACAATGTGATTGTTTATTCCAATGCCACTATCCTAGGAAGAATCACCATCGGGCGTGATGCAACCGTAGGGGGTAATATCTGGGTAACGGAAAACGTGCCCGCAGGAGCAAGAATCGTACAAACTAAAGCAAAAAAATAAAATCAAAAAAATCTATATGAGCGAACAATTCGAGATGATAGCCAAGACTTTCCAGGGACTGGAAGAGATACTTGCAGAAGAACTGACAGCATTAGGAGCCAACGACATTCAAATAGGACGTCGTATGGTTTCATTCACAGGAGATAAACGTATGATGTACAAGGCAAATTTCTGCCTACGCACCGCCATCCGTATCCTGAAACCCATCAAGAACTTTACGGCCAAAGATGCTGACGAGGTTTACAATCAAATACAGGCTATTCCATGGGAAGAATATCTCGATGTGAACAAGACATTTGCTATCGACGCAGTAGTATTCAGTGAGGAGTTCCGCCATTCGAAATTCGTTTCGTACAAGGTGAAAGATGCGATTGTGGACTACTTCCGCGAGAAAACGGGTAAACGTCCGTCGGTACGCATCAACAATCCGGATGTACTTCTGAACATTCATATTGCACAGACTACCTGTACCTTGTCTTTGGATTCGTCCGGAGAATCACTTCACCGCCGCGGTTATCGCCAGGAAGCGGTAGAAGCTCCGTTGAATGAGGTATTGGCTGCCGGCATGATTTTAATGACCGGATGGCGTGGAGAATGTGATCTGATCGATCCGATGTGTGGTTCGGGCACGATCCCTGTAGAAGCCGCACTGATCGCTAAGAATATCGCTCCGGGAGTATTCCGCAAAGGATTTGCTTTCGAAAAATGGGTGGATTTCGATGCGGATATGTTCGATGAGATTTACAATGACGACAGTCAGGAGCGTGAATTTACTCATAAGATTTATGGGTATGACAACAATCCGAAAGCGAATGAAATTGCTACTCACAATATAAAAGCTGCCGGTGTATCGAAAGATATCGTGCTGAAACTGCAACCGTTCCAGCAGTTCGAACAGCCGCAGGAGAAGTCGATTATCATCACCAATCCTCCTTATGGGGAACGTATCTCTACGAATGATTTGCTCGGTCTTTACCAGATGATCGGCGAACGCCTGAAACACGCATTTGTAGGAAACGAAGCATGGGTGCTTTCTTATCGGGAAGAGTGTTTCGACCAGATTGGCTTGAAGGCAAGCCAGAAGGTTCCTTTGTTCAATGGACCGTTAGAGTGTGAATTCCGCAAATATGAGATTTTTGACGGAAAATATAAAGAGTTCAAGAGCCAGGAAGAGGGCGAAGAGAAGAAAGAGGGTGAAGGTGAACAGGCTCCAAGATTCAGAGAAAAAAAAGAGTTTAAGCCACGTCGCGAAGGTGAATTCAAACCACGCCGGGATGGTGAGTCCAGACCTCGCAGAGAGGGAGAATACAAGCCACGCAGAGAAGGTAGCGACTTCAAAGGCGGCGACAGAGATAGAAAGCCACGGGGAGAATTCCGCGGAGGAAGAGATTCGAGAGGGCCAAGAGAATTTAGGGGGAACCGGGAGCCGAGGATTCCGAAGAAGGAAGAGGAATAATTGATTCATAATTAAGAACAATCCACAACACCATATATCTACTAACGCACTGATACTCAATATGAGGTTGCAAATTACGACCTCAAGTTTGAACAACAATAATGTTAAGTAATAGGCGTAGATAGTAAACCAAAAAGTTAGACTAGAAAATGAATGAATTAGTCATTATAGAAAATAAGATATATGAAATCAGGGGACAAAAGGTTATGCTTGACTTTGATTTGGCAGAAATGTATGAGATTGAAACAAAGAACCTGAAACGAACAGTAAAAAGGAATATAAATCGTTTTCCTGCGGATTTTATGTTTCAGCTTACAAAATCAGAAGCTAACTTACTGATAAACAATATAAGGTGCCAAAATGGCACCTTAGAAATAAACTGGTTTAGATATCAGCCCTATGCCTTTACCGAACAAGGAGTCGCAATGCTATCAGGTCTTTTAAATAGTGAAAAAGCCATCGAAGTCAACATCAACATCATGCGAGCCTTCGTCCACATGCGCCAATACCTGCTCTCCCATGCACCCAAACAGGAATTGGAAGAATTGAGAAAAAGGATTGAATACTTGGAAGAGGACATATCCTCCGACAGAGAAAGCTACGAGAAGCAATTTGACGACCTATTCACCGCTTTTGCCAAATTGAGTGCTGCCATTCAAATAAAGCAGACTCCTTTGGACAGAGTAAAAATAGAAGGATTTAAAAACAAATAATAAAGAAAAGAGCAATGAGTAAAATTGGAAAAAGAGCCATTCTGTTATTATTGGCACTACCAATCGGATTCAATGTTATGGCACAAGAAACCAAAAAACCGACGCTGGAAGAACTGATTCCGGGCGGCGAGAGTTACCGCTATGCAGAAAACCTGTACGGGTTGCAATGGTGGGGCGACGAATGTATCAAGCCAGGAGTAGATACCCTTTATTCAATTCAACCCAAAACCGGGAAAGAAACAATGGTTATCACTCGCGAGCAAATCAACAAAGTGCTTGAAGAAAACAAGGCAGGGAAGTTATCGCATCTGTATTCCGTCCGTTTTCCATGGGCAGACAAGCCACAAATGCTATTCACGATAGCAGGAAAGTTCATTGTATATGATTTCAAGAACAATCAGGTTGTCAGCACTTTCAAACCAAAGGACGGGGCGAATAATGAGGACTATTGCGCAGCCAGTGGAAATGTGGCTTACACGATAGATAATAATCTATATGTGAATGAGAAAGCAGTAACCAATGAACCCGAAGGCATCGTTTGTGGACAAACAGTGCACCGCAATGAATTCGGTATCAACAAAGGAACTTTCTGGAGTCCGAAAGGTAACCTGCTCGCTTTCTACCGTATGGATGAAAGCATGGTGACACAATACCCGCTTGTAGACATCACTGCGCGCGTAGGCGAAGTGAACAATGTACGCTATCCGATGGCAGGAATGACGAGCCATCAGGTAAAAGTAGGGATTTACAACCCCGCTACCGGCAAAAGCATTTATCTGAATGCAGGCGATCCGACAGACCGTTATTTCACCAATATCAGCTGGGCACCGGATGAAAAGAGCCTCTACCTGATCGAAGTAAACCGCGATCAGAATCATGCCAAACTCTGCCAGTACAATGCAGAAACAGGAGAACCCATGGGAGTTCTCTATGAAGAAATGCACCCTAAATACGTTGAGCCGCAAAACCCCATCGTATTTCTGCCGTGGGACCCTACCAAGTTCATCTATCAAAGTCAGCGTGACGGCTACAATCATCTTTATCTCTTTGAGGCAGATGCAGCAAACAAGAAAGGTGAAACCTATAATAGCGCCAACGGTGGCAGTTATTTCCAAGCCGGTAAAGTGAAACAGTTGACCAAAGGTAACTGGCTGGTCAGCGAAATCCTGGGATTCAACACAAAGCGTAAAGAGATCATTTTCACTGCCATAGAAGGTTTGAGAAGTGGACATTTTGCAGTAAACGTAAGCAATGGAAAGATAAGCCAGCCGTTCGAAAATTGCAAGGAAAGCGAACATAGCGGAGCACTTAGTGCTTCCGGTACATACCTTATCGACCGTTATTCCACCAAAGACCAACCCCGCGTCATCAACCTGGTAGACACCAAAAACTTCAAAGAAACAGCCAACCTGCTGACAGCTGAAAATCCTTACGACGGATACCAGATGCCAAGCATCGAAACCGGAACAATCAAAGCGGCAGACGGCACTACCGACCTGCATTACCGCCTGATGAAGCCGGCAAACTTCGATCCGGCTAAGAAATATCCCGTCATCGTATACGTCTACGGAGGTCCTCACGCACAATGCGTCACCGGAGGATGGCAGAACGGCGCACGCGGATGGGACACCTACATGGCAGGCAAAGGCTATATCATGTTCACCATCGACAATCGCGGTAGCAGCAACCGCGGACTAACATTTGAAAATGCCACCTTCCGCCGTCTCGGTATCGAAGAAGGCAAAGACCAAGTGAAAGGCGTTGAATTCCTGAAATCCCTCCCCTATGTAGACAGCGAACGCATCGGCGTACACGGATGGAGTTTCGGAGGCCACATGACTACCGCCCTGATGCTCCGTTACCCGGAGATATTCAAAGTAGGCGTTGCCGGAGGTCCGGTAATCGACTGGGGTTACTATGAAATAATGTACGGCGAACGCTATATGGACACACCGGAAAGCAATCCGGAAGGCTACAAAGAATGTAACCTGAAGAATCTTGCCGGCCAACTGAAAGGTCACCTGCTGATTATTCACGACGATCATGACGATACCTGCGTGCCACAGCACACCCTGTCGTTTATGAAAGCCTGTGTAGATGCCCGCACTTATCCCGACCTGTTTATCTACCCGTGCCACAAGCACAACGTAGCAGGCCGCGACCGTGTACATCTGCACGAGAAAATCACCCGGTACTTTGAGCAGAATTTATAAAACCTGCAAAGTCCACCGCATCCATACGAATCATATATAACAGTATAACTTATAATAGCACAAAGATGAAGATATTATTACTAGGCTCGGGCGGCCGCGAACATGCACTGGCATGGAAAATTGCCCAAAGTCCGAAAGTTGAAAAACTGTACATTGCTCCGGGAAATGCCGGAACAACTGCCGTAGGCGAGAATGTCAACATCAAAGCAACTGATTTTGAAGCCATCAGCGCTTTCGCTCTGAAAGAGAACATTCAAATGGTAGTAGTAGGCCCCGAAGATCCGTTGGTAAAAGGAATCTACGACTACTTCCAGAACCGTCCGGAGCTAAAGCATATCGCCGTTATCGGCCCTTCGGCTCAAGGAGCAGAACTGGAAGGAAGCAAGGAGTTTGCCAAAGGCTTCATGATGCGCCACAACATCCCGACAGCCCGCTACAAAAGCATCACTTCCGCAAACCTCGAAGAAGGTCTTGCTTTCCTCGAAACGCTGGAAGCTCCCTATGTATTGAAGGCTGATGGTCTTTGTGCCGGAAAAGGAGTTCTCATCCTCCCTACGCTAGACGAAGCGAAGAAGGAATTGAAAGAAATGCTGGGTGGCATGTTCGGCTCTGCATCGGCAACTGTTGTAATCGAAGAGTTCCTAAGCGGTATCGAATGTTCTGTATTCGTACTGACAGACGGAGAACACTATAAAGTCCTCCCCGTAGCCAAAGACTACAAACGCATCGGTGAAGGTGATAAAGGACTGAATACAGGCGGTATGGGTAGCGTAACCCCCGTTCCGTTTGCCGATGAAGTGTTTATGGAGAAAGTTCGCACCCGCATCATTGAGCCGACCATCAACGGCCTGAAAGAAGAAAATATCACCTACAAAGGCTTCATCTTCCTCGGTCTCATCAAGGTGAAAGGTGAACCGATGGTGATCGAATACAACGTCCGCATGGGCGACCCGGAAACAGAAAGCGTGATGCTTCGCATTCAAAGCGACTTCGTAGAACTGCTTGAAGGCACTGCCACAGGCAACCTGAACGAAAAAACACTGGTGATGGACCCGCGTTCGGCAGGCTGTGTCATCCTTGTCAGCGGAGGTTATCCCGAAGCCTACGAAAAAGGATTCCCTATCAGCGGACTGGAACAGGCTGCCGCTACCGACAGCATCATTTTCCATGCCGGAACAGCAATGAAAGACGGACAAGTAGTGACGAACGGAGGACGTGTGATTGCCGTTTGCTCTTACGGTGCAACGAAAGAAGAGGCACTGGCACAGAGCTACAAAGTGGCAGACATGATCGACTTCGACAAGAAGTATTTCCGCCGCGATATCGGATTCGATTTGTAATTCAAGTTTCGCACGCAAGTAGCCCTATTCCGCATAGCGTTGAACATCATTGACTTGTCAAGCATTAATAGTTGAGTTATCAAGTATTAATAGTTTAGACGACAATTGTTAATACTTGAGGAATCAGGTATTAACAGCTGACAGGATGGTTGTCAACATCGAGCATGCAGGATATTAATATCCAGAATATCAACCGAATGTACCTATAGTATCAAGAGATAACAAGTAATAAACTCATGAGAAATAAAAGACTACAAAGTCAAGTGACGGCAGGACGGTGGACCCTGCCTGCCGTTATCTTTATCTGCGCCCTGTGCTGGGTGTTGACTTACTTTTTATTTCCCAATTCCATAGCCTCAACCGTACTCGAAGGCAGCCCTTCTGCCTGGCAACCCACCCGTGATTTTCTGCTTCCGGGATGGGCAGACCGGATTGTCAGCTTCCTGATTTATGCAACCATCGGCTACTTTCTGATAGAGTTGAACAATCAGTTCAGCATTATCCGTATGAGGGCATCCATGCAGACGGCTATCTATTTCCTGCTGGTCACCGTCTGCCCGAAAATGCATTTCCTATATACAGGAGATATTGTTGCCCTAGGCTTTCTCATTTCCATTTATTTTCTGTTTAAAAGCTACCAGCAAACTCAAGCTGCGGGTTATTTATTCTATTCCTTCTTCTTTATCGGAGCAGGAAGTATTCTGTTCCCACAGTTCACCATCCTCTCGATGCTTTGGTTGCTCGAAGCCTACCGTTTCCAGTCGCTCACTCCGCGTAGTTTCTGCGGTGCGCTGCTCGGATGGATGCTGCCATACTGGATGTTGTTCGGACACGCCTTCTTCTACAACGAGATGGAGTTGTTCTACCGCCCTTTCAATCAGCTACTAACTTTCGGGGAATTCTTCAACCTGCAAATCCTCCAGCCTTGGGAACTGGCAATACTCGGCTATCTGTTGGTGATGTTCATCGTCAGTGCCGTCCATTGCATCGCCGCCGGATTTGAGGATAAGATACGCACACGCGCCTATCTCCAATTCCTGATAGACCTGACGATTTTCCTGTTCCTGCTGATTGCCCTGCAACCGATATATTGCAGTGCCCTATTGCCTTTGCTTATCATAAGCAACAGCATCCTGATCGGACATTTCTTTGTACTGACCAATAGTAAAAGTTCGAATGTGTTTTTCATCCTTTCATTGGTCGGTCTCATCCTCTTATTTGCTTTTAATATATGGACGCTTTTATAGATTCAACGATACAACTCCTCATAGAATGGGGACTCCCGGGATTATTCATCTCGGCTTTATTGGCTGGGAGCATCGTGCCTTTCAGTTCCGAACTGGTACTGGTGGCACTGGTGAAACTCGGCCTGCCCCCGATAGCCTGTCTGATCTCCGCCACTCTGGGCAATACAGTAGGTGGAATGACCTGCTACTACATGGGGCGTCTGGGCAAAATCAGCTGGATTGAGAAATATTTCAAGGTAAAGAAAGAGAAAGTAGACAAAATGGTGAAATTCCTGCAAGGGAAAGGAGCATTGATGGCCTTCTTCACCTTTCTTCCCGCCATTGGGGAAGTGATAGCCATTGCACTGGGATTTATGCGAAGCAACACATGGCTCACCATCGTTTCCATGTTTGTCGGCAAACTGATACGCTATATCCTCCTCCTGTATGTGCTCGAAAGTGCCTGGGATGCTATGGCAGGATAAGAAATAAGTATTAGGTAGTAAGTATAAAGTATTAGACGTTAGGCAGTAAGTATTAGAGATTGTATGATGAAAAGGATTATTGAGAAAACCGATGACGGGAGTGCTACCCTGTTTGTTCCGGAATTGAATGAACATTATCATTCAACGAAAGGGGCACGCACGGAGTCTCAACATATTTTCATCGATATGGGACTTAAAGCCTCTTCCGCCACTACTCCGCGTATTCTTGAAATCGGCTTCGGGACAGGGCTAAACGCCTGGCTCACCCTCGAAGAAGCAGAAAGAAGCGGACGGAATATACACTATACAGGATTGGAACTCTACCCGCTGGAATGGCAGACGATAGAGCAACTAGGATATATCTCCAATGATGAACAATTAACAACGACCGACCGGCAACAACCGGCCATCGAATTGTTTAAGCAACTTCATACATCACCTTGGGAGAAAGACGTGCAACTCACTCCACACTTCACCCTACAGAAAGTAGAGACAGACGTTAATAAATGGGTTGAAAACAGAGAACAGACAATAAGCAATGTCAATGATAGCGTAACCAACGCTGAATCACCTGCCCTGAATACTTCATTTAACCTCATTTACTTCGATGCCTTTGCACCGGAAAAGCAGCCGGAAATGTGGTCGCAAGAACTATTCAACCGCCTCTACGTTTTATTAGATAGAGATGGCATCCTGACCACTTACTGCGCCAAAGGTGTCGTCCGCCGGATGTTACAGACAGCCGGATTCACAGTAGAACGCCTGCCCGGACCTCCGGGTGGTAAACGGGAAATATTACGGGCCCGGAAATAAGAATAGGAACAAGATAAGAAAGAAACCCCGAAATAGAAGAAGTCATGAAAAAACAACTAAAAGATATGAGAACCCTTTTCCTCCTTAGTGCCTGCCTCCTAATGGCAGCCTGCACAGGACGCTCTTCCCAAGCAGGCAACGATGACGAAGCAAAACCGGTGATTACCGTCACCCTGGAACCGCAACGTTATTTCACGGAAGCTATTGCCGGAGATAAATTTAAAGTAGTCAGCATGGTCCCCAAAGGTTCCAGCCCGGAAACTTATGATCCTGTCCCCCAACAACTTGTTTCTCTGGGAGACAGCAAAGCTTATTTCCGCATCGGATACATCGGCTTCGAACAGACCTGGATGGATCGTTTAATGAACAATACCCCCCATATCCAAGTGTTCGACACCTCCAAAGGGATCGACCTCATACTCAACAATGATGATCACGACCACACCCACGGACATAACAGCCACGACGGACATATCCACGCCGTAGAGCCGCACGTATGGAATTCCACCGGTAATGCTTTAATCATTGCAGGAAACACCTACAAAGCCCTTAGCCAACTGGATAAGGCAAATGAAGTATACTACAGAAACCGTTACGATTCGCTCTGCCAGCGCATCCAGCACACCGACAGCCTGATTCGCCGTCAACTCTCCGTTCCCGAAGCAGCCAAAGCCTTCATGATTTATCATCCGGCCCTCTCCTACTTCGCCCGCGACTACGGATTGCATCAGATTTCCATCGAAGAAGGAGGCAAAGAGCCTTCCCCCGCCCATCTGAAAGCCTTGATAGACCTGTGTCAGGCAGAAGATGTACGCGTTATCTTTGTGCAACCGGAATTTGACAAACGCAATGCGGAAACCATCGCGCAGCAAACCGGAACGAAAGTGATCCCTATCAATCCGCTAAGTTACGACTGGGAAGAAGAAATGCTGAATGTAGCCAAAGCCCTTGCGCCACAGGCGGCAACAAAATAAACGTATAAAGAAAGAACCCATCAAGCCATTTCCAACGATGAAACCAATAATCGAAATAAAGAATCTTTCTGCCGGATATGACGGCCGCACTGTTCTTCACGATGTTAATCTAAGCATCTACGAACGGGATTTTCTAGGTATTATAGGTCCGAACGGAGGCGGCAAAACGACGCTTATAAAGTGCATCCTCGGTCTGTTGAAGCCAACGGGAGGGGAAATTATATTCCATACGCCCGAAGAGACCCCTGAAGAGACTTCTGCAAAACCATCTGCCAAAAGTTCCCGGCAAAGTTCTTCCGCAAAATCCTCTCCCCTCCTCGGTTATCTGCCTCAATACAGCACCATAGACCGGAAGTTTCCTATTTCCGTGGAAGAAGTGATTCTATCCGGATTGAGCATACAAAAGTCACTCACTTCCCGATTCACTCCCGAACAGAAGGAGAAAGGCAGACAGATTATTTCCCGCATGGGGCTCGAAGGCCTCGAACACCGTTCTATCGGCCAATTAAGCGGCGGACAACTGCAACGTGCCCTGTTGGGGCGCGCCATCATCTCCGACCCTGCGGTATTGATTCTCGATGAACCCAGCACGTATATCGACAAGCGTTTCGAAGCGCGTCTTTATGAGTTATTGGCTGAAATCAATAAAGGGTGTGCCATCATCCTTGTCAGCCATGATATCGGTACCGTGCTACAACAAGTAAAATCCATCGCTTGTGTCAACGAAACGCTGGATTACCATCCGGATACAGGCGTCACTACCGAATGGCTGGAAAGAAACTTCAACTGCCCTATCGAGCTATTGGGACACGGTACATTGCCTCACCGGGTTTTAGGAGAGCATCATCACCATCATTAAACATAGACTTTATATAGATATCCGGCTATCTTGTTTTAAAATGTATCTTCCCTCTCTGCTGCCTCCCGGAAGAGTGAAAGAGATAGTAAATCACCCCTTTGTTACTTAATATTTCTTACTTTCTTCCTCATTATCCTTACAAATCACTATCTTTGCGACCTCATAATTTGTTTTTAACGAATAAACTACGATAGTGCTAATGAAACAGTACAGAACCGTAAACAACCTTATGGGTTGGCTTACATTCATCATTACGGCAACCGTCTACTGCCTGACAATAGAACCAACCGCAAGTTTCTGGGATTGCCCGGAGTTCATAACCACCGGCTATAAACTGGAAGTCGGACACCCGCCCGGCGCACCTTTCTTCATGCTGATGGCGAACCTGTTTACTCAATTTGCTTCCGACGTGACTACCGTTGCTAAAATGGTGAACTACATGAGCGCCCTGATGAGCGGTGCCTGTATCTTGTTCCTTTTCTGGAGCATCACCCATCTGGTACGCAAATTGATTATCACTGACGAAAACAATATCACCAAAGGACAGCTTATCACGATTATGGGTAGCGGACTGGTGGGTGCACTGGTCTATACGTTCAGTGACACATTCTGGTTCTCCGCCGTAGAAGGTGAAGTATATGCCTTCTCCTCCCTGTTTACCGCTGTCGTTTTCTGGTTGATTCTGAAATGGGAAGACGTGGCCGACCAGCCTCATAGCGACCGCTGGATTATCCTCATCGCCTATCTGACGGGATTAAGTATCGGTGTCCACCTGCTGAACCTGCTTTGTCTGCCCGCCATCGTATTGGTATACTACTACAAGAAAACTCCAAACGCTACTGCCAAAGGTTCGTTAATCGCTCTCTGCGGTTCAATGGTGCTCGTTGCTGCTGTGCTATACGGCATCGTACCGGGTATTGTGAAAGTAGGCGGCTGGTTTGAGCTGTTGTTTGTCAACGGACTCGGAATGTCGTTCAATTCAGGTGTAGTGGTTTACATCATCCTGCTTGCAGCCGCTCTAATCTGGGGCGTATACGAAAGCTATACCGAAAAGAGCAAAACACGCATGGCTATCTCCTTTATCCTGACGATTGCTCTACTGGGTATCCCGTTCTACGGACACGGAGCCAGCAGTATCATCATCGGTATTTTGGTGATCGCCGCACTGGGACTTTACCTCGCTCCGAGTGTACAGGCCAAGATCAAAGAGAGATGGCGTATCACCGCCCGCACCATGAACACGGCTTTGCTGTGCACCATGATGATCGTAATCGGATATTCTTCTTATGCACTGATCGTTATCCGTTCTACTGCCAACACTCCGATGGACCAGAACTCACCGGAAGATATATTCACACTGGGCGAATATCTCGGTCGTGAACAATACGGAACCCGCCCGCTTTTCTACGGTCCTGCCTTCTCTTCGAAAGTGGCACTCGATGTAAAAGACGGATATTGCATCCCGCGCCAGTCGGAAGCAGGAAGCAAGTTTGTCCGCAAGGAAAAGACTTCGCCCGACGAAAAAGACTCTTATATCGAACTTCCCGGACGTGTGGAATACGAATATGCACAGAATATGCTTTTCCCGCGTATGTACAGTTCGTCACACGCACCGCTCTACAAACAATGGGTGGACATCAAGGGATATGACGTTCCTTATGACCAGTGTGGAGAAATGGTGATGGTAAACATGCCTACCCAATGGGAAAATATCAAATTCTTCTTCTCCTACCAGTTGAACTTCATGTACTGGCGTTACTTCATGTGGAACTTTGCCGGACGGCAGAATGACATACAGGGTAGCGGAGAAATCGAGCACGGCAACTGGATCACCGGTATTCCGTTTATCGACAACCTGCTGGTAGGTAACCAGGAATTGCTTCCGCAAGATCTCAAAAACAATAAAGGTCATAATGTATTCTACTGTCTGCCGCTGATTCTCGGTTTGATCGGACTCTTCTGGCAGGCTTACCATAGCCAGCGAGGCATCCAGCAGTTCTGGGTGGTATTCTTCCTGTTCTTTATGACAGGTATCGCCATTGTGCTCTACCTCAACCAAACTCCTGCACAACCCCGTGAACGAGACTATGCGTATGCCGGTTCGTTCTACGCCTTTGCCATCTGGGTAGGTATGGGAGTGGCAGGCATCATCCGTATGTTGCGGGATTATGCCAAGATGCAGGAACTTCCGGCAGCCGTTCTGGCTTCTGTTCTCTGTTTGTTCGTCCCCATCCAGATGGCGGGACAGACATGGGATGACCACGACCGCAGCGGACGCTTCGTTGCCCGCGACTTCGGACAGAACTACCTGATGACTTTGCAGGAAGAAGGCAACCCGATTATCTACACCAATGGTGATAACGATACCTTCCCATTGTGGTACAATCAGGAAACGGAAGGTTTCCGCACGGATGCCCGTACCTGTAACTTAAGTTACCTGCAAACAGACTGGTATATCGACCAGATGAAACGTCCGGCCTACGATTCTCCGTCACTCCCTATCACTTGGGACCGTGTGGAATACGTGGAAGGACAAAACGAATATATCTCTATCCGTCCGGAAATGAAGGCTCTCATCGACAGCTATTTCAAACAGGCAAACGAACTGGCTGCACAAGGAGACACTACCATATTGTCACTCGTTCACTCCATCTTCGGTGAGAATCCTTATGAACTGAAGGAAATCATCAACCGCTGGATGCTTGGCAAGAACGACCAATTGAAAGAACTTCTCAAAAAGACAGGAAAAGAAATACAGCTCCCGCTCATCCCTACGGACAGCATCGTCATGAAGATAGATAAGGAAGCCGTACGCCGCTCCGGCATGAAGATTCCGGAAGCTCTGGGCGACTCTATCCCCGAATACATGACAATCACCCTTAGAGACGCCAACGGCAACCCGAAACGCGCCCTCTACAAGAGTGAACTGATGATGCTCGAGATGCTTGCCAATGCCAACTGGGAACGACCTATCTATATGGCAATCACCGTAGGAAGCGAAAACCATCTGGGCATGGGCAACCACTTCACACAGGAGGGTCTCGCCTACCGCTTCACTCCGTTCGATACGGACAAGCTGGACAGCAAGATCGACAGTGAAAAGATGTACGACAACCTGATGAACAAGTTCAAGTTCGGCGGTATCGACAAACCGGGTATCTACATTGACGAGAACGTGATGCGCATGTGCTACACGCACCGCCGTATCTTCACGCAACTTGTAGGTCAGCTCATCAAAGAAGGCAAAAAGGACAAAGCACTCGCCGCGCTCGATTACGCTGAAAAGATGATTCCGGCATACAACGTACCGTATGACTGGGCAAACGGCGCCTTCCAAATGGCAGAGTCTTATTATCAACTGGGACAGAACGAGAAAGCCAACAAGATCATCGACGAACTTGCCAACAAGTCGCTCGAATACATGATCTGGTATCTTAGCCTGAACGATAACCAGCTTGCCATCGCCAGCGAAAACTTCGTGTACAACGCCAGCTTGCTTGACGCCGAAGTCCGCTTAATGGAAAAATACAAATCAGAAGAACTCGCAAAACATTACTCAACGCAACTCGATCAACTATACAACGAATACGTAACGAGAATGAAAGGGAAATAAATATCAAGTATTAAGTAATAAGTATTAAGTATTATTCGCAGCTTCCGACATATCTTCCGCACGGTATAATACCTAATACTTATTACTTAATACTTATTACTTAATACTTGTTTAACGCAGATTTTCATGTTTATAGAACAACCACCTTGGCTTTTCCGGGCGTTGTATCCACAGGCTATCTTCCGGATGGACCCGAATGAACGGGCAGTCTATCTGACTTTCGATGACGGCCCCATCCCCGAAGTGACTCCCTGGGTACTGGAAATACTGGAAAAGCATCATATTAAAGCTACCTTTTTCATGGTAGGCGACAATATACGCAAACACCCGGATGAATACCGGATGGTGGTAGAGCACGGACACCGCATCGGCAACCATACTTTCAACCACATCCGTGGATTTGAATATTCCAATCCGGATTACCTGGCAAATGCCAGAAAGGTAGATGATATGATTCATTCCGATCTCTTCCGTCCGCCACACGGACATATGGGATTCAGGCAGTATTATACGTTGCGCTATCATTACCGCATTATTATGTGGGATCTCGTGACCCGTGATTACAGTAAACGGATGAGTCCGGAACAAGTGCTGAACAACGTGAAACGCTATGCGCGAAACGGTTCCATCATCACTTTCCACGATTCGCTGAAGTCATGGAACAACGGCAACCTGCAATACGCACTTCCACGCGCTATCGAATTCCTGAAAGAGGAAGGCTATGAATTCAAGGTTTATAATCTTTGAGAAAACAGAAACTTCGAAAAGAACAGAGCTTCCTGATAAGAAAGGAAGGTTTCTGATGAATAAAAAAAGCTCCCTGACAAGAAGAAAAAATATAAGCCGAGGTATTATACCCCGGCTTTTGTAGTTTAAAGCCCGTTTCGTGCCCAAAATTGAAAGATTCCTCCTCTTTCTTATAAGATGTCAGCGCAACCGCATTTCGCCCGGTAAAGGGCAAAAAGAGGGCAAAACAACCTGCATTCAAAAAGTTTCTGATTCACATTACCCTTTCCAACCGTATTTTTTTATACATTTGCAACGTTCTCTTCCGCAGAAAGCCTTCGGGTGACGGGAGAGAGATGTTTATATTGAGAAGACGTTTACAAGCGTTTGTCATTTGTGTTCAAAACTTCGCAAACTTTGACCTATCGGAATGACGGACAGCAACTAAGACGTCCTCCTGATGTGTATTTATATACATCCGTGCCTCACTTTGACAAACAAAGGGAGGTTACGGGTGTTGTACATATCGGCGTGGGCTTTCTACGTTGTTCGTTCCCGGTAGTTGGCATTGCGAAGGCCTTGAACACGGAACGGACGAAGATGAGATTCCCACGCCTTTTCTATATATTCCTGTCAACATTAGATGAATTTGTCCGCCCAACGGGAGTCTGGGGGGACACACATAAGCAGAATAGGCACATGATTCATGCGGGACAACTTATTGAACGCACGCTTCACGAACAGGGACGCACCGTCACCTGGTTCGCTACCCAACTATGCTGCACACGCCCCAATGTTTACAAGATATTCCGGAAAGAGAATATCGACATCCACCTGCTCTGGCGCATCTCCTGCATCCTCGGACACGATTTCTTCCGCGATTTTTCCGACAGCATCAACACCGGAAACTTCCCGAGTGTATCCAAATAGGATACAATTCCGTTTCTTTCTTGGAACTATGCTTTCTCCCAGTGGTATACTCCTTTCGCATACCTTTGCAGACATATTAACATCTAATCACAAAAGGACATGAAAACGAAAAAACTATTTCTGATTATTGCTCTGGTTGTCGGTTGTGCCGTCGGAGCCCATGCGCAAAAGACGGTCTTCAAGTTTCGTGATGCACAGGCACGTGCAGGCGATGCAGTTACTGAAGTTTGTGTCAAACCCACAGTTGTCGAGGTGAAAATACTGGAAGATAAGGGACGGATCAAGGATGAATGGACACTAAGCAAAGAGGAAGTGGAGATCGCCATGAAAGGAGAACTTGACAACATCCGTGCATGGGGGACGTATCTGTCCACCATCAAATACAACTGCGATGTCATCATGGGAGCCACTTTCAAAGTGGAAGATAATGAAAAAACAGGGGGATACACGGTTACAGTAGTAGGTTATCCCGGCATTTTCGTCAACTGGCATCCTGCCACCCAGGACGATTATGAATGGATACGTCTGCAGAAGCTATCACCCACGGATGGAAGAAGCCAGATAGCACCTGTCGTTAAGAATAAGAATTAATCACTAAAACATAAATAACAATGAAAAAAGTACTATCAATGGTTGCCGCACTCTTATTGTGCGTAGGAACTCAAGCGCAAATCGTATCATCCAGAAGCGCAATCGTCAAAACAGAGAAGCAAGCCAGCAGCACACAATGGTTCTTGCGTGCAGGTTTGAATATCATGAACTTCTCCGGTGACGGAGCCGAAGGAGCTGACTCAAACATCGGATATAACGCAACATTTGGCTACCAGAAGCCTTTAGGCAGCACAGGAGGATACTGGGGAATGGAATTTGGACTCGGCTCCCGTGGTTTCAAAGTGGAAGACACGAAGTGCATGGCTCATAATATACAATACTCTCCGTTCACATTCGGATGGAAATTTGCAGTGGCGGACAATGTTCATATCGACCCACATGTAGGAGTCTTTGCCAGCTACGATTACACAAGTAAAATGAAAACAGACGGGGAGAGCATCAGTTGGGGAGATTACGCAGATTACATGGAAGTTGACTACAATCATTTCGATGCCGGTATGAATATCGGTGTAGGAGTCTGGTACAACCGTTTCAACCTGGATCTCACCTATCAACGCGGATTCATAGATACATTCAGCGATGCCGACGGATTCAAGACCAGTAACTTTATGATTCGTCTGGGTATTGCCTTCTAAGGACAACCAAACCTCAATAAACCATATTATTTATTCAGCGTCCACGATCTTTTCTCTTCGCAAAAAGGGCCGTGGATGCTGTTTTCTTAAAAATAACGGAATATGATGACCAAACGACAATTTCTGGCAATCATGTATCTGCTGACGGGAGTTATCCCGCTGATAGCACAGACTTTCACCGAACAGAAAAAGAGCTATCCCATCAGTGCAGACGGCAATAAATATGTGGTCAGCGGATTTACCCCTTTCAGCAGCATGCAAGACGAGAACATCTACGCTAATGCACTGTTATGGACCATCAAAAATGTCTGTCCGCAGCTACGGGAAGGGATCACAGAGGTAAACGTACCGGCTAAAAACTTCAGTTGCGATCTGATACTTGCCTCGCAAGCAGATTCAAATCAGAAGAATACTTACTATTGCAAAGCCCTGTTTCAAGTAAAAGACGGCAAGTTGGTCTACTATCTTTCCAATATACGGATAGAATCATCAGCAGTGATAATGAAGAAAATCACTCCCATGGAGAAGTTGCAACCGGACAAGAAAGCATCTCACAAAGAAATCATGGATGACTTCGTACAGGTGGAATCGCAAGTATTAAATAAAATGTTCGACTTCATCGTAATGAAGCAACTTTCACCAATCACTCACTGGAATGAAATCAGCATCAACAAGCCGGTGAAAGGCATGACGGAAGATGAATGTCTGCTGGCTTTCGGCAAACCGCAGACTATTCAAGAATCAAATGGAGAAGTGCAATGGATGTATTCCAGCTCGTTCTACCTGTTCTTCAAGAATGGACATGTGGAAACGATTATCAAATAAACCCATAAAACAAATCATCTCAAAATCAAACAATTAAAACAATTTATTATGAAAACAATCTGGAAAGCAACTGTTTGCATAGTTGCAGTATTACTGTCATTCAGCATTTATTCCTGTGGCGATGACGACGATGACACTGTCGGTTCACGCGATTTACTGTTAGGAACATGGAATGGAGTGTACTATCTTTCACAAGAATGGGAAGATGGTGAAAAAGTAAGTGACTCTAAAGAAGATTTTGTAAATGGAACCAATCGTTACTCCATAGAGTTCAAGGAAGATGGTACTTATGTCGAGAAAGACGTTTATAACTCTTCCGGAAGTACTAATTATTATCATGGTACATGGAGTTACTCCGGCAATAAGCTGACTCTCATCGACACTGAAGAAGATAATTACACAGAAGTGTGGACAGTGACCACAATGACTGATAATGAATTAATCTATGAACTTCGTGAAAAAGAGAAAGAAGACGGAACGACATACGAATATTACGAACAACACGCTTTTAAGAGATAGCTCAAAAACATTGTAACACAAAAATTTCTTTCTTCTTTAGAAAGACAAGATTAGGCAAAAGTTTCTTTTTATCAAAGAAACTTTTGCCTAATCTATTGAAAAAGACGCATGATATTCAATAACAAATCACTCACTCCGTGACTAAAAAGAAATTAAAGAAGGTATTTCGACATACCCCGACAATCCTCTTTTTGTGACCGTATAAGCAATTTAGCGCATTAATATGCCACCGCCAGCGGAGTACGCAATTTCTGCGCATATTCAGCCATGTATTTATTCCAGGCATCCGGAGTCTTGATAGCCGCCTTATCCCAGGCAGATCCCCAGTAATAAGTATATTCAGCACCCGGCTCATATTCGCTGATAGCCAGCACATGACCGTCGGCTCCGCCACGATCTTTCTTTTCCTTTTCGGAAAGAAGAACCACTTTCGCCTCTTTTACCTGTGCAGGGAACGCAGCACCGACAAATATCTTACCGTTTGCACCGCTACGGTCAGTTGTAGGATCTACGTAAGTGATATAGCCATTTGCAGCATCTGCCACCACCGCACCGTCCGGTTCACGCAACACAAGTCCCGTAGTTACCGGCATTGCTTCTTTCAAATTGGTATATGAAACAACTGTTTTATTGAGATAAGAACCTGCATCCAAGGAGATGACGCGTGTTTCCACCACGTTAGAATCTCCACGGACCACCAGCGGATTAAACTCCAGCTTCACCGTGAAACGCAGCGGACCATTATCAAGGATTTCCTGTGTGCGATAGCAGTAAGGATAGATAATAGTGTCACCTGCCATCAAAGCGGCAACGCCGGCACCCAATGTGGGTCCTACGGCATAGCAATCCATACCGTATCCATGGTCGATATGGTAAGAGATGGCATTCTGCAATTCGGAAGCGGCTTTCGGGTCTGTCTTTTTCAGTTCGGCTATCTTGGCACGCTTTTCAGGATTGAGCTCTTCAGCATACAGAGATTCCAAAATCGGCTCCGTAGTGTTATACTTCGTAAAAAGATCGTAGCCGAAACCACGTTCTCCACGAGCCTGCAAAGCAGGACCATAAGCACGGAATCCGCCAAGATCATTCTCCCAGGCAACGTCGTCCAGACGTTCGGGGTAGTATTTACCGCAAGCAATGACATCAAAAGGTGCAGGTGTGCCCGGTTGAATGGTATAAGTAACCGCACTGTTTGCCCCTACCGTAACGGGGAAGACCACCTTCTCATCATACGTCACCTGATAAGGCACTTGCTGACCGTCGACGTCAAGCACCACAATTTGTGCCGTATCCGCCAGTTTCAATTTAGCGACCACATCGCTCATCGGCACTTCAACCATCTCCCCTGCCCGTTCAAGAGCCAAAGGATTGGTCACTGTGACTGTCATTGACTGCTTGCTGTCGGCACAGGAAGCAAAACCGATCAAGGCTACAGCAAACAGAATTAATATCTTTCTCATAATTAGTCTACATTGAATAAATAACATATACTTTGTAAATTAGAGGCTATTATATCCTGCAAAGGGAATAATAAAAAATAAGGTGACAGATGAAAAGAGGATGCTCTTTGCCATTCTATCACCTTACCGGAATCTCTTCTATCTTATATTATTTCGGTTGTTTTCCGATATAAGCAAGAATACCACCATCTACGTAGAGAATGTGACCGTTAACAGCGTTAGAAGCTTCAGAAGCAAGGAACACGGCAGGACCTGTCAGTTCTTCCGCTTCCAACCAACGACCGGCAGGAGTCTTAGCGCAGATGAATGAATCGAATGGGTGACGGCTTCCGTCTGCCTGCGGCTCACGAAGAGGAGCAGTTTGCGGAGTAGCGATGTAACCCGGGCCGATACCATTACACTGGATGTTGTATTCACCATATTCAGAACAGATATTGCGAGTCAGCATCTTCAAACCACCTTTAGCAGCAGCGTAAGCAGATACAGTTTCACGACCCAGTTCGGACATCATAGAACAGATGTTGATGATCTTACCTGCACGTTTTTCCATCATAGCCGGCAAAACAGCCTTAGCAACGATGAACGGAGCATTCAAGTCGATGTCGATTACACGACGGAAATCAGCAGCATCCATCTCGTGCATAGGAACACGACGGATAATACCTGCGTTATTTACAAGGATATCAATTGTACCTACTTCTTTCGCAATCGTAGCAACCATCGCCTGAACAGCCGGTTCGTCTGTCACGTCGCATACGTAACCGTGAGCTTTGATACCTTTTTCAGCATAAGCAGCCATGCCTTTGTCTACCAACTCTTGATTGATGTCGTTAAAACAAATTTTAGCGCCTTGTTCTGCAAATGCAGAAGCAATAGCAAATCCGATACCATAAGAAGCACCTGTAACGAGAGCTACTTTACCTTCCAAAGAAAAATTCAAAAACTGATTCATAATTCTTTTTGTTATTAAATTAGGAAAATTATTGTAGTTGTTATTTCAAATCCGTAATCAACGAGAAGTCCTGATCGCCGTAGTCGAGGTTCTCGCCACCCATTCCCCAGATAAAGGTATAGTTGTGGGTAGCAGCAGCCGAGTGGATTGACCATTCGGGCGAAAGAA
The DNA here is from genome assembly GCF_024793605.1 of Bacteroides sp. BFG-637. Lineage (NCBI taxonomy): Bacteria > Pseudomonadati > Bacteroidota > Bacteroidia > Bacteroidales > Bacteroidaceae > Bacteroides > Bacteroides sp. BFG-637. The sequence goes on along the minus strand of NZ_JANUPD010000002.1, from coordinate 1,745,759 downwards.
CGGCCTGATCGCCTTTCATCCATACGTGACGCGTCTCGCCTACCTCACCCATGAAGTGGCAGATAGCATGATCTTCGGGGATCTCGAAATAGAAGTAGGCTTCCATACGACGGCTGTGTACGTGTGCCGGCATTGTGTTCCACACACTTCCCGGAGCGAGTTCCGTCATACCCATCTGCAACTGGCAGGTAGGCAACACCTGATTCACCAACATCTTATTGATGTTGCGGTGATTGGAACCTTCCAAAGAGCCCATTTCAGCTACCACGGCATCGGCTTTCGTCACCTTACGGTCGGGATAGTTGCGGTGTGCAGTCAGTGAGTTGAAGTAGAATTTAGCAGGATGGGCAGCGTCTTTGCTTTCGAAAGTCACTTCGCGATCGCCCGACCCCAGATAAAGAGCTTCTTTATAGTCCAGTTCGAACTCTGCGTCACCAGCTTTCACAATACCGGGACCGCCGACATTGTAGATACCCATTTCGCGACGGGTGAGGAAGAACGGAGCTTTCAGCGGATCAATCGCTTCGAGCGTCAGCACCTCTCCTACCGGAAGCGCACCACCTACCACCATACGGTCGTACATGGAATATACCATATTTACTTCATTGGGGACAAATATGTTTTCGATTAAGAAATCTCTGCGGATTCTTGTTGTATCATAACTTTTTGCATCTTCCGGATGCGCAGCATAGCGAATTTCATAGTTCGTTTTCATACCTTATTTATTTATAGTTATTGAATAAGTTCTCTTTCTACGTGCACTTCGTTTACGTACACGATGCAAAAATAGCAAAAGAAAACGGGTTTACCTTGCAATTTTGTTCCAATTATCCACCAAAAATGTCCAGAATCTGTGCAATGTACACTTTTTTAACGAACTATAATACGTTTTGGGAGAGATTTCTACTTAATGCAGCCAAAAGCTTCCATTAAAATAAGATCAGCTATTGACTTTCCTCTTTTTATTTTGTATCTTTGAGGAACAGAAAAAGAAAAAGCAATATGAGTTATATAAAAATCAAGACATAATAACACATTATCAAAACATATATTTCCATATATGGAAGAACCGAATGGGAGAAAATCAGCACTGATTTTCTCCCATTTTGTATATATAAATCCCAAACATTCCAATAATTTCCTGAAAATAGTTTTTAATAAACCCAGATACCGTTCTTAATAAACTCCCCCACTATTTATTAAAAACGGTATTCGGATTTATTATAGAACTGTAAATATATTATCGCTAACAATATAGAAGTCTATTCAAATATGAGTAAGGCAAACATCGAAACAGTCAATATTACGTACAAATAAGCTATAATAAATTTCTTACATCCTAATAAAGAGATACTTCTTCAAGGCATTTTTCTCGACTTCGGCAACCAAAATATAGAAATCATCGTGTTGTTGTTCCGTATGTGAACGTTCTAATGACTCAAGAAGTGACTTTGCATCCACAAAAAAGAAAAAGCCCCGAAAGATATTCTCTTTCAGGGCTTTTCTTCGTTGGACTACCAAGATTCGAACTTGGACAAACAGAACCAAAACCTGTTGTGCTACCATTACACCATAGTCCAAACTTATGTGCTTTCTGTTAAAAAGCGGTGCAAAGATAGAGGTTTGCAAGCAAACCTCCAAATATTTCGTTCACTTTTTTATATTCTATCGAGTGAATCGTGCATTATTACTTTGCAATCAGCAGATAATAGTTCTTTTTACCGCGCTGAACAAGCAGATATTTCTCGTCGAGCAGGTCAGCAGTCGTAATTACCTGATCAAAGGTCGCCAGCTTCTCCTTATTCAACGAAACGCCACCGCCCTGAACCAACTTACGCATTTCACCTTTCGACGCAAATACGGCCGCATTATCAACGAATAGATCAACAGCCTTTACTCCTTCTGCCAATGCATCACGGGAAATCTCAAATTGAGGCACTCCTTCGAATACAGCAAGCAACGTATCTTCATCCAGTTTGCGCAAAGCTTCCGAAGTCGCATTACCGAACAAAATGTTCGATGCGTCTACTGCTGCGTTATAGTCATCTTCAGAATGAACCATCACAGTCACTTCCTTAGCCAGACGTTTCTGGAGGAGACGCAAATGCGGAGCTTCCTGATGTTCGGCAATTAATGCTTCAATTTCTTCTCTCTCGATAGAAGTGAAGATTTTAATATAACGTTCGGCATCGGAGTCGCTTACATTCAACCAGAACTGATAGAACTTGTAAGGTGAAGTATAGCGAGGGTCCAGCCAGATATTTCCGGATTCTGTTTTACCAAACTTACCACCATCAGCCTTTGTAATCAGCGGGCAAGTCAACGCGAATACCTCTCCCCCATTGGTACGGCGGATCAATTCGGCACCGGTAGTAATGTTTCCCCACTGGTCGGAACCACCCATCTGGAGCTTACAGCCTTTCGTTTCATACAAATGAAGAAAGTCATATCCTTGAAGCAACTGATAAGTGAACTCGGTAAATGACAATCCATCACGCGCTTCACCATTCAGACGACGTTTCACAGAGTCTTTCGCCATCATATAGTTTACAGTGATGTGCTTTCCTACTTCGCGAACAAAATCAAGGAAAGTGAAGTCTTTCATCCAGTCGTAATTGTTCACCAGCTCGGCACGGTTAGGTACATCCGACTCGAAGTCGAGGAATTTGGCAAGTTGATTCTTGATACACGCCTGATTGTGACGCAATGTCTCTTCGTCCAGCAGGTTACGTTCTGCCGATTTACCGGAAGGGTCACCAATCATACCTGTAGCGCCGCCGATCAGTGCCAACGGCTTATGACCGCAGCGTTGGAAATGACGAAGGATCATCACTCCACAAAGGTGACCAATGTGTAGCGAATCGGCAGTCGGGTCGATACCCAAGTAGGCAGTCACCTGCTCTTTGCTTAACAACTCTTCTGTTCCCGGCATGATGTCCTGCAACATGCCACGCCATCTCAATTCTTCTACAAAATTCATCGTATTACTCTTTAATTATTTGGTTTTTATTGTATTTCAATTCCATGTGCGACAAAAGTACGACTCTTTCTCGGAAGATACAACTCTTACGCCTTAAAAAAGACATTTTGGGTATTCCGGCGAATCACCTCACGCAACGCTTCCACTTCTACCCCACGCACCCTGGCTGCCTGACACAGGATATCTTCAATATCAAGCAAACTGTCATCCGTTTCCAAAAACAGGCGTTCATCGGGGACTATCTGCATCGTTTCATCGGGATAATATTCTCCAAAAGAAAGATAAAACCCCTTCTTCAACAACTGTACTGCCTGCTCCGGTTTTCCACGAAAGCCATGCCATATCCAAGGTTGTTGGGGACGAGATTCTTTTTTCACGGCCAGCAGTTCTTCCATTGCTTTCACGCAGTGGATAATCAACGGCATGCCGAGCTTTTCCGACAATTTTACCTGTTCCTTAAACACCGCTAACTGAAGCTCCATCGAAGCTTCCGCCAATTTATCCAGCCCCGCCTCTCCTACAGCTACAAACTGTTTTCCCTGCAACTGCTGTTGAAGAAAGCTCAATTGCTGACTGACATTACTCTCTCTCACCTCCCAAGGATGAATACCGACAGAATAATAAGATCCTCTACCCACAGTCACTTCCACATTCTCTGCCAGAGGCATATACGATGGAGAGTCCGCCAATAACGGATAATTGATGATAGATTTCCCTAGAGAATCAACTTCCTGTTTATGAGTATGGATATCTAAAATATCAGTCACATTCTTTTTCATTTCCTATTTCTCATTTCAGTTGTTTCAAGGCACGGGATCATAACCGGAACCACCCCAGGGATGGCATCGCAGAATACGCCGCACAGCAAGATAAAGCCCCTTTATAGGACCGTGTTTCTTAATTGCTTCGAGCGCATACGCTGAGCAAGTAGGCGTGAACCGACAAGAGGGAGGAGTAAGGGGTGAAATACAAATCCGGTAAAAATAGATGGGAACAAGCAGGAAGAAGGAAAATACCTTTCTCAAAATTCCCGTAACGAATACCCATGCGGTAGATATCCGGGAGTTATGAGGTTTCATGAGAATAGTTTTTCAGAGATGCGCGCAAGCGCTATTTTCATTTTCTCTTCCAGCTCGGCAGTAGCAACAAGCTCGTCCGACAGATAGATAAAGGCAACGGCCAACCGTTGCTCCCGGCGTTGCAGTTCATCCACCAGAAGAGACTTGTTCTTCCGGTAGGCTTCACGTATCTGGCGTTTCACCCGGTTACGTTTCACCGCCCGTTTAAAACGACGTTTTGATACACTGATTAATATAGAAGCAGGAGCCTCTCCCTGCTCGACAGGCATATATACAACGCGTATCGGAAAGATGGAAAACGATTTAGAAGCACCGCCTTCAAACATCTTTCCGATCAAAATTTTACTATTCAGCCTTTCGGCTTTACACAAAGTATATATACCCACTCTGTTTATTTATTGTTTTCCTTGATAAACATGTCAAGTGCGGCAGTCATTGACGGAGCCTGCACCGTAGGAGCCTCAAGATCCAGACGGAGACCTGCGTCACGTACAGCCTGTGCGGTAGTAGATCCGAACGTTCCGATCTTAATCTCTTTCTGATTAAAATCCGGAAAGTTTTTCTTCAAAGAAGTCACTCCGGCAGGGCTGAAGAACACTAACATATCGTAATCAAACTCCTCGTCCGGTGTAAAGTCGTTGCTCACCGTGCGATACATCACAGCTTCCGTATGCTGAATGCCGTTCTTGTCGAGCAGGTTTTTCACATCGTCATTATGTACGTCTGACATCGGAACGAGATACTTCTCCGTTTTATGCTTCACGATGGAAGGAATCAGGTCTTCAATCTTTCCGGTAGCCCCAAAGAAGATCTTACGCTTACGATATTGCACATATTTCTGAATATACAATGCAACAGCTTCCGTCACACAGAAATACTTCATTGTCTCGGGAATTGTCACACGCAACTCTGTACACAAAGTGAAAAAATGGTCAATAGCATGGCGCGAAGTGAATATTACGGCAGTGTGGTCGAGAATCGAAATTTTCTGTTGCCGAAATTCTTTCGCCGAAAGACTTTCAACCTTAATGAAGGGTCGGAAATCTATTTTAACGCCATACTTCTCAGCTATGTCGTAATAGGGAGATTTCTCTGACGCAGGCTTAGGCTGCGACACTAGTACTTTTTTAATTTTCAACGTCCTAAAATTTTATTAGCAAAATATTGTTCATTTGAATCATACCCTGATACAGTAAAAGACAAGGTACTATTTCAAGAGCGCAAAAGTACAAAATTAATAGGAAAAGCCCGCTAAATTGATGAAAAAAAAGCTTTATCCACTTATAAAACATCAATATTTTAGTGAAAATTAAAATAATAGACCCGATTATAACCAAATTCGTTAGACTCAAATCAAAATAAACCAGGAAAAGGACGAACGGAAAAAGGGCAAATCCGACATAATATATGAGCGCAGAATACGATTCCAGCCATATATTTGTCTTATTTTTATCAAAAAAAGTCCACCCCAGAAACATATAAAGCAACCATTTCAGTAAGAAATAAGCGAGGCAAAAACCAACGTAAATACCCAGCAAAAGGAGGGAGGATACATGATCCATCAGAGCGGGAGATGTATCATGAAAATAATTAAAAAATGTGATGCCCGACAAGACACAGGTCTGCAATACAAGCACAAGGAGATAACGCACATCGGCCGCCGTAGAGCTATCAAAAATGCTCGTCCGTTCGCGATGCAACACAAAGTCTTTCACCTGTTGGGAGAGAAATTTCTTTCCGCGTGCCAAGGCAATGGAGGAAAGAAAGAAGCAAGCCAGTAATGTCAGTGCAATAGCATCGTCCGTACGGGGAGAGTAGGAGATAGGGGTTCCTTCAAAGCCGGAATCAACCTCTTGTACAGCATGAAGATCGGCCAACTGCAGACTATCACTGTCTGCCTTTGCCGGACTAATCTGTTTCTGCTGGAGAAGAGACAAGGTATCCGCGTTCTGGGAACTTAGTGTGTCGCCTATCATATCGCTGCAAATTTACGAATGGAAATATCCCATACAGGAGTCTCATAAAGGAGCTGAACCGCTTCTTCCGGCGTCTGTGCCACTTTCCATATATCACCGTGTTGGCGTCGCATAAAGTTCTCATCGATTGCCTTTTCAAGCATTTCGAGCAATGGATCGAAAAATCCGTTTGTATTGAGGATTATAATCGGATTGAGATACAACCCCAACTGTTTCCAAGTGATAATTTCCAGCAATTCTTCAAGGGTACCGCATCCACCCGGCAAAGCGATGATACCATCACTCAAATTGGCCATCTTCTGTTTGCGTTCGTGCATGGATTCTACCTCGATCAGCTCTGTCAGTCCAGTATGATGCCAGTTTTGTTCCACCATGAAGCGGGGAATCACTCCGGTCACTTCACCGCCATTTTTCAACACAGCATCTGCCACAGAACACATCAGACCAATACTCCCGGCTCCGTTTATCAAACGGATACGGTGTTCGGCAAGCAGACGGCCGAGAGTCTCGGCTGCTTGAAAGTAAACAGCATCTATCTTGGTACTGGAAGCGCTATATACGCATACGGAATTTATCTGATTCATCTTCATCACTATCCTTTATTATATCAAGGAGGCAAAATTACGAAAAAATTCCGTTATTCATATTCAACTTAATCAGAGATCATTGTTATCTCCACATTTATATCTTCATAAAAAAATCTTGGACTTCTTATTTATAGAAGTCCAAGAGCTTTTCTCACAGAGAATACATCTATCACAGATTTCTCATCTACTAACAGGTGTATCACATTGTTGCTGAATAAACTTTATTATCTGAACTATAAAATCGTTCAAATACCCTACCAGTAGTAATCCAGCACACAATTAAAAAGTGATTTTAATTTTACGTTTCAATATACCTTTATGGGCCTTTCACAAGGCTTATTAAGCCCACGAATAAAAGTGAACCGATTCTTTCCCCTTTCGGTCATCTAAATCGTCATTTCAGCAATGCGCCATATATTTCAACAGCGGGGCTTCAACAGTTAATGATTTAGGTATATCATCTTATGTTAGTTGCAAATAATATATATCCAAAGATTTAATCTAATTCAAAATCTCCGATAAAGGCTTCCTTCGGAAGTTGTATCTCCAAAGTATATTTACCTTTTTCCTCACCTGCAAGATCAATATAAACCTTATCTACATTTATATCAGTAGATGTATAAACTACTTCTCCTGTTTCTGCATCTTTGATGGTAACGGTTACAGTAGGAACAGTAGAAAGAAGGTCAATAGACAACAATGAGTTTTCAATACAAGCAGCAGGAGTAACAGGGATAGACCGATGTTGTACCTCAGTTTTATTCTTTAGTCTGATTTGACGTGCAGATATCATTTCATGTGCAAAAGAAAACATACTTACTTGAAGTAAGACAGTCAACAACAAAAAAGGTAAAAATTTCGTTTTCATAATAAATGGGTTTAAAATTTCGCTCCAAAAATACACAGATGGAAGCAAAAAAAACGATTTTTATGCGGTAACAATGGTAACAGCCTTTCATTTAGAAGCAAAACCAACCTAGAGGGATCAATATATCTCACTGAATATCAACGCCAAACACGCGATCGAAAATTTGAGCATCCATTTTGTTCTTTATACGATTTTTACGGGTTTTAAGAGCATCTGATGTAGAATCCATTAACTCCATTATGACAGTTTTCGAACAACAAAGCAATGAAAGAACACAATAAAATATATCATCACCAGTTAAAGCCGGATAACGTTCCTTCAAATTCATCATCACATCAACAAATGCACTAGAAATTTCAGAACGTATCTCTTTTCTCAAACTACGCATCACCAATAGCTGTTTAGGAGTCGCTTTCTCTAATGCTTCCAATTGATCATAACAATTAGTTGTTTTAAGTACAGATATACATAATTGAATTTGCTGCTCTGTTAACTTCGACCTTTTCTTATCTAGATCTTCTTTATTAGTTTCTGAAATTTCTTCCTCTTTGAGCAGCATAGTATCTACCCGATTTTGGGTCAATTCACGTTGTAATGCTATATAACGCTTTTTCCTTTTCCTATCATTCCACATAAAACAAAAGACACAAATAATCATTAAGAAAAAGAATACAGAAACCAAAGTAAAAACCAGCATTTTAGTATGTTCTGACAATAGCCTCTTATGTTCTTCTAATTGATGTTTATCCATAAGTCGATTGAGTTCTTCATTGTCATTCATAATCTGCATAGAATCATAAAGTACTCTATATGCATCCATATTTTCTGTCGCAATCTTCCACTCACCTCTTTTCTTTGCTATTTGATGCATTCCATCATAGCAAACAGCCTTTCCATAAATATTAAGTTGATCTATATTCTTACTAAAGAAATAACTGGCAGAATCAAGTTTATTCAAGTTCAACATAATTTGAGCTTTTGACAAACAGACATTAACAGCATCATCCCCTTGCATAATCATTGCTTTTGATACATATTTATCAGCTTGAACATAATCTTTTTTTTCATTGTAAACCATAGCGAGATCATGATAAAGAGCCCCTATCAAACTAGAGTCTTGCTCTGCTAATGCATAATCAAGAGCTTTTTGATAGTACAACAATGAGCTATCCTTTTTATTTTGCAATAAACAGATACGTGCAATACCTCTCAATGGATATGTCTGCTGACTTCCCCCCTCTAATATCTGATAAGCTTGACGATAAGCCTCAATCGCTATATCATACAAATCATCTTTTTCATAACAGTCCGCAAGATTATCATAAATCATTGCTAAGAATTCATCCCTAACAGGCATCAGTCGAATTGCCGTTAAATACTCGTCTACAGCAAAAGAAGTATATCCTTTCTCTCGATAGGTAGCTCCCCAATAATAATGAGCTTTTGCAGCACGTACACTTTTCTTCTTATCACCATAGTATTCAACAGCTGTTTTTATCAGCGAATCATCCTCTAAAGCAATATAATTTTTATGCCTTGCTTGCGTAAGCAATAACGCATAAAGTGCTCTGTCGGCACGTGGCAATTTCTGTGGGGAGGAAATTGATTCCAAAATAGATAATGCACTATCAGGATATATTTCCATCAATGAGTCAGCAGATAGTAGCAATGGACTCTTCACCGAAGAAGAGCAGGAAGATAGAAAGACAGACATCAGAATGCTACCTACGCTGACAAGTAAACTAAAAAACACCAATAAATAGCGTTTAGAACAACAACATCTTGTTTTCATTAGGCAGTCGTTTATTTACGGGGCAAAAGTAACAAATTCCGGCAAAAGAAGATTAATATCCAAAAGACATTTATTTAAATATAACTTATTTAAAATCAAGAGCCACAACCTCTATTTCCTACCAAAAGGAGTTGAGGTTGTGGCTCTTACTGAACGAGCTAAGCTCGCTTTCAGACTATTTTACAGACCAAAAGCAGCTTTAATTTTATCTACGTAGTCAAGTTTCTCCCATGTAAAGAGTTCTACTTCCACAGTTTTGTCCCCTTCGTAGCGAGAGAAGAATTTCTTCGTTACCACTTGCGGTTCACGTCCCATATGGCCGTAAGCGGCTGTTTCCTGATAAATAGGATTACGAAGTTTCAGACGTTCTTCGATTGCTTTCGGGCGAAGATCGAACAACTGGTCGATAACGCGGGCAATCTCACCATCCGTCATATTGACGTGGGAACGACCATAAGTATCTACAAAGATATTGATCGGACGAGCCACACCGATAGCATAGCTCACCTGTACAAGCATTTCATCTGCTACGCCTGCCGCTACCATATTCTTAGCGATATGGCGTGCTGCATAAGCTGCGCTACGGTCTACCTTGCTAGGATCTTTTCCGGAGAAAGCACCACCACCGTGAGCACCTTTGCCACCATAAGTATCAACGATAATCTTACGACCTGTCAAACCGGTATCTCCGTGAGGACCACCAATTACGAACTTGCCCGTAGGATTCACATGATAAATGATTTTATCATTAAACAGCGCCAACACTTTATCGTGATGGATAGAAGCAATGACACGAGGCATCAGAATCTCGATCACATCACGACGGATGATAGACAGCATTTCCTCGTCAGCTTTCAGCTGGGCAGCTTGAGAATCATCTTCCGGTTGGATAAAGTCATCATGTTGCGTAGAAACAACGATTGTATCAATGCGAACAGGAGTTCCGTTGTCATCATATTCAATAGTAACCTGGCTTTTGGCATCGGGGCGGAGGTAAGTCATCACCTTTCCTTCACGACGAATGTCGGCCAGCACTTGCAGAATGCGGTGTGCCAGATCAAGAGAAAGCGGCATGTAGTTTTCCGTTTCATTGGTAGCGTAGCCAAACATCATACCCTGGTCGCCTGCACCCTGTTCCATCGGGTCCTGACGCTCTACACCACGGTTGATATCGGGGCTTTGCTCATGAATAGCGGAAAGTACGCCACAAGAGTTACTTTCGAACATGTACTCTCCTTTGGTATAACCGATTTTCTTAATCACTTCGCGTGCGATGAGCTGGAGGTCAACGTACGCTTTAGTTTTCACTTCACCCGCTAGCACCACTTGTCCGGTAGTCACTAGTGTTTCGCAAGCTACTTTCGAACTGGGGTCGTAAGCCAACAGTTTGTCAAGCACGGCATCCGATATTTGATCGGCTACCTTGTCGGGGTGTCCTTCTGACACCGATTCGGATGTAAATAAGTATCCCATCTTTTTAAATTAAGAATTAAAAATTGAAAATTAAAAAATGAGAGAGAGTAGGAGAGGCGAGTGCTGCAAAGGATAAGCCGAAAGGCGTCAATCAGACGTGTTTTAGCATTTTTTTCCGTGGTTGCAAGCTACTCAAATCTGTCCACACTTTCATTTCGGGTACAAAGATAAAGAGATTTCGGAGATTATGAGTATCTTTGCCCTGTATTTAACACATAAATAGATTTATAATGATTCTAAATAAGAAATTTAAAACGCTTTTGGTGTTGGCACTTTATATAGGCTTCACGATTGCTATCTATGCCATTGTCTGCCATTTCATCGACAAGCCGTTTCAGGAGATTCATTTGCTGTATGCAGTATTGATAGGATGCATTGCCTATTTGCCGGTGTTTATTGCGGAGAAAAAGAAGAAATAAGTTCCTTCATCGTTTTTCCAAGTACCGGATGCACTAATCCGGGAGCAATTTCTGCCAGCGGCTTCATAACGAAGTCACGTTCTGCCATCAACGGATGGGGGAGGATCAACTTCGCTCCGGAGGGAGAAGTGGTGGAAAGTATCAAATCATCATAAAGCAACAGGTCAATATCAATCAGGCGGTCGCTATATATACCGTTGACGGATTTCTTCGTACGTCCCAATTCCTGTTCAATTGCCTGCGTTCTCTGTAAAACGTCTATGGGAGTCAATCCGGTATCTACACAAACTGCTGCATTCAGGAAACTGTTATCGGAAGAAAATCCCCAAGGGGCAGTTATGTAAAAAGCAGACAGGGAAACTATTTTCCCCACCTGCTCTTCTATTTTTTGCACGGCATCCCGAAGATTTTGTTCTTTATCTCCGAGGTTAGTGCCGAGTCCCAGATAAACTTTTGCCATTATTTGTCCAAAATCAGCATTGCATCTCCATACGTGCCGAAACGGTAACCTTCTTTCAATGCTACATGATAAGCATCCATCACTTGATCATAACCACCGAAAGCAGCTACAATCATCAGTAAGGTAGAAAGCGGCATGTGGAAATTGGAAATCATTGAATTGGCTACGGTAAATTCATATGGAGGGAAGATAAACTTGTTAGTCCATCCTTCAAATTCCTTGAGATGCCCGTCGGTGCTGACTGCGCTTTCAATAGCACGCATCACTGTCGTACCTACCGCACATACATTTCTACCGTTATCTTTGGCACGATTCACAGTTTTCACCGCCATTTCGTTTACAAACATTTGTTCTGAATCCATCTTATGCTTCGTCAAGTCCTCTACGTCGATGTCGCGGAAGTTACCCAGACCGGCGTGCAGAGTGATATATGCAAAGTCCACACCTTTGATTTCCAGACGTTTCATCAACTCACGGCTGAAGTGCAAACTAGCAGTCGGGGCAGTCACCGCACCTTCGTTCTTTGCGAAAATTGACTGGAAGCGTTCAGCATCTTCCGGTTCTACAGGACGGTTGATAATAGAGTGGGGGAGTGGAGTTTCACCCAAAGAATACAGTGCCTTTTTGAACTCGTCATGAGGTCCGTCGTAAAGGAAACGGAGCGTACGCCCGCGAGAAGTGGTGTTATCAATCACTTCAGCCACCATTGAATCGTCCGGACCGAAATACAGCTTGTTACCGATACGTATCTTACGTGCCGGATCAACCAATACGTCCCATAAACGAAGTTCTTCATTCAACTCACGCAACAAGAACACCTCGATACGAGCACCTGTCTTCTCCTTGTTACCATACAAGCGGGCAGGAAACACCTTCGTATCATTGAATATAAACACATCTTTATCATCAAAGTAGTCCAACACATCTTTGAACATCTTGTGCTCAATCTTACCTGTATTACGATGCAATACCATCAAACGCGACTCATCCCTATATTTCATAGGATGTAGAGCGATCTTATCCTCGGGTAACTTAAATTTGAATTGTGATAATTTCATATCTATTCCTTATTACGTTAATTATTTTCTTCCTCATTTTCTATCTCCTGTCCGTCGATCCACTCTTTAAAGTGTTCGGGGTTCAGGCAGTCTTCCAACCGGACATCACCTACGCGGGTGCGGATCAATCCTGTCAGGTGAGCTCCGCTATGGAGTGCTTCACCGATGTCGCGGGCCAGGGCACGGATATAAGTCCCTTTGCTGCATACGACACGGATTTGAATCATCGGTTCCGGATCATCCAGACGACATTCCAGCAATTCAATCTCGTCGATAACAAGCTGTTTTGCTTTTAGTTCGACTTCTTCTCCTTTCCGGGCCAGTTCGTAAGCACGCTTACCGTCTACCATACAGGCAGAGAAAGCAGGAGGTACCTGATCGATGGCACCGATAAAATGCGTCAGCACTTCTTCCACCAGTTCCCTCGTGATATGTTCGGTAGGGTAGATGGCATCTATTTCATGTTCCAAATCGTATGACGGAGTAGTGGCACCCAAACGCAACGTTGCAACATACTCCTTCGTATGATATTGAAACTCTTCTATTCGTTTGGTTGCCTTGCCTGTACATACAATCATCACCCCTGTTGCAAGCGGGTCCAGTGTTCCGGCATGGCCGACTTTTAGTTTTTTCACTCCTATCCGGCGGCAAATATGATAGCGGGCATGCCCTACTACTTTAAATGAAGTCCATCCGAAAGGTTTATTGAAAAACAGTACTTCTCCTTTTTTAAAATTCATCAGCCAATTTCTAAGTTATATCCAAGCAACAGCATTACCAGAATGATTCCGCCAACTATAATTCTGTACCAGCCAAATGCTTTAAAGCCATATTTCGTAACAAAGCTAATAAAGAACTTGATAGCCAGCAAAGCAACGACAAAAGCCACCACATTACCGATAATAAGTGCCGGCATGTTGTTGACAAGAATCTCGGTTCCACCATCCAGGAAGAGTTTCAAGACCTTGTAGCCAGTTGCCGCAAACATAGTTGGCACGGCAAGAAAGAATGAAAACTCAGCAGCATCCTTACGAGTCAGTTTCTGGGCCATACCTCCGACGATGGTAGCCATCGAACGGGATACACCCGGTATCATTGCAATACATTGAAACAAACCGATATTGAATGCCTTTTTTTCTGTCAGCACGGTATCTTTACTTCCCTTCGAAAAAATCTTATCGCAGAACAGCATGAATATACCACCGATTACCAGCATCACTGCTACTATCGCTACACTTTCGAGCATCTCGTCTATCTTATCGCTAAACAGGAAACCCAAAATTGCTGCAGGAATAAAAGCCACCAGCAGCTTCCAGTAAAAATCGAATTTATGCAGAAAACACTTCAAAGCGGAAGCGCCTGCAGGAGCCGGTGTATGGTTCAACCGGAAAAAACGTTTCCAGTAAAGGCAGACTACTGAAAGAATTGCGCCAAACTGAATAATTACAGTAAACGCTTTTACAAATTCTGTACTTTCTACTCCTAGTATGTTTTGTGTAATAATCATGTGTCCTGTAGAAGAAACCGGTAAAAACTCGGTCAACCCTTCTACAATAGCAATAATAATCGTCTCAAATGTTGTTAAATCCCCCATTTTTATTCTTCTGTTTTTTGTGTTTTAGGTTTGCGCAATACTGCATAAATCATAGATATAAAGCCAAACAGGCAAACGACCGGCGCTACCTTGATTCTGCGTACACTGAAAATATCGGGTTCAAAAAGCGTTTCGGACGATGTAGGTCCCGTCATCAATAGAAAGCCGATAATAACAATCGCCATCCCTATTGCGAGCAAGATAAAGTTCACTTTATCAAAGGCAAATTTCTGCTTGTCAGACATAGTTTATTTTTTTAAATATAGTACAGGCTGTTCGCTTTCATTCTCAAGTATTTATTCATGGAGAAATAGGCGCATAGCCACGTTATTACAATTCCAAACGCCAATACGCTTGCACAGACTATCAACATGACTTCAGGCGTGATGACCTGAAGCAATTCCTGTTCGTATGTCACAGCCCAATAGGCGGTTCCCATCAATATGGAATCGGCAACGATGGCTGCCAATATCCCGCTCCATACATTCTTTCGAAGGAATGGCCCCCGGATAAATCCCCAACTCGCCCCTACCAGTTTCATGGTGTGAATAAGGAAGCGTTTGGAGTAAATAGCCAGTCTTATGGTATTGTTTATCAGGGCAAAAGAAATAAAAGTAAGCACGACCGCCAAGGCAAGCAGTACCAGACTGATATTTCGTATGTTATCATTCACGGCGTCAATCAACTCCTTTCGATAGAGCACATCTTGTATGTTGGTATTCTTTTTAATCATTTTCTCTATCTTCGCAATGCTGTCCGAGTTGGCATAGTCAGAATGGAGTTTGATTTCGATGGAAGCGGTAAAAGGGTTATAGCCCAGAAATTCTTCCGGATCGGTTCCCATTGCTTCCGTCTGTTCTTTCAGTGCTTGTTTTTTAGAGATATATTCGGATTGTTTCACGAAAGGTTCCTGATTCAGCTTCTTCTGAAGTTTCAGTATATCCGCTTCCTTCATGTCGTCGCTGATAAGAACGGAGAAACTGATATTCTCGCGGACATATACGGAAAGATTGTGCGCTGTCAATACAAAAAAGACAACCAGTCCGAGCAACAGCAATACCAGTGTCGTACTGATACTCGACGTGATGAACTGCATGTCGAAAATCGAACCTGACTTA
Organism: Bacteroides sp. BFG-637; assembly: GCF_024793605.1. NCBI lineage: Bacteria > Pseudomonadati > Bacteroidota > Bacteroidia > Bacteroidales > Bacteroidaceae > Bacteroides > Bacteroides sp. BFG-637. The sequence continues at coordinate 1,730,355 of NZ_JANUPD010000002.1, read as the reverse complement.
TATTTGTTTTGATTTCCCATGCGTTATCTCTTTTTTCGGAATACATAAATCATTGAACTGCTGCGTTCTTTCCTTCCCAAAGCATTGAACCAGGCCAACGTCCCGGCAAACATCCCTTTCAGGAAACTGCATGAACTGCCACGATGTTTCTCGCTCAACATAGATACGTAAAACGCATCGAACGGCATCGGATGACGTGCCGCCATAATAAAACCATGGCGGGAAGCCAACTGTTGTATAGTGCCCGGAGTGAAATGCCAAAGATGGCGGGGAACGTCATAAGCCGCCCAATACTCACCGTAGCGCTTGGCATCATAAGAAGAGCAGTTGGGTACTGCCACAATCAATACTCCTTTTTCTGTCAGCAGTTCGCGAAGCGTCTCCCAAGTCTCATTCAAAGATTCGAGATGCTCCATCACATGCCAGAGAGTGATGACATCAAAACTAGCAGGAGCAAACTCTTTCAGAGCCGATTCGGGCTTTACATCCAGTTCGAAGTGTGTTTTTGCAAACTCACGTGCCTGCGGACTTTTCTCCACTGCCTCTACCTTCCATCCCCGACGAACCATTGTATCGGAAAAATAACCGGTTCCCGTACCTATATCGAGCAAACGCCCCGTCTTGCGATGCGCTTCCTTGGCTACCAGACGCGCTTTGCGACCCAGCATATAAGAACGTACGTAATGGTAGATATTATTCATCGCTCCCTTGCGCGTATCAGTGTGGGAGATGTAGTCGGGAGTCTCATAATACTTGCCTATCTCTGCTTCCACGGGAACTCCTTGTGTGAATGTAAATCCACAGTCTTCACACGAATACAGTTCAAACTGTTCGCCCGAAGCATAAAAATCCGTACAAGTCATGACGCGTTTCAAGTGCGTACCGCCACACACCGGACAAGCATTTATACTGAGTTTCTCCATTAATTTCTAAGCAAAATTAAGAGCCGCCTCGAATGACAAGACAACACTATACCCGAATTTGGTGCAAAGAAACAAATAAAAAGTGATGGATTGGGCTTTCGTTAAGGACTTTTAATAGAAGAGTTGCTCCCGATACAAGATGAGAGTAGTTTTGACAGCTCATATCGGGACAAGATATCTTTTTTGAAGAAAGATTAAAAAGTCAGATTAACGGAAAAGCCCATGTTTCTGTAACTGGGTTGACGGAAGTTGTCTATGCCCTGCCCCCAGGTTCCGGTGCTTGCCGTAGATTCCGGATCAAACGGAGCTTTATTATACAACATAAGCAAGTTACGTCCCACTAATGCCACCCGTACATCCTGTATCCACTTCACCCATCGGTTGACGGGAATATGATAAGCAATCGACATTTCTGCAAGACGAATATTAGTGGCATCGTATGTATACACCGTTCCTGTACGTGCCCAGCCTACCAGCCTATAGTAGTTCTCTGCCGGAATCTTTTCACCACTCACCCAAACACCACCATTGTCACGGGCTATGGCTGTGGCCTGCGATACCCCAAATTGATCCATAACTGCTTGAGTCATTGATAGACCTACGCCGCCGAAGCGGGCGTGAATCACAAAATCAAGTTCAAAACCTTTCCAGGAAAAGCTATTTGCCAGCCCCATCGTATATTTAGGGTCAGCATTACCCGCATATATATATTCGTTTACAGGAACGACATTTTGTGAAGTTTTATCAATAACAACATTTCCCTGCTCATCCCTCTGCAAATCTGTAACATATATATCACCTATCGAGCCACCTTTCTTCAATGGAGTATACCAACCGCTACCTTTGGCCATCTGAATTTCTTCTAAATTAAAATCGGTATCTGTTATAGGATTTTTCTGTGGTTCTAAAAGCTGCTTTACTTCATTCTTATTGATAGAATAAGTGAAACGTCCATCCCACTTAACCTGCCCGATATTCATATTTGCACTCAAGGTTAGCTCGAAACCTTTATTATCAATCCTACACCCATTATACATGAAATAAATATCCCCCTGAGAAGGAATAGGAAGATATCCTCCAAACGGTAAATCGGAAGTAGATGTCTTATACATCGTAAACGCCAAATTGATTTTATCATTAAGAAAACCTGCATTGAGCCCTATTTCGTGAGACTTGGTATGCTCGGGATCCAACATATTATCCTCCAATCTAGGTTTCAAACCTACCCTTTTTTTATTCAAAAAGATATAATCGGTAAAACTATTGCCGGTTTCACTGTAGGTATAATTGAGTCTTAGAAACGAAAGGAATCGGTTGGGATTATCAGGCAACCATCCGGTTGGTACTACAGATGCTCCTATCGAAGGATAGATAACGTCTGTTGAATAACTTGAATTATCATCCCAAAATTTAAGCCATTCCATTCGTCCACCCAAATCGAGAAATAATCGGTTCTTATATCCCAATTGCGCAAGCATAAACAATGATGTAGCTCGGTCATGATAATTCCACTCTGCAGAAAAGGGATATCTCCGCTCATCCAATCCTGATAAATTAAACTGATTAAGCACTTTCAAAACGCCATCAGCATAAGAGTTATCAAATTTCGTATTACAAATAGAAGAGCCTAAGGTAGCATCAATTGAGAAGTCTCCTATCGTCTTACGGACATTAAACTGGAGATCGGAATAAATCTGTGTGTTTTCATCTTCAGATTCGTAATATGAACCTAAAGGACCGGCTTGAAGAGAAGACGCATAAAGTTTTTCAGTTGCAGTTTCTTGATCACGGTCGTAATGAATACGCCCTGACACATTAAGCCAAGAGGTCAAGTCGAATTTCATTCCTATTCCGCCCAGCAAACGCTTCTTTTTTTGATTGTAAAGATTACGGTTAATTATCCAATAAGGATTTTGCATACCTATCCCCATATCTCCTAAAGGCCAATATTGCGCATTAGCTCCAAGCCTCGGATCGTAAACTTCAAAATGATTCTTGTAGTTATAATCGGGATTGACATTAATACGTTCTTGCAATACGTCAGGTACCAAATAGACAGGAACCAGCGGATTACCATACATACCTTGCGATAACATATTCTGCTCTGCGGTATGAATATATCTCAAAGTGAAGTCGAGCTTTAGTCTATGATGTAATAAAGAAGATGTATTCCGGAGGGAGAAATTGTAACGGTCCACATTGTTTTTGGGAATGATGCCGGTGCCATTCATCGTTACAGCCGAAACCCGCGTCTGATTATACTCATTTCCCATAGAAAGGCTAAGGGAGTTATTGATAGTATGTCCGGTACGGAAAAAATCCGTCGGGTCCCACGACTGGGGATGGCTTATCTTGTCTCCCCATTGCGCCCCGTAAGTCTGTTGGAATTCAGGCATAACAAGTGGCGAACTGAAAGTAGTACTATTCCCCAACTCTACTCTTAGTTTTCCGGAATTTGCTTTCTTAGTATTAATCATCACCACACCGCTAGCGGAACGACTACCATACAAAGTAGAAACTGCTGCGGTACTCAAAACAGAAATACTCTCTATATCGTCAGGAGAGAAAGCTGCTATACCGTCACCAGTCTGCCAGTTAGAGGTGTATGAATTAGAAGGTTGCTCTGACTCCAGTCGTGGCAAAGGTACACCGTCCAAAGTAAAAAGCACATTGTTGGATTTTAATATGGAACGGTAACCACGTAGCACCATCCTTACTGAACCACCCACACCGGAAGCACTGGGATTAATAGTAGCGCCCGCCACTCTTCCTATCAGGGAGTTTACGAAATTGGCGTCTTTCACCTTCATCAGATCGGCCCCATCAATCTGTTGTGAACTGTATGGCAACTTCACCGTATCCTTTAGAGAAGTTTCATGATCCGCATAAGTCACAGAAATGGGTAATAAGGCCAAAAAGAAAGCGGTACCACTTTTTTTCATCAAAGAAATGCAGAAAGATTGTGAGAAACCACAATTAAGCAATGTTTTGGGAGTAAATGCTTTCATAGACATAAAATATTTAGATTTTGGTTATTACAAACTATTTGTATATCAAAGTATATAGGAAAACTATATATAATATAAATACAACCATAAGAGGCTTTCTACTAAAAGAGAAATGAAACTTTTTAAGAAAAATCTTAGATTACATTTTAGATAGTTGTTATTTTCTTTACTAACAAACTTCAAATTACATGTCCTCGCACATTACCACCCAACAATATTATGTAACCCTAAAAGTATTCAAATTAGAGAATACCAAATACCCTGATACAAATTGACTATTTTCTAGCCAACTTATACCAGGGTAAGACAAAAACAGTTCACATTACAAGTACAGATGAACAAGAAAATACCTAAATTTTAATCAGTATGATTTATATCTACATGTATTACTCTTGTCAATATTACATTCACAGCTTTGTCCTCATGAATTCCTGCCTGCCAATTTTGCATTAAATTTAATGCTTTCAAACCATTTTCTTCAAAAGCCGAAAGCTTATCCCCCTCTTTCTTATTGTAAATTCTAGCACCTATCAAATGCCCTTCTTTATCTATAACATACTGAACTTTCAAGATTGTTTGTTTAGGTTCAGTATCAGAATAAACAGGACGAAATCTTCTGCTAAAATCAGATATGAAAGCTGCTTCACCTCCCTTATAAAAAGGCATTTTTTCAACAAAAGTATATACCTCTTTCTGCGATAAACTATCATATTTAACAAAATCATTTTTTTGTTGCCCTTTTATTAAATTACAAGAGCAGATACATAGCACTAGAACAATCAATAGATATGTTTTATTGATTATGAACAGGAGTTCCTGGGAAATTAAGCCAATAGTCTTCATAATATTGTTTATATAAATTAGCATTTTGTTCAGGAGTTAACACTGAATTATATTTTGGAGCAAAACCATATCCTCGTTTTTGTAAGTTTATCTCATTTAATATATAATTCAGCTGCCCTTTTGTTAACATATTTAGATCGCAACCTTTCATACCATCAATAGTAATTTGAGGATAGTTCATAATATTATTCACAATATTCTTATCCGTTGTAGAAGTAGATACAAAAGAGTTAGGAGCTACCCTTACCAACTCTGTATCTGCTGTTTGCATCAACTCAAATGGATGTCCTAGCCTTAATGTATGTAATACTTCATGTGTAGCATCCGAAGCTATATTGGAAAGTGATCTCAACTCCCCTTAGGATTAAACAAATTCACAGAAGAACTAAAATAGGTAGTGCCCCCTCCTAATGTGCCATCCATTTTCCCCAAAGACAACGATTGCGATATGTTTTCATTTCCACTATAAAAAGTAACAGCAGTTGATACCATCCCTCCAGAAGCTTCTTGAAATGTATTGTTTAACTGTGTGCTAATAGCTATTTTATATGCATTAATTTGAGACGATGTCAGATTAAGACTTGAATCAACATTAAAATTAACAGCTAGAGTTACAGTCTTAGTTCCATTGGCATTCAAAACAATACCCCACTCTTTACCATTGACATCAACTAACATAATAGGATTATTACCACAATACGCATACGGACTAATCGAATAGTATTTCTCCGCCAACGGATCCACAGTCATAAACCGTCCCAACACCGGATCACAATGTCTCGCCCCATAATCATACAGATTCAGCCCACCTTTTCTATCCAGCTCCTTCCCATTATACTTGTAAGGCTGGACAGATGAAGTCGAAGAAATGTACCACCAAAAGGATAATAATGATTCACCTCCTCCACACTACCATTCTGGCCCACGACCACACGATTATTACCCTGATGATCTTTCAAATAATAATGATACTTGCCATCAACAAGGGAAATATATCCCAACCCCGTCAACAAAGTAGTGAGTACACCATTTTCATAGATCGCATCGTCAAAGTAATCAGTAGTCGTGGTCTTTCCGGCTATTATGTGCATTGTTCGGAACTTTGTTCCTTTGGCATCATAAAGATAGGAAATGACACCTCCATCCTCAAACTCTATACGGTTGGGTAAATTTAAACAATTATACTGAATTTCAGAAATCTTTTTGTTTAAATCCTGTATTAAATTTCCGTTTGAGTTATAATATAAAATACCCTGATACAAATTGGTTGTTTTCTAATCAACTTATACCAGGGTAAAACACGAGAATGGTAAGAAATATTAATCCTCCTCTATGATTCTTACTGTACCATCATCTCGATCAAAGGCATTGATGTATATCAATTCCAGATGAGTTATATGCCTAAACCCATCAGGAAGAAGATCTTCATCAAGCCTATCCAGTCCATTGCCTTCAACTAGATCATAAGTTGTCTCATTTTTCTCTCTCAAATAAGTTAAATAATGGATCATATCATCTATACCTTCATTATCAAGATAGATGCAATTTTCCATTCCGCCTGCTGTTACACTAATCATTATATTAATTGTTTACTGGTAATTTTTTCTTTTCAATATTTTTAGGTCTAGGCTTTGGGTAGTTTACATCAATATGTGGACCCTCAACTATTCTTTGCCGACCTATTCTAGTAGGTCTACCTTTATCTAAATTGTAAGAATAGCCAGATTTGTTATTGTAATATGTTTTATTCAACCCCGTTCTATCATCAACAACAACTACTTTTAACTTACCTGTACCTACATGCTTATCCATCGATGTCCTGACCTGGTCAAGTGTCATATTCTTGAATGGATTACCTAACCCTTTCACCTTTTCTACACCCGAACTCGCTTTTCCTAACGTTCCGGTAACTTTTCCTACTCCTACCCCTGCTCCTGTTGTTACGGCATCAAACGCGATATCTCCCCACTGATTCCCAATAACCTCTGCTGAAGTCATGGTACCATTGGCCTTATCGTATGCGATGGCTTGTGCCACATCCAGTTGATTAAACGTACTGCCTAACGGACTCATTGGACTTCTTAGCACTTGCTCACCAACACCAAACCCTGCTTCGGTAGGAGTTACGCTCTTTATAGAATTCACTACATTCGTAACGGCTTCCACCGGATGAGTAACGGCATTCCAAAAACTAACAAACGGTTGAGAGAAGCCTTTGCCAAAAGATGCCCAGAAACCCGGAGGAATTTCCGTAACCATCCCTGTTGGATCAATAAACCTCACCGGATTTCCCAGGCAATACGCATACGGAGACCACAAATAATATTTCTCCGCCACCGGATCTACAACATGCCATCTTCCTAGCGCCGCATCATAATGTCTCGCCCCATAATCATACCAGTCAAGACCACCTTGTCCTATCCAGTTCCTTACCGTTGTACTTGTAAGGTTGAACAGATGAAGTCGAAGCAAATGTACCACCAAAAGGATAATAATGATTCACCTCCTCCACACTGCCATTCTGTCCCACAACCACACGATTATTACCCTGGTGATCTTTCAAGTAATAATGATACTTGCCATCAACAAGGGAAATATATCCCAACTCCGTCAACAAAGTAGTGAGTACACCATTTTCATAGATCGCATCGTCAAAGTAATCAATAGTCGTGGTCTTTCCGACTATTATGTGCGTTGTTCGGAACTTTGTTCCTTTGGCATCATAAAGATAGGAAATAACACCTCCATCCTCAAACTCTATACGGCTGGGTAAATTTAAATAATTATACTGAATTTCAGAAATCTTTTTGTTTAAATCTTGTATTAAATTTCCGTTTGAGTCATAATAGCATTCGACCGGCAGATCTGCTCCATCTTTAAATTCAAAACTATCAGCATGGGCAGAACCTGTTACACTATCAGATACAGCCTTCAATTGATTTCCATTATAACTCATGACAAGGTTATCTATTAAGCCATATTCATCCTCTGATCTCTTTCCGCATCTTTTAATACCAAGGATATTCCCATTTTTATCATACCCGGTTATCTCTTCATTAAAACGATCCTGATTGACATTCAAGCCTTCACCTTCACCATATACAGCACGAAGCAGGCGGCTTCTGTCATCATACATAAATTTATAACCTCTTTTCATACCATCAGCCTCCCATGTCATACTACTAATATTTCCATTATAACAGGGATCGCCCAATCCGTCCACATAATGCAATTGCTCTCCAAACCCTGCATTACTATCAATACCGGTCAGCCAGCTACGTATATTATAGGCATTTTCTGTAATTACCGAATCTTTTCCATGAATACGTTCCAGTCTTTTTAGCCTTCCTAACTTGTCATAACCATACAACAGATCAACAGTATCCTTATCTACGACACAATGTCTTTCGTGAATCAGCCTTCCTGCACGATCATAACTATACAATTTATTTAAAACTCCTCCTTCGTATTCCGAGCGGACACTCACAGGCTGCTTGAGAAAATTAAAAAGCGATTTATTTACTTTCTTATTTCCACCCGATGTCGTCTTACGTTCCTGAATCAGATTATGATAATAATCATAATAATAACTGGCATACTGGTATTCTTCCGTTCCCAATATTCGAACGATACTTCCTGTTAGTTGTTCTTTGCAATGAGGTGAACTCTGGCTATTCTCATAGCGTTCCCCGTAATTATTATCAAATACATACCATAGTGAAGACAAAGAATCCGGCAATAAGTTCTGATATTCATAAGTATCATAAAAATAAACCTGTTGTATGTCCAAATAATGATTCTGCAATCCATAAATAGTATATCCATAGCAAGGCAAATCTGTATTTGAAGTAAATTCAGCATAAATATCCTCTGAAGCACAATTCTGAAAATCAGGCGTACCGCGGTAAACACCGGTCAACACAGAGCGCCCCGACAAATCTTCCAAATGAAAAGCCCATTCATTATTTGCCCGTTCTTTTCCATTTTGAGTAAAAATCAATCGGTCGCAACGATCATACACTAATTCTACCCACTCGCAACCAGGCTGTTTTTTCCCAATACAACGGTTACGGGTATCGTACTTATACAAGAAAGCATAATCGGATAAAACAGAAGCACTATCCGTAAGAGAACCTGAACAAAAATTGGCAGAACACATCGGAGGAAGAACAACCCGTAAATTTCCGAATATATCATATATATAGTATGTGTCATCCATTCCTTCATTACCATTTATACTGCGAATCAGTACGATCCTTCCTTCTTTATCCGTAAATTCATACCTTACATGATTGTCTTCATCAACCTCTTTTACGACATATAGTTCCCCGGAAGCATAGGTTCCTGCACAACTAACAAAAAGTCGTGTTCTATCAGTCGGCACGGTATAACGCAAGCACACCAATGAATCGCACAAGTCCAACAAGGTAGTATCTTTGGATACGTTTGTTAAATATCTGCTATTAACCCCTTTTCCCCGATTATGCCATTCCATACCCGGACCATATCGGCTCTCCACTTTCCCTATAGCCGAATTTTCATATAACGTTTTTGTATAAGGCATAACATCGTTTCCATTAGACAAAACAGAACTATTCCTCAACTCTTCCGCTTCGACAAATGCACCACAATTGCCGGGTTCCGATACCCCAGGCAGCCATTCTCTAAATAAACGTCCCATTTTATCATACTCTGTAATTGACAACAAATCCGTATCATCAACACTATGCTTCACTTTGACATTTTCAATGGAACGCCCCAAACCGTCAAAATATTCAACATCATCCCTGAATTCCATTCCATCCGGAGTAGTATAAGTACGCGTATGTATATAATTCTTTGACGAAAGGTTCAATTTCTCACGCACCTTTATAGACACAATATTCGAAGTATATACATCAACCCCGTCATTAGCCATCATTCTGAAATAAGTGGTTTGATACAGCGGACCCGGCTGATATACTGTTCTCAAATCCGGTACATCAAAGACATCTACCCAATGTATCTGGTCATGACTGTATTGCCACCATCTGAACAAATCATCCCTCATCCCGTCATTATCCACCCAAACACCATAAGAAGTTTCACCCGGATTAATAGGTTCCTCCTGTGTAGGTAAAAGCAACAAGAAAACATCATCGGTAAAATTCCAATTCTGTTCAACTTTTACGGTAACTTTATACTTCTGGTAGTTACTCATGTCTATAGAAAAATTGCTATTACGTGAAAATCCACGATACAAAAGTTCAATCTGCCCACTACGGTTATCCCCGAAATTTCTCATAACTTCTATTTTTACAGTAGCAGGATGATCCGTGTTTTCCCATCCGGTATACAGGAAACTACACCAATCAGATGTATTTTCTCCAAGCCATAATTCTGTACAAATAAAATCACCAGGCAGCGAAGGACAATGCTTAGTAAGATCAATATAAGCCTCCCCGCCTCTATTGGTAAAAGACAAAGGTTCTGTGAGCCTTTTCACTCTAATATCCGAAGAATATGCAACCAAGGTACCACTTACAACCTTTCTTCTGATATATACCCCTTCCGCTCTGTATGTATTGAAGTATTGGGATGAAACCAAGCATCCCCCCTCATAGTCAGATTGAGCAAGCCGGGTAATCTCACTCCATTCATTTGAATCAGTATACCGGTATTCCCACGATATAGAATAAGTCCCGTTCCCCCCTGAAGGAGAAACTACGTCTTTAAGTAGAATATCACTCCCAAAATATTGATGATAGCCTATTTTTCCCGCAAATAAAGGAGTGACAGTATTATTTTGTGCCGTTAGACAAGTGCCTGTACCCAACAATATTAATAATATTATGATCCGAAGTTGTTTTATCATAGCTTATAATTGTATTTAAATTCCTGAATTAATTGTTTTCTTCCGTTTCTTTCCAAATAAGATTCTTTAAGGTGACCAAACTGATCATAGCCATATCTAGTAGTAAAGCCATCAGAAGTAGTTATTGAAGTAACCCCGACGTACGGTTTATACAGAAACGTTTTAATAAAGACCTGATGGCTATCTCTAAAAGCCATCCGTAGTTTATTTAGCTCACGCTCTAATTGATATTCTCCATATCCTTGCAGATAGGATAAATCATTATTTTCATGACCTAAAATGCTTTTTACAGAGTCGTATGTCGCCCCTTGTATTTCCGCTATAGGATATTTATAATTATATCCCCATATATAGCAGGTATGATTATTATTTTTATCAACATATTCTAATATATTTCCTTTTTTATCATACGATACATAAGTCATTTCTCTTTTCAGCCCAAGGGGGCCATCGTGAGATATATCAACATAAGCAGGTAATAGCAGATTTTGATACAGCCCATATTTTATCTGTTCACGATATACTTCCTTACCATTATATTCGGTTATAGTTTCAACCGGATAATCGAGCATATTCCTTTCTACCATAAGATTACTTATGGCATCTGTATAGTTATAGGGGTACTTTATATTCTTTATCCTACAATCACCACCACCATTTTGAGAGGTACGAATAACTTTTATCAACTGGTTCTTATCATCATAGACATAACCTTCTTCTGACACAACTGTTCCCCCGTCAAAATATTCACTAACGACTTTCTTACTCAACAAATCCCTTCCGGACATGACCGAGTAAGTCATATATTTGAAAAGAGATGGCCTGGAAAGCTCGATCGTATGAGCAAAATCATACGTATCCTGATAAACAGGAATAACAACTTGCTCCATCTTAATTCCTCCGTCCATAACCAAACCAGCGCTTCTACAATAGGTATAATCTTCCTTTTTAACTAAACGTCCGTCCGAATTAAAGTACCGGCATGATGCAATGTTAGTCTTTATTCCATATTGATATCTGTGTATATAAGATTTCCATCCCCTGTTATTCAGTAAATCAGGGCTTCCTACATATTTCTCATTAGTATTTTCAGGCATCATATCTATGTAAAGAGGTTGAAGCAGGTTAAAAAGATACGAAATCTTATTTTCACCCTTTTCCTGTTTGCTATATACATGTACTTGCGGATATTCTACAAAAAAATTACTACTAATGTTAGCATCTCCAAAAGCCACCGGAGAATAAATACGTGAGCAAAATGAGACATAATCATAAAGCCCTGGAGATGTACTATATTGTATTCTGTTCTGTTTCACATCTGCAAAGGTTTCACAACTCAAATGAAAACTAGGAACACCAATTCCATCCTCATTTTCTCCATATTTATACCTTTGCTCATGTAAATTGCCATTATCATCATAAGTTTTAACATTACTCAATCTGATACCGGCCCCCTTCACACGAGCGGAATTCAATAAATACTCATTGGGTTCATATATGAATTCTTGTGACCCACCGGTAGGAAAATATATCTTCTTCAGAGAAAAAAGATGTGCTTTTGTGTTATCCGAATCATTTTTGAAATTCACATTTGGAATAATCTGGGATAACTTCTTGATGACATCATCGTACAAACTTGCTCCAGGAATGGGTTTAAGAAACACAAAACTATCATCTACAAATTCACGGCTTATTACAGGCAGATCCACTTTATCCAACGATGTGGAAGAATACAAATAATATCCCCATAAATCAGATGTATAATGCGTATTATCATATTCACCCAATCCTAAGTCAGAAGGTGTATAATATGACAAATAATACTTTTGGCCATCCATTTCCAGCCTGTCTAAAAAGAAATGCGGTCGTTTGTTCATCCCGGAATATGAGAGGTTGATTTGTTTTATAATATCACCAGACTGCTTATCAACAACGGTTATACTATCTACTGCGTTGGAGTAAATGCCATCTGCCGACGCACGCAAGAAATTCACTTTTATTCCATTCGCCTCAATCCCTGACAATAAGAAAGTTGTATAGTTGGGTAAAGTTATATTAAAGTTCAGCGCAGTGCTTAGTTCATATTCTTGTTGTACTCGGACATCTCCTTCATCTTGTACGTACATACGGTAAGCATAAGAATCATTTACAGACAACGTCTTATATTCCGGCTCTGTAATAAAACGGTCCGTATATCCGACATAGTCAAAACGAACCGTATCATTTTTCGCCGTTACAATACTTTTCAGAGCCCATCCTGTAGTTCCCGACGAAATATCCGTTCGATAGGCGTCCTCATGAACATGTTCGCTGGCATTACCACCATAATTATAAGTAATACCATGTCCATCAACAATTTGAAACCCGGTCAGCAATCCTCCTGTTAAGATAGGAGTAATTTGGCAATTTATCTTTTCCAGGATTTCAACCTTATCCAATGTAGACGGATCTGGAAAAACAAAATGACCACTCTCGCTTAATGTACTAAATGTAAAAATATCACATCCCTGGTCCCACGATGCGACAGAGAAATAGGAGACATTACCCATTATTCCAGACGAAAAAGCAGACAGATATTTGTCTACATCGATATGATTATTCAATTTATTTAAATCATCAAATAATGTAGGCACTCTTTTCATTGCTTCATCCGGATAGCCAATAATCGTCCTAGATATTCTGGCGGCAGGGGATAATGTCCAGCCCACTCCGACATCACCAGACGGTTGTTTATATTTGACTCCACAAGTATTATATGAGATATTAATGGGAATATTGAGGCCTTTCACTTCAATATCATATAAATTGATATCAATAGTCTTTTCTCCACGAGCTGAAATATCATTATTGAAATATTTCTCATAAAAATTTTCTATTAACTGACTTTGGGGAGAAGACGGCATCACATCCGGCGACTTAAACTGCTGCGCCATAGCAATTGAGTAACTGAAAGTCACTACAATGAGTAAAAAAATCTTCTGTATATATATTGTTTTCTGCATTTTAATAAATATTTTTATATTTCTAATTATCTATCGTTCAATTAATTATCTAACCATCAAAATTGCAGGACGGCGCGCACGTCCCACAATTCAACTAATTACAGATTCATCGCATTAGCGCCCAAAACGCCAGCCAAAGCCGAAGCCACTGCGATAACCACCTTAAGGATCATATCCCAAACTGATTTCTTCATTGCCATCATTTACCTCCTTTCTGTTCTTTAATGTGTTGTGTTACTCTGTGTTCTTCCGTGTTCTCTGTTTTGATAGCAAACTCCTCAAGTTCCTTGAATTCCTTTGCCACCTCAAAACACGGGCACGATTTAATCCACTCTTCCGGCTCTATCTCACCGTTTCCGTTCAAGTCCGGTGAAAGATCCCGGTGTCCGCATACCCGGCAGCCGGGGAATTTCTCCTGTAGTTGCCCGATGAGTTGCCGGAGCGTAGCCCGCTGTGCCGAGGTTCGGGTATCTGCCGGGCGTCCCCGGCAGTCCAGACCACCCTCATAGCAGATACCTATTGAATGAGCATTGAAACCTTTTGCGTGCGCTCCGACACGTTCGATGGGGCGGGTGAGGTGCACTGTTCCATCCTTGCGGATGTAGTAGTGATAGCCTGTTCCGTTGAATCCCCGACGTCGGTGCAACCGGTCCAAATCTTCCGGAGAGAGCGTACAATCCCCCCGCGTGGCACTGCAGTGCACCACGATTAAATTAATAATTCGCATGTTAGTGGATAATTAGTTTACTAGTCTAGTTAAAAAGTTCCGTTTAGTCAGCCATTCGTGTTTGTGTTGCGTCATACAGACAGGCTATGCTGCCGGATCCGGTGCTTCTCCACTGCCGCCGGAACCACCACCGTCATCGGGTTCACCACTATTTCCGCCACCCGAAGCCGAAGTATCGGCAAGGTCGAAACGGACACACTTGGCACCTGTCACCAAAGAGCGGGTAGCGGTGGTACGGTCGGGATTCTTGGTATAGTTGGGCAGGAAACGGACGGTAAGGGAAGCCTGGGCAGCCGATACTTTTTCCGGCAGTTCCACCCCTTTGCCGTTGGACTTCATCACCATACGGAAAGTCCCGAAGCCGTCGAGCGTTACACTTTCCGATGCTTGCAGATGCTGGGCAGCCACTGTCACCAGATTATCGAGTGTATTCTTCACATCACCGGTGGAGAGAGACGAGTAAGCGGCTATCTCTTTGGCGAGTTGGGTGGTTGACACATTGGCCGTGTATATCACACGGGGATGAAATAATTTCTTTTTGTTCTTGTCTTCCAGAACCGACTGGAAGGGTTTGTACAATACTGGCATAATTGTAATAGTTTTTACGTGTTAATAAATTAGTTTAGTGTTGTCCTTAAGCTTAATGACACTGTAAAGATACGGGTATTATTCAGACTGACCCAATCATTTTTTCAAAGTGCGTTCATAAATTAATTAATTACGCTCAAAAGATAATGTCCCGGCAATTTGATTTTTCCATTACTCCCGCGGATGTTGCTGAAGCCCTTCCACACCGGGTGTCCGATAGCTCCGAAGTTACTTTTCAGGATAATGGCATATTGCTCGGAAGGCGGAATCTTGTAAGAGTGAAGGTTCTCCAGCAGTCCCTCGAAGTTACGCTGCATACCGTCGGACGGTGGTTGCAGGTTGTCGATGTCGTCCTGTGTCATCGCCTTCCTTCTTTTCAAGATTTTTCCTCCTCCGTTCTCTCCTTGAGGAGAGTCAGAGAGGTGGTTTAATTTGTTTTGGTTTGTTTTAATTTGTTTTTCTTTGTTTTGTGTACCCAATGTCGACATTTCAGCTTCCGATGTTGCAGAATCGGTGTTTGATGTTACAGAATCAGCAGTTGATGTTACAGCATCGACTGTTTCTTTATCAGCATCATCCGCGCTACTTTTGCTATTTTGAGAAGAGTGATACGATGCAAGCTCTTCCGCTTCCAACAGGCAGTAGTCCGGCTCTATCAACGAACTGCTGCGACGCTTGGTGATAAAGAGATACTGCCGTTGGATATCGGCGGAAGTCAGGATGCCGTATTGGCGGAAAAGCCCGGCATCAAACAGGCCATATTCCACGGACAGGGTGATGATACGTTTCACATCATCCATATCCGTATTGTAAAGGCCGTCCGTCAGTTCATCGTAAAACTCATCACTGGCAGAGATATAATATCCTTTTCCGGCATAGATGTACGACAGCGTTTCTACCAATGTGGCAAAAGCAGCATCACCTTCCCGCTTCATGACACGACGCACCATGCGGTCGTGCATGAAACTGGTGCTCATGGGGAAATAATCCAACCCCTGTTTTATTCTTCCCATAGTGCGTGTAGTTTTTCCTTTTCCTGCTTCCGGCGAATACTGTCCGCCACCACCTGACGGGCATGACGGATAAGGAGCATCCGCAAAGCGTAGTCCTTTACCTCGGTTATTACCGGATAAGAAAGAGTTTTGTTTTCAAATGATATATTTTTATCCTGATTGCGATGTCTGCGCGTGTTTGCCTTACGGCATTCCTTGCAGTAATTATCTGAAGCCCGGGTACGCTGATTCATATAAAAGGCTTCCTGTGGGAGCTTCCGCTTGCAACATCCGCAGATGTGTAGAGATTGATTCATAATGGTTTCCATACTGCTTTCCGTTTTTATAATTTTCATATTTAAACATTCGTGTGTATATTAGAGATATATCGCTTGCGCGCAGGACATATAGTTGCTGTATATTGGGGATATATCGGCTGCACATTGGGTATATAGATGCTACACGCAAGATATATAGATGGTGTAAGCGGGCTCAATATTACTTCCGTCCGGCACGGCTTCCTTAAAAAGGGGGGTGAATGAGGTATTTTGCAACCTTTCGTAAACTTTTTGCGGTTTCTCATGGTTTTTCTATTTAAAATTTATAATTTTGAAACATATTTGTAATTTCGTTGCTACAAAGATAAAACAGTTTTCACAAAGAAAACAAATGATTTTAAGAATTAACTTTAAAAAAGTAGATAACAAATTATCAATGAGCAATTAACGAGTTTATGAATTTTTACATCAAAAATAAACGATAATAGAATGGATACATTTTTGGATGTTACAGGAATAGTGAAGCGCGCCAAACAGGCGCTAAACTTCAAGAACGACAGCGAGTTAGCTGAATATTTAGGCGTCTCACGCGCTACAGTATCCAATTGGGGTGCACGAAATAGCATTGACTTCCGCCTGTTACTCGATAAATTCGGGGACAAGGTGGACTACAATTGGCTATTATTGGGAAAGGGAAATCCGAAACACCAGTCAAGATATTGCGAAAGCGAACTGGTGCAGGGAGAAGTCGAGATTATACACAATCCGAAAACACCCGAACCAATAGACGACCGTAGCGTGACATTATACGATATTACGGCAGCTGCGAACCTGAAAACATTGTTCACCAACAAAAAGCAGTATGCACTGGGAAAGATATTAATTCCGAATATTTCCGTATGCGACGGAGCAGTCTACGTCAACGGAGACAGCATGTATCCTATATTGAAATCGGGAGATATTATCGGATACAAGGAAATTAGCAGTTTCGACAACGTGATTTACGGGGAAATATACCTGGTGTCGTTTATGATTGACGGAGACGAGTATCTGGCGGTGAAGTACGTGAATCGTTCGGAAAAAGAAGGGTATTTAAAGCTCGTGAGCTATAATACTCATCATGAGCCGATGGATATTCCATTCGTGTCCATCAATGCGATGGCAATTGTGAAGTTCTCCATCAGGAGACACATGATGATGTAAAGTCCACCACAGAGGACGCAGAGGACACAGAGGTCTTTTTCTTCCTTGAAACTCTGTGTCCTCCGTGTCCTCTGTGGTAAAATCAGATTTCTTCCCCCTTCAGCGTAGCCGAACTGGCTTCCGTGACACGCACGTTGACGAAATCACCGACACGGTGCGTACCTCTGTCGAACACCACCACACGGTTCTGCTCCGTACGGCCGAACAGCTGGTCGCGCGAACGCTTGGAAACTCCTTCTACAAGCACTTCATACGTTTTACCGATGCAACGCTGGTTGGATTCGGCAGACAGACGGTTCTGCAAAGCGATAATTTCGTTCAGGCGGCGCACTTTCACCTCTTCGGACACATTATCTTCGAGATGCTTCGATGCATACGTTCCCGGACGTTCGGAGTATTTAAACATGAAAGCAGCATCGTATCCACATTCTTCCATCAGCGAAAGTGACAAGGCATGATCCTCTTCCGTTTCAGAATGAAAACCGGAGAAAATATCGGTAGTCAATCCGCAATCGGGAATGATACGTTTGATAGCTGCCACCCGGTCCAGATACCACTCACGGGTATATTTACGGTTCATCAGTTTCAGAATACGCGAACTGCCGCTCTGCACAGGCAGATGGATATGTTTACACACATTGGGGACTTGCGCAATTACTTCCAACGTCTCATCGCTCATGTCTTTCGGATGGGAAGTTGTGAAACGAATACGCACTCCCGGAGCAGCTTCAGCCACCGTTCGGAGCAACATCGGGAAAGTAACCACTTCGCCTGTCGGTCTTTCAAAACGGTAAGAGTTGACGTTCTGCCCCAACAGGGTGACTTCCTTATAGCCTTTCGCCACGAGGTCTGCCACTTCATTCAGGATGCTTTCTACGTCACGGCTACGCTCGCGTCCACGAGTATAGGGCACGATGCAATAGGTGCAGAAGTTATTGCAGCCACGCATGATGGATACAAAACCCGAAATATGATTGCCGCAGATACGCGACGGAATCACATCCCGATAAGTCTCGGTAGTAGAAAGTTCCACATTGATTGCTTTTTCACCAGTTTCTACGGCAGCAATCAAGTCGGGCAACGTCAGGTAAGCATCCGGCCCCACAACGAGGTCGACATGATGATTCGTTATCAGATCATCCTTTACCCGTTCGGCCATACAACCCAATACACCTACAATCAGGTGCTTTTTCTTTTTCTTCAGCGAGTGGAAAAACTCCAGGCGATTCAGAATCTTCTGCTCCGCATTGTCGCGGATGGAACAGGTATTCATAAACACGGCATCGGCTTCCTCCAGCGTTTCGGCTACGGAATAACCCGCCATTTGCATCACCGAGGCAATCACCTCACTGTCGGCTACATTCATCTGGCAGCCATAGGTTTCGATAAACAACTTTTTGTTGTCATCATTCATTTCAGTTGCGGATTTAAAGTCCGCTCCCGTTAATTCATTCATACTCAAATCTTAGTTTAAAAATTCGGATGCAAAGATACGGCTTCGCTTTCAATAAGTAGTGAATTGATATCAAAATAACGCAAAAACTTATGATTTGGCAAGCAAATTTGTAATTAATGTTAAGGGAATAAACATTTTTAGGCGATATGCTTGGCAAATTTAAATTTATTTTTCACATTTGTGCAATGAAAGAAACATTAGATTTTTTCATAGTTAAGGTTTAGGTTAAAAAAATTAAGGGGAGCTGTGAAGCTGCCCTTTTTTCATACTAAAAAGTTAGCCTGAACCAGATAAAATACGTAACTTTGGCAGATAACTAATTAGCAGTGAAACACAATGGAAGATTTTTTGAAATTTCTCTTGATAGCAGGTGTCATTCTTGTGGGAATATTCAAAGAGGTGAATAAGAATAGTAAATCGAAAAAAGCTAAGAATAAACGCCCCGTTTCCCCGATGCCATCCCCCGTTGAAGTAGCTCCGGATGCAGTTCCTATGCCCGAGGCATGGGGCGGCCCCAAGTCGCTGGAAGAATTGTTCCAGCCTAAACCTATCGAACCGCCAACCCGGAAAAAGCATTCACAACAGACGCCACCCGGAAAAGTTCCGAAGCAGAAAAAGAAAAGAGAAGAAGTTTCCGTTGCCGCATCCCTGGCAAACAGTGCCGCGCAAGATCAATTGAACAACAGGCAAGGTTCTCATTACGACGCTCTCAACAAATCATCCGATAACAACGAAGACTTCACAATTCATTCGGCAGAAGAAGCCCGCCGAGCCATTATCTGGGGGAGATACTTCAACGGAAATACTGACGGAAATTATAAAGACATATATTTCAGGCACGGATTACACGGATTACGCTATTGCTTTATGCAATCCCTAACTTTCCGAAAACCGTGAAATCCGTGTAATCCGTGCCTGAAATTTTAATAAGATATCGAATTATTAACCGATAAAATATCAACTGTATTTTAACACGAAATTTACTATTTATGTCATTCAATCGTATTTCGGCAGCGGAAGCTGCAAGCCTGATCAAACATGGCTACAACATCGGCCTAAGCGGATTTACTCCCGCCGGAACGGCCAAGGCTGTAACAGCCGAACTCGCAAAAATTGCTGAAGCAGAACATGCGAAAGGAAACCCGTTTCAAGTAGGAATTTTCACAGGCGCATCAACAGGGGAATCCTGTGACGGTGTACTGTCACGCGCCAAAGCCATCCGCTACCGCGCTCCTTATACTACCAACGCCGACTTCCGCAAAGCTGTGAACAACGGAGAGATTGCCTACAACGACATACATCTCTCACAAATGGCACAGGAAGTGCGCTACGGGTTCATGGGTAAAGTGAACGTAGCCATTATCGAAGCCTGCGAAGTGACTCCCGACGGAAAGATTTATCTGACTGCCGCCGGTGGTATTTCGCCGACTATCTGCCGTCTTGCCGACCAGATTATCGTGGAGTTGAACAGCGCACACAGCAAATCCGGTATGGGTATGCACGACGTATACGAACCGCTCGACCCGCCTTACCGCCGCGAAATACCGATCTACAAACCGAGTGACCGTATCGGACTGCCTTACGTTCAGGTAGACCCGAAAAAGATTATAGGCGTAGTGGAAACCAACTGGCCGGATGAAGCGCGTTCTTTCGCTGCTGCTGATCCGTTGACCGACAAAATCGGGCAGAATGTTGCCGACTTCCTTGCTGCCGACATGAAACGCGGTATCATCCCGTCTAGTTTCTTGCCTTTGCAATCGGGTGTAGGAAACATCGCCAACGCCGTACTCGGTGCATTGGGACGTGACAAAACGATTCCTGCATTTGAGATGTACACAGAGGTAATCCAGAATTCCGTGATCGGATTGATTCGCGAAGGACGTATCAAATTCGGTAGTGCCTGCTCACTGACTGTTACAAACGACTGTCTGGAAGGTATTTACAACGATATGGATTTCTTCCGCGATAAACTGGTTCTCCGTCCGTCGGAAATCTCAAACAGCCCGGAAATAGTACGCCGTCTCGGTGTCATTTCCATCAATACAGCCATCGAAGTTGACCTGTACGGCAATGTAAACTCTACCCATATCGGCGGAACAAAAATGATGAACGGCATCGGTGGTTCGGGAGACTTTACCCGCAACGCTTACATTTCTATCTTCACTTGTCCGTCTGTGGCCAAAGAAGGTAAAATCAGTGCGATCGTACCGATGGTATCCCACCACGACCACACAGAGCACGATGTCAACATCGTTATCACCGAGCAAGGTGTTGCCGATCTTCGTGGCAAGAGCCCGAAAGAACGCGCACAAGCCATCATCGAAAACTGTGCACATCCTGACTATAAAGAGCTTCTTTGGGATTACCTCAAGCTGGCCGGTAACAGAGCACAGACTCCGCACGCTATTCAGGCTGCACTGGGCATGCACGCAGAGTTGGCTAAAAGTGGCGATATGAAGAATACCAATTGGACTGAATACGCAAAGTAAATAGAATATAGAATTTACAGTATTCGATTCAAAACAAGTATAATTGTATTCTCTGGTAAACAAAATCCAACTATTTTTGTTTATTAGAGAATACAATTATATCTTTGTAGAAGAATCAATAAGTTACTCCTATGAAACAGTTATTCACCACATTCTATCAACTTAAAGAACGGGTCTCTCTGGATTTCATCAGATACCTGTATCATGAAATTCGTTGGAACAATCGACTGATAGCTATAACAGGTGCACGCGGAACAGGAAAAACTACCCTGATGCTTCAATACATAAAAGAGCATTACCCCGGCTATGGCAATGAAGCACTCTACGTTTCATTAGACAATATATGGTTCACCACTCATTCATTATTTGAACTGGCTGACGAGTTTCAGAAAATGGGAGGAAAAGCTTTGTTTTTGGACGAAGTACACAAATACCCCACCTGGTCAAGAGAAATAAAAAACATCTATGACAGTTATCCGGACATAAAAATAGTATTCACAGGATCTTCTTTATTGGAAATACACAAAGGCGAAGCAGACCTCTCAAGAAGGGCTGTTACCTATCATCTTCATGGCCTTTCTTTCCGTGAATTCTTACTATTCGAATATGGATATAAAATGGAAGCACTTACACTTTCTGATATTCTGAACCGACATATCGAAATGGCCATGAACGTAAACAAACAGTTGAAGCCGCTTGTAGCGTTCAACGAATACTTAGCTTACGGCTATTTCCCTTTTTATAAAGAAGATAAAATATTGTATCATGAGAAACTATTAGCCACCCTGAATACAATTCTGGATGTAGATCTACCTTCTACTGAAAAAATAGATTATTACTCCATTGGTAAAATAAAAAAACTATTTGCCATACTCGCCGGACTTGTACCCTATATTCCCAATATATCAATGCTTAGTAAGGAGATAGAAGTCAGTCGTATCAGTCTGTTGAATTATCTATCCTATCTCCAAAAAGCCCAAGCCATCCTACTACTTGACAAAGAAGCTTCCGGCATCAAACAACTGGCAAAACCGGAAAAAATTTATTTAGGTAATACAAATTATGCATACGCATTGGGAGGAGAAAAAACAGATATAGGAAATGTCCGGGAAACATTCTTCTTTAATCAAACAGTCGTAAAACATAAGGTTACCTATTCCTCCCAAATAGATTTCACATTGAATGAAACATATAATTTCGAAATAGGTGGTAAAAACAAAACTCAAAAACAATTAGCGGGAGTGGAGAATGGATACCTAGCCCTTGATAACATAGAAATCGGATTCAACAACGAGATTCCACTTTGGTTGTTCGGGCTAATGTATTAACATAGCCTATTTCCCGATAATCACCTCACACACCTTATCCTGAAACGCTCTCGCTTTAGCAGCCGAAAGCACATTCTGGTTCATAATGGCAAATGCCACTTCATGCCCGTTCTTCATCTTCAGATAGCCTGCAAGTGCATTTATTGCCGTAAACGAGCCTGTTTTGGCATGAACATTCCGGAAAGCGGGAGTACCTTTCATCCGGAATTTTAAAGTTCCGTCCACCCCGCCAACGGGAAGTGATTTATACAACATCTGAAACACTTCTGTTTGCGAGTACGCATATTTTAGAAAGTCGACCAGCAGAGCAGGGGAGAGGTAATTATAATTAGACAATCCGCAACCGTCGGCAATCTTATAGTCTTTCGGATCATGCCCCAGGCAGCGGATCAGCTTCATTATTTCGACAATGCCATCTTCGGCAGCTACTTGCTTCTTTCCCGTAGCCTGCGCTCCCAGGCGACAGAGAAATGCTTCCGCATTGAGGTTATCACTCTCTTTCATCAACTGGTTCAGCACTTTCTGCACGGAAGTGTTCCAGCAAGCCATACGCTCCACTCTCACACTGTCGCGAGGCAATTCGGCAAAACCATACGACTGGGGAGTCGTGATTCCTTTCCCACGAAGGCGTTCCAGAAAAGTGTGCATAAAGAAACGGGGGGAATCGTAGATGTTGACATCATCTTTCCGGATCGAAGTGACATTGCCCGAAACAAGGAGATTGTTTCCATTCGTCAGCCAATCTCTCGTGAAAGAGAATTTCCCGGCAGAAGAAGTGCGTGTTTTCGTCTGATTCGTTACTGTATAATAGGAAGATACAGGTTGGCAGGAAACACTTGCCGCATCGCCCTGCACGGTGGAGGGAACTACGGAAACCTGTACAGTCCCTTTGCAGAACATCAATGGAGAGAGATAAGGCTGATAACCCGCAGGCGTATCGTCCCAGGCCCATCCGCTGCCCCAATAAAGGGAGTCTTTCATTGAGACGTCACCATATACCTGACCGTTAATGACCGAAAAAGGAAAAGTGATTACCTCTTCTATCAATGAATCCATCGACTGGCTGTCAAATTCCGGATCGAATCCGCCTACCACATACAGGTTGCCTTGCAAGGTGTCATGTTCTATCACGCCATCATGCCATACTTCCGTACGGAAAGGTTCGTTGGCTTCTGGGCGGGAGAGTGCGGTAATGGCCGTCAGCAGCTTCCATGGTAGAAGCAGGACGGGAAAGTTTCTCCGCACGATAGTTATAAAGCGATTTCTTAGCCGTCAGGTCGTAGACGGATATGCCGACTTCGGATGCTTCGGGGAGCATCTTCTTGATAAGCGAATCTATCCGGGAGAAGTTCTGTTGCCCCCAAAGTGGCAACAAACAAACAGAAAGGGCGACTAACAAAAAACTTTTTTTTCATACAACACTGTTTATGACATCAACAAATGATAGTATCTTACATCTATCTATTTCAAGTTTTTCTCTACCTGTCCAAGAAGCGAACCGGAGCCATAGCCGGACCATACATCCTGGATTTTTCCATCAGGGGCAATCAATACATAATGAGGGATTCCCCGTACCTGATAGTTCAGGGCAAGACCGGTACGTCCTTTACGAAGTTCGTTCCACTGGTTACCGCCCATTCCTTTCGTCTTGATATACTCTTTCCAACGTGCTTTCGGGTCCTCACTAATACTAATCACAGTCATTTTATCCTTATACAGATCCATCACCTTCTCCATTTCGGGTATCGACTCCACACAAGGACTACACCCGCTACTCCAGAAGTCGAGCAAGATGAACTTCCCCTTGAACTCTGAAATATGACGGAGAGAACCATTCACATCATACAAGTCCCCATCCACCATCATATCTCCAATTCCCACCGTAGAGGGAGGAAAAACATAGGCTGTAATCTCCTGTCCGTCATCCGTTTGCTTATCGGCTTCCGACATCCGGGCATAGAGTTTTTTCACCTCTTCTTTATAAGGCATGATGGTTTCATATTTCATCATGGAAGCAAATAGCAATAACCTGTCCATCCATACCGGGGAGACGGGCGCTTCTTCCATGTATTCCATTTCCTTTTTCCAGATTTCCTGCTGCAACGGCATTGACAGTTTCCGGATAGAATCTATCTTGGCCCAGGCCTGACTTTCAAACTCCCGGTCGCCCGGACGATCTATGAACATCATCCGTTGCCAGTCATATTCTGCCGCCATGTGCTGCATCAGTTCTTTCTGTTGGGCCATCGCGCAAGCCGTAAAGCGGTTTTCTTCCTGCTGTTCCGGCACATCGCTTACTACTTCCCATGTTTTCACTAGTTTGTCCTGCCCCTTGATTTCGATGTATTCTCCCGGTGCGATCCACACTTCCAGCCATGTACCCGGGAAGCCCCGGTTATCAGACATAATCAGCATTTTCCGCGTGGTAGAAACCGTGTCGCGGAAAGAGAACTGCCTATTCATAAGCGTATCTCTCCATACACAGTTGAGAATACTTCCGTCTTCCTCATACAGACCAATCACAATGCTGTCGGGAAGATTAGCCAGTTCGCCCTGAATCAAATATTCATTTGCAGCAACTGACGCTTTACGGTTGAATGTACAATGACACATCACCATACAAGCTATTGTCAATAAGACCGGAGTGATTATATATTTTTTCATCATCTATTCGATTTTATAAGTGAGATATCCTAGTCCATGAATCAGATAAGTATCTTAATCAATGCACAATGTCAGATATCAGAATCCGTTTATAAAGCCTCGCGGAAGATTTCTCCTACCGTGGGATGCGGGAAAACAATCTTTTTCCATTGCGCTGCTGTCAGTCCGAGTTCAATGGCAGTCCCCGCAAGAGTGATAATCTCCGAAGCGGGATTTCCCAATACATGAGCGCCAATCACCCGTTGCTGTTCATCCAGCAGTACTTTGCAAACTCCGTTCACACCTTCATTCTCCGCCACAAAACGGCCGGAGTAAGCCATCGGAAGTTTGATAACCTGATAATTGATTCCTTTCGTTGAGGCCGATTCCTCCGTTTCACCCACTCCGGCAATCTCCGGATTGGTATAGACTACGCCCGGAATAGCCCGGTAGCTCATGGTGTCTTCTTTCCCCAAAATGGAATGTACGGCAACTTCTGCCTCACGAACGGCCGTATGGGCGAGCAAAGAGAATCCCGTCAGGTCACCACACACATACACACCCGATACAGAAGTCTGCATCTTTTCATTGACTCTGATAGTGCCACGCTCTGTTTTCTCCAGATTCAGGTTTTCGAGTCCGAAACCTTTCGTCACAGGACGGCGACCGACGCTCATCAACAGCTTTTCTGCAACGACACTACCGTTTCCCTCTGCATTTTCATAAGAGACAACAGCTCCTTCTTCCGTTTGCGACAAGCCGATAACTTTCGTACCAAGCAGGAATTTAATACCACGTTTGGCATATTCCGCACGGAGCAAGGCGGAAAGCTCTTTATCCATTCCACCCAGAATTTCGTCCATCATCTCAACCACCGTCACCTGTACTCCCAAACTGTTGAAGAACGATGCAAACTCCATCCCGATCACTCCGCCACCGACAATGGCGAGAGAAGCCGGCAATTCCTTACTATCCAAAGCATCCCTGTGCGTCCAGTAGTTCACTGCATCCACTCCGGGAATAGGGGGAATAAAGGTTTCCGAGCCTGTACAAAGTATCAGGTTCTCCCCTTCGTAAGTCTCTTCTCCGCAACGAACTGTATTTTTATCAATGATCTGTGCTTCTCCCGATACGATCGTCACATTGTTGGCAGTCAGCTTTGCTTTCACTCCCAGCACCAGTTTACGCACTACCTTACTTTTACGTGCTATAATCTTAGGCAAATCGAAAGAGACTTCCGGAATATTGACTGCATACTTTGACGCATGTTTTGCACTGTCATAAGTCTTTGCCGAATACAGCAACGTTTTCGTAGGAATACAGCCTTCATTCAGACAGACACCTCCCAGACTATTCTTTTCGATAAGCAATACGCTCAAACCGCCTTTACCGGCAGCTTCGGCAGCCGTATATCCCGCAGGACCGCCACCGATGATAATTACTTGATATTTCATAGTATATAATCAGTTAATCTTTTCATTATTATCAAAACACGCTATGGTTCATCCTCTTGAGAATCTACAGAGTCTATTGTCTCCAGCCCTTTTATCTTCTTTGCGAACATTCTCTTTTCGAGCAGTTCCGCAAATTCCCGTTCCTTGACAGGCATCACCGAAACAAACTTCCCTTTTCCATATTCTATCAAGATATAATCCGTCACCGAAAAACTACCGAACTTCATGGAATGGTATTTCCTTACTGTGGTGATTTCGGAAAGCGGAATTACCTTCTTACGAATAAAACGGCCGCGTGAAACCTCCAGATTACCGTCTGTAGTCAATGTATAAGCAGTGTGTATAATCTGCTCGATTACTACAATCAGCATAAGCATGAACAGTACGGCTACCAAGATATATTTACACCACAATGCGCCGACGGCATTCACAGTAAGCACTACCAACAGGAAATATTGGTACCAGGCGATGCGGGCATGGAAAATTCGATTCATTTTGTCAGATTTTTGCCTGCAAGGTAGCAATTTTATGAATTAGTGACAACGAAAAGTACAACGAAGTAACTTATTTTGTAGCTTTGCGGTGAGAAATAACAAGATTATGGTAAGAAAATTCGATTTCCTCGTTATCGGTTCCGGAATTGCCGGTATGAGTTTTGCGCTGAAAGTGGCGCACAAAGGTAAAGTTGCTCTTATCTGTAAAAGCGGGCTGGAGGAGGCCAACACGTACTTCGCCCAAGGAGGGGTAGCCTCCGTCACCAACCTTCTGGTGGATAATTTCGACAAGCACATCGAAGATACGATGATTGCAGGCGACTGGATCAGCAACCGTGCCGCAGTAGAAAAGGTAGTGCGCGAAGCTCCCGCACAAATTGAAGAACTGATTAAATGGGGAGTGGACTTTGACAAAAACGAGAAAGGCGAATTTGACTTGCACCGCGAAGGAGGACACTCGGAGTTCCGTATTCTTCACCATAAAGACAATACAGGAGCAGAGATTCAGGACAGTCTGATTAAAGCCGTGCAACGGCATCCGAATATCACGGTCATCGAAAACCAGTTTGCCATTGAAATCCTGACACAGCATCATCTGGGGGTTACCGTAACCCGTCAGACACCGGATATTAAATGCTACGGCGCTTATATCCTCGATCCGAAAACGGGAAAAGTAGATACGTATCTTGCGAAAGTGACATTGATGGCTACCGGTGGAGTAGGAGCCGTTTATAAAACGACCACTAACCCGCTAGTCGCTACCGGAGACGGTATCGCTATGGTGTATCGTGCCAAAGGTACGGTGAAGGATATGGAGTTTGTACAGTTCCATCCTACCGCCCTGTATCACCCGGGAGATCGCCCTTCTTTCCTGATAACGGAAGCGATGCGCGGCTACGGAGGCGTACTGCGCACCATGGATGGCAAAGAGTTCATGCAGAAATACGACCCCCGTCTTTCCCTGGCTCCCCGTGACATCGTGGCACGTGCCATCGACAACGAGATGAAGAATCGTGGAGACGACCATGTATATCTGGATGTTACCCACAAAGATCCCGAAGAAACAAAGAAACATTTCCCTAATATTTACGAGAAATGTCTTAGCCTGGGCATCGACATCACTAAAGATTATATTCCGGTAGCCCCGGCCGCTCACTATCTCTGCGGAGGTATCCTTGTCGACCTGGACGGACAATCTTCCATCGAACGTCTTTATGCCGTGGGAGAATGTTCCTGCACGGGATTACACGGAGGTAACCGCCTGGCTTCAAACTCATTGATTGAAGCAGTGGTATATGCCGACGCTGCTGCCAAACACAGTCTGCAAGCGGTCGATCAATATTCTTATAATGAAGATATTCCCGAATGGAATGATGAGGGAACCCGCTCACCGGAAGAAATGGTGCTCATTACGCAGAGCATGAAGGAAGTGAACCAGATTATGAGTACTTATGTAGGTATTGTCCGCAGCGACCTCCGTCTGAAACGGGCGTGGGACAGACTGGATATTATCTACGAGGAAACTGAAAGCTTGTTCAAGCGCAGCGTAGCGTCCAGAGAAATCTGCGAATTGCGTAATATGGTGAACGTGGGTTATCTGATTATGCGTCAGGCAATGGAGCGTAAGGAGAGTCGCGGATTGCATTATACGATTGATTATCCGCATGCAAAGAAATAGAATTTACAGTATTATTCTTATTAAAAATAAAGAAACAAGAGGCTTTCTCAAATTATATTTTTGAGTTTAGCCTCTTGTCTTTTTATCTTGATACGTTTCTTTTCACTCCTCAAAGAAACTATACTATACATTTATGAGAATATAATACACTTCAGAACGCCACTTATCAAACTGTAAAACAAGCATTTACGCAACAATAGCATGTAAGTACGAATATCTCTGTCTATTCTAAAATTGTCCCTGAATATCACTCTCTTAAAAACATGTTCTTGAGCATGTGTACACTTCTTTGAGAATATAGTAAACGCTTTCCTGTCTCTCATCCCATACTTTTGCTCACAGAAATAATCACTAATCGAAATATTATGGATATAGCTAAAAGATGTGAGCAGAACCCCCTACTGGCTCCAAAAGATTTAAAAGCGGGAATCAACGGAATGGAAATTACATGTTTGTTAAATCCCGGAGTTTTCAAATATCAAGGCAAAATTTGGTTACTTTTACGCGTCGCAGAAAGACCTATACAGAAAGAAGGAATTATCAGTTTTCCTATATATAATGAAAAAGGAAAAATAGAAGTGGTTTCGTTTTTAAAGAATGATCCCGATTTGGATGCTTCAGACCCACGCGTTATCGGTTACAAAGGAAAGAATTACCTGACCACGATGTCTTACTTACGTCTGGTTTCAAGTACCGACGGTATTCACTTCAAAGATGAACCGGAATTTCCACCTATTTTCGGAAAAGGAGAGCTGGAAGCATTCGGCATTGAGGATTGTCGTGTTGCAACAACCGAAAATGGCTTTTACCTTACTTTCACAGAAGTATCATCGGTAGCTGTAGGGGTTGGACTGATTCACACCAATGATTGGAAAAACTATACACGGCATGGGATGATATTCCCACCGCATAATAAAGATTGTGCATTGTTTGAACAGAAGATAGGTGACAAGTATTTTGCTCTTCATCGCCCCAGTAGTCCTGAACTTGGTGGCAATTACATATGGTTGGCAGAATCGCCCGACCGCTTGCACTGGGGAAACCACAAATGTGTAGCAACCACTCGTGACGGAATGTGGGATTGTGCACGTATAGGGGCAGGAGCTGCTCCAATAAAGACAGAAGAAGGCTGGCTGGAGATTTATCATGGAGCCGATTTTAATCACCGTTATTGCTTGGGAGCTTTATTACTCGATTTAAATGATCCGTCGCAAGTGATTGCAAGAAGTGAAGAACCTATCATGGAACCTATCGCAGCTTATGAGCAAACAGGTTTCTTCGGAAATGTTGTTTTCACTAATGGTCATTTCGTGGACGGCGATACGATAACCATGTATTATGGAGCAAGCGATGAAGTGATTTGCAAAGCAGAGCTTTCTATTTCAGAGATATTAAATGTATTAAAACAGACACAAGAGAAGTAATGAATAAACTGAAAAAAGAATATCTGTTCTTTAAGCAACAGGAACCTAACATGAGAACACTGTTGGTTACCAATATGCTTTATGCATTGGTACTACCGATAGTAGAAATCTTTGTGGGAGCCTATATCATGAGGAACACGAGCGATCCGGTAATGGTTGCTTTTTATCAGCTGGCAATGTATATAGGTATCATTACGACCTCTTTTGTTAATGGTTATCTACTAAAAAAATACAGTGTGAAGACGCTTTATTCTGTAGGAATCTTAGTAAGTGGCATTTCCATGTTCGGTATGATGGCTATTAATTCACTTGGTTTCATAGAACTTGGTCTGGCCGGTTTTTTAATGGGAGCAGCTTCAGGTTTCTTCTGGACCAACCGATACTTACTGGCTCTCTATAATACCAACGATAATAGCCGTAACTATTTCTTCGGACTAGAGTCTTTCTTCTTTTCTATTAGCTCCATCGGTGTTCCTTTAATTATTGGTGCATTTATCAGCCAGATAGATGGAAAAGAAGTTTTTGGATTCCTCTTCAACATCAATACTTCTTACTGTGTGGTTACTATGGCAGCAGTAGTTGTTACTGTTATCGCCTGTATGACACTGTGGAAAGGTAAATTTGAGAACCCCAAAGAAACGAACTTCCTCTATTTCCGCTTCAACATTCTTTGGAAAAAGATGCTTTGGCTAGCCGCATTGAAAGGAATGGTACAAGGTTTTTTAGTAACGGCCCCAGCTATATTAGTGTTGAAGCTGGTAGGGAAATGAAGGAGCTTTGGGATTGATACAGGGAGTTAGCGGAGCATTGACTGCTGTCTTGGTGTATGTATTAGGACGTATGGCCCGCCCGGAAGACCGTTTGAAAATTTTTGTAGGAGGATTAATCATATTCTTTGTCGGTACACTATTTAACGGCGTTCTCTTCTCTGCTACAGGAGTGATCCTTTTTGTGCTTTGCAAAGTGATATTCCAACCTTTGTTCGACTTGGCTTATTTTCCCATTATGATGAGAACAATTGATGCAGTTGCAAAGATTGAGAATAGAAACGAGTATGCATATATCCTGAGTCACGAGTTCGGTCTTTTCCTTGGAAGAGCTTTCGGCTTACTACTGTTTATCTTCCTTGCTTATTGTGTATCGCAAGATTTTGCATTGAAATATGCGCTGGTGATTGTTGCCGGATTACAATTAGCGGCATATCCTTTAGCTAAGAATATTACTAATCAAACAGATATTATTGAACATGAGAATGAGAAGTAAAGGTCTTTTTTTACTTATCGCCGTTTGTTTTCTGGCATCTTGCTCAAGCAACGGAAATAACTTTGGAGAAAAGGTAGAACAGGTTTCCATCCATAGGGTAGACTCTATGCCTGATATGCCTGAAACTTATAAAATGCTGGACTGGAAGCAAAAAGCAAAAATGTATGACCAGTTTATTTTTGACTGGAATAATAAAAGCGAAGTCGGACCATTAATTTGGTTAGATGATGCCCGCAGAAATATTGACCAAACTACATTTGGTTTATATACCGCCATTAAAGATATTCGTCAGGGAAAGGATGTCAATAACGGAGAGTTCCATGAAAGTCTGAATTCATTGGCGGCTATTCTTGGTGCTGGTCTTGTAGGGATTGATAAGACTAATCAAGACGGATATAACTACGTAAAAATGGTGCAGAATTATTTCAATTCTGATAACGGATGGAATATAGTAATGAACAATACGACTCCGTCAGTAGCCCTTTTAGGAGGAGGCTATGGTCGTGACTGGTGGTATGATGTATTACCCAATGCTTTATATTATGCTATATGTGATGTTTTCCCCGATGTAGACGGGGCAGAGAAGATACAAAAAAGCATTGCGGAACAATTTGTTAAAGCAGATTCGGTATTGAATGGAAATTACGATTACTCTTATTTTGATTATGCACAAATGAAGGGAATGGTCAATAATATTCCATTGCAACAAGACGCCGCCGGTGGTCATGCTTATGTATTGTTATGCGCTTATCATAAGTTTGGTGACCCACGTTATCTACAACATAGTAAGAGTGCCATCGAAGCCCTCCTTGCCCAAAAAGAAAGTCGTTTTTACGAGGCTCTTTTACCACTTGGAGTTTATACGGCAGCCTATTTGAATGCGGTAGAGGGAGCCAACTATGATGTATCCAAACTTCTTGATTGGGTATTTGACGGATGTAAAAGCCCTGCGGGAAGAACCGGTTGGGGAATTATTGTAGGAAAATGGGGTGAATATGATGTAAGTGGTCTGCAAGGAAGCATCACAGACAGCGGAGGATATGCATTCCTCATGAACAGTATCAAACCCGCCTGGCCTTTCATTCCGATGGTGAAATATCAACCTCAATATGCAAAGGCTATCGGCAAGTGGATGCTGAACAATGCAAGTGCGTGTCGTTTATTCTATCCGGGGGAAATAGATGAAAAACATCAATGGGCTCCAGAATTGAAGGACATTACGTATGACAATGTTTCTTATGAAGGTTTACGAAAGACGGATGACTATGGGAAAGAGTCATTAAAAGGGGTTAGCCCGGTTGCAATTGGCGATGGTCCCAAATGGATAAAAGGTAATCCGACGGAAAGTATGTTTAGCGTTTATAGCTCTTCTCCTGTCGGCATTTTGGGCGCAATTGTTTATCAAACAAATGTGGAAGGTATTCTCCAGCTGGATTGCAATGTCACAGACTTCTATGTAGAGAAACCTTATCCGGTCTATCTCTATTATAATCCTCATAAAGAGGCCAAAACCATTACTTATCAGGCTACCCAGCCATGTGACTTGTTTGATATTGTTGCCAAAGAATATATAGCAAAAAATATAAAGGCAAATGGTTCTGTTGAGATTCCGGCCAATGACGCAAGAGTTATTGTGGAACTTCCCGCCGGAACAGAATTAGAACTGAAAGATGGTAAGATTATTGCGAATAAACAAAATATCATTTCATATAATTAAATCTAAGTGTATAAACTATGAGTAAGCATTTATTATTACTAATTCTTATTCTTGCTGTTTGCACAAATGTCTTTGCACAGCAAACCAAGAGTATTTCAGGTGTGGTATACGACAGTAATACCGGAGAGGCTTTAATTGGAGTTTCTGTTCTTGAAGTGGGAACGACCAATGGTACTATCACAGATTTTGACGGCAGATATACATTGAAAGTATCGTCAAATAAGGTTTCATTCTCATACGTAGGTTTTAAAACTGAAATTGTAAATGTAACAAATAGCGGAACGTACAATGTAAATCTATTGTCCGATAATAAATTGGATGAGGTTGTAGTTATTGGTTACGGTACTCAAAGAAAGAGTGACCTTACCGGTGCCTTGGCTTCTATAAGTAGTAAGGATATTAAGAACTATGCAGTATCTAATGCCTCTGAACTACTTACAGGTAAGGCAGCCGGAGTATTTGTTGCCGCCAGTTCCGGCCAACCGGGATCGGATGCAGTTATTCGCGTGAGAGGTTTAGGTACTGTAAATGATAACAATCCATTGTACGTAGTTGATGGTCAGTTCATGGATAACATTAGCAGTTTGAATCCCTCTGATATTGAACGTATGGAAGTATTAAAAGATGCTTCAGCTTGCGCTATTTACGGTTCAAGAGGCTCCAATGGGGTTATTCTCATTACTACGAAGGGAGGGGTGAAAGGTGAAACAACTGTAACATTGGATGCTTATGTAGGTGTGAAAAACAGTTATAAAGCATTGAACATGATGAACAGCGACCAATATTATAACTTCATAATGAAAGCATATGAAAAAGATGAAAGCTTTCAAAATTCAATGAAGGATAAGTTTACCAATCAGTATCAGAAGGGTTATAATACCAACTGGTGGAATGAAGTAACTCGTACAGCTTTTAACCAGAACTATAATCTGAGTATTCGTAAAGGAACAGATAATTCAAGATCTTCTTTTAGTTTAGGATATGTAGATGATCAAGGTGCGATCATTACTACTGAATTCAAGAGACTTTCACTTAAGGCGAATCTTGAATATGATATCAACAAATTTATCACGGTTGGCACCAATGTCAATCTGGCAAAGATAAGAAAGCGTGACGCAGGAGCAATTCCTTCATTCGATTTCATTCAAAAAGCTGATCCTTTTACCCCTGTTATCAGCCCGTTGGTAGATCCGTCTTCTGAAAATTACGAATATAACAAATATGCTCCTACCGAGTGGTCTTATGACCCTAATCCGGTAGCCATGCTCGAACTTCCTAACAGATACAATGACATATTCAATGTATTTGGTAATGTGTTTGCCCAAATCAAATTGTATAAAGGATTGAGCTATCGGGTACAGTATAGCTTCGAAAGATACCATGATACTTTCAAAGACTTCCGTCCTGTCTATTCATCTACTTTTTCGGAGGACAATTTAGCGAATCAGGAAAGTAAATATAATACAGAAACTCAATTGAATAATAATAGCGCTGTAACTTCTAATTATCTGGTGGAACAACGCCTTAACTACAACACTACAATAGGCAGACATAAACTGGATGCAATGGTTGCCATGACCTATGAGAAGAACAGCAGCGAAGGTATTAATGCATTTAAGAGAAAGGCTTTAGGTAACGATGAAATCTATCAGATACTTGATGCACAAACTGCTGGAGATAACACCTCGGGAGGTAAAGAAACATCTTCTATGCTATCGTACTTAGGACGTATTAATTATGTATATGATGATAGATATCTTGCTACAGTCAATTTTCGTGCCGACGGTTCTTCAAGATTCGCCAAACGTAACCGTTGGGGCTATTTCCCATCTGTTTCATTAGGTTGGAGAGTGAGCAATGAAGAATTCTTTAAGAACCTGAACATTGAAAATACAATTTCCAATTTAAAACTGCGTGTAGGTTGGGGACAAAATGGTAATCAACGAATTGACAGAGACGCACCTCTTACGTTGATTGGCACCAATAATGAAAATCAGTGGTACTTTGGAAACGGATACTCACAAGGTTACGTTCCAACCTATGTAGGAAATGCAGATATAAAATGGGAAACCAGTCAGCAAACCAATGTTGGTTTAGATATGTCCTTCTTTAGAAACAGTCTTGATGTAAGCATGGACTTTTATGTAAAGAAGACAAGTGACATGTTGCTGAATATGCCTATTCCTTCTTTTGGTGCCTTCCCTAACAGCCCCTTCTTTAATGCGGGAGACTTGAAGAATACCGGTTTTGAAATAGTAGTCAACTACCGTAACCAGATAGGAAAAGACTTTAATTACAACGTAGGACTGAACATGTCTACTTATAAAACAGAGGTAACCAAACTTACATCGGAATATTTGAGTGGGAATACTAGCCGTACTTATGTAGGAGGTCCTATCGGACGTTTCTGGGGGTACAAGCAAATAGGAATATTCCAGAATCAGGAAGAAATAGACAATTATGTGGATAAGAACGGTACCAAGATTCAACCTAATGCACAACCGGGTGATTTTAAATTTGCCAAATTAGGAGAATCAGGCGAATTGAATGATGATGATGACCGTACTTTTATCGGTGATCCTAATCCGGACCTCATTTATGGTTTCAACTTAGGATTTAGTTATAAGAACTTTGATGTAAGTATGGCATTCCAGGGAACTATTGGGAATGACATCTGGAATGTTGCTAAAGGAAGCCTTGCTTCAGCAGGACGTCAGAACGCTTTGGCTGATGCTTACACAAAAGCATGGACAAAAGACGGAGATTTGGATGCTGTATATCCACGCATAACCAACTCTGATTCTAACAATAATATGAGAGGTTCTTCTTTCTATGTGGAAAATGGTTCTTACCTACGTTTGCAAAATCTGCAAATAGGTTATACACTGCCGAGTCACATTTGCCAGAAGAGTAAACTGTTTTCAAGTTGTAGATTCTATGTGAGCGGTCAGAATATATTTACTTTAACCGGTTATTCCGGGCTTGATCCGGAACTGGGTATCAATAACCCATTGGATATGGGAGTGGATACTACACGTTATCCGTCTTCACGTACATTCACTTTTGGAGTTAATTTGCAATTTTAAATCTAGCTAAAAAGACATTACATTATGAGAAAAATATTATATATAATATGCTGGGCTCTTGCCGGAGTGGGGTTGTATAGCTGCTCTCTCGACGAACCAAGTTATGGTAAAACCACAAGCGATAATTATTATCAGAAGGAAAGCGATATTGAACAAGCCTTGACAGGAGCTTATCTTCAATTACGTACAACTTGGAATGAATATGCATTAAATCATTATTTTGTAGGTGATTGTAGCACTGATGATGCCCTAAAAGGAGGAGGTAATGACGGTGACCGTGCCGAAGTACGCGACTTATCCGACTTTACTGTCTACACAACTAATGGCGAAGTAGGCCGTCGTTGGGAGATACTGTACAGATTGATTAATCGCTGTAACGATGTGATTTATTATGCCCCTAAT
This sequence comes from Bacteroides sp. BFG-637, assembly GCF_024793605.1. Classification (NCBI taxonomy): domain Bacteria; kingdom Pseudomonadati; phylum Bacteroidota; class Bacteroidia; order Bacteroidales; family Bacteroidaceae; genus Bacteroides; species Bacteroides sp. BFG-637. The sequence continues at coordinate 1,693,503 of NZ_JANUPD010000002.1, read as the reverse complement.
GCAATAGGAAATGAAGAACTATTGACGCGTTATGCAAACGAGGCAAAAGCATTGAGAGCATTCGGTTATTATTGCCTGGTCAGTACATTCGGAGAAGTTCCTTTAATCACTACGCCAATGCAACCCGCTGAAATACTGCAAATACCCCGTTCCCCATTGGAGAAGGTATATGAATGTATTGTGAGTGATTTAACCGATGCCTCTGCACTTCCCGCCAAAGGAGATTACTCTGATGATGATGCTTATCGTGTAACACGTGGCTTTGCAAAAACAATGCTTGCTAAAACATATATGTTCAAAGGTGATTTTGCCTCTGCCGAAACTGTACTTCATGATATTATTGAAGTAGACAAAGACTATACATTATTGAGCGATTATGGCATGAACTGGCGTACTGAATATGAAAACAGCTCGGAATCTGTATTTGAGATTGCCAACAAAGTATATGATAAAAACATTGCCACAGGTACCAATGTTCCCCACTTCTTTACAAGCAGACGCATCTCCGGTTATCAGGGATATGGATTTCACGTACCGACTCAAGATCTCTATAATGCCTTTGACGCAGATGACCCACGTATTACCTACGTATTCACACAAACTGGTGACAGATATAAAGGTGATACTGAAGCGCAAGACAACGCTGAATCTCCAAGCGGTTATCATGATTACAAAATGACTGTACCAGCAATAGAAAAAACAGGTTTCGACGTCTGGATGATTAGTTACAACATTCGTTTGATCCGTTACTCCGATGTCCTCTTAATGTATGCCGAAGTATTAAACGAAAATGGAAAACCAGGGCTTGCACTTCCTTTCCTGAATGATGTAAGAGAAAGAGCCCGCAAAACTAATCCGATAGATCCGAGAAGAGATCAACAGACGTATGTTCCTGCTACAACAGCTAATACCCTGCCCGACATAACAGAAACGAACCCAGAACGTCTAAAAGAAATCATTTGGAAGGAGCGTCGCTGTGAATTGGCTATGGAAGGCTGGAGACGGGATGACCTAATGAGGCAAAAACGTTTCGGAACCGTGATGCGTGCTTATGCAACAAAATATAATACATCGAAAGGTGCCAATTTTAGGGACGACAGAGATTATCTGTTTCCTATACCACAAGGTGAAAGGGATAAGAGTAACAATATTCTTTCCCAAAATCCGGGTTATTAATATGAATAAAATGAGGGGGCGGGTTATAAAATCCGCCCTCTTTTAACAACCAACTGACCATGAAAAAGACATTATTATTTCTCGTGAATGAATGCTGAACCTAGCAAACGCCTATTGATTATTGATTGGTTGTTGACGATGAAATCATAGACTATCGTTACCGATAAAAATATGCGTGGAATAAAATAAATTCCTTATATTTGCTATCATCCTAACCGTATAAATAACATTCATTTACATGAGAAACATCTTATACGTACAAATAATTTTTATTTTGATTATTGCATTTGTTACTCCCATAAAGTCTTATGCATTTAATGTAGCAAAACACATATCAAATGTTAACGGACTGACAAATAACTCGGTAAACTGTATTTTGGAAGATGAGGAACACACGATCTGGATTGGGACATGGGATGGACTAAATGCGTATAATGGAAGAGAAATTACAACATTCAGATATAGCAAAAACAATCCGAATTCTATAAGTAATAACGTTATCCGACAGATTATTGAATGTAAGGGTAGTTTATGGATAGCAACAGATAATGGAGTTAATCGGTTAGATAAACGAACTCGTCAGATAACAAGGTATTATTTGAGAACAGACAATAAAGTACCTAATCAGGAAAAGTCTTTTATTTTAGGAAAGAGTGCGGCAGGAGATATCATCTGTCTTATAAAAGGGCTTGGTTTCTTTGTTTATAATGATTCTGAAGATGAGTTTAATCCGATTAACACAGACTTTGCAAGTCATGTAAAGGATTATTCTGTGAGTGATTCTGATCATGTGCTTTTTCTTTTAAATAATGGAAGCTCTGTATATTTGAGTTATAATCTACTTGTGAACGGAGGAAAGCAGGATGATTTACGCACAGTCGGCATACATACTCCTGTGGATAAAATATTTCTGTCGAAAGGCAGATTTATCTTGAATAAAGACAACAGGATTTTCCTTTTGAATCCCGACTTTACAGTTTCCCAAGACATTGAACTGGATAGTAACAAACCTGTATCGCAAGCTATTTTAGCAGAGGATAATATGTTCGTCAGCTTTATAGAAGGTGGCTGTATTAATTATGATTTAAGAAAGAATACTTTTACCTATCTGAACGAACTTTCCAACCAGTTGTCAGTTTTCACTCTTTATTCCGGCAGCCAGAATATATTGTGGATAGGTACGGACGGACAAGGACTAATTCAGCTTTATCATTATGATTCTTTGTTTGAAACCATTCACACTAGCCACCCTGTGAGATGTTTTTGTGAGGATGAAAATGGTAATATTCTGATAGGCACAAAAGGAAGCGGAATAAAGCTGTTGAATCCTGAAACTAAAGAGTTGGCAGATTATCTGAATGAAAGTAAAGGATTGATATCCAATTCCGTCTATGCATTGAAAAGAAATAAAGCCAATGATATTTTTATCGGAACGGAAGGAACCGGAATTAATATATTGAATGCCGCTACAGGACGATTGGAAAAACTAGAGATACCTGATAAATACCCGCCCTTCAAGGCTGTATACAACATTTATTTTACGAATAATGATTCTCTTTTATGGATCGGTACATCAGGGTATGGCTTAATCAAAATAAATATTTCCAGAGAACAAGGTCGCTACCACGTTAAAGGATTCCGGCAATATAACTCGTCAGATAAGAATATCTCATTGAATAACGATGTTGTTTATGCCATTACATCCGACCCGAAAGACAATATGTTATGGTTTGGCACACGTGGCGGAGGCTTAAACTGTATTAATATCAAAAATAACGGCATAAAATCATTGGAGGATATAGACAGTCGGATTTTACTCACCAATAATGATGTATTGTGTTTACTGCGTGATGATACCGGTATATGGATAGGGACAAGTTATGGACTGAACGAATTGAAAAAGGAGGAGAATGATTTTCATCTGATACAATATGCCGACGAGAAATTGAATAATAAAACGATTCACGGAATATTAAAAGATCATGAAGGAAATATATGGATCAGTACCAACCAGGGGTTGTCCAGCTTGAATATAAGAAGCAATAAAATAGATAATTATACTTTGAATGATGGATTGCAGAATGATGAATTCTCTGATGGAGCTTTCTTCAAGGATAAACGTAATTTCTTATATTTTGGAGGAGTAAGCGGGTTTAGTTATTTCAATCCTCAAAATATACATTTGCGCAAGTTTAATCCTCCACTTATATTAAGTAGTTTGAAGATATATAATACGGTGCAGGATATTAATGAACGAATCAAAAAAGGAGTGTTGAAACTTAGCTACGAAGAAAGATTCATGACTTTCAATTTCATAGCCAAAGACTTTATTAACAATGAAAACTGTGAATATGCTTACCGCTTGAAGAACCATTCGGTTGATTGGGTGGAAATGGGTAATAATCCGAATATTATTTTTACCCAACTTCCTCCGGGTGAATATCAATTTGAAGTGAAGAGCACGAATGGAGACAAAGTATGGGGAGATAACATTTATCACTTAACCATAAAAGTTGGTTATCCGTGGTGGCTTAGTGTCCCGGCATTGATTATTTATGCCATATTATGCGTTATTATCTTCTATATTACAAAGTCTGTTATCAAAAACCGTATACGGTTAAGCCGTCAGATTCTTATAGCCCAGATAGAGAAACGGCATGAACAGAAGATATATGAATCCCGGCTAAACTTTTTCACTAATGTGGCACATGAGTTCTTTACTCCACTGACTTTGATTTATACACCTGCACAACACTTATTGGAACAGAATGGGCTAGATAATAACACAAAGAAGTATCTTCAAATAATAAAGAATAATGCCGAAAGGATGCAGAAGCTGATTAGTGAGTTAATGGAGTTCCGTAAAACTAAATCGGGCAATATGAATTTGCATCCTGAAAGTGTGAACGTGAAAACATTAATGGAATATGCTTCCAATAATTATGTGGATATACTAAAAGAGAATAAAATAGACTTCAAGGTAGAGACGCATGATACGTCAGAGATATATTCCGACCGCAATGCTTTGGAGAAAATTATATTCAATCTGCTATCGAATGCTTTCAAATATACTCCTCGTTATGGATATATTCACGTTGAAATATCACAGAATGAACCTGATAAAACCTTATATCTGATTGTAAGAAATTCAGGTAAGGGGTTAACAGAGCAACAGATGGCAGAGATATTTGATAAGTATAAGATATTTGATACTCCTAAATTGGGTAACTCTGTAAGTAATGGCATAGGTTTAAATCTAACAAAGAGCCTGGTTGAATTATTAGGTGGGCAGATAAGCGTAAACAGTGAGCTAGGAAAAAATGTAGAATTTTCAGTTGTAATTCCTCCTTTACCATCCGATCATTCACTTGTTGTAACAGATGAAAAGGATTCGTTGCAGAAAGAAAAAAACGAGCAGGACGACTTATCTTCTCGCAAAGACACTGTCATACTGATAGTGGAAGATGAAAAGAACATCAGGGACCTACTGAAAGATGTCCTCTCCAATTATGTGATACATGAAGCAAAAGACGGGATGGAGGCTTTGAAAGAGATAGGAACACAATCATCCTGATATTATTATAAGTGATATTGTCATGCCCAATATGGACGGTTTAAGTCTAATTCATAAGTTGAAATCCGATTTGAAAACAAGCTATATTCCAATTATAGGAATATCGGCAAAAGCTTCCGTAGAAGACCAAATTAATGCCTTTAATCATGGTGCAGATGCTTATATCGTCAAACCATTTCACCCAAGGCAGGTTATATCCGCAATAGAGAATTTGCTGTCGAGGCAGATGCTTTTAAAGGACTACTTCAATTCCAGCATGTCTTCTGTGAAAGTAAAAGACGGGATTGTGCTTCATCCAGAAGACGAAGAGTTAATACAGAATGTAACAGATTTCATAAAAAAGAATATAGATGATGAGTTATTAAGCCCTTCTTCTATTGCCGAGTTCGTAGGAGTGAGTAAAGCTACTTTATATCGGAAGTTCAAAGAAATAATAGATAAAACTCCGAGTGAGTTTGTACGAGGCATCAGACTGGAATATGCAGCCAAACTACTAAGGACAACTAAATTGACTGTATCCGAGATTATGTTCAGATGTGGATTCTCTAATAAATCTTATTTCTATCGAGAATTTTTAAAGCAATACGGTGTATCTCCAAAGGATTACCGGAATCAATAGATAATATAAAAAAGGCTATCCGAAAAATAAATAAATCCTATCAATCTGTCATTAACTTTGTTCAAAGCATGGTCAAAATATTGTGAAGCATCTCTTCTTTAATATAAAGCGCGAATTCTTCCACAAACAGGATGACAGAGCAAAATGATAGCAAATAGTACTTTTTTCGGAAAGCCTTTTTATTTAATCAATCCGCAGATTAATAGTTTTCCTTCTTCACCTCGAAGTAAGCCTGCGGATGCAGACATGCCGGGCAAACTTCAGGAGCTTCCTTACCTACAGTAATATAACCGCAGTTACGGCATTGCCATACCACTTCGCCTTCTTTAGCGAATACAGTCATATTTTCGATGTTGTTCACGAAAGCAAGGTATCTTTCTTCGTGACCTTTTTCAGCGATGGAGATATTGCGGTACATAGCAGCAATCATCGGGAAACCTTCCTGTTCTGCCACATCAGCAAAGTGAGGATAATCCAGTGACCATTCTTCATGTTCACCCGCTGCTGCAGCGCGAAGATTCTCAAGCGTATTACCGATTACACCAGCCGGATAGCTGGCAGTGATTTCTACCATACCGCCTTCGAGGAACTTGAACATACGTTTTGCATGCTCTTTTTCCTGATCAGCTGTTTCTGTGAAAATGGCAGCGATTTGTTCGTAACCTTCTTTCTTTGCCACACTTGCAAAATAAGTGTAACGCATTCTTGCCTGTGATTCTCCTGCGAATGAAGTCAACAGATTCTTCTCTGTTTGAGTTCCTTTAATACTCTTAGCCATAATTCTAATCTATTTTAAATTGGTTGATTACCATACGTAACTTGTCGTACCATTTATAACACAAATATACGCGATTTGTTCATAACAAACCACCTTTTCTTCAATTAATAATAACTATCAGCTCATCGATAAAACCTATCAACAAATAAATAGTATGTTGAAAAACACACTTCTTTCGATTATTTTATATAATTTTGCAACCTCTACTTTACAAAAGGGCTGAATATATACATAACAACTAATAATAATGAAGCTATTTGAATTTAAACCCAAACTGGTTTCTTGTTTAAAGAATTACTCAAAAGAAACGTTCATGGCCGACTTGATGGCAGGTATCATCGTAGGGATCGTTGCGTTGCCATTAGCCATTGCCTTCGGTATTGCTTCGGGGGTATCGCCCGAAAAAGGTATTATTACCGCTATCATTGCCGGATTCATCATTTCCCTGTTGGGAGGAAGCAAAGTCCAGATCGGTGGCCCGACAGGAGCATTTATCGTCATTATCTACGGCATCATCCAGCAATACGGCGAAGCCGGACTGATTGTAGCCACACTCATGGCAGGTGTACTCCTTATTTTATTAGGAGTGTTCAAGCTCGGAGCGGTTATCAAGTTCATCCCTTATCCTATCATCGTCGGTTTTACCAGCGGTATTGCTGTCACTATTTTCACTACCCAGATCGCCGATATTTTCGGTCTGTCTTTCGGAGACGAGAAAGTGCCGGGGGACTTCGTCGGGAAGTGGATGATCTATTTCCGTCATTTCGATACTATCAACTGGTGGAATACCATCGTAAGTATTGCCAGCATTATCATCATCGCCATCACTCCGAAATTCTCAAAGAAAATTCCCGGCTCACTGATTGCCATCATCGTTGTCACAGTAGCCGTTTATCTGATGAAAACTTTCGGTGGAATCGACTGCATCCAGACCATCGGCGACCGTTTCACCATCAAATCGGAATTGCCTGATGCCACTGTGCCTGCACTGAATTGGGAAGCTATCAGAGAATTGTTTCCGGTAGCCATCACCATCGCCGTACTGGGAGCCATCGAATCCCTGCTGTCCGCCACTGTAGCCGACGGTGTGATAGGCGACCGCCACGATTCCAATACAGAACTGATCGCCCAGGGAGCAGCCAATATCATAGCCCCCCTGTTCGGAGGTATTCCCGCTACCGGAGCCATTGCCCGTACCATGACGAATATCAACAACGGAGGTAAAACACCGATAGCCGGAATTATCCATGCAGTGATACTGCTTCTGATTCTGCTCTTCCTGATGCCCCTCGCACAATATATCCCGATGGCGTGCCTTGCCGGGGTACTGGTCATCGTATCTTATAACATGAGCGGATGGCGTGTGTTCAGAGCTTTATTGAAGAACCCGAAATCAGATGTCACCGTATTGCTGATTACTTTCTTCCTGACCGTAATCTTCGACTTGACTGTCGCTATCGAGGTAGGATTGGTGATTGCCTGCGTCCTCTTCATGAAGCGTGTCATGGAGACTACCGAAATCTCGGTGATTACCGACGAGATTGACCCTAATAAAGAATCGGATATTACCGTACACGAAGAAAACCTGATGATTCCCAAAGGCATAGAGGTATACGAAATCAATGGTCCTTACTTCTTCGGTATCGCTACCAAATTTGAAGAAACCATGGCTCAACTGGGAGACCGTCCGAAAGTACGTATTATCCGTATGCGTAAGGTTCCGTTCATCGACTCCACAGGTATTCATAATCTGACCACCCTCTGCGAGATGTCACAAAAGGAAAAAACCACCGTTATCCTTTCCGGAGTAAACGAGAACGTGCATAACGTACTGGAAAAAGCCGGATTCTACGAACTGCTTGGAAAAGAGAATATCTGTCCGAATATCAATGTAGCGTTGGAGAGGGCGAAGAGCCTTGTAAAATAAATGAGCTACTGAAAGCGTAAAAGACGTATTACACAAAAACAATTTACAACAAAACGGGCTGCTACAGAATCACTTCTCCGGCAGCCCTTCTTTCTTTAAATTAAAAACAGAAAGAGTATGATGTCATTTATTTAAGTTTCACAAGTAGTAAACAAACCTTTGCTCGTGGCAAAGATACCATCGTTTATATGAAGATGAGCATTCAATAAATCGTATGCAGGAGACAGACGGAATCAATATGAAGAAACGCATATTTTATCTATTCTGTGCCTCATAATTCGAGCTCCTCTCTTCTGAATCAGAAAAAACGCCTGCAATTTAAAACAGCACAATTCACAAGCGGCACCAAACACCTATTATTGCTAGACAAATTGCAGTAAAGCAGACCTTTCAAAAGTATAAAAAGTCACTATATCGCCAGACACATATCAGATTGCTATTTACAAACCAACAGAAAAGAAAGACCAACCAGCTCTAATTCTGCTCTCCCAAAACCCAGTTTCGCTTCCTTTAAAAGGAACCGACGGTTTGTTTATACCAAAGAGAGCGTTTGTTTTAAACAAACCGAAGCTTTGATTACACCAAACCGATGGTTTAGTGACACCATATATTGCATATTTCAAGGAAATAAATGCAATATAAAAAGAAAAAGCGCATATTCTTGCAACTGAATATGCACTTTTTCTTCTATTAGGTCCTTTTATCTTATTCCGGTTTTCTTCTGAATCTTAAAAATGGAACAGAGATGGAAAACTCTATTTCCTCATACAGACCCATAAGCCTAACGATTCTCGGTATCTTTCATACACCGTACAGAGAATGCATGAGAACGACCGGAAGAGTGAGTCCACGTCTTATCGGAAACTTTATAATACAAGGAAGTAGCTCCCTGATCCTTATCATTTCCATAACTACTTGCCGATGAGTTGGACCAATAGCAAGCAGCACCCTTGCTAGCATCCAGCCCCGTATTATTACCATTATTTCCACCATTAGATCCCCACTTACAACCTGCTAACGGCCAATAAGCATAGTTTGTACCATCATAGCAATATTTAAATACCGCAGTTGCGCTCTGTTTCACAAATTCACCTTTCTGCTCTATCTCATCCAATACACGGGGAGACACTACCCGATACCCTTTCGGACAAGGATCATAAATAGATTTATGACCGTCAGAAGGATTGAGATAAGTGCTCGATTCGTTCGGATTACCCCAGAAGTCATCTTTACGGTCGGTACGTGCACCGGTCCATGCACCCAGATACCAGTCGGATTTTGTATTCTCCACTTCATTGGTATAAAGCAATGCACGAGGATTTTCGATAGAGAAGCGGACATTGGTGGCTTGAGTAGGTATGTTAGTACCCACGGTTCCCGACCAGCCCACCGGCGTAGGACGTCCCCACTGGAAGTAAACACCGTTTTGCTTCCAGTTGTCTCCTTCGCATGTCATGTAAGTACCCAAATTACGATCCAACACTACATATCCCGTATTACCATAAGGGTGTTCTGCCGGAGTAGGGGTCATCCAGATAATAAAACTCCAGATAACAGTAGTCTGATCCTCTCCATAGATAGCCACCTGACCGCAACCGCCGTCATAACCTCCACTTACCTTATAGGTATTGATCGTAATATTGTAATCACCGCCAACGGGAGTGATGTCCGTAGTAGAACCATTCACAGCAATCATCTTATGATTAACATTCAAATCGCACCCGAGAATAGTCTTTGCATACTTAGGTTCTTCCACTTCCATGAAGTTACCACGTGCTTTCACACTAATCGTATTGCTCACACCACTGGTCGAAATATTCGTCATCAGACAGTTGGATTCGCCATAAGCCCATCCGCCTGCCAGCAGACGTGTCTCTACAGGCTCATACCATTCACAGGAATTATCCGAAAGTTTCAAGTTATTAATAGCAATCGTATTGACTGCATTGGCTTTCAACTGCTTTCCTTCCTTTAGAATAGGAATCGTAACCGTCTGCCGGTCATTCTCCAGAGTGACCACAATATACACCTCTTTGCCGCTTAAATCAGCAGGATACGTAGTCAGATATAGATCCTGTGCGGAAGCCAGCAACTCGGGAGTAGCCAGTGAAACAGTGGCATACGGCTTGACATCCGTACCGTATGTCAACTCGTCCGTATCCAGATTCGCGGTAAACGTACCGGAAAGAGGCGTTTTCGTCTCCTTGTCATACAGGGAAACACTCTTTAGCCTGTACGTAGAAAGTTCCTGCGACGAGATGCTGAACTTCACATAAGCCATCGCATGATTCAACGTAAATTTGGCAAGCATATCCGGACCGCTGACTGTTGCTTTGGCAAATGCAAACCCATACTTTCCAATATGATGACTATCACCCGGACGACTTTGCTCCTGCTCTACAGACAAGGAAGAAGTAATCTTGTTCCCGTCCTCGGCCAGTTCCGTACTTGCCCGGTAAGGGTAATAGATAAGAAGTTCCGTAGCTCCTGCTTCCGCCATCTTCACATCGTCCGAAGTAAAGACACCGGAATTCTGCCCGATCGATTCATCACTTAATAAAGACTGCACATTGTGAATATCAGTCCCTGCCGTACGGGAGAAAACTCCCAAGGCATCCCCCTCACTCCAAAGCACCGGATAAACATCACCTGTTTTATCACCGATAGAAACACGCGTCTGCGGAGACGAGAGTCCGACCAGCGTCAGACATGAACCTTCCGTTACCGGTTCCCGGCCGTTATCGGACGAAATAAGCTCGTCCTGTGTGCAACTTGTCATGATCAGAATCGTTACACCTATTGCATATAATTTATTTTTCATACCATTCATTCTTTTAGGTTACATCCTCGTTTACCATTCATTCTCTTCCAGATCACCGGCAGAACCGCCATCACTCCATGCGCCTTCTGTTCCTGCCGCTTTCCAAGTCTGAAAAGCGGAACACACAGCACGCCCCTCGGCATTATAGGCAATGATAGCACTGATATAATTCACTCCCGGACGCAATCCTTCGGTGACTTTACGGGTATAGGGCAGAGATACCGGTTCTCCGTTTTCTTCTACGAATTTCACCAGCTTCACTTCAATGTTGTAGTCAAAGCCGATGTCGGCCACCGGATAGAAATCAATGACTTTCGCTCCGAATGTAGTACCTGTTTGCTGTTCGGAAGTAATCAGAGCCGTATTGTCTGCAATCTCCGAAACTGTCAGGTTCATGGTGGGGATGATACGTGGAGCCGAATCATCCTTGTCCGAACAGGAGGCAGTTATCAGCAGTAATACGAAGATAAATGCCATGCTTATATGTAAGTTCTTCATAATCATATTGTATTAGTTTTATTTTTGTAGATTCTTATACCGTAGCAATGCTTCTAAAAAGTAATAATCGGCATACGTCAGGGGGACATCTACTTCGCTTTTATCTGGAAGTGCGCCTACGCTATGCTTCAGGAGGAAGTTCCCGTTCGTATCCGGTTCGGCCAGATACTCTTTCGAGGCAAGCGTGCGAAGTTGCTTTTCCGCCATGGCAAGATAAGATTCCTTAGCTTCCGTTCCGGGGATATAGCGGCTTAGCTCGATAAAGGCAGAGGCCATGATAGCGGCAGCAGAAGCATCCCGATAGGAGTGTTCTTCCACCGGAGCGTCAAAGTCCCAGTAAGGAATACCGTCGGCAGGCAGACGGCGGAGCAGCATATCGGCAATATGTCCGGCTTGCAACAGATAATTCTGATAACCCGTCAGGCGGAACATCATCGTATAGCTATACAAGGCCCATGCCTGTCCGCGGCTCCAAGAAGAATTGTCCGAGAAACCCTGCACAGTCTGCTTGCCGCGCACTTCTCCGGTTTCAGGATCGTAGTCCACCAGATGATACGTAGAGTAATCATCGCGGAAATGATTCAGGATAGTGGTGTTGGCATGTGTGCAGGCTATGTTCTGCAAAGAATCATCGGCATAGGCTTTCGACATGGATAACAGCAATTCAAGATTCATCATATTGTCAATAATCACCGGAAACTTCCAGTCACAACCTTTGCGCACAAAGTCCCAGCTACGGATTACACCGGCAGTAGGTTGGAAGCGGGTTGACAGGGATTTGGCTCCCTGATAGAGCACCTGTTTATAAGCCTCATTGCCCGTCAGCCGGAAAGCATTCCCATAACTGCAGTTCAACTGGAAACCTACATCGTGATCTCTGGTCACGTACTGTATAGAGTCGAGTTTCAGCGTATTCTTCTCGGCCAGCGCCTTCACGGCATCGTTCCGGGTATATTCATAGATATACCAGAGGGAGCCGGGATAGAACCCGCTGCACCACCAATAGATATTCGAAGGGACAAACTCACCCTCGGCAGAGAGCGTGCGGGGAAGTGTCTTTTCCGTCAGGCGGGTATCCATATTCGTGTATTGTTGCTCTGCAACGGTAAACACACGGTCAATCAGCGCCTCCATCGGCTCCTGCCTGGAGCAGGATGCCAATGTTAGAAGTCCTAGTATAGATAATAATAAGATTCTCATACGTTCAATTCATTTTATTTGGGGGACAGGGTTGTAGTAAATGTGGCAGTCTGGTTGGCTGTGACCGTTGCTTCAAAGCCGACCATATAAGTACCCGGATTAGCCTGGTCATAAGAGTTTTCACTGGTAGTACTCCATGTTTTGTAGGTAGGCTTCACGGTTCCGCTGGCTGTGAGATACATCACTTTGCTTCCGTTAGTCAACACGATGCGGTTACTTTCCACCGTCGGGACGGCAGGGGTCACCATACACCAGCGCACTTTGGCGGATTTATCCGTTCTTGCCCTTATCTCATCCATGACTACTAAATCTTTATCGTTCACGATTTTCACGGTACGGGTAGCGGATGCAGCCTGATCGGACACTACTTCTGTCAGATCGAAAGTGGCTCCCAATTCCGTAGCAGTGTTGATGGTAGTGGTCAGGGTAGCCGCACCGTCCACCCGGTGACGGGCATCATTGATTGAGATCGTGCTATGATTGAGATTATTCAGGCGGAATACATCCCAACGCATCGAATTCTGTCCCATATCCCAAAGATTACCACCCAAACCGGCCAGTACCGACTCAAGAGTTGTATAACTTTGCAGACCGAAATCCATCGACCAACGCACTCCATACGCATCGTATACAAATGAACCGGCATCCATGTGTCCATGACTAGAACCGGCCTTGCCGCCTTTGATACCGAGGTATTTATCCGTATCCGTGTATGTCCAGTCGGTATGCACCATCACGACGGGCGTTTCCCCTTTTCCACTCCATAGCTTATTGGAAGGGGCGGAGATCGCATCCAGATTCAGATTATTGGCGAAAGCCATAATCATTGGCAATAGGCGGTTTTCGGCACAGGAAGCATATTCACCGTTCTTCAGCATTTTCAGTTCATTATAGAGCAATGACGGGTTACTGTATTTATCGGCAAACCACCACGAAGCGAGTGCTGCGGTAGAAGAGGGAGCACAGTCCGAATAATTAAAGAACTTGCTGTTCAGCCCTGTCATATACAACATATATTCTGCCGTTTTGGAGAATCCCGGTGTATCGGAAAGTCCGTTATCCGTGCCAAGCGTACTGTTGAGGGCGGCAAGCATCAACACCTGATAAAGTGTGCCATAACACCAGTAACCGCTGCCCTCCGGATAGTTGCCGTCGGGAGAGTACATCACTTCCAATGCAGGTTTATTGGATGCTAAAGCCTTTTCAATCATGTCCTTTGCTTCGGAAGGATTGTTTTCATAAGAAGCCAGTGCCGCACAGACCAGTCCGCCATTACAAACCTGGTTCCAGTTGTTGGTAGCTTCATAGAAGTTCAGGTTCCAGTTCTTGTTCTGTGCCTGTTGGAAAGCAAACTTCAGCAATGCGTTGGCTGCTTTCGTACGGGTGGAGGCGCTTAGTTCGTTATAGAGCCAGTCGTAGCCGAAAGCAACGGCCGTAGCCATTTCGCCCACATCGAGAAAATGACGTTTCGAGTTCCAGTCGGGAAAGTTGCATACGGCATTGATATCGGTTTCCGCTTTAGTCAGGTATTTGGCATCGCCAGTCATCCGGTAGGCATAAGCACAGGTGAAAATACGCAATAGAGCATCACGGGAAACATCGAGAATACGTTTGTTGCTGGCATCCAGTTTATAAGTCAGTGCCGTTGCATTCATCCCTTTGCTGTTGCACACTCCCATAATGGTGTTATGCAGCAAGGTCAGATTGGCACTCGTATTTGCATCCACTTTGGCTTTCAATGCAGTGAAAGCCTCGGTGTTCATCAACAGACGGGGATGGTTATCCGCAGTCAGTCTGGAATAATCCAGTCCACCCTCCGGTTCCGTAGGATTCGGTTTCTCATGGGTAGATCCCGGACGGAATCTGTTCTCATCCTCATCGGAACAACTTACGGCTGTTCCTACGAAGAAAGCTATGATGATTGTTTTAAAAAGAATCGTTTTCATGGTTCAATGAATTTATTTGTATTACTTCAAAGGAATAAGTCGTACTTTCAGTTGCGAGGCACAATGGGCAGGAATCACCGTTTCAAAGCCAACGCGGATGGTTCCCGGATTGCGGAAATCATATTCATGCGGGGGCACGTTGGACCAGATTTTCATTTCTACTTCCGTACCGGTATCTGCTGTCAGGAGCATCCGTTGTCCGTCTTTAGTCAATTCTATACGGTTCTTGCCTGTAATCTTGGCTTCTGCCGGGGTGACCATCATCCAGGATACGGTAGCTTCCTTATCGCGCGTCTCCAAGCGGTCTATTACTTCCAGATGGTCTTTCTGATCCAATATCACGGTGCGGACAGCTTTCTTCACACTATTGGCAAACACAGTCGACAGGTCTACTTCCGCCCCTTTCTGTTTCTTCGACTCGAAAGTACGGGTAATCGGGGCATTGCTCTCTACCAAATGGCGTTCTCCGTTAATCGTCAACGTATTGTGAGCGATATTGCTTAGCCGGAATACTTCCCAGCGTTGTCCGTTCTGCGACATATTCCACAGGTCCACTCCCTTACTTTCGAGTGTGATATAACTCTGCATCCCCAAGTCCATCGCCCAACGCACTCCGTCTCTCTCGAAGATAAACGACCCGGCATCCATGTGTGCATGAGAGGTAGAGGGCGAACCTCCTTTCACTCCCAGATAGGTGTCTTTCTTACTGTCCCATCCGCCACGGTAGATAAACACAGGCGTATCTCCGCGGTTAAACCAGAAGTTTTTCTTCGGCTTTCCGATCCGGTTCAGGTCGAGCTGTGAACAGAACACCATCAGGCTGGGTAGTAAACGGTCTTCGGCAAACTGCATATCCGGGCGGTCGAGATACTGACGTTCAATCCACAACAGGGAAAGGTCTTTCTCCTTGCCTGCAAACCAGAACATCATCATGTTACATTCCGCCTCCACCGGAGAATCCGAGAAACAGAAGCAGTCTCCACTCGGAGCCGTCATATACTGCATGAAACGGGCAGACTCCTTAAATCCGGGGGCTTGGGAGAGCCCATTGTCTGTGCCGAAAGCACTTTCGAGCGCAGCAATGAGCATTACCTGAAAACTCGTCCCGTACCCCCAATATCCGAATCCTTCGGGATAACCTCCATCAGGACCATAGCCTACCATCGCTTTCGGATTTGTCTCCATGCATTTCTCGATAATACCTTTCGAGATCTCCGGAATCTCTTCGAAAAGAGCCAGCGCACCATACGCCAATCCACTATTACATACGGAATTCCAGTTATTCTTGGCAGTGTAGAACCAGGCATGACGGGTATTCTTTGCCGCATCAAATCCTTTTTCGATGATTGCTTCACGCACCACCCGGCGGGTGTCGGGCTGCAAAGAATCATAAAGCCAGTCGTAACCGATAGCCAATGCCATTACCATCTCGCCTACATCCAGGAAATGAGTAGGGTTCCAGTCCGTGAAACGGCTGACAGCGAGCATCTCCTGTTCCGCACGGTGAGCGTATTTCTTATCTCCCGTCATACGGTAAGCGTATGAGAGGTAATAGATACGCTTCAATGCGATGCGCGAAATCGCCAACAGGCGTTTGCCCTCCTTGATACGTTCCACAGGTGGTTCTGTAAGTGTCCGGTCGCAAAGTTCCATGATCCGTTGGTGAACTGCTGCCAACGGGGGGATACTCCGCAATAGCTTTCTTAATAGCTTCTTCTCCGCCCTCCGGCAATAACAGACGGGGATGAGGCGCTATCTTGCCATAATCAAACTGTTGTGCAAACGCACCTGTGCAACCGGATACAAAAATGAGTAATAGTAAAAGTATTTTCTTCATCCTTATTCAAATCTTTATGATTAATACGCCCAACCGCTTCGTTTAGTCAGGTTCGGGTTCTTCTGCGTTTCAGAGATAGGAGCAGTCCACGGCCACATAGATTCGGTGTAATACCAGTTATACTCTACCATATCGCCCCACCAGGACTTACCTCCATTCACGTCTTTTCCCTGAAATTTGGTTTCTTTATAGGTTCCCCAACGTACTTCGTCGAAGAAGTTGATTCCTTCCAGACAGAATTCCACGCGACGTTCATAGCGCACTCTTTCGAGCATGTCTTCTTTTCCGTTCACTGCGCACGGACCGCTTCCGCCCTCTGTCAACACAGGCATGTGGGCGCGGGTACGTACTTTATTCACCAAGCGGATGGCTTCTCCTATCTGGTCGGTCTGTGCCAATGCTTCCGCATACTGTAACAATACATCGGTATAGCGAATCAACGGCCAGTCGGTATGACAACGGCTCCGGCTAATCAAGCGGCCTTTCTCAAACTCATTGTATTTACGATAGCAGTAGAAAGCGGAAGTACGTTTATCGAGCCAGAAGTCTCCTCCATTCGTGCCTTGTTCCTTCAACGGCCAGCGGAGTTGTTTACCGATTTGGTTGGCATCTCCGGCATAGTTAGGCTTGTAGCAATCTACCGGGATATAAGGGGTAACGACTGTCTGTTGCAAACGTGGATCGCGGTTGTCATACGCCTTTTTAATACGGGCTTCGTTACCGCTGTTCAGGTAATATTTCTGATAAATATCTTCACCTACGCGTTTGATAAGGGCATTCTTTTGTGAGGACATGGATTCCAACCCGTCACGGCAGAAGAAGATTTCACGTTGTTGCGGAGTCAATAAGTCCCAATCTTCCAAACCGTCTACTTCCGACCATTTGAAGTCCGATCCGTCGGCATTCTTATAATAGTCTACAAAGTCTGCGGAAGGTTTTATTTCCGTCCATCCGTCATACGTATCACGCGCACCGGTCATTTGCTGAATGTTGTCACAGTAACCGGTTTCTTCGCTAAACTGGAGCGAGAAAATCATTTCTTTGTCTTTCTCGTTTTCATATTTGAAGAAGTCGGCATATTCGCCTGTCCACAAGCCGTAGCCGCAGGTTTCCACTTCTTTGAAATCATTGCCTGCTTCCTTGTATTGCTTCTTCCACATATATACCATGCCACGAAGCGCATAAGCAGCTCCCTTGGAGGGGCGTCCGTAGTTTTCGTTCAGCGTGTTATGGGGGAAATCGGGATTATTGATACAATACGTCAAATCGTCCAGAATCACTTGCCAGACTTCATCTACCGAAGATTGACCACGCGTACAGTCTTCATTATTGATGGGTTCCAGATAAACGGGAACACCCTGATAAAGCATATTCAGCCGATTGTAAGCCCACGCACGGAGGAAACGGGCTTCGCATTGATAACGCGCCAGTTTGCCGGCAGCCATATCCGCTTTATGCAGATTGGCAATCGCATCGTTACACGCATGGATGATGGTGTAACAGAACTTCCATTCATACCACACCTGAAAGTCATTGGCAGGTTTGGTAGCCAGCGAAAGCAGTTCCACCGGATAGTTGTTGGAATAATAATCGGTTGCGAAGCTCATGGCTTCGATTCCCTGGCGGTTCAAACCGTCGGCACGCCGGAGCTGGGTAGACGAGAGTTGGGTGGCATAGAACGGATAGTAGAGTCCTGCCATTCCCTTGTCGGCAAGCTCCTCCGTAGTCCACATGTTTTCACTTGCGATCTGGTCTTCCGGGGCTACATCGAGAATATCCATGCAGGAGGTAGCAGCCAGAGCCATCGTTAAAATCATTAATATCTTTTTCATATCAGATTCTGTTTTTTAGTTCTACATCATTAAAAGGTAATCTGTCCGCCAAAAGAGATCTGACGCATCAATGGGTAGCCGATTTCAGTTCCTATTTCCGGATCAAGTCCCGGGTAACTGGTAATCGTCAGGATGTTATCCATCGACACGAAAGCACGGAGCTTGCTTACAAAGAACTTACTGGAAATCCTCTGCGGCAATGTATAGCCTATCTGGATATTCTTCAACTTGAAATAGTCGGCCTTATATTCGTTCCAATCACTCTGGATTCTGTTATTATACGTAGTTCCATACGTCAGACGGGGGTATTTGCCCGACTGGTTGGTGCGCGAATCGTCCGGATTGGAAGGATCGAAGAAGTAATGATTGTCGGCAATATGTTCGATAATGCCATATCCGTGACTCACAAGCGTGGAGTTGTAGTAATCCGTATTCCAGTTGAGGTAATGTCCGAAAGCTCCCGACCACAACATGGAGAAATCAATATTCTTGTAAGAGAAAGCACAGTTGAAGCCCAGGTTGAATTTCGGCACACTGGTATGACCGGAGAAATCCCTGTCGTTCGTATCACCATAGTTCATATCCCCATTGCTGTCGGCATAGAGAATGTCACCATACCAAAGCTGGTCTTTGGCAATCGTCTTCATTCCTCCGAATGAATAACCGGAGTCAATCATGGCCTGTACCCATACCATGTCTTCCTTCGTACGTATCATTCCGTCCTTCGGTCCGGCATGGACGTCCACCGCACCTCCGGTATAGCCTTCGCCAGAACCTCTGTACACCTTATACATATAGGTTTCACCCAGTTGGCGACCTTCGCAGATGTATCCTCCGAATCCGGATTCGGACACATCACTGAAGTTGTTGACATAGCTGACTTTGTTTCCCTGTGCATCATACGTCCAGTATTTCTGGAGATCGCCCTTGAATTTCATTACCTTATTGGCATTGAAAGAGAAGTTCATGCCTACCCGATATTCAAAGTCTTTTCCGATACGGTCGTTCCAGTTCAGGGTAAATTCTACACCGCGGTTGCGCACTTCACCCAGATTTTCGGGAGCAGAACCAACAACACCCATCGAGAGATAGAGTTCGGGATGGTAGAGAATGTCCGAAGTATATTTATTATAGTAGTCTATTTCACCCGTCAGGCGGTTGTTGAAGAAACCGAAGTCAAGTCCGATGTCGGTTGTTGCGGTACTTTCCCAATGCAGTTTGTCGTTGCTTAGTTTTTTACGTACCAGTCCTTTGGTTCCTTCACCATCGATTACAACATTGCCTGTGGCATAATTTGCCTGCCAGTCGTAGTTGCCCGTAGAGTTGTTACCTGTCTTTCCCCACGAAACACGCAGTTTCAGGTTGGAGAGATAGTCGGATGCTCCCTGCATGAACGATTCTTCCGAGATACGCCATCCACCGGAGAACGAGGGGAAATATCCCCAACGCTGGTTCACACCGAAACGGGAAGAGGCATCGGCACGTAGGTTGGCTTCGAAGAGGTAGCGTCCTTTATATCCATAGTTGACACGGCCGAAATAGGAGAGCAGTCCCCATTTGGCAGGTGCCGAGCTGGAAGAGCTGACGAGCGTTTCATAGGTGCTCAATTCGTTCAGTGTCCAGTCAGTAGCTCCTTTACGGGAAACGGCAAAGCTCTTGCTGTAATATTCCTGTGCGGAATATCCGAGTAATGCGCCCAAATCGTGGTCTTTCTTGATGGTAGTTTGATAGCGTACCAGTATTTCGGCACTCTGACGCCAGGTGCGCGCGCTTGTATTGGTAATGGAAGCATTCTCCAATGCGCTTTCGCTGACACGTTGGTCGGTCACGTAGTCCCAATAGCCATTCTGGCGGCTATAGGAAGACTTGTCGGTAAAGGTCGGCGAATAGTTGAATGTACCTTCGATGTTGAGACCTTTATAAGGAGTGATAATTCCGTAGACTGAAGCGTTGAGACGCCATACGGTATTGAAACCGGTAGCTCCCGCCATCTGCCCGAAGATATTATTGGCATTGGAAGATTCTTCACTTGCCAGTGCGGGACGTCCCCAGTAGTTCGGTTCGCCCGGATATACACCCGGAGTAGTCTGGTAGAGATACTTGAATCCATTGCTGATGTTTGCCATCCCGTAATCCTGCTTTTGTCCGTAAAGGCGGGTACCGACGGTCATCCATTTCACAATCTTAGCTTCCAGATTGGTACGGAAATTGATTTTCTGCGTACTTGAATCGAGGTTCCAGCGGTTCATGACTCCCTGATTGTCGAGATAGCCCAAGGAGAGCATATACTTCACTTTCTCCGAGCTGCCGGAGACAGAGAGGTTGTGTTCCTGCGAATATCCGGTGTCGAATACTTCGTCGAACCAGTTCGTGTTCGGATAGGCCACGTAATTGGGCACTCCGTATTCGTTCAGTCCGTTCGGATCGGCAGAAGCAGCCCTCCAGCGATCAATGCTTTCCTGCGAGAAAATGCCTTTGGTATTCACATTTTCGCAAGCCTCGTTGACCAGTCCCATATAGCGGGCGTAGTCGCTTACGAAAGAGAGGTTGTTGTAAGGCATCTGCACGACTCCCGAATAAGAATAGGAGATTTGCGGTTTACCTTTTCCGCTTTTGGTGGTGATGAGGATCACTCCGTTAGCGGCACGCGTACCGTAAATAGCTGTTGAGGCAGCGTCTTTCAGTACGGAGATGCTTTCAATGTCGTTGGGGTTCACGTTGTCCATGCTCCATTCAATACCGTCTACCAGTACCAATGGGGAGTTGGTATTAAACGTACCGTTACCACGCACGCGGATGGTGGCGCCGTCCGATCCGGGTTGTCCCGAAGCCTGCGTCACGTTCATACCGGCAGCGAGTCCCGAAAGGGCAGAAGAAACGCTCATGATGGGACGTCCCTCCGTCTGGTCGGCAAAGTTGATGGAAGTCACGGAACCGGTCAGGTTCACTTTCTTCTGCACACCGTAACCCACTACCACTACTTCATCCAGCACTTTCGTTTCCACCTTCATCCGGACGTCGAGTTTCGTGCGTCCGTTCAGGGGAAGCGTGGTGGTTTGATAACCAATGTAACTGAAAGAAACAGAAGGTTTGGCAGAAGTTGTTTTTAAGGTGTAGTGCCCGTTCAAATCTGTCAAGACACCGTTCGTTGTACCTACTTCGACGACGGAAACACCCGGCAGGGTTTCTCCATTCTCATCGATCACTACTCCACTTACTGTAGCAGATGTCTGTGCCCACACCACATCTGTCAGTAAAAAGAGCGAAGCCAATAAAAATAATAGATAATGCTTCTTTTCCATTTGATTAGATTTAATGAAACAATTAGGTTGTTAAATACTCACAGTGCAAAGAAATGGGATATTTAACCAACCTAATAATACTATTTAGGCGATTGATGCCACTAATTAAGAAAATTCGGCCGAGAATGAAAAGGAAAAACCAGCTTTTAAGATTTCGACTAGCTTTTATCAGAAAATGACCAGCTATTCTTATTCCATATTTAAAAATAGATTGTATTTTTGCCCGATACCTAATAACTATTCGTCGAATATCTAATAAAAAACAGTATGAAAAAACAATTTCTACTTCTGATTTTATCACTTTTATTCCTACCGCTTGCACAAGGCAAAGTAAAACTTCCCGCAATGATGGGAGATCACATGGTACTTCAACAGAACAGCTCCGTTAAATTATGGGGTTGGGCAGACGGCAAAAAAGTAACCGTCACTACTTCATGGAACAACCGGACTTATCAGGCATCTACCGACAAAGACGGGGCCTGGCTGGTGAAAGTAGATACTCCCAAAGGAGGATATACACCTTATTCTATTACAATCAGCGACGGAACTCCGGTCACTCTCTCGGATATACTGATAGGGGAGGTGTGGATCTGCTCCGGACAGTCGAACATGGAAATGCGCATGATGGGAAATGCCGCACAGCCCATTGACAACTCGCTTGAAACGCTTCTAAACTCGGGAAATTACCGCGACCGTATTCGCTTTATTACCGTACCGAGAACCAATGATACAGAGCGCCGCACGGATTTTGAAAAAAGGAAATGGGAAGTTTCGTCACCTGAAACGACCATTGATTGCAGTGCCGCCGCCTATTTCTTTGCCAGACAACTGACTGAAAGTCTTCATCTTCCGGTAGGGCTGGTTATCAACAGTTGGGGAGGTTCGGCTATCGAAGCATGGATAGATGAACCGACATTGAAAACCGTCGAAGGTATGGACGTAGAAGCTGCCAAAGATCCTAAAAGAGGGGTGCATCAGCGTCTGGAATGTCTGTACAACTCGATGTTATGGCCTGTTAAGAACTTCACGGCAAAGGGTTTCCTCTGGTATCAGGGAGAATCGAACATATCCAACTATCAGTTCTATGCTCCGATGATGACTGCCATGGTGCAGCTATGGAGAAACGTATGGGAGGCTCCCGATATGCCTTTCTATTATGTGCAGATTGCTCCTTACAAATATGAAAACAGCAGCAATACGGGGGCCGCTTTATTGCGTGAAGCACAGATGGAAGCATTGAAAACGATTCCTAATTCGGGCATGATACCCACTACGGATATTGGTGATGAGTTTTGTATCCACCCATCGCCAAAGGATGTGGTAGGACTCCGGCTGGCTACGCTTGCGTTGACTAAAACATACGGCATCGGCCGATTGCCGTCCAACGGTCCGATGATGACTAAAGTAGACTATGAGGGAAACAAGGCCATAGTGACATTCAATAACGCACCTGCGGGATTGTTCCCTACTTTCGCCCAACTGGAGGGATTCGAGATTGCAGGAGCCGACAAAAAGTTCTATCCGGCGAAAGCGAAGATTATAGGACGTACCAACACGGTGGAAGTATCGAGTGAAGAGGTTGCCCAACCGGTTGCCGTGCGCTATGCTTTCCGTAATTATGTAGGAAATATCACTCTGCGCAACACTTTCGGATTGAGCGCTTTCCCGTTCCGCACGGATACGTGGGATGACGTGAAATAAAGGGCTCTACAAAGGGGATAGTTACCCAGTTTACTGGATATATAGATCCAATCTGTTGGCTATATATGTCCAACGTGCTGGGTATATAGATCCAATACGCTGGATATATATACCCAGCAAACAGGAGATATATTGCCTATAAACAGGAGATACAAAGAAGGGAAATTATGAAACGATCCATCTTATCTATATGTATATTGCTGGCATCGGTTTCTCTGGTCTTCGCCAATATCTACAAGAAATATGACGTTAGATCAGGGTTATCGGGCAATTGTGTCCGGAGCATCCTTCAGGATAGCATCGGATATATGTGGTTTGCCACACAGGACGGGTTGAATCGTTTCAACGGTATTGAGTTTATCAACTACGGACATTCGTCAGAAAACGGCGGAAACAGTTATATGAATATAGTAACCATCTGCCGCCATCAGGATAACAATCAGATCTGGGTGGCAAGCACGGAAAAGCTGTATTTATTCGACTCGCAGGAAGAGAAATTTACCGTATTCGACCACCGGACAGAAGATGGAGTGACAGTCAACAGTGTCTTCGGGATGGCTTATGACAACTCCGGACAGCTATGGATCGGAACAGCCAGCGGATTGTTTGTCTACAACAAGAAAAGGGGAACATTGAAGCAGTATCTACATTCTCTCTCCGACCCTCACTCATTGCCGGACAACCATGTGTGGGTGGTCTGCAATGATTCATTCGGGACAATCTGGATAGGCACGCGGAATGGCCTTGCGAAATACAACCAGCGCACGGACAACTTCACAGGGTATATATCCGAAGAGACTTCTTTCGGACGTCCTGCCTGCAACGAAATTATTTCTTTGATGGAAAGTTCGCAGGGAGTGCTATGGGCGGGTACATGGTACGGAGGACTGGCACGTTTCAATAAGGAGACAGGGCAATTCCGCTATTACTTCGGAGAAGGGGACACACTCACCATCCCACGCATCCGCACCCTGTTTCAACGGACAGCCAACTCTTTCTATCTCGGCTCCGATGACGGACTTTACACATTCAACACCACCACAGGAGAGTGTCTGCCGACCGACGATGAACAAAGCAAAGAGAGTATCTATGCCTGTTATCAGGACAGGGAAGGGGGAATCTGGATCGGGACATATTTCAGTGGAGTAAGTTACCTGTCTCCCAAGCATAAGGATATCGAGTGGTATTATCCCAACGGTACGGAGAATTCTCTTTCGGGAAATGTTATCAGCCAATTTTGCGAAGATCCCGACGGCAACATCTGGATTGCTACCGAAGACGGCGGATTGAATCTCTTTGATCCCCGCACGAAGAAGTTTAAGAATCATCTATTGAGAAGCAATAATCCCAATATCGGTTATCACAATATCCATGCGCTGCTCTACAACGAAGGAAAGCTGTGGATCGGCAGTTTCTCACGGGGGTTATATATCCTGGATATCCAAACGGGAAAAACAAAGAACTATCGCCACAACCGTACTAACCCGCATTCCATTCCTAACGATCATATCTACTCCATTTATCAAACGAAAGATGGCAGTATTTATCTGGGCACTCTGTCCGGATTCTGCCGGTATGATGCGGACAGTGATTCGTTCCGGACACTGGAGCCTTTAAGTCATATCTTTATCTACGATATGGTGGAAGACCAGTATGGGGACTTATGGCTGGCAAGTAAAAGGGATGGCATCTGGCGTTATAATCGCCAGACCGGTAAGCTGCACAACTACCGTAACGATCCGGCTGACCCTGCTTCTCCCTGTAGCAACTGGGTTATCCGTGTGTATATCGACCATAAACAGAATCTATGGTTTTGTACCGAGGGAGGCGGCATCTGCCGTTATCACTATCAGGAGGACCATTTTGAAAATTTCTCTACCAAAGAGAATCTGCCGAACAATATCATTTACGGCATACTGGACGATCAATCGGGTAACTATTGGCTTTCTTCCAACAGGGGACTGATCCGTTATGAGCCGCAAAACAAGCGGGCACAACTTTATACCATTGAGGACGGATTGCAAAGCAACCAGTTCAACTTCCGTTCTTCCATGCAAGCCCGTGACGGGAAATTTTATTTCGGTGGGGTGAACGGATTCAACAGTTTCTATCCGTTCAAATTATCGATCAATAAGGTAAAGCCCACGGCATCTATTTCGGCAGTGTATATGCACAGTCCCGATGATAAGGTGAGCCTTAGCAAACGCATTCCTGCCCTTAGCGGACAGGTTACCATTCCTTATCAGGTAGTTTCGTTCGACATCACATTTGAAAGTCTAAGTTATGTGGCTCCCAGCAAGAATTTATATGCCTACAAACTGGACGGCATCCACAAGGAATGGATATACACGGATAAACATAATGTATCCTTTCTCAACCTGCCTCCGGGTGAATATACGTTCCGTGTGAAATCCAGCAACAACGATGAATATTGGAGCAATGACGACTGCTGTCTGCATATTGAAGTTCTTCCTCCACCCTGGAAGACGATCTACGCCAAGATTTTCTATTTACTAATTGCATGTGGCTTCACTTATTTTCTGGTAAGGCTTTATCTGCGTAAGCAACAAGCCGTGAAATTAAGGAAGATGAAAGAGATGGAACAAATCAAGAATCAGGAATTGTTCCAGTCAAAGATAACGTTCTTTACACAGGTTGCGCATGAAATCAAGACTCCGGTAAGCCTTATCAAAGCTCCGCTGGAAGCTATTTTGGAAACACATGAATGGAACAGTGAAGTAGAAAGTAACCTGTCGGTGATACGGAAAAACACCAACCGCCTGATGGAACTTATCAAGCAATTGCTCGACTTCCGCAAAGTGGATAAGGAAGGATATGCGCTTTCATTCAATGAGGTAAATATCAACCGGATGACCGAGGAAATCATCGACCGCTTCCGGGCCATCTCGCTGACCGGAATATCCTTCAGTGTCTCTCTTCCGAAAGAACATCTGCAATATAATGTAGATCAGGAAGCACTGACGAAAGTCGTCAGTAACCTGTTGACGAATGCCATGAAATATGCCCGCAGCCGTATTATGGTGATTCTGGACGAGCATTTGTCCGCCGAAGGACGTACTCTTTCCATCTGTGTACGCGATGACGGGCCGGGAATTCCGCAAGATGAATGCAGCAAGGTGTTCGAACCCTTTTATCAGGTGGGAAATGCCGGCAATAACGGATCGGGAGTAGGTATCGGGCTAAGCCTTGTCAAACTATTAGTCGAAAAACATAACGGGAAAGTTTTTATTAACCCTAATTATGCCGAAGGTTGCGAAGTGTGTGTGGAAATCCCTTATTTAGAGAAAAGTATTCCGGCAACCCACGCCGTCACTTCTATGCCCGATGAAGGTCCCGCTCCGGAAGAAGAAGCCGAATCCGGCAGTTACTCTCTGCTCGTTGTGGAAGATACGACGGATATGCTGGAATTTCTGGCTAAGAATCTGGGAAATGCCTATACCATCCACACAGCGACCAATGGCAAGGAAGCATTTGAATGTCTGGAAACAACGACAGTAGACCTTATTATCAGTGATATCGTCATGCCGCATATGGACGGATTCGAATTATTAAAAGCCATCCGTTCCGACAATATGCTTTGCCATATCCCGTTTATCTTGCTTTCGGCACTCGACAGCATCGATTCGAAAATTGCAGGTCTCGACTATGGAGCAGATGCTTACATAGAAAAACCTTTCTCCCTAAGTCATATGAAAGCCACTATCAATAATCTGCTGGAAAACAGGCGTATGCTGTTCAATCACTTCACAACCGTGCCGAATATGTCATACGACCAGACATTAATGAATAAAACGGATGTGAAATGGCTTACCACGATTAATGAAATTATTACCCGGAATTTCACCAATGAAGAATTTACCATCGACAAGATGGCGGAAGAAATGGCAATCAGCCGTTCTAATCTGCAACGCAAGTTGAAAGGATTGACCGGAATGCCACCTAATGATTATATCCGGTTGATACGGCTCAAAACGGCCGGAGAACTTCTGCGTGAAGGAGAATACCGGATTAATGAGGTTTGTTTCATTGTCGGATTCAATAATCCTTCGTATTTTGCCCGTTGCTTCCAAAAGCAATTCGGGATACTGCCGAAAGATTATGTGAAGAAAGGAGGATAAGATTCTTCTATTATACTTATATTTATGTATTTGTGCCGCCTCAACAAAAAGAGGCGGCATTTTATGAAAAAACTAATAAGAAGCTGTTGCCGAAATCCCTTCTTTCTCCAGTAAAGCTACAATACGGTCTAATTCTTCATGCGTAGCTTTCTGTAAGTCATGGTCGGGTGTTTCCCGGTCAATCGTATAAATCATCACTTGACGGGGAGCGATTTCCTTCACTGCTTCTATCCAGGGAAGCACATATTTATCAGATGTATTATCCATGTCCTTTCCCTGATAACCTCCTTTCAGAAACATCGTTTGCACAATGCAGTTTCCTTTGAACTCTTTCATCTTTCCGATGATCTTCTTAACGGAATATTTTCCATTAGGACGATCTAATAAATGAATATATTCTTCATCCACTGTATCCAGTTTCAATATATTATTATCTATCTTGTTCAGTGCTTCGAATACAGCAGGACGGTCTATAAATGTAGAGTTACTCAATACACTTACTTTCGCTTTCGGGAAATACTGATCGCGAAGTGCAAGCGTATCTTCTATAATTTCCGGGAAATGGGGATGAGCAGTCGGTTCACCGTTTCCGGCAAACGTCAGCACATCAGGGGCAGGACCGTTCGCCTGCATATCTTTCAGTTTTTCTTCAAGAGCCGCACGGACTTCTTCACGGGTTGGGAGAGGCTTCTTTGCACGATGATCGGCATTGAAACCACATTCACAGTAGATGCAGTCGAATGAACAGACCTTACCGTCACCCGGTAATAAGTTAATTCCCAAAGAAACACCCAGACGGCGGGAATGTATAGGACCGAAGATGGGTGAAGGAAAAATAATAGTCATCTTTTTTTATCATTTACTTCATAAATCTTTGCAAAGATAACCCAAAACTTACAGGTTATCCTACCTGTACCACCATTTTTTCATCATCCCCAATAAATCATCATTATTCAATGATACTCAAGAAACCACATGGAAATATTGGCTCATTCTTTCCACAAGCAAAATATACATATCACGCACTTCCACCTGGGGATGTGTTGTACTAAGCTTCTCCAACCTACCACACAGATGATACAATTCATCCTTTAAACGTTTCGCCATACCATTATGTTTAGCGTCTTCCTGTATCATATCCAGCCATGTTTCCAGACATATCAGCTGCATATCCATCTGTTCATAAGTAACGGCAGACGACGGATCAAAACCATTGAACAACCCTTCATAAAGATCCTGGAAAAAATCAATATCATCATAGGCTTTCCTGTCACTTCGCAATG
The DNA here is from genome assembly GCF_024793605.1 of Bacteroides sp. BFG-637. Classification (NCBI taxonomy): domain Bacteria; kingdom Pseudomonadati; phylum Bacteroidota; class Bacteroidia; order Bacteroidales; family Bacteroidaceae; genus Bacteroides; species Bacteroides sp. BFG-637. The sequence continues at coordinate 1,664,870 of NZ_JANUPD010000002.1, read as the reverse complement.
CCTGCAATCGAAGAGCCGAAATTGTCTTAACACTCAACAATTGCTTAAACAATTTCACCAATTCCGGATATAGGATATGGTTCCTCACTTCCAACAAATTCTCTTTTACATAAGCACATTCCATCTTTTTAGCAGGATGAAATAAATATGTATCCAGATCAAGCATTGCCTGATGCTGTATCTCCGCCGGCTGAGAGCTGCCTACCGCTTTCGCTATTTCCACCAGATAACTTCCATACAAACGAATAGCCTTTCTATATATATCATTGAGTGAACTTCCCCTATCTCCTTTTTTTCCTTTATATACAATCTTATCCAACCGGCTTACTACGGTCTGCAAATCCGATATTCTTATTGCATAATCCTTTGAAAACCCAGTATCAAGCTTCTCTTCTTCTGATGATCGGAACAAACGAATACGATCCGGCAAATGATGATCTATCCATTGGCGAAGCTGCTCTCGTTCATCATAGCAGTTCTCACATCCTTTGAAAGGATGATAACCAAAGTAAACGGCCAGACAATCATCATCCCCAACTTTTAAAGTCGTCCCACATGAACTTTCCGACAAACTTCCGCGCAAACCCAAAAGATGCCCGATCTCTTCCGTTATTTCATTTTGCAGTAACTCTTTTTCCACTTCTTTAGAATAACGGTCAGCCAGAATACGCGGATCCGAGGCACCGCAACTTAGCAGATAATCATCTAATCGCCCTTTCAGAAATCCATGTCCGATATTCAGACGACATGAAAGTATCTCTCCCGTACGAGGATGATGTGTAAGGTCACTTTTTATCCCCGGCATTTTCAAGTCATAAGATATAAAAGCACGTTGTTCCGCCGGAATGATCTTCTTGTTTGCATACTTCACTTGCAAGGCATCATGGATGCCTGCCTTGCGGAATGCGGTATTCCATGCCGACACCCCTTCTTTCACCGCCTGAAAATATTCCTTCGGAAAAAGAGTATCTACATAGAAAGTGAGTGTCTTTGACGTATCCCAACGAAGAATCAACGAATCTTCTGCCATACAGTAAGGATCTTGGGAATAATCTTTAAAACGTAATGTTTGATAAGGTATCCTGTAATCTGCCAGACGAATTCGATCCCTTTTCCGGGGAAGTAAGCGTATTACACAGGTAACCTCCAAAGGCATACTGCCGTCAGGCAATATGACAGTAGAACTGGAAAACATATATCTTTCCGATTCAGCTCCGTGATAGCGCCTGATTGTCAACGATACGCCTTCTTCGAAGGGATGTATTTTCGTTACTTCCGACAATTCCGGAACCAGAGAACGGATAAAACCATAATTATTATAACTGAACCAATCATCACCGTCCATCAGGTGCTCTGTTATCCGGATAACAGCTCCCCGCTCTTTTGAATAGGTTACCACCGGATAACTTTTACCGGCAGGTTGCACGTTTGACAAAGAGAAAGATGACTGATATGCGCTCGTTTCATCCAGAATACGTTCTGCATAAAAAGGTTTCTGAAAACAGATTGTAGCCTTATCAGGGGATACAATACGCACTACTCCCAGTCCGTCGACCGGACGATTCAGTAAATCAAACCCTCTATCTATCTGACCATTCACTTCGATTTCCCGACCGATATATTTTTCCGGTATTTCCAGATAGACTTCTTTCTCCGCCACATATACCGGAAATACACCGTCAAACTTATTCATCCCGGTAACCCAAAACTCATCGAATGGCTTGACGGAATTCTGCGCCTGAAGCAAAGCTGCAACACACAACAATATAAAAATTACATATTTTCTCTCCTTCATGAGTTTCTTTATTTGCTTTTCATCATTAAAATTAAATACTATCTACGAGAAACATTGCCCGTTTTTTAGCAACCGGATCCGTAATTCTATGACTATAATCAAGACCTTCTTCCTTCATTCTATTCAAAGTCTGCATAATGGAAACCAATAACCTCGACGAAGTTACCTTTTCTGATCTATCCAATAATTTAGAAAGTTTATTCACATAAAGTAGCTGCACTTTATATCGGGCATCACTTACAAAAACGTTATCATCCCATTCGGTAAATAATCCGTTATGTATGCTTTCCAGAAAATCATCTACAGACAACATATCCTCGCAGGCATTCTCCGTCTCCCCCACTTTCTGAAGAGAGCGGATTATTTCTGACATAAGCTCTTCATAAAAGCGGTCGAACTCACGACTACCATCTATTTCCAGATTGGTGGTCAATGTTTTATCAAACATCCACACAGGAGGCTGTAATACATAAGTCTGTATAAAGTTCATAACCTTTTGATTGTAAGCGGCTTTTTCTGGTATATAAATATTCTCATCCTCCGTTTCAGCAAGACGTTTCCCACCCAAATGAGACAAAACATGCCGCACCCACTGTTTATAATGATTTAATACCGCTTCATAACGTCCCTGCAATACGCGCAAAGACGTTTTATCCGTCACCTTCCAGGCATCAGGATGTTCACACAAATATTTCAGATTCTCTATCCCCTGTGCATTAACCACAACATGGTCATTACCTAAATCTTCCGCCTGCGCCCGTACATCCACTCCACCCGAGAAATGTAATGAAGAATCTTTCTGCTTTTCCTGATTCCACAAATCCCTGTTCTTCTCTCTTTCGGCAACATTCTTACCCGGGAATATGCGGTATCCCCATTCAATGGCCCATTTGTCATATTCACCGACACGTACCCACCTGTTTGTCAAATCAACCTTATCTTGAGGACGCAAAGCGTAATTACACCGCACATAGTCCATAATGGAACTTCCTATGCTATACCGGCTCAAAAAATCATTATCACGTAACTGGTCTATGGAATAATGGGAACTACCCAGAAAATTATGTTTCAACCCCAATGTGTGGCCGACTTCATGCGTCAGCACTTTTTTTATCTGTTCGTATTGCAAAGAGTCCGGCAACTCTATATTCCATGCCTGCGGATCATTCGCTCCACATTGAGCAAAATACCATTTCTGCTCCAGATTCAAGACACTGCTGAAAATTCCGATATGACACGCAATAATTTCACCGGACCGAGGTTCGCAAGGCGTTGGCCCATAGGCGTTATTTTGCCCTGATATTTTCCATGAAATAAACGGATAACTGCTATCATAAATACTAAAATCAGAATCTTCTTCAACGGTAGGAACCAGTCGCGCATCAATGGCGTTCTTAAAACCGGCTTTCTCAAAGGCCGGACGCCAGTCGCGCACTGCTTCAATGATACAGCCGATGTACTTTTCCGGTGTATTACGATCTATATAAAAGATAATAGGTTGTATGGGTTCCACCAATTCTCCCTTCATGTATTTTTCTTCATCTTCCGGCCTTATCTCCAGCCTCCATCGTTTGATAACAGCCTTCCGGTCGGCAGGCTGATCGCCTTGAAAGTAATTTTTGTCGATTACAAAATACGCTTCGGTATTAGCAAAAACGGGATCCAGCGGTTCTTTTGATAATAATTTTATGCAGATACCTGTATCCCAGTCTCCTATATAAGGAGGGGCAACAGGCTTACCGCGCATTCCCATTGATGAACTTTGATAAGTTCGTGTCGCATGTATCAACAGACGGTTATCAAATCCTTTGATTTCCTTGATACAGTCTTTTTCCCTTAAACGTGTACCTATCAACAAATCAAAAGACACAATATCAAGAGTAAACAAAGGAAAATCTTTTAATACTTCACCAATCTCTACCAGGTTACTTTCCGGATTCTTTGCTTTGACCGGCAATATTTTATAAAGCCTTTCATTTCCACGTCGGGCGGCGATCTTTGCATACACTCCTTCGGGATCTTCTATCACCCTTTCATGTTGTGGATCCAGCATCCACAATTCGTTCCCGTGTTTCCGGAAACTGAAGAATACCGGACCGATCATATCACCCGAATATCCGAATTTCTTTTCCATATCCCGATCCGGACGGGCAGGAGCAGCCAGAATAGTAGTCGTAACGACAAACTCGCGTCCAATCAATGAATCCGGAACTTCCCAATAGATACGACCGTTACTGCGATAAGTGGTAAACATACCGGGAATCACTTCTACAGATGCCTCTTCTTTAAAAAAAGCAGCAATGTCCGGCTGCTGACCGTACAGACAAGTACAGACAACAGCCAGAAATATTGCACCGATAATTCCTTTCAACATAAAAAACGATTTATACTATTCATAATTATAGGAAATATCTACAATCTTGCCAATGGGATGATCGGTGTCTTCGTACATACAAATACTATTCTCTTCACGCGAAACATCACCCGCCACCGTCAGTTGCAACTCTACAACTACACCTTTACCAGCAGTATTAATACCTAGTCCGATAGACATACCTATTTTCTCCTTATATTTGCCTGTCTCCTCATCATCATCTTCCGCTCTCACACTTTCAGGATCCTTAAATTTCAAACTGGCTATCTGTGCTGACGGATCTGCCCCGTAAGCATAAAGTTCAACCACCCTTCCACGATCAAGGTCAATACGGTACAATCTATTACCTGACGTCATAAATATAAGATTTGCCGTATAAGCATAAGAAGCGGCGAATTTTGCTGTTTCTACATCTACTTCAGACGGCAGAGAAATTATATATCGGGCAGCACAAACAGGATCTTCATCCTGCGCACTGAATTTAAATACAGTCAATTCTTTCCCGTTTCGTGGAGCGGCAACTGCATAAGCGAAATTTCCCCAGTTTCCCCCTGTAACAATATCACGTACTTCTAAAGACGGATCAATCACATCCGGATCAAACACATTAGCCTCATCTGACATTGAATATGTGGAGACAGGTTTCTGGTCACTCCATTTAGTTCCATAATTACGTATATTTTGAGTGGCTGAATTCATTATATAATCACTGACACCTGGAATAAATGATCTAAGAAAGCAATGATTTTCAGGATCAAAAAATAGCATACCACCACTATACGAACCATAAGCGGAAATAGCAGGAAAGTCGCTCCCCTTTTTCACAGAGAATGGTACGCAAAATCCATCCATAGGAGCACAATATGCCCTTTCGCTATTTACAAACAACTCACCATAAGCAGTCATCTTATAATATTCGATATTCAACGGTTCACCTTTTTCCACCGGTTCAAAAAGTATTTTATTTGAAGGATATTTCGTCATTAGTGTACTTGGAGTCAACAATGCCAAATCCTGATCCGTCACTAACATTAACGCTGGACTTACTTTAAAACCCATAAAAGACAGCATACCACTTAAAAGCGAATTCCCATACTCTTTTCTTGCACTTACCGCCAAAGGTTTCCCATCTAACGGAAAAGATTGATTCGATTCTGACTTAAATACATCCGGATAAACATAATATCCTTCCGGAGTACCTTCTATTGCTCCTAATACACCTTTTCCTTCTTTTTCCTGCAATACAAACCAGCAAGGATTCAAAGGACGGATAATTACAACCTCACCTGTCTGATACCAAGTTGTTCCGTTTATTTTATCCGTAATGACCAACATCAAACCTATATTTTCCGACTCATAAGCCTCGATTGTTACTTTACACTCTTTACCTATGGAATAATCTTTATAATCACTAAGTCTGTCCGAACCTGCTTTCTTCCCTTTTATCGTTTTCTTCCATTGAAACACTAGATTCTCCTCATTTTGCTCCAAAGTTTGAGAAATCTCGGGTATAATTGAAATTTCCACCGCTTCCTCCTTTGGCATACGCACTTTTGTTTCAGGTATTACGATGTCCATTGTATTCACATCATGATAATCGTAATCTCCCTTATCATCATAACAGCTTGTCTGTAACAAAGCTGCTCCAATAAAACTTACTATACAGATGATATATTTTCTCATAACGTTTCCTTTAATCTTATTCATATTCAATTTCATCACCATCGTCACCCAAAATGGGAGGATTTCCAGCCTCTATATACTCTTTATAAGCCTGCTGGATTTTTACCACGTCATCATCTTCCAAATCATCCCACACACGCTGGCACACATCCATAATAAACATATATTTATTATCACTATAACTGCCGAATCCTACATAATCACTCCATTCGGCCGGTTTAAGTTCCCATCTGACATTCAGCACCACCTGATTCTTCTCCACCAGTCCTTTATCAAACTGATGAAGAGGATTATCCAGATCAAATTCCAGATAACAACCATATACGTTTCTACCTGACTCTACTTTCGGACGATTGATCTTATAATAAAATACCTGATAAACAGTGTCCAGTTTGGTGTATGTATACTTATCTTCCAATATTACATCCACCGGATTTCGATAATCACTATTTGGAGTTACTTTCACACAGAAATCGCGATTTTCTTTTAAAAGGTCTCCTTGTATACTTACCGTAAAACTATCTATAGCATAAGGTTCTGTCTTCACATAATCTGTATCAACCAAAGTACGAATATATGTACTTCCATAAAAATTAATACGGGATGTCTGGCTATATAAGTCTATCTCACTCTCACTGCATCCTGCATAGATGCCGCAAACAAGAATAGCTAAAACAAAGTATATAATACGTTTCATAAGACTTCATCATTTAGAGTTGTTACCAAAAATATACTCATCATCCGGTAATGTCATCTGATAATGAGCTTCAGTCATTGCTTCCAGCCCACAACCATAATAAGTGCTATAATTATGTGCTTTCAAAAAATAAAAAAGCTGGCCTTCCGCAAAATATTCTTTTCTATATTCTTTCATGATTTCATTGATACGCTTAGTCTGGTCTTTATTTTCTTCCGAAATAATATCAAGATCATCATATCCGGTAGTCAGAATCTCATCACTGTAAGAGATACCACGTGCAAAACGCACAGTATTTAATGCGTCGGCACTTTCCGATGCAGAAGATGCACATTCTGCTACAATGTAATACATTTCGGGCAAACGGATCAAAGGAACAGCATCAGCACCGGAATAGGTATATCCGGCATTGAGGTTTTTTTGATTATATTTTCTGCAGAAAACGTTTGTGCTGCTTGCCCCATTAATGACCTGAAACATTTCCGTATTTTTTCTCCAGTCAGTATTCCCTACATCAGCTGTTTCATAGAAGAGACTGAATTTATCTCCATCCAAATAAAAATGTTGCTGAGTATTCGTATTTTCCATATCCATATAGTTTTCAATAAGCAGATTAGAAAATTCATTTACAGTGATTCCGAATATCTGCTCTGCGTAACGTATGGAATTATAATTAGAAGCAGTTTGTGATTTGTACAACGTAAAATACTTAGAAGCAGCAATCACTTGTTTTGCATATTCTGTAGCCAATCCACGGCTTTCAACATCACCTTTATAACAATATACACGAGCTAGCATCGCTTTTACTGCATACAGATTCATACGAAACTCACGATTAACAAGGAAATGGTTTTTCTCTCCATATTCCTCATCCGTTTGGTTTGTGAAGAAATCAAGCGGATCACTTTCCTTCAGCAATTCTTCAGCCTCATTCAAATCTTTAAGAATAGCGATAACCACTTCGCCGGCTGATAAAACAGGGGTGGCATCTTTATTAAAAGCAGTTCGATAGGGGATAGCCTTTGATGCAGGGTGTTCCTTATAAACAGGACCGAACATGCGCAACAAATCAAAATGAAGAAAAGCACGAAGCCCCAGTGCTTCTCCTTTCATTGTTCCGTAATACCGTTCGGTAACTAGAACATCTTTATTCCTGTCTACGTACTCCAGAAAATTATTAATGTTAGCAATGATATTATACATAGTCGAGTAAATTGCATTTTTCTTACTCAAGAACATATTTTCATAATCGAATACGATACTCTGTTCAAAAACAGCATTGGTATTATATCCGGGATAATCGGAGTATAATCCGGCCAATTCATCCAAGTAAGCATAAGTCAAATCTCCGGCGTATAAGGTAGTAGTTCCCAGCTTCAAATAAATACCTGTAAGAGCATCCTTGAATCCTGATTCCGATTCAAATTGTTTCTCGGTAGGGATAGAAGTCTTCGGAGATACATCCAACCAGTCGCTGCAAGACGTAAGCCCCAGCATTGTTGTTGTCAATAGTATATATATTATCTGTTTCATACAAATATGTTTTTAATTAGAAAGCAACATTCAAAGCAAATGTAAACTGACGGGAATACGGATAGTATAAACCTCTTTCGCGTTTCACTGTAGACCAATAGAAAAAAGTCCTCCATATTAAACGTTACCTTAGCAGAACTCAATCCCCAATGAGTGATAAACTTCGTATTAGTACGGTCCATACGATAATAAACAGACAATGAACTTCCCTGAAATATATTTTCATCCATAATGAACCGTGAAGTAGCTTTCGTCTCCCATCCACCAGGGTTAAGCCCACGGAATTGTGCCTTGTCACCCGGCTTCATCCAACGCAGTTGGGTCACCCGCCGGTCTACATTGTATTTCAAATTGGCATTTTCCACTTTGTCAAGCAGTGTCTGATTGTATACCTGACCACCAAATTGATACCTGAAACTGACATCTGCTCCCCATCCTCTGTACGTAAAAGAAGAATTAATATATCCCTGCCATTTAGGTTCTGTATTTCCAACAGGTACTACATCATTGGCATTCCAGTTAGTGGCATTTGTCATTTCTCCATTACTTTTCAGTAATATTTCATCTCCTGAAGCCGGGTCAATACCCAATGAACGCACTACCCAAATGCGAGAAAGAGATTCACCTTCTTCGTAGCGTGGCAGTGGTGTATCCTTTAGTTTTAATGCATTCTGATCGTTCACATATTTCATCGCTTCCGATATTTTGAGTAATTTGTCTGTATTATGAGAACCGTTTACCATAATTGTCCAATAAGCCTGTTTAGCAACGTTCTTATAAGGAATAGCAGAAAAAGAAAGTTCCCAACCCTTATTTTCAATCTTTCCCAGATTTTCCGGATAACTGCTAAAACCAAGAGAAGGAGCAAGACTTATATCTGTAATCATATTGTCTGTCACTTTCCGGTAGTATTCCACACGTGCGGTAAAACGCTGATCAAAAAGTCCTAATTCCAATGCAAGATTCGTGCTTTTTGTAGTCTGCCACTTTAAGCCTTCATTGTGCATGGCCAAAATTTCCGATCCTGTCGCATCGGATGAATAATAAGGAAGCAATAAATTGGAATAGGTGTAATAGCCATGTGCCTGATAAGGGTTGAAACCTTGTGAACCGGTCGTACCATACGTGCCTCTTAAAATCAAGTCAGAGATGAAAGAAACATCTTTCAGGAAATTCTCTTTTTCAAATCCCAACGTAATCCCGTCGACCAGAAAGGTGCCCACCGATTGTCTTTTCCAAACTGGGAGGAACCGTCCAGACGCACATTAAAATCAAATGAATACTTATATTTATAAGAATAACCTCCGGCAACAACCCAACCAATGGAACGTGTTGTACTTTCCAACCCATCTACTTTCTCATTGTACTTCTTACCAAATAACAAGTTGTCCATATTATCATTCGGAAAACCCGTCACATAGTTTCCATACGTCTCCGAATTATTTTCCAATACACTCATACGGGCATTAGCGGTCAGATAATGATCTTTCAACTGTTTGTTCCAGCTTCCTGTCAAATCTATTCCCCACTTGACAGATTCACTCTGGCTTTTGCGATAATCACCTCTTAACGTAGGATCAGTCACATTATCAAAAAAAGTATGTTGCGCAGGACGGAACATATCGCGATGTCCCACACTTTTGGACAAAGAGAATGCACCTTCAAACCGCAATTCTTCAGTAGGATTATATTCTAACTTGAAAAGTTCGCGCACTGTAAAATTCTTACTCTGGTCTTTACTGTTGAACGTTGTATTATACATGGGGTTCAAATAACTCGATTCACCACCTAGTCCTTCAAAATTATCAAGACGTTTCTGTATCTCTCCATTTTCTCCATAAGGACGCAAATAAGGATTCAAGCGGGTGTATTCGCTAAAACTTCCCCATGGAGATTCATCAGCCACTGAATTATCCAATGTAATGCTATTCTTTAACAATACTTTTTTCAGACGATACTGAAAATCAAGCGAACCAGTCAATACATCACGATTACTGCCCTTCATCACACCCGGAGAACTGTTATATCCGACATACATACGATAACGCAAAGCTTCGTCACCTCCTTCCAGTGTAACTGTATGACGTTGCTGAAAAGAAGTCTGCAAAGGTTTATCCAACCAGTAGGTATTTACTCCCGCCAAAACTTCACGCAACTTTGATTGATAAAGTCTCCATTTTTCAACTGTTTCACCACCGTATGTATAAAGCCCGCTCTGTAATTCCGCATCTATCTTTTCTCTTGAATTCATCAGGTTATATCCAGTCATATCCGGAGCTTCAATACGAAGTTCACCGCCATAAGTTACCCAGATACGCCCCGGTTTAGGCGTCTTACTTTCGATGACAATTACCCCATTTGCCGCACGCGATCCATAAATAGCTGTAGCCGCCGCATCTTTTAGCAAAACGATGGAAGAAACCCGGTCGGGGTCCATATCGGCAAGCGCCTGTATACTGATTTCAAATCCGTCCATGATAAGCAATGGTTGATTGGCATAAGTCTCATATTCCCCTTGGACCGCCAATACGTCATTACTGGCTGAATTAAAGTCTACCGTAGCTTGTGCATTCAAATCCATATTTGCACTACCACGCATACGCATATCAGGTAGATTATTCGGATTTGACCCCATATTAATATTATCTACGATACGAAGCCCGGGAGCAACAGCCGCAATTGCTTTAGCTACATTATTCGTACTATATTTTTTCAGATCTTCGCCCTTTATAGTAACAGCAGAGCCGGTAAATCCTTCTTTTTTCCTATTAAACATACCTGTTACCACCACTTCATCCAGTGCTTTTGTATCAGACTTCATCACTACTGACATAAATGTTGAAGGATTCAACAACTGAGTTTCCAAACCTACATAAGAAATCCTCACCTGACTATCTTCCGGAACATCAGAAAGCTGGAAATTACCATTATTATCTGTGATGGTACGGATATTGGCATCTTCCACTATAATAGTGGCACCGATAACCGGAAACCCGTCTTCTTCGGAAAGCACTTTTCCTTTTACTTGTGAAATATTCTTTTTAGGATTCTTTTTAGTGATATTGATAAATTGTCCGTCAATGTGATATTTCAATGGATTTTTCCCGATAATCACCTTTAAAGCTTCACCAATAGTAGCTTTCTCAACTTTCCCGGTAGAAGTATAAGAACTAATCTCATCGTAGATAAAAAGAACTTTATATCCCGATACTTTCTCCAAATGTTTAAAAATAGAAGGTAATCCTTCATTTTTAAACTCCATCGTTATTTGCTTTTCTTTACCTGTTTGTGCTTCAATGCGCCACGAATACGCAAAAGGAAAAGCAAGAACAAAACAATGAACTTTTGTGCCTGATTTTTTTTCATAAGCCTGAATAGTTAAATAGTATTTCATTCTTTTAATTGTATACGAAGTTTAAAAAAGAATGGTTACCCTTAAAAGAATTTATTTTCAGAAATATGTATTCCTATTCAGATTTATGACGTTTTGCTCGTTTTTTATTCAATAATAAGTTTTCCTGTTTCAAAATAGGCATGAACTCTCTCCATTCGATTCAATAATTCAATCAAATTAAAAATGTCTTGATGACGATTTGCAAAAAAATGCATACGGAGATCCATAATTTTACTGTTGCGGAATTCTATATCTATATTGTACCAACGCCCTATCTCTTTCATCATGTCAGCCAGAGGGATATCATCAAAATAGAAAAATCCTTCCTTCCAATACAAAAATGATTCTATATTAACTTCACTCACAGCAAATGTTCCGTCAGTAGAAAGTTGTGCACTTTGTCCCGGCTCCATTTCAACGTTATGAGTTCCGCAGGTATCGCTGACAGCTACTTTTCCTGTAATTAATGTGATACGGACATCGGCAGGAGAGTATCCACGTACATTAAACTCCGTTCCTAAGACACGAACCTGCACATTTCCGGTTTTTACAATAAAAGGATGTTCGACATCTTTACTTACTTTAAAATAAGCTTCCCCTTCCAACGAAACGATCCTCTCTTTTCCCTTAAAAACGGTAGGATAAACCAACCGGCTGTCCGAATTCAAAAAGACTTCAGTTCCTTCGGATAAAACAACTTTGAATGTTTCTCCCCTGGGAATACTTAATCTATGTATTTGTACTTTCTGTTTTCCGACCTCTTTATTTTCTGTCTGAATAGTACGATGATAGTCTATTTTTTGATCTTTCAAAGGTCTTATTTCCTTTTCGTCATCAATTTGCAAAGTAGCTTGTGCGATGGCATGGTTTGCTTCAAAAATTTTAATACTTTCCAGTTTTGGTTCCGGTGAAATCATCATTGTACGTAAAATCAGGATTACAATGACAGTTGCCGCTACTCCTGCAATAGCAGTCCACAGAATACGCGTATTCTTCTTTTTGTTATTATTCAAACGTTTATTATGAAAGTCTACCAATTCTTTCTGAACATTAATTGCCAGTGTATTTTGCTTTTGCCGCATCTCCATCACAACCTCTGCAATATCAACACATGCCTGGAAACATTCTTCATCTTTCTCCAAGCCATGTAATTGGTCAGAAGTTATATGGGAAACATTCTCCATAATTTTCAAAGCTTCTTCTTCCGACTTATTTATATTTATATTCTTCTCATCCATAAATAATTCATTCAATATATAATATTTACGTTTTAAAGTCCATCCCGGTTACCTTTCCGGCCTAATTCTTCACGAAGAATACGCAAAGCCTTCACTATATTCTTATGGATAGCCGCAACACTCACATTTAATTCTTCAGCTACCTCCTTGTACTTTTTATTATGAATATAACAAGCTTCCAGAATATGGCAGTTGTAAGGAGTCAACTTTTCCATCGCCTTGCGTATCTGAGAAATACGTGTATCTGTCTGCTGCGAACCAGACTCTATGATTTTATTGGTTAATCGTGAAGCAAATTCCACATATTCTTCATGAATATTTTGTTTACGGAGATAGTCGATACAACGCGTGCGGATAATTGTATAAAGATAAGTTTTTGCCGTAGCTTCTTCTATTTTATCATAATTACGCCACAAATATTCAAAAGCATCACTTACAATATCTTTGCATACTTCAACATCGCTTATAAAATAGTATGCAAAATACACGAATTGTGCATACCATTCATTAAACATTCTGTCAAAAGTAGTCCGGTCTTTCATTCAATATCGTATTCTTCTGTTATTTTTTGGCAGACAAATATACATTAAAACTTGATACGCAGTTGCATTTGTACATCTGCTTTTTTATTTCCACAGATCAAATCATTGCCGGAACCGATTTCGTTACGGTCGAAATAGACAGTTTCACCGAACTTGGTTATCAACAGGAAATGTTTGTTCAGTTCATATCTTAAACGAACGGCACATCGGAAGCCACGCCCTTGAAATGACGGAGTGTAAAACGTATAAAGCAGTCCGCTTTCCGAAACATATACACGCGAATCATAATCATCTGTAAAAAAATAACTGCCTTGAACGTCAGCAAACAGCCTGGCCCAAGGCAGTTGGGAGGATATCATTTGTGTAACCTGATATCCTTTATTAGCAGCTCTGTCCTGAGAATGAAAATGATTATAATCTAAAGTTGTACGACTGCTTAACACATCTCCCAAAGAATAGTTCAAACGATAGCGAAGCTGATGATGAAAAATAGGAAGCGTTAGCGTTCCTTTACTACCTGTCCAATCACGTTCTTTTTGTTTATAGCGATACTTTAGATACATGGATAGATTACTAAGTGGAGTGAAAGTAGCTTGAACCAGACCGTCTGTTCCACGGGAGGGTTTATTTATTCTGTATTTTTTCCATGGGAAGGAAAACAAATCGAATGATGCAAAGAACTTCCAATAGACAAAAGGAGAAGTCTCCAATCCGATATAATATCCCTGTTCGTTTTGAGTCGTACTTCCCTCACCGAATGAATGGGCGAACATAGCCCAATAATTATAGGAATAGAACCGATGTATCAACATGATTTGGGTGTTTTGAACCGGTGAATACTGCAAACGGTTCAAAGAGGCCCAACCTTGTTTTCCTATTGCTGTCTCTCCCTGAAAAGAGAAACGATGCCAACGATAAGCATACTCTATTCCTAAATTGTAGAAGTTATTGCCGTGGAGATTGTATTTGGAATAACCTGTTAATTCCGGTTCATAAGATCGGTTGAAAAGGTAGTAAATAGCGGTGATACCCAGTCTGATATGGTTGTGTTGATAACTCACATTTCCACCTGTTAATTGCATAGTGAACAGATGCTTTTTATCTGCTTCTTTCCGGCTCCGGTGTAATCCGGTTTTATAGATAGAGGTAATTTCTCCATCTGTTATCACGCCATCCAATGAACGATGCGAATAAAAACCGGAAATGTCCCAATCCTTAGATAAAGCAACTGTGGCAGCCACTCCTCTGAAATAATTGTATTCATCACTGGAAGAGTGTTTCTTTATCCTGCTGCTACGATTGTTGAAAGAAGAGGCATAGACTGTTTTTCCCATCAGATAATCAGTGCTAATCACCAATCCTTGTCCAAAACTAAGCCGATAGTTACCAACAGCTAATGCTTTTAATCGCCCACAATCTTTTAATAACAGATAAAAGGAATAATAATCGTAGCCATAGCGATTGTGTAAAGCTCCCAAAGGTTCTCCGGCATCTTTTTCTGCAACGACTCCTGCATAGAGTCGGTCACTATATCGAAAACTGTATTTCACAGAGTTATAAACAGAAGGTCCTAAATAAGTATGTTCATAACCTTTTCGTTTATAAAGTGGTATATCAAAGCGAGTTAACAGTTCATTTTTTCCATACTTCGCTGCGCTTTTCAACATAGTTTTCCACCGAAAAGAAGATTCATTGTTAATAGCTTTTATACAGACGAATGGTAGTAAATACTGAATTGTCTGCTTATCCATATCTTCCACTAGTTGAAGTTCATAGATAGTTTTCATCTGTCCGTGTATATAGATGTAAGCCAGCAGATGTTCAATCTGAATATCACTAAGGAAAGGAAACTGTTCGAGTTGTTCACGGGTAGCAACATTCAAATTAATAGGTTCTTGCAGACGATTGGAAAGTTCTTCCAATTCATTCTCCCAATTCAAGGTATTAACAGAGTTATTAATATCGTTATTAACAGATAAATCTTCAAGAACATCCTCTAAAAGACTTTCAGAAGGGTTTTGAGCACTACAAGCAGGAATTATGAACAGGCTGTTTATAATACTTATCAACCGGATTAGTTGAGTAGTTTTCATCAATAAAATGTGTATTATCTTCTCGCTTTTTTACATACAAGGGGGCAAAGATACTTTAAATAGGTTAACGTCTGAAAGATATGTCTGAATAATAAAATTTTAATTCTATTTTTGTATCGTGAAAAGAAGGCTTAACATAGTAGTAATGACACTGTTTGCCACTGTTTGCTGCTCACTACATTTGCAGGCACAGGAAAAACAAAGCATCAATGGATATTTGGTTCCGATGTGTATCTACAATGGAGATACAATCCCAAGTATCCAACTACCGACTGTGTATATCTTCAAACCACTTAAGTTCAAAAATGAAAAGGAACGTCAGGAGTACTATCGATTGATTCGGAACGTGAAAAAGGTATATCCTATTTCCAAAGAAATTAATCAGGCTATCATCGAAACTTATGAATATCTTCAGACTCTACCCAATGAGAAAGCCCGCCAAAAACATATCAAACGGGTTGAAAAAGGATTGAAAGATCAATATACTGCCCGAATGAAGAAACTCTCTTTTGCACAGGGAAAATTGTTGATAAAGCTTGTGGACCGTCAAAGTAATCAGACTAGTTATGAACTGGTAAAAGCGTTTATGGGACCTTTCAAGGCAGGGTTCTATCAAGCATTTGCCGCACTGTTCGGGGCCAGTTTAAAGAAAGAATATGATCCGCAAGGTGAGGACAAACTAACGGAACGCGTGGTATTGATGGTGGAGAACGGACAAATCTGATACCACAAGTCCTTACCGGTGCAAAAGCAAGCTTTATCTACGTTTTTTTTGTTTATCTATATATCTTTTCAATTTGCTGGTCCAATCAGATACTCTCCCGTCGGACACATCTTTCAAAAACCATTTTTGTTGATATACCAAAGACTCTCCGGGTGGCAGTTCTGTATATCTTCCGTGATTTTCAAGTTCCAGATACCGCCCCTTCGGTGCTACGAAAATCTCTGCTTCACCTTGTCCGGGAGGAACTTCACCGGGTCCAATGTCCGGGAAACATTTTATAAACAGAAGCTCCTTATAATAATGAGCGATCCAACCTTCATAAGCAGTCGAGTATAATTTCTGACCTCTCTCATTGGTACCATCCGGACATGGAACCCACATTATACCCTTATCCTCATATGCTCCCGTGACATCAGACTTATTCATCTGATCTGCCTCTCCTACAGGGAAAAAGCTCAAACCTCCATGCACTCTCACCACATCCCAGGGGGCAAATCTCTTTAGCTGGCAAGATACATTCCGAACAGAATAATTAATCAATATAGATGAATCTCTTTCTGATACAGAAAACTCCTTAATGATAGAGATACCGCTTAAAGAATCCGGCGAACTCACCAGTCGAAGAATTTGTCCGTCTATCTCTGCCTTATAAGGAAGCTCATCGATACACCGATATTGTGGCCAATAGTTTGACTGTGGAGATAACCAGAACGTTGCTCCGTAATACTTACTATGTACCAAATCAGAAGTCAGCAGTTCCTTATCTCTGCATTTAAAAGAAATAATCCGTCCCCCCTTTTTTGCCGATACGCTGAAAGAGAGGTCAGCAAAAGACAAAACATACACATCATTTTGCTTATTTATCCGGCTTTTTTTGGGCAAAGAAGACTTGCAACCAAAACACAAGCAAGATATAAACAGATATAACAGGAGCTTCAGACTTCTCATTATTCACTTAGAATTTCGGATAAAGACGGAGGTAAAACCGAATCCCCAAAGTTACCCGGAACCGAACCCATCGTAAATTCCAAGATTCCTCCATCCACTATATCGGTATGTGTAATAAAAAGCTTATTATAAACCTCACCATTAAGTTTCACCGATTGCACATATATGTTCTCATCATTCCACCCTGCTGTTTTCACTTTAAAGAGCTTGTTTCCAATGGTAATTTCAACATTTTCTACCATCGGTTTACCCAGAATATATATTCCTTCCGCGGGATTCACAGGATAGAATCCCATCGCGCTGAAGACATACCAAGCCGACATTTGCCCGCAATCCTCATTACCACATAATCCGTCCGGCCGATCAGTATACAAAGTAGACATGATTTCATGCAACCGTTGTTGAGCTTTATGAGGCTGGCCCGCATAATTATAAAGATAAGCTACATGATGGCTAGGCTCATTGCCATGTGCATACTGGCCGATAAGTCCGGTTATATCTATCGGCACATCATGGCCTGACATACCCATAGGCATGGAAAATAAGGTATCGAGAGCATTGACAAATTCCTCACTGCCCCCATATAGATTTATCAACCCTTGCACATCGTGAGGAACAAAGAAAGAGTATTGCCATGAATTTCCTTCCACCCAATCACATTCCCCATAAGATGAAAAGAAAGGATCAAACGGACGGCGGAAACTGCCTTTGCTCGAAAAACCGTTCATTAGTTTATATTCTTTGTCAAAATATGTTTTATAACCGGAAGACCGGCTTATAAAATAGTTATAATCATCCATCTTACCCAAGTCCTTGGCCATTTGAGCTATACACCAATCGTCATAGCAATATTCCAAAGCCGCAGAAACCGATTTATTGTAAATGTCATAAGGAATATAACCGTATTGTTTCAGCTCTTTCACACCAAAGTTATCCTGCATAGCCGATGTCCTCATGGCTTGATACGCCTTTTCCACATCATAATTTCTTATACCTTTGAAGTATGCGTCTACAATAACCGGAATGGCATGATAGCCAATCATACAATTTGTTTCACTCGACCATAATGGCCACACCGGCAGTAATCCATACTGATCATACTGCGCAAGCATAGATTGTACCAGATCGTTCGTTTTATCTGGAGCAATCAACGTTAATAACGGATTCTCAGCACGAAAAGTATCCCACAGCGACAACACTGTATAGTTATTGAACCCTTCGGCTGTATGTATCTGTTTATCAAGGCCCAAGTACTCTTTATTCACATCATTATACAAATAAGGGGCCAATAAAGAATGGTACAGCGCTGTGTAAAAAATTATTTTATTCTTATCAGAAGCTTCTACCTTAATCTTTGATAATTCTTTTTCCCATATCGACTGTGTCTCGCTAAGCGTTTTGTTAAAATCCCAATGCGGTATCTCTTCCGAAAGATTTTGAAGTGCATTTTCTGCACTTATAGCAGATATTCCCACTTTTACTAACACCATCTCATTAGAGGAAGTTTCAAAATTAAGAATAGCTTTTATATTTTTGCCGGAAGCTTGTTTTTCCTGAATAAACAGATCATCCACAGCAACAGACAAGTCAAATGCCTTAGATACTTTCAAAGCAAAAAACAATTGTTGTTCACTCCAGTATTTTTCTCCGGGCTCACCCCAGCCTTTTGTCCTCCTTTCACCTATTATTGTACAACTGTCCTATCCTATTCATGGAAGTAAAAAGAACAGAATCAGTTGCGAAATGATGAGATAAATCCAATATAATATGAGAAGATTTACTTTCAGGAAAGGTATAACGATGAAAACCGCATCGAGGAGATACGGTCAATTCAGCCATAATATCATAATCTTTCAACCTTACTTTATAATATCCCGGAGATGCAGACTCCTCATCATGTGAAAAACGGGAGCGATATCCTTCATCCGGTTTATCTTTCGATCCCGGATTCAATTTCAAATTTCCCGTCGCAGGCATCAACATCACATCCATCAGATCGGAACGTCCTGTACCCGAAAGATGCGTATGAGAAAAACCAATGATGGAACTATCGGAATAATGATAGCCGGAACACCAATCCCATCCTTCAAGTCCTGTGTCAGGACTTAATTGTACCATTCCGAAAGGGTATGCTGCCCCCGGAAACGTATGTCCATGTCCACCTGTACCTATTAATGGGTCGACAAAGTCCAACAAACTATCTGCACTGATAGTACTATTTTCGTATCTGCACCCGGACAGGGCACATAACGCCATGATGGTCCATATTATTTTTCTCATCTTTTTCTTTAGATTATTATGGAAGCAAATTTATCCCAAAATCTCCATATATATGTCTACAAAAAGCTAAGAAAGAAGAGAAAAAGGAAAAACAAAACGCGAACAAAACATAAACAAAGTACGATAATGACCACGCACATAAGCGATTGCTCCCAACCTTACCTCTATTTGATTTATAGCATCCCCAAAAAGAAACAAATTTCCGGTACAGTCATCCAATAATAGAATATATTTGTCTTGAACAAAGACGAGAGAAACCCTCTATTATCCGCCAAACCCTTGGCCAAAGCACTTTTGTTTGTATTTTGTTCATGTTTTGTTTTTACTTTATTGCTTTTTTCATTCGGTCACATTGATCTAAATGCAATACTTTTACAGCAAAATTCGTTTTGTATAACTTTAAAATTTAAAACAATGAAAAAGTACTTAAAAATTAAGCTTCTGATATTGATATTCCTGACGGGAATACAATATACGAACGCACAGGGTACAGCAGTCGTCAATGGAGCTGTTATTTCCGATCAGAATGATCCTCTGATAGGTGTTACAGTGACCGAGACGGGAACTACAAACGGGGTAATAACCGATATAGATGGTAAATTCTCGATTAAGCTGAAAAATGCTACCGGGAAACTGACTTTCAGCTATGTAGGATACATTACACAAACAATCGCTGTAAACAACCAAAGTAAAAATCTGAAAGTTGTATTAACAGAAGACTCTAAGCAGCTAGAAGAAGTCATCGTCGTAGGTTATGGTGTACAAAAGAAAGCGAATGTATCCGGATCTATTACATCTTTGGGCACACGAGACCTACATACGATGGCCACCAATGATGCCTCTCAAGCCCTACAAGGAAAAGCACCCGTCTATGTATCAAGGAAAAGCGGATTACCCGGTGAGGGTTCCTCTGTATATATGCGCGGTGTAGGAACACTAAATAATGCCGCTCCACTCTGGATTATCGATGGAGTGCCTGGAATGCCACTGGATAATTTTAATGAAGTGGAGTCTATCCAATTATTAAAAGATGCCGCATCCGCCGCCATCTATGGAATTGAAGCAGCCAATGGAGTCGTATTGGTGACAACCAAGAAAGGTGCTAAAGGAAGAATAGCCGTGAACTACAACGGATACGTAAAGATAAACCATGCCCTCGGACTTCCTGAAATGCTGGGAACCCAAGGTTACATTGATATGTACAAGGCCAGATGGATGTCCAACAATCCGGATAAGGGCGAACCTACAACTAATGATATTAAATCGTTCTATTTCCTGACTCCAAATGAAGTATCGCAATTACCTAATACTGATTGGGTAGACGTTATGTTTGGCACCGGAATAGAACATTCTCATAGCATTGACATCTCCGGAGCTTCCGATAGATCATCTTATTTCCTTTCTGCCATGTACGAGAATGACGAGGGTACCTATGTGAATACAAACTACGAGAAATGGGCCATTAAAACCCGATTCGAACAAACTCCATTGAAATGGCTAAAATTCAGTCAGACAGTAAATTTCAGTCACTCAAAAAGAAAACATAATGCATTGAACTGGCAACACGTCCTTCGCGCTAATCCAGCCATGAATGTATACGATGACACCAACCCGATGGGTACAGGATATGGATACTTCACTGATGAATTTGCAGGAACAATCGACTGGCAGGGAGGAAACCCATTGGAAAGCGCTGACTTGAAAGATCATTGGGAGAAATGGAACGTTGCATGGGGAAATTTGCAAGTAATCATCACCCCGATAAAAGGACTGGTATGGACTACCAACCTGACAGGAACTCTTAGCAATCATGCGACTTCAAGCTTCTTATATAATACATTTGGAGGCATATCAACCAACTCTATTGACTTTGTGGAAGGAAAAAACATCCAAGGACACCAATTGGATTATTCTCACAATCAAAGTACTTCCTACTTGTTGAATACATACGTAAACTATAATAAATTGATTGGTAAACACGATCTTGGAGCAATGGTCGGTTTCGAAGTAAGAGAATCACGTAATGATGACGCATCAGGATATGCTGAATGGGGTATACCGGCTCAAGACTTAAGAAGTACTGCTCTTACCGATCACAGAGACGGTACCAACTCTTGGGCTACAGGAAGTAGCTACTCCATATTCGGACGTGTTACCTATGCTTATGACAACCGCTATCTGCTAACAGCGAACTTTAGAAATGATGCCACTGATATATTTGCTCCGGGCAAAAGAAGCGCTTTCTTCCCATCTGTGTCTGTTGGTTGGAACATAGCCAATGAGAAGTTCTTTAAAGTAGAAAAGATTAATGACTTGAAACTAAGGTTTGGTATCGGAGAAATTGGCAACAACAGTATAGACAAAAACTGGTGGAGACAAGAATATAAATTACAAACGAATGGTACTTGGTTGGCCCAGAAAACTCCGAATAAAGACGTAACATGGGAAAAAACAAGAATAACTAACATCGGAATAGATCTTGGAGCATGGAATAATGCTTTTACAGCCACTATCGACCTATACAACAAGAAAACACGCGATGCATTGATTGAACAAAAAATGCCTTCACATATCGGTGTTGGTAGTAGTACTTATAAGTTGAACAAAGGAGAAATCAGCAACAAAGGTATTGAAGTGGCTTTGTCATACAGAGGATCAATCAATCATTTCAACTACCTCGTAAGTGGAAATATCTCGTACAACAAAAATAAAGTACTAAACATCGGTAATGCCAGCTATTTGTCCGGAGGAAGCTTCAATCGCACACTCGTAGACGGACCGATAGCAGCATTTTGGGGATACGTAGCAGACGGATTGTATCAAACACAGGCAGAAATAGATGCCTTGAATACGATATCAATGGAAAAATGGGGCGTAGCATACGATGCAGGAAATATAGGCCCGGGAGATATTAAATTTAAAGACCTGAATGGAGACGGACGTATCAATGATGAAGACATGACTTCAATAGGTAACCCTTGGCCAACATATGTATATGGATTCAATGTGAACTTGGAATACAAAGGTTTTGAGTTCAACATGAACTGGCAGGGGGTAGCTGACAGAGATATATACAACAATACCAAACAATGTCTTGAAAATATGAATGCTGACTGGAACTCAACTCCGGATGTGTGGAATGCATGGACACCCAACAATACCCAAACCAGCCAACCTCGTCTGGGTAATGCTACCCACAACTATCAATTGCCTAACTCATATATGGTTGAGGATGGTTCATACTTGAGATTAAAAAACATTCAGCTAGGATATAACTTTAAGAAATCGGTAGTATCTAAAATGAAATTATCAAAACTGAAAATTTATGTAGGAGTAGAAAATGCACTGACATTCACTAAATTCAAAGGATTTGATCCTGAATTTATAGGTAATAACAATGCCGAACAGGGAGTATATAGCTTAACTCAATATCCTCAGTCCCGTTCTATTTCATTTGGTCTTAATGTTGGTTTTTAATCAGATAAAAATATAAATATGAAAATTAAATATATGTTCATAGCAGGATGTCTGCTTCTGACATCAGCATGCAGTGATTTTCTGGATCATCCTCTAACAACGTCTGTATCAGACGATAATATTGGAGAAATCATACAAAAAAACCCCGCAAAGTTAGGCGAATTTTTGGGAAGCGCTTACAGGTCTCTAGGTTCTATCATGCTTTATGGAAGACAGACGGAATATATGTCAACCATGTCGCACGAAATGGATATTGATTGGCTGGGCGAAGAACAACGTAATCAATGGGCCATCAATGGGCTCACTTCCAGCAACAAGAATGTAGAAGAGGCCTACATAAAATACTATAAAGCCTTGGCTTCTGCCAATCTCATGCTAGACTTGATCGACCATGTAGACTTGGAAGCGCTGGATGAAGAGAAAAAACAATGGTAATGAACTTCCAGGGTGAAAGTTTATTTTTAAGAGCATTCATACATTTCGATCTATTACGCCTGTTCGGAGAACAAGGACCTTCTTTCGGGGGAATGTATCCAAACAACAAGGATGCGAAAGGAATCATTCTGATGGAAGGTATTGCAGACGCTAGTAATGCAATTACAGCCAGATCAACTATTGAAGAATGTTATCAATTGATAATCAAGGATCTGAAAAAAGCCGAAACCTGCATTGGAGACAACCAGATCCCGGTCAATACTGCAGTACCCGGTCCCGGCTATACAGACACTGATTATACAAAAGACCAGGGATGGGCCCAAAAACCGGCTGTACATGCATTACTCGGAAAAGTGTATCTGTATATGAGCGACTATGCCAATGCCAAGACAGAATTTGAGAAAGTGATAGGCGACAGCCGCTTCAAATTGGACAAACCGGTCAACTTTACAGATTACATTCAGCATACGGACAACAATCCCGAATGTATCTTCTCCCTGCAATATTACCTCTCGTCAGGAAGTGCCTATGATGATGCCCCCCAACATCACCTGGTTCGTATCTTCGGAGGAGCTCCGGGTGCCTGGAACAACTTTTTCGTCGATCAACGTACTGCTGCACGATTCGGAGACGATCCACGTCTGTATGAAGCTACATTATACGATTATACATGGCAAGCTTGGAGTACAGCCACTACCGGCATTACATTTATAAAGGCGGATACGGATGTGCCCGATTACAGATATTACGCACGTAAGTATACCGACTTCTATAACGTGTCTTCACCTGTATTCTCAACCAAGAATGTAGATATCATCCGCTTGGCGGATATTTATCTGATGTATGCCGAAGTAATGCTCAAACTGAACTCTGTAGATGTGGCCACCGAATATGTGAACAAAGTCCGTCGCCGGGCATGGGGAGAAAGTAACTACGACGTACCCGGTACAAAAGGAGAAGATTTTTCGACTGTCACCATGGAAATCCTTCAGGAAGAACGTTACAAAGAGCTATTCTTTGAAAATATCCGTTGGTATGATATTTGCCGTTGGGGAATATTGGAACAGGAATTGGCCAAATATCCTTCAACAAAGGCAGGAACTGTACATTACGATCCACAAGACTATTATCTTCCGATACCTGAAAGTGAATTGAGAACGAATCCATTAATGAAACAAAGTAAAGGATATTAAGTATGAAAAAGCTGTTGATTTTACTGGCATTTGCTTTTCTGTTTCTCTCTCTCACCTCTGCGTCTTCTTTTGACGAGCGGAAAAAATATCTCCTTGATTATTACTCCAAAGCCCGTCCAAACGACCAATATTGGGGAGATAACGACATCAAGACAGCAATGGGATTTGTTTTAGCTCGCCTGGAAACAAAGAAAGATGTCAAGTATGCTCTGGATATGCTGAACCGGATGCAGGAAGATGCACCCTTCGACATGTTCGATTGTCATCAGAATATCGACGCGTATCTACGCTTTCAGTCTGTATACCCGAAAGAGCTGAAAGAGAAGGTACGGAAACGTATGACAAGCGAGGATTATTTGGCAGATGGAAGTACCGAAAATCATAGACTGATGTTTAAAACAGCTGGATATCTTACCGCACTGGCTTTCCCCGACTGGGGGAAAGCCGACACGGTAATGGCACATTGCCGTTCAGTACTTATGGATGTAATGGATAAGACGGTACGTTATGGTATCAAAGAGTTTGATTCTCCTACGTACGGCACATTCTATATCACTTGCCTTCTTTCTTTGTATGACCACAGCAAGGATGCTGAATTTAAGAAACAGGTACAAATGACTCTTGAATGGCATTTACTCAACATGGCACCCGAATGGTTGAATGGTTATTTCATATCTTCCTCTCTACGGGAATATTATTTTGCTTGTTCTCCCCATATGATGAGTCCTTATCCACTTTTAGGCTGGTTGTTTTTTGGTGGCGGTCCCAATCCGGTATTAGAGCAAAAGTATGAAAACGGAGAGTTGATTGTGAACAATGAAGGCTTTTACTCTGTACTGGCAGCCGTTTCTTCCTATCGTGTACCAGAGATTATACAGCATATAGCATCGGATAGAAAGAAGACATACGTGCATAAAGAATCGCATGATATGACTCCATTTGCACAACTCAACTATCCATGGGGATTCAAGAAATATACATATATCAACAAAACGTATGGATTAGCCAGTCAATGGGATGGAATCAGTCTGGGATGGAGCGCACAGATGCGCCGGTGGAAACTAGTATGGGAATCGGATGCACCCGCAAGTACTTTCTTCCTGACTCATATCAGTCATTATGGTAGATCAGCCGAAAGCCTTTTCGGAGCTACTTGTCGCGAACAAGTATTACAACATAACGGCACGTTGCTGGCCATGTATAAAATAGAATCGGAAGAACCCCATCCGTATGTGACAGGAGTAGTGCCTATTGATGCAATAAAACAAATGAAAGAGGACAAATCCGGCTGGATATTCTTTGACGGAGGAAGTGTTCTGTTTGCCGTAAAATTCTGTCATCCATACACATGGGACGAAGACCGGATGTTCCGCGGGGTAAAACATAAGATGTTACGCTGTGACCAACGTGGCACTGCCGCAGTCATAGAAACCTGTTTGCCGGATAAATATCAGCCTACAGGAACGCAAACAGCTTTGGACCTGTTTGCAGAAGATATACTGAAAACAACGAAACTGGAATACATCGTTACCAATCCGGAATACCGACAGACCATTTATCACTCACTTAGCGGTGATACACTAAAAATTATCTACAACTACGGACGTTTCGTCAACGGAGAAAAGGTGGATTATGAAAATTGGCCTTTGTATTCAAACCCATGGATGGAACAAGCGGTGAACGGACGTTTCCTG
Source organism: Bacteroides sp. BFG-637 (assembly GCF_024793605.1). NCBI lineage: Bacteria > Pseudomonadati > Bacteroidota > Bacteroidia > Bacteroidales > Bacteroidaceae > Bacteroides > Bacteroides sp. BFG-637. The sequence continues at coordinate 1,638,770 of NZ_JANUPD010000002.1, read as the reverse complement.
AATGTTTCGCATGGAAAAGAATCACGCGTGTATGACTTCAGAAATTGGAACGTGACAGATAGTAAAGAGGATTAATAATATGACGAAATCTATCTTATTCAGCTTGACACTGGTATTCATCACAATCGCTTGTTTTGCACAAGACTATTATGGGAACAACCGTAAGCAGTGGCTACAAAAAGCAGAGCAATATAAACCGAAACTTATAATCACAGAGAAAAAGCCACTGAAAGTAGTAGATATTGTACCCGACACACAATCGTTTCAGAAATACAAAGCAGTAGATGTCAGTCCTATCGACTCTTTATACTCTATGCCTTTCAGACTGAAAAAAGAGATTACGATTGATTTCGGAGAGCATCTGACCGGATATTTTAGTTTCTCCGTAAGAAGCACCGGGCTTGCAGCCGACGGTCCGTTAAGGTTTAAATTGACTTTCGGGGAAGTTCCTTCGGAAGTAGCTGTTTCTTTTGATTCTTATAAAGAAGGCTTAAGCAGGGCATGGCTTCAGGACGAAGTTGTTTCTGTAATGTATGTGCCGCAAACAGTCACTCTTCCACGCAGGCTGGCTTTCCGCTATATAAAAATCGAGTTGTTGGGCAGTTCTCCTTATTATGATTTCAACATACATGATATGAAATGTATGGCTCAAACTTCTGCCAAAAATATACCTGAAGAGCTTCCACAGGCAGTTGATCCCATGATAAGGAAAATAGATCGTGTCGGGCTCAATACACTGAAAGAATGTATGCAAACCGTTTACGAGGATGGTCCGAAAAGAGATCAGCGTCTTTGGATCGGGGATTTATATCTGGAAGCTCTTGGCAACAATTATTCTTACAAGCAGTACGACCTTACAAAACGGTGTTTGTATTTGTTGGCCGGATTGAGCGACCTGAACGGATATCTGTTGGCTACAGTAATTGAAAATCCTGTACCGAGAGCCCAGGACAAACAGTTTCTTTATGAATATGCGCTACTGTATAATGTAACATTGAAAGACTACCTGGAAGCAACGGGCGATATGGAAACTGTCAAAGACTTGTGGCCTGTGGCTAAAAAGCAACTGGATATTGTCCGTACCAATGTCAAGGCGAATGGATTGATGGATTTTGAGAAAGTAAAGAAAGACTGGTGGGTCTTCTTCGATTGGAAAGAGGATTTGTATAAAGAGGTTCCCTTACAAGGAGTATCCATATTTGCACTAAAGGAATCCTATAAGTTGGCTCAACTGCTCGGAAAAGAAAAAGAAGTTGCCGACTTGCCTGCATTAACTAACAAAATGATAAAGGCTGCCCGCAAAAACTTATACAATCGGAAAACCGGCCTTTTCGTCGGAACAGGTGACAAACAGATTTCTTATGCGTCACAGATATGGATGATTTTAAGCGGAGTTACCAGTAAAGCCGAAGGCAAAAAGGCTTTATCAGCATTGACTACAACACAGGATGTTTGTTATCCCGGCACTCCTTATATGTATCATTATTATATTCAGTCGCTGATAGATTGTGGAATGAACCTCGAAGCAAAAGAGGCTTTAGTCAATTACTGGGGAGGAATGATTGCCAAAGGAGCCGATACATTTTGGGAGGCATACGATCCTACAAACGACTTTATTTCTCCATACGATTTTTATCCTATCAACAGCTATTGCCACGCTTGGAGCTGTACGCCTGTTTATTTTATCAGGAAATACCCTGAAATATTTCAGAAGTAAGGTGTTCAATACAAACCACTAAGAATACTTTTAATTCTGTATATCGCAAAAATTTGGAAACGCTCTTTTTATGTTGTATATTTGTAGAACAAGAATATAGATCATCAATCAAAAAAGACGAATAAAGAATGGATTTAAAAACAAATAAATTGAAACAAATAAACTAAGTAATTATATAAAAATACAGTGGACAGAAATCCTGTCAATAGCTAAGGCTGCGAAATTCTATGAATTCTGCAGCCTTTCTTGTTACATAAATTCAATATAAATGCCGATAAAATCTTCCATATAGTTTTTAATAAACTCAAACAACGTTTCTAATAAACTCTTCAAAAATCTATTAGAAACGATAAAGCTGTTTATGCATAAACAATAAAGATATTTCAATAAAATAAATATCGTAAGAAACAAACAACCGTGTACTATATATATAAACGATAAATTTATGATACATACACACTATTCCATTTATTATACAAATACACTTTCAGGACCGTGTACAGTTGGCCATTTTCATCACTGAATTCTAAATGACCAATGCTACACCTTATTCTGACGAGAGGATTGAAAGTTCCTGAAAAAGAAATCACCTTTGCTACGATATGCTGTAGCAAAGGTGATTCATTAGATCAAGACTTTTCGGACGACCCTTTTATAAATTTAAAAGCTTATTGGACAGCCTTTTGATTAAGAACCGGATAAATACAAAAGCTAAAAGACACAGGTTCTGCAAAAAGTACATATTGTTCGAGTGGGGGAGGTCCGCAACTCCTATTACCAATCGGATATGTTTTATAATCGATATTCCACGTGACGTTGTCAGTACGCTTTAATTGGCTCTCATCTATAGCTTCAGACAGGTTTTCAAGGGAGTAATGCATTACACTGGATTCAATAAATGGCATACCTTCAACAATAAGTCCAATTCCCTCATTGTCGGTCAATGAAACCCATGAACAATGATATTTGTTTCCATTCTCTTGAGGATACGCATGATGCGTAAACTGTTCATCTACAGTTCCTGAGAATTTACCCAAACGAGCTCCCGAATGTCTGTCGTTATATGTGTCATACGGTCCGTAGCCATACCATGAAAAAGTATCATTGCCAGACTTTACAGTCATAGTATAGCCTATACGGGGGAAGCTGATTATATTGCCAAATGGCTTCAGATCAGTATCTATCTGTACTTTTCCGGAAGAATCAACAATATATTTAGTGATATATTCCACATACGACTTATTTCCCGTTTTTTGTGCAATAAATGTTGTTGCCACACTGACTGTACCATTCTTTTCTTCAGTCAGCTTAAACGATTTCAATTTATGTTGCAAACTATCCAGTCCGGCTTCTACCCATTGACGAGAAATTTCATTCTCTGTTTTAGGACGGTAACCGCCATCATTATGGGTCGGAGCCCGCCACAGATTGATTCGAGGACCTCTCTCCAAAAATTCCTTACCACCTACGATCCAACTTTGAATGAGCCCCGTTTTCTTGTTGAACACAATATTTATACGATCATTATAAATACCTATTTCATTCGCTTTCTTCTGTACAGTCAGCTTTCCGCCATTTCCTGTGTTTCCTTCCACCGTAGGATTTACCTTTCCTTCTTGCAAGGTGAATTGCTCCCATGCGATTTCAAATCCCTTAGGTGCCCAAATAGTACCCTTCTTTAAATAAGCACTGATTTCGAGTATGACTTCCCCTTTCTGTCCGGAATCAGGATATCCGGTATCTATTTTCACTCTGGCAGAAGTGCCCGGAAAAGCCTCAATATCGGTCAATTCGCCATTTTTTATCAATTCACCGTTTAGCATTAATTTCCATGAAAAATTAAATGCGGAAAGCGGCAGATAATTATATTCATTTTTGATAGTCAGTTCTCCGTTAGTATAATCAAAACGAATATGCTGATAGATCTTCTTACATTCATTAATAGCCGGCTTTATTTTCCGGTCTGCAAAAACAAGCCCATTAGTGCCGTTGAGGGAAGAGAAATATTCTTTGCCTGTTACATCGTCTTTTCTAATTACACTTTGATCCACCCAATCCCAGATATAGCCACCTATCAGGCGTGGATATTTTTTCACTGCATTCCAATATTCCTGATGATTACCCAATGCATTACCCTTAGCGTGAGCATATTCGCACATCAATACCGGACGTGTTTCACCTTCTTGAGTAGCAAGCTTTATAATCCCTTCTACAGACGGATACATGGTACTGACAACATCTACAGCCGGAGGTTCCGGAGGATTCACCGCCGGACGGTTGGTCTTCATAAAATCGATGCCATAACCATATTGCCTTGAACCTCCATTATGCATATAGGCCTCGAAATGTACAAGGCGGGTAGGATCGTAATCTTTGACCCACGAGGCTCGTGCGGCATTGTTTGCTCCAACACCCGATTCGTTCCCCAACGACCAGAAAATAATAGACGGATGGTTCTTATCTCTTTTTACCATTCCGGCAACACGTTCCATTTGAGCAAAAAGCCATAACTCATTATTTGAAAGTTCAGCATCTGCGCCACACGTTTCCACATTAGCTTCATCCATCACATAAATGCCATATTCATCGCATAAATCATAGAATGCCGGATCTGCAGGATAGTGGGAAGTTCTTACAGAGTTAAAACCGAACTGTTTCATTAAAGTCACATCCTGTACCATTCTTTCATAAGGAACGGTTTTTCCTTCCCAAGCGTCATGATCGTGCCTGTTTACTCCATAGATGTATTCACGTTTTCCATTCACGCACAGTTCATGGTTGTTCTTGAATTCAACTTTGCGAAAACCGATACGGGAACTTCTTGATTCTACTACGTTGCCTTTATTATCCTTTAATGTCAGGACTATGATATATAAGTTAGGCGTTTCGGATGACCATAATAAAGGAGCCTTTACATTTGTTTCCAGATATTTTGCCAATGAAAAATTCTGTTGATACTTTTCGGTCGTAATCGTCTTGACCGGCATTGACATATCTACTCCGAGAGCAGGATTACCTTCTTTAGTATATAATCTGGCTTCAAGCACCCAGTCCGAAACATCTACTGTTTTCTTGCTGGATATGACAGGGCGTATACGCAGTTTTGCGTCTTTATAATCCTTGTCCAAGTCTGTAATTACAGCAAAATCCTGTATAAAAACATCAGGGCGTGATTCAATATAAACATCCCGGGTGATGCCGTGAAAGCGCCAATGATCCTGATCTTCAAGATAGGAACCATCACTCCATCTCAACACCTGAACTGCCAATTGATTCTTTCCTCTTTTCAGAAAAGGAGTCATGTCGAATACTGCAGGCAGAGTGCCGCCATCTTCATTATAACCGACTTTTTTCCCATTGACATATAAATAGAAAGCCCCTCTGACTCCGGCAAAATGAATCAATACATTCTGTCCCTCCCATGATGCAGGTACTTCAAACGTCTTCCGGTACAATGCTATATGATTATCTTTACGTGGTACAAACGGAGGATTGACAGGACGAAATTCATAGCCTTGTCCACAATAAACCTGATCACCATATCCTTTCATTTCCCAGGTAGACGGAACAGGTATATTGTCCCAGGAATCATCATTTGCCTCTACTTTCATAAAATCAGACGGAAGATTGTCCCAATCTGTAATAAACTTGAATTTCCATGTTCCATTCAATGACTGATACCGGGAGGACGAAGAGCGTTTTACTTGTAACGCTTCTGTTTCAGTAGGAAATGAAATAGATGTTGCACCATATGGTTCCCTGTTAATACTGTTGATTAAAGGGTTTTCAAATTCACTTTGCCCGAATCCTATGGGTGGCGTAGCATAGCTATCACTGCCATCAAAAGGTATTTGTGAAATCCCTTTAGCAGCCAGACATAATAGAAATATGATTATTAGTTGTTTTTTCATTTTCATTCTATCACTTTCAATAATTATCATTCCGATAGCCTTTATTTCTCTACTCCAAACTCAACCTCGTTTGCCCAATGCTCTTTCCAGTCCGGATGGAATGCTCTGGAGTTTTTCTTCGAAACACTTCGTCCGCGTGCTATTTCCATACAAGCAGCCCCGGCGCCATCATCATTGATTCGGGCAGAGAATTTAATTTTATCGCCTTTATCAATGGCTTTTTTCACATCGGGTATTTCGGACCATGGAATGGCACATTCATAATACAATGTATTACCTTCACGTGTGGTAATCAATTTTCCATCTTTTACAGCCCCGTCAAATGGAGATTTGGGTTGGCGAGGATAGAAGTGTTTTCGTGGCATGCCCGGAACAAGCATTCTCCATATTTCAAAACCACCGCCATATTCGGGAGCAACAGTATTCAAGGCGTATTCATAATCTGTGCATTTATAACCGATGTAACGCGGCATGGTGCCTTTCGTTTCAGCTTCCATACCATCTTCGCCGATTGGAATTACATTAAAAGCAATAAGTATATTATCCGTTGCTATCCCATTGGTGCCATCCGGTAATGTCGGGCGTTTACGGTAAGTGAAACGACGTACCTGTTCCGGCCATACCAAAGGAACCAAATCATCTTGAGAAACAACATTGCAAGTAACATCTTGAGGCAAAGAAGAATCTGCACCAATCAGATAATATCCTAATTGCCCGTATTTACCAATCCAGTTTCCGACAGTATCAAAATCACGGTTTACAAGTTTTGCTGAAGCACCGGTATTACCCGAGTTAACAACATTGTCTGATGAATCAAAAAAGATACCTGATAATTTCGTTGTGTACCACCAACCATAAGATGAACAACGTATGCGCACATTACCACATAAATCCAATGTCAGATAAGTACCATTCCATAGCTTGTCTATCTTGGTAGAAAGTAATTCTTTGCCACTTTCTTTGTCATAAACAGTAACAGATAGCCCATTCTGATTTATACTTGGGAAATAAAGAGAAGTGCGGACATATTTATCTTTTGGCAAATGAATATCCATACCCATCGACAGAGTAGTAGATGTATTTTCCATATAATTCATCATGCGCCCTTTTGCCGAAGGCAATTGCAATGCTTTTGGATCGGATTCTGCCGCAGGCTGTGTCACTATGGTAGAATGCATGGCATATATGGTCTGCATATAAGCTGTGTCAGGATAGAAATAATCATCATCATTGCGAGTCTCAAATCTCAATGTTCCCTTATTGGGAGTTTTGTCCGCAACTTTTGCTGCAAAATAAAAATAGTCATCATCGTAAGCCAGGTAGGTATGTGCCAATCCTTCCGCATTACTATCAAACTTTTGATATGGATACCATGCAGCTTCCGTCAAAGAAATGCTGGCCTTGGAAGAACCTTCTATCGTTTGTGAGATCATATTTTGCCAGTCATTCAGATTACCATCTATCTTCATTGTTTTTTTTGCAATGTAATTGACATGCATATTTTCCCAATGTACGGCGAATCCATCTTTTCCGGCATCGAAATGAACTTCAAGCGGATAGTTATTATCTACACTGGCAGTCCCATTTGCCACTTTCACTCTGATTATTTTTGTCTCATTAGGCTTAAACGATACATTCTGCGGATAAGATATATCCAGATTACCAATAGAAACAGACAATACACCTTTCACCGGACGATTGAGGATATTGGTCAGTTGAAGTTCCATTTCCGGTTTGCTGGCAATGGGAACTGTAAAGTCTTTCGCAATTATTTCTATAGGTTCATACCCCACGATGTCTGCCTTACTAATGGCAGAAACAAGTTTGTCAAAAGCTCCCTTCTCACCATTTACACGCATATAATATCCCTGATAATTAAGAGGGATTTCGTAGATTCCATTTTTAGGAGCAATGACATTTCCATAGAAATCATAAAGCAGGAAGGAGGGATTGGCTTTCAATATCATTTTCCCGTCAGTGATGGGATAGTAGGTATTCAGTTCATTTTCTATCTTTTTACGTTCAGCACTATTTGCAGGTAATGTTTTCAATTTATGATGCAAGTCGATTTTTTTTCTCGCTTCGCTTAGGCTACGCACATTTCTGAAAAGGATATTCTCTGCACCGAATGCTTCACCCAAATCTCCGGTAATCACAATTGTTCCGTCGTCTTTCTTATTTTCATACCCATCAAAGATCATTACCCAAGGCAACCCATTTTTAAAAAGAAGCCTGTCAAACTCTCTTTCTCCGATCATACTTTGTGCTGCTCCCACAGCAGCTGCCGCAGACCATGTATTGTGGAGTTTAGGCATTGTCTCCTTTCCTTTTTCGGTACGAACCTCCATACTACGCACTGACCGGTTCGGATCCCCGGAATACATATAACCTCCAAATATACCCATCGATCTGTCATATCCGGCGGAACGGTTGGCTGCAATAACAAGCCCCACACGGTCGTCGGTATTTCCTACCCAACTTTCGGTATCCCATATTTTCACACGCCCCTTGTTATCCTTACGCTTATTCCACTCGGGATATAATACCGGTGCCTCCATACCTTGATAGTGAATGGAGAGAAAATCAAAGATTGGCAACATATCCATTGTTCCATCAGCAAAAAACTTATCCAACGCATTCGAATTAGAGTCGCCTCCTCCCACAAGAACATCTATGTTTTCTTCCGGGCTTCAAGCACCGCTTCAGCCATTTTCGTATATATCTCTTTATATCTTATCATATCAGCCTGCCAACCGGATATGGAAGTTCCTTCCCACGGTTCGTTCCACAAACAGACAGCCGTTACCGGTCCTTTGGGCCAGCCAAAATCAAGACATAATTCTTTTACGAATTTCTTAAAGTCTTCATCCAATTCGGGAAGCCATACCAAATCCTGCTTCGTATGAAGAAATTTTCCATTCTCATCCAAATGCGGCCTGGTAGTACCCAAAGGCATGGACTGTGCCATACGTCCCTCACCAAACATCAGCATAACAGTGATATTGTTATCCATGAAATCTTTCATCAATCTCTTCAACTCTTGTCGGAATCCTTGATAATCCGAACTATTAGTCGATACGAAAGGAATACCGTAGCGAATGGACTGAACACCTACTCTATTCAAAAAATCTACTCCCAAATAATCCAAAGATTGTTTGGGATATTGCATTTTCACTAATGACGGCTTCATGCTATAGACAAAACTTGTACCCAATCGACGCCCGTACTTTCCAAGATCAAACACAACGGCATATCCTCCAAAATCCTTAATATCGTCTACCGATACAGACGTATTGACATAGCCATTCGGCGAGATTGATAGGTGAACAGGAATCACTTTCTCATAATCAAGCTTAATCATCTGGGGCAACCAAATATCATTAGGGATTCCTTTCGTTCCATAGCGAAAGATATGTACTTTCGCATCTATATCTATTGATTGTGATGTGTTATTAATCAACTGAAACTTGAGCCGGATATCATCCTCCGGCCAAAAAACATTAGCAGGAGCAGACGATTCTATCAGATTTACATCGAAATCATAAAATCTTAGTCCATTTTTTACACCCATTATTTCTTCGTAGCCTACCCAGTCTTGGGGGTCTTTCATCTGTGCTGCCAATGTCGAGACAAGCATGAAAGACAAAGCCATTAGTACAAGTATCTTTTTCATAATATTATATTTGGATATCTATTTTTTTACATCAGTTATTTGGCGTATTCATCCATCATTCGCTGGACTTCTATACCTGCAAATATGACGGCAAACGATCCATGTGTATCATCATCGAAAAATGGACGGTTCATATAATAGTTTACATCTTCAGTACACATGGTTCCTATACAGATTTTATGTACCGTTCCATCGTCTTCGATCTCGGATGCCACTGCATCCCATCCTTTCAATGCAATTGGTATGAATTTTTTCTTATCCAGCCAGCCATACCTGATACCGCGTGCTATACCCATTGTAAATATGGCCGTACCCGAAACTTCCTTGGGAGAATCGCTACGATCGATTACATTATGCCAGAATCCGTCAGGACTCTGATATTTTATCAGAGAATAGACAAAAGTCTGATATTGCTTGAGTATTGCTTTGTATTTGGGATGACTCTTAGGCAATGCCATCAATACGTCAGACATAGCCCAAATAGCCCATCCATTGGCACGTGACCAATGAGGTAGTTTAATGCCGGGGCGTGATGTATAATTAGCATGCATATAAAGACGAGTGTCTTTGTTCCATACATGTTTCGTAAAATCTATAATCTGATTGGCTGCATCATCGAAGAATATCTTTCGCAACTCCGGTGAATTGCTATACAATCCAGCTTGTATCAAGAAAGGAATACCCATAAACATATCATCTACCCACACTGTATATTTTTCCGGAGTATCACGGGTATAATTGGTCATTCCTTCACTTCTGATTTGCCCGAAACGTGCATAGTTTGTCATTTTATCAATGTATGCCTGATAAATGTTTCTATTCTTAAAATCCTTATCTGTACGTAAACGGTATAGAATGGGAAGTGAGGGAGCTAATGTAAAATCAAGTAATGTGGAATTAATTACCATCGCATTGGCTGAATTATATGCCCGCAAATTGTTGACTTGATAGTCAACAAATGGCATGCCTTCCATTTGATAGTCGCAGAAGTCAGTTGCCCATTTGGTATATTTATCTGCTCCGGTCAGTTCACCAAGTTGCTGCATGGCCCAGGCAACACCTCCATTATGGTAATTCCATTGGTAAGTAGTTCCCCAAACTTCGGGATCTATCATCTCTCCGAGTACCTCTATTTTAGGAATTGTCCAAGTCACCGGACAATGAAGTCCTTTATACATATATCCAAACTTGAATTCCTGTTCCGGTTCATGCACTACGTCAATGCCACCCCGAAAAGGTCCGATAATGAGCCAGTTGGTAAGGTTGGATACTTGTTTATCAACATTATTCAAATTGGTTAAACCTATTTGAGGATAACTTCGGACAATGGATAAAACGGCATCATTATCACTTGGTGGTTGTAAGAACACACACCATTCTTTGCCGAAAGTGGCCGACTTTATTAACACATTGTTATTACCACTTTTCAACGGAAGCAAGAATGAAGAAGTCATCTGCATACTTCGTTCTCCGCGGTTTATCTTAATATCCCGCTTCCCTTTATTTTCATAAACCAGTTGTCCGTTACACCAGATTTTACAGGCATCGTTATGCTCTGTTTCTACACGTATGGTGGTATCTCGGGGAAACGATAGCTGTGTATAGGCATAGGCCACAGCTTCTTGTCCCAAACCGAAGGTACGCCCGAAATCCACAAAGTTTAACGTGTTGAAAGAAGTACTACGAGAAGCAAGTCCCAGCTTGTAAGCAAAGGGAGTTTCTCTAATCAATTTATCACCAATCTTCTTTACTTTTTCTACAGGTGATTCTTTGCTCTGTTGAGGAAAAGCAGTGCCTACCCCCAACAATGCAGATAATAACAAGCATATCCATTTCTTCTTTTTCATCGGATCATTTCAGATTATATAGATTTAGTTAACGCGCCCAACAGGACAATGATAACAATTGCAAATCTATCCCAAATCATCCGCAACCATGCAAACAAAAGGCTAAGAAAAGAGAGAAAAAGGTAAAACAAAACAGGAACAAAATATGAACAAAACAAGACAACCACCTATGTATAAGATGGTTGTAAGAAAAGAGAGTACTATTTTCTTTTATCTGAATCGAAGTTTTCTTCATATACAACCTTACCATCAAGATTGTAGACTTTCACATAATCTACAGCTCCGCATCCCTTAAATCTTAACGTAAGTTCATTGGCATATCCCAAAGGTTCATTATAATCCATACCTAACACTTCTTCTCCATCTACGTAGAAGGTAGTTTTCTTATTCACTACTTTGATAGTCATGACATGCCATTCGGAAGAGTTAAAATTAAACCGGCTTAAGTTGTACTCATCTCCCTTAATTGTATTTTCTCCACTGATGAATTTTATATAAGCATATCCGTTTTCATTCATAGCAAAGCCATGCATAGCTGTATCCGAATGTATATACATGATAATATCCGAGCAAGGAACAGCATTCTCCTGTTTTGAATTGCGAACGCGTGCCTCGTATATGAAATTATCTCCGTCTATCAACTTTTCTTTATAAAACACATAACTGACAAACATGTGGTTAGTATGCGCTTCTTGTGGGACATTTTCTATTGGTAAACTTACATATCCCGAATCATTGTAAGCCTGCTCCATCGGAAAAACTCGAAATATTTTCTTTCTTTCCTCACGGACGAAAACCGACCACCCCGTCTTGCGGCACTCCACCGGAATGGTCTTTATAATTCTATCTTTATACTTCAGATGACAGAATGCTTCACCTTCATATATATAGGTGGCATTTATCTTATCTATATTTTCATTTAGTTTTCTTTCGGATACATCCCCATTAGCTTCTTCATATACAACAGTGATATCTTCAAATAATGAAGCTGGTATATGATAGGAGAATGTGACTGTAAGCGGGCATATTCCTTTTACTTGTGAAGTGGTAAATTCTATTTTTGAAATCAGATATTCCACATACATATCCTTTAATTTATATGTATACAACATATATCCGACTATTGCCAATAATAGTATAGCAGTAAAATTTACATACCATTTATTTTTCTTATAGATACGATTCGATACCTCTTCCGGATCTTTTGTCACTTTATTCGACGTGTTATCCAGCTGGGAACTATTTACATTTTTTTCTGTGTCATCTGTATGCTCCTTTGTTTCTTCAACAACGTCTTCCGTCTGGATACTGATAGCCTCTTCTTTCTTCGTTTTCTTCATTACAAAGTCGGTATACCCCGAATAACCTAAGAAACGACATAAAGCATCTTTTGTCGCCAACTGTGGATTGCCTGTCTTCTGCTGAAAAAATCGTTTAAGTGTATTAGCATTTACATCGATCTTCGTTGTTTCGAAGATCATATTTTCCAGTGTTTTAAATTGATTTAAGTCCCAGGACTCCGAAGAACCCCACGACTCTAATAAAATATTATATTCTTTTATTATTTCCTTTATGTACCTTTTATCCTTATATTCGTCCATCATTTATATTAAAATTAAACACGAACTAATTATTTAGAAATAAAAATCCGCTGTGAAAATACAAATAAAATCTAGTAATTGTCAAGCATAAAGTGGTTTATTTGCGTTTTGTCCGGATTTTGTTTTCATTTTATTCTCTTTTTTATTCAACTTCATCAATCCTATCCTATACTTTTGCAGTAAAGAATTTATTTAATACTAATTTCAAATACAATGAAAAAATACTTCTCCGCATTATTAATCATACTGCTTTCGAGCTTTACAACTGCTCCCCGTATAGTATGGTTAGATGAATTAGATCTCTCTAACATCGATCAATCTGCAGGTAAAGCAATAGCCAATCAATCAATGTGGAAAACACCACTTTCTATTGCCGGAGAAAAATTTGACCGGGGTGTAGGTACACATGCCGCAAGCGTATTCCGCATAAAACTTGACGGCAAAACAATCTCCTTCAAGGCATCTGCAGGAATAGATGACTCGGCACCCGAACACGAATTAAAACAAGCCAGTGCTGAATTTATAATTTTAGGAGATGGTAAAATCATCTGGCGAAGTGGAATCATGCATGCAGGAGAAAAAGCAAAACAAATAGATATTTCTACTAAGGGTATAAAATCTCTAATCCTACATGTCGATCATGCAGGAGATGGAATAACCGGAGATCGTACCAACTGGGTAAATGCCAGATTTGAAGTTAAAGGTGTCGATCCTGTTTCGGTAAAAAAGAACGTGAACAGGAATACATCCTCACCCCTGCTGTTGCAAAACAACCTATGATTAATGCTCCTTATATATATGGTGCCCGCCCGGGAAATCCATTTCTGTTTACAGTACCTATTTCAGGAGAAAGGCCACTGAAAATAACTGCAACCAATTTACCCGAAGGATTATCCATCGACAGCAATACTGGCATTATTACAGGAAAAGCAATAAATCCGGGAACCTATACTGTTCATATCTCCGCTAAAAATCAATATGGAGAAACTAGTAAAGACTTGACTCTTGAAATTGGTGAAAAGATAAGTCTGACTCCTCCTATGGGCTGGAATAGCTGGAATGTTTTCGGAGCAGACATTGATGACAAGAAAATAAGAAGAATGGCCGACCGGATGGTAGAATTAGGACTCGTCAATTATGGATATGCTTATATAAATATTGATGATGGATGGCAAGGTGCACGTGGAGGAAAATACAATGCAATAATGCCGAACGATAAATTTCCTGATATGAAAGGCCTTGTTGATTATGTGCATAGTAAAGGACTCAAAATAGGAATATATTCTTCTCCGTGGGTACAAACTTTTGCAGGGTACATTGGCAGCAGTGCTGATACACGTGATGGTAAAGTTATCAATTCAAGCCGCAGATATGGAGAATTTTCATTTGCCAAACAAGATGTAAAGCAGTGGGCAGAATGGGGATTCGATTATATTAAGTATGATTGGGTAACTAATGATATAGCCCATACAGCAGAACTATCATATCTTTTACGTCAATCGGGAAGAGATATTCTGTATAGCATCTCCAATGCTGCCCCATTTGAACTGGCAGAAGACTGGAGCAATTTAACAAATGCCTGGCGGACAACAGGAGATATTTATGATTCCTGGTGTAGTATGACTACCATAGGTTTCCTTCAGGATAAGTGGCAACCATTTGCCAAACCAGGCAGTTGGAATGACCCGGATATGCTCATTGTAGGAAAGGTTGGCTGGGGAAAAAATATACATCCTACACATTTATCTCCTGATGAACAATATACGCATATCACTTTATGGAGTATTCTGGCAGCGCCTTTACTGATAGGATGCGATCTGGAACAGATGGATGATTTTACAATGAATCTATTAAGTAACAGAGAAGTAATAGCCATTAACCAAGATATTGCCGGTATACAAGGTAGCAGAGTATATGCTGATAATAATAAAGAAATTGAAGTATGGAGTAAACCATTAAAAGATGGTTCCATAGCAGTCGGATTATTCAATCTATCCGATAATAAACAGAACATATCTATTTCCTGGGATCAACTGAATATTCAAGGTAAACAGAAAATACGTAATCTTTGGGAACAAAAAGACAAAGGCATTTACATCAATAAATATCAATCTGATGTACCTTCACACGGAGTACTTTTTATAAAAATAGCACCTGTAAAATGAAACGACTTGATATAATTTGCAGGTAAAGACAAACTAACAGATCTGAATTACACATTCGATACTTATCAACCGACTCTATTAACTCTGGTTAATAGAGTCTGGTTATAACCTTTCTTATTCTGGACTTACCAATATTTATCTTGCTTTTACAAAACGTATATAAGCAATATGCAAGAGCTATAGATGCTACTCGCAGGAACTATATGTCCAACGTGCAGCGCATATATGTCCAATACGCAGGATATATATCCCCTGTAAACAGCATCTATATATCCTGCAAAGAGTATAATCACATCACTTGGATTCTATACTTATGAACAATCAAAGACCTATTGATTATTAGTATATTAACTATGATATAAACCAGTTATAAACTACTTATTAACCAATGAAGTTTTAAGCCATTAACGTAGCTTTTTGAACAAATCCCAAATTACAATACCGGTAGTTACAGAAACATTCAACGAGTGCTTCGTACCATATTGAGGAATCTCTATACAGCCATCTGAATGGTTAATAACCTCCTGCTGTACCCCTTTCACTTCGTTTCCCATTACGATAGCGTACTTCTTGGTTTTATCCAGCTGAAGTTCATCAAGCATGATGCTTCCTTCCACCTGTTCTACAGAATAAACGATATATCCCTCTTTTCGGAGATTATCAACAGCATCAACAGCGTTATTAACATACTTCCAATCAACAGTGAACTCCGCACCCAATGCAGTCTTATGCATTTCAGGGTGTGGCGGGGTAGCTGTTATACCACACAGATAGATACATTCAATACGGAAAGCATCCGAAGTACGGAACACAGAACCTATATTGTGCAAACTACGAATATCGTCCAGCACTACTACCAGAGGCAGTTTTTCAACTTGTTTAAACTCTTCGGCACTGATACGGTTCAGCTCTGTTATTTTCAGTTTACGCATACGTCTTTTCTTTTATTATGTTCTTGTCCACAAAGGTAATTCTTTTCTGTTAACAGAGGTGTTGATAACGGTTTAAAACCTGTCAAAACTATCGGCAAAGATTTTGAAAAATAATTCTTGCATTATTCAAAAGAAGATATATGAGGTACTCGTTATGAACATTCCAAAAAATAAAATCAAAACTTTCCATGCAGACATAAACATATTTTTCAGCACTTATCTATCTGTTTATATCCATAAAGTTTTTAACTTTGCACTTTATCAACAGGGAGTTAATAGCAAACTGTCTATTGCCGGTACTCTCATTGATAATGAAGTGAATAGATAGGATATCTTCTTCTTTTTTCCCGTTCATAACGGACTCATAAAGCAGAAGCATGGACTAATAACTTATCCGGCAAGAAAAAACGGATTTATTTGCTAACACTATTAACAGGCTATCATTACTAACAAAGGATTTTTTTTAAAAGGAAAGAAATAAGAATATTATTATGAATGAACTCATAAAGACTATTAACGAGCTGAAGAAAGAAAAGAATGCAATCATTCTGGGGCATTACTACCAGAAGGGTGAGATACAGGACATCGCTGATTACGTCGGCGACAGTTTGGCATTGGCTCAATGGGCAGCCAAAACGGAAGCGGACATTATTGTGATGTGTGGCGTCCACTTTATGGGGGAAACGGCAAAAGTGCTTTGTCCGGACAAGAAAGTGCTGGTGCCCGACATGGCGGCAGGTTGTTCGTTGGCGGACAGTTGTCCGGCGGATCAGTTTGCGCAGTTTGTCAAAGAGCATCCGGGATACACCGTTATTTCTTATGTCAATACAACAGCTGCGGTGAAAGCGGTGACTGATGTGGTGGTGACTTCCACCAATGCGAAGCAGATCGTGGAAAGTTTCCCAAAAGATGAGAAAATAATCTTTGGCCCAGATAGGAATCTGGGGAATTATATCAACTCAGTTACGAACCGGAATATGTTGCTTTGGGACGGTGCCTGTCATGTGCATGAACAGTTCTCTGTTGAAAAGATTGTGGAATTGAAGACGCAGCATCCCGAAGCATTAGTGCTGGCACATCCCGAATGTAAGAGCACAGTTTTGAAACTGGCTGATGTGGTAGGATCTACAGCTGCTTTGTTGAAGTATGCCGTGAACCACCCGGAAAACACGTATATTGTGGCTACCGAATCGGGTATCTTGCATGAGATGCAAAAGAAGTGTCCGCAGACAACGTTTATTCCTGCTCCTCCGAACGATAGTACGTGCGGATGTAACGAGTGTAGCTTCATGCGGTTGAATACGTTAGAGAAGCTCTATGAGTGTTTGAAGAATGAAGCACCGGAAATAACGGTAGATCCGGAAGTAGCGAAGAAAGCAGTGAAGCCGATTCAGCGGATGTTGGAGATTTCGGCTGAACTGGGATTATAAACTATTGAGAATATATAATCTATAATTAAGGCTGTTTCAAAGATGCTTGGAACAGCCTTAATTTTTGGCAAACTATTATGTAAAAGAGATAATGATGACGCATTTGTATCAGTAATAGGCGTATTTGTGTTTTAGTAGACATCACTTCTTCTCTATCTTTGTGCTATTAATAATTGTAATATGGAAAACATAAATAATAGGGCAAGATGATTTTATTCATATTTCAATGAATGTAGATGATGAAATAACTATAACAACCTTTTAAATATAGAATGATGAAAACAATAAACCGACTTGTATTAGTACTATTATTCTCGATTCGTATTTTTTTATCTAATGCTCATGAACTAGTTGATTATGTGAACCCAATGATTGGCGCGACGACTTTGGATAACATAGGAAATACAGATCTTGGGTTAGGCAAAACTTTTCCGGGTGTATGTACCCCTTTCGGTTTGGTACAGTTAAGTCCGGATACGAAAACCGGTGGAGATAATGGGTCGGGATATTCTTATCATCATACAACTATTGAGGGATTTAGCTTTACTCACATGAGTGGCATTGGTTGGTATGGCGATTTGGGCAATTTTCTGGTCATGCCGACTACCGGTAAACTTCATACTTTTAAAGGAACAGAGGAAAATCCGGATGAAGGCTATCGTTCCAGATTTTCTCATGAAACGGAGTCGGCACATATTGATAAATATGAAGTGAAACTTGATGACTACGATATCAAGGTGGAATTGACTGCTGCACCGCGTTCGGGAATGATACGCTTCACTTATCCCGAACATGAAGAATCGCGTATCCAGATTGACTTGGCACGTCGTATAGGGGGGGACTTCTACCGAACAATTTGTGGAAGTTGTTGATAATCATATAATTCGGGGATGGATGAAATGCACACCCGAAAACGGTGGCTGGGGAAATGGTGCAGGCCAGGCAAATTATACCATTTATTTCTATTGTTTGTTCAGCCGTCCTTTAGTGGATTTTGGTATTTGGAGTGCGGACATTCCCGAAGGTATTTCTCGCAAGAATGAATCGAATGATGACGAGAATTATTATCAGTATGTCAGAAATGCTGTTATTCATCCACAGGCAAAAGTGATGGAAGGTAAACATTTGGGATTTTATACTCAATTTCCAACCAGGAAAGATGAACAGGTTCTGATGAAATGCGGTATATCTTTTGTCAGTATAGAAGGCGCACAAAAGAATTTGGAACATGATATACCGGATTGGGATTTCAACAAAGTTTCTGTGTGCACGCGGAAGATGTGGAATGATGCATTATCTAAGATAAAAATAGAGGGAAACGAATCTGATAAGACTACTTTTTACACTGCGTTGTATCACACGATGATTGATCCGCGTTGTTTTTCGGATATAGACGGAAAGTATATAGGAGCTGACAATAAAGTTTATCAGACTTCTACGTTTACATACCGGACTATTTTTAGTGGTTGGGATGTGTTTCGCAGCCAGTTTCCTTTGCAAACGATAATTAATCCGGATTTAGTGAATGATGAAATTAATTCATTGATACAGATAGCGGAGAAAAGTGGAAAGGGGTATTATCCCCGGTGGGAGTTTCTGAATGCTTACTCCGGCTGTATGGTAGGCAATCCGGCTGTATCTGTTTTGACTGATGCTTATCAGAAAGGAATACAAAATTATCCGGTAGATAAATCCATTCAGTATGCTATCAACACCGTACGGACATTTGGCAATAATGAAGACGGATATGATTCCGGAGATTTATCTAAAACGTTAGAGTATGCTTATTCCGACTGGTGTGTCGGTACTTTGCTTCGTTCTCAAAATCGTGTTCAGGAAGCAGATATTTATTTGAAGAAATCAAAGGCTTACCGTAATGTATGGTGTGACAGTGTAAAGTGGTTCAGAGCACGCCTGTCAAAAGAAGAATGGTTGCCTTGGAAAGGGAAAAAAGTACATTGGCAGGGTTGTATAGAAAGTAATAACTATCAGCAAGGATGGTTCGTTCCGCAGGATATTGAAGGTATGATACAATTAATGGGAAAGAAATATTTTGAAGAGGAATTAATCGAATTCTTCAATGGGGCGGATGATGATTTTAAATGGGGAGACTATTACAATCATCCTAATGAACCTAATCATCATGTACCTTTCTTGTTGAATTATACTTCACAACCTTGGCTTACTCAATATTGGACACGGAAGATATGCCGCAATGCTTATAATAACACAGTTAACGGACTTTGTGGAAATGAAGATGTGGGACAAATGTCTGCTTGGTACATATTGGCGGCGATGGGGATGCATCCTATTTGTCCCGGAAATAATACATATGAACTCACATCACCGCTTGTTAATAAAGCTACGATTGAATTAGACAATCGTTATTATAAAGGAAAACGTTTTACCGTCATAGCCCGGAATAATTCGGAAGAAAATGTATATATACAATCTATAACTTTGAATGGCAAGAAAATAAACCGTTTATGGATTACTCATCAGGAAATAACTCAAGGAGGAGTATTGGAATTTGTAATGGGGAAATATCCTAATAAACAACTGAAAGGAAATCTATCATCCGGACAATCCAATTAATAAGGTAATACAGCACAGAACTATTTTACTGGTTGGAATCCTGTGGTAATTTTACTCATTCTCCACATTTGTACAATGTTCCAATAAAACAGATTCTTTTGTGGAGATAGGGTAAATCCCATCAAAATAGTTTCCTGAAATTCGGATATTATCTGTCCAACGGGCATAGATTGCCTGTTTATCTTTCAGTGTCAGTGTAAAACGATTATTTTCGATACGGATCCCTTTATGAACAGTTCCGTTCGGACGGTTATTTTCGGGAGCAATATTGATAACCGGACTTCCACATTCTATGAAATGGTTGTTTCGGATGGTAAGATCATGTACGGGGCCTGACTCATACCAACTGCGAGCATCATTTGAGATAGCAATAGCACTCATTGGTGTACGATAAAATACGTTATTTTCGATTATAACTTTCCGGCGTGTCGTAACAAGTATTCCTCTTGTCGGTGTCCGGGCAAAATAGTTATTGCGGATTTCTACTTCCGGTGTCCAAGTGATATTTTCTATTACTACCTCCTGTTGTGGTAGGATAGAAGGAACGGAACCATTCAGTGTAAGTTTACAATCGTAGTCGTTTACTCTCTCCACTTTGAGTACTGATGCTTTATGCAGACATTGTAATGAATGTATTTCTGTAAATTCAACTTCATCTCCAGGAAAGAAAGCTTCAAATCCGTAAGATTGAGGATGCATGAAACGAACTACTATTTTATTTCTCGGTTCGTAAGCAATAACTTTCAGATGAGTTCCGTGTACATTGATCGGATCATCTTGTGCTCCTTCAAAACGAGAGTTGATGATACGGATTTTTCCTTTGCATCCGGACATTTGAACAAAGTCAGCAAAACTGGCACAGGTACGACCACTGCCATACTCCGGTTCACAGTTTAAATATTTGTAAGTCAGATTTTCGGAATATTGGCCGACAATTCCAAAGTTTCCTAGAAAATGCAGGTTCAAATGTTCAAGTATAATGTTTTTGCTCAAATGAATAAATCCACATGCTTCATCTCGGATGGCATCCCGCATCTGAAATATTTCTCCCGGATATAAAGTTATTTTCTTGTCGTATGTTGCGTGTATCTGATGATTTCCGATGTCGGTAAGAGAAACGACATGGTCGGTAGGCAGATTACAACGGTTTGTTATATTGGTATGTAGATTAAAAGTTTGGGCAATGCCACCGGTAAAACTCCATTCTGTTCCTATCCATTTTATCTGTTTATCTGCAATTTCATACCGGTCTTTGGGGTGAATTCTGAAAGTTGCCGTATAAGCTGTTGTATCAATAACTTTCATTTCCGTAACCGAAGGATCGGCAGCTTTCAAAGTAAAATTGCGGAGTGTTATATTTTCACTTTTGTCTATAACAAAAGAAGTCATTTCTCCGTGTGTAATCAGATGTGCGCCACCACCATCAATAATTAAGTTTTTCATATCCTTTATCCAAAGGCCAATGTGTTTGGTAGGGTCGGGATTTTCTTCTTTAGAGGCAGTGTTGGATATAAAATAAACTTGCTTGGAACTACTGTTGCGGTATAGATCATAGTTTCCTTGTTCAAGTTGAATCACTACTTTCTTCCCTTTCAAATGACGTGCTTGTTCTATGGCATTTTGTAGGCGTGGAGTTGCATCACCGGGTTGCGCTTTCACATAAATAGTTTCTTGTGCCGACAATATGCTGAATACACTTACTTGGAAAAGGAAGAAAATAATGATTCTGTACATAAGTTTACTTATTTGAATTTCAATATATCTTTAGCTTTCATGGATACGGTAATCAGTCCGTTGTTTATCACTGGGTTGATTCGTTTATTATTCAGCGTGATAGTGTAATTTTTCCCTTGTGGAACTTTTACTGTAAATGTATTGTCAGCAGTAGCTTTTAAAGTTGCTTCGTTAATCAACGACTGATTCCAGGCTGCTGAAACTTCCGCTCCTCCTTTCACACACAGGCCTTTATAATTTCCTACGTTCCATTGTTCGGGCAGACAGGGTAGGAATTCAATATATCCTTCGTGTCCTTGTACCAGCATCTCTGCTATTCCGGCCGCTCCGGCTGTATTTCCGTCAAGAATAAAAATATCATAGGGTGCTCCTGCAATACCGGCAGGAGAAATGCTCAACAGGTTCTCACGTGTGAATATACTCTCAAGAGTAAGGACACTTTGATAAGCTTGTTTGGTATCTTTCAGTCGGGCATAGAAACAAATCATATTGGCGCGACTCCATTCCGTGTCTTCCCAACCTTCCGCAGCCAGGCGGTCTTCGATTGTTTTGCGTGCACCTGCGGCGAGTTCGGGAGTTTTATCAAGGGTAATCTGTTCGTAAGGATAAAGAGCCAGTAAATGTGAAGTATGGCGATGATTAGGGTGTGCTTCGTCATAATCTTCCAACCATTCTCGTACACCTCCGTTAGCACGCAGACGGATGGGAGGGAATTTCTTGATGGCTTGTTGTAAACTATCACTGAACTCCTTATCAATGTTCAGGATTTGAGCTGATTGAATACAAGCATTGAATATTTCATAAGCTAATACACGGTCACAGGTGGGCATCATTGATGCACATAAATTATTACCTTCGTAAAGGAAAGAATTTTCCGGTGAAATGCTTGGTCCTGTTACCATATAACCTGTATTGGGATCTTCAACCATATAATCGAGAAGGAATTCTGCATTTCCTTTTAACAGAGGGTAAGCGGTTTTCGCTAGATAATCTTTGTCACGTGTGTATTCGTATTGAGTCCAGAGATGCGAGGCAATCCAACTGCTTGCTGTGGGAAATAATCCCCACAGGATGCTTCCTGAAGGAGCTGTGTATTCCCATATATTGGCTGTGGTGTGAGCTGTCCATCCTTTGCATCCATATATCTTTTGAGCAGTTTTCGCTCCATGAACAGATAAATCTTCGATATATTTGAAAAGGGGAAGATGGCACTCTGCCAGGTTGCCTACGTTTGCAATCCAGTAGTTTTGTTGTGTATTGATGTCCAGGTGATAATCATTTGTCCATCCCATGTTACATGCTAAATTATCATTAAAGAAACCTTGCAGGGCGGCTGGAAGAGGTGAATTTTCTCGCGATGAGGCTAGTAATAAATAGCGTCCGTATTGGAAAAGCAATACATCAAGGCCGGGATCATATCCGCCTTTTTTTACTTGTTCCCATCTTTTGTCAGTTGGCAGACCGGCATATTCTCCTGTTCCCAGTTGTAGGGAAACACGGTCGAACAGAGGAGCATAATCGTTGAGATGAGTTTTCTTCAGTTTTTCATAAGTCTTCTTTTCTGCTTTTACAACAGTTTCTTTGCAAAGAGATTTATAAGCGTCATTCTTATAATTCGTGCGTACATCTATTACAATAGTCAGCATATCAGCATCATTCACTGATATGGAAGAATCTTCAGCTTGTAGTGTTCCATTAGGCGCGGATATTGCAATACGGCCTTGAAAGCTGACACCACCGGGACCTTGCTTGGGAAAATTAACTGTTCCTTCAAAAATCAATTGATTACCATCGGTTGAAATTTCAGATTCCCGCAGCATACTTAATGATAGTTTTGCATTAATAGCTTTCTTCTTACTGGCGGACATTCGTAATACAAGAACGTCGTCCGGATTGGTTGCAAAACATTCGCGCACGTAATTAACGTCACCTATTGTATAATTGGTTGTACTGATAGCTGTACCTAAGTCGAGAGAACGACGGTAGTTACTGACTGTATTTTCCGGATAACTGAAAGTGAGTTTCAAGTCACCGATAGGAAGGTGTGTACCAAAAGAATGTCCATTACCATGTAGAAATTCTCCAGCAATTTGATTTCCTTCTTGTATTTTTCCTTCGAAAAAGAGTTTTCTTAATTCATTCATTCTTTCTTTTCCGAAAGGAATTTCCTGATTCTCGTCATATTGTCCTGACCACATGCTTGATTCATTCAATGCGATGGTTTCTTCTTCGATACCTCCGAATACCATCGCTCCGATACGTCCGTTGCCTATTGGTACAGAACTCATCCATTCTTTTGCGGGTTGTTCGTACCATAGTTCAACTTTATCCTTTGCTTCCAGATTCGTACATCCGGAAAGGGATATCATCATAATGGCTAGAGAAAAACTAATGGTTTTAATTTTCATGGCTCAAATATAATTAAATGATTAATATATAAATAGGAGTTGTTTTTTTATTATAGGACAAAATTAGTCCATCGTGATTTTATCTGCTCTATACAAATGATTCATAAAATAGAAAGAATACGTCCTGCAAGAAGCCTGGACGATATTTGAATCAAATATTCTATTTTTTGCAGCGTTCATAACTCAATTACTTGCTACATATCGGGTATATTTGCATTGCGTTTAAAGATAAATATTAGATCTAATAAAAAACATGAGATTCATTAAATACAATTTTGTTTTACCTATAAATTCAAACTACATGAAAAGAAGCTCGAAGGCGGTAATCTCTTTATTATTTGCCTGTTTATTGTTGGGAACTCCAACAAAGTCTTTAGCTTTGGAACCAACATCTGCTGTTGCTAATGACACGAAGGAGCGAAACTGGACTATCCAGGGACAAATACTTGAAAACTCGGTACAGCCTCTTCCTATTGCAGGTGTTAATGTTCTTATTAAAGGTACTACGATTGGTACTATAAGTGACACGAACGGATATTTCTCCATTAAAGCTCAAAAAGGAGATGTTATTGTGTTCACTTATCTTGGGTTCCGACCTTATGAATTTGTAGTATCCCGTGCTATCAGTAACTTGAGTGTCTCCTTATCCGAAGATTCTGAAGCATTGGATGAAGTGATAATTACCGGTTTTTCGGAAGAAAAGAAACTAAATTCAATATCCTCCGTATCTACATTAGATATTGCAAAAAATCTGAATTCCAAGCCTATCACTTCTATTTCGCAATCTTTGCAGGGAGGTGTCACAGGTCTGACGGTTACTCAAAGCTCCGGTATGCCGGGAGGAGACGGAGCTTCTATCAAGATTCGCGGTATCTCTTCATTACACACCAATAATGACCCGTTGGTTCTGGTTGACGGTATTCCAATGGATATGAACCAACTGGATCCGAATACAATTGAAAGCGTTACTATTTTAAAGGATGCTGCCGCAGCCGCTATTTATGGTGCACGTGCAGCCAATGGTGTGATTGTAGTAAAAACTAAACGAGGTACGGTAGGAAAGATTAATGTATCGTATGACGGTTACTTTGGTGTTCAGAAAGCAACTTATCTTCCTGATTTCGTGAATGCGGCAGAATATATGACTATGGCTAATATTGCCCAAAAGAATATTGGCGGTGATGAGTTGTATGATGGCGAGTTAATCAAAAATACAATTGCCGGTACCGATCCTTATAAATATCCGGATACAGACTGGGCAGATTTCTTATTTGGCACAGGATATGTACAAAACCATTCAGTGGCCGTTTCGGGTGGTGGTAGTCTGGCACGTTTCGCTTTGAGTGTAAACTATATGCAGAATGAGGGATTGACAGAGCATACAAGTTCTGACCGTTTGAATATCCGTGCCAATACCACTGTCAGTTTGCGGGATAACCTGTCTGTAAACATGGACTTCAATGCTTACCGTACCAACCGGAAGCAACCGAAAACAGACGCTGCTGATAAGTCATTGTTTGAATGGATGTATAAGACACCGCCCAATACCGTAACTCGTTATCCGAAAAAGGCAGGTAGTGATTTTACTTATTATGGCAACAGACCTAATATGACTAATCCGGCAGCTTATATCGATCGTGCGGGAATACGTGAAGATTATGAGGATAATATCAGTGTGAATATTTCTCCTCGTTGGGAAGTATTGCCAAATCTGGTACTGAAAGGTCAGTATTCTTATCGTATCAGTAGTCGCGGAGGTAAGAGCAAACGGGAAGCATATAATTTCTTTGATTATGATACAGATGCTTTACTGAATACTTGGGGAGCAGATTTTTCAGATTATAGAGATCATGATACCTATTATTATCTGGGTGGTACTGCTGAATATACGTATGATAAAGGCGATCATCGTCTGTTTGTCATAGGAGGTTACAATCAGGAGCTGACTCATCAGAACAGTTGGGACAGTTATTCAATGATTTCCATGTTTGCTAAAGCTAACTATACGTATGATCGACGTTATCTTATTGAAGGTACTGTGCGCCGTGACGGTTCTTCACGTTTTGGAGACGGTGAAAAGTTCGGAGTATTTCCTTCTATTGCTGCAGGTTGGAATGTGCATGAAGAAAAATTCATGAAATCATTAAAGAACGAAATCAATGAATTGAAGTTGAGAGCTTCTTATGGTTTACTTGGAAACGAAAATATCGGATTATATAAGTATCAGACTTTTATTGATATGGGTAATGGGGAGGAAAAAGAATATGGTAACCCTGAAATTACCTGGGAAAAGGTGAAAATGCTGAATATCGGTGCAGATATTCGCCTGTTCAAAGATTTGAGCCTGACTTTCGACTGGTACGAAAAAACGACTTCAGGAATGCTTATTACTCCTCCTATTTCTTCTATCGGTGGTACTTGGGCAACTGCTATTAACTCTGGAAAAGTACGTAACAGAGGTTGGGAATTTAGTGCAAATTACGACAAACAGTTTAAAGACTTTGGCTTCAGTATTCATGGTGGCCTGTCTCAAAATAAAAATAAAATCATAGATTTGTTTGGAGCACCTTATGATAACGGGTCTACAATCAACCAAATAGGTTATGCGTTAAATAGTTATTATGTTTATCCTACTGATGGTTTATTGCAGGAAAGTGACTTTACGAAAGATGCTTCAGGCAAATGGATACCCAAAGAGGGAGTAGTTATTTTTGATGGACAACAACCGGGTGACATCAAGTATTTGGATGTTTCCGGTCCTGACGGTACTCCTGATAATAAGATTACTACTGACGACCGCGTAATACGTGGAAATGACCAGCCTGACCTGAACTATTTTGCAAACCTTTCTTTTAATTATAAGAAATGGAGTTTTGAAGTTCTATTCCAGGGAGTGACAGGTGTGGATGCCTATTATAGTGCGCCTTTTTCTAACGGGCTGAACTTGACAGGAGACGGTTTGACGCCTATGAAAGCACAATTAGATTATTGGACGCCGGAGAATCCGGGCGCGCGTTATCCGAGACTGACGCCGTCTCCTGATTACGGTAATAATCATCATGCGTCCGATTACTGGCATTTTGACGCAAGCTACTGCCGTGTGAAATACATTCAGGTGGGATACACATTCGACCAAATGTCACTGAAGAAAGTAGGTATTTCCAGCATCCGCGTATATTTGAATGCCCAGAATCCGTTTACTTTTGCCAAAGAAAGCATGATTGATCCTGAAAACCGCGGTCAGATGGGTTCTTATCCATTGGTGAAAACTTATTCTGTAGGTCTTAGTTTGAACTTCTAATCATTAAAATATAGACATATTATGAAACGATATAATAAAATAATTTTTAAAGGTTTGTTTCTGGCCGGACTCATTGGCTTATTCAGTAGTTGTGAAGACTTTCTGACGAGAGATAAACCGAATGCTTCGACAGATAATGATTTCTGGAAAACACAACAGGAATGTGAATCGGCACTTGGTACTTGCAAGTTGTGGTTGAGAGGTGATTGGGGTGGAGATGAGATAGGTATGGTTTTTCAGGACGGAGCGTCAGACAACGTTTATTTTACAGGAAACTTTGACGTGCGTATCCAGCAGTTGGGAAATGGTTCTTTAGTGCCTCCGGCCGACAATAATAATCCCGGTCCATGGGAATATCAGTTTTACACCTGGAACCAATGTTACCGTAAAATCCGCAATTGCTGTCGATTGCTCGATAATATTGATAATGCCTATTTTACGAATGAGTCTGAACGCGACCGTATGAAAGCGGAGGCGAAAGTATGGCGGGCATGGTATCATATTCGTTTATTAAACTGGTATGGTAGAAATGATGGTATTCCGTATGTAGACAAGGCTTTGTTGCCTTCGGAGATTTATATGGCACGCACTCCGGTTAATGAATGTCTGGATAGAATTAATGCAGAGTTGGACGAAGTAATCAATTCGGAAGCTCTCCCGTTTATTTGGGATGAAGGAAGACGTGACCGCATGTCCCGTTCTATTGCCCTGACTTTGAAAATGGATGTAAATCTCCAATTCAAACGATATGATATAGCTAAAGCGGCTGCATGGGAATTGATAAAGAGTGGAGAATTTGAGTTGTATTATTCTACTGCTACCGACAATAATCCGGGTAAGAACTACCGCGACTTATTTACATATGTGGGTAAACAGAATAAAGAACGCATTTTATATAAGGGAGGCGGTTCGAGCGGTATATTTTCCCGTTGTATGTCGGGAAGTTTTGGCGGACAAGGAGTAATGAATGTATTGAAATCGTTTATAGATACTTATGAAACGATAGATGGACAAACAATTCAGTCTTTATCCACTTCTGAAAGAGAGGCTTATGAAAAAGATCCGTATCATGGAGCAAGAGATCCTCGTTTGAATGTCAGCGTTTTTGTACCGGGTGATAATACAGGACTCTCCAATTATACATTTAGTCCTTTCAATCCGGATTGTGGTGATTATATTGGCAGGAACGATGGTATTCGCAGCGGTTATATGGTGAAGAAATTTATGACTGAAGATGATCGTGGCAACAATGGACAAGGCAGTCTTGATTTCGTTATTTACCGTTATGCGGAAGTATTATTGGATTATGTTGAATGTTTGGTTGAAACCGGTGATTGGGATGATCCGAAAGTAAAGGAATATATTGATGCTATTCGTGTTCGTAGTGGAATGCCAAAAATGGATCAAACGGTTTATAATTCAGAGGAAAAGGTACGTGAATTATATCGTCGTGAACGACGTGTAGAACTTTGTTTCGAAGGCAAACGTTATGATGATATACGTCGTTGGGGAATTGGAAATGATGTAATGAACGGTCCTATTTATGGAGCATGGAATCCTGACACACAATCGTTTATTAAACTTGAAGAACGTCGCTGTACATTCCCGAAGTTTGATTCATGGCCGATTCCGCAGAAGGAAGATACTTCTAATCCTAATATAAGTCAACCTACGGGTTGGTAAACTTTTATTCTCCAATGAGAAACACTATATTTCTCATTGGAGAATACTACATTTGTTAATGTAATAATTAATAGAAATCAGATGAAACCATACCGCCTGTTAACAAGTTTAATTACTTTATTGTCTTTTAGCCTAGTATCCGCTTCCCCATATAATATTGCGCCTGATAGTCGTGTATCGGCCTCGTCTACATTAAATGAATCGTATGGAAGCATCTAATGTTACTGACCGGATAATCCGTGTACCGGACAAAGGAGAATGGGCTTCTAAAAGCACTATGACGTTTTGGGGGCAGATTGATTATCCCTGGATACAATTAGACTGGGATAATCCGGTATGTGTTAACAAGGTTGTTTTGTATGACCGTCCCGATGAAAAAACACATATCGCAGGCGGTATATTGCATTTTAGTGATGGGAGTTGTATAAATGTGTGCCAAATACCTAATAATGGTAGCCCGAAAGTAGTTGAATTTTCTGCAAGAAAGACAAAATGGATCCGTTTTGAGGTAACTGACGGAGATGGGGTGAATCTCGGCTTATCAGAAATTGAGGTTTTTCCGGCTCCTGAAGATTATTCTGATTATGTGTCGTGGGTAGATCCCTATATCGAGTCGGCAAGAGGGAGATATTTCTTTTTTGTCACGGGGAGTCAGCCATTCGGGATGATAGGTGCTGCTCCTTTAACCCGGAATAAAAATCAATATGGCGGGGGATATAATTATAACTCTACCGATATACTCGGTTTTCCCCAGATACATTGTTGGATGTTGTCCGGTTTATCACTCATGCCTACCACTGGAAATGTGAACCCGACATTAGGTGAACAACATTGGAAATCTCACTTTACACACGATGGAGAGATTGTACAACCGGGTTATCACCGGTTATATCTGGAGAATTATAATATGTGGGTGGAGCAAACTGCAACAGACCGGGTTAGTTTTTACAGGTTGACATATACCGAACATGCATCAGCAAATATATTGTTTAATCTGGGAGGGTATGTTGGCACTTCCACTATGGTTAATTCCAAAGTGTATAAAACAGGCAATAATGAGATTACCGGATATTTTGATACAAAGGGACGTTTGTGGGGCGGACCGGATATTGTGAGAATATTTTTTGTAGCTCATTTTGACAAGCCTTTTGACTCTCTTGACGGTTGGGCTGATAAAGACTATTTTACTGATATTGAGGAGTTTCAAGGAACTACAGAAAGTACGCCACGGATAAGTTCGGGATGGAGTTATCATGATGCTCCCACATCAGGAGTCAGTGCAAAATATGAAGTCCGGGCGGGAGATCAGATAAATGTTAAAATGGCAATTTCATATGTAAGTATTGCTAATGCGAAAGAGAATCTGAAAGAAGATTGTGATCATTGGAATTTTAATCAAGTTCGCCGGGAGTCACAAGATGAATGGAATCAATGGCTGGGTAGAATCGAAGTAAAAGGAGGGACGAATGCTCAAAGAATCAAATTATATACAGACTTGTGGCACACTTTGCTGGGACGTCATAAACTGGATGATTATAATGGCGAATATCCGGATTATACAAAAGGCGGAATACGGCAAGGATCACATACGGTAAATGTAAAACTGGCGGTTGGGAAATTGAAGAAAGACAGTCGCGGTAAGCCGATTCATCACATGTATAATTCAGACGCATTTTGGTTGACCCAATGGAATCTGAATACTTTGTGGGGACTTGCATATCCTTCCGTATTGGATGATTTTGCAGCGTCTTTGATACAATACGATGTCAATGGTGGTTTATTGCCCCGTGGTCCTTGTGCCGGAGGATATTCATATATTATGACTGGGTGTCCTGCCACATCACTTATCACTAGTGCATATCAAAGGGGCATAACCAAAAAGTGGTCGCCAAGGGCAGGTTATGAAGCGATGAAAAGAAACCATGCCAAGGGAGGTATGCTGGCGTTGGATATGGATAACGAACTTGATTTTTATATTCAAAACGGATATTGCCCTGATAATGCGGGATTGACGATTCAGTGGGCCTTTGAAGACTGGGCTTTAGCAGAAATGGCTGCTAAAATGGGTAAACGGAAAGATTATATCTATTTTCATAAAAGGTCGACAGGTTGGACGGAATCTTTTA
This sequence comes from Bacteroides sp. BFG-637, assembly GCF_024793605.1. Taxonomy (NCBI): domain Bacteria; kingdom Pseudomonadati; phylum Bacteroidota; class Bacteroidia; order Bacteroidales; family Bacteroidaceae; genus Bacteroides; species Bacteroides sp. BFG-637. The sequence goes on along the minus strand of NZ_JANUPD010000002.1, from coordinate 1,607,647 downwards.
ATAAACAAGTAAATCTTATCCTACCTAGAAGAAAAGATGGAAGCTGGCTGCATACCGATCCTTTGAATGGTGCGGGATATGTGGAAGCTAATGCCTGGCAAGCTACATTCGGGTTATCTCATGATATACCTAAATTGGCGGAGCTTATGGGTGGTAGCGATAGTTTATGCTATATGTTGAATAATGCTTTTGAGCAATCCAGATCAACAGATTTTGTTTATGGTTACGGTGGTGGATATGTGAGTTATGCCAATCAGCCGGGATGTTCTAATGCACATGTTTTCACTCATGCGGGTAAGCCTTGGTTGACTCAATATTGGGTACGTCGTGTGAAGGAACAAGCCTATGGAGCAATAACACCGGATAAAGGATATGGCGGGCACGATGAAGATCAAGGACAGATGGGAGGTGTGAGTACCTTGATGGCAATCGGACTTTTCAGTTTGGACGGTGGTGCAAAACGTGATCCGGCTTACGATATAACAAGCCCGGTATTTGACGAGGTTATTATAAAATTGGATTCAGTTTATTATAAAGGTAAAGAGTTCAGGATAAAAACTTATAATAATTCGACAGAGAATTGTTATATACAGCGTACCTGTCTAAATGGCAAAGAATATGATTCTTATCAAATCCCGCACATTGATTTTGCTCAAGGCGGGGTACTCGAATTATGGTTGGGAAATGTTCCGAATAAGAAATGGGGAATTGCTGATTGATATATTTCATTTTATATATAATATTATGACGTTCGTTCGATATAAGAAAATTCGTGTATCTTTGCGTATGTAACGAATAATATTATCCATACTATGAAAAGATCTATACTCATATTGTCGGTAGTGTGTAGTTTGATACTTTCCGCAACATTTGTCAGAGCACAGGCATATTCTCAATTTTACTTTACTCATATTAATGGTGAAAATGGCTTGTCGGCAAGTAATGTCAAGGCAATCTTGCAGGATAGCTATGGATTCATGTGGTTTGGCACTAAGAACGGATTAAATCGTTATGATGGTACGTCTATTCTTCAACTTAACTGTGACGACCTGAAAGCAGGAATCGGAAATCATAATATCAGTGCTCTTTACGAAGACAAGGAACGTAAACTTTGGGTGGGAACCGACCGGGGAATTTATGTGTATGATCCCACAATGGATATTTTTACCCGCCTGAATCCAGAGTCACCGGATAAAATCACACCTGATAATTGGGTGGCGGAAATACTTGCTGATTCTGTCGGTAATGTATGGGTGCTTATTCCTGACCAGGGACTATTTCGTTTTGAAGGAACGAAGAAAGTCAGCCATTATCCTATCACGGGAAAAAGTAATTTTAAAAATGAAAGTCCCGAATGTATTGCCATTGACAAAAAAGGTGGAGTATGGGTAGGAACTTCCGGAGTAGGATTATTTAAATATAATCCGCAGAAAGATGCGTTTGAACAGTATCTGGAAGACCGTAACGGACATTCATTGGCTAATAAGAACATAATGAGTATGTGTTTTCGGGACGATGATACCGCTATTCTTGCTATTCATGAAGGAGAATTATTAAAATATAATACACAGTCTCGTGAACTGGCTACTATTCCTTTTCCGGGAGAACGGAAAACTTTTTTACGTGATGTGGTCTGTTTCGGAGATGAACTTTGGGTAGGTTCTCATCATGGGCTTTTCATTATTAACGAAAAGAAAAACAGTACATTGCATCTTAAAGAAGATTTGATGCGTTCGTTCAGTTTGTCGGATAACATTGTCTATTCAATTTATAAAGATACCAAAGGAGGTATCTGGATTGGGACAATGTTTGGAGGTGTTAATTATCTGCCTAAACATCGTCTTGTATTTGATAAATATGTTCCCGGAAGCGACGGACATTCTTTGAATACCAAACGCATCCGTGGATTAGCGGAAGATGATAACGGATGTATTTGGATTGGAACTGAAGATAACGGAATTAATGTGTTGAATCCTCAGACCGGAGAAGTACATCAAGTGTATGATAATGTACCGGGGCATCTTATCACTTTATGTGTAAGACATTATAATAATCATATTTATTGTGGATTATTCAAGCAGGGGATGAATGAAATCCGTCTGCCTGATGAACGGATCCGGTGTTTGTCAGAAGGGGAGTTAGGCATTGATGAAGGCAGTGTGTACGACTTTATGATAGATAGTAAAGGGCGTAAATGGATAGGAACCGGATGGGGACTTTATATGTCCGGACCGAATGAAAAGGAGTATCACAGGGTAGATGCTATCGGTTACAACTGGGCCTTTAATATCATGGAGGCGAAAGATGGTACAATTTGGGTGGCATCTATGGGAAACGGAGTCTGGAAATGCAGACCCGAATCAGGGATCTATCAGAACTACGCCTACGAGGCAGGTAAGAAAAATACGCTTAGTTCCAATTCCGTCAGTTTCATTATGCAGGACAGTAAGGGCAATATATGGTTCTCTACTGATCGCGGCGGAATCTGTCGCTATAATGAAGTACAGGATAACTTTACCTCTTTTGGAATTAATGAAGGATTGCCGGACGATGTCTGCTATGATATTCTGGAGGATGAACATTCTAATTTATGGTTTGGGACTAATAAAGGACTGGTACGTTTTAATCCGGAAAGTGGAGATGTAAGCGTATTCACCAATAAAGACGGATTATTAGGGAACCAGTTCAATTATAATTCGGCGCTTAAAGCACGCGATGGTAAGTTTTATTTCGGAGGGGTGGACGGACTGATTGCTTTTGATCCCAATACTCAGGATGAAAGCGGATCGCTGCCTCCGGTTTATATTTCCAAATTTAGTATTTATAATAAGGAAATCACTGTGCATACTCCGAATTCGCCTTTGAAACAGTGCATTGTACATACCAATGAAATAGAACTTCCTTATAATCAGTCAAATATCAGTTTTGATATAGCTATGCTTAGTTATTCTACTGCGGAGACCAATCAATATTATTATCGTATGGTACCGCTTGATAAAGAGTGGATACGTGCTGCCAGCAACAAGAATATATCGTATGCTAAATTGCCTCCGGGTAAATATACTTTTCAAATAAAGGCAACTCATCATGCGAGCAAATCCGATCCTTCAACCCGTTCGTTGACGATTGTTATTTTGCCGCCTTGGTGGCAGTCCGTATGGGCTTATATTGTTTATGCACTGGCTATTATCTTGTTTGTATTCTGTTGGTTTTTATGGTACAAGCATCGTAAGGAGCGGCAGATGGAAGAACGTCAGAAACTTTTTGAAATAGAGAAAGAAAAGGAATTGTATGAATCGAAGGTTGATTTCTTTACGGAGATAGCTCATGAAGTACGTACTCCGCTGACGTTGATTAATGGTCCGCTTGAGGCTATTCAGGAGGAGAATCTTCCGGAATCTAAAAAGAAGAAGTATATTAATGTAATAGTACAGAATACGAAGCGGCTGTTGGAACTGACAGGACAACTTCTCGATTTCCAGAAGATTGGTGCCAACAAGCTTTCCATGAAATTTGAAAGTGTTGACATTACGGCACTTCTGAAAGGAATCGTAGCTCGTTTTGAAGTAACTTTCAATTTGAATAACAAAGAACTGGTTCTGAAATTGACTGAAGAGGAAATATGGGCGGCAGTAGATAAAGAAGCAATAACTAAGATTGTGAGCAATTTGCTTAATAATGCATTGAAGTATGCCTGGCAGCATATACAAGTGGAACTGGAGAAAGACGATCTTTATTTCACGATTCGGGTTATTAGTGACGGAAATAAGATTCCGGAAGAAGCGAGCCAATATATCTTTGAACCTTTTTATCAAATGGAAAAGAAAGAAGCACCTAAGAACGGGTAGGGTATCGGACTTTCATTAGCACGTTCGCTGGCATCTCTTCACAAAGGGACACTTACCTTGGATACTACAAGAGAAAAGGATAATGTCTTTATTCTGACCATTCCTTTAAATAAGGAAGGTATCAGTCTGGAGAATAGCAAAGCGGTACAAAAAGATATAGTTGAGTTGGATGAGGAAACTTCTGTTGAAACAGATATGCACGGATACACTCTGTTGTTGGTAGAAGATAATGAAAGTATGCTGGCCTTTATCTCTGAAAGGTTATGTGAGTGTTTCACTGTGGAGACGGCGAAGAATGGTGCGGAAGCAATCGAAATATTGAGAAGCAGTCATGTCGATTTGATCATTAGTGATATTATGATGCCGGTGATGAATGGCTATCAGTTGTGTAAGGAAATCAAATCAGATCTTGAGCTTTCTCATATCCCTGTTATCTTCCTGACTGCCAAGAATGATATTGACAGTAAAATCAATGGCTTGAAGTATGGGGCGGAAGCCTATGTGGAGAAGCCTTTCTCGTTCGGTTATCTCAAAGAACAGATATTATCATTACTCAATAACCGTCGACGGGAGAGAGAGGCATTCTCGAAACGTCCGTTCTTCTCGGTAGATAATATGCAGATGAACAAAGCGGATGAGGAATTTATGAATAAGGTGATCCGGATTATTGAAGACAATATAACCGATGATAATTTCGGAGTAGAGAAAATGGCGGATATTCTCTGTATGAGCCGCTCTAGTTTGTTGAGAAAAATCAAAACGATATTTAATCTCTCCCCACTCGACTTCATTCGCCTGATTCGCCTGAAGAAAGCGGCGGAATATATTCAGGAAGGCAAATACCGGATTGGAGATATCTGCTATATGGTGGGCATTAATTCTCCGTCTTATTTCAGCAAGTTATTCTTGAAACAGTTTGGTATGACTCCGAAAGATTTCGAGAAACAGTATCAAAGTGGAAAACAAACAATCATTCCACAGGATATAAGGAATACGGATACTATAAATGATGCGGATAAATAGAAAATTTGCGGATTCAGAGAGATTGTGAAGCATATTGCCGTAAATCTTTCATTTTTTGACTTGTTTACGCCAAGCCATACTTCCGGCAATGCCTATCTTTGGGGAACACTTTTATTCTATTTAAAACCATATTCATTGTGCCATATGAAAAACAGACTTCGACAGTTTAAAATCATTTTCGGAACTATGTTCCTGTTATTCACTTTATCCGGATATGCTGCCGGATATAAAGGTCTGACGACGGGCGGCTGGCAAATCCGCTTCGATGATCAGAAAGGGGGAGTTTCACTTTATAAAAAGTCAAAAAATATTTGTGAAGGACTATATGCTTCTTACCTATGGGGAGAGCAGACGGTTACTACGCGTGACTATGCACGCCATAAGGTTAGTATTCGAAAAATATCAGATGCTTTCGGTAAAGGAACTCTTTATAAGATTGAACATACAGATAAATCTTTGCCTAAGTTGACACAGTACTTTTATCTTTATCCGGATAAAGAGTATATATTGACGGAGTTTAGTATAGAAGGAAAGAATAATGTCGCTTCCAATCGGATGGCACCTGTGAATGTAGACCGCATGGCTGAATTACTTCCGGCAGGTGACAATCGTGCTTTATTTATGCCTTTTGATAATGATAAATGGATCAGATACCAGTCTCATGCACTTAATTTCGACACATTGACCAGTTATGAGGTAACGGCTGTTTTTAATAATGAAGGGCGTAGCGGACTTGTTGTAGGTTCTGTGGAGCATGACAATTGGAAAACGGCTGTAATGTTAGGTAAAGGAGACCATAGAAACATCGGCTCTTTGACTTGTTACGGTGGAGTAGCTGATGAATTGACGCGGGATGTGAAACCTCACGGAGCATTGAAAGGCAAGAAGATCAAGTCGCCCAAAATATTACTGGGATTCTTTGAAAACTGGTGCGACGGATTGGAAACTTATGCAAAAGTTAATGCAATCATATCACCTCCGAAAGAGTGGGGAAAAGCGGTTCCATTCGGTTGGAACAGTTGGGGAGCTTTGCAATTCAACCTGACTTATGAAAAAGCGATGGAGGTTTCGGACTTTATCAAACAAAATCTTCAAAATAATCATTTTGTCAATCCGGATCACACGGTTTATGTCGGATTGGATTCCGGTTGGGACTGTATGAATGAAGAACAATTGAAGTCATTCATTGCAAAATGTAAATCGAACGGCCAGATTGGAGGGATTTACTGGACTCCGTTTACCGACTGGGCGCGTGACCCCGAAAGAACGGTGGATGCTGCTCCTGAATATAAATACAAGGATATCTACCTTTATGCTAACGGAAAACCACAGGAACTGGACGGTGCTTATGCCATTGACCCTACTCATCCTGCTGTAGAGGCAATGATGAAAAAGACGTCTAGCTTGTTTCACCGAACAGGATTCGAGTATGTGAAAATGGATTTTATGACCCATGGAGCGATGGAGGCTGATAAATGGTATCTTCCTGAAGTGACAACGGGTATCCAGGGATATAATTATGGGATGCAGTTGCTGGATAAATATTTTGGGGATATGTATATCAATCTTTCTATTTCTCCGGTATTTCCGGCACAATATGCACAGTCGCGTAGAATTGCCTGCGATGCATGGAACAAAATCAAGGATACCGAATACACACTGAATGCATTGTCTTATGGATGGTGGCAGAAGTATATCTATCAATTCAATGATGCAGACCATATTGTGTTGAGAGATGCTACAGATGGTGAAAATCGGGCGCGTATCACTTCCGGAGTTATTACAGGTATCTATATTGGTGGAGATGATTTCAGTGCTGCCGGAGGAAAAGATGGAAAAGAAAAAGCGTTGAAATATCTGACGAATCCTGACATCAATGCTCTTGCTACAGGTGAAGTATTTCGTCCGGTAGAGGGGAATGGAACTCAATCGGAACAGATCTTTGTAAGAAAGGAGAAAGATGGAACTTTTCATTGCGCACTTTTCAATTATTCGGAACAGGAACAGACAGTGACACTTTCGTTGGATAGAATAGGGCTGGAGCAAACACACAGTTATCAGGTGAAAGAATTATGGAGTGGCAGCCGGACTACTGCCAAAAATAAGATAGAGGTTACTATACCTGCCAAGGATGTGAAAGTGCTGGAATTCAACTAATAGCCGATAATCAATAAACTAACCGAAAAAATGAATAAATATAGAATTACTCTTATGGCCCTGTGCATGGCTATTTGTACACAGGCTAAGGTAACTTTACCATCGTTTTTCACCGATAATATGGTGATACAACAAAAGAGTACGTTGATATTGCCCGGAAAAGCAAAAGCCGGCAAGCAAGTCACAGTAAAAACGAGTTGGGATAACCGAAAATATACAGTTAAAGCGGGAGTGGATGGAAGTTTTACTTTGCAGTTACCTACTCCTGCTGCCGGAGGTCCTTACCAGATTGAGCTTTCAGACGGCGAAATGCTGACTTTGCGGAATATAATGGTGGGAGAAGTCTGGTTTTGTTCCGGACAATCCAATATGGAAATGCCAGTTGCCGGATGGGGCAAGGTTATGAATTATGAGCGGGAGGTGGCAGAAGCCAATTATCCGTTTATTCGTCTATTACAGGTAAAAAAGACTGTATCTTTAACTCCGCAGGATAACGTAGAAATGAACGGAGGGGGTTGGCAGGAATGTAGCCCTTCCTCTGTTCCGGAGTTTTCATCTGTCGCTTATTTCTATGCCCGCCAATTGTGGAAAGAATTAAATGTACCTGTTGGTGTGATAGATTGTACCTGGGGTGGCACTCCGGCCGAAGCGTGGACAAGCTTCGGTACCTTGCAACAGGTGATGGGTTTCCAGGAAGAAACAGCTAAAATGAAGAGACTGGATTTTAATAAAGAAGCTCTTTCTGCTGTTTATCAACAGGAGATGAAGGACTGGCGTGAACAATTTATTATCCGGGATGCTGGTTTTACTCAAGGGACTCCGCAATGGATTTCGGCTTTACAGACTGGGAAAGAGTGGAAGCCTATGGAGTTACCCGGTTATTGGGAAGAAAAAGGACTGGATGGGCTTGACGGTATTGTCTGGTTTCAAAAGGAGATAGATATTCCTGCCGAATGGGCAGGAAAGGAGGTAACTCTTAGTCTGGGAATGATAGATGATGAAGATATTACTTATTATAATGGTAAGGAAATAGCCAGAGGATCGGGGTTTGCCACCCTCCGGAAGTATACGATTCCGGCTGGGGAAGTTAAACCCGGCAAAGGAATTATCACAGTTCGTGTATCTGATTTCGGGGGAGAAGGTGGTATTCATGGAAAACCGGAAACTTTGTATGCGGAAATGGGTGGACAGAAAATATCATTGGCCGGAATCTGGAACCATCACATCGGATTAACTTTGGATGAATTACCATCTGCGCCCATGTCACCGGAGGGTTCCAGTTATCTGTCTGTATTGTATAACGGAATGGTTCATCCTTTTACGATTTTTCCAGTTAAGGGTGTTATATGGTATCAGGGCGAAGCTAATGTAGGCCGTGCCCGTCAGTATTCCCTTCTTTTTCAGTCGCTGATAGCCGACTGGCGGAAACAATGGAAACAGGAGTTACCTTTCTATTTTGTGCAGTTGGCAAATTACTTGCGTAGTCAGGAGATACAACCCGATTCGAAATGGGCTGCATTGCGTGAAGCACAGTCTGATGCACTTTTTATGGAAGGCACGGGTATGGTATCGGCTATTGATCTTGGTGTAGCGCATGATATTCACCCAAAAAACAAACAGGAAGTGGGAAGACGGCTGGCTCTCCTGTCGTTGGCAAATACTTATCAGAGGGGCACGTATGATGTACCGGCTTTTCTGGAATACCGTATTTCGGGAAATAAACTGATACTTAGTTTCGATTGTGAGGTGAAGACTGCGACAGGCGAACCCAAAGGATTCATTATTGCCGGACCAGATCAGGTGTTCTATCAGGCAACTGCTACTATCCAGGGAAAAGAGGTTATCCTTGAATCGCCGGAAGTGGAAATACCTATTGCGGCACGTTACGGATGGGCAGATAATCCGGAGTGTAATCTTTATGGAACTGCCGGACTTCCGGTTGCTCCGTTCCGTACTGATAAATAAGAAATGATTGTAATAACATTAAATAAATATACCGTGAAAGTAAAAGTTATTTTTTTATTCTGTCTTTTGGGCATCTCCTGTATGTTGAAGGCAGCTGACAAACCTATTATTAAGATTGAAACAGATTGCACAAGCCTGATTTTCCAGGTGGGAGACAACGGTCGTCTATACCAGCGTTATCTGGGTAAAAAACTGAATCATGAATCAGACTTTGTCTACTTGCCGCAGGGAACCGAGGTTTATATTACACATGGGGCAGAGGATTATTTCGAGCCGGCTATTCAAGTGCTTCATAATGATGGAAATCCATCTTTATTGTTGAAATACGTAGAACATAGCAGTAGCCGACAAAATGACGGAAGTGTAGAAACAGTGATTACCCTAAAAGATGATAAATATCCTGTGACTGTGAAATTGCACTATATAACGTATGCTGCGGAAAATATCATCAAGACATTCACTGAAATCAATCATCAGGAAAAGAAACCTATTGTATTGAGCAAATATGCTTCTTCTATGCTTCACTTTAACCGTGATAAGTATTTTCTCACGGAGTTTTCCGGTGACTGGGCACATGAGGTCAACATAGCCGAGCGTGAACTGGCATTTGGTAAAAAAACGATTGATACCAAGTTGGGTGCGCGTGCCAATATGTTTGTTTCTCCATTTTTCCAGTTGTCTCTGGGTGCTCCGTCGGAGGAAAATTCAGGAGAGGTATTAGTCGGTACTTTGGGGTGGACAGGTAACTTCCGTTTTACCTTTGAAGTGGATAACAAGAATGAACTTCGTGTCATTTCCGGTATTAATCCGTACGCTTCGGAATATAGCCTTCCTGCTAAAGAAACCTTTCGCACCCCGGACTTTTATTTCACTTATAGCTTGAACGGTAAGGGAGAAGCTAGCCGCAACTTTCATGATTGGGCGCGTAAGTATCAGATTAAGAAGGGTGACCAGACCCGTATGACACTGCTCAATAACTGGGAAGCTACTTATTTTGATTTTGATGAGAATAAGTTGGTTGGATTGATGGATGAGGCTGTCAAACTGGGAGTGGATATGTTTCTACTCGACGATGGATGGTTTGGTAATAAATATCCGCGTAGCGGCGATCATCAAGGGTTGGGTGATTGGAAAGAAACGGCGGATAAACTGCCGAATGGTGTAGGACGTTTGGTAGAGGAGGCGCAAAAGAAAGGTATTAAATTTGGAATATGGATAGAGCCTGAAATGGTGAATCCGAAAAGTGAACTGTATGAAAAGCATAAAGACTGGGTGATTCATCTGCCTAATCGGGATGAATATTATTTCAGAAATCAGTTGGTACTTGATTTGAGTAACCCGGCAGTGCAGGATCATGTATTCGGTGTGGTAGATAAATTGATGACAAACTATCCGGGCATTGCTTTCTTTAAGTGGGATTGTAACAGTCCTATCACCAATATCTATTCTTCTTATCTGAAGGATAAACAGTCGCATCTGTATATCGAATATGTGCGCGGGCTGTATAAAGTGTTGGAGCGTGTGAAAAATAAATATCCGGATTTACCGATGATGCTTTGTGCCGGTGGTGGCGGACGCTCTGACTTTGAAGCATTGAAATATTTTACGGAATTCTGGCCTAGTGACAATACTGACCCTATCGAACGTTTATTTATTCAATGGGGATTCTCACAAATATTTCCTAGTAAGACGATGTGTGCACATGTTACGACTTGGAATCGGGGAACCAGCATTAAGTTCCGTACTGATGTAGCTATGATGTGTAAACTGGGCTTTGACATCAAATTGGATGATATGAACGAGAATGACCATATCTATTGCAATCAGGCGGTAGAAAATTATAATCGTTTGAAACCTGTTATCCTTGATGGCGATCTGTATCGTTTGGTTTCTCCTTATGGCAGTAACCATACCTCTTCTATGTATGTAAATAAAGGTAAGAGTAAAGCTGTATTGTATGCATTTGATATTCATCCGCGTTATGCAGAAAAATTATTACCGGTACGTTTGCAGGGATTGGATGCTGACAGAATGTATCGTGTGAAGGAAATCAATTTGATGCCAGGTAGCAATTCTTCGTTTCAAGGTAATAATCAACTATATTCAGGAGAGTATCTGATGAATGTGGGACTGGAAGTGTTTACAACCCAACAACTGAACAGCCGGATTGTAGAAATCACTGCTGAATAAATTAATATTATGCGTTGATTTATAACAGACTTCCAACATTTGTTTTGTTGCTTTTTACATATATGGGCTGCTTATTAAAGCAGCCCCATATATGTTTTTACTTAGACTCTTCCGAACTTTGAAGCATCTGAAACAACTTATCCAGTTTCGGAGCCATGATAATTTCCGTACGGCGATTCTTACTTCTGCCTTCGGCTGTTTCATTATCATCCACAGGCATATATTCACCGCGACCACTAGGCTGAATCTGCAAAGGATTCACATTGTAATTCTTGATGAGGATACGAACTACGGAAGTGGCACGGATCACACTTAAATCCCAGTTATCTTTGAATTGTACAGTATTGATCGGTTTGTTATCCGTATGACCTTCGATAAATACATCAATGTCCGTCTGCTTGTTTAGTACTTCCGCCAGTTTACCGAGAGCTTCTTCTCCGCGTTTATCCAGGCGGGCACTTCCTGATTGGAATAATAGTTTATCGGACATAGCTACATATACTTTTCCGTCTTTCTCACGAACGGTCAGCTCGTCGGTACTGAAACCAAGTAAGGCATCTTTTACATTGCTCAAAAGATTCTGTACCTTATCGTTCTGCGCTTTAATCATATCCTGCAACTCATTGATGGTACGCTCTCTTTCGTTAAGCTCGTTTTTCTTCTGGCTCAACAGGGCATTCAGCTTTTCCTGTTCGGTCATATTCACGTTCAGCATGCTTTGATACTGACGGATACTGTTTCCCATTTTGGTCGTATCACGCAAAAGGTTCTTGATTTGTGCCGACATTTGCGCGTTTATATTTCGGCAGTCGGTCAATAATCCTTGCAAACTATCTTTGCTTATAGTAGCTGCCATTTCTGCCTGCATGAACTTCTTTTTTGTTACACATGAAGTACATAACAGTAACGTAAGTAAAGTAAATAAAGTAATTTTCTTCATTGTGTTTTATATTTTAAGTGGGTATGTATAATTAGCTTTGCAGAAACTCACAAAGTTTCTGTACAGCCAGTGCACGATGGCTGATTTGGTTTTTTATATCATTTCCCAATTCGGCAAAAGTCCGGTCGTAGCCTTCAGGCTTAAATACAGGATCGTAGCCAAATCCGGAATCACCACGTTTTTCTTTGATTATTTCGCCTTTTATCACTCCTTCAAAGAGATACTCCTTTCCGTCCAATATCAACGAAATAGCGGTGCGGAATTGCGCTTTACGGTTTCCCTTTCCGTCCAGTTCGTGAAGGAGTTTGAGCATATTAGCCTGGGCGTCATGTCCTTCACCTCCTGCATAGCGGGCGGAATAGACTCCGGGAGCTCCGTTCAAGGCTTCCACTTCCAATCCTGTATCATCGGCAAAACAATCCAGATGATAGTTTTTATAGATATAGGAAGATTTTAATAGCGCATTTCCTTCCAGTGTTTCGGCAGTTTCGGGAATATCTGTTTGGCAACCGATATCATTGAGACTTAGTAATTCCACTTGATCTCCTAAGATAGCGGCTACTTCTTCCAGTTTATGAGCGTTATTGGTAGCAAATACAAGTTTGCGTTTCATCATCTTATTTTTTTGTTTTAACAAGGTGGTTCAATACTTATCAACCAGTTATTATTTCACTTTCAGTTTATCGAATCCTTCGCCATACACGCCGATAACAGAACTTTGAGAGATAAAAGCATTTGGATCAATGCGTTTTACCAAACGGAAAATGTCGAGTGACTGACGTTTCTTGGCAAGTACTACCAATACTTTCACATTGTTTTTACTGTACCATCCCGTACCGTCGAGTACTGTTACTCCCCGGTCGGCATCTTTAATAATCCGGTCGGCTATTTCATCATATTTCTTGGAGAAGATGAAGAATTGAACCGATTGACGGGCACTGTTGATAATCCAGTCGAGCACAACGCCGATGATAAACAGAGTGACAAAACCGAAAATAACCCGGCGCCAGTCATGAAATATAAAGTAACAGGAACTGATAATGAATACATCACAAATCATAATCATTCGTCCGAGTGATACATCTTTGTATTTATTGACGATAGCGGCGATAATATCTGTTCCACCCGTACTTCCATTGTAGTTGAAAGTGATACCCAGACCTACACCGCACATGGCTGCACCGATAATGCAGGCCATGAAATCCTGCCCTGTACCGAGTAACAACGGTTTACCGTCCGGCGTCATATCCGGCGCTTCTACATAATTGTTCACCACCAACTGGAATAACCAAAGCAGAAAAGTCAGTGTAAAAATAGCATAAGTGGTTTTTATACTAAATCTTGGACCTAATACCCGGATGGCAAAGGTCATCAGAACTGCATTAATAATGAAGTATGACCATTGGATTGGAAATCCCGTTGCATAATAGATAATAGCTCCGATACCGGTAGTTCCTCCGGTAGTTATCTGATAAGGTAACAGGAATGCAGCCCATCCCAAAGAATAGCTTATCAATCCGAGAGTGATGTAGATATAATCTTTCACTTCTCTCATTACTTCTGCTTTTGATAGTTTATGCATAGGATTTTAAGTAATAGGATTTTTAAAGTATTAGGTATAAAGTATTAAGTATTAACCTGGCGGATATATTGGGATAGCGGCTACGGATAATACTTAATACTTATTACTTAATACTTTAAATTACAACGTTTACAATCTTCTTCGGAACGACAATGATTTTCTTTGGAGTCTTGCCGTCAATCCACTTCTGCGAACGTTCGTCGGCCAATACAGCCGCCTGAATAGCGTCCGAAGCTTCATCTGCTGCAAATTCCATATTGAAACGTGCCTTTCCGTTGAAAGAGATGGTATAGTTGACAGTATCTTCTTTCAGATATTCTTCATTGTATGCAGGCCATTGGGCGTCGCATACGGAAGTCTCGTGTCCCAATACGTCCCACAACTCTTCGCAGACATGCGGAGCGAAAGGAGCGAGCGTGATAACGAGCTGTTCCAGAATCTCTTTCTTGCTGCATTTCAGGTTGAAGAGTTCGTTTACGCAAATCATGAATGCGCTGATAGATGTATTGTAAGAGAACTGTTCAATATCACCTGTCACTTTCTTAATCAATTTATGAAGGCTCTTCAACTCTTCTTTCGTTGCAGGTTCGTCCGTTACCAGATATTCATCCGTACGGCTGTAGAACAGCGACCAGAATTTGCGGATAAAACGGTGTACACCGTCAATTCCGTTTGTATCCCACGGTTTGGATTGTTCTACCGGGCCGAGGAACATTTCGTACATACGAAGCGTATCTGCACCGTATTTCTCAACAATCATATCCGGATTGACTACATTGAACATAGATTTACTCATCTTTTCAACTGCCCATCCGCAAACGTATTTTCCGTCTTCGAGGATAAATTCGGCTGTTTTATATTCAGGACGCCATGCTTTGAATGCTTCCAAATCCAAAATATCATTAGATACGATATTTACGTCTACGTGAATAGGGGTAACTTCGTACTGATCTTTCAGGTTCAGTGAAACGAAAGTATTGGTGTCTTTGATACGATATACAAAGTTACTGCGACCTTGAATCATTCCTTGGTTTACTAACTTTTGGAATGGCTCTTCCATTACAGACACACCCATGTCATACAGGAATTTATTCCAAAAACGAGAATAAATCAAGTGCCCTGTTGCATGTTCGGTACCACCTACATATAGGTCTACATTTTTTCCAGTACTGGTCAATTTTCGGATCAACTAATGCCTTATTATTATGCGGGTCCATGTAGCGGAGATAGTAAGCCGAAGAACCGGCGAATCCCGGCATGGTGTTTAGCTCCAGCGGGAAGACAGTTACATGGTCAATCTTCTCATTTTCTACTACACATTTGTTTATTGTATCCCAAGCCCATTTAGTTGCGTGTCCTAATGGAGGTTCACCTGTTTCGGTAGGCAGGAATTTAGCGACTTCCGGAAGTTCAAGCGGCAGGCTGGCTTCGTCGATCATATAAGGCATTCCGTCTTTGTAGTAAACAGGGAACGGCTCACCCCAGTAACGCTGGCGGGAGAAGATAGCGTCACGCAGACGGTAGTTCACTTTCACACGGCCCAGATTGTGGTCTTTTACATATTTCTTGGTCGTTTCTATCGCTTCTTTGATAGTCAGTCCGTTCAGTGAAAGATCACAGTAAGGAGTGACATCCGGACGCGGAGAGTTACACACGATACCTTCTTTTGCATCGAAACTTTCTTCGCTAACATCACAACCTTCTACCAACGGACGGATTTCTAATCCGAAATGTTTGGCAAATGCATAGTCGCGGCTATCATGAGCAGGTACAGCCATAATAGCTCCTGTTCCGTATCCGGCCAGTACGTAATCGCTGATCCATACGGGTACTGCTTCACCTGTGAACGGATTGATGGCATACGAACCACTGAATACACCGGTAACGCTACGGTCGGCAATGCGTTCACGTTCCGTACGTTTTTTGGTACGGTCGAGGTAAGCGTCTACTTCTGCTTTTTGTTCAGGAGTCGTTAATTGTGCCACCAATTCACTTTCCGGAGCTAATACCATAAAAGTAACACCGAACATGGTATCTGCACGAGTGGTGAAAATTGTGAATTCGAGGTCACTGTCTTTTACTTTGAATTGCACTTCAGCACCTTCCGAACGTCCGATCCAGTTTCTTTGGGTTTCTTTCAGAGAATCTGTCCATTCGATCGTGTCCAATCCATCAAGCAAGCGTTGTGCATACGCAGATACACGCAAACACCATTGGCGCATTTTCTTCTGGATAACAGGAAAACCGCCACGTTCGCTGACTCCGTCTACTACCTCGTCGTTAGCCAGTACAGTTCCTAATTCGGCACACCAGTTTACCATTGTTTCACCCAGATAAGCGATACGATAGTTCATCAGGATTTCCTGCTTTTCTTTTTCGCTTTTGGCGTTCCATTCTTCGGCAGTGAAACTGATTTCTTCGCTGCAAGCGGCGTTCAGTCCTTTGTTTCCGTAGATGGCGAAGGCTTTTTCCAGTTCTTCGATAGGACGGGCTTGCTGTTCATCGTTGCAATAATAGCTGTTGAACATTTTTTGGAAGGCCCATTGCGTCCAGTGATAATATTCCGGGTCGCACGTGCGGATTTCACGGTTCCAATCGAAAGAGAAACCTATTTTGTCCAACTGCTCGCGATAGCGGTCGATATTGTTGACGGTAGTGATTGCAGGATGCTGTCCGGTCTGGATGGCATATTGCTCGGCAGGCAAACCGTAAGCGTCATATCCCATCGGGTTGAGTACATTGAAGCCCTGCAGTCGTTTGTAACGGGCGTAAATATCCGAAGCAATGTATCCCAGCGGATGACCTACGTGTAGGCCGGCTCCTGATGGATAAGGAAACATGTTTAGTACATAAAATTTTTGCTTCGAATCATCTTCCGTAACTTGGTAGGTTTTCTCTTCTACCCACCTTTTCTGCCACTTCTTTTCAATTTCTCTGAAATTGTACTCCATAGTGATAAAGTTTTTATTTATAGTGATTTATACTGTTATTTCTAATTAGAGGCACAAATTTACGTGTTTATTTTCAGATAACCACGCTTTCCCTATTGACTTTCTTCTTTTTATTTTGTATATTTGAGGTCAATAATAATAAAGAAATAACAATGAAATATATAAATTTTATTACATAAAGTTCAATAGGTTAATATGCGAATTGCATAACGAGGATAACGAATGGGCAAGAAACTGTGAAGGTTCTTGCCCATTTTTGTTGCAATAATTCTATTTTAGGTATTGAAAGTGTCAAAAAAGAGTTTATAATAAACTTGATACCGTTTATAATAAACCTCTTCGTTATTTATTAAAAACTTGAATAGAGTTTATTCGATTTCGAGGATTTCGTGTAAAGAAGAAAGAATGATTGCAATGAATAACTGGCATCTTCTTTTCTTATTTGGTAAATAATAGGTACAATAGGCTGAATGATTGTATTGATTATATTATTTTACAATATATCATTGTTTTGCTTGATAATCGATCATTCAATGTACAAAGCTCCTGTCGTCTGTTCAATCAGATCGGACTTATGAGTCAGTTCCGGATTGAATAGAAACCAGCATTGAGTCAAAAAAAATGCAGAAATCGTCTGTCATATCATATAATTCTGTAATTTTGTTGTGCAAGCCCTGTAAAACTAAACAGCATTTCCAAGTTAATCTTTTAATACTAAAAAATACATATAAGTATGAAAATGAATCTTCATTGTTTTGCGAATCTTATCCCGATAATGATTCTCGCGCTTTTCTCGAATAGCGGACTGATAAACGCAACCGAGGTTGGAAAACGTACTGACCCATTGGAAGCGTCAGCCTGGAACGAATCCAAATGGATTTCAGCAGTAGATGCCCCTGTAGTGAAAGGACATAACAACGGTCGTGCGGCCGATGGCGCGAGTTGGTTTGTGTCCACCGTGAAAAACGAACAGAAAATTGTCTCCGCCAAGTGGATGACTGCTGGACTGGGAGTTTACGAGTTGTATGTGAATGGGAAACCTGTAGGGTGGGGAATTCCTGAAACCGGGCTTCACACACTATGCCAAGACCAAACGTTCTTTCACCTATGATATTACAGACGTTATCCATACCAAGCCAAACGCCGAGAACATGCTTTCCGTACAGGTGACGCCGGGATGGTGGGCTGATAAAATCATAACCCCCGGAGGACATGACGGCATGATAGGCAAGAAATGTGCCTTTCGCGGTGTACTGGAACTGACTTTTTCTGACGGAAGCAAGAAGCGCTACGGTACCGATCTCGAAAACTGGAAAGCCGGAATTGCCGGTCCGGTGAAACATGCCGGTATCTTTGACGGAGAAGAGTACGATGCACGCGAACCGATGGGCTTCGAATGTGTGGACAAACTCTCCATACCCGAAGAGAACACCGAATTTTCTGGCGACATTCTGCCTTCGGACGGAGCGGAAGTCTATCTGCGTACAGATCTTGCTCTTGCTCCTATCAGAGCATATATTTGGAAGAATATAGAAGGAGCGAAAGAGAACGAGTTCGGTAAGGTGATTATCGCCCGTGAGTTCGCATCGGGCAAGGAGATGACCGTAAGTCCGGGAGAGACGTTAGTGGTGGACTTCGGGCAAAACTGTGCCGGTGTACCCTCTTTCGTATTCAAAGCTGCCGAGGGAACAGTGTTGATCTGCCTTCCCGCAGAGTTGCTCAATGACGGCAACGGTGCTAAGATTCGTGGCATGGACGGTCCGGAAGGAAGTTGCCATCGCGAAAATCTGCGCATCCCCCACACCGGTATTCGTCTGGATTATACTTTTGCTGCCGGAGATAATTATGTGACCTACTACCCTCATTGCACCTTCTTCGGCTACCGCTACGTCTCCATAACTGCCACCGGAAATGTCTCTATCAAGTCGTTGAAGTCTATCCCCGTTACTTCCATCACAAAGGAACTGGAAACCGGCACTATCACCACAGGTAACGACCTTGTGAATAAGCTCATTTTCAACACCTATTGGGGGCAGCTATCCAACTACCTCTCAATACCTACCGACTGTCCGCAGCGCGACGAGCGCTTGGGCTGGACAGCAGACACACAAGTGTTTGCCGAAACCGGTACGTTCTTTGCTAACACCATGAAGTTCTTCCACAAGTGGATGCGTGATATGCGCGACACCCAAAACAGTTTGGGCGGATTCCCCGGAGTGGCTCCCTTGGCACAATACGGTGATGAGAAAATGCGTTTGGGTTGGGCCGATGCCGGAATCATCGTGCCCTGGACGGTATGGAAGCAATTTGATGACACGCAAATCATCGAGGAGAACTGGAACGCCATGGACCTGTTTATGAACCATATCAACGACACCAAGTATAACCACGAGACCCTCTGCGGCGAGAACGGCAACTACCAATGGGCTGACTGGTTGAGCTACGAACCGCTGGAAAGTTGTAGCGGACTGGCTTTCTCTCCCCAAGGTCCGCTTCCCGATGCTATTAGTTACTGGAACTATTTGAGCGCTTCCTATTGGGTAATAGATGCTTTCATGATGCGAGACATGGCTGCCGCTACTGGCCGCAATGCCTCCAAGTACCAACAAATGGCCGACTTGGCAAAGGTATACATCAAAAAGAACTTCCTCAACGAGGACGGCACCTTCAAAACCGCCATCCTCAACACCATGCAAACTCCTGCCTTGTTTGCCCTAAAGAACCAGCTTTTGGAAGGCGAACCCAAAGCGAAGATGATAGACCGCCTGCGTGAAAACTTCGCACAGCACGATCTTTGCTTGCAGACCGGATTCTTGGGCACATCCATCCTCATGGCCACCCTCACGGAGAATGGCATGGAAGACATTGCCTATGAACTCCTCTTTCAAC
Source organism: Bacteroides sp. BFG-637 (assembly GCF_024793605.1). NCBI lineage: Bacteria > Pseudomonadati > Bacteroidota > Bacteroidia > Bacteroidales > Bacteroidaceae > Bacteroides > Bacteroides sp. BFG-637. Next base: position 1,588,102 of record NZ_JANUPD010000002.1, on the reverse strand, counting down.
GTAAGAACCCAAGCTGGCTATACTCTGTGGACAATGGAGCCACCACCATTTGGGAACGGTGGAACAGCTATATGATAGACAAAGGAATGGGACCACGCGGTATGAACAGCTTCAATCATTATGCCTACGGATGCGTATGTGAATGGATTTGGGAAACTGTTGCCGGCATTGCAGCCGATCCTGCTACTCCCGGCTTCAAGCATATCATTATGAAGCCCATTCCAGACAAGCGATTGGGACACGTAACTGCCGAATACCGTTCCGCCGCCGGACTCATCAAGAGCGCTTGGAAATACGAAGGAGATACCTGGATTTGGGAATTCACCATTCCTAAGGGTGTTACCGCTACCGTAACCCTTCCCGGAGAGATGAAGTCAAAGGAGTATGGAAGTGGAACTTACAAGGTGACCAAATAGTTTTTCATGTAAGAATATGATATCAAGGAGATATCTAGAAACTCTCTTTTAACGTGATTACCCTCATTACAGCTATCTGTGATGAGGGTAATTCTTCATTTTTACAATATATGGTTATATCTTGTCTTTCTCTTCTTTTTCTATCATCTCGTCGTAATACGCTATGCGTGCAGCACATTCCCGGATAGTTACTTCGCGCAGCACCTCTGTTCGTGCCAGCATATACTCGTATTCCTCTTTGTTAACGGTGAACAGCCGGTTGTATCGCGCTTCGATATATGCCCTGCATAATTTATCAAACGCTTTATTTTCTTCGGGAGTATTGGTAGGAAACACATTAGCAAATCCTCGTGAACAGCTTCTGACCATCGCTCCTAGTACTTTCAATTCATGAGATTTAGGGCGAATACCGCTATACACAAGAGTAAACGTTTTGTAGTAACGTTCGCAGGCTTGATGTAATAAGAAAGAGCCATATTTAAAATTACCTTTTTCGTAAGCAGTATGCCCCGAATCTAGAAAACATTCTCCCATGTAGAAACATTCTTCATATTCTTCCTCTGCATATTGCTTAATCTCCCGATACGGCAACTTCTCAGGTTTACCAATCTGAAACGTACCATTGTCATACAATAGAATTCCGTCTTTTATAATTTCATAAAAGAAATAATGCTTCCTTCTTATAGCTCTATTAATAGTCACTGGAGTTTCTACAATAATATTAGGCGGTGCCGGATGCCGCTTTCCTTCCATTCTTGTATCATATTTAGGAACGATCACCTCGCGCGCATGCCTCTCTGCTTTATTTGCGTCTCTCGTATCACATATCACCAGAATATCCAAGTCACTTTGGTAGTAAGTAGTTACTCCACGTTCGTCGTATATTTCATCCCAGATGACATATTTTCCCCGCGCATAACTTCCATACAAGATAATCATACGCACATTCGTAAGATTTGACAATATCAGCTCTTGCAACACCGCCAACTCTTCTTGCGTGCGTTTGGGCAAACGTTTTATTGATCTTTTCATATTGTTAGCCTATCTGTTAAACCTCTTCACATACCGGCATATCCATTCCTTTGTACACCACCACAATCTTATGAAGCTGTGTAGTGCCGACTGCTCTCTTTACCGTATCAGTGTCAGCATAACGATTCGCTTGGGCAATAGCTTCCTGTCGCAGTTCTTCCACGCGGTTTTCAGGGTCTTTATACTTGGCATATTTCAGTTCCACAATGTAGCTGTGCTTCATGTCTGAATAGATATCCAGTAGCGGACAGAGGAAAATGTCGACATAGCCTGCCTGTGTGTCCTGTTCGGAAATGGGACGGTAGAAACGGTTTTGTGCCGTCATGGCAAGCGTAAAGCCGTGGACAAAAAATTCACCTTTCTGCTTGTCACGCTGGGAGGTGTAGCGTTTCAGGCAGTCAGCAATATAACCGAAATAGGCTTTCCAGTCGCCTCGGTAGGCAAGGCCGCTGGCAAGTTCATTTTTCTCGTAACTACTGAAATTGAGTTCGGCTTCGTTATAGGTACTTAGCAGATAAGTGTAGATTTGTTCGCGGACTACCTGATTAGGGATGGTGAGTTTGGTCCTTCCTTCATACGTGCCGCTAATGGTGAGCATACCGAAATAGTAGAGTAGGCTCACAAAGTTGTCGGGGTTGGTGATATTGACGGCAGGAAAACCTTTTTTCAGTTCTCCGGTGACGTAGCCTTCGCTCACCAATGTCTGTATGATGGAGGCATCATGGGCAAACTCTTTGTCCTTCCGGATGAGCATACGTAATTTTTCGTAGTCGATACGGATATTGTCTTCTACCATATCCCGGGGGGCTTTGCCTCGTTGGATGTAGTTCTTGACGAAGTAGAGTACCATGTTGGAGTTGTACATAGTGGTTTCACCGTAACATTCTTCTGCAAAGCAGTAGTTGTCATACCAGGGTTTCATTATTTCTATCAATTCGTCCACACTGTGGTTGAATGGACTGGTGGTGGAATAATAAGTGAGCATTTGGCGCACTTCTTCTTCCGTGAAACCTATCATCTCGTTGAATTCCGGTGTGAGCGAGTAGTTGGTTCCGATATTGAAACCGCTTGTGAGGTCGTCCATTGTCACGGGGCTTACGCCGGTAATGAAACAACGCTCGATGCTGGAATAGGTTCCGGCTTTGATTTTATTGAAGAAGGCGCGCAGATAACCTTCGCCATGTGTTTCGTCCGTATAGCGGTGCAGGCTTTCTATATCCGAGAGGATGGCATTGGTGAAATGGTCGTATTCGTCGATAAAGAGGTAAATACGTTGGTTGGTCTTATTACATTCTGTGAACAGATATTCAAATTGTTCGACAGCTCCTTCTTTTTTGTCGAGTTCTTCCTTGATGCCTTTGGGGAGATAGTCGGCGTAAATGTCACAGAAGTAGTCGAACATTGTTTGGCAATGCGCGTCCAGTCCCTTGCGGTAGTTGTGCAGTTCGCCTACTATTCCGGAGAAGTTGAGGTATAGTACCAGATAGCTGTTCCGGTCGCGTGTAGGGTGCTTCCCAATGTAAAGGTCGCCAAACAGCGCTTCGAACTTATCCTTGGCAAGTATATCATAATAGTGCTGCAACATATTTACTGTGAGACTTTTGCCGAAACGGCGCGGGCGAATAAAGAAGAAAAACTTGTCCGCTTCTTCTATCATGGGTATAAACCGGGTTTTGTCCACATAATAACAGTCGTCGCGGCGGATTACTGCAAAGTTCATCATACCATAGGGGATACGTTTCCTGTCCGGAGCTATATATTCTTCCATAACTTATACCTTATTTTAGGAGTTTTCTTTGAACATAAACAAAGGTACGGGCTTTTTGTTACTTCTCCAAACAAACATTCCATAACTTCTCGCTATCTTTGCACTCTATTAAACAAACATCACCACCATTATGGAATTGAAGCATGGATATTACCATCTGATTGCGATACTTGTAGTTGCTATCTGGGGATTGACTTTCATATCAACCAAAGTATTGATTAATCACGGACTGACCCCACAGGAGATATTCTTCCTATCGTTTTCTCATTGCTTATCTGGGTATTTGGGTGATTTCTCCCAAACGTCTGTTTGCGAGTAATTGGAAAGACGAACTTTGGTTGATGGCAGGAGGTTTCTTTGGTGGTTCACTCTATTTTTTTACAGAGAATACAGCTTTGGGAATTACGCAAGCATCCAATGTCGCTTTCATCATTTGCACAGCTCCCTTGCTTACTACCATTCTTTCTCTTCTCTTTTATAAGAGTGAAAAAGCCACCAAAGGTTTGATTTATGGTTCCATATTAGCTTTAATCGGGGTGGGGCTGGTGGTCTTCAACGGTAGTTTTGTACTCAAATTATCTCCGGTAGGGGATTTGCTTACTTTACTTGCTGCCCTGTCGTGGGCATTTTATAGTTTGGTGATAAAGAAAATGACAGGGCGTTACCCCACAGTATTTATCACCCGCAAAATATTCTTTTATGGAGTATTAACCATACTTCCCGCCTTTCTTCTTCATCCACTGCAACCGGATTTCGATGTACTTTTAAAACCGGTTGTATTATCCAATCTCTTATTTTTGGCCGTCCTGGCATCCTTGGTTTGTTATGTCCTCTGGAATGTGGTATTGAAACAGTTGGGAACCGTTAGAGCCTCCAATTATATCTATCTCAATCCGTTGGTAACAATGGTGGCATCCGTAATCATTCTTCACGAACAAATCACATGGATTACATTATTGGGAGCAGGTTGCATTATTTTTGGAGTCTATCAGGCAGAGAAAAAATAAGAAAGAATTTCTTATTTTCATATAGAAGAAATTCTTTCTTATTTCAGTTTGAATGACAGATCTGTTTTATATCTTATTTAGCGAGTAATTGGAGAATTTTATTACTAACATCGCTGTTTTCCTGAACACCACCAAAAAGCTTGGATTGTGGACCGTATGCAAACAGTGGAACCATGATTGGTGTATGTCCTTTAGATACAAACATTGCTTTCATTTTGCCTTCTTTTATGTTTCCGTCACGTAAAGCTAATGCTCCGGTTTCATGATCAGCTGAAATAATCACTAATGTATTTCCATCTTTTTCTGCAAATCTGATAGCAGCTTCTACCGCCTTGTCAAAGTCCAATACTTCACGGACAACTGCCGAATAATCATTACTGTGCGCACTTTTATCTATTCGGGCACCTTCTACCATTAAGAAGAAACCGTTAGTACTCCTGCTCGAAAGATAGTCAATAGCCATTTGGGTGGTAGACGGAAGGAAATCTCCCCGGTTTTCGTTTACAGAAGCTGTTTTGCTTTTTGTGGGTAAGTATCCCAGTTTTTTAGATTTCTTGATAGCTTTGTCATTCGGTTCCTCTATGATGGTAAACTCTTTTTTGATTTCCTTTTGAACGTTTGGTACTTGTTTTTCAAATAGTTCATAACTACCGGCAGAAAAGAATGTCAGCTTACTGTTAGGAAGATCCGCCCAAATTTCTTTAGACATTCCACGCTCCGGTTGGTGAGCAAAAAAAGCAGCAGGAGTAGCTCCGTCGAGATTGTCAGTGGTAACAATTCCTGAAATGTAGCCATAGCCGGATAACTTCTCCGGTAAGTTTGGAATAACTTGGTTATTTTCATCCATTCCGAGCGCTCCGTTTTTAGTTTTTTTTCCGGTTGAGTAAGCAGTTCCGGAAGCAGCTGAATCTGTTGTAAACTTGTTGGCGGATTGCGTTCTGACGAAACCGCATGTTTTTAAATTAGTGATAGTAAGCTGTCCTTGATTGGCATACATTCCTGAACAGATATGTGCCAGTCCCATGCCGTCACCTATCATTAAGATGACATTCTTCACCGGTTTGTCGGTAGCATCCATGTCAAATGAAGGAACATACGAACTTTGTGGATTTTCGTTCTTAAAATCTCCTTTGACGATTTCTTGTGCTGATAGATTATAGCAAAAGAATAAGGAGAGAATAAATAAGTGAGTTTTAAATTTTACATTCATGGCTAATATGTTTTAATTAGAAGTAAGTAATTCGGATATGTTGACTGTATCGTATGGCTTTTCTCCAAATGCGGCATAATATTTTAATTGCATCTGGTTGTTTTCTTTGTCAATAGAAAGGATGCCGTAGCCCGGTAAATCCATTTGTTTGAAAAAACGGATATGGGGAGTTTCTTTATCAATCCATTCCATACGCTGTTGTAGAGTAGAAGGTTGCCATTGTGGGTGTGCCGTTACTAATTTAGGACTATAGTCTGTAACTACATTTTTCGGAATCAGCATATTTTTATCTTTGATGACACTGTTGACGAGAATCTGAACGATAGGTCCCCAAGGAGTGTCCCGACAGATAACGGAGTATAGATGCAGATGTGCACAGAGTACGATTGCTTGTTGACTGGCGATGATTTGCAGTAATTGTTCCCTCTTGGCATTGTCTTGTCGGAATACATGCCAGCATCTTTCGTTTACCGGAATCACAGGCTCGTGTAACATGACAAACTTGTAAGTAGCCTTCGAACCGGCTAGTGACTTTTCTAATTGTTGTAGTCCTTCCGGATTCTGATCCCATGGATCATAACACACAAATAATACATCATCAAGAGTAGTAGTGTAATTGGCTGACTGTAAGGATGGATATCCTGCCAATCTTGCCATATTGGGTAAGTAGACTTTTTCAAAAGCTTCTTTAGCCCCTGGCCCTGTGATATCATGATTACCTTTAGTCATAATGAAAGGTACTTTCAGATTCATTTTGTTGACAGCTTTAAAGGCACTGTTAGCCATCTGTATTGCTTTTTGTGGAGAACCGGCTAATCCTTCTGACAAGTCCCCCATTTGCAGAACAGCTTTTATTGACGGCTGGTGTTTTTGAACTTTCCCGCTGATTATCCGGGAGAATTCCGGCCATGTATTTTTCGTGAATACTGAATATTCTTTGGTAACTTGGCGCAGATCATCCGGTTTGGTGGATAACCATTCCATATCGTGATCTTCCAATAAATCATAGTGTATATCTCCCAACAAGAGAAATGAAACTTCTTTTTCATTTTGCTCTTGGGAGTATGATTGCAGAGAAGTCAAAAGCGATAAAAGGACAAATAATATTTTATTCATATTCTGTTATTTATTCATTTCAAAAGAAGGGGGCACACTGTCTGCCGCCCAATTCTTATTGGGAGTGTTTCCCATTGTAAATTCCAGTTTGCCGCCATTCATCAGTTCTTTATGTTCGAACCAGGACTGGTTCCAATCTTTGCCATTTAATTTGGCTGATTGGATATATTTATTTGTCGGCGAATAGTTGTGCGCAATGACTTCGAATGATTTGCCAGCTCCTGTTTCAATAACTGCTCTTTCGAACATAGGAGTTCCGATGACATAAATAGGCAAACCAGGAGTAATAGGATAGAAACCTAGCATGGAGAAGACTACAAATGCTGACATTCCTCCGCCATCTTCGTCGCCCGGAAGTCCCATCAGGTCATTTCTAAACCATTCATCGAGCAATGTCCTTACTCTTTTTTGAGTTCTCCAGGGTTCTCCTATATAATTGTATAGGTAAGGAATGTGCATACTGGGTTCATTAGCCATTGAAAATTGGCCTACATTACCCGTATGATCCGGTAATTGCGCATAAAATACATATTTGGCTTCGCCCAATGGGGTGTTATACATCGTTTCAAGATTATTTCTGAATGCTTCTTTCCCTCCCATCAGTTCAATTAAATCAGCAATATTATGGGGAACATCCCATCGGTATATCCAACCGTTATTCTCGCCGTATGCTTCACGAGCACCTAATCCGCCGGCAGTGGCATAATCAAAGGGTTCTATGAATTCGCCTTTTGCATTTTTGGGATGGAAGAATTTTGTTTCAGGATTGAAAATATTCCGATAGTTTTTACTCCCTTGTAGAAAGTAGTTATAGTCTTTTTCATATCCAAGTTGTTTGGCTATTTGTGCCAGGCACCATTCATCGTAAGACGTACCTAGAGTGACGGCTACCGGTTGGCGTTTTTCAAATGGGTGTACTTCGTCAGCTGTTTCTTGTTCTCCCGGTGCCAATGCCGGTAAATATCCGTTTTCCCAATAGAATTTTGTGATTTCACCTCCCTTTATGCCTGACCACGGGGCTAACGTTTTTTCTGTAATACCAAGTTTGCAGGCTTCGTAAGCAGCTGATAAATCAAAGTTACGGATCCCTTTTATATATGAATCAATAACAGTGGCTACACCGTGATTGGAATTCATTCTACGGCTGTCTCCCGTCACTTCAGGAAATGTAGGCATCCAGTTATATTCCATTTGCTGTGCCATTCTGATAAAAGACTGAATCATGTCAGCTTCCATTTGTGGTTCGATGATGACACGTAAGGGGTGGACTGCTCTATACGTGTCCCAAATCCAATCGTCGGTATAAAATGGGACAGAATCTTTGTGGATACTGTTGTCGAAAGCACTGTAATAGCAGTTGTCTTCCGAAAGGCAAATCATCCGTTCGTAAGTCCGGTAGAGGGAAGTATAAAATATTGCTTTTGCATTTTCGTCTATTCCTTCCACTTTGATTTTACTTAATGTTTGGTTCCAGATGTTTTTGGCAATGTTCATTTGGTTTTCCACATCATAATCTTTTATTTCCCGCTGTAGGTTGGCTTTTGCTTGCTTTTCATCAATGAAGGAAATGCCGTAGCGAACTTTGATTGTTTTTATATCTGTTGAATATAAGAGAGCGATACCCACGTTCTTGCCTTTTATGGCAGTGTGGCTGTGATTTATTTCTTCTTTGCTGACAGTCATCGTTTTTTCCGGTAGTGCGGAAGTCTCCATATAAACATATACTTTGGTTTGATGATCTATGTTCTGATAACCGGAAATGGTATTCTCCGTAGTTTTAAGCTCACCATTGGTGGTACTAAGTATTAAATATGGAGCATCGTTTTTCCGGAAACTTAGTTCATAGATTCCTGCCTGGTGGGAGGGAGCAAATTTAGTGGAAACCTCTTCTTCTTCAAAATAGGAAGAATAGGAATAGGGTTTTATCACTTCATTATCATAACAATAGTAATATACCGGTTGTAATCCGCTCTCTGCTCCCTGATAGAAAGACAGGCTGAATGCAGACTTTCCCCGATGCGAGGTGACAATGACCGGTAAGCCTTTTATTTTATCAGAGGTGTAATCTGCTCTTTCCGGATAGATGCGGAGCATACTATTGGGAAGATGGACAGTTGGGTAAGTAGGAACTAACAAATGGCTGATATTCCCCATATAAGGATTTACATAGTCAACCGGAGTTAACACTACCTCTTGCTTGTTGCTGCATCCATTGACGATTAAAATCATTAACAGTACTAACGGAATGAATTTTCTCTTGTACATAAACAGATTTTTTTATTTTTCGATGGTTTTAATTAGATTTGCTGTAAATATAGGATGGTTTGATTAATGAAAACTTAATGTAACCTTAAAATCTATCTTCTACAAATATTTTTTTTGTAAAGTCCCGCCATTAAGAGAATATTAATCTAATATTAATCACCATAAAATATCTTTGGTTCATCTTTAATGCATTAATCAATACTGTATTCTTTAATTTAATAATTAAGTATTATGAAAAACTACTTCCTATTCTTATTCTTTTTAGTAATAAGTGTATCGGGTTATGCGCAAGGAAAGCGTATAACGGGTAAAGTGACAGATGCTGCGGATGGAATGCCTATCATAGGAGCTACGGTGGTAGCTGTTGATCCGGATGGTAAGACGAACGCTAAATCGGTAGGTACAATTACCGATATAAATGGTATGTTTACACTTAATGTGCCTAATGGATGTCAAGAATTGAAATTTTCGTATGTCGGAATGGAGACGAAAACGGCTAAAATTACCGGTTTGACTCATATCAATGTATCTTTGGCTAGCACGGCGAAGGCTCTTGATGAAGTGGTTGTTACCGCTCTCGGAGTGACGCGTGAAGCTAAGAGTCTTAATTATTCACGGCAGAGTGTAAATGCGGAAGCCTTGGCAGAAAATAGTAGTGGCAATCTGATATCTTCTCTTTCCGGTAAGGTGGCGGGGGTTACCATTACTCCTCCGGGAACGAGCAATGGTAGTGCGCGCATTGTCATTCGCGGAACAAGCTCACTGACTGAAAACTCACAGCCCGTATTCGTGATTGATGGTATGATTATTGAAAACGAACCGGGTGATACAAGTGTGACCGTTGATGGTGGTACAGGTTCTACCGACCTTGGTAATCCGGTAGCGGATATCAATCCGGATGATATTGAAAGCATTGAAATCCTGAAGGGACCGAATGCTGCTGCACTTTATGGTTCGCGTGCAGCACAGGGGGTTGTATTGGTGACAACTAAACGTTCGAGCACATTCGAAAAAACAAAAGTATCTTATAGCGGAAATTTTCAATTTGAAAAAGTGAACCAGTTTTTAGATTATCAGAATGGTTGGGGAACAGGAGAGAACTCTTATTTGCTTGACCATAAATTGACGCTTCAACCTAATGGTAACAGGTTGCAAACAGATTTACCGAATTTCAGTGGTTATAATTCTTCTGCAGGTGCTAAATTGCGTAGCTGGGGAGCACCTTTGTGGGATCAGGTTATCTATGGACATGATGGCGTACTTACTACTCATTCTTCACATCCGGACAATGTGAAGGATTTCTACGAAACCGCCCATCGGTACACGCATACATTAGCTGTGGAAGGTGGTTCGAAAAAGAATAATTATCGCGTATCGTATACGAGAAGTAAGGGGAATAGTGTGGTACACGGTATCAATGAAAGCTTTAAAGATATATTCAATCTCCGGTTGATGAATACGATTACCAAATGGATGACTTTAGATTCTAAAATGACTTACTCACATGAAAAGGTAGACAACCGTCAATATATGAATGGTTCGGATAAGAATCCTATATATGCGTTTGTTACTCTTCCTCGTTCGCTTTCTATTGATGTATTGAAACATTATAAGGATGAAAATGGAAATGAAATGATTCCGATTGGTGAACGTGGTTATAATCCGTATTGGAATATTTATGAAAATACGAACTCTGACACGCGTGACAGGGTGAGTGGATCGATGAATCTGGAAGTAAAATTACTTCCGGGCTTGAAGGCGGTAGGTAAAGCCGGACTGGATGCTTATTGGTGGAAAGGAATGGAGTTCTTTAATCTGGGTGCACGTAGTGATGTGGACGGTGGTATGAAGAACTGGATCAATAACAGTACTTCTACTAACTTTGAAGCTTTATTGATGTATAATAAAACATTTCATAAAATATCAGTCAATGCCATTGCCGGTATTAGCCGATATGAACGCAACTCGGAGAAAAGAACGGAAAGTGTGAATAGTATATTGGTTCCTGATTTCAAGAATATTTCTAACTCGAATGAGTATCCTAGTGCCACTCAACTGCAATCTAAGAAGATAATCCGTTCTGCTTACGGCTCGGTGTCATTAGGTTACAATAGTTATGTTTATTTAGATGTAACGGCCCGCAATGACTGGTCGTCTACTTTACCACTGGATAATTGCTCTTATTTTTATCCTTCTTTTGGTGCTACGTTTATTTTTACCGATGCATTTAAGATCAAATCACCTATCTTGTCGTTCGGTAAGATTCGTGCTTCTTTTGCTTATGCCGGTTCTGACACAGATCCATATCGGATTAATCAAACCTATAAGTTGGGTAGCATTTATAATGGTTCACCTTTGCAAACTATTAGTACAACTTTAAATAATGATCAACTTTTGCCGGAACGTAACCGTTCTTTGGAACTTGGAGCTGATCTCCGCTTTTTCCATAATCGTTTGGGTGTAGATGTAACTTATTATCGTTCTGATGCCTATGACTTGATAACGAAAGTCGCTTTGCCGGTGCCTAGCGGTTATAGTTTTAAATTCTTGAATACAGGTCATGTACGTAATCAAGGATGGGAAGTTGTGTTGTCTGCTACTCCCGTCAAGACTAAATTGTTTGAATGGAATGCGAATATCAACTGGGCGCGTAATCGGTCAAAAGTGATTAAGGTAGTGGACGGAAATCCTAATGTGCAATTATTGAAATCAAGTAATGTCAGTATTATGTTGGAAGAAGGTATGCCTTATGGAGTCATTCGGGGACGTGCTTGGAAACGTGATGATCAGGGACGTAAATTAGTCGATTCTTCAGGTAAAATATTGGTAACGGATAATACGCAATATTTAGGCTGTGCCGAGCCGAAATGGACGGGAAGTTTTGGAAGCAATTTCAGAATTCAGAATTTTACAGTTAGTTTCCTGTTTGATGCACGTATTGGAGGAACTCTTTATTCGGGAACATGGAATAGAGCGACAACAGCCGGTGTTGTTGCCGAATCTGCCGAAGGGCGTGAAGGATATTATGTGAGTAATGTGATTTATGGTGAGAGTAGTGCGAAGGCAACTTCCGGTTATCAATATCCGGACGCTTATTTTGAAGACGGAACGCCTTGTCTCTTGTTTGTCAAACCTAATAACCGCTATGCTAGTTTTGATGAAAGATCTGTATTTGATGCTTCCTATATTAAATTCCGTGAACTTTCTGTTGCCTACAGTCTTCCGAAGTCTATCATAAAGAAATTGCCGATTAGTGGTCTACGACTGGCTGTGGTAGGACGTAATTTGGCTATTCTTCATCAAAATACTCCTAAAGGCATAGATCCGGAGGCTTCTTCTTCATCAGGAAATGCTCAAGGTATAGAATATGGAGGAATGCCGCCCGTATCTTCTGTCGGATTTGATATTAAACTAACCTTCTAAAGATAGAATATTATGAAACAGATTAAAATATTATTAGCCGGTTTTGCTGCAATGGCCATTTCTTTCGTTTCGTGTACGAATGACTTTGAATCTGCCAATGCCAATCCCAATGAACTTAATGAAATTAATCCTGAATATTTGTTCAATACGAGTTCTTATTATACGCTGAATGCTTTTTGCGGAAGCATGAAAAAAGTGTTGTTGGCCAACTATAGCCATTATTATGGTGGAGCTACCGGTGGACAGGTACAACGGTATGGAAATCAAGGTTCAACCAATGATTCATATTGGAAGAATGTATATAATTATGCTATTTTTCCTGTTCACTTTATACAAACGCAAATGGAAAATGACGAGCAATATCACAATCGTGTACTTATTGCTAAAATATGGGAAAACTATCTTTTCTCACAAGCAGTTTCTATCTGGGGAGGTATTCCTAAAAGTCAGGCATTTAATGCCGGCGAGAGAGTGCCTTACGATAAGGAATCGGATATTTATTATGCTATGCTGAATGATTTGAAAGCATGTGCCGACGGGTTGAAGATGGATGGAGATGTTTATAAAGCAGACCCTATTTTTCCTTCAGGACAGAAATCCAGCGACTTATTGAAATGGAAGAAGTTTGCCAATTCATTACGTTTGCGTTTGGCGGTTCGTATTTGTAATGCTGACCGTTCGAAAGCGACTGAAGTGATTGATGAACTTATGAAAAATGAACAGAACTTGATGACAAGTAATGAAGATAATTGTCTTTTGCAATGGGGAGATAACGCAGATACAAGAAATTATTTTTATGATTATCTGGTCATCAACCGTGAAAGTAATTTGGATAAGCTTCACTCTGCCGGTGAATCGATTCTGATGTATATGGCTCCCTATGCTGATCCGCGGTTGGAGAAGTTTTTCACTCCTGCCAATGCTGCTTCTATGCCTGATAACTTCCATTGGGCACCTTATTGGGGACAACCGAAAGTTTCTAATTTGCCTTCGGGAGTCAGCTTGTCTCCCAATCCGCATAGTGGAAAGACGGCTGATGATTACTCTCAATTACAGGATAAATTCACGGAGCAAAGTTATGCAGAAGTAATTATGAATTATGCAGAAGTGTGCCTGTTGAAAAGTGAATTGGTTCATAAAGGTTTGGGAAGTGGTTCGCAAACAGCCGAGGCTTATTACAATGCTGGTGTGAACGCTTCAATGGCTCAATATGGTGTAGACGGTGGAAAGGTGAATAATTATCTTCAGACTCCGGGAATTAAATGGAATACATTGACAGATCTCACAGTCACAGAAGAAGGTGAAGATTATTATAAAGATTTTATCGGCATTGTATCTTCTGCTATTACATCTGATGAACCTGATCCGATTTATCGTCAGATTATCATGCAGCAATATATAGCTATGTTTTATCAATCGTTGGATGCGTGGACACTGATTCGCCGTAGCCAAGTATTGGAATTCCCACCGCATTTCCAGCCGGAAACCGGATATGGTGCTGTGAATGCGGGCACCAAGGATAATCCTTATGCTTATATTCCTCAGCGATTGGTATATCCCGATAGCGAGAAAACAAACAATGAGTATGAATTGACGAAAGGTATCGCAAATCTCGATGGTGGACAGGATGCAATGTCGACTAAGCTATGGTTTGCATTGCCGACTAAGACTAACCCTTATTTGACAAATAATTAAAAAATGAAGGATATGAAAAAGATAACTATTATATTGCTCGGATTCATCGCTTTGTTAGCTGTATCTTGTGATAAAGACGATCATTTGGCTCCTGATAAGAGCAAATATGTGTATGATATACCACAGACGGATTTACCTGTGGATGCGATAGTTGGTGCTTATTATACCAATATAACTTCCTCTTCCAGCTGGTTAAAGTCCGGTAAGAAAATATATGCCGGTACTCCTTTGTTGGGTGAATATTTGTCTATAACTAGTGGAGTGTTACAGCAACAGCTTGCTTGGGCGGATGAGGCTGCCTTGGACTTTCTGATAGTAACTTGGGATGCTGCTTCAGCAGATAATACATTGATTACAAACTTTAAGTCTGTACGTACGGCAACCAATGCAAAAGTCCGCTTAGTGATCAATTATAACACCAAACATCTGAAAGTATCTAATGACAAACCGCTTCAAGAGGAAGAGAATTTGAATAAGATGATCAATGACTTTACGAATACTTTAGTGCCTTTATTTAATGAGGAGGCCTATTATAAAATGAACGGAAGACCGGTTATTCTAATAACTCCGTCTAACCTTTCTTCTTCTGCATTGAAGAGTATTGATTATTCTTTGGTCATCCCGGCATTAAAGAAGGCTGTATCAGAATTGGGGTATGATCTTTATGCGATTGGAGAATTTACTACCGGTTGGGTAGCTCCGGTGAATTATGAGGAACATCAGATTGCTTCTTTTGATGGAGTGACAGTGAACGACTGGTCAACGAATATGTATGACCGTTATTATGCCTTTTTCAGTTTTGTTGATTTGAATTGGGCCAATTGGAAGACTACAATAGCCAAATGGAATACAGACTTTGTTCCTTGTATCTTTCCTTCTTATAATGACCGTATCAATTCAACTTCAAGTTATAAATATACTTTCGGGCAAGATGGAGAGACTGCTGATTATATTAATTTCTGTAATGTAGCTAAACGGAATATCGGAAGTAAAAACATTGTGTTAGTCAATTCATGGAATAATTACCAGAAAGGAACGAATTTGGAACCGACGGAGGAAAACAAATCTGAATTTCTGAAGATAACCAGAAATCAATTTAAGAAGTAATAGTTATTAATAACGGGATACGATGTATCAGGCAGATCGTCGTATCTCGTGATAACAATAAATAATTTATGAGAAAGAAAATAATATCAGTCGTTTGTTTTCTCTTGGCTGTTTTTGTATCTCATGGGATAGCTGCGGATTCTACTCCCTTTTTCTTTTTGCAATTAAGTGATCCCCAATTTGGCTTCATGGATAATAATAAGAGTATTTCGGCAGAAACAGAGGCTATGAATAAGGCTGTGACAGCTATTAATCAGTTAAAACCTCCGTTTGTGGTGATAACCGGTGATTTTGTAAATAATTCGAAGAGTAAGGAACAGATTGCTGCTTATAAGTCAATGATTGCTCAAATAGACTCTTCAGTAAAGGTTTATATGATTCCGGGAAATCACGATATAGGTAAGGTCAGCCGGGCTTCTATAGATAATTATAAAAAAAACTACGGAGAAACCCATTTTTCATTCAGGTATGGTGATTGTGCATTTATAGGTATTGATTCAAATATAATAAAAGAAGAGGACAAGGAGAGGGAAGAAGTTCAATTTAAGTGGCTGGAACAGGAATTACAGAAAACGAAGGATGCCAGATTCAAGTTTGTTTTTACTCATTGCTCTGTTTTTCTAAAGCGGATGGATGAACCTGTGAATTATTCGAATTTCTCTTTGCCTATGCGAGAGAAATATGTGCGTTTGTTTCAGAAATATGGAGTAAACGCAATATTTGCGGGGCATTTACATAACAATGCTTATGGAAAGGTTGGCAATATGGAAATGATAACGATAGGTCCGGTAGGAAAGGTGTTGGGGACAGGGTATCAAGGGATGAACCTTGTGAAAGTATATCCGGATCGGTTTATCAGTGAATTTATTGCCTTAAATCAGTTTCCTAAAGAGGTGGTGATGTCTGATCCGGCGACAAAAACGACGGAGTCAATGAGTCGTGTCCGTTTCAAATCAATAAGGAATTTAGTGATGGCAGGGTATCAGGGTTGGTTTAATACTCCTGAAGACGGTGCTGGTTTGGGTTGGAAACATTTTGAAAAAGAAAAAGAGTTCAAACCGGGCAAGTGTACCATTGATCTTTGGCCGGATGTTTCTGAATATGAGAAAACCTATGAAACGGCTTTTAAGTTACCTGATGAGACACCAGCAAAGGTTTTTAGTTCGTATGATGCTTCTACTACAGATCTGCATTTTAAATGGATGAAGCAATATGGAATTGATGGGGTATTTATGCAACGTTTTGTTGTTTCTATACGAAATCAGAAAGGGAAGGATAATTATAATAAGATACTGAATAATGCTGTTCTTTCGGCAGAAAAGTATGACCGGGCAATTTGTCTGATGTATGACCTTTCCGGTATGGAAGCCGGTGAAGAAGATATATTGATACGTGACTGGAAAGAGCTGTGTGAGAAGTATAAACTAGTTTCCCGGAACAACAATCATTATGTTTATCATCATGGTAAACCGTTAGTTGCTGTTTGGGGAATAGGGTTTAATGATCGCCGTAAATATGGATATGAGCAGGTAAAGAAAATCATTGATTTCCTGAAGAGTGAAGGTTGTTCTATATTGGTAGGTGTACCTACTCATTGGCGGACATTAACGATAGATGCTGTTTCTGATACGCGATTGCTTGAACTGGTAAAACAGGCGGATATTGTTCATCCATGGTTGGTAGGACGTTTTGATAATAATACGTATGAGCCATATCGTAAATCGATAGAGGAAGATATAAAGTGGTGCAAAGCGAATGGTAAAGATTATATGCCGGTGTTATTTCCGGGCTTTAGTTGGCATAACATGAAAAAGGATGCTCCGCAAAACATGATTCCGAGATTAGGGGGACGTTTCTTCTGGAAACAGGTGAAAGGTGCTGTAGATGCAGGAGCAGAAAGCCTTTATTTGGCAATGTTTGATGAGATAGATGAGGGGACAGCTTTCTTTAAATGTACAAATACACCTCCGGTGGGTGAAAGTTCTTTTATAACTTATGAAGGAGAAGCACCCGATCATTATCTTTGGCTGGCAGGTGAAGCTGCTAAATATTTGAGAGGAGAACTGCGTTCATCCCGGATGCCGGTTCGATAGGGATGTGGAGTATAATAGCCGGATATATTTCGTTATTGGTGCAGAGTAACTATATTATTTTAATATCCTAAGATTGAAAAAACATATTTTTATATCTTTGCTTCAAATAAGCTTTTGCTATGAAATATATCCGACTGTTATTTTATATTTTATTTATCTCGAAGACTATAGTCACTTGGGGTGGTGAAAATATCGGAGGCCTTTCTTTTCGTGCTTATGAATATTCAAAAGATGAACGTACTTCATTCATCATACCGTCCGGCAATCAGGGAGTGAGATTCAAAGATTATTTATCTGTTTCTTTTGATTTGAAGATTAGGGAAAAAGGCGAGCATTTTGGTTATGTATGCCGCATGATTGTTGACAATAGAAATAGCCTCAATCTGATATTGGTTAATCCTGTGAACGAAGAGCCTTATTTGTGTTTGATTAAAGACCAGCAATATTTAGGAAAGATACATTCTTCCGCGGCTATCGATATTCATGAGTGGAATAGGATAAAGATAGAATTGGAGTATAAAAATGATACGTTATATGTCAGAAATAATGGTTCTCTTATTTCTAAAGAGAAAGTTACTGCCCCGGATAATCATTCTGTTAAAGTCTGCTTTGGTGCTAATAAATTAGCTTCTTACACAACTTCGGACGTGGCACCTATTATTTTGAAGGATGTACAGATCGGTCTGGAACCTGGGAGCATAAAATATGAATGGTCGTTGGAGCAAGCAGTATCTGACACTTTGCTTCAGGACAAGTTTCGGCAGATGACAGCTTTTATATCAAATCCGGAATGGATTATTAATAGTCATATATATTGGAAACATAGGAAAACGTTATCTTTTTCATCCAAGACTTTTCCTGTCCCGTGTGAAGATCAGTCGGCATGTTATTTTATTGCAAAAGATCGTATTGTCAAATATGATTTAATACGGAGTACAACTAAAGAATATGTTTTCTCGCCATTGATTGATGTAAATCGGATCACTAACCAGTTTCTTTTTGTTCCTTTGAAAGATAAAGGTAGCCAGTTGGTTTATTATGACTTTGAGAAGCCTGATGGGGAGAATTTGTCTTTTTTCAATTTTCAAACAAAAAGTTGGTCTATTCCTATCCAACGGAAAAGGCAGTCTTCTTATACACAACATAATCGGTTTTTCAATCCAAAAGATTCATCGATTGTACAAATTCTGGGATATGGATTTCATTTGTATACCCGTGAGTTGAATAGAATATCTCTGTCGGGTGAAGTGATAAAGGGAGAGTTGCCGGATGTGATTACTCCCCGCTATTTGAGTGCCATAGGGAAGACCGATTCGCTGGTTTATATTTATGGAGGATTGGGAAATGACTTGGGCAAACAGGAGTATGGGGTCGTTCATTATAAGGATTTGTATAAATTGAACTTGAATGATTATTCTTTGGAAAAAAAGTGGGCTATACCGGAGAATCTTTGTGATGAGGTAGCTGCTTCTACGTTGATAGTTGATGAAGTAGAAAAAGGTGAACATGCAAAAGGATTGTTTTTTTCTTCAGGTCGTTTTCTATCTTCTCTAGTTTTAAAAGATTTAAATTTGGAGAACGGGCAAGAAACTGTTTTAGGTGATACAATACCTTATACTTTCTTAGATGTTAATTCTCATGCAGATTTAATTTATCTTGCTTCAGAAAAATGTTATTATGCTGTAACAGTTCACCAGGTAGAGGGGAATAATTATGAAGCTAATATTTATTCTATTGCATCTCCTGTGTTGCCTATTCAAAATATGACAGTACAGGAAAGCAAGGGGAATTGGTGGAAATTACTGTTTATATGTATTTGTGTAGCAGGTTTAGGGGGGAATTGGGTGGAGATTGCGGAATAGCAGAAAGTATGATAAGAAAAAAAGTTATATCTATTTCGCAACAAGATATTTGTGAGAAAGAAGAAGGGGGCGTTTTAGATATAAATAGTGAAAAAGAAATTCAAGAAAATGACCACCTATATTCCTCGTTTGAAGCTCCTGTATTGAACACCACACCGGGAATTTATATGCTAAACGGATTTCAGGTAATTAATCGGGATTTAAAAGACATTACCGGAAAATTTACGCCCATTATGCGTCAATTATTATCTGTTATTATTCTTTATTCCAATCAGAATAATAAGGGGATTTCTAATATCAAGTTAAAAGAACTGTTGTGGTATGATAAGTCAGAAGAGAGTTTCTCTAATAACCGTAGTGTAAATATACGTAAGATACGTCTTTTGTTGGAAGAGGTGGGAGATACGGAGATATCATCAGCAAATGGTTATTGGTACTTTCTTAATAAGGGGCATGTATATAATGATTATACTATAGCAAATCAATTGATGCAAAAGATGGCGCCTTTAGATGTGGTTCATAAGGAAGATTTAGAAAAATTATTGAGTCTGGCTTCATTTGGTCAATTACTTCCTAACATGCAATTTGATTGGGTAGATAGTTTTAAAGCAGATTATTCCGATTCAATGATTGATCTTCTGAGTCGGTTAAGAGATAGCAAGCAATTTGTAGGAAATGATAACTTGAGAATACAAATCTCAAATTGTATTCTGCGATTTGATTCGTTAGATGAAGAGTCTGTTCGCGTTAAGTGCCGTGCTTTAGTGGATTTGAAACGTATGGGAATGGCATATACTGCATTTGATCAATTCACCAAGGAGTATAAGCTAATATTGAATGAGGATTTTAAATATAGTTTTGAGCAGTTTATAAGTGAGAAATAGTATGTAATCTTATGATTGCTATAGGGGTGGTCTGATTCATTAAAAGGCGGTTTGTATCTGGGTAAGAGAAGTAAATAACTAACAAAGTGTCGTATTGTATAGTGTCTTTGAAGGAAAAAAGTAGATTTTATTGGAGATAATTCTTTATAATTCTTAGATTTGTATTCTATTACTAGAGTATGAATTAACACTATTATCAAAATGAAAAGAATTTGGGTGGCTCTTTTAGTATTTTCTATGTTGGGAGGAGCTGTATCAGCAAATGCTATTTCTTTTAAACGTAAAAAGACAAAAAAGGAAAGAATCTGTTGAGAAAGAAAAAACTGCTTATGATAAACTGTTCTCATCTAATCATTCGAAAGCAGAAGGTTTCATCACTGTACACAAAGTGAAAGAAAAAGTTTATTTTGAACTTCCATTATCGTTGTTGAAACGTGATATGTTGTTGGGCTCTGCAGTTACAGAAATCAGTGATAATAGAAATGCCATTATAGGATCAAAACCTACCGAACCTATTCATTTTCGTTTTGAAAAACTGAATAACAAAATCTGTCTGTCTGCTATTCAAACAGATAATGTGAGTGGTGATAATGACAATCGATTGAAGACGGCTATTGCATTAAGTAACATGGATGCCATATTGCAAGCTTTTGATATTTCTGCTTATAATAATGATAGTACGGCTGTTGTGTTTGATGTTACCGGTTTTTTTGTGGGTGACAATAAGCTAATGGATCCTTTTGATAAATATAGTGCAAATATGTCGAGAGGACGTAAGCGTTCCACTTCTTTCCAAAGTAGCAAGTCGTTTGTTGATGGTTTTAAAGCTTTTAAGGACAATATATCTGTCCGGAGTTGCCTAAGTTATACTTATTCGTTGACCGGAGGTAGTGGAAAAGACATTAAGGACGAACCTCTGACTGCAAAGGTGACACGTTCTATCCTGTTATTGGATTCTGTTCCTTACCGTCCCCGATTGATGGATAGCCGGATTGGTATTTTCCCGACTATAAAAAAAGAATATTCGGCAACCAAACAGACGATGCGGGCAATCTATTATGCAAATCGCTGGCGTTTGGAGCCTTCTGATTTAAAAAGTTATGTAGAGGGTAAAAAGGTGTCACCTGTGAAGCCGATTGTTTTTTATGTAGATAGTTGTTTCCCTGATAGTTGGAAAGCATCTATATTTGAAGCTGTCAACCAATGGAATGAACCATTTGAAAAAATAGGTTTTACACAAGCTATCCAGGCTAAAGAATTTCCGAAAGACGATCCGGAATTTGATGCGGATAATTTGAAATACTCTTGTATTCGTTATGCACCGATTGCTATTGAAAATGCAATGGGGCCCTCTTGGGTAGACCCGCGCAGTGGAGAAATACTGAATGCTTCTGTATATCTGTATCATGATGTTATAAAGTTGTTGAATAACTGGATTTTTATCCAGACTGCTCAAGCTGACAAACGTGTCCGTCATAAAATTATTCCAAGGGAAGTGATGGATGATGCTTTACGTTATGTCGTTTCACACGAAGTAGGACATTGTCTCGGATTTATGCACAATATGAGTGCTTCTTCCGTCATTCCGGTGGACTCTCTGCGTTCTCCTTCGTTTACACAGAAACATGGCACCACTACCTCTATAATGGATTATGCACGTTTTAATTATGTGGCACAACCCGGTGATATGGAGCGTGGAGTTCGTATGATGCCTCCTCGCTTTGGGCTGTATGATGATTATTTGATTCGTTGGAATTATACACCGGTACCGGAAGCTAAAACAGAGGAAGAAGAGTATGCGATTACTTCAAAGTGGATTACGGATTTATCCGGTGATCCTGTATATCGGTATGGAAAACAACAGTCGGATATACTTGACCCTCGTTCTCAAACGGAAGATCTGGGAGATGATGCGGTAAAAGCAACTCAATATGGTGTGAAAAACCTGAAGTATATCTTGGCTAATCTGAACCAATGGCTGGATAAGGAAGATAATGATTATAAACACCGATCTACTATTTATGATGGTATTATAATGCAGTATTTGACTTATATGTTGCATGTTTATCATAATATCGGTGGCATTTATCTGCATGAAAAACTGGTCGGTGATAAAGTGGAAGCTCTGGAAAGTGAACCGAAGGAGAAGCAGAAAGAGGCAATGAGTTATTTTCTGGAACAGCTGGAAACGATGGATTGGTTAGATAACAGCGATGTATTGGATAAGTTGCCTATGGTTGGTAAACCTTCTGATGCTTTGCGTAATGTGCTGATGAAATTATTGATGGCGGCTCCTGCCCGTGTGGAATTTTCGGCACTGAAAGCTGAAGGCGATAAATATGATGTTGACGAATGTATGAATGACATTTATGAATACATCTGGAGTCCTACTTTGAAAGGGCGTAAACTAACCTCTACTCAAATGAAGTTGCAGAATTTATTTATTAAACAGTTAGCTTCAACGGCAAAGATCAATTGGAATAAAGATTCGAAATCATTGGCAGATGAGGATGTTTGGGAATCGTTAACCACGCTTCATCATAAGATAGGGGAAGGACACAAAGGATGTTGTGTGTCGGACTTGGAACGTATGTTTAATCCTGTAGCCGGATTTGAAGAACCAATGGCCGAGTACTTTGTCCCCAGAAATCAGGAGAGTATGTGTTATGGTTATTTCTTGCGGGTGCGCGACTTATTGAATAATCAAAAGCAACATGTCGATAAAGATACTCGACTTCACTATCAATTATTGCTTCATCAAATGAATAATGCGTTAAACAGATGATTATGAAGAATAAATATATCCTTTTACTTTTTTTGTCGGTCTTTGCCCTGTCCGTTTCTTATCCTTTGAAAGGGGCAGCTAAGAAAAAGAAAAAAACAGAGCAGGTAAAATCGAAGAGTGATTATGAAAAGCTATTGAAAGGTAAATCCAATAGCGTGGAGTCCAAGGGATTAATGAATCTTTATTGGATTGAGAATAAGATATATATGGAAATTCCTAAGGCTGTTTTAGGTAAACGTCTGTTGATGGGAGGGGTGGTTGATAAAGTCAGTAATCCGCAGGAATCGTCCGTGGGATTTCGCCCTGCCACTTCTTTGCAGGTGAGATTTTGCCAATCTGATTCGTTGGTCAGACTTTATCGGGTTGCCAATCGTCCGATTACCGGTGATGACTCTCGTATCGGAGATGCATTGAAAAAGAGCTTTAGTGATATTGTTCTGGAGCAGTTTCCAATCAAGGCTTATTCTCCTGATAGTGCTTTGGTGATTGATGTCACTTCTTATGTGTTTAAAGATGACGAATACATGAATCCGATAGATCCAAAGGCATATAATACAATGGATGGTTGGGTGAAAAGGAAGGCTACTTTTAAACAAGACCGGTCGATGATATCCGGGATTGCCTCTTACTCGGATAATGTATCTATCTCATGCAATATGAGTTATAGTCTTTCCATGTCGTTATTCGGGCTTTTTCCGATAGCAGACGATATTCCTTTCAGTGCGGTTGTGAAGCGTACATTTATGTTATTACCGGAGGATGAAGATTATCTTCCTCGTTTGGCAGATCCTCGTGTTGGTACTCTATGGAGTGACAAGGTTAGCTTTTCGGATGAAGCGCAAGGAAGTGAAGTGCAGTATTGGGTGAATCGTTGGAATTTGACAGAGGAAAACCCTATTGTCTTTTATATAGATACTCTGTTGCCCGAAAGCTGGCAGCGCTGTGTGTATCGTAGTGCTGATATATGGAACAAGTCTTTTCAGAAGATTGGTTTTCCCAATGCGCTGGTAGTGAAGCCTTATCCTAAAGACGGTACGGTGTTTGATGCCAATAATATTACTAAATCCTGTATTCGTTATGTCATTTCACCGTCTAACCAGATTACAGACAACTGTTGGAGTGATCCGTTGACAGGAGAGATTATAAGTGCCAATATTTACATTCCGCACAACTTGGCATCGAAAATCCAGTTGGATTATTTTCTGCAAACATCTTCTTTTAATGAGAAGGCTCGTACGTTGCTGCCCGATGAGGGCTTGGTAGAGGAAGCGTTAACGTCTTTATTATTGAGGCATTGGGGACATTGTTTGGGGTTGAGTGATAATATGGCAGGATCTATTGCTTATCCTGTTGATTCGCTTCGTTCGAAGGAGTTTGTTAAGCAGCATGGGTT
This sequence comes from Bacteroides sp. BFG-637, assembly GCF_024793605.1. NCBI lineage: Bacteria > Pseudomonadati > Bacteroidota > Bacteroidia > Bacteroidales > Bacteroidaceae > Bacteroides > Bacteroides sp. BFG-637. The sequence goes on along the minus strand of NZ_JANUPD010000002.1, from coordinate 1,564,046 downwards.
ATCTGCTTCCGTTATGGATAAGCTCCCCATGAACTATTTGCTTTCTGATGATAGTTATAGTGAAGGAATGCCTCTGGTGCAATCGGTGTTAGGGGTATATGATGATTGGGTAATTCGTTATTTGTATCAACCTATGAAAAAGACTACGCCGCAGGAGGAATTATCCGGTTTGCAATCGTTGATATCTGAACGTAACCACAATCCGTTATTGTTGTTTAAAGGGGTGCAAAACAGGAAAGCGTATTATGACCCTCGTGGAATGGAAAGGGATCTGGGGGATGATGCTATCCGTTCGGCAACAATAGCTTGTGAGAATATAGCGAAAGTAATAAAGAATGCCAACCAGTGGTTGGACAAGGAGGATATGGACTATGAGCTGCGTGCTGTTTTATATGGTCATATCATCAAGCAGGTGAATGAATATATGAAGCATGTATTGCAACAAGTGGGTGGTATTTATTTGAATGATAGTTACTATGGAGATGTTTATCCTTCTTTTCAATCAGTGCCAAAAGAGGTTCAGCGCCAATCTTTTTTATGGATGCTGGATGTGATTGAAAAGATGACATGGATGGATGATAAGGAATTGCTGAATCATTGTGCTTTAACAGGGAGTGTTGCCGATTATTCTCAAAAATTCCTGGGAAACTTGGTATTAGTGCAGTTGAGTAATATTTGGCTTAGTGAAAGTAAATCGAATGATCCTTATACGCAACAGCAGGCTATTTCAGATCTGATAAGTTTCTTGTTCAAGGAAGCCAGGATGGGCAAGAGTTCTGCAGAATTTAAGCGTTTTATGCAAGGACAATTCTTGAATGCTGTTATTTCATGGTCGGATGTAAGTCCGGTAAAAGAAAAAGGTTCATCATCCGGTTCTTCTAGCTTTGCGATTGGAGAAACTTATTCTCATTGGGGAATGGAGCCAATTGAAAGCATTTCATATCTGTCTGTTCCGGCAAGAGCTCATTTTTGGTATGGATGTTTGATGGATTTGAAACAGGAATATACAAAAGCTAAAGCAATGGCACCGACGAAAAAGTTAAGAGAGGATTATGATTATCGGTTGTTTATAATTGAGAAGGCGTTGAGAAAATAAGATATGTATAATTTGAATTAAGGATGCCCGTATGACTCGGGCATCCTTAATTTTTTATTCTTCTTCTACTCGTGTGAATTTATATGTAATACCAAACATTTCAGCATCAAATCCTCCCCATTGTTCATAGGAATACGTAAAGAAATCGGTTGGAATATAGTCGTGGATATAGACATAAATATTGTTATCGTCTATTTTATCTAATCCCAAAAGGGCATCACCAATTTCTGTTTTTGTAGAAAAGAGTTTGTTTATATTGGTTATTTTAAAATAGGGGACCATTATATAGTCAAATATAGAAGCATCAAGGAACTCTTTGTTTATATGATCGAATGTAACCCTGTGTTCTGGTCCACAGAAATATTTTTTTAAACCTCCAGTCATGTGGGGAATAATTCTATCGACTCCGCCTTCGTTAGTAAATTCCAAATAGTCACCAGCAGCAAAATCTTTAGGTAATTTTCCTTCAAAATCGTTACTGGGGAGTTCTTCCTCACCCCATACATAAAAACCATCTTCGTTGCTAAGCTCAACAGGTTTCCATTTGCCTAATAAGTCGATAAATTTTAATTGATCCAGTTTTACAGTGAAGGTAGTGAATGAACCTGCATAATATAAATCAGGATCTTCTCCTTCCGGGGCTTTCAATTCAAGGATGGCTTCTTTTCCAGCATAATCTTCTGCTCCTTCTACTATATTAACACTGAAGTTGACTTGTCGCGTACCTTTCGGAATAGTTATAGAAGTTGAGTGATTCTCGATTTCAAAATCAGTATCCAATTCTGCAGTACTGGAAGAAGATATTTTTAATGGAAGTACAATGTCTGTTTGAGGGATATAGCTTCGTCCACTAATTTCACCTTGTATTTCAACCCATATTTGGATAGAACTAAGAATGCGGGAATAAGAAGTGGTGAATGAGTACATAATACGTTCTTTGGTTTCTATCGGAATGATAGCCACATTCTTATCTCCTAAGCTATATCCTGCTACCGGATTGATAGACAAACGGATTTCTTTTCCTTGGGCTAGATTATTTTTGGGAGTTATTGTTATTTGGGCATTTGTTTCTCCTGCCTTTATTATAAATTCTTTAGCTGATATTTCGTATTCATCATTTAACACTGCTGAACCATCGATGGTTATAGGAACTATCAGATCATTTTCTGGAGCTACAGAGGCTTTTAGTTCTATATTTAAACTTCCAGTAGCCGGTAGAACATAGATAGAGCGGCTAAAGGAGAGATTTGCCCCTGCATCATCATCATTATTGCATGAAGTAACCATCATTGCCAATAATGTTATTGTCAGAATTTTAGTTATTTCCTTTATTATAGTTTTCATCTTTCTTTAATTTTACTGATTAATGGCAGTATTATATTCATTCCAACGTTCTTGGACTTCTTCCCGTTCTTGAGCGGTGAGAATTACTCCGGTTGGAAGTAAATAATCACTTGTTGTATCATCTACTTTAGGAGTTAACTCTTCAGATTCATCACAGGCTGAAAAAGTACTAAAGGATATGATGAATATAAATATTGTATATAATAGCTTTTTCATTGTTCTAGTGTATTAATGGTTATTCAATATATCCCGGGTTTTGTATGATAAGCCCAGGAAATAGGTTCACATCAGATTTGGGAATAGGGAAAGTATATAAATATTTTTCCGTTACATATTTTTTCCCATTAGCGGCAATCCAGAATTCTGGACGTCCATTACGTTTTAGCTCAAACCAACGATCACCTTCCAAAAATAGTTCTTTCCTACGTTCACAAAGGATAGCTGACATTAATTTGGTAAGTGGTGTCCCTGTTGCATCTGTCGTAATATTCTGTTTAAAAACCTCAGGGAGATTATCCATTGTATAAGCTATATAATTTTCCGTAATCCGTTTGGAACGTAATAAATTCAAATATTCTAATGCTTCAGTCTCTTTACCTAAATGTGCGTATGCTTCAGCAATGATAAGACATAACTCTTCACTACGGAATTTTGTGGTAACGACTTTAGTTGTTATTCGTTTGGTATTAAACCCTGAATTACGGATATCATTTGGGGTATTACCAAAAAGGTCTACTAAGTTTTTGCATACAGGGCGTTTCTGGACATTTGTTTGAGCAGTTAGATATCCCATGCTTGCAACATCATTCTCATTTGTATATGAACGTATAATGACGTTCTTAGTTGGCTCTAATTTTTGATTTATAGCGTTAACATACTCGTCAGCTTCAAGCATTGGATATTTATCTAAAACTTCTTTAGCATAAATAATGGCATTATTCCAGTCTTGTGTCCAAAAGAAGAAGCGTGCCATATAGGCTTTAGTTATTGGTGCAGTAAAAATATAGTTTTTATCTGTTGAGTTGTATGATAGCGCATGTTGGAATCCTTTCAATATGAAATCGGCTGTTTCTTTAAGAGTGGACCGGCTTGGCTTGGCTTCGATATCAAACTCGTCCACAAGAGGTAATCCTAGTGTTTCAGAAGCTGTTTGTAATTGATAAGGTTCACAATAACGTATCATTAAATTGTAGTAGCAAATAGAACGGATGCTCCATGCGGTTCCTAATAAGGTTTTGGCCGTTTCTGATTCTGTATCTTCCATCTCTCCAATGATTATGTTACAATCTTTGATAGCGGAATATAATGTTGAATAGTATTTTTGATTTCTGTTGATACTAGTTCCTGCATACAAATCTATTACTCCATAGCTACTAGCTAAGGTGCCGTCAAGATCTTCTGCAAAAAGTTCTAAATCAACAGTTCGTTCAGGTGAAAGAACGATAACATCATCTAGCCCTTTTTCAATATCATCTAACCAATAATGAAGGATAGAAGAAAATTCTTCAGCAGTTTGGGGTATAACCTTACCTTTGGGTTTTACATCCAGGTATTTAGTACATGAGGTGAGTGCGATACACAAACTGCAACATATAAATATAAATAGTTTTCTTTTCATTGTCTTTTTGCTTTTTAGAATCCTACATTTACGCTAAACATAACGGACCGGCTTACAGGATAAGTTGCTCCTGGTGTTTCTGGATCCATGCCTTTATAGCTTGTGACAGTTATAAAATTGTTGAGTGCCATCGAAAAATCTACGTTTGAAAGATTGGTTTGTTTCAGTAGTTTTTTGGGCAGGGTATAACCTAAAATTATGCTTTTGATGCGCATATATGATAGATCTGTAAGAAAAGCTCCTCGAGTTATTTCTTTGCTCATAGGATTGTAATAGCTAAAACCATATGCTTCACCAAATACATTCCAAACTCGGGGATAGGTACCATTGGTATTAGTAGTCGTCCACCGGTCGGCAGCAATCTTGGGAACATTTAAGTGTTGGGCGAATAAATCGTTTTGGAAGACTTGCACTGATTCATTTTGTACTCCTCCCCCTGTGCTTTGGTATGAGGCCGGGGATTCAATGTACTCAAACTGTTTAGCTCCTGTTGCAAAAGTACCATTAACACTCAATCTAATACCTTTATATTCTGCTGTTACATTGAAACCTCCGGTTACAGGAGCTTCGTTTGTTCCTAGATAATAACGATAGTTATCTGATTTATTCAAATCTGTGGCGGTATGTATTTCTGCATCCGGGCGTAATTGGAAGGTATAAAGTCCTGTATCAGGATCTATACCTGTAAATCTGCCACTGTAAATAGCACCTACTGGATAGCCTTCCCATAGATTGGAATATCCCATAGATTTATATGATGGATTATATTTAGCTACTATATTCAAGTTGTAGGCAAGATTGGCAGATAAAGCCAATGTGAAATCTCTACTTTTTACAGGGGTTCCGTTTAAGGTGATTTCAATACCTTTGTTTTCTAACTCTGCAGTATTGTATCTTTGACTGGTATATCCGGTAGTTGATAGTACTTGCACACTCGTTACTATATCGGAACTTTTTCGGTAATATCCTTCGATGATACCATTCAGACAGTCATTAAATAGTCCGAAATCTAAGGCTAATTTTACATCTTGAGTCTTTTCCCAGCGTAAGTCCGGATTAGGTGGTGTGGTGATACTGCCAATATGAAAAACATTATTTGATACATTGCGGTAATCATCAAAATAGTTGATGATGATTTGTGGACTTACGCTACGGTTGATATTACCAGTGAATCCGGTTGCCAGACGGAGGGTTAACCGGTTTAATACCGGTTTGAGAGATTGCATAAAGTTTTCTTCACTGATATTCCACGCAGCACCTGCAGCCCAGTTGGGATTGAATTGTTTGTCACTACCAAAATTGGAACTACCATCAGTGCGGAAAGAAGCATTCAGCACATATTTATTTTTATAATAATAGTCGGCGGAAGCATAGAAGGAAGCAAAACGTTGTTCATTCCATGTTTCTCCGGTAGAGGCATCGAGGGCTGCCAAATACTCTTTTAATTGTGCATATCCGATACCTTCCGTGGTTGATGGCAGCGGGGTGATTGTATTGCCTGTTATTGCATCATAACCATATCGTTTGCTATACAGACTGTTTGATTTACTTCCACGGAGCTCGGCACCAGCGATAAGGGAAATAGAGTGGTCATTTCCGAATTGATCGTCATAAGCGAAGTGTCCGCGTACCATATAACTTTCGTTGTCAATATTGCGTTGTAATATAGAGGCATACTCTTTCTGACTTAACCCATCTACTGATAAACGATTGTCCAAAGCAGCTTTCGTATCACTGTTGTAGATCTCTTTTAAACGGTTAGTGGAATAAGTGAACGAAGCTAATCCGACAAAACGTAATTTGCTGATAATACTATAATCGATTCCTGTCCGTACGGTAGTATTGACATTTTTAGTGCGTGAAGAAGTTTCATTCATCTCGCGCATGATATTGAAGCCACTGTCGGGAACAGTTTTTCTGGATGTTTTTTTATTATTATATTCTCCTAATGAATAATAGGTTTCATCTGCTCTGTAGCTACCATCTGTATTATATGGGCTTTCGTATGGATTAGCAAAGTAAGCATAAGTAAATGGATTGATGTTATTTAATGCTGGCGATTTAGAGTATTGATATGACATTGATGCCCCAAAATCCAATTTTACTTTTTGGTTGGGGTTCATAGAAAGGTTAGCAGTTATATTATAACGATCGTAGTCATTATTTTTTAATAGACCGGCATTACGTGTATATGATAATGATGTATAGTAAGTATATTTTTCTCCTCCTCCACTAATGGATAGATTGTGCGTAGTGGATACGCCATTACGAAATAGTTCGTCGTACCAATTAGTGTTTGTTTGTCCTAATTCGTTAATATAGCTATCCTGTTGTTCTTTATTCCATCCTTCAAAACGACCTTTTCCGGATCTAATAATGCCTACTATGCCTACGACAGGATAATCTGTTTTTCCTGCTTCAAAGCCGGGAGCAGAAAATTCATCCCATAATTCTTGTTCATATGCAAGCTTTTCTTTTGAATTCATCAAAGAATAATCTCGTTGGGGTGACAAAGTGACGGAAACATTACCAGAATAGTTAACTCTGGTTTTTCCTTGTTTTCCTTTTTTGGTAGTAACGACAATTACACCACCTGCGGCTCGTGAACCATAAATTGCTGTGGCGGAGGCATCTTTTAAGATAGTGATACTTTCAATATCACTCGGATTGATCCCTGCAACACCATTCATGAATAAATCATCAAACTGGCCCGATTTTATTTCAGAACTATTGGGCATGTCTGCTGTACTTCCCTGCATAGGAACTCCGTCAATTACCCATAGTGGCTCACCGTCTCCGGTAACAGTATTGGTACCTCTGATTCGTATTTTCTGTGTACTACCGGGCTGTCCAGTTACAGCTGATACGGCTACACCCGCAATTTTACCTTGCATTAAGGCATCGACAGTAGGTTGAGCCTGATCTTTTAGCTGATCGGCAGTAATAATTCCTACTGAACCTGTCATCTTTTTAAATGTAGTTTGAGTATAACCAGTGATAACAACCTGATCGAGTTCACTTGTTTCTGCCTCCATTTGTATTTTGATGAAAGAGGTTGTCCCTTTTAGTAAACGCTCTGCATTTTTCATACCGATATAGGAAAAAACAAGCGTTTTCCCTTCTTTTACTTCCTTGATGGAAAACTTACCATCAATATCTGTGGTAACACCAACTTGGGGGACTTCCTTATAGCGGACGGAAACGCCAACTAATGGTACCCCACTTTCGTCAGTTACAATACCCTTTACTGTTACCTGTGCATTTGCAAATAATGGTAAAATTAAAGCAAAAAGTAGTGTCAATGAAGAAATGGGAATTTTATTCATAATTATATTAATTTGGTTTGTATAGATGCAAATGTATTATTCTTAGCCGATATAAACAAGAAAAATGCTAATATTTGTATGTAGAATATGAATTTCTGTCTGGACAAGTATTAATTGAAGTTTATTATTTTTTTATAAAAGTATAGAATTTTGGTTTGCGCTGTATTGTAGCTGGCTCTTTGCATTGCTCTAATGATTTATAATGTATGTGTAGGATTGGGTTGTGGAGAGGAAAGAAGTATTTTATCATTGGAAACAAGCGTTTTCTGCTTTTAATTTAAATAGGGAAGAAACGTACGGACATAAAAAAGGAGCAACGCCTTGCTCCAACCTTTGTTAACCTTAAATCTAATACTATGAAAAACACATTGCAAAGATACGGACTATTGGGAAATTAGCAAATTATCCAAGAAAAATAGTATGTTTTATAACACGTTTTAATATTTTTCTCCTACTTGTTAAGAAATAAACCCTCTTTTTTTGATGGTATGCAACACTAATTGTGAAAATTGAATTGGAGAATGCCATTGATTCTCTGCCGAAAAACCGTTATCTTTGCAAAGATATTGCAATTGTTTACCCTAAATAAAAAAGAAAAGGAGAGAACCGTGAACGAAGAAGAAATCGTCCTCACCCCGATGATGAAACAGTTTCTGGATTTGAAGGCAAAACATCCGGATGCAGTGATGCTGTTTCGTTGCGGTGACTTTTATGAAACATATTCTACGGATGCCATCGTTGCATCGGAAATATTAGGAATCACATTGACGAAACGTGCTAACGGAAAAGGAAAGACTGTTGAGATGGCGGGATTCCCACATCACGCTCTCGACACTTATCTTCCGAAATTGGTTCGCGCCGGAAAGCGTGTCGCTATCTGTGACCAGTTGGAAGATCCGAAAATGACGAAAAATTGGTGAAACGTGGCATTACCGAACTGGTGACTCCCGGTGTTTCTATCAATGATAATGTCTTGAATTATAAAGAAAATAACTTCCTGGCTGCCGTTCATTTCGGTAAAGCTTCCTGTGGGGTTGCCTTTCTTGATATTTCTACCGGTGAATTTCTAACTGCAGAAGGACCTTTTGATTATATTGATAAACTGTTGAACAACTTCGCCCCGAAGGAAATTCTTTTTGAACGTGGCAAACGTTTGATGTTTGAGGGGAATTTCGGCAGCAAGTTCTTTACCTTCGAGCTTGATGACTGGGTATTTACGGAGACTACTGCCCGTGAGAAGTTGCTGAAGCATTTTGAGACGAAGAACCTGAAAGGTTTCGGCGTGGAACACTTGAAGAATGGTATCATTGCTTCCGGCGCTATCCTGCAATACCTCACGATGACGCAGCATACACAGATTGGACATATCACTTCTTTGGCCCGTATTGAGGAAGACAAATACGTTCGTCTGGATAAGTTTACGGTGCGCAGCCTTGAGTTGATTGGCAATATGAATGATGGCGGAAGCAGTTTGCTGAATGTCATCGACCGGACAATCAGCCCGATGGGAGCACGTTTGCTGAAGCGCTGGATGGTCTTTCCTTTGAAGGATAAGAAGCCGATTGACGAACGGTTGAATGTGGTAGAGTATTTCTTCCGTCAACCGGACTTTAAGGAACTGATTGAAGAGCAGCTGCATCTGATAGGCGATTTGGAGCGTATCATTTCCAAAGTTGCTGTAGGGCGTGTATCACCTCGTGAGGTGGTTCAGTTGAAGGTGGCTTTGCAGGCTATCGAGCCGATAAAGTTGGCATGTATCCAGGCCGATAACGCAAGTCTGAACTGGATAGGGGAGCAGTTGAACCTTTGTGTCACTATTCGCGACCGGATTGCCAAAGAGATTAAGAATGACCCGCCGTTGGCTGTTAATAAGGGGGGAGTGATTCAAGACGGGGTGAATGCGGATTTGGACGAACTACGCCGGATTTCGTATTCGGGAAAGGATTATCTGCTTCAGATACAGCAGCGCGAAAGCGAACGGACGGGTATTCCGAGTTTGAAAGTGGCTTACAATAATGTGTTCGGTTATTATATTGAAGTCCGTAATGTACATAAGGATAAAGTTCCGCCCGAATGGATTCGTAAACAGACGTTGGTCAACGCAGAGCGTTATATCACGCAGGAATTGAAAGAATATGAAGAGAAGATTTTAGGGGCGGAAGATAAGATTCTGGTGCTGGAAACGCAGCTATATACGGATTTGGTACAGGCATTGACGGAGTTTATTCCCCAGATACAGATTAATGCGAATCAGATTGCCCGCCTGGATTGTCTGTTGTCATTCGCCAATGTGGCTCGTGAGAATCGTTATATCCGTCCGATTATTGAAGATAATGATGTATTGGATATCCGCCAGGGACGTCACCCGGTGATTGAGAAACAGCTTCCTATCGGTGAGAAGTATATTGCCAATGATGTGATGCTGGACAATACTACGCAGCAGATTATTATTATTACAGGTCCGAACATGGCTGGTAAGTCTGCGCTTTTACGTCAGACGGCATTAATTACGCTATTGGCTCAAATCGGTTCCTTTGTTCCTGCGGAGAGTGCGCACATCGGTTTGGTAGACAAGATATTCACTCGTGTAGGAGCGAGTGATAATATATCGGTCGGAGAATCAACATTCATGGTAGAGATGAATGAAGCGGCAGATATTCTAAACAATGTTTCTTCCCGAAGTCTGGTGTTGTTTGATGAGTTGGGTCGTGGTACGTCTACTTATGACGGTATTTCCATTGCTTGGGCAATCGTAGAGCATATCCATGAGCATCCGAAAGCTAAAGCACGTACCTTATTTGCTACGCATTATCATGAGTTGAATGAGATGGAGAAATCCTTCAAACGTATCAAGAATTATAATGTATCGGTGAAAGAAGTTGATAATAAGGTAATCTTCCTTCGTAAGCTGGAGCGGGGTGGTAGTGAGCACTCTTTCGGTATTCACGTGGCAAAGATGGCCGGTATGCCGAAAAGTATTGTGAAACGTGCCAATGAGATACTGAAGCAGCTCGAATCTGACAATCGCCAACAAGGAATTTCCGGTAAACCGTTGACGGAAGTGAGCGAGAACCGTGGAGGGATGCAGTTAAGTTTCTTCCAACTGGATGATCCGATTCTCTGCCAGATTCGTGATGAGATTCTGAATTTGGATGTGAATAATCTCACTCCGATTGAAGCATTGAATAAGCTGAATGATATCAAGAAGATAGTCAGGGGGAAATAATTATTTCCCCTTAATTTAAAATCTGTAATATGAAGCAATGGGGGGAGAATGCTAATCCTTGTTTGTGCTTTATTTTAGTAACTCTTCTACTTTCCTGTAAAACAATGAAAGATGGTGCCCGTCTATAAATCCATGATGAATGGTCATAGCGATAGGCATTACTAATTTGCCTTCTTTGGTGATTGCTTTTCCTGTCCGCTCCCCAAGTTTCTATATCTATGATATGTTTCATTTCTTTTCTACTTTCTTCCGATCATAGAAGAACATGAAATAAACGCCTATGATGATAAATGGAACGCTTAACCATTGGCCCATATTGAACATCATGTGGTCTTCAAATGCTTCTTGGTTCTCTTTCAGGAACTCGATGAAGAAGCGGAAGACAAAGATGTAAGTCAAACAAAGTCCGAAGAAGAAGCCGCGGTGCAGTTTCTTACTGTAATTCTTGTACAGATAAATCATGATGAAGAATAGGATAAGATAGGCGATAGCCTCGTAAAGTTGTCCCGGATGACGGGGCTGCATATCTACACGCTCGAATATAAACGCCCAGGGTACATCAGTCGGCTTGCCGATGATTTCGGAGTTCATCAGGTTGGCAAGGCGGATGAAACAGGCTGTGATTGGAGTGGCTACGGCAATCATATCCAATACATCCATATAATGGAGCTTTGTCTTGCGGCAATACAGCCAAAGTGCGACTATCAATCCTAGTGTGCCACCATGGCTGGCCAATCCCTCGTATCCGGTAAACTTCCAGTTTCCATCCGGCATAAACTTGATGGGAAGAATCATTTCCCAGAAATGTGACAGATAGTATCCCGGATCATAGAATAAACAGTGTCCCAGACGGGCGCCGATCAGAATACCAAAGAAACAGTAAAAGAAAAGCGGATCAAACTTCTTTTCTTCTATCTTTTTATCCCGGAACTGGTAGTGAACAACAACATAAGCAAAGAATATTCCTACTGCCCACAATAATCCGTAATAACGGATAGAAATACCGAACAGGTTGAATAGTTCGGGATTCGGGTTCCAGTTGATGTTGAGAAGTGAATACATAGGCTTGGTAGTATTATTTATTTAATAGGTTTCATTCTTTCTCTAGTGGCTATTCTTTGAATTTTTCTGCAACCATCCGGTAGGTCGGTATGTCAATCCCTTGTTCTTCGGCTGCTGCAATCATATCGAAAAGCAGTCCCTGTATCTCGGATTCGTGTCCGCGTGCCAGATCTTTCTGCATGGAAGCAGTGCTTTCGGGATCCAGTTTATCGATGACTTTCAGATTGTAAGTGACAGGGTCTTCCAGAAATTCCACACCTAGCTTCTTTCCTAAAGCAGCGCTCTCTGTAGTGAGTCCGATGAATGTATTCCGTATCTTTCCCGGTTTTTGAACTTCACCCATCGGAACATCGTAGTATGCCCCTGTTAAAGCCATTGCAGAAATAAACGACCATTTGATAAATGTATCCCGGTTGATATCCGGTGAAAGGTCTACTTTGATACCTGCTTCCTGCAAATCCTGTTGGATGGCTTCCAGTAATCCGGTTTTAACGATAGTGCCACGATGAGCGCCATACACTAACCGGAATATTTTCCCCATCTGGGTGATTTCTCCTGTGCCGGATACAAACCCCACAATATAGATGCAACCATCCAGAACGGTAACTCCCGGAACAAGTTTCTGTATCCGCGGTCCTGTTCCATACACATTCAGTATGGGGATGACAACCGTGTCTTTGTGAGCGGCTCTTTGAATGAGTTCTACAATAGAATCGACCGAGTAACCTTTTACGCATACAAATATCACATCCGCTTTTCCATTGAATTCTTCAGCGGTAGTTGCCGGAATCCGGAGCGTATGTTCGCCTTTTAAATCCGACTTCAGTTTTAAACCATCCGTTTGTATTGCTTGCAAATGAGCACCACGGGCAATACAGGTTACATCTTTGCCTGCCAGCGACAAAAATCCTGCGATACTGCCGCCTACACCTCCAGTTCCTGCGATGAGATACTTCATGTTATTAGCGAATTAATAATTAATGAGTCGTTGGTGATGACTGATAATCATACATTGAAACGGAAATGCATGATGTCTCCGTCCTGCACTATATATTCTTTTCCTTCCACACCCAGCTTTCCGGCTTCTTTCACAGCTGCTTCCGATCCGTATTGAATATAGTCCTCGTATTTGATAACTTCGGCACGGATAAAACCTTTTTCAAAGTCAGTATGGATAACACCAGCACATTGAGGAGCTTTCCATCCCTTTTCGTAAGTCCAGGCGCGTACTTCCTGCACGCCGGCTGTGAAATAGGTTTCAAGATTCAATAGTTTATAAGCTGATTTGATAAGGCGTGCTACACCTGATTCTTCCAAGCCTACTTCGGCAAGGAACATCTGGCGGTCTTCGTACGTTTCCAGTTCGGCAATGTCCGCTTCTGTCTTGGCTGCAACAATCAGGATTTGAGCATCCTCGTCTTTTACAGCTTCACGCACCATATCTACGTATTTGTTGCCACCCACTGCGCTTGCTTCATCAACGTTGCAAACGTACATCACCGGTTTGCTGGTCAATAAGAACAGTTCGTGAGCAATCTTTTGTTCGTCTTTCGTTTCGAAAGTCACTGTACGTGCAGATTTACCCTGTTCCAGAGCATTTTTGTATTGGACAAGTACATCATAAGCTAACTTTGCAGCTTTGTCTCCACCCGTCTGCGCCTGTTTCTGTACTTTCTGGATACGGCTTTCAATCGTTTCCAAGTCCTTCAATTGAAGTTCGTAGTCGATGATTTCTTTGTCACGGACGGGGTTTACGCTACCGTCTACATGTGTCACGTTGTCGTCATCGAAACAACGGAGCACGTGGATGATTGCATCTGTTTCACGGATATTGGCTAGGAACTTGTTTCCCAGTCCTTCACCTTTGCTTGCGCCTTTCACCAGTCCGGCGATATCTACGATTTCTACAGTTGTAGGAACAATTCGTTGGGGATGTACCAATTCAGCCAGTGCGTTCAGACGTTCGTCAGGAACGGTAATTACACCTACATTCGGTTCAATTGTACAGAAAGGGAAGTTTGCCGCTTGTGCCTTTGCGTTCGACAAACAGTTGAAAAGAGTCGACTTACCCACGTTCGGTAGTCCGACAATACCACATTGTAAAGCCATATTATTATAGTATTTTTCTTATTATCAATTAGTTATATATCTCTCTAAAATAGACGAGTAACAAAATGGTAACAATATAAAGTTAAAAAAGAATAATTGTCCCTTCTACCTCGTTTTGGTGTGCAAAGATAATCAATTTTAGGCTAATGCGGTTATCTTCTTATACTTTCTCTTTTGTCCATTATTAGTTTTTAAGTAGAATCGTTATCTTTGCTCATATTAATGAAACAGAGAACATTATGGAAAATACAGAGTTTAAAGCTAAATTTGACAATATACAAAGGTTATTTGACCGTTGCATTAACCATGCCTATGAAACCTTAGAAAGAAGTATTTATATGAAATCCCAATACCTGAATATGGAACAGGTGGAAGAATTGGAAGGACAAGAGTATATTCGTGCTGCTGATGAATTAGCGAGTTTGTATATGAGTTATTCTGTACTAAGTGAGATACAGCGTTGTTATTTCATACATGACTTCTTTTGGGAAAGCGGTTTTTATGGAAGCCTTGAAGCCCGATGAAAAAAGAAAGTACCTTTTATTCTCTCCTCTTTCATTTGATTATTCCCGATACGAACAGGACAATTCAGCCTATGATGAAGAACTGCCTTATTTTTCTGTAGTGGTTAAAACCGTTGTGTTGGAAAGATATTCAGCATACTTGCGAAAAAAGAAAGAAGATAGAGCGCAGGCAGAACTGGAGCCACAGCCGGAACAGGAAGTACAGAAGCCGACAACAAACACCGAGCTTCCGATAAAAGTCGTACCCCCTATTGCTGAAACGGAAAATCCGTTTGGTTCAATTCTTAATGACAAACAGATAGAATTGATTGCAGATTGCATCAACGAGGAAATGTTCAATGCCTCTGTAACTGTTGATGATTTGAAAGCGATACTCTCCTGTAAACCTAATGCAATATTAAGGTCAAATAATAATAGATATGTAGCTTTCCTTTTTTCGGAATTAAGTAATAGGTCTTTGATTACCGGTAATTGGCAATCGGTTATTGCCAATAATAAACTGTTTCTTTCCAAAGACAAAAGTAGGGATAAATACCTCAATCAAGGGGATTTAGCCACAGCAACCAATTATGTGAAAGGTATCTCCCATGAGAAAGGATTTGCAACCATATACAACTATATCAAACAACTGAAAAGACTTTAAGAATAGGTTAAGACCTTAAACATAGCTTAATCCACTATCAAGCTAATCCTCAATACATTTGCCCTCGTTAACGAAAAGAAAACGAGGGTGCGCACCTTCATATTGTTTCACTAAATCCAAAAAAGCAATATGGATAAGACATTAGAGATGCGAGTTGAGGAACTCGAACAGATGCTGTTTTTAACTAAGAATGTGCTTAGCTTTGATGGAAGCGAGCAAGTTTCTTAACCTTTCCAAAAGTTACCTATACAAACTGACTTCGGGTAACTTGATACCCCACTATAAACCGCAGGGCAAGATGCTGTTTTTTGAACGGGCAGATTTGGAGGCGTGGCTACGCCAAAATCCTATCAAGACACAGGCGCAAATAGAACAGGAAGCGCAGAAGTATATCCTTAGTAACCGTCCTTTAAAAAAGTAAAACTATGGAAGACAAAAAAGTGACGGAAAAGAAGAAAGAGGATGCAGCAATAACAAGAGAAGATTTTGCAGTCCTTTGGAAAACCATTCATTTGAAGATTACCGATACTTACGATGTGCCACCCGAAATCCTTTGGGTAAATGGTTCAACTATTGGAACACTGGGAAATTTCAGCGCATCCACAGGTAAAGCCAAAAGCAAAAAGACATTCAATATTTCTGCTATTGTGGCAGCGGCATTGAAGAATGATGAAGTTTTGCAATATTCAGCGTTCCTGCCCGAAAACAAGCGTAAAATTCTGTATGTGGACACAGAACAGAGCAAATACCACTGCCATAAGGTGATGGAACGCATCATGCGTTTGGCTGGTCTTCCTACTGATAAGGATAGAGAGGATTTTATCTTTGTCGTGTTGAGAGAATGTACACCCGACAAGCGAAAGCAGATAATAGACTACATGCTTGCTAATATGGAGGGTATAGGTCTTGTGATTATAGACGGTATCCGTGATTTGATGTACGACATCAACAGCCCCAGCGAATCATCCGACCTCATCAATTTGCTAATGCGTTGGTCAAGTGAGTATAATTTGCATATTCACACCGTATTACACTTGAATAAAGGGGATGATAATACACGTGGGCATATAGGAACGGAACTTAACAACAAGGCTGAAACCGTCCTACAGATAACCAAAAGTACGCAGGATGTGGATATTAGCGAAGTAAAGGCGATGCACATTCGAGACAAGGATTTTGAACCGTTTGCATTTCGCATCAATGAAACTGCATTGCCCGAAGTTGTGAAAGATTACGTTTTTGAACAACCTAAACAGAATCGCAACTTTCCACTTACAGAACTTACGGAGCAACAGCATCGTGAAGCGTTAGAAAACGGATTTGGAAAGGATGTAGTGCAAGGCTATCCCAATGTTATCGCAGCCTTGAAAAAAGGTTACGCAAGTATCGGTTTTGAACGTGGGCGCAATATTCTCGTGGACTTGAACAAATTCCTTGTAAACAAGCGCATGATAATAAAAGAGGGAAAAGGCTACAAGTACAATTCTGATTTCCACTACTAAAAGTAAGTTTGGTTTAGTCCGTGTGTATATATAAAAGGAATGGACTTCTTTTTAACGAACCACTATACAAGGTCAGTTTAATACACTCCGGGTGTATATATAGCGGACTAAACGGAACTGATTCAATTATTCATTTACCAATACATTCAGATTATGACAATCGAAGAATCCAAAAATATAAAGTTGGCAGACTATCTGCACAGTTTAGGCTATAACCCGATAAAGCAACAGGGTAACAGTCTTTGGTATAAATCACCGTTGAGAGAGGAACAAGAGCCTTCTTTCAAAGTGAACACAGACCGCAATTTATGGTACGACTTTGGAGCAGGAAAAGGCGGCAACATCATTGCATTGGCACAGGAACTTTACGCATCCGACAGTTTACCCTACCTTTTAGACCGTATAGCGGAGCAAAGCCCCTCTATCCGTCCCGTTTCTTTTTCCTTTCGCCAGCAGTCATCAACCCAACCGAGTTTCCAGCATTTGGAAACAGTGCCGCTTTCTTCTCCTGCTTTGTTTGCATACTTGCACGATAGAGGCATAAATACAGCACTTGCGAAAAAAAATGTATGGAAGTCCGTTTCTCGCTTAACGGTAAATGGAACTTTGCCATCGGCTTTCCTAACGCATCGGGAGGTTATGAGGTACGCAATAAATATTTTAAAGGCTGCATAGCTCCTAAAGACATCACCCATATACGGCAGACTGGAGAACCTAAAGAAATCTGCTATGTGTTTGAGGGGTTTATGGACTATCTTTCTTTTCTGACCTTGCGACAGAAAAATTGTCCTGATTATCCCGACTTTGACAAGCAGGACTATCTTATTCTGAACTCTGTTTCCAATCTTTCCAAAGCCTTGTACCCGTTGGGGAACTATGAGAGAATACATTGTTTTTTCGACAATGATACGGCAGGGATAAGAGCCGTACAGGAACTTTATAAAGAGTACAGTTTCCGTGTCCGTGATTCCTCGCGCATTTATAGTGGCTATAAAGATTTGAATGATTATTTGTGTGGAAAACGGTTGATACAGTCGGCAGACTTGACACAGCAGACCAAACAATCACAGACGGTCAAACAAGCCGACAGGCAAGAACAACAACCAGCCAAAAAGAGAAGCAGAGGGTTTAGAATGTAGTTGCCGCACGCTTCCCACAGGCTTTTGAGTAAGGAAAAGCCATAGCTCAATAGGGCGTTTTCTTCACGCAGTGCAAGCACCGCTAAAAACACCCTATCGAGCAAAGGGGCATCGCCCCTTTTGAAACCCCGTGAACCATGCGGCGAATGTGCGAGGCAAACGGAATTGTCTAACGAAAAAACAGTATTCAATATGGGATATTTTACTCTTGATTTCAAGAAAGCAAAGGGAGCATCCGACGCTCGTATGTCCGACCATATCGAGCGCAGGGTGATAGCTCCGAATGTGGATTCTACACGTACACATCTTAATCGTGAACTGGTGGAACTTCCCGAAGGTGTGACGGTACGTGATGAAGCGATAGCACATCGCATCAAGTCGGCAGGCATCAAACGGAAGATTACTCCCGACCAAGTAAGGGCTATCCGTGTCATGATGTCGGGAACACACGAGGATATGATGAAGATACAGCAAGACGGGCGTATGAATGAATGGTGCAACGACAGTATGGAATGGTTGCACAAGACTTTCGGACGGGAAAATACCGTTTCAGCAGTTCTGCACATGGATGAAACTACACCTCACATACACGCCACCATCGTACCGATAGTAACGGGAGAGCGCAGGAAAGCAAAACAGAAGCAAACGGAGGGTAAGCGTTCCTACCGAAAGAAAGCGGATGCAGCCCGGCTATGTGCTGATGATGTATTGAACCGTGACAAGTTGATAGGCTACCATGACGACTACGCCAAAATCATGGATAAATACGGTTTGCAGCGTGGCGTGCGTGGTTCGGAAGCAAGGCACGTCACCACAGCCCAGTATTACCGTGATTTGAAGCGGCAGACGGGCAAACTGGAAACGGGCGTGCAGCAACTCCAAGAGGAAAGGGAGGAAGCAGAGAAGCAGTTAAAACAGGTTAAGAAAAAATAGGAACGCAGAAACTTGAAGCGGTCAAGACCGAAGCAAAAGCCGCTCTTATTGCAAAGGTGGGTTCTCTTTTGGGCAGTGGGGAAATCAAGGAGCTTAAACAGGAGAATAGGCAACTGTATGAAGAAGTTACCACTCGTGACGAAAGTATAGAAAAACTGCAAACCATGGTGCAGGAGCAGCAGAAACAACATCGTAAGGAATTAACAGAAGTACAAGCGAAGCACATTGAAATACTGAATGAGAGGGATAAGGAAATTTCACGTCTTAACCGTATCATTGAGAAGGCGTGCAAATGGTTTCCATACTTCATGGAGTTACTCCGCATTGAAAAGCTATGCCGCCTTGTCGGTTTCAATCAGGAATTGACAGACAAACTTGTAAAAGGCGAACCGATTGTGTGCAGTGGAAATTTGTACTCGGAAAAATATAGACGGAAATTTACAACGGAAAAGGCAGGTTTTCAAGTAGTGAAAAATCCGACAGATAATACGAAGTTGGTTCTAAGTATTAACAGACAACCGATTTCCGAATGGTTCAAAGAGCAGTTTAACAAACTACATCAGAACATACAGTCAAAACAGGAACAGAAAAGGAGCAAAGGATTTAAATTGTAAATTCTTTATTTAGCTAAAATATACAAAAGGTCAAATCTAAAATAATTCACGATTTGATATTTTGTATATTTATAGAATAGATTTACTGATTAGGTTTAGTCTATTCCTTTATCTATATGTTCAAAACAAACTAAACTCATTTGTATGAACAGCAGCAAAATAGGGGCTGGCGAAAAGAGAAATGTTTTTCTGTTTTTCGCCAGTTTATGTTATTATTTGTACCAGCCCGATAATTGTAAATAACACCTGTTTTCAACTTCAACATCATTTGGTGACCACCATCGTGCAAGAGAAACACGTAATAATGTTCCAAGTAACGTTTATTAATCGCTTGATTATTAATTGCTTGTATAATTGTATAGCCTACAATATGCCTACATTTCTTATCTATTACAGGTTATTTCTTACTTAATAAGACTTGTATTAGACGTTCCTTCTCCTCAATTATCCTTTCTAAATCAGCTATTTTTGCATCCTTATCAAGTTCATTTGATTTTATTCCAGGTATGGGAATATTATCAAAGAATACACCTACAGGAACTTCCAGAACCTTTGCTATTGCCTCAATGGTTTTTGTATTCGTTGTTCCATTCCTGACAATAGCCTGTATGCTACTATCTTCTTTTCCTATACGTGATGCAAGTTCTCGTATAGTGATTTTCTTTAACTCACATAATTCTCTTATTAACAAGAAATTAGCCATATTATATCTTTGTTATAACTTTTATTAACGTAATTCTTATTCACTTGTGGTGAAAATAATTATACCTTTGCTATGTAAAGTTAATAATAATGAGTATATTTATCACAAAGGTATGACGAAAAAAAAATTAAAAAGGAATGATGACGGCGAGAAACTAAGAATGTACCTTTTGAATTTGCCGGTAAAAGAATCTTCTGAAATGTCCCTTAAATTGGCAGAAGCATGTAAAGTGCCATTACATACCTTTCGTAATTGGCGGGGTAGTCGTTGTCGTATTCCCGAACTTGCCAAGGATAAGATCGAGGAAGTCACAGGCGTAAAAATCTTCCATAGTGAAAACCAATAAATAAAAGAAAAATGAAATCAAAGAAATTAGAAATTGAAATTCCGGAAGGTAAAACAGCTGTCTGGAGAAATGGAATCTTAACTCTTATTGATGAACCAGAAAAAGACGTAAGAAAACGTATTAAGACGTTTGAGGACGCCTGCCGTGAAATTGGCATCGATGCAGAAGCATGGAACCGAGATAAAATATCCCTCGGTCTTGAACCTGACGTTCTGGCTTTCCTGAAACTCCGTATCATTGTCAAGGCTTTAAATGAAGGCTGGGAACCTCAATTTACAGAGGATGAATGCCGTTATTATCCTTGGTTTATTCTTTATACAAGGGAAGAATACAACAAGTTAGACGAGGAAGAAAAGTCTCGTGTGGTGTGTCGGTCGAGCCACAACGCGTACGCGTTGGGCGGTGTTTCGTATGCGTACGCGGATAGCGATTCATCGTACGCGAATGCGAGCATCGGCGTTCGGCTTGCCTTCAAAACGTCGGAACTGGCAGCGTATTGCGGTCGACAATTCCTTGATATTTGGGCGGACTTTGTTTTTCTTCCGGAAGAGAAAAGTGAATAAATAACCGGGGCGGTTTTTGCCGCTCCATATAATAACCGCCGGAGTGTGGAGATAACCCCGAAGGGCGAAAGCGGGCGTTATTGGTAGTTCGATGCTATCCTCCGGCACAGCTATAAACAACAATGAGCAAAATTTACATAGTAACTAAAAGGGAATCCGGAAAATACGAAGAAGACGGCGTTTGGTTTTCTATCCTTGCCGCATTTGATACGAGAAATAAAGCAGAAGAATATTTAAAGAAATATGAAAAAACAGCTCCTAAAGAAGCTTACTACACTTTCTATCGAATAGAATCTGTTCCGTTGTTTCTTTCTTCTCATAAAGTGAAAATAAACAGACCGAAACATACGACCTATCCTATTGGTGAATTGGTAAAATTAAAAATAAGTGGTGAAAAATAATTCAAATCAAGAACAGAAATGAGCAAAAAAATCTCCATAAAAGTAACTGAAGCACAACCGCTTCCTTGCCCTTATTGCAAT
The DNA here is from genome assembly GCF_024793605.1 of Bacteroides sp. BFG-637. NCBI lineage: Bacteria > Pseudomonadati > Bacteroidota > Bacteroidia > Bacteroidales > Bacteroidaceae > Bacteroides > Bacteroides sp. BFG-637. The sequence goes on along the minus strand of NZ_JANUPD010000002.1, from coordinate 1,542,816 downwards.
GGTTTTTACGGTTATCAGTATAGTGATCTGTTTAGAATGAGTTACACGAGTGTGCATAATTCTGACGGTACATATTCCGGTGGGGAATATTCCGATGGAGTTTCCTTAAACAAGAGTAAAACAGCTTATTGTGTGAATTGTGGTACCAAACTACCTTTTACCCTAATACGTGAAGGTGAGGAACAAGTCGAATAATTAAAAATAAATAAGTAATGAAATCAACAATTACCACCCCCGATGAATTAACCACGCTACGAATAGAAGGCAGCAGTGGAACTTATAAAATATTCAGTAGTTTCCGCCCCATGGAATCCCCTGCGTTCGTGGATGCGGTAGACAGGAAGTATAATCTGGCGGAGATTAAGAATCTTTCCGGCGGAAAAGGTTATTTCCTGGTACATTTGAACAGGGAGCAGCAGGAAACCATACAGGAGGATTTAAACGCTATCCTTTGCGATAGTGTGCCGAGTCTTCTGTAAACTAAGACGATCTTAACGAAATGCCATGAAAGAAGACAGACGCCTAAGAAACCTACGTTATCAGATGCGGAAGAAAGGTTACCGGTTCGATACAAAGCACCTGGTGGCCATTATGCCTTCACATGACAAACGTTCCCTTCTCCAGGAAAGGAGATTAAGCAAATTCGGTTTTTCAATTCAGTATAACATGTTTGAACAATGAAAGATAAAAATTTAAAATACATCGCCCACGCTATTATCGTGGTTGCCTTTATGGGACTGATTGCCTTTGTCATTTATTATACGGGTAAAACCGCTTTTCTTTGGCTGTTATTATTCGTTTTCCTGTATCAACCTTGGACGGAGATGTGCCCGGGACGGAAAGAAGACAACGAAGAATAAGTAACCATGTAACTTTATAACGATGATAAAGGCAGAAGACATCTACAAAGTAACCAACAACGGGCTGGATATAATTCTACATTATTATCCGCAAGCCCGGGATTGTGTCGGAACCAACCGCCATTTCAAACGCCGGCCGTCAGAAGACGACGCGTCGGCCTGTATCAAGTTATTCGGAAAGGAAGGTTCCCAGCAGGTTTATAAGGTAACGGATTTCGGCGATACCGGAACGGCTCAAAGCCCCGTCGATATCTGCATGTATGAGGAAGGCCTCCGGTTTAACGAGGCTATCCTTAAACTTGCATCCATGTACAACGTAACCGATGAACTCAACCGTAACGTAAACAAGCCGGACATCCGTAAGGTTCCGGCCTCCCAGGATCAGAAAGACGGTACTAAACTTTTCGAGCTTGCCGATCATCTCACCCCGGATCAGTTACGCATACTCGGCCCCCGTGTCACCCAGGAGAACGCCGAGGCCCTGCACTGGTATTCGGCCAAATATATAGGGTATGTAAAAAATCGCGAGGTAACCTATAAATACGCGACTGCGACATACCCTATCTTTATGCGCGAATGTCTGGTAAAACCGGCCGAAGGCGACACGCCCGAAGTGAAGTTCTATAAAATATACGAGCCTTTGAATCCGGACAAGCAATGGCGTTTTTCCTACACTCCGGAAGGTGTCAAGCCGAAAGACTATATAAACGGCCTTTCCGAACTGAAAGCCTTATACCGGGAATTTAATTCCAGGGAGGAAGCCGCCTTTAAAAAGAATCCGGCCAATGCGGAAAAGCCCTATAAGGAGCAGAAGCTGCAGGAGGCGTTTATATGTTCCGGAGAGCGCGACGCCCTGTGCGTTAAATCGTTGGGCTTTTCCCCGATCTGGTTTAATTCGGAGACGTATAAACTTTCCGAACAGGATTACAAGGAGATCATGAAATACGTTGAAGTCCTGTATAACATACCCGATATCGACACGACGGGCAGGGTGAAGGGTACGGAACTTGCATTACGCTTTATTGATATCCACACGATCTGGCTACCGGCCTGGCTTACCACTTACCGGGACCAGCGGGGCAAACCGCGTAAGGACTTCCGGGACTTCATGGAATTAAGAAGCAAGAACGAAGATTTCCGTAACCTTATGACGCTTGCCATGCCCGCCAAATTCTGGTATTCCAAGTTTAACGAGAAATCCCGGCAATGGGATCACAATATAGACGCGGACTGCCTTCACTACTTTTTACGTCTTAACGGTTTCCTATTCGCTTCATGATGAAAATTCCAGTTCAACGAAATACATCCGTATTACCGGCAATATCGTAAAACTGATAAAGGCAAAGGATATCCGGAAGTTTATCCGTGAGTGGGCCCAAGAGAGCTTTTTATCCCGCGATATAAGGAATCTTATTCTGAACAGCCCCAAACTGTCAGATACGGCCCTGGACAACTTGCAGGAGATCGAACTGGATTTTACCAATTATACCCATAATACGCAGATGTTCTTCTTTCCCGGTTGCAGCATGGAGGTAAGCGGTACCGGTATAAAGGAACATCCGGCCAACGGCAGCACATTGTCCCACTACGTTTGGGAAGAAAACGTCCTGAAACACAAAGTCCGTCTTATGGAAGACATGTTTACTATTTCCCGTAAAAAAGACATAGAGGGGAACGATGTGTTTGATATCCGGATCAATGCCGTACCGTCTAACTTTTTTGGTTATGTAATCAATTCGAGCCGCGTTTACTGGCGTAAGGAACTGGAATATAATTTCGATGACAAGAGCGTGGGGGAAGCGGAATCCTACCGGGAAAAACATAAATTCGATATCGAGGGGGAAGGCCTCACGGCGGAAGAAGTGGCCGAACAGAAAAGGAACCTTATCAACAAGATCTTTACTATCGGTTATATGTTGCACCGTTATAAATCCCCTTCGCGTGCCTGGGCACCGCAGGCCATGGATAACAAGATCGGTGAAGACGGTGAATGTAACGGGCGTTCGGGCAAATCATTCATGTTCAAAGCCCTTTCCTACTTTATGAAGACCGTCAAGCTTTCCGGCCGTAATCCCAAGTTAATGGATAACCCGCATGTGTTCGACCAGGTAAACCAGCATACCGGCTTTATCCTGGTGGATGATTGCGACCGGTATTTTAATACGGGCCTGTTTTACGATATCATCACGTCAGATATGACCGTGAACCCGAAGAACAACCAGTCGTTTACTATACCTTTCGAGGAATCGGCCAAGCTGGGATTTACAACTAATTACGTTCCTATTGATTTTGATCCGTCTACGGAAGCCCGTTTGCTGTACCTGGTATTCTCCGACTACTACCACCAGCGTACGGAAGATAACGACTACCGGGAAACGCGTTCTATCCGGGACGATTTCGGTAAGGATTTGTTTTCCAAGACTTACAGCGAGAACGAGTGGAACGCCGATATAAATTTCTTCTTGCAGTGCTGCCGTTTTTACCTTTCCCTTTGCGAGGAATCTATAAAACTGCTTCCGCCCATGGAAAACATTATCAGGCGTAAATACAAGGCCGATATGGGCAATAACTTTGAGGATTGGGCGAACTCTTATTTCTCTCCGGACAGCGAACACCTGGACAGCTTTATCGTCCGTGAAAAGGCTTTTGCTGATTACAAAAGCTTTTCCGGTGTGAATAAAATCACGATGCAGCGTTTTACAAAGGCCCTCAAAGGCTTTGTGGCCCTTTGCCCTTACATTGACGAACTCAACCCGAAGGACCTTTGCAACTCCCAGGGGCGTATCGTACGCAAAGATAACGACGGCAAGGCCGCCGACATGATCTATCTGCGTTCATGCGGCACGGCGGAAACGGCTGCCGGTGGTGGAACGGAACCGGCCGATCCGACACTCATGTTTGTACCTGATGAACGACCGGATGAATGAATAACGCGCATTTGAAATTAAACAGCATGTCCGAGTTTACCGCGCTCTGGAACAGCGGCGAGAGGTTCCGAAAATTCGCCGAACAGGTCTACCGCTATCTGGAGCGTATGAAACCCGGTACCGTCCTGGCACTGGAACGCTATTCGGGCGAGCAGCTCGAATGGATCATCAAAACGGCCTGTGTTTTTATCCTGGAAGGCGACAACTACCTGGAGTATGAATTTAACGAAGACTATACGGCCGTCGTGCACCGCTATATACCCCCGGACGTAAAGAAATGGATTTTAAGCAGGTGCAAACATCGCGTATAAGACGGATCGGAGCCGGTATAAAATACGAAAAGAGGGACCAGATACGAATGTGTCGGTCCCTCTTTTCGTATGGAAACAGATGCGTCCCGCCCGGCTTCCCTCCCCATACCCCACCTCTATTTCATACAAAATTTTAGTAACCTTGTAACCTTTGTTTGCTTGAAAGAAAAAAGTCTGAAAATCAAATAAATAAATAGGAAATAAAGGTTACGAAGTTGCAGTTACAAAACGGTTACGAATTTTTCCGGTTTGTAACACCGGCCTTTTTTATCTTCTACCGGTAAGCCCGGTTACAAACTGTTTTCCTGCCATTTTTTTGTAACGGAAATTAGTAACGTTACTAAGTTGCTAAGATACAGGATTTTACCTTTGTCGGTTGCCCGGTTACGAAATTACAAAAATTTAGTACCGAATTATATCAGCACAGCCTGGCAGAGAAAATGTCGGGTGTGTGGTGGCTGGAAAAGGCATATTATAATTATTCTCCCGGAGTATATTTATCAAAATGACGGCTGAAAGCCTACATTTTCCCGTAAATGGCAGACCAACAGCCGATAAAGGAATATCTTTGCCTTTAAAAAGGAATGTTATTGCTATGATTACCACCCGAATACAGATCGAATCCTACCTGGCCGAGTATGTCCGGGGCAAATATTACGACGAAACGGTCGGTACCGTCCGTTTTCCTTCTTCGTCCGATATCTATGTGACCGTTTACGATCTCATGGAGAAACGGCCGGTAAATTGTCCGGCTGACCGCGGCAACCTGGAGTTTATGCTGCCTGACCGCCGGGAGGCCAATTTTGCCGGCGGCAAGTCTCCGGAACAGTTCAATTACATTTCCGTACGCGGTACCGCCATTCTTGAAAAGCGTCTGCGTGCCCTGATGTGGGCCGAGCTGCACGAACTCATGGACGAAAACAAGCACCTGCACGGAATCGAGTTTAAGGAAACCGTTTTTACCTTCCTGAAAAAGTATGATATCTCTTCCATTCAGGAAGACGGGCTGCTGAAAAACTACCAGCGGTGGCGGGATAGTTTCAGGCGCAAGAAGAAAAGGGCCTATAACCGAAAAAAAGTGTAAAAAAGCAAGTTATTTTTTACCTACCAACTGTATCTGTTTGTCCTTTTTTGTCCGGTTTTTGGCTGAAAAACGTCCGAAAAATGCTGAATGTTTGATTATCAATACTTTATATCTGTAATTATGTCAAGAAAGTTAATATCCGCCGCCCATAGCCTGCAACTGGTTCCCGTTTACAACATTATCCATTTTGGCGTCGTGCTCTCGAAAGTCGTTATCCGCTCTATCGGAAAACCTGATATTCTTATGATCGTACCGGGAACCTTAAAACCGGGTGACAGCAAAAATGAAGACGTCTATACTAAAAAACATACCTTCAAGCTTGCCGACGTGTCGCAAAATAAGACGCTTTACCTGGAAAATCTGAAAGCGACGCCTTTTGTCGCCCTCTATACTGACGAAACGGGTAACACCCGTGTTTCCGGTTCTCCCGATTACCCGCTTACCTTTTCTTTTGAGATCGGCGGGGGCCTGTATAACTGCACCCTGTCCGGTACGGGTCCGGGCGTTGATGCGTTCCTGTAGGTTCCTTTCAGTCCTTCTCTACCTATGATATAGGCGTTTTCTTTGTCGTAAAAAAGAGAACGTGGACAAAATACAGGAGATTTTTACAGCACCTTGGGCAATCGCTGATAATGATTATTACCGGTTGCTTTCCTTATTTGTGCCGTGTGTTGCAGCCGGCAACCTGGATGCGATCGAAAAACGGCTCGACAATAATAAAATAACCGCCTACGCTACTACGCCTTACCTTGCCAACCGGTGGGAACTGGACGATGAGACGCTACCCTCTGACAGTGTGGCCGTCATTATCCTGGAAGGCACCTTGTATTCCTGGGAGACTTACCGCCTGGAAAAGCAGCTCCGGGATGTTTTCGATAATCCTAAGATTTGCGGCGCGGTCCTGTGGATCAACGGTCCGGGTGGTATGGTCGCACATGTGGACCTGGCGGCTAAAATGATCGCCGAATCTTCCAAACCTATAGCCACCTACGTGGCCGGTACCATGGGTAGTGCCCATTTCTGGCTGGGAACCGCCGCCGGCAGAACCTTTATCGCTTCCCCTATGTGTGAAGTCGGTTCCGTCGGTATCATGCTTACTTACCAATCCTTTAAGGAATATTTCAAGAAACAGGGCATTGATTACCGGGAAATCTATCCGGATAGTGCCGACCTGAAAAACTATGAAACCCGCGCGATTGAAGATGATAACAACGAAGAGCCTATAAAGCAACGTCTGGCCGTCATGCACCGTATTTTCTGCGATGCGATCAGTCGGAATCTGGGTATTGCCTACGATCCGGAACTTCCCCTTTTCCGGGGACAGATATTCACCGGCGACGTAGCCGTGGCAAACGGCTATATCGATCAGTTCGGTACGCTGGAAGACGCGGTAAAGTGGGTGCTGGCACAGGCTACCGTCAGAAAAGTAAATGAGATGTATAACATATAGTATTAACTTCAAAATTTTGTATATATGAAATTTAAGAGCTTTTCCGCTCACATTCTGGCCTTGTTGGGCTTGTCGGAATGGAGCAAGGTAGAGGATAAAAACTCTATCACGGTCGAGGAAGTGGCAAAACTGAAAAATTACGGTTTTACTGAAAAATTCCTCACGGACTTTAAAGCGTCCCTCGAAAACGATTTCCAGGACGAAGCCGAAGACGGGAACCAGGGAGAGGAAACCGAGGAGCCTAAAACAACCGCTTTCCTTCGCGGTTTGTTGGGTGATACTGCGGCCCGTTTGACACAAGCGCAGGAACAGCTTGAAGCCTTGCAGACGCAACAGCGTGACGAAAACCGGAACAATACCGCGTTAATTGCCAAGAAGGATGCCGAAATAACGAAGCTTTCCGGCATTATCGCCCAACTTTCGGCCGCTGCGGAAGATGATCCGGGCAAAGGGAAGCAACACAACGCCCAGGCGGACGGTAAAGGGGCTTTCAATCTCCAGGATGAAAAGCAGCTGGGAGGCTTGCAGGGTGAAATGTTCTCACTGGACCGCCCGTATAACCTTCGCGCCAAAGCTGCGTTAATGGAGGCTGCCGGTTTTGAAATGATTGCTCTTCCGAAAGCAAGTTCCATTGACTACAGCCGTTTGAAGGAGGACCTCGGGGCCTTTTACCGTATTCCCTGGCAACAGCGTTTGCAGTCGTTTTTAATGGAACTTCCTTCCATTGAAAGTATTTTCCCGCTTGAATCCGGTTATCAGGATTTGGCTACGCTGGTAAACATTTGGCTGGGTGAGTTCTCACAGGCCGGTAATGAGGAATCCGACTTCGACAAGGTGACTAAAGGTTCCTACGAGTTCGACGATGAAACCCTGCGCATGTTCAACGTGATGTTTGCACACCGTTTCAAAAATTTAAAAGCCCTGGAGAAAACCTGGATCGGCACTTTGAACAAGGAAGGTTCAAACCCTATCAAGTGGTCTTTTATCGAGTACATCCTGGCCGAAACTGCCAAGAAGTTGCATAACGAGCGCGAACAACGCCGTATTAACGGAATCCGTAAGGACCCGAATCTGAACGAACCGGGCAAAGCACTTGCTGCAGCTGACGGTCTGTATGAGTTCCTGAACAAGAAAGTGAACGGACATACCGATATCAATAACGGAAAGTTCGTTTACCAGATCAAGCCGTTCGAGCTGGGAGAACTTACCGAAGCAAACATCGGTGAAAAGGTGTACAAGGGTACTTCCATGATCCCGGCGGTTCTTCGTGACAGCGGTAACCTGGCACTTTATATGCCTTCGCACTTTATTGTATTGTATCATAAATACAATGAACTGCATTACGGACAGAACCAGGATTACAAGGCTAATATCATGTATGTGAAGGAATATCCGGCGGTAAAGATTATCCCGGTTCCCAATGCTGACAACCACCACCGTATCTTCTGGACGTTTGAAGGCAACATTAAAACCTACGAGGACAAGCCGGGTGAAATGACGGCTTTCAACCTGGAGCAGGAAGACTGGAGCCTGAAAGTATGGAGTAACTGGCGTGAAAGTATCTGGGCTATTGCCGTGGGATTCAAGTACACCAAGAAAGAAGATATGGACTATAACCGTCAGATGATCTTCTGTAATGAGTATGACCGCCCGGCGTCTTACTTTGTGGACGCTGACAAGGACAAGAACCCGTCGGCTAAGCTTCATACCTCCATTGTTACCGTAGCCAATACAGCCGAATTTGCTATTACTGATATTGAAGATGCGCCGGTAGGTACGGTTATTTCCCTGAAATGCGGAAGCGTGGATAAAGGCGTTAAGATTGAGAAAAGCGGAAACTTTGAACTTATTTCCGACGCCTGGCAGCCCGGTAAAGGGGATGTTATTAAACTGATGAAACGTGCCGACGGTAAATTTATCGAGATCGGCCGCGAAAACGCTTCTTCCGATGCGTTGCAGTTTGCACCGGATGAAACGACACCTTCCTTGCTTGACGGTGAAGTATTCGTTACTGGTGAGAATACAAAGGCAACGGCAATCACTAACTTTACAGATGCGGAAGCCGGTGTCGTTTACACGATCTACGGAAGCGGTTCTGAATATGCTTCCACCATTACAGCCAGTGGAAACTTTGTTTTAACCGAAACTATGACACTTTCCGAAGGCAAGTTTATCAAGCTGGCAAAAGCCGCCGACGGTAAATTCTACGAAGTGGCAAGAGGCTAATTTTTAGCGGAAGGGGTACTTTATCCCTTCCATTTTATAACCTTATAAATCATTAAGTTATGACATACGTAAAAGCAAGCGTAAGAAGGCCGTCCGGCAATCCCGGTAACGGTATTCAGCCCAAGGATCAGCTCGTAATTTACGACGTTGACGATATTCTTTCCTTTCCGCAGAGAAACGATGCCGGCGTGGTTATCGAGGATGATATCGTAATGAAGGCGGGACGTTACGCGATCGGTATTTACCTGACACCCGGTACCGCTGAAATCAGTTCCAACAGTGACGGAGAAACGGACGCCGAAGGTTATACGCCTTCCGTTAAGTTCAATCATCCCGGTAATGAACAGGAAATCCGCGAGTTTAAGACAAACTGGCTTTCCAAAAAATGTATCGTTGTGCTCCGTTATTGTAGCGGAAAGCCTGCCGATCTGATCGGAACGCCCTGTAACCCGTGTAAGTTATCCGTTTCTTATACCGGTTCCAATGAATCGAATACGAACGAACTTACTTTCACCCAGATCAGCAAGGGGGATGATATCGCCATTTACCGGGGTACCGACACCCTGGAAGAACCGGTGGCCGTAGTGGAAGCCGGGGCTACAGATATAGATTACCAGACAGACGGGCAGTACCAGCTTTCTGCAGGTGCGGCCAAAATAGCCGGTGTTACCGGTGGAAGTCATGGATCGGTAATTACCCTTATGGGATGTTCGGGCGTTGCGCCAACAGTGGAAAAAGGCGGTAATTTCCTTCTGAAAGGTGGTAAGACGTTTACCGCTTCCGAAGGTTCCCAACTGACGTTGCGGGCATTTAACGACGGTTCGGAGGCTATGAAATGGATTGAACAAAGCCGTTATGAGGCGTAAGTAAACGGCTTTTATATCATTCAAAGGGTGACCGGCAGCACATGCCCGGCCACCCTTTGTCCTTTTTGGGGGTAATTACCTTTTTTTTCTTTGTATCATTAAATTTTATATAGTATGAAACAGGAAATTATTACCTATCTGGCCGGTCCGCGTAACTTTATTCAGGGCGTGGAACTATACGAGAAATACGGTATCAACCGTATGTTAAAGAAGTCATTCCGCCGGCAGGGAGAAACGGAAACGATGAAGGCCATTCTTTTAGAGGAACTACGGAAGCTGGCCGGGCTTTCCGAACGTGAATTTAAGACGATCCGGCGCAACTCCAAACAGCCGGCCGCGGTAAAAATGGAACCCGTCCGGGAGGAAGCAACCAAAACGCCGGTAAAATACAGCGATGATTTGCTGCTGGAACTTGCCGAATCTTTCGGCGTCAGCGTGGAAGAACTCGTTTCGTCCGATTTCCGGGATAAGGTTCTTTCCATGGATGAAAATGCTGACCGTGTGGAAGAGCTGGAAGAGGAACTGGAAGAGGCGGAGAAACGATACAAGGCGGCTCCGGAAACCGTAACCAAAATGATACGTTTCCGCGAGAAATTTACCTTCCTGAACTCTTCGGATTGCCCCGACATTCTGAAAATACTTGTTTCCGACATGTTCACCGCATACGGGAAGTATAAGGAAGCTTTCGCCCGCCTGGAAGCTACGCCGGATGATGTCAGTTCACTTTCTACAGCACAGGAAGCGCAGGCGGTTGTGGAAAACTTCATTGCTAACCGCGAAATGTGGGACGAGCTGGAATATTACCGGGAAAACGGAAAGATTCTGGGTAAATGTGAGAAGGTAAAAAGTTTGTCCGTCCGTAAGGGTGTCGAGAACCTTTCGGATATCGACATACAAAAGGCACTGAATAACGCCCGCGCCAACCTTTCAAAGAACAAGGCGAAACTGGAACAGGCCGGAGATGATGAGAAGAAGAAAGCGAGTGCCCTTGCATTGATCCAAAAGTGGGAGACTACACAAAAGGCCATAGAGGAAGAAATCGAGGCGCGAAAAAAAAAGTAGTTGAACTTATTGCCAGTCTGACAGGAAAACGGCAGCGGCTCATGAAGGACCGGGGCCGTTTTTCTCACCCTTGCGACCGCTCGGAGCTGGGGCACCAGCTCAAGACATTAACCCTCCGGATAGAAAAAGAAGAAAGCCGGCTTAAACAACTTTCCAATGATAACAAACCAAATTTATAACGAGGATTGCCTGGAGGCGTTGAAACGTGTTCCGGACAATTCTGTAGATTGTATAATAACCGATCCGCCTTATTTCCTGGGAATGACACACAACGGGCAGAAAGGCAGCTTTAAAGATTTGTCTATCTGTAAACCCTTTTACCGGGATTTGTTCCTGGAGTTTAACCGGGTGAAGAAACCCAGTGCTTGCGTGTATTTTTTTACGGACTGGCGCGGGTATGCTTTTTATTATCCGTTGTTTGACTTGTATTTAGGCGCGTCAAACATGATCGTTTGGAACAAACAGTCGGGGCCGGGTAATCATTACGCTTTTATACATGAGCTTATTTTGTTTCATTGTGGAAATGGTGTTTCTATCGGTGCCACAAACGTAATAGATAATATCCGATCTTTTTCGTCCGGTGCCAAAAAGATAGAAGGTGAAAAGGTTCATCCCACACAAAAACCGGTGGCGTTGATCCGTAAACTGATTGAAGACAGTACAAAGCCCGGCGATCTGATACTGGACACTTTCGGCGGTTCTGGTACTACAGCCGTGGCAGCCATTGAAAGCGGCCGGAACTTTGTATTAATGGAACAGGACGAAATTTATTATTTCACGGCACAGAAACGAATAAAAGATGCGTATGAACGATTTAACGGTGGTGGATAGTATTTACCTGGATGCGCAGCAAAAGGAGGATGTACGGCGTTTGTCTTCTTTAGGATATTCCCCGAAAGATATAGCTGTTTCCCTGGGGCTTTCTCTGGAGGATGCCGGGCTTTTTGTCCGGGATGCGGAAACGGTAGGAACTTCCGTTAACTTCCTGATCCGGGAAGGGATTCTGGTAGCACGTGCCGCCCCTGAAATAAAACTCCATGGAAGCGGCGGAAGGTGGAAACGTGGAAGCTATAAAACAGCTGGAGGCCGTACGGAAAAGACATACTTTCGAACGTTTAATCGAACAAATGGATGACGACGAATTTAATTAAGCCCTCACGAATAGACTTTGACAAGGTGGATATCAACCAGATTCAAAGGATTCTTTCTACCGGTACGCTGGAAGCCCTCGCGCCCGATGAAAGGGAATATTACAGCCTTATGGAAATGGTACGGGGACTTCGTGCCCGTATGCGTATAAATGGTAAGTTGGTGACAAAGGCCGGCATCATCCGCCTTTTGAAGTCGGAACCTTACGGGCTTTCGGACTGGATGGCCCGCCAGGTGTACGCTGACAGTCTCAATTTCTTTTATACGCAGGATAACGTACGCCCGCAGGCTTTCGCTAATCTGTATGCTGAAAAGGCCGAAAACTGGGCGAATACCGTCTTTCTTATGGGAAATGTGAAGGAGGCTAAGAACCTGCTGAAATTGGCGGCGGAACTTCGCGGATGTTACAAGGATCAACAGGCCGAAATACCGGAGGAACTGCTTGCACAGAAAAGTACGGTTATTTATACTACCAGCCGTAAGGATCTGGGTGTTCCTGAAATCGACCGTAAAGAACTGGAAGAGTTTATCGATGCGATACCGGAAATTCCTGTTATTGTGCGTGAGAATATAAAAGAGGATGCGCGTATTAAAGCTTTTGACCTGAAAAAACGTATGTTGTATGATATCAAAGAGTTCGGTGAAGACAACGAAGGTGAGTAACGCCGATGATGTAGAAATCAAATACGGCCATATAATCCAGGTTCTGACGGACTGGATCGATACTACTATTCTTGTATCTATTGACGGGCGCGGTACGGCCAAATCGACCGTTATACAAGCCAGACGTTCCGCCCGTTGTGTGGAAGAAATGCCCGGCGGTGCGTTCGCTTTTGTTGCCAATACCTACAGTAACCTGGAAGATAATATAATGCCGGCCGTTCAGAAGGGCTGGCAGCTTATGGGGCTTATCGAAGGGGTACACTATGTAAAAGATACCCGCCCGCCTGAATCCTGGCGGCGTAAATGTTCGGTTATCGTGGATGATTACAAGCATGTTTACAGCTTCTGGAACGGATGTGTTATTTTCATGGGATCACTGGATAACCCTTCGCTGCTTGCCGGAAAGTCTGTAATACACCTGTTTTATGATGGAAGCGAAGTACGACAAGGAAATGAAAGTAAACCGCGCTATGCCTATTCTTCGCGGTGATGCGATCACTTACGGACATTCCCATTTGTTCCTGGGGATAACCATTACTACCGATATGCCGGATATCGACGAAAACGAGTACGACTGGTTTTTCCGGTATGTCAAGCAAATGGACCCGGAACGGATCATTAAAATAGTACAGGCGGCAAGTATGCGTAATGACCTGGTAATTTCTCTATTAAAAGAAGAAAGAAAAAATAAGCCTTCCCCCTTGAAGCTGAAACGTTTGAAACGGGATATTGAATATTACGACCGGGCTTTGTTGAAGTTGAGAAAAGGACAAACGTTCTTTCTTAACGCTTCTTCATTCGCTAATGTTGAGATACTTACGATTGATTATTTAAAGCGGTTGTATAATGGTACGCTGGAGCTTCACGAATTTAAGAAGTCGGTGGTGGGTATGCGTCCCGGTCTTCGCAGGGATTTACGTTTCTATGTGTTGTTTGGTGAAGGACATAAGTATTATAACGGTACCATGTCCGGAGAAGCCGCTTACAGCTCGCGGGAACTCCGGTACCTGCACCATGATAAAACGATTGAAGGCGGTATGGACTTCGGTAATATGCTTTCTTTGGTGATCGGTCAGCCGGACGGTGCTTATTACCGGGTACATAAGAACTTTTTTGAGATACCGCCGGGCTGGTTCCGGGAGATCGCCGACCAGTTCCTCACTTTCTTCCAGAACCACGAATATAAAGAACTGGATTTGTACTATGACCGTGCAGGTAATAACTTTGAGAAACAGAAGGAGGATTACGCGGGTAAGATCAAAGACGCCATAGAAAAAGACGGCAGCGGAAACCGTACCGGCTGGATCGTAAACCTAAAGAGCCGTAAACAGGCAGTTATCCGGCAGGATGCGGAATACGACTTTATGCAGGAGATTATGGGCGGTACCAACAAGAACCTGCCTATCCTGTTGGTTGATGCGGTGAACTGTAAAGAAATGGTTAGTTCCGTAGAAAAGGCAAAGGCTGAAATCAAATACCGGGGTAATTCTAAGGTAGTGTTCAAAGTGAAGAAGTCCGAAAAGCTGGCACCGAAAAAACTACCGATGTTATCCACCAATTTCTCCGACGCTTTCAAATACTTACTGATGCGCCCCGGCTGGATAGCTTTGGTACGAGGCAAGCGGACACTGCAGGCCGACTCGTTTGTGGATCAATGGATAGAGAACAGGCATAAAAGGTAATTGCCTTGTAACGCTGGAAAATCGGTTTTCCGGCGTTTTTTGTGTTACCAGGTTACGGGTACCCCTCCCCAGAGGTCATATTTCACCTTTTAGGGGAGGGTAACTGCTTTCCGACTTCTGAGCGGCTCGGTCTTCGGAAGGTGTCATTTTTTTAGTTTTTGAATTTTTTTTCGGCTTTTGACTGTTTTTCAGTCGTTTATCTGCATTTAGACCAAAATTTTACGCGAAAAAGTGCGTTTTTTATGTGTTTTTGTTTCATTTTTTGCCCATTTTTGGGTGAATTACCGTGTATTTTGGGGCGGTTGCCTTTCATTTTTGATTGATTTTGGGGTAATATTTTTTATAAATGTATATATTTAAGTACTTTTGCAATCGTCAAAATTACACTGCATATATACCGTCAGGACTTACGGGGTGGTACAAACTAAAGTACACACTAATTTTAAGTTACTGATATGAAAAGATTTTTTTTAGTTATTGTATTGGCCATACTAACAATGGCAGCCATTGCACAAGAACCGTATAAGGCTTATTGTGAAATCGTGGGTACTGGAAATATAACCGGTACAAAAGTAAAAATAGAAGTAGATTTCGGCCAGAAGGCAAAATGGGCAACACCAAATGCTCGTTTTTTAGTAGATGAAAACGGTGAAAAGATGAATTTTAATTCAATGATAGACGCCGTTAACTATTTGGCTAAATTGGGTTGGGAACTAATACTGGCTTATCCGGTTACACCTACACAAGGAATGAGCAAAGACCCTGTTTATCACTATATTCTTTGTAAAAAGGTAACTTCTGATGAACAGATAAAAGAGGGAATTAATTTAAAAGACAAATAGAATATTAATTATAGTGTGTAACGCTCACCCTTAATCAGGTGGGCGTTTTTTGTTACGAAGTAACGAATCGTAGAGTCGAGAAACTTTCTTTCCTAATAAACTTTTATTAACGTTTTTTTTTTTTTGTTCAGAATTTAATGCCGACATTTGCCCCTGTCAAAGTTAACACCGCTGGTGCGGTCCGGTGAGTCTCGGTTATTGGCTCGAATAAATAACGGGCTTTTTTTATGCCCGATAAGTGCTTGTTTAATACAAGGCGGTTGCCTTTCCCTAAACTTATAACCCGATCTTCGGACGGTTTGCGGTGTTAATTTTGACGAATTAGGGGAAATGGTAACCGCCTTTCCCATGTAAAATAGTCAAAATTAACACCGTTATGAAAAATGAATTTCAATCCGGTACAAGCTATGTACCTTCGTTCCGTACTGGTAGCACGGACGTAAACACAATCCAACATCGTTATTTTCAGGAACCGAAACATGAATGTACTGTTTGTTCAACTTCTGGGGCTTATTACTTATCTGCTATCGCTTGTTTCTGTCTTACTTTTATCTATCCACCGGCTGTCATTGGTGCAGTTATATGTGTGTGTCGTGCCAAGAAAGCGAGGAAAGGAGGCCGAAAATGATATCTTATTTTATAGAGCTTAACGAATATAAGCCACAGAACCGAAAATGTGCTGAAATGGCAGAGTTTGCAAACCAGTTTGGTAATACGCTTTGCCCTGATAAAATTTCCTTTGATGCTTTTAAAACTGAACTGGAAGCAAAGGTAAAGGAGCTGAACGAGAAATACCCTAAAACAATGCCGCTGAAAATATCTTCCGGTAGCGGGTTTATTCATATAGATCAGGACACTAAAACACATAATAACGGCTGTGACAAGCCTGTAGCCTATTTTTTCATTTACCGGGTTAAAAGAATATATAGGTTTTCAGAGCGTCCCCAGATAGAAAAGAAAGGAGGTGCCGAATGATATATACTGAATATCAGCAAGTGTTACTTACTCAATTACAAAACAATGATAAAAGGATTGAGGAAATAAAGAAGGAAAAGGAAGAAATACAGGAAATGTTTCTACAAGAAAGTAAATTTAAACCGGGTGATCTGATACAGATTGATTATAAAATAAGCAATGCTACTTTTAAAGTTCGTGGCTGGATTTTCCGGATTACATTCTGGAGGAATCGCCCGTATTATCACCTGAATTTACCCAAGAAAGACGGTTCCCGCGGATTAAGGGTTAAAAGTGTATGCGACGGGGTACTGGAAAGTATAACAAGTATTTCACATATTAAATTAGAAGACTTAAAAGGAGGTGCCAAATGAATACAAATAATCCTGATATCCTATTTTTCGTTAGACGTGAATACGGCACGCCTTCCATTGAATTAAGAGCCTATAAGGTGGAGAAGGTTAACAATGAGTTTGCTTTCCTTGAACTTGAACGTTTGCGGTTGGTTGTTTTCTCCGGTGATTTTCAGTCTGTATCACTTCATCACGAGTACGGTAAAAACAACTGTCTGTATAATAGTGCCAATAATATACCGGATTTGATGAAAGACATGAAGAGGTGGCAGTTATCGCCCATTGACAGACGTAATTACGAACGGTTTAGGAAAGTCGCCCTCGGGATATACCGGCAGGCCGGAATAATTGATTTCACTACCTTAGAGACTACACCGATTAAAAACGTTTAATGAAAGATTTGTTATGAAAGATATAGGAAGTAAACGGCGCACATATAACAGATGAAAGTGCCGAGATTTTGACACAGTGGCAAACTAAGACGGAACCGGTTTCCGCTTGTTACATCGAAGTTATTGAGGACCTAATCGATTTCCTAATAGAGAAAGGAGATGAAAGTACACCAACAAATGAGGTGTTAAGAAGGATTCAATTATTACGTATGATGAAAAAAGACATCGAAAAGTTGTCTAATCCTTAATATTAACAATTTAGCATACCGGCTGAAAAGGCAGCCGTTGGGTTTAAGTCCCAGGTTAGGGTTTGTTTGTGCCGGGGTGGTTCCCGGCACTCTTTTTTATGTCCTTTTCGTCCGTTTCCGTTCTTCCCACCTTTGCAGTAACCAATGATTCAAATTATGAAAATAGGAACGGACAAATGGAAGCATTTCGGAATTAATTACGCTATATGTGCCCTGTTGGGTGATTATGGTGTTCCCTTTGCCCTGGGTGCTTCACTGGGTAAGGAATACGGGGATGAAATGTCCCCCCTGTAATAAATGGGACTGGAAGGATATTCTGGCAGACCTGGCCGGGATCGTGGCGGGTTATTTGACGCATGTATGTATCGTCCGGACTATAATGTAACATTTTCAACTCTACTAATATGACGGAAACGATAATTACAGCGATTATTACAGCTCTTTGCACGGGTGGCCTGACTTGGTTATTCACTCTCCGGTATACCCGTAAACAGGCGGAAGCTGACGCCATGAAGTCAGTACAGGAGGTTTACCAGGAACTGATTGAGGATATGAAGAATGACCGTAAGGAATTGAAACAGCGGATCGACGATGTAGAGAGCCAGTACCGGGAACTCCAGCAGAAATGTAACGAAATGGAAAAGGATATCAGGCAGAACGCCCGCGTAATGGATATCATGAAACCGTTTCTTTGCGGGGTGAAAAATTGCCTGAACCGTAAATCTATCACTTTCGACACTAATAACTAAAATCAATTATGAGACATGGAATCGTACACCTACTTATTCTTATTTGTTTTGCAGCTTGTTTTTACGGTTGTCGTTCTCCTCGCTCTGTTACACGAAAAACGGTTACAGAAGCAACTGGAGAAGAAAAACAAACAACTACTGACGGAGTTATTGAACTTGCGCGGAGAGATTCGAGCCATGAGGAGCACGTACTTGACGTTTACCGGGAAGATAGTACGCATATCCGTATCGACTACGACAGCCTCGGAAGAATTAAAGAAATTGATTTCAGTAACCGAAAAACTGAAAAAAGAACTGGAAAGAATCAAAGCAGTTCCCTCCGGGATCATAAGGAAACTACCAGTCAAACGGAAACAGCCGTTACCCGTAAATCCGACGTTAAGCAACAAAGCCAGGAAAAAGAAAAGACTACAAACGGGTGTAGCCTATGGACGTTCCTAAAATTCATGTTTTTCTTTCTATCCTTCTGCTTGGTACATGATAACTGGGCCAGTATTAAAAACTTTATCCGCCGGCTATGGAAAAAATAAACCTTTATGTAGCGGTAGAACAGATGAAGCGGATTACCATTTCCGGGGGTACCTTTTCTATCAAGTTCCGGAAATGGAACCGTCAGACGCGGGACGGCGGCGACATGGTGATACTTACTGCCGCCCGTTTGAGGAAAAAGGCGACGGATGAAAGCATCGAAAATTCAAGCTATAAACTATTCCTGACGGACACCACAACGGGCCGGCCGCTGAATTGCTGGGAATGTCTGGTAATGGAGTTCAACGGGAAAAGAATAACGATTTAAGATTATGGAAATAAGACGAAGTGGCAACTTTGGAATTATAGATACCGGCACCGACAAGGGTTTGATCTCCTTTTCTATCGGTGGCCGCGGTAAAGGTTGGGAACCTTCCAGCATCCAGTTAAACCGGCGGGGGGCTTTCTTTTCGCGAAAGATCAGCGTAAACGGTACCTTTATCGTTCCCATGGGTGACAATAACGACATGCCGGGCGAGGTCATGCGTTTACTGGATAAATTCTACGCCGGTGAAGGTATTATGGGTAAAATAGCCGGTTTACAGTGGGGAGAAGGCCCGCGGCTGTATGAGGATGCGATCGACGAAGAGAATAACCGTTTTTACCGGCGTTGGAAACTCGATCCGGAAATAACCGCCGACCTGGAGTCGTGGGATTACACGACGGTTCTTCACCGCTCACTCGTAGACTTAACACACATGCAGGGCTTTTTTATAAAGTTTGTCCGGAACCGTGCGCCGCGTGTAGGCAATCCCGGGCGTTTGGTACGGCTGGAACATATTCCCTACCAGAAGGCCCGCCTGGTATATCCTCCCGACGGCGAGGATGAACCGCAGGAAGTACTTGTGGGCGACTTTCCTTATCCTGATCCGGCCTATACTTACCGTTACCCGGTCTTTGATCCGGCCCACCCGTTCAAATATCCGGTTTCTGTGAAATATTATAATATCTATTCCTTTTGCAAGGATTTTATGAGTACACCGCGTTTTTTGGGTGCGCTTGACTGGCTGGAGCTTGCCGGCGGTCTGGCCGCTATCCTGATCGCCTATAACGAAAACGCTTCGGCCATTTCCCTGCATATCGAATCGCCGCAGTCTTACTGGGACCGCGCGGAAGCACGTATAAAACAGGTTTGCGAGCGTACGGGCGAGAAATACACGGCCCAGATGCTGGAAGATTTCAAGGACGAAGCTATGGAGAAATTCGCCTCCAACATTACCGGAAGGCAGAACGCCGGAAAATACATGCACACGACCAAATTCTGGAATCCGGAAGCGAATAACTTTGAGGGCTGGACGGTGGAACCACTGGATAAGAAGATAAAGGATTATGTGGACGCCCAGATTAAGATATCCAATAAGGCGGACGCTGCCGCCACTTCCGGCTTCGGTCTTGATCCGGTACTTTCAAATCTGATTATAGAAAACAAACTTTCTTCCGGATCGGAGAAATTATACAGCCTGAAAGTGTATAACGCTTCTGAAACGGCTATTCCGGACATGATCCTTTGTAAGCCGTTACAGCAGTATATTAATGCCAACTTTCCGGGTACCGCAACGAAAGTAGGGCTTTATCGTACCATAGTGGAAGCGGAACAGAACGTTTCACCCTCTAACCGTATGAAAGAAAATGCGTAGTCTGTTTTTTACACCGAAACCGGAAGATGTGCCGGAAGAACCGGTAAGCGACCGGCAACCGGAAGAGAACCGGGCCGATAACACCCCGGATAAGCATATAAAGGCCCGCCGGACGAAAACGTTCATTTTGACCGGCGGATAAAATCGGAGCTGCACCTGGAAGAGTGTTTGCCCTGGCATTTTGAGAAAGGGGCGTCTTATCACTGTATCAGTCATGGGGACGTTGACAGCCTTACTTATCTTCGTGTGATCGTGAAGCAACAACCGGTGGAATATGTTCTGATTTCTACCTGGTGTATGGCAATTACCGATGTTAAGGAGGTGGAGAAATGGCTGGAGAGAAAAGACATAGGGCACGCGGATTTTTATGTAGGTGAAATCTTTCAAGGTTCCTACGCGGATGTTTATTTATACCTAAAGAAGGTGGCGGAACGTTTCGGATCACGTGTCTGCATCTTCCGTAATCATGCTAAAGTAATGGCCGGTTTTGGTAACGCTTTTGATTTTGTAATAGAAAGCTCGGCCAATGTGAACACCAATCCGCGCACGGAGCAGACCTGTATAACGATAGATACCGGGCTGGCCCGCTTTTATAAGGAGTTCTACGATGAAATAAACAATTTCACAAAGGATTTTGATAATTGGAAACCATATACATTAAAAAGAGACCGAGCAAATGACGAAGTTATTTAATAAAGGCGGTGACGGTGCCGGTGAAATAGTCCGTGTTCTGGGATTGATCGATAATGATCTTGATTTTACCAAGTGGGAACCTATCTTACCGCTGGGTATTCGGGATTTACAGGCTATCATCGGAACGGAACCCATAGACGCGGTAGATAAGTATTACCGTGAAGATCATGCGGACGGTACGGAACCGGACGGCATGGCGGAAACTTTGCGGCTGATGCAGCAGGCGGTGGCAATGTTTACCTGGTTAAAGGTCATTCCCACTTTAGACGCACAACACGGAACGGCCGGACGTGGCAAACACCTTGGAGAGAATGAAACGGGTATGACCGCCTTACAGGAGTTCAAGGATGAAGAGAATATCCGGAACCTGGCTTATGGAAGCCGTAGACGCGTTGGTGGAGTTAATGGACCGCGAAAAGTTTGATTTCTGGATGAACGGCATTAAGAAAAAGGCTATAAACCGGCTTCTAATCCAGAATAAGGAAACGTTCGATGAATATTACAATATCGGCAGTCACCGGCTTTTTCTGGTGCTTATTCCTATGATCCGGGAAGTCCAGGACGGGCAGATAATACCTGTTATCACCCGGAACCGTTATAATAAACTGATTGAAGGCGATACCGTTTTAACGGAGAAATTGCTGGAGTATGTACGCCGCCCGCTTGCACTTCTCACCATAAAAAAGGCCGTTGAACGTTTACCGGTGGAAGTTCTACCCAATGGAATCGTACAGGTACAGCAGAGCACAACCGTACGGGATAAATTGCGGGCGGAAAAAGAGGCCCGGCAATCGGTTGCTAACAGTCTGGAGCAGGACGCGGCGGCTTACCTGGATGTATTGCAGGATATCATCAGGGAACTGGATGCGCAGTCGGAAACGGTGGATTACTATATACCGGGTGTTACCGTACAATCCAAAGGAATAACCTTTTAATGTCCGGACATGGAGAAGTTTACATATAATAGTAAGACGGCGGAGGTTCCTTCATGCCTGGATGAAGTCAGCAGTGAGCAGTACCGGCAGTTTCTTATATTGTCGGTACTGATGAACCGCGGTACGATCAGCCCCGGACAGTTCCGCGTAAAATGGCTTTCTTTCCTTCTGGGCATGAAAGCGGATTACACCATGTACCGGCGTGAGATCATCCGGGAGCTGGACGGCCAACTGGAAAAGCTGGACGGCTTTTTCTCTTATACGACCGGTAAGGAGGGCGAGCGGATCGTTACGCCCATTCTGAAAACCGGGCGTAACCTGATGCAGGATTTTGGGAGCTGGCATGGTGTCGGTGACATGCTGAACGGTCTTACTTTCGGTAACTTTTGTGATTGCCTGGATTTGTTGCAGCAAAGCAAGCAGGCGGCGACAGAAAAAGACGAACCGGCTATAAATGAAATCTTCCAGGATATCACATTAAAGCTTTACCGGTACAAGGACCCGGAGAAGATGCCGGCCGTTCCTTCCTTGCTTGCCATTCATGCGGTAAACTTCTTTTCCGCTGTTTGGGAAATGGTTCTTTCCGGACCGGTTTATATTGGTGGTGAAGATATTGACTTTCGGATATTATTTCAGAAGTTGGCATCCGAGGACCGGAAGGCGGACGATAAAACCGGCTGGACCGGAATAGTCTTTGAAGTGGCGGCTTCCGGCGTGTTCGGTAATAAGAAGGAGGTGGACGATACACCCTTTTGGGATGTATTACTTTATCTGTATAAATGTAAGTTTGAGTATTTACACCAAAAACGTAACAAGAAATGAGAACAACAACAGGAACAAAAAACAAGATTAAGCAATTTGAGGGGCTACGCCTGAAAGCGTATGTATGTGCCGCGGGAGTATGTACGATCGGTTACGGTCACACAACCGGCGTAAAACCGGGAGATGTTATCACCGAGGCCCGGGCCGACGCTTTCTTTGAATCGGATATCAGGGCGGTAGAAAACCAGGTAAACGCGCTTCCCCTTCATTTGGGACAGTACCAGTTTGACGCGGTAGTAAGCTTTTGCTTTAATGTAGGTATCGGAAAATTCAAGAAATCAACGCTTTATAAGAAGATCAGAGCGGATGCGTATGAGCCATCCATACCGGCAGAGTTTAAAAAGTGGATATACGGGGGCGGTAAGATTCTTCCGGGGCTTGTTACCCGCCGTGAATGGGAGGCGAAACGTTATCAGGGATTGACGATATGATAGATATAAAGGTTTACCGTGAATACTGGGAAGGCGTACAAAAACGTATTCCTGAAATAAAGAAGGTGCTACCCGTTACCATTGACGAGGAAATGAGTAAGACGATACAGGGGCTATCAAAAGAAGAATGTCCGGTGCTCTTTATTCTGATTCCGTCGGGAACGGGTGCCAGCCTTTCGGCTGACAATGTGAGGGAAAATAATTTATGCGTTATTTTCCTTATGAGCAAGTACGATCCCCAACGTAAAGGGGCTTATGAGACTATCGAAGAGGTGCAGCCGGTTATGGAGCGTATCAAACAAATGCTGATAGAAGATTCTGCCACCGGTTGCCCTGTCACTAAGGAACTGGATTTAACCAGCCTTTCCACTCTTCCGGAATCCGGCTTTTACCGGACGTTTGCAGGGTGGAGCCTGGCTTTCTCATTTAAAACAAGATTCTAACTGAATGGCCGAGAATTTTAAAACGGATTTTTTTACCGACCGGATCGGGCGTGGAATACAGGACATATTTCAAGCCCAACTGGATATCGCTACCAAACGGATTTACCAGAAAGGCCGTGAGCGTAGGAAAGTACAGGGAACCGGGGAGATCATACAAGGGCGATCCGGTGCATTAATGGCCGCACTACAGAACCCGAATTATTCGGTCATTCCGGACGGCGAAGGAGTAATCGCACATTCTAACCTTCCATTATATACCCGCTTCCTGGATATGAAGAAACACGGTAATTACCAGATTTATAACCGGCAGATATACGGGATTCTATATCATGACACACTCGGGAAGATTAAATATGAATATCAGGATTATGTAAGGGAAAGGATAAAAGAAATGTTTGCCAGTTCGCTAAAATAGGTAATAAAATTAATACCTAAATATTTGTAGGTAATGATTTTATTACCTATCTTTGTTTCAGTAACCAATAAAACAAAGTTTATGCCTGAAATTTGTAGATTCTTCGGTATTATTATATTCCTCTATTGGAAAGATCATAATCCGCCACATATTCATTTTACTTATGGTGATTATGAATGTTCTATTAGCGTATTGGATCGGATTGTAGACGGTCAGGCTCCAGCTAAAGTTATTGCAAAAGTAAATGAGTGGATTAACTTGCACGAGGCAGAAATACTTTCTCTTTGGGAAAAGGCCCAAAAAGGGGAAAAAATAGATAAAATTGAACCATTAAAATAAACGCTTATGTTACGGGTTATAGATGTGGATTATATTAGGAATTACGAGCTTCTTGTTACTTTCAGCGACGGGAGTAAAAAGATCGTAAATTTGGAACCTTATCTTACAGGTGAGGTTTTCGGGGAGTTATTGGATAAGGAAAAATTTGTTCAATATGGTTTAACCCGTGCTACTATTGAATGGGCCAATGGTGCCGACCTTGCACCGGAGTTTTTATATGAAATTGGTATAGCTGCATATTTTTAGACCCTATGAATGATTGTTTAGCTATTCAAGATAAGAAGGAAGAAACTTTCTTATATCGGATTTTTATTTCTCACCCGGAACTAAATGCTTCTGCGGTGGCTCGACGTATGGGAATAAGTCAAAGCCTTATGTCTCAATATATAAGTGGAATAAAAAAGCCCTCACAAGAACGGGAGGCCCTAATAGTAAATACTATTAAAGATATCGGTAAAGAACTAACGATGATTGTATGACATACGAAGATATTTTATTTTTGATCGGCTTTTTCCTGGTAATATTTTTTTTCGTAGGATGTAAGCATAAACCGGCTACTTTATCCGGGTGGCTTGCTTTTGCCTTTCTTTCCTTTATCGTGACGCCTCTTATATCGGTTCCTCTAACCTGGTACATTTGCTGGATGATAGATCGGGCAACAATTAAGGATAAAGAATGTTTTGATCCTTCGGATTTTACCTTTAAGAGATAAAATACTTTCTTCTTAGTATAATAAGCCTGTAGAATGGTTCTACGGGCTTTTTTTGTGTCCTTTTCCGCCACTTTACACCAGGATAATTTTGCCTTATAAAATTTACTCTTATGGCAAAATTAAAACCTGACTATATCGAATGGGTGTTAACCCTGAACGCCTCCGATGCGCAGAAGGAAATACATAATCTTTCAGAAAAGAACAAGGAGCTCCGGGATAGCAATAAGGAGATAAAAAAGGCTATGACCGATTTAATCGCCACCGGGAAAGCTGGCGGTAAACAATGGAAAAGGCTTGATGAGCAACTGAAAGAAAATAATAAGACGATCGGCGAGAATAACAAGAAGATTGCCGAATGTGAGAAACGGCTGGATAAAACCACCATGAGTGCCAACCAGCTGGCAAGGAAGGCAAACGCCTTGCGGAAAGAGCTTCGCGATACGGTGAAATCCTTGCAGCCGGAAAAATATGCCGCCCTGGAGAAGGAACTGAAAGAAGTTGAGAAAGCATACGGGCAGGCCACGAAAAAGGCGGAAGGTTTCGGCGGTTCCCTTCTTTCCCTGAATAAGATAAAAACGGTTCTGGCCGGTGTGTTTGTCACTATCGGCGCAATGATAACCGGACAGATTGTCGGCGGGCTAAGGGATGCGATCAGTACTATTATAGAGTTCGAGAAGAAAAACAGTACTTTGGCCGCTATTCTGGGAACCACGAAAAAGAGTATCAAGGATTTAACAGATGAAGCGCGCCGGCTGGGTGCTACTACTTCTTATACGGCCGCACAGGTAACGGAACTTCAGATAGAGCTTGCCAAGCTGGGATTTTTTAAAGAGGATATTAAAGCGATGACGCCTTCCGTGCTGAAATTCGCTAAGGCTGTGGACACTGATCTTGCCTCGGCTGCTACGCTTGCCGGTGCAACATTGCGTATTTTCAACCTTGATGCGGAAGATACGGAACGGGCTGTTTCTACTATGACTATGGGATGTAACGCATCCGCTTTAAGCTTCGAGTACTTAAATACGGCAATGTCTATTGTTGGGCCGGTTGCTAATTCTTTCGGATTCACGATCGAGGAAACGACCGCCCTTTTGGGGGCTTTGGCAAACAGCGGTTTCGACGCTTCATCGGCAGCGACGGCAACACGTAATATTTTTGCTTAACTTGGCTGACGGTAGCGGTAAACTTGCACTTGCCCTTGGTGGTCCTGTAGATAACTTAGAAGACCTTGTAAAGGGGCTGAAAAAGCTGAACAGTGAAGGAATAGACCTTAATAAGGCACTGGATTTAACGGATAAACGTTCGGTTGCCGCATTTAATACCTTTTTAAATGGTACTGATACCGTTTTAAATCTCCGTGATGCAGTAACAGGAGCCGAAGAGGGATTTAATGCCATGGCGGAAGAAATGGGTGATAATGTACAAGGTTCCCTCAATACATTAAGTTCAACTATCGAAGGGGTAGTTTTACGTTTCTATGAATCAAAGGGTATTCTTCGGGATTTAATAGACCTTGTTACGCTTATGGTGGAAGGTGTGGGCGGTATGATCGACATGTTTAATAAATGGGGTGTTGTCACTTATACCGTTACCGCTTATTTGGTTTCTTACTATGGAGGACTGAAAATCGCTACCATGTGGCACGCCCGTTTTAAAACGGCGACCCTTGCTTCGGTCGTTGCAGAGAAAGCGCACGCCGTACAGCTTTATATCAGCCGGGCGGCTACTCTGGCTTATGCGGCGGCCCAGGCATTGCTGCACCTGAATATTAAAAGATGTACCGCCGCCCTTCGGTTAATGAGGATCGAACTTTTGAAGAATCCATATACGGCCCTGCTCGCGTTACTCGTGGCAGCCGGTGTTGCTATCTACCAGCTTGCAAAGAAGACGGAACAGGCTTCGGCGGCGATGAAGGCCCACCAGGAAGTCGTAAAGAAAGTGAATGAAGAATATGCCAGCCAGGAAGCAAAAATAAAAACTCTTGTAGCTGCTATTAATGACGAGAACCTTTCCAACTACACCCGTAAACAAAGGCTCGCTGAATTAAAAGAACTGATACCGGATTATAATGCGGAATTGAATGAAGAAGGCAGGCTCATAAACAACAACAAGGAGGCTATAGATCAATATTTAGTTTCCTTGGAAAAACAAATCAAGTTGAAAGCTTACCAGGAGGAACTGGAAGAATTGTACAAGAAAAAAAGGAATCTTGAAAGCCAGGAATCAGAGCAAAGCGACGCTTACTGGGACACCCGCCAGCAAAATACATTGTCAGGATATAACCGGAACAGTCTTACCGCTAAAATAAGCCGTTTATTTGGTACGGAAAAAGAGGCTAACCAGTTGAAAGCCCTACAGACAACACAGAAGGATTTGGCCGGTATAGAATCAGCAATCGCCCAGATCAATAATGATATCTTAAAAACAGAGGCGACGGCCACTTCATTAACCGGAACCAATAAAGAAAATATAAATACTGAAACATCCCTCATAAAGAAACTGGAGGCCGAAAAGAAAAAGGTTCAGGAACAGTGGGCGGAAGACAGCGAAGCGAATATCGCCAAGAAAAACAAGGAAATAGAACGTATCGACACCGAAATAAAACGTTTAAACGAACTGGGGAAGGTCAAAAAGAAGGCGGAAGCCGGGGAGTATAAAAATACGGAAACGGACGCCACGTTAAAACCTCTGGAGATCGAGCACGAAAAACGTATGCTTCTAATCAAACAGAACCGGGAGAAGGAAAATAAGACGGAAGCCCAGTATATTCTCGAAGGGACGGCGGAAAACCTTCGCTATTACCGGGAACGTATCGACGCACTCCAGAAGCTGGAAGCAAAAACGCCGGCTAATAAAAAGAAATTACTCGATGAAATCCACAAGCTCGAAACAGAAGCACAGACGGCCATTTTTACGGAAACCGGCAAGCAGGAGGACGCCCGTATAAAACTGGTACAGGAGAAACGGGACGAACGGTTAAAGATTGAAACCGCCTATTACAATGTCCAGAAGGACACCATGGAAAAAGCGGTATTAAACCAAAGTATCACGCAGGAAGCCGCCGACGCCTATATGCTGGAAGTTGAAGCGGAGCACGCCGCAGAACTTCTGGAGATAAACCGTACTTACCAGAATGATATTGCCGCTTTGGAAATTACCGGTAAACAGAAACGTATAGGAAACAGCGACGGAAGCGGCCGACGCCGTGCGTGAGTCTGAAATGAAGTTATTGCGTGATCGGGCGGCCATTGCTCAAAAAGTACGTGAAATAACTTCCGTTCCGGTAGGAATAACCGGTATGCAGGAAGCACACCGGAAACAGGTTCAGGATGTAGAAACGACTTATAATGCCATAATTGAGATAGCGAGGCAGGCGGGAATTTCTACCGTTGGTTTGGAGAAACAGAAACAGCAGGAAATTAGCCAGCTTGAATTTGAGTACCAGAATAGTTTATACCAGATTCAATCCCAGATCGGCGTATCATGGGCACAGGAATACCAGAATGAACTGGCCCTGTTAAAGAATCTGCACGATCAGGAATTAATAGATGAAAAGACATACCAGCGTAAAAAGCTGCAAATGCAGATGAATAACGCTAAAAAATACTTTGACTACTATTCCGGTCTTTCCTCTTCCATGGTGGAAGCCATTCAACAAGCCGAAATCGACCAGGTGGAAGCAAAATACGATGTTCTCATACAGGAAGCCGAGAACAACGGTGAAGATACTGCCGCCCTGGAAGAAGAGAAGGAAAATAAGAAACTGGAGATTCAAAAGAAGTACGCGGATGTAAACTTTGCTATCAAGTGTTCCCAGATCATAGCAGATACGGCCGTTTCGATTATGAAGGCGTACGCGGACCTCGGGCCGATTGCCGGAACCGTTGCTGCAGTAATGCTTGCGGCTACCGGTGTGGCCCAGCTTGCATCGGCCAAGGCAGAACGGGACAGGATTAAAAACATGTCCTTGAAAAACACCACCGGCAGCAAGACCGCCACGGCTGAACGTGTTGTTTCCGGTTCTTCCGGTGGTGGGTATTATGAAGGTGGTTACACCGGTCCCGGCGGACGTTATGAAGTGGCCGGCGTGGTTCATAAGGGGGAATATGTGGTACCACAGCCGGAAATGAATAATCCTAAAGTGATCGACGCCGTTAGCACTATCGAAGCGATCAGGCGGCAGCGTACCAGTGCCAACCCGTTACCACAGAATCCGGGTGAATATTATGAAGGCGGTTACGTGACTTCCCCTGCAGGTGATTCTTCCTACCGGGAGTTCCTGGAAGCGGCAAAGGAGCTTCGCGCCTCCTGTGAGGCTATCAAATTGATAAAGGCCTATATCGTTTACCAGGATTTGGAGAAGGCCAAAGAAACTATAGATAACGCCCGCGACACCTTTACACGCGGAAAATAAGTAATCATTATGCTAAAGATTAAGACGAACAAAGGTTATCTGGACTTAGGGGGTGACTTTACCGTACAGATCGACGAGAAATCCCCCGTCATGAACGACCGGGGATCACAAACCGTACCGGTCACGGTTCCCGTCACTGCCAACAATGCAGGGATAACCGGTTTTGCCCACCGGCTCGACATGGGTGTAAAACCGATGAATGAAGATCAGACATGTACGGTATTGGACGGGGTGTATAAACGTACCGGAAAGATAAATATCGTTTCCGCCGGCAGGACGGAAGGAATTACTTTAAATATCGGTTTTGACAATTCGGAAGCCTACAGCGCCTGGAAAGCAAAGAAACTGAACTCGATCACATTACCCAGCATAAGCGGCGGTACCGTTAGCGGTCTTATGTCCTCTATAAACTGGTTCTTCACGGATTCCCATGAAGATTTTGCCATATTTCAAATAGTAGTCAAAAATGATTCCAAGGACGGCACGTATTACCCGCAATACATAAACCGTATCACTTTGGATTCAAACGGTGAATATGCCTTATGCTATCAGGCAAGGACGGAAACACTACTGATAAATGATACCCCGACCGAAACGAGTTTACCGGAAGGGTACGGCGTGGCCCCCTTCTTATACGTGCACCGTGTCCTGGACTTTATATTTTCAGAATTTGGTTATACTATAACCGAAAATCCTTTTAAGACGGACAAGGAACTTTCCAGCCTGGTAATCCTGAACAATGCCGCCGACTGTTGCGTGACGGGTATCCTCAATTATGCCGATTTAATGCCGGATTGTACGATTGAGGACTTTTTAAACGCGCTGTATGTACGTTTCGGACTGGTTTATAATGTCTCTTCCGATACGAAAACGGCCACTTTAAGACTGATCCGGGATATAATGGAAGATGAACCTGCCGTTGATCTGTCCCGGAATCTGACGGCGGAACCCCTTATCAATTATGAAACGGCCCGTCAGATAAAGTTATCGGCCAAAACGTCTTTTACCGGTGCCGCGCCTTCGGTGGAACGGTACGAGGACTATATCAAGGGGAACGAAAAAATGGTTATCCGTGTAAGCCGTTTCGATCCTTCCCAGGCCTCCGTGTGGCTGAACTACGAGAAGACCACCGGCAACTGGTACAAATGGGATTCGGGCAACAAGAAGCATACGTTATCATCATCCAGTTTCTTTAACTGGGACCGGAAGACGGAAAACGTAGAGGACGAGGAGCTGGCGAGCGATGATGAATGCGTGTTTATGGATTTTGCCCCGAACGGCCTTCTTTCCCCGTATTACCTGGCCGGGTATGTGCACCGTTATACCTACCTGAAAACCTCTTCCGATGATGAAGAGGATTCGGAAAAGGAGGAGACGCCGCTTTCCTTCGCTTTCGCTTTTACAAAGGCCGTTACGGAAAGTACGGATTATTCCTTCGGTTCTATTTTACCATACGCTCCGGACGGCGGAGAAATTACGTTAAAAGACGGCAGCAAACATACGATATCGCTTTTATTCCAGTTTGAAGACGGTCTGTTTGCCAAGTTCTGGCAGAAGTATGACGCCGTATTAAGGCACTCTTTTAACCAGGTGGACACAAACACCCTTTTACCGGTTCACCAGCTTATGAAAATGGATGTCTTGACCCCGGTAGCCCTGCGGGGGCAGTACATGCTTCTGGACGGCCTTTCCTATTCGCTTCCTGCGGGTAAACTGGTACCGGTAAACATTACGTTGCGTTCCCTGCGTCTGATCGGTCCCTATAATCTGGATAATGAACAGGGCATTCCCGTGTGGGGCGGTGCTTCCTACGTGTGGGTCGTATATTCTTCCAATTTGCAGAGTGTACAGGCCGGAAGGGTGGAATATTGGGAAGATTATTACCGTTATCACTGGATGTATGCTGTGTACGGTTGCCGTGTATCGAATACGATATATGACGGGTATGTTACGCCGTCAACGGATGAGGATATATTAAAAAATCCGCCCACCGCACAGGATAACATCATAGAAAAAACTTACAAATGTAAGATAGAGGTTGAAATCGAGGTAAACGAGCGTTCCGGCGCGGCCAACTATTTTTGTTACGAAACGGAAGAAGTCGAATACCAGGTAAGGTTTGTCGCATCGAGGGTGCTTAGCTGATCCCGTCCTTTATTCTTCCTTTGATAAACCCAACTTTTGCAGCATGGAAAAGCAGAATAATATCATCCTTGCCCCGTCATCTTCACAGGTGACGGAGCTTTATAAGCTTTGGAGGGAAAACCATGCGGGGCGGCTCTCGGACTTTTACAAGTTCCTGACGTCTCCCACGGATCAGCGTGATCGTTTCCTTTCCGGACTTGAAAATAAGAGTGAGTTTAACGGAATATTCATCGTTAACACCTTTGAATTATGAGTTTGACAGCAAACATTGATCCGACGGAAAACGCCTTTACCGGAAACCCTGTTTATCTTTCGGTAGAAACTACTTCTATGGCGACTTACAATATAATGTATTTCGTGAACTTTGAATTTATGCGTTCCATATTTACCGGTAACGGTAATGGAAGTTTCAAGGTGAATATCGCGGAGGTCCTGGAAACGCTTTTTGTTGATATTCCCCCGTTAACGGACAGTTCCGAGATGTTGATAAGCCTTTCCGATAAACGGTATAACAAGGCGGTCGTCACGATCACCCTTCAAAATGAGGAGGAAGAAACGGCCACTTTGGTTGTTACTGCCTGGCGTGGCGGTATATCCAAACGGGCTTTTAAGAAATTGCATGAAGAAGGTAATAACATCTTTTCTTTGAAGTTCTTGAATGAATCCTGCAATTTCTTCTTTACCACCCGGAGCAATGACTGGCGTATAACGATGCGCGAGACGGAACTTTACCCGCTCTGTTTCATCTATCCGGAGCACGAGCTGAAAATAACGGAACTTCTTACCGGACAAAGCCTTGCAGTACCAGGCACGGCAGGGAATTTCTACGCCTTGAACCTGGAGGCCGTAAGACTTAAATTCTTTACCGATTACGGGGTACTGGCCAACCTTTTTGACGTGTATAGCGGTGAAACGTTCGCTCTCCGGATCGGGATCGAGCAAAGCCCGACGGTCCGCGAGCGTTACCGGCTCCGGTTCCTGAACAGTTACGGGGTTTACGAGGTGTTTTCCCTGGAAGGCGAGGCGAGCGTAACTCCCGGCATGGATGAAGACGAAGACGCTGTTTTCCGGCGTTACGATGAAATTACCGATGATTATTATTCGGATCGCATACGTACGGAGATACAGGAAGCCGTAACGGTTAAGACGGGATTCAAACGCCCGCAGGAAATACGCTTTCTTCTTGACCTGCTTTCCTCCGATGATGTCTACCTGGCAGGTTACGGCCGGGAAGAGATCAAGGTAATTCCTTCGGCGGAAGAGTTTTCTTACCGTGTCCGTCCGGACGCGCCGCAGAACGTGACGTTAAAGCTCACGTTTGCCGAGAAGGAGTCCAACTGGACGGGAGAAATCACGGAAAGCGGCTACCGGAAACCGCGGGTTCATTCCAAAGAGTTCAGTAAACAATTTAATTAATGTATCTATATGGCAACACAGGAGTATATCGATGATCTTATTATAGTCATTGAAACCGCGGAGGACGCGGAAAGCGTTACCAACCAAATGGTGGCGGCGGTTCTTGGCTTCTTGAACGAACACCTGAAACTGGTTTCCCAGGGTAAGGAAATCGAGGCGGAGGAAGCCGCCCGCATTGCCGCCGATGCAGCCTTGCAGAAGGCTATCGACGCCGTTTCTCTACGTATCGACCGGCTTGTCGGCAACAACGCTTCGCAGGCAATCGACAACTTTAACGAAATTCTTGCTTTTCTGGACGGGCTTAAAGACAGTGATTCGCTGGCCGCATTGCTGGCCGATATCAACGCCCGTATCGGCAGCGAAGACGGTTCACAGAGTGAAGACGGTTCCCTTTGGGGAAAGCTGAAAAGTCTGTCCCAGGATATTAGCAGTTGTTCCGAGGACATAAGCACGTTGCAGGCAGACCGTGACGAAATGAAACAGGAGTTGCAGGAAACTGCCGGGCGTCTGTCTTCCACCTTTACCAATGTAAACAACCTCTTGAACGCCGGCAGCGTTTATAGTGATCTGTCGGGGGTGTTTGCAGCATTGAAAACGGCGGGGAAGATTGACGATGTCCGGAAAAACGGCGTGATCCTTTCTTTCCTCACTGCCGACGGCTGGGTGACGAAACAATTTAAAGGCAATCCGGACACGGATTTTGAGAATGTCGAAAAGTGGGAGGATTTCGGCAGCGGCGGTTCAGGCGGCGGGAATACCTATAATGTAACCGGCAGTGTGCCGCTTACGGAAGGTTTCTATACCCTGGCTTCCGCCATTGCCGCGGTACCGGAGAAGTGGCGCGGCCGGGGGCGTGTCATCACCTTTGAAACATCGCTCGGCAAATGGGAGACGTACCAGTTTACCGGAACCGCCCTGGATGCCTGGGACCAGGAGGCGAGCTGGGAAGAGTTCGGCGGCAAAGGAACGGTAAAGAGCGTAACGGTAAACGGCGAGAAGCAGACGCCGGACGCGGCCGGTAATGTGAATGTAAACGTGGATATCCTGGAAGTGGACGAGACTTTGTCCGCCGATTCCACCAATCCGGTAGAAAACAAGGTAGTAACCGCCCGTTTTAACGAGGTGGACGCTTCCACGCTGTTTAACGTAAATGCGGAGGTAAGCGAGGATGAAACATCCGTCCGTCTGTCTTTCCAGAACAAAAGCGGCGCGGAAATTACCGCCGTGGATATCCCGGCCGGTTCCGGTGGAGGTTCCGGCGAAACGGTGGCTACTAAAATTGTCTTGAATGCGGCTGTAGATAACGCCATAATCAAGGAAGGCGGAAACGCCCGTCTTACTTATACATACGATCACCAATACACCACGGGGGATGAAAAGGGGGAATCTACCGGGCAAAAGGCGGATATCACCGTTACGATCAGGCGTGGAACAACTACCATGTATTCCCAGACGGTCAGCGATGTTTCCAAAGGCAGTTACGAACTGGACCTTTCAAGTTACTTGCTTGTTGGGAATACCGATATTTACGTAGTGGCAACCACAACCGATCCGACTACCGGCAAGAAACAGACCCGACAGGCGTTTACATCCGTGAAGGTTGTCAGCCTTTCCCTTACCAGCTCTTACAATCTGGCCGGGGCCATAGCCGCAGGCGGTTATACCCTGGCCGACACGATTAATATCCCTTATGCCGTGAGCGGTTCCGGAACAAAGGTCGTCACGCTTTATCTGAACGGCCGGCAACAGAACGCGCACACCATTACAAGATCGGGAACGACAAACGGCAGTTTCAGTTTGTCCCCCTCTTCGCTTGTGACCGGCCGGAATACCGTTCAAATGGTTGCCGAAATGGAGGCTTCCGCCGATCTCGTGTTAAAGTCTGAAAGTATCTATATTGATATTCTGAAATCCGGAGGATCGGCACCGTTCATCGGCACGATGATGAGTTTTCCGGACGGCCGTATTTTTACGGAGGACCATCTTGTTCCGCGCTTGGAAGCGGGGCAGTACGAACAGGTAAAATTTGACTTTGTGGCTTATGATCCTGACGCAACGCCGGCTCAAATGGACGTTTACCGGGACGGGGTGAAAACGCAGTCTGTCAGTGTGGCCCGTACTACGCAGACATATACCAACCGTTTTACGGAGCAGGGCGAGATCACTATGAAATTTAAGACGGGGGCCACGGAATACCCGTTTTATATCGACGTAACGGAAAGCGGGATCGACTTGCAGGAAACTACCGCCGGGCTTGTACTGAAACTTTCGGCAGCCGGGCGGAGCAACAGCGAATCCGATCCGGGAGCCTGGGATTATGGCGACATACATACGACATTTTCTGGTTTCGACTGGAGCAGCAACGGCTGGACGGGTGACGCCCTGAAACTTACGGGAGGCGCGAAGATTGAAATCGGGTACCGGCCGTTCTCCACGGATGCAACCACTACCGGGGCTACCTATGAAATGGAAATTCTTTGTTCGTCGGTAACGGACCGGCAGGGGGTGATACTGGACTGTATGGCCGGCGATATCGGTTTCCAGATGACAACGGAGCAGGCCCTTATGCGTGTTTCCGGCGGTACGGAAGTAAGTACGAAGTTTGCAAGTGATATGAACCTGAAAATGGCCTTTATTGTCGGGGCCAAGGCCGGTAAGCGGTTGCTGGAACTTTATGTAAACGGAATCCGTTGCGGAGCGGTGCAGTATGGGGCTACCGAAGGATTACTGCAGGCGGAACCGGTGAACATCCGTTTGTTCAGTGATACGGCGGATGTGGAGATCAGGAATTTCCGTATTTATAACCGTGCGCTTACGGATGATGAAGAATTGAACAATTACATGGTAGACCGGACTACGTCGGACGAAATGGTCCTGTTATTTGAAAAGAATGATGTTACGGGGGACAACGGTACGGATATCGACATAGACAAGTTACGCGCCCAGGGAAAGGCGGTTATGCGAATTGTCGGCGATGTGAACCTTGTCAACGCCACCAATAACAAGAAATTCGAGGTACCGGTCGATATCTATTTTTATAGCCCGCAGGGTAAGGAGTACGATTTTGTAGCAAGGAATGTCGGTCTAAGAATACAGGGTACATCATCCACCACTTATCCGCGTAAGAATTACCGTCTTTATTTCTTGCGCCTGGAAAAATACGGTACCACGCTGGAAGTTAACGGCGTGGATGTGCCGTCCCTTGAATACAGTTTCAAACCGGGAGCACGGCCGATCAGTATATTCTGTTTGAAAGCGGACTTTTCCGATTCTTCCGGTACACATAATACCGGTGCGGTGCGTATTGTGAACGACGTTTGGAAGAGGTGCGGGTGGCTGACACCGCCGCAGGCTGCATATAAGGGGGAATATGACGTACGTATAGGCGTGGACGGTTTCCCTATGGACCTGTTTTATGACAACGACGGCACCGGTGCGAATACTTATCTGGGAAAATACAATTTCAATAATGAGAAGTCGGAAAGTGCGATCATTTACGGTTTTGAAGGAATTGAAGGATTCAACGACGAAGCGGCCCTGAACGGGCAGCGTAACAAATGTATCTGTCTGGAGTTCCTGAACAACTCCGAGGCCCTTTGTCTGTTCGGGACTACCGACATGTCTTCTTTTGATGATGCGCTGGAATTTCGTTTCAAGGCGGACACTACCTGGGCGGATGCACACGAGGACGACAAGGCGGCAGTTACAAGGCTTTGGAACTGGATCGATTCATGTAAGGATGATCCCGCCAAGTTCCTGGCGGAATATAACCAGTATTTCGGTAATGACAGCCCGTTTGCATGGTATCTGATTACCGATTACTTTATGGCTGTGGATAACCGGGCAAAAAACATGATGCTGGCGACTTGGGACTCTCTGATCTGGTATTTCCTTCCTTACGATATGGACACGCTGTTCGGTGTGCGTAATGATTCGGTACTGAAATACGAATATACCATTACCCACGAAAGTTTTGACGATAGTATCGGTAGTTATGCTTTTGCCGGCCATGATTCCGTTTTATGGGAACTGGTACGGTCTTGTCCGGACAAATTGCGTGAAGTGGCGGAAACCTTGCGTAGCAATATGAGCCTTGAATATGTCCTGCAAGTATTTAACGAGGAACAAATGGGCAACTGGTGCGAGCGGATTTATAACAAGGATTCGGAATATAAATATATCCTTCCGCTTACCGAAGGGGTGACAACCGGCAGCGGAACCAGTTATTATAATTATCTGTATGCCTTGCAGGGAAGCCGTTATGCGCACCGTACTTATACCATTCAGAACCGTTTCGCCCTTTTGGATAGTCAGTATGTGGCCGGTACTTACCGTCGTGACAGCTTCGCGGCTTATTTCGGATACAAGTTCGGCAGCGATAACCGGAAAATTCGGATTACGGCCTCCGAACGGTATTATTACGGGTACGGGTACACGTCCGGAACACCGCACCAAAGCGCGGTACTTGCAGAAACGGCCGGGGCTGTGGTGGAACTGACAATGGACACGGATTTAATTGTAAACGATCCGCAATATTTCTACGGTGCAAGCCGTATTCGCGGGCTTGATCTGACGGATGTAGCCCACGCCATTGTCGGCACGTTGAACCTGAACAACTGCACGGCCTTGCGTGAACTGAATGTTAGTTGTGAGGCCGGACAGACGACATTTAACGCCCTTCTGGTGGGTAATTGCCGTAATCTTCGAAAACTCGACATATCCGGACTTAAATCTTCTTCCTTTACCGGTATGGACCTTTCAAGTAATACCAAACTTGAAACCTTCCTGGCCGGTGATACATCCCTTACCGGTGTGACATTTGCCGGCGGTGCGCCTCTGGCCGTTTGCGTCCTTCCCGGAACTTTGCAGACGCTCGAACTCCGGTACCTGAACAAACTAACCAATGCAGGGCTGCAGCTGGAAGGTACGGCAAATATCACGCGCCTTGTGATTGATAACTGTAGCCTGATCGACTGGAACACGTTATTACAGCAATGCAGTGCGACCAGCTATCTACGAATTACCGGTATAGATATGGACGGGAACGGTAATTTGCTTCGCAGGCTTATGACAATGGGCGGCGTTGATGAAGACGGGGGAAACGTGCAGACGTGCCGCCTGGTAGGTACGTACCGGCTCACCCAGTCCATGTCGGATGAAGAGTACGCCGCCACCTGTGCACATTTCCCGGAACTGAATATCATTCAGCCGCAGTTTGTCGGTATAAAAATAGATCAGACGGTAGGAGACGGGGAAAAGATTACGAATCTGGATAACTCTACCGGATATGACTATAATACTGAATTTACCCCGTCTTCCCATATATTGGAAGTGTTGTCGAAAAGACGTTGTATTCTGGCTAAAAAGACGGCGGAGGGTGAAATGACCTGTTACCCGCTTCATGATGAGAACCGAAATAAATACGCGGATAGTGACAGCGTGGAGAACGCCACGGATGCAGTATTAACCGGATCGGAAGGTGAAGTTTACATATATGAGCCTCATTACTGGTACAAGGGAGTAACGGACGTGCTGAATCAGTGCCTTTACGGTTTTATTTCAAGTAATGAGGATGCGCCGGCAGCAGCAGGGTACACCAGTATAAGATTTACCCGCGAGGAACTGGATGTGACGGAAGGGATCGGGATTCGTAAGAATACGGATTACACAACCATTGAAGAGGCGAAGAATGAATACGAATCCGGATCGTTCGCCCTGGTGGACGTCCGGGATTACAAGCAGGTTCGTTTTCCCGGTTTTGCTTCTACTCTTTACGGTGCTGTATTTATAGATGATGCCGGGAAAATAGTAAGTCGGATCAGCGTTTCAAATGCGAACGGTTTTATCAATGGTATGTATCTGTTTTGTGCCGTTCCTGTAGGGGCTACGAAACTGGCCTTTACTTTCCTTAATTCGGCGGCCTTCGATTTCGTTTTACTCACAACATCGGAAAGTGTGGAAGCGATCGAGCCGGACTGGGTAGAGCATACGGAATGCCTGGGCGGTGTTTATGAAGCCTATCTGATTGATGATGTGCTGCGTTCTGTCAGTGGTGTTTCAAGTGTAGGAACTATTTCACAGAGCCAGGCAGTCAAATACGCCCAGAACAGGGGCAAAGGTTTCCAGCTGTTCGACTGGGAGATGCACAAGGATGTGGGTAATCTGCATTTCTTTAAATACGGTAATACCGATTCGCAGGGAGTTTGCGGATATGGAACAAACAATTACCAGAAAGTGACAGGCCTTACAAATGCGCTGG
The DNA here is from genome assembly GCF_024793605.1 of Bacteroides sp. BFG-637. NCBI lineage: Bacteria > Pseudomonadati > Bacteroidota > Bacteroidia > Bacteroidales > Bacteroidaceae > Bacteroides > Bacteroides sp. BFG-637. The sequence goes on along the minus strand of NZ_JANUPD010000002.1, from coordinate 1,503,809 downwards.
GGATGCGTGATACGGTTTCTTATTATAAGGAAAAGGGCGGTTCCAATCCACAGGCGGAAGGTGCTTACCGGGACGGTGTAAATTATCAGTCCGTCAATGTGCTGGGATATGAGAATTTCCAGGGAAACAAGGCGGAATGGTTGCAGTATGTCACAGTAAACAAGACGGCGGCGGACGGAAGGTGGTTTATTACCATGCCGGACGGAACGGAACGCGTTGTACAGGGAATTACTGTTTATAATGCGGATATTTATCCTACCCACATGGTTTGGGGCCGGTATATGGATTTGATTGCGGCCAAGGAAGGCGGTTCCACTTCCTCTCATTGGTTCGACAGGTTCTATGTGGGTACCGGGCTTTCTCGTGTGGTGTATCGGTCGAGCCACCACGCGTACGCGTTTGGCGGTGTTTCGTATGCGGACGCGAATTACGATTCATCGAGCACGAATGCGAACATCGGCGTTCGGCTTGCCTTCAGGGGCATCATACGCTGGGCGGGTAGCGTCGCGGCCTTTAAAGCCATAAATCAGGCAGATTAAGATAAAAAATAGCAACGTAAAACGTTGTGCGGGTAGCGCAGGCGTCCGGAAGTAAGACGGGTGCCGGTGCTTCCTGAAAGTACAAAGGCGGATTTCCTCATATACACTCGTGTGGTGTATCGGTCGAACAACAACGCGAACGCGTTAGGCGGTGTTTCGTATGCGAACGCGAATAACGATTCATCGAACACGAATGCGAACATCGGCGTTCGGCTTGCAAACAATTAGGATAAAGAAAAAGCGCATAAGCCTTAAAGATTGGCGTACAACAGTGGGGACGTGTCCCCGGCGTGGAGCCAAGAGGAATGAGCCTCGCCAACAGCAGCCGTTTACGGCTGGAAAGGGGAAAAATAAAGCGCAGGGCAATGGGGTTTGGTAGGAATTTTTTTCGAAGAAGCCCGGCCCGGGGAATTGAAGGCTAATTTAATTATCATGTGGAGAGAAGATAATATTATAGAAGAGATTGTCGAGGACTCCAATATAGAGGACGCCATAAAAACGGTATTGCGCAAAAGAAGACGAAAGCGCAGCTTTGCCGGGCGTAGAATACTGGCGGATGTCCCGAAGGCAGTAGAGAGGATCAGGCAGCGGATCAGGAGTGGGCGGTTCAAGCTCGGAGGATATCGGGAAATGACCGTAGACGACGGGCCGAAGGTAAGGACCGTACAATCGGTTTCCCTGGAGGACAGGATCGTTCTTAACGCTGTTATGAATGTGGTGGACCGGCATTTGAAAGTACGTTTTATCCGGACTACTTCCGCATCCATTAAAAACAGGGGAACGCATGACCTTTTACAGTATATCGTTAAAGATATAAAGGATGATCCCGAAGGAACCCTGTTCGGGTACCAGTTCGATATAACGAAATTCTATGAAAGCGTAGACCAGGACATTTTGCTGGATGCAGTGAAAAAGATGTTCAAGGATAAAATATTAATCGGAATCCTGGAAGAGTGCATCCGCATGATGCCTAAAGGCGTAAGTATCGGGCTAAGATCATCACAGGGGCTTTGTAATTTGCTTCTATCCATTTACCTGGATCACCGGTTAAAGGATCAGGAGGCAGTAGCACACTATTACCGGTATTGTGACGACGGTCTGGTGCTTTCCGGTAGTAAGAAATACCTTTGGAAGGTTAGGGATATCATTCATGAACAGGCCCGTAAAGCCCGCCTGGAGATTAAAAGCAATGATACCGTTTTCCCGATCACCGAAGGTATCGACTTCCTGGGATATGTAACCCGCCCGGATCATGTACGGTTAAGGAAGCGTAACAAACAAAAGTTCGCCCGCAAGATGCACAAGGTTAAAAGCAAGAAACGCAGGCAGGAGCTGACCGCCTCATTTTACGGGCTTACAAAACATGCCGATTGCAAGAACTTATTTTATAAACTAACAGGAAAGAAAATGAAAAAATTAAAAGATCTGGGCTACAAGTACAAGCCTAAAGACGGACGGAAACGATTTACCGGGGCAAGGATCAAGTCGCCCGAACTGATGAACAAGGATGTGATCGTACTTGATTATGAAAAGGATGTTCCGACGAAAAACGGAAACCGGACTGTTATAAAGCTGGAACTCGACGGCAAGGAGAGAAAGTATTTTACCAGCCTGGAGGAAACACTTTTCATTTGTGAATCAGCGGCAAGAGACGGAGAACTGCCTTTTGAAGCACATTGCGAAGGTGAAGTAAGTGAAAAAGGATTGATAATTATACATTTTACTTGAAATGATACGAATTTATGCAGACAGCAAGGCGGAACCGGTAAGATGTACCAACCGCCGCCGGGGAATCTGGCGTATTACGTGGGATTACCAGGAAACAGAGACAGCAGAAGGAGTGCAGCGTAGTTACATGGAAGAGACGTTCGATCATCTACCCGCACTGGCAGAAATCAAGGCGGTTATTAATGAATGGTATAACCGGAAGATAACCGACACGATCGAAAGCGGGTACGTATGGAACGGCCTGAAAGTCTGGCTTTCCATGGAGAACCAGATGAATTATAAGACGGCGTACGATCTTGCCTTGCAGACAGGCGGGGAAAACCTTCCTGTTACTTTCAAGCTCGGGGAAGAAGACAACCCGACGTTTTACGAGTTTGCAAGTATGCAGCAACTACAAGAGTTTTACACCGGTGCCGTGAAACATATACAGGAGACACAAAAGGAAGGCTGGGAACTTAAAAAGGCGATAGACTGGAGCGTTTATACGTTGGAGTAGAAAAAGTGAAGGGGGAAGCGGGAAACACGTTTCCCCTTCACTCTTTTAGTTATAACATATCATCAAAGGCGTGTATTCCCGCTTCGCGTTCATCTTCCAGAGCATGTGCGTAAACCATTGTCATAGTTATAGAACTATGTCCCAAAAGGTGGGATAGCGTTACGATATCATGTGTTTTCTTATAATACAAGGTAGCGAATGTATGCCGCCCGGTCTTTGAACTGATATCCTTTGTTATTCCTACTTTACCGGCTATTGTTTTCAATACCCGGTTTATATCCTGATCCGTGGGAAGGTTCATAAACAAGTTACCTTTTGTACGTCCGGCCCGGTAATATTCATAGATATAACGTGCCGGGTCCGATAAGGGTACAGTTACCGGTATTTTTGTCTTACCTCGTGTGTAGTGTAGTTCATTCCCTATGAACTGGTTTATCTGCAATGCTTTTGCATCGCCTATATGCAAAGAAGTAAAACAAAGAAACAGAAAAAAACGGAGTACGTTCTGGGTACATTCTTCCAGGCGGCCGGACCGGTACAAGGCGGTCAGACGGAGGAGTTCTTCTTCCGTCAGGTATATAACTTCACTTTTGGGGCGACGTATCTTTATGGCCGCGAACGGGTCCTGGTCCATATAACCGCCGCGTATGGCGGCACCTACATATATTTTGATAGTAGCCATGTTACGCCATGCCGTAGAATCCATGTTACCTATTTTGCGAAGATATGCAAAGAAAGACAGGAGAAATTCGTGGGTAATCTCTGAAAATACAAGGCCGGGTGCGAATGTTTCCAGTTTCTTGATGATAGAAACGTGATGTTTCCAGGTACCGAAAGAAATAGTTTTGCTAATTTGTTTGAGGTAAACCCGTGCAAAATCAAAGAAGGTACCAAAATCGGAGGGATTGTTATACTGGCGGAAGAAACTTTCTTTTGTCAGCGTCTCATTTTTAAGACGGGCACGGACAAATATATCGCTTACTCGTGAACGGATATTGGAGATGATTAAATTTTTATCCTTACTTTCTTTGTCCCGGCCTTTTATCACTTCGTTTTGCTCATCCCATTCTTTAGAGGTGACACTTAACCTTACCGCGATCCTTATTTTCTCGCGGTTGATATAAAATTCCACATACAGGGGGAGCCGGTCGGTTTTGCCTTTTTTGCCTTGTCTTACAACTCTTATTGCCGTCATTTTTATATGCCTATTTTATGCCTGTAGAGGGGATATGCCTACAAATATGCCTACACAGGCAGGTTATTAAAAGTTAAACGGGGCGAAAGTAAAACGTTTAATATCAGCTATTTAAAGAAAAATCCGATAACATTTAACTGTTACCGGATGTTAATAGTGATTCTTTGGGAATTATGTCTTCTGTAGGTTGTAGCCCTACATATTTAATTTGTATCTCAGAACTCCAAGGATCATCGGTTTGGTATTTATACCGAACTTTTCCTTTAGAATCTATACTTTTTATTAGGTCTTTATCGGCAATCCAAAAAGAAACACTGTTTTGTGGAATTTTTGAAGAATTTATGTATCCACTTCCATTAGTTGTAAATTTTAGAGCCTTATCAAATAAATTATCAATATTACCTCTGCATATACTGATATTTCTTTTTGTTATAAAGTCAATCATGCTTATGCCATCTTTTAGTCGTCCTACATATTTAGAACTTTGTACTAAAATGTCTTCGATATGGGGTGGGGTCGGATTTTGTTTTTCTATGAATGTAATATCATAAGCCTCATTGATTTTAAATGGACAATCGTCAGATTGATTGTGACCATTGTTATCAAGCAATCGTACAAATCTTCCATCAAAAGTTATGCCTCCAACGCATACTCCTGTATTCATGTGTGTTTTTGATACTATTAGAACTTTCATTTTATAGGTGTTTAATGAAATTATTGTATTTAAGGTGTAAAGCTTTTGCTACTATAGAACGATGACATGCTTCAGGATGTTCTTCAACGCAGAATAGAGCTATTTTCTGAGAATTGTTTTCTTTTAATGTATGTATTAATGTATCAAAATCAAACTGTGATAATATTTTGTTCTTATACTCAATTTCAAATACTTTTCCGATTTCTATCCGAGCAGATTTCGATATTCCATTCTTCTTATCTATTTCTTTTTGTAGCTCTCGAATTTCAGTAGTTGGAGATAATTGGCTTATATATAAATATTTAATTCCATATTCTTTTAATTTGTTTTGTAAATAGGTACTATTTACATATGCGTATTTTTTACCTCTAATTCCTCTTCGTTGTCGAATATCGCAAAATGTATCTATTCCATTTTCTTTTAGCTTTGTAAAGAAAGATTGTTCTGTAGAGCCATATACCCCAATTGTGTAGAATTCCATATTTTATTAGATGTATTTTTTTCTTGATGTGAAATGTTCTTCGCCAAATATGGTATTAAGACCATCGCCATTAGTTAGTTCGAAAATTACTTGGTTTTGTGTTTTCTCTTTCTCAATACCAATGATATGTCTTAATTCAATTCCCATTTTTTGTAGTTCAACTCCAATGAGTTTTGCTCTATGGCATTCTTTGGGATTGCTTTCACTGCATAAAATGCAAACATTAAATCCTTTACTATTTGCATTTTGTAATCTTTTTTAATCCTTCGATGAAAAACTCTCTGTTTTTTAGCTTGTTATAATCGACTTTACCATCAGTATAACACGTTCTATCTAAAGGTAATCCCCCTAATAAATCTCCCATATATCCATACTTAATGTGGTATTCTTCTACAGAATATTTGAGGAAGCCTTGGTTAAAATGAGTATAAAATTTAGAATATGGTTTAGAGCGTATATCAACAAGAAACTCAATATCGAAACTTTGTAGTTCCAATATAAGCTCTTTGATATCCTTGCTTCCATGTCCTATGGAAAATATGTGACTTAATTGTTCCATATATTCTTTTTGAATAGATTCTATACTATTACAAAAGTAACAAAATCTTTTTAATGTGGTTCTAATTTTACTTTTTTTATTTTGATTGTTAGCTAATCTGTGAAGTTGGGTATCAGGTCAATAGCTTTCTTCTTGCTTTCATCCACAATCTTAGCATATATTTGCGTAACTTGAATATTTGTATGCCCAAGTAATTTTGATACAGTATATAAATCTGCTCCAAGTGTAATCATCATGGTTGCATGGGTATGGCGGGATACATGGAATGTAAGATGTTTGTCTATTCCTGCACTTTCTGCCCATTTTGGCAATATTTCATTTGTCCTGCCCAATGATATTAAATCAGCGAAAACTTTGTCTGTGGGCTTTGCATTGCCTTTAGGAGGCAGTTGCTTTATAGCTTCACCACTTAGTGGTATTGAGATTGCTATTTTAGTTTTTTGCTGTACCATATTGAGGGTATATTTTCCTTCATTGTCTTCCTTTAAGTCACCCCATGTTAAGGCAGCTACATCGCAATGGCGAATACCACAAAAACAGCAGAAGAGGAAAGCTCGTTTTACCGTGTTATTGCGGAAATCTGTTTTTACCAAAATTTTCAACTCGTCTATGGTGAGAAATTCTCGCTTGGCTTGTACTTGCTTAGGCTTATCTTCCAATTTTATTTTATCCATAGGATTAGCAGGTAAAATATCTTCTGTTACAGCATAATTGATGCAATAACGAAGCATCTTGTAGTAGTGGGCACGTGTATTTGGGCTTATATATTTTTCTTTCTTACAATGTTGCTGTTTAGCTGTTTTTAGATATTCGACAAAACCAATAATGTATTCCTTATCAAGTTGTTTAAATGTAATCCCTGTCTTATCGTATCGCTGCAAATGATGGATAAGGGTATTAGAGGTGACCTTTCTGCCTGTCTTTTCTACATCTTTATCAGCTATGTACTGGATATAGTCAATCAACTTGATGTTTGACTTATTTTTACTGTTGCTGAAGCCATAGCGGTTATTTTGTATCTCAACGATTTTTTGAGCTTTGATGGCGTTTGCTAATTTCATGGTTTCCGCATTACGGTTCTTGGTTGCACGGTCTTTTTCTGGAACAAGATAGAGTTTTAGAAATTCATAGTTTCTTTTTCCATCTACATAGATGTCCAAGTAAATAGATTCATTTCCATTGTTCAGTTTCTTGGTTCTGATACGGATTGGCTCTTTTATTTTCACTTCTTTGCTCATGGTTAATTCTTGTTTGATACAATAGCAAAGATAGAAAATATTTTTGTTTTTGAGTAACAAACGAGTAACAGAAGTAACAAGAAACAAGGGTAGAGAAGGGAAAAATGAAGTAACAACAGAAAATGATAAATGAATGTAATATATTGATATATAGTATATTTGTATTCTTTTGTTATTTTGAATATGGCATTACCATTATTCCACATTGCAATGCCATTTATCTATTTCGTTTTATTTAGTTATCGATAATCTGACTGCAAAGATAGGTATTTTGATAGAGTTTTAGTATTTTGCCTGGTATTTCTTATAAAAAATCAAGAACAAAGTGAATCCGATCAAGGCAAACGGTACACCTGTCAGGGCAGGATAACGGTATCCGCCACTAACAGCTAGTCCGCCTACATAGGCACCGATGGCGTTTCCGAGATTGAACGCAACCTGTACGCAGGCTGCTCCCAACATTTCTCCTCCTTTTGCTACACGGATAATCAATATCTGTTCCGGACTGGATACAGCAAACAGTCCAGCCGTACAAAGGCACATTAACAGGGCAGCTGCCCATTTGTATGGAGAAAGGAAGAAAATAAGCAATAACATCATGCAGATGAGTGCTTGTGCGGCAGTTCCCACCTTTCCGGGAGTGTAACGATCGGAGAGACGGCCACTAATCAGGTTTCCCATCACCATACCGAAACCGGCAAGGATCATTAAAGGCGTAATGCTTTCTGCAGAGAAGCCGGACACATGGGTAAGCAGCGGATTGATGTAGCTATACCAACAGAATACACCACCGTTTCCTAAGGCTGTAGCACCGAGAATCAACCACGGAGCCGGAGTTTTAAGAAAACGGAACTGCCCTTTAAAGCCGGTGTCCTGCAAACCTTCTACATGGGGAACCCATCGCCAGATATAGTACATGATAACAATTCCCCAAATGCCGACTAAGAGGAAGGTGGCACGCCAGGAAAGCATGGTACTTAAAGAAGTTCCCAGAGGTACACCGAATAGGTTGGCAATGGTCATTCCCGCAATCATGATGGAGACGGCTTCCGAGCCTTTGCCTTTATCGGCCAGTTTCTCGGCAACAATAGAGCCTACTCCGAAGTATGCGCCATGAGGTAAGCCGGAGATGAAACGGGCAACGAGTAGCACCCAGTAATTGGGAGCCATAGCCGCACAGATGTTACCTATCATAATCAAGGTAACTAATACCAACAGAATATGTTTTAATGGATATTTGCGGGCCAATGTCAGTACAGGGGCACCGACACAGACTCCTAATGCATAAGCAGATATGAAATGCCCTGCGGTAGGAATACTAATACCTAAATCTTTTGCCACATCGGGCAAAATTCCCATCATCACAAATTCGGCAATACCCAATCCCAGTGTACCGAACGCCAATGCAATAAGACTCTTCTTCATACCAAACTTTACCTAATACCTGTTTTTTACCTGCCGCTTTTTTTATTTCGGCTGCAAAGGTAAAACAAAATCTTTCAAGGTGAGTTCAGACCGGACGATTTTGATTTAAATCAATTTATACAATGCTAGTGTGTAGCAAGATGATTGCCGGGAGGTTGGAAGATGGATAAAGCGACTATTTCGTTTGCTTTAGAATCCATTCCGCGATATCTTTTAAAACTTCCGGGCTGATGGTTTCCTCCAGTTGCCCGTATTCTGCCAGTGTTCCTTTTTCGCAAGTCTGAAACAGATGGTTTAAGTTGGGATAGGCTTTGATAGTTACATTTGTATTTCCATTTCCAGTGATTTTTTCTTGGATGGCGGTCAGGTTCATGGCGGCATCCATTTGAATGTCTTTTTCTCCGTTTAGTGCCAGAACCGGACATTTTAGTTCCTTCAAGTCTTCGGCCGGATCATATCGCATAAAATGCAGATACCACGGAGAAGTCATCGAATTGATTTGTGCAGATATCTGCTGGATGGTATTTAAATCTTTCAATTGTTCGGGAGACATTGTTTGGGTAATGTCTGCATATAATTCTTTCTGTAACTCTTCGGGAGTCTTATCCGTTTGTTGCAGTATGGCGTACCTGTTTCGTATAGACGGTTTTATCCCCTGCCAGACTGCATCCGGCATTCCCTGGGAGTTAGATATTAACTCTACCTGCTTCAACATCAGACTGTCACCTTTTACACCGGCCCCTGCCAATGAAACGACAAATGCGATCGACGGATCTTTTTTTGCAACGATGAATGCAATGATTCCGCCCGCACTATGTCCGATGATACCGATTTTCTTCGCATTAATTTCTTTTCTGCTGCGCAGATAATTGATAGCAGCCTCCGTATCTCTGGCAAAATCCTCATTGGTAGCTGTTGCGTGATTACCTTGTGAAGCGGCAGTTCCCCTATCATCACACCTAAGTACGGCAATTCCGTTCCGGGTCAGATAATCGGCGATGACGAGGAAAGGTTTGTGTCCCATGATTTCTTCATCCCGGTTCTGTGCACCGCTCCCTGTCACCATAACCACTGCCGGAAACTTAGTTCCCTTTTGGGGAAGAGTCAATGTTCCGGCAAGGTTGATGCCATCCTGCTCATTCCTCACAATGACCTCTTCACTTTTGTAGGGGAAAGGCGGTTGAGGCTCCTGCGGGCGCCTGGGGCGGCTGGCTTCTCCCTTTTCCAAATTCAACGGAATAGGCATTCCCTGTATAAACGTCCCACTGATTGTTTGATTACTATCCAATTTTCCTTTGTAAGAGGCATGGATAATGGGTATCTGGATTGTCAATATAGAATCATTGAAAGAAGTAGTCTGCGTCTTTATGCCGTTAGCTCCTTGGTCGGGGCTGTCCAATGTCGTCACATAAGTTCCCTGTTCTGTTTGACTGATATGGAATACAATAGTCAGTGAACCGGTGGGAATGGAAAGTTTTCCATGCCAGGTTCCCGAAATATCCTGGGCAGAAACAGGGGATGAAAAGAACACTCCGGCTACTACTAGTCCGGTAATGAGGGTAACGATGCGGGCGGCTTTAATTATTTTCATAAGAGGAAAAATTAGATTTGATCTTATTGTAAATATAAGATATAACAAAGGTAACAATTTTCCTCATTATAAAAATAAGACATTACCCAATCTTGTCAGAATCTGGTAATATCTTATTCAGAAACATCTTAATCTATTTCGATGTCGTGTAATATTTATAATATACCTATTGAATTATTCTAAACTATATAACAATCGCCTTCTGTCCGTGCTGGATGGCTTCAGATATTTTTGGCAGATCTCCTCCCAACCCGATTTATTGTCATAGAAAGAAGCACGGTGCAATATCCAACAACTTGTTTGCAACTCTTTTTCCCAATCCCTGCTTTGCTGGTATGGAAACTCACTTTGTGGCTTGCCGATAAAAGAAGCCATATACTTCAATGCTTTCGCGATGCAACGCCCGTCTTTGGAAGTGCTGTTGTAGACATCTATACCTAATGTATGGCCGATTGCACACATATCCATTATAAGAGCCAGATTGTAGTTTGTGTAACTAAGTCCGTTGGTGCGCTCCAGTTCTCTAAGTTGCCTGCCGTCGGGTTCGATTTGTGGGAACAATCGTAACTTTGCAAACTCACTGATTGTCTTCCGTGCCAGGACAGAATCTCCGGTGAAGAGCGCATATACCGTTTGTTGCACGTCGAAAGATACCCCATGATTATTTTCAGATGTCCGTGCCTCGTCGGCTACAGGACTGGTGCGAATCCATTCCAGATAATCGGTAAACCAATCTTTCAGACCGGAACGGTCTGCTGTTGTAAAGGCGGTGGAAGTATTCATCATCTCTACTGCATCCAGTAAATTGATAAACGAATAAACATCAATCATGCCGAACCCTCTGCCCTTGTTTCCATTATGACCCGGAATCATTTGTGCATAATTCATGTTGGGATTCATGCGAGTTTCAGGGTTCAGAAACCAGATGCGGGTGAGTTCAGCAGCTTTGGCTGCATATTTCTCATTGCCGGAGAAATAGTAGGCGATTCCTAAAGTCGATATATCATTAATTGTCTTTCCGATGTTCGTACAGTCACTCGTTGCATTAGGGTTGCGTACTCCGTCTTTGCGGATATAAGGCAGACCGTCGGGTTTCGTCGGATCGGGCCACCAGTAAGGTCCCATACTAATGTAGTCGTGTTTGTCCCCGCTACCCGCAACCATCGTTTTATCCATCACGGAGACAGGTTTACTTTTCAGGGCTTTGTCCGCCTCATTCATCAATTTAGTGATGGCAGATGCATATTCTTTTGACTCCATACGGGCTTTTACCTTAGCCAGTTTCTCTCCGTCGTATATTCTGGTAGATGGAATTTGAGCAGTTACCCTTCCTGCTCCGGTGAATAGGAAGAGAATGACCATCCATAATTTAGTAGATTTCTTCATGGTTTTATCCGTTAGTTTAAACAATTAAATATTCCGTTTTCTTACCGACATGATTTAATATTAAAACAGTTTACCCGTTTTTTCTAATTTGTTTTTACGCATCAACGCTTCTATGAAATAATAGTCGGCATAGACAATAGGTACGTCCACTTCCGTATTAGTCGGTTTGGTACCCGTGCTGTGCAATAACAGGAAACCGTTGTCTTTCTTTAGCGTAGCGCGATAATGCTTCGTCAGGTTCTCTATGATCTTATCTGCATTGCTCCTGTAGCGTTCCCCCTTTTCAGGATCATACAGGCTAAGTTCATAAAGTGCCGAAGCGATGACCGTAGCCGCTGAAACATCACGCGGCTCGTCGGGTATACCGGGCGCATCGAAATCCCAGTAAGGAATAAGATCCTCCGGCATATTGGGATGAGTAAAGAGGTACTTCTCTATGTTTTGTGCCTGCTCCAAAAACTCCGGTAACCGGGTTTCGCGATAACACATCGTATATCCGTAGAGCGCCCATGCCTGTCCGCGTGACCAGGCAGATTCATCGGCAAAGCCCTGATGAGTATTCTTTTTTAATACCTGCCCTGTAATTGTATCATAATCTATCACATGATAACTGCTGAAATCAGGCCGGAAATGATGCTTCATCGTAGTTCTTGCATGATCGACCGCTATCCGGTAAAACGTAGAGTCTTTGCTCTCCTTAGTAGCCCAGAACAGCAGTTCAAGGTTCATCATATTATCAATAATCACCGGACATAGCCATTTGGCCGTACTATGATCCCACGACCGGATAATCCCTGCCGCCGGTTTGAAGCGCATAGCGAGTGTGCGTGCTGATTGCAGCAAGACCTCTTTATAGTGTTCATCTTGCGTCAGACGGTATCCGTTGCCAAAGCTGCAATAGACTTTAAAACCCATGTCGTGAGTACTTCCGTTCATCTTTTCTTTCTCTAATATATCAGTATGTTGCTGGGCTTTCTTTTTCCAGAAATTGTTTTGGGTATATTCGTAAAGGAACCAAAGTTCTCCCGGAAAGAATCCGCTTGTCCAGTCTTTGGACGGCACCAGGTTCAGTGTCCCGTCCGGTTCCGAATTGCGGGGGTTGGTCAGTTCTCCCCAACCGTTCTTTTCCCGTTTCGCGCGGCTTTCGGGTGACTCATTGACGATGGCATAATCTATCTCATCAAAAGCAAACCGGAGCTGTTGCTGTGCAAACTCCATATTATCTTCAATGAGGTTGGTTGCCGGTTGGGGAGTGCAGGCGGCGAAACCTGCTCCCAGTGCCAGAATAGCTATTTGTTCTTTCAGGCTCATATCTTTTATTAATGGTTTAAGTAATAGGTATTTCCTTTTTGGGTGGCAAATCTGATGCGGTTCTTACTTTCCCGGATAGTTTTCACTTTCTTTCCTTTGGCGTCTTTGATTGTAAAATTGGCAATATCCTTGTATTGAATGACGCATTCGCCACCCGCTCTGGATAAGACATCCATTTGAGTCATGAGTCCCTGTTTCCAGAAAACGGAAACTACAAAGTTTCCCCGGGCTACCAAACCTTCATAACTTCCGTCTCTCCATGCAGCCGGCAGGGCGGGGAGCGGGTTGATATACCCTTCATGACTTTGAATCAACATTTCTGCTACTCCGGCAGTCCCTCCCAGGTTTCCGTCAATCTGGAAAGGCGGGTGCATATTCCACAGGTTTTCGAGGATGTATTTCTTCAATAACAGCTGGTATCGTTGGTATGCCATATCCCCGTCTTTTACCCGTGCCCATAAGTTTAAACGATGGGCGACACCCCATCCTGTCGATTTATCTCCCCGGTTGTTTAAAGTTACGGTAGCCGCCTTCAACCATTCGGGAGTCTCCGCATTAATCAGCGTACCCGGATAGAGTGCGCATAAATGCGAAATATGGCGATGGCGCGGATCTCCGATGTCACTATACTTTTTTTCTTCACGATATTCCTTTATCTGCCCCGATTCTCCGATCTGGATGGCATCCAGTTTGCCAATCTGCTCTTTTATCGTCCGGAGGAAAGGCGACTCCTCTTTCAGGATATCCGCTGCTTTCAATACATCATGAAAACTCTCCCAAATCATTCCCTGATCGAATGCACAACCTTTCGTCTGGTAGGTCGTACCGTTATGATATTGTTCAGGCGAAGAAGACGGATCAGCCAGCAAATATCCTTCCTCTGTCGGTTTCAGAGTTTTCGAAAGAAATTTGGCCATACCCAGCATGGCGGGATAAGAGTGTTTCTTCAGTATATCCTCATCCCTGGTGAAATCATAATAATCCCAGAATAATTTGGTGGTGAATCCTCCCGTTCCAGGTCCCGAATGTCCGCCGGGGCTATCTATTGAGAAAGCGTTTGCCCCCGTTCCGATGGTCCATCCGTTTTCTTCGGAGATGGCCGATAAGGCGTCAGGGTTATTCTTTTTGATATAACCTGTCGCTTTCTCGTTGGCCGATTGACGGAAAGCCTCATTGTATTCCACATAAGGAATAAATACTTCCGCCAGATTCGTGTTAAAGGCAGCCCAGTAATTCATTTGTATATTGATGTTATGCCAGTAGCCTCCGGACCAGGGCGCATATTCATACTGGCTCCATGCTCCCTGGAGATGGGGTGGCAACGAACCCTTTCTCGACGAAGCGATTAATAAATAACGTCCGTACTGGAACAATAATTCATCCATATATAAACTTTCTTTTCCTCTCTGATAGTCGTGCAACAGGCTGTCAGTCGGTATACCGGGAGTCTCATCACAAAGACGCAAGTCCACCCGGCTGAAGAGAGACTGGTAATCGGCTATATGCTCTTTGCACAATGCCTCATATCCTTTGTCGGCCGCTTTCTGTATGCATTGGCTGACAGCACGGTGCGGATGCTCGTTTCCGGTAAACTTATTTTCCGGAGATGCCGTGAATACCGAACTTTTCAGTTGATAAGCAGTTTGTGCATTAATCAGTAACACTACGCTGTCAGCCTGTTGTATGCGGATGGTTCCGTTGTTTCCCGATTCGTCGTTCATCGCTTTTAGCTGTCCCCCACTGGGAATTACTTTAATCTGCGCTTCATACGGAAGCCGGAAAAACTGTATATCTCCGGTCAGGGTAATCAAGTCATTCTGCGCTGATACCTTGCCTGTACGTCCGGTTCCTTCGTCGTTATATTCGTGCAGGTAAGGAAGCACGGGACGAAGAGTGAACGAAATCTTTCCGGGTTGGTCCGCTTTGAGCTTTACGACGATTACATTGCTTGGGTAGTTGGCGAAATATTCCCTTGTATAGTTCACACCCTCGTATTGGTAGTTTACCCTGGAGATAGCGTCGTTGAGGCGCAGTGAACGTTTGTAGTTCAATGGCTGGTCATGGTGAATACCCTCTATATATATTTCCGCAAAGTTGCCGATGCCCCCTTTCTTGTACGGTCCTTTGACGCCGAATGTTTTTTCTGTCAACTGAATACGCTCCGTATCCGTGCGTCCGAATATGCAAGCCCCCATATATCCGTTCCCTATGGGTAAAGACCATCTCTCCCAATATTTGTCATAAGGGAATCCGCGACTCTTTACAATGTTTTCAGCTCCTTCATTAGGTGCAGGCTGACTGTACCACAACGAATATTCTTTCTGTTGTGCTGATGCCGACGGCAGAATAAACAGATACATAATAAGTAAGAGGAATAGTCTGGTTTTCATATATCTTATTTTTTAATTTGAGGTAATTTGATTTCTGTAATGCCCACTCTGTCACTTCCTAACACGATACGCAGGTCGCTGGCAGTAGTTCCTTTAAAAGGAAAGTTCAACAGCTTATGATACTCTTTCACTGTGCCGGAGTACACCGTCAGGAACTGTCCGCCACCACTGGAAAGCTGTATTTCAAAATCGGTTTCCAGTTCGTTATCGCGATGAAAGGCAATGGAAATGCCGTCCACTTTCGCTTCGTTCTGTAAGGCAAAGGTGATGTAATCCCCTTTGTTTCCCTCCCAGAAAGTGGTAGGGTTGTTATCCACCACGTTATTCACCGTTTCCTGATTCGTACTTGCACTTATCGGAGCTTCGTTTTCCTTGCTTTGCGGAGTAGAGTCGTTTATGCAGTCAACCACCGTTAACGTGCCGTTCAGACGAATATCCGTAGAAGAAGCCCCTACCATCAGTGTGAAATCACCGGGCTCTACTACCCAATGCATATCCGCGTTCAGCAATTCCAATGCCTTCCGGTCAATGGGAAAAGAAACTTCCTTTGTTTCGCCCGGCTTCAGATGGATTCGTTCAAATCCGGCCAGGTTCTTCTCGTACGTAGTGACGCTGCTCAACACATCGCGCACATAGAGCTGTACTACTTCATCTCCTGCCCGTTTGCCTGTATTTGTCACTTTGCAGGTGACATACGTCTTTTGATTAGGAGTGATAACTGCCGGAGTTATTTTCAGGTCGGAATATTCGAAAGAGGTATAACTCAAGCCATATCCGAAAGCATACAATGCACCGTTGGCACGTGACATATTGCCATCCATTCCCGGATTCTTCCCCCCATCAATTTGAGAAGACGGTTTGCACGGGAAATTGAAAGGAATTTGTCCCACTGTTTTCGGGAAAGTGACAGTTAGTTTACCGCCCGGATTATAATCTCCGAAAAGCACGTCGGCTACCGCTTTTCCACCTTTCGCTCCCGGATACCACGTTTCGAGAATGGCGGGAACAAACTTGTCAGCCCAGTTAATAGACAAAGGTCTTCCGTTGATAAGCACCAGTACGACAGGTTTGCCCGTAGCCACTACTGCTTTCAACAGGTCAAGTTGCCTCCCCGGCAGATCGAGACTACTGCGGGATTTGTTTTCTCCGCACGTACGCTGTCCGCCTCCCAATACAACTACCGCTACATCCGCCTCTTTTGCCTGACTGACAGCTTTGTCTATTTCCTTTTGCTCTTCTTCCGTCAGCGGAAAATCAATCAATTCCGATTCCGGCCAGTTCGCATCTACCAGTTCGCATCCTTTGCTATAAAGCACTTCCGCTTTCCCGTCCGTCTTCTCTTGAATACCTTTCAGTACGGAAGTCACCTCTACCGCCAACGGCCCATAATGTCCCAATGCATAAGAACATTCATCCGCATTCGGTCCGCAAACCGCTATCTTCTTGATACCTGAAATATCCAGCGGCAACACGTCTTGATCGTTTTTCAGCAGTACGATCGATTCCCGGGAAGCCTGCAGGGCGACTTCCTCGTTTTCTGCTTTCTCCACTTCTTCATCCGCCCCTTTCAAATCTGTCTGATACGGATGATCGAACAGTCCGACTAAAAACTTGACACGCAGAATATCCCGTACCCGGTCATTGATGACCTCCTCACTCAATCCTCCCTCTTTCACTAATTCCCTCAACGGCAATACATAAGAATCGGGAGAGCGGAACGTGCAACGGACATTTAATCCGGCTTCTACGCTTTGCCTTACCGCCTCTTTCATATCCTTGGCAGTATTATGTTTGGTATAAAGATACTCCACAGCATCACTGTCGGAAACAACATACCCACGAAATCCCATCTCTCCGCGCAGGCGGGTAGTCAGCCAGTAATAGCTGCTTTGGATAGGAAACCCGTCATAATCATTGTAAGAACTCATCACCCCCAACAATCCCGCTTCACGGATCACCCGCTTGAAAGGATAAACATGAACCATCTCAACCTCGCGCGGAGACATCTGCGGATCGACGCGGGACATGCCTTCACGCCCGCCTTTGTTGTTACTGTAAGCGATGAAATGCTTTCCCGTGGCAGCCACCTGATAATCCTGCTGCATCCCCCGCACCATTTCAATGCCCAGTTCAGCCACCAGATAAGGAGATTCTCCGTACACTTCTTCATAACGTCCCCACCGCTGGTCGCGCCCCACATCGAGTATGGGCGCGTAAACATTGGTATACCCCAGCATACGGGCTTCCCGTCCGGTGATGACACCGACCTGGCGGATGAGTTCCCGATTCCAGGTATGTCCTAATCCGAGTTGAGTAGGAAAGTTCGTTGCTTTGTAACTTTCTACCCCACGAATCCCTTCGTTGGTGAAATCGGTAGGAATACCCAACCGGGTTTCTTCTATAAAGAACCGCTGCACCTCATTCAACGCCCACGCATGACGGGAAGCAGGCCAGACATATTCATTGTCCGATGGAGGAAGTCCCCATTGTTGAAATCCGTTCAGGTGCTCGTCAATGGCTCCGATACCATCTTTCCACAACTGGTTCTTCCATTCGGGAGTGGGCAGATCATCCTTTAATACCCTCTTATATCCATACAGAGTGACCATCTGACAGGTCTTTTCTTCCAGCGTCATCTGCTTGAGCAAATCCTCGATGCGTGCATCGACAGGTGCTGAAGGATCTTCATAGATGTCCTTCACCCCGTTCTTGTTAAAGTCTATCCATCCCTTTTTATACATCTCGGTACGGACAGGTTTATATATGGCAGGTGTTTTAACTGTTTTCTGTGCAGCAAGAAATCCGCAACTTCCTGACAAAAGGATTGTAATTAATAGCTGTTTCATGGTTTTTCTGTTGGGGGTATAATGTTTCTCAAAACGGGGAGATAAGACTATTCTGCTGCGTTACTCCAATAAGAGTTTTGTTTCAGAAGTAAGTTCACTCCCAATTCTTTCATCGGAATAGGCAGGAACTGATGCCTTTCTTCCGTATTGGCTGCATATTCTTTAGCTGCTTTATAATACCCGCTGGTAGTCCACCGTTTGTCGTTCGTGGCTTCAGTCAGTTTGTTATGAGCGGCATCATAATAGATTCCCCAGCGGATAAGGTCGTACTTGCGCAGACTCTCGAAACAGAGTTCGCGGGCTCTTTCATCGCGCACTTCCTGTTGGAATTCCGCGTATGACAGGTTCTCCACTTTATCGATTCCGGCACGTTCGCGTACCTCATTGATTGCATCGTAGGCCAGGTCAGTAGGAGCTTTACCGGCTTCGTTCTCGGCTTCGGCCAGCATGAGCAGCACATCGGCATAACGCAGCACCGGATAGTTGATCTGGTCGTTGTTCTTCTCTTTAGGGGAAGTAGTGGTCCATTCCCTGCGGTATTTGCCGCAACGGCGTGTCACGATTTCCGTATCTTTCCAGTATACCGCGGCGTCGCTGGCGTCGAGCTTGTAAGTAGCCATTGATAAGTCGCGACGTAAGTCACCGGGGTTTTTCTCGAACAAATCCCATAAGATCAGTGAACCGCAATAGAACCCGTAGGCATATCCCTTACCGGTGGAAGAGGTGTTTTCCTGCCAGTTTCCGATAGTGTTTCCTATGCGTGAGTAGGTAAACTTGCCGTCTACGCGGGTACCGATGAATTCCACTTCCCACATACTTTCATTGTATTCCGTATCATACTTGTCGGAAGCGATGTTTTTCCAGATCGCATAGATGTCTCCCTGATACAGTTTGTGCTTATGCGAGTCATACACAGCCTTGGCATACTTGGCCGCTTTTTCATAAAACTCCTTGCCGCCATTGGAGGGCGATCCGGCACGCCATAAGCAGACGCGTGCCAATATGCCTTGAACAGTCGTCTTTTTGACGTGTGATGGAGACAGGTCGTATTTGGAGTCATCCACCAGGTCGATGCAGTCTTCCATCTCCTTGATAATCCAGTCAATGGCTTCTGCATGCGGAGTTGCCGCAAGGGAGCTGTTATTGATGTCGGTCACGGTTTCTGTGCGGATGGGTACTTCATACCAGCTCTGTACAAGCAGAAAGTGGTAGTAGGCACGCAGGAATTTGGCTTCTCCCTTAATGCGGTTCTTCACGGCTGCATCCGGAATGTTGGCTGCATCGATATTGTCCAATAATACGTTGGCGTTGTTGATACCGGAATAGAGCTGCGTCCACGTCTGGTAAATATCATTATTACTTGAATTGTGTGAGTTGGTATAAACCTGACCGCTTTGGTTCAGGCGGGCATAGTAACTCAAGTCATCGGTATTGGATAGGATATTCGAGTACCTCTCACCGTATACATGGTCGGTAGCCAGTGTCCAATAAACTCCGGCCAGTGCCATCATACAGTCACTTTCATTTTTGTAGAAGATTTCGGGAGAGACGAAATCATGCGGGTTTTTATCCAGGAAGTCTGAACAGGATGACAGTAATAAGGACATACATCCTAATGCCAGTACAGCGGTCTTTAAATTGCGATATATCTTTTTCATGTTGAATACTCTTTAAAATGTTATGTTTACGCCAAATGATGCATTGAATGAACGCGGGCAGGAAGACCAGTCGAATCCGGGAGTCAATACGCTGTTGCGGACGGAAACTTCCGGGTCTGAACCGGAATATCCCGAGAGGGTGGCTATATTTTCAGCGGAGAAGTACACTCTGGCTGCCTGAATACCCAGTTTGTAGAGTGCTTTTCTTCCTAAGTTGTATCCTAAAGAGATGGTCTTTAACTTTAGGAAAGAGCCGTCTTCCACGTACAGAGAACTGTAATGTTTGGCGTCCAGAGCTTGCGCTCTCGGCATGTCACTGGTAGGATTGGCTGCGCTCCAGCGGTTGTTGTAAGAGGCGAACATATTCGTATTGGTCCGGTTGCTCGGATTTTCGAAAACCATTCTGTTTGCATTCAGAATATCGTTTCCATAGCTCCATTGCAGGAAGATATTCAAGTCCCAGTTTTTATAGACAAAGTTGTTGGTGAATCCTCCCGTGTGTTTCGGTTGTCCGTTGCCGATAATGGTACGGTCATCGTCGGTGATTTTGTTGGTTCCGTCGTTGGACAGTTTTTTGTATCTGGGGTCACCCGGTTGCACACTGTCGGAGATTCTGGGGATTCCGTCTTTCAGTTTGTATGATATGGAGCCGTCCGAATTAGTGGTCTGGTTAAAATCGTCGTACTTGTAAGTACCCTCGTAGATGTAACCATACAGTTTTCCGGCAGATTCACCTACGCGGCTGATATAAGCAGGCATATTGTTGTAGGCATTATCCCATCTGACGTAGCTAAGCATTTCTTTCTGTCCGGAGTTGAGGGCGATAATTTCATTATTGTTGAATGCAATGTTGAAGTTAGAGCTCCATGTGAAGTCTTTCGTTGTGATATTGGTACTTTCCAGGGTGATTTCAAAACCTTTGTTACGCAGCTTACCGATATTCAGTGTTGCTGTGGCATAACCCGAACTTGCCGGAACTTCCGCGTTCAATAACAGGTCTTTGGTCGTTTTGATATAGTAGTCCAGTGTCAGGTTGATGCGGCCTTTGAGGAAGCCCAGATCGATACCGAGGTCGAACTGTTCGGTCGTCTCCCATTTCAGGCTGGGGTTGGCCATGGAACTCAGTACATAACCAGTAGTGAAAGAGCTGTCCCACGGATATTTATAGTAGTCGCTGTGTGTAATCAGCTGCGCCATGTAATCATAATTTCCGATGCGATTGTTACCCGTCAGACCCCAGCTTGCGCGTAATTTACCGTTTGATAGCCAGGGAAGATTCCCGCTTACAAAACTCTCACGTGAAAAAGTCCATGCCAGCGAACCGGATGGGAAGTATCCCCAGCGATTGTCCTTGGCAAACTTGGAAGAGCCGTCGGCACGTATGGTAAAGTTTGCGTAATATTTTGATTTATAATTGTAATTGAAACGGGTAAAGTAAGACATCATAGCGTTGTCGCCCAGCGATGCAGTGGTCGTCGGAGTAGCTTCACTCTTACCGATACCTGCCATGCCGAAAGATTCGTTCGTGATGTAATCCTGCGTGATACTGGTCGTATAATCGGAGTATTTCTGGAAAGTCAGACCGGCCAGTGCGTTGAAACTGTGTTTGTTCTTGTTGAACTGATAAGTCAACGTATTCTCATTCAGGTAATTTCTGGTTTCCTGTTGAGTCAGCTTGGCATTGATACCCTTGCTTTGTGTATTCTTAGGATGCGAGTTACCTGTACGGGTCTGACTGCCGTTGAACTCTTCTCTTTTGATGTCCCGTCCCGTATATCCGGCGGTAGTCTTGAATTTCAGGTTTTTGATGATTTCCCATTCCACTCCTAAGTTGGCTTGCAGGTGATTAGTCGTGTTGCGGCGGTATTCATTCCGTGCGGAAAGTACCGGATTGAAACGATAGTCATCGCTCATCGACACATCTTCATCGTACATGGCCGCCAACAGGTCGGAACCCGACGGAGAAACCGGACGGTATCCCCAAACACTGTATAATAAGGAATGAGACATCGACGAAGCCTGTGCCGACGGACTGACTCCGTTCTGCACGTTACTGGCGAAATTCGCATTCGCATTTACCTTTATCTTCTTATTGATTTGCTGGCTGAAATTGAAACGTCCCTGATAACGGCTCAAATCCGTATTGATAACAATACCCTGCTGGTTGCTGTAAGAGAGCGAAGCCGAATATTTCATTTTGTCGCTACCGCCGTTCAATCCCACATAGTGATTGTGGCTGACGGCTGTACGGTAGATTTCATCCTGCCAGTCATAATCTCTAAAAGTTTTGTAATCTTCCAGAGTGACGCCATTCTTCAGATAATAATTGGAGAAGTCGTCTGCCGACATGATTTCCTGTTGTAACAAAGCGAAATCATAACCGCTCATCATATCCATCGTTTTGTTGACTTTACTTATGCTGACGCTTCCGTTATAAGTCACTTTCGCCTTGCTGGCCTGTCCCTGTTTGGTGGTGATGATGACGACACCATTGGCACCGCGTGAACCGTAAATAGCTGTGGCGGACGCATCTTTCAAGATGTCGATAGATGCGATGTCATTCGGATTGAGGGCGCTCATGCTGGAATTTTCCTGCGGGAATCCATCTATTACATAGAGAGGAGCCGTGCTTTGCGTCAGCGAACCCGCTCCGCGGATGACGATATTGAAGTTATCCCCCAAAGCTCCGTCGGTAGAAGTCACCTGTACACCGGCAATACGGCCACCCAGACTTTCCGCGATATTGTTTACCGGGGTTTTCGTCATATCACTTATATTGGCCTTGCCGATAGAACCGGTCAGGTCCCGTCTTCTGACGTCACCGTAACCCACAGCCACTACAGTTACCTCTTCCAATGTCTGGGCATCTTCTTCCATTACAATATCGAATCTTTTCTTATTGCCCACTTTCACTTCCTGGGTTTTATAACCTACAAAAGAGAATTTCAGAACGTCGCCGGATTTTACATTTCCTAATTTAAATTCGCCGTCCATGTTTGTAGTCACTCCATTTGTTGTTCCTTTTACCACCACACTGACTCCTGCGAGTTCTCCGGAGGCATCGACAACTTTACCTGTAATTTGGCTTCCCGTCTGTGCTTGAATAGCAGATGTACACCAGAACGAAATAACCAATAGCATGAAAGCTACTTTCTGTTTCATAAATATTAGTTTAATAAATTGTTAAATAAAAGATTTCTGTTCTATTTCTGATAACTACTTCGATCGCAGAGACAAAACTCCGACGATGTTTTTCTGACTCAAAAATAGGACGTTCCGACGAGAGTCGATTACACAGGCTATTCTAATGCTTGTAAAAACGGACACTCCCTGAAAAATACGTCATTTTACAAACGTATGGTGGAATATTACAAACTAACGTGCGGAAATGCAATCCATCCGTTCCGCCGATGAGGCAATATTTCCAGTCTCCCTCTTGCTTTTTACTGTTTAATTTTGTATCTTTAGAGTTTCTTATCCTTCTAAAGACAGGTAGTCATATTATAAAGTGACTAATGTCATCTTATAAGGTGATATTTATCATTCTATAAGGTGACTATTGTCACCTTACAACGGGACGACTACCCGACTGCATAAAAGTTCACTAATTCCTGCACTGAAAATCCTTAATCTCTGCACTGAAAAACCTTAGATACAACGATGAAATAATAATCTGTTACGGTGCAACAATCAAACATTTAATCGTATTGAAGGATAACAGTAGGTGTTATTTCCCCTCCGCTTTGTTCTTGAACTCGGTTGGTGAAACGCCGTACAATGCCTTGAAGCAATTGGAGAAATAGGCCAGACTGTTATAACCCACCGCACAATATACTTCTGTAATTGTCATATCTGTCTCTTTCAGCATCTTGGCAGCAGTTTCCAACCGGAAGTTACGGATAAACTCATTCGGCGAATATCCGGTGATCTGTTTTATTTTCCGGTAGAGGTTCGATTTACTTAAACCGAGTTCTCTGCAGAAAGCATCCAGATTCAGATCGGAATTGGCAATGTTCTGCTGCAAAGTGGCATATAGATTCTGCATAAATTTCTCGTCCACAGATGTCATATCCACTCCCAGGGATTCGAGAGAGAAGTTTTTGCTGTACAGGTCTTTCAGCCTTTCCCGGCTTTGAATGATGTTGTCCACTCTGACTTTCAATATCGAAGCGTCGAAAGGTTTGGTGATGTACTCGTCCGCTCCGGCGGCGTATCCCTCCTTAATATCGTTCGTACCCGTCTTGGCAGTGACCATGATGATAGGGATATGGCTGGTATTCATGTCTTTCTTCAGTTGCCGGATCAGTTCGATACCGTTCATTTTCGGCATCATCAGGTCGGTGATAATCAGGTTTGGCAACAGGTTGATGGCCTTGGCGAGCGCTTCTTCACCATTAGTCACTCCTATTACGTTGTATTTATCCGCCAGACAGGAACAGATATAGTTGTTCAGGTCGCGATTGTCTTCTACTATCAGAATCGTGGCCTGCTTCTTGCCCGAATGCTCGGCTTCGAAAGCAGTGTCCGGAAGTTCCACATTAAATAATACGGTTTCATTGGCGGATGATTCTACCATCGTTTCCGGGTCGAAACCGTTTTTGTCGATAGGCAGGACAAATTGGAAGACTGCGCCGGAGTCGGGAGCGTTGTCTGCCCATATCACTCCGTGGTGCATTTCTATAATGGCTTTGCTTAGGCTTAGTCCGATGCCCGTTCCCGATTTGGAATGTTCGTTTTGTGCTACCTGATAGAAAGGACGGAAGATTTTCTCCAGTTCGTCGGGATCAATGCCGACACCGTTGTCCTGAATGGATACGGTGAGGTATTTTATTTCCGGGTCCTTATACTTGTTCAGTCTGGCAGGCACGAAGATAGCAAGTTCGGAGAGTGATTTCACATTCAGTTCCACTCGTATGGAACCTCCGTCCGGTACGTTCTTGAAAGCATTGGAGAGAAAGTTGAAATAAACTTTTTCCAGCAGGTTCCAGTCGAACCACACCGGTTGCTCGTCTACGGCATGTTTGAACCTTAAATGGATGTTCCGGTACAGTGCTAGATCCTGAAAAGAGCTTACCGCTTCGTGTGTGAACTTGACGATGTCATGCTCGGAAACTTGTAGTTTCATGGTTCCGCTTTCATTCTTTTGCAGATCCATCAGGTTGTTGACGATACGGAGCAGGCGCTGCGCGTTGCGCAGCATTAGCTGGGATTTGTAGTGGACATCATCCACCAGATCCGTTCGTTTTACGAATTCCTCCAATGGAGCCATGATTAAGGTCAACGGCGTACGCAGTTCGTGTGAGAAGTTGGTGAAGAGGCGGTTTCGTTCCTGATAAAACTCTTCGTGCACTTCCGCTTCCATTTGTTTGAGCCTGATGTTGTTTTGCAGGCGTTTCTTCTCCGTAAAATAGCGGATAATGAAAGCGATCAGGGCAATGGCGACGACACTGTATATCAAGTAAGCCCACCAGGTCTTCCACAGGGGAGGCAAGACAACGATTTCCAGTGTGGCTCCCTGTTCATTCCAGATTCCGTCGTTGTTGGAGCCTTTCACGATGAAGTGGTAAGTTCCGGCCGGAATATTGGTGTAGTAGGCAGTACGTCGGTTGCCGACCTTGTTCCAGTCAGAGTCGAATCCCTCCAGTTTGTAGGAATATTCGTTCTTGCTGTTGAAGATATAGTTCAGCGCACAGTATTCAATGGTTATATTGGTCTGATTATGATTGAGTACGATCTTCTTTTGGGTGGAGATGTTCTCCTGCAGTACATTCTCTTCGTCATTGGGGCATACCAGTTTGTTGTTGATATATAGTTTGTCCAATATAATAGGAGGGACGTTGGGGTTGGTGACAATATCATTGGGGTTGAACAGGGTAAAACCGTTGTTGCCGGCAAAGAAAATCCGGTTGTCGGACAGGCGGAATCCTGCACAGGGAGAAAACTCCTGTATCTGTATTCCGCTTTCTTTGTTGTAATTGGTGATGCTCCGGGTACGGAGGTCCAATCTCGAAATGCCGTTTAGCGTGCTGATCCATAAACTGTTGTCGGCTCCCTCCACCACTTTGCAAACCTGATTGCTTTGCAAGCCGCTTTTCTCATTGTAGGTGGTGAATTGCTCGGTCGTGATGTTGAATTCACTTAGTCCGCCATCCATGCTGCTGATCCATATCCTGCCGGAACGGTCCTTTAGAATACTGCTGATATGTTTGGCGGTTAGTCCGTTGGTGTGGTTGTAGGAAAGCAGGGAGTGATTGATCTTGTCATAAAAGAATAAACCTTTCTCTTTGGTGCCGATTAGAAACACATCGTTACTGATTTCGCATACACAGATGACACTGGCAAAACGGAAAGTGCCCTCGCCTTTTACGGCAAATTCGGTCTGCACATGGAGCGATGGGGTATCTGAAATAAACATCAGTCCCTCTTTCGGACTTGTAGAACCTACAACCAGTTCTCCGGAAATGCTTTTACTGATGTGGTAAATCGGATTCCGGTCATTATTCTGAAAGATCAGTGAGAAATGGTGATTGTGCAGGTTGAATTCATAGATTTCCCCGATGCTCGTTCCGCATAAAATCCGGTTCTTGTCGTAATAGACGGTTTTAATGACGCTTTGCATCGACTCACCGGGATTGTGCGGGAGTATGTATTGCTGGAAAGTCTGCTGTTCGAGGTCGAAAGTAATCAATCCTCCTCCTTCGGCTCCGATGTATAAAGTTCTGTCGTGTTCGATGGCAGGGCCTAAGATACCCAGAGTTTTGTTTAGGGATGAGCTGGGATTGTAAAAGTCGAAGAGATGTCCGTAAGGGTTATAGTAGCTGATACCTCCTGCATACGTTCCGATCCAGATGGTTTGCATCCGGTCGAACAGAATGCTGTAGATGGAATGATGACTCAATGTGCCCTGTGTGCCGTAGCGATAGGTTTGTATCCGGTTGGTCACCGGATTGAGGATGTTCAGACCGTCGAAAGTGCCTATCCATATTTCACCCGAGGGAGACTCGTTGATGCAACGGACGTTATTGTTGGATAGTCCGTTCCGGGTATTGTAACACACCACTTCCGCCGGATCGTGTTTGATGACATAGACGCCGTGTGTGTCGTTTCCCAGCCATATATTTCCTTTTCTGTCGATGTGCACTTTTCTGATCCGGTTTGACGGGATAGGCAGTGATTCGGAATTCTGTTGGAAGGAACGGACTACTGCCTGCTGCTGTAAATCGTAGATAAGCAGTCCTCTGTTGTAGGAGGCGATGTAGAGTTTGTGGTCTCTTTCAATAATGTCATTTACCCAGTTCCCTTTTAGCTCTTTGGTGGAGATGTTTTTCAGGGAATCTCCTTGGGGAGTGTAGGCAAACAGTCCTTCAGAGGCGGCTCCTACCCATAAGGTACCCTGCTGGTCAAGACAAAGTGAGGTAATCTTGTTCTTGTCCTTGTTTTCCTGCTGGTTGATATGATACCGCTTAAACTCGTTCTTGTTCTTGTCGAGCCTGTTCAGGCCGTTTTCTGTGCCTATCCACAGGTTGCCTTCTGCATCTTCCGCCATGCAATTAATGATATTGCTACTGATACTGTGCGGATCGTCGGCATGGTTCCAGTAAACCTCGAAGGAATTTCCGTTGAATTTATTGAGTCCGTTGCGTGTACCAAACCATATATATCCTAATTTGTCCTGATAGATACAGGTGACGTTCAGCTGGGATAATCCATCTTTGACAGACAAATGAGAGAAATGATAAGGCTGATTGGCAAAAAGAAACTGTACGGAAATAGCAAACAGCAATGTACAAAAAAGTCTTTTCATAAGTGGATGATTTTAAGGAAAGAGTGTTTTTACTTGCAACAAAAATAGCAAAAAACAGTAAAATACCTCCCAAAGACTCCCATTATTTTGTACCCTTTTCCCTATCAGATAGATAGTTGAACGATTCTTATAAGGTTTCGACGGAAAATTATAAGTGCGAAAAGGAATCTGCAATTCTTTGGTGCATATTAGAAAATAGATTGGAAAGGAAGTGTCTATTTTTACCATCGTAGAATTTGTTGAATTGAAAAACATATTATTATGAAAAAAAGCATTCTTTTTAATCGGACACTGCATCTGGTGTCTTATGTATTACTGTCTCTTACGTCCTGCCTGTTTGTATCCTGCGACAAGGACGATGACTGGGATAAGAACTTGGGAAATAACCTGCTGGAGGGAATTTGGACACGCGAAAGCACATCACAGAAGTTTGTAGCGACCTTCAATGCCGATCACACTTCGTACATCTGTACCTATAATATAGAAACGGAGGCACTCGAACATGTGGATTTGCAGGGCAAATATCGTGTGGTGGATGAATCGGTATTGATTTATCAGAGCGGAGACAAGCACCGGTTCAAACTAAGTGAGGACGGCAATACGGTAGAGATTACTTACGGATATGATACGGGCAGTCCGGAAACGGAGAAAACATATACCTATCAGCGGTTTGTTGAAGTGCAGGAACCGGAGCCGGAACCCGAAGAAAAGGAACTTGAGCTTGCAGACGTGAATGCTGCAAAAGCCACTCTGGGTAGTTTGAAAGCCGGTGCTTCGGTAACGGTGGGAATGAGTAACTGGGAAGAGGTGGTGGTAACGAAAGTCAGCCTGCGTAAGCTGCTTACTATCGAAGATACTCCGATGACCAACAGTAGTCTGGCAAGTGGAAATCTGACTTTCACCGTTCCGGAGAATATGCCGGTAGGCTCTTATTCTTTGATAGTGGCTTACACGATGAATGGCAAAGCGAAAGAGGTGATGTTTGATGCGGTGACTTGCACGGTGAAAGAAGAAGTGACGCCTCCCGAACCCGGAGCCAAAGTGCTGGTGTTCAAAAATCAAATGATGGGAAGTGCACAGAATCGTGATTTCGGCTGTCTGTTGACAGTGACCGATGCCGGCCAGTTGGATATACAGACTGCCTGCTACATGAACGACGATCCTACATTAAATGCCGACGAGAACAAGAAACGCCGTTCGGAAATAGATTTGATTGCAAACACTTATTCCGGTCCTGCTTTTGCTTTGGGTAATTTCGATAAGATTGCTCATAATCTTAGGAACTTCAGATGTAACGGGACGAATCTTTTCACAACGTCCAAAGATGATGCCAAGGATAAAGAGACTGCTGTCACGATGTTCCCGGGATATGCCGATATTCAGACTAAATTCCTCGTGCTTCAGGAAAGCATCGAAAAGGAGAAGAACATTATAGATTTAGTCAGAAACGATCAGTTGGCGGAAATTTCGGAAACGGCGACTCCGGCTTTGTTCGATGGAACTTCGAAGATAGACCGTATCACTGTGCAGAGCATCAAGCCTGGTGAGTCTGTGGGAAGAGACCGGTTCGATCTGAATGGCGTAGTTGTTTTCAAGAGTTCGAAGAACGGTAAGATAGGTATTATGCTGATTCGTCAGATCAATGAACTGGATGGCTCCAATGATGCTGCCGACGCTACCATCGTTTTCGACCTTTATTATCAGAAATAAGTGTTTTATCCAAACTAAATAAAATATCGAATGATGAAGAAAGTATGTTTATTGGTAATCATGGTTGCTGTTGCTCTGATGGGGCATGCACAATCCTTGAGGAATAATTTGTTGAAAGGGTATAAACCCGGGGATCAGTTGGAAAAGGGAGTTTATACGAGCGATCAGGATACACCGCGTTTCAATACCTGGTATGGTGCGTTCAATGCGAAAGCGGTGGAAGTGGAAGAGGGGCCTGTTATCGGTGAGCCGCTTTCTTATAAAGGTTACAATGAGGGCGGACCGTCGATTAATCTGGCGGGCGAAGGGCAGTTGAACCGGGTGAGTGTTTATCCGTTGACGAAGAGTAATAAGGAGTATGCCCGTGGTGCGTATTATCTGGCTTTTCTGGTCAATTTCGAGAAACTGGGTTCCACTAAGTTTTATGATTTTGCAGGCTTGGATATTAATCCGCTTAGCAGGGCCGTGCGCGGCAAAGTGTTTGTGGCCGGTGAAGGGAAAGACAAGATTAAATTCGGTGTGGCGGTACGTACGGATTGTACCGAGGGTACTGAAACTTACGATTATAATCAGACGCATTTATTGGTACTGAAAGTGGATTATGACAAGAAGCAGGCTGTTTTGTATGTCAATCCGGATTTGAGTCAGGGCGAACCGGCAAATGGGCTGGTTGCAAATGCCGAAGGAGATGAACTGAAAAACGGGCTGAAGTCAATCTATTACAGGTATCGCAAGAACTATAAAGGAAACATCGGTAACTTCCGTTTTGCAACGACTTGGGATGCGGTAATCGGTAAATAGACATCTCACAGGTTGAAACTCCTCTAAAGAAAATCCCCTTATTTCTCCCTTTTAATTGATAAGACAGGGTTGAAATAAGGGGATTGTTGTATGTAATTGACAGATAATGCGTCAACTTCTTTTGTGCAACTTCTTTAATGATAAAGTCTTCCCGTCCGCTTGCGTAATTCCAGTTGTGCTTCGAAAAGAGAGGCAGGTGATACGGTGGCATTGGCCCTTACCCAAACACCGTCCGGACGAACCGGATTCTTAAAGTCTCCTGCATGTTTGGTTCCTTTAGTTCCTATACTATAATTCTTCGCTGATACCCAGGGATTCTGAACACATACTTCTTTGGCGGTGCAGTTCCAGAGTACCTGATTGGCTCCGGCCCAGCCGTGTCCTGTTCCCCAGTTACTGCGATCCTGTATATTGATCGGACTGTCGCTGTTGATGTTGTCATAGAGCGTGCCTACATTCCAACGCTGGTGAGGGCCTGTGTCCCCATGTGCATTCCGTATATTGACCCTGACAAATGCGTTAGGACCGACTCCCTTGCTGCCCGTAACACAGTCATGGCGTCCCTCGGTGGCTTCACAGTCTATCACTAAGCACTGCTGTGCCTGATTCATATTGTAAGAATAGCGTCTTCCACCGGTAATGATAGATTTTGCATCCAGGCATTTGCAGTCTTTCACTGTTACATACCGGGTTCCGGAGTTCAAACTAACCAGTCCGTTGCCGAAATACCTGGAAGTGATATTACGCACCCAGCTCTGCTCCATCTTATTGAATTCTATGGCAACCCATCCGTGGTCTTCATCGGTATCAGACGTATATTCGCTTTCTATCAGCATATTCTCAACTCCGCACCGGTTGATTCTTCCTTTGAAGCTCGATTTGAATACGGCACCTTTATTATATGGGGTTTCCATAGCCATCATGATGGGATTGTCGAAGTGCAGCGCATCGTCTATAATATGAGTGATGGTGCGTTCGTAACTTAGGTTGTAGCTTTCGGGAGTCCATTGCACAATAGGGTCTCCGGTGGTTCTTTCCGGAATCTGATTCATTTTCAGATCACTGATCCACTGGGCGGTTCCGGGACGATAGATGGTCACTTCATCCCCTACCTGAAAAGAGGACGGATTTAAAA
The DNA here is from genome assembly GCF_024793605.1 of Bacteroides sp. BFG-637. Taxonomy (NCBI): domain Bacteria; kingdom Pseudomonadati; phylum Bacteroidota; class Bacteroidia; order Bacteroidales; family Bacteroidaceae; genus Bacteroides; species Bacteroides sp. BFG-637. Next base: position 1,472,822 of record NZ_JANUPD010000002.1, on the reverse strand, counting down.
CCCTCACCCAGAACTGTCCTACCGGAACGTAATCATCCTTTATATTGAATAGAGAAGGACTACTGGGAGAAGAAGAACCCGTACCCTCGAATTTAATGAGAGTTCTTTGTCCTTTTCCTGCGGCAATCAATACGGTTCCCGTTTTAGAATCTTCTCCTTCACCACGAAGTACGATTCCTGATGATTGGATGTTCAACGTTCCTGAAATGCTGTAACGTCCTTTTTTCAGAAGGATGGCTCCTTTGAAACCATTGGTTGCGGAAGTGATTTGAGCTACCTTGTCGATCGCATTCTGGATTAACCGGGTGGCATCTGCCCCGTTTGCGGGCGCTTCGATGGTTTCTACCACTTTTACATCGGGAATCTCCTGCTCGCTACCCATATAGCCGATATTACTGAAATCAGGCAGAATATTCCCCTGTTCATCGGTTAATGAAGAAAGAGGCAGATCTGAATCCACTTGCGGATAAGTGGGGGTGGTGGAGGATGAGGCTGCCCTTTGATAGATTTCCACTCTTTTTTCTGTGGAGCCGGAAGAGATGATTAACCGGGTCAGGCGTTCTTTCCCGGTTTGATTGGCGTCTGTGGATACGGACAGGACAGAAGGTGCATTTTCTTTCATCTTGTAATGACACCATTCTCCCCCTTTGGCCACTGTGACGGTCCATTCCCCTGAAGATTCTATCTGCAGTTCCTGCGTCTCTCCCGTACCGTTAAAGTAGAGCACATCCGCATTGACTTGAATGGATGCGGTTCCTTCCATCGGAACAGGCCTGTAAGTTTCCCGCTAAAAAGAGTAATAGCCCCAAGAGTTTTACTTTTATACTTTGTAGTGCCAAAGTATGAATGAGTTTTTTCATGATAGTGTGTTTTTTGAGTAAATAGTATGATGATAATTCTTCTTTTCCGGACGGTGATTCGTAGGAGTTTTTGATAGAAACAAAGGTAGATAATCTTATAGAGACTGTTTTTTGATATTGAACCAAATAGTTGCAATAATATCCCAAAGAAGAACTGACACCCTCTTTTGGGTATTTTCATGAGGTAAAAGATGTATTTTTCGGGGGAATAAGTATAGGATGGACATGACTCCCCATTATTAAACATTTGTTCTATATAAATAGATAAGCGGTGGCTAAATTTGCATCGTTATTAACTGCATAATATGATGAAAAAATTAATCTATCTTGTTCCTACATTGTCTTTGGTAGGTTGTACCTCGCAGCAAGTAGAAGAGAAACCGAATGTGATTGTGATTCTTGCCGATGATCTGGGATTTGGCGATGTCAGCGCTTATGGATCGACTACCATTCATACCCCGAATATCGACAGTCTGGCTCATGGAGGAGTCTGCTTCACGAATGGATATGCCACTTCGGCGACGTCTACTCCCAGTCGTTATGCCTTGATGACCGGAATGTATCCGTGGAAAAATAAGGATGCAAAAATCCTGCCCGGCGATGCTCCTCTTATCATCAATGAGCATCAGTTCACTTTGCCGAAGATGATGCAGCAATGTGGTTATGTGACCGGAGCTATCGGAAAATGGCATTTGGGTATGGGCGACGGAAATGTCAACTGGAATGAAACCGTCAAACCGGGTGCCAGGGAAATCGGTTTCGATTACTCTTGCCTGATTGCGGCAACCAATGACCGTGTGCCGACCGTTTACGTGGAAAACGGCGATGTCGTGGGACTCGATCCGGCTGATCCCATCGAAGTGAGTTACGAGAAGAATTTTGAAGGAGAACCGACTGCCATCTCTCACCCGGAGATGTTGAAGATGCAGTGGGCACACGGACACAATAACTCCATAGTAAACGGAATACCCCGTATCGGTTATATGAAAGGTGGCCAGAAAGCCCGTTGGAAAGACGAGGACATGGCCGACTATTTTGTAGATAAGGTGAAGAATTTTGTAACCGAACACAAGGATGCTCCCTTCTTCTTGTACTACGGCCTGCACGAACCTCATGTACCCCGCGCTCCTCACCAGCGTTTTGTGGGCAAAACAACTATGGGGCCTCGTGGTGACGCTATCGTTGAGGCGGACTGGTGTGTCGGTGAATTGCTTGCTCACCTGGAGAAAGAAGGATTGCTGGAAAACACACTGATTATCTTCTCCAGCGATAACGGTCCTGTATTGAATGACGGCTACAAAGACGGTGCTCCGGAGTTGGCAGGCAATCATCTTCCTGCAGGAGGACTTCGCGGAGGCAAGTACAGTCTGTTTGATGGCGGTACGCATATCCCTTTGTTTGTTTATTGGAAAGGAAAGATTCAGCCGGTTGTATCCGATGCGCTGGTTTGCCAGGTGGATATCCTTGCTTCTTTGGGTTCAATGGTACATGCCGATTTGCCGGAAGGGCTGGATAGCCGGAATTACCTCGATGCTTTCTTCGGAAAAGCTTCAACTGCCCGCAAAGATGTAGTATTGGAAGCGCAGGGACGTATGGCTTACCGTTCGGGCGACTGGATCATGATGCCTCCTTATAAAGGTTCCGAACGCAACCTGACCGGAAATGAATTAGGCAACCTGGGCGAATACGGATTGTTCAATGTAAAAGCCGACCGGACTCAACATCAGAACGAGGCGGCCCAACACCCCGAACTTCTGGATTCTCTGAAACAAAATTTCTTTGCCGAAGTGGATGGTTATTATCGCAGTGAAGTAGAAGAAGAACCATTAAAATAAGGTCAAATGTTTATTCTGAACATAAATCCCGTTGATAAAACAATCGTTCTATTCTACCGGGATTTATTTCTCTACCTTTGTTCTGTTCGATGTCGGACAATTAACCTTGAAGTATGTATATGAAAATGAAAGCTTTTTTAATGTTTGTATTGCTGTTCTTATGTTCAATGGGAACAAAGGCGCAGGATTTGGGGGCGAACTATAATGAAAATATAGACTACCCGATTACGGAAATAGAGATGCTGAAGCAGTCGAAAGTGAATTGGGTGAGAGGGTTTGTCAATGTCCCCGCTCTGTTTCTTCAAAATGAAAACGGGAAAATTGTAGGCGTGAAAGAAGAAGCCATTAAGACACATATTCCCACACTGAAATTTATCCAGGCCAAGAAAGCGTTGGGCGACCGCGTGAAGTTCATATTAAGCCTGAAAATACCTTTTGAATTATATACCGATACGGTTCCCAAAGTAGGGACGAAGGAGATGGAGTACATATTCCGGGCAACGGAAGTGTTATTGCAAACTTATCAGATGGCGCAGAACATTGACATTTTGGTTATGGGTAACGAACCGGAGTGGGAAAATGCATTGGATACCGATCTTTGTCATGCCGACGGTGATGATTACCGGGCATTCCTGAATGAGTTTGCCAATCGGCTGACTACTTGGAAGCAGGCGAATGGCTGGACATTTGACATTTATGCAGGGGCATTGAACCGTGTGTCCGAGTTGCCGAAGAGCGAAACGGTTCCTGCGGTAGTCTCTGTGGTTAATAATAATCCTAATGTGGTGGGACTCGACCTGCATGTTCACGCATTGAATATCAATCAGGCGGAAGATGATTTCCGGATCATCCGCAATAAGTACGGTGTAACCAAAAAACTGATTTGCACGGAATTCTCTATGGTGCGTGCTTTGAATCCTCATGTGGCCGATGCGTTGGGAGAATGGGGAACCAAGAATGGTTATACAGCCGGAATGAAAATCTACGAATATCTTAATCTGATAGCTGAAAAGGCGAATGCCGGTACACCGGTTAGTGCTGCCGAGTTCAAGAGTCTTTTTGAGAGTTACTCCTGGTATCCGAAGAATTGGTATAAGACTTTTTATGAGGTATTCAAGAAATATGATACGTATGCCATTACCGGGCGTTTTAGCGTTGTTCCCGGTGGGGCGAGAGCTGTTTACGATGCGAATACTGAAATGTGGGAGCTTGGAGGAATTTATTTTTCCCGTTATTTAGGACTGGATGCAAACGGGTTCTACAATCCCAATCCATTATTATATCCTGATTTCATCGCTGCTCAAAATGGGCTGGCAATTTCCAGTCTTGTCGAAGGACAACAGGAGTTATTTATTAGTTGGGGTAACGGAGCTGATAAGACGGGAGTGTTGTCGGTGACAGACAAGGACGGGACCGAGGTAGTGCGTCAGCCGCTTGATTCGGAAAGCGATTATACGCTGGTTGAAAATCTTGTTCCCGGCACAACATACCATGTAGCGTTGCTGAAGTCGGATGACAGTGTGTTGTGGGAAGATGATGTCAAAACTAAGCTTGTGACGGGAGAGTTCCCTCTGTTGAAATATCAGCAAGTGGATGGATATGCGTTGGTGCAACTGTTGAATTTGCCGGCTGATGTCGCTTCTTACAAGCTAAAGGTGGATGGACAGGAAATCGATATAGTGAATAAGAACCTGAACGGGCAAGTGCTTACGGCCGAAGTGACTTATAAGGATGGATCGGTAGAAACATTGTCGGCAACTATTAGAAAGTAATGATCTTAAATTTATTCGCTTATGAAAGTAATATATGTATTATTGGCATACCTGTTGGTTTTCGCCTCTTGCGCAAAAACGGATTATGCTGAAAACGGCGTTGATAGAAAGGATATAACGGGATATACCGAAATAGGATTTTATAGTTTGGATGGAGTTTGTATTTTTGCAGAGCAGGAACAAGTTCAGACTGCAATCAATTCCAAGCGCCTGACCTATCGTTTACAGAATTCGGATCAAAGCCAATACATTCATGTGAAGTTTACCGGGAAACCTGCAACTATCGGTCAGAAAATAAAGGCAGCGTTCTCATTCCGGGGGAGTTTCTTTCCTCAAAGAAGAGATGGAGATGGAGGTCGTTCGGATAGATGGTGGAAAAGTGTGGTTGTCAGGTGACAATGTTGGTATGGTAATCCCTGTTTTTTAATCATTAAAAAAGAATTGAATTATGAAAAGATATATTCCTATTGTAGCGTCGCTGATGGCGTTTTCATTGGTTTCCTGTGGTGAAGTCATGGATTTGACGCAGCCGGAAAAGGCGGAAGTTACTTATTCCGGTATCACTTTGTCACTTAATCAGACTGGCAAGTATGACCTATATCTGGATGAACCTGAATATGAATATACCATTATGGTAGAGAAGAGCCATTGCGAAAAGGAAGCGAAAGCGGAATTTGCAGTAGTCGATGCTCATTCGTTTGGCGAGGAATACACGCTATTGCCTGCGGCTAACTATGACCTGGATGCCAACAGTCTCGACTTTAAAGGTGACGATGTGTTGCATGCTGTGGGTCTGCGTTTCCACGATCTTACTACACTGGACAACACCAAAAAATACGTGCTTGGTCTGAAACTGAAGTCTGACGATCTTGCCGTCAATGAAGAAAAGAGTACCATGACTTTCTATCTGCAACAAAAACAAGGTGGTATCGGTAATCCGTACATCATCACTGCGGCCAAAGACTTGGCCAAGCTTGGTGAATATCTCAAAGACGGACAGACTACTTACGTACGTCTGGGTGCGGACATCGACCTGCAAGGAACGGACTGGACTCCGGTGGAAGCCACTGCTGTCAGACCTGTGGATTTCGACGGCTGCGGACACGTTATCAATAATCTGAAAATTACATCTTCTTCATCCGGTTATCAAGGCTTCTTCGGTATGTTGACAGGACGGTGTGCCAATGTGACCTTTACGAACGCGCAAGTTACCGCTGATAAGAAACTTGCGGGTATTGTTGCTGGTCAGGCGGGTAATGTTTCCGGTGCGGGTATAGTAGAGAATGTTCGGGTGTCAGGTACTATCAGTCTGACTTCGGGTAATGCCGCATGGGACGACGGTCAGGCGGGTGGTATTTGCGGACGACTTCATGGAGCAGACAGTAAGATTTATCAATGTGGTTCGGAAACGAAGATTACTGCTTTGTGGTCGGCAGGTGGTATCTGCGGTGAAGTGCGTGAGGGAGCTGCTATAGAACAGTGCTATCATATAGGTGATATCACTACCCAGTCATGCGTCGGTGGTATTGCCAGCCGGTTGCTTGGAAGCAAAATTTCCCACTGCTATTCACACGGAGTGATGAAAGCGGTTCCCATGATGGTGGCTAATCCGGGTGGTGGTATAGCAGGATGGGTGCAACCTATGTCCGGTGCTTCTACAACCTCTACCATATCCTACTGCTGGAGCGACTGCGATGTATCTGCACAAAACCAGGTGGGAGGTATTATGGGTAATGCCAACAATACTACCGGGAGCGGTATTACTGTTCATCACTGCGTGGCATGGAATACGTATTTATTCTCTCAAGCTGCGCCCAAATCGGGTAAGGTATGCGGACGGTACAGCGAGAACGTCGCTTATTCCTGTTACGCTAATCCTGCTATGGAATGTGTGTTCCCCAATAATCCCATGTTGCCTGACCAAGCCAGCGTAAACGTGGACGCTGTCATTACGGTAGACCGTTACAATGGCCTGACTACCATCAATAACTTGATGGAAGCTGTCCGTACTCTTGACTGGGATAACTCTATATGGAACCTTGACGGTGAACAACCCCGTTTGGCATGGGAACTGGATTAATAAGAAGTGATATAATAATTAAGATATAAACTGATGAATACATTCAATAAAATCCTCTTACGAATGACACTTGCTTTGGGAGCGACATTCATATCTGTCTCCCAACTGCAGGCTGATGATTGGAAAGAAATATCTTTTGCCGACCCCACTATCTTTGTGGAAAATGGAAAGTACTACCTCACCGGTACGCGCAACCAGGAACCGTTGGGCTTTTCCATCCTCGAATCGACCGATTTGGAGCATTGGACGGTTCCCGACGGCAGTTCCCAGCAGCTGATTCTTCGGAAAGGTGACCGTACGTACGGTGAAAAAGGCTTCTGGGCACCTCAATATTTTAAGGAGAAAGGAACCTATTATTTCACTTATACCGCCAATGAGCAAACGGTGATTGCTTCTTCAAAATCGGTATTCGGTCCTTTCCGTCAGAAAGAAGTCAGACCGATAGACGCTTCCGCCAAAAATATCGACTCATTCCTGTTTAAGGATGATGATGGGAAATACTACCTGTATCATGTTCGTTTTAATAAAGGAAATTACCTTTGGGTAGCCGAGTTTGACATGAAGAAGGGAGGCATCAAACCGGAAACGTTGAAACAATGTATGGACTGCACGGAGCCTTGGGAAAAGACTCCGAATTACAAGTCCGCACCAGTAATGGAAGGACCGACGGTTATGAAATGGGACGGAGTGTATTACCTGTTCTATTCTGCTAATCATTTTATGAATATTGACTACTCGGTGGGCTATGCTACTGCTTCTTCCCCTCTTGGTCCGTGGAAGAAACATCCGAACAGTCCGATCATACATCGTAGTCTCGTAGGAGAAAACGGATCGGGACATGGAGATGTGTTTAAGGGGTTGGATGGAAAATACTATTATGTCTATCATGTCCATCGTTCGGACTCCACGGTGCAACCTCGTAAAACGCGTATTGTTCCGCTTATGCTGGAGAAAGGAAATGACGGCGTATATAGCATCACCGTAGACAAAGATCACGTCATAAAGCCAATGTGGAAATGATTTGTTCAGAAATGTAGTAGAGAAATCTATTTTGCACATTTGTACGGGTTTTAAGGAGATTCTTCCCTTTCATTTGAAGATTTTCCCGCTTAATTTGTGCTATGAGATAAAGAATTTGTTAACAGTTAAAAATAATGTTTATGAAAAGGAACAGACTTTATTTTTCTTTCTTCTGTCTTTGTTGCTTTTTGCTTTGTACATTGAGCGTACATGCACAACAAATCTATTGGAAGGGACAAGTGAAGGATGCAGTATCCGGTGAGCCGATGATAGGTGTCAGCGTTCGCGTGAAAGGTACAGGCAGCGGTACGATTACTGATTTTGACGGTAATTTTTCCGTGAAAGCATCGAAAGGAGACATACTTGTCATTTCTTATGTGGGCTATAAAACTCTGGAACTGGATTTAAAGAATAAGACGACGCTGGGAGTCATTTCTTTGGGAGAAGATGCGGAAACGTTGGAGGAAGTGGTAGTGGTAGGATATGGTGTTCAGAAAAAGGTATCCAGCGTCGGTTCCATTGCTACGGCAAAGGGAGACGACTTGTTAAAGGTAGGTAGCGTGAACTCTGTGTCCGAAGCCTTGCAAGGTCAGATGCCCGGTGTGGTTGCCATCAACTCCACTTCGAAGCCGGGAGCCGATCAGGCCTCTTTGTTGATTCGCGGTAAGTCCACTTGGGGAGAAGCTGCGCCGCTTGTGCTGGTGGACGGCATCGAGCGTGATTTCAATGATGTCGATGTGAATGAAATAGAATCCATCTCTGTATTGAAAGATGCTTCGGCCACTGCGGTTTACGGTGTGAAAGGTGCAAACGGCGTTATCCTGCTTACCACCAAGCGGGGACTGGAACAGAAACCGGAGATTTCGTTCACTGCCAACTTTGGCTTCAAGCAACCGTCTGCCGCTCCCGAATGGGCGGATTATGTGACTTCCATGAAACAGTATAACAGAGCCCAGGCGAATGATGCCAACTGGGGGCACTGGTTCCCGAATCTACCATTGCTGCATGGGAAAATGCGTATGCTACCGGAAATTATGGCCCTTACAATGATGCTTTCCCGCAAGTGGACTGGTGGAAAGAAATGGTAAAGAATGTAGGTTACGAGCAGAACTACAACCTGAATGTACGAGGTGGTACAAAGAAAATGAGTTATTTCGTTTCTTTGGGTTATTTGCATGACGGTGATATCTTTAATACGACCAAACAGGAGGAATTTGATCCTTCCTTCTCCTATCGCCGCTATAACTGGCGTAGTAATTTCGACTTCAATATAACGAATACTACCAAACTGTCATTTAATGTAGCCGGTAAGATGGGGTATCAGAATCAACCTTCTTATTATGAGAATGTCGATTCTCCGGATGAACGCTTTTTCGGAACGTTCTTCACGGCTCCGAGTAATGAGTTTCCGATTAAATACAGCAATGGAATATGGGGAGACGGGTTAAGTTCCGATCAGAACATTGTCTGTCTGATGACAGAAGGGGGGAGTCGTAACATTAAGCAACATCAAGGTTTCTATGATGTGATCCTGAATCAGAAACTGGACTTTGTCACTAAAGGATTATCATTGAAAGCATCCTTGTCTTATACCACTTCTTCATCATGGAGTACCCAGATTATGCCGGGTAAGATTCTGGGTAAAGATGATTTGGTTGCTCAACGTACGCATATTCGTATCAATCGTGTGTATGATTATGCCAATCCTATTTACAATCCCGATGGAACCATTACTTATAATTATACGGAGAAACGCTATCCGGATGAAAACGCCCCTGGAGATTTACCTGTCGGCGGTGCTTATGACGGATTCAAGGCTTACGGACGTAAGTTGTATTATGAAGTGGCATTGAATTACAACCGTCAGTTTGGCGACCATGATGTAAGTGCCTTGTTTGTGTTCAACCGTAAGATGAACGAGTCGACTAGTGATAATGTGGCCGTCATGAACTTCCCGGCTTACGAAGAAGATTGGGTGGGTCGTGTGACTTACAACTTCAAAGAACGTTACCTGGCCGAGTTTAACGGTGCTTATACCGGCTCGGAAAAATTTGCTCCGGGACATCGCTTCGGTTTCTTCCCGTCCGCTTCTATCGGTTGGCGTATCAGTGAAGAGCCTTGGGTGAAGAAATGGACCAAAGGAATACTGACCAACCTGAAAGTGCGTTATTCGTATGGTGTGGTGGGTAATGATAAAGGGGCTACCCGTTTCAACTATATTCAGAAATTCGAGCAACTCTCCGATAACGCACAGTTCGGTAAATACCAGACCAGTAATTGGGGACCTTTATATAAAGAAGGCAAACTGGCCGATCCGGATGCCACCTGGGAAGAATCCGTTAAACAGAATATCGGTATTGAGATAGGTTTGTGGGGCAAATTGAACTTTACGTTGGACTTGTTCGATGAAAAGCGAAATAATATTCTGATGACTCGTAATACAATTCCGTCTTGGGCGGACAGTGGTATTGCTTTCCCGCAGGTGAATCTGGGTAAAACTAAAAATCATGGTTTCGAACTAGATGTTACTTGGAACGATCGTATCGGAAAGTTTAATTATTATGCAAAGTTTAATTTTGCAACTAGCGAGAACCGTGTCGTCTTTATTGACGACCCGAAGAATCAGAGTGAATATCTGAAGAAAGCCGGGAAATCAATCGGATACGTCAACAAGTACCTGGCAACAGGTAACTTCCAGTCGTTGGATGACATTTATAACTCGGCGCAGTCTACCATTGCCAACGGTGCACACAACACACTGATTCCCGGTGACTTGTATTACATTGATTACAACGGAGACGGTATGATCGATGCTAAAGATATGGTTCCGATGAAAGACCTGAACTATCCGGTAACTACCCTCGGATTTACGCTGGGAGGTTCTTACAAAGGATTTGGATTCAATATGTTGTGGTACAGTGCCATGGATGTTTATAAGGAAGCGATACCGTCTTACTTGTGGGATTTCCCTGCAGGTAACATCAAAGCTCAACCCAATACATTGAACACATGGACAGCCGATGCCCCGATTCAGAGCGGAGCCGTCCGCCCTAGTATTCATGTACAGAGAAATTACAACTCGGTGGGCAGTACTTATACGTATACCAACCATGCTTATCTTCGTCTGAAGAATCTGGAAGTGAATTATGAGATTCCGAAACGCTGGTTACAACCTGTGCATCTGACAAAGCTGCAGATATATATCAACGGTACCAATCTGCTGACATTCTCGAAAGGCGATTCACGTCGTGACCCGGAGCATTCGGGACAGAATGTGTATCCGATGGTGAGACGTTATAATATTGGTTTTAGATTAGGATTATGAGACACTTTAAATTTACTGATATGAGAAGACATAAGTTGAATTGGATATGGATCATTATGCTGGGGTTGTTTTTCGGAAGTTGTGAGGACTACCTGGACCGTTCCCCTGATGACGGACTTTCCGAAGATGATGTTTATAAAGACTATAACAGCTTGTTAGGGTTCATGGACCGCATTTTTCTGAATGGTGATATATTGATCTTCACACATGGCATCAACTCCTATTCAAATACGTATGTAACGGTAGGTAATTTGTCCGATGAATATGCATCTGTCCGTGATGATGACCCGTCGAAGTTTGTCAATGCAGGCAACTGGCTGGAGAATGCGAGTACACGTTTCGAAATAGGAAGTAAAAGTGATGGAGCGAATTTCAAAAGTGCTATTTCGCGTGCCTATACCGGACTTCGTATCGTGAACCGTGTGATTAACGGAGTCGACCAGGTGAAATCGATTACCGAAGACCAGAAAAGAAAATTGCTGGGACAGGCTCACTTTCTGCGTGCTTACTTCTATTTTGAAATCATCAAACGATATGGCGGAATGCCTATCTTTGACCAGCTTTGGGGAGCATCAGACAACTTCGATCTTCCCCGTAAAACTTATCAGGAATCCAATGCATGGATGCAGACTGATCTGGATAAAGCCATTGAATATTTGCCATTAAGTTGGTCGGATGTAGAGCACGGTCGGCCTGACAGAGTAGGTGCTATGGCATTAAAAGCAATGACGCAGCTTTATGCGGCCAGTCCTTTGATGCAGAACGACCTGAATACCATTGAAAACAAAGGATATGGAAAAGAAATGGCTGCCGAGGCTGCCCGCAGTGCGCAGAAGGCTATCAACGCTATCGAAAGCCACGAATATTATCGCCTGATGAATCATGACGAATACCGCAGTATTCAGTTAATGCCTAATTCCAACCAATTCGCACAACCGGAATACTTATGGTTTCTGCGCTGGCATCACGGTAACTGGTCGGCTTTTGTCAGAGCGCAGTGGTTGACACAACCTTATGATAACAAGACCGGTGCCGAAGGTACTCCTTATAATGCTCCGACACAAAATGCGGTAGATATGTACGAACGCATGGGAACTGATGGTAAGTACTATCCGATCACTGATTCGCGTTCCGGTTATGATGCGGTGAAGACTACCGATCCATACTCGGATAGAGATCCTCGTTTCACTAACAATATCCTTGTCCCCGGTGAACAGTGGGGAAAGAACTTGCAGGGTGTTCCTTATTATGTAACCACTTATTCGGGCGGTTATTCCGAGAACTTCATTTCTACCAACCAGTTTACGAGAGGTTCCCAGCAGACCGGATATATGTGTAAGAAGTTTATCTGGCCGGAAGCAAGTGTGCCTTTGTTTGGCGAAGCAGGTTTCCAATTATATCGTCTGGTGGCTGTATACATTCGTGTTTCACAGGTTTACCTCGATATGGCAGAGGCTTCCATACGAAGCAACAGGTGATCCGGATGCAATAGTGACAGGTTGTACGATGTCGGCCCGTCAGGCATTGAATAAAATCCGTGTAAGAGCCGGAATCGGTGAACTGCCGGATGGAGTGGACTTTAGAGAAGCTTATCGTCGGGAGCGCGGTGTGGAATTGATGTTCGAAGGACACCGCTGGTACGATATCCGCCGTTGGATGATTGCTGAAGACTTGTTTAAGGGTGAATATCCGATTATGGGCGTTAAAGCTACCCCGATCAACCATTCTTATACCGCCGACCAGTTGAAAGTGGAAAAAGCCTGCACTTATAAGTTGACCGACTTCACCTATGAGTATGTTCCGGTAAAGACAGCCGTGCGGACGTTTAACAAGCGTAATTATTGGTATCCGTTGCCGATGGATGAAGTGGCGGCTTTGGATAATCTTCAACAGAACCCCGGATGGTGATACCTAAAATAAAGAAAAGTATATGAGAAACAAGATTAGATATATAAGACTGATAGGGCTCATATTTGTCCTTATCGTTGGCTCTAGCCTGACTTTCGCACAAAATAAATCAAAGAGAAAGTCGGCGAAGAAGCCTTTGGTGGAAATAGTTTCTATTGTTACCGACGAGAAAGGTAGTCCGCTGAAGAATGTTTCTATCATTTGTGGAGAAGGTGCAGTCGTTCTATATACAGATGAAAAGGGACGTTTTCAGACGAAAGTGGAGAATGACGCAACCGTCATGATCGAAGCTTTGGGATACGAGGATAAAGTGTATAAACTGACAGGTAGCAATATCGTTCCTGAAAAGATTGTCCTGAAGAAAGAGCCTCTGTTCCTGACCGGAGAATCCTTGGTGAACAGAGCCGATGGCGGAAAGACATATAAAGGGAATGAAGTAGGTGCAACGAGTGTACTGGAGAACGGGCAGTTCGGAACGTTTCCGGATTTGACTTTGACGAATATGCTGCAAGGTAAAATGTTAGGTTTGCAGGTCCGCTCTACGGTCAGCGGATTGGGAAATAATACGCCTGATTTATATATCCGTGGCCAGCACGGTATGTCGGAAAATACGGCTATTGTTATTATCGACGGTGTGGAACGTCCGGTTGCGGATTTGATTCCTGAAGAAATTGAACGTATCGAGTTGCTGAAAGATGCCACTGCTAAGATTCTTTACGGAGCACGTGCAGCGAATGGAGTACTTTGGGTAACTACCCGCAGAGGAAAGGCCAACCGCCGTATTTATAATGCCACTGCCGAGGTGGGAGTGGTGCAGATGACACGCACACCGGATTTCCTGAATTCCTATCAGTATGCTAATCTGTATAATGAAGCGCGTGCCAATGACGGGATGACTCCTTACTATAACCAAAAGCAACTGGAAGGATATAAAAACTCCAAAGGAGCCAATGACCTGTTATACCCGAACGTTGATTTATATGATCAGTTGTTGAATAAGAATGCCAATTACCGGAAAGTATCATTCGATATGACGGGAGGTACCGACAGAGTGCGTTACGCACTGATTGCCGGATATGTAGGAGGTAGCGGATTTGAAGACGTTGCCTATACTCCACAACTGAACCGCTTGACGCTTCGCGGAAACCTCGACTTTAACGTAACGGATTTCCTGACTATATCCGCAGACGTTGCCGGACGTATGGAAATGCGCAAATGGGGACAACTGGACTGTGGACAGGTATTTACGGCCTTGTCTACTCACCGCCCGAATGAATACCCTCTGACAATGTCAACGGAAGAAACCGGACTGGCAGGCGGTTCGGACGGGATTCCTTTGTTCGGTGCAAGCCTCCGGCAGCCGATGAATGCTTATGCGGAAACCATGTACGGAGGATATACAGACGAACGCTATACGCGTAGCCAGACCAATATCGGTTTGAAATTTGATCTTGATATGCTGACGAAAGGATTGAAAGCCGGAGCTTTCCTCTCTTTCGACAACTATGATTACCTGCAACTTTCCTTGAGCAAAGTCTATCCGACGTATGCCATCAAGACATACCGTGACTTTGCCGGTGAGGAAAAAATCATGTACACCCAGATGAAGAAAACAGATGTAGCCACTTCACAAAGCCGGAAGTCGACTACCCTGCAACAGACATTGGGATGGAATGCTTTTGCCGGTTATGAGAATACATTCAATCAAAAACACGATGTATCGGCACGCCTGACTTATATGTACTCGAAAACAACCAATCAGGGAGTAACCCAAGACATCATCAATGCCAACTACGCATTGCGCCTGAACTATATGTACGACCACCGTTATGCTGTGGAAGCCGACATGGCATTGATGGGAAGCAACCGTTTCAAACCGGGAAACAAATATTTCTTCTCGGCTGCGGGGGGCTTGCCTGGATTCTAAGCAATGAAGATTTTCTGAAAGACAATGAATACGTGAACTTCCTGAAACTGAAAACCAGTGCCGGTATTCTGGGATATGACAGAAGCACGGAACATTTATTGTATGAACGTGCTTGGGCACAAGACGGCAGTTTCCGGTTCGGAACAACGAACAACGGTGCTACGGCTTACTATTCTACTTTTGTCCGTGCAGGCAATCCGAACCTGAAATGGGAAAAGGCGGCAGAATGGAACATCGGTGTGGAAGGTCTGTTCCTGAACAACCGCTTATATACCGAAATAAACTATTTCCGTGAAAAACATACAGACATCATCGGTTCTGTCGATGCATCTTACGGGGATTATACAGGCAACTTTACTTACCAGGATAACATGGGTTCTGTCTTGAATCACGGTATAGAAGGAATGTTCACCTGGAGCGACCGCGTCAACGACTGGTCTTATTCGGTAGGAGCCAATTTCGTATGGTCAAAGAACAAAGTATTGAAATGGAATCAGGTGAAACATGGTGAAGAATACCGCTACACCGTAGGACGCTCTACCGATGCTATGATGGGATTGGTTGCCGAAGGATTATTTGGTAAGGACGTAGCTATCAACGGACATGCAACCCAGACATTTGCCGATTATCAGGAGGGCGACATTGCCTACCGGGATCTGAACGGTGATAAGGTTATCGATGGTCGTGATGTGAAAGAACTTGGAAACTCATTCCCGCGTACTACACTGGGTATTGACTTCAGCGTAAGCTACAAAGGTTGGGGGCTGTATCTTCAGGGATACTCCGAACTGGGTGTTCACACTTGGGCAACGAATGCCTATTATTGGAACAACGGAGAAAGTAAATACTCCAAACTGGCATTAGACCGTTACCATCCGGTAAACAACCCGACCGGAAGCTATCCTCGTCTGACAACAACTGCCGGTGAGAACAACTTCCGTAATTCTTCCTTTTGGCTGGAGAATACAAGTTTCTTCCGTATGAAGAATGTCGAGTTGAGCTATACGTTCAATCAGTTCTCTCCGAGTTCGGTGGTGAAAAAGATCAAGGTTTTTGCCCGTGGTGCCAACTTGTTCGTGCTTTCTTCCGTGAAGGATCTGGATCCTGAACTGCTGAATGCCGGTGTGACCAACTATCCGGTGACACGTAGCTTTACAGGTGGAGTCTCTTTTGTATTTTAATTTTGAACAATTAATAGATGGCAATATGAAACATATATTAGGAAGTTGCGTTTTAGCAGGTCTGTTTCTCTTTTGTGCTTGTGACGACACATTGGATACCAAGGTGACGTGGCAGATCGGAGACTCCGATACATGGAGAGTTCCGGAGCTTGCTCAAGGCGTACTATATAAAGCTTATAATGGCATAGCCAACCGTCCGGATTGCTTCGAAGATAACTTTCTGGATTGTGCTACTGATAATGCAATGACCAATTTGCGTAGCTCTTCTGTCTATAAATTAAGCATGGGCGGTATGACAGCGTTTAACAATCCGATTGGAAACTGGAGCAATGCATACAACATGCTGAATTATGTAAACTCTTTCCTCGAAAACGGCTTGACCGACCAGGTGCAGTACAACCGTACCGATCCGGAAGTGGACAAGCAAATCAAGTTACGTCTGAAAGGTGAATCGTATTTCCTGCGTGCATGGTGGCATTTCGAACTATTGAAGATGTACGGTGGAAAGGGTAAGAACGGAAAAGCATTGGGTATTCCGTTGGCAGATCATTTTATCTCGCAGGAAGAAGCTGCGCAGAATGGTGAGTTCCTCCGTCCTACATATCAGGCAACAGTCAATTTTATTGTAAACGATTTGAATAATGCCATCGAACTGTTGCCGAACGCATATCAGGGAGATGACCTGGAGTTTGGTAATACACAAATAGGGCGTGCCACGAAAGCTGCTGCGGCTGTTCTGAAAAGCCGTGCGCTTTTATATAGCGCCAGCCCAGCCATGCAGGATGATGACGTGACGAAGATTACCGGTATGGGACAATTCGAAATACTGAACCCTACAGTTTATCAGGCAAGATGGGAAGCGGTAGCTAAAGAGATTAATAAGATTCTGGGTATGGAAGGTTTCGGTACTTTTGTTCCTGTCACGGCTTCTTCCATAGCCGATGTCCAGACGGAAAGTTCCGATTATGCTTTCCGCAGGTATTTTAATAATAACCTGCTGGAAGGTTTTCATTTCCCGCCGTTCTATTATGGAAGTGCCCGTGCCACTCCTTCTCATAATCTGGTAAAGGCTTTTTATACGAAGAACGGTTATCCGGCAACTGACGTCCGTTCGGGTATCGACTTGTCTGATCCAGACTTTGATATGATGCAGCTTTATGCCATACTGGATAATCGTTTTGCATTGAATGTTTATTACCACAGTGCTACATTTGGTGATTCCGGTCAGTCACTGGATATGTCCGAGGGTGGAAAAGATTCTCCGTCGTTTAGTGAGAATGCTACACGTTCCGGTTATTACCTGGCTAAATTCGTATCCAAGAAATCGGCTATGCTGAATCCGATCCAGACGTTAAGTTCGGTTCATTACAATCCTTTATTACGGAAATCGGAAGTTCTTCTTAACTTTGCCGAAGCTGCCAATGAGGCATGGGGCAACCCGACGGTGAAAGGGGAGGGATGTCTGTATTCTGCTTATGAAATAATGAAAACGATCCGTTTGCAGGCAGGAGGCATTAACTTTGATCTTTATCTGGATGAAGTAGCTCAAAGTAAGGATTCGTTCAGAAAGCTGATTCAGAATGAACGCCGCTTGGAGTTTGCTTTCGAGAATCATCGCTATTTTGATATGCGGCGCTGGGTATTGCCGTTGAACGAAGAGGTGGAAGGAGTTGCCGTCACCCGCAATGAAGACGGTACATTCAGCTTCAAAGTACAGAAGGTGGAGCAACGGAAATATGAAGTGAAAAACTATTTCACTCCACTGCCATATTCAGAGCTGGAAAAGAATAAGAATCTAATTAATAATCAGGGTTGGGAATAACATGTGGTTGATATAAATACTTATTTACAATGAAGAAACTAAATATATTATGGATAGGGCTGATAAGCGTTCTGATGACTGCTTGTTATGATGATTATGAAAAGGACTACGATAAGAGTACGGTGTACTTTGCTTCGCAGAAACCTTTGCGGACACTGGTAGCCGACACAGATATGTCGATAAAGGTAGGAGTGGCCATTGGTGGCAAAAGAGAAGTGCATACCGATGATTGGGCTACGTTCGAGATCGATCCGTCTTTATTGGATGGTACGGGCTTGACACTAATGCCGGAAAACTATTATCAGTTGGCTGATCCGAACAAGATGACGATCAGCAACCCGAACCTGGCAATCGCAGATGTGAAAGTGACTTTCTCCGATGCTTTTTATAACGATGATGCCGCTTTGGATAAACACTATGCCATCCCTTTCCGGTTGGTCGATCACAATCAGGATGAAGTAAGTACCGACGTGAATGGCAATTTGAAGGATTACAGTATTGTAGTTGTCAAGTTCGTCAGCCAGTATCACGGCACCTACTTTGTAAAAGGGAAAGTTACCAACTTATCCACCCAGCAGGTGACTGAATACAATAACAAGGATTTGAGTCAGAATATGACCCGCGACTTTGTTTCATTAGGCAGGAACAAGGTACGCAGACCGGGCTTCGGACAAACGTTGGAAAACAATGAATCGGTGAATCTGACAGTCAATTCAGATGGAAGTGTAACTATCGAAGCCGGGGGAAGTGTCGCTATCGCAGATGCATCCGCCACATTAGATCCTGCAGCCGAATCACTGGAATTTGTAGGGAAACAGCCTAAGTTTACACTTTCTTATAAATACACGAAAGGCGGTGTTACTTATCAAGTCAATGAAGAATTGATTCGTCGTCAGAATCCGGAAGCCGATTTACGCTTCCAGGAATGGTAGAATAGGTATTAGTCGATTATAGGTGTCTATCTGTCACCGGTAATTAGCTGAATCAACGATGTTGCAGGCTGATTACCGGTGATATTTTTAGACATTCTGTTAAATTTATATCGCTTAAATTAGCTTACGACTCTACTTTAGAATAGATTTTCCTTTTTCTGTTATCATCCAATAACCTATCTTTTTCGAGCCTTTTCGAATAATGCAGCCATTCACTTTTAAGTTGCGGAATGCTCTCTTGATCGTAGCACTGGAAACAGATAAAGATATGGCTAAATTATCATATGTTGACTGATTATCTTTTACTATCAATTTTAATATATCTTTCTCTAATGATGATAGTTTTAAAGGGTCATTTAAAGGGTCATTTAAAGGATCATTTAAAGGGTCATCGTTCTTAATTCTGTTAGGTCTATATATGATAAGTGTAACACCACCGGCTTCATTTATAAACTCCGGTTTGCGGAGCCCTGCTTTCGTCATACCCTCATAAATTTTATGAATACCTCGTCCCCATGATTCAATAAATCCGGCACGGTAAAAAGTTTCGGCGATAAGGCGATTCCGGGGTTGTGAAGCGTGGTCACCTAATAATTGTTCGATAGTCATACCTTCGGGAAGTGTCCCCGGATTCCAAAGGCGGATGCGGTCATTATACACTTTCATTTGTATATGTACTCCCGTGTACAACTTATGCACAATACTATTGAATAAACTCTCCCGCAATGCATCTTCTGGAATTTCTAAAGGTTCAATGCGCTGCAATCCTTCATAATGGACAGGTGAAATGAGATACTTGGATTTCAATACTTCTATCACGCGATCGGTCATCTGAATGATATTTCCATCCACTACATCTTGAAACATCAGGTCGGCTTCATCACGACCAAACCTCCCAATACGAAATTGTACACTGGTGAAAAACTTTGCAGGATTTTTGCCGAATAGAAGTAAAGCAGCATTGCGCAACTTACCTTCCCCACCGATAAGATTCAGATTAGAGAGTACTTTTTCCGTAGTTTCATTCAATGAATCTACTGGCATACGTCCGGCATCGACGGCTTTACGCAAAAAGAAATCAATAGCTTGGCGGTCGATGTCATCCAATGTAGCTCTTTCGTTTTCAATATCATCCCACGAATGCCCCATTTTGCGAAGCAAAAACTGTTGCAAGGCTGCACCTTTCAACTCCTGTTTGGTAGAACCGCTGCGATAATGATATATACCGTGATAAGCGATAGGCAAATTACACGGTTGCACGGCAATCTCGATGTAGTCTTTATCCTCTTTATGCAAAAGATTTACATCAGCTACAATGCCCAGGTAGTTAACGATCTTATTAGGAATGTCTTCCATCAGTCGTTTGGTGTCTGCTACACCAACCACTTGTTGGTTATCGTCTATACCGATATAGATACGTCCACCTTGTGCATTTGCAAAACCACAAATCCACTTTAGATATTCGTCTCTCCACGATTCCTTATATTCAATATTCTGACTTTCACTCATAATTACTACAAAGTTACATATTCTTTTTCAAACTTTGTAGAGTATAAGGAGATTTACAAGTGCCAGTTCCGGCGAATTACTTCAATTGCTTGAGAAACTCTGTCGGAGTGATATTAAATTCCTTTTTGAAACATTTTGTAAAGTAGTTCGGGTCTGATATACCGACAGCGAATGAAGCTTCGGAAACATTCATGCCGTTCAGTAAATGGGTTTTGGCTTCCTTCATCTTGATGGTACGTATAAACTGTGTGATGGAGCATCCCGTGAGTGATTTCAGTTTCATGTGCAGCAGACTACGGCTGATGCGGAGATGGGCTGTGATTTCAGTTACTCCAAAATCTTCCTTGGTGAGGTTCGCCATGATCAGCTCCACCAGTTCTTTCATAAACACCTCATCCCGTGGATTATTGGTGATTTGCTTGATGTTCAGTTCCTCCGCCTGTTTGAAGTGCTCGATATTCTGTTTCCGGTTCTTCTGGATATTCTGTACCAGCAACTCCAGGTTCTTGGCGTTGAAAGGTTTGGTGATATAGGCGTCCGCTCCCCGCAGATAGCCTTCTGTATGGTCGTTTTCATCCGTCTTGGCAGTCAGGAGGATGACGGGGATATGACTGGTCGTTACATCTTGCTTGACGCGTTCCGTGAATTCCAGTCCGTCCATCACCGGCATCATTAAGTCCGATATAATCAGATTCGGCAGTTGTCTGGCTATCTTCTTGCAGGCTTCCGCTCCGTTGTAGGCACGTATGATGTCGTATTTCTCGCCGAATATACTGGCGAGGTAATCATTCATTTCTTTATTATCCTCCACAATCATGATAGATTCTCTGCCGGAGTCTTTCTCTTTGTTGGTCAGCTTTTCGGGGATGAGTTCGATTGTTTCCTTGATTCGCTGGTTGTATTTTTGTATTTCTTCGGTCGTGATGTTTTCGGAAGAGCGTTCGTCGGGTGCGTAGGCATCCTCCGATACGTTCAGGGTGACGATAAAGTCCGAACCTTTGTTGACTTCGCTCTCTACCCGTATTTCCCCTTTGTGCATGTGGATGAGCGAACGGGTGAGCGACAGTCCTAGTCCGAATCCCTCGCGGTGGTCACGCTTCTCTACCTGGTAGTAGCTTTCGAATATTTGTTCTTGGGCTTCCTTAGGGATGCCTCTACCACTGTCTTTCACGGAGATTTGCACAAATGTCTCTTTTTCTTCTTTTATCAGTTTGGCGCTCAACTTGACATATCCTCCCGGTTGTGTGTATTTAAATGCGTTCGAGAGCAAGTTATAAAGAATCCGTTCCAGTTTGGAAGGCGAGAACCATACTTCCTCTTCGGTGTCTTCCAGATTGACAATAAAGTCTATTTCCCGTTCTCCGGCTACGATGTCGAAGATGTGAGACAACTCTTCCAGAAAATGCATGATGTCTCCTTTGCGGACGCTGATATGCATCTGCTTCATTTCGATTTTACTGAACGTCAGTAATTCGTTAATCAGATAATTCATCCGGTTGGCATTGCGGTAGATGACTTCCAGTTTCTCTTTGTCGTTGTTGTTGATCTGTGGCTGCTGGATCAACCGTTGAAGAGGTGACAGAATCAGGGTTAGCGGTGTTTTCAGGTCATGGGAGATGTATGTGAAGAAATTGATCTTTTGTTGGTTCATGTTTTCTATGTTGACACGCTGTTCATGCTCTGTTTTCAGTCGCATGAGCAGGATGATACGTGTTTTGGTATATCTGTATGCGGCGTAAATGATTAACAGGGAGAGTAGCGCATAGGCAAGGTATGCTCCCGATGAGAGCCACCAGGGAGGAAGGATTCTGATGGCAAGGTCTTTTTGTCCCGTTTCATCCCAGTGGATGCCGTCTTTGCTGGCTTTGATCTTTAAGATATACCTTCCTGAAGGCAGGTTTGAGAAACGTACCTGATGCTGGTTGCCTACAAACTGCCAGTCTTTGTCGATACCTTCCATTTTCATGGCATATTGGGTGTTGTAGGTGTATTGATAATTCAGTCCGGAATATTCGAGACGCAGGGATTGGGCCTGGTCGTGTGTCAGGGTAATCTCTGTCAGCTCGGAGATGGAGGAAGGGATGGACGCCTTTTCATTATTGGGTGACATATATTCGCTGTTGCTCCATATAGCAGTCAGGGCAATGTTGAAATGGGGATTGACGGAGCGTACCTGTTCCGGATAAAAAGAAATCATGCCGTTGATGGTTCCGAAATACAGTTCTCCGTCAGGTTTCTTGCAGGCGGAGGAGTAGTTGAACTGGTTGATGGGCAATCCGTCGGCAGTGGTATACCGGTCTATATTTTTTGTTTGGGGATTGATACAGCAGAGTCCGTTTCCGGTTCCTACCCAGATATTACTCATTTCATCCTCAATGATACCTTTAATGGCGTTGGAACCCAACTGTTCTTTGCTGTAAAAAGCGATGATGCTGCCGTTGCGGTCTGATACATAAAGCCCGTTGTTGTCTGTCCCTATCCATATCCGTTGGTGCGAATCGGGGTAGATATAGGTTACATAGAGATCGGTGTGTGGTAAGATAGGGAGCGAGGTAACTTTCAGTGTACGGGTGTTTATCTGGAACATACTGCCTTTTCGGGTTCCTGCCCAAAGTATGCTGTCATTGAATTGTACCAGATTGAAGACGCGCAGCGGTGAGACCTTTTCCGGACGGGCATTGATTTTTTTCTTGTCGATCAGGAACAAGCCTGAAGGACCTCCGTACCAAACGTGGTCGTTTTTGTCTTCGATGATGCAGAAGCCGGACGAGACCTCTTCCGACAATAGATTATAGTTCACCGTACGGTTCAGATGCGGTATATAGTGAAGAGCTCCTTTCAGGAACAGTCCGAGCCATAGGCTGTTATCTTTGTCGAGCCATAGAGAGTGTATGTTCTTGGCGTAGATTTGCATCTGTTTGTGAAGCCGTTCGGCGCGGGTAATCTCTTTTTTACTGTTCAGGTAATTCAATCCGCCATCCTCCGTAGCGATGTACAGGCCGTTGTCCGGAGCATTGATAATCTGGCGGACAGCTTTTCCGCTCAAATGATTGAAGCTGCTTCCGTAAGGATATATCTGGAATTGGTCGGAGCCGAATATATAATAGTTGACTCCTCCGAAATAGGTTCCCACCCACATATTATGTGCCTTGTCCTGATAAAGACTGTAAATGGGCGAATCGTTCAGGGCACTTAAATCCCGTTCGGATTGTTCGTAGTGCGCAATCAGTTGGTAGAGTTTGTTGAACACGAAGATGCCGTACTCCGTTCCTACCCATATATTTCCGGTATAGTCGGTTGACGCACACCGGAAATCTTTCACTTCGAGGTCTTTCGAGAGGTTACACAGGGTGTTGCTTTGTATGTGGTAGACGAAGAAATCACTATTAGTATTCAACAAAAGCTGGTTGGACGAGATCAGGACAGCATTGTTACATTGTTGTGCAAAAGGCTGGATGAGAGTAGGGAGGGAAACGAATTGTTTCTTTTCCAGACTGTATCGCATCAGTCCTTTGTTGGTATCTATCCACAGGGTTTTGTCTCCGTCCTCTGCGAGGTATCTCACATGGGGCTTCTCTTCATTGAGCAGGAAAGGGACGAACAGGCTGTCCTGTTCATTGTAACGGTAGAGTCCGTTGCTGCAGGCCGCCAGGAGCATACCGTCGTTGGTGTTCAGGAAACAAACATCATCTTTGGTGTTCCCTTTGATCCGGTAACGGGTAAAATCTTCCGTCCGGTAGTCATAGCTGCAGATGCCCTGATCGGTAGAGATCCATAGAACGTTGCGGAGTGAGTCATTGTACAGACGGGTGATGAAGTCATGGCAGAGTGAGGTACTGTCGGCTTCATTGTGTGCGAACAGGTTGATATTATAACCGTCAAACCGGCACAAGCCGTTGCGTGTACCAAACCAGATGAATCCGTGATTGTCCTGTGTGATTGCATTAATGGTGTTATGCGGAAGTCCTTCGGTTATACTTAACTGTTTGAAACGTATGTTGGTATATTGTATCTGTCCCGTAGACAGGTTTATGTTTAAGAGCACGAGACTAAATAAGAGGATGATTTTAAGTGATGTGGTTCTCATGGCTTTTCTGATTAATTTTCACGACCAAAGATACGTCTTTTTTTGTTTTGGACGGTCGTAGGATTGTTCAAACGGACAGTACTAATGTTCAGTTTGTTGTCCGACAACTGATTTTTATACATGATTGCAGGTATTAAATACTATTTTTCTGTTTTTCTTGGATAGAAAAGACCACATTTGCAAGGTGAAACTCTAAAAGTCAGAAAAAGGATCACACGTTTGATGTGTGTCCGGATGCGGCGATTAAGGATATGGAAGGTATGCAGAAAATTTTTGTGACGATGGGACATGATATGAAGTCGGTTCCATGATTGTACACCGTTTTGAATAAAAGACTATAAGATTAAAATAAGCAAATATGAAAAATACACTCTTTTGTATCACAGGACTAGCTATACAGGGATTGCCTCTGTCGGTCACAGCGCAGAACGGTAAACCGAATATTGTGGTTATCATGACCGACCAGCAGCGTGCCGATCTCTGCGGCAGAGAGGGGTTCCCTCTTGACGTGACTCCTTATGTAGACCAACTAGCACAGGAGAATGTATGGTTCAACAAGGCATATACCGTGATGCCTGCCAGTTCCCCCGCCCGTTGCTCCATGTTCACCGGACGTTTCCCTTCTGCCACTCACGTACGTACGAACCACAATATCCCCGACATCTTCTATCAACAGGATTTGGTAGGAGTATTGAAAGAAAACGGATATCAGACAGCATTGGTCGGCAAGAATCATGCTTACCTGAAACCTGCCGACCTGGACTTCTGGTCTGAATACGGACACTGGGGAAAGAACAAAAAGGCGACTCCCGCCGAGAAAGAAACTGCCCGTTTCCTGAATCAGCAAGCCAGAGGGCAATGGCTCGAACCCTCTCCAATCTCCCTGGAAGAGCAGCATCCCACCAAAATCGTGAACGAAGCACTGGCATGGATTGAGAAGCAGAAAGAAAATCCTTTCTTCGTATGGGTATCTTTCCCGGAACCCCACAACCCTTATCAGGTATGCGAACCCTATTACTCCATGTTCTCACCAGACAAACTTCCCGTATTGAAGACATCGCGCAAGGATTTGGCAAAGAAAGGAGAGAAATACCGTATTCTGGCAGAACTGGAAGATGCATCCTGCCTCAATCTGGAACAGGACCTGCCCCGAATCCGTGCCAACTATATCGGAATGATCCGGTTGATAGACGATCAGATCAAAAGATTGATCGAATCATTGAAAGCCGGCGGACAATATGAAAATACCATCTTTGTTGTACTCTCCGACCACGGTGATTATTGGGGAGAATACGGATTAATCCGTAAAGGAGCCGGACTTTCCGAGAGCCTGGCACGTATTCCGATGGTATGGGCGGGGTATCAGATCAAGAATCAGCCTGCACCTATGGATAGCCACGTGTCGATAGCCGACCTTTTCCCCACCTTCTGCTCTGCCATCGGTGCCGAAATACCGGCAGGCGTTCAGGGACGTAGCTTGTGGCCGATGTTGACCGGGAAGGCTTATCCCCAAGAAGAATTCTCCAGTATAGTGGTTCAACAAGGCTTCGGCGGGGCTGACGTCGGACTGGACGCTTCCCTGACTTTCGAACAGGAAGGCGCATTGACTCCCGGCAAGATAGCCCACTTTGACGAACTGAACACCTGGACGCAAAGCGGCACTTCACGCATGATAAGAAAGGATGACTGGAAACTGGTGATGAATCATTATGGAAACGGTGAACTTTACAACTTGAAGAAAGACCCTTCGGAAGTTCATAATCTGTTTGGTGAGAAGAAATATAGCGAAATTCAAACGGAACTTCTGACCCGGTTGCTGGCATGGGAATTACGTTTGCAGGACCCACTACCTCTTCCGCAAAGACGCTATCATTTTAAACAGAACCCATTTAACTATCTTAAATAGGAAGAATACGTAAACATAAAACAGGAATATATGAAATTGATTGGACGATTAGGATTGATCTTGCTTACAGGATTTATTTCCATCTGTACAGCATCAGCGCAGTTATATGGAACGGCAAATACAAACGCTCCGGAACTACGTGTTCCGAAATCTGTAAAGCCGGCATTTGATTATTGGATGAGGGACACCTGGGCTACGCTGGGACCTGACGGTTATTATTATATCACAGGAACTACCTCTACCCCCGATCGTCATTTTCCGGGACAGAAACATTGCTGGGACTGGAATGACGGTTTGTACCTGTGGCGTTCCAAAGATATGAAGTCGTGGGAAGCTATGGGACAAATCTGGTCGATGGAAAAAGACGGCACCTGGCAAAAGAAGCCGAAAGTATATAAAGCAGGAGAGAAATATCAGAAAAAATCCATCAACGGTGATCCGATGGACAACCGCTTTCATGCAGTGTGGGCTCCGGAAATGCATTATATCAAAAGCGCGAAGAACTGGTTTATCGTTGCCTGCATGAATGAGTCGGCAGGCGGGAGAGGTTCTTTTATTTTGCGCAGTAAGACCGGAAAACCGGAAGGACCGTACGAGAATATCGAAGGCAACAAAGAGAAAGCCATCTTCCCGAACATCGACGGAAGTTTGTTTGAAGATACGGACGGCACAGTTTATTTTGTCGGGCACAACCATTATATCGCCCGTATGAAACCGGATATGAGCGGATTGGCCGAGGAACTGAAAACGTTGAAAGAGAAGAAATACGATCCGGAACCGTATATTGAGGGAGCGTTTATTTTCAAATACGATAACAAGTATCATCTGGTACAAGCAATATGGTCGCACCGTACGGCAGAGGGAGATACCTATATCGAGAAGAAGGGAGTGACTTCGCCGAAAACACGTTATAGTTATGACTGTATCATATCGACAGCCGATAATGTGTATGGGCCGTATAGTGAGCGCTACAATGCCATCACGGGAGGAGGACACAACAATCTTTTTCAGGATAAGGCTGGAAACTGGTGGGCTACCATGTTCTTCAATCCACGCGGGGCACAGGCGGCAGAGTATAAAGTGACGTGCCGTCCCGGATTGATTCCGATGATCTATGAGAATGGTAAATTCAAACCCAACTTTAATTATAAAACCAAATGAAAACTTCTTTATTGATAGCAGGCAGTCTGGCTCTGGTTCCGATGGCTTATGCGCAGGACAAGCCGAATATTATAATTATACTGGCTGATGACTTGGGATTTTCAGATCTCGGTTGCTTCGGTGGTGAGATTCATACACCGGTATTGGATAAACTGGCGGAGAATGGCGTCCGTATGACGCAAATGTACAACAGTGCACGCAGTTGCCCGTCCCGTGCCAACCTGTTGACGGGACTTTATCCCCATCAAACAGGACTGGGACACATGGACGGCAGTCACCCTGCATGGCCGAAGGGATATTCGGGATTCCGTTCCAATTCGGATAATGTCACGATTGCGGAAGTCTTGAAAGATGCCGGATATTTTACGGCTATGTCGGGAAAGTGGCATTTGGGGAACAAGTCGAATCCTGTTCTTCGTGGTTTTCAAGAGTATTACGGGTTGCTGGGCGGATTCAATTCTTTCTGGAATCCGGCGGTATATACCCGTTTGCCGAAAGACCGTACCCCCAGACACTATGAAGAAGGGGCTTTCTATGCAACGAATGTGATAACGGATTATGCGATTGACTTCATCGACCAGGCACATCAGGAAAAGAAACCGCTGTTCCTGTATCTGGCTTATAATGCTCCCCATTTTCCTTTGCACGCACCGAAAGAAGTGACTGATAAATATATGTCTCTCTATATGCAGGGATGGGACAAGATTCGTGACGCACGTTGGAAACGGATTGTTGACCTGAAACTGATGCAAGGCAAACCGGAACTTAGTCCGCGCGGCGTGGTTCCCGAAAGTCTGTTTGAAGATGAAACGCATCCGTTGCCGGCATGGGACTCATTGACGAAAGATCAGCAGACCGACTTGGCACGCCGTATGTCTATTTTTGCAGCGATGGTGGATGTGATGGACGCGAATATCGGCCGGGTAGTGGATGAATTGAAAAAGAACGGTGAGCTGGACAATACATTTATCATGTTTATGTCTGATAACGGAGCTTGTGCCGAATGGCATGAATTTGGTTTCGACAAACAGACCGGAGTCGAATATCATACGCATACGGGAGCCGAACTCGACCAGATGGGCTTGCCCGGAACTTATCATCATTACGGCACAGGCTGGGCGAATGTTTGTTGCACGCCGTTCACGCTGTATAAACATTATGCTCACGAAGGAGGTATCTCAACCCCATGCATCATTTCCTGGGGCAATCATGTGAAGAATAAAGGCGGACTGGATCATCAGCCTGCACAATTCTCCGATATCATGTCTACTTGTGTGGAACTGGCAGGAGCCACTTATCCGAAAGAATATCAGGGAAGAGCGATTCTGCCCACGGCAGGTAAATCCATCCTCCCGATTGTGAAAGGAAAGAAGATGCCCGAAAGGTATATCTATGCGGAACATGAAGGCAACCGCATGGTGCGTAAAGGTGACTGGAAGCTGGTTTCGGCCAATTTTAAGGGAGATGAATGGGAATTGTACAATATCAAGGAAGACCGTACCGAGCAGCACAACCTGATCGGCAAATATCCTGAAATGGCAAAAGAACTGGAAACGGCCTATTTCGAATGGGCAGACAAGAGCGATGTCCTGTATTTCCAGAAAATGTGGAATACCTACAATAAGAATCGACGGAAAGATTTTTAAAGAATATAAAACCCGCTAACGCTTATGGATAAGAGAATCTTGTTTACTCTGGCTTTAGGAGCCATGTCGCAGGTGTTTGCCCATGCATGGGAGCCTAAAGGAGACAAAATCAAAACAGTATGGGCTGAACAGGTGACGCCGGAAAATGTGTGGCAAAGTTATCCCAGACCGCAATTGCAACGGGCAGAATGGATCAATCTGAACGGATTGTGGAAATATGCCGTAACGGATCAGAACACGCCCCGGAAGGATGTTTCCTTTGAGGGGGAAATCCTTGTTCCGTTTGCGATTGAATCGTCACTGTCCGGAGTGCAGAAAACATTTCTTCCTACGGATAAACTATGGTATCAACGTGAGTTCACACTAAATCCTTCCTGGAAGAATAAATCTACTATCCTGCATTTCGGAGCAGTGGATTATGAATGTCAGGTGTGGGTGAATAACCGGTTGGCCGGCACGCATAAAGGAGGGAATAATCCGTTCTCGTTTGATATTACTAAGTTTTTGAAGAAAAGCGGGCCTCAAAGCATTGAGGTAGCTGTAACCGATCCGACAGATACGGAATCTATTTCCCGTGGCAAACAGCAACTCAATCAGGAAGGGATTTGGTATACTCCTGTATCGGGTATTTGGCAGACAGTCTGGCTGGAAGCGGTAGATAAAACTTATATCCGTCAGGTGCTTCCTTCCACTGATATTGAGAAGAAGTCTGTAAAACTGAATTTCGACATAGCCGGAGCTAAAGGCAATGAAGAGGTAAAAATAGAAGTATTGGATGATGGTAAAGTAATCAGGACGGTGGAACAGAAGTTGCGTGATGCGATTGAGATAGATGTTCCGGATGCTGCTTTATGGTCTCCCGAATCTCCGAAACTGTATCATCTGAATATTTCCTTATCCAATGGAGGGCGTGTTTTAGATCAGGTAAAGAGTTACTTTGCTTTGAGAAAGGTAGATGTACGGAAAGATGAGTGTGGATATAACCGCATTTGCCTGAATAATCAACCCATCTTCCAATACGGTCCGCTCGATCAAGGCTGGTGGCCCGACGGATTGCTGACTCCTCCTTCCGAGGAAGCGATGCTGTGGGACATGGTGCAGTTGAAGAAGATGGGATTTAATATGATCCGTAAACACATCAAGGTAGAACCGGAACAATATTATTATTACGCCGATTCTCTCGGTCTGATGATGTGGCAGGATATGGTATCCGGTTTTGCTACATCAAGGAAGAAAGAGGAACACGTTAATCCGTCGGCTACTGCCGATTGGAATGCTCCCGAAGAACATACCCGCCAATGGCAAAAAGAAATGTTCGAGATGATTGACCGTCTCCGTTTTTATCCTTGTATCACTACCTGGGTTGTATTCAATGAAGGATGGGGACAGCACAATACGGTGGAAATCGTGAATAAAGTGATTAAGTACGACGATACACGTCTGATAAACGGGGTGACCGGGTGGACGGATAGAGGCGTAGGTGATATGTACGACGTACATAATTATCCTGTCACTTCCATGATTCTGCCGGAGAATAACGGTAATCGTATTTCCGTATTGGGAGAGTTCGGCGGTTATGGCTGGGCGATCAAGGAGCATATCTGGAATCCGAATATGAGAAACTGGGGGTATAAGAATATCGACGGGGCAATGGCATTGATTGATAGCTACGGTCGCCTGTTATATGATTTGGAAACGCTGATTGCCCAGGGATTGAGTGCGGCAGTCTATACACAAACCACCGATGTGGAAGGGGAAGTGAACGGCTTGATTACTTATGACCGGAAAGTGACTAAAATACCGGAAGGCTTATTGCACCTGATGCACAACCGTTTGTATGAAATCACCCCCGTGAATGCGGTTACTTTGATTGCGGACAGTCAGAATGGAAGCAAGAATACCCGCCTTGTCGGTGTGAACGGTCAGGAACTGAAAATGATTTCTTTGCCTTTCGAATGTTCCCCTCGTTCCACAATAGTATCTGAAGCAACTTTTAATGTAGATAAGGGCTTCAATCACCTGTCTTTGTGGCTCAATGTTGCCGGAGAAGCAAAAGTGTGGTTGAATGGAGTGGAAGTCTTTGCGCAGGAAGCAAAGCAGACCAGGCAATATAATCAATACAATATCAGTGACTACAGCCGTTACTTGCGGAAAGGGAGCAATCTGTTGAAAATCGAAGTGAAAGATAGCAAGAAGATGAGATTCGATTATGGGTTGAGAGCTTATTAACGGAATTGTTTTTCTTTTGTCTGTTTCTATTATAAGGTACTTACCTTTGTATTCTTCTTCCCGAATTGGCTTAGGAATCGAAACACTGTAGAATTTCTTGGTATCTGGGAGAAGCTGAACAATCCCACTTTTAATTGTGTAGAATTCGACATAATTAAAAGTGGGATTGAACAGTTATTGCCTTAGCGCAAAAGAATGGATACAAAATACAAATGCCATTGGTATCATATCAAAACTGCTAGATATGGTGGAACATGCCCACAAAGGCATTGATTTTATAAACATTCAGTGCAAAACTTCTTGTATTTATTGCCTTATTTCCAATATATTCCAAATAAATCATTTATCTTTGTCACACGCTTTCCGCCCATCAGCGTGATGGAACTGGTGGAAAGTGGTTTTATTTCTTATTGGAGTAAAAGCGTATTATCTCTCGTCTATGAAAATTAGCAGTTTTAAAGGAGAGAGGTGATTCAGCAGATACTCCACGCGAACGGTGTATATCAACATATCCGTCAGAGATGTGTTATATATAAACGATTGGCGTGGGTGTCTGTTGTTATCATTATCTTCCGAAGGGTATTGCTAAGCCTCATAGACGGATAATGGTGCAACAGCATCTACGCCTTTCTTGTATCCGGTCGGTTTATTCATAATACCCCAATATAATCTGACCAATCCCCGCCACCGGACTGCAGGAAGCGTAGATGCCCGTTGTGCTAATATAATAAAAAGAGTATCCCTCTTTCATTGTATCACACATAAAAAAACGAACACTATGTCAGAATGGATTAGCATAGAAGAAGCGGCCAAGAAATACGGTATCGAAAAAGAGTATATCCAACTTTGGGTGGATATGCAGGTAATCATGTCATATTTCAAGGATTACAGAACCGTCGTAAACGATCAGAGTCTCCGTGGATTCCTGAAGATTAGGGAGAAAGGAATTAGCCCGGAATACGTGAAAGTCTTGGAGCAGCTTTGCATCAGTAAATCTGAAGTGTGTTCGGCATATGCTTTTCTCTTAGGGGCACGCGACAAGGAACTCGAAATGTACAGGGAAGCCAAATCACAGCGGGATGCATTACGGGGCATGTGGATAGAGCTAAACGAACGGACACGGGATTTAGAAATAGAACTTGAATTAGGACGGGGTAGTTGTTATAAATGCCCGTTAAAAAAGCTGTGTATAAGAATCAAAAGAATAAAACAGAATTGGTCCACAAAGATGCAGAAATGAGCAATCATCTTATTTTGTTTAGGCTAATACTTAGCGATTTGTACTCTTTTTATTGTCAATCTGTCAGGATGACATTCAAGTGCTTGAATATCAATTTTATACTGCCTGACAATAGGTGCTGATAATAGGCTGACAGTAAAACATCTGCACTTTTATTGTCAGCCTTGATTTCTTGTCAAGTGCCTTGTTTTAAGATTAATCAAGTGGGACTTTATAGGAAGAGTAGCCGGTATAGTTATGTTGGGATACCGGTATAGTTACATTAAAGTATCGGTATCTTTAATTCGTCACGGTCGTGACGAGATCTTCCCACGGCCGTGGTAGCTTCTTCCCACAGCCATGACGAGATCCTACCACGGCCGTGGGAAGTTAGTGATATCGGCACGTTAATGGACAAATGGTTATGGGATAATGGAAGTATAACAGCTGTATAACGTTTGTTTAATGGGGACTTGTCACAAAAGGTAAGTAGGCTGGATGGATTGAGGATAATACGGGAGGACAAATCATTAAATAATAGACTGGCAATAGGAACTGCTAAATTTATATATGTGAATACAATCGGAAATACTGCTTATCTTCAACCAAGAAAAGGGAAGAGAGGGTAAGCTGACTATGAGAAATACCCTGAAATGTTATGAGAGTAAGCTGAAATTTAAGCTAAAATAGAGAATATCTTATGAGAAATACCGTATTGAAAAGTATTTCTCATAAGATATTTGTTTGATTATCTGATGTCTATGAAAATTAATGAGAATATGAGAAATGCTTTCTATATCTCTAAATCCGGTAAGTTATCAACTAGTTTCTTTTCCACACGCTTACCACCGACTTGATCTACAATAGTCGTAGCACCATTATTCAAATCATAATCAAAGTTCAGCGAAACACCTTTCTTTTTATTTTCTATACGGAGAAATGCTTTCTCTCCACCATCTAAATTACATTCAATAACCCATTCTTTTACAGTTATGCGATTTCCTTCACGATCCACCACAGCATCAGCACGGTTATTCCCATGTACATCAATCACATTCAAAAAACAGACCTGATTGCTGGGAGACGTGGTTGCTGTGAAATGGTAATGATTAGGGAGTGTCTTGCCAAGTCGTTTTTTCCAATCAACAGCAGCCACAAAGAAGGTATCTGTCTGTGCGTAAGTCATCTTTTGTGAAGAAAACAAATGGGCTACAGATACTCCGTCTACCTTATTCTTTCCCAGAATACGCAGTCCACCCCCTTCTTCAACCACTTCCATCGGAAGTTCTACCGTATGCAGTAAATAATTCCACTTTACAGGTTCCTTACCTGTCAGTTCATCATAAATGACAAATAGTCCCGAACGTCCTAATTGGACAATGTGCCTGCGGAAGAAATCCAGTTTATTCTCATCCCAACCCATTTCTGGAGTAAAACGAGTGCCGGACAAACGTCCGCGTTCCAGCCATAACGGAGAAATGACTTTGCCAT
Organism: Bacteroides sp. BFG-637; assembly: GCF_024793605.1. Lineage (NCBI taxonomy): Bacteria > Pseudomonadati > Bacteroidota > Bacteroidia > Bacteroidales > Bacteroidaceae > Bacteroides > Bacteroides sp. BFG-637. The sequence goes on along the minus strand of NZ_JANUPD010000002.1, from coordinate 1,438,912 downwards.
AGGCATTGGAAGCATCACCTACAACGTAAGAGATTTCTTCACCTTCGTAATAGCGGGGAATCCAACCATAACCTTCTGTTCCTATCTTTTGTCCCATACCGTTTACCAATATGGAATTATGGGCACGAGTGTTCCGATAGGCATACATGCAGTGGTCATCTGTAAACCCGGTACGATGTCCGCTGCTATAGAAGATGGCTTTACCGCCAAAGAAGGTGTTGAAAGCATTCTGATTCGCTAAGGCATGAGAAGTAGAACCGTAAGGACTGCTTCGGAAAGAAAGCATCGCATTGTTAGTATGGTGTCCGATGTCGGTATGCATCAAAGCAGTACCCGTTTGACTGAAGATTTTGCATGCCGGTAAATCCGACAAGCGCATGCTATAAGCAGGTCTTTCCTTTTTAGTAATACAACGATACCACGTCAGGTCTGCCGGTTTGGTTTCGAAAGCTTTCGAGAAGATATCGGGGTCTTCTTGCATGATTTCGTGTACATAGGCTGCCGCCCACGGGTTGTTACATTCACGCGCTATGGCATCAGCATATCCTACGCGGCCTCCGTTCGGAGTATGCTGTCCCTCATGCGAATTGCCATGACCTCCGGATTTGGAGAAAGGAGGTTGCTGGTAGATGACATATAATGCATTATTGTTATACCACGGATCAGCAAAGAAATTGAAGCCTGAAATACGTGAGAAGAAGGCCGGAATTTCTATTAAGGTGCGTATATTTACATGGAAATAAGCGTCTCCGTTATGCCAGGCACCATCTTTGTTCAGACCGGGAAGGCGGGAAATCCATTCATTATAGCAATAATCTGTCCACACTGATGCTTCCGGTATCTCACCAACCGTAGCGAATGCCGCCATCGTCAGAATACGGAAAGTCATCTGCCATACATGGTTGTCGGCGATACGGTTCTCCAGATGATTGACATATTCATTATAGAACTTATCGCCAATATTGCGAATGTTGTCCAATAGCAGTTGTTTCTCTTCAGGAGACAGCAAGCCATAGAATCCATCATATGTAGATGTACTCATAGATAATAAAGTGGATAGATTAAAGTCGCCTGCAAAGTATTTGCTTTCTTGCCAGGAAAGAATTTCGCTCAATCGGTCGATACCTTCCCGATAATATTTTTTATCTTTCGTCAATAGGTAGGCACGTACCAATGCTTCTACGTTAGCTTCTTCCCTATCCACAATCTTACGGCTTTCCCGTATAAGGGCAGACTTACGCTGTACAAGGTTGGTCAATGTAACCACATTCGTTGTATCTATCTCCTCCCAAAGATGTTTCAACGGATGCGAGATGCATCGGACAGCCTTGTCTATATATGCCCGAGCTTCCGGATTATTTTTATTTTTTGCTATGATCTCCTCCCAATCATCGGCATCTAACAATACACGGGGATGATGGGAAGGGTAACCCGCCAATACTTTCTCTAAAGCAGGTGGATTAAACTCCGGTGTATCTTTATTTATATAGAACTGATAAACCGGCGACCACTCTTCATTACCTTCGGGAGTAACATAAGCATGTTGCCAATACCATTTTCCCGGAGCCAGACACTGGAAAGGATTGAAGAAAGCCCAGGCACGTTCTCCCGTCAGAACATCCTTTTGGAAATTTTTGTCTTGGGAAATACGAATCCGGTAAAGTACTTTCGGCTTTTCGTCCACTTGCCCCGGTACACCATCTAAAACGGAACCTAAATGCGGAAATTTGTCCGGCCACATAAAACGCGGCGGATTCACCGCAACATGTGCGTCATTCAACGGTGAAGGAGTTGCACGGACTTCGTGCATCATCGTTTTTTCAGCGACTTTTATAACGGCTGTTTGTCCGGAACTGTTACATGACATCAACAGACAAAAGGCAGGTAAACCTAATAATATCTTTTTCATTTTTGAATCTTATTTTTATTTGTTGAAAGTAACCAACTCTTTCAAACTGACTGTCTTATTATTGATTAAAAGGGGTTCAAAACCCTATAAATGTACTATATTTCATGCTTGCAAGGCATCAGTTCTTTATGAACCGTCTGTCACCTTTGAACAGTTCATTCTCTTTTTCGTCAGGATCTTCATCCTTATATTGTTTTTGAACCTCTTTCAGTAACGACATTAGTTCTGTTTGCTTATCAGCATACTCTAATTTGCCGAATATATTATTTAATTCATTCGGGTCGTTCTTCAAATCATACATTTCCCACTCATCCACATCATTGTAGAAGTGAATCAGCTTAAAATCAGCCGTGCGAATACCGTAATGCCGCTTTACCGAGTGTTCTGCCGGATATTCGTAATAATGGTAATAAGCCGCCTTTCTCCAATCGGCAGGAGTCTTGCTTCCATTGGTCAGAATAGGTTTCAATGATTTACCTTGAATATCATCTGGTATATCCACTCCCGCAAAGTCCAGCAAGGTAGGAGCAAAATCCACATTCATTGCAATTGCATCCGAAATACTACCCGCTTTTATTGCTTTCGGATATCGGATTATCAACGGCATGCGTTGACATTCTTCATACATAAAGCGTTTATCAAACCATCCATGCTCACCCAGGAAAAAACCTTGGTCTGAAGTGTAGATAATGATTGTATTATCCAATTCGCCCTTTTTTTCCAGATAGCTGAGTATGCGTCCGATGTTTTCATCCACAGCCACTACCGTTGCTAGATAATCGCGCATATATTGTTGGTATTTCCAACTTATAAGTTCCTTGCCCTGCAGTTTGCCGCTGCGATATTCGGAAATGCGTTGTGCATAGACGGAATCCCACTTGTCTTGTACATCGGCAGGCATACGTTTATAAACCTGATACAAACGGTTGGTCGTATCTCTCAGCATTTCTTCGCGAGTCAGCAATTTCAAGTCCCAATCGTTCGTAAGTGTATGCTCAATCGACATATCCTGTTCTTTGGCTGCAGAACCTCTGCCTTCATAGGTATCAAAGAATGTGGCCGGTTGGGGAAAAGTCGTATTGTTGAACATACCCAAATGACGGGGAGCAGGCATCCAGTTGCGGTGTGGCGCTTTCTGATGATACATCATACAAAAAGGCTTGCTCTTATCTCTATTCTCCAGATACTCGATAGCTTTGTCTGTTATAATATCAGTAGTGTATCCTTGTTCTACAATTTGCTTTCCATTCTCGTTGAAAGCAGGATTATAATAATCCCCTTGTTCATGCTGTCCTGTCAGGATACACCAATAATCAAATCCCTGAGGCTCTGTAATCAAATGCCACTTACCAACGATTGAAGTCTGATAGCCTGCTGACTGCAATAATTTAGGGAAAGTCTGCTGACTGCCGTCAAAAGTGCTGGCATTGTCCGTGAATCCGTTGACATGACTGAATTTGCCCGTTAAGATACAAGCCCTTGACGGACCGGACAGGGCATTGACCGCATAACAATTGTCCATGCGGATACCTTCGTTGGCAATTCTATCCATGTTGGGAGTCTGGAGAAGACGACCTCCGTAGCACGACATAGCTTGTGTAGTATGGTCGTCCGTCATCATAAAAATGATATTGGGCCGTTTCACCTCTTCCTTGAGTTTACCTGAACTACAAGCAGATACTCCAATAGCTGTGAGGGGCAAAAATAAAAATGATAGTCGATTCATAACCACTGCCGCTTATAAATGATACTCTAATTGGCGTTTCTTACCATTGACAGATACTTCTATCTTCACACCGTTTTCATCGAATTCTTTATTCAGGTATTTCGCCTTGATATAGGGGAAAGAAGCTGTATCCTTCACCGGATAAATAACTGTGATGTAACGTACCGGGGCCGGACTTTCCTTGACTATATCGAATGATACGGAAGTGCGGGCTACGCGTTGACGATAAGCAATCGAACTCCAGCCTTCCTTTTCTCTGGTAGAGATTTTTTTCTCGGCAAAGCATTGCAGCTTCACATTGTTCGGTCCGTCAAAAGCGGTGGTCAGTATATTATTCTTTTCATCCACATTGACATTTCCTTCGCAGAAATGATAGTTCAGGTTCACTGTTCCTTTGGCATCTCCAACTGCCTCATCAACAATGACAAAATACGTCTGGTCAACAAAAAATACGGAACGCCTGTGTTTCAGCCCGTCATAATGCGGATTTTCCGTTACCAGGATCTGTTCATTACCTTCTGGTTTCCAAAGTTTAGTGACAGACTGCGTGGTTTGTAGATTCTTTTCATCCAATGTCAGTGTATTATGAACGCAAGTCTGGCGGAACCAGTTGCGAAGCTTCATCACTTCATCATCTCCGGCATACACATACGAGCCGCTGTCGGGAAACAGATTCTTGCCATTAAACCAAAGTTCAAAAGTTCCGTTATCGGGCTGACAGTGCCATTCGCCCTTCGGACCTGCTTTCACCACCATTACTGTAGCATCTTGTTTCCACCCGTTTCTGAAAGTGAAAAAGCCAGAAGTCAAAGCGCCATGAGACAGATTAGGCAACGGAGTGCCTTCACGTCCTTCGGTTGCATAATAGCGTATCCATTCACAATCCGGGAAAATATTGAGCCACTCCTTATAATTTTTAATTTCTGCCGGACGATTACCCAGTTTGGCATCGCTGAAACAAGGATTGCTATAATCAGGGAAGCAAATATTTGAGTAGAATTCGATCATGCTCTTTACCGTATTCACATATTCAGCAGGAAATTCCTGACGGAAACCGTTAACATCCGCCATGCGCAAAGCTTTACAAAAGATATTGATTGCTGCCAAATGATAATGAGGGTCCAACTCGTACTGACCTCCATCCGGATAAACTTGCTTTTTGATTTCACGGTTCAGAATGCTGATGCCACTTTCCCTCCAAGAGGCAGCCTCTTTAAACTCTGGAAAGAAGGCTCCTGCATACACCATGCGCTGAGCTTCAAAAAGCAAGTGATTACCCTGAGCGGAATAATTATTCAGAATGTGCAGTGCATGGCGATGATAATTCACTAGAAATTCAGTCAAGAATTCTGGAGTGAACGACGGTGAATCGACAAACAACAAGAACTGCAAGGTCTGGTCTTGCAAACGGTTGCTGACTTCCAATGGACGCCAGGCAAAACGTACATTCTCCGCATTGTCTTTTACTTCACCGGCACTGACCAGTTCATATTCTTCCGGTTCCACCTGTGTCAAAGGATTCTTCTTAATCCAATCCATATACTGGTATGCCCATTCTTTGGCATATTTCTCATCACCTGAAAGGCGATAGGCTTTTCCCATAGGAGTAAACCATTTATGGCGATGCAGTTGCCAACGTAGTTCATTGTCTTGCACCGGCCAATATTGCCAGTTGATGTCTTTGCCATAATTATAAGAAGGTTGATATCCTTTATGTACAAAGAATGTATGTTCCAAAGCGTCATCCGCCCACTTTTGCTCTTCTTTTGAAATTTGAATGTTCTTCAAATCAATATCAGGATGGAAGATTCCCGTGCGATGCCGGTAATAATTCAACAGTGCTTTGGCAGCTTCGTCATAATTTTGTGCAGCATAGGCGGCTTTAACCTCCTGCATACCCTGATAGTCCAGATTTAAGAGGCTGAAAGCTTCTTCTTTGAGTTGCTGCGCTTGAATGTAAAAGGACACTGTTAATAAAACAATGCTCAAAATGTATTTCAAATTTTTCATAAAAGTAATATTCTATTCAATTAAAGCGATTCGTAGTCTAATCTTTTTTACCTGCATGTATCGCAGCAATGCTTCCAGATAGTAGTAGTCGGCATAATTCAGTGGGGTGTCGATCTCCGAACCATTAGGTAGTGAGCCTACTGAATGCATCAGCAGGAATCCTTGGTTGGTACCGGCTTTTGCCAAATACGCATCTGAAGAAAGTGAATGAAGTAATTTTTCAGCATAATTCAGATATATTTGTCCATTTTCCGTCAAGGTACTAAGTTCTATTAGTGCCGAGGCTGTAATAGAAGCTGCTGATACATCACGGGGTGTTTCAGGAGTATCGGGGGCATCGTAATCCCATAAAGGAATGAGGTCTTCAGTCTTCACACGGTCCATTATCATTGCTGCAATGTTTTTAGCTTGTTGCAGGAAGAGCGTATTTTTCGATTCGCGATAGCAGGATGTGTATCCATATACACCCCAAGCTTGTCCGCGTGCCCAAGCTGAATCGTCATTCTTTCCTTGGTGAGTACATTTCTCTTCTACACTCCGATCGTCATTATAGCTCACCACATGATAAGAGGAATAGTCTTCCCGAAACTGATGTTGTTGTGTTACGCGAGCATGTTGTAGAGCAATCTCTTTGTATTGCGGATTACCAGTAAGTCGATATACATAAAACAAAAGGTCCAAATTCATCATGTTGTCTATGATAACGGGGAAATTCCACCGTCCGAAGTCCCACGAACGAATACATCCTATCTTGGAATCAAAACGTCCGCACAGATTATCAGCGGTTTGTATCAATGCCTGACGTACACTGTCTGCAGGAGCCAAACGATAGGCATTGCCGTAGCTGCAATTCATCATGAATCCGATATCATGCGTACCTTTATATTTCCTTACTGGATAGAGAAAATTTGTAAAATGTATGGCAGCGTCCTTCAGATTTTCTTTGCCTGTTATTTGGTAGATTAGCCACAGGTTGCCGGGAAAGAATCCGCTTGTCCAGTCATAGATAGAAGTGCAATAACGACGAGTACCCAATACTTCCGTCACGGGTTTTACCCGTAAGGAGTCCTTAAAGGTCATAGGATTCTGTTGCAGTTGGCTGCATAGGAAATCTATATCATAACCAGTCCAGATGGAACGAGGCAATAAAACAGAATCACCTATATCAGCTACAGTTTCTTCCAATTGCCTGACAGATGTATCTATTGCACTCTTTAGCCAACCATAGTCTTCTTCGGGCTGAGGAGACGCACAACTAGAACATTCCAATAACGTAACAACTACATATCCCAACAATAAAATATTCTTCATAAAAATATGTCTTATAAATAACTGTTTCTATATGCAAAATTGCCTACAAATCAAAAACTCATTACACGATTCTATGGAAAGAAGTTTCACAGGTAATAAAAAGATTATTACGTCTGTTTTATGACAGAATAATATTCTTTTTATTACCTGTGAAATACTCTACGGAGGGTTTTTATTCAAATCCCGGATTGTTCTGTCCATTCAAAGCTGCATTCGACTGTATCTCAGCTAACGGAATGGGATACAATTCATGTTTGCCATCCACAAAGTTATGTCCAGCCACATAATTGCTTGATGCCCATGAAACAGGATCCCAACTTTGTAGTGTACTTGCATTAATGTATTCATTAGCATCTGGATACCAGGATTCTATGTAAGCTTGTGCAGCTCTCAAAGCATCACCCAGACATCCCCACCGAAGAAAGTCATACTTGCGTTGTCCCTCGTAACAAAGTTCAAAACCACGTTCCCAATACAAAGCTGTACGAAATTTCCCAGCATCGTCACTATCATCAATAAAATCCAAATTATACACCTTAGGAGCTTTCATCAGACTTGCATAGTTGGCACTCGTAATAGGAGTAGCCTCTGCACGCTGGCGTACATCGTTCAGTAGCTTCCAGGCTTCTGTTGTATTGTTAGTCTCATTATAAGCCTCTGCAGCCATTAATACAACATCTGCATAACGCAAAGGACAATAGTTCACACCAGTATTGTTGGGATCCACAAAACCCAAAGCCATCCATTCTCTGCGCCATTTACCCGGATAACGATATAAACTCTTGGCTATAGAACTGGCCGTATATGACTTATCCTGAGTTTCGGTAGTAGCATTCCATACATACGCATAATCCACGAAATTTACATCCCGACGTACATCCTTCTGACTACCATCCGCATTCGATTCATAGAATGATTTCCAGTAGGGTAATACCGTAAAGAAAGCATTGGCGCGTCCCATGTATGAACTCGTGCCAGAATAACTACCCGGAGCATCTACTATCGGGCCATTGTAAGTAGCCCACATACCAGCATTGTCTGTTTGTCCTTGATTGGGTTCAAAAGCAATCTCCCACAAACTTTCCTGATTATTCAGAATCAATTGAGAATAGTTTTTGAAGAGTTGCTCGTAACCGCCACCATAGAAATTATGATAACCTTCTGCCTTGAATGTCTCCCATTCCCTAATCACAGCTTCAAAATAGCTCTTGCGGGTAGTATCATCCGGACGGGTCAACTTTCCGGTAGTGCTGCTTAGGCTATAGCCGGCCCGTTGCAAATACACCCTCATCAATAATGCCCGAGCCGCCCCCTTACATGGAATTTCAGAAGAAGCAACTGCACTTCCTACATACAAATGTTCCTTTGCAAAGTTTAAATCGTCAATTATCTGATCGTATATCAATTCACGATCCATGCGAGGTTTGGAAGTCTGTTCATAGCCGCTTGTATAATCTACGCTAAATGGCACATCCCCAAAGAATCTTACCAAATCGAAGGCCAAGAATGCCCGAAGAAATTTGGCCTGTCCAACTAATTCCTGTAAAGCTGTATTCCCTTCATATCCTTCCATCTGCTCAATACTAGCAATTGCTAGATTGGCACGGTCAAGACCTTGATAGGCAAACTTCCAAACGGAAGCAATCCATGTATTCGAAGAAGTATACATATAGTGAGACAAATCACGGCGAGTTCCATCTGCACCAACCCCTCTTACCATAAACATATCATCCGAACCGAAGAAAGGCATAATGTATTGGCCGTAATATTCACCGGTCTCCAAACAGTCATAGATTCCTACAACTGCCATTCGGGCCTTGTCTTCTGTCACGAAATAAGTATCTTTCTCATAATATGAAGTAGGCTTTTCCGTTAAATCACAGGAACCAAATCCTATCACCATCAGTGCGCCAAGCGCATATATCATTTTATTTTTCATTGTATTCCCTTTTTTTATCCTAATTAAAATGCTACATTAACACCAAATACGAAAGACCGACTTCTGGGATAAGCACCGAAATCAACGCCCGGAGTCAGAGCATCGCTCATTGTAGAAACCTCTGGATCAAAACCTGTATAAGGTGTCCATGTCAGCAAGTTGTTTCCAGTGGCGTATATACGTAATTTGCTTAAACCAAGCTTATTAATCATTCTTTTAGGGAATGAATATCCGATGGTTATATTACTAAGTTTCAGATAGGAAGCATCTTCCACAGCCCACGAATGAATGTATGTATTGTTCGAACCGTTGTCACCAAATACAGCAACGCTTTTTCCCCTGTTTACAGCCGCCAGTTCTTCCGGATTCTTAATCAATTCTCCATTGCTGTTTACGGTTACCCAACGGTTAGCTTCATTGGCTATTGCCAACACGTTCTTATTGGTCAAAGCTGTTTTTGTATTAGTCAGTTTCGTGGCATTAAGTACTTCTGCTCCGTAGCTATAGGTCAAAAAAATGCTCAAATCAAAATCTTTCCAAGTAAAGGTATTGTTAATACCACCATAGAAATCAGGGAATGCATTACCGATAACAGTCTTGTCATTTTCCGTAATCAAATTATCCTCACTACCATCCACATTCTTAAATTTCCAATAACCCGGTTGAATTTGTTTTTTGTCTCCATGATAAGGAACCCCATCCTTCAAGGTATAAGTATTAGTCGTTGCATCATAATCGAAATCGCTTACCTGATACAGACCATCTGTAACATAGCCATAGAACTGTCCTAAGGGTTGTCCAACTGCAATTTGATGGGACGCACCGGCACCAGAATAACCAAAGCTTGCCAAATACAACTGTACGTCTTCACCTGTCAGCTTGTTGACTTTGTTCTTATTATGAGATAATGTAACAGTCGTATTCCATGAGAAATTCTTGTTGGTGAAGTTCACTGTATTAATAGTCAAGTCGATACCGATATTTTGAGTTTCGCCTGCATTAATAATCATATTCTGATAACCAGATGAGTAAGGCAATTTGGCCGCCAACAACAAATTACTACTTCGGTTGATGTAGAATTCCGGAGAGAAAGTGACACGTTGATTCAAGAAACCAAAATCCATACCTAAATTGAACGTCTTGTTAGCCTCCCATTTCAAATCGGGGTTAGGAACTTGATTGGAAGCATAACCAGCCTGTGCGCCGTTGCCATTAGCAGCTGTAACAGAACTCATGATTGCCAGACTCTGATAACTGTCGATTCGGTTATTACCTGCCAAGCCATAACCGACACGGAGTTTCAAATCAGAGAAGACATTCAAATTCTTGATGAATTTTTCTTCACTCAAACGCCATGCAGCAGAAAATGCCGGGAAATATCCCCATTTATTGTTCTTTCCGAATTTTGAAGAACCATCGGCACGTACTGAAGCTGTAAACAGGTACTTGTCCAACAAGCTGTAGTTTACGCGAGCAAAGAAAGAAAGCAGCTTATCATCATAATTCTCAGAAGAAGTAGGAGTACTTGGTGTTCCTAATGAAAGGTCGCCCAGTCCGATTTCGTCATTCGGAAATTGAGTAGCACCTGCTGAGAACGAACGTGCCCATTTGCTTATAAACTCGTGGCCAACCATTGCAGTGATATCATGTATCTTGTTATTCCAAGCATAAGTCAAAACATTGGAAGTCTGAAAACTATTATTTTCGAGATTCGTAATAGTACCTTTGATACTGGAACGCTTAGCTGTTTGCGATTCTGCACCATAGAACACATCATTACGACGAGTTTGATAGAGCATACCTACTGTACTGCGAAACGACAATCCTTTTAGCAATTTAATCGTAGCACCTCCATTGGCTTGGAAAGTACGCCACTCTCTATCATTAATTTCTTCGGCAGCAGAAATTAGAGGATTCTGCATTACATTACCACTGTCATCAGCTAAAATGGGGTCTTCACCTGCCAGAAGTTCTGCATCAGTTCCTTGAATACCGATTGTGGGGCGGTATTGTAGGATATGTTGCATCTTATTGAAACGGTCGCTATCTCCTGAAGTTCCCATGCCTTCTACACGTCTCTGGTCATAACTGATGCGAGAATTTACCGTGAGCCATTTGTTAACTTCATGATTCATGTTAAAAGAGATATTGTGTTTCTTAGTACCACTATACACCATAGCTCCTTCTTCATTATAGAACGAATAAGCCAAACTATAATTCATCTTTTCAGTCTTTCCGGAGACTGCAACACGATAGTTCTGTGTTAAAGCTGTACGTCCCAGTGCTTCATCTTGCCAGTTAATTCCGGGACGATTGGCATAGTTGGCTTCGATATCACTATATTTACCATATCTTTTCTCCCATGATGTCATACCGTCAGCACCAGCATCACCTGTACTCATTCTCCACAAGGTGCGTTCGTAATCCAGTCGTACAAACTCGTAAGGAGAAAGTACATCGAGCTTTTTGGCCAAAGTCTTGAAGCCTACATAACTATCAAAAGTGACTGTTGCTTTGCCGTGGGATTTACTACCATTCTTGGTGGAAATCACTACAACACCATTGGCACCACGTGCACCGTAAATAGCTGTGGCGGAAGCATCCTTCAGTACGTCAATCGTTTCTATTTCAGCGGGATCTAGGCTAGCCATACCATCTTCGCTGGGAAATCCATCGATAACATAAAGTGGTTCATTACTCTGGGTAATTGAAATTCCTCCACGTACGCGTATGGAAACAGTAGAACCTGGAGCCCCCTCACTTTGTTGTACCATCACACCAGCCATACGTCCGCTCAAAGCTTGTGTTACATCACTAACTGGAATTTTAGAAAGTTCTTGTCCGCCTACTGAAGCTACCGAACCGGTTAAATCCTTACGTTTTACAGTAGCATAACCAATAGCAACAACTTCGTCCAGCATCACAGCATCAGCCTTTAAAGTTACGTTAATTACACTTTGATTATTGACCTTCACTTCCTGTGAAGTCATCCCCACATAAGAAAAAATCAGCACATCTTTAGATGCATCTTTTACTTTTAAAGTATAGTTACCATTTATATCGGTAACTGTTCCAACCCCGACAGCACCTTTAATAGTAACACTACTTCCAATCAGTTCATATCCTTCGCTATCAACCACCTTACCGGTTATTGTCAGACTTTGTGCGTATGCAGCCATACTAACAAAAGCGAGGACAAACATTAAAAATAATTCTTTTAATTTGTACATACATAAATAAATCTAAGGTTTAACTTTAGAATTTTTCGATAACAAACATACGACAAGTGCTAAAAAAGGGTAAAAGTATTGTTTTTAATCTCCCCATTTTTCCACTTTTTTCATATCAATATTGTTCACCATGTAATAGTTTTGTGCAAAAACAGCCTTATAGATACCTAAAACACAGGGTGTTGTTTTAATCAAATAGTAAATTTATGTATCTGATTACACGCCCTTTAGGTTGTTTTTCAGTACTTATTTCAGAAAATCCGCCCGCATCGGAGCAAAACAATCAATCAAAACTCCAGGTTCCAGACAAATGCAGCCATGTAAGATGTCTGGTTCAATATAAATACCGTCTCCTGCTTCCACAATTTTCTTTTCATCACCTACCGTAAATTCGAATTTACCAGTTGCTACATAAGTCGTTTGCGTGTGATAGTGGGTATGGGGAGTTCCTATGGCCCCTTTCTCAAACTTAACTTTAACCAGCATCAGTTGCCCGTCGTAACCCATGATTTGCCTGGTCACGCCTTCACCAGCGGGTTCCCATGCTTTGTCCTTTTCATAAATAAAAGTGCCGCTTCTTGTTTTCTTTACAGAATTGTCGGGAATTTCGTTATTGGCACATAAACTCGTTATCACCAAAAGAGGCACTCCAATTATAAACATGCATTTCTTCCATACTTTCATTTTCATAATTAATAAGTTTTAGTTGATTAAATATATTATTCTGATATAGTTTCAAATTTATAAATAGTCATTTGGCGGTATATTTCTCCCGGAAACAAGCTTGTAGTTGGAAATTGAGGATTGTTAGGAGCATCTGGAAAATGCTGCATCTCAAGGCAAAAGCCATAATACCGGCCATACTTCTTGTCGTCATGTCCGGCAAGATAATCCATGTTCGAATTCGGAATATAAAACTGCATACCTGGTTCAGTGGTGTATGCTTTCAGAACTCTGCCGGATATGGGTTCTACCACAATAGCCGCCAATTCCAAAGAATCTGAATGCCTATTCAGTTTATAGTTGACATCATATCCTTTCCCCATTTTCCGTATTCGTTTTTCTGCCCGTTGTGGAGTAGTGTAATCATATACAGTTCCTGCTACGGCCAGTATCTCTCCGGTAGGAATGCCTGTAGAATCGACCGGAGTTATGGAATCTGCATTAATCCTATAAATATGGTCCAACACCGGTTCTTTACAGCCTGTCAGGTTGAAATAGCTATGGTTCGTAAGATTGATTACCGTAGGCTGATCTGTAGTAGCTGTATATTCCAAGATAATCTCATTCTGATTAGTAAGTTTATAAGCTACTGAAAGATTCAGATTTCCGGGAAATCCCCCTTCCAGGTGCGCACTTCTATATTTAAAAATTACGATGGCCGTATCTTTTACTGTATAGAATGTGTCCGTTTCAAAAATCCGGTTATTGAATCCTTTTGCCCCTCCATGGATGGAATGGCCTTTATTGTTTTTTTCCAGATGATATGTCTGCCCGTTCAATTTGAATTCGGCATTTTTGATTCTGTTGGCAAACCTTCCCACCGTAGCACCTAATTTAGGATGTTTTCCTAAATAATATTTCAAACTATCAAACCCCAGAACTACATGTTCAAAGTTTCCTTGCCTGTCGGGAACGGAAATATCAGTCAGAGAAGCGGCGTAATTCGTCACCTTAACAGACATTCCGTTTCCATTTACCAAGGTGAAAAGCTCTATAAGTTTGTCTCCACTCCGAATACTATCACTCTTAGATACTGACAACTGATATGAAGCCGATTGACTGCACGAAACCGATAGGAACTAAAACTGCTGTCAAAACTAAAATAAGGTGTACTTTCATAAGTAATAAATATCATTTCTTTACATACTCTGTCGGCAAGCATCCGATATATTTTTTGAAGCGTGCTGCAAAATAAGAAGGTGTATTATACCCTACCATAAAGCTGATTTCGGAAACAGTATATTTTCCTTCTTTCAATAATTGGCATGCATGGTTGAACCGTATCTTGTGAATAAAATCAATGGCAGATTTTCCTGTTATCGCTTTTAATTTGAGATGAAGATTTGAACGGCTCATATTCATTTCACGTGCAAACTGTTCCGTAGAGAATTCTACATTATCCATGTTCTTCTCAATGACAGCAATGGCCTTTCGCAACAGTTCCTCGTCCATTGTATTATTCGCAAGTTTTTCCGGTTCAATTTCCATCATCTTGGAATACCGCTCGAAAATGCGGTAACGTGTGCGTAGCATATTCAGTATCTTAACCTTCAACACTTCCATAGAGAATGGTTTGGCGATATAATCGTCAGCTCCTACCTGCAAGCCTTCCAACTGGTACTTGACATCCACTTTGGCTGATAACATATAAACCGGAATATGGCAGGTACGTAAATTCTGTTTCACTAACTTGCATAATTTCACACCGTCCATTACAGGCATCATGACATCTGTAATAATCAAATCGACTTCCTGGTCTTTCAATATATACAATGCCTTTTGTCCGTTCTCCGCTTCCAAGAGATTGAAGAAAGCAGACAGACTGTTTACTATGTATTGTCTCAGCTCCCTATTATCTTCTACCACTAGGATGGTGCCGCGTTTACCGCCTTCATCATCTGTATTTTCTTCCTTTTCCAACTTCTCATCATCACTAATATAGATGTCATTTGCATTGGTGGAATATACACGTTGATCTCCTGCGTCCCCACTTCTGCCAGACAGTTCCTCCCGGGTATATACAGATTTATCCTGCGGCAGATAAATTGTAAAAATGGACCCTTTGCCTACTTCACTCTGAAGAACAATCCGCCCATGATGCAGTTCAACCAAGCGCTGAATTAAAGAAAGTCCGATACCGCTTCCTTCACAACCATTCTCCACCTGATAGAAACGTTCAAAAATCTTCTCCTGTTTCTCGAGCGGAATGCCAATACCAGTATCGGCTACTTGTAATACAAGGTTGTTATCTTCCTTATAGAGTTTCACGGTTATGCTTCCGCCGACTTTGGTGTATTTAAAGGCATTCGAAAGCAAGTTATTTGCAATCAGATCCAAATAGTTTTCGTCGAAAAGCACATTTTCAACTTGTAGTTCTGTATAGAAATTATAGTCTATATCTTTTCTTTTAGACAGACTTTCATAATTCATAAAGCAGTTTAGTACCCGTTTAGAAGCATTGGAATACACAGCTCTGAGTTCAAAGATTCCTAATTCTGCACGTCTGAAATCCATCAATTGATTAACCAAGTGCAGTAGACGGTTGGCGTTCCGCTGGACATAGGACAATAGCTCATGTTCCCAATGCCCGCTGATATGGTTGAGTAATTCCTGTAATGGCGCAACAATCAAGGTCAACGGGGTTCGTAATTCATGTGAGATATTTACATAAAAACGGATTTTCATTTGGTTGATTTCTTCCCGTTTTTCCTTATCGAGTCTTTCCATGCGTATTTCAGCTTGCATATTTTTGCGCAGCCAAAAGAACCGTACACTACCGAATACCAGCAAGGCAAACGACAGAATAAATAAAGTAAGTGCCCACCAAGTACAATACCAAACCGGCAGTATGCGGATGTGAAGCATAGTGGGATCCTCATTCCATTTTCCATCATTGTTCGCCGCTTTTATGCAGAAAGTATAGTCTCCTGCCGGTAAATTGGAGTAAGAAACGAGACTGATATCATTTTGCTTATACCATACATCATTATACCCTTCTAATTTATAAGCAAAAGTATTATGCTTACCTGCTATATAATTGGAGACGACAAACGAAATGGAAAATGAATTCTGGGATGACGACAAAGTTATATGGTCAACGTACGCAATGTTCTTTTTCAAAATACCGGTTTCATCATCCGGCAGTACCTCCTTATTATAGACAAATAATTTATTGATTACGGGTTTAGGGGTATAAGGATTATCGATCAATGTTTCAGGACGGAATAAAGTAATGCCGTTGACTCCTCCAAACAGCATATAACCATCGTCTTTTCTGCAGTAAGCTCCTGCATTAAACTGATTACCTTGTAATCCGTCCATAATCGTAAAATTACGGAATTTTCCACTTTCCAGATTCAAGCAACTCAATCCCTGATTCGTACTTATCCATAAACGACCGTAGGCATCTTCCAGGATACCGTAAATAACATTGCTCGGCAAACCGTTTGCTGTTGTATATTGCAAAAATTGCTTGTCACCCTCTTTCAAAGCAAATAAACCGTTGCGAGTTCCAATCCATATATATTGGGAAGAAGATTCGTAGAAACAATTCACAAATGCCTGCTTCAGTATAGAAACTATTTGAAAATCTGTATTAATGAGTAAGGAGGTACCTATCTGATTAAAAACCGAGACTCCCATTTTTCCTCCGGCCCATATACGTTTCTTGGAATCCCGAAACAACAAACGGTTATCTTGCTGCAATTTATGCCCGTTCCTATCTTTATCAACAATCGTGAAGCTGTGTTTAACCATATCAAAGTGGAATAAACACTCCAATGATGCCACCCAAAGTCCCTCGTGCCCATCAGAGATTATAGAATAAATATTATTACTCGGCAAATTGCTGTTCTGGCTATTATAATATTCCACATGACCGGATTTCCGGTGCAAGGCCATCATTCCTCCGGCATGTGCTCCTACATAGACCTTATCTTGCGCCTCATCCACATATACTGTTTTAATATCTTTAAAAGGTGCACTCACATTACCCAAATTAAATAAATAATTCTTATATTGTTGCGAAATATTATCATAGAAATTCAACCCGCCATTACTCGTACCGATCCACAAGTTATGCATATTATCCTCAACAATACAACTGACTACATTATCACTAAGTGAATTTAAGAACGGAACATGCTTGATACGCTGAAAGCGGTTACACAAAGGATGATAGTAATTCAATCCTCCCCAGTATGTACCCAACCACATACCGCCTTGCGAATCTCTGAAAATGCTTCGGACTGAATTCTGTGACAAACTTCCTTCCTGAATCTCCGAACTTTTTATAGACGAAAAGTTATCTGTACCTTCCTTGTAGATATTCAATCCTCCATAAGTTCCCACCCATAAACGATTCTCCGTGTCCAATGCCAAAGAACGCACATAGTTTGAGTTTAATCCGGATTTACCATCTGCATGACGGTAATTTTTCCATTCTTTTGATTTCACGTCATATAAATAAAGCCCATCTCCCTCTGTTGCCAACCATATTTTATTAAACATCTGGCACAATATAGCATGTATTTTCACACCGGCAGGTATATTCACCAGCTTCTCCAGAACACCGCTTGATAGAGTATAAATATACGCGCCATCTTCGGCACCTATATAAATGCAATCGTCCTGGCGTACCAAGGCAGTAGGTTGCAATCTATGCAAGGAAGAAGACAATGTATCATTCAGGAAACATTCCTTCTTTACATCAAAAAGCAAGATACCTTCGGCAGTTCCCAATATCAACCAGTCTTTTTTAATTGATACAATATTGGTTACAGCTACATTCAAGCCATTCTTTTTATAATAATAATTGGAGAAAGCATTCTTTTGATGGTTGTAGAGAGATAATCCCTCACGAGTACCAACCCATATCCGGTCTGAATCATCTACTGCAATGCAGTGGGAGATGTCACTGGCAATGCTACTGGAATTTGTATATTGATGACGATATACAGTAAAATTATAACCATCATATTTATTTACACCATCATACGTAGCAAACCATAAATTTCCTTCTTTATCCTGATTAATAGCAAAAACTGTACTGTGTGACAAGCCCTCTTTCAGACCAATATGGGAGAAATAAATATCTTCGGTTACACCGGCATTCAGCACACAGGGAAACAATCCTCCTAAAAGTACTAACAAAAATTGCAGTGTTTTCATAGTTCTAATCCATTATGAAGCAAATAGATGAAATATATTAGCAAAAATAGATATTTATCTGTATTTTCTTATCAGTGCCTTTCGGTATTATTTGCAAAGGTATAAAAGAAAATCCGGGAACCGGATTGAAGATTCGTCCATCTCCATCGGTCGGTGCCACTTGTATATTTCCAGATTCGCAGGTGATATGCAATACACCTTTGTTCTTCTTTATACAAACTTCACGGGCAGTTATTTCCACCTTTTCTTCAGGCGATGCGATAACCGGCAGCATAAGATAAGCCGATTCATTGCAATGCTCCACACTTATGCTGACTCCTTGTTCCGAGAACGCATAACCCATCACTACAGATACTGCTCCTTGTTTTGGAGACTGTTGATTAATATCAACCAAATGAGTCTGTACATCAAACCGGCAGATTTTGTTTCCGGTAAAACAAGTGATGTCCGTGGTCAAATCATCCAGATTACTATATGCAACCCCATCTTGAATTAATTCAACTCGGGGAGTACCTCCCATCAGATATTTACGGGTATTGCTCTGCATATTAGGAGCTTCAATCAGTTTATATTGATTCATAGTTGCAGCAAAAACAGGCCCTGCTTGCGCATGCCACAGCAAAGAGAGGGCACCTCCCATAGGATGAGTCCCTTTTACCTTATATTCAGCATCATATCCGGTAAACGTGGCACGCCAAGCTCCTTGGGACAGAAGCCAAGTACGAATATCTTTAAAATACTTCATGCCATAAACAGCATCCCGGGGAAGGCTACCCGAGGAATTTATCTTCACAGGAGGCAGTTCCAAGAAAGATGCTAATGCTTTGGCGTGTCCAAATGTATGATGAATACAGGGAGGAATACCGGATGCGAGATAATGCATTCCTCCATAAAGAAGACCGCCATGAGTCGCCTCATCCAGCAAACGGATATTGCGGTGAATGGCCTCCAAATATTCCGGATGACGGGCAGCCATCAGATAATAGCCTCCCATAAATCCGTCACTGGTACGTCCACCCCAGTATGTCCACTTAAAACTGCGTGTGCCCCAACTGTTATCCCAAGCACCGTCGGGCAACATAAATTCCAGATGGGTATTCATGGAACGTTCTACGAGTGACAATAATTCCGTATCATTCGCCATCACTGCATAATATGCCATATTGGGCAGGGATTCTTCTATATTATAAAGTAAATCGACCGGACGACAGCCGTTGCTAGTTTCAGAACTGATATTCGGTCCTTCACCATATAGGAAGCAATTATTCCCCGTGAAATAGCTTTTCAGTCCGGCAGCTATCTCTCGGGCTTCCATCTTGAAATCAGGGCGGTTACACAGTTCACCGATAGCGTACAAGGCATAGGTTGCAGAAGCTGAATAATTGACGTTCATATTCCGCATACCTTTCCGCTTGCGGCTATAAATAAAAGGATTGTCCATTATAAACTCACCGGCATTCAATAATTGTTGCTTCCAATGGTTACGGGTCGAGTCATCCAGTAAGTGCCCATGATAATGTAAAGCCTCGTAGAGGGCAATAGACGCAAATACCGTAGTACCGTTCCAGTCCGAAATATGTACATCATTCATCCATGAACCATCTGGACGGTGCACATTCTCCATCCACGCCATTAGGCGCTTGGCTCCGAGCAGATATTTGTGGTTGCCAGTCTTTTCCGCCAGATACATTAAAGGAAGTACGGCATCTCCTATTCGCCCGTGCATGCGGGCACATGCAGGGCACAGGATGCCTCCGTCAAGTGCGGAATCAGGATGGATGCACTGATAGGTCAAAAAGGTGTCCATCCATTTCGTCAACAGCTTATCTGCTTCACAGCGTAGTGAATTATCAAAAGAATTTCCATTCACATTTCGTGCTTGTCCTGACAAAAATGATACATAAAATAGTATCATTATAAAAAACATGTTTCTCATATCTTTTGCGTTAGATTTCAATATTTAAAATTAAAATTTTATCCTCGGTCTCTTATCTTTTTTTATCCAATATCATATGAATAGATGTTTAAGCGTCTTGCAATATTGTTGAATCGATATTAATTTTGTTGAAAAATTATTTGCCGAGACAATATTAACACACTTTTGAACATAAGAAAATCTCCGTTAGACACAAACGGGCTATTTTAGCAGAAAGAAACAAATATACTTAACATTTTATGAGACACTTACCTTTATTAATGTGTACCGCCTTCTACGGATTGTATTCCGCACCTACAGAGGCAGCAGACAAAAAAAACGAGAGGCCAAATATTCTTTGGCTCACCTTTGAAGATACCAGTGCATACGAATTCGGTTGCTATGGCAACAAAGGGGTACATACCCCCAATGCGGATAGTCTTGCTTCCCGCGGCATACAGTTCATGAACGCATGGTCTGTAGCTCCCCAAAGTTCGGCGGCCCGTTCTTCACTTATCACCGGATGCTACTCAGTACCTACGGAATGGATATCCATCCCGTACCCTATGATACACCCGCCGACATCTTCTTTCCCCAGAAATTGCGTGAAGCCGGATATTATTGTACGAACAACAGCAAGACACATTATAATTCCACCACCGACAATAAAATATGTTGGGACGAGTGCAACAACAAGGCTTCCTACAACAGTTCAAAACGGGGAAAAGATCAACCTTTCTTCGCCGTGTTCAATACGGTAACTTCACATATGGGACGCATTCGTACTTTCCACACCGACGGACGAAGAGACTACACGCAGGAAGGTATCTACCCGACATTACTTTCATTGCCCTCCTATGTTCCCGATTTGCCGGAAGTACGTTCCGATTATGCCGGTCATCTGGAAGCAGTACAAGACGTAGATATTTGGCTGGGCCTCTTCCTGAAAGATTTGAAAGAAAGAGGATTGGATGAAAATACGATTATCTTCTTCTTCAGTGATCATGGCGGTTGCGTACCCCGTGGTAAAGGATATTTGTACGAAAGCGGTCTAAGAGTACCTTTGATAGCCTACTTTCCACCCAAATGGCAACATCTGGCGAATCAGGCTCCAGGCAAAGAGTACAGTTTGGTCAACTTCACGGATTTGGGACCTACTGTACTTAGTCTTGCAGGGATAAAACCACCCAAACAGATGCAGGGCAAAGCACTTTACGGCAAGTTTGCAAATAAAGAAAAACGTGAAATGCAATTTGCATTGGCAGCCAACCAGCTACATCATTTCATGCCGGTACGTGCCGTTACTGACGGACGATTCAAGTACATCCGCAGCTATATCCCCTACCGTCAGTTTGCCTTACGCAATTATTACCAATGGGGGATGCCATCCAATAAAGCCTGGGACAAGCTGGTGTTGGGAGGACACAATACCAACCCCGATTGGGGGCAGGCTTTTGAAGCCCATCCGGCAGAAATGTTGTTTGATCTTGAAAAAGACGCGGGTGAATTACATGATTTGTCCGATGTGCCCGAATATGCAGCAATTCTCACTAAAATGCGCCAAGCACTGTCTGACCATATCCGCACTACCTGTGACTTGGGATTTTTCCTTCCTACCTCACGTATCGGACATATACTTTATGATAAAGTACGGAAAGAGAAATATCCGTTGGATGACTTGTATGTCCTTGTCGAGACAGCTGGAACGGCAACTACCGCTTCCCTTCCTTTATTGGAGAAAGCAATAGCAAGCTCTCTGCCGGAAATGCGGTTCTGGGGAGTAGTGGGATATGCCAAACTTGCTAGAGAAAAACAAATTGGGACTTGTCCGGAAACCTTATTGGCGCTCCTCCAAGATGACAATCCTTACATCGCTTCTGAGGCTGCCTATGCCGTTGCCTATCTGGGCAAAGCCGAAGAAGGTGTTTCACGCCTGATTACTCCCGTTTTGGAAAAAGACAGAAAAATAGCTTATTCATCACTGGAATGCCTGTCATTAGATCCTAACATGCGCGATTGTATCCGTCCTTTCCTGCCGGATCTAAAAGAAGCTGCGGAAACCTTGCCACGCCTTGAAAACGAAGATGCCGGTCTCATGGCACGGGGGATCCTCGTAAACTTGGGTGAAATGGATATCAACAACCTTCATGGTCCCGAAGCTTATCAAAGAGGTCTGAAGTTAAATTACGGTCGCAGACCAATAGTGCCGCTACCTAACTAAAAGAATAAATTTATATGTAATGTAATCGAGATAGTAATTTTATTGATTTTCGTATGTACTTTGCCATGTCTGAAGTTACATCTTCGGACATGGCAAAGTACATATGCCACACGCATTGATATGGGAATGGCTACCCTTACAATGGAATGCAGGTATTTTTTTAGGCAATGAATAGAGGATAAGACTGCCTATATGCCTAAGATAATTGCGAAGCACTCCAGGATATAATAGAGTTTAATCTTAGTGAGGATACGAGATGCTATTTATATCACACAAAAAGATACTTTGGGGAAAACAAGGGCATGGAAGAAGTGAATAATAGAGAATAAAAATTTTCAATACTTTCTCTAGTAAGGAGTGACCGGAATAAAAGAATTAACAATGACTGCATATTGATTATTATAAATACAATTATTGTGTTTATAATAAATCTGTTTTGCTCTCTCTTTAAAAAAGATTGTTTTTTCTACCTGCAATAATCTTCTCCTGAAAGCCGGAAGTTTCTGAAAGACTTTTATCTTTGCAGATATAATACATACGGCACTATGAAAAAAGTTATTCTGATTTTTGTGACAATCGTCCTTTCTGGTCTGCTTTATGCAAAAGATAATAAGAGTACCGATGCGTTGCTTCGTGAGATTGATGGTATCATTAAAAACCGCCAGACTTATGGAGCGGAAAAGGAGGCACGAATTGCTGACTTGAAGAAATTGTTGGTTGAGGCTGCTTCCGATGAGCAGCGATATGGTTTTTGCGGACGTCTTTTCGATGAATACCGGGCTTATAATCTGGATTCGTCTTTTGTCTATGCCCAACGGAAAGAGGAACTGGCACATCGTTTAAATAAACTGGACTACTTGGATGATTCTGCCATGAATATGGCGGAAGTGATGGGAACTACCGGAATGTATAAAGAAGCCCTTGAGTTATTGGGGAAAATTGATAAGAAAACACTGCCCGACTATCTATATGGCTATTATTATCATCTGTACCGCACTATTTATGGATTGATGGGTGATTATGCCGTTACGGAGAAAGCCAAGAAAGAATATTACCGGATGACGGATTTATACCGGGATTCCTTGTTACAGATCAATGCTTCCGACTCTCTGGGGCACGCATTGGTGATGGCAGATAAGTGCATCGTTCATGCCCGATACGATGAAGCGATTGATATGCTGATGGAATATTACAGTAAACCGTCTTTAGATGATCATGCACAGGCAATGATTACTTATACCATTTCCGAAGGCTATCGGTTGAAAGGAGATAAGCAGGGGCAAAAACATTACCTGGCTCTTTCGGCCATTGCCGATTTGAAATCAGCGGTAAAAGAATATGTGTCTTTGCGCAAACTCGCTTCTCTTGTTTATGAAGAAGGAGACATCGACCGTGCCTACAACTATCTGAAATGTTCCCTGGAGGATGCCACCCTTTGCAATGCCCGTCTTCGTACCCTGGAAATCTCACAGGTCTTTCCTATCATCGACCAGGCCTATCAATTAAAAACCAAACGTCAGCAGCAGGAGATGAAAGTCTCATTGATTTGTATCAGTTTGCTTTCCGTATTTTTGTTAGTCGCCATTTTCTTCGTTTACAAGCAGATGAAAAAGGTTGCTGCCGCACGTCGCGAAGTGATCGACACTAATACGCTCCTGCAAGAACTGAACGAAGAACTTCACGATTCCAATTCGCAACTGAAAGAAATGAATCATACGCTTTCGGAAGCCAACTATATCAAGGAGGAATATATCGGGAGATATATGGACCAATGCTCCACTTATCTCGACAAGATGGATTTATACCGCCGTTCCCTGAATAAGATTGCTGCTGCCGGAAGGGTGGAAGAACTATATAAGGCTATTAAATCTTCGCAATTTCTTGATGAAGAACTGAAAGAGTTTTATGCGAACTTCGATGTGACTTTCCTGCAACTCTTCCCCAGTTTTGTGGAAGATTTTAATGCCCTGCTTACCGAACCGATGCAACCCAAACCGGGAGAACTGCTGAATACCGAACTTCGTATCTTCGCTCTCATCCGCCTTGGAATTACGGACAGTACTAAGATAGCGCAATTCCTTCGTTACTCCGTCACTACCATTTATAATTACCGGACTCGTGTCCGTAACAAGGCTGTGGGAGAAAGAGATGAATTTGAGGCTAAAGTAATGCAAATAGGGAAGGTGGAAGAATAAGAAAACCACTACTTTTTTAGTCCGACTTCTATTTTGTAACGTTCTTATATTTAGTGGTTTATACTGTGGGATACTGTATAAATCACTATATTTTTGCTATCTGCTTTAAGAAGCAGTATGAAATGTGGATACTTTTGTTTCACGGTCATTTCAGCAATGACACAGAAAGTAAAACAAAAGTAACCCTAATATTAACTTTAAATTAATGTACATGAAACAGAGTATGAAGTCGAAAGGCTTTGAACGCCGCCTCTTACTAATAATGTGGGGCTTGTTCCTATCTCTTAGTGCATTCGCACAACAGATTTCAATAAAAGGACATGTCGTAGATGCCACGGGTGAACCGGTGATCGGTGCCAGTGTGGTAGAAAAAGGTACAACGAACGGTACAATTACCGATGTAGACGGTAATTTCTCATTAAGCGTTCCGACTAACAGTACGCTGACTATCTCTTTTGTCGGCTATAAAATGCAGACAATCCCGGTGAACGGGAAAAACGCTTTGAAAGTAACCTTGCAGGAAGATACGGAAGTATTGGACGAAGTTGTAGTAGTGGGTTACGGAACGATGAAAAAGAGCGATCTGACCGGAGCGGTATCTTCTGTCGGAGTGAAGGACATTAAAGACTCTCCGGTGGCCAATATCGGTCAGGCAATGCAGGGAAAGGTGTCCGGTGTGCAGATTATCGATGCCGGTAAGCCGGGTGATAATGTCACCATTAAAATCCGTGGCTTGGGAACAATCAACAATAGTAACCCGCTGATTGTCATTGACGGAATACCTACCGACTTGGGATTGTCTTCCTTGAATATGGCCGATGTAGAGCGGGTGGACGTATTGAAAGATGCTTCGGCAACAGCTATTTATGGTTCGCGTGGTGCGAACGGTGTGGTGATGATTACCAGCAAACGGGGTGCCGAGGGTGCCGGAAAGGTGACGGTAAACGCTAATTGGGCGATTCAGAATGCCACTAAAGTGCCCGATATGCTGAATGCTGCGCAATATGCCGCTTTGAGCAATGATATGCTGTCTAATAATGATGATAATACAAACCCTTATTGGGCAGACCCTTCTTTATTGGGAACAGGAACGAACTGGCTGGATGAAATGCTGCGCACGGGAGTGAAGCAAAGCTATTCGGTTAGCTATTCCGGTGGTACGGAAAAAGCACATTACTATGTGTCCGGTGGTTTCCTTGACCAGTCCGGTATTGTGGAAAGCGTTAATTACCGTCGTTTCAACTTTCAGGCAAATAGCGATGCCCAAGTTAATAAATGGCTGAAATTCACTACCAACCTGACATTCAGTACGGACGTGAAAGAAGGAGGAACTTATAGCATCGGTGATGCAATGAAAGCACTCCCCACCCAACCGGTGAAGAATGAGGACGGCAGTTGGAGCGGTCCCGGACAGGAGGCGCAATGGTACGGAAGCATCCGTAACCCGATCGGTACACTGCACATGATGACCAATGAAACAAAAGGATATAACTTCCTGGCAAATATCACCGGAGAGATTACCTTTACCAAATGGCTGAAGTTGAAAAGTACATTCGGTTATGACGCCAAATTCTGGTTTGTCGACAACTTTACTCCGGCTTACAACTGGAAACCGAATCCGGTAGAAGAATCTTCCCGCTATAAGAGCGATAACAAAGCATTTACCTATTTGTGGGATAATTATTTTGTATTCGACCACACTTTTGCGCAGAAACACCGGGTAGGGGTGATGGCAGGTTCTTCCGCCCAGTGGAACAACTACGATTACCTGAATGCTCAAAAGAATATCTTCATGTTTGATAATATCCACGAAATGGACAACGGCGAGAAGATGTACAGTCTTGGCGGTAGCCAGAGTGACTGGGCACTGCTCTCTCTGATGGCACGTCTCAACTATTCTTACGAAGATAAATACCTGCTTACAGCTACTGTGCGTCGTGACGGTTCTTCCCGTTTCGGTAAGAACAACCGTTGGGGAACATTCCCTTCCGTTTCGCTGGCATGGCGTATCTCCCAGGAGAACTGGTTTCCGAAAGACAACTTCCCGGTGAATGACCTCAAACTGCGTATCGGATACGGTGTGACCGGTAATCAGGAAATCGGTAACTATGGTTTTGTTGCTTCCTATAACACAGGAGTCTATCCTTTCGGCAACAACAACTCCACCGCTCTGGTATCTACTACTCTCTCCAATCCGAATATTCATTGGGAAGAAGTGCGCCAGACCAACTTTGGTGTAGACATGAGCCTGTTCAATTCACGCGTCAACCTTTCGCTGGACGCTTATATCAAGAAGACAGCAGATATGTTGGTGAAGGCTTCCATTCCTATCACTTCCGGTTTTGAAGATACTACCGAAACTTTCACCAATGCCGGCAAGATGCGCAACAAAGGGGTGGAAATGACCTTGCGTACTATTAATTTGAAAGGGCTTTTCTCTTGGGAGTCTGCCTTAACAGCTACTTATAACAAGAACGAAATTCAGGACTTGAACAGCGAAACTCCGATGTTTATCAACCAGATGGGGAACTCATACGTGACTATGCTTAGAGCCGGTTATCCGATTAATGTATTCTACGGATACGTAACCGACGGACTTTTCCAGAACTGGGATGAAGTAAACCGCCATGCTACCCAACCGGGCGCTGCTCCGGGTGATATCCGTTTCCGGGACTTGAATAACGATGGAGTTATCAACGATGAAGACCGTACCGTTATCGGCAACCCGAACCCGAACTGGTTCTTCTCTCTAAGCAATAATTTCTCTTATAAGGGATGGGAACTTTCCGTGTTCCTGCAAGGCGTATCGGGAAACAAGATTTATAATGCCAACAATGTAGACAACGAAGGAATGGCAGCCGCTTACAACCAGACCACAGCCGTACTGAACCGCTGGACGGGAGAAGGAACAAGCAACTCCATGCCGCGTGCTATCTGGGGAGACCCGAATCAGAACTGCCGTGTATCCGACCGATTTGTGGAAAACGGTTCCTACCTCCGTCTGAAAAACATTACGCTTTCGTATACACTGCCTAAAAAGTGGATGCAAAAGATGCAACTGGAAAATGCCCGCATCTCTTTCTCTTGCGAGAATGTGGCGACTATCACCGGATATTCCGGCTTTGACCCGGAGGTTGACGTTAATGGTATCGACAGCAGCCGTTACCCTATCTCACGTACGTTCAGCATGGGTTTGAACTTTAACTTTTAAATCAGGAGGAAGAATATGAAAAAGATAACAACTTTGGTGATGATGTTTGCCATATTGGCATTGACCTCATGCAACGATTTCTTAGATAAATATCCTAAATATGGCGTCGATCCCGAATCGGAAGTAACGAACGAGATTGCCGTGGCACTGACTACTGCCTGCTACAAGACTCTTCAGTCATCCAATATGTATAATCAGCGTATCTGGAGCCTCGATATTATCGCAGGTAACAGTGAAGTAGGCGCCGGAGGGGGAACCGACGGACTGGAAACTGTGCAGGCTTCCAATTTCATAGCCCAGAGTGATAATGGCTTTGCTTTGTACGTATGGCGTTCTCCGTGGGTAGGTATCGGACGTTGTAACATTGTGCTTTCCAATCTGCCTTCGGCAGCTATCTCCGATGAGGTAAAGACTCGTTGCATGGGTGAGGCTTATTTCCTGCGTGCACATTACTACTATATTCTGGTTCGTCTGTATGGAGGTGTGCCTTTGCGCTTAACGCCGTTTGAACCGGGAGAATCTACGGATATTGCCCGTAATACGGTAGATGAGGTATATGCCCGGATTCTTTCTGACTGCAAAAATGCGGTAAACATGCTTCCTCCGAAAAGCAGTTATGGAGACAGCGATAGAGGACGTGCCTGCAAAGAAGCTGCAATGGCTATGCTGGCGGATATTTATCTGACACTGGCGCCCAATCATCGCGAATACTATAATGAAGTAGTAACTCTGTGTGACAACATTGCTGCGATGGGATACGATTTGACTCAATGCAATTATGCCGATAATTTCAATGCTACTATCAATAATGGTGCGGAATCCCTTTTCGAAGTACAATATTCCGGTAGTACGGAATATGATTTCTGGGGCGGTGATAACCAATCATCCTGGCTGTCGACTTTTATGGGACCTCGTAACTCAAGTCTGGTGGCCGGTGCTTATGGATGGAACCTGCCTACGGAAGAATTTTTCAAGCAATATGAGGACGGTGATTTGCGGAAAGACGTAACTGTCTTGTATCAAGGTTGCCCCGCTTTTGACGGAATGGAATACAGACGTTCCTGGTCGAATACAGGTTATAATGTGCGCAAGTTCCTTGTGTCGAAGACTGTTTCTCCGGAGTATAATACCA
Organism: Bacteroides sp. BFG-637; assembly: GCF_024793605.1. Classification (NCBI taxonomy): domain Bacteria; kingdom Pseudomonadati; phylum Bacteroidota; class Bacteroidia; order Bacteroidales; family Bacteroidaceae; genus Bacteroides; species Bacteroides sp. BFG-637. The sequence continues at coordinate 1,410,221 of NZ_JANUPD010000002.1, read as the reverse complement.
ATCCCAACAACTTCGTAGTATATCGCTATGCAGATGTTCTATTGAAGAAAGCGGAAGCATTGAACGAGCAGGGACATCCCGACCAGGCTGCTGCTCCGTTGAATATCGTCCGCAAACGTGCCGGACTGGCAGATGTGCCGACTACTCTGACGCAGACTGAAATGAGAGAGAAGATTATTCACGAGCGCCGGATGGAACTTGCCTTTGAAGGACACCGCTGGTTTGATATGATCCGTGTGGATAATGGAAATTATGCATTGACATTCCTGAAATCCATCGGCAAGAATAATGTGACCAAGGAACGTCTCCTGTTGCCTATTCCGCAGACAGAGATGGACTCCAATCATCTGATGACTCAAAATCCCGGTTATTAATCTGTTTTATAATCATTCATTTAGATAAATAATATCATGAAGAAATATATATATCAGTTGTTATGCTCTCTTTTCATCGGCGGAACGATGGTTGCCTGTGCCGAAGATTATATGGAGACAAATAAAGGACATGATACCCTCACTCTTTCGGTGAATCAGCAGGACTTGGTGTTGAACGAAAAGAACCATAGTCAGGAAGCACTCGCTCTCTCATGGACTACCGGAACGAATTATGGAAGTGGTAACCGTATCTCTTATACGCTGGAGCTGGCAAAAGCCGGAACGGACTTTGCAAATGCTTATTCGGTGGATTTAGGTACGGGAACGTATCAATGGACTAAGAAAGTGGAAGAACTCAACCAATTCCTGAATACACAGTTCGGTATCGGTTATGCTGTGAAAGCGGAGTTGGAGGCACGTATCACAGCGGTTGTTGCCGGAATGGAAGAGCAGAAACAAAGTGCGACGACTGCTTTTACAGTGACTACATACCAGCCGGTTACTACTACGCTTTATCTGATTGGTGATGCTGCTCCGAATGGATGGGCTGCCGACAATGCGACAGCGATGGAGCGTACGGATAACGGACAGTTTACATGGACAGGAAAACTGAACGCCGGATCATTGAAATTTATAACGACATTGGGACAATTCTTGCCGTCGTACAACCGTGACGCCACTGCTGGGGAAGCACTCCAGCTGACTTACCGTACATCGGGTGACCAGCCGGATGAGCCGTTTGTAATCGATGAAGGGGCAACCTATATTGTAAAAGTAGATCTGCTCAATCTGACGTTGACACTGACTGAAACGGAAGATATCGGTTGGAGATTTGACGAGTTCTTCATTGTCGGTTCGTTCACCGGAAATGGTGGCTGGGGATTTGAGGCACTGTCTAAAGATGCTGTTCAGATGGATTTGTTCCATTATGGAGCTGTGATTCCTTGGGAAGCAGACGGAGAATTTAAGTTTAGCTCTGTGGCGGACTTCGGCCAGTCGGATGCTTTCTTCCATCCTGCCGTAGCAAATGCTCCGTACACTTCGACGTCAGTAGTGCTTGGAGGCGACGATAATAAATGGCAAATGAAAGAGGCTGAATGTGGCAAACCTTATAAAGTATGCTTCTATACAGGCAAAGGAAAAGAAAAAGATGCTGATGCGTCCGTTCACTCCTTACGCAGGATTGTATCTGGTGGGTGAGGCAACTCCGAACGGATGGAATTTGGACAATGCTACGCCGATGACTAAGAGTGTCGACAGTCCTTATATCTTCACATGGAGCGGTACACTGAAAGCCGGTGAGATGAAGATTTCCTGCGATAAGCAGTCTGACTGGAACGGAGACTGGTTTATGGCGGATAAGAACGGTAAAACTCCGACGGGTGAAGTGGAAACAGCATTGTTCGTCACTAAATCGGATGCAGAGTTGAGCAGTATGTATCCGGATGCAGATTTGGGTGGTCTGGACTATAAGTGGAATATTCAGGAGGCCGGTTCTTATCAGATTACGATTGACCAGTTGAAAGAGACGATCTCGATTGTGAAACAATAAAACAAGAATTCAAGATGAAAAAAATAATATATCTGGTAGCTGCTTTCCTGTGTATGGCTTGCAGTGATGATAATGAGTCGAACCAACAGAATGGAGGAGCTTCGGGCGGTGTCACCGAAGTGACTCCGGTAACATCGGATTTGAGTGTAGACCTGTCGACAGACAAGGCTTTCTACAAACCGGGAGAGAAAGTGGTGTTTACAGCGGATGACGCTCTGCCTGCCGGAACTAAAGTACGTTATCGCCTTTCGGGTGAAACGGTGGGAGAAGAATCGGTAAATGGTACGAGCTGGACATGGCAACCGCCTACCACTGATTTTAAAGGGTACATGGCAGAGCTTTATCGTCAGGAGAACGGAACGGATGTAATAGTCGGTACGATTGCGGTAGATGTATCCAGTGATCCGGCACGTTTCCCGCGTTATGGTTTTGTCGCTGATTTCAGTCAGGAGAAGACAGCCGAAAAGACACAGGAAGAGATGGAGTATCTGAACCGTCATCATATCAACTGGGTGCAGTTTCAGGATTGGCATAATAAACATCACTGGCCGTTGGGCGGTACACGTGTACAGTTGGATGAGGTATATATGGATATCGCTAACCGGGAGGTTTATACAAGTTCGGTGAAGAATTACATTGAAGCGCAGCATCGTTTCGGTATGAAGTCTATGTTTTATAATCTTTGTTTCGGAGCGTTGAAGGATGCTGCTGCGGATGGAGTGAAGGAGGAATGGTATCTGTTTAAGGATGCTTCTCACACTACTAAAGACAGTCACGATCTGCCGGGCGGATGGAAAAGTAATATTTATCTGGTAGACCCTTCTAACAAGGAATGGCAGAAATATCTGGGCGAAAGGAATGACGATGTATATGCAAACTTTGCTTTCGACGGTTATCAGATAGACCAGTTGGGACGACGTAGCACGCTTTATAATTATAGTGGTATTCCTGTTAACTTGCGTGAGGGATATGCCTCTTTTATAGATGCAATGAAGCAGGTGCATCCGGACAAGAGCTTGGTGATGAATGCGGTGAGCCGTTACGGTGCCCGTCAGATAGGGGAGACGGATAAAGTGGATTTCTTCTATAATGAAGTATGGGCGGATGAGGCTGATTTTACCGATCTGAAAGCTATTCTTTATGAAAATGGAGTATATGGCGATTATCAGTTGAATACGGTTTTTGCAGCTTATATGAATTATAACAAGGCGGATAACCGGGGGAATTTAATACGCCGGGTATTCTGCTGACGGATGCTGTTATGTTTGCTTTGGGCGGTTCGCATCTGGAATTGGGAGGCGATCACATGTTGTGCAAAGAGTACTTCCCGAATGAGAATCTGACAATGAGCGAAGAGCTGAAAACAGCGATGGTTCATTATTATGACTTCCTGACTTCTTATCAGAATCTGCTTCGTGACGGAGGTACGGAGAATAGTATCACCATGAATTGTACCAACGGGGAAATGAGGTTGAATGTATGGCCTCCCCAACAAGGTTCGGTCACTACTTATACCAAGCAGGTAGGCAACAAGCAGGTGATACATCTTCTTAACTTCTCGCAGGCAAACAGCCTTAGCTGGAGAGATGTGGACGGCACGATGCCGGAACCGACCTTGATTACGAAAGCTGCTTTACAAATGAATCTGCCGGCCAAAGTGAACAAGTTATGGGTAGCCTCTCCGGATATACATGGAGGCGCTTTGCAGGAACTGGCTTTTACGCAGGAGAACGGAGTTGTTTCTTTCACATTGCCGTCTCTGAAATACTGGACAATGGTTGTGGCTGAATAAAAATGATTGTAAGTCTTCTAGCAAACTAATCTTATATTATTAGGCACGGATTACACGGATTTCACGGTTTTTAGAATGATGGAGTATGTAAAACAACAGCGTTAATCCGTGTAATCCGTGCCTTAATTTACTATATGAGCAATAATGCATGAAGCGGCTGTAGATAGAATAACTAAAATGATAAGTATGAAGATGAGATATAAATTCTGGGTATGGGCGTTGTGTTTGGTATTCCCGACATTGGTGTGGGCGGAAAGTGCAGCGCGCACATGCACTTCTTTTACACAACAAGGCCGTCAGGTGACTTTTCACCTGACGGACAGTGCTGCGTTGCAGTTACAGCTTTGTAGTCCTTCGGTAGTCAAAGTTTGGTTTTCGCCCGATGGACAACTGCAACGAAAGAATGCTTCTTTCGCAGTGATTAATGAAGAGTTGGAAGATGTAGGAACCGTCCATGTAGACGAACAGGCAGCCTGTTATGAGATCTTTACTCCGAAATTGCGTATTCGGGTAAATAAATCTCCGTTGAGTCTTCAGATATTTGATAAGTATCAGAAACTCCTGTTTAGTGATTATGCTGACAAGGGGCATGTGAGTGAAGGAACAAAGAAGATGGAATATAAAGTGCTTCGTCGTGACGAGCATTTCTTCGGACTGGGAGAAAAGACAGGAAAGATGGACCGTCGTGGCGAATCTTATAAGATGTGGAACAGTGACAAGCCCTGTTACAGTATAGTGGAAGATCCGCTCTACAAGAGTATTCCTTTCTTTATGAGCAGCTATCGGTATGGTATTTTTCTTGATAATACGTACAAAACGGAATTTAAGTTCGGTACGGAAAGTCGTGACTATTACAGCTTTGAAGCTCCGAACGGTGAAATGATCTACTATTTTATCTTCGGCAAGGACTATAAGGAGATTATCAGCCAATACGTCGGACTGACGGGTAAACCGATCATGCCTCCGAAATGGGCGCTGGGCTTTGCTCAATGCCGTGGTCTGCTGACAAGCGAAAAACTAAGCCGCGAAATAGCCGAGGGTTACCGGAAACGTGGAATCCCCTGTGATATTATCTATCAGGACATCGGCTGGACGGAATACTTGCAGGATTTCGAGTGGCGCAAGGGAAACTATGAGAACCCGAAGAAGATGCTTTCGGATTTGAAAGGGATGGGTTTTAAGGTAGTTGTATCTCAAGATCCGGTAATTGCACAAGCCAACAAAAAGCAATGGGAAGAAGCAGATCGTTTGGGATATTTTGTAAAGGACAGTACGAACGGTAAAAGCTACGATATGCCCTGGCCTTGGGGTGGTAACTGTGGAGTAGTGGATTTCACCCTGCCTGCCGTAGCCGACTGGTGGGGAACCTATCAGCAGAAACCGATTGACGATGGTATCTCCGGCTTCTGGACGGACATGGGCGAACCTGCCTGGAGTAACGAAGAGCAGACGGAACGTCTCGTCATGAAACACCATCTGGGTATGCACGATGAAATCCATAATGTCTATGGATTGACTTGGGATAAAGTGGTGAAAGAACAATTTGAAAAGAGGAATCCGGACCGTCGTGTGTTCCAAATGACTCGTGCTGCTTATGCAGGGCTGCAACGTTATACGTTCGGCTGGACGGGTGATAGCGGAAACGGAGACGATGTACTGCAAGGTTGGGGACAGTTAGCCAATCAGATTCCCGTAATGCTTTCCGCCGGTTTAGGACTGATACCGTTTTCTTCCTGTGACATTACCGGTTACTGTGGAGACATTGAAGATTATCCGGCTATGGCGGAACTCTATACCCGTTGGATACAGTTCGGGGCATTCAATCCTTTGAGCCGTATTCACCACGAGGGAGATAATCCGGTGGAACCGTGGCTTTTCGGTCCCGAAGCAGAAAAGAACGCAAAGGCAGCTATCGAGTTGAAATATCGTTTATTACCCTATATCTATACTTATGCCCGTGAAGCTTATGATACAGGATTGCCTATCATGCGCCCTCTGTTTCTCGAATATCCAATGGATATGGAAACTTTTTCTACGGATGCTCAATTTATGTTCGGTCGTGAATTACTGGTAGCCCCTGTGGTGAAGAAAGGTGCCCGTACCAAAAACGTTTATCTGCCCGAAGGTACATGGATTGACTATAATAACAAGAAGACGGTTTACACCGGAGAGCAATGGACTACGGTTGACGCTCCCTTGTCCTCCGTTCCTATGTTTGTGAAGCAAGGTTCTATCATCCCCACCATGCCGGTGATGAACTACACTTATGAGAAACCGGTATATCCACTTACTTTTGAAGTCTTTCCCGCACAGGAAGGTGCACAGGCTATTTTTACTCTCTACGAGGATGAAGGGGAAGACTTAGGATATCAGCGTGATGAATTTGTCAAAACGCCGATTGTTTGTAATACTTTGGCGAATGGATATGAATTGACTGTCTCTGCCCGTGAAGGAAAAGGCTACACTGTCCCTGGTCCGAGAAATCTATTATTCCGTATTTATTCTGCGAAAGCTCCGAAAGAGGTAACTGTTAAAGGAAAGAAGATAAAAAAGGTAAAACCGGAACGCTTGGAAGAAAATTTAGAGAATGATACGGAATCTATATTATGGAGTTGGGATAAAGAAACCGGTGTATGTAGTGTGCGAATACCTGATAAGGGGGGTGATGAACAGATTATGATTGCTTTTTAACTAAGCAGTGAGCTGTTGGTAAGCTAATATTCAGAACTTTTCTTTCGTTTTATGTGGATAATGTGTATATTCGCACGAAACTCATATCAGAAATGTGTAAATTATCACATTTCTGATATCAAAAATGTGATTCATTATGTTCGAAAGAGATATTCTCAGGCAATTGGCAGCATGGAAAATGGACGTGAACAGGAAACCGCTCGTTATTCACGGGGCTCGTCAAGTAGGAAAGACATGGGCTTTGAAATATTTCGGGAAGGAATATTTCGAGGATGTCGCCTATTTTAGTTTGGATAAGGATGAAAGCGGGCTTTGCGATATCTTTAAAACGACCAAAGACCCTAGGCGGATTATTCAGCAATTGTCTTTCTTGCATGGAAAGAAAATCAATCCTCAAACGACTTTACTCATATTGGATGAGATTCAGGAATGTAATGAAGCACTGAACGCACTGAAATATTTTTGTGAGGAAGCTCCCGAATATGCGGTAGCTTGTGCAGGTTCTTTATTAGGTATTTATTTGAATCATATTGGCAATTCCTTTCCGGTGGGAAAGGTGAATCATCTGTCCATGTATCCGCTTACTTTTACGGAATTTCTGAAGACAAAAGATTTGAATATGTATGAGTATATGCGTTCTATTAAGGAAATAGTTCCTCTTCCTCAAATATTTTTCGATAAGTTGCGTGAATCATTTGTTGCCTATTCCATTTGTGGTGGTATGCCCGAACCTGCTACTCTGATGATTGACTTCAATGATATGGAAAAGGTGGATTCGGCACTTCGGGATATCTTGAATGACTATGCACTGGATTTTGTAAAACATACTACATCGGCATTGGCTCCCCGCATTAATTATGTATGGAATTCCCTGCCTTCACAATTGGCGAAGGAGAACCGTAAGTTTGTTTATCAGTTGGTACGTCCCGGCGCCCGTGCTCGTGAGTATGAAGATGCTATTTTGTGGTTGGAGCAGGCGGGACTTATCAACAAAGTTGTATTGAGCAAATCACCCAAATTACCATTGAAAGCATATGATGATTTGAGTACATTTAAACTTTACGCATTAGATGTAGGACTGTTAAGGCAGTTGTCGGAGCTGGATGCAAGTGTTTTGCTTCTGTCTACTCCCGGGTATATTGAATATAAGGGAGCTTTGGCAGAGAATTATGTGTTGCAGAGTCTTACAGCGCAGTTCCAGGCATCTTTTCGGTATTGGACTTCCGGCAATAAGGCTGAAGTGGATTTTCTGCTTCAATATGATAATCATATTTATCCGATAGAAGTGAAAGCTGACCAGAGTATAACAGGTAAAAGTCTGGTTCAGTATGAGAAGCTTTTCCAGCCTGCTTGCCGGATCCGGTATTCAATGCTGAATTTGAAACAAGATGGTAATTTGATTAATATCCCTCTGTTTTTGGCGGATAAGACAAAAGAACTATTGAAGGATAAAAGTTGAAGGAGCCTTCTGAAGAAATCAGTAGCCTTCTTAAAAAATGATGATTCTTAAAAAAGGAATATTTAATCATTGGAGAAGTACGTGAATTGCAGTTTGGTAAAGAAAAGCCGGAAAATGTCCAGCATTTGTAATTACACGATTTTTTATTTCTGCTGTTTCGAAAATATACCAATCGAGCTGCGGTAGATTTTTGATTATTTTTGTTATTTGGCGAGTAGATGCCCGAATAACTAATCATTTTATTGTTTTTTCCTTTCCGATATATTATGGTAAACTAGAGAAAAAATGCTTCTTAATAGTCCATTTTTATCTTCTTCACCGAGGAGCGATAGCTTCCTCGGTGAAGAACAAGTCGATGCACACCGAGGAACACTTCATTGGTTTTAAAGCAATGAACGGTTTCTGGATAGAGAAAGATGCATATTCTGTTTGCTTTTATGCAATATTAGGCATCTTTCTGTATGCTCATGCATTTATTTATGCAGTTTATTTTCTGGTTCATTATTTTCTAATTAGCTATTTCCCTACAGAATATTAAAAATAGAACATTGAAAGTATATATTATCAAGTGTATAATTATTTAAAAGACACTTATTGATGGAGGGGCGTTCGGTACTGAATGTTCGGCTATAGACAGCGGGTGCTTATATGTGAGTATGGATGAGATGCAACTATATCTTTCCGGTTAATATTTACTTATTCTTATTTAGTAGGGTCTCTACTTTATTTTGTTTTTAATTAGAAGAAGTTATAAAAGTAATTTTCATTTTTTGTGTTTTTATTTTCCTCATATTGCATTGATATATCAAAAAGAGTGATATATTTGCAGTGTAATTGAATTGATAACTGAAATTTATTCTTTAACTTTTTAGAATAGTGTGTTTAAGTAGGGACTGTATTGTATGGATAGAAAATCAAAGGATATAAAGAGAATAAGTGATATTGCCATTATGCAATCTGGCATATATATGAAAAGTGATCCGGCAGGTAATATAAAGTATTTGCAGGTTAAGGATATTAATCCGGGGAGTAAACCTGATTACAGTCGGATCACTACAGTGGAGGATAGAGGGATTGGTGATCAATACTGGTTACGGAAAAATGATTTATTATTTGCGGCTAAAGGAGCCTCTAATTATTGTTTTTTGTATGATGGGTTAGTGGAAAAGATGGTAGCTTCTTCGTCATTCATTATTATACGTATTATATCAAAAGATATACTACCAGAATTTCTTTGCTGTTTTCTCAATACCCCATCTGTTCTTAATAAATTGAAAAACTCATCGGTAGGTACAGGAATTCAGGTAATTCCCCAATCGGTACTAAGTGATCTTCAGATCGGCATACCTTCTATGCAGACACAACAGCTTATTGTACAGATGGATCAATTGAGAAGAGAGGGGGAAAGTATTTACAGTGAAATCAATGAACTAAAACGGAGTTTGCAGGAACAGTTGTTGATGGATTCTTTAAAATGAAACATGTTATGATAGAAATTGCATATTATATAGCGAGTAAGGCGAAACAAATTTTAGGTGGAACGCTTTCTGTCAATCAGTATAAGGATTATGTACTGGCTCTGCTATTTCTGAAATCTGCAAATGAGTACTACAAATCAAACGATTCTTTTCAATCGGATGAGAATAAACCTCTCCTCCGGTTGTTGGTGTCTGAACGTAGTTCTTTTGACTATCTTTACAAACAACTTGGCTCGGCGGAGCTTGGTAAGTTGATCAATGTTGCTCTTTATGAATTAGAGCAAGCAAACAGCCGTGTAATTGAAGGTTATGAAATTAATAGAGCCATCAACTTCGAAAGTAATATATTGGGAGATACGAATGAGAGATTGGGTAAATTGCATGAACTTCTTCGTCTGTTTCAGAAACTGACATTAACAGATGATGCCGGTAAGTTAATAGATATCGGTGCTTTATATAATCAGTTATTGTACATTTTTGCCGAAGAGGCGGGTAAGAAGATAAGTAATGTCCTTACTCCTAAAGAGGTTATTGGTTTGGTGGCGGAATTGATAGGTAATAATAAAGATAATAATAGTTTGTGTGATCCGGTATCCGGCAGTGGTACTCTACTAGTTGAAGTTGGTAAAAGGGTTGGAATCAGAGGAGTTGGTATTTTCGGGCAAGAGGCAAACTGGAATCAATATGCATTGACAAAAATGAATCTGATGTTGAATGGATTCAAAGATTCCACTTTTTTTTGGGGAGATAGCCTTAGTAATCCTAAACTGACGGATGGCGACCGGTTAAAGCAGTTTGATATTGTTGTTTCTATACCACCATTTGCAGATAAATGGGCAATAGAGGAAGCTGAGTTTGATCGTTATGAACGCTTTCAATATGGTATTCCTCCTAGAAGTCAGGCTACATGGGCATATATTAGTCATATTCTGGCAAGTTTGAAACCTAATGGGCGGGCTGTTGTCGTGGTTCCGGCGGGGGTTTTGTTTCGTACCAGTGAAAGTAAGATACGGCATCAGATTATTGAGCATAATTTGCTTGAAACGGTTATTGAGTTACCGCAAAATCTGTTTTACGGTACGGCTATTTCTACGGCTATTCTTGTTTTCAGAAAAAACAGGGAGACGACGCAGACTTTGTTTATGGATGCGCGTAAAGGATATATTTCGAATAAAGGTATTTATAAACTTTCGGATGCAATGGTCGAACAGCTTTTAAGCACTTACAAGGGTTTTCTTAGTGGTGAACAGGTTTGGCAGGAAAATAGTTGCCCGGCTTATATTGCTACACAGGAGGAGGTTCGAAACAATAAGTATGATTGGCAGACTGTCAAATATGTGGAGGAGAAGATTGAAAGAGTGGAAGTTGATGTAGAAGCAACTCTGCAAAGAATTGAAAAATTAGAGAAGAGACTGGAGTTTGTCAATGAACAGTTAGAGTATTGTACACAGCAGTTAATCAGGCTAACAAATAGAAAATAGATATACCATGGGAACTATAAATTCTATAATATGTGCTATTATCAGTGCACTATTTACAGTCTTTTTTGGCACACATGTCAAGAAGAAAAACCAGAGTGACGATTTACTGTATGGAAAATACGTTATTGACACAAAGACCGAATGTTCCGGGCCTTGCAGTTTTTGTGAAGTATGAAGATACGACGCCCATTGAAAATCTTTGGAGAATATGTTATATGCTAAAAAATACAGGAAATCAGAATATTGTAGGTGAGGGAGCCCAGTCATCTTTGGTGACTAAAGGGCATGGACTTCCTTTGTATACGAGAAATATAAAACAGATTATTCAAATATCCGCAACAGATAATAGTATAGCCGAGTTGAAAGATAACGCCCTATATTTTAAACAATGGTTGCCGGATGAATATATCACTATTGAAGCTTTGGTGGAAAGCGCAGGTGAGAAGCCTGAATTGTACATTGATAAGCGTGATATTATTAATGCTAAAGTTATTGTTAAAAACAATATCAATAAGTGATTTTTCATTTCGAAGTGGTAAATTGAATAGCGTTTGTCCAAGTTGGAACTTTACCCAATCAATAGTATGAGCTCTTTTTTTAGTCTTTTTTACTTATGTTCTTGGAATAAGGTCTTATCTTTGTTCCTGTCTGAAAAAAAGAATGAACTGCTTAGGTTGATAGTTAATGTAATACTGAATCATTGAAAATAAATAAAGTCATGAAAAAGATTTGCCTTCTTCTCTTTTTGCTTTGTACTTGCATTGCTCAAGCACAAACTGTTTATCGCACCGACAAGGATATATCTTATGTTTCTGGTTCCGAAATGGATGCCTATCGACTGGAACGTTGCAAACTGGATATTTATTATCCCGAAAATAAGAAGGGTTTTTCAACTATCGTCTGGTTTCACGGCGGTGGTATGGAAGGTGGAAATAAATTTATCCCCAAAGAACTGACAGAACAAGGGTTTGCAGTAGTGGCGGTAAATTATCGTTTGAGTCCGAAAGCGAAAAATCCGGCTTATATTGAGGATGCGGCTGAAGCTGTGGCATGGGTTTTCAAGAACATCGAGAAGTATAGTGGCCGTAAGGACCGAATTTTTGTTTCCGGTCATTCTGCGGGAGGTTATCTTTCGTTGATTCTGGCAATGGATAAAAAGTATATGGCAGCATACGGAGTAGATGCTGATAGCGTAGCTGCTTATCTTCCGGTCAGTGGCCAGACGGTGACACATTTCACTATTCGTAAGGAGCGTGGTTTGCCCAACGGCATTCCGGTGGTTGATGAATATGCTCCGGTAAATAAGGCCCGTAAGGAAACAGCCCCTCTTGTACTGATAACGGGGGATAAACATTTGGAGATGGCAGCAAGATATGAAGAAAATGCGCTGTTGGAAGCTGTCCTGAAAAGTATAGGTAATAAAAAAGTGACGTTGTATGAAATGCAGGGATTCGATCATGGTCAGGTGCTCGGTCCGGCTTGCTATCTGATTGTAGATTATGTGAAGAGGTTTAAATAATATAGTTATAAATAATAATAATAGATTGGAAGATGAAAACACGTAGTGATGCTTTTCAGTTTGAGAAAGAATTGGATTGGGATAAACCGGCTCCGGGAATCCGCCGCCAGATAATGGGGTATGACGGGCAACTGATGATGGTGAAAGTGGAATTTGAGAAAGGTGCCGTCGGTTCTATGCATCAACATTATCATAGCCAGGCTACTTATGTCGCAAGCGGCAAGTTTGAATTGAGCATTGGCGACCGGAAAGAAATTCTCTCTACGGGCGACGGTTATTATGTAGAACCTGATCAGCCTCATGGATGCGTTTGTCTGGAAGCAGGTGTATTGATTGATACATTTAGTCCTATGAGGGCTGACTTTCTATTGTAGTATCTGGTAGAAAGTCAGATATGTATGGTATGAATTTACCATATATGTGGTATTTACCTTGAACAGAATCTCCACTATCTTTGTACTATATTAAAAACAAAAGAAATTAAAAACAGATATATATGGAAAAGATAGCAAGAAAATTGACGGATTTGGTAGGTAATACTCCGTTGTTGGAACTTAGCAATTATAACAGGAGTAATGATTTGAAAGCTCGTCTGATTGTAAAGATTGAATCTTTTAATCCTGCGGGAAGTGTTAAGGACCGTATTGCATTGGCTATGATTGAGGATGCTGAAACGAAAGGTGTCTTACAATCCGGAGCAACGATCATTGAACCGACCAGCGGAAATACCGGTGTAGGATTGGCTTTTGTTTCAGCAGCGAAAGGCTATAAACTGATTCTGACGATGCCTGATACAATGAGTATTGAGCGACGTAATCTTTTGAAAGCCTTGGGAGCGGAATTAGTGCTGACTCCTGGTGCGGATGGCATGAAAGGGGCAATTGCCAAAGCGGAAGAATTAAAAGCTGTAACTCCGGGAGCTGTCATCCTACAACAGTTCGAGAATCCTGCTAACCCTGCTATGCATTTACGAACTACCGGTTTGGAAATATGGAGAGATACCGAGGGGAAAGTCGATATCTTTGTAGCAGGTGTAGGTACTGGCGGGACAGTTAGCGGTGTAGGTGAAGCGTTGAAGATGCGTGATCCGAGTATAAAGATAGTGGCAGTGGAACCATCTGATTCTCCGGTACTGTCGGGAGGAAAACCAGGTCCTCATAAGATTCAGGGGATCGGTGCAGGATTTATTCCTAAAACGTACAAAGCCTCTGTCGTAGATGAAATTATTCAGGTGCAGAATGACGATGCTATTCGTACGAGTCGTGAACTGGCCAAGCAAGAAGGGTTGTTGGTCGGCATATCTTCGGGGGCAGCTGTATATGCTGCTACGGAACTGGCGAAGCGACCGGAAAATGCGGGAAAGATGATCGTTGCGTTATTGCCTGATACAGGTGAACGTTATCTGTCTACCATTTTGTATGCTTTTGAGGAATATCCTTTGTGATAATACTGCTTTCTTTCAGATAAAAATAACTGCTCTTTTTTTTGATTCAAACGATTGTCTTTTGTTGTAGACATACAATCATTTGAATCAAAAGGAGCAGTTTGCACTAATAATGTACACTTACTTATAAATGCTTATTTATAAGTAATCGTCAATACTTGATTTCCGCATTGCATACGAAAATCTCCCTGTTCCAGCACCCATTGTCCATCAGCATTGACAAAAGCTAGGTCGCTGTCTTTGATGGATAGAGTGACGGTTTGAGTTTCGCCCGGTTGCAGTTCTACCTTTTTGAAGGCTCGTAACCTGCGGTTTTCAGGAGTAAGCGAGGCCACAAGATCACTGCTGAACAGCATGACGACTTCTTTTCCGGCATATTTACCGGTATTGGTTACGTCTATGGAAAAGTGCAACTTATCTCCTGTGCTAAACGAGGACTTGTCCGTTTGGAAGTTGCTGTATTCAAAGGTAGTGTAGCTCAATCCATATCCGAAAGGCCATTGAACGGAGACTACCGCATTGTAGTCGTAAGCTCCTTCCATCTTGTCCATTTCCTCGCTCACCCGATAATCGTAGGTGGTCAGTGCTGCTTCGTGTCGCGGATATGTGTAAGGCATCTTGGCACTGGGGTTCACGTCTCCTGCCAGAATGTTTGCCAATGCGTCGCCACCGTAGTTTCCGGGTAATAGAACGTTAATAACAGCATCAACCAATGGTTCCAAGTCGTTGATAATACGGGGACGGCCTTCGTTGAGTATCAAGATAATCGGTTTTTCCGTAACGGCAAGTGCCTTTACCAATTTGCTTTGGTTGGCAGAGATAGCAAGTTCGGAAAGGTTACCGGGTGTTTCGCAATACGAATTTTCGCCGATACAGGCGATAATAATATCCACATTGCGGGCTGCTGCGACAGCTTTCTCGATTTCCGGTTCATTTTCTTCCATGTAAGCACCTTCGGGTTTGTAGGTTACTCCCTGTTCCAGACGGACATGATCGGTTCCGAATTTGTTGCAGATTGCTTCATAAATGGTGTTATACTTGTCGGCAAATCTGTCGGTCAGATGTCCTTGCCATGAATAGCTCCAACCGCCGTTCAAGCAACGCATGGAGTTAGCGTTCGGACCGGTTACCAGTATCTTTTTTCCTTGAGGAAGCGGAAGGATGTTATCCTTATTCTTTAGCAATACTTCCGATTCTTCGGCTGCATGAAGTGCGATAAGTGCATGCTCCTTGCTACCGAAGAGAGGATAGTCTTTCAGCAAGGTATTCGGATGGTCGAACAGACCCAGGCGGAACTTTAATCTAAGTACGCGGCGGACGGCATCGTCAATGCGGCTCATGGGTACTTTCTTTTCTTGCACCAACTCTTTTAGTAATGTACAATAATTGAGATCATACGGTTCCATAGCCATGTCTATGCCTGCATTAATTGCCATTTCGATGGCTTCTTTCTTATCCGCTGCCACATGTTCGCGGGTATAAAGATTGTTGATGTCCGCCCAGTCGGTGATCAACATTCCGTCCCATCCCAAGTCCTCTTTCAGCCATTTTGTAAGGAGTTCGTGGTCGGCATGCACAGGCTTCCCGTTGATGGAACCGCTGTTGACCATTATAGTCAGTGCGCCTGCTTCTACACAGGCCTTGAACGGAGCAAAGCATTTCTCACGCAGTTCGGAAACGGATATATAAGCCGGTGTGCGGTCTTTGCCGGTACGTGGTATGCTGTATCCCATGTAATGTTTTACGGATGTAGCAATCCGATCAGCGGGAATATGGTTAGGATCGTCTCCCTGAAAGCCTCGAACAGCATTACTGCCCATAATGGCATTGACTAAACAGTCTTCTCCATAGTTTTCCCACACACGTGGCCAACGGGGATCGCGCGCCATATCGACAGTGGGGGAGTATGTCCAGGGACAATTGCTTGCTCTTGTCTCATAAGCCGTTACACGTGCCGCTTCGTAGGCCAATTCTGGATTGAACGCAGCACCCATATTGATGTTCTGGGGAAAGAGGGTGCCTCCTAATGTATAGGTAGTACCATGATTTTGATCCAATCCGTAGATGCATGGAATGCCAATCTCTTTCATCGACAGTTCTTGTATCCGACTGATAATTTCGTTCCATTTTTCCGGGCTTTGTGCCACAGGGCCGGGAGCGTTAAGAAACGAACCTACCTTATATTCGGCAATCGCTTTGTGGAGTTTTGTCTCGTCCAGTTGGAATTCTCCATTCACTATATCTCCCAATACATCAATGGCAAGCTCGGTCATTTGCCCTATCTTGGCGTCAAGGTCCATCTTTGATAGAAGCTCTTCCACTTGTTGCTCTATTTTTGCGTCTTCAGGAATGGCAGTGGGGACTGCCTGTTTGGAACAGGCAGTCATTGCAATGGATGCGGACATTAAGATAATATTTCTTAGTTTCATTATGATTTATTTTTTAAGTAGCGTAGTTTATCCAATCTGTCATTCATTATTTCACGGTTATTAAATCTACATAATAGCCATGTCCCGTACATAAGAATCCGTCTTCAGTTTGAATCTTATTCAGCATGTCTTGTGTCAGTACCAGTATGTATTCACCGTTTTCCGTAAATTCTATCTTATCTGCCAGACCAGCCCACCAACCTGTGGCAAGTTGCATCTGATGATATTCGGCAGTAGGCTCTATGGAGTAGACTACTTTCAGTGTTGATCCGGCTGTGATACCGGCAAACACATCCTTCGGAATCAGACCGAAACTCTTGTTGGGATCACCGTCCGGCTTATCCCACGAAACGTAATGATGTCCCGACCAAAGCGTTATTTCGGTAGATACGGTAACAGTCTGCTCGGTAGTTGTAGTATTATCGTTCAAGAACTGTACAGCCTCTCCGCTACGGGTCTTGCCTGTCATCGTATAGCTTCCATCAGACAAATCCGGACAAGTCAGTGTAATCTCCGTAGAAGATTGGTTGCTGAATTGAGACACTGTCTGCCCGCCGATGGTTAGAGAAGCGATGTTGTCGAGATTGATGCCGGAAATGGTCCAGTCCGTGTTGGCAGTAGCCCGGTTGGCTCCCGAAATGATTAAGGAAGACTTAGTCACTTTTACCATGTCGGCTCCATATTCATTGCCTTCGGAATCTTGCAGAACGATGCGATAATCGCCTTCACGTACGTCTGTTGGAACAGTGTATTCCAGATATTCCCCATCTTCCGATTCAACATAAGTGGGATCGGTGACCGTGCTTCCTCCCAAGAGGATGGCTGTTACGTTCTGTAGATTACTGCCATATAGACGGGCAGTCTTACCGGGAGATACAATCCGTTCAAAGGCTACTTCCTTGGATTGGGGGTCATCTGCCAATGGGTTGACCAATACCAATCCTTCACGGGAAGTCTTTTTCCCTTTCACGGTTTCTACTTCTATCTTCAAATTATATGTACCGGCTTTCAGACTGCGGTTCATTTCCTTGTCGGAGTCGGTACCCGATTCTACTTCCTGCCCGTCAATAAACCACGTGACTGTGGTGTAATCTTTCGGAGTCACGGTCAGCGAGATGGATAGATTTGCATCCCGGCTGATGTTGGCGAATGTAGCCAATTGACCATTTGTTCTGTCAGGGAACACCGGATCAAGGATATGCGGATCATCATTCTCTGTTACCGTAGCGAACGGTTCTTCGTCGGTGCATGCAGTAAATGTGGAGCCTACAGCGAGTAGGGCAAATAGTGCAATATATATCTTTTTCATAATGGATGATTATTTAATAGTTAGTTTTCAGTATCCCACCACAGAAGGATATGCCAATTATCTGTTCCTCCCATACGTTCAATGGCTTCGTTATAGTTATTCTTATTGTATGAAGATTCCAATACAGGATAGCAGAGGCGAACCGGAATGTCCGTGCCACCGGTGAGATATTGTCCGAAACCATATTCTGCCGGTGATTTCAATTTCGGATAACCGGAACGACGCACATTTGCCCAACATTCGGCAGGGTTGGTGAAGTGAAGAATCCATGCCTGTGTGTTGATGGCTTCGAGTTTCTGATTGTCCGTGTGCCCGAAAGCCCCTTTGTTTTGAATGAATGCATCAAACTCTTCATCGGTGATAGCCGTGCAATCGTAGTTGTCTGTCAGGAAATCCATAGCCGCACGCACTCCTTGCTTGTACAGATTTTCTGCCGAAACACTGCCGACGTTCCATTTTTTTACGGTAGCTTCCGCCATCAGCAACTTCACTTCTGCAGAGGTCATCACTACACCCGGATTGTCGCTTTTAAGGAAATTATTGGCAAGTTTGGGTTCCACTTCACGGGCCATAGTCGCCGTGACGGCAGGATTGTTGACGGCTAATGCTGCACAAATATCGCTGTCGTAACCCGTAGGCCACGGTTCCCACGAATAAGCACCCGGGTCGCGCGGACTGAAAGCAATTCCTTTGTCAATCATCTCTTGAGTGATGTCGACACGATTGTCGGTACTGGTGGCACTCATCAGTCCGTCGTAATAGCAACGGGAAATTCTGAATGTACGGGGATCGCCGGAGTTGTATAGCTGATTAAAGAAGGTAGAGCAGAGATAACTTGGATTGTTGGCGGGGTCGTTGCCGAACAACAGTTGCGGCAATGAATTTCCGCGGTAGTCAGAGTAAGCTTCTTGTCCGAAACTAAATGCTATTGTCATGTATTTGATGAGAGCGTCGCCGGAAGCGTCCGTTATCACACCGCCGTTGGCAGTTAAAGCGTTTTCAAATTCCGTTTGTGCCTTTGTCGGGTTGACATTGGAGATTCGCATGGCAAAACGAAGGCGAAGTGAGTTTGTCAATTGTTGCCATTTAACCACATCACCGGCATAGATGAGGTCGCCTGTCACTTTATCTTTGGACGGATCGATTTTATTGACGGCATCTTCCAGTTCCAGAAAGAAAGCGTTGTAAATATCTTCCTGTTTATCATACTTCGGATTGAACTTCCCTTCGAGGAATCCCAGTCCGGCTTCACTGAAAGGAGCGTCTCCGTAAGTGTCGGTGATGATAGATATCAGGTAAACCCGATAGATGCGGAGCACAGAGTTGATATTCACTTTCTCTGCATCTTCGGCTGTACGATATTCAGCGTCGGTAATGTTCTTCAGAGATTGGGTGTAGAAAGATGTCCAGATACGGCTCATTTCATTATTGTCCACTGTGTGGCGGCCACCATAGTTAGTGGTGTTCCAGCATCCCATCAGTTGTTGGGTGAACGCATAATGGTAGTTACGGTAGATCTCTATCATGCCCAAGTCTCCGTATGTTTGCAGTTGGGCAGTGGTGAGCTGTGCATTCGGGTCGATGGTAGCAGCCTTGGAAGGGTCGGTGTTCATGTTTTCCATGTATTCATCGCTACAAGAAGCGAAAAACAGGGTGCATGCCATCATGATGATTGTGATGTATTTAGATTGTCTCATGATATATCTTTTTAGAATTTCACATTTACATTAAAACCATAGCTTCTGCGTGAAGGCAACGAACCGTATTCAAGTCCCATACCGGTGGTATTGTTGTAGTTGGAATCCGGGTCGATATTTGGAATATTCTTCCATACGATGAATGGATTGCGGGCAACGAACGAAACGGTCAGTCCGCTTATTACATTCTTTAGCCAGGATTTGGGTACATTATAACTCAATGTCAGTTCACGGCATTTCACGTATGAGTTGTCGTAAATAAACATAGAGGGTGCATTACGGCAAACGCTCATCCAGTAGTCTTCCGGATTGATGTAGATGTCATTGGGACGATAAGTTCCATCACCGTTGTCAATGACACCCGGAGCAACGAATCCACCTGTCGGCTTCCAGTTATCGGCTCCTTTCGCAATGCCGGCTGCTAATCTTTCTTCTTCCGAGCGATACCATGCATCGCGTCCAGCCAATGTCTCGGGACTTTTACCCGATTCGTGGGCGGCGCGGGCAGACATGGAATAGAGGTCGGCGCCTATTTTCACATCGAATACTGCTACCAACGAAATATTCTTGTAGGTAAAGTTGGTGAGCAATCCACCTGTCCAATCCCAAGAGGCATTACCCAATACGTGGTTGCTCTTGTCATATTGCGGCAGACCGGTTTGCGGGTCAATCAGAATATCTCCCTTTTCGTTCCGTTGGAAGTCCGGACCTACGATAGAACCAAAGTTTTCGCCTACCTTAGCGGCTACCTGAACGTCGAGCCAAGTCGCCTTTTCCAGTTCAAACATATCCGATTCGCCATCCAGCTCTTTTACCTTGTTGCTGTTTTTGGAGAAGTTCAGATTAATATCCCAGGAGAAATCACGTGTTTGAATCGGTCGTGTGCTAAGGGCAATCTCGATACCTTTGTTTTCTATTTTGCCGGCATTGATTAAGCGATAGTTATAACCGGTTGTCCAGGAACTTGCCATTCCCATAATCTGGTTTTTACTGATTTGAGAATAGTAGGTGAAATCCAACCCGATACGGTTCTTCAGGAATTTCAATTCCAATCCCATTTCCACAGAATTTGTTTTGGTTGGTTTCAAGTCTTTGTTGGGGATGGTTCCGTTATCGATATATCCGATGGTATATCCGGGATAAGCATATTTGGATTTCGTATAGACAAGTCCCAATTGATAAGGATCGGTATCGCTACCCACTTGCGCCCATGACATACGTAACTTTCCGTAAGGCAGGAGGTCACCCAGTTGTGTCAGCTCGGAGAACACAAAGCTACCGGAAAAAGAAGGGTACATATACATATTGTTACTGATAGGAAGGGTAGACGATTGGTCGCCACGCAACGTGGCATCCAGGTAAAGCATGTGTTTCCATCCCACGTTCACTGCTCCGTAAACCGAATTAATCTGCTTGCGGTAACTGCCGGGCACTACACTGATCTCGTTGAAGCTCGTCAATGAAGGGACATCGCGTATCTTCATGTCTTGAGCGGTGGTAACAGTGGTCTGGTTGTTCACCTTATATACATTGCCGCCCAACGTAGCGTTGAAATCGAAATTACCCCAATGGTTGTTATAGAGAGCCAACACTTCAAAATTGTACATGCGGTTGCGGAAAGCGCTGTTTTGAAGTCTTCCGGCTTCGAATCCGGGAGTGGTAGGCGCTTTGTAATCATCGAACGTGAACCAGTTGAGTTCGGCGCCCAGCGTTGCCTGAAGTTTCAGATGCTGGTCAATGTTCCATACAGCTTTGCCATTCATGCGGAACAAGTCCTTCTTGGATTTATTGAAGTTCTTATAGATATCCCAGTACGGATTCACGTTGTAGGGGTCCATACCGTTCCAGTTGGAATATTCGCCGTCGGCAGTCTGATAGGTTCGTAGCCATTCCTGGTCGTAGGTGGTGGCGAGGGTCATCAGGTTTTTACCGATATTGGACTTGCTGTCGCCTAATGCCGGACGGTTCTTCACGTCTTCCCGGGTATAGTTGACGCTGAAATCCAAGTCTACCTTTCCTGTAGACGTATTGGCACGCAGGTTGAAAATATCACGACTCATGTGCGTTTGGGGAACGATGTCTTTATTGCGCATGTCCGTATAGGTGAAGCGAATGCCGGTTTTTCCGCTGTTCACACCTATGATGGCCGAGTTGGTGGCGGTGATACCCGTGCGGAAGAAGCTGGATGTATTGTCGGGGACAATCAGGAAAGGACGTTCCACGCCGTCGAAATACTTCAGCATGTTTGAACCGTCCGCTTTGGGGCCCCAACTCTTGTTCGTGTTGGATATGGCATCATAGCTGTAAGTACCGTTGCTTCCCATACCATATATCTGTTGCACTTCGTCCCATTTGGCGAGTTGGGTGTCAAAAGTCAGTGTTCCGTTATATTCCACGCTGACTTTGTCCTTGTTGGCGCGCTTGGTTGTAATCAAGATGACACCGTGGCTGGCACGGCTACCATAAAGTGCGGATGCTGCAGGACCTTTCAATACCGACATGTTTTCCACGTCATCGGCATTGATACTTGAAATGCCGTCGCCTAAGTCGAAGCCGCCGTTTGTACCGGCACTACCGAAATTGGTATTATCCAGAGGTACACCGTCCACTACATAAAGAGGCTGGTTGTTTCCGGTCATTTCGGTACTGCCTCGCAGAATGACACGTGTAGAACCGGAAGGACCGCCGGCAGTCTGGCTGACTACCAAACCCGGCACACGTCCTGCCATGGAGTTGATGAGATTCGTTTCTTTGGCTTTGGTCAAAGCTTCACCTTTCACCTCATCAATGCCGTAGCCCAATGCTTTGCGCTCTCTCTTGATACCGAGGGCGGTGACCACTACTTCATCCAATGCTTTGGCATCTTCTTTCAAAGTGATATTCAAAGGACCTTTTCCCACTTTCACCTCTTCGGATTTATAGCCTACGTAACTGACAACGAGCGTAGCTCCTGCTTTTACGTTCAAACTGAAATTTCCATCCAAATCGGTAATGGTTCCGTTGGCAGTTCCTTTTTCCACTACAGAAGCCCCGATAATGGGACCTGTGGCATCGCTTACTTTTCCGGTTACCTTGTTGCTTTGTTGTTGAACAGCTTGTGAACTTGGTTCTGTTGCTGCATACACTTGTTGGAAACTTCCCGCCATCCCAAGGGCGAGCGTTCCGCAAAATAATAGATACTTACATTTCTTCATATTCATAGCATGTATATTTAAGATTCCTATAATATTCTCACCCAGTCGATGTACATATTTACTTTCTGACCGTCTTTCAGGCCTGTCAGTTTATTGATGTCGGTAATTCCTGTAAACGCACCTCCCACGGCGAGGTTGAACAGGACGTAGAAGTTGTCGTGAAAGTAAGGGTTCGAGCTAATGTCGAACGTATGGAACTTGACGTTGTCGACGGATATGGTCAGGCTGTTTTCATCCCAATCCAGAGAGTAGGTGTGATAATTGCCGTCTTGCAGACTGCTGGCAACATTGGCTTTGTAGTATTGCTGTTCGTGAGCCGCTATGCTGGGACCATAGTGAATGGCGGTGTTCACTTGTTTTTCTGAAATGCCCGCAGCCATTCCGCTCTGTTCTCCCATTTCCATAATATCAATCTCTCCGCATTGCGGCCATTCTTTGTCGTTATCTCCCATTATCCAGAACGCAGGCCATAGTCCGCCGTTGGTTTTGGGAAGCTTGATGCTCGCTTCTATCTTGCGATACTTGAAGCTCTTTTTTCCTTTAGAATTGACCCTGCCGGAATAGATTTTATTTCCTTTGCGTTCGGCAGTAAGAATCAGAACCGATTTGTCCCCGTCCTTTCCTACTGATACATGAGCGGCATCGTATGCTTGCAGCTCTTGATTGGTCCAACCGGGTTCATGAGTTTCTTTCGTCCATACTTTTTCGTCGAAAAAGTTGAAATCGTCTTTAAAAAGAATGTCTTGTGGATTCTCTTCCGGTTCCGTTCCAACAGAATCAGACGAGCAGGATTGTTGCGCGAAGCAAACGGATAAAAATAGAAATAGTGCTACTTTTTTCATCGTTTTAGCATTTTAAAAGGTTGAACGTAATATGTGCTTTATACTTGTAAAGTCTGGTGCAAAGATGCTAATATCAGGCTAAAACGATGGTCAGATTGCTGACATATAAGGTTTGATTGCTGACAAATCTGCTGATTTTTATCGAACTGACGTTATCCTACCCATCCTTTTTCAAAGATTGCTTCGGTGCGGAAATGAACTAATCTTAGTTTTTCTAAAACCTAATTGGTAGTATGCAATGATTTAATACTCGTTATACATAACTTTATTCGTCTGACAGTTGTTTCTTTTTCGTCTGACAACTGTTATTCTTTCGTCTAACAACTGTCAGACGAAAAAGAAACAGTTGTCAGACGAATAAAATCATGCATCATTAGCCATAAATCCATTAAGCATTAAAAATAAAATTTCACAAGTTCAAAATTAGTTCATAACCAGTACGGTTATGAACTAGATCGTAAATTGAGGATTAGGCACGGATTACACGGATTTCACGGTTTTAATGCAATGATTACGCAAAGCAACTGTTTTTATCCGTGTA
The DNA here is from genome assembly GCF_024793605.1 of Bacteroides sp. BFG-637. Classification (NCBI taxonomy): domain Bacteria; kingdom Pseudomonadati; phylum Bacteroidota; class Bacteroidia; order Bacteroidales; family Bacteroidaceae; genus Bacteroides; species Bacteroides sp. BFG-637. The sequence continues at coordinate 1,386,419 of NZ_JANUPD010000002.1, read as the reverse complement.
ATCCGTGCCTAAAATATATTCCTTTCTTATCTTTTAAAGGTTGTTTATTTCCCACTATATTTACTCGGCTGCATCCCGAATTGTTTCTTGAATAATGAACTGAAATATTTCGTGTTGACGAATCCGGTTTCGGTGGCGACGTCGGTTACACTTTTACCTTCCTTCAGCAGTTCGGCAGCCTTCTGAAGTCGGATGATACGGATAAACTCCTGTGGTCCTTTTCCCGTCAGTGATTTAAGACGACTGTAGAACAGTGTCCGGCTCATTGCCATTTCATGACATAAGAGGTTGATGTTGAAATCGGGTTCATCTAAATGATCAAGAACAAACTGTGTAGCTTGCATGATGAACCGGTGGTCGCCCTCGGCCATTGTTTCGTTTGCTGTCGTAACGCTTTTGTTGTCGATGCTTTCGTGGCTTTCGTTGTCGTCCCGTTTGCTACCCGCCTCTACTTGAGCGATGGCCTGTCGCATGAAGAACTGCCGTTGTCTGTTTCGATTGTCAATCAGTCCTTGCACTTTTAGTTTCAGTATTTCGGTACTGAATGGCTTGGGGATGTAATCATCCGCGCCTTTCTTCAATCCTTCCACTATTGCTTCATGGTTAGCCTTTGCTGTCAGCAGAACGACGGGAATACCCGATGTGTCGGGATTCTCTTTGACCAGTTTGCAAAGTTCGTCCCCCCGTATGCCGGGCATCATGACGTCCGAGAGGATGATATCCGGATATTCATTGGCGAGGCAGGCGATAGCTTCGTCTCCGTTGGCGACATCAATCACCCGATAGAGGTGTTCAAAGGTCTGGCGGAGATAGTGACGGAGAGTCTCGTGGTCTTCTACAATGAGCAATGTATTCCGGTCGTCCGGATCTTTCATCTTGTCCGTTTCGTGGCTGTTTTTATCCGATGTGTCGGTAAAGTGTTCGAGGGATGATTCGTGTGATACGGATTCGGCTACGGTGGTAGTTCGTGGCAATGTTACGGTGAAAGTAGTTCCCTTGCCCTCCTCGGAACAGAAAGTGATTTTGCCATGTAGCATCTTTACAATGCGCTGCACCTGCAACAGTCCGAATCCGGTTCCTTCTTCCTGTGACTGCCGGGCATTTTCGGCTCTGTAAATATCGGAAAAGATATGCTTTTTCGCTTTCTTGGGTATACCTATTCCGTTATCTTTCAACGAAAGGATGGCTTTGCGTTTCGTTGCTTTCAGATCCAGGCTGATTGCTCCTTGGGGCATTGTGTATTTGCAAGCATTAGACAGAAGATTGTCGAGTAACATCTCTATCAGATGTTTGTCTGCCGAAATGAAAATGGATTCGTCGGGTTGGGTCAGATTCAGTGTCAACTGCTTCTTCTCGCAAAAAGACCGGAAGACGGAGACTTCTTTCAGCAAAACTTCATTCAGACAAAGCGGAGTTGATAAAAAGGATTGCTTGTGGGCGTCTACCTTTTCAAATTCGAGCAACTGTGTGATGAGTGAATGGAGCTTGCGGGTACTTTCATGGGCCAGATTCAGGTAATAACGGGCTTTGTCCGAAAGATCTTGTTCCCGGTTCAAATCCTCCAGCGGTGCCATGATAAGCGTCACCGGCGTGCGAATGTCGTGCGCTGTGTCGATGAAGAAACGTATTTTGTCTTCGTCGTATTTCTTCTGGAGTTGGTTGCTCTTATACCGCAGAATGAAATAGAAAATGAAACCTATTATAAATAGGTAAATAGTCCAAGCCCACCACGAGTTCCACCATGGCTGACTCACGTGTACTTCTAAGGTGTTTTCGGAGATAGTCTTTCCGTCGCTGCGCCGCAGACTGCGCACCTTAAAAAGATAAGTGCCCGGCGATACTTTGGTGTAAGATGCTTTCCCCTCGGCAGACGGTTTGCTCCAATCATTGTCATACCCCTCTAAAATATGCTGATAGACAATATCGCGCTGGAAACGATAGTTGATAGATTCAAAAGAAATAGTAAACGAGTTGTATTTATAACCGAGCTGTACGGCATGGTCGGCAAGCATATCATGAATGGCGGGTTTCAACGATTCTTCTTCCTTGGCGTTTTGATAATCCACTGTCAGTCCCGTGAAACGCAGGAGCGTCCAGTAGTCAACGGTTGAAATGTCGAGTGGCATGATAAAGACAGCACCATCCGTGCTACCATACACAAACTCACCATTCATTAACCGGGCAAACGAAGACTTGTTATATTCCTTGTCTATATTGCCCGCATAGTTGAGGTTCGACACGCGCAGGCTGTCTATCAAGGCAATTCCTTTTCCGGTGCTGACCCACAAGCGTTTCTTGTCGTCTCGCTGCAAACTATATATATCGTTGGACGGCAATCCTTCTTGAACAGTGAAAGTTTTTACCGTTCGGTTTTTCATGTCATACAGATTCAGTCCTCCCCCTTCGGTTCCCAACCACACTGTTCCGTCGTCATTGAATAGCATAGAGATGATATAAGCACTGACATTCTGATTGTGAAATTCTTGGGAATTGGCATAGTGCTGTATATTTCCTGTGTGCTTGTTCACTAGGAAGAAACCGTTGACGGTAGCCACCGCTACCTGGTTTCGGTCGATAGGTTCAATGGACTGTACCCAATTCACGTCGAAGGAACGTCTGTTGCCTTTTTCTTTTTCAAACATGATCAGGCATCCGTCCAGACCTCCTATCCATAAGTCCCCCTCCATGTCTTGTTTGACGGAAAAAATATAATTGGTAGTCAATTGCCCTTGTTGTTTGGTGAGATGACGTAGCACGCGTCCGTTGTTATCCAATAGATATACCCCGTCTCCGTATGTTCCTACCCATACGTTTCCATTTCCGGATGTGCAAAGAGAAATGGTTACAATTTCTTTCAGCACGTGTTTCCAGGTACCTGACAGGGTGTTTCGGATGCTGATTCCATTATCGGTAGCGAACCATTGGTTGCCATCCGGGTTTTCTTCGATATCATTCACGTTATTGCTGATGAGGGAATGGGGATTTCCTTTTTCGTGCGCTAATATCGAAATGGGATGTTTCAGCAGGATAGCTACAGATACGCCTCCCGTATAACTACCTATCCAGATGTTGCCCTGATCGTCTCTGGTTACGGCATATATGCCATTTCCCCGCAGGTAAGTATCTGTGTCATCTTTGGTATTCATCAGTAAACGGGCTTTCTTGGTGGCTTTATCTATCGCATACACACCGCCACCATCCACGCCTATGAGTATGGTATGCTCATCGTAGTCTGTAATTGCCCGTATCGGATGAAGGAATGTACTCCCTTGTCCCTCCAGTGCAAGCACTTTGGAAGTGTTGAGGTTCATCACAGACAAACCGCTGCCAAATGTGCCTATCCAGAGTTCTTTTTTCGGTTTGTCGCAGAACAATGTCTGTACATTCCATCCTTCCAGCAGTTGGCGTTTTTTATCCGGCAGGGCGTGTGAAAGTTGCCAGACTCCGTTAGAAGTACCCACATAGAGCGATTCGTCGGCAAATGCGATGTCGTTGACATATTGTCCTTTGAGCACGGCAACTATACGGTTGTCCGCTTCCTGCTTGTATAGTCCTTTATCCGATCCCATCCACCAGGTTCCGTCATCATCCAAACAAAGTTTGTTCAAGATGACTTCTTCCTGAATCAATAGCCCCAGATGTAGGACTTGCTCAAAATGATCGTGAATGGTGGAGTATCGGTAGATTCGTCCGGTGTGGTCGTAGGCAAACAGTCCTTGTCGTGCGTCGTACAATAAGTAAAGCCTGCGTCCGGCAAGATCGCCATAATAGAAATTTCCCGGTAGATCATAGTTCTTTACTGCATGACCGTTGTATCTGTCTATTCCGGTTTTTGTAGCAATCCATATGGCACCGTCTCCATCCTCGACAATCGAAAAAACACGTTGACTACTAAGACCTTCCGCATAGCCTACATGCCTGACATCGAACATCCGGCTGGTCAGTTCGGCTTTGACAGCCATACTTATCATTAGTAGTATGGTGATAACAAGATTAAAACGAACCATATTCTTTTAATTGTTGATATCACAAAGATAAAGTTTCTTTAGAAAATCCCAACAAAATAGGGACGTGAAATTAAAAGGAATATTCAGTAAATATTCCTATGTAAAGTCAATCAGAAAATCGACGAGATTAATATTCCCGGGAATGGCAAGCTTCTTTCTTATTCGATAACGTGCTGTTTCTACCCCACGAATAGTAAGGTTGGTGAATTGTGCAATGTCTTTAGTCGATAGATTTAACCGTAGTAGTGCACAAAATCTCAAATCACTGGCAGTAAGGCTGGGGTACTGTTTGCGTAGATTACGGAAGAAGTTCTTATGGATCATATCGAAATTCTTGTGGTAAATATCCCAGAATTCCTCTTCATTCAGGTTTCCATTAATCTGCTTCAATATAGTGTCTATATCATGCTGATTGATAATTCCCTTATGTTCTTGCTCTGACATAACTTCTTTCAGACTTTCAACCGCTTTGCGTTGAACTACGGCATCGAGAGCCAGACTAGCTAATTCTTTGCTTTTAACCTGCAATTCAGCTTCAAGTAATTGTTCGCGTTGTTGCGCAATGATATGTTCCTGCTCCAACATCTTGATGTCCTGTTTCATTTTTTCTTTCTCAAACTCCCTATTACGTTTTCTTAGCATTTTGGCGGCATGCCAGCGAGAGTAGAAGTATACTATTACACTTGCGAGAAGCACATATATTATCCAAGCATATATGGACAGATAAAATGGGCGTGGTTTATTGAAATAATATTCTACGGAACTAAGTACTTTGCCATCGACATTTTTTACTGAAGCCGTAAAATGATAATCTCCATACCCTAAGCTACCAAATGTGACCACCGGATCGGCTGATTCTGACATCAGATCTAAGCTACTTCCCGTGAGATGATAACAAAAACGGAACGGTTCGCAATTGAAATTAGGATAAGACAAATGGAAAGTTATATCACCCCATATTTTTTCGTTGTCCTTCTTTTGGGCAGATACAGGCATTAAATGCAATTGATAATTCTGCGACAAGGAAGTCACTTCTCTAATGAGTAAAGAATGCTTTTGTAATAAAGTATCTTTTTTCAGATTCATATCCAAACGCCCTATACCATTGTTGAGGCAGAAATAAGTAATGTTGTTGTTTACATATACATTATTATTGTTTTCATTGCATTCAAGTCCGAAAAAAGAGGAAGGTATGAAGCGTTCCATCCTGAAGTTGTCATTATCATATCTTATCAGGGTGTATCCGCGATAGTCGGTGAGCCAATAGAGGTTATCATCTACCGGTATAGCCATATTAATCCCGTTTTTGAGAATAGAGTTAAGTTGTATGAAAGGTATGATACGCTGGTTAATATCATCATAAGTATACGTTCTTTTGCTGTCCGACAATACCACTCTTCCACGTATCTTCATAACATGCATCAGGCTTGCATTATTTTCTTCGTCTGACAATGATTTGATATAAGTATACTTCTCCACCTTTTTTAAATCCCTTGAAAGCTCTATCTTGTAGATACCGAGGCTCATATGTGCCGCCCAGATATTACCGCTATAATCCACTTCGAACTGACGTACCGGATTCCAGAAACCGTCAATCGAATTAGAGAAACTCCATTTGCCATTATGCTTGCGATAGACTCGGAGGTTATAATAGGAAGATTCAAGGAGCACTTCTTGTCCGTTAATGATGCATTTACGCAGGCACGTGCTACTGGTTTCTGTTTCCGGAATGTTACTCGCTGCAGTTCCTGTTATGATTTTAGTACCGAAGTTGTTTCCCAACAAGATTTGTGAATCAAATGTGCTGATATGCCAGTTTTGTCCTTCTGTGCCTTGAATAGGAACAACAGTTTTGTTTATGAAAGAATATAACCAGGCAGACTGGTTAGTAGCAATATATAAGTTATTGTTAAAGACATTGACTCCGTATACCATTCCGAATGACTGTGAGTCGCGGTCGGGTATTAAAATGGAATAAGGCGAGCCGGTATGAATTAATGCTACACCGATATCAAGTGCAGCCCATACATTATTATCCCGATCGCAGAAAAGTCGTAATACGGAATTGTTATATAAACGATTTTCCATATCATAATGCCACTTCTCTTTACCTTCTTTATCAATGGCATAGATACCGTTACGGATTGTTCCAAGTACAATTGTCGAATCTGACGGGATCATTGTGGCACGATTCATCTGCTGGCTTTTTAATTCTTGGTCGATGGCTGTAGGACGGGGGAGAGGGTTGTTCCGTCGTAGTCGAAGAGCCCGTTCCACTCGGTGCATAGAATCATTTTGCCTCCTGACGTAGGAATGAGTGCAACTACGGAATCATCTTTCAATGCTTTACGTTCAATCAGTAGTTTATATTCATCATTTTCAAGGAGATAAAAATCACCGTTAACCATCTGTACGTAAATTCGTTCATGTGCTTTGTGAAAATACAGTGGCAGGTGTTTGGAATCATAGTGTGCAGTAACTTTATTGCCGTCATATTTAAACCATGAACTGAATGATTGGAAATAAATACATTCTCCTATTTTGAGTATATTCCATATTTCATCGTTGTGTGTCTTGATATTTTCGAGCTGGTTCCATAAGGAAGTGTATTCAAGTATACCAAGGGAGTTGCGGCTGAAATAACCGAAGTCTTCGTATGTTCCCACATAAATACGGTCGCCATCAATGAGTATAGATCTAACAAGTTGATTACCGGGCATCTGATATTTACTCCATGTATAACCGTCAAAACATAACAATCCAGTGTTATTTCCAATATACATCTCTCCATTTTTTCCTTGAGCTAAAGCCCAATTCTGTAATCCCGCTTGGTAATCTTTGGCAGTATAGTTGGTAACAATAGGCATGAATGTAGATGCGTGACTTATTACCGGGAATAAACATCCTTCTGTGAGAATTATAAATAGATATATGAAACCGGTGTACTTCATTGGATTGTTTCTCTCTGTGTTTATAATAAAAATATTTTCAAATATAATACCAAATTATTAATAAATCCCAATTCAGCGAAAAAACATGCTGAAATAAGTGTCTGGAAGCGATAAACGTACTAAAAACGTAGTGTTATACAGCATAAAAGTAGTAGCGTAGTATGTGTTATTTTGCAAGAATTTTAAAAAGTCCATTCCTTTGTCGCATCGATTTTTTAGTAACCTTATTATCAATTAATACGTAAAAAAATGAAGAGAAAGATTACTTTTCTTGTAGTTGTAGTGTTGTGTTTACAGACACTATTTGCTCAAAACAAAACAATCAGAGGTACTATTGTTGATTCCTTTAGTGAACCGATCATTGGTGCGTCTGCTCATGTCAAAGGTACCTATATCGGTACGATTTCGGATCTTAATGGTAACTATACTCTCGAGAATGTTCCTGATGATGCTATTATTACCTTTTCTTATATAGGAATGATACCTCAAGAAATTGCTGTAAAAGGGAAGAATGTAATCAATGTCCAATTAAAAGATGATGTTCAGAAACTGGAAGAAGTGGTAGTAATCGGTTATGGTTCAGCTAAAGCCAAAGACTTGACTTCTCCTATTACTGTGGTCAAGGGAGAAGCGTTACTTTCTACTCCTGCAACTTCACCGATGGCTGCCATGCAAGGAAAAGTGGCCGGAGTGAATGTTATCAATAGCGGTACTCCGGGAGAAGGGCCGAAGGTAGCCATTCGTGGTAAAGGATCATTTTCCAACAGTTCGCCTCTTTATGTTGTAGACGGTATGTTCTATGATGATATCAATTTCCTTAACAGTAATGACATTCAGGATATGTCCGTGTTGAAGGATGCTTCGGCTGCTGCTATCTATGGTGTGCGTGCTGCCAATGGTGTTGTTATCATCACTACCAAAAAAGGACAGCGTAATCAAAAAGCTAAAATTACCTATAATGGGTATGTAGGTGTTCAGAAAGCAACGAATGTGTTGGAAATGGCGAACTCTAAGGAATATGCTACTATGCTTCTCGAAGGTAATTATGCTGCATATGTATCTAAAATGAAGGCTTCTATTGATAATTTTGGTGGTGATTATTCCGACCCTGATTTTCATAACTGGAAATTTGATTCAGACACAGACTGGTATAAGGAGTTGCTTCAGAGTGCACTTATCACTAACCACAGTTTGGGGATTAGTGGCGGAACAGAGAAAAGTACTTATTCTGTAGGTATGAGTTATTTATATCAGGACGGTATAATGGATGTGGAGAACAATTATAAGCGTCTTAATTTCCGAGCGGCACTTGATTATGAAGCAACCAATTGGTTGAAAGTAGGTTTTAATGGCGTATTTAGTAATTCTACTCAGGTATTGCCCAAAAATACAGCTTGGCAACAGGCATTTAATTCTCCTGGCATTTATCCGGTTTATGATACAACAAATGACAATACGTTCCCTGATAAATATGCTTCGCCTGATGCGGTCGGTTTCACTGCTAACTTCTACAATCCTATAGCAACAGCCAACTATTATAACTCGCAAAATGAGAACTATCAGGTCTTGACTAACTTTTATGCTCAGTTCCAGATACTACCAGAGAAATTAAATTTCAAAACGAGCTATGGCTATGATTATTCTGCCATCCGTGGTCGTGAATATATTGCCCCTTATTATGTAAGTAGCTGGCAGCAACAGAGTGCTTCGGAGTTGACAAAGAAAGATACAAACTATTACAATTATATTTGGGATAACATATTGACCTATAATGATCAATGGGGAAAACATAGTTTTGGGGCTATGTTGGGCTATTCTATGCGACAACAGCAATATCGGTATATGTGGGGAAAAGCTAATAATGTGCCTGAAGGAAAGGATGAATGGCTTTATTTGAGCCAAGGAAATGCCGAAGGTGTGACTCTTGGAGATGATGGCTACTGTTATCGTGGCCAGTCTTATTTCACCCGTTTAAGTTATGACTATGCAGGAAAATATTTGTTGACATTTACTATGCGTGCGGATGGTTCTTCCAAATATCAGGAGCATTGGGGATATTTCCCCTCTATTGGTGCTGCGTGGGTTATCAGTGAAGAAGATTTCATGAAAGATCAAAAGTTTTTCGATTATCTGAAATTACGTGCCAGTTGGGGGCGTTTGGGTAATGACCACGTAGCTCCAAGTGATGGTTTTGCTTCAATAACCACTGGTAATTCTGCATCCGGTGTATTTGGTAATTCTACTTTCCCGGGCTATCAGAATACAACTTTTTATAGTTGGCTGAAGTGGGAATTGGTAGATGAAACTAATGTAGGTTTAAATTTCTCTACGTTTAAGAATCGCTTGAATGTGGATTTGGATTATTTCTATCGTTTGACAAAAAGAGCTGTTATATCTCCTCGTTTGCCATTCAGTAATGATGTACTTGCAGGAAATTATGGTAAAATCCTGAATCAGGGCTTTGATTTGTCACTTAATTGGAATGATAATATCGGAAGAGACTTCAAATACAATTTGGGAGTAAACCTTTCATATTTGCGGAATAAGGTGAAGGATCTTGGTGGGCCTAACTCTATCAAAGGAGGAAAGACTATCAATATGGTGGGTAAAGAAATGAATTCATACTACGGATTTAAAGTAGTAGGAGTTTATCAGACTCCGGAAGAATGTGCAGAAGACCCGGTTGCAGTAGCTAACAATCTTGTACCGGGTGACTTCAAATATGAGGATGTAAATGGGGATAACGTGATTGATGGTGATGACCGTCAGGTGCTTGGTTCTTACATACCCAACTTTACGTATGGCATTAATCTTGGTTTGAACTGGAAGAATCTGGATTTTGAATTGACTACGTATGGGCAAACAGGCGGACAGATATACAACCGTAAGCGTGCTTTGCGTTCTGCAGCGGCTGATTACAACTTCGATAAAGCGCAGTATGAGGATCGTTGGACCGGACCGGGTTCTACTAATTCACATCCGTCTGCTGCAGCATTGATAAATGGCTGGAATGTATCTGATCAGAAAGTGAACTCTTATTTTGTAGAAAGTGCTAATTTCTTCCGTATTCAGAACATAACTCTCGGATACAGTCTGCGTAATGTCAAGTTGGGGAACTATACATTGCCGGGTATCCGCTTCTCACTGACGGCAGATCGTCCGTTTACGACGTTTAAAGCACATTCGTTTACTCCGGAGTTGAGCGATGCTGAAGGCTGGGATACAGAAGTTTATCCTTTAACATCTACTTATAGCTTTGGAATTCAGATCGACTTCTAGGCCGGCAGGAAAAAATAATTTTAATCTTACAAAAGAACAAGAAAATGAAAATACTAAAGAATATCTTAATATATGCGTTGCCAGCATTAATGTTATGCAATACATCATGTGATTATCTTGATAAAGAGCCCGAAAATAAGGTTCCGGAGGAAAATGTGGACTTTACTCAAATCGATAATATGTATCAAGCGGTTTCCGGAGTATATGCCAAAATTAGAACAGGCGGTATGCATTGGGTGATATACCCCTTGTCTGTCGTACGGGATGACGATGTTTGGTCCGGACGCATAGATGACCAGCAGGCCCTTGTCGCTGTGGGGAATTATATTTATGACAATTCATTTTGGGGGCTCAATGAAATGTGGAATCAGTATTATGGTGTCATAAAAGTGGCCAATGCTGCTCTTGAATCGCTGGATTCCTACGCTGAAAATATCACGTCGGACGATGATATGTCCAATTACCGTTCTTACTGTGGTGAAGTGAAGTTCCTTCGTGCTTATGCTTATTATCGGCTTGTACAGGCTTTTGGCCCGGTAACTATTTTGCGTAGTAATACTCAAACCGACATGACCCGTTCAACGATCAATGCTGTATATAAATATGTTCTTGAAGATTTACAATATACGATAGACCATACTCCGAGACTACGTCCGAACGAAATGACTCATTATGGTGCTGTCACTGCTTTCTCGGCAGAAATGCTTGCAGCAAAGATACATCTGAATATGGGAAATTATGGGGAAGTTGAAACACTGACAGATGATATTATCGGTAGTAAGAAATTTAAGCTTTATGATGATTACTATAATTTATTCAAGATTCCGGGTAAGGTCTGTGATGAATCGTTGTTCGAATGTCAGTGTACTGACTTTGGTATTGGCTCAGGTGATATGGTAGATGCCGATAACTGGTTTATATTCCAGGGACCGGCAAATGACGGGAATATTTCCGGCTGGGGATTCATTGGTATATATAAAGACTTCCGTGATTGGGCGGCAGCTCGTGGTGAAACTATCCGCGCTACGACTTCGTTCCTGTTGGCTGGTACGACTACACCAAGCGGTGACGTGATTCGTAAATTACAAGACCCGACTCAAACAGATTGTTGGAATGGAAAAGCCTATACTCCGACAGATCAGTTGACACCTGGCCGTACTAAATATGGTTCAAATAATAATGTCCGCATATTCCGTTATGCAGAGGTGTTGTTGATGAATGCAGAGGCCAAAGTACGTTTAGGCAAAGATGGAGATGTACCGTTGAATCTTGTGCGTGACCGTGCCAATATGTCCGCGATTAATGATGCGACAGTAGATCAAATCCTTGATGAACGCCGTATGGAACTTGTTTGTGAGTGGGGAGAACGTTACAATGACTTGATTCGTACAGGTAAGGCTGCTTCTGTACTTGGTTCCAAAGGATGGAGTGCTGATAAAACCTATTATCCGCTTCCTTTCGATCAGGTATCCAATATCCCAAGTCTGACTAATGAACCGATTGACGAGTAATCATGTCTAAATAAAATCTATAAATGACAGGAATAGTAAAAAAGATATTACTAAGTTCTGGGATCGCGTTCTCTGCTTTGGCAGGGAACGCTCTACCGCCGGATGATTCTATAAAAGTAGTCAAAGGACAGGTAAGCGATTATTATATCCCGGTAGTAAATCAATATGAAATAACCGGAACGGTTGTAGATGAACAGGGTAATCCGCTTGAAGGGGCTACCGTTATGTTTTTCTCGAGCCCGGTTCATTGTAACACAGACGTGGAAGGCCGTTATACGTTGAAGGCTACTGATAACGATGTACATCTTTATGTTTATTATCCGGGAAAATCTTTTGCTGATGTAAAACGTGCTGTTGCCGATCGGCAAGTGAAAATCGTTATGCGACCGGAGAAACATAAATCAGTGCAGCGCCAGCCTGCTCAAGCTACAAGGTGGTATGACCCTGTGCATCCTGTCACTCGTACCTATTGCAATCCTATGAATATTAGTTATAACTATGAACCTTATAACAACAATGTTCAGTTTGGCGGATCATTCAGATCTTCTGCCGATCCGATGGGGTTAACTTATAAAGATGAGTATTTCCTGTTTTCAACGAACCAAGGAGGTTTCCATTATTCGAAAAATCTAAGCGACTGGGAATTTGCTCCGGCTTCTTTCCAACGTCGTCCTACAGATGACGATATGTGTGCTCCGGCAGCGTTTGTAAGCGGAGATACACTGTTCTATACCGGTTCTACTTATGAGGGATTGCCTGTGTGGTATAGCACGTCTCCCAAATCCGGGCGTTTCAAGCGTGCTATCGAACGTAATACGTTACCTTCATGGGACCCTTGCCTGTTTTTGGATGATGACGGTAAACTTTATCTTTATTACGGTTCCAGTAATGAATATCCTCTTAAAGGTGTAGAGATCAGTCGTGATGATTTCCGTCCGGTTAGTAAGATCTACGATATCATGATGCTTCGTCCGGAAGAGCATGGCTGGGAGCGATTTGGCATGAATAATGATGACGAAGTGACGTTACGTCCGTTTACCGAAGGGGCTTATATGACGAAGCATGATGGAAAATATTATTTCCAGTACGGTGCTCCGGGTACGGAATTCAAAGTGTATGCTGACGGGGTATATGTCAGTGATTCGCCATTGGGGCCGTTCACTTACCAGCAGCATAATCCGATGAGTTATAAACCCGGTGGATTTGTGCAGGGAGTAGGACACAGTGGTACTTTTCAGGACCTGAAGGGAAATTACTGGCATGTAGGTACTTGTATGTTGTCTCTCAAATATAAGTTTGAAAGGCGTATCGGATTATATCCTACGGCATTCGATCCGGATGGAGTAATGTATTCTACCACAGCATTCGGCGACTACCCATACTGGAATGCTGACTACGATATTAAAAATCCGTCTGACCGGTTCACCGGCTGGATGCTTCTTTCCTATGAGAAACCGGTAAAAGTATCCAGTACCGACAGTATCTACTCCGCTTCCAATCTTACCGATGAAAATATGCGTACGTATTGGGCTGCTAAAACCGGAGAACCGGGTGAGTGGGTAGAAATTGACCTTGGTGGCATGAAACATATAAAGGCAATTCAACTCAATTATTATGACCATAAAAGTGTGCAGCATAATCGTGCAAACGATTTGTATTATCAATATCGTATTTACTCCAGTGATAACGGAACAGACTGGACACTGGTGGTAGATAAAAGCGATAATGATAAAGATGTACCTCATGACTACATCGAATTGAGCGAGACTTTGGATGCCCGTTATCTGAAACTGGAAAACATTCATGTCCCATCAGGCAATTTCTGTCTCTCGGAATTTCGGATATTTGGTTTTGCTGATGGGGAGAAACCGCTTCCGGTACGAAATTTCAAAGTAGTACGTGACAAACAGGATAAGCGCAATGCGATGATTTCATGGAGTCCTTCATCCGGTGCCTACGGTTATAATATCTACTATGGCATTGCTCCTGAAAAGTTATACAACTGTATAACCGTGAACGGTGCGGATCATTATGACTTCCGGGGACTGGACCTTGGTACGACTTATTACTTTGCCATTGAAGCTTTGAATGAATCGGGACGGTCGGCGTTGTCGAAAGTCGTGAAACAATAATTATTAATCAGAAGAAATACTTTATAAGATGATGGAATGGACAAGAACCGGCATATTTATTACCCTACTCGTAGTGATATGCGCATGTACACAAAAGAACAAGACAGTGATTGATGCGGAGCCTGATCGCCCCGTGGCATTTGCGAACGACAACGAACTGCTCGACTATATTCAAAAAACACACTTCAACTATATGTGGGAAGGTGCGGAAAAGACTTCCGGACTGGCCTGTGAACGCATACACCTTGATAATATCTATCCGCAGCAAGATCAGGATGTGATTACAATCGGAGGTAGTGGATTTGGAGTTGCCGGCTTGTTAGTAGCTATCGAACGGAACTTTATCGACCGGGAAGAAGGTATAGCTCGTTTGACGAAGATTGTAGACTATCTGGCAAAAGCCGACCGATTTCATGGAGTATGGCCGCACTGGCTGAATGGTCCTACGGGCAAAGTGAAACCATTCGGAACAAAAGATGACGGTGGCGACCTGGTGGAAAGTAGTTTCCTTATGCAAAGCCTGTTGTGTGTGCGACAATACGTGAAAGACGGCAACGAAAAAGAAAAAGCATTGGCCTCTAAAATAGATGAACTATGGCACGGAATGGAATTCGACTGGTACCGGAACGGTGGGCAAAATGTATTATACTGGCATTGGTCTCCTAACTATGGCTGGGAAATGAACTTCCCGCTTGAAGGTTATAATGAATGTCTGATTACCTATATCCTTGCCGCCTCATCTCCTACACATTCTGTTCCGGAAGAATGTTATCATGAAGGATGGGCGCGTAGCGGTGGCATCAAAAGTGCCTCTAAACCTTACGGTTACCCGCTCGAACTGAAACATAATGGAGCAGAAGAAAAAGGTGGTCCTTTATTCTGGGCACACTACTCTTACATCGGTCTTGACCCGCGTAATTTGACCGATCAATATGCCAACTACTGGAACGTGGTACGCAATCATGCGATGAGTGATTATCAATATTGTGTCACTAATCCGAAGGGATACAAAGGATACGGGCCTGATTGTTGGGGACTTACAGCGAGTTATTCAATAAATGGTTATTCAGCACACATGCCGGACAATGATCTTGGTGTGATTACTCCTACTGCCGCTTTATCCTCTTTCCCTTACACACCGGAGGAATCGATGGCTGCCTTGAAAGGTTTCTATAAACAAGGATCGTGGATCTGGGGTAAATATGGATTTTACGATGCATTCTCACCGAACGAGAAGTGGACTGTTCCGCATTATCTTGCCATCGATCAGTGTACGATTGCGCCAATGATAGAGAACTACCGTACAGGATTGCTTTGGCGGTTATTCATGAGTTGTCCGGAAATCCAGCAAGGACTGAAGAAGCTGGGCTTCACTTCTACAGCAACCGACTAAAAACAGAAGAAAGAATAATATAAATACAAAACAGAATATGAGAATAGGTAGATTTTTGCTAGCTGCAGTGATTTCGGCATCTGCTGCCACTGCCATGGCTACACCACAAGCCGATAAAGGTAAAATGGATCAGTTTATTGACAACCTGATGGGGAAGATGACTTTACAGGAGAAGATCGGTCAGCTCAACCTTCCTGTGTCGGGTGAAATTGTTACCGGACAAGCTAAGAGTAGTGATGTAGCCGGAAAGATAAGAAAAGGCCTGGTCGGCGGCCTTT
Organism: Bacteroides sp. BFG-637; assembly: GCF_024793605.1. Classification (NCBI taxonomy): domain Bacteria; kingdom Pseudomonadati; phylum Bacteroidota; class Bacteroidia; order Bacteroidales; family Bacteroidaceae; genus Bacteroides; species Bacteroides sp. BFG-637. Next base: position 1,370,868 of record NZ_JANUPD010000002.1, on the reverse strand, counting down.
TCAATGTGAAAGGAGTGGATAATATTCGTGAAGTACAAAAGATTGCCGTAGAACAGAGTCGTCTGAAAATTCCTTTGTTGTTTGGTATGGATGTCATTCACGGATATGAGACTGTTTTCCCTATTCCTTTGGCACTCTCTTGTAGCTGGGATATGGAGGCTATCAAAGAATCCGCCCGTATAGCAGCCAAAGAATCCAGTGCCGATGGTATTTGCTGGACTTTCAGTCCTATGGTTGATATCTGTCGCGATCCTCGTTGGGGCCGTATGTCTGAAGGTGGAGGTGAAGACCCTTATTTAGGTTCGGAGATATCGGTTGCTATGGTAAAAGGTTATCAGGGTGACGATCTGACGGATAAGAACACCATCATGGCTTGCGTGAAACACTTTGCCCTGTATGGTGCACCCGAAGCAGGTCGTGACTATAACACAGTGGACATGAGTCACCTAAGTATGTTCAATAATTATTTTCCTCCTTACAAAGCAGCTATTGATGCAGGTGTGGGTAGTGTGATGACTTCTTTCAACGTGGTCGATGGCATTCCTGCTACCGGTAATAAATGGTTGATGACCGATGTACTGCGTGACCGCTGGGGATTTGATGGTTTTGTGGTAACAGACTATACAGCTATTTCCGAAATGATTGCTCACGGGATGGGAGATTTGCAACAAGTATCTGCCATGTCGCTTAGTGCCGGAACCGATATGGATATGGTGGCAGACGGGTTCCTCACTACTCTGGAGAAGTCTCTGAAAGAAGGAAAAGTAACAATGGCTGAAATAGATAAAGCCTGCCGTCGTATTCTCGAAGCGAAATACAAGCTCGGATTGTTTGATGATCCTTATAAATATTGTGATGCAAGCCGGGTAAAGAGAGATATCTTCACTGCGGAGAATCGTGCTGTAGCCCGTAAAATAGCTACTGAAACATTTGTGCTTCTGAAGAATGAAAACAACCTGCTCCCATTGCAGCGTAAAGGTAAAATAGCTCTGGTTGGTCCGTTAGCTAATACAAAGGCCAATATGCCGGGTACATGGAGTGTGGCGGCTGCTTTTGATAAATACAATTCCTTGTATGATAGCATGGAAGCAATCATTGGCAGGCAAAGCGGAAGTACTTTATGCAAAAGGATCGAATCTGATGTATGACGCCCAAAGAGAGGCAGAAGCTACCATGTTCGGTCGTGAGATGCGTGATCCGCGTAGCGCACAGGAATTGTTGGATGAGGCTCTGAATATAGCTTCGCAGGCTGATGTAATTGTAGCAGCTGTCGGTGAATCGTCTGAAATGAGCGGTGAATCCAGTAGTCGTACTAATCTTGAAATGCCGGATGCCCAGCGCGATCTTCTGATAGCATTGAAAAAGACAGGCAAACCGATTGTTTTGGTCTATTTTGCAGGTCGCAGCACTGTGATGACTTGGGAGCAGGAAAACTTCCCGGCTATATTGAATGTATGGTTCGGAGGCAGTGAAGCAGCTGATGCGATATGTGATGTTGTATTCGGAGATGTTTCCCCGAGTGGAAAACTAACTACGACTTTCCCGAAGAATGTAGGACAAATTCCTTTGTATTACAATCATCTGAATACAGGTCGTCCTTTGGAGGCAGGAAAGTGGTTCAGCAAATTCCGTAGTAACTACCTTGATATAGACAATGAACCTCTTTATCCATTTGGATATGGTCTGTCATACACCACATTCCGGTATGGTGACCTCCAACTTAGTAATAACTCTATGAATGAAAATGGTAAGATAACGGCTTCTGTCACTGTAACCAATACGGGCAACTATGATGCTGATGAAGTTGTACAAATGTATATCCGTGATATGGTAGGAAGTGTAGCGCGTCCGGTAAAAGAGTTGAAAGGCTTCGAACGTATTCATTTGAAGAAAGGAGAAAGCCGTACTGTTTCTTTCGATATCACTGCAGAACAACTGAAATTCTATAATAGTGCGTTGAATTGGGTATGTGAACCGGGTGAATTTGAAGTGATGGTTGGTGGAAATAGCCGCGATGTACAAACAAAGAAATTCAGTTTGCAATAACATAGCTAAAGCGACGTTTTCAATAAGGTTAGTTTAGGTATATTCATCAAATATGGTCAAACGATAGAAAGAGAATGGAGTCTCAATTTATTGTTTGACCATATTTTAATAAGTATTTTGAATGTAGGTAACCTTTGTCTGCTTACATTTTTAGTTTATTGAACCTCGAAACTTCCCTTCAACCGAATATCCTCCGAAGAAGCCCCCACCATCACCGAGAAACTTCCCGGCTCTACTGTAAACTGATTATTCTTATCCCATAACCCTAAGTCTTGAGGAGTAAGGGTAAAGTTAACCGTTTGTTCTTCTCCCGGTTGCAAATGAATACGTTCGAAACCACGTAATACTTTATCGTAGGTTGTTACGCTACTAAAATCATCACGGATATAAAGCTGGACTACTTCATCCCCTGCTTTCTTTCCTGTATTCTTTACAGTGCATGAAAGAGTGATATTCTCTTGTGCCCCGATAACCGGTTTAGAGATTTTCAAGTCTGAATATCCGAAAGTCGTATAGCTTAAACCATATCCGAAAGGATAAAGCACACCGGCAACACGGACTTTTCCTTTTGAATCCGAACCCGGCTTGAATGGGAATGCAAAAGGAATCTGTCCCACTGATTTCGGGAAAGTAACTGCCAGACGTCCGCCCGGGTTATAGTCTCCGAAAAGAACTTTGGCGATGGCATCTCCCATGAATTCGCCGGGGAACCAAGCATGAATGATGGCAGGGACATATTTGTTTGCCCAGTTGATAGTAGCTGCTCTTCCGTCTACCATTACCAGAACGACTGGTTTTCCTGTGGCATAAACAGCTTCCAATAATTGCTGTTGGCGTCCGCAGAGATCGAGATTGGTACGTGAGAATTCTTCCCGAACCGTCTTCTCATTTCCACCTAATACAAGGATAGCGACATCCGAAGCCTTTGCTAATTCTACGGCTTCATTAATCATCGCTTGCTCTTGTGTATCTAATGGAACATTGTACAGTTCACTTTCCGGGAAATACTTATCAATAATATCACAGCCTTTTGCATAGCGAACTTCTGCATTGGGCAGATATTCTTTGATTCCCTGATAGACAGTCTTTATAGATGCATTGGCGGGACCGTATCTGCAAGTCAGTTCTTTCACTTCTTCCGCATTCGGGCCAATCACAGCTATTTTGCTGAAGTTCTTGGATAACGGAAGCATTTGATTCTCATTCTTCAAAAGTACGATAGATTCTAAAGCTGCTCTCATAGATACATCCTGATGGGTGGCATTATGCACTACCACTTCCGGGCGACGGTCATCACCGGGATATGGATTATCAAAAAGACCCATCATAAACTTGACACGGAGAATCTCACCAACACGTTGATCGAGCGTATGCAGAGAGACTTTGCCCTCACTAATAGCACGGCGTAATGGAAGAATAAAGTCCTGTGGCGGAGTGAAGTTCGTGCGGATATTCAATCCGGCATTTACCACTTGTGCCGCCATTTCTTCTTCTGTGGGAGTGATACGATGTTTAGTATGTAGAAATTCCACCGCTTCACTATCCGAAACTACATATCCTTTAAATCCCCACTGCTGACGCAGAATTTCCGTGAGGAAATGATAACTTCCGGAAACAGGCTCCCCGTCATAGTCGTTGTAAGAACTCATGACGCCCAGTGCACCCGCTTCCTGAATACCTTTACGGAATGGTTCCAGATACAGAGTCTTCATCTCACGCGGAGCCACGTGCGGATCGGTACGTGTACCTCCGTCGCGTCCACCGACCGGAATACTATAAACGGCGAAGTGCTTCGGAGTGGCAACGATTCCTTCACTTTGTAGACCAAGAATCATTTGCTTACCCAATTCGCCTACCAGATAAGGATCTTCTCCGTAACTTTCAACTACACGTCCCCAACGAGGATCTTGTGCGATGTCCAGAATCGGAGCATAAATATTGGTATATCCGAGTGCTTTCGCCTCATCAGCAGTGACTTTCGCAATTTCCCGGATCAGTTTTTTGTTCCACGTGGCACCTTGCCCGCATTGAGCGGGAAACATGGTAGCCCGGTCGTGACATAATCCGCGTATTCCCTCGTTGGTAAAATCGACCGGAATACCCAGTCGTGTCTGTTCCACAAACCAGCGCTGAATGGTGTGGCGATTCTTCACACTGTTGGCATACGGATAGGAGATTTCAGAACCGAACTTACCCAGTCCGTTGGCCTGTTCGTCGATATTCCCGATACCGTCTTTCCAGATTTCTGTCGACCATCCGTCGGTAGGCCATGCATCTTTCAGTACCCGTCCCGAACCGTAAAGAGTAGCCATCTGACAGGTCTTCTCTTCCAGTGTCATTTGCGAAAGCAAATCCGCAATACGGGCTTCGATAGGAGCGGAGGGATCTTCGTATACGTCCTTTACACCGTTCTTGTTGAAGTCAATCCAGGTCTTTTTGTATATATCCTTTGAGTTGTTGCCGGATTTGTTACCGGTAGGTTTGTTGCTTGCCGAGATATTGCCGGTGTAGATACTTCCGGCAGATATTAACAGGGCGAGACATAGTAATTTCTTCATAAGTTATTTTTTTGTAAGAGTACTTATCTATTTATTTTTATTTATGTTGCAAGTATACAAAAACAATTTGAAATGAACAGATAGAGTAGCTTTTATAATTGTGTTATAAATCTCACACCTGTAATACCGGTGGATAAAGAGATACAGCCAGAGGGTGAAAGTGTGAGGGTAAAATTTCTCTAAACTTTTGTTTAGAGAAATTTGCTTGGAGATACTCCGTCATGCTTCTTGAATGCTGTATTCATTTCTTAGACGGGTGTGGAACATGAAGTTAAATTCATTAGCTGAAAGCTGGAAACTGTTTTATGGTTTTTCGTTGGCTCGCAGACCGAAGGCTTTTCCTGTCATCTGTCGGGCAGCTACTTTCCACACTTTTACGTTACGTACGGCAGGATCGGAATAGCTGAATGCGTTGTCTGTATAATGACGCATGATAATATCCAGTGCACGGCGTTTATCGTCTATCTCTTCGATGAATTCCACTTGCCCCCGACACATCGCGCTTTCGGAACGCATACTGTAACTGCAGGCTACCTTTTCGTGTTGGTAGACAAGTTTATGTCCGAGGCTGAAAGTGATACATACATTATTATTGTGTTTCAACATCTCTAACTTGCTGCCTTCGGGACCTGAATGCAGATATATGATGCCATCTTCATAACCGAAGTTCATGGGAACTACATAGGGATTACCTTCTAAATCTGTAATGCCCACAAAACAGGCATCGCAATGCAGGATAATGGACTCGATTCGTTGTTTGTCTTCGATAATGACAGTTTTCATGGATATATGAATGTTATAATAGTAAGAATAATCAAAATGATACGCTAAAGTACAGACTTACGACTGATTACACAAATCTATGCAAACTTTTTTCTCGTTGCTTTCACAGATTTATCTAATCAGTCGTATTTCTGTACTAATGTTATCAGGGGTTGAATGAGCTTTTCAGTTTGCTTGAATATTCAAACTTTTACTTTTCTATTAATTCAAAGTCCAACTGTTTCTTTTCCAGATTAGCGCGGGCTACACGAACGGTGATGGCATCTCCCAAACTATAGATCTTGTTTTTGCGACGTCCGCGAAGACAATAATTCTTTTCATCGAACTCATAATAATCGTCATCCAGATCACGGACAGGAACCAGACCTTCGCATTTGTTCTCGTTCAGTTCTACGTAGAGCCCCCATTCGGTGACACCGGAGATAACGCCGTCGTAAATCTGTCCCAGACGTTCGCTCATGAATTCCACTTGTTTGTATTTGATGGAAGCGCGTTCAGCGTTGGCTGCAATTTGTTCCATGTTCGAACTGTGGTCGCATAGGTCTTCGTATTTAGCTTCGGATACACTGCGCCCTCCGTCCATATACTTCGTTACCAGACGGTGTACCATCATGTCCGGGAAACGGCGGATGGGTGAAGTAAAGTGGGTGTAATATTCGAATGCCAGTCCGTAGTGACCGATGTTGTGAGTCGAATAACGGGCTTTTTGCATGGCACGGATAGATACGGTTTCAATCAGGTTTTCTTCTTTCTTTCCGTGTATGTCGTCTAGCAGGTGGTTGATGGATTTTGAAATATCCGTCTTCGTTCCGCTTGTACGTACTTTGTAGCCGAAGCGGGCGATGAATTGTGACAGATTCTCCAGTTTCTCCGGATCGGGAAGGTCGTGGATACGGTAAGGAAGCACTTTAGGCTTTTTATTTTTGGGAACTCTACCGACGAACTCTGCCACTGTTCTGTTGGCAAGCAACATGAATTCTTCCACCAGTTTGTTGGCGTCTTTCGATTCTTTGAAATAAACGCTGATCGGTTTTCCTTTCTCGTCAATTTCAAACTTCACCTCGTAGCGGTCGAAGTTGATGGCTCCTGCTGCGAAACGTTTCTCACGAAGTGCTTTGGCAATGGTATCCAGTGTGAGTACTTCTTCTTTGTAGTCTCCTTCTTTGGTTTCAATAATCTGCTGTGCCTCTTCGTAAGTGAAACGGCGGTCGGAATTGATGACTGTATGTACGATGCGTGAATTTCTGACTTCTCCCTTTTCAGTAATATCAAAGATGACGGAGAAAGCAAGTTTTTCTTCATTCGGACGGAGTGAACAGATGAAGTTACACAACCGTTCGGGAAGCATCGGGATGGTACGGTCTACCAGATAAACGGAGGTTGCCCGCTTCTCTGCTTCTTTGTCGATGATTCCTCCTTCTTTCACGTAATGTGTCACGTCGGCGATGTGCACACCTACTTCCCATAATCCGTCTTTCAGCTTACGGATAGAAAGCGCATCGTCAAAGTCTTTGGCGTCTTTCGGGTCGATGGTGAAAGTGGTGGTCTTGCGGAAATCTTCGCGTTTGGCTATTTCTTCTGCTGAAATCTCGGCAGGAATCTTGTCTGCGGCTGTTTCCACAGCTTTCGGATATACGTATGGCAAGCCGAATTCTGCAAGAATAGCGTGCATTTCCGTAGTGTTATCACCGGCTTGGCCTAATATATCTATCACTTGTCCGATAGGATTCTTTGCTTTGTCCGGCCATTCGGTTACTTTCACGATGGCTTTATCGCCGGTCTTTCCACCTTTCAGTTTGTCTTTCGGGATAAAGATGTCATTGGCAAGTGTACGGTTTTCCGTCACTAGGAATGCATATGATTTAGCTACTTCCAGTGTGCCGACGAAAGTGTCGTTAGCACGTTCCAGTATTTCTATTACTTCGCCCTCGGCATCTTTGTTCTTGCGTTTGGCATAGAAGGTGATCCTTACTTTGTCATTGTTCATGGCATGTGCCGAGTTACGTTCGGCCACAAATATTGGTTCACCTCCTCCTTCGGGGATAAATGAGTTTTTGCCATTGCTTTTCCGTTGGAAAGTCCCTACCATCTCCGTTCCATGATTGGTGAGGCGGAATTTTCCTTTTTCTATTTCGGAAATATAATCGTCAGCTAAAAGGTCATGTAGTATATCGACGCATAGCATTTTCTGCGGATGGGTGGTGAGACGCAATTCCGAGAAAATATATTTCATACTCAAGGTTTCGTTCGGTTTGGCATGGAAAAAGTCTATCAATAATGCTGCCAGCTCTTTCTTACTCATTCTTTTGCCGGCCTTTTTCTCTTTCTTTTCTTTCTTTTTTGCCATAATATGTGGAATTTATTAGTAGTTCAATCATTGATGAGATACAAAGTAAACAAATTTTTGGTTAGTTTGTTGCCAAGGTCTGTTTATTTTTTGATTTGCTTTTCTGTGAAGCATTAAGTTAATAAAGAAATATTGCTTGATTATTCATAAACAAAAAAAGAGGTATGTCATCCCGACACACCTCCTTTATGTATACTAAGAGAGATTTATATTATCAAATTAGTTTTTTATACAGCGTATAGGAAAACCACGTTTGGGGGTTATTCCATATTTAGAATAAGTTATTCCGTAGCTATTATTACTAAAAGTAATATTTCCTGCCCCTTGGGTTTGCATATCTGTGGTCCAGAGATCGACACCACTTTCTGACCAGCCAAAGCTTCCTGTATGATAGCATTGCCCGGAAGGAATAATAGTAAGTCCGTAAGTATTACGAGGCCCATTTGCCAAGTCAGGGTTCATGTCGGAGTTTCCGGAAGGACTCCATCCTTCAAGACCTGCTAATGCCGACCAAACATTCTTGCAATTCGGATCAGAGTGTTTGTCTCCAAAGTCATCTTCCCATACATCTCCTTCAACAGGAGTTAATTGTTCAGCTACAAAATTTTCTAATATTTTCCACTCTGCTTTACTAGGTAGGTGCCATCCGCTTGGACAGATTCCTTGCACTCCACTTGGTACAGCATCTGCATCCTTTCCCTCTTCATTTTCTTTATTCATTGCAGCATACCAGTTATATAAAACTCCATGTGTTTTGTATATTTCAGTATTTTTTGCGGCATTTACATCTTCACCATCGTAGTCATAAACGAAATAGAGAGGTTCTCCTTCGCAAGTAGCGGCAGCGGCAGGTTTATTCACTTTAGGTAAATAAGCCAGATTTTCAGCCATCCATGTCTGCTCACCGATTTCTACGGTTTTGTATACATGGTTGTCACGTGAATCAACCATTTCTCCTTCGCCAGGTTCAGGAGTCGGTTCCGGTTTTGTCAGAGTGATGTTTACTTCGCTTGTAGCCATTGTTCCCTGATCACCTTTGACGGTTAATTCAATTTTCAGTGCTCCTTCGGCTTGGTTAGCTTCGAATGTATAGTCGTAGCTAAAAGGCACTACAGTAACTTCTGATATAGCTTTGCCTCCTACTTTTAATGTTACATTTGAGATTTCACCAAAATCAATCGTAGCTTCTCCTTTGATTGTCATTTTTTCTGCAATGTTTACCGTAGCTCCTTCAGCAGGTGCAGATATGGAGCATGTTACATGTTGCTCGGGAGTGGGGTCGTTGTTGTCGTCACCACAAGCAATTAGTCCTAAGACTGCGAATAAAAGGAATCCAAACTTTTTCATAAATGTATTTATATTTAGTGAGTAATAATATAATAGTTAGTCTTTGATACAACGGACAGGGAGACCTACTCCCGGATTGAATTCTGCATTGGTTACAAATGTGTGAAGGTCTGACCACAAACGTACGGTGATACCGAATTCAGGTCCCATTTGTACTCCAGCTGTCGAACTCCACCAGCCAGCACTGTAGCAGGAATGCATCCAGTCTTCATCACCTGCACATGCACGGAATCCGATGGGTAAACCATTGAACAAGGTTGCATTATTCTTTTCCATTTCAACACCAACCCAAGTTGGTTGTGGTTCTATTTCTGTATATTCTGGCAGCATCCACATCGTTGTTGAAGCTAAAGCTTTTGCTATTGCTGTTTCGTCTACCTGGCCATCACTCATAATAGCGGCCATGCCGGAGTCTAAAACATATTTAGATAATGTCTGCCATTCTTTCTGTGAAGGAATATGCCATCCGTCAGGACAAACGCCTTTTATATTCCGCGTCTCATTTTCTCCCGATGCTATTTCACTTTGAAGTGCGGCAGGCAAGTTATAGTAGGCTCCATAAGTTTTCAAATAAGCTTTTCCAAGTTCTGTTTTTGCATCATTATCAAACATTACGTAATATCTTGGTTCGGTTGAGGACACATCAAACTGTTGCTCTGGTAGATAGCGTAAATTTTCTGCCATCCATAACTGGTCTGCAAGTTGTACGGTTTTGTATGTATTTCCATCACGGGTATCGGTTAGCACTTCTCCATATTGAGGGGGAGCAGGTCTGTCACCAAGTTCTGTTGTGACAGTAATAGTTGCCAAAGCACTACCTTCGTGATCTCCTTTAACTGCTAACTCAATTTTCAGTTCTCCCGGTTCGGCATCTTTGGAGAAGGTATACTCATAATAGAATGGAATTGAAGTGATGTCAGTGATAATCTCTTCCCCGACTTTCAGTTCTGCAGAAATGATTTTACCATAGTTTGTAGTCCCTTCCCCTCTGATAATCAGTTTGTCTGACATAATAACGGTTGCGCCATCAGCCGGCATAAATATTTCACAGCTTATCTGCTGATCCGGAAGTATTTCTCCTCCTCCGCCTGCTGCATTATTATCATCTTTACAGCTTGCACCAAGTAATCCTAATGCCACAATAAAGCTGGTTAATAGTATCTTTTTCATATGTTATTGAATTATGTCTTCTTTAAAAAGAATACAGTTGATAAAAATGGATAGATTGTCTATAACTTTCTGTAGTTCTGCATCTTCATATACCCGGAAAACAAAACCAAAAGGATCACTTTCTTTTATTCCCGAAAAAGCGAAAACGAATGTACCGTCTGTTAACATTACAGGACCTAATGAGATTGTTACGGAAGGGTCTTTTACATAATATAGATCAGAGCTAAGAATTTCGAATGAGAGATATGAGTTGTTTGCGAAGACTCCCAGATTTTGTCCGGCTTCAAGCGCCAGGCAGTTATCTACAGCTTTGGCTTTCAGTTTATAGGGCAAGCCGGTTAACATGTTTGAAAGCTGATATGTTCCGTTTTCCAGTTTTTCAATCGTAACATCTTTCAAACCGTAATTCATCTGTCCGTCTGAAAACATTCCTTGCCATGTTCCAATAAGCTCGTCCACATCATATTGTATCACCTGATAAGAAGTCGATCTGTCTTTAGCTGTCACGTTGACAATAGCTCCTCTCATTTTCCCGGAAGTGTTTTCTTTTACTTTGAAGTTTATTCCTTTCGCATTCTGTTCAAATGATAACCAGCTTTGAGCTTCTGCGGGTATGTCTATTACATAATCGAAAGAACTTTGTAATTTTATAGGTAGCGTAGCTGCTTTATTATCGGTGCGGAGCATCCACTCGTCTTTACCGAAGATGAAAACAGCTCCGGATTGATTGATATTGAATGCCTTTTTTTCTACTCCGTTACTGATTGTCAATAAAGCGTTTCTACCAGAGTAACCGGTGTTTTCTTTTACTTCGAATACTACTTCATTGGGGTTTACTTCTTTCAATACACACCAGTCGGCATCAATATCTGCTGTGATATTCCCTGTTGATTGGAGTTGTATATACCCTTTTCCACCGGGGGCCTGGAAATTAGTATTTACAGCTTTGATTTCTAACTTGGATTCGCTGCTTTCCGTATCATTGCATCCCGCTATTGCTATGGTGCAAAGTACAAATAAGAATATATTAAAAAACTTTCTCATAATTGTATTAATTACCTTCGTTTTCTTTTACCATTAAGATTGAGTTATACCAGCTCCAGTAACCCATTAGCCCCGAAGTTGAATATTCATCGGATGAATAAGCCCAGATTATCAATGACGTATTTTCTTGGCTTGCTTTATCCGCGAAGTAGAAAGTGAAAGGATTGGTTTTCACCGTAACATTTACTAATCCACTGCGTAAGCGTGAAGGCAAACTTAATTCTGTGTGAGCGTATCCTTCTACACCTGCCGCACACGCAAAGTAGTAAGACGATGAAGAAGCCGGACTTATACTTTGTGAATCTAAAGTCAGTTTTCCGTTGGCTTTGTCATACAGAAGAGTGAAGTTGAATCCGCCAATACTTTTCAGTGTATAACTTTCTCCTCTGACTTTAGGAGTGATGGTTACAGATTGTGTAATCGGGCCTTCATCGTAATTGTCAACCGTTGCAGTATAGGTACCTATATAGTCTTCGTATTGCAGATAATTCTCGGGGTAATACTCTTTTAGTACAATATCTGTTGCATCTGCATCGGTACAAACAAATAGTCTGGACTTTTTATCCCATTTGAAGTGCTGGATTTTAACTCCGTTAGCATTGAACGGAGACTGTAACTTCAGTCCTTTTTCTGTATAAATATATGGTAAGCTTCCTGCAATGCTATAATCAGTACTGTAAACAGAGAATGTAGACATTGTGCCATTGTCGCGTATAAAGTAGTTCAGTATTTGTCCCCCTTTTTCCATGCGATATGTATTCAGAAAGGCATCTTTCTCGATATCAATGATATCCTCAAGCTGGATACGCCATGGTATGTCTTTGGGCATAGGCGTCATTTCCATTATATTTTTATATTTTTTCCCTTGCAGAATAACCTTGTCAGGAGTTGCACTCATGATAATGAACTCATAATCTCCTCCCACATTCATGTTCAGGCCTAAAGGACCTGAAAACATGTGGATCAGCTGGTTATATGAGTCGAAAGTGAGCATAGTGCTTTGCTCCGATTTAACTTGATACAGAGAGGTTATTATAGTACCTGGCTTGTAACCTTCTGCTCCTGTTTCCGAAGCCATTTCTACCTGTTTTCCATCAAATTTCATTAATAAAGTGACTGCCCCTGCGGCATAGTTGCTTCCTATGTAATATTCCAGTTTCCATCCGTTTGGAACATCTTTAAGAATCTCCTGGCATTTTATTACATCGGCTGTAGCTCTGTTGGCAGATGATTCGTCGAATATTTCTTCTTCAGAGAAAAGGCAAGATTGTAATGCAATGCAAGTCAATGCCAGAAGTGTGTATATTGATAGATATTTCTTCATAATTTTCATAGTTTATTCAATAATACTTAAGTCTACATTACCGTTTGCTATTTCATCCTGACGTCGTAGAACGATGTCACGTAATTCATCCAGATTGATTCCCCAGGTTTGTTCCATATAACTATAGACTATTTCGAATTTCTGTTTGATAAGTGCACGGCCACGTTCACCGGCACTCTGTAACATATTATTCCAGTAGCTTTCTGTATTTGTGACATACACTGCAATGTTCTCGACAAAATCTTCACGCGATTCACTCATTGCATAAGAAGTGACAAATCCTTGTTGCCATGCGTTACGGTTAGCTCCCACCATATACCAATCGCTGCCGATATAGGCATTTTCTGTGATGCGATCAAATGCTGGATCATAGTTTTTGGTTTGATGCAGGATGTGGGCGAACTCATGGTGCATTGTCTGGAAATAATATTCGTTTAGCAGATTGATATCTATTTTATCAGGATTGATGTCATTTACATTGTATAATGTAATTTTCATGCCTCCTTCAGCCGTTCCTAATACCATGGTTCCATTGTCTTCATAGGCAGGAGAGCCGATAAAGTGAATGGTCTTGGGGATGTATTGACGTAAAAAGTCTGGATTACCGGTCGCTTCATCGTATGCTTCCAGCCATACATGTTTGATAATTTTAGCCAGTACTACGGATTTCTTATAGTCGGCAGGAGCTAATATATGTGTCATGTCGCTCTCGTTATCTTCCATGCGATATTTCAATGCGATATTATATGGATGGGTGTAATTGCCCAATATCCAGTTATCGAATAGGCTGCGTTCTACTTCCTCTGTAGAGAAGATGCTGTTTGCTTTGTCCACGTCCTCGTCGTTGTTGCAAGCACCCAGTCCACAGGTTAATGTCATGATTAAACTATATATGATGTATTTCTTCATATTTTTCCCTCCTTAAGTTAGTTAGTCATTTCTTGGATTTGGTTGCATACCTGCTGTAATGACACTGGCTGGTAGTTGAATAGCACGTCTGGGATCATTCGTGTCCATCTTGTCGGTGATATTCACTAAAGTATAACCTTCATAGTAGCGGCGGTAGATTACGATACCATAGCGTTTTATATCTTGCCATCTAAGTCCCTCTTCTAAAGTTAGCAGGCGTCTTGCATGTAGAATACAATGTATCAGATTCTCTTGCATGCCTTTTTCTATTACAAAATCCGGATGTAATTCCTTCTTTACCGTCGGAGCTTCCGGCTTGTAATATTTTAGTTGAGCATAAAAATCATTGATTGTTTCTTTGGTTAGGGGCCGCGTATTTTTCGTAAAGGCTTTCTGCCAGACATCTATATCGGCTGCAGCTTCGTCGTAACGCTTTAGTAATGTGTAAGCTTCAGCCCGGCAAAGCAATGCTTCATCGGTAGTGAAAGCAGGATACAGCATATAACCGATCCAGCTGTTGCCTGATGTGAATTGCTGATAGATGACTAAACGGCGGAATCCGTTTTTGATAGAGCCACCAGGCGCAAATGGAATTTGATGGTAGCTTGACTGGTCTCCCCATGGACCTTCGGATTTACAACTTTCCGAGGCAGTAATATTATTCATGCAGTATCTTTCACAGTTGGCATAACCCGGATCGGAAACTAATGGCCAATATGAAGCTGCTGATATAACCAGTAGATTTGCCCGATTATCTGCATCTACATAAGCGTTCGGCTGTATATTCTTGTTGGGAGATAAAGCTCCTAATGCAGCCCAGTCACGTAAATATTGGGAAGCATTTGTGCCGAGTACTATATTGGCATAATTGATAACCTTCTGGCAGTTAGAAAAATCCGGCTGTGTGTAATATAGATAAAAGCGGGCAGCAAATGCATAGGCAGCTTTTTTATTAAAATGATATTTCACTCGTGAGTAAATATTGTCGTCGATTAGAGGCAATCCTTCTTCTAAATCGGCTGCGATATTTTGGTAGACTTCGGCAACTGTTCCACGTGAGTATTGTGGATTTACAGATGTTTCTGGTTCCTTTATGTAAGGTATACCTAAGTCTTTATCTGCATTTGTACCATATGCTTTGCAGAATGTCGTAGCTAATATGAAATGATTATATGCGCGACATATTAAAGCTTCCCCTTTTTGCGCTGACAATGATTGAGGGTTTCCCATTTGCTCAATAGCTGCCAGAGCTTGGTTGGCTGATGCAATCGAATTATAACAATCATTCCATAAGGCATGAGGTGAGTCTTGATTCTCTTCAGTGGTTTGCTGCCAGCGATACAAGTGCTCATTTAACCGGAAAAGATAGCTGTATGCTTTACTATTTTCATCAATGTTGTCACTGTAGAATTCTCCTATGTGACAATTGGTGGTCATAGGGTATGCAGATACCAATACTTTGGTAATACTCTCTTCGGTAGTTAGTTCTGTTCGGTTATCCGGCATTTCATCCAAAAAATCGCTACAGGAGGTTGTTCCCAGGCATAAGGTTGAAATGACTGCTGTATATAATACGTTTTTGTATTTCATCATTTTTATAATTATCTGAATGGTTAAAATCCTAATCTAAGAGTCAATGTGAACTGACGGGGCACAGGGGAGGCAACTCCACCGGTATTGAAAAATTCCGGGTCCTGTCCGTTTAGCTTTTTATCTGCGTAAATTAGGAATAAATTGGTAGCCTGAAGTTTTAAAGATAAATTGGATATCTTTGCTGATGTAATCCATGATTTGGGAAAATCATAGGACAAGGAAATCTCCTTCATACGAATAAAGTCTCCTTTGGCAATTCGTTCTGTAGAGTAATTATAGGCATTATATGCATACATCAAATCTTTATTGTCTTCATATTGACGTTTGGAAATGATGGCAGGGATATTGGTATGCTTCTCATCACCCGGAACTGTCCAGCGATTTTTGAATTCACGGGGCATAGAGGATAAGTCACTGTATTGATAGTTGAAGCATGGATTTAAACGTACTACATTACCAAATGAATAGGTGATAAATACATTTAACTTGAATGCTTTATAGGTGAAGATATTACCAAAGCTACCTGTTATAGTAGGATCAGTGGGACCTTCATATTTTAGATAGTCTATATTGTCACGTGTTTGAAAATCAATATCCGTACTGGTTATTTTTCCATTGATATTATACATAGGGATACCATTTGAACTTAGACCGACAAATGGGATAGAGAACAAACCACGTACCGGGTAGCCCTGACGTGCAAAACCATAACCTGAAACCAGGTCCATCACGCTTGATCGGGCGTTAAGTTCGGTCACTTCATTTTTTGCTTTGGAAAAGATGAAATCCGTGTTCCATGAGAAGTCTTTCGATTGGATATTCTTGCTTGAGATGGTGAATTCAATGCCATGTGACTTCATGGAGGCTATATTGGCATATTTGTAGATAGAACCACCTACTCCCTGTGTTGGAGTTATACCAATCAGGTCATAGTTGTTGCGTTTATACCAGTCGATTGAGAAGTTGATCCGGTTGTCTAAGAATCCCATGTCAGCACCGATGTTTAACTCATGCTTCTTTTCGTAAGTCAATTCACTATTTTCGGGGTCGGATACATAAAGTCCGGTTTCCTGTCCGCTAGTGAAAGGGCGAAATGGAGAATAGCTGGTGATTATGGCATGTGAATTCGTTACATATTCCGGACCTCTGTCGGCCGTTAAAGAATAAGATGCTTTGAATGTTAAATGTGACAGCACAGAACTGAATGTTTCAAAGAATTTTCTTCATGTACATTCCATGCTCCTGATATATTCCATGTAGGCAACCATCGGGAAGAACGGCTTTTTCCCATACGGTTGGTGCCTTCATAGCGGAATGTTCCGTTTATTGTATAACGGCCATCATAAGAATAGGTTGCATTGGCAAAACCAGCTACACTCCTTGTTGTGGTATGGTTTAATCCATAATAGTTTTCACCGGACTCAATACCTTTCTTGAAGAATTCATAGACGTACGATGGTATTTCCCCCATTGTATATTGCATTCCCCATCCTTGAAAATAATTCTGCATACGTTTTAAATCATTCACCTCCATGCCGGCGAAAAGATTGGTTATATGCTTTTCTGCAAATAAATGATTCCAGGATGCTGTGGCACGAAAGTCTACTCCTAGCATGCGATAGTCCTTACGTTGATAAATACCGCCTTCCGGCAGTATGCTGATGGGTAAAGCATAAGGATTGTCGGGGTTGGTGTAGAGTAAATTATTGTTGTCACGAATAGTGGCGTCATCCATTCCTGTGCGATATGCTGTTGCCTGATTCGAGTGGTCTTTAATATTATGCTCTTGTGAAGAAGCTTGATATCTGACTGCTCCTAATGCGCTAAGCTCTAATTCAGGAAGTGCTTTCCATTTTACTTCTCCTTGGAATTTAACGTCAACTACGTTTAAGTCCATATAATTGTTATCCAATTCATGAAGGATATTGAATGGTGCGTAGTTGGCTGTATAGTCCACTGCCGGATCCAATGCACGTGATGTGTTTAGTGCATACGAATATGGATTGATGTCAAATTGACGGGTGACTTCTCCACTGGCTGCATTCACTTCTGAACTTAGTGTTCCGGGCGCTTTTTGCTTACGGTAGGAAGCACTAGAGATTAAATTTATAGATAAATTCTTATATATATTATATGTTGTATTTAAATTAGCTGTATAGCGTTTTACTTCACTTTGCTTGTACCAGCCCGGGTCTGACATAGCACTTAATGAAGCATAGAATGAAGACTTTTCTGTTCCGGAAGTGATACTGACAGAATGATTCTGGGTGATGTTGTTGGAAAATAAAGCATCAAACCAATCGGTATTTCTCATTTCCGCTTCGCGCAGGTAAGCATTGCGTGCTTCTGGAGTATTGGCAAGTCCGAATAGCCCTGTAACTGGATTATATTGATTGATCAATTGATACATACGTCCATACACTCCGCTATCTTTTGCACGATAGGTATCGCTATTATTAAGCCATCCTTTTTGTTCCATCTCTTTATAGATTCCCATTTGTTCCTGTGAATTCATAATATTGAATTCTTTATAACTGGGAATCATACGAGTTGTAAACTCACCGGTGTAGCTGATTTTGCTGACACCGGCTTTTCCCTTTTTGGTAGTTACTACAATAACCCCTGCCATGGCTCGTGCACCATAGATAGAGGTTGCTGATCCGTCTTTCAATATTTGAAAGCTTTCAATATCATCGGAGTTCAAGCCGGCAATAGCAGAACTGATTAGAGTTTCTGCATCACCTGAGGATAAATCATCCGGACCTACATCAATTGCATCTTCCATAATTACTCCATCTACCACCCACAATGGCTTTGAACTGCCGAAAATAGATGTGGCACCACGTACTCGGATTTTCGGGGCGGTACCAAATGTACCGGAAACATTTTGTACGGATACACCTGCGGCACGTCCTTCGAGTCCCCGGCTAATATCAGGCAAACCATCTAGTTTGACTTCATCTGCGGACAATTGGTTGGTTGCTCCCGTAAACAGACGTTTATCCATTTTTTGCATACCTGTTACTACTACTTCAGATAGAGTTTGTACATCAGGCATTAATGTAACATTCATAGTCGGGGTAGGAGTCAGATCTTGCGGTTTCATTCCTATATAAGAAAATTGTAACAGAGATTTATTGGATACATTTTCTATAGAAAACTTCCCATCTATGTCCGTTAATACCCCCGACTTACTTCCTTTGATAACAACTGTTGCGCCGATGAGCGGCTGCCCGTCATCACCAGAAATAACTACTCCTTTTACATTAAATACTTTCGCTTGTTTGGAAGGTCCTTTGGTAGTGATTGTGATAAATTGGTCTTCAATATGATATTCTAATGGCTTGTTAGCTAGGATAATGTCGAGAGTTTGTTCTATGCTCTTATCTTTGATGGAGCCTGAAACAGTGAATTTCTTGACATCATCATACGTAAATAGGACTTTGTATCCGGAAAGTTTTTCTAGACGTTTTAGTACGGACGGTAATCGTTCGTTGCTAAATTCAATTGTGATTTTCTTTTGTGATTGTACTTGAGCATTTACCCGATAGGGCTGGAAGCACAATATGCATAGAAAGCACACAATAAATAGGTTCCAATAATTTCTCATACGTTTGTTTTTAATAACACTATTTGAATATGTTTATAATACTAGTGCGTATGAGTCCAAAAAATAGATACCCCTTTTGCGAATTATTTTTTAAGAAAAGTGATATTTTGCTGTTTCTTGCATAGATTTGTTATACTTATGCAATAAAAACCTAGTCTACGGTGAGCGTATTGCCTTGCAAGGTGACTGTTACTTTTTTCATTCTGTTAAGTAATGAAATAGTGTGCTCTAAATCTTTGGTACGATCGGATATAAAGTGCATTTTATACTCCATTGCTTCTTTGTTTCTGAATTCTATGTTTACATTGTACCAACGTCCCAGATTTTGCATAATATCTTTCAATGTGACATCATCAAAATAGAAATAGCCATCTTTCCAATAGACGTATGAGTCTAGGTCTACTTCCGCTAGAATAAAGTTACCATCAGATTGCAGGTGTGCATCTTCTCCCGGATATAGTCTGGTATATGATCCTCCTTTAGTGTTGCTGATTTCTACTTTTCCATTGATAAGTACTACATGGGTATCTTCGGGCGTATAACTACGTATATTGAATTCAGTACCGAGAACACGTGTCTGCACTGTTTTGGTTTTTACGATGAAAGGCCGCTTCGGATCTTTGGTCACTTTAAAATAAGCCTCGCCTTCTAAAGTGACAATACGTTCGTCGCCAATAAAGGCCGTAGGGTAGACAAAGTTGCTATTGGCATTGAGCCAGACTTCCGTCCCGTCACATAATACTACTTTGAAGCTTTCGCCACGTGGTACGGTGAGTACATGTGTTTGTGTGGTCGTTGAAATCACTTGTCTGTAATCCAGTTCTTTTTCCTCCGGTTTTGAGATCACTTTCTGCGGTAAGGTTTGATTGGTTGATTGCGGTTCGTCTAATACAATCTTTTCTCCGTTATCTTTTTGCAGGGTGATGTGTTGGGGAGTAGTATCAGCAGTGAATACAGTGATTGGTTCAAGTGCAGGAGTTGTCAGGCTGTTGATTAGATAGTAAGTTCCAAATAGAACGGTAACCATAGCGGCTATTCCAATACTTGTTTTCCAGAGGTTGGAGCGCATTCTTGCTGCGTATTGTTTTTTCTTGAATCGTTCTAACTCCATCTCTATATTGGGTAGTTCTATTTCACTTTTTTGTTGCAGGAAAAGACTACTATCCATGATGTCACGACAAGCTTGCAGGGCTTCCTCATCTTTAAGCATTTCCTGCAGTTGTTCGACGTTTATTTCTGAAGAACTCTCCATAATGTCGAGTGCTTTCTCTACAGATTTATCTGTATTATCTATATTGTCAATATCTTTATTCATCACTGTTCGACTGTATCATACTTATTTATATTACGTTTAATCATAAAATAAAGACACCTGATTTATGATTTTTTTGCACATTCTTCACGTATCACCTGCAATGCTTTCACAATATGCTTCCTGACTGCACTGACACTGATATTCAGTTCTTCCGCTACTTCCTGATATTTCTTACGTTGAATATAGCATTCTTCTAAAATGTGTCTGGTATGTGGAGTCAGCTTTTCCATAGCTTTGCTGATATGCATCATTCTTTCATCCTGCTCCTGATACTCCGTTTCAACATAACTTTTGGTCAGTTCAGAATAGATTTGTACATACTGTTCATGTGTATTCTGGTGTCGCAAAAAGTCAATGCTTTTGTTGCGGACATAAACATATAGATAAGATTTAGCAGTGGCTTTGTCTATTTTAGCATAATTGGCCCAAATAAATTCGAAGGCGTCGCTCACGATATCCTTACTAGCCTCCATATTATTAATCAGATGAAATGCGTAATAATAAAGTTGAGGATAGTACTCTTTAAAAAGAAAATCAAAATCGGCCTTATCTTCCACGTGCTTTTAAAAGTGTTGAATAGTAAATAAATCGCGTTGCAAATAAACAAATAATAATTGAGAAAAGCAAAATGGCTTTTATTTTATATTTATCGTATCTTTGCGGCATCATATTTTTTGAATCAATATTCATGTAGAACCTGGGAAGTAATAATGGAGAGTGTTTTAATTACAGGCGCAAGTGGTTTTATAGGGAGTTTCATCGTGGAGGAAGCGTTGAAACGAAAGTTTGGTGTGTGGGCCGGAATTCGTCCTACGAGTAGCAAGCAGTATTTGAAGAACCGGAAAATTCACTTTCTGGAACTCGACTTTGCGCATCCTAATGAGCTTCGTGCCCAACTCTCCGGGCATAAAGGTACTTACAGTAAGTTTGATTACATCATCCATTGCGCTGGTGTGACAAAGTGTTCTGATAAAAAGACCTTTGATTATGTGAATTATCTTCAGACCAAATATTTTATAGATACACTGAAGGAACTGAATATGGTTCCGAAGCAGTTTATATATATTAGTACGTTGAGTGTATTCGGACCTGTACGCGAGAAGGATTATACTCCGATAAGCGGAGAAGACACTCCGATGCCTAATACGGCTTATGGATTAAGTAAATTGAAAGCGGAATTATATATTCAGAGTATTCCCGGTTTTCCTTATGTCATTTATCGTCCTACGGGAGTCTATGGTCCCCGTGAGTCAGACTATTTCCTGATGGCAAAGTCCATTCAGAAGCATGTTGATTTCTCGGTAGGTTTCCGTCGTCAGGATCTGACTTTTGTTTATGTGAAAGACATTGTGCAAGCGATATTTCTGGGAATGGAGAAAAAAGTAGTCCAGAAAGCGTATTTCCTGACAGATGGGAGAATCTATAAAAGCCGTGCATTTTCGGACCTGATACAAAAAGAATTGGGTAATCCGTTTGTTCTTCACTTGAAATGTCCGTTAATTGTGCTAAAAGTTATATCTTTGTTCGCTGAATTCATTGCTACACGTTCCGGGAGGAGCAGTACTCTGAATTCGGATAAATATAAGATAATGAAACAACGCAACTGGCAATGTGACATATCCCCGGCGATGAAAGAACTTGGGTATGTGCCCGAATATGATTTGGAAAAGGGAGTGCGTGAAACCATTGCCTGGTATAAAAATGAAGGATGGCTTTAGACTTATTTAAGCGCATAGAAACCCGGAAAGGGTTGTTTGCTGTGGAAAAGATTACACTGATTTATAATCTGTTGACTTCCATACTGATTCTGTTCCTGTTTCAGCGGATGGATCATCCATGGCATATGTTGCTGGATAGGGCTATGATTGCAGCAATGACTTTTTTACTGATGTATCTTTATCGTCTTGCCCCCTGTAAATTTTCAGCATTTGTGCGTATTGTCATTCAGATGAGTTTATTGTCTTACTGGTATCCGGATACTTTCGAGTTCAATCGTTTCTTTCCGAATCTGGACCATGTGTTTGCAACTGCCGAACAGTTTATTTTCAATGGACAGCCTGCTATCTGGTTTTGTCATACATTTCCGCATCTTATAGTTAGCGAAGCATTCAATATGGGATATTTCTTTTATTATCCGATGATGCTGATTGTGGCTCTGTTTTATTTCATTTATAAGTTTGAGTGGTTCGAAAAAATGTCTTTTGTTCTTGTCACTTCTTTCTTTATCTATTATCTGATTTATATATTCGTTCCTGTTGCAGGACCTCAATTCTATTTCCCTGCTATCGGAATTGATAATGTATCTAAAGGTATTTTTCCGGCTATCGGTGACTATTTCAATCATAATCAGGAGTTACTTCCCGGACCGGGGTATCAGCATGGATTCTTTTATAATTTAGTGGAAGGTTCGCAGCAAGTAGGGGAACGTCCTACGGCGGCATTCCCCAGTTCGCACGTCGGTATTTCTACTATTTTGATGATTATGGCATGGCGTGGCAGTAAGAAATTGTTTGCTTGTCTTATACCTTTCTATATGTTGCTTTGCGGGGCAACCGTATATATTCAGGCACATTATGTGATTGACGCCATTGTGGGATTTTTCTCTGCATTCCTATTGTATGTAGTTGCGACCTGGATGTTTAAGAAGTGGTTTGCACAGCCGATGTTCAAGTAGAAAATAGGAATATACTTCTGTCTTTTGAAACAGGTAATCTCCATCCGCAGGAGTCAGAGTTTGCGGATGAAGATGATGGTTTATAATGGATTAAAATTCCGAATTCTCTTTACGCTGGGAAGTGATTTCTTCAAATATGCGGAAAAGTTCTTCCTTTGTTTCTGCCCGTAGCATGGCGATGCGTGTGTTACGGAAATTAGGTATTCCTTTGAATAGTGGGCTAGCGGCCAAATGACGGCGTACGTGGAGAATACCTCTGCGTTCATCGAGCAAATCCACACTGTCGATCACTTCCTGACGAAGCACTTCCATGCACCATTCGAAACTTAGCGGTGGTAATTCCTCACCTGTCTTCAGATAGTGTTTTATTTCCTTGAATATCCATGGTCGCCCGAAGCTGGCACGACCAATCATGACAGCATCTACTCCATAACGGTCAAAACACTCTTTGCAGCGTTCAGGCGTCGTCACGTCACCATTACCGATAATAGGAATATGCATCCGTGGATTATTCTTCACTTCGCCTATTAATGTCCAGTCTGCTTCTCCGGTGTACATTTGTGCACGGGTGCGGCCATGTATAGTCAGTGCAGCAATGCCACAATCCTGTAGCTGTTCTGCTAGCTCTACAATTACTTTGTTGTTAGCATCCCATCCCAGACGGGTCTTGACCGTTACGGGGATTTTCACCGCATCTACTACCGCACGGGTGATCTCTAGCATCTTAGGGATATTCTGCAACATACCCGCTCCTGCTCCTTTTCCGGCTACTCTTTTTACCGGGCATCCGAAATTGATATCCAGAATATCAGGTTGTGCCTGTTCCACAATCTTGGCAGCTTCCACCATCGTTTCCGTATCTTTCCCGTATATCTGGATGGCAACCGGACGTTCGGCATCACTGATACTTAGTTTCTGCGCAGTCTTGCTGACAGCACGAATCAGTGCATCGCTCGACACAAATTCGGTGTATACCATATCTGCTCCGAACCTCTTGCACATCAGGCGGAAAGCCGGATCAGTCACATCCTCCATGGGAGCAAGTAAGATGGGATATTTACCCAGATCTATTTGGCCTATCTTCATATATGAATCTGATATTTACTGTTTATGATTGAAGTAACTTCTTGTTTTCGCTGCAAAAATACGGAAAAAAGCCTACCTTTGTACGCATTCATTTGCTTAACTGATACAAATAAGTATATATTCTATGAGTCTTAGTTTGAAAGATTTTGAAATAATGGCTCCTGTCGGTTCGCGCGAATCTCTTGCTGCGGCTATTCAGGCAGGTGCCGATTCTATCTATTTCGGTATAGAAAACCTGAACATGCGTGCCCGTTCGGCCAATACGTTTACGATTGATGATTTGCGGGAGATCGCCCGTACGTGTGATGAACACGGGATGAAAAGTTATCTGACGGTCAACACGATTATCTATGATAAAGATATTCCATTGATGCATACTATTGTTGATGCAGCCAAGGAAGCCGGAATCTCTGCTGTGATTGCAGCTGATGTGGCGGTGATGAATTATGCCCGTCAGATAGGGCAGGAGGTACACCTCTCCACTCAACTGAACATCTCCAATGCAGAGGCTTTGAAATTTTACGCACAATTTGCAGATGTGGTAGTATTGGCCCGTGAGTTGAATCTGGAGCAGGTAGCCGAAATCTACCGCCAGATTCAGGAAGAACATATTTGTGGTCCGAGCGGTGAACAGATTCGCATTGAAATGTTCTGTCACGGTGCGCTTTGTATGGCTGTATCGGGTAAATGTTACCTCTCTTTACATGAGATGAACCATTCTGCCAACCGTGGCGCTTGTATGCAGGTATGCCGCCGTTCCTATACTGTCCGTGACAAAGAGACGGATGTGGAACTGGATATTGATAACGAATATATCATGTCACCGAAAGATTTGAAGACCATCCACTTTATGAATAAGATGTTGGATGCCGGTGTGCGTGTATTCAAGATTGAAGGCCGTGCTCGTGGACCTGAATATGTACGAACAGTGGTAGAATGTTACAAAGAGGCTATTAAGGCTTGTCTGGAAGGAACATTTACCGATGAAAAGATTGCAGCTTGGGACGAACGTCTGAAAACTGTATTCAACCGCGGCTTCTGGGATGGTTATTACTTGGGACAACGTTTAGGCGAATGGACAAGAAACTATGGTTCGGCAGCTACGGAACGTAAGATATATGTAGGTAAAGGTATCAAATACTTCTCTAACATTGGAGTTTCCGAATTTCTGGTAGAGGCTGCGGAAGTCAGCGTAGGCGATAAACTTCTCATTACCGGACCGACTACGGGTGCTCTATTCATGACTTTGGAAGAGGCACGTGTTGACTTGGAATCCGTGCAGACTGTGAAGAAAGGCCAGCACTTCTCGATGAAATCGGATAAGATACGCCCCAGTGACAAACTGTATAAACTGGTATCAACCGAAGAACTGAAGAAGTTCAAAGGACTCGATATTGAGCAAAAAAGAGGCTAACCATTATTTCTCAACTTTTAATTCTCAATTCTCAATTTAAATGAACTATATCTATGAATTGGAAATGAAGGTGCGTGATTACGAGTGCGACCTTCAAGGAATTGTTAATAATGCGAACTATCAGCATTATCTGGAACATACCCGTCATGAATTTCTGACGTCGGTCGGTGTCAGCTTTGCTGCACTTCACGAACAGGGAGTCGATCCGGTAGTGGCACGCATTAATATGGCATTCAAAACGCCGTTGAAAAGCGGAGACGAGTTTGTCTCTAAACTCTATATGAAGAAGGAAGGTATCAAATATGTATTCTATCAAGATATTTTCCGTAAGAGTGATCATAAAGTAGTAGTGAAATCCACTGTTGAAACGGTATGTGTGGTAAACGGACGTTTGAGTGACAGCGAATTATTCGATAGCGTCTTTGCCCCTTACCTGAAATGAGCAGTTCCGAGGAAGAACAGATTTATAGTATCGCCCTGACAATGGTGCCCGGTATCGGGCACATAGGGGCGAAACATTTGATAGACGGAATGAACAATGCTGTTGATGTCTTCCGTCTGCGTAAAGAAATACCGGAACGTATTCCTGAAGTGAGTCAACGGGTGATAGAGGCGTTGGATTGTCCGCAAGCTGTGATCCGCGCCGAACAGGAATATGAATTTATCCGGAAGAACCGGATCTCCTGCCTGACTTTCCATGATGAGGCTTACCCTTCCCGTTTGCGGGAATGTGAAGATGCTCCTATCGTCCTTTTCTTTAAAGGAAATACCGATTTGAATTCCCTGCATATCATAAATATGGTAGGCACCCGTAATGCCACTGATTATGGTACCCGTATTTGCGCCTCTTTCTTACGCGATCTGAAAACACTTTGTCCTGATGTGTTGGTAGTCAGCGGGCTTGCTTATGGGATTGATATCCATGCACATCGTGAAGCACTGGTCAATGACCTGCCTACGGTAGGTGTTCTTGCCCATGGTCTGGATCGCATTTATCCTTATGTCCATCGAAAAACGGCCATTGATATGCTCGAAAAAGGAGGACTGTTGACCGAATTTCTGTCCGGCACGAATCCCGACAAACATAATTTTGTCAGCCGTAACCGTATTGTTGCAGGTATGTGTGATGCTACGGTTGTCATTGAATCGGCAGAAAAAGGAGGCTCATTAATCACTGCTGAACTTGCTGAAAGCTATCACCGCGATTGTTTTGCTTTTCCCGGGCGGATAAATGATGAATATTCAAAGGGGTGTAATCGGTTGATTAGAGATAATAAGGCTTCCTTACTATTATCGGCTGAAGATCTTGTACAGGCAATGGGATGGAATATACCGGCAACTTTTTTCCGGGAAAGTAAATGTGCAACGTAGTCTTTTTCCCGACTTGTCCGAAGAAGAACAAAAGATTGTCTCTATCCTGGAGAAACAGGGGAATTTACAGATTAATTCTCTGGTGGTAGAAGCAGATATTCCCGTACATCAGATAAATGCTATTCTTTTTGAATTGGAAATGAAAGGAGTAGTTCGTGTATTAGCAGGAGGAATGTATCAGTTATTGAATTAACTCGTATAGACTAACCTTATATATGGATATAAAAAAAGGAGCAACGCCTTGCTCCAACCTTTGTTAACCTTAAATCTAATACTATGAAAAAAATCACATGACAAATGTATGTCTTTGCAAACTAACCTCCAAATAATTCTGTCGTATTTGTTTCTCTTTTAATTTCTTTCACTGATTTTCACTGTTATCGTACACGGTGCGCTTTTTGATGGCTAAAGTAGGATGCTTTTGAGATAAGTAATAGGGAGGAAAGTAAGTCTTCCTGAATATCATTACAGCTTCTGGGAAAATTAGAAAATAAGGTCTGAATATAAGTGTTTTCTTGGTTTAAAAGGAACACCCCGTTGGTTTTAAAGGAACGATGCTTTGGTTTTAAACCAACAGGGCGTTCCTTTTAAAGGAAAGATTTTGCTATATTATAAGTGCTGTGCAATAATTGCAATGTCAAATATTGGAAAAATAAAATGATGGCTTAATTGGTTGATAATTAACTTTGTATGGATAAATAGTTCTTTATATTAACGGCAAAATCCCAAATGACTTGACAAACGCTTTTTGATGTTGTATATTTGTAGTACGAAAGAAACAATGAAACGACAAATTAAAACTTTAAAAACGAAATGAGACGAATCTTATCTTTTGCTGTATTAGCTGCATTGTACTTCCCCGGATGTACGACCAGTAAAAATGCAGTGCGTTGTCTGAGCCGATGGATTAAAGACTGTAACCCGTTGACCAAAGAGCTTGTACCGACCGGTTATATGCCGTATAATCATCGTTATCTGACGATGAAACAGTATAAGATTATAACAAAACATCTAGGAGATCCTTATGAGGATTAGGGTATAGACGACCCGATGAAAAGCTTGAGGCTGCAACCTTTTATAGGGTTTGCAGCCTTTTTTGTTGCATAAATTCAATGTAAATCCTTCTGAAAGCTACATTCGGGTTTTTAATAAACTTAGATACCGTTTTTAATAAACTCCTTAAGAATTTATTAGAAACTCAAAAGTTGTTTATGCAGAAAAGATAAACTTTTTTCGGTATATCAAAAAACAGAGATTTTAAGTTCTCCTTATTTGATTCTTTATACAGTAAATTATCGTGATATTATCGGCGGTCGTTTAATTTAACAGCAATGAAACCTATAACTAAATAAATTATGTTTCAGCTGTTAGCATCTTGTTCTCCAGAAATTCTATGCGCTTGTGTAACATATCAATGAGACGGCTGTTTGCCTTAATGAGCTCACGGAGATCGTCAGCGGCTTCGATGCGTACGGTGCTACAGTCTTTTGCTACTCCGATATTTGTTCCGATTGTTCCGGAGTTGTTGACATATACATTCCCATCTATCTTATTAAATAGTTCCAATGCAGACATATTGAGCACTTCTGCTATTTTATTCAGCCTTGTTAATGTAAGATCTGTTTCTCCATATTCAATTTTGCAATAGGCGCTTGTCGATAAGTTCAACTTTTCTCCCATTTGCTCTTGAGTGAGATTCTTTTCCATACGAAGCATTTGCAGCCGGTGTCCTACTATCTTTTTTAAATCAGTTTCCATATATATTGTTATTGGGAATCAATTTATTATTGGACAAATATAACAATTTTAGTGGATATACCAAATGCTATTTTATACTTATTCTTTGAAGTTGGAAAAATAGTATGATACGAAGAACTTAAACGGAAGAAAATCGCTCTATTTTATTTGATAGATTGCACATACTGTCCTTTGTCTTTGAAATTTGGGGGGTATTTACCGAATATAGGTTGCTTGTAGTAATTATAGTGTATATAATTAACATCGCTATGTGCTTAACTTTGCAACCGAACAAACATATAAGCTAATAACAAATAATATATTAATATGAAAAGAATCTTACTACTACTATCTATTTGCTTGATTCCGATGTTGAGTTTTGCACAAACAGAAGAGAATGAAAAAGAAAGAGTTTACATTGATTATTTCTCGCGGCCTACAACTATCAAGCCTATTTTGGCAGAAGCATTGCGCAATAAAGTGATCGAAGGTATCCAGGAAATGGAACGTGTAGTGCTGATTGATGTTGACTCCGATGAGGCGTTGAAGAACGAAGCCAAAAGGCGTCAGGAAGCTTCTGCTATGGGAGATGTTGTTTCCAGAAGTGAGGAAATGACGACATTGGGCGCCCAATATCTCATTCAGGGAAACATCACCAGTATGGAAGCTCTCCAAAAAACAGATAGTAAGGGGAAAACTTACTATAAAGGAAGTGTCTCTTATACATTAAAGATTGTAAATCCTACGAACGGTACGCTGATCGGTACGAAAGCATTTTCACACGAAGGACTGACCGGAAGCACGGGCGATACTCCCGACGAAGCAATCATCAAAACATTGAATTATGCAAAGATTAGTATGGACGACTTTGTCAACGAGTATTTTAAAATTGAAGGGACCATCGTACAAGTGGAAAGTACCAAGAAAGACAAGGCGCAAACTGTATATATCGACCTCGGAACCAAAAGGGGAATAAAGAAAAGTCAGAAGTTCAGAGTTTACATTGAGATGGACATTGCCGGTGAACTGTCACTCAAAGAGATAGGACGCTTGAATGTAAAGGAAGTCTTGAGTGGAACACGTTCTTTGTGTACAGTGAGCAAAGGCGGGGAAGATATAATGAAAGCCACTAGAGAGGAAAAGAAATTGATTGTTATTTCCCGACCGGATACTTTTCTGGGATTCTGATTGGCCTGACTTAATAAATTAGCAAACTGAAAAGAGAAATGAAGACACGACTGATTCTTTGGGGACTGCTGTCGGTATGCGCCATTCATCTCACGGCGCAGGAGTTATACTCTAATGAGGTGACTTGTGTGAAAGCCGATGACAATCTGGTGATTGTCACTGCTTCCGGAATATCCGCCAAGAAAAAAGAAGTATATAATATGGCATTGAAATCAATTTTTAATGCTATATTCCTGAATGGCATTGACGGAGTGGAGAATGGGCAACCGCTGATCGGGAAAGAGGATTCGTACTATATGAGCCAGTTTTTCGGTTCGCGCTATATGCTTTTTGTAAAAGACTACGAGACAGTGGGAGAACCTGCGCGGCAACCCTCCAAACTCTATAAGGGGACAGTGACAGCTCAAATCCTGTTGGGCGCACTCAAGAAAGACCTGATACGGAATAAGTTGATGGAGAAATCGCAGGAAGACAGGTCGATGAAAGAAACCCGGGAACAAATAGCTTTGCCGACTATCATGGTGGTTCCCTATAAAAGGAATGACCGGAATTCATACGCTACTATTTTGAAGAACGATTTTGATCTCCGCATAGCGGTCAGCACGGTAAAAGACGGATTTGTCAAGCTTGGTGTAAAGACCATAGCTGCCGAGGGAAAACTGGAGGGAACACTGCGCGCTTCCGAATGGGAAAGTAAGAATGCCGATTCCAATGATAAACAGCTATTGATGAATTCGGGGGCTGATGTATATGTAATTGTCGACCTGCAAAAAGATATATCTACAACTGCGGGTAGTAGAGTTTCGCTGATTATGACTGCTCGTGAAACGGCTACCGGAATGGATTTGGCCAGTCGTAAAAGTTGGACTAACCGTTTTAGGACAACAGATGTGGATAAACTATGCGCTTATGCAGCGCAGGACGTATTGGATGGTTTTCTGAAAGACATCTCAAAAGAATTTGCCCGGAAAGTAGAACACGGTAATACAGTGGTTCTCCGTGTCAGCCTGGCCGACAATGCTATCAATACGATGAATAGCAGGATTAATGGGAATACCACACTTTCGGCATACATACGCAACTGGGTACGAAAGAATGCCCAGGGAGGACGTTATCATATTCAAGGTGCCGTGGATGATAGCCTCATATTTGATTCCGTACAGATTCCGGCGAAAGATAGCGACGGATTGCCTCTGGACTGTATTACGTTTGCCGATAATCTGGTGAATTATCTGAATGATTCCGGCATA
Source organism: Bacteroides sp. BFG-637 (assembly GCF_024793605.1). Classification (NCBI taxonomy): domain Bacteria; kingdom Pseudomonadati; phylum Bacteroidota; class Bacteroidia; order Bacteroidales; family Bacteroidaceae; genus Bacteroides; species Bacteroides sp. BFG-637. Next base: position 1,340,102 of record NZ_JANUPD010000002.1, on the reverse strand, counting down.
GATAGTGAACACAGAGTGGATGGAAATACCATTTATTTGACTATTCAATAATCGAAGAGCATATGAAACATTGGCTTTTATTTGCCCTTGCGGCTTTCTTGTGTTATCTTCCACTGTCAGGACAACAGAAAAACCGGCCGGACTGGGTACGGCAGCATCCGGTTGACAGATTGAATTACAGCGGAGTGGGGATGGCAGAAGTTTCGGAAAAAGATTATCAGCAGAAAGCAAAGCAAAATGCGTTGTCCGACCTTGTATCTGAAATAAAAGTGGAAATAGCCACTCGTTCTTTGTTGAACACCATTGAGGAGGCTGGCAGTGTGAAACAAACATTTGCCGAGAGCACCCGTACGCAAACCCGCGAGGAGATAGAGGATTTTCGCTTGGTGGATTCTTGGCAGGGTGACAATGAATATTGGGTATATTATGAACTGAATAAAAATGATTATGCGGATTTTGTGGAGGCTCGCCGTCAAAAGGCAATCCGTAATGGCTTTGATTTTTGGTATAAGGGTAATGTTGTCCTCCGGCAAGGGGATCTGGTGACTGCCATTGAATTGTTCTCGAAGGGAATGGATGCTATCCGTCCGGTACTCAATCAAGAATTATTCTGTTCTTATGAGGGAAAAACGATTAATTTGGGCACAGAGTTGTATGCAGCTTTAGCAGGTGTATTTGATGGAGTAGCAGTTGTCTTAAATCCGCCAACAGTTTCGGGTGTACCGTTTCAAGGTATAAAAGAACCGATTGCTGTGGGAGTGTACCGTAATGGAAGTCCGTTGAGGAATATCCGGCTCAAAGCAGAATTCATTTTCGGATCCGGAGATTTGTCCTCCATGTCTCCCACTGGTGAAACGGGAGTGACCGCTCTTTATGTACATAATATTACTTCCAAACAAGCCCGGCAGCAAATCGGCATCTCACTGGTGGACGATGCGTTCAGTGTATTCCGTAAGGGGGCTTATGCTGCTTTATTCAAACAGATACTTTCTTCTCTTCCCAAAACTACTTTAACTATTGAAACGGAGCAAACACAGGTTTCTGCTTATGTGAAGAGTGTTCGGAACGATGTAGATATAGTGGAACGAACTGTAAAGAGTCTGTTGAATAACAACTTCTTCAATGTGGTTACATCGCCCTCTGAAGCTGACGTCATTGTCATGTTGGACAATAAGTGCCGTAAAGGCAATACTATTCCGGGCGAACTCTACAATTTTATTGAGTTCTTTTCTACTTTGGGCATTAAAGTGACCAATAACCGGACGGGACAAATCATGCTGAATTACTCCATCAATGACGAACGCACATTGGTTCCCGAGAGCAAGGCAGGTTCCCAAGGTAAGAATATGGCAGCCCGGGAAGTGATAAAGCGGTTGAATCGGGAGTTTGTCCGCGAACTGAAGAAGTTGACATTCGATAGGGTGGGAAAGATTCTTGAAAGACAACAGGTCGATCCGGATATCCCTGTCCCGGTAACTGACCCTTCTACTTCGGCGAAAGAACCTGCTCCGGTTGTATCTGTTCCTATCCCTGTGGAGGGGCCCGAAATCACTCTTTCTCCCGTTCCGGTGAAGAAAGCCGGGCCGGAATCATCGAAAGCACTCCGGGCGGAGTGGTTCGACGGAGTTTTCGTAGAATTTGAGAAGCTTACGGTTTTAGGGGATAAATCAAAAATACATCTTCGAATAATGAATGAGACTGCTGATGATTGTGAGGTGGATCTTTACAGTGGAAATCTCACAATTGTAAACGACAAAGGGGAAGAGTATCCGGTTTTGAATCTGAAACTGGGGTCTAAGTCCAATAATTACAGAGTCAGTGCACTTATTGTACCTATGGTGCCTACGGAGATGGTCATTGAAGTGGGAAAACTGCAATCGGTGGCATTGCTCCAGTTGAAAGATTTTAAAGGCAATACTATTAAATTGAGAGACTTAAAATGATTTTATATTAACATTAAAATGTACAGACATGAAAAAAATTAGTTTATTGGGCGCTTCATTATTCATTATCGCTGTTATGACAAGCTGTGGTAGTTCAAAACCTGCGGTACAGCCCGTGCAACAACCGACAGTCCAGCAGGATGTCGAAATTAACGTTCCCTGTTCGGGACCGGAGTTCCAGACGAATAAGGAGTATTTCAGGGCGAGTGCAATGGGGCTTTCTACGGATATGTCCATCGCTAAGAAAAAAGCGATGACGGATGCTCGTGCTGAAATAGCGACTGCGATCGGTGCGAAAGTAAAATCGGTGACTGACAGCTACGTTTCTTCCTACCAGCAAGGAGAAAACGATGAGAGTAAAAGCCGTTATCAATCATTAACCCGTACGGTGGTAGAACAGGAATTGAGCGGTACGCGCGTCATTTGTGAGAAGACAATGAAAACTCCTGATGGTAAGTATAAGGTATATGTCTCTTTGGAACTGGCAGGACAGGAAATCATGGATGCGATGGCCAATCGTATTAAGAACGATGAAAAATTGCGCATTGACTTTGAGTACGAAAAGTTCAAGAAAGTGTTTGAGGAAGAAATGAGTAAAAATGCTCAATAAATAACTTTCGAGAATCATAATAGGTATAAATAACAATTTCTTTAAGTAACTACCCAATCATCTAAAAACTGAATAATGAAATGTGATTTATCGGACATACGGCATAGTTGGGTAGTTATTTTTATGATTTTGCTATTTTTCTCTCCGACTGATGAGATGTCCGCGCAGGTTGCCTCTGTCGATACGGTTTATAACCAATCTTATGATTGGGTAGCAGGGCATCGGGAAGCCTTGCCGGAATGGGTGTTTGCTCCCCGGCAACAAGATAGAGTGATAGGGGTTTCCGATCCGTGCATGAACCCCGAAGCAGCTAGAATTCAGGCTTTGCAAAGAGCGGTCTATCTGTATTCGTTACAGCAAGGTGTGCATCTGAATCTGTTATCCGATGTGTTTTCAAGCACGGACACTGCCGTCAATACTTATGAAGACGAAAGAAACAAGATACTTACTTTAGGAGTAATTGAGCAAACTGTACGTCGGGAGGCTTATCGGATTGAGGAGGAATATACTTCCGCATACGGTGAGAAATTTATACAAGTTTCTTTTATGCAGGCGGATAGTTGTGACTTATCTTATCATTCGGTCAGCGAATTGATGTTTTTGTTTACGAAGGAAAGGGTGGAAGAAGAAGAGATAAAATTCAATTTGTTGTTGGAATCCGGTAATTGTCCGAAGGAATCGTTTCAGTCACGGTTTCAGATGAAAGGGACATTGGTGTCTCCCTGTATCTTGTCATGCATGAACGGAGTTCCAATCCGTCCGTCACAAAAAGGGTATTGGTACGAAGATACCCTCTGTGCCAAAAGTAGGGAAAGTGTGGATGGGATAGAACTGAAAAGTGGATTTTGGACTGCTTATATGGCTTCTTTTGTAAAATCTTTATTATTATATCCTTTTTCCAATGTAGATGTCAGGCGGGTCAGTGATGAGTTTAATGGCGGCAATAAATCCAGTCGCGCGCTTTATAGGGAAAAGATTGTCACGTTTCTATCCATATCTCCTTTCGTAAAGGAAATACGGAATAATCGGCTATGTATGGATTGGCAAATCACAGAACAACAAAAAATCAACGAGAAATGAGAGAAATTTTGAAACGGATATTCTTTATGGTTGTATGGTCAAGCTGTTTGCCGTTCACTCTGGTTGCACAGATAGACAAGGATATGAAAGACTTTGACGATTTCGTAAAGCAGCAACAGAAAGACTTTGATGACTTCGTGAGTGAACAAAATAAGGAGTTTGCCAGATTTTTGAAAGAAACTTGGAAAGAGTATGACTTGCAAAAGCCGGTGGTACGTCCTCAAAGACCGGAGCCGGTGAAGCCGGTTAACTTTGACCGCAAAAAGCCTGTAGGAAAGCCACAGGAGGTTAAAGTCGGAGGCATAACACGACTTCCCATCCCGGAAGTGGTGCCTAGTGCTACTTTTTCTCCTTCGCAGGGAAAAATGCCTGTTCCTGTCTTGCCGGGAGGTAAGGACTCAACTATAAAACCCGAAAAGAAAGTGGAAGACCGGCCGAAACAAAATTCGAATGTGAAGCCTGTTGTAACCCCTCCCGTAAAACGGTCACCTTCTGGTGTGAAATTCTCATTCTATAATCAAGAGTGTATGGTCAACCCATCGCTGAAGAATCGGCTTAGTTTGAAAGGGATTGCTGAAAAAGATATTTCTGCCGGATGGGAAACTCTTTCAAGTAGCGATTACCAGCCTTTGATAGACGACTGTCTGGCCATCAAGAAAGAAAATAACCTGAATGACTACGGGTATCTGTTGCTGACCAGGAAAGTGGCCGTCGAATTATGTGGAAGTACTCATTCCGACGAAATAGTTCTCATGCAAATGTTCATCCTCTCCCAATCGGGGTATAGGGTGAAAGTGGCGCGTATGGACGGTCGCCTTACTTTATTCTATGCTTCGGACGATATGATTTATGCCACTTGTTTCATTACTCTTAATGGAGTAACCTATTACAGATTCGATACATCCAAAAATAAAAGCAATTCGATCTATACTTATAATCGTGACTTTGCCAATGCAAAGAATAAGGTGAATATGAGCATCTGTGCTTCTCAAATGTTTTTGGGGACTTATGTTGAAAAGGAATTGCAAGCGAAGGCTTATCCGTCTGTTAGAGTCCATTCTAAGGTTAACTCTGGGCTTATTTCCTTTTATAAGGATTATCCGCAATGTGACTTTTCTGTCTACGTAGGTGCTCCTGTAAGTGAGGAAGTGCAGCAGACGCTACTTCCGCCATTGAAGGCGGCCATACAGGGAAAGAAGCAGTCGGAGGCTGCCAATATATTAATCAATTTTGTGCAGACAGCTTTTGACTATAAGACGGACGGAGAGCAGTTCGGATACGAAAAACCTTTCTTTGTGGATGAGTTACTCTATTATCCTTATTCTGATTGTGAGGATCGTGCGGTATTGTATTTCTATTTAGTACATACGTTGATGAGACTGGATGCCGTGCTGTTGGAGTATCCCAACCATATGGCAACGGCGGTCTGTTTTGATGAAGTTGTTGACGGGGATTACGTGACGGTAAGCGGAAAGAAATATATCATTTGTGATCCTACTTATATAGGTGCTTCAATCGGTCTGGCCATGCCACAGTTTAAGAATGTGGCAGCTAAGGTGCTGAAGTACTGACTTCTATTAGAAACTAATTAACATTATTGTGATATGGAAAAAATTAAGAAGTATTTGTTTGGCATCGTAATGATGCTTGTCTCTATTAATGTATTTGCTCAAGAGGAACCCTTCACGGGTGACTGGCAAGGAGCAAATAAAGAAGGTGATTTATCGGTTACGTTGACGTTGAATTGCGATGGCAACTGGCAGTTGAATCCTTATAATGAGAATGCCAGATGTAATGGATTTATGGAGGTGAATATGTTGGAGCCCAGTGGCCGACAATCTCTATTGTCAACTTATGAATTTTATGTTGAGAATATGAATGGCAACGAGGTGATATTGAGTTTTGTGGGCGGGCGTCCGGATGTTGATACGGGTATTTCAGGCCAATGTAAAGTCGTTTGTAAGGATGATAAATTGTATTTTTCCGGACTGGACAAGGGCGGAAAGGATGCTGCATTTAATGGTCTGACACTGGTGAAAGCCGGTAGCGGTGAAGAGGCCATCGTCGATGCTGCTACAGACGACGGAATACCTTTGGGACAGAAGATCTTGGCTATCTTTCAAATCATATTGTCTTCCGCTATCGTTTTATTCGTTATAGGGCATATGGGATATGTGTGGTATAAAGGAGCCCGTTATAAAGAGGTCTTTACGGTAGAAAATATGGTGAGTAAACGTGTGGCAGCCGGAATGTCAGAAAAGATGACGGATGGGGAGATAGAAGAGGCGTGGCGGTTAATGGATGAGGCATTCGCCATCTGGACTGTGATTGAGAAAACGGGTGATGACGAGTTTAGGAAGCCGACAAAAATGAAACAAATCAAGCAGTCGGCGTTTTTGATAGATCAGGTTATCGCGATGCAACCTACTGACGAAGCGGTAATAGAACGGCTAAATGCGCTGACTGATGTGATAAATAGCGGGGAAGAGCGTCATTTTGACGGTTCTAAAAAATTGGTTTGGCTGGGTGTTATTGTCGGCATCCTGATGTATTGGATGATGGGAGTTGGCATGATGGTTTCCACTTTGGTGGCTACCGGGCTTTATATAGTTGCAAGCAGAACTCCCCAGTTCCTGATTGATAAGCGTGCGCTTCGTGGCGGCGGGAATATCCACAATGGTATTTTTGCCGGATTATTCGGCTTGTTGGCAGGCGCGCAGACGGTACGGACAATTTATAAGTTTAATGATGGACATAAAGAATATTCGGATGACCATTCACAACATTGGATTGCTTTGGCAATCACCGGTGTTGTTATGTTTGTATTGGCAATGATGATGACGGTTTGGGGCTTTTTGAATTATTTGCGTAATTATGTTTTATACTTTTAATGGAGATAGCATTGCCTTTATTTTGAAAGGTAAAGCATGTTACTGGTAAAGTGATTTACTATGTTTTTCTGAATTTTAGTTATTGATATAAACGAGGGTAGAAACTCTCATAAACTAAAAATCATCCTTACTACAACTATTTGAACTGCACTCCTAAAGTTTTGTGTCCAACTTTTGGGGTGCAGTTCAATTTGTGGTGAGGGTGATTTTGATAAAAGGGGAGTTTTTACCCATCTCTGTCTTTTATCAACTAACAACTTTGTTTGTAACAAGCTTGTTAGTTGATTTTTGATGATCATTTATAGTTTGATTCAAACGTTCAATGCAATATGAACGTATTTTTGAGAAATCTTATAAGGAATATGTCTTTGAACATTAGACAATTTGATTTGTTATTTATACTGTTAAGATGTGTGTGGTAGTGTTTTGCTTTCATTATGATGTAAAACATCTATTTTTACCCGTTTTTTAAAGCCTGTTTTTGACTATATGTCAAAACAAACCTTTATATTTGTATATGTGAAGTTAACCAAAGAAAAAATCACTTATTATTGGCTATGATGAAAAAGGAAATCAAATTCAGTCTTGTTTATCGGGATATGTGGCAATCTTCCGGTAAGTATCAGCCTCGGGTTGACCAGCTTGTACGTATAGCTCCATTGATTGTTGAAATGGGCTGTTTTACAAGAGTTGAAACGAATGGAGGTGCTTTTGAGCAAGTGAATCTATTGTACGGCGAAAATCCTAATAAAGCCGTCCGTGCTTTTACCGCACCTTTTAGAGAAGCGGGCATTCAAACGCATATGCTCGATCGTGGATTGAATGCATTGCGTATGTATCCCGTTCCGGCGGATGTGCGTAAATTGATGTATAAAGTCAAGCATGCACAAGGGGTGGATATCACCCGTATCTTCTGTGGACTGAATGAGACGAGAAACATAATTCCCTCCATTAAATATGCTTTGGAAGCAGGCATGATTCCGCAGGCAACTCTTTGCATCACATATTCTCCGGTACATACCGTTGAGTATTATGCCCGGATTGCCGATCAGCTGATTGAGGCCGGTGCACCTGAAATATGTTTGAAAGACATGGCAGGTATCGGTCGCCCCGGTATGTTGGGGCAACTGGTCAGGACTATCAAGGAAAAACATCCGGATGTATTGATACAATATCATGGTCATAGCGGACCGGGATTGTCTATGGCATCTATCCTCGAGGTTTGCGAAAATGGTGCGGATATCATAGATGTGGCTATGGAGCCCATGTCTTGGGGCAAAGTGCATCCGGACGTGATCTCGGTACAGGCAATGTTGAAAGATTTAGGATTCCAAGTTCCCGATATCAATATGAAAGCATATATGAAAGCCCGCGCGATGACGCAGGAATTCATAGACGATTTTCTGGGTTACTTCATGGATCCTACCAATAAATATATGTCTTCACTTTTGTTGAAATGTGGTTTGCCGGGTGGCATGATGGGGTCTATGATGGCAGATTTGAAAGGGGTACATTCCGGTATCAATATGATATTGCGGAGTAAGAACGAACCTGAACTTAGTCTTGACGATCTGCTGGTAATGCTTTTCGACGAAGTGGAATATGTGTGGCCTAAGTTGGGTTATCCTCCTTTGGTGACTCCTTTCAGTCAGTATGTGAAGAATGTTGCATTGATGAATCTTATGCAGTTGGTAAAAGGAGAAGAGCGCTGGACGATGATAGATAATCATACTTGGGATATGATTTTGGGTAAGAGCGGACGTCTGCCGGGCACGCTTGCTCCGGAGATTATAGAATTGGCTAAATCGAAAGGATATGAGTTTGTTGATACTGATCCGCAGTTGAATTATCCGGATGCTCTGGATGATTATCGCAAGGAAATGGATGAGAATGGCTGGGAGTATGGAGAGGATGACGAAGAACTTTTTGAACTGGCTATGCACGATCGTCAGTATCGCGATTATAAGTCGGGTGTTGCCAAGAAACGTTTTGAGGATGAATTACAACATGCTAAGGATGCATCCATGGCAAAGAGTGGTTATTCCGAGGAAGATATCAAGAAGTTGAAACGTGCCAAGGCAGATCCGGTTATTGCTCCCGACAACGGGCAGGTGCTTTGGGAAGTTTCCGTGGAAGGACCGTCCATTGCGCCATTCATCGGACGTAAATATCAGCATGACGAAGTCTTTTGTTACCTTTCTACTCCATGGGGAGAATATGAAAAGATTCTGACCGGATTCACCGGACGGGTGGTGGAAATATGTGCACAGCAAGGTGCTACCGTACGTAAGGGAGACGTTATCGGTTATATTCTGCGGAGCGATATCTTTGCGTAAGATTTTCATGTGAGTTAGACTATAGGTCACTTTATAAATAAGTCAGGCTGCAATCTGTGATGAGGTTGCAGCCTGACTTGTTTGTAGGCATTCAGTGTAAAAGTTATAGGAGGATTTTTATCTGTTAGAATTTCGATGGCTATCCATTGGTAAATTCGAGTGTTGAATATGGAAAATACGCATTTTATGAAAAAAATAATTCTTTGATATATCCTATTGATAACTAACAATATTCTCTTCCGATAATAATTGATTCCAAACGATGAAAGGAGACATAAAGGAGACAAAAGGGGACTGGGCATTTCACGGTTGATATACCTTTGCAGAGTCATTCAAACAAAGAGAATGGCAAACAGATAACCTTTATTTTTTTAACCAATTAAACTTTAACAATTATGGGTTTAGAGTACGTAGTAACAAAAAGAGTGTTCGGTTTTGACAAGGACAAAAACGAAAAGTATGTGGCAAAATCGGTTCGTTCCGGTAAGGTGAATTTTGCAAAGATGTGTCGGAAAGTGAGTGAGCTTTGTGGTGTCCATCGTAAGGTGGTAGATTTGGTTGTCAGTGGCCTGGTAGATAAGATGGCGGAGGATATTGATGATGGAAAGAGCGTACAGATGGGTGAGTTTGGTATCTTCACTCCTACTATCCGTGCCAAAAGTACGGATGACGAGAAGGAGGTCTCATCCAAGTCGATCGTTCAGAGAAAGATCTTATTCTATCCGGGGAAAATCTTCAAAAATATGCTGGAGGATATGAGTATTACCCGCCGTGCGGAAATTGAAACGGATTATACGGACGGAAGTAGTAATGGGGGGAATAATGGGGGTAACCCTGATTCGGGCGATGATGGCAAAGGGGAAGCACCGGACCCGGCTGCATAATTGGATTGGGCTTTGTATGAAAGCAAGCTTTTAATTAGTGAATGCACAGAGAATCGATTCTTAATCGGTAATCTGTGCATTCTTTTTATATGATTTTCTGCCTTCTATACTCCTCAAACTTGCAAAATCGTTTCAATCGTTTCACAGAACCTTTCAGAGCTTGTCTTTTCTCCTGAAAGTATGGTTTGATTTGTTTTCTAACTTCTATATTTGTCAACAGAAACGAACGACAATGAAACATGGTATCTATATATTGGCTATTCTTATGGTTTTATTAAGCCTTTCAGAAAGTGGGTATGCTGCGGTACCATTTTTTACTGTTGTAAATGATACAATCCGCCGGGTGGTGATATATTTCGATGCGAATAAGACGAATGTGTATCCTTGTTATAAGGGTAATAATCAGGCAATTATTGCATTGGATTCCTTGTTATCCGGAAATTCGGATACGAAATATATAACAGCGTTAAATGTAGTGAGTTTTGTTTCTCCTGATGGTGACGAGTCTTATAATAAAAGTTTGGTTACTAAGAGAAATAACTCGATAAAGGAATTCTTGAGGCGATATGAATTAGTTAATAATGTTGATAAGATTCATTTCTGTTCAAAGGGAGAGGATTGGTTGGAGTTTCGTAAGTTGGTGGCATCTGACACCAACTTACCCGACCGGGAAGAAGTGCTGATGTTGATCGACTATCATAAGGATGATATCACCAAAAGAAAGCAACTGTTGCGAAAGCTAAATCGGGGAGCCGCCTACCGATATATGGTTCGCAATATATTTCCGGAATTGAGGCGGTCTGTTATAATGATTGTCGGGGAAACCACGATAATAGATAGAGAGGCTTTTGAACCGGTATCTTCTGTCTCCGGGTTGTTTGTTTCGAATCAGGAAGAGGCGCTTCCGAAGAATCAACCTGATAAGCCTGTGGGAGAAAGTGAAGAAAAACAGACCTGTGAGGTCGATGTGTCGGAGGCAGAAGAGCCGGTGAAAAGCAAAACAGTGCTTGCGGTAAAGAACAATCTATTATATGATTTGGCATTGGCGCCGAATATAGAAGTAGAAATTCCGATAGGTAAGAGGTGGTCTTTGAATACTGAATATAAATGTCCGTGGTGGCTGAATAGTAAACACGATTTCTGTTATCAGCTCCTTTCTGGAGGGATGGAAGGACGTTGTTGGCTGGGAAACCGGCAGAAACGCAACCGATTGACCGGACATTTTATTGGACTTTATGCTGAAGGTGGAATATACGATTTCCAGTTACGTGGAGATGGATATCAGGGTAAGTATTATGGAGCTGCTGGAGTGACTTATGGATATGCAAAGCAATTAGCACAGCACTTTTCCCTTGAATTCAGTCTTGGCATAGGATATTTGACAACAGAATATAAGAAATATACTCCTTATGAGGGGGATATTATATGGACAAATAGTGGGCGTTATAGCTTTATTGGTCCTACCAAAGCAAAAGTTTCTTTGGTATGGTTGATAACAACAAAGAGATAGGAGGGCGTTATGCGAAATGCAAGATTCATACTTCTTGTGCTTCTGTCCTCGCTACTGGTGCTAAACGGGTGTAGCCGTCGCGATATATTGGATGATTATCCTGTAAGTGGGGTAGAAATATCATTAAACTGGGATGGAGTAACAGATAAATTACCAGAAGGTATTCGGGTTATATTTTATCCAAAGGATGGTGAAGGTAAAAAGGTAGATAGGTACCTTTCGGTACGAGGTGGAGAAATGAAAGTTCCTCCGGGACGATATTCGGTTGTAGCTTACAACTATAATACGGAGTCCATACGTATCCGAGGAGAAGAGTCCTATGAAACGATAGAAGCTTATACAGGAAACTGCAATGGCTTAGGGATTGCAGGAACGGAAAAGATGGTTTGGTCACCGGATTCATTGTATGTGCTGAATATTGATGAACTGAAAATAGATAAGAGTGAAGAGGTACTTTCTTTGGATTGGAAACTGGAATCGGTAGTGAAGAAGTATTCTTTTGCGGTAGAGGTCAAAGGTTTGGAGTACGTAACAACAATCGTAGGGGGTATTAACGGACTATCTGATTGTTACCACATTGGCAAAGGTTATGGAGCATCTTCCTCACAACCTATCTATTTTGAGGTAAAGAAAGATGGTAATAAGGTAGTGGCGTATTTCACAGCTTTCAAGCAGGCAAAGGAAATGTCAGTCCCGACACGAATATCAGAATCAAGGAGCGCAACTTTCCGTGGTGTAGGCGATATAAAGTTGATCTTGAGATTTATCAAAACGGATAATACGGTGCAAGAAGCAGCAATTGATGTTACTGAAATAATAGAGACACTTGAAGATACTGGAACAGGAGATGATGGAAAACAGGAACCTCCACCGGAGATTGAGTTACCACCTGATGATAAGATTGAGGTAGATAAACCGGAGACACCATCAGGTGGTGGTATTGGCGGAGACGTTGGAGGATGGGGACCGGAGGACAATGTTGAGTTACCTGTGATTTGAAATAGATGCAATAAACAAAATAATAACAATATTATAAACTTAAAAAGTACAGTTATGAAGAAGATTTTATTGGCAGTAACAGCTGCTTTGGCAATTACGAGTTGCTCACAGAGTGAAGAGTTTGATAATGCAGGACAAAATGCGGAGATTAGTTTTGGTACTATTGTTCGTAATTCTACAAGAGCAGATATTCTGACTACTGATAATATAAAAACATTTACAGTATCGGGTTATAAAACGGAGAAAGATATGACTTCAACTACGAAACTTGTTGGTGGATTTATAGACAATCTAAAAGTTGATAAGAAAGATCCAGATGGCTGGGGATATACAGGTACTTTTTATTGGCCCTATTCAGGGAAAGTTCAATTTTTTGGAACCTCTCCTGCTCAAACTTTGAATATAACTGCTGAGGGGTATCCGACTTTTGAGTATGCTGTGAAAGATGTGGCTACTCAAGAAGACTTAGTAGCGGCTAATCTGATAAATAAGGATAGAACATCGGGTGAACTAATACTTCCTTTTCAACATTTATTGACCCAGGTTAATTTTTCCATTAAAGGTGATACTCCAGGATTTACGTATACTGTTACAAAGATTGTATTAACAGGGATGATGGATAAAGCCACATTCAAATTTGATGGTACGTCTACAGTAGGTGCTTGGCAAGGTGCAGCGACTGCTACAAGTCCTGATTTGAAATATGAATATACAGGTTCTTTTACAGTAATTCCGAAAGAAGCTGACAAAGAGATACAAACAAATTTAGAAGAAACTGGCAAAGCCTTATTTATGCTTATGCCACAAGACGCATCAGCTGTTAAGTTGACAATAAGTTATTCAGCAGTTAATGGTGAACAGAAGGGATTTTCTGGTGACAAGGACGTAACTCTTACAGGTACTTGGACCATGGGGCATAGTATTCGTTATATTCTTAAATTAACAAGCGATACTACTCCTGTGACGTTTGGACAACCAACATCTGGAGAATGGATTCCTGAAAATCCTCAGCCTGATGAAATACCAACTCCGGCTAAGTAGTAATTGCTATTAAAGTCATTTTTTCTATTCAATTCTAAAAAAGTCCTTCTAACAATATTACTTTTTGTTAGAAGGACTTTTTTCACTTTTCTTCCCATTTTTTATGGCAATATGAAATCTTTCATCTATTTTTGCTGGCAGCATAAACAAAAACAAACACAGCCAGCTTATGCCATCTATTTGTCAAGGAACTTGGGATTGTCAGATATGTCCGAAAGCAGTGAGCAATGCTATTACTCATGTGATTTATCAGCGTGGTTTTCATAAACCAGCTCAAAGGTGTGAGGAAAATTTTATCCTTTTTCTGATGAAGGGAGAAATGCTGATTAATAGTAAGGAATATGCAGGTACCATGCTCAAAGAAGGTGAATTTATACTTCAAGCTATTGATTCTACATTTGAGATGCTTGCCATGCTTGAATGTGAGTGCATTTATTATCGTTTTATTCAACCGGAATTATTTTGTGATTCTCGTTTCAATCATATAATGAAAGATGTATCACCTCCACTTATCTATTCCCCAATAAAGATAGTTCCTGAACTACAATATTTTTTGAAAGGTTCCATCACTTATTTAAAAGGAAATAAAGTCTGCCGGGATTTGTTGTCTCTCAAGCGGAAAGAACTGGCATTTGTGTTGGGGTATTATTATTCTGATTATGACCTCTCGAGTCTGGTGCATCCGCTCTCTAAGTACATAAACAGTTTCCACTACTTTGTTATTAAAAATTATAAGAAAGTAAAGACAGTAGAAGAGCTGGCTCAATTAGGTGGATATACCCTTAGCACATTTCGTCGTATTTTCAACAATGTCTTTCATGAACCAGTTTATGAATGGATGCTGGCACGCCGTAAAGAGGGCATTCTCGATGATTTGAGTAATTCTGCTTATAGTATTTCCGAGATATGCTATAAATATGGTTTTGAGTCCTTGCCGCATTTTTCTAATTTCTGTAAGAAATCTTTCGGTGCTTCTCCACGTAATTTGCGTGGACAAAACCGTTCATGATGATTGATTATTAATAATAATCGTGATCTATTCATACATAAAGAAATCCCCTGTCGGACTAGCCGGCAGGGGATTCTGTCATTAATCAAATTAAGCTCTCGCTATCTTGAAATCTAGCAATTTCTAGTCTTTTAATTTTGCGATGATGAAGTCACGGTTCAAGCGGGCGATGTTGCTGATAGAGATGTTCTTCGGACATTCAGCCTCACAAGCACGAGTGTTGGTACAGTTACCGAATCCCAGTTCGTCCATCTTTGACAACATAGCTTTTGCACGACGCAAAGCTTCCGGTTTACCTTGCGGCAGCAAGTTCAACTGGCTAACTTTTGCAGAAACGAATAACATAGCAGAACCATTCTTACATGCAGCTACACAAGCACCACAACCGATACAAGAAGCAGCATCCATAGCTTCGTCAGCGATAGGCTTCGGAATCAGGATAGCGTTAGCATCCTGCGGAGCACCTGTACGTACGCTCACGTAACCACCAGCCTGCATAATCTTGTCATAAGCAGTACGGTCTACCATCAAGTCCTTGATTACAGGGAAACCGGCCGAACGCCAAGGTTCAACAGTAATCGTATCACCATCCTGGAAACGACGCATATAGATCTGACAAGTAGTAGCACCTGTTGCAGGACCGTGCGGGTGTCCGTTGATGTAAAGAGAACACATACCGCAGATACCTTCGCGGCAGTCGTGGTCGAATACTACCGGTTCTTTTCTTTCGCTGATGAGCTGTTCGTTCAGAATATCCAGCATTTCGAGGAAGGAAGTATCGCCGGGGATATCTTTCATTTGGTAGGTTTCAAAAGCACCTTTAGCTTTCGGACCAGCTTGGCGCCATACCTTCAGTGTAAATGATATATTTTTATCCATTTTCTTCTAATTCTTTTAAATGTTTAACTTCACCGATTAGCTCTTGTAGTTACGGGTTTGAACCTTGATAGCTTCGTATACCAGCGGTTCTTTGTACAACACCGGAGCTTTTTCATCGTCACCTTGATATTCCCAGCATGCTACATAGAAGAAGTTTTCGTCATCACGTTTAGCTTCTCCTTCTTCAGTCTGGTATTCTTCACGGAAGTGACCACCACAACTTTCGTTACGGTTCAATGCATCGTAAGCAACAAGCTCACCCATTGTGATGAAGTCGTACAGACGGATTGCTTTGTCAAGCTCTACGTTCATGCCTTCTTTAGAACCGGGGATAAACAGATTCGTTTCGAATTCCTTGCGGATTTCTTTCAGTTCGGCAATACCTTTCTTCAAGCCTTCTGCTGTACGTCCCATACCTACATATTCCCACATAACATGACCCAGTTTCTTGTGGATAGAATCAACAGATTCTTTACCCTGGATGCTCATGAACTTGTCGATCTTAGCTTGAACTGCCTTTTCTGCTTCTGCAAACTCAGGAAGATCAGTAGAGAAACGAGGAACAGTGATTTGATCTGCCAGATAATTCTGGATTGTATAAGGCAATACGAAGTAACCGTCAGCCAAACCTTGCATCAATGCAGAAGCACCGAGGCGGTTTGCACCGTGGTCGGAGAAGTTACATTCACCGATAGCGAACAGACCCTTGATAGTGGTTTGCAGTTCGTAGTCTACCCAGATACCACCCATTGTATAGTGGATAGCCGGATAAATCATCATCGGATTATAATATTTTACGCCATTGATTTCTTTTGCCAGTTCTCCCGGATTAACGTCAGTGATTTCTTCATACATATCGAAGAGGTTACCATAACGTTGGAGAACGATGTCGATACCCAAACGGTTGATAGCTTCAGAGAAATCGAGGAATACGGCTAAGCCGGTGTTGTTTACACCGAAACCTGCGTCGCAACGTTCTTTGGCAGCACGGCTGGCAACGTCACGCGGAACCAGGTTACCGAATGCCGGATAGCGGCGTTCCAAGTAATAGTCGCGGTCTTCTTCAGGAATATCACTTCCTTTGATTTCGCCTTTCTGAAGTTTCACAGCATCTTCTTTCTTCTTCGGAACCCAGATACGACCGTCGTTACGGAGAGATTCAGACATCAAAGTCAGTTTAGACTGCTTGTCACCGTGTACCGGGATACAAGTCGGGTGAATCTGAACGTAAGCGGGGTTAGCGAATACAGCACCCTTGCGGTAGCAAGAGATAGCAGCTGTACAGTTACATCCCATAGCGTTGGTAGACAGGAAGTAAGCATTGCCATAACCACCGGTAGCGATAACTACAGCGTGAGCGGCAAAGCGTTCCAGTTCACCTGTTACAAGGTTTTTAGCGATGATACCGCGGGCACGTCCGTCAACGATTACCACGTCTTGCATTTCATAACGAGTGTACAGTTTTACAGTACCTACGTTTACCTGACGGCTCAATGCAGAGTAAGCACCCAGCAACAACTGCTGACCGGTCTGGCCTTTAGCATAGAAAGTACGGGATACCTGTGCACCACCGAAAGAGCGGTTGTCCAGTGTGCCACCATATTCGCGAGCGAAAGGAACACCTTGTGCCACACATTGGTCGATGATAGCGTTAGATACTTCAGCCAGACGATATACGTTAGCTTCACGGGCACGATAGTCACCACCTTTTACAGTATCGTAGAACAAACGGTAAACGGAGTCACCGTCATTTTGATAATTCTTTGCAGCATTGATACCACCCTGTGCAGCGATAGAGTGCGCACGACGGGGAGAATCCTGAATACAGAAATTGAATACTCTGAAACCCATTTCACCGAGTGAAGCAGCGGCAGAAGCACCTGCCAGACCCGTACCCACAACGATGATGTCCAAACGGCGTTTATTAGCGGGGTTCACCAATTTCTGGTGAGCTTTATAGTTGGTCCATTTCTCAGCCACCGGGCCTTCTGGAATTTTTGAATCTATCTTGATCATAATATTATTTACAATTTAATCATTTACAATTTACTATTTAGCAAGCACCGCCACAAATCAGTGTTTTCACAAAGAATACCACTACTACCAGTGCGAAACCGAGTACAACAATCGTAGAATAGATGTTAGAAATACATTTCCAACGATTGATCCATACTTTGTTGTTCCATCCCAGTGATTGCATTGAACTCCAGAAACCGTGAGTCAGGTGGAACCACAAAGCAAACAGCCAAACGAGGTAAAGAACTACGTAAACCGGGCAAGAGAAAGTCTGCTGGATGTGATAAGCACCGTTAGCAGCATAAGCCAGTGTCAGTGTGTCAGCATGCATGCCCATGTTGTGCATCAGTTCCGGCAACTGCATTTTTGCCCAGAAGTTGAAGAGGTGCAAACCAAGACCTACGATAACGATAAGACCCAGCACCAACATGTTTTGAGATGCCCATTCTACAGTTTTCGGTTTGTCTGTCACTGCATAGCGTTCGCTACCACGCGCTTTGCGATTCTGCATTGTCAGCCAGAATGCGTAGATAATGTGAATTACGAAAAGAGCAGCCAGTCCTGCGGTAGCCACTAATGCATACCAGTTTGCTCCCAGGAACTCACAAATCATGTTGTAACCATCAGCCGAGATGATCGCAACCAAGTTCATCGCCATGTGAAATGTTAGAAACAGGACAAGGGCGATACCGGTAACGCTCATCACCACTTTCCTTCCTACAGATGAATTACTTAACCACATAAATGATTGAATTTAAATTATTTAATTGTTAGAACTAAAAATTCGACGTTTTACACCTCTTACGGACTGCAAAAATAGGGGAAATAGATTGATTGAGCAAGGAATTAAAGAAATAATTCTTTAATAATGAATCAATGTGCTAATGTGTCAATATGCCAGCCAGTATGCATGCATGGCGCAACTGATTGGCATATTAGTATTATGGGACTATTTATTGTATCTTTCCGATTTTCTCACCACTGGCTGCTTTCTTGCGTAAAGCGCGTGGGGTATCGCCGAAAGAGTCTTTGCAGAAGTGGGCGAAGTGAGACAGGGAGTCGAATCCGTATTTGTTGCAGATTTCAGTGATTCGCATTTTGGTGTGTTGCAGGTCTTCCAGTATTCCTTCCCGTTTCTTTTCCAGTATCCATTCATATACGGGCATGCCATACAAGTTTTTGAAAAGGCGGCGGAAGGTAGTGGTCGTGTATCCTCCCAGATGTGCAAATTCTTCCACATTCTTTACATTACTGTAATTCTGCATGACGAAATAGTGGAAACTTTCCGTATAAGTGCTGATGGGATAGAAGAATGAACTTAGCTGGGGCAGAGGATAGAAATTGGTGATCAAGAAGACAAGTTCCTTACATTTTAAGTCGATATACTTGCCGCAAGGAGTTTCTTCGTTGAGGAATTCGGGCATGCTGGTGACAAGGTGGTATAACCTTTCACTCATAATCAGTGGAGTGTAGGTCACCGGGACCTCTGTGTGTTCCATCATTTCCTTGTACCGGTCTTCGCAGAGCAGAGGCAGCTCGTTGAACCAGTAGACAACGTATTCAACATCTGTCAATGCTAGTATTTCGACCTTGGAACCAATAGCTTGCAGGATAAACTGTCTTTCACGCAGTGTATTTCCGGGATACTCCTCACTATTGATAAGTAACTCACCCTTTATCATGAAAAGCATACAATTCTGCGTACACTTATCCTTGGGGATATGTTCCCCTTTGGGTAAGTTTCTGTATATAAGGATATTCTCAACAGCTTTGGGACATCCTGTACAGTTGGTATATTGTATGCAAAATGAATTTCCTGGCATGAAGTTATTCGTGAATTGTTATTTACGGGGAACAAAGATATAATTTTTTTGCGGAAAATGACATTCTTTCTTTCATTTATGTTTTAGTAGAAAGCTTTGTACGATTGTCTTTATTATAGTGGAATGAATTTATAACTAAAATTATGAACTATATTATGAAGAACAAAAAGGTATTAATAGGAATGGCGGGCATGGCTGTATTGTCTGCCGAAGCTATCGCACAGAAACCGGCCAATATCATACTTATCAACCTGGACGATGCCGGAAACGGAGATTTCTCTTGTCGTGGAGCAGTTGGTTATCAGACTCCACATATTGACTGGATGGCTGCCAATGGGATGGCAATGAACAATTTTTATGCGGTTCAGCCTATTAGTGGTGCTTCGAGGGCGGGGTTAATGACAGGATGCTATCCGAATCGTATCGGATTTGCTTACGCTCTGAATCCCGGTTCTCCTTATGGGATCAGTGCGGAGGAAGAAACGGTTGCGGAATTATTGCGCGACAAAGGATATGCAACGGCTATTTTCGGGAAGTGGCATCTGGGAGATGAGAAAAAGTTTCTTCCGCTTCAGCATGGTTTCGATGAATATTATGGGCTGCCTTATTCGAATGATATGTGGCCTCATCATCCCCAGTACAAGTTCCCGGATCTGCCTTTAATTAAGGGGAATGATATTATCGGTTATAATACGGATCAAACAAGGCTGACTACCGACTATACCAATTATGCAGTCGACTTTATTCATCGCAATGCAAGGAGTAAGCCGTTCTTTTTGTATCTGGCCCATTCGATGCCTCATGTACCTTTGGCTGTATCTGATAAGTTTAAAGGAAAAAGCAAGCAGGGGTTGTATGGTGATGTGATGATGGAGATAGATTGGAGTGTGGGGGAGATTCTCCGAACCATTCGTGAGGAGGGGATAGAGGACAATACGATAGTGATTCTCACTTCGGATAATGGGCCGTGGGCGAATTATGGCAATCATGCAGGGTCGTCCGGCGGACTTCGGGAAGCAAAGGCGAATACATTTAATGGAGGTACCCGTGTTCCTTGTTTCTTCTATTGGAAAGGGAAGATTCAACCGGCTACAGTGTGCAACAGTTTATATTCCAATATCGATATTCTGCCTACTTTGGTTGAGATAGCGGGAGCTGAAAAACCGAAGCAAAAAATAGATGGAATTAGTATGTTGCCAGCATTGACGGTTGATCCTACGATTGCTGCCCGCAAATATCTTTGTTTTTATTATCATAAGAATTCGCTGGAGGCTATTACTGATGGAAGTTATAAGCTGGTTTTTCCTCACAAATATGTGTCTTATGACAGCCAGGTGCCTGGTAATGACGGACTTCCCGGAGCGTTGGGAAAGGGTGAAGTGAAGGAGTGCGAACTTTATGATTTGAGACGGGATATGGGTGAACGTGTGAATGTGATTACGCAGTACCCGGAAATTGTGAAAGATTTGATGAGAGAGGCCGATGTGTGGCGTGATGAACTGGGAGATGATCTGACCGGGCGTCAGGGAAAAGCACGAAGGGAAGCCGGTAAGTCGGATAAGGCTGCCAAGTAGATAAGATAACCTAATAGATTCAGAATATATATGGTTAAAGTCAATATCTGCCGGAGTGCATTATTTCCACCTATATCATTATTTCTATTCATTTTTGTAGGCTTCTCTTTGTTTACGGTGGATTCTGTGGCATCGGTTTCTTATCGGAACTTGATTCCCGAACCAGTGTCGATAGTAGAAAAAGATGGGAGACCATTCGTCGTGAATGAGCAGACGAAGGTGATTTATTCGGGGAACTATCCTGAATGGAAATCTGTTGCGGATTTACTGGCTGCTTATCTCTCGGAAAGTACCGGATATCCGTTGACTATTGGAAAGTTCTCAAAGCTGCAGCGTAGTAATGAAATTATTTTTGAAAGGAATTTCCAACTGCCGAAAGAAGGGTTTAAGTTAGAAGTTACGGAAGATTATATGATTATCGAGGCGGCAGACTTGGCGGGAGCGTTTTATGCTGTTCAGATGTTGCGGCAGTTATTACTTCTTGGGTGGGAAAGACCGGCGGAACAGGAAAAAAGAATAGGAGAAGTAATCGTATCGGGGAAGGAGTTAAGTTTTCCTCCTGTGGCGTTGGAAGATTATCCTTCCATGTCATATAGAGGGGCCATGCTTGATGTGAGCCGTCATTTCTTTTCCGTTGCGCAGGTGAAACGTTATATCGACTTATTGGCTTTTCATCGTTTGAATCATTTTCACTGGCATCTGACGGACGACCAGGGATGGAGGATAGAAATAGAAAAATACCCGAATCTGACTAAAGTCGGTGCATGGAGAGGAGCGGACAAATATGGTGGTTATTATACCCATGAAGATATAAAAGAAGTAGTGGCTTATGCAGCCGAAAGATTTATAACGATTATTCCGGAAATAGATATGCCCGGTCATACACAGGCTGCTTTGGCGGCATATCCGGAATTAGGTTGTATGGAGAAGAATTATGAAGTGGCTACGGAAGTTGGTGGAGTTCATAAAGATGTGATGTGCCTGGGAAATGATTTTACCCTGCCTTTTGTAAAGGACGTTTTGAAAGAAGTTGCCGGGTTATTTCCGGGGGTGTTTATTCATATCGGAGGGGACGAAGTGCCTAAAGACCGTTGGCAGCAATGTGATGCTTGCCAGAAGGCAATCACGAAACATGGTTTGAAAGATGCTGGTCGGCATACGGCAGAGGAGTTTTTGCAAAGTGCTTTTAATGAAGAAATAGCTGGTTATCTGCATGGATTGGGAAAGCGGATGATTGGCTGGGATGAAGTGCTTTCCGATAGTTTGAGCAGGGAGGTTACTATTATGTCCTGGCGTGGGCTAGGACGTGCCACGGCTGCGCTCCGCAAAGGTCACTCTGTGATTGTATCTGCGGATTCTCATTTGTATTTGAATCATTATCAGACAATAAATTCGGAACAGGAACCTCGTGCAACCGGCGGACTGGTGGAGATGAAGAAAGTATTTGAGACTCCTTTTTTCTCCCTGCAACTTTCAACGACCGAAAAGGAAAGAGTGCTAGGGGCGGAAGCATGTTTGTGGACTTCATTTATCGACAATGACTCATTATTGGATTATATGCTCCTTCCGCGTCTGGCTGCTTTTGCAGAAGCTGCATGGTGTGAAGGGAGGCGTGGCACTTACGATCATTTCTTGCACCGTTTGCCCGGTCTTCTGAATTGTTATAACCGGTTGGGATATGGACATGCGAATCACTTCTTTACTATTTCCGCAGCCTATCAGTCCGTTCCTGAAGAAAGGAACTTGCAGATTTCGTTGGAAAGTTTGCCCAATACGGAAATTTACTACACGTTGGATGGCAGTCAACCAATTAAATCTACTTCTTCCTTATATAAATCTGCCTTCCGGATAGATAAGAGTTGTGTCTTGAGGGCTGTTTCCTGTTTATCTGACGGACTTTCTAGTGATGAATTGCGTCAGGAAATCTTTGTGAATAAAGCCACATTCAGACCTGTCCGGTTATTAAATGCCCCTTCCGAACGTTATCAGGGGGAAAATGGGAGAGTACTGGTAGATGGAATCCGAAGCATAAACTTTCATAATACAGGTTTGTGGGTAGGGAACCACTCTTCTGATCTGAGCGTAGTGATAGATTTGGAGTCTTTGCAATCTATTTCTTCGGTGGAAGTCTCTGCCTTGACTGATTTAAGTGCCTGGATTATGGGGCCACAGTCTATTTCCGTATTCGTATCTACGGATGGAGAGAAGTATGCAGCAGTATCCCGCCAAATATACAATGCGCCGACAGACGCTATGGGAGAAAAACAGAGTGATCTGAACCGGCTTTCTTTTGATGCAACGTCTGCGCGTTATGTAAAGATTGTGGCGGAGCCTTTTAAAAGCTTGCCTAAAGGACATTCCGGTGAAAACGAACCCCCTTTTCTATTTATTGATGAAATAAGAATCTATTAGTACTACTACTTCTTCCGGCAAGTCCCGTACTGTAGCCATTGGCTTGCAGAGTAGTTGTCAGTCGGCGGATGTTGCTATTACAGGCATAGTCTGCCGACAGACCGGTAAGTATCGTTTTATTCATAGATATATAAGTGTTGCATTTCCTCAAATGTCAGTTTGTGCCCGTCTTGCCACCAGTGGGAGTCGGATAAGTTGCAGAAATCTTTTTCTTCTTCCATACGGAAGGCTAATTGTTCTTTCAGGTCGTGCGCTGTTTTTTCCTGTCCGGGTAATAGATTATGTTGTTCCGATGGATCTTTCTGCAGGTCGAATAATTGTTCGGTAATTGTTCCGCCTACATTGTAAATAAGGTATTTGTATTTTCCGCTGACGAATCCCCGTTGCAGGTTGGAGTAGGCGAGAAATAAATCGCTGCGGTGTGTGGCGGTAGAGTCTTCCAACACATGACAGAGAGATTGTGCCGTCATACTTTCCGGTAAGGCAATGTTTGCCAGTTCACAAAGTGTCGGGGCAATGTCGTGCAGATAGCACAGGGCGTTACTCTTTCTCCCTTTCTGTACTTTGTAGGCGGGAGCGATAAGGGTGAGCGGTACTTTCACGCTGTGGTCGTAAAGGTTCTGCTTTCCCAGTAATCCGTGACGTCCCATTGCCAGACCGTTGTCGGAGGCAAAGACGACAATCGTGTTGTCCGCCTGTCCCGTTTCTTGCAATGCCTGCATAATACGTCCTATCTGTACATCCACTTCGCTAATCATCCCGTAATAATCGGAGAGTTCTTTTTGTATCTGCCCGCCTGTCCGTGGGACAGGTACCAGTAATTCGTCACGCACGTTCATCTCTCCATTGTCAAATGGGTGGCGGGGGGAGAAAATTGGCCGGCAGGTTAAGAGTGTCCGGAGCGTATTTCTGACCGTAAGCAGGGAGTTGGTTGCGCGGGTCGTGAGGTGAAGTAAATGCGACATAAGCAAGGAAAGGCTGCTTTTCATCTTTACGCCTTTGCAAAAAACGGATAGCTGCGTCAGCATACATTTTTGATGAGAATTCTTTTCCTGTAAATTCAGTCTCTTTTCCATATACGCCTGTCGAGTCGTAATGGTTCAGATGAGGTGAACAATGCCCGTTCAGTTCATACGGATGCATACCACCGAAATAGATGTTGTCTCCTTCCTGAAATGAGCGGTTGAAGGAGGCCTTGTCCGAATGCCATTTTCCTGTGGCAAAGGTGCGGTAACCATTCCGTTTGAATTGTTGCGGAAAAGTGGTGTGTGTTTCGGGAATTTTCATCCCGTCCGCCTGAATATCATAGATTCCGCGTCCGGTCATCAACATGGCGCGGCTTGGCATGGATAATGCTCCACACAACGCACCATTCGTATAAGTATTTGTAAAGGTGATACCTGCGGCGATGAGGCTGTCGATTGCAGGAGTGCACACGTCATTATTACCTAGAGCATGAATAGAAGAAGCTTGTAAATCATCTGTTAAAATGAATAAGAGGTTGGGATGCTTCGGAGTATTTTCTGTGTTCGGCTGACATCCGGTGACTAATGGTGTAAAAATGAATGGGAGATAGCAGATATTTAATGAATGTTGGATGATTTGTTTCATGTTGACAATGGCTGTATTTAAAGTTACCTTTAAAAGGTTTATTATGTTTTAGACGTGAATTAAGTTTGTAGAACGAACCGGGAAGAAATTCGTAAGGTCACTTAATTCACGTCTAAAGATAATGAATGTAATTTGCGCTATTTATTTTTCAACAAAAGTTAGTTTGTCTTTGTAAAGCATTGGTCGGCTTTCCATTCCTTGACACTTCCGGATACTAACGTTGCATGGTTATTGTTTCCTGAACTGTCATACAGAATTTCGTCTTTACCTTCCTCGACCGGACCTTCATCCATTTTCCAGTAACCGACAAGATTGGAGTTTACAGTGACTGGACCTGCCATGTTGTTTTGGATTTCAGACTGCGTGAGAGCTTTGTTCCAGAGTCGTGCCTGTCCCATCATGTGCTCATTTATCGTATTGGTGTTGAAGAATGCAATGGATGTGATAGGAACAGGTATGCCGCTTGCTTCAACGTCTTGTACTTTTTCTCCGTTGGCATAGAAATAACATTTCACTTGGTCGTAGACAAGAGCGACATGTGTCCAGGTCCGTTTCTGGAAGGAGAACTTGTTGAAGAACCCTTTGTTATTTTCGGCTTGCGTTCCGAAGATATTAATCTGCATCTGGTCTTTGGTAATCTGGTTGTTGGCATTACCCAAACGAATGTAGAAGGCAGAACAGTCGATAACACACTGGTTGTTGTAATTGAAGCCGTCCATCCACAGCCAGAATTCGATTGTGAAGTTTTCTACCGAAATAGTGTTTACATTTTCCGACTTGAAGCCACCTAGAGTACTCATATAAGGTGTATACTGAGTCCACGGCTTGTCGAGTAACAAAAGATATTTGGAACCCAGTTTTTCTTCGGGGACACTGCCGTCGCCTATCACTCTGATGGGCAATGCATATTTTACGCCTTCTGCCGCGTCATAAGGGCTAATGGTCACAACAGTCGGTTGAGCCATTGTCTTGCCGCTTGCGATGGTCACTTCTTTGTTGAATGAATGTTTGTCCGCCGGCAATAATGAATAGTTGGCCAGCGTCTTTTCATTGTATTCGTTCAGTATGGTTTCATCCACCACCAATGTGGCGTTGACGTCTTTAGACATGATGTCGGCGATGCGGACCGTAAAATCTGTTACTGTCTTTTCACCTACATTGACAGGCACGCTCTTTACATTCTTGAAAGCAGCTTCATTGATGTAAATGCGGTTTCCTATCGGGTCATATTCTTCCTTACAACCGGTTAAGGCTAACAAAGTCAATAATCCGGCAAATAATGTATATGCTTTATTCTTTCTCATAATATATTATTTTTTAGCTGGGTTCATTATTTGGATAGCTTGGCGCAAGTATTTGTAATTGTTGGAGAATTCGTATTCCATGTGGAATGTACCCAGTCCCCCTTTGCGTCCTTCAACAGGGTTCCAGTAAGCCATTCCGAGCAAGGAAGGCATTTCTCCTCGTTCCGGGTCACGGAAAGTAACTCCACCGGTTGCGGCCCAACTTTCAAAGTTTTCCGTTACGATGTAACGTTCGGGACCTATATATTCTTTTATCCAGTCGAACCGTTGTTTTAATCTTGTGGCGGAAGTTGCTCCGTATGCTTGCGATACTGCATAATTGGCATATTTCCAACCCTCTTCCGAGATGAGATCTACAAAGCCGTCTACAATAATCAACTTGTCCGGACCTAATCTTTGACGCATTTCCCTTAACAGGGTAGTCATGTTTTCTTCTTTGTACAGCAAGTCTTTGCTGGTACATTCGTGGTCGAAATCAATTCCGTCATAGCCGTATTTGTGTATACTGTCGGCTATCGCTTGTGCAGCTTTCGGAATATTTTCCGCTACGTTCTCGAAGTTACCGGGAAGATTGGCCATGTTGTGTGAGAATAGGGTGAATGTAACACGTGTTCCCAACACTTCCTGAACATATTTCAGGTCGTCTTTCTGGAATTGCGTCAGACTGCCGTATGATCCCCAGATAGAAACGATATCTACACTGTCCGGAATACTTTTCAGACTGTAGTATAACGAGGCTGCCCCTTGCGGTGACCAGCTTCCGAACCATCCGAATGTGAGGGGGTGATCACTTTTTTTATATTCCCTGAGTGCTGCATAATATTCTTCAGACAGCGGTTCAGGTTCGAAATTCTTGGTTTCCATTTCAGTCCAGTCATCGCAGCTATGGAAATTCATAGCTATGAGCATCACAAATAATAGGTTGAATATATTTTTCATATTGTTTATTCTTTGGTAATTTATCCGGTTAATCCTTCTTTGCCCACCATAAATCAGTAGCATCCGTATCCTGTCCGTTCGACAAGAAAGTACAAGCCTCTGTAACGTTGGCTCCATTACTGTTGTATTCATCTTCCGAGAAACGCAGACGGCGTTGCTGGCGTTTTTTAGTGACACCTTGTGTGGAAAGGTTGTCATGTGCGGGGAATACAGCCGGATATCCGGTGCGACGGAAGTCAGCCCAAGTTTCGTTTCCAATCGGGAAGTTGGCAATCATCTTTTGTGTCAGGATGCGTTGCAGGTTATCTTCGTCTGCATTAGCACCTGTCTTATCCCAAGCTACCGTTAATTTGCATGGGTTTGTGTAGTTGTAGGCAGCGTTCAACGGACATATGTAATCAGCCGGTACGTTCGTATTGTTGGCAATGTATGCATCGGCACCTGATATTCCGTGCTCGTTGAATGACAGGCGGATACCTTCTTTGTAGAATTCTTCTGCCGTTCCGCCCATGTTCCACTTTTTCAGTGCGCCTTCAGCCCGTAGGAAAGCTACTTCTGCTGCGTTGAATATCAACATGGGAGTTTTCGTTTCTACTTTGACGGTAGAATAGGTTGAGAACATACTGGTGGTAATACCTTGTATGCCGGAGCGCACGCCGATATAATCATAATCTCCGGATACGGATGATTTAGTAAAGTAGGCTTCGCAACGAGGATCCTGATATCCGTTCATAAAGGAGACGATGCAGGCATTGGCACGAACCTCCCCCCAAGAGTTCACACTGGCAAGACCATTCTTATAGTTCGTTGCAGTGATGTTGTCGTAGGCGTCGCAGTCGTTACTGTCCATCACTCCGTATGGATGCGATACGGCTTCTTCTGCTTTTTCCTGTGCATATTCGGGTACTGCATTACTGATGCGGATAGCGATACGTAGTTTCAGGGAATTGGCGAATTTAATCCATTTCTTATAATCTCCCTGATAGATACGGTCTTCTGTGGTCAACTCGTTAAAGGACGGGTCGGTATTCATCAATGCGGTGAGTACGCCGATGCTGTAATCCAAATCGTCCATCATTGCTTTCCATGCAGTCTCTTCATTATCGTATCCTACGGAGTATTGTCCGCTTTCAACTTTTGTGTAAGGAAGCGGACCTTGCATGGTAGCTATAATCTGCATGATATATACCCGCATGATTTTAGCTAATGCATAATAGTGTCCCGAGGCTTCGCTGAAACGCTCGATGGAGAAATAGTTGGGGTAGAAATTTTTGAAATACCAGTCAACCGACCATTTATTCCAGTTGTCGTCTACATTATAAGTATAGAAATGTTGCGACCGGCTCCAACTGCTGGAAGGAGTCAGCATGCCACCGAACGGACCTGCCCAGAAAGTGATGTTACGTTGGGCGGGGTTCTCTTCGGTAGAAGACATACACGTGATAAGTTGTGCAAACAGCAGACGGGAGTTCAATGTAGGTGGCTGATACTGATTGGTGTTGAATTCCTCAAATTTTCCCGTACAATTACACATGAGTACTGTCAATAGTACCGAACATATTATTTGGGTTACTTTTTTCATAATTCTTTTTGTTTAGAAATTGAGTTTTACGCTAAATCCGAGATTACGTGTAGTGGGCTGCATAAAGTAGTCATAACTTTGATAGTAGTTCGACTGTGTTGATGCGGTTGCTTCTGGGTCGAAAGGTGCCTTGCAATAAATCATCCAGAGATTCTTACCTACTAATCCGACGGTCATTCTTAGTTTGTCACGGAACCATTCTTTAGGCAAAGTGTAGCTCAGGCTCAATTCCGCCAGACGCACATTGGTGGCGCTGTATGTATAATATGCAGCGTATCCTTTCACAGTGTCAAAGTATTTTTCCGTATCTACATATCCATGATTGATAGGCACGCCACCAGTATCACGGTAGTTGGCAGTTACTTGTGAAACTCCGTACTGGTCAAGCACACTTTGTGTACCGGACAAGGCAATACCACCGAAACGAGCAGTAAGCGTCATACCCAGATTGACACCTTTGTAAGAGAAGTTGTTGCTCCATCCCATGTTTGTCTTCGGCAGGATCGAACCTAGTTTGAATTCGTCTACCGATTCGATTTCAATCTTTCCTTCCTGTGAAACGAAGACGTTACCATTACCGTCTCTCTTGATACGGTGAGTAGCATATACGTCACCGATAGAACCGCCTTTGTATAATTTTACACGTGCATCGAGATTGCCTAATTGTCCCATATCGTAATTATCTTTGGTAATTGGCTCTCCGGTCATCGGGTTAATGGAACCTTCGGTCAGCTTGATAATTTTATTCTTGTTCCAAGAGAGAGTCAGGTGGCTGTCCCATGCAAAACCGTTCCACTTGTCGCTATATCCTAATGCCATTTCTATACCTTCATTGCGGACATTACCACTTTGGATATACGCTTTGGAGTATCCGGACGAGATAGATAGGTCGGCGGTGAAAGTCTGGTTGATCGTGTTCGACTTATAATAAGTCAAATCGAAAGAAAGACGGTTGTCCAACCATTTTGAGTTCAGACCGAATTCCCATGAACGGGTCTTTTCCGGTTTCAGGTTACGCATCGGGTAAATGGATGTGGAAGACCATTTACCGGAAGCTATATTGAATTCGTATGTCGGACGTGTGATGAAACGCTCGAAAGAAGTACCTACTTCTGTATATGAACCGCGCACTTTCAGGAATGAAATCCATTCGGGTAGTCTGGCCATGCTGGAAATGACACCGGACAAACCTACGGATGGATAGAAGAAAGAAGATGCTTCGGAAAAGGCAAGTTGTGATTCCCAGTCGTTACGTCCGGTAGCGGTTAAGTAAAACATACTCTTGTAGCCGACTTCCGCATTGATGAAAACACCTTGCGACTGCTGGATATATCCCGATTGGATTCTTCTGTATTTGGCAGATGTGTCAATGTTGTGTACGGCAAAGAAGTTATAAATACCTTCCAGGTTACCGCCATGACCTATCTGCTCTTCTCTCTGGTCGTTGATAGAAGCTCCGATATTGGCATTTACGGACCACATGTTTTCGTTGAATGATTTGGCAATGTTCAGCATGATGTCACCGTAGAAACTGCTGTACTCTTTGCGGTTGTCATAGTAACCACCATAATCGCTGGCAAACTGCTCGATAGTAGAAGCGTAGCGCTTATCGGTGGAACGCATATCTGTTTTGTCATATTTCAGACGACCGGTAATGTCAATTCCGTCGATGATGTTCCATTTCAACGATGCATTGGTCATGAAACGTTTCTTTTTATTCTCACGGACAATGCGGTTCATGGTCCAGTAAGGATTTTGCAGTTCCATACTTTGAGTTTCGTACGGCCAGTATTGTTCATAAATGCCCAAACCTTCGTTGTAGCGTTCGTACATACGGATTGCATCGAAGTTTTCTCCGCGTGGGAACAGGTATAAAGCGGTAAGCGGGTTGAAATAACGTCCCTGTGCGGTCATATTTCTGTCATTCTGGAAAATCAGGTTGGCACCGAAGTCCAGAACCAGTTTGTCGTTCAGGAAACTAGCGGTATTGCGTCCTGATACGTTATAACGTTCGTATTTGTTGTTGGGCAGAATACCGTTTGAGTTAGTTGCCGAGACGGAAACATACGTCTGGTTTTTTGACGTACCAGTAGAGAGCGATACCGAATTAATGGTATTTACACCTGTGCGGAAAAACTTTTCAGGGTCATAGTTGCTGTTCACAAGGTCACCCCAGCTGGCGAATACTCCATCTTTATTTCCATATTTACTTTGCATTTTGGGTAACATGGTGGGAGTAGAGAAAGTAGTACTGCTCGATACACTGATATTCGTTTTATCTTTTGTTCCTTTCTTGGTGTTGATAAGTACTACACCGGAAGCAGCAGCATTACCATAAAGTGCCGCTGCAGCGGGACCTGTCAGCATGTTGATGGACTCAATATCTTCCGGGTTGATATCCGCAACGGCGTCACTACCAGGCTGGTCGGCTGTGATACCCGTATCGGTCCCTTCGTTCACAACGTTGAACATCGGAATACCGTCGATAACGTAAAGGGCATTATTAGATTTGGTAATTGACTTCACGCCACGCATTACCACACGCGCTGCAGAACCCGCACCGGATGCCGAAGAATTGATTGTCACACC
Source organism: Bacteroides sp. BFG-637 (assembly GCF_024793605.1). Lineage (NCBI taxonomy): Bacteria > Pseudomonadati > Bacteroidota > Bacteroidia > Bacteroidales > Bacteroidaceae > Bacteroides > Bacteroides sp. BFG-637. The sequence goes on along the minus strand of NZ_JANUPD010000002.1, from coordinate 1,309,070 downwards.
TGCAACCTTACCATTCAGCGAGTTCATAAAATTCGCATCCTTTACAGTAGTGATATCGTCAGAGCTTAACTGTTGCACATTGTAGCTCAACGCTTTCTCCGAACGTTTGATACCCAAAGCGGTTACAACCACCTGCTCCAGTTCAGTTGCTTCTTCCGACAGGACGATGTTCAGTCTCGTCTGACCGTTGAAAACAATGTTCTGTGTCTGATAACCGATATAAGAAACAGTCAGCACATCACCGACGTGTATATTTTCCAAACGGAAATCACCGTCAATAGAAGTAATGGTTCCCTGTCCGTTTTTAGTGGAGATGGAAGCTCCGATAACAGGACCGGAGGAATCATTTATTACACCCGAAACGGCATAGGATTTCTGTTGTTCCGTTCCTGATTTTTTGATAAACAAAATAATCCGTTTGTCTGTAATCCGATAATCTATGGAAGTGTTTTTCAGTAAAGAGGTTACGATTTGATTAATATCATTCGATGTCATCTTTATTGACGTCTTCTGATTAGTGTTGATGTCACTGTTGTAAAAGAAAGAATATCCACTTTGTTTCTCAATACTTTCGATTACTTTGGCAATGGAGGTATTCGTAAAGTCTAGCTTGACATCCCGTTTCACGGTCTGTGCGAGAGCAAAATAGGGAATCATTAAAAGTAATATTGCCAAAAAGAGGTCTTTTTTGAGCTCTTGTGTGGAAGTGTGGCAATATTTTTGATAAGAAATTTGGTACTTTCTTAAGTTTGTCATACTTTTATAAATTAGAAATTAAGGATTGTGACGATGGGCATCGTCATGATTTTTGCAAAGTCTCAGAAGCGGGAAAATATTGGTACTATTTTCTCGCTTTTTCTGTGTTTTTTACAGTACTATGTCATAGGCTATTCGTTTTTTAAGTTTTACAATATGGGTTATTTTAGTATTATATTTTTTTCCTTTTCGTTCATACTTGAACGGGGTGCTTATCTGCATTATTTTTAAAATAGACTCAAGCGGCTCATTGGTATAAAACTCTCCAGTAAAGGATTTTCCTATCAGCTCATCATTCATGATGATAAATTTCACATTAAACAGTTGTTCCAGGCGTTGGCAGATGTCGAGCAAAGGAGTATCTGACAATACCCATACATTCTGGGTCCAACGTATCTCACGGATGGCATTGTTTAATTCTGTGAGCAGCATATTTCCGCTGTTAACATCGTACTTCAGTTGCTGACTGGGTTTCATCAACATCTGTTTCTTTTCATTGCTTACTTCAATAGAGCCTTCCAGTAAGGTCGCTGTAATCTGCGGAGACTGCGAACTGGCATTTACAGTGAACTTTGTTCCCAACACCCTGATCTTTAATTCACCGGCACGTACAATGAATGGATGTTTCTTATCATGCTTTACATCAAAGTAGGCTTCCCCTTCCAGAAAGATTTCTCTTGAATCGCCCGAAAAATGCTCCGGATAAATCAGCTTGGAATGATTGTTCAACTGAATCATGGTTCCATCGGGCAATGGCACTTTCTGTACGATCCCACTGTTGTTGGTCTTTATGATGAACGAAGGATCTGTATCCAACATCATGTACAACCACCCGCTCATTGCAATTAACAAAGCCACCGTAGCTGCTGCGAGCCATATTCGGTACTGCTTGTTACGGCGGCGGAAAATGTCAATAGAGTTGCTGTCAGTTTGGATTCGTGTCATCAGCCGGGAGAAAGACTTTTCTGCTGAGTGTTCTTTACTTGGTCCCGGAGATCGCAGTTTGATACCGGCAATCAACTCATCCATTTCATTTGTTTTTTCTTTTTCAATGCGCATTTTTTTCTTGTTTTCTAAAGCTTTATACTATATAGAAAACTCAAGTGGTAAAACTACTAAAAGGAAAAAGAACTTTTTTTTAAAATTTTTTCTAGAAACGGTTTTATTGATTCCTTTATTTTAGCTTTGGCGAGTAAAAGCTGGCGTTCTACGGTACAAAGTTTCACGTTTAAAGCCTCTGCTATTTCGCGATGATTCATTTCATCTTCTTTCGCCATTTGAAAGATGACACGGCAACGTTCGGGCAATGAGGAGATTGCCTGTTTTACTGCTTGATGCAATTCTTTGTAAGATAATTCGTCCAGAGGATTCTGGGTAGTGATGTTTATTTGCAGTTCGGTCTCAGGAAGATCATCCCTTTTGGAGATATATCCACTTTTCAGTACATTGAGGCATCCGTTGCGTACTGCTTGATAAATGTAAGGGTGAAAATTAGGGATAGCCGTAAGCATGCTTCTGTCTTTCCACAAAACAAAAAATACGTCTCCTATAACGTCCTCGCACGCAGCTTCCGAATGAAGAAACAGCATCGCGAAATTGAAAAGGCGGTCGTAATAATGCATATATAACGTACGAAAAGCTTTCGAATCCCCTTCAGATACTAATTTCAGTATCTCTTGTTCATTGCTTATACGTTGTTTATTACTCATAGATTCTTCTCTTCTGGTAAAAGATTGTGGTTTGGCGTACAAAGAAACAGACTTTATTTTGTTTTTCCTAACGTTTTTATGAGTGGTGTTTGTTTTTTCTCTGTTATTGAGAAAACTTTATGTTGATTTTTGGAAGTATTATAGTAATTATTGAACATCTATTTCTATTTGTCATGCGTATTTTTGTGATCTAAATTCATTAATTATCAATCATTATGCTAATGCTAAGAAAAATTGTATTCTTCTTTTTTTGTTTGTAGGGTTATTGTTATTTGCACAACAAAACTATATGGTGAGTTCTTATGTGCGGGGTAATTTCTACAATCGCGGACGTATTTCTACTGAAAGTCTGCGGGCGAGTGACGACCTTATTTTCTTGAATGTTCATCCTGATAAAGATGGATCGCTTTCATTCGAGAACCCACGTGCATTTCAGGGAAAGGGGGTGACAACTTGGGAAGGATTGATTAAATCGGTTCGTGCAAAAGTAAAAGGAACAAAAGCGAAAATACGTTTAGGAGCTTCCAGTGGTGAATGGAAGGCAATGGTGGCTGATGAGACTGCTCGTACGGCATTTGCAAGAAACATAAAGAAAGTGCTGGAAAAGAATAAATTGGATGGCATTGACCTTGACTTTGAATGGGCGGAGAATGAGAAAGAGTATGAAGATTATAGTCTGGCTATCGTGAAGATGAGGGAGGTGTTGGGCGATAAGTATATTTTCAGTGTTTCTTTGCATCCTGTTTGCTATAAAATTAGCAGGAAAGCTATTGATGCAGTTGATTTTATTTCACTTCAATGCTACGGTCCTTCGCCGGTTCGTTTTCCGGTAGAGAAATATGATTCGGATATTCAGATGGTATTGAAGTATGGTATTCCCAAAGAGAAACTGGTAGCGGGAGTTCCTTTCTATGGTGTGACAAAGGATAATTCAAAAAAGACAGAGGCTTATTTCTGTTTTGTACAAGAGGGATTGATTACTGAGCCTGCACAAAATGAAGTAATATATAAGGGAGAGAAATATGTGTTTGACGGACAGGACAATATCCGCACTAAGACCCGTTATGCGATGGAGCAAGGACTAAAAGGCATGATGAGTTGGGATTTGGCCACGGATTTGCCGTTGGATGATTCTAAATCATTGCTCAAAGTGATGGTTGAAGAATTAAGGAAATGACCTCCCCTACAGGTCGCTGAATTTCCTATTGGGAGGTATCAGAAGAGATTCTTCATTATCGTTCTGAATAATAGAACAACATGAAGGCAGATTCTACTTCTGATACATCTCCCTTTCTCAAGATTGTTTAATTTGCTTCAGGTAATCTGAAGGAGAGAGCCCAAATTCTTCCTTAAAGCATTGACGGAAATATCCCGTACTGTTCATTCCTACTTTGTAGGCTATTTCAGAGATATTGAACTTCCCTTCAAGCAGCAAACGTTCTGCATTCTTCATTTTCACTTTTCGGATATATTCGTTGGTCGAGAGTCCTGTAAGTGCTTTCATTTTCCGGTAAAGAGTGGAACCGCTCATGCACATTTTATCAGATAGATAGTTAATATCAATCTTCTCTGAAGAAAGGTTTTCCTCGATTAACAGGGTAATTTTTTCGATAAACTCATTATCTAATTTGCTCAAAGCTTCGGCAATTACTATACGCTTTTCACTTAAATCTATTTGACTTCCCGGAGTAGATTGCGCCTGGAATTGGGCTACTAACTTTTTCCTTGAATCGAGCAGATTATTGATTCGGCTACGTAACAGAGAAGCACTGAAAGGTTTCGTCAGATAAGAATCGGCTCCTACTTCATATCCTTCTTCTTTATCTTGGAGAGAATCTTTGGCTGTCAGCAGAATAATAGGAATATGGCTGGTGCGCACATCATCTTTTAATTGCTTGCATAAAGTGATGCCATCCATCACAGGCATCATAATGTCGCTGACTACAATATCGGGGATACGGCTAAGAGCTTGTTGCTTACCTTCTTCTCCGTTGTTGGCCGTGATTACCTCAAACGAGTCGGTGAAGGATTCAACTATATATTTCTGTATTTCTTCATTGTCTTCTACAATCAATAGGATTGGTTTACTGGTATCTAATGTCGCTTCTTGTGAATATTCCAGTTCCGTATTCTGGTTCATCTCTTCTTGAACCGGTTCCGTTGAGTCTGCGTGTAAGGCATTGGGGTAGATATTATCCGTCAGTAAACTGATATAGAACGTACTTCCTTCATTTTGGATGCTTTCTGCACGAATTTCCCCTTCATGTAAGGTGACGAGATTCTTCACCAAGGCCAGTCCGATACCTGTACCGGATGCCTGATGCTTGCCGCTTTCCTGATAATAGCGGTCGAAAATATGTGGCAGGGCCTCGGCGGAAATTCCGTACCCTGTATCACTGACTTTTATTTCCGTATAAGCTACCTCATTACGCATGGTCTGATGCAAACTTAGCGTTACGCACCCTTGTTCTGTATATTTGATAGCGTTGGAAATCAGATTGTCCAAAACAATCGTGATGATTTCTTTATCGAAGAAAAGAAACATTTCTTCTTTTTCTATCTGAATCCGGAAATCTATTTTGGTATTTTGATTTAATTCTTTGTATTTAAGCCCTATTTCATAAATCAGAGGGGCAATGTTTCCTTTGCTGACACACAATTTCTTGTTTTGTGTCTCCGTCTTTCGGAATTCCAGTATCTGATTGATCAGATTGAGCAAACGTAGTGCGCTCTGATGGATAACTGATAGTTTCTGGGCTTGTTTTGCAGGAAGTGATGCTTCTTTTTGCATATCTTCGAGAGGACCGAGGATTAAGGTCAACGGTGTACGCAGCTCATGCGTGATATTGGTATAGAAACGCAAGCGTTCCTGATTTAACTCCTGTTCCTGCTCATGGTTTTTCTTTTCCAACGTATAGAGACTCTCCAGATCTAACTTCTTTTTGTAAGCATGCAAGATAAGATAAGTGATGCTGATAGATACCAAGATGTAGATAAGTTTTGCCCACCACGTCAACCAGAGAGGAGGATTGATACGGATGGTCAGGGAAGTGGCTTCTTCCGGCCATTTTTGATTATGAATTCGTGCTTTGATAAGGAACTCATATTTTCCCGGAGGAATGTTTCGGAAAGTGACACTATTATTTTCGTTGACGGTATACCAGGAATTTTCGAGTCCTTTCAGCATATACACATATTCTACCTGATTGACAAGTGAGTAGTTTTGTACATTGAATGTCAATCCGAAGCTATTTTGTGCATGACTCAACTCAACGTTTTGTCCTTTGGAGAGATTGATAATCATGTCATTGTTTTCCAGATTACTCAACCGTCCCAGTATTTTCATCTCTGTGACAACTGCTGCCGGGGCCGGTTGTTCATTCATAGTAATGTCTGGATTGAAACAACATACTCCATTGATAGAACCGAAATAAATCTGTCCATTCTTGCTTTGTGTGACACAACTGCTTGAAAAACTTCCTGCCGGAACATCGTCAGAGTGGTCATAGTTATAAAAACAGCCTTTATTCGTGACATAACAACTGATACCTTTATTATTGCTAAACCAGATATTCCCTTTTTTATCTTCTGTTATGGCACAAATATTCGTATTGATCAGCCCGTCTTTCCGTTGGTAAGTTTTGTAATTCAGCTCATCAGTCGACAGGAAACAAACTAATCCTTCCCCCGTTCCTATCCACATTCTTTTTTGTTTATCCTGTATGATCTGATTGATGGTGTTAGAACAAAAGCCATCTCTTTGAGTGAACGTCTTGATTTTCTGTAAGTTCGGGGTGTATATGCCAAGTCCGTCTCCGAAAGTTCCAATCCAAAAACGTCCTTTCTCATCTTGAGCTATAGAACGTATAAAATCACTGTGCAGTTCGCTATTATCTGTATTGTAATGTTGGATAATTTTCATGGTGAGAGGATTTAATACAACAATTCCTCCACTATATCCAACCCAAATGTTATGTTGGGCATCTTCATAGATCGTACGGACGTCTAGATTAGATTGTCCCATGAGGGAGATGGAACGGAATCTTTTATTCCGGCTATCATAATAGCTGATTCCTCCTTGGTAGGAACCGAACCATAAATTCCCTTTTGAATCCTGTAAAGAAGCTAATATAAAATTTGAAGGAATATCTCCACTCTCTTTCTTATAAATGGCAATCCGTTTCTCTCCTTCAAATACATTAATACCTCCTCCGTCTGTTCCGATCCAAATCCGTCCTTGTCTGTCCATACAAAGACTGCTGGCTACTTTGTTGTTCAGGCTGTTTTCATTGTTTGGAATCGGGGAATAGCTTAATGTGGTGAACAAAGGAGGTTTGCTACTAATAAAGTTGATGCCTCCTCCCCATGTTCCTATCCAGATATTGTCGAAAGAATCCTGAAATATACATCGAGCGCTTGCATTAGAGAGGCTTCGACTATCATCACCCTCCTGTATGTATTCAATAGAAAGCTCCTCTGGTGAGAGAAACATACCTTGCTTCAGGTTTAATATGGCAATGCCATTGAGCTCTGAAGCAATCCAAAGTCTATTATCTTTTAATTGCCGGATGGATAATATGCGACTGCATAAAGTAGCATACTTGTCATTCTTGTTATTTCTGAATGTGATAAAGTTATCATTGGCAGCATTATATAGAGCCAGTCCATTATTCGTTCCTAACCAGATGTTGCCGTTTGCATCTTTTATGATACAAAACACATCATTACCGGGCAAGCTTGTCGGATTTCCCGTTTCATTCTGGAAATTCTTTACACTTTTGTCTTTGAGAGAAAAAATACTGAATCCGCTTCCGACATGGCCGATATACAAATTGTTGTCTCCTCCGTCCAATACTGTCCATGTCTGATTGGAGGGCAGACTAGGCACCGTACTCCTATTATAATGTGTGAATTGCCCGTTATTAATATTTAGATATTCTATACCTCTATAATAGGTGCTGACCCATAAACCATCGTCGTTTTGGGTGGAAGGAGAGATGTCCGTTACGTCATTTGTAATCAGGCTGTGTGGATTTTCCGGGTTATGTTGGTAGGCAGTAAATGTTTGTTCGTCATAATTGTATGCATTTAGTCCGTCTCGCTGAGTGGCTATCCAAATGATGGGACGTTTGGAATCAGCATACACCCGGTTGAGTTCGTTGCCGGTGATTCCCTGATTGTTATGTGGCAAATCATTTTTATAATAAGTAATGAAGCGGGTACCGTCAAACTTATTAAGTCCTTCTTCTGTAGCAAACCATAAAAAGCCTTGTTTATCCTGTGTAATACTGACTACATAATTGTTGGATAATCCTTGTTCTATCCCCAGTTTTTTTACAGAATGAGACTGGGCTGTCAATTGAAGAATAGACAACAAGGATAAAAATAAAGTAGAAGCAATGTGTTTTTTCATAACTCGTGCTTATTTGTTTCAATTACCAGTTCAAAAATAAGAATAAATATTTTATTTAGAGTGTGTAAATCGTGCAATGAATGATTTGCATAGCTCTTCTGCATGATTTTTGCTTAATTGATTTATATCAATACTCTATATTTGCATCGGAAAAAACAACAAAAAATGTTTAATCTTTAAATTCTAATTTATGAGGTATGTAAGAATCTTATGCATGTGTGTCATACAGTTGCTTCTGTCAGCTGCAGCATTTGCACAAACACAAGTTACAGGACATGTGGCCGATGTGAGAGGAGATGATATCATTGGTGCCAATGTTACTGTCAAAGGAACTTCTAATGGAACCATTACGGATATCGATGGTAATTTCACAATTAATGTAGATAGTAAAAATGCCGCATTGGCAATTTCGTTCATCGGTTATAAGACTAAAGAGGTGAAGGTGGATGGAAAGACACATCTTCAAATCGTTCTTGAAGAAGATACGGAAACCTTGGATGAAGTTGTGGTGGTGGGTTATGGTACACAAACCAAGAAAAGTCTGACCGGAGCCATCAGTGATGTTAAGTCTGATGCGTTGACGCGTTCTGTTTCTACGACTACTGCGGGAGCTTTATCCGGTAAGATAGCAGGTGTGTCTACGCGTGCTGTGGATGCCCGTCCGGGTAGAGGCATTAATCTTGAAATTCGTAATATGGGTAGCCCCCTGTTTGTAATCGACGGCATTCCTTACGGAGGAATGAACAGCCGCGACTGGTTGCAGGCATCGGATGTTTCCGGTAGCGATGTGTTTAATGCTCTGAATATCGAGGATATCGAGAGTATCACTGTCTTGAAGGATGCTTCTGCTGCTATTTACGGTCTGCGTGCATCAAATGGTGTAGTTCTGGTAACTACCAAGAAAGGTAAAAAGAATGATAAAGTAAGCATCAATGTCAATGGATACTATGGTTGGCAGAATCTGACCCGTTTCCCCGAATTGGCAAATGCAGGACAATATGTAAGAGGTTTGGCCGAAGCAGCACAGAATAGAGGTGAAGATCCAAGCAAATTATATAGTCCCGAAGAACTTGCTAAATGGGAAGCTGGTACCGAACCGGGATATAAGAGCTATGACTATTATGATATGGTAATGAGAAAAAATGTGCCTCAATACCACATCAATGCGAATGTGACAGGTGGCTCTGAAAAGACCAACTATTATCTTTCTGTAGCTCATACCGGACAAGATGCGATGATGCCTGACTTTAAATATGAGCGTACCAATCTTCAGTTGAATATTGATACTAAGATAACAGACCGTTTTACAATAGGTGCACAGATTAGCGGTAAGTATGAAAAGAGTGAAGACGTAGGTTTGCCGGGTGGTGACGGTTATTATTCGGCTATATTGGCTATGTTTAAAATGCAGCCTATCGAAAGCCCTTATGCCAATGATAATCCGGAATATATCAATAATGTACATGAGAATGGTTACAATCCGGCTGCATTCAGTCGTGACATTGCCGGTTACAAAGATAATTTGACTCGTAATGCCAATATCAATGCTTATGCGCAGTATGATTTCTCTTTCGGTTTGACTGCAAAAGCTACGTTCTCGTACAATTACACCAACAGTCGTTTTGACGGTTATCAATATGCTTATCAAATCTATACATACGATAAGGAGAAAGATACTTATAACGGAACATCTGCCGCAGGACGTTGGAGAAATCAAATAGATCGTAGTGTGCCTGCGCGTTATATGCAATTGCAACTGAATTATGCAAAACAGATTAAAAACCATAATATTTCGGCGGTTTTGGGTTATGGAAGCCTCCGATTATGATTGGACTAAGAAAACTTATGGTACAGAACCTTCTACTGACTATCTGCCGTTATTGCAGTTTGATGAGCTCAACAGTTTCGCTGATGAATGGAGTTACGAAGCGCGTGCCGGATGGATTGGGCGTATCAATTACGACTTTGCCCACAAATATCTGATTGAATTATTGGCTCGTTATGACGGTTCTTATCTCTATGCAGCAAATAATCGTTGGGGATTCTTCCCGGGTGTATCTATAGGTTGGAGAATCTCGGAAGAGAAATTCTTTGAAAAGTTGAGACCTGTTGTAGATGATTTGAAGATTCGTGCTTCTATTGGTCAGACAGGTACAGAAAAGGATGTAAAACTGTTTGATTACTTGAGTGGTTATACGTGGAATAATGGTAATGCTGTATTGGATGGTGAACTGGTGACCGGATTGAACCAGAGAGGATTACCTATTACCAACTTATCCTGGACGAAGAATACAACATCGAATATCGGTTTTGACCTGACTATGTTCAATAATCGTTTGAAGGTAACCGCCGATGCTTTCCGCAAGGATATTACCGGTGTACCGGCTGCCCGTTATGATGTATTGCTTCCGAGTGAAGTGGGATATACATTGCCTAATGAGAACTTGAACAAACAAGCATATATCGGTGCGGAAGGTATGGTTACATGGACCGACCATATCGGTGATTTGAACTATACCGTAAGCGGTAACTTTACTTTCTCACGTTACAAGAGCATTGAGACTTATAAACCGCGTTTTAATAACTCTTGGGATGAATACCGCAATTCTGCGGAAGGCCGTTGGGGAGGTATCTATTGGGGATATCAGGTAATTGGCCAGTTCCAGTCGGAAGAAGAAATTCGTAATTATCCGGTAAATTTGGATGGAAATAATAACCGGACACTGCTCCCCGGTGACTTTATCTATAAAGATGTAAATGGTGATGGTATTATCAACAGTATGGATGAGCGTCCTATCGGTTATCCGGAAGGTTGGGCACCTATTATGTCGTTTGGTGGTAATATCGGTTTGGCATGGAAGGGGATTGACTTGAATATCGACCTTTCCGGTGGGGCTATGCAAGGATGGAGACAAAACTATGAATTGGCTAATGCATATCATGGAAATGGAAACTCACCGGTTTATTTATTGGAAGACCGTTGGCATCGTGCCGACTTGTACGATCCGGAAAGTGAATGGATACCGGGACGTTATCCGGCCATCCGTAAAGGTGAATTCAGCTATAACAATAAGAATAGTGACTTCTGGTTGCACAATGTGCGTTATCTCCGTATCAAGAATCTGGAAGTGGGTTATAGCCTGCCGGTACAACTGTTGAGACCGATTCGTGCACAGAAAGTACGTATTTATGCTAATGTTTCTAACTTGTGTTCGTTTGACAATGTGGGTAAGTTTGGAGTCGATCCTGAAATCACTGCCGCAGCTGCAGTGGTATACCCGCAACAACGTACATTCCTTCTTGGATTTAATATTACATACTAAAAAATGAACGCTATCATGAAAAGCAAATCTATAAAAATAGTTCTGTTGGGAGCCGTCCTTACTTCCATGTTATCGGGTTGTGGCGACAGCTGGTTCGAAAGAGATCCCAAAAATATTCTTACCAATGAGTTGGTATGGAACGATCCGAACATGATTAAATCACAGCTAGCCAATTTATATAATCGTATTCCACAGTTGCACGGTGACTTCAATACCGGTGGTATGTGCGAAACGGATGATGCTATGTACTGTGGCACGCTGGATCAGAATTATCGTAATGAATTACGTTATGGCAACGACTACGGACGTTGGTGGGATTATGGATTGATACGTGACATCAATATGTCTATTGAGAATATCGACAAATATGGAACAGATATTTCAGCAGATGCCAAGCTACAGTTCAAAGCTGAATTTCGCTTTATCCGCGCTTACGTTTATTTTGAGCTTGTAAGACGTATGGGTGGTGTACCATTGATTACAACTACTTTGGAGTATGATTTCAGCGGAGATCCTTCTTACTTACGTAATCCGCGTGCCAAGGAGCACGAAATATATGACTTTGTATACAGTGAATGTGAAGCAATCAAGTCACAATTGGGCAATAAAGGCAGTCAAAGTCGTGCCAACTATTACACTGCATTGGCATTGGAAAGCCGTGCTATGTTGTATGCCGGTTCTATTGCCAAATATAATGCGCTGAAGACTCCTAATATTGTAACGTCTGGCGGAGAAGTAGGTATTCCGGCTGATATGGCAGACGATTATTATCGTAAATCGTTGACAGCTTCGCAGGAAATCATTAAAAACGGTGGATATGAACTTTATGAGAAGGAGTCAGATAAAGGAGTGAACTTCTATAAGATGTTTGTGGACAAGACGCTGAATAAGGAGGCTATTTGGGTGAAAGACTATAAGAATCCTTTGAAAGTGCATAGCTTCGGTTATGATAATGTAGTTCATCATTTAAGAGAAGATAACGATAATTCTTCTTGCATCGGTCCGTCTTTAGGATTGGTAGAAGCATTTGATTATTTGGATGGAACTTCGGGGACCTTACATTATAAGAATGGTAATGACTATGTAGTATATGATACTCCGAGCGATATCTTTGCCAATAAAGATGCACGTTTGTATGGTACGATCGTCTATCCGGGCTCAAAGTTCAGAAATCAGGATGTGGATATTCAGGCAGGAGTAGCAGTATGGAATGATAAGACCGGTTCCTACGACTTACTGACAGACTCGAAATTAGGAAGTGCTTATGACGATGATAAAACTTTTGTCGGCCAGGACGGTCCTCAGACTAATAGTCCTAACGTGAGCAATACCGGATTTTATATTCGTAAGTTTATCAGTGAGGCATCCGGTTACACTCTCCGTAACTACGCTGAAAACTGGTGGCCTTGGTTCCGTCTGGGTGAAATCTATTTGAATGCTGCCGAAGCTGCTTTTGAATTGAATGACGAGCCGACAGCTTTACCCTACATCAACCGCTTGCGTCAACGTGCCGGTTTCCCGGCCAACAGTCTGACAAGCCTGACAATAGAAAAGATTCAGAACGAACGTCGTGTGGAACTAGCTTTCGAAGATCACCGTTATTTTGATATGAAACGATGGAGAATAGCTGATATCACCTGGAACGGAAATACAGATAACGATAAAGCGATCGTTTACGGTTTATATCCTTATCGTATTGCTAAACCAAAACCGGGAACATCAGATCAGGACAAGTACATTTTTGTAAAGACAAAATCCGAACGTTTCAAGGTGGCAAGAACCTTCCAGCAGTCTAACTATTATTCATTCATTGCTGATGATGTAATTAATAACAATCCGACGATTGTGAAGAATCCATTCCAATAAAAATAAGAGATTATGAAAAAGATTATACCTTTCTTTATTATGATATGTTGTTTGTTGGCAGTAAGCAGTTGCAGCTACGACAACTTTGAGGAACCTAAGGCTACATTGACCGGAAGAGCAATTTATGACGGTGAAGCAGTAGGAGTTAGAAGCGGAAGTTCAGAGTTTGCTTTATTCCAGGACGGTTATGCTTTGCATGGCTCTATTCCGGTGTATGTTGCGCAGGACGGAAGCTATTCCGTGTCCCTTTTCAATGGCGATTATAAATTGGTGCGTATGGGTAATGCTCCTTGGGAAAGACCTTCTAATGACACAATTTATATTACAGTGAAAGGAAACACTGTGCAGGATATTCCTGTGACACCGTATTTCTCTGTTAGAAACGTATCTTTTGCCAGAAACGGCAACAAGGTTACCGCACGGTTTACTATTAATAAAGTGGTTGCTGATGCCAATATGGAGAATGTAGGTATCTATCTGGGTACAGGTGTTTTGACGGATGAGAAACAGAAAGAAGCAGAGTTGAAGTTGGGTAATACAGTCTCACTCGGTCAGGAAAACACTGCTGAAATTGAGATCCCGAATGGTTTGATAAACGAATCCTATCTTTATGCCCGTGTAGGAGTCAAATCAGACAAATCATCGGAATATTGTTACAGTCAATCTATTAAAGTAGCATTGAAATAAATAGTATCAAGAATGTAAATACCGGAGGGGGAGTATCACAACCTGATATTTCCCCTTTTTATCCAACTAATGAAAATATGATAGTACCTATTAAACGAACTTTGATTACAATCGGCTTGATGTTGGCAGTGACGCTGCCCGCTTTCTCGTTGTCTGGTAATCCTGTGTTGCCAGGTTTCCATGCTGATCCTGAAATTTTATATTCCAACAGGACTAAGAAATACTATATCTATTCTACCACAGACGGACAGCCCGGATGGGGTGGTTGGTATTTTACCGTTTTTTCGTCTGTTGACTTAAAGGATTGGAGGGATGAAGGGATAATGCTGGATCTGAAATCAGACCAAGTACCTTGGGCGGATGGTAATGCGTGGGCGCCTTGTATTGAGGAGAAGTTGATAGGAGGAAAATATAAATACTTCTTTTACTACAGCGGTCATCCGAAAGCAGGAGGAGGAAAACAGATCGGAGTAGCTACGAGCGATTCTCCCACCGGGCCGTTTGTTGATTTGGGACGTCCCATCGTAACGGATTCACCCACCGGAAACGGTCAGCAAATAGATGTGGATGTGTTTACCGATCCGGTTTCGGGGAAGTCTTATCTGTATTGGGGAAATGGTTATATGGCAGGTGCGGAGCTGAATGAGGATATGGTTTCCATAAAGAAGGAAACAGTCACAGTGATGACTCCCGTAGGAGGTACTTTGCAGGATTATGCTTATCGTGAAGCGGCTTATGTATTCTACCGTAACGGGCTTTATTATTTTATGTGGTCGGTAGATGATACTGGTTCTCCCAATTATCATGTAGCTTATGGCACTTCAACATCACCTTTGGGACCGATTAAAGTGGCTGATAATCCAGTTGTGCTGATTCAAAACCCGGAAAAGGAAATATATGGTCCTGCTCATAATGCTGTTTTGCAAATTCCCGGCACTGATAAGTGGTATATTGTTTATCATCGCATCAATAAGAATTATCTGAAAAGTGATCCCGGTGTTCATCGTGAAGTATGTATAGATCGTATGGAATTTAATGAAGATGGGAGCATTAAGCAGGTAATACCTACTCTTTGATAATATCTTTCTTGATTTTGGTAGATGGTCAGGTTGTTTCAGGACGGAGTTGTATTGTATGATTTGAATAATGGAAGATTATAGATGAATAGGATTATAGGTAAAAAGAGAGTAGCGATTTTAGGTTTTCTGTTTGTATGTGTGGCGGGTGGATGTTCTCAATCTGTACCTGATGTAAGTTATCAGATAGAAACGGATAAGCCCTGTCAAACGATGGCATATTTCAGCGCTTCAGACGCTTGGAGTATGCAGTTTATCGGACTTTGGCCGGAAGAGAAACAAAACCAGGTAGCCGATTGGCTGTTCAGTACGGAGAATGATGCGAACGGACAGCCGAAAGGTATCGGCCTGTCCCTCTGGCGTTTCAATGTCGGTGCAGGCAGTGCGGAACAAGGGGAGGCTAGTCAGATCGCTTCTCCCTGGATGCGAGCCGAGTGTTTTCTGAACGCGGATGGAACGTACGATTGGAACAAGCAACAAGGACAACGCAATTTTCTGAAACTGGCAAAGGAACGGGGAGTCAATAAATTCCTGGCTTTTCTGAACTCGCCTCCCGTACATTATACACAGAACGGATTGGCAACCAATACCGGTCGTGGAGGTACGGCAAATCTGAAGCCGGATTGTTATGAAAAATACGTCCGTTTTCTGGCAGATGTAATACAGGGAGTGGAAAAACATGATGGCATCAAGTTCAACTACATCTGTCCTTTCAACGAACCGGACGGACACTGGAATTGGGTAGGACCGAAACAGGAAGGTTGTCCGGCAACCAACAAAGAAGTAGCTCATACTGTCCGTTTGTTAAGCAAAGAATTTGTAAGCCGGAATATGGATACGCAGATTTTAGTGAATGAATCTTCCGATTATCGCTGTATGTTCCGCACTCACGAAACAGATTGGCAACGGGGTTATCAGATTCAAGCCTTTTTCAGTCCGGATAGTGTAGATACATATTTAGGAGATACTCCGAATGTTCCCCGCCTGATGCTTGGACATAGCTATTGGACAACGACTCCGTTAAGTGAATTACGTAATATCCGCTGCCAGTTGCGGGATACCTTAGATAAACATCAAGTTGGCTTCTGGCAAACGGAGACTTGCATCATGGGTAATGATGAAGAAATTGGTGGTGGAAATGGTTTCGACCGTACAATGAAGACAGCGCTCTATGTGGCACGTATCATTCATCATGACATTGTGTATGCTAGAGCCGAAAGCTGGCAATGGTGGCGTGCCATTGGCGGTGATTACAAAGACGGACTGATTCGCGAGTACACTACTGACGATAACTTCTTGGATGGTAGAGTAGAAGATTCTAAATTGATGTGGGCTTTAGGAAATTATAGCCGTTTTATCCGTCCGGGAGCAGTCCGGCTATCCGTTTCGGCTTTCGATCAAACAAACGCATTCATCTCTGATGGCGACACCGACCAGCAAGGATTGATGTGTTCTGCTTATAAGAATGTAGACGGAACGTATGTGATAGTCGTTATAAACTATGCTAATGAAGAAAAAGAGTTTTCTATTAATGAAGGAAAGGTAGGAAATGCAGAATGGCAGATTTATCGTACTTCAGATAAAGAAGGAGAGAATTTGCTACCGGTCGGAAAAGTGAAAAGTGGAAAGATTGTTCAGATTCCGGCGCGTTCTATTATAACGCTTCAGAGTAACTAATAAAAGCAGCTTTATATTCTTTATTTCTTTTTGAAAGCTGTACATTTGTGTGTCCGTCCATTGCTACGAAGGTAATGGACGGACACAATGCGTAAATAAGGAGGCATTTTATGGACAATAGAGGAAAAATTGTCATTTATCAAACAAAGGATGGGAAAACTTCCATTGATGTGAAGTTGGAGAATGAGACGGTGTGGCTGACATTGAGTCAGATAACAGAACTTTTTGACCGTGACAAATCGGTGGTATCAAGACATATAAGTAATGTGTTTAGAGAAGGTGAGCTAGACAGAAATTCAGTTGTTGCAAAAAATGCAACAACTGCTTCTGATGGGAAGATATATCAAGTAGAGTATTTTAATCTGGATGTAATCATCTCTGTCGGCTATCGTGTAAAGTCGCAACGTGGCACCCAATTCCGTATCTGGGCGAACAAAATCCTGAAGGACTACCTGATTAAGGGTTACGCCATTAATCAGCAGGTCAAAGCTGCTCAACTGGAAGACCTGAAGAGCACCGTGCGTCTTCTTTCCAACGTCATCGAGCATAAGCAACTGACGCTGGATGAGGCTAATGGACTCTTGCGTGTGATTACCGATTATACTTACGGTCTGGATACACTGGATAAATACGATTACCAGCAATTGGAAGTAGACTCCACGACTCCTACTGAAGAATTTCGTGCCACCTATGAAGAAGCAATGGAAGCCATTCACCTTTTGCAGGAAAAGTTCGGAAGCAGTGATTTGTTTGGAAATGAAAAGGATCAGTCGTTCAAAAGCTCTATCAACACCATTTATCAGACATTCGGTGGAGAGGAACTTTATCCAAGCATTGAAGAAAAAGCCGCAATGCTTTTCTACCTTGTCGTAAAGAATCACTCGTTTAGTGACGGTAACAAGCGTATTGCCGCTTTCTTGTTTCTTTGGTTTCTGGAGAAGAACGGTATATTATATAAATCCGATGGCTCGAAGTTGATTGGAAACAATACGCTTGTGGCACTTACGTTGATGATTGCCGAAAGCCGGACGGAAGAAAAGGACGTGATGGTGAAGGTAGTAATCAATTTGATTAATAAGAATAATTGAATTTAGGTCTTATTAATGAGTGATATAGATAATGAGAGATACCTCGCTTCAAGGTGTCTCTCATTCTACCATAAAATAGGTTATTTTTTTGGGGGAAATTTATTATCAGGAATACCATTTTGCTGACGTCAGCAAAATGATCGGCAGTGTCTTCTTGGGCACTTTTTTCATACTCTTTACTTTATTGCTGTATAGTATTTGCTTCATCCTCTTTTATCTCCGCCTTGCCATAATATCCCGGCATCGGCACATAAATCGGATTATAATAAGTATTGATATTCTTCAACTTCTTCTCCTCCTCTTTCAGCCGTTTGATTTGCCGTGCGGCAGTGGTAGGGGTAAAGCCGCACAATCTTTGAAAGTCGCGACGGGTTAATACAGGGTTGCTCTTGAAGTAGTTTGTCAGCAATTTGTCTATCTCGTCATTTGAAAGGACAGCCGAATGGGGTTTCAGTTTACTTCGCTCCACATGAACAACACTGACTGACCTTTTCAGTTTGGCATCCGCTTTAAAGCTGATGTTGGCTTTGAGTTTTATCTGATTCGCTTTTAGTTTGGGCGAAGTGATAGGTTCTTGACTATTCAGCTTTATCTGGAAATAACCGATGCCATCCAGATGGACGCTTTGTCCTTCCCGAAGACGATCCCCCATAAAATGACTTAGGGATTCGAGAACTGACTTTACATCCCCTTCAGTTAGAGAAGTTGCTATCTGGATTTCTTTTGCCAGATAGTCTGTGTCAATGTGTTGGAAGTTGACTACACGTGCGTGATACACTTCCTTACCTTCCTCATCCTTGGGACGGGGAGTCTTGTACAATTCAAATTGTATTGCCATTATTTACTTGTTTTTGCCTTATACATTACTACGTATTTTAAATTTATCGTTGTAAGCCTATAAGGACATTGTTTTTTTTGTTGTTGCGAAGCTAATCGATCATCTTCGGACTTAGAGGGAGGGTGTTATATAGCTGTTGTTTGTTTGCTATCAAGCGGCTTTTATAAGTTATCCTGCCTTTATTCTTGGACTAAGGCATAGGGATAGTTATCTTCCGGTGCCTTTATCATTAGTTTCCCACGGCCGTGGAGAGATCTCGTCATGGCTGTGGTAGTATCTTTCCACAGCCGTGGTAGGAATTCGCCACGGCCATGAAGAATGAACTATATCGGTAGCAAAGATAAACTATATCAGGGAGAAAAGCAAAGTATTCCTACTTGTTGTAGGTATTTATATGCCTTGTTCTATTTGATAGATATAGGGCAAGGGAGAATTAAACTATTTTACTGTGATAACAGTGGCATTGTCTGAAAAATATAGTTATATTTGTAGCGTGTCTTCGGGAGAGGATACGCTTGTTTTGTATTGGAGATAGTGTTTTTATTATCTATTGTGAGAAATCTGGAAAATTTAGTTATATCTCAAAATTTCACATCTTAATATCTTATAAATTAACAATTTATATTGTGATGTGTTTTTATCAAGGAACAAATTAGGAACAGAAACACGAATTATCATATTTTCTTGTTTTTTTATTTGCACTACCTTTCTTTCTCTTCACTTGTTCGTACTTTGAGTATTTTTCCAAGTCATTTCACACGATTTTCATCCTCTCGCCAAGAGTGATTGTTGCAGTCATCTATGGATGAATAACCACAGCCAAAAGAAAAAAGGACAAATCTCTGTTTCTTTCAAGGAACATTGTTTTTTGCAAAGGTAACCATTTCCCTCAAAACACCTATACAGGCAGTCCAATATATCTGCCTATATTTAGTTTACTTTAGTTTAGCATATATATAAGCTAATAGACTAAACTAAACCTTTACCGAAGTTCTCCCCCTTACTTTTATATTCACAGTCAAAAGAGAAGATAATCGCACCGATATTTTCTTTTTTCGCTGCATCCCAATTTTACGGAAGTTCCTTTTATCGTAACTTCTGCCATAGGCATTTTATCCTCGCATCCCAACTTTCGGTCTGCCTGATGAGAATTGTGTCGCAAAGGTACTTGTCATGTCTTTCTTGTATTCAAGGTCACAGCCTGACGGTTCCCGACAAAATCTCCACGCTCCGCTTTGCAGAGGTCGTATTTGGTCGTGAAACCCTGCATAAAGAGCCATAACACCTTTTGAGGCGACATAATTTTCAATCAAGCCCGAAAGTAGCTGAAATGCTAAAAGAGGGAAAATAAAAAACTTAAAACTTAGGATTATGGCAAACTATGCAACAAACATTTTCTACGCAAGGACGGAAAACAAAGCAGACCTCGACAAGATAGAGGCATTCTTGGATGACACTTTTGACGGCTTTGTCAATAGACACAGCGATAGCGTGGATGCGGAGTTTACCTCTCGTTGGGTTTATCCGGAAGAAGAAATCGACAGGCTGATAGCTTCGTTGGAAGCCAAAGACAAAACTTATATCAAAATTCTGTCCTACGAATTTGCAGACGAATACGTGAGCTTCAGAATCTTCTCACAGGGTAAATGGGATATCAAGTTGTAACCCTAAAATGACAAGACTATGTACGAATACGAAAAAGATAGCGAAATTATAGGTGCGCACTGCACCCTGCTTACCCCCTATAAAGGCTACTCCGAGGGAACAGTTGTCGGCGACTTCGGCAATAAAATAGTGGTACGTCTTAGCAGTGGCAAAGAGGTGGTCGAGTACCGTGATGAAGTGATTATTTACGATTAAATCCAAGAGCGATGCAACAGGTAGCAATGAAATTCGTCCAATGGGACGTACCCGAATTAGAAAAGCTGAAAGGCTGCAGGGTTTACCAGTTACGGGAACAACTTGATAACGGAGACAAGTTGAGCCGTGAAGACAAGAACTGGATTACCCGAAACGTGAAAGAGTGCATCCATTTCAAAAGAGGTATCGCATTGATGGGCTACTTCTTTGATTTCTCCGATGTTCTCAAACGATATTTCGTGAAACAGCACGGACATATCACCGAGTATTGCGCCATTGACAAGACTGCGTTGCGCTCTGTCTTGTATGGTCGAATAGAAGACGTAGTAGAAGTATAATTAAAATCAAAGAAACATGAAAGCAACGATTGAGCATAGCTTTTGTCCTTATTGTGACGAGGTAACAGAACTCTACTTCCGTATCATCAACACGATTCTTTTCTCAACCGATGAAACGGAACTGCGTACCGGCATGGAACGCCTACAAGAAAAAACACGTCTTGATGATTATTTCGTCTTCGGCTATGGCAAGCATCACCTATGGGTCTGCCAAAGACGTCCCAGTAATCAAAAAAGATTTTCGAGCATCGGGTAATCATGGCAGAATTTTGATGATACAGGCAGGAACGGGATAATCTTCCATTCCTGCCACGCCGCATTCCCTTTTTTACATCTATCTCTCTCTTTTGGCTGCGCCATATCCTTTTGTAAAAACCAGCCATTCGTGAAAAGCTGCCGTCCGCTTTTCCGAAAAGCAGGGTTCTTTCCTTTTTCCCTTTTGTCCCCTATTCTTTCTGCCGGACGGGAACATGGCAGCACCCCGATACCCCGTTCCGCCTTTTGTCGCCACTTCGTTGATATTCCCTTCTGCGGTATCGCCACCTGTTGTCAGTTCAGTGTTCTGTTTGTAGCCACCTCTATTCAGTCCGACCGAATTACACGAAAATCCCTGCCGATTCTGCGGACTTACAGCCGAAACGCGCACCATTGTGCCGGTGGACGGATTGCTCTTTCACTTCCCCTGCAACTACGGCTTTCCGCTCATTTTCAGAATAGTTTTCCGCCGAAGTCATCATCATTTTCCGATGCAAAGATAGTATGCAGACGGGAACGACTTTGGAAGTCTTGACCAATGGCACAGCCGTACAATCTTCCTTTATCGAGCCTTCTGGTTTTGCCTACGGACAAAAATAAAGAGTATTGATGCGTCCGGCCTTGGTGCATTCCCTTAACTGCACCTACTTTTTGAGGCAGCGTAAAATTGATTTAATAACTTCTAAAAACAATTCATTATGAAAAAGATTGAAAACAATTTCGTAGTAACCGGTTTCGTAGGAAAGGATGCAGAAATCCGTCAGTTCACCAACGCAAGTGTAGCACGTTTCCCTCTGGCAGTAAGCCGACTGGAGAATAATGGCGAGGAATCCAAACGCGTTTCCGCCTTTATGAATTTTGAGGCGTGGCGTAAAAACGAGAACACCGGGTCGTTCGACCAACTGACCAAGGGTACGATGCTGACCGTCGAGGGGTATTTCAAGCCCGAAGAATGGAGCGACCAAAGCGGTGTGAAACACAACCGTATCGTGATAGTCGCCGTCAAGTTCTATCCGCCCGTCGAGAAGGAGGAGACTCCTGAAAAGCCGGCCAAACCAGCGAAAAAAGGCAAGAAATAATCCTTGCCTTATCACGACAAAAGCGGCCTTTGGGTCGCTTTTGTTTTACTCATTACGGTGTTGTTGCACCATCTGTACTTTTATACTCTACTTGTTCTCTTTTACCGCATTCAGAAATGCTTTGGCAGGTTTGAATGCAGGGATGTTGTGAGCGGGAATTTTAATTGTCGTATTCTTCGAAATGTTCCGGGCCGTCTTTTCAGCTCTCCGTTTTATAACAAAGCTGCCGAAGCCGCGCAAGAACACCTCGTTTCCCGCAACCATCGACTCTTTTACATTTTCCATGAATGATTCCACCACAGTCATCACAACCGTTTTCTCAATTCCGCTCTGCCGTGAGATCTGAGCGACAATTTCCGCTTTTGTCATATTGTTCTTGATTTTAATGAATACGGTGCAAAATTAACAAATATCCGCCTGTTATAACAATCCAAACTTATTTGTCATCCCGAAAACTGCTTTTACTGAATCCGCCGAAGACGCCCCTCAAGAGCCTGCCCACTACCAAAAATACCAACAATAAAATTATAATATCTCCCATAGGTCTTATTTTTTATAGTTATATCCAACTTAAAGATACGAAAAAATAATGAATTACGCAAGTAATCTACTGATTTTCAATATCCATATTTGATTTATAAGTTCTATTTCCGGATGCCCGGCACGCGTCCCGGTGTTCGGTTAAGCTGAACCTTGTATTTATTGAGAATGCTGTACACGGTGCTTTTACTCCGGACACCGCTCTCTTTCCAAATATCACGGATTGAATACCCATTGTTATACATATCCACGATTTTTTTGTCCCGTTCAGTTTTACTCATACTTTTTTTGGTAATCGGAATACTGATACTCTGCTGCAGGCGTATAATCTTATCTGACGACTTCCGCAAAACAGCCACTTCCTCCGGTAATGCCCCGAACATGGCCAATACTTCCGCCGGTGTCGTGTCCGGAAACAATTTGTTGTCGGTGTCAATTTTATCGTGAATGGAGATAATACGCACGACCTTGATGCGGCATAGCTCGATCAATGCCGATAGTTCCCGTAAACCACGCACGGCATTGCTGAATTTTGACACCACCAATTCGTCGCCTCTTTCAAGATTCGACATCAGTTGTTTCCATCTCGGTCTGAGCGTCTCGTGTCCGACCGATTCTTCAACCACTTGTACACACCCGTACTGGCGCATCCATTCCTTATCCGCATCAAACGCATCGTAGGAATTCGCCTCGAATATATAACCGACTTTTGCCATATCAATATACAATATTCATGATAACAAGTGCAAATATACAAGTTTTATTCGAGTATCTGAATCATACTATATTAAAAAACGAAAATCGTACATTTTTCATGTTTTTATCTTCACTTGTTTTCATTGGTAATCATACTATTAAGTACGATATTAAAAAATGCGCAAAATACGGTTTTTCGGATGCGAAGTATCAAAAATAATATATAGTTTTGCACTAAATAGTACGAAATAATATAGTATGAAAACATCAAAATCGAACTTAAAACAGCCGATAATCTTTGCCAAAATAATTGCCGTTTCGATTGCCGTATTCCTATGCGCGTCATGCGACAACGGCAATGGCAAACGATTGGCGAAAGCCAAGAATGACCCTGCCGGAACATACAGGGAATACCTGTCTGACATACGCAGGCAGAAAAGACTCTCCATTAAAGAATTGACCGGACACCTCAAGCAATGGCAAACATTGAGGGATTCCGTATTCCTGTATCTCGAATGTGATACGCTTGGCCGGCTTCATTCCACTGTAAGAGAAGAGTGTGAACAGATACATGATTCCATCCGCATGGAATTTTCACGGATGGTGCTGTCTCAAACACGCACTTATAAGGATATACTGTGGGTAAAAGAACAAATCTCGCCGCATCTTGAAGACAAAGAGTTGCATCGTGTGGCTGAAACAATCCGGCCGTTCTTTGCCTCATTGGATAACCAGCCCGTCAGTCAGAGAAACCGACAACATATTCTTGCCACTTATCGAGCTACCCTTGCTGAAACGATTGATTACGGTATTCATTGTATGGCAGACCTGACGACCTTTATCGAAAAGGAGGATGCTGTGTACCGGGCATTCCTTTCACGTCTGCCTGATTTCGACGGCGAGAATCTTTCCGACATCACGCATGACACGGAACGATGCTGCGCACAGGTATTTCTTGCCGCCGAACGGAACGACATCACCTATCGCAATGCCATGATTTATTTGGCCATGCGCACCAACCGCAGGCTGATTCAGAATGTCCGAACCTGTATCGACGACATCTGCAATCAAAAAGTCAAGACACCGGCACAGGCACAAGCCTACATCTGGATGCTTCTCCAGCCTTATTCGTCGTTGGACGGTTTCTGCTTGGCGTTGCTTTCAGCCGAAGAAAGAGAGCAACTCGATATGCTTGCCTCGCAGACACCCGACGCTTTCAGAGAGTTGGGCAGGATGCTGCACCCAGGAGACAACCGCTTGGACGAGCTGCCCGGAATGCTGATGGAAGCATTCATACACACGCTGTAAAATATGACAACAGAAAAATATATGAATATGTTACGACATTTTTATAATGACTTCATGGCATTCGTCCCCCTGCAACTTCCGCAGTTGCTCGATGTGACGACGATGGAAGAACCGCAGTTCTACGGCGACTATGTGCTGCTTACGTTTCCGTTGCGCACCCCTTACGAACTGGACGAAGTAATGGATATGTTCGAGGACGACATGGAGTTGATCACGCTTTACCACCATATCCCGATGCGGACGGAAAAATTCGGTCATAGCACTTGTGCATACTCGAATCCCGCTTTCGGACAGATGTTCAAGATGAACGCCAAGACTGATACGGAGGGTAATGTAAACAGCATCCTTGTTACCATCTATGATTCTTTGGAGCAGATGTACGGGGACCTATGCCTCGATTTGGAACTTCACTCCAAAAGCGGGTTCCTGAAATACAAGAAAGACAAGTCCGACGTGCTGATGAATTTCATATGAGAGAAAGTTTATACCGACAGATGGTCTATTGCATCAACACCTACCGGACGTGGATAGAGGTTGCCGATGACAATCTCTACAAGGAGCATATCATCTCAAGAACCGACCGCACCGATTACCTCGTTTCCCGTACATTGGTGCTGCGTGCCTTCAAGACGAACGGCATACACGCCGAGGGTACGACATGGACTATTCCCGAACACGAACTGGACAAGGCTTTGGCCATCTACCGAAAGCAAGACAGTACATTCAAGCAGCGCATCAAGAAAGCGGCCATGTACTTTTCGCCCAAGGATGCCGAAACCCTTATCCGACTGGCGACATACGGTATTGTCCAGTTGGAACTCATTGTGCGCCCCACTCCCATACCCGAAAAGCCCTATTACTTATGTTACTGAATATCCTGCTACTCATTTTCTGCGCGATACCTTTCGGGGTATCAATGTCATTGTACAAGAACAACAAGCGGTTCATGACACCCTTTTACATGGCAATGGCACGAAGCGGCAACGCCCGTAAACTGTATGTGCAAGTATGGCTGATATGCCTGCTTCTTTTCCATTATGTATATGCCTGTGGACATATGGGTGAGTTTGGAATCCTACTCTCTACCGGTGTCTGTGCCGCAATGTTCTCGTTCCGATGGACGGACAACTGGTTACGCAGGTTGCTTGACCGCCCCGGTGCATTTGTCACACTCGCATCGGTCGCACTGGTCATCGGCTTTGTGCCGCATCTGTACACCTTGGCGATAACCATTACCTATCTTCTTCTGGCAGCCCTGTTCTATCCCTCCGTTCGGGTCATGTCCGAATGCAAGGACACGGGGACACTTTCCGGATGGGCAAAGCATCCCGGAATGCTGTCAGAATCCTATCACGACAATCATCACGCAAATCTGCCGCATGAAGCGGACAGCGGCAACACTGACATATCCGCACAATATGAATCATTAAAACCGAATGAAAATGAAAAATAACCAAAAGATACCTGTTTCCATATTGGCAGACAGGGAGGTATTCGAATATCTCAAGGAGAAAGGGGATGAACGCAAGACACGCACCGAAGCGTACTGTGACCTGTTGGACAAATCACTGGCAGGTTTCGTTTCCCCGTTTTTAAGAAAGAAGGACTACGTGCTGCAACCCAACCAGTGCTACCTGACCGTTTCCGACCTCGCATCGGAGTGGCATTGGCACAGGGCTACCGTCCGTTCTTTTTTGAGTGCAATGGAGGCATTCGGCTTGCTGACCCGCATCCAGCTTCCCAAAAGCGTGGTCATTACCATGACCGTACAATCCGGTCAGGCAGCACAGCCCCGCGATGCACAGGAGCAGCCGGACTTTGCCGGACAGCTCCGTGAGGTATTGTCCGATTGGGTAATCGGCAAAACGACCGCTGCCGAAACTGGCGTAATGTGTGGACAACTCGTAAGTCTGGCAAAGGCTGAAATTGCCGACCGTGACGCCGGACACTGTTCGGACACCCATTCCATCACGACCTCCGCACATTCCGGCACTTTGGTCACGGAACATCGTGAAACAGCCCTGTGCTGCATCGCCCACGCCGCCCTGCAAAAAATCCTGCACAAGTCGAGATTCGATGACAGTTCGCCGCTTGTGGATTTCTTCCGGCTTGACCTCGGCGAAGAATGGGCAGCTTTCATCGAGTCCGCCAAAGACCTCGCCGGGCTGATTCTCGACACCGAGGCATCAGTGACGGACTTCGACATGGACGAAGACCAAGAACGCCTCAAATCGCTTCGCAAACCCTTTTTATCGCTTCTGGCGAAGGCACAGGCGATGGTGGATTGAACCGGGAGTCGAAAACAGATTGTATAACGCGAACAATCCGCCTCCATCCCTTAACGGTCATCCTGCCGGTTATAGGAGGCACACGGGCTTGCCCGTCTGCCACGAAACAAAGGGAAGGGGGAGCCTAATACCCCGACCGTCTATCGACCGTCGGGAGGCTGTCCGGGCAAGCAGCAAGCTGGGACAGGACGGATTGTCCGAAACAACACGAAAAGAGTATGGCAGATCAAAAACAGGTACTTGATGTGAAGGTGTCGAAAGGCATCACCACAGCCCAAAGTAACGAACACTTGCGTGATCGCAGTGAAAGGGCGGAAAAGTACGCTATGAATAAGGGGAATTACGACCCCACACGCAAACACCTGAACTTCGAGATTGCACCCGGAGGCAAGGTACGTCCCATCGACACGAGCCGCAACATTCCCGAACGGATGGCGGACATATTGGAGAGGCGTGGAATCAAAGACCCCAACGAAGGACTGGCAGAACCGAAGTACCGCACGGTGGTGAACTTCATTTTCGGCGGTTCCCGTAAGCGGATGCACGAACTCGCATTCGGCACGCAGAAAGTGGATTTCGAGAAAGATGCGGACAATATCCATATCAAAAGAGAAAGCGATATTGAACGCTGGGCGAAAGACGTCTATTCATTCGTGAGTGGCAAATATGGCGAGCAGAACATCGCCGCATTCATCGTACACCTTGACGAATTGAATCCGCACGTCCACTGTACGCTCCTGCCAATCAAAGACGGTCGCTTTGCGTACAAGGAAATATTCGCCGGTAAGGACAAGTTTGAATACAGCGCAAGGATGAAACAGCTTCATACCGACTTTTTCACCGAAGTCAATACAAGGTGGGGAATGTCGAGAGGAACAAGCATATCCGAAACAGGCGCACGGCACAGGACTACCGAAGAATACCGCCGTATGCTATCGGAAGAATGTACGACCATCGAGGAAAATATCAGCCGTCATCAAAAAGTTCTGGCTGACCTCCAATCGGACATCCGTCTGGCAGAGCGCAGGGTCAAGGGGCTTACGACAATGGTCGATAACCTTGAGAAGTCGAAAGCCGAAAAAGAGGCCCTGCTATCGGCAGCCGAACAGGATTTGAAAGCGAACAAGGGTGATGCTGAACAATTAGCCGCACAAGTGAAAAGTCTGGAAAAAGAACTGGCCGGAATCAACAGGCAACTGGCAGATAAGCAGGAGAAGTTACAGACGGCTGACCGGCAGCTTGCCGAGCTGAAAGAGAACATGGATGCCATTGAGGAACGTACCGGGGAACTCAAGGAGGAAGCCTACAAATACTCCCATGATGTACATTCCAAAGTGGACACGTTGCTCAAGGATGTCCTGCTGGAAAATGTGGTCGGCGAGTATAGGAACGTATCGGCACAGATGGACGTGGCGGAACGGCAACTGTTCGACGGCTCGCTCGTCCAGTCCATAGCGGAACAAGGTACAGACGTGATGCACTGCGCGACGATGCTGTTTCTCGGTATGGTCGATGATGCCACCACTTTTGCCGAAACTCGTGGCGGCGGAGGTGGCGGCAGCGACCTGAAATGGGGACGCGACGAGGACGAGGACAACCGTGCATGGGCACTCCGCTGCATGAGGATGGCGAGCCGCATGATGCGCCCGGCCATTGGCAAGAAACCCAAACGGTAAGTGGCGTACGCCTTATTACAAATCAAAAAGTATAACGAATAATATCATTGGAATATGACGAAACAGATCTTTTTTATATTGGCCGTGCTTTGCACGTTGCAGGCGCAGGCAAGTGTACAACCCGTACAGGTGGATACTGTACAACATACACCGTACTATAATGTCTCGGAGGAACGGCAACCGATACAGCCCGTCTATCTTGACGGAGTGGTACTTCCGGCATCCCGGACTGGCAACTGGTTTGTCAGCATTGCCGGGGGTACGTCCGCCTTTCTCGGCACACCTCTCGGCTGCGAAGACCTCTTCGGACGCTTGAAACCCTCGTACAGTTTCGCAGTCGGAAAATGGTTCACTCCGTCCGTCGGTGCACGTATCAATTACAGCGGTGTGCAGTTCAAAGATGGAACATTGTCCAATCAGGAATACCACCATATCCATGCGGATCTGCTGTGGAATGTCCTTGGCCGCAGATATGCCCGGCAAGAACAGGTACGCTGGAATCTTGCTCCCTTTGCCGGTGTCGGCCTGTTGCACAATGCTTCTAACGGGAATAATCCCTTTGCTGTTTCGTATGGCGTACAGGGAGAATATCGGATTTCCAAACGAGTAAGTGCCATGTTGGAACTCTCCGGCACGACCACCTTTCAGGACTTCGATGGTTACGGACGCCCGAACCGCCTCGGCGACCACATGGTATCGCTGACCGCCGGTTTCACGTTTCATCTCGGAAAGGTCGGTTGGAAACGCGCGGTTGATGCAACACCTTACATTCGTCAGAATGAGTGGCTCGTGGATTATGCCAATGTCTTGTCCGGAGAAAACAAGCGTTATAAAGACTGGTACGACCGCAACCGACGGACGCTCGCAGAATTGTTGAAAATTCTGGAAATAGAAGGCTTGCTTGACAAGTACGGTCATCTGGTTAATGACGATGAGACCGACCGCCGTCAAGGTTATCCCAGAAATAATTACAGCGGATTGAACTCACTTCGGGCAAGATTGAAAAACCGGCATTGGGATGGAATCTCGCCACTTGATTCTGCAAGTATTATATATGGCAACAACGGAGATGATTCCGAACAACCGGGCATAATCGTTTCTGAAAAGACGGAACTCATACAAGCCGGAAATTGCATCGGGTCGCCTGTCTATTTCTTTTTTAACCTCAATACGGCGCACCTGACGGATGCTTCCCAAATGCTTAACCTTGATGAACTGGCTCGCGTGGCCAAGAAATACGGATTATCCGTGAAAGTGACCGGCGCGGCCGACAGTTCGACTGGAACTCCCGTGCTTAATGGTTCATTAAGCACATTGAGAGCGGATCATATCGTTGCAGAATTAGAAAAGCGTGGCATACCGATCGAACGCATCGTCAAGGTAAGCAGGGGCGGCATAGCTGACCATGTGCCGGTCGAAGCCAACAGGCATACGAAAGTGGAGTTATTCTTTTAGTTTTTACATTAACTTTCATCAAGTCCCTCAATCTATAATCCGGATTGCAGGGACTTTTTTGTGAATGGCTATCATAACGTTATCAATGAGAGTAATAAGATTATAGGTTTCCTGAATCCGGATTACGCTTCGTATGACTGATAATATTTTCTGTCGAGTTATGAAATAATCCGCTTACGAGCACAAGATATTCTGGTAAAATATCATTCTTTCCCCAAAGCAGTTCTATCCCGAAAAGTTCCGAGAGGGTACGTGCTATATCGAATCCGAATGCTTCAAGCGAGGGACGTACTTTGTCCGGATGCAGGCAAGGACGGTTGCATTTGCGGGCGCATTCGGAATCTGGACAGTATAGGCATTTTCCTACATAGGCGAATGCCCTGCCTCCGTATCTGTGCTCCAGTTCCAGCAACTCTTTTTCTATCCTGATTCGTTCTGGTCTGATTAACTCTTGTGATTTGTCTATCGGGATGCCTTTTTCGATAGGAATAATTTTGGTAGCCATAAGATAGGCATACTTGTACTGGCGCAGAAATTCTCCGGTATCGAAATCAAACGGCGGACATCCCCAACTGTTACCGTAATTAGGGCATTGCCTGCAAAACTCGACAAACCGTTTCTCATCCCGGAAACGTGAAATATATTCATCCACGCCGATGCCTGCCGTGAAATTCTCTATGATATATTTTTCAGTCATTGCTTCACTTTAATGAATCCTATTGTAGTGTCGAACTTCACGCAATTATTTCGGAACAGCCGTTCTATACAGCCGCTCAGGCGCATCTCCTTCGTCAGCAGAACCGGTAAATCGAGAAAAGGGCTATAAAGGTAATATCGAGTTATGTGCCGGTTTATCGGCTCGAGTCCATTGCAATGGTAAAATATTTGTTTGAGCATGCGCGTATAAATCAGATGATTTGGGTGAATAGGTCGAGTTGGTGCAGGAGCGTGACGGTAAAGAAGATGCCGACGACCAGACTCAGCGCAATGAGCAGTGCATCGAGTACGTGGGCCGAGGGTTTCGTCGGCCGGTCGGCGTTGCTTCGGACATACTCCCGAAAGAAGATGTAGAGTGCAGGTACGGTACTGCACGCCAGCAGGTAGTCTTCGGGTATGCCGAAGAAGTAGACTTTCGACAGTCCGATCAGCGCCCAGTGGCAGAGGAACATGGCCAGCACGATATTGACCTGCTCCGAGAAGGCGAGCATCAGTCCAATGGTGAAAACCGCCACCGAACAGGGCATGACGGGCGAGGTCATCATGGGGAATTCGTGGCCCAGCGCCAGCGAGCAGAGGGGATATATCAACGGCATGACAAGGAGCAGGATAGCGAATGCGTTGTGCTGGCCGGTGCGTTCGAGCGAGGCGTGCTTCACCAGCAGCTCATAGATCCATATTCCACCCATTATGGCCCAGAAAAGCGCCAGCATGCCGTGATATTCGCGCGGACGGCAATAGATCATGTAATAGACTCCGGCGATCCAGAAGTTGAGAAACGCCATGAAGAGTTTCATGGCGATCCGTACTGCGGGCGTCGGACGGAGGTAGAGTAGCACAAGCAGCATGGCCGCCACGAGCGTGAAACCGATCTGCGCAGGCCAGGTTGCGGCATTGTAGGCCGCGATCGTGTTCCAAAAGATTTCCATAACCTAACTATTTTTTCGTGTGCGTCGGGTCATCGAGAAAGCCCGGCGTTTGAAGATGAATATCGGCAGCGTGGCACCGGCGGCAAGCAGCGCAATGACACTCAGCGATACGGTGGCATTGAGAAAGAACTGTTGCATGTAGCGCATACCCTCGTCGGCCCGATCGAGCGACTGGAGGAACATGATGAGCGAGAAGACCGTCTTGTAGGCGTAGATGCCCGGCACCATCGGCAGCAGAGCCGGAATGTAGAGGCAGGTCATCGGGCAGCGGACGCCGCGGCCGAGCCACAGGCTGCCCATGCCGATTGCAAAGGCCGCGAAAAGCGATGCGGTGGCGATATCCAGTGCGGCACAGTGTATCAGCGTGAAACGCAAGGCGTGGCCTATGGCGGCAAGCAGGGCGATGCGTGGAAAGGCCCGCATCGGCGGGTCGGAGATGGCCCCGAATCCGATGGCGGCGACAGCGGCGAAGAGGCCGTCGAGCAGAATATCCGTCACGATCATAGCAGCGAATCTTTAACCATTAACAAAGTGGCCGACAAACCGACGGCGATGCAGACAATCTGCAGCAGAGCGTTAACCAGCCGGCTGCCCCCCATGAGGACGTGTCCTTCCATGATGTCGATGACCCCGTTGATGAGCGGCACGCCCGGCACGAGGAAGAGCGGACTTGTTGCCAGCGCTATCTCGGCCGTGCAGTCGAACCGCAAGGCTGCCGTGGCGCAGAGCGAGGCGACGAAAGCCGAGCAGGCGAAGACGAGGAAGTGATTGACAGCGTGGGCCTGCATGCGCTGTTTGACGGCGAAGCCCACGAGTGTCGCCGTGAAGACGATGCCCACGGCCGTCCAGTCGCCGCCGAAGAGCTTGCAGAATGAGGCGTTGGCCAGCCCGACGACCACGAGCGTGAAGATTGGGTCCATGCGCGGTTTGTCAACCAGCGTCCGGTAACGGCTGCGGATCTCGTCGAGCGAGAGGCCCTCGTCCAATGCGTCCCAGCTCAGGGCACTCAGATCGGAGTTACGCTCGAAACTGATGGGGAGCGACGGGATTGCCACAACACGGGTTGCGGACTCGCCGCTTACGGTGTCGAGCACCGTCAGTATCGTACTCTTTTGGAAACTCGATAACTGAACGTCCACACCCAGCGCCTCGCCGATCCGTTGCGCATTGCGTATTACCCGAGAGGTGTGCACACCCGAACCGAGTTGATAGGTCGCATATTCGGCGATGAAACCGAGTATATCGCAAAGTTCCTGCTGCGTTTTCATATGCGGATCATTATTTATCGGGCTTTTACCATACCTGTCGCGGTATCGAACGTCACGGAATTATTACGGAACAGCCGTTCGATGCAACCGCTCCGGCGCATCTCTTCGGTCGGCAGGCACGACAGGCAGGGCGGGTCGATAAGGGCTATCGCATCGGTGAGCGACAGGGCAATATCCAGTTCGTGAGTGGAAAAAAGGATGCACTTGTTTTCTTCATGCGCCAGCCGTGCCAGTAGCGTACACAATTCGTAGCGGTTGGGCATATCGAGAAACGAGGTGGGTTCGTCAAGTAGGATAATCGGCGTATCCTGCGCCAATGCCCGTGCAATCATGATGCGCTGGCACTCGCCGTCCGACATCCTGTCCATCGTGCGTTCCGCATAGTCCTCCATGCCTACCGAGGCGAGCGACCGCATAACGATCTCCGTGTCGGCCTTCTGCATCCTTCCTATCCAATTGGTATAGGGTGCGCGGCCGATAGCCACGACGTCCTCGCATTTGAGGTTGGCGATGCGTGTGCGCTCGGTCGTGACGAATGCCAGTGTTCTTGCCCTCTCTGCAACCCGCATATCGGCGGCGTTATGCCCGTCGAGCAGGATTCGACCGGCATAACGGCGGTTCAGTCCGGCGATGGCGCGGAGCAGCGTCGATTTGCCCGTGCCGTTGCGCCCGATAAGGGCTGTCAGTTTGCCTTTTTCTATGGTGGCTTCCACCTCGCAGAGCAAAGTTCGCTCGCCGTAGCCTATGGAAAAATCGTGTAACTCTATCATGCTGTAACGGATTTGTTGCGCAAGACCACCCACACCACAATGGGGATTCCCAGCAATGCGGTGATGGCGTTGATCGGCAGGGTGAACAGTTTGGAAACAAGGTCGCAAAGCAGCAGCACGGAAGCACCCGAAAGAACGGTTCCCGGCACGAGCACCCGATGGTCACTGTTGCGGAACAGCATCCGCGTGACGTGGGGCATGGCCAGCCCGATGAAACCTATCGGACCGCAAAAGGCGGTCACAGTGCCGGCCAGCAACGTCGTGGAGAGGAACAGCAGTCCGCGTGAGCGACGAACGTTCAGCCCCATCGTCACGGCATACTCCTCGCCGAACAGCAACAGGTTGAGCGGCTTGATCGTCACCACCGCCAACAACAGTCCGGTGGCAATCGACGGGATAAGCACTGCAAGCTGGTTGAAGGTCACATCGCCGAGCGACCCCATCGTCCAGACGACGAACATTTTCAAGGATTCATCGTTGGCAACATACTGCAATATTTGGACAATCGCACCGATTCCCGACGAGAACATCATGCCGAGAATCAGAATTACCATGATATCCTTGATGCGGTGTCCGACGGCGGCGATGACGACCAGCACGATTGCCGCTCCGAGCCATGCCGCCCCAGCGATGCCTATCGACGAGCCGACACCGGCGAGTACGACGAGTGCCACGCCGAGGCTCGCGCCCGAACTGATGCCGAGCACGTAGGGGCCGGCAAGCGGATTGCGGAAGAGGGTTTGCATCTGGAGTCCGCTGACCGACAGGGCGGCTCCGGCCAGCAACGCGACCACCGCCTTAATCAGTCGGATATTCAGTATGATTTTCGCCGTCGCTCGCGGACAATCGCCGCCCGTCAGGGCCGCCCAAACATCACCGAGCGGTACGGCGACAGCCCCCACCGCCAAATCCAGCAAAAACAGGAAAAGGGTGAGGGCAGCCAGTGCGGTAAACAATAGGACGGAACGGGAGCGCATCTATTTCAGTTGCTTGTAATAGACGAAATCTTCCTCGACCAGTTCGGGGTGGAATATCTTCACGAGGTCTCGCAGCACGAGGTCGGGATTTACGACTGCAGACTCATAGTAGTCGTTGCCGCCAGCAGCATTGGTGCGGGCGTTGTTGTTATAGACCTGTCCACCACGGAAACAGCGGGTGTCGATGAACTTCGGGCAGGCGGCTCGCAGCTCGTCGAGCGTGTTCGCCATACCCACATGCAGCCACATATCGGCTTGCGAGGCCAGCAGGTAGGCTTCCTCCAGGTCTATGGGCACCGAGGCATTGCCCGTGTTCTTTTTGTAGATGTAATCGCCTCCGGCATCTTTGACCATTCGGGCGACATAGCTTTCGGTCGAGGGCATGAACCAGCTGTCGCCGTAAGGGGTGTTGAGCATCACCGACGGGGCATCGAGAACATTGTCCGCTACTTTCTTTCTCAGGACATTGTATCTGACGGGGATTTCCGCGAATACTTTTTCGCCCTCCGCCCGTTTTCCGATGATCTCCGAAAGTGCCAACAGCCATTCGGCTTTGCCCAGCGGCGATTCTTCGAGGTAATCGCCGACGTACATGAACGGAATATCCAGTTCTTTGAGCTTGCCCTCCATCGAGCTTGCCCCGTTCACGCCGTAGAGCAGCACGAGGTCAGGGTCGAGCGAGAGCAGCAATTCGTAGTTGATATTCCCTTCGTAGCCTACATCTCCAACGCTGTCCCGCCGTGCCTGAATGTCGGGATTGGAGATGTAGTCGATGCCTGACACGCCGACTACGCGTCCCGTTTCACCGATTGCGTCGAGCATGGCGATATGGGTAGAGGACATGCAGATGATGCGCTCGGCATCTTTTCCGAGCACCTGACCGGTGAAATCTTCGGGTACGCTTTCTCCGTCACGGGCGATGAACAGGTATGTGGTAATGCTGTCAGCTCCCTGCCAAGGGTTCGTGACGGTAACCAATACGCTCTTTTTGCCGTCTGCACCTTTTATGTCAAACCCCGAAGCGTATTCGGGTGTATAGACCGCTCGGTTGAAATCGGCAAGTTTGGAACTCTTATCATGGCAGCCTGTGAATGTCAGTACAAGCAGCAATATCAGGCTCAGATTTTTCAATGCTTTCATATCGTTACAAATTTGTGTTTACGGACTTTTTCTTGTTTTTCCCGAACTTCGGGGTGATACCGATGAACAGCTCGAAGTTGATGCCGGGCATGGGGCGCGAGAGTACCGAGAGGTAATCTTCATTGAAAAGGTTGTTGACGGCGAATTTCAACTGCACGTCCACCGGTTTGAAAAAGAGGTTTTTCTCCAAGGAGACGTTGCTCATGAAATATTCGGGCAGGTGTCCTGTCAGCGTATAGTCGTTGCTCGACATGGTGAAACGCTCCGAGTAGAACGCCCACTTGTAAAGGAACGCCCACGACCGCCACGACAACCGTCCTGTCAGCGAGGCGGAATGCTCCGGCACGTAGGGTAACTGTTTGCCCACCGACTGGTCAGCAGGTGACATTTTCTCGCCCTCGTTGATAGAGGGTGTCCACGAATAGGAACCGTTCAGGTCAATGAGCCAATCCTTTGCCGGCTGCACGGCCAGGTTCGCCTTGACCTCGATGCCGTAGGCGTGTACCTTCTTCACGTTGCGGGGCGAAAAGAAGCCTTTGGTGGTGGGCAGCCAGATAATCCAATCGTCGATGTAGGAATCGAACCAGTTCACGCCGCCGCTCAACTTATAGACATTTTCTTTGCCGACCTCGAAACTTACACCTGCATCGTAGCTGAAACCATGCTCGTTTCTCAGATTGGGATTGCCACCGGGCAGGAAATAGAGGTCATTCAGCGTCGGGAAACGGTAATTGCGTGAAACAGAAGCTTTGAGCATCACATTCCCTTTCGGAGAAATGATGCCGTCAATAAAAAAAGCTGATATAAGCGGAGCCCACTCGGAACCGTACATTTCTTCTCGCAACACAACCGACATGCCAAGCCGGTCTATCGGTTGCCACTTGGCAGATACGGAGCCGGAAAGTTCCACGCGTCCTTTGTCATAGCCCACGATGGCTTTGCCTCCGTCCTGCAAGATGATATTCTTGTCCTCACTGCGTACCAAATGCTGGTGAGCCGATACGTTAGCGGTGAAAAACCAACGTTTTGTCGGACTGTATTCACCT
This sequence comes from Bacteroides sp. BFG-637, assembly GCF_024793605.1. Lineage (NCBI taxonomy): Bacteria > Pseudomonadati > Bacteroidota > Bacteroidia > Bacteroidales > Bacteroidaceae > Bacteroides > Bacteroides sp. BFG-637. The sequence goes on along the minus strand of NZ_JANUPD010000002.1, from coordinate 1,272,295 downwards.
TCAGCCTGCCCGTAGAACGTATTTACCTTGCTACGGGAACGGGTCATCGACGCCCAGTTATCAGGTGCGACCTCACGCTTGTAGTCGTAGGCCATCCATGTGTGTATGTAACCGCCTTTCACGCCGAGTTTCCAGTTGCTTTTGATATGATCCCACGAAAGGACACTGCGGAAAGTCTGTTCCCGCTGGCGGTTCTCGAAGTCGGTTGCATCTCCGTAGTCGGTCGTCAACATCGGAAGTTCCCGGTTGGAGTTGATATACCATGCGTTCAGGCCTAATTTGTCGCCTTTGCGGGTGTTGTAATAGATCTCTTGAAGCAGGTGCAGGTCCTTGAACGCCCCGGAGCGGTTGCGCTCTTTAGGGTGGTACTGCCCGATGATGTTCTTGTCCTCGTCGTAGATGTTTATCTTCTTGTCGTGATTGGTGTACTTGTAATCGTTGGGCGAGGAAGAATAGACCGCACGGGTGGAGACGTGCCACCGCTCGCTTCCGTAGGTGAAGCGGGCGAACTCGTCGAAGGTCTTGAACGAGCCGATGCCCTGCACATATTGAGCATTGAAGCCTTCGGCTACGGTGGGGGTGGTACCGAGCTTAACCAGACCGCCCAGTCCGCCGCCCGTTTCGTTCACCGATGAAGTACCGTGCAGCAGAGATGCGTTGTCTATGAAGTAGGACGGAATGGTGGAGAAGTCCGTCATGCCGAGCATGGGGTTGTTGATGCGCATGCCGTTCCATGTCACCTGCGTGTGTGAAGGCGACGTTCCTCGGAACGCGACGGTCGAGAGCGTGGCGCGTCCGTAGCTCTTGACGAATACGGACGAGTTGAACGTCAAGATGTCGGCCATCGAGAGGGCGATGTTCTCTTTCAGTGCGAGCGAATCGAACTTCGTCTTCTGCACGCCGATTTCTTTCATCGGCCGATGGCCGACGACCGTGACTTCCGGTATGGTAAGATGCCAGGTCGACCGCTTTTTGCTTTCCGTCTGCTGCGCAAAGAGTGCCGTGGGGAGACATGCCGCCAAAGCGAATAACAGATATAGTCTTTTCATATTGCCTCCTTTCTTATTTCCAACAGAATGCACCGGGAATAATCCCGACATAAAATTCATCTATCAATTTCCCTTCGGGTGAGTAGCGGTAAATCATGCCCTGCTGCTGGTAGTCGATGGCATCGGCGATGTATACTTCCCCGTTGGCGGGGTTTACCGTCAGTCCGTAATAAATCGTGCCGCTGTATTCGAGGAACGGACGCACCGGCACATGGCTGGCTGTCACGTCCATGCTCCAAATGGCCTTGTTGATCCAGTAGAGTTTGTCCCTGTCGCCATTGAGCTGTACCTCCGAGGGCCAGTCGCCCAACTTGAACTTGAACTGCTTCTCCACCGTGAATGTCTCGGCGTCGATGCGGTAGAGCGACGGGGCTTCGTAACCGTAGGGGCTGCCTTCGTAACCGCCGTCGGTCACCGTCCACATCTTGTTGTACTTGTCCATGACCAGCGATGTCGGTTGTATGCCGACCTTCAGTTCATCGACCACTTGGTCGGTTTCGGTGTCGATTTTGATGATGCGGTTCTGATACGACCAGCAGTTGCAATAGACGTATTTGCCGTACTGCACCATCTGCTCCGTCGAGCCGCTTTCCATCGTCATGTCCGGCACTTGAATGTAGCCGGTAATTTCATATTTCTTCGGGTTGATGATGAAGATGCGGTTGTCCCACAGTTGGGTGACGTAGGCTTTTTCGTCGCTTAGGAAATGAATGTAGCGCGGCGAGGTCAGGTTCTCGATGCGTCCCACCTCCTTGAAGGTGTTCAGGTCGATGGCGAAAATCACGTGGGAGTTGTTCACCACGACCCAGCCCTTGTTGTCGTAGATGGTCATCGACTGCGCCACGTCGCCGAGTTTCATGCCGTTGGCACGGAAGAAGATTTCGTTCTGTACCTGTTTGGTCGCAGGGTCGTAATAGGACAAGGTAGCATTGCCGTACTGGAAGTTGCCCTCGTTGGTGATGAACAGTCCGGCTCCCGTGGCATTGAAGTCTTCTACGGCATCGCCGTAGTCCCACTTCATGCAGGATGTCAAGGATAGTGTCACTCCGACAACTACGCTCCATAGCAGATATTTCAATTGGTGATAGGTCATACCGTTATTTTTATAGTTAATCCCCGGTAGTCTTACCTTACGGTAAGCATACCGAGGATTGGCAGAAAACTTATTGTTTGGTTATCTATTCGGCAGGCTTGTACTTCCCGTCTTTCATATCTTGGTATGTGGGGTTATAAGCACATTCTCTGACAGACCATTGAGATTCTCCTGTTAGAACATTGTTTTCAAACAGGTATTTGAAAGAACTGAAATCGCTAACATCTCCTTGCCCGCTTATACTAATCCCTTTTACTGATTTGAGACCTGAAAAATCAATGGACAAAATACCATTAGAACCAAAATCAGAATACGGGCATGTTATTGAAAGATTTTCGGATATTGATTCAACGGTAGGATAAGACACCTCATCAGCCGTCATACCCCATACAACAGTAGATGTTACAATATTAAACAGTCCGTTTATCGTTTTTAATTTGGGACATAAAATATTAGTAACATCAATCTTAAACTCAATTTGTGTATTTGCTCCATCCGTCCCAATGCTTTCCAAACTGGTAAACTCAATATCATTCTTAAGAAAATCAGTCGTAACCGAACATGAACCGAGAATTTTTTTCAATGACGGGAAGGTAATATTATTTGCATTCGTATTATTTTCTAATGTTAAAGTACCTCCTATTTCCTGCAATTTAGGAAATTCAATTTCCGCACCCGTATCAACACTTCCCGAATTCAATGCAATAGTCATATTTCCTGCCACACGAATAAATGGCATAACAAATTCTTTTACATAAAAATAATCTTTGCATTGGAAGTCGCCCTCTATATTTGAGATTCCCTCAAGAGTCAATTCGGTCAATCGACAATTTTTAGGAAGCAGAAGAAGGCTACCGTTAAATGTTTCCGAACCTACGATTTTATTTAGTTGCTTACATTGTAGGGTAAGTGTATTCCCGTTAAAATTTATCTGGGACAAATCCAGTTCTTCTATGAGCAGATTACTTAAAGTCATATCACCGAGTACATCTTTCAAAGAAGATATATTAAACTTATTGACTTTATTCGCATCCACACTGGTCTCTCCGCAGGAAATAAGACCGGGAAGTTCAACAATGGAAATCTCTTTGCAATTTTTTATAGTCAGTCCTCCAACCGAATGTAATTCGGTCATTGCAAGACTTCCGATGGAGGACATATCGGAGAATGAGGCAGTACCGGCCACACTTTCCAATGCCGGTAGATAAATTCCTTGCAGTTTGGGAAAATATTGGACTGTAAGTTCATTCCCGACCCGTTTGAGCGCTGAGAAAACAATGGCTTCGGTTGTCGCTGATTCTTTTTGTGCTACCGAACCTTTGACAATTAAGGAAGCTCCGACAGATTCAACGGCATTTGCATCCAAATCAAGCAAAGCATCGGAGGTTATATACATATCCTCACCAATGAACTCGACTTTGGGTATGGATATTTTTTCAATGACAGAACTGTTAACGACAAAATCGCCGGTCACTCCAAGCAAAGAGGGCAGATTAACCGTTTTGAGCGTTATGTTTTTACTGGTAGAAGTTGTCGATCCTAATTTGAAACTTCCGAGTTGTTCCAGATTATCCAACCCCGTCAAATCCGCTCCTTTGTAAGACGGATTGATAACAAGAGAGTTACTGATTTGTTTCAGGTTGGCAAGTCCGTCCAGATTGGTGATTTCTTCTCCGTCTGCCGTTCCGATGGTCAGGCTGCCTTCGATTTTGTTTATTCCTGTCTTGGCAAAATTATCCACCTCGGATTGCGTGGCAAGTACCACGCTGCCGCTCTGTTCGATGTCTGCATATTGATAAGTATAGGAATATACTTTGCTCTCCTGCATTCTGGAGGTGACTACGAATTTCCATTCATTTTCCCAATCCTCTATGGTTGATGGATTCGGGTTAATAGAGGCTCCCTCGCAAAGGGCATACTCTACGGTAGCCCCTTTCAGACTGGTATTATAAGGTATCTCAACTGTAATCTTGTCCCCGACTATCATGGCTTGATAGGTAATGCCATCTACAGTTAGAGCAAACTCGGAGATGAAGTGATCCTTGCCGTCTATTCCGCTTACTTCAGGGTCGTCATCACTACATGCAGCAAGGCAGAGCGTAGCGAAACAGAATAGGATGAAATGATATATTTTGTTCATAATGAATTTTATTTGTCGTTATTGTTGTTTTCATCACAGAACTTGAAAACTTCCGTGGAATTTTCCCCTAACCATCCGGCTTTTACATTGACTCCGGTCTGCACCTTGATAAAGTCGATATGGGAAAGGTTTGCAGGTGTACCGTCGATATTGACTGCATCGGAAATCTTAAAATAGTTTCCAAGTGCTCCCGCGTTAGGATTGTCTTTATTGGGCATATCATCACCAATATTATCGGCATATCCCCATCCGAACGGATTATTGGACCACATGCCTGTCGACGGGCTTTGTTCGGTACGTGCTTTCAGGCATGTGCCGTATAACGTATAGGAATCCGCTTCAATCCACAAAGGATAATAAAACTCTTGCGGGTGATAGTTGCCGAGACGGTCAATCGCTCCTTTATTTCCCTTGTTGTCCTGCCATTGAGTATCCATGTTGGGACCGGGACGGAAATAAGTTACGGCATAGTCCTGAATGGTTTCGGGTTTTCCATATTCAGAACCCTTCAGTTCATACCATTCATCGTTGGGCAAGCCGTCTCCATTGACATCTTGCATTACCCATACAATGCCCGGTTCATTTGACGAATCAAAGGCATTTCCTTTGATGGAAAAATCATAACCGCCTTTGTTTTCGATACTGTGGTCGAATCCTACTACGATATATCCTCCCCAACCTCCAAGAGAAACATATTGTTCATTATCAAGACGTTTTTGTGCGTAAGCACAGGCTGCTTCGTGCGTGCTTTCCCCATTGAAACCTGCTGTATTCGTTTCGTTTACGAATTGTCCCGGAGCCGGAACAAATTCATATACTTTATTGCTGTAAATGGAATTTCCGGCAGCAAAAGGTCTTTTTCCGGCCGCTTCACAACATTTCACCGGAATATTGACACTGACTTCATCGACACCGGAAACAGCAATATTACGAGTGAGGGTTGCTTTTGTTATTTGATTATCGTATTTCACGGTAAAAGTAAGCGTGTGTTCTCCGGTTTTAGAGGGTTTGAAACCGTAAACCAAGGAATTGGCTCCCTCAATCGGTTGCCCGTCCAAAATCCATTGATAAGAAGGCTCGGCACTTATTGATACAAAGGGGCGGACAAACAAAGTACGTCCTAATTCTACGTATTTGGTATTATCCTCGGTGAAATATAAAGATGACGGAACTACGATTTCAATTGGAAGTTTATCGACAACCTCAATAGAAACTGTCTTCTCTGATTGTCCGTCTTCATTCGCTACAGTTAAAGTCAGTTCATAAGTTCCCAACTCATCTTGCTTGAATGTATAAGTATTTTCAGTTCCGACTTCGTTCCCGTTAAGAGTCCACAAATAAGTAGCTCCTTCTGCATTTTGAATGTCGGGAGTAAGGATATATTCACGTCCTGCGACAACTTTAAGCCCTATAGAGGGGGTTACCAATGAAATGACGGGCGGAGCCAATTCATTGACATCCACACGAATTTCTTCCTCTGTGCTGGCATCCCTCGTATCCACACGCAGGGTAACGTAATACGAACCGCATTCGTTGAAAATGTATTTCAATTGAGGCTCATCGGAAATGATACGACCGTTGCATTTCCATGAATAAACGGCGTAATCGACATTCTGATAGGTCGGCTCAATAACGACCTCTTTTCCTATCTTTACAACATAGATTCCGTCTTCGCTGTCCAATTCAATGACAGGAGGCACGGTCACGTCCTGCGATATTTCTTCGTCTTTGTTGCATGCAAATAGAAATATCGTCAAGGAGAATAAAAGCAAATACTTCATTATATTTATAATTTTAACGCTGAAATTCCCTTGAAGAAAGTATTTAATTTCAATCTCCATTGGGATATAATAAAAAGGGGCAAATACTTAGCATTTGTCGTTAAAAAGCATTTGCCCCAAATTCATGTTATTCGTTTACGGTTACATCAATATCGTCTATGGCAACGTAAGCAGGAGTGTTCAATCCGTATGCGCTTGAATCGCTTCCTTTAAAATTGATAGCTACAGTACATACGCTGTCACCTAAACCGCTTAAGTCCACTTGGCTCCAACCAGTACGGATTTGATTGGCCAAGCCTGATTCTGCATCCTTACTGGAATCGAAGTTTGCCAAATAGTATTCTACTTCCTTACCTGTAGGTTTACCCGTCGCATCCAACGCAACAAATACCACCTTAAACCATCCTTTTTGTGCCGACAAAGAGCCTTGTGTAAACGAGTTGCCATCCTTCATGACCAAGTAGGTATAAGTTGTATTGCAGACCCATACACTGTTGAATTTGCCATATTTCGGTGTACCCTTAACTGGCTTCTTTGGAATTTCGACTTTATATCCGGTTGCATTGGTCAAGTAAATCTTGGCGCACTTGTCATAGGTTGCTCCCGCATCATTGTATGAATCGCTATAACCGAAAGCAACGGCAAAATTTTTACCGCTATGACCGCCATTCTTATCATAAACGCTACATTGATTCTCATAATCACCCTGTGTCAGATTATGGAAATTAGAGATGGCAAAACCACCATTCCAAAACTCATATTCCCAAGGCTGTCCGCTTACCCATTCTTGTTCCAAATAGTTAATCGGGAACTGAATGTACGTACCGGTTTGCCCGATTTGAGTGATGTAGCCGGTCGTTACCTGCTTGCCGTTGGCCGTGGCAGAATAGAGATTGTTTCCATACTGGTCAGAAGCCATTACGCTGGAAGGTACGTTATCAAAATTGATAAGCGCATTGGTAGAACTTATCGCGCGGGTTTGAATCGCACTCTCCTCATACGGAGCAAGGAAGTCATCATCGGACGAACATCCTGTGAACACTGCGGCGGCCATTGCTACAACAGCCATTGCCAAGAATTTAAGATTCTTTTTCATAACTCAATTATTAAAAGTTAAACAAAAAAGTTTAATTACACATTCGTTTTCCTTGCGATAGATTTGCAACGAATGAGAAATCGGTTATCAAAAAGAATATTAGGTGTCTTTGGACGAGCCTCTGTTCATTTTAATCTAATGCCAATTATCCCGTGGTCACTAAATCATATCTCATCAAGCAGGTCTTCTGGCTCATCCCGCTTATCGCGCCTTCCCAGCTTTCACCAGTGGCAAAGAGTGCGATAAACTTTAATAGGACTTACAGCTGCGAGTACAGCTCCGGATTTTCACCGGGATTCCCTTTTAATTCCATTCGACGCTTCGATTGGAAACTTGACTGGTGCAAAGTTAATGGTTATTTTTTAATCTCGTTTCTTTTTCCCTAATTTTTATTTCAAGAAAAGATTATTTTATAGTGCGAATTGTATTTTCATGCCAACTAAACATTTATAACAACTATGAATAGTCCTTCCCCTTTATGAATAATAACATTTCTCAATTATGGCTTTTTCTCATCTCACGTCAGCAATTCTCTTCGGAGAGGTTTTCTATGCAAAGGTACAGCGTGCGTCCGGTCGTCAAGTACCGCTTTCGCTAACGGTTCCCGGATATTCTTCACGGCAGCCTTCCGCAAATCGAAGATGGGCTTTTAGCCCCCGTCTCGTTGCAGAACAAAGCCGGTCGAGCCGGGTTTTGCCCTTGCACTCGGCGGTTGGGTATTCCGTTCCATCCCGTACACTGTTTACTTGCCTTATCCGTCCTTTTTCCGCTGTCAGTCCTGCATAAAAATCATTCCCCGACGAGAAGCCGAAGAGCTTCAAGAAAAGGGAAACAAGAAAATGTTTGACAATCTAAAATTTACAATTATGCACAGCAGGATTTTTCAAATTTCAACGGAGCCGATAGACAAAGAAAACTATCTGAATGAGGACACACTCCAGCAAGGAGACGGGAGCTTCTATGACTATTGTTCAGAAATAGACGAGGAAAACCGTAAAGAGGATATTGCCAATTTGGTCAATCATGCCTTACCCAACGGAATGTTCGAGCTTATATCCGATGACACCATGCGCTATAATGGTGGAATAGAGCAATGGAAAGAGGAGTATGTCGCCAATATCAAAAAGAGAGCGGATGCTCTTACGGTAGATAATATGTTGGAATGGGGTTCGACCTATTATCTCAAACAGGCAGTAGAAAATCCGTTGGATGTCGCCTATCATTTCTATTTGGATGGCGACGGCTGCCAGTCTTTTGCCGAACAGTCCTTTGCGTTTATGGAGTTTGTTTGTAGGCTTGAACCGGGAACGATACTCTACATCGGAGGAGTTGTTGATTATCACTTCTGATGATTGTCCGAAACATTGGCAATCACCCGCCTCAAAAGCGGGTGGTTGCTCTCTTTTTGCACAGGCTCCCCGATTACTTTTATAACATACTCTGCCGAGTTTCCGCCATCGGCTTCCCTGCCGGTATATTCCTGTTTTAAGGGTATAATCCCTTCACAGCCCCGACATACGCCGCAGATCTGTTTTCGTGTGCAAAGGTACGGTGGACGAACATGGTTCAAGTACCGCTATCGCTACCTGAAATAAAATTTGACGACAACTTTCCGTAATCGGAGATAACGGTATTTCATAAAATTTCATCGCAGGTTCCTTGTCCGTCGTTCTTGTATCCCCCGTTTGGAACGCACATGAAAACAACCTCTTTGGGCGAAGTCAGAAGACTTCAAGAAAAGGGAAATAAAAAAAATCACTAAATCAAAAGACAATGAACAAGTACGATTTCATCAAGCAAGGCAACCTCCTTTATCGGCACACTGCCGATAACGATGTAGAATGTCGAATTATCTCAACTCCCGAAAAAGTGGATAGCGACAGTATTATTTTAGTCGCAACAGGTTCTTCTGAGATTGAAGTTTTGGCATCGGAGCTATCACCCATTGGCTCATCGAGAAGCCACAAAGAGGAATTTCTGCGCTGGAAGAAAGAGCGTGAAGCCGAGGGCATGGAGTTTTTCAGCCGGTTGTCCGAAGTCATGGAAACAGACAGCGGTTTGGCTGTAGGCGATATGGTGGCGTTTACAAACGACTATGGGGTGGTGTTTGGCCCCAAAGAAGTATTAGCTTTCAGAAAGCCGTGGAATGGCGGTAGATGCGTATATATCGACAGTGATGCCTATTGGTTTCCAGACCGTCCCGGACAGCTTACTATCCTAAGCAAAGGAGGTGCGGAATGACAACAACCGGCATACTCAAACGACTTTGCGGCAATATTGCCGCAGGTCGTTTCAACTGGCAAAAATACTGCACGCCACAACTTTACTTCGGGTGGGAGATTTGTGTTACCCCTCTGCATTGCTCATACGGACAGATAGGCTATACCGTTAATTTCCCTTATACCAATATACCGGAAGTGGAATACGATTGGGAAATGGGCAAACTGACCATTGACGGCGAGAAGTGGAAAAGTTATTTGTGGAACGAATAATAATAAATATCAATATGGCACAGAATTTTTATACCAAATGGCAGAACGCTATCCTTGCAGATGCAGGAGGCTATGTTTCAAAAGAGTATCGCAGTTTCCAGACAGCATTGGTACGTGAGATTTCCAAATATGCAACGGCGGTCGGTGCACAGGTGGCATCCAACTTAAAAGGACATTATGATACCTCATGTTTCATCGAGCGCAACGGCAAGTTCGTTTACATCAGGCACTCTTCCACGTTGGCCCGAATGGGCGGCGGCGTAAGAGTTGAACTTGATTCGTTTCTGATACGGACAGCCCAACACGCAAAAGACTACAGAGGAGGATATAACCAATATTGTGACATGGCAAATTTGCAGTCCATGATGGATGATTTACTGAAAGAATAAAAAAACGAAAACAAGAAAAGATGCGGAGCCAACCGGTTCCGCATCTTTTCTTGTTTTCCTTACCGGCGCATACCGCCACCGTATTCAGCCTCTTGTAGTTCTGCCCGATACTCTTCCAGTTCGTTCAGCTTCTCGTTCACGGCTTGCAAGTTAGCATCCAACCCGATATTGTGGTCGTAAGGGAAACGATGCTGCGCGACCAGCCCGGCATTGGTGGGCTGCCCGACATCAAGCGTATCGGATTCCTTGTTATATTCGACATACAGCACGTCGCCGTTCGGCATCTCGAAGGTCGGAATCTTTTGATGCGCCAAAGCGGAGAACTGTTCCACCGCCATCTCCCTGGCAACCTCTTTTATCGTCTCTCCGGCAATATCGACACCGTAACGCCGGATATGGTCTCGGATTTCCTGCTCCGTGAATTTCAACATCACCTCGTAGGTTCCCCCCGACACTCCCGTTGTACACGACAGCAAAATTCCCGTCATCGACAATAAGGCTGTCACCCTTGTTGTTCGTAGCCGACGGATAAGTATATTTCTCGTTGATACCGTTGCCGTCATAATACTCCTTGGCAAGCGTAAGCAACCCCTCATAATCACCTTTGTCCCTAAGTTCGTCAAGCTGCCTCGTATCATCCGAGGACTGGAGATAAACGACAGAGGAATAATAAATCTTCTCCTTTGCCGCCACTCCATTCTCCTGCTTCTCACCGACATTCTGTTCCAACTCCTGCGCTATCTTATCCACCCTTTGGGTAATCATTGAAGTCGCTTTCTTTACATCCAGAAGCGTCGTCTTAATGAACTGCGGCGATTCCTTCAGCTCATCAAGCCAACTTTTGAGATACGCGCAACTGTCCTCCTTGATATGCTTGGTCATGCCATAACGCTGTGCGACCAATGCGCTGCCCAATTCCGCCACCAGTTCCTCACGGGCATACTCCGGGGAACCGAAGGCAGTCGGCTTGAATCGGTCGAGAACACCCTCCGCACCGGTCGAGTGTGTCATTTCGTGGAACAGCGTCCCATAGAACGACTCTCCCGATTTGAATTGTTCCTTTTCCGGCACGATGATTTCATTGTTCGAGATTGAATAGTAGGCTTTATCCTGATATTGCGGTGTAATCGGGCAAATCCACAGATTGTCCCGTATCATCGTATCGACAGGTGCGAAACTGAAATGCTCGCCGTTCTCAATGGCCGGACGCGAGTTTTCCCGCTCCAGCTTTTCCCATAGCTCCGGCCTCGCTTCCTGCAAATTGGTCTGCGCGACATTGAAGACACGGAACACCTGCATCTTCGGATAGACATTGTACTGATTCTTTTCTTCATCGGACAACTTCTTGTAATCGTCATACTTGATTTTCTCCCTGGTTTCCTTATGGATGCAAGTGAACGTGGTGAGCATGACCGGAAAGGACTTCTCGCCACGAAGCACGGAGACACGGGGCAGTTCCTCCCCATCCTTGCCGGGCTTGTTGAGCCGCTGCACACAGTCGAACGTACAGAAACGGGGAATCTTGTACCCCTCTTTCTCACAGTGAAGGAGCAACATAAAGGCATTCATCCCGTTGTACTCGCGCCCGTGAAGGTTGCGGGGCCACTGCAACGCACCCTCCGTAAACCAAGGCTTTTTCCAGTCCTTGTGGATGCCCTCGATTTTCTCGATCATCATTTCGGCGAACAGGTCGAGTGCCTTGTCCTCGCTGTTCGGCCCGTCGGCATTTCTTTTTCTGTAACCGGCCATAACCCTTACTGATTATAGTTAGACGAATCCGCCACATATTGCGCCAGTTCCTCCACCTTGCAGGAGAGGTTGACCTTCCCGTTGTGCGCCGACAGGTTCATTTCACCTCTGGCATCCACCTTTACACCCGGCTGCAGCCACTCATCGCGCTCCTTGCCGAAACAGAAGAAGCGCACCCACTGGTACTCGAAGCCGTCATCGACCTTCTCCGCGCTGAACGCCGAGAATACCGTGTACGGCTGGTCTTTCTTATCCCTTTTTTCTTCGATGTTCTGGCCGGTCTTGCCACGAAACACCAGTTCGCCCTTGACGGAATCCGCATTATCCGTAGCGGCATGGCAGATTTCATCGGCGAACAGGTTGAAATAGAGCTTGTCGCCCCGACGTTTGAGATACATCGTACCCCTCACTTCCACACGGGAGCCGTTCCGATAACCGGCGGCTTCTTCCTGGTTGCCCTCCCTGCGGACATCCACCTCGATAGTGTGCTGGCCACCAGTCGCCGGAATCTGTACCCGGAGTGGAAATGCCAGAAACTCTTTATCTTCTTTGTTCTTGCGAACCGACGCATCGCGGCCGATAACGCCGCATACCGTAACATTACATTTAATCATTTGTTTTTCTGTCTTTAATGATACATGGATCATCCGACAAGTGATACATGGGTTGATTGATGTTGAACTGTTGGAGGGTACAGTCAGTCAGGTGCGCGTATCATCGCCCAGACAATCCATCCGGCGATGACTAATTGCACGCCCACGACAACGAACGTCCCGATCCACCCCAACAGCAGGTAGCAGAACCGGACGTGCAAAGCAAGGATGGAAACTCCCGCCAGACACTTGCATAGCTGTATCATCACGCATTTTATCATATCGCCATGCTTTTATCTTCGCAGGTTTTCCGTCTGTCCCTGTTGCCGGGACATCCCTTGCTCGAAATTCTGAGAGGCCGCTTCCGACAGGATAACCGTATTCAGCATACCGGTTACACGCATCCGCTTGGCCTCTTCCGTGAGTGTGCCGTTGTTCAACGTGGCAGACAACCGGCTCAGCTCGGAAGCGGTCAGCTCCCGTGAGACACGCAGTTCGCCATTGTCCGCATTCAAGACAGCCTTGCCGTTCTCGCCGATAGTCAGGTCGCAGTTCTTCATATTCGGCAACAACGGCTTCAGGTCAATGGCACGAAGATCCATCATAGCAGATATGGCCGCCTTCTGTTCCTCTTCGTTCCGGTTGTCAATCTGTGTGGCCAGCAGCATCAGGGAGGCGAAAGCGGTCATCGCCATCTCCACAATCGGGTCGTTGCAACCCGACATTCCCACACCGCTGTCCTCCGACGAAAGGAGCTTCTTCATCCATCCGTCAGGCGAAAGGTTCTTTTCAGGCACGGTCTCTTCCGCCACCTTGTATTTGGCGAGCAGGTCATTACCGTTGTGCAGCATTTGCAGCTTGATATGTCCTTTCTGTGCGATTTCAGCCAGATACGCCGCAGGGTCTATGTCCCGCATCGTTCCGTCGGCATAGATATTCTTCACACCGAAATGCAGATGCTCCCCGGTCGTCCGTGTCCCCGTATTGCCCGATGTGCCGAGCCGTCCGCCGGCCTGTACCGTATCGCCGACCTTGACGGAAATCTCCTTGAGGTGCATATAGGTACATTGTACCTTGCTGCCGTCCGTCCGGGCATATTCCACCGTCAGCGACCTGCCGCCGGGCGTGTTCCTGTTTTGGTTTACCGCCACGACCTTGCCGCCGTTTTCCGTAGCCAGTACCGCGTCGCCTTTACAACGGATATCCACCCCCTTGTGCATCTGCTGCTTTGTGCCGTCCATCGGGTCTTGCCGTGTTCCGAACGGCGAGGTGACGAATAGAAATTCCTCCCGTTCCACCGGAAACGAATACCCCGTTCCATGTTCCGCACCCTCGGATGTTTGGAGCGGATTGTGTTCCACCCCGAACTGCCTGCCCTGTGCCGCCATCTCCTGCATCACCTGCCTGTCATACTGCTGCAAGCCGTTCTGTTCGATGATTCTTTGCAGGTTCTCGGCATACTTGCCTCCTGTGGCGTAACCGGCTTTCTCAATACTTTGTGCCCAGCCCTTGTAATCGTCCGGGGAGAGCTTGAAGCAACTGGCATAGCGGCTGTTCTCCTTCAAAAAGCGGGAGTGATGCTCGTATGAATCACCCACGCTGTCATAGCTGCAGAACTTTTCATTCGGCTTGTCGTCCGTATAGGTTCCGTACCTGCCGCCCCCGGCAATCCACGAGGGGGTTGCCTTGATACCGAAATGGTTGTTCTCGTTTCTTGCCAGACGGCTTTGTCCGTTGCTGCTTTCCAGTATGCCTTGCGCCAATGTGACGGAAGCCGGAATGCCATACCTGCGCATCTGTTCCATCGCATACTCCGCGTACTGTTGTGCATATTCCTGATTCTTGCCCATAATCTTCCTCCTTATCTGTGAATACCACTGTGCGTTTCCTGTTCGGCCTGCTGCTTCTCTTGCGCCTCCATGTCACTGATAGCAACCCGCTCACCGGCACGGACAAGTTTCGGCAGGTAGCTGTCAAGCTGATTCATCGGGAACTCCGCATAAGATGTGAAGCCCCGTTCCCGGTTCCCCGCATACTCATTCAGTCCGATACCCAGTATTTTCGCACTCTTTACGGCGTCCTCGTCATAGAGCCGATACACCTCTCCGGTACGGATCAGGTGCAAGGCATCGGGGTACTTTTCCTTGACCTTGTCCCAAAACTGCCGTTGTGGGGAAACATTTTCATCATTTTTCGCTTCCGGCCGGTTCTTTGCCACCGCCTCGTTCTGTTGCCGCACCTGTTCTTCCTGCTTCTGTTCCCCGACGGATTGCCCCTTTTGCAGCACATCGGCAAACAGCGTGGCCGCCAGATGCCGCTTGTAGCCTTCACGGTCTTCCGCCACCCACATCCGTTGCCATTGTTGCGGCGTGACGCTCCGGGGCTGCAATTTTTGCCCGTCGATGGTCGCCACGCACTGAATGCCGTCCTGCCTGGTCTTGAAGACAGACACACGCTGAATACGGTTCAGGTCAATCTCCGGCGTCTCGCTGCTGAACAAATCCACTTTCAGGTCAGGCTTGACTTCCGCCAGTGTATAATATTTGTGCGCCAGCTCCATGCGTACCTTGTCGATGTTGTCCATCGCCTGCTTGAGCGTGGAGAAAAAGCGGTTCACATCCTCCTTGTCGGGATAGACACTGTACCCCTCCTTGTTCTCCGGCTTGATATAGAGTGCCCATCGGTTCTTGTCATCCTGAATCATCTGTACGGCATCGAACCCGACCTCGTTCGCCCGCCTGACCGCATCCGACACGTCCAGTGTGGAAAGCCTTTCCAATGTGTAGTTCCTTAGCCTGGCCAATGTCACCAGTTTCTCGTTGAAATAGCTGTCGTCAGGTCTGTAGCCCAGCGCACCGTCGGTATTATAGAAGCGTACCTGTTCGATGCCCTCCTTATTCAAGGCACGTTCGATACGCCCCTTGTTCATGCCGGGAATCTCGTTGTTCACTTCGGTCGAAGCCCCAGCCGGCAAAATGACATCCGCCGATTTCGCTTCCCGGTCAATAACGAGGACAATACTTTTCGCCGCCTTGTCCGGGTGTTGGCGGATTTCGTTCGCCACGAAGTAATGCTTGGGCATCTGCTCCTGCATGGTCGTGGTCTGCCGCCTGTTGCGCAGGGTGGCGTACTCTATTTTCTCGCCCCGTTCCGCCTTGCGGATAACGTCAAGCGCATTGTTCACGTCGCTTTCGAGTGCATCCATCATGCAAGGATTCTCCTTGAACTCCCGACACCAGTAATCCACCGTCTTCAGACTTTCATCGGACAGACGCGCAGGCAGCCCCAGTTCCAGCATCTTGATTCCCGAAGCCAGTTCCACAATCAGCCGTTCATATTTTACCGCATCCTCCGACGGGGCCACGCCGTTCTTCATGACCATGCCCTCACGGGCAAGCCGCTGTTGGTGTCCTGTGGCACTCACAATCTGCCGCAAGGTTTCCTGCACATAGTCGTGGTAATGCTCAAAGTCCTTTTGACGCGGCATATAGACCGCATCCTTGTCCGTCTCGTAATGGGGTAATCCGCAGCCGTCCGAACGCACGGGGACGAGGTTGTCCCGCATTTTCAGCAGGAAATCGTTGAACCGGGTGCGCAACTTGCGGTTGTCCGCTTCGGTATATCCTTTCTCCTGAACACCGCCGTCCTGTCTTACCGCATCCTCGTAAGCCGGCTTGTCCACGTAGGGCAGCGTCGTCTGGTCGATGTTGAAGATAGTGCGTATCTCCCGGTTGTGGACACCCTTGAACTGTGCCTTCTGCCCTTCGTCCAACTGGAGATAGGCGGTGCGGTCGATGGTTTCATTCGGGTTGTTCCGGTTGACATACTTGTTCCAGTTATAGAACAGGAACGGTACGCCCTGCTCATGCTCCCGTACCGCAGCACCCCGTGCCTTGGTCTCGCTGTAAAGCGTGAACAGGTTGGTCTTGCATCCGTTATTGTCCGAATGCAAGGCCATAAAGAGGGCATTGAACGGACTGGCCGAGACACCCTGCGGATAGAGCCGGGGAAATCCCTTGCCCGATACGTTGAGCCAATGGCCGCCGGCGTTCGATGCCCCGCCCAGTGCGGCAGACAGCAGCTCCGCCTGCCTTGCTTCGGCTTTCTTTTCGATTTGCGACTTTTCTTTCATATCATCATGCTTTTATTGTTCATGGAATTATTGGATGCCCCGTGTGCGCACGACCGTCTCCCGCTGTCCGTCGTCGTAATTCTGCGAGGCGATATGGCGCAACTGGTCGCTTTTGGCAAGCACGGCGTTCGCCAGCGTGTTCAGCGGCAATGCCCCTGCACGGTAAGCCTCTCCGACAGTCGGCGTGAGCTGGATAGTACAGGGAACACGGTCTATCGTGGCGATGAGCGTGCTGCCTTGCAGTACCGGGTTCACGATACGGGGATTGAGCGGCTCGTCGGGATAACGGCGGTACTGTTTCTCCGTCTGTTCGGCAGCGGACGGCATGGGTCGCCCCAAAGCCTCGTGTCCAGCCTTGTTCAGCAGGTTCGCGCCGCCCAGACCGACAAGGAGCATCTTCAGCAACGGGTTACGCACGAACAGACCGGCCACGATACTCGCTATCGGCAGCAGGTTGTCCCCAGGCGCAACGATTGTGTCTTGCCGGTAAAAGCCCCCAACAGGATGTCGGGCAGCATGGCCATGACATATCCGAGGTTGCCCGTGATATCGCCCAATCCCTCTAATCCCAACGTACTGAGCAATCCGCTCCATCCGTTCGTGTTGGTCTGCACAGCCTCTCTCTCTTGCTTTTCTTCCTCACGTGGAATAACCACCTGCCGTTCCTCTTTCTCCACTTTTTCCCTCTGTTCCGTCTCCGGCTGCGTTGATTCCTTTTTGGCAGTTACAGCCGTTGCATTCTTATATTTCTCCAAATGCTTCAAATAGGCTTCTTC
This sequence comes from Bacteroides sp. BFG-637, assembly GCF_024793605.1. Lineage (NCBI taxonomy): Bacteria > Pseudomonadati > Bacteroidota > Bacteroidia > Bacteroidales > Bacteroidaceae > Bacteroides > Bacteroides sp. BFG-637. Next base: position 1,255,005 of record NZ_JANUPD010000002.1, on the reverse strand, counting down.
CTGTCCGGGAGCGACGACCAGCGGCACATCCTTGTACCGTTCGGCACGTTCATTCTTCTTTTCAGGGTGTCCGGGTATTTCTGGCATTTGGAAAGGGGTAAACTTTGGTGTCTGCATCCACTTCGGGAAACTGAAATCCATCACCGGTATTTTCTTCTTCAACCGCTCGTTGGCGGCCACGATGAGCGCACTGTCACCCGTCTGTACCGTTGCAGCCTCCTTGCGGAAGTCCGTAAATACGTTCCGTTCGCTGCCGAACACCCCTTTGCTTATACACTCTTCCACAGAAAGCGTATCAGGCTTTTCAGGCTCGAAGCGTGAGGCGACTGCCGAGATAGCCACGTCCGCCCCGACAAACTTCGCCAGTGTTGCCCACGAACCCACGCCTCCCATCATCACGGTATCTGCCGTTGCGCCCAGTACCCGACCCGCGCCTTTTTCCCATCCTTTCGGACGGTAGGCGGCTTCGCCCCGTGCCTCGATTTCCACAGCAAGCGGCGAGCGGTTGAAGGTCTGCGAAAGTCCAAGCAGGCTTGATTCTGCGGCTTTGCGGATGATGTAGTCGGCTGACGATTTCGGCATACGCTCCTTGACCAGCCGGTCGATCATCAGTTCCTCCACCCGGTAGTCCATATAGGCATAGGCAAGGTCGCCGCCTAATTGTTCCGACAGTTCATCGTAACGCTTGCGCCCGATTTCCTGCACGACAGTATCGCGCCATTGCCCGGCCATGTATGCGAGGTCTTGCTGTATCTCTTTGGAGCCGGTAATCTCCGCCTTGCACATTCCGATATAGTCCTCCGTTGTCTTCGAGTTCCATTCGCCCGTGACCTTGAGTACCTGGTACGGGTCGCCCATCGGCTGTGCCGCAGACGCCATCGCGCTGAGTATGCCGCCCAAAGAGGTGGAATACTCCCTCATTTCCTCGCCCTGTTTCTTCGTGAGGTAAGCCTGTGTCTTCGACATGACGGGCGCAAGGTGGCAGTGGAAATAGTCGCTCACGAGGCGTTCCATTTCTGCGAATTGCCGGCTATGTTTGATTCCATCCATATTGTGTATTATATATTTATCTGTTTCAATAACTGTTCTTTCGTCTGCTCGATGGCGTTGTGGTAAACCTCCATCTGCCGGGGAAAGAACTCTTCCAGCCATGCGTCCTTTTCGATGTTGTCCTGCATGAACCGTATCGCCTGCTCCCGTTCGATTTCGACGGATGTCTCGCCCTCTTCCCTGTTGTTGAACCATGCCTTCGTCCACCAGCGCACACCCGCCCGGTCGGGATAGACCGTGACAAGCCTCGGTATGTCGAAACTCTGTATGTCGATGTCCAGTTCCGCCAACGGGTCTATGATGCCGCCATAGGTCAGGGCTTCGTCATGGAGTTTTTTTTATGTCACTGCCCGCAGTGGAGAGGTACACATCATGCCGCAGGGCGAGGTAATGCAGGAAATCCGCAATCAGGAGGTTCTGCACCTTGCAGGCCAGCGGCATGGCCTTATGTCCCAGTCCGAGCGGATTGGCCATGCTCGGCATATTCTCGTAGAAATACTCCTTCATCGCACCCACCGTGAAGATGTGGCGTAGCGACTGCTCCGTATTTCGGGGCAAGGTGTATGCTCCATGCCGCAAATCCTCCATATAGTGCGGCAGGAAGCGCAGCATCAGTTCCTCTATCTCTCTCTTATCCCGGTCATAATCGGTTCCCAGTTCCATCTCTACACCGGAGGGATAGTCGGTTTCGTGTCCGCCGGCCTGACGCATTGCCTGGATATTCCCGTACAGCATTGTCAAGAATTCCAACGGATTCAGTTCCTCGCCCTTGAAGCGGACGGTCATGTGCAGTTTGTCACCGCTCAAAGCTACCGTCTGTCCGGCCTTTACACGCTGTCCGAATTGGGCGAAGACATTGGACAGGTTTCCGTATGTCACCTCATATTCCCCGTAGCGGATGGTCTGGCAGATGCCGTGTCCGGAATCGTTGCCCACGCCCGACACAATGCCGCTGGCAAGGGCGGAAAGCATATAGCACCGCACGTTGAAGTCAATGCCGTGATGAAAGAATTTCTCGCCCGTCACCGGGTCGGTCTGTTCGCCGTAGCCGAGCGACAGCTCCACGTCTTTGCCCTGCTGTTCCTCGAAAGGCATACAATAACCGCTATCGGATTGCAGGATCATTTCTTCTGTATATTTCATGCTGTTTCCATTTTGATTCGTATTCTATCTTCTCATTCCTCCGCCATGTGCCTGTTCCCCTGCCGAAAAGTCAGGTGTACGGGTACGTTGCACGTTTTCTGTCTCCGGCGTGCGGAAGACACCCGCATTGTTGCCGATGAGCATCATGCCGAGAAATGCGCCGGCAATCTTGCCCAGCCAGCCGAAGCGTCCGAATATGAGGAACGCCGCCGCAACCAGTCCGGCGATGCTCAACCCTGACACGTTGCCGCTGCCAAGGTTGCGGAAAAAGTTGCCGAACATATCAAGACCTCCGCCACCGGAGGCCTGTCGCAAAAAGTTCGACACGCCGTTCAGTTTGTTGTCGATGCCGGTTACCGCACCGCTGACCGAACTGACGGCTTCTCCGGCCTTGCCCGTTAGTTCACGCACGCCGTCCGCCGTGCCTGCAATGGTATCCGTGACGGATTCGCCCACAACGGCATCGCTCACGATACGCACCACGCTTTTGTCGGTGGTCAGCTTCTCCCAGCCCACATAACCGACCGCACCGCCGATAGTCGCTGTCTTGACTGCCTGTCCTGCACCACGCAAGGTCTGCGAAGGGTGCAGCACTGCCTTACCCATACTTTTGCCGGTAGCCGCCGTTGCCGTACCGACACCTTTTGCGGCCTTGCCGCCATATTTCAATAGTGTACTCCAAACGCCCATACATTGTCTGTTTTTTAAGGTCTTACATTTCTTCCAATCTGCCGCCAGCGTCGCTTGGCAGCTTCCACTATGTCCCGTTTGCCGGCCACCGGACGTGCTCCCTCGTCGATTTCACGCCAGATGTCGCCCATTGTCGTGTACTTCACCGCCTTGGTCAGCCGTTGCAGTTTCTTGTTCATCATCTTGAGCTTCGGACGGATGCCGAATACGATTTCCATGCGCTCTTTCTCCGTCATCTTGTTGTCCGAAAGGCACGCCATGCGGATGTCGTTCACAATCTCCACGCTGTTCATGATCAGTTCCCGGTAAATCCGGTTTCGTTGCGTGGAGAGGGCGACGGCCAACGCATGGGAGCTGTTCCGGCTCACCTGTCTGGTAAAGTCACCCATGTTATCCGTCAGCTTCGATATTTCGTGATAGAAACCGTATATCTGCGCCGCGTAGCAGACTATCGACCGGAAAGAGTCCAGATAGCTGTTGAACTCCCGTTGCAGGTCGGTCGTGGCTTTCACTTCCTCTTTCGTCCACAGGTGTCCGGTGGTCTGCATCAGCATGACTTTCTCCTGTTTCTTCAGCTCCTTTTCCGCCTTGTCGGTATAGAGCAGGATCATTCCGGCCAGTACAGGGTCGTTTTGCGCCCGTGCCTTGCCGATGCCGATGCACAACAATAAGATGCCTATCCAAATCGTCCGTTTCATTGTCAGTTCCGTTTTTATCGTGCGAGGACGGCAGCCCTGCGCCAACGGGTCATGGCCATCCGTGCCGCCTCCCCATTGTTGCGGTCGAGCATCCCGGCCGTCACATTGTTCCACATGTCATTGAGGGTATAGTATCGTATGCTCAGGTAGAGCAGGTGTAGCTTCCGGCTGAAAGCCGAAAGTTTGTCGTTCAACGCCCACAGGGTCTTGCTGCGTTCCGCTCCCGTGAGCATATTCTCTTTGCCGCCCTTGGCCACTGCGTCATTCAGGAGTGTGAAGACCGATACCAGTTCCGTTGCCGTCTCGATATAGAGGTTGTTCATGCTTATGGAGGCAATGATGCCCTGCGGGTTGTTCCTGATGGCGTTGCCCAGTTTCCCTAACGTGAGAAAGATTCTCACGCCGTCGTTGTAGAGGTGGGTGCAGGCTTTCAGCGACGAAGCGTAGCCGCTTGCCGTCTTGAGATAGCTGTTATATTGCTTCTCCCATTTGTGAATGCGGTTGAACTCGGCGGCGATGCTGTTCTGCAGCATCGCTGTCTTCGTCTGACCGTTTATCTGTTTCTCTATCTGGTCATTGATGACCTCGTTGCCCTCGGCCAACGCCATCCATTCCAACGGATTGGATGCCGTGATTTGTGCTTTCGCCCAGTGTGGCATCATGCAGACGGCAAAAATGACCAGGCTAATGATTCGTGATTTCATATATTCCCTTTTTTCGTTTGTTATACTCGACCCGTTCCCGGATAAGCGTTACCACATCGAAGTTGTGTCTGATACCTACCAAATCAAGCCGGGGCGTATTCCTGTCCATCGAGAATATGCGTACCGTCTTCAATCCGCAAAGCTGCTGCATGAGGTTTTGGTGTTCCACAAAGTCCACGATACGGTATTGTTCCATGTAGTCCGTCTTCCGGGACAGCACCCCATGCCTGCTGATAAGCTGCTCGCTACCGATGTGGTAGCGTGTCCGGCGCAGATAGATGAAACGGTACAGCAATACCAAAGCAAGCAATGCGGCAACCGATACGGCAAGAGCTGTCAGAGGCAGTCCCTCCATGCCACCATACACCCATGCTGCACAGCACAATACGATTGCGGGCAGCTCGTCGATAACGAACTGTCCGGCGTGCGGTTGCAGCACGATACTTTGGAAATGTCCTGTGGGTGCATCGGTCATCATCGGCGAAAGTGTGTTTGTTGTTCCTCTTCCGGTGACTGTTCTCTCGCCTGTGTCTCATCGACCGTCTCTTCCTGTTTCTGCTCGGCCAAAAGCTGTTCGTTCCAGTCCTTGTTGGGATAGGTAGGCTGTTCACGGACAAAAGAGGCGTCATTCGCCTTGTCCAGACCGAGGAACTCCCGCAATCCTTCACGGAACTCCTTGTAATTTCCGTTCATGATATCCGTCTGTTCCCGTATGTCGTCCGGATGGCACAGGCCGCTCGAACGCATCGACATGGCTTCTTCCCATGCGGATTCATATTTCCCGTAGCTCGACCGCAAAGCGTCGGGCAACAGGTCTATGTCACCTTCATCGAGGTTCTTGCCGTCAGTAACGGAATCCAGATAAGGCTTCCGCTCCGGTGTCTCCTCGATGGTGGAACGGACAACCCGGTACATCTCCTGTTGCAGGTTCTTGGCAAACTCGATTCCCGCAAGGTCGGTATCGAAACAGATGTGTTGCTTGGCAGGAAGCGAGAGCGTGAGGACACCCCGCATCTGTTCCACCGTCGGGTTACCGCCGGTAGATATGAAGACCGCTTTCCGCAAATCCTTGTCGTTGGCCTGATGGAAGCTGGTAATAGGCCATCGCGTCGTATGCACTCTCGAACCAGTAGATATGCTTGGCTTCGGTAAGCGTAGTTTTGGCTGGGCTGGCAATCCATAACCCTTGGCTCGAATTGCTCCCTTCCGCCTTCCCTTTATAACTGCCGCTGCCATCCATGCGAGGGCGGCCTCGCTCTTCCAGACCGACAACCTGTCCCGTATCTTTCGGAACGGTCAGCGGAAAGGCGAGGTTGGTGTATTTCATGCCGTCCTCACGATGCTTCGTCGCCAGACAGAAGTTCCGATGAAAGGCATACTGCGTGTAAAGGTCGATGCCCCGATGCTTGAAGAACGGATAGAACTTCTTTTGTGTCGCCCGATCCTGCGGATTGAACTGGTGAATGTCGTAATCCGCCATGTCAAACGGCTTCACATCCCGTTTAGGCTGGATAATCCGGATGTCCCGGTCAGCGACGGGATGGTTCAGCAACCGGTTACAGACAAGGTTTACCAGTCGGTCGGGAGACACGCCTGTACGGTATTCCGCAAAAAAATGCGGATGCTCCTTGATAAAGGAAATGATGTTATACGACTTCTGCTGTTGCGGTTTGAAACAGCATTTCCCTTGCTGCGTGACAATGAACTTGTCGTTGCGGATGCGCCGCCCCTCGCTGTCCAACCGGACATACGAGGGATAGCGCAGGCCGTCGCGCCGGTTCAGGTGATAGCCCGCGTCGATAAGCACGTCCTGAATGTTCAGCCTGCGCAGAAAATCGTCATAAGTCAGTTCGCCCTCTCTCATGGTTTACCTCCCCATTCTCATATCATTGATTTCACGGTTCATCTCTGCCTCGAAACAACGGATGGCCATATCCCTCGGTGTATCGACCCCCAGCTTGATGTACGGGCGTGGCGGACCGCCGAAACACTCGCCGTAGAACTCCGGGGCATGGCAGTGATGGTGGATGCCGTGCGCGACACCCGCCGCGACTACCGTACCTGCGGTGAGGGCGGCAAAGATTTTCGTACCGAGCCCCCGTTGTGCTTCCGGGCGTGTTTTCATGTCCACTTCGCTGAAAATCTTGGAAAAGAGCTTCATCCGGTGATAATCATCCACAGCAAGGAACTTGTCGTAATCCCGTTGGGTTATCTCATGGCTGATAGCCTGACCGTCGATAACAGCGGTCATCCTGTATTTCCCCTCGGTTTGTGCCGGTTGAACGGCTATCTGGCTCACTTCAACTTCCCGCCCGTGCTTCTCTTCCCGATACCATCCCTTGTTTTCATTCAGAAACTGGAGGTCACGCCCGTCCACTGCCGCACCGACATAGCCCTGTATGGATTCCTCTTGCTGTTGCAGCGAGGTTTCCACCGGCATGAAAGCCTCCTGCTCCTGCCGTTGGCGTTGTTCCAAATCCTGCTGTACTTCGGGATGCAGGCCGATAGCGATGCGTTGATCGCTGTTGAGAGCCTCCATCGTCACTTTGTCGGAAAAGTCAGCCCCGATAATGCCGTTCAGCAGTTCCAGACGTTTTTCTACGGGTTGTTCCTCGATGGGTGCGGCAACCAGTGTCCTCACTTCCTTTTCCGTCAGGTCATAGACCATATCGGCTTGGACGCTTTCCGACTGCACAGTCAGCGTCCGCCTTTCCGCATCCACGACAAGACCGTGCGAGGCAAGGCACTCCGCCAATTTCTCGTTGGAAAAATAGACCGGAGAGGCTATAAGCTCCTTGTACGACCGTGCCGGTTCCCCGCTGCGCGGACGGCTGACCATCGGCGTGATGACCGCCTGCAAGTCCTGCAGAACGTCCCGTTGCTGTACGGGTTGCGCCTGTTGATGCCCCTTGTAATAGAATCCGTAACCGCCCGATTGCAACTCGCCGGGCTTCCATGCGCCCGTCGGGACGTTCGGGTACGATGGACGGCCCCGGAAAGAACAGTTGGCCGCCGACCCTGCGCAGGTGCAAGCCCCACTGGTTGCGTGGCGTCCAGCCGAGGAACGGCGGGGGCATTCCCATCCGTCCCATGCGACCGTACTCGCCGATGCCGATGCGGTAGCCGTGCAGCCCCATAGCCACACGCCCGTTGGCATTGCGGGCATGGACGAAGTTCTTGGGCATATAGAAGTCTTTGCCCACGATGCTCGTGAGCACGTTGTAGGCTTTCTTGTTGGCCGTATTGGTTCCCCAGTCCGTGAGTGCCAACATCTGACGTTCGCTTATCGGATAGACCAGCAGCGGAGAATTATGCCCCTGCACAATCAGCCGATACCCTGAACCATCAAGCGCAACATGGGCTTGCAGGCCGTTACGCATCAGCATATTGCGCATTTCGGGCTGCAAGTCCATCTGCCGGGGATTGGTATTCGTTCGTATCGCCATAGTCGGATTGTTTTCGTTATGCGTCGCCGCGTTCCATTGCTGCCTCCAGCTGTTCGTCCTTGAAGCGGACAAACTCGGCAGCGGATTCGTTGCCGACAGCAAGCCCCTTTTCCTCGCAGTAACGGGCGTATTCCTCCTGCCAGTCGGCGGAGAAATGATTGACGTAATCGAGCCAGCCGTATTCGCCGCTCTGCATCTTCCCGACAAGTACCTCTTCGGGATAATATTCGTTTTGTGCCATAATCTACGGATTGATTGTTTTTACTTGTGGAGGGCTGCCGCACGGTTGCGTTCGCCGCTCTTCTTCTGTTCGTTCCACAACTCCTCGGTGTAGTCCTCTTCCGAAACGTAGTCAAGGTTGCCGTCATCGTCCATGATCCAGCAACCGTAGCACCCGAAGGTGTATTTGTCCCACTCGCGCTTGGGCTGGTTGCGCCATTGCTGCGCGTCGCCCGAACAGAAGCGGATGCCGGTCTTGGCATGAAGGTCTATGCCCACTGTAGCAGACTCGCCGTCCACGACGACCGTCAGCGGCTCGCCGTGCTGCATCCCGTTTACCTCCACCGCACCGAGGCGCATGACCTCGGCCAGCACTTTCAGGTTGCGTGCGATGATGGGCGTGGGGACATACATCACCTGTTTCGTCTCGGTGTCAATCTGCACGAAAGCCTTGCTGCTCCGGCCGTCCGCCATTTCCACGTCGGCGACAATCGCCTTGCCGTCGAGCAACTGTTTCTGCTGCGCTTCGTCATACCGTTCCAACGGAGAGGATTTCAGTGCCGGATAGAAGACCACATCCACCTGACCGTTGTCCATGCGGATAAAGGCAAAGCGGCTACGGCTCTCTATTTGCCCGCCATGCTCGTCCGTAACACGCACGGGAAGCACGGGAGAATGCCGACCATTGCAGATGTCGTCCAACACACGCATCGGCAAATCCTCGATCATCTCCCGTGTGAGACCGAATCGTTCCAGTGCCGGGAAGGGTAATTCATCAAATTCAATCTGAACTTTTTTCATACTATATTTATATTATAAAATTGTACTATACAAAGATAGAGACATCTTATTGTGACGAACAAAAATACAGCTATATAAACGGTTGTAATATGCTGTTTTTATCTTCATTAGTACAATTATCTAATCAAAATCGTACTAATAGACGCAAAATATCAAACCAATACAAGAAATGACGGCTGTTTGTTTCCGACATGAAAACTCCCGTTATAACTTTGCCGAATGAGAAAAATTTTACTGATAGCAATATCGGGTATTTCATTCTGCACGATGCCCGTTCAGGCGCAGTTCAACACGATTGCCAAGACACCAGAAAGATACAAGGTAGAAGCCTTGCAGGAGGGTATGAAAAAGCAGGAGCCGACACCCGAAAGCATGGCTCCTGCACAGGAGACTTCGACAAAACCTGCCGATGAAAGTAAGAAGTTGTGGATTGACCGTTATCTCAGCGTGTCTTATCCATTGCAGCGCATCAGAATTACATCGCCATACGGCTACCGGAAAGACCCGTTTACCGGGAAGAGGAAGTTTCACGGCGGTATCGACCTGCACGCACGGGGCGAGCAGGTATTGGCCATGATGGAGGGGGTGGTCATCAAAGTGGGACAGGACAAGACTTCCGGCAAGTATGTGACCCTGCGGCACGGAAATTACACCGTCAGCTATTGCCACCTTTCACGGGTGCTGGCCGCCAAGGGTACGGTAGTCCGTCCCCGTGATGCCGTCGGTATAACCGGCTCGACTGGACGAAGTACAGGCGAACACCTGCACATAACCTGCAAGCTAAATGGCAAGAGTGTCGATCCGTCGGTCGTTTTCGATTACATCAGGACTACACAGCAGGAGTGCATTTCAGCTTTGAGCAGACTGTTGTAAGAGTGTTTATGTCGCCAAACGCTAATCGAAAAGAGTGTCATTAGGTGATGTGGTTTTCGATTAAAACAGGGGACTTTTCATTTTGGAACTTATCGTAATTTTTTATTTGAATGATTGTGAAACCAAGACCGAGTAGGGAGATCGGACTCTAACGGTCTATCCCGTTGCGGGAGAGGACGCCTTCCGTGTAATAATGTTTGACTTCTCGCATCTCCGTGACCAAGTCGGCTATGTCGATCAATTCTGCCGGAGCGTACCGTCCCGTGATTACCAACTCTGTCCCGGAATGTCGTCGAGAAATCGCCGTCAATACCTCCTCAATAGAAAGCAACTCGTAATACAGGGCAATGGTTAGTTCATCGAGCACGACCAGATTATACTCTCCCGAAGCGAGAATTTGTTTGCAGCTTTCCAATCCCGCATAAGCTGCGTCAATATCTTCTTGTGCCGGCTTCTTTTCAATAAAGCACCCCCGACCGAATTGCTGGATGCGGACGTTGTTAAACAGATGTTCGATCTTGGTTTCATTATATTTCATGTTCTTTACGAATTGTCCGATGAAGACGCTTCCTCCGGCACACAAAACTCGAATGGCAAGCCCAAATGCGGCCGTTGTCTTTCCTTTCCCGTTGCCAGTATAGACATGTATATATCCTTTGTTTTCCATATTGTTGATTTATGATTGCAAATGTAATCCGTGTTATGGTTCGGCGGAAAGATGGGCAAAACAATAAGTATAGGTTTGAATCGTGCCATCCTCAAGCCGGATGTCATAACTTTGGCTAAAGGGAGTTCCCAGTCGGAAAAGTACGGGTGAAGAGAATATCGGTCCGTCGTAGCAGAACGTGTGGTATTCTCCGTTTTCTCCGTTGGGGTCCATTTCCTTGGGGAGAGAGGCAATAAAGTCGGCATCTACCTCGCGACCGATGGCATCCATTCCCAAGCCATCGGCTTGCGTGGTCACGATGACCGTCTTCAGTCCGGAAGCGAGGTATTGCTGCATGACGATTTCCGAGGAGACTACTCCCCATAACGGCTCCACAACCTCTATTCCGAGTGGAGCGAGTTGTCGCTCCCGGTAGGCACGGACATCGTGCAAGTAAATATCCCCGAAAATAAAATGGGTTACTCCTTGCTCCTTGAAATGTAGGGCTGCGCAAGTCATGGCCTCTGCGTAATTTTCAAGGTTCCCCTGGGGTGTGAGATTCACGATATGCAGGGGAATACCGATACTGTCTGCTTGTGCCTGAAGCAAGGGGAGTGGGATACCGTGCATGGTGGAGCGTTGCGAGTCACGATTGATTGTGGTGAGCAGGGCAACGATGTCGTATAGCTCCGATTGACGAGCTCGCCAAAGGGCATGCGCGGAGTCTTTTCCCCCGCTCCAGTTGAATACGGCTTTTATCTTTTCCATTCGATGTTCGTAAAACTTCATGCTTCCAATAACTCACTCGTTTTTGCCCAATAATAGTAGGCTTCCGGTAGGTTGCTTCTCAGCTTATTCAGTTTGTTGGGCAGCGAAGGTCGGATGACCATATCCTTTATATCGGCAGGGTTGTTGGAATAAGATTCTATTTCATTGATTCCCTTTTCAATTAACGTGGCTAAATAAGCCGCCCTTGCTGCATCAATAATGGCATGGTCTATCAGATAACGCTGATTGTACATGAATGATTTGACACGGATGATTCCGTCTTGTATCAGGTCGAAGTCTCCTTCTCCGGCTTTTCCCCGTGTGGAGATACAAAGTGCCGTTTGGCGGATGTCATTGAAAACTTGCCCTATGTCCGTTCCGAAAGACCGGTATGAAAGTTCGACCACCGCAATCTTACGGAACGCTTCTTTGGTAATCTGCAAGTCTGAAACATTTTCAAACAGCCGCCCCACATCATAAAGCTGTTTGGCTATCTCCATCGAACAGGACCTTCCATTCTTGTAATAAGGTATTCCAGTTGTGTTGGGAGCGAAAGCCGTCAGTTTATCGCCCAAAATATCTTCTGCGGACGGGACTGTTACCATCAATGGTTTTCCTTCCAACCGTATGAACGGGCAGTCGATAGCTATTTGTTGGGTACGGAAATAATGAATGTCCTCGTAGAGTACATCCAGCAGGATATAGGATTGTGCATCGGTGTCATTTCGGTAGGCAATCTGATAGAAAAACTTGGAATGGCTCTTGGGAATATCCGCATCATCCCGTTGCTTGCGTTCCACAAGTTCCAGATTGATGAAGCCGAAATCGGCAAATGATTTCAGATAGTCTTCAATGTTGGTTCCAGGGGGACAGATAACATCAATGTCGATTGACAGACGATGAGCAGATTTCCCAAGTATGAGCATAAGTGCCGTTCCTCCCTTAAAAACCAGTGGACACCCGGCTTTAACCAGCATTTCAAGCAGGGACAGGGCACGGATTACTTTCTCTATCAGATTTTTATCATTATAGTGCAATTCGGATGAAACCTGTTCGATCCATTCTGCCGTAAAACACTCCTTCTTTATCATTTTATGTTCAGATTTTCTAATATGGACAATATTTCTTCTTTTGCCTTACGTCTGCCGGCATACCTGAATAGCCGATTTCGATTGACAGCGTACAGGTTAAAGGCATTTTCAAAGATATGCTCGCTTTCACTACCTTGTAGGTAGAAGAAATCCGCATCCCTCAATATATCCACCAACAGCTTTTCCAGTGTAGGCATCGGTACATCTGATACTTTCTGCAAAGGAGCTTCCGAGACCAAATTTTTCACAAAAAAGACACGGCTGTCCATATCTACATATCGGTAAATCATATCTTTGTCCGGTCGCAGATAGACGTCACGGTTCCCGTCTTTCAAAAAGTTGAAAACCGTTTCTGCCGAATCCCTGTCTGTTTCCACATAGACAACACGGTTGGAAGAAAGGTGATGCTGCAAGGGTGCGATAATATCCCCCTGATAGACGCAGAACTTCGCAAATGGGAAATTGACCAGCAACGAATCGTAAATTTCTCTTACTTCACCTATGAGTTTAGGAACAAAGGGCTGTTTCATGACTTTAGCATACATTCCGCGTCCGGTTCTGACCAGTGCATTTTCATTCACGAGCTTGAACAGATACCATGACAAGGAAGACTTGCTTATACCAACCTTTTCGTGAAGATAGGCAAACAAGTCATCCATGCTGAAATCACGGTGTACTTCAGCGTATTCAAGTATGGATGTCGTTGTTTTATTACTCATATTATATCCTGTTTTTGCCTGCAAATATAGCAAATTTTCGGCACTATTCAGAAATAGTGCCGAAAATTTGTATTTATTTAAAACAATCTATATGTAAATAACCTTTTGTCATCATCTACTAAATATCGGCACTAAATTAAAATTGTGCCGATATTTAGTGGTTGTTCAATATTGTACAATGACAATTTACCAAATCGTATTTTCCTGTTTTATTGTTGTCACATCTCGTTTATCGGCAGGTCATTCTTTACTCTTTTCGTCGGCGAATGTAGGACGAAGCGCATAATCGCCAAGCCGCATTGCATTCGGATGACGAAAACAGACTGTTGCACGGTCGGTTTTCTATCCGGGTTTGGCTTATGATGCCACAGCTTCATCCTCTGGCTGCCTCAAAAAGCTGAAAACAAACCTGCACGGCAAACGAAAGCAGGGAAAAAGAAAAAATCAGCAGAAAAGTTCAACCAATTAAAAGTAAACAAGTATGGTAGAAGAAATTAGACAAGACGGCAAAGTGATATTGTCGAGCGAAGACGTTTTTTCCGTCCCTATGATTTTCAACAACCTTTGTGGAAAGAATTTCATTGGCAAAGAATACAAGGACTATATCAGGCATATAGCCTTTGAGGAAATGGGACTTAAGCCGGGCATCGTGTCCCATTATCGGGACGGTGTTCTATATAAGAACGGCACAATCCCGGAACTTTGAACAGGTAAACCCAAATAGGAACAGCAAAAATCAAAATTCATATAGATATGGAAACAACAACTATCCATCCGGCAGAAGCCTATCTCCGAAACGAGCAGAATCCCGCCTCTTTATATGTAAGGATTGCAGGCCAACGCAGGCGATTATTCATCAACCGCAATGAAAATGTTATCGGCATTATTGCGCCCAAAAAACGAAAAAGCGGGTACATCTTCACAGATTGGGCAAGCATTGAGAAGATATACTATCCGTCATCCTCTCCCGAAGATGCAGCGGACATAGAAAAGAAACTGGTCTTGAAATACCAGAAACTTGCCCGGCTTGCCACGCATACAAACGACTGGCTTCGCAAAATCGCTAATGCCGATTTGGATAAATCCCTTTACGAGAACCGCATCACGACCGGCACACGCATCGACGGCAAGTGTATCGGACTTGCCACCATCGAGAAGTATTGCGGCAGTTGGGATATGGCTCGTTTCAGAACGGCACTGAAGCAAGGCGAAAAGTTTTCCACCGGACGTTTCGACTTTTGTGGCTATGACGGTACGTTATGGTGTGAGCCGCGCGAAAACGGCGATATGGCGGCTGGATTCAGCAAAGAATACCGGAATTGCGGTAACGGCTACTATTATCTGCTTATCAACGATGAATACATGATAGGCTATGACATAGACTGAGTTATATGCAGGGTAAGGACAGACCGTATCGGGCAAAGTCTCGGTACGGTCTGATGTTCCCGTCCGCCAACGACCTTTTATAGAACTCCTGTTCTCCCTCTTATAGCCTTACATCCTGCGGCCAGTTTGCTTCAAGCAGCCTCACGCATTTTGTGTAACACCTTACATAAAGTGCGTGAAGCCCCTTTTGCAAAAGGACGGACACGGACAGACTTGGCATTACAGGGGGGCGGGATAAATCCTGCCCTCTGTAGTCCCAAGACAGTCCGTCGAAAAGTCCGTCCCGGCTGGCCGCCTTATTCTTTTACCCATAATCTTTCCTTTTTCTAACGGATTCCCATTAAACCCAAGTCCGCTGCCGTGCGACCTACGGGATAGAATTTTCCGCAAAGGTAACCGGCCGCTCCAATCTTGCCAAGGCCGGCGTGCCGCTGCGAGTGACACGTAAAAATCTTCCTCTCCGTCTGTCGAGCGTATTTTTTCGGATCAGCCTTGTCCGATTGTCCCTCACCACCTTCTGAAAGCAGAAAAATCTTCCCGGCGGTCGCAAACAGACCGAACAAAGGGAAATAAAAAGAAAGGTTAAATATGAGTTACAACAAATTGAAATCATTGGTGGCAAACGTGGAAGCGATAAAGACAGCGTTACAAATCCACATTCAAGGCAGACAAGCCACAACAGAGGAAAAAGAGATTTTATCCCTATATTCGGGGTTTGGCGGTATCAAAGAAGTATTGAACATCGGCACGGAAAAGCCTGTAAGTGGCGACATGGTAGAACCGATACAAAGATTGCAGGAGCTTATCGACACCTACCCACATTTCACAGAACCCATGCGCCACAACGTCATGGAGGGTATCAAAGCCTCCGTCCTGACAGCGTTCTACACCCCGAAATTCCTTGTTCAAGCGGTAACAAAACAAATACACACTACATTCAAGGATAACGGACTGCAAATGCGCTTATTCCTCGAACCGAGTGCAGGCATTGGCGGTTTCCTCCCGGTAGCCATGTCCGACACCTGCGGCTATGCTATTGAAAAAGACCCGGTTTCGGGTCTGATACTCTCCCTGCTGAATGACAACACGATTACACGGACAGCCGGGTTTGAAACGATAGACGAACAGGGTTTTAAACATACGAAATTCGATGTCATAGCCTCCAACATACCTTTCGGTAACTTCCGTGTGTTCGATGCGGAACTCTGGAAGAAAGGCGGCATATACGAGCAGGCTACCAAGACCATACACAATTACTTTTTCGTCAAGGCTATGGAACTTTTGAACGAGGGCGGTCTGTTGGCTTTCGTCACATCAAGGGGCGTGGCCGACACACCAAGCAACAAATTCGTGCGTGATTACCTTGTGAGCCATGCTGATTTGATAAGTGCCATTCGTCTGCCCGACATGCTTTTCATGCAAACAAGCGGTATCGAGGTAGGCAGTGACTTACTTGTATTTCAAAAACATACACACAAGGCATCACTTTCACAAAGGGAACAGCTCTTTTTGCAGGTCGGCAGGGAAAAGGCAGATACGACAGGCACAATGACCGAATACGCCAACAAACTTTTCACATTGTCGAAAACCACCCTTGCAACAGGCAGCCGCATTGCGATGAACCAGTACGGCAAGTATGTACGCAAATACCAGTGGCAGGGTGATGAAAACGCCATGTCGCAGTACCTCGCCGCATTGCTCAAACTCGACTTTGGCCGCTATTTCCGCAAAAGCCTTTTCACAAGTGAGGGACAGGACGGCATACACACGCAAATGTCCCTTTTCGGTAGTGTGGCCGTTAAGCAACCACCAAAAGGCAGACGAGCCTATACGGACGAGCCGGAAGCGTGGATGAAAGAGGGCGCAATGGTACTGTTCGAGGGGCAGGTGGGCGTTATCCAATACCGCAAATCCGACCTCTACCAAGAGACGGCCACCGATTTTGTCCCGGTGGACGAGGGCAAGGTGAACACCGACAGGGCAAACGACTATTTCGCTATCCGCAAGGCATACTTTGAACTTGCAATCAAAGAGCAGGAGAAACAGATGGAACAGCCGCAACTGCGTGAACGACTGAACGCTTGCTATGATGCTTTTGTCGCCAAATGGGGCTTTTTCCACGAGAACGACAACAAGGAATTTATCATGCTTGACAGCCTTGGCGTGGAAGTCTTTACAATAGAAATGCAGGTCAAGGGCAACATATTCAAAGCCGACATCATGCGTGAGCCTGTAGCGTTCAAAAAGATAGACACGACCGTGCAACTCACACCGGCCGAAGCGTTGGCAAGCAGTCTGAACTTTTACGGCTGTGTGGATATGGGCTATCTGACACAGACCACAGGCAAAGACGAGGACGAAGTTATCGACGACCTCAAAGGCGAGATATTCTACAACCCAGCCACCGGAGAATGGGAACACAAAGGCAAGTTCATAGCCAGAAACGTCATTGCCAAAAGCAAGGAAACAGGCTCTTATCTTCCCGACCTCACAGGCAAGGAAAAGGACTGGGCGGAAACCGCTGTAAAGGCATTGGAGGAAGCCATGCCCGAAGCGATACCTTACGAGGAACTCGACATCAACATGGGCGAGCGTTGGATTGACACGAAGCTGTACGCCGATTTTGCCACAGAGCTTTTCGGAACGGAAACCGATGTGATGTATTTTGACGTGAACGACACCTATCTGGTACGTCTGCAAGGATATTCCCCTATAGTCTATAACACCTATTCCGTAAAGAATTACAACGGAGAGGACTTGTTTGTACACGCATTGCAGGACACCGTTCCCGAAATAACCAAAGAGATAGAGCGGAACGGCGAAACGGTACGAGTGCCGGACGAGGAAGCCATACAGGAAGCGGCCACCAAGATACAGGAGATAAGAAACCGTTTCAACCAGTGGCTCGACTGTCAACCGATAGAGGTAAGGGACGAATTGGTAAGGGTGTACAACGAGCGGTTTAACTGCTATGTCCGTCCGCATTATGACGGCTCGGCACAGACCTTTCCGCAGCTCTCTTTCGAGAATTTCCCATACGACAGCCTCTATCCCTCACAGAAAGACGCTATCTGTATGATTAAGCAGAACGGCGGCGGTATCTGTTGGCACGAGGTAGGCACAGGCAAGACGATGATAATGTGCGTTTCAGCTTACGAAATGAAACGCCTCGGATTAGTGCAGAAACCACTCATTATCGGCTTGAAAGCCAATGTTCACGAGATTGCCGACACGTTCCGCAAGGCTTACCCCTCGGCAAAGGTGCTTTATCCGGGCAAGGAGGATTTCACCCCTGCCAACCGCAAAGAGGTATTCTCGAAAATCAAGAACAACAACTGGGACTGTATCATTCTGACGCACGACCAGTTCGCCAAAATACCGCAGTCGGAACAGACCATGATAGATATATTCACGGAAGAACTGGCCGATGTGGAGCGCAATTTGGAAGTATTGGAACAATCCACCATGCGCTACCGCAGCGGAAAGATGCAGGACGGTCTGGAGAAGCGCAAACAGAACCTCACGGCCAAACTTAAGGAGTTGCGAATGAAAATCAACGACCGGAAAGACGATACAGTCGATTTTCACTCGATGGGCATAGACCACATATTTGTCGATGAATGCCACATTTTCAAGAACTTAATGTTTCAGACACGCCACACGAGGGTTGCCGGTATAGGCAATACCAAAGGCTCGCAAAGGGCGATGAACCTGCTGTTTGCCATCCGTGACATTCAGCACCGGACAGGACGTGACCTCGGCGCAACATTCCTTTCGGGCACGGTAGTAGTTAACGCACTCACCGAGCTATATGTGATGTTCAAGTATCTTAGACCAAGAGAATTGCAACGTCAACAGATTTCTTGCTTCGATGCGTGGGCGGCGATATTTACGCAGAAGACAGCCGACTATGAACTGAACGTGACAGGTGCAATCAAGCGTAAAGAGCGTTTCCGCACCTACATCAAAGTGCCGGAACTGGCAATGTTCCTGCGTGAGATTACCGACTACCGCACCGCCGACATGATAAACCTCGATGTACCGGATAAAAACGTGCGCTTTCTTTCTCATGCGCCCACTATCCAGCAGGAGGAAATGATAGGCCGTCTGGTTTCCTTTGCACACAGCGGACAGTGGGAGGATTTGGGACTTGATACGCCCGAACCCGACAATCTCGATAAGGCTAAAATGTTGGTCGCTACCAACGTGGCACGGAAAATGGCTCTCGATATGCGTTTGTTGGGCGACAAGTTCAGCGACGATGCCGACAACAAGGCTTCAATCTGCGCAAGAACAATCTATGACTATTATGTGAAATCGAACGCCAACCGGGGTACGCAGTTCGTGTTCAGCGACCTCGGCACATACAAGCCGAATGAGTGGAACGTATATACTGACATTAAAAAGAAGTTGGTGAACCTCGGCATTCCGGCCGATGAAGTGCAGTTTATCCAGTGCGCCACCACCGAAAGGGCAAGAAAACGCCTGTTCGAGGACATGAACAACGGCAAGGTGCGTGTGCTTTTCGGCAGTACCACCATGTTAGGCACAGGGGTAAACGCCCAACAGCGGGCGGTAGCGGTGCATCATTTGGAGATTCCCTGGCGACCGGCCGACATGGAGCAGCGCAACGGCAGGGCGGTACGCAAGGGCAACACCGTGAAGCTGTGGGGCGGCAATGTGGTGGATGTGGTGATATACGGCACGGAAAAGACACTTGACGCCTACAAATTCAATTTGCTGAAAAACAAGCAGATGTTCATCAACCAAATCAATAACGGCACAATAGCCGTGCGCCGTATCGACGAGGGCGGCATGGACGAGGACAACGGCATGAACTTCGCCGAGTTCGTGGCTGTCCTTTCCGGCAATACAGATTTGCTGAACAAGGCAAAACTTGACAACAAGATTATGCAGTTGGAAAAGGAACAGGCCATTTTCAAGAAAGAACGCGTCCGTGCCGAGCGCAAAATAGCTTCCAATCGTGAAGAGGTTGAAAAGGCACGGCGTACAAAGGCCGGTTTCATCAATGATTGGGAATACTTCAACTCTTACGAGGGCACAAAGGTAACGCAGCTTCTCAACCTGCCACAAGCCACAACCGAGGAAACAGGCCGGGAATTACACCGCATCGCTAAAACCTACCGTAGCGGAGCGTATGGCACGATTGGTACGTTTGCAGGACTGAACCTGTTGGTACGCAGCGAGTACAGTATAACAGGGGTATTTGACCGCAACACGTTCTTTGTCGAGGGGACAAGCGGGCTTAAATACCGTTGTGGACTGACAGGTGCGTTACCGCTTGGCTTCGTGGAATCTGCTCAATATCCGCAGGCTACACTAAACAAATTGCCCTCACTTATTGAGAAGCAACAAAAGGCGGTGGAGCGGATTGAAAGCGAAATCCCCATATTGCAGGACATCGTTGACCGCCAGTGGAGCAAAGCCGATGAATTGGTAAAACTCAAACTGGAGTGCAAGGAGCTGCAGCGGAAGATTGACGAAAGTCTCAAGGATGCGGAACGCTCTCTAACCCCACCCGAAACACCGGCTACCGAATACGAACCTACAACCAAAGCCGCTTAAACCATACTCATATCTTAGCCTTTTCCCTCTGTTTGGTTGTGAGAACCCGGCAGAGGGATTTTTCTTGTGTTCCCCGATCTGACAGCGGCAATATCCGTTTATATGCTCCAAGAGGCTACTTTACTGTTATACAACCGATACTAAATGTAGTATATACTAAGGTTAGTAAAGTAGGATATTAGGAAATATCACATCGGAAATGATAGAATGCAACTACATTTAGTCAATCAGTATTTTAGTATAGTAGTAGATACTACAATACTAAAATATAAATAAGTAGTAAAATAGTATGCACTAATCGTAGTAAATACTAAAAATAGTAGTATCTTTGTATCAGATATAAAGATATGAAATTATGACAAAAATAATCGCAGTTTTGAACCACAAGGGTGGTGTCGGAAAAACGACTACTACCATCAATCTTGCTGCCGCATTGCAGCAGAAAAAAAGCGAGTGTTGCTCATCGACATGGACGGTCAGGCGAACCTCACGGAATCCTGCGGTCTCTCCATCGAAGAGGAACAGACGGTGTACGGAGCGATGAAAGGCGAATATCCCTTACCGGCATTCGAGCTGGGAAATGGTCTTTCCGTTGTTCCGTCCTGCCTTGATTTGTCAGCGGCGGAATCCGAGCTTATCAACGAGCCGGGACGGGAACTGATACTGAAAGGCCTGATTGCAAAATTGCTTGAGAGCCGGAAATTCGACTATATCCTGATTGACTGTCCGCCCTCGCTGGGTTTGCTGACGCTGAACGCCCTCACATCGGCGGACTTTCTGATTATTCCGGTACAAGCACAGTTCCTCGCCATGCGCGGAATGGCGAAGATTACAAATGTGATCGAGATTGTCAAAACCCGTTTGAACCCGAATCTGAACATCGGCGGAATTGTCATCACACAGTTTGACAAGCGCAAGACGCTCAACAAGAGTGTAGCGGAACTCATCAGCGAATCGTTCTGCGACAAAGTGTTCAAGACCGTCATCCGGGACAATGTGGCATTGGCCGAAGCTCCGATAAAGGGTCTGAACATCTTTGAATACAACAAGAACAGCAACGGGGCAAAGGACTACATGGAGTTAGCAAAAGAAGTGTTGAAATTAAAGTAAAAACGATATGAGCAAAAGTGATTCATTGAAAAACGGCATGAGAAGCGGACTGGACGGCTTGCTGTCATCCACCGGGAAGTCCACGCAAAAGAAAGAACCTGCACCGGTCAAAACGGAAAAAGAGCCTGCTGTGCATTGCAATTTTGTTATCGACAAAAGCATCCATACCCGGATGAAATACCTCGCTATCGAAAAGAATATGTCGCTCCGAAATATTGTGAACGAGGCGATGAAGGAATATCTGGAGAAGCACGAGAAATAACCAGGGCGGCTTGCCGCCCAATCGACTTTTATACCAAATACCGCTATCTTATGACACACGTCCACAAGGTAGCGGTTTTCCCATTTATATCCCCTGACAGTTTACCTGTTCTATTCGCCTCTTATAGCTGCAAGGCTGCATTTCCCTTTCTATCCATTCCGCTTACCGCTTGTCCGGTCTCGTTCCTGCCATCGCCGGTTGGTTTTCCAGACGCAAATTTGGACTGCCGCGCTTGATTTCACCGCTTTGAAGTGCATTTCTCGTAAAATTCTTCCTTTCCTTGAAAGAGTAATTTTCCGGAAAAAGCGTTGAAAATAGCTTGTTCGTCAGTCCCTTGAAGCATCTGTAAATCCCAAGCGGTTCAGGCAGAAAAAAGAACCGAAAAGAGGGATAAAAAAGAAAATCAATTCAATAACAATTAAATTTTATGATTATGGCAACAACAGCAGCAGCCCAAGCAGTAGAGAAGAACATCACATCGGTAGCATTGGCAAACATTCAGCCAAGTAACTACAACCCACGCAAGAACTTTGACGAGACAAGCCTTGCGGAACTTGCCGAGAGTATCCGTCAGCAGGGAGTGCTTCAGCCTATCGGTGTGCGCCCCATTGCGGACAACCGTTTCGAGATTGTCTTTGGAGAACGCAGATACCGTGCTTCCCTCATGGCTGAATTGACGGAAATTCCGGCTACCGTCATGGAAATTTCCGACGAGACAGCCGAGGAAATGGCAAT
The DNA here is from genome assembly GCF_024793605.1 of Bacteroides sp. BFG-637. Classification (NCBI taxonomy): domain Bacteria; kingdom Pseudomonadati; phylum Bacteroidota; class Bacteroidia; order Bacteroidales; family Bacteroidaceae; genus Bacteroides; species Bacteroides sp. BFG-637. The sequence goes on along the minus strand of NZ_JANUPD010000002.1, from coordinate 1,233,078 downwards.
CACCGAGAACCTGCATCGCAAGGATGTTACCCCGATTGAGGAAGCCAACGCCTACCAAAAACTCATAGACAGCGGTCGCCACGATGTCCAATCCTTGACCGTGCAGTTCGGCAAGACGGAAGCGTATATCCGTACACGACTTAAATTCGTTTCCTTGATACCCGAAATCGCCTTGCTGTTGGAGCAGGACGAAATCACAATCAGTGTGGCAAGTGAAATCTGCCGTTATGGGGAAGAGATACAGCGTGAGGTGTACGACCAACATCTGAAAGAGGGAGTGCAGTACAATAGTTGGCGAGGCATGAAAGCCTCCGAGGTGGCACAGAGCATCGAACGGCAATATACCGCAGACCTCAATCGCTATTCATTTGACAAAACCCTTTGTCTTTCATGTCCCCACAATACCAATAACATGATGTTATTCTGTGAGGGTAGTTGCGGAAATTGCGCCAACCGTGCTTGCTTGGTGGAAATGAACACATCGCACCTTACCGAAAAGGCTATGCGGCTCATGGAACAGCACCCTGCCGTTCCCCTCTGCCACGAAAGCTACAATTACAATGAAGCCGTCATCGACCGACTTACCGCTATGGGCTACGAGGTGGAAAGCCTTAAAACCTATGCAACGAAATACCCCGAATGCCCCCAAGCTCCTCAAAAAGAGGATTACGATACCACCGAGGAATACGAGGAAGCAGAAAAGGATTACGAGCAGAAATTGAACGGCTACACCGAGAAATGCGAAGCAATCCGCACCCGAAGCGAAGCAGGAGAAATCTCCCTCTATCTCCGTATCGAGAGCAACGACATTACACTGTGCTATGTTGCAAATACCGCTACCACCGCAAACGGTACGGCAACCGAAATGCCGCTTTCACCTATCGAGAAGTTGGAAAAGCAGGACAAACGCAACAAGGAGATTGCCCTCGAAAAGACCGTTGAAGACACCAAAAAGCGGATTTTAGAGGTCGATATGTCAGAACGCAAATTTGGACAGGACGAGGAGAAAATGGTGTATTTCTTCCTGCTCTCCTCACTCCGCAAAGAGCATTTCAATGAGGTAGGCATTGAAGATAAAGGCTCTTATTACTACCTTACGAGCGAGGACAAAATGCGCATCATCGAGAACCTTACCGCCAAGCAGAAAGCCGTTATCCGCAGGGATTATCTGATTGCCAATTTCAAAGACGCATTCGGCAACAACGTCACTGCCTCCCTGTTGCTTGACTTCGCCCAAAAGCATATGCCCGAAGAACTTGCCAATATCCAAGACGGATATAATGGAGTGTACGAAAAGCGACACCAACGCATCGAGGAAAAGAAAGCCGCTTTGCAGGAACAAGCCACGCAGGAAGCGGAACAACCCGATGAACCGCAACCCGAAGCGGAAGCACAGACCGAACCGCAAGCGGAAGAAATAGCTGCCTGACAAATGTTGTCATAACGGATAGGGGGAGGGAGAAATCCGCCCTCTATTCATTTTTGTATGCTCCGGACAAAGGACCCAAGTACCTCTTTTAACTTTCTGACGAACCCGTCACCACCCGCCCTTCCTCCATTCATAACGTCCGTTCCCTCTCTTTTTTACCATTTTCAACTTCCCTTTTATAACGTTTCCCCGGCTTCATTCCCTGTCAGTCCGTCCCGGTTTGGTTTTATCAGATGCAAAGGTCGGCCGTCGCGCTTGATCCGGCGGCTTAAAGTGAATTTCCTGCAAATTCTTCCTTTCCTCAGAAAGAGTAATTGACAGGAAAAGCCTTCCGTATGAAGCTGTACCGACAACCGTGTACCGCATCCATAAAATCCCAAAGCGGTTCCGACAGAAAGGAATCGAACGGAGGGAAGAAAAAAACAAATCATTAAAATTCAAGATTATGGACAATATCAAGGAAAGCAAGGAGTACCAGCTCGCCAAAGACTGGGAAAGAGCAGTGAACGATTACGGCTTCAACCCCAAACGGTTTGCAGCCGCTATCCCCGAAATGCACCCCACACTGCAGCAAAGCCTTTACCGACTGGTCAAGGAGTGTATCGTGGTCATGGCGGACGAGACACGCAACTACGATGACCGCAACCGTGCATCGCACGAGGAAGCGAAGTGCATCATGGAATACCTCAAGGTTCACGGGAAACACATCCCATTAAGATAACAGACGTATGAAAACGAAAGAACTACAATTTGACGGCAATATCTACATCTGCCGTATCGTGAAATCCAACGAAGGTGAAGAACTACTTATCGCTCTACCGCTCTGCTCGATGCACTTCATCCGGGCAGTTTCGAGGACGAAAACGAAGGTTTTGCAAGTAAGGAAGCCGAACAAATATATGACGAGGTTTTCTTTTTTACCGATGCGAAGACCCTCAAATTACCGGACGATGAACTCATCACGGAATTAAAAGAGGATAACCCCGAATGGTTCAACTAACATAAATCAATAATCATATTAAAAATCAAAGTTATGGATAAAGAGTATGTAATGCACATCGCACAGACCATCAAAGAACAATTGGTATCACTTACACCCATGCCCATTCTTATGTCGTGGGGAATCGGCGATTTTGTCGCTACGGTATTCCGGGATTTGCCGGCATTGCGGATTAAAGTAAACGGGCGGTTGCACGCCGGAAATGTCGTTATCGCACTCAACGGCTCCGATTATTATGAGGTATATCTGCTGAAAGAGAACGGTGCGGAGTGCGTCAATGAGGAAGTATGCTTCGACGAGTTGGGCGATGTCATTGACCGAGCCGTCGAAAGCGGTACGGACAAAGAGGAATACGACAAATTCTGCGACCGGCAACTTGCCGTACTTTTAAGCGGTACACGAGCCTGAATAAGCGAGCGACCGAATAACACCGCCCATTTTTCTACGTGGGCGGTGTTTTCGTGTGCGGTTGGATGCGTCCAAGCCGCAATATCCTATTATAAACTCACTTTTGAAGTCCTTGTTCCACTTTTACCGTTGTTACGGCTTGTGGGATTGTCCGGCTCCGTCATTTCCAATACCCCTGTACCAATCATCGGATTGATATAGACCTCCATAAGATTTTCCCTATCTTTCAATCCTAAATGTTGCAAAATATCAGATAGGTATTGCGGCTCAACACAGAACTCCAAGATTTGCTCTTTTCTCAAATCCTGCTTGCGAGGTTTTCTTGCGGGTTTTCTTGTCGGGTTTTCATCCCTAACTGCAAGGTCAGCACAACATAGTCCGGACGTGTTTCCTCGGCTACAGTAGGAAGCGGCCAACCCAAAGACTGCCAACCGCTCACAATCTTATCCACACCGCTACCAGCTTTCTCGGCACGCCCCAGACGCATGAACATCTGAGTGAGTAGATTGGCAGCAAAGCGAGTGCAAGACACCGGAACGCTAAAAATACCGAATAAGACCCACGCGGCACTATAATATGTTGGCATTCTGCCCTGTATATCCCGTATTTTTCGTACCTTTGCGGCACAAAAACGTATGTATATGGAACAACAGGTTATCCCATCGGATTATACACAATATGCAGAGGCAGTAGAGATAATCAAACATGCCATCGAACGCTGCCGGTATAGAAGTGCGGCTGCGGTCAACAAAGAAACTCTCTCGTTGTATTTTGGAGTGGGGAAATTCGTGTCTGAAAATTCCCGCATCGGCTGTTGGGGTACTAAAGCATTGCCTACCATATCAAAGCTCCTTCAACGGGAGTTGCCCGGTCTGCACGGCTTTTCTGAATCGGGGTTGAAACGGATGCGCTCATTCTATGAGGAATGGAGGACGTTTTTAATTCGTCCAACAGTGTTGGGCGAATTGGAAAACCATTCGTCGGAAAAGGGTACGGCTTTAATTCATCCAACAGCGTTGGGCGAATTGGATATTGACGAGCATCTACTGCTGCAACTTATCGGGCAACCGGTCAATACCGAATTTACCTGGGACGATTTTGTCAAGATCAGCTTTTCACATCATATTGAAATCCTGACTCGTTCAAAAGACATCGCGGAACGGTTGTTCTATATCCATTGTGCCGCTCAAAATGCGTGGTCGCTATCCTCTCTCAAAAATTACTTGAAAGAAGACATCTATTCAAATCGCGGATCTTTGCCGAGCAACTTCCTTCAAGTGCTGCCCGAAGCCATTTATGCCGTAAAAGCGATATTGGCGTTCAAGGATGAGTATATGCTCGAAATGGTTAATCTGGAGAATGTGGGAGAACGCGAACAGGACTGGAACGAAAAGGTCATCGAAAACCAAATCGTAACCAATATCAAGCAGTTCATTCTCCGTTTTGGAAACGACTTCACTTTTATCGACAGTCAGCATCGCCTGATAGTTGCCGGAGAAGAAATGTTTGCTGACCTTGTATTCTTCAACAGAGAACTGAATGCCAGCGTAATCGTGGAGTTGAAACGGGGCAAGTTCCGCCCGAATTATCTCGGACAGCTTAGCGGCTACCTGACGGTGTATGACATGACCGACAAGAAACCGCACGAGAACCCTTCAATCGGTATTGTCCTATGCCAGGATGCCAACCGCAAGTTTGTCGAAATCATGGTGCGCGACTATGATAAGCCTATGGGCGTGGCGACATACCGCACAGCCCAAGAAATGCCGGAGAATCTGCGCAAGACTCTACCGGACATCGACAAATTACAAAATCTGCTATCGGAAAACGATTCCAAATCGGAAACTGTCAGATAATTCATTTACGTCCGTAAAACCGGCTTTATGCCCACAAGATTTTGGGTAACTGAAATTGAATATAAAAATCCCTGCAATAATTTCGTGATTATTGCAGGGATTTTGATTTATTTCGCCCCACGCTTGTTCAGTACATCCGTTATCATGTCTTTTACATCCTGTCCGACTTGTATGAAATTTTTATACAAGATGCGTTCCCGTTCCTCCCTCGACTTAAAGGTGTAGAACTTCGGTAGCGGTACATAGGCCGCTTCCTCCGCTTTTATCTCCTTCATATCGAAATCCGTCTTGCAGAAGAACTTTGTAGTCTTGAACTCTTCCGATTCCTGAATGTTCATCGAGCCTCCTGTACCGGTTTTCGTCTTCACGAAATCCCTGGCCGTCTGTCCGCAAATCCATCCCGTCGCCATATCCGAAATTTTCGAGGCGGGTACAAGGCTGTCCATATTCTCATTGAGATTGATGCTCGTCTTATCCCGGTCGATGGTCACGCCCTTTTTGACCTGTACTACCTTGCCGAAAATGTCATTCGACAACCATTCCAGTGTCTCTTTTGCGCGAGCTGAACCGCTTACCACGTTGCCCACTGTCGTGATGATTTTTTGCATTCCCACTTTTCCGTAGTCAGCCTCCAACTGCGGCAACTCCTGAAAACCCAGCGTTACGCTTACCTTGTTGCTTCTCGCCGTACCTATCAGTCGGTCTATCTTGTGGAAATACAGTGTCGGCAGCTCATCCACGATGATGCTGACCGGAATATTCTTCCCCTGCCCGGTGTTCACACGGGTAACGAGACGGTTCAATATCAGAGCGTTCAACGCTCCGATGATACTTTCCATTTCCGGATCGTTGGCTATCAGCAGATAACTGGGTGACTTGGGGTCACTAACTTTCAGGTCGAAGTCGTCCCCATCCTTGTGGAATATCCAGTAGGATTCCTTGGTGGCCAAACGGCTGGTATAGACACGCAGCGTACCAATCATACCCTCTAATTGTTCCATTGCCTTGTTCTTGAAGGCCGTCTGGAACGGGCCGAGCAACGGCGCGACCTCGTTGTCCGTCTCCAGTACCTCAAAAATAGTCTGGTAGCTCTCATTGAGAAATGAAAGGATATGCGGCATATCCGAGTATTTTCCCAGCCAATAGGCAGGTTCCACGATGCTGCCACCCTCACGGTCACGAACGACACCCGTCGGCTTCCAGAACTTCGTCTGCGGATCTTGCCGTTTCTCCGCATATAGTTTCTTTCCGTTTGCATCGTAGGGTTCCCGCTCGTAGTTCACGAAAAAGTAGATACAGGCGGCAAGAAAGTTCACGGCAGAAGTCTGAAAGAACTGGTCACTGCCTCCGCCTCCCTCTTTCTTGCCTTTCTGCAGGGATTCCAACAGGGTTTCCGCCGTTTCGCTCGCCGCCGCAAGATTATTGATGTACTTTGCCTGAATGGGGTTCACCCGTTTGCTGTACTCCACATCCACGAAGTTGATGATGTTGAACTTGCACCCTTTGGGCAGTTTTCCGAGCTTCTGGTTTTTCTTGTAATGATAGTAAAGTTTAGTGGCAAGTGTCGGAAATTTGTAGTCATAGACCACCATCGCAAAGCCCTTGGCACTATGTTGGCGGATGAACGGTTCTATGATGCTGAACGTCTTACCGCTGCCCGGAGTTCCGACTACCCATGTTCCTCTGAAACAGTTGCTTATCGACACCCATCCCTTGCGAAATTTACCTTTGTAATAGTACCGCATCGGTATATTCACGCTATACTGGTTCTCAACCTTCTCTTCGCTCTGCTCGAAACTTTCATTCTCAAAGTTGAACCGGTCTTTACCCAGTCCCTCCTTGATGAACTTCGAGATGTTATCCAGTGCGATATGTACCAATATCACACCGACAAGCGTGGTCGCCATGTAGAAGATGATATTTAGTGGCAACGTGTAGAGCCTCGTTTCCATCGGATGATGGTACAACCACACGGAGAACACAATCAGGAACAGTCCGCTGATTAGCGGATATAACACCTGTCTCCGGGCATCGAACTCCAGATGCTTCTTGTTCCTCGTACCGATACAGGTGATGCAGATAAGCAGGAACGTCGCAATCTTGCTGTACACAAGATTACCGTCATTGTAAATCATCCACTGCTTGATGCGCCCGTGAATATCAATCAGTATGCCACCCCAGTGGTCGAGCATGGCAGGGTCGATGGCATACTCGAAGAACTCCATCAGCACGGAGATATAGATGACCGCACGGAATATCTTGTAGAACCCTTGTAATTCTTTGCTCTCTTCCATGAATCAATCCGTTGTTAATTCTTGTTTCCGACGATACCAACGGTCGTTGATTCGTATGACATCCATACCGAACCACACACCGTTTTCGTTCAGTTTCGTCTTTATTCTTTCAAGTGCTACCGGTCCTAAACCCCAGATTTCCATGAGATATTCCTCGTTGAGCTGAATCAGGTCGCCGACATACAATATCCCATGAGATTCGAGTTTGCTTCTGACTATAGGCGTCATTTTCATGCTGAATATCGGCTGTGAGAGATAATGCACCTCTTCTGCCTGAATGTTGTCCAAGGCTATCTCAAGCCCTTCTTTGACTCTCTGGACAGAATTGATGTATTCTTCCTGCTGTTGGATTTTAATTTCCTGTTGCTGTATCTCATCACGCAATTCAGAAGCCTTCCTTAAAAGTTCGGCATTGCTTCGCTTCAATTCGTCATTAACATCCGTCATCGACCGGTTGTTTAACTCAAGTTCCTTGCGTTTGCCGTTCAACTCCTTGACAACTTCCTCCAATTTGGCAATCTGGCATCTCAGAGCCGAACCTTTCCCATTGTCTGCCGCCATGTTATCCAAAAGGTAGCTGAAGCGTTGAATCAGATAATCAATGTCCTTTTTATCAGACGCAACAGAATCGGCGAGCTTTTTCAGTTTTTGCCGAGGTGATTCATCTTTGATGGGATAGTATATGAGGAAAGCCCCCAATACCATCAATACTATACAGAAAAGCATATCTATATTCATATCGTTGCACATTTTATTTGTTCATGGTAATTATAGGCCGCAGCTTATGCGCCTGTGTCTTAGGTGTCTCCTGCATCGCGCCGCTTCCTGTCGAGTAAAGCCACGCTTTCGCCGTCTCTTGTCCGGACACTTCCGTCGATGTCCAGTACCAGCAATCGTATTCATCCAACGGCAACGGATGACCGCCGCACCGTTCAATGACAGGATTGACGGTTTCCCGGACAGCATACAGCAACCGCATCTGTGCTACCGACGGGATATAGGCACTCTGTCCGTACCGCCACAGGTCAAAGACCGCTTCCGCCATAGGCGAAGCCGTCTCCCTTGTGTCGTACAGCGCAAAGGTGTTCATGTTCCCGTCCAATGCCCCGATGTCGGCCGACGTCCCTTGTGCGACACCGAGGCTGTCGGCGAATGCCGCCGGAGCAATGTCCCACAGGTAAACCGCATAGCCGTTCCCTTCCGTTCCTTCACGGCGTTCGGTATCAAAGACAACCGCTATTGCCCGCTTCCCCGATTGTTCATACTGCGCATAGGACAATGCCGTGCCGTCCTCGCAGAGAATATGCCCCGGACGTACCGCCGTATCGGGTACGTCGATATGGGCGTCACAGGCAGCGCACAATACCGCCGCCACTACCATTGCAATCCATTGAATCTTTCGTATCATGTCATTTCCGTTTTTTTGTTTTTCCTTTATTTTATCGGCAGTTTTACACCCAGCACGATACCTGTCCGCAGCAAATCCGCCCCTTTTATCATCATGTCACTCTTGACCTGCCAGTACAGCGTCCATCCCGACCGCAGCTCATAATTGTGCTCGTAACCCACATGGATTCCGGCAAGAAACTTGTTCGTGTCGCTCCCTGCCGAAGCTCCGATACGCAAGTTGCCGTAATGGTTGCGTCCACGCACCACACAAGGTTTGTACGCCACACCGAAACCATAAGTGCGGTAGTTGCGCCAGAAGGATTCCGGACAAATATGACCGCAAGATTTACATTCCGTCCATTTCAGATAGCCGTTGGCGAAGAACTCCCACGCATGACGGTAGTTCATTTCATGCTCGTAAGCAAGCGTTACGTCCATGCCGTTCTCATACAGCAATCCCACGCCGAGCGAGAGGCGGCCGCCGTTGCGTTGCGCATGGGCATTGGTGGCAAACCCTATGCAGACAAGCATCAGTAACAAAACTGTTTTCAACGTCTTTTTCATCGTCATTCCTCCTCCAATAAAGCGGTGTTAAATGAATCGGCCGACAGCACATCCTCGTAGTCGATGTTCAGGCTGATATTGCGCCCGCTGATTTGTTGTTCCGTCATTTCGATAGTCAGCAGCTTGTCGTTCGGAAAGGTCATCTTTTTCACGACAATCACGTTCCGGTAGCCGTGCTTGAACGTCTTGCCGTGTTCCAATACCAGGGCAGGAGTCAGCTCGATGGTCTGCGCGTTAGTTGCCTTCGAAAGTTTCTTGTCCGACAGTTTCACCCGTATCTCGTCGATGTCGAAACGGATGTTCGTTTTGTTCTCGATGGAAAAGTCGATGAAGAAGTAGTCGCCCACCGAGTAAATATTGTTCAGGCGCATCACCATTCGGTGCGCCTTGGTCGCCACGTTGCGGATTTTCGCGGGCGAGTTCCACACCCGTCTTGCAAAACGCACCATGTCGGCTGTGGACATCGAGACCGTAGGATTGTTGTAGGCATCCCGTTCCTGTAGCTGAATTTCCTTGTCTGCCACCGCCTCGCTTATCCGCGTGGTGTAGATGAGTGCATACTGCGTGCGATAGCGTTCCGTTACGATGGTGACGATGGCCAGCACTTCACCGTCCTCGTGTCCCGTCTCTTTGGGCTTTAACCGGATGATGTTCTCAATGGGTTGGTCGCCCGCCACCTTGTCTGTGGAAATATCCACGAAGCGGACCGGTTCCGAGGCTGTGATGACGGTCGTTACCTGTTCATTGACAGTCAGCCGTTCCATCTCTTCGTATGTACGCTGAGCCTGTGCGTTCCGTGTGGCAAAAAGTCCTGCCGCCAGAAGAAATGCAGTTATAATTATTTTCTTGTTCATATCGTTTCTGTTGATATTTTTTATTTTTTTATTTCTTTATTTCCCTTATTTCGCTTTCTTTAATCCCATGACCACGTTCCAGTTCCTCCCGAATCCGTCGTCCGGCAATTTCGCAATACGTCGGTTCAATCTCGAATCCGATGTAATGCCGTCCCGTGCGGATGGCGGCAATGGCGGTCGTACCCGAACCGATGCAGTTGTCCAGCACCACATCGCCCTCGTTGGTATAGGTGCGCATCAGGTACTCTATCAAGGCTACCGGCTTCTGTGTCGGATGATAGAATGCTCCTGTCTTGTGTTCCTTGGGTATGGAAATGACAGAGGTCGGGTACTTGTCTTCGGCAACACGCACCGGAGCCAGTTTCATTTCACCGTAACAGCGGTTCGTGAAACCGTCCGTCTTGCGCCGTCCATGATTTTTCCGTTCCGGTGGACACGGCATCATCTGAGGATGATATACCGGCTGACGGTCGTAGAACACGATGATGTCCTCATGCTGGCGTAGCGGCATCCGGTTGGCATTCAGGTGACCCGTTACCCGGTCTTTCCGCCACACGAGGTTATACCGCCACATCCGGGGTTGCGAGAGCATGAGCCGCGCCGAGAAGATGCCCTGCGCAAAGAGGATAACGGGGCTTCCCGGCTTGGTGATCCTGCGGTACTGTTCCCACAACGCTTCGAGCGGTATCTGCCTGTCCCAGTGTACCGCCTTGTTGCTACGGTTCAACACGCCGTAAGGCAAATCCGCTATCACGGCATCGACACTGCCGTTCGCCATGAGCTTCATGCCCTCGATACAGTCCATATTATATATGTTGTCAATCTCTATCATGGCTTCCGTTTTTACTGTTTCTCACGTCCGTTCACCAGATAGACGAAAGTGCCGTATTTCAGCTTTACCTTATTTTTTTTGATAGCTTTGCCGATGGCATTGCTCGTTTTCTGGTAGGCATTCGTAGCGGCTTGCATTCCCCATTGCGAGAGACTGTTGCCGTAACTGCCGGTATTCATGTTCAGATTCCCCGACACCGCACCGCTTGCCACATCCTTGCTCGTTTCCCGGAACTGGCTGTTCGGTACATAAAGCCCCTCCATGCCGTCCGTGTCGTAAAGGGACAGGCTGACCTTCACCAGTTCGTCCTCGATGAGAATGCTGGTGATGTTCCCCTTCACACGCCCCGACGAGAAGCCGCTCATGGTGGCATACAGATACGACCCTCGTTTGACCACGCACTCGTTGATCTCCACGTCGTCGAGCAGACGCAACCGCACACGCGAGCCGTCCACCGCTTTGATGTCCTCGTCGATAATGGCCTTTATCAGTTTCGGTTCACGGGCATTGACCGCAAGCGTATTGAAGTAATCCGAAGCCGTCTTTACCTTGCGTACCACTTCGCTGGGCGGTTCGTTCTCTGACGGGGCTTTTACCGAACGGCTCTCTTCCTCTATTTTTCCCTTAACCTCTATGGTTGCCGTCGGGGGTTGCGCCGATGCGGTACTGTCCGTATCGGTCGCCGGTAATACCTCATTGCGTCCTCTCAACCTTGCTTCGGCAAGGGCTTTCTCCAGTTCCGCGAGAGCTTCTTGCTCGCGCGTCTTGGCATCGGCAATTTGCGCTGCCGCAGCCTTTTCCTGCTGTTGCTCATCGAGCAGGGCGATGTCGTCCACCGTGTATTGCGATTCATATTCTTCCTTGTTGTCATCGGGTTCATCTCGTTCTATGTTATCCACTGCGGAGTAATCCTGTATCTTACCCCATGATTTGGCCATGTTCTCGTACTTGCTGCCTATGCCGTCACCGCCTTTAAGCCGGGCATCCGGCAAATCGGGGTTCAAAAACTCCGTTGTCTGCAGCGTCTTGTCCGGAATCTCCGCCGTTTCGGTCTGAAACAGGTCGAAGATGAAGTACGATGCAACCAGAAGCGGGATATACAGGACAGCCGGAAGCATATACTTCGGCTCCCTGAAATTGATTTTATCAAATATCTTCATCATACATCTTTTAATTGAGTTGTACATACTTGCCTTCAATGCTGCAGTTTTTCAGCACTTCTGCGTTTTCCACTCCGAATGCGATCAGGATGCTGCCGCAACCGGGAGAATCGCCGCGTGTTCCGTCCGGGCGGTAAAACCGGATGCGGTGGCGCAGGAATTTCATGCCCGTCGCTTTCTCGAAAATGACGTCCTGAAACATTTTGGAATCGCAACGGTTGAACAACAGCGCGATGCCGTTGCCGTGTTCCGCCAACTTTCGGACAAACTGTTCGATAAGGGACGCGAGTACGGAGGATTGAGCCATACACGCCCTTCCCATTTCAGGGACAATCCGTCCATGTCCCGGTCATACATGACCTCGGCGGTCGGCCACAACGGATGGACAGGGGCGCAAGGGTCAAGGTCGAACCTGCCTAACGCTTTCAGCACCTCCTTCGGGGTGTACCATTCGTCCGACGAGCGGACTGATTTTTCAAATCGTGTATTCATAAGCACTCCTTTATTGCGGTTCATATTTCTTGTTCTCGTTCCGATTTTCCCTTATTTCACCCCCTTGCAGCCTCTTGTGTCTTTCCCGCAGCACCGAATCCTGCATTTCCGTCGCCGTGCGTGTCGGCCGGCTGTTGCGGTATGCCATCGTAATGCGATAGATGTTCCAAGTGAACCCTCCGATAGCGAAACCGAAGACGATGACCAGAAAAAGTATCCGGTGCGCGTTGGCGAATCCCTGTACCTTGGCGGCAGCCTTGTCGATACGTGTCGCTTGGGCGAACTTTCGTCCGGCGGACACCTCCCGCTCGTAACGGTCTTTGTATTTCGGATCGTTCTTGTCCGGCATCTTTTCACCGAAGAGCATCCGCCTGAATCCCTTGATATTCATAAACTCCGTTGTTTAGTAGTTGATCTTCGTTTTCTGTTCGATGTCCTTGTTCAGCAGGGTACGCCAGTTCACGATAAGCAGCCCATGCGGATTGTTCTCTGTTCGGGGTACACGCTTGAGCTGTCCTGCCGTCACCAGTTCACGCATCAGGATATTGCTCCGTCGCTCGATGCGCTGCCGTCCGTAGTAGGTGAACTCCATCTTCTCCTTGTTGAAAGCCACGCTGTCGCAATAGATGGAGAACACCGAACTCGTACCCAAAATGTTGGAGTAGAAACCCTTTTCCTTGAGCGTGTTGTATTGTGCCAACCCCGTCTCATCGACTAAATACATCGCTTTTTCCATCGTATAGCGGATATATTTGTCATCCGGCGGTAACGTGAAAAAATAATGATGAAACATCTCCACATGGCTTTTGGCTTCCACATCAAGCGTTTCGTCCATTGTCGTGCGATTCACGAGGATAGGCACGTTGCCGTCCAGCACATACACCTTCTTCTGCGCATCCGAGACCATCGTCCGGGCTGTCCAGATGCTTGACAAGCTGATGATGACACATCCCACGAGAAAAGCGGTACAGATGATGCCCACCAGTCTGATTTTGTTTTCCAAATTCTTGATGACCATCGGTTATTCCCTTTTACCGTTCAACATCTGTACATATTCCGTGTGCAGCATGGGTATGACCGCATCCCGAAGTTCCGTCAAAAGATTCTCGAACTCCGCCGAGAATATCTCCACGTAATAGCCCTGCATCTCCACATGGACAAGCACCCACCAGATTCCTCTTTTGCGCTTACCAGCGTTCCGCTGCAGCAGGGCAAGACGCAGCTTGTACGTTAGGTACGTCACTAAGGGGGCGATGTACCGGTCGTCGTACTCGAAGGCTTCGTCCAGTTCTTCATACTGCGGGTCGATGCGGTGGTTCTCCGCCACCTCGCAAACCTCTTTTCTCGCTCGTTCCTGTGCAAAGGACATAAATTTCTCATCCTTGCACCAGCTTTTGATTTTCTCTTGCAATTTCATGTTGTTATGATTTTTATTGGGTTTATATTATCTTTTGCGGATTATCTCATGATGCCGCCCAACCCTCCGGTTGCCGTCATCTTCGCCTGCTGTGCCACGCCCTCGCCGAAGTTTCGGGTAGAGAATGCCGTGTCGCCCTCCGGTATCATCCATGCCGCCAAGTCCGGAACAAGGTTCAGGCACTTGAGAGCTACAATCGAAGCCGCCATCAGGTAGCCCGCCGAGAAGAACGAGTTCTGCAGGTAGGCGGCCATCGTCTGCTCGCTGGCGGTTATCGCCGTCAGGTTCTCGATTTGGATGCACAATACAATGTCAAAGAGCAGCAGCACGTAGAAGCCCACGAAGTAGAGCATCGCCCCGTAGAAATGCACCGTCAGATAGCGTGTCAGCCACTTCGCCCAAGCACCTTCCCATTTTGGCAGGATGCTGAACGCCCACTGTATCGGCCCGAAAATCGTCAGCATTCCCAACAGGATTTGTTGGCAGTAAATCGTAGCCCACCAACCGATTCGGAACACCACGAGGGCAATCAGCATGATAATTTTGTCTATCCCCACGATGACACCTGCCGTCAAAGACGTGAACCACAACTTCGCCGCATCCTTTTCCATGTTCGTCACTTCGTCCACACCGGTCTGCTCCATTGTCGCCTCTATCAGATTGGGATCGGATGTGCCTGTGTGGGCGACATCCGCCTGTGCCTGCAGGTTCGTGTACATCGTGTCACGCACATGGATGAGCTGCTGAACTTCCTCGAACCTGTCCGATATCTGTGAAGCTTCGGCTTCATACAGGTCATGGGTGTACGAACCTATGCAGTTAGGGATGTAGGACAGGAAATCGAGAAAACACCAGTTGTTCCGGCTCCCCGCCATACCCGTGTCCGCAGGCGGATACCACCAGCAGATGATAATCGACACGGCAAGCGGCCTAAACAGCTTCATCACGTCCAACGGCTCGTGCTTTACCATCATCTTGTAGGCGATACCTGCCGCCATGACGATGGAGAACAGTGCCGCGAGTGCCATGCACATCTGCAATATCCACCAAAAAGGTCCCTGCGCACCGGTAAAAGTCGCGTCAGTCAGAAACTCGTTGGTCTGAAAGATGACATCATCTATTTCCTCCTCCAACAGGTTGATGCCGAAATCCGAAAGTATATCTCCGTTTGCCATAGCCCTGTCTTTTTATTTCCCTCTGTTTACACTCTCGTTGTCATCTTCGCCGTTTCCGTTGCTGCCCGATTGCGAACCACGCACCGCAAGGCGTGATTCCTGCCACCGGCTCATGGCATTGCGGACAATACCGCCTTTATGCAGGGTACGGTTGTCCGTTGCGTTCAGCAGTGCATTCGTCACCGTTGCGTTCTGACGCTTGGCAAGGTAGCCCACTAAAATCTCGTTCTGCCGTGCCACATCCTCGTAAATGCGCAGATACTCCTTCTTTCGCTGGGCATTGGGCATATAGGCGTCTTTCGTGGCTTTGATGGCACACTGATAGACGTGGTAGTATTCCGTCCACCGTTCCTTGTCGGCCGGAGTGCCACCGGACAGGAGAATACGGTCGATGTTGCGCCGGAACCGCTCCATCTGTCCGCTGACCTTATCGCCCTCGGCAAGCCATGCGATGTCCACCTGCCGGTCGGCAACGTTCAACGCCTCGACCTTCGCCCGCTTGACCAAGGCCGAATCAATGGCTTCCGCTTCGTCCACCTGGTTGTAGAGATTGATACCGGCAAGCGTGCGGAACGAGAGCTTGTTTTTGGCCGCTGCCGACTTCTTGTATTTGTTGTGCAGCACGGAATAATAGAGGTCGGGCGAGAGTGCGCCCGTACCGGTCTCCATGACCGTTACCTGATTCTGCTTCGGCGAATCATGGTTGTACGTTACATACTGTGCGTGTACGGCTGTCGTTACGGTGACCGCCACCGCCATGAGTAATAGTTTTCTGTTCATATTCTTCTCTTTTTGTCGTTAATAATCCAGTCTTCCGGCTCCGCGCCAACGCCCGAAGGCGTCATCGAGAATCTCCCGCATGGTGCGGGAGCGATATACCTTTGCCTTCCAATAGCCGATACGCACCTGTATATACCGCCATGTCTCGAAATACGCACGGTTCAGATGCCGCTCGATGTTGTCCAATGAGCGGTTGATGGCCTCCAACACCATCAGCAGGTCGGAGGTCGAGCAGGCTGCCGCTCCGGTGGCATACAGCACGAGGTCGCTCACGGACTTGTAGAGCTGTTCCCCCTCACGGGCAATCGCCCTCAGCCCCCTCGCATTGATGGAGATAATCAGGGTATCTGCGGATTCGATGCGTCCCCGTTTCAATATCTTCGCATTGAAATCCTCCAACAATGATTTATAGTCGCCGATACGGTCGCTGACCGATGTGTAGGTATTCTTGACGTTCAGCACCGTGCGCAACGACTGGTACATGACGTCGATGACATCGAACGCACGGGTGTACCGGTCAAGGTCGATATTCAGCTCTTTATAGCCCCCGACTTCCTTACAGCTGTATTCGTGCAACAGTTTGTTGCTGTACTCCAAGGTACTGCGGGCCAACAACAGGCTGCGCTGCTTCTTGTGGTCGTTGATGTAGGCTTCGACGGAGACTATATCGAAAGTCCACTGCGCCTTGGCGATACCGGGCAGCAGGAAGAGCAGCAATGCGGCTATCCGTAAAATGCGTTTCATGGCCGCACCTCCTTTCCGCCGTTTCTGCCGCCATCGTTCCGAAACGTCCGTGCGCTCTCCACCCAGCGGTCATGGCATTCCTCCACGAGCGTCAGCCTGCGGCCTTCGTCCGTGTCCAGTCCGGGCAACACATCCTTCATCACGTCAAGGATGCTCCGCTTGTAGTGCATCATCTTTTCCAGCGATACCAAGTCGGCGTATATCCTTGTGATTCTGCTGTCCACCTCCCTCGCGATTTCGAGGCGGTCGCTCGACCACAGCAGATGGTACACGTCGCCGGACGGAGTTTCCTCCAGCGGTGTGCTGCGGGCGTATTCCGTCGTGATTTTGCAGGACGGGTGTTCACGGGCGATTTCGGCGATGCGGTCGTTCACTAATTTGGTTTTCTCCGCATCCGAAAGCCCCGGATCGAGTGTCAGCACATCGGCGACGTGCGTGTCCGTATAGACCGAGGTCAGTTCCCATTGGATTTGGATGATGGCACGGTGAATCTTGATGCCGAGAAAATATTTCGGCTTGCGGGCAATCGAGACCGTAGCCTTGAATGTGATGATGCCGTTGATGTTCGGCATTGTCGCCTTGCGCACATACGAATAGCCGTTCCACGATCCGCCGTCCTGCCATGTCAGGCCGTAGGCAGCCTTGCAGTCTTGCATGATAGCTGGAATGCGGTAATAGTCATCCGTCGCTACGCTGTTGTCGTCTGCGGCTTCCGACTTCGCCTGAGCATAGTCGGACTGTTTCTTCTTCCACTCCGCGAGTTCGCCTTTCAGACGGTCTATCCGTGTCTTGTTTGCATTATACTGCTGTCGGTAAGCCGCCGCATCCTCAATGCTCGCCGTACTGATTTTCTTCAGCAGGACAGCGTTCTCGTTTTCCAATGTCCCGATTTGCGCTTCAAGATTGGCCGCTTGGCTGTTTGCCTCGTTCAACAGCGCATCCAGTTCCGAAAGGTCGAGGTTGTTTTCCGTCACCGAGGTCTGCATGGCGCACTCCTTGGTGTGGGCATTCAACGAGCTGCCGCATTTACGGCACTTGTATTGTGTCGAGCCCTGTCCGAGCGTAACCCCGTCGGAACA
Source organism: Bacteroides sp. BFG-637 (assembly GCF_024793605.1). Taxonomy (NCBI): domain Bacteria; kingdom Pseudomonadati; phylum Bacteroidota; class Bacteroidia; order Bacteroidales; family Bacteroidaceae; genus Bacteroides; species Bacteroides sp. BFG-637. Next base: position 1,215,605 of record NZ_JANUPD010000002.1, on the reverse strand, counting down.
GGTCACGCTGATGGTCACGCTCTCGCATCCCTTCAATTTGGCGGCGTCCGTTGCTTGGTAATAGTTCCGCGTACCGGAAGATATATAATAGGTGTAGCCGTCCTCGTTTTCGTTGAACTCCGCAAGTCGGACATTCAGTTGCGCCCGAAACGTATTCAAGTCCATCGAGTAGGAATCGAAGACTTCCTCATAGACAACTTCTTCCTTATTCCAGCTTTTGCTCACATGGATTTCGTATGCGTATGCCTTTTTGGTCTGCTTGTTTTTCTTGCTGATGATATAGGCACTCATCCAATAGTTGATGCTGTAGCTGAACCCGTCGTTCTGGTTGTTCAACTGCTGCACGCGGTTTCTTGACCAACCGGCATATCCTTCCGAGTTGGCAAGTACCTGTTCCCGTTGCGAGGCGTTGGGATAGAAATTCGGGTCGCTCGTGTTGAACCGCACCCATGCGCCCCCGTTCAGGATGCTGTTGTCGTCCGTCGGAGGATAGTAGTCGCACAGCGATACGCTCCCTTGGTCACGCCGGGCAATGTACCACCGCTGCGTGTAATAGTTCCCCATCGCTTCGTCCAGGTAGTCGGTCATCCATGCCGTGAGGTTGTAGTTGCTGAAGTTGAACAGACCGGCCACGTTGTCCGGACCACCCACCATGTCAATCAGCAAGCCGCCGATGTCATGTTCCGCCTGCTCGAATAGACTCCCGTAGTGTTCATACAGGTTGCCGATTTCTTCAACCTTTCCGCCCATCAGGTCATGGAACGAGCTGCTTTGCAACAGGGCGTCACCGAGATTGGCAATGCCTGCCGTTGCAAGGCCGACACCCGTGTTATAAAGGTTGTCGAGGTCGCTTTTCAGGTTCTCGTGCGTGAAGTTGCCCGGTATGTGGGCGAAGTTGTCCATCATCCGCTGCCAGTCGATGTTTCCCGTTTCGGAGAGCTTTAGCAAGGGGGCAATCTCCGGATTGATTTCGAGAAAGGCGATGTCCGAAAAGGTCAGCGTGCTGTTGGTCACCACGCTCTCGAACTGCATACACAGACTTTTGGTATCGTCGCAGACTTTCATCAGGTAACTGCCCCAATAGATAGCCGTTTGCGGCGAATGGAGCATCTGCTTCGCCACCACCCATATCTTGGGCATGATTTTCTCCGCCACCATCCGGTAGATGCGCCGGTAGTAGTAGTTCTCCGTGCGGCTGTTCCAGATGCCGAGGTCGCTCAGGGCTTTATGCTCCAAGAACTTGGCCGCGAATATCCCGGCGGTAGCGACCTCCGCTGCCGTGTAGTGCTTGAGGATGTCATCGACCTGCTCCCGGTAGTACCCTTCGGCGACCGCTTCCGTACCGAAGGCGGCCACCATCGCCGCAACGGTACGGGTGTCGTAGTTCACGCTGTAATACTGGGCGTGAACCGTCTGGCAGAGTGCGACCGAGGCGATGGTCAGGATAAGGAGTAGTCGTTTCATGGCTGCAATGCTTATTTGGATTCATACACGGGACGGAGGTTGAGCACACGCCCCGTCTCGTTTACTTTTTGTGCAAAAGGCAGGGACTTCCCGATACCGCTGGCATCCCAGTCCCGGCAATATGCCTCGATAGCTTCCTGGTGGCTGCACCGAAGTTCCTTCTTGTAAAGCTTCAGTGCCTCCTTTTCCGCCCGTTCGGTCGTGTAGGTCATGTAGCACTCGTGCGGCTCTTCCACGCCATACACGCCGCTGGTCGTCCCCCGGCGGATGAACACTTCGCGGAAGAAGCTGCGCCCATCCTTGTTCTCCAAGCGGTTGATGGTAAATATCTTCTTGCAATCCACCTCGGTCAGACCAAGAATCTTTCGGATTTCGTCAAAGCGTTCCTTGAACTTGCTTTGATCCAGCAGCATCACCACGTCCGAGTTGTTGATGATGGCCTCCTTCACGATTTCGCTGCCGATGATGTCCTGTATCTCCTGCGTCACCACGCCAACAGAAGCCCAAAATTTACGGGCGGTCTTGTACATGAACTTGATGTATTCCGCCATGAGCGGGCTGGCAATGGCCTTCCACGCTTCCTCGATGACAAGGACTTTACGGTTCTTCTTGATGCGCATTTTCTGCAGGAACACGTCCATGATAATCAGTGTGACAATGGGAAACAGTTTCTTATTTTCCTTGATTGCATCCACTTCAAAGACAATGAATGTCTCGTCAAACAGTGCCGAATCCACTGTCTCGTTGAGAATTTTCTCATACGCACCGCCCTTGTAGAACGGCTGCAGCATGGTCGAATAGGTCGAGTAGCTGATTGTCGTGATGTCGTTTTCGGTGCAGATCTGCTCCAGACGGTCGAATGAGTAGTCAAAGAATGAGTTGAAACTCAGCTCCGTCACTTTGAGGGCCGCCCGCCGTGCCTCAAGCACCTCTATCTGTTTGCGCACCATCTCATCCACCTCTCTGGGTGGTTTGTTTGGGTTCTTTCGGCTGGCCGCCGCAAACAGGTTTTTCAGCAGTACCTCCCGTTGCTCGTCGGTGTATCTTGTAAATCCGTTGAAATAGGCATCATAGTAGTCTATGATTATCTGCTCGACAATGCGGAACTCAATTTCGGGGATTTGGCTGTCCGACCCTTTCCAAATCATCAGGATAAGGTTCTTGAGGAAGTCTATCTTCTCGATGTTGTATTCCTCCCGGTTGATGCGAAACGGATTCATCGTGATAGGCCGTTCTTCGGTATAGCTGATATACTTGCCGCCCAGATACTCGCACAGTCCCTCGTATGAGTTTCCCGTATCGACCATGACCACATCCGTTCCCTGCTCATGGAGCTGGCGCACGACCGAGTTGATATGAAAGCTCTTGCCACTCCCAGAAGGCCCCAGACAAAAGAAATTCGAGTTGTCCGTCAGCTTGTTCTTTCCCTCTTTTCCCGTGATGTCAATAGCCACCGGCACACCCTGACGGTCGGTGTAGTAAATCTTCAGCGGTGTTTCCTCGCTGTGCAGCACGCGCTCCTTGTACATCAGGCACATCGCCGCATCGGAAAGGGTCAGGAAACGGTCGTATTCCTCATTGAGCGTGTAGCAGTTGCCCGGAAACGAACCGACGAACAGTTCCAGTTGGTTGTACGCCCGCTTGCTGATATGGATGCCCATGCGCCCGAATGCGTTTTCCAAGTGGTTCGTACACTTTTGCAGGTCTGCACCGGCAGATACGGCTACCACCATGTTGAAGTGCGTATATACCAGTTGCTTGCTTTCACGGGCAATGACCTCCTGCACACGCTTGATGTCCTCGACCGCCATCTGGTTGTTCGGGTTCGGAATACTCGCGTGGCGGTTCTTCTTTTTGTCGAGCATCGCCAGTTCCCGTTTTTGGTTGGGTAGGAAGATGACTTGGTTATAGACCACCGTCTCGGCGTCCGGTATGTTGTCCACCACCGAAGCCAGATCGACCGGCATTTCCGTGTTGTTCACCTCGATGTTCGTGTACGGACGTATCATCGAGGGCAGTGCGGCACAGTCCACGTCCACAAGGCTGTACACCTTGCAGCGTTTGTCGCCCATCGACACCGTTTCATCGTCCGCCTTGAAGTTCGTCATCGACACGGTGCGGTCTTTGAAGTTCATGGCGAAGTAGCGGTCGACATACTCGCTCGCCTCGGCTTTGTTCAGGAACCTGGCCTGTACGCCGCTGTCATGCAGTTGGTCATGCACCTTGCGGATTTTCACGAGGAAATCGCGCCACTTCTTGTTGTCGAACGAGAACAGGCGGCTCTTTTTCGCCTCCTGCGTGATGGTCAGGTAGCAAAGGCTGTCCGTGTAGGGACGCCCTTTGAAGTAGCGGAAATACGACGCCGACAGGAACTCCTGCCCGTCAGCCGGTTCGCTTGCAAACTGTTTCCTGACGAAGATATCCTGCTTGTGGATGGCGTACCCTTCGCCTAAGGTCTGCGCAAGGGCGGTGAACAGGTGCGTGAAGTCGTAGTAGCTATCTATGTCCGCCGAATATTTCTGTACCGGATTCTCTATCTTAAGTACGGCGGAATATTCGCCGGTCTTGGTGTACAGCACACCCACACCGTCCGTTTCCTCCGCTGAGAAATAGATGTCCTGAAAGATTCGCTTGCGCTTGCCGCCCGTACCGAACGCATAGACCGACAAGGCCATACCCGCGCACAAAGCGACAAAACATAAAATGATGTATAGGGTCATTTCGATATACGTGTAATTAAATAGGGGCAGGTTCGCCTTGCTTCAAGACAAACCCGCCCGCGTTCAACAATCAATAAAGCCATGCACATTGCCGTGATGGTTTTTCTTTCGTCAGATCTTGCGCGAGTGGGCATACACATACACACCCGGAGCGACCTTCTTGCTATGCAGTCCTTTCCGCTGTTTGAGAAGGATGAGCACGATACCGACCGATACGACGGTAGCCAGCACGACAAGCCCGGCAATGAAACCGAGCAGGCAGTAGGCGGCGACAAAGCCGACAATGGCTCCGCACGTCGTCACCGCCGCCCAATATATGTACCGGCCTTGGATGCCCAAAAACTCAAGAGGCCGTTGCAGTCCCTTGAACAGCGGATAGTCCGGATAGCGTTCGTCCTTGCTTTTCATACTTATCCTTGATGTTTAAGCGGCAATACCGAAGAACAGAGGCAACGCCTTGGCCGCCGCAATGAGGAAGATACATGCTCCCACGACCATCATAATCTTCTTCTTGACGTCCTGCTCCTCGTTGTTCATGGCGATATATACCGAGATTGCACCCACGATGGCCACAACGCCGGCAATGGCGTAGCACAATTTCACCATAATAGGCACATACTTGGCAATCTCATCGGCGACAGTGGATAATGCGCTCGTACCGGCGGAATAGTCGCCTGCGGAGTTCTGCGCTTTCGCCACCATGCCGGACAGCAGCATGAAGGAGAACATCATTACTTTGGTAGGGATTCCGTTGACGAATCCGAATGCCTTGCGGCACAGCTGTTTGGTTTTCTGAAACATACGTTTACTTTTTTAGTGAATATTTTATTTGTCTGCGACCTGATACAAGTAAGGTTATATGCGGTAGCCGAAGAAAGCCGGGAAAACATAGAATGCCCCGATCAGGAACAGGCACGCGCCGACAAGCGTCATTATCGACTTGGTGATGCCGTCCTCGCCCGTGTTCATCTTGATGTATATCTGACAAACGGACACGATGACGTAAACCCCGGCTATGGTGCAACAGATATACTGGACATAGAGCATCATCGTCACCACGAAGTCGTGCATCGTGGCCAACGCGTCCGCTCCCCAGCTATAGTTCACGCTGCCGCTTTTGGCAAAAGCCGTGTAGGGGAACGGGAGGCACAGCGCACATAGAATCTTTTTAGCTTTCGACATCTCACAACCGGTCTTGAATTGGGTTCCACTTTATTTCCGGTCGGTTGTCTAACCGTCCCTTGGAAATCATAGCCTTGTACATCTCCTCCGACGTGCGTGCGTCCGACAGGTAAGGCGTGGTCTCTTCCATCTGTTCCTCCGCCTCGGCCTTCAGCCGTTCCAGTTTCTCCTGCGCCGTTCCCGGTTTGTCCTTGATGTCCTCCTCAGGGGATGTTTCGGAAGAGGTAGCCGTACTTTCCGTCTCGTAGTTCTCGCTACCGATACTGAAGCCGCTCTCGCTTTCCGTGACAGCCACACTCTCTTCCTCTTCCGGTGCGCCGAGGTCGAAAACTTCCTCGTCCGGTTTGTCCGTCCCCTTTTTCCCGTAGAGGTCATGCGCTATGATGACGGCGTAGTAAATGATGTAGGCAACCGTCAGGACAATGGCAAAAATGAAATATGAGTTCATGTATTTAGTATGAATATTAAAAATTCGTATTAGTATGATTTTGCAAAGAAACGCACGAAATATAAAACCATAAAATAATTGAGCATTAAACATCTGTTTCGTTAATGAGATTTGTGTAAGTTTCAAAAATCGAACTATTAAATCGTACTATATTGCAGTCTCTATGGTGGGAAATGGAGAAATCGGGGCATAAAAAAAGCTCTCGTGGTGGAGAGCTTTAGGTGGCAAAAGAGAACATTGAATATCAGCGTTTCTTTCCGCGCAGGTAGTCGTTCAGGTCTTTGTATTCCGCATAGTGGCAAGATTCATCGCTGACACGTCCGCCATACATCCCGGCAATGGTCTCTGTGGTTCTCTGCCCGGCAAGGTCATTGTCGAGATAACAGTGAATGTCCGAATACTCCTGTAAACGTGCCAGCGTCTTTTTCAAATTGTTTACCGAGTTCATCACGAGGTAGTCGCATGGTATGGCAAGACAGACCGTCCGGTCGCCTGCCAGTTTCAGTGTCATATAAGAAAGAAAATCCATGAATCCCTCGAAGACACAGACGTTTTCCTGTGTCTCTTCTGTCAGATGTCTTATCAATGAGATGTCCTTGTTATTCAGGCATCCCTTGTAATAGGCGTTTCGCACCTCGTAACCGCCTGATATATTGCCGAATGCGAGAGCGAAGTAATGACGGCCTCGCAGTTCGTAATGCACCTCCTTGCAATACATACGGCTGATGTCCGCGTCGATAAGCCGGGATTGGAGGTAAGAGAACAGGGCGTGATGACGGAGTGGAATCACGATCACGTCTTTCATTTCAGCCTCCACCGGTCGGGGTGGAGCGGTCAGCATACGGGTTCTCGGTAGTGATGCGCCATTCACAAGCCTCTCTATATACGCCAGGGCCTCGCTCACGCAGTCCGTCCGGCAAATGTATTTTGCCAGTTCCACCAGGTCGCCACCGGTCGCCTCGCCGAAATCGTACCATTCATTGATGCGGTCATTCACTTTGAACGACGGGGTACGCTCGTTCCGTAACGGTGAGAGATACCAGTATTGTCCCGATTTTATGTGCTGCGTATGGTGACCGAGACGTGCCAGAAAATCCACGATACGCACTTGTTTTGCTTCTGCTATGGTCATGTCTTTTTTCTTTCACTTGGTTTCACGAAAATGGTTTAGTTTAGTTTTTTCCTATATATATAAATACTAAAGTAAACTAAATCATACAGGCCCGCGCCCGGCATCATTCTTCATCAAAAAGCATGGCCTCGGTAGGCGTCATGTCATAATAGAACAGCTTGTCCCGTTTGATGATGAGCTTGAGGTTGTCTATCAGGTATTGCATCAGTTTTATCATGACGCTCCGACCACGTTTGAACCCGATTGCCTCATAGGAGACCATCAGGCTTTGCAACAGGTTGTCGAATCCCCGGATAGGCTTTTCCCCGAAAGCGGCGGAGAGGGCTTCCCGGTGCTGTTCGATGCTCAGCTCCGTGAACCCCGTCCGAGCCTTGGGCTTCGGGGGCTCTCCGAACGAGTGTCCTTCCGCAATGACGGGCAGCCCAGTCTCGTTGATGGTGAACGCAAACGGCTTGAACTCCTTTTCCCGGATATGGAGCGCATGGACTTCGCTGATACCGGGATTCTCGTTGCTCTTGCTGATGACAAGCACGGTTTCCGCCTTGTTGCTCATTTCCGTACCAATGTGTCCCCGCACATTATTATCCCCTTTGTTCAAATGGAGTACACAATGGATATGCAGGTCGTACCTTGAAGACCATTCCATCATCCGGTTGATGACTTCCACCGATTCACCGGTGCTGTTGATGTCAAGCATCAGGTCGCGGATGCCGTCAATGATGACCAGCCCATAGCCTTTGTTCTGACGCAGCGCATAGTCGATGACCTCGACACGCACCGACGGCGAATATTCACGCAGGCAGAAGAAGTCGAGATTCTCCGGGTCGGTTGTCGTGGGCAGCCCGGCCAGCCGCAATATGCGCTCCAATACCGAGCGGCAATGGAAACGGCTCTGTTCCGTATCGACGTACAGAATCCGCTGTTTGCCTTCGGGCAGATGCGCACGGTAGTTCAACACTTGTTTCCCGGCCAATGGAAGCGGCGACAAGCGCAGAGACATTAAACGTCTTCTTCGACTTTGCCTTTCCTGTCGATGCACTGAAATTGCCGAGCGTGGCAATCGTCGAGTTGTCTATCCAGATGATTTGCGGCGGGGTCTCATAAATGTCCGTTGCCTTGATTTGCGAGGCCAGAAGGATGTCCGACAGGCGGTGTTCATCCATTCCCATATCGGCTGAGCGGTCAGTCTTTCTTTCGTTTTCCATTGCGTCTCTTATTAAGGAACGGTTCTGTGGCGGCGGCTTCCGTCGCCATGCGCACGGCCTCGTTCACTGTAGGTTCATAATTCTGCAACAGCCATTCGTCCAATTCCTCCTTGGCGAAATAGACCATTTTACCGCGCGGTTTGTAGTGCGGTATCTCCTTGCTCGATGTGAGCTTGTACAGCATACTTTCAGAAACCCCGATATACATACAGGCTTCCTGAAACGTGAACACTCTCTTGGTCGTGAAGATGGTATTTTCCAGCAACGTGATACGCTCCAAGAGACTTTCGACCGGTTCCAATTTCTTTAGTACCGATTCGATGGCGGCGAGCCGTCCGCTCATCCGCTCCATGAATGTCATTCTATTCGGCATAATAACATGGTTTGATTTTTGACAATGGAGATGCAACCTCCGTTATGCAGCGCGCTAACGGAGGTCAAAGGTATGTCCGGTAAACGAAGATGCCGTGATTTGGGGAATGATACTATGCGCGTATCATTGCAACTCTCATGCTTTTACCTTTCACATACTTCGCTTCTTGTCACTTCCTGTCATTCTTTCAGCCGGTCAATGGTCTTTCGGATGCCGTATGCGACCGATGTCATGTTGTTCTTGATGGATGACAGCGCGGAAGACAGGGTCGATACCGAAACGGAACGTGTCCCGTCCTTGGACTGCAGGAATGCACCCTTGCCGAGAACATTCTGCCACCGGGACTGGATAAGCGAGTTTTCAAGAAGCGCGTCGAACAGGATTACCACACGGCGGATATTGTTCACTCGGATGGAAAAGCCTTTCTTACAGGCGAAAAGAGCCTCCATGTCTTCAATGCGTACAGAAACACAGAACAGATGATAAGTATTGGCACAAGCCACAATACTTTCCATCTGTTCCGGGGTAAAATCACAGCCAAAAGAAAGGGAGAGATCTGCCGGTCGGTCAATGTGGGGCGGACCGAGCGGAGGCAACGATTCCGAGGTATCATACATCCGTTTCAGCTTCATGCACTCGTCAAACGTGAAATTCGGCGTAGCAAAGCAAATCTGGACGAAACGGGCGTACTCGGTCAGCAGCCCCTTGACGATGTGGATGTTCATTTCGTGGCAGTTCCGGCAGGCCGCATGGTCGCAGTCTATGTACCGGTGTCCGTTTACGAAATCGTCCACATAACGGTGGTACTGTTTACCACCCGACACAACATCGTGGAGATAAACTGTTTTTGCTTCGGTTAGCAGGGCGAAAAGTTCATTCGCCACATCCTTCTCCGCAGCGAAGTGCTGCAGGTGTTGGCTCCCTCCAAAAAGAGAGAAGGCCGTCTTCAGGTCTTTTCATGTCGATTTACCTTTTTGAGTTTATAATATGTGATGAAAGCATTAACTTCGGTTGCGTTCACAACCGGAGCAATGCCATAAATTGATGTTTGTAAATTAGACATGAACCACATAGTGCCGTCAATTAGTGAAACAAACCGTTTACAAGATTCACTGCCTCGTCCTTCTTCTTGTTGATAATCTTGGCATACACCTGTGTCATTTTTACGTCGGCATGACCGAGCAACTTCGAGACGGTATATAAATCCGCGCCGAGCGTCAGCATCATGGTGGCGAATGTATGCCGGCTGGTGTGATAGGAGAACCGCTTGGAGATTCCGGCTGCTTTCGCCCAAGGTTTGAGCTGCATCCTGATTGTATTGGCGGACGGCAGGTCGAACACATTATCTTCCGATGATTTTCCCCCACGTTCCGGCATCCACTTCAACGCTTCAGGAGAGAGGGGCAGGTAAATAGGCTCTTTGGTCTTTTTCATGGACACGGCCAAACGGTACTGTCCCCGGTCAACGAACACGTCTTTCCATTTCAACTTGATTATATCGCTGATGCGCAATCCGCAGAAGCAGGAGAACAGATACGCGCATTTTACTATCTCGTATTCCTCGTGGGGCATAGGAGTGTCAATCAACGCCTGTACCTCTTCGATGGTCATGTACGACCGCATACTCTCCGGCTTACGGATTTTCTCCGACTTCTCAAGCTCGTTGAAAGGGTTGGCCTTCATCTTTTTCTTCCTGACGGCAGAGTTCAACGCACCGTTCAACGCACGGTAATAATTGTGAAGCGTGTAGTTTGATATGTCCTTGCCTTTCGGATGATATTCCGTCAACAGATAAGTGATGTAGCCCCGGCAGAAGTCCCCGTCAATCTGATCCAGTGTGACCATTTCTCCGGCATAGTCTTTCAGTATGCGCATGGCAATCTTGATTTGGTTGCCGTCTTTCTTGCCCGCACTCTCTTGGGCTTCCATGTAAACCTTCATCCAGTCCAACAGATAAGTCTTGTCCTTACGGAATACGATTCCTGCCTCATTGCTGGTCAGTTCGATAATACGTTTCGACTTGATGGCATTGGCGGCATCCATTGTCGCCTGATTCTGCCTACGGGCATTATTATCCGTCTCCGGGATAATATACATCTTGAGGTATTCATACGTCCGCTTTCCATCGCGGTATATATCCAGATATAGACTCTTGCTGCCATCGCTCAACGGCTTCATCCGAAGACGAATCGGCTCTTTGACTTTTGTATGATTCTTAACTCGTGCCATAGGGATTCCTTTCTCATTTTTCCTATTGCAAATATACGGATAAGTATCGAGATTAAGAAACAAATAAGAAACAAAATTGCACCAAATAAGAGCCAATTCACTGAAAGTACTGAAAACAACTGAAAATAAAAATAGGCTTATAAAACACTGATTTATAGCTTATTTATTATCACTTTATTGGGTGTTGTTTGCATTTTGTATATATACTGCGTAAATCTGGTAAATTTAGCACCCGTAGATAATAAGTGACCGGTCTCCACGTCCATGTTGTATATATATTTGTTATATACCTCAACGGGCGTGGAGCTATTGCTTATTATTCGGGTACGGCCCACCAGAGCCTCTCACAGGATAGTACAGTAATAGTTTCCGCGCCTTTTTTATTGGCAAACGGGAACACATAATTTAAAAATGATAGTTATGAGTAACTTTACTTGTTCCCGTTCCTGTCTGATGAAGCACGATTTAGAACGCTCCGTCGACAAGCTTAGTTTTATGAAAGAAAACTGGCCTAGCTTTGCAAATATTGAAAGTGTAGACCAATTATCAAAAGCTGAATTGCGGTGTTCTCTCTGTTTGTTGAATATAGTGATAGACGGACTGTCTAAAGATGAATTTTCATGTCCGAATAAAGAACTCATTCGTTTGGTCATCATGTATGTGTATATACAGGAAAGGTTCGATTTATGTGAGATCAAAGAACTGCATACTAAATTGGTGATGGCTCCTGTGAAGAAAAGAAAGAAATGGCTCTCTAAGTCATAGTTATTCAGGTTGTCTTTGCAAAAATGTGATGAAAGTAGTGCTTTTTGCGGTGATAGGTGACAGATGTGGTGATAGGTTGAAAAACAACCTATCACCGCCGGAAACCTCGATGAATAAGGTGTTTGATTGCCGTTGGTGATAGGTGATAGAGAAAAGTGATTTTTTATATATGAGAAGAAGCTTATTAATGAAGAGTATTTTTATTCGGAGTATTCCATACTTTCGTCTGATCGCATACAATATCAATCCATTGGTCACCGCATTTGATCTTGAAATCTCCTTTTTCCAGTCTCCACTTACCGTCATATCCGACAAATGCCAAATCGCTTCCTTTTAGTTTCAACGTAACAGTCTTTGTTTCTCCCGGTTTCAAAGAGATCTTTTCAAAGTTCCGCAGACGGATATTGTCCGGTGTACTGCTTGCCACCAAATCTTTAGAGAATAACAACACACTTTCTTTTCCGGCAACTTTGCCCGTATTGGTTACATCAATCGTGAATATCAGCTCATCATCGGCATTGAAAGTCGGTTTGTCTACTTTTAGGTTATTATATTTATAATTGGTATAGCTTAATCCGAAGCCGAACGGCCATTGAATATCCATCACCGAATCATAATTGTAGTTACCTCCCATTTGCCCCATATTTTCACAAGGTTTGTAGTCATAAGTTGCCAAAGCGTTGATTAGGCGGGGATAAGTAAACGGCATTTTTCCACTGAAGTTGGCATCACCGGGCAATAAGTTAGCAAGTGCATCGCCACCATAATTGCTTGGCAGCATGATGTTGACGACAGCTTTTGCCAAAGGCTCTATGTCATTGATAATACGCGGACGTCCTTGGTTCAGAACCAAAACGATAGGTTTACCCGTAGCGGCCAGAGCTTTTACCAGATTGCGCTGATTTTCCGATAAGGTAAGATCCGTCAGGTTACCGGGAGTTTCGCAATAGGAGTTTTCGCCAATGCAGGCGATGATAATATCTGCCTGTGTTGCCGCTGCTACCGGTTTTTCAATTTCCGGTTTGTTTTCTTCCCACCAGTTATCGTTCTTGTAAGGAGCATAGGTGACTCCCGGTTCGTAGATAATATTCTCTTTTCCGTATTTCTCACACAAAGCCTCGTAGATTGTATGATATGCCTGCGTGTAATCATCGGCAACGTGTCCCTGCCAGCTATACGACCATCCGCCATTCAGGCAACGCATGGAGTTTGCGTTCGGCCCGGTCAGCAGAATCTTTTTGCCTTTCGCTATCGGCAGGGTATGTGCGTCATTCTTCAATAACACTTCCGATTCTTCGGCAGCCTGGAGGGCAACGGCAGCAAATTCCTTAGAACCGAACTTGTCATACTTCTTAATGTCCCAATACGGATTGTCGAATAATCCCAGACGATATTTCAAACGCAACACACGGGCTACTGCATCGTCGATGCGCTCCATAGATACCTCTCCTTCTTCAACCAACTCTTTCAGATAATCGCAGAAACTCACTTCATAAGGAACCATTGACATGTCGATTCCGGCATTGATGGCAATCTTGATAGCTTCTTTCTTGGTGGCAGCAATATGATCCCGTGTGCAGAGATTGTTTATGTCCGCCCAGTCTGTTACAATCAGACCGTCCCAGTTCAAGTCTTCTTTCAGCCATTCGGTCAGTAATTCACGGTTGGCATGAAAAGGCAGGCCGTTGTCAACGCCGGAATTCACCATCACGCTCAATGCACCATGACGCACGGCAGCCAGGAAAGGAGCGAAGTGTTTTTCACGCATATCGCTGCGTGAGATGGAAGAAGGAGTACGGTCTTTCCCGGAAACGGGTACACCGTAACCCATATAGTGCTTCATACAGGCAGCTACATGGTATGCTCCGATGCGGTTCGGGTCTTCTCCCTGAAATCCCTTTACGGCCGACACGCCCATTTCTGCATTTACATAACAATCTTCTCCATAGTTCTCCCACATACGTGCCCAACGAGGGTCACGACCTAAATCGACAACCGGGGCAAACGTCCAGGGGATGCATCCTGCTTTGGTTTCATAGGCAGATATTTCGGCACTTTTCCTTGTCAGTTCCCGGTTGAAAGTGGCTCCCATGTTGATGCCTTGCGGAAACATCGTTCCGTCCAGCGTGTAGGTCGTTCCATGAATCTGGTCTACTCCATAGATGCACGGGATACCGATTTCTTTCATTGATTTCTCCTGTATCTGCTTGATGGCTTCCGCCCACTTCTCCTTCTTCTGTGCTACTCCCAGAGGGACATTCAGTAGTGAGCCTACCTTATATTTACCGATAACCGTGTCGAGCATCGCCTCGCTTAGACAGAATCCTTTCTCACGGCTGGTTTCAAGGTCAGACACCACATCAATGGTGATTTCACACATCTGACCGATCTTCTGTTCGAGAGTCATTTTTTGAAGCCATTTCCGGATGTTAGCTTCAATAGCCGGATCGGTTGGGATGGCGGGAGGGGTAGCCTGCGCGTGAGTTGTAAGGCAGGTACCGGCAAAGGCTGATACTAATACCATTTTCTTAATGCTTTTCATGAGTTGATATTTTTAGAGTGAGACTTAAAATCTACCACAAATGTAGAAAGATTTGCAGTCACTCGAAAGGGCGAAATACAATTGAATACATATGATGCCCCAATAAGATACATTCTGTGCGTATGGGGAAAACATTTGGCAGACCGGGTGTAAACGAAATACCATGTCTCCTTGAGGGAAAACATCTACTTTTGTATCGTCGGCCGGCAAAAGATGTTTAACTCTTAAATTATATTATATGCGAAACGCTTTATTCCTTATTTTCATCTCGCTTTGTTCTGTATGCAAATCATCGGCTCAAGGTTACAGTAATCCTGTAATTCCCGGTTTCCATCCCGATCCGAGTGTTTGCAAGGCAGGGGATGATTATTATTTAGTCAACAGCAGCTTTCAATATTTCCCCGGAGTGCCTTTGTTTCATAGCAAAGACCTTGTGCATTGGGAGCAGATAGGAAACTGTCTGACTCGTCCGTCCCAGCTTGATCTGACTAATGCCAATTCGGGAAGCGGTATTTTTGCTCCTACCATTCGTTACAATGATGGAGTGTTTTACATGATTACGACTAATGTTTCCGGTAAAGGGAATTTCCTGGTGCATACTACTGATCCCCGTAGTGAATGGTCGGAACCTGTCTGGCTCGAACAAGGAGGCATTGATCCTTCGCTTTATTTTGAAGACGGCAAATGTTTTATGGTCAGTAATCCGGATGGATACATCAACCTGTGTGAGATTGACCCCCTGACAGGCAGACAGCTTTCTTCTTCCAAACGAATATGGAACGGTACCGGGGGCAGATATGCCGAAGGTCCGCACATTTATAAGAAAGACGGTTGGTACTATCTGCTGATTTCAGAGGGCGGTACGGAATTGGGACATAAAGTAACGATTGCCCGCAGTCGTTACATAGACGGTCCTTATCAGGGAAATCCGGCAAATCCTATTCTGACCCATGCCAATGAGTCGGGACAATCCAGTCCGATTCAGGGAACAGGGCATGCTGATCTGGTGGAAGGCACTGATGGTGCTTGGTGGATGGTTTGCCTGGCATACAGAATTATGCCGGGAACTCATCATACATTGGGACGTGAAACGTATCTGGCTCCGGTGCGTTGGGATAAGAATGCCTGGCCTGTGGTCAATGCCAACGGAACTATTTCTTTGGAGATGGATGTAACCACTCTGCCTCAACAGGAAATGAAAGGCAGACCGGAACGGATAGGCTTTAAAGAAGGAAAACTTTCTCCCGAATGGATTCATCTGCAAAATCCGGAAGCGAAGAATTATATTTTTACCAAAGATGGCAAACTTCGTTTGATAGCAACTCCTGTTACGCTAAGTGACTGGAAAAGTCCTACCTTTGCCGCCTTGCGACAGGAACACTTTGATATGGAAGCATCCGCTCCGGTAGTCTTGCATAAAGCGGAAGCAAATGATGAAGCGGGACTTTCCGTTTTTATGGAGTTTCATTCTCACTATGATTTATTTGTCCGTCAGGATAAGGATCAGAAACGTTCTGTTGGTTTGCGGTATAAACTGGGAGAGATTACTCATTATGCCAAAGAGGTTTCCTTGCCAACCAGTGGTGAAGTGGAACTGGTGGTGAAGTCGGATATCAATTACTATTATTTCGGTTATAAAGTGAATGGAATATATCATGATTTGGGTAAGATGAATACTCGTTATCTAAGCACTGAAACAGCAGGTGGATTTACCGGAGTTGTCTTGGGACTTTATGCTGTATCAGCCTCTAAAGAATCAGAGATGTGCGCTGATTTTGGGTGCTTTAAGTATAAAGGAAAATAGGAAGAAAACAAATGAATCCCCTTTATAAAACAAATTCACCCCATCGTTTCCAAAACGCTCCCTATATGAATAACATTACAGAAGCGAAGTTACATACCGAATATATAATTTTGCAGTGTAGAAAACAATATGTTTTAAATTAACTATTAAACAATATACCATGAGTAAACACTTTTTTAGAAAATGCACATTTGTGCATCTCTTTAGCTTTTCGGTAATCATTCTATTATGTTTGCCGATAATGGCTGTGAAGGCTGCTCCTTCACAAACTTCAACTGTCAGTGGTGTAGTTATCTCGGCTACTGATGAGTTGCCTCTGGTGGGGGTCAGTGTCTTGGTGAAGGAGACAGCCAATGGAACGATAACCGATATGGACGGAAATTTCAAGCTGAATGTGGTATCCGGCCAGACTTTAGTCTTCTCTTATATAGGATACGTTACGCAGGAAATCGTTGTGACGGGTCAGAAATCGCTCAATGTAATATTAAAGGAAGACACCGAAATCCTTGATGAAGTAGTGGTGGTGGGTTATGGTGTGCAGAAAAAGAAACTGGTGACCGGTGCAACGGTGCAGGTGAAGGGTGAGAGTCTTGCCAAGATGAACACCAATAGCCCTTTGCAAGGTATGCAAGGACAGACACCTGGGGTGAACATTTCTTCCACTTCCGGTCAGCCGGGCTCGGATATGAAAGTCAGTATTCGTGGTCTGGGTACTGTCGGAAATTCCAGTCCGCTGTATCTTATTGATGGTGTGGGCGGCGATATTTCCACTTTGAATCCTGCTGATATAGAAAGTATCGATATATTAAAGGATGCAGCTTCGGCAGCTATTTATGGTGCACAGGCTGCCAATGGTGTAGTGTTGATTACCACAAAATCGGGCAAGGAAGGAAAGGCGCAAATTTCTTTTGATGCCTATTATGGTGTGCAGACTGTGGCACGTAAGATAAATATGCTGAATGCGAAGGAATACATGACCATTATGGACGAGCAGGCTGTTAATTCCGGAAATGCGCCTTACAACTGGAGTTCGTTCCGGAGTATTTATGATGCCAATGGAAATGTACACGACACTGATTGGGTAGACTCGATGTTTAAAGACAATACCAGGACGCAAAGTTATACATTGGGTATCACCGGAGGTTCGAAGACTTCCACTTATGCCTTATCGTTGGGATATATGAGTCAGGAAGGAGTAGTGGGCGGTAAGGACGTTTCGAACTATGAACGTTACAACTTCCGCGTCAATTCCGAGCATAAGATATTCAAGGATTCGGATTTGCTGAAAGTGGGCGAGCAGGTCAGCTTCGTCTACAAAATGAACAATGGTATTTCAGTATCCGACCAATATAACAATACTTTGCGCGGCGCATTTGCCACTTCGCCGCTTGCTCCAATCTATAGCGATAACAATGTTTATGATTCTTCTTATAACGATACATCGAACTCCGATTGGTATAACGGTGACGGCAATCCTTACGGCTTGATGATGACCAACAGCAACAACAAGAACAAGACGGCAACATTCTCCGGCAATGTATATGCCGAACTGCAACCGGTCAGGAACTTGAAGTTGAGAAGCGTATTCGGGGCGGTGTACGGTTCTTCGGAATATCGTAGTTTCAATCCGCTTTATCAATTCTCAATTTATACTTATAATACGACTCGTACATCAGCCACCCAAAATATGAATCATTCTTTAGGAATGACTTGGACCAATACGGCTGCTTATGACTGGACATGCGGCAAACATGCATTCAATGCTTTAGTCGGAATGGAAGTATATCGCTATTCCGGTACTTACCTGCAGGCCAAAACCGGTGCATTGAGAGAAGGCTTTGACGACTGGGATCATGCCTATGTAGGTAATGGTACAGCTTCGAGCGCCGACGACGGAATGTCTGTCGATGGATATCCGCATGATGAAAGTCGCTCCGTTTCTTATTTTGGACGTTTCGGATGGAACTGGAAAGAAACTTATATGCTGAATGCCACCTTGCGTGCTGATGGCTCATCGAAGTTTGCACGTGGCAACCGTTACGGTGTATTTCCATCTATATCTGCAGGATGGACTCTCTCAAATGAAAAGTTCATGGAGAATACTCAGAATTGGCTTGATTATCTGAAGTTGCGTGCAAGTTGGGGGGCAGGTCGGCAATCAGAACATCGATAATTACCAGTATACGGCTCCTATCACCTCTTCCAATACCCATTACATCTTCGGAACAACCGATGGTGCTCCGGCACAGTCCGGTTACTGGGGGGCGTATCCTAGCCGTCTGGCCAATGAGAACGTAACTTGGGAAACCTCGGAACAGACCAATATAGGTATTGACGCACGTTTCTTAAAAAGCCGTTTGAGTTTGACCGCCGATTTCTATATCAAGACAACTAAAGATTGGCTGGTGGAAGCTCCTATTCTGGCTACGGCAGGAACGGGTGCACCTTTTATCAACGGCGGCGATGTGAAGAATACAGGTTTTGAACTGGCTTTAACCTGGAATGACCAAGCAGGTAAAGATTTCAATTATAATATTGGTGTGAACGGTGCATATAACAAGAATAAGGTAGGGGAATATTCCTACTGAAGATGGTATCATTCACGGCAAAATCAATATGTTGTATGATAATACACCGGAGTTCTACCGTGCACAGAATGGTCATGCTATCGGTTACTTCTGGGGATACGAAACTGCCGGTATCTTTCAGAACAAAGAACAGATTGCCAACTGGAATGCCGACGGAAAGCATGGCATCCTGCAGGCCGACGCACAAGCGGGTGACGTTATCTACGTAGACCAGAATCAGGATGGAATTATCGACGATAACGATAAGGTGGATTTGGGCAATGGCACTCCCGATTTTACCTACGGATTCAATGTCGGATTTAACTACAAGAATTTTGATTTCTCATTGGTAGCCTATGGAGCCGCTGGCAATCAGATTGTGCAATCGTACCGTAATCATGCCAATAGCAAGGCTAACTATACGACTGCCATCCTGAACCGCTGGACCGGAGAAGGAACCTCCAACCGGATGCCTCGTGTGACGGATACTAATATCAACTGGCAGTTCTCTGATCTTTATCTGCAAGATGGTGATTACCTGCGTATTAGTAACATCACCTTGGGCTACGACTTTGCCAAGCTGATTAAACTCAAAGCTATCAGTCAGGCCCGTTTGTATATTCAGGTACAGAATGCGTTTACTTTCACCAAATATGATGGCATGGATCCCGAAATTGGTTACGGAACCTCCGACTGGGTATCGGGTATCGACTTGGGGTATTATCCTCGTCCGCGTACATTCCTCGTTGGTGTCAATCTGAAGTTCTAATTTATAACCTTAAAAAAATCAGAGAATATGAATAATATGAAATTATATATAGTGGGAATGGGACTAGCCGTGATGTCACTTACGGGATGTACGGCAGGCTTTCTGGATGTGGAATCGAAGAAAGAATCTACTACCGGTAACTTCTACCGGACTGAGAGTGATGCGTGGCGGGCATTGATAGGGTGTTATGATGGCTGGCAGTGTACTACGTCCAGTCAGGCATGTGCTTTTTATTTTGCTTCGCAAATCATGGCGGACGAGTGCTTTGCCGGTATGGGAAATACTGACGCCCGCAACTATCAGGTGATAGATCGCTTCGATGCTACGCAATCTCCTTCCGATATGAACTTGCTGGAAACGGAATGGACCAACTATTATGCAGCAGTGTATCGATGTAATGAACTTCTGGCTCATGAAGGTCAGATATCCTGGACAAGTGACCAGACGAGAAATACTTATATGGGTGAATGTCGTGCCTTACGCGCCTTGTGTTATTTCGATATGGTCCGCCTTTGGGAAAATATTCCCTTATTCACTGAACCTGTGAATGAGAACCGTGCACAGGCCAACCCGGAAGAGGTGTACAATCTTATCTTTAGCGATCTTAAGTTTGCTGCGGATAATATTCCGGCAGGTGCATACCCTAAAAGTGCAGCTGCTTCGAATGACGGTCATATAACCAAGTTTGCTGCTGAAGCGCTGTTAGCTCGCGTTTACTTGTTTTATACAGGCTATTACGGTAAAGAACCTCAGGTAGAAGGTGTCACCAAAGCTTCGGTATTGCAGGGATTGGAAGATTTTATCTCTGTTGCGGAGACCGAAGGCTACGGGCTGGTTGAAGAATTCAAAAACTTGTGGCCGGCTGCTTCCACTTCATGGAGCCGAAATGCGGCGACAGGTGATTATACACAGACTACAACCTATGCCGGAAAAGGTAATAAGGAGGTGGTATTGGCACAGAAATTTAATTATACGCAAGACTATGACGGAAATAATGATGGAAACCGCTGGCTGGTCTATATGGGAATACGTAGTTATTTGAATCATGCACCTTACGGAAAAGGATGGGGAGGATGTACGGTCAATCCCAAAATGTGGACTGTCTATGGTGCAGGTGATGCACGTCGTGAAGCTTCTATCATCAATCTGGATAGTGAAGGTATCGCCGATGATTCGGAATATGCAAAATCATATGCCGACCAACGTGAATATACCGGATATACGGTAAAGAAATATACTCCGATGTCGAAATGGGTCAAAGATGAAAAGTCCGGTGCATGGTCGCTTGTTGATGAAGTTTCCGGTTTAGGCAAAGGCGATTTCCAGATTTCACAATATCAGGATTTCATTGTGATGCGCTATGCTGATGTGTTGTTGATGGCTGCTGAATTAGGAAGTCCGAGCGCACAGGCATATCTCAATCAAGTACGTCAGCGTGCTTATACGGTGAATGATGGTAAGGGAAACTTGTCGGTTTCAGGTGATTATCGGGAAGTTGCGGTCACAAAAGAAAATATAATAAAGGAGCGTATGCTGGAGTTTGCTTTTGAAGGACAGCGTTACTGGGACCTGCTGCGTCAGGGTGTGGATTATGCCGCTTCGCAGATTGCAGGCACTACGTCGGTTGTCAGCGGGGGAAATCCCGAGGATGTAAGCATTACAGTTTCGAATATTACCGGCAAGCGAGGTTTTTCTCAGATTCCGAATAATCAGATTACACTTTCGAATGGCGTTTTGAAACAGAATGTAGGTTGGTATTAAAAAATGGAAGTTATGAATAAGATTGTATCAAAGTTATATATAGCATTGCTGGCAACGCTCGTCACATTGTTGTCGGCATGTACTCCCGAAACTTATGAATTGGGAAGTCAGGATATCGTTTCGGATGATCTGGCTGAAGGAATTGCTTTTTCGATCACGCATGATGCGGTGAATCCGAATATTGTTTATCTGAAAAGTCTGATGCCTTCAAGTTATCAGGTATGTTGGGAACATCCGCAAGGGCGGAGTCAGAGTGCGGAAGTTAAGTTGCAGATGCCGTTTGAGGGGGAGTATAGCGTGAAGTTCGGTGTACAGACACGAGCCGGAATAGTGTATGGTCCCGCTGCAAAGTTTTCCATCGACAGTTTCTGTGCCGAATTTGTGAATGATGCTTTATGGACTTATTTGTCGGGAGGGGTCAACAATGAGAAGGTTTGGATTTTCGATAACGGCTCGTATGGCTTTGCTGCGGGTGAAGTGACTTATGCTGATCCGAGCACGACCGTAGAGTGGAACAACTGGAGTGCCAATTGGGATCCGGGCGTCGGTCATTCGGGAGATGATGCCATTTGGGAGAGTACGATGACTTTCGGTCTGACTGGCGGAGCGAACGTGACAGTTTATAATTCTTCTTCACAGAGCACAACCGTAGGTACATTTATGCTCAATGTGGACGATCATACCATCACGTTTACTGACTGTGAACTGTTGCACACGCCTTCATGGTCGGACAGAAGTACGAACTGGAACCGGAATCTGAAGTTGCTCGAACTGGATGAAAATCATCTGCGAATCGGGGTGATGCGTGACAATAGTGAAGGACCCTGGTGGTTGATATGGAACTTTGTTTCAAAAGAATATGCCGACAATTATGTGCCTGAAGATAAACCCGATCCGGAACCGGTATTGCCTGACGGATGGGAAGACATGGTATCAGAAGTCGTGACCACAGAAATCAAATGGACGATGTCGCCTGATGTTCCGTTCGACTGGGCAAATCTGGATGGTAGCCTGATGAATAACTTTACGGCCGGTAACTATCCTGATTGGGCAGCTCCGGTCAGCGGATTGGAGAAACTTGCTTTGACTTTGAATTCAAGTACGATGACATATTCCCTTATTTTGCCCGATGGTACTTCTTCGGATGGAACCTACAGTTTGGATAAAAAAGGTGTTTACACCTTCAGCTTGCCTTTGCCTGCCTATCACATCGGAGGTGGTGATATTATGTTTGGAGCAGATGCTAACAACCAACTCCGTATCTTAAGTATTGAGAGTGTAGGAGGATCGGTGATGGGTATGTGGCTTGGTGCACGCAGCTCTGAAAAGGATGAATACCAGGCTTATCATTTTGTGCCCAATGCCGGGGGAAGCACAGAACCGGAGGCAACCACTATTACTGTTGACAACAATAAATTGGTGTGGGGACATCTGGAGAACGATAAGAATAATTTCCGTATCGAACTGTACAATCAATATGGTCAGACAGCGTCTGCATCTCCGGTTGATCCGGCAAGCATTGTGTTCGACTATTCAATGGAACTGACTTTCACTATTAGCGGACTGAGTGGCGATGCGGCCACCAAGGAATATAATGCAGGTCTGATGTGTACGGCAAGTGGTTGGTGGCCTAGTTATTCGGGTACGAGTGATGTAAAAGTGAAAGGCAACGGTACTTATACTATCAACATTAAACCAGAAGCGGCATATAACGGTGTAATCGTATTTGTGATTGATATCATTGATATGTTCAGTGACATTGCAGAACCGGATAAAGTGAACGTTACTATAGATACTTTAAGAATCTTGTAATTGAATGAGTATGAATAAGATTTGTAGCCTTTGGACTTATTATATTTTCTGTTTGGCAGGTGTTTTGCTTATTTCCTGTACGGAAGATGAAGTAGCGGAAACTCCTTTCATCACAGTCTCAAAGCAAGAACTGACTTTCGGTAAGAATGGAAGCGAGACTTTACTCTATATACAATCAAATGTGTCTTATGAAGTAGTGTCGGATTCGCCGGAGTGGTGCAGCATCACCCGGCAGGAATCGGACTCAAAAAAGACTGGCAAGTATTTGGTTAGTGTAACTGCTAATCCTGATACAGAATCCCGTTCGACTACGATTAAGGTGACAGGAAGTGAAATGAATGAGGTGGTACAGGTGAGTCAGCTTGCCAGTGATCTTTTAGTGGGGGAAACACACGAAGTGACAGTTGCCGGTGAAGGAGAAAACTTTTCTATTAAGATGCAGGCATCCGGAGATTATGAGATAACGATCGATGCCGGATGGCTTCATCATAACTCCTCACGTGCTCTGACTGAAAAGGTGGAGACATTTACCGCCGATCCCAACGTTGGTAATGAAGTTCGTACAGCCGTCATCACATTCATGCTGAATGACCTTATAGAATCGGTTACCGTGATTCAACAGGTTTCTTCGATACCGGAAGCAGATATGACAGGCATGGAGAAGAATGCGATGGAATTGATGAAGGAAATCGCGATTGGATGGAATCTGGGTAATTCGCTGGAAGCTACCGGTGGAGAAACTGCTTGGGGAAATCCGGCTACTACCAAAGCCATGATTACCAAAATAAAGGAACTTGGATTTAGTGCGGTACGCATTCCTTGTGCTTGGAATGATTATCTGGCAAGTGATGGAAGCTATGAGATACAGGCGTCGTGGCTCAACCGTGTGAAAGAAGTAGTAGACTATTGTGTGGATAACGAACTGTATGTTATTCTTAATATCCATTGGGATGGTGGGTGGTTGGAGAATGATATACCAAACGGCTATAATAAAGCTGTAGACCAAAAGCAACGGGCTTTGTGGCGTCAGATTGCTACTTTCTTTAGAAATTATGACGAGCATCTGATTTTTGCTGGCTGCAACGAACCGAATGTTGAGGATGCCGATGATATGGCAGTACTGCTACAGTATGAACAGACATTTGTAGATGCCGTTCGCGCTACGGGAGGGAAAAATGTGTATCGTAATCTCATAGTACAGGGACCTGCTACGGATATTGACAAAACTATCCAATGGATGGGGCAGTTACCCGAAGACCCGACGGACGGGCGTATGATTGTTGAAGTGCATTATTACAGTTCGTGGCAATTCTGCGGAATGGAGAAAGACGAGAGTTGGGGAAAGGCTTTCTATTTCTGGGGAGAAGAGAATCGCGGGTATGCTGTTGGCAATTACGAAGGTCGTTGGGACAATATTGGCGGAGAGGAATACATGAAAGCTCAATTTCAGAAGCTGAAGACCCGGTTTGTAGAACAGAATATTCCGGTACTCATCGGTGAGTTTGCGGCTATCCGTCGTCAATTGCAGGATGAAGAAGCCCAAAGAGGACATGACCTGTCGCGTGCGGCGTTCGACAGATGTGTAGTGCGTCAGGCGCGTGCTCATGGACTGGTTCCATTCTATTGGGATCGTGGGGACGGTGTTTTGAATCGCAATACGTTGGACATTTATGACAAATTGGAGTATAACGCTCTGATAGAGGGACTCGCGACAGAATAGTCCGGATAAGAGTTGTTCTGTTGTTTCTATTGAGTATCAATAAACCATAAAGACGGTCTGTACGGGAATCTCCGTTCAGACTGTCTTTTTCTTGGCGGGTTGGTTGATTTCGCCAAATAATCCGCAGACTCTTTTTCTTGGCTGTTTGATAATATTTTATTTCCTTTGTACAAATCTGAAAAACATGATAAGAAAGAGCCTTTTATTGTTAGCTTTACTTTTCACTTCATGGATTGTGTCTGCACAATCCTATCTGTTCAAGCATCTGGAAGTATCGGACGGATTGTCTAATAATTCTGTAAATACTATTTATAAGGATCGTGACGGGTTCATGTGGTTTGGCACGACTGCCGGATTGAACCGCTATGATGGATATACTTTTAAGGTTTACCAGCATGTCGAGGACGAGCCGGGATCTTTGCCGGATAATTATATCACTGATATTGTAGAAATGCCTGATGGACGGTTTTGGATAAATACTGCCCGGGGATATGTATTGTTTGACAAGGAACGGGATTGCTTCATCACTGATGTTACCGGATTTATGAAGACTCTCGAATCATGGGGAGTTCCGGAACAGGTTTTTGTAGACCGGGAAGGGAATACCTGGCTTAGTGTGGCAGGTGAGGGATGTTACTGTTACAAGGAAGGCGGAAAAAGACTTTTCTTCTCGTATATGGAACATTCGTTACCGGAATATGGAGTAACACAAATGGCAGAATGTAGTGACGGGATCTTGTTGATTTATAATACAGGACTACTTGTTTGCCTGGATCGTTCCACATTAGCAGTAAAATGGCAGTCTGATGAAATCAAAAAATATATTCCGGAAGGGAAGAAGATAGGAGCTTTCGCTCTTTGTAGACAGAGACAATTGTATCTGGGCATATAGTCTTATGGGAATCTGGGTGTATGACTGCGGAACAAAAAGTTGGCGGACAGACTTGACTGGTATTTGGTCGTCACGTCCGGACGTAATCATTCATACGGTGGCACAGGATATAGAAGGCAGAATCTGGGTTGGAAAGGATTATGACGGTATAGATGTGCTTGAGAAAGAAACTGGAAAAGTGACTTCTCTTGTTGCCCATGATGACAATGGACGGAGTTTGCCTCATAATACAATTTATGACTTATATGCTGATAGAGATGGTATCATGTGGGTGGGAACTTATAAGAAAGGAGTATCTTATTATAGTGAAAGTATCTTTAAGTTCAATATGTATGAATGGGGAGATATTACCTGCATAGAGCAGGCAGATGAAAATAAATTGTGGCTGGGAACGAATGACCATGGGATTCTTTTGTGGAACCGTTCAACAGGAAAGGCGGAACCTTTCTGGAGAGATGCCGAAGGACAGTTGCCGAATCCGGTCGTGTCTATGCTAAAGTCAAAAGACGGCAAATTATGGGTCGGAACATTTAATGGAGGGCTGTATTGTATGGATGGTTCCCAGGTACGTTCTTATAAGGAGGGTGCCGGGAATGCTCTGGCAAGTAATAATGTCTGGGCATTGGTGGAAGATGATAAGGGGAGGATCTGGATTGCTTCCTTAGGAGGTGGTTTACAATGTTTGGAACCGTTGTCCGGTACTTTTGAAACTTATACGAGTAATAACTCGGCTCTGCTGGAAAATAATGTTACCTCTTTGTGTTGGGGAGATGATAATACATTATTTTTCGGAACTGCTAATCAGGGAGTAGGTATGATGGATATGCGTACTCGTGAAATAAAAAAAGTTCAAGGTCAGAGCGGTAGCATGAAAATGTCGAACGATGCGGTTAATCATGTGTACAAGGATAGCCGGGGACTGATATGGATTGCTACACGTGAGGGATTGAATGTATATGATATAAGACGCCATCTGTTTCTTGATTTATCTCCTGTTGCAGAGGCCAAAGGAAGCTTTATTGCTGCGATTACGGAAGATCAGGAGCGTAATATGTGGGTCTCGACCAGTAGGAAGGTAATCCGGGTGACAGTAGCTTCGGACGGAAAAGGGAGTTACCTTTTTGATTCCAGGGCTTATAATAGTGAGGACGGATTGCAGAATTGTGATTTTAACCAGCGTTCTATCAAAACCTTGCACAATGGAATCATTGCTATTGGAGGTTTATATGGGGTAAATGTTTTTGCTCCGGATCATATACGCTATAATAAAATGCTGCCTACTGTGATGTTTACAGGTCTTTCGCTGTTTGATGAGCCGATAAAGGTGGGACAGTCGTATGGTGGAAGAGTGTTGATAGAAAAGGAATTGAACGATGTAGAAAATGTCGAGTTTGATTATAAGCAGAACATTTTCAGTGTATCTTTTGCTTCGGATAACTATAATTTACCGGAGAAAACTCAATACATGTATAAGTTGGAGGGGTTTAATAATGACTGGCTAACCTTACCGTTAGGAGTACACAATGTGACTTTTACAAATCTTGCACCGGGAAAGTATGTTTTGAGAGTGAAAGCGGTAAATAGTGACGGTTATGTCGGCGTGAAGGAAGCGACGCTGGGTATTGTAGTCAATCCTCCTTTCTGGATGTCATGGTGGGCCTATTTGTTGTATGCCATCGGTTTGGTGGTCGTGCTTTTTCTGGCACGCTACCGGATGCTGAAACGTGAACGTGAGAAGTTTCATCTTCAGCAGATAGAAAGCGAGGTGGCGAAGAACGAAGAAATCAATAATATGAAATTCCGTTTCTTCACGAACGTCAGCCATGAATTGCGTACACCGCTTACATTGATTATTTCTCCTTTGGAGGGTATGCTGAAAGAAACAACCGATGAATTGCAAAGTACACGTTTGCAGTTGATGCATCGCAATGCGCAGCGGTTGTTGCACTTGGTCAATCAACTGCTCGATTTCCGTAAAGGGGAGATGAGCACTCATCAGTTGTCTCTGTCGGAAGGAGATATTATCTCGTATGTGCATAGTGTTTGCAACTCTTTCCTATTGATGGCGGATAAGAAACATATTCAGTTCTCTTTTTTCTCGGGGATAGATACATTCTCGATGGCTTTTGATGCTGACAAGGTGGGAAAGATTGTCATGAATCTGCTTTCCAATGCCTTTAAGTTTACTCCCGAAGGAGGACGGGTGACGGTGATGATAGAGCATGTGGCAGGAACTCCTGATATGCTGGAGATCAAGATTGCTGATACTGGAATAGGAATTAGTGAGGTGGATAAGGAACATATCTTCGAACGTTTCTATCAGGCGGGTCATAAAGGGGTAGAGGAAACTACCGGAAATGGTATCGGCTTGAGTTTGGTACGTGACTTTGTAACTTTGCATGAGGGAGAAGTGAAGGTCTTTGATAATATAGGAACAGGCTCCGTTTTCGTTATTCAGTTTCCGGTAAAGCATGTGGAGACACAGGTGCAATTGCCGCCAGAGACAGGTATACCGGCCGGGGAGGAAGAAGATAAGGAGATAAAAGAGGAAACCAGAGAGGAAACGGAACGTAAGGATTTCCCATTGTTGCTGATAGTAGATGATAATGAAGACTTCCGTATCTTTATGCGTTATAGTCTGGAATTGCAGTATCGTGTCAAACTGGCTGTGAGTGGTAAGGAAGCATGGGAGATGATGCAGGAAGAATTGCCCGATCTGGTTATCAGTGATGTGATGATGCCTCAAATGGATGGTAATGAGTTGTGCCGTCTGATAAAGCAGGATAAGCGCACAGCGCATATCCCTGTGATTTTGCTGACAGCACGGCAGAATACCGAAGCGAAGCTGGAAGGATTGCAGACAGGAGCGGACGATTATGTAACGAAGCCGTTCAATATGACTATTCTTGTGTTGCGTATCCGTAAACTGATAGAATTAAGCCGCTATCATCGTGTCACCCAGGGAATGATTGACCCTGCCCCCAGTGAGATTGTCATTACTTCATTGGATGAGAAATTGATAGAGAAAGCAATCAAGTATGTGGAAGATAATATGTCGCGTACCGAACTCTCGGTAGAGGAGCTTAGCCGGGAACTGGGTATGAGCCGTGTGCATCTGTATAAGAAATTACTCCAGATCACAGGAAAGACACCGATTGAGTTTATCCGCGTGATCCGCTTGAAACGGGCAGCGCAATTATTGCGTGAAAGCCAGCTTCATGTATCTGAGGTAGCCTTCGAAGTAGGCTTTAATAACCCTAAATATTTCAGTCGTTATTTCAAGGATGAATTTGGTGTTTTGCCCTCTGTTTACCAGGAAAAAGAAGGGAAATAACAAATGATACCTCTGAAAAAAACATATCGTCCGGTCACTGTTTAAAAGTTCCCCTTCTATAAAACATTAGAAGGGGAGCTTTTCATTTATAGTACTTACTTTTGCGATATGAGAAAATATATTGTTGAACCCTAAAGGTAGGTATGATTATGAATATGAAAAACATTTTCTGTTGCCTGTTGCCGGGACTTCTTTTCGGAGCATGTGCCAATAAGGTCTATGAGGAGACAGGCGATAGCGTGATAGTTAAAGTACAACAGGAAGTAACAGGAGGTCCCCGACTGGTTCGTCTGCAAGTGATGGGAGATAAGTTAATCCGTGTTTCTGCTACTGCCGACAGCAAGTTTGCCGATCCGCAAAGTTTGATTGTTGTTTCGCAGGAGAAACAAATCCCATTTGCCGTCATGCAGAATGGCGATACGATTACAGTGTCTACAAAAGAAGTGAAAGCGTCCGTATTGGCCAGTACCGGAGAGGTGTGGTTTGCGGATAAAGACGGAAAGTTAATCCTGCAGGAAAACAAGGGAGGAGGAAAGAAGTTTACTCCAATCGAAGTAGAAGGAACAAAGGGATATACGATCTGCCAGGTTTTTGAATCTCCTGAAGATGAAGCGTTCTACGGATTGGGGCAGCATCAGGCGGATGAATTTAATTATAAGGGTAAGAACGAAGAACTGTTCCAATACAATACGAAAGTCTCTGTTCCATTCGTTGTTTCAAATAAGAATTATGGTGTACTGCTGGATAGCTATTCATTGTGCCGTTTCGGTAATCCGAATGACTACTCCCAATTGAACCGGGTCTTTAAGCTTTATGATAAGACAGGTCGGGAAGGTGCGCTTACCGGTACTTATGTGCCGAAAAAAGGAGAGACGTTGGTTCGCCGGGAAGACTCTATTTATTTTGAGAATCTGAAAACGATTCAGAATCTTCCGGAGAAATTGCCGTTGATGGGGGCTAAGGTCACTTATGAAGGCGAAATAGAACCTGCTCAAACAGGAGAATTTAAGTTTATTCTTTATTACGCCGGATATGTCAAGGTCTATTTGAATAATGAACCGGTGGTGCCGGAACGTTGGCGGACTGCATGGAATCCTAATAGCTATAAGTTTGCTGTTCATCTGGAAGCAGGTAAGCGTGTGCCGTTGAAAATTGAATGGCAGCCTGATGGCGGGCAGTCTTATTGCGGGCTGCGGGCATTGACTCCTGTAGATCCGGCAGAACAGGGAAAACAGTCATGGTGGAGTGAGATGGCAAAGCAGCTTGATTATTATTTTGTGGTTGGTGAGGATATGGATGAAGTAATCAGTGGCTATCGGACTCTGACCGGAAAGTCGCCTGTTATGCCGAAATGGGCAATGGGTTTCTGGCAAAGTCGGGAGAAGTATAATACACAAGATGAAATGTTAGGCGCACTGAAAGGTTTCCGTGATCGTAAAATCCCGGTAGATAATATCGTACTGGATTGGAATCACTGGCCGGAAAATGCCTGGGGAAGTCATGAGTTTGATAAGGTACGCTTTCCGGATCCCAAAGCAATGGTCGATTCCATTCATGCTATGCATGGGCGTATGATGATTTCGGTATGGCCTAAGTTCTATGTTACTACCGAACATTTCAAGGAGTTCGACAAGAATGGGTGGATGTATCAGCAGTCTGTCAGGGATAGCTTGAAAGATTGGGTAGGTCCCGGTTACCATTATGGTTTTTATGACGCTTATGATCCGGATGCACGTAAACTGTTTTGGAAGCAGATGTATGAGCACTATTATCCGTTGGGTATCGATGCCTGGTGGATGGATGCCAGCGAACCGAATGTACGTGACTGTACCGACTTGGAATATCGGAAGGCTTTGTGCGGACCTACGGCATTGGGCTCCTCTACGGAATTTTTCAATGCTTATGCACTGATGAATGCAGAAGCCATTTATGACGGTCAGCGCGGAGTGGATAATAATAAACGTGTGTTCTTATTGACCCGTTCGGGATTTGCCGGGTTACAGCGTTATTCTACAGCTACATGGAGCGGAGATATCGGTACACGTTGGGAGGATATGAAGGCACAGATTTCTGCCGGACTTAATTTCGCCATGAGTGGAATACCTTACTGGACAATGGATATTGGCGGCTTTTGTGTAGAGAACCGTTATGTGGCGGGACAGAAACAATGGAATGCGACAAAGACGGAAAATGCCGATTATAAAGAATGGCGTGAATTAAATGCCCGTTGGTATCAATTCGGTGCATTCGTTCCTCTGTATCGTGCACATGGACAATACCCGTTCCGTGAAATATGGGAGATTGCACCGGAAGGACATCCGGCCTACCAATCGGTTGTTTATTATACCAAACTGCGCTACAATATGATGCCGTATATTTATTCGTTGGCAGGCATGACCTGGTTTAATGATTATACAATCATGCGTCCATTAGTCATGGATTTTACAGCGGATACCCAAGTAAATGATATTGGTGACCAGTATATGTTCGGCCCTTCGTTTATGGTATCGCCGGTTTATCGCTATGGTGATCGGAGCCGTGAAATCTATTTCCCCCAAGCAGAAGGTTGGTATGATTTTTATTCCGGCAAGTTTCAGTCCGGTGGAGAAAAGAAAATGATAGATGCGCCTTATGAACGGATTCCGTTGTATGTGCGTGCGGGAGCTATCGTACCGTTAGGTGATGATATTCAGTATACGGATGAAAGACCGGCGGATCATATTCGTTTGTATATTTATCAGGGAGCGGATGGAGCATTTACTTTGTACGAAGATGAGGGCGTGAATTATAACTATGAACAAGGGATGTATGCCATGATACCGATGAAGTATGATGAGGCTACCAAGACCTTAGTGATTGGTGAACGTCAGGGAGAATTTCCGGGTATGCTGAAGGAACGCACCTTCACTGTGGTTACGGTCAATAAGGAGAAAGCCCAACCGTTTGATTTGAATGCGAAAGGGGTGACTGTGAAATATAATGGCAGCAAGCAGACATTGAAACTGTAGGCTGGATGATATAATCCGATGATGATGATTGGTAAATTGAAATATTTGATATTGGGGAGCTGTCTGATGCTGTTGGGAGCATGTAACAGTTCTTTCCCCATTTCTCCACGCGAGCGGTCTGACTTTAATGCGGATTGGCGTTTCCACTTGGGAGACGGATTACAAGCTGCACAACCCGGTTTTGCCGACAATGACTGGCGGGTATTGAATCTGCCTCATGATTGGGCGATTGAGGGAGACTTTAGCTGTGAAAATCCTTCCGGCACAGGGGGAGGGGCGCTTCCGGGTGGAGTTGGATGGTATCGCAAAACTTTTAGTGTAGACAAAGCAGATATAGGAAAGATCTTCCGCATTGAGTTTGACGGAATATATATGAATTCGGAAGTATTCATTAACGGTGTTTCGTTAGGAGTACGTCCTTATGGATATATCAGTTTCAGTTATGATCTGACCCCTTATCTGAAATGGGATGAACCCAATGTGCTGGCTGTTCGGGTGGACAATGCGGAGCAACCTAATTCACGCTGGTATTCAGGTTGTGGCATTTACCGGAATGTATGGCTAAGCAAGACTGGTCCGATACACGTAGCCGATTGGGGAACGTATGTCACGACATCATCGGTTGACAAGGGAGAGGCTGTACTGAATCTTGTTACTACTATTGTGAATGAAAGTGATACAAATGAAAATATCACGGTCTGTTCATCCTTGCAGGATGCTGAAGGCGGAGAAGTTGCTGGAACGCGGTCGGCCGGAAAAACGGAAACTGGCAGAGAAACTGTTTTCGCCCAGCAATTGACTGTAAAACAACCGGAGTTGTGGGATATTGATACTCCTTATTTGTATACATTGGTTACCAAAGTGATGCGAAACGAGGAATGTATGGATAGGTATACGACTCCTGTCGGTATCCGTACATTTAGTTTTGATGCCCGGAAAGGATTTACATTGAACGGTAGGCAAACCAAGATTAACGGGGTATGTATGCACCATGATCTGGGCTGTCTGGGGGCAGCTGTCAACACACGTGCCATTGAACGGCAATTGCAGATTCTGAAAGAAATGGGATGCAATGGCATACGTTGTTCCCATAATCCTCCCGCACCCGAACTGCTTGATCTCTGTGATCGTATGGGATTTATCGTGATGGATGAGGCTTTTGATATGTGGCGGAAGAAAAAAACAGCACATGATTATGCCCGTTACTTCAATGAATGGCACGAGCGCGATTTGAATGACTTTATTTTGCGTGACCGCAATCACCCTTCTGTCTTTATGTGGAGTATCGGTAATGAAGTCCTCGAACAATGGAGTGATGCTAAAGCGGATACATTGAGTCTGGAAGAGGCCAATTTGATCCTGAATTTCGGGCATTCTTCTGAAATGCTGGCAAAAGAAGGAGAGGAGAGTGTCAACTCTTTGCTGACGAAGAAGTTGGTAAGCTTTGTGAAAGGGCTTGATTCTACCCGTCCTGTCACTGCAGGATGCAATGAACCGAATTCCGGCAATCATTTATTCCGTTCCGGTGCACTGGATGTGATTGGCTATAATTATCATAATAAAGATATTCCTCATGTTCCGGCTAATTTTCCGGACAAGCCCTTTATCATTACTGAAAGTAATTCGGCATTAATGACACGTGGATACTACCGTATGCCCAGTGACCGGATGTTTATCTGGCCTGAGCGTTGGGATAAACCCTTTGCTGATTCTACTTTTGCCTGTTCATCTTATGAGAACTGTCATGTGCCTTGGGGAAACACTCATGAAGAAAGTCTGAAGTTAGTCAGAGACAACGACTTTATCAGCGGGCAATATGTATGGACAGGATTCGATTACATCGGAGAACCGACTCCTTACGGATGGCCTGCACGTAGTTCATTCTTTGGTATTGTCGATCTGGCAGGTTTCCCAAAAGATGTCTACTATCTATATCAGTCGGAATGGACAGATAAGCAAGTGTTGCATCTTTTCCCGCATTGGAACTGGACTCCGGGGCAGGAGATCGATATGTGGTGCTACTATAATCAGGCGGATGAAGTGGAATTGTTTATGAATGGAAAGTCGCAGGGAGTGAAATGTAAAGATGCTGATAACCTGCATGTTGTTTGGCGTGTA
This sequence comes from Bacteroides sp. BFG-637, assembly GCF_024793605.1. Lineage (NCBI taxonomy): Bacteria > Pseudomonadati > Bacteroidota > Bacteroidia > Bacteroidales > Bacteroidaceae > Bacteroides > Bacteroides sp. BFG-637. Next base: position 1,181,760 of record NZ_JANUPD010000002.1, on the reverse strand, counting down.
AAGTTTGAACCGGGAACGGTGAAGGTTGTTGCACGCAGAAAGGATGAAGTGGTAGCGGAAAAGGAAATTCGTACAGCCGGAAAGCCTGCAGAAATTCGCCTGACTCCTGATCGTTCAGTTCTGGCTGCTGATGGAAAAGATTTGTGTTTCGTCACTGTAGAGGTGCTGGATGAAGAAGGGAATCTTTGTCCGAATGCAGATAATTTGGTGAATTTCACTGTGAAAGGTAATGGTTTCATCGCAGGAGTGGATAATGGAAACCCGATATCGTTGGAACGCTTTAAGGATAAAAAGGGAAAGCATTTTATGGAAAATGCTTTGTTGTCATTCAGAATGACGGGAAACCGGGAAAAACGGAGTTGACAGCTACTTCGGAAGGGCTTCGGCAAGCCGTGGTGAAGATCTCGGCAAAAGATTGTAAACTGTAAATGATTATGGGAATAATGAAGATATTTTTATTGACTATATGTTTCCTGTCTGTTCAGACAGGTATGGTGGTGATTGCTCAAGACAAGAAACAAAAACCGGTGTATCTGGATGATACACAACCGATAGAGGTCAGGGTACAGGATGCGCTGAACCGTATGACTGTGGAGGAGAAAACTCGTCTTAGTTATGCACAAGGGAAGTTTAGCTCCCCTGGTTGTCCCCGTTTGGGTATTCCTGAACTCTGGATGAGTGACGGTCCTCATGGCGTGCGTGCCGAAATTAACTGGAATGATTGGGGATATGCCGGATGGACGAACGATAGTTGCACTGCTTTTCCTGCACTGACCTGTCTGGCAGCTAGCTGGAATCCGCTATTGGCAGAGAAATATGGACAGGCCATCGGTGAAGAAGCCCGTTATCGTGAAAAGGATGTTTTGTTGGGACCGGGGGTGAATATCTATCGTACCCCGCTCAACGGGCGTAACTTTGAATATATGGGGGAAGACCCTTATTTAGCCTCGGAGCTTTGCGTGCCTTATATTCAGGGAGTGCAGAAGAATGGAGTAGCCGCCTGCGTAAAACATTACGCACTGAACAATCAGGAATTATGGCGGGGACATATCGATGTGCAACTAAGCGACCGTGCATTGTATGAAATATATCTGCCTGCTTTCAAGGCTGCTGTAGAAAGAGGTAAAACGTGGTCTGTTATGGGAGCTTATAATAAAGTGCGTGGAACTCATGCTGCCCATCACAAATTGCTGAATAATGATATATTGAAGGGGGAATGGAATTTCGACGGATGCGTTATCACGGACTGGGGAGCTGCACATGATACTTATGAAGCTGCCATGTACGGATTGGACATTGAAATGGGATCTTATACCAATGGTTTGACTTCGGAATCGGAATTCGGTTTTGATGATTATTATTTGGGTAAGTCTTATCTGAAAATGGTTCGCGAAGGTAAGATTTCGATGGAGGTAGTGAACGATAAGGCCGCACGTGTGTTACGTCTGATTTTCCGTACAGCGATGAATCGTCGGAAACCGTTCGGTGCACTGACCAGCGAAGAGCACTATCGTACAGCTTATGAGGTTGCAACAGAGGGCATTGTCTTGTTGAAAAATGGGACAGGTAAGAAACAGCCTGCATTATTACCTATTCCCCAGGGAAAATATAAACGTATTTTGGTTGTGGGAGATAATGCTACCCGTAATTTGATGTTAGGCGGCGGCTCTTCGGAGTTGAAAGTTCAGAGGGTGGTTTCACCATTAGATGGTATAAAAGCGAAGTTTGGTGAGGATGTGGTTTATGCACAAGGCTATACAAGCGGTCGCCCGATGTATGGCCGGGCAGATGTTATTCCACAGACAACAGTAGATTCTTTACGTAATGACGCGGTAGAAAAAGCGATGAATGCGGACTTGGTGATCTTTGTCGGAGGACTGAATAAGAATCATTTTCAGGATTGTGAGGGTGGTGACCGTTTGTCGTATGGACTTCCTTTTGGACAGAATGATTTGATAGAAGCTCTGTTGAAAGTAAATAAGAATCTGGTAGCAGTAATTATTAGTGGAAATGCGGTGGAAATGCCTTGGGTGAAGGAGATACCCTCTATTATTCAGTCGTGGTATTTAGGCTCTGTCGGCGGAGAGGCACTGGCTGATGTGTTGAGCGGAGATGTGAATCCCAGCGGTAAGTTACCTTTTTCTTATCCGGTGAAACTGGAAGATTGTCCGGCACACTTCTTTGGTGAGATTAGTTACCCGGGTGATAGTATCCGTCAGGAATATAAAGAAGATATTTTGGTTGGTTATCGTTGGTATGATACGAAGAAGATCCGGCCGCTCTTTCCTTTTGGCTATGGCATGAGTTATACCACTTTCGAATATAGTAAGCCTGTGGTATCGGCTAAAACAATGAATGCTGATGGCAGTATTGATCTTACTGTAAGAATTAGGAATACAGGGAAAATAGCAGGGAAAGAGATCGTTCAGTTATATGTTGGCGACGAAGAGTGTGAGTGTTCTTCGCCCGGTGAAGGAGTTGAAAAACTTCCGGAAAGTACGGCTTCTTCCGAATGAAGAAAAAGAAGTGAAGTTTACGATCAAACCGGAAGCATTGCAATTCTTTGATGATAAACAGCATACTTGGGTGGCAGAGCCTGGTAAGTTTAAGGCATACATTGCCGCTTCTTCTTCTGATATTCGCGGTACGGTGACATTCGAGTATACCCAATGATAAAGTTAACAGGTTAATACACAGTGTTTAGTGGACATATAGAGACAGCGCGGTGGATATATATACTCACCATCGTGTATCTATATGTCCACTACGATAAGTATATATGTCCACCAAATTGAAAGATGATGTCTTGGTAAACTATAAAAGGTAGAAAGCAAAGTATTACTACTTGTTTAAATTGTTCGTGTGGTTTGTTCACATTGATATGTCGTACTACTTTTACTCCTTAGTAAAAGTGAGTGTACGTTTATAATGCTTTAAAGGCGTATTGCTTTTAAGGGAATTAAGTTAGGGTTTTAATAGACCATTATCTGCCCATTCTTGTACTGAAAATGTGCAATTCCTAAATCGTTCAGTGCGTCCAACAGACTTTCTACCGAAACATTCCGGCTAAAACGAAAATGAATCCGTTTCTGTAAGAGGTTGGGTGAGTGGCAGATGACGCTGATATTATACCAAGTCCCTAAACTCTGTAATACTTGCATCATCTTCGTGTTGTCGAAATAAAACTCATTATCCGTCCATCCTTCTTTTTCGGTCTGCGTAGCCTTTGATACAACGATATCACCATTTGTTTCTAATGTGGCGGATTGACCGGGTGATATTTCCTTCCGGTGCGAAGAGTCGGTTTTTGCTACTTGCACCCGTCCTCTATATAATGTGACAGTGGGCGTATTACAAGGATAGGCATTTACATCAAATACTGTCCCCAATACCTGTGTCTGTATATCTCCGGTGGAAACGATGAAAGGACGAAGACTGTCTTTTGCCACTTCAAAGCGTGCTTCTCCGGTGAGGTTTACTATCCGCTTGTTTTGCGGAGTAAACTCTTTGGGGTATTCCAAACGACTGTTTGCACTTAACAGCACGTGGGTTCCGTCTTCTAATGTCAGATTAATGATAGTCGTTGGCGGGGTGGAAACGATTATTCTGCCATTTTTTTCTTGTGTTGTGACCTGCTCGGGAACATTGAGGGCGGCAAATATTTTGATATCCGATGCTGTACTGTCTGATTTATTCCAGGGTGACCACAGTATTAAGAGCAGGGCAATAGCTGCTGCCATGCCACCGGAAAGCCATATGCGGCGATATGCTTGTCGTTTCTTCTGCTCCTGTCGTTGCAAGAAAGCTGTCCATGCTTCCCGTGTCTCTTCCGGCAGGGGCAAATCGCCTAACGCTTCGCCAAAGGCATTTTGTAAACGACGTATCCCGGCATCCTCTGAAAAAGGGCGGCAGTCATCTCCCGTTAGTCCGTAATCGGGGGATTCCTCTTTGGGAGTATACTTTTTCTTTTCTTCCATTATCTGTTCTCCTTCCTTGATCGTTCATGATTTTCATCGTTCATGACTTTGCGTAATGTACGCAGTGCTTTGGATATATGCTTTTTCACTGTATCGGGGCTGATGCCAAGTTGTTCGGCAACTTCCCGATAGGTGAGATGCTCGTAGTAACACAGCCGTAAGATAGTGCAGGTAGGCTCAGGCAGACTTCGGGCTATCATTTCCGCCTTTTGCAATAACGCTTCGTGCTCCTGATAGTTGCTCTCCACATCAGCTAGTGTCGCTTCGTAGATCGCTCTCGCATTATCATGCTCCACTTGAAGGTGTTTCAGGCGGTTGAGGCAGGCGTTGCGGACTGCGGTATAAATCCATCCGCCCCGGTCGTTCTTATCCAACTGCTCAAAATGTGTCCAGGCCTGTTCCATCACTTCGCTCACTATATCCCGTGCTTCTTCTTTATCTCCCGTCAATTGTGAGGCATAACGTACCATTCGCGGATACATTTCCACAAACATCTGCTCGAAAACTTCTTTCTTGGTATGGTCTTTATGAAACAGGAACATGCTCTCTTAGGGGGTTGATACTGCAAAAGTACACACTTCTCTTTAAAAAGAGAGTCTACAGACGCGATTTTTCACTCTCTCCGGCTCCGGTTCCTTTATATTTGCTTTTCGCCGCGTTGAACTGATAACTCAGCCGGATGCCGAAACGCTGCTGGTCTGAATAATCGCGGTTGGAACTGAATGTCCGGTCGCCATAGATGGTGAAGTATCTGTAGCCGGTGTGAAAGATGTCTTTGGCGGTTACCGATATTTTTAGCGACTGGTCTTTCAGGAACGATTTGGTCAGTTGGGCATCTACTCTTCCTTCGGTTTTCCAAATGGCGTAACTTTGTTTGGCTCCGGGCGACAGTACTCCTTTGATATTGAAGAACCAGCCTTTAGGGAAGTTGAAACTGTTGTCGAGACTGAAATAGAACCGTGGCTCATTCCAGTGCTGGGTGATGCCTATGGAAGTACCGTGGGAGTCAAACCAATTGATGCCGGTGGTCAGTTGAGGTTGCCAGATGCCGAATTTTGGTGAAAGGACGATGCTGCTTCCATAGCGGTTGGAATGCGGAATGCTTGCCATGCCGAACAGCAATACACCGGGATGATTGATGTCGTCATACGGGCGGGTGTAGCTGGTGTACATATTCCAGGAATGGTCGTAGTAAATACTGAAATTGATCCATTTCCATCCGGCGTCGAAGAAAGTTGCACGATGTATCTGGGGGACGAGAAACGGGTCTCCGCTCCGGTAAGAGTACTTGTTTTGATACGTGACGGCACTGGTGAGCATATCGTAGCTGGGACTGTATTTCAGAGTGCGGTGGGAAAGGGCGAAAAACCAGTTGCCGGAAGTGTATCTGATGCTGACTACCGGTATCCAGTCGCGATAGGTGGGGCTTTGGCCGTCTTGGTGAATCCCTTTCTCGTAGTAATCTGTTTGTTGAAATTCATAGCGCAGTCCGGCTAAGATATTGAACTTTCCCAATGGCAGGTTGTAGTCGATGAAGCCGGAAAACATAGTTTGTTTGATGCGGTCGTCGGCATCGGCGGAGAAGCCGCTTTGGAGAAATATGTCGTGGCGGTTGGTGAATGTTTCTTCTGTGCCGAAACTGAGTTTGCCTTTCCAGAGTGGGGTGGTGATCAGGAGTTTGGCGGCATAGAGGTGGTTGCGTACGCGGTTGCTCGAAGTGGCGTCTTCGGTTCCGTTGTTCTCGGCGTATTGACGGATGCGGTCCCGGCCATACAGATAGTCGGCGTTGAAGTCGATGTTGCATTTGCCGAACGTAGCGTTGTAGTATCCGTTGGCTGCCTGCCACCAGCCGGTATGCGCATCTGTCTGCTGGCGAGCATACAGGTGGTCTACTTCTTTGCCGTCTTGCAGAATGAGGGTTGTCCCTTCATTGGTAGTATGCGCATTACCTATGTTCGTACCGGGCATATAGCGCATACCGAATGACTGATCCTCGTCGATTTCGTAGTTGAATCCCAGTTCGCCGTTGAAGGTGCGATAGGTTTGTTTGCTTTTGTTCTCCGTTGATTGGTTCCAGTCGGACGAAGCGTAAATGTCCTGACTGTGGATGCTTGTTAGGTGATTGTTGATTTCGGCAAAGTCCCCTTTTACGAAAATATCCAGTCCGCCGGTACGGTAGTTCAAGGATATGCCTTCGTTGCCGATCGGTACATGTCCTTGCGAGTAATCGGTATAGAAACTGCCGCTCATGCCTTGTCCCCGTTTGCGAATGGTGTGGAGACGGATAACGGCACCTACGGAAGAGCCATATTGCACCCCCGGAGTGGTGATGATTTCTGCAGAAAGTATTTCGTTGGCTTGCAGGCGGTTCAGTTCTGTGTTATCCCTGACTTTGCGTCCGTTGATATAGATTTCGGGAGTGCCCCTACCCAATACGGTGTATTCTCCGTCCGTACCTGTGACAAAAGGGAGATGTGAAATCATTTCGCTTGCCGATCCCATGAGTGAAAGGGGAGTTCCGGCTATATTGGCGGTTAATGTTCCGTCTTTCCTTTCTATCAATGGGCGTCCGGCGGTTACCACTATCTCTTTCAGCAGTTTCGTATCGGGTTGTAACCGGAGGATGTTTTGTTGCCGGCAGGGAATAATTTGCGGACAGTAACCTATATAGGTTGCTTTCAACAGGCAATCTTCCCCGGCTATGGCAGGCAGACGGAAAGAACCGTCCTCTTCTGTCACGCTCCCGGCCAGGAAACTGGAATCGGCAGCAAGCGCAAGTATATTGACGAATGCTAGGGGAGTTCCTTTCTCGTCATAGACTTTGCCTTGTACGGTTATAGCTTTGTTTGATTTCTTTCGTTGTACGACGAAATACTCTTCCCGTTCGACGGAAACGAAAGGTTTGCCTTTCAACACGATGTCTATGGCTTCGCATTCTGTCTTTTCGTGAATACTGGCTGTCACGCGATAACTTTCGGTGCCGTTGTAAGTGAAGAGAATACTTTTTCCCCCTTTCTTTTCCTATCTGTTTCAGTGCTTCGGGCAAGCTTTCATTCTTCAGTTCCAATGAGAACTTCTTGATGACTGCCTGTGCTTGTGCGTGGGAGGGAATAAAAGATAAACCGTATCCAATCAGTAACCAGCCGATTGTTGTCCAAGTAAAATTAAACTGTCGCATACTACTTCTGTTTTTGTAATTTTACTTATACTACAACAAAGGGGAGTGATCAGGTACGGTTTATCCGAATTATTTTTGCAGTTTATTTCAGTTTCTTCTGATACTCGTCCGAATTCAGTATTTCCAAAGCCTTTTGTATACTTTCATTCGTTGTATTCATTACCCGGAAATATTCGTTCATATCCCAAAGGTCGCGGGCGATCAGTGCTTTGAGTTGCGTTTTGATAAGTGGGAGCGATTTCTGATATTGTTCTTCATTGAACTTCACACCCTCTTTCTCACCCATTTCCCGTAAAGTAGCCAGCATATCGTCATCAATGACAAACTTCTCGTTGAATGATTCGAACTTCTTATACTTGTTAGCTAATTCTTTCCGGTGTCCCTCGATAAATTTCATGGTAAATTTGATAACCACTCCTTTAGCTACCAGGTTCCGGTGATAATCCGTATACAATGTAGTGTCGATGGGCACGAAATAATCAGGCATAATGCCACCTCCGCCATACACAGTACGTCCTAGTTTCTTTGTCTGCGCTTTCAATGAATCTGGGAAATGGATGCTGTCGGCATTCATAAGCTCACCGTGGTTGAAGCGCTCTATCAGGTCTTTATTGTAATCGACAGTGCTGTCGTATGGTTTTTGGATCGAGCGTCCGGATGGAGTATAGTAACGGGCGATGGTTAAACGAATCATGGAACCGTCTGGTAAGTCGATAGGACGTTGCACCAAGCCTTTACCGAAAGAACGGCGGCCTACAATAATTCCTCTGTCCCAATCCTGTACCGCACCGCTGACAATTTCGCTGGCGGAAGCTGTATACTCGTCTACCAATATGATGAGACGACCATTACGGAAGTCCCCGTTACCTTTTGCATAGAAATCACTACGCTTGGCAGTCCGGCCTTCGGTATATACAATCAGTTCCTTTTGTCCCAGGAATTCGTTAGCAAGGTCAATGGCTGCATTGAGATAACCGCCTCCGTTTCCTTGCAGGTCAAGAATCATATCCTTCATACCTTGCTTCTGGAGGTCCTTCATTGCTTTCTTGAACTCTTCAGCAGTTGTCGCTCCGAAGCGGTTGATGCGGATATAACCCGTGTTAGGTTGAATCATATAAGAGGCGTCGAGGCTAAGGATAGGTATCTTATCTCTTTTCACTGTAAACAATAAAGGGTCTTGCACGCCACGACGAACGATTGTCAGATTGACTTTCGAACCTTTCGGACCACGAAGACGCTTCATTATATCTTCCGTACTCATTTTCACTCCGGCAATAGCGCTGTCATTCACGGCAATGATACGGTCACCGGCAAGGATACCGACTTTCTCGGAAGGGCCGTTGCTGACAGGCTGCACCACCAACAGGGTGTCTTCTATCATCTGGAATTGCACTCCGATACCCTCGAAGTTACCTTGAAGTGGTTCGTTCATCTTCTTCACTTCCTCTGCATCCGAATAAGTAGAGTGCGGATCAAGTTGTGCCAGCATCTTGATGATGGCTTCTTCTACCAACTTGTCTTCATCTACTTTGTCCACATAGAAATTGGAGATTGCAAACTCTGCCATTTGTAGCTTTCGCATGGCTTCGGAACCGAAGTTCTGGGCTTGTGCGGCAACTGCCCACAAGCAAACGGATAGTATAATCGTTAGTTTCTTCATCATCTTTTCTGACTCACCTCCTATTCCCTAACGAGTGTCATTCACTCATTTTCATTCCTTTGGGAATAAACTGGCTGATATCTTTATTATAGGTTAATAACTCGCGTACAATCGTAGAGCTGACGCAAGTCAGTTCCGGTTCTGTGAAGAGCAGGATGGTTTCAATCCCCGCCAGTTTACGGTTAATGTCCGCAATGGTCTCTTCATATTCGAAATCCTTTACCGTACGGATACCGCGGACAATAAACCTGGCCCCTACTTCCTGCGCAAAATCAATTGTCAGACAGTCGTAGGACATCACTGTGATGCGAGGTTCGTCTTTATAAAGTTCCCGAATCATTTCCTCCCTTTTCTCAATGGGGAAGTAGGTATTCTTGTTCTCATTGATACCGATTCCTATCACGATTTCGTCCATAAAGGTAAGTGCACGCTCCACTACCGAATAATGTCCGATGGTGAAAGGGTCGAAAGTACCCGGGAATATTGCTTTTCTCATGATGCCAAGTCTTCTTCTATAACCAGGTTATCTATAATAAAGTTCTGCCGTTCCATAGTATTTTTACCCATGTAGAATTCGAGTAGTTCTTTTACTGCATCCGTTTTGCGCAGTGTCACCTGTTCCAGACGCATATCCTTGCCGATGAAATGTTTGAACTCGTCCGGTGAGATTTCTCCCAAACCTTTAAATCGGGTGATCTCCGGATTCGGTCCTAATTCGTTGATGGCATTGATACGTTCTTCTTCGCTATAGCAGTAACTTGTCTTTTTCTTGTTACGTACACGGAATAAAGGGGTTTGCAGGATATATACATGTCCTTTCTTGATGAGGTCGGGGAAGAATTGCAGGAAGAACGTAATCAGCAGCAAGCGGATGTGCATACCGTCCACATCGGCATCGGTTGCTACGATCACTTTGTTGTAGCGTAGTCCTTCAATACCATCTTCTATATTCAGGGCTGCTTGAAGCAGGTTGAATTCCTCGTTCTCGTAAACCACCTTTTTCGTCAGTCCGAAAGAATTCAACGGTTTACCACGGAGGCTGAATACTGCTTGAGTATTTACGTCACGACTCTTGGTGATGGAACCGCTTGCAGAGTCTCCCTCGGTGATAAAGATGCAGGAGTCTTCTTCCAGTCCTTTTCCTTTCGGGTCGTTGAGGTGGATGCGGCAGTCGCGTAATTTACGGTTATGCAGGTTCGCCTTTTTTGCGCGCTCACGAGCAAGTTTCGTTACACCTGCAATGGCTTTACGTTCTTTTTCGGATTCCTGTATCTTCTGTTGGATGGCTTCCGCTATATCCGCATTCTTGTGCAGGAAATTATCTACTTCAAGTTTGATAAAGTCGCCTACATATTTGTTGACCGTCACGCCACCGGGAACCATATTGGTAGACCCTAGTTTAGTCTTGGTCTGGCTTTCAAAAATCGGTTCTTCCACATTGACGGCAATGGCGGCAACCAGTCCGTTACGGATATCGGTATAATCCATGTTCTTGTTAAAGAACTCTTTGATGGTGCGGGCAATGTGTTCTTTGAAGGCACTTTGATGCGTACCACCCTGGGTAGTATGCTGACCGTTGACAAAAGAATAATATTCTTCTCCGTACTGCCCTGTATGTGTGAAAGCGATTTCGATGTCTTCCCCTTTCAGATGGATGATCGGGTAAAGTCCGGTTGCCGTCATGTTGTCGTTCAAAAGGTCTACCAGACCATTGCGTGACAAGATGCGGTGTCCGTTATAAATAATGGCAAGCCCTGTATTAAGGTACGTGTAATTACGTAGCATTGTTTCAATAAATTCGGGCTTGAAGCTGTAATTCAGGAATAGTGTATTATCCGGTTCGAAGAAGATGTAAGTTCCGTTTTCTTCTTCGGTGTTCTGCGTCTCATCGGTCAGCAGGTTACCTTTTGAGAAAGTGGCGATACGTACTTTGCCATCGCGGTAACTGCGTACCTCGAAATGGGAGCTTAGAGCATTGACGGCTTTCACACCGACACCATTCAGTCCGACACTTTTCTTAAATGCTTTACTGTCGTATTTACCACCGGTATTCAGCATGCTGACTGCTTCGATGAGTTTTCCTTGCGGGATGCCCCGTCCGTAGTCGCGTACGCTGACACGAAGGTTTTCTTCAACGGTAATCTCGATTTTCTTACCGGCTTGCATTTTGAACTCGTCAATACTGTTGTCAATTACTTCTTTCAGGAGGACATAGATTCCGTCTTCGGCATGTGCACCGTCGCCCAGCCTTCCGATATACATACCGGGGCGTGTGCGCACATGTTCCATGTCGCTCAGGTGGCGGATGTTGTCGTCAGTGTACTCTACTGCATTGTTGTTGTCTACAGGTATCAATTCGTTCTCTTCCATAGCTGTTTTTATTTTATCTCTTTGATGAACGCACGGCGGCGCTTATGTTGTTGAGTCTCAAAGTAATCCCATTGTGCCTGAACTTTTCCGTTCAGCTCCAGTTCGGGGTTGCTTTCCGCAAAGATAAAACCTAATTTTTGATAAACTGGAATTAAATCGGAAAATAACAAAGCATTAACACCTTTATTTTGGTATTCCGGTTTCACTGCAACAAGTAGCAGATCAAGCATTTTGGCACGGCGTTTCATAAATAGTGCTTTTAGCAGATAGAACCATCCGAGCGGTAACAGACGCCCGTGTGATTTTTGTAGTGCCTCGGCAAGGGATGGCATGGAGATACCTACACAAACCAGCTCGTCATTGGCATCGGTGATCAGGGTAACCATCCGTAAATCAAGGATTGGGAGGTACATTTTTACGTACTGGTCGATTTGTCGCTGTGTCAATGGAGAATAGCCGTAAAGTGGGCTGTATGCTTCGTTCATCAGTTCGAAAATCTTCTGTCCGTAGTCTTTGGCTATTTTTCTTCCGGAGGTGTATTTCTTTATTTTGAGGTTATATTTTCGTTGGATCAGTTCGGAGATACGTTTGTGCTTGTCGGGAATGGCATCCGGTATGTAGATTTTGTATTCCACCCAGTCAGCGTCTTTCTCGAAACCTAGCTTTTCCATGTGTACAGGATAGTAGGGGTAGTTGTAGATAGTGGCCATGGTGCTAAGCTGGTCGAATCCTTCAATCAGCATTCCTTCAGCATCGAAATCGGTAAATCCGAGAGGACCGGCAATGTGAGTCATGCCTCGTTCTTTTCCCCAGTCTTCTACTGCTTTGATAAGTGCGGATGACACTTCGGGGTCGTCGATAAAGTCTATCCATCCGAAACGAACGTTCTTACATTCCCACTTTGCGTTCGCCTGATTGTTGATGATTGCAGCTACACGTCCTACTATTTTATCGTCCCGATATGCGAGGAAATAATCTGCTTCACAGAATTCGAATGCTGCGTTCTTCTTCTTGTTGAAGGTGTTGAGCATATCGTCATAAAGATCAGGCACAGAGTAAGGATTATCCTTGTACATTCTGTAATTGAAACGGATAAATTTCTTAAGCTCTCTCTTTGTGGAGACTTTCTTGATTGTAATAGCCATATCTCGTATTTATGATTTGAGGAGGCAAAGATACGTGATAATCTTTAAATTACAACGCGTAGGGTGGCAAAAACTGCGCGAGGGTAAAACAATGCACATTGCCGGAATAATCGCAAACAATCATACAATTTCCGGATACGGCAACTGTTGAGAATATGGGTGCTCCAAGATTTAGTTTTTCTTTTATGATACCGGTTGACTGGTCGATGGCGTAAAGGTAGCCATCGGAAGCTCCGATAAACACGGTTCCTTGCGAAGCGACGGGACTGGTTTCTACTCCGGCTTGCGGTGTGGTGGAGTAAGGTGCAGTGTAGACCAGAGACGGTAATGTTTCAGCTTTCCATTTGTTGAAAAGGGTCGATTTGTCCAGTGCCATCACTCCGCGTTCTACGGTTCCGAAAATGATCTCATTTTCAGTGACCAGAGGGGTAGAGGTGGCATCCAGATTGATTGATAAATCTTTTTGTTGAAGTACTGTTCCGGTTTTAGGATCGATGGTAAACAGGCTTTTGGAAGAGATAATCCATAATTTGCCATCTTTGTAAACCGGAGACGCACCACGATTGCCAAGTCCGTTGTCCGAGAGTTTCCAAAGTTGTTTTCCCGTGTGGATGTCATTGCCGTATAATCCTCCCCATTGAGTTCCGCTGATAAGTACACCATCGGCAATGGTTAATGTGGTGGTGGAGCCTTCACGTTGCCGCCAGTCTTTGTTGGTCCATAGAATGCGTCCGGTTTTCAGGTCATAGGCAGATAGACCTACACCGATTCCGGCATAGACTACTCCGTTATCTGTTGTCAGTCCCTCGGTGAGATATGGATAGCTGTCCAAGTTGATTCGTTGTTTCCATAGCAGCTGACCTGTTTTTGCATCAATGGCATATAGATGGCAGGCGGCATCCTGTGCTACAATAATTCCATCTTCGTAAGCAATGGTATTCTTTATTGAGTTTTCTGTCCGGTATTTCCATACGGGATTCCCGGAGTTGAGGTCGAATGCGCATATATAGGTGTTTAGTGAAACATTATCATCTGTGGTAGCTGTAAATACTTGGCCGTCCGCAATGAGGGGGGAAGTCATAAAAATGTTGCTTCCGGCATTGGCGGTCCAAGCCAGTTGCAGAGGGAGATGGAGGTTGGAATGATTGATTCCTCCGGTATGGGCGGCATTTTGGAGTAAGGTATTCCAGTTCTCACCGGGAATGATGGACGGTTTGAAACCATTCTCATAAATGAAAGAACAGGAGTCTGTCGCTTTCTTTCCGTCATTGAAAGAGGAGGTGACTGTCAGTTTCAGTTCTTTCCCGTTTTTATCGGAGGGGATTGAAATATTAGCAGTCCAATTCCAGTCGGTGAGTGGTGTGAGAGTGCCTCGTACTACTTCTTCGTTACTTTCCGGAGTGGTCAATATATATGAGATTTGTTGGGTCTTTGCTTGCGAATTGTATGCATTTACAGAAATGGAAAGTTGTCCGTCAGTGTTGGTTCCCACTTTTTGTTGTTTCATTGGAAAAACAATGGTGGTTTGCGGGGCGACGAAAGCATATCGTAGCTGTGTGGTGATGTTGTCGTTTGCGTCTACTTTAATGTCGCGGAAAGAGGAGGGGGAGTGGTCAATACCACCTTTGTCCAGTGTGCCGGTACAAATGGTATAGATTCCGTTTTGATTGCGCACATAGTTGTAGTGCATGTGCCCGTATATTTGGGCTTTGGCATTGAATGGGCAGAAGTCGAGCACGTGCTGATTGTCCGCTTTGAATACGAGAGTATCATTGGGAGTAAATAGGTCGTGATTGAAAATAATCAGGGCTTGGCCTTTCTTCATGGAGGAGAGGTCATTTTTCAGCCAGTTATATACATCTTTCAGAGTGTAATCGGTCGGGTTGTCGCCGTGGTCGATGGGGGTGACCACGTAATGGATATTGCCGATATCAAATGAATACCAGGTCGGGCCGTAGATTGATTCATAAAGTTCTTCGCCGTAGTTGCCTTTTACAAGGTCATGATTCCCTATGCAGTAGTAAACAGGGCAGTTCATGGTTTGTGAATTTACTATCCGGTTGTGCATTTGCAAGCCCGGTTCGTAACAAATATCTCCGGTGTGAATCAGAAAGGCGGGCTTTTCGCTGTTGATGTAATTTTTCAAATCTGTCACCCATCTTCCCAGTCCTCCGGTAGCTTCAGTATCAGTGATTTGGATGAAAGAGTGCTCTTTGGATTGAGTCCGTTCACTTTCTGTCAGCAGGAAGTCATAGGTTTTTCTGTTTTCCTGGGTAGGCAAATAGAATTGTTGCGTTTCGAATCCGGCAGGGGTGGTAATAGTGATAAATCTTGTTTTTGCGAATCCGGGTAAAGAGAACCGACCTTTTTTATCTGTTTTTACCACATTCAATCCATCTGTTACCATGACTCCCATCAGCGGCTTATCGCTTTTATCCAATATGCCCGATTGGTTGCTGTCGATATAGACTGTCCCTTTAAATTGAGCGCATAGTGGGAGGCATAGTATCAATGACAATAGTATGACGGATAGTTTTTTCATGATCGGTTCTCTGTCTTTTAGTGTGTTAAGCTAATAATCTTTTTTCCTTATTTTAGTTGTTTCATTTCTTCATTATACCTTACTTCTTCTTTACACAAGGGTTTATACCAGGTTTTTCTTAGTATCAGTGTCGTAACCAGAAGTAACGCGATAGAACTCCATAACCCCAGTTGTTCGCGGACAACGAGATACATCGGAATGATCGTGAGGCTGCATTGCCAGATAATACCGATAACCACGTTGAATGCATCTCTTTTGAAGTTCTTGTTGGGCTGTATATGGGGGTAACGGGCTAATGCTTTTTCTTCAATCGGTTTCCACCATCCCCATGGACGTACACGGGTGTAGAAACTGATTAATGTTTCTTCGTCTGTCGGAGGTGCACTGTACGTTCCGGCAATACATCCTATCAGAGAGACACCGAACAGTACCGGGAAGAAGTAGAGCACCCATGCGTCGGGAACTGTAAACTTCATGACAATGGCTGCTATGACTCCGGCAGTCATTCCCCAGAAGTAACCTTCGCCATTGAAGCGCCACCAATGCCATTTCAATACATTGGCTGCGATGTATCCTCCGAAGAGTGCGCCTACAATCCATTGGAATATTTCATTGATGTCTTTCAGGAAGAATCCGATGATAGTGCTGACAACTACCACTGCAACAGAAATGATATAGCTGCTGCGTATCTGTGTTTTCACACTCGCTTTCGGATTGATATATTTCAAATAAATATCATTCACGATATAGGCCGGTGCGGCATTGACTGTGGATGCAAAGGTTGACATGAAAGCCGCCAGTAGTCCGGCTAATAGCAAACCTGCCAGTCCTGCCGGTACGTAACGTGTGATTAGGTGGGGGAGAATGGTCTCAAAATCGGTCCGTGTCACTTCCATTTGTGTCAGGCCGCCATCTTCCTTAAAGAAGTAGATAGCCAACAAGGCAAATCCCATAATCATCAGGTAGCGGGGAATTAACAGTACGACCGATACGGAGCCGCTCATCATAGCCGCTTCTTTAGGGGATTTGCAGGATAGAATTTTCTGCATATCATAGTTGGGTGCAGGTCCTGCCATACTCATAAATATTCCTTTGAGTAAAGCCATCATGACGAAGATACTAATCAGGCTATATGGTTCATTTGCCATGCGTTCTGTCAGGAGGTTCATTCGGCTGCTCCAGTCAATGTCCAATGTCCATCCGAAGAAAGGGGAATCCCATCCGGCGGGAACGAAGGAGTGAATCATATCCGGTGCTACCATTTGCATTCCGATAATAACGATCACGATACCTGCTACTGTCATAATCAGGAATTGCACCACATCTGTCCATACAATACTCAACATACCTCCGAGCATTACGTAGAATGTGGCAATAGCGGTAAAGAAGATACCATATACGTGGGGGACGTATTCTGCCGGAACATTGAAAGGAATGTAAGGAGATACTACTTCCCAGGGGATGAATATCTCCATAAACTTGCCAATACCTATGAAACCGTAACTTAGAAAACCTAAGACACTCAATAGTGCGAAGATGATAACAATCGTATGTGAAAGAGTAGACCCTTTACCTTTTCCGAAACGTGTCTTGATCCATTCCGCTCCGGTAAGTACATTGGAACGGCGGAGCCACACCGATAGATATATCATTAGAAATATCTGATTGAATACCGGCCATAACCAGGGAATCCAAAGGCTCTTGAATCCGTAAGCGAATGCCCAATATACCATTAGCATCGTGCCTGTGATGTCGAACATTCCGGAAGCATTGGACAGTCCGAGCATATAGAAAGGCAGTGATTTCCCTCCTAGAAAATAGGAGTTCATATTTTGGGCAGCCCGTTTTTTTAGAATAAGTCCGATGGCAATCATAGCGATCAGATAAACGCAAATGATGAGAAGGTCGGTAGTGTGTAATTTCATACTATAGGTTTGAATCGATTTATATGTTATGATCTTTGTGACAAAGGTAGGTGGAAAGCGATAACGAAACAAATATTATTTTAACTCATTCTGATACTATGTTGATATCACCTGAGTTTTCTTTTTGTATTGACATATTCAGTGATAGATGCGGAGATGCGGGTGGAAGTAGTTCTATATAAAGAGGAGAATGCAAAACTGCCGGTTTTTCACCGAAAAACCGGCAGTTTTGCGCTTTGTGCCTGAATACCTTAAAAATGAAACTGTTCTGCCAAGATCAGTTTGTTGGCTTCTACGGACTTATAAATGTTCTTTACAGAAGCAGCGGAACGGAAACCGTCCGCAGGTGTGTGGAAGCAATAGTCTATCAGTCTGTCGATTGTAGAAGTTGCCACATGCATACGAGTATCGGAAGAGGCATAATAGATATACACTGTTCCATTTTCATCAGCAATCCATCCATTAGAGAAAAGTACATTGGATACATCTCCTATCCTTTCTTCTCCCATGGGTGCCAGTAAGAAACCACCCGGTTCGGCAATGATCTTTGTCGGATCTTCCAAAGAAGTCATGTACAGATAGAGCACATAGCGCAGACCGGCGGCGCATGCACGGACTCCGTGAGCCAGGTGCAACCATCCTTGGGAAGTTTTGATGGGATGAGGCCCTTCACCGTTTTTCACCTCTTTGATGGTGTGATAATGACGGTGGTTTATAATGGTTTCTTCTTTTATTTCTGCATGGGTGATGTCGTCTATCAGTGCCCAGCCGATACCTCCGCCGTTACCGGCGTTGATAAAGTTATCCTGCGGACGGGTATATAAAGCATATTTGCCATTTACAAATTCCGGATGCAGTACGACATTGCGCTGCTGACTTTGGGAAATCAAATTAGGGAGACGTTCCCAGTTCTTTAAATCTTTGGTACGTATGATACCCGCTTTGGCTACGGCAGAAGACAGATCACCCAGCGCAGCGTTGGGATCAAGACTTTCGCTGCAGAAAATTCCATAAATCCAGCCGTCCTCATGGGCTGTCAAGCGCATATCATATACATTCGTTTCTTCGGGATATAAATCCGGGAGTTGAACCGGATACTCCCAGAAGTGGAAACGATCAATACCGTTAGGGCTTTCGGCAATGGCAAAGAATGATTTGCGATCATACCCCTCTACCCGTCCCATTACAAGATATTTCTCATTGAACTTGATTGCTCCTGCATTGAATACGGCATTAATGCCGAAGCGTTCCATAAAATATGGATTTGTCTCGGGGTTGAAGTCGTATCTCCATTCCAGTGGAGTATGGGCAGCCGTTAATATGGGATATTTATAGCGTTCGAATATTCCATTGCCTGGCAGTATCTTTTCATTTTCACGTGAGATGAGCATTTCGTATTCTTCCATAAGAACACGTAATCTGTTATCATATCTATTCATATCTATTCAAAATTAATAAAAAGAGACTGACCACAATACAGACAGATACAAGGGATATACTGTGTTGCAAGAACAGTCTCTTTTTATGTTTGTCACTTCAAAAGTATGGGGGTACTTTTAAAATACATGCGTCAAGTTTACAAATTATTGTTTAGTTATAAAATACGAACGAGCTGTACAGTTCGGTTCCGTAAAACTAACCCAATACCAGTCGTTTTCAACTTTATCGATACGGCAATTTTCTGCCGGATATTTCACACTTTTATCTATTGCATTTCTTGTCACCTTATACAGTACAGCGTTGCTCTTATCGCCCACTGTCAAGTCTCCTGTAAATTGGATGGCAAAACCGCTGGCATACGTTCCTGTTCCTTTTATAACCAGTTCGGACATGTTGAACTCTGCTGCGTGAGTTACTGTGCCTACTGCTGAGGTAGATAGGCTTTGGTAAGAAGCAGAACCGGCTATAAAGTAGCGATAAGACGGGTTTGTCAGATAAGGGTCGTCGATATATACCACATTGATGCTGATTGATTCCCCTTCCTGGTCACTGATAGTTATCGTCTTGTTGAAACGGTATCTTTTAAGACCTTCGACTACGACATCCGTTCCATTCTCCGCCATTGTACATTTCAGATAAGTGGCAGAGCCATTATTGACACAGGTATATTCTCCGTTACCGTCCAGAATCTTGAGAATCAGAGGTTCACCAATAGTCAGATAAGCAATTTCTTCACTGTTGTCGAGCACTAGTTGTTTGACTACTTTCACAGAAAGTTCAGCAGTCTTATTCAGTCTGTCGGTAACTGTTACGGTCGCAATGCCCGGTGCCAGGGATTCCACTTGGATATGTCCCTCTTCATCCACCGTAGCTTTGGCTATGGATTCTTTATCGACTGTCACTTTGTATCCTCTATTTCCTGTATGTATGTTAATCACTTTATTTTCACCCAGATACATTTTAGTGGATGAAACAGCCAGAACTAGCTCACTTAACTGATCTACTATAACTTTTACATTGGTACTCATTTGTGCCCAGTCGGTGATTGTCAGATTAGTGATGCCCGCTTTCAAGGCTGTCACTTTAATCATATTTCCTTCGGCAACGGCAGTGGCCACTTCTTCATTAGAACTGACTATCTTGTAGTTGCCATTTCCCTGAAGCATCTGAATCGTTCCTTGTGGTGCTTCATCAAAATTAATTATCAGCTCCTGTGTATCTGTCACGAGATTGTGATAGGAGGGATCTTCATCGTTACAGCCAGAGAAAATAGTAGCGGCTGCAAGCAGGAATCCTGCTAAATATAATAGATTTCTTTTCATGATATTCATTGTTTATTTAGGATGATTATTCAGCTCCAATGTCTTTCATTTTACCGGTGATGGTTACAACGCTAAATTTGGGAACAGTGATGGCGCGCAATCCGCTAAGAGACGGGTTTACTTTCTTACGCTGCCATTTTACACCCTCGTCTGACGTATATGAAATCATTGTCTGGAATTCTTTTCCCTCAATCTCCAGTTTAGTTTCGAAAGCTTTGCTTGTAGAGTTATTCACTAATACGATCGTATAAGTGTCGTCTTTAACATAAGCTGTCATTAACAGTTCTTTAGGGAAAACTTCTTCACCATTTTCAGGAGCAATCGTTTTTACGTCTACGCGACGGCTTCCCTCCGGAATGAACTTGGTGAACTGTCCATAACTATAATAGCGGGCGGCTCTTTCATAATTTGTTCCGGGTAGTGCCTCTTCCAGTCTGATAAGTGCTTCATTATTGGTACAAGGACGTGCGCCTGCCCACCATACAAATGCATTCAGATTGGAAACAGCCAGATAATTGTGGAAAGTAGTGGCCCATTGCATTGCATTTTTCCAGGATGGATCGTATGTGTCTGTAGAGCTGGTCTCTGTATTCCATATATGAATGTTATTTTCTGCACAGAGAGGTGATTGTACGAATTCAGTGTTACCGATTAAAGTATATCCATGAGCGGCTGCAATGATATTAGAATTTGCTAATTCGGGGCGAACCTTCAAACCGTTTTCAAGGAAGGTGACTCCCGCTTTCCACCATGAGTGTTCTCCAAAGATAATTTTCATATCCTGATAACCTGCCTTGTCTAAAGCCGGGCGAAGATTATCTTGGCAGAAATTTGCAAGATTGGTGTAACTCCAGCTACATCCATTCCAACCTGTTCCGCTACTGTTCGGCTCATTGGATGGTGAAATGGCATAAATCTTGATTCCGAATTTCTCTGTATATGCTTTGATGAAGTCTATCAGATAATCAGCGAATGCATCTTCCGAACCGGATTTCAAACTACCGCCGGAAGGCTTACCGTTAGATTTCATCGTTCCGGGAGGACTCCATGTGGAAAACATGAACTTTACATTTTTGTATTTCCTCTGGAGAATGTCCACTAACCACATTTGCCCCAACTGTACCTGTTCGCCGCATCCTGAACCATTAAAGTCTCTCCAGTAATCATTAATCATAGACGGATCATTGGCTGCCAGATTGAATGTGCGGTTAATGCCGAAGTCGATAACGTTGGTGACAGGATTCTGATAGTGTGGAAATACTTCTCCCCGGAATATGTTCAGTTTTAAACCATTTTCGCCAAACAGATCGTCCACTACGTCTTCACGCATCATATTATTCCAGATGCGGTGTGACCATTCGGCAAAAGCACATCCGAAACCATCAATAATCTGATGCTCATGTCCATCCCCGAACTGCATTTTGATGACAGCCTCGGTGGTTGGTTCGGCAGAGAATCCGTCATCTTCATCGGTTTCTTCTACCGGATCAGGAATGTAGACATCACTGTGACTCAGACTTCCGTCGTCACAAGAGTATCCTAGAAATAGGAAGAGGGATACGAATAATAATGAATATATCTTTTTCATATTGTTTCTTTATTAAGTTAATCTTGTCTGGACATTATTTCCATAGACTGGTTTGCACCATGGCAGTATTATTGTTCAATTCACTTGTCGGTATAGGATAGTAAAGGTGCTTTTCCTGAAAATTTTCTGCACCCTGCTTCCCGTTGGCCTTGAAAATCAATTGAATTTCGCTGACAGAATACCAACGCTTGAGATCATAAAAACGGTGACCTTCTCCGAAGAATTCCAATAAACATTGATGTTCGATTTCAGTCATAAGTTCCTCTTGTGCGAAAGTCTTTTCCTGAAGTCCTGCTCTGTTGCGGATTAGTTTTAAAGCATAGTTGGCACCGTCCGGATCATTGGTTTTGGCACATGCCTCGGCATAAAGCAGCAAGACTTCCGCAAAACGCATCACACGTAAGTTGCTGGACCTTCCTTCCTTATTACCCATATTATCCGGTGCTTTATCATCTACATAGTATGCGGTATTTTTCTTGATTAAGAATTTACCTGCCGTTCCGTTGACATTGAAGCTGGGAGCTCCTCCTGCCATTTTACCCTCATTACCTTCCCAAAGCTCGTCCATCGAGTAATTGTTTCCATACCATTTTTCGTTGGGTACTTTGTCGCCGTAGTTGGCTGCATCAAAGAAAAGACTGGCATACATACGTTTGTCAAACTTGGTATCTGCATCGCTCGGGCGAGTTTCTTTGGTGAATTCTCCTACGATGAAAGAGTTCGGCATCAGTTTGGCCCATCCGCCGGATTTTACCGGACCGATAAACTGTGGTATATAGCAACCCAGACAGATTCCACTTTCGTTGCTCCATGAGTATTCTCCGTCGGGACTGTATGCTATTTCATACACGGATTCTTTATTGAACTCATCTTCATTTGTGAAGTTCTTACCGAAGTTGTCAACCAACTCATAAGAATAAGGAGCTTTTAATAATGTTCCTAATAATTGCTTGGCTTCCGGATATTTATGTTGGGTGGCATATACTTTACCCAACATTGCGATAGCAGCGCCTTTGGTAACCCGCTCTTTGGCAGTGGTGCGTTCTACGGGCAGATTGCATTTGATTGCGTTACCCAGATCTTCTTCCACTTGTGTCCATAATGCTGCTTCAGTGGCAGGCCCTTTGTTGGTTTCATCTTCGTTAGACGGTATCAGTCGCAAAGGGACTTCTTTGTAGTTGTTGACTAACAGAAAATATTGATAGCCGCGCAGAAAGAGCGCTTCGCCCTTAATCATCGAACGATCTTCTTCCGTAATGCCCGAAGCCGGTACCTGGTCGATATAGCGTAATACGATATTGGCACGTTGGATACCCGAATAAAGCGCTCCATAAGGATCGTTGCCGGTGGACGGTGAATTCAGGAAGTTTGCAATATTCCACATGGGAACTTCTTCTCCTTTGATGGTGAAGATATCGTCGCCGCGACCGTTGAGGTTCAGCCAACCGTCGAATGCGCCGAAGTATCCGTACATGGCTCCTTTTATAGGGGAATAGGCGGCTGCCAAAGCACTTTCCGCATCTGCTTTATCTTTCCAGAAGTTGCTTTCAGTGAAATGGTTAGGGTCCGACAGATTCAAAAAGCTGGATTCGTTGCACGATGTCAGTGCTCCGGAAAGAAGAGCTGCCATGCACATATATGATAACCAATTTCTTTTCATGTTTATAGACTTTTAATGTTTAATATTAATTTAAGGCATTACAGGTTAACTTGTATTCCGAATGAGATGGTGCGGGGCAATGGATAACGTCCCTGGTCGATACCTCTTGAGAATACGTTGTAGTCAACACCGGCAACAGTACTTTCACCCAAATCCGGAGTATAACCCGAATATTTGGTCAGTGTGAATAGATTTTCCATTGAAGTGTATATTCTTACATTCTCAAGTTTGACTTTTTTGGTCAGGTTTTTGGGCAATGTATAGCCGATATCCAATGTTTTCAGACGCATATATGAACCATTCTCAAGCCATCTGTCGGAGTATGCCCATTTGTTGTCTGCACCATCTGTTTTAGAGAAGCGTGGAATATCGGTGTTCTGATTGTCCGGTCTCCACGAGTTTGCCAATACAGTGCTCATATTTCCGTTGAAGTTTCCTGATTCCAGGCGATAACGCGGATAATTATAGATTTTGTTACCTACCATACCGTCAAAGAAAAGGTTGAAGTCGAAGTTGTTCCACTCACCACCCAGTCTGACGCCGAAAGTGAAATCGGGGAAAGGGCTTCCTACATCATGCTGGTCGTCTGTATTAATCTTGCCATCACCGTTCCAGTCCTTGTAGCGGATATCGCCGACCTGGGCTCCGGGTTGAATGAGTTCGCCGTCTTTGTTCTTGTAATTGGCAATCTCTTCTGCCGAACGGAACAAACCGTCTGTTTCAATCAGGTTGAAATAGGACATGGAATGTCCTTCGGCAAACATATTGATACCACGACCACCGGCACCGTGTGCGCTATAACCGGAAATCATCAGATTCTGGCCGCCCAATGTGATTTTCGTTACTTCATTCTTGTCGGCAGCGATATTGGCACCTATATAATAAGTGAACTTATCTTTGATAGAACCCCGATAATTCACGGCAAATTCAAATCCCTTATTTCGTACCTGTCCTGCATTTTGGATCGAGTTTCCGCTGATACCGGTAGATGCGGTCGAGGGAATAGGCAGCAGTACGTCATTGGTGTTTTTCACATAAGCATCGGCAGTGAAAGTTAATTTTCCGTTCAGCAGGCTGACATCCAGACCGATGTTATATGTTTCTGTATTTTCCCATGTCAGATTGGCTGGTGAAATAGCCTGTACATAAGGCATGGAGCCAAACCATGGTGAATTGTTCGATACATAGTTCATTCCATCCGATACTACACTTTGCGTAGGATAGTAGCTGGTCATTTCCTGATTACCGAGTTTACCGTAGCTGAAACGTAACTTCAATTGGTCGAATACATTTTCCAACGGTTTGAAGAACTTTTCGCGGTTAATGTTCCATCCGATGGAAGCGGATGGGAATGCACCATATTGATGCCCTTTCTTGAAACGTGACGAACCGTCGCGACGGATGGAGGCAGAAAACAGATAGCGGTCGTCGAATGAATACATGACACGTCCGAATAGAGATACTAATGCCAGTTCATTCAGGCTGCTGGATGCTTTCAGGTTGGACGGATCCACATTGCCCGGCATTGTTTCTATGAATTGGGCCATATCGCTATTCTTTCCATATAAGCTGTGGCTTTTGTCTTTCTGCGCAGAGTAACCGGCGAGAAGTGACAGGTTGTGTTTGCCGAATGTACGGTCGTAGTTCAAAGTATTCTCTAAAACCCACGATTCCCAGGTGGATGATTTTTCTTCCAGGTCGGGTTTGTCATTCTTTCCAAATGTACCTAAATCGTATGCATCTGTATATTTGCGCCATTTAGTATGTTCTTTTCTGATACCTACGTTGAGCTTGTATTTTAATCCTTTGATGATTTCCGCTTGCAAATAGGCATTGAGGAAAATTCTGGTTGTTTCAGTTCGCTCATCATTGACTGTCATTTCTGCCAATGGGTTGGGTAAGTTGATATCGTTGGAAGTACCCCAGCCCCCTGAATTCGTCGGGTCATATACGGGTACAACGGAGGGAAACTGGAAGATGTCGAACATTGTATCCTGATGAATGTAGCCGCTTCCTTTTGTCATGTTTACAATCATCGATTCACCTATGGTTAATCGATTGTTCAGGAAAGAATAATCGCTCTTCAGGCGGATATTATAAGACTCATGATCTGTATTGCGCAATATACCCTCTTTGTTGAGATAACTTACGGATGAACTGTAAGAACCATTTTTCGAACCGCCGCTGATTGTAGCATTGGCTTTGTAGGTCATGGCGGTGCGTAACATTATATCCTGCCAGTCTGTACCCTCACCGATAAAAGGGGTTGCCCCGTTTTCTGATCCGTAACCGTCGCCCGCCAGACGATAATAACGTGCGAAACGACTGTATTCTTCTCCATTAAATACTTTTAGGGTTTTAGGGGTGTGGCTGATGCCTGTGAAGAAGTTGATATCCAATTTGGTTGGCATATCTTTACGGCCGCTTTTTGTAGTGATCAATACCACGCCACCTGCTGCACGTGAACCGTAGATGGCTGCTGCAGCAGCGTCTTTTAATACCTCGATAGAAGAGATATCATTCGGATCGACCATGCTGATGTCGCCGAATGCGCCATCAATTACATACAGTGGATTGTTGTTGGATAATGAACTGATACCGCGTACGTTGATTGTCATCGTTCCATTTGGATCACCGCTGGAACTTGCCACTGATACTCCGGGTATCTTTCCTTGTAATGCTGTCGCAGCATTGGAAGCAACCTGTCCGTTAAGCTCTTTGGCACTAACCGAACTTACAGCTCCCGAAAGATGGCTTTTTTTCACTGTACCGTAACCGATAACTACTACTTGTTCAAGAGCAATATTATCTTCTTCCATTGAGACGTTGATCGGAGCACCGGATGTAACTGCTCTCTCTATTTGTTTCATACCTATTGCTGAGAATCGTAAAATATCTCCTTGGTTTGTTTTGATGGAATATTTTCCATCCATGTCTGTTACTGTGCCGGTGTCCTTTCCTTTAATACTGACTGTAACTCCAGGTAGAGGTTCATTTGTTGCAGCTTCTGTAACTATACCTTTTATTTCAATATTCTGAGCAGCTAGTGGAATGCTAGTTATGCAAAGAAAAAGGAATAGTAGAAAATGAATTTTTCTTCTCATAATTTATTGTATTAGATTATAAACTCTGTTCAATTATTGATTGATCCATGGAAACCTCAAACAATAATTGGATGATGCAAAAGTATGGGATAATATAGTGATAGACAAGTATTATTTTATCCTATTCTAATACTTTTCTGTAATGTGGTATTAAAATATGCTTTTGTCCTTTTTTTAATGGAGGAATATAAATAGGTTATTATTAGAATGGGAAAGCGTATATCGATTAATGGATCTTATGTCGTGGCTTTTGATTGCTTTTTTATTATGTTATTAAGAGGCGAAGGTTAAAGGATATGGATTCTGATACAAATATTATTTTGTAATTAACAACAGTGAGAATCTTATTTTATTATTCTTGTAAAAAAGAACTAGGTTTTGACTTATGAAAAAGCCGCATAATATGATTATATTAACGAATGTAGTAAACAGATATAATAATATCAGAGATATACGACTATTGCTGGATTTTGTATAAAGTAAAAAGAGAAGCTAAATAGTGTCTAGCTTCTCTTTTATAATCTCAAAAAATTATTTGAAAACCGCCTTCATCGGTCTGCCAATCCAAACTTGTGGTTGTTCAAGATTGAAAATAGATGCTATTGTAGAAGCTACATCGTATTGCATCATACTTATGTCATCGAATCTAAGTCCTTTTTTGATATTCTTTCCGGAAATGATAAACGGAGTTTCCATTTCTTGCATTGTTTTTCCTCCGTGTCCTTTGTTGATGCCTCCGTGGTCGGAAGTTAAGATAAAAATGGTGTCATCCAGGATTCCTGCGTCTTTTACTGCCTGAACGATTTGGCCGACATAAGTATCCAGTTCTTTGAGCTTTTCATAATATGCAGGAGTGTCATGCCCTTCAGTGTGACCGGTATGGTCGGGACCATCGTAACAGATAGCAACCAGTGCCGGCTGTTTTTCTTTAATATAAGCAGATGCCATATTTCCTAATTCTTTAGGAGTTTTGTTGCAATCAGCAACGTGATAATGATAGCTCATGGAAAGAGTATCTACCAAATATTTAATCCCCTCCCATTCGTACAAGCAGCCGATTTCTGCTTCAGGACGAGCATCACGCAGCAATTGGAAAACTGTTGGGAAAATGCCATGCTGGTTTAATACTCGTGAGGGAAGTTCCGGAGTTTTAGAGCCCCACTCGGTATATCCGTGCAGTTCCGGTCCGGCTCCCATGAACATGGAAGCCCAGTTGATGGCACTGGACGAAGGAAGTGCGGAGCGTTTCTTTAATGTATAGGCTCCGTCCTCCATTAATTTTTTGACATTAGGCATATCCGCTTTGGGGAGACTGTATGCACCCCAGCCGTCCAAACCGATGAAGACAACGTGTTTGGCTTTGTCTTTTCCTTTGGCATTACAAGAATATGTGAAACAGAAGAGTAATGCGAATGTAGCAAATAAAGTGAAAAGGTTTTGTCTATTCATGATACTTTTATTTAAAGGGTTAATGTTTTATTCGTTGTTTAATGAGATGTTGTAATTGACGATAAGCAAAGGTAGGGCTATTTTGAACGGGAGACAAATATAATATTAGCAGATACTAATACTTTTTTTCTATTTCCTTTGAAACTACATGATTTGCTTTTTGATTTTCTTATTTGGTAACTGGTTTTTTAGAGAGAAAGGATGTGCTATTAATATATGTAAGAAAAATATCACGTAGTATTTGTATGTAATATTGACTATATAGTGACCTTTCTTGTTAAGATATGAATAAGCCTGCTGTTTTATAGAGATAATATATTTACAGCTCTATAATAAATCCGAATATCGTTTTTAATAAATAGTTGAAGAGTTTATTAAGAACGGTATTCGAGTTTATTAGAAACTATTTTTGATGAATATCAGAAATGTTTGTGAATTATATAAACAAAATGGGAGAAAATCAGTGCTGATCTTCTCCCATTCCTATTCTTGTATATATGGAAATATATGCTTGTTAATACGTATTTATGTCTTGATATTTATATGTTTCATCTTGCTTTTCTTCTTTTTGTTTTCTCAAAGATACGAAATAAAACAGGAGAAGTCAAGGGTTTGGCTACTATTAAACTGTTCTCTTCTTTACTTGTTTCATCCACAACACAAAAAAGTGATATTTATTGATTTTCTTACTTATAAGGAATAAAAACAAGGAGCTGTGTTACATGATAGTTTCCATTCGTAATGGATAATAGTTTCCAGTGCAACTGGAAACTATTATATAATGCTGATTATCAATTACTCCTCATGATAAGAATGATCTCTTGGAAAATCCTCTCCATCCCATGCCTTTTTCGAAGTCCAGGGCTGTGAAGCATCTGTCCAAAAGGGATCGTCGGCAGGAAGGCCTAACGGTAGAAAAGCAAGGGAAGCCATATATAAACTGCCATTGTTGGTGTAATAGTCCGAAATGCCGGGTTGGGAACCGTTGAAACCTAGTGTAAGAAAACCTTTCTCATTGAAATTGCGGTTATTTCCAAACATGCGGTTGATGACGGCCGTCATGCCGGCACGTACTTGTCCGTTTGTCAATTCTTCAGGAAGCCATTTGCGCCAGGCGAGTAATGCCAGTGTTTGCAGTGAACCGGTGCGGTAAGTAATGGAACGTCCGACAACGGGCAGTGTTCCTTCCGGAGAGATGAGTCGTTCGAGGATCACTCCGAATCGCTGTGCACGCATGATCGCTTTGTGGTAATCGCAGCCGGGCATGTTCCATATCTTTTTATGTTTGCCGGCTTCGGTGATAATTTCCAATGCTTCGATATACATGGGGTGTATTACGAAACTATTATAATAATCGAATGCGAAGTTGGGGCCATCCGAATACCAGCCGTCACCTACGTACCATTCTTCTATCTTTCGTAAAGAAGAGCTGATACGATAGGTGTCGCTGGGTGCGCCTGCTTTTCGAAGAAACGATTCGACAGTTGCGCTGAACAGTAACCAGTTGCTGTATGAAGGGTCCACTCGTCGGAGTTGGGTAAACTCATTGATATATCGTTGTTTGGTAACACTGTCTAAAGGCATCCATAAAGCATCGTACCCTCTTAAAAAACTCTCTGCAATATACGCTGCATCAACTAAAGTCTGTCCTTCCTGACGCCACAGCAGATAATCCGGTGCTGCAGGGTCAACAGCCTGTTTATAGCTATTCAAAGCCCATTCCCGTAGCTGCTTGCGTTGTACGCCTTCTGCCGTATCGTCATCCGGTAATGATAGCCAGGGAGCCAGCCCTGCCATCAGTCGCCCGAAACACTCCATGTAAGTAACCTCTTTATTGCGACCATCCCATGTCGGGCTCAGTTCTACAAGCATATTCTGTTTCAACAGGCCGTCACTCATATTCTTTAATACAGGGGTCGCCATCTGGTACATTATTTCACACCAGATCTCTCTATCATTTTTTTCTGTTTTCTTTTCAGCAGTCATACTTTCTGCCGGAAGCAGCAGAATGAAAAGTAAGAGTAGCCAATTTTGTTTTTTCATGTATTACCTTAATTTTTGAGATGCAGGCAAAGGTAGGGCAATTCCTGTCGTGGGACAAATACAATCTTAGCATTATCCAATACTTTTGCATTATTTATCCCAAACTGATACTTTACTGTGCGAAATGAGTGATAACGGATGGTCGTGTTTCGATTTGTTATATATTTGCCGGCAAACAATATATTACTATGAAGAAGAACTGGATGTATGGCAGTGTAATAGCTGCTTTATTTGCCTTGTTGGCAAGTGGATGCGGTGATTCCCGGCGGACTGTTGAGTTTCGCGGAATCTGTGTCGATGATTTACACGGTGAGAATGGGCTCTATAATCCCGGAAGAGGATTCCGGCTGGAGACAGCGGTAGATGTGCTGCATGAAAAGGATAGCCCTACAAAAGAGCTGGTAGAATTGTCGGAGAAATATGTGGCGGATAGTGTTTCGCTGGCTCAAAGCTATTTCTATCTTACCTATTTAATCGGTGAAAAACTATCGGAGGAAAACTTCCTGACCATGCAGGCGTATTTCGATGAATTGCAGAAGCAGGGAAAGAAAGCCGTATTGCGTTTTGCTTATGAAAGAGATTTCATGGGAAGAGCTGCCGTTGGCCCCACCGGCGAACAGATTCTGGAACATCTGGACCAGCTGAAACCTTTCCTGGAGAAGAATAAAGATTTGATTCTGGTGGTGCAAGCCGGAATGATTGGAGCATGGGGCGAATGGCATAGCTCTATTCAGGGGCTTGAGAACTCGGAAGAGACAAAGGCTGCGGTATTGGAAAAATTACTGTCAGTAGTGCCCGAAGGCAGAAATGTGCAGGTGAGACTTCCGGAATTTAAAAACTTGTTGAAAGATAAACCGGAACTGTATAAAAGGCTTTCATTCCACGATGATTTTATCGTCATACGACCTGATAGATGGGATGCCGACATGCACGAAGGGACTGCCAAATTCGATCAAATCGTAGCAGAATCTCCTTATCTGGTAGTAGACGGAGAACTCCCCTGGGGATTCTGGAGCGTAGGAGCCGATCCCGACAGTCCGTCTGCCGGATGGATTATTGACGGACTGCAAGCAGCGAGACGTCTGTTCCTCCAGCATT
This sequence comes from Bacteroides sp. BFG-637, assembly GCF_024793605.1. Classification (NCBI taxonomy): domain Bacteria; kingdom Pseudomonadati; phylum Bacteroidota; class Bacteroidia; order Bacteroidales; family Bacteroidaceae; genus Bacteroides; species Bacteroides sp. BFG-637. The sequence continues at coordinate 1,151,259 of NZ_JANUPD010000002.1, read as the reverse complement.
ATACTTCTTTGAGCGTTATCCATAATTATAAGGAACAGCATCCTAATAACAGATTTGATGAGAATAATCCTCCCGAATATTCCATGATTGTCTGGAAGAAGACAATGATAACGGAAGATTCTCTTCGCCAGCATCTCATGCCTGTGTCCGACAGCTATTTCCGGAAACAGGACGGAACGAAAGTGAAACGCAATATGTTCGATTATATACGCGACCATCTAGGCTATCGTATAGAATTGCAATCCCTTCAATTACCGGATCATCTGCAAGCAGGAAAAGAGAACCAACTGACTCTGAACCTGGTGAACAGAGGTTTCGCCACCGTCTTCGGAGAACATCCGGTTTATTTTGTATTGATTGATGATAAAGGAAAAGTGACAGAGCTCCTGACTGAAGCCAGTCCGTTGGATTGGCAACCTTTCCAACCGGGTGATATATTATGTAGACCATTGACACATTCTGTAGAACAAGCTGTTCAGTTACCCGGTTCAATGGCTGCCGGAGAGTATAAACTAGGTCTGTGGATACCTGATGGTTCAGATCGGTTGAAGTATAATCCCCGTTATGCTATCCGTTGTGCAAATGGGAATACTACTTGGTGGACATCTGCCGATGGAAAATATGGTGTAAATATACTGACGACTGTCGAGGTGAAATAAATATCAGAGTTTAATTGGCTAGTGGGAATAAAAGGCTTCCGGTGTTACTGCCGGGAGCCTTTTATTATTTTCAGGTATTATAAATCAATACCACCGTATATGCCACATAACAAAATATCATAATTCCTCCTTCAATTCTCGTAATGGTCCTTTTGGCAAAGAACAGCCCGAATAACCAAAGCAGAATACCGGAACCTACTAACGTAAACAGGTCGAAATTGGTGATTCCGCTAAGACGGAGAGGCGTGATGCTCGCGCTACACCCTAGTACAAAGAAAATATTGAAGAGGTTACTACCGATCACATTTCCGATGGCAATCTCCGGATTTTTCTTTAATGCGGCAACGATAGACGTAGCCAGTTCCGGAAGAGAAGTACCTCCCGCCACCAAAGTCAGTCCGATAATCGATTCGCTGACACCCAGATTGCGGGCGATGCCTGTGGCACCGTCGACAAACAACTGACCTCCAAAAATAAGTGCAGCCAGACCTCCGATGATATAAAGAATGGATTTCCACCAGGGCAGTGATTTGATTTCTGTTTCCTCTTCTATGACCGGGTGTCCGGCATCTCCCGTTGTGGTAGGCTTGGAGGCAATGGCAAAAGTGTAGCCCATGAAAATGACAAAGAAGCAAAGCAACAGCAAACCGTCTACCCTGTTCAGGATATTTTCTGAAGCTTTATCCAGAAAGACGTCATTGGCACAGATCAGCAGGACAATAGAAGAAAGTATGCAGAGTGGTATCTCTTTTCTAAGTGTATTGCGGGTGATGACTATTGGGGCAAATAATGCCGTGCAGCCCACAATCATCAATGTATTGAAAATGTTGCTTCCCACTACGTTGCCTATGGCAATATCCGCACTGCCTTTGAGAGCGGAAGATACACTGACCGTCAGTTCAGGGGCGGAAGTGCCGAATGCGACAATGGTAAGACCGATCACGATGGGAGGAATGTGGAAACGCTTGGCTACCGAGGCGGCGCCGTCTGTTAATCCGTTAGCTCCTAGAAGAATGAGGATTAATCCCCCGATGAGTAGCAATATATTCATGGTTTTTCTCTTTTAGTGGCAAAGATAATCAATTTGGAAATGGTAATGTCAAAAACAATCCGTATGTTTGCTCTGTTTTTAATGAAAAGTTTGATTAGCCTTAATTATAATCAAGGAATGTAAGGTATGGAAAAAAATAAAATAAAGCGGTCGTTACTGGTGTTGTTCCTTTCTTTCCTGGCAATCGGGGCGCAAGCACAGCTGGAACAGGCTGTCAAGAAGATATTTGCCGGAGATACAATAACGAACGGACATGTTCCTTTGAGACGGGATTCGGATTCTATCCATCTGGCGAATATGCGGAAATCATTGGAAGAAGCCCGGCTCAACGAGGCGAATATGCGGATGGAAATGGAACAGATGAAGCTACAGATGGCTTCCGCCGACTCCGTAAAATATGCCCAGCAGAGACAGCGTATCGACTCTTTACGCCAGTTCACTAAAGGAGTGCCGGTAGTGGCGGACGGCGATACCTTATTTTACCTTTTTACCAAACGTGGAGGATATACTCCCCAACAACGTGCTCAAATGACCGGTGCGGCGATTGAAGAAATAGGAAGACGCTTTAATCTACGCCCCGATTCTGTTTCTATCGATCATTCGGACATTGTTTCCGATTTGATGTACGGCAGCAAAGTGCTGCTTTCTCTTACTGATCAGGATGCTTTGTGGGAAGGCGTCTCACGTGATTCGCTGGCTAAAGAAAGACAGCAGAATGTCATTACCAAACTGCATGAGATGAAAGCGGAGCACGGACTTTGGCGAATGGCAAAGCGTGTGCTCTATTTTGTGTTGGTGATTGTGGGACAGTATTTCCTGTTCCGCTTGACCAACTGGCTGTTCCGTAAACTGAAAGCGCGTATCCTACGTCTGAAAGATACGAAGATAAAACCGGTATCCATTCAGGGATATGAATTGCTGGATGCGCAGAAACAAGCGAATCTGTTAGTATTCCTGTCCAGTATCGGGCGGTATATACTGATGGGATTGCAGCTACTGTTTAGCGTACCGTTAATTTTCATCATCTTCCCGCAGACAGAAGGACTGGCATATCAACTGTTAGGGTATATATGGAATCCGATTCGCGGTATTTTTGTGGGGATTATCGACTATGTTCCCAAGTTGTTCACTATCATCGTTATCTGGTATGCCGTGAAGTATCTGGTGCGTCTCGTTCTGTATCTGGCGCGTGAAGTGGAAGCAGGACGGCTCAAAATCAACGGATTCTACCCGGACTGGGCGATGCCGACTTTCCATATCGCCCGTTTCCTGCTCTATGCATTTATGATTGCGATGATTTATCCTTATCTGCCGGGTTCCGATTCCGGTGTGTTCCAAGGCATTTCGGTATTCGTCGGATTGATCGTTTCATTGGGATCAAGTACGGTGATCGGTAATATTATAGCCGGACTGGTGATTACTTATATGCGTCCGTTCAAGATGGGCGACCGGATCAAGTTGAATGATACCACGGGAGATATTATTGAAAAGACTCCCCTTGTTACCCGTATCCGGACACCCAAGAATGAGGTGGTGACCGTACCTAACTCATTTATCATGTCGTCTCATACGGTAAATTATAGTACTTCGGCACGTGAATATGGACTGATTATTCACTCGGAAGTATCTATCGGTTATGATATTCCCTGGCGACAGGTTAATCAGATTCTGATTGATGCTGCATTGAACACTCCCGGAGTGGTAGATGATCCGCGTCCGTTTGTGTTGGAAACCTCTTTAAGCGACTGGTATCCGGTCTATCAGATCAATGCATATATCAGGGAGGCAGATAAAATGGCACAGATTTATTCGGATTTGCATCAGAATATTCAGGATAAATTTAATGAAGCCGGCATTGAAATTATGTCGCCACACTATATGGCTGTACGGGATGGAAATGAGACAACCATTCCCAAAGAGTATCAGAAAAGCAATAATCCTTCCAATAAGGTGGGAGAAGAAAATAAACCTGAATAGTTATTACTGTCGCCGCCGTTATTGCTGTTGTGTTGTATAATGAATATCAAAACGTCCGTTAGTCAGACGTTTGCCGTTGCCGAAGGTTGCACTGATAATATTCAATTCTGGGTCGAAATGGCTTATAAAAGCTGTTCCGTCTTCCAGTTCTTCTCCTCTGAACCGTATATCGGTGAGAGTTGCTTCTTTGCCTTCTTTGGGGGATAAAATGGTGAAGTGTATGTTGATGTCAGGCTTGACGGAAACATTGACGGATAGTTTGTCCTCCTCCGGATAGTAGTGGAATGAATCATACGTCCATACATACGAGTGTCCCCAATTCAGGTATCGTCCTCCCACATAAATCCATCCGTCCATCAGACAGCCAAAGGTGTTGGCACCTGTAGTGGTGGCAGGAGGTAAAACTGTGATGTCGATCGATTCGTCTTCCGTACAGCTCCAAAAGCTGATGATGGAGAAAAGAATAAGTATATATTTCTTCATAGTGCTTTTTTTAGTGAATGTTAGAAATAATAGGATAATCCCGAAGTGATATTTATTCGTGTGAGGTTAGCATCAGCATTGCCATCGAGTTTTACAATGACCTTTTCTCCATGATAGTGGGTTCTCATTCTGAGTAGTTCGCTATACATATATTGTACTCCTAAACTGACTCCCAGATTGGGATTCAGCTTATAGGTAAGATTGGCATTGGTCAGGAGACCAATAGTAAAGGCTCTCACTTTTCGTGCTTTGCCGAATACCTCACTGTTGTTTCGTAGAATGACTCCACCGGGACCGGTTGTTACCCGGATTTGCCAATGCTTGGTGTTGGCATTACACATTCCGATTTGAGTGCCGATGAAATGAACCCATAAATGATCCTTCCCTTCCGGATGACTTCCTTTGGAAGAAAATCCGGAGTAGATTCCTCCAAAGACAAAACGTTTGAGAGGGCGGAAATTATATTGTCCATCCCAGCTCACGCCTTGTGCGAGTGTACGTTGGTAACTGTGAGTGCTTAACGTCAGTGTGGGAGGGTGATGGAACATAATGCCGTAGCCCGCGTGAAAAGAGAACTCGTGTCGCTCAAAATCTCTCTGTGAGAAAAGTGGAGTGTGACAGGACAAGGTGAATGCGATTAGTAATAGAATCGCTTTTATGGGTGTTTGATTCATTTGGATTAGTTTAGATTGTGTTTGTTATGTAGGTCGGCGGCATTGCTGCCGCTTTCCCCATTAAGAACTGTACGTGCGACTTTCACCGCATACAGCTCCGATAATTCTAAATTTAATTCTCATAAAATTAAATCGGCTCATAATCATCTTGCGATGACTTGTTTCCGATAAAGTTTTCTTCACGCACGTTGACGGGCACTTTTGAGTTTCCGCCTTTCGAAGTATTCGTCCCATGATGGGTCGAACGGATTGGCCTCGCATCTTATCTTTGTGTGTCGCTTGATTGGAATTTCTGTCAGTTGCTGTAATGTGAACTTATCCTTTATTTCTCCACATACATATTCAAAACCGAAAATCCAATTTCTGCCACCTTTTCGGATAAAATACTTCTTCCTTATCCATTTCCTTGACTTGTCGGTATGTCTGCGATATGACCATCTTTTAAGTTGATTTATTAAGATATGGTCACATCGGCAGAACACCTCCTTTGATACCACATGGCTGTAGTAGTTACCCCATCCCTTTATTATAGGATTGAGTTTCTCTATCAGCTCCTGCTGGGATGATGCCTTACCTTTGGTCAGCACAACCTCATGCAGCTTGTCAGTGAAACGTTTCTGACTTTTCTTTGACGGCTTTATTAACAATGTGCCGTTGTACTTCCGGACATTGAAACCTAAAAAGTCAAATCCGTCACTGATATGTGTTATCAGTGTCTTCTCATCGGATAGGGTAAGTCCTCTTTCCTTTAGAAAAACTGTCAACATTTCCTTTATTTCAAGTAACGTTTTCCTTTTGTCAGCAGTGACAATGAAGTCATCCGCATATCTTACGAGATTGACTTTGGGGCAGTAAAGTTTTCCATTGACATAACTTGCCTTGTACTTCTCTTTGAGCATCCTTTCCATGCCGTCAAGAGTTGCATTTGCAAGTGTCGGTGAAATAATGCCGCCCTGTGGTGTCCCTTCAATAGTCGGTTGAAGCAGTCTGTTGAATACAACTCCACTTTTCAGCCATTTTCTTAATATCTGCCTGTCGATTCGTACGTTATCGAGAAGCCATTCATGGCTGATATGGTCGAAGCAGCCTTTTATGTCTCCCTCCAATATCCATTCGGGAGAGCAATCCCTGCTTAGCCATCTGTGAAGCGCATCTATCGCATCTGCCGTACTTCTGAACTTTCTGAATCCGTAAGAGTTTGCATCCGCTTCACTTTCCGTTATGGGTTCCAATGCCATAAGATACAGTGCCTGCATGGCTCTGTCTTTCATGGTCGGTATTCCCAACGGTCTTGTCTTGCCGTTTGCCTTAGGTATGTTAACTCTTTTCAATGGGAGGGCTTTATATCCTCTCCGTGTCAAAGAACGTATAGCTTCTATTTTATTGGCATCGGTATCCCACTTTATGTGGTCAACCCCTGCCGTGCGTTTACCTTTATTGGAGGTCACTTTCCTTACTGCCAATGCCTTGGCTTCGAACGAAGTGACAAGCAGGTGCTGCAAGGCTTTAACCTTGTTGTACCTCTTTTCTTTATGAGCCTTTGCTATTCGGACTTGCAGCTTTCTGACCTTTCGTTCACATTTGGAGAAGTCAATGCTTTTCCATGTTGTGTTACGCTCGGCTGAAGATGCACACTCGGCTTTCGCCTTGCTCCTTTGCTGTTTCTTCATTTCGTTAAAGTTCTACAATCGTTTCACAAAGAATTACCCTGCGGAAGTCTGCCTGCTTTCGCATGAGGTGACGTTTAAACCTCTATCTTCCGCATTACACGGAAGCGTTCGCTTTCTCCGCAATCCTTTACCCGCACATCATTCGGCTTCTCTTGCGATTGGCTTACCTGCCCGATAAAGGACAGGAGAGATACGGGCTTACCAAGTTCCGTACAAGTAACTTACGACCGACTTAAAGTCCGCCCATCCACCGGCAGTGCTGCATCCGTGTAGTCCTGAAAAAGAGAGAACTATCCTGACTGCCCGCCATTTTGGCTATAGCTTGTAAATATCCGTAAGCTATTCTTTTGTTACGATGGTGCAGCGGTTCACATACGTTACTCATATCGGTCAGCCTAACAGCCTATACATTGGATATTTCTGCATAGAACCATATTGTCAAGAGGGCTTCGCACCAAACAATTACTCGTAAAGCACGCCTCTTTAGGCTACTGTTGACGGAACAACAGGTTCAGACATTATGCTGAACAATTACTTGTACGACTTCTTGTCGCACCTTTTTTGCAAAAATAGAAAATAGTTCAGACTTTCTCACAGCGAATCAGAACTTTTTGCCCATTGTTTAATGTACTGGCAAATAAGTAGGTATCTCCTCCTTCAGCCAAATGGATTCGTTTGCGGAGTTCGGCTACTGTGGCGGGGAAGTTACGGACAGTCACATTTGCTTTTTTCAGGTCTGCCAGATTCTCCTTTACTTCTTTTTTATTGAAACTGCACTGGTTGACAATACGGAATATTCTTCCGGGGAAGTTTTCAATGAAAGTGCCGGAAGTATAAAGATGGCTGTTGGGATGCAATTTGCGGACAGGGTAAGCTGCTGCAATGCTACGGAAAGCACCGGCTTTCAGAAGGGAGGCATTCGGTTCGTAAAGATAGGTTTCTAAAGAATCCGTATACGTACATTCGCTGCATTGCTCCTGTTCGCGGGTAAATACAAAGTGTTGTTCTTCTTGAGTCCCTTTCGTGGAGAGGTTCACGCAATGAATGGAGATTTCTGACGGTGATGTTTGTCCGAGTAGGATGAGTAGTTCCTTACATTCGTTGTTGACGGACAGAATGTGAACTTCTTGTGTATGTTTCAGCTCTTTCAGTGCCAATGAAAGATCGAGCATGGGGGAAAGTTTTATCATTACCCGGTTGGCTTTTTGAAGTAAAAGCTCTTCCAGTTCGGCTACGTTTGGTTCGCAGTCGGAGATGGCAACCGTTTTTCCGCCGTGCTCATTGCGGCGCGCAGGGTCGAGGAAGAGGCAGTCTACGGGGGACATTGCTTGCAGGTAGGTTACTCCATCTTCGTTTCTTATGTTGATATGGTTTAGATTCAGTACGGGAAAATTATGTGCTGCTATTTCGCAGAGTTCCTCTTGACGTTCTACGTAAGTGGCGGACTTGAATCCGGTGGCAAGAAAAGAACAGTCAATGCCGAATCCGCCGGTGAGGTCGGTCAGAGAATCTCCCTGCAAAAGACGTGCTTTGTAGCGGGCGGTGATTTCTGAAGAGCATTGTTCTAGCGACAGATGTTTCGGATACCATATCTTTTCCATCTCCCACCATGAGGGAATCTTTTCGGCCGCTACCTTCCTTCCTGCAATTTGGGTGATGGCAGTCGGCATATCTATATCCGGGTACTTTTTAGCTTGTAAAGCCAGTGCACGTACATCGTCCGATGAATGTTCGCGAATAAAAAGTTGGGTTTCAGGAGAGATTTGCATCATGGTGTTATTGTGTTATAGGATATTACAATGAATCGTCGAGCTCTGATTATGGGGTTGTTGAATGTCGGTTATGGTATTAACTTATACTTCTGTTTGGCTACGTCCCGGCTGCAAAAATTGAAATGCCACCATTCGCTGGGTAATGCACGGAATCCGGCCTCTTTCATCACCTTTCGTAGCAGTAACCGGTTCTGACGCTCCGTTTCACTTATTTTTCCATTATGTACCAGCTCGATCTCGTCTGTGATGTGTGCTTCCACGCCTAAATGGTCTACTTTGGTTCCCATAGGCAGGGGCTGTCCCAGAGAGTCTTGGATACTGATGTCTACTGCCAGTCCGTAGTTGTGTAATCCGCCTCCACGGTTGGGGTTGGAGACATATTTATATTTGGACGTTCCTTTCACTACGTTCCACATCTTTTTCTGTACTGACATTGGACGTGCCGCATCGTAAATGATAAGACTGTAAGACGGGTGTAGTCTCTTCAATACTTTTTGTGCTTCTATCAGAGCGTATGCCGCATCCGGATGCAGGTAGGCTTCCGTTAAGTTGTCGTAAAGCACTTCACCCGTGAAATTATCAGCCTGTGTATACATTAGTTTTACGACGAGGCTGCTGTCCAGATCAACTATATTGATGAGTCCTAATGAGTCCATGTAGAGAGCCATTTCGCTTCGCTCCGGTGGCGAGACGGTGGAACATTCTTCGCGCGGTTGTATATTCTCCGGCGTATGTTCGTATTCTACGAGGGGGATGCTTTCCTTTTCTTCTTTATGACTCGAAAGGAAAGAGCATCCTGTCAGTAGCAGACAGAGGATGGGTAAACTATACTTCAGAATGATCATTCAGCCTTTTGTATTTAGTGTGCCAAAGATACTTCTTTTAGGCTTTAGCTCCAATAAGCTGCCTTTAAATTCTGGTTGTTTAAGTGATCGGGTAGTACCATCTTACTGTCACAATTGTACTAATACTGTGGCATAAAGTAAGGGATTAAGTCTTTTCAATCCATTATAGATTGCTGAGTGAAGTTGCTACCTTCTTCAGGTTGCTGTTCATAGCCCATTCTTGCAGATGTTGTAAGAGTTGTTCGTCTGTAACTTTGCTATGGTTGATAGTCAGTAGTTCCAGATAGAGTTCGAGCAGCTGTTTGAGTCCGGTGACGGGTTTGTCAGGCAATCCGCTGATAAAGACTGTGAGTAGCTCTTCCAATTGACGGTTGTGGAAAGTACTTCGTTTGTACATGCTTTCGTATACCTGGGTGGTGAAGCGCTTTAGCGGAGCAAGCTCCATCGTGATGAGGCGAGCCAGGATTTCTCCTACCCGGCGGTTGTTTATTCTTCTTGCGGCAAGTCCCTCTACCCATAATTCCGCTGCATAGGAACGGACTGTCTTGTCTACGAAAAGTAGTGAACCGCCTAATAAGAGCAGGCTCATCTCCCGAAGCGGGCAGTGGAAAGAAAGGAGCATCCGCAAAGCACAGGTGAGGGTGCGTTTGCTGTCTTCCTGCGGAGTGCCGAAAGCCATGTAGCAGGTGATGATCTGGGCTATCAACGGTTCCGGCCGGTTAGGGAAGTAACATAGCAGAGGTTCCATGTAGCGGGAGTCGTCTATATTATATTTACTGTTGATAATCAGATGTTCCTGCCATAGCTGATGGCTGTTGAATTCGACGTATTTGTGCCATTTGTAGGAATCGAGTTCAAGCAGACGCCTGTCCGTTTCGTATGATTTCTCTTTTGGTTTCAATTTGTTCCACCCATAGTCTCCTGCCAGATAGTTGTGTGGCAACGTGCAGCAGGCGAAGGACTTGAATACTTCGAATTCAGTTTCCGGTGCTTTTACCAGTCCGGCAGCTACCCAGCCGGTCGGATGGTTGTAGGGCGGTTCGGGTTGTGTGTTCTCATCCAACAAGAACAGGCAGAGATGGAGGTATTCATCTTGCAATAGTTGCCGGGCGGTGGTGACGGCTTCTTCTTTGCCTTCCATGGCACAGCGGGCAATCGCTAGTTGGAAATCCCATGGACAGGGCTTTGTGCCTGCTTCCTGATATGCGGCGAGGCGGCGTATCAGTTCGGTGGCCTGTATGTATGCCGGAGTATGGGTAGGAGTGGAAAGTAAGGGCAATGTATTATTCTCCTTTAGTTGACGGATTACATTCAGCCATAACTGTTGGACGGGTGTGAAACAGGTTGCGTCGCTGTAGCCGGGTTTCCAGTCGGCAAGTCGTTTGAAAGAACGCTCGTCATAAGCTCCCCTGTTTTGATCTCTTCCTTTCAGTCTTTCTTCCAGCCGGGTGAACATATTTCTCAAGAATCCTGTGCGGGAGGTGTCTGTCGTCTGTGTCCATAGACGTTGATATTCCAACAGGAAGGTAGCCAGAAGCTCCTCGTATGGTTCCCAACTGTTGGCTACGATATTGGTTGCCCGTTGGAAAACAGGTCCCATCCGGTCGAAATCTTCTTTGTTCAGTTGAGGATGGAAGGCAATAATAGCGGCAACTGTTGTTTCTATCTCCCAGCTTTCCTCCATATCGAACAGGCGGCTAAGTTGGAACAGAAAATCTTCTTTGCTGGCAGGAAAGGGAATATGGTTGTCTTCCCTGCAAATGCGGACGGTTGCCGAAGACGGCTCCTCGTTAAAGGAGGTTTCGTCTGTAATATTTCCTCCGGTATGAATGATTTCTTCAAGATTCATGTCTGTCGCATTTGATACTCCGGCAGACTGTACTCTGAAAGATATGAGTATTGCTTGTACGCTTTGAAACATCTCCGGCTGATAGGATTGTAATGTCTCTTGGAGACTGGACGAAGAAGCGTCTCCATATTTTATGATGAAGTCGGCGGCTTTCTTTTGTAGGTTCTCGTCCTTCTTCAGGAACAGTTGGCAGAGAGTGATGCAGCAGACTTCTCTCATTTCGGGATGCCGTGCAACGATCTTCTCAAAGATAGTATGGATGGTAAGTAGCGAGTTTTTGGGGCTGGAGAAGAAAAGGGGAGCTGCACGTTCGATGAATTCCTGATAACGGAATCCCTCTTCGGATGCGATACTTTTCAGTTGTTGCAACATCACATTCACCGGTTTTGTATAAGAAGAGGTGAATATTTGCATCATCTCTTCTTGCAAGGATAACAGTTCTCCGGTAGTTGGTTGTAGAGTTTCAAAGAATCCGGCAAACCATCCTGCCATGTCTTTTTTGAAGCTCCGGTGAAAAGTGGCGAGTGTGGCTTTTAATAGGCGTTCTCTATCCAGATGGCCGTCCAGCGAGAAACGGTAGAGGGCAGCACTGATACTTTCATCCTGTGCGGTAACTCCTTTTTTATAAGCCTCTTTGGCGCAATCATCTTGATAGTCGATGGACGATTCGTATTCGAAAATCGTCCAGATATGTTCTTTCAGGGTGATATCCCGCTTGAGTAATAACTCACTGTTGAAAGTATCGCTTCCTTTGGGCTCTTTATTTCTGATACGGGTAATCCAGGGGAATACATGTGCAATGCGGCTTGGAGCAATATCTTTGAGGTATCCCATATCCATGAGCTGCGTCAGCTGTTCGTAATTGAGATCGAAATTAAACCAAGTTTTGTCATCGTTGATGAAATCTGTCAGCCAGGTGGGGTAGTAAAGCGGGAGCAGTTTGCAAAGCGTATCAAACTTCACATGATAGGCCATATCCATTTCCCGTTTGTTGGCGCAGACAAACTGGACAGCAGATAGAAAATGTGCCCGTGCCGCACTGCAGGTTGTCTCACTACTGAAACCGGCAAACTTGCTTTTTATCCATTGTAAATCCCGGATAACCGGCAGCAGTTTCCGCCTTTCTTTCATTGGTAACTCCAGTAATCTCTTGACAAAAGGGATTAATATCTTCTCTTCGTTCTCCGGAGTATCCACATAAGCTTTGGATAATTTCTCCAGTTCTTTTTTTAATTCTTCCATTGTACTAGTTTCTTTACTGCCAGAATATGTTTGCAAGCTCCCCGTTCTCCCTGATTGCTACTGAACCAGGTGCAAGTGCAACGCTCTTTCTCACTTTCTCTGTCGAGAATGACCGTATGCCTGACACCTCCGCTTCCTGCCACGCGTGCTTCTGTCCGTTTCTCGTCATTCGATATGATTTCTACTTTCTCTTCTTCCAGTAGCTTTTCTGCTGCTATCATTCGAGGATTGAGACTTAAAATACGTTCGGTTTTGAAAGGCAGGCGGCGGTAGAAGAAGCTGTTTTCATCCAAATCGAATCCCAATAATCCCATTGCTGCCAATCGTGCCGAGAGAGAATCCACCTTATCCAGGTCAATATGTTCTTCTATGGCAAAAAGAGTGGGGTTGAACTGTTGGTTGGCATAACTGTATTTGTCCATTGCCTCTATCCATCTTTCGGGGACGTCTTCGAGCAGGGATTCCAGTGCGGCGCCTTCTCCGGAAAATCCTCTCCAACATTCGCGGGAAAGAGAAAGGCTGAAGCGTACCGGACCGAAATAAAGTTGCCAAATGGTAGATTGCATGGTGGGATGCGCAAAGACTTTCAGCTCATCGGCAAACGGAAGCAAGGGCTCGAGCAGACGTAAGCGATGAAGTCCTCCAATGCAGACGGCATTCATGCTTTTCACCGGTGAAAAGGCGGGTTTTTGACCGCGCATCACTAAATAATAGTCGCATTTCACGCTACTTTTCGGAAGAGTCTGGAAGAGTTGCAAGGTTTGTATGCGATTGAAGGAGTAGAGCTGTTCCGCAGCGGATTGATAAATCTGTACCGTAGTCAGTCCTTTTATCCATTTCACGGGAAGAGGTACTTTCCGTTCTATCACTTTCTCCCCTTTATGATAAAGCCCCACCTCTTTGGGACCGACTGACATTACCACATTCTCTTGTCTGCCTATTCCTCCTAAAGCGGAAATCATTCCGGGATTAAAATCTACGTTTGTTGTCCCGTTTTCCGGAAATTCTCCGTCGTGTCCGTCAGGAAGTACGTCGACCCTGGCATATACACCTGCACAATTAGAAAATCCTTCAAAGCGCAGGCGGTCATTTCCTGCGGTTACAATCGGATCTTTCAGCATGGCAAGCTGTGCCGGTGTCAGATTGAAACTGGATTGCACAACGTTGGATAATGCGATGAGGCAGCGTGCTGTCATGTAGGGTTGTGTCAACTTTCCCCAAAAGAAACAAGGTGCTTCTTTCTTTTCTATTTCGCTGTATTTGGCAAGAAACAGTTCGTCCTGATTGGCCGACCGTTGCAGGGCGGAAGGAGCTGCATATTGGTAAGAGATGGTATCAGTCATAGATAATAAATCGGAATTTGGTTGTATATTCTCCAAATATAGAAATTAATTCTTAGTGAAAAAAAGAAGTAGGAGAATTTACATCGCTTTGGAATGCTGATATTATAAAATATCATCAAATGAAGCATTTATGTCTCTTTTGATGGCAAATATCAAATACAATTCTTAATAGTCAGACACAATTTTTTATACATAAAACAATTATTCTTTATAACTATTCTTAAATCCTACGTTTCTTTTTGCCGGAAAATAATACTTTTGCTCCCACAATTAGAATGTTCTAGCAACAGATTCTAAATTAAGTCTTATGAATTTTTAAAGATGAAAAAGACAGCTGTTTGTGAAAATCGCTAATATTGTTTGTTTTGTTTGTGTTATCCCATTTTGAGTCAGGTGTGGCTTCAAAATGGGATTTTCGCTATAAAGACAGTCTCAAAACCACCTGAATACTATCAGAAATGACCTAAATTCTATCAGCCGATAGATTTTCCCCTAAACAATGTCTGTTCTTCACCTGTCACATTTGTTGAAAACCCGTAAACTTGCAGCATCAAAATAATGATAACGAATACTCACAATTAAAAAAATAACGTATATGAAAAGTTTAAGCTTCAAGAAAGATCTGATAGGAGTACAGGATGAATTACTCCGTTTTGCATATAAACTGACGACCGATCGTGAAGAAGCAAACGATTTGTTGCAGGAAACCTCATTAAAAGCATTGGATAACGAAGATAAATATACTCCCGACACAAATTTCAAAGGATGGATGTATACGATAATGCGGAACATCTTTATTAATAATTACCGCAAAGTAGTGCGCGACCAGACATTTGTCGATCAGACTGAGAACCTTTATCACCTAAACCTGCCGCAGGATTCAGGTTTTGAAAGTACGGAAAGAGCTTACGATTTAAAGGAAATGCGCCGTGTAGTCAATGCTCTGCCGAAAGAATACAGAGTTCCGTTTGCTATGCACGTTTCAGGATTCAAGTACCGTGAGATTGCAGAAAAGTTGAATCTTCCGTTAGGTACTGTAAAGAGCCGCATATTCTTTACCCGTCAGAAATTACAGGAAGAGTTGAAGGACTTCCGCTAACGTTTACTATCAATTTTCAGTTGGTATCAATAGGTATAGGGCAAAAGGAAACGAGATCCTTTTGCCTTTTTTATTTTATGTGTTGGAGGTCTGTATTTGTTATGGGAATTTTTTCAGTAACTTTGTCACTGGTTAATTGACTGCTCTGACTTATCAGTCGAGGATAGTCGATTTGCTTCCCTTAATTTGTCGAAGAATGAATAAAGATATAAATGTTATGATAAAAGCGATCATGCTCGATGTGGATGGAACATTGGTAAGTTTTGAAACTCATAAAGTGTTGCCATCCTCTGTTGATGCCCTTAGGAAGATTCATGACGGTGGAATTCGAATAACCATTGCTACCGGTAGAGCGGCGGGCGACCTTCATGAAATAGCTGATGTTCCGTATGACGGAATTATCGCGTTGAATGGAGCCGACTGTGTTTTGCGGGATGGCACTGTGATAAGAAAGCACCTTATTCCGAAAGATGATTTTAAGAAAGCCATGGAAATAGCAAAGGCCTTTGATTTTGCAGTCGCTATTGAATTGGATGAAGGTGTGTTTGTCAATCGTCTGACTCCGACTGTCGAACAGATTGCTAAAATCGTGGAACACCCTATTCCGGCCGTTGTAGACATTGAAGATCTGTTTGAAAAGAAAGAGTGCTGTCAGCTTTGTTTTTATATCGATGATGAGATGGAACAAAAAGTGATGCCGTTTCTGCCTAATCTTTCCTTGTCACGCTGGCATCCTTTATTTGCTGATGTGAATGTGGCAGGAATAAGTAAGGCAACCGGGCTTTCGGTATTTGCTGATTATTATGGGATCGGAATGACGGAAATAATGGCTTGCGGTGATGGTGGTAATGATATTCCTATGTTGAAAGCTGCCGGAATCGGAGTGGCGATGGGAAATGCATCGGAGATAGTCAAGGCTTCAGCCAATTTTGTTACTGATACGGTGGAGAATGACGGGCTTTGTAAGGCGCTGAAACACTTTGGAATTATTTAATATTGGGTACTCTAAAGCTTAATATTATAGGTGTTATTCCCCTATTGTTTATTCTTCTGTATTTCTGCCTCTGTTGTTTTTACCTGTTTAGGAACAATTAAAGAACAACAATGCAGCAATATCGGGTAGATATTGTATGATTTCAGTTATCTTTCCTCTAGTTGGAGGATAGCTATAAAAGGAAAAATTCCTGCAAGTGTTTCACTTACAGGAATTTTTCAGTGGACCAGCCTGGGCTTGAACCAGGGACCTCCAGATTATGAGTCTGTTGCTCTAACCAACTGAGCTACAAGTCCGGTGTATCCTTTGTTGGATGCGGTGACAAAAGTAGTATTTTCCCTCGAATTATGCAAATCCTTTTGATAAAAAACTACGATACTTTATTTTTAGAACTTATATTTGCGCTTCGGGTTCTTGGGGAACCATCCTTTTTGTACCCGTTCTTCCTGTTCGAAAACCTCTTTAATCGTCCAGAAGGAAGAAAACGCAAACACGCCAAGCAAAGAAGATAAAATCACATTATCGATGCTTAATGAGGCGACCACACCGGCTATGCCGAGTATCAGGAATATCCACCAGCATTTTGTACCCCAATAGTATTCGGCCTTTACCACGACGGGGTGAAAAAGGCCGATAATCAAAAAGGTACATATTCCGATGAATAACCCTGCGAGGTGATATTCATTTAGAAACTCCATCATAATTATTTTTCAACGCGGATGGGGATTTCTTTCTTGATACTCTGTTCCAGAGAAATCAATGTCTCGGTAGCTACCACACCCGGTATTTCTTGCATTTTGTTATTCAGCAAATCCATCAGATGTTCGTTGTCGCATGCATAAAGCTTTGTCAGCATTGTGTACGGGCCTGTAGTGAAATGACATTCCACAATTTCGGGAATCTTTTGTAGTTCCGCTACGACAGATTTGTACATGGATCCTTTTTCCAGTTTGATACCCACGTAGGTACAAGTTCTGTATCCCAGCGATTTCGGGTTAACATGGTAACCAGAGCCTACAATGACACCTAGGTCAATCAGTCTTTGCACACGCTGATGAATAGCTGCGCGTGACACTCCACATTCGGCTGCTACGTCTTTAAAAGGGATGCGGGCATTCTGGGAGATAATCTCTAAGATCTGCCTGTCGAGGTTGTCTATTCTTTCCATAATAATAAATTGTAATTTCCTGTTGTTATCAAATAGTAAGCAAATATAGAGATTTATTTTAATTATTCTTCTTTTCCGAGAAAAAAAATAGGAAAAAGCAAAAAAAGAGGCGCAAATGTTTTGCGCCTCTTTCCTTTTTCTATTTAGAAAGAACTTCCTTATTTTTCGATGCTTACCAGTTCAACTTCGAAAATCAAAGTAGAGAACGGTTTAATCTGGTTGCCGGATTCTCTTGCACCGTAAGCAAGGTCTTGAGGGATGTAAAGTTCCCATTTAGAACCTACAGGCATCATAGTCAATGCTTCTGTCCAACCTTTGATTACTTGGTTAGCACGGAAAGTAGCCGGTTCGTTACGTTTGTAAGAGCTGTCGAATTCTGTTCCGTCGATCAAAGTACCTTTGTAGTTTACTTTCACTTTGCAAGTGTCAGCAGGAATTTCACCCTTACCTTCAGTGATTACTTTGTATTGCAGACCGCTCGGAGTTGTTTTTACACCATCTTTAGTCTTGTTCTCAGCAAGGAATTTTTCGTTTTCAGCTTTGTAGTCAGCATATTTTTCTGCCAAAGCTTTTGCTTTGATAGTTTCCATAGCTGTACGAGTGTATTCTTGAGCTGCTTCCATGGTCATTACGCCGCCTTTTTCCAAAGTACCTGCGATGAAACCTGCCAGGAAGTTTTCTTTGCTGATAGTTTTAGTAGAGTCAGTGCCAAATAATTCCTGGTTGATACCTTTCATCATCTGGTTGCTGATTTGCTGACCGATTTGCAGACCTGCCATGTAAGCGATGTCTTTTTTGCTAGTCTTGTTTGCGCCTTCGTTCAAACCTTTGATGAAATCTGCCATGTAGGTAGTATCAACGTCCAGACGACCTGTCAGATAGCCTTTCAGACCTTGAGTCTGAGCCATACCGATAGAATAAGACAGTGAGTCGATGTCTGATTTCAGATTTGCTTTAGGAGCTTGAGCTGTACAAGAAGCAAGGCTTGCAGCAGCGGCGATTGCCATAAAAATACTAACTTTTTTCATTTTGCTTTGAAATTTTTTATTTATAATACTTCGAGTAATTCTACTTCAAAAATGAGTGTGCTATGAGGAGGGATCATTTCCCCGGCACCTCTTGCGCCATAGCCGAGTTCTGACGGAATATACAGTTTCCATTTAGAACCTTCCGGCATCAGCTGCAACGCTTCCACCCATCCCGGGATTACTTGGTTGACACCGAATACAGCCGGTTCTCCGCGTTGGATAGAACTGTCGAACAGTGTACCGTCGATCAATGTTCCTTCATAGTGGCATCTTACCTGGTCGGTAGCTTTCGGCTTTTTGCCTGTACCTTCTTTGATAATTTCATATTGTAGTCCGCTGGGAAGAACAACTACCCCCGGTCCTTTTTTGTTTTCTTCGAGGAAAGCCTGTCCTTGCTCGATAGCAACGGCACCCATTTTAGCTTCCAGTTCTTCGAAATACTTGTTTACTATTTCGCGGGCTTCATTGTGGCTGATAGCCGTCTGATTGCCTTCCAATACGTCTTTGATTGCTTGTGCGAAATCATCTACCGCAAGGTTTCCGATTCCCATACTTGATAAGTTTTGACCAATTCCGAGGCCAATAGCGTAACTGAATTTATCCATATAATGTTTTTTGTTGGCGATTGAAATGCATCACCATCATGGTTTTAGCTTTCAATCAATTGCAAATTTATGAATCGCAAAAGTACGTGTTTTATTTGAATGATTTAGCATTTGCTATTTAAAAATTCTTATATCTGTGAAAGTTAATCGCTTTTCTTTTAAGAATTAGTCCTTTTATTCGTAGGATTTAATCGGCTTATTCTTATTATTTAGGTTGGTTTATGTAGATAATTAATCGTCTGACAACTGCAGGGCAGACGCATTAAAAATCATTATCCTGTAAAAGTTTTGATAAATATTTTTCATCCCACCCAGCTTTTAGCCTTTTTAGATTCATACTTCCTTTAGTTGTTTTATCCTTCTTCAGGATAGTAAGTGCCATTTTTGTTGCTGCGGAAAAGTTTCTGGCTGCATTTTTGACCTTTTACTATAGTCTTCTCGAAAGGTAACATCCAGTTGCCAATGCAGATTATTTTCAATAGACCAATGCTGTCTGATGGCAGAGGAAATTTCGTCCGGTTTGGTATTATCCATTGAAGTTACATAGTATCTTACCTCTTGTGTATATTCTCCTGTTGCCACTATTGTTCTTTCCGATTTTATCCCAACAACAGACTTCAGTCCCACAAGTTTCTTTTTAAACATTTTTTCCATTATAGGTCCATAACTAACTACAGTACAAGTTCTTGTCTCTATCCTTCCATGTCCGGTATTTTGGGACACATGCCTGGTGACTCTATTGATTATTTCGTCTTTATCCTGATAATCTTCAATGATCTGTTTGGCCAGTTGATAGTTTTTCTTCTTGTTATCCTTTATAGCTATAATATAATTTGCGTCACGCTCAATGATGGTCCGTGTTATATCTGTCTGGCAGCCCATCGCGTCAATTGTGACAATGCAATCATTGAGATCCAAAGAGTTTAGTAACAATGGAATAGCGGTAATTTCATTACTTTTATCATCCACCTTCACTTGTCCTAAAGAAATTCCATTGGCAGCGGACCATGCGGAAACCATCCATAATTTGAATCCTTCCTTTCCCGTCGTATGTTCTCCGTCACATTTACTTGGACCACGCATAAGTTTGCCATCTATAGCTATAACCCCTTTCACCTCCTGACAGACTTGTTTGACCCAATTACGGAAGATCAACTCAAAATATTCGGGCTTTATGATGCTAAAGAATCTATTAAAAGTATCATGGCTGGGTATGAACTCCAGATTAGGTATGCGACTTTTGAAAAAAGCAATTTTGGCATTGCCAAATTCCTCAATCTCATTCCAGGATTGGGCACCACAAATTACAGCAGCAATGGATATATAGACGATGGTTTCCATTTTATGGACTTTTTTACGGTTCATTCTAGGATCTTCTATTTGTTTACAAAGGTCAATTATCCCTATTTTCATGTTAGTTTATGTTTTATAATATCTTATAAATATAAGGAAAATAGTCGAAATAAGAAAGAATTAATAAGTTAATAATCAATTATATAAATAGAATGAAAACAGGAGTGGGATAGTAAAAAATATAATGCGTCTGCCCTGCTGACAACTGTTGAACTTGCGTCTGACAATTGTTGTTTTTTCGTCTGACAACTGTCAGACGAAAGAATAACAGTAGTCAGACGAATAGTTGTTGCCATAAATAATGCTAACTATCTGTATCTTTCATCTTAAAGTTCTGCATAAACCGGATTATATTAAGCGTAAGAAAGTGTTCTTTTATTCGATGATTCTGATTACATTTGTGTGGCTATTAAAAAAGAAGGAGGAATAGTAATGAAGAATCTGGTAGTTTTGACGGGTGCGGGTATGAGTGCCGAGAGTGGGATTAGTACATTTCGCGATGCAGGCGGTTTGTGGGATAAATATCCTGTGGAGCAGGTGGCTACTCCTGAAGGTTATCAGCGTGACCCGGCTTTGGTGATTAATTTCTATAATGAACGTCGGAAACAGTTGTTGGAAGTAAAGCCGAACCGTGGACATGAATTGTTGGCAGAACTGGAGAAAAACTTCCATGTAACGGTGGTGACACAGAATATCGATAACCTGCACGAACGTGCCGGGAGCAGCCACATCATTCATCTGCATGGCGAACTGACGAAGGTGTGTTCCAGTAGAGATCCTCATAATCCCCATTACATAAAAGAACTGAAACCGGAAGAATATGAAGTGAAGATGGGAGACAAGGCCGGCGACGGCACTCAATTGCGACCTTTTATCGTATGGTTTGGAGAAGCTGTGCCGGAAATTGAAACAGCCATCCAATACGTGGAGAAAGCGGATATTTTCGTTATTATCGGTACGTCGCTTAATGTATATCCTGCAGCGGGGTTGCTTCATTATGTACCGAGAGGAGCAGAGGTGTATCTGATTGATCCGAAACCGGTAGATACGCATACTTCCCGTTCGATACATGTAATTCAGAAGGGAGCTTCTGAAGGAGTGGCTGAATTGAAACAATTGTTGGGAGTTTGAGAGGTTTTCTCTTCCCGGTTTTATTCCAGTTCGGTGGCAAAAATATGATTGTTCCGGAGTACTTCCGATATTTCGAGTGCAGAGATATCCCTGCACTCGATTCTTAATATTTTCTCCCAGTCCTCAAAGTCCACATTCCATTTGTCTATTTGGGGGAACTCTGCCAAAAGCTCTCCTATGCGCTTGATGTCACGCCTTTGGGTGATAGAAGTTCGAAAAATCAGAATCTTATTTTCTTTTTCCATATTCTTTAGAGTTTTATTTTAATGAACGGAACTCCCGGATCGTCATACTGAAATGTAACCTGAAATTGCGACTTAAAAGTGAAAGGCTGCTAAAGCCGCAAAGGCGGGCGATTTCGGTGGCGGAAAGTTCCTTGTTTCGTTTTAATAATAGGGCTGCTTTTTCAATCCGGGTGCGTTTGATATAATCCGTAGGCGTTTCGCCCGTCAGGATTGTAAATACGCGATGGAAGTGGAAAGGAGAAAAGCAGGCGATACCTGCCATTTTCTGTAATGATAACGGCTGGTCTATGTGATTGTGAATATAGTCGGTCACTTTATTGATCCGTAACTGATATTCCTGTTTATTGATATCTTTCGTCTCCATGTTTTCTGCAAAGTAAAGGATAATAAATGCCGGAGAGTTGTCCTATCTTGCTAACTTCTCCGGCAGATAATCAATCTCTTTTTTTGTCCTATATAGAATACGTAGCCGTAGTATTCTTTATACTTATTATATAGGCTCTCTTCATACCGTTGCCCGGTGATGAGGTCTGCGGCTGCGTCATTTCCTGCATATTCCTTTAAGAAAGCTTCCTGAACCGGGGAATTGGGGAGCATAGAAATGCTCGGTCCAGCAATTTTCCGGTAAAATGAAATGGGCTGTCGGGATATATCCTGCTTTTTCCATTTGCATTATCTTTCTTGGGATCGTATCGATTTCCGGGTAATTGGCCATCCAGAAGTCTTCTATTTCGGAGGGACGTTCCGGGGTGAACCACGAGGCTTCCGTTACAGCGATAAATCCGTTCTTTTTCAGGAATTTGTTCCATTCGTTCATGCCGCGTTCGAATCCTATATTATAGATAGCGCCTTCGGACCAGATCAGATCGAGCTCTTCCTCTTGAAACGGAAGAGCGTCCATGGAGCCGACAATACCCTTTACTCTGTCTTCACAATGGGCTTCTATTGCATTTTTGTTGAATAGCTCGATAAAGTCGGGGAAAAGGTCGATACCTGTAATTTCTCCTTTCGTATAGTTGGCTAATGCCATTGTCTGACCGCCCGTGCCACAGCCAATGTCGGCTATTCGTGCCTTGTCGGACAGTTCGTTGATGAAGCTTACGGCTTTTTGTGTGACTTCAGGACTTCCGGGACCTTGACGTTTTAATGCCTTGAAGTAATTACATATCAGTGTAAAATCGAATTCGTGGATTGATTTAAAATCGTTACTCATTGTTTTAATGTTTTAGTTGTACGGCGAATGGAGGCATATAATGATGCTTGCAACCATTTGACCATACAAATAGTTTGAAAATTTAGATATAGAAAATAACTCTGACAAGAGTATGTCAGAAAACATAAGGGATAATCTGTAATGAGAGGAAGGTTTACAGATTATTTACAGAACGGAATCCTTATGGAATGAAAATGAGTTAAACATCCAATTTTTCTTTTAGTTTGTGACAAAGATAGGGTTTTAGCTGTAAAACCCGATGATTTCTTTTAAGAAAAAAACTGTGAGCCTGTATTTTAGCAAGAATCGTCAAATAAATCTACTTAAAAGTTGGATTGGGTGGGTGATTACTGAAGTAATGCTGATAGTTTTTGATATAACTTATTGTTTCTTTGCGTATATTCGTCTTTTTTATTTAACTTTGTGGGCAAATTCAAACAAAAAGGAGGTATATTTTAGGAATATTAATTAAAAGACATATTGTATAACTTGTAGGCAGTTATTTGACTTGGTTAAATCTAGCAAATTTAAAAGGAAGTTCAAAATAATAAGTCTAAGCATTGTTTATACCCTTATCCAAGGGCGTAGACTGCTTTTTCTTTATTTGAACTTCGGGCTTTGCTAGAGCCTTACCAAGCAATGAAGGAAAGTGTGTTTGTGCCCTTTTTTGTATCCCTTCCCTATAATACTCTTAAATAGTAAGGTTACGGACTTACAAATAGCAGGCACTTATACTATCAACCAATTCGTATCCGACAGACAGTCGTTACAGGATTGATGAAGTATCTTAATCTTTTATTGTGTTTGGCTAAATGAGAGGTTTGATTATATCTGAAAAAGGAAAAGTTTTCGTTGCTGTTATTTTGAGCTTGCTGTGCATGACAATAGCCAGCGGAAAAGACTACTATTTTAAACATTTGGGAGTCTCGGACGGGTTGTCTCAGATTTGCATTCCTTCCATTTATCAGGATGAGTTAGGTGTGGTGTGGTTGGGGACAACGGAAGGTTTGAACAGATATAACGGCAAGGAAGTGAAAATATTCCGTCCCTCACAAGATGGCCAAGGATTGACGAATAACGAAATCAATGAATTGTGTGGGGATAAAAAAGGAAAGGTATATATCCGTTCTGGAAATGACTTGGTCAAGTTGGATATTTATAAAGAACAATTCACTTGTTTACGACAGAAAGATGTAAGAGGTATATTCTGTGAAGGAGATACTCTTTGGGTCAGTTGTGGCACCGGTATTTATTATTATACAGATAATAATCCTGATTTGGTTTTTGTAACCCGATTGCAGGTTGGAGCAGGAGAAGCCTTATATGTAAATAAGAATTCGATATGGGTCGTAACATCCAGGCATTTGATTGCCATTTCCCGTAAGAATCTTGCCAGACAGGACGTGTTGTTTTCGTTCAGCAGAGGTAAATGTATTTCAGGAGATAGTGACGGCAATATATGGGTAGGCACTTGGGATGGGGCATTCCGTATTTCTGCTACCCGTGAGATAACGCATTATAGAGATGATTCAAGAGAAAAGGGATTGTCGAACAATCAGGTTCGGTGTATATTGGAAGATAATTTTAAACGTATTTGGATAGGGACCTTCCGTGGGCTCGACTGTTATGATCCGGCGGTTGATGAATGGAGCCATTATACGCGTTATGGAGATTCGTCAAATACGCTGAGTCATCATTCGATTCTGTCCCTTCATAAAGATATGCAAGGCAATATTTGGATTGGAACTTATTATGGGGGAGTGAATGTCTTTAATCCTGATAAAATAAATAATCATTTCTATTATGCGGAACCTTTACAGGAAGATTGCCTGAGTTTTCCGGTTGTCGGTAAAATGACAGAAGATAATAAAGGGAATTTGTGGATTTGCACAGAGGGAGGAGGTTTGAATTGTTATCATGCGGCTACGGGAAGCTTTATCCGGTATCAGCATAATCCGGAAGATACGAAAAGTATAGGAAGTGATAATCTGAAATCAATATTCTATCGGACAGAGAATGACCGGTTGTATGTAGGTACCCATTTGGGAGGATTGTTCATTTTGGACTTAAAGTCAAACAAAGGACATACACTTCATCATATAAGGGGAAATCCGGCATCCTTGCCGCATGAGATTGTGAATGATATTCAAGAGTATAAGGGTGGGCTTGCTCTTTTGACACAGGGTGGTCCGATTTTTATGGATCCGATGACGGAGAAATTTTCTCCGCTTTCGGAAGATACTACTATTCAAAAGTTGGTGAGCCGGGAATATGCATATGAAACCTTTTTGATTGATAGCCGTCATCGTATGTGGCTTGCGTCGGCTAGTGGAGGGGTTATTTGTGTGCATTTACCATCATCGAAGGTAACTCGTTACCTATTGGATGCCAAGGATACTGCTGCAATAGGGAGATTTAAAGTTGTGCATATCTTTGAGGATAGCAGAAGAGATGTATATTTCTGTACGATAGGTTCGGGAATATTCAAATATCAGGAAAAAGAGCAAGCTTTTAAATCATACAGTACTTTGAATCATAGCCTTCCGAGTGATTACTGTTATTATATATGTGAATCGGTTGAAGACCAAAGGCTCTATCTTTTACATGGAAAAGGGCTTTCTGTCTTTAGTCGGGAAAAAGAGACAGTAGAAGATACATATCATCTCTTCAATCAGACTTATAGTCAAGGCTCCGCTTTATATCGTAGTGAGAAATCGGTTATTTTTATAGGTGGTACCAATGGGTTAGCCTTGTTTCAGGAACAATCCTTATATGCAACACCGGTCAGAAATTTCTTGAATTTTGATAAGTTACTTATTTTTAATGAGGAGATCATTCCTAATGACAATACAGGTATTTTGTCTGATATACTGGCAAAGACGTCGGATATATTTTTGAGTTACAAGCAAAATAACATAACAGTGGAATTTGCCACATTTGATTATAATAATGAGCAGAACCGTTTGTTTGAATATTGCTTGGAGGGTTTTGATAAGACCTGGACTCAAACTTCCGGAACCACAATTACTTATACAAATTTGCCTCCCGGAGATTATATACTTAGGGTTCGTTCATGGGATAACCCGAAGCCGGAGAGTGAGATTTATTTGAATGTACATGTTTCCACCCCTTTTTATGCTACTATATGGGCATATCTTTTCTATCTCCTTTGCTTACTAGGGGTAATGATCGCATTTATCCGTTTTAAAACACGGCAGGCTGCTTTAAAGTCTTCTTTGGAATTTGAGCGGAAAGAAAAGGAGAGAATTGAAGAACTAAATCAGGCAAAACTACGTTTTTTTACAAATATTTCTCACGAGTTTCGCACTCCACTTACTCTTATCCTAGGACAGATTGAAGTGTTGATGCAAATGGATAAATTAAGTACATCTGTGTATAACCGTATTCTTCGTATCTATAAAAACGCTTGGCATATGCGGGACCTGATATCCGAATTGCTTGATTTCCGTAAGCAGGAGCAAGGATATTTGAAACTGAAGGTAGAAGAACAAAATTTAGTCACTTTTACTCGTCAGATTTATATGTGCTTTTATGAATATGCTCAAAAGAAGGAAATCAATTATCGTTTTAATCATGTGGAAGAATCAATTTCCGTATGGTTTGATTCGACACAAATGCAAAAAGTGATCTTTAATCTGTTGTCAAATGCCTTTAAATATACATCTAATAAAGGTATGATAACGATTGAGGTCAGAAAAATTGCTTCCCAGGCTTTGGTTTCGGTTTGTGATACAGGTATAGGAATCCCGGCAGAACAGATCTCGAAGATTTTTGACCGATTCTATCAGACAGACAATTCTTCCTCAGCTTTTACTTTGGGGACAGGAATCGGATTGGCTTTGGCTAAAGGAATTATGACTATGCATCATGGAAAGATAGATGTGGAGAGTACAGTAGGTAAGGGGACTAAGTTTACTTTGTTTCTTCCTTTGGGAAACCGGCATTTTAGTGATGAAGAGATGGCGGTTACGGAGGGACGGGAGTCGGTTATTGTTCAGGAGACCGTTCCCATTCATGATCAGATTGTTGAGCCGGCACAACATCCGTCTCTGCAAGAAAGTGTGAAAGGAGATAAGCCTGCTGTTCTTTTGGTTGATGATAATGAAGAATTATTATCTATGTTGGAGGACATCTTTTTACCGATGTATAAGGTATATATTGCACGGAATGGGCGCGAAGGTTGGGTGATGGCACAACAAATACAGCCTGATTTGATAGTGAGTGATGTGATGATGCCTGAAATGTCAGGAAAGGAATTATGTTATAAGATTAAAACCAATGTGGAACTTTCTCATATTTCTGTAGTTCTGCTGACTGCCCAAACTTCTGTAGAATATGTTGTGGAAGGTTTGATGTTCGGAGCGGATGATTATGTAACGAAGCCATTTAATGTAAAGGTATTATTAGCCCGTTGCAATAATCTCATAAAGAATAAGAAGCGCCTGATCGCTCATTATGCAGATAAAACAGTAACAGAGTCTTCTGTACCGGAAGTTATTAATGAACGTGATAGGGAGTTGCTGGTGAAATGTGTCAGTATTATAAAAGAGAATTTTGAAAATCAGGAATTTGATGTTACGACACTTGCTTCTGAACTTTGTATGGGGCGCAGCAAACTATATATGCAATTCAAACAGATAACCGGATTGACCCCGAATGAGTTTATTTTAAAAGTAAAACTTGATGAAGCTATGTTTCTGTTAAAGAACCATTCCGAGTTTAATATTTCAGAGATTTCTATCCGATTAGGTTTTTCTTCACCTCGTTACTTCAGTAAATCCTTCAAATCATATTTTGGAGTTGCTCCACAAGTAGTACGGAGTAAAAAAGGAGAGTAGTCCTGATTTGTTCATTTCCATTTTGAAATGGACGAATCGTACCGAAAATGACTAAAGACGCAATAAAGTTGAATCCATCTCTTTCACTTTCTTCACTGGAAGATAATTATCTGTCTGACAGCTGTTCCCTGTGAACAGACAAAGAGTAACTTTCTTCTTCACGGTCTTCACGCCTTCACAGTGTTTACACTTTCGCAGTTTTGTATCTTCACAGTTCGTAGCCTTCATCTCAGCTATGACAATCTTATCAAATTAAATAGTTTGCATATGAGAAGCCAACTATTGTTGTCTATCTAGCTGACTACTGTTGTCTAAACAGCCGACTCTAGTTGGCTAGATAGGCAACAGAGGTCGGCGATTAGTGAATAGAAACAAAATACATCATTCATATAGGTTCTTAGTCTATTTTATTGTAAGATGCATAAGACAAGAGCTTGTAGAATGAATTAATCCATAACCGTACAGATTTGGACAGGTTCTTATAAGCTTGTTTTGTGGTTGTTATTTGCTAGAATTGTGTGGGGTATAACTTGTGAGAAATTGGAAAGAAGAAGCAAAATGTACCCAAATCTTCCATAAAATGTGGTCGTTTCTTCCATGCGGATTCACAAGCTTTCTTTTTGCAATATTTACGTTTATGGAAATTGTATGTCTCCTATACTTTTACGGTGCTTTAATTTTTAGTGCATCATTGAACCTCTAATATTATTTATCACATGAAAAGCAAATTGATAACGCTGCTATTATTATTAATTACTGTCGGTTCTGTAACCTTTGCCCAGGAGACTAAAAAGGAGATTCCTTTGAAATATGGAGCTACGAATGACGGTAAAAGACAAGATCCTGCTATGCAAAAATTCCGCGATAATCGTCTGGGGGCTTTTATCCATTGGGGACTATATGCCATTCCCGGAGGAGAATGGAATGGGAAAGTGTATGGTGGAGCAGCCGAATGGTTGAAAAGTTGGGCAAAAGTACCTGCTGACGAATGGTTGAAATTGATGGAACAATGGAATCCCACAAAATTTGACGCAAAGAAATGGGCTAAAATGGCGAAAGAAATGGGTGCCAAGTACGTAAAGATTACAACGAAGCATCATGAAGGCTTCTGTTTGTGGCCAAGCAAATATTCAAAATATACGGTTGCGAATACTCCTTATAAAAAAGATGTATTGGGCGAAATGGTAAAAGCCTATAATGACGAAGGCATTGATGTGCACTTTTATTTCTCTGTAATGGATTGGAGCCATCCCGACTACCGTTATAGTATCAAATCCGAAGAAGATAGTATTGCATTCAGCCGCTTTCTGGAATTTACGGACAATCAGTTGAAAGAATTGGCTACGCGTTACCCGACAGTGAAAGATTTTTGGTTTGACGGTACATGGGATGCCAGTATCAAGAAGAATGGCTGGTGGACTGCTCATGCGGAGCAAATGTTGAAAGAAATGCTGCCAGGCGTTACTATTAACAGCCGTCTGCGCGCCGATGATAATGGAAAACGCCATTTCGACAGTAACGGACGCCTGATGGGAGACTATGAATCCGGTTACGAGCGTCGGCTGCCCGATCCGGTGAAAGATCTTAAAGTAACGCAATGGGACTGGGAAGCTTGTATGACTATTCCTGAAAACCAATGGGGATATCACAAAGACTGGTCATTGAGTTATGTCAAAACTCCGATTGAGGTAATTGATCGTATTGTACATGCTGTCTCTATGGGTGGAAATATGGTTGTAAACTTTGGCCCGCAGGCAGATGGAGATTTTCGTCCGGAAGAAAAAGCGTTGGCTACAGCTATCGGCAAATGGATGCACCGTTATGGAGAAGCTGTCTATGCTTGTGATTATGCCGGATTCGACAAACAGGATTGGGGATATTACACACGCGGCAAAAATGGTGAAGTGTATATGATAGTATTTAATCAACCATATAGTGAACGTCTAGTGGTAAAAACTCCGAAAGGAATTTCAGTTGAAAAAGCTGCCTTGTTGGGAACCGGCGAAGAGATGAATGTTGTCGAAACAGCCCGTAACGAGTATAACATATCTATCCCTGAGAAGAATCCGGATGAACCTTATGTCATCCGGCTTAAAGTTCGTGCAGCTAAAGGAACAAAGGGAATTTATCGGGATGCTTTGACATAAACCAAATAGGGAATTAGATTATGAAGTTCAATTCTACATTTATATTATTGATGCTTCTCGGGCAGTTCTTCTCTCTTGCTGCCCGTGAAGTGACCTCTTTCAATGAAGGATGGTTGTTCAAACGCGGTCCCTTTTCGGAAGAGCCGGTAAAAGTGGCTGCCCAGTGGAATGGGAAATGGGAAACAGTAAATTTGCCTCATACATGGAATGCTAAAGATATGCAGGTAAAAGCGGCTTCCTTTTACGAAGGAGTCGGCTATTATAAAAAAAAACAATTCTTTGGCGAAGGCTTGAAAGGGAAGCGTGTATTTCTTCGGTTTGAAGGTGTGGGCGCAAACACCGAGGTTTATGTGAACGGTAAGCTTGTCGGCACACATAAAGGAGGATACAGTGCTTTTGCTTTTGAAATCGGAACCGCTTTAAAGCTCGGTGCTGAAAACGAAATCATGGTGAAAGCTGACAATGCTTCCCGTGCGGATGTTATTCCTGTGAATCATAACCTTTTCGGTGTGTATGGAGGAATTTATCGTCCGGTTTGGCTTATTATTACTGAGCAAAATAACATAACAGTAACCGATTGTGCTTCTCCGGGAGTGTATATTACCCAGAAAAACGTATCTGAGACGTTCGGCAGATATTGCTGTGAAGGTAAAACTGGATAACGGTAGCCTGACTCCTGCCAGTCTGGTGCTTGAAAACATCATTTATACACGAGAGGGAAAGAAAGTGGATTCTCATCGTCTTCTTTTGGAACTAACTCCACAAGGAACACAAACTTATGTCTCCTCTTTTGAGTTGAACAGGCCTCATCTCTGGCAAGGACGTAAGGATCCTTATTTATACAAAGTTGTTTCACGTCTGATGGCGGATGGAAAAGTAATTGACGAAGTAGTCCAACCGTTGGGTATCCGTAAATATGAGATTATAGCCGGTAAGGGATTTTATCTGAACGGTGAGAAGTATCCGATGTATGGAGTAACCCGTCATCAGGATTGGTGGGGGCTGGGGAGTGCTCTCACTAATAAGGAACATGACTTTGATTTGGCACAAATTATGGACATAGGAGCAACAACTGTTCGTTTTGCCCACTATCAGCAGTCGGATTATCTGTATTCTTGCTGTGATTCATTGGGACTTGTCATTTGGGCTGAAATACCTTTTGTGAATCGTGTGACAGGGTATGAAGCCGAAAACGCACAATCTCAACTCCGTGAATTGATTCGTCAGAGTTTCAATCATCCTTCTATTTATGTCTGGGGATTACATAATGAAGTATATCAACCTCACGAATATACGGCCGGACTGACACAGGCACTTCATGACCTTGCCAAGACAGAGGATCCGGACCGCTATACAGTAGCCGTCAATGGCTTCGGACACGCTGAGCATGCGGTGAATCAGAATGCTGATATTCAGGGAATGAACCGTTATTTCGGGTGGTATGAGAAGAAACTGCAAGATATTGAACCGTGGGTGAAAGGGCTTGAAGAGAAATATCCGTGGCAGAAACTGATGTTAACAGAATATGGCGCGGACGCTAATCCGGATCATCAGACAGAATATCTTGGTGATGCCTTGAACTGGGGAAAACCTTTCTATCCCGAAACATTCCAAACCAAAACACATGAGTATCAATGGAGTGTCATCTCGAAACATCCTTATATCATTGCTTCCTATTTATGGAATATGTTTGACTTTGGCGTGCCGATGTGGAGCCGTGGAGGCGTACCTGCCCGTAACCTGAAGGGGTTGATGACTTTTGACCGGAAAATGAAAAAAGACTCTTATTACTGGTACAAAGCCAACTGGAGCGAAGATCCGGTACTCTATCTGACTCAACGCCGTAACACTGATCGAGAACGGAAACAGACTTCTGTGACTGTCTATTCCAATATTGGTATTCCGAAAGTATATCTCAACGGAAAGGAACTGACTGGTATTCGTAAAGGGTATACTGACGTACATTATGTTTTTGATAATGTAACATTAGAAGATGGAATAAATAAAATAAAAGCCGTCGCAACACATGATGGAAAAATACGCACAGACGAAATCGAATGGATTTATACAGGGGAAAAAAGACGCAGTGCCGATTCACGTGAAAACAAGAATGAACATGCCGGTTGGTAATCCCCGGCTTTATAATATGTAAAAAATATTGTTAAACCTTTAAATATGAAAGCCTATGTGAAACTATGATCTTGCATTGATTTGAAAAACACTTGGAATAAAAAATGTATGGAATATAAAATATCTAATTTACTTATGGAATACAAGAAAATTCATTTATTAATTATTGTATGCCTCTTTTCTATTGGAATATTCGCTCAAAGCGGTACGGAAAAGATTAGCATATCGTTCAGTAAAATACCTTTGAAAGAAGCCATGACAAAAGTAGAGAAGGCTTCGGGGTACTTGTTCTCTTATGACGCAACTGAGATAAATACAGAGCAATTGGTAAGTTTGAACTGTAAGAATGAAGAAATACGTCTGGCGCTTCGTAAAATGTTCGGCTCGACTACTATTACATTCAAATTTCAGAACCGGCAGATAGTGTTGTCACCTGCTTCCAAGGAAGTGTCGGCAGCTAAAAAAGGAATGGTCAAAACCGTCACCGGTGTTGTTTCTGATGGGACGGGAGAACCTATTATCGGAGCTACGGTAATAGTGAAAGGCACTATCAACGGCGTATTGACAGACATGGATGGTAAATATACAATTAAGGCTCGGGAAGGTGAGGTATTGGAATTCCGCTATATTGGTTATAATAGCGTGGAACAGAAAGTGAAAGAAAAAAGCATTATCAACATTGCTATGGCAGAATCTAATGTAAATCTGGATGATGTAGTCGTTATTGGTTATGGTTCACAAAAGAAAGAAAGTGTTGTGTCTTCTGTCAATACAATGAAACCTGCCGAGATCGCTATACCGACACGTAGTTTGTCAAATACGATTGCCGGTCAGGTGGCAGGTGTGATTGCTATCCAGCGTTCAGGTGAACCGGGAAATGATGATGCTGATTTCTGGATTCGCGGTCAAAGTTCATATGCTGGTGGTACAAGCCCTTTGGTGTTGGTAGATGGTGTGCCTCGTAGTATGAACGATCTTGATACAGATGAAATAGAGACATTTACAGTCTTGAAAGATGCCGCTGCCACTGCTGTATATGGTTCCGAGGGAGCTAACGGGGTAGTTTTGATAACTACCAAACGTGGACGTGCTCAAAAAACGATTATCAGTTTCAATGCGCAATATAGCATTGCGACTCCTACACGTATGCCGGAGTTGATGAATTCCTGGGATTATTTGTCAATGTGGAATGAAGCGTCCTGGAATGATGCTGGAAATCCTAATTGGGACGGTTATATGCAGAATAATGCTCCATATAGTGCGGAAGCACTGGCAAGATACCGGGATGGTGTTGATCCGGATTTATATCCGAATTCTATCTGGACAGACTTATTGTCAAATAACACACAGAACCAACGTTATACGATTAATTTGCGGGGTGGTTCGGAGAAAACTAAATTCTTTGTATCAGGAGCTTACTACAAGGAAAATGGTATGTTCAAGTCGAATCCACTTGACGATTATAATGCTAATATTGGTCTGGAACGTTATAATTTACGTTCCAATGTGGATATGGATATAACTCCGACGACTAAACTTTCCGTGGATATGA
This sequence comes from Bacteroides sp. BFG-637, assembly GCF_024793605.1. Lineage (NCBI taxonomy): Bacteria > Pseudomonadati > Bacteroidota > Bacteroidia > Bacteroidales > Bacteroidaceae > Bacteroides > Bacteroides sp. BFG-637. Next base: position 1,118,170 of record NZ_JANUPD010000002.1, on the reverse strand, counting down.
GTGGGCAGTATAGAACTCAGAATAATCCAGGAAATACTTCAGACCAGATTTTCAAGCACATTATACTTTTCCCCACACATCTGGTGCCTTTTGTATGGTCGGACGGTACAGCGGCTGTGTGTGATACGGATGCGGACGGCCGTTATAACCCTTATAACTTGTTGAATTATTCCGGTTATTCTAAAAAGTGGTCTGTTGCCATGCAAACCAAAGCGACTTTGAAACAAAAGCTCGATTTCATAACCAAAGGATTGTCCGTTCAAGGTAGTATAAGCTTCGACGCTGATTTCAGTTCTACTTTAAAACGTTCAATGAGCCCGGATAAGTATACGGTTACAGGTCGGGATGAAAATGGGTTGCTTACCAAGAAGTTATTTGCGGAGGGTAGCCCGCTTGGGGAAGCTTCTGTCAGCACAAGCAGTGGTACAAAGAAGATTTATATTGAAGCGCAGTTGAATTACGAGCGTACTTTTGGAAAGAAACATGCCGTTACAGGCACTTTTGTGTACAACCAAAAAGAAACTCAGTACCAGGGTTCCAGAAAATCGGATGGTTCACAAGATGTCGGTGGCTTGAAACTGTTGCCTTACCGCAAACAGAATATTGTAATGCGCGGAACTTATGCTTACGATAACCGATATGTATTGGAAGCCAGTTTTGGTGCAACAGGTAGTGAGAATTTCGCTCCCGGTAACCGTTGGGGTGTTTTCCCTGCAGTAGGTGCTGCCTGGAATGTACATGCCGAGAAATTTATGCAAAAAGAAAATATCCTGAATATTCTTAGCAAATTACGTTTAAGAGCTTCTTACGGTCTTACAGGTAATGATAATACAGGAAGTGACCGTTTTGTGTATAGAGAGCTCTTAACAGATAGCGGTAGCCAGAATGTTGGTTTAAATGCAGGTGTGAACGGCGGTCCTACGAATGATATGGGACGAATCTATGAAAATACATTTGCTGCTCCGTACATTAGCTGGGAGATTGAGAAGAAGGCAAACTTTGGTATTGATTTGGGCCTGTTCCGTGGACGTGTTGATATTACTGCCGATTATTTCAGTAATCGCCGTGAAGATATTTTGATTCAGCGCGTAACTATTCCTACTGCTACCGGTTTTCGTGAAAATCCCTGGCAAAACTTCGGTGTGACGACCAATAAGGGTTTTGATGCTAGTATAACAGTAAAACATAACATAGGAAGAGACTGGGTGCTTTCGGCCAGAGGTAACGTGACCTATGCGGTTAATAAGATTATAGAAAAAGATGAAATCCCTCAAGCTTATCCGTGGCTTGCTCAAACCGGAACTTCTATTGGGACGAACAAGATATATGTTGCGGACGGATTATTTACCAATCAGGATTTTATTATTACCCAAAAGGCTGACGGTAGCTACAACTATAAGTTAAAAGATGGAATTGCGACTTATTCTTCTGACGTGAAGCCGGGTGATATCAAATATAAGGATTTGAATGGTGACGGTGCTATTGATGATAATGACCAGACTTACTATAGCGGTGTTCTTCCGAATAACCCGCAAATCGTTTATGGTTTTGGCCTTAATGTACAATATAAAGGTATTTATGCCGGAGTATTCTTCCAGGGTGTGGGTAAGGCATCCGTCAATTTGAAAGCGAACACCAACTATTTTGTTCCGTTTGCTAACGGAAAGGATCAGTCTTCCGCACGTGTACAGGCAGCCGATCACTGGAGTGCAAATGATCCCAATAATATGGACGTATTGTATCCTCGTTTGCATACCAATAATTATAGCAATAATACTCTGAATAGTACATGGTGGTATAGGGACGGGAGCTTCCTTCGCTTGAAAAAATGTAGAACTGGGATATCAGTTTGATAAGAAACTGGTGCAGAAATGGAAAATGCAGAATCTTCGCGTATATGTGCAGGGAAGTAATCTTGCCGTATGGGATCACGTTAAGTTGTGGGATCCGGAAATAGGGAACAGTGGCGCGAGATACCCGATTAATGCGACCTGGACATTTGGTCTTGATGTGACTTTTTAACCAATATCAATTATAAGAATAATACATTATGAATATCATAAAAACAATATGTACGGCGACCGCCATTTCACTGGCAGGTATGTTGGCTTCTTGCTCTGATTATCTGGATGTTTCTAAAGAACTTGCACAGAATCTGGACAAAGAAGAGGTTTTTTCCAAAGCTAAATATATCAAGCAATGGTATGGGGAAATCTATCAGACTTGTCCGAATTACTCGGAAGTAGGTTTGGATGTGCAAAATTCTAATGGTACTGTTAATGCGCAAGCCATCTATTCTGGAGAAATAGTTTGCGCTCATCCGAATGTGCTGAAATTCGGGCAGAATACTTTTACTCCCAGTAGCACGACTCACAATCGTTGGTGGAACTGTTATAAACAGATTCGTCAAGCCATGATATTCTTGGATATGGCTCCTGAAAGCATAGGTGATCCGATCAATGCCGACGGTTATATTTCAGTAGAGGAGATGCGTCGTTATAAAGCTGATGTCACTTATTTGCTTGCATATAATTATTTCTTACTGTTTGAGTTGTATGGTCCTACGCCTATAATTCCCGAGACTGCCGATCCATCTGATGAAAACGTAGATTATGCCCGCGCTTCTGTTGATGAGATGGTGGGACATATTGATCAGTTGTTGGAATCTGTAATAAATGGTGAATATAGGGATGATTTGCCTGAAACGATAAAGACAGGTACAGGGCAAGATTATACTCATGATAACAGCATGTATAATCTCCGGGAAATTTTGCGTCCGACAAAAGCGGCAGCTTTGGCATTGCGTGCCCGTTTATGGGTATATGCAGCTTCTCCTTTGTTTAACGGTGGCTATAGGGAAGCATTAAGTTTGACAAATAAAGACGGAAAACGTCTTTTCCCTGATCGTGACGACAATAAATGGCAAACTGCAAAGAAACACCTGGAAGCTTTGTTGAGATTTGCCGAATCGCATGGTATGGATCTGTATTATTCTGAGGACAGGGATCCGCATACATCTATCTACGAATTGTTTCAGTATTATAACGATGAGATTCTTTGGGCGAACGGAAATAATGACTATAATGATGGTGTTACCCTTAAGATGGAAGCCCGTACGATTCCCGGAGACATTCCCAGTGGAATGGGAAATGTCGGTTTTTATCAGAATATCATCGACCTGTTCTTTACGGACAGCGGGTTGGATATTAGTGAAGACCCGGATTATAATGAAAATGGATTCACTAATTGGGCAAATGTTTGTAATAAGACTAAACATGTTGACAAGCACATCTTTAATATGTACGTGAATCGTGAACCTCGTTTTTATGCTGATGTTACATATGAGGGCAAGAGTTGGCATATACAAAGAAGCAGTTATCCAGATTGGGGAGCGTATTTCAGTTCTGGAGGCGCGGCTTACAGGGACAACACTATGCATGCAAGGGCTGGTTATCTGCTCTATAAATTTAATAACCGCACACTTTTAAAAGAAGGCTCAAACCCGACGGACTGGGGACGTCCGTGGATTTATTTCCGGTTGGCGGATTTCTATTTATACTATGCGGAAGTATGTAATGAAATTAATCCGGGCGATGAGAATATCATCAAATATCTGGATTTGGTACGTGAACGTGCCGGTATTCCGGGCTATAGGGAATTGGCAACGAAGGCTGCACCTTATGGAAAGAATATTATTGGAAATCAGGACTTGCAGCGTGAGGCTATCTATCGTGAGCGTATCATTGAAATGTTGGGAGAAGGAAACTATTACTTCGATATGCACAGATGGATGCGTGCGGGATGGTCGCAAGATGAGACTACCGGTGAATGGATTAAAGATAATGAGAACAAGTCGTTGGTACGTTATGGTATGGATATCAGTAAGTCGGCTGTAAAAACGTACAATAGTGCTAAAAATACCGCTATTGAGTTTAATGAAAAAATTGGCGCCGATTCATATTACAATCGCATTGTGGTAGACAGGTATCCATGGTCAAAGGCAATGTTACTGTATCCTGTACCTTACAATGAGATGCAGAAGAGTGAGTTGACGGTTCAAAATCCGTTGTGGAATTAACCGTTTGAAAACTTGATAGATTAAGGCGGAAGCCGGTTTCTTTTGTACCGGCTTCACCTTTGCTTCACACATAAAATATCGAAATGAAGTCATGAGAAATACAAAAATACGTTTCATAAAAGATCGGTGGTGTAAGTTGCAGATAATCTTTTTATCTTTACTTTACCCTTGTTTAGCCTTCTCGTGTAGTGACAATACAAACTCCGCTATTCCGGATGACTGGATTACCATATCTACAGAATCCATGAATTTCTCTTATGAAGGAGGGACGGAAAGCCGTGAATTTGTATTAGGACAAGGATTGGATATGAGCCGGATAATATCTGCTTTGAGTAATAAAGGAGACGATTGGTTGACTGCTGTAGTTGAAAATGGTAAAATGACAATTGTGTGCGAACGTTCTTTTACGGAGAGAGTAAGAACTTCGGTATTAACATTAGCATACGATGATAATCATAAATGTAATATTACAATATCTCAGGAATCTGCACCCAGTTCTGCTGACAGATTAATAAAAGTGATTGGTGGAGAGGCTACTTCTGAAGAAACGCAAGGCAAAGATTCAGATAAGAATCCGTTGACTTTGAAAATGTCTTATGACGGAAATAAGAAAACATATTTCAATTCTGCGTTCGGGGCGGTTTCATATCCGTTTTTTATCAGATATGAATTGGAAAAGGAGCATACGCTGAATAGTATAGTTTATACTCCTCGCACTGATGCAGGAAATAAATGGGGGTCATTTGACCAGTTTAGTGTAGAAGTGTCGACTGCCGGAAAACCTGATGAATTTATAAAGATAGGAGATTATTCGAGAGGGGACGGAGTACATACTCCGTTTACCATAAAGCTGTCGGAACCGATAGAAAATGTCAGGTATGTCCGTTTTACAATAAACAAAGCTTATGAGAACAGGGTAAGTTGTGCTGAGATGGAATTTTATGGAAGCTAGCAATAATAAATTCGATCCGGCCGTTATTTTTGCTGATAATATGGGCATGAAGCTTAAGGAAGGAGTAACAGAAAAACAGATTAAGCAGATTCCTAATCAATATTTGAAAGAATTGGGGCTTGCTTTGTTGAGTGGTGATTATGACTCCTCCTACCGATTGGCAGATTATCGTCCTTATCAGAATCCTGCGATAATGGCTACAGCCAACAAGACTTCCAAATATAGTTTGAGAGATAATCCGACCGGAATCTATGCAAAGGCTGGTGAAACCTTGTCTATATTTGTTGGTGATATTTATGAGGGTGGTAAGGTTTCAATGCTTATCCAGGATTTGAACGGCGGCTATAATAATTCAAAAACCTACGAGCTGTCGGAAGGATATAATGAGGTGACAGTAGAAGTGGGTGGTTTGATTTATATTCTGAATCATGTAGGCGATGACATACCTCTTCGGTTTGAGGATGCTGATGGTAATCAGAAGAAGGTTATTGAAATGAAAACGGTGAAAGTGCATTTTGCGATGGGGAAAGTGAATGGTTATTTCGATGTCAGGAAAAACCGGGAAAGTGATTGGAGTTCCATTCGTGACAATGCCAAGTATCAGGATATTGATGTCTTAGGAGAATACTCACATCTGACATGGAGAATATCTGATTTTAAAAAGTATGATACGGAGATAACGAAAACCATTGAAAATTTGGATCGTTTGGTGTATTTGGAGGAAGAGTTTATGGGGCTTGTCGAATATGACCGGATGTTCAACAACCGGATGCACTTTTGTATTGACTATAAGGCGAGTAGCCCGAATGCGTCAGATTATCGCACGGTTTATAATGCCAGTGATTACTATGCGGAACCGTTCTGTAAACCTGACAATTTTCCTGCTCGTTGTTGGGGGCCTGCGCATGAGGTCGGTCATTGCAACCAGACACGTCCAGGGCTGAAATGGTCTGGTCAGACTGAAGTTACCAATAATATTATGTCTCTTTTTATACAAACATCATTTGGCAGGCCTTGTAAGTTGTTGGTGGACGGATGTACATTAAAAGACGAGAACGATCAGACATTGGGAACATATGTTAATATCTATCAAGGTGCTACCTCGTTAATAGTGGATGGAAAACGTCCTCATTGCCTCCCGGGTATTTCAAGCATAACTCGTGAGACTCAATTAGTACCATTTTGGCAACTTAAATTGTACATGATAGATGTGTTGGAAAAGAAAGATTTTTATCATGATTTATATGAATACTTCCGTACACATGAGAGTCCGAGTGACAAGGGGGCGAACCAAGGTATGAACCAATTGGATTTTGTACGTCAGGTGTGTGCTATATCCGGTTTGAATATGCTTGATTTCTTTGAAAAGTGGGGATTCTTATATCCGGTTAAGACAACATTGAACGACTATGGAAGCAAGTCATTTGAAATTACGGAAGAACAGATTAAACAATTGAAAGAGGAAATTAACGGAATGGGTTATCCTATGCCGCGACCAAATGTTCATCAGATTACGGAAACCAATCTGGATGACTATAGATGATGGAATTATAACACGAATAATGATCTAAAAATTTTAAGAATATGAAGAAAATAACGAATATATGGGTAGTGACATTATTGTTACTTTTTGTAGGAGTTTTTGTTGCTGCCTGTGACGATGATGAGAAAACGGTTGTTGTACCGGATAATTGGGTGACTGTATCAACTGAACCGATGAGTATCGATTATGAAGGAGGAAGTTTGACATGTGACTACAGGCTGGCTGAGGGGCTTGATGCGAGTGTAGTGTATATTGTTAATCACGAGAGTTGGTGTTCCGGTTATATTGAGGATGGTAAGATAATGATAGACGTGGCTTTGTCGGAAGATATCAACGGCCGCACTGCCAAGATGTCTCTGACTTATGATGAAAATCATCAGGTAGAACTTGTCGTGGAACAGGGGAAAGCCCCGGCTGTATTGGTTGAAGGCATTGATAAAAGTGCTATGCCAGAATCTATCAATATAAACGAAACCTTGGATTTGAATACGGCAATCAAAGTATTGCCTGTTAATGCAAGCTATCAAGATCTAATTTTTACTCTTGCTGAAGGTAGCGATGCATTTGTTGAACTGTCAGAGACAGGTGTGATTAAAGGGATTGCGGCAGGTGAAGTGACAGTCAATGTGGCGGCAGTTGATGACAGCGGAGTGACGGATGTTATTACATTGGAGATTATCGGTGATATCAGATTGGATCGTGATTCGTGGACGGTGTCTACTTTTGCAAAATATGCTAATGGACAGAATTATGTGACAGATGGTAATACCGGAAAACCGGAAGATATATTGGATGGTAAGCAAACTACTTATTTATCAATGATTAAACCAGGTAAATCAATGAATGGTTATGAGGGGACGACAGATCCGAACTTTACAGTTGATATGCAAGAGGCACAAACTTTCAATTATTTCTATTGGCAACATAGAAAACAGAATAATGGCTTCTTACAGGTGTTGTCCGTAGATATTTATGGCAGTAATGACAATGTAAGTTTTACAAAAATAAATGATGAAGTTATCAGCATTGTTGAGGACTTGTATGATATTCAGTATTTTAATATACCAGAATCAACTTATCGGTATGTCAAAGTACAGTATAGATCGTATAGTTCAGGAGGTTCGTCTGCGCAAGTTGCTGAGTTTGGACTGGGGCGCAAACTCTAATCTAACAGTTCTGAAATAGGTTCTTATATAAATGGAGGGCACTTTTATAAAGTAGCTGCTTGACAAGCTTCATACTTTTCGAAGTGTCCTCTTTATTTACGTTTTTTATTGAGCATAAAATAACTTTCACTATGTGTGATTATATTCACTAACTTACAATACGCATGAGAAATTTAATTATAAAAGGCGGCGGTATGAAGCAGCTTTTGTTTGTATCAGGATTATTCGTGATCTTTTTTCTTTCGTCAATTCAGCCCGGGTTATATGCAAATACAGTCGGGATGAAGGTGGCGGGACATATATCGCCAGTTGTTAGTGCAAGAAAGATAAATCCCACCACCGTCGAAATTCTATTCTCCAATAACCGGCGAATGACATTGGATTTCTACGGCGAAAACATCTTCCGTGTATTTCAAGATAACTCAGGAAAAGTGATTAGAGAGCCTCAAGCCAAACCGGAAGCGCAGATATTGGTAGACAATCCTCGGAAAGAACTCTCCCAACTGGAATTGGAAGAGAATGACGATTTCGTCTTTCTGACTACTGAAAAGATAAAAGTCCGGTTGGATAAAAAGACCTCATTGCTCAAAGTAACTAACTTGGCGACTAACACCGTTGTGGTAGAAGAACTGGAAGCACCTCTTTTTGAGAAAGGAAAAGTGACCTTGACCTTGAAAGAAGACCCGCAAGAATACTTTTACGGCGGCGGTGTCCAGAACGGACGTTTTTCCCATAAAGGTAAAGTTATCTCCATCGAAAACCAGAATAGCTGGACAGACGGGGGAGTTGCATCACCCACTCCTTACTACTGGTCTACAAATGGGTACGGCATGATGTGGTACACTTTCAAGAAAGGAAAGTATGACTTCGGAGCCACTGAACAGGGGAAAGTAAAACTGTACCACGAATCAGACTATCTGGATGTATTCTATATGATTAACGACGGGGCAGTAGCCTTGTTGAATGACTTCTACCAACTGACTGGAAACCCTGTTCTGTTGCCAAAATTCGGCTTTTATCAGGGACACCTCAATGCTTATAATCGCGACTACTGGGTAGAAAACGAGAAAGGCATTCTGTTTGAGGACGGCAAGCGGTATAAAGAAAGCCAGAAAGATAACGGTGGAATCAAAGAAACGCTGAACGGAGAAAAGGACAACTACCAATTCTCCGCACGTGCAGTAATCGACCGCTATAAGAAACATGACATGCCATTGGGCTGGCTGCTCCCGAACGACGGCTATGGAGCCGGATATGGACAGACAGAAACATTGGACGGTAATATACAAAACCTGAAAAGTCTGGGGGATTATGCCCGTCAGAACGGAGTGGAAATAGGACTATGGACACAGTCGGACCTGCATCCGAAAGAAGGAGTGAGCGCTTTGTTGCAAAGGGATATTGTGAAAGAAGTAAGGGATGCCGGAGTGCGTGTGTTGAAAACTGACGTTGCCTGGGTAGGTGCAGGTTATTCTTTCGGATTGAACGGAGTAGCCGACGTCGGGCATATCATGCCTTACTACGGAAGTGATGCCAGACCATTTATCATCTCTCTCGATGGCTGGGCGGGAACGCAGCGTTACGCTGGAATCTGGTCGGGCGACCAGACGGGGGGTGTATGGGAGTATATCCGTTTCCACATTCCTACCTATATCGGTTCGGGATTGTCCGGACAACCGAATATCACTTCCGACATGGACGGTATATTCGGTGGAAAAAATCTGATAGTGAATACCCGTGATTTCCAGTGGAAAACCTTTACTCCCATGGAACTGAACATGGACGGTTGGGGTTCCAATGAAAAATACCCGCATGCCTTGGGAGAACCGGCTACATCTATCAACCGCTGGTATCTGAAGCTGAAATCCGAACTGATGCCTTATGCGTATAGTATCGCCAAAGAAGCTGTAGACGGCATGCCGATGATAAGGGCCATGTTCCTGGAATATCCGAATGCTTATACTCAAGGTGCGGCTACGCAATATCAATATCTCTACGGCCCTTATTTCCTGATTGCCCCTATTTATCAGGCAACTAAAGCGGATAAGAAAGGAAATGACATCCGCGACGGCATTTATCTGCCTGAAGGCACATGGGTTGATTATTTCACAGGGGAAAAATATGAAGGAAACTGCATACTCAACAACTTTGCGTCTCCTCTTTGGAAACTTCCCGTATTCGTGAAGAGCGGAGCGATTATTCCGCTTACAAATCCTAATAACAATACAAGTGAAATCAATAAGGGAATCCGTATCTATGAGCTTTACCCGTATGGCAGGAGTACCTTTACCGAGTATGACGACGACGGAGTGTCCGAAGAATATAAACGGGGCAAAGGAGTGACAACAGATATCGAATCTGAAGTTGACGGCAAGAATAATGTTACTGTAACCATTTACCCGGCAAAAGGGGACTTTGCAGGTTTCGTGAAAGAAAAGGCTACAGAGTTCAGAATTAATGTCACTGCCCTGCCGAAGAAAGTAACGGCACAACTGGGAAAGAAAAAAGTGAAACTGACAAAAGCAGCTTCGAAAGATGAATTTGAAAAAGGAGAAAATGTATTCTTTTATGATGAGGCTCCCAACCTGAACCGGTTTGCCACTAAAGGAAGTGAGTTTGAAAAGGTAATTATTCCCAAGAACCCGCAGCTTTTGGTGAAGTTGGCTGCTACCGACATAACGGTCAATATGACGACATTGCGTATTGAAGGATTCTGCTTTGCTCCCGAAGACCGTCACCGGATCACTACCGGAACTCTGACCACTCCCATTGCCCGGATTACTGCCGGCAACACGGAAGCTTATACACTGAAACCGACATGGGACAAGGTAGCGAACGCTGACTTTTACGAGATCGATTTTATGGATATGCGCTACACTACGATTAAGGATATGGAACTGCTGTTTAAAGATCTGACGCCCGAAACGTCGTACTCATTTAAGATACGTGCTGTCAACAAAGACGGAGTTTCAGATTGGGCTGAGTTCAGTGCTACAACCAAATCCGATCCGCTGGAATTTGCTATCCGTGGTATCAAAGGCGAATGTACAGCCGCTTCGCAAGGAAGAGTAGGTGTGAAACGCTTATTCGACTTTGTAGAGTCAGGTGACATCTGGCATACGAAATACGGAGCAAGAGCCGTTCCGTTCGAGCTGGTTATGGACTTGGTGACTGTCAACCAACTGGATAAGTTCCACTACCTGCCACGTACCAACGCCGGCAACGGAACATTGTTGAAAGGATCCGTTTCTTATAGCATGAATAAAGAACAGTGGACAGAAGCCGGAACATTTGAATGGCAGCGTAACGATGATGTGAAGATATTCAATTTCACCAGTCATCCTACTGCCCGCTATATCAAACTATCCGTTACGGAGACTGTCGGCAACTACGGTTCCGGCAAAGAAATTTATGTGTTCAAAGTACCCGGAACGGAAAGCTATCTTCAGGGAGACATCAACGTTGACGGTAAGATTGACGGCAATGACCTGACATCTTATACCAACTATACAGGGTTGAGAAAGGGCGACTCCGATTTTGAAGGATACATCAGCAATGGTGATATCAATAAGAATGGGCTGATTGACGCTTATGATATTTCGGTGGTTGCCACACAGCTTGAAGGTGGTGCTGATAACCGTGGTACGGATAAAGTGGACGGCACGATTGAAATCAGCACCCCGAAACAAGTATATGACAAAGATGAGATCATTGAAATCCAGGTAAAAGGCATTGACTTGCGTGCAGTCAACGCATTCAGCTTTGCTTTACCTTACAATCAGCAGGATTATGAGTTTGTCGGGGTGGAATTGCAGAATATGAATGCAATGGAGAATCTGACTTACGACCGTCTTCATACCAATGGTTCAAAAGCCTTGTATCCTACTTTTGTCAATGTAGGAAACAAGAAGATTCTTGAAGGAACCGCTGATTTATGTCTTTTGAAGTTTAAGGCGAAACGTAAAGTGAAATTCGGGTTGAAGATTATTGACGGCTTATTAGTGGATAAAAAATTGAATACTCATAAATCAGGTATTCAATAATTGGCTTAGTTAGTATAGTTGTTCAGAAAGCTGCTTTTTTTCTTTCTTTGTGGAAGATAAGAGCAGCTCAAACGGACAATATGACTCTATTTTAATCCATAATGCCCGTTATCTTTGCCTTGAATAAAATTATAGTATTATGAAGAAATTACTCTTAACCCTTGCCTTATGCATGGGCTATTTGTGTACTACAGTTGCGCAGACATTTATTAAAAACGAAGTGAAGCAGTCGATGCGGCGGGTAGCCGACTGGCAGATTGCTCATTACAACAAAGCAGTTTATGGTGACCTCAACTGGGTGAATGCCACTTTCTATCTGGGACTTGTCCACTGGGCTGCGATAGCCGAACAGACGGACAATGATGACTCATATTATAAATGGCTGTTACGTTTGGGAAACCGGAATTACTGGCAGGTAGACCAGCGGATGTATCATGCGGATGATATCTGTATTTCGCAGATGTATCTGTATATGTACGAAAAGTACAAGAAGAAAAACATGCTCATCCCGACACAGGCGCGTGCCGGGTGGGTGATTGACAACCCGCCTTCCGGCTCGTTCAAACTGAACTATGGCGATGCAAGTACATTGGAACATTGGACTTGGTGTGACGCCCTGTTCATGGCTCCACCTGTTTACACGAAACTCTACAATATCACAGGTGACAAGAAATTCATCCGTTTCATGGACAAGGAATACAAAGCCACTTATGACTTCCTGTTCGACAAGGAAGAGAACCTCTTCTACCGTGACCACCGTTATTTTACAATGAAAGAAGCCAATGGCGCAAAAGTATTCTGGGGACGCGGCAACGGCTGGGTGCTCGGCGGACTTGTAGAGATGCTGCGTGAACTTCCTGCCAAAAGCAAATACCGTCCGTTCTATCAGGACTTGTTCCAAAAGTTATGCCGGCGGATTGCTCCTCTCCAGAATAAGGACGGTTTCTGGCACGCAAGCCTGCTCGACCCAGCTTCCTATCCGTCGCCCGAGACGAGTTGCAGCGGTTTCTTTGTTTACGCCCTTGCCTATGGAATCAACGAGGGACTTCTGCCGAAGGACGAATTTCTGCCTGTGGTGGAGAAAGGATGGCAGGCCTTGGTATCGGCTGTGAGGGAAGACGGGAAACTGGGATACGTGCAGCCTATCGGTGCCGACCCCAAAAAGGTGACTCCCGATATGACCGAAGTATACGGCCCGGGTGCTTTCCTGCTGGCAGGGACGGAAGTTTACCGTATGGCACAGGATACTCCGAAACAGAATGCGAATATTTCTCAAGACCGTATCCGTGAAATTGCTGCCATGTTGCCCGATAAACCGGAAGTAATGGGCGTTTCTTATAAAGACCGTACTTTCTGGAATAAAGTAAAAGAGAGCGGCAAAGCGGAAAAACTGTTGACAGAAGAGGCCCCCGCATTGCTGAAAAAGGGTATGCCGCCATTTGTCGATTCATTGTATCTGCATCTGAACAAGACGAATATCCGCTTGCCGGGTGAAAACATGATGAATGCACGTTATCATTATCTCTTCCGGTTGACATTGGCAGAATGTCTGGAAAACAAAAAACGTTATATCCCTGCTATTGAGAAAGCCCTGATTGATCTCTGTAACCAAAACTCTTGGTCGATTCCGGCTCACGACCGCAATCTGAATAATTATCATGGGACAGATTATTATGTCGATTTGGTAGTTGCCACGGCTGGAAACGGAATAGCGCAATGTGTCGCTATGCTCGACGACCGTCTATCACCGGAAGTGAAGGCCCGTGTGCAGTGCGCCTTTCGCGAAAAAGTATTTCGTCCTGTATACCGTTGCTTGGAAGAGACAAAACCTTTCTGGTGGTTCACGATTACCAATAACTGGAACTCTGTTTGTCTGGCAGGTGTCACGGGTGCCGCTCTTACTTTGTTGGCAGATAAGGAAGAACGTGCTTATTTTGTTGCCGCAGCCGAAAAATATAATGTGTATGGTATGAAAGGATATGCCGACGACGGTTATTGCAGTGAAGGGGTCGGTTACTATAATTATGGATTCCGTGCTTACATCTTGTTGCGTGAGGAAGTATGCCGTGCCACACAAGGCAAGATAGACTTCTTCCGTGAACCTAAGTTTGTGCGTATTGCCCAATATGGCAGGAAAATACAGATGAACGAGGGTGTATGTCCTGCTTATTCCGATTGCCGTATTGGCCTGTCTCCTGATAAGTTCATCCTTGATTATTGCGACCGTGCGCTTGGCATTACCTCGCCGGAAGAGAAATACATTCTTCCTTCAGGCAATAATTTCTCTCTTTATCTTATTGGACTATTCCCCCATCAGGTGTGGAAAATGGAAATGACGGACAGCATCCGTCAGGCGTTGCAGGAAGGTGCTGATTCTTTGCGTGCTTATTACGAGAAGGCAGGAATCTTGGTTTCACGTCCTGCCGAGGGTAGTTCGTGCCCGATGGCTGTCTCGGTCAAGGGTGGTAATAATGCTGAAAATCATAACCATAATGATATCGGTTCTTATGCCGTCGCTTTGGGAAAGAGTACGATGGCGGGCGACCAAGGCGGCCCTTTTTCTTATCCAGGTGATTATTTCAGTGCGGAAGCTCCTACGAAATATAAAATTAAAGGTTCTTTCGGTCATCCTGTTCCGGTGGTAGACGGGAAAACACAATCCGCCGGTGCCAAAGCGAAAGCTATTGTACTCAAAAAAGAATTTACAGCCGAAAGAGATTTGTTCAGTATTGACTATACATCAGCTTATTCTACCCCCAATCTGGATAAGTTGATCCGTACTTTCGTCTACGACCGCCAAGGTGAAGGCAACTTCACCGTCAGTGACGAATTTACAGCCAATGTCCCCATCCGGTTCGAAACAGCCATAACGACACAAGCCGACTGGAAAGTTTTGGACGATACACGTCTTTTGCTCACTAGCGGCACAGAACAGATGATTGTCAATATCGAAGCATCCGGCAAAGTCGCATTTACTTCCGAAACCATTGAAGTGAATGCCTCGGCTTATACCCGCATCGGGATTGCACTGAAGGAGCAGGCGGAGAAAGGATATATCTGGCTGAAGATGCAGGCGAAACAATTGTAATTTTTTATGGAGATACGTTGAAAATCTGGTTGGCTAAATATGATTGTCTGTCCGAAGAGGAGATTGCTCTCTGTTATTTTTGTTACATAGGCGTAAAGCATAGAAAACATATTGTTCTCTTTGGTGTTTCAACGCACAGCTTGAGTAAACGTAAGCAGTGTTTGAAGGACAAACTGATGATTCCGCAGGGAGATATCTTTCAAAGATGCTGTTGGCGCGATGTAAATATCATAAAATAAAAAATCAAATGACAGGACAGCCTTCAGCCCTCTAGTGAAAAATATAAAATTATTTCTCGTACTTTGTTTCGCATTTCTCATGCCGTATATATTATGCTTGTCTTTGTTTCAGGATACTAATATGTATAGGATAATATAACCGTAGTTTGTATGTTGAATCGGTAGATAACATGTCTTTCACAACAGACATTATTGTGTTTTCCTGTCTTCATCCGTATTATTCCACTCTAGTGAGCAGACCTTTGCACTCGAGTGGATAGACCTGCGCACCTCTAGTGTACGAGCTTGTTCGCTGGAGTGCAACAATAGAGATGTCTTATTGAAAATCTATTGATTACAGTAGTATAATCTTTGGTTATTGGTTAGTTATGGCGAAAATGAACGGTAGTTTTGTAATAATCCATTAAGTGTTGTTGATTAGACTATGAGAAATGCATTGTTTTAAGTGTGTTTTCTTGATAAAACTATGAGAAATATATGTAAATGATTTTATTCTCATTATTTATGTGTTTAGTAATCAAATGAATATGCCTTACTATGAGAATATGAGAAATGATTTTGTTTTTTTATTCTAGTACGCATTTATAACGACGCACTCTGCTACAGTTATTTTGTCTCTAAAATGTGTTGTTTACCACTAAGCTGAACTATTCTTTCCATGGTACTTTCAACAAAGGAACTGGAAACGGGGGGATTTGTGAAGGGCAACAGCCTGTGATAAGCAAACAACTGCTACATATTATCGTGACAAGAAAGCGAGGTATAGTCTCTATTATCAGAAGGAGATGAAACACAAACAATTGCTGGCTCTTGAAGTGATGGCCGTATGTATATACCGATTTTCATCGTTCCTGTCGGGAGACGCAGGAGGGCAATACACTTACGGATATTCTTTCGGACGCGGATGGTGATACTTATCTGATTACTGCCGAGGGGTTCTATGAGAAGCGTTTGGGAAAAGTCCGATATTTCTTATTCGGGGGACTACAGGGTATCAAAGTGAAAAGGACCATTTTTCCATTAGTGGCAAAGGCGGTATTGAGAATTGGATTATAAATGGAAAAATCTAAATCTTGATGGAAGGGTTAGTTTTGTAGTCGGTCATTCATTTCTTTATCAAACGAAGTCTTTGAATCGTTTTGTCTGGAGTGACGTACGCATGTATGTTTATCGAAAAAGTGATCTTACCAACGGAAAGGTTGGGCAAGGTGAGAAAAGGTCAGAAAGTGAATATACGTTTTAGTAATTATCCGGATAAAGAATTTAGTATCGTGAAAGGGATAGTGGAGAATATTTCTTTGATACCGGTAGTGGACGGACAGAATGTCAAAAGTTATGTGGTAGACATTCAGCTTCCGAACGGGTTGCGAACCAGTTACAACAAAGAATTCTCGAAACAAGTTTCAGGCATTTGCGAAACTGCATTAATAACTATAAGTTTTGCTAAATTCATTGAAATCATCTATTTTTGAATCGGTTTTGTCAGATACTGACTGCAAGTAGTTTATATTTAATATAGAAATGCCGATGAAAAGCAAATTATTACTCACATGTACCATCCTGTTTTTTTGTTCCTCTTTTCTGTGCGGACAGAATCAATCTTCTAAAGTGGCAAACTCTGTTGAAACGAATAATGGATGCATCCGGCACCCGTGGCAAGGAAAAAGAGTGGGATATTTGGGAGACTCTATTACAGATCCCAATTGTTATGGCGACAAGATCAAGAAATACTGGGATTTTCTGCAGGAATGGCTGGGAATTACTCCTTATGTATATGGTATCAGTGGCAGGCAGTGGAATGATGTGCCCCGGCAAGCCGAGCTGTTGAAGAAAGAACACGGCGGAGAAGTAGATGCTATCGTGATTTTGATGGGTACGAATGATTTTAATGACGGTGTACCTATTGGAGAATGGTTTACGGAAACAGAAGAACAAGTGATGGCAGCCCGTGGACAAACCCAAAAGCTGGAAACCCGTAAGAAACGCACTCCTATAATGGATGGAAGCACGTATAAGGGACGTATCAACATAGGAATCAATAGACTGAAACAGCTATTTCCGGACAAGCAGATTGTGTTACTGACCCCGTTGCACCGCTCATTGGCCAATTTTGGAGAAACGAACGTGCAACCGGATGAAAACTACCAGAACAGTTGTGGCGAATATGTGGATGCCTACGTGCAGGCTGTTAAAGAAGCCGGCAATGTGTGGGGAGTTCCCGTGATTGATTTTAATGCGGTAACCGGATTGAATCCGATGGTGGAAGAACAACTGATTTATTTCTACGATGCGGGATATGACCGTTTGCATCCCAGCACGAAAGGACAGATACGCATGGCACGAACGCTGATGTATCAGTTGCTTGCGTTGCCTGCTACATTTTAAATAGGCCGGACAGAATTCTATGAAATTGTACACTATTCTATAGTACATTTTCTGCAAACCTGTAATTTTGTCTTCTATAAATAATAGAACCTATGAGACATAAACTTCTGTTTTCTTTTTTCATCTTTTTGATCGTTGCTTTACCGATTCGTAGTAAGGATTTTGTTTTGACTTCCGGTCAAACAGTTGTCATCGCTTGCAGCCCTTCTGAAGAACTGGTTGTACGAACTGCATTGGAAATGCTGGGGCGTGATATTCAGACAGTATTGTCGTCGACTACCCAAACGAATGAGAAAACAGGTGAAATTGTGATAGGAACGGTGGGACAGAGTGAGCTTATCAGCCGGACCGGTGTAGATGTTTCTGCGTTAAAAGGCAAGAAGCAGGCTTTTCTATTATCTGTTTCTCCGGAGGGGAAATTGGTAGTAGCCGGCAGTGACAAACATGGCACAGCTTATGGAATACTCGAAATTTCCCGCTTGCTGGGTGTCTCTCCTTGGGAATGGTGGGCGGACGTGACTCCGGAAAAGAAGAAACTTTTTAAATTACCTTCCAAATACCAAAGCCTTCAGGCTCCTTCAGTGGAATATCGTGGTATCTTTATTAATGATGAAGATTGGGGCTTGATGCCGTGGAGTAACCGGACTTATGAACCTTCAAAAGTGAAAGGGGAAATCGGTCCGCGTACCAATGAGCGTATCTTCGAACTGCTGCTTCGTCTGCGTGCCAATACCTATTGGCCTGCAATGCACGAATGTACACTTCCTTTCTTCCTGACCGAAGGCAACCGGGAAGCTGCCAAGAAATATGGAATCTTCATCGGTGCTTCCCACTGCGAACCGATGGCTTGCAATGCTGCCGGTGAGTGGAAGCGAAGAGGGGAAGGGGCTTATGATTATGTGAATAATGCTCCGGCTGTTTATAAATTCTGGGAAAACCGTGTAAAAGAAGTGGCAGATCAGGAAATACTCTATACGCTGGGAATGCGTGGTGTACATGATGGCAAGATGCAAGGAGCGAAGACGGTGGAAGAACAGAAGGCGGTAATAGACCGTGTGTTTGCAGATCAACGCGGGTTGATTGAAAAATACGTAGATAAAGATGTAACTAAAGTACCGCAGGTTTTTATCCCTTATAAAGAAGTACTCGACATTTATCATGCCGGATTACAGGTGCCTGATGATGTAACATTGATGTGGTGTGACGATAACTATGGCTATATCCGCCATTTTCCTACGGCCGAAGAATGTGCACGTAAAGGAGGGAATGGAGTCTATTATCATGTTTCTTATTGGGGACGTCCGCACGACCATCTCTGGTTGGGTACGATGAGCCCGTATCTAGTTTTTCAGCAAATGAAACTGGCTTACGATCAAGGCATACAGAAGATGTGGATACTGAACGTCGGAGATATCAAGCCTGCCGAGTATCAGATAGAGTTGTTTATGGATATGGCCTGGAATATAGGAGCTGTGGCCTCGGAAGGAGTGACCTCTCATCTGAAACACTGGCTGGAGCGGGAATTGGGAGTTTCGTGCGCAAAGGCGGTATTGCCTGTGATGCAGGAACACTATCGTCTGGCCCATATTCGTAAACCTGAATTTATGGGAAATACGAGGGAAGAGGAGAAAGATCCTGTTTATCGTGTTGTCAAAGATCTCCCATGGAGTGAAAAAGAAATCAACGGACGTTTGCAGGCTTATGATAAATTGTCGGAGGCAGTGGAACGGGCAGCTTCGAAAATCCCATCCGGCAGACAAAGTGCCTATTTTGAATTGGTGAAATACTCGGTGCAAGCTGCTGCACAGATGAACCGGAAATTGCTATATGCCCAACTAGCCCGCCACGGAAAAGCAGATTGGGAGAAAAGTGATCTTGCCTATGACAGCATTGTAGTATTGACAAAACAGTATAACTCACTGGAAGATGGAAAGTGGAATCGCATGATGGATTTCCAACCCCGAAAACTTCCTGTATTCAATCGCGTGGAAAGAAAAACGGCTACTTCTCCAATGATGAAAGAGCGTGTAACCATCTATAAATGGAACGGCTTGGATGGGAAGAATATCTCGAATGGAAAGAATACCTTGAATGCGCGGAAAGGAACTTCTGCTATTGGTCTGGGATATGAAAGCAAAGCGACAGGCATTGACAAGGGAGATGCACTGATGTTCTCTTTTGACAACTGGAAAACAGACTCGGTAGAGGTTGACATCCGCTTATTGCCTAATCATCCTGTGGGAGGAGATCAATTACGTTTTTCAATATCGTTGGACGATGCAGCGCCTGAAGTGATCTCTTATGAAACGAAAGGACGGAGTGAAGAATGGAAAGAGAACGTGCTGCGCAATCAAGCCATCCGAACGGTTCGACTCCCGATATCCGGAAAGAAGTCCCACAAATTGGTAATCAAGGCATTGGACGAAGGGGTGATATTAGACCAGGTGATGCTTTATATGCCGGATAAACCCTAATCAGTTTGTATGATAGATTAGAAGATGAATGCTGTAAAAGAGAATATACGATGGTATTCATGATAAAAAAACAGCCCTGCTGCCAGTTAAAGGTAACAGGGCTTTCTCAATCATGCAATTATTTGTAGGGTATTGGGGATTGTGTCATGATTGAGTACCTTATGAATGTGCGAAAAGTTCGTCTATCTTTTTCTTGAGTTCTTCTCCGCGTAAATCTTTTGCTATAATTTTTCCCTCCTGGTCTATGATATATAATTTAGGGATGGCATATACCTGATAAAGTTGTGCAATCGGGCACTTTTTCATGCCCTTGAGGGATGATACATGAGCCCATGGAATCTGTATTTTATCAATGGATTTTATCCATGCTGTTTTTGAATTATCCATGGAGATACCCACTACCTTTAGTCCTTTATCCTTGTATTTTGCATAGATTTCTTTTACAGTAGGCATTTCTGCTATACAAGGAGCGCACCAGGAAGCCCAGAAATCGAGAATAACAATGTGCCCCTGCAAGCTTTTGAGCGAAAGTTCTTCTCCGCTGACAGTCGGTAATGTGAATTCGGGCGCTTTTGTTCCCGGAGCTAAAGCTTTCATCTTGGCGATACTTTCCTTTAGTTCGATTCCTTTCGGAGAGTTTCTGGCCTTTTCTCCCATACGGTTGTAGAATGCCTCCGTCTCTTCTATAGGAATACCTTTCAGTAGATTCATGGTAATGAAGTAGGGGGCAGCGAGGCAGTTTCCGTATTGGTTTAGAAAATCATTCTTCTCTTTATCACGTGTGTCAATACATTCCTGCAGTTTTATTCTTTGGGCTTGTTCATTCTCGGAGTCACCGTTTGCTTTCGCACGTTCGGCCTCTCCCTCCAGACCGCCCATCGATATCTTTCGGATAAAGTCATTCCCCCAAAAAGATAGAATATTAGCGACAGCAGCATGCTCTATAGTGTCACCTACTATTGTGAAAGCTGCATCGGGATGTTTGTAGTAATATTTAATGTCCTTGATATTGACCGTTGCCGGGCGACCGTCTCCCATGAGAGTACGGAATCCTTTATCTCCTTCAATGGTAATCGAGAGAGGTTGCATTTCATTTAGATTTCCCGCTAGCCGATATGTTCCGTTCGAAGCTACAATGGCGGAATCGATACAGGTGCTTTCCGGTGTTCCGGATGGAAAAGCATTCAAGTATACCTTTTTGCCTTCAGCTCCTGTCCATGTTCCGGAGATTTGGTAGGGAACCTGTGCAAATATGGTGCTTATCCCCGATATATAGAGGAAGAAAGCTGTTATTAATGAAGATTTTATCATATAGTCTTATTGGATTATTTAGTCGTTAAAGTAATCTGACGGATACGGGTCGTCCGGACACGCTTCATTCTGCATTGCTATGGGGTCCATCATAAGTACGTTTTTGATGAAATTCGCCACGAGTAAAGCACGCTGCTTGAGGATTTCAAAATCTGCTCTTGCAAATATTTTATCCATTTTTGATTTGGGAGTGGTAAGGATGAACGAAATATATTGTCCCAGATCGTTGGCTATGTTGTTATAAGGGGGAATAATCAGATCATTGTCCAGGTATATTTCTCCATCTACATAGGTATTTGCATATAAAGAATATTCTATGTTCGAGAATTCTCCTTGCGGGTCATCTTCTATATCCAGCATATAAGACCATGGTTGCTGTAAACTTCCGAATTGCTTGATGGTATAATTCTCCTTAAATGGTTGGTATATGGAGTTCAGGACAAATCCAAGCACATTGGTTTGTAATGTATTCCAATCTCCTTCTGTCCATGTATCCATTTCTTTTCCCAAATGGGCTATGGCAACTCCATGAGTCTCTACCTGCATTACATCTTGCAACCGGCTTTTATCATAAGTCACCGTGTTGCAGATAGAGTCAACGAAGAATATGCGGAAAGGCAGATATTTCTCAATGAATGTATCCGGATATTTTTGAAATGCCTTATCTTTCAGGAAAAGGGTAACGTCACTAATATAGTGCTTGTATTCTGCTTTTACGGGAGCATACCAGTAATTTCTTGAACTCGACCATCCGAAAGCCAGATCCGATCTGTTAAAATCATATAATATTCTACTCCCATATTTTTCATAGAAAGCATTGATATTCGCATCTTCCGGTGCATCAGACGGATCATAAATTGTTTTTCCCAATTCATCTATGGGCGATAAAGAGTCTTCGGAACAAGCAAATAGCGTCATTAGTGAGATGACGGTGCTGCAAAGTAAGATGTTGTATATGAATCTCCTAATCATAATCCTTATTTATTTTAGTCGTTATTATTCAAGGCTTCCAGATGAAGAAGCTCCAATGGTTTCGCGGAAATTATTAATAATAGCTGTATTATACGAGGTCTCATCTTTCGGAATTGACAATACATAGTTCGGGCTATTATTCTTTAGTTTGTATACTTCATAATTCTTCTTGGTACTGAAAAGCCAATGTTCCTGTGCCGGCATTCCTTGACGGCGCATATCCCAGAAACGCATAATCTCTTCAAAGCATAGTTCTCTTCGGCGTTCCTGCCAGATGAACTTAATCAGATCTTCTTTGCCGGAAAAATCGGCTGCAGTTTTCTCTGCATTCGGGCTGCCGGACTTATATTTCTTTACCCGCAGTTGGTTCAGAATCCTGATAGCATCTTCACTGACTCCGTTTGCTTTCTGTGCATAGGCTTCTGCCAGATTCAGATACAGTTCGGGAGTTCTCCATGCCTGGCTGGTATAGTTATTACCCGAACGGGCATCGTATTTCAGAGTGAAATATTGACCAACGTAATATGACGGTTTTTTGGCCGTACCATATTTGTAGTATCTTCTTATGAAGTATGCCAACTTACGCAAGTCATCTTCATCATACAGGTTTATTAGTGCATTGTCTCCTGTCCATGATGTATGGAACCCGAATTCATAGTACCTTAGATTAGTGTCAGTGGAAGATAGATAATCCAGTATCTTATTATCATTCCGACCGAAAGCGAATATGACTTCATTCAGGTTGGTATTATTGGCACAATAAGAAGGACCTTCGAGTCCAATATCCTTAACTCCTGTACTATTAAATCCAAGGAGTGCCTCTTTTTCGTCATTAAGATTGTAAATCGACTCATTCAGATTCAGGAACTTTTGGGCAGCCTTGATAACTCCATCCCAATCATTCTGAAACAATGCAATGCGTGCTGCCAGGAAATAGACAGCTTCGGGAGTGATCTCCATTTTGGAAGCTTGGGTATCGGCACCTTCCAGATGTTCCTGCGCTTTCTTGATGTCATCGTTGATTAGAGCATATACCTGCCCTATGGTAGCGCGTTCATGAGAAGTCACTTCGATTTCTGAAGATGTCTTGAGCACTACACCCGGTTGATTCAGGTTCTCCGTAGCATAAGGTAAAGCGTAAGTGTTGACTAGACAGAAATAATGGTAGGCTCTAAGAGTATATGCTTGAACGGCAAGTTTGTGATAGAGTCCCGTTTGCGTTTTTTCAGCATAAGTCATAGTAGGCAGGGCTTCTATGATAGTATTACATGCCAGGATATTGCTGTATCTTCCGCTCCAGAATAAGTCGGAAAGATTCTCCTGATAATCCTTTTGCCAAATGAATGCATTCTGACCATAGCCGGCTTTGGGGTCGATGCCCTCTTCCCAGTTGGTCACTTTGCTGTCTCCTACCATTTCCGTATCATAATCCAAAGGCCCCATTTCCACATCATCCGTCATTAGGTTGACGAAGGAGATTTGGGAATTGAATTTATCGGGATAACCCTCTCCAAGCAGGATGGGAGCATAATCGTCTACTGATTTAGGGATCAACAGGTCCGAGGAGTCCTCTTTCAACAGATTATCACAGGAGAAAAAAGATATTGCGATAATGCATGGTAAAGTGTATTTCGATATTTTAAGCATTGTTCTTTGTTTTAGTAGTTAGAATGAGATATTTACTCCTAAGCTGTAAGTGGGAAGCTGGGGAATTCCGGTTCCATTAGTTTCCGGGTCCAGACCATTCCACTTCTTATCTGCAATGGTAAAGAGATTGGTTACCTGCATTCTCAACATCAGGCTGCTGATATTAAGATGGCTGATAAGATGCTTTGGAAAAGTATAGCTTAAAGCAACCATTTTAAGTTTCAGGAAGTCGGCTTTAGCCACACGGATATCACTGTAATTATACATTTGATAGGCCGGGATAGCTACCCCTTTTGTCGAGTCGAATGTATCGTATACCTTACCTTGTTCGGTGGAAAAATAATTATCCTGGGCATTACTGTTGAATGCAGTCGGAAAGACGGTCTGGTCGCCCGCCTGTTTCCATGATGCCAGCCAGTCGGTGCTTAGGTTGGATAGCGGATCAATATAATAATTATTTCCGGTGAAATAATCAGGAATACGTGCCACACTTCCTATACTATAAGTAAAATTCATCGAAAGCGAGAAGTTCTTATAGTTGACTTGTGTATCAAATCCTCCTGTTAATTTAGGGAAGATAGAGCCGCAACGCACTAATGACATATCACTCTTATTCCCTTTGATGGAAACTTTTCCATCCTTGGTATAGAACATCGGATAACCGATATCTTGATTCAAACCTGCAAATTCGTAGGCATATAGTGAGCCGATAGGTGCTCCCTCGACTGCTAACGTACCTGCCAGCATCTTATTCACTACTTCTACGTCGCTCATATTTTCGGGATTGGCGTAGGTGATCTCATTGACATTGCGACTGAAGTTGACTCCCAACCGCCATTCCCAATCTTTGGTTTTCAGCAGTCCGGCATTGATAAAGCCCTCGAAACCTTTGTTGGTCATTTTACCCGCATTGTAATATAAGAGACTTCTTCCGTTGGAAGAGGCAACAGCTTTGCTCATGATAAGGTCGGATGTCTTTTTGCCGTATATATCGAGCCCTCCGCGGATTCGTCCCTTGAGGAGAGCGAAGTCGACAGCGACGTTCCATGAGTGTGTTTTCTCCCACCGCAAATCAGGGTTGGGCAATTTACTGATTTTGGATATGGGAAGTCCCAGGATATTATCTCTGTCACCTGTGGTTACAATCAGATAGGGAGTAGAGTCTTCATGGATATTTCCCTGAATACCGTATGAGGCTCGTAAAGACAACACGTTCAATAATGAGATATCTTCCATGAAAGCTTCGTTCATCAGGTTCCATTTTACGGCGAACGAGTAGGTAGGCAACCAGCGGTATTTCGGGTTACTTCCGAATTTATTGGAGCCATCCGAGCGGAAATTGGCGTTCAAGATATAACGTTCATCGTAAGAATAGGAGCCCACCCCATAAAAAGAGGCCACCTGTGTAAAAGAGTTTGTGTTGGACGGATCAGTTGCGTTCTTTTCGGCATAATCTGCAATGTATTTGTCTGTCATTACCGGGTTGAACTGCTCCCCGAAGTCCGGAATCCATCCATATCCTGTGGAAGAGAATCCTTTATAAGCAACTCTTCGTGTCTCGATACCTCCCATCAGAGTCACGTGATGAGCATTTTGGAGAAGTTGGTTATAGGTAATCTGGTTTCGGATGGTATAACCTGTCTTCCGGATATTGCTTTGTGCCAGCCTGCCACCGTAGGGGAGTGCGGAGGCCCAATAAGCGTCATCGTATGCAGTATACCTGCCATAGTCATATTCCCTGATTTTTCCTATTTCGTAAGATTCTGCGGTAGCCCAGTCCCGGGTATACGTATTTCCATTCTGCCAGGAGAAAGTACCCTCATAGGTCAGCCCGCGGATCAGTTTGACATTCAACTGTAACAGAGCGTTGAAGTCATCCATCTTGGATGATTTACCGGTGTTTTCCAACTCTTTGAGTATGTTGTAACCCACAGATTCCGTTCCAAGTGCTCCCGATTTCTCATAAGTCATGTAATAAGAATCATCTGTATTGTAGGCAGGGATGGTACGTGATTTGGTATAAGCGTAATCGAACGGATTCACTCCTGTGGCATAACCGCTGTTGGAAGTCGTGGTGAAATCAATTTTAGTCATAAAACTGATATGTTTGTTGATTTCTGCCGAGAACTTAGCCAATGTCGTGAATTTCCGCGAGTCGGACTGCTTGGATGAACCCTGAATGTCCTGATAGCTTGCGGACACATAATAAGTGACTTGATCTGTTCCGCCCGATACATTGACATTATGAGTTTGGGTAATACTGTTGCGGAACAGATGGTCGAACCAATCGGTATTCCTTACCTGCATGTCGGATACTTGCGTTTTGAATTCATCCAATGTGATATCTTTATTCATAAGTGCTTCATAAGAAGCCTCATACGTAGGGCCATAAGGCACGCGGCCGAAAGTATAGCCCGCATCTACCAGTTGTTTGGAGAATGCTACACGCTCTTGTGAATTCATCAGATGGTAGTTGGAGTAGGACGGGCGGGTGTTGACCGTCATATTGCCGTTGTAGGTAATGATTGGTCTGCCTGCTTTTCCTTTTTTGGTCGTAACTACGATTACTCCATTGGCTGCTTTCACACCATAGATTGCGGTTGCGGATGCATCTTTCAATACAGTAATGCTTTCAATATCCTGTGGGTTTACTCCGGAGATGGCGTTACCGATTAGATACTCTGCATCCTCACTGTTGATGTCGGAAGCAGTGAAAGGAACATCCTGCTCCAGAATCACTCCATCCACTACCCATACCGGTGATTTATTACCATTGATTGTTGCATTACCACGAATACGAATCCTGGGTGTGGCGCTCGGCTCCCCCGAAGTATTCATCACTGCCATGCCCGGTATGGTTCCCTGAAGCATCTGGTCGATTGAACCGACTCCCTGTACCATGATGTCTGCCGCTTTTATCGATGAAACAGCACTTGCAGACTCCCGGCGATTCATCACCTGATATCCTGTAATGACCACCTCATTCAAGGTGGCATCACTTTCTTTCAGCATGATGGGAGATACTTTCTTGTTAGCAATTCCTTTTTCAACGGTAACTTTCACTTGCTTCATTTCCATTCCCAGATAAGAAATCCGGATGGTGTAGCTTGCATCATTTTCTATTAAAAAGCTATATGCCCCGTTTATGTCGGTAGTTGTCACCCACTTTGTTCCCTCAATGATGACGTGTGCTCCGGGAAGCGGCTGCTTGTTTTCGTCAATAACAACACCGTCCAATTGGCACAATCTGGCTTTTGCCGCGGCTTCCGGACTTCCGGGTTTTAAGGCAATCGTGATAAATTTGCCGTTTATCTTATACACCAGAGGTTTCTTACCGATCACTTCGTCCAGCGTTTCCGTAACCGTTTTATTCTTGATAATCCCTGTGACACCATAAACAAAAATGTCTTCATAGTTAAAGATAAACTTGTATCCACTTGCTGCTTCAATTTTTTTGAAAGCATCGGCCAGCCGTTCATTCTTGAACTCAAGTGAGATTCTCTTTTCACTTTGTTGCCCCTGCATAGTGGCGCTGAATGTTATTAAGGTTATAAATAACCATAACATTTTCGCCGCAAAGTGATTCCTTTTGTTCCTTTTGAAAGAATTAGTCCAAATTTTCACCATGATTGTGCGTTTAGTGTTTGATAAACTTTGTTCTTTTATTCCGATAAAACTCTCTCGAAAGCTTTTTTAAGGCTTCTATGTTTTTATTACGTTTCAAGAATCGGAATGGGTGATAGAAAAGATACTTTTTTTGAGAAAATATGTGCAATAGGTTTTAATATCTCTTTTTTGAATGGTTTTGTTGTGCCTGAAAGAATCACTATTCTAACAAAATGTAAAGTGTTAATGGATAAAAACTGCCATATGACTCCGTTGATGGTAGCTATATGGCAGTTTTTTAGTGCGGGATAATTGAAAAATTATTTTGTGAAAAGTTCGTCCATTTTTTCAGCAAGTTTTTCTCCGCGCAAGTCTTGTGCTATGATTTTTCCTTGTGCGTCAATGATGTACATACGCGGAATTCCTGTCACCTTGAACCGTTGTGCTACGGGACATTTCCATCCTTTTAGCGAAGAGACATGTTGCCAGGTCAGCCCTTTTCTTTCGATGGCACCTTTCCAGGCCGCTTCTTTCTCGTCCAGTGATACGCCGAGTATTTCCAGACCTTTGCCGTGATATTTCTCGTAGATTGCTTTCAGATTGGGCACTTCTGCCAGGCAGGGGCCACACCAGGAAGCCCAAAAGTCGAGCAACACAATATGTCCGCGGAGATCGTACAAGGAAAGCTTTTTTCCGTCGGGGGTAGTCAATTCAAAGTTGGGGGCCATACCGCCTATATTCACCTGTTGCATATCTTCCATTTTCTGCTTTAGGGCTACTCCGGGAGCTGATTTCTTTACCCGGTCTGTTAGGTTATCATAGAAAGCCTGTACCTCATCCAGCGTCTGGTTAGTCATCAGATAACGCTCAAAGAAATAGGTTGAGGTGATATCATTGCGTGTTGAGTCCATATAGTTTTGCACTGATCTTGTAATCAGGCTGTCTATCATGGCTACTTTGTATTTGGCAGAGTCGATAGCGGTAGTGTCTTTCGAGTCCAACGCCCGCGACAGGGTTATCATTTTTCCCAGCTGGAAGAAAGAAGCGGTGGTAGAAAGAGTTTCACCCGATTTCAGAACTTCCTGTTCGCGATCCCCTTTGACTGCTATCTGACAGGTATTTCGTGTTCTTCCTTTCTTATCGGTGACTGTTTTTTCTTGGATGGTGACTTGAAGCGGGGTGGTGTTGACAAAGATTTCGGCTTTGTTTCTGGGACTGCAACTGATGGCCATACGTTGTTCTTCTTTTACCTGTCCTTTCAGTGAAAAAGAGAAATCTTGGGCAACCTTTACCGAATCAACGGTTTGCAGGCTGTCGGCTGTAATATATTTCTGTAGATAAACCGTTTTTCCAGCTCCGTTGTTCCAGGTTCCTTTGATCTGATAGGGCACTTGTGCCACAGTCATTGAAACGGCTGGCAGGAGAATACAAAGTCCATAAAATCTTTTCATTTTCATCATTCTCGTTTTTATAGTTTACTTATGGTAATCCGGCTACCCTCGAGAGTAGCCTTTACTTTTCCTACCTGATTGAGAAGTTGAAGAACCTGTTCCGGTTGGTTGGTGCGTTCCGCCCAGAAGTTGAAATGATAGCGCATGGAAGCTTCGTCCGTGAAAACAATAGTTAGGTTGTACCACCGTCCGATAGCTTTCATTATTTCTGCCAGTTCTGCTTCCCTGAAACAGAATAAATCATCTTTCCAGACTACGTATTCATTGATGTCCACTTTGCGCGGGATTAGCAACAAATCGTTTTCATCCAGAGGTACATCTTCGCCGGGAGTGAGCTGTAACTCATTTTCTTTCTGGGTGTCGGATACGATGACACTGCCTGATACGAGTGTCACGTGCCGGTTTTCATGCGGATAGGCCCGGAAGTTGAATTCCGTTCCCAATACCCGAGTTTCCGCAGTTCCGCTTTTCACAATGAAAGGGCGGCTGGCATCTTTGGCTACATGGAAAAAGGCTTCACCCTCCAGTGTCACTTTTCGTTCCTTACCGGTGAAACGGTTCGGGTAGTGGAGCTTACTTTCCGCATTCAGCCAGACTTCGGTTCCGTCTTCCAGTACGAGTTTGAAATTCTTTCCCCGTGGCGTGCTTAATGTATGCGTAACCACTTCTTCCTGCACTTCTGTGTCGTTCTGGTAAATAAGGGACTCGGCTTCCAGCAGAGCCCCTGTCTCTGCTAATAATTGTTTGTTTGCCCGATCGGTTATCGATACAATATGTCCGTCACCGGTCTGTAGTTCTATATCTTGTACTCCATCAGAAGCAGGAAAAACAATGGCTGTTTCTGCATACGGATTTTCTTCTTCTGTAGTGGAAAAGATGGAATAACCTATTACAAGCAAGGCGATGGCTGCCGCACTTGCCACCCATACATAATATTTCCGGATGGATGAGACTTTGGGATGCGGGTCTATCCGTTTCCAGGCTTTCTCTATGTCCGGTGCCATTTGCGGGTTCAGGTTCATCAAGGCTTCCCGGTTATCCATCATTTCCTGGAACAGGGCGTGATGGGCTTCCTCTTCGAGCCAAGCAATGAATTCTACCGACTGGCGGAATTTCCAATCGTCCAATGCCCGTAAGGCATATTCATAATCTTGCTCCAGTATGGGTTGCTCTTCAGTTTTCATATTCTATATATTATTACGTTATACCATCAGAAAAGGGTGACAAGAGAAACTTTTTTTTGTTCCTCCATGCTGTTTTTATTCCCCAGTCTTACTCCTGATAAAGGATAAAGCTCTGGATATGTGCGTTTTTACGGTGTTGATCGTAATATCCATTTCTTCTGCTACTTCTTTATATTTTTTTCCGTGGAGAAAACAGGCTTCGAAAACTTTACGGGTTTGCGGGGGAAGCTGGTTGATGGCGGACATCACCCTGGAGATGCGCTCCTGATGATCTTCGTCATCATTGTTTTCTTCCCAATGCTCGGCAGTTTGAGAAATATTAGATGCGTATCTGCTTTTTACATCACAGTGGCGCAGATAGTCGATACAGCTGTTGCGGACGAGTGAATATAATAAAGGTAGTGGTGAAACATCTCCCACTACCGTGTCGTAGTTTTCCCATAAATAACTGAAAGTGTCTTCAACGATATCGTCGGCACATTCCTGATCGTTGACGAGATTAAGGGCGTAGAAATATAACCGTGAATAGTTTGCCCGGAACAAAGCTTCAAAGTCTTTATACTTCTTCTCTTTTGAATAAGTCATATCAGTGTCGGGTTGCTAACCGCAGAACGAACCATGCATGATGCGCCACGGTTCCAATCAGCCCGTAGTGCTTTGCCATGATCCTAAATCTTTCTTTGAGGGATGCTTTCTGATTCCGGGTAGTCATTCCCTCCTCCAGATAGTCGATGATTGTCAGGTGAGTATTGTGCAAAGTACGTGCTTTTTTCATGATGCGGATGCACCAGTCGAAATCTGCAGAAAAGCGATATTGCAGATTATATGGCTCTACAAGCGTGTGGCGGGGGAAGAATGCCTGGTGGCAGACTAACATTCCCTGTTTGAAACTTTTCCAGGTGAGCGTTTCAGGGGCGGACAATCTGCGCATCCGCAGGAAATGCCTGTCCTTGTCTACGATAGCGGTTTCCCCGTAAAGTATATCAGGTAGTTCGTTGCCGTTAATGGTGTGCACCATTTGTTGCAGAGTGTCGTCTTCATGAAAACAGTCGCCTGCATTCAGGAAACAGAGATAATCACCGCTGGCAAGGGCGATTCCTTTGTTCATGGCGTCATACAGTCCTTTGTCCGGTTCACTGACGACGGTGTGTATGTGTGAGCGGTAGCGGTTGATAATAGAGAGGGTTCCATCCTTGGAAGCTCCGTCCACGATAATGTATTCTATATGATGATAGGTTTGTGCGATAACACTTTGAATTGTGTCTTCCAATACCTTTTCAGCATTGTACGTTACCGTAATGATAGAGAACTTAGGAGTAGGATGGACACTATGCATATTTCCCCGTTATTTTATTGTAGACATCTGTGTATTTCTTTGCAACGATGCTCTCCGAATAATTACCCAGCACTTTGCGGCAGGCCTGTGCGGAGAGTTCGTTATATCCCGGTTCCGTCAATATCCAATGTATGCCGTTGGCAAAATCTTCCGAAGATTTGTATTGTGCCACATAGCCGTTGTGCAGATGATCGATCATTTCGGGGATACCTCCCACATTAAAACCGACACAGGGCACTCCGCAGGCCATTGCTTCCATAATCATATTGGGAAGATTCTCTTCCAAAGACGGGATGGCGAAAAGGTCTACGGCATTGTAGATATTCACCACTTCCATGCTCATTCTTGATATAAGGGAGCGGGTATACATGGAAAGGAAGTTGTTCCTGCAATTGCTGCGATTGGTTGCCGAATACGACTACACCCAATGAGTCTTTCCATTCCGGATGTTTTTCTGCCAACAGTTTGCAGGCTTCGATTAAATAGTCGACTCCTTTGCGTTTGTCGGTGATCTTTAGCGAACCAAATAGAACCAGTTTCTTACCTTCCGGCAGCATGAACTTGGCACGCGCTTCCTTCTTGTTCATAGGTTTAAACAGGTTGGTGTTGATGGCGTTCGGTATATTGGTGACGCTTTTTCCTTCGAACAATGCACTGGTCTGTGCTTGTTCCTTCAGCCAATGGCTGCACGTGACGAAATGAATGGGAGCGTAGCTGTATAACTTCTGTTTTTTGTGGAACGTGCGATAGGATAAATCTTTTCGTCCCCCGCCTTTGTAGATGTACGGACAGTCATGACATTCCTGCTGATAGTTGTTGCACTCCCGCGCGTAATGGCAGATGCCGGTGCATGGCCACATATCATGCATGGTCCAGACTACGGGTTTGCCGGAGGTCAGTATCTTTTGTATATCGTTCAGTGAGAGCATTCCCTGGTTGATCCAATGCAGATGGATCACGTCGGCCTGGCGGAATTCCGGGAGTGAGGTGATGTCTGTACCTGTGTTGGCGATGTCTACGTCGAACAAATGGTAGCGCCGGAAACGGTTGGCGCTCCAGATCACGATACGTTCCCACATGAACTTCCACACTTGCAGCCAGTTGCTTTTCAAACGGACGACGCTGATCTGGTCGGTCTGCTTGTCGCGCACCAGCATTTTGGCTTTGATACCGTTGTTTTTCAGTGATTCCAACAATCGGCTTGCTGCGATGGCTGCTCCTCCTATTCGTTCAGATGTATTTATAATCAGGACTCTCATGGGCAAAAGTTTATGCAAATGTACGGTTTTTAGAGGAAATGTTTGATATTTCCAGCAAGCTTTCTGCTATTTCGCGTGAAAAGATTTCGAGGTTGAAACGTTCTTCCGCCAGTTTGCGGGCATTCTCTCCCATGCGTCGTGCCTCTTCGGGGTGGTCGGCGATGTAGCGGATAGCGTCTATCCAGCCTTGTACGTCGTTATATTCTACGGTGATGCCTATTCCTTCCTTGTCGATGTCTATTTCGAAGTTGGGGTTGCGCGAACAGATGACGGGGATGCCGAGGGCGAATGCTTCCACGAGCGTGGTCAGTCCTACGGTATAGGGGAAGTCCAGACAGCAGATTACGATGCAACTTTTGCGTGCCACCAGTTTCCCCAGTTCATAGGGAATCACTCCGTCGGTATAATGGATGTGAATGGAGTCGGGCAATGCATACGGGTCGATGATCTTTTTATAGTTGATGTTACCGCATGAGACGGCAATGTACAAATCCAGTTTCTCGTTCGTTGCGGCAAATGCTTGGAGCAAGGTATCTACGTCCCGGTTTTCTTTGCCGGTGGAGATAAATCCTTCGGGCTTCCGGTCGGGCATTTCTGCAAGCAGGTGGTCGTAGAAAGGAAGATCCGGTCCCCAATGGATGAGTTTCAGTTTGTGGGACGGTGCTTTCCGGGTTTTCTGCGAGTCCTGAATCAGTTTCCGGCTGAATAGGAACATTTGGTCTATGCCTTTGTAGAAAAGGCGGGAGATTTGTTCGCGCCACGGTTTGGGATTGGTCACGACTGCCGTATGATGCCAGATCACGATAGGTTTGCGATACAGTCCCAGGGCACGGAGGAAGATGACGGGTTCTATGCCCCGGAAAGAGGTGGCGTAGAGGACGTCGTATTTCTCCGTGCAGAAGAGAATTTCTTTGGTGGCGTAAAGCATGAGTTTCAGACGACCGGAGAAATATTTGCATTTGTGCATCACGGAGTGTATTCCGTAATTCTCCAGTAAAGGAAGTCCGTATAGGATATGTCCGGGGAATTTATATTCTTTCCATTCCTCGTAGCTTTCCCGCGTGAGGCGGGTATGGTAAAAATAAATAGTAAGCAACTTATTTAGTGGTGCTTGTTTCTTTTCAGCCATTTGTTGATTCGGTTTTTGACAGCTTTCGTAATGAGGGAGAAATTACCGTATTTCAGGTTGAGGAACAGTTCTTCGAACGAACGTCCGATCTTGATCCACGGATGATCCCAGCCCATGATGCGGTAAACGCTCTCTTTGTAGGCAACGTTTTCGATGACGTAGCGGGGATGTTTCAGTGGAAAGTCCACCTCATAGCGCTTCATCGTGAAGATGCGGCGGTAACCTTTGGGCAGGGTATGAATCGAGCCGGCGAAGTGGGTGGAATCTGCCGTTGCTCCGAGGTTGTTGATCATGTTGCGGGTAGGCACGATGCTTAGTCCGGAGTTGAACAGTATGGAGGCGTGGAAGATTGTTTCATAAAAGGCTTTCTGCTGTTCCCGGTGACGCTGGCACATGTAGATAAAGTCGCTCCGGAATTTGCGTTCCTTGATAAGCTGTTCCAGTTGTTGCATGTTGAAGGAGTCGTCCAGGAAGCTGTAGAACTCATCCCATTGGTCGACTACCCGTTTCCAGCTTGCCCATCCCCAGATGGAGAAGGTGGTGGTAAAGAAATAGTCGTAGGGCATGTCTTGGGTGATTTCTTCGGGGTTAAATCCGGCAATCATGCTGATGCGGGTGTCATGTTCGTATTTATCCAGCATCTCCTTGCAGAATTGGAAAAAGGAGACGGCGGGCACATCGTCGTCTTCCAATACGATGCACTTGTCGACTTTCGAAAAGGCCCATTTCTGCGAAATGTATTCCGAAGGGTCGCAGCCGAAATTCTTTTCCTGATAAAGCCGTTCTACTTCACATTCCCAGTCTATCTGTGATACGATTTCACGGCAGGCTTCTATTCCGGGCAGGTCACGTTCGTTTCGTGCTCCGTCCTGATAGAGGAAGAGGCGGGACGGACGCGCTTTCTTCACTTGCTCGAACACTTGCGATAGTTGTTGCGGTCGGTTGAAGAACAGGATAAGTACCGGGACGTCTACTAAAGCGGATTTCATATTCATAGTTCTTGTTTTGAGGTTGTACTGAACGACAGGGCGGCAGGATAGTGGTTGTTCACTTTTTCCTGCTCTTCTTCTGTAAATCGATGCAGGGTTGGATAGTTGTAACGCAAAAATCCTTCCAGGTCATCGGGAGCGGTCACTGTGAGAGGCCCGAATTTCACCGGTTGCAGGTGGCGGATGCTTTCTACGGTTACGTGGTCGGCAGTGGCCATTACGTTGTTGTAGTAACGGGTGTTTCGTGAGTTGAAACAGCTTTGAACTGACACCAGCATGCGGTAGATTGCTTTTTTAGAGAAAAGCAGGTCGACCACCCTGTTTAGGAAACAGGAGAAGGCTCCCCGGTTTGTGGGGTTCTCTATTTCGCATGTACCGAAGTGTTTCCACATCCATATCTCTTTTCCCATCAGGCAGCATTTGAGGAAGCCGAGTGTTTCGGATTGTATTTTTCGCAGCAGCTTGTTGTCGGGAATTTTGTCGAATGGGAATATATCGACAAAAATACCCGGATGCATCGGGACATTCTTGAACATTTCTTCTACAAAAAGGGTGTTGTTCTTCTTGACTTTGGCAAAATAATACGGGGTATGAGGGTCTGTTTCTATCCATGAAAGGAAGTAGGAAGGACCCAGTTCTCCAGGAGCCACTTTCAGAAATTTGTTGTAGTTCTCCCGCGTCATGCCTATGTCAATATCATCATCCCAGGGGAGGATCGCCTGGTCGTAGAGTGCACCGATGGCCGTGCCGCCAATCACAAAATAGGGAATGTTGTGTTTCTGACACACCCGGATGGTTTCTCCCAATATGTCGTAGAGTTCGGCATGTAATAAATCAAGCTCTTCGGCTGTATATTTCTTGTTCATCGGAAATGGTTAATGCACGTTGTGCTACAAAAGTAGTAATTATATTGCTAAGTTACTATAACTTTGAGTTACTATCATTTTAAGTTTCCTTGCATGTTGGGTTTCCTTGTATAAATTCGGTGGCCACTTGTCCGCGTCCCGGGATGGGGAGGACGGATGCTTGTGGGAAATCTTTGAGCAGACAGTCTGCCGGATGGATGTCCGGATAGAATTTCTTCAATAGGAATAGGCTGGGACCGGTGGTGATGCTTCCTATAAAGACGGAGGCGTCCATCAATATCTGTATTGAGGAAAGGAAACGTGTCATTTGTTTCTGTTTCAGCTCTTTGGTGGTTTGTGTGAAGGTGCTGTTGACATAGCCTTTTTCGTCGGGGCTGCAAAGGGTGCACCAGTGTATGTCCGGGGCAAGGGTTTTCACTTGTTCGAAAAGGCGGTAATCGTCCGTTAATACAAAGACGTCGCGTATGGCGGTCTTTTCTTTAATAAGCCGTATGTAGTGTTCCGGTGGAAGCAGGTTGGTTTCGGTGATCTTGTCTCCTCCCCGTATCTGGCATCCTGCGTATTGGGGCGGAAGTTGCAGGTCGGCGGCACATTGGCAACATTCCTGTGCGGTGGTGTCGTTGAGTTTCCAGGTGATTTCTGTCAGTTTTTGGAAGGTGTGGAGATAGTCACCGTCTATTCCCAGTTCGGGAATATGGAAATGCTGATTGGGGTTGAATGTCAGTTGAAAGTTGAGCAAGACTGGTTTGCCGTATGTGAAAAAGGCAATCGTTTTTCCGATGATGTTCTTACAGGTTACTTTCAGTTTCCATTTTAGTAACTTCGTCTTAGGCAGCTTTTTGTCTTTCATCAATGCCTGCCAGGAGGGGAGGCGATGGGTGTTATAGGTGTGATGAAACGGTTCGTGCACTTGCTCGCAGAAAGGGGCGAAACAATCTTCCCAACCTTTTTCCCATCCGAAGTTGGCGTCGTCGGAGTAGAGCTTGAACTGTATTTTGTGTTGTAGGCAATAAAGCATTGCGTGAAGCATATAGGTATATTCGGTGAAGAAACCGGCATCTATGCCTATGTGATAAATCATCGTCTTTTTGAAAGAACTATTCAGAAGGCGGTATCGGGTGGCAAGGTCATTTGGGTTCATGTGTCTTCTTTTTGATGAAATATTGAATGCTTTCTTTAAAAGTAACCGATCGGCTGCCCCACATGGCTGCTACGTAGAGTGCTGCAGCAAGCACTATCTTGCTTGCCAGGCGGAGATAAATATTCTCGATGGAGCGGGTGGTGTAATAGGTGATTACCATAACCGTAGCCGCAATGATAGCGTAAGGAAGTATGTCCATCAGGGCATGGCGAAGCTTCAATCCTATTTCCAAGTGTACGAAGTAGTGCCATGTCAGTAGCCACAATATGTTGATAGATACATAGACGGTAAGCATGGTAAAGATCCCGTAAGAGTGGGCTAATAGAACGCTTGACAGTAAGATGATGCCGAGCGCTATGGTGTTCCACATGTAGATGCGGGATTTTCCTTTACTGATAATCAGTTGTTGATAGAGGTATGCGATGGGAGCAAAGGCTCCGCTGATACACAGTATTTGCATGATTAATATGCTGGAATACCACTTGTCGGTGATGGTGATGATAATCAGCTCTTCCGATACGATTCCCAATCCCAACATGGCGGGAAACGAGACAAAAGCGGTGAAACGCAGCATTTTGCGGAATACCCGTTTTTGCCGTTCAAGGTCGTCGGACACTTTGGTGAGTACCGGTTGCGCTACTCCGTTTATCATGCCGGAGATGAAGAGTTGTCCCATGCCGCACCATTTATTGGCTTGGTTGTAATATCCTACTTCTTTTTCGCTGTAGAATTTACCTAATATCACGGAAAACAGATTGTTGTTGATGTGATTGAATACATTGGTAACCAGTAGTTTCCCACTGAATCCGAACATTTCCTTAATCGGGGTGAAGTTGAATTGCAAGCTCGGTCGCCAATGGGTGAAATGCCAGTAACAGGCTGTGTTGATGGTTACGTAAACGATGCTTTGCGTAGCAATACCCCAGTAAGAGAAACCAAAGTAGGCAAGAGTGACTCCGGTGATTCCGGACACGGTGAGTCCGATAACCGAAGATAATGCCCGCTGTTTGACCATCAGGTTACGCAGGAGATAGGCGCTGTGGGATATTCCCAGACTGGCAATGAAGAAGCCGATAAAAGAATAACGTGCCAGTGGTGTCAGTTCGGGAGTATCGTAAAAGTCAGCGATAAGCGGTGCACAGAGGAATAACAGCAGGTACAGCGACAGACTGATGGCCGCGTTGAACCAGAATACGGCATTGTAATCATTGTGCGTCACTTCTTTCTTATTAACAAGGGCAGCTGTGAAACCACTTTCCTGTATCGAACTGGCAATGAGGGAGAAGATGGCCAACATTCCCACCATTCCATAATCTGACGGAGTGAGCAACCGCGCGAGGAATATTCCGAAAAGCAGATTTAGCAATTGCTGTATGCCGTTGCTGAATCCTCCCCAAAATAGTCCTTTGGCTGTCTTTTCTTTTAGTGACTGATTCTCGCTCATATTATTTGCAAAGAATACATGAAAAGGCTATGCGTGATGATAGCTTTTCATGTATTCCCTATTCTAATTTTATTATTTTACTTCGCTACCTGGCTTCACTTCACGTCCCGGCATGATAACTGCCAGACTGCCGTCGTTGTTTTCGGCACTAAGAATCATGCCTTCGCTGACGATACCTTTCAGTTTGCGCGGAGCAAGGTTGGCGATGAAGCAAACCTGTTTGCCTACCAGTTCTTCCGGTTGATAATGCTTGGCAATACCTGATACGATGGTACGTGTTTCCAGTCCGTCGTCGATTTTGAATTGCAGCAATTTATCCGCTTTCGGCACTTTCTGACATTCAAGAATGGTACCTACGCGGATATCCAGTTTCTCAAAATCCTCGAAGGCAACGTTTGCCCGGATAGGATTGGCTTTGTAGTTGGCTTCCTCGTTTGCTTTCTTTGTATCGAGCAACTTTTGTACCTGTGCTTCGATAGTAGCGTCTTCAATCTTCTCGAACAATAATTCCGGTTTGTTCAACTGGTGGCCTACGGGAAGAAGGTCGTCACGTCCCAGTTCAGACCATTCGAAAGTATTCATGTTCAGCATTTTGCGGAGTTTTTCCGAGCTGAACGGCAAGAATGGGTCGAAGGCGATGGCAAGGTTGGCAACCAGTTGCAGGGAAATGTTGAGGATGGTTCCTACACGTTCCATATCTGTCTTAGCCAGTTTCCACGGTTCGGTGTCGGCCAGGTATTTGTTTCCGATACGTGCCAGGTTCATGGCCTCTTTCTGTGCATCGCGGAATTTGAATACGTCGAGCAGTTTTTCTACTTCTGCTTTCACGTCTGCGAATTCTTTCAGCGTTTCCTTGTCGTAGTCGGTTAAGCTGCCCTGTGCGGGTACGCGACCGTCGAAGTATTTTTGAGTCAGCACCATTGCACGGTTTACGAAGTTGCCGTATACGGCTACCAGTTCATTGTTATTGCGTGCCTGGAAGTCTTTCCAAGTGAAGTCGTTGTCTTTCGTTTCCGGTGCGTTGGCGGTCAGTACGTAGCGGAGTACGTCTTGCTTTCCGGGGAAATCTGCCAGATATTCGTGCAACCATACGGCCCAGTTGCGGGAAGTAGAGATCTTGTCTCCTTCGAGGTTGAGGAATTCGTTGCTCGGCACGTTGTCCGGCAGGATATAGCTGCCTTCTGCTTTCAGCATGGCAGGGAATACGATGCAATGGAATACGATATTATCTTTTCCGATGAAGTGAATCAGACGCGTTTCAGGATCTTTCCACCATGTTTCCCAGCTGTCGGGAAGAAGTTCTTTGGTGTTGGAGATGTATCCGATCGGAGCGTCAAACCATACATAGAGCACTTTCCCTTCTGCTCCTTCTACGGGAACAGGGATGCCCCAATCAAGGTCGCGGCTCACGGCACGTGGTTGCAGCCCCATGTCGAGCCAGCTTTTGCATTGACCGTATACGTTCGGACGCCATTCTTTGTGATCTTCCAGAATCCATTTGCGCAGCCATGCTTCGTGTTTGTCGAGAGGAAGATACCAGTGTTTGGTTTCTTTCATTACCGGTTTGCTACCGCTGATGGCGCTTTTCGGGTTGATAAGATCTGTAGGAGAAAGTGAGGTTCCGCACTTTTCGCATTGGTCGCCGTAAGCGCCTTCCGAATGGCAGTGAGGACATTCTCCGGTGATATAACGGTCGGCAAGGAATGTTTTTGCTTCCTCGTCGTAATATTGTTCGGACGTTTTTTCGATAAATTCGCCTTTGTTGTATAATGTTTTGAAGAAATCCGAAGCCAGTTGGTGATGCGTCGGTGAAGTGGTGCGGCTATACACGTCGAATGAGATACCGAATTCTTCGAATGATTTTTTAATCAGCGAATGGTAGCGGTCTACTACATCCTGTGGAGTAATTCCTTCTTTCTTGGCACGGATGGTGATAGGCACTCCGTGTTCGTCCGAACCTCCGATGAATAATACATCTTCTTTTTTCAGACGCAGATAGCGCACATAGATATCTGCCGGCACGTATACACCCGCTAGGTGACCGATATGGACAGGACCGTTCGCATACGGAAGTGCCGATGTGACGGTGGTTCTTTTGAATTTCTTTTCCATTATATAGTGTGATTTTTGTTGTTTTCAGCTTTGCAATGTGCAAAGATAGTGACTTTTCACCACAGATTACACGGATTAACACAGATTTTTCATTCTCATAGCCGTGGTTGTCTCATAAGAATGATGTAAACTTGATAGCTATTCTAACATAAAGCTATTTGCTGATATGTTGGATTTATTCTCACATGTTCTGTTTTTAAGATTAAAATAAAATATTAGTATCTAAATTTCGTTCTAATAAAATAAATGCTGTATAAGATATTGCAAGAATATGCAGAGATAACTAGGTGGCTTTGAATATAAATAAGCAAATATGTATAATTATTGGCAGAATTGAATACCGTTCCTTTTAAAGGAAGCTTCTGTTGCTTTTAAAGGAACGATTCATTGGTTAGAGAGAAACATGTCTTTGCTTTTAAACAAAGAGGTAAAAGAGTCTTTTGGGTACAGATTTTCTTCTGGTTGCTCCTGAAATAGTGAGATGCTAATGGTGTTAATTTGAAATGTGGAATTGAGATAATCGATTCCTTTTTATATATAATCTCTTTGAACTATTAATTTAATTCGTTTTAATCTCTATTTCGTGTGAATTTGAAATTTACAAATGGTCTCTCTTTCCCTTTTTTGATACACATTGATTTTTGTGGTGTATATTCCAGATTCTCCATCAGTTTTATATCCGTTTTTTCTGCATAAAAATAATTTCATCTCTGATGATCAGAATTTCATGAAGAGATGACGGCTTCCATTTTTCAAAAAGTTAGTATAATCTATTTGTAATCTTAATCTTTTTCTTTTTTACAGTCTGTTTTTATATACAATTCTTCCCTTTTTCTTTCTTTTTTCTCATAAGAAAGAATATATTTGTATTTAAGTTAAACGAAAACCAAAGCATGATATGATAACAACCCAGTTGCTTCGTCCTGAAAGCATTGTTGTAGTAGGGGCATCGAATAATGTACATAAGCCGGGTGGCGCAATATTAAAGAATTTGATAAACGGAGGTTATCAGGGAGAACTTCGGGCGGTGAATCCGAAGGAGAAGGAGGTGCAGGGAGTTCCCGCTTTTGCGGATGTGAATGATCTGCCGGATACAGATCTAGCGGTGTTGGCTGTGCCTGCTTCGATGTGTCCTGATATAGTAGAAACATTGGCTAGTAAGAAACAGACCAGAGCATTTATCATACTTTCGGCAGGTTTTGGTGAAGAGACTCACGAAGGGGCATTGTTGGAAGAACGCATTCTGGAAACAGTCAATAAATACGGGGCCTCATTGATTGGACCTAATTGTATCGGATTGATGAATACATGGCATCATAGCGTGTTTAGCCAGCCAATTCCTAATTTGAATCCGAAAGGGGTGGATTTGATTTCCAGTTCCGGTGCTACGGCGGTATTTATTCTGGAAAGTGCTGTGACAAAAGGTTTGCAATTTAATTCTGTCTGGTCGGTGGGAAATGCCAAGCAGATCGGGGTAGAAGATGTATTGCAATTTATGGATGAAAACTTTGATCCTGAAAAAGATTCCCGTCTGAAACTACTTTATATTGAAAGTATTCAGAATCCGGACCGGTTGTTATTCCATGCCTCCTCTTTGATTCGAAAAGGATGCAAGATTGCAGCAATCAAAGCTGGCAGTTCGGAGAGCGGAAGCCGGGCGGCATCTTCCCATACAGGCGCAATTGCCAGCTCCGATTCGGCGGTGGAGGCCTTGTTCCGTAAAGCGGGGATCGTACGCTGTTTCTCCCGCGAGGAATTGACTACCGTAGGTTGCGTGTTTACTTTGCCCGAATTGAAAGGAAAGAATTTTGCCATTATCACCCATGCCGGAGGGCCGGGAGTGATGCTGACAGATGCGTTGAGTAAAGGCGGGCTGAATGTTCCTAAACTGGAAGGAGAAATAGCCGAAGAACTAAAAGCTCAACTGTTCCCCGGTGCTGCCGTCGGGAATCCTATTGATATTCTGGCTACCGGAACACCGGAGCATCTGCGTCTTTGCATTGACTACTGCGAGGAG
This sequence comes from Bacteroides sp. BFG-637, assembly GCF_024793605.1. NCBI lineage: Bacteria > Pseudomonadati > Bacteroidota > Bacteroidia > Bacteroidales > Bacteroidaceae > Bacteroides > Bacteroides sp. BFG-637. Next base: position 1,075,738 of record NZ_JANUPD010000002.1, on the reverse strand, counting down.
AAACTCGACAATATAGACGCCATGATGGCCATCTTCGGAACTCCGGGACTGGTTACCATGTTTGAAATGTATGATGTGCTTCATGAGAAGATGCAGACTTGCAGGAAACCAATTTTTCCCATCCTTCCTTCTATTAATACAGCCGGGGCAGAGGTTGCCGCCTTCCTGGCAAAAGGACACGTGAATTTTGCAGATGAGGTGACCTTGGGCACTGCTCTTTCCCGTATTGTCAATGTTCCTAAACCGGCAGTTCCTGAAATTGAACTGTTCGGAGTAGATGTACCGAGGATTCGTCGTATTATCGATTCTATTCCGGAGAATGGCTATATTGCTCCCAATTACGTACAAGCATTACTGCATGCTGCCGGTATTCCGCTGGTAGATGAGTTTGTTTCCGATAATAAAGAGGAGATAGTAGCCTTTGCCCGTCGGTGCGGATTCCCGGTAGTTGCCAAAGTCGTTGGTCCTGTGCATAAATCGGATGTCGGTGGTGTAGTTCTGAACATCAAAAGCGAGCAACATCTGGCACTGGAATTCGAACGTATGATGCAGATTCCTGATGCAAAGGCAATTATGGTACAGCCGATGCTGAAAGGTACGGAACTGTTTATCGGTGCAAAGTATGAAGAGAAGTTCGGTCATGTGGTACTTTGCGGTTTGGGAGGTATTTTTGTGGAGGTGCTGAAGGATGTGTCTTCCGGTCTGGCTCCGCTTTCCTACGAAGAAGCCTACTCAATGATTCATTCGCTGCGTGCCTATAAAATCATTCAGGGAACACGGGGACAAAAAGGAGTCAACGAAGATAAGTTTGCTGAAATTATTGTTCGTTTGTCCACTTTGTTACGCTTCGCTACAGAAATCAAAGAAATGGATATAAATCCGCTTTTAGCTACGCAAAAGGCAGTTATAGCAGTTGACGCGCGTATCAGGATAGAAAAATAGGACTATTCTTTCATTCATTGAGACATATTTACTATCTTTCCGCTGTGATTTTGCCTACATTTGGTAACTCAAACGGAAAGATAGAAAACACGTATGTTTATGAAGAAAGTTCTAATACTTTTGATCTGTTTAATAGGCTATCAGATAGGCTGCCATGCACAAATGGCGGACGAACATTACTATTTTAAAAATCTTAGTGTACAAAACGGATTATCCCAGAATACGGTCAATGCAATTTTGCAGGACAGACAAGGTTTTATGTGGTTCGGTACAAAAGATGGCTTGAATAGATATGACGGTTTGTCATTCCGTAGATTCAAACATGATGACCGTACGCGGCGGAGCATCGGTAATAATTTTATCACAGCACTTTATGAAGATGCGAAAGGAGATATCTGGGTAGGTACCGATGTAGGACTTTATATCTATCATCCTGAAAAAGATTCTTTCCGGCACTTTGCCGAATTGAGTGAGGAAAACACTAAAATAGAACATACTGTAACTGCAATTTCCGGAGACAACAAAGGATGTGTCTGGGTGGCGGTAGAATCACAGGGGTTATTTTGTTATGACCTGGAGGAAGGAAAACTCCGGAACTATACATTAAAGAATTTTTCTTTTCTTACCACCAATATCCAGTCTTTTGTCTTCGATAATAGCGGAACTCTCTGGATCGGTTGCTATGGTGACGGGCTTTTTTATTCGAAAGACCGTTTAAAAACTCTTCAGCCTTATGTTTCGCCCGTAGATAATCGGGAAATCTATGCCAATGATGTCGTGACATCTCTGGTGAGAGGAGCATATAATTGTCTATATGTAGGTTCTTTAAAAGGAGGAGTGAAAGAGTTGAACCTGACTTCCAACAAACTGCATGACTTGCTTTCGGAGGATGAAAGTGGAGAGTCTGTTTTTTGTCGTGAACTGCTGGTTGCTTCTGACAATGAATTGTGGATTGGTGCAGAATCGGGACTTTATATTTATAATCTCCGGACGGCCAAACATGTTCATTTGCGCAGCTCGATTAACGATCCTTATTCTTTGTCCGATAATGCTATCTATTCATTGTGCAAGGATCGTGAGGGCGGCATTTGGATCGGTTCTTATTTTGGCGGTGTGAACTACTATCCGCGTTTTTATACGTATTTCGAAAAATATTATCCGAAAGGAACAGATAATGGTTTGCATGGAAAACGGGTACGTGAGTTCTGCCTGGATAATCAGGGTATTCTGTGGATTGGTACGGAAGACGGTGGTTTGAACCGTTTCAATCCGAGGACCAAGACTTTCTCCTTTTTTACACCTAGCAGTGCTTTTACAAATGTGCATGGGTTGTGTTTGATTGATAATTATCTTTGGGTAGGAACCTTCTCAAAAGGAGTGAAAGTGGTGGATACGCATACAGGGGCTATTGTGAAAACCTATCAGAAAACAGATTCTCCCCGTTCATTGATAGACAATAGTGTGTTCTCTATTTGCCGTACAACGACAGGTGATATTTATCTGGGAACTTTATTCGGCTTGCTCCGATATAATAAACAGTCTGATGATTTCGACCGGATACCGGAACTGAACGGCAGGTTTGTATATGATATAAAGGAAGATTCCGGCGGTAATCTATGGCTGGCAACTTATGCAAATGGAGCTTATTGCTACAATGTGAGCGAAAAGAAATGGAAGAACTATTTGCACGATGAAAATAATCCGAAGAGCCTTCCGTATGACAAAGTATTGAGCATCTTTGAAGACTCTCACCGGCAAATCTGGCTGACTACCCAAGGAGGAGGGTTCTGTCGTTTTCAGCCGGAAACAGAAACATTCGTCAATTATAATTTGTCTGCCGGATTGCCGAACGATGTTGTATACCAGATTGTGGAGGACAAAGATGGATTTTTGTGGTTGACAACTAACAACGGTCTGGTTTGCTTCCGACCTACCACTGGAGTGATGAAAGTATATACCACCTCCAATGGTTTGTTGGGCGATCAGTTTAATTATCGTTCAAGCTTTGAGACCGAGGATGGTACGATCTATTTGGGTAGCATTGATGGTTTTATCGCTTTTAATCCTAAGAATTTCTCGGAGAATAAGTTCATTCCGTCTGTTGCCATTACTGATTTCTTCCTGTTTGGTAAGGAGGTATATGCCGGCGAACCGGGATCTCCGTTGGAGCAGAGTATAACTTTCTCCGACCAGCTTGTGCTTCAATCCAATCAGAACTCTTTTTCTTTCCGTGTAGCAGCATTGGATTTCCAGGCTCCGAAAACGAGCCGGATTATGTATAAACTGGAGGGCTTTGATACGGATTGGCTGACGGTTGGCGAAAGCCCTATCGTTACTTATTCCAATCTTCGTTATGGTGATTATACTTTCCGGGTGAAGATTGCTAACAGTGATGGTATATGGAGTGACAACGAAGTGTCATTAGGGGTACATATTCTTCCTCCTTTCTATCTCTCTATATGGGCGTATTGTGTGTATGCTTTGCTGATTATCGGCTGTTCCCTGTATACGGTTATGTACTTCAAGAGACGTAGTAACAGCAAGCACCGCAGGCAGATGGAGAAATTCGAGCAGGAGAAAGAGCGTGAAGTCTACCATGCAAAGATTGATTTCTTTACGAATGTGGCCCATGAGATACGTACACCGTTGACGCTGATTAAAGGTCCATTGGAAAACATTATATTGAAGAAACAGGTCGATGCGGAAACGCGGGAAGACTTGAATGTAATGAAGCAGAATACAGAACGGCTGTTGAACTTGACTAATCAGTTGCTTGACTTCCGTAAAACGGAAAGTCAGGGATTCCGTTTGAATTTTGCGAAATGCAATGTAACGGAGGTATTGAAAGAGACTCATGTGCGTTTTACTTCTCTTGCCAAACAGAAAGGCCTGGAGTTCACCTTGCAAGTGCCTGAAAAGGACTTCTATGCACATGTGAACCGGGAAGCGTTTACGAAGATTATCAGTAATCTGTTGAATAATGGGGTGAAGTATGCTGAAAGCTATGTACACATATCTTTGGAAGTGCCGGAAACGGATGATAACAATTCATTCTGTATTCGTACGGAAAATGATGGAGTGATTATTCCCAATGAGATGAAGGAGGAAATATTCAAGCCTTTCGTTCGTTTCAATGAAAAAGAAGACGGAAAGGTGACTACCGGAACTGGAATCGGCCTGGCTCTTTCCCGTTCATTGGCCGAGTTGCATCAAGGGACACTGGCTATGGGAGAAGGAGAGAAAAACAATACTTTCTGTCTGACCTTACCGATTGTTCAGGATATGACAATTACCTTGACTCCGGAACCGGAAGGTGAAGTAGACAAGATGAGTGAGATTCCTGCCGGGGAGCCGGAAAAGAAAGATAACCGACCTACAGTGCTGGTTGTGGAAGACAATCCGGATATGCTTGCCTTTGTAGTGCGCCAGCTGTCGAAAGAATATACAGTATTGACTGCTACCAATGGTGCGGAAGCGTTGCAAGTGTTGGACGGCAATTATGTGAACTTGGTGGTTAGTGATGTTGTGATGCCTGTGATGGATGGTTTTGAATTGTGTAAGACGATTAAGTCGGATTTGAATTATAGCCATATCCCCGTCATCCTGTTGACTGCGAAGACAAATATCCAGTCTAAGATAGAAGGAATGGAGTTGGGGGCCGATGCTTATCTGGAGAAGCCTTTCTCTGTGGAATACTTGCAGGCTTGTGCTTCCAGCCTTATCCAGAACAGGGAGAAATTGCGTAAGGCTTTTGCACAGTCTCCTTTTGTGGCAGCCAATACGATGGCGTTGACGAAGGCCGATGAAGATTTTATAAAGAAGCTGAACGAGGTGATTCAAATGAATTATAGTAATCCGGAATTTAGTATGGATGATATGGCGGATAGCTTGAATATGAGCCGTTCCAATTTCTATCGGAAGATAAAAGGAGTGCTGGATTTGAGCCCGAATGAATATCTTCGTCTGGAACGTTTGAAAAGAGCTGCCCAATTATTGAAAGAGGGAAAAAACCGGGTGAATGAGATTTGCTACATGGTAGGATTCAATTCTCCGTCTTATTTTGCCAAGTGTTTCCAAAAACAATTTGGAGTGCTACCAAAAGATTTTGTAAGTTAATATTGATTTAGAGCTATAAAGATAAGGTAAAAAGGAACTTTTAAAAGAATGATTTGATGAAAAAGTATGTAAATTTGTTCGTTTTCATTTTCATGGTGGGTACTTGTTTTTCGCAGAACAAAGCACAGACGAAATCTGCAGTGAGCTATAAGAATCCGGTTGTAGATATTGCTATGCCTGATCCTACAGTGATTAAGGCTGCGGATGGTTATTTTTATGTGTATGCTACCGAATCTACCAGAAACGTTCCGATCATGAAGTCGAAAGACCTGGTGCAATGGACTTTTTGTAACACGGCATTCACAAATAAAACTCGTCCCAGATTTGAACCTAAAGCTGGGATTTGGGCACCGGACATCAATTATATCAACAATAAATATGTACTTTATTATGCGATGTCGGTGTGGGGAGGAGAACAGACGTGTGGAATTGGAGTAGCTACGGCCGACTCTCCACAGGGACCTTTTACGGATCATGGTAAGATGTTCCGTAGTAATGAGATCGGTGTGCAGAATTCGATCGATCCCAGCTTCCTGCAATATGAAGGGAGAAACTATCTGGTATGGGGAAGCTTCCGGGGAATATATGTTATTGAGCTGACTGAAGATGGTCTGTCGTTGAAGCCGGGAGCGGAAAAAAAGAGAATAGCAGGAACTGCTTTTGAAGCTGCCTATATTCATAAGCACGGCGATTATTATTATATGTTTGCCTCTATCGGAAGTTGTTGCGAGGGGATTAGGAGTACTTATAAAGTTGTAGTGGGCCGCTCTAAAAAAGTCTGGGGACCATATAAAGATAAGTCGGGCAAACCGATGTTGAAGAATGGTTATTCTTTGGTGATAGGTGCGAATAATCATTTTGTAGGCAATGGACATGGCTCACAGATTATCCGGGATGATGCGGGGCAAGACTGGCTTTTGTATCATGGCTTTTCAAGATCGGCTCCGGAGAATGGACGTATCCTGTTGCTGGACCAGATCAAGTGGGATAAAGAAGGATGGCCTTATGTGGAAGGTGAAGCTCCTTCTTACGAAACACAAAAAGCACCTGTATTTAATAACTGATTTTCAGATAAACTAATTATAATCTTAAATACCACAAGCATGAAACATACCCCTATTAGCAGGCGGGATTTTCTAAAGAATTTAGGCATGGCTGGGGCTGGCACTCTTCTTGCAGCGAGCCCTTGGCTTTCTGCTTTTTCGGAGGTGACGAACACCTCAAACGAAAAGTGTCGTCTGGCAATTATCGGTCCTGGTTCCCGAGGACGTTTTTTAATGGGATTTTTGGCTAAGAATCCCAAAGTCGATATCGTAGCATTGTGTGACATTTATAAACCATCTATCGAAAAAGCGTTGGAGCTTGTCCCTAATGCCAAAGTATATGGTGACTACCGGGAAGTGCTGGAAGATAAGTCGATAGATGCCATACTCGTAGCTACTCCTCTTAGCTCGCATTGTAAAATCGTATTGGATGCTTTCGACGCAGGAAAGCATGTGTTCTGTGAGAAGTCGATAGGCTTTACGATGGAAGAGTGTTACCGTATGTATCAGAAGCACCGTAGCACAGGGAAGATTTTCTTCACAGGGCAACAACGTTTGTTCGATCCTCGTTACATCAAAGCGATGGAGATGATTCATGCGGGTACCTTTGGTGAAATAAATGCAATCCGTACTTTCTGGAACCGGAATGGCGATTGGAGACGCTCGGTGCCTTCACCTAATCTGGAACGTCTGATAAACTGGCGTCTTTATAAGGAATTTTCGAAAGGACTGATGACGGAACTTGCTTGCCACCAGCTTCAGATTGGAAGTTGGGCTTTGCGTAAGATTCCCGAGAAGGTAATGGGGCATGGTGCCATTACTTATTGGAAGGATGGCAGAGATGTGTATGACAATGTGAGTTGTGTATATGTCTTTGATGATGGGGTGAAGATGACATTTGACTCCGTTATTTCCAATAAGTTCTATGGACTGGAAGAACAGATCATGGGTAACCTCGGCACGGTAGAACCGGAAAAAGGAAAATATTATTTTGAGAATGTGGCTCCTGCACCGGCTTTCTTGCAGATGGTGAATGATTGGGAAAACAAAGTTTTCGATTCTCTTCCTTTTGCAGGAACGAGCTGGGCTCCGGAAACAGCAAACGAGAATAAAGGAGAATTTATTATTGGAGAACGTCCCAAGAGTGACGGTACGTCCTTATTGCTGGAAGCGTTCGTTGAAGCCGTCATAACACAGAAACAACCGGAAAAAATAGCGGAAGAAGGATACTATGCAAGTATGCTTTGTTTGCTGGGACATCAGGCATTGGAGGAAGAGCGGACGCTCTATTTCCCCGATGAATATAAAATAGATTATCTGAACCATCAATCTGTAAAAACACCCGAAGCAGTATGAAAGACACGATTGTAACCGCACGACGAAAGAAAATAGAGTTAATCACTTTACTTATTTGTTTCGTAGTATCCAATTTGATACACCTCTATGCAATTATTGCTTATCATGCGCCATTTACGGAGATGATAACCTCTATTTTCTATATCATCATATTTGCTTTTGTGCTTTATGCTTTTTGGGGGATTTTGCGTCTCTTGTTTTATGGGCTACGGGCACTGTTTACTCGTTCACGAACTTAATCAATATCAATGAAAATAAATAACTTATGGTAACACGAAGAGATTTTCTGAAAACGATGTCAATGGCTTCTGCCGGATTGGCGTTGGGAGCAGGTGACTTGCTGCATGCTCAAACGATTTCACCCAAGAAAGGAAGGGGTGACAAGGTAAAGATAGCTTATATCGGTATTGGTAACCGCGGGGAGCAGATTATTGAAGATTTTGCGCGGACAGGTATGGTAGAAGTGGTAGCGTTATGTGATGTGGACATGGGTGCCAAACATACGCAAAAGATAATGGCTAAATATCCGAAAGCAAAACAGTTCAGGGATTTCCGCCAGATGTTTGATAAAGCAGGTAATGAGTTTGATGCTGTAGCGATTGCTACTCCCGACCATTCACATTTCCCGATCAGCATGCTGGCATTGGCATCCGGAAAACACGTATATGTAGAAAAACCACTGGCGCGTACTTTCTACGAAGCCGAGTTGTTGATGCAGGCTGCGCTTAAACGTCCTAACTTAGTTACCCAGGTCGGAAATCAGGGACATTCTGAAGCAAACTATTTCCAGTTTAAAGCTTGGATGGATGCGGGAATTATCAAAGATGTTACCGCTATCACTGCCCATATGAATAACCCGCGGCGTTGGCATAAATGGGATACTAATATCTATAAACTTCCTTCGGGACAGCAACTGCCGAAAGATATGGACTGGGACACTTGGCTCGGAGTTACCCCTTATCACGAGTATAATAAAGATTATCATTTAGGACAATGGCGTTGCTGGTATGATTTTGGTATGGGTGCATTGGGCGACTGGGGGGCACATATCCTCGATACGGCTCACGAATTTCTGGAACTGGGATTGCCTTATGAAGTCACCATGCAATACGCAAATGGTCATAATGATTATTTCTTCCCTTATTCTTCCACGATTCTCTTCCGTTTCCCGCAACGTAAAGGAATGCCACCGGTAGACATTACCTGGTATGACGGTCTGGATAATCTTCCTCCTATTCCTGCCGGTTATGGAGTTTCGGGATTGGATCCGAACATTCCTTCGACGAATCAGGGAGATACTCCTGCGGCTAAATTGAATCCGGGAAAGATTATCTATACGAAAGACTTAATCTTTAAAGGGGGGAGTCATGGAAGTACTTTGTCTATTATTCCGGAAGAGAAAGCGAAAGAGATGGCTGGCAAATTACCGAAGGTTCCTAAAAGTCCTTCCAATCACTTCGAGAACTTCTTATTGGCATGTAACGGCATTGAAAAGACGCGCTCACCGTTCGAAATCAACGGTGTTTTGAGTCAGGTGTTCTCACTGGGTGTAATGGCTCAACGTCTTAATACACAACTGTTCTTTGACAGCCGCACGAAGCAGATTACAAATAATGAATTTGCTAATGCCATGTTGGCGGGACTTCCGCCGCGTAAGGGTTGGGATGAATTTTATAAATTATAAATAAAAACAGCTTTTTCCATTCCTTTCTCCAGGAGAAGGGGATGGAGAAGGACCAATAAATAATCATGAAAAATATTGTATTAACTTTACTTTTATTTTGTGCCGCTTCGTTGGGTGCACAAAACTGGGAACCTCTTTTCAACGGGAAAAACCTGAAAGGATGGAAGAAATTGAATGGCAAAGCCGAGTATAAAATTGTAGATGATGCCATTGTCGGTGTATCTAAGATGGGAACTCCCAACACTTTCTTGGCAACTACAAAGAATTATGGTGACTTTATTCTTGAATTTGACTTCAAGATAGATGATGGTTTAAATTCCGGTGTACAGCTTCGCAGTGAAAGTAAGAAAGACTATAAGAAAGGTCGCGTACACGGTTATCAGTTTGAGATTGATCCTTCTAAGCGTGCTTGGTCGGGTGGCATTTATGATGAGGCACGTAGAAACTGGCTTTATCCTTTGACGCTGAATCCGTCGGCAAAAACTGCTTTTAAGAATAACGCATGGAATAAAGCCCGTATTGAAGCTGTTGGTAATTCGATCCGTACCTGGATAAACGGAGTACCTTGTGCTAATATCTGGGATGACATGACTCCTGTAGGTTTCATCGCTTTGCAAGTACATGCTATTGGAAATGCAGCAGATGAAGGAAAAACAGTTAGCTGGAAGAATATCCGCATTTGTACGACGGACGTAGAGCGCTATCAGACACCGGAAGCGCAAGCTGCACCGGAAGTGAATCTGATTGCCAACACGATTTCTCCTAGCGAAGCAAAAGAAGGCTGGGCTCTATTATGGGATGGCAAGACTACTGACGGATGGAGAGGTGCTAAACTTTCTACTTTCCCTGCAAAAGGCTGGAAGATAGAAAATGGTATTCTGAAAGTAATGAAGAGTGGTGGAGCTGAATCTGCTAATGGTGGTGATATTGTGACTACCCGTAAATACAAGAATTTTATTCTGAAAGTAGATTTCAAGATTACTGAAGGTGCAAATAGCGGAGTTAAATATTTCGTAAATCCGGGGCTGAATAAGGGTGAAGGTTCTGCTATCGGCTGCGAATTCCAGATTCTTGATGATGACAAGCATCCTGATGCAAAACTGGGTGTGAAAGGCAACAGAAAGTTGGGGTCTTTGTATGACTTGATTCCGGCTCCAAAAGATAAACCTTTCAATAAGAAAGAATTCAATACTGCTACTATCATTGTAAAAGGTAATCACGTAGAACATTGGTTGAACGGAGTTAAGCTGATTGAATATGATCGTAACAATGATATGTGGAATGCATTGGTAGCATACAGTAAATATAAAAACTGGCCTAATTTCGGAAATTCGGAGGAGGGTAATATACTTCTTCAAGACCATGGAGATGAAGTATGGTTTAAGAATGTAAAGATTAAAGAACTGGAATAGTTCCGTTTTCTAGTTATTAGGAGATACGTTAAAACTCTTTTATGATTTTTCAGGCACGGATTACACGGGTTTCACGGTTACGCTAATGAAATAAAAACCGTGTAATCTGTGTAATCCGTGCCTAATTTGTATTTTATACGATGCAGACCACTATTCAACATCTATACAAACCGTCAAATGATGATAATTCCTTGTTTTATGCCTGGTTTCTTGCCATGCATACGCGGGTGGATATTATCCTATGCAGCCGGAAGTCGGAAGGAGAATTACTGCTTGTGGTCAATCGTATTTATGATGCATTGTGCCGGTTGGAAAAGATGGCGAACTTTTATAATCCGGCCAGTGAATTGTCTGTTGTCAACCGGACAGCCTTTGTTTCTCCGGTCGTTCTTAGCGAAGAACTTTATTCAATGATCGATTTATGTTTGGAATATAACAGCAAGACTTTGGGATGCTTTGATGTCACAGTTCATTCGGAAAATTATAACCAGAACACAATACATTCAGTACATTTATCAGCCGGAGATCATAGTATCTGTTTTTCACAGCCGGGAGTAACTATCAATTTGTCCGGCTTTCTCAAGGGATATGCTTTGGAAACAATCAGAGGTATATTGAATGAGGCTCTGATAGAGAATGCATTGATAAATATGGGAAACAGTTCCATTCTTGCTTTGGGTAATCATCCGGTAGGTTCGGGATGGAAAATTAATGATATACTTCTTCACAACGAATGCCTTACAACCTCCGGCAATGACTCTCCCAATCGTCGGCACATCGTTTCTCCCCGAAATGGGAAATTGGTGGAAGGCGTTAAACAAATTGCTGTAGTAACGACTGACGGATCAATAGGGGAAATCTTGTCTACCGGCTTATTTGCCGCTGATAGCGAACAGCGTGAAGCCTTGTTGGGTATATATCGACAATATCGCGTGTATATATAAGCTGTGCTGGTAAGTTTTTTTGTAGAGCATGCGCTATTCTTTAATTCTATTTTGGAAGGTTAATATTCTTTTCATAAGTATTCGTGTAGATTTTTCAAGTGTTTATGCTTCTTTTTTCGAGTTTGAATACTCCATACGCGGGTGTTAATATTTGAGAACTCAACTGTTAATATTGGATAGATGGGGTAGTAATGTTTGTGAAGAACAGATGCAATAAAGAAATGAAGACATCTTCTTGGTTTAACTCTCTTAAGTTATTCGTATAGTTTGGTAGGCTAATATGGTGGGACAAGATGCATAGATTATGAAAATTACTTTTATTACGGCTATATATAGTAGGGGGAATTGACTGAGAAGTGATTTTGATATTTATCCTTATTGTGCAAATTGGAACATTTTACGAAGTTTGAATTTTTAAATGTTGATTTGAACAAATATTTCTTTTTTTTGAGACTATTTTTATACTAGTGATTGCTAGTAGGTAAGTATATTTGCAGTGTGAGGGTTGAGAGAAAAAAGTGCGTGGAGAATGATTGAGGAATGGTTGATACTGTGCAAATGGAGAATAAAAATTGCATAAATAAAGAGCGATAAACATTCTAACTCAAATAGTAAACGGAATACGAAGCGATGAGTTACAATCGCATAGATGTAATATAAAACTTAAAATTAATAGTATGAAGAAGAAAGATTTAGTTTTCCTGAGGGGGGCTTGATGCTACTATTGATGGCATTGTGTTTTTGTACAGTGCAAGCACAGGTTCTTAAAGTGACAGGGCAGGTGAAGGATCAGGCGGGTGAACCGTTGATTGGAGTAAATGTCATAGAAAAAGGTACGACAAACGGTACTGTGACGGATATCAATGGACAGTACAGTGTTTCTGTGAAAAATGCGAATGCGGTGCTCAGTTTCTCATACATTGGTTACAAGACGCAAGAAATCGCTTTGGCAGGAAAGAAAGTTGTGAATATTACGTTAAAAGATGATTCTGAAGCGCTCGAAGAAGTGGTAGTCATTGGTTATGGTACGGCGCGCAAGAAAGATCTTACGGGGTCCGTCATTCAGGTGCGTCCGGACAATATTGCAATGGATAACCCGAAAACGGTACAGGATATTCTGCGTGGAACAGCAGGTCTTTCCGTAGGGTATGATGCTTCTGCCAAGGGAGGCGGTTCCATGTCTATCCGTGGACAACGCTCGGTATATACGGATGGTGGACACAACGATCCGCTACTTATTCTCGACGGAATGATGTTTTATGGTGAACTCTCCGAGATTAATCCTGACGATATCGAGCAAATTGATATCCTTAAGGATGCCTCCTCTGCAGCCGTATACGGAGCGAAAGCTGCCAATGGTGTCATCATTGTGACAACTAAAAAAGGTAAGCAAGGCAAACCGGTCGTAAACCTGAGTGCTAACGTAGGTTTTGTGCAGCGTGCAGGGTATCGCAAGCGCTGGGAGACACCTGAAGCCTATCTTCAACATTATCAAGACTGGAAAGAGGTTTCTACATATGGTTCCAATCCTGAGACAGGAGAGTGGGAGGCTTACCGCTCTGGCAATTATATAGACCGCCCGGGGTACTACGCTAATCCCGCTCACCTTTCGGGAGTATCTCTTGAACAATGGAGAGGATACTCCGGTAACGATGCCGATGAATCTGACCTAAGTATTTGGGCTCGCCGTCTAGGCTTTAACGCCGGAAGTAACGCTTTGCAGAACCTGTTGGATGGTCGGTGGACGGACTGGGATGACATTACCTTTCGCACAGGTTTACAACAAGATTATAATGCCAGCGTCAGCGGAGCTACAGAGAAGGCGAACTACTACCTTTCTGTAGGCTATCTCAATAATCAAGGTGTGAAGATTGACGATGACTATACATCAATACGTGCCAATATGAAGGTGAACATGAATGTCAATAAGTACCTTGAAGTAGGTGCCAATGTGAACTTCCAGAATCGTTCGGATGGTTCTATCGGTGTGGACGAAGACTATCAAATGCGTAATTGTCCATATGCTGACTACAAGGATGCTGATGGCAACCTCGTGCAATATCCGCTGGATGGTAGCTATAGTCAGCGCGGATACAACTATGAGTTTCAGAAGCAATATCTCGAACTGGAGAAGGGATATACCACTTTCAACACTGTGTTTGATGCGAAGTTGAAGCTGCCTTTCGGTATTACATATACGTTTAACATCGCTCCGCGCTTTCAGTGGTTCTACGACCGTTACTTTATGTCAGCGGATCTTCCCGGATCTGTTGCCACAGATCGAGGTGTGAATCGTGAACAAGCAAAGCGCTTCGACTATTCACTCAACAATACAATTAACTGGGATTATACATTCAGTAAGGTGCATCACGTGACATTAACATTGGTGCAGGAGGCGGAGGAACGCCGTTACTGGTCAGATCGTATCGAGGCGCGTAACATTCTGCCTTCTGATGCACTAGGATTTCATAATACACAGAATGCTTCAAAAGATGCAAGTTCGTTCTCTACCAACGACACTCACTCTACGGCTGATGCCTTGATGGCACGCGTGTTTTATGCATATGACAATCGTTACATGTTGACTGCCTCCGTACGTCGAGACGGTTACTCTGCATTCGGTTCTTCCAATCCGTACGCTACTTTCCCTTCCATAGCTCTCGGTTGGACATTCACTAACGAGAAGTTCTGGAAGTGGGACAATATTATGGACAATGGTAAGTTGCGCCTGTCTTACGGTAAGAATGGTAACCGTTCGTTGAGCGATCCTTATGTTGCCCTTGCCAACTTGTATTCTGGTGCAGGCAAGACGATGGGATATATTCAGGCGGACGGTAAGATGGAAGAGGTGAAATATCTCATGGCGCAGCGTCTGGCCAATCCGAATTTGCAATGGGAAAAAACGGCTTCCATGGAATGCAGGTTTGGACTTTAGTTTCTTGCAAGGGCGTATCACTGGTGCACTGGATGTTTACGTTATGCAAACGAAGGATATGATTATGAGTCAGAAGCTGCCTAACTTCACGGGATTTTCTACTATCACCACGAATTTGGGACAGGTAGACAATAATGGCGTTGAACTGACATTGAACACGCAGAATATCAAGACGAGAAATTTTGAGTGGACGTCTACCGTCAACTTCTCATATAACAAGAATAGAATTAAGCATTTGTATAATGATTATAAGAATGTAACGGATGCCGATGGCAACGTTATCGGTCAGAAGGAGGCAGATGACGAGACGAACGGCTGGTTCATCGGACGACCCATCTCCAACATCTGGGACTACAAAGTGACAGGTATTTGGCAGAAAGACCAGTGGGAAGAGGCCGCCAAGTACGGGCAGAAACCGGGCGACCCGATTGTAGCCAATCTCTGTACGGACGACGACATTATCAATGCTGACGGTTCAAGAACACCGGTGTATAACTCGAAAGATAAGACATTTCTCGGACAGACAGTCGCTCCTTATCGTTGGGCATTTCGCAATGAATTCTCTTACAAGGACTTCACGTTGGCATTAAATATGTATTCTTACATGGGACAAAAAGAAAACCAGCACTAACTATTTGAATAATGATGATGATGGAGGACGTATGTCCTACGCGCTTGCCAACAAGGAGGCGAAGACGTATTGGACATTAGACAACGCGACTAATCACTATGGCCGCATTGATGCGAAGGGGCCTACAGGAGCGCAGACGCCTCCTATGGTGTATAATGCCGGCTTTATCCGCTTGGATAACCTAACGTTGGGTTATACCCTGCCGAAGGAATTGACTAAAAAGGTGGGTATCGAACGTATCCGCTTATATGGAACGATTAAGAACCTTGCCATGATTACCTTCGACAAGTACTGGGAATACGGTGATATCGAGGCTAATGGATTGGCTGTACGTTCTTATACATTGGGTGTGAACTTTACATTTTAATTCTTAACAATGAAATGACATGAAAAATATAATTAAAAATATAAGTAGGGTATGTTTAATCATGGCCGGAACTGCAGTACTCTTGTCTGGTTGTAGCGAGGATTTCTTGGCAACCGATCCTCTTTCGTTCTATGAACCGGGGGCAACGTTCTCTACGGAATCTGGGTTGAGGGCGGCAATGGGTATCTGCGATCGTCACTTGAAGTTGTATTACGCTTGCGATCACAACGAGATGTTGCCGATGGGAACTGAATTGATGTTTTCTGACCTGTGTGTAGCCGCGAATACGGATAAGGCAAGGATGCTATGCAACATTGCCAACGACTTGACCCCGAACAGTGATCAGAGTACTCAGAATTATCTGGACCGTTCAAACAGTATTTGCTTTTTCTGGGATGAGGGGTGGATAGGTGTCAGACATGCGAATACGATTATCAAATATGCTCCGGGTGTGGAAGGACTGGATCCAACCATCCGGGATGCTTATATCGGACGCGCCTATTTCCACCGTGCTTTTCGCTATATGGCATTGATGATGCAGTTTGGTGAAGTGCCTTTGGTGGCCACACTGATTGACACTCCAAAACAGAATTATTATTCAATAAAGCGTGACGCCCTCCTGACTATGCTGATGAAGGATATGGAATGGGCCGTTGAACATGTCCCCGAGCAGCAAGACATGAACGAGATCGGTATGGTAAACAAAGGTGCCTGCCGCGTGCTGCTGACGAAAATCTATCTTGCTATCGGTGAATATACGAAAGCAAAAGAACAATGTGATATTTTGATCGACCAGAGTCAGTATAAGCTGGTTAAGGGAGAGGAGTTTGGAACGTTCAATGACGGAGGAGAACCTTTGACATGGCCTATTACGCGTAACGTTATTTGGGATATGCACCGTGCGGAGAACAAACTTATCAGTTCAAATACAGAATGGATTATGGGTATGCCTAACAGGGGATCAGATCAAGAGTCATTCGTAAAGATGCTGACAATGCGTATCTTCTATCCTTTCTTTTTTAATAGTGGTCTGACAGATCCCGACGGTAAGCAGGGATTGCAAAACTATAAGCGTAACGACAGTAAGTATGATGCAGAGTATGACTATATGCGTGCCTTGGGCCGCGGTATCTCTACATGGAGAAACAGCTATTGGTATACGCATTCTTTATGGTACGTCAACGGCAAGGAGGATAAGGGAGACCTTCGGCACAGTTCTGAGACAGGAAACTGGATGCGCATGGAGGACCTGAAATATAACAATAGAGAATCACAGTATTACGGACAGAATCTGCGCCTGTACAGCGACAATGGCGATTTGTTGTGCAGTGATACCATCCGCCGCTGGTATGATGTGCCACATTATAAGATGTACCTAGATGACCCTGTGAACGATGCGAATGTTTCCGGTTCTGACGGTAATCGTGGTGCGACCACTGGTGGTAATGCAGACTGGTATTTGTATCGTCTTGCCGAAGTCTATCTCTTGCGCGCGGAAGCGAAATTTTACATTAATCCGAGCGACGCTACCATTGCAGACGATGTAAACGAGATCCGCAAGCGTGCACATTGTGATGAACTGTATAAGGCGGGCAGTGTTACTATCGGTGATATTATGAATGAGCGTGCTCGTGAGTTGTACTTTGAAGAATGGAGAAACTGTGAGTTGACTCGTGTGTCCTTGTGCTTGGCACGTAGCGGACGTCCTGACGAATGGGGTAATATGTATAGCCTTGAAACGTTCGACAAACAGCAGGGTACGGATGAAGAAGGTGGCAGCTACTGGTATCAGCGTGTTAACCATTATAACATCTACAACAAGGGTGTAGTCAATGTGACAGCTTCTAATAATTCACTTAACTATACCATTGATAAGAAGAACATATACTGGCCTATCCCGGAAAAGGCAATTACTGCTAACAGCAAGGGACAACTTCACCAAAACTTCGGCTACGATGGATATGATGCCAATGTGAAGATGTGGGAGACTTGGGAAGAGGCTGTAGCCGATGAGGCGACTAATTAACGGCGTTTATTTTCTCCTCTTTTTATACTTATATGCCACCACAATTCGGATGTTTGGAATTGTGGTGGCTTTGTTGTGTGCATATATTATCCACTATCTCTTCAAAATAGTTTTCGAAGTTTTTTTTGAATATATACTGCTATTTATAGGTCAGATTGTTTCATTTAGTTTGTGTATTTTTCTTTTTCTTTGTCGCATCATTAATTGTCAATCTAACGTTTATATGAAAAATAAGATTTTATTGTTGGGCTTATTTTGTTGTAGCCTGATTTCGGCAGAAGCACAAATTTTACTCGACAAAGGAACCGGAAAGAATAGTTTTCCTATTGTTTCTTCATCAACGAATGCAGTTGTTTGTTTTGATGGAAAAGATGCGACTGTAGTACGTAAGAGTGCATCTCTTTTGGTAGATGATGTTCGCCGTGTGACGGGGCAAGAGTTGAAGATGGATGAAAGTAAGCCCGGGAAAGTATCCGCGCGTTATGCGATTATTGCCGGAACTATAGGAGAAAGCGGATGGATTGACGTTTTGGCATCCGGAAACAAAATAGATACGACGGCTATTGCCGGAGGTTGGGAACGCTATATGATAGAGGTAGTCAACAATCCTGTTCCGGGTATAAAGAAGGCAATTGTCGTTGCCGGAAGTGACAGGCGCGGTACTGCCTACGGACTTCTTTCTATTTCAAAGGCAATCGGAGTATCTCCCTGGTATTGGTGGGCGGATGCTCCGGTCAAACAACAGAAACAAGTAAGTGTAAAAGTCGATAAGTTTATCTCCAAAACACCATCAGTCAAGTTCAGAGGTGTCTTTATCAATGATGAAGACTGGGGACTTTACCGTTGGTCAAGGGATAATTACGAAAAAGAACGTGGAAACTTCGGGCCGAGAACGTATGCAAAAGTATGCGAATTATTGCTTCGTCTTCAGGCCAATTATCTTTGTCCGGCTATGCATGATGCATCTATGGCTTTCCACCGTATTCCAGAAAATCGTTTGGTAGCGGATAGTTTTGCTATCGTCATGGGTTCCTCTCATTGCGAACCATTATTGTTTAATACAGCAAGCGAATGGAAACGTGATAAAATGGGCGAATGGGATTATATCAATAATAAGGATGGTGTCGACAAAGTCTTGAAATCGCGCGTAGAAGAATGTGCTCCGTTTGAAAATGTATATACTCTGGCTTTGCGTGGATTGCACGATCGGGCAATGAATGCAAGCAATAATATGTCCGATAGAAAAGATATGCTTCAGGAAGCGTTGATGGCACAAAGGCAAATGCTGGTAGATGCCATCGGTAAGCGTGCGGAAGACATTCCTCAAGCCTTTACTCCATATAAAGAAGTGCTCGATGTATACGATCAGGGGTTGGAACTTCCGGATGATGTGACCATTATCTGGCCGGATGATAATTATGGATATATGAAACGTTTGAGTAGTCCGAAAGAGCAGAAACGTTCCGGACGTTCGGGAGTATATTATCATTCATCTTATCTGGGTAAACCTCATGATCATCTTTGGATGAACACAACTTCCCCTACATTGATGTATGAAGAACTCCGTAAGGCATACGACATGACGGCTGACCGCATTTGGCTACTCAACGCCGGAGATATCAAGTCCTGTGAATTTGCTGTAGATTATTTTCTGACAATGGCTTTCGATATTGACTCATTCAATTTTGAAAGAGCGGCAAACTATCGTACCGAATGGTTGTGCGGTATGTTGGGCGATGACTACCGAGTTGAATATCAGGATGTGATAGATTCTTTCTATAAATTGGCTTTCGCCCGTAAACCTGAATTTATGGGATGGGGTTATCAGTGGGCTACCGATAAACACGGAAGAGAGCGAAATACGGATACTGATTTTTCGCTTGCCAATTATCGTGAAGTGGATACTCGTCTGGCTGAATATCAACGGATAGGAAATATGGCAGAGAAGATTCTGAAAGCTTTGCCTGAAGACAAGAAAGCATGTTATTATCAATCATTGTATTATCCGGTCAAAGGATGTGAACTGTTGAACCGTATGATTCTTAACGGGCAGAGAAATCGTTGGTATTCTATTCAACAGAGGGCGACTACTGCAGAACTGGAGAAAATGACCAAAGCTTGTTATGACAGTCTGGAAGTAATAACAAAAGGATATAACTCATTACTTGGAGGTAAATGGGATCACGTAATGACCATGAAACAAGGATTTGCCGCAGCCTATTTTGAACTCCCGGCTCTGCGGAAGGTCAATCTGGCACCTACAGCCTCTTTGGGCATATTAGCAGAAGGAGAAGATGTTTTGAAAGGACAGAAGAGTTTCCATTCACTGCCATCTTTCAACACATACTTCCGTCAATCCTATTACGTAGACGTTTTCAATAAAGGAGCGACTCCTCTGAAATGGAAAGCATCGGTTTCAGATAGTTGGATTCTGTTAAGTCAGAAAGCCGGAGAAACTGCTACGGAAAATCGTATAGAAGTCTCAATCGACTGGGCTAAGGTCCCGACTGGTGAGAAAGTATTCGGAATATTGGAAATCGTGTCTGATCGTGGTGAGAAGGAAAATGTCTATATTTCTGTCTTCAACCCTTCTTCTCCTTCATTAGCAGAAATGGATACTTTATTTGTGGAACATAACGGATATGTCTCTATCGATGCGGCAAGCTTCCACCGGAAAGTGGAGAATAAGGCGATCAAGATGAGAACCATTCCTAATCTGGGGATAGAGAATACGGTTATTCAGTTGGGTGATCCGACGGCTGCTCCACAACGTACCGCAGGCCGTAGCACACCACGTCTGGAGTATGACTTCTATACTTTCGAGCAAGGCTCGGTTGATGTCTATACATATGTGTTGCCTACATTCGTGACAAGCAAGGACAGAGGCTATGCCGGACACGAAGCAACGAATATCGAAACCAAATATGGTGTATGTATCGATGAAGGACCGGTTTTGAATCCGTCTACATCTTCTTTTGAATATGCACAGATCTGGTATGAGAGCGTATTGAAGAACTGTAGAATCAATAAGACAACTTTGCATATTGACAAGCCGGGTAAGCATACTGTGAAAATTATCTGCGGAGATGCCGGAACTGTATTGCAAAAGATTGTATTGGACTTTGGAGGGATGAAACGTTCCTATTTCGGACCCCAACCGACAAGAAAATAGGGTTGTTTGATTAATATGTAGTTAAAGATAGCCATGGTTGTTTGTGATCATGGATGATAGGGTTAACCATGAAAAAACACTTCTTACTTTTAGTCTTCCTGCTTTTAGCTGCGGTTGTTGAGGCTAATTCGGTGAAGCAAATGTTGGAACGTCTTCAGAAAGGTCTTTCCAGTCGATTTAAGATTGAGATCCATTCTTCTTCTGGTCAGAGAGACGATTACTTTGAACTGTATGGTGGTGGGCGCAAAGTTACAGTGCGTGCCAACAATTATGTAAGTGCCGCCTTTGGCATTAACTGGTATCTGAAATATTACTGTCATGCTCATGTCTCTTTCTGTGAAGACCAATTACCTCAATTGCCTGCAGAGCTGCCACATGTGAAAGAGCGTCATGCGACTAAGCTATCTGATAATTTCTATATGAATTATTGCACATTTAGCTATACCACAGCTTTTTGGGACTGGAAACGTTGGGAACGTGAAATAGACTTGATGGCTTTGAACGGTATTAATATGCCGATGGCTATGGTTGGGGCGGAGGCTGTATGGCGGAATATGCTGTTGAAATTCGGGTATACGCTTCCGGAAGTGAAGGAGTTTTTGTGTGGACCAGCTTATTTTGGTTGGTTGCTGATGGGTAATCTTGAGAATATCGGTGGTCCGTTGCCTGATGAATGGTTTAAGGAGCAGATAGTCTTGCAGAAGAAAATACTTGCCCGTATGCGTGAATATGGGATGAGGCCCGTCTTTCAGGGATTCTTTGGGATG
This sequence comes from Bacteroides sp. BFG-637, assembly GCF_024793605.1. NCBI lineage: Bacteria > Pseudomonadati > Bacteroidota > Bacteroidia > Bacteroidales > Bacteroidaceae > Bacteroides > Bacteroides sp. BFG-637. The sequence continues at coordinate 1,054,343 of NZ_JANUPD010000002.1, read as the reverse complement.
GTTCCTTCCTCATTGAAAGAAAAATATCCGGAAGCCCGTCTGGTGGAACAGGGACTGTGGAATTCGCTTCAACGCCCTCCTGTGCTCGACCCTGCCGATCCGTTATTTGAACGAATGGCAAAGGTATGGTATGCTGAATATGAGAAGCTTTATGGGAAAGCAGACTTGTTTGGCGGTGATCTTTTTCACGAAGGTGGAAGAATAGGGGGCATTGATGTAACAGATGCCGCCCACCGGGTACAGACAGCCATGAAACAATATAATCCAGATGCGACTTGGGTGATTCAGGCATGGTTGGGAAATCCGAAAAAGGAGTTGTTGGCAGGACTCGACAGGAAGAATACGCTGATCGTTGATCTTGCTGCCGAATTTTGGGATAACTGGCGGAAGCGTAAGGGATTTGATGGCTTCCCGTGGTTATGGTCACATATTTCCAATTATGGGGGTAACATTGGTCTGCACGGGCGTTTGGATGCTATAGCTATCGGGGCGGTAGATGGTCAGAAGGATCCGGCAGCATCATCGAGCATGAAAGGAATCAGTTCTACTCCGGAAGGCATCGAGGTGAATCCAGTGGTGTTTGATTTGTTGAATGAAATGCGCTGGCGTTCGGAGCACTTGGATCTGGATGCCTGGCTGAAAGAGTATTCAGTGCGTCGTTATGGTGCGGAAAATGAAAATCTGAAAGAGGCGTGGACTATTTTCCACCGTACGGCTTATGGTACTTATACCGGTCATCGCCGTCCGTCAGAGTCAGTTTTTTGTGCGTCTCCCAGTTTGAAGAGAGATAAAATCACGGCTTCTGCCTGGAGCCAATGCCGGATCTTCTATGATCCGAAACTCTTTGCTCAGGGGGTAGGATTATTCTTACAAAGTGCAGACCGTCTGAAGCAGGTGCCCACTTATCGGTATGATGCAGTCGATTTCGTCCGTCAGTATCTTGCGGATTTAGGACGGGAAGCATATTACAATCTGGTGGATGCTTATCGGGCGAAAGGTACGAAACAGTTTGATTACTGGTCGGAGAGGTTTCTGCAACTGATTGAGGATCAAAATGAGTTACTGTCCACTCACGAACGCTTCTTCGTAGGACGTTGGCTGGATATGGCCCGTTCAAAGTCAAAACAGCCTGAATTGCAAGATTTGTATGAGCACAATGCACGTATGCTGATTGGGACATGGACAGAGACGCTTAGTCCTGTGCGCGATTACGCCCACAAAGAATGGGGCGGACTGTTGAAAGACTATTATCTACCTCGATGGACTAATTATATTGCTTATCTCAAAGGGATGCTTAAAGGTCAGCATCTAACGCCTCCGGATTCTTTCCAAGCAGAAAGGAGATGGGTGAATGCACATAATAAGTATCGTATTGTAACTAATGCCGATCCTGTGGAAACAGCCCGAAAATTGTATAGTAAATATCGGTCAAACCATTAATTATAGAGTAAAACCATGAAACGATTTCTTAGAAACATGATGCTATTTTCTATACTTTGTACAGCCGTTATGGCATGTGGAGGTGGAGATGATGAAATGTCAAATAGTACGGAAAATAACGGAGACAAAGGGGGCAAAGAGAAACCTGTGTCGTTTATTACTCATATTGCTCCTATTGACCAGCTCAATCAGGGACCTTCAGTTATAAATTCTCATGAATATGTCACTTCACGTTCATCGCTGATGATGAATTATCGGACGCTTGTGACTATGGAAGCTTCTTATCCCCGCTATCCTCGTATAAAGAAAATGAAAAATGGCGACTATATTCTGTTCTATCACAATGGCAGTGCTAATAATAATATTGGTCGGCGTTGCGTTTATGCACTTAGTAAGGATCTGAAAACGTGGATAAATAAAGGAGAGATATTTAACAGTTATGATATTATCGATAGCAAAGGCAATAAGAATATACACTGCTATGCTAATTGTGATGGACTAGTGCTTTCTAATGGAGATATATTAGCGGTTGCATCTTGCAGGGCTAATTCCGGTTATCGGGACTTGCCGGAAGATGCAGGCATTGAATTAAGGCGTAGTGTGGATAATGGTGTTACTTGGAGTGAACCTGTCAAGATCTATCAGGGAGTTAATTGGGAACCTTTCTTGTTGGAGTTGCCTACAGGTGAATTACACTGTTACTTTACAGATAGCAGTCGTACAGGTTTGGTAGGACATGGAACAGATACAGGTACGGCAATGGTTGTTTCTACTGATGGGGGAAAGACATGGAAACCGGATTTTAGTTCTTCTCCTTATTATGTGTTGCGAATGAGGTGGGAAAAAGACGGAATTGTCGGCTATAATCATCAAATGCCTTCTGTTGTGAAACTTAATAATAATAAAGGATTGGCAGCCGCTGTGGAAACCAATAATTCAGGATATCATATTTCGCTTTGTTATTCAGATAAAAACGAATGGGAATACTTGGCTGCCGACCAGGAAGGACCTGCCGATAGTAATAATTGTGTTTTCTCTGGTATGGGACCATATTTGGGACAGTTTCCTTCGGGAGAAACCGTCCTTTCGTATGAATCGTCAAGTAAATATACTCTTAAAATAGGAGATGCCACTGCTCGTAATTTCGGTAGCGCTTATCAACCTTTTTCTGGTGGTTATTGGGGATCATTCTGTATAATTGATTCACATACTCTGGTTGGAACTAATGTTAAAGCGAAAGAAGGACCGGTTCAGATGGCACAGTTTGTACTTAATCATCGTATTGATGCCGTGAAAAGAAAGGTAACGGTAGATGGTAACAATAAAGAGTGGGCAAATACAGATCATGCACTCTTTGTGGGCAGTCAGTCACAAGCGCAAGGGACATTACGCTGTTCGCATGATGATGATAATATTTATTTTCTGTTAGAAGTACTTGATCGAAACTTGCTAGCTTCTGATTACGCTTCCTTATACATATCTCCTGTGGGTAATAATAAACTGTCAAAAGGGGCTTGTTGCATACAAGTAACAATGAATGGACTGAAAAATTGTGAAATATATGATGCATCATGGAAAGAAGCGCAATTGGATACCCAGGTCAAAACTTATGTCTGCGATGAAACAAACGAGAGGCGTATTGATAATTATGGATATATTGCTGAAGTTGCTATTCCACGTTCTAAATTAACTATAACTTCCGGGCAAATACTTGTCAATTTTTCTGTTACAAAGCGCAATTCGGTAGATGCTATTTGTGATGTTGCATCTACAAGTACGGCCCGTTGGATACCGGTGGCTGGGTTATGATTTGGAGAATTTAATATTGAATAATTAATTATATAGAACACTACGATTATGAAAAGAAATTATTTGATTTATGCTTTATTGATGGTTGTTTTTTTGAGCTCAGATGTGATTTCTGCTCAAAATTATTTTGGAAATTTTCCTGTGAAGGCAGATCCAAAGATGGTTGGAAATAGATTGAGCAGACGTTTGATGGAAACTAAACACCAACTGTATTTTGATAGAGGAATACATTATGCAGAGGTGTGTACATGGTACGGAGCTCTTCGTTTTGCAGAATTGACAAATAATAAAGATCTGATAAAGTTGTTGAGAAATCGTTTCGAATTATTGTTTCATCTGGAAAAAGAACTTCTACCTCCGCCGATTCACGTAGACCAAAATATGTTTGGTTGCTTACCTCTGAGGTTTTATAATATAACGAAAGATAAACGTTATTTGGATCTAGGACTGCCCTATGCTGACACTCAATGGCAACTTCCTGCCAATGCAAACGAAGAGGAGCGTAAATGGGATAAAAAGGGATACTCATGGCAAACTCGTCTTTGGATTGATGATATGTATATGATTACTATTGTGCAATCTGAGGCTTATAAAGCTACAGGTGATCCTAAGTACATCAATAGGGCTGCCAAAGAAATGGTTCTGTATTTGGACGAATTGCAACATCCTAACGGTCTTTTCTATCATGCACCGGATGTACCTTATTATTGGGGACGTGGTGATGGTTGGATGGCTGTCGGTATGACGGAGTTACTTTATAACTTACCGGAAAAGGATCCTAATCGTGCACGTATCATGAAAGGTTACTTGTTGATGATGGATAACTTGAAGAAATACGTGAACAAGGATGGTCTTTGGAATCAGCTGATTACCGAACCTGACTTTTGGACAGAGACATCTGGTTCGGCAATGTTTGCTTATGCCATGATTGTGGGGGTCAATAACGGCTGGTTGAATAAAGAGGAATATGCTCCAGTGGCACGCCGTGCATGGCTTGGCTTATGTAATTATATTAATGACAAGAATGATCTTACTGAGGTTTGTGTTGGAACCGGAAAGAAAAACAGTAAACAATATTATATGGATCGTCCCCGCATCGTTGGTGATTATCATGGACAGGCACCGATAATATGGTGTGCTTATGCATTATTGAATAAATAAAACAATAAAAGACCGGATACAGATCTAGGAGTTTTTTTATTCATAGTGTATTGTTGCTTTTAACATAACATATATTTATTTTTGAAGGGTCTGAAATTATAATGCTTGAATATGAAAAGAGAATTTTGTATTTTTATTGTACTTTTTTTAGTGTTTCATATACATGCTCAATTAGTATACCACGATGCATCGAATTTTCCACTATTAGGAAGGGCGACAGAGAGTGCTGGGGCACGATATGGAAGGTTCCCGGATTCGTTAAAGAATATTTCTCGTGCTCCATTATGGAATTTAAGCCGTAACTCTGCGGGAATGGCAATACGTTTCCGTAGTAATTCCACTACGATAGCAGCTAAATGGGTGGCTCTTTTTAATACCCACATGAATCATATGACTGATACTGGTGCAAAAGGTTTAGATCTTTACTGTCTTCAGAAGAATGGTGACTGGCGTTTTGTCAATAGTGCCCGTCCGAAAGGAAAAACAAATCAGGCCACCATTATAAAAAATATGCATCCTGAAGAAAGAGAATACATGCTTTATTTGCCATTGTATGATGGTCTTGTTTCTCTGTCTATAGGAGTTGATTCTCTGGCTACTATCAGTCAGCCGTTAATGGATTATCCAATCCGTAAGAATCCTGTTATTTTTTATGGAACCAGCATTCTTCAAGGAGGTTGTGCTTCACGTCCAGGAATGGCACATACCAATATTATATCGAGGAGATTGAACCGTGAATGTATCAATTTAGGATTCAGTGGAAATGCATTTCTAGATTTGGAAGTAGCTAAAGTAATAGCTGAAGTAGAAGCTAGTGTTTTCGTTTTGGACTTTGTGCCTAATGCTTCTGTTGCAAAGATGAAAGAACGGATGGAAACATTCTATCGTATCATTCGTGGTAAACATCCGGATACACCAATTATTTTTATAGAGGATCCTATTTTCCCTCATACATTTTATGATGAAAAGGTTGCTAAAGAAGTACGACGAAAGAATGATACGTTGAAAGAGATATTCAATCATTTAAAGAAAAGAAATGAGAAAAATATCATTCTTATTTCATCAAAGAATATGCTGGGAGAGGATGGAGAAGCTACTGTAGATGGTATCCATTTTACAGACTTAGGTATGATGAGATATGCTGATTTAGTTTGTCCGGTTATAAAGAAAGCAATTAGATGAAATGGTGTTGCTATTAGTTTTAAGTATAGCAACTATAAAATATTCTAGTTCTCAAATAATGTTTGAGTAGTAGTGGATTGTTGAAGAAGAAATTATCCAATAAAAGAAAGATATTGTTCAGATGGGTGCTAATAAAAACTCCTCTGTATAATCTTTGAATACTTTAGATTAGTTTGGGACTAATTTTTCATTTATTGACCTATATTTAATATCTTAAATAATCCCGATTCTCTACTTTTGTATCAGATGATAGGGGCGCTAGTACCTTTATAGAGAGATAATGATCATTATTATATAATACGGAATTTAGTTTTTAGATGTAGTTAAAAAGATAGTTCAAGGGATAACGTTTTGATAAAACACAGGGTATTACTTAAATCTATATGTAATGAATTACAAATCAATTAAAAAAAATATTCGAGAAATTGGGTTAATGTTTCTTAGCGCGGGACTTTTGCTTTTTTTGTCATGTGGTTCTGATGATACTAAGGATGTTTCTGGTGAAGATGGAGATATAAATTCAAACCAATATTTACAAGTACAGCCTAATGGATTAAATGTAATTAAAGTTTCCAGTAGTGATGTGACACAAGTTGTGTACCCTTTCTCTGTAGAATTGAAGGGGGGCAGTGCGAGTGTTGCTCTTACTGCACAGTTGGAAGCATGGAATGAAAAAGATCTGGAGGCATATAATAAAGAGGAAGAAACGGCTTATAAATTGTTGCCCTCTTCGTTATATTCGATAAGTGCGCCACAGATTACTCTCGAACAGGGTGTTACTTCAAAGAAAGTAGAGGTGAAATTTGCTCCGGATAAAGTGTTCACTGAATTCAAAAAAAATGGAACAGAATATGTCATTGCATTGAGACTTACTTCATCTGTTGCCAAGGTTCGTAAAAGTCAAAGCGATTTTCTTTTGCATATATCGTTTGATTATCCAACGGTTAGTTTGGTTATGCCATCACAGGAAATTAGTGTTAGTAAAATGTCAATGCCAGTTTCGGTTGATGCTACTTTTAATTGTAAGACAGACGGAGAAATAAAGACTAATCCTTGGAACTTTACATGCACATTAGCAGTGCCTTCTAATGCGGAGGAACTGGTTACTAAGTATAATGAGGACTATAAGACTTCTTATCGTCTTCTTCCTTCGGCTAACTATGATTTAGAAGAAGGGATATCTTTTAAAGCTGGAGAGAATGAAGCTACTGGAGGAATTACAGTGAAGCGTGAAGGAATGGAAGCTGTAAAATATCTGTTGCCTGTACAGTTGGGGGATGTTCTCATGAAAGCGTGGCTCTTCATAATGAAATCTGTTATTTCAAAATAGGTATGACTTATACAAATCCGATAATTACTTTTTCTAGCGCAGCCGATCCTACGGTTATTCGTACTGAAGAGGGTTTTTACTTGTATGCTACTCAAACTAATGCCTATTGGATTCCTATTTATTTTTCTAAGGACTTGGTTAATTGGGAGTTTAAAAGAAGTGCTTTCAGAAATGCAACCAAACCTAAACCAGATGTACTTCCTGGTGGAGGTGCATTTTGGGCACCGGAAATTCGCTACATCAATGGAAAGTATGTGCTTTATTTTTCATGGGCAAAATGGGGGGGATGGAAGTATCAGCTATACGGCGGTTGCTACCTCAGATAGTCCGGTAGGTGATTTCTTAAATGCTAAACCTTTGCTGATAACAGATGATTTTGGTTCCAATTGTATCGACCAGTTCTATTATGAAGAAGATAAAAAGAAATATATGTTTGTCGGAAGTTTCAATGGTATTTATGTGACGGAACTTACGGATGATGGTCTTTCTGTGAAACGGGGGGGAGATGGTAAGCCTGTGCTGAAGAAACAGGTTTGCGGCAGGGCATTTGAAGGCACCAATATTTATAAGAAAGGTAAGTACTACTATTTGTTTGCATCTATAAATAATTGCTGTCCGAATAATGGAATGGATAGTAAGTATAAAGTCGTGGTAGGCCGTTCGGAAAATCTCCTTGGTCCGTATGTCGATAGAAAAGGAAAAGATATGCTGGACAACTCTTGGGAGTTAGTGTTGGAAGGTGACGGTGAAACATTCTTTGGTCCTGGTCATAATTCCATAATAATTCCAGATGATGCAGGTACAGATTGGATGATATATCATAGTTATGTAAAAGAGAATGGTGCGGTTGGAGGACGTCTGGGTATGCTCGACCGTATTGTGTGGTCGGCAGACGGCTGGCCGACCATTAAAAAATGTGTGCCTTCAAAGGGAGATTTACTGCCAGTATTTAATAACTGATATGTTGAAAATATTGTAAATATATAGACTTCTAAGTAAAACTAAAATTTAATGTATGAAAAAGAAAAGTGATTGGAGAACTCGGTTTATCCGATTATGCGCAGTGGTATTGCCATTGATAGTGCTTTGCTTTACAGCTTGTAAGGATGAAGACAAAGAAGAGAATCCTCCTTTCGATCCTACTAAGCCAGTGGTAATTACAGATTTTGCCCCAAAATCGGGTGGTATTGGTAACAATATTATATTGTATGGAGAAAACTTTGGGAACGACCCCAAAAAATTGAAAGTGATAGTTGGTGGTAAAGAGGCTAATATCATTTCTGTTAAGAACAATATGTTGTATTGTGTAGTACCACGTATGGCTACTGAAGGTGATGTGGAAATTAGTGTGTATGATGACAATGGTGAAGAAGTAGCTTTTGCTGAAGCGGAAGAAAAGTTTGCTTATGTAAAGCAGTGGTTAGTTTCTACATTAGCCGGTCAACGCTTTGAGAATGAGAAAGATGCCTTCCAGGGTGAAGGAGCGTTTGATGCATGTGGATGTATAAAAGGAGCTACTTGGTTTTCGTTTGACCCGAAATCCAATTTTGATCATTTGTATTTGACTTGCTATGGAGCAGGTGCTATCCGTTTGATTGATTTGGAAGAGAAAACGGTGACTATGGTTCCTTTTTTAGCGAATACAGCGGACAGACCTGCTATTATTAATTGGACTGCAGATGAAAATCGAGATATGATTATTTCTCGCGATTTGAATAAGGACGGAAATGTAAATGTGTTGAAAACTCGTATATCAGAGTTTAAAGCGGAAGTAAAGTTAGGTGAATCAAAGCAAAAAGGGGTTACTGGTGCATTTGTTCATCCTAAGACTGGCAAACTTTATTATACAGTTTATCCAGATCAAGAGATTTATGAATATAATTTTGAAAATAAGACAACAACGAAAATAGCTAGACATCCGCGTGTAAAGGAAACATTGCGTTCGGTAGTTCATCCAACAGGAAAATATGCGTATCTGCTTCGCCAATATAATGAAAGGGGAAATGGGTATATCTCTCGTATGGACTATAATTCAACTACTGATCAGTTTTCGACACCTTATATCGTGGCGGGAAGTGCGAGTGGCAGTGGTTATCGTGACGGAGTAGGTAGTAAGGTGCAAATGAACGGTCCGACTCAGGGAGTATTTGTTAAGAACCCAGAATATGCAGGTGAGGAAGATGAGTATGATTTTTATTTCTGTGATGAGTATAATCATTGTATTCGTATCCTGACTCCGACAGGTAGGGTGGTTACATTTGCTGGACGTGGAAATGATTCAAGTGATCCTGGCTTTGCAAACGGTTCCCTGCGTTCTGAAGCTCGGTTTGCTCATCCGTGGGCACTTGCATACGATGAAAAGAGAAAATGCTTTTATGTAGGTGAAAGAGGTATGAAACATAACGGGGATGAGCAAGCGGTGATACGTAAAATTGCTATGGAAGAATAATAAATGATAAACACGTATATTTTATGAGGAGTAAAAAATTAATTGCATGTATGTTATTGCTGCTCTTTTCCATAACCGTATGGGCGCAGGAAAGTGCAATGATAACTGGAGTGGTGACCGATGAGAATAAGGAACCTTTGATTGGTGTGAATATTGCAATACAGAATATGCCTGGATTGGGTGTCATCACTGATATAAATGGTCGATACAAAATAAAAGCATCTGCTTATGACAGACTTGTATTCTCATATATAGGATATGAAACTGTGGTGGTACTGGTAAAAGAACAGAAAACCATCAACGTAAAAATGAAAGAAGCAGCTAGTACAATTATTGATGAAGTCGTAATTACAGGTACGGGAGCACAAAAGAAAATAGCAGTGACTGGTGCCATTACTAATGTGGATGTAGATGCGTTGAAATCGGTTCCTTCCACTTCTGTGGTGGATGGATTGGCAGGTGTTGTTCCGGGTGTAATGGCTATGCAAACTTCTGGACGACCGGGTAGTGTATCTGAGTTCTGGATTCGTAGTATATCTACTTTTGGTGCTAATACGGCTGCACTGGTACTTGTTGATGGATTTGAACGTGATATTGATGAAGTGAGCGTGGAAGATATTGAATCATTTACAGTATTGAAAGATGCTTCCGCAACGGCTATTTATGGTAGTAAGGGAGCCAATGGTGTAGTCTTGATTAATACAAAACGTGGTAAGGAAGGTAAAATCAATATTGATGCAAAGGTTGAGGGGTTCTATAGCACTTTTACAAAGGCACCGGAATTTGTAGACGGTTATACATATGCTTCTATGGCTAATGAAGCTCGTTTGACAAGAAATCAAGAGGCTTTATATTCGCCATCAGAATTGGAACTGTTTCGTACGCAACTTGATCCAGACCGTTTTCCGGATGTAGATTGGATGGATATGGTATTGCGTGACGGTGCTTGGAGTTCACGTGCAACGTTGAATATGCGTGGTGGTGGTAAAACTGCACGTTACTTTGTTTCCGGAAGTTATCAGGACCAACAAGGTATGTATAAGACTGACAAAAGTCTTAAGGATTATAATACAAACGCACATTTCAGAAAATGGACATACCGTATGAATGTGGATATTGATATTACGAAAACTACTTTGCTTAAAGTCGGTGTGTCCGGTTCTTTGCGTAAACAGAATGATACGGGTAGTGGTACAGATAATTTGTGGACTGTATTGATGGGATATAATTCTATCATGATGCCAGCAGAATATTCAGATGGAAAAATCCCGGGATGGGCAGATAAGGATGATAATATGAATCCTTGGGTAATGACTACACAATCCGGATATAATGAAAGTTGGAAGAATAATATTCAAACCAGTCTTACACTGGAACAGAAACTGGATTTTGTAACCAAGGGATTGCGTTTTGTAGGTAGATTCGGATATGATACGTATAACTCCAATTGGATTAAACGTTATAAATCTCCGGCTGCTTACAAGGCCGACCGCTATCGTCAGCCGGATGGAACATTGAATTTCACGAAAATCAGAGACGAGAAAGTGATGTCGCAGTCTTCCAATTCGGAAGGAGAAAAGAGAGAGTTCTTTGAATGGGAACTGCACTATAGTCGTGCTTTCAAAACTCATCACGTCGGAGGTGTCCTGAAGTATACACAGGCTTCTAAGATTTTTACTCAAAATATAGGTACAGACTTGAAGAATGGTATTCCTTATCGTAATCAGGGAATAGCCGGACGTTTCAACTATAACTGGAATTATCGTTATTTTATTGATTTCAATTTTGGATACAACGGTTCGGAGAACTTTCACAAAGACCATCGTTTCGGATTCTTCCCGGCTATCTCCGGTGCATGGAACTTGGCTGAGGAACCATTCATGAAAAAGATTGCTGGAAAGTGGCTGAATATGTTGAAAATCCGTTATTCTTATGGAAAGACTGGAAATGATGCTTTGTACGAAGGCAATAAAAGGGTACGTTTCCCCTATTTGTATTCGATAGCAACCGATAATAATGTTTATCATTTTGAAGATATTGGAACTGGAGAGAAATTGTGGAATGGAAAATATTACTCAACAGTGGCTTCTCCTGCTATTTCGTGGGAAGTTGCTACTAAACAAGATTTGGGTATTGACTTTTCTTTCTTTAATGACAAACTGACTGGAGAGATTGACTACTTTAAAGAACGTCGCGATGGTATCTATATGACTCGTTCTTATATTCCTTACGAGGTGGGAATTGACAATGCTTCAAAAGCAAATGTTGGTATTGTAGAAGCCAAAGGATTTGATGGTCATTTTGCATTCAAACAAAAACTCGGTAAGGTGAATTTTACATTACGCGGTAATATTACTTTCAGTAAGAACGAAGTGATAGAAAAAGATGAAGAGAATACCATTTACGAATATAAATTGGCGCAAGGACATCGTGTTAATCAGGCAAGAGGGCTTATTGCTTTAGGGTTGTTCAAAGATTATGAAGAAATCAGAAATAGTCCGAAGCAAACCTTTGGTGAGGTGATGCCCGGTGATATTAAATATAAAGATGTTAATGGTGATGGTATAATTGACTCGAATGACCGGGTAGCTATTGGTGCTACTACTCGTCCTAACTTGGTGTATGGCTTTGGTTTTTCGGCCAAATGGAAAGGATTGGATTTCAATGCTCATTTCCAAGGAGCTGGTAAGTCGTCTTTCTTTGTCAAAGGTACAACTATCTTTATGTTCCAAGGTGGTGATGGCTGGGGAAATGTTTTGAAGGAAATGGCAGAAAGCAACCGTTGGATTTTGGGTGAAAATGAAGACCCAAATGCGGAATTCCCCCGTCTGACTTATGGTGATAATAAAAATAACTATCAAGAATCTAATTATTGGTTGAGAGATGGTTCTTATCTTCGTCTAAAGACTTTGGATATCGGTTATACCTTTCCGAAAGCTTGGGTTAATAAGATTCATTTGAATCAAGTACGTGTTTTCTTTATCGGAACCAATTTGTTGACATTCTCTCCGTTTAAATATTGGGATCCGGAATTGGGAAGTTCGGACGGAAAGAAATACCCGTTGAGCAAGACGCTTTCGTTAGGCGTATCAGTTAATCTATAAACAAGAACAGAATATGAAGAAACTTATAATAAATTTAGGTTTTATATTAGGAGTGAGTACCATGGTTGTCGGATGCACCGATTATTTGGACTCAGACTACCTTTTGAGGAACGTGTTAACATTGAGAATGTGTTTCAAAGTAAGGACTATACCAATGAATGGTTGGCAAAAGGATACGCTTATATGAAGCACGATTATCTGCAACAAGTGAACAGTAAAAAGAACACTAGTTTCAACTTTGCAGATGATATGTACTACATAGATTTGAATTATGTAGACTGGAAAGGTGGGAACTATACGGAAAAAGGATTAGGTAGTGGAAACAGTTTGTATATATGGCAGGCTGCCTATCAAGCGATTCGTCACGTCTCCATTTTCATTCATAACGTGGATGGTAATAAAGAGCTTACTGAAGCTGAGATTACAGATATGAAAGGGCAAGCTCATTTTTTGCGTGCATATTTCTACTGGATGCTGATTCGTTCGTTTGGTCCGGTGCCCATTGTACCGGATGAAGGTGTCGATTATACGAAAGAGTATGATGATATCGCTTATCCTCGAAATACATATGATGAGTGTGCGGATTACATTGCTGAGGAATTGGTGAAGGCGGCTACAATGTTGGACGATACACGCGATGTACAAAATATTGTTCGTCCTACACGTGGTGCGGCATTGGCACTTCGTTCACGTGTGCTTTTATATGCGGCAAGTCCTTTATATAACGGACAAGCACCGTCAGAGGTGATCGATGCATTGGTTGATAAGAGCGGTCGCAAGTTGCTGTCTGATACATACGACAACCGGAAGTGGGCAAGAGCTGCTGCAGCAGCTAAAGATGTAATGGACTTGAAACGGTATCAGTTGTATGTAGCTTATAAAAGAGAAAGTGATGATATGGCTTACCCGACAACTATTACTCCGCCAGACGATAATGGAACTTTCCATTCGCAGGATTGGCCCTACGGTTGGAAGAATATTGATCCGTTCGAATCATACCGTTCTTTGTTTGATGGAGAAGTGGGGGCATACAATAATGAAGAAATTATATTTACCAGAGGTGTCAATCAGGGTGCTGAGAATATCAGAGTAATGGTTATCCATCAGTTACCTCGTTCACAAGGTGGTGGGTATAACTGCCATGGTATGACGCAGAAGCAATGTGATGCTTATTATATGAAAGATGGTAGAGATTGTCCGGGTATGAATTCTATGTATAAGGGTATGGACGGATATACCGATCCGAGCCGTTACAATGAACAACCGCGTGTTTCAGGCGTGGTTGAAACGTCCGAATTGTCTAAACATCCTGAATTAGGTCCAAAGGGAACTGGCGTTTCCAAGCAGTATGCGGATCGTGAACCTCGTTTCTATGCATCAGTAGCCTACAATGGTAGTGTATGGCATATGTTGAATGCAAGTGCAGAGGATAAAGAGGAAACGAATGTTCCCATTTTCTACTACAGAGATGCTCAAGATGGTTACAAAGCAGGTACTAACTATTTGAGTACTGGCATCGGTATTAAGAAGTTTGTACATCCGAAGGATTTAGCTGATTCTGAAAAATCGTATGATGTGAGTCGTGTAGTGCAAAAATATGCTCCGGACATTCGATATGCGGAAATCCTGTTGAATTATGCGGAAGCATTGAACGAAGTCGAAGGCTCTTATGAAATACCTTCTTGGAATGGTGAGACTATGTATACAATCACACGTTCGGCAACAGCTTTGAAGGAAGGTATTCAGCCTATTCGCATTCGTGCCGGCTTGCCAGACTATGAGGTGTACGATGATGTAAAGAAGTTCCGTATTAAAGTAAAACGTGAACGTCAGATTGAGCTGTTTGCGGAGGGGCATCGTTTCTTTGATATTCGTCGTTGGTGTGATGCTCCCATTGAAGAGGCTCTTCCCATTTACGGTTGTAATATCTATTTAACTTCGGAAAATCCGGATGGTTTTCATACACCGATAGAGGTCACTTCGTTGCCTACTATGTTTACTACGAAGATGTGGTTTTGGCCGATCCATCACAATATAATGAAACGAAATATGTGGATGATTCAGAATCCGGGCTGGAAAGATCCGGAATAAACCTACTAAATTTGGATAGAAAAGATGAATAATATATATAAATTATTGATTGGCATGATGGCGGCAGTATGTTGCACTTCATGTAACAATGAGTGGGAAGATGAACAATTCAAACAGTTGGCATCTTTCAAGGCGGAGATTAATAATGAAGGAGTAACTTCTACTTATGTACGCTACAAACCAGGAGGGGTGGTGACTTATCAGCTTCCGGTTTTGTTGAGTGGTTCTACAATGAACACACAGGCAAGAACTATCCATGTAGCACTCGACAAAGATACATTGGATGTGTTGAATCATGAACGTTTCGGTGAACGTCGTCAGGAACTTTTTTACCATTTGTTGGATCAACAGTATTATTCCATACCGGAAACAGTAGAAATGCCTGCGGGTGAATCTGAAGCACTGTTACCTATTGATTTCACACTAGGAGGGCAGAACAATGCTAAACCGTTGGATATGTCGGATAAATATATTCTACCATTGACAATTCAGGATGATCCGTCTTATAACTATCAGGTGAATAACCGTCTGCACTATCGGAAAGCATTGTTGAATATTATTCCGTTCAATGATTATTCAGGCTCATATGATGGCAGCTTGTTGAAGATATTCTTGGAGAATCAGAAGGATAACTTCATGTTAGCTACTCATAAAGCTTATGTGTATGACGAAAAGACCATTATGCTTTACATGGGGGTTCGTGATGTGAATTACTTAGATCGTAAAAAGTATAAGCTGTATGTGGAGTTTACGGATGAACCGCTTAATGAAGGAAGTGAGTTGAAGAAGAAACTAAGGTTGTGGACCGATAACGGGGGTGAGGATGGTAATAACTTTAAAGTTGTGTTACTGGGCGAAGGAGATGATGACAAATTTAAGGAAGCTCCTTATTATACGATTGTCGAAGAGAACGATCCTGTGAAGCCTTACTTGAAGCATATCTATATCACTTTGTCTATGGGATACTCATTTGAGGACTATACGCTTAGTCCGGGCAACCGTATGAAATATAGAGTAGAAGGTACATTAAGTATGCAACGTGACTTGAATACATTGATTCCGGACGAAGACCAACAAATCGAATGGAATTGATGGGGTGTTGATTGATGAATATAATATTGAGAGGCAGTGCTAAAGTTGGGATTGGGCACAGCCTCTCAAGTTTTTTAGAACTATAAAACAATTTATTAATGGTTTAAACAGCTCTTTTGGGATAAGGAGCGTAATTAATTTGTTTACATATGAAAAACTACAAGATTCTAAAGAATATTTATATATGTCTAGCTTTATTCTTAACTGTTTTATTAGTTGGTTGTTCGAAAAGTGATGAAACCCCAACTCCCGATGAACAGCCTTCTGGCAAAAGTAAAATAACATTTAACTTGCATACTCCGGGGGCATTCCTTACAAGGGCAGTAGGTGTAGGTGACGAAAATGGAGGCACTAATGACAAAATAGCCTTTTATCAATTTAGCAAAGAAGGTAAGTATGAACAAAGATATGTCTTAAATTATGCGGCTGCTTCCGTGGGTACAAACGGTGATACAAGGTCATATACTGTTGAATTAACTTCTTCGACTGGAGGAGAAAAGAGATTCATCATTGTGGAGAGTGAGGATGAGAACAACTTCCCTAATATGAGTGGAGCAAATACAGTCGATGAATTACTAAATAGTAAAACTGTTGCGGAGAGTGGTAAGTTGAATCCTCCATTTGTTATGTCTAATGTTAAAACAGATGGTAAGGAGTATGTAACAGTTGCCGATGTAGAATCTTCCAATAATCAGGTTGATGTAAAACTTAAAAGACGTGTAGCTAGATTTGATTTGTTGAATGATCCAACAGAATCGGGATTAGTGATCGATAAGGTATATATTAAGAATAGATACACTCAAGGATTCATAGGTGATGTAAGTGGTAATGCAGGCAATATATCTGCTGATGTTCTGGAAATACCAGCAACTGATTTAGCTAATGATGGGAAAAGTTTCTATCTTTATCCGACTCGGTTGACTTCAACTCTTGAGCAAAATGAAAAAACAGTAGTATGGGCTACCACTAAACTTGCCAATACCAATACAGAAGGTCCGACTCTTTATCTGAATCTTACTGCTGATATTAATGTGGAGGCCAACTATCTCTATCAGCTTAATACGAAAAAGATAGCCGGTTCTACAGGCTTTGATATTTCAGTAGAAGAATGGAAAGACGGAACTTCAATTGATTGGGTAACGATTGAAGACGGAATCTCCGTAATGGATAATAAAGCTACTATCATTGCTGGTACAGATATTAAAGGGACTTATGTAAAAATTGCAGCTGATGCCGCAATGCCATATACTATAAAACGTGTTGTTACAGATTATAGCTCAGCAGCATTGGACGCTGCGTATGACGGAAGTTTGCCTGCATGGCTTACTATTTCTTCATCTACTAAAGATGCAGGTAGTGGTCTTTATCGTCATGAGATTGTTTATACGGTGACTGCACATCCTGCGAAGACAAGCCAGTTTGCTATCACACATCTTAGTGGGGCTGTTACAGACGAAAATCTGCTGGCCATCGGGTTTGTCGATCCGTATCCGGGCACTCCGCTGCCTTGTTTGTCAAAAGGGGAGAAACTTTATTCGCCAGTACATTGTCGTCAGTCTACGTATCTTGTGCATAACACTGTGGATAAGGCGTATTTCTGTGGAACTGAGGGATTTACGTTTGATACTCCTATGAAAGGTAAGACGGGTAATGAAGGGGCGAAGAATCTTTGTCCCGAGGGCTGGACAGCATTGAACAATGTAGAGGCCAAAGAGTATATTTTGTGGGTAGGAGAGCATCTCAAGTCACAAGTAATGGAGTCTGTATATACTTACTGTTGGTCCGAGGCAGACGGTGAGGCTACCGATTTGCGTATATTGGCGGGATACCCATACAATAAAGCTACTCCCAATGTGAAAGATTTAGCTTGTTATGGCACTTGGCCAAGCGTGGCTTGGTTGAATATCAATGAGAAAGATCTCTCTATAAAAGACAAGACATTCTATGATTATAATAATTGGGATGTGAAGAAGGATTACGGAATCCCTTATAGGTGTATACGTGATAAAGCCGGTTGGGAATAATTATATGGATTCTCGAAAGGATATATATTCAATGATTAAATTGTAAGATAATGCTAAAGAATACTTTATTTGTGATTCTTCTAATGATTTCTAGCTTATTCACGGCTTGTGCTGAAGGATATGTAAGTGATGTACAAAAGGAGGATGACACAAAAGAAATACGTTTCAGTCTGAACATGGAGGGAGGGTTAACGATGTCCCCCACTAGGTCTTCTGTGTCTTTGGACGGAATGAAATGGAAGATATTCTGTTTTGACGATCAATATAACTATCTGTTTGACAAAACAGGAAGTATAGGGGATGCAGTAAATGAAATAAAGGTTTCTGTAACTAAAGGAATCGTTTATCGATTCTTGTTTTTGTGTACCACAGCCGATAAATTTCCAGAATTGACTTCTGGTAAAACTTATTGGGATTTAGAAGCGTATGCTCCTCAATTGCCGTTAGCTGATCCGATGGCGATGCTTGTCAGTAGAGGTAATGAAAAAGATGGTACACTTCGTGTAGCAGCTGCGTCTGCATCGGTGCAGGTTACTCTTGCTCCGCGTGCATCTAAGATCGTTTTGCAAAAGGATCTGGATACTGCTTCGGATATTACAGTGAATTCCGTGACTTTTGCGGATGCCGCCTCTTCTGTTCCTTATGCTCATATCGAACCTCAACATTACAGTGAATATGAGAATCTTCCGGTAGCAACCCGAAAGCCCTATCAGTATGTGCCCCAAGAGGATGTATGTTATATGCTTCCAGATATGTGTGCCGGAACCTTTGGAGTGAATGCTACACTGCATATCACTCATCCGATTTCTGGAGAACAGGACGTACGGGTAACGGTACCGGTGGGGCTTGCGCTGAATGTAGGCAGTGGAAAGGCTTACTATATTGAAATGTCTGCTGATGCAAATGGAAAAGTTGCTGCTACTTGGACAACACGTGTAGCACCCAAAACGCTGAAACTTGCTACGCAAAATTTATGGGGTAAATCGACTTCCGTTGTGTTGGATTACTTCAATAGAATTGATGTGGATGTGCTTTGTGCGCAGGAATGCAGTGGGCTCTCTGAATCTGATATACAAGCACAGGGGCTTTACGTGCATACTCACTCCAACAATGGACAGGGGAAATGCAGTATTATATCGCGCTATCCTTTCTCAGGGATTACACCGAACAAATATGGTGTCTATATCAACTTAGGCGAAGGTGTTGTCGTATTGGTGATGAACTGTCATGGCGCTTACTTCCCTTACGGTCCTTATCAGTTGAATGGTATCGAATATAAAGGATATGAGGGTACGGACGATGTCGACTATGTAGTGAAAGTCAATAAAGAAGCCCGTCAAGGCATGGTGGACAAACTGCTGGAGGACTTTAATTCGTCTACCACTCCTTTTGTTTGTCTCTCGGGTGATTTCAATGAACCGTCATGGCTTGACTGGACGGAAGGTGCCTTGTCAGCAGGCCTTGTTTCTTACGTTGTTCAGTGGCCTACCACCCATTCTTTGTGGGAAGGCGGTATAAAAGGTGATGCTTACCGAACGATACATCCGGATCCTGTGACGCATCCGGGATTCACGTGGACACCGCGTCCGAGCGAGAAGGACACTAAAGACCGATTAGATCTCACTCTTTATACCTTGTCTCCCAACACGGAAGTAAAAAGTTCTCAGGTAATAGGCGAGAACACAGAAACATCGGATATTGTTCTTCCTAATTGGGGGCCTTTCGAAGAAGTGTTCGATCACCGGGGATTACGGACAGAATTTGTCTTTACTAAATGACGGAACGGTGTAACGGAATTAGAGAGTCGCCAGGCTGTTAATTATTGAGGTCTCGGATATTAATACCTGTCGTGTAAGGTATTAATATCCGAGAATTCAGCTATTAATAGCTAATATGCTAACTATTTGTAATGGATAAACCAATGATTAACTAATGTCTTTTTGTCTGTTGCTAGATAACCTTCAAATAGGCAATATATGGCAGTTTGGGACTCAAATTTCATTTATTGACTTGTTTTTAGCATGCCGGACAGGTAGAAAACACTATTTTTGTCCTCATCCGTTTTAGACTTTTAAGATTATATAAACCAATAAATTGTAACGTACGAATATGCACAACATTGCTAAAACCTTTTTCCCGATTTTATTATTACTTTTTGCTGCAGTAGTGACAGCACAGAATGGGAAGAACAATGTCGGAAATGCGCAACGCATCTGGCTTGATTCTGAAATTGGTCATCAGGGCGACTACCAGTGGAAAATGATAAAAGCTGGAGATGCAACAGATCCCGGAGAAAAGATTTCTTTATCCAATTATGCAACTGCAAATTGGATGCCGGCCATCGTTCCCGGAACAGTTTTGAATTCTTTGGTGTATAACCAAAAATACCCGGAGCCTTACTATGGAATCAATAATAAGATTGAATCTAAATTGATACCGGATATTTCTGAAACCGGACGTGACTTTTACACATACTGGTTTCGTACAGATTTTACTGTTCCTCAATCATTCAAGGGAAAGACTGTCTGGTTACAGTTGGATGGTATCAACTACCGGGCAGAAGTATGGGTGAATGGCAACCTGTTGAGCACAATGAACGGTATGTTTATTCAGGATTACATTGATGTTACGGATTTTGTGAAAGTCGGGGAAAAGAACGGACTGGCTATAAAGGTCTATCCGGTAGATGTTCCCGGAAGTGCGAAGCCGAAATCCTGGGGAGCAGCCGGTGAATTCCATAACGGTGGAAACGGAAACATTGGTTTAAATACTACCATGTTGATGACGGTAGGTTGGGACTTTACCTTTATGGACGGTATCCGTGACCGTAACACAGGTATATGGAAAAATATTTCTCTCTATGCTACAGGCAGAGTAGCATTACGCCATCCTTTCGTTAAATCTGAATTGAGAAAACCCGATTATGACCAGGCACGTGAGACTGTATCTGTTGAAATTATCAATCCATCGACCAGTAACCGGGTCATCAGTTGCAAAGTGAAGGGTGAAATTGTGGGTGAAAATATCACTTTTGAAAAGACCTTCCGACTGATGCGTGGAGAAGAAAAAACAGCAACCTTCTCTCCCGAAGAGTTCCCGCAACTGATTATTAACTCTCCGAAACTTTGGTGGCCTGTCAATAAAGGACCACAAAACTTATATGACCTAAAGCTGACAGTGTCAGTTGATGGTAAAGAATGTGACTCTGTGAAAACAAGATTTGGTATTCGTGAAATAGTCTCGGATAGAAAGACTCCAGATAAATCACGTGTCTTTTATGTGAACGGCAAACGATTATTTATTCGTGGTACCAACTGGATACCGGAAGCAATGTTGAGAACTTCGGATGAACGTACTTATGCTGAGTTGCGCTACTCCCGTCAGTCCGGTGTCAACCTTTTAAGAATGTGGGGAGGCGGAATTGCAGAATCTGATTATTTCTTCCAGTTATGTGATGAACTGGGACTGTTGGTATGGCAAGAATTCTGGATGACCGGTGACACTCGTCATCCACATGATAAGGCTCTCTATATGAGTAATGTGGAATCTACCGTAAAACGTATTCGTAATCATCCATCTTTGGCTTATTATGTTGCTTCTAATGAGAGTACAGAAGTTACCGGTACTCCTGAATTACTGAATAAACTGGATGGTACACGTGGATTCCAGATGCAATCCGAATGTGAAGGGGTGCATGATGGCAGTCCTTACAAACAGGTAAATCCGATGCAGCATTATGAAAATACAGCCTCTCCCAGAGGAAGCCGTGTAGACGGATTTAATCCGGAATACGGTGCACCTACTCTTCCGACTGTGGAAATCCTCCGGGAAATGATGGATGAAAAAGACCTTTGGCCTATCAATAAGGAAGTATGGGATTATCTGGATGGAAATGGTTTCCATCTGATGAGTACTATGTATACAGACTTGGTGAATAACTACGGAAAATCATCATCCATCGATGAGTTTGCACAGAAAGGGCAATTGTTGGGAGCTATTAATTCGAAGAGTATCTGGGAAGTATGGAACTACAATAAACTGGATTATGGTGATCGTTTCTGTTCCGGACTTTTGTTTTGGTATCATAACTGCTCTATGCCTCAAGTGGCTTCCCGTATGTGGGACTGGTCTCTGGAACCGACAGCATCGCTTTATCACACAGCTAACTCACTGGAACCACTGCATACGCAGTTTGACTATCTTAAAAATACAGTGTCTGTAGTGAATGACTATTACCGTGAATTTAAGAATTACAAAGTAATAGCACAGGTGTATGATATTGACAGTAAGAAAGTTTTTGAAGAATCAGCAACAATTAATTTGCCTTCGGACGGAGTGGTTAACGATGCATTGACTATTCGTTTCCCGGAAAATATATCTCAAGTTCATTTTATCAAGCTGATTTTGAAAGATGAAAAAGGAAAAGATGTTTCTTCTAACTTCTATTGGCGTTCTAATGATAAATATGAAGGTAGTAAGACTTTGACCGGTCCAGCTGCTTCAGGTTTCGAAGACTTGAGCAAGTTGAAGCAGGCAAAGGTGAAACTGACCTATAAAATGAGAGAAGATAATAATAACTATTTTGTAGATATTACTTTGAGAAATACATCCAGTCAGATTGCTTTCTTTAATCAGTTGCAATTCTTGAATTCAAAGATGAGTCCGATACGTCCGTCGTTTTATACAGACAATTTTTTCTCCCTGATGCCGGGTGAAAAGAAAACAGTAACCATTGAAACTGCAAAAGGAAAGTTGAAAAACGGAGCTGTATTGGTACTGAAGGGTTGGAATATAAAAAGACAAGAGTATAAATTGAAGTAATGAAAGAACTAAGATGAAACTAGAACTGAAATTTATCATTGGTGTGGTTGGTATATTGACCGCATGCGGATTTACTGATGCGCCATCTTTAGATACTCCTCCAGAAGAACAAGATAATAATTGGACGCTGGGTCCATTTCTGCGTCCTGAAGGAGTCAATCCTGTCATATCACCGTTGCCTACAGAGTTTTACTGCCCGATGCGGAGAGAGCAAGTGAAATGGGAGGAAAGTGATACTTTTAACCCGGCAGCCACTGTAAAAGACGGAAAAATTGTGGTGCTTTATCGTGCGGAAGACAACTCTGCTCAAGGTATAGGCAAAAGAACTTCACGTATTGGTTATGCCGAAAGCAAAGATGGCATTGAAATGAAGAGGTTGGGCAATCCAGTGCTTTTCCCTGCTGAGGATAACTTTAAAGACTTAGATTGGTCGGGTGGTTGTGAGGACCCTCGTGTGACAATGACCGAAGACGGATTGTATGTGATGTTATATACGGCATGGAACCGGAAAAAAGCGCGCCTTTCCGTGGCAACTTCGCGAGATTTGAAAAACTGGACCAAACATGGGCTTGCTTTCGGGAAAGCATACAACGGTCGCTTTAATAACCTATTTTGTAAATCGGCTTCTATTGTGACTAGGTTGAAAGGCAGTCAACTTGTAATTGATAAAGTCAATGGTAAATATTTTATGTATTGGGGAGAGTATGCGGTATATGCCGCTACTTCCGATAATTTGATTGATTGGTATCCGGTTCTGGACGAAAAAGGAGAATTGAAGAAATTGGCGCAGCCGCGTAAAGGGCACTTTGATTGTCAAATGACGGAGTGTGGACCACCGGCTATTCGTACCAAACATGGCATTGTGCTCTTGTATAATGGAAAAAATGCAGGAAAAGACAGGGATATGGACTATCCGTCGGGAGTTTATTGCGCGGGACAGATGCTGTTTGACAATAATGATCCTTATAAAGTTTTAGATCGTCTTGATAAGCCTTTCTTTGCTCCTGAAGCTCCTTTTGAGAAGAGCGGGCAATATAAGGATGGGACAGTCTTTATAGAAGGGCTTGTCTATCACAAAAAGAAACTGTACCTTTATTATGGTTGTGCAGATTCACGTGTAGCGGTAGCTGTATGTGATGATGTGAAGAAACTGCGAATTAAATAATCGATGATAAGATGATGAGAATTAAACTGAATATATACATTATTTGCATTATTGTTTTTCTATTTTCTTCAGCAGAATGTATTTATTCACAGAAACTAAAATGGAATTTCGGTTTACCTCAGGAGCAAAGTTCCGAAGTGATACCTCATTCAAAACATTCATTTCAGACAGCTAAGCCTAAAAAGAAGGTGGTAGAACCCGGAGAATTGAGTCCGCTTTCTGATTGGGAATATCAACTTTCCAAAGGTTGGGAGATGATAGAAGGATATAAAGCTCGGGCAGCTGAAAAATCGGTATTTGCACAAGATTTAGATACAAGCGAATGGTATTCGGCAACAGTTCCCGGTACGGTATTAACTACATTGGTGGATCAGGGAGTATACCCTGATCCCTATTGGGGGCTTAATAATCTGTTGATTCCCGATACACTTTGCCGGATGGATTGGTGGTATCGAAATTCATTTAATATTCCCCGTAATAGCAAGGGAGAAAAAGTAAAATTGATTCTGAATGGAATTAATTATAAAGCGGAGGTATGGTTTAATCATCAGTTATTAGGGACCATGACGGGTGCTTTTGAAAGAGGAATCTTTGATATAACTCGTTGGGTAGATTATGACAAAAAGAATCTGTTAGCCATCCGTATTCTTCCGCCTAATAATCCCGGCATTCCTCATGAGGCAAATAAGAAAGAAGGAATTGGTCCCAATGGTGGGGCATTATGTTTAGACGGTCCTACTTTTATCTCTTCGGAGGGGTGGGATTGGATTCCTGGTATACGCGACCGAAATATGGGGATTTGGCAGGATGTCAGAATAAAATTTGGCAATGAACTCGAAATTGTTGATACGCACGTGATTACGGATCTGCCTTTGCCTGACACTACTTCTGTTAATTTTATTGTTAATACGGAGATTTATAATTCTTCTAAAACTGCGTGTACTGCTGATTTGCATTTTAATATTGGAGGAGTATCTGCTATTTATCCGGTTTCTTTGAATGCTAATGAAAAGAGGATGATTAAACTGACTCCTCGTGAGTGTAAGGAATTGCAAATGAAGAATCCACGTCTTTGGTGGCCCAATGGATATGGAGAACAGTATTTATATGATGCATCTTTAAGTCTGGTCTCGTCAGGTAAGGACACACTTGATGTTAAGAAGATGCGCATCGGTATCCGTGAGCTGGAGTATGAATTGTCTGCATATGAGGATAATTCTCCTGTAGTGCGGTTAAACTATAATCCGACTGCTGCTTTGCAGGATGGAAAACCTGTTTTTGATGCTGTGAAACGCAAAAGAACGGATAGTAAGGTTCGCTATACGAATTATGATGGAGAATTTGTACCGAACTTATTGAAACCGGTATCTTCACAGGGAATAGAGTTAATAAAGGATTCGCTGATGAAAGAATATATGGTGATAAAGGTGAACGGTCAACGAATCTATTGCAAAGGAGGTAACTGGGGTATGGATGACGGTATGAAGCGTGTTTCCCGGGAGCGATTGGAACCAGCTTTGAAGTTGCATAAGAATATGAATTACAATATGATTCGTAATTGGACGGGTGAGAGCACGGAAGAAGTGTTCTATGAACTTTGTGATGAATATGGCATGTTGGTGATGAATGACTTTTGGCTTTCAACAGACGGATTTAATCTTAATCCATTAGATTATCGTCTGTTCATAAGGAATGTGACAGAGACAGTACGTCGTTTCCGTAATCACCCTTCCATTGCTTTATGGTGTGCACGTAATGAGGGGTTTGCTCCGAATGAACTTGAATACATGTTGGCTGCTACTTTGGCTAAAGAAGACCGTAGCCGGCACTATACAGGAAATTCTCGTTCATTAAATAGTTCAGGAAGTGGGCCTTGGCGTTATCAATATGATGCCGGATGGTATTATCGTTCTTTGGCTGGTGGTTTCCGTTCAGAAGTGGGTACTCCTTCGTTACCAACGGCTGAAACCATTCGTGAATTTATGGCGGAAGAGGATACTTGGCCTATCAGTGATGTTTGGTATTACCATGACTGGCATAACCATAGATATGGTGACAAGACTTTTAGTGAACTTTATAAGGAAGGGATGGATCGTAAACTGGGACCTTCCGATAACTTGGATGATTTTTGCCGGAAAGCACAATTGATTAATTACGAAAGTCATCGGGCTATTTTTGAAGCATGGAATAGCAAGATGTGGAATGATGCTTCTGGAGTGCTACTTTGGATGAGTCATCCCGCATGGCCTAGTATGGTTTGGCAGAACTACAGTTCGAATGGGGAAACAGCCGGTGCTTATTATGGCACGCAAAAAGCGTGCCGTCCTCTTCATATTCAGATGAGTCTTAATCATCATAAAGTAGATATTATTAATACTACGCTGAAGGAATATCGGAATTTGAAAGTGGAAGTTGTGGTTTACGATAAAGTAGGAAAAAAGATACGCTCCTCACAACAGAAGGTAGCTCATGTGAAAGCTAATGTACTGACTCCTGTAATACAATTAGAGGATATAAAAGGACTTCCTGATTTCTGCTGGGTAAAGTTGGTGTTGACAACTAATAGCGGAAAGTTGCTTGATGATAATGTTTATTGGCTCAATCAGAAGGAATGGGACGGAAAAGTCTTGGCTAATTTGCCGGTTTCTTCGGTGAATGTTTCGGTGAAGAACTTCACGAAAAAGGCTAACCATTATGAGGGCAGGCTTATTGTGAAAAATCCGGGGCAATACTTGGCTGCTGCAATAGCATTGACATTAAGAGATGCGAAAACTGATGCGCCTATTCGTCCGGCTTATTTTGATGACGGATACTTTTATTTGATGCCTGGCGAATCTAAAGAGGTCCGTTTCCAAGTAGACTGTAAAGAAGGTATTGATAAGATGCTTTTACGGGTAGATGGATATAATGTTGAATTGAAAGATATATTGTTGAATAATTAAAGACTAGGTGTTATGTATAAGAAGGTATTAATATTATTGTTTTTTGTTCCTTTTCAGTTGTTGTTTGCTCAAACAAGTATGTTGAAGGACTTTCCGGAAGGTTCTACTCCGGAAGAAATTGGTAAACGATTGGCATATCGCTTTCTAACCGAGAAGCATGCACTCCATATTGGAAAATGGATTGGTTATCCGGAAACATTTTATTGGAACGGGGCTTTGCGATATGCTTATCTTGCAAAAGATAAGGAACTTCTCAATCGTTTGCAAGATAAGTTTGAGCCTTTATTTACTGAAGAGAAGGCGTTGCAACCCATAATGAATCACGTTGATGTAAATATGTTCGGTAGCTTACCTCTTGAGTTGTATCTTGTGACAAAAGATAAGAAATATTGGTATTTAGGGTTGCCTTATGCCGATTCTCAATGGAAAGTGCCAGCAAACGCAAAACCGGAGGAAAAAGAATGGGCTGAAAAAGGATATTCCTGGCAAACACGTTTGTGGATTGATGATATGTATATGATTACAATCGTGCAGACTCGTGCTTATAAAGTGACGAAGGATAAGAAATATATCGATCGTGCAGCTAAAGAGATGGTGATGTATCTGGATGAGCTACAACGTCCGAATGGCCTTTTCTATCATGCACCAGATGTTCCTTATTATTGGGGACGTGGAAATGGTTGGATGGCTGCAGGTATGACAGAGTTGCTTCAATGTTTGCCTAAGAATCATAAAGACCGTCCGCGTATTTTAGAAGGTTATCGGACAATGATGGAAAGTCTGAAGAAATATCAGAATCCGGAAGGTTTGTGGAATCAGTTGATCGACCAGTCTGATTGTTGGACTGAAACTTCAGGTTCGGCTATGTTTACTTTCGCATTTATCAAAGGGGTTAAGAATGGCTGGCTAGATGCAGAAGAATATGCTCCTGCGGCTCGTAAAGCATGGATGGCTTTAGTTTCATATCTTAATGATAAAAATCAGGTGAGAGAAATTTGTGTGGGAACGAATAAGAAGAACAGTAAACAGTACTATTATGATCGTCCGCGCCGTACGGGTGATTATCACGGACAGGGTCCTTATTTGTGGTGTGCTGCCGCTCTTATGGAAAAATAATCGTTTGGGTATGGGATCGTAGTTGAGGCTTTGGAGAATTTCTGCCGATTTGGATAATTATTTCTATTTATAGCTCAATTTGTTTTATTCAATGTGGAGGATGTTCCCTAATTTTGCCTTAACAATTTAGTACAAATAGAATCAGGCAGGCTGATTCACATTAATATTTTATATGAGTCTGAAATATTTACTTTGTGGGATAGCTTTTGTAGCATGTGCTACTATTGCTAAAGCTTTTAATAATGTGCCGGAATCGATTTCGGCATCTATTTCCTTGAAAGTCCCGGGAAATAGCGCGAAATGTTATCCATTGACTTTTCAGAAGTCGCAGAATAATAACGGCACTTATTATTTGGAGAATTCGGAAAAAATACCGTTGACTGTGTCTCAAAACATAGTGGATGGTAACGATGGGATATGTATTAGTGTGTCTATCACTGCATTGGAAGATATTTACTTTAATTACAATCAGCAGGTGGCAACAGACTTCCGCCATAACGATTGCCTGTTCTATATGCCGGGATTCTGGTATCGGCGTAATCTGCGTTCGCCCAAAGAAGCCCCTTCATTCCATACTTCAGACAGTTGGATTGTAAGTGAGGACAGGTTAAGCGCACCTCTCACCGGGATTTTCTGTGAGAAGAAACAACGTTTTATGACTGTCAACAGATTGGATAAATTCGTAAATAACACGTTGGCTACTCATCGCGAAGGGGAGGTTATTCTTTCGGATAAGACTTCTTTGGGGTATACCGGATTTGAAAATAAGGATGGGGTTGCTACTCTTTCTTTCGGCTTTCCTTATCGGGAGGCCCCTAAAAGTTATATCCGTAAATTGACATTAGCTCCGGCTGTAACGGCTTATCAGCATCTTAGAAAAGGAGAGACGATTTTGTTGACTTGGCAAATTACTGAAGGTGAAGCAAAAGATTATTCTGATTTTGTGCGCCATACTTGGGAATATTGTTATGATACATATTTGCCCAAGCCTGTAGATGCTCCCTATTCAATTGAATATATGAAGCAGACTCTTAGCCAATTCTTTGTAAGTAGTTTTGTGGATAAATATCCGTTGGTATATAATTCGGGCATACATCTTAGAACAGATGCATGTACAAGTAATGGGCAGGCAGAAGTTGGTTTTATAGGACGTGTTCTTCTGAATGCATTCAATGCCTGGGAATATGGTTGGGAATGTAACCGGGAAGATTTGAAAGTTAACAGTACCAAAATATTCGATAGTTATTTGAAGAACGGCTTCACGGTAGCAGGCTTTTTTAAGGAATCGGTAAACTTTGATAAGAACTTTGAGGATCCTGTTCATAGTATCCGTCGTCAATCGGAAGGGCTTTATGCAATCTTCCATTTCCTGGCTTATGAAAAAGAAAAAGGGCGCAAGCATCCGGAATGGGAACAGCGATTGAAAAAAATGTTGGATATGTTTCTGCAATTGCAAAATGCTGATGGTAGTTTTCCACGAAAGTTCCGTGATGACTTTTCCGTTGTAGATAAAAGCGGGGGAAGTACTCCTTCGGCTACATTACCTTTAGTCATGGGATATAAATACTTTAAGGATAAACGTTACTTGGATAGTGCCAAGCGGACTGCGGGTTATCTGGAGAAAGAATTGATTTCTAAGGCAGATTATTTTTCTTCTACCCTTGATGCAAATTGTGAGGATAAAGAAGCGTCACTTTATGCTGCAACTGCTACCTATTATCTTTCATTAGTTACTAAAGGGGAGGAACACAAGCATTATGCTGATCTGACGAAGCAAGCCGCTTATTTTGCATTATCGTGGTATTATTTGTGGGATGTTCCTTTTGCTCCCGGACAGATGCTGGGTGATATTGGTTTGAAAACACGTGGTTGGGGAAATGTTTCGGTAGAAAATAATCATATCGATGTGTTTGTATTTGAATTTGCCGATGTACTTCGTTGGTTATCGAACGAATATAAAGAATCCCGTTTCTCGGACTTCGCAGAAGTGATTTCAACCTCTATGCGGCAGTTATTGCCTTATGAAGGACACATGTGTGGCATTGCCAAAGTGGGTTACTATCCGGAAGTTGTCCAACACACCAGTTGGGATTACGGGAAGAATGGCAAAGGATATTATAATGACATTTTTGCACCCGGATGGACTGTTGCTTCTTTATGGGAACTGTTTACGCCAGGGCGTGCAGAGACTTTTATGGAAAAGTAATTATAATAAATTAATTTGTAATGACGTCTAGAAGAGATTTTCTTAAAAAAGCCGGGTTGATTACTGCTGCTTTTGCAGTTCCCGCTCTTAATGTGAATGGAAATACCACACAATCCAAAATGCGTCTGAAGAACACCAAGATTGCAGTGGACGATCAATGGGATGTTATTGTAATTGGTGGAGGACCTGCCGGGTGTACTGCTGCAATTTCTGCAGCCCGGGAGGGAGCTAAGACTTTGCTGATTGAGGCAATGGGACAACTTGGCGGTATGGGAACAGCAGGTATGGTTCCCGCATGGTGTCCATTCTCTGATGGTGAAAAGATTATTTATCGAGGCTTGGCTGAGAAGGTATTCGAAGCGTCAAGGAAAGGAGTGCCTCATGAGAGAAAGCAAAAACTGAATTGGGTGAACATAAATCCTGAATATTTGATGCTGGTTTATGACCGGATGGTAGCTGAATCGGGGGCAAAAGTCCTTTTCTTTTCGAGGGTTGCTGCTGTAGAGATGTCAGCTGATGATACGGTAGATGCTATCATTGTAGCAAATAAATCCGGGCTTGTTGCATTCAAAGCAAAAGTTTTTATTGATGCGACGGGAGATGGAGATGTAGCTACCTGGGCAGGTGCTTCATTTAAAAAGGGAGGTGAGGATGGTATACTGCAAAGTTCTACTTTGTGTTTCTCGTTTGCCAATGTTGATAGCTATAACTACAATCTCATAGGCCCTTCATTGCATACGAGTAACAAAAATAGCCCTATCTTTGACGCGATTAAGTCCGGGAAATATCCATTGATAGGCAGACATTTCAATAGTAATCTGATCGGTCCGGATGTGGTACAATTCAATGCAGGACACATTGATAATGTTGATTCGACCGACCCGTGGGCTACTACGCGGGCGATGGCTACCGGTAGGCAAATCGCTGAACAATACTTGGAGGCATTGAAAGAACTTCAGCCTAAAACTTTTGGTAGTGCTTTTGTCGTAAAGACCGCCTCTTTGTTGGGAGTTAGAGATAGTCGTCGGATTGAAGGGGATTATACGTTTACTTTCCAAGATTGGCTGGAACGTAAAACATTTGAGGATGAAATCGGACGTAATTGTTACTATATTGATGTTCATAAACCGGGACATAAAGAGACTCGTTACAAAAAAGGTGAATCTCATGGAATTCCTTATCGTTGCTTGACTCCTAAAGGTATGAAGAATCTATTGACCGCCGGACGCTGTATTTCTACTGATGAAGAAGCTTTTGGAAGCTTACGAGTGATGCCACCTTGTCTGGTGACTGGTGAAGCTGCCGGAATGGCGGCAGTACATGCTATTAAACAGACAAAGAATGATGTTCATAAGATTGATGTCGGTTTTCTACGCAAAAGATTAAAAGAAGAGGGACAATACTTTTTATAAATATGTTAAGGACAATTTTTATAGGATATTCGTCTTGACAAATGCTTTTTAATGTTGTATCTTTGTAGTACGAGCGTGAATATCCACTTTAATAAATAACAGATAAAAGAAGATGAAATTAATAACTTGAATGATATAATATTCTAACAAATTCGGACATGTTCCTTGATTAGTATCAGAAATGGTGTATCGGATATAGGCAAAAAGGCTGCAAATTTTATGAAATTTGCAGCCTTTTTTGTTGTAAAAGATGGATTTGAAAACTCGGAAATCCGATCGTAGAGTTTCTAATAAACTCAGATACCGTTCTTAATAAACTACTCAAAAGTTTATTAAAAACGTGAGATCCGTTTATATAGAAAGTTGTTCATATTTTTATATATTCTCAAGTTTGCGTTTAGAACCTTCTTGGTCGAAGGTAACTATACTTAACAAGTCAGAAAGTAATCAAATGAGACAATAGCTTTCTTGTTGGCTAAATTTATACGTGAAGCTCCAGAACAAACCGCGCTCCTTTCGTGTAATTCGTATCCAGTGTCAGGCTTCCGTTCATCTTGGCAGCAATCAGTGAACAGATCGGTAATCCTAGTCCATCCCCTGTAGTCAGGTCTTTTACTTCTGTGAAAGGCTTAAAGAGATTTTCCTGTTGCTCTGCCGGAATTCCTGTCCCTGTATCCGTAACGATGAATTGGTGCGTGTGTGCTCCCCGTTTCTTGAATTCGAGACTGATACGACCCTGTTCGGTGTAGAAAGCGGCATTTTTCAGTAAATAGAGAAGAATGCGTTCCAACTGTTCCTTGTTTGTCTTTACCTGAAGTTTTGGTGCATTGACTGAAGATGTGACATCCGGTTTTATGTGTTCTTTGGCTCTATCCATCACATTTTCACAGAAAGTTCCCACATTGGTTTCACTTAGTTCATAGAACTCGGTTAGTGAGTTTTCCAAAGATGACAGTTCTTGAATATCATCACTGAATTTCTTCAAAGCTGCAACTTGTCCCTGCATTTGGGCAGCTTCTTGAGGAGCCTTCTGTGACAGTTCTTCGGCTGAAGTAGCCAGCGTATTCAGGGTAGGTTCCATTTGCGAAGATATATTCTGTATAAATTTGGTTTTTAGTTCATTGTGTTCATTGGCAATTTTCACGCTTTTCTTTAATTTACGATTGCCGGCGATGAATCGCAGCAATATCACAGCCAGTATTGCCAGGCCGGCTACCAATATAGCCACTAGCACACAGAGACTTATGATAATATACTGCTTGGCAGATAGTGAGTCGTCTTTCTCCTGTATGGTCAGTTGGCTTTCGTCATATTTTCTCTTCAGTACATTTAGCTCATCCTGTGCGGTTAACGTTTTTACAGAGTCTGTCCAGACAATGAAGCTTTCGTAAGTGCGTTCCATCAGTGGAGCATTGTTGCCTTTCCGTGCAATACTGATAAGGTTCTTGTAGCAATCGCTCACTTTGGCATAGTCTTTCTTTTCTTTATATTGGTTGATAAGTTTGCGGAAACAGGCATCGCCTTGTGTGTTCTGGTTGAAAGTATAATAATAGTTGGCTTTTGTATACAGCAGTGCCTCCGTTAGGGAGTCGTTCTTTGCAAGATTAGCTGTTTCTTCCAGTTTATCCAACTGTGTCTTTGCCTGTGCGGGGTTTTTCAGTGCGGTGTACATCTGCAATCGTTCCTTATTGATAAGGAAACGCAGGTCATAAAAGACTTTCTTTTTATTCTGTTCTCCGGTCCATAGAAGCTGCTCCATGTCACGGCAAAGCTCGAATCCTTCTTTATAGAAATTCTCTCTGACATATAAAGCATTGGCCTGAACACCACATTCTATTGCCTGTGGGTAGTTTTCGCGGGCGGCAAATGCTTCGTATGCTTTTTTGAATAAATAGCGCGCTTTGATATAATCTTTCTGTTTAAGGCTGCTCTGCGCTTGTTCCTTTAGCTCTGTGGCTCTGTCTTGGGGAGTTTGCGCATAAGTCAGTATGGTGAAACAAAATATTATCAGGAGGCTTGTTA
This sequence comes from Bacteroides sp. BFG-637, assembly GCF_024793605.1. Classification (NCBI taxonomy): domain Bacteria; kingdom Pseudomonadati; phylum Bacteroidota; class Bacteroidia; order Bacteroidales; family Bacteroidaceae; genus Bacteroides; species Bacteroides sp. BFG-637. The sequence continues at coordinate 1,020,977 of NZ_JANUPD010000002.1, read as the reverse complement.
TGGATGCTTTCATATTATTGCTTATTTGTTTGTCACAAATGTAAAACAAATATATGAAAAAAGGTAGCGTTCACGGTGAAATAATTTTTATCTGTTTATATTTACTGTGATTACCCTGCCCAGTTCTCTCTGTCGAGATTCCGATAACTGATGGCTTCTGCCAGGTGGCTGGGAAGTATTTGCTCTGTTTCTTCCAAATCGGCAATGGTGCGGGCTACTTTTAAAATCCGGTCATAGGCACGGGCGGATAAATTGAGCCGTTCCATGGCGTTTTTTAATAACACAAGCCCTTTATCATCCGGTTGGGCATATGTTGCCAGCAATCTGCTGTTCATCTGTGCATTGCAATAAATACCCGTACATTCGGCATACCGTTTCTCCTGTATCTGACGCGCTTTTATTACTCGCTGCCGGATGATACTGCTCGACTCTCCCTGTCTTTGATCGGATATCTTGTCAAAGGGTACGGGAACTATCTCTATTTGAATGTCTATACGGTCTAATAACGGACCGGATATCTTATTCAGGTATTTTTGTACTTGTCCGGGACTGCATACGCATGCTTTTGTCGGATGATTGTAATATCCACATGGGCATGGGTTCATAGATGCGACAAGCATCAGGTTAGCCGGATAACTAATGGTGCTTTTGATACGGGAAATGGTGATGTGTCGATCTTCCAGCGGTTGGCGCAATACTTCCAACACGCCCCTGTTGAACTCTGGTAACTCGTCCAGAAATAAAACCCCATTATGTGCCAGACTGATTTCTCCCGGCTGCGGGAAACTTCCGCCACCAACCATTGCTACTTGCGAAATCGTATGGTGTGGATCGCGGAACGGGCGTTGGGTAATCAATGAGGACCCGCGTTGCAGTTTTCCGGCAACCGAGTGTATCTTGGTCGTTTCCAGACTTTCCCCTAATGAAAGAGGGGGAAGAATGGACGGGAGTCGTTTAGCCATCATTGATTTGCCGCTGCCTGGAGCACCTATCATGATTAAATTGTGTCCTCCGGCTGCTGCAACTTCCAAGGCTCTTTTCACGTTCTCTTGTCCTTTTACATCTGCAAAATCCAGGTCACTATGATTCTGTTGTTGATAGAATTCTTCCCGGGTATTGACAATAGTTGGCTCCAGTTCGCGTTCGTTGTTGAAAAACTCGATGACTTCTTTGATATTACTGACTCCGTATACTTTTAACTGGTTGACAACGGCGGCTTCCCGTGCATTTTGTTGGGGAATGATAAGTCCCTCGAACCCGTCTTCGCGGGCTTTGATGGCGATAGGGAGTGCTCCCTTGATAGGCTGGATACTTCCGTCCAGACTTAGTTCACCCATCAGTAAATAGCGGGAGAATTTCTCGGAAGAGATTGTTTCACTGGCACCCAGCAGTCCGATGGCAAGCGGTAAATCATAGGCTGAACCTTCTTTGCGGATGTCAGCCGGTGCCATATTGACTACTATATTGCTTGTAGGCATTTTATAGCCATTCACTTGCAATGCGGAGATAATGCGTTGATGGCTTTCTTTGACCGCAGAGTCCGGAAGGCCGACGAGATAAAACATACAGCCGCGCGAGCTGTTGACTTCGATTGTGATGAGTGTTGCATCAATCCCTTGAACAGCCGCTCCGAAAACTTTGATTAACACGTTTGCTTACAGGTTATTTTTTCTTTTTATTGTCTTGTTTTTCCTTTTCTTCAGCTGCTGTGACTACTTCTTCAATTTTCTTTTTCAGCTGCTCTCCTTTGAGGTTTTTTGCCAGAATCTTGCCGTCTGCTGCCAAAAGAATGTTGCTGGGAACTTGTTTGATAGCATATTGTTTGGCAACCTCGGAATTCAATCCACCAAAATCACAAACTTGTTCCCAATTTAGCGTATCGCGTTTAATAGCATCCTGCCATTCCTTCTTGTCCATATCAAAGGAGACTCCGAGCATAGCGATGTGTTTGTTCTTTTTGTACTTCTTATAAAGTTCTTTTAACTCGCTGTTGCTTTGATGATTGGAGATACTATCTGCCCATGAGGCCCAGAAGTTGATTAACAGATTCTTCTTTTTGAAATCTTCGGATGAACGGGTAATTTTCTCTCCTTTTATATTGGGCAGGCTGAAAAACGGAGCATATTTGCCTGTCTCTGTCTTTTCGGACAAGGAGATAGCTTCGTTCAATTTCTCGATATATAGCTTGTCTTGCAGTATTCCTGTCATGACTTCAATTAATTTCTTTATCTTGTTGAAATCAGGAGAGTCTTTCTGCACAAAGTATTTATCCAACAGGTAAAGACTGACAAAAGAAGAATGATGTGTCCTGATGAATTCTTCCGCCTTTTGCTCTAAATCTTTTTCGGAAGGGTTGTTTAAACTACTCAGCTCTTTCTGAAAGGCTGTGAACTCTTCATTATATCTATTCCCGTTGATGTCCAGAAATTCGGGGTGGTCTATATTTCCTTTTATCTTGATTTGGTTTCCTTTATCGAGGAAGATCGGATATTCTATTTGGTTGTCAATCAGCAGATAGGCCGAAGTTATGGTATCTATGGAGGTGGTGTAGGAGAATTTGTCTCCTTTCGCGAAAATAGTATCTATCCGGTCAAAGGATTCGTCCATTCCGTACAGGTAGAGCGTATCTGTACCCAGTCCCTTGATTTCTCCGGTTATGCTTGTTTTCTTAGACGATTTGCCACAACCGCACAGGCAGATGATTATAAGGATTAAAATGCTGCTCTTTTTCATTGCTTTGAATTCTTTTCTGCGAAAGTACGGTTTTTATGGATAAAAAAAAAATTGCCCGTCATTTATAATGACAGGCAATTCTTAATATTTAAAATAGAGTGGTAATTCTCTTATTTAATGATGCTCATGAAATCTGCATTTGTGAAGTATTTTGCAAATTCCAAGTCAGTAGCTGCTTTCTTAGCTAATGAAGAATCTTTAGCAACTGCGCTCTTCAAGCTGCTTGTTACCATAGAAGAATTGTTAGTTCTAGCACCTAAAACTGCCATCAGGTAGTCAGTGTAAGCATCCGGTCTTGTTACGTTAGCCAATGTATTTTTAGCTTTGTTGTAGTCCTTAGCAAGGATTTGAGCCAAAGCAGCACTGTTAGTCTTAGAGTCACCGAATGAGTTAACTGCTCTTTCATATTGACCTTGAGCGATGTACAGGTTACCCATAGATTCGCCAAGTTCTTTTGTTCCGGCAGCTTTACCGAAGTATGCTTCTGCAGCAGTTTTGTCACCCTTCATCAAAGAGATCAAACCTAAGTTCATGTTAACTTCAGGAGTAGCATTAACGCTGGCAGCTTTCTTGAAGTAAGATTCAGCTTTGTCAATGTTACCAGCCTGGTAAGCTAATTTACCCAAGTTGTTGTAACCACGGTAATCGTTCGGGAATTGTTTGGTAGCTTGAGTATAGATAGCTTCTTGTTTAGCAGGATCGCTAGTCAGTGTAGCAGCATACAGCAATTCTTCTACATTCAGTTCAGAAGGATTAGAAGAAGCCAGTTTAGTGATTTCTTCGTCAGACTTACCGATGATTTCATAGTTCAAAGTCAAACGAGAACGACGCAACTGAGGAAGAATAGTGTTAGCCAATTCTTTGTATACAGCAGAGATGTTTTTGATTTCGCTTTCTCTTTGAGCAGGATCTTGGTACATTGCAATAACGCGGAGGATCAACTCTTTGTCTTGGATGTTAGATTTAGAAACTAATTCTTGGAAACCTTCCCAGTCCTGTGCAGTATATTTAGCATCGATCGGAGCGTCGATTTTTGCTTTCTTCAGATCTTTGCTCAACAGCTTAGTTGTGTTGTCTTCGCGGTTTTCAGCAAGAGTTGTATTCAAGCTTACACCACCATCAGGAGAAGCGTATGCAGAAACTTCGATGTTGCTGATCTTCTTGTTAGCAGCTTCGTTTACGTTAGCTACTTCTTTGTTGAATTCCTTAGCAGTCTTCAATTCGCTGGAACGAATGTTAGCCTGTTGGATCAAGAACATGATGTTAGCATCGTGTTTTTCTTTAATGATACGTTGGAAAGCGTCTTCGCCCAATGCAGGGTTAGCGTTACCTAATGTATTGTTTACTAATTCAGAAGTAGAAATTACACCATCAGCAATTTTCACAGCAGGAATAGTAACTACTTTCTTACCGATAGTAGCTTTGAATTCCAGGTACAATTCAGACTTAGCCATTTCCGGAACATAGTCGAAAGAAGTTTTCATAGTGTAGCTACCGCCCATCTTGTAAGAGATAGTCTGGTCGTTACCTTCCACTTTTTCACCTTGGAAAGTAGCTGGTTGGCCTTTAGCTTCGCCGCCATTCCATTTCAAAACCGGAGTAACTTCTACAACCGCTTTCTTGTTGAAATACTTTTCAGGAAATTTACCATTGATGGTCGCAGGAACTTTACCACCTACTGCCTCCAGCACTTGCGGAGTAACAGTGAAGTAATCAGCTGATAATTCACCCATTTTTTTGCTGCAAGAAGAGAATAATGCAACAACCATTGCCATGAGTAAAGGCAAGTACAACTTCTTAGTCATTTTAGGTATAAATTAAATGTTTGTAATTGAAATATCGTCTATTTGTCAACCTCCTTCTGCTCGCACAGAAAAAGTAACGCAAAGATATTAATTCTTAATATAAATATATAGATAAGGGGCTGATTTTATCATAATTTAATGAAATAACTCCTCTTTTTCTTTCCGGTACTTGATATTTCGCGGGTGATGCTCAATAATCTCACTACGAAGCATGTTGCGGTCAATATGTGTATAGATTTCCGTTGTAGCAATAGATTCATGTCCGAGCATGCATTGAATAGCTCGCAAATTGGCTCCACCTTCCAGTAAATGAGTGGCGAAGGAATGCCGGAAAGTGTGCGGACTGATGTTTTTGGTAATACCTGCTTTTTCCGCTAATTCTTTTATCATGTGAAAGATCATAATCCGGGAAAGTCCTTTGCCTCTCCGTTGGCTGACGAAAACGAAATCCTCATGCCCTTTTTTAACTTCAATTTGATTGCGGTCTGGTATGTAAAGTTTTATTTCATTAATGGCTCGCGGAGAGATGGGGACGAGGCGCTGTTTGCTTCCTTTTCCTTCTACTTTGATAAAACCTTCATCAAAATAAAGGTCGGACAGCTTGAGAGTGACAAGCTCCGATACGCGAAGTCCGCAACTGTATAATGTCTCTAAAATAGCTCTGTTTCGCTGTCCTTCGGTTTTGCTGCGGTCAACGGCAGAGATGATCCGGTCAATTTCCTCCACAGTCAGTACTTCAGGAAGTTTAAAGCCTATTTTAGGTCCTTCTAACAACTCACTGGGGTCTGCTTCCAAGTAGTCTTCAATGATGAGAAAACGGAAGAATGATTTGATTCCTGATAAGATGCGGGCCTGTGAACGAGGGTGAATGCCAATATCGTGTAATCCGGCTGCAAAATGTTGAAGATCAGATAAACATACGTCTAATATATCTATCTTTTCCTGCTTCAAAAAACTCATCAGTTTGTTCAGATCCGTAAGATAGGCATCCAGCGTATTAGGAGATAAAGACTTTTCCAGTTTGAGATACTGCTGATACTTCCTGATTATCACGCCTTGTTGTTCCTTCTTCTTCTTTTTTTCGTTGATTTCCATTTCTTTTTTCTACCTTTGCACCTTGAAATATTGTTCTTTGGATACAAAGGTATATAAAAAACAGGATTGCGCGATGAAGATACAAATTATTAATGGCCCGAATATTAATCTGTTGGGTAAGCGTGAACCTTCCATTTACGGAAGCGTTACATTTGAAGATTACTTGGCTGATCTTCGCAAAAGATACGTTGACGTGGAGATCGACTATTTTCAATCGAATATTGAGGGTGAAATGATAGACTGTATACAGCAGGTGGGATTTGATGTGGATGGCATCATTCTGAATGCAGGTGCGTATACACATACTTCCATAGCTTTGCAGGATGCTATTCGCTCTGTGACGTCTCCGGTGATTGAAGTACATATTTCCAATGTGCATAGTCGGGAGTCTTTCCGACATGTGTCGATGATTGCTTGTGCTTGCAAGGGAGTGATTTGTGGCTTTGGGTTGAATTCGTACCGTTTGGCCTTGGAAGCTTTGTTAGATAGATAATAAATAAGGTAATATAATATATAATAGGTAGAAAGACTATGTTATTGAAACAGACTAAAATTGTGGCTTCCATCTCGGATAGACGTTGCGATGTGGATTTTATAAAACAGTTGTTTGAAGCTGGGATGAATGTGGTGCGTATGAATACAGCGCACGCTAGCCGTGAAGGTTTTGAAGCTTTGATTGCAAATGTACGTGCTGTGTCCAACCGTATTGCGATCTTGATGGATACAAAAGGTCCGGAAGTTCGTACGACGGCTAATGCAGAACCAATTCCATATAAGACAGGTGATAAAGTAAAGATTGTAGGTAATCCGGATTTGGAGACAACCCGTGAATGTATTGCTGTTTCATACCCGAACTTTGTGTCCGATCTGAATATCGGTGGTACGATCCTGATTGATGATGGTGATCTGGAACTGGAAGTTATTGATAAGACTAACGATTATTTGTTGTGTGAAGTCAAGAACGATGCTACTTTGGGAAGCCGTAAGAGCGTAAATGTTCCGGGTGTTCGCATTAATCTTCCTTCATTAACGGAAAAAGACCGTAACAATATCCTTTACGCTATTGAAAAGGATATTGATTTTATCGCTCATTCTTTTGTACGCAATCGTCAGGATGTGCTTGATATTCGTGAAATTCTGGATGCTCATAATAGTGATATCAAGATTATTGCTAAGATTGAGAATCAGGAAGGGGTAGATAATATCGATGAAATTCTGGAAGTGGCAGATGGTGTAATGGTGGCCCGTGGTGACTTGGGTATCGAAGTGCCTCAGGAACGTATTCCGGGGATCCAGCGTGTACTGATTCGCAAATGTATTTTGGCAAAGAAGCCGGTAATCGTTGCTACTCAGATGCTCCATACGATGATAAATAACCCTCGTCCGACTCGTGCGGAAGTGACTGATATTGCTAATGCAATCTACTATCGTACAGATGCATTGATGTTGAGTGGGGAAACTGCTTATGGTAAGTATCCGGTAGAGGCTGTGAGAACAATGACTAAGATTGCTGCCCAGGCTGAAAAAGATAAATTGGAGGAAAATGATATCCGTATTCCATTGGATGAGAATAGTAATGATGTTACGGCATTCCTTGCTAAACAGGCAGTGAAAGCTACCTCTAAACTAAAAATACGTGCCATTATTACTGATAGCTATAGCGGACGCACTGCCCGTAACCTGGCAGCTTTCCGTGGAAAGTATCCGGTGTTGGCTATCTGTTATAAAGAAAAGACGATGCGTCATTTGGCTTTGTCTTATGGTGTGGAAGCTATCTATATGCCGGAACTGGCTAACGGGCAGGAGTATTACTTTGCAGCATTGCGTCGTTTGTTGAAAGAAGGTCGTTTACAGCCTTCTGACATGGTTGGTTATTTGAGTAGTGGTAAGGCGGGAACGAAAACATCATTCCTTGAAATTAATGTGGTGGAAGATGCTCTGAAGCATGCAGAGGAGACTGTATTGCCTAATAACAACCGCTATTTGTAATTTGTAAGAGCTACTTTTATGCAGGAAACCGAATCGATAGACGAATATATTTTGCAGCATATTGATCCCGAGAGCGATTACTTGAAATCGCTCTATCGGGATACGCATGTAAAGCTCCTTCGTCCTCGTATGGCTTCCGGGCATTTGCAGGGACGGATGCTGAAGATGTTTGTAGCAATGATTCAGCCTCGTCAGATATTGGAAATCGGAACGTATAGCGGCTACTCCGCCCTTTGTTTGGCGGAAGGTCTGCCGGAAGGTGGACTGTTGCATACGTTTGAGATCAATGATGAACAAGAGGACTTTACCCGTCCATGGTTGGAAAAATCACCATTTGCCGATAAAATTCGTTTTTATATCGGTGATGCTTTAGAACTTGTTCCGCGTTTAGGTGTTACCTTTGATATGGCTTTTATTGATGGTGATAAGCGTAAGTACATTGAATATTACGAGATGACGTTAGTGCATCTATCTGCAGGCGGATATATCATTGCTGATAATACTTTGTGGGACGGTCATGTTCTCGAACAGCCTCGCAACACGGATGCACAGACGATTGGTATTAAAGCCTTCAATGATTTGGTAGCGGAAGATGTGCGAGTGGAAAAAGTGATATTGCCTTTACGTGACGGATTAACGATCATAAGGAAGAAAATAGTAAGTAGTAAATCGTAAAATAGTAAATAACTTTATGGAAACAACCAGACAGAATAAGATATCTCGCCTGTTGCAAAAAGAACTAAGTGAGATATTCCTGCTTCAAACAAAGTCCATGCCGGGTACACTGGTCTCTGTTAGCGCAGTTCGCATTAGTCCTGATATGAGTATTGCCCGTGTCTACCTCAGTGTTTTCCCTTCAGAGAAAGCAGAAGAGATGGTGAAGAATATCAATAACAATATGAAATCCATTCGTTATGAGCTTGGGACTCGTGTACGTCACCAGCTACGTATCATTCCTGAACTGAAATTCTTCGTGGATGATTCATTGGATTATATTGAGAAAATAGATTCATTGCTGAAGTGAAATAACTCATTGCAGAGGTGAACTTTCCTTTTTATATAGCCAGGCGTTATCTTTTTTCAAAGAAAAAGCATAATGCTATTAATATCATATCCGGCATTTCCGTATGTGGGGTGGCTCTTGCTACACTTGCTTTGGTTTGCACTCTTTCTGTTTTTAATGGTTTTCAGGATATGGTGGCCAGCTTTTTTACGGCTTTTGATCCGCAATTGAAAATTACGGTCCGTGAAGGAAAAGTCTTTGATGCGCAAGATAAGCGGATTCGCGCTGTTTGTGCACTTCCTGAAGTAGAGGTGTTTACAGAAACACTCGAAGAAAATGCAATGGTGCAATACAAGGATCGGCAAGCTATGGTTGTATTAAAAGGTGTGGAGGATAACTTTGAAGAGTTGACTGCTATAGACAGTATACTCTATGGCGCAGGTGAATTTCTTCTTCATGACTCTATTGTGAACTACGGGGTCATGGGAGTGGAACTGGTTGCGACTTTGGGTACAGGTTTAGAATTTGTTGATCCTCTTCAGGTTTATCTACCCAAGCGAAATGCCAAAGTGAACATGGCAAATCCCGGCGCTTCTTTTAATCGTGATTATCTGTATTCTCCAGGTGTCGTATTTGTGGTGAATCAGCAAGAATATGATGGAAAATATATTCTGACTTCTCTTGATTTTCTTCGTCAGCTTCTGGATTATACAACAGAAGTCTCTGCGATGGAATTGAAATTGAAACCTAATGTAAATACTTCATCGGTACAATCTAAAATAGAAAACATACTAGGTGATGATTTTGTTGTTCAGAATCGTTATCAGCAACAGGCAGATGTTTTCCGTATTATGGAGATAGAGAAACTAATCTCTTATTTGTTCCTCACTTTTATTTTAATGATAGCCTGTTTTAATGTGATAGGCTCTCTTTCTATGTTGATCTTGGATAAGAAGGATGATGTAGTAACTTTGCGGAGTCTTGGAGCTAGTGATAAACTCATCTCCCGAATATTCCTCTTTGAAGGACGTCTCATTTCTCTTTTTGGCGCTATCTCCGGTATTGTCCTGGGCTTAATCCTATGTTTTATCCAACAGAAATTTGGTATAATTTCATTGGGAGGCGGTGGTGGTACTTTTGTTGTAGACGCCTATCCTGTCAGCGTTCATGCTTGGGATGTGGTACTTATTTTTATCACCGTTTTGGCAGTCGGATTCCTTTCTGTGTGGTATCCTGTACGTTATTTAAGTAAGAGGCTTTTATAAATCAATACTTGGGGCTTTCAAAAGTCCCGATGCTTTCTGATTGCTAAAAGCATCACTTTAAGTGACCATACAGGAAATGTTGAGAACATACCCTTCACTCTTCACCTTTTCTTCGAAATCCTTTATTCATCAGCGATAGCGGGTGAAGGGGCACTCCTTCACCTCGTATTTAATTAAAAAATTGAATTGTACCGGATGCAAATGCATGAATGTTGATTGAGTCATTCTTTTATGTAATTTAGTAATAGCTTACATGTAGTCTATTACTGGATAAGTTGCTTTTGCTCCTATGCAAACTTCTTTTGGTCTAGGAGTAAAGTTGTTTTTCAATGGATGCAAACTATAAATACAAGTTTTGTTTTTATAAATGAAGCTTGCGTTTATAAAAACAAAGCTTGCATTTATATGATCAGAATTTGCGTTTATAGTTTCCATACTATCGGAAATAACTTTATTATTAGACGAAAGTAACTTTACTCCTAATGAAACAGAAGTTATCTATTAATAGATTGGAGATGAAGTAGTGGGCAACAATGACCAGTCAACTAAATTGAAAAAGAACCACTAGAGTAAGGACGGTACAACGTTCAGAGAGAGAAATTCGGTGAAAAGAAGAGCCTTCACCCGCTACCATCGATGAATAAAGGGTTTCGAAGAAAAGGTGAAAGGTGAACTCCATGTTTGAAAACTTATTGCGTGAGGCGTAAAAGAATCTATCTCTGATGGCACGTCCTGCCAAGTTACTTTTTAATCTTTCGTAATTGATAACTTTTAATCCGTTTTTGTGGTTTTTATTTTTATAATTGCTGATATACTACTATATTTGGCACAATTTTGTTAATTAGAAATAATCTGTAAAACACTTCCGTGAAACCTGAAAGTAATGACATAGACAGAATTATAAACAGTGATGAAGCGGCTTTTTGCCGTTTTATGGAACGTTATTCTTCACGTCTATATCATTATGTTTTTGCTTTGATTGGTCAAAAGGAACCGGCTGAAGAGGTTGTAAGTGATGTTTTCTATGAGGTTTGGAAAAACAGAAAAACCTTGGGTGGTATAGAAAATATGAATGCCTGGATACAGACGATTACTTATCGGAAAGCTATTTCTTATTTGAGGAAGGAAACGGGAAAAACTGAATTATCGCTTGACGGTATAGGGGATTTTATATTTGCTCCTATCCAGTCACCTGACGAGGCGATGATTAGTAAAGAGGAGATGGAGAAAATAAACAATGCTATCCAACAGCTACCACCTAAATGTAAACATGTCTTTTTCTTGGCGAAGATAGAAGGGTTACCTTACAAAGAGATTGCAGACATATTAAATATATCTGTGAAGACTATCAATAATCATATTGCTTTTGCTTTAGAAGAAATTGCTCAAAATCTGAATCTGGTTTTGCGTAAGAAATGATTGAAGACTTACTGTTAATTGTTTGTATTTTAAGGATTTAATTATTTAAAGGAGCTTCTTGCTATTTTTACTTTTCGAGAAAAATAGAAAAAGTTCATTTTTAACTAGGAGATTTTTTTGAATGTTGCGTCTTTATTTATAGAACAACATTAAAGAAGATTATGGACTTAAAAGGATACCATTGCCTTGCTGATTTATTTGGTAAACTGAATTCTCAAGAAAAGCTTGAGGATGATTTTACTACTATACCTGAAGGCGGGAAACTGAAATTCTTTTGGGAAAAATGCGGGCATGAAAAGATTGATGCTTCTTCTATAATAGAGCGAACTAAACAAAAAATCCGGAGAGATGTAATGAGGCGTCGAAGAAATTATTTCTTAGTAGCTTCTGCTTCTGTCGCAGCTTCTATTTTAATTTGCATTTCAACCATCTACTTCTTAACTCATAGTGAAAACACTAATTTAGATTTTCAGGCTATTGCCGAACAGATGGACAGCCAGTCTGTTGAAGAAGTGACTCTTATCACTGCTAAAGAACAGCTCAATTTGGATGAGGATGCTTTTGTTACCTATTCAAAAGAAGGAAAGGTTACTGTTAATTCTAAAGTAATAAGAGAAAAAGAGGAAAAGAAAGTAAAGGTCGAACCGGAATATAACCAGTTACTTGTTCCCGCAGGGAAAAGAGTGCGGGTTGAACTGTCTGACGGAACCCGATTGGTTGTCAACTCTCAATCAAAAGTGATTTATCCTTGTCGTTTTAATGGAGATATTCGTAAAATATATGCCCAGGGAGAGGTGTTTCTGGAAGTTGCTCATGATAAGCAACACCCTTTCATTGTAGAATCTGAAGATTTCAAATTACGGGTATTAGGTACGAAGTTTAATATTTCAAACTACAAGGGGGAGGCAACTAATATTGTATTGGTGGAAGGTTCTGTTGAGGTGACCGATAGGAATGAGAGAAAAGCGCAACTGGTACCTAGTGATTTGCTGAATATAGCCAATGGCGCAATTGCCTATCAGAAGCAAGTGGACGTAGCCGAATATATTAGCTGGGTGGATGGTGTCATGTTGTTAAATGGTAATGATTTATCTCATATTATTCAGAAGTTGAGTATTTATTATGGCATTCCTATTCAATGCGAACCGATGGTAGGTAAAGAAAAGGTTTATGGAAAACTGGATTTGAAAGATGATATTGATGAGGTGATTGAATGTATCCGGCAGACAATCCCTATTGAAGTAGAAAAAAGTGATACTAGTATATACTTGAGTAAATAATGACAATTTAATTAATCTTATAAAACCAATATAGCCTATGAGAAACAGATAATACTATTCATGATACACAAAAAAATCGGATAAATATTGCCGTATTTACCCGATAGTAATTCCTTGAGTTAAATCAATAAATCCAAAATTGTTAACCTAAAAGAAATTTTTATGGTAAAGAAAAGTATTTTTTTACACTTAAAGAAAAGACTTAAGCTTTTTTGCATTATAAACGTCTTTTTTATGATTCCATTTTCTTCATTCGGTGCTAATTCTATTAGTTGGAATTCCGAAGAAGATCTATTCTCAGTACAGTATGAGAATGCTACAGTTAAAGATATTTTAGATTATATCGAAAAACATAGTAAATATATTTTTATATACTCTGCTAATGTTCAGAAAAATCTGAATAACAAAGTCTCCATTTCAGTTTCCAATAAGAAAATAGATGCTGTGTTAAAAGAGCTGTTTTCAGAGACAGGACTGAATTATAAGATGTCGGGAAGACAAATTACTATTTCGGTGCCAGAAACTCCTAAGGTACAGCAAACTACACAGCAAAAGGGTATTAAGGTAACAGGTAACGTTTCAGATGAAAAAGGTGAGCCTTTGATTGGTGTAACAATCATTTTGAAAAATGATTCTACAGTACATGCGTTGACAGACATGAATGGTAATTATAGTGTTATTGTTCCTGAAAGAAAATCTGTACTTTCTTTTCGATATATTGGTTTTGTTCCTAAAGAAGAGGTTGTTAATAACCGGAAGGTTGTTAATGTACAAATGGTAGAAGATGTTGGTCAATTAGATGAGGTTGTAGTGGTTGCCTATGGCGCACAAAAGAAAGAGTCTGTTGTTGGTTCTATCACAACGATTGAACCTGCTAAGTTAAAGGTTTCTACTACTCGTTCAATAAGTAATAATCTGGCTGGTACAGTTGCCGGTGTATTAGCTGTGCAACGTTCTGGTGAACCGGGATATGATAATTCTTCTTTCTGGATTCGTGGTATTAGTACATTCCAGGATGCCGGACAAAACCCATTGGTTTTGATTGATGGTATAGAACGCGATTTGAATAATATTGATCCTGAAGAGATAGAATCTTTTTCTGTGTTGAAAGATGCTGCTGCAAGTGCTGTTTATGGAGTGCGGGGAGCTAATGGTGTTATTTTAATTAATACAAAACGCGGACAAGTTGGTAAACCTCGTGTGACTGTAAAGGCTGAATTTGCAGCTACACAGCCAGTTAAACTTCCCGAGTATTTGGGTGCGGCAGATTATATGCAGGTTTTGGATGATATCTTGATGGATACAGGACAACAGCCTAAATATACAGATCGTATTGCAAAAACTCGTGCAGGTTATGATCCTGATTTATATCCGGACGTGAATTGGATGGATGCAATTGCAAATGATTATGCTTCGAATCAGCGTGTAACAGTAGATATTTCTGGTGGTACAGAGACATTACGTTATTCTTTTGTTGCTGCTGCGTATAATGAACGTGGTATTTTGAAACGTGATAAAAGTTATGATTGGGATCCTACTATTAAATTGCAACGTTATAACGTTCGTTCTAATGTGGATTTGAAATTAAGTCCTACTACGCAATTACGTTTTAATATTGGTGGATATTTGCAAGATAGAAATTCTACAACGAAAGATATATCTCAAATTTTCCAGAAAGCGTTCGTTGCTGTTCCTCATGCTTTCCCTGCACAATATTCCAGTGGGCAGATACCGACAACAGAGGAGCCAAACGTTTGGGCATGGGCTACTCAAAGTGGATATAAAAGAAGAAGCGACAGTAAGATTGAAACACTGTTTTCTGTAGAACAAGATTTGAAATTCTTACTTCCGGGATTGAAAGTAAAAGGTACATTCTCATTTGACAGGTTTTCTTCAGGTACTGTTTCTCGTGGAAAGACACCGGATTATTATGTACCTGCTACAGGACGTGATGATGAAGGTAATTTGATTATAGCATCAAAATCCAATGGTACTAATTTCCTGGATTACTCAAAAAGCGGTGATTATGGAAATAAGAGCGTATATATGGAAGCTACTTTGTCTTATGACCGTACATTCGCCGAGAAACATTCCGTTGCTGCAATGTTATTGTTTAATCGTCGTAATTATGATGATGGAAGCAAGTTGCCTTACCGTAATCAGGGATTGGCAGGACGTGCATCTTATACCTATTCGGGTAAATATGTAGGTGAATTTAATTTTGGCTATAATGGTTCTGAAAATTTTGCCAAAGGTAAACGTTATGGTTTTTTCCCTTCAGGAGCTATTGGTTGGATTGTATCGGAAGAGGCATTTATGCAACCATTGCGTAAGGTCATATCTAAATTGAAATTGCGTGCGTCCTATGGTCAGGTAGGTAATGCTAATTTAGGTGGACGCCGTTTTGCATACCTTTCTACAATTACTGATGACTATGATACATTAAACATGTATAAATGGGGATTGGATAGCAGTTATGGCTTAACTGGTATGGCAGAAGGTGAGTTTGCAGTACAAGATTTGACATGGGAGATTGTTAATAAGATGAATTTGGGGGTTGAGCTAGGTTTCCTGAATGGTATGATTGATTTGCAATTAGACTATTTCGATGAACGCCGTAAAGATATATTTATGCCACGTGAGTCTGTTCCGATGACGGCTGGATTTATGGAAGCAACCTTGGAAGAATTTTGGAAAAGTGACTAATCAGGGCGTAGAAGTTTCTTTAAATGTTAATAAACAGTTTGGCAAAGACTTATTTGTCAGCTTAATGGGAACATTTACCTATGCTCATAATGAAATAACAGAAAAGGATGAACCTAGTGCAGTAGTTGGTACTAACCGTGCTGAAACAGGACATCCGGTAGGGCAATTAACTGGCTATATAGCAGAAGGTTTGTTTACAGAAGACGACTTTGAAGACGTAAGTACAGGTAAACTGAAAGAAGGAATTCCGACTCAAAGTTTTGTAGGTAAATTACGTCCGGGGGATATCAGATACAGGGATGTCAATGGTGATGGTAAAGTGGACGTATTTGATAAATCTCCAATCGGAGGAACAAAAGATCCGGAGATAGTATATGGCTTTGGACTGAATATGAAATATAAAGATATAGATTTTGGGGTTCTCTTTCAAGGAATAGGCCGTAGTTGGAATATATTAGGATCAAGCATTATTCCGGGTGCCAATAGAGGAGTGACAGGCAATATGTTTACTAATGCAAATGATCGTTGGACTGTAGACAACCCAAGTCAGAACGTATTTTATCCGCGTTTGGATGACGGTATAAATAGTAATAATAACCAACCATCTACATGGTGGCTGCGGAATATGAGTTTTTTACGTTTAAAAAACATTGAACTTGGTTATTCTTTACCAAAGAATTTGTGGAGAAATACTACAGTTATATCGGGCATTCGTCTTTTCGTGAGAGGAACAAATCTTTTAACATTCTCAAAATTTGATTTGTGGGATCCGGAAGTCGAGAATACTACAGGGGCTGCGTACCCAATTATGAAATCGTTATCTGCAGGTTTTGAAATTAAATTCTAATAATAGGGCATATGAAAAATAGCATATTAAAATTTATAGTATTAAGTATTATTACGACATTTGCTTTTTCTTCTTGTTCTGATTATCTGGATAAGCAACCGGATGACCAGTTGGACTTAGAATCAGTATTTGAGAATAAAAAGAATATGGAACGTTGGCTGGCATATGTTTATCGCGGCCTGCCTGAATATTATACTTATGATGGTCCGGATGCCATAGCTGATGAACTGATTCCTTCGGTTGGTTGGGAAGCGCAAGGATTTAAAGCCATTCAATATCAAAAAGGTAACTGGACAGCAGACAATCCCGGAGTAATTACTTATTGGAATACTTATCCTAAATATATCCGTTCCGCTTATTTGTTTATTAAACATGCTCACCCGCTGGAGGCTGTACCGGCTGAGGAAGTGGACTTTATGAAAGCTGAATGTCGTTTCTTTATAGCTTATTATAATTCTATGATGGCTATAGCTTATGGTTCGGTTCCCATTATTCGCGAGGCTAGTGAAAGTACTTCGGCTGATGATCTGATGTTGAAACAAGAGCCGTTTTATAATGTAATTGATTGGGCAGATCAAGAAATGCTGGAAGCTTCAAAACAATTGCCTGCCACTCAAACTGAAGATAAGAAATATGGCCGTGTGACTTCTGTTGGATGTTTGGCAATGCGTGCGCGTATGTTATTATTTGCTGCTAGTGACTTGGTGAATGGTAATCCTGCATTGGCGAATATAAAAAACATTGATGGAACTCCTATCTTTAATTCTGCACATGATCCGGAACGATGGAAAAGAGCAGTAGATGCTTGTAAACTGGTTATCGATGAGGCGGAAGCTGCTGGCTATCATTTGCATTATGAATATTTGGATAACGGTGATATTGATCCTTTTCTTTCTTATCAGAATGCAGTGATGAAGAGATGGAACGAAGCAAACAGAGAATTACTGTTTGTTCGTACAATGGATTCCGGTGGATGGTATGATAAAAACTGTATTCCACGTGGTTTGGGTATTAATGGAGTGGGAGCGATCGGAATAACCCAATCTTTGGTTGATGCTTTTTTCATGAGAAACGGTCAAAGACCTATTATAGGCTATAATTCGGATGGTTCTCCTAAAGTTAACCCTGATGCTAATTATTCAGAGACAGGCTTTAGTACGCAAAAAGAGACTTATTCTACAAAGTGGCAGTATGGGTCTTCAGAAGGAGATCGTAATAAAGATGAAAATGTAGTTGTAGATGCCAATACATATAAAATGTATTGTGACCGCGAACCTCGTTTTTATATTTCAGTACTGCATAACGAACAATGGCATATTGGTGGTAAGAGAAATACAGATTTCTATATGGATGGTAAAGACGGTGGTCCTTCTCACGACGCTCCATGGAGCGGCTATCTGGTACGTAAGAGAGTAGACCCATCTGCAAATCCCAAAGAAGGCAGTGGAGATTATAAAAACCGTCATGGTGCATTATGTCGTTTGGCAGAGATCTATTTAAGTTATGCTGAGGCGTTAAATGAATATAGCATTGAGAAGGGCACTTATACTGCTAATCAAAAAGAGATTCTGAAATATGTCAATTTGATTCGTGAGCGTGCGGGTATTCCTGAATATAGTGTTTCAGCTGAAGAAGGCAAGATAACAGCCCCATCAGATCCTGTAGAAATGCGCGAGTTAATTCGTCAAGAAAGGCGTGTGGAATTGAATTGTGAATCTGGACTTCGTTTTAATGATCTGCGTCGCTGGAAATTAGCCGAGAAAGTATTGGATGGTGATTTTTATGGCATGAATGCTTATATTAAAGTATCCGATGCGGACTATAGAAATAAATATTATACTCGTACAGTATATCAGACACGTAAATTTATAAGCTATTGGTGGCCTATTCCACAGGACGATATTGATAAGAATTGGAATTTGGTACAAACTCCTGACTGGACCGTCGGGAACCAATAAATAGTTATAATATTAATATATTGAATATAGATATGAAAAACGGATATATATTTAAGAAGAACCTTTTACGGTTCTTCTTCCTGACACTTGCTTCGTGTTTCATAGTAGCATGCAATGATGATGACGATGCTACTAATTCGCTCGACAATCGTACAAGTTTAGTTCTTACTCCTTCTGATTATGAAATAGAACTCAAGGAAGATACCCCGGATGAGGTTGCATTGACGTTAAACTGGACGGAAGCTGACCCAATAGGCTCTGACTATTATATTTCCTATCTTTATAAAATGGATCTGGAAAATAACAGTTTTGGAACAAACACAATGATAAGGGAGTATATTGATGATGATTTTTCTAAAAGTTATACTCATAAAGAATTGCAGAGTTTATTGGTGTCAAAGTGGAAGCAGCAGCCTGGTGATTTAGTAAAGTTACAAGCCCGTATTATCGGTTCTGTAGAAGGGCCTAAGTTTGTAAAACCGGAAGTTTCTACAGTTACTATAAAAGTAAAGATGTATTCTGAAAAGACTTTTGTAGCAGACCATCTTTATATGTCAGGCACAGCTGTTGATGGTGAAGATATTGAAATCTTGCCAATGGAAAGTCAGCCGAAGCGTTATGTTTCCATTTGTGACTTGAAGGCAGGTAATCTTCACTTCCCGATTGTTTGGAAAGATGAAAATAAGATTAATGCCATCTCACCAGTTGCTGCAGAACAACAGATAACTGATGGAGCAATGGAAGCTAAAATTAAGGGGATAGATAATGCTGGATATTGGGTGATTCCTGAAGATGGGCAGTATCGTGTAGTGGTAGATTTTGAAACACGTACCGTTACTATAGGTTTGGCTAGTAATTTTATAGAAGCTGATAAAATCTATATTGCCGGAACTTGTGTTAGCGCAGATGTAGAGATGACTCGCACGATAGAAGATGAAAATCAATATGCGTTCCATGCAGAACTGCAACCAGGTACTATTTATTTCCCGATCTTGTTTAATGGACAGAAAGATATGGCTATTGCTCCGGAAGAATCAGGCGATTTTACAGATGGTACAGCAATGAATATCTCGACAATGAGTCCGGAAACAGCTGCGCTTGGTTATCATTGGAATATTAAGATTGCGGGTGTCTATCGTATTGTGATTAACATAAATACTAAAAAGGTTACGATTTACTCCCCCGAAACAGATCCTAAACCAATGGTTGTTTCGTGGACATGGAACAATAATACGGTGACTACCACTATTGAAAGAGTCTTTATTTGGGGACCATACGATGGATGGGCTAAAGATGGCACTGGTGATACAGGATTCACTATGGCTCATTCTATGACACCTAGTTTGGCAAATCCTTATTTGTTTATATACAAAGGAGCGGAGTTACCCAGAAAGAATTCCATTAAAGATAAAGATGGAAATGCACATCCGGGTGGATTGAACTTTAAAGTCGGACCGCAAAGTGCAGGTTGCTATACCTTTGGCTCAACAGCAGATGCCATCAGAGGATCTTATGACGGTTGCCTTGATATTGCAGAGAGTGACTACAATCAAAAACAGACTGTAGTCGGTGGACAAGCTAACAACCGCTATGCTTTCTTTAGTGTACCTGTAGGAGTTAATTACATAGAATTAGATATTAAAGAACTGACAGTATTCTTTGATAAGAGATAATCAAGCAGGATAATATTAAGAGTGCTATATCAATCTCGTGATTTTTATATGAATAAAGAGAACAATGATATAGCACTCTTTAAAAAAAACAATTAGTAGTATGGTTGTAAGAAAGATTAGTTATTATAGAGTAATTGTGTCTCTTTGTCTGTTTATGTTCCTTTTATCTCCTGTTTTCGGAGACGAGAATTCAGCCGTTTCATTTGATAAGGAACTATCAGAGAATAACATAGTTACGATTCAGCCTGATTCTTTGCGTATTCTTCATAACCCGCTTACAGGATGGGTGCTCTATGCAAGTATGGGAGTGGATGCTGCGGATTTTTGGGCACAGTATGACCATATGTATATTCCTGAACTGGGACACAATGTTAGTGTGACAGATTATGCTCATACGCTTTATATTCGCGCTAGTTGGACAGATTTTAATCCACAGGAAGATGTATATGGTTGGAAAATTGATTCTAATTTGAGAGCATATATTGAAGGAGCTTATCAGCGGAATATGCGTTTGGCATTTCGTGTTGTAGTTGACAGTCGTGATAAGAGAACAGAATTTACTCCTCAATTTGTAAAAGATGCCGGTGCAAAAGGATTTATGAATAAAGGTAAATGGTCACCTTATTCTGACGATCCTGTTTTTCAGAAGTACTATACTAAATTTGTGAAGGCTCTGGCTAAAGATTTCAACGATCCTTCGAAAGTTGAATTTATAGATGGATTTGGACTTGGGAAATGGGGAGAATATCATACAATGATTTATTCAACAGGTGATGATACTCCAAAGAAAGCTGTTTTCGATTGGGTGACAGATATATATTCTCAAGCTTTTGATAAAGTTCCGGTAGTAATTAACTACCATAGATGGATTGGTGCGGGAAAAGATTGGGTAGATGATGAACATTTTGCTGCTGACAGTGAAGAAATGCTGGAAGAAGCAATCAAGAAAGGATATTCATTACGTCATGATGCATTTGGTATGACAACCTATTATGGCAGTTGGGAACGTAGGTTTGCAGAAAAATATCGTAATATATGCCCTATTATTATGGAAGGTGGCTGGATTGTCAAATCACATAATTATTGGCAGGATCCTAGAGGATATCGCAAGGATTCACACGAGGACGTAAGACGCGGTGAGTTTGATGACAGCAAAGAGGCACATGTCAATATGATGGATTTTCGTTTTGGTGATACAGAGTCCTGGTTTAAAGATGCTTTTGATTTAGTACGTCGATTCCTTCGGGAAGGGGGGTATAGGCTCTATCCCAGTGAAATCTCTTTGCCGTTAGAAGTCTCTAAAAAAACAACGCCGACTATTAAACATTGCTGGAACAATCTGGGATGGGGGGTACTGTCCTACTAATATTCCGCAATGGAATCAAAAATATAAAGTAGCTTTCGCTTTGCTTGATTCTGAAACGAATGAGGTGCGATATACATTTGTGGATACGGATACAGATTTATCCAAGTGGATAAAAGGAAGTCCCGCTGAGTATGTATTTGAGCCGGATATGTCCAAAGCTGAAACAGGTACTTATGTTTGGGCTGTGGGCTTGGTTGACCGGAGTAATAAAGATCTCGTAGGGCTGGATATTGCCGCCAAAGGGGATATATTGGATTCGGGCTGGTTAAAATTGTCGAAAGTAAGCATAAATAAATAAGAGCTATAGGTATGAAGATTAATTTTCAAAATATGTGCAGTTTGAGAAAAATAAGTTGCGGGCTTATTTTTTCTATGGCTATATCATTAGTCGCTTGTGGCAGTGATAATGATGAAGAAGGAGGTGATAATGGTGATGATGGTTTGGTAGAAGATACTTCTATTCCTGGGAACAGCATTGTCACGGTAAAGCAGAATCGAAATATCATTTTGCATAATCCTCTTTCCGGATGGGTATTATATGCGGGTATTGGTGATGGTTTATCTTCCACATTCTGGCAGGATTATGATAATTTCCCGTCATCGGAAGGCACTGTAAAGGTCTCTGATTATGCAAATACCTTATACCTTCGTGGTGCCTGGGCTGATTTTAATCCTGAAGAAGGAAAATACGCATGGAATTCTGATTGTGATACCCCTTCGGCTAAGCGACTGAAGATGTTGATAGAGGGAGCTAAGCAAAGAAATATGAAATTGGCCTTTACTTTTGTGGTGGATAGCCGTGATAAGCACTATAATTTTACTCCGAATTTTGTAAAAGAGGCTGGCGCGAAAGGATATGAAACACAAACAGGTTCAGTAAAAGTATGGTCTCCCTATCCGGATGATCCTATTTTCCAGAAATATTATGAGAAATTTATCAGGGCTTTGGCTAAGGATTTTAATGATCCCGACAAAGTACAGTTTGTAAGTGGTTCAGGATTTGGAAAATGGGGAGAGTATCATAGTGTATGGTACTATCAGGTGCGTGAGTTGGGAAAACCGGAGCTGCCGACTCGTGAGGCTGTTTTCGATTGGGTGACAGATTTATATTCTCAAGTATTTGATAAAGTTCCTGTGTTTGTAAATTATCATCGTTGGATAGGTACAAGCAAGGAATGGGACGGCAATAATTATGATAAGGATACTGAAAGATTAATAGGAAAAGCAGTAGCTAAAGGATATTCATTACGTCACGATGCGTTTGGTATGAAAACTTACTATTCTACTTGGGAACGCAATTTTATAGCCAAGTGGAAGTATCTCGTTCCTGTAGTAATGGAAGGTGGCTGGGTGAAAAATTCTCATGGAAACTCGATTCAGGGAGATGGATATGCCAATTATGCAGAAGTACGTCTGGGTGAGTTTGATGAGGCTAAAACAGCCTGCGTCAATATGATGGATTTACGCTATAATTCAGACTTTCGCAATGGAGAAACTTATTCATGGTTTAATGAAGCTTTCCAATTAGTTAAACAATTCTGTACAGAAGGAAGCTATCGTTTATTTCCGGACAGAATTTCTTTGCCTACAACTATCTCTAATGGTAAACAGATTGAAATAGCGCACCGTTGGAATAATTTTGGTTGGGGATATTGTCCGACGAATATTCCCCAGTGGAAGAATAAATATAAAGTGGCTTTTGCTTTATTGGACACCAAGAATGATAAACCGAAGTATGTATTTGTTGATGGAGAACCGGAAGCTTGTGATTGGGTGAAAGGTACGGCTAAATCATATACGTTTACAACCCGGGTTGAAGGCGTGGAGGCAGGTAAATATATGTGGGCTGTTGGTATTGTTGATACGACAAAGCAGAATGAGATTGGAATTCACCTTGCTGTGAAGAACAATGTAACATCTGCCGGATGGTTGAAATTATTTGAAGTTACCGCTCGGTAAGTCATAGTCAATTGCTACGAGATACATTAATTGTTGGAAATGAATGTATTGGCAGGGCATAGTTCTCCGGCTCGTTGGGCATATATCTCCAATGAACTGATTGTAAGTGTCTGGTACTTAGCTAAATGATAAGTGCATGGAATGGCTGGAATAAGTATCTGCTTACGTATTGCTTGATATACATCTGAAAACTAGAAATAATAATTAACTGACGAAAACATTGATGAGAAAAAAAGTTTTGATTTTGGGATTGTGCCTATTGGGAGTCACACATTCTCTTTCGTCAAAAGATAAAAAGAGTATTCCTTTGTATAAGGATGCCAAAGCTCCAATTGAAAAACGTATTGATGATTTAATATCGCGTATGACATTGGAGGAGAAGGTTTTACAACTAAACCAATATACATTGGGACGAAATAACAATGTGAATAATGTTGGCGAAGAAGTGAAAAAAGTACCGTCAGAGATTGGTTCTTTGATTTACTTTGATATAAATCCAGAGTTGCGTAATAGTATGCAGAAAAAAGCGATGGAAGAATCTCGTTTGGGCATTCCCATCATTTTTGGCTACGATGCTATTCATGGATTTCGCACCATATATCCTATTTCGTTGGGGCAAGCCTGTTCATGGAATCCGGGATTGGTAGAACAGGCATGTGCGGTATCTGCACAAGAAGCCCGCATGTCTGGGGTTGATTGGACTTTTTCTCCCATGATCGACGTGGCACGTGATCCTCGATGGGGACGTGTAGCCGAAGGATATGGTGAAGATCCTTATACAAATGGAGTGTTTGCCGCTGCTTCGGTGCGTGGGTATCAGGGAGATGATATGGCAGCAGAGAACCGTATGGCTGCTTGTCTGAAACACTATGTAGGTTATGGTGCTTCGGAGGCTGGGCGAGATTATGTTTATACCGAAATTTCAGCTCAAACTCTTTGGGATACTTATCTACTGCCCTATGAGATTGGAGTGAAAGCTGGTGCGGCCACTTTGATGAGTTCTTTCAATGACATCAGTGGAGTACCTGGGTCAGCTAATCCTTATATCATGACCGAGATATTAAAGAAACGCTGGAAACATGACGGGTTCATTGTGTCTGACTGGGGGGCTGTGGAACAGTTAAAGAATCAGGGATTAGCCGCTACAAAGAAAGATGCTGCTCGGTATGCTTTTAATGCGGGGCTTGAAATGGATATGATGTCTCATGCCTACGATCGTCATCTGAAAGAGCTTGTAGAGGAAGGTAAGGTAACAATGGCACAAGTTGACGAATCAGTCCGTCGAGTATTGCGTGTAAAATTCCGTCTGGGTTTGTTCGAACGTCCTTATACTCCGGTTACTAATGAGAAGGATCGTTTTTTCCGTCCGCAAAGTATGGCTGTGGCCGCTCAACTGGCAGCAGAATCAATGGTGTTGTTGAAAAATGACAATCAGATATTACCACTTACAAACAAAAAAAGATTGCCGTAGTAGGTCCAATGGCAAAAAATGGTTGGGACTTATTGGGTTCCTGGTGCGGACATGGAAAAGATACGGATGTGGAAATGCTCTATGATGGGTTGACTGCCGAGTTTGGAGGAGACGCCGAATTACGTTATGCAATGGGATGCAAACCGCAGGGCAATGACCGTTCAGGTTTTGCTGGCGCATTGGACGTTGCTCGTTGGTCTGATGTAGTCATTGTTTGTTTGGGTGAGATGCTTACCTGGAGTGGTGAGAATGCTTCCCGTTCTACGATTGCTTTGCCACAGATTCAGGAAGAATTGGTGAAAGAACTAAAGGAGGCTGGTAAACCTATTATATTGGTGCTTTCTAATGGACGTCCCTTGGAGTTAAATCGCATGGAACCTCTTTGTGATGCTATATTGGAGATATGGCAACCGGGTATAAATGGTGCGCGTTCAATGGCAGGAATTTTATCCGGGCGTATCAACCCTTCCGGTAAACTAGCCATGACGTTCCCTTATTCCACAGGACAAATTCCTATTTATTATAATCGCCGCAAGAGCGGACGCGGACATCAGGGATTTTATAAAGATATAACAAGCGATCCGTTATATCCGTTCGGGCATGGATTAAGTTATACCGAATTTAAGTATGGCACTGTTACCCCTTCTGCTACTAAGGTGAAGCGCGGCGATAAACTGTCGGCAGAAGTGACTGTCACCAACACCGGTTCCCGCGACGGAGCAGAGACTGTTCATTGGTTTATTTCCGATCCTTATTGCTCTATCACCCGTCCGGTGAAAGAACTGAAACACTTTGAGAAACAACTTATCAAAGCCGGAGAAACGAAGACTTTCCGTTTTGACATCGACCTGGAACGTGATTTCGGTTTTGTCAATGAGGATGGTAAACGCTTCCTTGAAGCCGGCGAATATCATATTCTGGTACAAGGACAGACCGTTAAAATAGAACTGATAGACTAAAAATGTAAAGAACAAAAGTGTGTGAAGAGCTGATAGCTAAGTTGGTTTTTTACACATGTTATATTAACACAGAATCACCATGAAAAAGAAAATAGGAGGCATAGGTTTATGTATGCTTGCATGGAGCATATTAACCTGTGCACAAACAATCACTCCCCAAGCCGAACAACGTGCGAAGGACATTGTATCAAAAATGACTTTGCAAGAGAAAATAGAGTATATCTCCGGATATACCAGTTTTTCTCTGCGTGCCATTTCCCGTTTGGGAATACCTGAAATCAAGTTGGCTGACGGGCCGCAGGGAATTCGTAATCATGCTCCCAAGAGCACTTTATATCCTTCCGGAATACTTTCCGCTTCTACTTGGAACCGGGAATTACTTTATAAGTTAGGGCAAGGCTTGGGACAGGATGCCAAGGCAAGAGGAGTTAGTATCCTGCTTGGTCCGGGCGTGAATATCTATCGTGCTCCGTTGTGCGGTCGTAACTTTGAATACTTCGGTGAAGACCCTTACTTGACAGGTGAAACGGCGAAACAATATATCCTGGGAGTACAATCGGAAGGAGTCATTGCTACAATCAAACACTTTGCTGCCAACAACCAGGAATGGAGCCGCCACCATGCCAGCTCTGACATAGACGAGCGTACTTTGCAGGAAATCTATTTCCCGGCTTTCCGGAAAGCAGTACAGGAAGCCAATGTCGGCGCCGTAATGAACAGCTACAATCTGTTGAACGGTGTCCATGCCACCGAACATAAATGGTTGAATATTGATGTCTTGCGCAATCTTTGGGGCTTCAAAGGTATTCTGATGTCTGACTGGACTTCTGTATATTCCGCCGTAGGCGCTGCTAACGCCGGACTTGACCTCGAAATGCCGAAAGGACGTTTTATGAATTTGGAGAATCTGTTGCCTGCTATCAAAGCCGGCACAGTGACAGAAGAAACCATCAACCTGAAAGTACAACACATCCTGCAAACTCTGATTGCTTATGGTATGCTGGATAAGGAACAGAAAGACAGCAACATCGCAGAGGATAATCCTTTCTCCCGCCAGACAGCTTTAGAGCTGGCGCGCGAGGGTGTAGTCCTGTTGAAGAATGAAGGAAACTTGCTCCCGCTGAAAGGAAAGACAGCCGTAATGGGACCTAATGCAAGTTTGATTCCTACCGGTGGCGGCAGTGGGTTTGTCACTCCTTTTTCTACCGTCTCAGTGGCTCAAGGCTTGAAGGAATTGAAGAAAAGGAATCTGTTACTATTGACGGATGATGTGATTTATGAAGATATTGTCCATGAGTTTTATACTGATGCTAATCGTCAGATGAAAGGCTTCAAAGCTGAATACTTTAAAAACAAGACTCTTTCGGGCCAGCCTGAAGTAATACGCACGGAATCCTCTGTTGATTATGACTGGGGATATGGAGCACCTTTGGACGGCTTTCCGACAGATGGATTCTCTGTCCGTTGGACAGCCTGCTACATGCCACAAACTGACGGTCAGTTGAAACTTCATATCGGTGGTGATGACGGTTATCGTCTGTTTGTGAATGACAAGCATATTACAGGAGATTGGGGAAATCATTCATACTCTAGCCGTGAAGTTGAACTGCCGGTTGAGGGTGGTAAGGAGTACCGTTTCCGGATTGAATTCTTTGATAATATTTCTTCGGCCATCATTCGTTTTAATGCTTATAGCCTTAATGAGGCGAAACTTCGTCAAGGATTGGCAAAGGTGGATAATGTTGTGTTCTGCACAGGTTTCAATAGTAATACCGAAGGCGAAGGCTTTGACCGTCCGTTTGCCTTGCTCCGCTATCAGGAATTGTTTATCAAGAAGATTGCGTCCATGCATCCCAATGTTGTGGTTGTACTGAACGCTGGTGGCGGTGTGGATTTCACCAACTGGTATGATGCTGCAAAAGCGATTCTTATGGCCTGGTATCCGGGACAGGAAGGCGGCCAGGCGATAGCTGAAATCCTGACCGGTAAGATTTCTCCAAGTGGAAAGCTACCGATTTCTATCGAGCGGAAATGGGAAGATAATCCGGTGCACGGCAGTTATTACGAGAACTTAAAGGCGGAGATTAAGCGTGTAGACTATTCCGAAGGTGTCTTTGTCGGTTATCGTGGATACGACCGTTCGGGAAAAGAACCTTTCTATCCGTTTGGCTACGGTTTGTCTTATACTACTTTCGCTTATAGTAATATGGCTGCGGAGAAAACGGGTGAGCATCAGGTTACCGTTAGCTTTGATATAGAGAATACAGGTAAGATGGATGCTTCGGAGGTGGCACAGGTGTATGTGCATGATGTACAATCTTCTGTTTCCCGTCCGTTGAAAGAACTGAAAGGATATGAAAAGGTATTCTTGAAGAAAGGGGAGAAGAAGCGGGTTTCTGTTGTGCTGGATGAGGATGCATTCTCTTTTTACGATATGAATCAACACCGCTTTGTAGTGGAAAAAGGAGACTTTGAGATCTTAGTCGGTCCTGCTTCCAGTCAATTGCCTTTAAAGGCTATGGTTGAACTGTAATGACCGAATGATAAACAAATAAATATATAATGAAAAAAACACTTTTATTGGGAGCGTCTCTGTTATGTTCCGTTTTTATAATGGCAACAGAGATTCCTTTTCAAAAAGCAGAAATAAAGTCTATCATGCGAAAGGTGGCGGATTGGCAGATTGCCAATCCACACCCCGCTCCTGAACATGACGACTTGAACTGGCCGCAAGGTGCTCTTTATGTCGGCATGGTGGATTGGGCGGAATTAACTGAAAAAGAAGACGGTGATGATACATATTATAAGTGGCTGACTCGTATCGGGCGGCGGAATTGTTGGCAGCCGGACAAACGGTTTTATCATGCTGATGACATCGCTGTTTCACAGTCCTTTTTGGATTTATACCGCAAGTACAAAGACGAAGCAATGATTATCCCTACGCTCGCCCGTACGGAATGGATTGTCAATCATCCGTCTGAAGGCAGTTTCAAGCTGGTGGAGGGAGACTTAAAGACCTTGGAACGTTGGACTTGGTGTGACGCTCTCTTTATGGCTCCCCCTGTATATGCCAAACTGTATATGCTGACCGGAGAGAAAAAATATATCAAATTTATGAATCGTGAGTATAAAGCGACTTATGGTTACTTGTTCGATAAAGAAGAAAACTTGTTTTACCGTGACTGGCGTTATTTTGATAAGCGCGAAGCCAATGGTAAGAAAGTCTTTTGGGGACGTGGCAACGGTTGGGTGCTTGGTGGTCTGGTTGAAATATTAAAGGAACTCCCCAAGAAAGACAAGAACCGCAAATTCTATGCGGAATTGTTTGTAAAACTGGCCACACGTGTTGCCGGATTACAGCATCCGGACGGTTTCTGGCATGCCAGTCTTTTGGATCCTGCCTCTTATCCATCGCCGGAAACGAGTTGCACTACTTTCATTGTCTATTCCATTGCTTATGGAATAAACGAAGGTTTATTGGATAAGGAAACCTATCTTCCAGTGTTGGTAAAAGGCTGGAATGCATTAGTCTCGGCTGTGGAACCGAATGGGAAACTGGGTTATGTGCAGCAAATCGGTGCCGACCCGAAGAAAGTGACTCGTGACATGACGGAAGTTTATGGAGTTGGTGCTTTTTTGATGGCAGGCAATGAAATTTATAAAATGGCGAGATAATCTGTTCCCTCTGTGAAGATAGTAAACAATAATCATAAAAACGCTGTACTGTGATGAAAAAATTCTTACTGATATGCATAGCCGTAGCCTGTAGCCTTGTGGCTGTAGCCGAAGAACTGCTCATCGAAGCAGAAAGCTTCAACCAGCGAGGCGGCTGGGTGCTCGACCAGCAGTTCATGGATCAAATGGGTTCACCCTATCTCATGGCACATGGCATGGGCATCCCTGTGGCGGATGCTACGGCAGAAATCAACATTCCCCAGGCGGGCACTTACTACGTATATGCCCGTACTTACAACTGGACTTCGCCTTGGACCAATGCCGAGGGTCCCGGAAAGTTCCGCCTGGCTTTAGGCGGCAAGTTACTGAAAATGACGTTAGGACATACTGGTAATTCCTGGCAATGGCAATTTGCCGGAAAGACAGTATTGAAAGCAGGGACTACCACCCTTGCCCTGAAAGACCTCACTGGTTTCGATGGTCGTTGCGATGCCATTTACCTTACGACCGATGCGAACACGCAGCCTGCTACCTGGGATGCGGCAGAGACAGCCGCACTTCGTACCCGCTTGCGACAACAACAGACGGTACCCGCTCATCAATACGACTTTGTGGTAGTAGGAGGGGGAATAGCCGGAATGTGTGCTGCCGCATCTGCTGCCCGATTAGGCTGTAAGGTAGCACTAGTGAACGACCGTCCTGTATTGGGCGGCAATAACTCGTCAGAGATTCGTGTACATCTCGGCGGTATCATCGAAATGGGGCCTAATCAGGGATTGGGTCGTATGATACGTGAGTTTGGCCATGAGCGTTCCGGCAATGCCCAACCGGGCGACTACTATGAAGACCAGAAGAAGGAAGACTTTATAGAGGCCGAAAAGAACATTACCCTTTATGCTTCTCAACGTGCGGTAGCCGTGAAGATGCAAGGAGACCGCATTGCGTCAGTCACTATCCAGCACATCGAGACAGGCGAACAAACCGAACTTACCGCTCCTCTCTTTAGCGACTGCACAGGTGATGCTACCATAGGCTATTTAGCCGGTGCCGATTGGGCTATGGGGCGTGAAGGTCGCGATGAATATGGCGAGAGCCTTGCTCCCGAGCAACCCGACTCATTGGTGATGGGCGCCTCTATACAATGGTATAGTAAGGATATGAAGAAGAAAACCTCATTCCCTCATTTTGAATATGGCGTACGTTTTGACGCTGAAAACTGTGAGTCTGTAACTATGGGCGAGTGGAAATGGGAAACGGGTATGAACCGCAATCAAGTCAGCGAAGCTGAACGTGTACGCGACTATGGACTTTTGGTGATATATTCCAACTGGAGCTATCTGAAGAATCACTATAAAGACCATAAGAAGTATGCCAACCGTTCCCTCGACTGGGTGGCGTATGTTTCAGGCAAACGCGAATCGCGCCGTCTCTTGGGCGACTACGTACTGTCACAGGACGATATTGATAAGAATGTGGCGCACGAGGATGCTTCGTTTACCACAACTTGGAGCATCGACCTTCACTTCCCCGACAGCGTGAACAGTGTCCGCTTTCCCGGCAATGAATTCAAGTCGGCTACGGTGCATCGTTGGATTCATCCTTATGCCGTTCCCTATCGCTGCCTCTATTCTCGCAATGTGGACAACCTCTTTATGGCAGGTCGCAATATGAGCTGCACCCATGTAGCTTTGGGTACGGTACGTGTGATGCGTACTACCGGCATGATGGGTGAAGTAGTAGGTATGGCAGCCGGACTCTGCCACAAGCATAGTGTAGAGCCGCGCGACATCTATCATCATCACCTGCCGGAACTGAAGCAACTTATGCAAGCGGGTCTGGGCAAACGCGATGTGCCCGATAACCAACGCTTCAACGAACCCAACAAATTGTTGGAAGTTCCGGGAGCTTACATCAAACCGTAGACAAACTATGAGCAAAAAAAATATTATCACGATATTTCTATCGGCAATATGGACATTGCCGCTTTGGGGAGGACAACAGTATTACGCTTTTCTGAAAGGTGACACGCTACGTATGGGCAATAAC
Source organism: Bacteroides sp. BFG-637 (assembly GCF_024793605.1). Classification (NCBI taxonomy): domain Bacteria; kingdom Pseudomonadati; phylum Bacteroidota; class Bacteroidia; order Bacteroidales; family Bacteroidaceae; genus Bacteroides; species Bacteroides sp. BFG-637. The sequence continues at coordinate 989,728 of NZ_JANUPD010000002.1, read as the reverse complement.
TATATGGAACGCGCCATGCTGTGGAATAACGGTGCGCCTGTTACCATCAGCCTTACTGACAAACAACACGGAAAAAACATTCCGGCACAGGGCAAACAACCCGATTTCTCGATTGTGAAAGGTATCCCTACGGATGCTACACTTACCGTGAACGAGATACCGACGAACGGCATCCACGCCAGTTATCTACAGGCTACCGTGGCTTGCACTATCGGTTCGCTGAATATAGAGCGTCGCTATCGCATTTACGCAGACTGTCCCGCCATTGCTTGCGACACCTATCTGAAAGGGCTAGTGGAACTTTATCAGAATAAGGAGGATAACCGTTCTAACGCCGACCGCAAAAATATAGAGCACACGACCGATATGGCTACGGGGGTGAAAACTCCCACGCTCGACAGGCTGCAACTATCCGGCAATCATTGGAGTGCCCGCACAATAGAGTTTTTCGACTACACCGATTGGAACGACAATCTGGTGACCGGGCGTACCTGGCTTCCTTATCGTCGCAATACGTATCGTGGTAATTTGCTTTTTGCTCATGACGTCACTACGCGTCAAGGCTTCTTTTTCTTGAAAGAGGCTCCTAGCAGCAGTACCCAATTACATTATCCGGGTTCTGACTTCGTGGCGGACTTTAGCGATTTTATGGTAGTGGGGCTGGGCATTGCGTCTCATGATGTAAAGCCGGATAGCTGGACCCGCGTTTATGGATGCGTTACCGGCATCTATACCGGCGGCGAGCAAGAAGCGATTACTGCCTTGCGCCTCTATCAGAAACAACTGCGTCATCATACCGCCGCACAGGATGAGATGATTATGCTCAATACCTGGGGCGACCGTAGCCAGGATGCCAAAATAGATGAGGCTTTCTGTTTGGCAGAACTAGACCGTGCCGCACGCATGGGCATCACCCTCTTTCAACTGGACGATGGCTGGCAGAGCGGAAAAAGCCCTAACTCAAAGACCGCCGGAGGTAGTTTTAAGGATATCTGGAAAAGTGGCGATTACTGGACGCCCAACCCCATAAAGTTCCCTCATGGGCTGAAACCTATTGTAGAGAAAGGCAAGAAATTGGGTATTCGCATCGGATTATGGTTCAATCCCAGTATACAGAATGATTTTGCCGATTGGCAAAAAGATGCGCAAGCCATTATCGGACTTTATAAGAAGTACGGCATCTGCTGTTTTAAGATAGACGGCCTGCAGATACCTACCAAGATAGCCGAACAGAATCTACGCCGACTGTTTGATACCGTGTTGGAGCAAACCAACTATGAAGTGATTTTCAACCTCGATGCCACTGCCGGTCGTCGCGGCGGGTATCACTATATGAACGAGTATGGTAATATCTTCCTGGAAAACCGCTATACCGATTGGGGCAACTATTACCCTTATCGCACCTTGCGCAACCTCTGGATGCTGTCTCGCTATGTACCGGCAGAGAAGATGCAGATAGAGTTCCTTAATAAATGGCGTAATGCCGACAAGTATGACGCTGCCGACCCTTTTGCCCCCGCCCGTTACAGTTTCGATTACCTCTTTGCCATCACCTTGGCGGCACAGCCGTTGGCTTGGATGGAGGCTTCGAACCTGCCCGAAGAGGCTTATATTACGGCATCTCTGCTCAAGAAATACCAACCCTTGCAACTCCGGTTTCATCAAGGCGTCATACTGCCCATTGGTGAAGAACCTTCGGGACGTTCGTGGACAGGATTCCAATCGACCGTCTCCGGCACGCAAGGCTATCTTGTGGTTTACCGCGAAGATAATGAGCAAGCTAGGGGGACTATTGATACTTGGCTTCCTGAGGGTAAGAAAGTTACTTTTACCCCTGTAATGGGAAGTGGCAAAAAGTTTGCCGCAAAAGTCGGCGCACAGGGTAGAGTAAGTTTCGAGCTAAATGACAAGAACTCTTTCGCACTCTATCAATACGAAGTAAAACCATAAAAAGGCGGCTATCTGCATTTTACGCTAATGACGAATGATGTGTTAACTTCTGATTAGCAGAGTATTATGATGTGTGGAGAGGAGTATTAATATCTCTGCTGTTGGATGTTAATAGTTGAGTTGTTAGGTATTAATAGTTGGGCGGATAGGTATTAATAGTTGAGACAATGGGTATTAATAGCTGATAAATGGAATATTAATATAGCAATGACAAATGAAATAAAATAGGGAACTATGATAAAAAGTGTACGTTTTCTTCTTCTCCTGATAGCATTTGTCTCCATGCAGATAGTTGCATGGGGGCAGCCACAGGAAAGACTGGTTCAAGTGCAGGTCACTCCCGACCACACCAATTGGCTGTATAAACCGGGAGAAAAAGTGAAATTCAAAGTGGCGGTATTGAAATGCAATATCCCGCAGGATAATCTGGAAGTGCGCTATGAGATTTCGGAAGACATGATGAAACCTCATCAGACAGGCAAACAGCCTTTGAAGAATGAAAAGCTTGAAATTAACGCAGAGACTATGAAAAAAGAAGGGTTCCTGCGTTGCCGTGCTTTCGTCATTTGCCAAGGGCGTGAGTATGAAGGCGTGGCTACCGTCGGCTTTTCTCCTGAGAAATTGCAACCGACCACTCCGTTGCCTGCCGACTTTCTGGAATTTTGGAAAAGCACCAAAGAAGCCGCAGAAAAGTGGGCATTGGAACCGATAATGACTTTACTGCCAGAAAGGTGTACAGATAAGGTGAACGTATATCATGTCTCCTTCGCGAACAATGACTATGCGTCCCGTATGTACGGCATCCTTTGTGTTCCGAAGGCTTCCGGGAAATATCCGGCGATTCTGAAAGTGCCGGGTGCAGGTATCCGTGCCTATAACGGAGAAGCCGAACGTGCCGGAAAAGGTTTTATCATTCTGGAAATCGGTATCCACGGCATTCCGGTCAACCTGACGGGAGATGTGTATCACCGGCTTTATAACGGTGCTTTGAAGAATTACCACTCGTTCAATATGGACAATCGGGACAAGTACTATTACAAACGGGTTTATACAGGCTGTGTGAGAGCCATTGATTTCATTTACACACTTCCCGAATTCAATGGTAATCTGGCGACCTTTGGAGGAAGCCAGGGCGGTGCGCTTTCCATTGTAATTGCCGGACTGGATGACCGTGTCAAGGGATTGGTTTCTTTCTATCCAGCCTTGTGTGATATGGCGGGTTATGCTCACGGTCGTGCAGGCGGTTGGCCGCATATGTTGAAGGATGCGAAGAACCGGACACCGGAAAAGATGAAAACCATTCAGTATTTTGATGTGGTGAACTTTGCCCGACAGGTCAAAGTTCCGGGATTCTATACTTTTGGTTATAATGATATGGTTTGTCCGCCTACTACTACTTACTCCGCTTACAACGTGATTAATGCTCCGAAAGAGCTGTTTGTAGCTGAGACGACCGCTCATTATGCCTATGCCGAACAGTGGAGCGCAGCCTGGAACTGGGTAATGAATTTCCTGAAAAATAAATCGAAATAGCACGGATTACACGGATTAACACTGTTGTTTTACTATTCTATTCTAAAAACCGTGAAATCCGTATAATCCGTGCCTGAACTTATTATATACACTAATTATAACAACATACTTAAATGAAAACAGGTGAGAAATTAAGTCTATGTCTATTGTTGCTAATCGTTTTTGCTGGAAGCGTTGCGGCACAGGAGCTGATAACGAATGTATATGGTCGCAACATCCATTCGCTGAATGGTAAATGGAATGCTATCATCGACCTGTACGACCAGGGGCAACGGATGAAAATCTATGAGAACCGGCAACCGGAAGGAAATATCGATTTCTACGAATACGCGTTTGAAGGCGGGTTGCGTCTTAATGTTCCGGGAGACTGGAACTCTCAATCGCCCGAATTGAAGTATTACGAAGGCACTGTATGGTATGCCCGTCACTTTGACGCCAAACGCTTGGCAGACAAACGCCAGTTCCTTTATTTCGGCGCTGTCAGCTATCGTTGCAAAGTCTACCTGAACGGAAAAGAGATAGCAGAGCACGAAGGCGGCTTCACCCCTTTTCAAGTGGAAGTGACAGACCTGTTGAAAGACGGCGACAACTTCCTGGCAATAGAAGTGAACAACCGCCGTACCAAAGACGCCATTCCCGCTTTGGCATTCGACTGGTGGAACTATGGCGGCATCACAAGAGATGTGCTGCTGGTGAAAACTCCCCGGACATTTATAGAAGATTATTTCGTCCAACTGGATAAAAATGCTCCCGATCGCATCATCGCCCGCGTGCGTCTTTCTGATAAAAAAGTAGGTGAGAAAGTAACAGTTGCCATCCCCGAACTCAAAATCAACGCGGAGCTCACCACCGACGCAGAAGGAAAGGCGGAAACCGTATTGAACGCGAAGAAGCTGCAACACTGGTCGCCGGAAGAACCGAAACTCTATGACGTGACTGTATCTTCAAGTGCCGACCGTGTGGAAGAGCAAATAGGCTTCCGCAATATCACCGTGAAAGGAACTGATATTTACCTGAACGGGAAGCCGACATTTATGTGCTGTATCTCTTTCCACGAAGAAATCCCGCAACGTATGGGGCGTGCTTTCTCGGAAGCCGATGCAGCCATGTTACTAAATGAAGCGAAAGCGCTTGGCGTGAACATGATTCGCCTGGCTCATTATCCGCAGAATGAGTACACGGTACGCCTGGCGGAAAAGATGGGCTTCCTTCTCTGGCAGGAGATTCCCATTTGGCAAGGCATTGACTTTACAGACGATGATACCCGTAAGAAAGCGCAGAGGATGCTTTCTGAAATGATTAAGCGCGATCAAAACCGCTGCGCGGTAGGTTATTGGGGTGTTGCCAATGAAACACAGCCTTCCAAAGAACGGAATGAATTCCTTACTTCCCTGCTCGAAACGGGAAAACAGCTGGACACTACCCGCCTGTATGTTGCCGCTTTCGACCTTGTGCACTTCAATAGCGAAAAACAGCGTTTTGTAATGGAAGATTCTTTTACTTCCCAACTGGACGTTGTAGCTATCAATAAATATATGGGCTGGTATCATCCGTGGCCTGTGGAACCAAAAGACGCTATATGGGAAGTAGTGACGGACAAACCGTTGATTATCTCGGAATTTGGCGGCGAAGCATTGTACGGTCAGTCCGGTGATGAGAACGTAGTCAGCTCCTGGAGTGAAGAATACCAGGCACGCTTGTATAGAGACAATATCCGTATGTTCGACAATATCCCGAACCTGCGTGGTGTATCGCCCTGGATTCTGTTCGACTTCCGTTCGCCGTTCCGTTTCCACCCCACCAATCAGGATGGCTGGAACCGCAAAGGGCTCATATCCGACCAGGGTATGCGTAAGAAAGCGTGGTATCTGATGAGAGATTATTACATAAAAAAAGAGAAATAATCGATAAGTTTAGCTATATTTGAATGTGATGAAGAAATATAAGATTGTAGTGATTTGTATGTGCATACTGCTCCTTCTTGCCGGAGGAGTGTATGCGCAGCAAAAAACGGTCAGGATACTTGCTATCGGCAACAGTTTCTCTCAGGATGCCGTGGAGCAATATCTGCATGAACTTGCCGAAGCCGAAGGCATTTCAACCATAATCGGCAATATGTTTATTGGCGGCTGTTCTCTAGAACGTCATGTGAAAAATGCCCGTGAAAATGCTCCTGCCTATGCCTACCGGAAAATCGGTACGCATGGAAAGAAAGGGGAAAAGGGCAAGATGTCTTTGGAAGCGGTGCTCGCAGATGAAGACTGGGATTACGTCAGCCTGCAACAGGCAAGTCCTTTTCGGGAATGTATGAGACGTATGGAAGCCTCTCTTCCCGAGCTCATAGAATATGTAAAAGCACGCCTTCCAAAGAAAACAAAGCTGATGCTGCACCAAACCTGGGCGTATGCGTCTACTTCCAAGCATAGTGGATTTAAAAACTACAACTGCAATCAACTGACCATGTATCAGGCAATTGCCGATGCTGTGAAGAAAGCGGCTAAGGTGAATAAGATAAAGATTGTCATCCCTTCGGGCACTGCCATACAAAATGCGCGCACCTCTTTCATCGGCGACCATCTGAATCGGGACGGCTATCATCTGGATGTGAAGATTGGGCGTTATACCGCTGCCTGTACCTGGTTCGAACGCATCTTCAAACACAATGTAGTCGGGAATCCTTATGCCCCGGAAGGGTTGGATGAGGCGAGGAAAGCTGTTGCCCAGAAAGCTGCCCATGCAGCAGTAAAGCATCCGTATAAGGTAACCGAGCTGTCTATTACTAACTAACAATGGACATTGCCGCCTGTCTTGTAGCAACCCCCATGGTATTATAGATGACTTGACTCAAATGTAAATGCAGCACACCAAAGGCGATTTGATTGCTCGTGGTAACCTAATGGTGTACTGCATTTATTTTTCGTATATCGTATGGTTTACTCCATTAAGAACTGGCGTATAGGACAATGACGTATGCCCTCATAGCTATTTCCGCTGAATGTATCTTCTGTTACCACTATTTTGGGATAGTTGTCCTGTATCTTTAGTAAGTTTCCAAATTCTCTTTCTGCTGTGTCGCCATCTATTTTTTAAGCGACCTGTATGTATAGTTTTTCTCCATTCTTTTCTCCGATAAAATCAATTTCCTTATCTCCGTAATAGCCAACCTTAATGTCGTAACCTTTGTATAAAAGGTGGTTATACACTAGATTTTAACAAAAGTATGCTTTCTTATAGGTATACACTTTGTTATACTAAATCCCGCATACAGAAAACTAAACTTTAGCTATTACGTATGCGGGATTTAGTACAACAAATGGTTTCATGGTATGAAACAAACCACGGCTTGTGGGGTGACGTCCAGCATGCTGTGGGATGACTGAAGATGACCTTTAAGCAAGCTTGAGGTGTATTTATAATGAAAGCTGGAGAAAGGGATGTTTTATCCTTCCTCCAGCTCTTTTATTATTGATGAGCAGTGAATTACTTCACTTCCCAAGTATCATTCGTCATCAACAGCTCCTGGAAATTATGATATTTCTTCTTGCCTTTGATTTCTTCAATCTGTCCAATTACAGCATCATTGTAGGTTGGAGCATCTACATCGCGGATCACACCGAGTGCAATCGGGAAATCAGGACCTTCCATTAACGCTAGTTTCAACTGAAGCGTATTATCTTGGCAGTGGGCATCGTGAATAAGAATATCTTTTTCTGTGATACCATTTTCACCAAGTTTCACCACTTTCAGTCCGAAACCTTCCTGCATCAATCCGAATTCCTTGTTTTCACCAAACAACATGGGTTTGCTATGTTCCAGATAGATAGCGTTCTTGGCACGTCCTTCTTTGGTGGCTACAGAAGCATGAGTGCCATCGTTGAAGATCACGCAGTTTTGCAGAACTTCTACAACAGAGGCGCCTTTGTGATTAGCAGCAGCTTTCAATACCTCTACAGAAGCGGCACCGTCTACTGCAATACAACGTGCAAAGAAATGTCCACGGGCACCAAAAGCAAGTTCTGCCGGATGGAATGGATCTTCTACGGTACCGTAAGGAGATGATTTCGTAACAAGTCCACGTTCCGAAGTCGGTGAATATTGTCCCTTTGTCAAACCGTAGATACGGTTGTTCAGCAGGATCATATTCAAATCGATGTTACGGCGTAATGCGTGGATGAAGTGGTTACCACCAATTGCCAGACCGTCACCGTCACCGGAAATTTGCCAGATTGTCAAATCAGGGTTGGCCACTTTTGCACCTGTTGCAACAGCAGCGGCACGTCCGTGAATCGTGTGGAAGCCATACGTATTTACATAGTAGGGCAGGCGGGAAGAACAACCGATACCGGAAATGACGGCAATATTGTGCGGAGCTACTCCCAATTCGGCCATAGCTTTGTGCAGTGAGTTCAGGAAAGCGTGGTCACCGCATCCCGGACACCAGCGAGGTTGGCCTGATTTATAATCTTGTACGGTATATACTTTATCGCTCATCTTTTATTCCTCCAATAATTTAGTGAATGCATCTATCAATTCTCTCGTAACGAAAGGTTGTCCTTTCACTTGGTTGAACTGGCTGATGTTCAATCCGGGTATCTTCATCCGTAAAAAACCTGCGAATTGTCCCAAATTCTGTTCAGCTACTACGATCTTCTTGTATTTACGCAATACATCGGCTGTATTCTTTGGCAGCGGGTTGATGTACTGGAAGTGTGCGAAAGCCACTTTCTTTCCATGATCGCGCATAAAGTCCATAGCCAGACGGAGATGACCATACGTGCCGCCCCAACCAACAATCAGTAAATCTGCATCTTCATCACCCAGTACTTCGAGTTCGGGGATATAGTCTGCAATCTTATCCACTTTAGCTTGGCGGAGATGAACCATCTTATTATGGTTTTCAGGTTCGGTAGAGATCGCACCTGTTTCATTGCTCTTTTCAAGACCACCGATGCGGTGCATGAATCCTTCAGTTCCCGGAATCGCCCAGTAACGTGCACCGGTTTCTTCATTGCGTTGGTATGGAGTCCAGTTACCAGCCATGTCCGGAGTCACGTATGGAGGATTGATGGCAGGATATTCGTTTAAGTTAGGAAGTTTCCAGGCAGCCGAGCCGTTAGCAACGAAAGCATCTGTCAGCAGTACAACCGGAGTCATGTGTTCCAGAGCAATCTTACATGCCATGTATGCGGCATCGAAACAGTTTGTCGGTGAAGTTGCGGCAATCACCGGCATCGGACTTTCACCATTGCGTCCGTAAAGTGCCTGCAATAAGTCTGTCTGTTCTGATTTAGTAGGCAAACCTGTTGACGGACCGCCACGTTGCACATTCACAATCACCAATGGAAGTTCGCCAATTACAGCAAGGTTCATAGCCTCACTTTTCAAACAAATACCGGGGCCGGAAGTAGTCGTTACAGCCAAAGCACCGGCAAAAGCGGCACCAACGGCAGAAGCACAACCTGCGATTTCATCTTCGCACTGTACGGTTTTTACTCCCAGTGATTTATGTTTAGCTAATTCGTGCAGAATATCAGTGGCCGGAGTGATAGGATAAGAACCCAGGTAGAGTTCCAGACCTGCTTTCTCGGCAGCAGCAATCAAGCCATAAGCCGTTGCTTTATTTCCGTTGATATCTGTATAAAGTCCTTTTGATTTCGGAGCTTTACTTTCAATTTTATAAGTAGAGACAGAAGCATGTGTGTTGGCACCATAGTTGAAACCATCGTTCAATACCTTAATATTAGCTTCTGCAATTTCGGGTTTCTTGGCGAATTTCTCACGCAACATTTTTTCAGCAGCGGCAAGGTTGCGGTTGAACAACCAGCAAACCAGTCCGAGTGCGAACATGTTCTTACAACGGAGTGCTGATTTATTGTCTAGTCCGGAGTCTTTCAGGCTCTCTTTACACATGGAAGAGATGGGAACTTCCAGCACTTCCTGTTTTATGCCTAATTCCTCAAAAGGATTGTCAGTCTTGAATTGTGCTTTTTCCAAATCTCTGGCTTCGAATGAGTCGGAGTCGGTAATGATAAGTCCTTGCGGTTTACAGAATTTGATTTGTGTTTTCAGTGCGGAAGGATTCATAGCCACTAATACGTGGCAACGGTCTCCGGGAGTGTAAACCTGTCCGGCACCGATGTGGACCTGAAAACCGGAAACACCGGTCAGTGAACCTTGCGGGGCGCGGATGTCTGCCGGGTAGTCGGGGAATGTACAGATGTCATTTCCTACCGTAGCCGACACGTTCGAGAAGATGTTGCCGGCCAGCTGCATACCGTCGCCGGAGTCGCCGGAGAAACGTACTACTACTTCCTCCAATTCTTTAACCATCATTTCGTCTGCCATAACTTTAATTACTATATTTAATTTAAAAACTGATTTTACTTTCAATTTGTGAGCGCAAAGGTCGGAAAGTTAATCGAATTATCAAAATAAATCGAACTTTATTGTCCTATTGACGCCAATTATTTGAAATATCTGAAAGGAACCTGTATTTTTATTCTTGTTAAATCGACAGAAACCGTTATCTTTGCAAGCAAATTTGAAGCGGCCTTGTAGTTCAACGGATAGAATAGAAGTTTCCTAAACGTATGTTCTTCCAAACAATGCAAAGGTAGTAAAATTTAGATTTATAGTAAATAAGAAAAGGAAGTTATAACGATAATTATTACATAAGGCTCTGTAGTTCAACGGATAGAACAAGAATTTCCTAAATTTTAGATAGGGGTTCGATTCCCCTCGGAGCTACTTTTCAAGTCCATTCCATTACGGGGTGGACTTCTTTTTTACAGCATTTACAGCAAAAAATAGGTATATTTGCGGATAAAAGTTCTACTATAGTTCTACAAAGATTATGGCTACATTCAAAGCAGAGGTGTACGCTCACCAAAAAAGGGCTGACGGCACATATAATATAAAGATAAGGGTTATACACCAAAAGAGGAAAAAGTACATCCCGACCACTTACTACGTGACAAAGGATGATTTGACACGCACGACTTTCAAATTGAAAAGCCAAAAGTACATAGATGCCACCGATGATATGATAAAGAAATACCGTTCCATTTGTGACCGCATGGGGGAACGGCTTAAATCCATGACCGTTGAGCAGGTGGTAGATGCAATCACTAACGACAATGGGGAACACTTCGATTTGGATATAGTGGCTTATGCCCGTCAATACATATTGCACTTAAAGGAAACCGGGCATACAGGCAATGCGCTTTCTTACCAAGTAGCTATTAACAACCTTGTACGCTTTGTTGGCAGGGATAGCGTGAGCATAAAAGAAATCACGGTTAAGTTTATCAATGATTGGATAAAGTGGATAAAAGAGAATCCGGCACGTTCCAAACCCGAAGCCAATCACGGAGAAAGGGCACAGAGCCTATATATATCCCAGCTAAGAGCCATACACAACCGAGCAAAGAAAGAGTTTAACGATGAGGATGCCGGGCTGATACGCATTCCCTATTCTCCTTTTAAGAGGGTGGAAATTCCCAAAGTTCCAGTTACAAGAAAAAGGGCTATTTCTACGGATTTACTTCGTAAATTTTCGGAGCTGCCTTATTCTTTGATTATGCAACCGGGGACAAACAGGTACAATCTCGCAAAGGATGTCTTTCTTTTGAGTTTCTGCCTAATCGGAATGAATGCGGTAGATTTGTACACTTGTACGGATTTGAAGAAAGGACGAATTACATACCAACGGACAAAAACAAAGAATCGGAGAGCCGACAAAGCGGAAATATCTGTGAGGATAGAGCCTGAACTAAAAGCCCTTATGAAAAAATATAAAGACCATACCGGGCAAAGGGTCTTTAATTTCTACAAGCTGTATTCAAGCGTGGATAGCTTTACGGCTGCAATTAACAAGGGTTTGAAAAAGATTGGTGATGATTTGGGAATAGATGATTTGGAGTTTTACGCAGCACGCCATACATGGGCAACCATTGCAAGCAATGAAGCCGGAGTAGATAAATACACCGTTCACACAGCTCTTAACCACGTGGACGAAAATATGAGAGTGACGGATATTTATATTGCGAAATCGTGGGACAGCATAGATGCTGCCAACCGTAAGGTATTGGATTATGTCAAGCTATCTTTGGATGATGTAACAGAAAAGAAGTATATACCCAAAAATAAGCGTGTTTTGCCTAAGCAAAATTTGTAAGCTGTTATAGTTCAGTGATTTACAAGCCTATTTTTGCTTAGGCAAAATTTTAATAGGTGTTTATCTATCCTCTAAATCTGTATTATCTCTGATAATCAGATAGTTGCAGATTTTGCCTAAGCAAATTGCCTAAGCAAAATGATTTTGCCTAAGCAAAAATTATAATATTCTGATAATCAAATAAATAGTTGTTTTTAAGCCTAAAAATAGCGTTTTGCCTAAGCAAAATTTGCAAATGATTGAAATACAGTGTGTTATAAGCGTTATTTTGCCTAAGCAAAAATATAGCCTTTTTCGTTTGCCTAAGCAAAATTTGTAAGCTGTTATAGTTCAGTGATTTACAAGCCTATTTTTGCTTAGGCAAAATTTTATGCAAGTTATAAGGGGTAATATATACTAATATATAATATTATATAGTTAATTAAGAGTAAATATATGAAATAGGGGTGTGGGGGAAGAACAAAAAAAGGCACTTATGGAAGTGCCGTAATTTTACTTTGGTAGATTCTATTTTGTTTCTACGCTAATTATGTCCGATATATCTTTGTTGAAATGATAAGTGCAATTAGTAATTGCATATCCCCCATAGGAGTTTTTGGCTCTATATCTATGGGAAATCTCCCAAGCTAAAGTATCGTATGGATTTATACCCTTGTTTTCAAACATAGCTTTGATTTGTTCTAATTTTGAGTTAATGCTATCTGTTGGGAACTCTCCATCCGTTGCTCTTTTAACGGTTTCCACTAATGCTTTAGACATAGGTGTGACTATTCCTATTTTCCCCATATCCATACACTCATAACTATCAGGGTCTTTTAAATTATTCTCCAAATACCTATTTATTAGTTTCTCAGCTTTACGTTGCGGAGTGTCGCTATTACATCCTGTTATCAAAGCTATCAGGCAAAGCATTAGCAAAGTTTTCATAAGTGTGTATTTAACGGTTGTACTTAGCAAGCTACTGTAATACACACGAAAGCGTGGGATTACTCCGAGGATTAAGAGGTACGACCAAGCACCTAACAGCCCATACAAGAGTAATGCCCACGCAAAGCGCAGGCATTAGCAAATTGTCTGAGGGCTGTTTCTGAAATTTGGTCGTTTTCTTAATCCCTACAACAATAGCCAATGCTATTTAGTGATATTTTAATTCAGCAGCAAATATAGTGTATTATTTGTTATAAAAATAGTCTTGCAGTGTTATATTTATAATGACGTATCAAAAATATATAGGTTTTTGTTTCCAAATAAGCGGGGATTTTGTACCTTTGTAGAAAATAGTAGTTTATATGGGTAATTGGAGCGTACAACAAGAAGCTAAGAAAGAAGTCAAGGAGAAAGATAAAGTGAGGCGTGAAAAACTTGCTGGATTCTTTTTTAACTTGGCGCAGCTCACATTTGCGGGTTTGGTTCTTGGTGGAATAACTCCGATATATGCCAATGTGGAAGCTGGTATAAACTGGTATGTTTTGACAGCAGGGAGTGTTTGGACTATAATGCTTGCTAAAGTAGGAAATACAATTTTAAAATAATAGATATGGAAATGTTAGGAGCTATCTTTACCGTTGGAATAGTTGTGACGGGTGCATTTATGATTTGGCTAAGAACAAAATCTGGCAAGAAATGGCTTGCTAATTTGTGATATGGAATATTTGTAAGAAATAGCCCCATGCAGACTAATAATGTTTGCGTGGGGCTATTTTTGTTCTTCAAACATTCTTCCAAATCCAGTAAGCAGCCATTTGGCACTTACTCCATACTCCTTAACCATAGGATACAACCAAGATAATTGAAACCATCCACGCTCCAAGTCTTTTCTTTGCGCAATAAAATTTCTTCTATCTATGTTGTTGAGCCTACAGTATGTATTTACTCCTCTTATTTTCTTCATGGCTATAATGGCATCCAGCGCACTATAGAACCTTTCCATTATTTGCTTGCTTATAACGGTATTCATTGCGATATATGGCTCTTCAAGTTCTCTATATCGGATTTTAGCAACTCCAATTCACCTGTAGGCTCATTGGTTATTATAGCCGTAGTAATAGCGTTGGATATTTCCCTTTGCGCATCTAATACCCTATCGGGGTTTACCCGGTTAATTAAAAGAACTTCTTTGTAGAGGTTTATAACCATTCTGTAATACTTTTCCATATCAATACTTTCTTTGCTTTAAACCAAACACTATACGGCATTGGCACATCCGGCAGGATTCTCCATTTGGGCACTTCCCTTTTTAAGTTCCTCTATTTCGTTTTGCAATCTGCCTATCAATCTATTCAACCGTTCTATTTCCTTATCTTTTTCTACTAACATTCCATAAGGTGCAATCAGCTTGTCATTCATCATCTTTACGACTTGTCTTGAAAAAGCGTCAGCACCAGCAAACATGAAATCTTCGGGAGTGACTTCTTTTAATATCGTATTTTGCTTTGGTGATATATCCGAATAATACTTTGAAATATCACCGAATTTAGACTGCAATATATCCAATTTCTCTTTTGAGATTGGTTTAATTCCGTTTTCTATATTTGAAATATAGTTCTGTTTGCACATTAATAGCTCTGCTAACTCCTTTTGAGTAAGTTTTCTATCAATTCTAAAACTCTTTAAATCAAATCGTTGCATATAAATGGAATATTTTTAATAGAAAATATATCCAAAAAGTTTTGTTATATTCGGATATATAGCCTATATTTGTTGCGTAATTAAATAAATGACATTACAAATATAGCCAAAAAGCGTGTTTGTAGAACATATAAATTAGAGAAAATGAAAAAAGTAACCCAAAAAGACTATCAGTCTTTTATTCAGATTTACAAAGGATTGCCTGAAAGGAGTGCTGTAAAAGCTCCAAAAACTGAGTTCGTGGAGGAAATAGCGGCTCTGTGTATGTGTAGTACCAAGACGGTACGAATGTGGATTCATGGCGTACAAAAGCCGGATGCCCTCAAACAAAAGATGATTAGTGATAAACTGGGCGTTCCAGCCGATATTTTATTTCCTGTTACAGAATGAAAGCTATAGAGTTCTACACAACCCCGGAGGGTGAAGTTACTATGCGCCCTATCGGAGAAGCCGAAAGGCAGTTGAAAGAAACTGATACCGACTTTATCCAAGCTTTCTTGGCTATACTGAGGGAGTTTTATCCCGAAGCATACGATGCGCTTATGGATATATACTCTAAAAATTCAAACAACAAGAGGTATCGGGATTTCATAGCGGTGCGTAGATTCATTAAATGCAACTTCGGTCTGTATGACAACATGATTGATGTAGATGAGAATTGGAACTTTAATTTTGAGTTTGTAGGTTGTCCATTACGTGGAGAATGCAAACATGATAAAGTTATTTGCGCTCCTAAATTCAACTCTAAGTTGTCCGATAGGCAAATAGAAGTTATGCGAATGCTCTATGATGGGAAAAACGATTCAGAAATAGCCGAAAAGCTGTTTATCTCTTTAAATACCGTGAACAACCATAGAAAAAACAGTTTCCGAAAGGTTGGAGTACATTCAATGGCTGAATTTATGCGGTATGCTATGACTAACAATCTTTTCAAATAACAAATGCAACACCGATGAAAGGAGAAACTTTAGCAAACCTTATCCAATGTGGCGTTACGCTACTTCTTGGCATTATTGCCCTTGCTGGGGCATTGTTCTGTAATGCCTCATTTCACTTCTTTACCACTATGGCTTGTTTTTGGCTGGCATGGGTTTTCTATACCGACAATGAGTATGGGATAGTAAGTGTTAGAGAATATTTTAAGAACCGCTACAAAAAGGACTGACTTATGGCAATTCAGATGGAACTATACGAGTTAAAGAATCTCTGTATGGAAATGGCTTCTTTGGGTGCTGCCAACTATGTAAAACAGACTATCCCGGCAAAAGACCTCATTTCACAACGTGAAGCATACAGATTGTTTCAAGAGTGCCGGGTGAAACGCTGGCAAAAAGACGGCAGAGTTTCTACTATCCGTGGCGGTAGCTCTATACATTCCAAAGTATTGTATTCACGTGCCGAACTTATGGCAGTGGATAAATCAGAGAAAATCAACTCTATAATTAATAAGTGATATGCGAACAATCAAATTAAAATCATTATCCCTTGTGAATTTTAAGGGAATCAGAAGCCTAAATATCGGTTTCTCCGATGCGGAAACGCTGGTTGCTGGAGAAAATGGTACGGGCAAAACAACTGTGTTCGATTCATTCCTTTGGCTTCTTTTTGGAAAAGACAGTACGGGACGGTCGGATAGTAATTTCAACATTAAAACGTTGGATTCGGACGGCAAGCCTATTTTGCACCTTGAACACTCCGTTACTGGTGTACTATCAGTGGATGGCAAGACGGTAACACTGCAACGCTGCTATGTGGAAAACTGGGTCAAGCCACGTGGAACTACGGAAGAAAGCCTAAAGAATCATGCAACAGAGTTCTATTTGAACGGTGTTAAGTTGGCTACCAAAAAGGAGTATGATAGTGAAGTAGCTGCCATCATCCCGGAAGATGTTTTCCGAATGATAACCAACCCTTTCTACTTTACATCAATGAAGCCGGAAGCGCAAAAAGAAATCCTTTTGGATATGGTAGGAACGCTTACCGACCAAGACGTAGCGCAGACCAAGCCCGAATATTTGGAGTTGCTGGCTCAGTTGTCCGGCAGGAGCATCGCCCAATACGCCAAAGAGGTAGCCGCCAAGAAAAAGGCTTGCAAAGATGAATTGTCAGTTATTCCCTCTCAGATAGAAACGGCTCGTAAACTTATGCCGGAGGAAGAGGATTGGGTAGCCATTGATAGTGAGATTGAGGATAAAAATGCCCGTATTCAGCAGATAGAGGAACAAATTGCCGACAAATCAAAGCTGAATGAGCAGGAATATCAACGTAAGGCTTTTATCCAAAAGCAAATAGGTGAAAAACGCCTACAACTCAATAGTAGAATGAATGAAATCGCTACAGAAGCTAACAAAGGGCGCAATGAGGCATCTTTGAAGCTGAACGAATTGGAATATTCGTTGCGTACTGAAAAAGCCTCTTTAGACAGAAAAAGGCAATCGGTTGCGGCTATGGATATTGAGATAGAAAAGCTTAATACCAAATTGTCCGCATTGCGTGGTGAATTTTCATTTATCAGCAAGGAGGAACTTACCTATAATGAGGGTGAATTTATTTGCCCCACTTGCAAACGTCCTTTGGAAATTGAGGATATAGAAGCCAAGCAGCGTGAAATGCAAGCCAACTTTAACGCTAATAAGGCGGCACGTCTGAAAGCGAATAAAGAGGCTGGCATGGCTAAAAAGCAACGGCTTGAAGAAATGCAAGGGCTTAAAGACCGTACCAATGCCGAAATCGAGGAGCTGGAACAAAAGATAGAGCGTATCAATGCCGATATTCAACAAGCAAAGGCTTCTATCCCCGAGGCGCAAAACGTGGAAGCAATGATAGCATCCGACCGAACTTGCATTGACATCAAGAACGAGATTGTAGAACTTGAAAATCAGCTCAAAGTGGATGCAAAGATTGTGGACGTGTCGGAACTGCAATCGGAGAAAAGAACTTTGAATGAAGCCGTGCAAGGTTTATATAAGCGTTTGGCAAACCGTGAACAAATCGGCAGGGCTGAAAAGGAAATCGCTTCTTTGGAAGAAAAGCGCATTGCCAACAATCAAAAGTTGGCAGACCTTGAAAAATGGGAGTTTACGGCACTCCAATTCCAAAAGGATAAGGATGCGGAGCTGTTGAAACGCATTAACGGAATGTTCAGATATGTATCATTCTCCTTTGTGAACGAACAACTGAACGGAGGCGAAAAACTTACGTGTGTATGCACTGTGAACGGTACACCTTTCCTTGACGTGAACAATGCCGGACAAATCAATGCCGGAATAGATATAATCAATGCCATTTGCACGGCAAAGGGGGTATCTGCACCGATTTTCGTTGATAATGCGGAAAGCGTGAATCAAATAATCCCATCACTCAGTCAGATTATCCGGCTGGTGGTAACTACGGACAAAGAACTAACCATTAAATAATTGCGATTATGACACAGCAAGCGACTACAACCATACAACAGGCTGCAAATGGTGGGCAGGTAGCTACTCAAAGAAAGCCTGTAGATATTCTTAAAAGCATGATGAATGCCGAAAGCGTACAAGAACAATTCAAAAATGCGCTTGGTAAAAATTCGGCAACATTCGTAGCCTCTGTAATTGACCTATACAACGGAGATAGCAATCTGCAACTCTGTAATCCTAAACAGGTGGTAATGGAAGCACTCAAAGCTGCCACGTTACATTTGCCAATAAACAAGGCTTTGGGCTATGCTTTCATTATCCCGTTCAAAAACTCCAAAAAGGATGAAAAGGGCAACTGGATTAAAGTGTATGAGCCGACTTTTCAAA
Organism: Bacteroides sp. BFG-637; assembly: GCF_024793605.1. Classification (NCBI taxonomy): domain Bacteria; kingdom Pseudomonadati; phylum Bacteroidota; class Bacteroidia; order Bacteroidales; family Bacteroidaceae; genus Bacteroides; species Bacteroides sp. BFG-637. The sequence goes on along the minus strand of NZ_JANUPD010000002.1, from coordinate 971,656 downwards.
TGGGCTATAAGGGTTATATTCAGCTTGCCATGCGCACGGGACAATACCGTACCATCAATGCGGATGTGGTGTATGATGGTGAGTTGCGCAAGGTAAACAAACTGACTGGGGAAATAGCCTTTGACGGTGAAAGGAAAAGCGATAAGGTGATAGGCTATTTCTGTTACTTTGAACTTATGAACGGCTTTAGCAAGACTTTGTACATGACAGTGGAGCAAATGGCAAACCATGCAAAGCGATACAGTAAAGCCATCACAAGCGATAAGGATGTAACGGTTGAAAAGTTGCTGAATTTGGCTAATTTGCCCGTTTCTCCCGATAGCAACAAGGTTGGTTGGATGGGTAACTTTCACGGAATGGCACAAAAAACCGTTATCCGTAATTTACTGAGTAAATATGGCTATTTGTCCGTAGAAATGCAAAATGCCATCACCAATGACTACGAGGGTGACGAAACTTCACAGCGTGAAATATTGACCGACAATTACGCAAACAAACAGTTGATTGATGCGGAAGATGTTAGCTTTGAAAGCGTGTCAAGCGAGCAACAAATGGAAACTATTGACCCCGGATATTGATAGCGTATGAAACTGATTGTTCTTGGTTCAAGTAGTAGCGGAAACTGTTACATTTTGGATAACGGTAAGGAGGCTTTGATTATAGAGGCAGGCATCCGTTTCCAAGAAGTCAAGAAAGCGTTGGATTTCAATCTGAGAAAAGTTGTAGGGTGTGTGGTAACACACGCCCACAACGACCACGCCAAATATATTAAGGCAATGGTGGATAGTGGATTTCACACGTTGGCATTACGGGAGGTATGGACTGCAAAGGGCGTTTGGGATTCCCGTTCTTTGGTGGTTAAAGAGGGCAAAGGCTATAAGATGGGTAATTTTAAGGTACTTCCTTTTCCTGCTTGCCATGATGTGCCATGTGTCGGCTATCTGATAGACCACCCCGATATGGGAAAGATGGTATTTCTTACCGATAGCTGTATGTGCGAATATCAGTTCAAGGGGCTTAACCATGTGCTGATAGAGTGCAATTACTCTGATAAGAAGCTCATTGAGGCGATTACAGCCGGGCGCACGTTGCCCTCACAGCGTGAACGTCTGCTTACCTCACACATGGAGCTTACTACGTGCAAGGTTTTTTTGGAAGCAAACGACTTATCCCATGTTTCGGAAATCGTGCTTTTACACCTTTCCGAGAATAATAGCGATGAGCCTTATTTCATATCGGAAGTGGAAAGGCATACGGGGAAAGTGGTTTATGCGGCAAAGCCGGGTTTAACGATTGATTTAGATAGAACATAAGGATATGGCTAAACTCCAAGTAGAAAAGAGAAACGGGTTATTTGATTTGAAGCCTCTGTACGAATGGATGCGTAACGCTTTGGATGGTATCTATAGGATAGAGGTTAAGAAAGTCAGAAAACCACGTTCTTTAGACCAAAACGGGTGGTTGTTCGGGTGTATTTACCCTATCCTTTTAGATGCTCTTTTAGAAGCTGGTTGGGAGTTCGTTTCAGTGGAACAAGTGCATGAGTTTTTTAAGGCTCAAATGACGGCTGACAAAGTGGTAAACAAGCACACGGGGGAGATTGTAGAGTTCCCATGTTCTACAGCCACTATGGATACGGTGACATTTTCCACCTATTGCGAAAAACTGAGGGAGTACGCCAAAGAGTTTCTGAATGTGGATATTCCCGACCCGGATAAATATTGGAGAAGCCATGAAAAGAATACCTAACAGCGTGGTATCTGAGCTGATACGCTTAGTGCCCATTTTGATAGCAAATATTCCACCCGGACAAAGTACGAGAGTGGATAACGCAATAAGATTAACAAAAAAGATTATTAACAAATTAAAAACATTGAAAGATGAAAGTAGAAATTGAAGAAAGCAAGTTGCAAACAGCTTATGCAAATGCTTGTGATGGAATTAAGGATTTTATGGAAAGCCTGTTTGGAAAGAAAGTGTTTGAGGCTGCAAAGCCCACGTTGGACGATTACAAGACTATCCGCACGTATGAGGATGCTTGTGTGGCGTTAAAACAAGATGCAATAAGAGTGGATAGTGTGAATGGAGATACTACCATAGTTTTAACCAATGGAGGTGATAGGGTAAATATGCCATCCCATATTGTTGCTCTTATGAAATTAGAAACTATTAGTCGGGCTTTGTGGGGTAGAAATTTCCAACCAAAGCCGGATGGAGAGGGAAGCAAAGTGTATTGGTATCCGTGGTTTGCTTTGTATACTAAGAAAGAAATTAATGATATGTATCCCGAACAAAGAGGTGCCCTTTTGTCTGCTTATGCGTCTTATGGTGCGCCTGCGGGTTTCGGTTATCTGCATGCGTATAATCGTTCCTCGTATGCGGCTGCGTACCTTGGGTTCCGCTTGTGCCAAGAAACGGAAGAAAAGGCTAAGTATTTCGGGCAGCAATTCATTGAACTTTGGGCTGAATATTTGAAATTCAACTTTACCGTTGGAAATCGTTTGAAATAAAAGTGTGTTTATTAAACATATTATTAACTAAAAACAAGGTGAAATGAAAGACATCATGTTAGCCGATACCCCGGTGGAACAAAGGGCACAGATTCTACGTGATAGCTGCGACCAAATTGTAGAGCGTAGCTATACACGCAAATTCGACCAAGAAGAAATCAACGAAAGGAGGGCAGACCTCGCTAACGTGGCGATTCAAAAAGCAGATTTGGAACAATCATTAGCGGAAATCAGAGCCGATTACAAAGGCAAAATCAAGCCTTTGGAGGAACGCATAGTTAAACTCCGTGACGAACTGAAAGCCGGGGGCGATTGGATTAAGGGCGACTGTTTCAAGTTTGTAGATGAGGAAGAAAAAATGGTTGGCTTCTACAGCCCGGAGGGTTATTTGCTGGAACAACGCCCCATGACACAAGACGAAAGGCAGCGTAACGTGTTCCGTGCTATCCGTGCGGATAAAACGGGTACAGACGATTAAGTATTAATAATTAAAACATTTCAAAATGGAAAATCAAGAAAAAGGATTAACCGTGAACATCGGTGAGTACAAGGGTGAAAAACCTATCGAAGTAGTGTACAGAATTGGTAATGCTCCTAAAGCATTGGACGAATTGCCCATTAAGCAACCGGAAAGTATTTCTGTATCAGGTGTTATCAGAACTCCGTTAGATTGGTTGGAAAAGCGTATTGACACCATCGACCAAAAACGTGCGAATATTAAGGTAAACCGTGAGAAAATGAGTATCACGCTTACCGTGAATGAGGATGATTATTACACCAAAAACACCTTTGTAGGTACGGTGGAATTATCGGAAGTCTTTTCAAAGTTCGGTATCAATGACGGAGAATGTGGCTGGATTCCAGCTAAACTGGGGCAGTTCCTGCGTTTGAATCGTGGCGTATTCATGCAAAAAGAGGATTGTATGAAGCTCGTTTCGGTATTAAAGAACTTCACGGCTAACGCCAAGACTGAAATTCAGAAACAGCGTGACCCGTCCGGCTCTATGGCTGAGGTGTACCGTTCACAAGTAGAAAGTAATTTGCCCAAGAGTTTCACGATAAACATCGCCATTTTCAAGGGAACTGCAAAAACACCTATTGAAGTTGAGTTCGACCACTATCTTTCTAATGGTGATGTGTTGTTGCAACTTGTTTCGCCCGGTGCTAACGAACTGGCAGAGGACTACAGAGATAAGTGTATTGACGAGGTGTTAGACGGCATTCGTACCATTGCCCCGGACATTGCTATTCTTGAAATCTAAATACTATATCGTGGGGGAGAAATCCCCCACTTATAACAGCTCATAATATGGCTAATAAAAAAATCATACCGCCTATGCCTTTCGATGCCACCGCTTGGTTATCCAACAATGCGGCTATGAGGTTGTCATTTGCTTGTAAGGGCTTGTGGTTGGATATGCTTTGCTGTATGTGGGTGAGTATAGAGCGTGGGGTTATGCTGAAACCTATTGGCGGTGCGTACACGGTTGATGAATTAGAAGCTCTCTACGGAAGTGGAACAAAGGAGCTGATAGAATCATTGATTAACGCTGAATTATTGTCTGTAAGGAATGATGGGGCTTTGTACAACGCTGATATGGTTAAGATGGAATCAATACGGGTAAAACGGTCTGAGGCTGGGAAAAAAGGTGGAGTAACTATGGGTAAACGGATATTAGCCAAAGTTGATGCGCTTGTGGAAACGCCACCGATAGAAATGCCACATACACCTTCCCCAACGGCTGAAACACAACAAGGGGCGCAAGCAGACCTATTTCCCGATGATTTGCCGGAGAATCCACCGCCACTGACTGATGAACAACAGCGGAAGATTGCAAAAGCCAAGAAGTACAATTATGCTGATTACGTTACTTTGACACGTGATGAATACACAAAATTATGTACCGAATATGGCGAAGAAGCCGCTAAAGCGATGATTGATATTCTCAACAATTACAAAGGTTCTAAGGGTAAGAAGTATAAATCCGATTACCTGACTATTAGGGGCTGGGTAAAAGATAAGTATTACGAAAATATGAATAGATATGGACAACAAACTGGTACAACGGCTGCAACAGATATTGGCAAACCAAGCGCAAAGAGGACTTTTAGGGACACGCTTTAAGATTGAGAAGTTTCCCGAACAAGACATAGCGGAAATGCTAAGGATGTGTTATCAGTCAGAAGTTGAGCGCAGAAACATGAAGTATGTTTCGGATGAAGCCACGTTGGAAAAGATAGGCAAAGCGGCTAAGTTCCTTTGCGGAAACGGAAAGTTCGGCTTGCTTCTGTATGGTACGGTAGGAAGTGGTAAAACCACGCTTGCAAAGGCGATATGCAATATTATAGGTATCTTGTACAATAGTGATTTATCTTCCGAAAGAAAGGGAGTGTACCGCATATCAGCTCTGAACCTTGCCAAGTCAATAGCCGATGACCCGACTTATTTCAACAAGCTAAAGAATCAAGAACTTTTGTTTATTGATGATGTGGGCACTGAACCAGCAAGCGTGAAAAGTTGGGGCAACGAGTTTTCCCCGGTTACTGAATTAATCTATGCCCGATATGACAGGCAGCTATTCACTATAGCCACTTCCAATTTGGCAGATGAGGAATTTGGCGACAGGTACGGAGAGCGTATTGCTGATAGAATGGAAGAAATGTTTGAACGGCTGCACTACAGCCAAAAAAGCTATCGAAAATGAGATTTGCGCTCAGAAACAAAACAAAGCTCATTAATGCTTTCGGTGAAGCGTATTACAACGAACTTATTGCAAGCATTAATAGCTTTCAATCTAACTACACGCCCGATTGCCATTATTGGAACGAGGCGATACAAAAAGAAATGCTGGATATGCCAAGTAGTACCCACCCGGATAAGACATTTTCGTTTGCCATTGTGAGCGAAATGTGGGATGTGATAACGCTTGCTTATTATTCAGCGAGTAATACACCAAGTAAATAATAAAGCTATGCAACACCAAAAATCAGAAAAGAAAAAAGTGGTTGTGACCTTATGCCGTGTATTCCCGGTTACACATTCTTTGGCTGGAAAGCCTACAGAGTTTGAGGGCAAACTAAAAGAGCATAAAAAGATACATACTATACGCTACAATAAAAATGGCGTGTGGGATAAGAGATATAAAGATATTGCATCCGGTAAAAAATATCTTTCAGTGCGTGAATGGACGGGCAGACCGTACAACTCAGAGCAACGGGAATTTGCCCAGTATGAGAAGATAGGTTTACAGCATATTACTATGACCTATGGAAGCGATGATGCCGTACCCCAAGTATGGATTGACAATAAGAAAGTCCCCGTTGAAGTTGTGGCAAAGAATGACGGTTTGAGCGTTGAAAATTTTGTAGAGTGGTTCTTTGGGAACTCCAAAAGCAATGTGTTTGAGGGTGTTATCGTACATTTTTCTTCGTTCAGATATTAAGCCTATGAAAACAGATTTAGGAAAGCCTCAATATTTGGAATATCTCACTTATCTGGATTGTAAAAAGCGGACGAAAAAACAAGTGGGATTGTGTGATAAAGACAAAAACGATGAGGTTTTAGTGCGTACTATCCTTGCTAATAGTAGTATAGTGGAGCATGAAAACGAACGTTCATATAGTCGTGTTTATGATGCCGTAGATTTGATTTGCAAACAACTTTGTCCCGGGCAATGGTGTACCCGAAGCCACTGCCAACATTATAGTTCAAGTAGTGCATGGAATTGCGCAAAAACACGTCCTGCGGTATGTAAAATATATAAGAAATATATTGAAAAACAGAAAATTAACAGGGAAAGAAGTAATTATGGGAACGAATAAAACAAAAAATACAGACCTCTTTTTGATTGACCCCCGTAATATCGTGGTTGTGGACGGCTTCAATGTAAGACGTGATTTTGACCTTGACGAACTGAAAGAGCAAATAAAGGCAAAGGGTGTCTTAAATCCTCTGACGGTTATAGCTTTTAAGGATGATGAGGGCAACGAGAAATACAAATTAGTGGATGGTGAACGTAGATACAGGGCTACCATGTTGGCTATATCCGAGGGTGCGGATATTCCTTATGTTCGTGCCATGAAAGCCCGAAAGGACGCTTCTACTGAAGAATTGTATATTCAACAGATGATGCGTAACGAGGGTAAGAAATTTACCGAATACGAGTGCGCTATCATGTTCAGACGTTTCAAAGAAGAATTTGGATATAGCCAAGTTGAGATAGCGGATAAGTTCAAGAAAAGCCCGGCTTTCATAAGCAAATGCCTTTCCTTGTTGGATTTGCCCCCGTACATTCAAGAAAGGATTATGAAAGGGGAATTGTCGGTTAAGGCAGCTAAGGAGATTGCCGCCAATTATGGCAGTGAGAAAGAACAGGTAAAGGCTGCAAAGTCGGCTGTGGATAACGCCAAAGAAAACGGTAGGAATACAGCTACCAATAAGGAGGTTCTTAATTCTCTGAAAGATTCTAAAGAAGCAAAAGCCATTGCGGAAGCTCTGAGAAAGGTTTGGGCTTATTTGGATGGTGAGGTTATCGTGGACGTGGATAAGCTGGCAAGGCTACTGGATAAGACGGAAAGCCTTAGCCAAGCGATGAGAGAATACAAGAAAGGGGGCATAAAATGAAAATGAGAAAACAGAAAAAGCAAATTCCTGCGGATTTCCGCAAGAATTTGTATGAGAATTACAAAGCCAATATGACTTTCTACGGTAAACCAATTCTCCCGTACAAACAATGGCTGAAAGAGGTGTTTAACACTAAATTACCTTGTTGTGGTAAATAGATGGCATGAAAACGCTGATGATTGACATAATGCTGAATGACCGCTTTTATGCGGCTTTCAGATACAGGTATTGCCCGGCTTTCAAATTCGATATTGAGGATATGACTAACAAAGTTTATGAGCGATACCCCACCCTGCGAAAAATGGCTATGAATGGCGAAAAAGTAGTATTTGCATTTTAATGATTTGAAGATATGGAAATTAAAAAGAAGATAGTAGTGCCTACGGGCGAAATATATACCGCTATAGGTGAAAAGGGAATGTTGGAGTTCCTTACGGTTGGAGATTATGGTAAGAACGCTAATATCAAAGCGGACTTTTTGGGGATTACCCGTGATTTGAACGGTGTACCCAATGGCGAGCCGATGCCTCTTACTGAAAAATGGGTGATTACCATTTCCACACAGTACGGTTGCTCTATGGGCTGCAAGTTCTGCGATGTTCCAAAAGTGGGTATTGGGAGAAATGCCACTTTTAATGATTTGAAAGGAGAAGTGCTAACGGCTATCAAGCAACACCCGGAAGTGAAGCACACGAACCGCCTAAACATACATTATGCACGTATGGGAGAGCCTACATGGAACGAAAATGTGTTGCTTCATGCAATCAGTATAAAGAAAGACATAGAGCCGTTTATAGGCGATTCTTTGGTACACCCGGTTATAAGTACAATGCTGCCAAAGAGAAATAAGAAGCTGGTTGAGTTCTTACATAAGTGGTGTTACATAAAGAACGAGTTTTATAAGGGTGATGCCGGACTTCAATTCTCCATCAATACAACGAATGATGAAGAAAGAAATTATCTGTTTTCGGGTAGTTCGCTTTCACTTGGTGAAATATCAGAAATTGGAAAATCGCTGCCTATGCCTGTTGGCAGGAAATATGCCTTAAACTTTGCTTTGGCAGATGATACACATATAGACGGCAAGTGTTTGAGAGAGCTTTTCAACCCCGATAAATTTATGTGTAAGATTACCCCATTGCACCGAACAAATAGCTGTGATGAGAACGATTTGCACACAAGTGGAGGCTATGAGCTGTTTACCCCATATAAAGCCGTGGAGGAAGATTTGAAAGGCAACGGATTCGATGTTATTGTGTTTGTCCCCTCTTATGATGAAGATAACGGGCTTATCACGTGTGGAAACGCTATCCTATCCGGGAAAGTTCCTACTTCAAGTTACCAAGAAACAATATACTGATATGGCTAAAATAGTAGATAACCCCAAAAGGTTTAAGGTGATTGAGTTGAGCCGAAACGAGTTGGCTAAAATTGGCGGTATTGGTATTTGCGATAGATGTAACGGTACTTCTAATACTGGCTATTATGTAGCCGTGCTAAATTGCTGGTTTTGTCCTAAATGCTACAATGAATGGTACGGATGCGCCACTCATTACCCGGAAGATATAAATATAGAAAATAAGAATTTTGAGTATTATAAAAATTTATTTGACCTATGAGCAAAGAAGAATTGCAAGCAAAATTGGCGAAAGCCAACGAAGAGAACAAAGGTATGGTGGTTTACCCTGAATACTTCAAGAAGAAAAAGAAGCGTATGCGCCCCGACTTCATAAAGAAGCTGGAAGAAACTGCAAAAGCGGATTTTACCGATGTGGATGATTACGGAGTGTATAAAGTTGGTTCTTTCCTCTATAAGAATGCCTTTGTAACCATATCTAAAGAGGATGGGCTATGGACGTTGCACGTGATAAGTGAAGCCCCGATAGGTTTGCCGCTCATTAAAGAGGTGAGGTACAAATATCTGCCTAATAACCTTATGATGGCTCAGATTTTCGGAGATAGAGCCGAAGCAAACGAGATTAAGGGCGTTATTCTGTATCAGATTCCCAATGGAGAAATGGAGGCTGAATAATGATTTATGTAGGGATTGATACGGGTGTAAATACCGGGTTCGCTGTTTGGGATAGCAAGCAGCGTTCCCTACTTCAAGTATGCTCTTTGCCTATACATAAAGCGATGGAGCGTGTACGTTCCTTGTATGATGAGTATAAGGCTGGTATAGGTGACAAAGTGATTGTAAGGGTGGAAGACCCCCGGCAAAGAACGTGGTTCGGAACGGAGCGTATGAGCCGTGAAATGGAACGTAAGAAGTTGCAAGGTGTAGGCTCTGTGAAACGGGATGCCTCTATATGGGATGATTATCTAAAAGAGTTGGGCGTGGAGTATGAAATGGTTGCCCCGAAACGCAATGTAACCAAGCTGACACAAGAACGGTTTAAGGCTTTGACTGGATGGCAAAAACAGACAAATGAGCATGGACGTGATGGTGCAATGTTGGTTTATGGCTTTTAGTATTCTTTTTACGGTTAAATATGTGTTTGATAAACGCATATTTAGTATATTTGCAATATGATTCACCAAGTAAACAAATAAGCTATGGGTATGTATATTCTTATCGGATTAACGCTGTTTTTTTTAGCCTTGTTGCTCATGTCTGAGTATATAGGTAGGAACTTTTGGAGGTTTGCCCCAAAAGAGCATTTGAAGCAAGGGGAAAAGATACACGTTTATATCAATGGCAAATACGATAGGCACGCAACCATTACGAGCGTGTCCGATGATTCGGTTAGTATCTATGGTGCGGTGGCATTGCCCGTTGATTACCGGGGTTCTTTCTATGCTATTGGCAAAGATTCCGTAGGTGCAAAGCTGGTATATGTAAAGTACCGCAGGCGTTACCGTTTTGTGAAGCTCTGTGAACTTTTTAGAAAGGGCTTCTGTGTAGAAGATGATGAGGAACAATTAATGCCGGATTCCCATTCTTCGGAGAATGACGAAATCAAAGACGAAACGGAGGTTGAGAATGAAATGTAGTGAGATTACATACAAGAAAGTTTCGGAGCTGGTTTTGTTGCCTGAAAATCCCCGTACCATTACGAAGAATGACTTTGAAAGGCTGGTGGATTCCATAAAGATAAACGGCTTTTGGAAACACCGACCTTTGGCGGTTATGGAGCGTGACGGTAAACTGGTGGTATTGGCAGGAAACCAACGCTTGAAGGCTGCAAGAAAGCTGAAACTTGCCGATGTGCCCGTTATTCTTTATTCGGAACTGACCCCGGATGAGGAAAAGGATATTATTCTGAGGGATAATATCAACAATGGCGATTGGGCTTACAATGCCTTACAAATGGATGAGTTTTGGAAAGATGTAGATTTCGGCTTTATTGGGCTTGATTTTCCATCTGATGATGAGAAGCCCGGAAAGGGTAAGAAGAAAGCGGTTAAAGAGGCAGAGGAAACGGAAGCCGACCAAAGCGCAGAGGAAGAAATGGACGATGAGGAACAAAGCGAGGAAGAAGCCGAAAAGGAATCTTTCTACCGTTCCATGTTTAAGGACGTTCTTTATGAAAGCGATAACGTCTTTGAAATTCCCAATCTCTTATTGGATATGCAAGCTGGAAAGGTAGAATTGCCTTTATCTCCGTGGGGTGCTAACAGCCGTTTGCGTAAAGATGTGGCGACATATCATTTCTATGTGGACGATTATCGCTTTGAGGCTCTTTTCAAAGACCCGATAAATTTACTCACAAGCGGATGCAAGGCGGTGGTAGAGCCGAATTGTAGTTGCCACGACCAAACGCCTGTAGCGTGGGGCATTCAGCTTATCTACAAGAAACGTTGGCTTTCTCGTTACTTCCAAGAATGCGGAATCAAGGTTTATGCAGACTTGAATGTTTCTCACAAGTTTATTGAGTACAACAAAATGGGTATTCCCAAAGGATATAATGCTTTCTTTACCCGTGGGCTGGACGGTTGGATGGAAAGCCTTAAATCTGATTTGCAAGTAGCCCAAGAAATAAGCGGGCTTGAAAAACCAAACCTTATCGTTTATGGTGGGGGTACGGAAATTCAGAAGTTCTGCCGTGAACATGGGCTGTTGTACGTCACAGATTTTATTAACGCAAAAAAGAAGTAAAGTATTATGGGACGAAATTCAAGTGGAACACGTGGAGGACTGCAACCGGGTGATGCAACATATAAAGGCTCTGTTGGTAAGCCTGAGCCTTTGGTAAACATGAAAGACCCGGCTCTGTATAAGGCAACCAAAGAAGCTATTTCACGCTATCATTCCGTACTTGGTGTAAGGCAAAAGAATGTAAAGTTGGCAGAACTATCGGCTGGCACTTATGGCGTACACGTTACGGCTAATGGGAAGTCAGAGGGTGTTTACCTTAACAAAAAGCATTTCATGCAAACGAAAAAAGCTGTGGAAGCCTCACACAAGAGAGGCTATGCGAGTGGGTGGAGTACGAAAACCAACAAAGCGGTAGCCCATACCGTAACGCATGAGTTGGCGCACGCTACATGGAATGCAAATATGACAGGGGCAAACCAAAAAGCGGCTGGAAAGGAAGTGAATAAATTATTTAAGTCTTGGAAGAAAGACAATAAGAAATCCGGGTATGGAAAGTATGCGGAAACCAATGTGTCGGAGTTCTGGGCTGAAACCGTTACTAAAGCGATACATGGTAAAAGTGATAAATATACCAAGAAAGTAAAGGAAATCTGCAAGAAATACAAACTATAGAGGTATTTTTGCTTAAATTAATTCAATGCAACATGGAGAAGATAGAATTAACCGCTGATGAGATTAAGGTAATCAAGCAGCAATTAAATGGTGAAATCGAGGTTTGGAATGCTGATGATTATCAGCAAAAGCATCTCACTTCGGTAATTGACAAGGCAAACGCCCTTTTGGAGGAATTGGATGCCTACGATGAAATGATAGACGAAAAGGGCGGTGATACCATCCTTTGGTTTTGGGATAAGTACAAGGCACAAGAGAGTATCATAGAATAATTAACCGGGTAAAGGGAATCGGACGGTATCACGCTATCCGATTTTCTTTACTTTGTAAGTGTGTTTATAGAACACATAAACCAACGATAAATCAACGGATGGCACTTTTTGAGAAAGGAAATAAAATAGGGAATAGATTTTCATCTGATAACCAACCCCAAAATTCGGGTAGGAAGCCGTCCGTGTATAAATACATCAAAGATATTACGGGCAAAAAGGTAGCTCCGGAAATGAGCAAAGAGGACTACTATAAGGTTATCCGTTTCTTGATGGAAAGTACGCCCGAAACTTTGGAGGGGTTGGTTAAGAACAAAGACGGAACGCCCAACAAGAAAACGCCCGTGTGGGTGCTAAATGTGGTGTCTGCCATTAACGCAGATATTCGCTATGGTAGGACTTATACGGTAGATAGTCTGTTTGATAGGGTTTTCGGTAAACCCACCCAACAGATAGAGAGCGAAGTAAACGCACAAGTAACCAACAATAGCATGGATTTGTCGGCTCTTACTACGGATGAGTTGCTACAATACAATTCCTTGCTGGAAAAAATAAAGGCAGGCAATGGCACGAAGTAAGGTTACAGACGTGCCGATGGCACTTGCAGTGAAAATTGAGCTTTTCAAGCGTGGTTGTTTCGACTTCATCACCATAAAAGATGGTTTGAAGCATGAGAAGCAAGAACACGCTTTGAAGATACTTACCGACAATGAACACGTTGAACTTTTGTACGGAGGTGCTGCCGGGGGTGCAAAATCATGGACGGGGGCGGTGTGGCTTCTGTTTATGTGCCTCTGTTATCCCGGTTCAAAGTGGTTTATCGGACGTGCTGAGTTAAAGCGTATCACACAATCTACACTTATCACATTTTACAAGGTTTGCAATCAGTACGGGGTTGATGATAACTTGTACAAGTATAACGGACAATACAATTATATCGAATTTTTCAACGGTTCACGTATTGACTTACTGGACTTGCAATATAAGCCGGGCGACCCATTGTATGAGCGTTACGGCTCAATCGAATATACAGGCGGCTGGATTGAAGAGGGTGGTGAGGTGAATTTTGGAGCTTATGATACATTGAAAACACGTATCGGGCGACACCTTAACAATGAACTGGGGTTGAGGCGAAAGTTATTCATTACGTGCAACCCTAAAAAGAATTGGATGTATGATACATTCTACAAGCCGGATAAGAAAGGGGAATTGCCCGAATATATGTACTATCTTGCTTGCCTTGTACAAGAAAATCCATTCATAGACCCCGATTATATAGAGGGCTTGAAAACCACAAAGGATAAAGTAAAGCGTGAACGTCTTTTGAAAGGTAATTGGGAATATGACGATAACCCCAACGCCCTTTGTTCACATGATGCAATCTGTGAGATATTCGGGAATAAGATTTCAATCAAGACAGGTACAAACTATATTACAGGCGATATTGCACGCTTCGGAGCTGACTATGCCCGTCTTGCCGTTTGGGACGGTTGGCATATCATAGAGCTACAATGTTTTCCCGTGTCTAAGACTACCGACATTCAGACGTGGATAATCAACAAGCAAAAGAAGTATAGAATACCCAACCATAAATGTATCGTTGATGAGGACGGTGTAGGCGGTGGAGTGGTGGATAATTGCGACATTCAGGGATTCGTGAACAACTCTATCCCTTTCAATGGTGAAAACTACCAAAACCTACAGACCCAATGCGGCTACAAGCTGGCAGACCACATAAACGCTACGGAAGTGGGGATAGATGAGGATTTGATAAGCACTGCCGATAAGGAAGAAATCATAAGGGAACTGGAACAACTGCAAACATGGAAAGCTGATTCGGACGGGAAACTAAAATTGAAACCCAAAGAAGAAATCAAGATGGATATTGGTTGTTCCCCGGACTGGAGGGATATGTTTCTGATGCGAGCATGGTTTGACTATAACGAGTATGATATACCCGATGATATAGAACGCAGATTAGGTATAACCGCTTAAAAACAATAAAGCAAAATGGGATTATTAAACATTATTTCTAACGAGGTAAAGGCGGCTATTGGCTACCAACAAAACTTTGCCGACCTTTTGACGGCTAAGGATGTGACCCGTGCTCTTTCCATGATGAAAGCCCATGCGGAAGAAGCCGCCAATAATTTACGTGAGTATAAGATTGACACTCACAAAGTGATGGAGCGTAAGGATAGAGCCGTTTACGATAAGAAAGGCAACTTTCTACGTTGGAGTAAACGGTGGAAAATCCCCATTCCTTACCCTCAATTCATCAATGAAATTTCTTTGGTGTTTCTCTATGGCAGACCCGTAAAATGGCAACAGCTTTCAACTGGTACGGATTATGCTTTTCAGAACTACAAAGATTGGCTGAATGAAATACATTTCAATGCCAAAGTTAGAGAGGCTAAACGTTTGGCTGGTGCGGAGGGCATTTCTGCCATTCTTTACCATGTGTATCGGGATAGTGATAATAAACCATCCCTTTTGCTGAATGTGTTGAGCCGGGAAAACAACGATGATATTTATACCATTCGTGACCAATACAAACGGATTACCGCTTTTGCGTGGGGTTACTATCTGACAGAGGCAGGCAACAATACCGTTTACCATGTGGATATATACACTAAAGAGACTGTATATCGTGCTAAACGTGGCAAAATGGGTTGGGAGGTTGAGATAAAGGATAATCCAATAGGGAAAATTCCCGTGCTGATATTTGAGCAAACGCCCGAACATAAGGAGGTGCAACCCATGATTGAACGCTCTGAAATAATGGAAAGCACCGATGCAGATACTAATGACCGCTTTTCTAACCCGGCAATGGTGGCTACTTCTGAAATCCTCAATAGCTTGCCAAAGTCGGAAGAAGAAGCCAAACTGTTTATTCTCAAAAATGGCGGTGATGTACGCTACCTTACATGGAACGAGGCGAGCGAAAGCAAAAAGAATGAGTTTGAAAGATTGGATAAACACATCCTTTCAAAGTCTTTCACGCCCAACATTGATTTTGACAATATGAAATCATTAGGCAACCTTTCGGCAAAGGCTATACGCAAAGTGATGTTGCTTGCCGTTATTAAGGCTGAACGCCACAAGGAAAAGCACGATGATTATATGAAACGCCACGCTAATCTTATGATAGCTATTTTAGGTAATGTGCTTGACTATCGGCATAAGGCTGAATATGATGCCTTGCTGTTAAGGCATGAGTTCCAAGAGCCTTTCGGGGAAGATGTGAGCGAATTGCTTGCCGACCTATCTAAGCAATACAATGATGGGGCATTGAGCCGTGAAACCTATGTAGAATTGTCCTACCTTGTAAAAGATGCGAAACAAGAAATAGAGCGGCTAAAACAAGAAGAAGCGGAACGGATGGAGCAACAAATGGAGTTAAACAAAATGGATGTTTTCGGAGGGGCTGAATAATGGAAATAAAGACAAAATACAATGTTGGCGATAAGGTTTGGATTATGCGCAATAATAAGCCGGAGAAAATCCAAATTAGCAATATTGAAGTGGAGGTATAGGTGATGTACCTGTAGGTACTTGTTTCCTTTCGGGGGAGTATTATACCAAAATTATATATGTAGAGGTGCAAAGAAGTGAGTATAGAAGTTTTGGTGATAAAGACCCAATTTGTAAGCATAATGAATGTAATTGCTTCAATACTAAAAAAGATTTGTTATACAGTTTCTTAGATGATAGCGACTATGGCAAAGAAGAAACAGACATCAACGCAGAACTACCATTGTAGGGACTGCAAGCACGCTTTCGACTTCCACGAATTGAACTGGAAAG
The DNA here is from genome assembly GCF_024793605.1 of Bacteroides sp. BFG-637. Lineage (NCBI taxonomy): Bacteria > Pseudomonadati > Bacteroidota > Bacteroidia > Bacteroidales > Bacteroidaceae > Bacteroides > Bacteroides sp. BFG-637. The sequence goes on along the minus strand of NZ_JANUPD010000002.1, from coordinate 955,735 downwards.
GTGAGCCGTTCTTATGCAAATGCCCTTTCCATAAATACAGCAAGTTTTTGGATAAGGACTATTGCACCAACTTCAAACTAAAGTAGTGGCATGGCAAAAAAGAAGTACATAGACTATAAGAAGATGCAAGCGGAGCTTTTCAAGAGAACGGAGGGTTACGCTGCCAATGTCCGTATCATCTACCAACAAGCATTTGAGCGAATAATTAACTTGGTAAAGGGTACGGAGTTGGAGGATGGGAAGCCGTTCTCTTTTGCCGACTATGGGTATAGTGAGGAAGTTACGCCCATTCTTAGGGATATGTACAGCCGTGTTTACCAAATTATCCGGGGCGGTGTAGAAAAGGAATGGCTTGCATCTAACGAGAATAACGATGCTTTGGTTAAAAGTGTGTTCGGTGAACAATCAATAAAAGATAATCACTTTGCCCGTTTCTTCAAGCGCAACAAAGAGGCTATGGATGCTTTCTTTGCCCGTAAGAGTGGTGACGGTGGTTTGAATCTCTCTCAAAAGGTTTGGCGATATACGGGTATGTTCCGTGATGAGCTGGAAAATACTTTGGATTTGGCGATTGGTGAGGGTGTTCCGGCTAATCGTTTGGCGGCTCAGATAAAGAAGTATCTACAAGACCCCGATAAGTTTTACAGGCGTTTCCGTATCAAGGTAGGGGAAGATGAGAACGGGCAACCTATCTATGGTAGAAAGTGGAAACGCAGGGTTTGGGACAAAGAAGCCAACTCCTACAAATGGGTGGATGATAGCCCGAAACATTTTCATCCGGGGCGGGGCGTGTACCGTTCATCCGCACGTAACGCCCAAAGGCTTGCACGGACTGAAACCAACATTGCGTATCGTACAGCCGATTTTGAGCGTTGGGCGCAACTCGACTTTGTGGTAGGCATTGAAATCAAGTTATCCAACAATCATCCCGTATCTGACATTTGCGATGATTTGAAAGGTGTGTACCCTAAAACATTCTGTTGGAAAGGGTGGCACCCGAATTGCCGTTGCTATCAAGTACCCGTACTGGCAAAACAAGAAGAATTGGACGAAATGCTGGATAAGATTTTGGACGGGGATAATCCGGCAACGGTGGAATGTGAGGAAAAGGTAAAAGAGCTGCCATCTCAATTTACCGGGTGGATGCAAGACAATGAGCAACGCATCAAGGATGCAACGGAGAAAGGGACTTTGCCCTACTTCCTACGGGACAATGAAAAGGTTATCTATCCACCGACTGCAAAAGAGATAGCGAAAGCCCGGCACGAAGCCCGGACGGAAGCGGAAGCAAATGCCATCCGGCAACGGTGGAATGTGAGAAAAGCGACCTATCACTATGGTAATAATATGCTCCGTGTTATGGGTGGTATTTCTGACGTTGATACTACGGCTTTAGCTGAGGCTCTAAAACACCCTGATTTGTCCGCTATCATGTTGGAAGCCCGTAAACTGAAAGTTATAGGCAAGGATATTTATTCACTGGGTTACATAGATAGCCCTATGGAGGTGGCTAAAAAGTTCTCTTTAGCCGATGCAAAAGCCGTAAACAAGGCGGTTGCTGATAAGCTGGCACAATGGGATAGCCTTTCTTTGGAACAACAATTAAAGAAACTGAATTTTGAAGCATACGACTTCTTAGGTGGTAACTATCACAATGTACAACAGAAGTACCCAACGTGGCAGGTGTCACAACAAGCCTATGTTAAACAGATTGGCATTGTTCAAGATAAGATAGATTGGAAAGCCATCAAGGATAGCTATGCCGACCTATCTAAGTTCTCTACCAAGTCCAAGCCTTACCAATCGCTCATTGCACAGCTTGAAAATGCAATCAACGGCAATGATAAAGCAATGGCACAACAAACCATTGCGGAACTTAATGCAAGGAAAGAAAGCATTGAAAAAGCCGCTGCCAAGCGTAAATCAAAAGTCAAGGATGTTAAGTTTAAGGATTCCGATTTTACGCAGGAAAGAAAGGATGCAGCGAAATGGTTTATTCATAGTTCGGATGCAAACGATTATTTCTTTGATAATGCCGTGGATATGTGGAAATTTGCAAGCTCCAATGAAAAGGCGGCTATGTATCAATATACGGCTGGTAGTAGTTACATAACAGAGCCTTTGCGTGCTATCAAGGGATATTATCACTACTATGGCAGTAGATTGTCCGAAGCCGAAAAGCATATTGCCGATATGACCCAATATATAGCCCGAAGCACACTTAAAGATGATGTTTGGGTAAAGCGTGACGAAATCAGTGCTTTTGTAAACTATCGGTTTGGGCTGTCTGATTTGGATGCTTACATATCTGACCCGTCTAAGCTTGTTGGCAAGGTTGGTACGGATGATTCCTTTATGTCGTGTGGTAATTGCCGGAATACGAACTTTGGAAGTAAGCCCGTTTGTCTGAATATCTATTGTCCGAAAGGTACACAAATGACCTACGCAGAGCCTTTTTCTGCATTTGGTTCAAGCCATGACAATGGGGACTATTGTCCGGGTAAGAAGTGGAACGGAACTTCTAAGCCTACAACAACGGGGGAAAATGAAATCATCCTACAGCGTGGCACTAAATTCAGAATCACTAAAGCCGAATACACAAATGGCAAATGGTATATAGATATGGAAGTTTTGGAACAAAGCCCGAAAGTGATAAAGGATATGGTTTCTACTCCAATGGGATTCTATTGCAAGTATTGACAACAAAAGAAAGGCGCATCAATTACGGTGCGCCTTTACTTTAATCTTTTATGTATGTAGTCCGATACAGCTTTCTAAAATCCTCTATATCCACCCTTTCAGCATATTTGCAGTACCTATTGAAAAGCACCGCTTTCAATGTGATGGGCACACCATCGTACAATTCAAAACTGGATAATCCGGCATCAGTGTATTCCTTTAGAATTGGGGTAATGAGTTCACATCCAGCATCGGTGGCAGGTATAGTTTGCTCAGTCCACCATTTTTCACAAAGCCAAAACATTTGCTTATCGCCATCTTTGAACGGGCATACCGTTTCGCCTTTGTAAAAGCGGCAAAATGATTGTAAAGCGTTTTTGTACATATTATTTTCTATTTAAGTTTCCGAAAAAATCACCAACTACATTAAGCATATCAGTAGGCAACAAGTCAAATGCCTTATCTGAAATTTCTTTTGGAACACCCCAAAGGGCTTCTGCCATTGAGCCGACTATTGCCCCTATCGTGTCGCTATCCCCACCCCATGAAATAGCCCGTCTGATTGCATCCTCAAAAGAGGTGCTTACACGAATAATTTTCAAACAAAGCGGCACAGTGCCTTGGCACGTTTCATCAAATACTCCGGCATAATAATCGTTTACCATGAATTGCGGATAGTACGATTGCATTATATTCTCAAATGCTTTCTGATTGTGGGTTGTCCTCAGATAATAAATAGCGTGTGCGACTGCTACAGCTCCTTTAATTCCCTCCGGGTGATTATGGGTTACTATAGCCGTTTTCTCTGCCTCCATCAAAACCTTATCCAAGTTGTCATAAGCCCATGCAACCGGGGAAACACGCATTGCAGAGCCATTACCGAAGCTGTTATATGGTTGTGGGTTGTCTGAGGCTATCCAGCGGGCAAAGCTGCCACCGTATGCCCCTTTCGGATTGGGGTATGCTCTACACCATTGGAGAAACTTATCTTTGTAATTTGCGCCCGTATTGATTGCATCCGCTACCGCTATAGTACAAATGGTATCGTCTGTAAACGTGCTATCCTTTGTGAATAGTTCAAAGTTGTAGTTGTCTGTATTGTTGAACTCAAAACGTGAGCCTACAATATCGCCTATAATTGCTCCTAACATATTATACCTCCTTTTCTTTTTTGATACCCCTATTTGATTGTTTTGTATGGAGTGTGCCATATCGTATAATGGCTTTTCTACCCTTGTGCTCACCATTCTTTAGAACATTCCATAGAGATTCTTTAGACACCCCTACTACTTCGGTTGGCAATAGCTCATATATAGCCGTAATACTTCCAAAGTAGTAGTGGTTTTTGCCCTTGTATGGTTCTTTTAGTTCCACATGGATAACTTTTCTTTGTTTTCTCATATTAAATGTGTTCTATAAACGTAAAATTACTATATTATATTTAATAAAACAAATGTTTACCGAGTTTATTTCATTATACAAGGTTAATGCGGTCTATCTCCATTGTGTTTATCCTTTTATTCGTCCTAAAAAAGACAATTTTAATATATCGCATTCCAAACCTATAACGGCAAACTCCAACATAGCATTATCATCAGAAAGGTCATTAACCTTTAGAATTGGATAATCTTCTCCGGTACTGGTTACATATCCCTCTTGTGAAATATCATCTGTTATGTGCTCATCGCTGGTATTACCAAAATATGAATCAAGACTTTTGATGATATGCTTGTTTAAATAATCCTCACTATACACAGAGGCTATTTTAGCTTGCTTCCTAAGTGCGTACCTCATAATTCATCTTTACCTCCTAATTCAGATAAGGCTTGCTCAAACTCTTTGATTTTCTTAATAGCATAATCCATACGATAAGTAATTATATCACGAATTGTATAATCTATATAGAATCGGTCTATAAGATGTTGAACGTAAAACCTTACAGGCTCCTCGCAATGATTCAACAGAATTACATAATTCGTGTTTCGTGGGTGAAAACATAGGAATCTATAATAATTTACTTTACCACACGAACATTCAATTAATTGCTCATCTATCTTTAATTTCTTAACATCTTCAGCATTTAGTATTGGTTTCATTCTTCAACTCCTTTCGGTCTGTTTATGTGTTTCCAGTGGGTTATCTTATAATCTTCGTAGTTGTCGGCAATTTTATCCAAGTAATCGCCAGTCCAACCAAAGTTCCATGATGAAGTAAGGTAATCCACTACTTTTTCACCATCGCACACATATTCTACACGGAGCAAGCACCATTCAAAAGTTTTTGGCACATCGTCTGTGTCCTCTTTGCATTCGTGCCATTCTTCATGCTCATTCCAACGCCTTGCGATTTCATTGCCTAAGTTGGTCGCATCTTCCAATGTCGCTTTGAAGTCCACATACAAATCCCTATCGTGTAATTTTACGCCTCCTATGGGGATATTCCAAGCACAATCCTTTTCTTTGATGCACAAATCGACTTTACCGTGATTGTCGCTCGGTAAACAGAGCATCTTTACTTCGTCTGTGTCAAAACTGCCTGACACAAATGTAAATTTTGGTGTTATCTTCATTTTGTTTCCTCCTTGTTTATGTTATCAATTAATGTTAGTCCAACCTCCATAGGGCTATTTTCAAACGTAATATCAGGCAGTAAAGCAGGGTCTATGTGTAACCCCGTTTCATAGTTTGAACTCTCGTAGTTACAAACCCAAAAGCTATTACATAGAGGGTCAAGTCTATCGGGCTTAAACCTCAAAAACAATTTCAATGAACCATCCCTATTTCTTGCTACCCACATAATTATTCCCTTTCTGTAATTTTTCAATTTTTATTTTTAACCTTTCTTCTGCCTCTTGTACGTTGGCTATTTTCGTTGCAAGTTTTTCACGGGCTTTCAACAAATCCGCATCGGTATTTTCATCGAAAAACAAGTTATGCACCTTGTTGTAAGCTACATATTCGTCAATCTTGCGTTGTACTTTTGTTACTTGCGCTTTTGCCGCTATTAACTTGTTTAAGTCCTCATTTAAGCGTACATCTAACCCTAAACGCTTATCATAGAAATGTAGGGTATATCTTACATTGTCTTTGGGATATTGGCATACAAGCCTTGCTTTTCGCCACTCTATAACCCATCGCCTACGCTCGAACACTTCACGGGGTAAATCATAGCTGAACAAGCGAATGTAGTTATACCCGTCCTTGCGCTCAAAGCCGATAAATACCCACCTTTGTACACCCAAGTCTTTTTCAGCTTTGGCGTAATACTTTGCCATTTGGAAAAAATCATCTACTCGTTCTTGTGCCATGAGTTTGTTTGATTTCGTAAAACTTACATGGTTTCTTTCTCGCTGTGATACGCCTTTGGAGTGCTTTGCAGTACATTCTGAAATCCGGGCAAGGCTCATAATGGATGCAATAGCTACAATGCCTATCGTTAGGTATTAGAAAAGTTTCCTTTGCACACATGGTAAAACTATGTTTGTTGCGGATTTATAAAAGTCTTTTTTTATCTCAAAACCGTATGCTTTGCGTCCACAATTTGCGGCGGCAAGTAGTGTCGTTCCACTTCCAGCGCACGGGTCTATCACAACATCGCCGGGGTCTGTGAAAATCTCAATCAATTTTTCAAGTAATGATACGGGCTTTTGTGTTGGATGCACTTTGGGCGTTCGTGTATCTCTTTGCATTTCCATACAGTTAAATATCATACGTCCATCGTTGTTGAACTTTGGCAATTTCTCTCTGTACAGTAATACTCCGTATTCACAGTTACCTACTATGCGCATATTTGCTTTCAAGACTTGTGCGGAAAAGTTCTTGCGAAATACAAGGTTTATGTATCTGTTTAGCCCGTATTCCTTTGCCTTGCGTATCAACTCGAATTGTTGTTCAAATTCACAGAAAACAATCATACAAGGCGATTTGCCCGTTTCCTTTGGTTCTTTGATTAGCATCTTTGAGCAGAAATGCAAGAACTCCGATATTCTAAAATTGTTGTCTGTATCAAAGAATGTCTTTCCGGCAAGTTCGCTTTCTCCGTTAGCGTTATCACCTCCGATGTACCAAGACGGATTAGACCCGTAGGCATCTTTTCCAATGTTGTATGGAATATCGGCAATGATAAGTTGCGCTTTTGGTATTCCGTATGTTTTGTAATTTTGAAAGTGGTCGTTAAATAGTTCCTATGTCTTTCATTATTGCACCTCCTTATCTTCACAAAGCACCACATCGCCAGCAATATAGTCAAAAAGAAATATGGCATTGTTCGTGTGCGCTATTTCGGTCGCTCTATGATTTACTGGGTAAAAGTCTTTCCCATTATCATTGATTACGAGAATATCCCCATTGTGTAGGTTTATAATATCAATGTAACCATCTACGAACTTTTGCAGTTCATCCAGTTGGAAGTCCAGCCCGTTTTGAGGTTGGATTTCCAATTTACTTCCGTCTGTCTTTATCAGTGTTGCCATCTTATTTTGCCTCCTTTCGTTTTAGTTGAAGTTTTACCTTTTCGGCATCAAACTCATAGTTCATACACTCAGTAAAGTTTCCCATTATAAGCATTAGAGGGAAGAGCATACCATGCTTACATCCTCTTCCTAATTCGTCTGATGCTGCCTTGCATGAATCACATCTATAAATGTCTTGTACTGTTACTATTGCCATTGTGAGCCTCCTTTCTTGCCTTGTGAACGCCTTTAGTATAATTGCGTTCAACACGTCTAACGTCATTGTATTTTGCTTGCGCTGTAGATTCTATCATGTGGGGTTTTTCGTTTCCCACCCAATGAGCATCCGGGTGTTCCTGCTGTATTGCCGCTAAAATGGCATCTTTCAATATTCCCATATCCTAAAATTTTATTGGTTGATACACACGCTTGTTGGAACGATTAATTTATAAGTCGCACCATTTGGGAAACCATCTTTAATGGCTTCTTTTATTTCTTTTGCGGATGGAACGCTGTTGCGCACTCCAAACTCAATCTTTCCCAAACGTCTGCCGTTATGGTCGAAAATGATATAAGTGTATTCATTCATAATTTTGAAATTTACTTGGTTACTACTGTTACAAATTGGCACTTTGCCCAAAGCGTAAAATCATTGCTGCTTATGTACTTCTGATTTTTGGCTTCAATGGCTTTAGCTTGTTTTTCGCTAATCTCTTTGCCTTGCAAATAATATTTTTTCATACGGTGTTGCATTGTGTAGGGGATTGCTACCCTACTGGTTATTACTTTCTTAAAATTTCGTCTAATAGTTCTTTGTCTAATTTCCAAAGGTTGTACCCTTTGGCTATTTTTCTTCTGAGATACTCTCTTTCTCCAATCATAGCTATTGCTTTTTCTCTTAAATCTGATGCACTCCACTTTTCGGCTTGTTCTATAAGAAAGTTTGCAAGACATTTGCGTTCTTCGTAAAGTTCACGAACTAACACCGTTTTTTGCTCTATTTCTTTCAGAGCTGCCGGGTTTTTCATCCACAACTTGCAAAACGCATCTTTATCAAGGTCTGTATTCATGTAGCAAGTTTCAACCTCTATATAGTTGTCCGCTGTTAGCTTCAACCCGGTTCTTTCTTCAAATTCTTTCTGTGTCATGGCAATATGTATTATAGTATTGATATTTCTTTTTGAGCTAATTTGCTGTCTGTGAGGCACAGCACTTCATATTTCATTTTTTTGTAGTTGTAAACTACCTCTAATGTGTTTTGCCCTCTGCCGTCTGCCCTTTCGTCATAAATGGTTTTGATATGCTGGTACATGATATTACCCATCATAAAGTTTACACATCCCGAATCATAGAAGTAAAATGCTACCGCATATTCCAATGTTTTCTTTTTATCAATACTCTTAGTTGCCATAATCTGAAAATTTAGTGTTGCATTATTATTTTTGTACTTTGTATATTTCAACATCAGGTACTACTTTCTCTACTCTGTTGCGTATGAAATCGGTAATAATATCTTCGTGGCTCCACTCTTTAGAATAAGACATTGTATCATGGTAGCCATCACAGATTACGCTTCCATTGCTGGTTACGGACAAGCTAAAATAGATAGCCATTTCTGCTAAACTGTGGCACTTAAAATGCTTGTTTCCTTTTATTAGAATATAATTCACATCCATATCACATATATTTTAAACGTTATCAATCTTATTACGATGCAAATATAGGCTATATATTTAATATAACAAAGTATTTGGATATATTTTTGGATATATTTTCAAAATACCTATGTGATAGTTGGTTTTGATAGTCTTTTAGTGGTAATTTCCTTTATTTAAGATGGGTGGAAATGCTCGAATGGATATATTTACTGCAAAACAGGATATATTTTGTGCTTTTTTGAGGATATATTTTTGTTGAGTGAAAAATATTATTCCTATTGTGTTAATCAAACACATATTTGTTATATTGAATATAGTAAATGAAAAATCGCTTTTACGTCTTGTTTTTAAGCGTAAGATGCTAATAGGCAAGTAATTTACCGAGTAAAATATGTGTGTTTATAGAACGCATATATGATTTTATTTCATATCTTTGCTCTGTAGAAGTTCAACTTACTAAATAACAAAAGCAACAATGAATAAGAAACTCTTTGAGAAAGTCAAAGGCTTGTGTAAAGACACTGGTCTTTCGGAGAAGTACCTTAAAGCGATAACCGAAAAAATGGGTGGCAGCATTGAGGATGATTCTACCGATGATGAGGCAATAGAAAGTACGGCAAATCTGATTGCGGAAGTGGCTAAGGAAAGTCAAGGTGAAGCAACCCGATGGGCAAACAAAAAGAAACCAACCCAAACCGAGGATGAGGAAGAGGAAGAAAGAAAGCGTAAGGAAGAAGAATCTAAACGTAAGGGCAAGGTGGCTTTGGACGAAGCGACTGAAAAGAGGTTAAAGGAAATGGAGGAAAAGATTGCTAACTACGAAGCCAAAGAAAGCAAAGAAGCCCGTGCGAAGGAAGTAGTTAAGGCTATGGAAAAGCACAAAATCCCGGCTTATCTCCGTGACCGTTTGGCAAAATCAATCTCCGATGATGAAGATATTGAGGATGCCGTTTCCGCTTACAAACAGGAGCTTATTACAAATGGGCTTGATGATGAACACTCAGGGGGTTCTAAGGCGGCAAGTGAAAAGCAAATTGATGAAGCTGCTGATAGCTTGCTGGAATCAATAACCGTAAAATAAAAGATGAAATGAAAAGAAAGACTGCTTCATTTACCGGGATGCGACCCATTTTCACGGGTTCGCCCTCTATCGTGCAAGGCGGCTTCAATCTGGACGTGGAAAACCAACATTTCGCTGTTGGCGATACCGTGCCTGCCGGAACGCTTGCTATCAAGGATGAGGTGAAAAGGACGGTGCAAGTCATCAAGACTGCAAAAGTGGTGGAAGTGGATGCGGAAAACACCAAGAAAGTAAGCCTGTACGTGGATGAGTTCTACGAGCCTTGCTTTGCCGTTGGTGATTTGGTGCTGAAAGACGGCACAGCCGCTACAGCCATTGCCGATGTTCCCACAATCGAAAAGATTGAGCGAAACGGAAACAATTACATTGTCACTCTCTCCAAAGCCATTGCCGGGCTTGTAAAGGATGATGTATTGGTAGAGGTTGTTTCGGACGGACAAGCTGCCGCAAAATCAAAGGAGCGTGGCACTTCCAACTCCGTACTGATTGCCGATGTGGAAGTAGGCGAGTTTGAAACCTCTGTAGATGTTTCTGCCGACACCATGCAATACGCAATGTACGAAAGACGTGTGCCGCCTATCCCTGCCGGGCAAAAGGACACTACGGGCGATTACTTGAAAGGGAATCCCCACGTGAAATTAACGAAATCACACTAACTAAAATTAGCGTAACGACATGAAATCTATTTTTTCAACATTCAAAGGGCTTCACAAGGACGGCAAACCGCTTGACTTTTTGGCAACGTGGAAAAAGACTTTTGATAAGGCTTCCGAACGTGAAACAACCCTTTTTCAGAAGATGTACTGTGATAGCTGGTTTACTACCAACACGCCCCAAATGTCATTGACTGCCGAGGCACTTGTAGGTAAGTACAACTTGCGTATCATGGCTACATTGATTGGTGATGAATCACCTACACCTATGAGGCGTTCTGACGGCTTCGATGTGTGGACTAAGGAAATCCCCCGTGTGGGTCACAAGTTCCCCATGTATGCACGTGATTACCGTAAACTGATGGAGGTTTACGAAAATCCCCGTTTGAGTGAATCCGCTAAGGTGAAGCAAATTGAAAAGACCCTTACCCACGACATGAAAGATGCTTATTTGGGCTGTAAGGACGTGATGGACTTTATCGCTCTGATGGCATTCTCTAATTGGGGTGTTGCTCAGTTCGTGCCGGAAATCAACAATCCGGGTGGACGTAAGTACGAGGTGGATTATCAAATGCCGGAAACAAACAAGCTGGTATCAGCTTTCTTGTGGAACTCTGCCAATACCAAAGCTGGCAAGTTGTCCCCCGTCCTGATGTTGTCGGCTATCTGTAGTGACCTGCGTAACCGTGGCATTGAGCCGGGCGAAATCCTTATGAGCCAAGACCTCTATTTTTGGCTGCGTATGGACGAAACAACCCGTTTGTTGGTGCATGGTAACGATAAAAAGGCTCAGACCGTAACAACGGCTCAGATGGCAGATTTGCTTGCTGGTAATGAAATTCCCCCTGTAACGGTGATTACCCGTAAAATGGGTATGGATATGGACGGTAAGCGTAAATCGCTTGAACCGTGGAATCACAACTTTATCTGTATCAAGCCTGCCGGGGTTATCGGTGAAATTCAGCCCGCCATTGAAGATAGCGAGTTGATAGAGGAAGAAAACGTGGACTACATGAACGCTGGCGGTGGTATTCGTATCGCCAAGTGGCGTACCGGGGAATCCACTGGTCAAGTTGCAGCCGAATATACACAAGGCTCTGGACGTTTGTTGCCTCTTATCACTGAAATTGGTGCTATCATCTGTTTACAGGTGCGTGGCTTTGAGGAAAAGGAAGTACCAGCCGATGCAAATGGTGTGGCACGTACCTATTGGACTAAATCCGAATTTGAGAGTGCAACAGCTCTTGAAGTAGGCTAAACCTTTTGCTTATGGAACTGACAGTAAAGAAAGCGTTTATAGACAAAAACGACAAAGGCAAAATCTACAAGGTAGGTGAAACCTTGCATACCGATGAGCTTAACCGAGTTAATGATTTGGTTGCAAGGGGCATTTGTGTGATTAAGTCTTTGGAAAGCAAACAGGCTGAAAAGGTCACTTTCCAAGACAATGAATATGATTTGAATGTGGTAAAGGATGCTTTGGAATCCATCAATGCCCCCGTTGCCAAAAATGCCGGGGTTAAAGGTGTAACCAAAGCGATTGAAGCCCTTTCAGATGAGAGTGTAACGGCTTTGAAAGAAGCCCTTGAAAAATAGTAGTGATGGGAACTTTGACAAAATACAATGCGTTGGTGGGTGAGCTTGAGCCCTATACCCCAAGCCGCCTTGCTTTGCAAAAGGCACTTGCTGATGTGAAGATAAGCGACTGGGATAGTGAGTACAATGCCGACACAGACCAACGCACGATAGCCATAGCCGCTATAAAGGTGCTAAAGCGGATGATTGTGCTTACCAATGACACGTTAGGTAAGTCCTCACAAGGCTACAGCGTGGAGAAGTTGGAGAAGCGCATTAAAGACCTTTGCAACGAGAACGGTTTGGACGTTTCGGATTTTGTCGAAGTTTCTTCCATTACGGACGGCTCTAATTTGTGGTGATATGGCACGGAATAACGGAACTTTCAGATACACCGCTTTGCCCCTTGAAGCAACAAGGGATGAAGCAACGGGATTTTACACGGACGATGATGCGCCCGTGTGGGTGAAAGGCTGTGAGTGTCAAGTGGAGAAATTCATACCTGCCAAGCAACGATTGGGAACGGACGGGCAAATGTATTCATACACCTTTGATGTGTTTTTACCATCCTACTTTGAGGGTGATTTGAGTATAGGCGCACGTGTGGAAGTGACTTTGGAGCGTGGAGGTGTGGATGAGTTCACCATTTCGGGAATAGATGATACAAACCCTAAATACATAGAGATATGGGGATAATGCCGATGTTTGACAAAGGGGCTATCTTAAACCCCGTGGCTGCTTTCCAAAAGCAACTTGAATTGGCTTTCGTAACCTTGTTAAAATACATGGGCGAAAAGCTGGCTAAGTATGCTAAGGATAGCCACAACTACCAAGACCAAACGGGCAATTTAACCAACTCTATAGGCTATGCCGTGGTACAGAATAAGGAAATCGTTTACTATGGTGGGTCAGACCAGCCCGGAGAGGGTGCGAAAGCCATGTTGGAGGCTGCAATGAAGTATGCCGCCACGCTGCCAAACACTTTTTCCCTCATTATAGTAGCCGGAATGAATTATGCCGCCTACGTGGAAGCCAAAGGGTACAACGTGATTCTACCTGCCGAACTGAAAGCCAAAAGCGAACTACCTGCCGAGATTAACAAGTTGGTGATGAAAGCTAATAAGAAAGCAATCGAATTATTCGGGAACGCAGCATGATAACGACTGAGGAAATAGCAACAAAGGTTTACGCCATGCTTCAAGCAAGCGAGGTGAAAAACTTCATTTCGGGTGTGATTGATTACGAGCGTAACGACTACACCAAAGAGGATGTGATAATTGTCCCTCATACGATAGACGGTGAAGCATCCGTGCGCTACGGTCAGATAAACGTGAATATTCATGTGCCGGATAAGGTGATAGCCAAAGGCAAGGGGCAAGCCGTTTACAGGACACATTTTAAGAGGCTCATAGAGATAAGGGCAAAGGTGGTTGAGGTGTTGAAAAACCATTATGAAAGTGGGAAAGGCTATAACTGGAACATAGGGCGGTTTAACCCACCGATTAAGGAGAAAGACCAAAACGAACATTTTGTTTCCCTTGCTTTGGAGCTTACAGTAAGAGAAAAGAGTATCAACTAATAAAAAATTAAGATTATGCCGATTTTAGCAACAATGGGGTTGAAAAAGATTTATATCGCCCCTGCCATGACCGATGGAAGTATGCCCGCAAAAGGCAACCAATGGCTTGATTTGGGCGATGTGTATCAAGACACTTGCAACTTGAAAGATGATTCTCCCGAAATCACGGAACATAAGTCGGAAACGTCAAGCAAGGTTATTACGTTGGTGGGTGAAACACCTACAAATGTGGAGCTTTCTTTGATGGACCCGGATTTGGAATTGCTTGCACGTTATTTCGGTGGTACTATTGCTGGAGAAAAGGGCAAGCGCACTTGGATTCGTCCACGAAAATTGGAATACAAGGAGTGGGCGTTATGGATTCAACCGGAAGAGGGCTTGTTTATCGGGTGTGCCAATGTGCGTATCATCCCGACATTCGAGATTACCTATTCTTCAAAGGGTATCTGCCTTGTGCCTATGACTATCAAGTTTCAATCAAACTTGCAAGCAAGCGAGGAAATGAGCGACCCAACAGTAGCATGACACTGAAAAAGTCTGAGAACCGATAGCCTCCTATCCCCGGATGGGGGGCTTTTTAACTTTTAAGACAAATGGAACAACTGAATAATGAACGTGAATTGACCCGTGAAGAACGCTTGGAAATCGAAGAAAAGGCGATACAGGCACTTGTGAACATGGGAGTGAAATTCAATGTACCGCTTAAAATTAACCCGGTAAAACCGCCCCGTTTCATCCGTTGGTGGAATAAGCATTTTCCGAACCATGTAAAGATGTGGCGTGACAAACGTATTCCCAAAGGCTGGGACGTGTCCGAAACGGAAGTACCCAATGCCGCTTTGCAAACTATGGAGCGTGTATATATGCGCCACTTCCATTTGAAGCCTCTTTATTTGGGTACGATGGATTGTTTGAGGCGGTTGTATCTGAATATAGAATACGATGAGGAAAAGATACAAGCCGAACCCATACAGGAAAGCAAACGCCTTTTCAAGTATATTCCTCTGATGGCTGAGATTGCAGCCGTAGCCGTGCTTAACAATCCCGTGGTAGCTGACCCCTCTAAAGACAAAGAGGTGAAAGCTTTGAAAGCGTTTTTCATGGAACACCTTACATCTACCCGGCTTGAAAAGCTGGCAGACGTGATAAGCCAAATGATGAATCCCGGGGTTTTACGTCCTCTATTCGGTCAATACGGGAGATAGGAACGACCAATCCGAAGAAACTCAAAGCAAACCGAGTAGAGTAATCGGGCTAAATAGCCCGTGGGGTAATCGTGGGGAAATTATCAAGTCCTTTGGCTGGACTTACGATTATCTGCTTTGGGGTATCAGTTGGCTAAACGTACAAATCATGCTGGCAGATGCGGCACGTGTGGAACAAGAGCCGGAGCAAACGGACGGAAACAAAGATGGTGGGAAGCCGCCTGTACAGCTAAAGACAAAGGATGATATTAAGAATTATCTGAAAGGAATAATGTAATGGATAATATAAACGGAGCGTTGGCGTTCAAAGCCACCCTTGATATAAATGATTTCAACGTGTCGGCACAAGCGATGGAAAGGAGTATCAAACAGGTTTCATCCACAGCCGTATCGGAATCGTCTGTGATGGATAACTCCATTCAGAGCTTTGCGCAAAATGGGGCGAAATACATTGTTTCCTACCTCGTTGGGCAGGGTATGGGGACTTTGCTTCAAAGTATTGTGCAAACACGTGGGCAGTTTCAACAGTTGGAAATTGCCTTTACAACCATGCTCAAAAGTGGTACGCAAGCAAAGGGCTTGATGAATAGGCTTATTGATACAGCCGCCAAAACTCCGTTTGACCTTTCGGGCGTTGCGAGTAGTGCCAAACAGATGCTTGCTTACGGCTCAACCGTGGATAATGTGGTGGATGAGCTGGTAATGCTTGGTAACGTGGCTTCGGGCGTGGGTGCGCCACTACAGGATATTGCCTACCTCTATGGAACGCTACGGACACAAGGCAGGGCATTTACCGTGGATATTAGGCAGTTTGCCGGGCGTGGTATTCCCATCTATGAGGAACTGGCTAAAGTGCTTGGCGTAACCAAAGATGAAGTTTCCAACCTTGTAACGGAGGGTAAGGTTGGCTTTGCGGAAGTAGAAAAGGCTTTCCAAAACATGACGGGTAAAGCCGGGACTTACTACAACCTCATGCAAGAACAAAGCAAGTCCCTAACGGGTATGATTTCCAACATGGGTGATGCGTGGGAACAATCGTTAAACAAGTTGGGTGCGGATAACCAAGATGTTTTTGCCGGAGCTATTGAAAGTGCTACCTATATGGCAGAGCATTTGGATGATATTTTGCGTATTTTGAAAGCCGTTGCTATAGGCTATGGAAGCGTGAAAGCCGCTATTGTACTGAATACATTAGCCACAAAGGGATATACGGGCGTTGCTCTTTTGGATAACACGGCAAGGCAGGCTAAGATTTCCTTAATGAAGTTGGAAGCCGTTGCTACTGGGCAGATGGTAGCTCAGACAAAAGCGATGGTTGCAGCCCAAAACAGCCATGTCGCAGCATTGCAAGCGCAACTGACGGTAGAGGAACACGCCAACATGGTAAAGCAGTTACGCATTGCCACCATTCAACAAATGCTTACCATCCAACAAGCAGAATACCTTTCCAATTTGAATCTAACGGCTTCTTCTGCCAATTATGAGGCGGTGGCTCTGAGTGTTCTTACCGTTGAACAAAAGCAAGCTCTAAGCAAGTTAGACTTGTCGGCTAAAAGTGCCGTGTATCGTGCCGCTTTGGAAAATGAGGTTGCCGTTAAGACACAAAACAGTGCGGCTACCTTAAATGCCATGCGTACCGATGTCAAGGCAGCAGCCGTAAAGATGGAATCGGCACGGGCTGATGCACTGGCGGCAAAGGCGGCTGTAGAACGTGCCTATTTGGAAGTGTACAGGGCACAACAGACTGGGAACGCTGAAAAGATAGCCATTGCCACTAAGAAGATGGAGGCAGCGGAGGATAACGCAGCTATCGCACGAAAGACGGCTTTAGCCACCCAATCCGATTTTTACGCAAAGAAAAAACTACTTGAAGCTACAGCCACCAAGCAATCCACAGCCGCTTCCGTGGCAGATACTACGGCAAAGACAACACAAGGGGCTGTAACTTCCGTACTGACTGCAATCACGACAAAAGCAACGGTAGCGGTGAAAGCTCTTTGGGCTTCCATGATGAGCAATCCTATCGGCTGGGTAATGGGATTGATAGGTGCATTAGTCAGTGTAATTACTCTTTTTACGGGCAAACAAAAAGAAGCGACCACGGCAACGGGTGAATTTCAAGATACCACGAAAAAAGAGATTGACGATTTGAATTTACTTTTTGCCGTATTGCAAAATACGGAGAAAGGAACTCAAACACATAAAAATACGATTGAAAAAATCAATGCCGTATGTAAACAATATAATAAGACATTGCTTGATGAAAACGCTACACTTGATTTAC
Source organism: Bacteroides sp. BFG-637 (assembly GCF_024793605.1). Lineage (NCBI taxonomy): Bacteria > Pseudomonadati > Bacteroidota > Bacteroidia > Bacteroidales > Bacteroidaceae > Bacteroides > Bacteroides sp. BFG-637. The sequence continues at coordinate 938,571 of NZ_JANUPD010000002.1, read as the reverse complement.
AGCGTCTTAAATATGAGGAATTGACTACAGCCATTCAGCAAACTACAGCCGAAAAAATCAAGGCTAAATATACCGAACAAGCTATGCAAGAACTGGTACAAAGCCAAACGGATGCACTTGATAAGCTGAAAGAGAATGCCGAAGATGCAACCTACAAAGAAATTCAAGAAGTTATGGAAACCACCCCGGAGGGTGTAACCGTTATGATGAATAAGGTTGTTGATGTGGCTTCAAGTTCTATTCGTGGAGCTTCGGGGGCTGTATGGGATGCGGTAGAATCTATGGCGGTAGAATCCGCAAACCAATTGAAAGGGCTAACAGGTCAAGCCTATACCGATGCGTTCAACAACTCATTGGATAGCATTGTTTCTGCCGTACAAAAGTCCACCGGGGCTACAGGTAAAGAAATGGATGCTTTCAAGGAAAATATAAAAACTTATCTTGAAAGTGTCGCACAATCAGCAAAAAAGGCAGATGAAACCATAGGCAAGGTAGATAGGCAACTTGAAAAATTCTATGGTAAAAAAGATACGACTTCTGTAACAGAGAGTACCGACTATGTGGCTATGTCGTTTAACGAGCTGGATAAGAAAATAGGTGAAACTCAGAAAAGTATTGATACCCTCAATGCCAAAAAGGTAAAGGTGGAAGCCGATAATACCCAACTGAAAGAGCTGAAAGACTTGTTGGATAAATTGAATGGTGCTGTAAACACCAAGAATACAAACCTTAACACGGAAAAGGGAATATCAGACCGTATCAAGCAGCTTAAAGAATTGCGTGAAGCTGCCATTATCGGTAGTTCTGACTATAAGAGTTATGATACGCAAATAAAGAAGTTGGAAGCCCGTTTACCCAAGCATACCACGGGGGATAAAGCGGATAGTGCCGCCAAGCAACTACGTGAAAGGCAACTTGAAGCTGACCGCAAATTGGAGGCTGACCGTATTGCAGTCTTGGAAGAGGGCTACGAAAAACGCAAGCGCACCCTTTCGCTCCAACACAAGGAGGCATTGGATAATATAGACAAAGAGGAAAAGGCTTTGGCTAAAGCTCGTAAGGATGCCGGAAAAGGTGGCTTATCTAAGTCTGAAAAGGACGGCTTCGATGAAAGGCGAACACTTGAAAACAAGAAATATGACAAAGCCCAAAACAAACTCTTTGACGGTGAAATAGAGTACAAGAAACAGCAATATGCCTTGTATTTCCGTTGGGTGCGTAACATGGGCGAAGATGTAGCCAATACCCAATTTGCCACGCTTTTAAAAGGCGGTAAATCATACAAGGAGTATGTGGAAAATGAAATCAAGGCTCTAAAGGATAAACAACAAGCCGGAACACTCACAGAGGGAGAAAGTAACCAACTTATTTCCCTTAATATGCAATACAATGAAATCACGGGGGCAAAGTCCGCTATGGATTCTTTCAAGGAATCTGTATCTAAGACCATTCAGCAAGCCCAAACACTTGCCGAGAAGTTGGAAGCCATAGCCGATGCAAAAGAGAAGCTGGCTAATGGAAGTTCCGGGCTTGTGGGTGCTGACGAAAAAGCGGAAGCCACTTTGTTTGTTTCAGAAGAAGATGAAAAGTTACAGGAAGAAGTACAGCAAAAGATACTTTCCTCTTACAGAACCTTTGAGGAACAAAGAAATGACATCCAAAAGGAATACGCCTTGCTGCGTGCTGCCGCTCAAAAGACGGGCGACCAAGAACGGATTAACCAAGTAAACAAGTCGGAGGCAGAAGCGTTAAGCACCCTTACCGCCAATATGTTAAAGCAATCGGATAGTTGGAAGAAGTTATTTGGCGATTTGGATAGCCTTTCTGTAGCTGAAATAGATAAGTTGGTGGCTGATATTGAAACAAAGCTAAAAGATGCGGATTTGAAACTGAATCCCGTAGATTACCGTGCTTTGATTGATAGTTTGAATCAAGCAAAGGAAACGCTTATTTCAAAGAATCCCTTTAAGGCTTTAGGCACGTTCTATGATGATTACATTGAAGCCAAAAAGAAGCTGGCAGAAGCCAAAGCGAATGTTGCTGCCGGAAAGGGTACGGATGAGGATGTGAAAAAGGCAGAGGCTGACATGAAGAAAGCCGCCAAAGGCGTAACCAAGTCCATTGAAACGATTACCGATACGGCTACCACGTGCGGCAATGCCATTGCATCCATGTTTTCTGATTTGGGACAGGATGATTTGGCAAACGGCTTAGGCACTGCAATGGAGTTGTTCGGGCAGTTGGGCAATGCCGCCGCCTCTGTAGGTAAAATGATGAGCGGTGACATATTGGGAGGCGTTACGGGTATGGTAAGTGCCGTTACTTCTGTAGTGGGCATATTTGCCAAATTGCATGATTCCAAGTATGAGAAGAAAATTCAAAATCTGCAAAAGGAAATAGATGCGCTGGAACAATCCTACAGCCGTTTGGAACGAGCCTACAATAATACTTATTGGGTGTTCAATGATAGCCAACGTGAAGCCTACGAAAAGAATATCCAACTGATTAACGACCAAATACGGGCTTTGGAACAAGAAGCCAACGTAGCAAAGAAGAATTGGGATTTTGCCCGTTACGCTCAACTCAACAAGGAGATTAAGGAACTCAACAAACAGTTGAAGAATGCGGAAGAAAACGGAGATATGTTTTCTATCTATGAGGCTCAGAAAAAGAACCTCAAACAGCAACAAGAGGATTTAAGAAAGCAAATTCAAGCTGAAAAGGATAAGAAGAAAACCGATAACGGAAAAATCCAACAGTGGAACGAGCAAATAGAATCCATTACCCAACAGATAGAGGATTTGGATAGGTCAATGATGGAAACGCTTGCCGGAACGGATGTAAAAACCGCCATTGATGAATTTGCCGATGCGTTGGTAGATGCTTATTGCAAAGGTGAGGATGCAGCGGAAGCATTGGGCGAAAAGACAAAAGAAGTCCTTAAAAAAGCGGTTGTGGAAGCGTTGAAACGTGAGTTTTTGGCAAAGGGAATCAATGATGCCGTTCTCTATTTGGGAGAATCCATGAAAGACGGGAAACTGACCGATGTAGAGAAGCGAGAATTTGAAAGGATGGTGAACGCTGCCGGGGATTTGTTCAATTCCGCATTGGAGGGTATTGGTGATTGGATTAAGGATGTGGAGGAAGAAACCGTACAGCAAGACCCCCTTACGGGTGCGGTTACTTCCATGAATGAGGAAACGGGCGGTGTGATAGCCGGGCGGTTGAATGCCTTTGTCATAAACCAAAGCGACCAAACCTCTATTATGAGGCAGGCACTTGTTTACCAAGCCGAAATAGCCGCCAACACGAAGTTGAGTGCATCAGAGCTGACGGAGATTAAAACTACTTTGAAGCGCATTGAAAATAAAGATAGTTCACTTTTATCACAAGGAATAGCATAGTTATGGAACTGGTACAACAACTTAAAGAGGATGGCAAGGCAAAGGGGCTTTGCCGGATGTGGCAAATGAAGCTAAGAACGGGGCTTGACTATGAGCAACTGATACAGCTTTACATTAAGGGCATAGATTTCTGTATATCGGAGAATTACCCCACGCTTGACTTTATACGGGAACACTTCAAAGGCAAATGCGAGGTTTACGGGGTGTTTGTGGATGATGAGGTTACGGATAAGGTGAATTTACCCGATGTGGTGCTGAATGGTGACTGCAAAGCTATGTTGGAGTATGACGGCTATTCTGTTTCACGGGTATATGCACGGCATGATTCCCATAGTGCCGTAAACGTGTCGGACAATGCGATTGTTACCATAGACGCTTTCGATAACTCGTATCTGTATGTGGCGGTAGCCGGAACGGATGCAAAGGTGCTTGTGAATCTGTATGGCAATGCCAAAGCGGATATAGAGGGAGTGGGGATAGAAGTTAGACAAATGAATAAAAATACTTACTGATATGGATAAGAACATGATTTTACACCTGCCTTTCGATGACCCGGACGGTAGTATAGCTTACGACTTTTCACAGTACCGCAACGATGCCACCTTATCGGATGGTGCGGATTTTTCTAAGAAATCTAAAGTGGGTAAATCACTTGCTTTGAATGGTACGGGCGAATGCGAAACAGCTCGTTCCATACCCTTTAGCGGTAATTTTACACTTTGTTTTTGGGTGCTGCCTGTTTCTCAAAAGTTAGGCTGGGTGCTGAATATGCCCGGTATAGACAATTATAAAGAGCAATGGCTTGATGTAATGCCCGATGGCTGGATTTTCTTTGCTTTCGTTAAGTCCGGCAATATGTTTACCGTCTATGAGAACACGACCCGGATATTCAGTGAAATATTACCAAAGACACCAACGGGGCTTTCCATCAACGACCAATCACTTTTTGGGACGAAAGCCTTGCTGGACGAAGTGAAACTGTTTGACGTGGCGAAAGAACCCCGTGAAATATTCGAGTTGCAGAAAGATACGGATGTGGAATATTTCATAGACGGAAAGAACTTCAAGGAGTTTGGGGTATTCGTTTCCAAAAGTGCCGGATTGGTTGGACGGTTGGAGCGCAAAGAAGCCTTGCAAGTGAACTGGGACAATTACCACGGTATTGTAAGGGATAAGAAGCGACCACGCTACAAGGAACGCAACATTACACTGGATTGCTTTATTGAGGCTTCGGGACGTGCCGCCTATGTGGAATGGGTAAACCTTTTCTTTTCCCAATTCGATGCGGAGGGGAACCACCGTTTGCGTGTGGACTATGACGGAAAGGCAAAGCCTTTGGTATATGAAGTGGAATTGCTGGATGAGGCAGACCCGGAAAAGAGCTGGGGACAATATAGCAACGATTTGATGGTGGGTACATTCCGTTTAAAGCTGGTGGAAGATGAACCTGTGAAAAAGGTGCTTAGATATATAGGTGGAACTGCAAACGGCAAGGCTACGATTACCGTCACTTCGTCCAAGCTGCTTAATATCTATTGGGGTGACGGCACGCACACTTACGATGTGTCCGGCAGCGAACAAACGATAGAACACACTTACGTTACACCCGGTGAATACGAGATAATCGTTTCGGGCGTGATTGAAGACATTGAAAAATTTGAAACCAATGCTATTGTGATATGGGAACTCTTGAAATAATCAGGCGCAACGGTGAAAAGGTACGCTTGTTTTCCAAAGAGCCGTTTTGTACGCTGAAATCAGCCGCTCAAAACAGTTCCTTAATGGGGGATGATAACGTACAGCTTTCCATTGTTTCCTCTGAGTTGCTTAATTTAGGCAAGGGAGATAAAATCATAGTGGAGGGTGAAGAATACACCATCCGTACTAAGGTGAACCGTGAAATGCTTTCGGACAACCATTATGTGCATGATGCCACTTTCTACGGAGTGATGTACGAGCTGATGAAAAGCCTGTACCGAAACACCGATGCAAACGGGAAATCCAGCAAAAGCACGTTTGACCTCACTTATAATATCCGGGACTTTGTAAAGGTGCTTATCTACAACGTGAGCCGTGACTATCCGGGCTTATGGGCTTTCGATGAAGCTAATTGCCCGGACACAGAACCACGTACCATTTCCTTTGCCCGTAACAATTGCCTACAGGTTTTGCAAATGCTTTGCAGTGACCGTGAATTTGATTTGGAGTTTCTCATTACCCAAAAGGACGGGGTGCGTACCATCCACATAGGAAAGTTCGGTGCAAAAGTTGTGCCCCCGGGTGGCAACGCTTTCTTTGAGTGGGGCAAAGGCAACGGCTTGTACAAGCTCAAAGAGCAAAAGGTAGATGATAAGACCATTATCACAAGACTTTGGGTGGAGGGTGGCACGACCAACATTCGGAGTGATTACAGGGACTATTCAGAACGCCTACAGCTTCCGTTTCCAGTGCGTTTGAACAAAAAGGAACACAAACTATGGGACGGTACAATAGTACCGCCTCAGAGCGAATATATAGGCATATCCGATGATAACAAGCGTTATTTGGAGGATGGCGATTTGAGGGATGCACTGGGTAGTGATGAGGATGCTGTGACGTATGATAATATTTTCCCGAAACGGACGGGTACGGTTACTGCTTTGGTGGCTGATGATATAAACAGCTTCATTGATGATACAATGGACTTTGACCTGAACGAGAAAGACGATAAAGGTACAAAGTATCTGATTAACGAGGTATCGGCAAAGATTAATTTCATTTCGGGTAAATTAGCCGGACAACAATTTGAATTGGCGAAAAAGGGAGGATACGACCATGCAACAAAAAGGTTTACGCTCATTCCATTTACGGACAACAGGGGGCTAACTATTCCTACCACTGAAAGCGAGGCTTACCGAATAACGGAGGGTGACACGTATAAGATTACGGATATTCACCTGCCTAAATCTTATGAAGATGATGCAGAGGAAGATTTATGGTATGCCGGATATAACGAGTTCAAGCCACGCACACAGGCACGGGCGCAATATCAGCTTACCTTTGAACGTTCCTATTTTTTGAACGCTTTGCCAAGCGATAGCGAAACAACCGTCTTTCATGTGGGTAACTATGTACCCGTGAAAGATGAGCGTTTCGGTATTGAGAAGAATATCCGCATCCAAAAGGTGACAAAGAACCTGCTTGTGGAGCATGACTATACACTGACCCTTTCGGACATTACAGCCATTTCCCCAATCACTCAAACGGTTGTGGATGTGGGACGGCACGAAACAATCATAGAAAACAATCGGCTTCGGGACTTGACTAAGGCACGGAGGGGATGGCGTACAACAGAGGAACTGCGTACAATGGTGTATGATACGGACGGTTATTTTGACCCCGAAAACATCAAGCCCAATTCCATTGACACCAATATGCTTACGGTGGGGTCTAAGAGCCAACAATTTGTTTTGATAGATGTGATACTGCAAGCCAACGTAAACGGAATATCCAATCGTTTTGATGCTTCTGCCGGGGTATTGGCTCACTTGACTATTGATGATGAGATAATCAAGCATTGGAACATGGCGGCTGACTCATTCACTCTATCAAGCCCAAAGGGGTACTATGTGTTTGCCAAGTGCTCCAAGAAAAGCACGGATGGCATTTGGTATGTGACACAGGAACAACTAAAGGTTGAACCAACCGAAGACCCGAACAACTATTATTTCCAAGTGGGTATATTGGGGTCGGTGCATTCGGATGATGATTTCAGGGACTTTACCACTACCTACGGATTTACCCGTATCAACGGAAACACTATCACTACGGGTAAGATTATAACAAGCGATAAGGAGTGCTATTTGGATTTGGACGGCAACAAGTTCCGTATCGGTGATTCTTCAAGTTCTATTGATTGGAACGTAACGGCAAAACGCCAATTAACGTTGCACAACGTCCGTTTGCTTTCTGATAGTGGGGACACCTCACATATCGGGGTGTTCCGTGGCACATATAACCCGAAGTACGTGTACTATGCCGGGGATGAGGTGGCTTACACGGTGAATGGTGAAACGTGTACCTACCGATACACTAACCCCACACCAAGCATGGGCAACCTGCCTACCAATTCCGTATATTGGTCGGTTGTGGCGAAAGGTTCTACCGGGGATAAGGGAGAAAGCGGTTTATCCGTATTCTATACCTATAATGACAGTGAAACCAAGCCTGCCACCCCTACGGGGGATGGCTCTACGGGAGGTTGGCACAGAACTTCGTCCGAAAACGTGGTTTGGATGAGTATAAAGAACGCCAAGACTGATACGGAGGGTGCGTGGGGTATTCCTTTTCGTGTGCGTGGTGCTGATGGTACTTCAATCAATATCAAAGGTTCTAAGGACAATGTTTCACAACTGCCTACCGTTGGAAATTCAGAGGGCGATGCTTATCTAATCGGGGGCAACCTCTATATTTGGGATGGCACGAACTGGAAAGATGTTGGAGCTATTAAGGGGGAAGATGGAAAGAGTAGCTATCTTCATAAGAAGTATTCCGATGATGGCGGCAAAACGTTCACAGCCGGAAACGGTGAAACACCCGGAAGATGGTTGGGTTTGTATGTGGATATGATACCCACCGATAGCGACAAACCAAGTGCCTACAAGTGGAGCGACACGAAAGGACAAGACGGAACGCCCGGTTTACCCGGTGAAGATGGGCGTACTCCATACTTCCATATCAAGTATTCGGACAACGGGGGAATGTCGTTCACTGCAAACAATGGTGAAGAGCCGGGCGACTACATAGGGCAATACACCGACTACGTGCAGAAAGACAGTGATAATCCGATGGATTACACTTGGGCTTTGATTAAAGGCGAATCGGGTACAGGTGGAACGGATGCCGGAGCTGGTGAATATTACGAGTATCGTTACGCTAAAAATGGCTCGACTTTAGTACCGCCCGATTTGGATGTTAATTCTTCCAACCCTACCGGGTGGAGTACGGAAATGCCGAAAGTAGGAGCGTTGGAATATATTTGGTGTACAATGGCTAAGAAGTCCGGGCTTGCAGACCGTACCAAATTTCATTTGCCCATTGAAGCTAACGACACTTCAAGCATTGCCGATATTTCGGGTAACGGTTATAATGGTGTGCTGGGCGGTGGGACGGTAGTAAAAGACGGAACGAGATATGCCCTCAATCTGAGTGGTGGAATGGAGAGCCGTATTCCTTATGATTTACCCTTTGGGGAAAGTTTTACACTCTGTTTTTGGATGAAGTCAGACCAAAATCAAGTCAAGTGGATGTTGAACGGATATAACGGTAGGCACTATGTGGAAAAGAGTATTGCAATCACGCCTAATACGTGGTTTCACCTTGCATTCCGTTTTAATGACCGTACCGTTACGGTATTCAAAAACGGAGAGCAATTACATAGTGGTAGCGTTAATATCATGGCTGTAGGCTTTGCTATTTACGATGATGATGTATTCGGTTCTGCCGTGTATTTCGATGATATACGTTTGTTGATGGGGGCTTTACCTGTGAATGACATTGCTTCCGTAATGAATGGCAAAGCAGACCTGATGATACAGAAATGGAGTACCCCTATTCGTGTAAATCCTTATGATGGTGAAGATGGAAAGCCTGGTGTTAGTGTGACATTGGCAGATGTGGAATATGCACAAAGCACGTCAAATTCAGTTGCGCCTACTACGGGGTGGCAGACAACCGCCCCGACATGGATAAATGGGAGGTATATATGGAGTAGAACGAAAGTATCTTATTCAGACAACACGACTACCTACACTAAGGCGGTTTGTATTACAGGCGGCAAAGGCTCTACGGGTGATAGCGGTGTTGGCGTAAGTTCTATTATTGAACAATACTACCTATCCAGTTCGGCAACCTCATTACTTAATGGCTCATGGAGTACAACACGCCCAACTTGGAAAGACAAATGGTATATATGGACACGCTCGGTTATCACTTATACGAATGGAACGAGCGACACTACGGCTGCAATATGTGTAACGGGGTCGAAAGGTGATAAAGGTGAAGATGGAAAGCCGGGTGATAAGGGGGAGAAAGGCGATAGCCCCGTACTTGTTTATAGGGGTATTTATGATTCATCCAAGACTTATTACGGAAATAGCAAACGGTTGGATGCTGTAAAATACAACAATCAATACTATATAGTCCGTATTGATGCAGGAACATTCTCAAATGTCACTCCCACGACAACAAGCAAATGGAATACGTTTGGAGCGCAATTTGAAACTATTGCCACAAACTTGTTATTGGCTGAGGGGGCAAACATTGGAGATTGGTTTATTAAGGGCGGTAAGATTGTTTCCACTATGGGTAATGGTAACAGGGTAGAGCTGGATGCTTCAATGGCTCGTATTTATATTGAATCTTCAAGTGGTGGTGGTGATTATGCGCTCGTTGATTTTGGCGCAAAAATGACAATAGATGCCAACCGTGGAATTTTTGAAACAAGGGCTAAAAATGCTCCTAACTATTCTAATGCGGTTTCCTATATGTCACCAACGGGAATATTCTCAAATATGGCAGGTACGGACGGTATGCCAGCAAGTAGCGGATATACGCACCGTGGGGCTATTGTTGGGCTTGGTTTTGCAAATGTTCCGGCAAGAACATGGGCTATAAATGCGGTAGATACAATCGTGGCAGGTGTTTATGGTCGGGCTTCTAATTCGGGGACTGCACCAGCCTTTGGCGGTTTCTTCTATGATTTATTTGCCGGAGGCTTGATTTTTGGTCGAAAGTGTATTACAGGAACGTCGAATAACACATGGTATTTGAATAGAGAAGATACCGTGGTAATAGGGTACACGTCTGCCGCATCAGTAGTGTATCTTCCGGCTTCTCCTAAAGAAGGGCAGGTTATATTTGTAAAGCAGTGGTGGAGAGGCTATATGAGATTCAGACCAAGAAGCGGCTACCTAATCTATGATGATACTTCGGTAAATGACTACTACGATTTTGGAGAGGGTCAAGGTGGTATGTTTGTATATACCGTAGGATATGTAGATGGAGTTAAAAAACAAGCATGGTTAGTAAGTAGATGGAAATACTAAAAATATGGAAGAAAGAGTATTATACGGATATATGGATGGCGACTATCTACAATGTATAGAAATAGCCCCTATTCCTCAAAAAATCAGAAATGAGAAAACGGGGGAAATAACAACACGCATGGTATCGGTTATTGAACAGGTGGCTGAACTGCCAACCATATATAAGCCAGTGGATGCAATAGATGAAAGTAAACAAAACACAGATAAGGAGGGCTATGTTGTGCGCATTGTGCCATACGATGCCGGGGACAGGATTTCATTCAGATACATAGAAGTCCCCGACTTTCAAAAGGTGGCACATGAGATTGAACGCTCAAAGGAGGTGTTGGCAAGTAGCGATTATAAGATAATCAAATGCTACGAAGCCGCCCTAATGGGGTATGCAATGCCGTATGAGATAAAGGCATTGCATAATGAAAGGCAGTTGCTAAGAGATAAAATCAATGAACTTGAAGCACGTTATACCTCATTATCTGATGATATACTTTAATTATAATCATAAATGTGTTTGTTGAACACATTTATGATTATATTTGCAGTTAAATAAACTTGATTTACTCAGTGAATTATGGAAACAACGATGTACAGCCTACGGATTCTTTCCAAAGGTAAGGTTACAGACCTTTCCAATGGTTTTGCTTTGGGTGGTGTTCCGTTTACCGTCTTTGTACGACCTAAAGAGGTTACGATGGAAACAAGTACGCTGCTTAAATGCAAGCTCATTTGTGATAAGGAATTTAGTATGTTCCCCGTACCTATCGGGGATTGGACGCCCGGAGCGATAACCGTAATATCCCCAAACGGTATCGACCTTTCGGTATATGATGTGTATTGGGGTGCTGGTGAAACTATTAAATAACTTATAGCTATGGGATTATTATTGGGAAGCGGAAACACGAAACCGCAATATCCTTACGACCAATGGTATGGGGTGCAAGGTGATTTCAACTCACAGGACTACAAACTAAAGCGTGTGGGTAATTTGGATTTACACCGTACATTACCCATTCAAGCGAAGCTGAAACGCTTTGTGGAAAACCCTGACGGCTCGGTTAAGTATTACCTTAACCAAAATGACAGCCGTAAAAAGGATTCGGGTGCAACGGCTGTGATTGACAGCACGGACGGTAATGTAATGCTTGAAAAGCCGGAATATTACTTCAAGTTGGAAATAGAGGGGACGAAATGGATTCGTGCCTATTCCGAATATCCGTTGCCCGGCTTTATCAAGATGGAACGAAAGACGGTAAGCCCGTGGTATGCAACGGTGGATATTACCAACTCTGTAGCCGTTTCGGGATGTTGGCTCACTTGGAATGGCGATGAAATTGCAAGGGATTCAGACGGATTTGTTATACTCAAAGCGAATGCCGCACAATTCAGAGGTGGTTCGGGTGCTGGTGATGCCGCTAAGGATGGTACTTACAACTCCATGTTGGGTATGCCTCGTACTTCCATTTCAAAGGCTGGTGTTCGTCCTCTTTGCAAGAACGGAACACACCACGGGGCGTACAGGGTGTACAATGAAATTGCTTGGTTGCAACGTGTGGAATATGCCTCATTGCACTGCCAAGATGCTTACACCGAAACGCTGACTGCTGACGGATTCCATCAAGGAGGCTTAGGGAGTGGTCCGGTTGTTAATGGTACGGAGTGGAATACATGGGGAGGTTACAAACCGTTTGTCCCTTGCGGTGTTACTGCAACGCTGGGAAACAACACGGGTAAGGTGTCCTACACTATCAAGGGATGGACTGGTGGCGATAAGGTGGTACAAGTAACCTCTTACCGTGGTTTGGAAACTCCTTATGAATACTTGTGGATGCTTGCTGATGATGTACTAATTTGGCATAAAGCGGATGTATCTATTGCCTATGTATGCGAAGACCCGACAAAATTCACCTCTCATTCAGATAGTGCTACTACCGTACCTATCGGATATGGAAGCCATTACGGAGCTTCCACGAACTGAGGGCTATGTGCTTTCTATGGCTCATTCCACTAAAGGTTATTCCTTTGCCGAAAAAGTAGGAGGTTCAAGTAATAAAGGCTATTGCGATTACTATTGGACTCCCACAGGTGGTAGTACGTGGTCTGCTGTAGGCTGGTATGGTGCCCTTTTGTCTGCTTCTGCGCATTATGGTGCGACTGCGGGTTTCGGTTCTCTGGGTGCGAATGGTCGTTCCTCGGATGCGAATGCGGGCATTGGGTTCCGCTTGTGCCGTTTTTGACGGACTGCAAAACTCGGTGAACGGAGCAACGAAAATGGCGTTGGATTGAAAAAAATAAAAACATTACAGGGTTGTGGCGGCTGGTGCCCTTTTGTCTGCTAATGCGAATAATGGTGCGACTGCGGGTTTCGGTTATCTGAATGCGAATAATCGTTCCTCGAATGCGAATGCGAACATTGGGTTCCGCTTTTACCGTGGTTTCAACTTATAACTGTTGCTGCCACGCCCTTACCTCACAGAGACTATCGGCACGTCTGATAGTTGGTAAAATAATATGGATTAGGACGGTGCAAGTAAGTAATTGAAAGCTCTGTTTTAGAACAACGGCACAAATGGGTGTAGTAAAGACTGAATACGGGTTATGTTATACGGCTGATACCTGCTTTTATCAATACTCGGATTTTGAGGATTGCGGTTTATATGTCGGTGATACAGGAAAGATATTCATTTCCCAAGCTAAGAAAATTAAGAATGTTTATCACCTGATATATGAATGCTCCAACCTCATACGGGCGCAATATAAGGCACAGCAAGGCAAAGGAGAGCGTACCGAAATATCCAAGTTCAATGAGAACATTTTGGAGAATTTGGATAGCTTGTACTGGGACTTGCGCAATGAAACTTATACCCCCGGTGAATATCGGATTAAGGTTATATATGAGCCGAAAGAAAGGGTGATTATGATTGCCCCGTTCTTCCCGGACAGGATAGTACACCATTGCATTATCAATGTGTTGGGGCGTTACTGGACTAACTTCTTCATTGCGAATACATACGCTTGTATCAAAGGGCGTGGTATTCATAAATGTATGGAGGATGTGCATACGGCTTTAATCATAGACAGAAAAGGTACAAGGTTCTGTTTGAAGATTGACATCAAGAAGTTCTATGATAACATAGACCACGCAGCATTGAAAAGGATAATCCGCTACACTATAGCGGATGAACAACTGTTAAGGCTGTTGGATAAGATAATAGATAGTAACGGTAAAGACAAGGGGCTGCCAATAGGCAATTTCACAAGTCAATATTTGGCTAATCTCTATTTAGCATATTTCGACCATTGGGTTAAAGAAGAACTGGCTAAGATAGTGATGAAGCGTTTTGGGGTGAAAATCTACTACTATCGCTATATGGATGATATGGTGATACTATGCGCTGACAAAGAGGCACTGCATTTCGTACTCGACATGATGGGGCTTTACTTGGGTGGCGAATTGAAAGTAGAGATTAAAAGCAATTGGCAGATATTCCCGGTTGATGCTCGTAGCATTGATTATGTGGGATTCAAACAAAACCATTACGGCATATTGCTAAGAAGCGGTATTCTGAAAAGGTTTTATAAGAAATTCCACCGCACCATCAATAAATACGAAATCAAAGATGAAACGGATATTAAACACTTCTTCCCATCTGAATATGGCTGGATAATCAGGTGCTCGGAGGAACACAGTAAATTCATTTTTAATAATTGTTTGAACGATGGAAGCAAATGTTTTGACTACAGGGCTGCTGGCTAAGACTAAGCCGGAGGTGATAGATTCTCTTAATAACGGGCAGGGAACGTTCCTTTATAACCATAACATCAAAGAGGTTAAGGTTATTGCAGACAAAGAGGGTGGCATTGAGATTACGACTGATGCGGAACGTGCCACAGGCACGATGTTCCAATATGACAGCGTGAGGGTGGAATATCCAAAAACGGCTGATAATATTTTCAGCACGTTGCTTACTGCAAGATACCCGGCTAAGACAGAAAGTAAGCTGGTAAACGAATATCAGTCTGCCATGCTGGGCTTACTTGCCGAAAGTGCGAAAGCCCCCTATGAGGACTTTTTGAAAGACCGTTTGGCTATCCGTAAAATGGTGGATGCCGATTGTGAAACCTATAACATACCGATGGACTTATGAACGAAGTAATGGACTTTGAGGAAACCGAATCCTTGAATGAAGATATTTTCGATTGTGAATACACCTCAGTAGATGCCGTGATTAATGAGGTCACGGTGTTTACGGGGTGTAAGGAAAGACAGACAGAGAACGGAACGAGAACACTTATCGCCTATGGCGAGGGTATCGGTGCATCCGCTTTCTATACTGACAGCAAGAAGTTGAAAGATGTTGTTTTAGACCCGAAGCGCAAATATCCGTTTCGTGCCGTTATCAAAGTGGTACGCTATGGAACGATGTACGGGTTTAAGTTCTTTCCACCGAATACTCCAATCACGCAGGAGGATAGAGATAACTTTGAGTATTACAAGCGAAACAAGTATAAGAAAAACCGATGATGGAAGAAAGTTTGAAAGTGGCACAAGGCATAAGCGATTTTGGCTTTATGGTGATAGTGTGCGCTGTGTTCCTCTGTTTGGCGGCTGCACTTATGATAGCTTGTTTCAAATGGTTCAAGTCTATCATTAACGGCATGATTAAAGGCAATCAGTCTATGGTAGCCGAACTTCTGACGGAAACCAAGAATCAGAATGATATGCTTACGGATATTGCGGAGGGGTTGCGCCCGGAAACACAGCTAAGGATAAAGAATACTTCGGGTATATACTTTGACCTTGCTATAGAAAGGGTGTGCCGGATTATTCGGAAAGTGAGAGAGGAAAACCACATAGCCGACCATGAGGCTACAAAGGTTAAGATACACACCTTGATAATGAACTTGCACGAAGATAGGAATAGCAGGTTTGACTACTATACCTATCGGGGCAAACGCTTATCCAGCTACACGTCCCCCGAATGGATTGAGTGGGTGGAGCAATGCGTATGGAGTGAGGTATATGCAGAAAGCGTGAATAACGGCAGGACTTATACCAATGTACAGACGGTTTATGACCGTATAAAAATAGATTTTTACCATAAATTGAATCAAGAATGAAGATACTTATAGACAATGGGCATGGAGAAAATACACCGGGTAAACGCAGCCCGGATGGAACTTTCAGAGAGTATGCCTATACGAGAGAAATTGCGGATGAAGTCGTGCGTGAACTGGCTAAACGTGGCTATGTAGCGGAACGCATTGTTAAGGAGAACTTGGACGTGCCTTTGGCTGAACGTGCAAGGCGTGTGAACGAGGTTTGCGCCCGATACGGGGCTAATAACGTGTTGCTTGTTTCCATCCACTGCAATGCTGCCGGGAATGGCGAATGGATGAATGCCCGTGGATGGTCTGCCTATACCACTAAGGGCAAAACGAAAGCTGACGAACTGGCAAACCGAATGTATGATGCTGCCGCTTGCTTTATTACCGGGCAAAAGATTAGGCGTGACTATTCGGATGGCGACCCGGATTGGGAGGAAAATTTCTACATCCTTTCCAAGACGAAATGCCCGGCTGTATTGACGGAGAATTTCTTCATGGATAACAAGGAAGATATTGCTTACCTTACATCTATGGAGGGGAAACAAAACATTGTGAACACCCACGTAGAGGGTATAATCCAATACATCAAGGAATATGAGAAATAAAGCGTTTTTGATATTAATCGCCCTTTGTGGGCTTTTGATGGCGGCTACCTTTGGGCTATGGGCTTATTGTTCCAAGTTGAAATCAGAAAAGGAAAGGTTGGATGGCAACCAAACCGCCTTGTTGGAGAAAGTCGAATTTTACCAAACAGAATCCGGGAAATCCGCTGCCTCTGTACAGGCATTGACTTTATCCAAGTCTGAGGTGGAAAAGCATTGCGCCGACTTGACGAATACCGTTAAGGAACTTGACTTGAAAGTAAAGAGGTTGCAAGCGGCTTCCACGACTGCAACAAAAACGGAGGTGGAGGTACAAACCATAGTTAAGGATAGCATTATATACCGTGATACATCCTATCTTAAAGTCCAAGCGATACGATGGGAAGACCCGTGGATAAATGTTGATGGCTTAATCATGCCCGATAAGAAACTGGATTTACGCATACAATCTGTAGATACCCTATTTCAAGTAGTGCATAGAGTGCCTAAGCAATGGTTGTTTTTCCGATGGGGAACAAAGGCTATTAGGCAAGAAGTTGTAAGTAGCAATCCCCATACCAAAATAGTGTATTCGGAATATATAGAATTGAAGAAACGGAAAAAGAAATGATTAGGTGTTAGTAATAGAGTAGAACTTTTGTTCTGAGCCGGGTTCACTGTGAAGTGCGCCCGGTTTTTCTTTGTCCTTTGAAATAAAAGTCATATCTTTGCAGTACCGATTCTGAAAATCGGTGTTGCATTGTACCCCTGTATTCTTCTTTTGGAGAGGCAGGGGTATTCAACAAAAATACAAAAGTTCTACTATAGTTCTACGAAAATTTGAAATAACCTCGCAAGTGGTTGATACTCAAAGTTAGGTTAGAAGTTTCCTAAACTTTAGATAGGGGTTCGATTCCCCTCGGGGCTACTACGGAGAATCTGTGAGAAGTTGTTTTGGTTTGCTTTCATGCTGTATCTGGTTTTAAGTTTAACAATGGCTTCTTTTAAGATGAACGTCTTATAGCTTCTATTTGTTTTAATAATCAATAGAAAAAGCCTCTACCGAATTGTTCGGAAGAGGCTTTTTCTATTTCTGGAATTTATTATTCTTCCGTAGTTACTGGTACAACTTTTTTGTTCTTCATCATGTTGTATGCAATCGGAGATGCAATGAACAGTGATGACAATGTACCGATAACAACACCCAAGATCATTGCGAATGCAAAGCTGCGGATTGAATCACCGCCAAGGATGAAGATACACAGCAATACGATCAATGTACTTAATGATGTATTGATAGTACGTGCAAGTGTAGTGTTCAATGAATCGTTGAACAACTGACGTTTGTCACGTTTCGGATACAGGCCGAAGAACTCACGCACACGGTCGAAGATTACCACCTTGTCATTGATAGAGTAACCGATAGCTGTCAGGATAGCCCCAATGAATGTTTGATCGATTTCCAGTGAGAATGGAACGATGCCCCATAACAATGAGTAAGCACCGATAATCATGATGGTATCGCACGATAGAGCTACGATAGAGCCAATACTATATGCGATGTTGCGGAAACGGATTAAGATATACAGACCGATAGCAATCAATGCCAATACTACAGAATAAATAGCACCTGTCTTGATATCGTCTGCGATACTTGGACCCACTTTTTGAGAACTTACAATACTACCACCTGTGTGATTATCACGGTCGATAAAGGTAGCTAGAGTGATGTTTTGAGTCAGCACAGGTTTCAAAGTCTCATATAAGTATGCTTCGATTTGAGAGTCAACATCGTTTCCTGCATCTTCAATACGGTAGTTGGTACTGATACGTACAGTTTTCTTGTCTGTACCGATAGCGATAACACTAACGTTAGCATCACCGAACTTGCTGGAGATCAATTCACGAATCTGTTCGGGTTCCTACCGGATTCTCGAATTGTACTTTGAAATTACGTCCACCGGTAAAGTCGATACTCTGACTTAAACCACGCATGGCAAATGAACCGATACAAACGAGGATGATGGCTACAGTGATGATAAGGGATTTTTTGTTTGTTCCCATAAAATCAAAACGTGTGTTGGTCATCAAGTTTCTTGAAACAGGGGTTGTGAATGTAAGGTTCAACAGTTTGTCCTTGTTCATGAAGTGTTCGTAAACTATACGAGTCATGAACACAGCGGTGAAGAAGGATACCAGAATACCGATAATCAATGTCGTGGCAAAACCACGGATCGGACCGGTACCGAAGTTAAACAGAATGATACCTGTGATGATGGATGTCAGGTTCGAGTCGAAGATAGCGGAGAATGCGTTGGAATAACCGTCAGCAAGTGCTTTCTTCACACCTTTACCCGCACGAAGTTCTTCTTTTGTACGTTCGTAGATAAGTACGTTCGCATCCACTGCCATACCTAGTGACAACACCATACCGGCAATACCGGACATTGTCAATGCTGCCTGGAAGGAGGAGAGGACACCTAATACGAAGAAGAAGTTCAGGAACAATGCACCATTGGCAATCATACCCGGTATGAAGCCGTACATCATACACATATAGATCATCAACAGAATCAGAGCCACTACGAATGAGAATACACCTGCATTGATAGATTCTTGACCCAATGACGGACCAACGATATCTTCCTGTACGATGTGAGCCGGAGCCGGCATCTTACCTGATTTCAATACGTTTGCCAAGTCTTTTGCTTGTTCAGGGGTAAAATGACCTGTAATCTGTGAACGTCCACCTGTGATTTCAGAGTTTACGTTTGGTGCAGAATATACATAGTTATCAAGAACGATAGCAATAGAACGGCCGATGTTCTGTTTGGTCAACTGTGCCCAACGACGTGCACCGTCAGAGTTCATTGTCATGCTGACAGCCGGTTTGCTGTATTGGTCGAATTCGTCTTTCGCATCTGTTACTACATCGCCTTCCAACGGAGCTTTGCCGTTACGTTCGGTAGACTTGATAGCATATAATTCGAAAGTCTGTCCTTTCTTGTCAAATTCAGAAGGAGAAACACCCCATTTCAGACGAAGGTCTTTCGGGAGTTCTGCTTTAACTTCCGGCATAGCCAGATATTTGTTGATATCAGCAGTATCTTTGTAGTTAGCGTAACCGATGACAGGACCTTGTCCGCTAGAGTTTAATTGCAGGATAGCCAGCAGAGGATATTGTTTTTTAATTTCTGCTAGGTTGGCTGTTGAATTCTCTTCAGCAACTGCATCTCCTTTCAGGGCAGCAGCAAGACTGTCGGCAGCACTTACGCTTTTCTTGGCCGGAGTAGCTTCTGCAAGCGGAGCTTCTTTGGAAGAATCTACAGCGGCAGAGTCTACATCTGTCTCCTGTGCCAATATAGCGCGCAATTTAGCGTCTGCAGATTGCATGGCAGGAAGAACTTCTTTAGCTGTATAAGTTTCCCAGAATTCCAGGTTAGCAGAACCTTGGAGAAGTTTTCTCACACGTTCCGGCTCTTTGATACCCGGCAATTCCACCATGATACGCCCCATTTTGTCTTCCAGGCTCTGGATGTTCGGCTGAACAACACCGAAACGGTCGATACGGGTACGAAGTACGTTATATGAGTTCTCAACAGCAGCTTTTACTTCTGTTCTCAATACTTTTTCAACTTCTGCATCCGATGATTTTTGGTTAACTTTGTCTTTCAACTGTTGTGTTGCGAAGAGTTCGGAAAGTTTTGCGTTAGGAGCAGCTTTGTGATATTCTCTAACAAACAGGGTGATGATATCGTCCTGGCTGTTGACAGCCTGTTTTGCAGCTTCTGCCAATGCATTGTTGAAAGCTTCATCCGGCTTGTTGTCAGCCAGTGCTTTGATAACATCAGGTACAGATACTTCAAGGATAACGTTCATACCACCCTTTAGGTCCAAACCTAAACTAATCTCCATCTCACGACATTGTTTCAGCGTCCAGTTACCCAACCATACTTTCTCATTGGAGAGAGAGTCGAGGTAGTCTTGTTCCACTTTCGGGTCACCGTTCGCAACTTCTTTCGCCTTGTTGGTATAATGGCGTGTTACGAAGGAGAAGGAAAGGTAGAACAAACATACCAATGTGAGTAGTACCGCAAAAACCTTTACAAATCCTTTGTTTTGCATTTTACTTTTAATTTATGATGATTACTTTTTTAATTTAATTTTCAGTTAAATTCTGTCGTACACAAGTTCTTTTTGCCGTATACAAGGCTGCAAATATAGTTTTTTTTTCACATTTATATGTAAGAAGCCCTCAAATATTTGATGTTTAAGGGCTTTTTTGCTGAATTATTTCATTCCTCTGTTTTTCAGTAGTGGTTCCAGGCTTGGTTCCGTTCCACGGAAATTTTTATAAAGCACCATCGGGTCTTCGCTGTCTCCCTTCTCCAATACGTTATGGCGGAACAGGTCGGCGGTGTTTTTATCAAAGATTCCGTGTTCTTTGAAAGCTTCGAAAGCATCATTGTCCAATACGTTGGCCCATAGGTAACTATAGTATCCGGCCGCGTATCCGCCAATGATATGGTTGAAGTAAGTCACACGATAACGCGGTGCTATTTCGGGAATCAAATTAAGCTTGTCCATCGCTTCTTTTTCGAATGCAAGCATATCCGGATTCTTTACATCTGTCATCGTGTGCAGGTTCATGTCGAGGATAGCGGCAGCCAGTAATTCGGTGGTCATGAAGCCCTGGTTGAAAGTTTTCTGTTGCAGTATCTTCTCGATGATTTCGTCGGGTATCACTTCTCCTGTCTGATAATGTTTGGCATACATTTTCAGCACTTCCGGTTCAGTCGCCCAGTGCTCGTTGATTTGAGAAGGAAGTTCTACAAAGTCACGTACCACATTGGTTCCTGATGTTCCTTTGTATTCACATTTGGTCAGCAGTCCGTGCAGGGCGTGACCAAATTCGTGGAACAAGGTTTCCACTTCATCCATGGTCAATAAAGAAGGAGTGTCGCCTACCGGCTTGGTAAAACTACAAACATTGCATACCAACGGACGGGTTGTTCCACATTGCTCACGGTAGTTGCTCATCCATGCACCCCCGCTTTTCCCGGAACGTGGGAAATAGTCTACATAGAAGATACCGAGCTGGGATCCGTCTGCATCTTTCACCTCAAAGACTTCTACATCCGGGTGATAAGTCGGTATGCCTTCCAGTTTGCTTAGGGTGATGCCATATAATTTGTTGGCTACGGCGAAAGCACCATCGCGTACATTTTCCAGTTTGAAGTAAGGTTTTGTATCTTCTTCTGACAGATTGTATTTTTCTTTCCGCAATTTTTCGGTGTAATACCACCAGTCCCATGCTTCCAACTTTTCTCCTTTTCCTTCCTTGTCCATTAACTTTTGGAGTTCGCCAGCTTCTGTTTTCGCTTTGGGGAGTGCATAGCTCCATAGATTGTTCAGAAGGCTCATTACGTTGCTGGCGTTCTTTGCCATGGTTTCATCCAGGACGAAGTTTGCGTAACAGTCGAAACCTAATAAGTTCGCTTTTTCCAGGCGGAGAGAAACGATTTTGCGGATATTTTCCTTGTTGTCATTTCCATCGTTGTTGTTGCCGCGGTTGATATAGGCTTTGTATATTTGCTCCCGGAGAGGGCGATTTTCTGAATATTGCAGGAAAGGCAGACGGCTGGCGTTGTGCAAGGTGAACAGCCATTTTCCCGGTTGTCCGGCTGCTTTCGCTTCTTCAGCGGCACTTTGGCGGAACCATTCAGGCAA
The DNA here is from genome assembly GCF_024793605.1 of Bacteroides sp. BFG-637. Lineage (NCBI taxonomy): Bacteria > Pseudomonadati > Bacteroidota > Bacteroidia > Bacteroidales > Bacteroidaceae > Bacteroides > Bacteroides sp. BFG-637. Next base: position 916,668 of record NZ_JANUPD010000002.1, on the reverse strand, counting down.
TCCTGCTAGATCTTCTTCCTTGTCAACGAAAAGTTGGAAAGCATTATTCTCATTCAACACATTGTTGCTGAAAGTGATACCAAGTGTAGAAAGCTCCTTGTTGATTTCGCGGAGGCGAGCTTGATCTTTTTCGCTAAGGTTTGCTCCGGAACGGACAAATCTTTTATAAGTCTTGTCCAGCAGACGTTCTTGCTCCGACGTCAGATTCAATGAATCTTTCTTTTGGTAGACATCGTTCACCCGTTTGAATAGTTTCCCATTCAGGGAGATATTATCATTATGTTCCGAAAGAACCGGTGCCAGTTTGATGGAAAGTGCGGTCAGCGAATCAGTAGTTTCCGCATCTGTCATATTGAAGAAAATGGCGCTTACCCGGTCTAAGATAGGTGCGCTGTTATCTAAAGCTACAATCGTATTTTCGAATGTCGGAATTTCCGGACTTTCGATGATGGCTTCGATGTTTTGATTCTGTTCTTCTATACCTTTTAAAAAGGCAGGTTCATAGTGCTCTAATTCAATCTTGTCAAAAGAAGGAACACCATACTCGGTTTGAAACTCTGTAAAGAAAGGATTGCTTTCTGTTTTCGTAGCACAGGAGTACATCATACAACTTACTGCTAAAATGGTTAGTGTCTTTTTAATCATCATAAGTGTTTTTTTATTAGAGTTTTCAGTTCTCATCGTTTACTGATATAGCACCAGATCGGGTAATGGTCTGATGCCTTGATAGACCGGTCTACGGTGCAATTGTAGGCCTTCAGGTTGGGACTGATCAAGATGTTGTCTATGCGGAAATAGAACTTGTTCAGATTGTAGGAGATCCCCAGACCTTTGCCGGATTGTGTGAATGCGTCGTCCAGCTCTTGAGTCAGGATGCGGTGTGTGTACGAAATGGAACCATCGTTGAAATCACCGCATACGATGGTTGTCGGGTATTTACTTTCGGCAATGACTCTCGCCACGGAATCTGCTTGTGAAGCCCGAATGGCCGATGCTTCCGCTAGTTTTCTTATTAACTGTCTGAGTCCGGTTTTTACTTTCCTGGCATTCGGGTCTTTAATCATATCTTCATAAATCCCTCTGTCTTCTTTGGTGAGTTTGTTAGATTCCAGATGATTGTTGATTAATGTAAGAGTGTCGTTATTCACATTCAGTACATATCTCATGGAACCGTTATAATTGCTTTTATATTCGATAGGATGTGTCGAAAGTATAGGGAATTTGGAGAAACAGGCAAGCTGAACATCTCCTTTTCCTTGCTGGTGGATGGATTGGTAAGGATAGGCCTTCAATGCTTTTTTACATCCTGTTCTGTCAGATACTTTTTGTTGGTAGCAGTGTTATATTCTTGCAGACAGATAATATCGGCATTGCTATCTGCAAGATAAGACAATATCGGGTTCTTTCCGCCTTTCTTCTCCAGATTGCTGAAACTCATTACATTGTACGACAGGATTTTGATGCTTCCTTCCGGAATAGTTTTAGTGGTGGAGTTGAAAGGGATATAAGTCCGTATCTGTGGAATACAAATGAGAAGGCCAATGGCGGGCAAAAGAGCATAGCGGTAATTGACGAATGCCCAGAAACCGATAAAAATTAGATTAATAGTCAGGAATATCGGAAATGCAAGTCCCAGACTGGAGGCAAGTGGATTTATTTTCGGGTTAAGGTAAGGGCTATAAGCACTTAATATCAACGTTCCCACAAAGAGAGCGTTGACAGCAAGTATCAGATATGTGACAAATTTGCCAATATGTTCCATTCTTTTATCTTTTGCTTGCGTCGAACAAGCTTTTCTTTTCTTCTGTTGTCAGACTGTCGTAGCCGGATTTTTTAGTTTTTCCAGGATACGGTCTACTTCATCAGACTGTGCTTTCTTTTGAGCGTTGTAATCATAATCCTTCTCACGACCGGTAGCACTGTTGCCATAGTGTACTTTCATTTTCGGTTTCCGTTTCCATGTTTTTTTCTGAAACAGGGAGATGAAACCATCCAGAATCCAGTTGATCCAGGAAGTTAAATCAGTTCCTTTGCTTAGGCTGGCGGCAAACCAAAGTCCTGCAAGGGCACCGCCTAAGTGGGCGATATGTCCTCCGGCATTGCTTGAGGTAATGGACAATACATCAATTCCGATAACGATCAGTGCCAGGTATTTGAGACGGATGGCACCGAAAAGAAAAAGTTGTACCCTGTAATTAGGCTCACGATAAGCTGTGGCAGCTACGATGGCTAACACGGAGGCCGATGCTCCTACTAATGTTGCCCCCGCTACTTGCGAGCTGAATAAAGGAAATACATTGTAGGCAACCATATACAGCAACCCTCCACAAATACCTCCCAGTACGTATAAACCTCTTAAATGTTTTGCCGAGAAAAAGTAGAGAAACAAACTTCCGAACCAATACAGCCAAAGCATATTGAATAGAATATGCAGGATGCCGGCATGCATAAACATATAAGTAAATAACGACCACGGCTGATGAATAAATCCGATAAAGGATGCCGGCAGGGCAAATATACCGAATATATCGGGGGTGCTTACTTCAAACAGTCGCAAGAAAACGTTGATCAACGTGCCGATTACAAAGATGCCTACGTTGATATAAATCAGTTGGATAAAAATATTTCCTCTTCTGAATGTCTCCTTTAAATCAGCTATAATATGTCCCATTGTTATTGCTTTTTTTTCTCCAGTACAAAATCAGGATCAATCCGAACAGCATTCCTCCCAAATGTGCAAAGTGAGCGACATTGTCTCCGGCGCTATTGGCAAGTCCTGACCATAATTCAATTGCGGCATATCCTATAACGAAGAACTTCGCTTTGATAGGAAAAGGCAGCGGGAAGATAAACAACCGGTTATTGGGAAATAACATACCGAATGCCAGCAATATGGCGTAAACGGCTCCCGAAGCACCTACGGTGGTCATCATGTTCAGATACTCTTCCATTGGGATAACGCCTGTACCTATATTCACTTGTGCGTAGTGACTAAGTTCCGTTACATATTGAATATACTGTACTCCTTCTTGAATAAGTCCCGCACCGATACCGCATAGAATATAGTAGAAGAGGAAACGTTTGGGGCCCCAGGTTTGTTCGAGAATCGGTCCGAACATAAAAACGGCAAACATATTAAAGAAAATGTGGCTGAATCCGCCGTGCATGAACATATAAGTGATTAGCTGCGCCGGATTAAAGTCACTTGCAAGGAAAAAATGTAATCCCAGATAATTCGTTAAATCCAGACCGTAACGTTGGGCTACGATTGTTCCGAAAAATACTAGTACATTGATAATTATCAGGTTTTTAGTTACAGTTGGCATCATTTTAATTTCTGAATATTTAGATAATAGACGCAAAAGTACGAATAAATTCTGTTTTAAAGCATGAAAAATGCTTCCTATTAGCTCTTTTTCAATAATTTGCTGCGTTTTTTTTATGTTTTTATTTGATATGTTGTTTTGTTCGGCTATATTTGTGAAATCAATCCATTGTGGGATAATCTTTTGTGTAACATATATATTAATTAATCATTTTACGTATTATGAATAAGTCTGATCTTATTAGTGCAATGGCTGCCGAAGCTCAAATGAGCAAAGCCGATGCAAAAAAAGCACTTGATGCTTTCATCACTTCAGTTACTAACGCTATGAAAGCTGGTGACAAAGTATCTCTCGTAGGTTTTGGTACTTTCTCAGTAAGCGAAAGAGCTGAAAGAACTGGTATTAACCCTTCTACAAAGGCAACTATTACTATTCCTGCTAAGAAAGTAGCTAAATTTAAAGCTGGTGCTGAATTATCTGCAGCTGTTGAATAAGATAGATAGTTGAAAGAAATTAAGAGAGGAGACGTGATGCGTCTCCTTTTTTTGTATCTTTGCGCGCAAGAAATAACTTGATTATGAAGATAGAAGATAAACTTGTAGTGTCCGTTATCAGCGGACTCAAAGCACTTTACGGTCAGGAAGTCCCTGAAAAGATGGTGCAGTTGCAGAAAACGAAGAAAGAATTTGAAGGACATTTGACGTTGGTGGTATTTCCTTTCCTGAAGATGTCAAAAAAAGGACCGGAACAAACGGCACAGGAAATTGGTGAATATCTGAAGGTAAACGATCCGGCTGTAGCAGCGTTTAATGTGATAAAAGGCTTCTTGAACCTGACTATTGCATCGGCTACATGGATTGAGTTGCTGAACGAAATCCAGGCAGATGAACAGTACGGCTTGGTGCAGGTTACTGATGCTTCTCCATTGGTGATGATTGAGTATTCTTCTCCGAATACAAACAAACCGCTTCACTTGGGACACGTGCGTAATAACCTTTTAGGCAACGCATTGGCTAACATTGTAGCGGCAAACGGCAATAAGGTAGTCAAAACAAATATTGTAAACGACCGTGGTATCCACATCTGTAAGTCCATGCTGGCATGGAAGAAATACGGAAACGGTGAAACTCCTGAAACTTCGGGTAAGAAGGGTGACCATCTGGTAGGCGATTATTATGTATCTTTCGATAAGCATTATAAAGCGGAAGTAAAGGAGCTGATGGTTAAATTTACAGCGCAGGGAATGAGTGATGATGAGGCGAAGGCAAAGGCTGAAGCTGAATCTCCGTTGATGCAGGAAGCCCGCGAAATGCTGGTGAAGTGGGAAGCCGGTGATCCGGAAGTACGCGGATTGTGGGAAATGATGAACAATTGGGTATATGCCGGATTCGACGAAACCTACAAGAAGATGGGTGTCAGCTTCGATAAGATCTATTATGAATCCAATACTTACCTCGAAGGAAAAGAAAAGGTTATGGAAGGTCTGGAAAAAGGTTTCTTCTACAAGAAAGAAGACGGTTCCGTATGGGCCGACCTGACTGCCGAAGGACTGGATCATAAACTCCTTCTCCGTGGTGACGGTACTTCTGTTTATATGACACAGGATATCGGTACGGCTAAACTTCGTTTTGCTGATTACCCGATTAATAAGATGATTTATGTAGTAGGTAACGAACAGAACTATCACTTCCAGGTGCTTTCTATCTTGCTCGATAAACTTGGTTTCGAATGGGGTAAGAGTCTGGTACACTTCTCTTACGGAATGGTGGAACTGCCGGAAGGTAAGATGAAATCCCGTGAGGGTACGGTAGTTGATGCTGACGACTTGATGGAGGAAATGATTGCCACTGCTAAAGAAACTTCACAAGAACTTGGAAAACTGGATGGTTTGACACAGGAAGAAGCTGATGATATTGCCCGTATTGTGGGGCTGGGAGCATTGAAATATTTCATTCTGAAAGTCGATGCCCGTAAGAATATGACATTCAATCCGAAAGAATCTATCGACTTCAATGGTAATACAGGTCCGTTTATCCAATACACCTACGCACGTATCCAGTCTGTACTTCGGAAAGCTGCCGAATCAGGTATCACAATTCCTGAACAGATTCCGGCTGGTATTGAATTGAGTGAGAAGGAAGAAGGGTTGATTCAGATGGTTGCCGACTTTGCTGCTGTTGTAAAACAAGCTGGTGAAGATTACAGCCCGTCTATTATTGCCAATTATACTTATGACTTGGTGAAAGAATACAATCAGTTCTATCATGACTATAGTATTCTGCGCGAAGAGAATGAAGCGGTGAAAGTATTCCGTATCGCTCTGTCTGCTAATGTGGCTAAAGTCATTCGCTTAGGAATGAATTTACTGGGTATCGAGGTTCCTTCCAGAATGTAAGACTTTCTCTGAATAAAATATACTTTTGCGGGGTTTCTTTTATATAAAAGGAACCCCGCATGTTTTATTCTCCCCATCCAATATCCGGCCTGCTCTTATTTAAATCGTATTAATCTTTATTTGTACCAATCTTTATTTTGTTTTCCATTCGATGATACCCATCCTGCGAACTTAGGATATGATTGATCGATTCGTTTCCCTTCCTCCGGAACCGGGAGATTACTTACCGGCATATTGATAGCAAACGGCATCAAGTCTGCTGAAACATAATACATCCCTTCTTCCGGTCTGTAGATGTCTTTTCCGGTTCCCAGTATTGATAAGTCGGCTTTGTCAGTCGGGGGGTAATTTATCAGATGTAATTCTTTGCCTCTACCCTCATTGGAACTGATGAAGATAAACGGATTGTAAGGAGGTACCACATCTTTCTCACTGGCTCCATCAAGCGTGATGGTTACAGTATATTCTTTCTTTGATTCATCAGTGACGTTTTTGAATTTGGTCATGTCGTCATACAACAAAATGGTTGGGTGAGACTGTCCAGGCTCTGTTTCTTTTCCTTCCATGTATATAGAACTTGATAAACCATTGGCATCAGGCCCCGTTATTTTTACACTCTTGACATTGCTGTTTGAGAGCTTGTGGAATTGATATCCAAATCCGTTTTGCAGATAACCTCCACAGTGCTGTAAGATAAACTTGTCTTCTATTTCGTAAATGCGATTGTCGAGAGCGTTTCGGGTCATGGTACTGGTGTACTTTACCATTACGTCATTCATATCGTAATCACCTAACTTAGGCCATAAATCTTCAAAAGCCAGTGTGCCGGAATAAGAAATTTTATATTGCTCAGGGATTGCTTCGGGGTCCTCAGGCAGTGAAGGCAATGTCGGGTCAATCGCATTCTTTTCTGACGTATGAATATAGAATATGGCATCTGCATAATCAAAGTCAGTATTATCTTCAAATCCTACCGCTACAATCTGCCCGGACTTGGAATCACGGAGAGATACGGTTCTTTGTGTATTATTCGTGTTTAGATTCCTGGTGGAGTAGCGTGCTCCCATACCTTTTATGATATCACCCACTTTGTCTTTATCTGTTTCTGAGGTGAGTTTGCTCTTGAATCCCATACCTTGCAGGCACCAGCCAATTGTGACTCCGGCGGGAAATTTGTCCTCGTATTCTTGTGTAGCTTCATTCCAATATTTGAGTTTTATTTCTTCGCCACACACTAATGCTCCTACTCCTAAAGTCTTGTAAATAGGAGAGGTGTTTGGAAATGCGATTATTTGTTTTATATCACTTGCGCTCTGGGGCGGATTATCGGTCGGATAGGTATAATATCCAACTGTATTGTACCATGCAGCAGAGCTGGTTATAAATACGAGGCTCACTTCGGTCGGGTTAACAATTGGAATATCTGAAGTCATTTTAATGGTACCATCAAAAAACTCCGGATAATTCTGACTGATGTTCATAACCTTGTTTTTGCCGTTTTCATCTTTGACTGTAACCTTTCGGAAAACATACTTGATGTTGTATAGTACGTCTGCCGGCGGTATATTTATTTTAGGTTCCAGGTTGGTTGGTCTTCCTCTGTCATCCCAGTCTGCATCGGGAAGAACATTCCATTCTTTTAGATAGGTATGTTGGTTCGTGGTTACTCCTCTGGTTTTTGATGCCGTTTGTGAACGTAAGGCAGCGATATATGCATCTTGATTAAATAAAAGCCGATGACTCTCGTCAATCGTTAGTTTAAGAGGAGATACGGTAGCTAAATAATCCGATGATAACCATACTTCCGAGATGTCCGCCGAGATATTATTCATCTCCCCGCTGAATTTGCCATCTTCATCTGTAACTGCGCGGTAGATAGGCTCTATGTCTTTTTTGGACACGGTGCCGTCAGTTGAGTATTCAATGGGATCTTGATCGTAAACATCAAAAAGGACACGATAATTTTCGCTTTTAAAACAATAATCAATATCCAAAGCAACAGCTTGGGTCATGTTGAAGTCGAAGTATGCTTCTTTTGGCATATGTCTTCTCTCCCAGGATAAGTCACGCTCTTTGTCCATGCAACTGATGGAAGATATGATAAGTGCTCCTATCATTAAATACTTTAAATTTGTTTGCTTCATAAGTTTGTGTATTAAATAGATAAAGAGCAAATATATACATTTAATTATATAATTTGCTCTTTTTCTGTTTTTTTTTATTTCTTTTTTGCGAATCGTCCTTTTTTTGTGGTCGCTGGTCCTTTTTCATCTTGCAATTTGATGAGTTCCAAACAGCTAGCCAAACTCAAATCCTGCGGGACGATATCTTTAGGTATTTTATAATTGGAACCCTTATAGGTAATATAAGGTCCGTAACGTCCATTCAGAATCTCAAGTTCCGGCTCCTCTTCAAACGTCTTGATGTGGCGTTCCGCTTCCTTCTGGCGTTTCTCCAGAATCAACTGTTCTGCCTCTTCCAAAGTAATTTCCATCGGGTCAAGTGTTTTCGGGAGCGATACATATACCTTATTATGCAGGACATACGGACCGAAACGGCCTACGCCTACACTGACTGATTTTCCTTCATATTCGCCCAGTGTACGAGGTAATTTGAATAATTCCAGTGCATCTTCCAAAGTGATGGTTTCCATGGATTGACCTTTTTTCATTTGTGCAAAGCGTGGTTTTTCTTCATCTTCTACAGTACCAATCTGTACAACAGGACCGAAGCGACCAATCTTAACAGAAACAGTCTTACCTGTTCCCGGTTCTTCTCCCAGAATACGTTCGCCTACTTTATGTTCCGTCTTGATAGCCAATGTGTTTTCTACAGACGGATGGAACTTATCATAGAAATTCTTCATGATAGAAGTCCATTTCACTTCTCCTTCTGCAATCTCGTCAAATTCCTTTTCTACGCTGGCGGTAAAGTTGAAATCCAGAATGTCCGGGAAATATTCGGTAAGGAAATCATTTACCACAGTGCCGGTGTCTGTCGGGAATAACTTCGCCTTTTCTGCACCGGTAATTTCAGTATGGTTTTCATCCTTAATCTGACGATCTTTCAATGTCATGACATTAAACTGCCGTTCTTCCCCGTCTTTATTACCTTTTTTCCACATATTCGCGTTGCTGGATGGTAGAGATAGTAGGTGCATACGTAGACGGACGTCCGATACCCAGTTCTTCCAACTTGCGTACAAGACTTGCTTCCGTATAGCGTGGAGGACGTTGGGTGAAACGTTCTGTTGCGGTGATAGGGCCGTGTTCCAACTTCTGACCTTTTTTCAGAGGAGGAAGCAGGTGGCTCTCATCTTCCTGTTCGTTGTCATCGTCATAAGATTCACGGTATACACGCAGGAATCCGTCAAACTTAATCACTTCACCGATGGCTGTAAATACATCGCTGCTGCCACTTATTGTTATGGTAGCAGTTGTTTTTTCCAGTTCCGCATCTGCCATTTGTGAGGCAATGGTACGTTTCCATATCAAGTCGTACAGTTTCTTTTCCTGTGCTGTTCCTTCAATGGACTGGTTTTCCATATAGGTAGGACGGATGGCCTCATGCGCTTCTTGTGCACCCTTAGTCTTTGTTTCGAAATGGCGGGGATGTACGTAACGGTCGCCCATCATTTTAATGATAGCGTCTTTACTACCTGCTGTCGCAAATTCCGAGAGGTTGACAGAGTCCGTACGCATATAAGTGATGAATCCCGATTCGTATAAGCGTTGCGCGAGCATCATGGTCTGCGCTACGGTATATCCCAGTTTACGTGCGGCTTCCTGTTGCAACGTAGATGTTGTGAACGGAGCAGGAGGTGTTTTCTTGACCGGGCGGGTAGTGATATCGTCGATAGCAAAGCTTGCTCCCTGACATGCGTTGAGGAAAGCTTTTGCTTCTTCTTTTGTTTTGATACGGCGAGCCAGTTCAGCTTTCATTTCCACCAGTTTTCCGTCCGTGTCCGGAACGAGGAATACGGCAGTGATACGATAAGCAGCTTCCGTTTGGAAAGCATGTATTTCACGTTCACGTTCAACGATCAGGCGGACAGCAACTGATTGAACACGTCCGGCAGAAAGTGCCGGTTTCACTTTTCTCCAAAGTACGGGCGAGAGTTCGAAACCTACGATACGGTCCAGAATCCGTCGTGCTTGCTGTGCATTTACGAGATTGAGGTCTATGTCTCGTGGTTGTTCAATCGCTTTTAAGATAGCGCTTTTCGTAATTTCATGAAATACGATTCGTTTTGTGTTTTCCGGTTTTAGTTTTAAGACCTCATAAAGATGCCAGGCAATCGCTTCTCCTTCGCGGTCCTCATCGGATGCGAGCCATACGGTTTCTGCGTCTTTAGCTTCTGTCTTCAGCGTGTTAACCAGAGCCTTTTTGTCTGCCGGAATTTCGTAGCTGGGTGTAAAATTCTTCTCTACGTCGATGCTGAATTCTTTTTTCTTCAGATCACGTATATGTCCGTAACTAGAAAGGACTTTAAAATCTTTCCCAAGAAACTTTTCAATCGTTTTTGCTTTTGCCGGAGACTCGACAATGACAAGGTTTTTCTGCATAATTCTTTCTTTTATAATGGCTTGTACCACAATATTCGGGGACAAAAGTAAAAAAAAGATTCTCCTTACCTTATAATATAAGGAGAATTTAATAAAATCTTAAGATTTACATTTTATTGCAGGAAATAAAATATCAATTGGTATAGGTTAGTTTCTCTATATTCTACGTACATTTGTCTCATTAGTAAGTTGGTTTTCGTTTGACTTAAGTTGAACTATCGCTTGACTTAACTAAAACTATCGCTTGACTTAAGTCGAACGAAGATTCAATAGCATGATAAATAATTAATAATAGGGAAGTGGAGTTTAATCTTTCCTAATGAAATACTAATAGATAATGAGTGTAAATTATGATCTTTATGAGACTCCCGATCTCACAAAAAGTGGGGAAGAACAACCTTTGCATGCACGTGTCGTTTTGAAGGGAAGTTATACAGCCGAAGAATTTGTAGAACAAGTGACTGCATTTCAGCATATGCCTCATGCACAAGTGGTGGGTGTCATAGAAGCTATTTCGAAAGAATTGAGACATTTGCTTTTGAAGGGATTTTCCGTTGAATTGGGTGATATTGGCTATTTTACTCTTTCTTTGAGTGTGAACAAAGAAGTGACTGATTCAAAAGACTTGCGTTCACCGTCAGTATCTCTTAAAGATATTAATTTGAGAATCAACCGTCAGTTTAAGAAGGATATTGAGACTGAATTGGTATTACAACGTTATCATTCGCCTTTTCGTGTGAAGAATCTATTGGCAGAAGAAAAGTGCTTGCAGCGACTTAATAAATTCTTGGAAAAGAATCCATGTATTAACCGGCAGGATTATGCCTTACTTGTTGGAAAGACAAAAACACAGGCATTGCAGGATATTAATGCATTTATTGAAAAAGGAATTTTGAAAAAATATGGTTCAGGACGTTCGGTCGTATATATTAAGGCTGGATGAACCATTTTATCGGATATATACTTGATATTAAACATTTTCTGCTTACCTTTGTTTGCATGAAAAAAGAAAATGGGAAAGGAGACGAACCTATGGCCAGTAATTATATTCGTTTCGATTGGGCTATGAAACGCTTATTGCGTAATAAAGCCAATTTTGCAGTTCTTGAAGGCTTTCTGACTACTCTTCTCAATGAAAAGATTGTCATTCAGAAATTGTTGGAAAGTGAGGGTAATCAAGAAGATGAGTTTGATAAGTATAATCGTGTTGATATGCTTGCGGAGAACTCTAAAGGAGAACTTATTCTGATTGAAGTTCAGAATAACAATGAGTATGCTTATTTCCAACGTATGTTGTTTGGTACTTCTAAATTGGTGACCGAGTACATCAATCGTGGAGAAGGTTATGATAAAGTACGTAAAGTGTATAGCGTCAATATTGTCTATTTTTCATTAGGCAATGGAAAGGATATAGTATATCATGGTAAAACGGAATTCAGAGGGATTCATCAGAATGATGTACTGGAGTTGACTCCGTTCCAAAAACAGACGTTTAAGGTCGATGCTGTCAGCCAGCTTTATCCTGAATATTATATACTAAAGGTGAATGACTTTAATCAGGTTGCCAAGAGCCCGTTGGAAGAATGGATTGGCTATCTGAATACAGGTGATATTCCTGATAGTGCTACTGCTCCCGGTTTGACGGAGGCTCGTGAACGATTGAAACTTGATAAAATGACGAAAACCGAACTTGAAGCATATTATCGTCATTTGGATAATATTGTAATATTGAAAGATAATATATTAACAGAACGTGCGGAAGGTCGTGCGGAAGGTCGTGCAGAAGGTCGTGCGGAAGAAAAAAAAGAAACAGCACGTAATATGAAGATTTTGAATATTCCTATTAATACTATTTCACAGATAACAGGTCTGTCGGTAGAAGAAATACAAGGCTTATAAATCTATTGGTGGCGGATTTGTGGTGGAGACAACGGAATAATTGAAGTTTAAGTTTTTGAGAAGGGGCGTTATCCGGAAATGGAAACGCCCCTTTCATTAATTTAGAACCGGAAACTCAATCCTCCTAAGAAGTTGAATCCTTCTGTAGGATAACCCAAATAATATTGATATTTCTTATTCAGCAGGTTATGTACTTGCGCATAAACGGATACTCCTTTGAATACATTATAGCTGGCTCCGATATGCAAATCATTAATTGCGGTCATTTTTGCATATTCTTTCACTTCTTTCCGGCTGATGTAATCATAGCCCAGATTTATGTTAAGAGCAGAGATCGGATGAATACGTACATTGAAAGACATTTCACTGACGGGTTTCACAGCCAACAGATATTCCTCTGTTTTGCTGTCCCAATTATGATAAGTGTATTTAGCTGATATTCCGAGGATATCTTTGTAATCGTAACTGATTTCACCGCCAAGGTAGAGATTATCTGTATTATCTTGAGCAAAAGTAAGATAAGAGCCTGAATGAATATTACTCGGGTCAAAACCTAAATAAGATAAGTCGTTCTTTAGATTTTGATAACCACCGAACACGTTGAACCAAAGTCCCGGATAAGGGCTTGCTTTGAATCCGATACTACCGTTGATTTGCTCGTAAGTATCATAAGGACGTTGTACATATCCCAAAGTAGCAGTGGTATTTGCCTCCGGCAGTTCACCGTAAGGACAGATGTTTTCTAATCTGCGGAAATCATTCAGTTGCTTACCGCCAGTTGCTTTTGCATAAACAATGTAGCTGTCAGAAAAAATATACTGTGCAGTGATATCGGGTGAGATACGGAAAGACTTGTCAAATCCGAAAGATAAATCTACATTGGCTCCGATATGCAGTTTCCAGTCATCATTATCCAGTTCATAATATGGATTTAAAAGAAGCGTTGTGTAGTTCTTGAAATATTCATCTCCGGTGGAAACATTCTTTGTATATCCGCTGTAGAGAAGATTGTTCATTTCCAAAGCGATAGTTATTGATTGTTGGTCGCCGATAGCTCCCGTGACATCGCCTTTGGTACGTATGATTGTCTCCTTGATACCTGTATTGGCTTCAGATTCATTGAACATGTTATGCTGGCGTTCATACATCAACAGATTTGTTTCTGCATTGAAACGCAGTGGTGCAGTCTCATCAATGAAATGAATGCCTGCATGAAAGTCACCGGATGTGAATTTCTGCTTGCTGTTTACGCTTTCCGGTTGGAAGTTGAAGTTGCTCAATCCGAAGTTTCCGGCAATATTTAAATCCAATTGATCGAATTGATGCGTATAATCCACATTAGCACGTGTGCGGTAGTAGAAAGCGTTCCATTTCTCTCCATCTGTGAAAGGAAGAGTTAACTTACCATCCATCCCATCCATTTGGAAACGTACATTCAGCTTATCTTTCTTCGACAGGCGGAATAGATAATTGGCAAGAACATCCAAATTGCCATAATTGCCATATCCGGCACGTACATATCCGGGAGTAGTGCCTGGCTGAATTTCTTTTCCGGTATAGGGACGCATCAGACCTGCCGGAACAGAAGTAGCCGGAAAGAATGTCGTAGCATATTCCACCTCTTTCTTACTCACTGTCGGTTCTTCTACTTTAGGCAGGACGTTCACTTTCGAAGCATCCATAATGTCCGGGTTATATTCTTGTTCCACAACGACCGTGCGGTTCATTGTCGTATCCTTCGGTTGGGTAGTTTGGGCTTGAAGGCAGGATGGCATTGAGATTGCCAATGCGAGTCCTCCTATTATATAATAAGATCGTTTCATACTTTTCTATTTTTTAATTCTCAATTCTCAACTTTCAATTTATGAAGTCTGCTTTCAATCATACTTTGAATATCGTCATTACCCTGGTAATTCTGTTGCAAACTTAACAGATACTGACGTGCATCCAGATCTTTACCCGTAGCGTGGTAAACATCAGACAGAAGGACAAAACTACGTGCCAGCCAATAAGCATGAGGTGTGCTCTGTTCTATATAGTTGAGCAACTCTTTCTCTGCAGCGGCATATTCTTTTGCATCGTAAAGTGATTGTGCAACCTGATATTTTGCTTCGGCACCGTAAGAGTTACGCGTATCTTTAGCCAGTTCACGGTAGTCTTCCAGTGCTTTTTTGTCAGCCTTTTGCTTGGCGTAGGCTTTAGCACGGTAATAAAGAGCTTCGTTCCTTAACTCCGGACTTAGTTTGGCTTCTGCAAGTAGGTCAGTAGCTGCATGGATGGTTTCTATATCATCTCTCAACAGGAAGGCGCAACGCAAAATACCTGTTTCGGCAAGTTGGCGACGTTCTACGCTAGTTGCTTTTTCTTTCAGCATTTTATAGCTAGCCAATGCTTCAGCCATGTTTTGTTGGTTGAACTGCACTTCGGCACGCAAGATTAGCGCTTCTTCTGCAAATGGGTTGTTAGGATATTCCAATAACTTATCGGAATGGAGAAGTACCATATCGTAATTCTTCTGTTCGTTACCAATCAGGCAGAGGTAATAATGCGCATTCAGACTGAAAGCACCTTCCGGGAAAGTCTGCAAGTATTTGTTGAAACTTGTTTTGGCTTCTTCCATCCGGCCTTTTATATAAATCTTTTCTGCAGCGGCATACGTAAGTGAGTCTTGTTCATTGGCATCGAAACGGATATGTCCCGGCATGGCATTTGCTAAAGCTGCAAATTCGTCGATGCGGTTCAGGTCTACATAAATAGATTTCAAGTCACGCATGGCAAGGCGGGCTTCTTCGCTGCCCGGATATTTCTCGATCACTTCCTTGTAAGCTCCGATAGCCTGATTGTAGTCTCCTTTCTGATAGTACAATAATCCGATTTCTGCAGCGGCTTTCCGGCTGACAGGGCTTTCGGGGTATTTGTTCAGTAATTCTTTAAAAGAGGTAATGGCTTGATTGTTGTTATCCATCAGGACATAAGAACGTCCTTTCTCATAAATGGCATTTACTGCATAAGGAGAAGAAGGATATTTACCCACCAGTCGGTTTAATAAAGTGATTTTGCCGGAATAGTCTTTCTGTAATCCCGATACGAGAGCGAGTTGATAGAAAGAATAGTCGCCAGAAGAAGTATTCATTTGTTCCGCTTGTGAGTAGTAATGTTTGGCCTCTTCGAAGCTGCGTACATGCAGGTAGCAGTCGCCGATACGGTTATAGGCATCGGCAAGTGCGGTTGTATTTTCACCTTTTTCCAGTTGAATATATTTCTGAAAGTAGTTACTTGCCTGTGTATAGTCTTTGCGGTGGAAAGCGATATACCCTAAGTTGTAGTTGGCAAGTGCGTACATTTCGTTATTGGGCTGGGTGGTGAGTTGCAGGTAAGCGTTGAAGTCACGGGTTGCTTCCGTCATTCGGTTAAGGCGATAGTAAGATTCGCCGCACCAGTAGTAAGCGTCTGCTTTGGTCTGCCGGTTGTATTGTCCGATGGCGATGGATTGATTCAGATATTTAATAGCCTGTGTGAAATCAGCATTGGCAAATGCTTGTGTACCTAGTTGGAACAGGATTTTTTGTTTGGCTTCCAATATTTGTGCACTTGGTTTGGCAATCCGGTCGATGGATTTCAGGGCTGCATCATAACTGCGGGTATTCATGTAAACTTCTACCAAATAGCTGCTGACTTTTTCAGCGTAAGGAGAAGTCGGAAATTCATTCAGGAACTTTTCGAAGGCAGTGACGGATTCGCCGAAAGCGGAGAAGGAAGTTTCATGCAGGCAAAGAGCGTAATTGTAAGCTGCCTGTTCCTTGATTTGCATATTGGCACTGGAGGCGGCTGCCTGTTCGAAAGCCATGCGGGCTTTGCTTTTTTCCGCCAGTTGCAGATAAGAGAGCCCCATGTGGAGATATGCGTTTTGAGTAAGGGCATCATTGGCAGTTGTAACTTTGCCTAATGTTTCGGCTGCTTTGGAATAGACTTTCGTCTGATAGTAGGAGAGCCCTAACATATAAAGAGCATCGCGACGTGGAGCCGAATGATCTTTGTTCAGGTAATTGTTGAATGCTTCTACAGCTTGGTGATATTGTCCGAAGTGGTAGTAGGCATCTCCCAGAATGCGATACATTTCTGCGGCATGTTCATTATTTGGATAGGTCGACAGATAGTTTTGTGCTACAATCTGTGCCTTATCATAGTTTTGGAGCTGTGCATAAATTTCGGCAATGTAATAGGGGACAAGTGCCTTGTATTTTGAATCGTCCTGCAACGGCAAGAAACCTTTCAGTGCTTCGTTATAGCGTTTTTGCGTATAGCGGATATAAGAGAGATAATAATCACAGTCTTTAGCATATTTGGGACTGTTGGAGCGCAATGTTTCAAACCAAATTGCGGCTTCTCGTAGATTATCGGTTTTCAGATAACAGGTAGCCAATTGGTAAGTGCAGTCATCCCGTTCCTCATTACCCAGTAGACCGAGGTCGGCAGAGTTGAAGAGTGCCAGTGCTTCGTCGTATTTTCCTTCATAGAAATAGCAGGAGGCTAATAGTGCATAAATACGGTTGGCGTAAGGAGTGTCAGGATAGCGGTCGAGATACTTGCGCAGGATTTCGATCCGGTTCTTGTCTTTCAGTTCATAAGCGGAACTGGCCAGCATGTATTCAGCGTCTTGAAGAAGGCTGGCGGCAGGCTTTTGTTTTACAAATGCTTTCAGTGCCGGTAGGGCGGCTGCATAATTTTTTTCCTGGAAAAGTTCTTTCCCTTCTTTATAAAGGTTGTCGGTCGAAGTGAACTTATCACTTGTCTGGGCAAATCCTATCATAGGAGTGCAGCAGATAGCCGCACAAATGAGTCTAGTAATTTCTTTTTTCATAATCGGGTGTTTATGCAAAAGTACAGAATGAAAGGGGATATGTTTCTGTAGTTTGTTATATTTTAACGAATTATCTGCCAGATAAGAACTTTTTAAGTCCTCGCCGGATAGAATCCAGCCCAAAATCTTCCGGTTGAATCTCGGAGAGAGGTAGGAAGAGAGAATCTGCTACATCATCCATGGCGGAGAAATGGCTCATGTCTTCTACGGTACAGAGGAAAAACATATCAAGTGTGTGTACAGGAAAACCTGAATAAACATAAATATTGGGAAGTGTGAACTGGTAAACGGCTTTTTTAACTTTCAGCCCTGTTTCTTCCAGTACTTCGCGGGTAACACCTTCTTCGCCTGTTTCATTCATGTCGATGAATCCGCCGGGTAGGTCGAGAGTTCCTTTGGCCGGCTCTTTGGCACGTCGGCAGACAAGCAGTTCATTTTTCTCATTCAAGATAAGTGCTACTGTGGCGGCAGAAGGATTGAAGTAATAGACAAAGCCGCAATCTGCACATTTTTTAGATTTCTCGTTGTTGACCTCAAAATGAGGGGAACCGCATTCAGGGCAATATAGGAATTGGGCAAGAGGATGTTCCATGATCGTATATATTTTCAGGTTTTTGTTTATGCTTGCAAAGTTATAAAATGCTTTTATTAATTTCATCTATCATGGCATAGAAATATTCGATTGGACTTTTTTGCAAAGGCGGGGGGCTGCCTTTATCTTTGCATCAGAAACAAAAAACAAAACGTTGTTTCTGATGTTATAAGTCAAATCAATTAATAACAATAAAAGCAATAAAGATTATGGAACCAATTTTAAATTCTCAACTTCCTGAATTCAGCGTTCAGGCTTTTCACAACGGAGCTTTCAAAACTGTAACCAACAATGACCTGAAAGGTAAATGGGCGATTCTTTTCTTCTATCCTGCTGACTTTACTTTCGTATGTCCTACTGAATTGGTGGATATGGCTGAAAAGTACGATCAGTTCAAAGCGATGGGGGTAGAAATCTACTCGGTAAGTACTGACTCTCATTTCGTGCACAAAGCTTGGCATGATGCTTCTGAAAGTATTCGCAAGATTCAATATCCGATGTTGGCAGACCCGACTGGCGCTTTGAGCCGTGCACTGGGTGTATATATCGAAGAAGAGGGTATGGCTTATCGCGGTACATTCGTTGTCAATCCGGAAGGAAAGATTAAAGTGGTGGAATTGAATGATAACAATATTGGCCGTGATGCAAGTGAATTGCTTCGTAAAGTGGAAGCTGCACAGTTTGTAGCCAGCCATGACGGAGAAGTTTGCCCGGCTAAATGGAAGAAGGGTGAGTCTACCCTGAAACCAAGCATCGACCTGGTAGGTAAGATTTGATAGATCTTGATAATGGTGATTATGGGAGGTCGGTAACGGAAGACGCTGCCGGCCTTTTTTCTCAAAAAACGAAAGGAAAAAGATATGTTAGAATCTGCATTAAAAGAACAACTAAGGGGTATTTTTGCTGGGCTGGAGGCAAACTTTACTTTTGATATATCCGTATCATCCGGCCACGAAAACAAAACCGAACTGGTGGAACTGCTGGGAGATGTAGCGGATTGTTCCGATCACATCACTTGTGTAGTGAATGAGGGAGACGCGTTGAAGTTTACTTTACTGAAGAATGGCAACCGTACCGGAATCACATTCCGTGGTATTCCTAACGGACATGAGTTCACATCGTTGCTTCTGGCTATCCTGAATCTGGATGGCAAAGGAAAGAACTTTCCCGATGAGGCCGTTTGCAACCGTGTGAAAGCACTGAAAGGCCCTATACATCTGACCACTTATGTTTCGTTGACTTGTACGAACTGTCCTGACGTAGTGCAAGCTCTGAATGCAATGACTACTTTGAATCCGGCTATTACGCATGAAATGATAGACGGTGCGCTTTATCAGGATGAAGTAGATGCACTGAAGATACAAGGAGTGCCCTCTGTCTTTGCAGACGGAAAATTACTTCATGTAGGCCGTGGTGAATTTGGCGAATTGCTTGCCAAGTTGGAAGAACAATATGGTATTGACGAAACCAAAGCGAATGCAGAGATGAAAGAATATGATGTGATTGTGGCCGGTGGAGGACCTGCAGGAGTATCGGCAGCTATTTATTCTGCCCGTAAAGGACTCCGTGTAGCTATCGTGGCCGAGCGTGTCGGCGGACAGGTGAAAGAAACGGTAGGTATTGAAAATCTAATCTCTGTTCCGGAAACGACAGGAAATGAACTTGCCGATAATCTGAAAACACATCTCTTACGCTATCCGGTGGATTTACTGGAGCATCGTAAAGTAGAAAAAGTAGAAGTGGTTGGAAAACAGAAGCAGATCACTACCTCTGTTGGTGAGAAATTCCTGGCTCCGGCACTGATTATTGCAACTGGTGCAAGCTGGCGTAAACTGAATGTTCCGGGAGAAGCCGAATATATAGGTCGTGGTGTCGCTTTCTGTCCTCATTGCGATGGTCCGTTTTATAAAGGAAAGCATGTAGCAGTAGTAGGTGGAGGAAATTCCGGCATTGAGGCAGCCATTGACTTGGCTGGTATCTGCTCCAAAGTGACTGTTTTTGAATTTATGGATGAGTTGAAAGCAGACAGTGTACTTCAAGAGCGACTTAAATCATTGCCGAACGTGGAAGTGTTTGCAAGTTCGCAGACTACGGAAGTGATAGGAAATGGTGATAAGCTGACTGCCCTGCGCATCAAAGACCGCAAAACGGAAGAAGAACGTTTGGTTGAATTGGATGGTGTATTTGTACAGATCGGGCTTTCTGCGAATAGCAGTGTGTTCCGCGACATAGTGGAAACTAACCGTCCGGGCGAAATCATGATTGATGCACATTGCCGTACGAATGTGACGGGTATCTATGCAGCCGGAGATGTTTCTACGGTTCCTTATAAGCAAATTATTATCTCTATGGGCGAAGGGGCGAAAGCTGCGCTTTCTGCATTTGACGATAGAGTGAGAGGGATTATTTAAAATGTACAGATAGAACTGGACACACACAAACAACTCATGGTAAAGGCAATAAAGGTATGAATACATATTTTTGTTGCCCTTTATTTTTTTCTTACCTTTGGGGCACTTAACATTAACCCCCAAAAATGAGAAACATGAAAAAGATCTTTTTACTAATTTTCGTTATCCTATTTATTTTTCCGGTACAGGCCCAGCATACATTGAGACTGATGACTTATAATATTAAAAATGCGAACGGCATGGATGATATTTGTAATTTTCAACGGGTAGCCAATGTGATAAATAATGCTTCTCCTGATGTTGTGGCTATACAAGAGGTAGACAGTATGACCCGTCGGAGCGGACAGAAATATGTGCTGGGTGAGATAGCTGAACGTACACAGATGCATGCTTGTTTTGCACCTGCCATAGAGTTTGATGGAGGTAAATATGGAATCGGACTGCTGACAAAGCAAGTTCCGCTACGTTTACAAGCTATCCCTTTACCTGGTAGAGAAGAGGCCCGCACCTTGATTCTGGCAGAATTTGAGGATTATATTTATTGTTGTACTCATCTGTCATTAACGGAAGAAGATCGCATGAAGTCTCTGGAAATAGTGAAGTCATTTACTGCTTCCTATAAAAAGCCTCTTTTTCTGGCTGGGGACATGAATGCTGAACCGGAATCCGATTTTATAAAGGAGTTACAGAAAGACTTCGAGATACTCTCCAATCCTAAACAATCTACTTATCCGGCTCCTGATCCCAAGGAGACTATAGATTATATTACTGCATTGAAGTCAAATGCTAATGGCTTCGCTCTTATATCCTCTCAAGTGTTGGATGAACCGATGGCCTCCGATCATCGCCCTATCCTTGTAGAACTGCGTACCGCTGAAAAGGCAGATAAAATATTCCGTACTAAACCTTATTTACAGAATCCCATAGGTAATGGTATGACAGTTATGTGGGAAACTACCGTTCCAGCATATTGTTGGGTGGAATATGGAACAGACACTACTCAACTGAAACGCGCTCGTACAATTATTGACGGGCAGGTAGTCTGCAATAATAAACTACATAAAATACGTATCAACGATCTAATACCGGGACAGAAATATTATTATCGCGTATGTTCGCAAGAAATATTGCTTTATCAAGCATATAAGAAAGTATTTGGAAATACTGCCCAGTCAGATTTCTCAGAATTTACGCTTCCGGAAACGGATACAGATTCTTTCACTGCTATTGTTTTCAATGATTTGCATCAGCATACAAAAACCTTTCGTGCTTTATGCAAACAGATACAGAATATCAACTATGACTTTGTAGTTTTCAATGGTGATTGTGTAGACGATCCTGTCGACCACGAACAGGCAACGACTTTTATTAGTGAACTTACCGAAGGTGTATGCAGTAATCGCATTCCAACTTTTTTATGCGTGGTAATCATGAGATTCGCAATGCTTATTCTATCGGTCTGCGCGACCATTATGACTATGTAGGGGATAAGACCTATGGTTCTTTTAATTGGGGCGATACCCGTATTGTCATGCTTGATTGTGGAGAGGATAAGCTAGACTCTCACTGGGTGTATTACGATTTGAATGATTTCACACAGTTACGTAATGAACAAGTCGATTTTCTGAAAGAGGAGTTATCTGCCAAAGACTTCAAGAAAGCGAAGAAACGTGTTCTTATTCATCATATTCCGCTTTATGGTAATGATGGAAAAAATCTCTGCGCTGACCTATGGACTAAATTATTGGAAAAAGCACCTTTTAATGTGAGCCTGAATGCTCATACTCATACGTATGCCTATCATCCGAAAGGTGAGTTGGGAAACAATTACCCGGTCATTATTGGTGGAGGATATAAGATGGATAGCGCTACGGTGATGATTCTGGAAAAGAAGAAAGATGAATTGAGGGTTAAGGTGTTGAATGTGAAAGGGGAGGTTTTGTTGGATATTACAGTTTAAAGTTAAAAAAATGGAGGTGTATCAGACTTTTAGACACACCTCCATGAAATAATTGTTTCATAAAATGTTATTCGGAGAAATATGTATAATAGAATTTCTCAATATCTCCGTCATAGTTCTTGCTTTCTTCTTTGATACAACTATTTTCATCATATTCGAATGTGTAAGTAGATGCAACGGATGAATGCTGCCAGCCGCTACTCGTATGACAATTAGCTGAAGCTTTTCCAAAGAGGCCTGTTTCAACCAACCAACGGCTTAGCCCACTACCTTCTGCATAAATACAATGTGCACCGCCAACATTAGGTACAGCAGAATAAGTCTGAACTTTGAACTGCTCTACTCCATCAGAGAATCTGGTCCATTGCGTAATATTGCCATTCTCTATTGTGATGTTAGATGCGATATTGCCATTCTTTTCAGCTTTTGTCATGTAGCCATTCTCGTCGTAAGTATATTCATATGTATTTGAACCGTCTACAAAGGTGGCGACATAGCCTTGGTCATTTAAAGTCATTGTATATGCGTTCTTACCTGTTACCGTAATATTGTTTCCTTCGTAAGCAAAGAGCCATTCTCTATCTAGTTCTCCTTCATATAATCTGTAGACACGTTTAACTGTACCGTTGTCATTATATTCATAATACCATTTATCCCAATCATCAGCAAAAGTAGCTATCCGGTAGACTGTTACTTCAGAAGTCGTTGTAAAAGTGATTTCTGCGTATTCTGAATCTTCAAAATAGATCGATCCGGTTTTTTGAGCTTTCACTTTGAATGTGTAACTTTTCTCCGGCTCTAGACCTGTCAGTTGAATGGTATTCTGGTCGGTACTTTGTTCACTACCGTTATTCAAACTATAAATATAAGCTGTTGCATTTCCTATAGCTTTCCATGTAATAACGGCCGAGCTTTCTTTTACATCAGGAACGGTGACTTCTGGTTTATCCAACACATTTGTACTGGGATGATTGTCGTCATCACTACAAGCAACTGTACTTAGTACTACTGCCAGCATGGTTAATAAATAAAAATACTTTTTCATGTTGTTCTATTTAAGGTTAATAATTTAATTTCCAGCAACTACTATCATTCCTAAGCCAATCAGGAAGAAGATAAACATCGAAGCCAGCAACTGATTAACAGATTTGGTTGATCCCTTAAACTCTTTCCAGATAAATACTCCCCAGATAGCAGCGATAAGCGGTGCGCCTTGTCCTAACGCATAAGATACCGCCGGACCAGCTTCACCCGATGCAATATAGCTGAATGCGGAACCAAGTCCCCATATTGCTCCACCAAGCATTCCGCATATATGAGTTCTTGCATTTCCTTTAAAATACTCGGAATAGCTGACTTTTTCCCCGACAAAAGGATATTTCATTACTAATGTGTTGAAGATAAAGTTACTTAGTAACACGCCGATTGAAAAGACAAAGATGGCAGAATAAGGAGTCATCATTCCTATAGCGGGAGAATTGAAGTTTTCCACGTCCATACCTTTCACTACGAACCTGTAGAATAAAGACATCAATACACCGGCAATTAATGCAATGATAATTCCCTTTTTGTTGTTTTTCTTGCTCTCTTCACCCTTTTGCATCTTTCCGGAGGCCACTCCGTTACAAATGATAGCAATGACAATGAGAGCTACACCACCGAATAAAAGCATGGGATTGCCGGTAGGAATTCCCAGATAGTTGACAATCACCCCTAGTACCAATGCGATACCGACTCCTAAAGGAAATGCTACCGACATTCCTGCTAAAGAAATGGAGGCTGAAAGGAGAATGTTTGAAGCATTAAATATCACACCACCCAAGATGACCCAGCCGATGCTGTCTCCTGATGCTTGTCCCAGATCTTCAAGGAACGGACGTCCGGTATCTCCGTGGCTACCCATCGTGAAGCCCAATAAGATGGTGAACAACACCATTCCAATCACATAATCCCAATAAAAAAGTTCATAACGCCAATTCTTGGAAACCAGTTTTTGGGTATTACCCCAAGAACCCCAACAAATCATGGTTACGATGCAGAATATAACTGCTAATAAATAACTGTTTACTGTAAACATACTATTAGTATTTAATTGTTAAACATGGATTCTGTTATTTAAATAGATAATCCAATCTTCCCAATAAGTGAAAGCATTGGTTTCTTTATATTTCCTTGACCGGAACTCATGTTCCAGATTTGATGCTTTCAAAAGGATATGAATATTACTACTAAGACCATATTCCTTTGATTCGGGTAGTACTTCTATCCAGCATCTGGGATATCTTTTATGAGAGTTAACTGCTTTTATAAAATTGGAAGCGTCACTTTCATCACCAGTGGTATTTACACAGACTATACCGGTAAACAGGTTCTCTCTCCGAATAGTTTCTATGCTTTCTTTGATATGATTTTCCCAAGTGATTAGCGCCCTCATGCGTTGAGAACCTCTGATCCCGGAGCATTGTTTCTCCACATCGGAAATTGTTTTTGACAGATCTACATTCTCTTTTACGAAGCAGAGAACAGCAGGCCATGTTTTGTTGTCATTCACCAGTTGATGAAACTGACTGACGAGAGCCTTTTGTTGCTGCCCGTTAATTTCTCCCTGTACATAGATAATAGGATATTTTCTAATGCTTCCTTGAGCCTGTTCCGGATAATAAATCGTTGTATTACCCATTTTTATAAATGGAGTCTCATTCGGAGAGTTTTTCTCTCTATTTTTTTGTTGATTTTCATTGAAATATCCGTTGATGAATCTGAATGCTTTTGGCAGTGCTGCATTCCAGCAGGTAAAATCATGTCCTCCTGAACGAACTTCCCATTCATGAGGTATTTTCCTTTCTAACAATAATCGGTGCAATTCTTCATTACTTTCGCATAGAGTACCTTCTTTATCTCCGATATCCAACATGATGCCAAATTCTTTTAAATCGGAATTACGGAGAGTGGAAAGAATGTGGTAGGGTGAATGTTGTTTATAATAACTGGTTAGGCGTTCATTGCCATTCTTTCCTACTCCTCCGAAAATCCGTCCCCATTGACTGTCCCATCCTATTTGTGGTCCCTCTTCTATATATTGTTTTTCTGTGCGGATAGATGGTGATAAAGCAACAACAGAACCGAACAGGTTATGATTGCGCAGGCTAACGGACAAGGCTCCGAATCCTCCCATGGAGAAACCGGCTATTGAACGTGCATTAGCATTTTTGCGGGTGCGATAGTTAGTGTCAATGTAGGGAACCAGCTCTTTAGTGAAGAAAGTTTCATAAGGGAAACTGCCATCATAAGTATCACTATAATAAGACAGATAACCGTCGGGAATGACTATGATGAAAGGTTGAATTTCTCCTTTCTTTGTCATTTGGTCCATAATACGGGCCACGTTGCCATATTCAAGCCAACTGGTATAATCGCCTCCTATTCCATGAAACATGTACAGGACGGGATATTCCATATCTGAATGCTCATAACCTTCCGGCAAGATGATAGAGTAGGAGACTTCTTTTTTTAAAGCCGGACTATAAATGCTCATTCCTTCTTTTTCTATGGGAAGTGCCCGAACTCCATCTATACTTGATAGGAACAGGATGATATATAGCAGTATCTTTCTCATATCATTTCTTTATTAACTGTTCACCAATATAATAACTCATTGAATAAATACCTGTTTGGGCAGACTGTGAACTATCCACTCCGTTTCTGACACGATATTGCACTGGAGCTTCCGCTTTCCGCAATCCATTGAATAGCGTGAACATACTGTTGTAGTTAGTGCCTTCGTCTGTTATATCCAGATAATAGATTTGGGTCTGATTCTCATCAGAAGGGTTGGCAATATCCGCATCTTCAGCGAAGAAGAAATGGATGGCAGGTGTATTACCTGTTGATTGATGGTATAAATAATCGGCGCCTGAACCGTATGCCAATCCTAATCTGAAATCTGCATTATTTTCAGTATGAATTGTTTTCTCCACTGCATTGGTGATAGCTGAAAAACTTATTCCATTTTGAATGATTTCCTTCACATCAAAACCGGCAATTATCATACGTTTGATTTGCATAAGAGAATCCAATGCTACGGCTACCTGTTCTGTTGTAAGGTTAGTATTGCCTTCTCCTTTACTATAATAAAGGACTTTGTAGGTTAAGGTAGAATTGTAATCGTCCGGTATGTATAGCTCGATATTGGAATTACCGACTTTAATGTTTTTAGTTGTAGAATGTAATTCCTCCGTAAACTTCTGCAGCGTTTCCTGCGGATAACTTTCTCCTTTGAATGAACGTTCGATAAAAGGTAGTGCTTCTTTCATGGATTCACGCCAATAACTGTCAGTATGAGCACCGTTCCGTACGCGATATTCGTGTTGGATATTTTTGTCCCGTAATAGAGAATGTAATTCACCGTTGCCTGCATATAATCTCTCTTCATCATCACCACAGTCTATATAATAACGTATGGCTTGAAATGTGGAGCTTGATTTATCTTTGAAAAAGTGCAGAGGGCATTGGCTTTTATAATAGCTTGTCAATCTGCCGGTTCCTGCCTGACCACTTCCCCCGAAGTTGTTTCCCCATTGAAGATTCCAACCGTCTTGTGATAGGGAAATGTATTGTTCATCTGTATTTAGAGATGGGCTTAATCCTACTGACACAGAAAATGTTTCGGGATGTTGTGATGCGATGCTCAATGCTCCAAATCCTCCCATAGAGAATCCGGCAACAGCTCTTTCCGTCTTAATGGCTGTTGTCCGGAATCGTTTGTCAATCAGGGGTACTAGTTCGTTAATGAACATATCCATATAGTTGAATTTTCCGTCATAACGGTTACAAAAATAAGAGTTGAAACCTTCCGGCATGATATAAATCAATGGACGAACACTGCCATTGTTGGTTTGTGTATCGACTATGGTTTGAATATTCAATCCTGAAGGTCCCCATGAATTCTGGTTTCCTCCCCAACCATGCAGAAGGAAAACTACTCCATATTTAGCTGTGCTCTCCGATAGATATTCTTGAGGCAGTAATACTGAATATTTGATTTCTTGTCCTATTATTTTGCTATAAAAACTTTGGTCGGGATTATAACGTTTCGTGAACTGTTCCGGTGTTTCGGTTTGTTCATCTTCGGACGGGGGATTGTCATCGGACGAACATGATGACAATCCGTAGGAGAATAATAAGGCTAATAATATGAGTAGTTTTCTATTCATAGCTTTTTCTTTTATTTATAAGGATTGATAGGCTCTGCCGGTGTGGATGAATAAACCACCATGTCTTTACACTGAACAGCATATTTTTCGTTCGGGTTGATCCATTTGATGACCAGCTTGTGAGGTCCTTCCTCTAAATCGTAGTTATAGAAAATATCGTACTTTCTTTTTATATAGTCGTAAGGCATTTCTATCGTTTCTATTTTTTCCCCGTCAATGTAAGCCTCTAAAATGGCGATGTAGTTATCATTATTATCTTTAATATCCTGCCTGATTAGTCCCATTAGAACAACGCCTTTGCCGTTGAATTCAAAGGTCTTTTCTGTACCAAGGTCATATTTGATGACTCTTTTTTCAGAAGGATATAGACCTTCGAACGAAACTTCCCATGCTACGGTCTTTGGCTTTTGGATTGTGGTGTAGTATTTATCTCCTTTCACTTTACCTCCATTTGCTTTTAGTACATCGCTCAATAATTTGAGATTGATATCATAAACAGAGCTTAAAGAGATGTCAGTGTATGGAAATTTTATATTTTCACATCTTTCTAGTGCTGGTTTCCAGTATTCGGGGATAGCTTTGTAGCCTTGTATGACTCCAAGGATTCCTGCAGCAGTTGCCGGGTTACAGTCGGAATCTTGTCCGCAGCGGGTTGCTATATCCATTGTTTTGAAAAAGTCGCCGTTACCATATAAAAGTCCCATAACACAGTAAGCAGCGTTGATAGTGGCGTCAATATTAAATGCATTGAATACTCCTTCCGGACAGCCGATCTCAAAAGCATGACGGTTTTCTATTTCCAACCAGCATTTACGCCAATCATCCGGATATTGTTTCCAATACTTAATTACGTCTGTGATGCAATGGTGGAATTTGCTTTGTTCAGGAATAGTTTTGAGGGCTTCTGTGACAATGGTATAAATATCGTTGTTAACATAAGCTAGTGCATACATTGCTCCCATATATACACCTCCATACCATCCGTCGCCGTAGTTCATGATATGTCCTATCCTGTCGGAAAAATCAGATGCGGTATTTACCATTCCCGGGCATATCATTCCAATGAAGTCTGCTTCAATCTGGAAATCAATATCGTCAGCGTGCGGGTTGTTTTTCCAGTGTCCGGATGCTGGTGGCATAATGCCATGTAATATATTGTATCTAGCTGCCTGGTTGGCATGCCATAGTTTGTAATCTGCATTTGCAAAGGCTTTGGCGAATGATTCGGCAGGAGCATTTATTCCTTCTTTCTGCATAACTTCCAGAAAAGTGAGATCCATATATACATCATCATACAATCCGGGATCTTCCGCAAAGATGTCTTTGCAATAGTCGTCATACCAGATAATTGGAATTTTCTCATGGATGATCGCTCCTCTGTATTTGAACTCTGTGGGACCGCCATAAGTGCATCCGATTGTTTGTCCGGCCCAACCTCCTTTAATCTTGTCGAGCAGTACATCTTTGCTTATTTCAACTGTTTTTCCATATTCTATTTGTGCCGTTCCCGATATGGAGAAAGCAAGTAGTAGAATCATGTTAATCAGGACTTTTTTCATCTTAACTTATTTATTAAAGTAAAATCTATCATGTTCTTTTTTCTCTGAATAATACATTATGTCGTTGATACGAATAATATAGTCTTTCTTACGGTTCAACCATTTCATTTTTACGTGGTGTCTTCCTTCTTTCATGAGGTATTTCCAGGCTGGTTCTACTTTCCGATCCGTGTTTTTCATGGGTAATGCTGCTACATGATCCAGTTCTCCATCTATCCATATTTCAACTTTAGCAACATAGGAATCATTAGGCTCTGCTAATCCAAAGACCTCGGAACCAATGTGGCGTGTAGACACACGATTGATATAATCTGGAGTAATATTTCTTGTGCAGCATATATTTCCCCAGATAACAAATCCATTGCCATTGAAATCGAATTCGAACGTATCTGTCAGGAAACAGTCTTTGCGCTCCCTGTAAAGTGGGTAGGTATTTTCAAAATTTTGTTCTAGAGGAAGGACGTCTGCTTTTCTGATTGGAATTTCTACTTCTCCACTAGATACAGTACCACCTGTTTTGACTATAAGCTGTTTGGCTTGTTCAAAACTCATGTTGTAGGCTTTAGCCAGGGACATATCGGTTCCTTCAAATGTGAGATCTTCTACTTCTTTCAGGGGATTCAGCCAGAATGAGGGGATGTTGTCATAGCCATACATGACCCCGAGTACACCGCCAACTGTAGATGGGTTACAGTCAGAGTCTTGTCCACAGCGTGCTGCAATATCGATGGAATTAGTAAAATCTCCTTGACCATAAAGCATAGCTAATGCCACGAAAGCGGAATTGAGCTTGGCGTCAATGTTAAAGTTAAGAAATACACCTTTTGGACACCCTACATCACAGTTCCATTTTTCTTGTAGAAAGTACCAACAATTTTTCCAGTTGTCCGGATGCAAAGAATGGAAATTGATTACATCCTGAATACATTGATGGAATGTGCTTTCTTTAGGAATGACAGAGATTGCGGTCCTTAGAATTGCTTCAGGGCTCTGTTCATAGAAAGCAGAACTGTAGAGAGCTGCTACGAAAGCACCACCATAAAAACCATCACCACTATTCATGATGTGACCTACTCTTGAAGCGATATCCAATGCCTCCGGTAGCATTGCTGGCGCCATCAGGCCGATAAAGTCTGCTTCAATCTGGAAATCCAGATCGTCTGCATGTGGGTTATTCAGCCAATGACCGGAAGCTGGCGGCATGATGCCTTGACGGATATTATATCTGCCTGCTTGATTGGCATGAGCCAGGTGATAATCTGCAAATGCGAATCTTTTGGCAAGCTCTTCTTGTGAACAATCCAGACCGAGCTCATTGAACGCTTCGACAAACGTGCAATCGTTATAAATATCGTCGAACAGTCCGGGTTTCTTTTTCCACCAATATTTTACGTAGCCTTCCGCCCACGGAATCGGTTGGTAGTCTTGGATATACGTTCCCGTGAACTTAAACTCCGTTGGTGCTCCGAAAACAACACCAATGGTTTGTCCTGCCCATCCACCTTTAATCTTATCCAAAAGTTCTTTATCAGATAATTTTAAAGTCCTTACAGGTTGGGCTTGTACGTTGAGAGCGAAAAACCCTATGATACATATAGTAATTATTTTCTTCATTTTTCTTTCTTTATTTCTCATAAACTCCCAATTCGGTAATAGAGATGAATGAGGATACATTCTTTGTGTATTTATGCCAGTGTTCTTGTATCTTGGCATCCATTAGTACGCGTATTCCCTTGGTTTTGACTGCCGGAAATTCTAAAACATATTGTGCAAAGGGAGGCTGAAAAAATACAATATCAGTTTCAGGTAGTGCCGGAGTTGATTTGAATTTGCCTGCATCATACCAATGTCCGTCATTTCCAAGATACTGGATGCTTAGAGAAGTAAACCACCCTCCGAATTCCTCCAGGCAACCCATGTCCAAAACAACCATATTGATAGTATGCTCCTCTTTCCAGCCATATCCGAAATAGTCTATTTTGGGCAGGTTGCTTTTAGCGGCCAATGAATAAAATACAGAGCCTACGCCATCTTTGACCCCATCGTTAATTACTTCCACATTGGTTGCGTACATCGGTTTTCCAAAAGTAATCCAACAAGAATCGAGAACTTCCTCGTTCAGTTTACGGATATTAGCGTAAATAGTGTCGGCTTTGGAGGCAATATTCTTAGTTTTTACCAATAACTCAAAGTCTTTAGTGATTGCGTTTTTGTTATTGGCACTTAACTGAAGGGTAATCGGGAATTTGCCAGCTTCTGTAGGAGTTCCTGCCAATTTACCATTCTGGAATGTAACCCCTGCCGGAAGTTTACCCTTTACCAAGTCCCATTTGAAATTTGCATTTGTCCTGCAGGCAAATGAATAATCCGTAGGCTGTCCGATTTCCAAATCCGGGTTTGGACCGACACAGAATTCCAAAGGAGGGATGAATTGTGCTTTTGGATTCACATATACCATGTCACCTTTTACTTTTCCTCCTTTTGCGCAAACTAGTTCGATTGCCTTGTTGTAGGTCCGTTCAATCATGTCTTCAATAGAAGCGTCAGGCATATCAAATCGGGTGATATTGATATATCGGTCGTTGAACGGCTTTTCCCATCCTTCGATAGGTTTGGTCAGACTTTCGGGAAGTGACTTTGCACCGTACATTACTCCCAGAAGTCCGGAAATGGTAGCTGCTTGATTATCGCAGTCAAATCCCATTGCGCAACTTAAATCCAATGTCCGTTGGAAATCTCCTTCACCGTACAGCATGGCCAATATTCCGCATAGTCCGTTCAGATTGGCATTCCAGATTGTTTTTGTCATGGCCGGTTCATCTATGTAGTACTTCTTAGCCATGATTTGACGTGCTTTGACCCAATCTTTAGGATACTTGTCATATAAAGCGATCATCTCTTTTACAGCTATTGCATATCTGTCATCAGCTGGTAATTCTTTCAGAGCCCGTGTAATGAGCTTGCGGATATCTTTGCAGAAAAAGGCATCAGCGTACATTGCACCGTATAGGACAGTGGGGGACACGGCCCATGAATCACTTGTGATACGGGCAGCCCAGTCGCTTTTCCCTGCAGCATACGAGATCATTCCCGGTGCTGTATACGCCCATATTTCATTAATCAATTGAGGGTCGATTTGATACCAATGAGGATTCAGGTTTTCATCACCGGTGAACGGAGGGGTAAATCCGAGATGCATTAATCCGAGTGCTGCCCTGTTAGCCAACCATACACGATCGCGGATATGGTACATCCAGCCTTCACGCATATTGGCATAAGTGGGTTCTACACCATATTTCTCCATCAATAGCAAATATATATACTCAACATCCGTATCATCATCAGAAAATGCACCATTATACTGCTGTAATTTATCTATGTTTTTGGTGTAACCGAATGGAAATCTGGATTCGGGAGCCGGTTCATCTACAAACTTGTTTTCGAAAGGAAGTCCATATATGTTTCCTACCATTTGCCCGATCCAGGCTCCGGCTATCTTGTCTTTTAACTCTGCTTTTGAAATTTTCTGTGCAGAGATAAATAAGATGTTGGTGATTAATACAAATAAAAAGATAATTGGTTTTTTCATACTTATCAGGATGTTGTAGTTAATAATCTTTGTTTTGAGATAATTTCGGATTTGCGTTCAATATATCCGTAGGAATGGGGAATACATTTCTAAAGGTTTCTGAACTTTGATCGGGATGTGCCCAATATTTCTTCAAATATTTCCCGAAGCGTATCATGTCTTCATGGCGCCATCCTTCCCATGCTAGTTCTCTGCCTCGTTCTGCATAAAGTTCATCGATTGTCAACTGGCTCGTGGTATATGCGTCAAGATTGGCTCTTGTACGAATTTTCTTAAAGTCTGCCAGTTGAACGGCTTCACTGGCTCTGTTTTGTCGTACCAAAGCTTCCACATACATTAATACAACATCGGCATAACGGAAAATAGCGAAATCGTTGTCCATGCTGACTGTATATTCTTTTAAAGAACCGTCAGTCTGATAATGCCATTTCCAGCAACGTGCACCGTCGTATGTTCTACGTCCTCCGTTGCTATTATAATATTTTTCCTCGGGGAAGTCAGGAGTATATTCGAACCCAAGAGCTTTTCCGCTTAAGTCTACCTGCGGACCATATAGCCAACTTTGGCTTCTGCGAAGATCCTTTTCATCGTATGTTTTGAAGAAGTCCGGTTGGCAGAGGAAACCTGACCACGGAGCTGCCGGAATATTAAATGTTGCTTGTGATGCAGCTTCCAGTGTCAGCGTATGCAGATAAAATGAATTGCTGTCACCGCTAGTATATACTCTGTCATAGAGGATCACAAAAATGTTCTCTTTGGAATCTTCATTTTTAATGTCAAAGTTGGTAGAATAGGAATCTTCAATGCTGTAAGCATTTATATCCATAATATCTTTGCAAGCTTTTTCTGCCTTGTCGTACATAGGAGTTCCGAACCATGCTTCTGCATTCAGATACATTTTCGCGAGAATACAATAAGCGGCCGCTTGTGTAGCCCGTCCGTAATTAGTGTCCGAAGGTTCTCTGTCCAGAAATTCGATATTGTCATTAATTTCTTTTTCCAGGTAGTTGAAAATATATTCTCTACTTTTTTGCTCCGGATATCCGGTTTCTGTATAGTCAGTTGTAAAAGGAACGTTACCCCAACAAGAAATAGCCTGATAATAGTAGAAAGCACGCAATATTTTCATTTCAGCTACAATCTTCTCTTTTCCTTCAAATTGGATAGGCGACAGTTCCGTTTCGTAAATAATTTCATTACATGCGGCAATGCCATTAAATATCCAGTTCCAACCTTTTGTCAATAATTTGTTTGCAGGTGGAATCTTATTCGTTTGGATTTCTTCATAACGTCCATTACTGTACCAGGATCCGCCATAAGCTGGAACGGCACATTCATCAGAGGCTTGTAAAAGTAGTGTCCATAGACTTTGTTCGGAATTGTAACCTTGTAATTTCGTATACGCTCTACCTGCGTTGGCTACTAGCTCTTTCTCATTCTTAAAGAAGTCATTCATAGCTACTCCTGTGTAGACTGTTTCGCCGAGATCGGTACATCCGTATGATAATATACAGATAACGAAACTTAATATTATATTTGTCTTTTTCATGGTAATCGTGGTTTTTAGAATACTATATTAACCCCAAAAGTAAATTCGGTAGTACGTGGATAATAACTTAGACTTTCCATACCGGGTTCCAGTCCGGAAAGGGCTACTTCAGGATCGACGCCGGAATAACCGGTGATGCAGAATACATTCTGTGCCGTGAGGGATAGTCTTAGTCTCTTGACCATTTTCGATGTGAAGTCCCAGGTATATCCGAAAGTAATATTATCCATTTTCAAATAAGAGGCATCCTCTACATATTTGGAGGAATATTTATAGGTCGTACTTGTGAAATTCGTTTGTGACAGCCAGTTGGATGAAATGTTTCTAAGTCCGATGCTGCTTAGATTTTCATATTCCATGGCGTAGTTGTTTAGAATTTCTCCACCGATAGAGGCGCGGAGCGAGAAACTCAAGTCGAACTTCTTGTATCTGAAAGTATTGCTCCAGCTAAGAGTGGCATCCGGGTAAGCACAGCCGATTTTCTCCCACTGCTCTTCCGGTACAGAGCCTTCTGCATTTTGTCCTAACAATACATCTTTTCCGTCTGTATCAGTTCCCAACCATATAGGACCATAGAAAGTTCCTAGTGACTGTCCTTCTATTAAGCGTTGAGTATAGCAGGCTGCACTGGTAGACCATCCTACTTTGTATGTTCCGTTAGTGAATTCATCATTGGTGAATTTTACCAATTTGTTTTTGTTGTGCGAAACGGTAAGTGAGGTGTTCCATGTAAAGTCTCTGGTGTTGAACGGTGTACCGGATATTGTCAGTTCCACTCCTTCGTTGGTTACTTTTCCAACGTTTGTGAACAGGGTATTATATACATAAGGAGGAGTCGGCACGATGTAGTCATATAGCAAGTTGGAAGTAGTCCGTTTGTAATAATCGAAAGTGAATGAGAGTCGGTTATTAAACATGGTCATGTCAACACCGACGTTAAACTCTGCTTTCTTCTCCCATTTCAAATCAGGATTTGCGTTACTCGCAGGTTGATAGGTGTTTATCCATTGACCATTATAGTAGAATTTACCGGCTGTAGTCATCATCATCAAAGATTTGTAATTTGAGAAATCCTGATTACCGGTCACACCGTATCCGGCTCTCAATTTCAAATCATTGATCCATTTGACATCCGAGAGAAACTTTTCCTTATTTATGCGCCAACCTACACTGACAGCCGGGAACCATCCCCACTTATTATTGTCACCGAAGCGGCTGGAACCGTCACGACGTAAAGAAGCGGATAAAAGATACTTATCATCGTAGTTGTACATGAACCGTCCGAAAAATCCGATATATGTATTATCTTCTTTATTGGATGACATACTGGCTTTGCCTTCGGTAAGATTGGTTCCTGTTCCGATGTTATGAGTCTGGTTGTCATCGAAGTCGAAGCCGGAGTTAGTCATGGATGCAGATGTGCTGTAAGTATATTGGTACGTATATCCGAGCAATGCCTGGACCGAATGTTTCCCAAAGTTATTTGCGTAGTTTAAAGTAGACTCATATTGTGTATCGTTTTCCTGATAGTTTTCAATATAAGC
Organism: Bacteroides sp. BFG-637; assembly: GCF_024793605.1. Taxonomy (NCBI): domain Bacteria; kingdom Pseudomonadati; phylum Bacteroidota; class Bacteroidia; order Bacteroidales; family Bacteroidaceae; genus Bacteroides; species Bacteroides sp. BFG-637. The sequence goes on along the minus strand of NZ_JANUPD010000002.1, from coordinate 881,205 downwards.
CTGTCCGTTCGTTCCTATTAAGCTTGGATAATAATGTGTGTAGTATTCGCGTGTTTCATATTGTTCTTTATTGTATGAAACGAAGTTCTCCCATTTCAATCCTTTTATTGGCAAAATGTTTAGAGTTGCGCGGATATTTGCACCGTAATTATCATTTTTGCTTTCCATGTTCCTCTCGTTGATGATCGCTACCGGATTATAATACTCCATTGCTTTGATACGACTATAACCTCCGGCATCCGGGTCACTATCATCGTAAACTGCTTCTGTCGGGTTATGCGTAAATGCTTGCATGAAAGCACTTGTAGAGGAAGGACTATATTTGCGATGAATGATATTAAGATTATAATCCAAATCTACCCACTTGTCTAATAATGACTGGCGAATATTGGTGCGTGCCATTAGCTTCTCGGAACTATTGTGCTTTTGCAAACCATCGCTCTTTTCGTAGTTGAAAGAGGTGTGGTGTGAGAACTTCTCGGAGCCTCCGGATATAGACAAATTATGTTTATGGCTGAACGGAGTCTGTGTAATCTCTTTGAACCAATCGGTATCACTATCAAAAATATAACTTTCCAATTCAGGACGATACTCCTTGATAACGGATTTATATTCACTTGCCGATAAGGGTTTTGCCCTGCGTGAAACTGCTCCCACTGTAAATTGTCCGTCATAGGAAACTTCTGTTTTACCGCTTCTTGCGCGTTTGGTTGTGACGATGATTACTCCATTCGTGCCCCTTGTTCCGTAAATAGCGGCTGCCGAACCATCTTTTAAAACGTCGATTGATTCTACTTCCTGGAAATTGATATTTCTGATATCTGCACCTGCTACTCCATCAATAATGATTAATGGCCCTTGGCCTGCGGAAAGCGTATTTGTTCCACGAAGTAATACTTCATATTTGGCTGTCGGATCAGCACCATTCGGGTTGATGATTTGTAATCCTGCCACTTTTCCTTGGAGCATTCCCATAGCATTGGTGAATGTCCCGGGATTGAGATCATCTTTCTTCATGCTAGTGACCGATCCTGTAAGTTCTTTCTTAGTGGTGGAACCGTAGCCGATCACTACTACATCATTGAGCACTTTAGAGTCTTCGCGCAGGTGTATTACAAGCTGTGTCTGGTTTCCTACCGATTGTTCGACAGTTGCATAACCTACATAAGATACCACCAGTACATCAGAAGGATTGGCTTTTACATTAAAGGTTCCGTCAACTCCTGTAATAGAACCATTTGTTGTGCCTTTGACAAGGACACTGGCACCGATAATAGGATCATTTGCTTCATCGAGGACCGTGCCTCTTATTGCCTTCTGGGCAATAACATCATTGCTCATCAAAGAAAATACTATTAACAACATACTTGTCAATAGGCTGTGGATTGAACATTGCTTTATCATAATAACAGAATTAAGGATGATTATTGTATTTCTTTTCTCAAAGGTATAGATACTTGTGCTCCCATTCTGGTGACAGAAATAGAAGAGGCTTTGCTTGCAAATATAATTGCATCTTTCAGGTTTTTCCCTTCAGACAGAGCTACGCATAGTCCACCGCAGAAAGTGTCTCCGGCAGCAGTCGTGTCTACTGCTTCCACTTTGAAAGCTGGGATGTGGATAAATTCATTGTTTTCATAGGCGAGAGCTCCTTTGGCTCCCATAGTGATAATGACGGTTTTTATGCCTTTCGAACTGATATAACGAATCACTTCTTTAGCTGATTCGTCGTCTGTGATGTGCATTCCCGATATGATTTCAGCTTCTGTGACATTAGGAATTAGAATATCAACATTGGCTAATAAATCGTCGGGAAGTTGGTGGGTAGGGGCAGGCGCCGGATTTAATATAACGGTAATTCCATCTCTTTTCGCCATTTTGGCTGCATAGGTGACACTTTCGATGGGGGTTTCAAGTTGCATGATGACGATGGAAGCCTGTTTGATGGCAGATTCTGCATGCTGAATATCGTCAACAGATAAAGTCCCGTTAGCTCCGGAAGCAACAACAATGCAGTTTTCACCTTTTTTATCGACATTGATAAGAGCCACTCCTGAAGGTTCTTTCGGAGTAATTCCTACATATGTAGTGTCGATTTTCTCTTTGTGAAACATTTCCAAAGTTTCATTTCCAAAAATGTCATTTCCTATTTTGCATATAAAAGTGACATTTCCTCCTAGTCTTGCAGCAGCTACCGCCTGGTTGGCTCCTTTGCCGCCGTGATTCATTAAGAAGTTTCCTCCTAGAATGGTTTCTCCGGGTTTTGGTAGACGGTCTGATTTGATAACCATATCCGTATTACTACTTCCTATCACTACGATTTTCTTCTTTGTGTCCATATAATGAGTATTAAGTATTAAGGCAAACTGAATAGTATACGATGCGCAATCGTTTGCGCAAATATAGAAATTTTTTTTCAAAACAAAATATTTTTCTTGCTTTTTTCTCAAATAAAATGTTATTTTTGCAAAAAACAGCCAGTAATGAAGAAAACTCTGATTGATGTATCAAAGAAAACCGGGTATTCTATCTCTACGATTTCCAGGGTCTTAAATGGAAAATCGGAGAAATATAGAATAAGCCAGTCTGCTAAGGAGGTTATTCTGCAATCCGTTAAAGAATTGGACTATCAGCCTGATATAGTTGCGCAAAGTTTGCGCAATAACACGACATATACTATAGGCCTTCTTGTACCGCACATAGATAATCCCTTTTTTGCCAATATAGCAAGTGTTGTCATCCGTGAAGCACAACGTTATAATTATACTGTTATGCTTATCGATACGCTAGAAGATTCAGTTCAGGAAAATAAAGCTATCGATTCACTGCTATCACGTAAGATAGATGGAATTATTCTGGTTCCAACAGGTGAGAATCCTTCTAAGTTGGAGGAAATTAGTACTAAAACTCCGATTGTCTTGATTGACCGCTATTTTGAGAAGCATAATTTGCCATACGTAGCTACTGATAATTATGTAGGGGCTTATCAAGCGACGAAATTATTATTGGAATCGGGACATAGTAAGATTCTCTGTATTCAAGGGCCGGATATCTCTATAACGACTAAGGAACGCGTGCGTGGTTATCTTGATGCGCTTCGTGAGGCTGGTCATCAGGATCATGCAATGATAAGAGGAAATGAATTTTCGATTCAAAATGGTTATATTGAGGCCAAGTTAGCTTTGAATTCTACCACAAAGCCAACCGCTATATTTGCATTGAGTAGTACAATTCTTTTGGGAACGGTCAAAGCGTTGAATGAGCATAAAGTGAGAATTCCTCAAGATATGTCTATCATTTCATTTGATGATAACTTATATCTGGATTATCTGAATCCTCCTATCACGCGTATCGCCCAGCCGTTGGAGAATATTGGTATTATTGCTGTGAAAATGTTGATGCAGAAGATTTTGGAAGAAACTGAACTTCATTCGGAGATTCTTTTGAAACCTACTATTATCAAACGGGATTCAATAAAGGTGTTAAGTGGCGGAAAGTAATATTTTCTATAATAGAAAAAATCCGGTTTGAAATCTGTCAAACCGGATTTTTTACCTGTTAATATGGCTTTATGCTGCCGGATCCGGCGCCTCACCACCGCCTTCGTTTCCACCTTCTCCGCTGCCTCCATTTCCATTGTCAGGCGTAGCGGAACTGCTGGTTTTAGAACTATCCAACTTTTGGATACTTATCGATTTTATCATACCTTTAAACAGACTTCCGGGGGTGAAAATAATTTTACGGTTCTTTAGAGTTTCCGTAGTAACCTCTTTTTCATCATCCTGACTTTTACACCCGAAAGAAGGGCGGAAAGTTCCGAATTCTCCAAGGCTGACTGACGCCCCGATTTCCATATACGTTATCAGTGAATCAATCAATCCGTCTAGTACGGATTTTACAGTACCGCGTGGAACGAATCCTACTTTTGTTACTTGATCGCATAGCATTTTAAAATCAACAGTAACCACGTTGAATGGTCTTGCTACATATTTTTCGGCTTTTTCCTTATCAAAGCCAAAGGTTGTTTTCTTGACTACATATTTCAGTGCCATAATCTTTAATAGTTTTAATCGTTAGTAAATCTAGTTATTATTTTGTGATCACGTTGCAAAGATATGTTATTGGAATTTGCTGGGCAAACGATTTAGAAGAAGTGCGTTCATAAAATAATTAATATTGGTGTAATGTTTTGAATCATAAACGCTTATTCGTTTTTTTATATTTACATCGCTATATTCCCTTATGTTAATTTGTGATTTTTGTGCTTCTCTAAATACTCTTTAGGGCTTTTCCCGAATTTCTTCTTGAAATCATCGCTGAAATAGCGCCTTTCTGAATAGCCTACCATATAAGCGATTTCAGTAATATTCAGTTGGTTTTGGACAAGTAGTTGTGCGGCTCTTTTCAAGCGGAAGTCTTTTATGAATCCGATAACCGTCATACCTGTTAACGCTTTTATCTTTTTATATAGATTGGAATGACTCATTGCCATCATGCTCGCCATCTGTGCGATATTCAGTTCCGGTTCTTCAATATGTTCCTCGATATAACCGACCAATTTGGACAGAAAGATACTATCCTGTGACGTCAGGCTTATCTCCTGCGGATTGATAATTATCTCTTTACTTATTTGCTCCCTGATCTTTTTTCTGTTTTGCAATAAGTTGTTGACTCTGGCTATCAGGATACGCTCGTTGAATGGCTTTGTCAGATATTCATCGGCCCCAGTTTCAAATCCCTCGATGATAGAATTGACTAAAGTTCTGGCTGTTAATAAAATAACAGGAATATGGCTGATTCTCATATCGCTTTTTAGTTTTCGACAGAAGGTAATGCCATCCATGACAGGCATCATGATGTCGCTTATGATAATATCGGGAACAAGTTCCAGCGCTCTTGCGAATCCCTCTTGGCCGTTTGAAGCCTCGTATATGGAATATTGTGGTGATAACAGGTCTTTCAGGTAGGCTCTGATATTCGGATTGTCTTCAACTAACAATACAGAGGATTCTTTTAAAGTATACTCCGGCAGCAAACCGGGCGCCACATTTACCTCATTATCCGTGAAATACTCCGACAGGATATTGGCTTTCGACGGTGATGAAATGAACTCTGCATTTTTTAAGAACTTTTTTCCCGGATGAAGATAGATAGTAAATTCAGAACCTTTTCCCAAAGTACTTTTTACTTGGATATTTCCACCATGTAACAGTATGATTTCACGTGTGATGGATAGCCCCACGCCGAAACCGTTGCCTTCTGCCTGTTTATCAATCTGATAGAAGCGATTGAAGATATGATTGATTTTCCCGTCTTCGATTCCTTCCCCTGTGTCGATGATTGAGATAGTTGCTTTTCCATCATTGGAATAACCGACTTTTACTGAAATCTCCCCTTCTTCCGGAGTATATTTGAAGGCGTTGGAGATGAGATTGCAAACAGCTCTCTCAAATTGATTCTTATCTATCCATACTTTGATTTCAGGCTGCGAATATTCGAAATTGTATTTTATATTCTTGTTGATGGCAAACTGGGTGAAGCTGATATAGATTTCTTGTACAAAATCAACTAAATTCTCTTCGGATGCTTGAAGAGTGACATTCCCCGTTTCCAGTTTTCTGAAATTCAGTAATTCGCCGGTGAGATTCAGTAAACGGTTGGTGTTGGTTCTTATTATCTTTAGGTATTTCTGTTCGGCAGTGTCCATATTTTCCCTGTTGAATAGTTTGTTGATAGAACCGGCAATCAGTGTAAGCGGTGTGCGGATATCATGCGAGATATTCGTGAAAAAATGCTGTTTCAGTTCATAGATATGTTCTTCCTGTTCACGCTTGAATTTTTCAAGTTTCAGCTCATTATTGATTTCCGACCATCTTAAAGTATATTTTCGGAACAGATACAGAGTGAGTACAATAAGGCATAAATAGATAAGATAAGCCCACCAAGTAAACCAGAAGGGGGAAGTACCTGAATTTCAATTTGTGCCGGTGTCGTCAGACGGTATGAAGGTTCGCCGACGGGACGCACCATAAAGGTGTATTGGCCGGATGGAAGGTTAGTGAAAGTAACGGTATTCTGCGTACCCACACTTTGCCAGTCTTCATCTCTACCAGCTAGCTTGAACTCATAGTTTATGTTTTGGGAGAATGAATAGTCTAAAGCTGCATATTCTATGGAAAATACCGATTGATTGTGCTTGAGAGTAATTTTTTTCTCATAACCGATCTGTTGTTTCAGCACACTTTTGGCATCTATGGGCACCGGCTTGTTGAACAGTTTAAAGTCTGTGAAACACATGGTGGGGGAAGGCATCTCAAATTGTATTTGGGAAGGATAAAAGGCCACTACGCGTTCGTTGCTGCCGAAATACAATTTCCCGTCCTCATCCTTAAAAGCGGATTTGAGGCAGAAGTTATCATAAAGTCCGGGAATGAAACTAATCTTATTATTCCCCTTTTGAATGCGCATGATTCCTTTTTGAGTCCCCGCCCAAATATTCCCTTCTTTATCTTTCAGCAGGCTTACAATACTTCGTCGTTGTGTATCGGCTCCATCCATCGGGATTGTTTCAAATACGGAAGTCTTGAGGTTGAACCGGACGGGTCCTTCTTTAGTTGCCAGCCATAGGCTGTTATCATCTCCGGGTAATAATGAAAATATATAATTGCTGGCTAGTCCGGGATAATTTTCCGACTTATAATTCTTGAATTTCTTAGTGACCGGATTGTACATTGATAATCCGTCGCCATAAGTAGCCAGCCACAAACATCCGTTATTATCGGGACTAAGTGCCAATACATTGTCGCCACCGAGTGATTCTGGGTTTCCGGGTTCGTGCCTATAGGGCCAGCTCATTTGAACTTTAGTGTCGAAATAGACAAGTCCTCCTCCCCAGGTGGCTATCCATAAATCTCCTGAAGGCAGGACGAGAATATCCTGAACGTTATTATGGGAAATGAAATGCCGAGGGACAGACTTTTCTGTTTCATTGCGGGTATTCTGTAGATCAGGATAAAAGCGATGTAACCCCTGGGCGTAAATGGCAATCCAGAAACTCCCGTTATTAGCTGGTTTGATGCATTGGATGAAATCGCCTACATATCCATTGTTGGTTGTTTTACAGAAAAAGCGGGAAATCTTATTTTGAGATTTTAATAAGGTCAGGCCTTCTCCGTCAGTTCCGATCCAAAGTCCATGTTTATCATGGAAGACAGAGAGAATTGGTATCTTATATTCTCCTTTTCCATCGCTGTAATATTGTTCGATATTTGTAGCTTCCTTTTTTATCAGGTTGATTCCTTTTTTTTGCACTGCCTATCCACAAGTTGGATTGCCGATCCTCGAAGAACACATTAATTGTATTGGAGGAGAGGGAGTTGTGCACGTTGTGGTTGTTTTGATAGTTTTTAATGGCGAGCGGCTGCCCGGGGGAGCTTGTGATGTGCAATATACCGAGCCCGTCTGTACCTATCCATAGGTTGTTGAGCTTATCCTTCCAGATACATCTGACAATGGCAAGATCATCATAATGAGTCCCGGACAGATAGTTTGATATTTTCTTTTGTTGAAAATCGAAGAGTTTTAGTCCCTGTCCATTGGTGCCGATAAGTAAATTACCGTTTTCGTCGGTAAATAATGTGTTGATATAATCGGCATTATCCTTTGGTTTGTCGGACGACTTTGTGTTGAAACAGGCAAACTCACCCGACTTTTTATTGAAAAGATAGAGTCCCGAACCGAATGTACCGATCCAAAGCCGGTCGTCAGTTGCTTCGGCGATGGCTCTGATATCATTCTTGTTTGATGATTCGGACTTGTCCTCTTTCAATGGGTAATGTTTCGATTTTCCGGATGGATCGTACGAGTAAAGTCCCTTTTCGGTGGCAATCCACATCAGTCCGTTCCTGTCTTCAAGCAGTGCGTGAACTTCCATATAGTTATAACTTTTTCCGGGAGAGTACTCCAGTGATATGGGTTGGAATGTATCGTTGAGCGGATGGTAGAGGAAAAGACCGTCGCTGTTGGTCCCTACCCAAAGACGGTTCCGGCTGTCGATGTGCAATACCGAAATATCGTTTCCTATTTGATAAGGTTGGTGTTGGGAATATACTTTGAAGTTTGTACCGTCATATCTGTTTAACCCATGCTTGGTTCCCACCCAGATAAATCCGATGCTATCCTGGACAATGCAGGTGACGCTGCTGTTTGAAAGACCCTCCTTGATGCCGATGTTCAGAAATTCGGTACGTTGGAGTTGTGCCTGGGCATTTGTTAATATAAAAAGGAACAGGACCAGGAATCCTTTCGATAAGGTGTTGTTTTTCATAAGAGCAATCTGTAATTGGATTTTCTTTTTGAGAAAATGATGATAGCAAAACTACAATATTTATTTTTATTTTTCCATGTTTATCTACCCGAATATCCGTTGAAAATGCCTGTTTACGAATTTATCGCACCTATTGTACGATTTTGTATCCCTCTTAAAACTCATTATTGCCGTATTTTGCGAATCGAAATCACACACAAGTATTATTTCATTAGTTAACTGAATAATAATTAAAAGTCAAAATGCTTATGAAAAAACTAGTTTACAAAAAAGTCCTTTATTTTTTCTTACTTGCAACGTTTTTGTTGCAGTACGGATGTAAAGAAGATCAGCAGGACATCGCAATTGAAAGTTTCACGTTAAACACTTCGGATGTATTGATAGGAATTGATGAAATACAGTCTGTTGTAGCCATTGCGTCTCCGGATAATATGACGGATAAGCTAAGGTGGGAGTCCGCCAATCCGGAAATAGCACAGGTACAATCCAATGAACAAGGACTGGTGTCAGGCATTATCGGGCTTAAAGTGGGGACAACTATCATCACTGCCTCTACGGAAGGCGGACAGGTCAAACAAACGGTTCCGGTTCGGGTAATTGTAAAAGTCACAGGAATAAAATTATCGCCGGAAATAGTTATAGCTCCGGATAAGATACAGTACGATATTCTTTTCACACCGGAGAATGCGTCCATCCAGGATTTGAATTGGACTTCAAGCGACCCTGACGTTGCCAGTGTCGATAATGGGATTGTAACGGCACTTTCGCGCGGGTCTTCCATTATTACCGCTACAACAGTAGAAGGTGGACGAAGCGCGTCTGTAGAAGTGTTTGTGAGCGGTAATCCGCCAGTCTTCGGTAAGGAATATTGTACCATAACAGGTTATGGCGACTATTGTCCGGATGAAGTACGTACCGAAGGGGCTGTACAAAACCTGGCACATACGAATACCGCCATACCGACCAATAATTATAAATACTATCCCGAAGACAGGCTTATCGTGAAGAGAGGAAGTGACTTTACCCTTCACTTGGTACAATCGAACAATTGGTCGTGCAGTGCTGTGTGGATAGACTGGAATGGTGACAGGAATTTCACAAATGACGGAGAACGCATTGCGGTATTCGGTGATTTTGAAGGAACGAATAATGGTCCGTATAGTGTGTCCGTGCATGTTCCGGCAGACGCTATGCTTGATGTTGTACGTATGCGGGCGGCTACTGTGGATTCATGGGGTGTTGATCTTTCTGTTTTCGAGCCGTGCGGTAGTGTAAGGTATGGTACTGTCAAGGACTTTGACGTGGAGATTACAGACTAAATTAATAATCGAATAATATGAAAAATATGAAGAAAGTAGTGTTATTAATTATGCTCGGACTGATGGTTTCGTTTTCAGTCTTTGCACAGCAGGCGTTAAAAGGTACGATACGGTCGAAGGCCGATAAGCAACCGCTACCGGGAGTATCTGTTGCAATAAAAGGGACGCTCACCGGAGGAATCAGCGACTTGGATGGAAATTTCTCTATTAATGTGAAGTCCGGGGATATACTTGTAGTCAGCTTTATAGGCTATAAAACACGCGAAATACCGGTTGGCAGTCAGACAAGGATGGACATTTTGCTCGAAGAAGATGTTGCCTTACTGGATGAGGTAGTCGTGATAGGTTATGGTATTCAGAAAAAGAGCGATATTACAGGTTCGGTAAGTTCCGTTAAATCCGAGAATATACAAAATGCAGCTTTCACCCGTACCGATGAGGCTCTTCAGGGACAGATAGCCGGGGTGCAGGTGGTGAATAATGATGCCTCACCCAATTCCAGTATTTCTATCCGGATTCGTGGTGTAAATTCAATCAATGCCGCAAGTGATCCTCTCGTTATCATCGACGGTATGCAAGGCGGTTCGATGTCGAATGTGCATCCGAATGATATTGAGTCGATTGAAATTCTGAAAGATGCCTCCGCTACTGCAATTTACGGTTCGAGAGGAGCCGGCGGAGTTATTCTGATTACAACTAAAAAAGGCGGCAGCCAAAAACCGACTATCACGTATAATGTATTTGGTGCCCTTCAGCAGGTACGCAAAAAACTGGATATTATGAATGCCTCGGAATATGCGCAATACATTAATACGAACAGGAAGGTGAGAAAACTGCCTGCCGTATTTGACGATGTGTCTACTTTTGAGAATAATAGTACGGATTGGCAGGATGAGATATTCAGAACCGGAGTAACCCAAAACCATCATCTTAGTATCAGTGGAAAGTCGGGTATCATCTCGTATAATATTGCCGGAGATTATCTGGGAGCCAAAGGAATCGTTATCAACTCAAAATACCAGAAAATGTCGCTGCGTTCCAATCTCACTATCGACCTGAATAAGAAAGTCAAATTGAATCTGAATACATTCTTCTCTTCTTCTAAAGATAATCCGACAGTTCAGAATGCCCGTGATGCTTACGGAAGCCCTATTTATGCCACTCTGAACTTTGCGCCGACAAGACCGGTCTATGAGAGTGACGGCAGTTACTCCCAGCCGGGAGGTGGCTACGGTTCGAATACGGAATATAATCCGGTGGCGCTTGCCAATGAACAGACGAACGTATATCATCAGAAAATGAATATCATTAATCCTGAAATAGTCATTCAGTTGTTTAAAGACCTCAAGTTTCAGTCGTCCGTTTCCTGGCAGATGTCCGATGGTGAAAGTGACTGGTATTATACTGAAAAAGTGATTAATGGAGACGAATCAACGAGAACTGCCAGCATAAGTAATGATAAGTGGATGCAATTCCAAAATACCAATATGCTGACGTACGACCATACATTTGCAGGTAAACACCATTTGATTGCTACTGCGGTACTGGAACAGCAATTGTCTAAATCTACTTCCAGCTATGCCTCTTCCAAAGGCTTTTTCACGAATGAGAAATTATATAATAATTTGGGACTCGGAAGTGAAACCATTCAGCCCGGTTCTTACAGAGCCGATCAGACTCTTTTATCCTATATGGGACGAATCAGTTATACCTATTCCGACCGCTATTCAGCTACGCTGACCATGCGTGCAGATGGTTCGTCCGTATTTGCAAAGAATAATAAATGGGGATATTTTCCTTCTGCCGGACTGGCGTGGAATATTTCCAACGAGAAATTTCTGAAAGACGTTTCTTCAATAGATAACCTTAAATTGAGATTGAGCTATGGAGTCGTTGGCAATCAGGCTATTTCTCCTTATCAGTCATTGGATCTGCTGGTGACAGGTTCTAAGGCGGCCTATGCATTTGATGGCGAAAAATTGCATCAGGGTGTTTCACTGTCCACTTTGGCGGGAAACTCGAATCTGAAATGGGAAACTACCAAACAGTGGAATGCAGGAATCGACCTTTCTTTATTCAAAGGCAGGCTCAACCTTACTGCCGATGTCTATCGGAAGATTACCTCGGATTTATTATTTGAAAAACAACTGAAAATGGCTTCCGGACAGGCTACTCAACTGGTGAATGCCGGAAAGATTCGTAATCAGGGAGTTGAGTTGGTTGTGGGTGGAACACCTGTGCGGGTGAAGAACTTTGAATGGACTACCAATCTGACTTACGCTGCAAACCGGAGTGAAGTGTTGGCACTCAATGAAGGAGTGGACGAAATGATTCTCGGTGGAGCCGGTATGCCCGGATTCTCGGATGCGGTTCGCCTGGAAGTAGGGCAACCTATCGGACTGGTAAAAGGTTTCAGATACGATGGAGTATGGAAAAGCAGTGAGAAGATTCTGGCTGGTGCATACGGCGTCACTCCCGGTTCACCCAAATATTTTGATAAAGACAATAACGGGGTGATAGATAGTGAAGACATGGTGACAATAGCCAAGACCTTGCCGGACTTTACTTATAGCTGGAGTAATAGCTTCCGGTATAAAGACTTGTTCCTGAATGTCTTGATTGTAGGAGTGCAGGGAAATGATATCGTGAATCTTGGCAAGTTTATGTTGGAAGGAGGTTCGGACGGAATCGGCAGGAATCTACTGAACCGCTGGACGCCGGAAAACGAAAATACGAATATTCCGGGACATGATGTGTTGGGAAATCAACGGAATTCCAGTCAGTGGGTAGAAGACGGGTCATATGTCCGGGTGAAAAATATTACTTTCGGTTATAATTTGCCTTCTAAATTCCTGAAGAAATTGAAGATCAATGCGGTGAAAGTATATGTAACCGGGACGAACCTGTTGACTTTCACCAAGTATTCGGGATTTGACCCCGAAGCCAATAATGCTTCCAGTATCGCTTCCGGCAATAATTCGGGACCATTCACCGGTTTTGATATGGCTTCCTATCCTTCCCAGAAACAGTATGCAATCGGTTTGGATATTACTTTCTGATAGTGTTGGCAAAATGAATTAAAGAATGATAATCAAAAAGATAGATATTATGAAACTTATGAAAAATATAGGACTACTTTCTTTTTTATGCCTGATAATCCCGCTGACCGTTTCATGCGTGGATTTAGACGAGAATCCACCGTCGGACTTATCCCCAGAGAACTTTTATACGTCCGAAAGCGAGTATAATGCAGCCTTGACGGGTATTATCAAAGCTCTTTACTCCGATTGGTCAGGGTTCGATTATGGCTATGACCTTATTCTTGCGTCCGGTGCGGAAGATGTCCGTTCTGATGCGGACCTGTTTAAGAATTTCGATCGATTGATCCCTAATGACCGGGAAATAGTCATTCATGATTTCTGGATGAAGTGTTATCAGGCCATTTCCAATGCCAATGCGCTGATTAGTAAACTTCAGAATGCGAAAGACATCTCGGTGGAAAAACTCGATGCGCTTGAAGGACAAACACGATTCTTACGCGCTTTTACCTATTTCTATCTGGTACGCTTTTTCGGTCCTGTGCAGGTGACGACTTACGAAAATCAAAATGATATTGAAAACGTGAAGCAGTCGAGTGTAGCTGAAGTTTATGATGCAATTCTTGACGACTTGACGATAGCCGAAGTTAAATTACCCCTGTCGTTTTCAGAAAAGGGCAGACCGACAAGGGGAGCTGCCAAAACATTGATGGCTAAAGTGTATCTGACGATGACGGGATGGCCGTTGAATGATAAATCCTATTATGTGTTGGCCAGAGATAAAGCGGCAGAAGTGATGGATGATAAGTATGGCTATGACTTGGAAAATGATTTCGCGGATTTGTGGAAACAATCCAATAAGTTGAAATCAAAAGAGTTCATTTTCACTTTCTACGGTTCTGTTGCAGAGGATGGAGTGGCCGGAAGTCACATGGATTTGGCAACAAGATATTTTGGAAATGGCGAAGGCGGATGGGGCGACTATTTTAGTGAAACCCGCTTCTTTGACGCTTTTCCTGAAGGACCGCGGAAAGATGCTACTTTCACTTCCGTATTTGCCGACGGTACAACTTTTACAGAAGCCGGTGTTGAGCCTTTTATAGCCAAATATCGAGATGGAGGTCGTAGGGTGAATACTTCCAGTGAAGGCTTCCGCCCGATGTTGCGTTTTGCCGACGTTTTACTGATTTATGCGGAGGCTGCCAATTATGTGAATCATGGGCCGGACGAGGCGGCATTAGACGCATTCGACCGGGTGTATAGCCGGGGACGTGGTGAAAGTTCTCCATACACACTTAGGACATCTCAAAATGAATTTGACAGAGCTATCTTGGAAGAAAGAGCATGGGAGTTTGCTTGTGAAGGGGATAGATGGCATGATCTTGTCAGAAAAGAGATGGTAGTTGCGGCTAATGCCGAGCGGTTTCCGACAGTGAAGGAGTCTGCCAGGTTATTGCCTAAGCCGGGTACTGAAATTATTCCGGGTATCCTGGATCAGAATGAGTATTAATCAAATCTATTGAATAGATGAAAAATAGTATTAGTTTAAGTATATGCGCGTTTTGTGTGCTCGTAGCCCTATGTAGCTGCGGGCAAACGCAATCAGGTGGAACGGTTCGCAATCAGGTAATGGATCCGGTCACCGAAATACCCGAATGGCTGAAAGTGACAGTGGAGTCGGCATTACCTTCGGATTCATTGAATGTATGGATACCTACCGGAGAACTTGCGACGTCGTCATTGATACGAGTTCCCAGGTTTCCTGCACCCAAACATGAAAATGATAAATCTCCTTCACCGTTTGATATTCAGCCGGTTGATTTCTCCGCCATTCATTCAATCACAGGCGTGCGCAACGAGCAGCAGTCTTTCCAACTGTCGGTTGCGTCTGTCCATGAACTTACCGGGCTTTCTGTCAGAGTAGGGGATTTAATCTCGGAAAAGGGGGATGCGCTGGATGCCGGACATATTAAAGTCAGATATGTCCGTTATGTGCCGGTAGAACGTGCCCGGAGCGAATACACATGGACGGCCCGTCAGGAAGACGTGTATGGAGAGGAAGTGAGTGGGACAGGTTCGCCGGATGTAGTGGCCGATCCTTTGATGGAGCTGGAAGCGGTAGATGTGCCTGCCTATAGGGCGCAGCCGGTCTGGTTTACTGTAGAGATTCCGGAATCTGCCACTCCTGATATTTATCGTGGAAAACTTGTGATTCATACGGACCAGTATCAAGAGGTTGCCCTAAATCTCGCTGTGAATGTACTGGAACCTACGTTACCGGCCCCAAAGGATTATAGTTTCTTTTTGGATTTATGGTTCAATCCCAATGCGATAGCTGTAGAGAAAGGGGTGGAACCGTGGTCTGAAAAACATTGGGAACTGATAGACCCCTATCTGGAAGATTTGGCGTCAAGAGGAGCGAAAACGATTACAACCACTATTGTGCCTTATCCCTGGAAGGTAGACTGGCTGGCAGGAAGCCAACGTTCGCAGACGTACATCGGTTATCCCGCTATGATTACCTGGCTATTGGATGATTCGGGAAAATGGAGCTTCGATTACTCAGTTTTCGACCGTTTTGTAGAGACGTGTTTCAAACATGGGATTGACCGTCGTATAGATGCGTTTTCGCTGTCTCCTTTCAATCACAAGACAGATCGTCGCGAAGTTATTTATCGTCATAAGGAGACGAATGCTGCGGATACGTTATATTATGACCAGTTTGCTCCGGCGTATAAGGAAATATGGAAATCTTTCCTGCGTGACTTCGAAAGTCATCTGACCTCAAAAGGATGGCTGGATAAAACCTATTTGAGTTTTGATGAAAGTCCGCACGAGGTGATTGAATCGATCTTGGGTATCGTAGGCGACAGTGCCCCTGTATTTCTGCAACAATTCTCAATAGCCGGCAGGAAGGAAGCCTCCGCATTGGCAAAGTCATTCTCGCTGTTTTATTCTTTCTTGCCGGAGAAACTGACCGGGGATGACGAAACCACTGCCTGGTTGCAGGACAGGAAAAAAGATCCGGATAAGATCACGAACTTTTATTTGTGCGGAGATCCTGCGCATCCGAATACTTTGACCTATTCTCCGGCTATTGAGTCAAGAATGATCCCTTGGCTGGCGGCTCATTACGGGCTCGACGGATATTTGCGATGGGCATATAATAGCTGGTCTGATAAAGATCCGTACAACAAACCCGTTTTCAACTTTATTCAGGGTGATGATTACTATATTTATCCGGGAGAAAATGGCCCTGTCAGCTCCATTCGCTGGGAACTGCTGAAAGAGGGTATCGAAGACTTTGAATTACTTAAGATAGTAAACTCTACACAGAAAAAAGAGGCAATTGACATGGCTGTGAGAAACCGCGACGGGCGCCAGAAATCTGTTACGGATTTTGAAAATGCCAGGAGACTGCTCATTCAATAATAAACTGACTGAAATGAAAAAATATATGATTTTAACTGCCATATTCTGTTTGTTGATTGCATTTCCCGGTTGCGGGAGCGATGATAAAGACACCCCTAATGGTGGAGTGGTGGAACCTCCGGTGGAAGTGCCCCAAACAATGAAGGGCTCATTTGAGAGCAAGTATAAGCGGTATGCGCAAAGGGATAAACATGAAGGCCAGAGCTCATCCGATAAGATTGTAACTCAATGGCGAGATACCGTTTGGAGAAACGAACGTGTACATACCCAAATTATTCTTTGGGCAGAGAAGAACGTGAAAGGGATCACTTATCAGGTGAATGACTTGAAGTGCGGCGGCCAAACGCTCTCTTCTTCGAATATCCGTTTGAGATTTCCGACCTATGTGTTGGGGGATACGAAAGCTTTGGACTGTGGCTCGCAGACTTCGCGTCAGTCGGCATATATTGCGGATGCGTTGTCGGAGCAGCAAGTTACCCAAATTTCGTCAACTGACCCGACAAAGGTGTGGGTGACGATTGATGTACCCAAAAACACTTCGCCCGGTTTATATGAAGGGAGCATTGACGTGAAGCAGGAAACAGGAGAAAAACTTTCTTTCAATATCCAGCTTCTTGTGACGAATCATGTCTTGCCGGATGTGAAAGACTGGACATATCATTTGGATATATGGCAATTCCCTTTCCAATTAGTTACTTTGTGTGGGAAAAGTGGCAACGAGGTGAAACCTTTTTCTCCGGCTTATGAATCTTTGATGTCTTCTTTCTATAAGATGTTGGCCGATGCAGGTCAGAAGGCTGTTACGACCTATATCAAAGATGGTGCGTTTCTGGAAGGGCAGACAATGATTAACTGGAATTTGAATGAGGATGATACATGGAGTTTTGACTATACTAATTTTGATAAATTTGTAGAATTCATGTTCTCTTTGGGAATTAATAAACAGATAGACTGCTTTTCTTTAGTAGGCTGGAACAATTCAATAGGGTATTTTGATAGATCGAGCTCAAGTCACAAGACTAAAAAACTGCCGATAGGAACAGATGAGTACAATGAGGTATGGACAGCATTTCTCACTTCATTTCGTGCACATCTGATATCTAAAGGCTGGTTTGATAAAGCTGTTTTGTTCCTTGACGAGGCACGCGACGAAGAAACCCGGCAAGTGGTAAATCTTATCAGGCAAAATGGCTCGGATTGGAAGATAGGTCTGGCAGGAAGTCGTATCGCTGCTGATATTGAGAATGAACTCTATGATTATTGTACACTTTTAGGCTATGAAAGGGCTTCAACTAATCATATCTCAACCTTCTACACCAGTTGTTCGCAGATGTTTCCTAATAATTATGTATCCAAGGAGACATCTCCTGCCGAAATGGTATGGATGTCATGGTATGCTGCTTCAAAAGGATTAAATGGTTATCTCCGGTGGGCTTTTGATTATTGGCTAAATACTGACCCCCTAAATATACAGGATGGAACCAATACTGCCGGAGATTTCCATATGATTTACCGCACGGATAACACGGCTTCGAGCAAGGCGGTAGCCAGCATCCGTTTTGAAATGCTTCGTGAGGGTATTCAGGATTATGAAAAGATTAAAATATTATCTGTGCCGGCTTTGGATACTGCTGTAAAGAGCGTAGATGTAGCCAGTGGCCGGATAGCAGAAAAGACAATACTTAACACACAACATATCCTTAAACAAATCTCAGCAAATTGATGAAAAAATGTTATTGATGTTTTGCAGCTGCTAATTATTAGCGGCTGCAAAATTGTTATATGATGGTTTTGTTTGAATAATATTCCACCTCCTAATATATTCTGCGAAGAGTATTTGGCTTCTATTTCTTTAAATATACCACCGTCTTTCCTCCTCCGTATTTTCGTATAATTCCCTCTTTTAAATAGGTATTTAACAGCCCCGTTGCTTTGTATCGACTTATGCTGGCTAGTCTCGTGAAATCAACACAAGTGATGCAACCTTGTTCATCCAGATGTTGCATAAGGATGTTACGGCATTTGTCTTCATCGGGATTGCCATTGCTTCGGTAAGGTGATTCCATGCGTTCCAATGGTAATGGCTCCATGTTCTCACGGAATTTTTTGTTGATGCGAAGGTTCACTTTATTCAGGTGGATGGAAGGAGAGCGGATTTCTTTCTTCTCCATTACCGGATGGTCGCATTTCAGCGATAAGGAGAAATAACCTAATTCTCCGACTTCCACAATCCAGCCTTGTTTCAACCAATGTTGTAATTCATCGGTGACTGCTTGCAAGCATCCTTCAATGGTGGCCTGACTGAAGCCGTTGCTTTTAGATACTAATTCAATAAACTTCTTAGCATCAAGAGTTCCCGATGGAATCACTCGTGCGTGAAGTGGTTGCTGCTCATCCTTTTTTTGTGGGTTGCCACTGGCATAAAGATCGTAATAAACACTCATGTCTTATTTTGTTTTTAGTTATTCAGTAAATATTGTCTCCGGCTGCATAATTTTATTCGTTTGACTATAGTCATTTAAAACGTAGGCTATAGTGCTTCTTTTATTTGACTATACTCTAACGAAAGAAACACTATAGTCAAATGAATTAATTCGTGCACTCAAAGGTACTAATTATTTCAGGTAAAGACACTAATTTATGCATTAAATGAGAAAATACTATTTACCCCTCTCTATTTTTGCTTTTAAAAATATACTTTTAAA
Organism: Bacteroides sp. BFG-637; assembly: GCF_024793605.1. NCBI lineage: Bacteria > Pseudomonadati > Bacteroidota > Bacteroidia > Bacteroidales > Bacteroidaceae > Bacteroides > Bacteroides sp. BFG-637. The sequence continues at coordinate 862,385 of NZ_JANUPD010000002.1, read as the reverse complement.
GTGTTTTCTTTCTTTTTTATCAAGTATGGATTGATTTCCGGCAAATTCTCTCATATTTTTCCAATTAAGATTCATTAACTTATTTGCCGTAATACTTTTTAATATCTCTTGTGTATTAGCTAATAGATATCGAACTATAAACTTTAAAGACTAATATTATGGAAAAAGATTCTCCTTTTTCATCCACCGGCAGAAGGTGTATTGTAGCCCTAATGTGCATATTTGTCACAGCTCTTGTTTATGCACAGCAGCAAAAAATATCAGTTAGTATCAAAGAGCTTCCTCTTAAAGAAGCTATCAGTCAGATAGCAGAGAAGGCATCGATGAATGTAGCCTATAGCAAAGAATTTGTAGATACGAGTAGGAAAGTGTCATTGGAGGTGAAAAACACAGATGTAAACAAAGCATTAACTCTTTTGCTAAAAGGGACTAACATTGGGTTCCGTTTCTTGGATGACAGCATTTTATTTTATAATAAAGAATATCAAAATAAAAACACGTCCGAACCTGTTGATTCGCAAGAGAGTAAGAGAGAACTGTATGTGAAAGGTAAAGTTACTGATGAGAATGCGGAACCGATAATCGGAGCCACCGTGTCTGTAAAAGGATCGACTACGGGTACAATAACCGATATCAATGGTCAGTATTCCATCAAAGTACCCTATGGAAGTACACTTCGGTACTCATACGTCGGTTATCGTGAAGAAAGCATCATAGCGAAAGAAACGACAGTAAACGTAGTGATGAAAGAGAATGCTGTCAGCTTGGAAGACGTAGTAGTTGTGGGCTATGGCGTACAAAAGAAAGTAAACGTAACAGGTGCTGTATCTATGGTTAAAGCGGAGGCTATTGAGAACAGACCTATTACTAACGTAACTACGGGGTTACAAGGGTTGTTGCCCGGAGTTAGCATCGTTTCTTCTTCGGGACAGCCGGGTGCTGTGCCCAGTATCAATATTCGTGGTACGGGAACCATCAACAGTAGTACAGCACCTTTGATCTTGATTGATGGGGTAGCTGGGGGAGACATCAATTTATTGAATCCTTCGGACATTGAAAGTGTATCAGTGCTGAAAGATGCCGCCTCATCAGCCATTTATGGAGCACGTGCCGCCAATGGTGTTATTCTTGTAACTACTAAAAAGGGAGAAAAGAAAGAACGGGTAGTATTCCAATATAACGGATATGCCGGATTTCAGACTCCCACAGCATTACCGGAGCTTGTTAACGGAAGGGAATACATGGAACTCTCCAACGAAGCCATGAGTGCTGCCGGATTTTCCAAACCTTATACACAAGAGGCTTTCGATAAATATGATTCGGGACTGTACCCCAATGAATATTCCAATACTGACTGGATTGACGAAATATACAAAAGCCGGGCTTTTCAGACGGGGCATAATGTGAGTGCACGGGGTGGAAGCGAGAAAACCGGATTTTTTATGTCGTATGGTTTCTTGGATCAGGATGGGCTGATTGTAGGTGACGGATATAGTTCCAAAAGACATAATGCGCGTATCAGTGTAAACACAGAAGTGTACAATCGTTTGAAACTGAATGGGCAGATGAGCTATGTCGATTTCTACAAGAAGGACTTAGGTTATAGCGGCACATCAGGGGTATTTCGCCTGTCACAGCGTATGTCTCCGCTACTTCCTGTCAAGTGGCAAATTCCTGACGAAAACGGCCGGATGGTAGATAGCGAGAATTGGTCGTACGGTTCGGTGCGTAACCCCTTGCAGGTAGCCTATGAGTCGGGAATGGAAGAACGGAAAACTCGTGTGCTCAATGGAATATTCAATGCAGATCTCAAAATTATAGACGGATTGAATGTCGGTATGCAGTATTCTGCTAATATATACACCCGCCAGGTGGATGAGTTTAACCCGAAGATGTTGTCTTATTACTCGGACGGTAGCCCGTTGAAAGCAAATGAAGATGCCAAGGACTATATTTCCCAAAGCCATCTCGACGTTATGACCCAAACGTTGCAATTCACCCTGAACTTTAATAAAACCATAGGACGCCACGAGTTGGGAGCGTTGTTGGGATTTTCGCAAGAGTGGGAAAACCGAAGCACATTGGGTGCTACGCGTGATAATGTGATGGTTGAAGATATTCACGTTATCAGCGCCGGAATGATTAATTTCATGAATAGCGGAACAAAAGATGAGTGGGCTTTGCGCTCTTACTTTGGTCGTGTCAACTATGCTTTTGACGGTAAATATCTGTTTGAAGCCAACCTGCGTGCTGACGGAACTTCAAGATTTGCCAAGGGCAATCGTTGGGGATATTTTCCATCGTTCTCGGCAGGATGGAACTTTTCACGTGAAAAATTCATGGAGTTTGCTACTTCGGTATTGAACTCGGGTAAGCTGCGTGCTTCCTGGGGTGAATTGGGAAATCAAAATATTCCCGGTAATTACTACCCCTACTTGTCACCTATCATTACCGAGGAGTCCTATCCTATCGGAGCTTCTAATACACCTGTTATGGGACTTTGGCAGAACAAAATAGGTAATCCCGATATCAAGTGGGAAACCATCCGCATGATTAATTTTGGAGTAGACCTTAGTTTTTTGAGTAATAGACTGAATGTGGACTTTGATTGGTATAAGAAAGAAAATATTGACGCGTTGGTTCGTCCCGATGTTCCGGCTATTGTCGGGGTCTCCAGCAGTAACGTAGGCTATGTCAATCTTGGTAAGATTGATGTCAAAGGATGGGAACTCAATTTGTCATGGCGTGATAAGATCGGAAATGTAAATTACAATCTCGGATTCAATCTGTCGGATGCCCGTAATAAGATCACCGATTTGGGCGGAACTCCGGAGTCCCTGACCAGTACGGCTTCCGGTTCGTATCGTCGGGTAGGTGATCCGATAGGTGCTTTCTATGGTTATCTTACGGATGGGTTGGCACAAGTGTATGATTTCGAATCGGTGAATACAACTACAGGTAAGTATCAGAAACCAAAGTTCCCTCTTGTTGCCTCACAAAATGGCATTGTACAGCCCGGAGATATTAAGTATCGGGACATCAGTGGTCCTGACGGCGCTCCCGACGGGGTGATTGATGACTATGACAAAGTGGTATTTGGCGAGAAAGAGCCCCATTACACCTATGCAATCAAGGGTGGTTTGGAATGGAAAGGTATAGGACTTCAGTTTCTATTTGCAAGGTGTAGGTAAAGTTGCCGGTTACCTTGAGGATGAGGCTCGGCATGCATTTATTAATGACTACTCGATCCCTAAAAAAGAACATCTTGACAGATGGACGCCTATGAATCCAAATGCTTCTTATCCCAGACTTTATCAGTCGCAGGAGCACAACAGGCTCTTCAGTGACTACTGGAAAGAGGATGCATCGTACTTGCGTCTGAAGAATATTCAGATAGGTTATCGTCTTCCTGCCCGGATGGTGGCACCTCTTGGCATTAATAGTCTTAGAGTATATGCTTCGGCAGATAACTTGTTTACTAAAACCAATTACTTCGGGGCTTATGATCCTGAAGTGAGGACCACCAGCGGAGATGTCTATCCGCAAGTAAAAACCTATGTTTTTGGATTATCAATAACATTCTAACCTATTAAACGACTATAAAGATGAAATACTCAAAATACTTTTTAATCATTGCTTTATTTGGTATAGTTACCTCATGTAGCGATTTCCTGGATAGAACGAACCCTAACGAGCCGGACAATGTAACATTCTGGGTAAATGAAGAGCAGCTTAAAAATGCGTTACCACCCTGCTATGAAGCTTTACAAAAAGACTATCTTGTGAATTGGAGCGAGTCGACGGCCGAAACAGTTATGTGGGGGAATATTACCAGTGGACTAAGTAAGGTTTCGGGAGGCAAGCACTCTTATACTGACGGTTTTCCTTTTACTACCTATTGGACAGGAGCGTATAGCTATATTTATCGCTGCAATAATTTTTTAGACAATTATAATAAAGCTCAAGTGGCTCAAAATAAAAAAGACGTTTATGCTGCAGAAGTAAAAACTATCCGGGCGCTTATGTACTTTTACCTCACGACATTTTGGGGAGATGTACCTTGGGTAGGAGAAGTCATCCAGCCCGAAGATGCATATATCGAACGTACTTCCAGAGAGAAAGTCATTGACCAACTTGTCGAGGATTTGAAATGGGCGGCAGAGCGTATGCCTGAAGAAAGGTATACAGGCGATAAACTGGGAAGACTTGACCGCTGGGGCGCTTTAGCCATATTGGCACGTATCGCCTTGCAGAACGAAAGGTGGGAACTGGCTGCAAAAACGAGTGAATATATCATCGAAAACAGTCCCTATGGCCTGTATGAATACGAAAAACTATTTCATCACGAAGGGGATGTCGAGAATGATCCGAAGAATATCGAAGCCATCGTATATAGCCTTTTTGTACCCGAAGTCCGTACACAAAGTCTGCCCAATGAAACTTGCAGTCCGACAGACTATATACGTCTCAATCCAACGAAGTCGTTGGTGGATGCTTATCTGTGTACAGACGGTAAACCAGCAAAAACCGGATTGGAATATTATAAAAAGATTGGTGTGCAGACCTCATCATTATACAAGTCGCCTGAAGAGCATTATGCTGATTATTTCCAAAACCGGGATCCTAGAATGAAGATGACTTTATATGCTCCGGGTGACAAATGGCCGGGAGGAGATGACGGTGACCCTGATACAGATAAGGCCAACGAGATATTTAATCTACCTCGTTTTGCTTCATTACAAGATAATAATCGTGTGGGGGCAAATAGCCGTACAGGTTTCTATCTGAAAAAGTATAACGATATTGATTTGGCCGGCTCAAGTGTAGGTGGGCACGGTAATCTCAATGTCATCCGTTTTGCCGAAGTCTTGCTGATTTATGCGGAAGCCACTTTCGAACTACAAGGTAAGAAACTGACACAGACACAGGTTGATTACTCCATCAACAGACTTAGAGATCGTGTGAATATGCATCGTATGAACCTTGACGAACTTAGTGCATGGGGGATGGATCTCGAAACTGAATTGAGAAGAGAACGTCGTATTGAGTTGGCAGGTGAAGGTACAAGATATGCCGATGTGATGCGCTGGCGTGAAGGTGAACTTCGTTTTGGACGTGCCATCACCGGTCCCAGCCTGAAAGTATGTATGAACGATTTGGGTGCCAACCCATATCCCGATACCGGTGTAGATGAATTTGGCGATGTAATCTACGAAAAGTCTACCGCAGAAGGTGGAGCACGCTACTTCGACGCAACGAAACATTATTTGTGGCCTGTGCCTAATCCCGAACGTCAGAAAAATCCTCTGTTGGGACAAAATCCAGGATGGGAAAAGTAATCATTAAAAAATAGAAACCATGTATTCAATGAAGAAATATTTATTATTGTTTTTATGCCTGACTTTGGGCGTTGCCTATGCACAAGACACTCTACGAGTGCGGGTAATGACATATAATTTGAGATTTGGCGAACTGGCATCTTTAGAAGAACTTGCTCATCACATCAAATCCTTCAAACCTGATTTTGTGGCGCTTCAGGAAGTGGATAGCAAAACAGACCGTAAGCGTACCCCGCATCAGAAGGGGAAGGATTTTATATCCGAACTCGCCTATTATACGGGAATGTTTGGGCTTTACGGAAAAACGATTGATTATTCTACCGGTTATTACGGTATTGGAATGTTAAGTAAATATCCATATATTTCTGTTCAAAAGACAATGCTGCCCCATCCGGTCAAAGAACATGAGAGACGGGCTATGCTAGAGGGATTATTCGAAATGGGTAATGATACTATTGTTTTCACCTCTACGCATCTGGACGTTAACTCTCAAGAAACACGGGCGGAGCAAATAAAATTTATTACCGGGCATTTCAAAAATTATAAATATCCTGTAATTTTGGGAGGCGATTTCAATGCGCGTCACTACTCCGAGGCCATACGTGGTATGGATAGTTGGTTTGCCGCGAGTAACGATGATTTTGGAATGCCGGCATGGAAACCTGTGATTAAGATAGATTACTTGTTTGCTTACCCGCAAAAAGGATGGCGTGTGATTAGTACACAAACTGTCCGGTCGCTTTTGTCAGATCATTTACCGATTATTACGGAACTGGAATATGTGAAAGAAGCATCGAAAAAGAAATATTGATACTCACTTATAACATTTTGATTTTTTATGATACATACGATAATCAAGTATTTATTAATTTCAACAACGCTTTTTTTCTGCTCATGCCACAAGCCTAAGACGGATATTATCACCCCCGCCAAGCAGTTAATAGAACGTCAGATTGGGGAAAGAGCAAAGTCTATCCACTTTGAATATATCGAACCATCCGAAGGTAAAGATATATTTGAAGTGATAGCAAGCGACGGCAGGCTTACTTTAAGGGGAAGTAGCTCCGTTGCTATTTGTTACGCTTTTCATACGTACATGAAAGAAGCTTGTAAGAGCATGAAAACATGGAGCGGTGAACATCTAACATCAGTGATGCCGTGGCCCGATTATGAATTGTATGAACAAGTGTCCCCTTATGAGTTGCGTTACTTCCTGAATGTTTGTACATTCGGCTATACTACTCCTTACTGGGACTGGGAGTGTTGGGAAAAGGAAATTGACAGGATGGCTCTTTATGGTGTAAATATGCCCTTGGCTACAGTGGCCAGCGAAGCTATTGCTGAACGGGTGTGGCTGCGTATGGGATTGACCAAAGAAGAAATCCGTGAATTTTTCACAGCTCCTGCACATCTTCCTTGGCATCGCATGGGTAATCTGAACAAGTGGGACGGTCCCTTATCTGATGCTTGGCAACGTAACCAAATCGGCTTGCAGCACCAAATCCTGACCCGTATGCGCGAGTTGGGAATGCAGCCCATAGCACCTGCGTTTGCCGGTTTCGTGCCGGAAGGATTCGTACGGAAACATCCCGATACACAATTCCGGCATATGCGGTGGGGTGGTTTTGATGAACAGTATAATGCCTATGTACTGCCACCGGATTCGCCTTTCTTCCAAGAAATAGGTAAACTGTTTGTCGAAGAGTGGGAAAAAGAGTTTGGAGAAAATACTTATTACCTGTCGGACAGTTTTAACGAAATGGAACTACCTATAGATAAGGAAGATAAAGAAGCGAAATACAAGTTATTGGCCGAGTATGGAGAAACGATTTATAAATCAATTACAGCCGGAAACCCTGATGCCGTTTGGGTTACACAAGGATGGACATTCGGATATCAACATTCATTCTGGGATAAAGAATCGCTTAAAGCCTTGTTAAGCAATGTACCTGATGATAAAATGATTATCATTGATTTGGGCAATGATTATCCCAAATGGGTATGGAACACCGAACAGACATGGAAAGTACACGATGGGTTTTACGGAAAGAAATGGGTATTCAGCTATGTACCCAACTTCGGTGGGAAAAATACAATGACAGGAGATCTGGGCATGTATGCTAGTTCCTCGGTCAAAGCGTTACGTGCTGCAAATAAAGGTAACTTGATTGGGTTCGGTTCTGCCCCTGAAGGCCTCGAAAACAATGAGGTTGTTTACGAACTGTTAGCCGATATGGGGTGGACTTCAGACAGCATTGATCTGGACGATTGGATGAAGATATACTGTGAGGCCCGCTATGGGGGATATCCCGATGCTATGAAAGAAGCTTGGAAACTTTTTCGGAAAACAGCATATAGTTCTCTCTATTCATACCCCCGTTTTACCTGGCAAACCGTAGTACCCGATCAACGGCGGATCAGTAAAATCGACCTTAGTGATGATTACTTGCAGGCTATACTTTTGTATGCCAGTTGCGCTGACGAACTGAAAAACTCTGAATTATACAGAAACGACCTCATTGAGTTTGTTTCGTATTATGTAGCGGCTAAAGCTGAAAATTTTTATAAGCAGGCGCTGAAAGATGATTCGGAGAATCGTGTTCTCGCAGCGCAGCGTAATCTGCAACAAACTGTTGATTTGTTGATTGACGTTGACAGGCTGTTGGCTTCTCATCCTTTATATCGATTGGAAGAATGGGTGGAACTTGCACGTAATAGCGGAACAACTCTTCAGGAAAAAGATGCTTATGAAGCAAACGCTAAACGCTTGATTACAAGTTGGGGTGGTATTCAGGAAGATTATGCAGCCCGTTTCTGGAGCGGGTTGATTAAAGATTACTATATTCCTCGTATACAGCTCTATTTCACAAAAGACCGGAATAAAATTCGAGAATGGGAGGAACAATGGATTACATCTCCCTGGAGCAACAGTACAACTCCGTTTGATGACCCGGTCAAGGCTGCATTGGGTTTAATAGAGAAAACAAATAAGTGATAGCTTTTTATGAAAAAGATTGTATTGGCATTCGATTCGTTTAAAGGTTCGGTCAGCTCTTTTGAAATAGCGAAAGCTGCCGAAAAAGCGATTCAGGAGGAATTACCTGACTGTCAGATTATACGTTTTCCCATAGCTGATGGTGGCGAAGGGACTACAGAAGCCTTATGTTCTGCTCTTAGTGCTCAAACGGTGTCATGTCGGGTGCATGATCCATTCATGAAGCCAATCGATGTATCGTATGGTATCGCGAACAATGGTGCGATGGCTATTATCGAAATGGCTTCAGCCTGTGGTCTTCCACTGATTGATTCAAACCGGAGAAACCCAATGAAGACTACGACTTATGGAGTTGGAGAAATGGTCGCTGACGCATTAAAACGAGGGTGTCGGGAATTCATTATTGGGATTGGCGGAAGTGCAACAAATGATGCGGGAATGGGTATGCTGAAGGCTTTAGGGGCACGTTTTCTGGATAGAGAGAACTGTGAACTGGAACCTGTCGGCGAAAGTCTGATAAAAGTCCATCAAATAGATATTTTTCAATTAAATCCGGCATTGAAGGAGAGTAATTTTACGATCGCCTGTGATGTTAGTAATCCATTTTATGGAAAAGAAGGTGCGGCCTATGTATATGCTCCTCAAAAAGGGGCAACTATGCTGCAAGTGATAGAGTTGGATAATGGGTTGCGGCACTATGCACAGGTGATAAAGGAATATACAGATATGGATATATCGCAACTTCCCGGTGCCGGAGCAGCCGGAGGAATGGGAGGCGGTCTGCTTCCGTTTCTGAATGCAAAATTGCAATCCGGGATAGAAGTTATATTGAAAACGCTTCGTTTCGAAGAAGTCGTTCAACAGGCAGACCTGATACTGACTGGTGAGGGGAAACTGGATTGCCAGACTTGTATGGGAAAGGCGCTGGACGGAATCTTACGTGTAGGTGACAGATGTCAGGTTCCGGTGATAGCATTAGGAGGAGCGGTCGAAGCCGCCGAAGCACTTAATAGGATGGGTTTTACAGCCGTACTTCCTATCCAACCTTTCCCGGTAACACTTGAAGAGGCGATGCAACCGGAGTTTACGAAAGAAAACATAGAGAGAACGGTGCGACAGGTGGTGAGAATCATCAAACAATTTACTAAATAATACTCAATGACAGCGATAGGCGCATTAATCGGGCTTTCATTATCCATACTGTTAATCATAAGAAAGCTTTCTCCGACATACAGTCTGATTATCGGAGCGATAGTTGGAGGATTGTTGGGAGGACTATCTTTAAATGAGACTGTAACGGTGATGACCGAAGGGGTGAAAGAGATCACTCCGGCGGTATTGCGGATTCTGACGGCCGGAGTCTTATCAGGTATATTAATACAAACCGGAGCTACCACTGTCATCTCCAATGCAATTATACATAAAATGGGTGAGAAGCGGGTATTTATGGCATTGGCACTCGCAACTATGTTACTTTGTACTGTAGGTGTATTTATTGATGTGGCTGTGATAACTGTTGCACCGGTGGCTCTTTCGATAGGTAAGCGTTTAAACCTGTCTCCATCCGTGTTACTTATTGCTATGATCGGGGGAGGTAAGTGTGGAAATATCATATCACCTAACCCGAATACCATTATAGCAGCCGGAAATTTTAATGCAGATCTATCGGCTGTAATGTTTGCCAATATTTTACCGGCAGTGATCGGTTTATTTTTCACCGTTTTCGTTATTGTCCGTCTAATGCCTCAAACAGTAAAAAACAAAAAAGAGGTGATACAAACTGTGAATAAAGAGGAAGAGAGAAATCTGCCGTCGCTAAGAGCCAGTCTGATTGCTCCTGTTGTTACTGTTGTTTTATTGGCATTACGCCCTATAGCAGGAATCAATGTTGATCCTTTGATAGCTTTGCCGGTAGGTGGTTTGTGTGGCGCTATCTGTATGAGACAATGGAAAAATATTCTTCCAAGTATAGAGTATGGACTGCAGAAGATGTCTGTGGTAGCTATTCTGTTGATAGGAACCGGAACTATTGCCGGTATCATAAAGAACTCTTCTTTGAAAGACTGGATTCTTACAGGATTGGATCATGCTCATATTAGTGATGTGTTGATTGCTCCTATATCAGGCGCATTGATGTCAGCGGCTACGGCATCGACAACAGCCGGAGCGACACTGGCTTCTTCTTCGTTTGCTGAAACAATATTGGCTATAGGGATTTCTGCGGTTTGGGGGGCAGCTATGATTAATTCGGGGGCTACAGTTCTTGACCATTTGCCACATGGTTCGTTCTTTCATGCAACAGGAGGCGTATGCGAACTCAACTTTAAGGAACGTCTGAAGTTGATACCTTATGAATCGCTTATAGGGATAGTGTTAACTGCCGGAACGACTATTTTATATATAATAAGTAATTAAAAGAATAAAATATATGAATCCGAACAAACGGTTACTTTCACTTGATGTACTTCGGGGTATTACTGTTGCCGGGATGATCTTGGTCAACAACACAGGAAAGTGTGGGTATAACTTTGCTGTTTTTGCACATGCCAAGTGGAATGGCTTTTCGCCAGCCGATCTGGTATTCCCGATGTTTATGTTCCTGATGGGTATTTCGACCTACATCTCTTTGTGTAAGTATAACTTCCAGTGTCGACCGGCTATTGCGAAAATCATAAAAAGAAGTCTCTTGTTAATATTTATAGGTCTGGTTATGGAGTGGTTCATTACATCAGTAGATGGTGGTAACTATTCTGATTTGAGTCAGCTCCGGTTAATGGGAGTGATGCAACGGCTTGGAATTTGTTATGGCATTACAGCCCTGTTGGCTGTAACAATACCGCATAAGCGGTTTATGCCATTAGCCATCATCTTGTTGGCTGTCTACTTTATTTTTCAGTTATTTGGAAACGGATTTGAGAAAAGTGCGGATAATATCGTCGGGATTGTTGACTCGGCTATTTTAGGGTCTAATCACATGTATCTTCAAGGCCGGCAGTTTGTCGATCCCGAGGGGATACTTAGCACGATTCCCGCTGTATCTCAAGTGATGATAGGTTTTGTTTGCGGAAAAATAATCATCGACATTAAAGACAATGACCGCCGGATGCTGAATCTATTTCTTATAGGTACCACTCTGTTGTTTGTCGGCTATTTGTTAAGTTATGCCTGTCCTTTGAATAAACGTTTGTGGTCTCCTTCGTTCGTTTTGGTCACTTGTGGGATCGCAGCATTGTCATTGGCTTTGCTGCTCTATATCATTGATGTGAAGCAGAATAAAAAGTGGTTTTCATTTTTCGAAGCATTTGGAGCGAATCCGCTTGTAATCTATGTGTTTAGTTGCATAGCCGGAGGATTGCTTGTGCATTGGCATATTCATACAACTATATTCAGCAATTTGCTTAACCCATTATTCGGAAATTACTTCGGTTCATTTATGTATGGTGTGTGTTTTCTGTTGTTCAATGGGCTGTTGGGATATGTTTTATTAAAAAGAAAAATCTATATAAAATTATAAATCAGAATGAAGAGAAAAAGTGTATACATGTGTCTGGTTATGTTTTTTATGTCGTTGGTTCTTCAGGCTAAAGACAAAGACGTAGCTGTTGCCGAAGCATTAGTGAAACGTTTGCTGCCGTCATACATCGAGAGTTTTCAGTTTCAAAAGTTAAAAGGGGAGAAAGACTGCTTTACGGTAGAGTCCGTCAAAGATAAGATTGTAATTGGTGGAAACAACGCCAATTCAATGGCGATGGGACTGAACCATTACCTGAAATACTACTGTTTAACTACGGTATCGTGGTATGCGGATATAGCCGTTGAAATTCCTGATGAATTGCCAATGGTTGGCGAGAAGGTCGTTTCGGAAGCGAGAGTGGATACTCGCTTTTTCCTGAATTATTGCACGTATGGTTACACGATGCCTTGGTGGCAATGGAAAGAATGGGAACGCTTTATTGACTGGATGGCCCTTAATGGCATAAATATGCCTTTGGCAATCACCGGACAAGAAGCTGTGTGGTATAAAGTCTGGTCGAAAATGGGAATGTCGGACATCGAAATATGCTCTTACTTCACGGGACCGCCGTATCTGCCCTGGCATCGGATGGCTAACATAGATGGTTGGAACGGTCCGTTGCCGATGGAATGGCTGGAACATCAGGTAAGTTTGCAGAAAAAAATACTCGCACGTGAGCGTGAATTGAATATGAAGCCCGTATTGCCAGCCTTTGCCGGACATGTCCCTGCCGATTTAAAGCGGATTTACCCCGAGGCCGATATTCAGCATTTGGGCAAATGGGCAGGTTTTACTGATACATACCGTTGTAACTTTCTGAATCCTAACGACGCTTTGTTTGCGAAAATTCAGAAACTATTTCTTGATGAACAAAAAAACTTTTCGGAACCGATCATATTTATGGCTTAGATCCTTTCAATGAGGTTGACCCGCCAAGTTTCGAACCCGAATATTTGCGGAAGATAGCTTCGGATATGTACGCCACGTTGACGGCTGCCGATCCCAAAGCCCAATGGATGCAAATGACATGGATGTTTTATCATGACAAAGAGAAGTGGACATCTCCGCGAATAGAAGCTTTACTGACGGGTGTTCCGCAGAATAAGACGTATCTGCTCGATTATCATTGTGAAAATATTGAACTTTGGAAAACGACTGATAAATTTCATGGACAGCCTTATATCTGGTGTTATCTGGGCAATTTCGGAGGAAACACAACTTTGACAGGTAACGTCAAAGAAAGTGGCGCACGACTTGAGAATGCTCTCATTAACGGTGGAGACAACCTTAAGGGAATCGGCTCTACGCTGGAAGGATTGGATGTTGTACAGTTCCCTTACGAATACATCCTTGAGAAAGCATGGAACTTGAATGTAGATGATAACAAATGGATAGAATGTCTGGCTGACAGACACGTAGGATGTGTATCGCAACCTGTGCGCGATGCTTGGAAAATATTATTCAATGACATTTATGTACAGGTGCCGCGTACATTGGGCACTTTACCCGGATATCGCCCCGTATTGAATAAGAATAGTGAAAAACGGACAAGTAATGTGTACAGTAATGTTGAACTATTAGAGGTTTGGAGAAAACTGAACGAAGCGCCTTCTGACCGGAGGGATGCTTTTCGTCTGGATTTGATTATTGTAGGCAGGCAGGTGCTTGGAAACTATTTTCTTGATGTGAAAATGGAGTTTGACAGGATGGTTGAAGCTAAAGATTATCAGGCTTTGAAAGCTTGTGGCGAAAAAATGAAGGAAATATTGAATGATTTGGATAAACTGAATGCCTTTCATCCTTACTGTTCTCTGGATAAATGGATGGATGATGCGCGGAAGATGGGGGATTCTCCCCGGTTGAAAGACTATTATGAAAAGAACGCTCGCAACTTGATTACTACTTGGGGAGGAAGCCTGAACGATTATGCCAGCCGTTCATGGGCAGGACTGATAAGTGATTATTATGCAAAACGTTGGGAAGTGTATATCAATACATTTATCAATGCGGCTGAGAAAGGTGTGGAAGTGGATCAGAAACAACTTGAAGATGAGTTAAAAGAAATAGAAGCTGGTTGGGTAAATGCAACTGATAGGAAAGATATTCGGAAAGATGTTCATTCAACAAATGACGGATTGCTATCATTCTCAACCTTTTTATTCAGCAAATATCAAAGACTGGTGAAATAAACAAGAGGCCTGTTTCATTTATTGTTTGCGATTCATGCTATATCAGAAAGAATTAATATATTTGAAAATAAGGACTTGATATCATAAGCTTTTTGTTTTCATATTTAAAATGATTAAGATGTTCCAGAAATACTCACAGGATGAAGCCCAAGCTTTGGTTAAGGCTCTGAAAGAGGGGAACCAGCTGGCATTTAGTATTGTATACAAGACATATGCGGCGCAGACCTTTTCTTTGGCATTTAAATATTTGCTGAATAAGGAATTGGCTGAAGATGCTGTGCAGAACTTATTCTTAAAACTCTGGCTGAAAAAAAGAAGAGATCGACGAAACAAAACCTATAAACAGATACCTTTTTACGATGTTGAAGAACGATCTGCTCAATACGTTGAGAGATTCAAAGAAAAATATCTATTTACTTGAGGATTGCCTTTCAATGGTTTTGGAATTGGAAGACAATTCTCAAAACGAAAACCTTAAGCAAGAACAAATGAACATTATACAACAAGCTCTTGAGCAACTTTCGCCGCAACGTCGTAAGGTTTTTGAAATGAAAGTTTCAGGAAAATACTCCAATCAGGAAATAGCTGATAAACTTAATCTTTCGATAAATACAATTAAATTCCAATATAGCCAATCTTTAAAGCAGATTCGCTCGACAGTGGGAGAGCTTAGCCTACTGTTACTTTATTGTATGATGTAGTTCTATCACTTTTACGGATATGGAACGTTCTTTTGAATTAACACGGTTTAACGTAGTCTGTATAATACTTTTTTGTAACAGTGTGTATTACTAATAGATATTGAAATATGAAATCAAAAAAGAAACATACAAGTCAGGACTTTGAAGTGGTTGACGGCATCGGAAAATATATTGATGACGACATTCAGAGGATAGTAGAAGGCAAACAGCTCGAACTGGGTGGCAGAGAACTGCCTCCTTTTGATGAATATCGCATTTATAAGAATATTCAGGAAGCCGTAATGCAGGAAGAAAAACGAAAGAACAGGAGAATCAGAATGCCATTGTTATTTAAGTGGACGGTGGCTTGTGCTATTGTTTTGCTTGTGATAAGTGTGGGATATAATTATTATCAAAGCCACAGTGAGGCAAATCTTGTTTATCGTGAAGTCTGTGCTGTAAGAGGTGAAAAGCTGCTTGTATTACTTCCTGATGGTAGCCGGGTGTGGTTAAATGCCGATTCTAAATTGACTTATCCGGAACAGTTTGCGAAATACAACAGGAATGTTATGCTGGAGGGAGAGGCTTATTTTGAAATAGCAGAAAATAAAAAATCACCATTTCAGGTACTTGCCGAGAATGTAAAAATACAGGTGACAGGAACGTGCTTCAATGTAAAAGCGTACGCTTCGGATAAGGTAGTAAAAACTACACTCGACGAAGGAAGTATCAATATCGGACATGTGCAAAGCCGTAGACCTATGCAGCAAATGCTTCCCGGGCAAACGGCCGTTTATGAAAAAAGGAGTAATGTAATAAAAATAAAAACTGATAGATATCACGATGATGCTTCGAGTTGGAAGAGCAACCGGCTTATTTTCAGAAATGCATCACTGAAAGAAGTGCTTACAACACTTTCGCGGCATTTTGATATAGAGATTACAGTTAAAAACGAAAAGATTGCTTCGTTTACATACAACTTCGTTTGTAAAGGGAACGACTTGAACTATGTGTTGGAGGTGATGCAATCAATAACACCGGTTAGCTTTAAAAAAATATCAGAATATGCATATACGGTTGAATAAGTAAACTTAATCTAATAACAAAAACAAATTTATGAAAGCACTTTTAAAGCCCATTGTATGGGTATGCCTTTTCTTCTTTGCGTATCAAAGTACGTATGCGCAGGCTCTTAAAATAATGAGCTATAATTGCCGGATGTCCGGTGAGATGACTGGTTACTCGGTGAAGGAGTATGCTGTATTTATCAGGAAATACAATCCGGATGTTGTAATGTTGCAAGAGATAGATTACAACACAAAAAGGAATAAAAATCAAGATTTCACCACTCAACTGGCCGCGGAGTTAGGGTTGTTTTCCGTATTCGGGAAAGCGATGGAGACTGGTGGTGGAGAATATGGAGTAGCCATACTTTCAAAATATCCTTTTGTTTATATCAACAACAAGCCTTTCGAAGGTATAGACGGAGCCAAAGAACCCCGGACGCTATTATATGTAGATATTCAGCAACCCGGCACTTCAAATGTAATCAGGATAGGAACGACTCATCTGGATCATTCGACGGACCTGATAAGGAGCGCAATGGCCGAACAAATTAATGAGCGGATTGGTACGGGAGATACACCGACGTTGCTGGGAGGAGATTTTAATGCCAGAACAGACTCTAATGTGATTTGTGAAGTAATGAAAAGCTGGCAGAGAATCTGCGATGATACATTCACCTATCCGGCAGATCAGCCGACAATCAAGATTGATTATCTATTTGGGCTTCCACAGAATAAGTGGAAGGTGAAGTCGTTTGAAGTTTTATCTAATCCGGCGGTATCTGACCACAGAGCTTTGTTTGCCGAAGTTGAATTTGTAAAATAAGTGAAATATGAAATCAAACTATCTATATCTGCTATTTATATGTATTACCTCTTGCCTGTTCGTTTCATGTAGTGATGAGGATAACAAGAGAGAAGAAATCCCTGAATGGAATCGGTTCAGAACAACTAACGTGTTGGTTTATGCACACTTGTCAGAGCAAAATTTATTTAGTTCTTGTAGTTATAAAGAGGTGGCGGCGTCTATCAGGAACACTGTTCATGCAGTGGCATTGTTGGATAGAACGAACGCTATTTATGGGCAAACTGCAATCATAAATACGGGTACGGAGACTGCTAGAGAGAGTAAAAAAGTGCCGGTGTTTGTACCTGTCAGCTATAGTAGCGGAGAAAAAAAGATAATCGGTAGTACTGTGCTTTTTCCTTCTACTATTTCCGAGATGACACAATATGTGGTAAAAAACGATTGCAGATATCTTGAAACAAAAACAGAAGCAGTGAACGGAATAGATATGCTCTTCTGTTCTGTGTCACTAAATAGTGAAGATCTGATAGCTCCGGCCGTTGATGTATTCAAGAAAAGAGTAAACGAACAGACAGTTCTGGTGGGCACTGTTAAACGTGCGTTGTTGTCTAATCTTGAGTCGGCAATTACTTCTAACTTAACTTCTGATACTTATTTTTTCTCGGAAGTGGAAAATAGAAATAGAGACTCCGAGTATTGTATATTTGTCCTGACTTCACACAAATGGGCTTTTAGGGGGGTAACCGAAACAAGTGTAAGCGGGGATTTACATTGTTTTCAATTACAAATCGAATCTTTAAAATAAAAAATGAACAGTCATGAAGCAATATATCAAAAACACAATGATCCTGATGCTTGCCCTGTCATGGGGCTTGCTATTGACAAATTGTAGTGATAGTGAAGCCGATTATTCGGATGACAACGCATATCCGCCACCTACTGTAGAACTAACTTCTCCTTCCGAGATAGATGTGGTGGAGTATAATTCTACGGTGACTGTATCTGCCAGAAGCTTCTCTGCTGTGGGGATACATAGTATATATGCTACCTTGTTGAAGGTGGATGAAAATGGAGAATATGAAGAGATAAATGCGAATGAACGCCAACGTTTAAAGATAGATACTCTGGAAACTGATATGACACTTGAATTTGATTTGAATGTCAAGGTCAACACGCGTGAAGCAGCCGGAATACTAGTGACATCGACAGATGTTTTGACAAAAACGGCACAAAAGGTAATACCGATTAAAAAGATAACCAAACTTCCGTCCCAGATATTTACAGAACCATCAGATTTACCAGTTTTAGTACCCGATGAAGAGGTTTCTCTGTCTGTAATGATCCGTTCTGCAGTGGGCATTAAGTCCGTAAAACATACTTTGTGCAATAAGGTACTGGGTGATCTGAAGGATTATACAACTATTCCGGTATCAGGTAATCCATTGGAAATGGAATTTATCTTGAAAACTGTCGTAGACAATAAGGATACTGATGGAATCAAGATTGTGGTGGAAGATATAGAAGGGTTGAGAGAGGAGAAGATTATCAATATCGAGGGCATTGAGGGTGTTGACAATAATGTCGCGCTTGTTTTCAACGATATTGAAATGGCACCCGAATGGGAACATTCAATAGAACCGGATCAACCTTATATTTTCTCCATAGAGGGAATAATGATACGCGGTGTGCAGAAGCATGTGTTAAGCTTGAAGGAAATTAAAGGATATGGCTCAAAGGCAAACGGCGTAGACTTTGCTTTCATTAATATATGGAGAAATCCAAGCTTTGTTGCCGTTAAAAACAGAGGTTTCTCTTATGTCAGTGCGTCAAGAATTAGTGGAGGACCAATAGGGAGAGCTTACGATGTGAATGACTGGATTAAACCGGCCGGTGTGGCCACCAACAAAACGTTGTTTACTCTTATACCTGATGATAAGGTTGCTGACCTTGGTATTGATGTGATGATGGCGAACGCGGCTCCGGACGTCAAGACTTTTGAGGCGTTGAATGTGTTGGAAAGTATAGCTAAAGGAGGTGCTGATATGTTAATGCAAAGAGTCAATGCATCTGACGGGTATCCGGATGATCCTTGTAGCTTGCAGATAAAAGACAATACTTATATTGCTTTTGTTACCGCAATGGGCAAGTACGGTGTGATTCATGTTATTGAAGCCGCAAACGATATGGATGCATTAGTTGCCGGAGGATGTAAAATTGCTACTCCTACAGGGGTGGTGGGAAGCCAGGGGCCAGCCTACTCGGGAGCTGGTATAACAGGACTCACTTATGATGGCGTAGCATTACTCTATGGGCGCACATGTAAGTTGAAAATTGTGGTTCAGAAGTGAAATTGTTATAATTTAAAGAATAAAGAACTATACATTTATATTTAGATGTAAAAGTTAAGAAAGGTCGGTTCAAAAAAGAAAATGAACCGGCCTTGTTTTTTAGATGTTTCCTCAATATTGATTATGGTAGTTTGAGCGTTACTTCACTAATTAATGTGTCAAACACGAAAATATTATTTTCTTCTATGCTTTTTGCAGGAAAAGTTATAACTTCGGAGCACTTTTTAATTTGAATAATAAATGTTGGATTTAAAGCAACTTACCACTGATGTATGCCGGATTGCTACAGAGGTTGGACATTTTTTGAAAGAAGAACGGAAGAACTTCCGTCGTGAGCGTGTGGAGGAAAAACATGCACATGATTATGTGTCTTATGTAGATAAAGAGTCAGAGGTGCGAGTGGTGAAAGCACTTGCTGCTCTACTGCCCGAAGCGGGATTCATAACAGAAGAAGGCTCTGCCACTTATCAGGACGAACCCTACTGTTGGGTCATTGATCCATTGGATGGAACTACAAATTATATTCATGATGAGGCTCCTTATTGTGTATCTATTGCTTTACGCAATCGCACTGAACTTCTTTTAGGTGTCGTTTATGAAGTTTGCCGGGATGAATGTTTCTATGCCTGGAAAGGTGGAAAGGCTTTCATGAATGGTGAAGAAATTCATGTGTCGAGTGTTGAGGATATTCAAGATGCCTTTGTTATTACAGAATTACCTTATAATCATCTACAATATAAACAGACCGCTCTTCATCTCATCGATCAACTTTATGGAGTAGTGGGAGGTATTCGTATGAATGGTTCGGCTGCCGCTGCAATTTGCTATGTAGCTATTGGGCGTTTCGATGCGTGGATGGAAGCGTTTCTCGGAAAATGGGATTACTCCGCAGCGGCATTGATCGTCCAGCAAGCGGGAGGAAAGGTAACTAACTTCTATGGCGAAGATAACTTCATAGAAGGACATCATATTATTGCAACGAACGGAACTCTGCATTCTTTCTTTCAGAAACTTCTGGCAGAAGTCCCTCCATTGAATATGTAAGTGGTATTGCAACTTTAAAATCTCTATTATGATGAAACACACACTTCTTGTAAAAGACTGGCTTAGTTCTTTTTTATCTTTACTGTTTCCCCGTTGCTGTGTTGTTTGCGGCCGACCGTTAGCAAAGGGTGAGGAATGTATTTGTACGGTATGCAATATCAAACTACCTCGTACGAACTATCATCTTCGAAAAGATAATCCGGTAGAGCGGCTTTTCTGGGGACAAATTCCTTTGGAACGGGCTACTTCTTTTTTCTTTTATGAGAAAGGAAGCGACTTCCGGCTGATTCTTCACCGTTTGAAATATGGTGGACAGAAGGAAATAGGTGCAATTATGGGACGGTATATGGCAGCAGAACTATTATCTTCCCATTTCTTTCAAGGAATTGATGTTATAATCCCTATACCGCTTCACAAGAAAAAACAGCAAATCCGCGGTTATAACCAGAGCGAATGGATTGCCCGTGGAATCACTGCCGTAACTGGAATACCTATAGATACAGAATCCATATTGCGTAAGAAAAATACGGAAACGCAAACACATAAATCCATACTTGAACGTCGGGATAATGTGGAAGGTATCTTTGAATTTCAACGTCCCGAAATACTTGTAGGGAAACACATACTGATCGTTGACGATGTATTGACCACCGGTTCTACTACGCTGGCATGTGCTTCTTGTCTGGTGAATGTGGAGGGAATACGGATTAGTATATTGACGTTGGCAACGGTGGAGTGATTATATACGAATAAATGATATTAAATAAGAAAGCCACCCATTCAGGTGGCTTCTTTTTTGCTCTTCCTCTTGGACTTGAACCAAGGACCCTCTGATTAACAGTCAGATGCTCTAACCGACTGAGCTAAGGAAGAATGTTTGCAATCAAGATTTTCAACTTTGCTCTTCCTCTTGGACTTGAACCAAGGACCCTCTGATTAACAGTCAGATGCTCTAACCGACTGAGCTAAGGAAGAATGTTTTTCTCAATTGCGATGCAAAAGTACTAGGTTTTTTTGAAATATGCAATATCTTTGCAAAAAAAATATTAGGAATGGACAAAATAATAGGATTGGGCAACGCCCTGGTAGACGTACTCGCAACCCTGAAGGATGACACTCTTTTGGATGAAATGGGTTTACCCAAAGGAAGCATGCAGCTCATCGATGACGCTAAGTTACAGCAGATTAACACAAAATTTTCACAGATGAAAACCCATCTGGCAACAGGCGGATCGGCAGGAAATGCCATCCTCGGACTGGCTTGTTTGGGTGCCGGAACAGGGTTTATCGGAAAAGTGGGAAATGATAATTATGGAGAATTTTTTCGTGAAAATCTGTGGAAAAATAAGATTGAAGACAAATTATTGACGTCAGATCGACTGCCTTCCGGTGTGGCATCCACTTTTATTTCACCGGATGGGGAGCGTACTTTCGGAACCTATCTGGGAGCAGCGGCTTCTTTAAGAGCAGAGGAACTGACCTTGGATATGTTTAAGGGTTATGCATACCTATTTATAGAAGGCTATCTTGTTCAGGACCACGAAATGATTCTTCACGCCATTGAACTGGCTAAAGAAGCCGGTTTGCAGATTTGTCTCGATATGGCTAGTTATAACATTGTGGCTAATGATCTGGAATTCTTCACCTTGTTAATAAACAAATATGTCGATATTGTCTTTGCAAACGAAGAGGAAGCGAAAGCCTTTACCGGCAAGGAGCCGGAGGAAGCTTTGAGAGTGATTGCCAAGAAATGCAGTATTGCTATCGTAAAAGTCGGGGCAAATGGTTCTTATATCCGTAAAGGGACAGAAGAAATAAAGGCTTCAGCCATTTCGGTTCAAAAGGTGGTGGATACTACCGGTGCCGGTGACTATTTTGCTTCCGGATTCTTATACGGATTGACTTGCGGATATTCGTTGGATAAATGTGCAAAAATAGGTTCTATTCTCTCGGGAAATGTTATTCAGGTAATCGGAACAACGATATCACAGGAACGCTGGGATGAAATTAAGTTAAATATTAACAGGATTCTGGCGGAATAACAAAGGATTGAGCTACTTTTACGACTCATTTAGATTGAAAGAGGTATGAAAAAATTGCTGAACAGGCAGATAGCTATTGTTGCAGTAGCGGTGATAGCCACAGTTGCTTTCTTTAGTTTCAAGAGTGGAGACGACCGTAATTTCCAGATTGCAAAGAATCTGGATATATTTAATGCGATTGTGAAAGAACTGGATATGTTCTATGTAGATACCATTGATCCGAATAAAACGATTCGGGAAGGAATCGATAATATGCTTTATACGCTGGATCCTTATACGGAATATTTCCCGGAAGAGGATCAGAGTGAACTGGAGCAGATGATTAAAGGATCATTTGGTGGAATGGGTTCTTACATTGCTTATAATACGAAACTAAAGCGTTCGATGATTTCTGAACCTTTCGAGGGAACGCCTGCTGCAAAAGCCGGTCTGAAAGCGGGAGATATCCTGATGGAGATTGACGGACAGGATCTTGCCGGTAAGAATAACGCGGAAGTCAGCCAGATGTTACGCGGACAGGCAGGTACCAGTTTTAAGCTAAAGATTGAGCGCCCGAATGAGAAAGGCGGACGTACACCGATGGAATTCACGATTGTGCGTGAGTCTATTCAGAATCCAGCAATTCCTTATACTGCCGTGTTGGATAACAAGGTAGGTTACATCAGCCTTAGCACTTTCTCCGGCAACCCTTCCAAAGAGTTTAAGAAAGCATTTCTGGATTTGAAGAAACAGGGCGCTACTTCGTTGGTGATAGACCTTCGTAGTAATGGCGGAGGATTGCTGGATGAAGCAGTGGAAATTGCGAATTATTTCTTACCGCGTGGAAAGGTGATTGTGACGACAAAAGGAAAAATCAAACAGGCTAGTAACACTTACAAGACATTGCGCGAACCGTTGGATTTGGACATTCCGATTGTGGTACTGGTAAATAGCGGAACCGCTTCTGCTTCCGAAATCTTATCAGGTTCTTTGCAGGATCTTGACCGTGCCGTTATCGTTGGTAACCGTACCTTCGGAAAAGGACTGGTACAGGTTCCCCGCTCTTTGCCTTATGGCGGAACGATGAAAGTGACTACCTCCAAATATTATATTCCGAGTGGCCGTTGTGTACAGGCTATTGATTACAAGCATCGTAATGAAGATGGAAGTGTAGGAACCATTCCTGATAGTTTGACTAAGGTATTCCATACGGCTGCCGGACGTGAAGTACGCGACGGAGGTGGTGTAATGCCGGATATTGTTATCAAACAGGAGAAATTACCGAATATCCTCTTCTATCTGGTACGCGATAATCTGATTTTCGATTATGCAACACAGTATTGTTTGAAGCATCCTACCATCGTTGCTCCGGAGAAGTTTGAGGTGACAGATGCCGATTATAATGATTTTAAAGCGTTGGTGAAGAAAGCCGACTTCAAATATGACCAGCAAAGCGAGAAGATTCTGAAAACGTTGAAAGAAGCTGCCGAGTTTGAAGGATATATGGATGATGCTTCAGAGGAGTTCAAAGCACTTGAAAAGAAGTTGAATCATGATCTTGACCGCGACTTGGATTATTTCTCATCTGATATAAAGAAGATGATTGCTACTGAAATTATCAAGCGTTACTATTACCAACGTGGTAATATCATCCAGCAGTTGAAGGATGATGACGGTTTGAAGGAAGCAATGAAAATTCTGAATGATCCGGTGAAATATAAAGAAATGCTTAGTGCTCCGGCTGCTAAGGAATAAATGAATATATTTCGAACATAGATATATGCGGAAAACGCGGCTTTGTTACTAACAAGCCGCGTTTTCTGTATCTCTATATCTAATTGTAAAAGTCCTGTAAGGTCATGCCCGGACACTGATATTTGTGTCCTTAACCGATCTTTATTGGCGAATCAAAGGCAGGGTAAAATAGAATCTGCTTCCTTGTCCTTCCTGAGAGCGCAACCAGATACGTCCACCCATCTTCTCTACCAACATTCTGCAAAGAGTTAATCCCAATCCTGTTCCCTGAACAAAATCGTTGACCTTTCCAAAGCGCCGGAAAATAGTGGCAATTCTTGCTGCCGGAATGCCGATGCCGCTATCTTTAATATAGAACTCTACAAAATCCTCCTTTTCCCGATAGCCGAAATGGATTTCTCCTTTCGGGGTAAACTTCGTAGCGTTACTAAGCAAGTTACTTATAATTTGTATGATGCGATTCCAGTCTCCCGAAGCATACATGTCCGTATCTACGTCGTCCAAAATGAGCCTGACACCGTTTTGCGTCTTATGGCAGAATTGTTGTTCCAGTTGCAGGCAGATATCTATTAATTTGATCGGGTGGATATTGAATTTTAGAGAATCAGCTTCAAGAGATGCCAGATCCAGAATATCATTGAATAGATTCAGCAGCATTTCCGAATTTCGTTCGATGATTTCCGAATATTGGTTCTTCTCTTCCGC
Organism: Bacteroides sp. BFG-637; assembly: GCF_024793605.1. NCBI lineage: Bacteria > Pseudomonadati > Bacteroidota > Bacteroidia > Bacteroidales > Bacteroidaceae > Bacteroides > Bacteroides sp. BFG-637. Next base: position 837,923 of record NZ_JANUPD010000002.1, on the reverse strand, counting down.
AGATGCTGCGGAAGTGATTAGTTTGGAGAACCCTACAATGGCATTGAGCGGGGTACGTATTTCATGACTCATATTTGCCAGAAAAGCAGATTTCAGCCGGTCCGACTCTTCCGCCTTGATTCTGGCGGCCTTTAGCTCTTTCTGTTGTTGGGCATTCGTCTGTTCCGCCTCCCATTGTTGGGATATATCACGGCACATACACAATAGATATTCCTTATCCAAAGGAAAGATACGGTTTTCGTAGTGATGTAAAACACCGTCCAACATAAGATCATGTCTGGCTGTTGAACTTTCTCCTGTGAGAATCACCTTATCCATATTTTTGCGGACACTTTCATAAGCCTCTTTGGGTAGAATGTCTTTTACGTTAGTAGTGGTGATATTGTTGGCGCTGATACCTTCAACGTGATTAGTTGCCGGAGAAGAAGCAAGCTCTATGATGTTGGCGTCATGGTCGAAGACGGTGAGCATGTCAGGAAGAGCATCCAGTATCCGGGTGCTATATTTATCACGAAAACGTTCTTTGGAGGGAGAGGAAGAATCAGAAGAAGAATGAGAGGAAAGAAAATCTATTTTCTCCTCTAATTGTTCGATTATTTCTAAAAGGTCTTCCTTTGTTTTGTTTTTGTAATTCCTCATAGAAGATTTATTGTTATTCATTAGAATGTTGTAGAATTTGTTTTATCTGTTGCAAATATAAGACAATATTCCGAGATGCTGACTGCCTCTCTAGTTATTATAATATAAAAAAAACGGATAGCTTTTGCCCTACTAATCAGAATGTTCTATCTTTGCGTCCATTATATATAAATGATTTACAATATGTCTACAGAATTATTCTCTACTCTGCCCTATAAGGTGGCAGATATTACACTTGCTGATTTCGGACGCAAGGAAATCGATTTGGCAGAAAAAGAAATGCCCGGCCTGATGGCTCTTCGCGAAAAGTATGGAGAATCCAAACCGTTAAAAGGCGCCCGCATTATGGGCTCGTTGCACATGACCATTCAAACGGCTGTGCTGATTGAAACATTAGTGGCTTTAGGAGCTGAAGTACGTTGGTGCTCTTGTAATATATATTCAACACAGGATCATGCTGCTGCTGCAATAGCTGCTGCCGGCGTGCCGGTGTTTGCATGGAAAGGCGAGACTCTTGCCGATTATTGGTGGTGCACGTTGCAGGCATTGAGCTTTGACGGCGGCAAGGGACCGAATGTGATTGTAGATGATGGCGGTGACGCGACAATGATGATCCACGTGGGTTATGATGCAGAAAATAATGCTGCCGTATTGGATAAGGAAGTACACGCAGAGGATGAAATAGAACTGAATGCCATTTTGAAAAAAGTGTTGGCAGAAGACAACACCCGCTGGCATCGTGTAGCGGAAGAAGTGCGTGGCGTATCTGAAGAGACAACGACAGGTGTACACCGTTTGTATCAGATGCAGGAAGAAGGCAAATTGCTGTTCCCGGCATTCAATGTGAACGACTCGGTAACGAAATCTAAGTTTGATAATCTGTACGGTTGCCGCGAATCGTTGGCCGACGGAATCAAGCGCGCAACAGATGTGATGATTGCCGGAAAAGTAGTAGTGGTATGCGGTTATGGTGATGTGGGTAAAGGCTGTTCTCATTCCATGCGTTCTTACGGAGCGCGGGTGCTCGTGACGGAGGTAGACCCGATCTGTGCACTGCAGGCTGCAATGGAAGGTTTCGAAGTAGTGACGATGGAAGAAGCTTGCATGGAAGGTAACATCTTCGTGACTACGACAGGAAATATCGATATTATCCGTATCGACCACATGGAGAAAATGAAAGATCAGGCTATCGTTTGCAACATCGGCCATTTCGATAATGAAATTCAGGTAGATGCTTTGAAACATTATCCGGGCATCAAATGTGTGAATATCAAACCGCAGGTAGACCGTTATTATTTCCCGGATGGACATAGCATCATCTTGTTGGCCGACGGTCGTCTGGTAAATCTAGGATGTGCAACAGGACACCCGTCATTCGTGATGAGTAATTCATTTACCAATCAGACATTGGCACAGATAGAACTGTTCAACAAGAAATATGATATCAATGTATATCGCCTGCCGAAGCATCTGGACGAGGAAGTGGCCCGCCTGCATCTTGAGAAGATCGGTGTGAAACTGACTAAGCTGACTCCCGAACAGGCCGCTTATATCGGTGTGTCAGTGGATGGTCCTTATAAAGCAGATCATTATAGATACTAATTAGATTTACGATTAGACGATTTACCATTTACGATTGATAAATGCAGGAGATTGATATCCCACCGTTATCAATTGTAAATGTTAGATTGCCAATCGTATTTATTTTTATATTCAAACTTCAATCGTAAATAGTAAATCGTCTAATCGTAAATGAAAAAGTTTCTTCCCGACTTAATAGCCATTCTGGCTTTTATCATTCTTTCTTTTGCCTATTTTTTCCCGGCTGATATCGAAGGTCGTATCTTGTTTCAGCATGACACGGCTGCCGGAGTCGGTGCAGGACAAGAATCGAAAGAGTACCTCGAACGTACTGGAGAACGTACACGTTGGACGAATTCGATTTTTGGAGGTATGCCTACCTATCAGATGTCTCCGAGTTACGACTCGACAACGTCTCTGAAAGGAGTGGAGAGGGTTTATCGCCTCTTTCTTCCGGATTATGTAGTGCTGACTTTTATCATGATGCTGGGATTTTATATCCTCTTGCGGGCATTCGGAATATCGGCCTGGCTGGCAGGATTAGGCGGAGTGATATGGGCATTCTCTTCCTATTTCTTCATTCTGATACCGGCAGGGCATATCTGGAAGTTTGTGACATTGGCTTATATACCACCTACGATTGCAGGTGTCGTTCTGGCTTACCGGAAGAAATATCTGTTGGGCGGAATCATTACGGCCCTGTTCATCGCCCTTCAGATTCAGTCGAATCACATTCAGATGAGTTATTATTTCATGTTTGTGATCCTGTTTTTTGTAGGAGCTTACTTTGAAGATGCTTATAAAAAGAAAGAATTGCCTCATTTCTTCAAGGCCAGCGGGGTTTTGGCACTGGCTGCCGTGGTAGGAGTCTGTATCAATATTTCCAATCTGTATCATACGTATGAATATAGTAAGGAGACGATGCGCGGCAAGAGCGAATTGAAGCAGGAGGGAGCTGCTGCCAGTCAGACGAGTAGTGGGTTGGATCGTGATTATATAACCAACTGGAGTTATGGTATCGGTGAAACGTTGACGTTGCTGGTTCCGAATGTAAAAGGGGGAGGATCAGGATCTACGATGTCGCAGAGCGAAGCTGCTATGGCAAAGGCTAATCCAATGTATAACGGTATCTACTCACAGTTACCTCAATATTTCGGCGAGCAGCCGTGGACAGCCGGTCCGGTATATGTGGGGGCATTTGTGATGTTCCTTTTTGTATTGGGGTGCTTCATTGTGAAAGGTCCTCTTAAATGGGCGCTGCTGGGAGCTACTATCTTCTCGATTCTGCTTTCATGGGGAAAGAATTTCATGGGACTGACGGACTTCTTTATCGATTATGTCCCGATGTATAATAAGTTCCGCGCTGTATCTTCTATTCTGGTAATAGCTGAATTTACAATACCTTTGTTGGCGATTTTTGCCTTGAAAGAGATTTTGAGTAAACCGGATATGCTGAAACAGGAAAAGAACTGCAGAGGCGTGATTGCTGCGTTGGTACTAACTGCCGGTGTTGCACTCGTTTTAGCTGTCGCCCCGGGCGTTTTCTTCTCCAGCTTTATAACGACGCAGGAGATGGCTGCGTTGCAACAAGCACTTCCTGCCGAACATTTGGCTCCGTTTGTGGCTAATCTGACTGAAATGCGCGAAGCCATTATTGCTTCGGATGCATGGCGCAGCTTCTTTATTATAGTGATCGGTTGCCTGTTCTTATTCTTGTATCAGCTGCGGAAGTTGAAAGCCTCTTTCACGCTGGCGGGTATTGCGCTTTTGTGTCTGATAGATATGTGGAGCGTCAATAAACGCTACTTGAATGACGAACAGTTCGTACCGAAGTCGAAGCAGTCAGAAGCATTCGTGAAGACACAGGCGGATGAGATTATTCTTCAGGATACGACTCCGAATTATCGTGTACTGAACTTCATCGGTTTCCCCGGTAATACATTTAACGAAAACAATACAGCATATTGGCATAAGAGTGTCGGCGGCTATCATGCAGCAAAGCTTCGCCGCTATCAGGAAATGATAGACCATCACATCGTGCCCGAAATGAAGGAAACTTATCAGGCTGTGGCTACTGCCGGTGGACAGATGGACAGTGTGGATGCTTCCAAATTCCGTGTATTGAATATGCTGAATACCAAATACTTCATTTTCCCTGCCGGAGAGCAAGGGCAGGCTGTTCCTGTTATGAATCCTTATGCATACGGTAATGCATGGTTCGTAGATAAGGTGCAGTATGTAAATAATGCAAATGAAGAAATAGATGCTTTGAACGATATTCTCCCAACGGAAACAGCCGTAGTGGATGTGAAGTTTAAAGAACAGCTGAAGGGTGTGACAGAAGGATATAAAGATTCATTATCTACCATCCAGTTAACCAGTTACGAGCCAAATCGTTTGGTTTATAAGGCTTCCACTCCTAAAGACGGAGTTGTTGTTTTCTCTGAAATATATTATCCGGGATGGCAGGTGACTATCGATGGTCAGCTGGTGGATATTGCCCGTGCAGACTATATCTTGCGTGCAATAAATATGCCGGCAGGAGAACATACCATCGAGATGTGGTTTGATCCGCAAAGCATACACGTCACGGAAAGTATTGCTTATGCAGCATTGGCTTTATTGTTAATCGGAGTTATGCTTCTTGCGTGGACACAGCGGAGCAAGATAGCGAAGAAGCCTTAAAATGTAATAGTCGTCAACCTTATAATGTATTGTAAGGCTGTAAAATAAAGGCGGCTCTCTTCCTCACGAAGAGAGCCGCTACTTTGCATTCACTAAAAAAATTATGAAAAACAAACGCTGTTCATAGAAATATATTAAGTGTGATGTTTTAGAGATTTTTCTGTTCAAAATCCGGTCTTTCGCCAGAGTGATTATCTTTGTGCATTCTTCTTTGAGCAGCCTTTTTCCGTGCGGCATTTTGTTCTGCCTGCCACTTTTCGTACTGCTCTTTTGTCAGAATCTTTTTTATCTTCTTTTCTTTGGCTTCTGCAGCTTTCTTTTGTGAATCGGCAGAATTGTTATCTTTGCTCATCATCGGTCCACCTCCCATTCTGCCGGGAAAACCACCTTCTCTCATCATAGGCGGTTGGCCTCCACCCATTGGTGGGCGTCCTCCCCGCATCCCATGACCTTCTCCCATTGGCGGACGTTGACCATCCGAATTTTGCATAGCCTTGAAGAATGCTTTCTGCTCTTTCAGGTTCAGCTTGTATATTTTTTTATATTGTTTATCTGTCAACTGGAGTAACTTGTTCATTTGGTCTGTCATCTGCGTGGCTACCTTTTCCGGATTCAACACCTCACGTGGAAGACGCTTTTCCTGTTGCCTTTCTTGCGGCTCATTGGCTTCTTGTGCATTTATAAAACCTGCACAGCACGTTAAGCAGACTGCCAATCCTATCAATTTCATGTTTTTTCTCATCTCTCTTATGCTTTTATTTGTTTTAATACTTCAAAGCTAAGCAGATATCGGAACAGATAAAAATAAAATCGACTAAGTGCGGAGTTTTGTCTATCAAAAGCTCGACTCTACTCTCCTGTGGCTTATATTATCTATGCCTTGGGATGGAAAGGAGTTACGAGGTGGTAAACAAGTAGTTTCAAGCGTTGAAACTGTTGTTTCTCCGGCGTGAAACTATTGTTTCCCCAGCGTGAAACTATTGTTTCTCCACCTTGAAACTGATAGTTCCACGGCTTGAAACAAGTCGTTTCAATACGGGAAAGACTATTAAGAACGCGTTGATGTTCTCTTTAGCAATAACTATTATTTAATTTAGGTGGTGATAGGTGATAGATGCGGTGATAGGTTACTGACAACCTATCACCGCTCTGAAAACACTATGGATAAAGGGTTTGATAATGCTGGTGATAGGTTGAAAGAGGATTTCTGTTTTTATATATGAGAGAGAACCGGATATACACAGATTTCTATATCTATTCCTGTGTCGGCTGAATCAGCTGATGGTGTATCGGGTTGAATCATTTATTCTTTTTCGCCATAAGCAAGATCACCTGCATCACCCAATCCCGGAACAATATAAGAATGTTCGTTGATTTCCGGATCAATGGCAGCGCACCAAATGGTTGTCTTGTCTTCAGGAAATACATTCTTTATATGGTCAATGGCCTTTTGGCTGGCAATAATGGAAGCAACGTGAATTTCAGCGGGATGACCTTTCGTCAGCATTGCCTGGTAACTCAGTTCCATACTGCCTCCTGTTGCTAACATAGGATCGGTGATAATCAATGTCTTGTCATCAATACGGGGAGATGCGATATATTCTATATGTATATCGAATTTCAGCGTATCTTTATATTTGCGGTAAGCGGAAACAAATGCATTTTCCGCCCCGTCGAAATAACTAAGGAAACCTTGGTGGAAAGGCAGACCTGCACGTAGAATAGTGCTGATTACTAAATTGTTGTCCGGCGTACTGACCGGAGCAATTCCCAGTGGTGTCTGGATATTCTTTACCGAGTATTTAAACTCTTTACTCATTTCATAAGCCATGATTTCTCCAATCCGTTCAATGTTACGGCGGAAACGCAGGCGGTCGTTCTGAACTTCTACATTTCTAATTTCGGATATGTACTGGTTTAGAATCGAATTAGTTTGGCCAAAATCAATTACTTTCATATTATATTTTAATCAAATTTTAATCTCATTTTCATAGTATTGTCAGCATACTGGCTTGCAAAGTAAATGATAATCTTTCAAATTGCAATATTCAGTTTGCAGATATTGTTAGGAATTTATAAAAGAGTTTCAATTAAGGAAAAATTTCTTCAATACCTTCTTCCTTTCCAAAGAAAGTATTACTTTTGTAGCCGGATTTACAAGGGGGTATTCAAAGCTCCCCATGTTAAGGTGAAAAGAGATAGAAAACAAAATACCAATTTTAATTAATTCAAAGAAAATGGCAAATTTAGATTTAAGCAAGTACGGCATCACAGGTGTGACCGAGATTTTGCACAATCCGTCTTATGATGTTTTGTTCGCTGAAGAAACAAAACCGAGTCTGGAAGGCTTTGAAAAAGGTCAAGTAACTGAATTAGGCGCTGTGAACGTGATGACAGGTATCTATACCGGTCGTTCTCCTAAAGATAAATTCTTCGTTAAGAATGAAGCTTCTGCTGATTCTGTATGGTGGACTTCTGAAGATTACAAAAACGACAACAAACCATGTACTGAAGAAGCTTGGGCTGACTTGAAAGCTAAAGCTGTAAAACAACTTTCCGGCAAACGTTTGTTCGTTGTTGATACTTTCTGTGGTGCTAACGAAGCTACTCGTATGAAAGTACGTTTCATTATGGAAGTAGCTTGGCAGGCTCACTTCGTAACTAACATGTTCATCCGCCCGACTGCTGAAGAACTTGCTAACTACGGAGAACCTGATTTCGTATGTTTCAACGCTTCTAAAGCAAAAGTTGACAACTACAAAGAACTGGGCTTGAACTCTGAAACTGCTACTGTATTCAACCTGAAGACTAAAGAACAAGTAATCCTGAATACTTGGTACGGTGGTGAAATGAAGAAAGGTATGTTCTCTATCATGAACTACATGAACCCGCTTCGTGGTATCGCTTCTATGCACTGTTCTGCTAACACTGATATGGAAGGAACTAGCTCTGCTATCTTCTTCGGATTGTCTGGTACAGGTAAGACAACTTTGTCTACTGACCCGAAACGTAAATTGATCGGTGACGACGAACACGGATGGGATAACGAAGGTGTATTCAACTACGAAGGTGGTTGCTACGCTAAGGTTATCAACTTGGATAAAGAAAGCGAACCGGATATCTACAATGCTATCACACGTGATGCTTTGCTTGAAAACGTAACAGTTGACGCTAACGGTAAGATTGATTTCACAGATAAGAGCGTGACTGAAAACACTCGCGTTTCGTATCCTATTTATCACATCGAAAACATTGTTAAACCGGTTTCTAAAGGTCCTCACGCTAAACAAGTTATCTTCTTGTCTGCTGATGCATTCGGTGTATTGCCTCCGGTATCTATCTTGAACCCGGAACAGGCTCAATACTACTTCTTATCTGGATTTACAGCTAAATTGGCTGGTACAGAACGTGGTATCACTGAACCGACTCCGACATTCTCTGCTTGCTTCGGTGCTGCTTTCTTGTCATTGCACCCGACTAAATATGCAGAAGAATTGGTTAAGAAGATGGAAATGACTGGTGCTAAAGCATACTTGGTTAACACAGGATGGAATGGTTCTGGCAAACGTATCTCTATCAAAGATACTCGTGGTATCATCGATGCTATCCTTGATGGTTCTATTGACAAAGCTCCTACTAAGGTGATTCCTTTCTTCGACTTTGTTGTTCCTACAGAACTTCCGGGTGTTGATCCGAAGATCCTTGATCCACGCGACACTTACGAATGTGCTTGCAAATGGGAAGAAAAAGCAAAAGATTTGGCTGGACGTTTCATCAAGAACTTCGCTAAATTTACTGGTAACGAAGCTGGTAAGGCTTTGGTTGCTGCTGGTCCGAAACTCTAATTGGAGAATCAGATATAATATGGAAGGCGGTTCGATTTCGAACCGCCTTTTTTGTTTATGCCTGTGCCTTTCTATGGGAATAAATGCTGCCTGTTTAAAACTTTTCCCTATATTTGCCAAAACAGGAGTACTAACCTTTAAAGGCAGTTATGGTATATTTTGATTACTTTTGTGCAAATTATATATAAGTGGATAATCTTGAATAATAATACGACGACCATGAAGAAATTTTATTTCCTTCTTATCAGTTCCTTATTCCTTACCTCCGGGCTTTATGCCGGAGAAACCGATTATACTCAAGGACTTTCCATCTGGTTTGACACTCCCAATACTTTGCAGGGGTATGCTGCCTGGTATGGCGGAAGACCGGATTTGTGGAAAGGTGAAAATAAACCGGTAACAGCAGGAAGCGGACGTAATCTGGATGCCAGTTGGGAAGCACAGTCATTGCCTATTGGTAACGGCAGCCTCGGCGCAAATATTATGGGATCGGTGGAAGCCGAGCGTATCACTTTCAATGAAAAAACGCTTTGGCGCGGTGGTCCGAACACAGCGAAAGGTGCGGACTATTATTGGAATGTCAATAAGCAATCGGCCCATCTTTTAGATGAAATACGCAAAGCATTTACGGAAGGAGATCAGAAAAAGGCTGAAATGCTGACGCGGCAGAACTTCAATAGTGAAGTATCGTATGGAAGCTGACGGAGAAAATCCTTTCCGTTTCGGCAGCTTTACTACAATGGGAGAGTTTTATGTAGAAACCGGACTGAATATGATAGGAATGAGCGATTATAAGCGCATTCTGTCTTTGGATTCGGCTATGGCAGTCGTGCAATTCAAAAAGGATCGTGTGGCTTATCAACGTAACTTTTTTATCTCTTACCCTGCCAATGTAATGGTGGTACGTTTTAGCGCGGATCAACCGGGGAAACAAAATCTGGTTTTCAGTTATGCGCCCAATCCCCTGTCTACCGGCAGCATGGCTTCTGATGGAAATAAAGGATTGGTTTACACAGCTTCTTTGGATAATAATGGAATGGAATATGCTGTTCGTATCCGGGCAGAAGCGAAAGGAGGAACACTGTCTAATGCAGATGGAAAGTTGACGGTGAAGGATGCAGACGAAGTTGTATTTTATGTCACAGCGGACACTGACTATAAGATTAACTTTGATCCGGATTTCAAAGATCCGAAAACATATATAGGTGTTAATCCCGAAGAAACGACAAAGCAGTGGATGAATAACGCAGTGGCGCAGGGATATACTGCTTTATTCAATCAGCATTATAATGATTATGCTACTCTGTTCAACCGGGTCCGGCTGAATCTGAATCCAGCGGTGAAAGGAGTGAACCTGCCTACTTCTCAACGTCTGAAAAATTATCGGAAAGGACAACCGGATTATTATCTGGAAGAGTTGTATTATCAATTTGGACGTTATCTCCTGATTGCCAGTTCCCGTCCGGGCAATATGCCTGCCAATCTGCAGGGGATCTGGCACAATAATGTTGATGGGCCGTGGCGTGTGGATTATCATAATAACATCAATATCCAGATGAATTATTGGCCTGCTTGTTCTACCAACTTGAATGAGTGCGTGCTTCCGTTGATTGACTTTATCCGTACGCTCGTGAAACCGGGCGAGAAGACTGCACAGGCTTATTTCGGTGCTAGAGGATGGACGGCATCTATCTCAGGCAATATTTTCGGCTTTACCACTCCGTTGGAAAGTCAGGATATGTCGTGGAACTTCAATCCGATGGCAGGTCCTTGGCTGGCTACCCATATCTGGGAGTATTACGACTATACAAGAAACTTGAAATTTCTGAAAGAAACCGGTTATGAACTGATTAAGAGTAGTGCCGATTTTGCAGTCGATTACCTGTGGCATAAGCCGGATGGAACCTATACGGCTGCTCCGTCCACTTCGCCCGAACATGGTCCTATCGATCAGGGAGCTACTTTTGTGCATGCCGTGGTGCGTGAAATTCTGATGGATGCGATTGAGGCAAGCAAAGTGTTGGGTGTAGATAAGAAAGAACGTAAGCAGTGGGAGCATGTGCTTGCCAATCTCGTTCCCTATCAAATAGGTCGTTATGGTCAGTTGATGGAATGGTCGGTGGATATTGATGATCCGAAAGATGAACATCGTCATGTGAATCATTTGTTCGGTCTGCATCCGGGGCATACGGTTTCTCCGGTCACTACTCCCGAACTGGCGAAAGCTGCTAAAGTAGTATTGGTGCATCGTGGTGATGGTGCTACCGGTTGGAGTATGGGTTGGAAGTTGAATCAGTGGGCGCGTTTGCAGGATGGTAATCATGCTTATACTTTATTCGGCAATTTATTGAAGAACGGAACCATGGATAATTTGTGGGATACGCATCCGCCTTTCCAGATTGATGGAAACTTTGGCGGGACAGCGGGAATTACCGAAATGTTGCTCCAAAGTCATATGGGCTTTATTCAATTATTACCGGCTTTGCCGGATGCATGGAAAGATGGTTCTATCAGTGGTATCTGTGCAAAAGGAAATTTTGAGGTGGATATGATTTGGGAGAATCATCTGTTGAAGGAAGCTGTTGTGCGCTCTAATGCAGGAGGCAACTGTGTTATAAAGTATGCGGATCAGACTATCTCCTTTAAAACAGTGAAAGGACACAGTTATCAGATTAGATATGATGCAGCCAAAGGGCTCATTAAAAATTAAACGCAAAATATCGGAAAGTTAGAAAGAGAGGATGGTACTGGAGTATTTAAAATTATTCGTGACATTTGCGAAGATTGGAATGTTTACTATTGGTGGTGGTTATGCCATGATTCCGTTGATTGAACGGGAGATTGTTGCCAAACAATGGATGAGTAAGGAAGAATTTATGGAGATGTTTGCTTTGACACAGTCACTTCCGGGGGTGTTTGCGGTGAATATTTCTATCTTCGTAGGATATAAGTTGTATAAGGTGGGTGGGAGTCTGGTGTGTGCATTGGCTACGATTCTTCCTTCTTTCGTTATCATGATGCTGATAGCCATGTTTTTTGCACGGTTTCAGGATAATGAAGTGATGATTCGCATCTTTAATGGAATACGTCCTGCCGTAGTAGCATTGATTCTGTTTCCTTGTATTTCTGCTGCAAGAGCTTTGAAACTGAAGTATTTTCAGTTGGTTGCTCCTGCCATAGCTACCGTGTTGATCTGGCAGTTCGGCTTATCACCTATTTATATTGTATTGGCCGGAATTATAGGGGGATTGGTATATACATTATGGTTGAAAGAAAAAATAGCGAATAAACAGGTATGATATATTGGCAATTACTTTGGGTGTATCTTAAAATAGGTATGTTCGGTTTTGGGGGTGGATATGCGATGCTTTCCCTGATTCAACATGAGATAGTGGATCTCCATCATTGGCTGACTCCTCAACAGTTTACGGATGTGGTCGCAATTTCGCAGATGACTCCGGGACCGATTGGTATAAATAGTGCTACGTACGTAGGCTATGCGGTAACACAAAGTGTTTGGGGAGCTGTGTTGGCCACTGTAGCCGTTTGTTTGCCTTCTTTTATTTTGGTATTGCTCATTTCTTATTTCTTTGCGAAGTGTAAGGATAATAAGTATATTAAAGCGGCTATGTCCGGACTGCTTCCTATGTCGGTCGCCCTGATTGCTTCTGCTGCATTGCTTATGATGAATAGAGAGAATTTTATGGACTATAAAAGCATCGGTATTTTCGCAGTCGCCTTTGGGGTTACATGGAAATGGAATCTTCATCCTATTCTATTGATTTGTCTGGCGGGTGTGGTAGGATTGTTGCTGTATTAGTAATGCTTATAGGAAAAAGAAAATCCCGGTTAAACACTGCGTTTAACCGGGATTTCTATTATAATATTATGAAAGAATGGTTAGTTCTTGTTTGCACGTTTACGTTCGATTTCGTCCAAAATCACTTTACGCATACGCATTGCTTTAGGGGTAACTTCTACATACTCGTCTTCCTTGATATACTCCAGTGCTTCTTCGAGTGAGAACTGGATAGGTGGAATCAGACGTACTTTATCATCCGAACCGGAAGCACGCATATTCGTCAACTTCTTCGATTTGGTAACATTGATAACCAGGTCGTTGTCGTGAGAATGCTCACCTACTACTTGTCCTGCATAAACATCATCCTGCGGGAAGATAAAGAACTTACCGCGATCCTGCAATTTGTCGATGGCATAAGCGAAAGCTGTTCCACTTTCCATAGCAATCATAGAACCGTTCGTACGACGTTCGATTTCTCCTTTGTGCGGCTGATATTCTTTGAAGCGGTGTGCCATGATGGCTTCACCGGCAGAAGCAGTCAGTACATTGGTACGCAATCCGATGATACCACGAGAAGGCATATCGAATTCGAGATTGATACGTTCGCCCGTGTTTTCCATCTTTACCATCTCGCCTTTACGACGGGTAACCATATCAATAATCTTGCTGGAATATTCTTCCGGTACATTGATGGTCAACTCTTCAATCGGCTCGCATTTCACACCGTCGATTTCTTTGAAGATAACCTGCGGCTGACCCACCTGTAATTCGTAACCCTCACGACGCATTGTTTCGATCAATACAGAGAGGTGGAGTACGCCACGACCGGAAACAATCCATTTACCGTCTTCCTCACTCTTTCTTACACGGAGAGCCAAGTTCTTATCGAGTTCTTTCATCAGGCGGTCATGGATGTGGCGTGAAGTCACAAACTTACCATCCTTGCCGAAGAAAGGAGAATCGTTGATCGCAAACAACATACTCATGGTCGGCTCATCAATAGCGATTGGCGGCAATGCTTCCGGATTCTCAAAATCACAAACTGTATCTCCAATCTCGAATCCGTCGATACCTACCAGTGCGCAGATGTCACCGGAAGAGACTTCACTTGTTTTCACGCGGCCTAAACCTTCGAAAACATGGAGTTCTTTGATTTTGCTCTTGAACATATCGCCGTTGCGTTTCGCAAGCGTTATATTCATACCTTCTTTTAATGTACCGCGATGTACGCGACCTACGGCGATACGACCGGTATAAGAAGAATAATCCAGAGAAGTAATCAACATCTGGGGAGTGCCTTCCAGTTGTTTGGGTGCCGGAATATTTTCGATGATACAATCCAATAGCGGAGTAATACTGTCAGTCTGTTGCTTCCAGTCGGTGCTCATCCAGTTGTTTTTGGCGGAACCGTAGATTACGGGGAAGTCCAGCTGGTCTTCCGTTGCGTTCAGGCTGAACATCAAATCGAAAACCATTTCGTAAACCTCTTCCGGACGGCAGTTAGGCTTATCTACCTTATTAACTACCACGATAGGTTTCAAACCGATTTCCAGCGCCTTTTGCAGTACGAAACGAGTCTGGGGCATCGGACCTTCGAAGGCGTCTACCAACAGAATACAACCGTCGGCCATATTCAATACGCGTTCTACCTCACCACCGAAGTCGCTGTGTCCCGGAGTATCAATAATATTAATTTTTGTACCGTTGTAATTGATGGATACGTTTTTGGAGAGAATCGTTATACCACGTTCACGTTCCAAATCGTTGTTATCCAGGATAAGTTCACCACTATTTTGGTTGCTGCGGAATAAATTTCCGGCCAATAGCATCTTGTCAACCAGCGTTGTTTTCCCATGGTCAACATGGGCAATGATTGCAATGTTTCGAATATTTTGCATATAATACCTATTATTTGGCTGCAAAGGTACGAAAATAGGATTAGAAATATATGCAATGATAGCAATTTTTTCTTGTAAATCGTTGTGTGATATAAAGATAATGCCTATCTTTGCACGCTCAAAAGAATAATTTATCAATTAAAATTCTAAGAATTATGTATTTAGACGCTGCTAAAAAGCAAGAAATCTTCGGAAAGTACGGAAAGTCTAACACTGATACCGGCTCAGCTGAGGCCCAGGTGGCTTTGTTTTCCTACCGTATTTCTCACCTGACTGAGCACATGAAGCTCAACAGAAAAGATTATAGTACTGAAAGAGCGTTAACAATGTTGGTAGGTAAGCGTCGTCGCTTGCTCGATTACCTGAAAGCAAGAGATATCGAAAGATATCGTGCTATTGTTAAAGAGCTCGGTTTGCGTAAGTAATCTACTTGTCGCGAAAAGATTAAGAGCCGTTCCTCATTATAGAGGAGCGGCTTTTTTAGTTTCTTCTTTTTCTTCCTGACAGTCGTATTTTCTTCAGTTATAATTGTGTCCATCTAAAGATTTTGCTATTTTTGCAACTTAATTATTATAATTTATCACCTTTGATAACTAAAATGCTTTCAAAATGGATACAAGTAAGATTGTTGGCGAAAAGATTAAAGCCCTCCGCGAAGATAAATCAATAAGCATAGAAGAGTTGGCACAACGTTCGGGTTTGGCTATCGAACAAGTTGAACGTATTGAGAATAATATTGATATACCTTCTCTTGCACCGCTAATTAAAATAGCGCGTGTGTTGGGAGTACGTCTGGGGACTTTTCTTGATGACCAGGATGAAGTCGGACCGGTGGTATGTCGTAAGAAAGAAGCCAAAGATGCGATTAGTTTTTCCAATAACGCGATTCATTCTCGCAAACACATGGAATATCACTCGTTGTCCAAGTCAAAGGCAGATCGTCATATGGAACCGTTTATTATCGATGTGATGCCAACGGAGGATACCGACTTCGTGCTTTCTTCTCATGAAGGGGAGGAGTTTATCATGGTTATGGAAGGTATCATGGAAATCAGCTACGGTAAGAATACCTATTTGTTGGAAGAGGGTGATAGCATTTATTATGATTCCATTGTTCCTCATCATGTACATGCTTACGAGGGGCAGGCTGCAAAAATCCTGGCAGTAGTTTACACGCCGATTTGAGTTGAGTATAAAGTATTAAGTATTAAGTATAGAAAGAATCCCATGCAATTATTTGATCGTACTTTGGGACAGTGGCTCGAGCACTGGGCTGAAGAGACTCCCGATAAGGAATATATCGTTTATTCCGACCGCAATCTCCGTTTTACCTGGAGCCAGTTAAACCGTCGTGTGGATGATATGGCGAAAGGGCTTATCGCCATTGGTGTGGAACGTGGTACCCATGTGGGTATCTGGGCGGCTAATGTTCCCGATTGGTTGACATTGTTGTATGCTTGTGCGAAGATCGGTGCGGTATATGTTACTGTGAATACGAACTATAAACAATCGGAGTTGGAGTATCTTTGCCAGGATTCGGATATGCATACGCTTTGTATCGTGAATGGCGAGAAGGACAGTGACTTTGTGCAGATGACCTATACAATGCTTCCCGAATTGAAAACCTGTGAACGCGGACATTTGAAGAGTGAACGTTTTCCGTACATGAGAAATGTAGTGTATGTAGGGCAGGAGAAACATCGGGGTATGTATAATACAGCGGAGATTCTGTTATTGGGAAATAATGTGAAAGATGATTGTTTGAGCGAACTCAAAAGCAAGGTGGATTGTCACGATGTGGTGAATATGCAATATACGTCGGGAACTACCGGTTTTCCGAAGGGAGTAATGCTGACACATTATAATATTGCCAATAATGGATTTCTGACTGGTGAACACATGAAGTTCACGGCAGATGATAAACTTTGCTGCTGTGTTCCGTTATTCCATTGTTTCGGAGTGGTGTTGGCTACCATGAACTGTCTGACTCATGGTTGTACGCAGGTAATGGTGGAACGTTTCGATCCGCTGATTGTATTGGCTTCCATTCATAAAGAACGTTGCACGGCTCTTTATGGAGTACCGACTATGTTTATTGCCGAGTTGCATCATCCGATGTTTGATCTCTTTGATATGTCTTGTCTTCGTACAGGTATTATGGCAGGTTCTCTGTGTCCTGTCGAACTGATGAAGCAGGTAGGAAGAGAAAATGTATATGAAGGTGACTAGTGTGTATGGACTGACAGAGGCTGCACCGGGTATGACAGCTTCTCGTATTGATGATCCGTTTGATGTACGTTGTAATACGGTAGGGCGTGACTTTGAATTTACGGAAGTAAAAGTGATCGACCCGGAAACTGGTGAAGAATGTCCGGTTGGCGTACAAGGTGAGATGTGCAACCGTGGATATAACACCATGAAAGGATATTATAAAAATCCGGAAGCAACGGCAGAAGTGATCGATGAAAACAACTTCCTGCATTCCGGTGACTTGGGTATCAAGGATGAAGATGGAAATTACCGGATTACCGGACGCATTAAGGATATGATTATCCGGGGTGGTGAGAATATTTATCCGCGCGAAATAGAGGAGTTTCTTTATAAACTTGATGGAGTGAAAGATGTTCAGGTGGCAGGTATTCCTTCTAAGAAATACGGTGAGGCAGTCGGAGCATTTATTATCTTGCAGAAAGGTGTGAAAATGCAGGAAGCCGATGTTCGTGATTTTTGCAGAAATAAAATATCCCGTTATAAGATTCCGAAATATATATTCTTTGTGAATGAGTTCCCGATGACAGGTAGTGGAAAGATTCAGAAGTTCAGATTGAAAGATCTGGGATTGCAACTTTGTAAAGAGCAGGGAATAGAAATTATCTAGGACCTGTGATTGCTTAAAGACACACAAAGTTTTTCAATATAATAAACGGTGAACGGTGAACGAACTGCATGATTGTTTGCAGAGAGTTCACCGTTCATTATTTGTATTATTGTCTTATCCGGTTTTTGCTGTGGCGGGTTAAGTGCTGCGCGCTGCTAAATGAAATCATCACCCAGTTGCATTTGGGCGTCATTCACATATTTACGGATGGCATGTTCTTCATCTTTGCGGCAGATTAAAAGAACGTTGTCTGATTCTGCTATTAGAAATCCTTCCAATCCATCAATTACGGCCAGTTTTCCTTTTGGAAGTACTACCATGTTATCTTTACTATTATAAATAAGCGAATGGCATTTCAGAGTAACATTGCCTTCTGAATCCCTTTCCGATAAATCATAAAGTGATCCCCAGGTTCCAAGATCAGACCAGCCAAAATCTCCTAACGATACATACACGTTGTCCGCTTTTTCCATAATACCGAAATCGATGGATACATTAGGACATGCGGGGAAATTTTCTTCAATAAATGCTTTTTCCTTATCGGTGGCATAAATATCTTTTCCCGGTGCCAGTTTGGAAGCTAATTCAGGCAACAAATCTTCATTTGCTTTGATGATTGTATTTACATTCCACATAAACAGTCCGGAATTCCAGTAAAATTCTCCGCTTTCTACGAATACTTTAGCTAATTCCAGTTCCGGTTTTTCAGTGAATGTTTTTACTTTGTAGAAGTTTTCACCTGCGGGTTCATCTATTTGTATATATCCATATCCTGTTTCCGGACGATTGGGTTTAATACCTAATGTTAGTAGTTTTTCAGAGCGTGAAACAAATTCAAGTCCTTTTTCAATAGCGGCAAGAAACTCATCTTCTTTTAAAATTAAATGGTCTGAAGGTGCAACTACGATATTGGCGTTTGGATTCAGTGCCCGGATGTGGTAAGAGGCCCATGCTATACATGGAGCCGTATTTCGTCTTGCAGGTTCCAGCAGAATTTGGCTTTCGCTTACTTTTGGCAATTGTTCCTTCACTAAGTCTGCATACATTGCATTGGTAACGATGAAAATGTTTTCTGTTGGAATAACCTTTTGGAACCGGTCAAAAGTCTGCTGTAAAAGTGAACGACCCGTTCCGAAGAAATCTAAGAATTGTTTGGGCAATGTTTTGCGGCTAAACGGCCAGAAGCGGCTTCCAATGCCGCCACCCATAATCACGCAATAATTATCCTGGTTTGTCATGATAGTGACTCTATTTTAAAGTTTCTGCTAATGTACGGTTTATTCTCTGAATAGAGAAGTGTTTAAGATATGTTTTATTATTTTTTTCCTTTTTTTTTGCCAAACTATTGTGGATTCAAAATAATGTCGTATCTTTGCACCGCAATTGAGAAATCAAGTATGCGCCCAGATGGCGGAATCGGTAGACGCGCTGGTCTCAAACACCAGTGGATTCACTTCCATCCCGGTTCGACCCCGGGTCTGGGTACTGAAGCGGAGAAAGTTGAAAAACTCTCTCCGTTTTTCTTTTCTACTCCTCGTAACTCGTTGGTTTGCTGATAGATTAAATCTGGTACTTTGTTATAAGAATTGGTTCGATATTACGGGCTTTGATGTCACTTTCGTGGATAATCTGATAAAACAGGATGAAATGTACATCCCAGCATTAAAGAAAAAAGTGCCGGTATTTTATTATTATGATTAGTGGTCTTTCGGATTTTTCGTTAGAATTTCCGGATTATTACTTCTATAGGTTGTAGTTGTGTAGTGTGTTGTTGTACTATGTACTGCCAGTGTTTGCAGGGTGTCCTGATCTTTCGGTATGACACCCCAGCAAATCATTGATTATAGAGCTAGTCAGTCGTTATCTGTCCAGCCATTTCTTGAATGTGGTAGCTTTCTCCCGGCTTATCAGAATTTCCTCCTGCGGATATCCGTTCATTTCTACCTTTAATTTATAGTTGAACCAGTTGCTGACTTTCTTAATGTGTCCCACCTGTATCATATGCTGACGGTTTGCACGGAAGAAAGAAGTAGGGTTCATTTCCTTTTCCAGTTGGTCCAATGTGGAAGGAATGGTGGCAGAGGTGCCATCTGTCAGATAAAGGCGGGTTATGTTCTGTTGAGAGTGGATGAAACAGACGTTTTGGACTTCGATAGTGATATATTCATCTCTGCGGGATACCAGAAATCTTTCCCGATAATGAGGGGTGGGAATAGCCCCACTCAGGTATTCCAATAGCTGTTCCAGGTTCGGGGCAGTGGTAGTAGGAGATGAGGGGGATATTCTTTCTATCGCTTTTTGTATAGCTGCTTCCAATTCATCCGAGTCGATAGGCTTCAGCAAATAGTCGATACTATTGAATTTAAATGCCTGTATAGCATACTGGTCATAGGCAGTGGTGAAAATGATGGGCGAGACTATCTCCACTTGACGGAAAATGTCGAAACTTAATCCATCCTGTAGGCGGATGTCGGAGAATATCAGGTCCGGCTGCTCCCGTTGGAGGAAATCTATGCTTTGGACAATACTTTTGGTGATGCCGGAAATTTCGTAATCAGGGTGCAGTGCACAGATGTAACGTTGCAGGCGTTCGGCACTGTGGTTTTCGTCTTCTATAATCAGAACTTTCATGGAATTTATCATTTCGTTTAAAGCGTTGAAAGGGTGACACGATAGATGTGTTCATCCTGATAGATTTCAGGGGCGGGAGCACCAGTGAGCTGATACCGCTCTTTGATATTTCGCAGCCCGATGTGGTGGGTGGAAGAGTTCGGAGTAAGAGGTTTGCAGTTGTTTTCCACTACCAATTTGTTCCCATCAGAATATACACGGATGAATAGCGGTGTTTCTTCCGACACTTGATTGTGCTTGATAGCATTCTCCAGTAACATCTGCAATACAATGGGAGGGATCTGTCTCTCGCGGATAGCGTCCTGAACTTGTACTTCTACCTGTATGGCATCCTCAAACCGTATTTTGAGTAGGAAGATATAAGCCTCCAGACTGGATAATTCATCGGCAACGGATGAAAGATTCTTATCTACATTAGCTACGATATGCCGGTAAACTTTGGAGAGACATTTGATGTAGATGGGAGCTGTGGCATCTCCCGTCTCTACCAGGTCGAGCAGGATGCTGAGATTATTGAATATAAAATGCGGGTCTATCTGCATCTTCAGTGCGTCAAGGCGTGATTGCTGACGTTTCAGTTGCAGGTTTTTTTTCTTCTTTTGCAGAATGATGGAGATAGACATTAGAATGAGGATGACGGTAAAAGCAATGACAATAATCCGGCAATAGAAGACCCAGTACCGGTAGTATTCTGCCTCTGCGACTTCGGAGTCACGGATCGTTTTTCGAAGTTTATCCACATTCTCTATTTGAGCAAGGTCCTCGTTATAAGCGATGCTGTCTATCTGTGCTTGATAGTGCGTCAGTCTTTCCAAGCAGTCTGATACACCATTGAGAGAACCGGTACGTATATTCAGATCTGTCAACTGGCGATAGGTTTTCAGGCAGATAAAGGGGTTATTACTCTGACTGCTTCGGTTTAGGTAAAAACGAGCGGAATCGATTTGTTGAAGATCGGAATGTATCTTGCCGAGCAGATAGTCGACCGAGTCCTGATATAAATGCGGGATTTGCAGAGCATAGATACGAGCGGAGTCGGACATGTGCTTGTCGGCATATTTTTCGCTAAGGAGGAATAATAACCGGGCTTGCAAGGAGCCGGAGTAGCCTTTCATAGAAGCTGTTTTGAGCAGAGGAATACTCTCATCACCGTCATTTGTCCGGGCGTAATAGTGGGTGAGTTCAGAGTAGGCTTCGGCAATGAGAGAGGGATTGTTTAGTTCCCTGGCTAGAGAGAGGGCGGCGAGTTTGGCCTCTTTCTCTTCTTTCATCATGTGCTTAGTGTGGTAAACCTGCCCTTTGAAGTTGTTGAGGTAGAAGTTTAGTTCGCGAAGATCGTACACATCGTTGTTGTATTGTGTGCAGAGGGTGAAATATTCTACGGCTTCGAGCAGGAAATTAGAGTGGCGGGCTATCTCGCCCCGGTAGTAATATATTTCCGTCAGGTGTAATGAGTCCGCTTTATATTTGAAGTAAGGACTGACGATGTTAAGTAGCGAATCCGGCACAAGATATTCCTGTATGCCGATGAGAGCACCGGCTTTTACTAAATCGCACATCATGTAGTTCCTTTCGCTCAAGAAAGTACGGTTTATCTGTTCCACATCTTCCAGTGCTTTTCGTGGATTCACTTCAATGAGTCCGTTGGCATACTCCAGACGGCTGCGTGCGGAGCGGTTCACACGATAGAGGTAGTAAGCGGAAAAGCTTACCACAAGCAGGAATATTGCGGCTGTGAGATAAATACGTTTTCTTATCATAACTGCGTAATCAAGTCTGAAATGCAAGTCTATTTATTAGGATGGACTCTTATCTTTGTTTGGGCAAAAGTAGTAAATAATACCAAATAGCATTACATCTTCATCACAACTTTATATGAAGAGGATAGGTCTTTGGCTTCATTCATTCCGTTTCACCACTTATCTCTGCGGTTTCGTCCCCCAAAAATCCGGCTTTGACCAGAATTACATTGCGGGAGCGGGCGCTGACACCTACTTTTGCACCGCTCTTGTGAGAACTAATCAATCACTATAATACATTGAATTTTATGAAAATGGAAACAAACAAAATGTGGCAAATCTTCATGCTGACAACACTCCTTACTCTTGCCGGATGCAAGAACGGAGGAGGAGAATATTCGCAGTCTGTATCGGAATATGCGACGATGCAGGTGGCACCAGTCAATAAAACTCTTTCTACCCAATACCCGGCGGCTATCCAGGGTAAGCAGGATATTGCTATCTTTCCGCAGGTGACGGGAACCATCACCCGATTGTGTGTAAACGAGGGACAGGCGGTGAAACGTGGACAAGTGCTTTTCATCATCGACCAGGTTCCCTATCAGGCAGCTTTGGCCACAGCCCGGGCGAATATGGAAGCAGCCGATGCTACATTGGCTACGGCACAACTGACTTACGATAGCAAGAAAGAACTCTTTGCTCAAAACGTCATTTCGGCTTATGAATTGAAAACGGCCGAGAATAATCTGTTGATGGCGAAAGCCGGACGCGCACAAGCCAAAGCGCAGGAGCTGAGTGCTGCCAATGACCTTTCCTACACCGAAGTGAAAAGTCCCTCGGATGGAGTGATCGGTACACTTCCCTATCGTGTTGGTACACTTGTTAGTGCCGGAATGGCACAACCACTGACTACCGTATCAGACAACTCGGACATGTATGTTTACTTCTCAATGACGGAAAATCAACTCTTAGGACTCATTCGCCAATATGGTTCTAAAGAGAAGGCTTTGCAGTCGATGCCTGCCATCGAACTGGTGCTGAATGACCGGACTACCTACGAAGAAAAAGGTATTATAGCAACTATCAGCGGAGTAGTGGATGCTTCGACAGGAACCGTCAGTGTACGGGCAGCATTCCCCAACAAGAACGGACTGCTGCATAGCGGAAGCTCGGGAAATGTGGTGGTTCCATCGGTCTACAAAGACGGTATCATCATTCCTCGTGCAGCAACTTACGAAGTGCAGGACAAGGTCTTTGTCTATAAGGTAGTGGATGGCAAAACGCATTCTACCCAAATAAGTGTGGAGCGTGTGGACGGTGGACAGGATTACATCGTGACGAACGGACTTGCCGTAGGGGATGAAATCGTGACAGAAGGTGTCGGACTACTACAGGATGGAATGCCGATAACAAAGAAGAAGTAACTAACTCAAAATTGAAAAAACAATGAACTTACGAATATTTATAGAACGCCCCGTGCTCTCCGCCGTCCTTTCCATTGTGATTGTAGTGGTGGGGATTATCGGGTTATTCACCCTACCCGTGGAGCAATATCCTGATATTGCCCCGCCTACTGTCCAGGTGTACACTGCATACGACGGTGCCAGTGCTGAAACGGTGCAGAAGAGTGTCATCGCTCCGTTGGAGGAAGCCATCAATGGTGTGGAAGACATGACTTATATGACTTCCAGTGCTTCTAATGCCGGTTCAGCCGAAATAACCATTTACTTTAAGCAAGGTACCGATCCGGACATGGCCGCTGTCAATGTACAGAACCGTGTGTCGAAAGCTGCCGGACAACTTCCTGCGGAAGTGACCCGTGTGGGTGTCAGTGTCAACAAGCGACAGAACGGTATGCTCCAGATATTTACCTTGCATAGTCCCGATAGCTCATTAGACGAGAACTTTCTCTCGAACTATATCAATATTAACTTGAAACCTGCCATCTTGCGTATTTCCGGAGTGGGAGATGTGCAGGTGATGGGTGGTGTCTATTCCATGCGCGTATGGCTTAAACCTGACGTCATGGCACAGTACAAGCTGATTCCTTCCGACGTGACTGCTGCACTGGCCTCACAAAACATTGAAGCTGCAACAGGCTCCATTGGTGAGAATTCCAAGGAAGCTAAAGCGTATACCATGAAATACCGAGGTCGATTGATGACTCCCGAAGAATTTGGAGAGATCGTGATCCGCAGCACTAAGAATGGTGAGGTACTTCGTTTAAAAGAGATTGCCAACATCAGTCTCGGACAAGAATCGTATTCTTATCAAGGTAGTTTCAATGGTAAACCCGGTGTGTCATGTATGGTTTATCAGACTGCCGGTTCTAATGCCACAGAGATTAATCGTGAGATTGACGCTTTTCTGGCAGACGCTTCCAAACGTCTTCCCAAAGGGGCGGAAATAACCCAGTTGATGAGTACCAACGAATTTCTCTTCGCCTCTATCCATGAGGTATTGAAGACACTGATCGAAGCGATTCTGCTGGTAATCCTTGTGGTATATGTTTTCTTACAGGATATTCGTTCTACACTTATTCCGCTGGTGGGTATTTTTGTTTCTCTTATCGGAACTTTCGCTTTCATGGCGTTGGTAGGATTCAGTATCAATTTGATTACGCTTTTCGCATTAGTGCTGGTCATCGGTACAGTGGTGGATGATGCCATTATTGTGGTCGAGGCAGTGCAATCCAAGTTCGATTCCGGCTACCGTTCGCCCTATATGGCCAGTGTGGATGCAATGAAAGGACTGTCGGGTGCTATCGTTACCACTTCACTGGTGTTTATGGCGGTATTTATTCCGGTGTCTTTCATGAGTGGGACTTCGGGTACATTCTATACGCAGTTCGGTCTGACAATGGCTGTGGCGGTAGGTATTTCTACCATCAATGCATTGACACTAAGTCCTGCCCTCTGCGCCTTGATTCTGCGACCCTATACCAATGAGGACGGCACACAGAAGCAAAACTTCGCAGCCCGTTTCCGCCGTGCGTTCAACACTGCGTTCGAATCATTGTCAGAGCGGTATAAAAAAGGAGTTCTCTTCTTTATCCGTCGCAAATGGTTGACAGGTGCCTTTGTTGCCGGGACAGTCGTAATCCTTGCCTTGTTGATGAACAGCACCAAAACAGGCCTTGTGCCCGATGAAGATCAGGGACTGGTGTTTGTTGCCGTATCCACTGCGCCGGGAAACTCACTTTATGCTACCGATGGCATTATGAACCGTGTAGAAGAACGTATTCAGCAAATCCCACAGGTGAAACAGGTACTCAAAGTGACTGGTTGGTCAATGGGTGGTGCGGGTAATTCTTCCGGTATTTTCTTTGTTCGCCTTACTCCGTGGGATGAACGACCGGAGGAAGAAGATCACGTGCAGGCAGTAATCGGACAGATTTATGCCCGTACCGGAGATATCAAGGATGCCACAGTTTTTGCCATGGCTCCGGGTATGATACCTGGTTATGATATGGGTAATGCGCTCGATATCCAAATGCAGGACAAGGCTGGAGGTGATCTCACAGAGTTTTTCAGCATCACTCGCCAGTTTATCGACTCGTTGAATCAGCGGCCTGAACTGGCAATGGCTTTTTCATCTTTCGAAATCAACTATCCCCAGTGGCAGGTCGATGTGGATGCTGCTAAGTGTCTGCGTGCCGGAATCATGCCTGATGAGGTGCTTTCTACCTTGGGGGGATATTATGGAGGTAGCTATGTCAGCAACTTTAACCGCTTTTCGCGCGTCTATCGTGTGATGGTGCAAGCTGATCCGAATTATCGTCTGGATGAGGCTTCGCTCAACCGTCATTTTGTTCGCTTGAGCAATGGAGAGATGGCACCGTTGAGTCAGTTCGTCACACTGACCAAAGTATATGGAGCCGAGAGCCTGAACCGTTTTAATATGTATAACTCCATTGCACTCAATGCCATGCCTGCCGAAGGGTACAGTTCGGGTGAAGCCATCCGTGCCGTACAGGAAACTGCTGCCCGTGTGCTTCCCGCCAACTATGATTTCGATTTTGGCGGACTGGCGCGAGAGGAGAGCAATCAGAGTAATACCACCATCGTGATTTTTGCTATCTGCCTATTGATGGTTTATCTGCTATTGAGTGCGCTTTATGAGAGTTTCTTCGTTCCGTTTGCCGTCCTGCTTAGTGTTCCGGCCGGATTGATGGGTAGCTTCCTCTTTGCCAAATTGCTTGGATTGGAGAATAATATTTATCTGCAAACAGGACTTATCATGCTTATCGGTCTGTTGGCAAAAACTGCTATTCTTCTCACCGAATATGCTACCGAGCGCCGTCGTGCCGGTATGAGTCTGACGTCTGCTGCGCTTATTGCTGCTAAAGATCGTTTGCGTCCTATTCTTATGACGGCACTGACGATGATTTTCGGTATGGTACCTTTGATGTTAGCATCTGGCGTAGGAGCCAACGGAAACAGTTCACTCGGTACGGGTGTGGTAGGCGGTATGCTGGTGGGTACATTGGCACTGTTATTCATTGTGCCGGCTATGTTTATTGTCTTCCAGGCAATACAGGAGAAAGTGCGACCGATTCAGTTTGATGCCACTGTTGCCGACTGGCAGATAAAGGAAGAGGTGGAGAAAGCCGATGAAGAAAGAAAACAATATTTGGAGAATAAGAAGAAATGAAAAGAAATATCATCACCCTTGCCATAACGGCGCTCATGCTGAGTAGTTGCGGCATCTATACAAAATATCAACCGGCAACGACCGTCCCCGAAGATCTTTTTGGGGCGGCGGAAACGGTTTCTGATACAATTCATAATATTGCCAAGTTGAATTGGCGTCAATTGTTCGTCGATCCTCATCTGCAATCCCTCATTGAGCAGGGGTTGCGGAATAACACCGATCTACAGTCCGCTCACTGGCGAGTGGAAGAAGCCCGTGCTTCACTTAGTGCGGCCCGCCTGGCTTATCTGCCCTCATTCGCTTTTTCACCGCAGGGCACTGTGAGCAGTTTCGATAAGGGGAAAGCTGGACAGAGCTATTCCCTGCCTATTACTTCCTCTTGGGAAATTGATATCTTCGGTCGGCTGACGAATGCCAACCGTCGTGCTAAAGCTCTTTATATTCAAAGTCAGGAATATGAACTCGCTGTTAAGACACAATTGATAGCCAATCTAGCGAATACCTATTATACACTTTTAATGCTGGATGCTCAATTGGCCATCTCCGAGGAAACAGAAGTAAAATGGAAAGAAAGTGTACGCGTTATGCAAGCTTTGAAGAATGCCGGTCAAGGTAACGAAGCAGGTTTGGCACAAACCGAAGCTACCTACTATTCCATCTGTACCACTGTTTTGGATTTAAAGGAACAAATCAGGCAGGCGGAAAACAGTCTTTGCCTGATGCTGGGAGAAACTCCGCAATTTATCCGTCGTGGCACACTGGACGGACAGGTTTTGCCACAGGATTTATCCGTAGGTATCCCTTTACAACTTCTTGCTAATCGTCCTGATGTCAGATCATCAGAATTGGCTTTAGCGCAAGCCTTTTACACGACTAATGAGGCACGCTCTGCCTTTTATCCATCCATCACCCTCAGCGGTTCTGCCGGGTGGACAAATGGAGTAGGTGAGGTGGTTATGAATCCGAGTAAGTTGTTGCTGTCAGCTGTTGGCTCCCTTACGCAGCCCTTATTTAATAAGGGGCAGAATATAGCCCGTCTAAAAATAGCTAAAGCGCAACAGGAAGAAGCGAAGTTGTCTTTCACGCAAACCCTACTCAATGCCGGTGCTGAAGTGAACAACGCTTTGAAGCAAAATCAAACGGCCCGGGATAAATCCGATCTTTACCGGCGCCAGATCTCTTCTCTACAAACGGCTGTTACCAGCACACAGCTGCTTATGCAACATGGAAATTCCACTTATCTTGAAGTCCTCACCGCCCAGCAAACTCTACTGACAGCACAGTTGACACAGGTGAGTAACCGGTTTCAGGAGATACAAGGAATAATCAATCTGTATCAAGCACTAGGAGGAGGTAGGGAAGAGTAATGGAAATAATTGAATGACACTCATATCCGGCTGAATATTTATAATGTGGAGAAACAATAAATAATGTAAAAAAGCAGATTTTCTTTTCATCGTAGAATTAACTTTCAAACTTTAGTGAGGTCTAACATACATTACTCACTTAATATGATATTTAGAATTATGAGAAAGCAAATTTTAAGTTTGGCAGTTGCACTATTGATTGGCTCAACTGTATGTATGGCTCAAAATCGTCAGAAAGGAAAAGCTGATAGAGAGAAACGCATAGGAACAAATGGTTACTGATTTGGGACTGAATGAAAAGCAGGCCAAAGATTTTAAAGCTGCAATGGAAGAGATGAGACCTGCAAAAAATAAATCGGATGAAAAACCTTCACGAGAAGAAATGCAAAAGAAAAAGAAGGAAGTCGATGCTAAAATAAAAAAGCATTCTGACCGATGAACAATATAAGAAGTATCAGGATATGCGTAAGAAGGATAACGCGAAGAAAAAGAAAAAAGCACAATAAGTACTGTGAATTTAAGCTAAACCTATCATATGGATGATTATAAAAGATTGTCTGTTATGAGGCTATGTTTATTTCCTGTCCTTTCATAAATATTTATTTAATCTACATTTTAGTTTTCGTTCTACTAAAGTTGGATGTATGTTCTCCATTTAAGGTGAAAACATATATTCAACTTAGGTGGAGCGATTTTTTATGAGATAATGAAGAATATGAAGTTAAAGAGGAACTACAAGCAAAAAAGTAGCGGTAGTTATATCTATCTAATTGTGGGCTATTTTTTTATAATTAATGCATATTGAGAAATGCTTTGTCAACACATATATCTTCTATAAAAGCATGAGATAGATAAAGCCTGCCAGTTTGGTAAGTCAAGATTGATAATCAAATTCGGAGATATTACTTCGGCAGTGACGGATGTTATTGTTAGTGCTGACGACGCTTATCTTTCAATGGGTGGAGGAGTTTCTGCATCTATCCTATGCAATTACGATAGACTGGTCTCAAAAGGACGAATTTACAGTAGAGAAATCCATTAACAGTATTATTAAAAAGAGCTTGAATGTATTGTCCGTTCTGGGATTGAAGAGCATTGCTTTTCCTGTAATAGCTACCAGAGCTGCGCGATACAGCCTCATCGAACATACTTGCTTCAGAATACCATAAAAGCAACCCTGCTGGACTTCAATGTATTTGTCCGAATCCTGATAACCTCAAACGAATTATTCATAAATTTTATCCAAAAGAAGAAAAAAGAATAAAATAAACAAGAGACGTCGTAACAACCTATCCATAAAAAGATTATATTTATTGCAGCGAGAGAGCACTTTAAGTAATGCTTAAGAGGAAAAACGAAAAGTAGTATATATACTATATATTTTCTATTATTAATTACTTAAACACATTTTTTATGGAAGCCAAGAAATCAAAAAAGGCTGCAATTGAGAATCAACGGGGTTCTTGGTTGTTGATGGGTTTGGTTGTTGCGCTAGCCTTCATGTTCGTTTCGTTCGAATGGACACAACATGATGTCAGAGTTGCAGCACTATCACCAGATGATGAATCCATCTTTGTAACAGAGCTAGTTCCAATCACATTCCCAGACGAGAAACTGGAACCGCCTCCTCCTCCCGAAACTAAGGTAACAGAATTGTTCGAAATAGTGGAAAACAATATGGAGGTGACGGATAACGTTTCTACAGTGTCAGAGGATATGAATGCAGTTCGTGACGTTATTTGGATACCCCCAGTGGTAGAAACAGAAACGGTAGTTGAAGACATTATTCACGTAAGTGTTGAAGTCATGCCGGAGTTTATTGGAGGTACAGCTGCTTTAATGAAATACTTAAGTAGTAATATCAAATATCCGACGATTTCGCAGGAAACAGGTTCACAAGGAAAAGTCATTGTTCAGTTTGTTGTAGACAAAGACGGAACGATTTCCAATCCTGAAGTTGTGCGAGGGGTTGATCCTTATTTGGATAAAGAAGCTATCCGCGTGATAAGTTCTATGCCGAAATGGACTCCCGGAGTGCAAAATGGTAAGAAAGTTCGAGTGAAATTTACTGTACCGGTATCATTCAGACTACAGTAGTAACTTGGAATAAATGAGTATGAGGGTCGGTTCTTGATGGGAACCGACCCTTTTTCAATAAAAAAATATATCTTTGTCGGGAGAATAAAAATACGAATGATTGTTTTATGAATCTTCTACTCTGTATAAAAAGACCTTTTATCTGGCTTTCCCGCTTTCGTTATCGTTGCGGATATGGCGTACATTCCCCTTTTGCTTTTAGTCTGATTACCGATGTGATTTATGAGAAGATGCCTTACTATGCCTATTCTTCTTTGAAAAAAGAACAGCAAAAGATGATGAGAGAGCGTGGGTGGACGAAAGGTTCTCAAAAAGTGAACCGTTTCCTGTTCCGGTTGGTGAACAGAGTACAGCCTGATACAATCATAGAGGTTGGGCGTCCGTCCTCTACAACCCTCTACTTACAATCCGCTAAACCGTCGGCTTCCTACCTTTTTGCATCCGACTTGTCGGAACTGTTTCTGGATGCAGACACTTCAGTCGACTTTCTGTATCTGAATGATTACCGGAATCCCGACTTACTGGAAGAAGTCTTCCGGATCTGCGCACATCGCACTACTCCTAAAAGTGTATTTGTTGTTCATGGCATTTGTTATTCCAAAGGGATGAAAACACTTTGGAAAAAGCTGCAGACCGATGAAAGAGTGGGCATCACTTTTGACCTCTACGACCTTGGTTTATTATTTTTTGATAAAACGAAGATAAAACAGCAGTATATTGTCAACTTCTAAGAACCTTTGTACGTTTACCTTATAGTAACTGTAAAAAAGAAGATCATGAAAAAGAGCCTTGTATATACAAAGACCGGAGATAAAGGAACTACCAGTCTTGTTGGTGGAAGCCGCGTCCCGAAGACCCATATCCGTTTGGAAGCTTACGGAACTGTAGATGAATTAAATTCTCATCTGGGATGGTTGAACACCTATCTGCAGGATGAATCAGACCGTGATTTCATCTTGAGCATTCAGCATAAGCTATTTGCCATCGGTTCACACCTGGCCACCGACCAGGAAAAAACGCAACTGAAGGCTGCCAGCATCATAACTCCCGAAAACGTGGAGAATATTGAGCGGGAGATTGATAAGCTGGACGAACAACTTCCGGAGCTTTGTGCTTTTATTATTCCCGGAGGAAGTCGTGGAGCAGCTGTTTGTCATGTTTGCCGTACTATTTGCCGGAGAGCCGAAAGACGTATTCTGGCTTTGTCCGAAACTTGTACAATTTCTCCTGAAGTATTAGCATTTGTCAACAGATTATCAGATTATTTGTTTGTATTATCCCGAAAAATTAATTTTGATGAACAAAATAATGAAATATTTTGGGATAATAGTTGGAAATGATAGATTTTGTTATACTTTTGCCGAAAAATAGAAAACGAGACAAATTTAGTATTCATTTTAAATACTCAAGATTATGTATTGGACATTGGAACTAGCATCAAAACTTGAAGATGCTCCCTGGCCGGCAACCAAGGATGAATTGATTGATTATGCCATGCGTTCGGGTGCTCCTCTTGAAGTTATTGAGAATCTCCAAGAGATGGAAGATGAGGGCGAAATCTATGAGAGTATCGAAGATATTTGGCCGGATTATCCTAGTAAGGAGGATTTTTTCTTTAACGAGGAAGAGTATTGATTTAAGACCGAACATATAAAAATACCCGATAACCTTTGCAAGAAGGCTATCGGGTATTCTTATATTGTCAGCTACGGTTTCTGGCTTTAGAACTAGAATACAGGCATCTGCCAGATAAATCCCACAGAAATACGGTTAGTACTGTAATTCTCCTGTCCCAGCACTTTGGCGCGGGAAGTAAAATCATACGAACGTCCCACGTAGGTAACAAAGAAGTGCAGATTAGTTTCCATCGGGTAATATTCGATACCGCCCAGATATCCCCAGGAAGTACGGTAATTGCCCTTTTCTATACCTTCGGATGCCTTGCCTACAGAAGCCGTTTCGTACATACCCTTCACAAAAACATTCCATTTCGGAAGAAAGCGGTAATTACATTTGGCAACAACCGAAAGATAGTTCGCATCAAAAGCATTATGTCCGCCCGGACGACCTACGATACTGGTAATGATTCCTTTGCGGTCAATATCCTCTTTTGAATACATGAAATCGACAAAAGCATTCCATTTTCCAAGATTCAACTCGTTACCTAAAGCATAATAATACATATTGTGACTTTTGGCCTCGTTCATAACAGAAGCCGACCAACGGGTTTTAAATACATTATTGAAATTACCGTTCCAGTTCAATGTATAAACCAGTGGCATTTTGCCCGATTTCAGATCGGGGAGATTGCCTTCGGCATCCTCTGTAATCCCGTAAGTGCTGTCGAAAGAACTGTTACGGCTGTTCAATATCTGCAGGTTAAGCTGCTGTTCGGGAGTAATGTTATAACCCACATTCAATCCGGTCATGAAGTTGCTCATGTAATCAATCATATCGCTGTATTGATAGATGTCGATCGGATTCAGGTCGAACTCGATACCACCGTATGCGGCACATTGCTTTCCTGCAAAAAGACTAAACTGGTCATTCAGCTTGATACCGATTCCGGCATAGTCGATAGAAGTCGGGAGATTATCAATCATGCCGTTTGCATCGTTCGAGCGGTTGAGGCGCTGACGATAGCGGTAAGACAACCAGTTGTTGATATTTCCTTTCGCTTCGATACGGAGTTGGTGCATATTAAAGTCACCCTCTTGAAAACCATTCTGGAAATGAGCGTCAAAGCTCCCTTGCATATTCAGATAAAGATTGAATTTATCTGTTTTCTTTTTCACGTCTGTCAGCTCTTCAAACAGGGGAGTGTTCGGATTGAATTTCTCCTTTTTCTCTGTTTTTTGAGCATATACTCCCTGTATGCTGCCCGCCAGAAGCAGCATGAATATCCATTTTTTCATAAGTAAGTCCGGTTTTTAGTATTCGTTGAAATATTGCTGAATCTGTTTCCAGTCTGTAGTTTTTGTTAGTGCAAGCATTAACAAAACACGAGATTTCTGCGGGTTCAGTTCCTGCGAAGCCACAAACTGATATTTGGCGTCGTCCACCTCTGCATCCAGTGTGGTAGGTCCGGTCGGGACACGGGAAGAACGAACGACAAGAATACCTTTTTGGCGGGCATCCGTCAATACCGGGAAGATGTTCTGGTGAATATTTCCGTTTCCTACTCCTGCGTGGATAATTCCTTTGTAACCGTTGCTAAGCATCGGAGTCACCATATCGGCTTCAATGTTGGAATAACTGTACACGATACCTACTTTGGGAAGCGCGTTCAGATGCGTGACATCAAAAACGGACTGGGTAGTATGTTTCTTTAGCGTTACTTGATTATAGAACACTTTTCCGTTCAGTACATAACCCAGTGCGCCGGAGTTGGGGGCTTGGAAAGTTTGCACATCGACAGTGTTCATTTTAACCGTACTTTGCGCTCCGAGGATAAGGCCGTTCATGGCAACCAATACCCCTTTGTCTTTCGATTCTTTTGCGGCTGCGGTAACAACGGCATTGTAAAGGTTCAACGGGCCGTCGGCACTTAGAGCGGTAGACGGACGCATGGCACCTACTAATACCACCGGTTTGTTGCTCTTGACAGTCAGATTCAGGAAGTAAGCAGTTTCCTCCATGGTGTCTGTTCCGTGAGTAATCACGATACCGTCAATGTCCGGGCGTTTCAGTAGTTCGTTGATTTTCTTGGCAAGCGTCAGCCAAACCTGGTCGTTCATGTCCTGCGAGCCGATTTTAACGATCTGCTCTCCCGTTACGTTGGCGATGTCTTTAATTTCGGGCACAGCATCGAGCAGCGTGCCGATGGCAACCTGTCCTGCCGTATAACTGGTTCCGGTAGCCGAGCTTCCCGTACCTGCGATGGTTCCTCCCGTTGCAAGAATATGAATATTCGGTTTTGCGGCGAATGCCATAGTTACGGAAAACAGTAGTGTGACTACTACCAGTCCAAAGCTTTTGAATTGTTTCATAACTGAATGATGTTTAGGTTAATAATATGAATCTATTAGAATATTTGTATAAAGAGCAAACCTAGTGCGATTGCCACAACGGTCGATATCAGACCGGGCATCATAAATGAATGGTTCAACACATATTTGCCGATTTTTGTTGTCCCGGTACGGTCGAAATTAATCGCAGCCACCACGGTAGGATAATTCGGAATAAAGAAATATCCGTTCACGGCAGGGAATAAAGCGATCAGCATATAAGGAGAAATTCCCAACGCGATACCCAGAGGAACGAGTGCCCGTACGGTGGCGGCCTGACTATACAGCAGAATAGACATCACAAACAGGGCGACACCGAACAGCCACGGCATTTGTTGTACGATCCCCTGGATAGAGAGCGTCAGCTGTCCCATATTTCCCTGAAGAAAAGTATCTCCCATCCAAGCAATACCGAAGATGGCAATCACCGCCTGCATACCTGCCGGGAATACGGAACCTTGCGTTGCCTTAATCCCGTCCGTCTTCGTTACTAACAGGATAATTGCGGCAGCCGACAACATCACGATTTCGATGATGGAAGACATTCCCAAGGTGACTATTTCCCCGTCAATCAGGAAACTGGGGCGCATTCCTTCAAAAGAACCGAAAAGCACGATAAAAGCAGTTGCCAATATAAAGATGATGACGGAAATCATTGCCGAACGTTTGTTCTTGACATCTTTAATCTCCACCTTTTTATTGTTGAATAAACCTTCTTTCAATCTTTTCTGATATTCGGGATCTTCCACCAGTTCCTTGCCGACTCTCATGGAAAACAAGGCGCCTACCAAAACTCCGACGATGGTGGCGGGAATCGTAATCTTGAGAATGTCGAACAGGGTAATGTCGAATCCGGCTAAAAGTCCGAGAAGTGCCACGGTAGCGGCAGAGATCGGACTTGCCGTAATGGCCTGCTGGGAAGCGATGACGGCAATCCCCAACGGACGTTCCGGGCGTATCTTTGTTTCGGTGGCAACCTCTGCGATCACCGGCAGTACGGAATAGGCCACGTGCCCGGTTCCGGCTACAAAAGTAAAGAGGTAAGTCACCAGCGGACTAAGCAGAGTGACGTGTGAAGGATTTTTACGAAGCAAATGTTCTGCCAGTTTCACCATATAGTCCAGACCTCCGGCTGCCTGCATACAGGAAGCGGCCGAAATTACAGCGGCAATCATTAACATAACGTCGATAGGAGGCGCAGTGGGTTGTAAACCAAAAACGAACGTAAGTATAGCCAACCCTACGCCTCCCATTACGCCAAGTCCGATACCTCCCAGGCGCGCGCCAATAATAATGGCTGTCAGAACAAATGCTAATTGTAATATCATAGATTGCTGTTTTAAGTTCCAAACAAAGATAAGTGATTTCTCTCTTTGTATTTTCTTTTTCTTGTATTTACAACAAAAAAGTCTTTGAATAGTTTTTGCATATTTATTAAAACAATAACAAAGTTCATTGGTTATTATAAGAACTAACGAAAACGTTATTACTATAAAACAACCGATATGGAACAGAATTTATCAAAAAAAACTCGTACAGAGAGTGACCTGATAGGTAGTCGTGAAGTGCCGGAAAGTGCACTCTATGGAGTACAGACACTCCGTGGTATCGAAAACTTTCGCATCAGCAAGTTTCATTTGAATGAATATCCTTTGTTCATTCAGGCATTGGCTATTACCAAGATGGGAGCCGCCGTTGCCAACCGTGAACTGGACTTATTAACAGAAGAACAAGCGGATGCTATCTTGAGAGCCTGTAAAGAAATACTTGAAGGAAAGCATCACGAGCAATTCCCCGTAGACATGATTCAGGGAGGAGCCGGTACGACCACTAACATGAATGCCAATGAAGTGATTGCCAACCGGGCATTGGAACTGATGGGACATCAGCGGGGAGAGTATCAATACTGTTCACCCAACGATCATGTCAACCGTTCGCAATCGACCAACGATGCTTATCCTACTGCCATCCACATTGGACTGTATTATACTCATTTGAAGTTGGTTAAGCATTTGGAGGTTCTGATCGAGTCTTTCCGGAAGAAAGCGAATGAGTTTGCGCATATCATCAAAATGGGGCGTACCCAACTGGAAGATGCCGTACCGATGACGCTTGGGCAAACCTTTAATGGCTTTGCAAGTATTCTGTCGCATGAAGTGAAGAATCTCGATTTCGCCGCACAGGATTTTCTGGCAGTCAATATGGGAGCAACGGCCATCGGAACAGGAATCACCGCCGAACCGGAATATGCGGAGAAGTGCATTGCCGCTTTGCGCAAGATTACGGGATTGGATATCAAACTTGCAGACGATTTGGTAGGAGCCACTTCGGACACTTCCTGCATGGTAGGCTATTCGGGAGCGATGAGGCGTGTTGCTGTTAAAATGAATAAAATATGTAATGACTTGCGGTTGCTGGCTTCCGGTCCGCGTTGCGGATTGGGGGAAATCAATCTGCCGGCAATGCAGCCGGGCTCTTCCATCATGCCGGGAAAAGTGAATCCGGTTATTCCCGAAGTCATGAATCAGATAGCCTATAAAGTAATAGGAAACGACCTCTGCGTAGCCATGAGCGGTGAAGCGGCTCAAATGGAACTGAATGCAATGGAGCCGGTAATGGCACAATGCTGTTTCGAGTCTGCCGATCTGTTGATGAATGGTTTCGACACTTTGCGCACGTTATGCATCGACGGCATTACGGCTAATGAAGAAAAATGCAGGAGAGATGTGCATAACAGTATCGGAGTAGTGACAGCCCTGAATCCGGTGATCGGATATAAGAACTCTACCAAAATAGCCAAAGAAGCATTGGAAACCGGGAAGGGAGTTTATGAACTTGTTTTGGAGCATAACATTCTTTCCAAAGAAGACTTGGATACTATCTTAAAACCGGAGAATATGATTAAACCGGTGAAGTTGGACATTCACCCGAATCGTTGATTGATATATAGTAAGTGGAGATTGGTTTAAGATGAGAAATCGCCGGGCAGATCATTGATCTGTTCCGGCGATTTTTGATTATTTATTACTTTGACCTTATATGGGAATAATTGCTAATTTATCCGGCGAAATGGTTATTGTTTATTACTTCGAAAGCGACGAACTTTGCAATATCATTCGTTGTTAACCTGATAAGCAAGTCTTGAACCCATTAAAAGTTATATAGATATGAATGCATTTGATGTTATTATTATCGGTTTCGGTAAGGGAGGAAAGACCCTTGCGGCAGAGTTTGCAAAACGTGGGCGGAAAGTCGCCATTGTTGAACGTTCTGATAAAATGTATGGAGGAACGTGTATCAATATCGGCTGTATTCCGACAAAGACGTTGGTTCATCAGGCTAAAATTGCTTCCGGTATGGAAGACTCCACATTTGAAGAAAGAAGTGCGTTTTATCGCAATGCTATTGCTGTGAAGGAGTCTGTGACAAGTGCGTTGAGAGGCAAGAATTACCATAATCTGGCGGATCATCCTAATGTAACAGTTTATACAGGTGTAGGTTCTTTTGTATCTGCCGATGTGGTTTCTGTCCGTACATCTACTGAAGAAATATGGTTGACATCAAAGCAAATAATTATCAACACCGGAGCGGAAACAATAATTCCGCCTATTGAAGGAGTTGCGGACAATTCTTTGGTTTATACCAGTACTTCAATCATGGAATTGACCGATCTTCCCCGTCGGCTGGTTATTGTTGGCGGCGGTTATATTGGTTTGGAGTTTGCGTCTATGTATGCTTCGTTCGGTTCACAAGTGACGGTACTCGAAAGTTATCCGGAGCTGATTGTCCGTGAGGATCGGGATATTGCTGCAAGTGTAAAAGAAACATTGGAGAAAAAAGGCATTGTTTTTCGGATGAACGCGAAGGTACAATCTGTGAAGCATGTTGAAAATAGGGCTGTCGTTGTTTTCTCTGATTCACAAACTGATGAGGTGTTCGAACTTGAAGCTGATGCCGTATTGTTGGCTACAGGACGCAGGCCGAACACGAAAGATCTGAATCTGAAAGTTGCCGGAGTGGAGACGGACGCACGTGGAGCGATCATTGTGGATGAATATCTGAAGACAACTAATCCGAATATACGTGCCGTGGGTGATGTGAAAGGTGGTTTGCAGTTCACTTATATTTCATTGGATGATTATCGGATTATCCGCGAAGATTTGTTTGGAGATAAGGAGCGGAAAACAAGTGACCGTAATCCGGTTGCTTATTCCGTATTTATTGATCCTCCATTGGCACGTATCGGATTGAATGAGGATGAGGCTCGTAAGCAGAATTTGGATGTGATTATCAAGAAATTGCCTGTTATGGCGATACCGAGAGCAAAGACATTGGGAGAGACGGACGGTCTGCTGAAAGCTGTCATTGATAAGAATACGGGAAAAATAGTAGGTTGTATGCTGTTTGCGCCTGATGCCAGCGAGGTCATTAATATAGTTGCCATGGCAATGAAAACAGGTCAGGATTATACTTTCCTGCGTGATTTCATCTTTACTCATCCCAGCATGAGCGAAGCGTTGAATGATTTGTTCTCATAGAGTAGTAAGAATACGTCTTTCTAGTCGCATACGCTGTGTGGGGCTCATCCTGATTTCAGTTGTCGGGTAAGTTGTGTTTTTCCCGTGATTACTGGTTGGCTAATTTCCGGTCAGTGGCAGCTTGAATTTGTTTAGAGGCTTGAAACAATTTGTTTAGAGGTGTGAAACAATCTGTTCGCAGGCTTGAAACTAAAGTTTCCCCTATGGGGGAACAATGGTTTCCCTACGGGGAAAATGTAGTTTCCTTACGGGGAAACTATAGTCTCTCACCGGGAAACTATTAGTATCATTACATGAAACTTTTATTCGTACTATTGGAAACTGGAACTTTCCTAATGGATAAGCCATTTGCAACGTGAGGGTAGTGTGAGGGTAACTTCTACCCTCACCTTTACTCTCACACCTGTAATGCTGATGAATAAAGGGATTGAACCAATGGGTGAGGGTGTGAGAGTAAAAACAACTACAACTTTTATTTGTGAGAAAGTTCCATAATCAAGAACGAGAAGTAGAGTCGTCTTTTGTCAGATTCATTTTAATACATAACTTCCAGTATTTATTTCCATATTTCGACTGCATTTCAAAAAAAACATATATCTTTGCCGTACGCTTTCAGCCCATCAGCGTGATGGAATAGGCAGAAAGCGGTTTTATTTCCTTATTGGAGTAAAAGCGTATTATCTCTCGATCTTAGAAATAGCCAATCCAAACAAAGAGAGATGATACGGCAGATACTCCACGTGAACGGATGTATATCAACATATTCGTAAGAGATGTGTTATATATAAACGATTGACGTGGGTGTCTGCTGTTATCATTATCTTTTGTGAGGGTGTTGCTAGCCTTAAGATCGGATAATGGTACGGCAGCATCTGCGTCTTTCTTGTATTCGGCCGGTTATAAATTGCCCCAATTTTAACCTAGCCAATCCCCACCCGGCGGACTGCAAAAAGCGTGGATGCTCGTTGTACTAATATATATGAATAAAATATTATTCATCCCTTATTTGTATCACACATGAAAAAACAAACGCTATGGCACAATGGATTAGTATAGAAGAGGCAGCTGCAAAGTACGGATTCGAGACAGAATATCTCTGGGTCTTGGTAGAAATGCGAGAAATCACTGTGGACTACGAAAGGCCGGGCATCGACATCATCAGTGATGACAGTGTTCAGGAGTTTATGAGTCGAAATGAAAAAGGAGCTACCTTGATGTATATCGAAAAACTGGAACGATATTGCATAGATAAGTCAAAACTTTGTTCAATATACCTATCACTCTTAGGCAAACAAGATAAAGAAATCACAAGATATAAAGCAGCCGGAATCCTCTATGATACCTTACAAGTCAAATGGCTGAAACAATGCGACCGGTTGCGGAAGTTGGAAAAAGAACTCGTCTTGGGGCAGACTACTTGCTGTACCTGTTGGCTGAAAAGAATCTGTATGAAAATCAGGAAGTAAAATCGGATTAATTTAATACTTATTTGCTAAAATATCAATTGCTTCATAACCGTACCAATTGGATAAAATCGAACTTATAAGAAATTCTTATTAGTTCGTCAGGAGGGGCAACGACGTCTTTAAATGAACAAACAACCAAGAATTTGTGTTTATTTAATCTAAATATATATCTTTGTCCCGAATTATAAACACGTAAATTTATGAAAAAGATTTTTGGTGCTTTAATGATTGCTATGTGTATAGCTATGGCAATGCCTGCTCAGGCGCAGATACACTTTGGTGTAAAGGGAGGTTTGAACTTGTCAAAGGCGAGTTTCTCTAATGTGAGCGAAAACTTTAAAAAGGATAATTTCACAGGCTTCTTTATCGGTCCGATGGCCGAGTTTAATATTCCAATCGTAGGGTTGGGAGTAGATGCATCTTTGCTTTTTGCTCAACGGGGTATCAAAGTTTCAGAAGGAAATGAAGATTTTACTGTTAAGCAAAACGGTATTGATATTCCTGTGAACCTGAAATATACCATTGGCTTGGGAAGTCTGGCAGGCATTTATCTGGCTGCAGGTCCTGATTTTTATTTCGATTTTGAAAAGAAATCGGGAATTGATAAGAAGAAAGCAGAAGTAGGTATCAATGTGGGTGCGGGTGTGAAATTGCTGAACCATTTGCAGGTGGGGGCTAATTACAATATCCCATTGGGCGATACTGCTGATATTGAAGGTACAAATGCTTCTTATAAGACTAAGACTTGGCAAGTATCTGTAGCCTATATTTTTTAAGTAGTCTGTCGCTTTACATAGTATATGAAAAAGAGTTTCCGATAACCGGAAACTCTTTTTTTGTTTGAGATGATCTTGTTACACTCTCGAATATATTTTCTTCTATTCTCGTATGAAGTAGAGTTTTCTTTTTAAGTGTTCTCCCTTCCTTCTTTTAAATCCCCGTTTTTTTATTGTATTTTTGTGGCTGCAATGAAAAAGTATGTAGATGTCATATTACCGCTTCCGCTTCCGAAGAGTTTTACTTACTCTTTGCCGGATGAATGTGCGGAAGATGTGAAGATAGGCTGCCGTGTGGTAGTTCCTTTCGGGCGGAAGAAGTTTTATACGGCTATCGTCCTCAACGTTCATTATTGTGCTCCAACGGAATACGAAGTGAAAGATATATCTGCATTACTGGATGCTTCTCCCATCTTGTTACCCGCTCAATTCAAATTTTGGGAGTGGATAGCCGACTATTATCTCTGTACACAAGGCGATGTTTATAAAGCGGCACTTCCCTCCGGACTGAAACTGGAGAGTGAAACGATTGTTGAATATAATCCTGATTTTGAAGCGGATGCGCCATTGCCGGAACGTGAACAACGTATTTTGGACTTACTTGCCATAGATTCGCAGCAGTGCGTCACTAAACTGGAGAAAGACAGCGGCATCAAAAATATTCTTGCTGTCATCAAGTCTCTGCTCGATAAAGAAGCGATTTTCGTCAAGGAGGAATTGAGACGTACTTATAAACCGAAAACAGAGGCACGGGTCCGGCTTGCGGGTGCAGCGGATGAGAAACGGCTTCATATCCTGTTTGATATCCTGTCTCGTGCTCCGAAGCAGTTGGCGTTGCTTATGAAATATGTGGAGTGTTCCGGTGTTTTAGGAGCGGGAACTCCGAAAGAAGTCTCCAAGAAAGAACTGTTGCAGCGGGCTAATGTGGCTCCTTCTGTATTGAATGGATTGGTGGATAAGAAGATTTTTGAAATCTACTACCATGAAATCGGCCGGTTGGACAAGCAGGAGAAGGAGATTGTCGAATTAAATCCTTTAAATGAGTTTCAACAACGTGCATTTGATGAAGTCGTACAGTCTTTTCAGGAGAAAAACGTTTGTTTGCTTCATGGGGTAACGTCCAGCGGTAAGACTGAAATTTATATCCATCTGATAGAAGAAGCGATTCGCCAGGGAAAGCAGGTGTTATATTTGTTGCCGGAAATTGCATTGACCACTCAAATTACGGAGCGTTTGCAACGGGTTTTCGGTGCCCGTCTGGGTATCTATCATTCTAAATTCCCCGATGCCGAACGGGTTGAAATATGGAGGAAGCAACTGGGAGAGAACGGATATGATATTATTCTGGGCGTTCGTTCTTCTATTTTCCTGCCTTTTCGGAATCTGGGATTGGTGATTGTGGACGAAGAGCACGAAAATACATATAAACAACAAGATCCCGCTCCCCGCTATCATGCGCGTAGCGCAGCTATTGTACTGGCTGCCATGTACGGAGCTAAGACTCTGTTGGGTACGGCTACTCCTTCTATCGAGTCGTGGCAGAATGCAAGAGAGGGAAAATATGGTTTCGTACAACTGAAAGAACGATATAAAGAAATCCAGTTGCCGGAGATTATTCCGGTGGATATTAAGGAATTGCATCGCAAAAAACGGATGGTCGGACAATTCTCACCGCTCCTGATACAATATATGAAAGAGGCTTTGGAACAGAAAGAACAGGTGATTCTCTTTCAGAACCGTCGTGGGTTTGCCCCGATGGTGGAGTGTCGTACCTGCGGCTGGGTGCCCAAGTGTAAGAATTGTGACGTAAGTCTTACTTATCATAAAGGAATCAATCAGTTAACTTGTCACTATTGCGGTTATACCTATCAACTGCCGAAATCCTGCCCTGCCTGCGAGGGGACAGAACTGGTGAACCGTGGTTTCGGTACGGAAAAGATTGAAGATGACATCAAAATTCTTTTCCCGGAAGCTGCCGTAGCCCGGATGGATTTGGATACTACACGTACCCGCTCCGCCTATGAGAAGATTATTGCAGATTTCGAGCAGGGAAAGACGGACATATTGATCGGTACGCAAATGGTTTCAAAAGGATTGGACTTCGATCATGTCAGTATAGTAGGCATATTGAATGCCGATACCATGTTGAATTATCCCGATTTCCGTTCCTATGAACGTGCGTTTCAGTTGATGGCGCAAGTAGCGGGACGTGCCGGACGTAAGAACAAACGCGGACGGGTGGTATTGCAAACCAAGAGCATCGATCATCCTATCATTCATCAGGTCATTGCCAATGATTATGAAGATATGGTAGGCGGACAATTGGCGGAACGCCAGATGTTCCATTATCCTCCCTATTATCGGCTGGTATATGTTTATCTGAAAAATCATAATGAAGCGTTACTGGATCAGATGGCGGCAGTGATGGCGGATAAGTTGCGGTCAGTATTTGGCAATCGGGTATTAGGTCCGGACAAACCTCCTGTTGCCCGTATCCAGACTTTGTTTATCAAAAAGATCGTCGTTAAGATTGAGCAGAATGCCCCGATGGGACGTGCGCGGGAATTGCTGTTACGCATCCAGCGCGAGATGTTGGCGGACGAACGCTATAAATCTTTGATTGTTTATTATGATGTAGACCCTATGTGATTTAATATTTTTCCCCCATATAATAACCTTTATTAATTTAATTAACTAACCATGAAACGACTTACTATTTTTTCTCTGACTTGTCTTTTTAGCATGGGTGCAGTTTTTGCCCAGCAAGGAGTAACTCAATGCGGTGTTCCGACAGGACAACCGAAGTTCCCTTTACTGACTTATCAGGAGTTGCCTGATCCTACTGCACCTTCTGATAAAGAGTGGGCAGCGGTGACTTCCACTCAAGTCTCTTGGGGTACAACAGATATCCGGTATGCAAAACATCAACTCCCGCAGTTGAAGAAACAACAGACTGTTTCCCTGAAAGGCTGGCGTGGCGAACGGGTGAACGCGCAAGCTGTTGTGTGGACAGGCGTAGAACTGAAAGACCTGAATTTCAGCTTTGGTGATTTCAAGGATAAAAAGGGAAATGTTCTTCCCAAAGATGCATTTACAGGTGGTTTTGTCCGTTATGTGATGACGGATGAATTGAACAAAGATGGGAGAGGGGCGTGCGGACACCGGAAATCTGTGGATTATGATTCATTATTGGTGGCCGACCCTATTGATACCAACCTGAAAACGATGGCTTTGCCTGCTCGTACTGTTCAACCGGTTTGGGTACAGTGCTGGATTCCGCAATCGGCTACTCCCGGAACTTACCGAGGGGAGTTATTAATCAATGACGGCTCGCGTTTATTGCAACGCCTGAATCTGGAAATTACCGTTTCTCCCCGTGAGCTTCCTCAACCTTCGGAATGGGCTTACCACTTGGATTTATGGCAAAGTCCTTATGCAGTGGCACGTTATTATCAGGTTCCTTTATGGAGTCAGGAGCATTTCGACGCCATGCGTCCTTTAATGAAAATGTTGGCAGATGCCGGACAGAAGATTATCACGGCGACTTTGACGTACAAACCCTGGAATGGTCAGACAGAAGATTATTTTGATACAATGGTCACCTGGATGAAACGGGCAGATGGAACATGGGCTTTTGATTATACCATCTTCGACCGTTGGGTGGAATTTATGATGAGTGTAGGCATTGATAAACAGATTAATTGTTACTCAATGGTTCCCTGGGAGTTGTCATTCCAATATTACGATCAGGCAACCAACTCTTTGCAATTCGTGAAAACTGCACCGGGTGAAGCGGCTTATGAAGAAATGTGGGGAGCGATGCTTGCCTCTTTCTCCAAGCATCTGAAAGAAAAAGGATGGTTTGATATTTGTGCCATTGCGATGGACGAACGTCCGATGGAAGTGATGCAGAAGACGTTGAAAGTGATTCGTAAAGCTGATCCGGATTTTAAAGTTTCATTGGCTGGAAACTATCATGCGGAGATTGAGCCGGAACTGTATGATTACTGTATTGTCATCGGACAGGATTTTCCGGAAGAGGTGCGTCTTCGTCGTGTTGCCGAGAACAAACGTACTAATTACTATACTTGCTGTACGGAAGCCCATCCTAACACGTTTACTTTCTCTGAGCCTGCAGAAGCA
Source organism: Bacteroides sp. BFG-637 (assembly GCF_024793605.1). NCBI lineage: Bacteria > Pseudomonadati > Bacteroidota > Bacteroidia > Bacteroidales > Bacteroidaceae > Bacteroides > Bacteroides sp. BFG-637. Next base: position 793,178 of record NZ_JANUPD010000002.1, on the reverse strand, counting down.
GCTTGGATGAGTTATTATTCATCTAAGAAACAGCTGGATGGCTATCTACGTTGGGCATATAACAGCTGGCCGTTGGAACCGTTGCTCGATTCCCGTTTCCGTAGCTGGGCAGGTGGAGATACTTATCTTGTATATCCGGGAGCTCGCAGTTGTATCCGTTTCGAACGTTTGATTGAAGGAATACAGGCGCATGAGAAGATCCATATTCTTCGTCAGGAATTTGAGAAAAAAGGAAATAAGGCCGGATTAAAGAAAATTGAGAAAATGCTTGCTCCGTTCCATTTGGGTAGTATGCCGGAAATCCCGGCCGCAGTAACCGTGAACCGGGCTAATCAGATATTAAATTCGTTCTAGTACTGTGGTGAACTATCATATTTAGGCACGGATTACACGGATAACACGGTTTTTAATTGGTTAATCTTTTAAAACCGCGAAATCCGTGTAATCCGTGCCTAAAAATATATAAGTATTCTATATCATTTCTGTATCGTTAAAAATAAATTATGAAGAAAATATTATTTGTCTGTTTAGGAAATATCTGCCGTAGCTCTACGGCTGAAGGCGTAATGCTTCATTTAATTGAAGAGGCGGGACTGGAAAAAGAATTTGTGATAGATTCTGCCGGAATCCTGTCTTATCATCAGGGAGAATTGCCGGATAGCCGGATGCGTGCTCATGCTGCTCGTCGCGGTTATCAATTAGTGCATCGTTCTCGCCCCGTCCGTACGGAAGATTTCTATCATTTTGATCTGATCATCGGTATGGACGACCGGAACATAGATGATTTGAAAGACAAAGCCCCTTCTCCTGAAGAATGGAAGAAGATTCATCGCATGACGGAGTATTGCACCCGTATTCCTGCAGATCATGTCCCTGACCCCTATTATGGAGGGGCCGAGGGTTTTGAATATGTACTCGATGTTCTTGAAGATGCTTGCGCAGGTTTGCTTACTTCTTTAACTCAGGATAACTGATCCGGGTGTGATAAGCAATCTTTAGTTTTTCTTTGAACACAGTTTTCACAGTCGCTATGTCCTTGAAAGTGATAGGACATTCCTTAAAGTAACCTTCAGTGACCTGGGAATCGATAATCTTGTCGACCAGGTTGCTGATTGTTTCTTCCGTATATTCCGGGAGACTGCGTGATGCGGCTTCCACGGCATCCGCCATCATCAGGATAGCCTGCTCTTTGGTGAACGGATTCGGACCGGGATAGGTGAACTGTTCTTCATTCGGTTCTTCGTCCGGATGCTCGTTCTTCCAGGAAATATAGAAATATTTTGTTTTTCCCCGTCCGTGATGCGTGCTGATAAAGTCCTTGACAGCTTTAGGCAGATTGTGTTTATCAGCTAATTTCAATCCATCCGTCACATGACTGATGACGACCTGTGCACTTTGTTCGTAATTCAGGTTCTTATGCGGGTTTATTCCTCCTGACTGATTTTCTGTGAAGAAAGCAGGGTTTTCCATCTTGCCAATGTCATGATACAAAGCTCCTGTACGTACTAACTGGCTTTTGGCTCCAATACGGATGGCTGCTTCCGCAGCAAGATTGGCCACCTGCATGGAATGTTGGAATGTGCCCGGAACCGTTTCGGACATTTGCCGTAAAAGGTCATTATTGATATTCGAAAGTTCTACCAACGTTACATTGGAAGTAAATCCGAAAGTCTTTTCCAATAAAAAGAGTAAAGGATAGGTGAATAATAACAAGATTCCATTGATGATGAAGTAGGTGTACATTCGTATGTTTAACTTCGAAAAGTCGGTGGAAAGGCCGTTCTCTGTCATCAATTCGAAGGCGAAATAAATGGCTGCATAAGTCAGTATGACCAATAAAGCTGTCCGGAAAAGTTGAGACCTTTGCGATAGCTCTCTTAGACTGAATATTGCCACCAATCCTGCTGCCAACTGTGTCAGAATGAATTCATGCGGAAAGCGTAGGGATATGGAGCATATCAGTATGGTAATGACATGCGTCAGGAAAGCAGTCCTCGAATCAAGGAAGACGCGGATGATAATGGGCAGCATCGCGTACGGGATGATATACACATTAAATAGATTATGTGTTACCATGAAAGCGGTTATGACACTGTAAAATACAATCAACGTGAATAGCAATGACAGACTGCCTTTCCGTTGATAGTAGTCTTTCCGGAACAGGTCGAGATAAAGCATAAAACAAAGCATCAGCATTCCTACAAACAGAATCTGTCCGCCGAGAATCAGACGGTTCTGTCCCATGGACTCATTCCGTTTGATGGATTCTTTGCGTAATGACTCCAGGATATTATAGGTATGCGGGCTGATGATTTCCCCCCGGTCAATAATCTTTTGCCCGCTGACTACCAATCCGTTTGCCCAGGAATAGTTGTTCAGAATCTCTTCTTTGGCAGCCTGGGTACGTTCCTCGTCAAAGGTAAGGTTGGGAGTGATGTATTCGTTCAGTGAGCATTGCCTTAAAATTTCCCGGTTGAAATGAGTGGAATCTGCCGACAGCAAGTGCTCATAGGCTTTTTTTACTGTGTAAAGATTCTCGGTAGCCTGTGGATTAGCCAGTTTATCATCAATCACCATGACGGATGAAGTGCTGTCTTTGTGAAGCTGCTGTATATTCTCTGTCGAAACGATACCTGCCTGATAGATTTCTTTTAAAGTGCGTTCGATGTACCGTAAATAATCAATGGAAGGGAGAATACCTTTCAGATTCGTGTGGTAATTCTCCTTCAGTTTGGCGATTGCGTCTTTCTCTATATTCTTATCCAGTTGATAATAAGGTTGGAAGAAAGCCATCAGGCTATCTTGTTCCCTTTTTACTACTGCATCCTCTTTATAAATAGGAAAGTCGAAAGTAGCGATCAACTGTCCGTACTTCCAGGGCTTGTTGATGTCGAACTGGTAATTGAATTTTCCGTCACGTGGCAGGAAATAGACAATCAGTGTTACAGTGCCCACAAATAGCAGTGATTTATATAGTAAATCTCTCCATGAAAATCTTTTTTTCTTCTTCAAATGTTCCATATCCACTGAAATTTTTGCGAAAAGTACAAAAAAAAACAATAGTGTGGAAAAAAAGGTTTAATTTTGCCACGATTTACCTATACTAACCCAAATTATGGCAGAAAGAAAAGTAAGAGTTCGTTTTGCTCCAAGTCCTACGGGAGCATTGCACATCGGTGGTGTGCGTACAGCTTTGTATAATTATCTATTTGCGCGTCAACACGGCGGAGACTTGATATTTCGTATTGAAGACACTGACTCTAACCGGTTCGTTCCGGGAGCGGAAGAGTATATACTCGAATCTTTTAAGTGGTTGGGTATCCACTTTGACGAGGGAGTGAGCTTCGGTGGTGAACACGGTCCGTACCGTCAGTCGGAACGCCGCGAAATCTACAAGAAATATGTGCAGATTTTGCTGGAAAATGGAAAAGCATACATCGCTTTTGATACTCCGGAGGAACTGGACGCTAAGCGTGCTGAAATTGCTAACTTCCAATATGATGCATCTACCCGTGGTATGATGCGCAACTCATTAACTATGCCGAAGGAAGAAGTGGATGCACTGATTGCTGAAGGCAAACAATATGTTGTTCGTTTCAAAATCGAACCGAATGAAGATATTCATGTAAATGACCTGATTCGTGGTGAAGTAGTAATAAACTCATCTATTCTGGATGATAAAGTGCTTTATAAATCGGCTGACGAACTGCCTACTTACCATTTGGCAAATATCGTGGATGACCATTTGATGGAAGTTTCCCACGTGATTCGTGGTGAGGAATGGTTGCCTTCCGCTCCTTTGCATGTGTTGTTGTACCGTGCTTTCGGCTGGGAAGATACGATGCCGGAGTTTGCTCACCTGCCTTTGTTGTTGAAACCGGAAGGTAATGGAAAATTAAGCAAGCGTGACGGTGACCGTCTCGGATTCCCTGTATTCCCATTGGAATGGCACGATCCGAAATCCGGAGAAATCTCTTCTGGTTATCGTGAATCCGGTTATTTGCCCGAAGCTGTGATTAATTTCCTGGCTTTATTGGGATGGAATCCGGGTAATGATCAGGAAGTGATGTCGATGGACGAATTGATTAAATTGTTTGATCTTCACCGTTGCAGCAAGTCGGGAGCTAAGTTCGACTATAAAAAAGGAATATGGTTCAATCATCAATATATACAGCAGAAACCTAACGAAGAAATTGCGGAACTGTTCTTGCCTTTCTTGAAAGAACAAGGCGTAGAGGCTCCTTTCGAAAAGGTAGTGACTGTGGTTGGCATGATGAAAGACCGGGTAAGTTTCATTAAAGAACTGTGGGATGTATGTAGCTTCTTCTTTGTGGCTCCTACCGAATATGACGAAAAGACGGTGAAGAAACGTTGGAAAGAAGATTCTGCCAAATGTATGACCGAATTGGCGGAAGTGATTGCCGGTATTGAAGATTTTAGTATTGAAGGACAGGAAAAAGTCGTTATGGACTGGATTGCAGAGAAAGGTTACCATACCGGTAATATCATGAATGCTTTCCGTCTGACATTGGTGGGTGAAGGAAAAGGCCCGCACATGTTCGATATTTCCTGGGTATTGGGCAAAGAGGAGACGATAGCTCGTATGAAACGGGCGGTAGAGGTTTTGAAGTAATCGACACAGTACTATGCTTTACGACCTGGCAATAGTCATTTATGACTTTATCGTCCATTTGGCTGCTCCGTTTAGCCGCAAGCCCCGGAAGATGATGAAAGGGCATTGGGTGGTGTATGAACTTTTACGCCAACAAGTGGAAAAAGGGGAACAGTATATTTGGTTTCACGCTGCTTCACTGGGGGAGTTTGAACAAGGACGCCCTCTGATAGAAATGATTCGTGAGAAATATCCTAACTATAAGATATTGCTGACATTTTTCTCTCCTTCCGGTTATGAAGTGCGTAAGCATTACCGGGGGGCGGATATTGTTTGCTATCTGCCGTTTGATAAGCCGAGGAATGTGAAGAAGTTCCTGGATATTGCAAATCCTTGCATGGCGTTCTTTATCAAATATGAGTTTTGGAAGAATTATCTGGATGAGCTGCACAAGCGCCGTATTCCGGTATATAGTGTGTCGTCCATCTTCCGTCGCGAACAGATATTCTTTAAATGGTACGGTGGCACTTATCGCAATGTCTTGAAAGATTTCGATCATCTGTTTGTTCAGAATGAGGCATCCAAACGTTATTTGTCGAAAATCGGCATCAGTCGTGTGACAGTGGTGGGGGATACCCGTTTTGACCGTGTACTGCAAATCCGCGAAGAGGCTAAAGAACTCCCGTTGGTGGAGAAATTTAAAGGAAACAATTCTTTTACTTTTGTTGCCGGAAGCTCATGGGGACCTGATGAGGATTTATTCCTCGAATATTTCAATAATCATCCGGAAATGAAGTTGATTATTGCTCCGCATGTGATCGATGAGAATCACCTGGTTGAGATCATCGGTAAACTGAAACGTCCGTATGTGCGCTATACCCGTGCTGACGAAAGAAATGTATTGAAAGCGGATTGCCTTATAATAGATTGCTTCGGCCTATTGTCCTCTATTTACCGTTATGGTGAAATAGCTTATATCGGCGGTGGTTTCGGAGTAGGAATCCACAACACATTGGAAGCGGCTGTATATGGTATTCCGGTGATTTTCGGACCGAAGTATCAGAAATTCATGGAGGCTGTTCAATTGCTGGAAGCAAAAGGTGCTTATTCTATCAAAGATTACGATGAGCTGAAAACTTTGTTGGATCGTTTCCTGACAGATGAGGTCTTTTTGCGCGAAACCGGAACGAATGCCGGTTATTATGTGACTAGCAATGCCGGTGCGACGGAGAAGATTATGCACATGATTAATTTCTAATAGCTTACTAACTGATATAATTTAGGCACGATAACACGGGCTATGCGGTTTTTAGAAATATAACAGCATAAAGTGACCATGTAATCCGTGCCTGAAATAAATTAGAAAGGGCGTTTTTACACACTACCGTTATTTCATACTTTTCACGGCGTTTTGTTATCAGACTGCTATTTCTTGATTTAATATGGTGGGAGAATGATGGGAGGTAGCTAAAAATAGAATGAGAAATAATTATATGAATGTTATTAGGTGGATAAAAAGATGAGAGATACTTGTTTTGAAATGTATCTCTCATCTTATATCTGTTTAGTTATCTGATGTTTATCTTCTACTTATACCATTGAGAATACATCAGATAGTTGTGAGCGATCTTCTGATTAAGCTCTTTGGCTTGCTCAGGGTCTACGTTTTTGATAAACTTGGCAGGTACTCCTCCCCAGATGCTTCCGGGTTCAATAATGGTATTGCTTAATACCAATGAACCGGCGGCAACAATTGCACCTTCTCCTACTACGGCATGGTCCAGGATGGTTGATCCCATTCCAACTAGAGCATAGTCTTTGATGGTTGCCCCATGGATCGTGACATTGTGTCCTACAGATACATGGTCGCCTATTTCAATAGTCGATTTCTGGTATAATGTATGCAAGACACTTCCGTCTTGGATGTTAACGCCATTGCCGATTCGTATAGAGTTGACATCTCCTCTTAATACGGTACTAAACCAGATGCTACAATCATTTCCTATTTTTACATCTCCTATAATAGTTGCGTTATCTGCGAGAAAACAGTTTTCTCCGATTTCGGGGGTGAATCCGCGTACTGATTTTATTAAAGCCATGAGATTTGTTTGATTTAATAATGTTTTTTAGTTGATACTATGTTATGTTGTCCGACACCCGGGTGTCGGTCGTCCTGACACCCGGGTCTTGGTAAGCTTGACATCCGGGTGTTGGGTATGCTGACACCCGAGTGTCAGACATCTTATTTCTTAAATAGAAGTGGTAGCTTCCTGTAACCAGACTTTTTCTTCCTCGTTAAGATCTGGAGATAGCTTTTCGTAAACAGTTTGATGGTAATTATTCAGCCATTCGATTTCCTCCTTTGTCAACATCTCCTTGATGATCCCCTTTTTGCAGATAGGACATAAAGTGATAGTCTCAAATTTAAGATATTCTCCAAACATTCCTTCTCCATCTTTGCAGACTAACGTCAGATTCTCCGTACGTATCCCGTGACTGCCTGCCTTATAAACACCAGGTTCGTTGGATGTAATCATACCGGGTTGGAGAATTACAGGGTTCTCATTCATACGAATGCTTTGTGGACCTTCGTGTACACTCAAGAAATGCCCGACGCCGTGCCCTGTGCCATGGAGAAAGTTCATTCTGTGGTTCCAGATAGGCATACGTGCCAGTACATCGAGTTGCGCACCACGGGTTCCGGCTGGGAATTTGGCCATAGCCAATGCTATGTGTCCCTTTAATATTAAGGTATAATCCGTCTTTTCCTCTTCCGTCAGTTCGCCTAATGCGATGGTACGAGTGATGTCAGTGGTTCCGTCCAAGTATTGTGCCCCTGAATCTAAGAGTAGGAACCCTTTAGGCTGAAGGGGTACATCGCTTTCCGGCGTTGCCGAATAATGCACGATTGCTCCATGCTCTTTATATCCTGCAATGGTGTCGAAGCTTTCTCCCATGTAGAGAGGCTGTGCTGCTCTGAACTCATGCAGCTTTTTATCTATACTTAATTCAGTTTCTTTTCCGGTGGATACAGATTCTTCCAGCCACTTGAGAAATCTGACAAGTGCCACTCCATCCCGTTGCATGGCAGCATGGATGCCGGCTATTTCCTGCTCATTACGAATGGCTTTCAATAATGTGACGGGAGACTCGCCGCGAATAATGGAACATTTCGGATGGATGGCCGAGTAAATCGCATAATTCGTTTTCCGTGGATCAATAAGAATATTTTCTCCGGAGAAAGAATTCAGGAATGTCTCTACCTCATCATATTTCTGTATTCCTATTTGTTGTTTCTTTAGATAAGTCTCGACCTCCGGCGTCACTTTTTCCGGAGAAACAAAGTAAGTCACCTCATCCTGTGTAATTAACAGGTAGCTCACTATGACTGGATTGCAATGTACGTCGTTTCCTCGTAGATTGAGAGTCCATGCTATTTCGTCCAGTGCAGATATGAATAAAGCATAGACGCCTTTCTTCTTCAACTCCGAACGGATGGCGGATATTTTTTCTTCGCAGCTTTTTCCTGCATATTTGATATCATAAATAAAAGCTGGAGAGTCAGGGATGGAGGGACGGTCTTTCCAGATGTTTTTTAATGGATCTCCAAATATATCTACCTGTAACTGATGTACCGCTAGTTCTTCTTTCATTTGTTCTACCTGTTGCACGGAGAACATTTTCCCGTCAATGCTTACAGATTCTCCGGGTTTTAAGTGCTGGCAGAGAAACTCTGTTATGCTTGGAGTTTCCGGCAACATCTCTTTGTAGAGTGTGATGCCGCTGCCTTCCAGCTCTTTCTCTGCCTGAAGGAAGTAACGTGAGTCGGTCCATAATCCCGCTTTGTCCATCAGGATGACCGCTGTTCCTGCGGAACCTGTGAAACCGGAAATCCATTCGCGTGACATCCAGTGGGGAGCCACATACTCACTAAGATGAGGGTCGGTGCTGGGGATAATGAATGCTTTGATGTAATTGGGATGGAAGGTCATGCGCAAAGCATGCACTCGTTCTTTTATGTTCTGTTTCATACCTTATTATATTATTATAGACATGTAAGTGTTTCAAAGGTACTAACTTTCTGCATTTAATGACTTGTTTATGAATAGTTTTTGAGAAATATTTGCCGAAAGTTTTGTGAATAAAGAAAGTATGTGTAATTTTGCGGCGCAATTTGACTGCAGAATTTTTTTAATCATAACATATTAATAGTAACAAAATGATTGTAGTACCTGTAAAAGAAGGCGAAAACATTGAAAAAGCGCTGAAGAAGTTCAAAAGAAAATTTGAGAAAACTGGCATCGTAAAAGAATTGAGAAGCAGACAGCAGTTTGATAAACCGTCTGTAACTAAAAGACTTAAGAAAGAACGCGCAGTTTACGTACAACAACTTCAGCAAGTAGAAGATTAATAATTCGTAATTTCCTTTGAATTATTGAATTCTTTTCATACATTCGTTGCACGATTTTAGATGTAGCGATATTATGTTGATAGAATCTTTTCTTGATTATCTCCAGTATGAGCGGAACTATTCTGAAAAAACCGTTCTTGCGTACGGTGAAGATATAAAGCAACTGCAGGAGTTTGCTCAGGAAGAGTATGGAAAGTTTAATCCGTTAGAGGTCGAGGCGGAACTGATTCGTGAATGGATTGTTTCATTGATGGATAAAGGGTATACCTCAACTTCTGTAAATCGTAAGCTAAGTTCGCTCCGAACGTTTTACAAGTATCTCATAAGACAGGGAGAAATGACTATAGATCCTTTGCGTAAAATAAAAGGACCTAAAAACAAAAAGCCGTTGCCTGTGTTCTTAAAAGAGAACGAAATGAATCGGTTGTTGGATGATACGGATTTTGGCGAAGGATTTAAAGGTTGTCGGGACCGGTTGGTGATTGAAGTGTTTTATGCTACTGGCATGAGACTTTCGGAATTAATAGGTTTGGATGATAAGGATGTGGATTTTTCGGCTTCTCTTCTGAAAGTGACCGGGAAAAGAAATAAGCAACGACTGATACCGTTCGGTGATGAACTGCGGGAGTTGATGCTTGAATATATTAATGTAAGAAACGAAATGATTCCGGAAAGGTCGGAGGCTTTCTTTATTAGAGAGAATGGCGAACGGCTTTATAAGAATCTGGTCTATAATTTAGTGAAACGGAACCTGTCAAAGGTGGCAACGCTGAAGAAAAGGAGTCCTCACGTGTTGAGGCATACTTTTGCTACCACAATGCTGAATAATGAAGCGGAGTTGGGCGCGGTAAAAGAACTTTTAGGTCACGAGAGCATTACGACTACCGAGATCTATACGCATGCCACATTTGAAGAACTTAAAAAAGTGTATAAACAAGCTCATCCAAGAGCTTAAAAAAAGGAGGTAAGTATGGATGTTAGAATTCAATCAATTCACTTTGATGCGTCAGAGCAATTGCAGGCATTTATTCAGAAGAAAGTGTCTAAGTTGGAGAAATATTACGAAGATATAAAGAAAGTAGAGGTGTCATTAAAGGTAGTAAAACCAGAAGTTGCTGAAAATAAAGAAGCAGGCATTAAAATATTAATCCCTAATGGAGAGTTTTATGCAAGCAAAGTGTGTGATACATTTGAAGAGGCAATTGATTTAGATGTGGAAGCGCTCGGAAAACAGCTGGTTAAATACAAGGAAAAGCAACGTAGCAAATAAAAAAATCCCAAATATTTTGCGGGAAAGAAATAAATAACTAAATTTGCAGCCGTTTCGCTCGCGTTAGAACGTGACGGTTGCATTTTTTAGTAAGTTTGCCTCTTTAGCTCAGTTGGCCAGAGCACGTGATTTGTAATCTCGGGGTCGTTGGTTCGAATCCGACAAGAGGCTCAAAAAGAAACTGAAGAACAAAGAAAGAACATCTGTCTTTATCATATTGTTTGAAAAGAGTTCTTTTATTTCTTGATTTTGAAAAGGGCAAATACCAGAGTGGCCAAATGGGGCAGACTGTAAATCTGCTGGCTTACGCCTTCGGTGGTTCGAATCCATCTTTGCCCACAATCAGAGTGACAACTTTGGCAAGAATGCGGAAGTAGCTCAGTTGATAGAGCATTAGCCTTCCAAGCTGAGGGTCGCGGGTTTGAGCCCCGTCTTCCGCTCTCTTTTCTTGCTGTTATAGCTCAGTGGTAGAGCACTTCCTTGGTAAGGAAGAGGTCCCGGGTTCAAATCCCGGTAACAGCTCATAAAGGATGTAAATGCTGATTATTAATCAAATAAATAACAAGTAAAGCTATGGCTAAAGAGAAATTTGAACGTACCAAACCGCATGTGAACATTGGTACAATCGGTCACGTAGACCACGGTAAGACAACGTTGACAGCTGCTATCACTACAGTGTTGGCAAAAAAAGGTCTTTCAGAATTGCGTTCTTTCGATTCTATCGACAACGCTCCTGAAGAAAAAGAAAGAGGTATTACTATCAATACTTCTCACGTTGAATATCAAACAGCTAACCGTCACTATGCACACGTAGACTGCCCGGGTCACGCCGACTACGTAAAGAACATGGTAACTGGTGCTGCTCAGATGGACGGTGCTATCATCGTTTGTGCTGCAACTGATGGTCCGATGCCTCAAACTCGCGAACACATTCTGTTGGCTCGTCAGGTAAACGTACCTCGTCTGGTTGTATTCTTGAACAAATGCGATATGGTAGACGACGAAGAAATGTTGGAACTCGTTGAAATGGAAATGAGAGAACTTCTTTCATTCTATGATTTCGACGGTGACAATACTCCTATCATCCGTGGTTCTGCTCTTGGCGCATTGAACGGTGTTGAAAAATGGGAAGACAAAGTTATGGAGCTGATGGATGCTGTTGATACTTGGATTCCACTGCCTCCGCGCGATGTTGATAAACCATTCTTGATGCCGGTTGAAGACGTATTCTCTATCACAGGTCGTGGTACTGTAGCAACAGGACGTATCGAAACAGGTATTATTCACGTTGGTGATGAAATTGAAATCCTTGGTTTAGGTGAAGATAAGAAATCAGTTGTAACTGGTGTTGAAATGTTCCGTAAACTGTTGGATCAAGGTGAAGCTGGTGATAACGTGGGTCTTTTGCTTCGTGGTGTTGACAAGAACGAAATCAAACGTGGTATGGTTCTTTGTAAACCGGGTCAGATTAAACCGCACTCTAAATTCAAAGCTGAGGTTTATATCCTGAAGAAAGAAGAAGGTGGTCGTCACACTCCGTTCCACAACAAATATCGTCCTCAGTTCTACTTGCGTACTATGGACTGTACAGGTGAAATCACTTTGCCGGAAGGAACAGAAATGGTAATGCCGGGTGATAACGTAACTATTACAGTTGAGTTGATCTACCCAGTAGCATTGAACCCGGGTCTTCGTTTCGCTATCCGCGAAGGTGGACGTACGGTAGGTGCTGGTCAGATTACTGAAATTATCGACTAATACACAATAATTAATCAGTTCCCGGTTTTTCATCGGGAACTGATTATGTACACACGGGAGTAGCTCAGTTGGTAGAGCACCGGTCTCCAAAACCGGGTGTCGGGAGTTCGAGCCTCTCCTCCCGTGCTAATATTATTGAAATGAAAAAGGTAATAGCTTATATTAAAGAATCTTACGACGAACTTGTACATAAAGTATCGTGGCCTACGTATTCTGAACTTGCTAACAGTGCAGTAGTTGTTTTATATGCTTCCCTGCTTATTGCATTGGTAGTATGGGGTATGGATGTCTGTTTCCAGAACTTCATGGAAAAAATCGTTTATCCACATTAAAAAATAGGAATTGAAAATGGCTGAGATTGAAAAGAAATGGTACGTTCTGCGTGCTATTAGTGGAAAAGAAGCTAAGGTAAAGGAATATCTTGAAGCTGATCTTAAGAACAGCGACCTTGGTGAATATGTATCTCAGGTATTGATTCCTACTGAAAAAGTTTACCAGGTTCGCAATGGCAAAAAAATTGTGAAGGAAAGAAGTTATCTTCCTGGTTACGTTTTGGTGGAGGCTGCTTTGGTTGGTGAGGTCGCTCATCACTTGCGCAACACTCCGAATGTGATAGGCTTTTTAGGTGGCTCCGAGAAACCGGTGCCTCTCAGACAATCAGAAGTGAATCGTATACTTGGTACAGTGGACGAACTGCAGGAAACGGGTGAAGAACTTAATATTCCGTACGTAGTGGGTGAAACTGTAAAAGTTACTTTTGGACCTTTTAGCGGATTCAGTGGCATCATTGAAGAAGTGAATAGTGAAAAAAAGAAACTAAAGGTCATGGTAAAGATATTCGGGCGCAAAACACCGCTTGAATTGGGCTTTATGCAAGTGGAAAAGGAATAACACGGAATTGTTACGCTGTTGTTGTTCTTCGTTTAATGTTTATATATAAATCAATAAAAAAATGGCTAAAGAAGTTGCTGGACTAATCAAGTTACAGATTAAAGGAGGCGCTGCAAATCCATCACCTCCCGTTGGACCTGCTTTGGGTTCTAAGGGTATCAATATCATGGAATTTTGCAAGCAATTCAATGCCAGAACCCAAGACAAAGCAGGTAAAATTTTACCTGTTATCATTACTTACTACGCAGATAAGTCTTTCGATTTTGTAATCAAGACTCCTCCCGTTGCTATTCAATTACTTGAAGTAGCTAAGGTAAAGAGTGGTTCTGCTGAGCCTAACCGTAAGAAAGTTGCCGAGCTTACTTGGGAACAGATTCGTACGATTGCTCAGGACAAAATGGTTGACTTGAACTGTTTTACTGTGGAAGCTGCCATGAGAATGGTTGCAGGTACAGCTAGAAGTATGGGTATCGCTGTAAAAGGGGAGTTCCCGGTTAATAACTAATAAACTTCAATTGTAATGGGTAAACTGACAAAAAATCAAAAGTTAGCTGCAGAAAAGATTGAAGCAGGGAAAGCATACTCACTGAAAGAAGCTGCATCTTTGGTAAAAGAAATCACTTTTTCCAAATTCGATGCTTCACTGGATATTGATGTACGTTTAGGGGTTGACCCGCGTAAAGCTAACCAGATGGTGAGAGGTGTTGTTTCACTTCCTCATGGTACTGGTAAAGAAGTGCGTGTGTTGGTACTTTGTACACCGGATGCTGAAGCTGCTGCAAAAGAAGCAGGTGCTGACTATGTTGGTCTTGACGAATATATTGAAAAGATCAAAGGTGGATGGACTGATATTGATGTAATCATCACTATGCCATCTATCATGGGTAAAATTGGTGCACTCGGTCGTGTACTCGGTCCTCGTGGATTGATGCCGAACCCTAAGAGTGGTACTGTAACTATGGATGTTGCTAAGGCTGTAAAAGAAGTAAAACAAGGTAAAATTGACTTTAAGGTTGATAAGAGCGGTATTGTTCACACTTCTATCGGTAAGGTATCATTCAGTCCTGATCAGATTCGCGACAATGCGAAAGAGTTCATCTCTACTCTGAACAAACTGAAACCGACCGCAGCAAAGGGTACATATATTAAGAGTATTTATCTTTCTAGTACAATGAGTGCGGGTATTAAGATCGACCCGAAATCAGTGGATGAAATCTAATAAAACAGAGAAATAATGAGAAAGGAAGATAAAAGTACGATTATAGAGCAAATTGCTGCTACAGTAAAGGAATATGGTCACTTCTACTTGGTGGACGTTACAGCTATGGATGCTGCCGCTACCAGCGCATTGAGAAGAGATTGCTTTAAATCAGACATCAAATTGATGGTGGTTAAAAACACTCTGCTTCACAAGGCACTCGAAAGTTTGGAAGAAGACTTTTCACCTCTTTACGGTTCTTTGAAAGGTACTACTGCTGTTATGTTTAGCAATACTGCAAACGTTCCTGCTAAGCTGATCAAAGACAAAGCAAAAGACGGTATTCCCGGACTGAAAGCTGCATATGCAGAGGAAAGCTTCTACATTGGTGCTGACCAATTGGATGCTCTCGTTTCAATCAAGAGTAAGAATGAAGTTATCGCCGATATCGTTGCCTTGCTGCAATCTCCGGCCAAGAATGTTATTTCTGCTCTTCAATCAGGTGGTAACACCCTACACGGAGTTCTCAAGACTCTTGGTGAACGTACCGAAGCGTAAAAATGGAAAAAGGTGTTATAGCCTTGGGAATAACATCCCGAATAATTTTCAAAAATCAACAAAGTATTTAAACAATTAAAATCATACAAAAAATGGCAGATTTGAAAGCTTTTGCAGAACAATTAGTTAACTTGACAGTAAAAGAAGTTAATGAACTTGCAACTATCCTTAAAGAAGAATATGGTATTGAACCTGCTGCTGCAGCTGTAGCTGTTGCTGCTGGTCCTGCAGCTGGTGCTGCTGCCGCAGAAGAAAAAACTTCTTTCGACGTAGTATTGAAGAGCGCTGGTGCAGCTAAACTTCAGGTAGTTAAGGCCGTTAAGGAAGCTTGTGGTCTAGGTTTGAAAGAAGCTAAAGACTTGGTAGACGGTGCTCCTAGCACAGTTAAAGAAGGTTTGGCTAAAGACGAAGCAGAATCATTGAAGAAAACATTGGAAGAAGCTGGAGCTGAAGTTGAACTTAAATAACATTGGCCTGGTAATCAGGTAATTCGGTTAAGAATCCTTCACAAGAGGGTTCTTAACCTTTTTGTGTATATATTTCAAATTAAGTTCTCCAAATTCATTAATAGATGTCTTCAAATACTGTAAATCAAAGAGTTAATTTTGCTTCGACTAAGAATCCGCTCGAATACCCGGATTTCCTGGAAGTACAATTGAAGTCATTCCAAGACTTTCTACAATTAGATACCCCACCTGAAAAGCGCAAGAATGAGGGATTGTATAAAGTATTTGCTGAAAACTTCCCTATTGCCGATACAAGAAACAATTTTGTTCTTGAGTTTCTGGACTATTATATTGATCCGCCGCGTTATACCATCGATGATTGTATAGAGCGTGGGCTTACTTATAGTGTTCCCTTAAAAGCGAAACTTAAGCTTTACTGTACGGACCCCGATCATGAGGATTTTGATACAGTGATTCAGGACGTATTCCTCGGCCCGATTCCTTATATGACTGATAAGGCTACTTTCGTCATTAACGGTGCCGAACGCGTAGTTGTGTCACAGCTTCACCGTTCTCCGGGTGTGTTCTTCGGTCAGAGTGTACATGCCAATGGTACGAAACTTTATTCGGCTCGTATTATTCCGTTTAAAGGTTCGTGGATTGAGTTTGCTACTGACATCAATAATGTGATGTACGCATACATCGACCGTAAGAAGAAATTGCCGGTAACGACTTTGTTGCGTGCAATTGGCTTCGAGAATGACAAAGATATTCTTGAGATTTTCAACCTTGCAGAAGATGTAAAGGTGAACAAGACAAATCTGAAGAAAGTGCTAGGTCGTAAATTGGCTGCACGTGTCTTGAAAACATGGATTGAAGATTTCGTTGATGAAGATACCGGTGAAGTGGTTTCTATTGAGCGTAACGAAGTTATTATCGACCGTGAAACCGTACTGGAAGAGGTGCATATTGATGAAATTTTGGAGTCGGGAGTTCAGAACATCCTTTTACATAAAGATGAACCGAACCAGTCCGATTTCTCTATCATATATAATACGCTGCAGAAGGACCCGAGTAACTCGGAAAAAGAAGCTGTGTTGTATATCTACCGTCAGTTGCGTAATGCCGATCCGGCTGATGACGCAAGTGCAAGGGAGGTTATCAACAACTTGTTCTTCTCTGAAAAACGATATGACCTTGGTGATGTAGGTCGTTACAGAATCAACAAAAAGTTGAATCTGACGACTGATATGGACGTGCGTGTCCTCACGAAGGAAGATATCATTGAAATCATCAAATATCTGATTGAGTTGATCAACTCAAAAGCAGATGTGGATGATATTGACCACTTGAGTAACCGTCGTGTACGTACGGTAGGTGAGCAGCTTTCTAATCAGTTTGCTGTTGGTCTGGCTCGTATGTCTCGTACGATTCGCGAACGTATGAACGTTCGTGACAATGAAGTGTTCACTCCGATTGATTTGATTAATGCGAAGACAATCTCTTCTGTAATCAACTCATTCTTCGGAACGAACGCATTGTCTCAGTTCATGGACCAGACAAACCCCTTGGCTGAAATTACGCACAAGCGTCGTATGTCTGCCCTTGGTCCTGGTGGTCTTTCCCGTGAACGTGCCGGATTTGAGGTTCGTGACGTTCACTACACACACTATGGTCGTCTTTGTCCGATTGAAACTCCTGAAGGTCCGAACATCGGTTTGATTTCTTCATTGTGTGTATTTGCTAAGATTAATGATCTGGGATTCATTGAAACTCCGTATCGTAAGGTCGAAAACGGGAAAGTGGATCTTTCTGATAACGGTCTGATTTATCTGACTGCTGAAGAAGAGGAAGAAAAGGTTATTGCACAGGGAAATGCTCCGTTGAATGATGACGGTACATTTGTGCGTAACAAAGTTAAATCTCGTCAGGATGCTGATTTCCCGGTTGTTGAACCGACAGAGGTTGATTTGATGGACGTTTCTCCTCAGCAGATTGCATCAATTGCTGCTTCATTGATTCCGTTCCTGGAACATGATGATGCTAACCGTGCATTGATGGGATCAAACATGATGCGTCAGGCGGTTCCTTTGTTGAGAAGTGAAGCGCCGATCGTAGGTACAGGTATCGAACGTCAGTTGGTAAGAGACTCTCGTACGCAGATTACTGCAGAAGGAGATGGTGTTGTTGACTACGTTGATGCTACTACTATCCGTATTTTGTATGACCGTACAGAAGACGAAGAGTTCGTAAGTTTCGAACCTGCTTTGAAAGAATATAGAATACCTAAGTTCCGTAAGACTAACCAGAACATGACGATTGACCTGCGTCCGATTTGTGACAGAGGCCAGCGTGTGAAGAAAGGTGACATCTTGACCGAAGGTTATTCTACAGAAAAGGGTGAATTGGCATTGGGTAAGAACTTGTTGGTTGCTTACATGCCTTGGAAAGGTTACAACTATGAGGATGCTATCGTATTGAACGAACGTGTGGTGCGCGAAGACTTGTTGACTTCGGTTCACGTAGAAGAATATTCTCTGGAAGTTCGTGAAACAAAACGTGGTATGGAAGAGTTGACTTCTGATATCCCGAATGTAAGTGAAGAAGCTACAAAAGACCTCGACGAAAATGGTATCGTTAGAATCGGTGCTCGTATCGAGCCGGGTGATATAATGATTGGTAAGATTACACCGAAGGGTGAATCTGATCCTTCTCCGGAAGAAAAATTGCTTCGTGCCATCTTTGGTGATAAGGCAGGTGACGTGAAAGATGCTTCCTTGAAAGCTTCTCCTTCTTTGAAAGGTGTTGTGATCGATAAGAAACTTTTCTCACGTGTGATTAAGAATCGTAGCTCTAAACTGGCCGATAAAGCATTATTGCCTAAGATTGATGATGAATTTGAAGCTAAGGTAGCTGACCTGAAACGTATTCTGGTTAAGAAACTGATGACTTTGACTGAAGGCAAGGTTTCTCAAGGTGTGAAGGATTATCTGGGTGCGGAAGTAATTGCGAAAGGTTCTAAGTTCAGTGTTTCTGATTTTGATTCACTCGACTTTACTTCTATTCAATTGAGCAACTGGACTAGTGATGATCATATTAACGGTATGATTCGTGATCTGGTAATGAATTTCATTAAGAAATACAAAGAGCTGGATGCAGAATTGAAACGTAAGAAGTTTGCTATTACAATTGGTGATGAACTTCCAGCTGGTATTATCCAGATGGCAAAAGTATATATTGCTAAGAAGCGTAAGATTGGTGTGGGTGATAAGATGGCAGGTCGCCACGGTAACAAGGGTATTGTATCCCGTGTTGTTCGTCAGGAAGATATGCCGTTCTTGTCCGATGGTACTCCGGTTGACATCGTATTGAATCCGTTGGGTGTGCCTTCTCGTATGAACATTGGTCAGATTTTCGAAGCTGTATTAGGGCGTGCCGGAAAAACATTGGGTGTGAAATTTGCAACTCCTATTTTTGACGGTGCTACAATGGAAGATCTGGATCAGTGGACAGACAAGGCAGGATTGCCTCGTTACTGTAAAACTTATCTTTGTGATGGTGGTACAGGTGAGCAATTTGACCAGGCAGCTACTGTGGGTGTGACTTACATGTTGAAGTTGGGCCACATGGTTGAAGACAAGATGCATGCTCGTTCTATCGGTCCGTACTCATTGATTACTCAGCAACCTCTTGGTGGTAAAGCACAGTTCGGTGGTCAGCGTTTCGGAGAAATGGAGGTTTGGGCACTCGAAGGTTTTGGTGCTGCTCATATCCTGCAGGAAATCCTTACTATCAAGTCTGATGACGTGGTAGGACGTTCGAAAGCTTATGAAGCAATTGTGAAAGGTGAACCGATGCCGCAACCTGGTATTCCGGAATCCTTGAACGTATTGTTGCACGAGTTGAGAGGATTAGGTTTGAGTATCAACCTAGAATAAAATAATAAAGAATATGTGGTGTCAACAAGCCGATGACGGTCTGTTGACATCCGTGTCTTTTCAATTTCCAATGATTCAATTATCAAATCTCAATTATATAGAGTATGGCTTTTAGAAAAGAAAATAAGACGAAAAGTAATTTCTCGAAGATCTCAATTGGTCTGGCTTCTCCGGAAGAAATCCTTGAGAATTCGAGTGGTGAAGTTTTGAAGCCTGAAACCATTAATTACCGTACGTACAAACCCGAACGTGATGGTTTGTTCTGCGAGCGCATTTTTGGTCCTATCAAGGATTATGAATGTCATTGCGGTAAATACAAGCGTATCCGTTATAAAGGTATCGTCTGCGACCGTTGTGGTGTGGAAGTTACTGAAAAGAAAGTACGCCGTGAACGTATGGGACATATCCAGTTGGTTGTGCCGGTGGCTCACATCTGGTATTTCCGTTCGCTCCCTAATAAAATCGGTTATTTGCTCGGACTGCCGACGAAGAAACTGGATTCGATTATATACTACGAACGTTACGTTGTTATTCAGCCGGGTGTAAAAGCTGAAGACGGTGTAGCTGAATATGATTTGCTCTCTGAAGAAGAATATCTGGATATTTTGGATACACTTCCAAAAGACAATCAATATCTTGAAGATAATGATCCGAACAAATTTGTTGCAAAGATGGGGGCTGAAGCTATCTATGATTTGCTGGCTCGTCTGGATCTGGATGCTTTGTCTTACGAATTGCGTCACCGTGCAGGTAACGATGCTTCACAGCAACGTAAGAATGAAGCTTTGAAACGTCTTCAGGTAGTAGAGTCGTTCCGTGCATCACGTGGACGCAACAAACCGGAATGGATGATTGTACGTATCGTACCGGTTATCCCGCCCGAACTTCGTCCGTTGGTTCCGTTGGATGGTGGCCGTTTTGCTACATCTGACTTGAACGACCTTTATCGTCGTGTAATTATCCGTAATAACCGTCTGAAACGACTGATTGAAATCAAGGCTCCGGAAGTAATCTTGCGTAATGAAAAACGTATGCTTCAGGAATCTGTCGATTCTTTGTTTGATAACTCACGTAAGTCAAGTGCTGTGAAGACAGACGCCAACCGCCCGTTGAAGTCATTGTCTGATAGCTTGAAAGGTAAGCAAGGACGTTTCCGTCAGAACTTGCTGGGTAAACGTGTTGACTACTCTGCTCGTTCGGTAATCGTCGTGGGGCCGGAATTGAAGATGGGTGAATGCGGTATTCCTAAATTGATGGCTGCCGAATTGTACAAGCCGTTTATTATTCGTAAGCTTATCGAACGTGGTATCGTTAAGACTGTAAAGTCTGCCAAGAAGATCGTTGACCGCAAGGAACCGGTGATCTGGGATATTCTGGAACATGTAATGAAAGGACATCCGGTACTGTTGAACCGTGCTCCGACATTGCACCGTTTGGGTATTCAGGCTTTCCAGCCTAAGATGATCGAAGGTAAAGCTATCCAGTTGCACCCGTTGGCATGTACGGCATTCAACGCCGACTTTGACGGTGACCAGATGGCTGTTCACTTGCCTTTGAGTAATGAAGCAATTCTGGAAGCACAAATGTTGATGCTTCAATCACATAATATCTTGAACCCGGCAAACGGTGCGCCTATTACTGTGCCTGCACAGGATATGGTTCTTGGTTTGTACTATATTACTAAGTTGCGTGCTGGTGCGAAAGGTGAAGGTTTGACGTTCTACGGACCGGAAGAGGCGTTGATCGCCTACAATGAAGGTAAGGTAGATATTCATGCTCCGGTGAAAGTTATCGTGAAAGACGTTGATGAAAATGGTAACATTGTAGACGTAATGCGCGAAACTTCGGTAGGACGTGTGATTGTTAATGAAATCGTTCCGCCTGAAGCTGGTTATATCAATACAATTATCTCTAAGAAATCTCTTCGTGATATTATTAGTGATGTAATTAAGGTATGTGGTGTGGCTAAGGCTGCCGACTTCCTGGATGGAATCAAGAACTTAGGTTATCAGATGGCGTTCAAGGGTGGTTTGTCATTCAACTTGGGTGATATTATCATTCCGAAGGAGAAAGAAACGTTGGTACAGAAAGGTTACGACGAAGTAGAACAAGTCGTAAACAACTATAACATGGGTTTCATTACCAACAACGAACGTTACAACCAGGTGATCGATATCTGGACACATGTAAACTCGGAGTTGTCTAATATCCTGATGAAGACAATTTCTTCGGATGATCAGGGATTCAACTCTGTATATATGATGCTTGACTCTGGTGCCCGTGGTTCTAAAGAACAGATTCGTCAGTTATCAGGTATGCGTGGTTTGATGGCAAAACCGCAGAAAGCAGGTGCTGAAGGTGGTCAGATCATTGAGAACCCGATTTTGTCAAACTTTAAAGAGGGACTTTCCGTGTTGGAGTACTTTATCTCTACCCACGGTGCTCGTAAAGGTTTGGCGGATACCGCTTTGAAGACTGCCGATGCCGGTTATCTGACTCGTCGTCTGGTGGACGTATCACACGATGTGATTATTACAGAAGAAGACTGCGGTACACTTCGTGGATTGGTTTGTACAGACCTTAAGAATAACGATGAAGTTATTGCTACTCTGTATGAACGTATCTTAGGACGTGTTTCCGTACATGATATAATCCATCCTACAACAGGTGAATTGCTTGTTGCCGGTGGTGAAGAAATCACTGAAGAAGTTGGTAAGAAGATTCAGGATTCTCCGATTGAGAGTGTTGAAATCCGCTCGGTATTAACTTGTGAAGCGAAGAAAGGTGTTTGTGCTAAATGTTACGGACGTAATCTGGCAACGAGCCGTATGGTTCAGAGAGGAGAAGCTGTCGGTGTAATTGCAGCTCAGTCTATTGGTGAGCCGGGTACACAGTTGACATTGCGTACATTCCACGCCGGTGGTACTGCTGCGAATATTGCTGCTAATGCAAGTATCGTTGCTAAAAACAATGCACGTCTTGAATTTGAAGAGTTGCGTACGGTAGATATCGTTGATGAGATGGGTGAATCTGCTAAAGTGGTAGTGGGTCGTTTGGCCGAAGTACGCTTTGTGGATGTGAACACTGGTATCGTTCTTTCTACTCATAACGTTCCTTATGGTTCAACACTGTATGTAGGTGACGGTGATTTGGTAGAAAAAGGCAAGCTGATTGCTAAGTGGGACCCGTTCAACGCTGTAATTATCACAGAAGCAACTGGTAAGATCGAATTTGAGGGCGTAATTGAAAACGTTACTTATAAGGTTGAATCGGATGAAGCAACAGGTCTTCGTGAAATTATTATTATTGAATCCAAGGATAAAACCAAAGTTCCTACAGCTCATATCTTGACAGAGGACGGTGATTTGATCCGTACTTATAACTTACCGGTAGGTGGTCACGTAATCATCGAGAACGGTCAGAAGGTAAAAGCTGGTGAAGTAATCGTGAAGATTCCGCGTGCCGTAGGTAAAGCGGGTGATATCACGGGTGGTCTTCCTCGTGTTACTGAATTGTTTGAAGCTCGTAACCCGTCAAATCCGGCTGTCGTTTCTGAAATCGACGGTGAGGTAACAATGGGTAAGATCAAGCGTGGTAACCGTGAGATCATTGTAACTTCTAAGACTGGTGAGGTTAAGAAATATCTGGTTGCATTGTCTAAGCAGATTCTGGTACAGGAAAATGACTATGTACGTGCAGGTACTCCGTTGTCTGACGGTGCTACTACTCCAGCAGATATCTTGGCAATTAAAGGTCCTACAGCTGTACAAGAATATATCGTGAATGAAGTTCAGGATGTATACCGTTTGCAGGGTGTGAAGATCAATGATAAGCACTTCGAGATTATTGTTCGTCAGATGATGCGCAAGGTGCAGATTGATGAACCGGGAGATACTCGTTTCCTCGAACAGCAAGTTGTAGATAAACTGGAATTCATGGAAGAAAATGATCGTATCTGGGGTAAGAAAGTCGTAGTGGATGCTGGTGATTCTCAAAATATGCAAGCAGGTCAGATTGTAACTGCCCGCAAGTTGCGTGATGAGAATAGTATGTTGAAACGTCGTGACTTGAAACCGGTTGAGGTTCGTGACGCTGTTGCTGCTACCTCTACTCAGATCCTTCAGGGTATTACACGTGCTGCTTTACAGACTTCAAGCTTCATGTCAGCGGCTTCCTTCCAGGAAACAACGAAAGTCTTGAATGAGGCTGCTATCAACGGTAAGGTCGATAAGTTGGAAGGTATGAAGGAAAATGTGATCTGTGGTCACTTGATTCCTGCAGGTACCGGTCAGCGCGAATTCGAAAAACTCATCGTTGGATCAAAGGAAGAGTATGACCGTATCTTGGCTAACAAGAAAACAGTACTTGACTACAATGAAGTAGAATAAATACAATTCAATTGACTATATGAGAAGGAGCGATTGCCAGATTGGGCAATTGCTCCTTTTTTTATTTCTTTTTTACTTGTGTGTATTGCTATTAGTCTCAGGAAAAATGTGTTATTTTGCAGGATAACTTTTTAATCATATAAAATATGGAAGAACAAAATAACAACGGACAATTACAGATTGAATTGAGAGAAGAGGTAGCGCAGGGCACTTATGCAAATCTAGCTATTATTACTCATTCTAGTTCTGAATTCATTCTTGACTTCGTGCGCGTAATGCCGGGTATACCGAAGGCTGGGGTGCAATCTCGCATTATTGTGGCTCCAGAACACGCAAAACGTCTGCTGCGGGCACTGGAAGACAATATAGCAAAGTATGAACGGGTATTCGGGCCGATTCGTACTTCAGATGAACCTTCTCTTCCTCCCTTGACAGGTGTAAAAGGCGAAGCGTGAGGATGATATAAAAACATTAAAAAAGAAAAAAAGTTGTAGCGCATTGAATATTCAAATATTATTCGTATTTTTGCAGCCCAAAATGTATAGTTACGAAATTAATATAACAATAATATAAATCAAAAAACAATTAAAATGCCTACAATTCAGCAATTAGTAAGAAAAGGACGCGAAGTGCTGGTGGAGAAAAGTAAATCTCCAGCCTTGGATTCATGTCCTCAAAGACGTGGCGTTTGCGTGAGAGTATATACTACTACTCCGAAGAAGCCGAACTCTGCAATGCGTAAAGTAGCTCGTGTACGTTTGACTAACCAAAAAGAGGTGAACTCATACATTCCGGGAGAAGGTCACAACTTGCAGGAACACTCAATCGTTTTGGTACGTGGCGGTCGTGTAAAAGACCTTCCGGGTGTACGTTATCACATCGTTCGTGGTACACTTGATACAGCAGGTGTTGCTGGTCGTACTCAGAGACGTTCTAAGTATGGTGCTAAGCGTCCGAAACCGGGACAAGCTGCCGCTCCAGCTAAAGGTAAGAAAAAAATAAGGATTAAGACCTAATTAAAATTAAAGTAATAACTTACGTTTTAGTTTGTTGGAAATGCTAAAGGTTGAGTAAATTCTCCGGAGGGAGAGTTGAAGAAGTCAAGAAGTAGA
This sequence comes from Bacteroides sp. BFG-637, assembly GCF_024793605.1. Classification (NCBI taxonomy): domain Bacteria; kingdom Pseudomonadati; phylum Bacteroidota; class Bacteroidia; order Bacteroidales; family Bacteroidaceae; genus Bacteroides; species Bacteroides sp. BFG-637. The sequence goes on along the minus strand of NZ_JANUPD010000002.1, from coordinate 768,596 downwards.
CAACCAAGAACAAAAACATTATTTTTCAAACAAATGAGAAAAGCAAAACCAAAAAAACGCGTAATCCTTCCGGATCCCGTGTTTAATGATCAAAAGGTTTCTAAGTTCGTGAACCACTTGATGTATGATGGAAAGAAAAATACATCTTATGAAATCTTTTATGCCGCTCTGGAAACAGTGAAAGTAAAACTTCCTAACGAAGAAAAATCTGCTCTCGAAATCTGGAAAAAGGCTTTGGATAATGTAACTCCGCAAGTGGAAGTAAAGTCTCGCCGTGTAGGTGGTGCTACTTTCCAAGTTCCTACCGAAATCCGTCCGGACCGTAAAGAATCAATTTCAATGAAGAACCTGATTCTGTATGCTCGTAAAAGAGGTGGTAAATCAATGGCTGACAAGTTGGCTGCTGAAATTATGGATGCCTTCAATGAACAAGGCGGTGCATACAAACGTAAAGAAGATATGCATAGAATGGCAGAAGCTAACCGTGCATTTGCTCATTTTAGATTCTAATACTGTAAGAAACCAAATATAAACTTAAAGTAAAGGAATTGAAGATGGCTAAACATGATTTACATTTAACTCGTAATATCGGTATCATGGCTCACATTGATGCCGGAAAAACAACTACTTCTGAACGTATCTTGTTCTACACTGGATTGACTCACAAAATTGGTGAAGTTCATGACGGTGCTGCTACTATGGACTGGATGGAACAGGAGCAAGAACGTGGTATCACTATTACATCTGCTGCTACAACAACTAGATGGAAGTATGCTGGTGATACTTATAAAATTAACTTGATTGACACTCCGGGGCACGTTGACTTTACCGCAGAGGTAGAACGTTCATTGCGTATTCTTGATGGAGCTGTGGCTGCTTACTGTGCTGTTGGTGGTGTTGAGCCTCAATCGGAAACAGTATGGCGTCAAGCTGATAAATATAACGTTCCTCGTATTGCTTATGTAAATAAGATGGACCGCTCTGGTGCTGACTTCTTTGAAGTAGTTCGTCAGATGAAGGATGTTCTTGGAGCTAATCCATGTCCTATTGTTGTTCCCATCGGTGCTGAAGAATCTTTCAGAGGTCTTGTTGATCTTATCAAAATGAAAGCTATTTATTGGCATGATGAAACAATGGGAGCGGATTATACTGTAGAAGAAATTCCGGCAAATCTTGTTGACGAAGCGAATGAATGGAGAGATAAGATGCTTGAAAAAGTAGCTGAATTTGATGATGCTTTGATGGAGAAGTATTTCGATGATCCTTCTACTATTACTGAAGAGGAAGTGTTGAGAGCTCTTCGCAATGCAACAGTTCAAATGGCTGTAGTTCCTATGTTATGTGGATCTTCTTTCAAGAATAAAGGTGTTCAGACTTTGCTTGACTACGTTTGTGCTTTCTTGCCTTCTCCGCTGGATACAGAGAATGTTATCGGTACAAATCCTAATACAGGAGCTGAAGAAGATCGTAAGCCAAGTGATGATGAAAAAACATCGGCTTTGGCATTTAAGATTGCAACTGACCCATATGTGGGTCGTTTGACTTTCTTCCGTGTTTATTCAGGTAAAATTGAAGCAGGTTCTTATATTTACAACTCTCGCTCTGGTAAGAAAGAACGCGTTTCTCGTCTGTTCCAGATGCACTCTAACAAACAGAATCCGGTTGAAGTAATTGGTGCTGGTGATATTGGTGCAGGTGTAGGATTCAAAGATATTCGTACAGGGGATACTTTGTGTGATGAAACTGCTCCGATAGTACTTGAATCTATGGACTTCCCGGAACCGGTTATTGGTATCGCTGTAGAACCTAAGACTCAGAAAGATATGGATAAACTGTCTAACGGTTTGGCTAAATTGGCTGAAGAAGATCCGACGTTTACAGTGAAAACTGATGAACAAACAGGGCAGACTGTTATTTCTGGTATGGGTGAGTTGCACTTGGATATTATCATCGATCGTCTGAAGCGTGAGTTTAAAGTAGAGTGTAATCAAGGTAAACCACAGGTTAATTATAAAGAAGCTATCACTAAGACAGTTGATCTTCGTGAAGTGTATAAGAAACAGTCTGGTGGTCGTGGTAAATTTGCTGATATCATCGTTAAGATTGGTCCGGTTGATGAAGACTTCAAAGAAGGAGGTCTGCAGTTTATCGATGAAGTAAAGGGTGGTAATATTCCTAAGGAATTCATCCCTGCAGTTCAGAAAGGCTTTACGAATGCCATGAAGAGTGGCGTTTTGGCAGGTTATCCGCTGGATTCATTGAAAGTAACTTTGGTTGATGGTTCATTCCACCCAGTTGACTCTGACCAGTTGTCATTCGAAATCTGTGCAATGCAAGCCTATAAGAATGCATGCGCTAAGGCAGGTCCTGTTTTGATGGAACCTATCATGAAACTGGAAGTTGTAACTCCGGAAGAAAACATGGGTGATGTTATCGGTGACTTGAATAAACGTCGTGGACAGGTTGAAGGAATGGAATCTAGTCGTTCTGGTGCTCGTATCGTGAAGGCAATGGTTCCGCTGGCAGAAATGTTTGGTTATGTAACAGCTTTACGTACTATCACTTCTGGACGTGCAACTTCATCAATGACTTACTCTCATCACGCTCAACTTTCTTCTTCTATTGCCAAAGCTGTATTGGAAGAAGTAAAAGGACGTGCTGATTTACTCTAAAATATCTAAAGCAGCAGGCTAGCGAATGACTCTTAGCCTGCCGCTTTATCTTATTATAAATGTATTAATTAAAAAAAATAATGAGTCAGAAAATTAGAATTAAATTGAAATCTTACGACCACAACTTGGTTGACAAGTCAGCTGAGAAAATTGTAAGAACTGTAAAAGCTACAGGTGCTATTGTTAGCGGTCCGATACCTCTGCCTACGCACAAGCGTATCTTTACTGTGAACCGTTCGACTTTCGTAAACAAAAAGTCTCGTGAGCAATTTGAACTCTCTTCTTATAAGAGATTGATCGACATCTATAGCTCAACAGCTAAGACAGTAGATGCTCTGATGAAGTTGGAATTGCCAAGTGGTGTGGAAGTAGAAATTAAAGTTTGATAATTAAAAATTAGTGAAATGCCAGGATTATTAGGAAAAAAAATCGGAATGACATCCGTTTTCAGTGCCGATGGTAAAAATGTACCATGCACTGTTATCGAAGCAGGTCCTTGTGTTGTTACTCAAGTTAAAACTGTAGAAAAAGATGGCTATGCAGCTGTTCAGTTGGGTTTCCAAGACAAAAAGGAAAAACATACAACTAAACCGTTGATGGGACATTTTAAAAGAGCAGGAGTAACACCGAAGAGACACTTGGCTGAGTTCAAAGAATTTGAGACAGAATTGAATCTGGGTGATACTGTTACCGTAGAGATGTTTAACGATGCTAACTTTGTTGACGTTGTTGGAACTTCTAAAGGTAAGGGTTTCCAGGGTGTAGTAAAAAGACATGGTTTTGGTGGTGTGGGTCAGGCTACTCACGGACAGCACAACCGCGCTCGTAAACCGGGTTCTATTGGTGCTTGTTCTTACCCTGCAAAAGTATTCAAGGGAATGCGCATGGGTGGACAACTTGGTGGTGACAGAGTCACTGTACAAAACTTGCAGGTATTAAAAGTAATCGCGGATCATAACCTTCTTTTGATCAAAGGTTCTATCCCGGGTTGCAAAGGTTCAATCGTATTAATTGAGAAATAATGGAAGTTAACGTATATAACATTAAAGGTGAAGACACTGGGAGAAAGGTTACGTTAAACGAATCTATCTTCGGAATTGAGCCCAACGACCACGCTATCTATTTGGATGTAAAACAATTTATGGCCAATCAGCGTCAGGGTACTCATAAGTCAAAAGAAAGAAGTGAAATCAGTGGTTCAACTCGTAAGATCGGTCGCCAGAAAGGTGGTGGCGGAGCTCGTCGTGGTGATATGAACTCACCGGTTCTTGTAGGTGGTGCCCGCGTTTTCGGTCCGAAGCCAAGAGACTACTTCTTTAAGTTGAATAAAAAAGTTAAGACATTGGCTCGTAAGTCAGCTTTGTCTTATAAAGCTCAAAACGATGCAATCGTTGTCGTTGAGGATTTCACATTTGAAGCTCCTAAGACAAAAGATTTCGTTGCAATGACAAAAAATCTTAAAGTTTCCGATAAAAAGCTACTTGTAATTTTACCGGAAGCAAATAAAAACGTATATTTGTCAGCTCGTAACATTGAGGGTGCTAATGTGCAGACTATCTCGGGATTAAATACTTACAGAGTATTGAATGCTGGGGTTGTTGTGCTTACAGAAAACTCTCTGAAGGCTATTGACAATATCTTAATTTAAAAAGGAGGCTTAAATAATGGGAATTATTATTAAACCGTTGGTAACAGAGAAAATGACTGCAATCACAGATAAGCTGAATCGTTTCGGCTTTGTTGTACGTCCTGAAGCTAACAAACTGGAAATTAAGAAGGAAATTGAAGCTCTTTATAATGTTACAGTAGTTGATGTGAATACTGTGAAGTATGCTGGCAAAAATAAGAGCCGTTATACCAAAGCAGGTATCATCAATGGTCGTACGAATGCTTTCAAAAAAGCAATCGTGACATTGAAAGAAGGAGATACTATTGATTTTTATAGCAATATTTAATAAAAATGGCAGTACGTAAATTTAAGCCCACAACACCGGGGCAAAGACATAAAATTATTGGTACTTTCGAAGAAATTACTGCATCAGTACCAGAAAAGTCTCTTGTATATGGTAAGAAATCATCTGGTGGTCGTAACAGCGAAGGTAAGATGACTATGCGCTACATTGGTGGCGGTCATAGAAAGGTGATTAGAATTGTTGATTTCAAGAGAAATAAGGACGGTGTTCCAGCAGTAGTTAAAACAATTGAATACGATCCGAATCGTTCGGCTCGTATCGCTCTGTTATTTTATGCTGATGGAGAAAAAAGATATATTATTGCTCCCAATGGATTGCAAGTTGGTGCGACTCTAATGTCAGGTGAAACAGCAGCGCCAGAGATTGGTAATGCTCTTCCTCTTCAAAACATTCCGGTGGGTACTGTGATTCACAATATCGAATTACGTCCGGGACAGGGTGCTGCTCTGGTTCGTTCAGCTGGTAACTTTGCTCAGTTGACTTCTCGCGAGGGTAAGTATTGTGTAATTAAGTTGCCTTCAGGTGAAGTTAGACAGATTCTTAGCACTTGTAAAGCTACTGTCGGTAGTGTAGGTAACTCTGATCATGGATTGGAAAGTTCAGGTAAAGCCGGACGTTCTCGTTGGCAAGGACGTCGTCCTCGTAACCGTGGTGTTGTAATGAACCCGGTTGATCACCCGATGGGTGGTGGTGAAGGACGCGCTTCCGGAGGTCATCCAAGATCACGTAAGGGATTGTACGCTAAGGGACTTAAGACTAGAGCTCCTAAGAAACAGTCGTCTAAGTACATTATTGAGAGAAGAAAAAAGTAATCTGATTAATTGAGTAAACTATGAGTCGTTCATTAAAAAAAGGTCCATATATTAACGTTAAGCTTGAAAAGAGAATTCTTGCCATGAATGAATCTGGTAAGAAAGTCGTAGTAAAGACTTGGGCCAGAGCTTCAATGATTTCGCCTGATTTTGTAGGCCATACAGTTGCAGTTCACAATGGAAATAAATTTATTCCTGTTTATGTTACCGAGAATATGGTAGGACACAAGTTGGGCGAATTTGCTCCAACTCGTACATTCAGAGGACATGCTGGTAACAAGAAAAGATAACAGGATTTATTTGAAATAATAAAGTAATAAATAATAATGGGAGCAAGAAAAAAAATATCGGCTGAAAAGAGAAAAGAAGCCCTTAAGACCATGTATTTTGCAAAATTGCAAAATGTTCCTACTTCTCCGCGTAAGATGCGTCTGGTTGCAGATATGATCCGTGGTATGGAAGTGAACAGAGCACTTGGTGTTTTGAAATTTTCTTCAAAAGAAGCTGCTGCAAGAGTGGAAAAATTGCTTCGCTCTGCAATTGCTAACTGGGAACAGAAAAACGAACGTAAAGCGGAAAGTGGCGAGTTGTTCGTAACACAGATTTTTGTTGATGGTGGAGCTACACTCAAAAGAATGAGACCGGCACCACAGGGTAGAGGTTATAGAATTCGCAAACGTTCAAATCACGTAACATTGTTCGTTGGTGCTAAAAGTAATAACGAAGATCAAAATTAAGGTAGATGGGACAAAAAGTTAATCCAATAAGCAACCGTTTAGGAATTATCAGAGGATGGGATTCTAACTGGTATGGTGGAAATGATTACGGTGATTCTTTGCTGGAAGATAGCAAAATCCGTAAATATCTTAATGCAAGACTTGCAAAAGCAAGTGTATCAAGAATCGTAATTGAACGTACGCTGAAGCTCGTTACTATTACTGTTTGCACTGCTCGCCCGGGTATTATTATCGGTAAAGGTGGCCAAGAAGTTGATAAGTTAAAAGAGGAGTTGAAGAAGGTTACCGACAAAGATATTCAAATCAATATCTTTGAAGTGAAGAGACCGGAACTGGATGCCGTGATTGTTGCTAACAACATCGCTCGCCAGGTTGAAGGTAAAATTGCCTATCGCCGTGCCATCAAAATGGCTATCGCAAACACAATGCGTATGGGTGCTGAAGGTATCAAAATTCAGATTTCAGGACGTTTGAATGGAGCTGAAATGGCACGTTCTGAAATGTATAAAGAAGGAAGAACTCCGTTGCACACTTTCAGAGCTGATATCGACTACTGTCATGCAGAAGCATTGACTAAAGTAGGTCTTTTAGGTATCAAAGTTTGGATTTGTAGAGGTGAAGTGTTTGGTAAGAAAGAATTGGCTCCGAACTTTACACAAAGCAAAGAAAGTGGTCGTGGAAACAATAGTGGAAACAACGGCGGAAAGAACTTCAAAAGAAAGAAAAATAATCGCTAAACGAATTTGAATTTTAGGAAACTATGTTACAACCGAAAAAGACAAAATTCAGAAGACAACAAAAAGGCCGTCAGAAAGGTAATGCCCAGAGAGGCAACCAGCTGGCCTTTGGTTCTTTTGGCATAAAGGCTTTGGAGACTAAGTGGATTACAGGCCGTCAGATCGAAGCTGCTCGTATTGCAGTAACAAGATATATGCAACGTCAAGGACAGATCTGGATCCGTATATTCCCGGATAAACCGATCACTAGAAAACCTGCCGATGTACGTATGGGTAAAGGTAAAGGTGCTCCAGAGGGATTTGTGGCTCCTGTGACTCCAGGTAGAATCATTATTGAAGCTGAAGGAGTATCTTACGAAATCGCGAAAGAAGCATTGCGCTTAGCTGCTCAAAAGCTTCCTATTACAACGAAGTTTGTCGTAAGACGTGATTATGATATTCAAAATCAAAATGCGTAAGTGTTATGAAAATTGCAGAAATAAAAGAAATGACTACTAATGATTTAGTAGAAAGAGTAGAGGCGGAAACAGCTAATTATAACCAAATGGTTATCAATCATTCTATTTCTCCTTTGGAAAATCCTGCTCAAATCAAACAATTACGCAGGACTATTGCGCGTATGAAAACAGAATTGCGCGAAAGAGAACTTAACAATAAATGATCAGCTTGATGGAAGCAAGAAATTTAAGAAAAGAAAGAACAGGGGTTGTGTTGAGCAATAAGATGGATAAGACCATCACAGTTGCTGCCAAATTTAAGGAAAAACACCCTATATATGGTAAGTTCGTTAGTAAAACGAAGAAGTACCATGCTCACGATGAAAAGAATGAATGCAATATCGGTGATACTGTAAGCATCATGGAAACTCGTCCTTTGAGCAAGACTAAAAGATGGAGATTAGTAGAAATAATTGAAAGAGCTAAGTAATTATGATACAAGTAGAATCCAGACTTACAGTATGTGATAACAGTGGAGCGAAAGAGGCGTTGTGTATCCGCGTTTTGGGTGGTACAGGCCGTCGTTATGCTTCAGTGGGGGATGTCATTGTAGTTTCAGTGAAGAGTGTTATCCCTTCTAGTGATGTTAAAAAAGGTGCAGTATCAAAGGCTTTGATTGTACGTACAAAGAAAGAAATCCGTCGTCCTGATGGTTCTTATATACGTTTTGATGATAATGCTTGCGTGTTGTTGAATAATGCAGGTGAAATTAGAGGTAGTCGTATTTTCGGTCCTGTAGCAAGAGAGCTTCGTGCTACAAACATGAAAGTTGTGTCACTTGCGCCTGAGGTACTTTAATTTGTAAAAGATTTAAGTAATGAGTAAATTACATATTAAAAAAGGCGATACAGTTTACGTAAATGCTGGCGAAGATAAGGGCAAAACTGGTCGTGTATTGAAGGTTCTTGTTAAAGAAGGACGTGCATTTGTAGAAGGTATCAATATGGTATCTAAAAGCACAAAACCGAATGCTAAGAATCCGCAAGGTGGTATCGTGAAGCAGGAAGCTTCTATCCACATTTCAAACTTGAATCCGGTTGATCCAAAAACTGGTAAAGCAACGCGTATTGGGAGAAAAAAGAGTTCGGAAGGAACTTTAGTGCGTTATTCTAAAAAATCAGGAGAGGAGATTAAGTAATGAGTAATACTGCTAGTCTTAAGAAAGAATATGCAGAGCGTATAGCACCTGCATTGAAATCACAGTTCCAGTATTCTTCTACAATGCAGGTACCCGTACTTAAGAAGATTGTTATCAATCAAGGGTTAGGTATGGCTGTTGCTGATAAGAAGATTATCGAAGTTGCAATCAATGAAATGACAGCTATCACAGGTCAGAAAGCTGTAGCTACCATTTCTCGTAAAGATATTGCAAACTTTAAGTTGCGTAAAAAAATGCCGATTGGTGTTATGGTAACTTTGCGTCGTGAAAGAATGTACGAATTCCTTGAAAAATTGGTTCGTGTAGCTCTTCCTCGTATTCGTGACTTTAAAGGTATCGAAAGTAAGTTTGATGGTAAAGGTAACTATACCCTTGGTATTCAGGAACAAATCATTTTCCCTGAAATAAATATCGATAGTATTACAAGAATTCTCGGAATGAATATTACCTTTGTAACCTCTGCGGAAACAGATGAAGAAGGTTATGCTTTGCTGAAGGAATTCGGTTTACCTTTTAAAAACGCTAAAAAAGACTAATAGATATGGCAAAGGAATCAATGAAAGCACGTGAAGTAAAACGTGCTAAATTAGTAGCCAAATACGCCGAAAGAAGAGCTGCTTTGAAGCAAATCGTAAGAACAGGTGATCCTGCTGATGCTTTTGAAGCTGCACAGAAGTTGCAAGAGTTGCCAAAGAATTCTAATCCGATTCGTATGCACAACCGTTGCAAACTGACTGGACGTCCTAAAGGTTATATTCGTCAATTCGGAATTTCGAGAATTCAGTTCCGTGAGATGGCATCTAACGGACTGATCCCAGGCGTAAAAAAGCAAGCTGGTAATTATTGTTTAAATATTGTCAGGGTAGTCCTGATTAATTTAATTTATTTTTATATGACTGATCCAATAGCAGATTATTTAACGAGGTTGCGGAACGCGATTGGTGCAAAGCACAGAGTTGTTGAAGTTCCCGCTTCGAACTTGAAAAAAGAAATCACTAAGATTCTTTTTGAAAAAGGCTACATTCTTAATTATAAGTTTGTAGAAGATGGTCCTCAAGGAACTATTAAGGTTGCCTTGAAGTATGATTCTGTTAACAAAGTTAACGCAATCAAAAAGTTAGAAAGAATATCTTCTCCGGGTATGCGTAAGTATACTGGTTACAAAGATATGCCGCGTGTTATTAATGGGCTGGGTATTGCTATAATATCTACTTCCAAAGGTGTAATGACTAACAAAGAGGCTGCAGAACTGAAGATCGGTGGTGAAGTCTTGTGTTATGTATATTAATTAGGAGGAATTAGAATGTCAAGAATAGGAAAATTACCCATTAGTATCCCTGCTGGAGTGACAGTCACTCTGAAGGATAATGTGGTTACCGTAAAGGGACCCAAAGGCGAAATGAGCCAATATGTGAATCCTGCTATCAATGTTGCCATTGAAGACGGACACGTAACTTTAACAGAAAACGATAAAGAAATGCTTGATAACCCGAAGCAAAAACATGCTTTCCACGGTTTGTATCGCTCTTTGGTTCACAACATGGTTGTGGGCGTATCTGAAGGATACAAGAAGGAACTGGAACTTGTAGGTGTAGGTTATCGTGCTTCTAACCAAGGTAACATCATTGAGCTTGCTTTAGGTTATACACACAATATTTTCATTCAATTACCTGCTGAGGTAAAAGTTGAAACTAAGTCTGAAAGAAATAAGAATCCTCTTATTATATTGGAATCGTGTGACAAACAATTGCTTGGTCAAGTTTGCTCTAAAATACGTTCTTTCCGTAAGCCTGAACCATACAAGGGTAAAGGTATTAAGTTTGTTGGCGAAGTAATTCGTAGAAAGTCTGGTAAATCAGCCGGCGCTAAGTAATTCATATAAAATTAGATTATTATGACAACAAAAATAGAAAGACGAGTTAAGATCAAATATAGAGTACGCAACAAAATTTCAGGTACTACTGAATGTCCGCGTATGAGTGTATTTAGAAGTAACAAGCAAATTTATGTCCAGATTATCGATGATCTTTCTGGTAAGACACTGGCTGCCGCTTCTTCTTTAGGTTTGACTGATAAAGTTGCTAAAAAAGAACAAGCTGCTAAAGTGGGTGAAATGATTGCTAAAAAGGCTCAGGAAGCAGGTATAACTACTGTTGTTTTCGACCGTAATGGTTACTTGTATCATGGGAGAGTAAAAGAAGTAGCTGATGCTGCTCGTAACGGTGGACTTAAATTTTAATCATTATGGCAGGAGTTAATAATAGAGTTAAGATTACTAACGATATAGAACTGAAAGATAGATTGGTTGCTATTAATCGTGTTACTAAAGTTACCAAAGGTGGTAGAACTTTTAGTTTCTCTGCAATCGTTGTTGTAGGTAACGAAGAAGGTATCATTGGTTGGGGACTTGGTAAAGCAGGTGAAGTAACAGCTGCTATCGCTAAAGGTGTTGAATCAGCTAAAAAGAACTTGGTGAAAGTGCCTATTTTGAAAGGTACTGTTCCTCATGAACAATCAGCTAGATTTGGTGGTGCTGAAGTATTCATCAAACCTGCATCTCACGGAACTGGTGTTGTAGCTGGTGGTGCTATGCGTGCTGTTTTGGAAAGTGTTGGTGTTACTGATGTTTTGGCTAAATCTAAAGGTTCTTCAAATCCGCACAACCTTGTTAAAGCTACAATCGAAGCTTTGAGTGAAATGCGTGATGCAAGAATGGTTGCTCAGAACAGAGGTATTAGTGTTGAAAAAGTATTTAGAGGATAAGGAGGAGATATGTCAACTATAAAGATTAAACAAGTTAAAAGTAGAATTGGTGCTCCAGCTGATCAGAAAAGAACTCTTGATGCACTGGGACTTCGTAAACTGAACCGTGTGGTTGAACACGAAAGCACTCCTTCAATTCTTGGGATGGTAGATAAAGTAAAACACTTGGTTGCCATTGTTAAGTAATTATTTGTTGAATAATAAAACGAAATTACAATATGAACTTAAGTAATTTAAAACCTGCAGAGGGATCTACTAAGACAAGAAAAAGAATTGGACGTGGAACTGGTTCTGGCTTAGGCGGTACTTCTACAAGAGGTCATAAGGGAGCTAAATCAAGATCTGGATACTCTAAGAAGATCGGTTTTGAAGGTGGTCAGATGCCTCTTCAACGTCGAGTTCCTAAATTTGGTTTCAAGAATATTAATCGTGTAGAATATAAAGCCATCAATCTGGATACTATCCAGAAACTTGCTGAAGCTAAGAGCTTGGCAAAAGTTGGTGTAAACGACTTTATCGAAGCAGGATTTATATCTTCAAATCAGTTGGTAAAAGTATTGGGTAACGGAACTCTGACTAATAAGCTGGAAGTAGAAGCTCATGCATTCTCTAAGACTGCAACTGCTGCTATTGAAGCTGCTGGTGGAACTGTAGTAAAACTCTGATTCAATGAGAAAAGCTATTGAAACATTAAAGAATATATGGAAGATTGAGGATCTGAGACAGCGGATCCTCATCACCATATTGTTTGTGGCAATTTACCGTTTCGGATCATATGTCGTATTACCGGGTATCAATCCGGCGATGCTGGCTAAATTGCACGAACAAACAAGTGAAGGCCTTTTAGCCTTGTTAAATATGTTCTCTGGAGGAGCATTTTCTAATGCCTCTATTTTTGCATTAGGAATCATGCCTTATATCTCTGCATCTATCGTAATCCAGTTGTTGGGAATCGCTGTGCCGTATTTCCAGAAGCTGCAACGCGAAGGTGAGAGCGGCAGAAGAAAAATGAATCAATATACTCGTTATTTGACGATTGCTATATTGTTAGTTCAGGCCCCTTCTTATTTGCTCAATCTTAAAATGCAGGCTGGCCCTTCCTTAAATGCTTCATTAGATTGGACTCTGTTTATGGTTACCTCTACCATTATTTTGGCAGCAGGTAGTATGTTTATTTTGTGGCTTGGTGAAAGAATTACTGATAAAGGTATTGGTAACGGTATTTCATTTATCATCTTGATTGGTATTATCGCTCGTTTCCCTGATGCTTTGTTGCAAGAAGTTGTATCCAGAGTAGCAAATAAGAGTGGTGGTTTGATCATGTTTATAATTGAAATCGTATTCTTGTTATTAGTGATTGGTGCTGCTATTCTTTTGGTACAAGGTACAAGAAAGATTCCTGTACAGTATGCAAAAAGAATTGTTGGTAACAAGCAATATGGTGGTGCTAGACAGTACATTCCTTTGAAAGTGAATGCGGCTGGTGTTATGCCTATCATCTTTGCTCAGGCAATCATGTTTATTCCAATTACGTTTATCGGTTTTTCAAATGTAAATGATGCGGGCGGTTTCTTGCATGCGTTTACAGATCATACAAGTTTCTGGTATAATTTTGTTTTTGCGGTAATGATTATATTATTTACATATTTCTATACTGCAATTACAATTAATCCGACTCAGATGGCTGAGGATATGAAGAGAAATAATGGTTTCATCCCTGGTATTAAACCGGGAAAGAAAACTGCAGAGTATATTGATGATATAATGTCTCGTATTACTTTGCCGGGTTCTTTCTTCTTGGCTTTAGTTGCTATTATGCCTGCTTTTGCCGGTATATTCGGAGTGCAAGCAGGATTTGCTCAATTCTTCGGCGGTACATCTTTGTTAATTCTTGTAGGTGTTGTTCTTGATACACTGCAACAGGTTGAAAGTCATTTGTTGATGAGACACTATGATGGTCTGTTGAAATCTGGTCGTATTAAAGGACGCGCTGGTGTAGCGGCATATTAATTCTTTAGATTAGAAATGATATTTCTTAAAACAGAAGATGAAATAGAATTGCTCCGTCAGAGTAACCTGCTTGTTGGTAAAACTCTTGCAGAGGTTGCCAAACTGGTGAAGCCTGGTGTGACTACACGTGAGTTGGATAAAGTTGCTGAAGAGTTCATTAGAGATCATGGGGCAACTCCAACTTTCAAGGGATTCCCGAATCAATATGGAGAACCATTTCCCGCATCTCTTTGTACTTCTGTTAATGAACAGGTTGTACATGGAATCCCGGGGATATTGTACTGAAAGATGGCGATATCGTATCAGTGGATTGTGGGACTTACATGAATGGTTTTTGTGGTGATTCTGCTTATACTTTTTGTGTAGGAGAGGTGGACGAAGAAGTTCGTAACTTGTTGAAGGTGACTAAAGAAGCGTTATATATTGGCATTCAGAACGCAGTGCAAGGCAAAAGAATCGGAGACATCGGGTATGCTATTCAGCAATATTGTGAGTCTCACTCTTATGGTGTAGTGCGTGAGTTTGTTGGTCATGGCATCGGTAAAGAGATGCACGAAGATCCTCAAGTGCCTAATTATGGTAAAAGAGGATATGGACCTTTGATGAAAAGAGGCCTTTGCATAGCGATAGAGCCGATGATAACATTGGGAGACCGGCAAGTGATTATGGAACGTGACGGATGGACTGTGAGGACCAGAGATCGTAAATGTGCTGCACATTTTGAACATACGATAGCTGTTGGAGCTGGTGAAGCTGATATTTTGTCTTCATTCAAATTCATAGAAGAAGTTTTAGGAGATAAAGCAATATAATATGGCAAAGCAATCTGCAATAGAACAAGATGGAGTTATAGTTGAAGCATTGTCAAATGCAATGTTTCGTGTTGAATTAGAAAACGGACATGAGATTACTGCACATATTTCAGGTAAGATGCGGATGCATTACATCAAGATCTTGCCGGGAGATAAAGTGAGAGTCGAAATGTCTCCTTACGACTTATCGAAAGGAAGAATTGTGTTTAGATATAAATAAAATAAGATATGAAAGTAAGAGCATCATTAAAGAAACGCACGCCAGAATGTAAGATCGTTAGACGTAATGGCCGTTTGTATGTTATTAACAAGAAAAATCCTAAGTATAAACAACGTCAAGGATAATTTGTTATTTTTGCAAAAAAAATAATTAAGTATATGGCTATAAGAATAGTTGGTGTAGATTTACCTCAGAACAAAAGAGGTGAAATTGCGTTGACCTATGTATATGGAATAGGTCGCAGTAGTTCAGCAAAAATTTTAGATAAAGCTGGTGTAGATAAAGATCTGAAGGTTAAAGACTGGACAGATGATCAAGCTGCTAAGATTCGTGAGATTATCGGTGCAGAGTATAAAGTGGAAGGTGATCTTCGTTCTGAAATCCAATTGAACATTAAGCGATTAATGGATATTGGTTGCTATCGTGGTGTACGTCATCGTATTGGTCTGCCTGTTAGAGGTCAGAGCACAAAGAACAATGCACGTACTCGTAAAGGTAGAAAGAAAACCGTTGCTAATAAGAAAAAAGCTACTAAATAATAATTGTTGATATGGCAAAAAAAACAGTTGCAGCTAAAAAGAGAAATGTGAAAGTAGACGCTAATGGACAGTTGCATGTTCATTCATCTTTCAACAATATTATTGTTTCTCTTGCAAACAGTGAAGGGCAGATTATCTCTTGGTCATCTGCTGGTAAAATGGGATTTAGAGGTTCTAAAAAGAATACTCCTTATGCAGCTCAGATGGCTGCCCAGGATTGTGCAAAGATTGCATTTGATCTTGGCCTGAGAAAGGTAAAAGCATATGTGAAAGGTCCAGGTAACGGACGTGAGTCTGCTATTAGAACTATCCACGGTGCTGGTATCGAAGTTACTGAAATCATTGACGTAACTCCGCTTCCACATAATGGTTGTCGTCCTCCAAAAAGACGTAGAGTTTAATTTACCTTTAACTTACAATGATCTTGATTTTGTTTTTGGATTACATTTAATTTCTCTCTGTAATCGCGGCTGCAACAAATTAAGTTCATGAATAAACAATTAAATATTTAAAAAGAAATGGCTAGATATACTGGACCAAAATCGAGAATCGCCCGTAAATTCGGTGAGGGAATCTTTGGAGCTGATAAAGTTTTGTCAAAGAAGAACTATCCTCCCGGACAACATGGTAATTCAAGAAAAAGAAAAACTTCTGAATACGGTGTGCAACTTCGTGAAAAGCAGAAAGCTAAATACACCTATGGAGTTCTAGAAAAACAATTCCGCAATTTGTTTGAAAAAGCAGCTACTGCTAAAGGTATTACCGGTGAGGTACTTCTTCAATTGTTGGAAGGCCGTCTTGACAACGTAGTATTCCGTTTGGGTATTGCTCCTACACGTGCTGCTGCTCGTCAGTTGGTTAGTCACAAGCATATTACTGTAGATGGTGAAGTGGTAAACATCCCTTCATTTGCAGTAAAACCAGGACAATTGATTGGTGTTCGTGAAAGATCTAAATCTTTGGAAGTAATTGCTAATTCTCTTGCAGGTTTCAATCACAGCAAGTATGCTTGGTTGGAATGGGACGAAGCTTCTAAGGTTGGTAAAATGTTGCACATACCTGAAAGAGCAGACATTCCTGAGAACATTAAAGAACATTTGATCGTTGAATTGTATTCTAAATAATAATTAATTTCATGGCGATATTAGCATTTCAAAAACCTGATAAAGTATTAATGTTGGAGGCGGACTCCAGATTCGGTAAATTCGAATTCCGTCCGTTGGAACCGGGTTTTGGTATTACTGTAGGTAATGCATTACGCCGAATCCTTCTTTCTTCATTAGAGGGTTTTGCTATCACTACTATCAGAATTGATGGTGTGGAGCATGAATTTTCTAGTGTACCTGGAGTAAAAGAGGATGTTACCAACATTATCTTGAATCTGAAACAAGTGAGATTCAAGCAAGTAGTTGAAGAGTTCGAGAGCGAAAAAGTGAGCATCACTGTCGAGAATTCCAGTGAATTTAAAGCAGGTGACATAGGTAAGTATTTGACTGGATTTGAAGTGTTAAATCCGGAATTAGTTATTTGTCATTTAGATTCTAAGTCAACTATGCAGATTGATATTACAATTAACAAAGGCCGTGGTTATGTACCTGCTGATGAGAATCGCGAGTATTGCACGGATGTTAATGTAATTCCAATCGACTCTATTTATACACCGATACGTAATGTCAAGTATGCTGTAGAAAACTTCCGTGTAGAACAGAAGACTGACTACGAAAAGCTAGTACTTGAAATTAGTACCGACGGTTCTATACATCCGAAAGAAGCGCTGAAAGAAGCTGCAAAAATTCTGATTTATCACTTCATGTTGTTCTCTGACGAGAAGATCACGCTTGAAAGTAATGATACTGATGGCAATGAAGAGTTTGATGAAGAAGTACTGCACATGCGTCAGCTGTTGAAAACCAAACTCGTTGATATGGACTTGTCAGTTCGTGCCCTCAATTGCTTGAAGGCTGCTGACGTAGAAACTCTCGGTGACTTGGTACAATTCAACAAAACTGACCTGCTGAAATTCAGAAACTTCGGAAAGAAATCGCTTACTGAGCTTGATGATTTGCTGGAAAGTCTGAATCTGTCGTTTGGAACCGACATTTCTAAATATAAATTAGATAAAGAATAAAAAATGAGACATAATAAAAAATTCAATCATTTAGGTCGTACTGCTTCTCATAGAAGCGCTATGTTATCTAACATGGCTTGCTCTTTGATCAAGCACAAAAGAATCACTACGACTGTTGCAAAGGCGAAAGCTTTGAAAAAGTTTGTTGAGCCTTTGATTACTAAGTCTAAAGAAGATACTACGAACTCTCGTCGTGTTGTATTTAGCAATTTGCAAGATAAGATTGCAGTAACAGAGTTGTTCAAAGAAATCTCTGTTAAGATTGCTGATCGTCCGGGTGGTTATACTCGTATTATCAAGACTGGTAACCGTTTGGGTGACAATGCAGAAATGTGCTTCATCGAGTTGGTTGACTACAATGAAAACATGGCTAAGGAAAAAGTGGCTAAGAAAGCTACTCGTACTCGTCGTTCGAAGAAATCTGCTGAAGCTGCTCCTGCTGCTGTTGAAGCTCCTGCAACTGAAGCTCCTAAGGCTGAAGAACCAAAAGCTGAATCAGCTGAATAATTTTACAGTTATTCTTATAGATATAAAAAGGGCTACCCTCATAGGTAGCCTTTTTTGTTTGTCTGCCGTTTACTAATACTAAGATACATTAAAATATATCTTAATAGAACTTTTCATAGAGAGAATCTGTTATATTTGCAAGTGAATATGGCAAAATTTGTAAAGGTAATATTGTTTCTGTTGCTGACAGTTGCTTTTCATAGCATAGCAGGCAATATTTCTACCGCGAAAGTGGTGGATGAACAGGAGCGTGCTATTACATATGCAATGAGACAACATGGGGAAATCAGCGCACCGGATCTTCCAGGTAAGCCTGTGGCTGAATTGAACAACTCGCAAAGCCATCAAATATCTGTAACACGTATTCAACGTGTGCAACTTGGAGAATATTTCTTTTCTTTGAAGAATGCGCTACAATGTTGTGCTGATCGTGAGAACTCACTTTCACAACACTTGGGGCGGATTTATGGTACAACAACTTCCTATTACTGCCAGCCATCAAGTGAATACTATGTATATACTTTGAGGCGCATAATTATTTAGTAGTAACTTATTAGTTTTGTTTATTTTGTGGTTACTGGTATCTTCTGTAATACCGGTGACTATATCTTTTTATCTTTATATTTTCACTAATAATTTAAACTTTAAATATTATGGCAACTACTCAAATGATTGATGCTACTATCTTCACATCTTCACACCCCGATATCGCAAAACGTACAAGTATTTCAGGAGTTTTAATTTCTTCTGTAATGTTATTGGTCGGTATTTTAGCTTTTGCTTCGACTTTCGAATTGGATGATAAGTCTTCTACGGTTAGTATGGCTTTGATGGTTCTGGGAACAGGTTTATTCCTTATGGGGATTTTCCGTCTCTTCTGGAAATCAAAAGAAGTTATTTATTTGCCAACCAAAAGTGTGGCTAAAGAGCATAGTATATTTTTTGATTTGAAACACATGGATGCTTTGAGGGATCTTGTGAATTCGGGGGCATTCTCTGCAGGTTCGAATATAAAGAGTGAGGCTAGTGGTAATATACGTATGGATGTGATACTCTCTGCTGATAAAAAATTTGCAGCTGTACAGTTATTCCAGTTTATACCTTATACATATCAGCCAATAACATCAGTGCAGTATTTCACTAATGAACAAGCTTCAGCGGTCATAGCATTTCTGGCAAAAAGTAAAATGCAGTAAAAGTATATCTCCAGAAACTGTTTAACTTTGTTTTCCGGCAGATTAAAACAGGTAACTTGAAATTTTATATTCAGTTTGCTGCTGCTAAATAAAGCAGGTTTTGGATGTTACCGCAATAGAAAACTTTGATTTTCATATAAGGAATGGGGATTAGTCGTTAATGACGGCGATTCCCATTTTCTTCATTAAGAAGCAGGCATTCATATTTTGTGCAACTCCATTTCTCATTTGGTAAGAGAAGGTAAGTTCGTTGTTCGTAATGTCAGCTTCGAAACAGTAATTCCGGATATTTTGTGGGAAGGAGTCCACTAAAGTCCCTAGCAACAAGTCATGGGTGGCGATGATGCCATTGGTGTTCATGTGCATGAATTGTTTGATGAGGGCGAAAGAACCTTTCTGTTTATCCATGGAGTTTGTACCTTTCAATATTTCATCAAGGATGATGAAAAGTTCTTCTCCTGCTTCAAGCTTGTCTATGATTAATTTAAGTCGCTTGAGTTCGGCAAAGAAATAAGATTCGTTGTCGGCTAAGGAGTCACTGGTCCGAAGACTGGTAACGAGGCGAGCCGGATATATTTTCATCTGCTTTGCCCAAACGGGAGCCCCTATACATGCTAGTAGATAGTTCACTCCTACAGTACGTAAATACGTGCTTTTTCCTGCCATATTGGCTCCTGTGATAATAATAAAGAAAGGACGTTTTTCAATGTCTATTCCGTTGCGTACACATTTGTTGCGATCCATTAAAGGATGCCCCAAAGCTTCAGCCTGCAGATGGAAAGATTGAGCAGCAATGGTAGGATAGATATAATCCGGATGATTATATGCGAATGTTGCCAGAGAACAATAAGCATCAATCTCTCCGATGGTTTCTATCCAGCGGGGGAGATCGGATGCATGGATTTCTTTCCACTTCTCGATTCGCATTACTTGGCGCAGCTCCCAGAATATCAGTCCGTTGAGTATCGTGCTTATTAGCAGATTACTTCGTTGATCGAGCGCGTTCATCAGTTTTGAAAGCTGGCGTACTGCTTGAGAAGCGGTTTGATTCTGGCTTGTAAGCTCCGCTTTTAACTTTTGCAGTATATGGCTTTGCATTTCTTTCTGTTCAGTGAGAAGAATCTGGTCGGCGTATGTCGAAAGAATTTGTAGCTTTTCCCCGTAGGTCGTTTGCAATTTAGTGATTCCTTTAGAGAAAATAGTGCTGAATAATACAAAGCTAACAAATACTCCTCCAGCTATATTAGCCGAGATAATACCTAAAATGGCTAAACCTATACATAAGAAATTAATGATCGTTACCGCTGTCGGGAGGATACGTAGAAGCGTTCGCTTCCGATAATAACTTGGACTGTTTGCCCATTCCTTGATTTCGGTGGTATCGGCAGGTTTTCCTTTATAGAGTAAGCCGAGTAAGCGGATTTGTTGACGATATTCTAAGTCTGTGGACAATTCATGTATAGCTTCCTGGCGATGTTCAATAGCTTCTTTGTTTTCCAGATGTGCATTGAACCAGTTTGCAAGATGCTGTTTGCCAATAGGCGTTGCAGTGCGGTTGATGTATTGGAAAAGAGAATGTTCACCAAATACGTCTAAATCAAGAGTGTAGAGATGAGATGGATTAACAAATTCTTTTCCGTCATCAAAATCAGAAAAGTCATATTGCATGGCACGTAGCTCCTGCTCATTGATTTCTATTTTCTTTTTCAGAAAATCTTTCCGGTAGAACCAGAAATTATGGCGTTTTACCAGCCAGATGAATAAGATAAAAGGCAGGATAGCAAAAGCAAAGAGACATAACCACCCATCAGGCCAAAAGATAATAGCATTTGCTACAGCTCCTACGAATAAGATCAGACGGAGGAGACTGATATAATAGATACGTTTCCGTGCATTCTGTAACTCCAGTTCTGTTTTCTGAATGATTTGCTGATATGTAGTAATGATCTGCTCTTGTTTTTCCATGACAAATTTAATTCTTTTCCACAAAGGTAATATAATTCATAACGGTCGGGATAAGAGCTTGTTTTTGTCGAGAGCAGATTTACTGTTTATTAACGGAAGATAGAAAGGAATAACAAGCTCATATTGCGACTTGCCTGGATAACGCCTTTGCTAGCTGTAAGGAATGGGTATATAAGTTCTGTTTCCGTTTAACGAAAGTAGGGGGTATTTCCTGATAGTAGTTTTTTTTCAATATTTCTTTTCTCATTCTTGCATTTATCCGCTAAAATTTATAACTTTCCACTCGAAAAGGCGTTAGACAGGAAAGGAGGATGCTTATGAAGAAAGGATGTATCTTATGTTTGCTGATAAGCGTGATTAGCCTTCCGTTAATTGCGCAGAATGTTATTTATTCCAACCTGAAAGAGTTGTTGGCTCAACATGGCGATACGACAGCCGTGTTGCGTATAGAAAAACGCTCCAGAAATCAGATTGTATTGACAGGAGGGGCTGATTACCGGATAACAGCCGGTGATGACGAGTCGATGTGCCGACGTTTGAAGAAGCGTTGTTTTGCTGTGCGTGACGAAAAAGGAGATTTATATTTGAATTGTCGTAAGTTGCGCTATAAAAAGTTACGCTTCGGAGCATGGTATGCCCCTGCCGTTCAGTTGGGGAAAAATATCTATTTTTGTGCCATGCCTTTAGGCTCGGTTATCGGAGGAAACTTTGTGGAAGAAGATGACGTAAAACTGGGAGGGAATATCGGTGATGCTCTTGCCGCTTCAAGCTTGGTTACGAAACGTGTCTGTTATGAGCTAAATGGTGAAACAGGAAAAGTCGATTTTCTGGGGAAGGATAAAATGCTTCAATTATTGAAGAATGATCCGGAACTGAAACAGGCATATTTGAATGATGATAGCCAGGAGGCGAAGCATACCTTTAAATATTTGTTGGAGTTGCGGAATAAGCAAAAAAAGTAACCTTGTCGATCTCTGTTGGCATAGCAGGGAAGGAGTGTATTCATATACAACCATGGTCATAGTGATATGATTAGGGGTGCGGATTATGTCAATAGCATAGAACTCATAGCTCTGATTTAATGGAAAAATCCGCTATCCATTTTAATAAAAGACCTATTAATCCGTTTGGATAAAAGGCCTGCATTTGTATCTGTATAAAAGCATAAGCGACTCTTGAGATAGCTTATATTTTATCATTCTATTAAATTGTAAACCTAATAATGCCTTTCTGATAATAAAACCGTCTTTTTTCTTGTCTTTTATCTTCTTTTTTTCTATATTGCGAAGAGTTATAAGACTGTATTGCTTACAGTTTGTAATCCTTAATTCTGTTTATTATGAGAATAACTCTTGGCAACACACTACCTCCTTATCCGGATTTTGTAGAAGGTATCCGGAGAGCTCCCGACCGTGGTTATACACTTACCCCGGCGCAGACAATCACAGCATTAAAAAACGCTTTGCGTTATATTCCCTCCGAGTGGCACGAGCAACTGGCTCCTGAATTTATGGAAGAACTACGCACTCGCGGGCGGATTTACGGATACCGTTTCCGTCCTGCCGGAGACTTGAAAGCAAAGCCGATTGATGAATATCAAGGACAATGTATTGAGGGCAAAGCCTTTCAGGTAATGATTGATAATAACCTTTGCTTCGATATTGCCTTATATCCCTATGAGCTTGTTACTTACGGTGAAACCGGGCAAGTCTGCCAAAATTGGATGCAATATCGACTGATCAAGCAATATCTGGAAGAACTTACCCAGGAACAGACACTGGTTATTGAATCCGGACATCCATTAGGGCTTTTCCGCTCCCGTCCCGATGCTCCCCGCGTTATAATTACCAATTCGATGATGATCGGGCAATTCGACAATCAACATGATTGGCATATTGCCGCCCAGATGGGAGTTGCCAATTATGGACAGATGACGGCCGGCGGCTGGATGTATATCGGTCCTCAAGGGATTGTTCATGGCACTTTCAACACCCTCCTGAATGCCGGACGATTGAAACTCGGTATTCCACAAGACCAAGATTTGCGGGGACACTTATTTATTTCTTCCGGTTTGGGAGGAATGAGTGGTGCACAACCTAAGGCAGCCGAAATAGCAGGAGCAGTCTCCATCATAGCCGAAGTAGATCGTTCACGCATTGAAACACGTTATCGCCAAGGATGGGTGGGGCATGTGACTGCAGATATAACAGAAGCATACCGGATGGCAGCTGAAGCAATGCGACGCCGTGAACCTTGTTCCATTGCCTATCATGGAAATATAGTAGACCTACTCGAATATGCCGAGCGAGAAAAGATTCTGATCGAACTATTATCCGATCAAACCTCCTGTCACGCCGTTTACGAAGGTGGATACTGCCCTGCCGGACTGACTTTCGAGGAACGCACACGACTTCTTCACGAATCGCCGGAGCAATTCCGTCACTTGGTAGACATATCTCTACGCCGTCATTTCGAAGTTATCAAGAAACTGGTAGCCCGCGGAACTTATTTCTTTGATTATGGAAACTCCTTCATGAAAGCCATATACGATGCCGGAGTAAAAGAAATCTCTCGTAATGGCGTTGATGAAAAAGACGGATTTATCTGGCCGAGCTATGTCGAAGATATTATGGGGCCCCAACTTTTTGATTACGGCTACGGTCCGTTCAGGTGGGTCTGTTTGAGTGGTAAACACGAAGATCTGATAAAAACAGACCGCGCGGCTATGGAATGTATCGACGTCCATCGGCGTGGTCAGGATCTGGACAACTACAATTGGATACGGGATGCAGAAAAGAATCAACTCGTGGTGGGTACACAGGCACGTATTCTTTATCAGGATGCAGTTGGAAGAATGAAGATAGCCCTCCGTTTCAATGAGATGGTTCGCCGGGGTGAAGTAGGACCTATTATGCTGGGACGAGACCACCACGATGTAAGCGGTACGGATTCTCCTTTCCGGGAGACGTCGAATATCAAAGACGGAAGTAATGTGATGGCAGATATGGCTGTGCAATGCTTTGCCGGAAATTGTGCCCGTGGAATGAGTCTGGTAGCCTTACACAATGGAGGCGGCGTCGGCATTGGCAAAGCAATCAATGGCGGTTTTGGTATGGTATGCGACGGTAGCGAACGGGTAGATGAAATACTCCGTTCGGCAATGCTTTGGGACGTGATGGGAGGAGTAGCCCGCCGTTCATGGGCGCGTAATCCGCATGCGATGGAAACGAGTGAAGCATTTAATGAGTCCCATGTAGGAGATTATCAGATAACAATGCCTTATGTGGCGGACGAAGAATTAATAAAGAAGATAGTTCCATATATTGTGGGAAAGTAGTCTCACAATATAAGAGAAAACATTCCCATAAAATGAGGGAATAAATTCCCATAATATATGGAACAGTTTAAACATGCAGTTATTTTGGATAAACCAAGTAGTTATTTGATGTAAAACATATAGTTATTCAGTAAAGTATAACCTCTATAATAATAGATATTTGATATGAGTTGGAATAAGATTATTGAATGCGTCCCCAATTTTAGCGAGGGACGTGATTTGGAGAAAATAGATCAGATAGTAGCCCCTTTCCGTGGTAAAGTCGGAGTAAAACTGCTTGATTATAGTAATGATGAAGACCATAACCGTCTGGTTGTCACACTTGTGGGAGAGCCGGAAGCACTGTGTGAAGCAGTAGTTGAAGCCGTTGGTGTAGCTGTCCGTTTGATCGACCTGAATCAGCACACCGGGCAACATCCTCGTATGGGAGCGGTAGATGTAATTCCTTTCATCCCGATTAAGAACACCAGTATGGAAGAAGCCATCGAGCTTTCTAAAAAAGTGGCTGCGAAAGTTGCGGAGCTATTTAATCTTCCCGTCTTTCTGTATGAAAAGTCCGCTACTGCACCACACCGGGAAAATCTCGCTTCCGTTCGTAAAGGCGAATTTGAAGGAATGGCCGAAAAGATCAAACTGCCCGAATGGCAACCTGACTTCGGACCTGCTGAACGACATCCGACCGCAGGTACCGTAGCAATCGGAGCCCGTATGCCACTCGTAGCCTACAATGTCAATCTAAGTACAGATAATCTGGAGATAGCCACTAAGATAGCGAAAAATGTCCGCCATATCAATGGAGGCCTCCGTTATGTGAAAGCAATGGGAGTGGAGCTGAAAGAGCGAAACATCACCCAAGTGTCAATTAACATGACCGACTATACCCGTACCGCACTTTACCGTGCCTTCGAACTGGTACGTATCGAGGCCCGTCGTTACGGTGTTACGATTGTAGGTAGCGAAATAATCGGCCTTGTACCGATGGAAGCTCTGATTGATACCGCTTCCTACTATCTCGGACTCGAAAACTTTTCCATGCAGCAAGTTCTCGAAGCTCGTATCATGGAATAGACAATAAGAAAATAGAATGAATCACAATTGCTTTATAGTAAACATCATTCTAAAAAACGTGTAATTCATATTTCCATTTATTATATGAACTAATTATGATGAACTATTTATGAGTGAAAACCTAATCATATTTAACGCCCGTATCGTAACCCCCATCGGCTTTTCCGCCCGTAAAGGAGAGGAAATGTCCCAACTGCAAATCATAGAAAACGGAACCGTGGAAGTGACCAAAGGAATCATTACCTACGTTGGTGAAAACCGTGGCGAAGACCGGGATGGTTACTACCAGCACTACTGGCATTATAACGCTCGCGGACATTGCCTTTTGCCCGGTTTCGTCGATTCCCATACCCATTTTGTATTTGGCGGAGAACGTTCCGAAGAATTTTCCTGGCGTCTGAAAGGCGAAAGCTATATGTCAATCATGGAGCGGGGAGGGGGAATTGCAAGTACCGTAAAAGCCACCCGGCAAATGAACTACCTGCAACTTCGTTCAGCCGCCGAAAGCTTCCTGAAGAAGATGAGCACTATGGGAGTAACCACCGTAGAAGGTAAAAGTGGCTACGGTCTGGATCGGGACACAGAATTACTACAACTAAAAGTAATGCGCAGCCTGGATAACGCCGAGCATAAACGCGTCGATATAGTCTCCACTTTCCTCGGCGCCCACGCCCTTCCCGAAGAATACGCAGGAAGAAGCGACGAATACATCGACTTCCTGATTCGTGAAATGCTTCCCCTTATCCATTCCGGTAAGTGGGCAGAATGTTGTGATGTCTTTTGCGAACAAGGCGTTTTCTCTGTCGAACAATCCCGTCGCCTGCTTCAGGCGGCCAAAGAGCACGGTTTCTTGTTGAAACTTCATGCCGACGAAATCGTCTCTCTCGGCGGTGCCGAACTGGCCGCCGAACTCGGAGCACTATCTGCCGACCATCTCCTGCACGCTTCCGATGCCGGCATCCGTGCAATGGCCGATGCCGGAGTAGTAGCTACGCTGTTACCTCTGACAGCTTTCGCCTTGAAAGAACCCTATGCGCGAGGTCGTGAAATGATTGACGCCGGTTGTGCTGTGGCACTTGCCACCGACCTGAATCCCGGTAGTTGTTTCTCCGGTTCCATCCCGCTGACCATTGCTCTGGCCTGTATCTATATGCAAATGAGCATCGAAGAAACCATCACCGCTCTCACCCTGAACGGAGCCGCCGCTCTTCAACGAGCCGACCGGATTGGAAGCATTGAAGTAGGCAAACAAGGCGATTTCATCATCCTCAATTCCGACAACTATCATATTCTACCTTACTATATAGGCATGAATTGCGTAATCATGACTATTAAAGGCGGCATGCTTTATCCCGTCACTTAATAGTTGAAAAACTCTCATTCATTAATCACTTAAAAAAATAGAATACCATGTTAGCAGATTTAACCGTAAAAGATTTCTTAGATAAAGTAGCTTGCAGTGACCCTGTGCCCGGCGGTGGTAGTATTGCCGCTTTGAATGGAGCGCTGGCTTCCTCCCTTTCCACGATGGTGGCACGGCTGACCGTAGGAAAAAAAGGATACGAAGTCAGTGAAGAAGTAATGCAGCACGCACAAACCATCACCCTCCGTTTGCTGGACGAATTTATGGCACTTATTGACAAAGATTCGGCTGCCTACAACGAAGTATTTGCCTGTTTTAAACTACCAAAAACAACCGACGAAGAGAAAGCCGCCCGAAGTACCGCTATCCAGAAGGCAACCAAACAAGCCGCCCTCGTTCCGTTGGAAGTAGCCCGCAAAGCACTGGATATGATGTCCATTATAGCCGATGTTGCCCGCCTCGGCAACCGGAATGCCGTCACAGATGCCTGTGTAGCAATGATGTCCGCCCGTACCGCCGTATTGGGAGCCTTGCTGAATGTCCGTATCAACCTCGGTTCGCTCAAAGACAGAGATTTTGTCCTCCAGCTGCAAACCGAAGCCGATGCCATCGAGCAAACCGCTTGCCAGAAAGAAAAAGAATTGTTGGATGCCGTAAATCAAGACCTGCGCGTATGAGTAAGAATGTATACCATATCGGTTCCGGAGCACTGACCTTCGAAATCATCGAACGGATTATAAACGAAAACCTGAAACTCGAACTAGCTCCCGAAGCCAAGTTGCGCATCCAGAAATGTCGCGACTACCTCGACCAAAAAATAGCTTCTTCCGAAGAACCGTTATACGGCATAACAACAGGTTTCGGCTCTCTATGCACTAAAAATATATCTCCCGATGAACTGGGGACCCTTCAAGAAAACCTGATAAAAAGCCATGCTTGCAGCGTAGGCGAAGAAATTCGCCCTGTCATCATCAAACTGATGATGCTTCTCAAAGCCCATGCCCTTTCATTAGGACATAGCGGCGTACAAGTTATCACCGTGCAGCGCATCCTCGATTTCTTCAATAATGACGTCATGCCTATCGTCTACGACCGCGGTTCCCTTGGAGCCTCCGGCGACCTGGCACCGCTCGCCAATCTTTTCCTTCCTCTGATAGGTGTCGGTGATGTCTACTATAAAGGAAAAAAGTGCGAAGCCATCAGCGTACTCGACGAATTTGGCTGGGAACCGGTCAAACTAATGAGCAAAGAAGGACTAGCCCTGCTGAACGGCACCCAATTTATGAGTGCCAACGGTGTGTTCGCTATGCTCAAAGCCTTTCGCCTCTCGAAAAAAGCCGACCTGATAGCCGCCCTTTCCCTCGAAGCCTTTGACGGCCGTATTGACCCGTTTATGGACTGCATTCAGCAAATCCGCCCCCATCAGGGACAGATTGAGACAGGCGAAGCCTTCCGCAAACTACTGTCAGGCAGCGAACTAATCGAACGCCACAAGGAACACGTGCAAGATCCCTATTCTTTCCGTTGTATCCCGCAAGTACATGGCGCTACCAAAGATGCCATCCGCTACGTTGCCTCCGTACTGCTGACCGAAATCAATTCCGTCACGGACAACCCCACCATCTTCCCCGATGAAGACCGGATCATCTCCGGCGGAAACTTTCACGGGCAACCGCTTGCCATCTCTTATGATTTCCTTGCCATCGCTCTGGCCGAATTGGGAAATATCTCCGAACGCCGTGTCTCCCAACTGATTATGGGTCTCCGTGGGCTACCTGAATTTCTCGTAGCCAACCCCGGTTTGAACTCCGGCTTCATGATTCCGCAGTATGCCGCCGCCTCCATGGTCAGCCAGAATAAAATGTACTGCTATGCAGCTTCGAGCGATTCCATCGTCTCTTCCAACGGGCAGGAAGACCATGTAAGCATGGGTGCCAATGCCGCAACCAAACTCTATAAAGTAATGGACAACCTGGAACATATCCTTGCCATCGAACTGATGAACGCCGCACAAGGCATCGACTTCCGCCGCCCGCAGAAAACCTCTCCCGTTCTTGAGCGTTTCCTCCATGCCTATCGGAAAGAAGTACCTTTTGTAAAAGATGACATCGTGATGTACAAGGAAATACATAAAACAGTCGCCTTCCTGAAGAGGACACAGATTGAATACTGACAATAAATTGACCCTTTTTCGCTTTTCGTTAATAATGGTGACTGTTATTGCCGGGTAAGTGTCGATTCTTATCGATATTTATCCGGCATTTATTGGCTGCCATCTCTTCTATTAGCGATAAAACTTTACTTCCTATATTCCCCCTTTTACCTTTCCTCTGTGTTTGTTCTAAATTTCCTATTAACACTTGTTTTCATTTTACTCTATTGAATGATAATAAATCCCAAATGGACTATAAATAGATGGAAACTTAATTTGTTAATTGAGTTTTCTGTATATCTTTGTTCCGTTTTTCCTTTGGAAATGAAGAGAAAACGAAAACTGCATTTTAATAAAATAGAAAAACGGATGATGACAGAGCATGGAAAAGACGCTTCCCAACGGGTAGAGTTAAGAGAACGGATCATAACGGCAGCAACAGAAGCTTTTACTTCAAAAGGCATCAAGAGTATTACGATGGATGACATTGCGGCAGCATTAGGAATTTCCAAACGTACGCTCTACGAAGTCTTTTCGGATAAAGAATCGTTGTTGAAAGAATGCATACTGAAGGCACAGGCAGACAGAGACAAGTATTTGCAGAAAGTCTTTGAACAGTCGCACAATGTGTTGGAAGTGATACTTGCAGTTTTTCAGAAAAGCATTGAGATGTTTCATCAGACGAACAAACGCTTTTTTGAAGACATTAAGAAATATCCCAAAGTATATGAGATGATGAAGAACCGGCAGGACAGCGATTCGATGAAAACCATGTCCTTCTTCAAAACAGGAGTAGAGCAGGGCATCTTTCGTCCGGATGTAAACTTCTCCATCGTCAATTTGCTGGTACGTGAGCAATTTGACGTGCTTTTGAATACAGACATCTGCAACGAATATCCTTTCATTGAAGTGTACGAGTCCATCATGTTTACTTATATACGCGGTATCTCCACCGAAAAAGGAGCAAGGGTACTGGAAGACTTTATACAAGAATATCGCAAGAACCGCATCGAATACTAGAGCAAAAGTGAGGTTCTATTGACAAACAAGTAAGATTAAATTAGAAATTTAGTTTATGAACAAAATGAAAAGATTGACAGGTCGGAAGATTCTTCTGGTAGCTGTGGCACTCTGCGCATTTGGTTTTGCAAAGGCACAGGACACGCAGATGGAGAAGAATACACTAACCTTAACCTTAGACAAAGCCTTGGAAATTGCATTGGATGAGAATCCGACAATGAAAGTGGCAGCAGAAGAGATCGCCTTAAAAAAGTTGCCAGCAAGGAAGCCTGGCAGAGTCTGTTGCCGGAGGCTAGCATTGCCGGTTCCTTAGACCATACGATTAAAGCGGCTGAAATGAAATTGAACGATATGTCGTTCAAGATGGGGCAAGACGGAACGAATACCGCCAATGCCGGGTTGAGCATTAACCTGCCACTTTTTGTGCCGGGTGTTTACCGGGCTATGTCGATGACAAAGACGGATATTGAACTGGCAGTAGAGAAGTCACGTGCTTCCAAACTGGATCTGGTGAATCAGGTAAGCAAGGCTTATTATCAGTTGATGCTTGCGCAGGATAGCTATGAAGTGCTTCAGGGCAGCTATAAACTGGCAGAAGATAATTACAATGTAGTGAATGCCAAATATCAGCAGGGAACTGTGAGCGAATATGACAAGATCAGTGCGGAAGTACAGATGCGCAGCATTAAACCGAACCTGATCGCGGCAGCCAATGCGGTGACTTTGGCTAAGTTGCAGTTAAAAGTTCTGATGGGCATCACTGCCGATGTGGAGATAAAGATTAATGATAATCTGACCAACTATGAGACAACCATGTTTGTCAATCAGTTGAAAGAAGAGAATGTAAATCTGAACAACAATACCACCATGAAGCAGTTGGACTTGAACATGAAGTTGCTTGAAAAGAATGTAAAGTCTTTAAAGACGAACTTTATGCCGACTCTTTCCATGAGCTTCTCCTATCAATATCAGTCATTGTATAATCCGAATATCAATTTCTTCGATTATAACTGGAGCAACAGTTCCAGCCTGATGTTCAATATCAGCATACCTTTATATAAGGCAAGCAACTTTACGAAAGTAAAATCTGCCCGTATACAGATGCGCCAGCTCGATTGGAACCGTATCGATACGGAAAGACAGTTGAATATGCAGATTGTCAGTTGTCGCAATAATATGAGTGCCAGCACAGAGCAGGTAGTCAGCAACAAGGAAAATGTGATGCAGGCAAAGAAAGCGGTGGTGATTGCCGAAAAACGTTATGATGTGGGTAAGGGCACGGTGCTCGAACTGAACAGTTCGCAAGTGTCACTGACACAGGCGCAACTCACCTACAATCAGTCCATATACGATTACCTGGTTGCTAAGGCAGACCTCGATCAGGTGCTGGGAAAAGAATAAAGATAGACAACTAAAAAATTACAAGTAAGGAATATGAAAAGAAGTATCCAATTGGTAGCCCTGCTGTTAACTGTGTTTATGGGCTCATGTACAGGTGGAAAAGACAAAGCTGCTGCGGAACATGCCGACGCAAAGCCCATTGTGAAGCTGGCAGACGTAAAAGCTCGTCCCGTAGATCAGATACAGGATTACACAGCAACGGTGGAAGCAGAAGTAAAGAATAATATTGCACCTTCGTCTCCCGTGCGTATCGACCAGATTTTTGTGGAAGTGGGCGACCGTGTGTCCAAAGGACAGAAACTTGTGCAGATGGATGCGGCCAACCTGAAACAGGCGAAGCTGCAACTTGACAATCAGGAAATAGAATTCAACCGTATCGACGAACTATATAAAGTGGGCGGTGCGTCCAAATCTGAATGGGATGCTTCGAAGATGCAACTCGATGTGAAGAAAACCGCTTATAAGAATTTGCAGGAGAATACCTCTTTGCTAAGCCCCATCAATGGTGTGGTAACTGCACGCAACTATGATAACGGCGATATGTACAGCGGTGGAGAACCGGTCTTGGTAGTAGAACAGATCACTCCCGTGAAACTCCTGATCAATGTGTCCGAAACCTACTTTACGAAAGTGAAGAAAGGTACCCCCGTCAACGTGAAACTCGATGTATATGGAGATGAAGTATTTACAGGAACCATCAATCTGGTTTATCCGACTATAGATGCCACTACCCGTACATTCCAGGTAGAGATCAGACTGGACAATAAAGACCAGCGCGTACGTCCGGGAATGTTTGCCCGTGCCACATTAAATTTCGGAACGGCAGAAAATGTAGTTGTTCCTGATTTGGCAATTGTTAAACAGGCAGGTTCAGGCGACCGTTATGTATTCGTTTATCAAGACGGCAAGGTGTCTTATAATAAAGTCGAATTGGGTAGACGCATGGGTGCGGAGTATGAGTTGAAATCCGGTGTGCCTGATAATTCGCAGGTTGTAGTTGCCGGACAGTCACGTTTGGTGAACGGTATGGAAGTAGAGGTGGAAGCCTCTTCCAAATAGAAGGTGTAAAATTCCTTTCGCCTAATGCTTTTATTAATTAACCAGATTTATAAAACAACATGAGTTTATACGAAGGTGCGGTTAAGAAACCGATTATGACCTCCCTCTGCTTTCTGGCAGTCGTGATTTTTGGTCTTTTCTCTTTGTCCAAGTTGCCTATCGACTTGTATCCGGACATTGACACGAATACAATCATGGTGATGACCGCTTATCCCGGCGCAAGTGCCTCGGATATAGAAAATAATGTGACTCGCCCACTCGAAAATACGTTGAACGCGGTGAGCAACCTGAAACATATTACCTCCCGTTCTTCCGAGAATATGTCACTGATTACATTGGAGTTCGAGTTTGGTAACGATATTGACGTGCTGACCAATGATGTGCGCGATAAACTCGACATGGTAAGTTCGCAGCTTCCCGATGATGTCGAGAATCCGATCATCTTTAAGTTTAGTACGGACATGATTCCGATTGTGTTACTTTCCGTACAGGCCAATGAAAGCCAGTCGGCACTTTATAAGATATTGGACGATCGTGTGGTAAATCCGCTGGCACGTATTCCGGGAGTCGGAACGGTGTCTATCAGCGGTGCGCCGCAGCGTGAGATTCAGGTATATTGCGACCCTAACAAACTGGAAGCCTATCATCTGACTATCGAAACAATCAGTTCCATTATCGGAGCCGAGAACAAGAATATTCCCGGTGGTAACTTCGATATTGGTAGTGAAACCTATGCGCTGCGTGTAGAAGGTGAGTTTGATGATTCCCGCCAGCTGGAAGATGTAGTGGTGGGTACATACAATGGGGCGAATGTCTTTCTGCGTGATGTAGCCCGTATTGTTGATACCGTGGAAGAACGTGCACAGGAAACCTATAATAATGGGGTGCAAGGTGCTATGATTGTAGTTCAGAAACAGTCGGGAGCCAATTCGGTAGAAATCTCCAAGAAAGTGGCCGACGCGCTGCCGAGGCTTCAGAAGAACCTGCCGAGCGATGTGAAGATTGGTGTCATTGTCGATACTTCGGACAACATTTTGAACACCATCGACAGTTTGACGGAGACCGTTGCTTATGCCTTGCTCTTCGTTGTCATCGTCGTGTTCCTCTTTCTGGGACGTTGGCGTGCGACGCTGATTATCTGTATCACCATTCCGCTTTCATTGATTGCCTCGTTCATCTATCTGGCGGTTAGTGGAAATACAATTAATATCATTTCGCTTTCGTCACTTTCTATCGCTATCGGTATGGTGGTGGATGATGCGATTGTGGTACTTGAAAATGTAACGACCCATATCGAGCGTGGTTCCGATCCGAAACAGGCAGCCGTGCACGGAACGAATGAGGTGGCAATCTCTGTAATCGCTTCTACACTGACCATGATTGCCGTGTTCTTCCCGTTGACGATGGTAAGCGGTATGTCCGGTGTACTTTTCAAACAGTTGGGTTGGATGATGTGTGCTATCATGTTTATTTCTACGGTCGCCGCACTATCCTTGACTCCGATGCTCTGTTCCCAGTTGCTTCGTTTGCAGAAGAAGCCGTCGAAGATGTTCAAGCTCTTCTTTACTCCGATTGAGAAAGCGCTCGACGGACTCGATACCTGGTACGCGAAAATGTTGAACTGGGCTGTACGTCACCGTCCGATTGTGATTGTGGGATGTATCGTTTTCTTCGTTATCAGTTTGTTGTGTGCAAAGGGGATTGGTACAGAGTTTTTCCCGGCACAGGATAATGCCCGTATTGCCGTACAGTTGGAACTCCCGATCGGTACACGAAAAGAGATAGCGCAGGAACTTTCAGAAAAGTTGACTAACCAATGGCTGACGAAGTATAAGGACATTATGAAAGTTTGTAACTATACGGTCGGTCAGGCTGACTCCGACAACACTTGGGCATCCATGCAGGACAACGGTTCGCATATTATCTCTTTCAACATCAGTTTGGTAGACCCGGGTGATCGTAACATTTCTTTGGAAACAGTCTGTGATGAGATGCGTGAAGATTTGAAAGCCTATCCGGAATTCAGTAAGGCGCAAGTAATCCTTGGAGGTAGTAACACAGGTATGTCCGCTCAGGCAAGTGCTGACTTTGAGGTTTACGGATACGATATGACAATGACCGATAGCGTGGCAGCCCGCCTGAAACGTGAACTGCTGAAAGTGAAAGGAGTGACTGAGGTAAATATCAGCCGTAGTGACTATCAGCCTGAATATCAGGTAGACTTCGACCGTGAGAAACTGGCGATGCATGGCTTGAATCTTTCGACTGCCGGTAACTACCTGCGTAATCGTGTCAATGGTGCGGTAGCATCTAAATATCGTGAAGACGGAGATGAATATGATATTAAAGTGCGTTACGCACCCGAATTCCGTACAAGTCTGGAAAGTCTGGAAAATATCCTCATTTATAATGTGCAAGGACAATCCGTTCGTGTGAAAGATGTCGGAAAGGTAGTCGAACGTTTTGCACCTCCTACCATCGAACGTAAAGACCGTGAACGTATCGTGACCGTTTCCGCCGTAATCTCCGGAGCTCCGCTGGGCGACGTGGTGGCTGCCGGAAATAAGGTGATAGATAAAATGGATCTTCCGGGAGAAGTCACTATCCAGATTTCCGGTTCGTACGAAGACCAGCAGGATTCGTTCCGCGATTTGGGAACACTTGCCATCCTGATTGTCATTCTCGTATTTATCGTGATGGCAGCACAGTTCGAGTCACTGACTTATCCGTTCATTATCATGTTCTCACTGCCGTTTGCGTTTAGTGGTGTTTTGATGGCATTGTTCTTTACGAGCAGCACATTGAGCGTCATGAGTTTGTTGGGAGGTATCATGTTGATTGGTATTGTGGTGAAGAACGGTATTGTGCTTATCGACTACATCACCCTTTGCCGGGAACGTGGACTTGCAGTGTTGAACTCTGTGGTAACAGCTGGTAAGAGCCGTCTTCGTCCGGTATTAATGACTACTGCCACTACTGTGCTCGGTATGATTCCGATGGCTATCGGTGGCGGTCAGGGTTCTGAAATGTGGAGTCCGATGGCGATTGCCGTCATCGGTGGTCTGACAGTATCTACTGTGTTGACATTGATTTTGATTCCTACTTTATATTGCGTATTTGCAGGAACGGGTATCAAGAACCAGCGTCGCAAACTTCGCCGTAAACGTGATTTGGATGTTTACTTTCAGGAGAATAAAGACAGCATTATTAAGAAATAACAAAAAAAGAAATATGAAATCAGTATTGATAACATTCGACCAGGCTTATTACGAACGAATCATGGCGTTACTCGACCGTTTGGGATGTCGTGGTTTTACCTACCTCGAAAAAGTACAGGGGCGTGGTTCGAAGACAGGTGATCCGCATTTCGGAAGCCATGCCTGGCCAAGTATGTGTTCGGCTATCCTGACGGTAGTAGATGATAGCAAAGTCGATCCGCTGCTGGACACCTTGCATAAGATGGATTTACAGACGGAGCAATTAGGCCTGCGCGCATTTGTGTGGAACATTGAACGGACCATTTAAGAACGATCCGGTAGATAGATAAAAAGGAAAGGGGAATCTAATAAATAATGTAGATTCTCCTTTCTTTTTGTGGCTTTTATCTATCTTTGCGGTCGTTTTGGATTTTAGGAACATGATGGAGATAATAAAGAATTATTTGAAATATTCGTTGTGGTTTGTACTGATTGTATTTGCAGCCTTACTCGGGCTTCATTGGCTTCCGGTATTGACTATTGACGGACACACGATGAGGCGTGTAGACCTTTTGAGCGATCTTCGTTACCCCGAATCGGAGACTGCCGCAGCTGATTCGGACAGCATCCCTTTGCCTTCTGTTGTAAAACCGGCTTTTGTGGATACTTGCCGTGCGGGCATGACTTGCATAGAAGATTACAGTGATTCCACCCTCCGGGGAATGGCTCCTTTCTATGAAGCACTCGACCGTGTCTCTTCCGCTGACTCCGCTGACAAACAGGTACGCATTGCCGTATTCGGAGACTCTTTTATCGAAGCGGATATATTTACGGCCGACTTGCGCGAAATGCTTCAGAAACAATTCGGCGGTTGCGGTGTAGGTTTTGTCACCATCACTTCCATGACCAGCGGTTATCGTCCTACGGTGCGGCATACATTTGGCGGATGGTCCAGCCATGCGGTAACAGACAGCGTGTATTTCGACAAGAAGAAACAAGGAATTTCCGGACACTATTTCGTCCCCCGAAACGGAGCTTATGTAGAACTGCGCGGACAAAATAAATATGCCTCCCTGCTCGATACTTGTCAGCGTGCCTCCATCTTCTTTTATAATAAAGATTCTGTTCTTCTTTCTGCCCGTGTGAACAAAGGAGAAAACAAGAATTACTCTTTAGCTCCTTCCGATGGATTACAGCAAATTCAGGTGGACGGACACATCGGTTCTATCCGTTGGACAGTAGATCGTGCGGACTCTACCCTGTTCTATGGCTTGGCAATGGATGGAAAGAAAGGAATCATTCTCGATAACTTCTCGTTGCGTGGCAGTTCCGGTCTTTCCCTGCGTGGTATTCCGGTACAAATGCTGAAGCAGTTTAACCGCCAACGTCCTTATGATCTGATTATCCTCGAATATGGCTTGAATGTAGCTACCGAACGGGGGCGCAATTATGATAATTACCAGAAAGGATTGATTACTGCTATCGAGCATCTGAAAGAATGTTTCCCACAAGCGGGAATCCTGTTGTTGAGCGTCGGTGACCGTGATTATAAAAACGAAAACGGTGAACTCCGCACTATGCCCGGTGTCAAGAATCTGATTCGTTATCAGCAGAACATAGCTGCCGAAAGCGGCATTGCATTCTGGAATATGTTTGATGCAATGGGTGGAGACGGCAGTATGGCAAAACTCGTCCATGCCAAACCTTCTATGGCAAACTATGATTATACGCATATAAACTTCCGTGGCGGTAAACATTTGGCAGGATTGCTTTATGAAACCATGATCTATGGTAAGGAACAATACGACAGGAGGCGTGCTTATGAGAAGGAGTAATCTGCTGTTCATCTTTGTTCTTATTTTCTCCGGTCTGTTAAGTAGCCCTTGTTTTCTTACAGAAACAATTGCGCAAGACCGTATGCCTGTATGCCCTCCATTGGGAAAGACTGCAAAGCGGATAAAGCCTTTACGGGAAATGAATTGGGCGAATGATACGATCAACGTACAAATAGCCTTCCCTGCAGCTTTTCGCGAAACCGGACGGAATGAGATTATTGACAGCATTGCTCTGTTGGCTCCCGTCTTTGAACATCTCCGCCAGGTACGTGCCGGACTCTCCGAAGATACAGTCCGCATCGTTCATATTGGCGATAGCCACGTGCGTGGACATATCTATCCTCAAACCACCGGTGCCCGTTTGACAGAAACCTTTGGCGCCATTTCTTATATTGATAAAGGCGTCAACGGAGCTACTTGCCTAACATTTACCCATCCGGATCGTATTGCCGAAATTGTTGCCTTGAAACCCGAATTGCTGATTCTCTCTTTCGGAACCAATGAAAGCCATAACCGGCGTTATAATATAAATGTGCACTACAATCAGATGGATGAACTTGTGAAACTGTTGCGCGACAGTCTTCCTAATATCCCTATTCTTCTGACTACCCCTCCCGGTTCCTATGAAAGTTTCCGGCAACGGAGGCGTAGACGCACGTATGCCATCAATCCCCGTACGGCAACAGCAGCGGAAACCATCCGCCGTTATGCAAAAGACCATCGCCTGCTCGTGTGGGATATGTACGATGTAGTCGGAGGGAAGCGTCGTGCCTGCACCAACTGGACAGAGGCAAACCTGATGCGTCCCGATCATGTACATTATTTACCTGAAGGATACATCCTGCAAGGAAATTTATTATACCAAGCACTTATACAAGCATATAATGACTATGTTTCCCATTGATATAGATTTCAGTAGACTAAAAGAGGTACTTACCTACGATCCGCAAGCCCCGATGATATTCAGCAGCGGTATCTTCCTTTGGCTGTTCGCTGCTTTCATGGTGGTGTATGTGTTGTTACAACGTAAATACACTGCCCGTATCTTGTTTGTCACCCTCTTTTCCTATTATTTCTACTACAAGAGTAGCGGCACATATTTCTTTCTGCTTGCTATAGTCACCGTTGCCGACTTCTTTCTTGCACAGCTAATGGACCGTGCAGAGGGGTATTGGAAACGTAAAGGATTAGTCGCTTTGAGTCTGAGTGTCAATCTGGGACTTCTTGTCTATTTCAAATATACCAATTTCCTCGGTGGAGTGATAGCGTCATTGATGGGAGGAGAGTTTACCGCTCTTGATATATTCCTGCCGGTCGGTATCTCCTTCTTCACTTTCCAGTCGTTAAGCTACACCATCGACGTTTACCGGAGAGATATAAAGCCTTTGACCAATCTTCTGGATTATGCTTTTTACGTATCTTTCTTCCCCCAGTTGGTGGCGGGACCTATCGTGCGTGCCCGCGACTTTATCCCGCAAATCCGGAAACCTCTCTTTGTTTCGCAGGAGATGTTCGGCCGCGGAATCTTTCTGATCGTATCCGGTCTTTTCAAGAAAGCCATTATTTCCGACTATATCAGCATCAACTTTGTAGAACGTATTTTTGATAATCCTACTCTCTATTCGGGTGTTGAGAATCTGATGGGAGTGTATGGTTATGCTTTACAGATTTACTGCGACTTTTCCGGATATAGTGACATGGCTATCGGTATCGCTTTATTGTTGGGCTTTCATTTCAATCTCAATTTTAATTCTCCTTATAAGTCTGCTTCCATTACCGAATTTTGGCGTCGTTGGCACATCTCTTTGTCCAGTTGGCTGCGGGATTATCTGTATATCTCTTTAGGAGGAAACCGGAAAGGCAAGTTCCGGCAATATCTGAATCTTATCATTACCATGTTTCTGGGTGGATTGTGGCATGGCGCATCTTGGAACTTCGTTCTTTGGGGAACCTTCCACGGTGTTGCTTTAGCGTTGCATAAAATGTGGATGACCATCACCGGGCGCAAGAAAGGAGAACAAAGTCATGGTTGGCGGCGTGTGTTCGGAGTGATTATTACTTTCCATTTCGTCTGCTTCTGCTGGATTTTCTTCCGTAATGCCGATTTTCAGAACTCAATGGATATGCTGGGACAGATATTCACTACTTTCCGTCCGCAACTGTTCCCACAGTTACTTGAAGGATATTGGAAAGTATTCGCATTAATGTTGTTCGGCTTCCTGCTTCATTTTGCTCCCGATAGCTGGGAAAATGCAGCTTGCCGGGGAGTGATCCGTCTGCCTTTCGTAGGAAAAGCAGTATTGATGGTAGCGTTGATTTACCTTGTTATTCAGATGAAGAGTTCGGAGATTCAGCCGTTTATTTATTTCCAGTTCTGATCCGCCTTCTTTTTAATATCCGGTTGAAGCCGTAATTGGAATATTTTTCCTTTCTTTGTGAAAGGAAAATATAAACATTCTGCTTTATGGAAAACTCTTTCAGTTATCAGCCGGCAGCCGGTCGCTACGAACAGATGCCATATAAATATTGTGGCAAGAGTGGCTTGCAGTTACCCCTAATCTCTTTGGGATTGTGGCATAATTTCGGTAGTGTGGACAATTTCAATGTAGCAACCGACATGATTAAGTATGCTTTCGATCACGGTGTTACTCATTTCGACTTGGCAAATAATTACGGCCCCGCTCCCGGAAGTGCCGAAGTAAATTTCGGGCGAATCTTGAAAGAGAACTTTCAAGGCTACCGGGATGAAATGATTATCTCTTCCAAAGCCGGTCATGAGATGTGGGCAGGCCCTTATGGCGGAAATAGCTCTCGTAAAAATCTGATGGCGAGCATTGACAAAAGTCTCTGCCGGACAGGTTTGGAGTATTTTGATATCTTTTATAGTCATCGTTATGACGGAGTCACTCCGGTCGAAGAAACCATTCAGACATTGATTGATATTGTGAAGCAAGGTAAAGCATTGTATATCGGAATTTCTAAATATCCTCCCGAACAAGCCCGTGTTGCCTATGAGATGATGGCAAAAGCCGGTGTTCCCTGTCTTATCAGTCAATATCGGTATAGTATGTTCGATCGTGCGGTTGAGGCTGAATCACTTCCTTTAGCAGCGGAATACGGTTCCGGCTTCATAGCTTTCTCTCCTTTGGCACAAGGATTATTGACCGATAAATATCTGAACGGCATTCCGGAAGGTTCCCGTGCTGCCCGTTCTTCGGGTTTTCTTCAACAATCTCAAGTGACGCATGAAAAGGTAGAAGCTGCCCGTCAATTAAATGAAATAGCCCGCCGCCGTGGGCAAACGCTGGCTGAAATGGCTTTGGCATGGGTGCTGAAAGACGAAAGAATGACATCAGTGATTGTAGGTGCAAGTTCTGTGAATCAGTTAGCCGACAATTTGAAAGCGCTGGAACATTTGGAGTTCACGGCAGACGAGTTGAAAGAAATAGAGCAAATTTTACCCGGATAAATTCAGGCGCATCGGCAGATGTCCGTGGCAAGCTAACCAAAGATACGACTCACACGAAACAAGAAGAAAGTGTAGTCTGACACTCCATGTAGCTTCGCCCTGAATCTCTTCAATTTTGAATTGAGTGATTCGGCAGCAGCATTTGTAGATCGGTTAATGAAGTAATTCAATACCTGCTCCTCTCTGGACTTGATCAAGTCACGTGCGGCTTTCACTTCTCTCATAGTACATTCTGCCACTTTTTGATACCACCCGTGCAGTCTCTTTGTTGCTTCTTCCCTTGACAGCTTTGAACGGAAGACAGCCCGAAGCGAATCTACCAGTTCATAGGCTTCCTTAATTTTAGGGTATAACCCAAACAAAAGTGCAGCCCTTGTCTTTTGGCTGTCACTCCATTTGTCTCTGCTCATTGAGAGAAGATGCTTGCTTTTAGTGATTAGCTCCACCTTGGTCTCTCCATTGTCGAGCGTTGTAGGACGAAATGCAGAGTTGCCTCTTATAGGTTTACGGCCACGTTTCTTCCCCTTATATTTCTTCGGATGTCTCTTTCTGTAATACTTTCGCTGTTTGCGGTTGCGCTCCTGTTTCTTCTTAAAATCGGCACGCTCTTTGTTTTGCTCCGTAATGGCCAGACGTTTTTTCCGAAGACGGATTTCCTCCGTCGCGTCACGAGTGCGCTTGATGATATGGAAACAGTCTATCACTATGGTTGCATTTGGAAATGCTTTCTCTGCTCTTTCAGCTCTTTCAATTAAAGTATGATTGTGTAAGATTGATTCGTATATCTGATTCCCATATAAAAATGTTCCACCATGTACGCTAATCTTACGGGAAGCGGGCGGGATTTGGAGACACAATGCTCGTATTTCATTTTAGAGCTATCAAGAAATCTTTCTACTATTCTTTATGGGCAGTGATAATTGTATAGCTAGTCGCATTTACGGTCAAACATAAGGGGGCAGGGGGAAGCCTCACCCGCTATATATAAGCAATGGATTCAGCGGTGGACCGAAAGCATTTTTCAGTATCATCTCCCTATGCTGTTTATCTCACAGGGCTTCCGTACATTCACCGCAGGGCTTTCGTTCATATTCCGAATCCCTTTCGCTCGCGTGCGGAAAGAATGAAAGATAGATAATATATTAATCAGCTGTATAGCAAACACTTATCAAACATAAACAATATATTATCTAACAAGAAGGCTCTAAGAAAAAACGCAAATGCCGAGACATACGCTTGAATTAAGTTCAAGACATACATCCCGACACAATGATTTTACCAACAAAATCACTCAGTCAACAGAATCCTAACAGGACCCAAGATGCCCGATTCAAGAGAACCACAATAGCGGGAAGGAGTCGAGCTATAGTGATTGCCTGAAGTATTTATCACAAAGACCTCGATCAAATTATCACCTTGATTCACTTTATCTGAAATGTCGAATACGTAGGGAGCTGCCAATCGCAAGCCCACTTCTTGTCCATTTACCTTCAGCCGAGCAGTAGAAACCACCTTACCCAAATCCAACATCATCTGTCCTTGTACAGGTTTGTCTACCTTAAGGTGGTATCGATACCATGCACCACCGGAATACTTCGTCAATCCTTCTATTTGCGACCAATCACCTATTCTGATGATTCCTTCCGAGCAAACCTGTTCGATCGGTCCATCAATAACACTACCATCGGCATATCCCCATGGCTCGTCTACCTTGATTATCACTCGTGAAGGTTCGAGTTGTTTCTCTGGCAAATCGGCTCGAATCATCATTAAGCCATCTGTATATGTTTTCAACACATTCATTTTGGCCTCAACTCCATTGACCGTAACTTTTGCTTTTCCATACGAAGAGAACAGCAGAGATTCCAGTCCTGGAGCAGAAAGGAAGGTAAAACGTCCTTTTGTATCAGCCTGCTTACGCGTATCAAATAATAACAGAGACCTATCACCACGGAACTTCATCCGAAGAGGAGTCTCAGCAAGTGTACGTGCTTCAATGTCCGGTTCTGCTTTCCGAAGAGCAAAGCGTGAAACTCCGTAGCTGCTGAAATGCAACAAGATTTCATTAACTCCTTTTTTCAATTTCAAAGCAGAAACATCTGAAGTCTTTTCTCCATTCAGATAAATCGAGGCTGGGCGCATTTCTCCATATTCGGCCATATACATACCTTCCTCCGGTGCCATCACACGTGTAAAGAAATAATAGTTTTGTTCACCATTATCCTCCTTCATACGTTGTATTTCATTGGCATTCCACGTGGGCACTTTCTTTCCGACACGGATAAAATCATCATACATTTTAGCCTTCAGGCCATGCCATCCCTGGTGTCCGTAATCATGCTCCACACCCCATCTCCAAGAGAATTCATAGGGTTGCCATGTGTACTGGACTCCATTGACATTGACCATAAATTCATCTTTTGTCAACGATGTAAGAAGTTTCTCCGGCTCTATTTCCAGGACTGCACCCAGCATAAGCATCTTTGTACCAAATGTAAATGTACGCATGACGGGCTCTCGGCCTAAATCATTCGTGTAGTTAGCCTGGTATATCATAGCCCCCACTTTTCCATTATAAGCTGGCAATAAGAAGTCACCGTAGGTATTATCAAGGGTAGGAACAATCTCAAAATTCCACTCATCATTCAATAACCGTCGTTCTTTCATCTGCTTCTCGGCCATAGGCTCTGCGACCTGAGCTTTTCCTTTCGGATCGAAACAAATGACATAAACGTCA
The DNA here is from genome assembly GCF_024793605.1 of Bacteroides sp. BFG-637. Classification (NCBI taxonomy): domain Bacteria; kingdom Pseudomonadati; phylum Bacteroidota; class Bacteroidia; order Bacteroidales; family Bacteroidaceae; genus Bacteroides; species Bacteroides sp. BFG-637. The sequence continues at coordinate 725,231 of NZ_JANUPD010000002.1, read as the reverse complement.
CTTGACTCTTGCGACACGTAGAGCACTGTACCTTCTTTTGTCACACGCTGAGCAGAAATGGAGCGAATCGTGCCATCCCACGGATTCCACAAAGTGACTGCACCGTGTGCGCGGAAGAAACACTCTCCACCTTTCGATACATTGTATACAAAATAGAAGTCCTTGCCGTCAATATAACGATGTTGGAAATAGGGAATATCCTTGACCGGATAGCCGGATAGCACTCGGAAGTCGCGAGGCATACTTCGGTCAATAATTTCAGTTACCTGCTGATAATTGTCAACTTGATATATATTATTCTTGCTATCATCATTAAAAATGGCTTCCAACAATTTCTCCACAGGTTGAGTCATACGTCCTTTTTCTGTCGCTTCCGGACGTTCACCAATGTTAATAATAATTCCACCATTGCGCTTAAACTCCAGTATTTTCTCTAATGACGAATGACGAATGGCCTTCATCGAAGGAATGACAAGCACCTTAAAATGCTCGCCTGCAATGTTCAGGCACTGATTCTTCACTTTACAGCGAGCCAATGACTCATAGTCCATGAAATCGAAATCAAATCCATTTCGATACAAATAATCACCTGCATCAAAGGCCGTCTTCACACAATCATCGCCATAGCCTGCCACTACCGGCTCCACAGGATAGAGCACAGCTACGTCAGCCCGATGATACCCTTGAGAAAGAATATAGCTCAATCGCTCCGTACAAGTGAGCAATGGTTGCATTTCTTCCCAATAAGCCTCATGGATATGATTACATGGAGGTGCCCACTCCCACCAGCCGCCCATTGTGCTGTAATAGAAACCATGCAGACTCAGAATATTTTGCCCCAATGCGTAGTTAGCAAATATAGCATCATACAGTTGGTCGGTATTGGTTGACCATCCACTGCTATGGAATCCTTCCAACCAAACCCGTTGACGTTCGTACAAATGCGAGATAGAGGCTGCCACTTTATCCTTGACTATATCTTTCTGAATGTAGGGTTGGTCACATCCCGGAGCCTGATTCCAACGTTGAGTCCGGAAATAATCACCAAATTCCCCCACATCCTTTCCTCGACCGCCATGGTCACAACCAAACAATAATCCCCTTTCATTATGCCAATTGTATAACGGAATAAAGAAATTCTCTTCACTCAGGCTGACAAGCACATCATTGAAATCAAGACGAACGGCAGGAGTTTTTTCGCCTATATCCATGTATAAAGCATCCAGCAAAGGAGCTACGTCATAACCTTTCCGCTTCTGAAATTCTGCTCTAAACGTATCGTTCCACAAGAATCCGGAAAGGTTAAAGCTCAACTCATCAGAAAAAAGAAGTTCAATCCCGATTGAGCAGAATTGGGAACATGATCCTCAAACTTCTGGAAGAAATGGCGCACATAACTCTTTCCCGAGCGAGGATTCATCGGATCTAATGAGGGAATTACCCGCTCGGCACGAACTTCGGATACAATCATCTTGTCCCAACCGGAGTTCCATTCCACCTTTCCATTCTTGGCACATGACAACAGTTCCTTTCCCGGCAACTCAAGTTCTCCATTTTCCTTCAGCTTATAGGCTGTTAAAGAGAGAGGGAGCTGTTCGTATTCATGAGAGAATTTTCCACCGACAATCGTATCACGGCTAAATTGAAGTTTGGAACCGTGCAAAGACGGGTCTTCGTTCAACATATCATCTACGTAAGACCCCTGCCCCACGCCCAATGTGTAATCGCTCAAGCTGACGCTCATATTCCGCTTCTTTGCTTCCTCAAGAAACCACTTGAAGAGTTCCCACCATTCATCTGTAAAAATGGCAGGCTGAGAAGGAAGAGTCTTACCATAGGTAATACCTCCCCTGTCACTGTGAGCATAATTGATTTGCAAGCTACTAATATGCATATCTTTCAGCTTGTCCAAATGCCACGAGAGGTGCTCGCGAGTGATTGTATCTCCCATCCACCAATAGAAAGGAACTTCTCCATATCCCTTGGGAGGAGTCTGGAACTTTCCTTTAAGGTTGGTTATTTTGTCTCGCTCGGGATATCCCGGTGGAGTCGACTGCGCAATAGCGCAGTCGACAGCTGTCATTCCCAGGAAATAAAGGCCGATAATGGATTGTATAACTTTCTTCATTCCTTATACCTAATATTAGTTACGTATTTTACCGTCTCTTTGATAAAGTGCAATAGATGCAAATGCTTCCAGATACACACTTTGATTAATCAAGTAGCTGATGTTACCGGGATTGTTTGCATCGCCTTGAATGTTCTGATAGAAGAAACCTTCAGCCGTCCGTTTATTCTTGTATACCCAAGTAACATAACTAGTGTATGCGTTAATGTATTGTTTAGCACGTGAATAATAAGGAGCTAAAGCCAAATAAGCACGGAACAACTTTATGTTAGATCCTGTGAATTCCCCAGGGAAGAGCAAAACACCGTCTCCATATACTACGAAATGATTGAAAGAAGCATCTGCACTCAGAATGGCATTGTCCAAATACATACGGTCGCCAGTCAGTTCGTAAAGCAACACGCCACACTGCATCACCATTCCTGTAATTGCAGGGTCCTTTGCCTTATTGATCGTTCCGTTGTCTTGAATATCACCCCAATAGAGATAATCTTTATCTTGCAACACATCGGTCATCCAATTATATACACTTGTTGCTGTGCCCAATATGCTTTCATCTTTCATCCCATCCGGACATGCCTTATAATATTTCAGCAGAGCCACGGTAAACGGACCATTCGTACAAATGGGTTTGTATTTTTTGCCATTGGTCGGGTCGCGACGTGCTTCATTCCACCAAACTCCTCCGCTCAGTTCGTCATCCAAACCTGTATAAATGAAATCTATAGTAGCCTTTGCCTGTTGCAAATACTTCTCATCCTTGGTCTTTTCGTAAGCATCAACCAAATTAATTGCTACCCAAGCGTTGTCATCATAATAGCGGTCGCCCGTTTTATTTCCACTATTCACTTCACCAGCTGTTCCAGATGAGTAGCCAGGTGTTTTATACTCCACTCCAGTGAAATAATGGATACCATTTCCATCGGGTTGCCAATAACGTTGGTAGTTTTCCACTCCATACACATAGTTGACATCGTAACCTAAATCATCCATTAGTGTCACAGCCGACATATACCAGTCGTACGGCCAAATGAAAGAACAAGCAGGGTCATTGGATTTTTTTGGCGCATTCTCCTGCATAAGCCCCTTATGCGTTCCGTCCGTAATCCGATAGTTCTTTTCGATTATATCAAACACTTCCTTAGCGATTGCGCTATAATCCATCTTTGTTTTACCGCCGGAGACAACTTCATCATCCGTATCTTCGCACGAACAAAACATAAGTGGCAGCGTGCACATCAGTAACAATATTCTTTTCATAATGATAATCTATTAATCGTTTCTTTTAAAGTTTTCGTCTTACTCAGCAAGTTCAATAGAGTGGTACATTTTACCATCTTCTCCTGCGAAAATATTAATATGGCACAACTTGTCACGGAACACATCGCGCATCATCCAGAACACATCACGATAGTAGTTCCACAGTTCCTTATCGTTTATCAAGAAATAAGAAAGCGGAGTGGAATTAGTAGGTGCATTTGCCTGCTCGTTGTTACGCCAATGATATTCTGTTCCGTTCACCTTAGCTACAAAATAGTAGCGTCCGTCATCGTGGTATTCGCCAGCGCCCCACCAAGGATTACGATGTATAAAGTTCGGAGTAACAGTCAGCGTAAACACTCCGCCTTCGGTGTAATAGAAAGGTGAAGGTGCGTTGTAGCCGTTCGATTCGTCAGCTCCAAAGACTTGGTCTGTATCACGCCAAATAGCCCTCAGCTCCGTTACAGTTCCAAAACTCAAAGAGTTGTTATTCAAATCTACGATGATTCGAGTAGCATACTCGTCCGTAGACGTCACCTGTATAGAGCCTTTTCCTTCTTGATAGATATTCTGAACATTGTTGAAATAAATTTGAGTGGCTGTTTCGTTGGTTCCATCTTTCAGATAGATTTCTCCATCTGTCAACTTGGTATAGATGACAAACACACCTTCTTCTCTCTTACCGAATATACGTCCACCTTGTCCTCCATTCTCCGTGGCACTTCCATAAAGGTAAAGTTTTTCAGGCATCTCTGATAATCCGTTATAACGAGTTATTTTAATCTCCTTTCCCGGTTTATACAATTCACTTTTGTCTCCTTTTGACGTTCTTACTGTCCAGATTACACCGACCGTTTCACCCGGCTTAGCTCCTGCCAACTTAGCAATATTATTCAGTTGAGCATGTTGCATCGTCACTCGTTTAACACCACCCAAATCGCCTACTTGGGTATAGAGCGGAGAAGAGAAATCTCCCCCTTTTTTGTCGAACAGGACTTCATACTGTACATACATTCCGTCATCGGCACCACCGCCTTCCCAACTGAACAACACTTTCTTAGTCGACCCGGATACAAGTGTAACCTCTTCGGGTGAGAAGATTTCGTCCGGCAAGGAGAAATTGATATTCAGTTCACCATAATCTTCCGCACATGAACACAGTATGGAAGTTATAAATAGAAATATCGCTATCTTTTTTCATTATTGTTTCGTTTAAACAGATGAATATAAAATTGAAATTCTCTTAGGTTTACCAATTGGAGTTCTGTCCCAAATTCTTGTTAAGTAGTCTTTCAGCTTCGGGAACAGGCCACAAATAGTGTTTGTTCTTATCAAACTTTCTTTTCTCTATGATACGATATCCGTTCATCATGATAGAGCCAGATTCTCCGGTATATTTGCCCAAAGCATTTCCGTTGAGCACATCTTCTGCAATCCTCCAACGAATGATGTCGGTGTAGCGCAGTCCCTCCAAAGCCAATTCGCATCTTCTTTCACGACGCACAATATCAATCAATTCTTCTTTCGACTTGGATGACGGGAAATCCAATGCTCCAGCTTCTGTAAATCCTGCTCTTACTCGCAACGGACGGATGGTCTTGTTCCAAACTTCCTCAGTGAGTTTGTTTTGCTCGGCCATAGCCTCTGCGTACATCAGCAGAATATCAGCGTAACGCAGGTAGATGATATTCAGTCCTGAGCCATTACCTCCAGCCACTAAATTGTAGTCATAATACTTCCGTGTGTAATATCCCGTAGGAGTGGCTCCACCATTGGTAAAGGCTTGGTCTCTTCCGGATTCCGTGTCAATCGGTGATCCTCCGGGATAGCTGTGTCCATGATAAACAATCGTTGAAGCCAAACGCGGGTCACGATTTTCAAACTCATGTGCAAGAGTCCATCCCGAACCGTCATCTGTACGCTGCTTTCCGTTCAGCATAATATAATCATCTACCAAAGACTGGAGAGGAGCTACCACGCAGTAACCACCCATAGTGGGAGGCATCATATCCAGGACATTGCTATGTTCTCTGACTGATCTTGCATATTGCACATCGATGATTACCTCCTTGCTGTTTTCATTATCGGGGCTAAAGATCTCCTCGTAAGTGGAACACAATTCACATCCCGAATCCTGCATGAATTGCTTCGTAACCTTTTCCAGTTCCGTCCAATTGTTTTGGCTCAGATGGATACGAGCAATCATACCCATAGCTCCCCACTTCGTAATGCGTCCGAGGTTGTTTGCATCATACGATTCCGGCAACATATCGTTATCCAGCACTTCTTGCAACTCAGCCAATATATTGTTGATTACCGTTTCCTTGGGAGTACGTCCGATAGACTGTGATTCTGGAATGGTCAGTGTATGCGTAAAGTAAGGTATATCCCCAAAACGTATCACCAACTCATAGTAAGATATAGCCCTCAGCACCTTGGCTTCGCCGATGTATTGTTTCTTCAGCGTTTCGCTCAATCCCGGGACTTTATCAATATTGTCCAATACTTTGTTACAAAGTCTAATACCTCCATATCTTCCACTCCAAACACCGCGCACAAATCCATCTTCCACCGTAAAAGTACCGTTTCCGATAAATGCCGGATAGCTGGCATCGCTCTTGTTGGAATAGGCATTATCACTCATGGCATCCCTATAGAATATCTCATGAGGATTTGTCAGCCAAGGATAACAGGTATTTATTGCTATTTCAGCCGCATTGGGTTTGCCCCAGAATGTTAGGTCTGTATCTGTATCATAGGGAGTAGTATCTATGTCTACACATGATGTTGTCATGATTAAAGAGCACAATGATGCTATTTTGAATATATTATTCTTCATATTGTTTCTATTTAAGTATTTAGTTCTTTAGTCCTTCTTCTGTAAGTTCTTGCAACGCTACAGCTCTGAAGTTAGCGACTCGCGAACTCATCATCTTACAAACTTATAATTAAAACTTAAGATCGACTCCTATCGCGAAAGTCTTAGTCACAGGATAAGTACGTCCTGAACCTTCTCCAAACTCAGGGTCCCATCCAGTATCCAACATTTTAGAGAATGTGAACGGATTCTGAACACTGGCGAAGACGCGCAAATGCTGTGCAAAGAATTTCTTCACGATGTGGTGCGGGAATGTGTATCCCAACTGAATGTTCTTCACGCGGAGATAGGCTGCATTCTGAAGCCAGAACGTAGAGTTCTGATAGTTATTGGCTGCTTCGGCAATGGTCGCTGTCAGACGCGGATAGCTGGCGTTCGGATTGGTTGGTGTCCAACGGTCAATGTGTCTGTTCAACACTGGACCAGTGTTATTGTTGTGGAAGGCTTCTACTGCTTCACCTCTCAGCCATGCTGTACGTTTTGCTACACCCTGCAAGAAAATGGCAAAATCAAGTCCTTTCCACTCTACGTTGTAATTGAATCCGAAAGTATAGCGCGGATCACGCGTGCCCAGCACAAACTTATCGTTTTCGGGAGTTATCGAACCGTCACCATTTTTATCAACAAACTTGATGTCACCCGGTTTCACATTAAATGAAGGAGTGGCGCTTTCGAAGATTTCCTCTTCATTCTGGAACAGGCCGTCTGCTTTGTATGCATAGTATGCCCATATCGGAGAGCCTTCGCGCAAGATGTTAATGTTACTGATTTTTTCCTCACCACGCAAGCTAACCACTTTGTTTCTACTATCAGAAACATTGGCAGCCAATTTGTGATGAACTTCGCCTGTATTGAAGCGGTAATTCACGTTCAATTCCCATCCCTTAGTGCTTACGATACCGGCATTTTGATTGGGGTCTCCACCTCCGTATGTTGTAGGAGTGGGAAGTTGGAGAAGTATATCTTTAGTCCTATTGAAGAAGTAGTCAAATGTCACATTCAAGCGATTATCCAAGAATCCCAAATCGACACCGACATTAATCATACGGGTGATTTCCCATTTTAGCATTTCGTTTGCTGTTCCGTAGCCCAACGTCATAACCGGTCTGTCACCGAACATATATCCGCTGGGAGAAGTTGAAATAACCGATTGATAACTGTATCGACCGATACGGTCGTTACCCAGCATACCGATAGAAGCTCTCAATTTAGCAGAAGGAAGGATGCTGCTCAATTGGCTATCTTGATAGAATTTCTCTTCAGACATTCTCCATCCCAATAGCAAAGAAGGGAATACTCCGCTACGTCTGCCTTTTTTAAATTTAGAAGAATGGTCGTTACGGATGTTGAAGTCTACCAAATAACGGTCATCATAGTTGTAAGTAGCTCGTCCAACAACTGAGTACAGCGCATCGTCTCCGGCTCCTCCAGAGTTAGTCATACGCAAGGTTTCTGAACCTACCACTTCACCTCCGAGCACATCGTATCCGGCTTCCGGAATTTTAGTACCATCTGCTCCACGGTCAGTATAAATACTAGAATCATGATTACCCTCATAAGCAAATCCAGCCATCACATCAAAAGAATGTTTGCCAAACTGACGCTGATAATCCAAGAATACGTTGGTGGTCAATCTGTATGTACGACCTGCCGATTCACACATCTGCCAAGAGATATCGGTAGAGCTTTCTTCGATAATGGCATGACGATTAGTGTGAGAACGAGTATTGTTGATATTGGTTCCGGCAGATGCTTTCAAGGTCAACTTATCAAAGATATTCCATTCACCATTGATAACGCCACCGACTTCATCGTAAGAACTGAGGTTATATCCACCTTTTTCCAATCGACCCAACGGGTTGTGTGCGTACGACTGCGGATATTGAATTTCATCTCCTATCTTAATCTCATAGATAGGCGGAGTACGGACAGACTGCTCAATAATCCACTCTTCCCAATAAGCAGTGCTTCGCGTTTCTCTACGATTATAGAACGTATTTACACTAAATTTCAGTCGTTTATTGAACTCATGTGACAGATTCAAACGAACATTGAAGCGTTTTGCGCCGAAATTGTCATTGTTGACAAACAAGCTCTCTTGGTTGCCGTAAGCAGCAGACAGGTAATAGGTGGTTTTATTCTCTCCACCCGTCAGGCTGATACTGTGAGTCTGCATGGGAGCATTGTTCTTATAGATATGATCTATCCACTTACAGTTAGGAGCAGTTCCATTCTTAAAAGCGGCAATCTGATCAGCCGTAAACTCCGGAGCAAGTCCAGAGTTAATCAAGGCTTCGTTACGCAACTCTGCATACACCCATGAATCCGCTAAATCTGGCAATCCGGTAGGGGTATTCCATCCGTAACGGAATTCATAGTTAATGCTTGACTTTTTCGGTGCTCCTTTTTTAGTTGTAATCAGGATAACACCGTTTGCTCCACGTGAACCGTAGATAGAAGCTGAAGCATCTTTCAATATTGATATCTGTTCAATATCACTGGTGTTAAGAAGGTGCATATCTCCTTCAACTCCATCAATCAGCACCAACGGATTGTTATCGTTCAGTGTATTGAGTCCTCGAATGTTGACATTCAGCGTCGAGCCCGGTTTAGAGGTAGGCTGCGTGATAATCAGGCCCGGTGTGGTTCCCTGCAAGGCTTCAGTTACCGAGAACACCGGTTTACCTTCCAGTTGTTCTATATCAACCGTAGCTACTGCACCTGTCAGGTTAATCTTTTTCTGAGCAGAATAACCAATGGTCACCACTTCGTCCAATTTATTCACATCTTCTGCCAGTCCGATTCTGAGATGCGAATTGTTTCCCACTGTTTTCTTAACGGTTCTGTAACCTACGTAAGAGACTTGAATTACATCTTGCGATTGAGCCTTTAGCGAGAATGTTCCATCCATTCCGGTAATCACTCCGTTGGAAGTACCCTGAACGGATACCGAAGCTCCGATTAACGGTTCATTGCTGTTTTCATCAAAAACAAGACCCGTAATCACTCTTGTCTGTGCCAGACCTATGGAAGGCAGGCAAAATAGCATCATGACGGCGTAGAAGATTTTCCAAGTATATTTGTATCTTTCTACCCCATTACTGTTGATTTCTTTTAACTTCATAAGGCTTTTAAATTAGGTATTAGCATAATATGTTTTGGTATTCTCTGTATCAGCAAACCCTCACCACAGGGATATTCAGCAAGAAGGCCACTTTTTCCAGTTTGTCTGCCACATGGGCGACTCCGATGGCGCAATGATGAGAGGGACCCGCCTTGCTCCATTTATCCATAAAGACCCGCGCGCCGCAGCTGAAGCGGTAGCGGCTGTTGGTGTTTCCTATCTGAAGTGTGGAACCTTCCACCGATTCGCCCTCGGCGACGAGCAGGAACACACCGTCTTTTCCTTCACAAACAGACAGGAAGGTGACGTCTCCATGCTTGACACTCATCTGTATGGAAAGGCCTTTTCCCGGCTTTCCGTGGTAGATAGGGAGGGGAACCAGTTTCACCCGACCTTCGGCTATGGCAAAATGTGCCGGACCATCGTGTCCCCACATGACCACATCGTCGTTGAAATCCATGGCATAGGGCTCTGAGAACGAACCACCTGCACCCAGCAGCGACATGATTTTCATCGCTTGCACATTCTTCACTTCGCATTCACCGGCCACAGGAATTCCCTTTCCGGTAAGCAATGTGTTTCCTGCAATAACAGAGGTCACGATGTTCTCATATTCATTGCCGGAATAGCCTTCATAGTAGTAGGCCATAGATCCAAGATTGTGTGCAGCTATCAGTTTGTCCAAAGCAACGGATGTACGCGCAGCGCGTTCCAACTCATAAGCCTCACACTCTGCCACGACATCAAACTTATCGTTGAATTCCTGCAACTTATCCTTCAACTCGTCCTCTGTCACTGCATCACGATAAGCTTTCAGTTCGCACATCTCCACCTGTTCGATATGGGTGCCAAACACGGCGGATTGCATCGTGGTGTCCGTATACACGTCCAGCATACCGCAATAATAATGTCCGAGAATGCCCATGCGGTTCTCACGCATGCCTTTGACAGCACGTGCTGCGTCAATCCATGCTTCGATTTCTTTCCACACTGCGTCTTCCTGCAAGTATCCGGTGATGATGTCATAACGGATGCCGGCCCGATTGAACACACAAGCAAACTCCGGTGTGGAACATGCCTGACAGTGGGCAAGCCATTCGTCGGTCATTTCGCCACGATCACCCATATTGTTAATATAAGTGTAGTCGATGGCAGGGACAGGTTGTACGTTCAACAATACGACCGGAACTTTGACGCGCTGTGCGATAGGTAGAAGTGTAGACGACAAGGCGTATGTCGAAATGAAGATGAAAGCAATCTCCACTCCATTGTTTTGCAAGAGGGCAGCGGCATCCACTGCCTTTTGAGGTGTATCTACCATTCCGGCATCTACCACATCGGCACGGAGTCCATTCATTTTCTCCTTGATTTCTTTCTGATAGCCCTGCAAACGGGGAAGGAGCCCTTTGAATTGTCCCCAATAGGTATCAAGACCCACTCCGATTAATCCAACTTTAACAGTCGATTGCGTTGTTTCCATACATATTTGCGTTTTTAAGTTCGTTTGTACGCGCAAAAGTAGGATGGAATTGGAATGTAGAACCTTGTTTTTTGATTTAAGACCCTTGTTTTTTGAGAAAGCTATTTTAAAACATACTATTCCCGAAAATCGCTCGGCTTCTTGCCCATTCTCTTTTTGAACAGTGTGGAGAAATAATCGGGTGATTCGAAGTTCAGCGAGTAGGCTATTTCTTTGATGGATAGCGAAGTGGTACAGAGCAACTCTTTGGCTCGTTGCAGTTTCAAGTCTTGGAAATAGTGGGCGGGCGACAATCCCGTGTATTCCTTGAACTGTTTCCGGAAGGTAGAATAGCTGAATCCCAGCCTATCGGCAATTTCTTGTATGGTGAGCGCGGTTTCCATCTCTTCACGCATGATGATACGCGCCTTGTCTATCTTTTCAGACGGCAATCGGTTCTTGTTCAGCTGGATATTCCTATCCAAGCTATACATCAGTCCCAAGAGATGATTGGTGATTCCGGCCAACATTTGCTGAAAGTAGGCTTTCTCATGTTCCGCTGCTTCGATGGCCTTCCGATAGAGATGAATGATTTCATCGTTCACCCCGACATCGAATATCGGCGATTTTTTCCGTAGGAATCCTTGCTGCACTCTATTGTCTATGTTTGTCCCCTTAAAGCCTATCCAATATTGCTTCCAGCCGACATTGACGTCCGGAGCATAAGTATGCCACTCATCGGGGAACAGCAGAAACATCGTCCCTGCCTTGACAGAGGTGGTCTCCACGCTTTGTGTTCTGAATGTGCCACTTCCTTCGGGGATATAAACCAACTGATAATCTTGTAACACTCGTCCTTTCTGAGGGTCGAAATAGTAGCCCTGCTGATGGTTGGCTGTGGGATATTTCATTCCTTTACCAATCGTTTCACATCCCACGGTAGTGATGGAGAGCCCCCACAGTAGATCGCGTTCATTCTCTACGATGTATTTTATTTCTTTCATGGTTCGTATTTTTAAGCCGACAAGGGAACTGCGTTTTCTGACTTATCAATCGGTTTCGCAAAGCTACAGAATTTCACCCAAAGAACCATAAATTTTGCTAAAAATTTGTTCCATCTGTGAACGATAAAAATAGGGGGAAAATAGGAAAGCCCTTCCACTCGCGTCCCGAAGCCCTGCGGCTGACGAGCGAAAGGGCTGCGGGGCAATTGCCTATTTAGAAACTGTTTTGATTTTATCGTCTAATGGTTTGAGATGCTTTTTCGAGGTATATTTTTCAACTTGATGAGGAAGATAGCGGGCTATCTGACGAAGAAAATTGGAAAATAGAACTAAAAAATTCAGCCTGATTCATATTTCAGTGGGATCTTAAAGTTTGAGTAATTTTTGTGTTTCTGGAAGATTATATATTATCTACATTTACTTGATACCCCTTGTCTATCAAGATGTAGTTATACCCTCTTGATATGCATTGCTCTAAATTGTGTCTATTAGTTTTACTCATTTCTTCAAAGGGAGTATCTGTTGACAGTCTTTTTTCTATGATACTCTCATATTTTAAAATGTCCTGAAAATTGTGTTTTATGTATTCTTGGCTAAATATGAGGCAGATGTATTTCATTTGTTGCGTGTATTCTTCTGTAAAGTCCTTTTCCCAGCCAAAAGGGATATAGCATCCTTCGATGATTATATTTTGAGAGTTCTCAATACAGTTTTTTATGATCTCCTTAATAATAGGCCATAGGTAATCTGTGAGTTCAGAGTCGCTACTTTCGGTAGAGAGTTTACATTGTCCGCTTCTGATAAGTCCCATTTTTAAGTGGTCTATTGATAAATAGGGATATTGGTATTTCTCCAGCAGCTTTTGTGCTAATAGAGTTTTCCCGGTGTGTGTATCTCCTGCAATTAGAATAACCATAATTTTATATAATGTATATCTTTCCAAATGTTTTTCGCTCTATTTGCAAATATGGGAAAAGTTCTGTTCATTACGGTGCATACTAGAAATGATTTTTCGTTTTCATTTCTCATGTTCTCATAATATACGTAATAATCATCTGTAAATCAGATATGTAATACTATGAGAAATAAAATAGGAAATGGTATTTCTCATAGTATTACCAGCATTTTGTCCACAAAACAAGGTGTTTCTCATAGCTTTTCAAGGCATTTCTCATAATCTTTCGTAGGGCAAAGAGGCTTTTGTAATAGATTCAATGCTACATATTCAGTTCTGTATTGATTAATAATATATTATAAAGCGTTTCTGGAAGTGTATGGAGTAGGTATTCGTATGTTTTCCTACCGGTATCTGAATCGTTCCACTAGAGTGGAAAGGTCTGTTCACTAGAGTGGATAGAACCGTTTACTCCAGTGCAATGATCTGTTCACTAGAGTGCAACGATACGAATAGTGGTAGGAAGAAATAACAATGATTAGGGAAAAACATAAAGGTATAAGGTGAATAACATACAGGAAAGCAGTAAATAGCAAGAAGTTGCTTAATAAAACCGAAGAAGGAAAGGAGTAATCGTAAATCCGACAAAAGTCCGGAAAAACTACAGTTATACTGTATGAGAAATGAGTAAAATGTATAGACGGAGTATGAGAATACTATGAGAAATGGTTTAAACCCTATGAGAAATGCTCTATTTTACGGACTAAATCATGAAACAGCTATGAGAAATGCCCTTTTGTATTTTATTTCTCATAGTATTATATTCTTGATTTACAAAAGATTATTGTGCATGTTATGAGAATATGAGAAATGAAAAAGAAAAATCCTTTTCAGTAAACTGAAGATTCTACGTATCATTCTCATACCAGTATCATATTAAGGAATCAAACTAAGGAATGGAATCCACTATAAAACCACTATCTCTTATATTTGTCTTTCTTTCCTCTTATTTTAATGAACTGATTCTTTAATTGCTCCCTAACGCAAACTGATCCCCGGCGCACTTACGCGCCCGCGTGTGATATAATAATGTGTATTTCTCTTCTTGTTTCCGCGCACAATCTATCTGTAACTTAAAAATATGTTCTACAACATCGTTCTTCCTCAGCACTTTAGCAAATGTATTCAAAAATAATTAGAAAAAATAGTTTGATATATTTGGATTGTATACCAAAAGGGGCTACTTTTGCACCCGCTTTCCAAGAGAAGAAAGCCTTGAAAAATTGACTTAGTGAAAAAGCGGAATCCCACTTAAAGAAAAGAACAAAAAACTTCCGAAAAAGTTTGGATAATACTGAATAAAGTTCTTATCTTTGCAGTCCGATTCGCAAAGAAAACCGGCGAGTTCTTCTTTCATACATTCTTTCCCTTTCGCATAGAGAGCCAGAGAAAATAAAGTAAAAAGAAAAACTAAAAAAAAACTTCCGAAAAAGTTTGGTAGTTAAAAATAAAGCCCTTACCTTTGCACCCGCTTTTAAAACGAAAGCAACAAGTTCTTTGAAATATTGATAAACAATACAAGTAGTACAAGTAAAAATAGAACCGTCAATACTTGTCTTATTCAGTAGCGATACAGTTAAGACTAACAGGTATTTGAATAAGGTCAATAAAATTACGGCGTCCTGAACAGAGCAAAAAGATCATCTTAACGGATGATAAAAAATACTTTTACAATGAAGAGTTTGATCCTGGCTCAGGATGAACGCTAGCTACAGGCTTAACACATGCAAGTCGAGGGGCAGCATTTCATTTTGCTTGCAAAGTGAAGATGGCGACCGGCGCACGGGTGAGTAACACGTATCCAACCTGCCGATAACTCGGGGATAGCCTTTCGAAAGAAAGATTAATACCGGATAGTATACGAATATCGCATGATATTTTTATTAAAGAATTTCGGTTATCGATGGGGATGCGTTCCATTAGTTTGTTGGCGGGGTAACGGCCCACCAAGACTACGATGGATAGGGGTTCTGAGAGGAAGGTCCCCCACATTGGAACTGAGACACGGTCCAAACTCCTACGGGAGGCAGCAGTGAGGAATATTGGTCAATGGGCGCAGGCCTGAACCAGCCAAGTAGCGTGAAGGATGAAGGCTCTATGGGTCGTAAACTTCTTTTATATGGGAATAAAGTTTTCCACGTGTGGAATTTTGTATGTACCATATGAATAAGGATCGGCTAACTCCGTGCCAGCAGCCGCGGTAATACGGAGGATCCGAGCGTTATCCGGATTTATTGGGTTTAAAGGGAGCGTAGGTGGATTGTTAAGTCAGTTGTGAAAGTTTGCGGCTCAACCGTAAAATTGCAGTTGAAACTGGCAGTCTTGAGTACAGTAGAGGTGGGCGGAATTCGTGGTGTAGCGGTGAAATGCTTAGATATCACGAAGAACTCCGATTGCGAAGGCAGCTCACTAGACTGTCACTGACACTGATGCTCGAAAGTGTGGGTATCAAACAGGATTAGATACCCTGGTAGTCCACACAGTAAACGATGAATACTCGCTGTTTGCGATATACAGTAAGCGGCCAAGCGAAAGCATTAAGTATTCCACCTGGGGAGTACGCCGGCAACGGTGAAACTCAAAGGAATTGACGGGGGCCCGCACAAGCGGAGGAACATGTGGTTTAATTCGATGATACGCGAGGAACCTTACCCGGGCTTAAATTGCAAATGAATATGTAGGAAACTATATAGCCGCAAGGCATTTGTGAAGGTGCTGCATGGTTGTCGTCAGCTCGTGCCGTGAGGTGTCGGCTTAAGTGCCATAACGAGCGCAACCCTTATCTTTAGTTACTAACAGGTCACGCTGAGGACTCTGGAGAGACTGCCGTCGTAAGATGTGAGGAAGGTGGGGATGACGTCAAATCAGCACGGCCCTTACGTCCGGGGCTACACACGTGTTACAATGGGGGGTACAGAAGGCAGCTACCTGGTGACAGGATGCTAATCCCAAAAACCTCTCTCAGTTCGGATCGAAGTCTGCAACCCGACTTCGTGAAGCTGGATTCGCTAGTAATCGCGCATCAGCCATGGCGCGGTGAATACGTTCCCGGGCCTTGTACACACCGCCCGTCAAGCCATGAAAGCCGGGGGTACCTGAAGTACGTAACCGCAAGGAGCGTCCTAGGGTAAAACTGGTAATTGGGGCTAAGTCGTAACAAGGTAGCCGTACCGGAAGGTGCGGCTGGAACACCTCCTTTCTGGAGCGATGTCGTAACTGTCACCTAAACGTGACAGCCACTTAAAGACTTTAAAGGTTCTGTTTTTTGTACTACTGGTACTTGTTTATTTATAATATATAGATCAACCATCTATAGAAGTATAGATAGAGATAAACAAGAGAAAAAAGAAGCCGAGTCTAACATACAGGTAGACAAGGTTGAACTAGTCCTATAGCTCAGTTGGTTAGAGCGCTACACTGATAATGTAGAGGTCGGCAGTTCAACTCTGCCTGGGACTACCAAGCTCAAGAACGAAGGAATGACGCGTAAGCGGAATACAGTAATTCTTGATAACCTCTTGGGGGATTAGCTCAGCTGGCTAGAGCATCTGCCTTGCACGCAGAGGGTCAACGGTTCGAATCCGTTATTCTCCACGATCTCTGAAAAGAGAAACGATCTTTGACATGATGTACAAAAAGTAAAATTTTAGTAAGAGCTAAAAGTATATATCAAACCGTACGTGATTGATATTGTTATTGAGTATTATTTTTTAATTCTCAATTCTCAATTTTCAATTTAAGAAGTTTGAAAGAAAGTAAGCAAGGGCGCATGGCGGATGCCTTGGCTCTCGGAGGCGATGAAGGACGTGATAAGCTGCGATAAGCTTCGGGCAGGTGCAAATAACCTTTGATCCGAAGATTTCCGAATGGGACAACCCGGCATTCTGAAGGAATGTCATCCAACCTAGTTGGAAGCTAACGCAGGGAACTGAAACATCTTAGTACCTGTAGGAAAAGAAAATAATAATGATTCCCCTAGTAGTGGCGAGCGAACGGGGATTAGCCCAAACCAATGTTGTTACGGCAATATTGGGGTTGTAGGACCACGACATCGCAAGACATTTCATGAGTAGAACCCTTTGGAAAATGGGACCATAGACGGTGATAGTCCGGTATACGAAGTGAAACGAAGCGTAGTGGTATCCTGAGTAGCGCGGGACACGAGAAATCTTGCGTGAATCTGCCGGGACCATCCGGTAAGGCTAAATACTCCCGAGAGACCGATAGCGAACCAGTACTGTGAAGGAAAGGTGAAAAGCACTTCGAATAGAAGAGTGAAATAGTCCCTGAAACCGTGCGCCTACAAGCGGTCGGAGCTGCGTAAGCAGTGACGGCGTGCCTTTTGCATAATGAACCTACGAGTTACTTTTTCCGGCAAGGTTAAGTGTCTCAAGACATGAAGCCGAAGCGAAAGCGAGTCTGAACAGGGCGATTAGTCGGAAGGAGTAGACGCGAAACCAAGTGATCTACCCTTGGTCAGGTTGAAGGTTAGGTAACACTAACTGGAGGACCGAACCGATAAGCGTTGAAAAGCTTCCGGATGAACTGAGGGTGGGGGTGAAAGGCTAATCAAACTTGGAGATAGCTCGTACTCCCCGAAATGCATTTAGGTGCAGCCTTGGGAATTACTACTGTGAGGTAGAGCGACTGATAAGATGCGAGGGCTTCACCGCCTATCAAGTCTTGATAAACTCCGAATGCGCAGTAGTTCGATCCCAGGAGTGAGGGCATGGGTGCTAAGGTCCATGTCCTAAAGGAGAAGAATCCAGACCATCAGCTAAGGTCCCGAAATAATTGCTAAGTTGAACTAACGAAGTCAGATTGCTAAGACAGCTAGGATGTTGGCTTGGAAGCAGCCATTCATTTAAAGAGTGCGTAACAGCTCACTAGTCGAGGAGTTTGGCGTGGATAATAATCGGGCATCAAGCAATTTACCGAAGCTATGGGATCAGTAATGATCGGTAGGGGAGCATTCCACTCCGCGTCGAAGGTGAAGCGTGAGCTTTGCTGGAGCGTGTGGAAAAGCAAATGTAGGTATAAGTAACGATAAAGGGGGTGAGAAACCCCCTCGCCGAAAGACTAAGGTTTCCTGATCAACGCTAATCGGATCAGGGTTAGTCGGGTCCTAAGGCTCAGCCGAACGGTGAGGCCGATGGCAGAACAGGTTAATATTCCTGTACTACCTTAAAGAGTGACGTGGAGACGGAGGAGTGACAGCGCCGCGGACTGACGGAATAGTCCGTTGAAGGGTGTAGATGTTGATTGCGGCAGGCAAATCCACCGCAAGAGTCGAACCTGATAGTATACCAAATTCTTCGGAATGAGGTAATAGTGCGTGTAAACATACTCCCAAGAAAATCCGCTAAACTTAATCTTTAAGGTACCCGTACCGCAAACGGACACACGTAGTCGGGTTGAATATACTAAGGCGCTTGAGTGATTCACGGTTAAGGAACTAGGCAAATTGACCCTGTAACTTCGGGATAAAGGGTCCCAACGAGAGTTGGGCGCAGAGAATAGGTCCAGGCAACTGTTTAACAAAAACACAGGGCTGTGCCAAATTGAAAGATAACGTATACAGCCTGACACCTGCCCGGTGCTGGAAGGTTAAGAGGAGATGTCATCGCAAGAGAAGCATTGAATTGAAGCCCCAGTAAACGGCGGCCGTAACTATAACGGTCCTAAGGTAGCGAAATTCCTTGTCGGGTAAGTTCCGACCTGCACGAATGGTGTAATGATCTGGACACTGTCTCAACCGTGAGCTCAGTGAAATTGTAGTATCGGTGAAGATGCCGATTACCCGCGATGGGACGAAAAGACCCCGTGAACCTTTACTATAGCTTAACATTGAATTTGGGTAATTGATGTGTAGGATAGGCCGGAGACTTCGAAGCAGGTACGCCAGTATTTGTGGAGTCGCTGTTGAAATACGGCCCTTTGATTATTTGAGTTCTAACTCGCTGCTGCGAGGACACTGTTTGGTGGGTAGTTTGACTGGGGTGGTCGCCTCCAAAAGTGTAACGGAGGCTTCTAAAGGTGCCCTCAGGACGATTGGTAACCGTCCGTAGAGTGTAATGGCATAAGGGCGCTTGACTGGGAGACAGACAAGTCGATCAGGTAGGAAACTAGAGCATAGTGATCCGGTGTTTCCGTATGGAAGGGACATCGCTCAAAGGATAAAAGGTACTCCGGGGATAACAGGCTGATCCCTCCCAAGAGCTCATATCGACGGAGGGGTTTGGCACCTCGATGTCGGCTCGTCACATCCTGGGGCTGGAGAAGGTCCCAAG
Organism: Bacteroides sp. BFG-637; assembly: GCF_024793605.1. Lineage (NCBI taxonomy): Bacteria > Pseudomonadati > Bacteroidota > Bacteroidia > Bacteroidales > Bacteroidaceae > Bacteroides > Bacteroides sp. BFG-637. The sequence goes on along the minus strand of NZ_JANUPD010000002.1, from coordinate 706,133 downwards.
GGTTGGGCTGTTCGCCCATTAAAGTGGCACGCGAGCTGGGTTCAGAACGTCGTGAGACAGTTCGGTCTCTATCTATCGTGGGCGTATGAAATTTGCGTGGCTCTGACACTAGTACGAGAGGACCGTGTTGGACTGACCGCTGGTTTACCAGTTGTGCCGCCAGGTGCATTGCTGGGTATCTAAGTCGGGATTGGATAAGTGCTGAAAGCATCTAAGTACGAAGCCAGCCACAAGATTAGATTTCTTAGGGTCGTCAAAGACGATGACGTTGATAGGATGCAGGTGTAAAGGTGGTAACATCAAAGCCGAGCATTACTAATTGCCCGTTCACTTTCTTTCGAACATGTATCGGTTGGGTATATACGTTTAGCTTGCTATACACTGAAGTTTTACTTTTCATCATGTCATAACCTTATTCAGGTGGTTATAGCACGAGGGTTCCACCTCTTCCCATTCCGAACAGAGAAGTTAAGCCTCGTCACGCCGATGGTACTGCGTAACAGTGGGAGAGTAGGTAGCCGCCGTTTTTAAAGAGTCCCCTTCAGTAGAAATATTGAAGGGGATTTTTAATTCCTTAAAACTCTGGATATTCGGAGGATATGTTTTTTTTAACACATTAAGTCGCCAATTCATTGAACAAAACATATTGTAGCTTGTTTCTATAGAAGAGTTAAACTTTAATGTTTAAATGATGTGAATGACGATAAACATATACAATTAATTGCTACATTTGTGGCTGAATCTATTGTAATCGATTAAACAACTAAAAATACAATGAAACTTTCTCCGAAATTCATATTAGCTTTTCTTCTGCTGATGCTATCATTTAGCGTAAGCGGGAATACTATGAATTTCTCTCCCCGTATTTTTAGTGACTCCTCTTGCCAATTATCAGAATTATCTTCTGACAGCCGTCAACGCTCTTCTGTAGATGGGCAGTCTGTTAGCTATGATAGCGTCCGTTCTTTATCTGTTTCTGATGTAGAATTAGGACTTAAACTCGTATCAGAATCAAACTCGAATAATTATCGTCTGCGTAGAATCATTGAAATCAATGACTCCTTGAAAGACGTTATGCATAAGTTTCTCGTGTTAAGAGAAAACTCTTTAGTATTAGATCAAAGTAAATCTTTTTATTCGGATAAGGATCCACATTACTCCATTACGTGTAGCGACTACTATGTGTTCGCTTTAAGACGCATCCTTATTTAGTCTTTTCCCCCTATTTTTATTCGTTTTTTTCGTACTCTGTATGAAACCGTGTGACTTTACCTTTTAAAAGTTGCAGGGTCTGTAGCGCAGTGTGTCTAATCGAAATATTTACTTCCTAAATAACTAAAATTAATTTCTTAACAAAAAAACTTATTATGGAAACTACTAAAAAAACTCAAGTTGTAGGTATAAAGAATGCCGGTATCGTAATCATCTGCTGTTTAGTAATAGCTGTATGTATCTTTCAATTCCTATTAGGTAACCCGTCCAACTTTATGAACAATGACCCTAACAATCACCCGTTGAACATGTTGGGTACTATTTACAAAGGTGGTATCATCGTACCTATTATCCAGACATTGTTGTTAACTGTACTTGCTTTGAGCATCGAGCGTTATTTTGCTCTTCGTTCTGCTTTCGGTAAAGGTTCATTGGCTAAGTTTGTAGCTAATATCAAAGACGCTTTAGCTGCAGGTGACATGAAGAAAGCACAGGAAATCTGTGACAAACAACGTGGTTCTGTTGCTAACGTAGTAACTTCTACTTTGCGTAAGTATGAAGAAATGGAAAAGAACACTGCTCTTCCTAAAGAACAGAAGCTGTTGGCTATCCAGAAAGAACTTGAAGAAGCTACTGCTTTGGAAATGCCTATGATGCAACAAAACCTTCCGATCATCGCTACTATCACTACTTTGGGTACATTGATGGGATTGCTTGGTACTGTAATCGGTATGATCCGTTCATTTGCTGCTTTGTCTGCTGGTGGTGGTGCCGACTCTATGGCTTTGTCACAAGGTATCTCTGAAGCTTTGATTAACACTGCTTTCGGTATCTTGACTGGTGCATTGGCTGTTATCTCTTACAACTATTACACTAACAAAATCGATAAATTGACTTACGGACTCGACGAAGTCGGATTCTCTATCGTGCAAACTTTTGCTGCTACTCACTAATTCTGCGAACCCTTATAAAATCTATTATTAATCATGGGTAGAGCGCAAATTAAAAAAGAAAAGTACGTTCATAGATATGACAGCTATGAGTGACGTTACTGTATTGCTTCTGACTTTCTTTATGTTGACTTCAACATTTGTGAAGAAAGAACCAGTACAAGTTACCACTCCGGCTTCCGTATCGGAAATCAAGATTCCGGAGACGAATGTACTCCAGATTCTGGTTGATCCGGAAGGAAAAATATTTATGAGCCTCGACAAGCAGCAGGATATGCAGGCTGTATTGGAGAGCATGGGTGAAGAGTATGGCATTAAGTTTACTCCGGAACAGGAGAAGAGATTTATCTTGTCTTCTACTTTTGGAGTACCTATCAGAAGTATGCAGAAATATCTTGATCTCCCGGAAGATCAACGGGATAAGATCTTAAAGAATGAAGGTATTCCATGCGATAGTGTTGACAATCAGTTTAAATCGTGGGTACGTAATGCACGTACTGCTAACGCTGATCTACGTATTGCTATCAAGGCAGACGCTACGACTCCATACTCAGTGATAAAGAACGTTATGAACTCACTTCAGGATTTGCGGGAAAATCGGTACAATCTGATTACTTCTCTCAAAGCAGAATCTGAAAATTAAAAAGGAGGAAATACAATGAGTGCTGAAGTACAAGAGAGCGGCGGAAAAAGAGGAAAAAGCAAGCAAAAGAAAATATCTGTCCGGGTGGACTTTACACCGATGGTGGACATGAACATGTTGCTGATTACTTTCTTTATGCTTTGTACCACACTGAGCAAACCTCAGACGATGGAGATAAGCATGCCGAGTAATGACAAAGATATAACTGAACAACAAAAGAGTATGGTGAAGGCTTCACAAGCAATTACGTTATTGCTGGGAGCTGATAACAAACTCTATTATTACGAGGGAGAACCTAATTATAAGGATTATACCTCGTTGAAAGAAACTAGCTACGGCGCAGATGGACTGCGTGCCGTACTTCTTCAGAAGAATGCTGTTGCTGTCAATAAAGTAAGGGAATTGAAGCAGCAAAAACTTGATCTAAAGATCACGGATGATGAATTTAAGAAGCAGGTTTCTGAGATAAAGAGCGGAAAGGATACACCGACCGTAATTATCAAAGCTACCGATGATGCTTCTTATATGAATCTGATTGACGCGCTGGACGAAATGCAGATATGTAATATTGGTAAATATGTGATAACAGATATCGCTGAAGCTGATGAATTCTTGATTAAGAATTACGATGCGAAAGGTGGATTGTCACAGAACTTAGCCGATAATTGATGTAACACCTAAAAAAGAAAAGTAAAATGGCAAAATTAGATTTAGCTTCTTCGGAATGGTGTCAACTGATTTTTGAAGGCAAAAACCAAGCATACGGCGCATATAGACTGCGTGCCAATTCAACAAAACGACATAATGTCGCTATGTTGATTGTAGTGGTCATAGCGGCGGTTGGATTTAGTATCCCTACACTGCTTAAGTTGGCAACTCCGGAGCAGAAAGAAGTGATGACAGAAGTAACTACTCTGTCAAAATTGGAAGAACCTGAAATCAAACAGGAAGAGATGAAACGCGTTGAACCGGTGGCACCTCCTCCCCCTGCATTGAAGAGTTCTATCAAGTTTACAGCTCCTGTCATCAAGAAGGATGAAGAAGTGCATGAAGACAATGAAATCAAGAGCCAGGAAGATTTGAATGCTACCAAAGTATCTATCTCCATTGCCGACGTAAAAGGTAATGACGAGGCTAACGGTAAAGATATCGCAGACCTTAAGCAGGTGGTAACACAGGCTGCACCGGAACCGGAAAAGGTTTTCGATATGGTAGAACAGATGCCGACTTTCCCCGGTGGACAGTCTGAATTGATGGCTTACCTGGGTAAGAATATCAAATATCCGACTATTGCACAGGAGAATGGAACACAAGGTCGCGTTATTATACAGTTTGTTGTGGAACGTGATGGTTCTATTTCTGACGTACATGTGGCTCGTGGTGTAGACCCTTATTTGGATAAGGAAGCTGTTCGTGTGGTAAAAAGCATGCCGAAATGGCTCCCTGGTAAGCAGAATGGAAAAGCGGTACGTGTGAAGTTCACCGTTCCGGTAATGTTTAAACTACAGTAAAGAATGATGAAGAGACAATTAAGGCTGATAGGAATTGTTGTGTTAGCGACGTTGAGTGCTTGTAACTCAAAGTCAAAAGGACCGACGGATACTTATTCTTCCGGTGTGGTATCTATCGCAGCGGATGAGAGTTTTGAACCTATCATACAAGAAGAGATAGAGGTGTTTGAAAGCCTTTACCCTTTGGCCGGGATTGTCCCTCGCTACACAACTGAAGTGGAAGCGATAAATTTACTTCTGAAAGACAGTGTCCGGTTGGCTATTGCAACCCGGACACTGACTAAGGAAGAAATGAATTCATTCCACAGCCGTAAGTTTTTCCCTCGCGAGATAAAATTGGCTACGGATGGTCTGGCATTGATTGTGAATCGTGCTAATCCGGATTCTTTGTTGAGTGTACGTGATTTCCGCCGCATCCTTACCGGTGAAGTGAAAAACTGGAAAGAGGTAAATCCGAATTCCCGTTTGAAAGGGATTCAGGTGGTGTTCGATAATAAGAACTCCAGTACCGTACGTTTTGCAATGGATTCAATCTGTGGTGGAAAAGAGTTGGCTGAAGGTAACGTCAGTGCCTTGAAAACCAACCAGCAGGTGATAGATTATGTAGCGAATAATCCCGATGCTATGGGAGTTATTGGAGTAAACTGGTTGGGGAACCGCAGTGATACAACCAATCTTTCTTTTCGCGAAGAGATCAGAGTGATGTCAGTGAGTGCAGAGGATGTAGCAACTCCTGCTAACAGTTATAAACCTTATCAGGCTTACTTGTTTTATGGTAACTATCCGTTGGCACGATCTATTTATGCATTGCTGAATGATCCTCGCAGTGGGCTGCCTTGGGGATTTGCTTCTTTTATGACATCCGACAAAGGGCAGAGGATTATATTAAAATCCGGACTTGTTCCGGCTACTCAGCCGGTACGTATTGTCCACGTGAAAGACGAATAATAACTAAAATTAGAGACTATAATGAAAAGAGTACAAATGTTTTTAGCTGGAGCGTTTATAGCAGTAGGGTCGCTCTATGCGCAATCATCTGATGCCGAATGGCAGGCCGGGGTTGCGAAATTGAAAGAAACTATTCAGACGAATCCGGCACAGGCTGCTGAAGAAGCTGAGCATCTGATTAAAGGAAAAAATAAGAAAAATGTGGAATTGCTGGTAGCTATTGGAGATGCATATCTGAATGCTGACAAGATTCCAGAAGCGCAGGAGTATGCAGCTCTTGCCAGAAAAGCGAATGGTAAATCGGCTCTTGCTTCTGTATTGGAAGGAAATATTGCCGTAAAACAGAAAAATGCGGGTCTGGCTTCTCAAAAGTATGAGGAGGCAATTTATTTCGATCCGAAATGTACGGAAGCTTATCTGAAATATGCAGATATTTATAAATCAGCCAATGCAAGTCTTGCCATTGAGAAGCTGAACCAATTGAAGGAACTGGAACCGTCCAACACAGCTGTAGATAAAAAATTAGCCGAGATTTACTATTTAAAAAATGATTTTAATAAAGCGGTAGAGGCTTATGCGAATTTTGCAATGGGACCTACTGCTACGGAAGAAGATTTGGTGAAGTATGCTTTTGCTCTATTTTTGAACCATGATTTTGATAAATCACTCGAAGTAGCTAATATGGGATTGCAAAAGAATGCCCACCATGCTGCGTTCAATCGTTTGGCAATGTATAATTATACTGACCTGAAGCGTTTTGATGAAGCGTTGAAGGCTGCAGATGTCTTCTTCAAGGAATGTGATAAAGCCGATTATTCATATTTGGATTATATGTATTATGGACATCTGCTGGAGAGTCTGAAAAAATATGATGATGCAGTGGTACAATATGAGAAAGCGGTAAAGATGGATCCGACAAAGACGGATTTATATAAGAATATCTCTTCTGCATACGAACAGAAGAATGATTATAAGAAAGCAATCAGTGCTTACCAGAAATATTATTCATCTCTTGATAAAGAAAAACAGACTCCGGACTTACAGTTCCAGTTTGGTCGACTTTATTACGGTGCTGGTACGCAACCTGATTCATTAGCAATCACTGTTGAAGAACGCAAGCAAGCGTTAATGTCCGCCGATTCTACTTTCCATGCAATTGCAGAAGCAGCGCCGGACAGCTATTTGGGTAACTTCTGGAGAGCTCGTGCCAATTCAGCACTTGATCCTGAGACAACTCAAGGACTTGCGAAACCTTTCTATGAGGAGGTGGCCGCTTTATTGGAAAGCAAAAACGATCCTCATTACAATTCTGCTTTGGTTGAATGCTACAGTTATCTTGGATATTACTATTTGTTAGCTATCGAAAATCCGGCATTGAAAGCGGAAGCAAAGGCTAATAAAGATAAATCCATCGAATACTGGAGTAAAATTCTGGCTATAGACCCCGCTAATGCTACTGCTAAAAGGGCATTGGACGGCATCAAATAGTGAATAATTTTAGTTGTTTGTCGTGACAGGAGGAGTGGAGAGTGATCTTAGCTCCTCCTTTTTTTGTACTTTTTTCTTCTTTTCTATTGGAATATTCAAAAGATTGTCTACTTTTGTGGTGTACTATTACACTAATACACCTAAAGAACATTATTCATTAAACAGAAATACTATGATTACAGTAGAAAATCTTTCATTTACTTATCGTAAATCGAAGCGTGCGGTACTACATGATTTTTCGCTTTCGTTCGAATCCGGCAGGGTATATGGACTGTTGGGAAAGAATGGCGCGGGAAAATCTACTCTTCTCTATCTGATGTCCGGCTTGTTGACTCCTAAAAACGGTAAAGTGATGTTCCACGATACAGATGTGCGCCGTCGGTTGCCGGTTACTTTGCAGGATATGTTTTTAGTTCCCGAAGAATTTGAGTTGCCTTCGGTTTCTTTGGTCAGCTATATTGAGTTGAACAGTCCTTTTTATCCTCGTTTCAGTAAGGAAGAGATGATCAAATATCTTCATTATTTTGAGATGGATATAGATATTGATCTCGGAGCGCTTTCTATGGGGCAGAAAAAGAAAGTGTTCATGAGTTTTGCGCTTGCTACGAATACCTCTCTTTTGTTGATGGATGAACCGACCAACGGGCTGGATATTCCCGGCAAAAGTCAGTTTCGTAAGTTTATAGCATCAGGTATGTCGGACGATAAAACGATTGTGATTTCCACGCATCAGGTTCGTGACATAGACAAAGTGCTCGATCATGTGTTGATTATGGATGACAGCCGTGTGTTGCTGGATGAGTCGACAAGTAATATTTGCGACAAACTTTTCTTTGTGGAGAGTGATGATCGGGAATTGGCCAAAAGTGCACTTTTTGCAATTCCTACTATTCAGGGTAACTACCTGATCCTTCCTAATGAAAAGCAGGACGAGTCGGAACTAAACCTGGAACTTCTTTTTAATGCTACACTGGCTACTCCTGAAGAGATTGCCCGATTGTTTCACACTCAAAAATAAAAGACGATGATAAAAGATACTTTTTTCAGTTTGCCTCGTTTTATAAATCTCTGCCGTAAGGAGATGGTGGAGAATTGGAGATCGAATGTGCTTCGTATGGTGTTGATGTATGGAGTGATGGCAGTGGTAATGGTTTGGAATGGATATTTTAAGTATAGAGGTACTTATAATTATCAGGAGGATCCGGCGTGGGTATTTCTTCTTGTCACTTTTATCTGGGCTTTGTGGGGATTCGGCTGTTTGAGTGCTTCGTTTACAATGGAAAAGATGAAAACGAAAACGAGCCGTACTTCCATGTTAATGATTCCGGCAACTCCTTTCGAGAAGTTTTTCTCCAGATGGTTTGTATTTACGGTTGTGTATCTGGTTGTTTTCCTGATATGTTATAAGTTGGCGGACTATACGCGCTTTGCTGTCTATTCTTTAGCCTATCCGGAGAAGGATTTTATTACTCCTGTCGACTTGTCACATTTGGTTGGTGATGAAAAATATTATACTTTATGCAGGCGAGGGTTGGAATTTGGAGCGCTGATATCAGGGTATTTCTTTGTTCAATCCTTATTTGTGTTAGGTAGCTCTATTTGGCCTAAGAATTCTTTTTTGAAAACATTTGCATCGGGAACGATTATAGGCATAGTATATTTTTTAGTGGCTGCTTTGGTGAGTAGGGGGTTGTTGGAAGGCAGTAACAAGCACTATTCAGGAGGCGTATTGGAGTCACAGGAAGTTGTCATGTGGATCGTAATTGGCGTCGGCATCTTTTTTGCGTTGGTGAATTGGACACTGGCTTATTTCCGCTTTAAGGAGTCTGAAATTATTAATAGAATGTAATACCTTAACCTATGAATTTTAAAGAAAGTAAAGCTATTTATTTACAGATTGCAGATAGAATCTGTGATGAGATATTGCTGGGGCAATATCCGGAAGAGGAGCGGATTCCTTCTGTCAGAGAGTATGCTGCCATTGTGGAGGTGAATGCTAATACGGTGATGCGTTCCTTTGACTATCTTCAGGTACAAAATATTATTTATAATAAACGTGGCATAGGGTATTTTGTAGCTTCGGGAGCAAAAGAATTGATTCATTCTCTCCGTAAAGATACCTTTTTGAAGGAAGAATTGGACTATTTCTTTCGTCAGTTGTATACGCTTGATATACCGATAAAAGAAATAGAGACAATGTATCATGAGTTTATAAAAAAGCAGAAATAGAATAAAGACGAAATATTATGAAACGTACTACTTATATATTTATAGGCCTTCTCGTTTCCGGATTGATTGTAATTGTGGCAACTATTATTTTCATATTTATGTCGGGGAAGCCGTATCAGGAAGATGGAGCCTTTTTGGGTAATGAACAGGTGAAGATGGATTTGAATGGCATACATGTTATAAAGGTGTTTACCAGCCAGGATGGAGTACCTGAAACGAGACGTGTGTTTATTAGCGGCGAAATGAAAATAGGATCTACTGCCGCTTCGTCAGGGAAAGAACAGGTTTCATATCCCAAAGGGGACTATTTGAATGTTACCCAAAAGGATGATACTTTGTTTATGAAGTTAGATCTTAATGTGAACAATAGTCCGGAAAAGTATCGGGACAGAGATTATATCTTTGTGAGTGGTTTTGATGTGAGTTTGGCTGTGGATTCGCTGGCCAGTATCATTGCTGATGCAGAAGGCTTGAAATTGAATCTGATAAATGTTGAAACAGATTCATTGTTTGTTCGTGGTAATCGTTATAACATATCATTGGATTCTTGCCGACTTGGTTCGTTTGATATTCAGGGAAATGGACTGGACTTTCATGCAAAAGATAGTAAAATTGAAAACTTCTATTTGAATTTGGATGGTGTATGGAGATGGACATTTGAGAATACGGAAGTGGGGACGGAATATCTGAGTGGCAGCGATCGTCACTCTAATGATCTGCAGAAAGGAGAATGTAAGCGGGTGGTCTGGACACCTCTGACAGAAGATGCACGTTTGCAGGTGAATGTAAGAGAGGAAGCGGTGATTATGATAACACCGGAATAAACAGGAATAAGTATGAAGAGATCAAATATGATACGGATTACTAGACAGTATCTAAACTAAAAAGGAGCAATAATGGATTTTAAAGTGCCTCCTAAAAGTAAGATGAAAAACTTTTAGGGGCACATTTATTCCGTTATTGCTCCTTTTAATAGATGAGGTTATATAGTCAAATTACAGCGCTTTCTTCAGAGTGAAGCAGTCGATATCCGGTGCCCAGTTATAACTATTACCCATGCGAATAGTGTTGTATCCGGCTTTTAATTCGACGGGAACTGTGATTTGGTTATGACCATTATCCTCTCCCAGAGAGTCGATTTTGGTAATGATGCCGTTTACGTCCAGTTCTATTTGTCGTCCTTTGCCATATAAATAATGGATGGTCATATCATAGCGTCCGCCATCTTCGCTATATACTTCCCGCCATTCGGCATAATTTTCCGGTTGTCCGCCAAGGAAACCTACTTTCATTTTGCCGGAGGCTTCCTTATCATGGGCATAAAGAATACCTTTAGGATTTTTGCCAAGGTCATTGAAAAGAGGTAAATAAGCCCATTCCGCTTCGTACAAGGTCGGTTCCAAGCGTGTTTCACCTTCTATGCGGAGAAACATGGCACTGTGTGCAGGAAGCGTTTGTTCGAAGGTACCGGAGAAGTTTCCTAAATCACTATGTTTTACCAGATCACGTACTTTTACGTTTCCTCCAAATTCCAGTGAAGAGAACGGCACGGAGAAACTGCAGATGGTATCGGAAGGATTGTAAAGAGCTACTGCACGTACATTCCCACGTTTCTGTTCAATATCTTTAACGAGTACATAGCCTTCATTTTCATGCTGCACTACATAGGCCTGCAAGCCCAGCGGATCTTGGTTGAGGGCAATCAGTTCTTTATTAGTCAGCAGTTCGAGCGAAGAATCCGGCATGTTTTCCAGATTGCATCCGATAAGCAAAGGAGAGCTCATGATACACCATAAACCGAAATGAGCTTCTTCTTCTGTCTGAGTAAGACCTTGTCCGCCTACTTTACTGTCGTTACGGAATCCGATGACCATCATATCCATGTCATTATAATGTCCGTTTCCGGCATAGGCTGACAGGTAGAGATTCTTTCCTACTACATATCTTAATGATCCCCAATGTGCATTAATATCTCCACTGATACGCCAGGAAGTTGCTGCATCTTTAGCCCAAGTGCCTGGAAAAGCCCATCGGCAGATGTTGATGGAAACATCTTTGTTTACTTTGTCTATACTGTTCCGGATGGAAGTGTATCGTTCCTTTTCATTAAGTCCCAGCGCATCTCCTCCGCAATAATCAATTTTGATAAAGTCGAAACCCCAGTCGCCAAAGTACAATTGGGCGTCTTGTGGTTCGTGTCCATAGATACCAGCTCCTATACCTGCTGTATCATTGTCCCACATGGAGCCACATGTGCTGTTGCCCGCATCGGTATAGAGACCGGCTTTCATTCCCAAGCTGTGAACGTAATCCGCAATCGGTTTCATCCCATTCGGGAAACGTTGTTCGTGGGTATGCATAATCCCGTTGTCATCGCGCTTTCCGAAATAGCCGTCATCAACATTGACATAATGATATCCGGCATCTTTCAGACCTTTTTTCACCATCAGGTCGGCTTGATGCTTGATGATGTCTTCGCTGATATCTACACGAAATGCATTCCATGAACTCCATCCCATGATGGGAGGATTGACTGTCTTTTCATTCTCGGAAAGGATAGTTTGAGTCTTTGTGCAACTGATGCACATAAAAGAAGCTACTGCTACTGTAAAGAGATAAATCCTGTTTTTCATGATATAATGGGTTGTTTTTTATTACATATTCGTCCTGAATTTGTTCAGGTGACTGAATAGAAATAAAGGGCAACTTGCTGTACTCCAGAAAGCTACCCTTTGTTTTTGTCGGAATGAGGCGAATTGTCGCGCAATTATTCTCTCGCAAGGGTAACTGATTATTAAATAGTTATACTCCTTAAAATCTCACGGTTAGAACTTTCTCGTCCCGATTGCATCCCGGATAACGGGGCTTCATTCTTACTATTATTTTTCATAATGTTCATCAAAATTATTGCATTGTTAATTAGTATTTTGAAACTATATAGATTATTTTTCCAAATCTGATTCGCTTACATTGGCTTAAACCTTTATATTTTATAAAATTTATAAGTCTTTCTTTTACAGTCATGTATCGGTTTGCTAAATTGTTTTTAATTGTACAGAGAGAAATTCTATAAATTGGTTGAATTTTACAGATAAATGCTCCATGTTTGCATCGTGTTATAAAAATAACACCACGAAGTTAATAAAACATCTTGTAATAACATTAGTATAAATTAAAATTTTATCAATCATGGCATTTAGTAAGTATATAAAGCTTTCCGAATTAGCAAACTGATACAATAAAACGGATTGCTGACTTGCCGAGCTCGACTACTGCATCTGTGTACCGATGGATAGCAGGTAAAGCTTCCCCACCTTTTTTTAGAAGAGAATATATCAAGGCTTTTACGATCTTAAGATTGCTGCTTGGCTGAAAGAGCAGAAAATGTCAAGACTAAGATGCAAAAGGTTGACTTTTAATTAATTAGAAAGATTGAAAATCTTTTGGTCAAAAGGATAATAAATCCTATCATAATCATTAACGTAACGGTATGGAAATGAATCAAATGCTTATGATTCTTTTTAGGCACGGATTACACGGATTTCACGGTTTTAGCGTAGTGAGTGCGCAAAGCTACCGTGTAATCCGTGTAATCCGTGCCTAAATTTTATGACTTGTTTAATTCAGAACCGTACGAAAGAGAATCAAATCATGAAAAAAAAACTTATGGATTGATGTGGTTGGTTCAGTAGAAGAAGCTGAACTGATGAAATGTAAATTGTATGCTAATAATGGGACTAAAGTGGTTAGAAAACTTTATATAATATACAGCGGTATTCTGTTGTGTAATTTATACTGATATATTAATTTTTATATCAGACTATAGCTATGATGAGGCCCTTCGGGCTGCTAAAACAATTAAATAATACAAATTAGAAAGTTCTAATAATTTCCTATATTATAGTGTTCATGGGAATTTCAAGCATAAATCATTTCTTTCTGATAGCCTGCATATTAACCTTGGAATATACTGGGCTGAACCTATTCGTTTTGCTGTATGTTCTCTTTACATAGACGAAGGAATCAGAATCGTCACATTTGGTCGGTGAATGTGGCATATTGTTTCACTTTTAAATGTATACGAATATGAAAACTTTATTTGTTTTTCTGTTTGTTTTGCTTGCATTTTACTCCTGTGATATGGACGATCCGATTAATGCAGAAGATTCATTGGTTACAACCGATAAGGAGACTGATGCTATCGAGCTAACTGCCCAATCTGGTAGTTATCTCATCTGGCTTAATGGAGCAAGTGCAGAAACAAAGAAGATTGCAGATCAGCTGCAAGCAGTGAACCACTATGACAAGGCGTTGTCTTTTAACGATTTACCTGGAGTTGATAAGTCGGCAACATTGGTCGCGATGGCAAGAGATACACTGAATGACTTGACTATCGTTGGCAATGTTGCCGATTTTATCGCGGGTACATATACTCCTGAAATGATACAAGATGTTCGTCACAATCGTCAGGGAGTGATCCTGATTGCCAATGACAGCAAAGGCGAAGATTTGAAAGAACAAATGCTGAAACTTTTCGGACTTTATGTAGATAAGGGATATTATAAAGTTAGTTTTCCGCGTGAGCAACGGTATGCTTATTATGATGTGAATGATCCGGATGCTTTGAAGAAACTTTGTGGTACTGGAGGGCTTATTCCCAACACACGTGATATGTTTTCTGCTCCCGGACCTACAGATGATCCATCGGCTCCGGAAGTAACTGCGCGGGCATTGCATGCTATGAAGAAAATTTATATCAGCAACCGTTTTTATGTTTATACTAGCGACTACAAATATCATATGACGGGATATGAGTCGCTTTTGCCTTATACGGCGGAAATTCGGAATTACGTTCCAAGAGATGATAAAAGGTATGATGGGCTGGTAGACAGGGAATGGACTATTGATGTATATAATCTACGCATTTATGCTCCGACCAATGGAGATAATATGATTGCCGTCTACAGTTCGGGTGGCAATGGATTCTCCAACAGGCTTGACAATTCACTGGTATCGCTCGACAATCCACCCATGTATGAAGTTTGGGCACTAATTTGGGGATTGCGTAACAATGCCTATACGAAGATTAACATCCGTGATGGCCAGCGCTCGCAACTGAACCTGAAACTGATTGATTTTGCACCCGGGCTGCCGGAAACCGAAAGTACCATCGGGCATTCGTACAGCAAGAGCGTAGGCTTTGATTTGGGAGTAAGCCCCGTTTTGAAAGGTGATTACTGTTGGGGGAAATCCATCACTTATCAATTATCGGAGATGACTCGGGAGGTGACTCGTACTATCACCGATGCCGAGATGGAGTATTGCTGGAAGTGGTATCCTGAAACTCTCTTTCGGGGTAGTAAGGCTATGAAAGCGAATGGCATGATTGATGGTGCTGCTATGATTTCGCCTGCATGGTATGATATTCTTTACGATCATGTGGCGGGTACTCCAGGTACGGACAATGTTTTCTGCGACTATGATAACGATTTGCAGTTTAATCAAAACCTGCTCAATTACCAACAGGAGTGTGCTATCACTGCTCGGACAACTGGGGCATCGGCAGGTGTGGTAGCTGTTGAAATTACTGATGGGATGGCGTTGCAGCGTGGAGGAGCCTGGTTCACCAGCTGGGGACAGGCCGTCCTACATCCTTTGCCCAGTAGTGCCGGCACAGCCTATGATACAACGGTAGATGTGCATAAAACCACTACCGTATGGATTGATTATAATAATTGGTAAAACGAACTATTAAAAAGGGATTACGATGAGAACAAGAATATTATATAAGACACTCTTGCTTGCAAGCCTTTTTTTCGGGGCATGTGTACAGGATGATATCAACGATGATCCGGTGGCTAATTATAGTAACGAAGAAAAGAAAGATGTCGTCCTGATTCGTATGGGAACCGATGATGCTGAAGTAAAGGATATCACTTCCCGCCTGTTTAACAACATTCCTGCGTCTTGGGAGATTGGGAAAAAAACGATTGTTGACTATGATAAAATGGCAGATCCGGAGACGGAGCTTAATACTGATATTAAGAACCCGGATATCTATGCGACGGTTGTATTAAATATCAATGATGTGATTTCCGGCAAATATCCGGTATCTTTATTTCGTATGCTGAAGTTTTATAAACGGGATTTCTACATTATAGCAACCGGGACTACGCAGGATCAAAAAAATGAAATGCTTTCTTTGATAGGGGTATATATGGAACCGGGCTATTATGGTATCAACTATGATAACGTTCAGCATTATCGTATCTTCCCTTCTGCCGATCCCTATGCTAAGGATAATATGATAGGCAAGGGAGTGAAATCTTTCAGCCGGAGGTTATTGACCCATTCTGTCGATAATCTGCCTGAAAGTCTGGAATTAGATCCCGGATACAATGCACAGATGGCTGACAAAGAAGCTTTGAAACGTATTGAAATTTATAATCGTATTTATGGCTATGCTCAAGGAGATATGAATTATTCCATGCAAGCGGTTCCTTATAAGATGAAAGAGGGCGCCACTCCGGATGTGATAATAGATAATGCTTGGTCAATAGATGCCTATAACTTTCAGATATATAGTAAAAACAATAACTGCATATTGAGTGTAACAAACACTGCCGGCAATGGTTTTACGGCTAATATCAAGGATTATACAACTCCCAAGGGGATTGATGTATATGCTTATATCTGGAATATGATGCGGCAAGCATCCAGTGAGGTGACAATTCACTCTGATGGAGGTATTTTTCGGGAAGTCAGTTATCAACCGCAAACGGTGAATCATGGAGCTAGTTATACAGAGAACTCTTTTTGGAAAGTATCTGTTGAAGTATCGCCCGTCAAGTTGACAGAGAAACCTTGGGAAGCTCTTCAAGTATCATTTGGCAAAGAGTCATCTACAGATGTATCTTATAAAACTCTGTCCATGGATTATTCTTGTAAAGGACAATTTGGAAACGGGGTGTATAGTAAACTTTGGCAATTTATTCCCGGTGAGTTTTACGACAAAGCGGAAGCTTTTGTTTACGAAACAAGCGAAGGAAAGCGATGGATTGATGCTGCGCAGGCTATGACCCCCAATTACGTGACATGGGGAGGTTATACGCTACGTCAGAACTATTTAAGCCATATCAATAACAGTATGAAATTACATCAACAACAGTGTATCTATTCTTTGAGTTCAGATGCACAGCCCGGTGTCGTTTCTGTTGTCATTACTGATGCCATTGATCTGCAAAAGTCTTATGTGCATTATAACTGTGGTATCCGCTATGGGCACGATTCAGCCAAGACAGATCTCA
The DNA here is from genome assembly GCF_024793605.1 of Bacteroides sp. BFG-637. Lineage (NCBI taxonomy): Bacteria > Pseudomonadati > Bacteroidota > Bacteroidia > Bacteroidales > Bacteroidaceae > Bacteroides > Bacteroides sp. BFG-637. The sequence goes on along the minus strand of NZ_JANUPD010000002.1, from coordinate 689,845 downwards.
AAATGACGAAGATGGTCTGGATTGATTTTAGACAATGGGATAATTGAAAAGCTATTAGATTAATATAGGGTAGCCGTCCCGATTTCGTCCCGGCTGTTATTGAAAAATCGGGGATAACTTTCTGCTAATCAGCTAGTTAACCCCGATTTTGTCGGAATGAGGCGACTCGAACGCCCGACCCCTACGTCCCGAACGTAGTGCGCTACCAACTGCGCTACATTCCGATTGCTTAAGAAGTGGTGCCACCAGGAATCGAACCGGGGACACAAGGATTTTCAGTCCTTTGCTCTACCAACTGAGCTATGGCACCTTTCTCGTTTGCGGGTGCAAAGATAAGTATATTTTTTAATACCGCAATAACTTAAGGGGAAATTTTTACCAATTTTAGACTCGTAGAAATATAAATGCATTTTTGCTAGAATAAATATGTAGATAAACAGCTGTTTGTGCGACATATTTTATAAATTTACGGACTGAAACGATCAAAACAATATAAACACTCTATTACTATGTCATTACTGGCGATTATTGTTATAATAGTTTTGTTAGCTGCCTTCATTTATATGTGGGCAAAGTGTCAGTCACTCCAGAAAGAGGTGCATTTGAAGGAAAACAAAGAGAATGAACTTAAAAAGTTGGCTCTGGTTTTGCAGAACATCAATGCTTACTTTTTATTGATTGACAAAGATTTTGTAGTTTGTGATACCAATTATTATTCTTTGAACCATCTTCCAGTTCAGGTAGGTGGAGTTACAAAAAGAGTGGGGGATTTGCTGCATTGTAGAAATGCGATTGCAGCCGGTGAATGTGGTCAGCATGAACAATGCAAACTATGTTGTATCCGTGCGTCTATCGGTAAGGCTTTTTGCAAGAAAGCAAGTTTTAAAAATCTGGAAGCTTCCATGAAGTTATTGAGTGAGGATGAAACGAAAGTGACTCCTTGCGATGTATCGGTATCGGGTACTTATTTGAATATTCATGGCGAAGATTATATGGTGTTGACTGTTTATGATGTGACGGAGCTGAAAAATGCGCAAAGGCTACTGTCTATTGAAAGAGAACATTCTGTTTCTGCCGATAAATTGAAATCTGCCTTTATTGCTAATATGAGCCACGAGGTACGTACACCGCTAAATGCGATTGTCGGATTTTCGGGCTTGATGGTATCGGCTTCCAGTGAAGAGGAACGAAAAATGTATGCTGATGTTATTGTAGAGAATAATGAACGCTTGTTGCGCCTGGTGAATGATATTTTTGATCTTTCTCAAATAGAATCGGGAACAGTAGATTTTGTTTATACAGATTTTGATGCCAATGATTTACTAAGAGAGTTGGAGGGAATTTTTAAAACGAAATTGAATAACTCGTCGGTGGAATTGGTTTGTGAGGCACACATACAACCTATAATGATGTATTCGGAGCGGGAACGTATCATTCAGGTATTGTCCAACCTATTACATAATGCAATGAAATTCACCGAATCGGGTGAAATTCGTTTTAGTTGTAGCCAGAAAGGAACGGAAGAAGTTTGTTTTGTTGTGTCCGATACAGGCATTGGCATACCGGAAGAGGAACAGAAAAAAATATTCTCACGTTTCATAAAACTCGATCGTGAAATGCAGGGGACAGGACTTGGGCTGACTCTTTCACAAACGATCCTCCAAAATCTGGGTGGAAGTCTCGAACTTGATTCGGAAATTAACCGGGGATCTATTTTCAGCTTTGTGTTGCCACGGGTGATAAAGCCGGAACGGATAAAGCCACAGGCAATAAAATAAGATTCTTCAATCGACAGGTATTGTATCGATTAAATGATGGGGAACATACTTCTAAATAAGAAGGCTGGAGAAAATCCCCTAAAATAAATCACCCTCACTACAACCGTGGAGTGCATCCCAAAGGTTTTATAACTGACTTTAGGGGAGCACTTCACTGTAGTGAGGGTAATTTTATAAGTTCAAGGCTGTTTGAATAACCTCTTACTTTTTTGTGAACAGGATGGACACTTAGTCTTTACGACTTAGGTGCATCCTTATCTTTGTCTCCGGTTCCCGGAGATGCTTTGCCGGAAGTAGAATTTCCACTGGATGTAGCAGAACTGCTGTTTGATGGAGTAGCACCGGAGGCGGTGGCACCAGAGGATGCCGCATCAGAAACTGCTGTACTTGTCCCGGTTGCGCCTCCTGTATGTACAGAAGTTGCGGTAGGACGGGCAGCATTAGTGTTATTTGCACTGACATTGACAGTGGCTGGTTGAGCTTGAACTTCCCAGTGGAACGGTTCGAAATTAGAGTTAGGATCTACCCAAGACGGTTTCTTGGAAGCGTAGATAATAAACGGAGCAACAACAACGATAATAGCACCGATAATCAGTACGGAGAACCAAACGGTGTTGCTACCTGTAGAGATCTGGCTGGGCGGGATGAAGCTGAGGATAAAGGCAAGTAATGATCCGCAGAAACCAAGGCCACCGACAAACCACATCAGACCGTTGCCGGATTTACCGATACGGAACGGACGGTTGAGTTTCTTCATCTTATAACGCAATGCGATAGCTCCGGAGAACATCAACAAGTACATAATCAGATAAAGAATAACTGTCAGCTGTGACAGAATCTGATAGGAAGCTCTGTACGGACGGCATGACAACGAACAACAGACTTAATACAGTTACAGCGATACCTTGTACGAACAGGATATTCTTCTGTACACCCAGTTTGTTTGTTTTCTGGAAGAACGGAGGCATATATCCGGCTTTGCCTACGGCAAATATACCTTTTGACGGACCGGCAACCCATGTTAATACACCAGCCAGTACACCAAATGCAAGGGCGACGGCAATGATTGGTGACAACCAGGAAGCATGGATATACTTGAAATAGTTGTCGAAACCGACAAGCAGACTTTGAGTCAGGTTGATATCTTTTGCAGGGATAATCACACCTAATGCAAAAGTACCCAAAACGAAGATCAACACTGTGATAAGTGCACCGATGAATACGGCTTTCGGATAATTTTTAGAAGGATTCTCTACGTCTTTTACGTGGATACCCCCCATTTCCATACCGGCATAAAACAAGAAGATACTGGCAGCAAGAACGACATTGTCAAAGTTGGTAAAGTCGGGGAAGAAGCTGCTATTGAAATCCATATTGGAATGTCCGCCGCTTGCCAGATAAATGATTCCCAAGATAATCAGCAGGGCAGCCGGGATAATTGTACCGACCATACCACCGACTTTGGCAACTTTACCTACCCAGCTCATACCTTTCAGGGAAATGAAAGTAGCCAGCCAGTAGATGATAAGTACTACGACGAGCGTATAATACTTATTGTTTGCCAGTGACATGTCATGTACGTCATTCATTCCGATGAAAGCGATAGATACGGCACCAAACGTTAACACTGTCGGATACCAGATCGTACTTTCGATCCATTGTACCCAAATGGCGAGGAATCCCAGCTTTTTGCCGTAGGCTTCGCCTACCCACCGGAACACACCACCCTGTTTATCCTGAAACATCGCCGCCAACTCGGCTGCAACGAGCGATGTAGGGATTAGAAAGACAATAGCTGCAAAAAGATAATAGAAGGCCGAACTCATTCCATATACGGCCTCGGCTGGTAGTCCACGCAAGGATACTACTGCCGTAACATTCATGATAGCCAGGGTAAACACGCCTAGCTTCACTGCATTTTTAATATTCGCCATAAGTTAAGGTTTTAAGTGAAAAATATTTTAAAGTCAGTGTTATAACAACATTTTGCGTGAGATGTTTCCGCAATCTCTTTCAAAGTTCGTTAATTAACATCCCCGAAATGGGAGATTGTAATCCCGGATTTACTTCTTCCGAAACAATCGCTTTCTTCGATTGTTTCTAAACCATCTAAATAATATATGAATCATTTTATTATAAACTAAGTAGTTATGAAATCAGCGCTTTCAGATTTTATTTCCGGGAAAAAGGGAATCTATGGTATTCTTCACATTATTATATTAATAATGTCCCTATTCCTGGTTATCAGTATCTCGGTGGATACTTTTAAGGGAATACCGTTTTATACACAGTCTTCGTACATGAAAGTACAGCTATTTATCTGTCTTTGGTTTCTTTTTGATTTTGTATTGGAGTTCTTTCTGGCAAAACATAAGGGACGTTATTTGCGGACGCATTTTATCTTTTTATTGGTGGCGATTCCTTATCAGAATATTATCGCTTATTATGGGTGGACATTTTCGGATGAGATCACCTATCTGCTCCGTTTCATTCCTTTATTGAGAGGAGGATATGCACTTGCCATTGTGGTCGGCTGGTTGACTTACAACCGGGCATCGAGCTTGTTTGTTTCTTACCTGACGATGTTGCTGGCAACAGTCTATTTTTCCAGTCTGGCATTTTTTGTGTTGGAGCATCGGGTGAATCCTTTGGTGAATGGTTATGGAGATGCTTTGTGGTGGGCTTTCATGGATGTCACTACCGTCGGCTCGAATATCATAGCGCAGACGGTGACCGGACGTGTACTTTCCGTTTTGTTGGCTGCTTTAGGCATGATGATGTTTCCTATCTTTACGGTTTATATAACCAATCTGATTCAGCAATCCAACAAACGTAGAAAACAATATTACGAGGAGGAGGAACAACAGAAAAAGGCTTCCGCACAAAAAGAATTGGCGGAAAAAGCAGCCGTGCAAAAAGCAAGTACATAATAATGTGCTTGCGGATAAGGGCAAGAACAATAGTATTCGTTACTAAATGAATGAACTCCACCTTGTCCCCCCAAAAAAAGGTATGGGGAATAGAAAAAGGTTACTATCGGGAGATAGTAACCTTTACCTTTCTTATAAAAGAGATAGAGAGAGTTTTTAGTCAACAACGGTGATGTGGTTGTTGCTAAATACATTCAATTCCAGCTTGTTCATGATGTATTGAATAGCTAACTGCGCTTTCACGGAGTTGCCCGAACCATCCAAAGGAGGAGCAAATGCGGCAATACCGAACTGTCCGGGCAGAACACCCATCACACCGCCACCTACACCTGTTTTAGCAGGAATACCGGAAGTATACATCCAGTCGCCGGTATGTTCGTAGAAACCTACTGCGGCAATCATGGCAGTGATCTTGGGAGCTAGTGCGGCATCAAAAACCTCTTTTTTAGTCACAGGGTTCACACCACCGTTGGCGATTGTACCAGCTGCAATGGAAAGCTGCAATGCAGTAACTCCCAATGAGCATTGGCGGGTGTAAAGGTCTAATGACATATCCGGGTCATCATAAATCCGGTTGTAATTCTTCAGCAGCCATGCGATAGAACGGTTGTTGAAGTTGGTGTCCGATTCAGATTTGTACAATTCATCAATCAGTTGCGGGGCACTTCCGCATAGGTCTGTCACATTTCCTACGATGGCCTCCCATTTCCCGGCAGAGTCTCCGATAGGTTTCACCATGCTGCAGGCAGAAATGGCTCCGGCGTTTACCAGGGGAGTAGACGGATGGTCGTTCTCCAGCAAGATAGCGATGATTGAATTGAAGGGCAAGCCTGTTGCGTCCGCTCCAATCTTGTCCAAGATTTCTTTAGCACCGTATTGGCGCAGTGCCAGGATAGCCGTATGCACTTTGGATACGGATTCTATACCGAAGCGATAGTCTGTGTCTCCCACATGGATGGTCTGCCCGTTGAGCAGGCAGACGCTGATTCCAAAGAGATCCTTGTTGACATTTGCCAGATAAGGAATATAGTCGGCATTCTTGCCGCCGGTATTGGTCTTTACCTGATCGTATGCCTCCTGTACCACTTCTTTCAATTGAGCGAGTGTTACTTTTTTATCCATAGATCCTTTTATTTTTTTACGGTTTTACGGCGACCACCGTGGTTGAACATCTTGGCTTCTACCGGAAGATTCTTTTCTTGAGCCATGCGGGTAGGAGTCGGATATTCCAGTTTTTCCAGTTCGGCGATGGCATTGTTGATGTCGCCCAGAAGCATATCTGCCATGTCGCGGCTGAATCCCTGACGAACAACGACACGCATCACTACATAATCTTCCAGTTTAGAAGGCAATGTGTAAGCAGGAACCATCCAACCGTGTTGAGACAATTTGTCTTGCAAATCATACAAAGTCCATTTGGCGTTCTTTGCATATTCCGGTTTCATATACCAGATGAATAGTGGGTTCACGACATCTTCGGAGTAGTTGACGAATGGAACCATCTTAGCTATTTCGCTATGGATATATTTGGCAATTTGCAGAGAGTTGTACTGCACTTCTTTGTAACCCTGGAATCCTAAACGGATGAATTGATAATATTGTCCCAGAATTTGTGCGGCCGGACGAGAGAAGTTCAAACCTACCTGTGTAATGTTGGCTCCCAGATAATTGACGCTGAATGACATTTCTTCGGGCAGATATTCTTTGCCTTTCCAACAAACCCATCCGAGTCCCGGATATACCAAACCAAACTTGTGGCCCGATACACTGATAGAAAGTACCCATTTCAAACGGAAGTCCCATTTCTTTTCCGGATACAGGAACGGAAGGATGAAACCACCACTGGCGGCATCTACGTGGATAGGAATGTCATAACCGGTCTTGGCATTGTAAGCATCCAGAGCTTTGTCCAATGCTTCGACATCATCATTCAGTCCAGTCCATGTAACACCTTGAATCGGTACGATACAGATGGTGTTTTCATCACACATTTTCAGAGCTTCTTCGGGGTCAAGAGTGGTTTTTTCAAGTGTCAAAGGCACTTCACGCATTTCGATCTGCCATAACTGTGCAAACTTTTCCCAAACAACCTGGAAACCTGTAGAAATAACAAAGTTTGGTTTATCAAACGGTTTGCCCTGTGCTTGTCTTTTCTTACGCCAACGCAACCAGGCAGCTACACCACCCAACATACATGCTTCTGAAGAACCGATAGCCAAAGCACCTGTTTTCCAAGTCTCTTTTTCAGGAGAGTTCCACAAGTTGGCAACGATGTTGATACATTTGCCGTTCATCACAGCGATACGCGGATATTCTGTTTCATCAATGTAGTTGATGTTGATGGCCTCATTCATCAGCTTGGTAGCATATTCGTCCATATAAGTGGTAACGAAAGTAGCCAGATTCAAACGGGGCTGAGTTTGAGCAAATGTTTCATCTTTCACCATTTGATAGGCGACTTCAGGAGTAGTAGGTCCATCAGGTATTTTCTCTACCGGAGAGGGTTGTAACATTCTGTCTGAACCAAATACATCGGTTTTTGCATCACCTTTTCTGAAATTTAAATCTTCCATACTAATTTGTTTTTTTTTAAGGTTTAGGGCGATGGGGATTTTCCCCGTCGAATTTCCCACAACAACAGCAGATAGGTTTGAAAGTTTCCGGCTTTTACATTATTTGGCGTTTATTAAGGGGGTGGGTTTGCCTGCACGGAAGAACTTCCCGGGATGCTTTTAAAGCAATGAAGCCCGGATATACGTTTTTTGAACTTTATAAGAAGACTATTGTTTTCTTCAAACCTAAACTTTTAACGAATAAGCATTATGAAGATACAGACGGGACGGGGAACAATTCCCCTTATTACTTTAATTGCTATCTGGTCTATTTCGGCATTGACTTCATTGCCGGGACTAGCTGTTTCACCTATATTGGGTGATCTTACGAAGATATTTCCGAAAGCTACGGATTTGGACATACAGATGTTGACTTCGCTACCATCACTGCTCATTATTCCTTTTATATTGCTGGGGGGTAAACTGACAGAGAAAGTCGATTATGTCCGTGTATTAAAGGTCGGACTCTGGCTTTTTGCCGCGAGCGGCATTTTGTATCTGATTTCCAATCGAATGTGGCAATTAATTGTGGTAAGTGCTTTGCTCGGTATCGGTTCCGGTTTGATTATCCCTTTATCTACCGGATTGGTTTCCAGATACTTTGTAGGAACCTATCGGGTGAAACAGTTCGGATTAAGCTCCGCTATTACTAATTTCACGTTAGTGATAGCAACTGCCGTAACGGGCTATCTTGCAGAAGTCAGCTGGCATCTGCCTTTCCTTGTCTATCTTCTCCCATTGATTTCCATTCTGCTGGTAGGACATTTGAAAGAAGACCGGACGGGAGAAGTCGCTTATACACCCTCTCCTTCCTCTTCTGCAGATACTACAAAAGACAACGAAGCCTCCGAACAATCTACTTCCATAGATATAGGAGGCAGTAAATACGGTATTCACATCAAACATCTGATAGAGTTGATGCTCTTTTATGGGGTGATAACCTATATTGTGGTAGTAGTGATTTTCAATCTGCCTTTCTTAATGGAGAAGCATCACTTTTCCAGTGGTAATTCAGGATTGATGATTTCGCTCTTCTTTCTGGCTATCACCGCTCCGGGTTTCTGTCTGGATAAGATCGTAGCCCTGCTGAAAGGACGTACGAAAGCATACAGCCTGCTGTCAATAGCGTTGGGACTGCTATTAATCTGGATAGCTCCAATCGAATGGCTGATTATTCCCGGATGTATCCTGGTTGGTTTGGGATATGGCATTATTCAGCCTATGCTTTATGATAAGACCACGCAGACTGCCTTACCGCAAAAGACTACCTTGGCTTTGGCATTTGTGATGATGATGAATTATCTGGCTATCTTGCTTTATCCCTTTATTGTCGATTTTTTCCAGTGGATATTCCATACCCAATCACAGGAGTTTCCTTTTATCTTTAATCTTCTGATAACTATTGTCACTCTTTTCTGGGCATATCGGCGCCGTAATACCTTTTTGTTTAACGACCAATTGAAATAAAAAAATGAAGAATAAGAAACTGGAGGCCAATCTTAGCATGGCTGTCTCGAAAGTATTTAGCGGTTTAAATATGAATGCCTTAAAGTATCTTCTGCCTTTGTGGATGAGTCCACTGACGGGAGCCGCGCTTCGTTGCACATTTGCAGCGGCTGCTTTTTGGGTGATCGGGTGGTTTATGCCTCCGGAGAAATCGTCAGCCAGAGATAAATGGCTCCTCTTTCTGTTGGGGGCTTTGGGACTTTACGGTTTTATGTTTCTCTATCTGTCCGGATTGAGTAAAACAACTCCTGTTTCCAGTTCCATTTTTACCAGTCTCCAGCCTATTTGGGTTTTTCTAATGATGATATTCTTTTATAAGGAGAAGGCGGGCGCTAAAAAAATAATAGGAATTTCTATCGGTCTGATAGGAGCGTTGGTTTGCATCTTAACCCAGCAAAGCGATGATTTGGCCTCTGATGCTTTTATGGGGAATATGCTTTGTCTTCTTAGTTCTGTGGTGTATGCTGTCTATCTGATTCTTAGTCAGCGCATCCTCACGGCCATTGGAGCAATAACGATGTTGCGATATACCTTTTCCGGTGCTGCCGTGTCTGCCATTATAGTCACATTTATTACAGGATTTGATGCCCCGGTATTCTCCATGCCGTTCCATTGGACACCTTTCCTTATTCTGATGTTCGTATTGATTTTCCCTACCACTATCAGTTATATGCTGCTGCCTGTCGGTTTGAAATATCTGAAGACAACGGTCGTTGCTATTTACGGTTATCTGATTCTGATTGTGGCGACCATTGCCTCCCTTGCTCTAGGACAAGATCGCTTTAGTTGGACGCAGACGTTTGCAATCATCTTTATTTGTATTGGAGTTTATCTGGTTGAAGTAGCCGAAAGTAAAGAATAGTAAAGAAAAAAAGGCATTCCATCACGGAATGCCTTTCATTATTTCATCATCATGTTTTATAGAGAGGAGTTGATTGCTTGTGCTATGGACTTGAATTCCTCGTCCGACAATTTCAGTTTCGGATTCGAAAACAGCATATCCGATTCCTTTTGAATAGGAATTAAATGAATATGTGCATGAGGCACTTCCAGTCCGATAACAGCTTCACCTACCTTTCGGCAAGGGAATGCTTTCTCAATGGCACGGGCTACTTGCTTTGCAAACACATGCATAGCAGCCAGGTCTTCATCGCTCAAATCGAAAATATAGTCTACTTCCTGTTTGGGCACTACCAATGTATGTCCCTTTACCAACGGATTGATATCGAGAAAAGCAAAAAACTTTTCGTTTTCCGCTACCTTGTAGCAGGGTATCTCGCCTGCGATGATTCTACTGAATATTGTTGCCATAACTTTTATTGATAAATTAAGGCAAGCCCCACACGGAGACCTGCCTTTACGTTAAATTGATATGTTTACTACTTCCAGTGCAATTTTACCTTGTGGAACAGTGATTTCTGCTACATCACCCACTTTCTTGCCAAGCAGACCTTGTGCAATCGGGGTATTAACGGAAATCTTTCCTTCCTTCAGGTTAGCTTCACTTTCTGAAACGATGGTATAAATCATCTTCATGCCATTCTTTACATTCTTCAGTTCCACCTTATTTAAAATCTGTACGGAATCTGTTTTCAATTTAGATTCATCGATGATTTTTGCATCTGCAATGGTAGCTTTCAATTTGTTGATACGCATTTCGAGCATACCTTGCGCTTCTTTTGCTGCATCGTATTCAGCGTTTTCAGACAAGTCTCCTTTATCTCTGGCTTCGGCTATTGCCGCAGAGATCTTCGGGCGTTCCACTGTTTCCAGTTCCTTCAGTTCCGCCATCAGTTTTTTGTAACCTTCTTCTGACATATAAGCCATGATGTTTTCCTCCTTTAATTGTTTTAAATGGTCATATAAACAAAAAAGAATTCCAACATGAGCCATGTTGGAACCCTCTTTTCATTATTTCTTTGCAAAGATAGCTTTTTATGTGATACGTGTCAAGTGAAAAAAGATGCTATGTAACATATTTAAAAGAAATATGCTAAATTATAACAACTTAGAGTAATGACTTGACAGCTGCTTCCAAATCCTTAATATCTTCGCCACGAAGCTTCAATTCGTTGTTACGATTAATCAAAAAGATAGATGGAACCTGACGAACATTATATACAGCTACGTTGGTAGAGTAAACTCCGTTTCCATCGCGCACACAGACCCATGGAAGGTTGTCTGCCGCTGTTTTCCAGTAGTGTTCGTCCGCGTCGAGAGATACCTGGTATATTTCCAGTCCTTCTTTAGCGTATGTATTATATAGTTCGCGAAGCATCAGGTTGTGAGGAGCTCCGGCAGGTGACTGGAACACAGAGAAATCAAGCAAAACGACTTTGCCTTTCAGGTCGGTCAGCTTGCGCACATTTCCTTTCACATCACGCAAGGCAATGTCGATGATGCCGGTTTCTACGATCTTATCCTGTGGAATTTCCAGTGCTTTCGTTTGCGGTTGGCGCGTGTTCTTCATTCCTTTGATTACAATATTATAAAGGTTTTTGGAACGTACCGCATGAGGGAACGAGTTGTTGAGGCTCGTAGCAACAGCAGCGAAACATTTCACATCGTCTTTATTGTTCAACGGATCGAATATCAGATAATTATTGAGCTTCTGGAACAGGGCAAAGTAAGCCGCAGCCGTGTTGGGAGCAGCGAAAATATAGTTCACCTTGACATCTTCCTTATAGTTGTTGAGCAATGTTGCCAAGCTATCTTCGAACACATCGTGCCCTATCCTGTTGCTGCGCAAGGATGCCAGCAAATCGTCCACCTCTTTTTGAAGGCGGATCTGCTTCAACGTCAGTTCTTTGATTTTATTGCTGTTTTCCGAACCTTCCACCGCATAAGCAGTAGAGAAGTCCACATACGGAGCTTTGATCTGGATCGTTTCGATAGAATCTACAGAAAAATTGATGATTTTGTCGTCAATCCGCAAACGGTAAAATTCGGGTGACTCAGGACGAGGCTGCTTGAAACTGAATGTGCCTTCCCCTTTCAGCTTTACTGAATCGAGCGGAACAATACCTTCCAGACCGGAAGCTTCGAGATAAAGCATTTTACCGTCGGCTCCTGATACATCCCCGTTCACCTGGAATTTAGGGCCGGAACTACAAGCAGTAATAGTAAGTGCGGCGAGCGCTGCAAAAGTAACCTTTTTCATATAGTGTGTGTTATTAACGAGATGCAAATATACTTCTTTTCGAGATTAGTCAAAGCATTTTGCTGTGTTCTTCATCCTAATTTTGAAAAAAAATCAGTTCACCACTAACTTTTTACCTCATTTCCACCTGATTACCACGATAAATGTATATCTTTGCAGGAATTTTGAAAGAAAAAGTATAGATAAAACAATTTTTATGATTAACCCAATTGTTAAGACAATCGAGTTACCTGATGGAAGAACCATCACACTCGAGACGGGAAAGTTGGCAAAACAGGCAGACGGTTCTGTAATGCTCCGCATGGGAAATACCATGTTGTTAGCTACTGTTTGTGCCGCTAAAGATGCAGTTCCCGGAACAGATTTTATGCCTTTACAGGTAGAGTACAAAGAAAAATTTGCGGCATTCGGCCGTTTCCCCGGTGGTTTCACCAAGCGAGAAGGTAGAGCTTCTGATTATGAGATTCTGACTTGCCGTCTTGTCGACCGTGCTCTCCGTCCTTTATTCCCCGATAATTATCACGCAGAGGTATATGTAAACATCATCCTCTTTTCTGCTGATGGTGTGGATATGCCGGATGCATTGGCAGGACTTGCCGCTTCTGCAGCACTTGCCGTTTCAGATATTCCTTTCAACGGACCGATTTCTGAAGTACGTGTAGCACGTATCGACGGTCAGTTCGTTATCAATCCTACTTTTGAACAACTGGAAAAAGCTGATATGGATCTGATGGTAGCCGCTACTTATGAGAATATCATGATGGTAGAAGGTGAAATGCACGAAGTATCCGAAGCTGAATTGCTGGAAGCAATGAAAGTAGCTCATGAAGCTATCAAGGTTCATTGTAAAGCTCAGATGGAGTTGACTGAAGAGGTTGGAAAAACAGTGAAACGTGAATACAACCATGAAGTGAACGACGAAGATTTGCGCAAGGCTGTTCGTGAAGCATGTTACGAAAAAGCTTATGCTGTTGCCGCTTCCGGAAACAATAACAAACACGAACGTTTTGCTGCTTTCGAAGCTATCCGTGAAGAATTTAAAGCTCAATTCTCTGAAGAAGAGTTGGACGAAAAGGGTGCGTTGATCGACCGCTACTACCACGATGTAGAAAAAGAAGCAATGCGCCGTTCTATCCTTGACGAAGGTAAGCGTTTGGATGGTCGTAAGACTACTGAAATCCGCCCGATCTGGTGTGAGGTTGGTCCTCTGCCTGGTCCTCACGGATCTGCTATCTTTACTCGTGGTGAAACACAATCACTGACTTCTGTAACTCTGGGTACCAAACTGGATGAGAAGATCATTGACGATGTTTTGGAACACGGAAAAGAACGTTTCTTGTTACATTATAATTTCCCTCCTTTCTCTACAGGCGAAGCAAAAGCACAACGTGGTGTAGGCCGTCGCGAAATCGGTCACGGTCACTTGGCTTGGCGTGCTTTGAAAGGACAGATTCCTGCTGACTATCCGTATGTAGTACGTGTGGTTTCAGATATTCTCGAATCTAACGGTTCTTCTTCTATGGCTACTGTATGTGCCGGAACATTGGCATTGATGGATGCTGGTGTGAAGATCAAGAAACCGGTATCAGGTATCGCTATGGGATTGATTAAGAATCCGGGCGAAGAGAAATATGCTGTATTGTCTGATATTCTGGGTGACGAAGACCACTTGGGTGATATGGACTTCAAAGTAACAGGAACAAAAGATGGTATTACGGCTACTCAGATGGATATCAAGGTAGACGGTCTGTCTTACGAAATTCTGGAACGTGCTTTGAATCAGGCAAAAGAAGGACGTATGCACATCCTGGGTAAGATTACTGAAACAATCGCTGAACCACGTGCCGACCTGAAAGAACATGCTCCACGCATTGAAACGATGACAATTCCTAAAGAATTTATCGGTGCTGTGATCGGCCCTGGTGGAAAGATCATCCAAGGTATGCAGGAAGAAACAGGTGCTGTGATTACTATCGAAGAAATTGATGGTATGGGACGCATCGAAGTTTCCGGAACAAACAAAAAATGTATTGATAATGCAATGCGCATGATTAAAGCAATCGTTGCTGTTCCTGAAGTGGGCGAAGTTTATAAAGGTAAAGTTCGTTCTATTATGCCTTATGGTGCATTCATCGAATTCTTGCCGGGCAAGGATGGTTTGCTGCACATCTCTGAAATTGATTGGAAGCGTCTGGAAACAGTAGAAGAAGCTGGAATTAAGGAAGGTGATGAGATTGAAGTAAAACTGATTGATGTTGACCAGAAAACTGGTAAATTCAAACTTTCAAGAAAAGTGTTGATGCCAAGACCGGAAAAGAAGTAAAAGAGTCATATCTTCTATATAATGAATAGTCTGAAAACTTAGTTTTCAGACTATTTTTTTAATTCCACTTCTCAGAAAGTATAGTATCAATGAGGTGATACCCTCCCCTTGAAGCGTGATTGTTCAAGGGCTTTTTTGTATATGGATGTATAGGGATCTATTCGTTGCGAATTTCGAATATCGAAACTTGGGTTTTACGGATTTTGTGAAATCCGCAAATGCTGATGCGCTGTCAATACGCTTTTTGCATTTTACAATGTATGTGCCTTTGATTTGCATAATCAGTTGTTATTCAATACGTTTATTGCTTATATCAGAAATGGATATAATTCATAGAGTTACGCGAATTCACGATATTTGCATATTGAGAATAGAGAGAGAATTTGATGTTGTGTAAAAGGAAACAATGAATGATGAAGAGTGGAAATAGAATATATAGAAATTGGCTTTATGCGTTATTGCTGATTGTCTTTTCTTCTTGTATAGATGAAACTTTCACCGAGAATACTGTGGAAGGGACATTTCTGACAGTGAGAGGGATAACACCTCTGGGAGCAACCACACACGAGGGTACTCCGGAAGACCGAGTAGTGCGCACCCTGCGTATTCTGGCATTTGATCGGACGACTGGAAATAAGATTAGTAATGTATCTTATGCTGCATCAACAGGAGATATCATTCGGCATCCTATTGATCCGGGAACGTATGATTTTGTGTTTTTGGCCAATGAACCTCCTCATATACCGGTTAAAACCAAGTTGGAAGCTATTGGTAATTACAGTGATTTGAATCATATTGCTTATCCGGCAAGTTTTTTCTCATCGGAGCAACTCATCCCGATGATGCAGGAGATAAAGAATGTAACCGTACTTTCCAATGGTCAGGGGGCCACACTGGAAAATGGTACGACAGTGTCCATGCTACTATTGGCTTTGGAACGACTTGGAGTGAGGGTAGATGTTGAACTGAAAGCAGTGGATGACTTGAATAGTGTTTTTAAAGGAGTAATATTCAGTAATATCCCCAATCTCGTTCCCTTGACGGCAGGTTATGATGGTCCGGCTATTGAACGGAATGTGGTACGTAAGTTTACCTTAACCGACGATGGGGGGTATTTTGCTGACGGCACTGCTACCGCCGAATGGGGATGGGGCAAGAAAGTCAACCGTATTATCTTGCCGGCAAGCGAACCGGCATCTGTCAATGACGAAGATGAGGCTGTGATTTTCACCGTTGATATGGTAGATAATTATAGTCCGTCTTGCGAATTGAAGATAAATTCGAGTCCGGTGAATTATAGTTTGCCTAAAAATACGAAGCTCGACTTGACAGGATATATACAAGACCCATTGCAGGTGAATATAATAGCATCGAAGTGGGAAGATGTGGATGAAGATTGGGACATAGTAGGTGTCAAAGTCTTGAATGTATCGACTTTGGAAACCGGTATTACCGATTTTAATGGGGCGCGGATCTCTTTCAGTTCCAATATGCCGATAGTGAAAGTGTTACCCGAATTGTATGTGGGTGCTACGGGAACTACTAAGGCCGAAACAGAAAAGATATTTAATGACCTTGTATTAAAGTCTAATGATACCAAAGATAATGGGGCGACGATCACATACGCCACTTCCCGTTTTCTGTACACCTATGATAAAACATCTCAAACCGGTACAGGATATATGGATGTGTTGCTTGATGAACAGAATGTGAAGGGTGCGCGGGAAACTTATCGGATTGTTTTGTCTGTTGAAGACGAAGACGGTGGCAAACTGCAAAGAGAAATAAAAGTCAATACAGTTCAAGACGGAAAACGTTTTGCATTTAATGCATACGGAACTGGGTACATAGGTGCTTTTTTTAGAGATGATGAGGTTGGTGAAAGAATTATTACCGGACAGCAGGCTAGGATAGCGGGAGCAAGCGAGCGTCCGGAAGATTTGGGAGCAATTTCTCCTTGGAAGGCGACTGTGGAATCCGGTGATTTTGTAGTCTTGAGTTCTACTCCAAGCTTCGACCCTCGTGTCGGAATGGATGATCCGGGGAATCCAGAACACTATCAGGTGCTCCCTAATGCATATAAAGGAGAGGGAGGAACCTATGTGGAAGGTAGGGGACGTGTCTATTTCCGTATTGGTGTAAAAGGGAAAAATACGGGAGCAACTCCAAGGTATGCCAGAGTTAAAATTGAACGTTATGGAGGTAGATGGGGGACAGGGGACAATCAAGTGTGGTACAGTGCAGAATATCTGTATGTCCGGCAGGGGGAAGAGCCCGATTATATTATGAGGCCGGGAACTGCAGACCCTATATCTAAAGGGCCATTGCAAGGTAAATCCCGTGATTATGCTCGTAAAATATCACCTTATAATCTGACCTCTCCGGCCTATTATAACGGTAGTAATGCCCTGTATACTCCGGTGGATCATAAGCAGGCAAAGTTTGTAAAGTATCCAAGTCAGGCTGGGGCTTTCTTTCAATGGGGACTTCCCAAGAAGGCGAATCAGGATTATTTCCGGTTAGCTTATCATCCTACTGCCCTCACTGTAGACCATTGGATTAAAGATATACAGTTCCTCAATGAAACGTATAAGCTGTTTTTACCGGTATGGGGAGCGGCTCCTTCCATCACCGGAAATTATATATGATTATGGATACACAGAGGTTTTTGAATCTTGTCCTGAAGGATATCACCGCCCGTCGGATGGGTATATTGATAGAGTCTCTTATAACGGACCGTATCCCAATAATTTGGATCAGAATGGCGATCATGTCATTGTTGATACCGATAAAAATGTCATAAAGGCAAATTTGGTGGATTATAGCGATGATATAGCTTTTTCCGAGTTGCGGCAATCTTTATTTATAAATCCATTAAGTGGAGATGCCGGTTTGAATTCGAATATTGGAGGATATGATGGTTCGGCGGGAGTGGGTGGAATTAAGGTAGACCGATATCAGAACTTTTGGAAGGATAGAAATAGTACAAGTGAAGCACAAGAACATATGAAATTCTCTATAGGTTTTTATGCTGATGGTTTCTTTGACCGCCGACCTGTCAAAATGGGATCGGGTGACGGGAATTATCCTTATTGTGTTTCATCGGAGAATGCGCAGGCTGCGTATATGGGAATTCTGGTCTATAATGAGTCGAATGGTGCTTCTGTTTTCTTTCCTTCGGCGGGAAGACGTCGTAATCAGAATAGTAGTCTGGAGTATGCTGGGCAGACAGGTTATTACCATACCTCTTCCATAGCTGCATCGTCTGCCGAAGATCCTCATGCTGTATGGAGTATGTTTTTGGGTAAATGGCCGAATCCGGGACTTATGTATCAGTTGCCGACATTTGGACAGTCTATCCGCTGTGTTAAAAATGAAACATCGGGTACGAGATAACCCACAGTATATTCTAATCTGACTCTGACTTAATTTATTGCTTTGGTTAAGCCGAGTCTGTTTTTCTTTGCATTTAATCCCGTTTTTTTAAAAAACGGGATTTTTTATTAGTAACATTCAGAGTTGACCTGTTTTATATAAAAAGAATCGGAAAGTACCCCCATACTTCCCGATTCGAAACAGTCAAAAATCGACCTTAATCAATTTATTAACTTAACACGTCGCAAAGATATGAGAAAAATTTCTTTGAAAGAGCTTTTTTGCTCAAAAAGTTTATGATACAGGCAAATATACCCGCTAATAAAGCCGCTTTTCTTGCTTTAAAACCAACGCTTCGTTCCTTTTAAAGGAGCGACCCCTTCCTTTTAAAGGAAGAGGCCGTTGGTTTAAAAGGAACTGATAGGGTGTTTATATAGAGATTAGGATTAATGATTTTTCGATTATATCAGTTAGTTTATAAGTTTGTTTTATACTCCTCTTCTATTCGTTTTATATGTGCGAGGTTTCTTTCCAGTAATTCATTTAGCTCGTGATTAGAAAAGCAAGCTCCTAAATAGATCGTGCTTTCTGCTTCAAAGTCAAACGATTCATTGTCTTCATTCACTACAATCTCAATTTTTCCTTGTGCATCTGTAGAGATTACTACATTGTATCTAGCCATCAATCCTTTGAGCTCTTTTATGAATCTATATTCTTTGTTTGTTAATATTCTTTTCATGTCGGTCAGCTCTTTTGTTTTGCTATTCTTTCGTGTGGTAAAGTTTGTAATTATTTAACACATTACACGCTATTTGAAGTATTCATTTTATTCTATTTGTCAGGTTGTAATATTCCTTTTATTCATATTATCACATCTATTCGTTTTTTTCGTATATTTGCTTCGAGCGAAACTTTTCATTTGTATATTTGTTGGATTTTAAAAAGAAAGAAAATAAAAATGGAAACAGAAGAATTGATTATTGGGAGAGTCCATCACGGACGCAATATACGTCGTACCCGTGTTGAAAAGAATATGAACCAGGAGGGTTTGAGTGAATTAGTACATCTCTCACAGCCTGCTGTTTCTAAATATGAGAAGATGAGAGTGATTGATGATGAAATGTTGCAACGCTTTGCACGGGCGTTGAATGTGCCTTTCGATTATCTCAAGACTTTGGAGGAGGATGCACAGACGGTGGTGTTTGAGAATATTACAAATAATGGTAATGCAGCCACAAATGCTAATATTGGATTTGTTGATGAAGTTGGTGAGGACAATCGAGTTAACAATTTCAATCCTATCGACAAAATCACCGAACTTTATGAGCGTCTTTTAAAAAGAAAAGGATGAAAAGTATGCCGCTTTAGAACGTCGTTTGCAGCATATTGAAGAAAGTCTGCAGAAATAAAAAAACAGATAAATTGAAAGGATTCGCAATATGATGAAACAAATACCTTATGGAATAACTGATTTTGAAGCAATAATCAAAGACAATTTCTATTATGTAGATAAAACGATGTTTATTGAGAAAATAGAAATGCAACCACGTTATCTGTTTCTGATTCGCCCTCGCCGATTTGGAAAGAGTCTGACTTTGGCAATGTTAGAAACTTATTATGATGTAAGTTACGCAGAGCAGTTTGATGAACTGTTTGGTCAGTTATACATAGGCCAGTATCCGACGAAACTTCACAATCAGTTTCTCATTATGCGGTTTAACTTTTCAGAAGTGAGTTTTAATGTCAATGAGGTTGAGCAATCGTTTAAACTTCATTGCTGTAACAAGCTGAAGGACTTCGTGTACAAATACGAGCGTTTGCTTGGAAAAGAAATCTGGGAGATTCTGGATGAAGGTACACAAAAAGACCCCGGTGCTTTTTTATCGGCAATCAGTACCTATGCCAGCCGTAAAGGAAATCTCCGCATTTATTTGCTTATTGATGAATACGATAATTTCACCAATACCATTCTTTCAACCTACGGTACCGAGTTTTATAGAAAAGCAACGCATGGTGAAGGTTTCATTCGTGGCTTCTTTAACGTGATAAAATCCGCTACAACAGGAACAGGGGCTGCCCTTGAACGGTTGTTTATTACCGGGGTGAGTCCGGTGACGATGGATGATGTCACAAGTGGATTTAATATCGGAACTAATATAACGACTGATCCTTGGTTTAATGATTTGGTTGGCTTTAGTGAGAAGGAATTGCGTGAAATGCTGACATATTATAAAGAGGAGGGAGTACTTGAAGAATCTATAGATGATATAGTTGCCATGATGAAACCTAATTATGACAATTATTGCTTTAGTGAAGATACATTGGAGCAGTGTATGTTTAATTCCGATATGACTCTTTATTTTCTGAAATCTTTTGTACTTCATCATAAAAAGCCTAAAGAAATTGTAGACCCCAATATCCGTACCGACTTCAACAAACTGACATACTTGATAAAGCTCGATCACGGATTGGGAGAGAATTTTTCCGTTATAAAAGAGATAGCCGAGCAGGGAGAGATTACTACTGACATCGTTACTCATTTTTCTGCATTGGAGATGACGGATCCTAGTAACTTCAAGTCTTTGCTATTCTATTTCGGGCTTCTCTCCATTAAAGGTGTAGATATGGTGGGAAGACCCATTTTGCATGTGCCGAATTTAGTTGTAAGAGAGCAGCTGTTTAATTTCCTGATACAAGGCTACGTCAAGCATGGTATCTTTAAAATGGATATGAACAAGATGAGTGCTTTATTTGAGAATATGGCTTTCAGAGGGGACTGGAAACCGTTGTTCGATTTTATTGCCGACGCTGTTCGTGAGCAAAGCCGTATTCGTGAATATATTGAAGGTGAAGCGCATATTAAAGGCTTCTTGCTTGCTTATTTAGGAATGTATCGGTATTATCAGCTCTACCCGGAATACGAATTGAATAAAGGCTTCGCAGACTTCTTATTCAGACCTAGTCCGTCGGTTCCCGTATTGCCTCCTTTCACCTATCTGCTTGAGGTGAAATATGCAAAAGCCGGTGCTTCGGAAAAAGAAATACGTACCCTTGCCGATGAGGCACGTGGTCAGTTGCTGCGTTACAGCGAAGACGAACTGGTGGCAGAAGCCAGAGCGAAAGGTGGGTTGAAGTTAATTACGATTGTTTGGCGTAGTTGGGAGCTTGCCTTATTGGAAGAAGTTACTCTTTCTTAAAATACAAATACCATAAATGTTGCTAGATGGTTTGCGGTTCATCTATTTTTGCCTGATTTTGAAACGTTGATGAATAAGGAGATAACTTTTTCCTTTTAATGAATATCTCTAATAAGTCTTGAAGAATAAAATTTGCCTCTGCTATGGATTCCCATAATAGAGGCAAACTTATCAACATGAGACTTAATTAAACAGTCTCTTGTTTTTTATGAATTTAATGAATCTTTTTTAGGACTTTAGAGAAGGAGTAAGGAAAGCTTTCCTCTTCTGTTCCTCTGCTTAAATTGGGCTGGCTTCCCATTTGGAAGTTGATGTTTCCTCCTTTTAATAAGTCTTCATGGCGTAGATAGTTCTTTTTATATTCTGTGCCGTTCAGATTCATTGTTTGAATATACATATTCTTCTTGCTGTTATCGGTTGCCTGGATGATGAGGCTGTTACTGTTTTCAAGATGTAAGGTTGCTTTTTTAAAAAGAGGAGCACCAACGACGTATTCGTCGGTTCCCGGACATACGGGGTAAAAACCTAATGCGGAGAAAACATACCATGCCGAAGTCTGCCCATTATCTTCATCTCCACAATATCCGTCAGGACCCGGTGTGTACATTTTATCCATGACCTGGCGTAGCCAATACTGCGCTTTCCAGGGTTGACCGGCATAGTTGTATAGGTAGATCATGTGTTGGATTGGTTGGTTGCCATGTGCGTAATTCCCCATATTCATGATTGTCATTTCACGAATCTCATGAATAACCTGCCCGTAATAACTTTCATCAAAGACAGGAGGTACGGAGAATACAGAATCCAGTATAGTGATAAACATATCTTTTCCTCCCATTAAGTCAATTAATCCTTGTGGATCGTGGAATACAGACCATGAGTAGTGCCAGCTGTTTCCTTCGGTAAATGCATCCCCCCATTTCAATGGTGAGAATGGAGATTGGAATGTTCCATCTTCATTTTTTCCTCGCATGAGCTTGGAGTCTTTATCGAATACATTCTTATAGTTCATCGCCCGTTTGGCAAAGAGCTGTATTTCTTTTTCCGGTCGCTTTAATTCTTTGGCTAATTGATAGATACACCAGTCGTTGTAGGCATACTCCAAAGTTCTGGCAGTGTTTTCATTGATTTTTACGTCATAAGGGACGTAGCCTAGCTTATTATAATATTCGTATCCGCGTCTTCCTGTGGAAGATACGGTGGAATGTACGCTTTTTGTTCCATGTATTAACCCTTCGTACAAGGTTTTCACATCTTCTACTTTAATACCTTTTAAATAAGCATCTGTCAGTATGGAAGCCGAATTATTTCCTATCATGCAGTCTCTGTGTCCGGGGCTGGCCCATTCGGGGAAGAATCCGCTTTCTTTGTAGGTATTGATGAGCCCTTCCTGCATTTCTTTATTCATCGACGGATACATCAGATTCAGTAATGGGAAAAGACACCGGAAGGTATCCCAAAACCCGGTGTCGGTAAACATATATCCCGGTAGAACTTGCCCGTTATAGGGGCTGTAATGAACAGGTTTTCCGGCTTCGTCCAGTTCGTAGAATTTTCGGGGGAAAAGTAACGAACGGTATAAGCAGGAGTAGAAAGTGCGGTATTGATCGAGATTTCCTCCTTCCACTTCGATTTTTCCCAGTACCTGGTTCCATGCTTTCTGTCCCTTTTGTTTTATCTGCTCCAGATTGTCATTTCCTAATTCTTTCATATTCCTTGCAGCCTGTTCGAAGCTGATAAAGGAAGAAGCGATGCGTGCATGTACTTGTTCTCCACGTTGAGTTTTAAAACCTATAATGGCTCCTGCATGGTCAGTAGTCTGTTCGGTTGCATTTTCTTGAATACTTCCATTATTCACAGTGGCTTTATAGGTGAAAGGCTTATCGAATTGAATAATGAAATAGTTCTTGAAGTTTTCGGGAACTCCTCCGCTATTGCGTGTACTATAACCGATAATTTTGTTTTCTTCTGGGATAATCTGAATAAAAGACCCTTTGTCAAATGCATCGACTGCAATATACGAATGTTCGTTTTCCGGGAAAGTGAACCGGAAGAGTACAGCACGTTCAGTAGGAGACATCTCCGTGACAATATCGTATTCGGCCAGATACATTTTGTAGTAATAAGGAGTTGCTTCTTCTCCTTTGTGTCCGAACCAGCTAGCCCGCTTTTCTTCGTCGAATTCAGGTTTACCTACCATCGGCATAATGGAGAACTGTCCGTAATCGTTTATCCATGGGCTGGGCTGATGGGTTTGTTTGAATCCACGGATTTTATTGGCTGTATAGACATATTGCCATCCGTCTCCCATTTTTCCGGTCTGTGGCGTCCAGAAATTCATTCCCCAAGGGCGGGCAATGGCAGGGTAGGTGTTACCTGTTGATAATTCAAAAGATGATTGTGTTCCCATTAACGGATTAACGTATTGTGTCCAGTCTTTGGACTGGGCAAGAAGCGTGCAGCTAAGCACTAAAAATAATAACCAACATTTCTTCATAATTTTCTTTTTGAGTTTATAGCTTGCGAAGTAATCACAGCGTTTTCATGTGTTGCCAACGTTGAATGTTCCAACGGGTTGAGACATGACAAAAGTATAGCTTCGTGGTTAAGGTCGTGGTTAAAATCGTGGTTAATGCGATGGCTAATAGGCGCTTTTTTTATTAACCCCGCTAAAGAAACTATCGCAAAATTCTTTTTTTATTATGTTATTCAACTATCTATGTGAAATAGACAAATATTACCTTACTGTTATTATTTGTATTAGTGTTCTTTTTTTGTCAAACCATTTATGTGCTCAAGGCTTTATATTAGCAGGCATTGTGAATGGTGCTGTACAGTTAGCCGTTTCCAATTAGAAACAGAAACAATCAACTGCTTGGTGATTGGTTACTAAATAGCCTTTTTGTGCGACTGCCTATTTATAGATTTGTATCGGCAATTCCCCCTTTAGTGCTCCTACGGCATTAAATGCTAACGACTCCATTTCATTTTCTCCGGGATAAACGTAGATGGGAGCCAGGAAAGAAATTCTTTTTTTCAGTCTTGAAATCACATAGTCCGAATAAGCGATGCCTCCTGTCAGAAGGATGGCATCTATTTTTCCACAAAGTACGGTGGCACTAGCTCCTATTGCTTTTGCAACATTGTAAATCATGGCATCCAGTATCAGTTCTGCTTTTTTATCTCCTTCTTCGATAGATTGTATAATGGCGGGAACATCGGTTGTACCTAGATGGGCGGTCAGTCCGGCGCGTCCGGAGATACGTTTTTTCAATTCGTCTTTGGTGAGTTGACCGCTAAAACATAGGTCGATCAGTTGACCGGCGGGAAGTGTACCGGCACGTTCCGGTGAGAAAGGACCTTCACCGTCCAATGCATTGTTGGCGTCAATGGCTCGTCCGTGGTGATGGACTGCGACAGAGATGCCACCTCCCAGATGGCAGATAATTAAATCCAGCTTTTCGTATTGGGTTCCCTGCTCTTTGGCAAAGCGGCGGGCGATTGCTTTCTGGTTTAATGCATGCCAGATAGTAATCTTCGGCATTAAAGGAGAACCTGTGATGCGTGCTATGTCTTCCAGTTCATCCACCACTCCCGGATCAGCAATGAAAGCCGGACAGCCGGGCAATGTAGCCGCCAGTTCGCTGGCAATCAATCCTCCTAAGTTACAGGCATGGGTACGCATGGCATGTACGGTATCACGTTTCATGGCTTCATTTACCTCATACACTCCGCCCGGTATCGGTTTTACTAAACCGCCACGTCCGATGATGGCATCAAAAGAAAAAGGTATCTTATTGTTTTCCAATTCTTGTAACACCAGGTTTTTCCGGAATTTAAACTGGTCTATCACCTCGGGAAAAGCGGATAGTTCTTCTACTGAATGTTTTATATTGCTGACGAACAGAGGAGTGTCATTTTCGTAAACCGCTATTTTGGTAGAAGTAGAACCGGGGTTGATGACCAGAATTTTCATGAATGGTAGGTTTTTAGTGGTGAATTTAGAATGATGAGCCGGTGACTTGGCTGACTTGTTTTCTGCATTTGCAATCTCCTGACACTTGTAAGCATGCCATCGCAATGCTGTAATATTTGGACAAGCCGGAATCACTACGCGATGGAAGCACTACAGGGCAAATGGGGCCTTGCAGCAATCCTGCCATTTCTGCCTGTGCAAACAGGGAAACGGATTTGTAGAATGCGTTACCCGATTCAATGTTCGGGAATATCAACACATCCGCTTGTCCGTTGATAGGAGATACAATCCCTTTAATATCACCACTTGCTTGTTCGCAGGCAGTACGTACATCCAGCGGACCGTCAATAATCACATTTCCGAATTCTCCCGCTTCGGCAAGTTCTACGATATTCACATAGTCTAGTGAATGAGGGAACTTGGCACTCACTTTTTCTGTGCAGTGAATCAGTGCGACACGCGGTTGTTCGATACCAAAGTGACGGCAGGTACAGATAGCATACCAGACCATTTCTATACGTTGCTGTAGCGTGGGACGCGGAATGACAGCAGCATCCGAGAAGAAAAGCAGTTTATGGTAAGTAGGAATTTCCATCACTGCCAGATGCGTGAGAATTTTCCCTTTCGGTAACAAACCTTTTTCTTTGTCGAGTATGGCACGCAGTAAGTTGTCCGTATTGATAATCCCTTTCATCAAAATATCCGCTCCTCCTTCACGGACAATGCGGACAGCTTCGCGCGCCGCTTCATCCGGATTTTCTATGTGGATGGTTTTTACGTATTCGGGATATTGCTTGAGCGTGGGATATTTCTTCAGAATGGTAGAATCTCCAATCATCAGAAATTCTGCAATCCCTTCTTCCAAAGCACGGGAGATGGCATATTCAGTATTAGGATCGTTCGCACAGACCACGGCAATTCGTTTTCTATGGTTTAGTTTTTTAAGATGAGCCGTTAACTGGGCAAAATTTAGAATAGGTTCCATAACGTTAGATTTTTAGCAAATATCAGAAAAATGATTGAAAAAATAACGATTATAACCCGAAAAATTACATCCATTATGTAACATTTTGCTATATTTTATTTGTTTTGGCCGTTGGATGTGCATGGAACCGTTTTTTCCTGTATTTTTGCAAATAAATCCCCCAATAAAATAAAAGTACCATGAAACAGTTTAAAAATCTATTATTTCTTAGCTTAATTTTCCTTTGTTGGACGCTTGTTTCCTGTAAAAGCAGCAAGATATCTTCCGGTTGGTCTTTGATCTGGGAAGAGAACTTTAATCAGAAAAAGAACTTTGATTCACAGGTCTGGAGCAAGATTCCACGAGGAAAGTCAGACTGGAATAACTATATGACGGACTTTGATTCCTGTTATGCCATGCGTAAAGGCAAACTGGTGTTGAGAGGTATTGTCAATCATACCCAACCCAATGACACTGCCCCTTATTTGACAGGTGGTGTTTATACGAAAGGTAAAAAGGCTTTTGCGAACGGGCGTATTGAGATTTGTGCCAAGCTGAATGCGGCGGGAGGAGCATGGCCTGCCATCTGGATGCTGCCTGAAGGAGCGGCATGGCCATCCGGTGGTGAGATTGATATCATGGAACGTTTGAATAATGATTCTATTGCTTATCAGACCGTTCATTCCCATTACACTTATACGCTGGGAATCAAGGATCACCCGGTATCACATTCTACGGGAGTGATTCACCCCGACCGCTACAATATTTTTGCAGTCGAAATGTATCCTGACAGTCTTTCATTTTATGTCAATGATGTGCATACGTTTACTTACCCCCGCATACAAACGCAAGAAGAGGGACAATTCCCTTTTAATCAGCCATTTTATCTGCTGATTGATATGCAGTTGGGAGGCTCGTGGGTGGGAGCAGTCTCTCCCAAGGATCTTCCGGTAGAAATGGAAGTGGACTGGGTACGTTTTTATCAACGAAAGTCAATAAAATAAGAACATATATGGATATTCAATTTCCTCCCTTTTTGCAGAATGGTGATAAAGTGGTTATTGTATCACCTTCGAGTAAGATAGACCAACAATTCCTGAAAGGAGCCAAGAAACGGATGGAATCATGGGGCTTGAAAGTGGCTATAGGAAAACATGCCGGAAGTTCATCCGGAAGATATGCCGGGACAATCAAGCAGCGGCTGAAAGATTTGCAGGATGCGATGGACGACCCTAAAGTGAAAGCTATTCTTTGTAGCCGTGGAGGGTATGGGGCGGTACATTTGATCGATAAAATTGATTTTACGGCCTTTCGTGAGCATCCGAAATGGTTACTGGGGTTTAGCGATATAACCGCCTTGCACAATCTGTTTCAGAAAAATGGATATGCGTCCCTTCATTCATTGATGGCCCGTCATCTTACGGTGGAACCCGAAGATGATCTTTGTGCAAACTATCTGAAGGATATTTTATTGGGAAATATTCCTTCTTACACGTGCGAGAAGCATAAATTGAACAAGCAGGGAACTGCACAAGGTGTTTTGCATGGCGGTAATATGGCGGTAGCCTACGGTTTGCGTGGGACTCCTTATGATATTCCGGCGGAAGGGACTATACTGTTTATTGAAGATGTTAGCGAACGTCCGCATGCTATCGAGCGTATGATGTATAATTTGAAACTAGGAGGCGTACTTGAAAAACTGTCCGGATTGATTATCGGTCAATTTACGGAATATGAAGAAGACTGTTCACTGGGCAAGGAACTGTATGCTGCTTTGGCAGATTTAGTAAAAGAGTATGATTATCCCGTCTGTTTCAATTTCCCGGTGGGGCATGTGACTCATAATCTCCCGCTTATCAACGGTGCAAAAGTAGAGCTTGTGGTGGGAAAGAAAAATGTGGAACTGAAGTTTATATGTTAATAATCCATTCCATCTGAACGATGCTGTGGTGAAAATGACTAATTTTGAGGCTTTAATAGATAAAAGGACGATGAAAAAGAAAACTATGATAGTATTAATGAGTGCCTTTTTGTTATTGTCAGCATTCTCTTGCGGTGGAGGTAACAAGGCAAATAGTACGAGTGAACAAAATGAAGAAACTGTCGTGAATGTACCTCAATTTGATGCGGATAGTGCTTATTTGTATGTAAAGAATCAGGTAGATTTCGGACCTCGTGTTCCTAATACAAAAGAACATGTTACCTGTGGCAATTACCTTGCCGGTCAGTTGGAGGCTTTCGGTGCTCAAGTGACTAACCAATATGCCGATTTGATTGCTTATGACGGGACGTTGTTGAAAGCGAGAAACATTATCGGTTCTTATAAGCCGGAAAGTAAAAAGAGAATCGCTTTGTTTGCACATTGGGATACACGTCCATGGGCGGATAACGATTCTGACGAGAAGAACCATAAAACTCCGATTCTGGGTGCAAATGATGGTGCCAGTGGGGTAGGAGCTTTGCTCGAAATAGCCCGTCTGGTCAATCAGCAACAACCGGAATTGGGAATTGACATCATTCTATTGGATGCAGAAGACTATGGTGCGCCACAGTTTTACACGGG
Source organism: Bacteroides sp. BFG-637 (assembly GCF_024793605.1). NCBI lineage: Bacteria > Pseudomonadati > Bacteroidota > Bacteroidia > Bacteroidales > Bacteroidaceae > Bacteroides > Bacteroides sp. BFG-637. The sequence goes on along the minus strand of NZ_JANUPD010000002.1, from coordinate 661,461 downwards.
GCAGCACAAGGAGGAGTTCTGGTGTCTGGGATCGCAGTATTGGGCACGTAATCCTCATGTACAAGGATATAATGCACGTTTTGGTATCCTGCTTGATATGGTAGGAGGTGAAGGCAGTGTGTTTATGAAAGAAGGATATTCGGAGGAATTTGCTCCGGACATAAATAAGAAGGTTTGGAAAGCGGCAAAAAAAGCGGGTTACGGAAAGACTTTCATGGATGGAAACGGAGGATTTGTAACAGACGACCATCTGTTCATTAATCGTCTGGCACGTATTAAAACGATTGATATTATTCCATATAATCAGGAGGGTGACTTTACCCCGACATGGCATACTGTCAATGACAATATGGAACATATTGATAAGAATACGTTGAAAGCAGTCGGTCAGACCGTATTAGAAGTGATTTACAATGAGAAATAATAGAATCGAGAAATAATATAATAAGGTGTCGATATACTGGTGTGCCGTTTTTAAATACGGCATCTGTTATTCGCACATTGGTATATTGTCTAATTAAATAATTACTATAATGTCAATTAATGAACTACAAGATGAAGTGATTGCAGAATTCAGCGACTTCGACGATTGGATGGACCGTTATCAATTACTTATTGATCTCGGAAATGAGCAGGAACCACTTGAAGAAAAATATAAGACGGAACAAAATTTGATTGAAGGATGCCAGAGCAGGGTGTGGCTTCAAGCGGATGATATAGATGGTAAAATTGTTTTTAAAGCAGAAAGCGATGCTTTGATTGTAAAGGGAATTATTGCCTTGTTGATTAAAGTCCTTTCCGGACATACTCCTGATGAAATCTTGAATGCAGATCTTTATTTTATAGACAAGATCGGACTGAAAGAGCATCTATCGCCAACGCGTAGCAATGGTTTGCTGTCGATGGTAAAACAAATACGAATGTATGCATTAGCATTCAAAGCGAAAGAGAAATAAAATTCACCACAGAGGACGCTGAGTACACAGAGTCTTTTTTGAATTACACATTTTGCGATTACTACATATCCCTTGTCAGTATAAACCTTTGTGTCCTCTGAGTCCTCTGTGGTGAAAATTCATGGTCAGTATGATACCGATAAACAGGAGGATTGACCCGAATAGGACGATGAGATACGGGGTACCGTTAATCAGGTCGTCCATATTTTCTGCTTCGGGATATTTGATACTAAGATAGACTGACAATGAGTTGTTTAGTACATGCATGAGTATACAAGGTATCAGACTGCCTGTTTTGTAATAAGTCCATGCCAACAGGATACCGATCAGAAATGCCGGAAGGATCTGGGCGGGATTTATATGAAAGACACCGAACAGAAGTGCGGAAATCAGAATTGCTTTAGTCGGATTGTATTGCTGAAGTAAAGCGTGGGTGATGGCTCCGCGAAACAATAACTCTTCAAGTACGGGGCCTACGATAGCTATTGCAAGAATACCGCCCCAGCCGGATTGGAGAATGTTGAAAGATTGTTCCATGATATTAGGAATCCAATCCAGCAGGCTCATTAATGAGGAGACTGCAAACCCGCAAGTGAGGATTGCGATGGCACTGCAAACCAGATAAGAGGCCGATACTGGTAACCATGTTGCCCTCTTTTTACTGATATAACCGGCTTTCCATAGATAAATACCCATCATAATCTGACCGGTTAGCTGTGCCGGAATCATAATCATTTGCGTCAGAGTGACTTTATCCAGATTTCCCGTGGTGACGAACAAATAGATCGTACAAGGAATCATAATCAGGATTGGAGCAACAATCTGCGCAATGAGAAGGTCTATTAATACTAATTTGATAGCCGTTTTCATGGTTTTTTATTTAGTGGTAAAGAAACTATAGATAAACATTGCTAACATGGATATAGCTATTACCACCAAAGAGATACTCATAAATGACTTTTGCATAAGAATCTATTTTTTAAGAATTGTTTCTGTCTCTTCAGCATCCTTATGGAGCTGTGTTATTAACTCGTCGATACTGGAGAATTTCAGTTCGGGACGTGTCCGTTTTACAAAAGTAAGCCGGATGAATTTATCATATATGTCGGAATGGAAGTGGAGGATATTCACCTCAATCGTCCGGTTCGGACCATTGTCTATCGTCGGGCGGACACCTATATTCAGCATCCCCATATACGTTTTCCCGTCAAATGTCACCCATACGGCATATACTCCATCGGCAGGAATCAGTTTATCGGGATCATCCACCCGTAAATTGGCTGTTGGGAAACCTATTTTTCTGCCTACCTGATAGCCGCCTACTACTATCCCGTCGAGGAAATATTCATATTTCAGACAATGGGCGGCCAGGCTAACTTCTCCTTCATGAAGAAGTTTACGGATCAGGGAAGAGCTTACCGGAATGTTGGGCTCGTCCCCTATTTCTATATTGCTGGTATACGCTTTGGCGCGAATTACTTCTATGCCAATTTCTTTTCCATAACGTACATAATCCTCGAAACCTTCGCTGCGGTTATGCCCGAAACGATGGTCATGGCCGATTACCAGATATTTTACCAGATAACGCTCTTTTAGCAACTGTGTCATAAACTCCCGGGCAGTGAGCCGGGAAATTTCAGGAGTGAAGTCAAGCATCAGGCAGTAATCTACCCCGATGTCTGCAAGCAGGCTTATTTTTTCTTCGGGAGTAGTCAGCAGTTCCGGACGATACTTCGCATTCATCACTTTTCGGGGATGAACGGGAAAAGTAACCAATGCAGAGCGTAGACCTTTCGCGGCGGCTATCTCCTTCACTTGCTGAATCAGATAGCGATGTCCTGCATGCACCCCATCAAAGAAACCGATAGTAGCTACGCAGGGTTCCGGGGTAATTGCCGATGTGTCACGTATAATCTGCATATCTCTAAATTTATTTAAGGTTGAAAAGATGGCTCCAGTCTTCGCCTGCTTTCGCTGTATAGGTGGAAATTCCTAAATTTTGGGCTGTCTTACAGTTCATTTCAGAGTCATCAATAAAGAGCGTCTCTTGCGGTTCGATTCCGGCATCCTCTATGATTGCCTTGAAGATCTCCGGTTCGGGCTTGGCCATTTTCATTTCAAAAGAGAGGTATGTTTTTTCAAAATAATCTTCCACCTTAAAGGTGCGGTAAGGAAACAAATGAGCGCATGTCCATTCCCAATGAATTTGGTTAGTATTGCTCAATAAGTAGACGACATATTTCTCACGTAATTTTAATAATAAATCAAGTTTTTGTGTGGGTATATCTACTAGAAAACTATTCCAGGCTGCATCTATTTGTTTGTCGCTAACTGTTTTGCCTATCATTTTACGAACTCCGTCACGGAATTCGGCAGGTGTAATCAATCCTTTTTCTTGTTGCATCAGGATTCCGTCCTGATTCTGGATATCCAGCAAGTCATCCACGTTTTGGAGCCCTAACTTCTGAAAGTGCTCAATGCAACGTTGGCGGTCGAGATTGATAAGTACACCACCCAAATCAATAAGAAGGTTTTTTATTCCTTTACTTTTCATTTCTGTTTTTTTTGTGAATAATACGTTGAACAAGGCGAATAAGTTCTCCAACCCATAACACCGTGGACGAAACGCCTATAATAAGAAGCCAGGTTTGCCAGTCAAGCGGTTCCGTACGGAATACAGCTCCACCGAACTGTACGATGAGGAATTGTCCGCCAAGAATAGCCAATACAATAAGTTCCATTCCATACGATTTGGAAAGTCCCTTGAATGCCGAATCGGTAGTGCCGAATACACGGGCATTGAACAGATTCCAGAATTGCAGCATGACAAAGAAGGTGAAGAAAATGGTCAGGTTGTGCACATTCATTCCTTGTGTACTGTGGTCGAAATAATAAATCATTCCGAGCAATACGATGAGGAAGATAGAGCCCACACCTATTATATTAGATCTCATTGCCTTACTGATAATAAAATCGGTACTGCGACGGGGTTTCTCAAGCATGACAGTTTCGCTGGGTGGAATGGAGGCAAGAGCCAAAGCGGCAAAAGTATCCATAATCAGGTTCACCCATAACATCTGTGTTACAGTCAGCGGAAGTTCCGTACCGATTACGGAGCCTAGCAGAACGATAAGCAATGCCACAAAGTTGATCGTCAGCTGGAAAACTATGAAACGCTGGATATTCTTATACAATGAACGTCCCCACATAACAGCGGTTCCGATACTGTTGAAGGAGTCATCGAGCAATGTGATATCACTGGCCTCTTTGGCTACAGAAGTACCTGTACCCATTGACAAGCCTACTTGGGCATGATTTAAAGCCGGGGCATCATTCGTTCCGTCTCCGGTCACAGCTACGACAGCTCCTTTTTGTTGAAGCAGTTGTACCAGACGCTGTTTGTCTGTCGGGCGGGCGCGGGACATGATTTTTAAGTCCATCACTCTGTCCAGTGCTTCTTCGTCGCTCAATTCGGCAAATGCAACACCGGTGATTCGATTTCGTTCCGTATCAGTTTCGGGGTTCCAGAGACCGATCTGGCGTGCGATTTCCGTGGCAGTTCCCGGAGTGTCACCGGTCACGATCTTGATGCCGATACCTGCAGACTGGCATTTCGCAACCGCAGCAGGCACATCCGGACGAATCGGGTCGGAGATGGCAACCACTCCCAAGAAATTGAGGTCGTTGGCTGAAACTAGTTCCGTGCAATCGTTCGGCTCATTTTCTCCGACAATCTTGAATGCAAATCCAAGTGTACGCATAGCCATATTTTGATAGCTCAACAGTTGTGCTTCCACTGTAGAACGATACTCTACCGCATCCACTCGCCGTCCATCCAGAACAACTTCTTTACACTTGCCCAGAACAATTTCAGGAGCTCCTTTTATATAAAGTATTTTTTTGCCGATCAGGGGAGATTCAACAAGAGTTGCCATGAATTTCCGTTCGGTAGAGAAGGTGAGTTGATCGAGGACATGTGCTTGCTCGCGGAGTTGCAGGTAATCTCTTCCCTGTTTGTTAAGCCAGAGCAATAAAGCCACTTCGGTTGGATTTCCCTACACCTTTCGGTTTCTCTCCATGGGTTGATTCTTCAAGGAAAGCTGTTGAATTAGCACTGATTCCCTCTGCGATAAGTGCGCTGATATCATCATCAGACAAGTCGCTGCCATTTTTGATACCATAGAAATTGGGTTCGTGCACTTGCATCAGATTTTGCGTCAGTGTGCCGGTTTTATCCGTACAAATCACGGTGATGGCTCCCATTGTTTCGCAAGCGTGCATTTTCCGCACCAAGTTGTTGGTGGAAAGCATACGGCGCATATTCAATGCCAGACTAAGCGTGACACTCATTGGCAATCCTTCAGGCACAGCTACTACAATCAGTGTAACTGCCATCATAAAATATTTCAGTGTCCGTTCGAAAACCGGAAGCCACTCATGCCACCCGTTCAGCGAACCGAAATCAAAAAATAACAATACATCCTTGACAAAGAATATGAGAAAAGCAAGACCGGCAACGGTAAAACCGATCTTTCCGATCAGATTTGCAAGTTTGGTCAACTGTATGTTCAACGGGGTGGGCTCGAGGTTGTCCTCTGTGCTCTGCCGGGCTACTTTCCCGATTTCAGTAGCATCACCCACATGCAGCACACGCATGGTTCCATGACCATCCACTACTGTAGTACCACGCATCACCAGATTAGAAGCATAAGTCGCTTCTTCATCAAAATCCGTTTCTACAGTGGTTTTATTGATAACAGGTTCTCCGGTCAGATTGGATTCATTCACTTGCAGAGAGATAGCTTCCAGTAACTCTCCATCAGCGGGAATTTCTTCACCTGTTTCCAGAATCACAATATCACCTACCACTATGTCTTTACGAGGGATTTCCTGTACACGTCCGTTCCGGATCACTTTTACCAATGTTTCTTCATTGACTGCATTCAGCAAGTCAAATTTCTTGCTGGCATCATATTCGAAAAAGAAACCGATTCCGGTAGCCAGTAAGATAGCGGCTATGATTCCGATCGTTTCAGCATATTCGTTTTCGATGATGGAGATGATTAACGAGAAAGCGGCTGCCACTAATAACACACGCACAACCGGGTCTTCAAATTTTTCCAGATAGAGCTTCCAGAGAGAAGGACGCTTGGGGGGCGTTAACAGGTTAATACCATTTTTCTCCCTGCTTTGTAGGACTTCGTTATCCGTAAGTCCTAAATGATAATAGTCATTTTTATTTGTACTCATGCAGATACATGCGTTTAATTTGAACTGCAAAAATACAACATATAATTGTGATAGAATGTTTAATTAAAACTTTTTATGAAGTCGAATATGTTAGCGTGGTTTACCGCATGACCGATAAGGGATTGTAAACCAGAATGTGGAGCCTTTGCCCTCTACGGAATCCGCCCCGATTTGCCCGCCAAGTTTGGCGACAATGGTTTGAGAAATGGAAAGTCCCAGTCCCGCTCCCTTCTTATCTTTGTTCAGTTTCACGAAGCGCTCGAATACATCCGGTAATTTCTCTGCCGGAATTCCGGCTCCGGTATCCTTGACATAAAAGTAAAGTTCGGTGTCTCTGGCTTCATAGCCGAGGCGGATACTACCTTCATGGGTGAACTTAATGGCGTTGCCGGCAAAGTTGGAAAGCACTTGTGCCACCCGGTTCCGGTCTGTTTGAATCATGCAGGAAGAGCGAGACGGCTCTGCTATAATTTGTATCTTTCCTCCGACGTCATCAACTCTCATTTGAAAAAGTTGTTGTAAATCTGAGAGTAACAGATTGACGTCGACTGTTGCCTGCACAAATTCCAATGTTCCGGCTTCGATTTTTGACATATCGAGTATGTCGTTGACCAGTTGCATCAGGAGGTCGGCATTCATTTTTATGATTTCCTGATATTGAGCTTTCTCCTCTTCTGTAGTTGCACAGCCTAATACCTCTGCAAATCCGGTAATAGCATTGAGAGGGGTACGGATTTCATGGCTCATGTTGGCTAAGAAGGCAGATTTTGAAATATCAGCTTTTTCTGCTTTTTCCTTGGCTAGTAGCAGTTCCTTTTCAGCTTGTTTCCGCCGGGTAACATCGTGTACGGTGATTACCATATTCTCTTCTTCGTTAAGGAGGAAGTAAGAACCGGATATGACAGCATCACATTCTACGGTAGTATTATCAGACGTAACTACGGATAAAGTGGCTTCCAGATCCGTGAAGTTTCGTCTCTGTTCGAAAGCTTGGCGTATGGCGGTACGTATCGGACAAGAACCGCAGAAGCTATGTGTGCCGCAACCTCCCTCGGCTGCTAATGCATTGCGACATTGCAACAGGTCGCCCACTCTTTTTTCTTCTGTTCCTTTTTTTGTTCCGGTTTTTTGGTAATAGTTGGTTTTCAGAACTTTAAAGTCATTATCTATTAATAGGATAAAGGCGTGTACATTCTTTAAGATGGCACCGGCGATATGGCTGGTGCGTTCCAACTTTCTGGATTCACGGAACAATCGTTGTTGCATCCGCAGGCATTTTCTACGCTCCCATAAAAAACTGATTAGTAGGACTGCGCATAAAACTATTAAAGTAGACAATAGTGCTATAAGCATAGTATGATATTGTTGTTTTAGCTTGATAATATGGATACAAAGATAGTTTTTTTCTTTAGTTTGGAAATAGTGTTGAACAAATATCTTGCTGTTTGTGTTATATTATTTAGAAAACCAATTAAAAATACGAACGTTATGAAAAAGTACATTTGCACGGTCTGTGAATATATTTACGACCCCGAACAAGGAGATCCGGAAAGCGGAATTGAGCCAGGAACAGCATTTGAAGATATTCCTGATGATTGGACTTGTCCATTATGTGGAGTCGGAAAAGAAGACTTTGAACCGTACGAAGGATAAAACCAAGAGAGAGAATTATTAAGAGGAGAATGACTGGGTGTATGAATATATGCCCGGTCATTTTTTTATTTTTATGGCTGGAAATTATTCTGCTGATTATAAATGTAATATCTTTGACGCAAAAATCGGAAGTTATGTATAATAAAGCAACTGTTATGACCGATCTGAGATGTTTTTTATCTCTCTCTCTGTTATTAATATGCGGCCTTCTGATGGCTGGTTGTAGTGATGATGAAAATGAAGAACAGCCTCCTGCTCCGGATGTTCCGGATTATAGCACGATCATAGTGAAAGATATACAGAATATACCTGCGGATTTTACATTCGACCGGGTTGAGGTGAAAGTGACGGGGGCGGATTGGCAAGTGATTGAGACTCTTGAATTTCCTTATAAGGACGGACAGATTGTGATGATACTTCCCACGAGTTTTCCTTCGGAAAAGCTTCAGGCGGTAGACCGGCGTAATGGCATGGGCGGTTACTGGACCGGGACCTCGGATGATGCGGATGCTCTTGTGGCGACCCTAGGGGATTTCTTTGTTTTTAATGGCGGTAAGAGAGTGGGACGGATTGCTATTTCTAACTGGTCCGGTAAAGAGTCTTCTGCCGGAAAAGCTACACTGGTGGGGTATCAGTATGCCGACCGTCCTTTTACGTTGACAGGCAGTGACAAATCGTATTATTATAATAATTGTTCTTTTAATAAAGGGTGGAATATATTTGCCAATATCAATCCGACCTCGGAAGACGGGACTGCAAAAGTGCTTCGTACAACTACTGTTCCGGAATCTACGTTATTTTGGCGCTTGGCTGAATCATACATATACAATTAATTTATAAAAGATAATGCTATAAATAAAAAGGAGAATCAGTTGTATCAATACATACTTGATTCTCCTTTTATTTTCTTTATTTTATCTATTAAGAAGCTTTTTTCTCTTTCACATCACTGCTGGCTTCCACTACATTCACCACATAGTCACCAAGTTTTTCACATTCGGCGATGATATCCATGTAGTAAACTCCCATTTGATAATCATATTCTTTGTTGTTCACATCCAGAATATTTTGATTCTTCAATTGGTTGCGGTAGTTATTGATTTCGTTTTCAAGATTGAAGGATTTGTTAATGTCGATGCTTTGATGTTCCGGTTTCTCTACCACCACAATCATTTGAGCAAGTGCATCGTTAGTCAGTTTCATCATGAAGTGGATATGTTCGTATTGTTTTTCGGTAAAGTCCAGATTAGTCTGGCGTTTCCGGTTGATGGTACGTGCCAGGTTATAGCAGCTATCGCCGATGCTTTCGATTTCTGTCACTTCACGCAACATAGCACGTATTTGTAGCTTACTTTCAGAACTCAAACGGCCTTCGGACACCTGATTCAGGTAGTTGGCTATTTCAAGTTCCATATTGTCACTGATATTTTCATATTTCTCTATCCGGCTGAACAATTTATTAAAATCGTCATCCTTTTCCGTATGCAACAGATCCTGCACCATGCCGAACATCCGGTGTGTACGTTCTGCGAAAAGATGGATTTCCTTGCGTGCCTGAAGGATAGAAAGTTCGGCAGTGGAAAGCATACCGCCGGTGATAAATCGCAGGCGGGGTTCTTCGTCTTCTTCTTTCGGATGAATTAAAGCACATACGGTACGCTCAATCAGTTTCACAGCCCATATCAGTATACAAACGTTACAGATGTTGAAGATTGAGTGGAAAGCCGACAATTTGTAGGAGATGGCAACTTCCGGATTATTGCTTTGGAAAAAAGTATCTACTACCCAGTTTACCAGTTCCATGAAAGGATGGAAGACAATCAATACCCAGATAACGCCGAACACATTAAAAACAAAATGGGCCAATGCTGCCCGCTTAGCCTGTGTGTTGGCTGTAAGTGCGGCAAGATTGGCCGTGATAGTAGTTCCGATGTTTTCTCCCAATACGAGTGCCGCTCCCAGTTCCAGGCTGATCCATCCGTTGGCACACATAATTAATGTGATTGCCATGGTGGCTGCGGAGGCTTGCACAATCATCGTCAGTATCGTACCGATAAGCAAGAACAGAATGATGGAGAAAAATCCCATATCCGTATAGTTCTGTACGAAGGCAAGCATTTCCGGGTTGGCATTCAGGTCGGGTGCATTTGATTTCAGATAAGAAAGCCCCATGAAAAGGAAAGAAAAACCAAAAATGAATTCACCGATGGATTTGCGGTTACTTTTACCGGAGAAGATAAATGGAAGGGCGATGGCCAGGAGAGGAAGGGCAAAGGCAGCCATATCAACCTTAAATCCGAAAATTGAAATGATCCAGGCGGTTACGGTAGTACCGATATTGGCACCCATAATGACGCTGATGGATTCGGCGAGTGTGAGTAGTCCGGCGTTAACGAAACTGACGACCATTACCGTCGTTGCTGAAGAAGACTGGATAAGGGCCGTGATTAACACTCCTGTTAGAACTCCTGTTACCCGGTTGGTGGTCATTGCCGTTAGAATACTTCGCAATCTATCACCCGCGACCTTTTGTAAGCCCTCGCTCATGATTTTCATTCCGTAGAGGAAGAGTCCTAATGAGCCTATGAGCTTTAAAAAATCATAAAAAGAATATTCCATCTATAATATTTTTAATGGTTATTTGTTCTCTATCTGATTATAAGTATATTAGTACCAAATTATTCACCTTTTAACGAACTCGATGAAACAGATGTTACAAATATGTTGCAAAAATAACAATATTTCTAAAGAATTCCCTATCGGAAGCTCACTTTTGGATATTTATTACGGTTTTAATCTTAATTTTCCTTATCAAGTAGTGAGTGCCAAGGTCAATAATCGCTCCGAGGGACTTAATTTCAGAGTATATAACAATAAGGATGTAGAGTTTCTGGATGTGAGAGATCAGTCCGGTATGCGTACTTATGTCCGTTCGCTTTGTTTTGTCTTGTTTAAAGCTGTCACGGAATTGTTTCCCGAGGGAAAATTGTTTGTGGAACATCCTGTGTCAAAAGGCTATTTCTGTAATTTGCGGATTGGGCGCCCTATTGAACTTGAGGATGTGAAGCGTATCAAGCAACGGATGCAGGAGATCATTGCGGAAAATATTCCTTATCACCGCATTGAATGTCATACGGCAGAGGCAGTACGGGTTTTCAGTGAGCGGGGGATGAATGATAAAGTGAGGTTATTGGAAACTTCCGGTTCCCTTTATACCTATTATTATACGTTGGGTGATACTGTTGATTATTATTATGGTAATCTGCTGCCCAGCACCGGATATCTTAAATTATTCGATATTGTGAAGTATTATGACGGGCTGCTGCTCCGGATTCCGAGCCGGGAAAATCCGGATATGCTCGAAGAGGTCGTGAAACAGGAGAAAATGCTGGATGTCTTTAAGGAATATCTGAACTGGAGTTATATCATGGGACTTAATAATGCCGGAGATTTTAATCTTGCCTGTGAGGAAGGACATGCCACTGACTTGATTAATGTTGCGGAAGCATTGCAAGAGAAAAAAGATAGCGCAGATAGCCGATACTATTTTCCATCGTGGCGAAAATGGTAACCGGGTAAAACTGGTCTTGATTGCCGGACCGTCTTCTTCGGGAAAGACAACTTTCAGCAAACGGCTTTCTATTCAGCTGATGACAAATGGATTGAAGCCATTCCCGATCTCTTTGGATAATTATTTTGTAGACCGTGAAGAAACCCCTTTGGATGAAAACGGAAACTATGATTATGAATCACTTTATGCGCTCGATCTGGAATTGTTTAATCAACAGTTGCAGGCGCTTCTCCGTGGCGAAGAGGTGGAACTGCCCCGTTTTAATTTCTCTCTAGGCAAAAAGGAATATAAAGGGGATAAACTGAAAATAGAAGATAATACAATTCTGATTCTGGAAGGTATTCATGCCCTAAATCCGGAACTGACACCGCATATACCGGCTGAACGGAAATTCAAGATTTACGTTTCAGCATTGACCACTATTTCGTTGGATGATCATAACTGGATTCCGACTACCGACAACCGTTTGTTGCGCCGCATTATCCGCGACTTTAATTATCGGGGATACTCTGCACGTGAAACCATATCACGTTGGCCTAGTGTGCGTGCCGGTGAAGATAAATGGATATTTCCTTATCAGGAGAATGCTGATGTAATGTTTAATTCAGCACTACTCTTTGAATTTGCCGTACTTCGTTTGCATGCCGAACCTATTCTGATGGGTGTCCCGCGAAACTGTCCTGAATATTGTGAGGCCTACCGGTTACTGAAGTTTATCAAATATTTTATTCCGGTGCAGGATAAGGAAATTCCGCCTACTTCTTTGTTGCGTGAATTTTTAGGAGGAAGCAGCTTTAAATATTAAGTAGAAAAATTAGGATATATTCGTGATTTGTATTTCCTTTGCAGAAAATACAAATAAACCTTTTGTTGTAGTGAAGCAAAGGAACACAAAAATAAACAATATTTGAGTGATATTTAGGGAAAGAATGTTATGGTTGTTATACAAAACTTTAAAATATTGAACTTTTGATTGCTTTTGCTGTTAAGAAGGGACTACATGCAACAAAAAAAATGTGAATATGATTTTTTATAATAGTCTTTTAGCGAAGTGGTTCTTAGGAAAAGGGAAGAAACACTATTTTATGTTAGGCTGGTTTTTCTTTACCCGCTATAAATATCTGGAAGTCTGGGAAGAAATGGAACTACGGATTCATGCCAGACAGTATTGGGAATGTTGTTCTTTAACCCTGATACCAGCACTTATTTTATCAATCCTGTTTTCATGGTGGTGGATGGTGTTGCCATTCGTGACTTATCACATACTTTATTGGTTTGAAAAGATCCTCCGTCCTCATTCTATCTTTAATTGGGAGGCGATAAAGCATAGTGGCGATACGCTTTATCTCAGGAAGAGAAAAGCGTATGCCTGGAAGAAATGGTACGGGAAGAAAGAATTGCCCGCATCCAGATGGAATGATTAAAACTTCACTTTAAATGCTTCTTTATCCAAAGCAGATGTCCATACTCGGTATCGTTGGAAGTCCAATGCTCATTAATGGGAGTAATCAGTGCTTCTTTCGGACAGTCTAGTACATTGTATACGATGTAGCTGGTTGTCGGAGGACATACATCATCGTTGAATCCCCATGTCATATAGGTATCTGCTTTGATTAATTTCGCAAAGTTCACAACATCATAATAGGCCATTGTCTTTATTTTTTCAGGAGTATCCATATCTACCGAATTCCTGAAGAAATGAGGATATCCGCCGGCACGTCCGGCTTTATAGCCTGCCATGTCACTTAATGCAGGATGATTGGCGACACAGGCTGTCACCCGTTGATCCAGTCCGGCAGTGATTAATGCCAAGGCTCCTCCCTGGCTACCTCCTTGTGCTATTACGTTTTTACCATCCCATTCAGGTAGGGAAGTCAGGAAATCAATAGCGCGTACACAGGCCAGATATACCCGTTTCATATAATAATTGTCGCGGCTGTCGAGTCCATTGGTTAAGTAGCCGTTCTCTCTGCCATTAAAAGCATTGCTGATTTCTTTGAATGCTTCGTCACTCATTTCCGGATGAAGGCCGTGTATCTCCATCTCAAAACGGATGCAGCCTTGCTCTGCATAATATTTGTGTCGCAGTGGTTCTTTGATTGTTTTGATTCCTGCTCCCGGAGGGCATAATACAACCGGAAATTTGCCCTCTTTCTTGGGATAGAACAAATATCCGTAGACGCATTGCCCGCGTTTGTTCAATTGCAATTTTACGAGATAACAATCTATTTTATCGGTTGAGTATTTTTCTACATGCTCTTTGGTGTACGTTAGAGGAAATTCTTTTTGTTCCGCTTTTGCTTTTTCCCAGAATTCATTGAAATCCGAAGGCATGGTAGTATATGGAAGAAGCTTTTCCGGCGAAAAACCGACTTTTACATGATGTGAGTAAGTCTTTCCATCTACGGTCGCTTTCAGCCGGCAATCACGGAATCCGGGTTCTTTCATTGTGCCGAGAGGAATTACGGCTTTGCCGTTTTTCAAAGTCACACTCCCTTTGGTGTCAGCGTTAGGCATCATGTCTCCCCCTATTTCATAGGTGACGGTTACGTTATCCCTGGGTATACCATATTTATAGAATTGTACTTCTACAGTTGCTTTTTCTCCTGTTTGATAGAGCCAGTCGGCATGGTTGGGAACTGTGACCCAAAGAACGTCACTTCTATAAGGGTAGTTTTCGGCTACGGCGGATAACAAAGTTAGTGACAATAGCCATACGGATAAAAGTAGTCTCTTCATGGTGTTATTCATTGTTTTTATGGATTTGAAATAGTAAGTTGTTTTAATTCTGTTGCAATATTACGCAAGATTCGGGAAAAGGAGGGTAGAAAAAATGTGATTTTAGATGGACTATTTGGTACTCTGACAAAAATAGCGGAAGTTTTTCACCCGGATGAAAAGCTTCCGCTATTGAACAGAAGAAAGGTTCTTCTTTTATCAGGATGGAACCTTTTATCTTAAGGCTTCCACCTCTTCCGGTGTCAATGGAATCTTTTTGCCTAATCGGCGGGCACCGGTTTCTGTAATCAGATAATCTTCTTCATTGCGGATACCACCGAAGTTTTTATAAGTTTCCACTACATCATAGTTAATGAAATCAGTGAACTTCTTTTCTGCTTTCCACATATCGATCAATTCAGGAATAAAGTAAATACCCGGTTCTACGGTATGTACAAATCCCGGCTCCAATGGGATGGCGAGGCGTTGCGATTTGCGACCGAACTGTGTGCTCTTCGGCTGGCCGTTGTAACCTACCCATATCTCTCCCAGATTCTCCATATCATGTACATCCAATCCCATCATGTGACCTAATCCGTGTGGATAGAACAACGCATGGGCACCTTCGCGTACAGCATCCTCGGTATTTCCTTTCATCAATCCGAGCGTCTTTATGCCATCCACCATGACGCGGGCCGACAGTTCGTATACGTCCATATAAGGAATACCCGGGCGGAGAGCTTTTACAGATTCCAGGTGCATCGCATTCTGAATTTCGTATACTTCACGCTGACGGGTGGTGAACTTCTTATCGGCAGGAATGGTAGACGACATATCACCCGCATAACCGGATTCAACTTCTGCACCGGCGTCGATTAAGAACAAATCACCCGGCCTCACTTTATTTCCGTGATAATGGTTGTGCAGAGTCTGCCCGTTGATAGTGGCGATGGTGGCGAATGAAAGTTGGCAGTTGTTAGATTCGGCCACCCGGTTCATTTCAGCTACCACTTCATATTCATACATACCCGGACGAAGTACCTTCATGGCTGTAATATGCATATCGGCAGTAACATCGCAAGCCTTTTCTATCTCTGCGATTTCTTCTGCAGATTTATAGTTGCGTTGAGCGATCACGGCACGGATGAATGGAACAGAACCTTCCTGATGTGCGGGAGGAATACCCAGCCAGTCCATCAGCTTCAGCTTATGTTCAGGACGGTAAGGAGGCAGATAGTGAACTGCTTTCCCTTTCTGCACACACTGATGGAGATAGCTTACAATGTCAGCAGACGGCATCAGATTTTTTACGCCTACACGTTCGCATTTTTCGTGCAATGTCGGTTGTGACCCCATCCATACGATTGCGTCGATAGACAACTCATCACCAAAGATGATTTCTTTGTCTTCATCTATATCGATAATAGCCGAAAGTCCGGCACATGAAAGTCCGAAATAATAAAGGAAAGTGGAATCCTGACGATAACGGAACGTGTTATCTTCGTAATTCAGTCCGCACTCGTCATTTCCGAGAAATAACAACACTCCGGAGCCTAAGTTCTTTTTCAGCAGGGCTCTCCGCTGCATATACGTTTCTTTGGCAAACATATGGTCCTAGTTTTTAAGTTCGTGCAACAAAGATAACGAATTTTGTGTTATAGGATTAAAAATTATCTCCCTAATCTGTGTAATCTCTCGTTAAAAAGTTACTTTTGTAGCGAGAAACAGTAGAAAGCAAAAACGAATATGGCACAAGGTTCCCGTCAAATACAATCTCAGGCGCAACAGCAGGTACAGACGCTCTCGCCCCAGCAGATTCTGGTCGTGAAACTGTTGGAGCTTCCCGCAGTAGAGCTGGAAGACCGTATCCATGCTGAACTGCTTGAAAATCCGGCACTTGAAGAAGGTAAAGAAGAGAATGCTACGGATGATGAATATTCTGATACCGACAATGCAGAGGATGGCATGGATAGCGATGCCAACGACTATGATTCTTTGAGTGACTATCTGACAGAAGACGATATTCCCGATTATAAATTGCAAGAGAACAACCGTTCGAAAGATGAACAGGCGGAGGATATTCCATTTTCCGACTCCACCTCTTTTTATGAAATCCTGAAAGAACAGTTGCGTGAACGCAACCTGACAGAGCACCAGTGTGACTTGGTGGAATATCTGATCGGTTCATTGGATGATGACGGATTGCTTCGCAAATCTTTGGAAAGTATCTGCGACGAACTGGCGATTTATGCCGGTATCGAATCGACCGAGGAGGAACTGGAAGAAGCATTGAGCATCTTACAGGACTTCGATCCGGCAGGTATCGGTGCGCGTAGTCTTCAGGAATGTCTGTTGATACAGATTTGCCGGAAAAAAGAAGAAGAGAAAACTCCCAGTCCTATCTTGAATCTGGAAGAAAGGATTATCAGAGAATGTTACGAAGAATTCACCCGTAAACATTGGGAGAAGATTATAAAGAAACTGGATATTGATGAAGAGACTTTCCGGGAAGCCATTACTGAAATAACCAAACTGAATCCACGTCCGGGTGCTTCTTTGGGAGAAGCAATCGGCAGGAATCTCCAACAAATAGTTCCCGACTTTATGGTGGAAACGTATGATGACGGAACCATCAATGTAAGCCTCAATAACCGCAATGTTCCCGAACTCCGTATGAGTCGTGATTTCACGGAAATGGTGGAGGAGCATACAAAAAACAGGGCCAACCAGTCTAAGGAATCTAAAGAAGCGATGATGTTTCTGAAACAGAAAATGGATGCGGCACAAGGATTTATCGATGCTGTCCGTCAGCGTCAGAATACCTTGATGACTACCATGCAGGCGATTATCGACCTGCAACGTCCTTTCTTTTTGGAAGGAGATGAATCGCTGTTGAAGCCGATGATTCTGAAAGACGTGGCGGAACGTACGGGATTGGATATTTCGACCATCTCCCGTGTGAGTAACAGTAAATATGTACAGACGAATTACGGTATCTATCCGCTCAAATACTTTTTCAGCGACGGATATACTACAGAGGATGGCGAAGAGATGTCTGTCCGTGAGATTCGTAAGATTCTGAAAGAGTGTATTGAAGGCGAGGACAAGAAGAAACCCCTGACCGATGATGAATTGGCGGATATATTGAAGGAGAAAGGGTATCCCATTGCCCGCAGGACAGTAGCCAAATACCGTCAACAGCTGAATATCCCCGTAGCACGACTGCGGAAATGAGAGTTTTTTAAGTATTAAGTATAAAGTATTAAGTATTAGTGCTGATGGACAGAGAGAGAGAACATATCATAGCGGATAAGACGATGTTGCAGGTGGCGAGAGTCACTTCGATGGTCTTTACTCCATTTTCTATTCCGTTTTTATCGTTTCTGGTGTTATTCCTGTTTTCTTATCTTCGTATCATGCCGATACAATATAAGTTGATAGTGTTGGGAATCGTTTACTGCTTCACCATACTGACACCTACTATTACCATTTTCCTGTTTCGTAAAATCAATGGATTCGCCCGTCAGGAGTTGAGTGAACGTAAGAAACGTTATGTGCCTATCCTGCTGACCATCATCTCGTATGTGTTCTGCCTGCTGATGATGCGCAAGCTGAATCTCCCGTGGTATATGACCGGTATCATTCTTGCTTCTCTGGTAGTGTCCATCATTTGCATTGCGGTAAACCTGAAATGGAAGTTGAGCGAACACATGGCAGGAATGGGCGGAGTGATCGGGGGATTGATCTCTTTCAGCGCCTTGTTCGGTTACAATCCGGTCGCATGGCTATGCCTGTTTATTTTGATTGCCGGTATATTAGGTTCTGCGCGCATTGTGTTGGGGCATCACACGCTGGGTGAGGTTCTTTCCGGTTTTGCTGTCGGTCTGATATGTGCCCTTTTGGTACTTCATCCGGTGAGTAACATCTTATTTCGAGTATTTTTATTTTAAAACAGTATAAATCCTAAAAACTAATCATTATGAATTTTCCACAGAATTTGAAGTACACGAACGAACACGAATGGATTCGCGTTGAAGGAGACATTGCATACGTTGGTATCACCGATTATGCACAGGAACAATTGGGCGATATTGTGTTCGTAGATATCCCGACTGTTGGTGAAACGTTGGAAGCCGGTGAAACTTTCGGAACGATTGAAGTAGTGAAAACTATTTCCGATCTTTTCCTGCCTGTAGCAGGTGAGGTGCTCGAACAAAATGAAGCATTGGAAGAAAACCCGGAACTGGTAAATAAAGATCCCTATGGCGAAGGTTGGCTGATTAAAGTGAAACCGGCCGATGTAAAAGCGGTAGAAGATTTGCTGGATGCCGAAGCCTATAAAGCTGTGGTAAACGGATAATTCTTACCGTACTTAAATTGTAAATAGTAAATTGTAAAATAGTAAATTGAAATGACTCCAATTGTAAGTATTATCATGGGCAGCACGTCCGACCTTCCTGTTATGGAGAAGGCTGCACAGCTACTGAATGATATGCATGTACCGTTCGAAATGAACGCTCTTTCTGCTCACCGCACGCCAGAGGCTGTGGAAGAGTTTGCGAAGAATGCCCGCAACCGTGGCATTAAAGTAATTATCGCTGCTGCCGGAATGGCTGCCGCCCTTCCCGGTGTGATTGCGGCTAATACTACATTGCCGGTGATCGGAGTACCTGTAAAAGGTTCCGTGCTCGATGGTGTGGACGCACTTTATTCTATCATTCAGATGCCTCCGGGCATTCCTGTAGCAACGGTTGCCATTAACGGAGCGATGAATGCCGCTATCCTTGCCATCCAGATGCTGGCATTGAGCGATGAGAAACTGGCAGAAGCTTTTGCTGCTTACAAGGAAGGACTGAAAAAGAAAATCGTAAAAGCAAACGAAGAACTGAAAGAAGTGAAGTTTGAATATAAAACAAACTAATGTGATTTACGATTTGACAATTTACGATTTACGATTGAAATATCTTCGCGAATCGTTTATTGTCTGCATATTTGTTATACCCAAAGTGCTTTTAATCGTAAATCGTTAAATCGTAAATTAAAATGGTTGATCTATTCAATTATTTTCGAAGAGAAACCACAGAAGTAAATATTGGGGCTGTGCCGTTGGGCGGCCCCAATTCTATTCGTGTCCAGTCAATGACAAACACGTCTACGCAGGATACACAGGCTTGTGTGGAACAGGCGAAACGTATTGTTGATGCAGGTGGAGAGTATGTCCGCCTCACAACCCAGGGCATCAAAGAAGCCGAGAACCTGATGAACATTAATATCGGACTGCGTAGCCAGGGATATATGGTTCCGTTGGTTGCCGATGTGCATTTCAATCCGAAAGTGGCGGACGTGGCTGCTCAATATGCGGAAAAGGTGCGAATCAATCCGGGAAATTATGTAGATGCTGCGCGTACTTTTAAGAAACTGGAATATACAGACGAGGAGTATGCGCAGGAAATACAGAAAATCCATAACCGGTTTGTCCCGTTCCTGAATATCTGTAAAGAGAATCACACGGCTATCCGGATCGGAGTAAATCATGGCTCTCTGTCCGACCGTATCATGTCCCGTTATGGCGATACCCCCGCAGGAATGGTGGAGTCCTGCATGGAGTTTCTCCGTATCTGTGTAGAGGAAAACTTCACAGATGTGGTGATTTCCATCAAGGCCTCCAATACGGTGGTCATGGTAAAAACCGTCCGTCTGTTGGTAGACGTCATGGAGAAAGAAGGGATGGCTTTCCCGTTACACCTCGGAGTGACAGAAGCCGGAGACGGAGAGGATGGGCGTATCAAGTCTGCCCTTGGCATCGGTGCATTGTTGAGTGACGGATTGGGAGATACCATTCGGGTATCTTTGAGTGAAGCTCCTGAAGCTGAAATCCCGGTGGCCCGCAAATTGGTGGATTATGTTCTGTTGAGGCAGGACCATCCTTATATCCCGGGATTGGAAGCGCCGGAATTTAATTATTTGTCTCCCGAACGCCGCAAGACAAAAGCTGTCCGTAATATCGGAGGTGAACATGTGCCTGTGGTTATTGCCGACCGCATGGACGGGAAGACAGAGGTAAATCCGCAATTCACACCGGACTATATTTATGCCGGAAGAGCTTTGCCCGATCAACGGGAAGACGGAGTGGAATATATTCTTGATGCGGATGTATGGCAGGGAGAAGACGGAACTTGGCCTGCATTCAATCATGCACAGTTGCCGTTAATGGGAGAATGCAATGCGGAGCTTAAATTCCTGTTTATGCCCTATATGGCACAAACGGACGAAGTGATAGCCTGCCTGAAACATCATCCGGAAGTGGTGGTGGTTTCCCAAAGCAATCATCCGAACCGTTTGGGTGAGCACCGTGCACTGGTTCATCAACTAATGACGGAAGGTTTGCAAAATCCGGTTGTCTTCTTCCAGCATTATTCGGAAGATGATGCGGAGAATTTGCAGATAAAGTCCGCAGCCGATATGGGAGCCTTGATTTTTGACGGTCTTTGTGATGGCATCTTCCTGTTCAATCAGGGCAACTTGAGCCATGCCGTGGTCGATGCCACTGCTTTCGGAATCTTGCAGGCTGGACGTACCCGTACCTCCAAAACGGAATATATATCTTGTCCCGGTTGCGGCCGTACACTTTACGACTTGGAAAAGACCATTGCCCGTATCAAGGCAGCCACTTCACATTTGAAGGGACTGAAGATCGGTATCATGGGATGCATCGTGAATGGTCCCGGTGAGATGGCAGATGCAGACTACGGCTATGTAGGAGCAGGACGGGGGAAAATCAGTCTCTATAAAGGTAAGGTGTGCGTAGAGAAAAATATTCCTGAAGAAGAGGCGGTGGAACGACTTCTGGAGTTTATCCGGACAGATCGGGAAGAAAACCAACAATGATATTATATTGGGCACGGAATGCAGGTGATGAGGTACTGATCTCATAGAAAACCTGTAATCCGTGCCTGACTAAGTACTACATATCTTCCAACGACAAACACATTGTTTCAATGGTATAACGAGGCAGTAGCTTTTTCTTCAAATGTTCAACTTTCTGTTCCAGCAACTCCGGCTTAAAATTTTTACGTTGGCGTTTTACTTCAGCAACTACTGCTTTGTTTTTTTCAAGACAGAGTGCAACAATGTCTATCTCGTTTTGATTCCCTTTGGCTTCCCACCATGACCCGATAGCACGGAATTGATAACTTTCAGCGAATTTCTGTTTGAAGTAAAGTTCTAATATCTTTCCGCTGTAGGTTGGATAATCAGCTTCTATGATATTACGCAGCCCTACAAAGTTTTTAATTTCTATCAATGAACGGTTACGGTCGAAGTAATTGAACCAAAACCTAATAAAATTATCGCATATTTCATATCGGACAGTTGTTGAGCTTTCTTTAGCTAAAATGGGACGTTGGCGTATGATAATATTATAATCGTCTATCAAGCGTTTCAGATAGCCGCCTACGCTTTTTTCTCCTAGTGTTGCCTCAATTTCTGCTTGTGTATTTCTACCTCCGGCAATTGCACTTAAAATAGAAAAGTAGGTCCCGTAATTTTTCCCAAATTCTTCTATCAACAGATTTTTTCCTTCTTCGGTAAAGGGAGAATTGTCGCGAGCCATAAAATGGATCATGCTTTCCACGTGGAGCGTATGGTTGTCACAAAAAAGTTCCACGTATTTAGGTACCCCGCCAGTAAAAGTATAAAGTGCTAAAAGATCATCATTCGAATGTGCCGGGGCATATTCACACATGATTTCTTTCAGAACAGAGAGCTTGAATGCTGACAGCTTGATTATGTTATCAGCTCTTCCGAAGAGCGGCTCTTTATTGTCTTGGAAAATTCTCTGCATCAGAGAATAGATGGAACCACTGACGATCAAATTCATGTGTGAGGACTTCCGATATTGGTCCCAAATATTTTGCATATCGCTGAATATGGATTCATTAATAGTATAGAATTCCTGAAATTCATCAATAACCAGATTGAAAGTCCGTTGAGTCGAAAGCTGCATTAGGTATTGGAATAAGTTTCGGAAACTTCTGATTTCTGTCGGAACAAAGATTTGCAGGGCTTGTGCGATAAGTGGGATGAATTCTTCGCACAAGGTTGCCTCATTTTTACGTCCTATAAATAGATAGACAGTGGGAGTCTGTTCAACAGCTTTCATGATGAGGCTTGTCTTCCCAATTCTACGGCGACCGGTAACGACTGTCATTCTTGAACTTTCCTCAAATGCCAATTTCTGAATTCGTTTTAACTCTTTTAGTTCTTCTTCTCTATTATAAAACCTCATAGTCTGTGAATTGTATTAGTAACCGTGGTTACTGTAACCACGGTTACAAAGATATTTATTCTTAAGAGAACGGCAAACTTTTTCTTTCTTTTTATAAATTCTTTGCCCTTCCCTATTAAAAACTTTATGATTATCTCTATTGATTTATACCTGTTTTATTGTCAAACTGTCAGGATGATATTTAAGTATATGAATATCAGTATTATATCACCTGACAATAGATGCTGATAATAGGCTGACAATAAAATATATCTACTTTTACTGTCAGCCTGTTTTTATCTCTTATGCTACCTTTAATAACTTGATAAACAAAAGCTTTATGGGCACCTTTCGAAATAATGCCGCATTTTTATAACAGCTTTCCAAAGTGATATCCTTTCATTAATATACCTGTATAGTTCCGCTAACACGCCAGTATAGTTCTTCTAAAGTGTTAGTATTGTTCCACTAAAGCACCGGTATCTTTAGTTCGTCACAGCCGTGGTAACCTCTTCTCACGGCCGTGACAAATTCCTACCACAGCCGTGGGAAGATCTCGTCACGGCCGTGGGGAGTTAACAATACCGACACTTTAATGAAACAATACCTGCTTGGTAAGTGAAAGATACCGGCTATATAGCATTCATTTAATAGGGGCATACTCCTTTTATAAAGCGTATGTGTTTCTTATGTCGATGATATTGTTACTGTAGACAATGATAGTCTTCAGTAGTTTATAACATGGATCAAGCTGGGAATTAAGTCAGAGTATATCGACACATTGGAACGAATCCCATAATCTTGCCCCAAAGGGGTCAAAGAACAGGCTGACAATAAAAGTTCTAATTTTTTATTGTCAGCCTATTGTCATGGCTTATTGTCAGCATGTAAACCGATGATAATCATTATACTATCGGGAAAAAACTTTGGTTGACAATAAGAATCATTAATTTTATATGTAAATCTGATATCTGTCTTTCCAATAGTACACATCTTTACAAAAATAGAGGGGAACTCCTGGATGAATCCATTTGTTCCCCTTGCAGGTGTAGCTAGTCTCTGTCTCTTATATTTTTAAAGGCAAGTAGCAACATATAGATGTTACGTTTTCGACTTTGCAGTCGTTCAAGTGCCGCTCCACTCGAATTGACTTGCCTTTGTAATTATTACTAATTTGTTGTTTGTATCTATTGTAGCAAATTTATAGGCACAAAAAAAGCGGAGAGCATTTGCCTATCCGCCAGAGAGGGAGTCCAAGCCCTAAACACACAAACAGGAAACACTCCCCGCATATTGCAAGGAGCATCTATCTGCTTCTCTGTGTGTTTGGAATTTTGGACTTTTCTCTGGCACAGAAATCAGCTAAACGCTTTTTTTCTTAAAACAAACAATACAGTCGCGCTACGACTGATTGTGCAAAGATAACAATTAATTAAGTTATACAGTCTTTCATTCTTTGTTTTTTCTCTGTACGGAGTGTTTTTGTTCTATATCTCGTAAAATCGTTTGAAATAGTCCGGTTCCCTTGCTATGACTATACCTCATAAGATTCATATCATTTATTTTTTATATTTTCACCAAATCTCTCGGAGTTATGCGAATTATTGTTATTTTTGCCTCACATAATTTCTAAACAATAATTAAATTATTTATTCGTATGAAAAAGGCCTTATTATTATTCGTTTTAGTAGCGATAAGTGCGGTGAGTATCAATGCTCAAGATAATCTGAAATGGGGTGTGATGGCAGGTATGAATGTTAGTAAATACACCATTACAGGTTTTGACAGCAGGATAGGTTTTCACGCAGGTGTTAAAGCAGAGTTGGGATTGTCTCAGGATGCGAATGGTAGTGGTGCCTATATGGACTTCGCTGCATTGCTTACATTGAAAGGTGCTAAAATTGATGGAGGATCACTTGCGAGCATAAAATTTAATCCATACTATTTAGAAGTACCGGTACGTGTCGGGTATAAATATGCTGTCAATGATGATTTTTCGTTATTTGGTAGTGTCGGTCCTTATATGGCTGTCGGTCTGTTTGGAAAAGCAAAATTGAAAGTGGACGGTGATATTGCAGATATTGCGGAATTAGGAGATAACTCCATGTCTGAAGATATATTTGGAGATGATGGTCTGAAACGATTCGATTTCGGTCTTGGACTGAAAGCCGGAGTTGAGTTCAACAAGAAATATCAGGTTGCCATAAGCTATGATTTCGGACTCGTTGAAGTGGCAAAAGATTTAGGAATGAAGAACAGAAACCTGATGATCTCATTGGGATATATGTTCTAAAACCGATTTTGCAACTTTGTTGCATGAATCATTTGCTACCTTTGCATCAACTAAATGATGAATGTTATGGGACATTGTAGTTGTGGCGCTCATTCATGCGCAGCAGAAAAAAAGGTTGATGCAAAGGTTTCGGTATTTCATGAATATGGGAAAGTGATATTCTCTCTCCTGCTTCTGGCAGGTGGAATAATTATGAATGCTCTCGATTTAGCATTCTTCCGTGAAGGATCTGTTGCTTTGATATGGTATATCGTGGCCTATCTTCCGGTAGGAATACCGGTGATGAAAGAAGCCTGGGAAAGTATCAGGGAAAAAGACTATTTCAGTGAGTTCACTCTAATGATTATAGCTACTTTGGGAGCTTTTTATATTGGTGAATATCCGGAAGGAGTAGCCGTGATGTTATTCTATACAGTAGGAGAACTGTTTCAGGATAAAGCGGTAGATAAGGCCAGGCGTAATATCGGAGCCTTATTGGACGTAAGACCCGAAAAAACATTAGTGTTCCGGGAAGGCAATCTTGTTATTGAAAGCCCTAAAAAGATAAAAGTCGGTGAAATCATAGAAATAAAGGCAGGCGGACGGGTACCATTGGACGGAGCCATGCAGAATGAAGTGGCTGCCTTTAATACAGCCGCATTAACGGGCGAAAGCGTTCCTCGTAATATTCGGAAAGGTGAAGAAGTACTTGCCGGAATGATTGTAACTGACAAGGTTATCCGGATCAAGGTAACGAGACCTTTTGATAAGAGTGCACTTGCCCGAATATTGGAACTTGTTCAGAATGCCTCCGAACGTAAGGCTCCGGCTGAATTGTTTATTCGTAAGTTTGCACGCATTTACACACCTATTGTTATAGTGCTTGCAGTATTAATTGTGTTGTGTCCATTTGTCTATTCACTTATTAATCCTCCATTTGTATTTGCATTTAATGACTGGCTATACAGGGCTTTGGTCTTTCTCGTGATTTCGTGTCCCTGTGCGTTGGTGGTTAGTATTCCGTTAGGCTACTTTGGGGGGATTGGAGCAGCATCCCGATTGGGTATTTTATTCAAGGGTGGTAATTATCTGGATGCTATCACCAAGATCAATACGGTGGTATTCGATAAAACAGGAACCCTGACAAAAGGAACCTTTGAAGTACAGGCTTGTAAAAGTGCAGGTGAGATTTCTGAAGAAGAATTAGTGAAACTGGTTGCTTCGGTAGAAAGTGATAGCACACATCCGATTGCCAAGGCTGTTGTGAATTATGCGAAAGAACAAAATATTGAATGTGTAGCTGTTACCGGTACGAAAGAATTTGCCGGCTATGGTCTGGAGGCGACGATAAACGGGACTACGGTTCTGGTCGGTAACTGCCGGTTACTTTCTAAGTTTGATATATCCTACCCGGAAGAACTGTTGGAAATAACGGATACCATCGTAGTCTGTGCCGTTGGAAACCGTTATGCAGGTTATCTGCTGTTGGCTGATGCCCTGAAAGAGGATGCAAAGGCAGCTATTGACAATTTAAAAGCTTTAAATATTGAAAACATCCAGATACTATCCGGTGATAAACAGAGTATTGTTACTAACTTTGCAGAGAAGCTCGGTATATCGGAAGCTTATGGCGACTTGTTGCCGGAAGGAAAAGTGAATCATCTGGAAGAATTGCGGCGGGATGAGACAAACCGGATCGCGTTTGTCGGTGATGGAATGAACGACGCACCGGTGCTCGCTCTAAGTCATGTCGGCATTGCTATGGGAGGACTGGGTAGTGATGCGGCTATTGAAACAGCCGATGTCGTGATACAGACAGACCAGCCGTCAAAGGTAGCCGAAGCTATAAAGGTAGGTAAACTGACACGAAGAATCATCTGGCAGAACGTATCACTGGCATTTGGAGTGAAATTACTTGTATTGATTCTGGGAGCCGGTGGAATTGCTACTCTTTGGGAAGCTGTCTTTGCAGATGTGGGTGTTGCGTTACTTGCCATTATGAATGCTGTCAGAATACAGAAAATGATAAAATAGGAGAAAGATGGAAGAAGATATTTATTTGGATAAGTTGGATAGAAGAGGTATCAAGCCAACTGCCATAAGGCTTCTGGTGATAAAAGAGATGATGCAGGCAGAGCGTGCAGTGTCATTGCTTGACCTCGAAACGTTGCTCGACACAGTCGATAAATCGACCATATCCCGTACTATTGCTCTCTTCTTGTCTCATCACCTCATACATAGCATAGACGATGGAAGCGGCTCGTTGAAGTATGCCGTTTGCGACAACTCTTGCAATTGTGTGGTACAGGATTTACATTCGCATTTTTATTGTGAGAAATGTCATCGTACATTCTGCCTGGAAGGCACCCATATCCCGGTGATTGATTTGCCTGAAGGATTTACTTTGCACAGCATTAATTATGTCCTTAAAGGGATTTGTCAGGAATGTTCTTCTCAAAGATGAAATATCCATAACCTTGCATGGTTACTGGAATTGAGGTCTTGAAAGATTTATAGACTCAATGTATGGGGAGGGTATGTGAGTAATTGGAATAAAAGCCGAAAAAGAGATGTTTTTTCTCTTTTTCGGCTTTTCGCTAATGTTGTTTGATTAGTCAATATTTGGATTCAATGCATGCCAGTCTTTAATGGCTGGGATAATCCCCATTTCAATCACTTCATCACGAAGTTTGCATAAATGCTCGTAGCTCTTTTCCAATTCTTCCTGTTCGGCAGGAGTTCCGGCTACTTCTTTATAAGTGACGCCGTCTTTAGTAATTGAAGTTTCCATCGCCATCATGATATGGTCGAATTTGCCGTTAGAAACATACGTTCCGGCAGGCCAGCGGAAAGGTTGTCCACCCATAGCAGCGGCAATCATTTCGATAGAAAGATAAGCCGGGCTTTGGAAAGAAGAACGACCGCGCAGGTCGATAATATGCTTACCACCCTGGATGACACGTACTTTCAGTGCTTCCCAATCTGCCAATGGAAGGTGGGTAGTGCCGATGAAATCGGTCAAAGGTTCTCCTTTTATTTGGGTTGTAGAGGCGAATACAGCCATTTGTTCGCCATGACCACCATACGTACGGCAATTCTGAATGTCGGAAGCCGGGATATGGAAGAATTTCACCAGTTCGTTTTGCAGGCGGGTGCTGTCCAGGGCAGCCAGTGTAGAAACTTGAGAGGGTTTCAAACCTGAATACAACAAAGTTATCAGTCCGGTGATGTCTGCCGGATTAAAGATCACAACGATATGTTTTACGTTCGGGCAATATTGATGAACATCTTTACCGAATTGAGCGGCAATTTCTGCATTTCCCTTCAGCAAATCTTCGCGGGTCATACCTGCTTTACGGGCAGCTCCACCGGAAGAGACAATGTAAGAAGCTCCTGTCAGTGCTTCTTTGATATCGGAAGTAAATGTAAGGTTGACACCTTCAAAACCGCAGTGATACAATTCTTCAGCTACTCCTTCCAGAGCCGGGGCAAATGGATCATACAGGCAAATATTCGGAGTGAGTTTCATCATCATGGCTGTTTGTGCCATATTGGAGCCGATCATTCCGGCAGCTCCTACAATCGTAAGTTTCTCGTTGGTTAGAAATTCCATAAGTTTATATGTTTAAAGGTGAATAATTTACTTTTTCTTTTTGTCGCTACAAAGTTAACATATTAGATAGCGGATTGTTCATTGCAAATAGTTTTGCCCGATAACGAAAAGTTATGGCTGGCTGTTTGAGGGATCTATTCAAAATAGATTATCTTTGTGTTTTATTACAATAAATAGATAAGAATATGAGCATCGAATTAGGAAAGTTCAATCAGCTTGAAGTCGTGAAAGAAGTAGATTTCGGCGTATATCTCGATGGTGAGGAAGAAGGTGAGATTTTGTTGCCTACCCGTTATGTGCCTGAGGACTGTAAGATAGGAGATTTTTTGAATGTGTTTCTCTATCTGGATATGGATGAGAGATTGATTGCTACGACACTGACTCCGTTGGTGCAGGTAGGTCAGTTTGCTTGTCTGGAAGTCTCCTGGGTAAATCAATATGGAGCTTTTCTGAACTGGGGATTGATGAAAGACCTGTTCGTTCCATTCAGTGAGCAGAAGATGAAAATGCAGGTTGGGCGGAAATATGTGGTTCATGCGCATTTGGATGAAGAGAGTTATCGTATTGTGGCTTCAGCAAAGGTGGAACGTTATCTGTCGAAAGAAAAGCCGGAATATGCTCCGGAAGCAGAAGTGGATATCCTTATCTGGCAGAAGACGGATTTGGGCTTTAAAGCGATTATAGATAATAAGTATAGCGGTTTGCTGTATGAAAATGAAATATTCTGCCCGTTGGAAACAGGGATGGAGATGAAAGCTTTTGTGAAACAGGTGCGTGAAGATGGTAAGGTAGACCTGATTCTTCAGAAACCCGGTTTTGAAAAGATTGACGATTTTTCGAAAACGCTGCTCGACTATATCAAAGCGCATGGAGGACGAATCTACTTGAATGATAAAAGCCCTGCGGAAGATATTTATGATACGTTTGGTGTCAGCAAGAAAACCTTTAAGAAAGGAGTGGGCGACTTGTATAAGAAACGTCTGATTACCTTGCATGAGGATGGCATTGCTTTGGCGGATTCCTAAACAGAATAGGGATTTCCCTACATACGAATAGAGAGAATCATTGGGGTGGGGAGTTTTCTCACCCTATTTTTGTGCTATCAGATTAAAGATATAAATAATAAAAACTAGATAAGCTATGCGTAAGATTATAATAAGTTTCTGCATCCTGTTCGCTGCCCTCTCTTTACAAGCGCAGTCTGTTAACGGAATCCGTATCGATGGCGGGAATACTCCGATTCTTGTTTACTTGGGAGGGAACCAGATATGTTTACCCACTACTACCTGCTTTATAGCCAATTTAAATCCCGGACATTATACTGTTGAAGTGTTTGCCACCCGCTTTACCCGTGCGGGAGAGCGAGTATGGAAAGGAGAAAAATTATATAAAGATTTCGTTTATTTTGATGGGAGAGGAGTGAAAGAAATATGGGTGGACGGACGTGATAACATACGCCCGGAAAGACCCGGCCGTCCAGACCAGGGAGAACATCGTCCGGGATATGGTCACAACAGGGTGATGAACGATCAGCTCTTCCAAACGTTTTATAAAGAGATGAAGAATGAGCCTTTTAAAGATGATCGTATGAAGTTGCTCAATGCTGCATTGGCTGGTTCTGATTTCACATCTGCCCAATGTCTCCAACTGACCAAACTGTATACATTCGACGATGACCGGATGGAGATTATGAAGATCATGTATCCCCGGATTGTAGATAAGGAAGCTTTCTTTACGGTGATTAATACCCTGACATTTAGCTCCAGCAAGGAAAAGATGAAGGATTTTATGATAGGGTACGGTAAACGTTGATACTATTAACTAAAAACGATACGGTTATGAAAAAGATACATATTATGCTGTGTTTGGCGTTGGGAATATTGGTCAGTGGCTGTTTTACCAGCTATGTATCTACCAAACAGATGATGGGTATAAATCAGGGAATGACTCAATCGCAGGTAGAGTCCGTTTTAGGAAAACCTGATTTCCGGCGTTTTGACGGTGATATGGAAGAATGGGAATTCCATCGTGATAATGGTACGCCTGTACTTACTTCGGAACCTGTGACGATAATCGTTCAGTTTGTAAATAGAGAGGTGGTTAGTATGGATACGTTCAAAGGTTATGGCAGACCTTCACCGCATCCGGTCGTTATTCCTCCACCAGTCAGTAATACTGTTCAGGTCTTTCCCGACAATAATGAGCCGGTCAAGGAAATACGTTTAATGACTGATAGTGAGTTTAAAAGCTTCATAGATAAGCTGAAATTTACGATTCCGAGGGATGACCAAAAGGCGTTGATTAATAGTATGCTGGAAAACCATGATGTCAATTCAACTCAATGTGTGGCGATAGTAAAAGAATTTTCTTATACTCCCGATCAAGTGGAGGTGATGAAGAAGTTGTATCCGTATGTTAGGGATAAGCAGAATTTTAACAAGGTGATTGATATCTTATTCACTAACATATATAAAGACGAGGTGCACAAGTTTATCAGAGAATATCATCAGAATAATAAATGATAGGAGATTGAATTATGAAACGAATACTGTTTTTACTCTTTGCTGTCGGTCTGACTGCCAATATGACCGTAATGGCTGGAATGAGCACTAGCAAGGTACGTAAGGAGACGCGTTTTCTTACCGATAAGATGGCATATGAATTGAGCTTGAGTACACAGCAATATAATGATGCGTATGAGATTAATTACGACTTTATTTATTCTGTCCGTAATATCATGGATTACGTAGCACGTGGTTACGAATGGGCATTGGATGATTATTATGAAGCGCTGGATATCCGTAACGACGATCTTCGTTGGGTATTGAGTGATGCACAGTATCGCCGGTTCCTCGATGCCGAGTATTTCTATCGGCCGATCTACGTAACCGGAGGGAAATGGAGTTTCAGGGTTTATGTCAATTACCCGAATCGTAGTTTGTTTTATTTTGGTGTGCCTTACCATTACCGTACTTATTGTGGAGCACATTATCGTCCGCACTTTCACCATGTGAGTTATTATCGGGGCAGATATACTAATTTCAACCATTATTCTGCACCGCATCGGGTGAGAGATCAGCGAGTATTCCACTCGTATCGTCGTTCGGATTTCGGTTCTGTCCGGTTCCGTCCGAATACTTCCACTCGTCCGCATAATGCACCGACACGTCCGGGTAATTCTTCCCGTCCGGGTTCATCGACAACACGTCCTGGTACATCTCGCCCAAGTACCTCTACTCGCCCTGATGCTTCTACTCGTCCCGGAACGACAACAAGACCTGGTACGTCGACACGTCCCCGTCCGGAATCTGGAGCAGATCGGCCTTCGACTTCTGTCAGACCATCTACACCGTCCGGAAGTGGAAGACCTGGTAACAATGTTGCTCCTGATAAAAATGGGAATACGAATAGAGTAGAAAGTGATCGTAATTCTGGTCGTCGTCCGGAAACGGGTTCCGGTTCTTCAAGCTCTAATCGCAGACCAACAAGCGGAAGTTCAACTGGTTCCAGTTCCTCCAATCGTGAAAGTGGAAAAACAAGTAGCAGTTCGAGAGAAAGTTCAAGTAGACGAAACGATAGTAGTTCCTATAATAGAAATAACAGCTCTTCCAGTTCCAGCCGCGGTAGTTCCAGTCGTAGTAGCTCCAGTCGCAGTGATTCTGGTCGCAGTAGCGGTAGTACTACCAGTCGTAGCAGCAGTGCCACTTCTAACCGGAGTAGCGGTAGCTCGAGTTCTACTCGAAGCAGCGGTAGCTCTACCCAGAGCAATGTCTCTAGCGGACAAACAGAAAGACGCTCTTCTTCCGGAAGTACGAGAAGCAATAGCACTAAAAGCTCTTCCCGTTCCTCTGAAAGAAACAGCAGCAGTTCAAGAAGATAACCTATTCCTTTATTATTTATATCAATCTCATTACTCCTCAGCGGAAGGAGAACTAGACTCCGGGTTTTCACCGGCTAGACTATTCCGGGCAGCGCCCGTAACTTGATATCGGGGCGGATACTATCCGCCTCGATTTCACTTATTATTCCTTTCTGTGCAAGCCGCTTGGCAATCAACTTATAATAGCCTTCCATATTCTCCTTTAACTGTCCGCCTTCTGCAAAAGAGCTGCGGAAATGCTTGGGCTTCGGGATAATGGAAGCCAGGAAAATACTTTCTTCCGTGTTCAGTTGTGAAGGGCGTTTATTGAAATAATAAATAGAAGCTTCCTGAATACCATAAACGAGCGGCCCCCATTCAACAATGTTCAGATATACTTCGTACATGCGTTCTTTAGAAGTTAATCTTTCATTCTCTATTAGCCATACAATCAATGCCTCTTCCAATTTACGTGCAAAGTTCTTATTACGGTTCAGGAATACATTCTTTACGAGTTGCATGGTGATCGTGCTTCCTCCACGAGCAAAGCGTTTCACTTGCAGGTCGTAAATCAATGCTTCCCGTAGGGCGTCGGGCAGGAAACCGCGATGGTAAAAGAATGCTCCGTCCTCACTTTGCATAACGGACATTCTTAGGATGGGGGAAATGCTATCCAATGGTGTAAAGTGTTCGCACGAAGGGCCAATAGGAAAAGTCCGCACCGGTATTCCGTTCTCATAAGCTGTATAAATGAACTCGTCGGACATTTTGGAGAGTGAAGTGGCCCCATAGCTTGTGATGCGGAAGTCTTTCTCTTTCAGTTCGGATTCCAGTTTGAGACTATCCAGTTGTGCAAAATCAATATCTAATAGAAAATGATAGGCTAGCTCGCCACTTGTCTTGATGCCTTCCAGATTGCTGAATAATCCTTTGGGGAGAGAGCTGAACAGATCATCTGCCGGAAACCAGGATTTGTTGACCGCAGCAGTGAAATGCCAGTTTCCTTTCTCTTTCTCGGCTCGCAAATAAGGATGAAACTGGAGTTTGTTGAAATCAACAATGGTCGTACTATCCAGCTCGAGTGAGTGCCCGCTTATGTTCATCTCGTAACAGAGTTGTCCACGATCGAGATGAATTACTTCAGGAGAGAGGGCTTTATGAAATACGTCAAGTCCGTTCACTCTCGCTTTTCCTTTGAGGAGCAGTTGATTGGATGCACGCTTATCTTTAGTCATATTATAAGATAGGGTGTCGAAAGTGACTTCTGCTCCAAAACGGCGGGTAATATAAGGTAGTGAGATTTTTCTTTTTTCCGGGGCAAAGAGAGATGCTTTTAATGTATAGTCTCTTCTGTTCAGTTCGCCTGCCGTTTCCCATAGTTGTTGAGGCAGTGTATCTTCTTTTATCTGAATGGTTGATTGGAAATGATTGTTCTCAATAATAAAAGAAGGAATGTTGACTGCAACGAAATTACTATCTTTACGTTCGGTTATATTGATTTGACTGAGTTGCCCGTTTTCAGGCAGGAAACCGTAAATGAGGTTTAATATCCGGTCAATACGGTTGGCATAGTCACTTTCTATGACAGGTTGGGGGGCTGCTTCTTGTTGCCGTTTAAAGAACAGGAAATCGTAGTTAGCTATGCTGTCATGCTTGATGAAGTTGATTGCCAGCCCGTTCATAAGTACATTCCGTACTTCGATTTCTCCTTTTAGCAATTCCCAAAAACTTAGTTTTACATTGACGGATTGTAATGTCAGGAGGGTATCCCGTTGGTTGGGAACAATAGAAAGTCCTTGTAAAGCCACTTCATTGCAGCCTTTCATTCGTAACTCCTGATAATGAATTTGCAGACCGTATGTTTGTTCGGCACGTGTAGTTCGTTTGTCAACGATATGGCATAAAATGACATTGCGGAATGCAAAGAGACAAATGAGGCTGGTAAGCAAGATACCGATCGATAGAATGATAATTCTTTTTTTGCTGGACGTTTCCATCTTCTTTTTCTTGATGTGATAATCGCTGCAAAGGTAGATAATAATTCGGGCAACAGGCGGAGTATTTTCCTCTTTTTTAGAGTTATATCCATCAGTAGAAAAAAGAAAATACGAAAAAATGGTTGGTTGTTCGCTTTTGAGCGTACAACTGTCCGTTTTCGTACACCGCTCTGTTTTGTGATTCCGTTGATTATTAGTTGGTTATCTTTTTGGCACGCTCGTTGCATCTCTATAGTCGCAAGCGGACAACGAAGAAAAATGAGAAAAACTTCAGAAGGTTGCAACCGTTTGAGACGCTTGATCCGTCTAATAAACAGAAGAATAAAAACAGAATGTTGAACAAATAAAAAATATACAATTATGAAGACTACAGTATTATTCAGAATGATCGTTTTAGTTGCTATGGTATTTGCAGGAATCGCTAATGCAACAGTGAAGGCACAGGGTAATAACTTCATTACTAATGAAGAAAAAGTAGATGATCTCGTAGTATCGAAAGTGATTTACAGACTCGATGGTTCTCTCTATCGCCACATGAAATATGATTTTACTTATGACGATCAGAAGAGAATATCCTCCAAAGAAGCTTTCAAATGGGATGCTTCTATTGAAAAATGGATACCGTACTTCAAGATTGATTATACTTATTCATCTAATGAAATCACTTTGGTATACGCACGTTGGAATGACTCTCACAGAGCTTACGACGCATCTGTTGAAAAGAGTGTTTATGAACTGAACGACGCTAATATGCCGGTTGCTTATATGAACTACAAATGGAATGATAAATGGATTGAAGAATCCGGTTCCAGCTGGGCTATGAATGTGTCTGTTCCGGCAACTAATGAAGCAACTCTGCTGACTGCCAGCAGATAAAAATAAATCGGAGTTGTGAAACTCCTTCTCTCTCTTTTAATTTAACTACATTAAAAACGGTGGATTTCCTTATGGGATAATCCACCGTTCTGTTTATCTGATGAACAGTTATGATTAGCTTTTGTAACTCTTCAATATTTATTTAACGAGTGGTAGATATTCTCCATAACCTTCCTCTTTCATTTTATCTTTCGGGATAAAACGAAGTGAAGCGCTATTGATGCAATAACGTAATCCACCTTTCTCTTTCGGCCCATCTGTGAATACGTGTCCCAAATGAGCATCTCCGGTTTTACTGCGTACTTCCGTACGTATCATGCCGTGCGAAGTATCTTTCTTTTCTGCGATCAGATCTTTTTGAATTGGTTGGGAAAAGCTTGGCCACCCGCAACCTGAATCGAACTTGTCAGTAGAAACAAACAGAGGTTCTCCGGTAGTAATATCTACATAAATGCCGGGACGATGCTCATTCCAGTATTCATTGTGGAAAGCTGGTTCGGTGGCATTCTTTTGGGTTACGGCATATTGTTCCGCCGAGAGTTTCTTACGAAGGGTTGCATCATCCGCTTTTTGATACACTTTAGCTTTCGGCGCATTCGCTTTGCGTGCCATTTCGAATAAAGCAGGATTGATATGGCAGTATCCACCCGGATTTTTATCCAGATAGTCCTGGTGGTAAGTCTCTGCCGGATAGAAATTAGTCAATGGCTTTACTTCTAGGACAATAGGAGTTTTATATTGTGCGGATAATAATTGAATTGCCTGCTTGATGACAGGGAGATCTTCTTTATCTACATAATAAATTCCGGTTCTATACTGTGTTCCCCGGTCATTACCTTGCCGGTTGAGGCTGGTAGGATCTATTGTCTTGAAATATAGATCGAGCAGTAAATTCAAATCTACCGTTTTCGGATCATAAACCACCTTTACTGTTTCGGCAGCATTGGTTTTTCCGGAACAGACCTGTTCATAACTCGGATTGGCAACATTACTGTTGGCATATCCTACCTGAGTACTTTCTACTCCTCGAATTTGTTTCAGGAAATGTTCTGTTCCCCAGAAACATCCTCCCGCAAAATAGATTTCTGCTTGATTCTTCATTGGTTTAGCAACTCCTAAAAATATATTACTAATCATTATAATCACTATGACGATAAAATACTTCATATCCGTTAGTTCTTTCTATAATAACGAATGAACCAACGGATATGTTTTAAGGAACTACTATACTAAACTCAACTTTATTTCTTTTTTATTCAATGACCTGTCCTTTGTAGAAGTCCAGAATTTTAGTCCGGAACAGATAGTCGTATTTTGCCTGCAACTTATCCGAAAGAGCTTTCGTCAGATTAAGTTTGGCTTCATTGTATTCCACAAAGGTAGCTTTGCCGTTATTGAATTTCTCACTCATCAGGCGGAAAGACTCTTCGTTGGCTTTTACTGCCACTTCACTGGAGTTGTATTTACTTTCTGCTGCCAGAGCGTTGTACCAGGCTTGCTGAATTTCTTTGTAGAGTACTTTTTTACTGTTATCCAACTTCAAGGATAAGTCTATTTGTTGCAAACGAGCGGTGCGTATCCGGTTTCTTGTGGCAAAACGGTTGAAGATTGGAACACTCAAATTAAATCCTATATATTTATTCAGGTTGTTTTTCATCTGACTGCCGAAGCTGCTCTCTGATCTTCCGCTTACCGTATAATAATTACTTCCCAGACCGGCACTGAAAGAGAGTTGTGGATAAAATGCACTTTGGGCAATACGAATACTATTAAGACTACCTTGCAAACGATATTCCGCAGCCTTAATGCTTGGTTTGTAAGTAAGTGCCTGTGTATATATGTCATCCGGCGGAGTGAGAGATTCGAACTCTAATTCTTCCTTAGGACTTTCGAGTACAAATCCTTCAGGCGTGGGTAATTCCAAGAGTTGGGTGAGATCCAGTAAGGATAGTTTGTACGTATTGTCTGATTGTACAGCAGTCATTTCATCCTGTGCGACACGGGCTTGTGCTTCGGCCACTTCAGAAGATGATGCCTTACCCACTCCCTGAAGACCTTGAATACGTTTTAACTGGTCTTTGCTTAAATCGACCTGATTATGAGCAATTTTACTTAATTCTTGATTGAATAAAACCTGTAAATAAGCCGAAGTGACATTGATTGCAATATCTTCTCTGGCTTTATTCAAATCTTCTATGGCAGCTTTTAAATCCAGTTTGGCAAGTGAATATTGGTTGGACAATTGCAAACCGGTAAATATAGGTACGTTTGTTCCCAAGCTGAAACTGGTATTGGCACTGTTAATGTCACTATACGAGTTGTCTATCGGAGAAGCGGTACGGCCCCAACTCCAGTTTTGGCTGGCACTACCGCTCAAATTCGGAAGACGTGCCCATTTAGTGGTGTTTACACTCACTTTGCCTGCTTCGACATTGTTGGCCGATTGACGGATTTCTATATTATGCTCAATGGCATAGTCGATACATTGCCGCAGCGTCCACGCTTGCGAAAGGTTGTTCTGTGCCTCGATGGAGGTGATTCCGACTCCGGCAAGCAGAAGGGCTGATATGGTTTTACGAATTATTTTCATAGGATTCAATTATTTATCTTTTTTCTCTGCACCACGTATTTTGTCCTGAACGGTTACCCCTTTCTTGATTTCTATCTTGATTCCATCACTCATACCGGCAGTCACCTGTGTACGCTGGAACTTTTGTTCGGGCACTGAATCTGTCATGATGTACACAAATGTAGAGTCACCACTAAATTCAACAGTGCTTTCGGGCACTGCCAAAACCTGATTGGCTCTTTGTAACACGATTTCCGCATTAGCCGAATATCCGGAACGTATCTGAACAGAATCCGGAATGGTAATCGCAGCCTTGATTTCAAACTGGTTGGCTCCATTGGTTTCCACCCCTTTCGGAGAGATATATTCCAGAATGGCGTTGAATGTCAGATTCTGTAAAGCTCCG
The DNA here is from genome assembly GCF_024793605.1 of Bacteroides sp. BFG-637. Classification (NCBI taxonomy): domain Bacteria; kingdom Pseudomonadati; phylum Bacteroidota; class Bacteroidia; order Bacteroidales; family Bacteroidaceae; genus Bacteroides; species Bacteroides sp. BFG-637. Next base: position 623,455 of record NZ_JANUPD010000002.1, on the reverse strand, counting down.
ATGGTCAGCTTGATCGGCATTTGTTCGTGGATACGTCCCACTTCTGTTTCATCAATATTACCACGGAAAATCATGTCGTTCATGTTGGCTACCGTAGCAATCGTGGTTCCATCATTGAACGTGTTACTCATAATCACGGAATTACCCGCTTTTACAGGTACGTCCAGAATTAACCCGTCAATGGTAGAGCGAATCATCGTGCTACTGAAGGAGGCACTGTTTTTGGTAATTCCTTCTTTTACGATTTCCAGATTGTCTTTGGCCGTCTGTCTCTCTTCGCGAGCCTGCTTCAAAGCCACTTCACTTTTCTCGTATTCCTCCCGGCTGATTAACTGACCGTCATACAACTTCTTCACACGGGCGAAATCCGTTTCTGCCTGTGTTGCATTAATTTCTGCCAGGCGCACACGACTTTCTGCAGAATTCAGTTGTCCGAGTTCAGGGATTACTTTTACTTTGGCAATAACTTCCCCTTTTCTTACGGCTTGTCCGGCTTCTTTATATACTTCGTCGATAATGCCCGAAATTTGCGGTTTGATTAAAATTTCGTCTCTCGGTTCCACCTTTCCGGTAGCTACTGTCGTTTTTTGGAGGTCAGTCATTTCCGGTCTTACTGTTTCGTAAGTGATTACCTTAGGCTTGGATTTCTGATAAAGGAATACGAATGTTCCGACAAGAATGATAGCAACGACTACCAATAATGTGATTTTCAGATACTTTTTCATGATTTTATTTATGATTTTATTATTTACGGTTGATGATTGTCTCTACGTCTCTAAACAACTGAACAACACCCGCTCTACAATGATTTCTCAATCGTAAATCGTAAATTGTCCAATCGTCCAATCTCCTTATTCATCCCGGATTGCTTCAATCGGTTTGATAGCCATGGCCCGGTAAGCAGGTGCCAGACCTGCCAACATGCCCAGTGCAATCAGAAGCGCACAAGTACCGATTGCCAGTCCGAAAGTAACTTGAAAACGGACATCCCCTCCGTCAGCATTTGCTCCCATCTCAACCAGTTGCAATACCATGACGGCAAAGGAAATTCCACACATTCCCGCAATGGTAGTAAGTACCATACTTTCCGATAAAATTTGTTGCAGGATATCTTTCGGTCGTGCGCCGATCGCCCGGCGGATTCCAATTTCAGTGGTACGTTCTTTGACGGTCACCATCATAATATTGGATACGCCGATGGCACCTGCCAGCAAAGTTCCCAATCCTACCATCCAAACCAGTATGTTGATACCGATAAACAAGTTATCGACCATAGAGAACATGGCTTCGGCATTCAGGCACATGACAGCTTGTTTGTCATCCGGAGAGATATAATGTGCGGCTTTAATGACCTGTTCCATTTTGGGTTGTACTTCAGACACTTTGACTCCATGCTTCGCGGTGAAACAGATCACATCGATTTGTCCTCCCATGTTGTAAGTCTGCTGCATCGTAGTGAAAGGAAGAGTGACGGCTTCCGACGCCCGCCCCTGTATATTCATGTCCCCTTCGGAAGAAGACATGCCAATCACTTGATAATAAATGCCATCTACTCTTACATATTTGCCACACGGGTCTTCTCCCGGTTTGAAAAGACTTTCATAAATTCGTTTTCCAATGACACATACTTTGCGCGCTTCCTTTATATCCACCTCATTGATGAATCTGCCGTATGCCATTTCCTGCGATTCAATGTGGAGATAATCCGGATACAGCCCTTTCACGCTACAATCATATTTCTTATCTTCATATACGGCTTTGGAACCCCAACGGGCTACGGACGGAGTAATGATCTCCACCTCTTTCACTTGGGAACGAAGACGGTCGATGTCGGTAGATTCCAGATTCCACCATCTCCCTTTGCGGAAGCCTTTGTAAGCCTCACCCGTTCTTTGCGAGGCAAGGAAACCGGAATTGGTGGCAAATCCTTCAAAGTTCTTTTTCATCATGTCCTCCAATCCTTGTCCGCCGCCGATGAGGGCGACGAGCATGAAGATTCCCCAGAAAACACCGAATGCAGTCAGCAGGCTTCTCGTCTTATTTCTTGTAATGGTGATGAGGATTTCCTCACACGTATCCATGTCTATTCTCATAGTCTTAATCTGCTCTAAGTGCTTCGATTGGCCGGATGCTGACTGCTTTTCGGGCAGGGAATAATCCGGCTAACGTACCAGCTATTATTAATGTGAGTGTAGCCTGTATGGCGATTCTTATATCTACTGTCGGGTTCAGGAAAACAGTTTCCGTCCACATTCCGGTATCCATTGTCTGATTGCCGAAGGCACTGTTCATCCATTCGGTCACTCCGATACCGGCTACCATGCCGATGTATCCGAATATGGTGGTGATGGTGACACTCTCTACGATAATCAACCAGAGAATGGAAAGCGGCTTGGCTCCCAAAGCCTTACGAATACCAAATTCGCGGGTACGTTCTTTTACGGTAATCAGCATAATGTTGGAAACTCCTACGATTCCGCTTAGCAATGTGAAGATACCGATTACCCAAATAGCAATACGTAGCATATTCGAGCCTTGCTGCTGTTGCAAATAGTTGGTAAACCGATTCCAGATCCAGATAGCGCTGTGGTCTGTCGGGTCAAACCGATGATTGGCTCCCAATACTTTGCGGTAATGGGCTTCAAAAGCCTCATTGGCCTCAATTGTTTCCAGATTTTTGGTAGTCATGACCAGGTTATTCAGCTTGTCTCCTTTGTTATAGATCGTTTGAAGAGTGGTAAAAGGAATGTATGCATCGCTGTCACCGCTATCTCCTTTATCATTGTAGAGACCTACTACCTGATAAACCACATTACCGGCATTGACAAACTGTCCGATTGGTTCGGTATGGGTTTTATCAAAAAGAATTTCTGCTGTCTTTTTATGGAGCACAATTACTTTCCGGCGCTCTTTAATATCAATCTCATTGATAAAACGTCCTTTGAAGAGTTTCACCACTTCTACCTCTGTATGGTTGGGATATACGCCGGAAAGGCTCAAACTGACGTATTCTTGCCCGAAGCTAAGATTTACATCTCCCTGCCATACGGTTGCTCCGGCCTTGATGACATGATTCGGGAAATAATGACTGGTAGCATCCATGTCTTTATTGTCCAGTTGCACCCGTCTTCCTTCTTTCAGTCCGTCGTATGATTTGCTAGTCCATCCCGGAAAAATCTTGATGGAGTTCATGGCACGTTCGGAAGCCGATTGCTCGAATGCGTGGATCAGTCCGTTGCCTGCACCTAGCAGGACGATAAGCATAAAGATTCCCCATGCCACGGCAAATCCTGTGAGAAAAGTCCTAAGCTTGTTACGTTTGATGGTACTATATATTTCTTGCCAGATGTCAATCATTTTTTTAAGTATTAAGTAATGAGTATCAAGTATTAAGTATTAGGCTGCGCTGTGACCGCATGGAATTAATACTTATTTCATAATCCCGTCTTTTCCGAAAGGAGAAGCGTCATGGTCGATATTATCTTCAATACGTTCGATGATTCCGTCTTTGATATGTATAATCTTGTCTGTCTGGTTGGCGACTCCACTTTCGTGGGTGACAACGACAATCGTCATTCCCTGTTTATGAAGATCTTTCAGAATCTGCATTACTTCTACAGAAGTTTTACTATCCAAAGCTCCTGTTGGCTCATCTGCCAGAATGATTTGTGGTTGAGTGATTAAAGCCCGTGCGATGGCCACACGTTGTTTCTGACCGCCACTCATTTCGTTCGGCATGTGATGCGCCCAGTCTTTTAAACCCAGGCGGTCGAGATATTCCAATGCAAGTGCATTCCGTTTTTTGCGACTTATTCCTTGATAGAATAAAGGAAGTGCTACATTCTCTACGGCATTTTTAAAGGAAATCAGATTGAATGACTGGAAGATAAATCCGATCATACGGTTGCGATATTCGGCAGCTTTGGTCTCGCTTAAGTTCTTGATGAGTACGTTGTTCAGATAATAATCTCCGGTATCGTAGTTGTCGAGGATTCCCAATATGTTGAGTAAAGTTGATTTTCCAGACCCGGATGCTCCCATGATAGAAACAAATTCTCCCTGTTCGATATTGAGATTGATACCTTTAAGTACATGGAGAGGCGCTCCGTTGTTGTAGGTCTTGTTGATATTCGTTAGTTGTATCACAATTTTCTTTATTTAGTTTCTGTTTTCTGATAATTTTCTACTATTAGACGTGTGAAAGATACGAAAAGTTGCAAACAGGTTGAACTTTTTCAAAAAACATTTTGTAGACTCAATCTTCTTTACGTAATTTGTGTGCAGTAAACTTAATGATTAACTAACCCTTTTAAATAGAAGTATCATGAATTCAAACATGGAAAAACCCTACGTAGTAGGTATTGACATAGGCGGAACGAATACCGTCTTTGGAATTGTAGACGCACGCGGAACTATTATTGCCAGCAGTTCAATCAAAACATCCGGTTACCCTACAGTGGAAGAATACGCTGATGAAGTGTGTAAAAGTCTGCTTCCATTGATTATTGCTAATGGTGGTGTTGATAAAATCAGAGGTATCGGTATCGGTGCTCCGAATGGTAACTACTATACGGGAACGATTGAATTTGCTCCGAACCTGCCTTGGAAGGGAATTCTTCCGTTGGCAGCCATGTTTGAGGAAAGACTGGGTATTCCCACTGCTTTGACAAACGACGCAAACGCTGCTGCTATCGGTGAAATGACTTACGGTGCTGCCCGTGGTATGAAAGACTTTATCATGATTACACTGGGTACTGGTGTGGGTAGCGGTATCGTTATCAACGGTCAGATGGTGTATGGTCATGACGGTTTTGCTGGTGAATTGGGACACGTTATCGCCCGTCGCGATGGTCGTCTTTGCGGTTGCGGTCGTAAGGGATGTCTGGAAACCTACTGCTCGGCTACCGGTGTAGCTCGTACAGCCCGCGAATTCCTTGCTGCCCGTACGGATGCTAGCTTGCTTCGTAACATTCCAGCAGAAAACATCACTTCAAAAGATGTGTATGATGCAGCTGTACAAGGTGATAAACTGGCACAGGAAATCTTTAGCTTTACAGGTAACATCTTGGGTGAAGCACTGGCAGATGCTATTGCATTCTCCAGTCCTGAAGCAATTGTATTGTTCGGTGGTTTGGCTAAGTCCGGTGACTATATCATGAAACCGATTCAGAAATCAATTGATGATAATATTCTGAATATCTATAAAGGCAAGACTAAATTGCTCGTTTCCGAATTGAAGGATTCTGATGCTGCTGTATTGGGCGCCAGTGCATTGGCTTGGGAACTGAAAGATTTGAAAGAATAACATTTCATTATTATAATAAAGGTAATGAAGCCTCGGGAGTTTATGACTTTCGGGGCTTTGTTTTATTTAGTCCTTTCTGACGTGTACGGCTTATTCAGACAAAGGGTTATTCTCACCGTAGTGAGAAAATATTCTCATACCTATGAGAAATTATTCTCATTGCAATGAGTATTTTTTCTCATAGGCATGAGAATGTTTGAGAAAATGCACAATAAAAAAGGGAACCTCATAATGAAGTTCCCTTTTTTATTTCGAATCGAAAAGTTCGGCTTATCCGTTAACTCTTTTTTCTTTGATTCTAGCTTTCTTACCAGTAAGAGCACGCAGGTAGTACAATTTAGCGCGACGAACTTTACCTACCTTGTTCACTTCGATGCTATCGATAGCCGGTGATTCGATTGGGAAAATTCTTTCTACGCCTACAGTTCCTGACATTTTACGTACAGTAAAACGTTTTTTGTCTCCGTGACCGGCGATTTTGATAACAACACCACGGTACAACTGTACACGTTCTTTGTTACCTTCAATAATACGATATGCTACTGTTACAGTGTCTCCTGCTTTGAAGCTCGGGTGCTGTTTTCCGGTAGCAAATGCTTCTTCTGCAATTTTAATTAAATCCATTGTTGTTATTATTAAATTGTTTCATCGTTACAACGCAACATACCAAGTATCTCTTCTCTTGACAGCGATTGCGCGAAAGCGGTGCAAAGTAACGAATTATTTGCCAGATAGCCAAATGTTTTTGTATATTTGTAGCTGTGAACCAGAAAGGGCTCATAGGATTATCAATAATTAATAAAGATGGAAACAAGCATACCCAATATACAATACCAAGTTCAATTTGACGAAATCAGATTAATAATTGATACACGTAAAAAGAGAGCTTATAGTGCTTTAAATAATGAGATCATTCTTAGTAATTGGGAGATTGGGCGATATGTATCTGATAAAATCAAGTCTGCGAAGTGGGGAAGTAGGGTCATAGATATGCTTGTTGCATATCTTAAAGAGAAGATTCCCGGCATCAAAGGTTATGAAAAGCGTTCCATTGAAAGGATGGTTAGGTTCTATAATGAATATTCTTCTGCAGAATTTGCGTCAGCCATTCCGACGGAAATCAAAGAACAGGTGATTGCGTCAGAGTATCTGACGCAATTTGGAGATGATGCTATTGTACTTTTTTTATTGGTGCAAGTCGGTTGGTCTGCCCATCTTGAGATAATGTCCGGATGTACGTCTCCTGAAGAACGTATTTTCTACATATTGTTGTGTAATAAAGAAAATCTTACTTATCAGGAACTTCGCAGGCAAATTGACGCTTGTGTTTATGAGCGGAGTTTGTTAGGGAATACTAATCAATCATTAGCATTGAAAAATACCTATCCGGATGTCGGACGGATTTTTAAAGACACATACATCGTTGATTTTCTTGGTTTGCCCGAGAATCATAGTGAGAAGAGCCTTCAGGCTGGCTTGGTGGGTCAGATGAAGAATTTTATATTAGAATTAGGAAAAGATTTTCTTTTTGTGGGTGAGGAATACCGTGTACAAGTCGGGATGAAAGATTTCCGGATTGATTTACTCTTTTTTCATCGTGGATTGCAATGTTTGGTTGCAATGGAGATTAAAACGAATGAGTTTAAACCGGAATATCTAGGACAACTGGATTTTTATCTTGAAGCATTGGACCGGGATGTAAAAAAAGAAAATGAAAATCCGAGTATAGGGATATTATTGTGTAAAAGTACGGATAGCCAAGTTGTTGAATATGCACTGAATCGTAGTTTAAGTCCAACAATGATTGCAGAGTATAAGCGGCAGTTAATTCCTAAAGAATTATTACAGAAGCATTTAAGAGAAATTCTTGATAAATAAAAAATAGCGAACATGAAACAGACTTATGCAAAGTATCTGATGGTAGCAGCGTTGGCAGGAGGCTTCCTGTTTACTTCCTGCCGGACCGCACGCGAGACTACGGCTCAGTACGAAGTAACTAAAGTAGAGGGTAGCATGATAACGATTGATTCCGTTTGGGACACCCATCCCAACGCGAAAGCTGCCGAAATATTAAAGCCTTATAAGGAAAAGGTGGACGCGATGATGTATGAAGTCATCGGTACCAGTGCGATGAAAATGGAAAAAGGAGCTCCTGAAAGCTTGCTTTCCAACCTTGTTGCAGGTGTTTTACAACAAGCGGCGGTTCAGGTGTTGGGGAAACCTGCCGATATGGGATTGGTAAACATGGGCGGCTTGCGAAATATTTTGCCTGCAGGAGATATCACAGTGGGAGATGTTTTTGAAATTCTTCCTTTTGAGAACTCCCTTTGCGTGCTGACTATGAAAGGGACGGACTTGAGACGTCTTTTTGAAGCGATTGCATCTTTACATGGGGAAGGAGTGAGCGGTATCCGCCTTGAAATTACCAAAGATGGAAAGTTGCTGAACGCCTTTGTCGGTGAAAAGCCACTAAAGGATGACCTGCTTTACACGGTGGCTACTATCGACTATCTGGCAGATGGAAACGGACGGATGGATGCTTTTCTGCAGGCAGAAAAGAGAGTATGCCCTGAAAATGCAACCTTGCGCGGACTATTTCTTGATTATGTACGCAAACAGACTGCCGAAGGCAAAGCGGTTACCTCCAAACTGGATGGACGTATTACCATAAAATAAAAAAGGAGAATCTAAAAATATATTGAATATGAAAAGATTTCAGATATTATTCCTGTTATGTCTTGCATTGGGCTTTACTTTCTCAATCTTTGCGCAAGATAAGGATACCAAAGAAGTGATTATTTTACAAACAAGCGATGTGCATAGCCGTATCGAACCTGTCAACCAGAAGGGGGACGAATACTATAACAAAGGCGGTTTTCTTCGTAGGGCTGCTTTTCTCGAACAATTCCGCAAGGAGCATAAGAATGTGCTGCTTTTCGACTGCGGAGATATTTCGCAGGGAACACCTTATTATAATATGTTCCGCGGAGAAGTGGAAGTTAAACTAATGAATGAAATGGGTTATGATGCTATGACTATCGGTAACCATGAGTTTGATTTCGATGTGGATAATATGGAACGCATTTTCAAGATGGCTAATTTCCCGGTTGTTTGTGCCAACTATAATCTGGATGCTACGGTATTGAAAGATATAGTTAAACCCTACGTCGTTCTTGAGAAATATGGTTTGAGAATTGGTGTGTTTGGCCTTGGAACCCAACCCGAAGGGATGATTCAGGCTAATAAATGCGAAGGAGTCGTTTATGAAGATCCTATCCGCGTATCCAACGAAATAGCTGCTTTGTTGAAAGACGAAGAAGGTTGTGATTTGGTAGTATGCCTGTCTCATCTGGGCATTCAAATGGATGAACATCTGGTTGCCGGGACACGCAATATCGACGTGATTCTGGGCGGGCACTCTCATACATTTATGAAAGGCCCCAAAACATACTTGAATATGGACGGAAAAGAGGTGCCTGTTATGCACACGGGAAAAAATGGTGTTCGTGTAGGCCGTCTCGATTTGACTTTGAAACATAAATGAAGATAATTCCCTCAATAGTAACGCTTTTATTCTTTATCGCAGCCGGCACGGTTTCAAGTCCGGCGCAAAATGCTACAACCGTTGAACCTCTGCTGGTGTATAAATCCCTTCAGGACAAGGACTGCCGGCACTGGGTTGATTCGGTTATGGATAAGCTTTCCTTTAAAGAAAAGGTAGGGCAGTTGTTCATCTATACCATTGCCCCGGTAGATACCAAACGAAACCTGGAACTGTTGCGCGAAGTGATCGACACCTATAAAGTGGGCGGACTTCTCTTTTCCGGTGGGAAGATGCAAAATCAGGTTGAACTGATAAACCGGGCGCAACGTCAGGCAAAAGTCCCTTTGATGATTACCTTTGATGGAGAATGGGGACTGGCCATGCGTCTGCGTGGCATGCCTGTTTTTCCACGGAATATGGTATTGGGATGTATCCGTGACAACCGGCTGCTCTATGAATACGGGCGTGAAGTTGCCCGTCAATGCCGGCAGATTGGAGTACAGGTCAACTTTGCTCCGGTGGCGGACGTGAATATAAATCCTAAAAATCCCGTTATCAATACCCGTTCTTTTGGAGAAGATCCGATACAGGTGGCTGACAAGGTAATCGCTTATGCTTCCGGTTTGGAAAGCGGAGGGGTTTTATCTGTGTGCAAACACTTTCCCGGACATGGAGATACCGATGTCGATTCGCATAAGGCGCTTCCGGTACTTCCTTTCACTCGTGAACGTCTGGACAGTGTGGAACTTTATCCATTTAAAGAAGCCATCCGTGCCGGATTGGGCGGTATGATGGTAGGACATTTGCAAGTTCCGGTGATAGAACCGATTGGTGGACTTCCGTCTTCCTTGTCCCGCAATGTCGTATACGATTTGCTGACAGATGAACTGGCGTTCAAAGGACTGATATTTACCGATGCGCTTGCCATGAAAGGAGTGGCGGGAAATGGAAATGTCAGTTTGCAGGCTTTGAAAGCAGGTAATGACATGGTATTGTCTCCCCGAAACTTGAAGGAAGAGATACCGGCCGTATTGGAAGCCATTGAAAAAGGGGAGTTGACCCGCGAAGATATTGAAAGCAAATGCCGCAAGGTCTTGACTTATAAATATGTGTTGGGACTCAAGAAAAAGTCGTATGTACAATTATCCGGTCTGGAACAACGGATCAACAGTCCGCAAACGCGTGATTTGGTTCGTCGGTTGAATTTAGCGGCAATAACAGTTCTGAACAACAAGAATCATATTCTCCCTCTGCATACAGACAAAGAGCAGACGATTGCATTGCTCGAGGTAGGAGATCCCGGAGAAACTGATGCGTTGGCGAAACAACTTTCCCGCTATACGTCTTTGGCTCGTTTTTCCCTTCGTGCCAATCAACCGGAAGGGGTAAATCAGCGGTTGCGTGATTCTCTGTCTGCTTATAAACGGATCATTGTAGCTGTCAGCGAACAGCGGCTGGCTTCTTATCAGTCTTTTTTTGCGAAATTTGTTCCTGAAAGCCCGGTCATTTATCTGTTTTTTACTCCCGGGAAGATGATGTTGCAGATTCAGCGGGCGGTGGCTCATGCTTCGGCGGTGGTGCTGGGACATAGTTATAATAGTGACGTGCAGCGTCAGGTGGCAGATGTGTTATTTGCCAAGGCATCCGCAGACGGACAGTTATCGGCAAGTCTGGGAGAACTGTTCCCAACGGGAGCAGGAGTGACTATTACCCCTAAAACACCGTTGCATTTCGTTCCGGAAGAATACGGGCTTTCTTCTGTTCATCTAAAACGGATTGATTCCATTGCACTGGATGGTGTCCGTCAGGGAGCTTATCCCGGTTGCCAGGTGGTGGTGCTGAAAAACGGTCATATTATGTTCGATAAGGCTTTCGGTACTTATACGGGCAAAGGAAGTCCTCGTGTCGAATCTACGAGTATTTACGATTTGGCTTCCCTTTCAAAAACGACGGGTACTTTGCTTGCCATTATGAAACTCTATGATAAGGGACGTTTTAATCTGACAGATAAGATTTCGGATCATTTGCCGTTCTTGCAACGTACTGATAAGAAAGATATAACGATTCAGGAAATTCTGTATCATCAATCCGGTTTACCCTCCTGGATTCCTTTCTACCAGGAAGCTATTGACAAGGATAGCTATGATGGAAGGTTATTCAGTGCACGAAAAGATGCACACCATCCGTTACAGTTGGGGACCACCTCATGGGCGAATCCGAAATTCAAGTTCAAAAGTGAATATGTCTCTTCCGTTAAAACCGGTGATTATATTGTTCAGATCTGTGACAGCTTGTGGTTAAACCGTTCTTTCCGGAAGGTGATAGAAGAGAAAATAGCAGAAGCTCCGTTAAAGCAGAAACGCTATGTATATAGTGATGTAGGATTTATACTCTTGGGAATGTTGGTGGAACAATTGGCCGGTATGCCTATGGAAGTCTATTTGCAACGTGAGTTTTATGAACCGATGGGGTTGGAGCATACTGGTTATTTGCCTTTACGCCGTTTTGCCAAGTCGGAAATTGTTCCTTCTAATAAAGACCGTTTCTTGCGTAAAGAAATTTTGCAGGGATTTGTGCATGATGAGGCTTCCGCTTTCTTTGGCGGATTGGCCGGAAATGCCGGGCTTTTCTCTACTGCCCGTGATGTAGCCCGCGTTTATCAGATGTTGCTGAATGGAGGGGAAATAGATGGTCAACGTTATCTAAGTAAGGAAACCTGTCAGTTGTTTACTACTGAAACATCGAAGATCAGCCGGCGTGGTTTAGGCTTTGACAAGCCCGATGCAGATGATCCGAAGAAAGGGAATTGTGCTCCTGCCGCACCTGCCGAAGTGTATGGCCATACCGGATTTACCGGTACATGTGCATGGGTGGACCCGGTGAATGAACTGGTTTATGTATTCCTTAGCAACCGGATTTATCCGGACGTAACGAACCGCAAATTGAACCAGCTGCACATTCGTGAGCGAATACAGGGAGCTATTTATGATGCGATGAAGAAAAAATAAAAAAAGAAAGGTAAAAGGTGCCTATATTAAAAGCTACCTTTTACCTTTTTTATTATTAACGTAATATTCTGATAGTTGCAGTTCTTTTTAGAACGATACACCCAAGCGGAAACCGAAGTTGCTCAATCCGTCTACACTGTAATGCAGTACGTCAGCCTTGTTGGTACCATAGCTGTAGTACAAAGCAAAGTGCAAGCCCGGTCCGTAAACCCATGGGAATACATTGATACCTACTTCAGGAGAAGCGTAGAATCCCCAGCTGTTTTCTCTTGCTTCCAGCATATTGAAGTTAGAGCGGACTTTTGCATATTCAGCACCTAATTTAGCACTGACATAAGGTTGGAAAGACCCGCCACGATTCCACTGGTAACGTGCAGCAGCACCGAAAGGCAATTGGAAAATAGTATGCTGTTGGTCGGTAGTAACTTCACCGGCACCCATTTGGAAGGTTTCGCGGCCTACATATTCGTGGTTGCTGTGATAGTTCAGGAAAAGACCCAAGCCAATGTTAGGAGTAACGAAATAACCACCTTCGAAGTTCATACCCCAACCGCTTGCTTTATCTGCAAAGTGATTACTTAATGGAGCGTTGAACTGCCAGTCTATATTCGCATATCCGTTGTCTGATAACTGTGCCTTAGCCGGCATAGCGAAGGCGATGGCAATAGCCGCCAAGGCTACTACCTTGAAGTATATATTTTTTCTTGTTTTCATAACAGTTGTAGTTGTTTATTTGTTAGTAAGATAAGGTGACTGAGTGAATGATTGGTTGACAGCTTCTACTGCGAGAGTGCGGTTGATAGCTTTGGAACCAGTCTCAAATCCGGTCAGATAACTTGTCCATACAACAGGCAGTTTTTTACTGTCCCCTTGTTCAGCTTTCAAGTTCACCATTTCTGTCAGGAAGGAGTTAGTACTATAACTGTAAGTTACAGCGTACGGGTAGTACCATCCGCCACCCCAGTTGCCACCCCAGTAGCCAGGTCCCCAGTATCCGGGATAACCCCACCACCATTCAGGTTGTGCGTAGCTGGTGAAATAATAAGTACTTGCGATGTAGCTCACTTGGATACCAAGATCTGCACTTTCCTGGTCGGCTGCCGCTTCGTAACCTCTAGCTTCCATATTGTCTGTATAAGCAGCCAGAATTTGTTCTGCGCCTTCGCCTTCGAGATATTCCGGTTCTTTACTGTCACTAATCACCAGAATCTGGGGTGCCAGATAGAATGTAGGAACTTTGAAATCGGCTTTCTTGTCGTAGTTAGTGTATACCAGATAATTGTCATCCAGCTTACCCATGTCCGGGTCTTTTTCACATGAAGCGAGTGCAAAGACCGCCAATAAAATAGGAATTAATTTCTTCATATCTTTTATAATGTTTAGGTTATATAAAAATCGCGCCCAGGTACCTTGGGCTTTTGATAGAAACAACAAGAAAGGTGGAAAAAGGTTCAGATGGAAATTTCTTTTGCCGGAAAATTAACATATATCTTTTGCCCTGTTTAAAGAAAAACGGTGAGCACTCTGCCCCATTATCAGGGAGTTTGCTCACCGTTCATTATTTACAGATAATTGTTTGAAAATCCGTTTATTTAAACAGGGGTTTAAGTAGATCGGGTATCTCTACCTTATCAAGTTCCAGTTCATTTACTCGTTGCTTGCCCGTATGGGTCAGGTGGAAGTACATCTGTCTCCGGTCTTCACTTCCGAGCGACCGGATGATCAGCCCTTTTTCCTCCAGTATTCGCAGCATTTTGGATGTGTGTGAGGGGCTTAGCTCGGTTTGCTTGGACAGATTGGTAGCCGTCACTTTCTCCGATGCCTCTTTGAGGGCACACAATATCATTGCTTCATTTAGCGTTATCTGGTACATTTTTTCAAATGCTGTTTCAAAGTTTCCCATTGCTTTGAATACATCACGCATTGCACATATTGTTTTCATACCTTATTTGAATATTTTATTAGTTCATTTTTTAAATAAATAGATTAACGTTTGCGTTATCCGCCCGTTCCATATACGTTGCTACGCCGCCAATGGTCACCTCATCCAGAAGTTCTTCTTGTTTTACTCCCATCACATCCATTGACATCTGGCAAGCGATAAATTCCACACCGTTTTCCAAAGCTTGCCGGCGCAAAGATTCCAGTGAATCAATCCCTTTCTTGTTCATGATATACCGCATCATTTTTCCGCCCATTCCGCCCATGCTCATCTTAGAAAGTTTCAGTTTCTTGGAGCTGGAAGGCAGCATCATACCAAACATTTTTCCGAAAATATCCTTTTCGGTTTCCGGTTTGTGCAACTTCTTGATAACGTTCAGTCCCCAGAAAGTAAAGAAGATGGTGACTTTTTGTCCTGTAGCCGCTGCGCCGTTTGCCAGTACAAAAGTAGCCAAGGCTTTATCCAAATCATCACTGAACATGATGAAGGTTTTTCCTTTGCCCTCACATGAAGTAACAATATTGCACGATTTTGGTTCTCCTTTTTCTATGACAACAATAGATTTTCCTCCGGAGGTATCTTTCGAAATCAGTTGATTACCCGTCGAACTGCACCATGCGGCGGCGTCGCGCGGAAAACCGGGATCGGTTGAGGTGATTTCCACCCGTTCGCCTGAAACCAGTGTATCCATTGTTTTCTTCATTTTCAGAATCGGACCGGGGCATTGCAACCCGCAGGCGTCCACCCGGACTGTTTTGGCAGGGGTAGCGGAAGCATCAGTTACAGTAGCAGTGACGGGAGCCGTAGAAACGTTGGCCTGACTGGCTTGGGAAGTAGTTTCCTGCTGTATGGGTGATTCGTCTATTGGGTTTCCATTTTCTTCCCGTATGATGATGGGAGCAGTGGCAGCCCGATAAGTCTTTAACCCTCCCGAGAGATTACGTACCTTGTCAAATCCGTGTTGTGTCAGTATACGGTAAGCAAGATAGCCCCGTAGCCCCACCGCACAGAATGTATAAATCATTTTATCTTTCGGCAATTCTGCCAACCGGTCGCGAAGTTCATCCAACGGAATATTCACGGCACCCGGTAAGCTACCCAATGAAAATTCATCCGGGGTGCGGACATCCAACAGGAATTTATTTTCCATTTCAATGTCCCGCAGTTCTCTCCAGTATACAGGATTGGTTCTACCTGTGATTATGTCTTCAGCTACATATCCTGCCAGTGCTACCGGATCTTTGGCCGAAGAGAACGGAGGAGCATACGCTTGTTCAACTTTCATCAGATCGTAAATTGTTCCCTCGTGCTTGATGACAAGTGCGAGTTCGTCAATCCGTTTGTCCACCCCATCGTAACCGACGATTTGTCCGCCATATAATCTTCCTGTCTTTTTATCGAAAGTGATTTTAATGCTCATCGGCATGGCATCCGGATAGTAGCCGGCATGGGAAGCGGGATGAATGGTAGACGACATATAGTCTATCTCTTCCTGACGCAGACGCTTGCCGGGTAAGCCGGTTGAAGCAACGGTCATGTCGAAAACCTTTGCGATTGAAGTACCGATAGAGCCTTCGTAAGGAATCTTTGCTCCGAGGACATTGTCCGCAACGATACGTCCCTGACGGTTGGCAGGTCCGGCGAGATAGTTGAGCCAGGGTTTGCCCGTGATCGGGTGGCGGAACTCGATCGCGTCACCGATAGCATAAATAGAATCGTCAGAGGTTTGCAGGTAATCGTTTACAGCGATACCTCCTGCAGGACCGATAGTCAGTTCGGCAGCCCGTGCCAGATTAGTTTCCGGGCGGACGCCGATAGATAGAATAACGATGTCGGCAGAGATTGACTGGCCATTCTTGAAAGTAACTTTCAATCCTCTTCCATCCCGGCTAAAAGAGGCGACAGCTTGTTCCAAGTAGAGGTTTACTCCTTTATCCATCAGATGTTGGTGAACAAGTGATGCCATCGAAAAGTCGATAGGGGCCATCACTTGATTGCCCATTTCCACAATCGATACTTTCGCTCCCTGTGCCTGTAAGTTTTCCGCCATTTCAAGGCCGATAAATCCGGCTCCTACGACAACAGCTTTTCGTGGGGCGTGGTTCTTGATATATTCTTTGATCCGATCTGTGTCGGTGACATTCCTTAGTGTGAAGATTCCACTTAGGTCGATTCCGGGAAGAGGGGGCGTACCGGAGAGGCTCCGGTAGATATGACTAACTTATCATAGCTCTCTTCATAAGTATCTTCACTGCTTTGGCGGACAGTCACTGTCTTTCTTTTCCGGTCAATGAAAATCACTTCATTTTCTGTGCGTACATCTACGCGAAAGCGTGTAGAAAAGGCTTCGGGGGTTTGCACGAACAATTTATCCCGTTCCTCTATCACTCCTCCTATATAATAGGGTAGGCCACAATTGGCATATGATATGTACTTTCCTTTTTCTAAAAGGACAATTTCAGCTGTTTCATCTACTCGTCTGATTCGGGCAGCAGTGGTGGCTCCTCCTGCAACTCCCCCAATAATAATTATTTTCATCTGTTTATAGCGTAAATAGTTTCCTGCGGAAATAACAAACTGTATCGAAGAAATGTTCATGGATTCAGATAAAAAAACTATATTTGCGCACCCTGTTTTTCATTCTTCTATTTAATGTAGATAAATTGTATGAGTAAAATTCTTATTATTGACGATGAAGTCCAGATTCGCAGTCTTTTAGCTCGTATGCTGGAACTTGAGGGCTATGAAGTGTGTCAGGCAGGTGATTGCAAAGCTGCCATCAAACAACTGGAAATTCAATCGCCCGACGTAGCTTTATGCGATGTTTTTCTTCCTGATGGAAACGGAGTGGATCTGGTGTTGAACATCAAGAAAATAGCTCCCAATGTAGAGGTGATTCTTCTTACTGCTCACGGCAATATTCCCGACGGGGTGCAGGCTATTAAAAACGGTGCATTTGATTATATAACAAAAGGAGATGATAATAACAAGATTATCCCTTTAATCAGCCGTGCCGTGGAGAAAGCAAAGATGAATGTCCGTTTGGAAAAACTGGAAAAGAAAGTCGGGCAGATGTACTCGTTCGATTCTATTCTGGGTGAGTCAAAGGTGTTGAAAGAGGCTGTATCTCTGGCGCAGAAGGTATCTGTGACAGATGTTCCCGTATTACTGACGGGGGAAACAGGAACAGGAAAGGAAGTTTTTGCGCAAGCTATACATTATAGTAGTAAACGGAGCAAACAGAATTTTGTGGCAGTCAACTGTTCGTCTTTCAGCAAAGAATTGCTCGAAAGCGAGATGTTCGGACATAAGGCCGGCTCGTTTACCGGTGCACTGAAAGATAAGAAAGGACTTTTTGAAGAAGCTAATAACGGAACGATCTTTCTGGATGAAATCGGAGAGATGGCTTTCGAACTGCAGGCAAAGTTACTGCGTATCCTTGAAACGGGAGAATATATAAAGATCGGTGATACCAAGCCGACAAGAGTCAATGTGCGTATCATTGCTGCTACCAACCGCAACCTGCAGGAGGAGATCAAAGCAGGACATTTCCGTGAAGACTTGTTTTATCGTCTTTCGGTTTTTCAGGTGCATCTTCCTTCGCTCCGTGAACGTACCGGTGATATCCGGATTCTTGCCACTGCTTTCGCCAAGAGTTTCTCCGAAAAACTTTCGTATGCCATCAATGAGATGACTCCCGCTTTTCTGGAAGCTCTGGAACAACAGCCGTGGAAAGGGAACATCCGTGAATTGAGAAATGTGATTGAGCGTAGCCTGATTGTATGCGAAGGGGGACGGCTGGATATCTGCGACCTTCCTTTGGAAATCCAGAACACTCATTATGAATGTTCGGACGATAGTGTAGGCTGTTTTGAGTTGGCCGCAATGGAACGCAGACATATTGCACGTGTGTTGGAATATACGAAAGGGAATAAAACGGAAGCTGCCCGTTTGTTGAAAATCGGACTTACCACCCTGTACCGGAAGATAGAGGAATATAAAATCTAAGCATACATTTCCGGTTTCTTTTTATCCGGCTTTGAGTCAGGCTGCGCACTGACTCTCGAAAAATTGTTTGGATAACGAACTAATCAGTCTGTTTTTATCTGTGGTATGTACAGATAGTGTGAAACAATGATCGCTTCCTCCATAAGAAATGAGAGATACGGGGATATCTTTGATAGTATCCATAATATGACTTTCTACTTGTGTGCGTTCCCAATGAAGGGAGCCGATGATATGTATCACAGACATATTTTCGTCCATAACCATTTCGGCATATTTATGTAGTTCCCTTTGAATGATTCGCAGGGTGTCCCGGCTGGTTGTCAGCATCATCGAGATGGATACATTGGATGAGGCCATTGAGATGACATTGATTTGATATTTGTTGATAACTTCCAATATCTTACCCATAAACAAATATCCGGGCAATACATTTAATGAGGTAAAACGTACAAAGGTAGCCGAATCCTGTGAGAGGATGGCCTTGACACTGTTGCCTGTGTCATGGGAAGATATATAGAGCCGTTCTGTTGACAGATCGTGTGTATCGGTTAGGCAGATAGCTATATTAGAGCGTGCCGCAAGGGTGATACAATCTGCGTAGAGTAGGTGTACTCCGCTGTTAATCAGTTGTTCGGCTTCTATGTAAGTTAGTGAATGTTGTTCTCGCAGGCAATTCCGGTTTGCGTAGATATGGTTGATAGGGGTGGATAACAGTATTTCGTCCGCTTTGAATAGGGTGGCAAGCACTGTTGCATAGTAATCGTTGCGTTGTTCGCTCATGAAGTCTATTTCACCATACACATTCCTGCAAATGGAAAGTGGGGCGATAAAAATATCTACATTCCGGTTCTCGTCAATGTATTGTTGGATAGATTCCTGAATATATGGGATATCCGGCTTTCTTTCCAGATTGATCTGTATAAGTTTGCCGGTATCTAATGTTTGGGCACGAAGACCCTGTTGACGTAAGCAATAAGTGAATAAATCACTGGATAATCCGTATACTTCCGCTTTTATCATTTTATCAATCAGTAAATCTGCTTTGTCTTCTACAAGTATATGTATTTTCTTTATGCATTCCAGAATCCGGTTTTTAATTTCCTGATTTAGGTGCGAATCTGTAATGAGATGATTGGCAAGGGTACAGCAATATGTTTCGATGGCATTGACTGTGGCATGAGAAGCTTCATCTTCTTCGTGAAACCAACTGATGGAAATAGCCTGTAACCACTCCTGTAATTGTGCCAATATAGGGACTACAGCTACATAAGGATGTTCTTTCTGAATGCAATTGATTACTTGCTTCATTTCATCCTCATCTTTAATTTTCTCGAATTTACAAACTTTCATTGTTATCTGGTTATTTATTGGTTACTACTCTTTTTCAAAATGATATGCCCTTTTTCAAAAGAGAAAGATATTTAAGAATCATTCTTTAGCTTTAGAATATGGTATATCTTTATAAGTCAATCTGTTAATGTTGTAATCAATGTTTTTAATACATCTCTTTACTATAAGTAATCTGCTAATACCGTACCACATTGTGATATAAAGTAAGATTTATTATCTTTGGTATCCACTACGGGAGCGTTAGTCAGTAATTTGATTGGAGCAGGAGCGGGGAAAGAACTTTTTCCTGTTTGTCGTAAAGTTCTTAAGCTGGGCTATGTGGTGGGACTTCCGTTGATAGGGATAGCTCTTTGGAGCAATCAATGGATTGTCGGATTTTATACGAATAACGATAATCTGGTGAGATTAGCTTTCTATCCTTTTATAGTTATGCTGTTGAATTATACTTTTGCACTGCCCGGATATGTTTATATTAATGCTGTTACCGGTACAGGAAAGACGAAGCTCGCTTTTATCTTCCAGTTAATCACTATTCTGGTATATTTGATTTATCTGTATCTGTTAAGTGAATGTTTTCATGCTTCTCTGACTGTGTATATGACGGCAGAATATCTGTTTGTTATTTTATTAGGGATACAATCCGTCATTTACTTAAAGAGGAAATCCAACTAGAATATGTACTTTTGTGCTTTCAATACTTGATACTTTCTCAAAATGACTGAAGATATAAAGAATAAACTTTTGATGTGTGCGGAGATTTATCATCGTGCTGACTTTATTATAAGTGATCCGGTGCAGTTCCCTCATCGATATACGTTGAAACAGGATATTGAAATCAGTGGTCTGTTGACGGCGATTATGAGTTTTGGCAATCGTAAACAGATTTTGAAAAAGGCGGACGAACTGCATAGATTAATGGGAGATTCACCTTATCGATATGTATTGTCCCGCCAGTGGGAGAAGGATTTTCCTTCGGGAGCGACCAATAGCTTTTATCGGATGTTGTCGTATGCTGATTTTTATGGATACTTTCGGCGATTATATACAGCTTATACACAGTTTGAAAGTCTGGAGGAAGCTTTGATGTTATATCCCGGAATACCAATGGAAAAGTTATGTGCATTTCTTGAAGTCTCTGCTAAAAGTCCTCAAAAGAAACTGAATATGTTTTTGCGTTGGATGATTCGTCGGGATTCGGAGGTCGATTTGGGGATTTGGGAAAGGTTTGATCGCAGAGATTTGATTGTTCCTTTAGATACACATGTCTGCCGGGTAGCGCATTATTTCAAGTTGACAGATACGGAAACTTTTTCTTTTGAAAAATGCCCGTCAGATAACGATGGCATTGGGTGAGGTCTTTCCGGAGGATCCTTGTTTGGGCGATTTTGCCCTGTTTGGATTGGGAGTGAATGGGGAGATTTAATATATGTCCTAATAAAATGAATTTTTCGATTATAATCGGAAAAGTGGATGTTAAACCAACTTTTGGGATTATAATCGAAAAAATAGAGAACTGTTAAAACGTTGTTATTTTGTTTGTGAAATCCCTCCAACCATTTGCATTCTTGTATTTTTCCACAGATCCGGCAGGAACACGAATGACAGTAATATCGTCCGGGAATCCGTACCATATTTTTTCAAATACCTGCGGAGGTGTTATCCCTTCTACCTTTACTTCTTTAATACCTGTATTATTGAAAGCTGAAAAATTAATCTGTGCGACGTTTGACGGAATGGTTAGTTGAGTCACTTTTCTATTACCACCCAGTAATCCCTGCCCCAATATCCGAATACTTTTAGGAATTTCGAAGTGAGCTAATTTCGGACATCCTTCAAGGCAGTAGGCGTGAATCATAGCCTCGGGATCATCATTGAAAACGGTTCCGTAGGTTGTCACTTCCGTTAATTCCGGGCAGTAATAAAAGGCTCTTTGAGCTATAGTTGTAATACCATTCGGCAGCTTCACGGTCGTAATACCACTTTCCCGAAATGCTTCCAAACCTATTGTTCTTACATTTTCCGGAATCTCAATCGTTTTCAGTTGGGAAGTATTAAGAAATGCCTGCGCATCGATCTCCTTCAGTGTCACAGGTAACAGCACTTCTTCAACGCCTGCATATACAAAAGTGCTGGCGGGAAGTTTGGTGAGCTTAGTCCGGCTCAAATCTGCTTTTCTCAGATTCCGGCAATAATAGAATATGTTTTCTTCAAGTTGTTCCAGAGTCGTCGGAAATACAATTTCCTGAACGGTTGAATTAAAGAAAGCCATATCTCCAATAGATCGCAATCCTTCGTTGAGTACCACCTTGTTTATTTGACTACCTCTGAAAGCAGCCTTAGGAATGGACTTCACACTATTGGGAAGTGTGATTTCATTATGTCCTTTCAAAACTTCCGTCAATACTCCATTTTCTACACGGACGGGTGAAATCTGAACGGAAAAGCTTTTCTGTTTTCCTTCTATTGTGATGGTTACTTCCTGTTTTTCGACAGGCGCAGATGAAGAGAAACCACTAAGCTGTTCCGGAGAAACTTTCACAGGTCGTTGTTTCCCGTCATCATATTTTCCTGTCACGTTAAGGCCGGTTAAGTCTATATTCTCTCCTAATGCATAAATTGTTTTTGCGGGCAATTGTTCTATGGAGAAATCCTCAAGTAAGGCTCCGGTGGATTCAGAAGGATTTTCAGCCGAAGGTGAATCTTTCTTGTATTCATCATTTTCGGTGCTGCAACTTAATAATACAGCTCCTAAAATTATTTGCAAACAAGATGCCACAACTATATAGAGTCTAGTTTGTTTCATGTGATAAAAGTTTAGTTAGGGAATTGGGTTAAACGTATTTCAATTTTTATGACTTTTCCGGCTTCTACAGTTTTGCCGGCAGACCATATCTGGTAGTTGTCGGGACCGCCTCCTTTTTGTACCACGAATGTCAGTAACCGTTGCGATTGTGTTGCGAACCATTCTTCGCGTGGTAGTACAAAGGTTGCTATACCACTTTCATTTGTTTGGATGACTGCAGTAGGTCGGGTTAAATTATCTTTTTCAAAAATCCTATAATCTTTTTCATTATACATTTTCACGGGAACATCCGTTATAATTTTTCCATTCTCATCATAAACAGCTACTATAACCTTAGCTTCTCTCACTTCTTCATTTCCTTTTTCGCATGCTACCATGAAAAGCATGGTGCATAGTAGAATAACAATCTTTCTCATAATCTTTTCTTTTTTCATTTTTTCGAATGCAAAAATAGTAAGATCGCATCAATTTTGAGTTATGAAGTAATCTGATAAATCTAACACTTTGTTTTTGAATATGTTGGTATTCAGCGTATTAGTTAAACTGTGTTTTGGGGATTTCTAACACTGGTCTAACACCTATCCGAAAAGTGCTAAAAACAGGTCTTTATTAGTGGATTCTGCCGATTTGATACGTGATTTGAGTCGTGATTTACGGGCATATACATTAGCAACGGTATCTTTCATAAACAAACTGATTACTTGTGGAGAAAAATCTACGAAAATATAGCAGAGCAACCGGATGTCAGCTTCTTTCATTGCCGGAAAATCATTCCGTAGTTTTTCCATAGCATTGTCATGGCAGGTGTTCACAATAAGTTCCAGCTCTTGCAGCATTTCATTGTTCTCTGCAAAATCAGTGATAATCTGTTTCACTTCGTGGAACATGGCTGCCTGTTGCGATGCAGTATTCTCTCGCTCGTAGTAAGTTTTTCCCAGTTTGTCAATGATGTCAAAGCGTGAAGCTACCAAACCTTTTAAATGATTTTCCGCATTCTGCTGTCCTTCCATGTATTCTGTCAAGGTTTTGTATTGAGAGTTGGCTTCTTCTGCCAATAGCAGATAGCGGTCGGTACGTTCGCGTTGCAAGCGCAGACGTTGGCGGATGATGTAGTATGCTACCCCTATTATCAGAAGAATTACGGTTGCTACGGCAATCTCCCAAATAGTACGGTTCTTCATCCGGTATTCGGCAAATTTGGATCGTTCCTTGAAATAATCACGTTCCACCATACCGGCAGAGAATTGCATATTCGAACGTGTCAGTGAGTCAGTCAGATAGATATAATGATGTATCTTCTCCGTCGCTTTCTCGAAGTTCCTGGCCTGTGCTTCAATCCGATAAGCGGTGTATTGCAGGTCTGCCATATCACGAATATCGGTTGTGTGTGCTTCTGCGAGTGCCAGATAGTAGCGTGCGCTGTCTATACGGTTCTTTAGAAGATTCACATCTACTAATGTGTGATATCCGTATAACGTATCTTGCCGGGCAGAGAGTTCGATACGTTGCAGCAGGTCATGAGGAATCTGTTTTTTGCTTGACACCACATAAAGAGAGGCAAGATTGGTGAGACTGGCTTTGGCTAACTTATCGTACTTGTGCTCATCAGCTAAATCAAGGGCGGCAGAATAGAGCCGCATAGCTTTCTCTATATCTTTCGAATGAAAAGTTGCGGCTGCCATATCAAGAGTTGATTCTGTTTCTTCGCGAGTGTTATCAGATTGTCGGAAGTTATTGCGAGCTTCGCGAAAATAATGATAAGCCCGGCTATAGTTCATCTGTTCATAATACACTTCACCGATCTGCCTGTATAAAAGCCCTGCATAATAAGGTTCATTGGTATCTTTCAATTTCTCTTCAACTTTCAGGAAAAGGCGTAACGCTCCCGGCTTGTCTCCTGCGTGCAGTTTGACTTTTCCCCAATAATAGAGAGTTTTGCATTGACTGCGTAAATCTTTGGGATGATGTTTGTAATACTCCCAAGCCCGTCGAATCAGCGAATCATTTGTTGCTTTGATATGATTTTTGTCTAAAGCTTCGGAATAAAGCAACGCATATCTGGCCTGTTCAGCCTGACTGCCTTCTGATTTGAGTTGTTGTAATATTGTTAAGGCGCTGTCCGGCTTGTTTTGTAACAGTGCTTCCGCCTCGTCGAGCCGGGAAATCTGTTCTCTGTTATAGCATCCTGTAAAAAAGAGAATAGCTAATAGTATGAGTATAATTCTGCATTTCATGCTGTGAATGTAGTGAAAATATTTCGAGTTTAGTTAAAGGCGTCTATAAATATTTCGGCGCTTGTTTTGAGAGTGTGGAAATTGAAGAGATAATGAGTGCATTCTTTGTGTTTAATATTGTAATTCATGGATGATAATTTTTATCTTTGCATTAGGAATCATTTATCTTTTGTATTTAAATTTTGTTGAGGTATGGTAGACGTTTTAACAAAAGAGCAACGGCGGAAGTGCATGTCGAATATTCGTAGTAAAAATACGAGGCCGGAGATTCTTGTGCGGAAATATCTATTTTCCCAAGGTGTTCGTTTTCGTGTTAATGTGAAAAAGTTGCCAGGAACTCCTGATATTGTGTTAAGAAAGTATAGAACAGTGATCTTTGTAAATGGCTGTTTCTGGCATGGACATGAAGGGTGTAAATATTATGTTTTGCCGAAGACCAATACAGAATTCTGGAAGGAAAAAATAGAGAAGAATAAAGAACGGGATCTAAAAGAACGAATGCAACTCCGGACTATGGGATGGCATGTTATTTTATTATGGGAATGTCAGTTGAAAAGTAAAGTTCGGGACCAAAATTTGAAAGGGTTGTTATATACTTTGAATAAGATAGTATTAGAAAACTATAATGCAAAACATATAGACTGACTGTATTAGTTTGGCTAATCGTTAAAAAAGTTAGAATGGAATGTTTTTCAGGGCAATGATGTACACCAGCTTTGTTCTCTCTTATTTAGGTTATTAATACTATTAGTGAAGATGGGATTCGTTATTCTCGATAAAAAACTATATTTTTGTATCCAAATCAATAATTGAATGACAGCTAAGCAACTAATCATACAAGATATAAAACTCGTTGACTTTCCGGAAGAGGTTGATGTACAAAATGGCATCAAGATATATGGCGAAACTAGTTGGGAGAACCAATTGGCAGTGTTAAGCCATTACCTGCATAATAATGATTGTGTTGGTAATGAACAAAGTAAGAAAGAAATATTATATACTATCCGGGAATTTTTGGAGCGAAAAAAAGTAATAAGGAAGAGACGATAACTGAAGAGTATGTAATGAAGGTTGCTGAAAACCCTGTTGAGTATAGTCTCTTTTCTGACTTTTTTAGGGTTCCTTTCCCTAGTCCTCAATCTCCCCAATTTACTTTTATTGATTTATTTGCAGGCATGGGAGGTTTTCGTTTGGCGATGCAGGCACAAGGTGGAAAATGTGTTTTTTCTTCGGAATGGAATAAATATGCTCAAAAACTTATTTGGCGAACTTTGGTGAAATGCCATTTGGAGATATAACGAAAGAAGTTACTAAAAGTTATATACCTCAATACTTTGATATTTTATGCGCAGGTTTTCCTTGCCAACCTTTTTCTATTGCCGGTGTTTCTAAAAAGAAAAGTTTAGGACGGGAAACGGGCTTTAAGGACAAAACTCAAGGTACACTTTTCTTTGATGTAGCGGATATTATTAGTCGTCATCGCCCTAAAGCATTTTATTTGGAAAATGTGAAGAATTTGTTGTCACATGATAAGGGCAATACCTTTAAGATTATAAAAGGTACACTGGAAGAATTGAATTATTCGATTCATTTTCTGGTTATGGATGGGCAGGCTTATGTACCTCAGCATCGGGAGCGTATTATGATTGTTGGATTTAATCGTGAAATTTTTCATGGGAAAGAACAATTCTGTTTTCCTGAACAAAAACAATCTACACGGGGCATACGGGAGATTTTAGAGCCGGATGTTGATGATAAATATACATTGAGTGATAAACTTTGGAGTTATTTACAGAACTATGCAGAGAAACATCGCGTAAAAGGAAATGGTTTTGGGTTTGGGATGGTTGATCTTAACGGTATCTCTCGTACATTGAGTGCCCGTTACTATAAAGATGGTTCAGAAATACTTGTTCCACAAGGAAATGGGAAAAATCCTAGAAGATTGTCACCTCGTGAATGTGCTCGATTGATGGGCTATCCTGATAAATATCGTTTAGATCAAGTCTCTGATGTACAAGCGTATCGGCAGTGTGGAAATTCTGTAGTAGTTCCACTCATAACTGCAGTTTCTGAACAAATTATTAAAACAATCAATAATTATGAGCAACATTCTGGACTCTGCGATACAGAGTGTGCAGCAATCTAAGGCTGCTTGGTGCCGGTTTATAACTGGAAATGATACAGGTGCAACAGGAAGTCATCAAGCAGGTTTTTATATACCTAAGTGTGCATCGAGTTTACTTTTTGATGAACCGGGAAAGAAAGGGGAAAACAAGGAGAAAACTGTACAAATAAAATGGCAGGATGACTTTACAACGGAAAGTTGTATGAAATATTATGGACAAGGTACACGTAATGAGTATCGTATAACCCGTTTTGGTCGTGGCTTTCCTTTTTTTCAAGATGATAATGTTGGAGATTTACTCATTATTGCTAAATATACTGAAGAAGATTATTTGGGCTATGTTCTTAGTGCTGATGAAGATATAGATGGATTTTTGCTTATTTCAATCTTGCTCCAGACGAAACAAATCAATTAATAGATGTAGCGGGTGTTATTAAACCAGACGAAAAAATAGTGCAACTCTTCCATGATTTTGTTAGTCGTTTTGATAAATTTCCAGACACTCGACAAATGGCATTAGGAGCACGAGAATGTTATAATAAGGCTTATAAAATTAGTGAAAATGTTTTTAAAACTAATCCTGATGATGTCTTGTTGAATTGGGTAGATACTGAATTCCGACTGTTTAAATGTATGGAAGAAAAATTTTATGTGGATATAATAACACATTCTTTTGATAGTATTGATACATTTATACAAACAGCTAACGAAGTACTTAATCGTCGTAAGTCTCGTGCCGGTAAATCATTAGAGCATCATTTATCTGATATATTTGTACATAATGCACTTGTTTTTGAGGAGCAAGCTGTAACTGAAGATAATAAAAAACCGGATTTTCTTTTTCCAAATAGTAAATGTTATCGTAATATACAATTTCCGGCTGAGGACCTTATCGTTTTGGGGGCTAAGACTACTTGCAAAGATCGTTGGCGGCAAGTATTGACGGAGGCGGATCGTGTGGATGATAAATTTTTATTTACTCTTCAGCAGGGAATATCAAAGAATCAGTTAAAAGAGATGCACGATTCCCGACTTACACTTGTTGTTCCTCAAAAGTATATTTCAAGTTTTCCACGAGACTATCAAGATGAAATAAAAGATCTTCTAGGATTTGTCTTAATGGTAAAGGAGAAGCAGGAACATTTACCAAAACATTATTTTATATAAAAACCAGGAGTTCTTCATAACAGTATGGAGAGCTCCGAATTTTTTATTTTCAATATGAATAAATTTTAATCAACTGTTTGAGCGTAATCAATCGTTAGAATACTCAACATACTCATCAACTATACTATCATTCATATGTTCTAAATGAGGTTCTTTTCTCAATTCTTTCACTGATTCATAAGAAATGAAAGTACATATTTCCGCAAGAGGCCCTTTTTCCATAAAAGCAAAGACCGGTCGGTTGATTTGTTCGAATACAGCTTCCCTGCGTTCGATGGAAGCAACGATGTGGATTTTTATGTCAAGCATTGGTTGAAGGGCTAATAAGTCAGCCATTCTTAAAATACCGGAATAAATGGCGGTTGTTCCTTCTACCTCAAACGCTCTGACTATGGAATGTCGTTTTATCCATAATACATCTATATTCTCTATAACTTTAAGAGTTGGGCCATCAAACACTAATGGTAGATTTTCTAATAAGGTATTATTTTGTAATGGCTTCCACTTGTTTAAGACTCTACTTCTGTCTGATTTGGGCAACCAAATTTTATAGCCCAATTTTTCACCTATTTCGGCTAAAGTAGCTTGTATTTGAATGGATTCTCTTTCTTCTTTACTTGTATTGGCTTTATTTTGTGATGTTTCGTCAGGTATTTCTATGACCGTTTCTTTCTCACTGGAAACTCTGACCTTTGTCAATGAACGTACTTTTTTCTTTTCAGCTTCTGAAAAAGGATAGTCTTTCATTTCAGATTGTTGTTGTAAAATAACTTGTTCAAGGTATTCACAATCTTCTTTTGGCCAAAGTCTGGGACTGGAAAATACCATATAAGTCCATCTGGTACTATCACTTGGTAACTTTTGGGTAAATGATAGATGGTTCCAAATGATATTTTCGTGTATCGGAATTCCCTTTTCTAATGGTAGCCATGCAATTGGTTTTACTTTGAATCTCAAAGTGAAAGGATCATCCTCTTGGGTAAATATAGGTTTGGAGTCTATAAAGAAATTACTTGTAATTTCTAATATTCCGATAAAACGTTGAATTTTAGTGCAATAACATATGAACTTATCACCAATGTTTATGTGTTGATTTTCTACATATGCCTTACGAGATATGCGGAATCCGCTGATTTCTTGGTTAGATTCAGAAAATGCCAATGCAGTGTTAGGAGAAAAAAGATTTATGTAGTATTTCATGGCTTTATGTCTTATTTTTGACAAATTTATAAAAAGTATTTTGGATGATATGATATTTGTAGGATTTTTTTTAGATGAAAATTATTCTTCCTTCATTTTCTTCCTCCACCTCTGAAACCCTCTCATCAAACTTTCCTCTTCCACTGATTCCACCATATCGTACTTCACCACGAACTCATGCATTGACTTTATATACATCACCCCATTTTTGAACTTATTTTCTAGCAGGAATGAATAAAGCTCCGCTTTCATTTCCACCTCAATTTCCTTTTCAATAATAAAGATACTGTCCTGACCGAAATAATTATAAACTTCCGGATTCTTTCCTTGCCTTGGGCTGGGAAGAACAAAAGTGATATTTCCTGTTTCTTTCCAGGAGAGGCCTTGCGGATGGGGAACGGATAATTGATGTAAGAAGTGATAAATGGGAGTGAGGTGGGAGAGGTGGATTGGAATAGGGAGCCTTGAAGGCGGATTGTTGTGCGATAGAGGTTCTGAACTTAGTCCGTACCGGACATACATATACTTCGCCAGATATGGCTTAATGGCAAACGTAACTGTAACCATGGGATTTGAATTTTGAATTGTTGAAATTTCTTGTATGCTGATTGCCACTTGAAGCGGCAGATTCCGTCGTGTTTGTTGGAAAAAATCCCATGGGTTACGGGGACGGAATTTTAATTTAGTAAGAAGTTGAAATTCAAATGGTTACAAATGCTGGTTTTCCTTTAAAACCAACGGGTCGTTCCTTTAAAAGGAACGACCCGTTGCACACCGAGGAATGACCTCTTCCTTTTAAAGGAACGGACGGCTCCTTAAAATCCATATTGCAAAGCTATACGTAATATTCTGATTTTTCAAAATGAATAATAGCTTGAATATATTATTCATGTAATAAAATATGACTATTTTCGTACTTATTTAATTTATTCGCATATATATAGAAGCTATGTAATTAAAACAGAATAAATATATGAGCGTATAATTTAACTATATTTATACTCCAAGTATTCTTGAACTTGCAAAACCTTTTATGGCACTCCTTGTTTTGGCTTGTGAGGGGCAGGTTGGAAATTTAAATAATGTGCAAATAATAGCAAAAAAGGAAGGGAAGAATATGACAACATCAGTTAGGCTTATGCTGAATAAGGGCAGGAGATTGAATAATGGTACTTATCCTTTGGTGTTTCAAGTGATACATAGTAGGAGAAAGAAACTGTTATATACCGGATTCCGGTTAAAAGAGGAAGCATTCAATGAGGCAGAGGAAAAGATTGTTGATGGTACGGATGCCACACTAACCGCTACGGACATCACAAAGATGAATCGTGAACTGCGGAAAATGAAAAATATGATTCATACACGGATCCGGCAGCTTGAACGGACAACGGAGCCTTTTACAGTAGAAGATGTATTGGCACAATTCACCCGTGCGAACGTAAGACAGCAATTTTACATACTGCGTTATATTGATACACAAATTGAACGGAAGAAAAAGTTGAAGAAAGAGGGGACGGCTGCGGCATATAAAAGCACGCGTTCATCATTGGCTAAGTTTCTGGACGGTTCGGACATCCGGATGCCAGAGATTGATTTACGTTTTATCCGGCGCTATGAGGATTTTTTGTATAATAATGGAGTTGCCGAAAATACGGTGAGCTATTATTTGCGGAATTTGCGGACTCTTTATAATCAGGCTGTGGTGGATGGCTATCATCCTCATGGAGAATATCCCTTTGTGAAAGCGCAGACGCGTCCGGCTAAAACAGTGAAGCGTGCCTTGAGCCGTGAGGATCTTCAAGCTCTGGCGAATCTCAAACTAGAGGATGCTCCTGAACTGAAGTTTGCCCGTGACCTGTATTTGTTTAGCTTCTATGCGCAGGGAATGGCCTTTGTGGATATTGTCCTTTTGAAGAAATCTGATATTTATAATGGTGTGTTGACCTATTCCCGGCATAAGTCTAAGCAATTTATTCGCATTGCCGTAACGCCTCAAATGCAGGAGTTGATGGATAAGTATGAAACAGAAGGAAAATATGTATTTCCGATTATCCGTGACAATTCTTCTTCAGAATATACGCAGTACCGTCTGGCCTTGGGGCGTATAAACCGGCATTTGAAAAGAATAGCTGCCATGATTGATGTCAAAATACCTTTGACTACTTATACAGCCCGCCATACTTGGGCTACCCTCGCCCGTGACTGTGGTGCGCCGGTTTCCGTGATTAGTGCAGGATTGGGACATACATCAGAAGAAATGACCCGTATTTATTTGAAGGAATTCGACGTTTCTCAACTTGATAAGGTGAATAGTATAGTGACTAAATTGTTCTAAAAGTAAGATTTTTCATACTATAATTCCTGATAAAAAAATTGCAGATATTAATATTTTATATATATTTGCATTATTGTAATCTATTCCATAATAGAGAGTAGCACAAAAAGGGTTCTATTGATTTATTTGTTTTCACGTTGCAAAGTTAGCTTATATTTATTTTATATTAATTGCAATAAAGTCCGAAAATTTGTTCATTTTGTACAAACATGGAAAATACTTGCTAATTTGTTTCATTATTAGCCTGACAGCGCTTAATTAATTGTTTGGGAGTGCATCCGAAATGCTGCTTGCAGTAACGGCCAAAATAACCTTGTGACTCAAATCCCAGTTCTTCAATGACATCTTTTATACATACCCCGGGTTCAGTCAGTTTTTTCAAAATCAGTTGGTTTCTTTGTTTCAGCATCCATTGTTTGGCTGTCATTCCGAATACTTCGTTGAATCTTGCAAAAAAATAACTTCTCCCCAGATTGGACAGAGAAATAAGTTTCTCGATATTATTCACTTTGGTATAGTTGTTCATGATAAAATCTTTAAAGTCAATGCTTTTTCCAATAATAGGATAAAACAATGTTGCAATATCTTTTTTCTCATAAAACCCGCGAAGTAGGAAGAATAATTCCTGTTGCATCAGTGTGTGCAGGTGTAAACAGTTCATGCCATTTCTGATGCAGTGGATCAGCACCTCTAAAAAGGGAGTCAGCGGATAACGTATTCTAATCGGTTCGAATAGGTATTCCATATTTTCGCAAATATTTGATAATGATTGCAATAGTAGTTTGTCGCAGTTGTTTTCTGGTATATCGAAAAACATTAAAAGCAACTTCGAATCCTTGGGGGCCACTCCTTTAAATAATGAAGAACGTGGAATCAATACCATGTCGCCTGTTTGAAACGACTTGTCGCGAAACTGGTTGTAGCTTATAGTTATGTCACCTTTGAGAAAGAATAAAAGGTAGTTTTTATTTGTGTGGTCTTCTCCAAATTCTGCATCTTCCGTAAATTCAATAAATTTGAATCCGGTTTCGATGGCAGTCATATAGTTTTGACATGACAAATGCTCTTCGATGTATAGCAACTCGCTTTCCATATGTTTTGTTTTTATGAATATTATCAAAATTGTTTGACCTGTCCGATTTTCTTTGTTTCACAATTGTTTCAGAATCTATTTTCTTAATAAATTAAATATCAGCTTTTTGTTTGAACATTGTTTTGTTTTATTCTTCATTTATTGATTCTGAAACAGCTGTTACATTCATGAATAATTGTAATGTATTGATATATAGTAATATACAGTGATGTATATGCAGTTTATTTGTGCTACTCTCTATTATGGAATAGAGATGGATAAAGGTGAAAGAGATATTTAAATTTAAAAGATATAAGTTATCAATTTTTTTTCATAAAAAACTACTAAATGAAAGTAAAAAGTTTATTTTTGTCGATGTGTGCGATAGCTGCATTGGCAAGTTGTTCACAAAGTGACGATGTGGCTCCTGCAGGGAGTGATGCCCCGGAAGCAAAGGTTATCCTTAAATTGGAAGGAGATGGAGTAAACGCAACAAGGGCGACGGGTGCGACGGAAGCTGCTACCGAAGACGGAGCTGCTATTAAGAATGTTACTGTGTTTTTCTTTAACCCGACAGGCTTCATTGTGGGCAAACCACAGTATATAGAGGCTGCTAGTATCGGTAATCCGATAACTACTACTACGGATGCCGCTGAAGTAGTTGTAATAGCCAATCTCGGTGACAAGACCGCGGATGGCACATTTGATGGCATAGCTAGTCTTTCCCAGCTCCAAAAGCTTGATTTCTCTTCTATTGCTACCGACGGTACTGGTAAAGTTACTGTAAACCAGAGCAAGGACAATTTGTATTCAAGTGGAATGGGTGAGATTACATTTAATGATAATACGGGTACAGCTGAAGTCCAGTTGCATTTTGTGGCAGCTAGGATCAAGACGGTAAAGATTGCATGGACAGCTGGCCAGAATTATGCTGCTACTGAACAAGCATTGAAGGATGATAATACAAAATGGTTTACCATTAAAAAGGTTTATATGATGACGGCCCAGACAAATTCACCTCTTATTCCGGCCACTACTGGAACGTGGAAAGGATTTGTTCCGCAGAGTTACGCTTTTGCAGGTGGTGTGGCATGGGGTGCTGCACCGTGGACATGGGCAGACAACAACATCGGTGAGCCGAAGCAAACAGATGATTATCTTGCAGTCGCTGCGGATCTTGTGGAGAGCATTTCTAATGCCAATCAAATAGATAACGCCCTTGCAAGTAAATCCTGGTATCTGTTTGAAAATTCCCCTGCTTCTACCCATCCGACCGGTCTTGTTATTGAAGTTTTATGGAGATCAAAAAATGAGTCAGCAGAACCGGGTGACCTTTTGCCCAAGTACTTTACAATGTATTTTGGTGAATCTGGAACTAGTGGTACTACCCAACCGCTTCTTACAGCCGGAAAGACTTATGACATGGCTCTGTCTTTGAAAGGTAGTTTTAAACCCGGTGGCAACGCAGGTGGCGGTGGTGACGATCCGACTAAGCCGAGTGTAGACGCTACAGTTACGGTAACTGTAACTGCTGCAAAATGGACAACAACCGACGAAATCACAAAAGATTTCCAATAATTCTCGCATCCCCCTCTATTCTTTATAATTAAACAAAAGAAAAATTCTTAGAAATCGGTATGTGCCCGATTGTAATCCGCATTCGGGCACACTCCGTTCTTAGCAAAGATAAAAAAACAAGAAAGAATATCCATTATGACAGGTGACTACAAATTCCGGTTCATGCCGGGGATATTATACTCTATGTTCACACTATTGCTGTTATCAGGATGCATAGCTGAAAATAACGACGATTGTTTCAAGGGTGTCCCTCTGAAAGTGAAACTTCCTGCCGGTATTTCACAGGAAACCATCAAGGATATGAGCCTCTATGTATTTGATGACAAAGACTTGTTGCTTGACATACTCCCTGTGAACAGTACGGAACCTGTTAATCTGGATTATCCGGGTATTCCTACCCTTCATTGTGTAGCCTTGTGCAATACGCAGGACGGTACGATGCTCGTCAGCCCCCTGAAAAAGGGCGATTCATGCTCCGACGGTTTCATATCTATGAAACCCTCCGCACCCACAAGGGATGCACAGAGCATATCCTACACCCCTCCGGCCGATTTATTCTACGGAGAGCTTAAAATAGAAAACACTTCGACGTCCGCCCGGGTAGAGGAACAGACTTTGGCTGTTTCACGGATGGTAGCGTCAATGAATATAACCGTACGCGGTCTGGAACTTCTTAGCGGAAGTAGTGACGGCGATTATTCGCTCGTTGTGCATGAAACTGCCAGCCGCCTGGATTTTGAAGGTCATTATGGCGGTACTCCCGCTTCCTATCGATTTTCGCCCCCTTTTGAAGCGGGAAAAGATTATAAGATTCCTCCTTTCAACCTGTTCCCTACTCTGGAAGGAGAAAACCAAGGAGTGACCATCGATATCTATCATGGCACAGAGCGGATCAAAAGTCTGAACACGGACAGCAGCCACCAACCCATCATCCCGGTCGTGGGACAAACCCTGAACGTGCTGTTGGATTTCAAATTGAGCGTCAGTGTAGAGGTCAAACTCACCGAATGGGGAGTAGAGACTGTCTGGAAAGAATATAATTGAATCACCGGACGGTGATTGTACATACAGAAGATAATGTCATAGAATATGAAGAATAACCATATATCGAATTTAAGAAAGTGGGCAATGATTGCCGCTGCAATGATATTGCAAATATCATGTCAGCAGGACGATTCATTCTCCCCGGCTGCGGATTCTGCCATCATCAACCTATCCGTATCTGCTGCCAATAGCGGAACGACAATGGATAATGATGATACCGCCTCGGCCATTAAGTCCCTTTGTATTCTTCAGTTCAATGCGGATGGAAATGCCTTCGGTACCTTGCGCCATGTGGGTATGGGTACGGAGACGGCTCCGAACAGTGGAAAATACAGCGCTACACTGCTGCAAAGTGTAGACAACAATGACAAATACAAACTAGTCATCCTTGCCAACTTTCCCGATGGCGATTACGGAATCTTTTATCGTATGGGGGGGAAGAGCTATGCGGAAGTGCAGCAAGCCTGCCTGAGCGCGGAACTTAGTGGAGAAAGCAATGTGCTTGAATTTACTGCCGCTCAACCGTTTCCGATGTTCGGGATAGCTAAAGACGGAGCTCCCCAGATTATTACTGAGATGATGAATCTCGGCACGGTGTCATTGGTACGTGCGGTAGCGCGGGTAGATATCGGCATCGGGACAAAAAACGCCGATAACAATACCTGGAACAAAGGCGGCGTGCCGCTTGCCATGACCCAGGTCCAGATATGGAAAGATGGAAAACAATACGCGTATATGCCTGTAGAAAGCAAGTTCTCTTCTTCGGGAGGGGCATTGGCTATCAACAGTCCTTCCCCTGTCGGAGTTACGGAAACAAAGATCTACGGCAGCACGTACATTACCGGTACCACTTACTGCTCGGAAAAGATCTACCTGCCCGAAGCCGATTTGCTATGGGGAGATGTATATGACGATAATCACTCCAGTCGCCTCGCGATTATCGTAGGAGGAAAGTATAACGGCTCGGATGCGGAAACGTTCTACCGTGTAGACTTCAACTACGATGAGGGGAGTAAGGCTAAGATGGACATCCTGCGCAACCACGTATACCGGTTTACCATCAAGAGCGTGAAAGACGCGGGCTATGCCACTGCCGAACTTGCGTACAACAGCAAGCCGAAAGGCTTGGATTTCAGCGCCGAAATCGAGCCCTGGGTATCAAACGAACCAACTTCCGTACCTTCCATCCAGGGATACTACCTGACTTATGAGGGATTTAATGGAGAGAATGTGAGATGGACTTACGGCAAACTATCAACCCAGCAAATTCCCAAGAAGAAGTCTTATTGGGGTACCAATGTATATCTTCCATTCGACTACAATAATTTTTATAAGGAAGGAAATAGTTTTTATGCTCCGGATATTTCGGGAGGACAAAACGGGAGATTGTATACTACGGTGGAGGAGACCCTTAATAATGAAGGTACCTTTCCCAATCTGATGGTTTCCGGTGATGATATAGTGGATGAATCGGGTAATGATAAGGTCCAGTGGAAGACCGGAACTACGCTGACAGCCTTTGACTTATGCCGGGATCTGGAAGAAAACGGATATGACGACTGGAGACTTCCGCGACTCTCGGAACTGGCGTTTATCTATGTGAATCAGGAAAGCTTGAAAGCATTGCGAGGCTTCACACCGTTGTCCGGGACTTATTGGTGCGGGAGCGAGTTTCAGGAAGGTACAAGCGACGAGCAACGGAAAAAGTCCGAATCAGCGTGGGCTGTCGATTTTACTGCTGCTACCGGATACGCGTCGTGGCATAAGAAAACAGAAAAATTGAAAATCCGTTGCGTACGTCAGCAACAGGATAATCCGAGTTTTAAAAAAAAGTGATTGAAACGATATACAAAGATGAATATGGATACAAACAAGAAATATACCTCGCCCCGGGCAATCCTCCTGACAGCCTTCTCTTTACTCCTGGCAGGAGCCTGTGACAACCGTATCTATGACGGACCGGAGCCGGATACTCCGGCAAGGGAGGTTTCTCTGGACTTCAACGCGTCCATAGAAAAGACGGAGACCGTTCAATCAAGAAATATTACACAGATAGATGGTTTTACCGGAACTTCCTATTCCTTTGGAATGTCCGTCACTAAACGTGATAACGGGAATGAGATTTTCAAGGGATCATCCGACATGAAAGCGACTATGAAGCGCACCGACTCCTCCGCACCGTGGAATTGGTCTTTTATTGATAATTCAAATAATACAAGTCTCACTCCCGTGGGGTCGGAAGGTAAAGCGTTAAAAGTGGTTGCTTACTATCCGCCTGTCCCATCCGCTACCAAGGATGTCTATACGGATGGCATCCCGTTTGATTTCTCCGCCAGGACCGGTCTCCAACAGACGGATCTGCTCTACAATACCGACACCATCTATCCGTTCGCTCCATCCAACGACCCGAGGGTAACTATTCCTTTACGCTTCCGGCATGCCTATACGTGGATTGTTCTTAACATCACGAAATATGTGGATAAAGGACCGGAGTTCAAGCTGAGCAGTGTCTCCCTGGATAACCTGGGGGGCGGCTGGATTAAAAACAAAGGAGCGATTGACCCGGAAACAGGGTTGGCAAAGGATGGAGCCACCGCCGGTCCGATAGGAGTAACCGTAGACCCTGCTGCGGTATTGTCCACTACGAAGGTTCTCACCTACGAGTTTCTGGTTCCCTCGTTCATGGATTCCAAAGTCGGTGACGGCGACCTGCTCATCGTATTGAATGTCAATGGAATTAATGAGCTGTTTACGCTGAGTAAGCTCTATCTTAACAAAAGTGACGATGGTAAGTCGTTCGGTTTCAGACAGGGATATAAAAACACGTATAATCTGGTCTATAATAACTCCGCTCTGAGTTTAAGTATTCAGAGCTGGAATTCAGAGGTAATTAGTGGTAATTTTGGAGATGATGTAACGCCTCCCGGCTCCGGAAGCTATATGCGGATAGATTTTTCAAAGATAAATGCCGTTCCAGCTCTTAACGGATATTATTGGCCGACGGCCGTTCTACCGGGCAGTCAATATGCAACTACATATCCTCCAAAACCAACCTTTTTAGCCACCGGTACGCATACGTACAAAAACTACTTTACTACTGTGGCCTATGGCGGTAACGGATCTTATGTGGGTGCTAAAGCACCAGATCCCTCAAAACTGCCCACGGGCGACGACGGTCTAAAGATTACGGATGATGTAAACGTCTATACAAACGAAAAAGCTTATCCGGTAATTCAGATAACCAAAGAAGATGTCTCCGTCATGCCTGTTCCATGGCAAAATGAAAACGGCGAGTTGGTTGCGAAAGAACTTTGCAGAAAATATAACGGGGGTGGTTTTCATGACTGGAGACTTCCGAGAGCCACAGAGTTGCGGGCGGTATGGGTACTGGTAGCGTCTAATGGAAATATATATAGAGACTTGAACTTTGGAAAGGACGAGAATCGAAATAAACCATACTGGACCGGTACGGAAGTAGCTACAGGCGAAGCATGGGGCATGTCTTTTGATTATGGAAATGGTCTTGCCGATACTAAGTTGGTGATATCTCCGTATGAGAAGAATACGACGGGTTCTGTGCGCTGTGTCCGTGATGCTTCATAAGTAATGATATTATAACAATATGCAAATGAACGATATTATCATGATCAAAAAAATAATTCCGGTATGTATCGCCTGCCTGATCTTAGGGGGATGCACGGAGGACA
This sequence comes from Bacteroides sp. BFG-637, assembly GCF_024793605.1. NCBI lineage: Bacteria > Pseudomonadati > Bacteroidota > Bacteroidia > Bacteroidales > Bacteroidaceae > Bacteroides > Bacteroides sp. BFG-637. The sequence goes on along the minus strand of NZ_JANUPD010000002.1, from coordinate 585,030 downwards.
GCCTGTTGCCCGACCCGGGAACAGCTTCATCCCCGGAACCGGTGACCGTGAAGCTCACCCTGGGCATAGACGGTTATAATACCTCGTCCGACGGGAAAACACGTGCGGAAGAAATGCCTCCTGTGCTTAGGATGTCTTCGCCGGATATGGATGTGGAACTTGTGGCGACACCTGCCGTCACAAGGGCAGCTTCGTCTCCTGCCGTGACTATTGCTGAAGATTATGCCGTTTATTCGTACATGGGCTTCCAGTTTGACGGAACACTATCGACCGGAACACTGGTGGAAAAGAAATATTTTACTTCTCCGGACGGCTCCATCAAGACAGATGAGGTGGAGATTAAATCTACGGGAGGGAAGAAAAACATGATTGTGGTTTTGGCCAACGTCAATGAGGGTGACTTTAGCAGTATAATAGTAGGCAGTTCCACCTATGCGGATTTACAGAAACTCTGTATGACACGGGTGGCGGATAATGATGCTATTTTCCCCAGAAAAAAGCTGACACTGACAAAGGACGGCAACCCGCTACAGGAAAACGGAAAGGACATGGAAAGAACAGGAATCGTCATGTGCGGCCAGGTTGCCGCTGAAATCTCTGATGGCAAACAGCTATACGTCTCTTTGAAGCGCACCGTGGCAAGAGTGCAATTCAATATAACAACCACTTTTCAACATTTTATAGACGTTCCGCATATATGGGAGGTAGACTTGATGAACATTCCCACGCAGAGTTATTATAATGTGATTGGAAGAAAAGCCGTTTTCCCTTCAGTGGATTTGACCAGATCCGACTTTTTTTGGTCTGAAAAACTCGCTGAGAAGACAACCGTCGCAGATCCTGTGATTAATACGGCGTCTGTATACATCCCGGTCAATCTCCAGCAGAGCGTACCGACCTCTACGCAGAGTACCCGCCGCGATAACTCACCGAAGGGCGGCACTTACCTTCAGATTATAGGACTGGAGAGTAAGAAGGTCGAGGGTACCGTTGATTTGCATATTATAAAAGATTTCTCTATCTACCAGTTGTTTTTGGGAAAGAACTTCACGACTGATTTCAGCGTGTACCCCAATTACGACCTGACTTACAACATTGTCCTGAAAGGAAATAGCGAGGAAGACACCAATGTAGTCCGGTTGATACCGGGCTATTTCTCGGGAGAACTTACGGCATACGACGCGAATGGTAATCGCTTGTCGTCGGTCACTGACGCGAATGCCGTTAAATGGAAATACCCGAACAAGATCGAGGTTTACTTTTCGGACGGATACTATCCGGCGGGAAGTACGTCCGCAACGCCGGGAGATAAGGAACTGAAATGGTATGCGGGAACGGCGCCACTCGACAAACAGGGAGCCACTTCGTTGACGGACGGACCTGCGAATACCGCACGGTTGCAAGCCGCCGGCGTTCCTTGGGAAGACTATGCGGCTGCCCATACCTGCTACCGCGGACTGAATGGATACGACCAGGGAAAACCGGCCGGTGATATCCTGTGGTATCTTCCTTCTATCGGCGAGTTGATAGGAACCTGGATTTCCTCTTCAAGTACGGCAAGCCAGCTGAGCCCCAGTTACTGGTCGTCTACCGCCTGTCCGGATACCGATGGGGCCTTTGTCATCACGAATGAAGGGAAGGTGTACTCCGACGATGTCGGCAATACGCATTATGTCAGAGGTTTCCAGGACCCGGGCAAAGCCCAGCATACGGAACTCGGACAAAGCCCCACATGGAGCAATTAGCGATAAGTAAACGAAATGCAACCTAATAAGAAATGAAGATGATGAGTTTCAATACCTGTTCCATTCTATGGACCGTTTTATTCTGCTTCGGCCTTCCTTCGGGAGTTTTCGGGCAGCATATCCAGAAAGAGACTGTCGGCGGAAAAACGTATGCCGTTATTTATGCGGACAGCCTGGCTGGAGCCGCCCAATGGGGAAGCGGAGTAAAGATGATGCGGGACGGCACTACCATCCGGCATCAGGTTTCCAAAGGAAACGGAGCAAATTTGAGCGTCAATGACAGAATACCGTTTCGCTTTATTGTGGCACCCGAGGATGTGGGGAACAATGATGAGAATTGGATGGTAGCGCAAGGAGTAAATATTGGCGGGAAGGATGAACTACCGGATTTTTCCAAGATTGCAGATACAGGATGCCGTTTGTATGGTAAGTCCGGCCAACCGGGTGCAGGGCGTAATTGGCGTGTTCCCACTCAACGCGAGCTGCAACTGATGTGGATGTTTCGTGAAGCCATCGGGGTGATATATAACACCAAACCGATGGAAGAAGCCGGCAAGGCGAAAAGATACTGGACTTCCACTGAAAAGGGGGGCAACAGATGCTTGGTTTTTTGATTTTACGCCGGGGAAACCTCACTGTGATACTCAGGCTAAAACTACGGCGACCGGTATGGTGAGATGTGTAAGTGATTATTAACCCAATGACAAAATGTAACATGAGAATTCCGGAATTAGTGTTCGACAAGGAAGGTGAAAACCTGTATCATATCTACCTGTTTTTCATCGAAGATAAGTGGTGGTGCTTCGGCTATTCCGCCCATTACCTGAGTATGATCTATCCGCAGCTGGAGGCTGTCAATGCAAAGAGTGAAGGTCCTGCCGAATCCATACCTTGTGTATATGTACCGGAGCGCTACCTGGTAAATCTTACCGACCGCTATGACACGCTGGTTTCGGACACATGCTTGCAGGTGAGTCCTCCGCCTGCCGTTTATAGTTACCGGAAAGAATATGACAATTGGTGTGCACAACTAACTGTCTGTTAATATAAACTCCTTATATTGAAATATCAATGAGACAAATTGTACGATATTGCTTATTGTCCTTTTTCCTGCTGCTTGCAGGCAGTCTGACGACCCCTCTTCGGGCGCAGTTCTATTCAGTACAGACCAATACGCTGAAATTGGCCACTACCACCTTCAACGCCGAGGGCAGCATGATGCTGAGTACCCACTGGACGCTGAACCTGGGCTTTTCCTATAATCCGTGGAATTTCAGCGACACGCGGAAGATCAGGCACTTCCTGCTGGAACCGGGCGCACGCTATTGGTTCTGGCAAACTTATGCCGGTAGCTTTATCAGCATGTATGCCATGGGAGCGCGCTACAACGTGGCGTGGGACGGACTGCTGGATGGTAAATATCGTTATCAGGGCTGGGGCTATGGTGCGGGAATGACCTACGGGCGTTCGTGGTTGCTGGGCAAACGCTGGAATATGGAAGTGGAAGCAGGTTTGGGACTGTTGGTAACCCCCTACACGAAATATCGTTGCGAACACTGCGGTGACAAGGTGAAGTCGGGCACTTATTTTCTTCCGACACCCAAGCTGGCATTTAATCTTGTTTATTTATTCTGAGGTTGATCCTTATCGTCAACCCATGGATGTATGAAGAGTACTAAAAGTTTCTATATTCTGTTCCTGATCATGCTTGTCACCGCATGCTCTCCATTCGGCAGGCTCTACAAAGAGCAACCGAGGGTGACGCTTGCATTGCCCGCCGCGCGGAAGAGTCCGCCGAAGCGTCCGGTGGTGGTAAAACATGACTCGGTTATCTCCACCCCGTCTTCGAACTTCGTCTTTGTCACTTCCAGACCGGGTGTGTCCATGGAATGGGACAGTATCCATAAAGAGAACCTGACTACCATGGCATTGGATGAAATTGTGATCTCTGCCAGTACCACCCGCAACACGGCGGAACGCAACGGGCTGATTGACGTTGAATTTGTAGTAACGGTGCCCCGCGCCTTGCAACAGGACAACTGGATGGTGAATGTCCGTCCGGTTCTGATGCGGGGAGATACGCCCGATTCCCTGAAAGAACTGCGCTTCACCGGACAACGGTTTCGCGAGTTGCAGGAGCGTGACTACCGGCGTTATGACCGCTTTCTGGAAAAGATTATCCCGGATTCGGTCAATTTTTACCGGACCTATGTCGACTATCGCTCTTTCGAGCGCTATCTGGAACGCCTGAAATGGTATAAACGAGGCTTGGAGAAACGCTGGGCGATACAGGATGCCAGGAAACGCCGCCCGGACCCGTTGCTGCTGCGCTTTGAGATGTTCAACCGTCAGTCTGCCGAACGGGACAGCCTGTTGAAAGACCGTCTGCTGAGGAACTCGTACCGGATGATCACACGCCAGTGGTGGCAGTATGACCGTGCCTTGGCACGGGTGAACGACACGCTACAATATCAAAGCAAATACCTGTTGGAACGCTTCCGCTTCTTCAACGAGAAATGGGCGGATTATGCCCGAAGCCTGAAGGATGATTCCCTCACCCGTGCGGAAAATGCCAAAGCGCGTGCGGAAGCATTGATTGCCCGTAAAAGCTACTTCCATGACCGGGCGTTGAGTGCCGCCGCCTGGCAGGCGGAACGCGGATTCAACCGGATGCATGAAATAGGAGCGGAACCGGGAGCACGTATCTACTCTCCCCGCTTTGATTATTTCAATGAAAAGATGGAACAGCTGGACGCCGGCCTTTACCGGTATTACCGCATCAGGGGCGCGCGTGCCGAAAAGAAGGAAAACCTGAAATTCCTGCGTGCTTTCCTTGCAGGGAAGGACACGACGCACCTCAACCGTGAGCAACTCACGGAAAAATATATCCGCCGTTATGAGAAAGTAAGGAATTTCCTCCCGATGTTCCATTTCCGCCGTCCGGACCTGGACACCCTGCCTCCTTCGTGGATCACGGAGACGCAATATCAGGAGAGGCCGGTCCGACCGGATACGGTACGGACACGTAAGGTCCTGCTGTCGCAGTTCTCGAAAGAAGAAATATACGCATATTATGAATCGCACGCACAGGGAATGCCCGACAGGGGACCCGCCGGATTTTTCCGTGGATTGTCGCCTTTATTGACTTATCACCGCATTCTGCCCGACTCGGTGCAGCGACGTACTCCCGGACCTAAGGCATTCCGGAATTTAGAGCGCAGCCGGGTGGACTCGGCAGCTACGGTTAACCGCTATATGCGTCGTTACGAAACCCTGCGGTCTGCTTATCCGCAGTACCGTCTGAAACGTGAATTGTATAATATCAATCCGCCCGCCCTTCGTCATGCCGCCAAGCAGACAGGCTATGGAGAACGGATAGCGCGCATCAATTCGCTCGATTCTACCGCTCTGGTAAAGATGTTCTATAAAACGCAGAAGATTGCCCGCAATGAGGCTCGCAAAGCGATCAAAGACGAGAAATACCGTGATATTGTCCGTTTCCCGTTCAACCCGGAAGCTAAACTCGACACTGTGATTTATGCTGCCGACCAGGTACGCTTTCTCTATTCGCAGAAGGTGCCCGCGGATGAAAACTCGGCGCGCATGAAGGTCTATGTGGTGGGCAATGTGCTGAACAGCAACGGTAGCGAATACCCGCTTCCCAAATCGGATACGCTGACTTTTCTGGTGAGTTCGATGACGAAGTTCGTTGACAAGACTCCCCGCTTTGTGCGTAAAATCGTCACCCGCGACGCGGAAGCGAATGCCAGTGTGAATTTTTATTTTCCCAAAAACCGTTTTAGTCTGGATGAATCCATCGATGTGAACCGGAAGGGAGTGAAACAGGTGCGCGATCTTACCCTGGCGCTGATGACCGATCCGGTGTACATCATAGACAGCCTGACACTCTTTGCCACCTCTTCTCCGGAAGGTAACTGGCGCATCAACGGAGAGATAGCCCGGAAACGTGCTGAATCTATCCGTAACATTCTGGTGCGTGACTTCACGCAACTGTATGATTCCCTGTCTGTCGGTGCCGCCATGGAGATAGACGATGCGGGCAATATCCGGAAACGGGAGGTGAAAGACGAGATCCCGAACCTGCCGCAACTGATAAAAGTGCGTACCATTCCTGAAGGATGGGACAAATTGCGACACCTGATCATGGAAGATGAGCATTTTGTCGGTGACAGGGGCGCCGTCTTGCGGATCATAGATAAGGAGGCGGACCCCGACCGGCGTGAATGGCTGATCAAGAGCCGGTATAAGGCAGAGTATGCCTACATGCTCGACAAGCTCTACCCGTCCGTACGTGCGGTGGACTTCCGCTTTACCCTTTCCCGCCGGGGCATGCAGCAGGATACGGTGTATACCACTGAGCCGGATACGGCGTATGCACGGGGAGTGGAGTGTCTGGAGAAACGCAAATATGCGCAAGCACTGGAAATTCTGCGTCCGTACGAGGACATGAATACGGCCATTGCCTATATGTCGCAGGGATATGACAAAGCCGCTTTGCGGATATTCGGGAATTTGCCTCAGACAGCCGATGTCAAGTACATGCAGGCCATTCTTCAGGCACGTCTGGGGGATGAAGAACAGGCGGTACGGCTATTGCTCAGTGCAGTGGATATGGACGAAAAAATGAAATTCCGCGCGAACCTTGACCCTGAACTGTCTGCACTGGTGAAGAAATACGATCTCTTCAAGGAAGAGGATGATTGGTAATTAGAAAGAGTGAAACAGATGAATCTGGTTTGTCATTGATAATATTAAAAACTAAAAGGATGAATAAGAAAGAATTGATTCAAAAGGTCGCTATTCGTAGCGGCATGTCACAGGCAGATGTGGAAAGGGTCTTAAACCATATCACCGACACCGTCAGAGACAGTTTGCATAATGAAGAGTCCGTAACACTTGTGGGATTTGGAAGTTTCCGGGTACAGGAACGTGCGTCACGCGCGGGGTATAATCCGTCAGCCGGTCAGAAAATGCAGATTCCCGCAAAGAAGATTGTTAAATTCAGACCGGGTAAGGCGCTGGAAATTTAAACATGATTTTATATAATAGTATATGGGCGAAGGCCTTTTTAAATAAGAAGAAGTATTATTTCATGCTTTTCGGATGCTGTTTTACCCGTTACAAATATCTGGAAGCATGGGAGGATATGGAACTTCGTATTCATGAGAGGCAATATCTCGAATGTTTCTTGTTGGCGTTGTTGCCTGCATTGGTTCTTTCCCTGTGGCTTTCATGGTGGTTCATGTTATTGGCATTTGTCAATTATCATCTGCTTTATTGGATAGAGAGATGGTTCGGGCACCATTCTTCATTTGATTGGGAAGCGTTGGAGCATTGTGGCGATTCGCTTTATTTGAGGAAACGGAAATTTTGTGCCTGGATGAAGTGGTATGGCAAAAAAACGCTGCCGCCTTCCGAATGGGATGACTAAATAATTCTCTTGTTATATGTTAGTTGCTGTGAAGCAGCTTATTTCCCCAGAATCCATATCCCCTGCCATTCTTTGATATAAAGGAATGGATTTATGGATTCACTGCCTGTGAAGGTAGACTATTGTTTGTTTTGTTTGTGTGGTGCGCCTCTTTCCCGGTGGGGAAAAGGCGCACTTTTTTTGTTAAATGTATGTTCACAGGAATCGACAAATGCGCAAAGGACCAGAATAGGTTAAGGTAAGTTTGTGCATTGTTTGCCATGTGGGCAGAAGTGATGATGATACCTTTTATATAGGTTGAACTTTGGTCGGATAGCAGTGAAATACAATCTGTATATGGCTGGAGCTTTTGAACAAGTTCTTTCTGTTTGGTGCGATAGGCGTGCTAACAAATGATAATAATTGAACTTCTATTGAAAAATATAGAATAAAAACATCGTTATCTAATTTATTGTGTTACCTTTGTTCCCAGAGTTTGAGTTACGAATCATTATTGTACAGTTCTTCTTTTTAATATATTATTAGTAAGTAGTCCTCTTCTGTAATTATCCTCCTCACTCCAAATTAGTATTTATTTTAATAAAATTTTTAGATGAACATTTACATTTCAGGTTTAAGCTATGGCACAACTGATGCCGACTTAACAAATTTATTTGCAGAGTTTGGAGAAGTTTCTTCAGCCAAAGTTATTTTTGATAGAGAGACTGGCAGATCCAGAGGATTCGCTTTCGTAGAAATGACGAACGATGGAGAAGGACAAAAGGCAATTGATGAACTGAATGGAGTTGAATACGACCAGAAGGTTATTTCAGTAAGCGTTGCACGCCCTCGTACTGAAAGACCGTCAAACGGTGGAGGCCGTGGTGGTTATAATAACTCTAGAAGATATTAATATCCAGATAAAAGCAGAAGATTCTGTCTTCTGCTTTTATTTAAAAACTGTTTCCGTTTCATGATTTAACGGAGGAATCTCTACTGAATAGGGAGGACGAAAAATCATTTTACATTTAAGTTCTGCTAATTCTGGCTCTTCTATGCAAAATTAGGAATTTCTAATCCTGTACTTTCCATTCTGAAAATAGATTTATTAGGCTTTTTTGTAATACAATACTCCTGAAATAGTCAGGAGCAAATAGTTTAATAAATTATCCAATAAGGTAAATCGTTAGTGGCAGGCTAGTATTGAGTACTTGGATAAAGTATACTCACTTCTGTCTATCTGTTTTGCCCATACAAAATAAAACATATGAAATCGTTCTTTATAGGAAATATTGAAATTAAAACACCTGTTATACAAGGTGGAATGGGAGTAGGAATCTCACTGTCCGGTTTGGCATCTGCAGTAGCAAATGAAGGCGGAGTAGGGGTTATATCATGTGCGGGTTTAGGATTGTTATACCCCAAAGGAAAGGGCACCTATCCGGAGAAATGTATAAGCGGACTGAGAGAGGAAATTCGCAAGGCACGTACAAAAACAAAAGGTATAATCGGAGTAAACGTCATGGTTGCCTTATCTAATTATGCCGATATGGTGCGTACTGCGATTGAGGAAGAGATTGACGTGGTATTTTCAGGTGCGGGACTTCCGCTCGATTTGCCATCATACCTGCCCTCGGGAAGTGTTACAAAGTTAGTTCCTATCGTATCTTCTTCAAGAGCAGCAAAAATTATTTGTGACAAGTGGCAAAAGAACTATAACTATCTGCCCGATGCAATCGTGGTAGAAGGACCTAAAGCCGGTGGGCATTTAGGATTTAAAAAGGAACAAATACAGGATCAGCATTATGCTTTGGAAGCATTGATTCCGGAAGTGGTAATGATTGCATCCAGCTATAAAGAACAGAAACAAATTCCGGTGATTGCAGCCGGAGGGATTTCAACAGGTGAGGATATAGCACATTTTATGGAACTGGGAGCTTCAGGTGTGCAGATGGGAAGCATTTTTGTAACTACTCTTGAATGTGATGCTTCAGAAACATTTAAAGAAGTATATATTCATTCCAAATCTGAAGATGTTCTTATTATTGAAAGTCCTGTCGGGATGCCGGGACGGGCTATTGATGGAGAATTTATTCACAATGTGAATAATGGTTTGGAGAGACCTAAGAACTGTTCGTTCCATTGTATCAAGACCTGTGACTACACAAAAAGTCCCTACTGCATTATCAAGGCTTTATATAATGCAGCTAGAGGAAATATGAAAAAAGGATATGCATTTGCCGGTAGCAATGCCTTTCTCGCAGAAAAGATTAGTAGCGTAAAAGAAGTAATGGCTACATTGGAACGCGAGTTTTTCTTGGCAACCCATAAACTGGCTTAATTAGGAGGACTTTGCATTTCCATTCCGGATTTGTTTGCGTCTTTCAATCTATAAAAACAAAATCGCTGTTTCAATACAGTATAAATAACAATTATGACATTTAAAGAATTAAATATAACCGAACCGATTTTAAAAGCTATTGAAGAAAAAGGATATGCCGTACCCACTCCTATACAAGAGAAAGCAATTCCGCCTGCATTAGCAAAAAGGGATATACTGGGCTGTGCGCAGACGGGAACCGGGAAGACTGCTTCATTTGCAATCCCTATTATCCAGCATTTGCAGATGAATAAAGAGCTGACGAAACGTCAGGGAATTAAAGCTTTGATTTTGACACCTACCCGTGAACTTGCATTGCAGATCAGTGAATGTATTAACGACTATGCCAAATATACCCGGGTACGTCACGGAGTTATCTTCGGAGGAGTGAATCAGCGCCCGCAAGTGGATATGTTACACAAAGGAATTGATATTCTCGTTGCTACCCCCGGGCGTTTACTCGACTTGATGAATCAGGGGCATGTACATTTAGATAGTATCCGGCATTTCGTACTTGATGAAGCAGACCGTATGCTTGATATGGGATTTATTCACGATATCAAACGGATATTACCAAAACTTCCGAAAGAAAAGCAGACTTTGTTTTTCTCGGCTACAATGCCTGATACGATTATTTCTCTAACTAACTCTCTGTTGAAGAATCCTGTGCGAATCAGTATAACTCCGAAATCATCGACTGTGGATTCTATTGAGCAGATGGTCTATTTCGTAGAGAAAAAGGAGAAGAGCCAGTTGTTGATTTCGATTTTACAGAAATCGGAAGATCAATCGGTACTGGTATTCTCACGTACGAAGCATAATGCGGATAAGATCGTCAAAATATTGGGCAAGGCAGGGATTGGCAGTCAGGCTATTCATGGAAATAAAAGTCAGGCGGCACGACAGTCGGCATTGGGCAATTTTAAGTCCGGGAAAACACGTGTGATGATCGCTACCGATATTGCTGCCAGAGGTATTGATATTAATGAGCTACCTTTGGTGATTAACTATGATCTTCCCGATGTACCGGAAACGTATGTCCATCGTATCGGACGTACCGGAAGAGCTGGAAACACTGGGACGGCACTTACATTCTGTTCGCAGGAAGAGCGTAAGCTGATTAATGATATTCAGAAACTGACAGGAAAAAAACTGAATAAAGCTGATTATGTAATCTAGAGATCGGTTTTATTGCATTATTCATTCATATCTAGTATAAATAAAAAATAAGTTCTATGGCAAAATCCATGACAGTTGGTAAACGTGAAAATGAAAAGAAGAGACTCGCTAAGCGGGAAGAGAAACAAAAAAGAAAAGAAGACAGGAAGTCATCTAACAGGGGCAGTAGCCTTGATGATATGATTGCTTATGTAGACGAGAACGGGATGATTACTTCAACTCCTCCGGAAAATAATACAAAGAGAGAAGAAATTAATGCCGAGGAAATCATTATTGCCACTCCTAAAAAGGGAAAAGAGGAACCGGTTATTTTAAGAGGAAGAGTCGAATTCTTTAATACATCAAAAGGATATGGCTTTATTAAAGATCTTTCTGGTGTTGAGAAGTATTTTTTTCATGTGAACAATGTGGTTACCGCAATTTCGGAGAATGACATTGTGACGTTTGATCTGGAACGTGGACAAAAAGGGATGAATGCAATTAATATTTGTCTGGAAAATAAACTGAAACCGGAAGATACGGTTAAAGCCGATCCTGTATAAAAACATGGATTTATATTCTGCTTGTGTAATCGTGTATAAACAAAGATATTCAATTGATATATGAAAAAAGGTAATGTAATGCGTGAGTTTGTTTCTTCCAGCCAAGTGATGGAGAATGCAATCAAAGAGTATAAAAAAAGTGTAGGTAAGGTAGTATTGGTTGCCATTACTCCACGAACTACCATTGAACTTCCTGCGCATTTAACCCAGGCAGAAATAGACGCTCGAGTAGAGGTTTATAAAAAACTACATAGTTCAAAAGTGTAGCTGCTTGTACTACGGAAGTAGGTGCAAAATGGACAAGACAAAAATCCCTTGAATTTTTAAAGTTCAAGGGATTTTTGTTATTGGTCTATTGGTGTGTCTTGAATTGACGGGGAGCCATGTCCCCTATGCTGTTCAATGATTCTCACAATATTGTTTCATTGGTATTGACTTAGATATTCCATTTCTATAACTTACTTGTTTTCTTCCTTTTCTCATGGATTGAATATGTTAAAACTTCTGCAATCTGAGATACATTTGCTTGCAGAAGTGTTTTAACCCCGTATTCATCAAAAGACAGTTGTATGTATATTCAGAAGATTCTATTAGTAGTGACGGGAACCGGGACTTATGCGAATAGTGGCCTGGCAACCGGATTATGGCTTAGTGAGTTTACTCACATCTATCATTGTGCCGGAGAAAGAGGATATGAAATGACGATAGCCAGTCCCGAAGGAGGAAATACGCCTGTTGATCCTGAGAGTTTAAAACCAGTCGTTCTGGATAAGATATCCAGGGAGTATTGGGAGAATCCTGAGTTCAGAGAAATGCTGCGTCATGCCAAAAAACTGGATGATGTTCGGGAGCAGCTATTCGATTGTATTTATTTGGCTGGCGGACACGGAACCATGTACGACTTTCCGGATAATGCCGTTTTGCAGGCAATCATTACGGAACATGATGAAAACAACAAGATAGTGGCTGCAATCTGTCATGGAGTAAGCGGACTGTTGAATGTCAAATCATCCAATGGTGAATATCTGATTAAAGGCAAAGAAATAACAGGGTTCAGTTGGCTGGAAGAAAGCCTTGCCAATCGGAAGAAAGAAGTTCCTTTCAATCTTGAAGCATCACTCAAAGCGAGAGGGGCCAACTATCAAAAGGCATTGATACCTATGACCTCAAAAGTAATTGTTGACAATAATCTGGTGACGGGACAAAATCCGTTTAGCTCTAAAGAAATGGCGGAGGTTGTGCTGCAACAGTTGCATGAGAGGGAGATGACAGACCTGTGAAAGAATGAGATATCTATAAAATATAAACTAATGATTAAGCCTATGAATTTAGATGAAGTACTCCAGTATCGCCGCTCTGTGCGTGTGTATGATAAAATGAAACCGATAGATACGGAGAAGGTGAAACATTGTCTGGAATTGGCAACACTGGCTCCCAACAGTTCGAATATGCAGTTGTGGGAATTCTATCACATCACACAGCCTGAACTGTTGGCGAAAGTTTCGAGAGCCTGCCTCGACCAGAAATCGACTGCCACTGCACCGGAAGTGGTGGTTTTCGTGGTCCGCCGGGATGTTTACAGGAAGCGTGCGCGGTTTGTACTCGACTTTGAACGGGATAACATTCATCGCAACAGCCCGAAAGAACGTCAGGCAAAACGAATCAAAGACCGTGAATTGTATTACGGAATATTAATGCCATTTGTGTATGCCCGCTTCTTGGGGCTTCTGGGGCTGTTCAGGAAGCTGTTGGCTAATATTATCAGCATTTTCCGTCCGATGATGCTCGAAGTGTCCGAGAATGATATGCGTGTGGTTGCCCATAAGTCCTGTGCGCTTGCTGCCCAGACATTTATGATTGCGATGGCGAACGAAGGGTATGATACTTGTCCATTGGAGGGGCTGGACAGCCGTCGGCTAAAAAGAGTGCTGAAGCTACCGCATGGTGCCGAAATAAATATGGTTATCCCCTGCGGAATACGGGATGGGAATAAAGGTATTTGGGGTGAACGGTGCAGAGTGCCGTTTGATGAAGTTTATCGAAAGATTTAATATCCAATCAGCACTCTTTATCAGCAACTGTTTGCTTTCCTGTTTCTTTACTTTCGTTATCTTTGCCGCAGCTATTTAAATACCTTTATTTATATGAATAAATTGATATTCGTCCGTGACGAGAATTGCATAAAATGTGGGAAATGTGCTAAAGTATGTCCCGCCTGCATCTTGATTCTTTCTTCTTGATTTTCGAAGTGCTGACGAACTGTACTTACCTGCAAATAAGCAATTATCATAATTGAAATGATTTCACTAGTGTCCCAATTTTAATGGGACACTAGTGTCTTGTCTCATATTCTGACAGATTATAATGGTCAATGCTTATATTATATAAGAACGACTACACTGACTGGATTCCTGTATTACCCTTAGTTCGGACTATATGTTTGATACTCCTCCGAACAGTACTCCACTTCGGGAATATCGCAAATGGTCGTACAGGTCCATAGCTGGCGAGTATAATCAAGAGCGATACTAATGCCGTGATAAGCAGCCAACCGTAGATTTCTTTCATAGAGACAACGAGAGCCTGCGTCTGCACCATTCCATAAAGTTGACCGATAGGCACATGGTCTATGGCAGGATTGAAATCTACGATATTTGAACTGAGTAGTGAAGCGTTTTTAGCCATTGTATGTCTTAGGAATTCCCCAATGAGTGCCGGCCCGAGTGTCGCTCCCATAACCGCTCCTGTGAATCCGTTGATGGTAAGGGCCTGTGGAAATACCTGAAATGGAAGTCCGCTCTGTACAATTGAGGTAAGGAAAACAATGGAGATTATCACGGATGCGGCACCACGAAAAAACAGCGGAATGAAAAGCATCTCTTTCTCAATGCCATAATCTATGAAGAAATAGAAACAGGCAAGGTAACAGGCAGCAAGGACAAATGCTATTGCCGCCATGGTCTTGTACCTCCATTTACGTAGTGCGAAGGTGAAATATGTGAACGCACACCCGGCGATGATTCCAGCGAAAACATACCAGTTCAAGTCGATCAGATTGGTTTCATCAAATCCGAGTATATTTGCTGCATAACTGTGTTCAAACACATGTTCAGTGGCAATCAGGGTGAAGAAAACGAGGTAGATGCCCGTTGCTCGTATCACGTTGTGGTTTCTCATCGCCCTGAATGATATGTAGGGATGGTGAAGGAATGTAGCTCTCCACAGGTTTATGCCGAGACAGGCAAGCCCGATAACTGTTGCACCTCTTATCTCCGTGGCATCCCACCAGTCATAGAAATTGCCATAGACGCAGATGAAAGTAAAACAAAGCATGAATCCCGCCCATAAGATTGCGCCTATCCAGTCGATGCCGAGCAAAGGAATGAACATTGGCCCGCGTACAGGCTTCACTAATATCATAACCAGCAGTACCATTAGGGCGAGCAGTCCGGTCATAATCCAGTGCATATATTCCCATTGCGAGAAGAATATAATATAGACGGTGGTGATACCGTTCAATTGTATTACGCTGTCAACTATTATATAGACGTAGCAAAAGAATATCGCCATGTCACGTACAGGAGTCAGCCATAACTGTATTGTGGAGTTACAGGCAAGTGTGGCCTGCATCCTGAACCATCCCGCCACGAAACAAGTGCCGACAAGCAACGGTACACTTGTTGTGTGGGCACATATAATATTGGCAACTATCAGGACTATACCTGAAGTAACCAACTGGGTTCGGGTAGAGAAACGGAACTTGATGCGGAACATGACGGCAAAATTGATGGCCAACCCTATCAGTGAGGCATAGCCTGCCATGAGAATATCCTCTTGCATAAGTGCCGTAGTACCTACCATGTCAGATGCGGCGGCAAGATAAACTCCGCTTGAGAACTGGATTATCAGTACAAAAAGAATAAACAGATACGGCTTTAGCTGTCGTGGAATGAAATTGGGAACATCCGGAATGTCGAATGGTCCCTGTGGAACGTGCCAGTCTGCCATATCAATACTTTACGTAACATTCCACATTCATACCAGTACGGAGCCGTTCCATATCTTCCGGCTTGTTGTCTTCCGTAAATTCAATCCTTACGGGTATTCGCTGACGCACCTTTACGAAATTTCCGGCTGAATTGTCCTGCGGGATCAGTGAAAGTGAAGCACCGGTAGCTGTGGAGATTGATCGGATATTTCCGTTGAAAAGAACTCCCGGGATAGCATCCACCCTTATTTCTACTTTACTTCCGGGAACTATGTGGTGGAGTTGAGTTTCCTTATAGTTGGCGGCAACCCACACGTCGCCTGATTCAATAATATCAAGCAGTGTTTGGCCCGGTTGTACGAGTTGACCGACCTGTATCTCCTTACGTGAAGTGTAGCCGTTGCACGGGGCGGTAATTATAGTGTAGCTGAGATTAAGTTCTGCAGTTTCAAGGAGAGCTTTGGCAAGTTCAATTCCTGCTTCTGACTGCGATATGCGTTGACGGTTGACATCGACGACTGATGAGGTTGCCGAACGTTGCCTCACAAGCATTTCGTATCGGGCTTTTTTTACCCCATAGTCCGTCTTGGCACCATCATACTGCTGGCGGGTGACGGCATCCTGTGCCAATAGTTTTTCGTATCGGGCCAAATCTGTAGCTGCATTATCCATCAGCACTTTGGCTTCAGTGATAGATGCTTCATTGACGGCTACATTTGCCGAAGCTGATACAACTGTCCGGTCAGCGACACCGCGTCCGGCGAGGGCATTCTGGTAATCTGCGTTTGCACGGGCTACATTAAGGCGCATATCGGCATCGTCAATTATCACAAGTGTGTCCCCTTTCTTAACCTTCTCATATTCTTTGAAACGGATTTCTTTGATGTAACCTTGTACGCGGCTATTGAGGGGCACTATCTGCCGACGCACCTGCGCATTGTCGGTAAATTCTACATTGCCAAGGTGAATGAACTTGCTGCCGACCCACAATGCTGCGACAGCGATTACTGCGATGGTGATGATATAAGAAAGTATCTTTTTGCTACGGTGTTTCATATTTTTCCGGTGGTGAATAAAAGTTTATAATAATAGTAGATGATGTTTATACGAGCGTTAACCAGCTGCTTCTCCGCATCGAGTTTTGCATTGGCCGCGTCGAGCATATCGGTAATCAATGCCATATCTGCCGAGTATCGCGTAGAAATCGTGCGGTAATTTCGTTCGGCAAGCTCTGCGCTTTTCCGTTGGTTCTGTAGCTCTTCATAGGCCTCTAAATAGTGTATATGGTCGGCTCTTACAGCAAGCGAGACACTTTCACGTGTGGCGGCAAGTTCTTCTATTGTCCTTTGTGTGGCAGCACGGCTCTTTGCCAAAGACTTGTTGCTTTTATATAGTGAGGAAATGTTGTAGCTGACCCCGACCCCGATATACCAATAGCTTAAGTTGCGATTGATTGGCGGTACTTCTACAAGAATGGGACCGTCAATGCTCCAACCTGCCTGAAGCCCTATCTTGGGCAGACGCTCGGAACGGATGATATTTTCCGCTTTGCGACTTATGTCAACACCGGAACGTGCGAGGCTTAATGACGGAGAGTTCAACATAGCCTCCTGCTGCCACCATTGTTCTCCATTCATCGGTAAAGAACGAGTCAGAATGGTGGAATCCGGTACAACGACAGTTCCCTCGGGCAATCCTGCCGTTGTTACAAGATTGACATTAAGGATGTCGAGAGTATTGTTTATCTTGACAAGCTGTAACTCAAGATTCGATACCAAGAGTTCATAGCGTGTGATGTCATTTTGAAGAGCTGTCCCCTGCTCATAGCGTGCCTGCATTTCTTTCAATACCTTTTCGGCTGCGGATATATTGCTTTCCATAACCCGGCGCAGATTAGTATATTTATAGATGTCAAGATAGAATCCTGTAAGTTGGAAGCGGATATTGTCTCGCTGAAAGTCGGTAGCATACCGTGTGGCTGTTGATTTCAGCCCGGCAAGTTCTATGGCATTTGCCACGGCTCCGCCTGTATAAACCGGCTGGGTGACATTCAATGACAGTCCATTTCCCAGATGTGGTATGGGAGCTTTCTGATAGTCGCTGAAATTGCGTTTGGTTGTAAAACCATCGCCTATATAACTGATCGAAAGCGATGCTTTGACATCTGGTAGGCGACCTGCACGCGCAACGCTTATTGCATGCCCGGCTTCGGTCTGTGCAGAAAATGAAGGGCGGAGTTGTGCACTGTTGGCTTCAGCGGTCTCGAAAATTTTTTCCAAAGTTATTACCGACTGGGCATAAGAGCACACCCCACCGCTCAACAAGGTCACGGAAAGCAACCCTGTGAGCAATCGAAGATTGTTCATGAAGAATTTGTTTTTTATGATATAAATTGATTATTTTGTCAGTCATGGTGTATGACCGAACCTAACTCGCAGATTTACGAGCCATAAACTGAAGCTGTGCTTTTCCAGTTTTCCAAATATCCCCAGTTTCTTATAGGGATATCAATAGTTGTGATACATTTATTCTTTATAATCATACAAGTGCAACTTTTTGTGAATTGCGTTGCAAAATTACAAAAATATGTTGATTTTATGATTATATTGGACTATTATTTTATGTACAAATGGTGGTAATGCAAAATGTAAGACTGGGCACTCATTTGGACTCCCGAAAATAAAAAAGCCTTGTAAGTCGTTGTCTTACAAGGCTTTTTGGCTTTCGTTTGTGGTGCCACCAGCAACCGAAAATCGGTTTGTATAGCACTATTTTTCAATAAGTTATATCTTTATTACGATGTTAGTCCCTTGAATAAGGTTTTCACAGCTTTGCACCGTTCGACATCAGTTTGTATCTTGGGTACGATTTCTGAATGCAAAGATAGAAGATAATTGTTATTTTTCTATAGGTTTTACTTCTTTTATTTCTTTTCCAGCATATGTCCCATATGCTTTTCCGAAAACTTCTCCTTTTTTATAGTAGTCTGCTAACATCTTTAATGTTAAATCTATATCATTTTCTGATTCTATATGGAGTTTTCCATCCTTAACATTCAATTGATTACCATATTTCTTGCAAATCCGTAGCATTTTGTTTATGGCTTTGGTGTCAATTCCTTTGTAATTCCCGATTTTGGTAAGTCGAACCAGTTTTTTATGGATTGATGGATTAGATTCAATTTGTTGGTTGATAATCTCTAAACCTGTAATCATCTTAGTTTCTTCAAGTTGAGTTAAAACTTCTTTTGCTTGCTTTTTATATTCCTCTTCCAATCCAACTATCTGTTCAAATTGAGTTTTCTTAGCAATATAGAAAATATCATTATAATATAAACAATCTACTTGTTTGTCAAGATTGACGGTTTCTCCTTGTATCAACTCTAATTTTTGGCTTTTGGTATTGAAGACAGTTCTTAGTGCCTTAGGAATCCATTTCCGATTGTTACTGTCTTTTTCATCAATAGCGACTTTTCCTGCAAGAATTTTCCGAAATGTGAAAATATTATCTTCGTCTTGGTTTTGAAATCCTACACAATAAGCCCATAGTTCTTCATTTTCAATTATTTCTTCAAGACTTGTGATTTTAGGTGGAATTGCTTTTAACTGGTTATTAACAACATCTGCAAATGACATTACTTTATTTGTCATAGAATAAGTGAACAAATGTTGCGTATCATCTGCAATAACATCATATTCATGTACCTCAGTTTTTTTATTAATGAGATACGATAATTGCTCTTGCGTCAAGGAATATAAATGATTACGGATTTCATCATTTATATCAACTTGATATACTTTAAAAAAGATATTTATCCAGAACTTTGCTATTTTTTTTTCTGATTATGTTTTAAAACTCGCGTTATAAAATAGAGATATGTATCACTAACCTCTATATCCTCCAATCTCTCAAGTAAATCTTCTAATATCATATTTATTCTTTGTTTATTGCGAAAAACAGCTTGTTTCCTATTTCATATAATTTTATTTTATCTTCATCCTGTAACGAATTATTTTTTGATATGATAAATCCGTTTTTTATTTTTTTGTTCTTAGAATACTCAATATCATAAATAGAATATTGACAACTAAGAATTGGATTTATTAATATCATTGATGAATTTATATATATCCTATATATAATACCCATTAAAAATAAGATAGAAATCCCTTCATACCACCCATTAAGGCTTTGAAATAGAAAAGGAATTATATAAGTTGCTATATATCCGATAGATTCACTATTTTTATTCTTAATATCAATAATTTGCGCATTAAATCCATTTTCTGATATATCTTCAATATTTTTCAATGTATTATGCAATCCGATAATTCCCAATATAGAGACCAAAGTTAGTACACTTGATAAGCCAAAGAAAGATAGAAATATTTTAATACTATTTATTGATATTCCTCCCCAATGGAGATAATTATAGTTATCCGAAAGTTGCCTGAGTATTACCAATATAAATAATGGTAAATATGAAGATACGAATAAAGCAAATTTAGCTCCTTTCTTTAAATCGTTATTCTTATATCTCATACGTTTCGTTTTTCAAAAAATATCCTCCAGTTTTAGGCGCACCTCTAAACTCTATCAAGTTTTTATCTTGTAAAACCTTGATATATCGCATAGTCGTTCTTAAACTCTTGTTGATATGCTTGCTGATTTCAGAAGCATTCAAATCGGGAGTGGTTGCCAGCAGATTGAGAATAGCTTGTTCATTCTCGTTTATTGTATCATTTACTATGTCATTTACTCTGCCATTTACTGTGTCATAGTTGGCAGAGTTAGTGATTTTACGTTTGAACACTGCTGTAAACATTCCCTCTGTGTGAAATTCCGGTTCGGGCAGATTCGCTTCTCTCATGGCTTCCTGCATACGAGGAATACCGGATGCAACTCTTTCAACCAAGTGCATACGGGTAAATAAACCAAAAATTAGCGGATTACGTGTCATGCTTTTATGCCCGAAATCTTTAGCCACAACAGGCAGAAGTCCTCCGGGATTGGAAATCTCTACCCGGTCGTCAAACATTTCTATCATAATGCTTGCGCCTTGTTCGTAATAATCACGGTGCGACAGGGCATTTATAATGGCTTCTTTAAATACGGTCAGAGGTATTTCCCAAATTTCCTCTCTTGGTCCTGCACCCTCTATTTTATAAGCTACTTGCAGTTTGCTTTCCAGCCAAGACATAGCCTGTAAATATTGTTGGTACAATGAACCTCCGAAAGTTTTATCATCTATAATATAGACTTTATTTGTTCCCTTGAAAAGAACACATCTTGTAACAGCATGTGGAAACTTTCGTTCAGGTTGTTTGCCGAAGAACATCGCTGCTCCATTCTTTGCCGTTCCGCTCTCAGTAAACAGTTCCAAGTTCTCAAAAATTTGTTTGTCGGGTGTGGACGAACTTAGTTTGGCTTCCGTTCGGAAACTCTTTATCATCTGTTCGTCTGCATCCGTGTAAATATTGAACCAATGGCAGGGTATATGGTCAAAAAAGATTTTGTTACACTCCTGAAAGAAGCCGCGCATTTCTTCGGCTGTGCGAAGTTTCTGTGAGTTTGCCCCCTCACGCACATAGATAGAACCGGAAAATATATAAGGTTTATCCTTGCCGGACGGAACATCAATCACCCAAACAGTTTTATCTCCAATATTTATGGAATACAATTCACAGTGGAGTGCAGGAGATATTTCGCTGATAGAACCTTGAATGGCAGAACGCTTATCGTTTTCTAAGTTAGTATCTACCACTTGTCCGCTATCATCTACTCCAATAAGCAAATATCCTCCGTTTGCATTGGCAAAAGCACATATTTCTTCTGTCAGTTCACGAACCTTTGAAGGAACACGAACCTTAAATTCCACATTGTAGCCTTCTCCACTATCAATGAGTGATTGTATGTTTTCTGTATTTAACATGAACTTTTATAATAGTGCCACAAAAATAGTTATTTGTTACGATTGTAAGTTGTTAGTTTCATTTTATTTATGGCAAAACATTCCTCTTTTCGCTTTTATCAATACTGTATTTATTGAACAAACCCAGTCTTTGAGCGAAGTTGACAGCTTCAATCGAATTGTTAGCTTTTAATTTTTGTAATATATTCTGTCTATGACTATTCACTGTATTGATACTAACTTTCAATGTTTCTGCTATCTCTTTACTCAATAAGCCTTTCTTCATAAATCGTAAAACTTCTAATTCCCGGTTTGTCAAAGGTTCATCCAGTGTATCAGATAAATCTATAAATATCTGTTCTCCAGTTTTAAAGTTATATAGGTGGCTTTTAATAATTTCCGATTCATGGCTTGCATCAACATCAATAACCGATAGCATAAGCCAAATATTTCCTGATTTATCTAACTCAAGAACTTGTTCTTGCTCTATTATGCGTATATATTCACCCCGTATATTTCTTATCCTCATTTCATGAATGGCTTTGTAGCTCTTTTTTTCTTCATTGGAGAATGAACGCAATATCGAATAGATTTTCTTTCTTACAAGTAACCCATAATCTATATCGTCCGGATGTATAACCTCAATAACTGGCTGATGTCCATGAATAAACAACCTACGGGAGTCAAGTCCATATAGTTTAGGAATATTATCAGAAACAAAAACGAATTTATTAGTGTAGCAATCAAATACCAATACGATACTATGCGTAACTTCTGAAAGTTTAATCCAGTCATTTTTCCTCTTTTCAAGAATGGAATAATCAATTTCATCGAACTCTATGCTTGATGTTGGCAGTATATTTATGACTTTCTTTTCTATTTCACTAATTATCATGCTTGCTATAACGTTTATTGTTAGATAGTTAGGTTATATCTCATTATAAATGACTATTGTCCTTAGAGTATCTTGCATCTAACTTTGCACAAAGTTAATAAAAAGAGCATAAGTGTAAGGTAAATAGATGTTTAATGTTTTAATTATTCCTATATGATAAAAAAGATTTGTTTAGTGACACGGAGAGGTAAAAGAGTTATGGGTCGCAAAGTTGTAGTGACATCAGTATTTGAAACTGACATTGAAAATATTTGGTGCAAGATTCAAGATATTGAAACGCTAAGAGAAATTTGTAAACCCAAAGCAAGTTTTATATCTTATGGCAATATTCCTCCTGTTTGGAAAGAGGGGGAAACATTTTATTTTAAGATGTTTCTTCATCGATTTATTCCTATTGGAAAACATACAATCAACGTAATTAAGATTGATAAAAAATCAAGAGAAATAGTTTCAAATGAGTATAATAAAAGAGTAACTATATGGAATCATTATATTCAAATGGAAAAGATTACCGAAAATGTTACAAAATATACCGATAGTGTTGAATTGTATGCTGGTTATCTAACCCCGCTTGTTGCTTGGTGGACTCTTTACTTTTATAAACACAGACAAAAGAAATGGCAGAAAATCGCAAAGAACTTATAAAATGTTCACGATAGCTTCTTAAGTTAATTATGGCAAACTGGAATTTAGCAGAAAAACAGATATATAAATTATTAAAACATCCTTTCCAAAAGGAAAAATCTGATATAGAATCTATTACTGCTGCATATCTTGAATTTGTAGAAGAATTGTTCGATTACCTTAATAAAGAAAATGATAACAAAACACGTATTAGGCAATTAAATATGAGTTATATAGATTTTGGTACAATTAAGGCTTTAGAAGAAACTTCACCTACGGAAAATAGCAAGTTAAAAATTATATATCTTGACAAACTGTTATCTTTAATAAATATGGAGCAAGAACTAATCTATCGGCAAATGGAATACCCCAAATTTTTCATTAATATTGAATCAGATTGGAAATCTCCCTTTTATTTAAACAGTGAGGTAATTAAAATTATAGATATAATGGAATTAGTTTATGGTATTTTTTATATCAAAGATGGTATTATTCGCATTGATAACAAGGATATTTTTCTAAGTGATATATCACATATTTTTGAGAAAATGTTTAATATCAGTTTTGGTGATATATACAAAAAAGAAATAGCAGTTCTTAAACGAAAACCTACTAAAATCACAAATTTTTTAGATAGGTTGAAATTAGCTATTATTAAAAAGAGTAAAGACAATGGCTACGATTATTTTTAAATATTTTTATTTGATAATCAATGAGATATAAATAATTTATAGGGGAGTGGATGTACCATTCCCTTATTTTCTTTGCTCTCGTTTTCTGAACTTTGCTTCATCAATCGATTGACAAACCATAATGTATAATCAGAAAAATGAAGCAATCATGTATATAGACAATGACGATTTCAGCGTATGGATGCAGAAGCTGTACGCCAAACTGGAAGAACTCTGCAAGGATGTACGGGTACTGCGCAATGCCGACAGGGTACTGCCCGAAGATGACAACCTGCTGGATAATCAGGACTTGTGCCTGTTGTTCAAAGTGAGTATCAAGACCCTGCAACGTTACCGGGCTATCGGTGCGCTGCCATACTTCACAATCAGCGGGAAAGTATATTACAAGGCTTCCGATGTCCGGGAGTTCATCAAGGAGCGGTTCAGTGTTACCACCTTGCGCCAGTTCGAGAAAGAACACTGCACGAAGAAAAAGAAGTGAATTTGAAAGCCGGGGCAGTTCTGCTCCGGCTTTGCTTTGGTTTATGGCTTGCCCAACTTGTCGGCTTCCTCCTTTAGCTGTTCGGCTTGCTCGTTTAACAGCCTTGCCCGTTCCAACGCTTCCGCCTGTTTCCTGCTACGGTATTCAAAGCCTTTCACCGAATCGGTCAGGCTTCGGATGAAAGCGTTATCCCGTTCCCGGCTGAATTTCGTTTCCAGCAAATCAAGGCTGCTGCCGTCTGCCTTTCCTTTCATCAGGATATAGCGGTATTTTATATCATTGTCCTGTAACCGCTGCATCCGTTCTGTGAAACGAACATTCAGGATTAGCGAAGTGATACAGATAATAAACCCTGCTGAAAGAAGAAAAAACTTAGGTTTCAGATAGGGAGTTACCCGGTATGTCAGTTTGCCGTACCATGAAACGGGCGTTATTTCTCCGGCTGGTCTATCATCAGCCGGGAACAACACTTTTAACCGCTCCTTGAAATATCGGTGCGAGGTCACGATAAGCCCCTTTATATCTTCAAGGTCTTGTTTTTGGTTCTCGGACTGCCCTTTTCTGATATTGCCGATTTGGTTCAGAATCTCCCGCATCGTGTTTTCAGGAATGCCGGATTTGCCCTGCATATCCAAAATGCGCTGTTCGATAACGTCCAGTCGGTTAATCGTTTCATCCCGGCTGGCTGGTGCTACCTGCTTCTCCTGCCGTTCTTTCAGTTCTGTAACCATAGAGAGAAGCCCCTCCAAAATTAAGTTATCTTCCATGTTCCTATAATTTTAAGTGTCGTTTCTTTTTCTTCTTTTTTCTTTCACCGGGATTGTCGGGCGTTTCATCAGCCGGAGAGGACGAAACGGAGAACAGACCGCCCCAGCCTGCCAGTAACGGACTATCAGTTTTGCCCGGTGTCTGCGCTGGTTCCTGAACAGGTGTGGAAATCGTCTGTCGGTTGTTTCCGGTAGTGTTCAGTTCTGCATCCCCGAAACACTTATCCAGTTTGGAAAAACTGAAACTGCGGTCTATCTCCGAGCCCTTGAACGTGTATTCGCCTTTGGAAAAGGATATGCCCTGCACTTTGCCAGTCTGTCCCCTGTACTTGAAATGAATCCCGATACCCTTTTCTGCCAGCCGGGTTTGTAACTGCTGCCAGTTCTTGGACTTCCCGATTTCATCCTTTACGGCATTGTAAATCTCGTATTTGGATTTGTCCGGTTCTCTCAAACGGTGTTGCTTTACATGCTCCTTGCCTTTAGCGAAATAAAGCCCGTGTTTGGCTTTCAGCTTCTTGCATACCTGCTCGTTGCGGTACATGTCGTTCCTGTCCGAAATGGTCTTGCCGTTGTTGTCTATACGGTTGAACACGATATGCACGTGCGGATGTTCCCGGTCTTGGTGGCGCACGATGATGTACTGCGTATCGGTGATTTTCATTTCACGCATGTACTCCTGCGCAAGCTGTATCATTTTCCCGTCTGTCAGCTTGAGTGCGTCCACCGGGGAATAGCTTAGCGCAATATGTCCGACAGGCTTTTTCAGGTCGGGGTTCATTCCGGCTTGCAGGATGAAACTGCGTATGATGTCCCGGTTGCTTTCCGCTAACACTCCCTCCGCATGAAGCAAAGCCGCCTGTTCCTTGCCGAGTACATAGTTCACGCAGCCTTTAAATCCGCTTCCCTTTTTTATTTTTCCAATCATCCGACAACTGGTTTATGATTTCGACAATCCTGTTTTTGAGTTTCACTAGTTCCACCGCCACCAGTGCGAACCCTCCGGCATTTGCCCGGTGCGCCAGTTGGTTGATGTTGTTGGCTTCGCCCGCCAGCTTGCGGATAGTGTCCGCATCCTGCCTGTTCAGCCGGGGCGTTACCTCTGCCGAAACGACAGCCTGCCGGACGTACTCGCTGACACGCAGCCCGGCTTCCCCGGCTCGCTTCCTGATTGCGTAGAACTGTAACTCGGTCAGCTTCGTGCTGACTACCCGGTTCTGCTTGTCTATCCGGCTTTTTGCCGGGCGACCTCCCGGTTTGTTCCCTATTTCTGTCATACGTTTTTGCTTTTAGGTGGTATCTTAAAAATTGCGACCAACGGGAGAAATTTTCTTTGCTGTCAGGCAAAGCAAGGTGTTTCGGTTTACCGAAACATAACCTTGCTCTCCCTAATCACACAGCCTGCCGTCTGTTCATGCCGCCAGCCTTGCAGGTCACATCCTTAGCCCTCTCTTTCTTTTTTTCACCCGGATTTTGTCTGTTATCCTGCTCCGGCTTGGGCTTGTCGGTAACTGTCAAGTCTTGGGATTGTTTCACTTTAAGGCTACGCAAATAGTCGTTCAGGTCATTGTGACCGCTGTACAGGTGTGATGCGTCACGGACACGCCATTTGTATTCCTGCCTTATGGCTTCAACCGCTTTCCTCCCGGCTTCGTCATTGTCAAGCATACAATGTATATGCCCGTAATCAGCCAACGGATATAAGGCTTTATCCGTGTTGGCGGTGGAGTTCAGAATAACGTAGTCCTGCCAGTCGGTGCAGGGCATATCCGGGCTTTTCTGTTGCCGGATAGTGAGGAATGAGAGGAAATCCAAAAAGCCCTCGAACACGAAACAGGTATCTCTCGGTTCTCCCTGCTGCCGTATATGGGTAATGTCTTTCGATGTGCTGCCCTTGAAACGGGGATTGCGGAGTTCGTAACCTCCTGAATCATTTCTGAACGCCAGCGCAAAAAAAGGCTTTCCACCGATACGGTAATACATTTCCTGCACGTATGGGGCTGCAGTTCCGGGAGAAATCCCCCTTTCCTGCAAATAGCGCATGAGTGCCGGATTCTGCAACGGCTGTATTCTGTGTATCTCTATCGGGCTGGCTGCCTGCCTTTTCATGTCCCTTTCGGGCAGGTCTTTCCCATGAAAGGAAAAAGAGGCGGTGTTACCCTGTTCCAATCGGCAGATAGCACCGTAGGCGTTGCATCCGTGCTGCTTCATCACAAAGTCGATGAGCGTCCCGCCCTCGCCAGTTCCGTAGTCACACCATAGATTGGCGTTATAATCCACCTTGAAACTTGGCGTGTTGTCCTCCCGTAAGGGGCTGCGGTACATCCCGTAACTTCCTTTTTCCGTGACGGGCTGGATTCCAAAAGAGTTCAGGTAATCCTTGATACTGATATTGTTGGCTTCCTTATAGGTCATAATTTTTATTTTTAAATTCAACGATAGCAATAATGGAAGCAAGAAGCGAGTAAGAAGAAGCACGGGACACTACTACATCTATCTATTTCTTTTTCAACGGATTGTAGTACATGTAGTAACATAGTAATTATTTATCCTTTAAAAAAGGAATAAATATATCCTATATATTATATTGCCGTTTTTTCTTTTTCCCGGATTTTCCGAAAGTTTGGGATTCTATCTTACTTCATGCTACATAATTGTTAAACTGTTGTTTATTAAATTGTTATCTATATCTCAAACAGTATGTAGAAGCTACTACATCCCGGTTCTACCCGTAATCATCCCCTGTACGGGAAGCCGGAACAGGCTTTATCCTGTACCCATATACCGGATAATAGTTGTTGTTTATTCGCTTTTGCACCCGTTTGAAACCGATTTTCCGCAATGATTCACCCAATCTTTTTTCGGATAACTGGACGGGGGATATATTGCGCAGGTGTGCGAGTATCTGTGCGGTAGTCATGAAACAGTGCCTTTCCTCCTCTGCTGTCGGTTGTTCAAAGTATTGCATCAGCATTTCAAACTCGATTGTCTGCACCTCAAATTCCGCATTTGTCAGGTGCAGTTCTTCAATCTCCGCATCATTGAACCAGTAGCGCATGCCCTGACGGTACAGGTACATGATTTCGGAATAGACGTTATCCATGTGAATACTTTCTGCCGTGGGCTTGTCTATGTGCAGTACCTCGAACGGCAAAAAACGCCTGCTACCTGTCGGGTCGGTCAGGAACTCGTTGCCGTTCACCGAAGCCATGAAGCTGGCGAGGTGGGGGTATTCCTCTATGTAAATATCATACGGTCTGCGGTATTTCACTGCCGGGGTGGTGATAAGGTTCTTCAAGGCGTTCTCGTTCTGCTTGTTGAGTTCCTTTAGCTGGTCGTCAATGTTGATGAATAGGCATTCAGCTATCAGTGTCAGGATGTCTTTGCCCTGCGGGTCTATCTTTCCGGTAAACAGGTAGTTCTTAAGCGGTGTCGGGCAAAGGTTGTCCAGCCACCATGATTTGAACTGCCCCTGCTTGTCCCCGGTCAATACCAGACAGGTATGGTTCTGACATCCCGTGTCGTTCATGGCGTTGGCTACCACACCGATAAGCCATTTCGTGAAATATTCCTCCCATTTGCCGGGGTTGGCTACCTGTACCGTGTTTAGGAGTTTGCCGATATATCCGTGTTCGGCAGGATTCAGCAAGGGCAGGGCGTTGAAATACTCCTGTATGGGGTGAGCCTTTCTTGCGAAATCGCTTTCCAGTATCATGCGGATGTTGTCGGTAGAGGTGGAAATGTCAGCTGTTGCGTCCAGTCTGCGCCTGAAAGTGTTCAGGGCAAATTTTGTAACGGGCTGGTACAAGCCCGAAGAACTTGCAGCCCGGTATTCCGTCCGGCTCTTTACGGTATTGAACCGGAAATCGTACAGGACGTTCAACAGGCTTTCGATGCGCTCGTTCTTTGACTGCCAGCCCTCAATGTGCCGTGTATCATCACTTCTTTTCTTTTTCATCGGGAAGTCTGTTAGAAGCCGGGACATACTGCTGCTGCATCCACTTTTTGAGTTCCTCCATGTCGAAACGAAGGGTACGCCCACGCTTGACACACGGTATCAGTCCCTTGCTGGCTAAGTGGTACAGGTAATTGACCGAATACCCGGTTATGCTGCTGGCAACGGATATTTTGATTAACACAGGCTCTTTTCCGTCCTGCCGTTCTTCGGGCTGTGCGCCCATGACCGGGGCAATCATCTTTTCGATGTTCTCCAGCCGCTTGAAAATTTCTTCGAAAGGATTATTCATAGGTGCTTGTTTTTTGAATTAGCACCACAAATAAAATAAGAAAAATCGGTAAAAAAACAAAGCGCCAGCCGTTTGGAATCGCTTTGCTTCGCTCTGCGCCAAATTAATGTCGGTAAATAGAAAACGGCTTTGTGTTCATTACCTTATTTATTTAGGGAGTGGAGAAAAAACAAGTTTTTTGTTATCGGTTCGTTTCTTTCATGTTGTTTTGGGGTTGGCGGTGGACATTTTCGGACACGCAAGGTCATTTTCGGACAGGAAGAAACAACCTGTCATTCAGCCTTATATATTTGCACCAGTGAAGAAAAACGGAGTATTGACAATAATAAATATATCGGTTATGGAAATAGTGACGATTGAAAAGAGAACCTTTGAACTTTGGAAACAGAGGTTTGAAAACTTTGTGGGGCGTGTGGATGCGCTCTGCGTGCTTTTACGCAGGAAGCGTGACAAGTGGCTGGATAACTGCGAGACCTGCCGCCTGCTGAATGTTTCAGCCCGGACGATGCAGACCTACCGTGACACGGAGAAACTGCCTTATTCGCAGATTAACAATAAGATTTATTACAAGGCTTCGGACGTGGAAACATTCCTGCTCGACCAAGTAAGGGACAATTCTAAAAAGTAGGTGTATGGATTTGATAACGAAAGATTCCGATACTACGCTGGTACTGTTTTCCTCCCTCGACAGGGTGCTGGAAAACGTGGAGTACGTGGTAATGAACTATCGCCCGGTATTGAACGGTGAACACTACCTGACGGGCGAGGAAGTGTGCAAGCGGCTTTGCATCAGCAAACGGACGTTGCAGGATTACAGGGACACGGGGTTGCTGGGGTACGTGCAGCTTCCGGGAAAAATCATCTACCGGGAAAGTGACATCATGGATTTGTTGGAAAGGTTCTATCAGAAATGAAATCTTGAAAACATGGAATCTTGTTTTCTTGCTGTCTTGCTTTCTTGAAATATTGAAGTATTGAAATATAGCTGTCTTGTTTTCTATATTGTTTGGTTGAAAGCCAGCAATCACGGTTTCTTGAAAACTATGTTGCTGGCTTTTTGTTGTATAAAATTTAAAAAGGCAAGTCATCCTCCTTAGATGATGGTATATTTAAAAAAAGACTGATTAATATAATTATCATCCCAATTGGATTTGTTTACATATTTGAGTCTGTTTTCTTCATCAAATATTTTCTTTGATATAGTTAGGGTTTCTTTTAATGTCCCATTCTTTGAAAATTTAATCCAAGTATAATCATCATCCCAAGGTGCTTCGTCTGGAGAATTAGAATATCCTCTTGCTTCCTATTAATTTCATTAAATCATTTACTCCTTCGATATAGAAATTATATGGAATGTTCAATTTTTCTCGTAATGCTCCAATTAAAGGATGGTTAATCATTAATATTCGATTAATATCTTCTGTTTGTCCCTTATTTTGTTCACTAAGGAAAGTGACTAATTTGTTTAAATTTTGTGATGTCCTTTCCAAATTCATTATAAGACTAACCTCTTTAATTTTGGTTTGTTCTTCTAAAAATCGTTGAAATAATCCAGCAAATTGCTCTTTTAGGTATCTTGTTATATCTGAAGCTGTTTCAAATCCTTTTATATTATTATTGACCTTTAGATTTTTAATTTCTTCAATAAATTGATAGATTTTAACATTGTCAACAAATTTATAGTTGATAGAATTTTCCTTATTCAACAAGTATGTTTCGTATTCAGAAAGTACATTCTTTTCCACAAAAACATAAATCTGCTTATTTTCTTTAATTGCAGTTTTTAGCTCTGTTTGAGAAATAGAAGAATTTTCTCTTTTTGATTCAGAGCCAAAACGTCCACCAATGATAGAAATAAGGATGTCTACAGATTTTATTTCTTTATAACAATATTCTTCTAAAGCATCTTCTTTTCCATATGGAATGTCGCCTTCTTCATTTCGTATAGGTTCATATCCCAGTCCTTCTATGAATAAATCTATATCAGAACGGATTTGTCGTAAATCATAAAAAGTTGAACTTATGAATATTCTTGGTTTTGCCATATAATTATTTTTTTTGCAAAAATACGGAATTTACTAAATAACTGGCATTTACTTCGAAAGTATAATTTCAACTTTTTGCATATCCTTTAATATCGTTTGGTCTAATACCTTTGCGTAGTGCTGTGTCATTCGGGTGGATGAATGCCCCAGCATTTTAGCCACGTTCGGCAGCGACACATTATTAGCCAGTGCGATAACCGATGCGAAACTGTGGCGGGCTGTGTGCGTGGTCAGGTTCTTTTTGATACTACACAGGTCGGCAATCTCTTTCAGGTAGCTGTTCATCTTCTGATTGCAGGGAACGGGTAATAAAGTTCCTTTATCCATGCAGTAGGGGTTATCCTTATATTTATCAAGTATCTGTTTGGGAATACTCAAAAGCGGGATGTTACAGAGGTTGTTTGTCTTTTCACGGGGTTTCACTATCCACAGGTTGCCGTTGCTGTCCTCTGAAATGTGTTCGGGGCGCAAGTTATACACGTCTATGAATGCCAGCCCGGTATATACGCAAAAGATAAAAACATCCCGTACCAGTTCCAGCCGTTCAATCCTGAACTCTTTCTGCCATATCTGGTTTATCTCGGCTTGGCTTAGGAACTGTTTGTTTACCTCCACCTCGTGAAACTTGATTCCGGCAAACGGGTTCTTTGTCAGCCACTCGTTGGCAATGGCAAGGTTTATCACTTTCTTGAAGCATTTCATGTACCGGATAACGGTGTTCTGTGCGCAATGCTTCTCCGTCTTTAGGTATAAATCGAATTTACGCACCAGTTCCCCGTTTATCTCACGCAACAGTATATCATCTACCTTGTAGTCACGTCTAACCAGTTCCATGAGATATTTAAGGCAGTTATCGTAACGTCTTACGGTAATATCGGCATAGTCCGTCCCGATTAGCTTCCGGCAATTGTCGTTATGCTCCTTGAACACATTGTATAATGTCTTGAAAGTCTCGTCCTTTCCCTGATAGCGGTTCACTATGGCACGTGCGGAGATAATCTTTCCCTCCAGTTCCAAGTCTTGGTAAATCTGATAGAATTTCACACGCAGGGCGTCAATGTAATGGTTAAGTTCTACGGAGTTTCGGTCTTTGCCTGTCGATTTCTCTTTTTTCCTGCGACCAGAGTGGGACTTTTACGCTCCGCTTTAGTTGAAGTTCCACGTATAGGCGGTCATAAGTGACACGTACACGCACGGGTGCTTCCCCGTTTTTTAACAGTTTGCTACGTTTGATAAAGAACAACACGCTGAATCTTTTTCTTTCCATACGGCTCAATTTTTAATGATACAAAGTTAGGAAATCGAACCGAGAACCCTGTTATGTAAAATAGCGCAACAAGCTGTAAAAGAATGAAGTAAATACTTCACAGTGGAACATTTCGGGTTTTTAAAACCAGTCCCTTGAATAAGGACGTATAGTTTGCTCTAATCCCACTGATTTTGCCTATTCTTGGAAATGAAAAATCCCTGAACTTCTTTGAAATTCAGGGATTTACATCGTTTTGCCTTCTTAAAAAGTGGTGCCACCAGGAATCGAACCGGGGACACAAGGATTTTCAGTCCTTTGCTCTACCAACTGAGCTATGGCACCATAATATTAACTTGATTCAGTTAAATCTCTTTTGCGGTTGCAAAGGTAGTGAAACTTTTGGATTCTGCAAGTCTTCTGGAAATAAAAAACACTGATAAAAAGTTAGTCAGCTAATTATCAGTGTTGTATAAGATGAAAATATTTCAAGTATGTGATGAAATCTATTGCTTATTCTCCTTTAATGGATTCCATCCCTGCGCTTTTAATTCGAATTCTTGTCCATCACGAGTAATCAATGCACAGCCAAGTTCGGGCTTGGTAATATGTCCAATGAGACGGACTCCTTCCATTTGTGAAATTTTCTCATGATCGGCGATGGAAACAGTAAAGAGTAGTTCATAATCTTCTCCGCCGTTTAAGGCACAGGTTGTAAGATTCATATTAAACTCTTCAGCCATAACAGCCGTCTGATAATCGATTGGAATATGCTCCTCGTAAACGCGGCAACCAGCATTGCTTTGTTTGCAGATATGCATTAGTTCTGATGATAGGCCGTCAGAAATGTCCATCATAGAAGTTGGGACAATATTGGCGGTTGCCAATTTCTCGATGATATCTTTGCGGGCTTCCGGTTTTAACTGGCGTTCCAATAGATATTCTTTGCCGGTGAAATCCGGTTGAATGTCTTTATCGCCTTTTAATACCACTTTTTCACGTTCCAAGAGTTGTAACCCCATATAGGCTGCTCCCAAGTCGCCGCTGACACAGATCAGGTCAGTGTCTTTAGCTCCATTACGGTAAACTACTTTATCCTTGTCGGTATCGCCGATACAGGTGATGCTGATAGCAAGACCTGTCAGGGAAGAAGTTGTATCACCTCCCACAATGTCGACATTGTATTGCTGGCAAGCCAGACGGATACCGGAATAAAGTTCATCCATATCTTCCACGCTGAAACGCTTGGAAAGACCAAGAGATACCGTAATCTGCCGGGGAGTACCGTTCATGGCATAAATATCGGAGAAATTAACTACTGCTGATTTATATCCCAAATGTTTCAAGGGAACATAAGTCAGGTCAAAATGCACACCTTCCATAAGCAGGTCGGTTGTTACCAATACTTGCTTTTCTGAAGGGTAGGAGAGAACGGCGGCATCGTCGCCCACTCCATATTTGCTGGATTCGTTTTCCAGTTTGATTCCCTCGGTGAGGCGGTCAATCAGACCAAACTCACCGAGAGATGCTATTTCAGTTCTCATAAATCGGGATGGTTGTTTAGGCACGGTTGATAAGTTCGCGCATGATCGTGGTCATTTTCGGTTGAGCAGCGTCAGCGGCTTTCTGAACTTCTTCGTGTGTTACTTCTACGATCTTTCCTTCTACTCCCAAGTCGGTGATGACGGAAATACCAAATACTTTGATACCACAATGGTTGGCTACGATAACTTCCGGAACGGTAGACATACCAACCGCATCAGCACCAAGGATATGGAATAGCTTATATTCAGCAGGAGTTTCGAAAGTAGGACCTTGCGTACCAATATACACTCCGTGTTGTACTTTAATTCCTTTTTCTTTGGCAATCTCGTCAGCCTTACTAATCAATTCCTTGCTGTATGCTTCGCTCATGTCCGGGAAGCGAGGTCCGTAAGGGATATTTTTTCCGCGAAGCGGGTGTTCGGGGAAATAGTTGATATGGTCAGTGATAATCATAAGGTCACCGATTTCGAAATCAGCATTTGTACCGCCACTGGCATTGGATACAAACAAGGTTTTGATACCTAACTCTCGCATGACACGTACAGGGAAAGTTACTTCTTTCATGGAATAACCTTCGTAATAGTGGAAGCGTCCCTGCATAGCCATGATATCCTTATTGCCTAGTTTGCCGAAAATCAGCTTACCGCTATGACCTTCGACGGTAGATACCGGGAAGTTGGGGATATCCGAATACTTTATTTCATACTTCTCGGTGATTTCGTTTGCCAAACTGCCAAGCCCGGTGCCTAATATAATGGCAGTTTCCGGACTGGTATGCATCTTACCTTTCAGATAAGCTGCGGTTTCTTGTATTTTCTCTAACATAGTCAATAATATGTTGGTTAAATTTATCTTGTTGATTTTGTAATATTTCAATTTCAATAGGCAAGGCGTAGATAAATGGTTTCAACTCCTTGTCCAAAGCCGGATGGTTAATCAGGCGTGTTGCATCTTTCTCGGTGGTAATAATCAACCGGTGTTCTCCTTTCAGTTTATGAAACCGTTCTTTGATAAGCTGTATATCCCGATGAGTGAAATTGTGGTGATCGTCAAACGATAGTAAATCTATCTGTTTGCTACAACCTTCCAGTCTTTCGAGAATGGGAGCAGGTGAGGCAATTCCCGTCATCAATAATATATCAGTGTTTGCCAGTGAGGACAAAGTAATCTCATGGTTTGCCGGAATGGCATTTGTGTCCGGAGACATGGTAGGGAACACAGGTTGCAGGTTACCATACCGGAACGATGAGAAGAATAACTGTTGATATGGATAAAGATTCAGTCGTTTCGTGATAATGTTGTAATCAATAGGCTTGATGTCTTGCGGGCATTTGGTGACAATAACGATTTGCGCCCGGTTCTTGCCGCTAATTGGTTCACGAAGCCGTCCTGCGGGGAGCAAAGTGTCATCACAGAATAACCGGTGATAATCCGTTAACAGAATACTCAATCCCGGTTTGACGTATCGGTGCTGGAAAGCATCGTCCAATAGGATAACATCTACTGAAGGCTTTTGCAGTGCAAGCAACTTTTCTATGCCATGACAACGCTTTTCGTCGACAGCTACTGTGACAGACGGGAATTTTGATGCATCTGGTAAGGTTCGTCGCCAATGCTTCTTGCCGTACTTTCCGGAGTTGCCAGTACATAGCCTTTCGTGTGCCGTTTGTATCCCCGGCTTAATACAGCTACCTTATATTGGTTACAAAGAAACTTTATCAGATATTCAGTGTGCGGAGTTTTTCCTGTCCCTCCTACAGCGAGATTACCTACGCTGATGATAGGTATATCAAAGCTCTTTGATTGGAGAACTTCCCAGTCAAAGAGTTTATTTCTCATCATTACCACTGCTCCGTAGAGCCAGGAGGCAGGGTAGAGCCACTTATGTATCTTGATAAAGTGTTCGTCCATGTATTACGGTTTATTTAATATTCAGTTCGAACGGAATACGTGCCTGAATCATGGATTGTTCTTGCAGATTTTTCAGTAAACCGAATTGCTGATAGTACTCTCCTAATTTACTTTTCAGTAATTGTGATTCTACATAATTCGTCGGTTTCGTATCAAGCAGGGAAGACAGGAAATCTTGTTTCTCCGGATAAGACACAACGGTATAACCTTCGATACCGGCTTTTGCAACAGCAATATCCAGTGCCTTGTCAATACCACCTAATTCGTCTACTAATCCCAGTTCTTTAGCAGTTTCTCCAGTCCATACGCGACCTTCAGCAATCTTCTCGATAGCTTCCTTCGTCATGTGACGTCCTTCGGCACAACGAGTTACAAAGGTATCATATCCTTCAGTTAT
Organism: Bacteroides sp. BFG-637; assembly: GCF_024793605.1. Lineage (NCBI taxonomy): Bacteria > Pseudomonadati > Bacteroidota > Bacteroidia > Bacteroidales > Bacteroidaceae > Bacteroides > Bacteroides sp. BFG-637. Next base: position 549,004 of record NZ_JANUPD010000002.1, on the reverse strand, counting down.
CATCATTTGAAGCAATGATTTCTCATCCTCGTTAAACGGACGCATGATATTTCCGAAATCAGCGTATTTATTCGTTTTTACGACATCATAACTTAAACCGATTTTATCAGTCAATCCTTTCACATTAGGAATCATACCGAAGATTCCGATAGAACCGGTCAGGGTAGTAGGCTCTGCAACAATCGTATCGGCAACGCAAGAGATATAGTAACCGCCTGACGCAGCATAATCACCCATAGAGACAATGACCGGTTTCTTTGTTTTCAGCTCTTTCACAGCATGCCAGATTTGTTCCGAGGCGAAAGCGCTTCCACCTGGAGAATTGACACGGAGTACAATAGCTTTCACATCATCATTATCCTTCAATTTGCGCAAGTCACGAATGACTTTCGAACCGACAATCCCATTTTCGGAAGTTGCAGAGCTCGGATAGTCTGTAATCTCACCGGATGCATAATAAACAGCTACGATATTACCGCTTTTATCTTTCGGCACATTTTTCCTTACGTTCATCATGTCGCCCAATCCTAATATAGGAAGATTATCATCTTCATTGATCTCTACCAATTTCTTAAGATAATTGCGCACATCATTGCGATAAATCAGAGTATCAGCCAATCCGCATTTTACACTCTCTTCTGCCGGATAGAACATGAGCATGCGATTTGCATAAACATTCAGTGAGTCTACAGAAATATTACGTGAAGTAGATACCCCTTCCGTAACCTGTCCCCAGATAGAAGTGATAAATGTGGTAACCTGTTCGCGGTTGGCAGGACTCATTTCCGTAGCAATAAACGGCTCTACGGCAGATTTGTAAGTTCCCACCTTGAACACCTGCATCTCAACTCCTATTTTTTGTAGCAGATCCTTGTAGAACAGGGGAGCAGAGGCGATACCCCGCCATTCAATCATTCCCTTGGGATTGAGCAACACCTTATCGGCTGCGCTGGAAAGATAATAAAGTCCCTGCGTGTAGGAGTCGGCATAAGCAATAACGAATTTTCCACTTTCTTTGAAGTCGAGCAGTGCGTTACGGATTTCCTGTAAAGAAGCATAGGAGGTGCCTAATGAATTTGCCTGCAGATAAATCCCTTTAATATTTTCGTTTTCTTTAGCCTTCTGGATGGAAGAAAGAATATCGTCCAGTCCGTATGTGTTAGATCCGTCACCCAACAACTGTGATAAAATACCCAGCGGATCTTCTTGCGTACGTTCAACCAACGTTCCGTTTAAGTCGAGCATCATTACAGAATTCTTTTTTACGATTGTTTCTGTGTCCGAAGCAGACATGATGCCAAACAACGTTACCATGCTGATTATAAATAATACAATACTTGACAAAATGATACCTGTCACCGTGGCAAGTGTAAATTTCAAGAAATCTTTCATTATACTTATTGTTTTTTGCGCCAGCTTGTTATTAAGCTAACAAAGATAAATAATTGAGTTGATATTTATTCAATAAGTCGTACGAATTTTTGTTTTATCACAGCGAATCCACATAAAAAGGAACTTCCTCCATTTAAGATTTAAGTATATTTGTCTGTATCAAATCCTTTTAAATGAGAAGAAATCTCTAATTTTGTGGCACAACTATTAATACATTGAATAATACTATCATGAAAAAACTCACGTCTATTCTTTTATTGCTCTTGTTTGTATGGACGGTACAAGCGCAAACTGCTCGTGAAGAGATCCGTGCAAACCGGTATTTATCCGCTAATAATTATTATGCATATCCTACGCCTACTGCTAAGCAGACAGCTGCTCCTAAGGGGTACGAACCTTTTTATATCAGCACATATATGCGTCATGGCTCACGGTATCTGATTGATCCGAATGATTATCGTTTCCCCAAGCAAACTTTATTAAAAGCCGACTCTTTAAACAAACTTACTGCAACAGGTAAAAACACACTGGATATTGTTTTGCGCATGGCTGATATGGCGGAAGGTCGTCTTGGTGAACTGACTTCGGTGGGAGCACGCCAACACAGAGGAATTGCAAAGCGTATGTATACTAATTTCCCACAGATATTTGCTGATGGAACAGAAGTGGATGCCCGTTCCACAGTTGTCATCCGGTGTATTTTATCCATGACATCCGAATGCCTCCAATTGCAGGCGATGAATCCTAATCTATGTATCAAGAATGATGCAAGTTACCATGATATGTATTACATGAATCCTCCTGCCAAGGATTTGAGTAAAATAGCTGGTTCCGATAAAGTGAAAAAGGTTCAGAAAGATTTTGAAGCTACCCATGTACGTCCGCAACGCTTGATGAAAACATTGTTTACAGACGAAGCGTATGTAAAAGCAAATGTTGATGAAGCGCGCCTGATGAGACGTCTTTTTGATTTGGCTTGTAATATGCAGAGTCATGATACAGATATGCAGCTATATTCTCTTTTCACAGATGAAGAGTGTTATGATCTATGGAGTTGTAACAACTTATATTGGTATCTGACACACGCTTGTTCTCCTGTAACGGATGGTTTGATGCCCTATCGGGAAGCCGACTTGTTGCGTAATATTTTAGATAGGGCAGATGCTGCTTTGAAAGAAGGTAAGAACCAGGCCACTTTGAGATTTGGTCATGAGTCTTGTCTGTTACCGTTAGTCGCTTTATTGGAACTGAATCATTATGGAGAATCTTACCCTGACGTAGAAAAGTTATCCGAACAATGGAGAGCGTATGATATTTTCCCGATGGCTAGTAACGTGCAATTCGTCTTTTTCCATAAAAAAGGAAGTAACGATGTATTGGTAAAAGTATTACTTAATGAAAAGGAAACTAAACTACCGGTGAAAACAGACGTAGCTCCTTATTACCACTGGAAAGATGTGAAAGCTACTATCGTGAAAAATTAGATAAATATCAGCATATATAATGCGACATTAACTTAACATTATTATATTTACCATGAGAAGAAAAACCCCTTTTATGGCTGCAACTCTGGCAGCAGGCTTGTTCTTTTATTCTTCTTGTACTCCGGCTGAAAAGACGGATACAAAAGATTATACTCAATACGTTAATACCTTTATTGGTGGCGCGGACAACGGGCATACATTTCCCGGCGCATGTTATCCTTTCGGTATGATACAAACCAGCCCTGTGACTGGTGCAGTCGGTTGGCGTTACTGTTCTGAATATGTTTATGAGGATTCTCTGGTTTGGGGATTTACACAGACACATCTGAATGGAACAGGCTGTATGGATTTAGGCGATATTCTAGTGATGCCGGTCACGGGTACACGTGTCCGTGCGTGGGATGCTTATCGTAGTCATTTCCCTAAAGACAAAGAAGCGGCTACTCCGGGATATTACACTGCGGAACTTTCCGATCCACAGGTGAAAGCGGAACTGACAGCATCTATCCATGCTGCCCTCCACCGCTATACTTATCATAAAGCGGATTCTGCCTCTATATTGATCGACCTGCAGCATGGTCCTGCATGGAGAGAAGAGCAATATCATTCACAGGTCAACAGTTGCGAAGTAAATTGGGAAGATGCGCAGACACTGACAGGACATGTCAATAATACGGTATGGGTGAATCAGGATTATTTCTTTGTGATGAAATTCAACCGTCCGGTAGTCGATTCGATTTATCTTCCGATGGGAGAAACAGAAAAAGGCAAACGTATTATTGCCTCTTTCGATATGCAACCGGGAGACGAGCTGATGATGAAAGTGGCTCTTTCTACCACCAGTGTAGATGGGGCTAAAAAGAATCTGGAAGCAGAAATTCCTGCCTGGGATTTTGAAGGAGTGAAGACTGCTGCCCATAATGAATGGAATAACTATTTGAGTCGTATTGAAATAGACGGTACGGATGATGAAAAAACTAATTTCTACACTTGTTTCTATCATGCATTGATTCAACCCAATCAGATTTCAGATGTTGACGGTATGTATCGCAATGCCGCCGATTCTATAGTAAAAGCCGGAACGGGTACTTTCTATTCCACGTTCTCTTTGTGGGATACTTATCGTGCCGCTCATCCATTTTATACATTGATGATTCCCGAACGTGTGGATGGCTTTGTTAATTCTCTCATTGAACAAGGTGAAGTGCAAGGCTTCTTACCCATTTGGGGATTGTGGGGCAAAGAGAATTTCTGTATGATTGGTAATCACGGTGTATCAGTTATTGCCGAAGCCTATCGTAAAGGATTCCGTGGTTTTGATGCTGAACGTGCTTTCAATATAATAAAGAAGACGCAGACGGTGTCTCATCCGTTGAAGTCCGATTGGGAAGTTTATACAAAATATGGTTATTTCCCGACAGACCTGATAAAAGCTGAATCTGTATCTTCTACTTTAGAATCGGTATATGATGATTATGCTGCTGCCGATATGGCACATCGTATGGGTAAAGAGGAAGATGCGGCATATTTTGCAAAACGTGCTGATTATTATAAGAATATGTTCGATCCGCAAACGAAGTTCATGCGTCCGCGCAAGGCTGACGGAACTTGGAAAGCTCCATTTAATCCAAGTGCACTAGGACATTCTGAAAGTATCGGTGGAGATTATACAGAAGGAAATGCATGGCAATATACCTGGCATGTACAACATGACGTACCGGGATTGATCCAGTTGTTTGGCGGTGAAGAGCCTTTCTTGAATAAACTGGATTCTTTGTTTACAGTTCAACTGGAAGGAGAGAGTTTGGCAGATGTTACCGGATTGATTGGACAGTATGCTCATGGCAATGAGCCAAGTCATCATGTTACTTATTTATATGCACTGGCAGGTCGTCCGGAACGTACACAAGAACTGGTTCGTGAAATATTTGATACTCAATACAAGAACAAACCTGACGGACTTTGTGGGAACGATGATTGCGGACAGATGTCTGCCTGGTATATGCTTAGTGCGATGGGATTCTATCCGGTAGATCCGGTGAGTGCGGAATATGTATTCGGTGCTCCGCAATTACCGAAGATGACTTTGCATTTGGCTGATGGCAAGACTTTCACTATTATTGCAGAGAATCTATCGAAAGAACATAAATATGTAGATAGTATTACATTGAATGGTGAACCATATACGAAGAAAACAATCTCACACGAAGAGATTGTAAAAGGTGGTACACTGGTGTATAAGATGAAGTAAATTCTCAAGTATTCTCACTGTGATGAGAATTTTTTCTCATCACAGTGAGAAACTTTTCTCATTACTATGAGAATTTATTCTCAATATGGTGAGAATAATATCCTTTTTAAAGCATACGGAAACGCCTTTTTGAATCAGTCGGAACCCTCTTTGCTTATTATTGCACAGTCTTGCTCACCTCTATACGTTGCTTTTCAAACTTCTCGCTATTGTTACTACGGTTACTGACTTCTTTGCACTGGATGGGTGCACTCATTTCGAGCAAGCGTAAGATCTCATTCAAAGATTCACCCTCAAAAGTCGCCTTGTAGGAATATTTTCCTAATTCGGCATCTTTCAAAATAAACTCCACATTATAAGTTTGCCCCAAACGCTTGAATACATATTCCAGTGGATCGTCTCTAAAAATGAGTACTCCATCTTTCCATGAGCACCATTTGTAAGTATTGGTTTTGTTGACGTTATACAAAGAAGTTACCAGATTATAGTCAATCTTTTCTCCCGGTGAAAGGGAAATTGTTTTTTTCTTGTCAAGAGTTACTGCTACCTTTCCTTTTACTAATGTCACAGCTGTTACATTGTCCGAAGTATATGCGTTCACATTGAATGCTGTGCCGGTAGCTTCTACAGTCAGTTCTTTCGTTTGTACGATGAAAGGATGTTCCTTATCGGATTCTACTTCAAAATAGGCTTCACCTTGCATTGAAACCACTCTTTGCTTATCATTGAATTGAGTCGGATATTTTAGAGAACTTCCGGCATTTAACCAAACCTTAGAGCCGTCGGGCAGATTCACTACCGACCAAGTGCCGTAAGGAGTGAATAACTCCTGATAAGTTTCCGCAATTTGTTGAGCTGGCCTAAAATAAAGATAAGCGGATAATATCAGTAGAGGAAGAAGTAAGATAGCTGCAATTTGCTGCCAGTAGTGCAGAAAGGACAACTTTGGACGAACCGATGTCGGCTGATTTTGATGAAGAATCTGCTCCATAACTTTTCTGTGCGCGCTATCCACATCTATCTCTTCCGGATTAAAAGCCGGGTGACTGACTTCCCACACATTCTTTTGTGACAGAAAGCTCCTGTAGTTTTCGGGAGTAGCCGATATCCAATCTTCCAGTACCTTTATTTCTTCTGGTGTAGCCTCTTTCGAGAGATATTTGGAAATTATAATTTCTATGTCTGAATCTTTATTTATCATATGCATTTTACCTTATATATAATAGACGTTTCAGAAAGAAAATCCCACATCCATTAGTGGAAAAGAAAGAAGAGAAGTAGCAAATAAAAATCTTTTAATAAAAAGCGAAGCTGCTTCAAAGCCTTGCTGATGCGTACTTCCACTGTTCTGACAGAGATATTGAGGCGATTGGCTATTTCCTGATATTTAATATTTTCTAACCGGCTCATTTCAAATACTTCTCTTTCTTGGGGAGGTAATTGCTCCAATGCATTTTTGAGTTGCCGGCATAAATCGGAGTACAGTATGTAGTTTTCCGTTGTATCTATATCTATAGAGCCCGATTTAAGTTCATAAGCAACGTGTTCATCTATAATCCTGCGATGGCGCAATTCATCCAGACAGTAGTTCCGGACTGCTTTCAGTAAATATGATTTTAGTGAATTCTCAATTTCCAGTGTTTTCCGGTCATTCCATAATTTGAGAAAGATATTCTGTACAATATCCTCGCAGGTAGATTTCTCTGGAATGTAAGTACCGCCAAACAACACCAGATCTTTATAATAGGCATGGAATAATCGGGTAAAAGCCTGTTTATCATCCTTTTTCAGTGCTATTACCAGAAAACGGTCGTCGGAAGTCTGTTGTTGGATATTTGACATAGTATTGTAGTAGAGATTCTATTGTTGGGGGTAAAAATAGAAAGATTATTTGGGATAAACGATAGTTTGATGAAAAAAATAGTCAGGATGAAAAAATAATGTGATATGGAATGTGGCTTTTATTTTTAGAAACGTCTTATTGATAGCTACGAGAGAAAAACACATTTATTAACCTTTAAATAATACAAGCCATGGGAAAGACATAATCAGTGAATCTTACTTCCGAAAAAACTGATAAAAAAGGAAGGTCTGACTCACCTTCCTTTCCAAAGATTCAGTTATTCGTTAATCAACTTATTTGTAGAACCAATAACCAAACATGTAAAGGTATGAAACTTATTTCAATTAGAAAAATGAAAAAGAGAATTAATGTACCTGCGAATGTAAAAATGGGGAGAATTTGTGCTATATGGTTGTTTTGTATAGCTCTGCAAGCCGTCAGTATACCTATCCTTGCACAATCCGCCAAAATTACATTACGACTGAAGAACGTGACTGTAGAGGAGGTCTTGACTAGTATCGAAAATCAGACAGAATATCGCTTCCTGTATAACAAAGATATTGTTGATGTTAGCCGTATAGTAAGCATTTCTGTGAAGAATGAACTGATGACTCTGGTACTGGATAAACTTTTTAAAGGCGAAGGAGTATCTTATACGATTGAAAAACGCCAGATTGTATTAAACAAGGTTTCATCTCAACAGCAGGATAACAAGCCGACAGTCAAGGTGACAGGAAAGGTCGTGGACGAATCTGGAGAGACTCTTCCGGGAGTGACTGTGATGATAGAGGGGGTGACTCAAGGAACCATCACCGGTATAGACGGCAATTATCAGTTGCAGGTTCCGGAAGGTTCGACACTGAAATTTACTTCAATAGGTTACACTACATATACGCAGAAAATAACCAGGCCGATGACGTTGAACGTGACGATGAAAGAGGATTCAAAACAATTGGATGAGGTTGTTGTGGTAGGTTATGGAACGACCACCCGTAAGAATCTGACCACTTCTATTGCAACGGTCAAAACAGAAAAAATATCAAGAGCCGCAACAAGCAATATGTCACAGATGCTGCTTGGGCGGGCCGCCGGACTGGAGGCTACATTAACAAGTCCACAACCGGGTGGAGCAGTTGATCTTTCAATTCGTGGTGCAGGAACTCCTATATTTATTGTGGATGGAGTGATGATGCCTTCCACCTCTTTAGAGGTTGGAAACGGAAATCAGGTCATGCCTAATTCGATCAGTCGTTCGGGGTTGGCCGGACTTAATCCTGCTGATATTGAATCTATTGAAGTATTAAAGGATGCCTCTGCCTCCATTTATGGAATTGGCGCGGCCAATGGAGTCGTATTAATCACCACGAAGAAAGGTACTGAAACCCGTCCACAAATCACTTATGAAGGAAATTATTCTATTGTGAAAAACTATCCGTATCTGGAGCCTTTGAGCGGAGAGGAATATATGAATGTTGCTAACATTTTCAATAAAGAAAACTATTTATTTACGAACGGCATGTATCCCTATGGCGATAAACCTTTTGATAATAAATGGGTGCCTCAATTCTCACCTCAACAGATAGCTGCCGCTCAAACAACAGACTGGCTGGATTGTGTGTTGAAAGATGGTAGTATCAATAACCATAACATCACAATTACAGGAGGATCTAAACTTCTGAAATATTACTTGTCCGGAAACTATTATAAACAGGAAGGTACGGTAGAAAACTCTGCAATGGAGCGTTATGCTCTTCGGACGAACATATCTTCACAATTGCTTCCATTTCTTAAGTTGACTGCAATTGTCAATGTAAATGAGAATGAATATACAAACTCAACTTCCGGTGGTGGAGGTGGTGGTAATGGTTATGATGCTATCCAATCGGCATTGACTTATCCTTCTTATTTGCCGATCAGGGATGCGGCAGGAAATCCTACTTTATATTCGAACTATCCCAATCCTGCAGAAATGGTAAAAGTGAGCGACCGCACCAAAACGAGCGGTTATTATCTAAACTTTGCTGCCGATGTGGATATAATCAAGGATATGCTGTCGTTCCGTTTGATGTATGGTATCAATAAGGAGAATGCTAATCGTAACCTTTATATTCCTTCTGATATTTATTTTATGGATATGTATAAATCGAGAGGACATCTGGGATATGTTGAGCGTAGAAACCAAACCATGGAAGGTACGCTGACTTTCAAAAAGCAGTTTGGAGATTTGTTGCGTGTTGATGCCGTAGTGGGTATGGGAAGATATACAAACGATTCAAATGGACTTGAACTTGACTACGAGCAGATTAACGATCACATTGCGGCTGATAAAGTGGAAGCTGCGGAAGGTGCTTTCTATCCGACTTCTTTCAGGGCAGCCGACGAACGTCGTTCTCAATTTGCCAGGGCAAGTGTGGATTTGCTTGACAGGTATGTGGTTGCGGCTACTATCCGCCGGGATGGAACGGACAAATTTTTTCCGGGAAAGAAATATGCCTATTTCCCTTCAGTGTCATTAGCCTGGAAATTATCTAACGAACCGTTTATGAAGCATATATCATGGATTGACCAGTTGAAGATTCGTGGCAGTTATGGACAGACAGGTAATGACAACTTGGGCAGTTCACTTTATGGAACTTTCAGTCTGGCAGCCCAATACATCAAGTTCTCTAACAATTCAGTGACTTATGTACCCTATCTGCTTAGCGGTCCTGATTACCCGAATGTAACTTGGGAAAAGACTACCATGAAGAATATAGGTGTAGACTTTTCTGTGTTGAAGGATAGAATCTGGGGAAGTTTCGATATGTTTCGTAATGATGTGACCAACTTGCTGGGATATGATTCTTCCTCTCCGCTTAGTATGACATCTTCCGTCCCGATGAATTATGGACATTATGTACGTTATGGATGGGATGCAACTATCAATTCACTAAACTATGAAATCCCCCGTGTGTTTAAGTGGACGTCACAATTGACCTTATCACATCATAATGCCGTTTGGAAAGAACGGATGCCCAATTATTATTATGAAGAATATCGAATCCGTAAAAACGAGCCGGTGAATGCTTATTACTATTATGAAACGGAAGGCATAATCAATATAGATAAAAGCAATATGCCCGAATCGCAGAAATCTTTACCGGCAGATGCGCAACAACCCGGCTATCCGATTATAAAGGACGCGAATGGGGATAATAAAATAACGATTGATGATGTAAAGATGCGGAATACACTTCCGAAAATTCACATCGGATTTGGAAATACGTTCGTATACAAAGATTTCGATCTGGATATATTTATGTATGGACAATTCGGGCGTACACGTTATAATTATGCATATCGTTGGGCGCTTGTCGGAGATGTGTATTACACAAGCCCGAAGAACTCGAACAAATATGTATATACTATCTGGAACTCTCAAACGAACCAGAATGGAAACCGGCGTGGTATTGCTTCGACAAAGGCTGTCGCTTTGCCCGGTAACGTAGGGTTTGAAGAAGATTATCAGAATGCTTCGTTCGTACGTGTCAGGAATATTACTCTAGGATATAATCTCTCGGGGAAGAAGCTGGGAAGAATAGGTGATTATGTAAGTTCTATCCGTGTTTTTATTGATTGTCAGAATCCGTTGACTTTTACCAAGTTTGTTGGGGTCGATCCTGAAATAAAGACGGGTGGCGACGGCTCCAAGGCGGAATATCCGATGACAAGAACATACTCCTTCGGAGCAAAAATATGTTTTTAAGAGAACCTGTAACGAAAGAAAAAATTGAAAATATGAGCAAGAATAAATTATTTAAAGTATTTATCATGATTGCATTTATCATGTGCAGTTGTGAGGATAATTTTGATCCGAAGATGTATGGCACATTGAATGTTTCTAATTATCCGGTGACTGAAGCCGAATACGAATCATTTATGATGACCTGCTATATGCCTTTTACTACTACATGGACCTATTGGATTGGTGCCGGTACGAGTGGCAACCAGCATGGTTGGTATATACCTGCCGGAGGCGTACTGAAATTCTTTGATTATCCGACCGATGAGATGGCGGTGTGGAATAATGGTTGGGGAGGTGGATACTACTTCCTTTCCAAAGCCGATTTCAGTCAGTGTGTCTATTATACGAGTGGTACGTTAAGTGACGAAAGGCCGAATCATTTTCCGAAAGTAAGTGAGATTTCCTACTTCACCAATGTGATTGGAACTTTGGAGAAGGCTTCTACCGAGGTCGTTTCCGAGGAACGTAAAAGGGAGTTTATTGCCGAGGCCCGTCTTTGCCGGGGATTGATGATGTATTATTTATTGCATGTATATGGACCTGTTCCTTTGATTGTTGATCCGAGCGATCTGATTAATCCTTCAAAACTGGAGAATCTGGTACGTCCGACATTGCAGCAAATGACGGAATGGATTATGGCTGATTTTGATTATGCTTATCAGTATATTGCAGATACTCAGCCGGAACAAGGACGTTACAATAAGGACTATGCACGTGTGTGCATCATGCGGCATTGCTTGAATGAAGGTTATTATATGTCCGGTTATTATCAGAAAGCGATTGATATGTATAGCGAGTTGAAGGGGCGGTATAGCCTTTTCAAAAAAGGAGATAATCCTTATATCGAGCAATTTAAAAATGCCAATAATTTCAATTCGGAAGTGATTATGGCTGTCAGTTGTGATGAAACGGCGGATGGTACGAATAAGTCCGGTAATTTTAATCCGCTGATGATGCTCGCTACTCCTGATAATGCGGCGAGAGTGGACGATCAAGGAAATCCCACTCCTTTTTATCTGCAAGGGCAGGGATGGGGACAAACCTTTAACGTGTCTCCGAAATTCTGGGATACGTATGATCCTTCGGATAAGCGTCGTGATGTCATCCTGACTAAATATTATACGACAGCCGGAACTTGGATTGACCGGAATACAACCACATGGGACGGATTTATAATTAATAAATTCCCGGTTGAAACGGCTACGGCTTTTCAGGGGACTGATATACCGTTGGCCCGTTGGGCGGATGTCTTGTTGATGTATGCGGAAGCTGAAGTTCGTAAAAACAATGCCGCTCCGTCTGCTGACGCTGTTGCTGCAGTGAATGAAGTGCGTAAACGCGCCGGACTGGATGATCTTCCGGCATCGGCAACAGCTAGTGCTGAAGCTTTCCTGGATGCTTTACTTACCGAAAGAGGACATGAAATGTTGTATGAAGGAATGCGTAAAATAGACCTCATCCGGTTTAATCAATATGCACAGCGTACGGCGAAGATAAAAGGAGTGGCTCCTACACATCAATATGTGCCTATTCCCAATTATGCGGTTCAGCAAGCTTCGGAATCTTATGGAAAAGTGTTGGTACAGACATTTGAGCGTGAGGGATGGAAAGCAGATCTTGCGGCAGCTCGCAATTAATGTCGTCATTCATGATTGTTAAACTAGAGATCTTAAGAAAAATGAAAAAGATATACGTACTATTCATATCATCGTTACTGCTCTTTTCGTGTGCAAAAGATGATATTAGTAAGCCAAGTGAATGGCCGGAGTGGCCTACGCCTTCAAAACCTAAAATAGAAAATGCTGTATTGCGGGGAGTGAATGGTGAAACGGTTGTGGCGGCTGGTGATAAAGTTAAATTCACCGCACAGATAAGTGATGAGTATAATGATCTGGTTTCATTCCAATTACTGGTAACAATGGATGGAGCCGAGATTTTGAACTTGTCCAAGGGATTGAGCGGACGTTCTGCAGTTATTGAAGAGGAAGCAACTTTGCCCTTTGTTGCCGGTTTTCAGAACGGACGTCCTGTGGTAACCATCAAAGCTGTAAATGATTTAGGAGGCAATGAATCGACCCTGACCTTGGATGAGGCCGCAAGTGTGGCGGTGACCCGTCCGGAAACACCTTCCAAATTATACCTTGTTGATGATTTGGGAAATGTGTATGAAATGGACAAGGAGAATCAGAATGAAACGGATTATAGTTTCCGGACGAGTGCAGCGGATTTGACTGGAATTGGAGACCATTTTAAAGTTGCCGAAAAGATAGTAAACAATAAACCTGATTATTCCGGTTTGGTATGGGGGTATTCGGACAATAAGATTTCGATTGTGACTGATGATACAGCTACTTCGATTCCGACTCCTAAGGTGGGGAGTTATATATTGGAGAATATCACTTTTGATATGTTGAATTTCTCGACCGATAAGACACTGGCATATAGCATTGATATTGACAAGTCCCGGTTCTTTGATGTGGGAGGCGGATATATTCAGTTGGATATTGAATTGGTAGAGAGTGCCAAGATTAATTTTATAGGTTTTGGCAGTGATGTCACCAATATGCTCCGGCCCGAATTTTTTAAAGATGTTTCAGGGAGTAAAGCAAAATTCGATGGTCCGTCGGTACTTTATAACTTGAAATATAATACATCAAATGGTTTCATGTATATGGAACGGCCGCGGGATGTTTTCTATCCGGAGGTGATGTATATTCTTGGTACTGGAGTTGGCTTTCCACGTGAACCTTATGTGGCTACGCTTGCTTGGGACTTCGCATATCCTCACCAATGGTTCTTCTTTAAAAAGGTCGGTGCAAGTACTTTTGAAGCAGTCGTATACATTGACCAAACGATGGGATTTAAATTTTATAGAGGATATGGTTGGGCACAAGAGGAGGATACAAAGGATTTATATACAGTGGAGCCTGTTAACTTGATAACAAGAAATGCTCCCGGTGATCTGATTCCGGGTCCTGATTTTAAAGCCGGACTTTATACGATACATATTGATAAAGCCAAAGAAGTGATACGATTGACTCCTTATAATTAAGAGAGAATCAATATTAATAGTCTTTAATTTAATATTCAATAGAATTATGTATATATCAATGAAAGCATATAGTAAGAAGTTGTTGGTTGCATTCTTTTTTTCGATGTTGCCAATGGTATTGATGTCTTGTTCGATGGATCCGGAGAAAGCCTCTTTCTCTATTTCCGGGGATTTGGGGAAGTTGCAGATCAGCAATGACGGGTTTACGGAAGTTTATTCGATAAAGTCTAATACGGAGTGGAAATTTGTTAACGAGACCGATCAGTCTTGGGCTACCATTTCTCCGGTTAAAGGGAGCGGGAACGGAAAAGTGACAATTACTGCAAGTGCGAATGCGGGAGCCGGACGTACGGCTGTATTTCGTGTGGTACCTAATGGGGTGAAGACACAGGAAATAGAGATTGTTCAGGGCAACTCCTATATCCCTACAACTGATGGGGAGTTCCCGATTATAGCATGGACTGGGGTGGAAGCGGACAAGTCGTTGGAGAAATTTCCGGTAATGAAAGCATCCGGCATTAATATTTATCTGGGATGGTATGATGATTTGGAGACAACATTGAAGGCGCTTGACGCTGCACAGAAAACCGGAGTGAAAATGATAACTTCTTGTAAAGACCTTTTGTCTGTTGCTACTGCTGAAGAGGTTGTAAAAGCAATGATGAACCATCCGGCTTTGTATGCCTATCATTTGAAGGATGAACCGGAAGTGAATGATTTGCCGGGCTTGGGCGAATTGGTGAAGAAGATTAAAACCATCGACAGTCATCATCCTTGTTATATAAATCTGTACCCCAACTGGGCCTGGGGAAAAGAACTTTATTCTGAAAATGTAAAGTCGTTTATAGAGCAGGTGCCTGTACCGTTTATATCCTTTGACAATTATCCTATTGTATCTATAAATGGTGCTCCCAGCATTGTCCGCCCGGACTGGTATCGGAATTTGGAAGAAATATCAGCGGCTGCCAAAGAGAGTAATAAACCTTTTTGGGCGTTTGCACTTGCGCTTTCCCATAAACTGGATGAAACTCATTTTTATAAAATACCGACATTGCCCGAGTTGAGATTACAAGTTTTCAGCGATCTGGCTTACGGTGCACAGGCAATCCAGTATTTTACTTATCGCGGACTTCAACATGATGAGCCGACCGAAGTATATGATTTGGTCAAGACTGTCAATCAGGAGGTGCAACAGCTTGCAGGTATATTCTTGGGAGCGCAGGTTATTTCAGTGTCTCATACCGGAAGTGAAATACCGGAAGGAACTACAGTGTTGGGAAGTTTGCCGGCCCCTATAAAATCATTGACAACGAGTGATACGGGTGCTGTTGTTTCTGTATTGGAGAAAGATAATAACCAGTATCTTGTAGTTGTAAATAAGGATTTTCGTAATGTGATGAATCTGGCAATTGATGTGGACGGTTCTGTAAGCAGAGTGCTGAAGGATGGTTCAACTGTAAGTCCGGACGGTTCTACGATAGCGGTTGAACCGGGGGATATGGTCATATTTACATGGAGAAAATGAATAAAGGTTTCTAATTAGATAAAGTAAACGCAGCAAGAAAAAGCAAGGTTGATGATAATACAGCAAGAATGCAGTCTATTAAGCAGTTAGGTGTTTAACTCATAATACTGCATAAGCTGAAAAAGGAGATCCGCTAAAAACAGCGAAAGACTTCAGTTCCCATATCGTTACTGATATAACGGGAATAAGAAACGGCACAACGGGTTCTATTTCAGTAATTTGCACAGTTTTTCATACCTGAGGACAACTCGCTTGATATTAACTTTGTAACGATCAAAAAAGTATGAAAACGAGTATGAGCAGATCGACTTTCAAAATCCTCTTCTACGTGAAGAAGGGCAGCGAGAGAGCCAACGGCTATCTCCCCCTAATGTGCCGTCTTACGGTGGACGGTGAAATCAAGCAGTTCAGTTGTAAACTGGACGTACCTCCGAAACTTTGGGACGTGAAAACGGCACGTGCCACGGGCAAGAGCGCCGAGGCGCAGAAAATCAATGCGGAGGTTGACCGGATACGCGTGGACGTGAACCGCCGTTACCAGGAACTGATGCAGTCCGACGGCTATGTCACCGCCGCCAGGCTGAGGGACGCCTGCCTCGGGCTGGGCGTGAAACGCGAGACGCTGTTGAAACTCTTCGAGCAGCACAACGAGGAGTTCATCAAGAAAGTGGGACACAGCCGCGTGCAGGGAACATACAACCGCTACCGTACCATATACAGGCACCTTTGCGAGTTCGTCCCGAAAGTGTACCGCCGTGACGACATTCCCCTGAAGGAACTCAACCTGACGTTCATCAACAACTTCGAGTATTTCCTGCGTACGGAGAAGAAATGCCGCACCAATACCGTATGGGGTTACATGATCGGGCTCAAGCACGTCATCTCCATCGCCCGCAACAGCGGTGCGCTTCCCTTCAACCCCTTCGCCGGGTACATCAACTCCCCCGAAAGCGTTGACCGGGGCTACCTAACAGAGCGTGAGATACAGACGCTGATGGAGGCCCCGGTGAAAAGCGGGACCTGCGAACTGGTACGCGACCTCTTCATCTTCTCTGTGTTCACCGGACTGGCATACGCGGACGTGAAGGCGCTGACGACCGACCGGCTCCAGACCTTCTTCGACGGCAACCTCTGGATCATCACCCGCCGGCGCAAGACAAACACCGAGTCCAACATCCGCCTGCTGGACGTTCCCAAGCGCATCATAGAGAAGTACAAGGGGCTGTCCAAGGACGATCATGTATTTCCGGTACCGAGCAACGGCAGATGCAACACCATATTGAAGGAACTTGGCAGGCAGTGCGGTTTCAAGATAAGGCTGACCTATCATGTTGCCCGGCATACGAACGCCACCACCGTGCTGCTCTCGCACGGTGTGCCCATCGAGACCGTAAGCCGTCTTTTGGGGCATACGGATTTGAAAACCACCCAGATATATGCCCGGATAACCAACCAGAAGATCAGCAGCGACATGGAAATCCTGTCCCATAAGCTGGAAAAGATGGAGAAGGAAATATGCGATGCCATATGAGGAAATGGTATTTATGAAACGGACGATTTTCCCCTTCCTCATCAAAGTTCGTCCGTCCCTGCGGGACTCCGCGTTTTCCCTTCGGTTTCCGGTAGAAAATTTCCGCATGGTGAAATTTTCTACCGGAAAAACGCTCCGAAAGCGCAGGGACGGACGTAAAAGGGATTCAGAAGGCGAAAACTGCGACCGACGTAGTGCATGTGCGACAAGGAAAAGAACTGTCCGGGAGCCCCTTTTCATGCCGTACCCCGGCATGAGACCGCTTTCCTCTCCGGCTGTGGTGAAGGCTCTCCTGCTCCCTCTGCATTGCATATGCGAGTTGTTCCGCCTGTATCCACGTCAGCCGGTATTGCCTGCCCTTTCCTTGGTAGAAACGGCTTGTCGCAACAGGCGGCGTGACACAAACTTTTCCGGATATGGAGGACCATTCCGGAAAATACACCGTACATTTGTACATCGAACCAATAATAACCGAATAACCGTTAAAAGAACATGGCTAAAATTAAAGTCCAAAATACAGAAGTGACAGTCATCACGTACAATGACAAGGATTATATCTCCCTGACCGACATGGTCCGCAATATGGAAAACGGTCCCGCCCTTATTGAAAAGTGGTTGCGTAACAAGAATACCGTCGAGTTTCTGGGCATATGGGAGGAGATGTACAATCCGGATTTTAATTCCCCGAATTCGAGGGAATTAAAAACGAGGCCGGATTGAACCGTTTCATCCTTTCCGTCAAACAATGGGTGGAAAAGACCAACTCCAAAGGTATCATCGCCAAGGCCGGACGCTATGGAGGGACTTACGCACACAAGGATATCGCGTTCGAGTTCGCCACGTGGGTATCCCCTCAATTCAAGCTGTACCTGCTGAAAGAGTTCCAGCGGTTGAAAGAGGAGGAACAGGCCCAGCTCGGCTGGAGTGCGAAACGGGAACTGTCAAAGATCAACTACCGCATACATACCGATGCCATCAGGCAGAACCTGATACCGGTGGAAGTCACCCCCGCACAGGCCGGCGTCATCTATGCGGAAGAGGCGGACGTGCTCAACGTAGCCATGTTCGGGATGACCGCCAGGATGTGGCGTGAGCAGAATCCCGGTCTGAAGGGCAATATCCGTGACTATGCCTCCATCAATGAACTGATCTGCCTCTCCAATATGGAAAACCTGAACGCCGTATTCATAGACCAGGGCATACCGCAAGGCGAACGGCTCGTGAGACTGAACCGGATAGCCATCCAGCAAATGCGTGTGTTGGAAGATGATGGCGGACGAAAACTGCTTGAATGAGAATTCCGGCAGGCAACGCATCGGCATGTCCGTAAACGGGGCAAGGAGGTGAAATGCCGCCTGATCCACATTCATGCATGGGATATGGGATACTGAAGCTACGGAACGGCTTACAGCCTGATATCAAGTGTCATAACCGTTCCGTGGCGGGGTATTGTTCGGAACACATTCCCGAATGAGGTCTTCCATGATTTTAAAAGACTCCGTATTCCAGAAGGAACAAACGTACACATACAATTTCTCCGGAACGGCTAACCTTCCTGTCACTTCCCTGTAATCCTCCCCAAAATCAACACTGCCGTATAAACCGCATGAAAGCCCGGACATGCTTCCTGTTTCCAATCCCATTTCCGCTCCTTCTGCAATATCACGTATTGCCGTTCTCATTCCATATCCTTGAATATTTCTCCAAGTATGCCGAAGACAGAAAAGCTGCATGGTATTTTAGATTCTCACCGGACAGGCAATAGACAGAAGGAATCCGTCATCCTCATTTCTTGCGGCAAAAATAGTTGTTTTTCAGGCCGGTCCCGCAAGGCGGCCCTGCGGGCTGGTTGCTCGTGAAAAAATCTTCCTCACGCTTTGCGTGAGCGTATTTTTCACGGCAAGCCTTGCCGGAGACCGCCGAAAAACAAACTGGAGGAAGCACAAGAAATAAGAATGCCTACCCGTGTAGGCCATGTATAACTCAAAAAAATATAAGGTTATGGCAGACAAGAGCGCAGAAAAGGAAAGACTGTTCAACGAGTGGTTCACAAAATCCTATGACAGGTTGAGAGGGACGTTACGCCGGTACGGAATGCTGGACGAGGACAATTTCCATGACACCTACCTTTTCGTAAGAAGGCAGGTGCTGGTTCCCGGAAAGGACATAACGGACTATGACGCGTATTTCATCGGATGCTACAAAAAGGCGGCCCTGATAAAGATTAAAAGGGAGAACCGGTATGCACACCCTGAAGATGATTTCTTCCTCCGATGTGGCGAGGAGGCAAAATTCCTTTCCGAGGACGACCTGAACGGGTGCGAGCGGCTGGTAAGAGACATACTGCGTTTCGTAAGGCAGAAGTTCTCCTACGAGGAATACCGGATGTTCATGCTCAGGTTCTATGAAGCGCAGTTCTCGTTCAAGGCGCTGGCGGAATGCATGGGTATCTCGGCATCGGCCATATCGCAGAAAGTATGCAGGATAGTGGACGCGGTACGTACCCACAGCGGTTTCGCATGGAGAAGTCAGATGCTGGCGGTGGAAAGCTTCATGTATTGAAAAACAAAAACAGTTCAACCGATAAAAGAAGGACAATTATGGCACTGATAGTATACAACAGGGAAAACTCCCGTCCGCAGGAAGTCACATACAAGGGTAAGCGGACCATCAACCTTGACAGCAGGGGGACTGTCTATCTGTCAAAGACGATGTCAATCGAATTAGGAATCCTCGGCGGCGGACGGGTGAACTTCGCCCACGACGACGAGACGGGTGACTGGTATATCTGCCGGGCCGACGACAGCGAGGGGTTCATCGTCTGGAAGGACAAAAGATGCGCAAGGTTCTCGGCGGGGTTTATCGTGCAGAGGCTCATGCGGCAGGCGAAGGTGGAGAGGAAGAGCGTGCAGTTCATGATGGCGAGGATGCCGGTAGAGATTGGCGGAGTGGCCTATTACAAGATACTGCTCTCGAATCCGATACTCAGATAGAGACATGGGCCGGAGGAGTCCGGCTGTATATGACATGACGGAGACAGGCGCATCCGACGGGACAAAAGCCCGGAGGATGTGCCTGTTTTTATGTGCCGTCATGTTTACACACGGACATGCGGTTGTCACCGGCCGGCATAAGGTCACTCCGAAAAGACCGGGAAACGGCATTGCCGGAGGATAATGATACCGGTACGGAATATGCCGTCATTACGGGAATGGATCGTCCCACCGGTACACGAACGACCCGCCCCAATTTCAGAATAACATAATGACATAATAAAATAAGGGTCTTTTTTTATAATGGAATCCCCGTATCTTATTGCCATACCGGAAAAATGTTTCCATGTCCCGCCATGTTATGCCAATGTTGTCACCGGATCATAATTCATAAAGAGAAATACTCTGTGTATAAATACTTTATGAGCAAATTAAAGTCGTTCATCCGATGGAAAGAAAACGAAGGGGCGACCGGTATGACAACCGACCGCCCCTTTATTCACGATCCCGTACGGAACATTTCTAAAGTTCCTCCGGCCTGGTTCTCGCCTTCCGGTAGCAGCCGTCAAGCAACTTCTCGATATCGGAAGAACGGTACAATATCTTGCCGCCCAGCCGGGTAAATGCAAGCAGGCCGCTGTCACGGTACTGTTGCAGGCTGCGGCGGCTCACTTTCAGTTTTTCAGCCAGTTCGCGGTCCGTATAGAAGTTCTCGCCCGCCATCGCCGGTGACCTGCCGGCAAAGAGACGCTCCATGGAAACGGAGAGACGTTCGACGGTAGAGAAGAACTCTCTTATATGCTCGCTGCTCTCACGGGTGAGCAAACGGTTATCGGTATTCATCATAAATCTCATCTGTTTGTTGGTTTGACATTTACTTTTTCAGTTTCTCATATATCGGCCCCACCCCATGACATGGAGGATATGGGGGCATCCCTCCGACATGAACCGGCACTCTTTCGTACCGATACGGATATGGCATCCCTCCCCGTCCCCGTCTATCCTGTAGAGCGAGAAACTTCCCCGCCCGTACTCCGCGTCAAGGCTGTAGGCCAGCAGGCGGTAGTCCCCGCTGGAATCCCTGAAGATGTAGAAATCGGGACTGCCGTCCAGACTTTCCCAGCCGCCTGCCAGACTGCCGGGAGAAAGTATCATCCTTTCGTTTCCCATGGCTTTTCAAATTGATTTTCCCATGCTTTCAGCCCGCTTGCGGCGCTCCTCCACTATCCGGATGATACTTTCTACGTCCTCGGGCTTGTAATAAGTCTTATGGCAGATCTGTGTATATGCCAGCGTGCCATTGTCACGCAGGGTCTGCAGGGTTCTCGGGCTGACCTTCAGCAGTAGGCACACCTCCTGGTTGTCCAGCCATTTCTTCTCTTCCATGTCACCGTACAGCCGGCAAAGGGTGTCCAGCCGATCCGCGAACGTCCGGAAGGCCGAGAGCATCGCCTCGAAGGTCCTTGCTTCAATGTTCACTATTTCCATAATTAATGTAATTTCAGGTTTGACATCTGTTTCATTCTCTTTTCGGATCCGGATTCCGTGCCGCAATTTAGTGAATTCCGGCGGAACATCCTGAATTTCAAGACAGGATGACTACCTTTGACACCATATGCGTACTTGTTTCATCCGCAAAGTAAATGATTGTTCCCGGATATGGTTCCGGCCCTTCATCAGATGTCATTATATGTCATCAGATGTCATGGAAATCTGATTTTAACATTCATTTGTTTTTAGTAAACAGATGTTCAGATCCGTTCCCGAAGAGTGGAAAATTTCCGGTGCGTATATTTGTGAAGTCATCACTGTCAGACTGATCCAACAATATGAATAACGCGGCAAACCCCGCCAATCGGACCCGTCCGTTTCACACCGTCTGTTATTATCGTTTTATTTGCTTCCGACAACCGGGCAAACGGGTAGACCGTGCCCACAGTATCAACCAGCTAAAATCCATGTACAATGAAAAGTGAACCGACTGAAAAACCGAGAAGAAAGAAAACGGTGGTATCCGAAACCGCAGACAGAAAGAACAGCCGTAGTCTCGAGCCCGGCCACGACGAGTGGTGGGAAAGACTCATGATGGAACCCGGTCCGGGGGAATCCGCCGGTACGGACGCTTCCGTGACGGAATCGATGATTCCATCCGGGCTCGTTGCGGAGGAGGTATCCGGGGAGGCGAGAAGAAAGGACACCCCGCCGGAACCGGAAGACCCCGTGAGAAGAAGAACGAGCGGCAGGCAACGCAGGGCCTCGCTGGAGGAGTACCGGGAAACGTACCTCACCGTCCCGAAGATCAGGAACCGCAAGACGGTGTTCGTCAGTGAGGATGTGAGGGACGAACTGGACGCCGTCGTCCGCAGGCTCGGCGGGCGTGGCATGAGCGTTTCCGGACTGCTGGAGAACCTTGCCAGGGAGCATCTTGCCGCCTACCGTGGGGACATCGAGCAGTGGAGAAAAATCTGACAGCCTGTTACCGGGCGTGGAGTATACCCGATGTATGCACTGTTCCCTGTATACCCGCTTCAATGTGGAAAATGCGGGGGGGATTTTTCTGTGGGGGGAGCAAGGGTATGTTTCCGGATTCCCGAAAACCCTTGCTCCCCGCGCCCGGCGGTTGCTGGGAGGGCAAATCCGCTCCCGCCGGTCGCAGATTTTGGAATGAAAGAAGTACGGACGAAAAAGAAAAAACATATGACAAACGATGTGAATGGGATGAAGAAAAATGTGGCTGTCCGGCACTGGGCAGGACGCGTAAATTGACCAGAGGCGTGACGGTGAAGTTCTCCCCCGTCAGCTACGAGGCTCTCAGGTTCAGGGCAGGGAAGTCCGGCCGGAGTCTGGCGGTCTATATCAGGGAGGCAGCACTGGCGGCCACCGTTACGGCAAGGCATACACCGGAGGAGAACGCACTGTTGCGCAGCCTGGCGGGAATGGCGAACAACCTGAACCAGCTGACAAAGCTCTCGCACCAGACCGGCTTTTACAGGACAAGGCTGCTGATAGAGGGGCTGCTGGGAAAGCTGAAGCGGATCATGGATGATTACAGGCCGAAAGGAGGATAGCCTCATGATAGGGAAGATCAGGAAAGGCCGCTCGTTCAGCGGCTGCATACGCTACGTGACGCAGAAGGACGACGCAAAAATCATCGCCTCGGAAGGCGTGCTGCTGGGAACGGTGGAGGAGACGGCACGCAGTTTCCGGTGGCAATGCCTGCTGAATCCGGACGTGGCGAAACCGGTGGGGCACATTGCGCTCAGCTTCAAGCCGGAGGACGCACCGAGGCTGACCGACGCGTTCATGGCAAGGCTGGCGGAGGAATACCTGGAGCTGATGGGGATACGGAACACGCAGTTCATCGTGGTGAGGCATCACGGGACGGACAACCCGCACTGCCACATCGTCTTCAACCGGGTGAACTTCGACGGGAAGGTGATTTCCGACAGCAACGATTTCAAGCGCAACGAGAAAGTGACAAAAATGCTTAAGGACAAGTATTCGCTCACCTATTCCGAAGGCAAACAGTCCGTTAAAACGGAAAAGCTGCATGCTTCCGAAAAGGTGAAATACGAAATATACCGTGCGGTCAAGGAAGCTTTGAGGAGTGCAGATACATGGAAAGAATTTCAAAATAAGCTCTTAAAAATGGGCGTGGAAATGGAATTCAAGTACAAGGAAAACACTAATGAAGTGCAGGGCATCCGCTTTATAAAGAACGGTCTGTCATTCAAGGGAAGTGGGATTGACCGCAGTTTCAGTTGGTCAAGGCTGGATGCGGCATTGGACCATAACCATGTCACGTCCCTGGAAAATGACGTTTCCCAAAAGCAACCGTACCATGAACAAAGTCATGGTTCTGTTATTGATAACCTGGTCGAAGTCACCGGTACGGGTGGCGTGTTCATGCCGTCGGTGGTACCGACGGAGGACGAGAAAGAGGCGGAACGCCTGCGGAGAAAGAAGAAGCGCAGGAAAGGAAGGAGTTTGTGAACCATATGTATAACGAAAAAACTTTGAAAGATGAAACAGGAAAATTATCTGGAAGGCATCTACGGATGCCTTGAAAGGATCGAGAAGAAAGTGGAGACGCTGCCTGTGGAAGGCACAAGCCCCGCAGTTGAAAACCGGACCAATTCCCCTGAAGGGATTGCGGAACTGAAAATCCGTCTGGAACGCCTGCAATCCGCAGTGGAGAAAAACAGTTCGGAAATAGCAGCGGTACGTAGCCATACCGCCCGGTTGTCGGAAGGCAGGCCGTTGTCTGCCGAAACGTTTGCCGGAGAAATGGAAAAGACAAGGGACAGCCTGCGGCAGGACAGCCAGGCGGTAAAGGAAACGGTAAGACGGCTGGATGAGAGAATGGTCCTGTTGAAAAAGGAACCGGTACACAAACTGGTGACCTACCGTCTGGAAAGCGCATCCAAGGCGGTGGTAACGACAGCTTCAGCACTGATCCTGGCACTGGTCGTTTCCGTCTGGACCAACTGTAACCAGTACCGCACGAACCGGCTTTTGAAGGATGCCGATTTGAAATACCGTGCCATCAGGATCTGCCTGCCGGGGGATGATCCCGACATCGCCTTCCTGGAGAAGCATTTCACCATCGAGCGGGACGAGGAAAAGATCCGGCGTGTGGAAAGGCTGGTGACCGCTTTTGAGGACTCGGTCAGGAACCGCATCCGTAATCATGAAATGGCGGCCTACAAGGACAGTCTGGCGCACCGGCTGTTCAGGGAGGCACAGGAAATCAGGAAGCAAGTGGACAATCCTAATTCAAAATGACTGCACTATGGCAACAATCAAAACCAAATTCAGGTCCTCGTCCGTGGAAGGCAGGGAGGGAACGCTCTATTTCCAGATCATCCACGGAAGGGTGGCGCGCCAGATAAACACCGGCTACAGGCTGTTCCCTTCGGAATGGGACGGACGCATGTCGGAAATCATACTGCCGGTATCCGGTGATGCCAGAAGAAGCCTTCTGCTTGCGTTAAAGGAGCGGATGGAAAAAGACATCCGCCGTCTGGAAAGTATCATTGCCGGACTGGAACGTTCCGGCGGTACCTATCCCGCCGGCAGGGTTGTCGAACTTTTTCACAACCCGCCCCCTGAGGACAGCCATAATTTCATGGCCTTCGGAAAGAGGCTCGTGGAGGAACTGGAGCGTGTCGGCAAGAAGCGCACCGCCGAGAGGTACACCACCGTACTGAACAGCTTCACGCGCTTTCGGGGCAGGGACGGCGACATCCCGCTGGAGGATATCGGCTCCACCCTCATGCTGGAATACGAGGCATGGCTGAAGGACAAGGGGATATGTCCGAACAGCACCTCCTATTATATGCGGAACCTGCGTGCCGTCTACAACCGTGCGGTGGACAAGGAACTGACGATACAGCGCAGCCCTTTCAAACATGTCTACACCGGGATAGACAAGACCGTAAAACGTGCTGTTCCGTTGAAAGTGATCCGCATGATACGCGATCTGGACCTTCGCATTTCCCCGGGCATGGAATACGCCAGGGACATGTTCATGCTGAGCTTTTATACCCGTGGCATGTCGTTCGTTGACATTGCCTACCTGAAAAAAGCTGATCTGAAGAGCGGTGTGCTAACCTACCGCAGGCAGAAAACCGGACGGCGTCTGTCCATTAAATGGGAGAAACCCATGCAGGAGATACTGGACAGGTATGGCCACAATGACAGCCCCTACCTTTTTCCGGTCATCAAAGATACGGCTAAGGATGCCGTGCGGCAGTACAGGAGCACAGCGCATTTCATCAACGGGAAACTCAAAGAACTTGGGAAACGGCTCGGGCTCGGCATGCCGCTCACGATGTATGTAGCGCGCCATGCCTGGGCGAGTATTGCCAGAAGCAAAAATGTCCCGCTGGCAACCATCAGCGAGGCGATGGGACATGATTCGGAGAACACGACCAAAATCTACCTCGCCTCACTGGACACCTCACAGGTAGACAAAGCAAATGACATCATACTTAAATCTTTATAACGGGAACAAATGCGACACGCAGAATACTGAATAAAAGGCTATACCGATCCTGCTTCTCTTTTTAAGAGAAATATTAGACATTGCAAAGATAGGTAAAATATAGGAAAATATCCACCTGTATGATAAAAAACAGTTTTCTTCGAAAGAAAATGTTTCAAATTCCGGTTTAATTGTCAAACAAATCCTTGTCAGGTTCCATATATAGCATCTGATTATCAGAACTATCCCTTTCCGGTATTTCTCTTAAAAAGAAAAGTACCGGAAAAGATCTATGAATACAGTGGCAGAATACTGTTGGAAATGTTCTTATTGACAATTTAAAACCAGATGCGTTTGAAAGGTTTTTGAAAGCATTTTGTAATATAATAAAAATTGTTGAGCATACGGCTCATTTTCTTGGCAAGAGAAATATTACAATGTGCAAAGTTATGTAAAATATTGAAGAAACGATAGAAAACAGGTGATAAAATATAACCAAAACATTCATACAGAGTGTATTTGCTTAACATATATTGGATAAACGCCACAATGCCACTTCGCTTTTCTACTTGTCTATCAATTAATTACATAAAATATGGTCCTCTAATATTTCTCTTGCCAAGAGAAGTAGTGACGGAAGCCCCGGAAATGAGGTCTGTACACTTTGTCAAAAGTATGGAACTAACAATGGATATTATGGGAAAAGGGAACGTAATCCATTGTAATACATGCCAATATGTAGGTTGGCATGAACTAGGTTTATATCCACACCTATAAAATGTTTCGGAATATGAGTACGAGTCTTTTTACAGCGGAGGAAAAAAGGCAGGTCCGATGGTTCGTC
Organism: Bacteroides sp. BFG-637; assembly: GCF_024793605.1. Taxonomy (NCBI): domain Bacteria; kingdom Pseudomonadati; phylum Bacteroidota; class Bacteroidia; order Bacteroidales; family Bacteroidaceae; genus Bacteroides; species Bacteroides sp. BFG-637. Next base: position 522,319 of record NZ_JANUPD010000002.1, on the reverse strand, counting down.
ATGCGCGCCTACAAGAATGAGAAAATGGCAGAGGACAGGCTGAAAGACAAGGAATATGGTTTGGAATATTTTATCCCGAAACATTATGCCGTAAGAACTTATCATGGAGTGAAGTCAAAAAAGTTGGTGCCGGTTATACCGAGTCTGCTTTTCGTCCACGCCAGCCATTCGCAGATCACTGAATTCAAGAAACGATACAATTTCTTGCAATTCGCCATGTGGGAAAAGAGCACGGGGGTGGAATATATTACCGTACCGGATGACCAGATGGACAGCTTCATCAAGATAGCTTCTCATTATGAGGAGGACACTGTTTATTATAGGCCCGAAGAAATAGACTTGAAAAGAGGAATGCGTGTATGTATCCACGGTGGCAAGTTCGATAACGTGAAGGGCATGTTTGTGCGGGTGCAGGGCAAGAGAAACCGTAGGGTGGTTGTCCTATTGGAGGGTGTCATGGCCGTTTCCGCTGAGGTGCACCCCGATCTGATTGAAGTTCTTTCCTAAAACCGCTGGCTTTTACGGGACTTCGCAAAAATCACGATAAAAATTAATTGAAATTACAAATTAGAAATAATATAAACTGTACAGATATAAATATGAAGAATCGATTTTTGATTTATCTCTTTGCGATAGTGTTGTTTACATCCTGTCACACTTCGAAGGAGATTCTTTACTTTCAAGACATTGCTGTGAATCAGCCTGAAGCGATTGTGGGTGCAAGAGACATCACCGTGCAGCCCAAGGACCAAATTTCCATCATGGTATCCAGTAAAGACCCGCAGTTGGCAGCGTTGTTCAACCTGACACGTGTCCAGTATCGGGCAGGAACTGCCGATTTACGTAGTAGCAACAATAATGGTGAAATATCCGGTTACACGCTCGATGACAAGGGAAACATAGACTTTCCGGTCATTGGTACGCTTCATATTGCCGGTATGACCAAAAGCCAGATTGCCGCCCTTATCAAGAAACGGCTGATGGAAGAGGACTTGGTGAAAGATCCGGTAGTGACCGTAGAGTTCATGAATCTCTATTTCTCCGTGTTAGGTGAGGTAAAAACCCCCGGCAAGTACAACATAACCAAAGACCAGATCACTTTGCTTGAAGCCATCAGCATGGCGGGCGACTTGACCATTACCGGTAAACGTGATGCTATCTTTGTCATCCGCGAGGAAAACGGTGAGCGTGTCACCCACTGGGTAGATCTTCGTAGTAAGGACATTTTTAAATCTCCGGTCTACTATTTGAAGCAAAACGATGTGATTTATGTGCAGCCCAATAAGATGCGTGCCGGTCAGAGCACCATCAACGAGAATAACGTGAAGTCCGTATCGCTATGGATCAGCGTCGCTTCATTCCTCACTTCGTTGGGTGTGCTAATATTCAAGTAACCTTCAGAAAAGGAATCACTTTATATTTTTATAATATGACAGAAAAGAAAACAACCGCCAGCAAGCCTGCTGACGACTTCATACGCATACAAGACCTGTGGGGGATTTTCATGCCCCGGTGGCACTGGTTTGCCCTCTCCCTGTTCGTAACCCTGGCGACAGCCGCCTTGTACCTGCTGGGCACCCCGAACATTTACACCCGTACCGCTGCCATTTTGGTGAAAGATGATTCCAAGGGAGGAACATCCACCAATGTGGTCAGTGAATTTTCTGACTTGGGTATCTTCAAGTCGAATACCAATATCAACAATGAGTTGCTCACCCTGAAATCGCCCACGCTGATGACCGAGGTGGTACAGCGGTTGGGATTAAACGAGACCTATACTGTCCGCAAAGGACTGAAAGATGTGGAATTATACAAAAGTTCGCCTTTAGCAGTCACCTATCGCCACTTGGATGAAACTCCTGTCGGTTTTACAATAGATATTTCATCCAAAGAAACGTTTGTCATATCCGACATGGAAGTAAACGGGAAAGCGTTTGGGGAAGATTTCTCCGGAAAGATGGGCGATTCCATCCGTACTGAAATAGGCACACTTGTCATCAATTTCACAAAATATTGGAACGATTCATTCGTGGGCACTTCCATACGTTATAGAAAAGGTAATGTGTGTGCCGTCACCGATTATTATACAGCCGCTTTGCATGCGGAATTGGGAAACGAGGATGCCACCATTATCAATCTGAGTATCAACGATGCCTCCATTCAGAAGGCTGAAGACATTCTGAACACCCTGATTGAAATGTACAACGAGAAATGGATTCAGGACAAGAACCAGATCGCCGTCAGTACTTCGCAGTTCATCGGTGACCGTCTGAGCGTGATCGAAAACGAGCTGGGCAATGTAGATGAGAACATCGCCGGTTACAAGAGTGAGCACCTGCTGCCGGATGTGCAGGCGGCATCCAGCCTCTACCTGTCCCAGTCCGCCGAGAACAAGAAGGAGTTGCTGGCACTCAACAGCCAGCTTTCCACCGCACAGTATATCCGGAAAGAGTTGAACAACAAGAAACTCAGCCAGCTGTTACCCACCAACTCCGGTATCGCTAATGTCAATATCGAGAGCCAGATCGGTGAATATAACACGATCGTGCTCGAACGTAACCGCCTGATCGCCAACAGTAGCGAGAAGAACCCTCTGGCAAAAGACATGGCTAACTCACTGCAAAGCATGCAGCGTACCATCATTCAGTCGGTGGACAACCTGATTGTTTCGCTCAATACCCAAATACGCAACATCCGCCAACAGGAAGCCACGACCACCAGCCAACTGGCTTCCAACCCGAACCAGGCGAAATATCTGCTTTCTGTGGAACGCCAGCAGAAGGTGAAGGAGGAACTGTATCTTTATCTGCTCCAGAAACGTGAGGAGAACGAGCTTTCACAGGCTTTCACCGCCTACAATACACGTGTGATTACCGCTCCGAGAGGCAGCATGCTTCCCACAGCCCCCCGAAAGATGAATATCCTTTTGGTGGCATTCGCCATCGGTCTGCTTGTTCCGGCGGTGATTATTTTCATGAAGGAAAACATGAATACCAAGGTGCGCGGGCGAAAGGATCTGGAAAACCTAAGCATTCCGTTCATCGGTGAGATCCCCCAATATCTCAGTGCTAAGAAGAAATTGGGATTCGATAAACACACACAGTCTGTCATGAAAGCCATCGTGGTGAAGGAAGGCAACCGTAACATTATCAATGAAGCGTTCCGCGTGTTACGTTCCAATATTGACTTTATGGCAGGCAAGGACAGCGGTCAGAACGTGTTCATGCTTACCTCGTTTAATCCTGGCAGCGGCAAGTCGTTCCTTGCCATGAACATTGCCATGAGCTTTGCCATCAAGAAAAAGAGAATATTGGTGATAGACGGTGACCTGCGTCACGGCTCCACCTCCTCCTACGTGGATTCCCCGAAGACTGGTTTAAGTGATTATCTGGGCAACCGTGTCAGTGACTGGAAGGAGATTATCGTGAAGGATGAAAAATACGACAACCTGCATATCATTCCTATCGGTACTGTTCCCCCAAACCCGACGGAACTGTTGGAGGACGGCAAACTGGCCACTTTGATAGAGGTGCTTCGCAGCGAGTATGACTATATCTTTATTGACTGTCCGCCTATCGATATCGTGGCCGATGCGCAGATCATCGAGAAACTGGCTGACCGCACCGTCTTTGTAGTCCGCAGCGGTTTATTGGACCGTAGCATGCTGCCCGAACTAGAAAATATTTACCAGGAGAAACGTTTCAAGAACCTCAGCGTGATACTGAACGGTACAGAAAGTGCCGGAGGCCGCTATGGCTATAGATATGGCTATCGCAACGGCTACTCTTCCTATTATGGAAATAAAGGAAAAATGGGGGGGGTAAATGGATGGTCATCAAGTGATTGATTTTGCATGTTATCGTTCTCGTAAGAACTTTTAATTTTAACTCAACTATCATGTGGCCCTTTCGTAAGACAATAACCTTCGCCCGGAGCGGTATCCTGAAAGGAATGACCGACTGTCACAGCCATCTCCTTCCGGGAGTGGATGACGGAGTGGGAACATTGGATGAATCACTCCGAATTCTAGATATGATGGAAAAGCATGGAGTCAGAAAGGTATGGCTCACGCCGCACATCATGGAGGACATCCCTAATGAAACTGTGACCTTGCAGGAAAAGTTCCAAGAATTGAAACGGAGTTATAACGGCACACTGGAACTTGCCTTGGCTGCGGAATACATGATGGACAATCTCTTTGAGGAACGGCTGGAAAAAGATGACCTGCTGCCCCTAGAGGAGGGGAAACGTTACCTGTTGGTGGAAACCTCCTATTTCAATCCACCAATGGAACTGCTCTCTGTCCTGCAACGCATCCAAAAGAAAGGTTATTACCCGTTGCTTGCACATTCGGAACGGTATGAATATATGCAGAAGAGGGATTATCAGGCCTTGAAGGAAGAGCATGTCTCCTTCCAACTCAATTTGCCCTCGTTGGCCGGAATGTACGGAAAACATGTACAGGAAAAGGCCGAAGCCCTGCTGAAAGCCGGAATGTACGACCGTACCGGTTGTGACATCCATGCCATAGGCTGTTACAAGACATTGGTCGCTTCGGCAGTAAAATCGGAAGTCATTGGAACCTTACAGAAACAAAGTGATCAATGATTGCAAATTTTGCATTGACGAGCCTTGTAATCCGAAAGGATGACCGCTGGAACAGGAACGTACTGCGCATCTTGAAACAAGGTGAACAATATCAGTTCAATGGCTATGGTGATGAGTGCAGGTCGCTTGAAAGGAATTTCTTTGCTGCGGGGGTGACAATAAGTGCCATTGTCGGCAAGAATGGAAGTGGCGGAAGAAATTATCTGGAAACGTAAGGCATGGGATAAGAGCTATATGAAGATGATGGAAAATCAATACGATGGGATGACCATAACTCCTTCCCTTCAGAAACGTATCATTTTTGGTTTTCTGGAGAATGAAACGGACATTCATCTACGTCCGTTGACTAAATTGCAACAAGACTTGTACAATCAACAGGATTTGGTATAATCTTTAATCTTAGAATAAAAGACACTGATATTTTTATATCCAATGTTGTTATGCATGGTTTCACTACGGCTCATGCCATAACAGCTATGGCTTTGGTCCAGACAGTGGTCGGATACGAAGCTGCATTAACAACATTGACGATAATCACGATTGTTCCTCTATCAAAGATTCTGTTGTCCTTCGTGTGAGGAATGGAACTTCTTCGTCATGCCCCCACAAGTATGTCTTAGGTGAAATAGAATAGATGCGATCAGGAAACCTCTTGATTATTAGTCAAATGTATAGTGCTTTGTGCTTACGATAAATTATAAACAATATACTTTTATGAATGTTCATCTTATAAGGGAAAACGAAAATCAAAATGATGGTTCTTATATCCACTTGTATCGGAATAAACAGATCGGTGCATGGTGTGCATACGGTTATTCCGCATACGGTTTACGTCTTTTTGATAAACAACAAGGCTACATGAATTTTCGTAGTTACTCAGACTGTCTTCAGATGCCGTGTACGGTTACATCCGGAGAATCCCTTGTTTCATTGTTGCAAGGTTCTGTTGAGGTAGGTTCACAAACTGAGACCTATATAAAGTTAAAAATGGCAGATACAATAAATTTTAATGCTTATCAGAAGTGGTTGCATAAGCTGAAAAAGGATGACCCGAATGATGATGCAATAATTGTCACCACACATGTCAGCCAATATGTGCCACGGGACAGTTTCATTCCCGATGGAATGTCCGCATTTGCGCGCAATGTAAAGCGTATCGGTGATTTTATCCTGTCATTGATTGCATTGATCATTTTTTCTCCGCTATTCCTGTTTTGCTACATTGCCATTCGCAGGGAAGATGGAGGAAGTGTCATCTTCAAGCAAGAACGTATCGGCAGATTCGGGCGCCCGTTCTACATATACAAATTCCGCTCCATGCGTCTGGATGCCGAGAAGTTCGGACCGCAGCTTAGTCATACCGGGGGTGAAAATGATTCCCGATTGACTAAGACCGGTCGTTTCATCCGGGCGCACCATTTGGATGAATTACCCCAACTCTACAATGTTCTGCGTGGCGATATGGCATTCATCGGTCCACGTCCGGAGCGTAAGTTTTATATCGACCAGATACTTGAACACGACAAGCGATATACTTATCTTTACCAAATCCGTCCGGGCGTAACATCATATGCCACACTATATAACGGCTATACGGATACGATGGAGAAGATGCTCCGACGTTTGGAATATGACCTTTATTATTTAGGACATCGCTCATGGTGGTTCGACTTTAAAATTCTGTTGAACACATTCTGTTCAATTGTACTCGGAAAGAAATTTTAAAAGATTAATAACTTATATAACAGATTGATAATGAAAGCTTGTTTTATGGGCTTGGGGTATATCGGATTGCCCACAGCCATTATCGCCGCCAAGCACGGCATTCAGATTACAGGAGTTGATATTAACCCCCGGTAGTGGATATGACGAATGCAGGACATCTGCATATCATTGAGCCGGGTATGGAGGAGATGTTGCAGGAGGTGGTGAATGCCGGCTCGTTGAAAGCTTCCATAAAGCCGGAGGTGAGCGATGCTTATTTTATGGTAGTTCCCACCCCGTTCAAAGGAAATCATGAACCGGACGTTAGTTATGTGGAAGCCGCTACACGTGCCGTATTGCCATTATTAAAGGAAGGCGACCTTTATGTCATCGAGTCCACTTCACCCGTAGGCACCACCGAAGCGATGGCCCGCCTCATTTTCAGCGAACGTCCTGAATTGGAAGATAGGATTTATGTGGCTTATTGTCCCGAACGTGTATTGCCGGGCAATGTGATTTACGAACTGATACATAACGACCGGGTCATAGGCGGTTTAAATCCTGAATCTACCGATAAGGCCATTGGATTTTATTCTCAATTCGTGCAGGGAACACTTCATAGAACCAACTGTCGTACTGCTGAAATGTGCAAACTGACGGAGAATTCCAGTCGGGATGTACAAATAGCCTTTGCGAATGAACTTTCCTTGATTTGTGACAAGGCCGGTATCAATGTGTGGGAACTTATCAATCTTGCCAACAAACATCCGCGGGTTAGCATCTTGCAGCCTGGTTGTGGCGTGGGAGGTCATTGTATAGCTATTGACCCTTATTTTATCACTGCTGATTTTCCAGCAGAGAGTAAATTGATTGCCGATGCCCGTGAAATTAACAACTACAAAAGTTTTTGGTGCGCAGAAAAAGTGAAAAATGCCATGCTGGAATTTGAACTGAAACATCATCGGAAACCGTGCGTTGCCATGATGGGGTTGGCTTTCAAACCGAATATCGACGATTTGCGCGAGAGTCCTGCAAAATATATTACCACGAAAGTGATGCAGAGTTGCAATAATGCCAATATCCTGGTTGTGGAACCCAATGTAAAGGAGCACCATGTGTTCAAGTTAACAGATTACAAAGAAGCCTACGACAAGGCGGACATCGTGGTATTCCTTACAGCACACACTCCGTTCAAAGAATTAGAATGGCGAGAGGATAAGGTGATATTGGACTTTTGTGGAATATTTAAAAAATAGTGAATATATGAATATTTTAGAACTGACAGGTATGAAATCGACTAAATACGGCGGAGTAGAATCCTACTTCGCTGAATTGGTCAAGATATGCCGTGTTGATAAATTTATTTTTGTATACGAGTCGATGCCAATCAGTGAAAACTATGTAAATGACATCAATAAGTGTGGGGGGGTAATACTTTGTAAACAAAGCATTTCCACATTTCAATATTTCAAATTTGTGATAGGTGTCATCAAACGTGAGAAAATAGACATTGTTCATTTTCATTTTGGAAGTTATCTTATTGCACCATTCTTGCGAATTCTGTTTCCCCGGATTCGGATTATTTCAACCCGTCATAGTGAAATCTTTGTTTCCAACAAACTTAAAAAATTATATCTGAAGTTCTGTTTTTTTCCTTTTGAAAGATTCCTTTGTGTCAGTTGTGGCGTAAAGAAAGAAATGATTGAAGGCGTAGGTTTTTCTTCAAAGAGTGAAGTCCTATACTTGGGAGTCCGGAAAAAAAAGATTGTCAACCCAAATCTGAAAAAAACATTGGACATACCAAAGGGGGTAGTCGTGTTGACTACAATCGGATTCAATATTCGTATCAAGGGATTCGATATACTTGTCAAAAGTATTCAGAGTCTGATGGACTCCAACAGACTTAAAAACGATATAATAGTGCTTGTCATCGGAATTAGCGAAAATTCTGAAGACAGTAATAGCTTGAGGCAATTGATTGCCGAGGCCGGATTGAATAGAAAGATTATGTCTTTGGGAATACGAAATGACATTAATGATATTTTGAATATTTCTGATATTTACTTGCAGCCTTCCCGTACAGAAGGACTTTCTCTTAGTATTATGGAGGCCCTAAACTATTCGTTGCCTGTTATTGGTACACGAGTTGGGGGCATTCCTGAAATCGTACATGAGGGAGAAAACGGATATCTTTTTGAAAAAGAGAATGTTGAAGAGCTTGCTGACAGGATTGAGATACTTGTCAATAATCGTGAAGTCCGAGAAATGATGGGTAGAAAATCAAAAGTAATATCCAGTCGGTTCACGCTTGCAGACGGTGTGGAAAAGTTAGCTTCTATATACCATCAGACCAATTGATTTGCCCCTGACACTCTATTGTCATTCAGGTTGCAATTGAGATTAAAAAATGTAGGATAGTTATAAATGCAGTCATCAAACAAACGCATAGCACGCAACACGTTAATGCTTTATATACGGACATTCGTAATGATGCCCGTATCTCTATATACTTCCAGGATTATATTGGAAGTGTTGGGAGAGAACGATTTTGGAGTATACAATGTTGTTGGCGGCTTTATCGCACTTCTGTCTTTTATTAATTCCGCAATGACAAAAGCCACCCAACGTTTTCTGAACGTGGAATTGGGAAAAGGCAATCATGACAGAGTCTCGAGGGTTTATTCCATGAGTCTTCTGATACATTTTGCAATAGCGGTATTTATCGGCTTCGTATTGGAAACTGTGGGGCTCTATTTCTTTGAAACAAAATTGAATATTCCTCCGGAAACACAAGATGCAGCACGGGTTGTGTACCATATTTCTGTAGTGACCGCTTGTCTTCATTTTATCAGGATTCCTGATGAGTCGAGCATTATTGCATATGAGAGGATGTCTTTTTTCGCTTATGTCAGCATCATTGAGGTAATGGCAAAATTGGGAACAGTATTTCTCCTTTTCTGGGCTGAAGACAATCGTCTGGTGTTGTACGCCGTTGCCCTTATGACCGTTGGGATATTGTTGAATATCATTTATGCCATTTATTGCAAGCGTAATTTCATGACTTGCAGATTCCGGTTCTATTTTGACAGAAAGCTGCTGAAAGAAATGCTTTTCTTTTCTTCATGGAGCCTTTTCGGCGGTATAGCCCATGTCGCATCCATACAAGGCATATCAATACTTTTGAATATTTTTTTCACGGTTGCTGTCAATGCGGCAATGGGGGTAGCCTCGCAAGTGTTCAGTGCTGTCAATACTTTGGTTACAAACTTTCAGAAAGCGGTGCAGCCACAGATTGTCCAGTCCTATTTTTCAGGGGATAAATCCAGATTTCTGGAACTTGTTTTCCGCTCGTCAAAATTCTCGTATTTCCTGCTCTTTTTCGTCGCTTATCCGTTGATTTTGATTTGTCGGCCTGTCGTCGAGTTATGGCTTGTCTGTGTCCCTCAATATACAGTACAGTTCATTCAGCTTTATCTCATCTTCCTGCTTATTGATGCATTATCCGGAAGTCTTTGGGTGTCATCTGAAACAATAGGCAATATAGCCAAGTATCAGTTTACCGTTTCTTCGATGATAATTATGAATATTCCGATTATATATATATTGTTCAAGTTCGGTTGCAGTCCCGTCTATGCGGTGATTGTCAGAATTGCCATCAATTTCATTACTCACTGTTACAGAATATTCTATCTCAAACACAAAGTGAATTTCCCGGTTAGGAGGTATGTCGTGGAAGTGATGTTTAGGTGTCTTTGGGTGTCGGTCTGCATCATTCCGGTCCCATTCTTTTTGCATAAATTTCTAACCTCAAGCTGGGGTAGCCATATACTTGTCGTATTGACCAGTCTTATCATTTCCGGACTTGTTATCTATAAATTCGGACTTGATGCTAAAGAAAGAGGGTTCGTAATCAGTACGGTAACAAATAAATTCATGTTCTTAAAAAAACAATAAAATGTAGGGAATAAAGGTGGTGGCAACAGTATACAATACACTCCGTTGCGGTTTGTATCCTTTTAAACAGCAGCTTGTTACGGGGCTTTTGGAATTCCTTAATTTGGTCAAATTACAATGTTTGTTACCGGCGGTTCGTTTCATGCGCTCGTTTTTTCATATGCCGTTCTTTGCTGTCAATAGAGATAAGGACAACTGCATGATTACTTTTCTCGATAATATCGGTTTGCAGAAACGTACTATCAGTGAAACAGATAAAGAGGAAAAATACAAAGAAGTTCTTTGGGCAGATTATAGTGCTGCGGATGTATTTCTTGCAGAAGAAAGGAAGAGGAACTTAAACTTTTGAAATAATGGAAAGGGACATTCGTATAGACATACTTAAAGGCATCGGCATAATCCTTGTCGTTTGGGGACATGCCACCGCAATCCTTATAAAGGAAATTTGTATTTTCCATATGCCTTTGTTTTTCTTTTTGGCCGGTATGTTTTATCATCCCAAACAAGGATTTATTCAATCAAGAGCAAAACGGTTGCTTATTCCCTTTGGGGAATATTCTCTGATATTCGCTGTATTTTATTTTAGCATGGGGTTGCAGGGAATACCGCTTGATAAACTGAGCATCCATCATATCGCCGCATTTGATGGTCCGTTGTGGTTCTTGGTCGCTCTTTTTTATATATGTGTCATATATTATTTTTGGGACAAAACCGTTAAGGAAAAAACGTTATTCTTATCGTTTCTTTTGTAATTGGGCTGGCTGTCGCATATTCCAAGATCAATTTGCCGTTTTATATCGGGCAGGGGCTGTTCTCTTTGCCATTCTATGCTGTCGGCAAATGGATGAACGACAAAGGGCTGACACAAGCAGAGGGGGCAATTAAAAAAGCAACCGTTATTGCTATAGCCGGATATATCATAGCGTTCTGCCGTTTGGCACATTATCAATTTGATATTTCGCAACTGAAATTTTCCAGTTTCCCGTTTATATTCTATGCCGGAGCTTTCTGTGCCATATATCTTTTGTTGAATTTCAAGCCTTTCAACAAGATAACAACTACAAACAGAATATTGGCATCTTTGGGAGCTAATTCACTCACGATAATGGCTATACACGCTCCTTTTCTGTGGTTGTTCAGGGATTTTATCAGAACAAACAGTAGCTTTTATAACACAAAACTGGGGGGTAATTTCAAACTTAATCACTTTTGTTATCTTCATAACATTGAGTTATTTAATTGCCCTTGGAATAGAACAATTAAAAAAACTGACAGCTAAAAATCATGGATAATCCGAAAGTATCAATCATTGTACCGATTTATAGAGTAGAGGAATATATTGAGCGGTGCGCTGAATCGTTGTTCGCCCAAACGTTTGATGACATTGAATACATCTTTGTGGATGATTGTTCTCCAGACAAGTCGGTGGAGATCTTGCAGAGAACTCTGGAAAAATATCCGCATCGAAAGAGGCTGACACGAATTGAGAGGTTGTCGTCGAACAGCGGCCTGCCCGCTGTTCGACGACAAGGGATTCAATTGGCCTCTGGTGATTACACGGTTCATTGCGATAGCGATGACTGGATGGATGTGCATGCCATAAAGGAACTATATACTTTTGCCCTATCCGGCCATTACGATATGGTCTTTTATGATTTCTATCGTAGTGATGGTGTTTCTACATATGCTTCCGCCCCGCGCAAGGTTTCTACCAATAATAAAGACTTCCTGATGTCATCATTGCTTTGCGGGCGGTTGATGGGGAGCTTGTGCGGCGCTTTGATCAAACGTAGTCTTTACGATGGGATAACATTTCCAAGGCAAAATATGAACGAGGATCTGGCGACGATAATCCAATTGGTTTGGAATAGCCGGAATGTAGGATACTTGATGAAACCATTTTATTACTATTTTTTTAATCCTGCGTCAATTACAAGTTATGGCAGTGCTGAGATCCAGATTAATAAACTCAATCAGCGTAAGGAGAATCTTGATCTGATTTTCACCTTTCTTCGCTCCAAAGGTATTTATGAAAAGTATACAGACGAGATAAATGCGCTGAAAGTTGGTTCAAGAATGTATCTTGATAGATATATGCTGATGCCGCGAATCCGTCGGATTTGGCACAATACATATCCGGAAATCAACAGTATTACAGTCATTCGTCACAGCAAGATGCGTACTCTCAGTAAAATCGAGTATTTCGGTTCTTTGCTTGGTGTATATCCCATATTCAAATACCTTAAAAATATATGGAAAGACTTAAGGAAATAGATATTATCAGGACGTTCGTAATCATTCTGCTCGTGCTCTATCATGCTCTTGCGCCCTATTGCGGTGGTTGGGATATGCCTTCCTACGCCCAACCCAATGAAGGATTTTATTGGGGAGGAAAACTGGCATACAGTGGGATGCTGGAAACTTTTGTCCTGATTTCCGGGTATGTATTTGCCTTTTCGCTCCAAAAGAAAGTCATTTCTTTCCGATTATTACTAGCCGGTAAGCTGAAACGGCTGTTTGTACCGTGTATGTGTTGGGGCATTATCATGACATTGATATTCTTTGGTCCGTCAAAACTTCTTAATCTGGAACATTTTTGGAAAATTATTGGGGGATACGGACATCTTTGGTTTCTTCCGATGCTCTTTTGGTGCTTTTTAATGGAATATGGCATACAGCACTGTCTCAAGGGACGTAACTTGATGTTAGTACTCATGATTATTGCTATTCTGCCTTGGCCGGGAATTCCGTTCCGTTTTAATCAATCGCTTTATTATCTGCTTTTTTTTCCATCTTGGTGGAATTTTCTTTAGAAATCGTGAGCGGCTGAGAACTGTCAATTGGTCAACAATATGCATTTTATCGGCTGTTTATATGGGGTTATTCATTGCGGTAACATTGGTTTTGGGAATGGACGGGATGCGTCCGGAACTGGCATCGGACTTGAAAGTAAAAGTTTTAATCCTGTTTGTCCACCATACTCTTAAAATGGTAAGCTATGGATTAGTCACAATTATCTATGTCGCTGTATTTATAAAACTGGAAGACAGATGCAATGGAAAACTATACACTGTATGCCGAAGTATCGCAATGAATTCGATGGGAATATATGTGATGCAAGAAATAGTTCTGAGACTTATCTATTATAGAATGGGGGGGTATTTTTGTATACCAAAGAGTTAACTCCGTTGGTCGCCTTCGTGGGCACTTTCATCGTCTGCTATGTATCAAGTGTGATTATAGCCGGATGCAAATACACCAAATTTCTGTGTTAGTATGAATGTGTCCTATTTTATTTACCTAATAAATTACAACGATGAAATATCATTACGAGGCAGTTCCGGTACTGTTCAATATACTTCTGTTTTTTCTTATGCTGTATCCGTTTCCGAATGTGTATAGATATGGCTGTGAATTTAGAAAACGATATACAGACATCTTGGATTATGCAGTATACGGTGTCCTGCTGATACTGTTTTGCACTTTCGGCTATGCGGACAACGATTTCTATCACTACGAGGGGCTTTTCAAACGTATCTGTTCAACCGGATTAAACGTGCATCTTGAACCCGTTTACTATTGGTTGATACGGAATGTCACTTCAAACTATCTGGTATGGCGGTTTATAGTGTGGAGCGGAACGGTGATTTTGTCGTTATGGACAATAAAACGGCTCAAACTTGATGTGAGGATAGGATTGCTGATATTTGTGCTGTTTTATATCAACATTATTTCAGTAATGCGCGGAAATTTGGGAATTGCCATACTGTTTTTTGGCTTTTCATTCATTATCAGGCCCTCTCATAATAGGTTATTGTCATTCCTATTCGGTTGTTTGTTGATTTTCTGTTCATTCTTCTTTCACAAAAGTATGTTGTTTTCGATTGCTGCACTTTCGGTAACACCTTTTTATCTGAATAGGAAAACGGTAAAAATCAGTCTTGTCATATTCCCTTTCCTGACCGTTGTGACTACTTTACTGCTGGATTATATTATTATGAACGGACTCATCGGTTTTGATATAGCAGACATGAATATAGGGAGCTCGATGACGGGATATGCGAGCGGCACAATGCGGCAGTCGAATATTTTTGGTAAACTGAACCAAATGATAACCTATATGCCGGTATACGCATCTTTGGCTCTTATGACTAAGAAGATAGTTTTTGAAGAAATTGATGTTCCACGGTATATAAAGGCATTGTTCATCTATTGGTATGCAATAACTTATATTGCCAGTCTGTTTTTCTTCCAAGAAACTTCGGTATGGCTCTTTATACGTTTCATAATGATGAGCTATTTTCCTCTTTGTATTGTTGTGGGTTATTATTATTCTAATTTCAAGATGACACGCGAGAAAAGAATCTTGATGCTTTTGGCAATCCTTCCTATCTGTTATAAACTTTTCTATGCCTTCTATAAGAGGTTGGTATGGGAAGGGTACGTCTTTTTCTGACATGTTTCGTTAGTTTACACGTATTAGGATCACAATAAAAAAATTAAAAAACAATCTGAATGAAAATCTTAGAAATAATTCCTCAACTTAGCAGTGGCGGCGGAGAGCGGTTTGTGGTTGACTTGTGCAATGAGTTGTCGAAAGAACATGATGTGACATTGATGGTTTTGCACTCACTTGACAAGGTGGATTTCTATTTGAAAGAGGTATCGAATAATGTAAGGGTGGTATCGATGAACAAACGGATGGGACTTGACATCGGTTTGTTATTTAGAGTATATAGATATATCCGTAGAGAAAAGCCTGATGTGGTGCACACGCATTTGCGTGCTATTATGTATATTGCTTTCGCAATCATGCGAAAGAATGGCGTTATGCACTGTCATACAGTGCATTCCGCTGCTGATAAAGAAGCCGGAGGCTCCTTTATCAGCAGCGGAATGCGGAAGTTCTGTTTTCATCATGGGTGGATTACACCCATTACCATTTCCGCCGAATCACTACATAGCTTCCGAAAATATTATGGAATGGATGCTCCTATGATTTTCAATGGGCGCAATGTGGATGCTGGTATGCTTGTTTCAGACGAGGTCAAGGAACAATTTAAACAGTATAGACATACAAATAAGACGCGAGTACTGATAAGTCTCGCACGTATTGACCCTGTGAAACGGCAAACTCTCTTGGCACGTGTGGTAATGCGGTTAAAACGGGAAGGATACGACCTCACTGTATTGTTTATCGGAGGTGAACGTGATGCACAGATGACCGCGGAATTGCGTTCGTACAACGATGAAGCAATACAATTACTTGGAGAACTGCACAATCCGCTTGAATACCTTAAAATGGGAGATGCTTATGCACTTTGTTCCTCGTATGAGGGGATGCCTATTTCGTTGATAGAGGCTATTGGTGTTGGCTGTATACCGGTATGCACACCTGTGGGCGGTATAGTAGATGTGGTACACAACGGTGAAAACGGTTTTCTGAGTGACGGTATCGGTGAAGAATCTTATTACAAAACGGTAAAGAGATTTCTATTCCTCACTGATGTACAGCTTAAAGACATGAAGCAAAAAGCTCTTGCCACTTATGGTCCATTCAGTATGTACGAATGTGCTCGCAACTACGTAAGACTTTTCGAGAAAGGAATAAAGAAATGAAACGGAAAAAATTACTCGTTGTAGGCTCAATTCCCGATGAGAGCAACTTATTGAATTATGGAGGTGCGACGGTGTTGATGAAAAACTATCTTGACTATCTAGCCTCTCAGTCTGAATATGAATATAGGTTTGTACAAAACAACCGGTATTCAAATCTTCGCACTCGCCAGCGTAGTATGTGGCGCAATTATTCATACTTTTTCCCGGCATTTTTGTGGAGACTGTTTGGGTGCGATATTGTAATGTTCAATTTTTCTGATCATGGTACAATTTATTATTTCCCATTATTGAGCAAAATAGCTCGTTTGGCACACAAAAAAGTCGTACTACGTAAATTCGGAGGTTCATTTGAGTTCTACATAAAGAAAATTGGTCAAACCCAATTACAACGGGCACTTGATGCTATCAGACAAACAGACTTGATATTCTTTGAAACCCAACAGGGTATTACACACCTACAACAGTTAATAGGAAAGAGTGACAATATACATTGGTTCCCTAATGTGCGTAAAGCTTCAACAATACGAAAGAACCCCTCAGACTTTCATGGCAGATGTGTTTTCATGTCGCATATCAACAAAGAAAAAGGGATAGAAGATCTTATAGCGGTATCCAAACTGTTACCTTCGAATTATACCCTTGATATATATGGTGAGATAAAAGAGGATAAATATCGCAATATCAACTTCAACGAAAGCGGAATAACATACCATGGGGTTGTCTCTTCCGAACAGGTTTTAAAAACTTTAGTAGAATATGATTTACTGCTATTACCTTCTTATCGCGAGGGCTACCCGGGCATTATCATCGAAGCTATGTCTGTAGGCATTCCTTGCGTATCAACCTATGCAGGTGGAATACCTGAAATCGTAGAAGACGGTTACAATGGTCGTTTAGTAATTCCCGGTGATGTAGATGCGATAAAACAAGCTATCTTATCGATTAACGCAACAAACTATTCTCAATATTCAGGGAATGCCTTGAAGAAATTTGAAGAAGAGTTTGAATCTGATAAGACGAATAAACGCATACTTGAAATTATAATGCACTAAATCAAATGGCTAATAATATTCTTATTGTCAATACAATTAAACATCTTCGGTTAAAACAAATCTATTATCAATTATATTATAGACTATTTTCTCATAAGTTGATGGAATATAATGTTCCCCGGCAATCTTCATTGCGGATGGTCTCAGTTATCGCAAAGTGGTATTGTTACAATGTACCCAAGACATTTACATTCCTAAATCTTATAGGGGATTTTAAGTCATGGAATGATGTTAGTCATGGGATGCTTTGGGCATACAATCTGAATTATATGGATTGGTTGTTGCAACCTGACATGACTTTTGAACAAGGTTCAGAATGGGTTGAACGGTTTATAACTGATTTGCCAACAAACAGGATCGGTCTTGATCCTTATCCTATCGCACTGCGAAGCATCAACTGGATCAAGTTTATCGGCAGGCATCATAAAAAAGTGGAGAGCAATCGGTTGCAACGGTGGAACGATTCCCTTTATGCGCAATGTAAATTGCTCGAACGGAAACTGGAATACCAACTGCTTGGCAACCATCTTTTAGAAGATGCTTACGCTTTGTTTATCGCTTCAATTTATTTTTCCGATAAAAAAATGTATGACAAGGCATCCTGTCTGTTGTATAAAGAGCTTGATGAACAGATTTTGCCTGATGGCTCACATTACGAGCAATCACCGATGTATCACTGCATTTTGCTCGATAGGTTATTGGATTGCTATAATGCCTCGATTAATAGAGGTCATGAGAAAATGTGTGAGCTTTTGAAACTGTATGTGGTAAGGATGTTGGGGCATTTGGAGAGCATCGTGTGGAAAGACGATACGATTCCCTTACTTAATGATTCGGCATATGGGATAGCACCGACAGTTTCCGAATTGAGAGCATACGCCAAAAGATTGAAGTTGGAATGGACCCCTTTGCCTATGAAAGAATGTGGCTATAGGAAGCTTTGTTCAACACATTTGGAGGCAGTTGTGGATGTGGGTAATATTACTGCGACCTATCAGCCGGGGCATAGTCATGCCGATACGTTTAATTATGAATTGCGAATTGATTGCAGACCGTTTGTTGTTGATACAGGTATTTCTACCTACAACAAGACTGCAAGAAGGCAGTACGAACGAAGTACGTCAGCTCATAACACCGTAACTGTCGGCAACAAGGATTCTAGCGAGGTGTGGGGAGGTTTCCGTATGGGTAAAAGAGCTAAAGTAAGAGTACTATCCGATACCGAAAATGAAATTATGGCAGAGCACGATGGTTTTAAAGGATGTATACATCAACGGAAATTCACTATTAACGATGATGTGTTTACAATAAATGATAAGATTGTCGGCAATAATATGACAGAATGTATCAGCTATATTCATTTCGCACCCGATATTGAGGTCCTTGCCATATCGTCAACTGAAATAAGAACCAACAGGGCTAATATCGCTGTATCTGGTGCAAATTCCATAGAAATTATAAATGATTTTGTATCAGTAGAATACAATCGACTAGAACCTTCTAAGACGATAAAAATAGTATTTTGCAGAAATTTAACGTATCAAATATTTCAGGCATAAAATATGAAGATTTTAATTGTGTCGTTCTACTATTCTCCCGAGCTTGGGGCTGCTCCTTCCCGTATAACCAATATGGCTGAAGGGCTGAAAAGTCAGGGAGCGGAAGTGGATGTGTTAACTTGTTTGCCGAATTACCCTCAAGGACAAATATTCGAGGGTTATAGAGGCCGTTTGTCAAAAAAAGAAAAGATTAATGGCATAAACGTGTATAGATATTGGACTTATGCAACCGTGTCCAAGAATCCTTTTAAGCGAGCGGTAAGTATGATGTCATTTGCGACCATGTTATGGTTGTTTGCTTTTAAGATAAAGAAGATCCAGGGTTACGATAGGGTGATCATCCAAAGCCCTCCACTACCAGTGGCTGGTTCGGCCATCACGCTTTTCAAAAAAAATATTCGGGCGCAAGACTCTTGTGAACATATCCGATTTATGGCCACTTTCTGCTGTTGAGCTTGGAGCAATGCGTGAAGGTGGGAAGATATATGATATTTTCGCGTGGATTGAACGTTATATTTATCGCAATGCAGACGGTATTTTCGGTCAGTCTGAAGAGATAATCCGGCATGTGAATCAATTTCCTTCGACAAAAAACAAGTTTGTATACCGTAATTTGCAGCAATATGCGGTTGCTGCTCAACCCAAAAGGAAGCACACGCCCTTTCGCATTGTATATGCCGGACTATTAGGTGTGGCACAAGATATATATTCAATTATCGAGAATATTCCGTTTCAGTCTATTGGCGCTGAGTTCCACTTGTATGGTGGTGGAAATCAGACAGAAAAGATAAAAGAATATATAAATAAACATCCCGGTTGTTTCGTGTATTATCATGGATATGTAAAGAAAAAACAAATCGCCGAAGAGTTGTCAAGATACGATGCGTCAATTGTTCCACTTACCGTAGCAATCAAAGGAGCAGTGCCATCCAAAATATATGATCTCATACCTATTGGCATACCTATACTGTTTTGTGGAGGTGGAGAAGGGGCTGAGATCGTATCGAAATATTATTTTGGAATGGTTTCAAAGCCACATGATTTCAAACAATTACACAATAATATTATTGAGTTGATTAACCTTCCTGACGAAGAATACAGCACAATATCGAAGAACTGCCTGGATATGGCAAAAAATGAATTCGATTTTAACAAACAGATATATCGCTGTTACGATTTTATAAAATCAATCTGATGTAAAAATATAATTCAATGAAGAAAGTAATGTTGGTCTTCGGCACCCGTCCGGAGGCAATCAAGATGGCTCCGCTGGTGAAAGAATTCCAGAAACAGCCAGAACGGGTGGAAACTGTAGTATGTGTTACCGGACAACACCGGGAAATGCTGGACCAGGTATTGGATATATTCGATATTTGTCCAGATTATGACTTGAACATTATGGAAGCAGGGACAAGACTTATATGACGTGACGTCCCGTGTATTGACAGGTATGCGTGATGTACTGAAAGAGGCAAGGCCGGATGTAGTGCTGGTGCACGGTGACACGACCACTTCTACTGCCGCTGCTCTGTCGGCCTTCTACCAACAGATTCCGGTAGCACACATAGAGGCAGGATTACGTACACATAACATCTATAGCCCATGGCCGGAGGAGATGAATCGACTTTTGACCGGACGACTGGCGACCTACCATTTCTCGCCTACGCCACTGAGTCGTAGCAATCTGATGCGGGAAGGTATTGACGATCGGAATGTCATCGTGACCGGGAATACGGTAATTGATGCGCTTTATTGGGTAGTGGATAAAATTAAGAGCGACAAGGCGTTGGATTGTGAATTGGTAGGGATACTGGCAAAAGCCGGATATGACGTGAGCCGTTTGAATGGTGGTAAGAAGCTGGTGCTGATTACGGGACATCGTCGTGAAAACTTCGGTGACGGATTCATCCATATGTGTACTGCTATCAAAGACTTGACAAAAAAATACCCGGAGGTGGACTTCGTTTATCCGATGCACTTGAATCCAAATGTGCGCAAACCGATACATGACGTATTTGGAGAGGAATTATCCGATTTTGGGAACATGTTCTTCATTGAACCTTTAGAATATCTGAGTTTTGTCTATTTAATGGAAAAATCCACTATAGTATTAACCGATAGCGGTGGCATACAAGAGGAAGCTCCAGGACTGGGTAAGCCGGTATTGGTGATGCGCGACACAACGGAACGTCCGGAAGCATTGGATGCAGGAACGGTAAAACTGGTAGGTACGGATTATAACAGAATAGTAAATGAAGTATCTGTTTTGATTGACGATAAAGTCGCCTATGAAAAAATGAGCAAGGCAGTGAACCCTTATGGAGACGGGCTTGCTTGTGGACGTATTGTGAACGCATTGCTGTACAGAATATAAAAAGATGTGAGATTAAACCTGAAAATCAGACTATTAATATTTTTTAAGGTGATGATGATTCTGCTTTATAAGCGGAAAACGAGGAAGATGCAGATTCGTCCGGTTTCTAATTTCAAACGGGTGTATAACATTCAAGGATTACTATATGTTGTCACCACTAACTTCGGAAGAGAACGGGCATGAGAGGCATTTTGACCGCAACCGTCTGCAATATGATTCTGGATTTTAGTGTGAAGAAAAGGGGAATGGTAAATGAAAAAATTCCTGCGTATGGGTGTTCCTTTTGGGAACTTTTATTGTTTGGACTTTCTCCTATTTCTGGGTAGCATATACTAGTATGAGTGAATTTATCCATATTTCCAGTGCGGATATAAATAATGCAGGGAAAATACTCAGATTGGTGAGCGTTTTTAAGAAAAAATCACCCTACCCAAATTTTGATTATAAGGGAAACTCCTCTATATAAATCAGCTGTAAAAGTAACAAGGATGCCTACTGTTGTTGTCCGTTTTGAACCTAATAAGAAAAATCCCGAGCGTGGTACAATTTATTACCGTATCTACAAAGGGCACAACCGGCGTATGGAGTTTTCTTCCCGTCTTCACTTGTCAGCTTCTTCCTGGGATGAAACAGCAAGGACAATCCGGGATGATTATCCTGAGTCCTGTCGTTTCCGTGTCCAAATTGAGGCGGATCTTCGGCTTTTGAACCGGATTATAACAGAAGATATTACCGGTCGACTGACAATGGGTAATATGATAGCCCTCTTTAAACAGCAAAGGACAATAATCAAATGAACTTTTTGACTTGTAAGTAAATAGGATGGTATCGTCTTTAACAGATTGCTATCTCCGTCTAGGCTTCCAGGTAACAGAATCCGAAGAGGGACTACGGATAGGCTTCAAGCCGGGAATGGTACATGCCATCGTGAAGGAGGTCCGAAACGAACGTCCTTTGACTCGCTCGGATGCTGAATTGTTCTACGAGAAGTTCTCTACACTAAGTAAAGGGCATCGAAATCTATATTTCAGGATCGTGGCACACGGCGGATTCCTGCCGGAAGCATTGGACTTTGAACTGCATGGGCTGACCGTTTCGGATGAAAGCTATATTGAAAGCCTCTTGTCCGGAAGACATGTGGAGCTTTATCCGCATAACGAAGCGGCTTACAGGGCGATCATGCGGGGATTCAAACAACACCGTATCGGTGCGGTCGTGCAGGCTACCGGAACAGGGAAATCCTATTTGCTGGCACGCTATATCGCAGATCATGCAAAGGAAAAGATATTGGTCTTTGCTCCGAACATCACGATTCTGGATGAGATCCGGAAAGCCGTCGGATTCTCTATTCCGCAAGTGACGTACCGGACATTCCAGTCACTGATCCGTAACCGGGAGGACAATGGGTTGTTACGGGCAGATCATATTCTTATTGATGAATTCCACCATTTCGGGGCGGAAATTTGGGGAAGTGCCTTGCAGGATGTGATAGAAAATAATCCCTGTGCCTATGTCCTGGGAACGTCGGCAACGCCGATCCGTCCGGAGGGAATGATCGATACGGTGGATCTTTATTTCGAAGGAAATTTGTTTTATGAGCTTACCTTGCCGCAGGCTTGGTATTACAATATCTTGCCGGTTCCGGTTCTGGTACAGAGTGCTTACGGGCTGGACAACGAACTGGACCGGCTGCAAAGAAAGTTGGAACGCAGCGGTTGTTCAAAAGGACGAAAAGAAAAGGTACAGAAGAAACTGGATCTGGCACGTGTGGATTTCAAAGAGGCTTTAGGGGCACCGGAAGTCATCCGGAAGTTCCTGCCGACAAGCGTACGCAAGCTGCTGGTATTCTGTCGCGATCTCACCGATTTGAAGCAGATGGTGCCAGAAGTATGCGGATGGCTCACGCGAGCGGGACGTGCCATTACTCCGTTCGAGATCCATCATGCCCAAGGTGAACGGCAGAACGGCCGGATACTGGATGCTTTCCGAGAAGAATCAGACCGGCTGCACGTATTGTTTTCCGTCAACATGCTGATAGAAGGACTGCATGTGGAAGGTGTGGATGCTGTCTTATTCCTTAGACGGACAGAATCATATATCGTTACCTTGCAGCAATTGGGCCGTTGTCTAAATGCCGAGGCTGGAAAACGGCCGGTCGTCTTGGATTTTGTCAACAATCTTTCAGGAAAATCGGTTTATGATGTGATGGCTCCCCACTTGGAGCGTCTATCTCTCCTTCCGTCACCCAAAGGATTCGAAGGAAACACCTCTTTTTTGACGACGGGTTTCCTATCAGACATACGGCTGCGCATAGAAGAGATATTGGCAGAACTGGAGCCCTGGCAGATTATGTATGAGAGGCTGATTGAATTCCGTCGGGAAGAAAACGACTGGCCATCAATTACGGAAGGGAAACTCGGTTTGTGGTGCAACACCCAACGCATTGCCTATAAACGGGGAAAATTGCAGGAGGAACGCCGCCGTCAGCTAGAATTGATCGGCTTCGAATGGAACCAGCTCGACTCCAAATGGATGAAAGAATACCGTGCGTTGAAAGTCTTCTTTGATACCTGCGGACGCTGGCCCAAACGTGAAGACGGCCCGCTTGCAACTTGGTGTTATACCCAACGGGAAAGGCGGAAGAATGGACGCTTGAGCAAAGAGCGCATCCGGGCTTTGGATGAGATCGGCTTTGTTTGGAATCAAGACCTTCAAAGGGAATGGATGAAGAATTACGAGGAGTTGAAGTCTTTTGTCGGAAAATATCAGCGTTTCCCTAAATCGACGGAGGGGAATCTGGGTGGATGGTGTCATACACAACGAAAAATGCACAAACTGGGGAAATTATCCCATGATCGCTGGCTTCTGTTGGATAAAATAGGATTTGTTTGGTCAGCGGAACAAGTCTGGCAAGGCAACTTTGAGCAGTTGCGCCTGTTCCATAACCGCCAAGGGCGATGGCCAGGTTGCCGTGAAGGAGCATTGGGACGTTGGTGTACCATCCAAAGACGGGATTACCGCAAGGGAAACATGTCAGATGAGCGAATAGTACAATTGGAGCGGATCGGTTTCCCTCTGAGCTGACAGGAAACATCTTTGAAACCATTGGGTTACGAAATATATTCCCAAATGTTATTTGCAGGAAATAGTATAGTGATAACCTGTGTAAGCAGATATAGAGTCTAATTTTATGAATAAATACGCATAAAATCAGAATTCAGATATGTACATAACTGATAGGAATTCTAGACACTTTTAAAAGATGTTATTACCAAATTTCGTAGACATGGAAATGAAATTGTCACTGCATATAAATGACGATTTACAAAAGATGGTTATTACCAATGTCATGACTCTTGTCTGTCATAATAATGTAAGGAGCATTATTATGAACATCTTTTGACTTTCCTTTGAATGGAAGCCAGTTTGAATATATAGGGTATGGTTACAATTTAAATAATCTTTATGCCCCACTCGGAATACTTGATTTGGGTAATTTTAAATATAATTGTCGGTTCTGCAATCACTAGTAGAAGCAATATACAGGAATTCTGAATATGCCTTTTTCGGTAACTGCAAATTGATTATACAATCCCCCCCCCATACACATACACTTAATTCCTCAACCTCTCTCTTGAATTTTTCCAATCCTTTCCCAAACTTTTTTTTTATTTTTTCCTTCAAATTTTTTCCCTAATCTAAAAAATGTCTATCTTTGTCCATAGAAGAGTTCCTCATAAGTATGAGGTTGTAAAATACTGAAATTAGCACAATCTCCAAATCGTTACCTTAGACTTTTCAAAACTTTCATAAGCGTTTGTCTTTCAAATCAATCCATCAATTAGATAAGAATTTAAAGTAAAATTCGATTATGAAAAAGATATTACTCTCGTTTTTTATTGGCATTATGTTAATTGCCTGCAGTCAGAAAACAGTCTCTGTTCGTGAAATCTGGACGAAAGAGCAGGCTAATGAATGGTATCAACAATGGGGATGGCTCCGTGGGTGTGATTTTATTCCGAGCACGGCAATCAACCAATTGGAGATGTGGCAGGCTGATACTTTTGATCCGGTGACTATTGACCGTGAACTAGGCTGGGCAGAAGACATCGGAATGAATTGTATGCGTGTATATTTGCACCATCTGGTTTGGGAAACGGATCAGGAAGGTTTTAAGAAACGTCTTAATGAATACCTTACTATTGCCGATAAGCATCATATCTCTACCATCTTTGTCTTTTTGGATGATTGCTGGAATCCTACTTACCAGGCAGGAAAACAACCGGAACCACAACCGGGAGTACATAATTCGGGATGGGCGCGTGATCCGGGGGATTTGTATTATAAAGGTGATACGGCAGTGATACTTCCGGTCTTGGAGAATTATGTGAAAGACATTCTTACCACCTTTAAGGATGATAAGAGAATTGTGTTGTGGGATCTATATAATGAGCCCGGTGGTTCGGGTGGATATAGATACGGTGAAAGAAGTCTGCCGTTATTGCAGAAGATATTTACGTGGGGACGAACGGTTAACCCGTCGCAACCTTTGTCGGCCGGAGTCTGGGATATGAGTTTGACTAATTTGAATAAGTTTCAGTTGGAAAATTCGGACGTGATAACCTATCACACATATGAAGGTTTGGATTCGCATCGACAGCTCATTGACACGTTGAAGCAATATGGGCGTCCGATGATTTGCACGGAATATATGGCACGTACTCAAAACAGTACTTTTCAGGATATCATGCCAATGCTGAAGAAAGAAAATATTGGTGCAATCAACTGGGGACTTGTAGCCGGAAAGACAAATACAATCTTTGCATGGGATACTCCGTTGCCTGACGTAGCTGAACCGTCCTTGTGGTTCCATGATATTTTCCGTGGCGATGGGACACCTTATTCAATAGAAGAAGTGGAATGTATTCGTTCATTAACAAAATAATTCCCTTATGATAACTATGAGGAATATATGGATAATGATGTTGGGGATATGCTTGTTTGGTTGTGGGGCTGGTAAACAGCCCCCTTCCTCACAGCTCTCTTTAACATGGAAACTGGAAAAAGATAGTGTGGAAGCCAGATATTTTAAGAATACATTCTGTTTGACGAATAACGGGAATAAAGCTCTGGCTGATAATTGGGTGATCTATTTTAATCAGACGCCAATTTATTATCAACAACCTGTTAATGCACCGTTGGAAATTGAATGTATCGGTTCGACTTACTATAAAATGTATCCTACTGAACACTATCAGGCGTTGGCACCGGGTGAAACACTCTCTTTTACTATAATGAGTGAAGGAAATGTGATTAATGTGTCTTCGGTTCCTGAAGGGGCTTATATTGTAGCTACCGATGAAAAAGGGAAAATGTTGCAGCCGCAAAATATTCCGATTGAGATCGGGCTTTTTAGACCCGATGCTCAATGGATTAGTTCGAAGAACAGTTTTCCCTATGCAGATGGAAATTATTTGTATAAGCAGAATGATGATTTCAGCAAGCCTGTAGATTGTGATATGCTTTCTCTCTTTCCTACTCCTAAAAAAGTAGAGAAGACGGGTGGTGTTTCTACTTTCTCTCCAAAGGTCGGTCTGAAGTTTGACGGTGTATTTAAAGAAGAAGCTCTTTTGTTGAAAAAGCAATTGACTTCACTGTTTGGATGTATCGTTTCTGACAAAGGTGAAGAAACAATCATTGAATTGAAGAAAACAGAGCTTCCTGCCACCTGCCAGTATCCCGATGAGTATTACGAAATTGTGATAAAGAATAATCTGCTGACTTTGAAAGCTAATGATGCGCATGGCATATTTAATGCTGGCCAGACATTGGTTGCTTTATTGGATAACATGAAACTAGCTTCCTCTCCGCTTCCTAATCTTCATATTACCGATTATCCGGACATGGGACATCGGGGAATCATGCTGGATGTAGCCCGCAATTTTACAAAGAAGACGGATTTACTGAAACTGATAGATATATTGTCATTCTATAAAATGAATGTACTGCACCTGCATTTGAGTGATGATGAGGCTTGGCGTGTGGAAATACCCGGATTGGAGGAATTGACAGCAACAGCTTCTCTCAGAGGACATACCACAGATGAACAGACATGTCTTTATCCTGCATATGCCTGGGGATGGAATGAGGCAGATACCACCTCATTGGCTAATGGGTATTATTCCCGCAGTGACTTTATGGATATTTTGAAATATGCAAAAGAAAGGCATATCAGGATTATTCCTGAAATAGATATTCCCGGCCATTCACGGGCAGCAATAAAAGCCATGAATGCCCGTCACCGGAAATATATGGGTAAGGATCAGTCGAAAGCGGAAGAATATCTTTTGATTGACTTTGCAGATACTTCCCAATATCTATCGGCACAAAATTTCACAGATAATGTCATTAATGTCGCAATGCCTTCTACATACCGTTTTCTTGAAAAAGTGATTGATGAAATCGGGCGGATGTATCAGGATGCGGGAGTAGAATTGCCTGCTTTCCATGTAGGTGGTGATGAAGTGCCGGAAGGTATTTGGGAAGGTTCCGCTATCTGCCGTACTTTTATGAAAGAACATGGACTGACTAAGATACGGGATTTGAAAGATTATTTTCTGGAGCAAATTCTGGAAATGTTGGATAAACGTAATATACAGGCGGTTGGATGGCAGGATATTGTTATGAATCCGGATAACACCGTGAACGAACACTTCAGAAATAGTAAGGTCTTGAATTATTGCTGGAATACAATTCCGGAACAGGGTGGGGATGAAGTTCCGTATAAGTTAGCAAATGCGGGCTATCCTATTATACTCTGTAATGTGGGTAATTTCTATTTGGATATGGCCTATTGTTATCATGTGGAAGAGCCGGGATTGCGTTGGGGCGGTTACGTAGATGAGTATGTAACGTTTGATATGTTGCCTTTTGATATTTATAAGTCTTTACGGCGGAATCTGAAGGGTGAACCTGTAGATGTAAAAACTGCCTCAAACGGTAAACAACCCTTGACAAAAGAAGGCTGTCAGAATATTAAAGGTTTGTCCGGACAAATCTGGTCGGAGACAATCCGTAGTTTTGAACAGATAGAATATTATCTTTTCCCGAAAGTCTTCGGGCTGGCAGAGCGCGCTTGGAATGCTCAACCATCGTGGGCATTATCTTCGGACAACAAGATATATATGGATGCCAAACGGAAATATAATGCCGGTATTGTAAATTATGAATTGCCTCGTCTGGCAAAGCGGGGAATTAATTTCCGGATATCTCCTCCCGGTATTATTGTAAGGGATGGATTATTACTGGCTAATACAACCAATCCAAATGTGGTAATCCGGTATACCACTGACGGTAATGAGCCTAATGAAAATTCTGTAGTATGGAAAGAACCGATAAAATGCGATGCTCCATTGATAAAGGCTAAAGCTTTTTGTTTAGGGAAAGAAAGCGTAACAATTGTATTGATAAATAAATGATATCTGAATAGAAGGCTATTTTAATAATATTAGGATAGCTTTCTATTTATTTTGTGTGTTTTGGAAACTTTAGGAATATTGAAAACGATATAAATTTCAGGTTCTTCTTTACACTGTTCAATAAACTCCACCTGTATACATGAGGATTAATTTAATTATCAGTTGAAATATAAATACATTTATCATATTGTGTTTTTATTAATTTTTTCATATTTTTGCAGGGAGTTTTTGGAATATTTGTGAAAGGCATGGATAGTTTTATAAAAATGAGAAGGTATTTGTTGTTTATAATCCTTCTCATTAATGGTACTGTAAGCAAGGGGCAGATTTATAAGTACATAGGGCTGGAAGATGGTTTGAACAATCAGAAAATATACCATATCCAGAAAGACCGAAGAGGGTATATGTGGTTCTTGACTCAGGAAGGGGTAGACCGTTATGACGGCAAACATATCAAGCATTACACCTTTTCCGACAACAGCATGAAGTTGGACTCGCGGATTGCCTTGAGCTGGCTTTATATGGACAGAAAGGATAGGTTATGGGTGATTGGTCAAAAAGGGCGTATTTTCAGGTATGATTCACAACATGATAAATTCGAGCTGGCCTACATACATCCGAAGCTGATTAGAAATAAATCTCAGGCATTTCTTAATTACGGTTATCTGGATAAAAATGATCATGTCTGGTTGTGTTATAAAGACACCATTACTTGGTATAATATCCGTACTGGCACAACGCAGGATATGGTAATGCCGGTCCACGGGGAAATAACTGCTATCGAACAGACGGAGGGCAACCATTTCTTTATCGGTACGGGAAGCGGTCTGTTTCATGTTGGAGTAGAAGAGGGGAAACTGAAGTTGGTTTCCGATGAAGTCGTGGAAAGTATAGTTACACCGGTACATGAACTCTATTATCACGCTATTTCAAAACAATTGTTTATAGGAGGCTATAAAGACGGAATACTTGTGTATGATATGGGGGAATCGGGAAAAATCACTTCCTGTCATTCACCAAACAATGTAGAGATTAACCGGATTGTTTCATTGAATGCTCATGAATTGCTAGTGGCTACAGGTGGAAAAGGTGTATATAAATTAGATGTGAATACCTGCCTGAGTGAACCATATATAACGGCTGATTATAGTAGCTATAATGGGATGAATGGAAACAATATCAATGACATTTATGTGGATGAAGAAGAGCGTATCTGGCTTGCTAATTATCCCACTGGTATTACAATCCGTAATAACCGTTATCAGAGTTACGACCTGATAAAACATTCTCTCGGAAACAACCGGTCACTGGTGAACGATCAGGTTCATGATGTGATGGAGGATAGTGACGGCGATCTTTGGTTTGCTACCAGTAATGGTATCAGTCTCTATCAGACCGGTACAAAAGAGTGGCACTCCTTTTTTAGTTCTTTTGATCCGGTACCGGATGATGAGAATCACATCTTCTTAGCACTGTGTGAAGTCTCTCCCGGTGTGATATGGGCTGGTGGTTTTACCTCCAATATTTATAAGATAGAAAAAAAAGGGTTTAAAATAAGTTGTTTTTCTCCTGCTTCTATTGCAGGAATACGCCCCGACCAATATATTTTTGATATTAAAAAGGATTCGAACGGTGATATTTGGTCCGGTGGATATTATAATTTAAAACGTATCAATCTTGAGACTAAAAGTGTGCGTTTGTATCCGGGGGTAAGTTCCATCACCACCATTCTGGAGAAAGATGCCCGGCAGATGTGGATTGGTACGAGAATGGGGCTTTATCAGCTTGATAAGAAATCTGGAGTTTACCAATATATTGACTTGCCTATTGAGTCTCTTTACATATGTGCATTATACCAGAGGGAAAACGGCATCCTGTATATTGGTACCCGTGGAGCCGGACTTCTAGTTTATGATAGCAATGAAGGGAAATTTATTCATCAGTATCGGGCTGACAACTGTGCGCTGATTTCCGACAATATTTATACGATTCTTCCACGTCAGGACGGCAGCCTCCTGATGGGAACGGAGAACGGTATTACAATCTATTCACCCAATGAACACTCCTTCCGCAACTGGACGCGGGAGCAGGGGTTGATGAGTGTCAATTTTAATGCAGGCTCTGCCACCGCTTACAGTAGTAGTACGCTTGTTTTTGGCGGTAATGACGGTGCTATCAGGTTCCCGACAGACATACAGATACCGGAGCCGCATTATTCACGTCTGTTGCTGCGTGATTTTATGATAGCCTATCATCCTGTTTATCCGGGTGATGACGGATCTCCCTTAAAGCAGGATATTGACGAAACCGAGCAGCTTGAATTAGCCTACGGACAGAATACTTTCTCTCTTGATGTAGCTTCTATTAATTATGATTATCCGTCCAATATTCTTTATTCATGGAAAATTGACGGTTATCATAAAGAATGGAGCCGTCCGAGCCATGATAACCGGATTCTTGTCAGAAATTTGCCTCCCGGCAGTTATACTTTACAAATTCGTGCCATATCCAATGAGGAGAAATATAAGACTTATGAGACGAGGAACATTCAGATCATTATTACACCTCCGGTATGGGCCAGTATGTGGGCCATGGTGGGGTATGCAATTCTATTGGTGTTGGTTATGATTATCATATTCCGTATTATCATGTTGCACAAACAAAAGAAGATATCGGATGAGAAAACACGGTTCTTTATTAATACGGCCCATGACATACGTACACCGCTTACATTGATAAAAGCACCGTTGGAGGAAGTTGTAGAAAATCATATGGTGACTGATAAGGCATTACCTCATATAAATATGGCTCTTAGGAATGTGAATACATTGCTTCAACTGACGACCAACCTGATAAACTTTGAGCGGATAGATATTTACTCTTCTACCCTTTATGTATCAGAGTATGAGCTGAACTCTTATATGAATGATGTTTGCGCTACTTTCCGCAAATATGCCGAAATGAAACATATCAAATTTGTTTATGAAAGTAACTTTGACTATTTAAATGTGTGGTTTGATAGTGACAAGATGGGATCTATTCTAAAAAATATTTTGTCCAATGCATTGAAATACACGCCGGAAAATGGCAGTGTGTGTATTTGTGCTTACGAGGAAGGAACCACTTGGAGTATCGAAGTGAAAGATACAGGAATTGGTATTCCTTCATGTGAGCAGAAGAAATTATTCAGGAACTATTTTAGAGGTAGCAATGTTGTCAATCTGAAAGTAACGGGTAGTGGAATCGGACTTATGTTAGTATATAAACTGGTCCGGTTGCATAAGGGAAAGATTCAGATTCAAAGTGCCGAACAACAGGGTACTTGTGTCCGGATAACTTTTCTGAAAGGAAATAAACATTTCCATAAGGCTAAATTCATTTCCCCTAAAGAGGTGGATGAATGTCCGGAAGTTACCATGTCGGGTGAGGCTCCGGATTTGCCGGTCATGAAATCTCCACAGATGAACAATTCTTCGCAACGTGTTTTGGTAGTGGAAGATAATGATGATTTGCGCAATTATCTTGTTGATATGCTTGCCGTAAGTTATTACGTTCAGTCTTGTTCCAATGGAAAGGATGCACTTGTCATTATACGGGAATTTAATCCGGATCTCGTCATATCTGATATAATGATGCCCGAAATGAGTGGGGATGAGCTATGTTCAACTATAAAGAGTGATATTGAGATGTCCCATATTCCAGTCATTTTGCTGACCGCACTAGGGGATGAAAAAGATATACTCGGAGGACTGGAAATCGGAGCAGATGCTTATATCACCAAACCTTTTAGTGTGGGAATACTTAAGGTTACTATTAAAAACATACTTGCGAATCGTGTATTGCTCCGTCAAGTTTATAATAGTATTGAAGATGAAGAGAAGGATTTACCAGCTAATTGCGCTAATACCTTGGATTGGAAATTTATAGCTTCAGTTAAGGAATGTATAGAGAAGAACATGGGAGATCCGGGCTTTAATGTGGAGATGCTTAGCAGTCATCATCATATGAGTCGTACAAGTTTCTTTAATAAATTAAAAGCGTTGACCGGTTATGCTCCGGCTGATTATATCCGGATGATACGTTTGCAACATGCTGCACAGTTGTTAAAACAGGGTGAACATACAGTAACGGAGGTTTCTGATATTGTTGGATTCTCGGATGTGAAATACTTCCGGGAGGTATTTAAGAAGTATTACGATGTAAGTCCAAGCAAGTATGCAGAGTCGGGAAAGGAGGGAGCTTCTTCGACAACCAATTTTCGAAACGAGACAGATTAACCAAAAAGCCCTGTAAGAATGTTTTCTTCTCACAGGGCTTGTCTTTATGGGAAAAGGAATTATTTATAGTAATTTGTTGGAGCCAAGTATAATCAGCATGGTATATCCCAGTATTAGTCCGATGATTCCCATAATTATGCCGACTTTTTCCATATCTTTTTGCTGAATCATACCCGTGGCATGTGCCAGTGCGTTGGGAGGGGTACTGATGGGTAATATCATTGCTAATGATGATCCGATTGCTACCCCGATCAATAAAGTTTCTACCCCACCTAATGAAGACAGGTTTTCGCGCATGCTGCTTCCTGCAATAGCAAGAATAGGGACGAGCAATGCCGCAGTAGCCGTATGTGAGATGAAGTTTGCCATGGCATAACAAATCAGTCCGGAGCCGACAATCATTAGTACAGGAGGCCATGTGTTGAAGGGGATAGCTTCAATCATATGTTTGGCCAGTCCTGTTTCCTGTAAGGCAACACCCAGTGCGAATCCACCGGCTACCATCCAGAGCACACTCCAACTGATTTCTTCCAGGTCACGTTTGGTGATAACCCCTGTTATACAGAATACGGCTACCGGAATCATGGCTACTACATTGGAATTCACTTCTGTCACTTTGTCAAACATCCATAGGACGACAGTGATAGCAAAAGTGATATAAACCACAATGGAACGCCAGTCTTTTTTTGCTTCACCTTCAATTTGTAATTCGATATTTTTTTGTTTAAAAGGGAATAGTCTTAAGAGAATAAACCACGCAATAAATAATACAATAATGGTATAAGGCAACATAAAACTCATCCACTCTCCGAAACCGATGTTTAAGTTTAGCCCTTCCGGGTCATTCAGGTATTTTAAAGCAATGGCGTTGGGTGGAGTGCCGATAGGAGTTCCCATACCGCCTACATTGGCAGCTACAGGAATAGCCATGGCCAGACCTATTTTTCCTTTACCGTCTGCTGGCAGTGCTTTTAACACAGGAGTAAGGAAAGTGAGCATCATGGCAGCTGTAGCCGTATTGCTAAGGAACATTGAAAAGGCTGCTGTAACGAGAATGAATCCTAATAGTACATAGCGTGACTGTGTTCCGAAAGGTCGCAACATGACGCGTGCCAACAATACGTCCAGTCCGCTTTTGGTTGCTGCGATGGCAAGTATGAACCCACCTATAAATAGCATAATGATAGGATCGGCAAAGCAGTGCATAATGGATTTATACTTGACTGTCTGCCCTAACTTATCAGCTGAAATATTTTGTGTGAGGAACCATAAGCTACTGTCGGAAACGGTGAGTAATAGTAATACAACAATCAATACGGAAGTTGTCCATGCAGGGACAGCTTCGAATACCCACATCAGTGTGGCAAAAATAAAGATGGAAATAAGTCTTTGTTCTATGACGGTTAATCCTTCTATTCCAAATGTGTCAATAGGGAGGAGCCATAAAATAAGGGAGAGGGTAATAGCTACGGTTAACTTAATGCATCGGGTTACTGTCTGATTTTTTGCCAACCGTTTGGCTTTTTTCAAATCCTGATAAGCCTCTACTAGATGGAAGCCGTGAAAAATTTTGTACATAATACTAGGTTAAGATAAAATTTAAAAAAACGGTGCAAAAATAACTTTTTATTCCATATTTAGTTATTAGGAGATGATTTTTTTTCTTTATTTTTTCTAGCTAAAGTGTCTTTGGAGATATCGGAAAGGAAAAAAGGTCGGAAATAATACCGGTCTTTTTTATCTCTGTTTTTTAGTTTTCATATAGGTTACTATAATATATTATTTTATTTTTGTATTGTCCTTCTATAATTTGATAACTACTATAATTAAAGCCATGAAAAAACTGAAGATTTTATTATTTCTATGTGTTGTCGCATGTACGCTTACGGTACAAGCACAAAAACAATTTACTTTGAACTCTCCGGATGGGAAACTCCAAACAACTATTACCGTCGGTGATAAGTTGACTTATGACATCCATTGTGACGGACGTCAGATACTGGCTTCTTCTCCGATTTCAATGACATTGGATAATGGAGAAGTTTGGGGAGAGAAAGCAAAGTTGGCCGGCACTTCCGGGAAAAAAGTAGATCAGATGGTTCCTTCTCCTTTCTATCGCGCCAACGAACTAAGAGATTACTATAATGAACTGACTCTCCGGTTTAAGAAAGATTGGAACGTAGAGTTTCGTGCTTACAATGATGGTATTGCATATCGCTTTGTCAGCCGGTCGAAGAAAACTTTCAATGTAGTGGATGAAACTGTAGATTACCGTTTCCCGTCCGATATGGTAGCCTCTGTTCCGTATGTAAAAGCGGGGAAAGACGGTGATTACGAATCCCAATATTTCAATTCTTTCGAGAACACTTATACTACTGATCGATTATCGAAACTGAATAAAAAACGTTTGATGTTTCTGCCGTTAGTAGTGGATGCTGGTGAAGGTGTCAAGATTTGCATCACAGAATCCGGTTTGGAGAATTATCCCGGTCTCTATTTATCTGCTGCTGAAGGGGAAAAACGATTGACGGGTAAATTCGCCCCCTATCCCAAGAAGACAGTGCAGGGCGGACACAATCAACTTCAGATGTTGGTGAAAGAGCGTGAAGCTTACATTGCCAAAGTAGATAAACCCCGAAGTTTTCCATGGCGAATGAGCATTGTTACCACTTCCGATAAAGATTTGGCGGCAAGCAACTTGAGCTATTTGTTGGCTGCTCCTTCCCGTCTGACGGATATTTCATGGATCAAACCCGGTAAAGTGGCATGGGATTGGTGGAATAACTGGAACTTGGATGGCGTTGATTTTATCACCGGAGTAAATAATCCGACTTATAAAGCATATATTGATTTCGCTTCTGCAAACGGAATAGAATATGTAATCCTTGATGAAGGTTGGGCAGTCAACCTGCAGGCGGATTTGATGCAAGTAGTGAAAGATATTAATCTGAAAGAACTGGTAGATTATGCAGCTTCCAAAAATGTAGGTATCATTCTTTGGGCTGGTTATTATGCCTTCGATCGTGATATGGAGAACGTTTGCCGTTATTTTGCCGACATGGGAGTCAAAGGCTTTAAG
The DNA here is from genome assembly GCF_024793605.1 of Bacteroides sp. BFG-637. Taxonomy (NCBI): domain Bacteria; kingdom Pseudomonadati; phylum Bacteroidota; class Bacteroidia; order Bacteroidales; family Bacteroidaceae; genus Bacteroides; species Bacteroides sp. BFG-637. Next base: position 486,615 of record NZ_JANUPD010000002.1, on the reverse strand, counting down.
GTCGATTTTATGGATCGTGACGATCAGTATATGACAGCATTCAATTATCGGGCTGCCGAAATGTGTGCTAAATATAAATTGATTCTCGATTTGCATGGAACGCATAAACCGGCCGGCTTGAATCGTACCTATCCGAATGTGTTGAACTTTGAAGGGGTTAATGGCTTGGAACAGATGAAATGGAGTCCGGCTTCGGTCGATCAGGTGAAGTATGACGTACTGTTGCCTTTCACCCGTCAGGTTTCCGGTCCGATGGATTACACTCAAGGCGCGATGCGTAATGCTTCGAAAGGTAACTATTATCCTTGTAACTCGGAACCTATGAGCCAGGGAACTCGCTGTCGCCAACTTGCTCTGTATGTGGTATTCGAGTCTCCTTTCAATATGCTGTGCGATGCGCCAAGCAACTATATGCGCGAACCGGAATCAACCGAATTTATTGCCAATATTCCGACCGTATGGGATGAAAGTATCGTACTTGATGGTAAAATGGGAGAGTACATCGTAACGGCGCGCCGGGCAGGAAATGTCTGGTATGTAGGTGGAATTACCGATTGGACGGCACGTGACATTGAAGTAGATTGTTCCTTCTTGGGCGACAAGACATACGATGCTACATTATTTAAGGATGGAGTGAATGCCCACCGGGTTGGACGTGATTATAAATGTGAATCTTTCCGGATAAAGAATGACAGTAAGCTGAAAATTCATTTAGCACCCGGAGGTGGTTTTGCACTGAAGATCAAATAATAGCTACTTTAGGTTCTATATTCTATCTAAATATTGAACCAGATTTGACAAGTCTGAAAATAGGTTCGATGCTGTATCAGTAAATTTGATACAGCATCGAATTTTTATGAACAGGCCGATTGAAGACCTGCCGGACAATGATAAATTAGAACATGTCAGGATAATGCCGCAATACCTGTTCCTATCAGATTGGCATTATTCATACTTTTTATGTCGATCTCTACGTCTTCCAAACCAAATAAACTGAAGAGTTCCCGTAATTTCTCCATGACAATCATATTATAGTTTTTATCTTTTCTGTTCTTGCTCCAGAAAAGACTTCCTTCGGCAACCAGGCAAATTCTCCTTATCTCCTTATTGTATGACTTTAGCAACATGATAAGCCCTGTAAGTAAAGCTGCAACCAATTGTGCCGATCTGCCATATATCCACTGTGCCACCTGCACATACACATCTTTATAAATATCGGGATAGTTCATGATAGAGGTAAGCTTTTGTGCATCGAATTTTTCTTCAAATTCTTCCAGAGGAAAAGTCGCTTTTAGAATGTCTCCCAAGTACATGCCGGATACAGCTTTCTCGAAACGTTGTCTTCCCGGATTGTCGGAGATTACATCTACCGTATTATCTACTGCGGTGAGGAATGGCGGATGGAAGTTCCCCGACTCCAGATTAACGGGAATCAATCCATCGACCTTATGTGACGGACTTAACTTCTTAATTTTGTCAGCCGGAATAAAAGTAGCCATATTGGTGCCTGTTCCCACAATCAGACCTATATATGCATCGTAACTGCTGTCGGTAAGTCCTGCAAATAAACTGGCTACGGTGTCATTAAGCACTTTTATATTCGTAAACTTGATTTTATTTCTTTCGTTTAGATAGTCCAGTAAAGGCTTCCCTACCACTTCTCCGATCATCTCTTTTATGTCAACTCCTTTTGTCCAGCGTAAGAGTTTGGCATCTCCGCTTGGCACAGACTCTGTCGGATAAGAAAAGCAATATCCGATTGGCATTTCTTTCTCCCGTTTTATTCCGGTAATCATGTCTGCCAATTCTTTGAATAACTCCTCGCGGGTATAGCCGGGAGATTTCATAACCGACATGTCTTTCTTCCAACCATTGTTGGGGTGAATGGTTGGAGGTGCTTTACTGAAGTCAACGATTGCCACCCGATAATTGGTTCCTCCCAAATCAAGCACTAACGATTTACCATTAATACTACTTGTTTTCGGCGTGATAAAAGTGGGAATGCATTGTATCTCTGCATTTTCTGTGTTCAATCCCTCTTCTACTTTTGCTTTGAATGAACGGGCAATTTCTTTGAGTTGCTCATTATCTAACTGAAAAATATTCTTCTCCATGATATTGACTTTTATTGTGTATACTATATATGAATAACAACTGAAAAGGAATTTTGCTCGGTCGGTATACGGTATATGGATTCGGCCCGATTCCTGGATTTATCTCTTTCTTTTTTGCTCTTTCCTAAAAAAAACTTTCGTTGAATTCAGCCTTCCTGCAAATGATTTTTCATTTTCATTTCTCATATTCTCATAAGCGATATGGTAATCGGTTGTAAATCAATTATATAATGCTATGAGAAATAAACCGTAGAATGGTATTTCTCATAGTATTTCCATCATTTAGACCTAAAAATGATGCATTTCTCATAGGTTTTAAATCATTTCTCATCTTATTCTCATACTCCTTTTATCTATTTTGCTCATTTCTCATGCATGATGGCTGTAGCTTTTTCCGGACTATCGCCGGACTTGCGATTATTCCTTTCCTTATGTCGTTTATTAATCAACTTCCTATTGTTTACTGCTTTCCTGTGTGTCATTCACCTTATATCTTTATGTTTTTCCTTAATCATAGTCATTCCTTCCTACTACTATCTGTATCGTTCCACTCCAGCAGGGCAGACGCATTAAAAATCATTATCCTGTAAAAGTTTTGATAAATATTTTTCATCCCACCCAGCTTTTAGCCTTTTTAGATTCATACTTCCTTTAGTTGTTTTATCCTTCTTCAGGATAGTAAGTGCCATTTTTGTTGCTGCGGAAAAGTTTCTGGCTGCATTTTTGACCTTTTTACTATAGTCTTCTCGAAAGGTAACATCCAGTTGCCAATGCAGATTATTTTCAATAGACCAATGCTGTCTGATGGCAGAGGAAATTTCGTCCGGTTTGGTATTATCCATTGAAGTTACATAGTATCTTACCTCTTGTGTATATTCTCCTGTTGCCACTATTGTTCTTTCCGATTTTATCCCAACAACAGACTTCAGTCCCACAAGTTTCTTTTTAAACATTTTTTCCATTATAGGTCCATAACTAACTACAGTACAAGTTCTTGTCTCTATCCTTCCATGTCCGGTATTTTGGGACACATGCCTGGTGACTCTATTGATTATTTCGTCTTTATCCTGATAATCGTCAATGATCTGTTTGGCCAGTTGATAGTTTTTCTTCTTGTTATCCTTTATAGCTATAATATAATTTGCGTCACGCTCAATGATGGTCCGTGTTATATCTGTCTGGCAGCCCATCGCGTCAATTGTGACAATGCAATCATTGAGATCCAAAGAGTTTAGTAACAATGGAATAGCGGTAATTTCATTACTTTTATCATCCACCTTCACTTGTCCTAAAGAAATTCCATTGGCAGCGGACCATGCGGAAACCATCCATAATTTGAATCCTTCCTTTCCCGTCGTATGTTCTCCGTCACATTTACTTGGACCACGCATAAGTTTGCCATCTATAGCTATAACCCCTTTCACCTCCTGACAGACTTGTTTGACCCAATTACGGAAGATCAACTCAAAATATTCGGGCTTTATGATGCTAAAGAATCTATTAAAAGTATCATGGCTGGGGATGAACTCCAGATTAGGTATGCGACTTTTGAAAAAAGCAATTTTGGCATTGCCAAATTCCTCAATCTCATTCCAGGATTGGGCACCACAAATTACAGCAGCAATGGATATATAGACGATGGTTTCCATTTTATGGACTTTTTTACGGTTCATTCTAGGATCTTCTATTTGTTTACAAAGGTCAATTATCCCTATTTTCATGTTAGTTTATGTTTTATAATATCTTATAAAGATAAGGAAAATAGTCGAAATAAGAAAGAATTAATAAGTTAATAATCAATCATATAAATAGAATGAAAACAGGAGTGGGATAGTAAAAAATATAATGCGTCTGCCCTGTCCACTCCAGTGAACAGGCTTTTGCACTAGAGTGGAAAGAACCATCCACTCGAGTGGAACGATCTGTTCACTGGAGTGGAACGATGCAGATGCAGGTAGGAAAATATACAAATGTCCGCTCTATATACTTTCAATAAGCACTGGTAATATATTGTAAAGCAGTGTATAGTCTGGTATTCTACTTGGTCTTTAGCTTAGAATCTGGCTTGATAATTTATAGGATAAATGGTTAAAATACTATGAGAAATACCTTGAAAAGGTATGAGAAATGCGTTGTTTTATGGACAAAATGCTGGTAATACTATGAGAAATGCTATTTTCTATTTTATTTCTCATAGTGTTATGTCTTTGATTTACAAGATATTATTATGTGCGTTATGAGAACATGAGAAATGAAAATGAAAAATCGTTTCTAGTAGAATGTCAGATTCGTGTTTTTTATATGATATAGACTAGATTAATTGATAAAGCATATCTTTTTTCTGTCAAAATTGTTTGTTTAATAGATATTTATTTCTACTTTTGTCATAGTTTACTTTCGAGCGAAGGAAGTAGCTTTTTAATCATTTTATTGAGAACGGTTATTTATTATATATCTCTCCAAAAGAATCCGCTAATTTTTTTCCTGGGGATTGTAATAAGTGTCGGGTCTCACGCATCTTTTGTATATATACTTTGTTATATACTCAATTGGGCGTGGGGCTATCACTTATGCATCTGGGAAGGGTCTTAGCGGATACCATTTGGAGGGCGTAAGTAGATAGTTCCCACGTTCTCTTTTTATATAAACCTCGCACCACCGGGAACTGATGTGGTAATTCATATAAACTATGTGCGGAGACTTTAATCGTATCATCATTCAGCTATCGCAGCATCCTGTTGTGAACAAATCTTTCTCTGATTTAACCTGTACCGAATGCGAACAGGCGTATGTCTTGATAAATGAATTGATTAGTTTATCAGTAGAAGAAGATTATACCCTATTGGATTATATTCAGATGGCACGCCTGAAGTATTATCTCGGTGAGCTTTCTTGCAAGATATATTCTGTAAAGGAAGATGCCGCCCTTCATTATGGTAGCGCCCTTCATTTATTGGAGAAAGGCGGTCTCGATCTGAGCCTAAAGAAATGGATTGAACTTGTCAGCCTCCGTATGGAGGAATAAATCGTCGTTGCATTTCAATTCTGCATTTCCTGACGTATGTTTGCCTCATTTCTTTTTGCATATACTTGATTGAATAATCCTGTATATGCAAAAATCATCATGTCTTATAATCCGGTTTTGGTATATTTTATATGGCACTTCTCTTTTCTCTTATGATTTTCTTCTTAATTTATCTTTGCCTTACACTCGCCCGCGTGTGATATAATAATGTGTATCCCTCTCGTCGTTTCCGCACACAATTCCCCCATACATAAAAAATATGTTCTACAACATCGTTATGCATCAGCACTTTAGCAAATGTATTCAAAAATAATTAGAAAAAATAGTTTGATATATTTGGATTGTATACCAAAAGGGGCTACTTTTGCACCCGCTTTCCAAGAGAAGAAAGCCTTGAAAAATTGACTTCGTGAAAAAGTGGAATCCCACTTAAAGAAAAGAACAAAAAACTTCCGAAAAAGTTTGGATTATAATAAATAAAGTTCTTATCTTTGCAGTCCGATTCGCAAAGAAAAACGGCAAGAGTTATTCTTTCATACATTCTTTCCCTTTCGCATAGAGAGCCAGAGAAATCGAGTAAAAAGAAAAACTGAAAAAAAAACTTCCGAAAAAGTTTGGTAGTTAAAAATAAAGCCCTTACCTTTGCACCCGCTTTTAAAACGAAAGCAACAAGTTCTTTGAAATATTGATAAACAATACAAGTAGTACAAGTAAAAAAATAGAACCGTCAATACTTGTCTTATTCAGTAGCGATACAGTTAAGACTAACAGGTATTTGAATAAGGTCAATAAATTTACGGCGTCCTGAACAGAGCAAAAAGATCATCTTAACCGATGATAAAAAATACTTTTACAATGAAGAGTTTGATCCTGGCTCAGGATGAACGCTAGCTACAGGCTTAACACATGCAAGTCGAGGGGCAGCATTTTTCTAGCAATAGAAGAGATGGCGACCGGCGCACGGGTGAGTAACACGTATCCAACCTACCGATAACTCTGGAATAGCCTTTCGAAAGAAAGATTAATACCGGATAGTATACGAATATCGCATGATATTTTTATTAAAGAATTTCGGTTATCGATGGGGATGCGTTCCATTAGTTTGTTGGCGGGGTAACGGCCCACCAAGACTACGATGGATAGGGGTTCTGAGAGGAAGGTCCCCCACATTGGAACTGAGACACGGTCCAAACTCCTACGGGAGGCAGCAGTGAGGAATATTGGTCAATGGGCGCAGGCCTGAACCAGCCAAGTAGCGTGAAGGATGAAGGCTCTATGGGTCGTAAACTTCTTTTATATGGGAATAAAGTTTTCCACGTGTGGAATTTTGTATGTACCATATGAATAAGGATCGGCTAACTCCGTGCCAGCAGCCGCGGTAATACGGAGGATCCGAGCGTTATCCGGATTTATTGGGTTTAAAGGGAGCGTAGGTGGATTGTTAAGTCAGTTGTGAAAGTTTGCGGCTCAACCGTAAAATTGCAGTTGAAACTGGCAGTCTTGAGTACAGTAGAGGTGGGCGGAATTCGTGGTGTAGCGGTGAAATGCTTAGATATCACGAAGAACTCCGATTGCGAAGGCAGCTCACTAGACTGTCACTGACACTGATGCTCGAAAGTGTGGGTATCAAACAGGATTAGATACCCTGGTAGTCCACACAGTAAACGATGAATACTCGCTGTTTGCGATATACAGTAAGCGGCCAAGCGAAAGCATTAAGTATTCCACCTGGGGAGTACGCCGGCAACGGTGAAACTCAAAGGAATTGACGGGGGCCCGCACAAGCGGAGGAACATGTGGTTTAATTCGATGATACGCGAGGAACCTTACCCGGGCTTAAATTGCATTTGAATATGTAGGAAACTATATAGCCGCAAGGCAAATGTGAAGGTGCTGCATGGTTGTCGTCAGCTCGTGCCGTGAGGTGTCGGCTTAAGTGCCATAACGAGCGCAACCCTTATCTTCAGTTACTAACAGGTCATGCTGAGGACTCTGGAGAGACTGCCGTCGTAAGATGTGAGGAAGGTGGGGATGACGTCAAATCAGCACGGCCCTTACGTCCGGGGCTACACACGTGTTACAATGGGGGGTACAGAAGGCAGCTACCTGGTGACAGGATGCTAATCCCAAAAACCTCTCTCAGTTCGGATCGAAGTCTGCAACCCGACTTCGTGAAGCTGGATTCGCTAGTAATCGCGCATCAGCCATGGCGCGGTGAATACGTTCCCGGGCCTTGTACACACCGCCCGTCAAGCCATGAAAGCCGGGGGTACCTGAAGTACGTAACCGCAAGGAGCGTCCTAGGGTAAAACTGGTAATTGGGGCTAAGTCGTAACAAGGTAGCCGTACCGGAAGGTGCGGCTGGAACACCTCCTTTCTGGAGTGATGCCGTAAACGATGTAATTCTGCATGAATAATGTAAAATACAACATCATAAAAAAAGTGACTTTAAAGGTTCTGTTTTTTGTACTACTGGTACTTGTTTATTTATAATATATAGATCAACCATCTATAGAAGTATAGATAGAGATAAACAAGAGAAAAAAGAAGCCGAGTCTAACATACAGGTAGACAAGGTTGAACTAGTCCTATAGCTCAGTTGGTTAGAGCGCTACACTGATAATGTAGAGGTCGGCAGTTCAACTCTGCCTGGGACTACCAAGCTCAAGAACGAGGAAATGACGCGTAAGCGGAATACAGTATTCTTGATAACCTCTTGGGGGATTAGCTCAGCTGGCTAGAGCATCTGCCTTGCACGCAGAGGGTCAACGGTTCGAATCCGTTATTCTCCACGATCTCTTAAAAAGAGAAACGATCTTTGACATGATGTACAAAAAGTAAAATTTTAGTAAGAGCTAAAAGTATATATCAAACCGTACGTGTTCGAGTACGCAATATTGATAGAAGGAAGCAATTCCCATACCAATACCAGTACACGAATAAAACGTTTGAAAGAAAGTAAGCAAGGGCGCATGGCGGATGCCTTGGCTCTCGGAGGCGATGAAGGACGTGATAAGCTGCGATAAGCTTCGGGCAGGTGCAAATAACCTTTGATCCGAAGATTTCCGAATGGGACAACCCGGCATTCTGAAGGAATGTCATCCAACCTAGTTGGAAGCTAACGCAGGGAACTGAAACATCTTAGTACCTGTAGGAAAAGAAAATAATAATGATTCCCCTAGTAGTGGCGAGCGAACGGGGATTAGCCCAAACCAATGTTGTTACGGCAATATTGGGGTTGTAGGACCACGACATCGCAAGACATTTCATGAGTAGAACCCTTTGGAAAATGGGACCATAGACGGTGATAGTCCGGTATACGAAGTGAAACGAAGCGTAGTGGTATCCTGAGTAGCGCGGGACACGAGAAATCTTGCGTGAATCTGCCGGGACCATCCGGTAAGGCTAAATACTCCCGAGAGACCGATAGCGAACCAGTACTGTGAAGGAAAGGTGAAAAGCACTTCGAATAGAAGAGTGAAATAGTCCCTGAAACCGTGCGCCTACAAGCGGTCGGAGCTGCGTAAGCAGTGACGGCGTGCCTTTTGCATAATGAACCTACGAGTTACTTTTTCCGGCAAGGTTAAGTGTCTCAAGACATGAAGCCGAAGCGAAAGCGAGTCTGAACAGGGCGATTAGTCGGAAGGAGTAGACGCGAAACCAAGTGATCTACCCTTGGTCAGGTTGAAGGTTAGGTAACACTAACTGGAGGACCGAACCGATAAGCGTTGAAAAGCTTCCGGATGAACTGAGGGTGGGGGTGAAAGGCTAATCAAACTTGGAGATAGCTCGTACTCCCCGAAATGCATTTAGGTGCAGCCTTGGGAATTACTACTGTGAGGTAGAGCGACTGATAAGATGCGAGGGCTTCACCGCCTATCAAGTCTTGATAAACTCCGAATGCGCAGTAGTTCGATCCCGGGAGTGAGGGCATGGGTGCTAAGGTCCATGTCCTAAAGGAGAAGAATCCAGACCATCAGCTAAGGTCCCGAAATAATTGCTAAGTTGAACTAACGAAGTCAGATTGCTAAGACAGCTAGGATGTTGGCTTGGAAGCAGCCATTCATTTAAAGAGTGCGTAACAGCTCACTAGTCGAGGAGTTTGGCGTGGATAATAATCGGGCATCAAGCAATTTACCGAAGCTATGGGATCCGTAAGGATCGGTAGGGGAGCATTCCACTCCGCGTCGAAGGTGAAGCGTGAGCTTTGCTGGAGCGTGTGGAAAAGCAAATGTAGGTATAAGTAACGATAAAGGGGGTGAGAAACCCCCTCGCCGAAAGACTAAGGTTTCCTGATCAACGCTAATCGGATCAGGGTTAGTCGGGTCCTAAGGCTCAGCCGAACGGTGAGGCCGATGGCAGAACAGGTTAATATTCCTGTACTACCTTAAAGAGTGACGTGGAGACGGAGGAGTGACAGCGCCGCGGACTGACGGAATAGTCCGTTGAAGGGTGTAGATGTTGATTGCGGCAGGCAAATCCACCGCAAGAGTCGAACCTGATAGTATACCAAATTCTTCGGAATGAGGTAATAGTGCGTGTAAACATACTCCCAAGAAAATCCGCTAAACTTAATCTTTAAGGTACCCGTACCGCAAACGGACACACGTAGTCGGGTTGAATATACTAAGGCGCTTGAGTGATTCACGGTTAAGGAACTAGGCAAATTGACCCTGTAACTTCGGGATAAAGGGTCCCAACGAGAGTTGGGCGCAGAGAATAGGTCCAGGCAACTGTTTAACAAAAACACAGGGCTGTGCCAAATTGAAAGATAACGTATACAGCCTGACACCTGCCCGGTGCTGGAAGGTTAAGAGGAGATGTCATCGCAAGAGAAGCATTGAATTGAAGCCCCAGTAAACGGCGGCCGTAACTATAACGGTCCTAAGGTAGCGAAATTCCTTGTCGGGTAAGTTCCGACCTGCACGAATGGTGTAATGATCTGGACACTGTCTCAACCGTGAGCTCAGTGAAATTGTAGTATCGGTGAAGATGCCGATTACCCGCGATGGGACGAAAAGACCCCGTGAACCTTTACTATAGCTTAACATTGAATTTGGGTAATTGATGTGTAGGATAGGCCGGAGACTTTGAAGCAGGTACGCCAGTATTTGTGGAGTCGCTGTTGAAATACGGCCCTTTGATTATTTGAGTTCTAACTCGCTGCTGCGAGGACACTGTTTGGTGGGTAGTTTGACTGGGGTGGTCGCCTCCAAAAGTGTAACGGAGGCTTCTAAAGGTGCCCTCAGGACGATTGGTAACCGTCCGTAGAGTGTAATGGCATAAGGGCGCTTGACTGGGAGACAGACAAGTCGATCAGGTAGGAAACTAGAGCATAGTGATCCGGTGTTTCCGTATGGAAGGGACATCGCTCAAAGGATAAAAGGTACTCCGGGGATAACAGGCTGATCCCTCCCAAGAGCTCATATCGACGGAGGGGTTTGGCACCTCGATGTCGGCTCGTCACATCCTGGGGCTGGAGAAGGTCCCAAGGGTTGGGCTGTTCGCCCATTAAAGTGGCACGCGAGCTGGGTTCAGAACGTCGTGAGACAGTTCGGTCTCTATCTATCGTGGGCGTATGAAATTTGCGTGGCTCTGACACTAGTACGAGAGGACCGTGTTGGACTGACCGCTGGTTTACCAGTTGTGCCGCCAGGTGCATTGCTGGGTATCTAAGTCGGGATTGGATAAGTGCTGAAAGCATCTAAGTACGAAGCCAGCCACAAGATTAGATTTCTTAGGGTCGTCAAAGACGATGACGTTGATAGGATGCAGGTGTAAAGGTGGTAACATCAAAGCCGAGCATTACTAATTGCCCGTTCACTTTCTTTCGGACATGTACCGGTTGGGTATATACGTTTAGCTTGCTAGACACTGAAGTTTTACTTTTCATCATGTCATAACCTTATTCAGGTGGTTATAGCACGAGGGTTCCACCTCTTCCCATTCCGAACAGAGAAGTTAAGCCTCGTCACGCCGATGGTACTGCGTAACAGTGGGAGAGTAGGTAGCCGCCGTTTTAAAGAAGCCCCTTGATTCATTTTGAATCAAGGGGCTTTCTGTGTTTTATCACTTCTGAATCAGGGCGTTCTCTAAGGCCGGATAAAAGATAACCTCTTCTCTTCTTCTGCAAATAAGATAGCTGTATTTACTAATGCCAGATGTGAATATGCCTGCGGGAAGTTGCCCAACTGTTCTTTGGTTTCGAAATCAATATCTTCACTAAACAATCCGAGATGATTGGAGTATTTCAGAACTTCGTCAAACAGGCAGCGTGCTTCTTCTTTATGGCCGGTTACAAACAATGCCCGTATAAGCCAGAATGTACAAATCGTAAAAGCAGAAGTAGGCAACCCGAAATCGTCTTTGCTGTTATAGCGATACATAAGTCCTTTATGGAAAAGGGCTTTCTTGACAGCTTCCACTGTTTTATGATAGCGTATATCATCTGCTTCTATAAATCCATAGGGTTCCATCAATAGTAATGAAGAATCCATTGCTTGATTATTATATGTCTGTGTGAAGCTTTGAAGTTCCTTATTCCAGCCATATTTCATCACGTCTTTCTTTATTTTTTCGGCTTCCAGTTGCCAACGTTCGCTATAATTATATTTGTTAAGCATTTGAGCGATTTTAGCTCCGCGATCTAAAGCTACCCAACACATCACTTTGGAAGAAACAAAGTGTTGTCCTTCTCCCCGGATCTCCCAGATTCCCTTATCGGGCTTTCTCCAGTTTTCTACTACTTTTGCTAAAATGGTCTTTACCATTTCCCACATGTCTTCAATTTCATCCAGTGTGCCGGGCATGAGGCGATAATATTGGTAAATCAAGTCCATCAGGTAACCAAAAGAGTCGTTTTGTTTCTGATGGTATGCATCATTTCCTATTCGTACAGGTTTGGAGTTCTTATAACCGGATAGATGGTCGAGTATCACTTCGGTTAGTTGGTGCTCGCCCCGGATGCCATACATAATTTGATAGTCATGTTTGGAAACGAATGTGGATTGGATAAATTTCATAAAGCGTTTGGCTGCACCGGTATGTCCGATTTGAAACATGGTTTCGATGGACATGGAAGCATCCCGGAGCCAGCAAAAGCGATAATCCCAGTTGCGCACTTCTCCCACAGCTTCCGGTAGGCTTGTAGTTAGTGCTGCCAGCACGGCTCCGTTGTGGTAGGACATTAGTTTCAGAACCAATAAACTCCGTTCGATTACGTCATTATATAGAGTGTATTTCTTGCTTCTGTCTGTCCAGTTCAGCCAATATACCAGCGTACGGCAGTATTCTATTTTCTCCCTTTCTATGTCGATTGGGATCACTTTCTCGTTATAGGAGAGCAGGAGAAATTCGTCTTTCTCAAGAATGATTTCTTTTTTCTCTTTGATGTCCTGAAGAGACAGGGAAGCATATAAATATTGTCTGTCCTTGTTGTCGAAGGAGCAGTAGGATTCGATATACTGTGGAGTGATATTAAGGATCACTTGTCCCTGTGCATAGTTCGGAGCCGGGTGGTAGTTGATCTTGAAACGCGGTTTTCCTTTTATCCAATGTATGTAGCGGTATAATTCGGCTGGTAAGTAATGCCCTGTTTCGTCTTGGGAACGATAGCAGGGCATATAGTCGAGTACTACGAATTCTCCTTCATCGGAGGAGAATTGAGTAGGAAAGAATATTGGTGTGGGGGACATAACTTTGTGTGATGCGATAGTCTCCGGAAACTTCGAATCCGAAAGTTCCTCCTTTCTCCCGGTCGAGCAGACTGGCAAAAATAGAAGGAGAATCGAAATCGGGAAAACAGAGCCATTCGATATTTCCGTTCTGCGAAATGAGAGCTGCGGTTCGGCAGTTACCTATCACTCCATAATTTAAATTATTCATATTGATTGCTTTTTATTGAGTTTTTAATAGATCTTTGAGAAAGTCGAAAGCGAAAGTCAGGCGATTCTTAATACTTCCTTCTTTTGTGGCAGTTTTTTGTTTGCCTAGTAAAGACCGTAAGAAAGGAAGTACGTCAGATTGGGCAGACAGGTGATAGTTGGCGGCTTCGGATACGCTACCTATTTTAATGGTGATAGCGCTCATTGGCAATGCCTGAAACATATCTTCATCTGTAGTGTCGTCTCCCATCGCTATAACAAAATCATAGCGTCTGCTGGCTAGCAGACGCCCTACCTCCGAACCTTTATTGCAATCCGGTGATTTGATTTCGATCACTTTATTTCCTTGCAGAATTTGTAGTTTCTGCCGGGTACAGAGCGAAATCAGCGTGTTGACGAGTTGCTGGGCTCTTAATGTGCCGAGCCATGCGTCACTTTCACGATAATGCCAGGCCAGGGCAGTTTCCTTCACTTCCAGATGGGAACGGGGAGTACGGTCTACAAACATTTGAAGGATAGAGAGAATACCTGCTCCCCATTCTATCTTCTTTATGTTTTTATGCCAGACTCCGTTTTCTTTATAGAAAGCCCCATGTTCGGCAGCCATAGAAATAGGAAGGGTGCCAAGCCATTTTTCTAATGTAAAGTGATCCCGCCCGCTATTGATAACAATATGATTGGCGGGATCGCTAGCCAGTTGTTGTAGAATAGAAATGAGTTCCGGTGTAGGTTGTGCATCCTCAGGACGTGGTTTGAGAGCCGTCAGTGTACCATCATAGTCCAGCAGAATCAGGCGTTGTTTGGCATGGTTATACTTGAGTTTGATTTGTGCAATGCTAGCGGCTACGATACGTTTTTTTCGTAACATATCGTTTTTCATACATGTCGCGTTTAGTTCATTGACAAAGTCGGCTGCCCATTTGTTGACTGTCTGTACGGACAGAATGCTTTGCATACGTTGCAGGCGTTGCTTTTGTTCCTCTTCGGGCATTTCAAGTGCCTGGCAAATAGCATTTTCTATTTGTTCCGTATCGTTCGGGTTGATTTGGATAGCGTCCGTCAATTCTACGGCGGCACCTGCCATTTCGCTAAGGATAAGTACACCGGGATTGTCACATTTGGTAGCTACGTATTCTTTGGCTACCAGATTCATTCCGTCCCGAAGTGGAGTGACGAGGGCTATGTCGGCCACATAGTACATGGCAGTCAGTTCTTCCAGTGAAAAGCCATGATAGAAATAACATACGGGAGTCCAGTTCATTGTGGAGTAACGTCCGTTGATAGAGCCGATTTCTTCGTCAATTTTTGTTTTTAGTTCCGCATAGCTGCCTACATGATCGCGTGAAGGGACAATGACCATTGCCAATGTAACTTTACCGTGATATTCGGCATGATGTTCGAGGAAGGTGGCAAAGCCACGAAGACGGTGTAATATGCCTTTGCTGTAATCCAGTCTGTCTACTGACAGGATCAGTTTATGCTCGCCGAAAAGTTTCCGGGTTCGTTCAATGGCCTGATGTACTTCTTTATTTTCTGAAGCCTGATGATAGGATTCATAGTTGATTCCCATCGGCAATGCTTCTACTCTGACCATCCGGTTGTTGATCTGTACTTCATCCAGTTTGAAGTCGAGATGCAGCACACGTTCTACGGCACTGATGAAGTGACGCATATAGTCATGAGTATGGAAAGCTATGAAGTCTGCTCCCAGCAAACCCTTCAGAATCTCGGCACGCTCCGGAAGAATACGGAAGAGTTCGTAAGAAGGGAACGGGATATGATGGAAATAACCGATACTTAGTTCCGGATATATTTTCCTCAACATTCCGGGAAGTAGCATCAGTTGATAATCCTGTATCCATACCTTATCGCCGGGACGTATCAGCCGGCAAATCTCCTCACAGAAGAGTCGGTTGACTTGTTGATAGGATTGCCAGAAACAGTTCTTATATAAGGTATAAGCATAAAAGTAATGACACAAAGGCCAGATAGTACTGTTACTGTATCCTTCGTAATAGTTTTCAATTTGCTTTTCCGACAAGAAGACCGGATGAAAATTCATTTCCTGTAGTTTCTCGTTAATCTCTTGCTGGTCCTTCTCTTCATTTGTACATATTCCGGGCCAACCTATCCAGTGCTTCTCATAAGAAGTCTGGAGAGAATCCAAACCTGTTGCCAGTCCGCCTTCGCTACGCGAAAATACGAATGTGCCGTTTGTGCCGGCTACTTTGACAGGTAATCTGTTTGCAATAATATAAAGTTTCATATCTATTTCTTTGCAAAGCATGTACCAATTGACTTATGTTGATGCTTAACCGTTTATTATCAACAGATTATAAAGATATAGTATCCTCCTTTTGTCTTTTCAAAATGGAATCCTTTTTTCAAAATGGAAGGGTATGTTGGATGGAAAGAAAGTAACAGCTTGTTTGTATCTATTTGAATGTTAGCTCATTATGCATTCTTTGCTTTTTGTGGCACGCATTTGGCATGAAGAATGGCAAGTAAAAATTTATAGTAATCATTTAAAAGGTAAAAACATGGGAATAACACTATCATTTATTTTCTGCCTGTTGAGCGGTTTCGCTTGTTTCTGGCTGTTCTGGAAATGTGTAGACTGGTTTGAGAATATTTAAAGAAAAAAGGAGAATTGATTATGTACACAGCATTATTCGTATTAGGTATTGCAATCTTCGGTTATTTGATGTATGTGCTCATCAAACCCGAGAAGTTTTAAAGTAACACACACAGTTTAAGGTAAAAAGTATATGAATACAGAAATTTTAGGCGTGGTTGTTCAGATAGCCTTGATGGTGATTCTGGCTTATCCACTGGGAAAATACATTGCCAAGGTCTACAGAGGAGAAAAGACCTGGTCTGATTTTATGGCTCCTATCGAAAGAGTCATTTATAAAGTTTGTGGAATCGACCCCAATGAAGAAATGAACTGGAAACAATTCCTGAAAGCATTGTTGATTTTGAATGCTTTCTGGTTTTTCTGGGGAATGGTACTCTTGGTTTCACAAGGATGGTTGCCTTTAAACCCGGACGGCAACGGACCGCAGACTCCGGATCAGGCATTCAATACCTGTATTAGTTTTATGGTGAACTGTAACTTGCAGCACTATAGCGGTGAAAGCGGACTGACTTATTTTACTCAACTCTTCGTCATCATGCTTTTCCAGTTTATTACCGCAGCAACAGGTATGGCTGCTATGGCAGGTATTATGAAGAGTATTGCTGCAAAAACAACCAAAACGATTGGTAACTTCTGGCAATTTCTGGTAATAAGTTGTACGCGTATCTTATTACCTCTTTCTCTGATTGTAGGTTTTATCCTGATTCTGCAGGGAACTCCGATGGGATTTGACGGTAAGATGAAAGTCACTACTCTTGAAGGTCAGGAACAGATGGTTTCTCAAGGTCCTACGGCCGCAATTGTTCCTATTAAACAGTTGGGTACGAATGGCGGTGGATATTTTGGCGTGAACTCCTCTCATCCATTGGAAAATCCGACTTATCTTTCTAACATGGTAGAATGTTGGTCTATCTTGATTATCCCGATGGCGATGGTATTTGCACTGGGTTTCTATACCCGCAGAAAGAAGTTGGCTTACAGTATATTCGGAGTAATGCTTTTCGCTTTTCTGGTCGGTGTGTGCATTAATGTCAGTCAGGAAATGGGGGGTAATCCGCGCATCGATGAGCTGGGAATTGCACAGGACAATGGTGCGATGGAAGGTAAGGAAGTGCGTTTGGGAGCCGGAGCAACCGCGTTGTGGAGTATTGTAACGACCGTAACTTCCAATGGTTCTGTGAATGGTATGCATGATTCTACCATGCCTCTGTCCGGTATGATGGAAATGCTGAATATGCAGATTAATACCTGGTTTGGCGGTGTAGGTGTAGGGTGGATGAACTATTATACATTCATTATCATTGCAGTGTTTATCAGCGGTTTGATGGTGGGACGTACACCGGAATTCCTCGGTAAGAAAGTAGAAGCCCGCGAAATGAAAATCGCTACGATTGTAGCTCTGCTTCATCCGTTTGTAATCTTGGTGTTTACGGCAATCTCAAGTTATATTTATGTACACCATCCGGATTTTGTGGAAAGTGAAGGTGGGTGGTTGAACAACTTAGGATTCCACGGTTTGAGTGAACAGCTTTACGAGTACACTTCCTGTGCCGCCAATAACGGTTCCGGTTTCGAAGGCTTGGGTGATAATACTTATTTCTGGAACTGGACATGTGGTATCGTTTTGATTCTGAGTCGCTTCCTTCCTATTATCGGACAGGTTGCCATTGCCGGGCTACTGGCGCAGAAGAAATTCATACCGGAAAGTGCCGGTACGTTGAAGACGGATACACTGACTTTCGGAGTAATGACATTTGTAGTTATCTTCATTATTGCCGCTCTGTCGTTCTTCCCGGTACATGCATTGAGCACGATTGCTGAACATTTAAGTTTGTAATACTGAATTAGAGAAGATATGAAAGATAATAAATCAGCTTCTTTGTTTCCAAAGGAGCAAGTTATAGAAAGTTTGAAACAATCATTCGTGAAACTGAACCCACGAATGATGATAAAGAATCCGATTATGTTTACGGTAGAGGTGGCTACGGTAGTCATGCTGCTTGTGACGCTCTACTCCATTGTTAATTCTTCACAGGGTTCGTTTGCTTACAACATTGCCGTGTTTATCATTCTGTTTATCACTTTGCTGTTTGCCAATTTTGCCGAAGCTATTGCAGAGGCACGTGGTAAAGCACAGGCCGACAGTTTGCGTAAGACTCGTGAAGAGACACCGGCAAAGAAAGTGGAAGGCAATAAAATCGTTACTGTCAGTTCTTCACAGTTGAAGAAAGGGGATGTGTTTGTCTGCGAGGCAGGAGACGTGATTCCTTCCGACGGTGAGATTATTGAAGGGTTGGCTTCTATTGATGAAAGTGCCATTACCGGTGAGTCTGCTCCGGTCATTCGTGAAGCAGGTGGCGACAAGAGTTCGGTAACAGGAGGTACGAAAGTACTGTCCGATCATATAAAGGTGATGGTGACTACCCAACCGGGAGAAAGTTTTCTTGATAAGATGATCGCATTGGTGGAAGGTGCTTCCCGCCAGAAAACCCCGAATGAGATTGCATTGACTATTTTGCTGGCAGGTTTTACGCTTGTTTTCGTCATTGTGTGTGTGACTTTGAAACCGTTTGCCGATTATAGTAATACGGTCATCACTATTGCTTCGCTTATTTCTTTGTTTGTGTGTCTGATCCCGACAACTATCGGTGGACTTCTCTCTGCCATCGGTATTGCCGGTATGGACCGTGCACTTCGCGCCAACGTGATTACTAAATCCGGTAAAGCGGTTGAAACTGCGGGCGATATTGATACATTACTGCTGGATAAAACGGGTACTATCACCATTGGTAATCGTAAAGCAACTCATTTCCATACAGCTCCGGGTGTCGATCTGCACGATTTTGTGGAAACTTGTCTGTTGTCTTCCTTATCCGATGAAACGCCGGAAGGTAAGTCTATCGTAGAATTGGGACGTGAGTCGGGCATTCGTATGCGTAATCTGAATACAACAGGAGCACGTATGATTAAGTTTACGGCTGAAACCAAATGTTCGGGAGTAGACCTGGCAGATGGAACGCAGATTCGTAAAGGTGCTTTTGATGCCATCCGTAAGATGGTGGAAGGTGACGGGAATGAATTTCCGAAAGAAGTGGAAGAGATTATTTCTTCTATCTCAAGCAATGGTGGTACACCGCTGGTAGTATGTGTAAACAGAAAGGTGACTGGTGTTATTGAACTGCAGGATATTATCAAACCGGGTATTCAGGAACGTTTCGAACGTCTGCGTAAGATGGGAGTGAAGACGGTAATGGTGACAGGTGACAACCCGTTAACTGCAAAATATATTGCTGAAAAAGCCGGTGTGGATGATTTTATCGCCGAAGCGAAACCGGAAGATAAGATGGAATATATCAAGAAGGAACAGCAGGCTGGTAAATTGGTTGCAATGATGGGAGACGGAACGAACGATGCTCCTGCTTTGGCACAGGCCAATGTGGGCGTAGCCATGAATAGCGGTACACAGGCAGCGAAGGAAGCTGGTAATATGGTCGACTTGGATAACGACCCGACGAAGTTGATCGAGATTGTGGAAATCGGTAAACAATTGCTGATGACACGTGGTACGCTGACTACTTTCTCTATCGCCAATGACGTAGCGAAGTATTTTGCTATCGTTCCGGCCTTGTTTATGATCGCCATTCCCGAACTGGCTGCTCTGAATATCATGCATCTGCATAGTCCTGAAAGTGCTATTCTTTCGGCAGTCATTTTTAATGCGATTATTATTCCGATTCTGATTCCGTTGGCTTTGCGTGGTGTGCAATACAAGCCGATAGGTGCGAGTGCTTTGCTTCGCCGTAATCTGCTGATCTATGGTGTGGGTGGTGTGATTGCTCCTTTCGTGGGAATCAAATTGATAGATTTAGTAGTAGGTTTATTCTTTTAATTAAAAAACAATAGCAATGAAAACTTTATTGAAGTCATTAAAAATAACACTTGCTTTTTGTGTCTTTTTTTTCCGTGTTCTATATCCTTATCCTGTGGGTGTTCGCACAGGTAGCGGGTCCTAATAAAGGAAATGCCGAAGTAGCTACGCTGGATGGGAAAGTAGTGGGAGCGGCTAATGTAGGTCAGATGTTTACAAAAGATATTTATTTCTGGGGACGTCCATCTTCTGCCGGAGACGGATATGATGCTACGAGTTCCGCAGGTAGTAATAAAGGGCCTACGAATCAAGAATATCTGGATGAAGTGAAAGCGCGTATTGATACTTTCCTTGTACATCATCCTTATTTGAATCGTGCGGATGTGCCAGCCGAAATGGTTACGGCCAGTGGTTCGGGACTAGATCCTAATATCACTCCTCAATGTGCGTATGTACAAGTGAAGAGAGTAGCACAAGCACGTGGATTGAGAGAGGAACAGGTGAGAGCAATTGTTGATAAAAGCATAGAAAAACCGTTTTTGGGGTTGTTGGGAACAGAAAAGGTGAATGTATTGAAATTGAATATCGCTTTAGAGGAAAGCAATAAGTAGATGAAGATTGAGCAGCGTTCCTGTCCGGACCGTTTGGGTTATGCCGCGGTTCAAATTAACAGGGTTGGATAGGGCGCTGCTTTTTTACGGAAACATAAAATAGAATAAGATAAGAAGTATGAAAAGTTTTTTTATAAAAAAGAGTTTTTTAGGAACAATGGCTGTAGCAGCCGTTTGTATGTTGGGAACAGTTAATGCACAAGCACAAGAGTTTACTATACAAAGTGATTTGGTAAGTTCGTATGTATGGCGTGGTATTTATCAGGGAGGAGCTGCTTCCTTTCAGCCGACTTTGGGATTTAGCGTAGGTAATTTCTCGCTTACTGCATGGGGTTCAACTAGTTTGAGTGAGAGTAATAAAGAAATTGACCTGACCGCAGCTTATAAGTTCGGTGAAGCAGGACCGACGCTTTCTGTAGCCACTCTTTGGTGGGACGGACAAGCTGATGTGGCCAATGGAGAACTTGCCAATAATTATTTTCATTTTAAAAGTGGAGACACCGGACACCATTTTGAAGCAGGGTTAGCTTATACGCTTCCTATTGAAAAGTTCCCGTTATCTATCGCATGGTATACCATGTTTGCCGGTGCTGACAGAAAAACGACTGATGAGGGGGAAGAAAAGCAGGCATACTCTTCTTACGTAGAACTGAATTATCCGTTCAGTGTGAAAGGAGTTGATCTGAATGCTACTTGTGGAGTGGTTCCTTATAAGACTCCGCAGTATAATGTGAATGGGTTTGCAGTGACGAACCTAGCTTTGAAAGCAACGAAAGCAATAAATTTTAATGATAAGTTTTCATTGCCTATATTTGTACAGGCTATATGGAATCCACGTTTGGAGGACGCCCATTTAGTATTTGGCGTAACTTTAAGGCCATAAAATAAACTCATGAATTTTTGTGAAACCCGTGGTGATCGTGATGATTACTACGGGTTAGGATGTTTAAAATAACAGATTGACGTAATGGATGATAGAGAACATAGTGTACAGTATTTTTTGGATCTGATAAAGAAGTCCCACCGGGGTAAATTCAAGGTCTATATCGGTATGATAGCCGGTGTGGGAAAGTCATATCGTATGCTTCAGGAGGCACATGAACTGCTGGAGAACGGTGTGAACGTGCAAATCGGCTATATCGAAACTCATGGACGCGCCGGGACGGAAGCATTGCTGCAAGGGCTCCCTGTCATTCCGCGTCGTAAAATCTTCTATAAGGGGAAAGAATTGGAAGAAATGGATCTGGATACGATTATCCGTGTCCATCCGGAAATTGTAATTGTGGATGAACTGGCTCATACCAATGTAGAAGGTAGCTTGAACGAGAAACGTTGGCAGGATGTGATCACTTTGCTGGATGAGGGAATCAATGTGATTTCGGCAATCAATATTCAGCACATTGAAAGCGTGAATGAAGAAGTGCAGGAGATTACGGGTATTGAAGTGAAAGAACGGGTGCCCGACAGTGTTCTTCAGGAAGCGGATGAGGTGGTGAATATTGACTTGACGGCAGAGGAGCTGATTGCACGTTTGAAAGCGGGTAAGATATATCGTCCGGAAAAGATTCAGACGGCATTGGATAATTTCTTTCGGACAGAGAATATTCTTCAGTTACGTGAGTTGGCTTTGAAGGAAGTAGCGTTGCGGGTAGAAAAAAGGTGGAGAATGAGGTGGTGATGGGAGTAGCCGTCGGACTCCGGCATGAGAAGTTTATGGCTTGTATCAGTAGTCACGAGAAAACACCCCGGCGGATTATCAGAAAGGCGGCAAAGTTGGCAACCCGGTATAACACCACTTTTATAGCCCTGTATGTTCAGACTCCGAAAGAGAGTATGGATAGAATCGATTTAGCCAGTCAACGGTATCTGTTGAACCATTTTAAGCTCGTGGCGGAACTTGGGGGAGAGGTGGTACAGGTGCAGTCGAAGGATATTTTGGGGAGTATCGTCAAGGTTTGTAAAGAGAAACAGATATCGACAGTTTGCATGGGAACTCCTAATTTAAGGTTGCCATACGCTATTTGTTCTATACTGGGATATAGAAAGTTTTTGAATAATTTGTCACAAGCTAATGTAGATTTGATTATACTTGCATAATATTAATCGTATGAACGTTATGAATATTAAAACGAAACTGATTCTTGGTATCGGAATGCTGGCCGGAATGATTATTTTGTTGGTTACACTTTCAGTAGTGAATCTTCAAATCCTGACAGCGACAGAACCTGATAGTCCCGCTGCCATGCCTGCATTGGAACGTGCATTATTATGGATTTCCATAACGGGAGGAATCTGTATTTTGACCGGACTGATATTGCTTTATTGGCTGCCTCGTTCTATCAGCAAGCCTATTAAAGAGCTGAAAGAGGGAATTCTTGAAATAGCTAATCATAATTATGAGAAGCGTTTGCAAATGGATAATAATGAAGAGTTCCGGGATGTGGCGGATAGTTTTAACCGGATGGCGGAGTGTTTGACCGAATATCGTGCCAGTACTTTGTCGGATATTCTTTCTGCAAAGAAATTTATTGAAGCAATTGTAAACAGTATCGATGATCCGGTGATCGGACTGAATATGGAGCGTGAGATTTTGTTTATCAATGAGGAAGCGCTCAATGTCTTGAATCTGAAACGGGAGAAGGTGATTCGTCAATCGGCGGAGGAACTGGCTTTGAAGAATGACCTGTTGCGGCGGTTGATCCGTGAATTGGTGACGCCAAGTGAGCAGAAGGAACCGTTGAAAATATATGCTGACGATAAAGAGAGTTACTTTAAGGCCTCTTATGTCCCTATCATTAATACGGAGGCTGAAAAAGGGGAACCCCGCAAACTGGGTGATGTTATTTTATTGAAGAATATCACGGAATTTAAGGAACTGGATTCTGCCAAGACTACATTTATTTCGACGATATCTCATGAACTGAAGACTCCGATTGCCGCTATTATGATGAGTCTCCAACTGTTGGAAGATAAGCGTGTCGGTGCATTGAATGATGAACAGGAGCAGTTGTCTAAGAGTATCAAGGAGAACAGCGAGCGTTTGTTGAGTATCACCGGAGAATTGCTTAACATGACCCAGGTGGAAGCGGGAAAACTACAGTTTATGCCGAAGATCACCAAACCGATTGAGTTGATCGAATATGCGATCAAAGCTAATCAGGTGCAAGCGGATAAGTTTAATATCCAGATAGAAGTGGAATATCCGGAAGAGAAAATCGGCAAACTCTTTGTCGACAGTGAAAAGATTGCCTGGGTATTGACGAATCTGCTAAGTAATGCTATCCGTTATTCTAAAGAAAACGGACGTGTGATTATCGGTGCTAAACAGGATGAAAATATGATCGAACTCTATGTTCAGGATTTTGGAAAGGGGATTGATCCGCGTTATCACAAAAGTATCTTCGACCGTTATTTCCGTGTACCCGGAACGAAAGTACAAGGCAGTGGTTTGGGATTATCTATTTCCAAGGATTTTGTGGAAGCTCATGGCGGTACGCTGACGGTAGAGAGCGAATTGGGGAAGGGAAGTCGGTTTGTGATGCGGTTGAAGGCATAGTTTTGAAGGAGTCTATGAAAGAATTGGGTTATTGCTATCTACTTCCTATGTTGTTTTAATTCTTTGTTGAATTGAATACTATAACAGCAAAAAAACGTGACTCTGTTCTGAAACTTTAGAGAATCAATGTATTATAGTCTCTCTAAAAATCTTTATATTTGCAGACCGTTTGGAAACGATAGTGAATAATAAACAATACAATAACTTAAAAAACAACCAAAATCAGATGGAAGCAGGATATGATTGTTATCCTTGACTTGGGTAGTCATGAGAATACGGTATTGGCTCGCGCCATCCGTGCATTAGGAGTTTATAGTGAGATTTATCCTCACGATATCACAGTGGAAGAACTGAAAGCATTGCCCAATGTAAAGGGTATTATTATCAATGGTGGACCGAATAATGTAATTGATGGCGTTGCCATTGATGTAAATCCGGCTATCTATACTTTGGGGATTCCCGTCATGGCTGCAGGTCACGATAAAGCAACTTGCGAAGTGAAGTTGGCAGAATTTACAGATGATATTGAGGCTATAAAGGCAGCAGTGAAATCATTTGTTTTCGATGCTTGCAAAGCTGAAGCTAACTGGAACATGAAGAATTTTGTTAATGACCAGATCGAGTTGATTAGGCGTCAAGTAGGTGATAAGAAAGTTTTGCTGGCTTTGTCGGGCGGAGTTGACAGTTCTGTGGTAGCAGCTTTACTTCTGAAGGCAATTGGTAACAATCTGGTTTGCGTACATGTTAATCATGGTTTGATGCGTAAGGGAGAGTCTGAAGATGTGGTTGAGGTATTCAGCAACCAGTTGAAAGCAAATCTTATTTATGTAGATGTAACCGATCGTTTCCTGAATAAACTGGCAGGTGTGGAAGATCCGGAACAGAAACGTAAAATTATTGGTGGTGAGTTTATTCGTGTGTTCGAAGAAGAAGCACGTAAGCTGAATGGTATTGACTTCTTGGGTCAAGGTACTATTTATCCGGATATTGTGGAAAGTGGAACGAAAACAGCTAAAATGGTGAAGTCTCATCATAATGTAGGTGGTTTGCCCGAAGATTTAAAATTCCAACTTGTAGAACCATTGCGCCAATTATTTAAAGATGAAGTTCGTGCTTGTGGTTTGGAGCTAGGTTTACCTTATGAAATGGTTTACCGTCAACCGTTCCCTGGACCTGGTTTGGGCGTACGTTGTTTGGGTGCTATTACACGTGATCGTTTGGAGGCAGTACGTGAATCCGATGCCATTCTGCGTGAAGAGTTCCAACTTGCCGGACTGGATAAAAAAGTATGGCAATACTTTACCGTAGTGCCTGATTTTAAATCCGTGGGGGTACGTGACAATGCTCGTTCTTTTGATTGGCCGGTTATTATTCGTGCTGTCAATACGGTAGATGCTATGACGGCTACTATTGAGCCGATTGATTGGCCTATCCTGATGAAGATAACAGACCGCATTCTGAAAGAAGTGAAGAATGTAAATCGCGTTTGTTATGATATGTCGCCGAAACCTAATGCGACTATAGAGTGGGAATAAAATAAAATTGAATAGCTCCGAAAGTTGGATGGATAACTTTCGGAGTATTTGTTATATTTTGCCCAGAAGGATAGAAGTCACCAATAAATATATGTTTTTCTCCTTTCCTTTATTTCATTTTGATATTGTTAAGATATTGGATAACCTTTTCTCGTATTGTTACTTATTTTGATTGTAAACATTGTCTTTACATTATCTCTTCATATGGTTGCTATGGTTTATAGGATAAGTAGGAATCTTTGTTGGTGAATTAATTCTTTCTATTCTATAGGATGGTGATAGTTGGTATGCCGTATAATTCTGAGTATATCACGTCACTATTTTTTTTTATGCTAGTCAGAATTCTTGTAAGCATCCGATAAAGTACCCGTTTTCTCTGTCATATTTTCATAGCACCTTTGCCTGTGCAATATTGCATGAACTTCTAACATATTTTCATTATGACAAAAGAACAATTTACCTCTTTACAGGAACTGCATCGTTTAAGCGGTCTGAGTCTTCTGAAATTTCTGCAACGTGAACATGTCAGTTACTCCACGTACAATTATTGGAAACGTAAATCTTCCAGTGTTCCCGATCACGAGACATCTGCTCCCCAATCAGTCTTAGCCCCCATCAGCCTGACGTCCCCCCTGTATTGCTTCCTCCTCTTCTGTTTCCGGAATGACCCTGTTGTTTCCTAATGGCGTCCGTGCCCATTTGGGTGCCGGTATGGAAGAGGCCGCTTCCCGTTTGATTAACCAATACGCCTGTTGCCATGTTCTGCCTGAATGATACGATGCGGTATTTTCTCTGCCCCGGCAGGACTGATATGCGCAAGGGTATCAGTTCTCTCTGCGGTGTGGTACACGAGCGTATGGGCTGCAGTGTCAGGAACGGTGATGTATTCATCTTCATTGGCAGCAGCCGTAAATTGATGAAGCTTCTCCATGCCGAGGATGGCGGTCTGGTGATGTATGTCAAGCGCCTTGAAGCCGGTCATTTCAAGATTCCCGAATATGACGAGAAATCGCGCAGCTATCCGATGGAATGGCGCGATCTTGTCATTATGGTGGAAGGAATCCGTGAATCTCCCGGGCAGCGTTTGAGACGTCTGAGGGCGGAACGAAATGTATATACTGTATAAAAATAGATGTCGTATTCCTTGTCTGTCCGGGATATATTTTGTACATTTATAGTGTAATTAAAAGAAACGGATTATGACTCAGGAAGAGATGCTTTCACAGATGAACTCAATGCTGCAGTCCCTGCAGCAGGTGAACGCATCCCAGGCTGAGACCATTATCAGGCTTACCCGGCAGAATGAATCCTTACAGAACCGTCTCAATGAGCTGACGGCTCAAGTCGCATGGCTGAACCGCCAGCTTTTCGGTCACAAGTCAGAGAAACTCCCGTCTCTTGATTCCAACCAGCCTGACCTGTTCGGTGACTTTCTTCCTGATAACGCGGCTGAACTGGAAAAAGCGCGTGAAGTAGCGGTGCAGACAATCACAAAAGAAACGGTGGAGAGCAAGAAACGGGAACGGAATAACCGCAGGATAATGGAAGGTCTTCCCGTACTTGAAAGGGTAATCATCGAGCCGGAAGACATTGACCTGGAACTGTACAGGAAGATTGGTGAGGAAGTGACCCGTGTGGTGGAACATAAGCCCGGACAACTTTATATAAAGGAGATTGTACGGCCCAAATATGCCCTTAAAGACAACACTTCACTTCCACCGGTCGGCAGAAAAGGAGTGGAGATAGCCGCCATGCCGCTGTTGCCTATATACAAAGGAATAGCGGGACCTACACTTTTGGCGGAGATACTCCTGCAGAAATATGAGTATCATCTTCCCTTCTACCGCCAGGTGAAACAGTTGCATCACCTGGGCTTCAAAGCTAGTGAAAGTACCATAGACGGATGGTTCAAGCCTGCGGTTGAACTTCTCAAGCCACTTTACGAGGTACTCAGGCAGGAAATCATGAAATCCGACTACATACAGGGGGATGAAACGACCGTACCTGTACTGGACAAGGCAGGACATCAGACCAACAAGGAATACTTGTGGATGGTCAGGGCGGTAGTCGAACGACTGGTGCTTTTCCATTATGACAAAGGATCACGGTCAGGTACGGTGATAGGGCAACTGGCTAAAGACTTCAAGGGTTATTTCCAATGTGACGGCTTTGAGGGTTACGAATCGGCTTTCAAGGTCAACCCGAATGTGCGCCTTGTTAACTGCATGGCTCATATACGCAGGTATTTTGAGCAGGCACTTGCTGAAAACAGGCAGATGGCGGAACATGCCTTAAAAGAAATACAGCTTCTATATCGCATAGAACATGACTGTGACCAGAAGCAGCTTACAGAAAATGAACGAATGGGAAAACGTCAGGAACTTGCCGGACCTATTATGGATGCCTTGAAGCTATGGATGGAAACAGAAGGGATAAAATACAGCCCAAACAGCCTGACCGGAAAGGCGATAACCTATGCCTATACCCGCTGGGAGAATATGATGAGGTATCTGCAGGATGGACGTATCCATATTGATAACAATCTGGCGGAAAATGCCATCCGACCAATCACATTGGGTAGAAAGAACTACTTGTTCTGTGGAGACCATCAGGCGGCCGTCAGCATGAGTGTCGTCTGTTCGTTACTGGCTACGTGCAAAGCGCATAAAGTAAATCCGCGCACTTATCTGAATGACGTTATAGCAAGAATGCCATATATGCAGAAGGCAAATTATGAGGAACTGCTACAAATGTTGCCACACAAATGGAAGGAAAAGAATAAAGAATGATGGAGATACAACGATAGATGGCTGCTTACCAGGAAAGGAGATACAGCCATTTTTTATAGTGTACTTTATCGGATGCTTACGAATTCTTACGTTTATTCATTAGTTTATCTTACCCTAAATTGTGTGCGATGATAGTAAAGTACTGGATAGGTTATTTCTCTTACAAGCCGTATTCAAAAAAATAGGTGCTGAGGTGGATTTGAAATATCATAACTATTTTGTTAGATAAAGCCGAAATGTTTGAAAATATTTAATTGGAAATTGGTACTGTTCGCAAGAATAATGATCCTATAAGAGGAGAATGAATATATAAATCTGTATTTGAATTAAGAAAGCATATAGTGGGTTGTGTATGATAGTAAAAGGAAATACTATTTATATCCCTTTCTGCTTGTTGGAGGAGAAGGAATGTAAAATATATGTTTTGGCCAAATAATGCCGAATAATCTAATATGGCTCTTTACGAGAATATAATATTCACATTTTTTCTTCTTATTTTCTCTATACTTTCATTTGAAATTTTATTGTCTGTGATAATTGTTTGTATAAGTGATATTGATCCTAGGTTTGCTAATGAACTAATTCCTACTTTAGAAGAATCTGCAACTAAATATGCTTGGTCGGCAGATTTAATCATGGCAGATTTAACGATTAAATCACTCAAACTAGGATATGTAAGACGCATATCTGAGGAAATTCCAGCAGTAGCTAGAAATAATTTATTAGCATGAATATCTTTAAAAGAATCTGCTGCCATTTTTCCTGTTAGGGACAGTGTTGGTGCCTTAAATTCTCCTCCTGTTACGATAAGGCTAATTCCAGGATTCTCACCGAGTATTAATGCAATGTTTAACGCATTTGTTATAACAGTAAGTTTTTTGTAGTTTATGAGAAGCTTGGCTATTTCAGTGGTGGTTGAGCCAGAGTCTAAAATAATACTGTCTTCTTCATTTATTAATTCTAAAACTTTTAATGCTATTTCTCTTTTTTCTTCTATATGGCTTTGATTAAGTAGTTGTCCTGTTTTTGCAAATGAACCAACATCTTTCAGAAACGCTCCTCCGTGCTCTCTTTGGATATATCCCATGTTTTCTAAGACTTCCAAATCCTGTCGTATAGTTACATCTGTGACTTTAAAGATTTTGCTTAAATCTTGAACTTTTGCATGTCCGTCTTCGCGAATTAAATTTAGTATTTTTACTCTCCTTTGATTTAGTGCCATATTACTTATAGATTATTTTTTATGCGGTATTCTTGAATGCTTTTTATCGATATTATTTTAAGTTGATATTTTTGAGCTAATGCGTATAATTCAGGTAAGCGGGCCATTGAACCATCTTTGTTTAATATTTCAATAAGGGCTCCACCTGCTTTTAGCCCTGCTAATCTTGTCATATCTAGCAATGCTTCTGTATGACCGTTACGTTCTAATACGCCATTTTTCACTCCATAAAGAGGAAAAATGTGTCCAGGGCGTGCTAAATCTGTAGGAGCTATATCTTCTGATACTAATGCGCGTATAGTAGCAGAACGATCGAAGGCAGAGACTCCTGTTGTACATCCATGACCACGTAAATCAACCGACATTGTAAATGGTGTACCTAAAAGAGAGGTATTTTGAGAAGCTATGGGATATAGTTCTAATTCCTCACAGCGAGTGCGAGGTAATGGAGCACAAAGTAAACCTCTGCCGTTGGTTATCATGAAGTTGACTATTTCTGGTGTTATTTTTTCTCCTGCAACGACAAAGTCTCCCTCATTTTCTCTGTCTTCGTCATCTACAATAATTATAATTTTTCCTTGACGAATCATTTCTAATCCTTCTTCAACAGTATTCAGCATGTCTTTTCAATTATTTATTTTTGCAAAATTAATTAAAATCGAAAATAAACGAAAAATTCAATATGCTTTTTAATAATTAATAACCTTGCAATATTCATAATAGTAAACTTCGTATAATAGGATTATCTTATTTTATATTGTTTGGTTCTCTTTTGTTTTCAAGTTAATAAATGTGAATAAAATTACGAATGCTTTCGAATTGCTTTGTTTTATTCTTTTTTATTCTTTTCTTTGTCGAGGAAATAATCTAAAATAGATAATAATATGAAGATAAAAGAACTAAAGTTGCAATCGGAGGAGAATCGAAGACGGTTGATGGAGGTTGTTTATAAGGCAAAGGCAGGACATATTGGAGGTGACCTTTCTTGCTTAAATGTTCTTACAGTTCTCTATTTTGATACGATGAATATTGATTCTAAGACTCCTAAAGCGATTATGAGGGATCGTTTTATTATGAGTAAAGGTCATTGTGTTGAAGCCTTATATGTGACTCTTGAAGCAAAAGGTTTTATATCTCATGATTTGGTAAACTCTCTAGGGAAATTTGGCTCTGTACTTTCGGGGCATCCTACTATAGAAGTTTCTGGTATTGAGGTTAATACTGGAGCTTTGGGACATGGGTTATCTATTGGAGTTGGTATGGCTATTGCGGCAAAAATGGATGGTCATCCCTACAGAACCTTTGTCTTGATGGGGGATGGTGAGCAAGGAGAGGGTTCTATTTATGAAGCTGCTATGGCTGCTAAACAGTATCACTTGGATAATTTGGTGGCAATAATTGATCGTAATGGTTTGCAAATAAGTGGAACTACGGAAGAAGTCATGTCTTTGGAAAGTATTTATCAGCGTTGGAGTGCTTTGGGATGGGATGTAAAAGAAATGAATGGGGATGATATTGGTGATATAGTGGATACGTTTGAAAAGATTGATTATTCAAATCATCAGCCTCACTTACTTATATCTCATACTACTAAAGGAAAAGGTGTGTCCTATATGGAGGGAATTGCTAAATGGCATCATGCAGTGCCTTCAAAAGAACAATACGAAGAGGCTATTCGGGAAATTTCAGATAGAATTGTTGTTTTAGAAAAAGAAATAATATGTTAGCTTGCAGAAAGATATTTACTGAAACCTTACTAGAATTAGCACATCTAGACAAGGATATAGTGGCGGTTACAACTGATGCTCGTGGCTCTGTGACATTAGGGGATTTTGCAAAGGAGTTACCTCAACAATTTGTTGAATGCGGGATAGCAGAGCAAAATGCAGTCGGTATTTCTGCTGGGTTGGCCCATAGCGGAAAAAAAGTATTTGTTTGTGGTCCAGCTTGCTTTTACATAGCTCGTAGTCTTGAACAGGTTAAAGTGGATTTAGCTTATAGTCGTAATAATGTGAAAATATTTGGGGTGAGTGGTGGAGTTGCTTATGGAGCATTAGGTGCTAGTCATCATAGTTTGCATGATATTGCTGTAATGCGTACTTTTCCAGGAATGAATATGGTTCTGCCATGTGATGCACGACAAACTAAGAAACTTGTGAAATTATTAGTTGATTATCCTGAGCCTGTATATATACGAGTTGGACGTGCTGCAGTTCCAGATGTTTATGAAAATGATGATTTTGAATTAACTTTTGGGAAAGCGAATACTTTACTTGAAGGTTCTGATCTGACAATCATCGCAGCAGGTGAGACTGTATATCATGCCTATCAAGCTGGTCTTATGCTACATCAAAAAGGTATACAAGCACGGGTTCTTGACATGGCTTTTATTAAACCCTATGATAGAAATGCTATTTTAAAAGCAGCTGTTGAAACTGGAAGAATTATAACAGTTGAGGAACATAGTCGGTTTGGAGGATTGGGAAGTATTGTCACCGAAACTATTTCGGAAATGCCAGTTCCTGTCCGTATTATAGGAATACCAGATGAGAATGTTATTCATGGACAATCATCGGAAATATTTACTTATTATGGCTTAGATAAAGAAAGCATCTTTAAAACGGCTTTGGATTTTTTAAACGTGCAGTCAAGTATTCTTGATAGACCTATAATATCTGATATTTATGAATCACAAAATAATTGCAATTGATCAAAGTACATCTGCAACGAAGGCAATGCTCTTTAATGAAAAATGTGAGTTGTTGCGGAGGGTGAACATTAGTCATCAACAATATTATCCGAAAGTAGGATGGGTAGAGCATGATCCAGAAGAGATCTATCAAAATGTATTGAGATCAATAACAGAACTAATAAAACAAGAAAAAGAAATATGTAATTATTCTTTAGCTATTACAAATCAGCGTGAAACAGTTGTTGTTTGGAATAAAAAGACTGGTAGACCTATATATAACGCGATAGTTTGGCAATGTTTGCGAGGTACTTCTATCTGTAAAGAATTAAAAGAAAAAGGATATGATAAGCTGGTGCAATATAAAAGCGGTTTGTTATTAGATCCTTATTTCTCTGCGAGTGGTGTTAAATGGATTCTTGATAATGTGGAGAATGCTCGTGAGATGTCAGATAAAGGTGAATTATTATTGGGAACGATTGATTCTTGGTTGATTTGGAAATTAACAGAAGGTCGGGAGCATGTAACAGATTACACCAATGCTTCTAGGACACTGCTTTTTAATATTCATACCTTAAAATGGGATGATGATTTACTTGAACTATTTACAATTCCTCGTAATATGATGCCACGTGTATGCTCCTGTGATTCTATATTTGGAGAGACGACAATAGGAAATCTATTCAATGTCCCCATTCTTATAGCTGGCGTTTTAGGAGATTCTCATGGTGCATTGACTGGTCAGATGTGCTTTGAGGCCGGCTTGGGAAAAGTTACTTATGGAACAGGATCCTCTGTTATGTTAAATATTGGAGAAAAGTTTATCACAGCTCCTAGGGGAGTGGTAACCTCAATAGGTTTTTCTGCTTTAGATAAAATATTTTATGCTTTTGAGGGAAATGTTCATTGTACAGGAGCTACTATAAATTGGTTAGTGGAGGGGTTGAGATTGATAGATTCGCCGGCTGAAATAGAAGAATTTGCATCTATGATGGAAGATACAGCTGGTGTTTATTTGGTTCCTGCATTTGCAGGATTAGGGGGCACCTTGGTGGCAGCCTAAAGCTAAAGCCGTTATTTTAGGTATGACTTTAGGAACGGGTAAAGCACAAATTTTACGTGCTGCACTTGAATCAATAGCTTATCAGATAAAAGATTTGGTGGATATGATGTCTCAAAAGGCGGGCATATCTTTACAAGAATTGCGAGTAGATGGTGGTCCAACTAAAAATCAATTTTTGATGCAATTTCAGGCTGATATGTTGCAGGCTACAATAAGTCGTTCTAATATAGAGGAGGCATCGGCATTAGGGGCTGTTATAATGAACGGCTTAGCTCGTAAAGTTTGGAATAACTTTCAAGAAGTAGCTAACTTGTGTGCTGCTAAAAAATATATATATCCACATATGGATAAAGCAAGAGCTAGAAGTTTCCATAATGGTTGGTGTGAAGCTGTAAAAAATGTTATTTCTATATATAAATAATTTAAATTTGATGCTGTATGAAAATGAAAAACAAAAAGAAAATGTGTTTTGGTGTTATTATTGGAACCCGAGCTTATTTTAATGCAGAATTGGCAAAAGATGTTCGTAAACAATTGTTGACGGTACTTACAAATGAAGGTTATGATTATGTTATTTTACCAGAGGATGCGACTCCTACAGGGAGTAGTAGTATCGAAACACGAGAAGATGGTTTGAAAAGTGCTGCTTTATTTCGTGAAAATCGTGAACGCATTGATGGGATCATAGTTTCATTACCGAATTTTGGCTTTGAAATCGGTATAATTAATGCTATTAGTATAGCAGAATTGAATGTTCCAATTTTAGTACAGGCATGTGATGATGAAAATAATAAAGTCGATTTGGATAGCCGTCGTGATGCCTTTTGTGGAAAAATATCAGTTTGTAACAACTTGTATCAATATGGTATACCTTTTACGGATACAACTTTACACACTTACTCTATTTTCTCTGATTTATTAGCTAAAGATATTAATAAATTTGCTGCAATTTGTCGTGTTGTTAATGGACTTCGACATGCTCGTATTGGAGCTATAGGTGCCCGTCCTGCAGGTTTTCAAACAGTTCGTGCAAGTGAAAAAATTCTTCAAGCTACCGGAATTACTGTTGTTCCAGTTGATTTATCGGAAATATTGGCAGTTGCTAGCAAAATAGAGAATGACAATTCTGCTTTATTGCAAAAAGTAGAAGATATTAAAAAATATGCGTTAGTTCCGCAAGAATATGATGGGAAACTTATACTTCAGGCAAAATTTGGTTTGGCTGTGGAGCAATGGATGGAAGCAAATGCAATCGATGCTGTAGCTATCCAATGTTGGGACTCTTTGGAACAGAATTATGGTTGTGCAGCTTGCGTAACAATGAGTATGCTAGGAGAAAAACTTATTCCGGCAGCTTGTGAAGTCGATATTGCTGGTGCCGTTTCAATGTATGCGTTAACTTTGGCTTCTGGTCGTCAGTCGGCTTTATTAGATTGGAATAATAATTTTGCAGAAGATCGTAATAAATGTGTTTGTACCCATTGTGGTAATTTTCCCAAATCCTTTGTTATGGATAACATTACACTAGGCACTTTAGGTGTATTAGGAAGGACACTTGGAAAAGTAAATACATTTGGAGCTGTTTATGGGAAGGTTAAACAAGGAGAATTTACGTTTTTTCGTATCTCTACTGATGACACTAGAGGATGTATTAAATCATATTTGGGAGAAGGAAAAATTACTGATGATCCTTACGGAATGGATGGGTGTATTGCAGTAACTAAAGTGAATAATTTGCAGACCTTGATGAAATATATTTGCAAGAACGGCTTTGAACATCATGTAGCGATGTGTCGCGGTAATGTAAAGGATATTTTGGAAGAAGCTATTAATAACTATTTGGGATGGGAACTATATATTCATGTATAATAAATGTGATAATCCATGATATTAATTAATAATTATATATTGGCGATTCTCTGTTGTGTTGTTTGTTGTGTCTGTTGGGGGTCGTGGGCGAATACACAGAAAATGGTTGCTACTGATAATAAGTGGAGTTTTGAGTTGTTCTATTGGGACTTAACTATTGGCTTGTTTTTGACAGCCTCGTTAGCTGCACTTACTTTAGGATCTATGGGAAATGAAGGTCGTACTTTCTTACAAGACTTAGAAGTTTTTGATTGGAAAAGTATTAAATATGCATTTTTAGGAGGTGTTGTTTGGAATTTTGGTAATATTTTTTCTGACAGCTGCTATTTCTGTAGCAGGTATGTCTGTGGGATTTCCCATTGGTGGTGGTCTTGCATGGATTGGTGGTATTATTTTCAACTATTTGTTAATAGTTTTTGCAGGTCAAATGTACCCTGGTAATCAAGTATTGTTATGGTTAGGTGTAATAGTTATAATTATAGCTATCTTTATTTGTGGTAAAGCATATGCTAAATTGCCTACAAGCAAAACTAATACACCTAAAATGGGTATATTGCTTGCGATTATAGCTGGTATTGCTATTATGTTCTTTTATGGGTTAGTAGTAAAATCATTGGATCCATTTTATGTTGCAGGAGGCTCTGGTACCCTAACTCCCTACACAGGTATATTTTGTTTTGCAGTTGGTATTTTAGTTACTACACCTATTTTTAATAGCATTGCTATGCGGAATCCTGTAAAAGGTGAAAAAGTAACTATGAAGGAATATTTTGCAGGTAGCGTCAGAACACATTTTATTGGTATATTAGGTGGATTTATTTGGATGGGAGGTATGGTTGTTAGTTTTATGGGAGCTGGAGCTGCCAATCCCGCTATTTCATATGCGTTGAGTAACGCTGCTCCGGTAGTAGCTATGGTATGGGGGGTATTTGTGTGGAAAGAATTCAAGGAAGCACCAAGTGAAATTAACAAGTTGATAGCTGCCATGTTTCTCTTGTTCATTGCAGGATTGATACTTATTACTTTGTCTAACTAAAACATAGGTTGAAACATTTTCGAGATTAATAGAAAAGGAGGAACGAAAAAATCTTTCCTAAGCAGATGAATTTATCTGATATTCTCGGAAATTAAAATATGATTTTATTATGAAAAACAGTTTGAAACATTTTAAAGCGTTTGTATTTATACTATTCTGCTTAAATATACTTTCTTCTGCATTTGCTGTGGAATATATAAATTTTGTAGGAGAAGTATCATCAGTAAATGAGAAAATAAAGGGACAGGTGGTGAGTGACTTGGGAGAACCTTTGATTGGTGCCACAATAGTTCTTAAGAAAACAGGAAAGGGTACAATAACTGACCTTGAAGGTAATTTTTTTATTGATATACCTAAAGGTGAAATTGAATTAGAAGTTTCATATATTGGTTATAAAACCCAAATAGTCAAGGTCAAAGATAGGAAAAAACATAGTTGTCAGGTTACAAGAAGATAATGCGTCTTTGGATGAAGTTGTTGTTATTGGTTATGGAAATATCCGTAGAGAGGCTCTAACAGGCTCTGTTTCTTCCATCAGTGGAAAGACTATATCACAAGTTCCTGTAAGTTCTGTCGCTGAAGCGATGGTTGGTAAACTCGCAGGTGTGCAAATTACTACAGCTGATGGTTCTCCTGATGCTGATATTATGATTAGAGTTCGTGGCGGTGGTTCTATAACTCAAGATAACTCACCATTATATATTGTAGATGGCTTTCCCGTAGATAACTTGAAAGATATTGCTCCTACTGATATTGAATCTATTGATGTGTTGAAGGATGCTTCTTCTACCGCAGTTTATGGTGCTCGAGGAGCTAATGGTGTAGTAAATATAACAACAAAACGAGCAAAAGAAGGGAGGACGTCTATTTCTTTTAATTCTTATGTGACTTTAAGAACACTTTCTAAGAAGTTAGATGTGCTTGACCCTTACGAATTTGTATTACTTCAATATGAATATGCACGTTCCAGATCCTCAGAACCTACTTCTTTTATTGACAGATATGGTGATCCTTCAGAATTTTATATCTATAAGAACTATAGTGGTGACGATTGGCAAGATGAAGTTATGGGAGGTACTTCTTTATCTCAATATTATAATGTTACTATCAGTGGTGCGAGTCCTAAAAATCAATATAACTTGAGTTTTACTCATCAAAATTCACCCGGAATTTTGGCTGGTAATGGTTTGCAAAAAACATTTTTAAATTTTAAGTTGAAGAGCCAATTGTTCAGCTTTTTGTCTTTCGAATATAATACTCGTTTTGTTAATACGAAAACTGATGGTGCAGGAACTGATGGAGTTAGCGTTCTTTCAGCTCTTGAATATGCACCTACACAAGGTTTAACAGATTTTATGCAACTTCCACCTGCTAGTGATGATTATACACCTGAAGAGGAAGAGTATGTAACAAGATATAATCCCCGTGAAAATGTTTATCAAAATTGGAAACAAAAAGGAGGTACTTTGTTTAATACAACAGCTGCGTTGAACTTGACTATTTTAAAAGGACTAACGTTTAGAACGGAATTTGGCATAGATTTTAACAATAGTTATCAGAAACGTTTTTATGGATCTAAGAATTCGAATGCTGATAGATATAGTAATGGTATGCCTTATGTTGAACTGACTAAAGTAGAGTCTCCGAAATATAGGCTTGCTAATATATTAACGTATCAATTTGATTTAAAAAAACAACATCATTTTAATTTAATGTTAGGACAAGAACTTAATAATAGTCAGAGTCTAACAAATTTTATGAGTGCTCGTTACCTCCCTATGAGTATTACGCCTGAAAAAGCGTTTGACAATATGACTTTGGGTGAGGCCTATCAGACAAATAGTTCTAAAAGTACTCCTGAAAGATTAGCTTCATTCTTCGGACGACTTATGTATGATTTTAATAGAAGGTTCTATGCAACTTTTACGATACGCGCTGACGGTTCAACGAAGTTTGCCCCAGGTAATCAATGGGGATATTTTCCAGCTGCTTCATTAGCATGGAGAGTCTCTGAAGAAAGATTTCTGAAAAATACATTTGTTTCCAATCTAAAGGTCAGATTAAGTTCTGGTATTTCAGGAAATAACAGAATAGCGAATGATCTTTGGAAATCAACTTATAAATTAAGTTCCTCGAAAGGTCCAGGATGGAATGAGAGCTATAAATTCGTATTATACATATGGTTCAGATTATTTACCAAACCCTTCCTTGAAATGGGAAAAAACAATCACGAATAATTTAGGTTTTGATTTTGGTTTTTTTAATGAAAAATTAAGTGGTACATTAGATTTATATGTAAATAATACAAAAGATTTGCTTGTGCCATCATCTATTCCTCAGACAACAGGCTTTTCGCAGCAACAGACGAATGTGGGCGAGACTCAAAATAAGGGTATTGAATTGACATTAAATGCCTCATTAGTCAGGACTCGGAATTTTACGTTAGATGCAAATTTTAACGTCGGAATAAATAAAAACAAAATAGTCAAGTTGGCATCTGGAGAAACTTTATGGAAGAAGTCATCAGGTTGGGCTAGTACAGATCAAACTCCATATGAAGATTATTTAGTGGAAGTTGGTAATTCTGTTGGTTTAATGTATGGTTATACAAATGATGGATTTTATCAAGTTGATGATTTTGATTATAATGAAGTCACAAAAGAGTATGTTTTAAAGGAGGGAGTTGTAGATGGTTCGTCATTAGTTACTCCATATCCCGGAGCACCTAAATTTAAAGATGTATATGAAGATGGTACAATAGATGAAAAGGATTTGTCTGTTATAGGCAAGGCTATGCCTAAATTATCAGGAGGATTTGGCTTGAATGCAACATGTAAAGGATTTGATTTTTCTATGTTTTTTAATTATACTATAGGAAATGATGTTTATAATGGAAATAAAATGCATCTAGTTTCTTGGTGGAGAAATAGTTATAATAATTTATCGACGTTAGTTGACAGCAAACATCGTTTCCGATATTTTGATGATGAAGGTAATGATCTGCGAACTAACCCACAGTTACTTAAAGAGTTTAACAAAAATGCAACGATATGGAATCCTACAAAAATGGGATCTGCATATATGATGTCTTATAATGTTGAAGATGGTTCATTTTTTAAGATTAAATACATTAACATTAGGATATACTCTGCCAGTTTATTTTACTAAAAAAATAGGTATCAGTAATCTAAGATTCTATTTTACGGGCTATAATCTTTGGACTCTAACTTCTTATTCTGGTTATGATCCGGAAGTTAATATGATGAATGGTTTAACCCCTGGAATTGATTCCAATAAATATCCAAGAAGTAGAACTTATACATTTGGTGTTAATTTAACATTCTAAAAAAGTAAAAGATATGAATGCAATGAAATATTTATTATTGTTATGTATGGTATCATTATTTGCATGTGATGACTATCTAAATGTGGACTCACCCTCAAATTTTGATAATAATTATGTATTTAATTCTGAAGAAGAGATTTTCAGAGCAGTATCAGGTATTTATCCTCCACTAGTGAATGTTTATAGTGGACGTTGGATTACTTTATTTTTACCTAATACAGATGTTGAATTTAAGGATGTAAGTGAGAGCCCAAGTGCGCGTGGAGAGGATTATCCTTGTTTTGCTCCCACTTCTATTGATTCCAATTTGTCTAGTGTTATGGCTGAATTGTATAAAGCTGTAAATCTTGCAAATGCTATAATTGATGGTATTGAGAATTCTCCTTTATATGCACAAGCTGATCTAGGAAAGGCTTCTAATCTTTTACAATTGTATGGTGAGGCGAAAGTGCTACGTGCAATGATTTATCATGATTTAGTCCGTTCTTGGGGGGATGTGCCATTTTTGCTCAAACCTTCTTCTTCTGATGATGAGATGCAAGTTCCTCCTACAGATAGAGATGTGATATTAACTACATTAATTGAAGATTTGAAGAGTGTAGAACCAGTTATGCAGTATGCAAAAGATATTACTTATGGTGTGGAGCGAGCTTCTAAAGAATTTTGTCAGGGTTTGATTGCGCAAATAGCCTTGACGCGCGGCGGATGGACGCTCCGGCCTAATAAAGAAAATCCGAATGAGGTGGGTACAATGGAACGCAGTGAAGATTGGCAAGAGTATTATCAGATAGCGG
Source organism: Bacteroides sp. BFG-637 (assembly GCF_024793605.1). Taxonomy (NCBI): domain Bacteria; kingdom Pseudomonadati; phylum Bacteroidota; class Bacteroidia; order Bacteroidales; family Bacteroidaceae; genus Bacteroides; species Bacteroides sp. BFG-637. The sequence goes on along the minus strand of NZ_JANUPD010000002.1, from coordinate 446,577 downwards.
AGAAATATTCAGGTAAAGTAATTTTTGAAGGACACCATAATTTAAATGTGGGATATGAAGAATTCTGGCGTCTCGTATGTAACTGGAAAACACTAAATAATGATGATTTTATATTTGATATTCCTGTCTTGAAAGGTGGTGGTAGTGGCGAGTTTTGTTACTATGTTGGTGTTCCAATGGATGAAGGTGATAATAACCCATATGGGAAATCGAGTGGAAGTTATAGTTTATCAACTTTGTATATGCTTTCTTTTGATAAAAATGATTTGCGTAGAGATGTTACCTGTGTAAACTATAAGTATGATTCAAATCTTAATCAGACTGGGCCTACAATGGGAAGTAACCAGTTGGCGGGCATTAAAGATGGAAAATATAGAAGAATCTGGATGGATACCCCTTTGGGTTCTACAACATCAAAAAGTACTGGAGTTAATGCTTCCATACATGCGTTATGCAGATGTTTTATTAATGTATGCTGAAGCTGTAAATGAAAACAATAATGGGCCGACTGATGCTGCAAAGGAAGCACTTAAAAAGGTAAGGAGAAGAGCTTTTCCCGAAAAGATTTGGAATGAAAAAGTGGAAAATTATGTAAATTCAAAATCTGATAAAGAAAGTTTTTTTCAAGCTATTGTTGATGAGCGTAAATGGGAATTTGGCGGTGAGAATAAAAGAAAATATGATTTAGCCAGATGGAATTTATATGGAAAAGTCATAGTGAATTTCTATAAAGAAGCCATTGCTATGGGGAAAAATGCAAACGGGCTGGAAGCGAATAAATATTATGACGTTCCTGATGTATTTTATTACAAACAAATAGATGACCCTGATAGGCCGGGTAAGAAAAAGATAGAATATTTAGGATTGTATGAACGTTTGTCTGTTGCACCTGTGGGGTATTCTTCTAAACCTTTCGCTAAAGCGTTTATGACACAAAATGCTGTAACACTTGAATGGGAACCATGTGCAACATTAAAAAGATGTTTTCGTGGATATTTTACACCGGAAACAGTAGAGGCTATTGATCCGGAGAAAGATCCTGTTCCGTATTTGATGCCATATGGAACACTTTTCTTGTCTTCAAATTCAAATCTGAAAAATTATTATGGGTTCAAATAATTTAAAATGAATAATTATGAATAAAACATATACTTTCTTTAGAAAGCTATTAAGTATTCTGCCGATAATCATTTTATGTTTTGCATGTAGTGATAGTGAACGGCAGTTTCAAGAGGGCATATTTAGACCGAAGTTAGTAGCAGGATATCCTATTGTGGAAGCAAATACATTTAAATTATTATGGTATCAGGTAGATAATGCAGAGTCATATACGGTACAGGTATTTAAAGATGATTTATATACAGACTTGATTGACGAGGTGACCATATCTGAAACTTCTTATAAAAGTCCTAAATTGCCTTATTCTACACTTTTTTATGTAAGATTGAAAACTAATACTGCAAATGATATTTCTTCGATATGGTGTGAGGTCAAAATAGCTACGGATGATAGAGCTATACCTTCTATCTTGAATGAAGTGGCAGATAAGAATATTTCGGAAAATGGAGTAGTAATAACATGGAATGTTAATGATGAGTATCCTGTTGACAGTATAACTGTTTCTAAATTAGAGGTAAATGAGGATGGAACCTATTCTAAACCAATTGAAATAGAGTTGACAGAAGAGCAATATTTACGTGGCTCATATAATATTTTAGGATTAAAGGAAGCTACAACTTATGTGGTGACTGTCTATAATTCAAGGATTGAGGATGTGTATGAAAGGCCATATAATTCTATAAAATTTAAAACAGCCGGTCCACCGGAAGGTTCAATTGTAGTGAATCCAGATGATGATTTGAATGCTATCTTGAAGGCGAATGAGGCGAGGGAAGATATACCGGATGGGCAAGCATATTATATAAAAGGAGGAGCATCTTTTGATCTCGAGGGATACTCATTTACGAAAGGATTTCAATTAATTGGTGTTGTAGGAACTACTACTACAATTAATGTTAAGTCTCCATTTACTCCAAATGGAAATTCTGCCGGGAAAATTATCTTTACCAATATTAGCTTACAAGGTGAAGTGGCATTGATTATTAATGAATTGTCAGATGGATTGAATTATATTTGGCAAGGTCTCAAAATAGAAAAATGCTCTATTTCAGCATTCCCATCCGGATTTGTTATGGTTAATTCATCAGTTGGGAACAATAAAAGAATTATAGATATTACTATAGATGATTGTGTTTTTCATGATATGGAGGGGGGAGCTTTAGTTGCAACTGACAAGTTCAGCGATTTGAATGGTGTCATTGCAATTGATAAAATTTCAATCACTAATTCTACATTTATGAATTCGCCCAAAATGACCCTATTGTTTTTACCGGATGCTTATGGTAATTCAAAAACTGATATTGAATTGTTTATGCAAAATGTTACAGTTTTTGAGGCTTTAGGTCAACCTGGTTCTGGGGCACGTGTTATACAAGCTAATAAACTTCAGAAGACATCCCAAATAACTATCTTGAAATGTTTATTTAGCAATGTGGAAAATGCTTATAATGATACGTATGCTTTTTATGAACTGTGTCTTTCTGGAAGTGCAGTGACTACATATAAGGACAATTATCGTACAGGTAGTGCATCTGAATCCTCAAGAAATAGTAAAGAAATAACGACCAACTTGAACGTTCCTCAAGAAGATTTATTTGTAGATTATAGCAAGGGGATCCTACAGATAAAAGACCCGTCTTCTGTAATATATTTAAATAATATTGGTGATCCAAGGTGGATTGAATAAAAAGTAAAAGGGGTAGTGAAATATTGTGTCTCTCTACCCCATACACACATATTTTATTAAATAATCATGAGGATAAAAGCTTTTTTGATAGTATGTTTATTTGTTAGTATTTTGTTTGCTTGTACCAATAAGGATCAGTTTGTAAAAGCACGTATATTGGTAAGTACAGATATTGGTGGGACAGACCCGGATGATAATCAATCAATGGTTCATTTATTAATGTATAGTGATCTTTTTGATTTGGAAGGATTAATCTCTTCTCCCTCTTTTGGCGATGGCTCTAAGGAGGAAATATTGCGTATGATTAGTTTATATGAGAAGGATTTTTTTAAATTGCAGAAGCATGCTGAGAATTTAGTAGAACCTGAAATATTACGTAAATTATGTAAACAGGGAGAAAGGGAAGAGCACCATTAAAAGGTTTCTCGGACGCGACAGAAGGTTCAGAATGGATTATTCACTGTGCTCGTGAAAAAAGTGAACGGCCTCTTTGGGTGTTAGTATGGGGAGGACTTGATGATTTAGCTCAGGCTTTACATGATGCTCCAGATATTGTACCGAATATCCGAGTTTATTGGATTGGTGGTCCTAATAAGAAGTGGAGTGTCAATGCATATACATATATTGTAGAAAACTTTCCTAATCTTTGGATGATTGAAAACAATGCTTCTTATCGTGGATTTATAGGGAATAATAAGAAAGATAAGTTTAATGAACTATATTATGAAGAATGTATAAATGGCGCAGGAAATTTAGGTACAGACTTTAAAAATTACTATAATGGCAATGTGAAAATGGGAGATACTCCTTCTTTATTGTATATAATGGATGGGGATCCTAGTGATCCTTTGGGTGAATCATGGGGAGGAAGTTTTGAGAGAATTTCTTATAGTCCGCGAAAGATCTTTCATCGTAATACTACATTGAGAGATACAGTTTCTGTTTATTCAGTTATCGAGTTTCATTTTAAGGGACCAAAGATTGATAACAATATTGAAACACCTTGTTTTACATTTCGTATTGACAAGCAAGATTGGGATGGTTATTATTTGGGTGATGGTAAATATTGTGTTAAATATGTGCCTAAAGCACCTGCTGTTTTGGAATATCAGATCATGTCAGAAATTAAGGAACTTGATGGAATGAAGGGTGAATTTGTCGTTGATAAAATGTGGCCGGGGGATATAACAAAAGATGCATATCAACTAGGCGAAAACTGGTATACAGATAAAGCTGAACTATCTCTCTTTGAGGGACCATGGCAAGGCTTTAAAACTGTAGCAAAATGGAAAACTACGGTTCTTTTGGATTGGGAGAAGAGATGGAACTGGTTAAAATAAATTTTGCTTTTATTTTTCTGGATAAATTGTAATAACCTTTATTGTTCGAATTATGAATAAAATAATGCGTTTTAACAATTGAGGGTATAATTCTATCTATGGTGGAGAGAAATCTATTAAGGGAGTAAAATTTTTGCTTCATTTAGTGCGAGTTTTGCTTCTAATCGCAATAAAAACTCCTAAGGTGGGTATATATCGAAATCTATTTTGAATAATATATAATGAAAATTATTGTAATAATAATGCGTAAAATGAATTTAATAAAGGATTGTATGTTTTTATCTTTTGTTGGCATATTGATGACATGCAGCTGTTCTTCGTCTTCGGATGCAGAGAATTCTATGACTGATGAGGTCGAAGATGGGGAAGTAACTGAAGTTTTAGCTTTTCCTACAGCGGAGGGATATGGTAAAAACACTGTAGGTGGTCGTGGAGGTGTCGTTTATGGAAGTAACAAATTTGAAGGATGATGGAAATGGCAGTTTGCGTGCCGCTGTCGAAGCTTCAGGACCTAGAACTGTTGTGTTTCGTGTTTCTGGTATAATTGAATTGAAAAGTCCATTGAGAATTCGGAATCCGTATATTACAATTGCAGGTCAGACTGCTCCAGGTGATGGCATTTGCTTGAAGAATTATCAAATTACAATTGACGCTAGTGAGGTTATTATACGTTATATAAGAATACGTTTAGGCGATAATATAGACTCTGCACAAGATGCTATATTCTGCCGTTATTATAAAAATATTATAATAGACCATGTTTCTGCTAGTTGGAGTATTGACGAGTGTATTTCTATTTATCGTTGTGATAATGTGACTATCCAATGGAGTATTATTGCCGAAAGTTTGTATAAATCAAAACATGAAAAAGGCAATCATGGCTTTGGTGGTATATGGGGATCCAACAACAGTACCTATCATCATAATTTATTGGCTCATCATACTAGTCGTAATCCGCGTTTTTCAGATGGATCCGGATATAATGATTTTCGTAATAATGTGATTTACAATTGGGCTTACAACAGTTGTTATGGTGGAGCTGGATTTGATTCTAGCATGCCTGAATATAATAGTTTTACAGTAAATATAGTTGCTAATTATTATAAACCTGGACCTGCTACACGTCCAGATTGGACAAGTTATCGTATTGCTAATCCTACCACATTGGATTCTAATGGTAATCCGTGTTATGGTAAATGGTATATAGCTGATAACTATATGGCAGGTAATGCAAAAGTTACAGCCAATAATTGGGATGGAGGTGTACAAATTAGTAATGGGGACCTGTTGCAGTTGAAATTGAATAAACCTTGGAATTCCATGCCTATAAATCAGGAAACACCTGCGGAAGCTTTCGAATCAGTCATGTCTAATGCTGGTTCTATATTGCCTAAGCGTGATTTGGTTGATGAAAGAATTATAGCTGAGGTACGGGGTGGATATGCTACTTATGAAGGTAGTGGTTATAAGACTGATGGAAAGCCTATTCCGGATATCACTAAGAAATGTGGCATTATTGATACTCAAGAGGATGTTGGCGGGTGGCCTGAATATAAAAGTTTACCTGCGCCTGTTGATACAGACCATGATGGTATGCCAGATGAATGGGAAAAGGAGAAAGGACTGAACCCCAATGATCCTTCTGATCGTAATAAGATTGCCAAAAATGGATACACATATCTCGAAGTTTATTTAAATAGTATACAATGAGTGATATATAACTGCATATCAATTATTGTGCAAAGGTGATGTTTAAGTAAAAATCTAATGGCTTTATGTGGTATTATAATTGAATAGAATATATAAATATCTGAATATGAAAGTGTATAGTAATATTTGTATGTATTTGTTTTTGGGGATATTATTGATCCCGTTTACATCTGTTTATGCTTCATTTAAGCAAAAGCCTAGAGTTATTGTACTAACGGATATAGAGAACGAACCGGATGATGCAATGTCACTAGTTCGTTTCCTTACATATTCTAATCAATGGGAGGTAGAAGGTATTGTAGCGACGACATCCATTCATCAAAAAAAGAAAATAGCTGCTTGGAGACTTCGAGAAATTGTAGAAGCATATGGAAAGGTTCAGCCTAATCTTTTGAAACATGAACTTGGGTATCCAACTGTTGATCATCTGCTCTCTGTGATTAAAGAAGGACGAGCAGATTACGGTATGTATGCTGTTGGAAAGGATATGGATTCTACGGGATCAGAATTAATAATAGAATCTGTTGATCGAGAGGATGAACGTCCGGTTTGGATATTAATATGGGGAGGACCTAACTGTTTGGCACAGGCCTTATGGAAAATTAAAGAAACCCGTCCTACTAAAGATGTAGAAGCTTTTGTTAAGAAACTTAGAGTGTATTCCATTTCCGATCAGGATGATAGTGGTGTTTGGATTAGAAAAACATTTAAAGACTTATTTTATATAGTGAGTCCTGGTTATCATCGTTTTGGAGGTTATCATTATGGAACTTGGAGTGGAATCAGTGGTGATAAATTTCATGGACGTTTTACTGGAGCTGACTATGCTATCGTAGATAATCCTTGGATGGATAAGCATATTCGTTGTAAGGGACCTCTGGGAGCACAATATCCTTCTATGAAATTTCTGATGGAAGGCGATACGCCTACATTTTTATATTTGATAGATAATGGTCTTGGTAATCCAGAGCACCCGGATTGGGGGAGTTGGGGAGGACGCTATGAGTTTTATTTACCTAGGACTGAACGATGGTTCATTGAACCTGAAACTCGTCCTATTTGGACAGACGTACAAGATGAAGTTATGGGGAATGATGGCTTTTGGCATACTAGTAACAAGGCTACTATATGGCGCTGGAGAGAAGCTTTTCAGAATGACTTCTCAGCCCGTATGGATTGGACGATCAAAGATTACAAAAATGCTAACCATCCTCCTATTGTTCGTATGACTTGTCCCAAAGAGATAATAGCTAAAATAGGAGATCGCATAGAATTGAATGCAGAGAAAAGTATTGATCCTGATGGTGATAAATTGTCTTATCATTGGTTTTATTATCCAGAAGTAGGCACTTTCAATATTGCAGCAGCACGTACAGGCAATCCTCTTGAGATAGAAGATTCGGATAAGGGTAAAGCTTGGTTTGTGGTGCCAAAGAGTGAAAGGTTGGGGACAATACATATAATCGTAGCTGTTACTGACAATGGAACTCCTGCGTTAACAAGATATGGACGAGTAATTATAGATGTAAAATGAAAAAGGAGCTATTAATAACTGTTGGGTTGTGTTTATGCTTTGTCATATTGAATGCACAACAGAATTTGGATGGATTATCATGGCGCAAAGTTGCTTGTAGTATGCCAGAGACTTGGTACGGTACAGAACAAGCGAAGCATATTGCAGATAAAGTCTTGCTTTATCAAACAGAAATAGGTGGGTGGCCTAAAAATACAAATTTTCACACGAATGTTAATAGTGAAGAGATGAGTAAAATACGAACATCAGGAATTGGAGCTACATTTGATAATGAAGCAACGATAATGGAAATGCGTTTTTTAGCCAAAATTTATACTCATAGAAAAGAAGAAAAGTATCGCAACTCTTTTCTTAAGGCCTTTAATTACATATTATATGCGCAATATGATAATGGTGGTTGGCCACAGTTTTGTCCTGTTCGAAAAGGAAAAAGTGTAGCTTATTCAGGTCATATAACCTACAATGATGGTGCTTATGTGAATATAATGAATCTTTTAAAAGATATTTATGAGGATGCTCCTTCCTTGAGTCCTCTTGAGCTAGAGGAAAAAATAAAAAAACGAGCAAGACAGGCTTTCGACAAGGGGGTAGAATGTATTTTGAAAACACAGATCCAAGTGAATGGATTGCCTACAGTTTGGTGTGCGCAACATGATGAGCAGACTCTTAAGCCTGCTAAAGCACGTGCCTATGAATTGCCATCTTTTAGTGGAGTCGAATCTGTAGGAATTGTATTACTTTTGATGAAAATACCTAATCCTTCACCTGAAATTATTGCTTCGATAAAGGGAGCGGTCAAATGGTTTGATGAGCATAAAATTGTTGACATGAAATTTGAACGATACCGTGATGAGCAAGGAGAAAGAAATGCTAGGCTTGTTCCATCTAAAGGTGAAAGGGTGTGGGGTAGATTTTACGATTTGGAAACAGAAAAACCTTTTGTTTGTGATCGTGACGGAGTAAAGAAAGATAATCTAAATGAGATTGGTAAAGAACGTCGTGGAGGATATACATGGTATGATTCTGCACCCGATAAAGTGCTTGACGCATACCCGGAATGGCTCATGAAAATAACTAGTAAAGAATGATAAATACCTATCCGAAAATGTTGTTTGTATAAAAAGCGAAAACGATTGTCGTTATTTGTAGGGTTTGTTTTATAACTCTGAATGTAGTCCATTATAGATTGTGTTTTGGTTCATAAGTAGCTATGATTACTATCTCTATATTGGTGATGGAATATGTGTTAGAATATGTTGGTAAGAATACTATGATGAAAGGGTTAGGTGATTGGGGACTGGGTTGATGGTTCTCTTTATGAAAGAAGTGAGCTTGCCTTCGTATAAATCTTGTTTTGTAAGAGTCTTGAAACCATACTTTTCTACTTGAGAATAGTCGGAGATAGTGTTAAGTTGACGAATATGCTTTGTTGGAATGGGGTGAAAGGAAAATTGGACTCCATTTCTGAATGAAGATATGAAAGCTATCGTACAAAGTAGAGTGAATGGTAAGTAGAGTAAGATTGTGGCACGCTATAGAGATGTTTATTTGTATTTATTAATCTATAATCTGTATTTATTATGAAGATGAAGGGTGTTTTATACCAAGTATTTGTACTGATTTTGTTGATGGTATTTGTGGGAAATGGAGCCATTGCACAAGAAAAAATGTATTTGCGAATGGCTGATTCTGAAATGAAACGTTTTCCGGAAGCATGGCGGATAGATAGTGTAAAACGCCCTGTTTTCGGATATTGTCATGGTGTTGTGACGCTTGCTATGCTTAAAGCATGGAAACAGGCTAATAATAAAAAATACTATCAATATGTGGAGCAATATGCCGACATGATGATAAATGATGAGGGAAAGATCATGAATTATGATTATATCAATGGTAGGCATAATATTGATATGATTAATGCAGGTAAAATATTGTTTGATGTGTATGAGCAAACAAATAACCCCAAGTACAAAAAGGCAATGGATATGCTTTATAATACTATGCTGAGTCATCCACGTAACTCATTAGGTGGTTTTTGGCATAAGGAGATATATCCTTGGCAAATGTGGCTTGATGGTTTGTATATGGGTTCTCCTTATTTGGCACAGTACGCGGTTGTTAATAATAAACCCGAACTGTTAAATGATGTAATTATGCAATTTGTTATAGTAGAGAATTTTATGCATGATTCTATTACTGGATTGTATTTTCACGCTTGGGATGAAAAGAAAATACAAAAGTGGTGTGATCCTGAAACTGGATTATCTTATCATTTTTGGGGGCGTAGCATCGGATGGTGGTTTATGGCTTTGGTTGATGTTTTGGATTTTGTTCCCCAGAATCACCCATTACGTGAAAATCTACTTTTTATGGTGGAAGGGCTGGCCGATTCTCTGTCTAAATATCAGCATGATGGACTTTGGTATCAGATAGTAAATCTAGGAGATCGTGAAGGTAATTATGAGGAAGCTTCGGCTACTGCTATGTTTATGTATTCTATAGCCAAAGCTGTAAACAAAGGGTACCTTGATAAAAAATATATGAAGATTGCCGTCGATGCTTATGATGGCATAATGAAGAAACTGATTCGTATTGATGCCGATGGAACGGTTAATATTACTCAGTGTTGCATGGTTGCTGGTTTAGGAGGAAATCCTTATCGTGATGGCAGTTTTCAATATTATATAAATGAGCCGGTTCGTGATAATGATCCGAAAGCTATTGGACCTTTTATAATGGGCTGTATTGAATTAAATAAATAAGAAAATGAAGAACGTAAGTATATTAATTGCACTTTTTGTGATAAGTTGTAGTAATACTATAAATGCCGCGACTTCAAATTGGGGGATGGCTAATAAGATAATCAAGAGTATAAAGAAAACTTCCTTTCCAAATAGAGAATATAATATTTTAGATTTTGGAGCTGTGCCAAACTCCACTGAATTAGCTTCTGAAGCAATTAATAATGCTATTATTGCTTGTAATCAAAATGGGGGTGGTGTCGTAATTGTACCAAAAGGGGAATTTTTGACAGGTCCAATTACTCTTAAAAGTAATGTGAATTTCCATTTAGAGAGAGGTGCAGTTGTGAAATTCTCAACACGGCAGGAACTTTATTTTCCTCCAGTATTAACACGCTGGGAGGGGATTGATTGTTATACAACTCGCCCAATGATATATGCTTATGGAGAAACTAATATTGCGATTACTGGCTATGGAACTATTGACGGACAGGGCTCCAATGATAATTGGTGGCCATGGAATGGTAATCCGAAGTTTGGTTGGAAACCGGGCATTCCTTCACAAAAAAGTGGAAGCCGTGATAGACTGCAAATGTATTCAGAAGGAGCTGTTCCTGTGGCAGAACGTATATTTTCTTTAGAAGATGGATTAAGACCGCAATTGATTAATTTTTACTCTTGTAATTTAGTGTTGATTGAGGGAGTCAGACTTCAAAATTCGCCTTTCTGGGTGATACATCCTGTGTTTTGCAAGAATCTTATTGTACGTGGAGTACATATTAAAAGTTTAGGACCTAATGGTGACGGATGCGATCCGGAGTCATGTTATAATGTTCTGATAGATGATTGTTATTTTGATACAGGTGATGATTGTATTGCAATTAAGTCTGGGCGTAATGTTGATGGACGTAAGTGGAATATTCCAAGTGAAAATATTGTGATTAAAAATTGCACAATGAAAAATGGGCATGGTGGAGTCGTAGTTGGAAGTGAGATTTCCGGAGGGTTTAAGAATCTTTTTGTAGAGAACTGCAAAATGGATAGTCCTGAATTAGAGCGTGTTATTCGTGTTAAAACGAATAGTTGCCGTGGTGGTGTGATAGACGGTATTTATGTGCGAAATATTAAGGTTGGTCAATGTAAGGAAGCTGTGTTAAAAATCAATTTGGATTATCAGCATGATGAAATTTGTAGTCGAGATTTCCCTCCTTCAGTAAAAAATGTCTTTTTAGATAATGTTCAATGTGATAGGAGCCGCTATGGAATACTGATTATAGGTTTAAGAGATACTTTGAATATAAATAACATACAACTTTCTAACTGTCGGTTTAATAATGTAGAACGAAAATATGATATCAAAGGTGCTTCCAATGTTAGGTTTCATAATTTATTTATAAATGGTGAGAATGTGGGGAATAAAGATTGAAACTGCATTGTGAGAAAAGTTGTTATTCTTAATAGAAACAGGTTACAAATTATAGACAACAGTGAGAAATAAATGCATAATGAAAAAGATTCTACTTATAATTTACTCATTAGGAATTCTTCTATTACCAATACAAGCAAAGTTTAATGTTGATCTGCCTTGGAGTAATGGAAAGTTAATAGTCTCCGATGAAGGCAGATATTTGAGGCATGAGAATGGAGTACCTTTTTTTTGGTTGGGAGAAACGGGATGGTTGATGCCGGAACGTTTAAATCGTGATGAGGTTCGTTTTTATCTACAGAAATGCAAACAGGCTGGATATAATGTAGTGCAAGTACAAACAATAAATGCTGTGCCTGCCATGAATGTGTATGGGAAGTATTCTATGGTAGACGGATTTGTTTGTAACAAGGCAGATCATTCTAATGAATATGGATATTGGGAGCATATGGACTATATAATTAAAATAGCAGAGGAAAATGGTATCTATGTTGGGTTGGTTTGCATTTGGGGTGGGCTGGTAAAAGGAGGGCTTATGAATGTAGAACAAGCTAAATCCTATGGTAAGTTTTTAGCTGAACGGTATAAAAATGCTCCTAATATAGTTTGGATAATTGGAGGAGATATACGTGGAGATATAAAAACTGAAGTTTGGGAAACCTTGGCACATGCTATTAAATCAATTGACAGGAATCATTTAATGACATTTCATCCATTTGGGCGTACCGTTTCGACTACATGGTTCAACAATGCTGATTGGCTGGACTTTAATATGTTTCAGAGTGGACATCGCCGTTATGGGCAACGTAAAGGGGATGGGGATTATACAATTCAAGATAATACGGAGGAAGATAACTGGCGCTTTGTGGAATATAGCTTGTCTCAAAAACCATTAAAACCCGTACTTGATGCTGAACCGAGTTATGAAGACATTCCGCAAGGGTTACATGATATACGAGAGCCTCGTTGGACGGCTACTGACGTGCGTCGATATGCTTATTGGTCTGTTTTTGCGGGGGCTTGCGGGCATACTTATGGAAATAATAATATTATGCAGTTTTATCGTCCGGGGCTAGTTCCTTCTTATGGAGCGAATAGGGCTTGGTGGCACGCGTTGGAGGATGCGGGCTTTAATCAAATGCAGTATTTGAAAAATCTGATTCTTGCATTTCCTTATTTTGAACGTATTCCTGACCAGACTATAATTTCAGGTCAAAATGGGGAACGTTATGATCGTGTAATAGCTACCCGGGGGAAGATTATCTGTTGGTATATAATCATACGGGATGTCCTATGGAAATAGATTTGGACAAGATTAGTGGAGAGAAGAAAAATGTATGGTGGTATTCTCCGAAAAATGGTAGCTTAAAATATGTGGGAGAATATGATAGTAAAATTACTCGTTTTTATAGTGATACTAGTTATGCAAGGGATAGTGACAGAGTATTAATTGCCGTGGATATAAATAAAGAATATATTAGCAAATATTGGAATGAAATATTGGTTAAATAAAAATGGATAAAATGAATATAAAGAATAAAATATTTGTGATGTTGATAGTATTAATTTTATCTTCATTTACAACAGAAAAAAAAGTGATAACAGTCTTCATGGTTGGTGATTCTACTATGTCCAATAAGCCGCTGATTGGTGGAAATCAAGAGAGAGGATGGGGGCATATGTTAGGAGGCTTTTTCACAGAGGAAGTTTATGTGGAAAATCATGCACGCAATGGAAGAAGTAGTAAAAGTTTTATATCAGAGGGACATTGGGATGAGGTTCTGAAGCGTTTGTCGCCAGGAGATTATGTTATTATACAGTTTGGACATAATGATGAGAAAGCGGATAGAGCGCGGCATACAGAACCGGGAACGACATTTGACGAAAATTTGCGTCGTTTTGTACGTGATACGAGGGCTCGTGGGGCAACTCCTATATTGTTAAATGCTATTGTACGACGAAATTTTGTATCACAAATGGACTCTTCTTTTGTTAGAGATGTTCGTAAAATTCCTGATAATAAAGAGTCTGTAGTTGAAGGAAATATTTTATTTGATACTCATGGTGCTTATTTAGAGTCACCTCGTAATGTCGCACATGAAATGAAAGTGCCGTTTGTCGATGCAAATCGAATTACACATGATTTGATAAGTAGTATGGGGCCGGAAAAGAGTAAGGAATTGTATATGTGGATAGAGCCAAATGCTATTGTTTCCTGCCCGCAAGGCCGGCAGGATAATACCCATTTGTCGGTTTATGGTGCTCGTATAATAGCGAAGTTGCTTATAGATGCAATTGCGAGAGAGGTTCCGGCATTGGGTAAATATGTACGGTATTATGATTTTGTGGTAGCAAAAGATGGAAGTGGGGATTTTTTTACTCTTCAAGAGGCTATAAATTCTGTTCCTGATTTCCGTTTGGATAAACGTACAAATATATTGATACGGCCGGGGATTTATGATGAAAAACTTATTGTTCCAACATCAAAGGTTAATGTCAGTTTATTGGGACAGTCAGACGTAGTTATTTCTCATAGTAATCATACTGAAAGAAATGATTGTTGGAATGTAAGGGAGATTAATTGGGGCACTGCTATCTGTTATGTATTTGCTCCAGGTTTTTGTGTTGAGAATGTGACGTTTCACAATGACTCACAATCTGATATCTCGGCAATAACTTGCTTTATTGCTGGCGATAATGTAAAATTTGAAGATTGCTTTTTAAAGGGAAAAAGAATGTGCTTTATTGCATAGGAAGTGGGAGCAAATATTTTAAGCGATGTAAGATAGAGGGTATTCCCAGTTTTATTCATGGAGGGAAGAAAACTGTACTGAATGAATGTGTCATTATTGATAAAGAGAACACTCCTGAATCGGCGGAGATGAAAAATATGCTAAAAAAGATAAGTAAAATATCTTACAGATGTACCTTGCAAAGAAACACTAAAAACGAAAAGATTGATAGTCAATTGAGAAAGAGTGATGTGATCAAATACGATGAGTTTGACTTTATGTGGAATCCAATAGATATGGAAAAGGGATTTGATGTTTCTAATTAAATATATAGGGTCGTTAATTAGCGTCACCTGTACCAATTGAGCTAAAAAAGAAAAAGGCACCCAGAAGTGGAAGCCTCCCAAATGCCTTATTCTTATCAAGTAGCGGGACCCGGGATTGAACCGGGGACCTCATGATTATGAATCTGCGTCTTCCAAAGGCTGACGCCTTTGAAAGCTACCAGCAGAGCTTCTGATTATAAGGCATTTATGGCTGTTTTGGTTTTTGCCAAATCTTATGTCTGACTTCTAAAATATCTCTTATTTGTTTATTGGTGTAAACCATAGCGCAAACCAAAATGTGACAATAATATGTTACGTTATGGATGCTAATATAGGCATTATTTGTTTTAAATCAAAAGTTTTGGCTAATGGAGAACACCCGTTGATGTTGAGAATTAGCCAAGGTAAGTTACGTTACTTTAAATCTTTGGGAATTTCAATTAAAGCTTCTTGTTGGAATTTTGATAAAGAAGAACCTAAAAGAAACTATCCCAATCGTGAACAGTTATTAAGTATCATGAATCAAACGAGGCAAGAATATGTCAATATGATGTTTGAGTTGAAAGCGCTTGGTAAAGACTTTACTCCACAATCTTTGGCTGAATACGTGGAACGAAGTTGTAATAAACAGAATGTGGGAGATTATATTCAATACATCATACAGTATATGACTGCCGAGAAGCGATTAGGTAATGCCAAGGCTTACATTAGTTGTTATAATTCTGTATTGAGATTCGCAGGTAATTTGGATATACCTTTCACGGATATTGATGTAAATTGGTTAAAGCGTTATGAGCTTTATCTTCGTAAACGTGGTAATTCTGATAATACGATTGGAATACGAATGAGAGAATTACGTGCTGTTTATAATAAAGCAATAGAAGATAATGTGGTGAACGAGAAGTATTATCCTTTTATAAAATTCAAAATATCTCATTATCGTAAGGGTAAATGTAAGAGGGCAATTACTAAGGCTGAAATACATAAAATAATGAATGTTGATTTAATGGAGATAACAACTTATTATAGCCCATTACTTCATTTGACCAAAGACTTATTTTCTTTTAGTTATCTTGGTTGTGGTATGAATATGATTGATATAGCATATTTGAAATATTCAGATATTATAAATAATCGAATATGCTTTGTACGACATAAGACAAAGCAGCCTATTACATTTCAACTTTTGCCTCAAGCCGTACAAATTGTAGATAAATATAGGAAACCGGACTCACAACTGAATGATTATGTTTTCCCAATATTAGACCGTAATTTTCATATTACTGAACAACAGCAATATGACAGGATTAGAAAAGTAATAAAAGGCATGAATAAAGCTCTTAAAAAGATAGGTGCCCATTTGGATATTAGTATTCCGCTAACAACCTATGTTGCGCGTCATTCATTTGCAACAGTATTAAAACGTTCTGGTGTAAACATCGCATTGATAAGTGAATCATTGGGGCATACAAGTTTGTCAACGACACAGTATTATCTTGATAGCTTTGAAAATGAGCAAATAGATGAAGCAATGAAGAATTTACTTTAAAAATAAAATGTCGCTTTGCTTTTATGGTGAAGCGACATTTTTTATTTTTGTGACAAAGTTTAAAAATATGGAATATCAGATAATACCAATCAATACGATAAAACGAATCGAATCATGGTTGAATAGTGAAGTGGGATTCAGCCGTTCAATGTTTCATAATGAACTGGACTACATATCTGATGTATATCTTTTGGGTAATAAGTTCTCAACGGAAATGCAGGATTTGTATTTGTCAATAAAGAAAGAACAGCAGGAGATTCCATATCCTAATTGTGGAACAGATGAGGACAAATATGAATTTAGCATGACTGTGGGAAAGAATTTAGTCCTTGAAAGTGGTAATTTTAAAGCCGAGTATATTGAAACATTGTGGAATACATATAATAAAGATGAAGACGAAGCTTATGAACAACAAGACCAAGATGTATTTTACGCTATTCTTCTTATTGTAAGTATCTACTATAAATACACACAGACCAATGGCTATTTTGACTTTGAGGATTATATTGCTGACCCAACACAGATAAAGTATAGTTATTCTATCAGACCGGATATGGTACGTCTTTACAAGATGTTTCATGAGAAGAAAAAGACCAAGAGTAATATTGTCACGATTGAATATAACAAACAGAAAATAGAACTTACGAATGATGATAGTTGGTTTCTCAATATGATAACTCCATATCTTGATAAATATTTAGGAGTTTCAAATTTGGAAGAAGCAGAAGACGAGCTAGATAAGGATTATCCCAGTATAGGAAAAAGAGGTAGGAAACGTGAAAATGCGATACTTGATACGGTCACTCTAAGCATATACAACTTGCTGCGTCACTCATCATTTGCAGTCAAAGGCAGAGGACTGACAGATAACGAGGGGAATTTCATTCTTGAATTACTGAAATATCTCAAACTGATTGATGAGGACAGTCCTAAAAATGACATATTGAATTTACGGGCTACAATCAGGAACCTACAAAAATATGAAGTTCGTCCAAATTGGTGGAAAATTCCCATGTGTAAAACATCTCCCAATAATCCAGTTGAATATTTAAAATCATATTGGTAAAACATATAAATAAAAAAATATTAGCCTTGCATTTATATTGCAGGGCTATTTTTTTTATCTTCATTTTGTTGATATTTAATGTGCTGCGCATTGTTAGTCTACATAAAGAATTAGACATAAAAAAGGGATTTCTTTATGTTTCCTTCTTTATTCTATAGGTTACCATTTCTCCGTAAGTTTGCACTGTAATCGAAAACGATAAGGCGCCAAGTTGATGATTACTTAAAACTTAGTTATTAATAAAAAAATAAAGAAAAAATGGAAACAATTACTACAATGACAGTAAACGAGAATGGAAATGTTAATGTGAAAACTTTAAAAAATAGTGATAATATGGAAAATCAAGCAGGAGCTCTTTCAAAAAATGAAGTGTTGGAAAACGCTCGCAAAATCCTAATGGAAAAAAGACAATATCTATCTGATAATGCAGGTGCAGATACCAATATCGTAAAAGTAGCTAAAACTAATGTTGCCAAGGCTGAAAAGGATTATGTGGTTGCATTGCATGATGTTGAACTTCCTACTATTCCTGTTGAATTCTGGAAAGTAGAAGAATCTACAGAAGAAAAAGAAGTTATCAGCAAAAAGAAAGAGGATATTATTATTGCTGTGTCCGATTATAATATGGCTGTAACAAAAGTGAATATTGAATTGGGAAAAGGTGTTATTGGTGATGACAAATTCGAAAAAACGGCTCTGTTTGTAACGGCAGCTCAAACTTTCTATGAAGCGGATATTGAATTGAAAGACTTGAATGGCAATGTTATTCCTAAAAAATACTCCAAATGTTTATGTACCTGTTGATACTGCAAATGGATATTGGCAATGGAAAACTTATCATGAAGCCAATATTGATAGAGTGGTTAAAGACGAATCTGCTTTAATTGTTGAAAATGTTAGAATCAAAGAATTTGCATCATTGCAAGAATTTGCAAAGTATAGAGGGGTAAATAATGTACTAAGTAGAGGATTTAATGGCATGGAAAAAGCAGGTAATGCAGCATTGGCTACTCAACATGAATTTTATCAAAAGATATTCCAAAAGGCTAAAGAGCTGAAAGCTAATATTAGTGTAATTACTAAATATTATAATCAAGGGAAGACCTTAAGTCTAAAAGTTTGGAATGATGCAATGGTTGGTGAGGTTGAAACTAAATTTGAATATGATTTATCAGTTGGTGATAGAATTATAGATACTTTGAAAGTTAAGGGTTTCAAGGATAAGTTTATCAAAGAACGTTATATGATTGATGCTATGGCTAGGTTATCAAAGCATAAACCACAAGGTACTGAAAATATTTTAGGAATTGAGGAAGCTATAGAAACTGTTCAGTCCTTAGATGAAGCTACCGTTAAATTCATATCAAATGTAACTACTGATAAATTGAATGAAATATATTCAGCTTTGTATAGCCAATATTTAAGGAATCATGATATTATAGGAAAGGTAGCCTAACTCATATTCTATTCTAATGGAAAGTCCATGTGACAGGTGGACTTTCTAAAATTAAATAACTAAAATTAAGTAACGCATTATTATTGATATGAGAATGTTTTTACCAGCTAATTGTAAAAAATCAGGCGACTGTAAATTATTCCATTCTAAATAGATTCAAACCTGCATATATTTATAGATTTTTCTGCTTGTCTCTTTCAAGAGATGATTGGTATAATGTGAGGATTACTTTAGATGAATTAAAAAGAACAAGTGGAGATAAATCACTAAGCAGTTTTAATAAGAAATTTAAAGAGTATTTGGACATCAAGCCTTATTTTGTGGATAATGGTTGTTATTATCTAACTAGACGTAATATTTATCATGTTCCTGCAATGGAAAAACAATGTATCACTATTTCCAATAACTTCGTATTAGTCGAACTGGATGCAGCAACGAAAGGTTTCTTTATCCAATTACTTCTATTATCCCAATATGGCAATATAGAGCTGATTAAGAAAAATATAATCAAAGCAATTGGAATAGATAAAAAGACTTATGAGAAGTATATTATAGGGCTTGCTGGTGCTAATCTAGTATCACTCACTACTCCCTTAACTTTACATACTGAAAATATTCTATTGGAGAATGATTTTTCCATGCAGAAAAAACTACCAATGAAGAAAGTAGATAAAATAGCAGAGATAGATGATAATGGAAATATCATAATCCCCAAGTAAGGGGAAAAAATGTTCTTTATTATATAATATATTAATGTACTACTTTTCCCTATATATGCCTGTTTTGTAGAATAGGATGCAATAAAAGTGATTTTTTCCATGTAAGGCAAAGATGAATGTTGTTGCCAGTATCACAAGTCATTTTTAGCTTTACATAGGTAAGGTGGTGGGGAAAAAGTGTCTAGTATTAATTATATAATATACCACACATTTTCCCCTACTACTAAAAATCAGCCTTTATGTGTATATAAAATTATATTTTAGAGAATGAATATTCGTTTTTGCCTATTTTATATGTATATTTGTTGTAAACATCAAATCTAATTAATATGGAAATAATAAACAATAAAAATCACAATGAAAATCATGAACAAAAACTGTTACGCTGTTTTAGAGAAGCTGATGATATATTAATTGTTAGTCCTTTTTATCTAAAAATTTCTCATTCTTTCCATTTGAGGAATTAACTCATTTAAAAGAAATAACGCTTATAACTACTTTTAAAGACTCAAATGACGACCTGAAAGGTAAAATCTCTTTTTCAAAGAGTTGAAATCATTTGGAGAGAAAAGACAAGTAAAAGTCAGCATACTAATAGACAATTCATTGCATGGGAAAATTTACATCTGTAAACGGAGTAATATTTATACTAGTGCAATAATTACATCTGCAAATTTTACTCAAAAGGGATTGAAAAAAAACAATGAATGGGGAATTTCCATTTCTAATTCTGATGATATAGAAGATATAGTTAGTGCATTATATAAAAGCATAATTTATAAACCAATAACAGAACAAGATATACATTTTTTTGATGAACACATAGCACCTAATATAAAAGACCGTACTGAAAGCAGTTCAAATATTGATTTATCTGATTTTTATAAAGTTAAAGAAATTCCAGTAAATATTCTTACAGGAGCTAGTTGTTGGCTGAAACCTGTAGGGGTGATTGCTAATCCCATACCATTAGATAAACAATACAATTCTTTAACAGAAAAATTACATTTTGCACGCCCTCCTAGAAAAGTAAAATTGGGTGATATTCTTATTGTTTATGCTGTGGGACATAAGAATGTTGTATCAATATATCGTGTGAAATCAGAATCATACAAGGTCTTAAAAACAAAAGAGCGTTGGCCATATTATGTGGAAGGAGAAAATTTGACACCTTATTATGGTGAACAATGGCAAAAATATAATATTACTATTTCAGAATTATTAAAAGAAGTAAATGGAATATTCAATGCTACCCCTAGTGGGAAGAACAGCTATGGAAGCTTAATGCGAGGTGCAGATAAACTTCAAATAACTCCAGAATATGCAAATTATATCATTAAAAAAATAGTCAAAATCAACGATGATATATTGACGAAAATAGAGTAAGTTCTGTTATGTCAATGAGAATAAAAATAGCCGCAAGCGACTGCACGCCTAAACACAGTCAAATGCGGCTTTTTTATTGAACTACTAAAATCTCCATAAGTACGGAGAATATAGCGGTTCGCAATTTTAAAAATGGGAGTTAATTTTCCCAATGGAAGTGTGGGAAAATACAAATATAGCCTGTTTGATTTATCCAAAATTCAAGGAGTAGAATACTTGGCAAACAGACTGTTCTTGATTTTTAAGAATACCCAAAGTTACTCATTATAAATGAAGTAAAAAAATAAACAATTCTCTATTTCTGATATTGCTACTTAACATATCTTTATATGGCAGCATAATACCCTGCTTTCTATTATAGTGCATAGTAATACATGAGCACGCAATATAGTATAGGTGCTTTTATATATAATACCCCTACCCATTAAAAACATGAGCTTAAATATATATCAGCTTATTTCTCCTATGATTTACTGAATTGAAAGTTACGTGCAAACGATTAGAGTACGTCTAACGCCCCCGAGGGTAGTTGGAGAGAAAACGAAATATATTTCAATCCACGTAATCAATTTATAAATCATTTAAAATCTTATTCGTTATGAGAAATCTACAAATTATTGGCAATGTGCCACAGGTAAGAAAAGAAAGTAACTTTGGTTTGTATGCAGAAGAGGCAACAGTTATCGAAGAACAGCCACAGGTAAAGAAAAAGAATCCTCATTTCTTGGAAGCCAATACACTAGAGGTAACAATGCAACATTTAAAAGATGATTGTATTACACCCGTATTCGCCAAAGATAATGAGCTTACAATTCCTCACCCTGCATTTATTGATACTGTTTATGATGCTGCAAATACGTTTTTCAGTGGTGAAAGTATTGATAAGCCCGATATTCGTGTAAGCCACATTATTAAGGGAAGAATACCAGAAGCAGTACATAAACCTGCAAATCAACTTCTTGAAAGTGATAAGACTATCTACTACGAAAGATGTGCTTTTATTATTCAAGTTCCTACGATTTATGAAACGGTGAATGGAAATAAGCTTACATTAACTATTGGAGGTGTGAGAGCTTATAATCATACCAATTTGTATAGTAAAAAGGGAGCAGAACGCTTTAAAATCTTTGTGGGCTTTACTTGTAAAGTATGTACTAATTTGTGTGTATCAACAGACGGTTTTCTTAGTTGTTTAGAGGTCACTAATACAAGGGATTTATATCAAGCTGTATTAGAGATGTTTCAGAGTTACCAACCTGCCAAACATTTACACCTATTGCAGTCATTAGGCAATACCAGTATGACAGAACATCAATTTTGCCAATTACTTGGGAGAATGAGACTTTATCAATCATTACCACAAGGCTATCAAAAAGATATTCCTAAAATGCTTATTACTGATTCGCAAATAAATGCAGTTGCAAAAGCATATATCAATGATGAAAACTTTGGGAGCTTGGGGAATGATATAAGTATGTGGAAATTGTATAATTTATTGACAGGAGCAAATAAGAGCAGTTATATAGATAGCTTCTTGGATAGAGCGGTAAATGCTACTGAAATAGCAACAGGAATAAATGCCGCTTTGCATGGAGACACTAAATATAAGTGGTTTATTGATTGATTAAACAGGGGGAATATTCAGTAATGGGTATTCTCCTATTTTATTAACTGCGTAAAACAAAGAATCATGTTCTATTGTAAAATACTCGTTTGGCTCTTTTGGTTGGTATTAGCTGTTATTAGTGGTTGTGTTCCATTGATATGGCTTATTCTATGTGTTGGCTTGTGGAATGTTGAGGAAGCAGGCAAACGTAATTAGTTATTTATGTGTTCAAAATAGAAATGTGTTCAAATAAATCTGCAAAGGTGGTTTGAACACATTCTTTCATGTTATCAATCTAATCAAAGAATAAAATGAAAACAGCCGTAATATACGCTCGTGTTTCTTCAAGTAATGACAGACAGGACACGAGCAGACAAATAGAGGATTTAAAGAAATATGCTATCTCACAGGATATAGAAATAGTAAACATATTCCAAGAGCATATTTCAGGTGCAAAGAAAATAGAGGAAAGACAGATTTTAGGAGAATGTCTGGAATACTGTAAACGTGAATCTGTGAATATTCTACTTTTGTCTGAATTGTCAAGATTGGGAAGAAGTACATTACAGGTTCTTCGCTCTTTGGATATATTGCATGAATCGAAAGTATCGGTTTACATACAGAACTTGGGCTTATATACTTTGCAACCAAATGGGGAAGTTAATCCAATAGCTTCTATCATGGTGACAGTACTTGCAGAAATGGCAAATATCGAAAGAAGCAATATTCAATATCGTTTGAATAGTGGTAGAGCGAATTATATTGCTAAAGGTGGTAAACTTGGCAGAAAGACAGGTTCAACCAAAACGGATGATAAGAAGAAAGAAGAATACAAAGAAGTCATAGCTTTACTAAGAAAAGGCTATTCAATCAGAAATATAGCTAAGCTACAAAGTATTGGTATTTCCACCGTTCAACGGATAAAAAATCAGTTTATAAAGCCATAAGCATAAAATATCGGTGGGGTGGAAAATTTCAGAAATCTAGTTTTTATATGGGCAGTCTTGAATTTTTCCACTACCATAGATTTACAAAGCAGAGATTGCTCTCAACTTTTAATAAACAATAGTTCTTGCTATTACAAACGCTTTTCGTAACTTTGTGGCAATTTCAGATACCTAATGTGTTGGGACTGAAAGGACATATTAGTTAACGAAGAGCGTTTAAGATATTACCTTGTTCAGAAAATCGCCAATTTAATGAACAACTCAAGGTGATAGGCAAGAACGCTCACGTCAATGTTATATACCTATCTTGTTAAGATAGTCTATATATCGTTTGGCGTGGGCTTGTTTATCATTGAGTTGTGGGTGTTTGGCGATACCTCTGAACTGTGATATTCAAGTTCCCACGCTTTTTTCATTGTGTAATATATCCAAAGGGAACAGGGTACATAAAACGATATATAACTACGAATCAGGCATTCAGAAACAACTTTTGCTACTATCTTTTAAGTAGCCAACTCATTTTTTGAGCAGCTCATACTACAAATTAAATTATTAACGAAAAGATTATTTACAGAATATGAAAACATTTAGATTTTTTGCGACTTTATTGGTTATTGCTTTATGTGCAGGTTTTACTTCTTGTAGCGATGACGATGATGAAAATCCGTTAGTAGGTACTTGGGTGAATATAGAGAATAGAAACTCTGTGGAATATAAGGATGTAATGACTATTAATTCAGACGGTACAGGTTCAAGTGCTTATTATGAAAACGGTCAATTAGATAAAGAAGGAGTAGAAAGTTTCCAGTATACTTATGATGAAAAGAGTAAGGTTTTCACTTTCATTTGGGAAGAAGATAGCGACGGAGAGAGTGATGTTTATTCAATGCACGTTCGAGAACTGACAGGCTCTAAATTAGTTTTGGTTGATGATATGGATGAAGAAGGTGAAGGAGAGGTAATAACATACATAAAACAATAATAGGAATTTAATATATAGATAGTTATGGTAGGCAACGGTCTTTTTTATGACGGATATATTGGCAGCATATTATACGATGCAGTTAGAAATACGGAAAGTTTTATTTCCAAGTATAAGAATATGGCAATAAAATGTTCACAGGAAAATTATGAATATCAAGCCTTTCGTAGTGAAAAATGATACGTGAAAATAGATACTCTTTGATTCTATCTAATCCTAATTTAGGAAGTATAAGGGAATTGAGTATTCGGGAATTTCCGGAAAATGGCAAGGTTAGAGCTTTGGATATTTATTTTACAACAAAAGATTATGATGATGTGAAAGAGTTTACAGAGAAACAATATCAAATAGCCAAAGAACAATATCAAAGAGGTGTGCCGGAAAGTGATTGGGAAACTTCTTGTAGGAATCTACCATTCAATATCGAAGAGATGTATTTTAAATTCGACTTTAAACCGTATAGTGGATTGAATAAACTGTTTCCTTTACGTGAAAGCCGTGAATATCAAGTGTATATACATGTGTTGTATAAGCGTTAGATTAGTTTATGCAATATATAATACTACTGTGCTTAGATTGATTGTTTATTTATAGATAAAGTGTTTATGAAAGAAAGAATATTATGCTCTTTAAAAAATATCTCCTTTGTCATTATCATTGCATTATTAGGAGCTGCGTGTGGAGATGATAAAGAAGAAAGTATTGATGTTGGTAATGAAGGTGGTAATGGAACAGTTACTGGAACTGTTGCTAAGGTTGATGTAAAAAAGGCAGGTTCATTGTCAAGTCTGATTGGTGATGATGTTAAGTTTAATATTACGGATTTAACTGTTACAGGAGATATTAATGGGGATGATATTGCATTAATCCGTGAAATGGCAGGTGCAGATGTTAATGGGGACGAGACAAAAGGACATTTGTCTAAGCTTAATCTTAAAGATGCTAATATAGTTGCAGGTGGAAATCCATATTATATTAGGTCAACAACTCAAGCTTATTATTCAAGAACAAATGTACTGACATCTTATATGTTTGTAGGGTGTAATAATCTAACTACTGTTATATTTCCTAAAGCTATAGAGGTCATTGAAAGATGTATTTTTGGCTTTTATGGTAATAATAGTTCAGTAGAAAACCGGAACTTGACTACTGTTACTTTGGGCGATAAAATTGCAGAAATTGGTATTGGGGCATTTGCGAATTGTGTGAATTTAAAAGCAATTGTAATACCTGACGGTGTGACGATTATAGGAGATATGGCGTTTGGGCGTTGTCTAAATCTAACAACAATTGATATCCCAAATACTGTTTCTGAAATAGGAGATAGAGTTTTTGAACAATGTGATAATTTAGCTACTATAAATATGTCTAACAATATTGTTAACTTAGGGGCTACATTTCAAAATTGTACAGGCTTGAAGAATATTATAATACCGAATGGTGTGACTAGTATTGGCAATAATGCTTTTACTGGTTGTAGCTCGTTATCTTCTATTGATATTCCTAATAGTGTGACTAGTATTGGCAATAATGCTTTTACTGGTTGTTTAAAATTAACTACCGTAAATGTTCCTAATAGTGTAACAGAAATTAATGGAATGTTTACTGAATGTTCAGGGATAGTACATATCACATTACCCAATGGTATAACTTATATTGCTGATAATGAATTTGCAGGATGTGAAAATCTGAAAGAATTAAAGATACCCGATAGTGTTACAAGTATAGGAACAGGGGCTTTTATGAATTGTAGAAATTTAGTCTCTCTGTCAATTGGATGTGGTTTACGTTATATAGGAGTATTAGATATTACGGGGGGAATCGGTTTTGATAAAATCTTTTTTGGCTGTAATAGCTTAGTGAAGTTTACTGTATCAGAAGATAATCCCAATTTTATTAGTGTGGATGGTATGCTGTTAACTAAGGATAAAAGTAGATTGGTAACTTGTCCTGTTGTTAAAACTAAAATAGATATACCTAGTTCTGTTACTATTATTGGTGGTCCTTCTTCTTATGATGATACAATTTTTCCTTACCGTTACTATGCATATCCATTTAGTTATAGCTCTTTGACTAGTGTTACTATTCCTGCTAACGTTAGAACTATTTTTGGTTTTAATAATTGTACCCAATTAATGGAGGTTCATATAAGATGTACTACTCCACCTGCTTTGCCCGAGGCTTTTATAGCGGTAAATGATAAATGTATTTTCTATGTTCCAAGAGGGACTTTAGATGTTTATAAAAAATCAGAATGGTGGAAATATAAAAATATAGTGGAAGAATAAAGTAAAAAAGAACAGCATTTGAAGAAATTCATTTGCTGTTTTTTTGGTATATTTGCACCGCATTTTCTAAGAATTAGTAATATAACGGTTTTATACTCTTATTCTGAACATCCAGTAAAGAGTGTTGATTGTTGAAATTATTGACTGAAGTATATTGAATTATGGATTATTTAGAAAATGTTACTAAAGAAGCAGGTGTTGTATTAACTCGTGAAGAATCAGCCAAATTGTATGGTTTGTGGTTTAGTGAAGATGCTACTCCTGATGCTCTAGTATCTTGGTGTACAAAATGAATTAAACTATACGAGGCTTGGATTGAAAACTGTAAGAGGTTAAGGTCTAAGAATCAAATAGAATTGCTAAAAGATGTACCCAAAGACATTTTGGAGAATTATTTAGCAAATCTAAATGGTGGTACAACCAAGTAATTTGGTGGAGGGATATCTTTGGATGTCCCTTTTTTGTTAATCTCCCATTGTGTGTAATGTATGTTATATATGAGTAGACCTATTAAATTTTCAAAACGATATTGTAAAGTGTTAGGTAGTGTTTGTACTGATAAGCACTATTCTGTATATTTATTTATGTATATTATTATTACGTATGCTTTAGAAAATAATGCGGCTTTTAATACTTTACTAAAGAATAAGAATAAACTATCTGCCATACATTTTATTAGGATGCAGGTGGATTGCTGTTTGGAAGTTTATGCTTGCCTCTTATATAAAGATAAGGAGCGATTCTTCAAATATTTCATGGACGGTAAACCTACTAATAAACTTTGTATCGGTAAACAATATCTTACTGCTGGTTATCTGTGTGGAGAATTGAATAAAAGATATTCCGGAATATCGGAAATATATAAAGAGGGTTGTCGGTGGATTCATCCCAATAAAGTTATATTTAGATATACTTCTCCTCAATGTGACCCCAATAAATCTGATATGTTTTTTATTGGTTATAAGGATAAGCACTACTATGAAGACGGAGAACAGATAAAGGACATATATAAAGATATGCTATTAGTAAATCAGATACTATATGAATTGTTAAAGGAGTTAGCAGAACCGTATAAAGATGTGAGTAATTCTAGGAAATTAAGAATAGGACAATTCTTTAAGTCAAAGAAAAAAATGTCATTCAAACTTTATGAATAGCAGATTTGTTCTAGTAGGGTAGAATCTACCATAATTAATCTTTTCTATTAAAATTTGAAAGTAAAATAGTATCTTTGTAGAGATAAAATTTGTTGAACCATGTTACATTGAATTTGACGCTGGCGCAAACCATAGCGCAAACCGGAGCTAAAAAAGAAAAAGGCACCCAGAAGTGGAAGCCTCCCAAATGCCTTATTCTTATCAAGTAGCGGGACCCGGGATTGAACCGGGGACCTCATGATTATGAATCATGCGCTCTAACCAGCTGAGCTATCCCGCCATCGTTTCTCGATTGCGGGTGCAAAGATAGATGATTTTTTATAATCTCCAAAACAATTCATAACTTTTTTGTGTTTTTTCTTTAAGAAAGCTCTTTATTTTCCCTATGAATAGGGAGTTTGGGGCTCGATAATGAAAGAATAAATAATAAAGTGTCTGATTTATGCGATGTATTTAGAAAAAAGTATTTATCTTGGCACACGTAAAAACAATTCGAAATTGCTATGAAAAAGGAAAAGATTCATTTGGAGTATTTGTTGAATGCAACGTCTAAAAATATTCTTTGGGGAGCTATTAGTACACCGACCGGGTTGGAGGACTGGTTTGCAGACAAAGTTATTTCTGACGATAAAATAGTAGAGTTTCATTGGGGCAAGACAGAACAGAGGAAAGCAGAGATTATTGCCATCCGTTCTTTCTCTTTTATCCGCTTCCGTTGGCTGGATGATGAAAACGAACGCGATTATTTTGAAATCAAGATGACTTATAATGAGCTGACTAGTGACTATGTGTTGGAAATTACCGATTTCGCAGAGCCGGATGAAGTAGGCGATATGAAAGAATTGTGGGAGTCACAAGTCGCTAAATTAAGAAGAACTTGTGGTTTTTAGTTAACTTTCAACTAAAAATTTTCGATGCTCCTTTTTTGTGCTAATTTTGCATCCTAATTGCACGAACCTATTAAGATGCTACGCATAAAGAAATTAGATATATTCATCGTAAAGAGTTTTTTGATGCTCTTTATTGGTACATTCTTCATCTGTCTGTTCATATTCATGATGCAGTTCCTGTGGAGATATGTAGACGAATTGGTCGGAAAAGGGTTGGAGATGAGCGTTATGGCTCAATTCTTCTTTTATTCCGCATTAACATTAGTGCCAGTATCGTTGCCATTAGCAGTGTTACTGGCTTCTTTGATTACTTTCGGTAACTTTGGCGAGCGTTATGAATTACTTGCAATGAAAGCTGCGGGTATTTCTCTACTTAAAATCATGCGTCCGCTCGCTTTCTTTGTTTGCGGACTTGTCGGTGTCTCATTTTATTTCCAAAATGTAGTTGGTCCTATCGCTCAGGCTAAGCTGGGAACCCTGATTCTTTCGATGAAACAGAAATCTCCGGAGTTGGATATTCCGGAAGGAGTTTTCTATTCTGAAATAAAGGATTATAATTTAAAGGTAGCTAAGAAGAACCGGAAGACCGGTATGCTATATGATGTGCTGATTTATAATATGAAGGATGGATTCGAAAACGCACATATTATATATGCCGACTCCGGACGTCTGGAGATGACTGCAGATAAACAACATCTCTGGTTGCATTTATATAGTGGCGATTTATTCGAGAACCTGAAAGCACAAAGCCTGAAATCGCAGAATGTGCCTTATCGGCGTGAGTCATTCCGGGAAAAACATACCATTATTGAATTTAACTCCGATTTCAATATGGTTGATGGCGACATTATGGGCAAGCAGTCCAGTGCTAAGGATATGGCGCAGTTGCAAAGCTCTATTGACTCAATGACGGTAGTGGGAGATAGTATCGGACGGCAATATTACAGGGAAGTGGCAGAAGGGGATTTCCGTGCTTCTTATGGATTGACAAAGGAAGATACGGTTAAAATAGAAAAGGCGGATATCCGTGAATATAATGTGGACAGCCTTTATGAGGTAGCCTCTTTAACGCAGAAACAGAAGGTACTTTCTTCTGCTGTCAGTCGGGCGGAGAATGTGGCCAACGATCTTGGATTCAAGAAATTCACGATGGAGAACAACGATTATAGTATTCGCAAGCATAAGACGGAATGGCATAAGAAGATAACGATTTCACTTTCTTGTCTGTTGTTCTTCTTTATCGGAGCTCCATTGGGGGGGATTATCCGCAAAGGAGGTCTGGGAATGCCGGTAATCGTATCAGTGCTGGTATTTATCATTTACTATATCATTGATAATACAGGATATAAAATGGCCCGTGACGGTAAGTGGATAGTATGGATGGGAATGTGGACAAGTAGTGCGGTTCTTGCCCCATTAGGAGTTTTCCTTACCTATAAATCGAATAAGGACTCTGTGGTACTTAATGCAGATGCTTATATTAACTGGTTCAAAAAGATTGCGGGAATTCGTAGTGTACGTCATATATTTAAGAAAGAAGTGATTATCCATGATCCTGATTACACGCGTCTGACCGGTGATTTGGAACAACTCACTGCAGAGTGTAGGGCGTATGCTGCCAAGAAACGATTGGAAAAAGCGCCGAACTATTTCAAATTATGGATGTCAAGCGAAGATGATAATGAGGTAATAGCTATCAATGAAAAGCTGGAAGCGTTGGTTGAAGAAATGTCCAATACGAAATCTGCCACTTTGATTGGTGCATTAAACAATTATCCGGTTATTTCCGTTTCTGCTCATGTGCGCCCGTTCCATATATATTGGTTGAATTTGGTAGCCGGAGTCATTTTCCCTATCGGTTTATTTTTCTATTTCCGCATCTGGGCGTTCCGCGTTCGTCTGGCTAAGGATATGGAACGGATTATAAAGAACAATGAACAAATTCAATTCATCATACAGAAAATCAATAAATAAGTGTTATGAAAGAGACTATTAAAATGGATAGAATAGAAGATGCGATTGCCGACTTCAAAGAAGGCAAGTTTGTCATAGTAGTGGATGATGAAGACCGCGAAAATGAAGGCGACTTGATTATTGCAGCTGAAAAGATAACTCCCGAGAAAGTGAATTTCATGTTGAAACATGCGCGTGGGGTGCTTTGTGCGCCTGTCACGGTGTCTCGTTGCAAGGAGTTGGATTTGCCGCATCAGGTAAGTGACAATACTTCCGTGTTGGGAACTCCTTTTACGGTTACCATTGACAAACTGGAAGGCTGTACAACAGGTGTTTCTGCTTCCGACCGTGCCGCTACTATTCAGGCGTTGGCCGATCCTGCTTCTACACCGGCAACCTTCGGTCGTCCCGGACACATCAATCCGTTATATGCACAAGAAAAAGGAGTGCTTCGCCGCGCCGGACATACGGAAGCTACGATTGACATGGCTCGTCTGGCAGGACTTTACCCGGCAGGTGCTTTGATGGAAATCATGAGCGAAGATGGAACAATGGCACGTTTGCCCGAACTCCGCCAGATGGCAGATGAACACGGACTGAAACTGATTTCTATTCATGACCTGATTGTTTATCGTTTGAAACAGGAATCCATTGTAGAAAAAGGAGTGGAAGTAAATATGCCTACCGAATACGGAAAGTTCCGTCTGATACCTTTCCGCCAGAAATCAAACGGATTGGAGCATATGGCTATATTTAAAGGTACATGGAGTGAAGACGAGCCTATCCTGGTGCGTGTCCATTCATCTTGTGCTACAGGAGATATCCTTGGTTCGCAGCGCTGTGACTGTGGCGAACAGTTGCATAAAGCGATGGAAATGATCGAAAAAGAAGGAAAAGGTGTGGTGGTTTACCTCAATCAGGAAGGACGCGGCATCGGTCTGATGGAAAAGATGAAAGCATATAAACTTCAGGAAGACGGAATGGACACCGTTGACGCAAATATTTGTCTGGGACACCTTGCCGACGAACGTGATTATGGAGTAGGTGCACAGATTCTTCGTGAACTGGGCGTACACAAAATGAGACTTTTGACAAACAATCCGGTAAAACGTGTTGGTTTGGAAGCCTATGGATTGGAGATTGTAGAAAATGTACCTGTTGAAACAGTTCCTAATCCGTATAATGAGCGATACTTGAGAACGAAGAAAGAAAGAATGGGGCATACTTTACATTTTAATAAGTAAATTGCCAATTTGTTTCCATATATCAAATATTATCGTTTATTTTGCAACGATTTTCACTCAACAACAATAAAATAGATACAAAATGAATCAATTATCAGATCGTTTGAACAGCTTGTCGCCGTCGGCGACGCTTGCCATGTCTCAAAAGAGTAACGAGCTCAAGGCACAGGGTGTTGATGTTATTAACTTAAGTGTAGGAGAACCTGATTTTAATACTCCTGACCACATCAAAGAAGCTGCGAAAAAAGCCATAGATGATAACTTTTCCCGTTACTCTCCGGTACCGGGCTATCCGGCTTTGCGCAATGCTATTGTTGAGAAACTGAAAAAAGAAAACGGTCTTGAATATACAGCCGCCCAGATTTCATGTGCAAATGGTGCAAAACAATCTGTTTGTAATACAATCCTTGTATTGGTAAATCCGGGTGACGAAGTAATCGTTCCGGCTCCTTACTGGGTAAGCTACCCGGAAATGGTGAAAATGGCAGAAGGTACTCCTGTAATCGTTTCGGCAGGTATCGAACAAGATTTCAAGATTACTCCGGAACAGCTGGAAGCTGCTATTACTCCGAAAACGAAAGCTTTGATTCTTTGTTCTCCGTCCAACCCGACAGGTTCGGTATATACAAAAGAAGAATTGGCCGGACTGTCTGCTGTATTGGCTAAACATCCACAGGTGATCGTAATCGCTGACGAGATTTACGAACATATCAATTACATCGGCGCACATCAAAGTATCGCTCAATTCCCTGAAATGAAGGAACGTACAGTGATTGTAAACGGTGTTTCCAAAGCTTACGCTATGACAGGATGGAGAATCGGTTTTATTGCCGGTCCGGAATGGATTGTAAAAGCGTGCAACAAATTGCAAGGTCAGTACACTTCAGGTCCTTGTTCCGTTTCTCAAAAAGCTGCTGAAGTTGCATATACAGGAACACAGGAACCGGTAAAAGAGATGCAAAAAGCATTCGAACGCCGTCGTGACCTGATTGTGAAATTGGCTAAGGAAGTTCCGGGATTTGAAGTAAACGTTCCGCAGGGTGCTTTCTACTTGTTCCCGAAATGTGATGCTTTCTTTGGAAAGAGCAACGGCGAACGTAAGATTGCAGATTCTGATGATTTGGCAATGTACTTGCTGGAAGAAGCTCACGTGGCCTGTGTAGGTGGTGCTTCTTTTGGTGCTCCAGAATGTATCCGCATGAGTTATGCTACAAGCGATGAAAATATCGTAGAGGCTATCCGTCGTATCAAGGAAGCATTAGCTAAATTGAAATAAGAGTTCACCACAGAGGACTCAGAGGACACAGAGAAGAAACAATGAAAGGATGTGTCATCACCCATATAAATTAGAAATCCCCCTTGCCACAAATGCTTTGTAGCAAGGGGGATTTCACTGAAAGGAGAGTTGTGACACATCCCCAAACTATTTTACTCTGTGTCCTCTGCGTCCTCTGTGGTGAAAAAAAAGGCTGCCTTCCGTAGAAAGCAGCCTGTACATTTTTTGTAGCTTGTATTATTCAGCCGGGTGAATTGCTTCAGACGGACAAACGTCTGCGCAAGTACCACAGTCAGTACATACATCTGGGTTGATAGAATAGATATCACCTTCAGAGATAGCTTCTACCGGACACTCGTCAATACAAGTACCGCAAGCAATACAATCGTCACTAATTACGTAAGCCATTTTTCTAAGATTTAAATTATTAGTACTAATTTCTTCGGCAAAAATAAGGCTTTTATTGATTAGTTGTTATGCTTCTATGATTAAATTGACTTAATTTGTACGTCTTCTAAATAAGCAACCTCCCTATTATCTGCTATATTTTTCGTATTTTTGCATTCAAATTACTAATATATAGCGATTATGCCTTTAAATTTACCCGATAAACTACCTGCGATAGAGCTTTTGAAGGAAGAAAATATTTTCGTGATCGACACTTCCCGCGCTACGCAGCAGGATATTCGTCCGCTACGGATTGTGATTCTGAACCTGATGCCGTTGAAGATTACAACGGAAACAGACTTGGTGCGCTTACTTTCGAATACCCCTCTTCAGGTGGAGATTTCGTTTATGAAGATCAAGAGCCACACGTCGAAGAATACGCCGATAGAACACATGAAAACGTTCTATACGGATTTCGACCAGATGCGTCATGAGAAGTATGATGGTATGATTATCACCGGAGCCCCTGTAGAACAGATGGACTTCGAGGAGGTGACCTATTGGGATGAAATTACGGAAATCTTTGATTGGGCACGCACGCACGTCACTTCTACCTTATATATATGTTGGGCTGCACAGGCCGGATTGTATCATCATTATGGAGTTCCAAAATATCCGTTGGAAAAGAAGATGTTCGGCATCTTTGAACATCGCGTACTGGAACCTTTCCATTCCATCTTCCGTGGTTTTGACGATTGTTTCTATGTGCCGCATAGCCGTCATACGGAAGTGCGCAGGGAAGACATTCTGAAAGTTCCGGAACTGACGTTGCTTTCCGAATCGAAAGAAGCCGGTGTCTATATGGCAATGGCACGGGGCGGACGTGAGTTCTTTGTCACGGGACACTCTGAATATTCTCCGCTGACACTGGATGCGGAATACCGCCGTGATTTGGATAAAGGCCTGCCGATAGAGATCCCCCGCAATTATTATATAGACGATGATCCTGAAAAAGGCCCGTTGGTACGTTGGCGTGCCCATGCCAATTTGTTGTTCTCCAATTGGTTGAACTACTTTGTTTATCAGGAAACACCTTACAACATCAATGATATTAAATGATAAAGCAGCGTAAAATAGAACTTCTCGCTCCGGCGAAAAACCTGGAATGTGGTATTGAGGCTATCAACCATGGTGCAGATGCTGTATATATCGGTGCTCCGAAATTCGGTGCCCGTGCGGCAGCTGTGAATTCATTGGAAGATATTGAAGCATTGGTGCAGCATGCTCATTTGTATAATGCACGTATTTATGTCACGGTCAATACGATTCTGAAAGAAGAAGAGTTGAAAGAGACGGAGGAGATGATTCATGCACTTTATCGGATTGGTGTCGATGCACTGATTGTACAGGATATGGGAATCACGAAACTGAACCTTCCTCCGATACCGCTTCATGCCAGTACGCAAATGGACAACCGTACGCCGGAAAAAGTGAAATTCCTTTGGGAAGCAGGTTTCCGTCAAGTGGTGTTGGCGCGGGAGTTATCGTTGCGTGAAATAAAGAAGATTCATGAAAGCTGTCCGGAAGTACCTTTAGAAGTATTTGTACATGGGGCGCTTTGTGTCAGCTATAGCGGGCAATGTTATGTCAGTCAGGCCTGTTTCGGTCGTAGTGCCAATCGTGGAGAGTGTGCACAATTCTGCCGTCTACCTTTTAGTCTGGTAGATGCGGACGGGAAAGTGATTGTTAAAGACAAACATCTGCTTTCCCTGAAAGATATGAATCAAAGCGACGAACTGGAACAACTACTGGATGCCGGAGCTTCTTCATTCAAAATAGAGGGACGACTGAAAGACGTATCTTATGTGAAGAATGTAACGGCCGCTTATCGTCAGAAGCTGGATGCAATCTTTGCCCGTCGTCCGGAATATGTACGTGCTTCTTCGGGTACGTGTCGTTTCGAATTTAAACCACAACTCGACAAGAGTTTTAGTCGTGGATTTACTCATTATTTCTTGCACGGACGTGATAAAGAGATTTTCTCTTTCGACACTCCTAAATCGCTGGGCGAAGAGATGGGAACCATGAAGGAGTCCCGTGGCAACTATCTGACAGTTGCCGGACTTAAATCTTTTAACAATGGAGACGGTGTCTGCTATATCGACGAACAGGGTCGCTTGCAGGGTTTCCGCATCAACCGGGTGGACAGCAACAAACTCTATCCGCAGGAGATGCCCCGTATCAAGCCTCGCACTACATTGTACCGTAATTTCGATCAGGAATTTGAGCGAATCCTTTCCCGCAAATCTGCCGAAAGGAAGATCGCAGTGAAAATCTTGCTTGCCGACAACAATTTCGGTTTCTCTCTGACATTGACTGACGAAGATGATAATAGCGTTACAATCACTCTCCCTCGTGAGAAAGAACTTGCCCGGACTCCACAGACGGACAATCTGAAAACGCAACTGTCCAAACTGGGGAATACACCTTTTGAAGCAAAAGAAATAGAAATATCCTTTACCGGGAACTGGTTTTTGCCGGCTTCAGTGTTAGCTGATTTCCGCAGACAGGCAATCGACCGGTTAATAACTGCCCGTCGAATCAATTATCGTCAGGAATTGGCAGTATGGAAGCCAACGAGTCATGCTTTCCCGCAAACGACATTAACATATCTGGGGAATGTAATGAATACTCGTGCAGCTTCTTTCTATCAGGAGCATGGGGTACAACAGGTAGCCGCAGCGTACGAAAAAGAAGCAGTGGAAGATGCGGTACTGATGTTCTGCAAACATTGTTTGCGTTATAGCATGGGCTGGTGTCCTATCCATCAACGGGTACGTTCACCTTATAAAGAGCCTTACTATCTGGTATCGAATGACGGCAAACGTTTTCGTCTGGAATTTGATTGTAAGAATTGTCAAATGAAAGTAAAGGCTGCGCAATGAGAATCATTTTTCACCACAGAGGACGCAGAGGACACAGAGGATATAGTGAAGGTAACATCTTCACTCATTCTTCTGATACAGACTGTTTGCGTGTTTTTGGGAAAAAGTGTAGAAAGTTTCTCTCTTTCCCTTTTTTCCCCCTTTTACCCTCTGTGTCCTCTGCGTCCTCTGTGGTGAAAACTGTGATGAAAACTGTGATGAACTTACTACTATGTTTATTTTTGCTCTCATCCTGTTATTATAAAGCCCCGGCTCTGGATTCGGAAGAACTGTCGAAGAAGACGAAAGACTCGTTGACCTACTTGTACGAGCGGCATTATACCTGGAATACAAATCTGGAAGTAGTCGATGATTCCATCTCTTTGGAATGTCTTCCGATAAAAGATACTTTTATTCAGTTGAATAAAGGGGATAGGGTAGTGGTGGCAGAGTTTGCGGTTCATCCTGCCGATAGTGTAGACAGTATTTGGGTGAAGCTGGCTCATACACAGGATGAACAGGGCTGGATACGTGAAAAAGAACTCAAAACATCATTTGTGCCGACTGATAGTATTTCGCAGGCCATTCATCTTTTCAGTGATACGCATGCTTCTTATTTTATTATAATCTTCGCTTTATTCGTTGGTGTATATCTGTTTCGTGCTTTTCGTCGAAAGCAATTGCAGATGGTCTATTTTAATGATATAGATAGTGTTTATCCATTATTTCTCTGTTTGTTGATGGCTTTCAGTGCAACGATTTACGAATCAATGCAGGTCTTTGTGCCGGAAACGTGGGAGCATTTTTATTTCAATCCTACTTTGTCGCCATTCAAAGTTCCTTTTATTCTCTCTGTCTTCTTGTTGAGCATCTGGTTGTTTTTGATAGTCGCTTTGGCGGTGCTGGATGATTTGTTTCGACAGTTGACTCCCGCTGCGGCTATTTTTTATTTGCTAGGGTTGATGTCCTGCTGTATTTTCTGCTATTTCTTCTTTATCCTGATGACACATATTTATATCGGTTATCTGTTTCTTGCCTTTTTTATGCTGGTTTTTGCGAAGAAAGTCTGTCGGAACATTGGGTATAAGTATCGTTGTGGACGTTGCGGGGAAAAAATGAAGCAAAAGGTATATGCCCCCATTGTGGAGCGATTAACGAGTGATTTTATTATCTGTTTTATTTCTGAATAACTTTTCAAATGATGGAAATCAGGTCTACTGAAATAAAAGATCTCCCTTTAGTGATGGAGATTTATGACTATGCCCGTGCTTTTATGCGTGCAACCGGGAACACGACCCAATGGATTGACGGCTATCCGTCTGAAGCATTGATTCGTCAGGAAATTGAAGAGAGCCATAGCTTTGTCTGTATCGGTGAACAAGGAGAAATCTTGGGAACTTTTTGTTTCATACTAGGTGAGGATCCTACTTACCAACAGATTTATGAAGGTGTATGGCTCAATGACGAACCTTATGGAGTAATTCACCGATTGGCAACGAACGGAAAGCAGAAAGGGGTGTCGGAAGCTTGTCTGGACTGGTGTTTTCAACGTTGGCCTAATGTCCGGGTAGATACTCATCGGGATAATAAGGTCATGCAACATATACTGACGAAGTATGGCTTTCAACGTTGCGGCATCATTTATGTTAAGAATGGGACGGAACGTATTGCTTATCAGATGAAGCGTTTGCATGGTGGGGTGGAGGAATCTGATCGTACTGAAGTATAGGTCAGGTACGTTGGATGATGAACGAAGCAGTCTTAGGTATAAGCAAACTGATAGCAAGCAGTAGGTAAACTAATGCCGAAGCATTGATAAAGTTCCGGTAAGGTGCCGGTATAGTTGTGGTAAGGTGCCGCTATCTTTACCTTCCCACGGCCGTGGTAACTTCTTCCCACAGTCGTGACGAGATCCTCCCACGGCCGTGGAGAGATGCGACCACGGCTGTGGAGAGTTAAGGATAGCGTAGGTCTGACAGAACAATACCGATTGGGTAAATTAAGTATAACGGCTTTATAATGCAAACTTCATAGGGACATACGTTCTTCTATCCCGTATTCTATGCTGTTAATCTACAAAGAGACAGGCTGACAATAAAAGTCCGAATCTTTTATTGTCAGCCTGTTTTTGGTTATTGTCAGCGCTTATTGTCAGCCGTTAATGTGCTGAAAATCATTGCTCTGTATGGATAAAAACCTTTGGCTGACAATAAAAAGACTAAATAATATCCTTATGAGTAAAAATGATTAGAAGCGGCAGCGAAGATCTACTCCAAATTGCATTGGGCGTCCTTTCTGCATGAAACCTTTGTTCATTGTTTCGAAATAGAAGGCAGCATAGTCTTTATTCAGGAAGTTGCGTGCCCAGAAACTAATCATTGCATCACCGATTTCCAGATTCGTTCTCCAGTTGAGCGTGCCATAGAAGGATTGGCTGACGTCGTTTTGTTCAGTCCAGTAGATACGTCCGGCAGCATTATAGTTCGCTTGGAGCACAACCCGGTCGAAGATAGAACGTGGGCTGCAGGTGATCGCATATTCTCCACCGATATTTAATGTATGCTTGGGAACGAAAGGGACATATTTGCCATTATAATCCGCAGTTACTTTGGAACTGCCATCTTTTTGTCCTTCTGTAATTACATAATCAGTAAAGGTGGCATAGGTATATCCGTAACTGGCATTCAGACTAAGTTCTTTAGTCACGCTGGCACGAAGAGATGCTTCTGCACCATAACTACGGCTTTTTCCCGCATTGATGGTAATACGTCCCAAACCGCTTTCTGCAAATTGAGAGAGTTGTTGGTCGCGGGTGTCCATATAAAATGCTGCAAGATCAGCCCAAAGCCTACCTTCCCACAACGTAAGATGACTGCCCACTTCGTAGTTCCACGAATATTCGGGTTTGTACGTAGTAGACGTTTTCACATTAATCTCTTTGGCCGGTACCATTTGGTCCATCATTTTTATGATGGTTGCCCCCCATGTGGCATCTTGCCCTATTGTCGGACTTTCTTTAATGGCATTCATCATCGAGTTGGTCAATTCTGTTTGTGATAAGTCAGAGAACATCTGGATATTATATCCTCCCGAACGATATCCCCGGGTAACGGTGGCATACACATTATTTTGGTTCTTCCATTCATATTGAATAGCGAATTTAGGGAGAAGTTGTACATAGTCAGTCGATAGCTTGCCTACGAAAGAGGCCGGAGCTTTCATATTCTGATCGGACAAGTTTATTGAGTTGGGACCCATAGCTAAGTGAAAATCAAAGCCAAAGTCTACAGGAGTACTAAGGGAATTGTACTTCATACTGATCTTTTCGTAATCGAGTCGGAGTCCCGCTGTAACGGACAGTCCTTCGATAAATAGGTTGTTGAAAGTAGACTGATGATAAAGTGCGCCGCTAAGAGTCGGGGTATCGAAGGTTCCTCCTACACTTAGTGTCGGGTTATGTACGGTCATTCCCATAGTAGGTGCACCGGGTTTGGAGGCAATCTCTTCAAAAGCGGAATTGGCGTTGTTTTCAATCATCGTTTTCACTCCTTCTTCTTTGAACAGAACGGGACCTGTGGTATGTAGCCATTGGTAGAATCCGAAAGCTCCCGTAGTCCATTGCCATCTCTTTCCGGGTTTGGCTTTCAAGACAATTTCTTCGGAAATGGTATTTGCCCTTTGCTTTTGCTCGATATTAAAGATATCTCTTTCTGTGAAGTCCTGATCGAGGAACATACGGTCATTCAGGTTCTGATAACCTGTCACGGCACTCAATATAAAGTTACAGGCTTGATATTCGATGTTGACACCAGAATTGAGCAATCCACGGCGGTAACTGCTGCGGTCGTTATATGAAATTTTACCGATGTAGTCTGCCCGGTCCTCTGTAATTTCTTTACCCTTTTCTTTAGCTTTGGCTATGCCGTTTTGAGTAATCCCGGTATAGTAGTACGGATACCCGCCCTGGTCGCTATATTCATAGTTCACGGTCATGTCTATTTTTAGATTAGATGTCGGCAGGTAAATCCCACGAAAACGTCCGCCTCCGGCGTTGCTTTTGTCGACTTTTTCATTGTTCCGTGCAGAGTTTTCAAAGAAGCCGCCCGTGTGTTCGTAGAAACCTCCGGTAGAAAAAGCAAAGCGGTCGGATATACGGTGATAATGGGTGAGTGAAACGTTATAATTATTGTAAGTTGCTGCTCCCATGCGAATATCGGTACCTTGATAAGTGAAAGGCGATTTTGTGTGCACTTTGATAAGTCCTCCCATCGTGTTACGTCCGTAGAGGGTACCTTGTGGCCCGCGAAGAATATCAATACGTTCGATATCAGCATAGTTGAAGTCGAAAGCGGATTTGTCGATATAAGGGATATTGTCTACATAAAGTCCTACGGACGGAGTATTGATGCGTGAGCCGATTCCGCGGATATAAATCGAAGTAGTCAGTTTGGAACCGTAGTCAGGGATAAACAGATTGGGAACAATACCTGTCAGGTTCTT
This sequence comes from Bacteroides sp. BFG-637, assembly GCF_024793605.1. Lineage (NCBI taxonomy): Bacteria > Pseudomonadati > Bacteroidota > Bacteroidia > Bacteroidales > Bacteroidaceae > Bacteroides > Bacteroides sp. BFG-637. The sequence goes on along the minus strand of NZ_JANUPD010000002.1, from coordinate 405,632 downwards.
TACGGAATTTACCTGATTGGCGCGCATATTCTCCTGTGATAAGACGGTGGCGGCTACCGGCAGATCACGCAGTTTACGGTTTTCTTTCGGAGTAGCAATCACTACCACCTCTTCGATGTCTACTATTTTTAGTGAGTCTTTGGGGAAATCTTCAGCCCATGCTGTCCCTGTCGTCAGGAGCATGAGGGCAATCATAATCTTTTTTGTCTTCATCTGCTGTTAATTTATCTGGTGCAAAGTAACGGCAAATATAGATGACGGTCAATCCTCATTTATTAGGATTTGATTCACCACAGAGGACGCAGAGGACACGAAGGTATGATTCTTAAAATTTTATATCCTCTGTGTCCTCTGCGTCCTCTGTGGTGAATCAGATTTGGTCGGCTTCGATATATCCGTTCATTACAGCATAAATAGTCAGCCCGGAGACAGACTTAATGCCTAATTTCTCCGTGATATTTTTTCGGTGAGTGATAACGGTAGTCAGGCTGATATTCAGTTTATCTGCTATTTCTTTGTTGATTAATCCTTTGGTTATCAGTACGAGCACTTCTATTTCACGGGCGGATAGAATTTCCTGATGAGGCTGCATCGGAGGCATGGGCGGCATATCTTTTACCGGATAACCGTCGTGGTGAGCATGTTGGTGAAGTTTCAATATATTTTTTACCAGCTCTTCTTCGGATTCGTGAATGTTGAGTACAGGTACGCCGGACAGTTGGAATTGCGGACTGTCGCTTGCCAATACAATCGTTTTTCGTTTCCGGGGGAGAAAGAAAGCATTGTGCTCCACGTAAATCTGTGCGGAAATGAAATAGTGGGCATACATATCCGGAGTATCGTCCATCAGTTCGCTGAAGTGATGGAAAGTCCGTATGGTCGCCATAGGAATCATTTCCTCCAAGATTCCTTTCAGACCGAGAGAGGTCAATGTATTGGCTTCTATAATTGCTATTTCGGGTTGATAATTCATTTTAGTCTAGTTTTAATTAATGATTGAAATAGTTGGCTACTGCTTCTGCACATCGTTCGCCGTCCACTCCGGCAGACACAATTCCTCCGGCATAGCCTGCGCCTTCTCCGCAAGGAAATAATCCGCGAACGGTGACATGTTGCAGAGTATCCTTATCGCGTATGATCCGAACGGGAGAAGAAGTTCGTGTCTCCACACCAATCATTACTGCTTCATTTGTCAGGAATCCGTGACTGCTTCGTCCGAATTGTTGGAAACCAAGAGATAGCCTTTTATTAATAAATGATGGCATCCAGAAATGAAGTGGAGACGAAATCAATCCCGGACTATAGGATGACTCGGGCAGATCGTAACTCAATTTCTTGCGGGTAAAATCCAGCATGCGTTGTGCCGGAGCAGTCTGTCGTCTGCCTCCCTGCAACCAGCATTGACGTTCCAATTCCTCTTGAAAGTGAAGAACAGATAGTAACTGTGAATTAATCTCTGAAAGTTGTGAACTTTTCAAATTCGGATTCAGTGCCATTAGTTGCTCATCTTGTTTCGCAGCCAACTCTTCATTCCTCATTTTTAATTCTTCATTTTCCAAATCTTCCGGTTGAATTTCCACTACCATTCCCGAATTGCTCCACCGTGACCCACGGTTGGCAGGAGACATTCCGTTTACTACCACTTGTTCCGGTCCGCTGGCGGCAGGAACGATGAAACCTCCGGGACACATACAGAAACTATATACTCCTCTGCCTTCTGCCTGTGTTACAAAGCTGTATTCAGCAGCGGGCAGGTATTTGCCCCGTCCATTCTTATTATGGTATTGTATTTGATCGATCAACATTGCCGGATGTTCCAGACGTACTCCGACAGCGATTCCTTTCGCCTCAATCGTCACATTATTGGCAGCCAGCCAACGATATACATCTCTTGCCGAATGTCCGGTTGCCAGTATCACAGGTCCGAGAAAGGTCTTTCCTGTATTTGTTTCGACACCTTTGACTTCACCGTTCTCAATAATCAATGCATCCATTCGTGTCTGGAAATGTACTTCTCCGCCACATTCGATAATGGTGTTCCGCATATTTTCAATGACACGTGGCAATTTGTCTGTTCCGATATGCGGATGCGCATCCACCAATATCGAAGTCGAAGCTCCATGCTGGCAAAATACATTCAGAATCTTATCTACATTTCCTCTCTTCTTGCTCCGGGTATAGAGTTTCCCATCCGAATAAGCTCCTGCACCTCCTTCTCCGAAACTGTAATTCGATTCCGGATCAACAGTGTGTTCCCTGCTGATTTGTGCCAGATCTTTCTTACGTTCGCGCACGTCTTTTCCACGTTCGATGACAATAGGACGTAATCCGAGTTCAACGAGGCGTAAGGCAGCGAATAGCCCGCCGGGACCTGCGCCAACGACAATCACTTGCGGTTTTCCCTCTACATTATTATATATAGTATGTTCGTACTCATCTTCTTGCGGCATTTCCTTGATGTATGCCCTCACCTTCAGATTGACGAAGATAGTCCGCTGGCGTGCGTCAATACTCCGTTTCAAAATTCGGGTAGCGGTGATGTCACGCAGATTCAGACCTTTTTCTTTAGAAAGATATTCCTTTAATTTCTGTTCGTTTGCAGCAATTTCGGGAAGTATACGGAGTTGGTATTCTTGTATCATATATTTTTTACCACAGAGGACACAGAGGTCACAGAGTTTAATTTTTTAGATAATAAAACGTTTGATTCCTTGTTTTAAATGGGGTACATTGAAATTTAGTAATAATCCATATTTCAGGTTACTAAGTTTCATGTACGTTAGTAATTGGGCAGAATGTACCGGTTGCAGTGTTTCCACGCTTTTCAGTTCTATAATGAGTTGATTATCTATCAACAAATCTATTCTGTAATCTGTATCTAATTGGGTTCCTTTATAGATTATAGGTAATTTCTTTTGCCTTTCTACATCTATGGCGTTTGCTCTCAATTCATAAAATAAGCAGCTCTCGTATGTACTTTCAAGCAAACCTGCTCCCAATTGAGTATGCACCTCAAAAGCTAATCCCAGCACTCTACTCGTTAAATTATTAATATCTTCTATCATCATTTACTTACTTGATTAATCACTCCTCTGTGTCCTCAGTGTCCTCTGTGGTGAATCTAACCGAATAAAGCCCTGAACGCCTCTTCCACTTTTCTCACCGGCACTAATTCAATCTTAAGCTTTTGAGTATCAATCCCCTGCAGATTATATTTCGGCAACAAGAAACGTTTGAAACCTAACTTTTCAGCCTCACCGATACGCTGCTCAATCCGATTCACAGGACGTATCTCTCCCGACAGACCGATTTCTCCCGCCATGCAAACTTCCGGTTCAATGGCTGCATCCATATTGGAAGAAAGGATCGCACTGATAACCGGCAGGTCGATAGCCGGATCATTCACTTTCAGTCCTCCGGCAATATTCAGAAACACATCTTTCTGTGCCAACTTAAATCCCACGCGCTTTTCGAGAACAGCCAGCAGCATATTCATTCTTCTCAAATCGAAACCGGTTGCCGAACGTTGCGGATTTCCATAGACAGCAGAGCTTACCAAAGCCTGTGTCTCAATCAAGAACGGTCGAATCCCCTCAATGGCGGAGGCAATGGCTACCCCGCTCATCCCTTCATGATCCTGACTTAGCAAAAGTTCGGAAGGATTACTCACTTGGCGCAACCCATCCTGACGCATTTCATAAATACCTAATTCTGCCGTACTACCGAAACGATTCTTGATACTGCGTAGAATACGATACATATAATGTTGGTCGCCTTCAAATTGAAGAACGGTATCTACGATATGTTCCAGCACTTTAGGTCCTGCAATACTTCCTTCCTTATTAATGTGTCCGATCAGCAATACAGGCGTATGCGTTTCTTTTGCAAAACGAAGAATGGACGCCGAACACTCTCTGACTTGCGCTATACTTCCGGGAGACGATTCGATACTTTCGGTGGAAATAGTCTGTATAGAGTCGATAATCACTAAATCGGGATTCGTATTCTTGATATGCACATAAATCTGTTCGAGTGAAGTCTCGCAAACGATCAGGCAATCGCTGGAAGTGTCAGAGAGACGGTCGGCACGAAGTTTCAGCTGTCGTGCACTCTCTTCACCGGATACATAAAGAATCTTCTTTTCCGGCATGTGCAGTACGGTCTGCATGACGAGCGTCGATTTACCGATTCCCGGTTCGCCGCCTATCAAGACAAGAGAACCCTGTACAAGTCCGCCCCCCAATACACGATTCAGTTCATCATCGTGCATATTGATGCGTGGTTCATCGTCTGCCTCTATGTCGCTAAGCGCCAGTGGCTTGGGCTTCTGTGTTTCAATGCCCGACACCGGACGGCGGTTAGTGGGTTCTTTCCGTACGATTTCCTCAACATACGTATTCCATTCTCCACACGACGGACATTTACCCACCCATTTCGGTGAATCCTGTCCGCAATTACTGCATACATATACGGTTTTCTCTTTTGCCATATTCTTACTCCTTCAATATAAAAATCCGAATGTCCACAGTGGAATCTTGTTTCCGGCGGAATATTCAATATCATCTGCAGCGATAAATCCCTGCTGACTATTGGCTATCTGTTTCCCGTCTTTACTTTTTCCTCCGACTTCTATCGTATATTTGCTGTCTATTGTATAGTCTGCACTGCGTGTGCAATATTCCACACGATGTTGATAGGAGAGTTGGTTTACCATGAACACTTCTCTCAATGTACTTTTGTTTACATCCTTAAAGGTCAATGCATAAAGCAGGTTGGTATTTTCCATATAAATCTTATCCGGCTTTTGTAGTTTCTTGATAGAATCATTATCCGAATAAAGAAGGTGGATTAATTTAGCCCTGTCCAGATATTGTAGATAAGCCAGAATAGTAGTCCGTGAAAGTTCCGCCATGGCGGAAAGTTTGGTGATATCCACCATAAAGGGCACTTCGGAGGAGAGGATTCCCAGCAGGCTTTTTAGTTTACGTACGTTACTGATATCCACTCCACATTGCTGTGGAAGTTCGATTTCAAGTATCAGGTTTGCTATATTTTCGATGCGTGTATAGTATTCCGCATTTCCTTCCAGATAAAAAGGATAGTATCCATGTTTCAAATAATCTTCAAAATAGGCAAGAGGGCGGCATTGGGAATTTACTGCATTACAGATTCCATCACTGTTGTCCAGTATCTCTTCCAGTGTATAAGGGCGGATTTGAATCTGATGGAATAAGTGCAGATATTCACGGTAGGATAGCCCCTGCATATTATATGATATGCATCGGCGGGATAAGTCGGCTTCCGCATTCAGAAGTTGTAGTAAGGATGAACCGGTAAATACTATTTTCAGTTCAGGAAACTCATCATATATGTTTTTGATTTCTTTGCTCCACGACGGATATTTGTGTACTTCGTCCAGAAAGAGGCACTTTCCTCCTTTCAGGTAAAACTGTTCGGCAAGTTCGCTAAGAGAATGTTGCGTGAAATATAGACTGTCCAAACTCGTATATAAGGCACTTTGGCTATCATTCGCATAATGAAGTTTTAAGTATTGAAGCATTAAAGTCGTTTTCCCGACTCCACGGGCTCCTCGGATAGCAATCAGGCGGTTATCCCAGTTGATTGTATCCATCAAGCTCCTGATATATGCGGTAGAAGTAGCCGTTAATAGCCTTTTGTATCTTCTGATGAGTGTATCCATATCTTAATATGTTTTCTATGGAAGACAAAAATAGACATAATTTGTTCAACGTGCAAAACAAATTCAGATTAAATCTGTTCAACGTATAAAACAAATAGAAGATTACAGCGTTATCTCTCCTGCTATCGAACGGTTCATCCGGTCGCGTACCTCATCCGGGGTATATCCATGTCCCAGTAAGAACATTAATTTGGTGACTGCCGATTCCGTTGTACTGTCATATCCGGAGACAACGCCTGCCTGCAACAACTGATATCCCGTTTCGTAACGTTCCATTTCTACCATTCCTGCGCTGCATTGTGTCACGTTGACAATCACAATTCCATGCTCACTCGCCTGACAGAGCCGGCGTATAAACCATTCCTTCCGGGGAGCATTCCCCGAGCCGTATGTTTCGAGCACCACCGCCTTTAAACCTTCAATCCCCAGAATGGTGGCAATTACATTTTCCTGGATGCCCGGAAAGAGCTTCAGTACCACTATATTGGTATCCAGCAAATAGTGCGGTTTCAATTCCCGCTCTTCCCCATTTCCGTGAATCTGCACATTATTATATTTAATATGGATTCCCGCTTCCGCCAATACCGGATAATTGAAAGAACGGAATGCGTTGAAGTTTTCCGCATTCATCTTTGTCGTACGGTTTCCCCGCATCAGGTGATTTTCAAAGAAGATGCATACTTCCGGCACTAGCGCCCTTCCTTCCTTGTTTTGTGCGATGGCAATCTCGATACTGGTCATCAGATTTTCCTTTCCGTCCGTGCGGAGTACGCCGATGGGAAGCTGTGAGCCTGTGAGGATAACAGGTTTATCCAGTCCTTCCAGCATAAAACTTAGTGCGGAAGCGGTATAAGCCATCGTGTCCGTTCCGTGCAGGATGACGAAGCCGTGGTAACGATTGTAGTTGTCATGAATAATGCGTACCAGCTTCCGCCACATATCCGGTTCCATATCCGACGAATCCATCGGGGGATCAAATTGATAGGTGTCAATTGGGAAATTGAACTTTTGCAGTTCGGGGATATACTTTTGCAGTTGCTCGAAGTTAAAGTTCTCCAGAGCACCTGTCGCGGCATTCTCAATCATACCAATTGTTCCACCGGTGTATATTAACAATACGGAAGTATTTAACGGGTTCATAAGCTGATTTTGTGCGATTGTTTTCGCAAATATAAGAATAGATTTGATAAATAAGTAACAAAATGTCATAAAAGTGAAGGCGAATGACCGGATAAAGAGCAGGCGAAAGATTCTTTTTATCAGAAAAAAACCGAAAAAAGTGATAGATTGAACGTTTTTATTATTACTTTTGCGACACTTATCAAAAACAAGAGTAGAAACAAGGACTATGATGAAGTACTATCCGCATACAGTCACATCCATGTGTACCATGACCCTTAGGGGTTAATGGATAGTTTTTGTGTATCTACGTGATTCACGCTTGTATAAGCAGGCAAAATTCAAATTCAATTTTATTCGTAAACAACCAATCGTTCTGTAAAAAGCAAACTGCAGGACATTGCATTTAAATAAGTATCTTCATGAAAGTAATGAAATTCGGCGGAACATCCGTAGGTTCCGTGAACAGCATTTTAAGCGTAAAGAGAATTGTAGAGTCGGCAAATGAGCCGGTAATCGTAGTTGTTTCCGCATTGGGAGGCATCACTGACAAATTGATAAATACATCGAAGATGGCGGCAGTGGGAGATTCAGCCTATGAGGGTGAGTTCCGCGAAATCGTTTACCGTCATGTGGAGATGATTAAGGAAGTGATTCCTGCCGGAGAAAAGCAAGTATCGTTGCAACGTCAGATTGGCGAGCTGCTGAACGAATTGAAGGACATCTTTCAGGGAATTTACCTGATTAAAGACCTTTCCCCGAAGACTTCGGATACAATCGTCAGCTATGGTGAACGCCTTTCATCGATCATCGTCACCGAACTGATTGAGGGAGCAAAATGGTTTGATTCGCGCACTTTTATCAAGACGGAAAGAAAGCATAGCAAGCACACGCTGGATACAGAATTGACTAATAAACTGGTGAAAGAGGCTTTCCAGTCTGTTCCTAAAGTAGCACTGGTGCCGGGATTCATCTCTTCGGATAAGACAACAGGAGATGTGACGAACCTCGGACGCGGTGGCTCGGACTATACGGCTGCCATTATTGCTGCGGCGCTGGATGCGGCAAGCCTGGAAATCTGGACAGACGTAGACGGATTTATGACGGCTGATCCGCGTGTCATTTCGACTGCTTATACCATTACGGAATTGAGTTACGTAGAAGCGACCGAACTTTGTAACTTCGGCGCAAAGGTGGTTTATCCGCCAACTATCTATCCCGTATGTCACAAGAATATCCCTATTCTAATAAAGAATACATTCAACCCGGATGGAGTGGGAACGGTTATCAAACAAGAAGTTTCCAACCCGCAGAGCAAGGCTATCAAGGGTATTTCCTCCATCAACGACACAAGCCTGATTACTGTTCAAGGGCTTGGTATGGTAGGTGTGATCGGTGTGAACTACCGTATCTTTAAAGCATTGGCAAAAAATGGAATCAGCGTATTCCTCGTGTCACAGGCTTCCTCGGAAAACAGTACTTCTATCGGTGTGCGTAATGCCGATGCCGACCTGGCTTGTGAAGTGCTGAACGAGGAATTTGCGAAAGAGATAGAGATGGGCGAGATTTCTCCGATTCTGGCGGAAAGAAATCTGGCAACAGTGGCTATCGTAGGTGAGAACATGAAACATACACCGGGTATCGCAGGTAAACTTTTCGGTACACTGGGACGTAATGGTATCAACGTTATCGCTTGCGCACAGGGAGCTTCGGAAACCAATATCTCTTTTGTTGTCGATTTCAAATCCTTGCGTAAATCATTGAACGTAATCCACGACTCTTTCTTCCTCTCCGAATATCAGGTATTGAACCTCTTTATTTGTGGTGTCGGTACGGTAGGTGGCAGCTTGGTAGAACAGATTCGTTGCCAGCAACAGAAGCTGATGATGGAAAACGGACTGAAACTTCATGTGGTAGGTATCATTGATGCCTCCAAGGCAATGTTCAGCCGTGAAGGTTTCGACCTTGCCAACTTCCGTGAAGAACTGCTGGAAAAGGGCAAGGACAGCAGCCTGCAAACCATCCGCGACGAGATTATCGGAATGAATATCTTTAATTCCGTATTTGTAGACTGTACGGCCAGTGCTGACATAGCATCGCTTTACAAAGATTTCCTGCAACACAATATCTCTGTGGTAGCAGCCAACAAGATTGCGGCTTCTTCCGCTTATGAAAACTACCGTGAACTGAAAACGATTGCCCGCCAACGTGGTGTGAAGTATCTGTTCGAAACCAACGTAGGTGCAGGTCTTCCGATCATCAATACAATTAATGACCTGATTCATAGCGGTGACAAGATTTTGAAGATTGAAGCGGTGCTTTCCGGTACGTTGAACTATATATTTAATAAAATCAGTGCCGATATTCCTTTCAGCCGTACCATCAAAATGGCACAGGAAGAACGCTACTCTGAACCGGACCCACGCATTGACTTGAGTGGAAAAGATGTGATCCGTAAATTAGTGATTCTGGCACGTGAAGCCGGATACCGTCTGGAACAGGAAGATGTTGAAAAGAACCTCTTTGTACCGAATGACTTCTTCGAAGGTTCTCTCGAAGATTTCTGGAAACGTGTTCCAAGTCTCGATGCAGACTTTGAAGCCCGTCGCCAGATATTGGAAAAAGAAAACAAACACTGGCGCTTCGTTGCCAAACTGGAGAATGGAAAAGCCTCTGTCGGCCTGCAGGAAGTAGGAGCCAACCATCCGTTCTACGGACTGGAAGGCAGCAACAATATTATCCTGCTCACTACGGAACGCTATAAAGAATATCCGATGATGATTCAAGGATACGGTGCCGGTGCCGGCGTAACGGCTGCCGGAGTATTTGCCGACATCATGAGCATCGCAAACGTTTAATAAATTAAAAATTGAGAATTAAAAATTGAGAAATACCATTCCGAAACGGATCTTAGGCTTTCTTTCATTTTTTAATTCTCAATTCTCAATTTTCAATTTATGAAGCATATCATCATATTGGGAGACGGAATGGCCGATTGGCCTGTGAAGTCATTAGGGGACAAGACGCTCCTGCAATATGCAAAGACGCCTTATATGGATAAGCTAGCCCGCATGGGACGTAACGGCCGCCTGATTACTGTGGCGGAAGGTTTCCATCCGGGTAGTGAAGTTGCCAATATGTCCGTGTTGGGATATAATTTGCCAAAGGTATATGAAGGGCGCGGACCGCTGGAAGCTGCCAGTATCGGTGTGGATCTGAAACCGGGCGAGATGGCAATGCGCTGTAATTTGATTTGTGTGGAAGGAGAAATTCTGAAGAATCACTCCTCCGGACATATATCTACGGAAGAAGCGGATGTATTGATTCAATATCTGCAAGAAAAACTGGGCAATGACCGCGTACGTTTCCACACAGGAGTTCAGTACCGCCATCTGTTGGTTATCAAGGGAGGTAATAAAGAACTGGATTGTACACCTCCGCATGATGTACCTTTAAAACCTTTCCGTCCGTTGATGGTAAAACCATTGGTTCCGGAAGCGCAAGAAACGGCAGATCTGATTAACGACCTGATTCTGAAATCACAGGAACTGCTGAAAGATCATCCATTGAATCTGAAACGTATGGCAGAAGGTAAAGATCCTGCGAACAGTATTTGGCCTTGGAGCCCCGGTTACCGTCCGCAGATGCCTACTTTCTCCGAGACTTTCCCGCAGGTAAAAAAGGAGCGGTCATCTCGGCTGTCGATCTGATAAACGGAATCGGTTACTATGCTGATTTACGTCGCATCGCAGTAGAGGGAGCTACCGGACTTTATAATACGAACTACGAAAACAAAGTGGCCGCTGCCTTGGAAGCATTGAAGACGGATGATTTTGTTTATCTGCATATCGAAGCCAGTGATGAGGCCGGACACGAGGGAGACATCGACTTGAAACTTCTCACTATCGAGAATCTCGATAAACGTGCCGTAGGTCCTATCTACGAAGCAGTGAAAGATTGGGACGAACCGGTAGCCATCGCTGTATTGCCCGATCATCCTACTCCCTGTGAGCTTCGTACCCATACATCCGATCCCATTCCGTTCCTTATCTGGTATCCGGGTATCGAGCCGGACGAAGTGCAGACGTATGATGAAGTAGCCGCTTGCAACGGTAGTTACGGACTTCTGAAAGAAGACGAGTTTATAAAAGAATTCATGAAATAAGTCACCACAGATTATGAAATATTATAGTACGAATAAACAAGCACCTGTTGCCTCACTGCAAGAAGCGGTGGTAAAAGGGCTTGCTGCCGACAAAGGGCTGTTTATGCCTATGTCTATCAAACCTCTTCCACAGGACTTTTACGATACGATTGATAGTTTATCCTTTCAGGAAATTGCTTATCGCGTAGCCGATGCTTTCTTCGGTGAGGATATTCCTGCCGATACGCTGAAACAGATTGTATATGATACATTAAGTTTCGATGTACCTTTGGTTAAGGTGGCAGATAACATCTACTCACTTGAACTATTCCACGGACCGACGTTAGCATTTAAAGATGTAGGCGGTCGTTTCATGGCACGTCTCTTGGGATACTTCATTAAGAAAGAAGGACAAAAGAATGTCAATGTATTGGTAGCTACTTCCGGTGATACGGGAAGTGCTGTTGCCAACGGCTTCCTCGGTGTGGAAGGTATTCATGTGTATGTGCTTTATCCGAAAGGAAAAGTGAGCGAAATACAGGAGAAGCAATTCACTACGCTCGGACAGAATATCACTGCGCTCGAAGTGGACGGAACGTTTGATGATTGTCAGGCATTGGTGAAATCTGCTTTCATGGATAAAGAATTGAATGAACACCTTTCATTGACTTCTGCCAACTCCATCAACGTAGCCCGTTTCCTGCCGCAGGCATTCTATTATTTCTATGCTTATGCACAGTTGAAACGTGCCGGAAAAGCCGATAATGCCGTGATCTGTGTGCCTAGTGGAAACTTCGGAAATATCACTGCCGGATTGTTTGGTAAGAAGATGGGATTGCCTGTGAAGCGTTTCATTGCTGCCAATAACCGCAACGATATTTTCTATCAATATCTGCAGACTGGTAAGTATAATCCCCGTCCGTCTGTTGCAACGATTGCTAATGCTATGGACGTAGGCGATCCGAGTAACTTTGCCCGCGTACTTGATTTATATGGCGGTTCACACGCTGATATCTCTGCCGAGATTTCAGGAACAACTTATACCGATGAGCAAATCCGCGAAACGGTGAAAGAAACCTGGAAAGAACATCGTTATCTCCTTGATCCTCATGGCGCTTGTGGATATCGTGCGTTGGTAGAAGGCTTGAAAGAGGGAGAAACAGGTGTATTCCTTGAAACGGCTCATCCTGCCAAGTTCCTCGAAACAGTGGAAAGTATTATTGGAGAAGCGGTAGAAATCCCTGCCAAATTGCAGGAATTTATGAAAGGCGAGAAAAAGAGCCTTCAAATGACAAAAGACTTTGCGGACTTCAAGAAGTACTTGTTGACGCTTTAATCCCCTTCTTCCTATGAATAAATTTGTGCCACCTTGTTGGCACGGTTGTGCCATCGAAGTGTCACGGTCGTGCCAACAAGGTGGCACAGTTGTGACAATAGGATGGCATAAACCGGGTAATTGCAATATCGTTTATATAGAAGCTAGGAATACTAAATATTTTCCCGTACAATGAACGGTAAACTCATTAGCTGTTGCTTCATTAAGCGTTCCTTGCCACCAATTAGTAAAATCACTAAGAGGATAAACCAATCCCTCTCCTTGCAGTCCTTTCGCTCCGAAATTGAAAATAGAAACTTGCTGTCCCGGATGAGAGACGAAAGTTTGCGTGTCTTTGGCGGGAATAAACATACCATAATCGGTAATGGTACGTACCTCGATGCCGTCTTTCATGTAGTCGATCAGCAGACTGATGTTTCCTAACGTATGATCTTCCCGTTTGCCGGTGGCTCCGACGATGGCAATTCTCCGGAATCCTTTCTTTTGCAGGAAATGAACGGCTTTGGTTTGGTCGTTCGTTTCTTGGTCCGCTATCTGATGTACAATAAGGGAGAACAGTTCTTTATATTCCGGTGAAAGAGAATCCCCGTCACCAATAATTGCATCGGGGGTATGCCCACGCAGGATATATTCATTGGCTGCCCCGTCACAACAAACTACAAATTCTGCATTTTCCAGTATTTGCAGGGGAAGAGGATGGCTGGGATATTCGCCATTGGCTAGTATCACGGCTTCGGGAGTATAGTGTTCGTTTATCATTGTATGCTCATTAATTTTTTCCACTTAAAGTAGCCAAAGATAGCTATAATGGAGTAAAGTCCGTACAAGGCGGAAGTAAAATAAAGGTCTTTGTAGATATAAAGTCCGCAGCAGACAATATCCACAAGAATCCAGGCAAACCATTGTTCAATGTATTTGCGTGCTAGCATCCACATGCCGACAATACTTAATGCTGTAGTAAAACTGTCCAGCCAGGGAACGTTGCTATCCGTATATGCTATCAGTATCCATGCAATACCGAGGAAAGAAACGACGAATACCAGAAAAAGAGGTAAGTAACATTTTCCCGGAGTATGTATGATAGGAAGATCTTTGGATTTTTCCCCTCCCCACATCCAGAATACCCAGCCGTAGATGGCAGCTATCAGGTAGTAGATATTGATGCCAAAGTCAGCATACAATCCGGCTTTGTAATATACGAAGATGTAGATGGCAGGCATCACGATGCCCGCTATCCAAAGGTAGATACTTGCCCGGTACTCTAACCAAAGGTAGACCAGTCCGACAATCGTACCGAATATTTCCAGAAAATTCAATTCCATAACTCTGTGTGATTAAAAGCGGAAAGAAACATGTCCCATAACGTTTGTTCCTGCTTGTGCAGCATATCCGGCATAGTTACCCCGATTTTCCAGCGTATCGGTGTAGTCACTTGATGCCCAGCCGTTGTTTTCATATTTTTCATTAAACAGATTGTATACAGTAAATCCTACGGTGACTTCTTTCAGTACTTTCTTGGGACGGAAGCTGTACGCCAGATTGAGGTTGCTGACAAAATACTTATCAAGAGTCAGTTCTTCAATTTCTGCGTTTGTCATATACTGTTTGCTTACGAACTGTGATTGCAGGGCAGCTTCGAATCCCTTAGATTTGAATGAGAAACGATTGTTGAGTAGGAAGTCCGGTGAGAAAGCAATGTGAGTGTCTTTATGCTTTATCTGAATAGTCGGGAGAGAAGTAGAGCTACCGTCATTATTATAGTGGTAGCCCGGCAGGCTCTCTACGAAATCCTGAATACGGTTTTTGCTCCATGTAGCGTTGATGTCCCATTGAAACCATCTGCACGGTTTGATTCCCAGCATGATTTCGATTCCCATGCGATAACTGTCCGGCACATTTTCGGTCAGTGCTTCACCTATATCGTTTAAGGCTCCAGTCAGAACCAGTTGGTCGGTATAGTCCATGTAGTAGAAGTTTGCACCTGCCGTCAGCCATTGGTTGGCGAAGGTATATCCCGCTTCATAGTCGAGCAGCTTTTCTGCTTTGGGGTACGAATCCGGATCACCATCCGTATAATTGTTTCTTGTCGGCTCTTTTTGAGCAACCGAGAAAGACGCATAGACACGATGGTTGGAAGTAATGTTCCAGTTTAATCCTACTTTCGGATTAAAGAAATCGAACTTTTTGTCTACTGCCAGTGGGCGCAGCGCATTCTTGCTCCAGTCATATTTATCATTGTTTCCGTCGATGGTATAGTTGATGTGGCGATACTGGAGATCGGCATAAGCACTTAGTCCTCTGGTAAGATCGTAATTTGCTTTCAGATAAATATTGCCATCGGTCTTCTTGGATTTGTTGCGGTAGTATTCATGGTCGGGCGATAGAGTACCCACGTAATTTTTCACCCAGGGGACTTTTCCGAAGTTATTGCCCCGGTATTGATTTAATCCGCCGCCCAGAGATGCACTTAGCCTGTTGGTTGCGTAATTGAGGGAAAAAACACCACCGCCAAATTTGTTGTCCATCTTCTTTTGACGGACTAGATCGCTTTTAGCTATTTCGGTTCCATCTATTGTAAATGGCTTTAAACCATATTCTATCAGGTATCTGTCATCTTTATACTCTTCGTAATAACCGTCACCTTTAGTATAATGTAAGGCAACGTTTAGATTCCAATCCGTTGAGAAAGTATGGTTGAAGAGAAGTTGATAATTCTTTTGCAAGTAATTATCTGTTTGGTCGTCGTAATAATGTTTTTGCCGTTGGCGTCGGTGTACATTTCCCCGCAAGGATTGTAGCGTCTGCCAAATTCTTCCATTTGCTCTTTTGTTGCGTATCCCCAAGCATGATATGTCTTTTCTTTTCCGGCAAATGCAATCAGTTTCACAGAGGTGTTTTCTGCAAAATAACCTCCTTGCAGGTAGTAAGAGTTCAAGTCCACCGAAGCACGGTCTATGTATCCGTCCGTACCGATATTGGAAAGGCGGGCATCAAACGTCCAGTGGTTATTGAGTAAGCCGGTTCCCACTTTCACTGTTTCCTTGTGCGTGTTGAACGAACCGTATGAACCATTGAATTCGGCGTATGGTTTCATAGATGCACCTTCGGTTTGCATATTGACACTGGCTCCGAAAGCACCTGCTCCATTTGTTGATGTACCTGCTCCGCGCTGCACCTGCATATCTTTTACGGAAGAAGAAAAGTCGGGCATATTCACCCAGAACAGGTTATGGCTTTCGGCATCGTTCATCGGTATGCCGTTTACCGTGATGTTGATTCGTGTGCCGTCGGTTCCACGTACGCGAAGCGTTGTATAGCCAATACCGGCTCCTGCATCTGACGTGGTCAGTGTGGAAGGAGTCATACTTAGCAGATAGGGGATATCCTGTCCGAAGTTTACCTTTTTGAGTGCTGCTTTATCTATATTGGTGAATGCCACGGGAGTTTTGGCTGTGGCACGTGTGGATACTACCTGCACCTCTTGCAGGTTTACTACTCTCATACTGTCCTTTGCACTCGTCTGTGCATGAACAGTGATGCCTGCGCCCGATAAGGCGACGGCCATCCATACAATTCTTTTCATTTTGCTTACTAATTAGTTCTCTACGCCGGCATTACCCGGATCAGATTCTATGGGTATGTTCTCAGCCCGTCATGTTAAGGCACCCCTACCAGTGAATCGACTGCAAAAATACGGCTTTTGAAGGAGGAAAGCAAAAAAAACTTTTAGATTTACTAAAAACAATATAACTTTGTAGATTGTTGAAATACCAATACAACAGTTTATTCATTTAATATATAATTTAATTATGCTACTCTTACTTCAAGCAACACAAGCTGCGGATTCTGTGCAAGTGGCCGCAGATGAATTAATGAAAGAGGCGATTGCCAATGCCGACGGATTGGATAAGCTTTCGCTAATTACTCAACAACTGATAGATTTTGGTATTCGTGCCGGAGAACGTATACTGATTGCGGTCATTGTCTTCATCGTCGGACGTTTTTTGATTTCGCTACTTAATAAGTTTATAAGACGTCTGATGGATAAACGAAAAGTGGATGTAAGTATCAAAACTTTCGTTAAAAGTCTGGTAAATATCCTGTTGACGATCCTTTTGATTATTTCTGTTGTCGGCGCCCTGGGAGTTGAAACTACTTCGTTCGCAGCTTTACTGGCTTCTGCCGGTGTGGCTATCGGTATGGCTTTGTCCGGCAATTTGCAGAACTTTGCCGGAGGATTGGTTATTCTTTTGTTCAAACCTTATAAAGTGGGTGACTGGATAGAAACACAGCAAGGTTCATCCGGTACGGTAAAAGAAATCCAGATATTTCACACCATCCTTACGACTGCGGATAATAAATTGATTTATATCCCAAATGGTTCATTGAGCAGTGGAGTAGTGACCAATTACAGTCATCAGGAAACCCGCCGTGTAGAATGGATTATTGGTATAGATTATGGGGAAGATTACAATAAAGTTCATCAGATAGTTCGTGATATTCTGGCCGCC
Source organism: Bacteroides sp. BFG-637 (assembly GCF_024793605.1). Lineage (NCBI taxonomy): Bacteria > Pseudomonadati > Bacteroidota > Bacteroidia > Bacteroidales > Bacteroidaceae > Bacteroides > Bacteroides sp. BFG-637. Next base: position 388,821 of record NZ_JANUPD010000002.1, on the reverse strand, counting down.
GATAAACGTATCCTGAATGAACCAGCTCCGTTTATAGCTCTTCATGCCTTGGATGCCAGCAGTGTGAATGTAGTGGCACGTGTCTGGGTAAACAGCGGAGATTACTGGGGTGTCTATTTCGATACAAATAAAGCAATTTACGAAACCTTCAATGAAAAAGGTATCAACTTCCCTTTCCCACAGCTTACTGTGCATCAGGGAAATTGATTGTTATACTCTGATAATTCAAAAAATAAGGGAGTTGTACTTAACGTGCAACTCCCTTATTTTTTGGAAAACTTGTCTGGCGTGATTGAATAAATCTCTTTTTTTATTTTATACCGAAATCTTCGGCTAATTCATATCTATCTTCTTTGATTCCCAGTACATGATTGATTTTTCTCCTTTTCTCGAGATCTTTAAAGTAGTTTTCCACAACCTGATAGAGATCGAAGTTAGTGGTTGATCCTGCGGCTAAATCGAGTGATTCCACCATCTTTTCTACGGCTTGATGGATTTTCTCTGCGTCTATCAGATGCAGTTCGTTGCTGTGTATTAAATATTTTTCCATGACTGCAATGTTTTAATGTTATATAGGTATAACATCTTGCAGTCATGGAAAGTTCAATGATTGAATGTTAGATTTTGGCAAGCGCCTGATCCAAATCCGCAATCAGGTCATCAATATGTTCCGTTCCAATTGATAAACGTACAGTGCCCGGATAAATCTCTTGTTCGGCGAGTTCCTGTGCATTGAGCTGTGAGTGGGTAGTGCTTGCCGGGTGGATCACCAATGATTTCACATCGGCAACATTGGCAAGCAGGGAGAAAATCTCCAGGCTGTCGATGAAGCGGTGTGCTTCTTCTTGTCCGCCTTTGACTTCGAAAGTGAAAATAGAACCGGCGCCGTTCGGAAAATAACGCTGATACAGCGCATGATCGGGATGATCGGATAATGACGGATGGTTCACTTTCTTCACTTTCGGGTGATTGTTTAAGAAATTCACTACCTTCAACGCATTTTCTACATGACGTTCTACGCGCAAGGAAAGAGTTTCCAATCCTTGTAACAGGATAAAAGCATTGAATGGACTGATGGTAGCACCTGTGTCGCGTAGCAAAATAGCCCGGATGCGGATGGCATAGGCAGCCGGACCTGCCGCATCAACAAAACGTACTCCGTGATAGCTTGGATCGGGTTCGGTCAGTTGTGGGAATTTGCCGGAAGCCACCCAGTCGAATTTGCCTGAATCTACAATGACTCCTCCTAATGAGGAACCGTGTCCGCCAATGAACTTTGTTGCGGAATGTACAACGATATCTGCTCCGTGTTCGATAGGGCGGATTAAATACGGAGTACCGAATGTGTTGTCAATAATCAAAGGAATTTTGTGGCGATGAGCTATTTCAGCTACTGCCTCTATATCAATGATATTTGAGTTCGGATTTCCCAGCGTCTCGATAAATACGGCTTTCGTATTTTCCTGAATGGCTTTTTCAAAGTTCGATAAATCACTGGGATCGACGAATGTGGTTGTGATGCCATAGCTGGGTAAGGTATGAGCCAGTAAGTTATAGCTTCCTCCATAAATCGTTTTGGCTGCTACAATATGATCGCCTGCACGAGTGATATTCTCGAAAGCATAAGTGATGGCAGCAGCACCCGAAGCAACTGCCAGTCCTGCTACTCCTCCTTCAAGAGCAGCTACGCGTTGCTCAAAAACTCCTTGAGTGGAGTTGGTCAGACGACCGTAGATGTTTCCCGGGTCCTGCAGGCCGAAACGTGCGGCTGCGTGAGCGGAGTTGTGAAATACATAAGAAGTAGTCTGGTAAATAGGTACTGCGCGGGCATCTGTTGCCGGATCTGCTTGTTCTTGTCCTACATGAACTTGTAAAGTCTCGAAATGTAAATTCTTTGTTGCCATAATCGTATATTTTTAAGTTTAATATTCTTTCCTTATTTTCTTGCAAAGTTATGGGATGGAGATATATCGAACAAGATATAGATAAAATACAGAAAATAATGCTATTTTTGTACCGTTATATAGAATAATATAGTTGCGTTATTCCTAAAAATCACCTTTTAGAAGAATATTTTTCTTATGGATACTTTTGATAAACTGGATAGAGTCGATTTGCAAATACTCCGTACTTTGCAAGAAAACGCCCGATTGACAACCAAAGAGCTGGCCGCACGGGTGAGTCTTTCTTCAACTCCTGTTTTTGAACGTCTTAAACGGTTGGAGAGTGGAGGATATATAAAGAAGTATATTGCCGTATTGGATGCGGAAAAGCTGAATCAGGGATTTGTCGTATTCTGCAGTGTGAAGCTTAGACGGCTGAACAGGGATATAGCAGCCGAGTTTACGCGGATCATACAGGATATTCCCGAAGTAACCGAATGTTATAACATATCAGGTAGTTATGATTACCTGTTGAAGATCCATGCTCCCAATATGAAATACTATCAGGAGTTTATTCTGAATGTGTTGGGGACGATTGATAGCTTGGGATCACTGGAAAGCACGTTTGTAATGGCGGAAGTGAAGCATCAATATGGAATACATATTTAATTCTTTGTGTAATAGTATGAAATTTATCTTGTATATTTGCTATGTAATATAAATCCAGTTCTGCTAACACAATGAAATGGCAACTTTGTAAATAGCTTCGCCCATACGGATTGTAACAATAGAAAGTTCTGCTGTTACAACTGTTTGTGATTTAACCTAAATCACAAGTCATTTTATTTATTCTATTCAATAAACCATATAAAAGTAGCTATTACAATGAATTCGAACATATATCCTCGTACCAATGATTTTCAGACTATTTACCTGAATACGGTGATTAAGAATCCTGCTATTATCGTAGGTGATTATACAATATACAATGATTTTGTAAATGATCCGGTTCTTTTTGAGAAGAACAATGTTTTATATCATTATCCGATTAATAAAGATCGCTTGATAATAGGAAAATTCTGCTCCATAGCCTGTGGAGCTAAGTTTCTTTTCAACAGTGCAAATCACACATTGAATTCTTTATCCAATTATACATTTCCTATCTTTTTTGAGGAATGGAATTTAGATAAGGGAGATGTAACTTCTGCCTGGGATAATAAAGGAGATATAGTAATAGGTAATGATGTCTGGATTGGATATGAAGCTGTTATCATGGCAGGAGTACATATTGGAAATGGGGCAGTCATTGCGTCGCGGGCAGTGGTTACTAAAGATGTTCCTCCTTATACGATAGTAGGTGGGACACCGGCCAAAGAAATCCGGAAGCGTTTTGATGAGAATACGATTGCCCAATTGCAGAAATTGCAATGGTGGGATTGGAGTATTGAGAAGATATCCGAATGTATACCTTATATTACAGGTGGAAAGATTGAAGAATTGAAAAAGATAAATGTTACGTTATAAACATGAAGAAGCTAATTATTGTATTTGTTCTTTTATTATCGGCACTCTCTTGTTTCTCACAAACAGAGTTTACAACTTGCCTTTTTGATACTTCAAGAAACAGGGCTCATGGAAACACGTATGCCAAATTGGGAAAGGGGAGTGGCAAATATTCTTTTCACTATTTCCTGATGTTTATCCATAAACAGAACTAATTACGTAACTGCTTACGTATTTTTACGGAAAATGTTTGTTCATATTATGAAAAGCTGATATATTTGTGTAATTAATTACGTATTTAGTAACGCAACTAATAAAAACATGGACTTTTTTAATCAGACGGGCAAATTAGCCATCGGCAGCAGATTACGCATGTTGACCGATAAAATAACAGTAGATGCGGCCGCCATCTATAAAATGTTTGGAATAGACCTCAAACCGAAATGGTTTCCAGTATTTTTTGTATTATCACGTGGGGAGGCAAAAACCATTACGTCCATAGCCAAAGAGATTGGTCATTCTCATCCTTCCGTGAGTAATATTATTAAAGAAATGGTAGCTAAAGGATTAGTGAAAGAGACAAAGGACAAATCCGACGGGAGAAGAAACATGGTCATGTTATCTGCCAAAGGAAAAAGAATGTCCGACTCTTTTTCGGAACAGTGCATAGATGTTACGGCAGCTATTGAGCAAATCACGCAGCAAACCCGGAATGATCTTTGGAAAGCTATCGAAGAATGGGAGAATCTTTTGTCGGATAAATCCCTGTTGGAGCGGGTGAAGGAAGCGAAAAAGGAACGAGAGAGTAAGGACATCCAAATAGTTCCTTATGAACCTTGCTATCAATCTGCTTTCCGGACTCTTAACGAAGAGTGGATAACTGCTTATTTTCGGATGGAAGAGGCCGATTACAAGGCTTTAGATCATCCAAAGGAATATATTCTGGATAAGGGAGGAGCTATTTTGGTGGCTCTTTATAAAGATGAACCGGTCGGTGTATGTGCTTTGTGCAAGATGGATCATCCGTTGTATGATTATGAGTTAGCCAAGTTGGCTGTTAGCCCCAAGATTCAAGGAAAAGGTATCGGAGTACTACTTTGCGAAGCCGTTGTCAATAAGGCGAAGGAGCTTGGTGGTAAAAGAATCTTTATAGAGAGCAATACGCGTCTGAAACCGGCTATCCATATTTATCATAAGTTAGGCTTCAAGGAACTTCCCGAATATCACACGACTTATGAAAGAGGAGACATACAGATGGAATTAATGATTGAAGAGTGAAAATGAAAAAGGTGGATGGTGAATTTATTAAGGGGCGGATTGCCCCTTGTGGACTGCATTGCGGAAAATGCTTTGCTTTTGCCGATGGAGATATTTCTTATCACAGCGGTGAACTCAAGAAGGCATTAGGCAATTTTGATGTCTATGCACAACGTTTTGTAGAGATGCTTGATGAGCCTGTCTTTGCAAAATACCCCGATTTTAAAGAGTTTTTAAATCATTTGTCCGTGGCGACTTGTCAGGGGTGCAGAAAAGAAAAATGCAAGTTGTTCAAAAACTGTAATGTTCGTGTATGCAGCGAAGAGAAGCAAGTGGATTATTGCTTCCAGTGTAGCTGTTTTCCTTGCGAGAATACAGGTTTTGATGAACATTTATATAAGAGATTTGTAGCCATCAACAAACGGATGCAAGAGATTGGAATAGAAAAATATTATGAAGAGGTAAGGGATTTACCTCGCTATTAATTTATGGCTTTCTCTCTGCTTCCATTCCAGTTCCTGTGCATAAATGTTGATGGCGCGTAATGCCTTTAATATTTCAGTCGGGGTGATCCCCTGACATTCTATTCTCAACACTTTTTCCCAATCCTCCATATCTACATTCCATTTGTAGATTTGGGGACATAGGGTGAAAAGCGCTGCGATATGTTTGATATCCCGTACATTCTTTACCGAGGTGCGAAAAATTAGTATTTGCTCTTCCATAGTTACTATCGATTACTTTTGTTTTCTGTGCAAAGGTAAGTTTAAACAGGGTTCTGTATAGGATTATTCGACGAACGCCCTGATTTCTCATGACGAAATAAGTAATATGGGAGATTAACTTCATATAGCTATCCTTTGAAAACTCCCTCATCTGTACCTGTCAATATATAAAAAAGTGTATCTGTTCTCGTCTTTCTTTTTTGCTTTACTTTGCAGTGTTGTTTTAATCTCCTAATATACTTAAAGGTTATGAAGTTGAATTTTGCTAAAAGAATGTCTTATATAAAGGCTTCGGAAATAAGAGAGATATTAAAAGTGACTGAACAGGAAGATGTGATTTCGTTTGCCGGTGGTCTGCCTGCTCCGGAACTTTTCCCAATAGATGAAATCAATAAGATTAATCAGATTGTATTGAAAGAAGCAGGTACAAAAGCACTTCAATATACCACAACGGAAGGTTATGCTCCTTTGCGGGAATGGATTGCCAACCGGATGAACGGGCGTTTGGGCACGGCTTTCGATAAAGACAATATTTTGATAACCCATGGTTCGCAACAAGGATTGGACTTGTCTGGAAAAGTTTTTTTAGACGAAGGAGATGTCGTGCTTTGTGAAAGCCCGACCTATTTGGCTGCGATTAGCGCATTCAAAGCGTATGGGTGTAGCTTCATTGAAATTCCCACGGATGAGGAAGGGATGATGATGGACGTTTTGGAAGATGTTTTGAGTAACACTCCGCATATAAAACTGATATATGCGATACCTACCTTTCAGAATCCTACAGGAAAAACGTGGAGTCTGGAAAGACGCAGGAAATTGGCTGAATTATCTGCCAAATACAGTGTTGCAGTTATTGAGGATAATCCGTATGGCGAGTTAAGGTTTGAGGGAGAACCTTTGCCCTCTATAAAGTCTTTTGATGAGGCTGGAAATATCTTGTGTACAGGCAGTTTTTCGAAAATATTCTGTCCCGGCTTTCGGATTGGCTGGATTGCGGGGGATAAAGATATTATCCGCAAATATGTATTAGTCAAGCAAGGTACGGATTTACAATGTAACACTATTGCCCAGATGACCATTGCCGAATATCTGAAGCGGTATGATATTGATAAACATATTGCAAAAATAGTCGAAGTATATAGAAAGCGCAGGAATGTTGCGATTGAAAGTATAGAACGTTGTTTTCCGGATACAATAAAGTTTACTCGTCCCGAAGGCGGACTATTTACCTGGATAGAACTTCCTGTGGGGATTTCAGCACGCGATGTTTTAGTCAGAAGTCTGGAGAAAAAGATTGCTTTTGTTCCGGGAGGTTCTTTTTATCCGAATGGCAACAAGGAAAATACGCTTAGAATAAACTACTCCAATATGCCTGAAGAAAAAATAGAGAAAGGGCTGAAGACTCTCGGAGAGGTGGTAAAGGAGTATATCCGCCAATCAGAATGATTCTTTGATAATGTTTCCTAAAACCTGCAAGCGTTCTTCGATAAAAGGACTCCATTGCTGACCGAAACTCAAACGCATACAGTTTTTGTACTGGTCGTGCAGTGTAAACATGCGTCCGGGAGCAATGCTGATCTTGTGTTGCATGGCTTTGTAATATAATTCTGTGGTATCAATCTTTTTGTTTAGTTCCACCCAAAGCATGAAACCTCCCTGCGGAGTTATGATTTTAGTGTCTTCGGGGAAATAGTAGGTAATAGATTGTGCCAGATGAAGACTGTTGGAATGTAATTCATGGCGCAACCTGCGTAAATGATTCTCATACCTGCCGTTTTCCATAAAGTTGGCAATGGCCTCCTGATTGAGGGTAGGAGTGGATATTAAATGAATATGTTTTTGGCGAATAACAGCATCCTTAAATTTACCGGGGGCAATCCAGCCTACCCGGTAACCGGGAGCTAATGTCTTTGACACAGAGCCACACCATAACACAAGTCCCTTTTCATCGAAAGCTTTGCATGGCTTAGGGCGTGAATGTCCGAAGAATACATCACCGTATAAATCATCTTCAATCAGAGGAATATTATATTCAGCCAACATCTGCACTACCTCTTTTTTATGCTCATCGGGCATACAACTTCCCAGTGGATTACTGAAATTACTGATAAGCAGGCATAGATTAATCTGCGGTAATACTTTTCTTAAAGCATCGGGCTCAATACCTGTTACAGGGTTGGTGGGCAGTTCCAACACCCGGAGTCCCATGCTGTTGGCCAACTGCAATATGCCGAAATAAACAGGACTTTCAACAGCTATCGTATCTCCTTTTCGGGCAATAACAGATAATGCTAAAGAGATAGAATTGGTCACTCCCGTGGTAGTGACAATATCATCTTCAGTCAGATTTCCATTCCAGCTATATGCAAAACGGGCAATATAGTTTCTTAACCGAATATTTCCCTGCGGGTCTTCATACCTGGTACCGTTTCCCGGAAGTGAATACATTGCCTTGATTAATTCCTTATTGAGCTTTGCAATAGGCAATAGAACGTCTTCCGGTATTCCCAGTGAGAAACGGGTGATGGACAAATCTTCGATGGAATGATATACTTCCATGATTAAGTCGGCCTCTTCCTTTCCTAAAGATTGAGTTGCAGGTTGTGTTGTTGCCGGAGCAGACAAATTTAATGGTTTATAATTGACAATGTACCCTGATTTGGGGCGGGAGATGATAAATCCTTCCTTTTCCAGTTCATAATATACCTGGATTGCCGTGTTTAAACTCACGCCATATTCATTGCTGATAGTACGTAAAGAAGGTAATTTCTCGCCTGCTTTCCATATACCTGTTTTTATTTGCCAAGCGATAGTGCCGGCTATCTTTTGATATAGGATTTCTCTTTTCATGTTTATTCAGTCTCCGGCAAAGATACAAAAATGATGTCTGCATCTGTTGTGTTTGATCTATTTTGTGGGGTACTTCAGGGTATAAGAACTCATTTTTCGCTATGCTATTTTTAGTTGTTCTCCTTGAATACAATATCTTTTTCGTTGCCTAATGAGTTTTCGTTTGACTTAAGTTGAACGAAAACTGGAATGTATATTCGATAGTTATTGATAGTAAGGAAAGAAATAACTAGATGAAGTAAATATTCATAATAGTGGCATTTCTATTCTCGTCACCTGTTCTTCTTCGGGTATGTTGGGATTACTGTAATAATATTCTATGGATGTTCCCGAAGGTTTGTAACCGTTGTTTTTTATCCATTCCATCATTTCATTGTACAGGACAGCCAGTTCACTGTAAGTTCCTCTATGCAGACAGGAAGCTATTTTTCTTTCCGGTATCGTAATAGATCGTATATTCCCTTCACCCTGTAACTCTCTGGATGATTTTAGACCAATAATCATTTTTATATTGTGCTCAGTCAGGCTCTCAAAGTCGGGATACTCAACGTAAGGAATATCAGTAGTGACTTCGCCTTGTGCCTTAAATAAAGAGTCTATTTTTACGAAGTTCTTCCCGATAGCCTCCGACATTCCGTTCATATCCGTGTGTACTTCAACAGCCAAAGCGGATTGCTCCGGTTGTTTCAATAGCATGATTTCTGAAATCTTTCCCATAATACATTGTTTTTAGAGTGTTGATAATTTCTTATTTCTTTGTGACCGGAATATAAATGTCGGTCATTAATTCTGTTCTAAGAGTAGAGTAGGGACGGTTCATATACATCTCAAAGCTAAAGGTACTTTGAGGGCGATATTTACTTTCCGGAAACCACTTTTCATAAATAGTCCGGTATAACTTATGCAACAAAGAGTAGTCTCCGATATGTCTGAATACAGCATAACGTCCACCGGGAACTTCCATCACTTCCGGTTGCGAATCATTTTCAGTGGCATCGATTGTCACCCCGAGATAGAAGCGGCATTTATTCATGGGAGTTATGGACGGGTCATCCATACTAAGGCTGACAAACTTATAATTCAACTTTTCTTCATTATGCTGCTTGGCGTAATTGGCCAGTCTGTTCCATATTAATTTGTATCGGAGCTCATCTTTGTATTTTTCACCAACCTCGATACAAAATACTTTCATTGGCAGAATCGACCGGATTTCAGGAGTGATAACCGCATGTTGCTCATCATACATCGGCTTGTACTTCTCTCTATATTGAAAGCTCGATACGCCAAAATGTTTTTTGAAGGCTTTGGCTAGACTAAATTTGGTCTGATAGTTTGTCTGTTCCGAAATCTGATTTAATGTAAACTCGGTGGATACTAACAAATGTGCTATTTGTTCGAGACGTAAACGCTGTATGTAGCTTCCGATATTTTCTCCGGCAACAGTTTGAAACACTCTTCTGAAGTGATATTTGGAAAGTCCGCTTATCGTGCTAAGCATGTCTGTATTCAAAGTCTCGAATAAATGATTATTGATATAAACGATTATATCCTGAATCTTCTGGTGATGGATATTACAGGTTTCCAGCTTCTGTTTCCACCGTTTCAGATGGGGTAACCGTTCGTTGAGGATGTGCCTAAGTTCCTCCGGCGAATAAGCAGTACCTGCATATTCATTGTACTTGTCGGTGTATTTTATCCAGATATTAATCATTTCCGACATCGGAATGTCAACGATATATTTTCCGTCTTTCAGACAGTAATAGCAATATTCATCACTTCGCGAACCGTCGGAGTTAGTACCCAGATATTTCTCTACATCAAAGCGGAGAGGCATCCCGCAACTTTGACAATATCTCTTATTTATTTCTGATTCAATCATCGGTTTGGTTTTCGTTTGATAGATAGGAGCCGCTCTATATCATTAAATAAAGAAGTATCTTTTAACTCGAACATAAGCCACTTCCCATCATGGAAAGTGGTCGTCTCATCATATATCTTTTGAGTCGCATTGGAGAACATTTCTCGCATGGATTCGAATTTAGTGCGTTCATCTTTACCTAAAATAACCATGAACCCAATCGTTTGCTCTTTGGCGTATAGGGCACATAGAGTTTTTCCGCCTCTGCGATATTTGTATTCGTAGGTCCATTTTTTTCCTCCATGATTCCACATTTGTTCCATATTGTACTTCTGTTCGATAAGTTGGCGAAGTGAAGTCCATAGATCATAAAGTTCCTTACCAGTCAAGGCTTCCAGAGTTTTGGGAGTTGGGATTTGAAAAGTTTTTTTCATGGCATTCCGTATTAACTTTTGATTATCTACATCACAAAGGTAGACTGAATTTCTAATAGATCGTTGTCCAATATAGGCATTTTAGGCAGTGCAACTGAACAAACTGTCCCGAAATTAATTTATTTTGTAGAAGTGGGATATTGATGTATAACCTTTATCTTTGCATTAATTTAAAACAAAGCAAAATTTAAAGAAAATGAAAACAATGCTATTAGCGGTAGGCACTCTGTGCCTCATGGCAGGTTGCTCGTCGAAAGTGAGCAGTTCTAAAGGAATTGTAAGTGATGCAACCATGAATACGGTAACGATTGTTACGGATAAGAATGATACCCTTTCATTCAGTACGATGGATGCAAATAAAGAAGAAGTCAACGGTTTACTTCTGAATGATACGCTGGAAGTCTTTTATACAGGAAAATATACACCGGGGATGCCGGCTACCAAATTAGTTCAGTATCCGCAATCTCCGCTTGTGGGAGGTGACCGGGATGAACATGGCTGTATCGGTTCTGCCGGATACGTATGGTGTGAAGTGCAAAAAGACTGTATCCGCTTATTTGAGAAAGGGATTCGTACAGAAGCGGTGGATGGCAGCGGCACTTCAGCTTTCATTGTCTTTGGTCCCGATTCTACACAGCTGGAACTTTTCTTCTCCAATAATCAGCCCAATGAAATATTGGAAAGGCGTGGACTGCTTTCAGGAGGTTATGCATGGAACGTGGAAGACGATGATACGAAAAATGTACGCTTGATAGATGGCTTGTGGACAATCAGCCAAAGAGATAAATTAATTTATACCCAGAAAGCCGGGAGCTAATTTAAAAAGCTCCGGTATTCTGTAGATTTGTTTATAGTGTCATATTTCTGGCCGTCAATGTAGCATAGACATTTTCTGCGTATTGTCTTCCTATGGGGATTACAATCCGGCATCCGGTCAGGTTTATTTCCCGTTTAGAGAACCGTTCCACCTTATTAACCGGAATGATATAGGAGCGGTGCGTACGTAGAAAAGACTTTTCGGGTAACATCTCCTGAATACTTTTCAGACTTGTGCGCGATAATATATAGTTGCCGTTTATACGGAATATTTTCGTATAATTCTCCATTGCTTCGATATAAAGAATATCGGAGATAGGGATGGATATGTTATTGTATTCTTGTTTGATTATGATGTTTTCCGGTACTTTATGCTGGCGTGCTTCAATAAAGACAATCGCTTTCTCAACAGCTTTTTCAAATCGTTCATAAGCAAAGGGTTTATGCAGGAAATCCACGGCATCGAGGTCGAAGCCATCCAGTGCATACTGTGCATGGGCTGTCGTAAAAATAAGGCAACTTTCGGGAGGAAGCGCATGGGCAATATCCAGTCCGTTGGTACTGTTCATTTCAATATCCAGAAAGACCAGATCAGGTTTGCGCCGGGCTATTTCTCGCAGTCCGGTCAGCGGTTCGCTGAAAGTAGTAAGTTCCAGTCCTCCTTTTCGTTCGCAAAACTGGCTGATGATGAGCAATGCAATCGGTTCGTCGTCAATAGCGATACAAGTAAGCTTTTTCATCGTAGTTGAATGTTAAGATAGGTTTTGAAACATCCGTTTTCTTCTTTTGTAATCAATGCAAAGCGGCTGGGATAAAGAAGCTCCAGTCGTTTACGGCAATTGTCTATTCCGATGGCATGAGGATTTTTGTGGTTCTTCTTCATAATCATATTCTCGGTTTCAAAGTTTAGCAGTCCCTCCTTTACAATGATACGAATAAGAATTGTACAGTCCGTGTCGGACGAAACGCCATATTTGAAACTGTTCTCGACAAAAGTAATGAGAATCATCGGAGGAATCTGTATCTGTTCGTCATCCATCTCGGTTTCAAATACCACTTTCGTATGCTTGTTTAAACGCAAAGATTGCAGGTCAACGTATTGGCGTATATATTCTACTTCATTGCTTATGGAAATCAGATCTGAAGTAGTCTGGGCATACATATATTTCAGAATATTGGAAAATTTGATAAAGGCGGATTCTGTTTTGTCCGACTTCGTAAGTACCAGCCCGTAGAGAGCATTTAATGTATTAAAAAGGAAGTGCGGATTGATTTGTGCCTTGTAGAGAGCCAGCTCCGCCTTGTTCTTTTCCGCTTCAATCTCCTGTTTGGAAAGAATTTGCCGGAAAAGTTCAAAGATCAGTTCTATGGAAAGGCTGAACCCCGTCACTACCAGAAAAAAGAACCACACAGTCTGCGCCCGCATATGTTGCCGGGTTTTATGCATTATCGGATCTATATTGTCGGGTTCCGGTGGATATGGAAAGTGGGTTAGCAACCATGTGATGAAGATAAGCGATAGCATGAGCAGTAAGATATGTCCGAACTTCCGTTGCATGAAAAGCATCGGTAGTTTCACTTTACGGTAGATGAAGTACAGACCGTAAAGATAGGCAATCAGGGTCAGCATAAAGACCGTGTGGTGTACAATCCATTTGTCTACCGGCACTAGCATGATGATGGGCGGCATGATTACCAGACAGAAAAGCAAGTCGATGTAAACAGGTATATTAGTACGTTTCATATTCTTCTCATTGCTCGTTTAACTCCCGGAAGTATATTTTCTCACTTCTTTGCAAAGATAAAAGATTGTTCTGAAACCCCAAGCATTCCCTTTTGTCGTTCGTCATCATATTCTTGCCGTTCGTCACTACATTCTTATTTTATTGTTTGATAATTCTTAGATTTGGTCAGTCGCGTTTTTTATGGAATAATGGGTTATAAATCATTAACAATCATTTAAATATAGCTACAATGAAACAACTAATCATTTTTGCCTTGGTTTGTTTGCCTCTGTTATGTGCTTGTGGAGGTTCGCAACAGAAAAAGGCAGAGGCCACGTACAAAACACTTACCGTAACACAAAGTGACCAGATTTTAAAATCCGATTATACAGCTACGTTACGAGGGCGGCAGTATGTTGAAATTCGTCCGCAGGTGAGTGGCATTATTACCGGAATATGTATCAATGAAGGGGATCCTGTCCATAAAGGGCAGACACTTTTCATTATCGACCAGGTTCCTTATAAAGCAGCGTTGGAAACAGCAGTTGCCAATGTAAAAAGCGCGGAAGCCAAGCTTGCCACTGCTAAATTGACAGCAGATAGTAAAGCTGAACTTTACAAAGAACAGATTGTGTCCGAATTCGATCTGCAAACAGCCCGTAATGAACAAGCGGCGGCAGAAGCGGCATTGGCACAGGCTAAGGCACAGGAAGTGAATGCGCGCAATGACCTTTCTTATACCGAAGTGAAAAGTCCGGTGAACGGAGTCGCCAGCATGATTCCTTATCGGGTAGGGGCGTTGGTGAGCAGCAGTATCACCGAGCCGTTAGTCACTGTTTCGGACGACAGCGAAGTATACGCCTATTTCTCCATGACGGAGAATCAGATACTCGACTTTGTACAACAATATGGCTCACTTAAAAAAGCGATAGAAAACATGGACGAAGTGGAACTGACTATGAGCAATGGAAAAACCTATTCCCATACCGGAAAGGTAGACGCTATCAGCGGTACGGTGGATGAAGGAACCGGTGCTGTTGGACTGCGGGCTGTTTTTGCCAACCCCGACCAGTTCCTGCGTAACGGTGGAAGTGGTAAAGTAGTAGTTCCTACTATAAAGAAAGGATGTATCATTATTCCGCAAGCGGCTACTTACGAATTGCAGAATCGTATATTTGTATATAAAGTGGTCGACGGTAAAGCGAAATCAACCCCGGTAGAAGTGTTCCGGTTGAATAACGGTACTGAATATATCGTTGAAACAGGACTTGAGCCGGGTGATGTTATTATAGCCGAAGGTGCCGGACTGGTGCGTGAGGGAACAGTAATCAAGAGTGATCCGACTAAAGAATAAGATGCCGTTATGAAAATCAGAACATTTATAGACCGGCCTATTCTCGCAGGAGTAATTTCGGTCGTTTTTCTTATCATCGGATTGATAGGACTTTCGCAGCTTCCTGTTGAACAGTTTCCTGAAATTGCACCTCCTACCGTCAGCGTTTCCGCTACCTATACCGGTGCTAATGCGGAAACAGTACAGAAGAGTGTAGTCGTGCCATTGGAAGAAGCGCTCAACGGGGTAGAGAACATGATGTACATGACCTCTTCCTCTACCAATAACGGTTCAGCGAGAATCACCATTTACTTCCGTCAAGGGACCGACCCCGATATGGCGACAGTTAATGTGCAGAACCGTATTGCTACGGCACAAGGATTATTACCGGCAGAAGTCACCCGCAGCGGTATCACCGTCCGTAAGCGCCAGACAAGTAATATCAAAGCATTGGCATTGTATAGCCCCGACAACACGTTCGATGAAAGCTTTCTGAATAACTATCTGAAAATCAATATCGAACCCCGTCTTTCACGTATTGCCGGTGTGGGTGAGGTGAATGTGATGGGAGCGGACTATTCGTTGCGTATCTGGCTCGATCCTGCCAAGATGGCTAAATATGGATTGGTTCCGTCCGACATCACGACGGTACTTGACGAACAGAATCTGGAAGCCCCTACGGGAACGCTTGGCGCCGAATCGAAGAATACTTTTCAGTATGTATTGAAATATCGCGGACGTTATGAAGAAGAAAAAGGATTATGGCAATCTGGTAATCCGTTCGCAGGCAGGAGGCGAGGTGCTACGGCTGAAAGATGTGGCACGTATCGAATTGGGTGCCAACTCTTATACATACATCGGTGAAGTGAACGGGCATCCCGGTTCCAACTGTATGATTGCGCAGACTTCCGGTTCGAACGCCAATGAGATTATTAAGGAAATAGATAAGGTGACAGCAGAGATCGCTCAAGGATTGCCTAAAGGAATGGAGCTGGTAGACCTGATGAGTTCGAAAGATTTTTTGGATGCATCCATTAAGAATGTGATCAAAACCTTGATTGAAGCCATTCTGTTAGTGGTACTTGTGGTTTACGTTTTCCTGCAAAATTTGCGGTCTACGTTTATTCCGGCCATTTCTATCATCGTTTCCCTTGTGGGTACTTTTGCTTTTCTCTATGCCGCAGGTTTCAGTCTGAATATGTTGACGTTGTTTGCACTGGTGTTGGTTATCGGAACGGTGGTGGATGATGCTATTGTTGTGGTGGAGGCGGTGCAGGCAAAGTTCGATGAAGGATATAAATCGGCTTACCGGGCCACCATTGATGCCATGGGGGGCATTACCTCGGCACTGGTAACTACCACCTTTGTCTTCATGGCGGTATTTATTCCCGTATGTTTTATGGGAGGAACTACCGGAACGTTCTACACCCAGTTCGGACTGACCATGGCTGTTGCCGTAGCAATATCTCTAATTAACGCGTTAACTTTAAGTCCCGCTCTCTGCGCACTGATAATGACACCGCACATGGAGGCTGCGAAAGGGGAGAAGTTGAGTTTCTCATCCCGTTTCCACATGGCATTTGATAGTGCTTTTCATCGGTTGGTACTGAAATACAAGAGTGGCGTATTTTTCATGTTGAAGCGTAAATGGCTGGCAGGAGCATTGTTGTTAGTCGCTTGTGCGGGATTGTTCCTTCTGATGAAAACCACCAAGACCGGGTTGGTTCCTCAAGAGGATATGGGAACTATCTTTGTAGATGTGCGTACTTCACCCGGAAACAGTCTGGAAGAAACCAAATGTGTAATGGACGAAATAGATAAGCGTATTCATGACATACCGCAAGTCAGAATGTTTTCTAAAGTGACGGGTAACGGTATGATAAGCGGTCAGGGAGCATCGAACGGTATGTTTATCGTCCGTCTGAAACCGTGGGATGAACGTACGGAAAAGGAAGACGGTATCAATGCTGTTATTAACGAGATTTACCGGCGTACGGATGACATTTCTTCTGCTCAAATTATGGCCTTTGCACAACCGATGATTCCCGGGTATGGGGTAAGTAGTGGTTTTGAAATTTATATCCAGGACCAGAAAGGCGGTTCGGTAGAAGATTTGCTGAAATACACCCGTCAGATGATTGACGCGTTGAATGCCCGGCCTGAAATCGGACGTGCTTCGACTTCGTTCGATACAAAATATCCTCAATTTCTGGTAGAAGTGGATGCCGCCCTTTGTAAGCGGAATGGAGTGTCACCTTCGGATGTATTGAGTACTTTGTCCGGCTATATCGGTGGTAACTATGCATCCAATATGAACCGTTTCTCCAAACTTTACCGTGTAATGGTGCAGGCTTCACCGGAATTCCGTTTGGATACCGAAGCATTGAATAATATGTTTGTCCGCAATTCCAACGGAGAGATGTCTCCTGTCAGTCAGTATCTTACTTTGACACGAGTCTACGGTGCAGAGTCGCTGACGCGTTTCAATCTGTTCTCTGCCATCTCCGTCAATGGTGCTCCGGCAGATGGTTACAGTTCCGGACAAGCTATTCAGGTGGTACGTGAAGTTGCGGAACAAGTGTTGCCGGCAGGTTATGGCTTTGAGTTCGGAGGTATGTCACGTGAAGAATCCTCCACAGGGAATACCACCACACTGGTATTTATCATCTGTGTAGTCTTTATCTATCTTATTCTTTGTGCGCTCTACGAAAGTTTGTTCATTCCGATTGCGGTGATTCTTTCTGTACCATTCGGACTTGCCGGAAGTTTCTTTTTTGCCAAGATGTTCGGGCTGGAGAATAATATCTATTTACAGACAGGTTTGATTATGCTGATCGGCTTGTTGTCGAAGACAGCTATTCTGCTTACGGAATATGCTTCCGAACGCCGCCGTCAGGGAATGACAATCACACAAGCGGCTGTTTCGGCTGCACAAGTCCGTCTGCGTCCAATTCTGATGACTTCTCTTACGATGATATTCGGTATGCTACCGATGATGTTTGCATCGGGAGTAGGAGCAAACGGTAATATTTCCATCGGTGTAGGAACCGTAGGTGGAATGTTGATCGGTACGGTTGCTCTGTTGTTTATCGTACCTGTATTGTTTATCGTATTCCAGTATCTTCAGGAAAAACTGATGCCGGCACGTAAACCGGAAGAGTTGGAGAATCTTTAATTGTTGAAGTGTATGAAAAAGATAATAATATGTTTATTCCTGTCGGCCGGATTGAGCGGTTGTCATGTGTACCGGACTTATGAACGTCCGGATATGACGGTTACCGACAGTCTTTACCGACAGCCGGTGGGTGTAGCGGATACCGCTTCCATTGCTTCCCTTTCGTGGAAGGAACTGTTTACCGACCCGCAACTGCAACAACTGATTGAAACGGGTATCGCGAATAATACCGATTTGAATATCGCCCGTTTGAAAGTGAAAGAAGCAGAAGCATTACTGCTTTCTTCCAAGTTGGCTTATTTGCCTTCTGTATCGCTCACTCCGCAAGGAACATTGAGTAGCGTGGATGGTTCGAAAACCTCCAAGACCTATGATCTGGCAGCATCGGCAGACTGGGAACTGGATATTTTCGGAAAGTTGACCAATGCCAAACGAGGAGCCAAAGCCGCCCTCGAACAGAGTGAAGCCTATAGGCAAGCGGTACAGACACAACTGGTAGCAACGATTGCCAATAGTTACTATACCCTGTTGATGCTTGATAAGCAATTGGATATCACCCGTCGCACGGCTGAAACATGGGATGAGAACCTGCGTGCAATGAAAGCATTGAAAAGAGCCGGGCAAACGACGGAAATGGCTGTTGCCCAAACAGAAGCGAGCAAGCTATCGGTAGATGCCTCCGTACTTTCTATTGAACAGCAAATCAGTGAAATGGAGAATTCTCTTTCCGCTCTGTTGGGTATGGCTCCGCAGTTGATAACACGTTCTACGCTTGACAACCAGCGTTTCCCGGAATCCCTTTCAACCGGAGTGCCGTTGCAACTGTTGCACCGTCGTCCGGATATTCGTCAAAAGGAAGCTGAACTGGCTGGGGCTTTTTATGCAACGAATCAGGCACGTTCTGCTTTTTATCCCTCTATCACGTTGAGTGGTTCCGCAGGATGGACAAACTCGGCAGGTGGCGCTATAACCAATCCCGGACAGTGGTTGCTTTCCGCTGTCGGCTCATTGGTTCAGCCACTTTTCAATCGCGGGCAGAATATTGCTAATCTGAAAATAGCGAAAGCACAACAGGAAGAGGCGTTACTCACCTTCCGCCAAAGTTTGCTTGATGCAGGAACGGAAGTAAACGATGCGTTGGTGCAATGGCAGAAGGCGCAAGGCCGTTTGGCACTCTCCAAACAGCAGGTCACTTCGCTTCAGTCCGCGGTGCGTAGTTCCGAACTGTTGATGCGGCACAGTTCGCAAAACTACCTGGAAGTACTTACTGCCCGTCAGACTCTGTTGCAGGCAGAATTATCCGTCGCTTCCAATCGTTTTGATGAAATACAGGGAGTTATTAATCTTTATCATGCATTGGGAGGAGGATACTGATTGATAGTAGATGGATTAAAACAAAATTGTTAATAAGTTGATATCAAAGATGCTGAATATATAAACTCCCATCATAATCTTTGTATTTAGCATCTTTGTATATATCAACTAGTTGATTACTGTAATCAAGGATTATATCTGTGGAGGTTTGGGATAAATTGGTCGCCAGAATACCACTTCCCAAAATGCCGGGATTACATAATACACTGTCTTTCCTTATTGAATTCATGGTAAGCTCTACACCTGTGTAATCTTTGATGCCGGCCTTTTCCAGACTGGATGTAATATAGTTGTCCAAAGATGCTTTATCATCTCCGGTCATGAATCCATACCATAATAAACACTTCATTCCTAATAGAGTAGCCTGTATCAGGACATCGAGATAGGTTACTCCAGAATCTCCTTTCTTGTCTATTTCGTAAGGATCGATATGGATGAAAGAGGATGTGGGAAGTGAAGGCAGTAGCTCTATGGTACCTCTCGAAGAGTCGGCATGATGTATCTCTACAGAGGCACTTGATCCGATTTGTTTGGCATAGGTACCCACATTCTCCAGTGCACTCTTTTCTAAATCAAAGAATACAAACCTTTTTGCTTGCTTCCCTAATACATTCATAGCCAAGGCAGGTGAACCTAAATAATTTCCTTTTGCCATCTCTCCGCTTTCCAGTTGGTAATATACAGAATCTTTTAGAGATGGGACCTCATCTGCTTTCTCCAGGAAATGATAGATGCCATATTGTTGCTCCGGGGTTTGTGTCATCGGATAGATGGCACATGCCGAATTGGTCTCTACATATACTTGCGGAGTTTCATTCTTGAGTACTTCACAGAGTATCAGATGTTTCAAGACATCGGGTTGTTTTGCGAAATGAGTGTAAGTTGCCATATCGGTGTATTTAGGAATTAACCAATTCATGAATCGAAGTCGCACCAATAGCTTCGGAATTTTTGGCATGGTGCTTCCTTTCTTTAAATGTTCTTTGTGAATTACATAATTCTACAAATATAAACAGATAGGATAATACGGGAAAATAAAAGGGTGCTTTTTATCTGAAATCATTATGGACAAATTGTATTTTTAGTTAGCTTTGTAGAAATAAAACAAAGAATTATGAAAATGAAAGTCTTGCTATCTGCCATTGTATTTACGCTCTATACTGTTTCCTATGCTCAGAATATGAAAATGATTGATACTAGTGTGCCTAAAAAAGATAAAAAGGAGGCTGTGGTAGTTGAATATGATTCGTTAACTAATATACGCCCTTATAAAGATGCTTCCTATTATAAACAATTTGTTGGGCAAAGTATTTTGTTCTATCCCCGGAATCCAAATTCTTCGGAATCACTACCTAAGTATTATGCTAATTTTCTAACTTCTAATGAGCAGGTTGTTGCCATTGACACTATTTGGCGAAAAAAAAGATCTAACCCTAAACCTAAAGATTATAAATTAAATCAAATAACCTCCAAGAGATATAAACCTCAGTTGGTGAAGGATGGTTATGTTACTTTATGTGCTTCTTTTCACGATATACTTGAACAAGGATATAGGATTTTTCCATTTGAAATATATAGAGCAACGAATCATTCTATGGAAAAACATGATGGCATTTTCACACCTTATAATGAGATAGAAGGCAGGACTTTTAAAATTTTAGATATAGAGCTGTCTGATGCCGGAGTTGAAAAAAACACAATTTTTGCACTACAGTCTGAAGAAGGTGATACTCTTTATTGGTATGCTAAACGTGGTGAGTATGATGGATTCAATTATACCAGGCAACACTATCCTGTCATTGTATTAGGATTTATGGATAAAATGAAACAGTTGTATTTGAATAAAGACATATACATTAAAAATATTCATCCGATTAATAAATATAAATGTATGGAAATAGCCTATTCAGGCAGTGAAGATACTTATATGGTTCCTTCATTTGTTCTGAAGAATGATAGTGCCGATTTGATAATGCCATTATGTGAGAGTCCATCTCTATTTTCATACAAAGTAAGCATATTTGATAATCAGAAAAGAATGACTCAGATGTATTTCTATAATTTGGATGTTGTCGAAGCAGACGTTTATGAGGAAACAATGGAAAGAGAAAGACTTGCTAAAGAGGAATTATTGATGAAGGAAAAGTTAGCACAAGAAGAGGCAAAGAAGTTAGCTAGTATAAAAAGACAACAGAGAACTAAAGAATTATATAAGAAATACGGAAAAGCTACGGCGGACTTGATATTAAAAGGCCAAGTGTGTATTGGGATGACTAAGGCTATGGTTCTGGAATCATGGGGGCATCCTTCGGGTGGCATTAATAAAACTACTGGTGCATGGGGGACACATGAACAATGGGTATATGGAATGGGACAATACTTGTATTTTGAGAATGGAAAATTGACAACTATACAAAATTAGTCTGTTCTTGTTTAGTATAAGCAGCCTGTAATTTTAACAAGGTAGGCACTATGAAATATCAGTCTTTCTTAAACCACCTGTAAACCCATTTACCCACCTTTTCATAATGCCGGGTTTCGGTATCAGTGTATAGTTTAGAGAAGAATGATGTATCTAATGGTTCTCCCGATTGGTTAGGATATAATACGATTAAGCTATTGTTGGAGAAGTACTTACTAAGCTGTCTCGGTAGTTTCTCAAAAGAACTGTCGTAAGAGAGAGTTCCCGGTCGTGCACTGATAATAACTAATAAATGGTCGTAGCTTACTTGTCCCGTCAGCACCAGCAAGTCATTCCAATCTTCCAAAAGGGAGAAATCGGTAAGTGTCTGCTTATGCCGCTTTTTTATCCACGTTTGCAGGCGTATGGTTGTTTTTTCATTGGCAAAGAAATGTACCCGGCATCCGAGGGTACTTCCCATTCGACAGAAATGTTCCATCCAATGAGGAAAACCGGATTCGTATTCGGCTTTAGGAGGGACGGCAATGACAATTCGTTTGATTGTATGGACTGGTATTAGAAACTTAGAAATAATTATCTCACAGTTTAATCCATTCAATAAATGTTCGGCAAGTATTCCAAAGTATGAGTCTGTGATATTTTTCTTACGATGCAGACCGGTGATAATACTTGTGATCTCATTTTCCTTGACTGAATGTATAATGCCGGAAGCTATATTCAAATCATACCGTGTGACTTTCTTCAGTGGTACATTTGCTTCTGTTGCTGTCATTTCCGCTTTTTCCAGGTAATATTTGCTTCGAAGTCGTAGATTATCGGAATTATTATTGTCGTTGATTACATTGAGGGCCAGTAGATTATCTTTCAATTTAGAATCACGTATGATTAGAGACAGATTCACCATGTCCTCGATAGTGTCCGGGTTGGCTATGGATACTAAAATCTTCTCTGTTTCTTTTGAAGATTCATTTTCCGATAGTGAGTCATCCATTGCCACTTTTCTGGCTGCCCGTTCGGTAATCAGTGAACTCACTACGCAAGTGACCAGGATAAGCAAGACTGTGCCGTTTAGTACATCATCATTCAGCAAGCGCTCGCCGGTGGGCAGAATAATGTTATATCCGACCAATACGGCTGCCAATGTGGCTGCTGCCTGTGCGTTACTTAAACCATACATCAGGTTTCGTTCAAGAACAGACATCTTGTATATCTTTTGTGTCAGCCAGCACGCAATCCATTTGCCTGTCAGTGCCATGGTTATCATTACGGCAGCAACTTTTAAAGCATCCCCATGTCCGAAAATAACCCGTAGGTTGATTAACATTCCTACTCCGATAAGGAAATAAGGAATGAAGAGGGCATTACCGACGAACTCTAAATGATCCATCAATGGAGAAACGTGCGGAATGAGTCGGTTGAGTACTAATCCGGCGAGGAAAGCTCCCAAAATACCTTCCATACCTACAAGTTCCATCAGTCCTGCTCCTAAAAAGACCATTGCAAGCACAAAAATGAACTGCATCACGTTGTCATTGTATCGGTGGAAGAACCAGCGACCGATGCGTGGGAAGAAATAAATGATAAGTGCTCCTAGAAAGATTACTTTTACTACTAGCCAAATCCAGAATAAACCACCGGTTTCTCCTTTGAATAATCCGCCTATAACGGCTAGTACCAACAGCGTGAGCGTATCCGTCACCGCCGTTCCTCCTACAGCAATACTTACACTACGATGGCGGGATATACCGAAGCGGGTGACGATGGGATAGGCAACGAGTGTGTGGGAGGCATACATACTGGCTAGCAGCACAGAAGTGATTACGCCGTATTTCAGATAAGATATATTTGCCACGAACCCAATCCCGATGGGAATGATGAAAGCCAGTAATCCCAGTACTAATGCTTTGTTTCGCGTCTCTTTGAAGTCTCCCATGTTCATTTCCAGACCGGCCAGAAACATGATGTAATAAAGCCCGACTTTGCCGAATAACTGAAAACTGCTATCACGTGCCAGGATATTAAATCCATGTTCGCCAATAGCCAATCCCGCCAGGATCATACCGATAATATGAGGAATGCGCAGCTTATTCAATAATATCGGAGCAAACAAAATAATTAGGAGTACAAGGAGAAATATCCATGTAGGGTCGGTGATAGGGAATGTTAAATCAAGGCCAATCCAATCCATAATTTGATGAGTTCGTGATATTTGTTCCGCAAAATAACCTAAAAAAAAGCTTCTAAAAAAGGATTAGTTAATAAAATTAGTCATTTATTTTTTCTTCAGATTCATGATCGATGGAATGAAGAATGCGAGTGTCCCTGTTATCACAATTGCAATACCGCATATAGCAAAGAGATTGGCTATACCGATAGCATGACTCTAATAAAATTCTAATAGCGTTCTAACAAATCTCTAACAGGCTTCCGGAATACCTCCACTTACCTTTGCATCCGAAAAAGAATGCTAACAATATTTTTATGGATGATGATGAAAAAGAAAAATTTGCAAATGCTTTTAATTTGCGGTGCATTGCTAGTTACCGCATGCAAGAGTAAATCAAAGGAAGAACAACAGAGTGGTTATCGTATGGAAGGTGACACAGTACAGATCACAGACCGTTTTTTATCTGAAAAGATAAAAGTGGCTGAGGCCAGACTTGAACCTTATTCCAAAGAAGTGATTACTTCCGGTGTGGTACGTCCTATTCCTACCCGTTATGCCTGCATTGCTTCCCCTTTTGCAGGAAGAGTTATAAAATCGTATATACAAATCGGACAACAGGTGAACCGGGGAACCCCTTTGTTTGAAATCAGCTCACCGGATTTTACTACGGCACAAAAAGAATACTTCCAGGCATTATCGTCACGTGAGCTGGCTAAGAAAGATTTAAAGCGCAAAGAAGACCTGATAAAGAACGGAGTTAGTTCGCAGAAAGAACTGGAAGAAGCACAAAATGCTTTGCTTATTGCCGACAAAGAGTTTGAAAATGCGTCTGCTGCACTGGAAGTATATCAGGTAGAGCATCCGGAGAATATGACACTGGGACAGCCCCTTGTGGTGCGTTCGCCTATTTCGGGCGAAATTATAGAGAATAATATTGTGACCGGACAATACCTGAAAGATGATATCGAACCTGTTGCGATAGTGGCAGATTTGTCGGAAGTATGGATTGCCGCCCAAGTGAAAGAAAAAGACATTCGGTTTATCAATGCAGGCAGTAGTCTGGATATAGAAGTGTCGGCCTTACCGGGGAGGGTGATTAAAGGTAACGTCTATCATGTGGAAGAGGCGGTTGACGAAGATACAAGGTCTATCAAAGTACTTTCGGTTTGTGATAATTCGAAGAAACATTTGAAATTGGGTATGTATACTACCGTCCATTTTCTTAGTGCTCCCATTGAACAGATTCAGATTTCGGAGAGCGCATTGTTGCAGGGAGAGAAAGACAGTTATGTGTATGTGCAGGTTACTCCGGATATCTTTGTAAGAACACCGGTGAAGGTAGAAGCGACCAAAGATGGATTTGCTGTGATAAATGATGGATTGCATCCGGGAGATAAAGTCATCAGTGAAGGAGGATATTATTTAAAATAGGAGATTATGAAGAAGGATTTGATGCTTTCAATTATACAGAAAAGATGGATCATGCTTTGTCTGTTTGTGATGATGTGTGTGTTCGGATATTACTCATGGACACAACTTTCAATAGAAGCCTATCCGGATATTGCAGATGTCACATCGCAGGTTGTTACCCAAGTGCCGGGACTGGCTGCCGAAGAAGTGGAACAACAGATCACTATTCCTTTGGAACGTGCCATCAACGGTTTGCCCGGTATGCATGTTATGCGTAGCAAAAGTACGTTCGGACTTTCTATGATTACGATTGTATTCAAGGATGGGACAGAAGATTACTGGAGCCGCCAACGGGTACAGGAAAGATTGAATGAAGTGGAACTACCTTATGGGGCAGTCCCCGGACTCGATCCGTTGACGTCACCTGTGGGAGAAGTCTACCGTTATATTATAGAAAGTGACCAACATTCACTTCGTGAACTGACCGACCTCCAGAATTGGGTGGTTATTCCCCGTATCAAAGAAGTTTCAGGAGTGGCGGATGTGACAAATTTCGGAGGTATCACCACCCAGTTTCAAGTAGAAATAGATCCTTATAAACTGGAACAATATCACTTATCCCTTAGTCAGGTTATTGAGGCTATTGAAAATAACAATGCCAATGTGGGAGGCAGCATATTGAATAGGGGAGATCTGGGGTATGTGGTACGCGGTATAGGTTTGATAGAGAATCTGGACGATTTGGGGCATATTGTGGTCACTACAACTTCCGGAGTTCCTGTCTTTTTAAATGATATAGGCTCTTTGAAATACGGTAATCTGGAGAGGAAAGGTGTATTGGGATATACCGATCGTACCCGTGATTATTCGGAAAGTTTGGAAGGGATTGTGCTTCTTCTGAAACATGAAAATCCGTCTAAGGTATTGGATGGCATTCATGCAGCAGTGGATGAATTGAATCATGAAATTTTGCCGGAAGGGGTGCGTATACATACTTTTCTGGATCGTACCAGCCTAGTGGATACAACTTTGGATACTGTTTCCCATACGCTCTTAATGGGGATGGCATTGGTTGTTATTGTGCTTATTTTGTTTTTGGGCAACTGGCGTGGAGCATTACTGGTTTCAATCACCATTCCGGTATCCTTGCTTATCGCTTTTATCCTGATGCATCTTACGGATATCCCTGCCAATCTTCTGTCACTCGGAGCCATAGATTTTGGAATCATAGTAGATGGTGCCATTGTTATGCTGGAAACTATTCTCAAGAAACGTGAGGATTATCCCGAACAGTACATCGAAGAACAAAGTATCGCACAACGAGCCAAAGAGGTAGGACGCCCGATTCTTTTCTCCACCATAGTCATTATTACAGCCTACTTGCCATTATTCGCTTTCGAACGTGTGGAACGTAAACTGTTTACTCCTATGGCATTTACGATGAGTTATGCAATGATCGGAGCACTTTTGGTTGCTCTTCTGCTGATTCCGGGACTGGCTTATGCTATTTATCGTAAGCCGCGCAAGGTCTATAAGAATAAATGGCTGGAAAAATTGAAGGAGAAATATACTGGCGCAATAGTGAAACTCATAGAAAAACCAATAAAGACCATACTCTTTTCATGTTTGATTCTGATTGCAGGTATCGTGTTAAGTGGTGTTGTAGGGAAAGATTTCCTTCCTGAATTGGATGAGGGTTCGATCTGGTTGCAGGTGAATCTTCCTCCCGGCATTTCTGTTGAGAAATCGAGAGAGATGTCCGATACCCTTCGTTTCCGTACGATGAAGTATCCCGAAGTAACTTATATCATGGTTCAGGCAGGGAGAAATGACGATGGTACAGATCCGTTCACCCCTTCGCATTTTGAGGTATCTATCGGGATAAAGCCTTATGATGAATGGCCGAAGGGAAAGACCAAGCAAGATTTGATTCATGAACTGGAAGAAGAATATAAGACACTACCCGGTTTTAGGGTCGGATTCAGCCAACCGATGATAGACGGGGTGATGGATAAAATAGCCGGTGCGCATAGTGAATTGGTTGTAAAGGTATATGGTGAGGATTTTCGGGAAACACGTCGTATTGCGGAAGAAATCACCCGGGCGCTGGGAACGGTGAAAGGTGCCGTTGATCTGGATATTGACCAGGAACCTCCATTACCTCAACTGCAAATCATTATGAATCGGGATGCGATTGCCCGATATGGGCTGAATGTGTCTGATGTAGCTGATTTGATAGAGGTGGCAATCGGAGGGAAAGCTATTGCTCAGCTTTATCAGGGAGACCGTCAGTATGACATTACCTGTAAATATAAAGAAGAAATGCGGGATACACCCGAAAAGATAGCCGGATTGATGCTGACCTCTTCTACCGGAGCTAAAATACCCCTTTCGCAGGTAGCCGAAGTGAAGTTGAGTGTCGGGGAAAGTACGATCACTCGTGAAATGAACAGACGCCACCTGACGGTAAAGTTGAATCTGCGTGGACGCGATCTGGCTTCTTTCTTAAAAGAAGCGCAGAATGTGATCGATGCGAAAGTGAACTATGATAAAAGCAAATATACAGTCAAGTGGGGAGGGGCTTTCGAAAACCAGCACAGGGCCTATACCCGTCTTTCTGTCATTCTTCCGTTGACGCTGATGTGTATGTTTATTTTGCTTTATGCAACGTTCGGTAAGTTCCGGCAAGCCGGTCTGGTATTGTCCATCGTGCCTTTGGCGCTCTTTGGCGGAATGCTTGCGCTCAATGTACGCGGTATGACATTGAATGTATCGTCTGCCGTGGGCTTTATTGCCATGTTCGGACTTTCCATTCAAAACGGAATTATTATGGTATCTCAGATAAATAACTTGCGTAAAGGAGGAATGGAACTTCGGAAGTCTGTTATCGAAGGGGCACGTCAACGGTTCCGTCCCATTCTGATGACCTCGGTCACTACGGTACTCGGACTGTTTCCCGCTTCTCTGGCAACTGGAATCGGGAGTGATGTGCAACGTCCTTTGGCAACGGTTATTGTATATGGATTGATGTTCTCCGCACTCATTTCTATGTTTGTGCTTCCGGTTTTTTACTATCTGATTGAGAATAACGTTTTAAATAAAAAGAAGAATGATGAGAAGGAATATACACTTTAATATCTTGCTCCTTTTGTTGCTTGTGGAAGCAATGTCTGTTCATGCAGTGGCGCAAATACCGGACAGGACTCTCTATCAGAGTATTTCTCTCGATGAGTATCTGAAACGGGTAGGGGAAGGTAATCTAAACTATCTGGCAGAAAAATTGAATGTAAGTATAGCTGATGCGGAGATGATTGCGCAAAAAGTGCTTCCTGATCCGGAAGTGGGATTTGAAGCCGGTCATGAGACTTTTTCATTAGGGCTTTCCTATTCACTGGAATTAGGAAACAAACGAGGGGCACGGATAAAGTTGGCACGTAGTCAGATGGAGCTTGAAAAACTAATTCTGGAACAGTCATTTCAGAATTTGAGGGCCGAAGCTGCCAGTCTTTTTTTGGAGGCAGTTCTTCAAAGAGAGTTGCTTGAAGTACAGCAAAGTTCTTACCAGTATATGTTGCAATTGAGCCAGTCAGATAGTTTACGTTATGTGGCGGGAGAGATTACAGAGAATGATGCCCGGCAATCAAAGTTGGAAGCTGTCACTTTGCTCAATGCGGTTTATAGTCAGGAAGCTGCCTATCAGTCGGCATTGGTCGTGCTGAATAGACAGATGGGGATGGCTGCGGACACTCTTTATATTCCGTTAGGTCATTGGGATGAACTAAACCGTGAGTTTTATCTTTCGGAGTTGATTAAAGTAGGTCTGGATAATCGTATAGATTTGTTTACGGCTCAAAAAATACGGAAGTTACTTCCCGTGCATATAAACTGACGAGGGCAGAACGCCGCCCGGATATTGGCTTGTCCGTTTCTTATGAAAAAGACTGGAATCGTTTTTTTCCATCGGCTCGTTCTGCTACGGTAGGAGTGTCTGTTCCTTTGGCTTTTTCGAATATCAATAAAGGGGCCGTTAAGGCTGCTAAATTTCGTATTTCCCAGTCCGAAATTCAGGAGAAAGATATAGGAACAACAAATACAGGCAGAGATTATGCAGGCATGGTTCAGTTATGAAGCAGAGAAAAAGAAAGTGGTTCAATTTAAGTCGGGAATGCTTGGAGATGCTCAAAAAGTAATGGATGGGATGGTATATAAATACAAACGTGGTGAAACCAACATTTTGGATGTATTAGTCGCCCAGCGTACTTATAATGAAGTGCAGCAAGAATATCTTGAAACGATGAAAGGATATGCTGTCTCGTTGGTAGAACTGGAAAAGGCTTGTGGCATTTGGGACATACGTTTCTGAAAAGGGAGGATTCTTATCCGGTTCTACATTCTGCAATGACAGTAGAACCGGATATTTATTGTTAGAATACTAAATTGTAATTCTGATACCTGCCAACGAGAGTTTATGGCATTCTGTATCTTTCGCATATTCTATAATATTCTTCCTGTTTTTTCTTGGACAACTTCTTGATGACTTCTTCTACCGAATGATTAATCAGTTCTTTGATAAGTTTGTCGGGCACATCTCCCTCTAAGTATACGGTTATCCAATGTTTCTTATCAGAAAATGGTCCCCAAAAAATATCTCTATACTGTTCTATTAATTCTTCTGCCTTATCAGGAGCACATTTCATATCAGCCCAGAATCTTCCGTTCTTTGGTTGTAATGTGGCAAAAGTGAACATTTTATCCATGACCTTAAAAACCAGGACATTTTCACCAAACGGCATACATTCTGTTGCTCCTTTAACAGACAGGCAATAGTCTCTATACTCCTCTATATTCATGATTTCCCTCTTTGTTCTTTTTCAGAGCATTCGTTTCAGCTTTGCCCTGATCCGGCTCAAACTTACCGGAGTTATTCCCAGATAAGAAGCAAGGCATTCTAATGGCATTCTCTGCAATAACTCCGGATTGTTCCGGATCAGCTTCATATACCGTTCGGATGCATTGGTGAATAATAGGGAAATAAGTCTTTCCTCCGTTTGCATGAATTCGGATTCGGCAAACTTACGTCCCCAGTTGGCGATATGAATGTCTTCTTTGAATAATTCCTGTAAGTCTTTACGCTTCAGTAAATACAACTCCGACTCTTCCATCAACTCCATCGATTCATATCCCTGCTGGTTATCCACATAACTTTTCAGCGAGACAATGGCAGCACCCTCTTTCCCGATCCAGAATGTAACTTCTTTCCCATCCACAGGAATATAAGCTCTGACAATCCCTTTCTCGATAAAAAAGATATTCGTTTCAGTTTTACCGGCTTCCAGTATATGATACCCTTTGGGGTACGTCACTTTAGACAGATGCTTTGTCAATTTATTCATCGAAGCTTCCGGTATCGGGTATATCTTATTGATAATCTCGTGTATATCCATATAACATGAATGTTATGTAGGTCGGCGGCATTGCTGCCGCTTTCCCCATTAAGAACTGTACGTGCGACTTTCACCGCATACAGCTCCGATAATTCTAAATTTAATTCTCATAAAATTAAATCGGCTCATAATCATCTTGCGATGACTTGTTTCCGATAAAGTTTTCTTCACGCACGTTGACGGGCACTTTTGAGTTTCCGCCTTTCGAAGTATTCGTCCCATGATGGGTCGAACGGATTGGCCTCGCATCTTATCTTTGTGTGTCGCTTGATTGGAATTTCTGTCAGTTGCTGTAATGTGAACTTATCCTTTATTTCTCCACATACATATTCAAAACCGAAAATCCAATTTCTGCCACCTTTTCGGATAAAATACTTCTTCCTTATCCATTTCCTTGACTTGTCGGTATGTCTGCGATATGACCATCTTTTAAGTTGATTTATTAAGATATGGTCACATCGGCAGAACACCTCCTTTGATACCACATGGCTGTAGTAGTTACCCCATCCCTTTATTATAGGATTGAGTTTCTCTATCAGCTCCTGCTGGGATGATGCCTTACCTTTGGTCAGCACAACCTCATGCAGCTTGTCAGTGAAACGTTTCTGACTTTTCTTTGACGGCTTTATTAACAATGTGCCGTTGTACTTCCGGACATTGAAACCTAAAAAGTCAAATCCGTCACTGATATGTGTTATCAGTGTCTTCTCATCGGATAGGGTAAGTCCTCTTTCCTTTAGAAAAACTGTCAACATTTCCTTTATTTCAAGTAACGTTTTCCTTTTGTCAGCAGTGACAATGAAGTCATCCGCATATCTTACGAGATTGACTTTGGGGCAGTAAAGTTTTCCATTGACATAACTTGCCTTGTACTTCTCTTTGAGCATCCTTTCCATGCCGTCAAGAGTTGCATTTGCAAGTGTCGGTGAAATAATGCCGCCCTGTGGTGTCCCTTCAATAGTCGGTTGAAGCAGTCTGTTGAATACAACTCCACTTTTCAGCCATTTTCTTAATATCTGCCTGTCGATTCGTACGTTATCGAGAAGCCATTCATGGCTGATATGGTCGAAGCAGCCTTTTATGTCTCCCTCCAATATCCATTCGGGAGAGCAATCCCTGCTTAGCCATCTGTGAAGCGCATCTATCGCATCTGCCGTACTTCTGAACTTTCTGAATCCGTAAGAGTTTGCATCCGCTTCACTTTCCGTTATGGGTTCCAATGCCATAAGATACAGTGCCTGCATGGCTCTGTCTTTCATGGTCGGTATTCCCAACGGTCTTGTCTTGCCGTTTGCCTTAGGTATGTTAACTCTTTTCAATGGGAGGGCTTTATATCCTCTCCGTGTCAAAGAACGTATAGCTTCTATTTTATTGGCATCGGTATCCCACTTTATGTGGTCAACCCCTGCCGTGCGTTTACCTTTATTGGAGGTCACTTTCCTTACTGCCAATGCCTTGGCTTCGAACGAAGTGACAAGCAGGTGCTGCAAGGCTTTAACCTTGTTGTACCTCTTTTCTTTATGAGCCTTTGCTATTCGGACTTGCAGCTTTCTGACCTTTCGTTCACATTTGGAGAAGTCAATGCTTTTCCATGTTGTGTTACGCTCGGCTGAAGATGCACACTCGGCTTTCGCCTTGCTCCTTTGCTGTTTCTTCATTTCGTTAAAGTTCTACAATCGTTTCACAAAGAATTACCCTGCGGAAGTCTGCCTGCTTTCGCATGAGGTGACGTTTAAACCTCTATCTTCCGCATTACACGGAAGCGTTCGCTTTCTCCGCAATCCTTTACCCGCACATCATTCGGCTTCTCTTGCGATTGGCTTACCTGCCCGATAAAGGACAGGAGAGATACGGGCTTACCAAGTTCCGTACAAGTAACTTACGACCGACTTAAAGTCCGCCCATCCACCGGCAGTGCTGCATCCGTGTAGTCCTGAAAAAGAGAGAACTATCCTGACTGCCCGCCATTTTGGCTATAGCTTGTAAATATCCGTAAGCTATTCTTTTGTTACGATGGTGCAGCGGTTCACATACGTTACTCATATCGGTCAGCCTAACAGCCTATACATTGGATATTTCTGCATAGAACCATATTGTCAAGAGGGCTTCGCACCAAACAATTACTCGTAAAGCACGCCTCTTTAGGCTACTGTTGACGGAACAACAGGTTCAGACATTATGCTGAACAATTACTTGTACGACTTCTTGTCGCACCATTTTCTGCAAAAATACAAAAAGTTAGATTAGGAAAGAGGAATTGTTCATACTCTTATGCAGTCATTTCTTATCAAATGTAAAGTGAAAGCTCCTGCTGTCTGCCTAATTTTGCAGTCTGATTTTAAAATAGAAAGATATGAATTGGATAATATTGATTATTGCCGGACTCTTTGAAGTCGGCTTCACTTTTTGTCTGGGTAAGATAAAAGGAGCAACGGGTGCTGACTTTTATTTATGGGGAGCGGGGTTTGTAATCTCTGTAACCTTAAGTATGTACCTGTTGGCAAAGGCTGCGCAAACATTACCCATCGGCACTGCATATCCTGTTTGGACGGGAATAGGGGCAGTGGGAACCGTATTGGTCGGTATTCTGTTTTTTCATGAACCGGTCACTTTGGGGCGTTTGTTTTTTATGACGACTTTGATTCTTTCAATCATAGGATTGAAACTGATGTAATTTGAAATGGACCGGTACGAAAGATATTACCACAACTCTACAAATACTAATCCTTTGGAGGAAAGTGCGTTTTAGTAGGAATTATTTTGGTTGATAGAATAAATTCATATATTGGCAGAATATATGGGCGTATCTCGCCGATAACTAAATTATTATTCTATTCACCATTATCGATTAAAAAATGAAATCTACAGATTCCGAACCCCAAGGAGTCGGTATGGAACAGGAACAGTATCGTACCCGGCTCGAGCAAATGATTGAAGAGAAGTCTAAAGACCTGATTGTCATTCAGGAAAATCTGGAAGTAACCAACCGACGGCAGGCATTGTTCATCAAGGTACTGTAAATTCTGCAACTGGAACCGGACATATCTACAGCTATGAATGTGGCACTTGCCGAAATTGGACGTTATACTGGTGTCGACCGTTTGGCAACGTGGGAGAATCATCTCGACGGAGTAACGTATGGCTGCACCTACGAATGGTGTAACGAGGATATCGAGTTTGCTATAGATTATCTGCGGAGTATGACCATTGAAGCGGGAAAATCCTGGTTCGATATGCTTGAAGAAAACCATATCATCTGTACGTCTGATATTTATTCACTTGATCCTTTTATAACTTAAATGCTCAAAGTGCAAGGCGTGAAGGTCATCGCTGTCTTTCCTTTGTCACAGTTGGGGGTGCATTTCAGTTTTCTTTCATTTAACTTCTGCTGGAAGAAACAATGGGATGAAAAAGATGTGGAATTGATGGGGCAGATTTTGCAGATTGTGTCTACCGCTACAAAGCGCTGGCAGGTCGAAACATCCCTGTAACAATCGCAGCGTACGATGCAAAAGGTATTGGACCATATCAATGCTAATATTTTTGTTAGCGATTATGAATCTCTGGAGGTGCTTTTTGCAAATAAACCTTTCAGGGAAGAAGCCGGGCAGGTTCCGGAAAGGGTGACATGCTGGAAAATGCTGAATGCGGGACTGGATGGGGCATGCACACATTGTCCGAAAATTGCCGACCGCAAACTCACAGGTGTTATCTCCATTCGCAAGCACGTGGGACTGGAACTGATTGAAGCGAAAGAGAAAGCCGAAGAATCCGACAGGCTCAAATCGGCATTTTTTGCCAATATGAGTCACGAAATACGTACTCCTCTCAATGCTATCGTAGGCTTCGCGGGTCTGCTTGCTGAAACTGATGAGATAGAACTGCTTTAAGCATATATGTCGCTGGTGCAGGAGAATAACGAGCTGCTGCTCAATCCTATTTCCGACATTCTGGATATTTCCAAGATTGAGGCCGGCACGATAGAACTTACTACCTGGTGGGTGTACCTCAACTTTGTCGGGAAGTGATTACTACTTTCTCACATAAGAAACATGATGGAGCAGTAGAACTGCGTTTTGACGAAAGTTTGTCGCAGATCGTGATTGATGCCGACAAGAACCGGATCATGCAGGTACTCTATAATTTCATGGCCAATGCTCTGAAATTTACCACCAAAGGATCGATCATCCTTTCTTATACGTTGAATGATGACGGCCAGGTGCGTTTTTGTGTAACGGATACGGGTAAGGGTATTCCAGCTGAACAGTGTCATGTTTGGTGAGGGCGCACAACGGCAGTGAGGTCATAGAGCTTTTTAACGCCGAAACTCCCGATCTCATCTTTATGGATATGAAAATGTCGGGTACAAACGGAATAGATACAACTATTCTGTTGAGATGAATCGGAGAGAATTTAAATATGAATATTAGCTTTAAGATGATATTAAAAGAATGAGATACTCCTGTGAAAGAGTGATTTCATTCTTTTTTCATTTTTATTTTTTCCTCTGATTAATTTGCATCTTTCAATATATTATCCGAATATTGCAGAGCAGAAAAAACAGATTATGATTCCAATCGATGAAAAATACATTATAAAAAAGTTGAAGGCTGGGGATAATGAAGCATATAAGTATATATATGATTATCATTATGTTGCTCTCTGTAAACTTAGTTATTATTTTCTGAAAGATAAGGTACAGGCTGAAAGTATAGTGAATGATGCCATTTTTCATCTGTGGGAAATCAGGGATAAATTAGAACTTGTACCTCCCTTACGGAATTACCTGATTGTAGCGGTGCGTAATAAATGCCTGAATTATTTAGCTCTTAAACAACAGGAGATGGAAGTACATTTCTCTACCATTGAACGGGCAGGCATTCAATTACAAAATATCATATCCGACACTCAACAACCTTTAGGTAACCTGTTAAAAGAAGAATTGGAGTCTAAAATTAAAGAATCTGTCAATAAACTACCACCGGTTTGCAGGCAAGTATTCATCATGAGCCGCTTTCAGGAGATGACTTACGAAGAAATATCACAGAAGCTGGGAATTTCCATCAATACCGTCAAGTATCACATTAAGAGTGCGTTAGTAGTACTGAAAAAAGAACTGGGAACTTTTTTATGTATTATTTTTGCTTTTTATCCTACCCTCCTATAATAAAAAACTGTAGTATATATAAAGGCACTATTTTTATGAATGAACAATCGCTACATACGGATACAGTCAATGATTGGATTATCGGCTATCTCACAAATAGTCTGACCCAGGAAGAAATGCAGTTGTTGCAGGATTGGCTGAATATTTCGGAAGAAAACCGAAAGTATTTTTCCGATATGCAAGAAGTCTGGATAGCCGCTTCAGACGAAGCCGATGAGTTGAACTTCAATAAAGAACAAGCTTATCAATTATTTTTAGAACATACCGGGTCCTCTGTAAAACGGCCGGAAAAACGGAAAGCATTTCACATACGCCCGTGGATGTATGCTGCTGCCATGGTTATTATTGTTTTTGTGTGTGCAACAATCGCTTTTCAGAGTGGAAAGAGAGTACTCCAAAACCAGTTGACACGTATTACTGTTGAGGCTCCTTATGGTTCAAAGACTAAGTTGTATCTTCCCGATGGGACGTTAGTTTGGCTGAATGCAGGTTCTAAGATGAGTTATGCACAAGATTTTGGCATCAATGAGCGTGCTTTGGATTTATCGGGAGAAGCCTATTTTGAAGTTACTAAAAATAAAGAAACACCTTTTAAAGTACACACAGAAGAGCTGGATGTAAAGGTATTAGGTACTAAATTTAACTTTCGGAACTATAAAGACGATCTGGAAGCTAAAGTATGCCTTCTGGAAGGAAAAGTAGCCTTGAACACTCTGCAAAAAGAAACGGTACTTCATCCGAACCAACAGGCATTATTGGATAA
The DNA here is from genome assembly GCF_024793605.1 of Bacteroides sp. BFG-637. Classification (NCBI taxonomy): domain Bacteria; kingdom Pseudomonadati; phylum Bacteroidota; class Bacteroidia; order Bacteroidales; family Bacteroidaceae; genus Bacteroides; species Bacteroides sp. BFG-637. The sequence goes on along the minus strand of NZ_JANUPD010000002.1, from coordinate 352,516 downwards.
GAAGACCGGAAAACTATCTGTTTCTGCTACAAAAGCTATCCATAGTGTTGAATGGACAAATGACCGTCTTTATTTTGACGAAGTACTGCTTTCGGATATCATTAAAGAATTGGAAAGAAGTTATGATGTGAAAATAACCGTTGCAGATGACACTTTGAATACAATTCGTTTTTATGGAAACTTCCGTAAAAGAGAGCAAAGCATTCAGGAAATTATGAATGTATTGTCATCTACAGATAAAATGACTTATACCATTAATGGAAAAAATATTGTGATCACACTTCCCTAATGAACAAATGTTGAACCTTTAAAACTTAAAGAAATATGAAAAGCCATTTAGAAAAACATGATTAACCTCTCTTGATAGAAACATAAAAAGGTCAGGTTCCTTTTCCATCCCCTGACCTCTTGCCTTTCTATCTTAAAAGCCACAGTGACTTTAATTGATGAAAGCTTAGGCAAATATAAATAAATTCCTAAACTTCTCATCCTATTTATCAATTATTTATCCATTGACTTATGAAAAATAAGAAGAAAGTCTTTTTCATGGTCCTGCTCTTGCTATGCTTTCATCTGAGCTTATTTGCCCAGCATATCAGCTTGCAATTGAGGAACGTAACGGTAAAGCAGGCCATCGAAACAATACAGAAGCAAAACGGATATTCATTTGCATTTGCAGCAAGCGATCTGAATACAAAAAAGATTGTGACAGTGTTAGCCAAAGATTTGCCTATTGAAAAGGTTGTAGAACAAGTCTTGGCGGGGCAGGATGTCAGCTATACGATCCAGGGGAAAGATATTGTCATAAAGAAGAAAGGCAGTCAGCCCGTACAGCAATCCTCCAAAAAGTACACTATTAACGGAATAGTAAAGGATATGTCGGGCGAGCCGGTTATCGGTGCCAATATCAAAGAAAAGAATGGTACAACTGGTACGATCTCCGATATGGACGGCAAGTTTCAGTTGGCGGTCAGCGAGGGGAGTATTGTGCAAGTATCCTATCTGGGGTTTCTGACACAAGAAGTGAGCGTGAAGAATAAGAATTACTTGACGGTCATACTGAAAGATGATACGCAGACACTGGACGAAGTGGTTGTGGTTGGGTTTAGTACGCAGAAAAAGATAAACCTGACAGGTGCGGTAGAGAATGTATCATCAGATGTATTTGAAAATCGTCCGGTGGCTAATGTCACACAGATGTTGCAAGGAGCTGTCCCTAATCTGAATATTTCGCTTGCCGACGGTAAACCTAATCAGTCCGCTTCCATATAATATCCGCGGTGTGACATCTATCGGAGCGGGTGGTAGCGCACTGGTCTTGATAGACGGTGTAGAAGGCGATCCGGCCATGCTAAACCCGAATGATATAGGAAAGTGTGTCCGTATTGAAAGATGCGGCTTCGGCAGCCATTTACGGTTCACGTGCTCCGTATGGTGTTGTCCTGATTACAACAAAAGATCCGTCGAAGCAAAAAGATAAGTTTACTATCAATTATACGGGAAACTTCTCTTATGAGACTCCGTATGCTATACCGGACGTGGTTGATGATGGTTATGTTTGGGCATATTTGTTCCGTGAGGCAGAATTTAATTATCGCGGGATAGAACCTACCAGTATTAACAAGTCGCAACCTTTCTCAAAAGAATGGTTGGAAACTTTCCGGCAGAGAAAGTTGGCAGGCAACACATTGCAGGCAGCAGTTGGACCTGACGGAAAGTATACTTACTACGGGAATGAAGATTACTATGATGCACTTTATAAAGATCATACATTTGCACAGTCACACAATGTATCTGTCAGCGGTTCGAACGGGAAAATCAGTTACTACACTTCCGCCCGTTTGTACGATTACGATGGTCTGTTCAATTATAACTCGGACACCTACCGTACAATGAATATGCGTACCAAAATCAGTGCACAAGTATTCGACTGGTTGAAAATCTCTAATAACATAGACTATACTCATGATAAATATACGCAACCATTGGGTTATGTAGAGCAGAATGAAGGTCTGGTTTGGAAGGCGATCAATATGGAAGGACACCCGTCCGAACCTATCTTCAATCCGGACGGAACATTGACGCACTCCGGAGCACGTTCTGTCGGCGGGCTGGTGACAGGGGATAACTGGATAAAGCGTACAACAAAAACGTTGAAAAATACGACTACTCTGAATATTACAATGCTGGACAACAAATTACGTTTTACCGGAGACTTTTCTTTCCGTACGAGGGATTTTATAGAAGATAAAAAGACCACTGCCGTTCCATATAGCGATTATGAAGGAGTAATTAAATACCTCGGAGTACCGGAAACTGACGATAAAATGTCCGAAAAAGTGCAACAGACCACTTATATATCCACCAATGTATATGCTGAATATGAGAATACATTTGCAGGAAAACATTATTTGAAGGCTTTAGCAGGATATAACTATGAACAACAGGATCACAAAGCAATCTCTTCGGAGCGAAATGGCCTGTTAATGCCTGATGTGGAAAATATAAACTTTGCTATGGGAGATAATATGTCTATAAAAAGTGATGGTAACCGTTGGCGGTATGCCGGGGCATTCTTCCGGTTGAACTACTCTTATGATAATCGTTATCTATTCGAGGTGAACGGGCGTTATGACGGTTCTTCGAAGTTTCCCGACAATTCGCAGTGGGGATTTTTCCCTTCGGCTTCGGCAGCATGGCGTTTCTCGGAAGAGAAGTTCTGGAAAGTAAATCCTGATATTATCTCCAATGGAAAACTGCGTGTCTCTTATGGTGCATTAGGGAATAGCAATGTGAAGCCTTACTCTTATCTGGAGAAGTTTGCATTGAAGACTTATTCCACTACCGGCTCATCGAGCGAAGGTCGTTATCTTGACGGTAAGGCACAGTTGCGTTACACGCTCAATCCCGCTCAAATTCCTGATAATATCGGTTGGGAAACCTCACGAACCATTGATGCCGGTATCGATCTGGGATTTTGGAATAACAAGATTACGCTGTCTGCCGATTATTATGTACGTAAGACCGCTAATATGTATACGGTGGGTCCCACGCTTCCCGATACGTTCGGGGCATCATCACCCAAAGGAAACTATGCCGACATGAGTACCTATGGCTACGAAATTTCATTGGGGTATAATGATTCGTTTCGTTTGGCAGGCAAACCGTTCAACTTCGGCATTAAAGCAACCCTTGCCGACTATCACTCGGTGATAGACAAATATAATAATCCTAAACGTGATTTGGATGATTATTATGTAGGTCAGCGTATCGGTGAAATTTGGGGATTTGTCTGTAATGGATTATTTCAGTCACAGGAAGAAATTGATGCAGCCTTTGATGGAAAAGGCTACAAAAACAACCTGATGCAGACGTCTGTCAATTACATTACTTATCCGGGTGATATGCGCTTCGAGGACTTGAACAACACTGGTACTATTGATAACGGAGCCAATACGGTAGACTCACCGGGCGACCGGAAAATTATAGGGAAACTCCGAACCGCGCTACATCTATACCCTCTCGTTTAGTGCCGACTGGAATAATTTCTTCCTGTCAGCCATGTTCGATGGTGTGGGAAAACAAGACTGGTATCCCAGCGGTGAGAGTTCTTTCTGGGGACAGTATAACCGTCCTTACAACCAAGTCCCGGTGTGGCACTTGAATAACTACTGGACCAAAGACCGCCCTGATGCCTATCTGCCGCGTTATTCGGGTTACTATAACCCCTTATATAAAGGTACGGCTAATACACGCTACTTGCAGGATGTATCTTACTTCCGGCTCAAAAACTTGCAGTTTGGTTACAATTTGCCAAAGAAATGGATAGCAAAAGCCGGTTTCTCTAAAGTGTCCGTCTATTTCTCGGGAGAGAACTTATGGTCATGGTCTCCACTCTACCGTCACACGAAAGATTATGATGTGGCAGTGATAACGAAAGGTTCGGATAATGACCTGACTTCAGGTGACAAAGGAGACGGTTTCAACTATCCGACGATGCGGAATCTCAGTTTAGGAATATCGATCACTTACTAAATAGAAACAAATAAGATATGAAAAGATTAAGTAATATACGTAATATCCTGCTTCTGTGTGCAACGGTGCTGTTAGGTAGTTGCGATTTGACGGAGACGATGCAGGTGGAAGCTGACAAAGCAATGGTTTTCGGTAGTGAGTCCGGATTGCGCCTTTATGCCTATTCCTTCTATCGGGCGTTGCCGACCCTTTCCACTGGTTATCAGCAGGACGAAATGTGTGATATTGCCGCTGTCCGGCAGACCAATGTCTTTATTCAGCAAAACGCGTACAATTCGGAAACAGCTACCAACTGGTCGTGGGGAACCCTGCGGAACATCAACTATTTTATTGATGGTTGTCATTCGAAAGAGTGCACGGTGGATGCGGCTACCCGTGATAATTATCTGGGCATCGCCCGTTGGTTCCGTGCCTGGTTCTATTATGATAAGTTGACCCAATACGGAGAAGTTCCTTGGTTTGCCAATGAAATTCAGTCCTATCAGTATGATGTCATGTATAAAGAACGTGACAGCCGGGATATTATCATCAGAAATATGATTGAGGACCTTGATTTTGCCTACGAACATATTCAGGTAACTTCTTCCGTAAATAGCTCCACGCTAACCAAATGGGCTGCAGCCGCACTCAAATCCCGTGTATGTCTGTTCGAAGCCGCTTATCGCCGTTATCACAAACTTACAGGTTTGGAAATCACTCCCGAAGAACTCTACCGGCACGCTGCCAGTGCAGCCAAGTTGGTAATGGATAACAGCGGACTTTCATTGAATACGGCAACGGGTACAAAAGGAGCTTACCGCGATTTGTTCTATCTGGAAGCACCCATAACATCTGAAGTAATTCTGGCGGTATGTGCCAATAGTGCATCCGGAATCTACGGTACTCAAAATTACTGGTATAATTCACTTTCGTATGGTAAAGGCTGGAGTCTGGTTCGTCCGTTCGTTAATACCTACCTGAAACTGGATGGTACTCCGTTCACTTCCGAAACAGGCTATGAAACCAAGAACTTTGTGGAAGAGATGAAGAACCGCGACCTGCGTTTGGCACAAACCATCCGCGGACTGGATTTCAAACGTGACGGAAAAGCTGTGGTAGCTGATATGACGGTTTGCCTGACCGGTTATCATGTGATTAAGTATTCTCTCGATGATACGAAATACGATAACAATGAAAAGAACAACAACAGTATTCCGCTGTTGCGCTATGCCGAAGTGCTACTTAACTATGCCGAAGCGCAAGCCGAACTGGGCGGGCTTACTGATGCCGAATGGAATACTACCATCGGAGCTCTGCGTCGACGTGCAGGAATTACAGGTGGAACGGAAAAGCTCCCTGCAACCGCAGATTCTTATTTGCAGCAGATGTTTTATCCGAATATCACAGATCCGGTCTTGCTGGAAATCCGTCGTGAACGTGCCATTGAATTGGTGGCCGAAGGTATGCGGTTCGATGATTTGCGCCGTTGGAAATGCGGTGATCTGATAGAGGAGCTGCCTTGGACAGGAATGCACATCAGCGCATTGAATGTGGATATTGATTTGAATGGCGACGGAACTCCTGATTGTTACTTTACTGACAACGGTACTCAGTCGTCCAATAAAGATTGCAAAACAGTGAATGTAAAGAATGAAACAGGACTTTATGCCACAGTAAATGCGGCAGGTGGATACGATTTAAAGTATAATCCCGGTACGGGAAACCGCGTTTGGTATGATGATGACCGTCAGTATCTTTATCCTGTTCCGGCGCAGGTAATCCGCGACTATGAGAGTGCCGGATATAAACTATCACAGAACCCCAATTGGAATTAAAATATAAAAAGATTTAGTATGATGAAATTTAACCAGATATTGCCTGTAATTGCTATCTATGTTGTAGCGTTAGGCGGATGCAGTAATACTACTCCTGATTATTCGGAATTTTATAAAGATCCTGAAACGGTGAAAGAGGAAGATCCGTCTCTGGATGACAACCAGATTAAAGTTATGTCGTTTAATATCCGGTATTACAATACCAATGATACGGGGGATAAGTCATGGGATGCCCGTACGGCAGCTTTTATTCCGATGATTGAAGAGCAGAAACCAACAGTGATCGGTATGCAGGAAGCACGTCCGCCACAGTTGAAGTGGTTGGAAGAGAACTGGAAGGATTATGGATATATCGGTAAAGGACGCCGTGCCAACAATGCCAACAATGATGAGTTTGTTCCCATCTTTTATAGAAAAAAGGCTGTTGAACTTGTCAAGTGGGATTGTTTCTGGCTTTCCGAAACTCCTGATGTACCGGGGTCTCAAGGTTGGGATAATACAGTTCCGCGTGTGGCAACGTGGGCAATCTTCAAGCACATTGCTTCCGGCAAGAAATTCTTCTTTATCAATACGCACATTGATGTAGGCTCTACCATCGCTCCGGGCAAGTCAATGGAAGTCATTGTGAATAAAATGTCGGAACTCAATCCGGAAGGATTGCCCATGTTGCTCACTGCCGACTTTAACAAACAGATTGACAGTGATATCTTTAACGGAGTTAAAACATTCATGACGAATGTCCGCTTATCGGCTCCGGTCACAGACTCGAAATACTCTTATACCGGATTTGGCACTGCTAATCCTTACATTGTGGATCATATCTTTTGTACAGGCTTTAAGGCGTTGAAATTCGAGACAATAGATAAGGTATATCAGAATATCACTTATATTTCAGATCATTATCCTATCGTCGGTAAGTTGGAATACGTGAAGTAATGAAACGATCATCTAAAATTACAGAAACGCAATGAAAAGAATCATATATTTATTGATAGCTGCTGTCGGCCTGTTAGTGGGGTGTAACCCTGCAGAAGAGGCATGGGTGCAGGCTGGATTCACTACAGATAAAGAATCCTATGAGATTGGTGATTTGATTACCCTAACGAATACGTCGACAGCGGAGAATGCCCAGATTGCAGTCTGCAAATGGGAATTTATGGGTAAGGTGTCCTATGAACTGGCTGCTCCCGAACCATTTAGCGTGGAAGAGGGCGGAGACTATCTTTTTCGTCTGACTGTTACCTCGGATCACGGTTCAATGAAATCAGTATTTGAAAAGACAATTAAAATAATAGACGACGGTATTCGCCCTACGGCAGATTTCAGCTGGCTTCCCGAACAAATTGTAGCGGGTGAGGAAGTGGTATTTACGGATCAGTCGAAAGCGGCGGAAGGATGTGAGATTATTAAGAGAGAATGGACTTTCGGTGCTATCCTTTCAACGGAGGAAAATCCGACAGTGACTTTCGGTTCGCATGGGAAAATAAATGTATCGCTGACGGTAACGGACAATAAAAAACGGAAAGATACTAAGACTGTCACAGTTGATGTAGCCAAGAGTGCCGGTAGCCTTGGGGTATTATGGGCTCACTCTTATGATGAACAGGGAGTGGTAGTTGGCACTTCTCCGGCAACAAGTGCGGATGGTGAGTATGTTTATGTTTCTTCCAGTAATTATAATCTGGTTTGTTTCACCAAACTTGGTGAACGGGTTTGGGGATTTGATTGCGGACAAAACAATGAACCGAATCGTGGCTCCGACTATCAGCATCCGACCCCTACGGTGGATTCCGATGGAGTGGTTTATGTGGCTGTCGGAGATAACACTTCCAAAGCGGATGCGGCTAAGTCTGCCAGTCTTTATGCGGTGAAAGGTGGTGCGGATGGTGGAACGCAGAAATGGTTTACTTCGATTGGTGCCAAATCGAGTATGCGTCCTTTCGGTGCTCCGGTTGTTACGGATCGGTATGTGATGATTCTGACAAATTCAGCTCCGAGCACGGATGGTATGCATTTCCGTATTTATGATAAGACATCCGGTGTGCTGCAATATGCAGAGAAGACATCTTCCGGAAGTTATGGCGGTTGTGTGGGATTAAAAGATGGCAGGGTGCTTGTCAACACAGGTCAGAGTGGAGGCCGTTCGTATGGTACACACATCTTCTTCCCGAAAGGCAATAGCTGGAGCAAGTCGACCAATGAGCAAAATTATGCTCCGAATGACCAGCCTAATGGTAGCCAGATCGCTGTCGGTGCGGATGGAAAAGCATATATCCTTTGCCTTAATTTGGGAGCCCGCATATCTATCAATGAGACCAAAGCATTAGTCTATTGTTATGATACCAAGAAAACGACCGAAGGTAATGTTTCGGCTCCTGAATGGTACACTGCTGTCAAAGGGGAAAATAAACAAACCGGTTATGGCTTGGTTGTTGATGGAAATGGGGTTGTGTATGTAGCTACTGACAAATATATTACTGCTATTTCCTCTACAGGCTCCGTTCTATGGGCAACGGAAGTGGCAGGCACTGCTTATGGTGTTCCGGCTATAGATAATGAAGGTTATATCTACTATAATGATACGGAAAAAGGTTCTTTGGTGAAGCTTGAGCCGGCTACAGGAAAAGCAATTGCTTCGCTCCAACTTGGAACTGGGTTGCAATCTTCTCCTACCATATCTGCTGATGGCATTATCTATGTGACCGGTATGCTGGAAGGAAAACCAACTCTATTTGCTGTTGAAGGCGCAGCGACAGGTTATGCAGCCAATGCGTGGTCGCAGATGGGCGGTAATCCGGGTAAGAGCGGATATATGTATTAGTTTTTTTATCCATACAGACTTTTAGTTAGCATGTTTCTTTTTTCGTCGGAGCGGGTTTTGCCTTGCTCCGATGAGAAAAGACTGGCTATGCATTCATAAGAAGCTTATAAAATACAGATAAAATGAGAAAAAGGAACTTTTTAATATTCCTGCTGTTGGGCGGGTTGTGGCCTGTTATTGGTCTGTTCGCACAAGATGCCTGGAAAATTACTGCAGAACAAATTGACCCCCAATCCTATTATGGAATAACTGTAGCTAATGGTATGTTGGGGTTAGTCTCTTCTCCCGAACCTTTGAAGGTTTCCCGCGTCGTGTTGGGAGGAGTTTATGATATTTATGGTAAGGGGAGAGTAAACAATTTCCTGCATGGCATCAATATGCTTGATACGGAATTGCAGATAAACGGTTCTACGGTGAAGGCTTCCCAGATATCCGGTTACAAACAGACTTTGGATATGCGTCGGGGAGTGTTTTGTGGAGAATTTGATTATAAATCACTGGCCCGTGTTGAATATCAATATACATCATTGCGTCATTTGCCTTATTCATGTTTGTTGCGTGTGCAGATCATTCCGAAAGAAAACATAGAAGTATCCGTAGCGAATATAATGACGGTACATGAGTCACTGCGTAATCCGCAGGAATATTACAACCGGATTTTCAATGGAAAGACAGCGATTGACCTCTGCACGTCAGTAGCAAAATCTCCGGTCCGGGAATTTGAAATCGGGGCTTGTTCATCGTTTGTCTTCGATGCCTCCTTTCCTCATCCGGAAGTCTGTCATCGAAGTGCACGGGGAGTCGGGGTACATACGCAAGAGTTTACGATCCGTTTACAGGCAGGTCAACCCTATACTTTTTCGATTATAGGGACGACGCTTTCCTCTGTCACTCATGCCGATGTCAGGAATGAGGTGGAACGGTTGACGGCATTTGCTGCGGTAGAAGGTGTCGAACGGTTATGGAGTAAGCACGAGGCTGCATGGGACAAGCTTTGGGAAAGCGATATTGTGATTGAGGGCGATCTTCAGTCGCAACAAGACATTCACAGTATGCTTTATCACACGTATGCTTTTGTGCGGGAAGGTTCGGGATTGTCCTGTTCTCCGATGGGGCTTTCGGGTTTCGGCTATAACGGACACGTGTTTTGGGATGCTGATACGTGGATTTTTCCGGCTTTGTTACTACTTCATCCCGAATTGGCGGAATCAATGATAGAGTATCGTTATCAACGTCTGGACGCAGCCAAGCATAATGCTTTTATGCATGGCTACAAAGGAGCAATGTATCCATGGGAAAGTAGTGATAAGGGAAACGAGGATAATACGGTAACCAACATTTATGGTCCTTTCGAAAATCATATTACAGGAGGTGTAGCTATGGCAACCTGGCAATATTATTCAGTGGTGCAGGATTTGGATTGGCTTCGCCAAAAGGGATTTCCCATCATTAGTGCCGCTGCCGATTATTGGGTGAGCCGTTCGGAACCGAATGAAGCAGGAGAGTATGAAATCAGGAATGTGATTGGAGCGGATGAATGGAATCAGAATCCTCAAGGGGGAAAGAACGTGAATAATAATGCTTATACAAACGGTGTCGCAAAATCTACTTTGGAAGCTGCCTGCAGAGCTGCCAAACTATTAAATGTAAAATCAGATCCTATGTGGACGAATGTGGCGGAGAAACTTCGTTTCCGGAAACTTGCCAATGGAGTAACGGCAGAGCATGATACCTATGACGGGGCTATAACGAAACAAGCTGATGTCTGCCTGTTGGCGTTCCCGTTAAAGCTCGTTACAGAAAAAGAGCAGATCCGAAAAGATCTCGAATACTATCTTCAGACTGTTCCGAGAAAGAAAACACCTGCCATGTCGAAGTCCATTTACTCCATTTTGTTTACTCGATTGGGAGATCGTGAACGTGCATGGCATTATTTTAGAGATTCCTATTGTCCCAATCTGAATCCGCCATTCCGGGTGATAGCCGAATTTGACGGTGGTACGAATCCCTATTTCCTGACAGGGGCAGGCGGTGTATTGCAGTCCGTACTAATGGGATTCGGTGGACTGGATATTACGGATAAGGGAATTGTTGCCGGAAAAGGAGCAATCCCTGATGCATGGAAATCTCTGACTTTGAAAGGAATAGGGAAAGAGAAAAAGAATTATATCATTAAATGAATTGACAGGATATACAATATGGTTTTGCAACAACAAACCGATGTGCAAATATGGGGGGCATCTTCTAAGAAAATGATTGTTAACAATGCCTTTTTAGCAATGGATGAGATCGAATCTTCTCTTCATTCTAAGCTGATCGAATCTTTGCTATAAGTATGGAAGGTATCCAAACTCTCGTTTTATTCAAAAGAGTTCGGATACCTTTTATTTAAGTTTGTTTATTTACTGCTTTTTTACTTGTTGCTCTTTGATTATTATTCTACACCATTATGCTTTCTACAATACAAATGCCGCTATTTCAGGTGACAAAGCAATACTCTTGTCTTCGCAAAAGACGATGAAGTTTGCGTTATACAATGCGTTAAGTATCTCATTGTACGTTGTTTTTCCTAGGCCTTCGAGACGTTTCAGTCTACCCCATCCGTATTGGTAGGTGAATTGTAGAAGTTCTCGCACGGTTGCTATTTCCAGTTTGTGCAGAACATTGCATGCGCGTTCGTTGAAAAGTCGTCTTATAGGGATATTCGTAGGATTATCCGTGTTGTATTTACCAAAAAGAGACGCCATTGTCCGGTTGCGGTATGTAGCGATTCTTTCTGTATTTTCACTTAATTTTTTGAGGATATTGCTGTAAGCCTCCATTGTTTCCTGATAAGTCATGTTTTGCCGTACTGCTACGCGTGAGATCGGTTCGCCAGTGGAGATGGCCAGGAATATTTCCCGTTGAGTGTCGTTGGTAATCAGTTGTCCGAGCTCTTGCACGATGATATGAAAAAGCGGTTGGTGAAGGCTTTGGGTTTTTAAAAGGAACAGTTCGTCGTCGAGGTGGGAGAGAATGATCTCGCACTCCATCTTTTTCTCTTTGATTAATTTTTCCAGGGACTCTTTATTCAGTCCTTTGGTTTGATGAGTGTCCAAATAGGAAATCAGACTATCGTCGTCCAGCATTATGACATTGTCGATGGTTGAGGAAGTGATGTAACCTAAGTTTATCCAATTTCGGAGAGTGGGTTCTGCAATGTCGCGCTTTTCGGACAGTTGCTTGATTGTTAACCAGTTTGCCATAGAAGTAATAGGGATTAAGTTGATAATTAAATTCTTGTTTTGTTGCTTGGGAGGATTTGCAGGAAGCTAGCTATATGTGTTCACTGGCTTCGCTGATATTTTGTTTGCTGTATGATACAGGGCTGATTTTTACGGGCATGTTGGTAGATGCGGGTAGTTTCTCCGCAAGCTTTTCATGGTCATTCAGTTTGTATATCTTCCGGATGACACGGCGCAATGTTTCTTTGTTCGGTCTGTTCATACTTCTTTTGGATATTGATGACCGTCCGTGTTCTGTTGTATGTTTGGTATATACTTGTGCGATGTATACCTTAATATATAAAAGAAGCCGGACGCTGAGTTCATATTTATCCGCTAAGAGGTACTACCAATACCCACATGGTTTAATAAATATGTTCACACGCCCGACCCTAAGTCGCACGTATGAAACAGATTTATTGAAACCATGTTTTTTGTTTATAATAAAATTGGTAGTTTTCTTAGCGCAAAAAACGTTTCAATATGCCGCATTTCTCTTCGGCTTTCAAAAGACAAAGATAGATGATTTATGGAGGATAACAAAGAAATGACAAAGAATTTCCCGCTTTTGTTTTGTTCGATGAGCATAAAATATGTTTGTCCGTTTTTTCTTTTTTGTAGGCTGATCTATAATAGATATATCTGCAAACTAAAATAACCCATATTTTGTTGTCTTTATACAGTATTGAGTTTTTAGCGATAAATATATAAATAATGATGAAGATGACAAAGAACTTATTGTTAGGGATTGCTGCCGCCGTATGTGGCAGCACTTTTCAGGCTGTAGCTTGTACGGGAATCTCGCTGACATCCCGTGACGGCAGTTATGTGCAAGCCCGTACGATTGAATGGGCGCGCGGTGTGTTGCAAAGCGAATATGTGATTATTCCACGTGGCCAACAGCTCACGTCATTCACTCCTACAGGTGTCAATGGACTGACGTTTACGGCAAAATATGGGGTGGTCGGTCTGGCTGTTGTGCAAAAAGAGTTTATTGCCGAAGGAATCAATGAGGCAGGACTTTCAGCCGGACTATTTTTCTTTCCTCACTATGGTGGTTATGAGACGTATGATGCTGCACAGAACCAGCGGACACTGGCAGACCTTCAAGTGGCGGGGTGGCTGTTGTCGCAGTTTTCCACTATTGACGAGGTGAAGGCAGCCCTTTCTTCTGTACGTGTCGTAGGGCTGGAAAAGACAGCGGTAGTACACTGGCGTATCGGTGAACCGTCGGGACGTCAGGTTGTGTTGGAAATTGTAGGTGGTGTGCCGCATTTTTATGAGAATGAAGTAGGGGTATTGACGAATGCCCCCGGCTTTGAATGGCAACTTACTAATTTGAACAACTACGTCAATCTTCATCCGGGTGACGCTTCCGTGCAAAAATTGAGCGGTATTACGTTGCAGCCGACTGGTGGTAACTCCGGTTTTCTCGGCATTCCGGGCGATGCCACGCCTCCTTCTCGGTTTGTACGTGCTGCCTTTTATCGGGGGACAGCTCCTCAACGTGCTACAGGCTTTGATACCGTGCAGCAATGTTTCCACTTGCTTAACAATTTTGATGTTCCTATCGGTATAGAACATTCGCAGGGGGATATTCCTGATATTCCAAGTGCTACGCAATGGACCTCGGCTATCGACCTGACGAACCGGAAGATTTATTATGAAACGGCCTATAACAATTCGATACGTTGCATCGATTTAAAGGCTATTGATTTCTCAAAGGTAAGATATCAGTCACACCCGTTGGATAAGATACAGGAGCAGCCGGTTGAAATGGTTAAGATTCCCCGGTAAAAGATGGAACTGTATGGAGGTACTCTTGTGCAATAGTTGCTTGCATTAAGAATGTTCTCAAATAAATGTTGGTGACGTTTTTACCCTCACACCCTCACCCTATGCTTAATCCAGTTATTCATCGGGGTTACAGGTGTGAGGGTAAAGGTGAGAGTAGGTGAGGGTAACTTTTTACCCTCACCCTGATTCGTCCTGATTTGGGTTGGCTAATCTTATTCCGTTTTTACACTAATTGCTTCATTATTACCATAATATCCATTTCCCGGCACATAAATCGGTTGCATGGCTCCACCCATATTGTTCAATTTACCTTCATCGCGCAGACGCCGGATATGTCGCATAGCTGTACTTCTTGCCATTCCGCAAAGGTATTGAAAATCATATCTTCGCATGAATGGGTGGGTTTGGAAGTACTTTGTCAGTTGCAGGTCAATTTCCTCATTCGTTAGTTGGGTGAAATCCAGTCCTCCTTTGAGGCTTTTCACTTTAAGCACGCCAAATTCGTTTTTCAATGTTTGATCGGCACGAAACTGGATGGCTTTCAGTTTCACTTTAGTTGCTTTCCGTTTAGTGCCTATCGTCACAGGTTCCGTGGTGGTCAGGCAGGGATGGAAATAACCGATGCCGTCCAGATGTACCTGGCGTCCCTCCGCCAATTCCTGTCCCATGATGTGCGAAAGAGCGTCGAGCACGGCAGAGACGTCCGTCTCCGTCAGTGAGCAACGTTCCTGAATACGCCGCCGCAGTACGTCGGTCCCTGTGGAACCGTTGTATTTGATGCGCGGATGCAGGGTCTTTTTGTTTTCTCCCTGCTGTTTGTCTGAAGGTTTCGGGTCTTCATACCAATCGAATAATATTGCCATAGCTTTTGTTTGTTTTTAAAGTAACGGTTCTTGTTATGTATTCTCTTAAGTAGTAATACGTTAGCGCTTAATGTTTCTTTTGTTAAGCTCTAATGTTTTGCAAGGGCTTACTCATGTGAACAAGACTGTTTACGTCTGTGGACGTTTTTATTTACAATTGATAGCCTGTTTGTTCACACGGGTGAGCCCTTGGCAACTACTAAGCAAAGATACATAAATAATAAGGCAAATGCAAATGAAATACGGGTATTTATCAGATGAAATGCTTGTTTTCCGGAAGATAAAAGCGTATCTTTACAGGAATTAAACATTTATATTTGATTGTAGAAAAAATAGACAAAAATAGGATGAAAATTACTTTAATCAGACAAGACAACGGGAGCGGAAAAGAAGCTCTTAGCATTTGCGAGGCAGGCACATTATTCGACAAAATGAAAACGGAAACGAAAGCGGGGCATATCACGGCTTTGCGGGAAATTATACCGTTATTGGAAGGTACATATGCCCGGTACGAACATATAGATAAGTTGCCATACATTTATTCTGCTGTGGAATATACCCGGACCAAAGAGGGTGAACGGAAGATGAAGCAGTATAACGGATTGGTACAGTTGGAAGTGAGCCGGCTGGCCGGTGGGTCGGAAGCGGAATTTGTGAAACGGCAAGCGGCACTTCTGCCACAGACTTTTGCCGCTTTTTGTGGTTCCAGCGGCCGTAGTGTGAAGATATGGGTGCGTTTTGCTTTGCCGGATGATGGAGGGTTGCCATCTGAAGAGGCGGAGGCGGAATTGTTTCATGTCCATGCTTATCGGCTGGCTGTGACATGTTATCAGCCGATGTTACCTTTCGATATTGATCTGAAGGAACCTGTGTTGACCCAGAAATGTCGTATGACGTTGGATGAGGCTCCTTATTATAATCCGGATGCAGTGCCGTTTTGTCTGGAACAGCCGCTTACGATGCCGGGAGAAGAGACTTTCCGCCAGCGGAAGCAGGGCGAGAAGAATCCCTTATTGCGATTGCAACCGGGATATGAGTCGGCGCAAACGTTCACGAAGATTTATGAAGCGGCATTGAACAGGGCACTTCAGGAAATGGAGAACTGGAAACGTGGGGACGACTTGCAACCTTTGCTGGTCCGCCTTGCCGAGCATTGTTTCAAGGCGGGTATCCCCGAAGAGGAAGCGATACGGCAGACGATGATTCATTATTATCGTGAGGAGGAAGAACTGGTGATTCGTTCGATACTCCATAATCTTTACCAGGAATGTAAGGGATTCGGCAAGAAATGCAGCATCAGCAAAGAGCAGGAGACGGCTTTTCTGCTGGAAGAGTTTATGAAACGCCGTTATGAATTCCGTTACAATACGGTGCTGGATGATTTGGAATATCGTCAGCGTGACTCCGTTCATTTTTGCTTTAAGCCGGTGGATAAACGGGTGCGCAACAGCATTGCAATCAATGCATTGAAAGAGGGAATCAGTGCGTGGGACCGTGATGTGGATCGTTTTCTGAATTCGGAATGTGTTCCTTTGTACAATCCTGTCGAAGAATATCTTTATGAGGCAGGGCGTTGGGACGGGAAGGATCGTATTCGTGCATTGGCTGGTTTGGTTCCTTGTGATAATCCGCATTGGCAGGAATTGTTTTACCGTTGGTTCCTTAGTATGGTGGCGCATTGGAGGGGAGTTGACCGGCAGCATGGTAATAGTACTTCGCCTTTGCTGGTCGGTTCGCAAGGGTATCGCAAGTCTACATTTTGTCGCATTATCCTGCCGCCGGAACTTCGTTTCGGCTATACGGACAGTATTGATTTCAAGAGTAAGCAGGAGGCGGAACGTTATTTGGGGCGCTTTTTTCTGATTAATATTGATGAGTTCGATCAGATTAATGTCAGTCAGCAGGGATTCCTGAAGCATTTGTTGCAGAAGCCTGTCGCGAATTTGCGTAAGCCTTACGGTAATACGATTCGGGAAATGAGGCGTTATGCTTCTTTTATCGGAACCAGCAATCAGAAAGATTTGCTTACCGATCCCAGTGGTAGCCGCCGTTTCATTTGTATCGAGGTGACGGCTCCTATTCAAACGAACGTTACCATCAATTATAAACAGTTGTATGCTCAAGCAATGGAGGCGATTTATAAAGGGGAACGTTATTGGCTGAATGATGAAGATGAAAATATATTGAAACAGACCAACCGTGAGTTCGAACAGGCTAGTCCGTTGGAGCAGTTGTTTCATTGTTATCTTAATCCGGTAGAGGAGGAAATGGAAGGCGAATGGCTGACTGCTATGCAGATTTTGAGCTATTTACAGACGAAAACACGGGATAAGTTGGCTATTAGTAAGGTGGGACAGTTCGGGCGCGCACTTCAAAAACTGAATATTCCTTGCCGTAAATCTCGTAAGGGAACGCTTTATCATTTGATGAAGGTGGAGTAGTTGATAAGGGGAATAGTCAATCGGAATCAGAGTGAGGGCAGGGTGAGGGTAAAAGTCACCCTCACTCTGCCCTCACCTTTACCCTCACACCTGTAACTCCCATGAGTAAAGGATTTGGTTCAAAGGGTGAGGGTGTGAGGGTAAATCGTATACAAAAATAAAATCGCGGCTTATTTTGAATTTAGTTGTCCTCTTTTTATAAGAATCGCAATTTTCGGGTCGTTTATCAGATATTTGTGTGCTAATTTTGTGGCATTGGAAACTAAAATGGGGTTGAAAGTCAAAATATGATGGATTGCTTTTTCAGTTGTAAGTACAATAAATGTATTTTTGCAGGTGTGGAAAACAAAAGCAGTGCTATCAATCCCCGAAAATAAGTTAAGATGGAAGATAAAAGGAAAGAAATAGTTGGCAATGTCATTCAGATACAGCGTTATCATTCTCCTTGTGGCGATTTGATGCTTGGCTCGTTTGAAGATCGGCTTTGTCTTTGTGACTGGGCGGTTGAAAGTCATAGAGATATGGTAGACAGGAGGTTGCGGAAAGTGTTGAAAGCCTGTTGTGAAGAAAGTACATCCGAGGTTATACAGGAAGCGATTCAGCAGTTGGACGAATATTTCAATGGTGAACGGACTGCGTTTGAAGTGCCTTTGCTTTTTGTAGGTACGGATTTTCAGAAAAGCGTATGGTATAAGTTGCTGGATATTCCGTACGGTTCGACTGTATCGTACGGAGAATTGGCGAAACAGCTGGATATGCCGAAGGCTGTCCGTGCGGTTGCCGCTGCTAATGGTGCGAACGCTATTTCTATTTTTGCTCCGTGTCATCGTGTTATCGGCAGTAACCACACGCTTGTGGGTTATGCCGGCGGTCTTCCTGCTAAAAAACGGTTACTGGATTTGGAATTAAATGGCAAACCTCTGTTATGAATGAGCAAGAAACGCTTGATTATGCACGTATTGCACAGGCAATCGGGTATATAAGGGAGAATTTCAAAAGGCAACCGGGATTGGATGAGATTGCCCGGGAAGTGGCGTTGAGTACGGCACATTTCCAACGTATGTTTACGGAGTGGGCAGGGGTTAGTCCTAAGAAGTTCTTGCAATATACTAGTATTGAATATGCCAAGAAAATCTTGGATGAGACTCATGCGTCTTTGTTTGATACGGCACAGGAAACGGGACTTTCAGGTACAGGCAGATTGTATGATTTGTTTGTAAATATAGAAGGTATGACACCGGGTGAGTATAAAAACGGTGGTGAAAATCTTTCTATCAATTACAGCTTTGCCAAAAGTCCTTTCGGTGAAATCTTCATTGCGTCTACTGATAAAGGTATTTGTTGTATAGAGTTTTCAGACGATCATGATGCAGCCTTTCATTCTTTACGGCAGAAATTTCCTAATGCAAAATTTACCTCGATTGTGGATGAGATGCAGCAAAATGCTTTATCTATCTTCACACAGGATTGGAGGAAGCTCAAAGATATAAAGTTGCATTTGAAAGGTACTGGCTTTCAACTAAAGGTTTGGGAAACTTTACTGAAAATCCCTGTCGGCGGATTGACTACTTACGGAGATATAGCTGCAGGTATTAATAATCCGAAAGCTTGTCGGGCTGTTGGAACGGCTGTCGGTGAGAATCCCGTAGCTTTCCTTATTCCGTGTCATCGGGTCATTCGTTCTTCCGGTGAGTTGGGTAATTACCATTGGGGGAAATCCGCAAGACTGCGATGATTGGTTGGGAGGCTGCGAAAAGCGAGTGTTTGATAAAATAATAGTAAGTGCTTGCGGTAAGAAAAGCCAGAAACGGGATATCGGTTCGACTATGCAACCGATTTTTTTGTTGTAATATCTTTGGGTATGGGTTGCTTTATAAGTATCTTTCTCACTCTGATTCATTCAAGAGAGCAAGGTTGAAACTTGAATTATAATAATATACAGGTGCCAGGATTGGCTCCATAGCACCTGTACATATTGAAATATCTATTTAATATCCCGGATTCTGGTACTCACTGCCATTGGTGATCGTGGCTGTAAAAGTAGTTGAAATGGGGCGTAACGCATAATTCGGATGGAAGAACCGGGCCAGATCCGGATGGGTATTCTCCAGATACTCCGAGTTCTTAAACATGCCTGTCCGTTTCAAATCGTAGAAGCGGCAATATTCTCCGCAAAGTTCACGGCCTCTTTCGTCTAAGATATCCTGCACCGTAATACTCCCTGTGAGCGGATTTGCTCCGGCACGTTCGCGAACCTTATTGATATAACCGGCTGCATTCGTCCCGCCATTCAGGTAAATATCTGCTTCTGCCGCAATCAAATAAACTTCTGCCATACGCATGATAAACGTTGCATTCAGATTACCGTTTCTCTGTTTGGAAGCATTGGCTACATAATAATTACTGCTGTTATGCTTATTCAGTGACGGATAATAGTAGCGGAACTGGTTCTCGTTTGTGCCGTCATTCTTGTAATTGCCTGTGACGTTTGTATAAGCATAATTCATGTTCACATTATGATTGTCGTCACTATATACATGATGATAATCAATCAGCAAATAATCAGAAATGTGTTCTTTTTGTTTCTCTGTTGCATAATCCATGTCCTGCGGCATGATGAATTTAATAGCTAAGTCACCTTTATTCAGAGCTTTGCCAATGACGGTTTCTTCCTTGTCATACATGTGTACGGCACTTTCGTCCCAAGTGTAATTCTTGTTCGCGTTCCACTCTGTAGTGAACGATTCATGAAATCTGGGGTCTAATGTTCCGTCTTTCTGCACATACAAACTCAATAAATGCTGCGTAGGCATAAAGATACCGGTAATTGAGCCTTCCCAGGTAAGCCGTGTCTCCTGATTGTCTTCACGTGCACCGAATTTATTGATATTACATAAGAAATACTCGTCGTTGCGATTCAACTTATAATTCCCATTGCTTGAACCGTGTCCGTCTGCTCCTGCATACCAGCGATGTTTCCAGAGAGCTTCCTTGTTTTCCCAGTTATTGCTCTCTTTAAACACCTCGCTATACGATGGATACATATACGTATTGTATTTCCCACCGCCAGTTTCGCAATCGGTAATCAATTTCTTGGCTGCATCCAAAGCTTCCTGCAAATATTCGGTGCTTCCATATTCGTACGTCTGTAAGCAGGCTTTAGCCAGAAAACCGAGAGCGGCTTTCTTTGTCGGAGTGGTAGTTGTTGCATGCGTACCTGTTGGCAACCATTCGGATGCAAATCTTAAATCGGGGATAATAACCTCCTGATAGATGGTCATCGGATCGGTGCGGGTGGGGGAGTAGGTCAACGTTTCCGTCACTACGGGTTCTGTGAGCATCGTCACTGCTCCGAATTGTTCCACCGCGTTGAAATAATACACAGCTCTAAGAAAACGGGCTTCCGCAATCTTTGCATTCCGTTCCTCTTCCGTGGTGTAAGGAGGTTTGTCTCCTAATGCGATGGCTTCGTTACAGGCTCCCACACCGTCGTAAGTCCCGTTCCACCAATTATTGGTGTAAGTCGTATTGGGCGATGTTCCTGCGAAAAACCAGAACCACTGCGTGTAACTGGTTGATTCGTTGGCTTTATACGTCCAAAGATCGGTGTCGCCTTCAGTCAGTGATATCCAGTCGGCAGCACCATAATAAAATCTTTCCATAGCAAAATAGCACTGGTTAATCAGGGTTTCATATCCATCGATGGAAGTAGCTAAAGCCTCTTTGGTAAATGCGCCCGGGTTGTACTCGTCCAAAGTGCAGGAGTGTAGAGACAGAGCCGAGAGCAGCACGCTGCAAAATATGAATTTTATATATATACTTTTCATGATTATAATCTTTAGTTAAAATGTCAAATTAACGCCAAAAACAAATTGCCGGTAGGTAGGGAATGCATCCGAACCGTTGGTTTCGGGATCAGTATCTTTCAATTGTTTGTCTTTTACAAAGATGAACGGATTGTAGGCTGTGGCATAGATGCGGCATTTTTCCATCAAAACCTTGCGTGATATGTTTACGGGCAGTGTATATCCCAGTGTGATATTCTTAATCTTGATAAAGGAACCGTCGCGTACTCTTAATGAAGGATATACGGTTTTTTGCTCATCTGCCGTTCCGGGACGGGGGAAATAGGCGTCCTGATTATCCTCTGTCCAGTAGTCTACACCTGCCAGCTGATTCTTGGTTACGCTCTGTTCGGCGGTATAATAGCCGAGCAGGTCGCTGTTGATCGTTTGTCCGTAACGTGCCATGGCAAAGACAGATAAATCAAAATTCTTGTAGGTGAAGGAATTGCTGAATCCGATGATCCAGTCCGGATTGGAGTGTCCCAGAATTTGTCGGTCTTCCGTACTGTATTTATGTACGCCTCCGTCACCTTTCTGGTCTAAGGTTTCTATCTTGATGAAGCCGGGTTTTACGCCGTAGGCATCCAATGTCTCCTGTGGAGTATCGGTTCTCCAGATTCCGGCATACTTATATCCGTAAATGGCCTTAATCGGTTCACCGACAAACAGATTTTCAGCAATCAGGTCACCGTCGGGCAGGGCGTCTATTTGTTCCTTGTTCCAGGTGACGGATAAAGTGGTGTTCCAAGTGAAATCCTTGTGCCGTATGTTGTGTGAAGTGATCGTTGCTTCCACACCTTGATTGCTGGTCTGGGCGATGTTTTGCCAGATGGCCAGAGGCGATCCCCATCCGGTCAGACCACTGGTGATGGGCAATGTACGTTTGAATAATAATCCTTTGGTTGTTGTTTTGAACCATTCTACTGAGCCGTCGATGCGACCGTTCAGGATGCCGAAATCCAACCCTACATTCCAGTTGTATGATTTCTCCCATCCGAGATCGGAACTACCGTAACTATCAGCGTATTGCGTGAAAGGAACGATTTTCCCATTAATGGAAATTCCCGAAGCGGTATATACGTATGCTTGTGTTGTGGTGCTGTATGCGGTGGTTCCTCCCGAGTTACCCGTGATACCGTAGCTCACTCTCAACTTCAGGTTGTCCAGCCAACTGCGTGTCTTTTCCATAAATGCCTCGTCGGATATTCTCCACGCCAGTGCGCCTGCGGGGAAGGCATCCCATTTATGTCCGGTAGAAAATTGTGAAACACCGTCCCAACGGGTCGAGAAATTAAACAGGTATTTGCCCTTGTACGAATAGTTCAGACGGAAGGCAAAAGACATTTTCTGTGTCTGTGCGAAGTCGGACTCCACATGTTGGGAAGTACCCGATGCCAGTCGCCAGAAAGACCATTGATCTACCATCTGACCGCTGGCGGCAGCCATGCTGCTTTCCGACTGGTTCTTATTCCAGGAAGTAATCAGTGAACCTCCCAGATTATGGTCTTTTGCGATGGTTGTGTTGTAAGCGAGAATATTTTCCCAAGTGTAATTCCAGGCATTGTTGTTGGTGATGGAAGCATGCGGTGAACCTGCATAAGACGGACGGTTGGCATTACACTTTTCTCCCCAGTATTGCCCGCGGCGTGAGTGATTCAAAGTTCCATTGACACGACTGGTAAAAGTCAGGTCTTTGACGGGAGCTAGTTCGACATAGCCACTCATGTTCAGGTAGGTGGAACGGGTGTTGTCTACATACTGATTCTCTATGAAATCACTCATCGGGGAATATTGTCCCGTGATGAATTCGTGATTGATCTCCCCTTCTTCGGTATAAGCATCACCCAGCGGGATGGTGGAGAGAGATTTGGTGAATGTGTTTTTCACGCCGGAGTTCAAGTCCCGGTAGACTAAATTGGAAGTAAAGCCTACCTTTGCCCATGAAAATATCTGCTGATCCAGATTGAGGCGTAACGAATATCTGTTCAGATTCTCGTTGCTAAGTAAACCTTCCTCCCGGTTGTAGGAAGTCGAAGCAA
This sequence comes from Bacteroides sp. BFG-637, assembly GCF_024793605.1. Lineage (NCBI taxonomy): Bacteria > Pseudomonadati > Bacteroidota > Bacteroidia > Bacteroidales > Bacteroidaceae > Bacteroides > Bacteroides sp. BFG-637. Next base: position 329,598 of record NZ_JANUPD010000002.1, on the reverse strand, counting down.
ATAATTTTGTCTTTTCAGTGCCGCTACTGACTGAAAGACTGTATTTCTCTGTGGTAGCTGTATTGCCCGATACTTCATCCACCCAGTCTATCCATTTGCCGTTGTTGTATGCATCTATAAAATCCTGTTTTCCCAGTAGGGCGGACATATCTGTGGGATAGTCACCGTTTTTATATTTATAGGCTTCCCGTTGATAGGTGACCCATTCATCCCGCGTCATCCCATGCCTGTAGTTGGGTGAACCGCTGAATCCGTAATAAGCATCGAAGTTTACGGTAGCTTTCCCCTCTTTTCCTCTTTTGGTGGTGATGATGACAACGCCGTTTGCTCCTGCGGAACCATAAATGGCGGTGGAGGAGGCATCTTTCAATACATCTACACTCTCAATGTCCGACGGGCTGACTTGGCTATAGCTGCCGGGGATTCCATCGATAATAAACAACGGTTCGTTGCTGCCATAGATGGATCGTGAACCACGAAGCAGGATAGTGACATCACCCCCTATCTGTCCTGAAGTTTTGGTGATATCCATTCCGGGTATCTTGCCTTGAAGTGCTTCCATTACATTATTGGTAGGAGCGGCCAGCACTTCCGCGCTCTTGACAGAGGTTACCGCACCCGTCAAATCCCGTTTTTTGACCGATCCGTATCCTACCACCACTACTTCATCAATCAGTCTGGCGTCTTCCGTCAGTATGATTTCCACCTTGTTCTTGTTGCGTGTATTGACTTCCTGTTCCGTGTATCCCATATAAGATACCTTTAATATTGCATTGGGTGCTACGTGCAGTGTGAATTGTCCGTCTACATTCGTAATCGTCCCGTTGCTGGTACCTTTTTCAACGATATTCGCTCCGATAATCGTCTCTCCTTGAGAGTTTTTCACTATACCTGAGATTGTTTTGCTCTGTTGGCAATAAGCCCGTGTTGATCCAAGTATCGATAATGAACCTATTAATAAGAATAATAGGTAAAAATTCATTCTATAAACAGTCTTTAGGGGATTATTCCACCCTATGTTTGTTTTATCAGAAAATGATTTCATGTTTTTTGTTTAATTGTATGTTTACTAATTTGTTTTTGGATAGCTAAATTTCCGGACAATTTAAAGCTATGTCTCGATTGTAACGACTTTACTTATCCCATAGGCTATTAGATTTTATTGGTTAAATAATGATTGTTCAGAATGTCAATGTTAATTAAACATTATTCTGTTACTGTTTTGAATGTGGCGCCACGATTCCTGTCAGTAAAAAACTGACAGGACAAAATTATGCATATAGAACTGGGAACTGAAAAAAATAAAGTTGACTTTTATCAGGACAGAGTTGTTTCTTACTACCTGTTGTATATTTGATTTTATAAGGTAATATTGTTGTTGATTAAACCTTTACCCGTTGTAAACTTTACGGTAGTAAAGTTTTAGAAGTAGATAAGAATGATAAAGACTGGGATAAAATAGATCTAATTAGGTTATATCAAAAGAGAAACAGATAGGAAAGCTGTCTTTTTCAAAGGGCGATATGTAGTTGCGAATTTTATTTTCATTATCTTTGTCTCAATGTATTTACTAAAGCAATAATGATATGGATATTAAAGTAAAGGACAAGGTGAATCAAAGGCATGTCGGTCGCAATCTGCAAAGAATCCGTGTGTATCTGGGTATGAAACAGGAAGCGTTGGCTTCTGATCTGGGTGTTAGTCAACAGGAGATCTCGAAAATAGAGAAACAAGATGAAATAGAAGACGGACTGTTGACAAAAATAGCTGAAGTCTTGGGAATATCTACTGATGTCATTAAGGATTTTGATGTTGAAAAAGCCATTTGTAATATTAATAACTATAAAGATGCCACGATTTCTCCGGGAGCAATCGCTACTGTTTATGCTCATAACCAGCAGATTAATCCTCTTGAAAAGGTGGTTGAACTGTATGAACGCTTGTTGAAAAGTGAACAGGAGAAAATAGAGATTCTAAGAGAGTGCATAAAGCAGGGCAAATAATTAACAGACTGGAATATGGAAACGGAAAAGTACACAAATACGATTCATCTGGGAAGAAAAATTGAACGGGTGCGTCGGCTTCGGGGAATGACTCAAGCGGAACTCGGTGATCTGTTAGGTATAACAAAACAGGCTGTTTCGAAGATAGAACAGACAGAGAAGTTTGACGATGAACGGTTAGGCGAGATTGCTTCAGCGCTAGGCGTTACTGTAGATGGCCTGAAGAACTTTAACGAAGAAACGATTCTGTATAATACGAATAACTTCTACGAGAATTGTGGTGTTAAAAGTGCTGTCAGTAATACAGGCAATAATCAGACCTTTAATAGTTTTCCTGTTGAACAGGTAATTGAGATTTTCGAAAAGCTGTTGGATAAACAAAAGGAGCAATTTGAAACTTTAAAAAAAGAGAAGAAATAAATATCTCCAAGATATTGAATTTTATCAGTAGTAATTATATTCCTGATGCAATGATAGCTGAATTGATTTCCTCAAAAAACAAGGAAATAGATTGGTTGAAAGAAGAAATTAAGTTTTTAAGAGGGGAAAATGAAAAATTGCTGCGAATTGTGGTCGAAAAGATATGAGATGATGTTGTCATAATTATGTGATACACTTCTGTCTGTTTATATGGGTAGTTATCACATTTATGTTGTAAGCATAATTAAGATTTGATTGAAACTTTATAAATAATAGAGAATGTAATTTAAACTGTGTCAGGAAAGAAAAAAGAATTAACTTTGCTAACACAGTTTTTTTTATGAACGAAGAATTTGATTTTGAAAGTATTAAGAACAAGGCTCTCGAACAACTTAAATCGGGTAAATCCTTGTTAGGTAAAGATGGTGCTTTTGCTCCTCTTTTAGAAAGTATTCTTAACGCCGCCTTGGAAGGTGAGATGGATGCGCATCTTAGTCCAACAGAGCGTGAAGAGGGTAATCGCCGTAATGGCAGGATGCATAAGCAGGTTCAAACTCCCTTAGGGGAGGTTACTGTTTCCACTCCCCGTGATCGTAATTCCAGCTTTGATCCTCAGTTTATAAAGAAGCGTGAAACGGTTCTTGCGGAGAGCGTTTCTGATCGTATTATCGGTTTGTATGCTTTGGGTAACAGTACGCGTCAAATCAGTGATTGGATGGAGGAAAACTTAGGTAATCGTGTATCTGCCGATACAATTAGTTCAATCACCGATCGTGTACTTCCGGAAATAAAGGCTTGGAAGTCTCGCAGTCTTGATTCTGTTTACCCCATTGTTTTCATGGATGCTATTCATTATAAAGTAATGGATGATCGCGGTCAGTCTGTCAGCCGCGCTATCTATAATGTTTTGGGAATAGACTCGGAAGGTCATAAAGAACTTTTAGGGATGTATATTGCTCATAGCGAAGGCGCTAATTTTTGGTTGTCCGTCCTTACGGATCTTCAGAATCGTGGTGTGAAGGATATTCTGATAGCTTGTGTAGATGGCCTGAAAGGTTTTCCTGATGCTATTGCGAGTGTTTATCCTGATACTACTGTCCAACTTTGTATTGTCCACCAAATTCGCAACTCCATCAAATACGTAGCCAGCAAGAATCAAAAGGAATTTATGAAAGACCTTAAACTTGTTTACAAAGCTGTAAGCAAAGAAACAGCTGAAATGGAACTGGATAATTTGGATAAGAAATGGGGAAAACTTTATCCTATTGTGATAAAATCATGGAGGGATAATTGGGAACGGCTATCTGCGTATTTCCAATTTACTCAAGGTATTAGAACACTTATCTACACTACTAATACTGTTGAAGGATATCATCGGCAGATTCGTAAGGTTACCAAAAACAAGGGCGTATTCCCTACGGATACAGCCCTTGAAAAATTGGTTTATCTTGCTTACCGGAACGTACGTAAAAAGTGGACTATGCCTATTGCTAATTGGGCTATAATTGCACAACAATTAGCAATTAAATTTGGAGAACGATTGATTTTAATCTAATTTTGTCGCTCGTCGGGACGGGTGGTCCCGCCCCTTGCCGCTGGGCGTTCCCCGACCGAAGAGATTTTAGAGAAAAGAAGGCTTGACACAGTTTATTTTACGCTCCCAATAATATTTTTTACTGTAAATATTGAGGTATCCAAACTCTCTTTAGTTCAAGGAGTTTGGATACATTTTTAAGTTTACTGTATTGTGGTGTAGTGTTCACAATACTGTAGTATCGTGATTTTCTATTCTGATTCACTAATGTCCCAATATTTTGTTTCCAATAATAATTTGAGAACAATCCAAGTCTTTCAATATTAATTTTAGTAATCATGGTGCTTTAAATAGAATTCACATCTACATATCTTCTATTGAAAAAAGCCTGCTCTCTATTTCATACTTAAACAAGATTTTTTTCCGTAATTCCTCTACTTTTAGTGTGAACAAATCCGGTTTGAAATTTTTGGATTGTCTTTTCACCTCTGCTACCAGAGCTTTTTTCTCTTCTGCATATAGTCCGACAATATCTATTTCATCCTGATCTTTATTATTCTTGCCTTGCCACCACGAACCTATATCTGCAAATTCCTTGCTTTCCATCATCTGTTGGCGGAAATACATTTCCAAAGCTAAGCCGGAAAAAGTTGGATAATCCTTTTTAATAATATCAGCCAAGCGTTCAAAATTCTGTATCTCTATATAATTTTGATACTTGATAAAATACCGGAACCAGAAACGTAAAAACATATCCGATACTTCATAACGGACTGTCTGGGAACCCTCTTTTGAGAGTATAGGCCGTTTTTTCTTTATCAAATCATAGTCTTCTTCCAATCTCTTTAATTGTCCGCCCAGACTCATTCCACCCATAACAGTTTCCATTTCCGGCAAGGTATTCTTACCGTTGGAGATTGCTGATAAGATTGAAAAGTAATTGCCGTATTTTTTTCCGAACTCCTGTATCAGCAAAGCCTGTCCTTCGGTCAGAAAGGACGAATCGGGTTGCAACATGAAATCAACCATGTTTTCCATACTCGTACATCCATTGTCCATAAACTGCTCAATATACTTTGGAACACCACCGGTAAAGGTATAGAGTGCTAACAAATCATCTTTGGTATAGTCTGCTTTATGATCCGACATGATTTCTTTTAATATGGAAGTAGTGAAAGAAGACAATTTCATTATACTGTCAGCACGACCATACAGCGGTTCTTTGGAATCTCTGAAGATTTTATTCATAAGTGTATAAACCGAACCGCTCACGATAAGATTGACATGGCTCTGCTTCCTCAGCCGATCCCAAGTATCCTGTATCAAACTGTAAATCTCTTGATTTATGTAATAGAATTCCTGAAACTCGTCAATAACCAGATTGTATTCCATCCGTGTTCCCAAATCCATTAAGAAACGAAACATTTCTGCAAAATTGGTAAGTTCTGGTACATAAATATTAAGTGCCTGTCGGATCTCGGAAGTAAATCGTAAACAAAGATCTGTTTCATTGCTTCGGCTGACAAATAGATATACCGTAGGAGTATCTTCACAACTTTTGAATATAAGACTGGTCTTACCGATACGCCGCCGACCGGTAAGTACCGTCATTTGTGAATGTACGGAAAAAGACACTCGGCGGACCTTTTCCAATAATGCTAGCTCTTTTTCTCTATTGTAGAATTTCATATCCTATCTTTTTATATTTGATTTCACCGTCGTAAAGTTTACCATCGTAAACTTTACGACGGTGAATTTTAAAATCAATAACAAAGTTACTAATAATTTCGAAACTATAATATGATTAAGGTTCTGAAAATCAAAAAAGAGTGAATACTTAACATTTCAGTTCATGCAGCATGTCTTGTTACACTAAATTAGTGTTCCGATACGTATTCCAGTTTTCAATGTCATTGCGGCTATATTCTACGAACACTATGATGATATTCTAAACTTCTATAACAAGAGGACATCAAACGCGGCAGCAGAGTCTTTCAACGCCAAGATCAAACTCTTTAGGGCAAACTTACATGGAGTGGCAGACAGAAAGTTTTTTCTGTTTAGAATGGCAAAGATATATGGATATCCCCACTAAATTTCTACTGCCCCGAATTACAACTGATCCCCCTTGATCCTCCTTTTTCAAACTGAGCCGGAGAAAGCCGTAGGGTAATAAAAAAAGCCCCTGAAAATCAGAGGCTTTTTTATTTTTGTGATCCGCCTGGGATTCTCCTTGCAGAGTTACCACGCTGATATTTAAAACTTTATACTTCTTGCTTCAAGCATATCCCATGAATTATCCCACTAATTTGCTACGTGCTTTTGCGATAGTTTGCTCATGGAGAATATTGTAGGCAAAGATATATCTTTCTTTTTGCTTTTCAAAGTTGAATGTTTTTTATTTTATAAAATTATCTTAGGAAGATAAGTCTTAGAATAGAAGTCTATATGCGAGATTTTTCAGCGGTAGAGGTAACGATTTGGCAACCATGCGTATTTCTGCGTTTTATGCTGCATTTCCTCAAATAGCTCATTGTAAAGGTACACAAATTCCGATATATCCATATAATAAAAATAAATTTTAACCTGATATCAAATGATGGAGTATCATTCCAGTCAAACAATGCAGTGTACATACCATTTGATGCGTATTGCAATGGATTGAGGCTATTCTTCTTTCAGGACATTAATCCAGAAATGAATTAATGTCAAATTGCTTGATTTTCTTTTTACTGTAGATATGGATTTTGCCCATGTTGTGTTTATGGAAAGCCCCGTTAAACATTCTTCCGTACTCCACGATTCAGAAATAGAAACATCTGTTATCCACGAATTAATGGTTGAATACCAATGGGCAAAATCTTGTTTTTCTACGAATGCAAGCATTCCGCAATTGAATAAACCTTTGCCGTGGTCTTCTCTTTTAAATCGCTCAATACCTCCTCCTGCGCCTAAAACATATTCTTTTGTTCTATCCTGTCCTCCGGGCGTAGGCAATCTTTTTGCTTCTACCGAAAATAGAGATTTTCTTGATGTTCCTTGCTCTACCGGATAAAAATAAAAATCAACCGTGCGTTGTTTGTCCGCTCCTTCAGTATAAATATCAGAATATTCACGTCCAACGCATAAGGGGATTTCCATTGTACGCAAAGTTCTCTCTAATTCGGCAACAAATTCTTGAGCATATTGAGTTTCATTCAAATTTGGTAGCAATGTATGTAGAAAAACTGGAGTTGTTTCTACAAATGATTTTTCAATCCATTGGAGTAGCTTGCCTGTAGGGATGTCAAAATCCGGCTTATTGGAATATATATGCTTATCCTCTACAATCATTCAAATGCGTGTATGTTAGCAAATGTTTTATCAGCATCTCGATATGCAATTGAGGGAAGCCAATAACGCATTTGATTAGGTTTTACAAATAGCACCTTGTTCTTTGAATAATATCTAATAATTCGAGTAGAACTAAAATGCTCGCTGACTTTAAACTTAGAAAGCCCTTCTATCTCATCTGAATAATCCGTTTTTAAAATCTTAGGTTCTTTTACATCAACATCATCATATGTAAAAACAGCCCCAATGAACTTATCATCATTAAATCGAACAATATCCGATAATTTGAAAATCCTCCCATTGTCAGCATACATATGATTCAATATTCTTGAAAATTCGACACCGTAACTTTTGATTACAGAATTATTTTCCACAGGATTAAGCACAATAGAATTTTCACCACGTCTATGAAACTCTTGGGTATAATGATTTACGTCAAAAATAACCTTTTTATCTACATCGGTTAAATAAAAAGTCTGAGAAAAGAGAGGAAGCCTCATTATATCCTCTTTCAGAATCGCCGTATTTAAATTGATTAAAAGTTGGCTACTTGTGGAAAAAGTAAAAAAAACGATACAAATCAGCATAATTCTTAAAAGACTGATATATGTTTTTCAAAACATCAATATCTCTATTGTAAGAATAAATTCCTATTAATTTGTCTTTGAAAGAGAAATTCTGAGTGGAATTAAAGAAAATAGGAATTTCTTTTTCACCTATGTTTTCCTTTATGATGATATTAGGGTATTCAAAAAGTTCTCTATTTGGAATCTTGACAAATTTATCGTCTTTGTCTAAATATGGTAATTCCATCAGGTGGATACCATATTCATCAAATGCTTCTGTTGGAAGATAGGGATAAACGTAAATAAATTCCTTTGTCAATTTACCGCCTTTCCCCTTGATAAAGCCTTCTCCACTATTGCAATTCTTCTTCTTCAAATGTACTTCAAGGCTATCATAATCTAAGCACCTTTTTATTAGTGCATTAATCCTTCCACCTCCCATTAGGTTACATTTGAATATGTATGGATTAGTAGAAGCATCATTACGAGAAATAAAATGAAGATCGTATTCGTCTATTTCAAAAACGATACGTTCTTTGGTAGCTTTAGTTCTCCTAAATATCGCATGGAGAATGTTCTTCTCTATATTAGGAGATTCTTTTGTAAGGAACACAGCTGCTGCAGCAACATCAGTTCCACAATCCCACAAAGATTTATTTCTCGCTAAAGGGGTAAAATCAAGAATCTGATTTACATTATAATGTGTAAATAAAACTTTCTTATACTCGGCAGATGTAGAATTATACAACAAGCCGGATGCCTTAATTATTAAGCATAGTTGCGCTTGTGGTTTTAGCAACTGTATAGATTCAGACAGAAATTTTAATGCAATCTGATTTTGAGGAATACCTACACTTTCAGATTCACTAATAGTCCATGTTCCTAAGTTTGTAGATACTCCACCTCTCACAAAAGGCGGATTGCCGATTACAATATCAAATGATTCCTTTTCATCTTTATTTTCATCCAACCAAAGAAAGAAATCTTTATGCGATATGTTTTTCTTTGTTAAATCGTCAAACCGTAATTCATTCCAAATTTGCTTAGGAGTAAGCTCCTCGCACAATGCAATACACAAGCTAAATGCTGTTAGCTGTGTCGCCGTTTCGTTTATATCAACCCCAAATATGGAGTTATTGAGAATTTGCTTTAACTCCGATAAAGATGGGTTCTTGTATTGATTTCTTGCTCTCCACCATTGTATAAGCCGTTTGAAGGCAATTACCAAAAAAATGCCAGAACCACATGCAGGGTCAATAATTTTGAACCTATCTAAATCCTTTGTATTTTCAACAGGCATTATCTCATCAACCAACAAATTTGCAAGGTGAGATGGGGTATAGGCTGCTCCGTTTTCTGATTTTTCTTCGTCTTCTATGAATTCTTCATACAAGCGGCTTATCAATTCTACAGGAATATAATTGAAAGAATAAAGTCGCCATATCGACATTTGCCCATCACTGCTTGAATCACCACTCAAAGCATCTGCTAAGTAGGAGAATTTATTCTCATTTAATTTTTCTTTTTCATCAGCTTTCCATTCAAAGACTTTTCCATTGAAATGATTTTTGTTCAAATCTTCAAAAAAATCAAACAAACGACCATTCCTCAAAATGTCACAAAAACAGGTAGCATTAGAATACGAATTGAAAAAATTAGAAGGGAACACACGGTTCCCATATGCATCCTCTTTCTCCTCAAGATACTTTACCAATATACTTTGTACGATGAGTTTTTGTATAAGTCGCTTTTTCTCTAAATCAGCATTTTTTACAGCCTCATTAATAATAATTTTGAGATACTCAATAAGAATGCTGTACGATGAATTTTTACTGAAAGATAGTTTCTTTTTTATTGTTTCATTTTCCCAATATGCACCTGTTCTAATGTCATTGGCAAACTGGGCATTGAAAATACGATGAACTTTTGATGTTAAAGCAATTTTATCCAAATACGTTGGAACATCATTTTCCTTGTTTATTGGAGATGTTGTATCTAGTATTTTAATATCTGTTTTGGTAAACACACAAACAATAGGAACTTCCGATGAAGTCCATATCTTTTTATGAATCTCCGTTAAGACAGATTCTTCATAAGTGTGTTTTTTCGTAAAATCGTATAAGTAAACTTGAGGTATATATTTGTCTCCTATTATTTTTCGGCAAAAAATGGCATCTGCTTGAAAGATTTTTGCCTTCTCTAAGTGAAACCAAAGATTATGGATAGGAGCGTATTGATCTATATCCTTAGTGAAGAATAGACCCTCATTGAGTTCCTCGTTAAAACCAAGTTTACTCAATCCTGTTTCAAAGGCTGTTGTGAAAGATTTCATCGTATCATCACATAGTACATCCATAATTTTGCAAAGGTACGGCTTTATCTTCAAAAAACGAAATCATCCCACATAAATGTTATTAAATTCTGTCATTTAGACATTTAATGAGAGCGCTTGTTACTCAGAAGAATAATACATCTCCACCAATTTTTGTATCTCCGATTCCCGATACAGTATTTTTCTCGTATTCGCTTAATCATGCATCGTGACCACTAAAACTGACAAAAGTTATTCTCGGACAATCGGTCATTCTTGCAGGCTTCCGCCCTTCAAAACGGGCAGGGAAGCCATGAGCGGGAAATAACCGAAGTTGCGGAGAAATAACTTCTGGCACAATATAAATCCAACATTTTATCAACTTAATCTTGGTCTTTGTTTCTTCTTTTTCTTTTTCACTGGAACTTGTTCTTCCTCCTTGTTATTCGTATTAGGTGTAAGCACTCCGAAAACAGAGGATAACCCTAAATCGGTCGAATTGGAATCTTGCTTATTGGCAAACTTGCTTTCAATCATGTCTGCTTGCTTATCTGCATATCTGCCCATTTGCAAATCTTCTTTCTTTTTTTCTTTTCTCCAGCAAAATTTTGTTCAGGGGTGTTCAGTTCCCGTTCCTGCATCCGTAGTTTATCCACAATACTGCCATTTTTCATGGTGTTGCAATACTCGAATGTTTCAGATAGTTGCCGATTGTAGCCGAATAGCTTATCAAATCCTTTCTCCACTTTCTCAAATAAGGCTGTGCGGTCGAAACCACCAGTGCTAACACCTTTCTTGGTATTTCGGTGATTTGTTAGCGGACTTATTTTGACTTTGTTCGATTGGTCTTTACGGCTGACAATCAAATGGCAGTGCATATTCAGTTCGGTGTCTGACCTGTCCCGGCTGAAATGTATCTTACCGTAGAATTTTATATCTTCTGCCGATAATCCTTTATTGAAGTTCTTGGCATATTCAGGAATAACCACTTCACGGATATACCGTTTCATGGCTTCGGCTTGTTCCTGTTCCGTAGCTCCCATTGCCCGAAGCTCCTTTTCCGATGGGCTGACATGGATAGCGTAAAACTTGGCATCCGTTTTTAATAACTGACCGATATTAGAATCAATATCTTTAATCACTTGGGATTTATAGACATTATCATCCCTGAGGTTGAAAAATCCTTCGGTATAGATTCCCTGCTCCATGCGTTCCATATCCTCATGCTCGCAATAATTGCATAACTTTCGGCTACTGCCTGCATTGTTATATGTGCCGTTGGATGGTGGCGGAAAATCTATATTCATCGTTTATTCGGGGTTGATTAATTGGTAAATTTCGGCTTTCAGGCTCTCTTTTCGCTTGCCGTCCATTACTCCGCAGCCTGCCAAATCCGCATAGAGGTTTATCAACTTCAACAATTTTACATTATCTCTTTTCTGCACTTCGGATAACGTGTCGATTCGTTTACCCTGACCATTTATCACATTAGCATGTTCGGTTAATTTGTCGCTTAGCTTTTGCAGTACGGCATTGTATTTCTCTTGGTTCTTCTCCAATTGGGAAAGGACAAGCGTTTCCAAAGTCTTCACTATTCCATCGAAGCGGACAGCTATAGAATTGGTCGCCCGTATCATCGGGTTAAGTTCCTTTTCCTCGTAGTGTTTAATGAAACGGATAATATCATCCTGTCTCTTATTTATTTTCGCCAGTTCTGATTTTACAGATTCAGGTGCTTCGGATGGGTTGATATGAGCCTTATCTATATACCCAAACGCCAACTTTACAACTTCACTCTTTTTCAGTGAATAGCGTTTGCATATTTTCTCTACCAAAGCTGCTGTTTCCTTGTCTATGGAAATGGTTGTGAATATCGTTTTTCGACTGTTGTTTGGCATGGTAATTACTTTTTTATAGAAATATGAATAGATAAATACCTGACAATAAGCATTGAAAAGGAAATGCTTATTACAGGTGTCATTACAGCGTGTTCTTGTAACACGCTAAAGCCGAAGGCTTTGCCCCGCAGGGCAAGAGGGAAGAACAGGACTTGTCCAGTTCCCTCTTGCTCGATTTAGCGAAACGGGTTGCACCGATAGGTGAGGCAGTTTGTGCTAAATCGGGGTGGTGGTACAGAGGAATAGCCTGAACACAGGCTTCTTTCCTCTGCTACTTTTTGCTATCAGGGCTGATAAACCAACTGATTCGCTTTTTCAAACTGTTTGTAGGTTTGAGAATCTGCATATTCACGGACGAAAGCCCGGATGTCACTGGCTCTATAATACGTTTTCCGTCCGATGGTAAAGTAGGGAAGTACACCTTTTGCCCGATAGCGTTGCAAGGTTCTAAAAGATGCTTTCAACAGAAAGGCTAAGTCTTGATTATCTAATAGCCTTTCGTTTTCATCGAACACAGTATCGGTATTGATAAGAGATTTCAAATCTTGTCCGATCTCGGTGAGTTTCTTGGATAGCTTCTCCATCCACTTCTCGAAGTTTTCGTTGTCTATATACATTTTGCTTCAATTTTAAGTTCAACATTATTATTCTCAATCGATTGATGAAGCAAAGTTCTGCATATTGTGGAAGATGAATTGACAACCCATTGACAAGGTGGCAAAAATAAATTTGATGATTTTAAGGCTGATTAGGCTGGTTATCTCTCCCAAAAGAAGAGGAAAGAACCTAAAATGAATTATGAGTTATCAAAAAATCGAAAACTACCAAGTATCTGACAACTTGATAGTTTTCTACTTTAATTTAATTTACTTTGAATAGCTGATTAGCATAGCTCCTGAATCAAATGATTTACTGCTAATTAGTTTCCAGACAGTTTCTTTCGGCTTGTTGGGGAACAGAGCAAATCCCTGACCTAAAACTATTGGAAGATAGCAAAGTTGCATTTCATCTATTAGATCGGCATTCATCAGCATAGATACAAGTTCACCGCCACCTACCAGCCAAATATCCTTGCCTTCTTGTTTTTTCAATCTCTCTACATTATATATAATGTTTTCAGTTATGAAATGCACCTCTGCTGCTGGTGTCAGATTCACTTCATTTCGGGAAATAATATAAGAAACCTTATCTTTATAAGGCCATTCACAGCCGAAGCCTATTATATCTCTATACGTTCGACCACCCATTAGAACCGAATCAATAGACTGATATAGTTCTTTATACCCATAATCTTCATTTCCTGAGATTTGGAATTGATTCAGCCATTCTACGCCACCATCAGGTGTAGCAATATAACCATCAAGAGAAACGGCTATATACAATTTGATTTTCCTCATAATTCACTATTTTATAAGTTGTCAATACTAGAAAAAAGAAGCGTGAACCCACGCTACTTCAGATAGAGGTACTGGCATACCTTAGGTAGAAGTACGCGAGCCCACGCTATGACAAAGCATAGCATAAGCATCGCGCAAAATATCTCTACCTATATAAAAAAGTGCCAGTTTTCTATCTGAGACGTTCTGCGAACGTTATGTTATATATAAGTTTCCTCTTTAAAGGAATTACTCATTTTATTATGATGTTGATACAAAGATACGCATATTCGCCTTTTTACCAATAAAAATACGATCTGTTTTATTTCTCATCATCTTCCTCCATACGTTTAAGTAGTTTTTCTATCAATGTTTTTAAATAGAGAGTCCGATCTTTTTTTCTATTTTTCAGAGTAATATAACCACGATAGTAATCACCCAAGTCTATATTGAACATTGTACCCAACAAATCCATTATTTCTTTCACGGTTATATTACCGTTGTTAATATCTCCTGCAACATATAGAGCATAGCCAAGTTCTATCAGGAAGATTTTATTGCTAGTCCAATTTGCAGGATACGGAATTTGGGTAATAGCCTGTTTGTTTATAGCTTCCGACTGCCCCAAATTGATAATCCGTTTGTTTAGATAGATTTGAAGCATTTCATTTGCCAATATCTTAGCTATCTTATGATCGTAGCCAGTTGAAAACATGGGGTCTCGATCACATTGGAAACTATCACAACACAAACGAATATCTGCTTTTCCTCGAATGAAATAGTAGGTATCATATGTTGTCGCTTTAGAACGGTAATATTGATAAAGTTCCAGATTTCTGCGAAAGAAATATGTTAATCCACCAAGCTCGTCGTTTAGATACTCTTTTATAACATCATTACTACCGCTGGGACACTGTGATTCAATCCTGTAAACTTTGTTGAAATACAGGTATCTGCCTAAAATACTAGGTTTTAATTCTTTGAAAAAGTAGATTTCTTCCTCTGTGGAAGAAAATATATGCTCTACAGTGAGTTTCCTCAATTGATCGTATAACGGAATAATATACTTAACCATGTGCAGAGCATCATTGATGGTTATATCATTATTGAAACCGATTGATTCTATTTCAGCATCAATCTTTAAGAGCATCTCTTCTGCAAAATTCCTCATATTATATCTTTCTTAACGGTAAGTAATTCATTTAGTTTTCCTTCCATAATGTATGGTAAAGAATTGCGTATCTTATCAGAAGACCAATCCCACCATTTCAGCATGAGTAATTGTTGAATCACCTCTGCATCAAAGCGCTTTCGTATTTCACGGGCAGGAGTGCCGCCTACAATCGTATAAGGTGGAACATCTTTCGTCACTACGGTACGTGCGGCAATAATCGCTCCGTCACCAATATGAACACCCGCCATAATCACAGCTTCGTAGCCGATCCATACATCATTGCCGATCACAATATCGCCTTTATTATCCCATGCAGTAGTAATATTCGACTTCTTCAACTCCCATTCTTCATAGAATAGAGGAAAGGTATAGGTAGACAGAGACTTCTGTGTGTGATTGGCGCAATTAAACAGAAACTTCGTGCCACAGGCAATAGAACAGAACTTGCCAATGATTAACTTCTCCCGGTGGATGGGGTAATGATAAAGCACATTGTTCTTCTCAAATAGCAAGGGATCAGCTACAAAATCATTGTAAATAGTATAATCGCCAACCTCAATTTGTGGATCATTAATCACGGTATTCAGATAGACTGTTTGCTTATCTCCGGTGCGTGGATATGTTTTTGTCATCATAAGTTTTTATATGTATCAATTTATCGCTAAATAGCAAAATAGCACGACACGAGCAGACTGCATAATATAGTCTGCCAGTTCGTAAATTCATAAATGAAAAGGATGTAAAATCTCTGTGGCAAATAAATCGTTATTTGTCAAATAGCTGAATAGCTTTCTTGAAAGGGGCTATTCGCAGGAGCGTAGCTATATACAGAGTTTCATAAGAAGTTAATACTTTTGTTAGTTGATACAGTGCAAATGTATGGATAATTAAGAAACGCCAAACTATCCATTCATAAATTTCTTTTGTCTCGAAGTAAATAAATCTTTGTATCATTTCTCTCAAGGTAGTTTCCATTCTTCTAAAAATGCTCCAATATCTATATGGCTTAGTTTAATTCAATGTATTTAATAGAGTAAAAATGTTTTGTTTTTAGTGTATGTCAGCGTCAGGCGATGCATCGCCCTTGTAGTTGCCACATATAACATACTCCGGTCTATTTCCGAATGATAATTCTTACCATCTACCTGTGGGATAATAACCTCATCAAATTCCAAACCCTTTGCCATGTGTGCAGAGGTGATAATAATACCCTGCACAAAAGCAGTGCTTTGACTTGATAGGAAATGAATATCGGGAATTTGTAATTTGTCTGCCATCTCACGGGCTTGCAATTCGGTTTTGCAGATAATCCCCAGCGATTTGTAGGCGGATGCCTGATAGGTGGCAATTAATTCTTTAATAGCAGATAGTTCTTCTTTCTCATTATTATATTGTAATACTTTCGGTTTCTCTCCATGTCGTGCGACTGGTTCAAGATCGGTATTTGTCCGTATTTTCTGTGCAAAATCAGTGATTTCACAAGTAGAACGGTAGCTTTTGCACAGCTTCATCACTTCACCTGTGACAAGGGCTTTCTGAATCATATCCGCAGTAGACGAGCCGTAAGGATTGACCGACTGGCTGGCATCGCCCAACACCGTTTTCCGGCAAGGGAATAGCTTTTGCATTACCTTGTACTGAATTGGAGGATAATCTTGCATTTCATCTATCAGCAAATGTTTGACGCAGTTCTTAGTACTACCTTCCAAAGCGATATGCAGATATGCCAATGGTGCTAGGTCGGCATATTCAAGCGTGTGGCTCTTCCGCATTTTAAACAGTTCCGGTTTATCCATCCATGCAAAGAAATCTTTATAGACTTGCAGGTCATTGTTTCCAGCAAACATTCGCTTGATTTCTTTTTTTAGGAAATTCCGTTCCGCAGTCGTCACTGTGAAAGTGTACTGTACTTTCATCATATCGAGAATATAATCCGTCATTGCCTCGAACCGTTGGCGCATGGGGTATCGGTTGAAACGGTGGAATTGCTCTTCGATAAATTCAGCCGGGACGGTGATATGTTTGGTTAGTTTCACATCTTCCGCCCTAAAATAGTGGTTTTCGATGTGCAGAATGAAGCGATCCAAACTTGCGATGAAATCGAAAGAGGATTTATATTCGATTCGCTTGATAAAGTCCGGTGTTGGTTTTGTCAGCAATTCATTCACTTGCTCAAAAAAGCTCAGGTATTTGTATTTGTGATTCAACACTTCGAAAAGTATCTGTTCCATGCTGGTTTCGGGTACGGTTTCTTCGCCCAATTCGGGCAGGATGTTAGAAATGTAATCGGCAAACACCTTATTCGGAGAAATAATCAATATGTCTTTTGAAGAGATACTATCCTGAAAAGCATACAGCAAGTAGGCGATGCGGTGCAGGGCAATAGAAGTTTTGCCCGAACCTGCTACACCCTGAATAATGAGCGTTCGGGCTTCCTCATTACGGATAATCCGGTTTTGTTCTCGCTGGATGGTGGCAACGATGTTCTTCATCTTATCATCTGCATTAATACTCAGTTCCTTTTGCAGAATTTCATCGTGAACAGTCAAGGCACTTTCAATCATAAATTCCATCTTTCCTGCCCGGATTCGGTATTGGCGTTTCAGGGAAATCTTCCCGGTAATCTCTCCCGATGGGGATTGATAAGATGCTTCGCCTAGTTCGTAATCGTAGAACATACTCGAAATAGGCGCCCGCCAATCATAAATCAGGGTTGTCCGGCTTTCAGTATCGTGAAAGGTATGGATGCCGATATAAACAGGGATTATCGAACGGTCCTCGTTCTTCTGTTGAAAGTCGATTCGACCGAAGTAGGGAATATCCACTATTTTGGCAAGCCGTTGGCGTTTGTCGATTACACTTTCGCCTATGGCAAAATGATTCAGGATGCTTTCACGCATGGAGCGTATCTCATGCGGATCAATATCTTTATTACTCCAAAGATAGTCTTTGTACTCTGCCAACGTATCAACATGGTCTTTCACGGACACATCGGTATGGCTGATTACCTGCTTCAGCCGATTGATTATTTGCTGCAAATAGCTTATTTCTTGCTTCTCTGTTTGATTGAATACCATAGTAGTTTACTGCTAAATGATGAAAATAGGTTCAAAAACGGTGCGCAAAATTACGGCAATCCATTGGGATAGGAAATGGCTATTTATAGCTATATCCCAATAAGTTTTATATCTTTGCACGCTCAAAATGAATGATATGGATATTCTTGAACTTGCTCTACATAATCAGCAAACCGCTTGGACGATACTGGAACACACCGGTATTATTCCGGCATGGCAACGCATTGGGGCAACTGTTCATTTGGTAGGCTCGCTCAAATCCGGTCTGCTGGCAAAGAGCAAAGATATAGACCTGCATATCTATACCGATAGACTGGATACTGCAGCCAGCTTTTCTGTGATGCAGGAACTTGCTGAACGGCTCTCTTTAAAGGAAGTCCAATATAAGAATTTGATTCAGACAGAAGAAGAATGCATCGAATGGCACGCCCTATACGAAGACGAGGAACTGAATACATGGAAGTTCGATATGATTCACATCCGCAAGAATTCAAAATATGATGGGGTGGTGGAACGTGTGACTGCTGCCATTATGAACCGTCTTACTCCTGAACTTCGGAAAACGATCATTCAAATAAAATTCGATGTGCCCGATGGCGTACAGATACCCGGCATAGAAATATACCATGCTGTTTTTGCTGGTGGCGTTCGTAGTTACGAAGAACTGGAACAGTATCGCAAAACAAATCCATTGACGAACAGCCTGGACTGGCTACCGTAAATCAATAGAGGATTCCGAAACTTTCTGCCCGGTTGATGGCTTCGATTACATTATCGACATTCAGCTTTGCCAATATATTCTTGCGGTGATTATTCACCGTGTAAATACTAAGATTCAGCTTAGATGCAATCTCCTTGCTCAAAAATCCTTGTCGGATTAGGATCAGTATCTCTTTCTCCCGTTTGGTTAGTTGTTGGTCTGCCGGAACTATTCCCGATGCAAGTATTTCGCCCGTTTTCCGATTGATAACCGTCCGCTTGATTCGCTCCGTAGACGTTTGATCGGGTGAAAGATCCATCACCCCCATAATCATCCACGCCTTTCCGTTCTTATCCTTCTGAATGACTTGATGACGACTGATAACATTTACATATTCCTGCCGGGCATTCAGCATACGAATTTGGAATATCTGCTGATAATTATTTCTTTCTTCCTGCGGAAGTGAATAGATGAACTGCCCATGCTCAATCTGGTGTTCGATGATTTGCGTCCGGTCTTCTGGGTGAATCCGTTCCTCCAACAAATCACCTTGCTTTCGGATTGTCTTTATCCACGTAGGGTTATATCCGAATATGTTAGCGAAATTGTCGGATGCAAAATCGTACCTCTCTTTGAAAACATCCACCGTGAAGATGCAACTTTGGCTCAACTGTGAGAATGCCTGTATGGATGCTCTGCGTTCATTCCATAAATCATAGTTCACATCAAGACTGCTAATCTGCTGTCTTGCCCATAATTCTTCGGGGGTTATCTTATTGGTAGTCATGCGGCAAAGATAAGCGATAAATCTTTTCGTATCTCTATTTTCATTTAACTTTCTATGTAAATGCGCTCAAAAAACGAATATCCTATTAGTATATTCCAAATGAATTGAGCCAGAGGTAGACAGGATATACCACTTTCAGACAGTTTTGAAAACGGCTCTTGATTCTTCTTTCATTTGCCGATGAAAATAGAATCAATACGTTTTATAAACCATTAAAAATTAAAAGTATGGAAGTAGTAACCATTGAAAAGAGAACTTTTTCGTATGTCTGCGAGAGGTTCACAGAGTTTGCCAAACGGATAGAAAGTTTGTGCAACACTCATACTCAGAAAGTAGAAAACTGGCTGGATAGTCAGGAAGTATGCCTGTTGTTAGGATTTAGTAAACGAACACTGCAATATTACCGAAGTAGTGGGCGGCTGGCTTATTCTCAAATAGGAAGTAAGATTTATTATAAATCTTCCGATATTGAAAGGATTATTGCTGACAGTGAAACACAGAATCAATCACCCAAACAAGCCACGCCTTATGAAAAGAACTAAAGAAGATTATCCGTTTTTCAACCTGTTTTCCATTGTCGGCACATGGGAAAGTATAAATCTGAATCCTACGGTTATCATTTACCGGAACGATAAAAATTATCTTCTCTCTATTATCTATGTATCGGAAACCACTAAACAGGCTTCACCCGCTACGTATGAGATACAGCAAGATGGTAGCCAGTATTTTATTGCCACTGCATCCAAACGGCTTTATGTAGATTATGATTCGGCAAAAGATGTACTTAGTATTTCATCGCTGGGTGACTATCTGCGTAACTAACCAGCTATCTAGCCATCTTGAAATCAATCTTTCAATCATGGAACTAATAAATAAAGATACCCCACAAGTCAAAGAATTTATTTCTTCGCTCGATTCGATGCTGAATGGCATTGAATCTATAGTCAAGCATTACAAGCCTCACCTGAACGGGGAACGCTTTCTTTCCAACCATGAAGTTTCCAAGAAACTGAATGTCAGTCTGCGAACCCTCCAAGAATGGAGAGATACAGGATTAATCCCCTTTATCCAGATAAAAGGAAAAATCATCTATCGCCAAAGTGATATTGATAAACTGCTCCAAAAGCACTACTTTGAAAGCTGGAAAGAATAACTATCTAAAAAAATATGATTTCCACTATTTTAAAAGGAAATCTCTTTTATTAAAGTGGAAATTATACCTTTGCATCCCAAACAGTTGAAGTTATGAAGTTTGTAATAGAATCCGGTACACCTGCCGACATTGACGAATTAGAAAAGTTGTATGATGATCTGAATGATTATCTATCAGCTACTACCAATTATCCCGGATGGATAAAAGGCATTTATCCTATCCGAGAAGATGCAGTTACTGGCATAGAAAATAATACTCTTTTTGTTGTCAGGCATGACGGAAAGATAGCAGGCTCTATCATCTTAGACCATCATCCCGATGAAGCCTATAATAATGTAAGGTGGAAAATAGAAGCAGACTACAGTCGTATTTTTGTGATACGCACTTTTGTGGTGCATCCCTCATTCTTAAAAATGGGTATTGGTCGTACTTTGATGGACTATTCGTTCGAACTAGCTCAACAATCAGGCATAAAATCTATCCGTTTGGATGTGTATGAGAATAACCTTCCGGCAATCTCCCTCTATGAGAAATGTGGTTTTGAATACATTGATACCGTAGATTTAGGCTTTGGCAGTTATGGGCTGGATTGGTTCAAACTGTATGAGAAACTTGTTTAAACTCTATTCAAGTGAAAGACGTTTTCCTCATGCCAGCCCCGAAAACATTGTTTTTCGGAATTTAATTTGAATCATTGACTTTTTCCAGTGAAGTATTTAGTCTGTGCAAGTCTTTAGATAAAAATACGCTCGAAATGCAATGAGAGGAAGATTTTTATCTAAACCGAAGGCTTGGACTTGAACAGGCTAAATACGGAACTGACCTTTGTCAATGTTTCATATTGAGTTCTGGAAAATTCACAATATAAGGAATAGAAATAAGCGGTTTTTTTATTCTAAACTGCACTATTATGGTTAAAATAAGTTTTCTAACTGCGCTATTTCTATAAGTTTAAATACCATTTTCTTGTTAAGATGCGGTATTATAAGAATATCCCGTTCTATCATTGTGACAGAACGGGATATTTCTTGTAGATATACTATCAAATTAATAATATTTGGTTCTTACTATATAGCCAACTCTGACAAACAGCTATTAACTTTCTGCATATCCTTTAGAATATTCTGATCCAATACCCGTGCATAGTGTTTTGTTACGCTGGTATCTGCATGACCTAACATCTTAGCTACGTTCTCCATACTTACGCCATTCGCTAGGCAAATGCTTGTGGCATAGCTGTGTCGGGCTGAATGTGTGCACAGATTTTTCTGTAATCCGCATACATCGGCAATCTCTTTCAAATAACTGTTCATACGCTGATTGCTCAAAACAGGCAATAGTTTTCCGGTACATTCTGCCACATTTTTATACTTTTCCAGTATAGAAGCTGCTACAGGTAGCACAGGAATATTGCACATGATTTTTGTCTTTTGACGGTTTTTCCTTATCCAAAGCTCCCCTTTATTGTCCCTTACTAAGTGTTCAGGCGATAAATCTTTCACATCGCTGAACGCCAATCCGGTAAAAATGCAAAAAACAAAAATATCCCGTACCTGTTCTACTCGCTTAATCGTGAACTCTTTGGCGAGGATGATTTTAATTTCGTCCATCGTCAGGAATTCAGGATCGGTTTCTTCCAACTTAAAGCGATAGTAAGCGAATGGATCTTTCTTAATCCAGTCGTTTTCCAAAGCAATGCGGATAATCTTCTTCAAGTTCTTTAGTCGGGTGATAGCAGAATTCTGCGCACAACCTTTTTCAATCTTCAAGAAAGCATCAAACTTAGAAATGAAATTCGCTTCCAAGTTATTCAGGGGGATATCCGATAGCTGATATTCTTTCTTAATGAATTCCTCCAAATATCGGGTAGTGGTTTCATACCGTTGCACCGTCTTACTAACAAAGTCTTTGCCAATCAACTTACGGCTTTGTTCGTTATGCTCCCTGAATACCTGCAATAGCGTTTTGTTATCTTCATCCATACCATAAAATAACTTTCTCACCAGATCAACATTGATAACCTTGTCGGAAGTTTCCAGTTCCCTATAAATTTGATGTATGCGTGAACGTGTGATTTCTAAGTAGTGGTTTAGTTCCACCGACATACGGTCTTTGCCTTTTGAGTTTTCTTTTGCCTGATTCCATAAGTTCACAGGGCAGCTTCTTTTGATAGAAATATCTACCATACAGCCGTTTACTGTGATTCTCATGCACACGGGTGCTTCACCGTTCTTTAATAATTTGCCTTTCTTGATGAAGAACAATACAGAAAATGATTTTCTAGCCATTTTTACATCGTTTTTAGAGTTACAAAACTATGTATTCTCTTCCAAAGTAGTGCTACGCAAAATGCTATGAATCAGTGAGAAAGATGCAAATTCGTGGGACTTTTTCCGATTGAATTTTAGTCCCACGATTTATCCACCGATAATATGCTTGAAACGGCTATTTTCTGCTACCTGCTAGAAAAAAGAAATCCCCGATAATGCTTGATTATCAGGGATTTGCTTGATTTTTCTTTTGTTTTCAGTGATCCGCCTGGGATTCGTTAATTGAATGTAGTTGAAATGAAATTTAATGTATATAAACTGATCATCAGTTGTTTATGATTTATTTTATTGTATCGCATTGAATTTATGTGGTGCAAATTTGTGATTCTGTGGTGCAAAATCGCTATCTTTGCACCACGGAGAAAATAATCAAAATTCAATAAGTTATGGAACGAGTTACCATCTTTTTAAGGACAACAAAAACGGAAGGCGATATCAAGTTGCGTTTCCGTTTGCGTGATGGCAGGGAAGTTGACCTGTATCATAAAAGTGAGATCAGAGCTGCTCTGAAAGATATGGCTAAGTTTGATGAAAATGGTAATGTCAAATCAAAAGTTTCGGTTTTTAATAAGGAGCTCAAACTGGCCATTGATCATGAAATGGATGCCATATATGCTGCATATCATTTTTTGTGTGAGAAGATGCAGAAAGGACATATCAATGGTGAGATATTTGAGGATGCAATTGACTCGCTACTGAATCCGGATACTCGAAGTCAGAAGAGAACTGAAATAACCATGCTTGAACGGTTTGACAGATTTATTGTGGATGGTTATCGGGATGGTATATTTGCTGAAGGACGTATGAAGCACTATCGTGTTGTATATGGTGCGCTGGAACGATTTCTGGCGATAAAGAATTTCAGAAGCATAACTCCCATTGAGTTTACCGCCGACATGCTGATGGACCTACGTTACTTTTTTACGAATGAATATGAATATGTGGAAAAATATTCCTACTTATACGAGGGTAAAATAGAACGTGATATTCCTCGTCAGCCCAGAGATATGAACACGACCATCACCAAGCTGAAAAAGCTGCAAGCATTTTTCAATGAGTTGGAAGATAAGGAGGAAATTATAGCTTCTCCATTTCGTAAGTTAGGGAAGAAAAGAAAGGCCGCCGTTTTGAAAGAACGCTATGACGAACCGGTATATCTTTATAAAGATGAATTATTGAAGGTAATGCATACGGAAGTTCCTGCCACGCTTCAGGAAACTAAAGAATGCTTTCTGCTGCAATGTGCTTTTGGTTGTCGTATCGCAGATTTCCAGGCATTGTCTATGAGCAAAATCAAAGTAACCGATAATGGTATTCCCTTCATACATTACCTACCGAAGAAGACTCTGCGTGAAAATGTAGAGAATACCGAAATTGAAACTCCTATCATGCGTTATGCTCTTGACTTGATTAAGAAGTGGCAGTTCAATTTTCCGATATTGAAATATGTTACTGGCAAAAGCGGATATAACGCCAAGATAAAGTTACTACTGCAATACTGCGGAATTGACCGTGAGTGTAAGGTTTTTGATGACGAACTGAATGACAATATATATGAACCGCTGTATACATTTGGTAGCAGTAAACTTTGCCGGAAGACACACGTGGATATAATGAACAAGGTACAAGTAAATATGTATGCCGCTGGTCTGCACAAGGAAGGTAGCCAGGCTGTAAACCGCTATACGAAAATGGAAATGAAAGACCATTTCGCATTGATGTGTGTAGCTTTTGACCAGCCTATATATAAGGTAGATAAGGAGTTGAATGTAATTAATGAATAATGCAGGAAATAGGGTAGCTATTCTCAAAGGCTATCAGAACTTTGGTTGCCAATTTTCGACACAGGGCAGGAAAGGATATTGTGAAAAGTATCATTGCAAATAGCATCTAAAGCTACATTTTGCACTAAAAATAAAATCAGGTTAATCATCTTACGTTAAAGATTGTTAGCCTGATTTCTGTTTTATCTGTATACCTTACCTGTTTTTTAGTGTCTATCAATGAGGTAATGTGGCACTTAATCTATTATCCTACTGACTGACACGAATAAAAGAAGACTACTAGTCTATTGAATGGATTTACAGCGTATAATTATATATGTCTTCTGTCTATATCACTATTTTCTCAGAAGTTAAAACGAGTGGACTATAGACTGTATATTTGTACATACCTGCGAGTGTACAAATGAATAAAACATATCAGAAATTCAGTCTGTTAAGCTGTGTTTCAGGGTTTTGCAATCTTGTTTTTCTACCTTAGTTTTGCATCTGTCAAAGCCGTTATCTCATCATATAACGTGTGGAGACTGGTGTAGGTGCAGCGGCGAATGTCTCGCTAATGATGGCTGCTAACAAACCTACCTGTAAAAGCACGATGGAAGAATTTAGAAATCAAAATTCGCAATTACTCATGATTGTATCTCAGGGTGATTTGGAACGTGTAGTTCAAAAGGCCATTGGAGAGTTACTTGACCAACGTGAGAATAAATCGGAAGTATATCTGACAGCCGAAGAAACCGCTAAACGATTGAAAGTAGATCGGTCTACCCTGTGGCGTTGGAATAAGGAGGGTTATCTTGTTTCTACTAAAGTGGGCAGTAAGGTTCGCTACAAATTGTCTGATGTGGAAAGTATACAAAAGGGTGAAGTCTTATGAGTGGAAGTAGAGTCATTCTGTCATTCACTGATAGCATTTATGAATTAGAAAGTAATTCCTCCCTCCTAGCTGTTCACTATGCCTAACAATATAAATTGTATTGTTCTGTTGGTGGCATTATCAATTACCACAATTACCAGAGAAGAAATAGAGGGAAAAATAAGAAATAGAGCATCCCACCTTGATAGTTAGCCTGATAACAGCATAGTATCAAGGCTGTAAGTGTCTTTGGCTTTTATGTTCCAACTAACTTTGTCCTTCGGAACCGGTTTCAGAGTGAACGGAGGGAAAGAACCTCTCATGTATAACATTTTAATTAAGCAAAAACGATGACAAGGAAAAAATATAGAAAATGAAGAGACTATCATGTGCTCCTCCTGTCTGGTGAAGTTAAGCTACATCATTGCACAGATAGAAAAAATAGAGAGTGCCCTCTATTGCATTAAAGGTACACTCAACTTTAAAGAAGCTCGTGAATATCTCGACCTATCCAACAGTCAGCTTTACAAGTTGACAAAGAACGGTGACATACCGTATTATAAACCGACCGGCAAGTTGATCTATTTTAACAAGCAAGAATTGGATGAATGGGTGTGTCAGAATCATTCAGAGACGAATGCAACGTGTGAAGGAATAATTGCCGGTATACATAAGGATTGTAATTGCCACAACGAGAAATCAAATGGCTGATTCAAAAGGAGGACTTCAAATCATGATTGAGAACAAAAAGATAAGTTTGGGTGAAGATATAGACGAAAGTGCCTTTGAGCAGATTTTGGAATTCATCCGACTTAGAGTAACGGATGTTTATGCTTATCCGCCGGAGATCGTTCAAGTGGACGGTATTACCATTGCCACGCTGGGGAACTTCAGTGCATCGACCGGGAAACCGAAGAGCAAAAAAACGTTCAATGTGTCGGCTATCGTGGCCTCGGCATTATCCGGAAAGGAAGTGTTGCGCTACAAAGCGACCTTGCCGAAAGAAAAACATAAGGTTCTGTATGTAGATACAGAACAGAGTAAATGCCATTGTCATAAGGTTTTGGAACGAATACTGACATTGGCCGGAATACCCACTGACCGTGAGAATGAACGACTGGAGTTCTTTATGCTTCGGGAATATTCACCCAAACACAGAAGACAAATCATTAACCTGGCACTAGAAACAGACCCGAATATCGGATTCGTGGTGATTGACGGGATTCGTGACCTCATGTATGACATCAACAATCCCAGTGAATCGGTAGAGCTTATCAATGACCTGATGCGATGGTCCAGTATGCACGACCTACATATCCATACGGTACTGCATCTAAATAAAGGTGATGACAATACCCGTGGGCACATAGGTACGGAGCTGAATAATAAGGCTGAAACAATACTTCAAGTAACAAAAAGCCCGTTTGATAGCAGTATCAGTCAAGTGAAGGCCATGCACATCCGGGAGAAAGAGTTTACTCCGTTCGCATTTAAAATCAATAGTGAAGCATTGCCCGAACTGGTGGACAATTATGCGTTTGAGGCAGAACGGAAACCTCTATTTGAAGTCTTGACGGATGAGCAACACGTGAGCGCATTGGAAAGTGTTTTTTCGGAGGACCCAATTGTCGGGTATGAGAATATGCTCAAATCCCTGCAAAAAGGTTATGAGACCATCGGCTATAAACGGGGGCGGAACGTGTGCGTGGAGCTGAATAAGTTCCTGATGGGAAAAGGGGTAATAGTCAAAAAGGACAAGACCTACTCTTACGAACCTAAAGCCTTTGAGAGTGAGGAACCCATATAGAATGAAAAGAAGTTTAGTTTACTCCGGGGCTATATATGGTAAATCTATGTCGAACTGTAATAAAAACTAAGAAAGTATGAACATCGCTCAAATAAAACAAATAGACCTGGTGGACTATTTGAAAGCCATTGGTTTTTCGCCGACAAAGGAGTCGGCAAAGTCTGCTTGGTATCATGCTCCTTATCGAGAAGATCGAACACCGTCATTCAAAGTCAATAAAGACAAAAATATGTGGTACGACTTTGGAACGGCTCAAAATGGTGACATCATTGATTTGGCGGAACTGCTCTACCAATCAAAAGATGTGTCACGATTGCTCAAGTTCATAGAGGGTGCAGCACCGGCACTGGCTCCCCGAATTAGAACGCCTATATCTCCGAATGGAGAACGGCTACCGGATCAGTTCAGAAATATAAAAGTGGTGGACTTGAATCATGGAAGCATTGAAATCATATCTGCAATCCCGTGGTATTGATTTAGATATTGGGGAATGCGAATGTCAGGAAGTACATTATACCTGTAGTAAAAAAGAATACTTTGCTGTTGCTTTCCCGAATATTGGCGGTGGATATGAAATTCGCAATCCTTATTTCAAAGGGTGTATTGCGCCAAAGGATATATCTATTATCCGAAAATCAGAAAGGTTGAGACGTGGTTGCTGTTGTCTTTTTGAGGGTTTTATGGATTATCTTTCCTACCTGACATTGGTAAAGCTAGGAAGAATTACCGAAGGAAGCGAATTTATGGATTATGTCGTTCTGAACTCGGTAAGCAATATAAATAGGGTCATCGAGACAATTAAAAAATATGAAGTCATTCATTGCTATCTTGACAATGATGATGCCGGAAGGCGAGCTGTGGACACCTTGCAGGAATTATTTGGTAATAGAGTGTGTGATATGTTTGCGGCTCATCCGCTTTACAAGGATCTGAATGATTTCTTGCGAAACAAAAATAAATTTCCATAATGGTAGTAATATATAGATATTATTTTTTAATTTTGCGATTAAATAGTAATATACTACTATCTATGAGTAAAGCAGACTATATAACCAATCAGGACATTATGCTACTTTTAGCGAAGCGCATAAAGGAGTACAGGCTTGCCGCACGGATGAGCCAGAAGGAAATGGCGGAGAAATCCGGTGTAAGCCTTGCTACTATAAGCCATTTTGAACAGGGTGTCAATCAGAACATAACCCTGAATAATTTCATATCACTGTTACGGATAGTCGGCATGGAGCAACGCCTCAGTGATTTACTGCCTGAGTTGCCCATGCCACCGATGGCACTGAAACAAATAAATAAATTCATTCCTAAAAGAGTAAGGAGAAACGATAATGATACAAAATCTTGATGTATTTTTATGGAATCGGAAAGTAGGTACATTGGTAGCCTATAAGGAGAAATACAAAGAAAAGGTATGCTTCTATTTCGATAATGACTTTATAAAGGGCGGTTATGACATCGCTCCACTGCAAGCCCCAATAGATAGTGTAACTGTCCAACGTGGACTACCTGTCTATGGCGAGGATGATAAAATCTTTGGTGGTTTGCCCTCTTTCATAGCTGATTCACTGCCCGATCATTGGGGAAATAGGATATTCAATGAATGGGCGAAAGCACATCATATAAAATCCCGTGACCTGTCATCCCTTGACCGCTTGGCATACATCGGCAGGCGAGGAATGGGGGCATTGGAGTTTATACCTCCTGCCGCTGAAGAAATGGAGAAGCCGTTCAAAGTCGAGATTGCCGATCTGCATAGGCTTGCCCGTGCTGCTTTGAACGAGGCTAAAGACTTTAAGGCAGAGATGCGACCCGATTTGATGATTGAAAGTTTGTTCAAGGTCGGAACATCTGCCGGTGGTCGCAGAGCAAAAGCGATTATCCATGTGAATACGGAAACAAACGAGTGCTATTCGGGACAGGTAAGTGCCCCTGCACCCGGTTTTACCCCGATGATTATCAAGTTTGATGAGCATCTTGATCTGCCGACTACACGTATTGAATACAGTTATTACCTGATGGCACAGGAGGCAGGGATGAAAATGATGCCATCGATGCTTGTGGAGGGTGAAAAGGAAGCCCATTTCCTTACAGAGCGGTTTGACCGCAAGGGGAACGAGAAAATTCATATCCAGACTTTGGCAGCAATGAACCCGGCAGCGGACAGTTATGAGTCTTTGTTCGACACTGCTTGTCGTATCGGTATCGTACCGGTAGAAATGCAGCAGTTGTTCCTGTCCATGACTATGAACGTGCTGGGAGGAAATGTGGATGACCATAATAAGAATTTCAGCTTCATGATGGGGCAAGACGGTGTGTGGCATATTACCCCCACATACGATTTCACATTCTCGGTCGATCCATCGGCACCGGGATATGTAAACCGTCATTGCATGACCATAAACAATAAAAACTCTTCCTTTGAACGTGGAGATTTGCTTGAGGTGGCTAAGAAATACAATATAAAAGGTGCTGATTCCCTGATAGAAAAGGCAATCGGTGTTGTCAGCGACTACCAGCGATATGCGCAAATAACAGGGGTTGATGGCTATTGGAGCCACCAAATACAAGAGGAAATTAGCGATCGTATTGAGATGTTATCGTAAGCGTCTTTGGGATGCTGTTACTTTTTCCACTTATCGTGTCCTTTGGACACGATAATCAGGATGATAATTGTAAACCATCAGTCAGTTCTGTATTATAAGATACAATACAAGAGTTGGCTGATGGTTTACGATGAATAATGATTTGAAGTTTTCTCAGAAGTGCAACTATAGTTCACTAGTATATTGAATTGTTGTGCATATAGTTATAAACTTTGCCTTAGGCGATTTTTATACCAAATCCTTGAAGTAACCGAATTTTGTATCTACTAATGCTCGACGGTCAAGACCGAGGTTACGTTGTTCACAGGATGTTTCTGAAACCATAGTACAGGAAAAGCAAGATGCTCGATTTAAGCCATCTTCGTTTTCCCAGCACATTGGATCGGAAGAACAATTAAGCGCACGATTCATAGCCGTCTTTATGATGCGCTGTAACAAATGCGGTTGAGCTTGCCAAACCAGTCCCCCCATACTGCCTTCTGCTCCATCAGCAGTGTAGATAAGCACACCACACATTTTGTCGGAATAATAGAGGCGTTCGTTCAGGCTGGCAGTTGGATAACCGCAAGAAAACTCCAATTCTTTCATTAAGATATGCGAGAAAGTATGAAGAAGGTAGAAGCGTGCTCTACCATATTGTTCCATTTCATCAGACATGAATTTTCCCATATCATCTTCATTGAGGTTGCATTGAAAATGTTTTTCTAAGTTGTGGCTGATAACCCATTGATTCACTTTGGATTCGTCAAACATAAAGAAGATCCCCTCACCAAACAGTTGGTTTGCTGGTAGTACAAGGACTTCTTCTTTGTTACATGTATATATTGGCTTTATTTGATCGTCTGGATAGATTACTTTTTCGCCAACTATTTTGGCTGAAGGCATAGATACTCTACTAAATCCAAGTTGGGTAGAGGTCACAGCTAAGGTATCCACCTTTTGAATCTTTGTAAAGTAACTTTTAAGACTATCAGGAAGAATAATATTCTCAAAGTGCAACCCAGGCTTATTTCCTGGTGTCGATGAGTTCTTAGCAAACACTTGGTATTCGTTATATCGATATGTTGCCAAAACATCAACATCTTCAGTTTCTTCCGGATATATAAACGATTGTTTAAGTGCATCCCAATCATAATCTGTAAGCTCTATTTCGTCATCTTCTGCGGCATCTCTAAGTGTGTCACCTTCATCAAACATCTTTCTCCAGAATTCTTCTTTTGAAGGAGATTCACTACGGCGTTCATATCTTGGGAAAATCTTATCCAATATTTTTTGCAGCATCTTATTAGCTTCAGGAGTCAACTGTCCTTCGGACTTCTCAATATACTCGTTAGGAATATAAAGACTACTCAAACTATTTGCATAATAAATGCTGTTACTGGTAACCAAAACCATTTGCATGATGTTGCGATTATGACCAGTAATACAAAGTTCTCGTCTATTTTCAGAGTCCCATGGTCGTTCACCTCGACAGAATGGCTTTATGTTCATGATACCCGCAAGGCTGACTTTACCATTGCAACATCCACATTTTAACGTTCCCCAAGATTCACTCTGATTACGGTTGGTAATCCATTGTAGTTGATGATGTCCATCAGGAGCATTGGAACAAGGCTCACATTCATAATTGAATAAGTCAAAACCCTCTAGTTTGTCTATCTTTTCGTTAGCCAGTCTTGCACAGAAATACTGGTACCATGGAATATCTGAGATGTGACCGTTAGGACAAATCAAAACCATAGGAACTGGTTTTAGCAATCCATAAATAGTTTTGTCATTCAACATAGGATTCTTAAAAGTACGATATGTCTTTTTATTCGGATCTCTTGGCGGAGCAAAAAGATCCATTTTACCGTCATTACATCTTTTTGCTTTCCAGATTTCCTCCCACTCTTCGATAGGTTTCATATCAAAATTGTTTGATATAAACCATTTGGGAAAGTTTATGGCAGGAATAAAGAACATTTCATCTTTTAATTCTACTCCCGATTCTTGTTTCTTCTTGTATATAGGATGTTCGTCTTTATCAATTTGATTAAACTTATCTAACTGAATGTGCGGAATCGCAACAAAACACTTTAATGCAGCAAGTTGTTTCTTCTGCTTCAAGAACTCGACAAACCTTGAGTCATCAATAATGTCAACACCAGACAGTTCCTGAAGTTGTTCTAATGTATGATTTGAATTTTCCGGTTTCTTAATTTCTTCTGAAAGAGTCTTGACAAATTGCCAATCAGAAATACTCAATGGCATGACAAAGCCTCCCCACTTAGTCGTAACCAATGCACCAACTCCAGCAGTAGAAGAAAGAATCTTGTACTTGCCTATACCCTGATTATATTGTTTCTTATTATTGATTTCCATAATGCGTCTATTTTATAATGTGGATAACAGCTTCTGGTTCAAGTAGTCTTAGTGCTGTAGGCACTTTCCATTTATTCAGAAGTCTCATTTCGTCATAGTCATCCGAAGACGAGTATAGTGGTGTGGCTTGCAAGTTTCCTCCGAACTGACCCTTTCTTTTTGTATATACTAGTTCTTGATTGTCTTCCTTCTTTTGCAGCCATTGGTCAAGCATATCATATACCATTGCACAAATATACTCAAACAAATCTGGAGTAAGTAACTCGCGTTCTATGCCGGACAGTTCTGAGGTTCTTTTAAGACGTTCTTCAAAATATGCTCTGACAGTCTTTTTTATATCAGCCGATTTAACTGAATCAATATTGATAGCGGATTGATTATTTGCTAAAGCAGGATATAAATGTCTGATATAAGTACCGAGGAATAGTGGCAGATATTTTTCAACTGATTTATGCGAAAAAGGAGTAATAGATATTGGCTCTACATAATAATAAAGTTTCTCATGGAATTCTCTAAACTTTTCAAAGTGAGAAACGTCTCTTGAGCGGAAAGGATTATGCAATGTTAACACAAGACCTTCTTTGTTTCGCGCCACTCGTGAACTTGCCTGAATGTATTCAGCTATATTCCTCGGCATAGAATTTATTATGATAGTATTGAATCTCGATACGTCAAGTCCAACAGAAATCATGTTTGTTGCAAGTATAAAATCATCTGGCTTTTCAGGTCGTTGCCAAACATCTTTATCGAGATATGGAAACCGGTGCTTTGGATTCCAAGTCACGGATTGAACTTTATTCAAAGCTGCGACAGCTTCCATTTCCAGAAAGGCGTCCTGTCAATTCTGATTTTGAGAATCTTTCATTGTAAGCATAAAGAGATTCAAGCATATTAGAGTAGCGCATCACACGTTTGAAAAGTCTTCGTGTGTATTTAGTAAATTCCATGTAGAACTGTGCATCTGTTTTACCCATCTCTTTCAAGCTATTGAAGTATGAAATAGTGGTAAAATAATAGTCGGCAGCTTTGATGAAATCCTCATCATTCAACTTTGCCAAATTTTCTTTCTCAAATATTGCACGATGTACAAACAGAATGGCTGCAAGCCTCATCTGTGTGGTCATTTGTGTTCTGCCTGTTGGCATCACACCAATATATTTACGTTTTGAATCAAACGACCAGTCTTTGTCGCCAGCCATCTTACTGCGTTTGTAGAACGCAAAGAATGAGTCATCGTAGTCAATTCCATTTTTCGGGAATATACTTATTCCTCTATCGTACAAAGCACGAACTTGCAATGCTGTATTACGTGTTGTCGCTGTCGAAGAAATAATTTTAGGTCTAATAGTCTGTCCGTTTTCGTTCCTTGTACAAAGTTGGTCGATAGCACATTCAAACAAGCTCACAGCAGAACCTAAAGGACCTAGCAGTAAATGTAGCTCATCTTGGATGATAAGGTCTGGAGTTAACTTATTCCAATTTTCACCGCGTCCGAATAATCGTCTTGAATCTTTATTAGTCCTATTTCCTCCAGTGTTAACTTTGTAAGCAAGTTGTGCAAACTTATCCACAGTTCCGAATAGCAAAGTTGGAGGGTTTTTGTATATATCATCATCGCACAATCTAACAGGTATGACAGCATTTACTACATCAAATGTACAATATGGGTTTTCGCAGTAAAATTTCACTCCACTTCTGTCTATTTGATGTTTCAATTTAGATCCACACCAAGGACATAAGTCCAATGGTATTTTGCTATTATTGTTTGTTTCTGTCCGACTCTCCCAATTTTTTCGTAATTCGTCTTTTAGACCATCCAAAGAATTAGGCAAAGACTGGTCTCCCACAAACAATCCAATAGAGATTTCTTCATCTCCAAGTTTGCAATTATTAAGTTCCCAAAGACGAACCTGTTCCAAAGCAAGAATCAGCCGCAATGCTCGTTGGAATTGTTGTGTTGTCAACAACCGAAGCGTATATCTCATTATTGCAGTTACACCATAACCAGCTTCACCTTTGGTTAATCGCCTATTGATTATTGTAAGGGCAATAAGACCTAAGTATGCTTCAGTTTTACCGCCACCCGTTGGGAACCAAACCAAATCAACTAGTTCATTCCTTTTTGACCATGATAAATCATTCTGGCTTTTGAAGATACCATCAAGGTTTAATAAGATAAAAGCTAACTGGAATGGTCGCCATGCAGCATGTTCAACTCCAGGAAATATGTCATCTGTTGCTTTCCGATAAAATTCAAAATTCAGTTCCGTTTCATCTTCACGAATCTGCTTCTGATTCTCTTTTTTATTATGCCACAACTGCATAAACATTGCGGCGTTCATTACTCTAAAAGCTTTCATTTTTGATGAATCAGTCAAGAATTCAATCACATTTGCCTTCATTCTTTCGTAATTAACCTCACAATCTTTTACATTTTGAAATGCCATTTCTTTATTATCCAAACTATTGATATAGTCTCGCTGCGTTTGAATCCACGACTTGTATGAATCTAAAAAGCCAAGAAGATTATTAAGAATTTCGGTGTCTGATGTAGGAGATAAGAAAGAGAGCCATTTAAACTGGAGACATTGTGAACTCTCCAAATCCAGATAAGGCTTTGGTAAGATAACACCATCCTGTTCTACATTCTCGCATGATTTATCTCTTGGAACAGGTTCAACATCTGGACTTTCTATACTTGGCATAAATTCAGAGAATACATGCATTAATCCTTTGTCATCTTTATTCCAATCAACAGAACAAAGATGACCGACACCGTAATCTTTAATATTTCTATACAAAAAGTTTAGCTTGTGGGCTTCTTCATCGTCGAGACTACCAGAAGAGACGCTTTTGTATTGACACAGATGCTTACTACTTGCATCAACCTTTACTCCAAATAAACATCTTTCGTTCACTATTTCTGAAACAATGGAATAATAATGCTGTTCATCTGTGTTGACTTCTGTTGATGAGTTGTTTAACAGAATCTTCAGATAGGTTCTATCATCCTTTGTTTTTATCAACTGCAACCATACGGAGAGTGAAAGTGTTTCTGATTCATTTATATTTAAGGAAATAATATTTTTGAGACAATCGTTCTTTTGTGGTGAATAAATGACCTTTCCATCCTCTGTGGAGATATGGAAATTTAAGGATCTCAAGTCCAATTCTTTCTCAAAAGGATGTTCGACCCAATATCCAAAATTGCGACTATCACAAATTGCAATTAGATCTTCTATATAAGAGAAGAAGGTTTCGTTTCTTTCAATTACTTCCTATTCGTTTCTTTATTACTTCAGCTTCATGCACTGTTAAATATGATTCCGAGCCTTTCAACGATGAAAGATTCTTAAACAATCTCTCTTTATAGGAACTAAAATATCTATACTGCTCTTTAAAGGTGACATCGGCAAAGATTGGGTCAACACTTCCGTCAGGGTTCTGTGCTATCTCAGCAGTTATCTTGATGTTTAGTGCTCGAAGATTTTCTTTGTATGATGGTAGTTGAGATTGTGGAATAGTGTGACGTAATGATAGTTTGTTGCGTTCTAAAACAAACAATTCATTAAATACATCCGCATTTTTTTTGAAGAAAGATTCAAACTCTTCCTGTTCTTCAACAATGACTTCTAAGCGCGTATACTGTTCAACTTTAGTGTAATACCGACCTGAAACTATAATTTTCAAATCGTTGTCATTGGAGAAGCCCGAGTCCAAACAACAAGAAACGCCCATAGAAGACGGGAATCTTCTGCTTAAAGAATTTAAGTCTTCATCGTCATTCTGTGATGTATCAGTTATCTCTTCGAGCTCTGTTTCTTGATCATTTCCGTCCTTTGGAGTTTCAATCGTTTCTGTCACAATACTATTTTCTTGCTCAACGAAACCTTCTGTCTTAATTTCTTTCTTCGGGGGAAATAATATTGCAGAACTATAAATAGAACCAGGGGTAGTACTTACAACTTCACCCAATTCTTCTGAGTTTTCATCCTCTGATGCACTTGGCTTTAAAGAATACAAGCCTTTGCATCCCCCAGGACCGATGAGCTGTTCTTTTATAAACTGCTCCAAAGATTCGCGCTTAGTTTTTATCATATTTTGATATGGATTTTATTTCAACGTATTTTATTTCCTTCTTAAGCAAATCAATCAATGCTTCCAAGTCACCAGAATTATCTATGCCAAGCATATCCTTGATACCATCACTCAGCCGTTCAAACGATTTTATAAAATCTTCTGAGAACAAGTTGTTGCACAAGAACGTCCTTAACATTGAATTCTTACGTTCTGTCATCGTTCCCTTTTGGGCTTTTTTACGTCTGACAATTTTGTCGTATGGTTTTGCTATTGACAGGTATTCAAATATGGCGTCCTGCATCATACGGCTACGGGGCAATATCATATCATCATTTGGTGCATACCACCTTTCGAAAGAGTACATCTTGATTTGTTCCGAATAAGGAATTTTCTCCATAAGTTCTGCATACACTATTGTAGAACCCTTTTGTTCAACCTGTCTTCGTAATAAGATCTGCCAAAGTTCACTTTCTGAAAATATTTCTTCTTCAGACAAAGCATAACGACTATCTTGGCGAATGTATAGCTCGTCTTTCTTTATTTCGTCCTTAGACTTTTCAAGAATCTCTTCCAATTTTTCTTGGAGTTCCGATAATGAACATATCAAGATATCGTGGTCACTTTCCTGCATTAGTGAATTAAGTTCTGATACTGAAATGACTTGTATAGAACAGAACTTATTCTTCTCCTTGCTGATAACATAATCCGATTCGATTAGTTTTATTGTTGCTCCACCACTAGTAGATACTCTATATTTCTGATAGCTTTGATTTGAGTTATAACTTCCAGAATGTGATGTTGTTCTGTCGCCGCTATCTTCGATCTTCCTTATGGGACGGAGAGGAAGTGGGATAGTGCATTTTACATAGTTCTTTCTGTAGTCTGAGGATAGCACATTTCTTAATGTCTTATGGTATTCATAATTTTGTACAGCATAATATGGATCGAAGATAAAGTTGTTGAGTACATTTAACAACTCTTGCCCTTCTCCAAGACATATCGGATCAAAAGAGTTCGGATAGTGATTGTAAGGTCTGCCAACATAATGCCCCTGATATGATAAGACAATTATTTTGTTCGATGTGTTATTTGATAGATATTTACCGTCAACGCATTTGTATTTTAAAGAATTAAAGGTTGTTATATCTGCCTGAATATTGTATGTTTCAAATAGAGAAACAAGGTGTGTCTTATACTCATCTGACATGAAATAATCAAGTATTAGACAAGTATTTGTTTGGCCATCCATAAATGACATTACCGTAGGAAATATTTTATGTTCCCATGTGTCTCGAATATTTTTCAGAAAAACATCAAAATACTGTGCGTCAATATCATCAATTATATTTCCGTATTGGCTCTTAAACAATTCTTGAGAATGCTTATCATAACAAATGGCTAAATTGTTTCTGGCTTGAACATTATATTCACAAGCTTCCAATGCATCATCCGCTAGGCTTTTAAATTCATCAAGCTCATTTGATTCTATTATACAATTGGTCTGCTTGTGCATTCTTCCAAAGATATAATCAGACTCTTCAGCTGACAGGGAAATGAAATCTTTCATATCTTTTATATCTTCATGTAAGATGTCGGTTGCATTCTTCAGTTTCCACATAAGTAATCTTTGAAGCTTAAACGGTTTTGTGGAGAAGTAAAAATAGAATACGTTCCGTATTCCTGCTTCTAATTTGTTGAGTCTCTCTATTCTTGGTTTCTGGAAAGAATAGGCATCTGAAAAACGCCCATCAGTACTTCTTGAAAGAAACACAAACATATTTTCGATTTTGCAACTATTCCCCTTATCTTTCTTTATTGGTTTGTCTAACTTGTCAACATCAATATCTGCTCTTGTTACTGTAAAATGTCTATCGCAAATTGATTTTTCATTTCCGCAATAATTATCCAAATAAGGATTTTCTGGAGTTGAACAATTAAAGGGTTTGCAAATAATGAGATTCTTTCTGTGGGTTTCTTTGGGAATGGATAAGTCTTTTATCTGATTATAAACTTGTTTTGAATATCGGAAATTTGCAAGAAGTTGCTTATGCTTTTTACTACCACCAGTACAGTCTTCTGGAATAAATACGGTGTTTCGAACACCAATCTCTAATTTTAATCTTTCTTGTATCAGACTGTTGTAGAGTAAAGATAATTTAAGTGTGACAAACTCGATACAAACCTCTTGTGCCCAATGCTCAGATGCAGGAATGTACAACAATGGATAGTGTACTTCATCATCTGTCCTACTCATGTAATAATCCATGGCATCGTTAATCACACACAGAAATCTACGTGCATCTTCTTTTTAGGATGACACATAATGTTGATAATCAGATTTAAATCGGAATTATCAAGATTGTAATGATTAACGAAGCTTTGACTTATCATGGCACATTACGTATTAAGGATAAATATATCAATATTCATAATAGCGCGTGTCATGCCTACATAAATTTCAAACAAGAAGTTGTCGAATGAGCTTCTTAGTGATTTAATTGGTATGACAAGAATGATGTTTTCATTTTCCAAACCTTTGTATTTCAATATAGTTGAAAGACCGATTGCATGTTCTGGTAGTCTATGTATGTTTTCTATAGATAATTCTATAACTGAATCCGAGTATGTGAGTTTATCATAAACGGAGTCTTGTTCTCCGTTTATTGGATATAGTAAATCTGAATGAACAAGGATTGTGGAATTTTGTAGCGATGGGCTAATAGAGGTTAATTCTTTCCTTTTTTGTTTCAAAACTCTTGTAAGAGTCTTCGAATCATTTACAACGTGTATTTTACACGCACTCTCATCATTGTTGATTGCGTTCCAGAAAGCAGCAACCTCTTCCGGTTTTAAATCCAACAACTCATTAGCATATCTAACAATTTCGATGTTTGTCGGGACTCGTTTGTTCCCGTTGATTGTAAAGTGTGCAGATGTTCGAGTAATATCGTCTATTGCTGATTCCAAATTGCGAGTTCCGCTGTTATATCCCTGTTCAATATCATATAATACCAAAAAACGTCCTGTCTGAAGACCTGTGTGTTGTAAAGAAGTGAGCTCTCTTAGAATTACTATCATACCTTTGTCTGCAACATCCTGAGCTTCCATCTATTATTACATAGTCGTATGATTGACCTTTCATATACACCTCAATTGTGGATTCCAATTCTTGCAATCCAGTCGTCAGACTCAATTCGTTTATAGAAATATTTCCCTTTGAGATTCGATGCATGTATGAAGTATAACTTTCCACTTCACAATTTAAAAGTCCTTCTAACTGTAAAGTATATTTTATTTGTGCCGCAAGCAATTTAGTCCAGCATAAGTATAATCCACGTAGACCTTTGTTTTTCTTGATGAAAGCTTTAGCAATCGTCGTCTTTCCAGTACCTGGACCACCTTCTATTACTACCCTATGATTTCTTTGAAGGCTTTCCAAAGCATCCAAGTTCGATATATTCAGCCAATTCAAGATGTCTTTCAATGACGACTGCCGATACCTTCCAGAATCTTTGATTGTTGGAGTAAAACTATTTATCACTGAATTTAAAACCTCACTAGATAATTTGGTGTTTGTCCAGCGTTTTCGCTGTTTGTCTTTTTTAGAATATCAATACAAAACTCGGCGAAAGATTTGTCAGAATCTTGATCGTTTTTGTTCCACATCTTATATGAAAGATCCTGTGCGGGATTGCTACTCGTATGGTCAAGTGTGGCATGAGGAAAAGCACAAACATGATCAACAAAGACTTCTTCCCCATTTATTACCTTGCTTTTTATTATCGCCCATTGATAATCTTCAGCTTGTTGAAATGGCGAACGTCCCATCGGAGTAAGTATTCCTCTATTTTGATAAAAATATTTTCCAGCTTCTATTTGAATAGCTCCACCTTTTACTTCTACGACAATCGCACCTAATTCAGAGATGAGTAAAAAATCAATCTGAATCTCAGATGCTCTACCTGACTGAATATGCAAGTTGATATCATGCCAGAAATGCCATGTAATTGAACTATTTTCACAATCATGCACAATCCTCCTGTACATATCAATTTCTCCTTGTAACGGAGTCCCATCGTCCTTCGTTATTAGATATTCTAAGCGAGACAAGCTCTTTTCTGTGTGATCGACAATCATAATTATTTAATCCAAAGGGTTGGGTTTTCTAATTCTTTCAATTTATAATTGAACATCTCAAGCAATTCTTCTCGATGTTCTTGAAATTTGGACATAAAATCCACTAACGTTTGTATTGTCTTACAAAGCCTGAGACCGTCCTTGACATAATATCCAGTTTTTAGACGTTCTTCAAACTCTTGAAATGGAATCTGATTAGGCACATCTAATTTTTTTGTTTTTTGTTCCCAATATGACTGATTGCGGTAGCAGTATTCCCAGAATGACATATAACGATAGAATTGTGGCTGATTGCACCAACGAGCAATTTGCACATAGATGTTCGATTGCTCATGATTCTCATAATCAGCATGTCGCATCACATATCCAAAACATCCATATTGCATCAAAATGCGAATGCGCTCAAATAGGATCTTTATGTCATTGTAAAGCTTTTCGTCTTCTCCTGCTTTCAGTGTGTAACCACAAAACAAATAGAATTTTGTCATTCTTTTCGGATTATACCGCTTCCAAATCTTGAGAGCTTTGATTATCTTTTCACGGTCTCGCCAATTATCAAAGGCAAAAATGAAATCGCCATGATACTTACATTTTGATAGCATCAAAGCAATCTCTTCTCCGTCTTCACTTTCAGCAAGTATTCGTTCATCAAGCCCCTGTCTAAACTGGAATGGTCGCTTTGAATCAATCAGCTTTTGCAACATCAGCTTCCAGATTTCTTTCGAAGCAGCTAAGAAGTTATCATCCCAAAGATAAATGTACGGACGAACTAAATTGCCTTTTTCATCTCTTTCTTCATCCAAGAACCATTCAAGATCGGAATAAGGGTAAACCTCATTCTCTAATTTATTGACACAAAAGGGGCAATGACGCATACAGCCACGAGTCAGGAAGCCAATAGGAATAGTAGAGGTAGTCATTGAAATATGAAGCACGCCTTCCTTCCGCTATCTTAATCTTGACATATTCGTCGTAAAGTTTATAATATGGCATCTGTCTACGCATATCAATACCTAATAACTTTTTGCCACCTCTCTTATTCGGATATCGATTCAGAAATTCGTCATTCTCCAATTGGTTCATATCCCTAGTACGAGCTGCCTTGAAGTCATTCACATCCTTTTTTATTGCATAGTCACCTGTTCCCCCAACCTTGAACTTCTTTTCTGCTATCGTTCCTTTCGCCTTCTCATAAAAGAGGGGATCAGGAGTAAATGCAAACACCTTTGATATAAATATCTTTGTATATTTTTCTACATCCTCATCTTTGTCAATAATCAGATGAAACAGAATCCCATTATCATTCAAGAATCCCGCTAACTTCAGCAATACAAGATTCGGATGGCGTGTACCGCCATTCAGTAAGTCCGCATCAACCAAGCCTATTATTATTTTGTGATTTTCCATTTCACATTATTACCAAAATTTATTAATCTGTTGGCATCAATAAAATCCTTCACTTTCACTTCTGAGGATTTTCCACCTCCAGCAGTTTTTCCAGCGAAGGATACACCGTGTGATACTCCACTTCAATACTGTTGATAGGGCTTTATGGAGTTGTTCTGTAGCTCACTTATTTGTGCGCTTTCGCTCCACGAAAATTACTTTCAGTCAGTTTATATCTGCCATTATTTGCAATGATTTAATTTCGCTGCCAAATTTAATAATATTTATGAATAAAAGATGAGAATCGCTTATTTTTATCTATCAGAGGAGGTGGGATTCGTTAGTGCTGGCAATGAACGAGCCCTAGGAGACACATAGAATATGGTTTTCTTGCCATAGGGCTTACGCCCGGTTAGAAGTTGGTGGTGGTGAAATGTTTGAGTCCTTGCGCATGGCTTCGAACTCTTCGATGTGGATTAAGTGTGGGTTGGCTGAGCAGGGGCATGTGGGCTTTGCAAAGGAGAGGCGTTTTGTAAGAGCAAATTTTTTAGCAGAATACTACCCGAAGGTGTGGAGATTGTGATACAAAAAAATTGTTCAAACCAGCAAAACCCGATTTTACCTTTGCGCACGCAACAAGTTAGTTGCCTGCTTCAACTTATTCTACCTTTTCGCATGAAGGGAGTGATGGCTACTGGAAACAGGAAAAAGAAATTGGAACAGATGTCATTTCCTAATGAAAAGAGCCGCAATTTTCTTTGTTTGAGTATGATTATAGGTATGATTTTTATTTAGAAATAGAATACAGGTTAAAAACGGAAGCTTTCCAAACAGATTATGATTTTCCCGCCCTTTTTCACCATTCCTTTGCCCCCGAAATCGAACAAAAACAGCTTAATAACATGAGTCCATTTGCAATATTTGCCATTGTGCTGACCATAGCATACATAATCTACTATGGCGTGAATATCAGTCGAGACCTGTATGGTAAAAAGTGGCAGGAGAATGAAACGGAAGAGATTTTCGAGGTGAGTAATATGCCAAAGATTGAAGAGCCAATTCCTGTGAGAGAAGACGGGGACGGATTTATCATAGGAACGCAAGCAGAACTTGAAAATCTTTTAGAATCGAACCAACCCGGAGGGCAGGGAAGAGGGGAAAAAGAGAACGATGATTCCTACAAGAATGAAACAGCCGAAAAAAGTGGAGCTGCCGTAGAAAGTGGAGTTGCTCAAAAAAGCAAAGCGGAAGAACTGGTTGACAACGTCCGCCAGAATATGCTTGAAGGGGATATTCAGAGCGAAATCGTGATGAATGAAGCGCAATTCGAGGACTACCTTATCAATCAGCAAATTATCCTTTTTGACAATCAACGCCCAAGCAAGGGACTTAGAGAAGTGAAGGCTTCGGATGATGGGAATACTGAAATTAACGAACCGGAGACTAGAGATGCTATCTAAAATACTTAGGCTTTCTTTTGTTTTGACTGGCTTGTTTTCGGTCCAGTCCGCACTCGCCAAATGCGGCGGTGTGGATTATAGCTGGGGAGCCGACGCACTGGCTTTGATGCACGATTATGTGGTAACGATGATGCTCTACGTGCTTTACTTAGGTTATGCTATCGCTGCCATAGTAGCGGTGATAGCAAGTCTCCAAATATACATAAAAATGAATGTTGGGGAAGAGGGAGTAACGAAAGAGATACTTTATCTGGTGGGTGCCTGCATCTTCCTGATTAGTGCCTCCATCCTATTTCCTTCCTTCTTCGGATATCAGATATAAAAACACTCGACTGCGCAGAAGAGTAAAACTATGTACTAATTATTAATGTAAGAAAATGTTTCAGAAAATCAGAAAAATGATGAAGGGTATTTGCTCTTCGGAGAGAATCAAAATGATGTCTCTCCTGTTGCTTGTTGGCACAACGGCTGCAATTGCTCAAAATTCAGCAGGTGACTATTCAGCCGGTACTACAGCCCTTGGGACTGTGACTACGGAGATTGCCAAGTATGTGCCGTATGTGGTCAAACTGTGTTACGCCATTGCCGGTGTAGTGGCGGTCGTAGGTGCTATCAGCGTGTATATCAAGATGAACAATGAGGAACAGGATGTCAAGAAGTCCATCATGATGATTGTGGGAGCTTGTATTTTCTTGGTGGCAGCCGCACAAGCATTGCCGTTGTTCTTTGGCGTAACGAGCTAAACAGCAATGGGTACAGACTCTAACTCTGACAGCCGGTATGCAGAATACCCGCTGTTCAAAGGGCTGCAAAAACCTCTTGAGTTCATGGGAGTCCAGGGCCGCTACATCTATTGGGCAGCAGGTGCCATCGGTGGAGCCATTATCGGCTTCATCGTGGCCTACTGCCTGATCGGATTTCTTGCGGGTCTGATAACACTGGTTCTTGCGCTGGGTACAGGTGCGGCTTTTATCTTCATCAAACAGAAAAAGGGCTGCATAGCAAGAAAAATAACAAGGGGGTATTTATTTACGCCTATTCAAAAAGAGTGTGACAAGATCATGCAGATTAATAATCGGTATTAATCCAGACAGGTTTATCGTGTAAGTGGCCAATTTTCTTACGTAAAAAGCAAGCCTGTCAAACCTCCAATGAAGATGCAGTATCTATTTATTTTAATCGGAACAATCCTGTTGTCAGCCTGTGGCAACAAGACTCAAACGGAACATTCGCTGGAAGCCCAACAGACAGCGGAAAAGACAAGGGAAAATTGGGATAATGCCAAAC
Source organism: Bacteroides sp. BFG-637 (assembly GCF_024793605.1). Taxonomy (NCBI): domain Bacteria; kingdom Pseudomonadati; phylum Bacteroidota; class Bacteroidia; order Bacteroidales; family Bacteroidaceae; genus Bacteroides; species Bacteroides sp. BFG-637. The sequence continues at coordinate 285,163 of NZ_JANUPD010000002.1, read as the reverse complement.
GTCCTTTTGAGGTGAGTATCGAAGCATTGTCAACGCAGGAAATGGAGGCGTTGTCCTCAATTGGGATTTATACGAATCCGAAGGATGCCACGGAGGAAGAATCGGTTGCTTTTCAGGGGACGGCATTTATGAAGAATGAGAACGGAAGCTATCAGACAAGCGACCGGAATGCGGTGGCTACGGACTCGACAGCACAGCTATACGTCTGTTTCCCATACCGCAAGGGATTGAAAGAGAATGACACTATTCTTCTGAACGCCCCTTTTCGGGAAAATCTGTACGGAAGGGAAGTGCAACGTGAATATGGCCGAACAGTATCAGTAAAGGTGAATATGGTCAGTGCGATGGCCTTGCTTCGCATTACCTGTGGAAGCAACCATGTGCAGGATTGGCTCGAAGGGTTGAATATCGGCGGTGAAAGTATTTATACAAAGGCCCCGTATCTGCCTTATCAAGGCAGATGGTTCGGCATGACGGCAGATGGTTCCATCGCTGCCCGGCAAGCGGACTGCCTGCTGAACAATGGCAGATCGTTTGACTATTACCTGATTCCGACGGAAACGGCAGGTACGGTTACTATCCTTCCGAAAATCAACCAGAAAAGTTATGCGGTAAAGACTACGCTACCACCTCTGCGTGCAGGGAGTTTGACCCAAATTAATCTTCACAAGACAGCTAACGGACTAATCGTAAACAACAGTTGGGTGGACACACGTCATGCAATCCTGGGTAATAGCAATATTTCTGAGGTTGATACCGTGAAAGTCGGCCATTATCTGCAAAAAGGTGGCTATATCAGCGACAAACGGGACACATCGTCTGTGGCAATCGTCATTCAGACGGATGGGAAACGTGGTAAAGCGGTGGCACTGGAAGATTGTGAAGGGAGGTTCTGTTTTGGCAATGGTTCCTTGACCAGTGGAAAGGTGTTCGCTACCATTGACGGAAAGCGGAAAGAAGGAATTGTCAATCCTACACAGGCTCAGGAGGTCGGTGATGCGGAGAAAATTATCTTCAAGCCGGGTATTCCATACGGAACGAATTGTGCCCTTGGTTATACAAACGGTGCCGAACTGACCACGCTGTTGATTGGAAAATCACAGGTGAAAGATGCGGATGATGCTCTTCATGCAGATACAGGTTTATCCTTGTCACGGAAGGTGATGATTGATGAAGTGCAAAAGCATCCGGGAAGTTATGTGCCCTCGCTTGCTGAAATGACAGCACTGTATTATCAGCTTCGTTTTTCTGAAAGAGATACTGTGTGGAGGCGGTTTGCCATTCCAAGCGGTGAATACCTGACCAGCAGCGAATCCGCCAGCCAGTCATTTTATATGATAGACATGGAGAACGGTATCATTACAGGTACATTCTCCAAACAGTATGTAAAGATGCAGTTGCGTCTTTTCTATCTTTTTTAAACAGGTAAACAACCAGCTATTGCAGTTACTAAAATAGAATATAGCAATGACAATCTATGTAATCCTTTTTTTTGTGGCACTGCTTATAGGCATGGCTATATCAGTCTATGCTTTCGGTACGGGAGGTAAGCGTCAGCATATCTTTCAGGACATCTATTTTTCTGTGGAAGAGACAAATGGGATTGGTGTCATCTATACCAAGACGGGAGAATATTCAGCGGTGCTGAAACTGGATAATCCGGTACAGAAGTATTCGGCGAATATTGACAGCTATTATGAGTTCACCCATCTGTTCACCGCCATTGCACAAACATTGGGTGAAGGGTATGCCCTGCACAAACAGGACATCTTCACACGGAACCGCTTCGGATTTGCGGATGCGGAGAAAAAAGAGTTTCTGTCGAAATCCTATTTCGGATATTTCAAGGGAAGGGAATATACGGATAGTTGCACGTATCTCACTATCACGCAGGAATCCAGGAAGAGTAGCCTGTTCTCGTTTGACAATAAGAAATGGAAGGACTTCCTTGTGAAGATCCGTAAGGTGCAAGACCAGTTGCGTGACGCAGGCGTGTATTCGGAATTTCTGGATAAAGCTGCCGCTAATGAGCTGGTAGACCGCTGTTTCTCCATGAACTTCACGGATAAGAATATCTCCATGAGTAACTTCAAGGTGGATGAAGAAAATATCGGGATGGGCGACCATAAATGCAAGGTATATAGCCTTGTGGATGTGGATAGCACCAATCTTCCCAGATTAATCCGTCCCTACACCAACATCGAGGTGAACAATACCAGTATGCCGGTAGACTTGGTTTCGATGATAGACAGCATACCCGAAGCCCAGACCGTGATCTATAACCAGATGATATTTATTCCCAATCAAAAGCGGGAACTGGCTATGCTGGACAAAAAGAAGAACCGCCATGCGAGCATCCCGAATCCTTCCAATGAGATGGCTGTGGAAGACATCAAGCGTGTGCAGGAGACGGTGGCCAGAGAAAGCAAGCAACTGGTTTACACCCATTATAATCTGGTGATATGCTGTAACAAGCAGGCGGACTTGCAGAAACCGACGAACTATCTGGAGAATTGCTTCGGACGTATAGGCATCCATATCAGTAAGAGAGCCTATAACCAACTGGAACTTTTCGTCAACTCTTTCCCCGGAAATTGCTACGGCATGAATGCGGATTATGACCGCTTCCTGACACTCGGTGATGCCGCTACTTGCCTGATGTACAAGGAGCGTACCCAGCACAACGAGGAAACACCTCTCAAAATTTACTATACAGACAGGCAGGGTGTGCCTGTCGCTATTGATATAACAGGAAAGGAAGGGCGTAACAAGCTGACGGATAACAGTAACTTCTTTTGCCTCGGCCCTTCCGGAAGCGGTAAGAGTTTCCACATGAACAGTGTGATCAGACAACTCTATGAACAGAATACCGATGTAGTCATGGTAGATACGGGTAATTCATACGAAGGACTTTGTGAGTACCTCAGCGGCAGGTATATCAGCTATACCGAAGAGAAGCCTATCACCATGAATCCGTTCCATATCAATCGTGCAGAACTGAATATAGAGAAAGTCAATTTCTTGAAAAACTTGATTCTACAGATTTGGAAAGGTTCGGATGCTACGGCTACCGACCTTGAAATCCGTATCGCCGAACAGATGATCAACGAGTATTACGAAGTTTGTTTCAACGGTTCCAGCGGTTATGACCCTGCACGCAGGGAGGCTGTGACCAAAAAGCTCGTCAACGGAGCGAAGCGTAAAGCTGCCATACTGGGTGTGGACACAGAGACTTTACTTGCTAAAGTGCCCGGAACGGTGTCTATGCTGGAAGAGAGACGCAAGGCACTGAAGGTGAAGGAGCTTTCATTCAACAGTTTCTACGAGTTCTCTATTGAATTACTTGACATCATCTGCATGGAGAACAACATCACCGAGATAGACTATGACAAGTACGCCTATATGATACAGCCTTTTTATAAGGGTGGAAAATATGAGAAGACACTTAATGAACAGGTGGATACGACACTGTTCAATGAGAGTTTCATCGTATTCGAGGTGGATGCCATTAAGGACAGTAAGGAATTATTCCCGATAGTCACGCTTATTATCATGGACGTTTTTTTGCAAAAAATGCGTCTGAAAACGAACCGGAAAGTCCTTGTAATCGAGGAAGCATGGAAGGCGATAGCCTCTCCCCTAATGGCAGAATACATTAAGTTTATGTACAAAACCGCCCGTAAATTTTGGGCAAGTGTGGGCGTGGTGACACAGGAGATTCAGGACATCATTGATAGCCCGGTGGTAAAGGAAGCCATCATCAACAACTCGGATGTGGTGATGCTGCTCGACCAAAGCAAGTTCAGGGAGCGATTCGATAATATACAATCCATCCTCGGCCTGACCGATGTGGACTGCAAGAAGATATTCACCATCAATCGCCTTGAAAACAAGGAAGGACGCTCGTTCTTTAAAGAGGTGTTTATCCGCAGAGGAATGACCAGCGGCGTGTATGGCGTGGAGGAATCCAAGGAGTGTTATATGACCTACACTACGGAGCGGGCAGAGAAGGAAGCCTTGAAACTTTATAAACGGGAGTTGGGATGCAGCCATCAGGAAGCCATCGAAGCCTACTGCCGGGACTGGAACCTGTCCGGTATTGACAAATCACTGTCGTTTGCACAAAAGGTGAATCAAGCAGGAACTGTACTTAATCTTGCACAAAAAAGCCAAAAAGGATAAATAAGAGAATTGATAACAATGAAAAAAACTCTGTTCATACTCATAGTGATCTGTGCTTTTGCCATTCAGGTGAATGCGCAGTATGTGCGTGTCAACTATGACAAGAAGACTATCGCGGCTATGGTGGGGGCATACGGGGCAGAGACGGTGGCCGAAGTCTACTACAACGAGCAGGTAAAGAAGATTCTGGATAAGTACAGTGCCGCAGAGGTGGCAGCTGCAGGTATCTTCCTATCCAAATACATGGATCGGAAAGGTATGACCGAACTCGGCATACTCGCCAGCAGTACAGAAAACTATTATTACCGCCGCATCTACAATCTTGTCAGTGCAAAGATCATGCCCAAAATATGGACGGTGGCGGGGTTGATGCTCCGCTCTCCGCAAACCGCCCTCTACTGGGGCAGCTATCTGATGAAAATCTGCACCGAGACCAAAATCCTCTGTATGCAGTTTGAATCGGTAGTGACAAACAGTGAACTATCATTTAAAGACATTGTCTTTCTGGAGCTTGATCCAAAAATCGCCGCCCTCTTCAAACTCTTCGAGTCCGGAGACATTGACTGGCAAACAATGTTTGACGATTTCGGCAAGATCTCAAGTAATTTCACCAAAGAGAATCTTCAGGCAGATATAGACCAACTGTATAACATGGGAGTGAATCTGGCTACTACCGGAGGTGATAACCTGTCGGAGCAGATATTGTGTAATAGCAGTTTTGATGACCTTCTTCAGGGAAAAACCAAAACGGTGATTAATGCTGTGAAAGGAAGCTATCAACTTTATGAGCAGATGGATAAATCTATCGGAGGCACATTGCTGTCGTTAGTCGGCGGAGAGAACAACGTAAGTAACTTGTTCAACCTGAGTAACTACAACCTGACCTCGTGGACGACGGACTATCTGCATGAGGCAGTGGGACAATATTATACCCAACGGTGGTATATCTACCGACGGGATGCCGGCAGTGAGACACTCTGCGACTACAATCCACCCACCGATGATAACAGTGTGATCAATGGAGGTGAATGGGTGCGTTTTGAAACAGGCGATGCCGGTTTTTATCCCAATGCGGCACAGGTGGAACAGATATTGAGTAATTCGGAAAGGTATGCCGGATGGTCGAGAGCCAAGGTGAGCCAACTGAATAGTAGTAATGACGGCTATACCTATTCTATCAACTACTGGCGTAATGGCTATGTCATTTCAAGAAACGGGAGACAGACGAAGAAAGCCTACGCATACAGTATTTCCGTGACCAAGAGCTGGAATCATACGGAAGTCATCTACGAGGATTTGTTTGATTCCTACACGATGGACCTGAATGCGTTCAAGGTGCAACTGACCGCAAAGCTGTCAGAATACAATGACAATGAAGAGGGCTATACCTATTATATAGGTAGCGATGCCAAGAAATACTATCAGGCAACGGATGCCGCCAAGCTGAAAGGTTGCGAAAGCGTCATCATCAGCGTGACTTGTCATGATGGGGCTACGCTTATTTCCGGTACCACCTCCTATAAATGCCGCACATGCGGAGGTAGCTTGGATGCACACACCAAAGAGTGTGCGATGCAGACCACCCTTTCGGGAAATGGAAGCCTGGATTTGTCCGAACTGGATGAAAATGAGAAAGAATACCAACAACAAATCAATCTGCTGCAAAGTCAGATAGGGCAACTGGAAAATGAGAATGCCGATCTGATAAAGAAGATAGCGTCAGCCAGTGTGGAAGATGCAGCCAAGTACAGGCAGCAATATAACCAGAATAAGAGCCGGATAACCCAGTTGCAAACGGAACTTTCCGGTTGGCAAAAGAAGATGGAAGAGTTGGCAGAAGCCCGTGCCGAAGCCAACGAAGACAATGCTGTGCCGACGGATGACTATTACCGAATACTAGCTATCCTACAAGATTGCAAGACGGCCTATAGCCTGACATGGCAGGGTGACGGGTGGTGGGAAGGTTATAGCTATCTGAGGAAAGCGACCGCTCCCAACATCAAGGGTATTGTTACTTTCAAAGCTACCGTGACCATTGCCCGGAAACCTAAATATTTTCTGGGTATCAAGATACACCGTGCCATTGTGCAAATCAGTTGGGAACTGACCGCAGAATACACCGATACGGAGGTGGTGGATGTACTGCAACTCGACCCTAATAAGAGCGATGCGGATAAAGCCAAAGAAGTGAACAACCGGATATCGGAGGTAGCCAGACAATATCCCAACTGCCAGGTAAGTACAGAATATATGAAGAGTGCCCCATCAGAAGAAGATCAGAGTGAAGATGTCTATCATCTGCTCTGGTCGTCGGACAGACTGCAAGTAGCCCGACAGGTGGATACCCGACTGACGAAAATCTATGCCGACCTGGTATCACTGGAAAAGATGATGCACTACAAACGGTCGATCATAGATGTGCTGAAAGACATCGCACCAGCTATCCATGATGACCAAGGCAGGAGACTGACACTGGTGGAGCAATGTCGGAAACGGTGGTTACGTGGAGCCGCCAACAGTCTGCACTCAGTGGATTATAACGGAAAATATGAGGAGGAATAATGATGGAAAAAGGAAAAAACAGATTCAGTATAATAGTACATACTATTATACTACTTATAGTAATCTTTCTATTTCCTATTAAGGCGAGTGCCCAATGGGGATTTGATTTGCCGGCGGTGGAAGCCTATATCAATGACCACAAGCAACAACGGAGCTTGTTGCTGGCACGTTCGACACTGGAACTCAGCAACCAACTTCTGCATGGGTATAGCAGCGAGGCTACGGTGGACTACAAGAACCTGAATGTGGATTTGGACAAGTACACCCGTGCCTTTGATGTGATAGATGTACTTTATCAGTCGCTGCGTACCAGCTTGAATGTCTATTCAACTTACAAATCAGTAAGCGAGCGCATACAGGAGTACAAGCACCTGCTGGAAGACTATAATGAGAAGGTGCTGAAACGCAATAAACTATCTTTGGGTGATACACTGCTTATCGGGATTAACCTACGCTGCATACAAAAAATAAGCGATGAAGGCAATCACCTCTACCGCTCACTCAGTGACCTTGTGTTGTATGCTACCGGTGCGGCCGCCTGCTCCACCTCCGACCTGCTTTTTGTACTGGAAAGTATCAATACCGGGCTGGACAATATAGAGAAGCACCTGAACAAATCTTACTTTGAGACGTGGCGGTATATCCAACTCCGCATGGGATATTGGAAAGAATCCGTCTATCGGACCAAAAGCAAGTCCGAAATCATAGAGGGCGCTTTCGGCAGATGGAAAGAATCAGGACTGAACCCCTATAAAAATAAGTAAATGATGAAAAGAATCTTACTCCTATCGGCAGTGGTTATGGGTATTTGTCCCCTGGTAAAGGCGCAAAGCGTCACGTATGACCACGATGATGCCAAGATGAACCAGATCACCGTCATGGAAATCGGTTCGGGAGGGTTGACCCCCTCGTTGTACTATACCGTTCTGCATAAATCTTATCAGAAAAGCGCATCGAGCAAGAACAAGCTGGCTTTCAGAACGACTGCCGGATTGAACCTCTATGCACAAGTAGATGATGCCGAAGCACTGGATTCCGCCCTGAACAAACGGGCAAAGATAGAAGCCCTGAATGTGGCAGACCGAAGCGGTGGCGTACTGGATCTGGCATGGGTGGCAGAGAACGGTAAACTGAATAGCAAGATGGCGGACTTTGAACGGAATATCCGCCGGGTAATGAAGGTGGGTGGTACCGCCAATGAACAAACGCATTGGAAGGAGTACTACAACGTGTATCAATGCGCCATCAAAGCGGCACAGAATGCCTATATGCCCAATGCCCAACGAAAAAAAGAATACCTGCGCATTTATGCGGATGTGGCACGGAAAAATGAAACACTTATCCTTTACATCGTGCGGCTCTCCAATGCCCGGAAGACTTCGGAGCTACTCGCGGCTACGGGGAACATCGAGAACCACAAGGCACAGATCGTGAGAAATGCTCTCTCCCGTTGGAGAGATGCGGGCTGGAGCACCAGTAAACATGGACTGGAAGAATAAACAATAGAATGACATAACCTAAAAACAGCAGACGTATGGCAGATAACATACTTTCGGATTTCGGAATCAATATTCTCGAAGAAGAGATAGACGACGTAATCTTTCAGACTAATGAATTTCTTTGCGATGCCACCTTTACGGGTTCGCAAGGGCCTTTTTGGTGGATTCTTCAAATGTGCATGGCACTGGCAGCACTCTTCTCCATCATTGTGGCCGGAGGAATGGCGTATAAGATGATGATAAAGCATGAGCCGCTGGATGTGATGAAACTGTTCAAACCACTGGTGATCGCTATCATTCTGTCGTGGTGGTACCCACCGGCAGACACAGGCATGAACGGTAGCGGAAGCAATTGGTGCGTGCTGGATTTCCTATCCTATATTCCCAACGCTATCGGCTCCTATACACATGACTTGTATGGAAGCGGAAGCTACACAGATAACGGATAAGTTTCAGGAGGTGCAGGAGCTGATCTACGTGAGGGACACCATGTACACCAACCTACAGGCACAAGCCGATGTAGCTCATTCAGGAACATCAGACCCCAATCTGATAGAGTCCACGATGGAGCATACTGGAGTGGATGAAGTGACGAATATGGAAAAGGATGCCAGCAAGCTGTGGTTCACTTCCTTGGTGAGCGGAGCGACCGTCTGCATAGATAAAATAGTGATGGTGATAGCCCTGATCGTATTTCGTATCGGGTGGTGGGCGACTAACCAATTCCATTCTTTAACTATCTAATTATTAGATGAGTTTTATTGGAAATTCAAAAGAAAGGTAACAAATGAGTATCAAATAGTGGTTTTATTTGAAAGTTGGCACAGAACGCACATGTTTTTCGATGCGGAATGATTACTCATTTGGATTTACTTACACATCATTGCGTTTGCGAAGTTACGGGATTTTTCCGAATTATTCAATACGGAATGGCATGATTAGCGTTACATGCTTAAAGAGCATTTTTATAGTTCGATATTATTATAAACATGACAAACTCCCTCTTCAATTAAGAAAAGAGAGTTTGTCATTGTAAACCTTATGTATATAAAAATCAATTTTTATATCCTCTTTCAGGGTTTCTTACGGACAGCCCGTACAGAAAGTTCCCTACTACGCAATTTGGAAGAGGTTGAGCCATCGCTGTGTTTATAGGCGTACTGGTTGTCATCCTTTACAGCCGTAGAAGTCCAATATTCACCCTCCAAAGGATATTCCGTATCATTTATTCCTGCTACCTCTTCTGTTGCGGGAAGATACCACTTCGGGTCCATAACTTCCGAGCCGCCCGTCAACGAAAGGATATATTCATTATTTGCTTCGATAATATCCCAACTGTTCAGTTTCATACAAGCTATACTTGCATTATTCGTAGGGAACACACCCTTACCTTCTGTTGCAACCTGATAACCGGGGATATTTTGTATCCGGTTGATTATCTCATTCACAAACTGAATACCGTTGAAGTTATACACTTCCCGCGTATTTTTTTGCCCATCCGTCATACTCTCGGCAACACCGGAAGTCGAGAGAGAACCGAGGTTGATCGTTATCTTATCAGCTTTCCCCCCTAAGCCGATAAAATCACCGGATTTCTCCATATCAACGAAAGACAAATCGGGAATATCATCACCAAAAATCGCATGAATCAGCCAACCCAACAACCATGAATCGCCCAATGCCTTTAATGCCTTAGTCCACTCTACATATTGTCTGATACTTTCACGAGAATCATTATCGCAACTGGTCAAATCATAGATTAACTTGAAATCACTGTCCCAAGAAAATCCCCAAGGAACCTTTTCTCCTTCTATCCGTTCGCAACCAATACCATTGCCATACCAAGCGGGAGCAAGCTGGGAAATGGTCAATGTCTGTACTATGTCATCGCTATCGTCAAGCCGTACAGACAACTCTACTGTACGTGAGGCATCTCCTATATTCTCCGGCACAAAAACTGCAATAGGAAATTCGCCGCTTCCCGTACCTTGATAAACTGTCTCGCCTCGTGCGCTACCGGTAATTTCGAGTTTATCACTTGTTGTTCCATGTGCATAATTGGCCGTCCAATAACCTTGCTTGGCATAGCTGTTCATGTTGTCTTGTTTCTGAATAGTGACCTTTTCATCATTCAGGGTTGGAGCAGTAACCATCCATGTCTTACCTGCCGGAACATCGGACACGATCAGTTTTGTTAAAAGAATGTCGTAATGTGCGTCTAATACAGGATTTTCATTTTCCAACTTAAACTCGTATTCCGGCGAAATGGACAATTTGTAAGTAACCGTTTTCCCTTGAGGCCATTCCATTCCTGCAACGGGGGCTTCGAGAGTGCGATTTTCACCTGTTACTCCATCGGCGAACACCACTTCCACCTTCGCACCTGTCGGCAAGGTTTGCGGTAGCATCATGAACGTGCCTTCTCCTGCGGAGACTTCCGTTCCGTCTGTCTCGTTTCCGCTCATCTTTTTATCCAATGATTGTGTAAAGTCATTAGCATCATCATTCAACGTCCATTTTCCGTTTTCCAAGTCGTAGGAACCTTTATATCGAACTCCTTTCAGGGCTACGCTTTTAATCGTTCCGGGCTGCATTTGACTGCCGGTCACAAAACGAACGGCTGTGCAAATATGCTCGAAAGCAAGCGGTATCACTTCGTTCTTATTTCCTTCGATTTCGTCCGTTTTCGCCACCACAAGGTCTTTTTGTTCACTCACAGCTGCAGGAACAGTGTATGTCAGCGTCGTGTTACCCGGTGCTTCGGGAATAGCTAATTCGGCGTCAATTGGTGCCCAAGCGAAAAATTGCAGGGTGCGTGTCGCTCCCGGCCAGTAATACACGTTGTCTGTGCTCCAATTATTGTTCCGGTAAGTTACGTTGTCATCCATGTAGAACGTGTTGACCAGTGTGCCGTCTTCCTTGCAATGGGCCTGTACATGGAAAGTGCCGTATTCTTCGAGCGAGTTGACGGGAGCCGAGCGTGTCACCGGTGTTTCTCCGGAGAAAGAGGAGCAGTCGATACCATCGGAAACCGTAGCACGGACACAAAGTGTGTCCGGCGTATTCGCACTCCGCAACACGAAACGTCCGGTGGTGTGTTCTTCCTTTACCTTACCTGTGCCGACAATTCCTCTTGTCAAAGGGCTTTCCGTCCCGGATATGTCGAAACAAATGTGGTCGCTATATTTCCCGATGTTACTATCGCTGTCATTATCGAGAAAGTCATCGTTGTTACACGAAAATAACAAGAGACTGGTGAGCAGTACCGTCATCCTGCCTGTTATCAAGTACCGATTTTTATATGCTTTCATATCTTTTGATTTTTCAATTATGCCGTGAAAGTTCTTTGCGGCGGCTATTCGTGAGTATAAGGGGAACATTCAACCCCTTATACCCTAAAGATATTTTACGTGGGTGACTGTCGTGCCACCCCGTAAAACATCTTTTCGGCTTTCCGGTATATTCCCTAACGGACAAATCCGGATGATTATTCAACAGTTTCAACCGGAAGTTCTGTTGCAGGGGTGTTGAAATCTTCCCATTTATCAACCGTTGCTGAGAACTTAATCTCACAGAGTTGGGTATCCGGGTCAATGTTTTTAGCTTCGAGTTTCGCAACAAAGGCATAACTGTTTCCGGCTGCCCAGTCTACAGAAGGAATGGATACTTCATGGTCATACTCGTCTATCACACCGTGATGAGTACGTATAACTTTGAATTGCACGGTATAGGTCTGTTCTTCGCCCATGACCGGAATCATGTACTTGTGGTCGGTTTCTTTTGTCTCAGCAGCTGCAAAACCGGTTGCCTCGCCGTCCAATACCACGTTGCCAAAATTCAGTGAAGCCGGGGTATTATCAGCAGCCAAAGTCCATGTTACATTTTCGTCCAAAGCAGCAGTCGCCTTTACATTGGCATTCGTGATTTTTACACCGGTAACATTGATGACAGAACCATCATCCATTCCATTTTGGAAAGCAAATTTCACACGGGACAACATGTGGTTGAGTGTGAAATTAATTGCAGCAGGACATTGTTTGTCCATGACTACAGGAGAAGAGGCATACGTATCGTCAATATCGTAAATCAGGTCGGTAGTACCATCGCCGTTATTAAAAGCAATGCTTCCCCACTGACCAACAGTAGTCGGGGCAGTGAATGTCCAGTTATCACCGGTCGCTTTGGGGGCTACGGCTACGAAACTATATTTGTAGCCATCTTCCCAATAAACGGGTGTCGTGTAACTCCACTCACTACCGTCGGAACTTGTAACCTCAGTACCTTCAAACGGCTTACCAGTCTGACCGTCCTTTTCCATCAAGCCCCATACCTGAAAGGCTTTGAAATTGGAGTTGTCGATGTCAGTGGCTCGTGTCGTTTTGTTTACGAAACTGCTAAACTGGATAGCCTGACTGTTACGGGCTATATCCATAGTCTCATCATTGCTGCAACTTGCCAACATTGCGGCGGCAGCAATTCCCACAAAAAAAAGATTTTTTTTCATGTCGCTAAATTTTTTTAGTGAAACAAATGAATTAATAAATACATTCAATCTTTTAGAGAGGGAGTTCGATGTCTTCGTACTCACCCCAATCTTTTACCGTCACATCGAATCCGGAACCGCCTTCCGTACCTTCCTCGTCGGAAATCTCGATACCGCTCACCACAATAACCCCTCCCTGCGGCTGTACGGCGACCTGATCGGTCACGTCGAAATCGAACGACTTGACTTTCCCGTTCTTCAGGCGCACTTCAAGATTCAGCCCGTAACGGCGTTCGGTACGTGTCGTGTAGTGTTCGTTCGGGTAGTCCGGTATGCCGAACGACTGGACGCAGGCCTGTGTTCCGAAATCTTCCACGCTACAATCATATAATATGGTAGCTGCCTCTTCCGAGGTGCGTCCGCTGTTCAGCCATACCGCACCGGCCATGCCTGCCAATGCGCCGCGTGCCAACGCCACGTATTCCAACCCGTGGCTGAACTCGTAACGCACCAGATAGGTAAAAACCAACGGGTGCATGGTCACGGGCAGTTCGTCGGCCTCAATCTTGCGTTCGGCCGTGTAGTTCTCCATGTAGTTGCCATAAAGCATATCGGGAGCATTCACCGTGTTTTCGACGGTATTTCCCATGTACGGATTGCCCGCATACGACGCACGGGTACGTGTACGGGTCGTGGCCTTTGCCGATGCGAACGAGTTCATGTCGTCAAAGACGATGTATTCCGTGTCGTTGTTGTAGAGCAGCAGGGAGTGTTCTCCCGGACGCATCCGCACGATGTCGCCTTCGGGTGCCACGTTCAGGATGTTGTTGGTGCCGTCCTCGTTATATACCTGCACGCGCAACCCGTCGGGAGCGTCGGGGCATAGCTCATGGTACTCCATACCGAACCTGCTCTCCCATGCGGGGTATTGCTCCCAGTCGGGACCTCCCTCGCAAGTATGTTCCCATTCCTTTTCGTACACTGCCTTCACGTGCACGTCTGACTTCGGGGCGTGTGCCTCATGGTCGAAACATAAGTCCTTGTGTTCGCAGGAAGAAAACACCGTCAGCATTCCTGCCAACAGGGAAACGTATCTTATCGTGTATCTCATCATTTCATACCTCCTTTCCTGTTATTGCTGTTGCCCCGTCCGAGCAGCCAGACCAAAGATATTTCCGCCTTGGTCGGCCCGAACCAGTGGCGGTTCTTGGTGGATTCCCACACGTCATGCCCATCGAGAGGGCTGTAGGTATAATATTTGCCGCCCCAGTAGCCCACGCCGATAGTGAAATCTATGTTCAGCCTGCGTGCCACCGGCAGGGAGTAGCCGTATTCCACGCCCACGGCATAGTTGCCCTTGTCCCAAAGTGTCCCTCCGGGTTCGCCTCCCATGTAGCCGGTGCCTCCCCACTCGAAGTCGTATGTGAACACCTGCCCGTAAACGCCCAGATGATGCCCGGTGAGCGGCTTCCCGGCAGCACGTTTTCCCAGCCACTTGCGCACGGCGATGTCGCCGCCGTACACACGCCAATAGCGGTGCTTGCTGCCCTTGTCCCACCAGCCGTACATCCAGTTTCCGCCGAGCGTCCATCCCTTGCCGAGATAGAACTCGACGCCGATGTTGGGCACGGCCAAGACGTCATAAAGCATGTTTGTCTTGACGGCCATGTAGAAAGGTTTCCGTTCTTCCTGCTCCGGTACGATAGCCTGCGGTACGAGCGTGTCCGTTTCCTGAATAACGGCAGCCGTATCAATGGCGGGAACCGTCTGTAATTCGACCGTATCGCTTTTTATTACCGGCTTTTGCCGTACCGTCACGAATACGACGCTGGCGTTGCGAACCTGCGGGAAGAAATGTTCCAGCATATAGAACCAAGTGCGCCCGTACTGCAGTTCCATCAAATGTTTTTTCTTGCTGTCAATCAGAACCCCTTTGTCATTGTACGTGTATTCGGGGACATTGCGCAGCACCTCCACGGCTTCCTCCTTGTGAGGCATGTCCGACTGTTCCGCCAGACAGGCCAGACGTTCCCAAGCGATGGTGGCATCGCAACGGGTGACGATACTGTCCGGAAGCGAAATACATCTGCGCACATAGTTCTCCACTGCCGCACGGCGTTCTTCCGCCAGCCTTCGATTGATTCCGGCAGACCCTTCCGGTGAAGCAGAACCACAGAAGGACACCTCGACCAGATCGAGTGCCCCATCATTTTTAACACTTCCCAAAAACGATACGATTTCCGCCAGACGCTCGGCGTTATTTACATAGGCTGTGTCCAGCGTGCTCTTGCCGACACGGAAATCCACACAGATTTCCTTCCGGCTTTCCTGTCCGAAAAGATGAACGCTCCCGAACAGAGTGAATACCAATACTATAAAACTTTTTGTCCGCATTTCAATTCCCTTTTTTATCCCCCTCTTACCAAGAGAGGGATAAAAAGAATAATGCACTAACAATCAGTATATTTCGTTGGGGTGAAATTGAAATTCGCTAAACATTTATGTGTTTTTGAACATAGAAGTAACATTTTTTATAGAAAAAATTCTTTGCTATACATTCTTTTTTATACTTTTGCATCGTCTAATCCCTCTCTTGGTAAGAGGTAACATTTTTTGCCTGACATTCTACCTTAATTTTTTCAATATCAGATCATTCGCTTTGTCTATCGTTGAATTGTCCAAAGAGGCAAGATATATTTGCGTGGTATTTTCCGAATCATGCCCCATACCCGCACTGATGACCGACAGGGGAATGTTCTGACTTTTAGCGATACTGGCCCATGAATGGCGGCTGACGTACATCGTGAGTTTGGCTTGTAGGCCGATTGATACGGATATTTCTTTGAGCTTGTTGTTGACCAGACGGAGCGCATTTCTGTACTGCAACCGTTCGTTCCGGTCTGTCTTGATGATTGGCAGCAAATAGCCGTTTTCATTTGCCGGGTATTTGTCGATAATCTCCTGCATGGATTTTTCCCACTTGATGAATAATTGCTGCCCCGTCTTTCGTCTGCGATAGGAAAGGATGCCGTTCTGCAAATCCTTCTTCTTGAGATATGCCATGTCGATGAACGACATTCCGCGTGTGTAAAATGAGAACAGAAACATGTCCCTTGCAAAATCCAATGAGGACTTGAGCGACAGGTCCAGTTCCTTAATCCGTCTGATGATTTTCAAGGGAAGAGCACGCTTGACCGTTTTGTCTATTCCTGTATAGACATGCTTGAAAGGATACCGTTGCACGGTCATTTCCTTTTCCACCGCACGGTTGTACACGGCACGGAGAATCCGGTTATAAAAGGAAACGGTGTTCATGGCTACGTCGTGGGATTTCAAATAGGCTTCGTATTCCGTCATCAGGTCTGAATCAATTTCATTCAGCATGATGTCGTTCCCGTTCCGAAAGCGTTTGAAGCTATTAAGGGCTGTCGTGTAATTTTCCGCAGTCCGTTCCTTTCCCAATCGTTCCAGTTGAAGAATGACCTCCGCCATAAACTCGAAAAAGGACGCTTCCCGTTCCGTTTCATGAAACAGTCTCACTATCTCGTCGGTAGCAAATGCACGCTTGCCGCTGTTTAATCCGTTTATAATCTTGTCCAGCCGGTTCATATCCCGGCGTATCCTTTGTGCAACAGCCTGAATAACGGCTGTCCGTTCGCCCTCCGGTGTCGCAACCGGTCTTGACCGTTTATCATCCCATTCATGGGGGAACACCTTATAACCGGTTGTGATTTGCCTGACGACACGGCGGTGAGTTACAAAATAAACGATAGTGCCCGGACGGCCTTCGACTGTCGACGGGCGGAATTTCACTTTTACTGTTGTCATACTTATATTTATTTAATTGATAATGTTTCATTGTCTTAACTTGCGGCATATAAAAATGGTCAGCACGATACAGAGTACAAGAAAACCTGCCGTATAGCCAAGTATTTTCCACAGCATTAGACTGTGTATGAACTGGCTGTTTGCCATGCAGGTACAGACAAAAGCCGCCGCGAGGGAGATGATTGCCTCTACCATACACCAGAAAGCGGTTGCGGAGATAAGCACACGGTCATTCGCCGAGAGGCGTCCGGCCAGCCTTGCGCACTCCCGTTCCATCCTGTCGGCCATCTTCCGGCAGATTTTCTCCCCCTTCCCGCTCAAGCGTCTTTCTCGCTTCCTCGCCGACTGTGACCGTGCTCGCCCCACGCAGGGAAGAAACAGCCCCGTCCATTTTGGGCAGGGCTTCCGAAAGTCTGTTTTCAAGCTTTTCCACATTAGCACTAAGAATGCGTACAGCTTCATAATTGTTTTCCAGCGCGTTGATTATATGCTCTTGCTCCTGCATCTTTTCGGCAGCCGGAAGGGCCTCGTCTATTTCCGAGAAATCGAATTTTTTATTCATAGGCTGTTATCTTTTTCGTCCTGTCCTCGGTTTCTTTCCGATCACCCTTGCCGCTTCACGGGCGCACCGGCGTGCCCATTCCCGTTCGTCCTCGTCCTCGCGTCTTCCCCAAGGCAGGTCGTTGGAACTGCCGCCACCACCTCCCGAAGGAACCGCCGGAGTATCGAGCATCCCGACGAAAAGTGCCGCTGCCATGTCCGTGAGGTCACGGCTGTTGGCTGTCTCCCGGTAGTCGAACTCGTCATTGAATACGTCCAACGCTTCATCGGGAATGAAGAACCGGCGGCTTTCCCCGTCGATGTCGATATGGTACGGGCTGGTACCGGGACGATAGCCGGTGTATTGCGGAACCGGTGCCGTTCCTTGTGCGTGAACCGGAATCGTCCGAGATGTAGTCGGTATAGATTTCCCTGCGGCGGGCTGTGTCGAAACAGTCCTTGTCTTGGGAGCCGCGTGCAGCTTTTTCCACGTGCTTTCGAGCTTGGTCGCCATGAGGTTGCGCCCCCTGCCGAGTTCGGAAGCCTTGTATCTGGCGTTGCCTTTCTTCAGCACGTAACCGCGCAATATCTTCTTGTTGTCGCGCAGCTCCCAAAACTCATATCCCTTGCTCCTAAGTCTGGCCACGTACTCGTCCCATGACCAGCTTTCCATGGATTGCAGGGTTTCCATGCAGTCCCGGTTCACCTGCCCGATGTTCGTCTCACGTACTTCGGCGGCAGTCGTCCAGCCCCGTTTCAGGGCCACACGCTCGGCTGCCCGCTGTGCCCGCAGGTGTATGTCATGGTCGTTGTTGATATTCCCCCTTTCGTCGATACGGCAGAACGCGCCGTGAAGGTGGGGAATGCCGCTCTTGGATTCCAGATGCAGCCACACCGTGCCCTTGCTGCCTTTGAGGTCGGTTTTCGGAGAATAGGTCTTGCCGTTCTTGTCAAGCAGTTCGATGTTGTCGAACTCATCCGTGAAGTCGTCCCACAACCTTTGCCAGTCGTCAATGGTAAAGTCTTTGGTGTGTTCCGGCGCGGGGCTGACCTCGATGCGGATGACGGAATTTTTGACCCGTTTGGACTTCTCCAGCGTCAGCCGCATGGAATCCCATATACCCGTGGCATCCAGACCGGGCGGCAGAAGATTGTCCCCCACGTGGAAGATGCGTTCGGGATGTTTCTTGTTCCTCGATTCTCCCGTGATGTATCTGATGTCATTTATCCCGTGGGAGATGGATTTCGCTTTCCCTATCATGGCTCGTCCTCCCCGTCTTCACCGTTCCTTGTCCCGTCGGGCAAGCGGTTGGAAAACCGTACCTTGTCGAGCACGTCCGTGACACGCTCGGCCAGCCTGCCGAGTTCCTTGAGCCATTCGAGCATGAAAGGGTAACTGTTAAACATCTGTCTGCGCTTTTCGGGGTTCATGCCACGGAGCGCGGACGTGTAGTTCACGAGGTCGCTGCGGCATCCTATAAGGGTCTCCATGACTGCCTCCTGCCTTGCCGTCAGCCTCGCTTTCGGTCTGTAATTGAAAGCCCTTGCCAGCACGTAGCTGCTGACGGTCATGCCGCACTCGGCGGCGAGGCGGCGGATGTACTGTTTCTGTTCCGCGGTGACTTTGGCGCCGATGTATTCGGTGCGGCTGCCGCCGGACGGAAATGATGTGTCTTGCTTGTTGTCTTCTGTCATAAATGTTGTTTTATAAGGGTTAAGCGGTGCGAGCCTGCGAGCGCCGCCACCGGCGAACTGCCAGTGAGCCGCGAGAGCGCCAAGGGATGACTGACCGAAGGGAGGTGATACCTTGGCATATCTCGAAACTGAAAGACGTTTTCAGTTCTCCTGCGGCGTGCCTCCGCTGCCGGATAAAATGCCATTCAAAGGCCGTTCAAATGCCATTCAGGGCGGGATTGCAAAGGTTTATGACGCGGCGGTTCTGAAAGTCCGTCCATTCCTCGATACAGGTCATGGAAGCGACGGAAGCGGTTTTGGAAGCGTCCACCGCTATCATGCCCAGCCTTTCCATCGTTGCAAGGAGATTGCGGGTTCTTTTTCTCCCTACGTTCCATTCCTCCGCGAGTCTGGTTTCCGAGAACTGGAACTGTCCGGGCTGCAATTCCTGCGGCCTGCGGAATGAATCGCCCCTGCCGGGTGACAGTCGCATCCGTGAGAGCAGGTCATAAAAAAGAGTGTGGTTGCCGATTCTATTGCCGTCGTCATCTTTCGTTGTCCTTCCGAGCCATTCGATTGCCTCCGCAGTAAGACGGATGCGGATTGTACGGAATCCCTGCGGCTTCTTGAAAAGGGATGTTTCCTTGTTCCTCTTGTTTTCTTGCATAATTTAATAAAAAATAAGGGAATGGAGTATCGGAAAACCTACAACAGTTTCAATGAGATAGTGCGTGCGGGAGTTTCCTTGTCCGTCCGATACCCCGTTCCGGTTTGACGTCAGTTCCGGTTCACGTTGGCGGCGGGTTGGGATTGCAGGTGCCCCCGTGCGTCCTCCACCGCCTTGAAGTCGGAAGAGATTTTCATCAGTGCGACGCTGACGCGGCAGAGCTGGCCGATGTCGACAAAATCCTTGACGGCTTCCATCAGTTTTTGCGCACGTTCCTGACGGTGTTTCATCACGGCCTCGCCATCTGTCCCGTTTTCCTTGGTAAGCCCGTGGTTGAGAAAGCGGTTGACGGTCAGCATGTCTGTCGCCTCAATCGTTGCGGTATCGCCATTGCCCGTTCCGTAGCCGACCATTACCCGTATGGAATCTGCCTCGTAGGGGGTACAGCCGCGAAGGAAGTCCAGAATGGTCTGCGCCTTCGCGCTGATTGCGGGTCTGCTCTCTTTCTTTCTCTGTTCCTTGTTCGGGGAATCCTGAACCGCGATATTCCTGATACCCGGTTCCATGTTCTTTGAATTGTCCATGACTGCATTGTTCTAAAAAAGGTTGATGAATCATTTGTCTTTCTCACGTGCCACCAGATAGCGGGATGCCTCGCTGTCGATCTCGGCCTGCGACTTCACCCGTACCCGTTTCAGCCATGCGTCGAGGTCTTCCTTGGCGAAGAAGCACAGCTTGCCGCCCGGTTTGTAATAAGGGATTGCGCGGCGCATCATCATCTTGTAGAGATAGCTGGGCTTCAGTCCGAGGTAGCGGGCTGCTTCCGTGGTGGTCATTAAATTGCGTTCACTTTCCATATACGTTCATTTTTATTGTTACTTGTACTTTTGTAGAATCGAAATCTGCTGTTTTTCAGACTTTTCCTTTCTTCTGTTTCCGATGCAAAGTTAAGTTTGCCCCAAGGTGGGCCAATGGGGGACGAATGGGGAAAGTGTATAAAAAGAAAATGCGCCATACCGTTGTGTATGAACGGTATAGCGCATGGCTATAATGGGGAGATACCGGGCTGAATGGGGAAACGGCGGGCGGTTATGGGGTGCCTTTCAGCCGTCTTGCGTTTTCAACGGCCCTGTCGATGGATTTGCGGAAATCTTGGTTCTCTTTTGTAGCACCTTTGTTGCAAACGTCGCTGCGGTGCTTGTCGTAGTAGGATTTGGATATGCCGCAGCGTTTCAGGAACTCTTCCGACCAGAGTTTCCCGCGCTCGCGCGGCCTGATGGTACGGGCGATGGAAAACACCATGTAACAGATGCGCAGGTTCTCTTTCGGGCGCACGATGACCGCCCGTCCGGTGGGTTTCAGGTTCAGGAAGTTCACGAAGTCGCTGCCCGACAGGTACTCGAACTGGTAGTCGTTGCACACCTCGTAGATGAACAGGCACAGGGCGAGGTCAACGGTGTCCATCCATGCGGCGGTCTCTTGCAGCAGGCTTGCACGGTTCATGGTTTCCCCTCCTTCATGCGTCCGATGTCGGAGATGATGCTTCCGGCGATACCCTGCAGACGCTCCACCAGCACGTCGAGGAACATCGGTTTGAAACACCAGACACAGAAATTCCGGTCACGCTCCTGCACCCATTCTTTATATAATAGATTCGCGTGCGCGTGGGCCACGTCATACTTTGCCTTTGCCGCACCGCATTCCGCATCGAGCGACCTGTATTCTTCCGAATCCAGAGGCAGGAAATCCAGCCGGCTGCTCATCGCCGAATATTCGCTCCATAATTTTGTGGCGCTTGCTTTCGCTTCCTCGTACCGGAGTTCAAGCGGTTTGAGGTGTTCCCTGAAAAGGGTTTCAAAGTCCGCCACCTGCAACGGCGTCCTGTCGAGTGAAAGGTATTTGTTCGTTTCCGAAAGAAGGGAAGAGGAAAAGTCCAGAAGTTGTCCGGGGTTTTCCTTTACCAGACAGGCAGCCTCCTTGACAAGAAGGTTCGTGTCGTTGAAATCCTGATAGAACAGGGACGGAGGCAAGACCTGTTCAAAAGACAAAACACCTTGTCCGTAAGTGGCAAGAAGTGTGTTCACTTCGTGCAACCGTTGTGTTATTTGCCGTATCATCATAGTCGTCAGGAATTGAAAAGGTCGTCCATCGTCACCTCGCTGTGGACGATGCTTCTGTTCTTGCCATTGGCCACGCCATACGTCGTGATAAAGGTATGAACCAATGTCTTGTTGGTCTTGGTAAGTTCCCTGAACAAACCGGAACGGTCACGCAACCGGCGTTCGTATTCGGGCTTGATACGGTATGTGTCCATGCAGAATTTCATCTCGCACAGGTGTATGATCCGGTCAGCCCGCTCTATTATCATGTCTATTTGTCCGCCGGGCATTCCTTCCTCCTTGTTGGGCTTGACCTGCCATGTGGACAAGGATGTAGCCATGCCCCTTATTCCCAAAGCCGACTTGATCTGTTTATGATGTCTCATGCAGACAAGCTCGAAACTGCTGCCCATCCAGTCGAATACATTTCCGGAATCAAGATGATTGCTCCACCATTCATCATCGTGTGAGAGGTTGTCGGCAAGGAACTTGAAATAGAACAGCGAAAAGAAATCCGTAAGCCTGTAAACGGCTCCGCGACGTTTGTTGCCGTACTGAAGCCATTTCTCTATCATATCGGACCTTTCAAGGTTTTTTATCGCCTTGGTTATGTTGCTGCTCTTCGATGATAGTGACTGGAATATGTCCTTGCTTGTCATTCCCGATTCGTGTTCGCTGAGTAGTTGCACGATTGACGTGTACAGGTCGGCATTGTCGAAAAGGGCGTTGTATAGCTCCTCGAACTCCAGTTTCAAAAGTGCGCCTTCATTGAAAAACAGCCGGTCTATATTCTGGGAAAGGCTCAACGTGGGGTCAAGAAGGCTGTAATAAAACGGAACACCGCCAAGCACCATGTATGTCTGGGTAAGCTGGTAACGGTCCCATTCGATGCCTCTGGTTGCGAGATACCGCTCCGTCTCATTCAGGGTAAACGGGGACAGATGCAGGTTACACGTCACTCTGGCATGGAGGCCTCCCTTGTTGGCGACAATCTTGTCTTTCATCCATGAGGTCGCGGACCCCGTGGCGATAAGCATGATGTTCCGCTGTGACATGGCCCAGCCGTTCCAGAAGTTTTCAAGGGCCGACACGAATATGGATTTTCCCGAATCCATCCAAGGCATTTCATCTATGAACACAATCCGTTTACGGTCAGCGGGCAGGGACGACAGGTATTCTTCAAGGGCATAAAAGGCTTCCATCCCAGTTGCTTAAATGGGAGAACTTTTTTTCCGAATAACTGTTGAGCACATTCAGGAAGTTGTTCAACTGTCTGCGGGTGGTCATTCCATGCGCACCGACATATTTGAAATCAAACTTCCGGTCGAAAAATTCTTCAATCAGGAATGTCTTTCCGATACGCCGCCTGCCGTAGACTATGACCAGCTCCGATCTGTCCGAGTTCAGGCATCTTTCCAGTTCCGCGTGTTCTTTGTCGCGGCCAATAAGTTTATCCATACTTTCATGTTTTGATGCAAAATTACGCATTTGGAATTGCCCAAGCAAATTTTAGAACCACTTATTTGAAATTATCTACGAAATATTACGCTGTAAATTCAGATATAAGGTTTTGTGAGGTTTATGAGCTGCGTCCATAAATCTGAAATTATCTATCTCAATCAAGAAGATTAGTTCAGGTTTATGTATCTGATAAACAGATATGCCGAGTTTTGACCTCTTCGGATTGAAATCTGACAGGGAAGGTCAAAATTCGGCAATTATTCAAATAGGATTGGAACCGGTGGTAATGGAGTACAACGCAGGATGTCAGCCAAATACGTTATCAACCAGATTCACCGCTTCAACTTTCTTGCTGTCAACGATTTTCGCGTATATCTGCGTGGTCTTTACGTTGGCGTGGCCGAGCAGTTTGCTCGTGGTATAAAGGTCCGCTCCGAGGGTAAGCATCATCGTGGCGAACGTGTGGCGGCTCGTGTGATAGGTGATTTTTTTATTGATTCCTGCCGTTGCCATCCATTTGGCCAGTACCTTGTTGATATTGGGTTCTGCCGGGAGTCCGGCAAAGACATGCAGCCCGTCTTCCGCACCGTTCCTTTCAGGCAGCCAACGGACGGCATGGCGGGAAAGAGGCAAGTAAATCGGTGTGGTAGTTTTTTGCATCACGGTTGACATCCGGTATTGTTCCCCGTCCTGAACAATATCTTTCCATCGTAAGGCATAGACATCGCTCAACCTCAAACCGCAGTAACAGGCGAAAAGGTAGGCACGTTTCACGTCTTCACGGGGGCATTCCGTGTCGATCAGAATTTTAATCTCGTCAATGGTCAGGTATTCCCGTTTGGATTCCGGCACCTTGATACGTTCTGTGGCTGCAAGTGTCATTATCGGGTTCTCCGGGATAACTTCGGCACGGACGGCGGCGTTGAGTGCCGTGGAAAAATAGCCCACGTAGTCCGCTGCGCTTTTGGGTGAAAGCGGCTTGTCCCACCGGGTCTTGTAGGTGTGCTGAATCCAGTCGATGAAACCCAGACACCAGTCCTTGTCAATCTCTCTCATCCTCACCTTTTTCTTGTAAAGGGGAAGCAACCGGCAGACTGTCCGTAACAGTTTCAGTCCTCTCGCGCCTTTTCGTTCCTGTTCGGCAAGATAGGTTTCCATCCAGTCGTCCAGCAGCATTTTGGAACGGACGGATGTCTTTTTCAGTCCGGCCTTCGAGTGGGTCAGTTCGATGATGCGTTTTGATTTGATGGCTTCTACCGCCGCTTTTGTGGCACGGTTCTGCTCCTTGACCATAGGATTGATTTCGGGCAACAGGTATAGTTTCAAGAACTCGTAACTGCGTTTTCCGTCAACATAGATGTCGAGATAATAGGATTCCGAACCGTCGGCGAGCTTCTTCGTGCGCACCTTTACCGGTTCCTTGAGTCTGGTTGATTTCCTTGTTGTTGCCATATATAATAATGTATTTAGAATGCGTCGTCAACCAAGGCGATTGCATCGTCCTTTTTCTTGTCTACTATTTTCGCATAAACCTGTGTGGCACGCACGGAACGGTGGCCGAGGATTTTGGAAACGGTATAGATGTCCGCTCCGAGCGTCAGCAGCAGCACCGCGCATGAATGACGTGCCGTGTGAAATGTCACGTTCTTCTTTACGCCTGCCTTATCAGCCCAGTTCTTGAGACTGACACAAAGGTTGCTTGTATTGGGCAACCCTCCAAAGACAAGGCCATCCGGTGTGCAGCCATTACGTTCCGGCAACCATTTTACCGCTTGGGGCGAAAGGGGGATATAAACGGGATTCGTGGTCTTTGTCATAACTACAGACACGAGCCATTGCCCGCCTGATGTGGAGATGTCACGCCAGCGCAATTTCCGTATGTCACTGATACGAAGTCCACAAAAACAGGAAAACAGGTATGCCTGCCGTACCTGCTCGTTAAAGAATGGCGTGGCTATCATTTTCTTTATCTCCTCGATGGTCAGAAAATCCCGTTTGCTTTCGGGAACTTTGATTTTCTCGGTCATCTCCAGTTTGTACCAAGGATTTGATTCAATCAGTCTTTCACGCACAGCCTCGTTCAAAGCGGTACGCAAAGTGGTATAATAGGAATGGGCCGTCTTGGGAGTAACCTGTTTTCCCCATGCGGTCTTGCAGGAAGAGCGAAGCCAGTCGATATAATCAAGGTAGAACTGTCTGTCCACATCACGGAGCCTGACATCTGCACGGAATTTCAGCAGGTTCTTGCGGGCGTTGTCAATTCCGTTCAGGTCGCGTGCTCCCCGGTGTTCGTGGTTCTTGCGGACAATGGCCATCCAGTCGGACAGCAGCATATCGGAAGATTTGCTTTCCGGTACTGTTTCCACCTTCGCATTGAGCAGGGCTTCTGTCCGTTCTCGCTGGATATCTTCCGCCTTGCGGAGTGTCTGCGCGTTTTGCCGCTTTGCTTTGGCGGATGTTTCCGGCATGAGGTAGAGTTGCAGAAACTCGTACTCATGCCCGCCGTCTACGCTACGGTCAAGAAACAGGGATAAACGTCCGTCCGCCAGTTTGCGGTGACGTAACTTGAACGGAGATTTCTCTATTAATGATTTCTTTTTTCTTCCCATTGTATATCAGCGATTTATATCCATATACAAAGATAACAAATAATCCGGATATAAGTATCGTTTTAGGTAACAAAAATGTCGAATAATAGAGATTTTTAAGGAATACAACAGAAATCATCATTACTTAATAATACATTGATAATCAATATTTATATAGATTTTATTTGTTTTTATTTTCCCTTCGTTTCAATACATTGGCTAATGGGCAACGATATACTGTCAGCAGATATTGCTCGGTATGCTGACCATCTTTGGCCCTATACAGTGGGCTTTCAGCCTGCTTCCGAAATGGGAAGGTGCATGGGCGAAGTGGCTGACAAGGTATCTGACGGTGCATTTTTATGGGGCGATGTTGTACTTCGTGGGATTCTACGTGCTATTACTCTTTGACATTGTGCTCTGCATACAGATGGAGAACCTGAAAGCAATCACCACCTCCGAACAGACCATGGCTGCCTACCTGCAAAACTCCTTTTTCTCTGCCGGTTATCTGATGGCGGCAAGCATCGTGGCTCTGAAATGCCTGAACCTTGTGCCGGACTTGGCGGCATGGATGGTGCCGGAAGGAGATACGGCATTCTCTACCCGAAACTTCGGCGAGGGTGTGGCACAACAAGCCAAGATGTCAACGACGAGAGCTATCAGTTCCATGATGAAATAAGGGAAAAGAAAAGGACAAGCAACAAAAATAGAATCAAATATGGTCATTAAGAATCTTGAAAACAAAGTAAAGCTGGTAACCATCATCTGTGGATTTTTCCTGTTGGGGTGTATTCTTATCAGCGTATCGAGTATCTGGACGGCAAGAACTATGGTGGTGGATGCTCAACAGAAAGTGTATGTATTGGACGGCAATGTACCCATCCTAGTACAGCGTACCACGATGGAGGAAACCCTTGACGTGGAAGCCAAAAGCCATGTGGAGATGTTCCACCACTATTTTTTCACATTGGCTCCTGATGATAAATACATCAAATACACGATGGAAAAGGCGATGTACTTAGTCGATGAAACGGGATTGGCGCAATACAATACCCTGAAAGAAAAAGGCTTCTATAACAATATCATGGGTACGAGTGCGGTGTTCTCCATCTTCTGTGACAGCATTAAATTCGATAAGGAAAAGATGGAATTTACCTATTACGGCCGCCAACGCATTGAGCGAAGGACAAGCATCCTGACCCGTGAACTGGTGACAGCAGGACAACTGAAACGGGTGCCGAGAACGGACAACAACCCACACGGGCTACTGGTGGTGAACTGGCGAACGCTGCTGAACAAAGACATTGAGCAGAAGACAAAGAACAATTATTGAGAATAATCCCTAAAGCATATTGATATGAGTTGGAAAAAGATGATAATCGGAGAAAGAATGCCAGACAAAGACGATCCGAAATACAGAAAGCGGTATGAGAGTGAAGTGGCGGCAGGCTGCAAGACTGCCAAAGTATTGAAAATTGATAAGGCGGCCAGTGGTGTGCAGCGGTTTGCCTGTAAACATCCGAAATGGTTTCTTACCATCGTATTCACCATTGTGGTGAGTTGCCTGGCATTTAATATTTACCGCATGGTAGCCGTGAGCCGGATGCAGAAGACAGAGCAACACGCAACGGCTACGGAGCAACAGGAAAAATTACTCAAACAAAAACTTCACCGCAATGATCACAGATAAGATAAACTTCAAGCAGCCGAAGTATATGCTTCCTGCTATCCTCTACCCCCTCTTGTTGATAACCGGGTATTTAGTCTTTGACATCTTTGACACCGAAGCAGCAGAGAAACCAAGTGAACTGCAAACCACGGAATTTCTGAATCCGGAACTGCCACAAGCACAGATTCAGAGTGACGGTATAGGCGGCAAGTACGAGAGCATGGTGAAGTCCTACGGAAAAATCCAGGACTATTCGGCGGTAGAGAATATTGACCGGGGCAATGAGGAAGAGGACAAGGAAGGCTATGATTCGAAGTATTCAAAAGATGACCTTGCCCTGCTGGATATGGAAGCAGCCCAAAGGACCGAGGAACTGGAAAAACTGCAACGCTCGCAAGAGATGCAGGAAAAACTCCGGCAAAGTGCTGAAAAAGGGAAAAATCTGATGACGGACTCCACCAACCTGCAACCACTCAGCGAAGCGGAACGGCTGGCACGAAGCAAACAACGGGAACAAGGGGCATTGGCAGAATTGCAAAAAGCATTTGCCGAAGCACGGCTGAACGGTCAGAAAAATACGGAAGGTGTGCCGGATATGGCTGAGAATACGGACAATGCAGGAAACGGACATACCGCCATGAAAGGGAAAATAGAGGTGAACGGTATTGGCGATAATACTACAAGTAGTACGGTAGTAAAACTTGTAAAGAAGCCATCGGATTATTTCCACACTTTGGCCGAGAATGAGTCGGAACCGAAATTGATAAAAGCCATCATAGACGAGGACATCAAGGCGGTGGATGGGTCGAGGGTAAGGCTTCGACTGCTGGATGATGTGGAAATCGGTGAGCTGGTTGTATCCAAAGGAGCTTACCTCTATGCTACGATGACCGGATTCGGTAGCCAACGAGTGAAAGGCAATGTGAAAAGCCTGATGGTGGATGATGAACTGCTGAAGGTGGATCTTTCCATTTACGATACGGACGGGTTGGAAGGGTTATATGTACCTAGTAGCACATTCAGGGAAACAAGCAAGGATGTGGCGAGCAGTGCCTTGGGCAGCAATGTAAATATGAACAACGGAACGGGTGGCAACAGCTTTACCCAATGGGGTATGCAAGCTGTACAGAATGCTTATCAGCAAACCAGCAATGCCATCTCTAAGTCGGTGAAGAAGAATAAGGCGAAGCTGAAATACGGGACATTCGTGTACCTGGTGAACGGTAAAGAGAAAAAATCAACGGAACGATAATAAGGAGTAAAAGATATGAATATCAAACAGAAGATTGCATCCCTCGCATGGGGGCTATTGACAGTATGTCCGACCTTCGCACAACAGACCTACGAAGAGATGGAACAGATAACTGTGAATGAGCAGGTGACTACCGTCATCACCGCCTCGGAACCGATTCGATTTGTGGATATATCCACCGAAAAGGTGGCAGGTGACCAACCTATCAATAATACCATCCGACTGAAGCCCAAAGAAGGTGGCCACGAGGATGGCGAGGTATTGGCCATCGTAACGATAGTGACGGAACGATACCGCACGCAATATGCTTTGCTCTACACAACAAGGATGAAGGAAGCGGTGAGTGACAAAGAAATACAACTCATGGAAAGACAGGCTTACCGTAATCCGGCAGTGAGCCTGTCCACCGAAGAGATGTACCGCTATGCCCGGCAGATATGGACTTCTCCGGCAAAGTTCAGGAATGTGAGTAGCAAGCAACACCGGATGACTATGCGGCTGAACAATGTGTATGCCGTGGGTGACTATTTCTTTATCGATTACTCGATAGAAAATTGTACGAACATCCGATTTGACATCGATGAAGTGCGCATCAAGCTGGCAGACAAAAAAGTGTCGAAAGCGACTAATTCGCAAATTATCGAACTGAAGCCTGAAATGATCTTGGAACAGACAAAATCCTTTCTACACGGGTATCGGAATGTAATGGTCGTAAAGAAACTGACGTTCCCCAACGACAAGGTACTGACCATTGAGATGAGCGAGAAACAGATTTCCGGCAGAACCATCACTCTCAATATAGACTATGAAGATGTGTTGAGTGCTGATAGCTTTAATAACGCCTTATTGAGAGAAGAATGAAAAAGATACTGATGATATTGGTAGCAGCCTTGACAATGGGCACTACTGCATGGGCGGATGACCGGGACGGAAGAATACAAATAGGAACCGGACTGCTCTATGAGAATGGAATGGATTTGACTATCGGCTATGAATACGAGACAAAGTATCATAACGCATGGGAGTTTTTCGGCAATGCCTATCTGAAATGGGATAAATGCGCTTCCTGCGGACATGTCTGTCCTGAGTCATTTTGGAACAACTACAGAACGTGGGGATTGGGTGTGGCTTACAAGCCTTGCGTAGTGAGAGGGCGTAACCATCATGGAAATTTGCGGCTTGGCGGCTCACTGGGTTCCGGGTGCGGTAATGTGTTAGGCGGTATTCACGTAGGCTACGAACACAGCTATTCCTTGAAAAAGGGGTGGCAGCTCTACTGGCAAGTGAGAAGTGACATTATGATAGAAGGTAAAGACTTGTTTCTCACAGGTATAGTAATCGGAGTAAAAATACCAACCAGATGAGAAAGATACTATTCATATGTATGAGTGCCGTTCTGCTAACGGCTTGTGACAGTCATAGGGAGTTCCCGGACACTGCTATGAAAGTGGGCCATATCCTGTGTACGGACGGGCAGGCGCTGGCCTACGACGACTATAAAGAATCAGGCAAGGAAGCTGTCGGAGTTGTTTTCTACCTGAATCGTGATTCAGAAACGGAAGGGAAAGGTTATGCCGTATATCTCCATGATACGACTGCCGAAGCTTTTGCAGATAGTATCGGAGTAAATCAAGGTACATCGGCAGATATGACTGCACTGGACGGGAACGCTAACACCTTTGCCCTATTTCATACGACGGATACGTCTTCTCCTTTGGCGAAAAGCGTGTTCGATATTTGGAGCTACGGACAAAGTGCTTATATCCCGTCGGTGGCTCAAATGAAGCTGTTGCATGGCGTGAAAGAAGTAGTGAACCAATCTATCGGACTTTGCGGAGGGGACTTGGTGCCTGATCATCCTGACCGGTGCTGGTACTGGACTTCTACGGAGGTGAAAGGACAGCAGACTGCCAAAGCGTGGCTGTATTCCGTTGGAAGCGGAGCCTTGCAGGAAACACCGAAGCTGCAAGCGCATAAGGCGAGAGCGATCATAACCATCAATGAGTAGCACGTACTGATACAAACAGATACAGGAATATATGGAAGAAAGCAAGGAACTACAGGGAGCGTACAAGATATTCAGAGCAGTGATTTATATCTCTATCCTGATGGAATTTTTCGAGTATGCCGTGTCACCGGAGATGCTAGACCACTGGAACGGCATACTCTGTGATGTGCATGGTCGTATCAAGACGTGGCTTATCTATCAGGACGGAAATCTTGTTTACAGCAAGATAGCGACCTTTGCGCTTATCTGCATCACGTGTGTGGGCACCCGGAATAAGAAGCATTTGGAATTTGATGCCAGACGGCAAGTGCTTTATCCGTTGGTTAGTGGTGTAGCGTTGCTGATAGCGGCCGTGTGCCTCTTTGGCTTTACCCTGAATGTACGGTTCTACGGTTTGCCACTGAATATTATTCTCTACATGGGAACCACCATCGTGGGAACTATTCTGGCACATGTGGCATTAGATAATATCTCAAAGTTACTGAAGGAAGGATTGCTGAAAGATCGCTTTAACCTTGAGAACGAAAGTTTTGAACAGTGTACCCAGCTTCAGGAAACTGCATATTCGGTGAACATCCCGATGCGCTTCTATTATAAAGGTAAGTTTCGTAAAGGATTCTGTAATATTTCTAATCCGTTCAGAGGAACTTGGGTCGTGGGTACGCCGGGATCAGGCAAGACCTTTTCCATCATTGAACCGTTTATCCGCCAGCACTCCGCTAAAGGGTTTGCGATGGTGGTGTATGATTATAAGTTTCCGACCTTGGCTGAGAAACTCTACTATCATTACAGGAAGAATCAAAAACTTGGCAAAGTACCTAAAGGCTGTAAGTTTAACACTATCAACTTTGTGAATGTGGAATACAGCCGGAGGGTGAATCCCATTCAGCAAAAATACATCCAGAACTTGGCGGCGGCTAGTGAGACGGCTGAGACATTGCTGGAATCCCTGCAAAAAGGAAAGAGAGAAGGCGGTGGCGGCAGTGATCAGTTTTTCCAAACATCGGCGGTCAACTTCCTGGCAGCGTGCATCTACTTCTTTGTGAACTATGAACGGGAGCCATACGATGAGAATGGTAAACGGCTGTATGCGGAAAAAGCGCAAGACAAGGAAACGAAATTCTGGAAACCGACAGGTGTGGTGCGTGATAAGAAAGATGGGGATATAGTTCAGCCGGCTTATTGGTTGGGCAAATATTCGGATATGCCACATATTCTTTCATTTCTGAATGAAGGATATCAAACCATATTTGAAGTGTTGGAAACGGATAATGAGGTAGCGCCGCTACTCGGTCCGTTTCAAACGGCATTGAAAAACAAAGCGATGGAACAGTTGGAGGGTATGATCGGCACGCTGCGTGTCTATACTAGCCGGTTGGCTACCAAAGAGTCTTATTGGATTTTTCATAAAGACGGTGATGACTTTGACTTGAAAGTATCAGACCCGAAGAATCCAAGCTATCTGCTGATAGCTAATGACCCGGAGATGGAAAGCATTATCGGAGCATTGAATGCTCTGATTCTGAACCGGCTTGTGACAAGAGTGAATACTGGGCAAGGTAAGAATATCCCAGTGAGCATTAT
Organism: Bacteroides sp. BFG-637; assembly: GCF_024793605.1. Classification (NCBI taxonomy): domain Bacteria; kingdom Pseudomonadati; phylum Bacteroidota; class Bacteroidia; order Bacteroidales; family Bacteroidaceae; genus Bacteroides; species Bacteroides sp. BFG-637. The sequence goes on along the minus strand of NZ_JANUPD010000002.1, from coordinate 253,064 downwards.
CGTGGATGAGTTGCCTACGCTGTACTTCCATAAGATAGACCGACTGATAGGTACTGCCCGAAGTAATAAGGTAAGCGTGGCTTTGGGATTTCAGGAACTACCACAATTGGAAGCGGATTACGGGAAAGTGGGTATGCAGAAGATTATTACAACTGTGGGCAATGTGATAAGCGGCTCTGCCCGTGCCAAGGAAACGCTGGAGTGGCTGAGTAATGATATTTTCGGTAAGGTGGTGCAGCTCAAGAAAGGAGTAACTATTGATCGGGACAAGACCTCGATTAATCTGAATGAAAATATGGACAACCTCGTTCCGGCAAGTAAGATTTCCGATTTGCCTACTGGCTGGATATGCGGCCAGGTCGCACGTGACTTTGTGAAAACGAAGGTAGGGAAGAATGGAAGTATGAACATTCAGGAATCGGATGAATTCAAAACTTCCAAGTTTTACTGCAAGACGGACTTTGACATGACAGCGATAAAGAGAGAGGAAGCGGACTATAAAAACTATCCGCTGCCCCGGTTCTATACATTCAATTCTAGAGAAGAGCGGGAACGGATTCTCTACAGGAATTTTGTAGAAGTTGGGCAGGAGGTGAAAGCGATGATTGGGGATGTACTTAATAAAAAAGGTAGTATCTAAGGTTGTCTGTTATTAAGTGATCAATAAAAAATAAGGTGATATATTTTGCTCCCCAAAAAAACAGGACGCGTGCGGTTGACTGTGGAGTTGATGATGGCATCGTAAGGCGCCATGCCTTCTTTGGTGAGGCGCGTGATTTCGTCCACCAGTACGATCGAGTTTTTTATCATCATTCCCATCAATCCCATAGCTCCGAGAATGGCCATGAAAGTAAACGGCGTTCCCGTGATAAGCAACGTCGGCGAAATACCCACGATGACAAAAGGCAGGCAGCAAAGAATCAGGAGCAACTTGCGGATGTCATTGAAAAGCAATAACAGTATGACAAGGATGAGGATGATGGTCAGAGGAATGAATTTGAAAATATTGGTCATAGCATCCGCCTGCAACTTCTGTTCGCCAAGCCATTTGAGCGAGTAGCCTTCGGTTAGCTCGATGTTTTCTATTTTTTTTATTGCTGTCCGGTAAAACTCATAACGTCATGAAAATTCTTCCCGAAGCTCTGTATATACGTGCTTCGGCTAGGATTTTTCAAAAGCAAGCCCCCTTAGTCGAAAAGTCCAGGTTCAGGTGGTGCATTGAGCTTTCTTTAGTCACCATATCCTCCCAAATCCTGTCTGGATTTTCCATAAAGGCTATGAAATCGATGTAGTACATGAGTGTCAGGCGCACCATAGTCACGAGTTGCGAGAAAGCGCAATGCTGCTTGATGGTTCTTGACAGCACAATGAAGAGCAGGTTGGCAATCAGTGCCACCCACGTTTGGATTTGTATGGCATTGACGCTGTCTCCATAGAAGAAATGCAGCGGAAAGTTTTGCTTGAGCTGCTTGTACAGGCTCTCTATGGCCCCATTTCAGACGGTAAATCTCGGAAATGTCCTCTACTGAGAACTCGAAGTTGTTGGTCAGTAGCACTACAGCTTTCTTCTTATTATCGAAAATCGCCACACGTCGCGCCTCGTGTGTCAGTTCGTTGCGGGTAAAGCTCACTTTTTGGTCTATGTGGGTGACAAGTCCCTGTGGGTTGACATATGTGATAGACTCCAGCACTTCGTATTTCAAGTTTCTCTTCATCTTTGTCACATAACACACGCCTTTTTCCGTAAGCCCCTGGAATTGGGCTATGTCGATATATCCGCGATCCATTGCCAAGGTGGAATCTTTCGGCAAATATACCTCTTTGAGCAGGTAATGGTCCTGTTTGGCCGCTGAAGTGAGTTGCACCACCATCGGAAGTCCAACATGGTACTTCATCACCGTATGTACTTTCATACCGCCCTTCTTCCTTCCCGATTTAGGATGGCGTCCAACGCCTTTTAGAATGTTGTCAAAGAGGCTAATGGTTGTTGAATCCATCATATAAAGAAGTTTCTCCCAGTCCTTGGGCTCGTGCGTGCAGCCTTTGTAGGTGTGCACAGGGCGGCTGTCCGCTAAAAACTTGGCATAGTGCTCCAACAAAGCGAATACACCTTGGCGAAGAATTCTTGGGGACGCCGGATGTTGGCCTCGGAAAGCGTACTGCGTTTCACCAGATAGTCAAGACCCAGGTGATGCAACTTGTTTGCCTCCGCCTTCATGCCAATCTCCAACTCACGCAGAGAATCAAAGTGTTTCAGCACGCCGAAAAGCATTACAATAAGATGCTGGTAACCATCTAATCGCTTGACGTAAGCCTCGCTTCCCTTTGTTTCACGGCTGATTTTGACTATTTCTGATTTATCAAGCAATTTAATTACCTGACTATAGACCGGCTGTCCGGTAAAATAGCTACCTTTACCCATAGTTACATTTATTTGTTTAGCGACGTAAAGGTAACTCAAAGGGCTGACACCTCACCTGAGATGCCAGCCCTAATTTTAATAGCTCGAAAAAGTTTTACCGGACAGCAATAATAGGAGTACAAAAAGGATGGTAAGTATTGGCACAAGACACAATACCTACCATCTGTTCACGGGTGAAATGGCTGCCGAAAGAAAGAGGAGGGGCGTCGTTCGGCTTATAGATGCGATGCCTGCCGGTTATCGACAGCGATTCGGACGTATCGTACATCCATTTTAGTTCCATGCACTTCTCAAGCGAGAAGGAGGTGGCTGCAAAAAGAAGTTTGACAAGGCTGGCGCAGTCGTTTAGCAGTCCCTTGATGATGTGGATATTCATTTCGTGGCAATTTCGGCAGACCGCCTGATCGCATCTATGTACCGGTGGCCGTTTACGAAGTCATCCACGTAGCGGTCATACCGCTTGCCGTCTGTTACGACATCCTGAAGATAATGCTCTCTTGCTTTCGAGAGCAACGCGAAAAATTCCTCCGCTACATCCTGTTCGGTAGCGAAATGGTGCTGATGTTGTCTTTCTTTAAAAAAAGAGACGTTTTTTTGTTCTGTTCTTTCATATTTGAATTACTTGTTTATGGGTTTATACTTTAGTTTGTAGCCCTTTACCAAACTCATTTAGGGAAACATCGCCCAACTTTTTGATTACAATATTCCCGTCGCTCGCAGATATTCCGTTTCGTAGATTCTATACTGCGTTTGCGCCTCAATCAGATTATTCTCGGCCTGCTGCCACTGCGACTGGGCGTCGAGCAGGTCGGTCAGCGGAGCCATCGACGCCGCATAACGGTTTCGCATCACACGCAGGTTTTCATCAGCCTGCTGCAATCCTTTTTCCGCCGTATTGATAAGTCCGTAACTATCCTGCAAATTGCGGATTGCCTGTTGCACCTCGATATTGAGCAGTCGGGTATTCTTTTGCAGGTCGAGTTCGGCATTGCACAGCTCATATTGTGCTTTGCGGACTTTTTGCGGCTCTCGCCCCAATGGAAAATCGGAATCTTCACAGACAGCATGGCCATGCCCATTCCGTCGCGGAATTCCTGCGAATAGGGAATCATCGCACCGCCACCGGTATCGGTCATGCCTTTGAGCTTGATATTGCCGTAATAGGAATAACCGACCGATAGCCCGATAGTGGGTAACATATCGGCACGTGCCATGCGAATTTGCTCCTTTTCGGCTGCGACCTGTTTTTCGAGCAGGTGCAGTTCGGGGCGGGAATTTATATCCGATGTAATTCCGCTGGGTTCCGAAATGACAAATGTCGTATCGATGGCTTCTATCTCCGTATCGAAATCGACACCCACAATCCGACAGAGCGACATACGGCACAGGTCTGCTCCATTCTGTACCTTTTGCAACTGATAGCGGACGTCGCTACGTTTGGCTTCGATACGCAGTAGCTCGTTTTCGGTCGCCATCCCCGCCGCAAGTGCCGTTTCCGTCTGGCGGCGCAGGGTATCCATCTGCGCATGGTAACTTTCCAGCATCCGCACCTTGCGCCCTACGGCAATATAAGTCCAATAGGCATTGTCGGCTTCGACGAGTACCTCCATGCGGGTCATGCGATACCGCTCGGCTGCGGCTTCCTCACCGATGCGGGCCAACCGATGTCCGGTCGTGATTTTACCTCCCGCATAAATGGGTTGTGTCAGATTGATGCCAGCCATATAAGTACCGCGCATACGCATCTCCATGCCCATCATATCCATATCGGGAAGTAGATAGGCTCCGGTTGCCGAAGCGTCGATATTTGGCAAAAAAGCCGTTTTTGCAATTTTCCGATCGAGTTCCGCCTGTCGAAGCTTATTGTCCGCCTGTTGCAGTTCTTCGCTGTGCGACAGCGCCATCTTTCGGCATTCAACCTGTGAGAGCCGGAGCGGTTGTTGTGCCGAAACACTTACGATTGAAAACAGGCTGACACAACACGAAATAACTATATTTCTCTTATTCATTTGGTTATCATTTTTATATGTTAGCGGATTTACGGATGCGGAACAACGTTGCATAGAAAAGCGGTAGCAGGACGAGCGTAATGATCGTGCCGATTGTGAGGCCCCCCATGATCGTAATGGCCATCGAGCTGTACATCGGATCGCCGACGAGCGGAATCATGCCGACGATCGTCGTCAGCGAGGCCATCAACACGGGGCGTACGCGGGAAACGGTCGCTTCCACCACGGCGGTGTAGGGCGCGACTTTCTCTTCGGTCTGGAGCCGATTGATCTCGTCTACGAGCACGATGGCGTTCTTGACCATCATGCCGATAAGTCCCAACATGCCGATAATGGCCATGAAAGTCATAGGTTGCCCGCTCAATAGTAGCGAAGGGGTAATACCGCAGAACACGAATGGGAAACAGAGCAGAATCAGGATGACTTTACGCCAACTGTTGAATAGGAACAACAAGATGGCAAGAATCAGGAAAATAGTTATCGGTACGAATTTCATCAAGTTGCCGATAGCTTCCCCTTGTACCTCGCCTTCGCCGACCCAACGCATCGTATAGCCTTCAGGCAACGGGATCGCTTCGATTTCATCCTGAATGGAGGATACGACTTTGGCCGGGGTGGCTTCGTCGCAGTTAGGATTCGGATCGCACTCCGCTTCGATTGCACGCCGTCCGTTAAGGCGCAATACGAGGTCTTCGTCCCAATCGAGCCGCAGGCTATCGACGACGTTACCGAGCGGCACGGCACGAAAAACCTTGTCTTGCAATTCGCTCATCGCCTTGCCTCCGGCAAGTGTTCCTTGTAATTCTTCGTTCGACAGGTGTACATTCATCGTGCTCCATACGGGAATGTCTTCAAGTTTTTGAATGCGGCTTCCGTCGTCATTGCGGATTTGCAAATTAAGCATTACCATACGTTCCTGATCGTTCAGAGTACTGACCGTCATTCCGTTCGTGGCGGCCAACAGCGCATTGGCCACGTCTCCGCGCTCGACTCCCGAACGCAGGGCGTCTTTCTGTATGTATTCCGCCACGAATGCTTTGCCTTTCGGCTTCCAATTATTTTGTACCGAATAGGCATCAACGTAGGGCGAACGGCGCATGATGACTTCGGCTCGTGCGCTCAAATCACGCAGTACAGTCGGATCGGGACCTGCAAACTCCACTTCGACGGTATGCGAGGTCGAAGTGGAAAAGTTGTATTTTCGGATGCGGATGTAAGCGTCGGGAAATTCTTCGCGCAGTTGTTGCCGAATGGAGGGAATCTGCTTCAAAACGGTATTGTAGTCCTTACAATCGGCAATCAGTTCGCCATAACAATCGCCTCCCGAAGTCATCGGACGTACCAGACAGTAGAGGGCCGGAGCACTACCTTGGCTGATAGCGACACGTTCGATATCTGGATTGTCCGATAGTCGGTCGCTCATTTCCAGCAATCGATCACGTACTACATCGGCGTCGGTGGCTGAAGGAAAGAAACATTCAACAACGAACTGCTTATAGTCGAAATCGGGAAAGAAGAGATTTTTGACACGTGTCATACCGAAAATGCAGAGAACTAACATGGAAAAAGCCACGACGATGGTAGTCTTTTTGTAACCGATCAGAAATACGATTGTACGACGCACAAAACGGTGTACAGGCGAGTTCATTACCACACCGGAATCGTTTCCGGTCGGTTTCTCCCGCTTCGGTAACCATGATTTTGCGCAGATAGGAACCTGTACCAAAGCCAACATCCAACTTGCCAACAAACTGACACATAACACTAAAAAGAGGTCGCCGGCGTACTCTCCGGCTGTATCGGGCGAAAGATAGACGCAGAGGAATGTGGAAGCGGCGATGATTGTTGCACCTAATAACGGTATGGCTGTATTACGCCCAATACGGTAAAGATAGGTTTTCGGCCCCAATCCCCTTTTTTTATCGATCAAGATTCCGTCCATAATCACGACGGCATTATCCACTAACATTCCCATCGCCACGATGAATGCGCCGAGCGAAATACGTTGCAGCGTTGTTCCGCAGACGAGTAAAATAGGAAACGACACTGCTACCGTAAGCACCAGACCGACCCCGATGATCAGTCCGCTGCGCAGCCCCATCGTGAATATCAACACTAAAATAACGATGGCAACCGATTCGACGAGATTCCACATAAAGGAGGAGATGGCTTCATCTACCTTGTCGGGTTGGAAAAAGATTTTTTCGGTTTCAAATCCGACGGGGACGTGTCTCATTGCATTGGCCAGCCGGGCATCGACGGCCTTGCCTACGTCGGGAACAATGGCCGACGACTCCATCGCTATACAGATGGCCAGCGCAGGCTGGTTTCCGACGAAAAAGCCATTTCGTTGCGGTTCGGCATAAGCCCGTTCCACACGGGCAATATCACCGAGGTGGATGCGTTTCCCGTCCAGTGTTTGAATCAGCAGGTCGCGAATATCTTCCTCGTTTTCAACAGCCGAATCGACGTAGAGCGCAATCTGATCGTCGCCGCTGCGATATTTTCCCGCATCGACAGTCTTTCCGGCTGCCTGCAATACGGACATGATTTGTGTGGGAACAATGCCGTTGCGGGTAATCTGCTCTTTAGAGAGGATGATGTTGATTACTTCGTCTCGGTTGCCGATAATGTTGATGCGTTTGACACCTTTCACGTCGAGTAGTTCACGACGGAGGTATTTGGCGTATTTATACATTTCGGGATAGTCGTAACCGTCGGCAGTCAATGCATAGAAAATACCATATACATCCATCATATCATCCACCACGACCGGACTGTAACACCCTTGGGGAAGACGTGAAGCTACGTCATTGACCTTACGTCTCAGTAAATCGAAATGCTGTTCCAAACCTTGATTTAATACTGTCATTTGAAATTCGACAGTAAACATGGCAGAACCGTTTTGGCATTCGGTCTTTATCTTTTTCACATTGGGTAGCGCCCGCAACTCATCTTCCATCATTTGGGCGACCTTCAGCTCCATCTCGTGTGCGCTGGCTCCCGGCCACGAAACCACTACCATCGCTTGTTTAGCTGATACGGCAGGGTCTTCCAATTTGGGCATCTGTACGAATGCGAGCACTCCGGCGACGAGGATCGCCGCTATGAGCGACCAAAAAAGGATTGGCTGCCGCATGAAAAAATCAGTCATCTTCATTACAGTAGTCCCCCCTATATTGGTTTTACTCGTTTTTTTGACAACACGCACCCGCTGTCCTTCCTGCAAAATATTCACTCCGGCACGGACGATACGTTCATCGCCCGTCAGTCCTTCGATGACGACGGCACGACCTTCGGCATCCGTTCCGTTCAGCACGACAGGACGCTTGAATACAGTAGAGTCCGCCTCCAATACCCACACGCACGGTTCATTTTTAGCATTGTCACGGAAGACGGCGCACAACGGTACGGCGAATCCGGTAGCAGGAACCGTATTTGTTACAATGATTCCGATCTCAGCATTCATACCCGCCGTAAGTCGCTTATCGTGTTGTGCCGTAAAAGTCAGACGCAACTGATAAAGTTGATTTCCGTCGGCTTTAGGCGTGATGCTCGACAGTTTCATCGGGAATTCGTCTTCGATGCCCGCCACCTTACAAGAAAAGCTGGCAAAGCGGTCGCGTTGTCTGTATTCGCCGACCGGAATATCCGCTACGACCTCCATGCGCGATACGTCCAACAGCGTAAAAAGAGCCGTCCCAACATTAACCATCTCTGCCGGAGAAAGATTCACGGACTGTATGTACCCGTCTGTCGGTGCATAAAGTTTCGTGTAGTCGAGCTTATTCTTGTTCGTCTGCAACTCTACGCTCAACTGTTTTAATCCGGCGACGGCCTTTTCGTAATCGTTGGCCGAGATGCTTTTCTGGTCGAAAAGCTTCTCCGTGCGTTCTACCTCGTCTTTAAGTTGGTCGTATTGGATCTGCAACGCCTCGACGTCCAGCCGATAGTCGGTGTTGTCCAACTCGGCGAGTAATTGCCCTTGATGGACATGGTTGCCCTCCCGCACATGGATACGCTTGATTTGTCCGGCCGTTTTGAATCCGAGGCTGATCGTATGCGCTTCGCGGACGATGCCCGGACGGGTTATTACACGGACGGGTTCCAATAATACAGGTTTAGTCAGGGCAACGCTCCGTATTTCGGAATTTTCGTGCGAAACTCCACCGCAGGAGCAAAGTGCCCCGACGATGATAACCATTGTAATCAATCTTTTCATTGTTTCGATTTTTTTTAGTGATTGTTCTTTATTTCGCTGCAAAGTTCCTGATTTACCCAATAGGTTATGTCGTCTGATGGAATAGTATTTTGTTCTAATGGATAATAAATAGTATTCATTTCGACTAAAATGCCTAACTTTGCTTGTAGAAAAGTTAAATATAGAGAATATGAAACAGGCTTATTGGGATTTAGATTTGATTCAGCTGTCCGCAGAGAACACGGCAGCTCATTTGAATAAAGAGTTCATTCTGATCGACAACTTTGATGAGACTTCGGAACAAATAAATACGGATTTGGAGTTTGTGAATCATCCGGTCAAGCTCTCCTTTACGATTGCGATTTTTTGTCTGGTAGGTCGGATGCGATTTCAAATCAATTTGCAGGATTTTGAGCTTCAAACCAATGATATTCTGATTGTCCGGGAGAAAAGTATTGGGGAATACCAGGGTATGAGCGATGATACTCGGATTGCCGTGATCGCCTCTTCATCCGAATACTTCCAAACCGCTCTGCAAATCGATGCGACCATGTCTTTGCAACGAAGGCTGTACGCTTCACCCCTTTGTCATTTGACGGATAAAGCGATGGAAGAGTCGATAGCGATCTATCGTTTGATGAAAGCGAAAATTGCGGAAACGGACAATCCGTTTCGCAAAGGGGCACTATTGGGATATACACAGGTACTTACCTACAATGCCTACAAATATCTGCTCGCATCCGATTCCAAAGATGGGAAAGCGATAGGAAAAGAGCAGTCGGCAACAAGAACTTTACACGCAATTTATCCATGAAGTGCAGAAAAGCTACACGAAAGAGCGTAGCATCTCGTACTATGCGGACGTACTGTGCATAACACCCAAATATCTGTCGCAGGTCATTCATAATATAAGCGGGCGTTTTGCGAGTGATTGGATTATTGATTTCGTTATTCTAGAAGCGAAAGCCCTGCTCAAGAGCCGCAAATACACCGTGCAGCAGGTAGCCGACATGCTGAACTTTGCCAATCAATCCTTTTTCGGAAAGTATTTCAAGAATAAGGTCGGATGTTCGCCCTCCGAATACCAAAAATTATGAATGCAAGGTTAACTTCGTTGTAGAACTGTCCTCCGATATGCAGGTCGCAGCTAATCAACGCAATTCGCATCCGATGTATATTTTTCATCTTTCTCTGCCCGAATATCGAAAATTCGACTATAATATGGTGTCAAACATACCCGAAAGATACTGAATGCCAGCTCCCATGCCATAAACAGCAGCGGTGTCCCACAAGTTCAATCCTGCATGATTGGCAGCATCGAATACAGATTGCAGGTTTTCTATGTCCAAATGATTTCTGAATACTTGGTCGTCTCCGGCAACTCCGCTGTCCTACGACCATGTTCCTAATGCAATTAATTGCTTCATCTTCATTTTTATATTGGTTAATTATTTAGATATTGCTTAAAAAAAGACTCGATTTTATCGAAAGGAATAATCTCCACACGATCATAAAGATCGACATGTGTAGCACCGGGAATAATCGTCAATTTCTTGTTGTCGCCTTTCATCAGTTTAAATGCGTCAAGGCTTGCATCAAGAGAATACGCCTTTTCACCATGCAGTAAAAGCACTGCACTATAAATTTCATCGGCATAGGTTAATAACGGGAAAGCAAAAAATGGAAGACTTGTTACGGTTTGCCATCCTCCATTGGAATTGAGTGAACGAGGATGATAACCCCGTGGAGTTGTATAATAATCACTGTATTCTTTCATAACGGCGAATATATCCGAAACCGTGATCTCGACTTCTATGCTTCCGAGCTTTGTATCACGCCGCATTACTTATCGGAAATCTGTCGAAAAATAAGTAGCAAACCCGCTACTTATTGGATAGAGCGCTTTATCCTCCAGGAGATCACCCGCTTGCTGCGACAAAAAGAATTGTCTTTAACTGTAATTGCGGAGCAGATGAATTTCTCCTCTGTTTCTTATTTCAGTCGGTGTGTGCAGAAGAGAATGAAAATAACGCCGTCGGAGTATAGGAAGGATGCATCTATTCGATAGTTTAAGAGTTGATAAAATATATAATAATTCATAACAATAATGAAAATAATTTAAAATAAATTCAGCGCAGATCATCAAACAACTGTAAAAAGAGTAATTTTATTCTCACTGCAGCAATACTTATAGACTATTTCCCTCAAAAAGTTTACTTTGATTTTTCTCCTATACATACCCACACCAAAGTAAACCAAATTATTTTTCTATTTAGGTGTCGCTTTCTTCCATTCGGAAACACACCCTTTTACCGTATTCAAGTACGATAATCAACAATAAAATATCAATCGAACAACCCGTTCACCAAATTTACCGCATCGTCCTTTTTCTGATTGATGATCTTGGCGTACACCTGCGTCATTTTCACATCGGCATGACCGAGTAGCTTCGAGGTCGTGTAGAGATCCGCGCCGAGTGTCAGCATCATCGTCGTAAACGTATGCCTTGCCGTATGAAAAGTAAACCGCTTGTCTATCCCCGCCGCTTTCGCCCACGGTTTTATCAGCAGATTCATATGTGTCGGACTTGGCAAGTCGAACACATGATCCTCCGCCGTCTTGTTTCCCCGTTCCGGCATCCACTTCAACGCTTCTGGAGAAAGCGGCAGATAAATCGGCTCTTTCGTCTTCTGCATGGACACGGCCAAACGGTATTGCCCCTGGTCTATGAACACGTCCTTCCACTTCAGCCCCACAATATCGCTGACGCGCAGCCCGCAGAAGCAGGAAAAAAGATAGGCATTCTTTACCGCCTCTTTCTTCATCGGTGTAGTGATTAACGCCTTTACTTCCTCAATGGTCATATACGACCGCTTGCTTTCCGGCAGCCGAATCTTGTTCGAGTTGTTGAGCTTCGTAAACGGATTCACCTTGATAATCTCCGCGCGGACGGCAGCATTCAATGTTCCGTTTAGGATGCGGTAATAGGTATGTAGTGTAAAGTTCGTCACCTTCTTCCCGTTGGGTCGGTATTCCGTCAGCAGGTAGTCGATATACTCCTGGCAGAACGTCTTGTCGATCTGATCCATCGTCATTCGTTCTCCCGCATAATCCTTCAGGATGCGAATCGTAACCTTTATCTGATTGCCATCCTTTTTGTCCCGTTTAGCTTGATTCTCCTTGTAGGTATTCATCCAGTCCAGCAGGAACACCTTCTCTTTGGTCTCGATTCCGGCTTCGCCGTTGGTCAGTTCGATGATACGTTTCGACTTGATGGCATTAGCGGCATTCATCGTCACTTGGTTCTGTTTGCTGATTTGAAGGAATGGTCAGAGGAAGAAAAGAAAAAGGAAATAGAAGCTAGAATAAGGGATTTGACACTGAAAATAGATGAACTTATGATTTCCATAAACTCTATCAAGGATATTTTCGAAAAGCAACAAAAATAAAGTGATTTACTTTTATCACAAATAGAGAATATCAACAAAAGAATTATTTCCATTACCTCAAATCCATTCTATCAAGAATATCAAGCAAGGAGTGGTAAAGACGAAATTACATCCTCCTCGTTGGAACTTTGGAATGACACCTTGAAAGAAAGACAAAAGAAGGTGGCTGCCCTAAAAGAGCAAATTGATTCTGACAAGAAACAACTTTTTGAGTTGAAGTTAGAAGGAACGAATATCGATAAAGAAGTAGAGATAATGGGCTATTTGGAAAAAGAAAAATCTCATTTTGATGTATTATCTGACCAATGGATAAAACTCTGACTTTTCTTGTTAACGATTGTGGTATTTCCAACATAAATGCAGATATTGATCCTAAAGAAATTATATCTTTATATTATGATTGTCAGAAGAGAGTATTGAAAAATAAGCAAAAACTCGAAGAGAATACAAATCTCATAAATAGTTACATCAACCTTCTTTCGCTAGGGAAACAATATAATGAGAATGAAAAATAAAAAATAAGTTGAAAGAAATTAAAGATCAAATTGAAAAGGAGGAAAAGAATAAACTAATAGTTGATGATGAAAGAATGAAATTGCAGGATTATCTGAATAATTTTGTTGAAAGATATTTTCAGCTAGACTTAATAAATAAACTCTATAACACAATTGATCCTCTCACCCGGAATACAAGAAAATCAGATTAGAATGTGACTTCGGTTATAAGGAACCAAGATTGAATGTACTGATGTATTCTGAACAAGACGGTATTGACACAATAGTTCCTAATCTCTATTTCAGTACCGCACAAATCCTGTTGTCATGGTGTCGGCAACAACCATATTGGGTATGCTGCCCCTGATTACCGACCCCATGTATTCGAGCCTTGCTTTGGTGGTTCTTGCCGGCCTTACCGTAGGTACTATCATCACGCTGATCTTACTGCCAATATTTTACGCCTTGCTGTTCTGTGTGAAAACACCAGTTCAAAAAATTAATAACGCATAAATATGATACGGAAAAATTTAATTATAGCATCAATCGCTTGCTTGATATGCGTTTCGGCACAGGCGCAAGAAAATTACACATTGGAAAGATGCAAGCAACTGGCTTTGGAAAACAATGTCAAAGTTCAAAATGCGCAACTCTCGTTAGAAGCGGCCGGGCAAGCTAAAAAGGAAGCGTTTACCCAATATTTTCCTTCGGTGAGTGCTACCGGGATAGGCTTTTATTCGACCGAACCGATGATGGAACTTGGCGGAATGGGAATGTTGGAGAAAGGGATGTTGGGTATGGTATCGGCTTCGCAAACCATATATGCTGGAGGGCAGATTGTTACCGGGAATAAACTGGCCAGAGTCCAGTCGCAAGTCGGACAACTGCAAAAGATTATGTCGGATGACGAGGTACTGCTCACCACCGAACAATACTATTGGCAGGTAGTGGTGCTGGAAGAAAAAATGAAAACCGTCGCTGAAGCCGATACTCTGCTTGCAAGCATTTACGGCAACGTGAACAACTCATACGAAACTGGGATGGTCAATCGGAATGACCTGTTGAAAGTGGAACTCAAGCAGAACGAACTGGAAAGCACCCGGTTGAAACTGGAGAACGGCTTAAGGTTGGCTAAAATGCTGTTGGGGCAATATATAGGCATTCCTGCCCACGAATTTGAAATCAACCATAGCTTAGGAGAGCCCGGTGTTTCACCGTACACTGTTCGCGTTGACCACCTGTCTGTTCTGTCGCAACGTGCCGAATATCAACTGCTGGATAAGAATATAGAAGCGAACCGCTTGCAGGTGCGAATGGAGATTGGCAAAAACCTTCCTACCATAGCCGCCAATGTAGGATGGAGCTATATGAATTTCGACAAAGGTTCGCCGGCGGCTATGAAAAGTAATTTCGGGATGGCTTTTGCTACCGTCTCCATACCCATTTCCGGCTGGTGGGGAGGCTCACACGCCATCAAGCGACAAAAATTACAGGTTCTTATGGCCGAAAATGACAAACGCGATGCAGCGGAATTGCTGCTTATACAAATGCAACAACTTTGGAACGATCTGGAAGAAGCCTATGTCCAAATTATTTTGGCTGAAAAAACAATTGCTTCGGCTTTGGAAAATGTACGGCTCAACGATGATTATTACAAAGTCGGAACAGGATTACTCACCGACTTGTTGGATGCCCAAAGTGCCTTGCAGCAGGCCCGTGACCAATATACCGAAGCCACCACGGGCTATCAAATGAAATTGAGCAGATACAAACAAGCTACCGCACAGTGACATCAAATCCGGCGTAGCTCAACGGTTAGGGCGTCCCGATTTCAAATTCGGGAAAATTACAGGTTCGAATCCTGTCGCCGGCATAAAATGAATTGTTAATAACGTACATTTTTAAACAATTTATTAATAACAATTTAAAAACAAAAAGCACTGCTGTCCCGTTAAGATTCCCAAAGCGATAATTGTTTATCATCGGACTGCATTGTTAGGTTAGTATTATAGCTAAATAAGTCACGAATAGATTCTTTCTCGAATAGAGTTAGACCTATTGTCTGAGAAAAGATGTAAAGATTTTCTTTTATATTGAGGCGTTTTTTAGCAATAGCAAGTAACAGGTAAGTACATATGGCAATCCATATTTGGCAGTATACTGCGTTACTTGTTGTTCCATAGAAAGCCTTAATGTGAAGGTGTTGTTTGATCCATTTAAAGAACAGCTCCACTTTCCATCTTTCCCGATACAACTCTGCGATTGTCAAAGCGGACAATTCAAAGTTATTGGTCAGAAAGTGATAAACATTGTTGGTTGCATAGTCTTCATAGACTACTAATCTGATATTATCAGGATATAGCTTGGAAGACTTTACGCCGGTTAGCCTGATAGATTGATCACTTATTAGACCTGCATCTTTGTCCACTTCAAAGTTATCTTCAACTTGATAAGCCATGTTGTCTTTAGCTCGGGTTACAAAGAAGGCTCTTTTTACATGGATAAGGTTGAATAATCTGTAAAAGTCAACATAGCCTTTATCCATCAAATAAAAGGCGGCAGGTTCTATCAGTAATGAATCCAGGGCGTTTACATCATGAACAGAACCATCTGTTAGATGAATAAATACTGGGATTGACCCTCTAAGGTCAAGTAATGTATGCATCTTAACAGCTCCTTTCTGATGATGAAATTTAGCCCATGGAAACAGACTTAAGCACAGGTTTATGGTACTGCTATCAAAAGCGTAAACCATGTTGTCTATATCTAGTCTGAAGTCGTTGTCTCTGAAATACAAGGAACGCGCCTTCTTGATAAGGATTTGAGCAAAGTCGGCATAAATACGCCAGTCTCTGTTTTCGTTAGCTTTTGCTAATGTATTTCTAGCTGCTGGAGTCTTCATTCCCGAATGATAAAGCTTAGAGGAAAAAGCGATAAGGCATGATTCGATGTCACGAAGACTTTCCCTGCCGGTAAGTTGAGCAAAGCTCATCACATTGAAGTGTTCACGGCAAGTGAAGTTTCTGACTCGATAATCTCCTTGATACCTGTCAATACATTTCTTTAGTTCGTATTCTGGTATAAATGACATAAGTTGTGCAAATACTGTTTTTCCTGTATTCATGGTTTGCGAATGGATTAATTCCCAACCGCAAAGCTATAATTTCAAATCGAAAAAAAACAAAAACCTCTGTAGGTACGATTAATAAAAGGATACAGAGATATCAGTCTGCCTTTAACGGGACAGCAGTGAACAAAAAGTAATGTTGTCATTAGCGTTAGTGATTGGATTAGGAGCAACGCAAACGTATGCATAAAAAGTGGACTTCGGAGTAAAAGCGGAAGCCAATATGTCCAATTTTATCTTGTCCGATATGGATGGGATGAAAAGCAAATTAGGTTTTGGAGCCAGCTTCATCGGGTTTGCCAAAATCAATATCGGAGAACACTTTGCCGTTCAACCCGAATTGCTATTCAATTTCAAAAATTCCGAAATGAAAGAAAAAGCTACTAAGACAAAAGTCGATTACCAATACTTTGGCACCGAAATTCCGGTGTATGCTATCGGACAAATGAAATTGGGCAACGGGAAGGGTTACATTGGCATAGGCTCTTATGTTGGGTTTGGTTTTGATGCCCGCTACAAAGCCAAAAACATGGACGATGGCAAACTCTACAAAGAGTATAGCGGTCAAAAATCGGCTATGCAACGCTTGGATGTTGGAGCAGGCGTCATGTTTGGCTATGAGTTCAATTTTGGCTTACAAATCAATGCGGGGTATAAAATCGGATTCATAGACGCATTGAATACAGGAAAAAAGAATGCCACCGTGCTGAACGAGACAGTTAGTTTGGGCATAGGATACCGCTTCTAACCAACAAATCCGGCGTAGCTCAATGGTCAGAGCGCCTCGATATCAAATCGGGAAGGTTGCAGGTTCGAATCCTGCCGTCGGTGCAAATTAAAAAAATCAAAGTCATGGGAAAGTCAATTCGATATAACCAAGCGTTCAAAGAACGAGCTTTAGAAATCATACTGGAATGTCGCCAAAATTATACAGAAATTCGTAAGTTGATGTTATCTCCGCACCGTAGGGCTGTTGTGATTCTGTGAGAAAAATTATTATGATTTTCCCAGTCTACGCACCTGCTCATTGAAGGTTTCATGGTCAATAGCCTTCTGACGGGTGTGCAACCGTTTGTTATAGACTGTCTGGGTAGACCAGTGAAAAAAATCTGCAATTTTGCTGGAATCCGTAACGCCGAGGTGCATCAGTGCGAAGATACGCAATTCCGTGTTCAGACGCCCCTCTTCCTTGGGGGTGATACGTTGTTCGGGTTGAAGTAAAGAGTTGAAGTCGCTCACGAAAGAAGGATAGACGTGTAAGAAGATGGCATCGAAAGTCTGATAAAAATCCTTTAATTCAGATTCTATCAGGATGGGAGAATCCGTAAATTTCAGCAAGTCTTTATACTGCTGAGCTTTCACCTTATTGTTGACGTTCTTTCGGTATTGGTCAAGCTTGCTGATGTAGTCAGAGCAGAGGGTGAGCACAAATCCTATATATTCCTCTTTGATGATATTCTGGTCATAGAGTTTTTCATTGGCTTCTTTCAGCAGGTTGTTGGTCTCTGTAATCTGCTGGTGAAGTACGGTGATTTCATGCAGCTTGATCTTCAACTGTTCATTGGCTGATTCCAACTCTGTATTTGAAGCAGAAAGCAGTCCATTCAGATTCTTCAACTCTTCTCGTTGTCGACTACGTTGTTTCAATATTCTGTAAGTATAAATCAGAGTAAGGGTGAGCAGACAAGAAACGAATCCGATAATCGACAGCGACCAGCTTAACTTTCTGTTTTGGGTTTTCTTAATTTGCAGATTTGTCTTCTGTATGGCATCAAATGTAGAGAGACAAGAAACCATACGGACCCGATTGTTCATGATATTGGCCATTTCCAGACATAAAGAGATGTATTTGTAAGCACGCTCATTATCACCTTTTTCATTGAGCAGCGTAGCCAGGTCATGCAATGTAGTGTTATCGTTGTTGGCCAGTGTTACATCCATGATGGCGGCTTCTGCCAAACACTCCAGCCTCAGATCCGGTTGATTGTTGTTCCGATATAGTGTGGATAGCACATATAGCAATTTGCTGTTGGTAATGTTAATTGTCTTTGATGTTTCCAAATAAACTTTTAGTGCAACGATGGAACCGGAATAATTTCCGGTACGCAAATCTTTTAATCCTTTATATAGAATGTAATAGGGATTATCATGAGGTAATACATTCATGGTAGAATCTACATAAAAGTGTTCTCTCTCGTAATAATATTCTCGCTTATCGCTACCACTGTCTGTATATTCGGCAAATCGGGAGTAGAGCAGAGACATCTGTCCCAAATATTCTATAAGCATACCTCCTGTTAGTTTGTCGTGGTCTATTTGTTGTATCTCTTCGACGGATTCATGCAGTTGTCCAATAATGGCATAAATATATGACTTTTGTATACGACATAGGTTCATCATGTTGTCATCACCAGTCTGTTGGGCAATGACAATATTGTCATTGACGTATATAAGTGCCGAATCAATATTGAAATATTGATATTCCTGAAACAAACGTTTGTTGAGTTCATAGCGTGCCTGTAGCGTATTGGGCATAGGTTTATTAGCTATTTGATTGATAGCCGATTGGCGCTGCTCAATGATTTGATGGTAATTCTCTATCAGCGAATCCAGCACATTCAGCAGGTTTGCAGCCTTATCACTATAATAGAGTGCTGCTTTACCTTGTAAACTGCATAGGAAAAGTAACAGAAAGGTTATGGCAACTGTTCTCATACTTATATTTTAGTTATGTAGGTCGGCTGCGTTTCCGCCGCTTTCCCCATTAAGAACTGTGCGTGCGACTTTCACCGCATACAGCTCCGATAATTCAAAATTTAGTTCTCATAAAACTAAATCGGCTCATCCGCTCCTTTTCAGGAGACGCTTTCCGATAAAGTTCCCTTTCGGGACGTACGTGTGCGGCTGCTTTTCTGCTTCCGCTTCAAGAAGTAGGCATCCCAAGTGGGGTCGTATGGATTGGCTTCACACTTCACTTTTACATGTCGCCTAATCGGTATGTCTGCCAGCCTCCTAAGTGCAAAGATAGTTTCTTTCTCGCAATCTTTGTACCTAAAGCCAAAAATCCAATCCCGATTGCCGACCTTGATAAAGTATTTGTCCTTTATCCATCTTCTCGACTTGTTCGTATGCCTGCGATAAGACCAACGCTTTAACTGATAGGTTAATATATGGTCTATCTTGCTAAACGTAGTTTCCGATACCACACCGCTGTAGTAGTTGCCCCATCCCCGTAATACGGGGTTAAGGTCTTCTATCAGCTTTTGCTGCGCTACCGTCTTGTTCTTTCCGAGCACGACCTCATGCAGTTTTTCAGTGAACCGTTTTTGGCTTTTATAGGATGGTTTGATTAACAATGTACCGTTGTACTTCCGAACATTGAATCCTAAAAAGTCAAAACCTTCGCTGATGTGTGTTATCCGTGTCTTTTCTTCGGACAGTGTGAGCCCACGCTCCCCAAGAAACCCAATCAACATGCGCTTTATCTCTTCGAGTGTTTCCCGTTTGTCTGCCGTGACGATAAAGTCATCGGCATAACGAACGCAATTCACTTTGGGATAGTAAAGTCTACCATCGATATAGCTCCCCTTGTACTTCGCTTTCAGCATTCTTTCCATGCCATCAAGCGTAGCGTTGGCGAGTGTGGGTGAGATGATGCCGCCTTGCGGAGTATCCTCCACCGTAGGCTGTAACAGCTTGTTGAACACAACACCACTTTTCAACCATTTCTCCAAGATGAGCTTGTCGATTCGTACGTTATCCAAAAGCCATTCGTGGCTGATGTGGTCGAAGCATCCCTTGATGTCTCCCTCCAATATCCATTGGGCAGAGCAATCCCTGCTTAACCATCTGTGTAGGGCATCAATAGCATCAGCCGTACTTCTATACTTTCTAAAGCCATAGGAGTTGGCATCAGCCGTTGCCTCCGTAACGGGGTCTAATGCCATCAAATAAAGAGCCTGCATGGCTCTGTCTTTCATGGTAGGAATCCCGAGCGGTCTCATCTTCCCGTTCTTCTTCGGTATGTTGACCCTTTTCAGTGGGAGGGCACTGTACCCTCTCCGTTTCAAAGAACACACTGCGTTTATCTTCTTGGCATTGGTATCCCATAATGTATGGTCGACCCCTGCCGTACGTTTTCCTTTATTGGTTGTCACTTTCCTCACCGCCAATGCCTTGGCTTCAAAGGAGGTGACAAGAAGATGCTGCAAGGCTTTCACCTTGTTATATCTTCCTTTTTTCTGAGCCTTTGCTATTTGGACTTGTAGCTTCCTTACCTTGCGTTCACATCGTGTGAAGTCGATTCCCTTCCATGATGTGCCGCTATTGGCTGAAGATGCACACTCGGCTTGCGCCTCGCTCCTTTGCTGTTTCTTCATTCTTTTAAGTTCTACCATTCGTTTCACAAAGAATTACCCTGTGGAAGTCTGCCCGCTTTCGCGTGGGGTGACGTTCAAACTCCTATCCACGACATTACATCATGGCATTCGCTTTCTCCACAATCCTTTACCCGCACTCCATTCGTCCGCTCTTACGATTGGCTTACCCATCTACGGTTAGTTGATGGGAGAAATACGGGCTTACCAAGTTCCGCACAAGTAACTCACGACCGACTTAGAGTCCGCCCATCCACCGGCAGTGCGGCATCCGTGTAGCACGGCAAAATAGCGTGCTATCCTGGCTGCTTGCCTTTTGGCATGGCTCGTTAACATCTGTGAGCCATTTCTTTATTACGATGGTGCAGCGGTTCACCTGCGTTACTCATATCGGTCAGCCTTGCCATTCTTCACCTAGGATGTTTAGGATGGAACGTCGTTATCAAGAGGGCTTCGTACCCGACCGTTACCAGTCACGCACGCTTCTTTAGGCTACTATTGACGGAACAATAGGTTCAGACATGATGCTGAACAATTACTTGTGCGACAAGCTGTCGCACATTTTGCCCTAAAGATACTAAGATATTTGGAAACATAACACTCTTCATCATGTTGTGACGTGAAATTCACCACATTTTTTCATTCGGATAGGAAAATTAGCCTCATCAAAGTGTCTATAAAATCTACTTTTTATTGCTCAATGAAAAGTGTAACTTATTGATTATGAAATAAATACGCTAAATTAAAATCTACCGTTACCGGTTACCCGCAGTTAGACCATATAAATTAATACCGTAATTTAGCAGCAGAATTCATTAGAGGAAAATACAATAAATTTAATAATATTAAGGTAACGTTATACTTATACTAATACTTACAAAAACAGAAAAAAACAATGGATCGTAAATTTAGTTTTAACAAGTCTATGCTATTTGCAGGATTATTGTCTGTCATGATACTGGGAGCAACCTCTCATGTCCTATGCAGTTCAGAGTCCTGATGTGCTGAATATGCAGCAACAGATGGTAAAGGTGACAGGTAATGTATCCGATGCAATGGGTACCATTGTCGGTGCCAGTGTGATAGAACAAGGTACAACCAACGGTGTGATTACCGATATTGACGGTAATTTCACGCTAACGGTCAACCGGGGAGCCAAACTCGAAATCTCCTACGTAGGCTATAAGACCCGCGTGATAGTGGTAACAGATGTCACTCATCTCCGGATTACGTTGGAAGAAGACTACCGGCAACTGGAAGAAGTGGTGGTAGTGGGCTACGGTGTACAGAAAAAGAAACTTGTTACCGGCGCCACTGTACAGGTGAAGGGTGATGATGTGGCAAAACTCAATACCACCAATGCACTGGGTGCCTTACAGAACCAGACGCCCGGTATCAACATTACGGCTAACAACGGTTTGCCCGGCGAAGGTTTCAAGGTGAATATTCGCGGTATCGGTACCGTGGGCGACTCTGCACCGTTGTATGTGATTGACGGTGTGGCCGGTAGCGATATCAATACACTCAACCCGGCAGATATCGAGTCTATCGATGTGCTCAAAGATGCTGCTTCGGCTGCTATTTATGGTTCGCGTGCTGCTAATGGTGTTATTCTGGTTACGACCAAACAGGGGAAGAAGGGCAAGATGCAGTTCTGTTACGACATGTATTACGGTTGGCAGAATGTATATAAGATGCCCAACACGCTCAATGCGCAGCAATTCATGGCAATTACTGATGAAACCAACTTCAATAACGGTGTTCCGGCGCTGAACTGGCAGACACAATTGGGCGAATACACTTGGAATATGCTTCAGAACGGTTGGCAAGGTACTAACTGGCTTGACGAGATGCGCAACGAGAATGCAGCGATGCAGAACCATTCCATCAATCTGACAGGTGGTAACGAGATGAGCAAGTTCTCAGCCGGTTTCAGCTTTACCTCCCAAGACGGTATTATAGGCAAGGGTACTGTGCCCAACTATACGCGCTATACCGCTCGTGTCAACTCCGATCATGTGCTCCTCAAGGGGGGCGATCGGGACATCATCAAGATTGGTGAGAATTTGCTGTTCTACTACTCAAACCAGAGCACGATAGCACAGACATCTACTCTTTATAACGATGTCTACAATTCCATAAAGACTACTCCGCTGTTGCCTATGTACAATGCCGAAGGAGAACTGTTCGATTACCACAACATGCAGCAAACGGGCTGGGTGTATGACGATAAACAGGGCAATCCTGTTCTGCTGATGCAGAAGGCGCACGGGCTAAACAAGAACCGTACATACGGTCTCAACGCTACTGCCTATCTGGAGGTAGAACCCATTAAGAATCTCAAGTGGCGTAGTTCGTTCAGCTACCGTATGACCAACAGTTCCAGTCGTTCACTTACCACTCCCTATCAGGCTTCTTCAAACGAGGGAAGTGCCTCATATATTGTGAGCCAGAGTTCAGCATTGGGGCATAGCATCTCGCAGGAGAATACAATATCTTACATTCTTCCCAAATGGAAGGGTCACCTCTTTGATGTACTGGTAGGCCAGTCGTTTGAGAAGACCATACCGGGCGAAAACCTTTCTATAATCAACAGCGTGGCGGAGGGGCAGCAACTGCCCACGATGAAACCCGATATGGATCATGCTTGGATATCCAATACCATCGGAAATGCCGCCACCGACATCGAGGGCTATCCGTTTGATGAATGGGCGCTGGCCTCCTTCTTTGGTCGTATCAACTACAACTACAAAGATAAATACATGGCTACGCTGATTATGCGTACCGATGGTTCGAGTAACTTTGCCCGTGGACATCGCTGGGGCATCTTCCCCTCTGCATCGGCCGGATGGCTTATCAGCGAGGAGAATTTTATGGAAAGCACCCGTGGCTGGCTCGACTTCCTTAAATTGCGTGCCAGTTGGGGACAGAATGGTAATCAGTCGATACCCAACTTTCAGTATGTGTCGCCTATAGCCTTCGACCTCTCGCATGGCTACCAGTTTGGTCAGACACACATTGGGGCGGGGAAGCTCCCTACTACCGGTGCCTATGCCACCACGCAGGCCAATGAAAATGTGACGTGGGAGAAGTCAGAACAAATCGACTTGGGTATTGATGCCGTATTCTTGGGCAACCGCTTGTGGGTAAGTGCCGACTGGTACAACAAGAAGACCAAGGACTGGCTCGTACAGGCTCCGGTACTCTCTACAGTAGGTACCCAGGCTCCCTACATCAATGGTGGCGATGTGAGCAACAAGGGCGTGGAACTCTCCCTCGCCTGGAACGACCGTGTGGGTAAGGACTTTACATACGGATTGAGCCTAAATGCCTCGTATAACGAGAATGAAGTCACCCGTATTGCCAACTCAGAGGGCGTCATCCACGGCAATAAAGGAGCTATTGCTTCCGTCAACGCCGCCGAGTTCTACCGGGCACAGGTTGGCTATCCCATCGGTTACTTCTGGGGCTACCAGACAGCCGGTGTTTTTCAAAACCAAAAGCAGATTGATGATTGGAAAGCAGCAGGCAATGGTGTGGCACAGGCCAACCCGCAACCCGGCGACCTGATTTATGTGGATCGCCACCGCGATGGAGTTATCGACGAAAAAGACAAAACCATGATTGGTAATCCGCACCCCGACTGGCACCTGGGTTTCTCAATCAATCTCGGGTGGAAGGACTTCGACTTCTCTGTCACCACTTCCGGTGCCTTTGGGCAACAGCTCTACTATGGCACGCGCGAGCACACCATCGAGGCATTTGGCCGCTGGCATGGCGAAGGTACATCCAACCGCTACCCGCGTCTGGGCAACAGTGCTATGATTGTAGACCATGTGACTGATATTGACATAGAGAACGGCGACTATCTCCGCATTCAGAACATGACTTTGGGATATGACTTCAAGCGCCTCTGGAAGAATTGCCCACTGTCGCAACTGCGCCTCTATGTAAGTGTACAGAATCTCTTCACTTTCACCAGCTATAAAGGAATGGATCCGGAGGTAGGTTTCGGTGGTACCGACCGTTATGGAGAAAACGCCACTTCGTGGGTGAGCGGCATAGATATGGGATCTTATCCGGCTGCACGCACCTGGCTGATTGGCGCCAATCTGAAGTTCTAAGACACTGTTAACTCTAAATTAAAGAAAACAATGAAAACAAAGAAAACAAAGAAAACAAAGAAAGTAACGAAATATATAGGGGTAGTCGCACTAGCCGCGATGACGCTTTGCTCGTGCGAGGATCTGCTTGACTCCAAGAACTATACACAGTCCAACACGCAGAATTTCCCCACATCGATGGATGATGTGGAAATGCTCGTGACTTCTATGTACGCCAACCTGAATCATCAGGCGGCAAAGCCCGAATCCTCCTATTTGCTCACCAACCTCTATGCCAGCGACGATATGTTTACCGGAAGTCAAGATGCGGAACTCGACCATCTGATGTATAGGAGTGATTCACAGTTTGACTTCTGCTGGGATATTCACTATAAGGGCATCTACGCCGCCAATACCTGTCTGGAGGGTCTTAACCTGATGGAAGCTGCCGACAACGTGCCCGATGCCGGACTCTTCAGCCAGCGCAAGGGCGAAGCCCATTTCATGCGTGCCTTCCAGTACTACGAACTGGCCGAACTGTTTGGCGGCGTACCCCTGATACTCAGTACAACGCAGGAGACCAACGCGCCCCGCGCTACCGCCGACATGGTGTGGGCGCAGATAGCTACCG
Organism: Bacteroides sp. BFG-637; assembly: GCF_024793605.1. Classification (NCBI taxonomy): domain Bacteria; kingdom Pseudomonadati; phylum Bacteroidota; class Bacteroidia; order Bacteroidales; family Bacteroidaceae; genus Bacteroides; species Bacteroides sp. BFG-637. The sequence continues at coordinate 228,252 of NZ_JANUPD010000002.1, read as the reverse complement.
ATTTGCAGCAAGCTATCAGCCTTATGAGCGATAAGAAGTATCACGAAATAGAGTCCGGACACACCACTAAGTGGGCAGCCCAGGCGCTGATGGCTCGCTGCTTCCTCTTCTATACCGGCTACTACCAGAAAGAGGCTATGCCCACGGCTGATGGCGGCAGCATAACCAAGCAACAGGTGGTAACCTGGCTGGAAGACTGCATCGCTAATTCCGGACACCAGTTGGTGGGCGATTTCCGCAACCTATGGGCATACACCAACGAATATACGGTAGACGACTACGCATATACGGCCGGTATAACAGGGGTAGATGGCCAGCCCCTCCGGTGGGCAGGCAACGGTAATGCCGAGGCGGTATTTGCCGTGAAGTTTGGCAACTTTGCCGGTTATTCCTACGAGAATCAGGGCGGCTACTGCAATCTCTACCTGAGTTTCTTCGGCATCATGAGCAAGAGCGACAATGGGGCTGCTTTCCCCTTTGGCAACACAAACTCCCTTGGAACGGTTCCTATCAGTCTCTGGGACTCCTGGGAAGCAGCCGAGCCTAATGATATCCGTCGCAGGGCATCTGTGATCGTAGACAAAGATGAATTCGATATGGCCAATTATGAAAGTGGTGAGGTGCGCGGGCAGTGGGAAGAGACCGGTCTGTGGAACAAGAAGCTACAGCCCATTCTTTCCAAGAAAGCATACGACAAGGTGGGTTCTTGGGCTAACTCACTCTTTTGGGTAGCTTATCCAGAATATACAGGTATGACCGATGCTTACATTCAGCCCCGTTGGGGAGCCATGTTTGAAGACCTTTACATCATCCGCTTTGCTGACGTGCTGCTTATGCACAGTGAATTAACCGGCAATGCCGACAACATGAACCGGGTGCGCGCCCGTGCCGGCCTGCCGGCTATCGGCTATTCGCTGGAGGCATTGCAGCAGGAGCGTCGCCACGAGCTTGCCTTCGAGGGACAGCGCTTCCAAGACATTCGTCGCTGGCACATTGCCGAGACTGCACTCAGCGAACAGAACAACACCACGCTGAAGAATCTGGGCGTAAGTACCGTGATGCGCGATGGCAAGTATGCCGCACGTTATCAGGCTACCGGCGGATTCTGGCCCATTCCGTCCGCGCAAATTCAGTTGTCTGACGGTGTGCTCATGCAGAATCCCGGCTGGGACACTCCGGACGCACGTTACACCACTTGGAATTTTGACAAGTAACTTGTAGTTCAAAATTATTAAAAACATCATCATGAAAAACTTTTATAAATACATCAGTATAATCGCTGTGATGGGAGCATTCGTATCTTGCGACCCTATCACCGATACATATACCATAGACGATAGCACCATTTCCGCTGATGGGCTCCAGCTCAGTGTGGCTCCCAAGTTTGTAGATGGCAAAAATGGTAACATCATCGTTGTAGAAAACAATTCTCCGATACTCTCTGAGTGGAGTGTGGGCGAGTCTGTCGCACGCAAGGCGTATGCCGAGCTTTCGGTATCTTTCATTGGGCAGCATACCGTTAACTTCCGCGGACTGAATAGCAACGGACAGACATTTACTGAGACCTCGTTTACCGTAAAGGTAGATACCATCTCAACGATTCCGACCGATATAGCCAACCGACTGTGCATCGGTCAGGAGGGAGCTCCCACCTACTTTGGAACGACTATCGACATGGAAAAAATCGAGTTCTCCAACGAAGAGGATCTCGTTACCGTGAAGAACGGCAACCCCGTATTAACCGTGTGGAGCTGTGGCGGTGTCACTTCAGACAAGAATGTGGCTCAGATGCGACTGACGTGTGCTGGTGAGTTTCCCCTTTCAGCTACTTTTACCCTTGCCAACGGAGAGCAGGTAACAAAAGAACTGGGTACAGTCATTGTCAGGAATTTCAACCTCCCGCAGATAGTGCTCGACCTAGTGGGTGAGGATGGCGAGAAGACATGGACCTGGCAGGATAATAATTTCTATGGACTTGGCGGTTACAATACCAGCACTTATCCCGATTGGTTTGTCTTCGATACGCCCACGATGTCCATGATTGCCTCTTACATTGGTATGGCTGGTGAAGAGACGGGAAGCATGATACTCAATATCGACGGAAACTTCTCTGTAGCTCCTACAGGTCGCACCGGCACCTTCTCGTATGACTTCGATGACACAGTACCTAGCTGGTCTGTAGGCAAGCTCCATGTAAATGGCTCTATCCTCTTTGGATGGGCTTTCGATGGGAATACACAGGCGGTATCGTACCAACCTACGGATTTCTATATCGTAAAATGCGATGCCAATAATCTGGTACTAGCTGCATTATCCGAAGCCGGAGGATCCATTTATGACTATGCATCCTGTACCTTCTGGTGCTTCAAGCCAAAACCAACAGAGTGATGATAGTCCCAACTTGGTTTCATGCCTTGACACTCCTTGCCTCAGTATGAAACCAAGTCGGAAGTACCCGATAGTACATAATTTACAGTATATAAAATAAATAGGAGTTATCGCTCGCTCAAGCGGAAATGGATTCATTAAGCTGAAATAAAGGTATTTAGGTATTAGGCATAAACAGTAAGTGAGTCATTCTAAAGCCTGATGTGGGACGATAACCCCTCTAAAACATTTTTGACAATATAATGAAATACAATAAATTGATTGCTTTAACATGGGGAGCGTTGATTCTGGCTGGTTGTGCCTCTGATAATAAATTGGCATCCGTTTTCTTTCGACACAAGGCACTAAAAATTCCGTTATCAAATGAGTTTACCGAGAAGATAATTGATAACATATATCAACGCATGAGTATGGATGAACGTGCAGCCCAACTTCAGAGCATGTATCTGTCGGAACTTTTTGATGAAAACAATCAACTTGATACAGTCCGATGCTGTGAACTTATTCCTAACGGAATAGGACATTTTGCTCAGTATGCCAGCAATTCGTTAGATGGCCCCGAGGAGCTTCGCGATATGGTAAAACAAGCGCAGGAGTGGCTGGTAAAGAATACACCAACTGGAGTGCCAGCCTTATTTCATGAAGAAGTCATAACAGGTATTGCTGCAAAAGAAGCAACGGTTTACCCACAGCAAATTGGTTTGGCATGTTCGTTCAATACTGAACTGGCTGTAGAAAAAACTCGTCAAACTGCTACCAGCATGCGAAAAATTGGAGGTATGCTTTCGTTGTCACCTATGGTGGATGTGGTTCGGAATCCATATTTCAACCGTTTGGAGGAATCGTATGGCGAAGACGCTTATCTAAGTGCTGCTATGGGTTCTGCTTTTGTTGAAGGTTTGCAATACGGAGGGATGAAAAGTGGAGTGGCGGCATGTTCAAAACATTTTTTGGGCTATGGTGGCGGATGCAATACCGACAGAAAAAAAGAACTTTTTGAAGAAATACTCTTGCCTCACGAGACAATGATTCGAACTAAGGGTAGTAAAGTGATAATGACCGGTTATCACTACTTTCATGGTGTGAAAGCTGTTGCCAATAAATATCTTATGCAGGATATTTTGCGTAATTATCTCGGATTTGACGGCATAACAGTAAGTGACTATGGTTCGATTAACCAGATTGACACAGAAGAAGATGCGTTGCACCGCGGAGTGGCTGCCATAAATGCTGGGAACGATGTGGAATTTCAAAACCGTGACAATTATCAATACCTTCCCGAAGCAATAAAGCAAGGACTTGTTAGTGAGGCGACATTCGAAGACGCTGTCAAACGAGTTTTGAGGTTAAAAGCTGCTGTGGGCCTGTTTGATGAAAATCCGACATTCTGTGCAGAAGGCGATATCGAATTCGACACCGCCGAGGAGCGTCAAACAGCTTATGAACTTGCCACACAATCAGTAGTACTTCTTAAGAATGATAACGTCCTCCCTATCGAACATCCTAGGAAGATAGCTCTTGTGGGACCTAATGCCAACACAATGTGGGCTATGCTTGGTGATTACACATATCAAGGTTTGCACTATTTTTGGCGAGGCATTAATACTGGAAACACAAACAATCAGATTATAACTTTGAAAGAAGGTCTGGAAAAAAAACTACCAGATGGATGCACTGTGAACTATTCCTGTGGTGTGGATTGGGTTGAAAAAACTGAGACATCCATTTCAAAAGGCGGGGATGATCGTGCAATATGGCTCGATAAGAATCGTCATATAGCCCGTGATGAGAAAATAGATGCTAAAGAGGCGCTTTCGTTAGCTGCCAATAGCGACATAATCATTGCCGCAATGGGGGAGAACACTTTACTATGCGGAGAAAATCGAGACCGTGGAAGTTTACGGTTACCAGGAAAACAGGAGGAATTTGTCAGACAATTAATAGTTACAGGTAAGCCTGTTGTATTGGTTATGTTCGGTGGGCGTGCACAGGTTATTGGCGACCTTGCGGATAAATGTGCAGCCGTGATTCAGGCGTGGTACCCCGGTGAAGAAGGGGGTAATGCTTTAGCCGATATTATTTATGGTAATGTTGCGCCGTCAGGAAAGTTGAGTGTGAGTTATCCAAAAGTAGAACTTAACGAAAACATCTGCTATAATTATTCCAATACTCCTGATGAGCGTATTCAATATCACTTCGGGTACGGACTGAATTACACTACTTTTGATTATTCAGACTTAGTAGTTGACAAATCAGTTTTCACGACTGATGAATTATTCAATATTTCCTTCAATGTGACTAATACCGGGTCGCGCGAAGGTGATGAAATCGTACAGATATATATATCACCTACTTCAGCAAGTCAACCATTGAAACCCATTAAACTCGCCGGATTTGGTCGAGTATCACTTAAACCGGGCGAAACTAAAAAAATTGACTTCATCATGTCACCGCAACAATTGGGTTATTATAATGATGGAATATGGACTATAAAAAAGGGTGATTTCATTATAAAAGTTGGTGCAGCATCAAACGATATTCGCCTTACCGACAGTATCTGTCTCATCGGTGATGCTCACACTATGCCCTTGCGCACAGTTTACTTTTCGGAGATGAAAAAGATTAATAATTAATAATCTTACCGATCGTTGACAAAGCCTGATGTGGAGTGATGAATCCTCTACAATTTTGGAACTCTAAATATAAATTTAAGTAAATATGATGAAATATAACAAATTGATTGCTTTAGCATGTGGAGTATTGACTCTGACCAGTTATACTCCGCCCCCTTCCGCTGATGGAGAGATGGATGCGTTTATCGATGACCTGATGGCGAAGATGACGCTCACGGAAAAGGTAGGACAGTTGAATCTCCTAGCGGTGCCTTCGTTTGTATCGGGCAACGCATCTGACGATAACGACAGCCGCGAACAACTCATAATCGATGGTAAACTTGGCGCCATGTATGGCAGCTATGTGGCAGAAGACCTGTTGGCAGCACAGAAACTGGCAGTAGAGAAGAGTCGCCTGGGCATTCCGCTTATGTTCGGCTACGATGTTATTCATGGTTTGCAGACGGTGCAGCCTATACCGCTGGCTATGTCCACCTCGTGGAATCCGGAACTGATAGAGCGGGGAGCCCGCGCTGCTTCCCTTGAGGCTACGGCTTCCGGCATCAACTGGGTCTTTTCGCCGATGCTGGATATCTGCCGAGATGCCCGTTGGGGACGCATTGCTGAGACATTTGGAGAAGACCCTTTTCTGTGCGGTGAACTTGGTAAGGCAATGGTACGCGGTTATCAGGGTACCGACCTTGTCGACAACACCACGGTCATGGCCTGCGTGAAGCACTATGCGCTCTACGGAGCGGTGGAGAGTGGCCGCGACTACAACATTGTGAACATGGGACGCCAGGAGGCTCTTAACGGATTTCTTCCGCCTTATCGCGAATCTGCCTACGAGGGTGCAGGCAGCTTCCATGGCCTCGTTCAACGATTTTGAGGGCATCCCTGCACACGTCAACCGCTACCTGCTCAACGACCTGTTGCGCGAGGAATGGGGATTCAAGGGATTCATCACTTCCGACTATGAGGGCATTAACGAATGTGTGAACCACGGCATAGGCGATATTGAGGAAGTTACCGCACTGGCCATAGAGGCTTCGGTGGATATGGATCTCAACGGAAGTGCCTATATGGACAATCTGGAGAACTTGGTCAAGCAGGGACGTTTATCGGAAAAAGATATTGAGGTGGCCTGTCGCCGGGTGTTGGAAGCCAAATACAAGCTGGGACTCTTTGAAGACCCCTATCGCTATCTGGACCTACAGCGTTACCAATGCGAGATTCACACCGATGAGTCGCGTCAGCTCAGCCGTGAGATAGCCAGAGAATGTCAAGTGTTGCTCAAGAATAAGGGCAATGTGCTGCCCCTCTCCAAATCGGCCAGGATTGCCCTGGTGGGTCCGTTTGCGGTGGCAGCCAAAGAGATGCAGGGCAGTTGGTCCTTCTCCAGGTTTGCCGATGGCTGTGTAACTTTTTTGGAAGGTATGCAGGAAGCTGTGGCAGGCCATGGCGGTTCGGCTACATACGCCGAAGGCTGTTGGGTGCTTGAAGACAAGCAACTGGAGCAGGATATGGTCAACCAATATCTGGGCGCTTACAAGCCAGGACAGGTCATCAAACCTGTGCATACCCGTCCAAACGAGCAACTCGTGGCAGAGGCTGTGGCCCTGGCCCGCCGGAGCGATGTGGTGGTGGCTGCCTTGGGTGAGTTGAACAACATGAACGGCGAAGGCGTGTCGCGTTCCGACATTACCCTGGGGCTCCCGCAGGTAGAACTTCTCAAGGCACTGAAGGCTACCGGCAAGCCGGTAATTCTCATTCTGACCGCCGGCCGGCCGCTGGCGCTCACCGAAACCGAACCGCTGGCTGATGCTATACTTTATACATGGTCGTTGGGCGATCAGGCAGGTCGTGCCATGGCCGATGTGGTCTTTGGTGATGTCAATCCGAGTGCACGTCTGACCACCTCTTTCCCGCGCAACGTGGGTCAGTGTCCCATCTACTATAACCACAAGAACACGGGGCGTCCGCATCAAGATGGTGCAGCCTATTCTCGCTTCACCAGCAACTATCTCGACTGCATTCACGGGCCACTCTATGCTTTTGGACACGGATTGAGCTACACTACCTTCGAATACAGCGACATCACACTATCAACCAATGAGATGACTGTCGATGGTCAGGTGAAGGCTTCGGTGACAGTGACCAACACCGGCAAACGGGATGGTATGGAGGTGGTACAACTCTATGTAAAGGACATCTATGCCACCTGTTCGCGCCCGGTGAAGGAGCTGAAAGGTTTCGAGAAAATCAGCCTCAAAGCCGGCGAGAGCAAGACCGTATCGTTTGAGATTGGCCGCAAGCAACTGGAATACTACAATCATGCGTTGCAACTGACGGTAGAGCCGGGCGACTTCGAGATAATGATTGGGCATGACAGTCAACATGTAAACAAAGCAAAACTGACTGTAAATTGAAAATTAACACTAAAAAAATATAATCATGAAAAAAAGACTTTTCTTACTCCTCTCGGTAGCGTTGCTGGTTGGCTGCGCCACTGGCAAAACCCAAAAACCATCGTTTACCGGCACTTGGTATGCCACACAGTACGGTTGTCGCAGCGTAGTCCACTTCAACGAAGACAGCACCATCACCATTAGCAGCGAGGCCAACTCTGCTGCCAACATGACCGTGGGCTATGTAGTTTCCCCCCAGGCTGATGGCTGTCACTTCGACCTCCGGATGGGTATGGAGAATCGCGGTATTGCCCTCTTCGATGGCGCAGACCATCTGCAGATTGGTATCGTGTTTGGTCCGGAACAGTATGCTCCCCGTCCGCAGAAGTATGAAGATGCCAATTCGGCACATGGAAATCTGATGCTGGATCTTTATCGGGATCCCACCAAGGTAATCTCCGTACTCGACACCAAGGTAAAGGCTCCGGCCGAAGCGGCTATTCCCTTCGAACGAAATAAACGTCTGGGCAGAGGACTCAACATGAATGGATATGTGGATGCCAATCCCGTAGATGGCAACGATGCCCCCATGACGGAAGCTGATTTTCGGGGCATTGCCGAAGCCGGATTCCAAAGCGTGCGTATCCCTACGACTTGGGTGAAGCACTGCGCCAAGGAGGCTCCCTATACCATTGATGCAGACTTCTTCCAAAAGATGGATTGGACCATCGAGCAGTGCCTGAAGAACAACATCGCCGTCTCTATTGACCAACACTACTACCCGGCCATCAATATGGGCGAAGACGACCCCGAACTCACCTGGGAGCAGAATCTCGACCGAATTAAGTCGCTATGGACACAGATTGCCGAGCATTACAAGGATTATCCCAACGACATGCTCTTCTTTGACTTGTTAAACGAACCCAACATGCGCCTTGGAGCCGATGGTGTGAACAAACTGCATGCCGAGCTCATTGCCATCATCCGACGGACCAACCCGGGCCGTACACTGATTATAGGCACTCCCAATCTGGGACAGACTTGGACACTGGGCGAACTGAAATTCCCGGAAAACGAATGGAATATCATCGTTCAGGGTCACTACTACCTGCCTCATACCTTCACCCATCAGAATCTAGAGTATGTGGCGAGTGCTATGGTAGGACATCAGGTAGAGTGGCACGGAACCGAAAATGAGAAGGCGCCTATTATTCGCGACCTCGACTTCTGCCAACGCTGGAGCGAACAGAGCGGTCGTCCGCTCAACATCGGCGAATACGGTGTCTGCCTCAAGGCCGACCAGCAATCGATGAACCGCTACTTCTCCTTCATGCAAGAGCAGTTCCAGCTGCGCGGATTCAGCAGCCATATCTGGGCATACCGCGGGCTGTTCGGCCTCTATGATCTCCAGACAAAGACATGGAATCAGGAAAGTATCCAGGCACTGACCGGAAATGAGTGAAACTGTAGAGACGCAAGCCTTGCGTCTCTACAGCCTGAATTAAATCGAAACAATAAAAATATGAATTAATTATGAACATCTACTTAAAAATTATTCATCCCAATGAAATATTTATTTAGCCTCCTTTTCTTGCTGGCTTACGGGAGCACTGTGGCGCAACAGCCGCCCGTAATGCCACGTGATGCCGCCATAGAAGCCAAGATAGAGAAACAGTTGGAGCAGATGAGCCTCGATGAGAAAATCGGGCAGATGGTGGAACTGGAGATAGGCATGATTACCTATCGAGACCCGCGTTACGTCGTGGAGAAGCTTGCCCGGATGTCGGAGCAGGAACTTGCCGACACCTTACACCGCTTTGGGCTCGACAAGCAGCACAATGCCACCCAGTTGGCACTGAAAACTCCCGAAGATAAGCAAAACAGGGAAAAGCTGATGGGACTCTACTGGGTGTCCAACGACATCCAAGCGAAGCTCCCTTTCCGGTTAGACGAGGCAGCGCTCGACTCCGTAGTGGGCAAATATAAAGTTGGCTCCATTCTCAATGCGCCACAAACTACCGCCCAGACCCCTGCTGTGTGGAATCAGGTGGTAAAGACCATTCAGGATATGTCAATAAAACATCTCGGCATCCCCACCGTGTATGGTCTCGACCAGATGCATGGCACCACCTACTCCGCCGGTGGCACGCTTTTCCCGGGTGCCATCAACATGGCGGCCACTTTCAACCGCGACCTTGTATATAAGATGGGCGAAATAGTGGCCTACGAGACTCGTGCCTGTAATGTACCCTGGATTTACGGCCCGTGTATTGACCTCGGCAGAATGCAAGCCTGGAGCCGGCAGTATGAATCATTTGGCGAAGATGTATTCCTCTCCGGCGAGATAGGGGCAGCTGCTCTTCGCGGCATGCAAGGTGATAATCCTAACCATATCGATGCATACCACGTGGCAGGCTGCCTGAAGCATTACTTTGCCTACGGAGCACCATACAACGGACTGGATCGTTCACCGGCCAGATTGAGCTACGAGGAACTGCGCGAGAAGCAGTTTGCACCCTTTTTGCGGGGAATCCGGGAAGGAGCCTTAAGCATCATGACCAACAGTTCCAACGTGAATGGCGTGAAGGGCACGGTCAACCGGGAATTTATCACCGGCTGGCTCAAGGAGGGGCTTGGCTGGGACGGAATGGTGGTAACCGACTGGGGAGACATCGATGGAGCCGTTACCAGCGACCGCGTGGCCCCTACTGCCAAGGAGGCAATCCGGCTAGCTATCAATGCCGGTGTAGATATGATGATGGTTCCCTCGCAATTCACTTACAACGGCTTACTCAAAGAACTGGTAGAAGAGGGCAGCGTCAGCATGGAACGCATTGACGATGCCGTGCGACGCATCCTGCGCCTGAAACACCGGGTGGGACTTTTCGAACAGCCTAACACCTTTGTTGTAAATTATCCCAAATTCGGTAGTGAGGAGTTTGCGGCATACAGCCGGCAGGCCGCACTGGAATCCATCGTTTTGCTGAAGAACGACTCTGTAGATAGTCAAAGCCGCTTGTTGCCTGTAAAGCAAGGCACCCGGCTGCTGGTATGTGGACCTAATGCCAACAGCATGCGTACACTTAACGGCGGCTGGAGCTATACCTGGCAGGGCGACGGTGCCGACCGCGAGGAATTTACCGGGCACTTCAACACCATCTATGAAGCCCTGCGGAACAAGTTCGGAAGCGAGCAGGTGACGTTGGTAGAGGGCGTGAGTTACGACTCGAAACGCTGGGCAATGGATCATGCCGATAATATCGCCGATGCCGTGGCAGCTGCTGCCGACAACGACTATGTGATAGTGTGCATCGGAGAGAATACCTACGCTGAGACCCGGGGCAACATTGCCGATATCAATCTCAGTACCAATCAGAAAAACCTGGTGAAGGCACTGGCTGCTACGGGCAAGCCCATCCTCCTGGTGCTGAACGAGTCGCGCGGACGCGCCATCAGCGACATCGAACCTTTGGCAAAGGCCATAGTACACACCATGCTGCCTGGCAATTATGGAGGAGATGCGCTGGCCGAACTCCTGGCGGGCAACGAAAACTTCTCCGGCCGTCTGCCATATACCTACAGCGCTCAGCCGAATGCTATGGTCAACTACGATTATAAGGCGAGCGAAGTGCGCGAGACCATCAGCGGTGTATACGACTATAATGCCAAGACCTACGAACAGTGGTGGTTTGGAGCCGGTATGAGCTATACCACCTATACCTACAGCAATCTCCGTGCCGATAAGAATCGTTTCACGAAAGACGATGTGCTCACTTTAACAGTCGATGTAAAGAACACAGGCGCCATGGCGGGCAAGGAAACAGTGATGCTCTATACTTCCGATCTCTATGCTTCGCTCATGCCCGATAATCGCCGCCTGCGTGGGTTCGAGAAGATTGCACTCGCCCCGGGTGAAAGCAAAACGGTAACCTTCCGCATCAAGGCAAGTGACCTCGCCTTTGTGGGAACCGACAAGAAGTGGACACTCGAAGCCGGCGAATTCAATATCGCCTGCGGAGACCAGTCGGTGAACATCCATTGCACGGAAGACTATACCTGGGAAGAAGAAAATATACCTGATAACTGATGAATATGAAGAAGAGCCTTTTCGTTTTATTTTTTCTTTGCCTGGTACTATCCTGTGGTGCAGCTGTATGGCCGGCTATATGGATTGGTTGCCACGCAGAAAAATTGGGCGCAACCACCATGACCTTTACTTGGCAAGGGGGCATTTAGAAATATAGAGAAAAAGCACGATACAGACCGTGTAAGTTAATAAAACCGGCAGTCTGAAATTTCAGTTGGTTAATAGTGTTTTTTAATAAAAAGTAGGATATCATGCAAACTAAGATGTTGATAAAGATTATTCTTTTTTTGTTTTTGATATGTGGTGAATATTCGTTTCTATTCGGACAGGAAAAACCACGTGTCATTGTCCTGACCGATATTAACAATGAACCGGATGATGAAGAATCTCTGGTTAGATTTCTGGTTTATTCCAATGAATACAACGTAGAGGGACTAGTCGCTACCACCTCGTGTTGGTTGCGAAAAAATACCAGAGAAGATTTAATAAGGCGACAACTTGATGCTTATGAAAAAGTTCGTGAAAACCTTCTTAAGCATAGTATAGGTTTTCCAGAAGCAGACGATTTACGACGGAAAACATGTACAGGTCAGCAGCTTTTTGGTCTTAATGACACGGGTGCCGGAAAATCGACAGCAGGATCCAGTCTTATATTTAAGAATTTTATTCGTGAAGATACCCGCCCTTTGTGGATTCTATTATGGGGAGGAGCCAATACGCTTGCACAGGCCTTAATTGATTTGCGCAATCAATATCCCGACAGCCAAATTGAAAGCATACTCAGTAATGTTAGGATATACTCCATTTCCGATCAGGACGATGCAGGACCATGGATAAGGCATGAATTCCCTTCCTTATTTTATATTGTTGATCCCTCAAATCCTGATTCTCAAACTTATTACTCGGCCACCTGGAATGGCATCTCAGGTGATCGAAACGGTTTAAATGGGCCCATGTACAAATTTGAGTTGGTGGAACATCCGTGGTTGGAAACTCATATTATGAAAAATCACGGTTCGCTCGGTGCTTGCTATCGTAAGGTTGAGATTATTATGGAAGGCGATTCACCTTCATTTTTAGGATTAATCAATAATGGCCTTGGCTGGGAGCAAAGTCCAGACTTTGGAGGATGGGGAGGAAGATATAAACTGTATAGACCCTATGGAGAGAGCCGGCCAATTTGGACAAGTAATAGCCATAGTCGGGACAAGGTGGAATACGAACCTGGGAAAATCTACATGTCAAATGGTGCCACTATTTGGCGTTGGCGTGAACACTACCAACATGATTTTGCCGCCCGGATGGATTGGTGTATTGCCGATTCTTATCATAAAGCCAATCACAATCCCATAGCTATTCTCAATGGAGATTCCACAAAATCGGTGGTTCACATTTCAGTGGACAAGGAACCATCTATTGAATTATCGGCATGCGGAAGCTATGATCCAGATATAGACCAAATAGACACCCGGTGGTGGATATATCCGGAAGCGGGAACAATAAAAAACGCATCATTAACACAAATGGTGGGTGAAACGACGAAAGTAGTGTTACCGGAAAACATTAAGAGCGGAACCTTGCATGTTATTCTTGAAATAAAAGATTCTGGAGAACCAACTTTATGGAGTTATAGAAGAGCTATTATTTCAGTGGGTAACAATCAAAATAAATGAAATTATACCTGATAACTGATGAATATGAAGAAGAGCCTCTTTATTTTATTTTTTCTTTGCCTGACATTATCCTGTGGTGCGGCTGTATGGCCGGCTGTATGGATTGGTTGCCACACAGAAAAATCGAGCGCGGATCTGTGTGTCGCCTATTTTCGTAAAAGTGTGCGGTTGGACACGGTGCCTGAACAGCATCTGTTACGCGTATCGGCAGACAACAGATATAAACTTTTTGTCAATGGTGTATTTGTTTCTCTGGGACCGGCGCGCAGCGATCTCAGTAACTGGAATTACGAGACGGTGGATATCGCACCCTATCTTCGCCAAGGGAAAAACACCCTGGCAGCCTTGGTCTGGAACTATGGCGAGAAGCGTCCGATGGCACAAATGGGAACCAACGACATTGCTCTATTGGTATGTGCCGACGGAGCAGACCCGGTGTTCAACACCGATTGGAATTGGCAGGTGCTCACAGGCGAATCCTACTCATCGTTCGACGACTTTGTAGTCCCTGGCTACTATGCGGCCGACCGCGGTGAGCGGTTTGATGCTAACGACTACCCCTGGGGATGGCAGACAGAACAGGAAACCCCCGGATTCAAGTGGAAGCAGGCCCGATACCTGGATGCAGCAGTCGACAAGGGCACACGCGATCGTGGAGGTCGCCTCCTTGTGCCTCGCTCCATACCGCAGATGGAGATGCGTGAAGTGTCGGCAGGGGATATCAGTTTGCCACTGACCGTTGCTCCACATACACGAACGTCAGTATTGATAGATCGCGACTCGCTCACCACCGCATATTTCCACCTGACCACTTCAGGCGGTAAGGGAGCTAGTGTGGAAGTATGTTACGCTGAGGCACTGTTCAATCCCGATATGCCCGACATCTGGCATGCCACCAAACCACATCGTGATGAGACAACAGGCAAAGCTATGATGGGAGTGAAGGACCAATTCCTGATGGATGGCGGTATGCATCGACAAACGACTACACTTTGGTGGCGTACCTGGCGTTATCTGGAACTGACGGTGGAAACAGCCGACGAAGCACTAACTATCGAACGCCTGGGAGCCACCTTCACGGCCTATCCGCTAAAGAAGGAGAGCCACCTGCGCGCAAGTCAGGAACTAGAACAAATAGAGAAGATAGGCTGGCGCACCGCACGCCTCTGTGCCAACGAAACCTATATGGACTGCCCCTATTACGAACAACTTCAATATTTTGGCGACACCCGGATTCAGGCCATGCTCACCCTGTACAACACCCGCGACACGCTCCTGCCCCGGCACGCCATCGAGCAGGGACGCATGTCGATGACCGCCGACGGACTGACACAAAGCCGCTACCCTTCGGTCTCGCCACAAATGATATCCTCCTATTCGCTCAGTTGGATAGGTATGCTCTACGACTACTGGATGATGCGCGACGGGCATCAGTGGCTCCGTCAATACCTGCCCGCCTCCCGCCACATCATAGGTTGCTATGAGAGATACCTGCGAGCCGACAAGAGTCTGGCGCGTATGCCTCATTGGTTCTTCGCCGATTGGGCCACGGGTTTCGACTATGGAGAACCTAACTACAGTCAAGACGGCAGCTCTGCCTATCAGGATCTGGTATTTGTTATGGCACTACGCGAACAGGCCGCTATGGAAAAATCTTTCGGCTTAGAGGTATTGGGAGACTATTACCACGATTTGGCCCGGCAGATAACCGCTGCCGTCAGGACCAAATACTGGAACAGCGCGCGCGGATTGTTGGCCGATACTCCTGAACAAAACGTCTATTCGCAACATGTGAATGCTCTGGCCATACTGACTGAAGTGCTCGATGATCATGAAGCGCAGGAGGTGTGCCAAAAGATGCTCGACGACACGACACTCATCCAAGCCACTTTCTATTTCCGCTATTTCGTACAGCAAGCCATGGACAAGGCTGGCATGGCCAACCGCCTGCTCGATACCCTACAGCCATGGCGAGACCAGCTTGCCATCGGGCTCACCACTTGGGCAGAGACTCCCGAACCGTCGCGCTCTGACTGCCATGCCTGGAGCGCCCATCTCAATATCGAGTTCTATCGTATGTTGTTGGGCATTCACTCTGCCGCTCCGGGGTTTGCCAAAGTTCGTCTGACTCCTGCTCTTGGTCACCTGTCGGAGGCATCAGGCTCCATACCCCATCCGTTGGGTAGCATCTCTGTAGCGTACCGAAAGACGGGCCATGCCTTGCATGCCCGGATTGTGCTTCCAGAAGGAGTCCACGCTACCCTTGAGTGGAAAAATCAATGCATGGAAGTAGACCATTCGCAGGAGTTAGTTATTGCAGAATAAAAAACTTATTTATGTTTTATCAAAACCTCAATACGTTCGAATGAAAAAAATACCAAGATAACTTCTGAGCGGATGGCTATGGGCTATTCGCTCATTTTTTTTACCGGACAGTAATGGATGAATTGGACCGAAAAAATGTGCTGTCTTTCCCTTCAAATACAAAGAAAAAAATGTTGAGAAAAATATTCAATATTGACTAAACCAAAAAAATCAGTATATATTCTCCTGGCCGTCTTGTTTTTTTGCTCAAAAAATCATTTTCATGAGATTATTTGAAGAAATAGATAACGTTTTATTTCTCTCATTATTTTGATTGTTTTAGTTGTTTTCTTTTACGATAAAAACATGAATTTACGTACACACAAAACAGTATATGCTGTATAATTTCTGTTTTTGCATTGGATTAGTGTTGCGTATAACCTATTATACCTTAAGAAGCCAGTTTATAAAACACAATTGCTAATAAGTTTTTGTGGATAAACAAATACCATCACAATAATTATTAACGAATTAAATTAAAAACAATGAAACGAAAAAAAATGATTCTCAGCTTGAGGATAAATACCAACAAAATCTATTAAGGCAAAAAAATGCTGGATTAAATAAGTCTGATAAAGGGAGAGATGAATTGTGGATGTTTTACAAAACCGCTCATGAACTATACCAGTCCGAGGTAATTGGATACGGTAAGTTGTATAATCGTTATGTCAGTGATTTCCTAAATAGCCATATGTATACCGACCGTGTTGATGCAGCAGGGATGAATGAACATAGAAAAAACTTTCACATCATGGAAGAGCTTTTGATCATTCGTAAAGATTTAGTACAGAGATATTTTACAAAAGAAAAGCTATGTGATTTAGATTATTCAATTATGCACCATGAGTTTAATACAATTCCACCGTCTCCCGATTCTAAAGTATCTATTGTTTCAGATTTACTCCCAGTCGCGTTTACTTCCAAACCGGATTTTCAATGCTATTTTAATTCCGCAAAAATAAGTCTCATTACGCATATTGCGAATGAAGCTCATCTGTTTTTCCCCGATGTGTCAGAGGCAGAGGTGAAAGCTCTCTTTGCCTGTTGCTTGGAACATCCTTTGAAGTCAGCCTGTAATCGTAGAGTTGCTTTTTTCTTTGATGCCCTGTGTGAACACAAACTCATCACAACACGGTGGCAACATGTTATAGACAAGAACGGACTTATTCTATCATCAGCAAAGAATGTTCTTCTTAATAATAGTAAACTATCTACGGCATTAAATGAGGCTAAGCAACACGGTGGATGCGCGTACAGAACCATTGAATTACATGTGCAAGAAATAGCAGAATGATTTTTAAATGGACTTGTATATTTACAAAAAAACAGCTACCTTTACGTGATAAATCTTCAACCTATATGTCGTACATACTTCTTATTCTTGTTGCCTATTTCCTGTTGCGAATAGTCGGAAAGATGCTTCGACATTTCATGTCACCATCCAATGCCAGCTTTTGGCTATTGATATTGGGGTTGCTCTTTATCCCTAATTGTGCATGGCTTAGCGTGGCAATCATTGTCGGGCGTTATGTTGTTGCACCTATCATACGCCATCTGCCTAAAGAAAAGGACAATGATTATTACCGAAAGAAAGGGAGTGGAAGCGATGACGCCAACTGGAATACCCTTATAATGCTGGCTATTCCTATCTTTTGGCCGTTCCTGATCTTGAAGGTATTTGTTAAGGATAAGACTCTGCCGAATGACAATCGACCGTTTGATTATGAGCAGCATGAGAAGAGCAATCGGCGATAGCCTTATCTCTGGTTTCTTTAATAAAATCCAACAGAGTATTAGGATTGATGAATTCATCATTGTACTTGACCGACAAATGTAGATGCTCTCCTGTTGACTTGCCAGTATTACCTGTGATAGCAACTACTTCGCCTGGCTTCACTATTGTATTCTTTTTTACCAAAGCTTTAGAAAGGTGGCAGTAACTGACGGTATAGTTGCCATGGCGTATGGTAATATAATTGCCCGAACGACTATCATGCCCCACCTTTGTAACTTCCCCCTTCATCATCGCATAGACCTTGTTGCTCCTTGTGTGAAAATCCATGCCATTGTGAAACTTCTGCTTGCCGGTGAATGGGTCATGTCGCCAGCCATAAGGAGAATCGACAACCAATTTATCTAGCGGATAAGATACACTCAGATACCGCTGTATCCTTTCATCCAGACCTTCCGCTTTTGATTTCCCTACTTTAGTAGAGGAATCACTCTTACTGACCTCCTCAGTTTCGGGGAGGTTTTGCTGTATCTGTTGTACCTTCCACGAAGCCGGCTGTTTGCTTACCGTGTAGAATTGCGCCTGAAGGCAGAAGCAGTTCTGAAAGAGCATGAATATTGTTAGTAGTGATTTCATTTGGTAAAAGTATATCTCACCTCTGTGAACTATGACCTAATACTCATTTAAACAATCGTTCTTTAACATCCTGTAGGTAATCATACTGTGTTTTTATACTCAGGACAATTATTCTGTATCGTATGTTCATTTCTTCTTTTGAGTATGATTACAGGTCTGATTTTAATCCACAATACTAAATAAGTCGAAATTCAGAGAGATAAAAGAGAATGCACCATTTATCGCACCATCCACCATCTATTTTCGCCCAATAATTTATTTATTAAACACATAGGAACTATGAACAGACGCAGATTCTCGGACGCGGAGATACCTTACGCTATTCTTCGGAAATTCGGTCTTACTCAAGAAATGATTGGCGACCTGCCTACCCATACGCTGTCACAGATTGCGGAAGGCTACCGCTCTCCTGTATTGCCTATAGAGTATACAGATGAGCAAGGGAATACCTATAAAAGCCGAACCCGCTTTTCTCTGTATCGAACGGAAGATAACCGAGTGGATGTATTATTCTATCCACAACTGCAACAAGCCCAACTTGAGAAATTCAGTGTTGAGAACAGAAGCAAGTTGCAGTCTGACAAGGCAATTATTGATAGACTGTCCACCGCTGACGGCAAAGAGATGCAAGCCTTTCTACAGATTGACAAAGGCACGCAACAAATTCTCTATGTGCCCACTCCGGTAATCGGCAGAAATCTTCAGGTCATCGCCGATGAATTTCACCTGAGCAATGCTGAAATTATCTGCCTGCGCAATGGTGATCCGTTGACTATCCTGACTGGTGATGACACCATCACCGTGGGTGTTGACCTGAATGAGTCTACCGGCATCCGCATCTGTACAGGTGACCAACGCAAATGGAGTGCGGAGATGAAGAAGGATTGGGAGAAATACAACTACGGATGCTTCGGGTGCTGGACAATGGACGAAGAGGGTAACCTGGACTACACTCCGGAAGAAGTGTACACCGATGAGATGTGGGAAGAGATGAAACGAAAAGGCGAAAGCCGCAAATCACAAGTTGCTACTCCTAAACTATAAGAACGATGGCAAAAGAGAAATACTATACAGAAGAAGAGCTGGTGGAGAAAGTTCAAAAAGGAGAATTTGGCTGGCTTGATTACGTCAATCACCACTCACGTGAGTGGAAACAGGAATATACGGTGTATTGCAAATCCAGAGGACTATCCATCAATGAAAATACGGCACAGGCCTATATCGAGCTGAAACAACAGCAATTGGAGGAAGCCTTGGAAAACGGAGATGCTTAAACAAACGATCAGCAGATGACAATCAGAAAGAATACCAACTCTATTCCACTGGATTTGCCAGTGGAACTGCAAGACATTCTTATCCGGAATGGAATGCGTGCGCATATCACGGGAAGCAGCAACGGATTCAGCCTGACCGTGCAAGGTCATGATTCACCCGTACTGACTTATCCGATCAGCGAGAAGCAACTTATGGCACTGACCGATGGGGGGACCAACTTCACCAACAAACGGAGTTACAACACCTTTGCCAGTATTGTGGCAGCGGACTTCGATATACCCAAAGATTTCGTTCACGCACGAAATGCCAACGGTCGTGTAGCGATGGGGGTGCATGGTTACCGTATCGGTGCGGGAGAATACGGACGGGCGGGCATCCCCCGGCATTTCCTTGCTTGGGGAGAGCGATTTCTTGGCTGGACTCCCCGACAACAGGAAGGATTCCACTTACGGCGTATCGGAGGGAACTTGTACTATCCCGGTGCTCCTATGGTACCGGAACGTCCCGATGGACGCATGAAACCCGGAGAACTACAGAGTGGCGGTTACGGATTCTACTATAAAGGTCAGCAGACGGCTCCGGTGGCCGGGCAGGATGTGCTGAAAGACTTGCAGAGTGTGATTACTCCCATACAGGCAAGCAACCGAAGTGCGGAAGCAGCGAAACCTTATAAGGAGCTTATCGCTTCACCCGTGTACTTCACGAATGAGAAGTGGCAGGAATGCTTGGGCAGCCACGGCATTATTGTCGATGCACAGGCTAAGAAACTGACTATACAGTCTACGGCCACACAAGCCGACTTTCAATATGACTTGACCGATGAGGAAGTGAAGACACTCACCCATAATTCCATTAAAGAAGCACCTGTAGAAAAACGAATGGGTATGCTCAATGAGATTATCAAGGAGGACTTCAACGGAGCTATTACATTGGAGTTGCTCAGCAGCAACAAATCCATTGATATACCCTTGCAATCGGCTGTTCAGAGAGGCTTGAACTATCAGCTACAGATGATGGAAGGGAAAGAGAGACGGCCGGGGGCAAGTGTGGAAGACGGTATGAAAATGGGGGTTGGCTGGTTCAGGGAAGGTCAGCATGGTAGGGAGGTAACTGTGGATGCAATACGGGTGGAGCCGATAACAGAAGGCAAATACAAGATGACCGCTGTCATTGACGGGGAAACCGTCAGCCATGAGATCAGCCAAAAACAGTATGATAAGTTTATGGCCATAGACGACTTTCACCGTATGAAACTCTTTTCGAAAATCTTCGGGGAGGTGGAACTAAAAAGCCGAGGTGACGGCGTAGCACTGGGAACCAAGATAGGAGCCGCATTTCTGGCAGGCGCAACGTTACTGGGAGAACTCGGAAGAGGATTTCATGACCGAGCTTGTCCGGATGTGTTTATGGAGCATCACGGACACAGGCCGGAAGCGAGAACCTATTTCAAGCCCGGAGTAGATACACCGATGGATGTGGCCGCACGGAACTATGAGGCGGCGGTCAATACGGAGATGATGCAGCGGTCAATACGGAGATGAATGTAAACAAATAAAAACATCCTTATGGCAGAACTGAATTACGAAGATTTTAAGAGGCGCATCAACATACAGGATTTGTTGATAGATGCCGGTTACAGTCTTAACAGGCGCGATGGATTACGCTATCCATCCTACGTAAGGATGGGAAGTGACGGAAAACGTGTACGTGGCGACAAGTTCATAGTCACAGGCAACGGACTATGCTGTTTCCAGCCACCGGAACAGAAGAACTACAATGTCATCTCGTTTATCAAAGAACATCCGCATTTCTTTTCGGAATATACTTCGGGTATGAACACGGACCGATTGGTCAATCTCGTATGTAACCGATTGCTTAATCATCCGGTTGACAGGCGATCTTCAATCGTGACAGATAGAGAACGCTCGAAAAAGACTTTTGACCTGAAGGAATATGAACGGTTGGAGTTCCGTGGAGATGATTGGAATAGTCAAAAAGCTTTTTATCCCTATTTCAAGTCAAGAGGAATTACTCTTGATACCCAGCGTGCGTTTAGCAATCATTTCTTTATTACTATGAGAGAAACTTCTAATGGTAAGACTTATGCCAATCTGTCCTTCCCTTTGCGAAAGCCCAATGATTTGGAAACCATTGTGGGGCTGGAAGAACGGGGCCGTGCCAAGGCTGAAGGTAAGACTATCTATAAAGGAATGGCCGCCGGAAGTAATGCTACGGAAGGTTTGTGGATCGCTTGTCCGTCAGGAGAAGTATTGGATAAAGCGAAAGATGTGTATTGGTTTGAGAGCGCATACGATGCGATGGCTTTTTATCAGATTACTAAGAATGAACTGAATAATGATAAAAACCGGGATTCGGAAAAAGAACTGTCACTGCTTGACAAGTCTGTGTTTGCAAGTACCGGAGGCAATCCGAGCATTCACCAATTCAAAGGAATGATAGCAGAAACACCTGAAGCAAATCACCACTTGTGTTTTGACAGAGACCGTGCCGGGCAGATGTTCGCCATCAATTTTGCATTGACCAAAGCAGGAAAGACATTCAACACACATGTTACGCCGAAAGGTAAGCTGATAGTGGTAGAAACCACTGATAAATATCAGCAGCATGAACTAAATCCGGAACTGTTTGAGTTTGACCGATTATTGAAAATACTGGGTGCAGATGCTCAAACACAGCGGAGTGAAATGACGGAATACATGGAGAGCTTACGGAATAAAGAGGATATTTTTTCCGGAGAAGAATATCTGTTGCCACCTGATTTATTGAAAGCATACGAGAGATACGAGAGTGCCTGTGAAGAATATCATTCTGCAAAGTATAGTGGATTGGTCTGTCAAGAGGATTTAGAAGATATCGGTGATGAGCTAAGGACTTCGTATCAAGCGTACAAAGCATCTATGAAAGATGCTGTATCTCAATATGAATCAGTCAGAGGAACCATCTATCAGCCGTGTGAAAAAGAATATAAGGACTGGAACGACCAATTGCTGGGCAAAAGGATAGCAGCAGAGGAAGACAATGCTATTGACAAGGCTTCGGAAAACAATGTCGCAGCCGGAAATAGGTCGAAAGAAAGAGATGAAGAAAATAACAAGGAAGAAGAAAGAACCTACCATTTCCATAGATAACCATGAGAGAAGGAACCGTAATAAGATTCAGAACGCTATTTCTGCAACCTCACTGGTTGCAATTCATTATCAATGAGTTGCCAAAAATACTGCTTACCGGCAGTTGCCTGATTGTAGCTGGTGTGGATGCCATGCCGTTTGCCAACCTGATTTTAGTTGCGGCGGTACTTCTTGCTCTGCGTCTGCTATATGCTTTTGTCTATCTGCGACGGATGGAATACCGTATCAATGGAGAGCAACTTATTATTGAATATGGGGTATTCACGAGAAAGAGTGACTATCTGGAACTCTACCGCATCGTGGACTTCAATGAACACCGTACCCTTCCGCAACAAATATGCGGATTGAAATCCGTCACTATCTATTCGGGTGACAGAAGCAGTCCCAAACTGGTCATTACCGGATTGAAAAATGATCTTGATTTAGTATCGCTCATCCGTGAACGAGTGGAATTTAACAAACAAAGAAAGGGCATCTATGAAATTACAAATCGCTAGTCTGATGGTGTGTCTCCTGTTTGGCGTTCAGGAAATCAAGGCGCAATATGTGCAAACCAATCCCTTGGAATGGGTCGCTCTTGCCGAAGGGAACGAAGCGATCAACAGCCAGGTGCAGTCACAGACGGAAGGTCAGATGAAAACTGCCATACTACAGAATACCATTGCCGCTGAATTTAACAAGATACACGAATGGGAGCGCAAATACAGTAGCTATTTGCAAACGGCCAGTGGCTATGCTTCTTCGCTGAAAGCGGCTTCTACGCTGTATGAAGATGGCGTGAGAATCTTTATTACGCTTGGTAAACTACACAATGCCATCAATAACAATGCACAAGGGTTAGTGGCTACTATTCCTATGAACAGCCTGTATATCGAAACCGCTACGGAACTGGTGACGGTCTATACGTTGCTGAGAAATGCAGTGGCGACAGGTGGTAAACAGAATATGCTGACAGGAGCGGAACGTAGTGAGACGATGTGGGCATTGTCAGATAAATTGGGAACATTCCATAAGAAACTGAACCGGCTGTATCTGAGCATCCGCTATTACACGATGACGGATGTGTGGAACAATGCGACAGCCGGAATGCTGGATCGCACACCCGGAGAAGTGGCGGTCATGGCATTGAGGCGATGGAAACGGGCGGCGAAAGCCATCCATGATTAACAGGTACAGATATGAGAACAAGAATTGTATTCGGATGCTTATTCGTTTTGCTGGCTGTGGTTGTGGTACAGGCGCAAGCACAGACAGATCCTACATTGGCGGGAATGATTGTCGCCTATACCGACAAGGCGAAAGACCAGCTCAAGGCACAGGAGAAAACCATGATGATGCAGACTACCGGTCATTTGTGGATTCGGGAGGAAGTGGAAGCGACCACCGACCTGCAACGGCAATACAATGAGTACCTCGATTCATTTAGGGACATCATCTGTTATGCAGCGCAGATATACGGCTTTTATCATGAAATCGGCAAACTGTCCGATACTATGGGGGAACTGAACAAACAACTTCGGAAAAATGGACAAGGAGCCTTTGCTGTGGCCCTTACACCCCGACGTAACCAGATTTATCGGAATTTGATTCTGGGAAGCGTGGAGATTGTTAACGACATCCGACAGGTATGCCTTAGCAATACCAAGATGACGGAGAAGCAACGGATTGAAATCGTACTGGCTATCCGTCCCAAATTGCAAATGATGAACAAGAAACTACAGAGACTGGGCAGGGCTGTGAAATACACCTCCTTCGGGGATGTATGGGCGGAAATAGACGGAGGGGCACGACCGAAAGTGGACAAATCGGACATAGCAAAGGCCTGTATGCAGAGGTGGAAATCCAACGGGAAAAGATAACAACCAATATAATAATCAAACGATATGAGTAAATGGGCAACTTTACTAAAATATGGCAAAAAGGCTGCAAACTCGTCTGCTGCAACGACGATAGGCGATGCGATGATTCATCCGCAACGGACATTGGCCGGACTGGGAAAAGCTACGAAGACTGCGGTCGTAGGCGGCGGAATGGGCTATCTGGCTTGGGAAAACATCGTAAACGACAAATCGATTGTCAGAACTGCCGCCGATGTTCTCGTCGGAGAAGAAACTGTTGACAAAGGTTTGGAAGTAGCCGGCAAGGCTTCCGACAAGGTGGACAGCATGGTGGAGAAGGTCGGTGAAAACATGGAGAGCATTTCTTCATCCGTGTCGGGCGCATCGGGTGCATGGAGCGGAATCGGCAGTTTTCTTAAAAATATGCTCGGCGGTAACGGACTGGATATGCTTGGGAACTTTTTTGGCAATATCGGCAAAGGCAATGTGTCCGGGTTGGGTATGCTCGGACTGGTAGCGTCCTCACTGCTCATCTTTGGACGGTTCGGCTGGTTGGGAAAGATTGCCGGGGCTTTGATGGGTATGATGCTCATCGGCAGTAACAGCCGGGGTGTGCAAACGGAACAACCCTCACAGAGTGAATCACAGGATGTGCAACGAAATGGAGGGATGAGACGGTAACTATTGTACTACTGACGGGATAATAGTAAAACAAGAATGTAGTGGATTAGTAAAGTAGTAATAATTGAATACCAGTAAGAAATGAACAAGTTTGATAAGTATAAAAAAAGGAAACCGCCCCAGTCATCTTTTCAGAGGTCGTCATCCCGAAGGAGCAGTTTATATGTTTCTAAGTTCATTATCCCTTATACTTTTTCATCCAGTCATAAATCATACATGAGATAAGATTCAGAAGGATAGTCAACAATATGTTTTCCATTTCTTAATTTATTTAAAAATAAATATTATGGAAAAGTCAAAAGTGACGCCTAAAATGAAATTAAATGATAAAAATATGAACTATACCCAAGAAATGAATCTGCAATCTAAAAGCGGTTATTGTATGCCCTTTGAAGAGCGTAAGGGTGAAGTCCGTATGTCATTGGACTACGGGACACAGGTTCACCCCAAGAGTGGAGAAGAGTTTTTCCATCATGGAATAGATTTTATCACCAAGCACTATCTGCTGTCAGCCTGTGCGGATGGAATCGTCAGCGGTATCGGTAGTGATGCACGGCATGGACTCTTTCAGGTAATCCGATATGGCAAGTATGAAGTTACCTACGCTCATCTGACCAATGTGCTGGCAACCTTTGGAACGAAAGTAAAGGCAGGAAGTGTGGCGAGTGTCAGTGGAGATCTTCTTCATATAGAAGTAAAATACAACGGTGAGGAAATCAATCCCCTTGAATTTCTAACCATGATTTACGGCAATCTCAAAATGATGCAACAGCAAGGAGAAGTGGGTATGCCGGATTTTGATACCATCGACATGGATATTCCGACAGACTTTGAAGACAATCAGGAAGAAGTAGAACAGTTGATGCTACGTTTCTATCCTGACTATTTAGCAGAGTTGAACGATGGAAAATACTTACTGCCACAACATACGGAGCAGTCGCTTCGCAATATCTTCTCCTTGTCAGCCATCAAGAATTATTTCTATGAGGTGATACCGTCATTGAGTAATCCATTGGGTATAGGACAAAGAGCGGTGCCGGTGGCGGCAAAAGTGCAAAACCTGCTGATTGGCGACTTTTTGAACTATATGGTGTTGCGCCATCAGATATTCCTATCCACTCTAAGCGAAAGCGATAAAAAAAACTTCTGACGAAGCTCTGAGAAGTGGAGGAATCATTGACCCTTTGGCTGAACTGGAGATAGACGTACAGAGTTTTGACATACCAAGGCTTATTACAGTCTATCCGGATCAGGCAGGAATCCGATGGTGGACGAAGGCATGGTTCAACAACCAGGAAGAAGGGGAAGATTCTATCGAAATCACCCGGCTGACGGCTGTCCGCTTTCTACAAAGTCAGATAGATAAGGACACCATGCTTGAAGAGTATTTCCCTAAACAGATGGAAGTCTATCGTAATGCCATAGAGCAAACAAGAGTACAATTACTGAAACAAATCAATATCTCATGAATAGTCCTAAACAATCACAACGGTTCGCAGAGATTGAGTATTGTCTGCAACGCTATTTTGATGGTCAGTTGGCTCCAGTTATGTATAATGTCCAACAGGAATTGTCTAAGAAGCAGATAAAGGAATACAGCGACTATACTACCAGTCTCAGCGGAATTTTACGTTCGGCAGCCAGCGGCATGAATGGTATGCCGGATGATTCTATGCAGTATGTCAAGCTAACCGGTGAATGGAACAGTAAAACCGCAGAGGATTATGTGGAGATGTGTCGTGAGCGGATAAGCACTTCTAAGGATTTTCAAACAGATTTGGGGTGTATGGCCGAAGAGTGGCGAAATACTGTGGTAGCTGAAATCGGACGAGAGAGGTATGATACGCTATCAAAGGAATTGGGAGGTGATCTTGCTTTTGTTTATGTGGATTACCGTATGGAACAGATCATGATCAACAAAATGGTAGCGGACGAGATGCCGAAATCATCTGTGGAGTATATACTTCGCAAAGGAGCTTCAGAGAGCCTATTGGGGCTTTCGCAATCGCTGACTAAATCACCTTTGAAGCAAGAAATCGAAAGGAAAGGCGAAGCTGCTTATCATCCGACCCCCGCAGAGAAAGGTGCAGGAAAGGCTGTATCGTTTGGGGCTGATGTGGCTACGACAGGCGGTTTTTCTTCCTGGGCTTCCATTGGTAAACTGTTTGGAACCGAAGTGTTTTTTAGCGGAGTGGAATTTTGTCTTGACAAGAGACAAAAAGAGAAGGCCGTCACTATTGAAGATTGCATCAGTAAAGGGGTCTTTGGTTCGAAGCAGAATGTTTTTGAGGATTTCAGGAAACGAGGCAAAGCGATCAACGCTTGGGAAAACGACTATGTGCAATCATTCAATAACCAACTGACAAATAAAATGGCTATTCCAACTGAGAAACCTTTCTGGGTGGAAGAATCTGGAATCCCCCTTTGGCAATCTGCTTCATCCGTTGCGCCGGAGAATAAACAGAAAGTGGAATATACTCAAGTACCGATGGTGGTTGCACCCGGACATGAGCAGGAATATCTTGACAATTTGAAAAGAACGCAGGAGATTTCCAAGAAAGAAACACAGGAACCGACAGTGGAAACTTCGAAGTCACATTCAGAAAAAGAAACTTCGGAGAATCTCGCAAAATCGGATATGGGGCAAACACCCACTAATGAAAACGGATGGGGTACTCTCTTCGGTTCGGTCGGACTAAATGGACTGGGTGATGTCGGCAAGAATCTCGGCTATGTAGTTTCCATGCTTCCTGATATGCTCATAGGACTTTTTACAGGGAAAACTAAATCCCTAAATATGAAGAACATGTTTATGCCTGTTGCTTCGATCTTAGTGGGGCTATTTGTGAAAAATCCACTACTAAAGATGGTCTTGATTGGCATGGGAGGATTAAATCTGCTTAATAAGGCCGGTCATGAGGCGATGGAAAAGCAGGAAGGACAAACGCTGCAAAGTGCAGGAGTGAAACCGCATTTCAAGGCTTATCCTGATGAACCGCTGAATCCACGTATTGGGAATCCGACACTACAAGGGAGCTGTCTTATCGCTAGCATAGACAAAGTGCCGTGCAGTATTCAATTGCCAAACTCTGTGGTAGCCGCTTATGAAGCCGGAGCATTACCGCTGAATACGCTATCTAATGCAGTACTGGCTAAAAATGACCAGATGCGCCAGGTGGCACAGGAGAATTACCGGACTGCGGAGAATAATCAATCGGAAGATAGGGAACGAACTGTCGTAATTAAATAATAATACTTGAGTATGAAACAGAAAAACAGACAGGAACAACACGCTGCCAATCGGCAAGTGGAGTTGCTAACAAACGCATTGAATGGAGCTGCCGTTAGCGGTGGGTATTGGTTGAACGCTGCATCGAGAAGTCTGCCAAGAATCTATCCCAAAGGGCCGGCTGTCAGTCCATTCAACTCCCTTGTGCTGGGTATGCACGCTGACCAAAATGGTTATAAAACCAACTTGTACACTTTGTTTGCGGATGCCAAGCAACGGGGTGAAGCTATCCGTGAGCATGAAACAGGTGCGCCGTTTTTTTGGTATCGCTGGAAAGAGTATGTGAATCGGCATAACCCCAAAGACACTATCAGCAGAGAAGATTATCTGAAACTTCCGAACGAAGAGAAAGCTCTCTATAAAGGAATCCGTAACCGGGAAGTACAGATCATGTTCAATATTGACCAGACGACTTTACCATTGATTGACAAAGACAGGTATGAACAATCAGTGGAACGCTATGGCAGGTATGAAGACCGCAAGCATACTAAAAACGAAGAGGGCAAACTGCGTATCGAGGTGAACGACTTCGCATTGCGGATGCGTGATAATTTAGTTCCTATCCGGAAAAGTGCTACGGGGATCGTACATTATGATTCGGAAAAAAATGCGGTGTATATACCTGAAAAGAAACACTTCGGACAGTACAATGACTATATACAGGAATTGATGCGGCAGGTGGTTACAGCAACGGGGCATCAGCAACGGATGGCACGTCAGGGAATGGTGATGAAAGGTGGTATGGCCCCATCGGAAGATGCCTTAAAGTATGAACAATTGGTGACGGAACTTGCTTCCTGTGTAAAAATGATGGAACTGGGATTACCATCGAAACTCTCGAATGACAGTCTGTCTATGGTAGAATACTGGACAAGGGAGCTGAAAGAGAACCCTTGCCTGATAGACGCCATCGAAGCTGACGTGAACAACGTTGTGGATATTATCCGCAGAGCGGAAGAAGGAGAAAAGATAGAGTTTGCCACTTCCCGCAACAAACAGCAAACTACAGAGATGAAAGAGAAGCAAAAGCCGCAGATTGACAGTCGGGAAAGTGCTATCCTGCTGGATGTGATCCGTCATGGAGGCATGAAGATAGACGAACGTAACTTCCCTACGCCGGAAGTTAAAACTGCGTTTTTAGAGAAATTCAGTCTGGCACATTACGAAAAGGAGAAGAACTATGCTTTGGAACAAACCAAGAATGAAGATCCGGAAGTTGTGGAAACTGCTTTTACCGAAGCGGTGGATAATGGAGCAAAAATTGCCGAAATATGCACTGAGATTATGCCGGAAGAATGGAATAGGGAAAGGTTACTACTCGATTGCCGACGAATTGAAAAAACTGCCTGACAGAAGTAAGAAAGAAATGGTTGTCGTAAAGGACAATCTTTCAGGCATCGTCGATGTGGTGATACCGGCAGGTGCTATGGGGGGTGGTGTGGTGGCTATGCCCAATGGGGAAAAACGCCCTTACCGTCTAACTCCGGATGAGGTGATGACAACCGGTGAACGCGTTGCTGCACATGCCGAGGTACGAAATTACAATATTCCCGGATTTTCCAAACAGCGCATTCAGGATGCACTGCTGCAGGAAGGTTACCGGTATGTCCGCTTTTACAATAATGACGGAATATTGGGTTATCGCCCGGATGACAGCTATTTTGAAGGAAAGGATGTTTCGCTTAACAAACTGGATGGAAAGTCATTGGATACATTATGCGATCTTGATGTGAGCGAACATGTACGAAAAGCCATTAGCGTGCTGTT
This sequence comes from Bacteroides sp. BFG-637, assembly GCF_024793605.1. NCBI lineage: Bacteria > Pseudomonadati > Bacteroidota > Bacteroidia > Bacteroidales > Bacteroidaceae > Bacteroides > Bacteroides sp. BFG-637. The sequence goes on along the minus strand of NZ_JANUPD010000002.1, from coordinate 198,353 downwards.
TGACCGCATACAGATGCTACGGGATGACAACAACCGATGGATTCTGTATCTGAAACCACAGAATGAACCTTCGTTCAGTGTCTACCCCGATAAAGCGGACATCAATCAATTCTTCTCAACTATCAAGCAAGGACAGAATGAAGAGGGTGAGCGACTGCGCATGGAACTGGCACAGAAGTATCATGCCTTGGCGACCAATCGTCCGGAATTGAAGATTGACCTATTCAGTGGCGGTAAAAATAATGATGCGGATTTGTCAAAGATACAGCGTGTAGTGATCTATAAGACCAAAGATGAACGTATCCTCTGTGCCCCGGTCATCGACGGCATACCCAAAGTGGAACCACGGGAGATTACCCCCAACAATGGCAACGGATGTGGGTGGCGGAGGATATGGCGGAATACAAAACCAATCTTGCTGCCAAAGTATTCAATGATTTGCTGAAGCCGATTCAAGTAGTGGAAACGGAAGAGAAAAGCGCGCTCCCACAGATCAATCTGAAGCAATATGAAATGCTGAAGGGTAAACATCCGGATGCACTTCTGTTATTCCGCAATGGAGACAACTATGAATCGTATGCGGAAGATGCCGACAAGGTTTCCAAGTTGCTGAAGTTCGATAAGGCTATTGGTATGGAAAGCGGTTCAAAGAATCAGGTGGATATTGTCTCTTTCTCAGGTTATGACCTTGATACTGTCTTACCGAATTTGATTCGGGCGGGAAACCGGGTGGCGATATGTGACAAGGTGGAGCATAAAGAAACTATCGACAATGAGCAGCAGGAAGAGGTACGAGCGGGCAGACATTTATAAAATTTGAATTATGAGTAAGAATAAAGATTATGCGGAGAAATACGCTGAATACGCTATGGCACAGATGCGGAGATACGGCATTCCTGCCTCTGTCACACTGGCACAGGGTATCATAGAGAGCAGTAACGGGCAAAGCCAACTGGCACGCAATGAAAACAACCATTTTGGTATCAAGGCTACACAATCATGGATAGCCGGTGGTGGCAAATACGGTCTTTATACGGATGACAAACCGAATGAGAAATTTTGCAGTTATGGCAGTGTGGGTAACTCGTATGAACACCATAGTCAGTTTCTTAAAGCTAATCAGCGATATGCAGGTTGCTTCAAACTGTCACCTGACGATTACCGTGGTTGGGCTAAAGGGCTGGAGAAAGCAGGTTATGCTACGGCAGGGAAATATGCTTCCAGCCTTGTTGGGATTATTGAAAAGAATGACCTCCACAAGTATGACGAGCAGGTGATGGCAGAGATGAAAGCGAAAGGACAAACGTTCGGAACGGAACAAAATTTTCGTACTATAAATAGTAATATAGTAGATACTATTGGTAGTAACAGCAGAAAATCAGATAGTTCTGTAGCAGTTGACGGTAACTATTCGTTTCCCTTGAAGCGAGAAGAGTTCCTACTTGTGACTTCACCGTTCGGTATGCGCGCAGATCCGATGGATTCGTCCAAACAACAAATGCACAAGGGCATTGACATACAGACTAAACTGGATGATGTACTGGCAACGGAAAATCATGGAAAGGTCATTGCAGTCAATCAGAATACTCACACCGCCGGCGGTAAATCGGTCACGCTGGAGTATCAACGAGAAAATGGGGATAAATGCCAAATCAATTATCTACATCTTTCTTCCATTGACGTGAAGGTTGGAGATGAAGTGGAGTCCGGTCAGAAAATAGGCATATCGGGCAATACGGGTACACGGACAACGGGCGAGCATCTACATCTCGGAGTGAAACAGATAACTGCGAACGGAACATCGAGAGATATTGATCCTGCCGCTTACCTGGCGGAAATCGGGCAAAAAGGGAATATTCAATTGCAAGCCTTATCGAATGGAACAGATCTGTTGGCCAAATACAAGGAGGCGACACCTAGTAAAAATCCACAAATTGACACGACACTATCACCGGAAGACTGGATGAAGAAGTTACTTTCTTCGGAAGACAGCGGAGTGGGTATGTCATCAGGTGATCCGATTATGGAACTGGTAACAACCTTATTTACCTCGCTGATGGCATTGGCAGTGCAAATTGATGGTAAATCGGAAGAAGAGAAAATGCAAGCAGCCACGGACTCAGCCATAAAAAAGCAAGTGGATTTATCCACCTTGATGCCGTTGTTAAAAAAATGTAGTTTGAACATTCAGGAGAATGGGAAAGCACTTCTGCAAATGAATGACGGAAAGAATAGTTATAACCATGAACTAAGTACCGTCGAGATGAACCGACTGCAAAGTACTCTCGGCGACTCAAGTCTGTCAGATGTCGAAAAACAGCAACGCATTGCAGCTATGGTGAATAATGCCTTGTTGACACAGCAGACTTCACGCAACTACGAGCAAAATGCCAATCAACAAGAGAATCAAAATCTACAGATACGATGAGGGCAATAGGACTAATCTTGGCTATCGCTTTGGTCATTGCCTGTGCGTGGGCTATTCGCTATGCCATATATAGCTGTTTTGGATTAATAGCTTCAGTGGCATACATGACAGTAGTTATCATCGGGTTGGTATGGACTATCTATGAGATGAAACATGCCTCGATGTCAGACGAATAATTAATTTCAAAATACAGAATTTATGATTAAGTGTAATGTAACAGTCAATGGTGTCATCAGTCGTGCTGCGTCGATGCGCACTGGTAAAGAGGGTAAGGCATATATAAGCTTTGCCGTAAAAGTGAACGTGTCTTCAAAGAATGGGGATTCCAGCAAAGCAGTGGAGGTGAGTGTGCTTCAGGAAGGTAGTAGCAATGAACTTGCGCAGTATTCCTCCGGTTCACGGGTAGAGTTGAGAGGTAATCTGACTTTCAGAAAACGTGAAAGTAATTTCTACTTCAATTTCCATGCGGATTCGGTGGATTTCAGCCCGGTAAACAATCCCGATGGCATTGCCGGAAGCATGGAGTTTAAAGGAACAATTGGCAAAAAGATGGATGAAAAGACGGACAAGAAAGGCAGGCAGTATCTGATATTCTCGGCTTTCAGTACTGAAAAGGATGGAGATACTTTTGAATATACTTGGGTTCGTTTTATCCGGTTCGCTCCGGAACGTGAGGCTTTTCTGATTCCTAAAGGGAAGATTCATATCAATGGGACTTTGGAAATTTCCATTTACCAGGATAAAATCAATTTGGGATGCAGAGTGGAAGAGATCAGTGAATGGGTCAAACAGGAGGCCTAAAAGTCAAATAAAGAAATACCTTTTTAGTTATGGCATATAAGAAGAAATTTAATGCGGATGGCCCCAGTGCAGAAGACAGGGCACTCGACCGTTTTGCAGAACTGATGATAGAGAAAATCAACAATCTGCAAAGTGACTGGAAGAAACCGTGGTTTACGGAAGGAACTATGCAATGGCCCAAGAACCTGTCGGGGCGTGATTACAATGGAATGAATGCTTTGATGCTGATGCTCTATGCTGAAAAGCAGGGGTATAAGCTACCTGTTTATTGTACTTTTGATAGGGTAATTGGTCTGAACTATCAGAAAGATAAGCAGGGAAATCGGACAGCACTAAAAGATGAAAATGGAGAACTGCTGCCACAAGTCAGTGTGCAGAAAGGAGAAAAATCATTCCCTGTTTTCATTACTACATTTACCGTGGTGGATAAAGATACCAAGGCTAAAATAAAGTATGATGACTATAAGAAGCTTTCAGATGCAGAGAAACAGCACTATACGGTGTACCCGAAAATGCAGGTCTATTCCGTGTTTAATGTGGATCAGACTAATATGAAAGAGGCACGTCCTGAACTCTATGAGAAGATTGAGAAAGAGAATCAGCTTGTTAAGCCAGAGCTGAATGGTGAAGGTTTTTCGTTTTCTGCCGTTGACAAGATGATTGAAGACAATGGTTGGGTTTGTCCCATCGAGATGCAACACCAGGATAGGGCTTACTACAGCATCCGAAATGATATGATCGTGATGCCGGAAAAGGCCCAGTTTGTGGATGGGGAATCATTTTACGGGACACTTTTTCATGAAATGACGCATAGCACGGGTTCAGAGAATCGGTTGAACCGGATAAAGCCAAGTTTTTTTGGGTCGGAAGAATATGCTCGTGAAGAATTGGTGGCCGAGCTGGGCAGTGCTTTGGTGTCGCAGCGGTATGGTATATCCAAGAATGTGAAAGATGAATCGGCTGCATACCTGAAGTCCTGGCTCAAAAGTTTGAAGGAATCACCGGATTTCATTAAGACTACTCTGTTTGATGTGAAAAGGGCATCAGCTATGATAGTGGAGCAAATTGATAAGATTACCCAACAGATAGACCACGAGAATACTGCACAGCAGAATGTTACAGAAAGGAGCGGAGAAAATAAGGATAGCCGTAACTTCTATGCAACAGTGGCTTACCTTCAAAACGCTGATGACACACAGCTTTTAGACCAGCTACATGAGGATGGTGACTATGATCGGTTGTTACAAGAGGCAAAGGAATATGACCAAGGTGATGCCATCGACTTGGAACATACCTTCAAATCACCAATCCAGAACCACGGTGATATTTTGTTGGACGAGGATGACTGCTATGCTGTGGCCTACAACAACAGTGTTGGCGGCACATACGAAATCATGCGCAAAGTATCGGAACAGGAAGTACGCAGCATGATTGAACGCTATGGGCTACCCGATAATGTTTCAAAGGATGTGAAGGCAGTAGTCAAGGATATGGTAGCCGAGCAGTTCGTCGAGATGACAGCCAAACGTATGCCCATATTTGAAATGGACAATGAAGCAGCGTTGCAGGTACAGTATAGCAAAGAGACTGACCACCTCGATGTCGGAACAGTGACTAATGCCGGCCTCGCCGTAAAGCATTCCTTTGCATATGACCATAGCTTTACTCTTGATGCCAACCTGCAAGGTATCCATGAGCAACTGTCTGAGATGCCGGAATACCAACATGAGAAAGCGGATATTGGTGATGTGGATAATGATGGTATCTTGGATGAAGTGGCACGGGAAGAAAAGCAACTGGTGGAAGAGGCTGAGGAAGAGGTGTATTGCAGGAGGGGGAGATAAATATTAATAATGTTAAACTACAAAAGATTCTCGACTTCTTATGGTTACACTCTAAAAAAACAATCGTATATTTGCACTCAATATGACCTCCCACGCTTCCCGTAAGAACAGCGCACCCGGGGAGGTCTTCGATTTTTTATACATATGGAATACAGGAAAAATCCCTTGTCCTTATCGGATCAGATTAATAAGTTAACTACACGTGGTCTCATTATTGATGACAGAGAATTAACAAAGCGTTATCTATCCAATATCAGCTATTATCGTTTACGTGCTTACACATACCCTTTTCAGAACAATGAAGAAGGAGCCGATCATGAATTTATTCGGAAAGACATTCATTTTTCTGACATCATTGATTTATATTGCTTTGACAGACGGTTGCGGACATTGATCTTCAATGCTATTGAAAAGATTGAAGTAGCTGTACGTACCAAGATTGTGCAAATATACAGTGAGGCTACTGGAGACAGTAATTGGTATGAGGATGAATCCCTATTCAAAGATGATTCTTTCTGGGTTAATGAAAAAAATGAAGCAACCGGCAGGATTGAGAAAAAAGAGGTTTTCCAGTATGATGCATTGATGGATGATATTGCTCCTGAAGTAAAAAGAAGTAATGAGGATTTTATCAAGCACTTTTATAGAAAGTATTCAGAGCCTAAAAATCCGCCCGCCTGGATGACTTTGGAAGTTATATCTTTCGGCACGTTAAGCCGATTATTTGAACTTCTGAAAAAATCATCTATGAAAGATCAGGTAGCAAAAGAATTTGGGTTGCCTGATGACCGCATTTTGGCGAATTGGTTACATGCCATTGCGGTTCTTCGGAACTGTTGTGCTCATCATAGCCGTATCTGGAATAGACGCTATATCGTAAGCGTTAAATTATCCTATAACACAACTTATCCATTTATTGACAGAGATACAATAAAACTTATTCGTCCAAACAAACTGTTTGCAGTATTAAGTTGTATCAAATACTTTTCAGATATAATCAGTCCGGGTAGTGATTTAAAACGAAATTTTCTATCTTTGTTAGGCGATGGTGGGCAGTTGTTATCTATGAAAGAGATGGGATTTCCCGCAAATTGGAAATATCTGGACGTTTGGAAAGATAAATAAGGGCGGTAATTTGAGATAATGGACAAAGCCTTACTCGTATATTTCATTCTACTTGTGGTTACTGTTGCCGCCATAAGATTCGCATTCTACTGCTTGAAAAAGGCTGGAGAGGCATATTTTTATGCAGCTCAATTGACCTCTGACCAGTCGTTGAGAAGAAAGCTGAGCAGAAAAGCCGTATTAGCCGGAAACAAAGAAGCCTACCCAATTTATGCGCTATCCAATCCTACTGAATTTGACGGTCATAAACCGATGGAACCATTCAAATTTAAAGGAATGAAGTGTATCTTCACTGATTTTTATTTCCCCAATCGCTATCGTGACTACATCAATTATGAGCAACGGTTCTTCTGTGATGAGTTGTTGGAATTTAAGGATGGCAAACGAAATGGTCATGAATTCTTTATGAACTGCATGGAAGCGTTAAATCTGGAAGATGATTATGTCATCATGTTTATGCCTTGTAGTAGGAACTGGCATTATAAGAGACGGTTTAGTGCATTGAACGATTTTCTTGAAGATTACTATCCTGAATCCTCCAATGGTTATAAATTCATCACTTATACAGGGGAACGGGAAAGTCTTCATCTGACCAAAGATAGGACAAAAAAGAGTCTGGAACAGAATTTTTACATTAACTGTGATTTGACTGGAAAAAAGGTTGTAGTGGTCGATGATCTGTTTACTACTGGGTGCAGCCTTCTCAATTTCAAAAAGCAAATTGAAAAGAAAGGCGGAAAAGTATCTTATGCTCTGTTTTTGGGTAAGACATTCCAAATGCCTGATAAATTTGATATTTGGTTCACTGCATGGTGCAATAGATGAGACAATGAATACAAGCAAAAAAGCCTACTCTCACGAGCAAGCTTTCTTCTATAGAATCTCTATTATTACGAAAAAGTTATTATTTGGATGTCGTTTGTTATTTAAAGAACAGCATCACTGAAGTGTGTCGGTTAGCTTCCTTCGGTGTATGGGTATCAATCCCTCCTTTATTCACCTCTGAAATTCGATTTTTGTCAATACCCCGATGTAATAACTGCGAGCAGATGTATTCGGAACGATTGGCTCCTAAACTACGATTAATATCATCTGTTCCGGTGATACTGTCAGCAGCTCCACAAACCCTGATATTCAAATTGTATTGTTTTGCAATCCTGGCAATCTCATCCAGGTTGACCAATTGAGAAACATCCGTAAGGTGATTTGTGCCTAACTCAAAGAAAAAGAAGATGGGTGCGCCTATGCAACTTTTTCCTTTTGACAACTCGGTAAGATAACCTTGTAATGATGACCGGTATTCGGAAGAATTTCCTAATACATAATTTCCTGTTGGACTCTTGCCTTGAATAGAATCACCGTTGAGTGAATTATCCGGCCATTGAAGACCCTGCAATCTTGAGCGGAGAGAATTAAGCCCGCTGTAATCGTTCTTTGGATAAAGTCTCTTTGAAAAGTTGTTCTTTTCCTCATTTTTTGAGAAATCCTTATATGAATCAAGTAATCCTTCAATTTCCAGAATCTTTTTCAATTCAGCTATTGATTCCGCATCCTCATTATGTTGCTTGGCCAACAGTGAGTTGCAATCACTTAACGAGGAAGCATACTCAATCAACCATTCATTCTGCTTTATATAAGGACTGGCATCCACCACTCTTTTCCAGCCTACCTTTCCAATAGAGAAAGATAGGCCGGCTGTGAGGCTCATCAGATTATCACCGAATCTATTGGAAGCGCCGCGACCGTCAAATTCCTTAAATGTAGTAGTGCCGCCAAGTTCCATGATTAGGTGAATCCTTTGAGAAAGACGATATTGCCCTGTCACGCCATAAGAGAATGCAAAAGGACTGTTCCCATTATCTTCGTTATGTATGATGCCAAGTCCTGCATAGGGAACAACCTTCCATTTGGGTTGGTTACCGGTATTGTAATGGTGAGACAATACATTCCATAAGAAATCAGCATGAATACTCTTGTATGATTGCTTATCTAGTAGGCTGTTTTTAAGTTTGAATCCCTGAAAGGAGATTCGACCGCCAATGGCCGGTGTGAACCATTTTCCACCCGAAACAGATAAAGTCGGTTCCATCCGATTGAACAAGTCGGCACAGCCTAACGGGGAACCGACAAATGCTGAAGCTCCACCGGAAATGCTCAGGAACCAATTGCCATTCCATATCCTTGCAGAAGTAATATTTTCAAGGTAGGACGGTTCAATTGGTTCGAGCATCTCCAATGAAGCATTATGAACAACAAGACTATCTAAAAGACGGACATTACCAGCTTGTGCATTCAGCGACAAAGCGAGCGGTAAGATCAAGACTATTTTCTTTATCATTGTAATCTAAATTTTAAATATGAAGCAAAGAAACCGTATCTAAATGAGGTGACGAAATGTTCGACTTCGAATCAATCTGTATTTAACCTGCGTTCTGTTTTTGGAGAAAAATCATACCTGTTATCATACTCAGAAATTATCTTCGGATATTTTTGCCACTTGGCTTCATCATCCGATGAGCCATCATCAGACAGCGGCGTGCCCAAGCCCGGTCATCTTCATCATCCTTACGTCCCCAAGGAAGATCGCTTCCTCCTCCACCGCCTCCGTGTCCTTTTGCAAAGTTGGTCGCTTGATCCACCAAATTGGCATACAGGAATACGGCACATTTGATAATATCTTCACCTTGTTCCGCCATATCCTGTAACAGTGCATCGTCCAAGGATTCTTTGGTTTCAAGGCTGAGAGTCGGCAAAATCATTTTGAAATCCTTGATAAGATCATCCAAGAGTACATCTGCCAATCTGAAACGTACCTGTTGAGTCAGATTGGATGTCGAAACTTTCAGTTGCTGCTGGTATTGTCCTGTCAGTTCCTTCGCCTTATCTTTAAGATCTTTCAACTCATCCAACTGTTCATTGGCATGTTCCAGTTTTGCCTGTTTGTCCGCCAAATTATCCAATACTTTCTGAAGGTCATTATCCAGCTTCTTGATTCGCTCGTGTAGCTCTTCAGAATTACCCTTGCCGTTTTTCAATTCTTCATTGATGGTGGCAATCTCTTTCTTCAATACCTCTTTCCGTTGTTCCAAATTCAAGGTCATCGTGGTAAGTCCCTTGACTCTCTTTTCTGCAAACCGGATATCGTCATGGAGCTGTTTGAGTATTTTTTTGTTCTCTTCAATCTGTCCTTCGAGAGTGGTACACTGACCGGAAAGTTCGCGCTTGTACTCTTCCGTTGTGCGATGTTTGGCACCTGTTACGGCAATACTGTCTCCACGCATCAGCCCCCACTTCTCATTTACCTTGGCCAGTTCATCGTGAAGAGCCAACATGATTTCCTTATATTCATATTTATCCTTACCGGCAAACATTTTCTTGAAGGCAAACTTCTTGTCCTTGTCTATTGGCAAAAGAGTCATGTGAATATGCGGATTTGTTTCATCGAGATGTACAATGAAGGCGACAATGTTTTCCTCGCCCCATCTGTCACTTGCGAATCTGTACATATCCTGTGCCCACCGTTCAATATCCGGACGTCGTTTTATATGGGAATTGTCTGCCCCCTGTGTAAGATCCACCTTCTGATTTCCGAAAGCTATTTCAAGCATACGCTCACGAGTACCTCCAAAAATGAAGTTGACCACCGTTCGATACTTGGGTATCTCCCGACCTTCATTCGGATCTTTGATGCCACGTTCAGCCAAATTCTCTACCATCAACTGTGGGATGCTTTTCCGCTTATCGACGGAAGAAATAATTCCTCCCTTCTTAATTTCAAAATTAAGAGGTTCACGGCTACGGTCATAGTTTCCGGTGCTGACAGCATTGCTCCAGCCCTTCTCCGACCATTTACGCTGATGCTCGTTACTTTGGCCAACCGTTATCCCTTTTGAGGCACGGATATCCATTACCTGTTTCATTTGTTTCGCCATATTTTTCAGTTTTTTCCCACAGCTTGCTGCCTCGTTAGAGCCTATTTTCCCATTGCAATTTTGCAAATGGGGTATTAGGCTACCCACAGAATAAATTCTGTGCCTGAAAAGGCAAGCCTTGTGCCTTACAAGAGGTCAAGACCTCCGAAGCGAACATCCTGCCGGGACGGTAGGGATAATGGCTTCATGGGGCTGTATTCTGTAAAAGCGGGGCTTTTTGTTTTCAGTTGAAACGGCAAGCTTGCGGTGGTTTTTATTTTTCATTCCCAATGGGTGAAGAACGGAGTATCGTCCCGTAGTGTGCAAAGATTACGTCCGATAACTTTTTGACCTCTGCCGGAAGTTCGGACAAACACGGTTTGAGTATCGGGCTTTGACCACTTGAAAAGAGAAGGCCGCCCAAAGAAAGCAGATGCCAAAACTCAGTGAAGTCATGGTGGCAATACTCGGTAAAGAGTATGGCGAGTGCCGCATTCACATCGGGCTGTTCCGGGATCAGATTGGAGTGGCTCAAGATAAGATGTGAGATGAATTGGTGGAGCCGTTTCCCTGTGTCCGCTTTACCTTCTGACATTTGTGGCTTGAATAGCTTGTCGGTATCCTTGAAGAAATCGACACCGGAAGAGAGTATCTCTTCTACACTGATATAGCCACTCAGCCATCTGACAAGCCGTTGCTCGTCTTTGGTGAAGAGAGCCTCGTTCTTATCGTGTTCTGAGGGTTGGGCATAGTGCATGGTTATTACAAAGAATTTGCCTTCTGAATACATATCAGCATAATTCATGGTAACCAATTTGTCGAGAAAGGACTTGACCGTAACCCTATGCCAATTCCATTTTTTTGCAAGGTCGGTGACAGTCACTGTAAACTGTCCTTGATGCAAATGAACGGTGGTGCCGAACCGGGTTTCCTCCGATTGGGTATCTTTGCTCATTGCCATGTTCATCAGGTCACAGAAGGCATCCAATTTTGATGTCCGGTCTGTAGTCCTGGGACGAAGATACTCAAGCAGGAACTTGTCTGCCTTTATCTGGTAATCTGCAATAATTTCACTCATGGGATTATATGTTTTAATGATAATGTTATGATTCTAATCGTGAGATTGGAAGGAATGGTGACTGACAATAAACTAGTGTGACTGTCTTGTTGGGACTTGTATATCATGAGAAGACGTTTTCCTGACAATCCTTTTCATTGATAAAGTTTGATTCTTTCATGTGACAGTCAATTGCCATCGAAAAAAGAAACCTGATTGTCAGTCATTCCAACTATAATAGAAATATCGTATTTCTCTGGGCTGCTCCATTATTTCCTTGTGATAATCAGGGAATGAGATTCTCTCACGCACTTTTCGAGAGGGGTAAAACATCGCTCCGAATAAGAGAACCTCTATAGTGATGGCTGTCGAAAAGAGGAACGGAATAAACAGGCAGACCATAGCAATGATGGCACTGACGAAAAGCGTTCTTCTGTTCTGTAGATGATAGATAATGCGTTCTGTGAAACGATGTGAGAACAGAAAGATAAATGCGACTGATGAGGGAGCCAGGGCATACACGCTTGGAGCCATATTGACATAGTTGAAATGGAATAGCAACAATATCAGTAGCAGTATCAGCGTATAAAACTTGCGAAAACAATGGCGACAAGCCATGCGTACATAGAATTTAGTCATTCTATTGCCATCTGCTTTATAGCAAAACAGAGAAAGCAGGAGTAATAATACGGGCAATAGGATATGTATGCTGTATGTAATCATTTTTGCTATTTTTCTAGTTCTAAAATAATATGTCCGAAAGAGGCTTTTTTAATGATTGCTTCCGCATCCGTATAGAGAAGCTTCCCGTTCAGGTAACGTTTATTGAAGGATGGATTTTGCCTTAACTCACGTATGGCATTGTCCAGTTCAAACTCAGGAATACGCCAGCAGTGGCCTTTCGGATAATTGTAGTTAGACCATTTGGCGACCAGGCACAAAACCCGGCAATGGACAGGATAAAAGTTTCCTCCGGTATGGAAACTGAATATTTCTTCCGTGTTAGTATCCATGACATCTACCCATGTATAAGTGGCATGGATAAGAGTGATCAATTGATGATATAACTCCGTTTTCATATCAGATAAAATCCCGTAGCAATTCATCAATTTTGCGGTTATAAATAAACCGTCCATGTTTGCCGGTCTCTACCAACTCATTACGCAATTCAACACCCATGACCTCCAATGACGAATACAAGGTAACATAGATGGTATCGCATTGGCAACGCTCATCTGCGATGGCATTCATTTTGTACATGTGCCCAAAATGCGGGTTGGAGTATGCGCAGCAACGATGTCCGAAGATGGTATCTACCGAGGGGATGTGATGGTATAAAAGGATTAATTCCATCTGATCCTCCAACTCGTCAATCAATTCCTCCAATGAATACTTTTTGGGTAAAAAGAATGTCAGTAATGTACTTTCATCGGATAGTTCCGCTCCTTGGAACAGAGTTGAAACTATAAGGTTGGGCATTTCCAAAGAAGCCAACATGATGAAACGTTCTATATGTTCTTGTTGCATATGGATGTGATTTATAAATTATCAATATAGGCTTTCATTAAGAGTGACGGAAGCTCGTTTAAGTCAATGGGAAAACGTCCCGATTCCAACTGCCTGAAAGCTTGCGGCATTTCAGCAGCCAATTTTTCAAGTGATTCTTTTTCCTCCTGGGACAATAGTGTATAGGAGAATCCGTCGATTGACAGCCAGGGTTGGAGAAGCATCCACAGGTATGCCGTCGCCTGATTGCTGTCTTTAAAGCTCAATTTATGCACATCGGTCACACAGGTGTTGGCATTCTGGAGCAATCGGCGGTTATTGCGCATGGTCATCAGTATCACGATTTCCGATTTGCTCATTATCGCCTGATTCCGGGCCGTTGCCTCAAAAATATTCTTTGTCTGCGCCTCTGTCTTCACTTTGATATGATTGAGGGACATATCTCCCCAAGATGACAAGTGACCAAGGAAGAGTCTGAAAGCAATGTCTTCGGCCTTCAGGAAATGCAGGATGTCCTGTTTAGAGCGAATGTTGTGAGACAATGCTGAATCCAGGGTGTTTTCGTAAAACAGTATGGTATGCCGCTTGTCAACCTGACGGATCGTAATGGAGTCCATTGAATGAAAAAACAGATGGGCCGATGCGACCAAGCCTCTCACTTCTTCAGGAAGTTCAGGGCCGGACAATTTATTCAGTACGTGATAATAATCCTTGAAAATTCGGGGATTGCTGTCAATCAGGCGTTCGAGTTCAAGAATAATCGAGTCGTTGATGATGCGATAAGCAGACTTGGTGTGATAATTCTTATTATTGATACTGTCCCGGTTGATGCAAGCAAATACAGAGTCACTCAACGTTTGCCATTCATTGACTAAATCGATAATAAGGTCTGTTGAAGCCTTATCATGTAGTCTTATTTGGTGTAGCAGGTTACTGTAAGCATGAACGGCTTCATTGGAATCTTGAAAATGGTGATTTCCTTTTGAGGAACACCCCGACAGGTATAACAGGGAAATAAGTATCAGTAAAAAATGGGTATGATTATTTTCCCATCTGATAAGATGTGACACAGTACACTTTGGATGTTGTGCATATTTCACCTGCCATTTATGCAGTTTCCTTTTCAATGAGAATCGCTCCATATTGTCTTTGATTAAAAATTTCAAACGCAAATGTATAGTATAAAATTCCAGTGGAATATCATCTACCAATTGATTTAATTATTCTTGTACAATCATACTACAAGTATGATTTATGTAATTGGTTATAAATTAATTAGTAGATAACAAATAGCGGTAAAAACAAAATATAGAAAACATACTTTTATTGAGAAATAAGATATCGAATGAACGATTTGAACCATTTGAGATTTTTCATATCGGGATATGTCGGACTGTTCAGACAAGAGCACAGTATCTCTATTTGTCGAACAATTGTGTAAAGGCAAAAAAACATAAAGCATACCTGTTTTTGGTTTGAGTATGATTTGTTTTGTTATAAACATTATATCTTTACTCGCAAATTTCATATCAAAAGAATAAGTTATGGCAAAAGTTGGCTATTTGATGCGTTCTGCCCATTATGATGGTGTTGAAGCCGATGTTGAATGGATGAAGAACTACGGTTGTTGTGAGATTGTCGAAGAACAGCCGGAACAGGAGAAGCTGCGTCCGCTATGGAATAAAGTGCTTGGAAACTTGCATAAGGGCGATGAATTGGTCGTGCCTAAATTTAGTAATGTACTACAGGGTACTCGGCAGTTGGCCTTCTTTCTGGAGTTTTGCCGGGTGAAAGTCATCCGGATTATTTCCATTCATGACAAGATTGATTCCGGCAATGAATTGTTTCCTGAAACCAAAACGTCAGATGTACTGCTTATCATTGCTTTATTGCCCGGAGAGGTGAATGCTAATCGGAAAGCTACTAATCATATACACAAGTTGAAGAGCAAAATTAAGGTTCTTACTTCTGCTGCACACAATAAAGCAGAGAGAGCCAAGCTTGTAGTGAATATGTATAGAAGTGGGCATACGATTGATGACATCTGGAAAACGAGTGGATTCAAAAGCCGCAGTTCTGTATTTAGGGTATTGAATGAGGCAGGTGTGGATCTGAACAGAGGGCATACAAAGGGGCCGCTTGGCTCAAGAAAGAATAGTGAAAAATCAAAAGGAGAATAGATATGATAAAGAAAGTCAAGATAACTGTCATTCGGAAAGTGAGTCATGCTGATTTATCAGCCCTGTATGAGAATCCGATGGAACACGCCTGCGATATGCAAGAAGGTCAAACCTTTATTTCAGCGGATAATCAAAAGCCGGAAGAGATGTGTGAAAGCGCATGGCAAAGCATGATGCCGTTTGTGATGACACTGGCACATGGAGGAGGAAATTTCTATAACGGTTGGATGAAGAATCCACACTCGGCCATGATTTCGTGCAATGACGGATTCCGTCCGGTCAGTTTTTTAATTGAAGCAATTGAATGAGATGATGAATACAAACTTCCTATTGCTATGCTATTTGCTTGGTATAAATGTCGTTACATTTGTCTTGTATGGTGTAGATAAGGTCAAGTCAAAAAAAGGATGGTGGCGCATACCGGAAAAAACATTGCTCATGCTTGCGGTTATAGGCGGAAGCATGGGAGCTTTGTGTGGAATACGATTGTTCCACCACAAGACAAAGCATAAAAAAGTTTTATTTAGGTGTGCCAATCTTCTTGGCTATACAGATTGCTTTGATTTGCTATTTCCGATTCATATAGAATTGCATTGTATGTTCACAGTACTACTATATATTTTGCTGCCATTGGTATTCCTGATTCATGATTTGGAAGAAATTGTGATGAGGAAACACTCTATGCCACATATTGTGCGATTGGTCTCCAGTAAATTTCCACGGATAACACCAATCATTAGGCATTTGCAAAATATCAGCACAAGGAATTTTATCATCATTGTTATCGAAGAGTTTCTCGTGATTATCGTGGCTTTAGTGGCATTTCTTTATGATATACCTTATCCGCTATTAGCCCTGTTTTGGGGATTTAGCATTCATTTGCTCATGCATATCGCACAGGCTATAGTTATAAGGAGATATGTACCGGGGTTAATTACATCGTTGCTCTTTCTGCCTTATTGTGCTTTGGGGATCGTACATCTGATTCAACGATATAGTTTCGAGCTGAATATGTTATTAGCGGTGGTTGGATTTGCTATCGTTGTGGCCAATTTATTAATCATGCACAGAATTATGAGAAAGTAAAAAAGGATGTCCTCACATTCACTTTCCTCTATTTCCGTATGGAGCGGTATCTTCCGCCGCTATTGAACAAGGTGCTTCCGGGGATTCTGGGTATGGAATAGCTTTCGGGGTTATAACTGGCTTGTCTGGCTTTGCTGTCAATGCCGGGTTTAATCTTTCTTTGAGTTTGGTGTTGCGTTTCAATACAGACATATTGTGGATGGCATAAGCCAACGCTTTGGTAGTGCCGATGAGTACGCAAATTTTCTTGGCGCGGGTAATACCTGTGTATATAAGGTTCCGCTGAAGCATCACATAATGATTCATCAATACGGGCATGACTACTATCGGATATTCCGAACCTTGCGATTTATGAATGGTGGTGGCGTATGCCAAAGAGAGTTCATCGAGTTCGGAAACTTCATACTCCACCGAAATGCCGTCAAAACTAGCAATGAGAGTACGTTCTTCCATATCCACTTCTTCGATGTAGCCCAAGTCGCCATTGAACACGCCCTTGTCGTAGTTGTTCCGTATCTGCATCACACGGTCGCCTTTCCGATAAGAATAACCGCCCCGGTTCAGACAGACAGATGTGGGATTCAAAGCATCTTGAAGTACTAAGTTCAAGTTGGATGCGCCCACAACTCCCCGTTGCATGGGTGTAAGAACTTGTATTTTGCTCGATGACAGACTATATGCTTTCGGAAGCCGTTCTTTCACCAGGTGGACAATACTTTCAGCAACCTGATTCGGATCTTCTGTCTTTATAAAAAAGAAGTCGGTGTCTTTGCCGTTGCTTGTATCGGGGAACTGACCGTTGTTGATAGCATGGGCACTCATCACGATACGGCTGGACTGGGCCTGGCGGAAAATTCGGGTCAGACGTACAACAGGAATTTTCTTTGAATCAATGATGTCGCGCAATACATTGCCTGCTCCGACGCTGGGCAACTGGTCGATGTCGCCCACTATCACCAATCTCATTCTTGAAGAAATAGCTTTCATTAAATGATTCATCAGGAGGATGTCTATCATGGAACATTCATCTACAATCAAAGCGTCGGCTTCCAACGGGTTTTCCTCATTACGCTTATATCCGTCTTTGGGATTGTATTCCAACAGCCGATGAATGGTTTTGGCTTCCATGCCGGTAGCTTCACTCATTCGTTTGGCAGCTCTGCCGGTGGGTGCAGCAAGCAAGATTCTCATGCCTGCTGTCTTCAAAGCGGCAATGATGCCTTGTGTGGTAGTGGTCTTTCCTGTTCCGGGGCCGCCTGTAAGAATCATTACTTTGGATTCTACGGCTTGACGGATAGCGTCTATCTGAACATCGTCGTATTCAATACCGGTTTCTTGCGAAATGGCGGCAAGATTGAATGTAGGCTTCTTCTTGTCTGTTTCAGCAGCTTCCACCAGTGCCAAAAGACGGTTGGATGTACCACATTCGGCATAATAAAAAGGGGGAAGGTAAATGGCTTCATGATCCAGCTCCAAATCTTTGCTCTCAATCATTTGTGCCATTGCTTGCTTTACGGGTTCTTCCTCGACTTCAAGCAATTGCATGGCGGATTTTATCAGTTGTTCTTCTTCCGCATATACATGGCCGTCATTGGACAATTGGCTCAATGTGTAGAGGATTCCGCTCCGACAACGGCGCAAGTCACTCTTTTCATAACCCATCTTGGCAGCGATACCATCAGCGGTCTTGAATCCGATTCCCCAAATATCATCCGCCAAACGATACGGATTGTCTTTCACTTTATCCATACTTTCTTTACCGTACTGACGATAGATTTTAGCGGCGTATGCGGTACTTACCCCATAGCCTTGCAGGAAAAGCATCACATTCTTGATGTCTTTCTGCTTTTCCCAGCTTTCACCGATCTTCTCCACACGCTTCTTGCCGATGCCCGGTACTTCATGTAACCGTTCAAGCTCGTTCTCTATCACGTCAATGGTTTCCAGCCCGAACTTAGCCACAATCAGCTTTGCAAACTTTGGGCCGATGCCTTTTACCAGTCCGCTACCTAAATATTTCTCGATGCCATAAATGGTGGCAGGCATGACTTCCTCCCATGATTCTGCGACAAACTGGCTCCCGTATTTCTTATCGACTTTCCAGTTTCCATCGCATAACAGGACACTACCTACCGGAACTTCCAGCAAGTTGCCCACCAAAGTAACAGGATCATTATAGCCTTTTACATTGACTTTCATCACCGAATACCCATTATCAGGATTCTGATAGGTAATGCGTTCTACTACGCAACGGAGCTTTATCATTTTCAACTATCTATTTAGGTTTGTCGGTAATTATCGGGCCTTAAATTCCCATCCGTAAGCATTGTGGTAAATCATCAGCTTGCTCATATCCCCATCGATGGTAATATTCTCCCAATAGGTTACTTCTTTTCGTATTTGTCTAAATACTCCTTCATGGCCTCGTTTACAATGTCTCTCAGGGACATGTTTTTATCTATTGCCAGGTATTTCATTCTGGTATGAACACTCTTGTTGATAAGGAAGTTACAGTGTACTGCTGTCTCTTTCTCCCCCGCAACTTTTGTGAGTTTATCCTCTGTATAAGAGGGAGTGGTGGATGAAAGGAGGCTATTCAAACCACCTTTCATGCTGTCTTTTAATAGGTCACGTTTGCCCATATCGGTTTTTTTAATTTGATGACTTCTCCGACTAAAGCCATGTAATCTTTAGCTCCGTTACTATTCTTATTATACTCGTAGATGTTTTTCCCATTAATCGGTGCTTCTGCCAACGCCACATTGTCACGGATAATTGTCTTGAAAACTTTGTCGCAGAAAGAATCATGAATGATTTCCGCAACACTCTTGTTCAAAGTCTTGCGCTTGTCATATTGGGTAATGACAATACCGCCAATCTTCAAATTGGAGTTGAGACGCTCTTGCACAATGTTGATCACGTTCATTATCTTAGCCATACCTCGCATCGCCAAGAATTGAGCCTGTACCGGTATAATCAAGAAGTCGGCTGCTGTCAATGCGTTTAAGGTAAGCAATCCCAATGAAGGAGGGCAGTCAATAAGAATGTAATCAAACTTATTCTCTTTAGGCAGTTTGCTAATCAGTTGTCTCAAAATCATTTCCCGTCCCGGTTCGTTGATCAGTTCTGATTCTGCTGCCGACAGATCAAGACAGGATAGAACTAAGGTAATGCCGCTCTCTGTCTTTATAAGAGGAAGAGGATATTCACCTTTCATAGCTCCGTATATCGTATTCTGCTCCTCAATAGAGCAGCCGAAGGATTCGGTAAGGTTCGCTTGTCCGTCAAGGTCTATAACAAGGATTTTCTTACCTTTTTGTTGCAGGGCTGCAGCAAGATTGATAGTTGTGGTCGTTTTGCCTACGCCACCTTTGTGATTTAATATTGCTATAATACTAGGCATATTTCATTCTGTTTTTACATTAGAATACAAAGGTAATCATTATAGTTAGTATATACTATTATTAGTATTTAATACTATTCCTATTTTACTTTATTTAGTAATTACTATAAGTAGTATTTATTAATATACAGCATATTATATGTAATGAGCTAACTCATATTAGAATATATTTCTTTTAATCCATACCAGAATACAATAGCTTCTGGCATGGACTAAAAGATGACTAATGGAGCTTATTTCATAAATAGCTCATTCAATTGTTGGCGACAGAACTGATCGTATTCAGCCTTATTAGTGCCACTTTCGATGGCTCTATCAATAATTTCACCCACCTCGTCAAAAAAAGCTCTATCAGTGATACATTTGGTTTCTTGATAATCCATCAGGTAGATCTCGTAATAGTCACTGCCATTAAGAGCTACTACCACGAATCCTTTGAACAAGCGTCCGTTTACTCTGAATTTGAGAGCCGGCATTTCATTGAAAATTGTGGCGATAAATTTCTCTACTCCCCAGGAAAGAACAACATTCATCGGGGTTGTTGCCAATAACTGATTTTTGGCGGTCTCTGCCACCTGCAAAACATATTCTTTGTCCATAACTGTAAGTATTTAGAATTAAATAAATGGTATTGATTGTCCTTTTTCCCGGAGGTATTCCAGCATTGCTTTTGCATCTTCGTGGGAAGCACGGTTGCGGTCATCATAGCGGCGATTGTCATCCGCCATGACTTTTAGGCATTCACGGATTAGTCGATAAAGTGACTGTTGCAGCGTTGGGTGCATCATTGGAATTGCTGCTGCAAAGTTTTGGGCGTTGAAACAATAATCGTTCAATGCGCTTTCAACAGTCTTAGCCAGTTGGAACTCTTTCGTCTGCTCGATGTTCTGATAATTTTCCATATTCAAATCGTGTTAAATGAAATATTTATTTTTCCCTAACCTCAGGCTTTTCTTGTCGAAGCCGATTGGGAATTTAACAATGCGATTCACCTGTCACCAACCGGACTTTTGAAGCTGGCTTTTCTTGACGATTACTCTCCGCAGGAGGAAGAATCTGAAAGAAATACATTTTAAACTGAGCTTTAAAGTCGGGTGGCAGACCTTTGCATCTGGTAAAGTCCATCGGGTAGATAGAATATTCTGATATGACTGAAATGGTATAAAAGGAAGAATCACCTATAAAAGAACTGGCTACAACAGGATGAAAAGGCTTGGGCGGGTAAACAATGAAGTCTGCCGGGGCAAACAAGAAAAGCGGCTTGTTCCTGCATTGACGGGCTGGGTTGTTTCGATTCATCGAAACTCCTGCGCTATGATGCAAGGAATGTGCCGCTGTTTGTCCTTTTCTGAATATGACTGACCAAATATTACTATGTTCAACGTACATCTTACGAGTAGCAATAGCAAGTCCAAAGTATATTGAAAAGATAGGGAAAACAGGTACTCTCAATAAAAAATAGCTCGTGAAAGAGCTGTTGAAGATACTAAAAACGTGTTTGTGAAGTCGACATAACTAAATATTAATTCACTAGTAAAAGAAAAACTTTAACGCCTTAAATGTGAACACTTGAGTATAGCAGGAACTTCGGATAGTATTTTTTTATAATCTCTTTCTATCTATTGAATGTTTTTTGCCAGACTTCTTTCTTTCGTGGATAGTAGTAAAAAGACAAGAGACAAAACCTTATATACAACGATTTTTTTCTACTATTTTCTTTCAATTGACTGTGGCAGAAAAATAATAATTCTGTTTTAAGCCCAAATAATTCATCATGAAAAATGTTTTTTTAACTTTGTCTTTAAATCTATTGATCATGAACAATACAGATGGTAAAATTGGTGGTGTAACCATTGCGAACATGAGAGAGGTTGAGCGAGCATTAGTCCAAAAAGGGATATGCAGTCAGCTTTACCTTAGGCAATGTATAGCAAAAATGATAGGTAACAAATCGGAGGTAAGTGAGAGAACGGTGCAAATTGCTATTAAAAATCTTAAGGAAAGATATGGTGATAAAAATAAGATAATAAAGAGTCAAGGCTTTGGCCAATCAGGTCCCAATTACCAACTTGATAATCTTTCGTATTTATGTTATCCTGAAGTCGTTTATAGTGATAGAGATAGGGGAACGATGAGAATGTTGCTTCAAATAGCTTCTCTTTATAACATGCCAATCCGAGAGTTTGTAGATAAAATAAAGAATAGCTTTGACGATGATGCTGATATTGTGAACGCTGTCTCTATTGGAAAAGAACCTTTTTTGGGGTTTAAATACATGTTTAGCTATATATTTAGTGCGATATTCGAAAAGAAGATTCTAAAGATTGAATATAAATCAGCAAATAGACCTAAGAAAGAGCAAATTGTGAGTCCTTTGATGCTCAAGACTTTCAACGAGCGTTGGTATCTTATTGGTCATGTTCATGAATTGAATCCATTTGATTGGACTATATTTCCACTTGACCGTATTCATGCAATCAGTCAATATTGCGGTGATAAAAGTTTTTGGTCGATCCCCCTTTCGCAAATAAATGAATATTATGATAAGGTCATTGGTTATCAAGTCCCTATCGAATGTGTCAAAGGTAGTAGTAAAGATAATCCCAAACGATCTTTGAGAGCAAATGATCTTATTACAACTCAAATAGTATTTCGAGTAAATGACCCAAATACTTATAGGTTCATCAAACATAAACCATTGCACCTTTCACAAACATTCGATGATTGTACTCAGGTGATTCGATTGAATGTGGTAGAGAATGATACATTATATAAGCGTCTCATTGAAATTGGAGCCGAAATAACTATACTTTCCCCAGAAACTGTTCGAGAGACTCTCAGCATAAAAGCTAAAACCATTTATGACAATCTTGTAAATCCGCAGTTAGATTGCGTTTCAATTCTATAATTTTGCAGCAATAAAAAGAATATAAAAATGACTCTACTCGAATTAGCAAAACATAAGAGTGTTACAATTCAAACATTGTGTTCTTTCGCTGAGAAAACACTTGGGGTTAAGATACCCGCACAACATGGATTTCAAGTTCCTGATTCCATTGTTCAAGTTCTTGCACCTGAGGCATTAGCACCTAAAATTAAGTCCAAAGAAAATGAAATCTTCTCATCTTTTAAAAGACCGAGTCCTAAGAGAACAATAAGACCATTACAGAATACAAAAATGCGCGTAACTAAAAATAAAACAGAGGCTTATGTCAATCAAGAAATAGACGTATTTAATTCCGATGAGAAGGATATTACAGCGATTGTTCGTAAAATTCATGATGATAGTGTAGAACTTGAATTTTTGAGAGGTGGACGAATAAACCTAAATCTATCTCGGTTTAATCATTTAAATGAGTTAAAAGAGGGATATATTGTTGGGCTTGATTATGGAGGCAATGAAGAGTATAGCGAGCAATTGGGGATTAACTATGCTTTTCCAAAAGCTAATTGGCAACTTTTTAAGCTGCAGGTAGCTAAGGATGTTAATAAAATTATTACGGCTAAAGTCTTATATAAGCGTGAAGATAAAGGATATTACGTAGTTAATGTTTTCGGTACAAGAGCGTTGTTATATGAAAATCAGGTTGCAAACGACAGGAAGTTAAAAGAAGATGAAGAAATTATAGTGCTTGTGAATCATATAGAAGGTAAAGGTAAGCCGGAATTTGTTCTTGTCTCCAATAGTCGAGCAATCCAGCAAGTGAATTGGACCAAACAAAAAGAAGAGAGCGCAAAGAGCAGAAAAGATGAATTTGACAATCTCAAAATCGATAAGATTGTCATAGCAATCATTGAAAAAGTAGAACCGACTTACATGATTGTAAGCTTTGGTTCTTTGCATGGCATTATTCACAAAAGCAATATTTTTTGGGGTAATGTGAGAAAAATAGATCCCTATTTCAGTGCTGGTGCTGCCATTCAAGCAAAAGTATTATCAAAGGAAATAGAAAACGGTAAGCACCTAATTCGATTAAGCCATAAAGTTTGCATTCCAGATATATGGGACATGGTTGAATTTGATGAAGATGACGAATGTGATGGAAGCCGTTTTGGCAGAAGTAGTCGATGATGGCGTTTATATAAGCATTGGTAATGGCCTTGAAGGATTCTTACCTATTACTGAGATGTCACGCATGGAATATAAAGCTTTTCAACAATGGACTCCGGAAGATGGAAAAATAGTAGTTTCTATAAAAATATTTGATAAAAAGAAACGGCAGCTGATATTCACACGCAAACCTTATTATGATGAAGCATGGGATGAAATTGACTCACATTATCAAACCAATCAAGTTTATCAAGGAACAGTTATAGATATTGAAGACGAATGTATCTGGGTTCAACTTCAAGAGGATATAGAAGCACGAATCCCACAAAGTGAATTACAATGGGATAGAGTTGGTAGTGATACCTCCCAATATCAAGTTGGGCAAACTGTAAACATCTTGTTAACAAAGATTGATATTGACAATAGACGTCTATATGCCTCTATCAGATTGCTTACACCTGACCCATGGGATGTCGCACAGTCTTTAGTTGAGAGCGGCGCAATCATAAAGGTCAGAATCATGGAGTATAAAGGTAAATTTATTTTTGTTGAAACATTAGACAACTTAAAACTTCAAGGAAGAATCAGACTATCAGAAGTCTCATGGTTGCACAAACCAAACGATTTACCAAAGAGTCTAAAACCTGAAGAGAATTCAGAAGTTGATGCTAAAATAATGATATGGCAACCGGAAAAACGTGATCTGGAATTAAGCATTAGACAGATTAAAGAAGACCCATGGTCAAATATCTGTATTGGTGCTGAAGTAGTAGGCCATGTAGGTAAGGTCAATGAAAACGGTGTTATTGAAGTTCATTTTGACAATGGACTTAATGCCATCTCACAGGATGTTGTTTCAACTAATCAAGAAGGCAATATTCTACCTTTCAAGGTAATAGAATGCAATCGCACTGATAAAAGAATTATTGTCAGCCATCAGAGACTCATGCGTGACAAGAAAACAGATCACATTGTTAGACATTTTTTCAACCCTCAATATATATCTGAAGAGTAATGAAGTATAGAATAACAGACATATTGCCCAACTACCTTATTGTGAACGGCGAGCCTGAATTTTGTCACGGATTACTATTCCCTCACAACATAGTTTTTCAAGGAGAAGAAATCAGCTTACCATTTGCTACTTCAATAATGGAAAGAATTAGAGCCAATGAATCTTTATTGGATAATATTCAGGTTTTGTCGCGATTTGGCAATGATGAAAGAGATGCTATCCTTACCTTTGACTGTAAGAATGTTTTTGCGGAATTGTATTTGGATGAAAAGTTAAAAAAAGGAACTATCTACAATGGGATTGTCTTGACGAAATCCTTTAACAATACAGTTGTTGGGGTCAATGGTCACTATGGATTTATTCCTGGAATCATTGCTGCTCAAGTTGATGAACAAATTGCAGTTTCAGTAGTGGTGAATTCCAGTAATAACTTGGGGTTTTGTCAATTTGCAGAAGCTTTTTCAATAAATCCTCTTTCCTCTGAACGAGAACTTGACTCTCAAAGTATTGAGGAATTTCTTAATAAAGAAGAACTAAGTGCGATAGACGAGAAAAATAGGACTCTTATCGAATGGCTTTTGGAGAATGTTGATGGGCTAACACGAAGAAGCATTAATGTTTTAAGAGAGGAGTTGCACATTTCTTATAGCCCTACTGTTCAATCTGACTTACATCGATTCTTGAGCAGAAATTCCAACTATTTTGCAGACAACAATTTCTGGGTTGGGTGTTATAGAGATTTTGATACTAATAATATAAAAGTTATAATATATGACAATAATAATATTGTTATAGAAGTTTGTATCAATGCTTCAGGCATGTGGGTTACTGAATTCTCTCATGATAAGAATAAATCTAATGCACAGTATCTTCTTGACATGAACCAAAAGGCTCTTGTTCTTTCAGGTGCCAAAATTCATCTTCACGAGAATAGTTATATTCGTGAAGATTACATCGAATCTGGGGAACGAATATTTGCACAATATGAGATTGCAAAAAAAATGATTCCAGAATTAAAGCGGACAATAAAAAGCCTCAAAGAAAAGGCAGGAGTGGAATATCTGACTCTAAAGGAATTCCTGTCTTATCAAGAAGAGAAGGAATGGGAGTATAATAAGAAACATTCGGTTTTGATTGGTGCTAATGAATCAGAAATAGCAACCACAGGTAGAGATGGACACTCGACTGGTTTGAGAATTAAGTCAGATTCCAATGTGGCCGCTCTGTTTACGATGCATGATTCAGACACTTGTCATGTGGAATTGTGTCATGGTGATAAAAAGATAAAGGCAGAATTGACTGAGGATTCTTCAAGACACGGTTATCTCATAGAATTCTACAGCTCTCACATGTCGATTGAGGAATGGAAGAATTCAGGATTTGAAATAAGACGACGCGCTGGAGTGAGACATTTATCACTACAACAAGACTCCATTGACAACTTTGTTTACGGCAATGCTAAACTCGATATATTTGACAGATTAAATCGTGGAGAACTTCTTTCTCCTGAGCCGGATATGAGTATTTCTTTCTTCGATGAAAAGTTTAATAATGTTGAAGAAGGGAATAATCAACCACTTGCCATACGTAAGGCCATAAACAACAACGACATATTTTTAGTCCAAGGTCCTCCAGGGACAGGTAAGACTTCTGTTATTGTTGAGATTGTCAAACAACTTGTTCTTAATAAAGGCGAACGGGTATTAGTATGTAGCCAAGCACACTCAGCAGTTAAAAATATATATGACCGTTTGAAAGGCTTTGACGAAAGAATAAAGATTGGCAACATCGATGAGGACGAGACCATGATCCCCAAGGATATTAAAGAGCATCCGGAATTTTTAAGGAATAATGGTTTATTGCTTAAAGCATTGACAGAGAATCCCGATATTATTGCTGAAGTAAAAGAACGGGAGCTAAGACGCTACGAACCTGATTATTCAATAAATACGAAACAGGCATTCATGCAACGTCATGAATATGTCTGCGAGTATTACCCTCTAAACAAGCCGGGAAGTCCCATGGAACTGATAGGAATAATTTCTGATTTGCGAAGCGGCCTTGTTGAATTAGGAGAAGATGCCATTGCATTTAACAATGCACGACATTACCAAGGACTTAATGTCGTTATGGGAACATGTATCGGTATTGGCATGGATTGGGGTCTTCAACGTAGTGGCATTCGTTTTGATACTGTAATTATTGATGAGGCTGGCAAAGCCAATCTCTCGGAGACTACTGTGCCAATGCAACTCGGAAAGAAGTTTATCCTTGTAGGTGACCAGAAGCAATTACCACCATACATGAATAAAGAAGAAATTTCTGATTTCTTGGAAGAATCAAAGCGAGTTAATTTAAAACAGGAAGAGGTTGAAGATGCAATTTGCTCGTCTTTGTTTGAAGATTTTCTCGAAGATGAAAATTTTCCAAAGGATAGCACAGTACTTCTTAACTATCAATATCGAATGAACCCCCAAATTGGGGATTATGTCTCTGAGCTATTCTATCATAATGAACTTAAAAATGGACGTGGAACTGAGGGACAACAATGCAATCTTGATGGTTTCCCTAGTGCCGTTACATTTATAGACACATCTACTCTTGAATATGTCGATGGTCGGAATATTGCTCATGAACATGGTGATCCAGTGACTGGGTGGTACAATCCTCATGAGATTGAAATATTCAAAAACAGGTTGTTACCAAGACTTGAAAAGCTAAAAGCTTCAGACTCGGAAATTACGGTGGGTGTAATAACTCCTTATCGCAAACAACGCTCTTATCTGCTAGAATCGTTACGGAGCACATCTATCGAAGGTAATGTATTCACCATAGATTCAATTCAGGGAAGCGAATTCGATGTAGTTGTCCTGTCATTGGTCCGTTCCTTCAATCCCAAAAAGGGGAATCGCAAGGTTGGATTCTTAGATGATATGCGACGTTTGAATGTTGCTCTTAGTCGTGCAAAAAAGAGATTGATAATTATTGGGAATCTCCATACATTATGTGCTGAATCAGCCCATTTCGCAGAAGAAAGCAACATAGATATCAAACCTGTTGAGGTTTTCCGCAAATTGCGGGAAATACAAGAGCGAACAGCTGAGAAAACCTCTCTTGAGATTATCAAAGATAAGATTAAGAGTGGAGAGATTGTCGTAGGGCAGATATTTGAAGATTGTTTCTGGAAATTTGAGGATAAGAATCGTCCCATCATCGAGCTCAAGATAGACGGCTCAAGCCATTTCTTCCCTATTAAACAAGATAATCTATTCAACATGTACGGCATAAAGGAAAAAGCTATTGATGTCAAGTTGATTGGAATTGGAGGAGATGGTCGAGCAAAATTTGAATACCTTCCAAATGTGTCAATTGCTCAACAGGTCTCAGACAGGATGTTATGGTCTGTTATGGCACAGCCAATAGATTGGACTGATGACAAAAAAGATGAAATGATTTTCAGATTTGCTGATGACTCAAAGTTGACTCTTCCTGTTTTTTATAACAAAATTAGACCACAGGGAATTCTTGTGTATCTGCTTGAAAGCAAATATGTTAAAGAAATCCCCTTGTTCGTTTTCGAAGGACACACTGCGTCACTTGATAGAGGCCCATACAAAGATTTTGCGTTTACGCATAAAGTAAATGAGAATATTGAGATTGAAGTGATTGATGATTACGTTGGTCTAGGTTTTTATATCGTCAAATGTGATAACATCTTTGGCACAGTCATAAAGAGAAAAGGTGTAATATTGCAAAAGGGACAAGTGACTCATGCGACTATTTATAAGATATTTGATAACTCTGTAATCTTTTATGTTTAAAAATGAACCTCGAAGAAATAATAAATTTTGTAAAAGCAAGAGAGGGTAAATTCATTGGATTTTTCCCGGTATCTTTCCCTGTTTATGTTGTACATATAGCGTATGACAGTGTTGATACGGATCCATTCTTTCCTATATATAAAGCACTCCTAAAATATACAGAAATGGATCCTAAACACTCCCAACTTCCATATTTCTCAAGATTGATTGGATTTGATCTTGATATGCTCACAAGGTGTATTTATGACCTCAAAGAGGATGGAATGATAAGATGGCATATTGACCAATATAGGGTGTCGGATGATGCAAGACGAAAATATTTTATCTCAGGTAACCGACCGATGGTAAGAGTTACAGGATCATTCTTAGTTGATGGGAAAAGTCTTGAACTTTTGCCTGAAGTAGTCTACAATAATAAGCGGACTCTCAGTTTTTGGGATACGAATGTAGCTACTCACAAACCTATAGATATGGCTATGAGTAGTGTCCCAGCCGAAGAGGTTGAACGGTATCTTGCTAAAGGCAGTACCCGTGAACTACTCCACCTTGAATCTACAGGTAACAACTTCGAGGTTTTGGAGTTTGATAAAAAATTCCTTAAAGGAGCATTCGTTGTACTCTATCTTGATAAGGAAAATAACTACCATAAGGAGACCATTTATTGCGGAGAGTCAATTAAATGTGAAGCTTTTGGCTCTATGGTAGGGTACAGTATCAATATGGTTAAAAATAGGAACAACATATGGGAATTCAGAGCTAATCTTGGGTATAATGTAGCTAAAGAAGAAGAAATTGTCAAAACAGCACTCTTTACACAGAATGAGGGGTGGATTGAGATGATTAGTTTAAGGTATGGGCTTAATCCTGGCACTGATTTCTCTATAGAAATTCAAAAGGATAATAGTCTTCCCCAGTTGGTCTTATCAGAAGAGTTACTTCATAATTGCACAAAATCTCTTTGTATAATTGAAGATGCTTTAAAGGGGTATGTCGATTTTCCAGTTATTACAAATGGAATCGTTAGAATTGATGTTCGCCATGAAATCCAATCATATGTTGATTTCATAACAATAGTTAGAAATTGGGAAAGAAGCGGGAGTGTAAATGGGCACGATTTTAGGAAAATATTATCATCATCACATCCTAATTGGAGAAATCTAATGGTAAAATTTGAACTGTTTGAGATTCTTGAAAGAATTGATTGTGATTGCTTTATTTTAAACAGCTAAAGACATGGCAGAGAGATTATACTTTAATGACAAGAACAACTTAGAACTTACCGATCGTATTTTTGAGTTGATAAACAATGCTCGGGAAAGCATAAAGACCGGAAATTTCTTTTTTTAAAGACCGACGTATTAACGACGCTCTTTTAGAAGCTGCTTCTCGTGGCGTGGCCATATTTGTGCTTTCCAATCTAACGGGAAGTGAAAACAGAGGCTACGTTAGAACAAACACTAAAGTTGAGACAGACCCACATATACCAAACTTGCATGAATTACATCGACATGGAGCACACGTCCATCTTTGTGATGATCTACATGCCAAGTTTTTGATTTGTGATAGCAAGGAAGGCCTTATAATGAGTGCAAATTACACACCGGACAGTCTCTATGGCAATCCTGAGAATGGTGTGGATGTTTGTGGTGAAGAGTTGAAGGATCTTGAATTGATTTTTGATACGCTCTATGTGCATCCCGACACCATTTTATCTGAAGATGGAAAGAGTTACCGCTATCTTAAAAAGAGATTACCAGTTTCCCTAAAGGCATTTGAAAATATTGGAAAAAAAAGTAGACTGTTGCTGACAGCATCATCTACGGGGAATAGCAATCTCAAAGACTGTTCTTATAGGTTAATTTATGCCAAATTAATACAGCTAACAGATTCAGCGAAAGAAGCTCTAATTCTAGTCTCGTGGTCATATAATCAAGTCAAACTTCTTCCTGAGTTCAAGAAAGCACTAAACAATGCCATTAAAAGAGGTGTTAAAGTCACCCTTTTTTATGGCACCAAGGGGGCAGATAAACAAAAAGAGAGAACACACACACAATTAGTGGAGTTATTGGGTTCTGAGAATGTAAAAAGAATGACCGCTCCATTTGCTGACAATCATGCTAAGTGTATAATCACTGAGAGTGAGGGGGCTTTATTTACCGCAAATATTGATGGGAACAAAGGATTGCTGACAGGCTTTGAGTTAGGGTGTATCTTAACAGAAGAACAACGACTGCAATCAATAAGAAAAATTAATCAAATCTTAGAAAATGGAAAATAATTTTCAAGCTCACGTGAGCGAGTGGAAAGAAATGAACCAAACAGGTCGTTTTGCGGAAGCTCGCCAATACTACTTCGATCAATTGTTTGCGGAAGTAATTGTCAATTTTGAAAATAGAGTAGTTAATGATTGGCCTTTAGAACGCCCTATCGATGTGCTATTTTCTGTTCTCGGATTTACCCCCGAGCCAATCATCCTTGCAGCAAGAGCATTGAAACCTCGCAAGCATGTTATATTTCACGATAAGGAAGTGGCTTTTAATGAGGATAATATTCGTTTTCTTCCAAAATTTCTCCCGGATGGGTTTGAAAGAGTAGAACTCCCAGATGAATCTTTTTCATCCATATATGATATAATGAAGCAGCAAATGGCTTTCAATGCTGGTAGGAATTACACTATCAACATCACAGGTGGCAAGAAGTCAATGGTTGCATCTTCAAGTATTTTTGCAAGAGATTTCAATTCCTCAGTAATATATGTTGACTATGATAAATACGACCCAAATTTACGCCGCCCATTACCAGGAACAGAACGTATAAATTTGGTATATACACCAACTCGCGACTTGCCGGAAATATTTCATAAGTAGTTTTTTTGTATGAAGTTGTTTAGGAGAAAATGAGTAAACTTGTGTGCGCGATTCCAATAAAAGTTAGCGCCTTGAATAATGTTCAATCTCCCTTACTAGTATAATCATTTTTATGATTAGAATTGACATGGTTGATTTAAATATTATTACTCTAAGGTCTCCTGTTTTTGAGTGAAGACTAATATTAGCTGAAATCAAAAAATAATGCAGGAATAAGGATTTGCTATAGTGGGAAGAGATAAGGCTTGGGTGGGTAAACAATGAAGTCTGCTGAGGCAAACAAGAAAAGCGGCTTGTTCCGGCATCGACGGGCTGGGTTGTTTCGATGAATCGAGACTCCTGCGCTATGATGTAAGGAATGTGCCGCTGTTTGCCTTTTTCTGAATATGACTGACCATAGGGAGGTGGTATTCAGAAACAGACGTTCGTAAGCGATCGGTTAACTCCGTCTATTAATTTTCAGTATGCCTTCCTATCTTTGCCAGCAAAACGAATATTATGGTATATTGGACATTAGATTATTTCAAGATCCTCTACAATGAATACACAGCCTCCGGTGTTAATGTTCTAGAGTTTTGCAGAGCGCGAGGCATTAAAGAGAATAGGTTCTATTATTGGATTAAAATGCTTAAAAGTCAAGCCTTATCCGCCTTGGATACTCCAAGAGAGTTTATTCCCATAAGTCCTGGGGCGGTCAATCGCCTTGCCCAGACTTCTATTGAAGTCAGAAAAGAAAATACAATACCGGTAAAGACTCAGGATATAAAGATAACATACCCTAACGGTGTAATATTACACCTGGAAAATGGATGTGATTTGGATATATTAAAGTATTTAATCGCCTTAAAACCTTAAGCTTATGTTTAGTCTTACAGCCTCAGATAGGTTTTATCTATACCCTTATCCTACTGATATGCGCAAGAGCTTCTATACCCTTAGTGGTATTGTTACCAATCAAATGGGAATGGATGTTCAAGATGGCGACGCGTTTGTCTTCATTAATAAGCTTTGTACAGCCATGAAGATACTTCACATGGAGTATGGTGGCTTGGTAATTTATTACATGGAAGCTATCCGGTGGGCAGTTCTCTCTGCCTGAGATAGATTTTCAAGAGGGTAAAACGGTGTCGTATGAAACCCTTTGGAGTGATCTGGTTTTAATGGTCCAAGGTATAGATGCGCAGAAAGTCAAACATCGAAAAAGATGGATTCCAGAAAAGAAAAACACAGCTTCAAAATCAAAATAATAACATAAAACAGTCATCAATTAGTATAGCTATTTCGCTTGTTTTTTGTATCTTTATATCGCTAAAACAAACGGATTATGCCCGAGAACACTATTGATAAAGATGAGCTTATACGCCAATTAATGGCTGATCGTGATCGACTGTTTCGAGAGAACAGCCGGCTACGTACAGCTCAAAACATAGCTCCTGAAGAAGTACAGCAGGTTCATAAGGAGCAATTGGCGGCAAAGGACACCCTAATCAATAAGAAAGAAGCGTTACTCCAGAAGAAGGAGGTTCGCATTGCTCAGTTGGAAAAACAAGTGGACTATCTCAAGCGTCAACTATATGGAGGAAAAGCGGAGCGTTACATCAATCCTGATCCTCAGGCACGACAGTTAGAACTTTTTGAGGGCGTTGACCTATTGCCAGGAGAAAAGGAAGCGGCTGCCAAAGCCGAGAAAGAAATAAGATCCGAGAAAGAGGCAAGAGCTAAGCGTATGGAGAAAGCAAAAAAGATTGCCGTCCGCAAATCGCTACCTGAAAACTTAGAGCGCAAGATTGAACATCTATATCCCGAAGGTTACAACCCCCAAGACTGGGATCTGCTAGATGAGCAAGAACCACTTTACACCGAAGTTTTAATAAAAGAACCCACGAAGTTTTATGTGCTTCGTACCTATCGCCATAAAGCTATCCGCAAGTCGGATCATCTGATCGTTACAGCGGATTGCCCTGTCAAACCAATCGCAAAAAGTTATGCCTCATCATCCTTACTTGCTGACCTGATGGTAGATAAGTACGTTGACCACATTCCATTCTACCGGCAGTATAAACAGTTTGAGCGTTTAGGTCTGAAAATCCCGGAGCCTACTATTCTGGGGTGGTTCCAACAGGTAAGTGACCTACTGATGCCCTTGCACTTCCGATTATGGGAGTTAATGAAGAAAACCAATTATTTACAGTGTGACGAAACCACACTTCCTGTTGTGCGGAATGATAAACACAAGACAGTAAAAGGATATATCTGGCTTGTGCGGGATCCTATGTCCGGACGTGAGTATTTCTATTGGGACAAAGGTTCTAGAAGTGGAGAGGTAGTGCTAAAACTCTTTAACGGATACCAGGGTGCTCTCCAAACCGATGACTATGAGCGCTACGAATTGCTGGATGGAAAAAAAGGAGTTATCCTCTTATCTTGCTGGGCACATGCACGAAGAAAATTCTCTGATGCAATTAAGAATGATAGAGAACGGGCGGAAAATGCTTTGGAGCAAATCCAGTTACTATATGAGGTAGAGCGGCAGATTAAAGATCAGGCGCTTTCGTTTGAAGATACAGCTAAATTAAGAACACGTTTGGCTTACCCAATTCTGGTACGATTTGAAAAATGGTTGGTTGCAGAACACGCAAAAGTTATTAAAGGAAGTCCCATCGAAAAGGCGATTATGTACACCTACAAGCGCTTTAACAAATTATCACGCTACCATTTGGACGGTGCATATAATATAGATAATAATGGAATAGAAAATGCAGTGAGACCCGTAGCAGTGGGTAGGAAAAATTATTTATTCTGTCAGAATGATGATACCGCAGAAAGCACGGCTATCATTTATAGTTTCATGGGGTGTTGCAAAGCTGCCGGCGTAGACTTCCGCACATGGATGATTTATTTCTTAGACCATGTGCATGATTACGATGAAGACTACACTATGGATATAGCCGACTTACTCCCCGATAAGTTGAAAATGAAAGGATTGCTTTGAAATCCACGAAATCCAAGAGAATTGCGAAATCATCAACATCCATTACATCATTGAAAACCTTGAGATAAAAATATGATATCCCAAGGTTTTATTTTGATTCACTATACGCAGTTAGCCGATGGCTTACAGACGTTCCTACTACTTTCGGGTGGGAAAGCCTATATAAAAGGAGGATATAAAAATATAACAGGAAGAAAGCTCGCTCGTAAAACAGGAGGTGGCATACAACAATGTTATCCACCAGGTAGATAACATTGCATTTGATTTTTATCCGTGATAGTCAATGATACCTCACTAAATGTTGTAAATTACCAAACAGTCCTCGACTTCAGCAGGAAGTCCGAAGAATGGGAATGTAGAAAAATACTGTTGCGTTCCGGCTTTTTCGCCATCTTTAACCGGACAAACCAATTCAATATGCTGTTTGTGGAATAGATCATCAATCATTTTGATTTCGTCATCATTTAACCCGGTGGCATCACCATTGATAATGTAGCCTAAGCTCCAAGTAGGAATACGTTCTTTACTTTTTTCCATATTTTGAATTTTACTAGTTTATAATTAGTCGTCAGTTCATGCTTTCCTCACCAATACTTAATCGGTAATCAGCAATAACTTAGAATATGAGACTTTTACCGTGTGGTTAGAAAAGATTTATGATCGGCATACCTTCCACTTGTGCATTTTTGCAAGTATAGAAGGTTCCACCTTTATTTTCTCCATTGTAATAAGCAATGACTCGATTGGAGTGAGCCAACATATAATCATTACGCCTTAACAGACATCCTTGGCAATAATCTTCACGCAAAAGAATGGTTTCATTGGCTTTCTTTAAGATTGAGTGGTATCGCTTTTTGTCAGTAAAGGAAAAACGTTCTTCTTGATTGCGATATGGTACAACTGCAATAAGCCTTAATTCTTTATACTCGGTTGTCAATGATAAAATAACTTCAGCTGAAAGTAAGTCAAATCCCATAGCCATGCCACAATTGTAATTGGTATAACCTTTTGCATACAATTCAATAATGACATTTTTCAATGCGGTTTTCAGCATTGGTAACTTTCCATAAGGAATAAACCGGTGTCCCGTAAAAGCGACTGATTGCTCTTTTTTCAAAAATAGATTTTCCATGTTATATTATCTTATAAGTTGTTTTGCCAAGAAAGAAGCCACCCACGATATTGGCTCCAAGTTGTTCCAACTGGCTACCATAAGCCGCCCAACTGTTGCCTGTAGTCAAAATATCATCGAAACACAAAACATCCTTGCCTTTGAAAAATGGCTCATCGAAATCAATTATCCTGACTTTGCTGACAGTCTTTTCTTTGTTTTTCCGATGTTCATGCACCGCTAGCCGCTCACCTGTAACACTTACGTGCTGGTAGCCATCAACTGCACCGGACAATTCGCATACCCGTGCACTGAAATCCTTATAGCGAAGTTCATTCTTCTCTGTGGATGATGCAGGAACACAAGAAAAAACGATGTCTTTTACTTTATCTCCGAACATATCTTTCAAATATTTTGCAGTCATTTGAGCAACTTCTTCATGCGATTTACCGTCTTTGAAGTCCCATACTATTCTCCGTGCAACTTCTTCCTCTAATCCTACATTCTTAATTCGGACGGGATAATACTTGAGGAAACTTACAATTACCTTGTTCCAAAATCTTTTGGTGGTGTCATCAACTTTTGCCATAGCTTGATTTTTATTTTTCCCTTTCATTCAGGCTTTTCAACCTGCTGAGGGAGATTTTTCGGCTTTGCAAAGGAAGTGACACCAATAAGGCAAATCCCATGATGAAAATACGCTCGCATTCATACGAGGAAGATTTTCACAGGCACTTGTGCTTCATTGGATTTGATATTTGGAATGGCACTTGATACCTTTGCTGAAAAATAATCCATCGGCAGGATCAGGATAAAGAAGATGACTTCCTTCTTCTAAAATAGGAGTGAGCAAGAGAGGGCATTTGGATATAACCTTGCAATGGGTAGGACGATTAGCGTTATATAACAGCTGAAGAGAAGCTCTGTATAAAAGGAAGGTATTCAAGTAGGGATAGCAAAACCGATTTAGAAAAGGAAATGCTGGACATTGTTGGAGAAATCAAAAAATACCGATTGCAGGTGTGGAATGGTGTATTAGAAGTCCTGTAAAAACACAATGTAAGAGTATTAAATTTCTATTCTGCTTTCCAAAAGAAAGATAGGGCTACTACTGGGGTATAATGGATGCAAGATTTGATTTTGAGGTTATAAATGGAGAATCTGACCAAATATGAAAAAGGGATGCCGCAGCAGTTATAACAGGGAAGAGAAGAATGTAATGAGCAAAACAAAAGCGACCCGAAAGCCGCTTTTCTTAGAGAGAACCAAGAATTATTTCTTGGCTTTCTTTGATGTGGATTTCTGCTCTACAGGAGCTTCTTCTTTTTCAGGAGTAGCAAAAAACTCGGTGGCAACCATTACCATGCGATTATGTTTACCTTTGTCATCACTCCATTCTTCAGGTTTGAAATAACCGTGGACGGTTAGCATTTGTCCCTTTTTCAATAGTTCAAAGGATGCGCTTTCATTTTTGCGCCAAACCTCCACAGCCATGAAAGCTGATATTTTTTTGGTTTCTTTGCTGACAGTCTCCGTTCGACCGACTGCCAAGGAGAATTTTGTGACACTTGCGGAAGTGAATTGACGGATTTCAGCATCCTTACCAATGAAACCTGTAACTGCGAAAGAATTTTCAACCTTTTTCATAACGATAATTTTTAGAAGTTATACAATCAATTTTTATAATGCACCAAGATATTGCAGTCATAGGGCAGCACCAAGGATAGCGGTTCAATACTCTTTTTATTCCGAGTATCAGAAAAAAAGGAAGATTGTACCGATACGCCATTGGTCAGAATGAAATGTCCCGTAACCGCAACAGCGGTGCTGCATTATAGCTTTGCATTAAGAAAAATGATGTGACTTCGCTAAAAATACAGTGGTGAAGCAGAGTTGAAATATTGCAGTGGGGAGAAAGGAAAGTGCTATCCGTTCATATCGGCAAGTTAAAGAATCGGCTTGTGGTTGAGCGAAAACCTATATAACAAAGAAGCCTGTATCAGTCGGATGTGGTGGTTGTATGAATGGTGTAAATGGTGCATCTGGCTATTGATGGTACAAATGATTATTACGTATATGAGAAAACAATGGAGGCAGGATTGTGGTACAAAACACGTCTTGTAATGGGCTTGACGGTTATTGCCTCCCATAAAAAGATAATGCAAGGGAAATCCATTCAGGAATGGTTTTCTATATTTTTATAAAGTGGCATGGTCGCAATTTGCGAATGGGAACAGTTATAAGTGGATGACCCGGAGGGCAGAAAGCAGGTATAAGAGGTTACGGCTGGTGCAAGAATCCCGTTCAGACTTTCGCATGGACGGGATTCTTTGGGATGATTTTAGGCTAATATATGCCAATCTCCATCTTCTTTGTAGAAAGAACGGTTTATTTTATTTACTGGTTTCTTATGACCATTTAGAGACCATGTATAACCTACGCTAACCAATAGGAAATCATTAGTTTGTCTTACTATCTCGTAAAACTTAAAATCGGTTATACCTTCCTGCATCTGACTCAATAAATGATATACAATGCTTATTATTTCTTCTTTTGAAAGTGTGGGTTCTATATTCATTTTTACATCTCCTCTTCTTTTGAAAGTTTATATCTTCCAAACGCATCAAATGTTTCTTTGATGGTATTTGATAAATCGTCAAACCTCAAAGGTGTTATCTTAGCAAAATACTGTATTCCATTTGTAGGATAGCAACAATTGGTTACTAGTCTACAAGGATTGCCAAAAAGATAATGGAGTTGAAATTTATCGTCCGGGCGAACCTGGAAGTGTTTAGATAAGATTTCCAATGCTTTGTTGCCTTTCTCAATCGCTTCTTCCAACGTATCAAAGAGACCAATCGTAATTGTCTTCTTACGACATACGATATTAGTTACATCTTCTGGTTGGTCATGATAGCGAAACTCGATTGTTAATAACTTGTTTTTTGCATATTTATTATTGATTTATTCATTTCTATTAATTTTTTAATCATAACTAATCACTTCGTCACGATAAACTACAATTTCTTTCCCATTAGTGAGACGAACCACTAATTCTATTCCAAAATCGCCTACCACTGTCCCATCACTGCAACCTTCGTATGGAACAACTAAAGAGCAATAAGAACCTATGATTTCTGTTGATTCTTCATATTCGTACATATCATATAGTTTAAAAGTTAATATCTGTTCAATATCAAATTAGCTCAATGATTTTATCGATTCTTCCATGAAGAATGCTTCTTAAAGCTGTTTTATCAACAGCATAATATTCACAGATTTGCCCGAACTGTTTTACCCAATAAAGATGAACCACATCGGTAAAATCAAAATTCCATCCCCTAAGCGGTATTCCACGTCGGAAGTAGGCATTGCCATTAATGGCTTCTGTGAGCCAGTTCTTTTCCTATACGATTCAATTTCCCACCTTTGTTCAGATGCTCCCTAAGCTGATAAGCTTTACTGTTTTGGAGTGCTGATAACTCCGGCACTTCCCATTTCACAAATTTTGTTGCAATCTCCATAATTCGATTTTTTATTTATCCCCTTTCATTGAACCAACTACTTGGGGTTTGTTATGTATTTTGTTGCCAACAAAGATGTTTCAATTCATTATGCAAGGTTTTCCTATTCAAATACTACCGCCATATATGGTGGATGGAGATTTGGGTAGGAAACACAAAGGCTTGACCTTGCAAGAATGAGGGATTGAAATTTCTACCTTTGCAACTAAAATCACTAACAAGGCCACAAGAGATGAATCAAGATGAGTAAGAGTAAAATAGGAAAGACTATCTTACTTTCCAAAAAAGGATAGTATAAAGGGTAAAGTACAAGTTTACTTTAGTACTTGTATAATATATGCAAGAGGCAACTAAACCTCTGTTTAAACTTCATTGGATAGTCATCAGAATAAGTTTAATCTGATCCTTGTATAATATATGCAAGAAGATACTAAACTTATTTTAGATAAAAGGATAGGGTACGATAGGGTATAAGAGCAGAGGAATATGAATCAAATCGACATCGAGCAGTCTTTTTTTTGGAAAGCAAAAATAGATTCAAGTAATTTGTAGCAGCAAACCATAGAGGCCGCTCTTAATATTCAGTGGTGCAAGTGTGGTGCAAAATAGCAAAAACAAAAACGCAACATTCTGATTTACAAGATATTGCGTTTTATTTTGGTGATCCGCCTGGGGCTCGAACCCAGGACCCCAACATTAAAAGTGTTGTGCTCTACCTGCTGAGCTAGCGAATCAATCCTTATTTGCGAATCAGTTATTTCCTGATTGCGGGTGCAAAGGTAGTTACTTTTATTTAATTTGCAAGCATTCCGTAGAAAAAAGTTTCAATTATTTTTCCTTGTTATGGCTTGTTTCTTGATTATCAGTAGTTTCTACTTCATCATATTTTATCTTTTCTTTGTTGATAATAAAGCGTTGGTAGTAGGAGAGCATCAAAGTTGTTAGTGGCAAGGCGATAATCATGCCGAGCATTCCCATTAATGAACCCCAGATAGAAAGAGATAAAAGGATGATGGCAGGATTCAGTCCGGTAATCTTTCCCATGATTTTGGGGACAAGGAAGGTGTCCTGTATGATTTGTACGATTGCAAAGACGGCTAATGCACATGCAATGATAATCCAGAAGTTCTGTCCGGTGTCGGCAGCTTTGAGGATCGCCAATAAAATAGTGGGAAGGAAACCGATGATTTGCAAGTAGGGAACCATATTCAATGCTCCGATGAAAAGTCCCAAAGCGATAGCCATGGGGAAATCGATAATCAGGAAACCAATGCTGAAAAGAATACCTACGCAGAAAGCAACCAAAGCCTGTCCACGGAAATATCTGTTCATACCATCCTGTACGTCGTGAACCAGGTTGGAGGCAAACGTACGGTATTTATTGGGTAGCAGATGTAACCATCCTTCAGCTATCGCTTCGTAATCCAATAATATAAAGATTACATATAATAATATAATGAAGGAGGCAAGGATGCTGAATAGAATGTTGAGAGATTCTGCAAGCAAAGTCCACACTCTGGGGACGGTATCTTTGATTGCCGCCAGAATATTCTCTTCACTTAATACACGGTTCAGTGCCTGGAGATCGATGTTCTCGTGGATAAATTCAGAAAGATTCTTAGGCACATTGTTGCCGGCTCCATTGGTGAGGTAAGTCACCAGCAAGTCGTTCATTCTGCCTATTTCCGAAATCATCGGCGGTACTAACAGATAAAATAAAGTGATTCCGATAACTGTAATGAGGAATAAGGAACAGAAGATGGAAATAATGCGACTTTTTAATCGTAGTTTATACTGGAAGAATTTGACTAACGGATAGACCATATAAGCGATCAGCCACGCAATAAAGAAAGGTAATAACACTCCGCTAAGACGTTCCACAAGCATTAATATGCCTACAACTAACACACATCCGATGGAACCGCGTATAAAACTGTCGAATGTTATCTTTTTCCTTTCCATAATCTGTTTCTTTATAGAGTTTATACTTTCTGCTCATCTTCCCCTCGTGCACGGAGATAACATTCCCTGCACAGAGGCTCATATTCGGCTGTTTCGCCTAAAAGAACCTGTTTCTCATTCTTGACTGTACGATGTGAGAAAGAAGCCAGCTGACCACATTTCACACAGATCGCATGAACTTTGGAGACTTCATCGGCAATGGCGCACAATTGTGGCATTGGACCGAACGGATTTCCTTTGAAGTCCATATCCAACCCTGCAATGATAACACGGATTCCATTGTTGGCAAGCTGGTTGCATACATCAATCAAACCACTGTCGAAGAACTGCGCTTCATCAATACCTACTACATCTATCTCGGAAGTAAACAGTAAAATGCTGGCTGACGAATCGATGGGAGTGGAGGCGATAGAATGGCTGTCGTGAGAGACTACGTCTTCTTCTGAATAACGGGTGTCGATAGCAGGTTTGAATATCTCGACACGTTGTTTCGCGAATTTCGCTCTCTTCATTCTGCGAATCAATTCCTCTGTCTTTCCGGAGAACATAGAACCGCAGATTACTTCGATCCGGCCTCTTCTTCTAGTCTCCTGTATGTGGTCTTCTGAAAATAATACCATGAGATTTTGTGTTTTCTTGATTAAATAAATATGTGGACAAAGGTAAGCAATTCAATGTGCAAGAACTGTTAAATTATCCATTATTTTAAGTTATTGCATAAATTATTCCTACATTCGCACCGTATAAACAATGGACTGACATGAAACAGAAGCTATTAACAGATATTGAGTTGGATGTTCATGAGTTGAAGTATCTCATGGATTTATTTACCAAGGAGCCGACTCCGACTTTGTCTGAACTGTTGAAGCGGAGCATTACACGGATGCAGGGACGTTTGGACGAACTGCAACAGGAGGTGGATGCTGTTCAGGTAATTTCTCCGTCAGCTGTGGAAGAGACAGCGGAAGAGAAGGATGAAGTTGCCGGGTCTGAAGAAGATTCCTCCGTTATTATACAATCTCTCGAATCGGTTGACGTGAAAGAAGACGAGGAGGGAGAGACTATTGTTGCGGAAGAGACCCCTTTAGTAATAGCAGAAGAGGAGCCTGCAATAGTGGAGGAACCTGTCGTTGAAACTGTTGTGAAAGAGGAAGAGCCTAAATCGGCTGTGTTGGGAGAAAGTCTCAAACTATCTGCCGGCTTGCGACATTCTATCAGTTTGAATGATTCTTTCCGTTTTTCTCGTGAACTGTTCGGAGGCAACACTGACTTGATGAATCGGGTTATCGAACAGATATCAGTAATGAGTTCCTACAAGACTGCAATCGCGTTTCTGTCCTCGAAAGTCGAATTGAATGAAGAAAAAGAAGCGGTGAACGACTTTCTGGAGCTACTAAAGAAATATTTTAATCAATCAGCATAAAACAAAAACAAGATGGGAAAGCTATATGTGGTACCTACGCCGGTAGGGAATCTGGAGGACATGACTTTTCGGGCTATCAAAGTCCTGAAAGAGGTCGATCTGATTTTGGCGGAGGATACACGTACTTCCGGTATCTTGCTGAAACACTTTGAAATAAAGAATGCAATGCAATCCCACCACAAATTTAATGAACAT
The DNA here is from genome assembly GCF_024793605.1 of Bacteroides sp. BFG-637. Classification (NCBI taxonomy): domain Bacteria; kingdom Pseudomonadati; phylum Bacteroidota; class Bacteroidia; order Bacteroidales; family Bacteroidaceae; genus Bacteroides; species Bacteroides sp. BFG-637. The sequence continues at coordinate 156,051 of NZ_JANUPD010000002.1, read as the reverse complement.
AAAACGGTGGAAAGTGTTGTTAATAGAATAAAGGCAGGTGAAACGGTGGCACTAATTTCGGATGCCGGAACGCCTGGAATTTCCGATCCCGGATTTCTGGTTGTTCGTGAATGTGTGCGCAACGGTATTGAAGTGCAGTGCTTGCCGGGAGCAACCGCTTTTGTTCCGGCACTCGTTGCATCGGGATTGCCGAACGAGAAGTTCTGCTTCGAGGGATTTCTCCCCAGAAGAAAGGACGGCAGACACGACTGAAGACATTGGCGGAAGAACACCGCACGATGGTGTTTTATGAATCACCCCACCGTCTGTTGAAGACGTTAACACAGTTTGCCGAATATTTCGGCGCTGAACGTCAGGCAACCGTGTCGCGTGAAATATCCAAACTCCACGAAGAAACAGTTCGGGGCAGTTTGGCTGAATTGATAGAACACTTTACCGCTACCGAACCCCGGGGCGAGATTGTGATTGTATTAGCAGGAATAGATGATTAAATAACTTCATTAAAAAACGTAAAACGTAAACGTATGAAAAAGTTAGCTGTTTTATTTGTATGCGTAGCCATGTTGGCTTCGTGTGATGGCTTTAAAGGTGGAAGTAAAGACCTGAAAGCTGAAAATGATTCTCTTTTGATGGAACTGAACCAGCGTAATGCTGAACTGGATGATATGATGGGTACTTTCAATGAAGTTCAGGAAGGTTTCCGTAAGATCAATGCTGCCGAAAGCCGTGTTGACTTGCAGCGTGGAACCATCACTGAGAACTCTGCCAGTGCTAAGCAACAGATTGCTTCTGACATCGAATTCATCTCCAAGCAAATGGAAGAAAACAAAGCGCAGATTGCAAAGTTACAGGCACAGTTGAAGAACAGCAATTACAATTCTGCACAGATGAAAAAAGCTGTTGCCGCTTTGACTGCTGAATTGAATGCTAAACAACAGCGTATTGAGGAACTGCAAACTGAACTGGCTTCCAAGAATATCCGTATTCAGGAATTGGATGCTGCTGTCAGCGATCTGTCTGTAGCAAAAGAAACTCTGGCTGCAGAAAACGAAGCGAAAGCTAAAACCGTTGCCGAACAGGAAAAGAGCTTGAATGCTGCCTGGTTTGTATTCGGTACTAAATCTGAATTGAAAGCTCAAAAGATTCTTCAGAGCGGAGACGTATTGAAGAGCGCTGATTTCAACAAGGATTATTTCACTCAGATCGATATCCGTACGACCAAAGAAATCAAGTTGTACTCTAAACGTGCTGAGTTACTGACTACTCATCCTACCGGTTCTTATGAATTGGTAAAAGATGACAAAGGTCAGTTGACATTGAAGATTACTAATCCTACTGAATTCTGGAGTGTATCCAGATACTTGGTTATCCAGGTAAAATAAGGTAAATATCCCTTTTGAATTGCCAATGTGCTGATTCCTGGATTCAAGAAATTAGCACATTGGCTTTTTTGTTTCTTATTATACGCATAACTACTGATGAAATATAAAAATCTTTTTTTTGATCTTGATGATACCATCTGGGCTTTTTCTCAAAATGCCCGTGACACTTTTGAGGAAGTATATCAGAAATATTCGTTTGACCGCTATTTTGACTCATTCAATCATTATTATACTCTTTATCAACAAAGAAATACAGAACTCTGGATTGAGTACGGTGAAGGAAAGATAACGAAGGATGAATTGAACAGCCAGCGTTTCTTTTATCCTTTACAGGCTGTGGGAGTGAAAGATGAAATGCTCGCCGAACAGTTTTCGAAAGATTTTTTCGCTATTATCCCTACCAAAAGTACTTTGATGCCTCATGTAAAGGAGGTATTGGAATATCTTGCTCCCAAATATAACCTTTATATCCTTTCCAATGGGTTTCGTGAATTGCAATCACGCAAGATGCGTTCGGCAGGAGTGGACGGGTATTTCAGAAAGGTGATTCTCTCGGAAGATCTCGGAGTGTTGAAGCCTTGGCCGGAGATATTCAATTTTGCTCTGTCTGCCACTCAATCCGAGTTGCGCGAATCCCTGATGATTGGTGACAGTTGGGAAGCGGATATAACCGGAGCACACGGAGTAGGCATGCATCAGGCTTTCTACAATGTGACAGAACGGACTGCTTTCCCTTTCCTCCCTACTTATCACATCCATTCCTTGAAAGAATTAATGGATTTATTATAGGTTTTCTGGATTAAGTCGTATTTTTGTTGCGTTTTAGTTTTGCATAAAATACGATATAATCATGGATAGTACGCTTCTACCTTTCGCCTTGCTTTGTTTCACTTCATTCTTCACATTGACCAATCCATTGGGAACGATGCCTGTCTTTCTTACCATGACTCATGGTATGACGGATAAAGAACGTCAGTCTATCGTACGTCGTGCTACTATTGTGTCGTTTATTACATTGATGGTATTTGTCTTTGCCGGCCAGTTTCTTTTCAAATTCTTCGGTATCTCTACCAATGGTTTCCGTATTGCCGGTGGGGTGATTATCTTCAAGATAGGTTTTGATATGCTTCAAGCCCGCTATACACCGATGAAGTTGAAGGACGAAGAAATCAAAACGTATGCGGATGATATCTCTATTACGCCTCTCGGTATTCCTATGTTATGCGGTCCCGGAGCGATTGCCAATGCAATCGTTTTGATGCAGGATGCTCATTCTTATGAAATGAAGGGGATACTGATCGGTACTATTGCCCTGATTTATCTGCTGACTTTCTTTATTCTTCGTGCTTCCACGAGATTGGTAAAAGTCTTGGGTGAAACGGGTAATAATGTGATGATGCGTCTTATGGGATTGATTTTGATGGTGATTGCAGTGGAATGTTTCGTTAGCGGATTGAAGCCGATTCTGGTAGATATTGTGAGAGAAGGGATGATTCCCTGATGAATAAGAATATGAGGGACGGAGAGTTCCTATAATGAAACTTGCCCCTGCTACAACTCTTTTTGTAACAGGGGCAAGTGCTTTTAGATACGTTTTTTAGATATTTTGCATGTCTTTATGTTACCTTTCTGTGGCTATTTTCCTTTGGGATATACATAATGTGTATTTGCCCATTTGTTCCATTCATTTACCATTTGTTTTAGAATTTTGGGATTTTCCCTGGACAAATCAACACGTTCTGTACGGTCTTTCTCCAAGTTGAAAAGTTCCCATACTTTAGAATTCTGGTCTTTAACGGCTTTCCAGTTTTTCCACCATACTACACAGTTGTCAAAGTGTTCACCAAAAATATATTCGTGCAATTCGGTGTCCGTATTGGTTAGTATCGGTAGCATGCTTGCGCCTTCCAAAGGAATGATCTCATTTCCTCCGTGATAGGTCTTCGGATAGGTTGTTTCCGCTGCATCGATGAAGGTTGCCATGATGTCGGGCAGGAAAGCTCTGTTGTGTCTTATCTCGCCATTGTATTTTGCATACTTGTCGGGCCAGGAAATAATCAATGGAGTGGAAGTTCCGCCTTCATACGCTCTTACTTTATACTTACGGTACGGTGTATTGCTCACCTGTGCCCATGGCAGACCATAAGACGGGTTGACCCATTCATTTGGATTGTTAATCATATCGATGGTTCCGAAACCTTTCTCACGATGAGGCTCGGCACATGCACCATTATCCGACAAGAAAATAAGTAAGGTGTTATTCAGCTCCCCTTTTTCTTCCAGGTACTTTATTAACCGTCCCACATTATAATCCATGCAATGAACTTGTGCCGCATATACTGACATTCTTCCTATCCAGTTCTATTTGTTCATCCTCGGTCAGTTCGGACCATTGGCGACCCTCCCATTGAGCAAGGTCCCAGTTTTTGTCCACCAATCCCATTTTAATCATACGTTTCAAACGGGCTTCACGTACTTTCTGCCAACCTTTCCGATATTTGCCTACAAACTTGTCTATATCCTCCTGTTTAGCATGTAACGGCCAATGGGGAGCGTTGTATGCCAGGTAAAGGAAGAACGGATTGTCATCCTTGGGGCGTTCATCGACAAATTTAATCGCATAATCAGTAAATGCGTCAGTAGTGTAATAAGGTTGTTCCGGTGGAGGCAACTGTTGATTGTCTAAAGTCAGATTGCGATCTCCATGAGGTTGCAGATAACTGCAAGCTCCCGACAAGATACCATAAAAATGATCGAAGCCACGTTGCAACGGCCATTTCTCTTGTCCGTGCATACCGACATGCCATTTCCCCGACATATAGGTATGATAACCGGCTTCTTTCAGCACTTCTGCTATAGTGACTGAATTACGGTTCAAATATCCCATATATCCGTGCACTCCATGATCTTCGGCAGAGTGAGGATCTTCGGACATCATTCCGATACCTGCCTGTTGGGGATAAAGTCCGGTCAGCAGACTGGCACGGGAAGGACAGGAGCGTCCTGTGTTGCAGAAATGGGTAAAGCGTACTCCTTTCTTTGCCAGATTATCCAAATTGGGCGTAGGAATTTCTCCTCCGTAGCACCCTAGGTCGGAATATCCCATATCGTCCACCATAATTAAGACAATGTTGGGCTTTGGGTCATTCTGGGCTGCTGCATGCAGAGACAGTAAGGATGCAGTTCCCATTAATAACATGTTTTTGTTTGTCATACAATTTTGTTTTATTTTTGGGTTAGTTTATTTGTTTGACAAATATACTTATAAATTATTTCTCAGGTGAATTATTTCAGTCTGAAAATTTCTGAATAGACAGCTTGGTCCGCTCCGTTCGCTTTTATACCGATGCGGGCGAATAGGGCTTTGGCCGACTGTACATTCTGATTACTCGTAATATCCAGCGAAATATTTGTTACTCCGGGATTTATATTGGATAAATTTTGCCGGGCTATATTTGTGTTCTCGTCAACAAAAGTTGTTTTGCTGACGAGCAGCATTGCCTGGTTTATCTTTGCATCCTGTACTATTTGCTGTATATTGCACGTGCCGGATACGATGTTGTTATCCAATGTGATATTTTCGTCTGATATTGTAAAATAAGGGGTGACTTTTACTTCACACTGTGTTTTTCCTTTTACTTCCACATATATGGTATCGCGTTTATTCACCCAGGGACCGTTTTTGTCTTTAGTTACCAGTTTGTACGGACCATCGAAAAGTACTGCAGAGAAAGTTCCGTCCTGTGTGGCATACACGGTGATAGGATCATGGTTGGCATAACCATCCTGATACAGTTGTAGTTGAATACCTCCGTTTGTACCTTTCAAACCGAGTTGTTTTCCCTCATACGTGATTTTCCCTTCCAGAACTGATTCGGGTTCGTCGTAATTGTCTAAACCGCAACTTACGGCAAGCAGGGAAAGTGAAAGCAAAGAAAATATAGTTCCTATTTTTTTCATTGTTTTACAGTTTTATGTTTTACTGATACGGATTTTTCACTAATAGCGGGTTCTTGTTGAGCCAACTGTTATCGAAGAAGTTATAATAGTTCTTCATCTGGAAATAGCGGGGGTAAGGAACCATGTAGGCTTTCTTTTTGTCGAACACCCACATCTTGTCATTGGCGCTTCCCGGATCATTGACCTGATAAGGGAATAGCTCGTAGAGCTGCGCATCCGGATTTTCCGAATTACCATCCCAGATTTCGTGAGCCAGGCGCCAGCGTTTCAGATCCCAGTAACGATGATCTTCCAATGCAAATTCCACCCGGTATTCGTGAACAATATCTTCCAATGTGATTGATTCCAGTTCGCTGATACCGGCGCGTGTACGAACAGGATTGATGTAGTTCAACGGATCATCTTCTCCGGTTTTATTAAGCTCATAAGCAGCCTCACAAGCTATCATATATGCTTCTGAAATACGGAAACGAGGATACCACATGGTACTCATCTTTGAATTGGTAGAAGCACCGATGGTTTCGTCCAGGAATTTGCGGAAGAAGAAACCTGTTTTGTTTATACGGATTTCATTTGATTCCATTGGTCCGTTGATAGAAGTTATCAGGCGGTTATTGTCATCGTAAGAATCGGCTTTACCTATGATTTCTTTCCAATTTCCGTTTCCGTCGGGCACTTTCTGACCAGCTTGCAACACTACTTCACTACCTCTGAATTTGGCTCCCGGATAAAGTACGGTTCCCCACAACCGGGCATCTTTATTGGCAAAGGCATCTTCCGGCCGACTGTACATGATGTAATTTCCGGATTCATCCTTAACTTTGATTGTGCCGTCGCGGTTGTCTTTGTATTCAAATGCTTCTACCAGATTTAATACTGCGCCGGAATAACAACGTTCCTGATCTTCTGCTAGAGAAGCGGGAATATTCTTTTGTGTGAATCCATGGGTGGCTCCTGGATATGCATAATCTTTGGCCCAGATCACTTCATGATTATTCTCTTTGACACAGACTGCATTATAAAAATTCTGTCCCAGATCATTAGGAACCGTTATGTCCAGGTTGTAATAGGCAGAAGCTTGAGTTATCACCTCTTTGGCTGCTTCCAATGCTGTTTCGTAATATGGGGTAGCCATTTCCGCCGGAATACCGACTTCATTTCCTTCTGTGCGTATAGGGGCAACCATCTTATTATTGTAGTTGGCCAATGATCCTGCATAAACGGCAGCACGTGCTTTTAACATCAGGGCAGCCCAGCGTGTGGCACGGGCGGCATTGGTGGTAGGCTTTGTAGGCAGGTAATTTGCAATAGTCGCACATTCATTGATGATATAATCGTAGACTTCTGATTCTTTGGAACGGGGAACAGCCAAATCTGAAACATCCATTCCTGCCTCATATTCGTATACGTTATCATTCACAATAGGTACACCGCCTAAACCTCTGCACATACTAAAATATGCCCAGGCGCGTAAGAAGCGAATTTCACCTTCATATCGCAATTTCTCTGTAGATTCAAGTACGGTTGTAGCTCTTAATCCCGCCAGGAACTGATTTAAATTGCGAATATATTTATATGGATAAACTCGCCATTGATTGTCACTGTATTCCTGCATGTTATCACGGCCACCATCGGTCACGCAACCGTCGTCCACTTTAGTAAAGCTGGCGGGAGTAGCAAAACTTTGTCCCCAATTCTCTGTATTTCCATAAAAACCGGCCAATACGGAGTTAATCATTTTAGCATCGCTGAAGATCTGGTCATTTGTCAATATCTGATCGGGATCACGATCTAAAAAATCAGAACAAGATCCTAATATCAAAGTTAAACTCAATAACAGGTATCCTTTTATATATTTCATTGCTTTTAGAATTTAAGTGTTAAACCCAGATTGATAATTCGCATACTTGGATAAGCTGTTCCGTTACCGGCTGAAACTTCCGGATCGATAGGTACATTGGTGAGTGTGAACAGGTTCTGTCCGGCAAGATATAACCTTAGACTGTTAATTCTGCATTTTTGCAGCCACTCTTTAGGGAAAGTGTAACCAAATTCCAGATTACGCAGTTTTAAGTAGCGGACATTGTACTTCCAGAAAGAACTTTCCCAATAATTACTGTGATTATTGGCATTGTTTCCGATTAGTAATGTCGGGTATTTTCCGGGAATCAAGTCACTGTTTGCATCAAAAATGTCGGCTAGTCTCCATGTATCTTCCATATAGTAAGCCGGGTTGTTTCCATTATTGTTAAATGGGATTTTTTGAATTAATGTCGGATTCCAGGTAGACATTCCCGCACCGGAGAAATCCAATGCTAAATCGAAACCTTTCCATGCGAATGCAAGGTTAAATCCAAAGTTCAGAACGGGTGTGGAGTCTTCTTTGTATCCGATGGGGCGTTTGTCCATATCGTTGATTATGCCATCCCCATTTTGATCGACATATTTGATATCACCCGGGCGTAATGTCGTATTTCCTTTCTGGTCATTGTCAATCGGCCACGACGCAATCTCTTCCCAACTTTGGAACTGGCCGTCTGCCTCGTATGCCCAGTTGACATTTCCGAAACGATGCCATGTAGAATTACGATATTCATCCCATGAATTACTGAACTTAGGATTATACTGTTCCCAGTTGTAGAAACGGGAATAGGTGAAATTGGCACTGATAGAATAGTGAAAGTCATTGACCTTATCACTCCAACGTGCAAGCAAATCATATCCGGTATGAACATTGGAATTGAGATTTTCCTTGGGACGCTCAAAGCCCACTTCTTCCGGAAGTAATACATCGTCACGGGAAGCCGGAATACCGGTTTTGATACGTCGGAAGAAATCTACGCTTCCTGATAAACGGTTGTTCAGGAAAGCAACGTCGAGACCAATGTCCAGAATTTTAGCCTTTGCCCATGAGAGCGTGGTAACAGGCAGGTTTCGTGGGGTAGTACCAATGATATAGGAACCGTCGATTACTCCTCCTCCCTGTTTGTAGTCGTAGCCTGTCATATAGTCGAAAGCACTGTAGCCGTCAACGTTGTCATCTCCTACCAATCCATAAGATCCCCGGATCTTTAAATCGCTGAAAATTGAAGCTATTCTTGATTCTTTCCAGAAGTTTTCTTCTGATATTCTCCAGCCTAATGAGGCGGAAGGGAAGAAACCCCAGCGATGATTGGGCGGGAATTTCCATGAACCGTCATAGCGTGCGGAGAAGTCTATCAGGTATTTGTTGGCGTAGTTGTAGTTGAAACGTCCCAGCCAGCCTAAACGTGCTTCCGTATTGTTACCGGTATCTTCGTATTTGTCAATCGTATCATAATAGATCAGATGCAATGAGTTGGAAGCCGGGATGGCATGCAGCCAAGACTTTGGGGTGTCTCTTTTTATTGCTTCAAAGCCGACAACTGCATTGATGGAATGTGCTCCGAATGCTTTTTCATAAGCCAGTTGAATGTTTGAAGTCAACTCTTCCACATAAGCATTCGTTCTTTCCCTCCAGGCACTGGCGCGTCCACCCACATCTACATATTCGTCCGTTGCTTCGTCATATCTATAGACACGATAGGTATATTCTTGATTGTTAAGTAATTCGCTTGCAAAATAATATCCGAACAAGGCTTTAGCTTTGAGTCCTTTGATAATTTCATATTCTGCGTTCAGGTTTAATTGGGCCATTCGCCAAGTGTCTTCAAAGGTTCCGCTTTTCTCAAAATTCAATAATCCGAAGTTTAAGCCATTGTCAGAGCCTACTGATGCCGGATAGTTAGGATTGTCATTGGCAAACGGGCGGACAGTCGGTAGATTGCGGTAGGTGGCCGCTGTCGGGTTTGAATAGTCGTCGGTTCCCGGTACACCCGGATTCTTCAACTGTTTGATACGTCCGTTCATGTTCATGCCGATTTTGAATTTATCAGTGACCTGTGCTTCGACATTCATTTGTACGTTGTATCGTTTCATACCGCCATAATTGCGAATGGCAGATTCCTGATTCATGTGTCCGACACTGAAATAATAATTGATCTTGTCCGAACCTCCGGAAACATTGGCATTGACATAATATTGCGGAGAAGTCACCCAGATGTAATCATACCAGTTAAATGGCACATATCCCTTTTCTGTACCTTGCCGCCATTTCTCCAGATCTTCTTTATTATATAAACGGGACGTCTTTCCCTGAATCGTTTCAGACTGTATGTAATTCTCTACATACGTTACGGCGTCTGCCGGTTCCGGTAAGCGTGATACATGTTGCCAGCCATAATAAGTATTTAGCGTAACTGTACTTTTGCTGTTTTTCTTTCCTTTCTTGGTGGTTACAACAATGACTCCATTAGCGGCACGTACACCATAAATGGAAGCAGAGGCGTCTTTCAGAATGGAAATGGATTCGATGTCATTAAAGTCAATATTATTGAATTGGCCTTCATCAGACTGCACGCCGTCAATTACAAATAAGGGTGTTCCCATGTTACGGATTTGCAAGGTAGTGGCATTTCCCGGGCGACTGTCTGTAGATCTGTAGTTCAATCCGGCTACCTTTCCAACTAATGCTCCGGAAGTGTTTACCGCTGAAGATCTGCCTATATCATCAGCTCCTATGGAGGCGATAGCTCCTGTCAGGGTGGCTTTCTTTTGAGCAAGGCCAAAGCCAGTCACTACGACTTCATTTAATAATTTGGTGTTTTCTGCCATTATGATTTTGACATTTGTCTTTCCGGAAACTACGGCCAGTTCCTTAGTCTCATATCCGATATAAGATACCTGCAGTTGTGATTGTACCGGAACTTTTTCTAAGGAGAAATTACCGTCAATATCTGTGATGGCTCCATTGGTAGTTCCTTTCACTAACACGTTTGCACCGATTATAGGATTGTCCGCTGTGTCTACTACACGCCCTGTTATGCTCTGTAATTTTGTCTGTTGTGAAGGCAATTCGTCAGATAATACAATCTGGAAATTAGGCTTAATCAGATAACTGAATGGAGCCTGCGAAGAAAGCTCTTTTAAAACCTTTTCTATACTGCTATTCTGTGCTTCGAGAGAGACTGCCTTATTGAGATTAGCCAACTCTTCATTATAGAAGAAACGATATTCACTTACTTTTTCTATCTGTTTTATCACTTTCTTCAAAGGTTTGTCTTTCATGGTGAGAGTGATCTGCCCCATGACACTTAGACTACTTGATAAAAATATAATAATATATAATATTCGGGAAAAGAGATGCTTGATGTTACTCATTTTATAGGAAATTAATCATTAAACAATAAAAAAGATGTAACTTTACAAGCTGAAAATCGGGTGTATATACCCTCTGACACTGCCTTCCGCCAGTTGTCAGTATCAGAGTGAGTTTCCAAGTTCCGATTTAAGCTTAAAGGAGATAGTCCTGACCTTGTCAGGCTATCTTTTTTATTCTATCGGGGCTATTTCATACGCATTGGATTTTAAAGGTTAATAATTAGAAATATATTGGGTTACCTATTGCCTAGTATTATGGTGTCTCCACGAGTTTCATAAGTGATGGGAGAGGTTAGGCTAATTAGTTCGATTACATTATCAAGGCTATTGTTGCAGATCACTCCGGAGAAGCGGTGTTTTTTGATACGTTCGGATTTAAATATTATTTGGACATTATACATCCTGTTAAGTAGCACGGCAATTTCTTCCAGCGTTTCTCCATTAAAGACAAGATCATTGTTTCGCCACATTTTTGCATACGATGAATTATCCAGTTTATGCATTATCAGCTTGCCAGAACTCCGTTCAAATGTAGCGTTTTCGTCAGGAGAAAGAATAACGTTATCTCTATCGGAAGAAACACGGACCGAACCGGAAAAAGTGTTGCGATGATTTGAGAGTCTTCCCGGTAGGCTTTTACATTAAAAGTAGTTCCTAAAGCTTCTACATTCATTCCCGCCGTTTCTACAATAAATGGTTTCTCCTTATCCTTAGCTACTTCGAAATATGCTTCGCCTGTCAATGACACCACTCGTTGGGTGGCTCCATAATTTGCATTGTAATGCAGTTGGGTATATGAATTTAGCCAGACGACTGTACCATCCGGTAAGGTAATATTTGCCCGTTGGCCTTTTCCTGTCTGGACAAGATAGCTCTTGTCCGTTACTGTGGGTTCTGTGAGAGAAACTGTATATAAATGACCTCCTATTCCTGCTCCTATGATTAAAAGAATGATTGCTGCATACTGGAATAAACGTCTGATTCGCATTGTCCGTTTCTGTTTGAGTCTATTCAACTCTTGTGCAGCATTATGCATTTGACTTTTGACCCGTTCAAACATACGTCCTTGTACTTCGGCAATGAGCTTGTTATTAGAGCCTTTCCAGGTTTCCTGATAATAGTTGGATAACTGTTCTTTTGCTTCCTGACTGTGGAGCCAGTCCGACAGTATTCGTTCTTCATCCGGAGAGGTTTCTCCCCGCATAAAACATTCTAATAATAATATATTCGTATTCTTCTCCATGGGCTTTTATTATGTATATCTCCATGGAGCCAAGAATCCTTACAGGGGGCAAAGATTTTACTCTGTATTTAACACTATTTAAAATTATAAGAAAGAAAAAATAGAGCCAAAGCTACAATTTCATTAGCTAATTTAGAACGTAAGAAATGAAGGGCACGATATAATTGCGTTTCAACTGTTTTTTCAGATAGAGACAATTGGGTTGCTATTTCTTTATTTGTCAGATGTTGTTTCCTGCTCATGAGGTAGATTTTCTTCCGGGAAGAGGGTAACTGTTCTACCAGCTCGTCTATATATTCTTGTAGGGAGTCGGTGTCAACGTCTATTTCAAAGTGCTTGTCGGCATCAGTTTGTTTGATTGAATCCAGAAAACGTTCCGAGAGCAGCCGCTTCTCTGTTTCTTTATATACCATGTTGCGTGCTATCGTGAAAAGATAGGCTTCAAAACCTTCTTCCGGTTTGATATCCTGATGTCTTTCCCAAATCTTCAGAAATACATTTTGAGTGAGGTCTTCTGCTAGTGTTCTATCATATAGAAGTGAATGAATAAAGTGGAATACACGTGAATTGTATTTCCAGAAAATAGTATCAAAGGCTTTCTCATCACCTTTTTGTAAAAGTGATAAAGTATGTGTATCTATTTTCTCTAAAAATTGATCCATATAATTTTGTGTTTTCAGTTTCTTTCAGAGAACATTTAGAGAAGCATAAGTCTCTTAATCGTTGTTTATAAGGGAAAATATATGCTCTTTTAATGTAAAGGTTTTAAATGGATGGCAAATATAAGGAACATTTTTTATTTTAAATTCTTTTTATAAAGAAAATATGTTGGTTGGTCGAATGTACGGAAAAGTGTATTTTATGAGATTGAATGAATAAGCGAGATGGGTGTTTCTATTGTAATAAAGGGTTATCTGATTATAAATAGTGAGGCCTGCAAATTCGATTGACTCAAAATTTGCAGGTCTCATCTTTTACTTAAAACTGATCCTTATATTAAAGACAATTTTAAAAAGTATTATCGAGGTAGATTATTACTCCACCCCTCTGTTTGTATAACTCCAAAACCTGAATTGACTTCAAAAGAAGGTATTGGGTACACAAATTTTGCGATGTTGAAATTAGTGTACGATCCATCTGCTACACTAATAATTTTGCCTAATCTTCTTGCATCAAAGAAGCGATGTCCTTCTTGAACCAGTTCTAATTTTCTTTCTTTATCAATGGCATCAATAACCGTTTGATCCTCTGCAATTTCACTGTCATCCAAGTCCGGGTTTCTTTTTGCAGCTACTTCCAATAGTTTTTCTTTGGCTTTGCCATAATCAGGAGTTGACTGTTTTGCATATGCTTCTGCCTGTATTAAATACATTTCAGGCAGTCTGAAAACCGGCAAATTAGAAATCTGATTATTGGTTGTAATACCACGCATTTTTCCACCAGTCCACGTATCGCCAAGAAGTGCCAGACGAATATCATTAGGTGAATATTCTGCTATTGTTGCGCTGTTAATAGACAAACCGTATTTATTCCATAAAGTATTCAGAGCATTAGCGGACAAATAATCATCTTCGGCTTTTGCTATAAAGAAAATGTCTTCTGTCGAAACAGCTAATGTCGTGTACATATTCTTATAGTCTTCTTTGGTTGATACAATTGTACCGCCACTTAGGGTTATTGCCTCTTGAGCCGCTGTAATAGCCCCTTCGTAATTTTTCATATAGAGTTTTACGCGAGCTTCAAGTGCAGCAACTGCAGCCGTATTCATATACTGTTTACCTACATTTTCAACACCTTCTTTAGCATAATATTCTTTAGCCTTCGTTATATCATCAAGAATCAGGCTATAATTTTGTTCTACACTGACTCTTGACACCTGTGAATAGGCAGGAACGGGTTCAGTAACGTTCACGATACCTAATGTCGTTTTATTGGCTTCCGAATATGGCAAACCGAACATATTAGTCAAATAGAAAGAGCAGAGGGCTTTAATTGCATAGGCTTGAGCGATGCATCCTTCCACTTCTGCCAGATCCCCCTTTGTTACTTCTTTAAATGAAGCACCTTCTTTAATGATACGTGCACAACGGTCGATAGCCCAATATCCGTATGCCCATATTTCTTCTATGTATGAATTAGTATCCAGTATCTGATAGCGGAAGATGTCATAGAAATGAGACGTTGCAACGGAATGTGAAGTGATATCCGTTGGCGCATCTCCAATTGCTAATACATCACGTCCCAGAAAACGATATGAACCTAATGTGTAATATACACCATTTAGAGCATTCTGAAAATCTTGGGTAGTAACCAAGGCTTCTTCTGTCGGAACAGAAGTTGATGGCGTTTCTGTCAAGAAGTCATCGCATGCGGTGAATGAAATTGCCATCCAACCGGTTAATAAAGCAAATAATATTTTCTTCATTGTCATAAATTTCTAAAGTTATTTTTTTAGAAGCTGAGATTAAGACCGAACATGATATTTCTAGCTACAGGATATGCCCAAGACTGCATACCGGTAGATCTAGTTTGTGGATCAAATCCTATAAAATCTTTAGCAGTGATAGTGAACAAATTGTCAGCAGAGATATAAACTCTTAAATTGTCAATAGCTACTTTATTCATAAGGTTCTTTGGAAGAGTATATCCTAAAACCATGGATTTCATTCTTAAATAAGAACCGTTCATTAAGAAACGGCTGGAATTAGTTTCTGCTCCCGAGTTGTCTCCAGCTACGAATTTGGGTACGTCGGTTATATCTCCCGGCTTTTGCCAGCGATTGTCATAAACATAGTTAGACACCGGGCCTAAGAAATAATGTCCAACCTGCATGTCAAATGCAAATCCGGAGTTATACACTTTATTTCCCAGGGTGAAACTGGTATCAAAAGAGAAGTCAAAACCTTTGTATTTGAAATTCATTCCAAAGCCACCATAAAATTTAGGATCGGCGGAACCTACAATTCGCTGACCGGCCTCATTTACATTTTTTGTTTTCTCATCCCCTTCTTGTCCTTTATACCACATTGCTTCTCCTGTTTCAGGATCCACTCCTGCATATTCCGGCATATAGAATGTATTATATGCTTCGCCAACTTTTCTGATAGTTAGAGTATTCTCAATTGGTTTTTCTGTGGCAAGTTTTATGATTTTATTTTTATTTGCCGTACCAGTGAAACGAACATCCCAACTGAAATCCTTATTTCTAAGTACGTTAGCGTTAATCAAGAATTCTATACCTTTGTTTTCCATCTCACCTACATTTTTTCAGAATAGACCCGAACCCAGTTGTGTAAGAAAGTGGTACATCAAATATCATATCTTTTGTCCGTTGGTTATAATAGTCTACTTCGAGTGTCAGTCTTTCGAAGAAAACAGCATGGATACCGATATCGGCTTTCGCAACAGTCTCCCATTTAAGATCCGGATTGGCTATTTGGTAAGGAATAGCTCCAGGTTTGCCATTATAAGAATATCCATAATTATACAATCCCATTGCTGCATAATAACCAATATCCTGATTACCTACAGTTCCATAACTACCTCTGATAGTCAAATCTGTCAACCAGCTTTTGGTGTTTTCCATAAAGCTTTCGTTAGAAATACGGTATTTTGCTCCTATAGACCAGAAAGGAGCCCATTTGTTGTTTATACCAAATCTCGACGAACCGTCATAACGGAAACTGCCTGACAGATAATATTTATCATTCAAATTATATTCTGCATTCATAAAGAATGAAGAAAGAGTGCTTGCTTTGGTTGAAGATCCCGCCCCTGTTGGTTTGGAAGCATTGTCCAGTTCAAAAACAGCATCACTAGGATATCCACTGGCAGCTGCATAAATTGTTCTATAAGATATTTTCTGTGCTTCTTGTCCCAACAATACATTCAAATGATGCATGTCTTTGAAAGTGCGGTTGAAGTTTACGGTATTGGTAATGGTTAAGGTTGTTGCCCTTTCTTGGTTTCTTTGACCAAGCATACCGCTACCGGAATATTGAGGATTATAAATTGAACTGTAAAAGAACTCGTCCAAGTCAATCAGGCTCAATCCTGCATTTGTCTTCCATGTTAAGCCATCAATAATATTATAAGTAAAATATGGATTCACAACCAATGTAATCTGCTTTTGATTACGTTTATCACCTTTTTCTTTATCGTTAATAGCTACAGGATTATAATTAACATTTGTATTATATGTTCCGTCTTCATTGCGCACCTGTTCAAACGGACGGATGTCATATACTGCTACAATAGGATTAGTATATTGGCTTTCAGTCATCGTGTTGTTTATATCGGAGAGTGCTCCATTCACAGAAAGTCCATATCCTATCCGCCCGCTTTTTCCATCTAAACTAATACGTCCGCTATAGCGTTTCATTCCAGTTCCGATGACGATACCTGTATTCTGAAAATATCCTCCACTAATATAATAGCGCAAATTTTCATTCCCACCTTGAGCACTGATATCATATTCTTGTGAAAAACCATTTTGCAGAATCTCCTTCAGCCAATCCACACTCTTGATATTTTGCGTCAAGTCCACATTATACCAATCCATAACATAGGCATTCAGCCATTCAGCAGAAGTCATGCCATCTTCACCGTCATATCCTGCATTTGTTAGTCCTTCAGTCCAGATTTCTTTGTATTTATCCAGATTTGTCGTACGGTAATCATGATTTATCTTACCAATAAAGCTAGTTCCGACTTTTGCGTTCACATTAAAACGCGCTTTTCCCAGACTACCTTTTTTAGTAGTAACTACAATTACTCCATTCGCTGCACGAGCTCCGTAAATAGCCGTTGCTGTAGCATCCTTCAAAACTGTGATGGACTCAATGTCGTTAGGATTGATATTAGCCATCGGACTTGCTGCCATATCCCCTGTTCCGGCTTTGTTATAAGCTCCCATTTTGTCTGTGTAGATGGCAATACCATCAATTACATATAAAGGTTCAGTTCCGGAGTTCATTGAACCGACCCCACGAATAGTAGTAGAAGCATATGCACCAGGTTGTCCAGTCAAGCTGTTTACTTGTAAACCAGCAACTGATCCTTCCAAAGACTTCATAAAGTTTGCATCTGTTTTTTTCATCAAGTCCTTGTTATCCACCGTTTGGGCAGATCCCGTAAATGCCGCTTTTTTAGTTACCCCATATCCGGTTACCACAACCTCATCTATTAGCTGTGCATCAGATTTGAGAATCACTCGCAAATTGGGCTTTATCGCCACTTCCTGAGTCTGCATGCCGATATACGAAATCTGCAAAGTCTTTGCAGAACTTGGTACATTTGATAAATTAAAATTACCATCTACATCTGTGATTGTACCTTGAGTAGTACCTTTTACTAACACAGAAGCGCCAACAACTGGCTGCCCGTCTTCTTCAGAAATCACAACGCCTGTGACCTTTTGAGTTTGGGCAGTTACTAGACCTATGCCCACAAAAAGGCATGCCAATAACAGCATTAATTTTCTTTTCATAAAATCTCTCTTAAAGTTTAACTTTACATTATTTGTATCTTTACTCTAACAATTTGCAAATATATTAATAAAACTGAAACTAACAACTATATTGATAAAAAAAGGTTGCAAATATAACATTTTGTTATTTTTTATACTGAATTTATGTTGAAAAGCATGTTTGTGTTAATTAAAAACGTTGATCAATAAAGCAAGTAATAGCTTTTTGCATAAACAAAATGTATATTTTAATATTTCTTTTACTCGTTTTTGGTCATAAAACGTCTTTAAAAGTTGTTCTTTTTGCTTTTTCCGCAAAAAAAGGAATAAAAAAGTGGCATTTAATTTTAAGTTTTGTGAATACCAAGTGATTTGAGGATTTATTTTTTAGAGATATTAATGCTTATTTGCCTCTAATATAGCACAGAATCACGTCTAATTTGTTCTATTATTAATTAAAAAATAAAAGTATGGAAAAGATCAGTTACAACCTTGTGTTTAACAGAAAGAAGAGATTGAATAAAAGAGGAATGGCATTAGTTCAGGTAGAGGCCTACTTGAACAGAAAAAAAATGTATTTCTCCACCAAAATATATCTCAAACCGGAACAGTGGGATACCAAACGAAAAATGGTAAGGAATCATCCTAATGCGAATGTCTTGAATCGTATGTTATATGAAAATATAGCGGCTATTGAGCAAACAGAACTCGGGCTATGGCAACAGGGAAAGTCCATATCGTTAGATTTATTAAAAAATTCTATTGATAAACCCCTAAGCAATGGAAGGTCATTTTTGACTTTTTTTAAAGAGGAGATAGCTAATTCTTCTTTGAAAGAGAGTACCCGTCAAAATCACCTTTCCACGCTTGAATTACTTCAGGAATTCAAGAAAGAGGTATTATTTACCGATTTGACATTTGAATTTGTGTCTTCCTTTGATAATTACCTGCAATCTAAAGGTTATCACCTTAATACTATTGCCAAGCACATGAAGCATCTGAAACGATATATTAATGTTGCAATAAATAAGGAGTATATGGATATACAGAAGTATGCCTTTAGAAAATATAAAATTAAAAGTATAGAAGGAAGCCATACACACTTAGCTCCGGAAGAGTTACACAAATTTGAGAATTTACAGTTGACAGGAAGATATACGAGACTGCAAAAAACAAAAGATGCATTTTTATTTTGTTGTTATGCAGGATTACGATATTCTGATTTTACTAATCTGACCTCTGCAAATATTGTTGAGTTTCATCAGGAAACTTGGATAATATACAAATCTGTCAAAACAGGTATGGAAGTACGTCTTCCTTTATATTTATTATTTGAAGGTAAAGGAATCCAGATATTGCAACGCTATAAAGATGACCTCAACAGTTTTTTCAAGTTAAAAGACAATTCCAATATTAATAAGGAATTAAATATATTGGCAGGTCTGGCTAAAATTGATAAACGTGTATCGTTTCACACCGCCCGTCATACAAATGCTACCTTATTATTATATAATGGTGCCAATATAACTACTGTACAAAAACTATTAGGGCATAAAAGTGTAAAGACCACACAGGTATATGCAAATATAATGGATATTACAGTGGTGCGTGATCTTGAGAAAACTGCCTCTTCAAATAATAATAAGCACAAAGGCTAAACGAAAGTGTTCTGTTTTTAAGATTTGGTTTTAGAAATGGAAGGTATAATTTTCTCTAATAGAAGAAAGTGTGTATAATTAAATGAAAGGATATGCAATATAAGTTCCGAAAACGCATATACATAATCTAAATATACATTATTATTACGAATATTATTACTCGTCCCATTTAAAGGAATAAAGCGTTCCTTTAAAAGGAACGAGTCATTGGTCGTAGAGAAGCCTTTGCTTTCTTTAAAAGGAGAGGATTAAAAGCTAATTTATAAACCTGACGACCTCTAATAGCTACTAAAATTCGGTATTTCTGGTTCTACCATTTGTTCATCAGATAAATGACAAATGGTTCCTTTGATATAGTTATATGTAATTATGCAATCTATTTGATATAAAAAAAGTATATAACCATCCAATATGAATATTCATTAATCATATTCTCTGCGATTTTGAGGAAGATTTGAGTCCGCCCCTGCATATTTAAAAATATACAGTAATAAAATATGCATTTTTTCATTTGGAGTTTTTCTTTTTCATAGGTTATTGTTTACTAATGGATATATTATTATAATCAGTAATTATTGGATATAATTTAGAACAAGAAAACCCATCTTCAAGCGTTAAGATGGAAATAATTTTTAGTTTATATCATATAAGATAAGAGCTTAAACAATTAATTAATAGAAGGTTATGTCCTATTTTTGATAGAAATCTGGTATCATAAATCAGCAATTTAATATGTTTGACAGGTGTTTAACATATTGATAATCTGCACAATAACCACAACAAAAGATTTATTGTCACAAGAAAGTAAATAGGTATATATTGTTAGTAATCAATATATTATACTTGTATTTAGTTCTGCAAAGACTTTGCAGATTTCGTACATTGGTATGCAGACTCAAGAAGTAGCTATCAAATCTAATTTAAAGGTAGTACTTAGGTCTGATGCCCAGCAAATTGATGAAGTTGTTGTTACAGCAATGGGTATTAAACGCTCCGAAAAAGCATTAGGGTATGCTGCGACTTCTGTGGGAGGTGACAAAATTGCGGAGAGTCGTACTTCCGATGTTATGTCAAGTTTAGCAGGTAAAATTGCGGGGGTTCAGATTTCCAGTACTTCATCAGATCCTGGTTCTTCAAATTCTGTAATTATTCGTGGTGTTAGTTCACTATCGGGTACAAATCAACCATTATATGTAGTGGATGGTGTACCATTGAATAACTCTACAGTATATTCTACAGATGGTTTGAACAGCGGATATGATTTTGGTAATGGAGCAAACGCTATTAATCCGGATGATGTGGCAAACATGACAATTCTAAAAGGTGCGGCAGCAACTGCTTTATATGGTAGTCGTGCTGCAAATGGTGTAGTCATGATCACAACGAAAAGTGGACGAAAGAATAAAGGTGTTGGTATTGAGTACAATGGCGGTGTACAATGGTCTACAATTTTACGTTTACCGGAATTTCAGAATGAATTTGGTATGGGATGGAACGGTAACCATACGGAGTTGGAAAATGGTTCTTGGGGACCTCGTTTTGATGGTTCAATGCAATTATGGGGAAATGTGTATAATAACTCGCAAAAGTTGAAGCCTTATGTAGCAATGCCTGACAACATTAAAGACTTTTTTGATGCCGGGTTCAGGTATAGCAATAGCCTTTCATTTAATGGAGCAACAGACAAAAGTGATTATTATGTTTCTTTCTCTCAAATTAGCGACGATGGTATGATTCCAACAGACGCTGACAGTTATGACAAATATACCTTTTCCGCACGTGGCAGCCATAAGGTAGGCGCATTAACATTTTCTTCTTCATTAAACTATGCCTATCAGAAAAATAAGTTTGCTACTACGGGGCAAGGGCTCTCTATGCTAAACTCCCTCTATCAATCACCACGCGATGTCAGTATTATAGGGCTGGAAGACCAGAATGATCCGTTTAACACTCCGGGCTATTATTATACTCCTTATGGCGTGATGAATCCATATTATATTCTGGAAAATTATTTGAACGAATATGAATCTGAAAGATTTTATGGCAAATTCCAATTAGATTATGAATTCTTGAAATATTTCAAATTCACATATCGTATGGGATTGGATACTACAACCGGCCAGAGCGATAAAGGAAAACCTAATTTATATGCTCTTTATTACGAAGGAACACCCAACGGAGAAGGACAAGGTTCCAGTAGTCCATTCTCTGGTGAGACAGGACAATATACAGAACAGATAACCCGGCGTCGTGAAATTAATCAAGATATTATGGTTAATTTCAATATGCCGATCAGTGATTTTAATATCAATGCGTTAGTCGGATTCAATGGAAATGAGCGTAAAGTCTCTTACCAATATTCGGAGGTAAACGATTTGACTATCCCGACATGGTTTAACTTGAAGAATTCTGGTAAAACTCCAATTGTTGAACAACATTTGGAACTTAGACGTCTGATGGGTGTGTTCGGACAGTTTGAAGGTTCTTGGAAAAACATGCTGTATCTGACAGTTACAGCTCGTAACGACTGGTCTTCTACTCTTCCGAAAGGGAACCGCAGTTTCTTCTATCCGGGTTTTACCGGCAGTTTCATTTTCAGCGAATTATTAAATAGTGATTTAAGCAATATCATTTCTTTTGGTAAAATACGTGCCAGCTGGGGTAAAACCGGTAATGATGCTGATGTGTATATGGTTAATCCTGTATATGCACAATCTTCAAATAGAATACCTTTTGGATACCTCACCTTCCCGCTAGGAGGTGTCAATGCTTATTCGGCAGGTAACATTTTAGGTAGTAATACACTAAGTCCGGAAATGACGACAGAGGCTGAAATCGGTTTAAATATGGCTTTCTTCAAAAATCGCTTGTCTTTCGATGTTTCTTATTATAATCGTAATACTGACAAACAGATTTTTTCTTTAGCCATGGATCCGGCTTCAGGCTATACAGCGCAAAACATGAACTTAGGTAAGATACGAAATCGTGGTATAGAATTGTTAATTAGTGGAACTCCGATCAGAACTAAAGATTTCAGTTGGGAACTAACATGGAACTTTACAAAGAATTGGAGTAAAGTAATCAGTTTGCCTGAAGAACTGGGTGGTATTACAAATATTTATGGATTAAATGGGGGAACTAGTATGTACGCTATTACAGGAATGCCTGTCGGAGTATTCAAAGCGCAAGTAGCTGAACGCGACCCTCAAGGACGAGTTGTTGTCAACTCTTCAACAGGTCTACCTGTTGAAGCTGGTGAGTTCGGAATCTGTGGAGATATGAATAATAAATATCAAATGGGCGTTTCTACAACATTGAGATACAAAGGTTTAAGCTTGGGTATTGACTTTGATATCCGTCAGGGTGGAGTCATGTATTCACGTACCAAAGATATTAATTATTTTACAGGTAATGCAATCCAGACTACTTATAACGATCGAAATCCTTTTATTGTGCCAAACTCTGTAAATAAGATTGTAAATGGAGATCAAATTACTTACGTAGAAAATACAACGCCCATTACCAGTTCTAATATTTATAAATACTGGGGCGACGGAGGTTCCGATCTGGGAAGTTGCTTCCTTGTAGATAAATCGTATGTAAAACTTCGCTCTGTAGTATTAGGTTGGGATTTGCCAAAAAGATGGCTGGCCAAAACACCTTTTCAGGCAGTGAAAGTTTCCGCATATGGTAATAACTTATTCATCTGGACCCCATCCAGCAATACATTTATTGATCCCGAAATGACTTCATTTGGTAATGATCTTGAAGGCAACTATGGAGAATACACAGCTAATCCTAGCTCACGCCGTTTCGGTTTCAACTTAATGGTTAAATTTTAAACAGGAATAAATATGAAGAAAATATTATTATATGCATCATTGGCAACAACGGCATTATTTACAAGTTGCGACTTGGATATCAACAACGACCCGAACTATCCGATGAACGATCAGGTAACAGCCGACTTGATATTCCCTTCCATTAGTGCTTCTATCGCTTCGGCAGTAGGAGGAGAAATTTATAATTATGCAGGCTTTTTCGCCCAATACTATGAACAAAAGCCGGAAGCGAACCAATACAATACTTTATGTGAGTACACTTTTACAGAATCATCACAGCAAATGGACTATTCATATAGAATCTTGTTTGCAGGTGCTTTAGAAGATGCCAAACAGGTTTTGGAAAAGACGACCAATCCGGCAGACCGTTTTGCCACCACTATCTTGAGAGCGTACACTTTTCAAATAATGGTAGACAATACAAGCGACTCTCCTTATTCTGAAGCCTTGCAAGGGAATGCCAATGCAACACCCAAATGGGATAATGGCGAAACTGTATATAGAGGCGTATTGGATGAAATGGATGCAGCAGAGTCAGCCTTGGATGGAAGTGGTATGGACGTACCGGATTTGGTGTTCAATAAGGATCTTGCTCAATGGAAAGGATTTGCCAATGCTCTCCGTCTTCGTATGTATCTACGTTTCATTGATGCCAATATAGACGTTGCCTCTTACACAGAGAAAGTGAAAAATCTGGTACAAAACAATGAATTCTTTACCGGAGATGTTAAATTAGACTGCTTTGTAGATGAAACAGACAAACGTAATCCATGGTATAATACAAATGCAGTAGGATTGACGGGTAATCATTGCGCTGCATATCCGCTGATTTCTTATTTGAATAGTACAGGAGACCCACGTATTGCCTATGGTATTAACAAAACGGATGCAGATGGAAAATATGTCGGACAACTTCCTGGAGGAAAAACACATATGCAAAGCATATTGGGTACTGATAATTGGAAAAATAAAAATGTAAGTGCTATTGATTATTCCATCGGTCCAACAAAACCTGTTTACTTTTTTACTCAGGCTGAATTACAATTCTTAATAGCAGAAGTTTATATTCGCTTTCTGAATGATGACGCAAATGCGAAAAGTGCATATGAAGCAGGGGTAACTGCTGATTTTGCTGTTCGCGGATTTACAGGACAAGAGAACACTATCTTAGAGGGAGCATGTGCATGGTCTACAGCTTCCACATCAATTGAAAAACTGAATTTGATTTATATGCAGAAATGGGTTTCTCTTTTCTATATGGACCACATGGAAGCATGGAGTGAGATCCGACGCACAGATTGTCCGCAACTATCTTCTTATTCGGCAGCACAGATACAAGCTAATGAATCAATATACACTCCGGGAGATTTAGTTGCACCATGGACCAATGGGCTGGAAGCAGGCGGACTGATGAAACGGATGACTTATCCGTTAAGTGCACGTCAACAGAATGCAAATACTCCTGCAGGGGTACCGGGAAGTACTCCTATCTGGTGGGATATCAAATAAAAAATAACTTAGCAAGTTTTACATATGAAAAAAATAGCATATAGCATATTGATATGTTTGTCGTTTGTCTTCGGGTCTTGCGACAAATCAACGGATGATACCTCCAAGGTTACCTACTTCGTAACGTTAGAAAGACTGGGTGACACAAAGATTGTTTTAGAAAAAGGGCAACCTTATGTAGAGCCTGGATACTACGCAGAAATGAATGGGGAAGATATCACATCATCCGTAGAGATAAAAGGAAATGTTGATGTAAATACCCCGGGTATTTATAACTTAGTGTATGCGGCATATAATGAAGATGGTTTTGCCAAAACCTTTACGAGAACAGTATATGTAGCAGATAACACTCCTTCTCCACTACAGTCCGGGATTTATACTTTGGCTGAAGGAAGCAAACGGACAGTTCCTTCAGTTGTGGCTTTTAGTGGATATGAGATTGTAATATTTCAAATAGAACCGGGAATATTTTATATCACGGATTTCTTGGGAGGCTGGTATGATCAGCGTACAGGCTACGGACCAGATTATGCAATGGTTGGAAAATTTGAATTAAATGAAGACAATACCATTACTCCTATAGAAAGTTATGTTGCAGGCTGGGGAGACTCTATGGATCAAATGACTAATACATCGTTGGATCCTGCAACAGGAACTTTGAGATGGAGCATCGATTATGCCGGTCAATTATCTTTTGATATTATAGTAAAAAAATAAAAATATGATTATGAAGAAATATATGATATTGCTTTTGGCTTCACTGGCTTTTACAGTTGTGGCATGTGATGACGACACAGAACCAGGTGGTACTGCTATTGAAAAAATGGCTGGTGACTGGTGGGTTACAGTGAATGCAATAATTGATGGAGAAGAAGTAGAAGACCCATATGGTGCCGGACATATACAAATGAGTACTTATAATACCGCTAGCAACAGTAATACTGAAATGTGGTTGGATGATTTAAATAATTTTTGGGAGTATAAATTGAAAGTGAATGTGAACTATGCCGAGCGGACTTTCTCAACTCCTGATTTTGTGAACAATGTTATTTATGAATCTAAAGTAAAGATCAGTGATGGGAAAGTATTAGAGAATGCAGCGACAACTCCTAGTGGTATGCCTGCTGATAGTATTGTATACATGGTACAGTTTGATGACGATGAAAATGGATTAACTTATAAAGTTTCCGGATTCCGTCGTACTGGATTTCCTGCTGACGATTTCTAATTAGAAAACCGTACAATCATATAAAAGGCTACTTCGAATTTCGGAGTGGCCTTTTATATCTCATAATCATTAAATATATAAGGAGAAAAAGTTTTGCAATATTTACAAGAGGTTTATCTCCACTAGAATAAAAAGAGCAAACTACATTTTTATTGAGAGGTTTACTAATATCTGACTAATTATATACAAATGAAGATGCCTGAAAACAGCAAGATACTACTTACCCTATATAAATATTTTTAGTTAAACTATTATTTACCTGATTATTAACTCATTGTGTGTTATTTGGGTAGAGAAATAGTATCACATATGCAAAATGAACTGTTCGCGTTTTTTCTTGTAATCAGCTGTTAATTAAATATCTAGTTCATTATTAATCAAATAATACTTTTTTTTTCACGTGTTTGCGTGAATGATAACTGTTTAGCATTCAATATATTACAAAATTATTAGTTCTGCAAAGACTTTGCAGATTTCGTACATCGGTATGCAAACTCAGGAAGTGGCTATCAAGCCTAAAATGAGGGTGGTAATGAAGACTGATGCAGAAGCATTGGACGAAGTGGTAGTCGTAGCTTATGGTACGGCTAAGAAAGAATCATTGACAGGTTCCATTTCAGTGGTTGATTCAAAAAAGATAGAAAAGCGTCTTACCACTAGTGTGACCGGAGCGCTTGAAGGGTCTGCACCCGGTGTTCAGGTAAATAATACATACGGGGAACCGGGTAAAGCGCCTTCTATCCGTATACGTGGTTTCGGGACATTGGTTTCAGGAGCTTCCGATCCATTGATTGTTGTAGACGGTGTGCCTTTTGATGGAAATATTGCTGAATTGAACTCTAACGATATTGAAAGCATGTCTATCTTAAAGGATGCCGCTTCTGCCGCTTTGTATGGAAATCGTGCTGCTAACGGTGTTGTGTTGATTACAACAAAAAGCGGGCGTGGCTCGGATAGACCAACTATTACTTTGCAAATAAATCAAGGTATTTATAATCGTGGTATTCCGGAATATGAACGGCTTGGCGCTAATCAATGGATGGAAACATCATGGATGGGGTTGAAAAACTATGCCATGACCGGTAGCTTGGGATATAACGAAGCTGATGCCGCAGATTATGCCACAAAGAATATTATAAAGGGGTATGCGCGTCGCAATATTTATGATGCTCCTGACGATGCTTTATTCGATGCCAATGGCAAACTGATAGCCAATATGTTACCAGGGTATGATGACCTTGACTGGGCAAAGGACATTGAACGCAATGGATACCGTCAGGAATATAACTTATCCGCCAGTTCCTCTTCCGAGAAACTGAATGTTTATTCCTCTATTGGTTATCTGAATGAAAAGGGATATATCATTGCTTCCGGTTACGAACGTTTCTCCGGACGTATTAATACTGTTTATACTCCAAACAAATGGTTGAAAGCGGGGGTTAACTTAAACGGGTCTATAACTAAGAGAGATTACAATGACAATGCTACCGGAGATTATTTTGCCAATCCGTTTTATACTGTTCGTTATATGGCTCCGGTATATCCGTTGTTTATGCACAATGCCGATGGCTCTTATGCTTTGGATGAATTTGGTGAAAAGCAATATGATGTTACTTCTTCTTATTTGAGTAATCGTAATATTGCTTACGAATTGCGTAATAATAAGGAAGAAAGCCGTCGCAATGTATTGGGTGGACAAGCATTTGCTACGATTAATCTGCCGTATGACTTTTCAGTAACAGTCAAGGGGGATATGAGCAACAGCACTTCGAACAATAAGAAATATGATAACCCCAAAATTGGTGACGGTGCCACAAACAATGGACGGTTGACTAACTATGCTTACCAGTATACCAATTATACTATGCAACAATTAATAAACTGGAATCATACTTATAAGAATATACATAATGTGGATGTGATGCTGGGGCATGAAAATTATAGCTGGCAGCGTAAAGTGACCTATGGAATGAATACGGGTATGGCTGTCGATGGTAATCTGACGATGGGTAATTTCCTTACTAATTCTTATTTCGCTGGTTATGATGACGAATATAAAACAGAGTCTTATCTAGCGCGTGCACGTTATAACTATGATGAGCGCTATTTTATTGAGGCTTCTTTCCGTCGTGACGGTTCTTCCCGTTTCCATCCGGACAATCGTTGGGGGAATTTCTATTCATTGGGTGCAAGTTGGAATGTGAAGCGCGAAGCTTTTATGCAGAATATCGACTGGGTAAACCATTTGAAACTTCGCGCATCGTATGGCGAAGTGGGTAACGACGCAGGCGTAAGTTATTATGGTTATATGGCATTGTATACTATTGACAAGAATGCTAATGAGGCCGCTTTGTTGAAAAAATCTTTATCGGCTCCGGATATCAAATGGGAAACTACCCAGACATTCGATTTCGCTTTGGAAGGTCGTTTGTTCGATCGTTTGAATTTTGAGATTGGCTATTTTGACAAACGTTCCAAAGACTTGTTGTTTGAAGTGAGACTGCCACTTTCGGCTGGTTCCTATCCTTGGGTGGATGATGGTGCACCGATGAACCTTACTCAATATCGGAACATTGGTACGGTGTCCAATCGTGGTTTTGAAATTTCTTTGGATGTGGATGCCGTCAATAAAGGAGACTGGAAATGGAATATCGGAATGGACGCTACTTTTCTGAAGAATAAGGTGATTAAATTGCCGGATGGAAAAGATATCTTGCACGGTAGACAAAATTATTCGGAAGGTCATTCTATTTATGAATTTTATACCTATCATTTCGTTGGAGTTGATCAAATGACCGGACAGTCGCTTTATACCCTTGATCCTGATAAAAAGGATGCTGCCGCGGAAAATGATGCGCTGACTACGATTAATGGTACGGATTATACGACTATAACTTCTTATGGAAAGCGGGATTGGGCAGGCTCTGCGTTACCTACGGTTTATGGTTCTGTACGTTCTACGCTTACTTGGAAAGATTTGAGCATGAATGTTTTGTTAACCTATGGTTTGGGTGGTAAAGTGTATGATGGTAGTTATCAGGGGTTGATGGGCTCATCAGTGATGTCATCAGGTTCCGCGTTGCATAAAGATGTGTTGAAATCATGGAATGGAGTTCCTGAAGGAATGACTGCTACATCTGCTGACCGCATTGATCCTAATGGAACACCCGCTTATGATTTTAACCGCGCTTCTGATAACAACGCTGTGAGCGACCGTTGGTTGGCAAATGCTTCTTACTTGGTATTCAAAAATTTGAATTTGTCTTATAGTTTACCGAAGAAATGGTTGAATCATTGGGGGATTGGTGGATTGACATTGACTGCCGGTGTTGAAAACCTCTTTACAGTCACTGCGCGCAAGGGATTGAATCCGCAATTCTCATTTAATGGTGAATATGATGATACTTATGTAACTGCTCGAGTTTATAACTTGGGGCTGACTGTCAAATTCTAAAGACTGGAACATTTAAAACAATAAGAATAATTATGAAAAAATATATCAATAGATTGTTTATAGGAGCTTTAGTTGCAGGCGCATCTTTACTGGTATTTTCTTGCAGCAGCGACTATCTTAATACAGCTCCAACCGACTCTATCGGAACGGGCGATGCTGTCGGTACAACCGACAATGCCATGAAGGCATTGAATGGAATTGCTAAGATCATGACTACCCAGCAATATTACTTC
The DNA here is from genome assembly GCF_024793605.1 of Bacteroides sp. BFG-637. Lineage (NCBI taxonomy): Bacteria > Pseudomonadati > Bacteroidota > Bacteroidia > Bacteroidales > Bacteroidaceae > Bacteroides > Bacteroides sp. BFG-637. Next base: position 126,837 of record NZ_JANUPD010000002.1, on the reverse strand, counting down.
GGTGGTGGCTTTTGCGGTGAAAACAACATTATGATTCAATATGAAAGCTATCCGAGCGAAAACTACAATTATAACTATTATGCGAACGGATGGGCGCCCATTTTCAATCAGACGTTTCATAACCGCACAAATAGCATTTATGATGCATACGCATGGTACTATTATTATACGATTATTGGTAATGCGAATACCATTATCTGTAATATTGACGCAGCGGAAGGAAGTGATAGCGAAAAGAATTTCATCAAAGCGTCTGCACTGACATTTCGTGCGTATGCTTTCGAGAAGCTGACGCATTATTATTGCTGGCGTTGGCAAGATTCCAACAACGGGGCTTCTCAAGGCCTTGTCCTCCGGTTGGATGAGTCGACAGGCAGTATGCCTTACTCTACATTGGCGGAAACATATACGCAAATTTATAAAGATTTGGATGATGCTATTTCTCTTTTTCAGCAATCTGGTTTTGACCGTGAAAATGGAAAAGTTTGGATTCCGAACATTAATGTCGCCCACGCTGTTTATGCTCGTGCTGCCTTGACTAAACAGGATTATGGGAAAGCTCTTTCCGAAGCCAAACTTGCCCGTGAGGGATATCCGTTAATGAACAACGCTGATTATCAGAATGGATTCTGTAATCCTACAAGTGAATGGTTGTTTGGCAGTTTCGGTAGCTCCCAAGAAAATAACTGGTATTGGAGTTATGGCACACAGTATGCTTGTAACGGTTATTATGCGAACAAACAAGGTGCATATGAAGGTGCCGGAGCTATTGGTCGCGAATTAATCAACCGGATTCCTGACAATGACGCACGTAAAGCATTGTTTCTGACAGAGGATAAGTTTCCCGGATATGATTGGACGGATGAGGATGTGTTAGATCCTGATTATGCTATTTTCTGGGACGATGCTTTGAATAGTGACGTGAAAAATTATATAGACAGAATAGCCGTGTCCGGTTTGGAGGCTCCTTATCAGGCTGGAACTTATTATTTGGGTGCACAGTTGAAATTCTATGTGTTCGACACTCCGGGAGTATCTTATTTGCCCTTCATCCGTTCTTCGGAAATGGTATTGGTGGAAGCAGAAGCCAATTATTTTTTGGATAAGCCAACTGATGCGCAAGCTGCATTGGTTGATTTGAATGCTACTTCCGGACGTAATCCTTCATATACTTGCACCAAGATTGGTGATGATCTTTGGAATGAAATCATGGATTATCGTGAACTTGAACTTTGGGGTGAAGGTTTTGCATGGAGTGACTACAAGCGTTGGAACCGTCCCGTGGTACGGAAGTCTGTTGCACAAGGTGGCAATGCATATCCTTCTGTTGCCATTACTATTCCTGCTGACGGTGTTAATAAATGGACTTGGGATGTGCCGTTGAATGAGACGGACTATAACGATGAACTTCAGTTTGGAGGAAAATAGGAGGCTGTTTGGTATACAATTTCTGAACCTAAGTATATAAAAAATGAGGATAATGTAATATGGGGACTTTTTCAATGTCCTCTAAAACATTGTCCTCTTTTTTTTTGTTATATTTGCACCCGCAATATTATATATAATAAAAGAATGAAAGAATTTGTAATATCCGAAGCCAAAGTAGAAACAGCAGTGCTTGTAGGACTCATCACACAAACGCAGGATGAGCGTAAGACAAACGAGTATCTGGATGAACTGGCTTTCCTTGCCGAGACGGCTGGGGCGGAAGTTGTGAAACGATTTACGCAGAAGTTACCGACGGCTAACTCTGTGACTTATGTCGGAAAGGGAAAGTTGGAGGAAATCAGACAATATATCCATGACGAAGAGGAAGCAGAACGTGAAGTAGGAATGGTCATCTTTGATGACGAACTTTCTGCGAAACAGATTCGTAATATTGAAGCTGAACTGAAAGTGAAGATACTGGACCGTACTTCACTGATTCTTGATATATTTGCCATGCGTGCACAGACTGCCAATGCGAAGACACAGGTAGAACTGGCACAGTATAAATATATGTTGCCACGTTTGCAGCGACTCTGGACTCACTTGGAACGCCAGGGAGGTGGTTCCGGTGCCGGTGGTGGTAAAGGTTCCGTGGGACTTCGTGGCCCGGGTGAAACACAGCTCGAGATGGACCGCCGTATCATCCTGAACCGTATGTCATTGCTGAAAGAACGTCTGGCAGACATTGACAAACAGAAAGCTACCCAGCGTAAGAACCGCGGACGTATGATACGTGTTGCACTGGTTGGTTATACCAATGTGGGAAAATCAACCATGATGAACCTTCTCGCAAAGAGCGAAGTGTTTGCAGAAAACAAGCTGTTTGCAACGTTGGATACCACTGTACGCAAAGTGATTATCGATAATCTACCGTTCCTGTTGTCGGATACGGTAGGGTTTATTCGTAAGTTGCCTACCGATCTGGTAGAATCTTTCAAATCAACGCTGGATGAGGTGCGTGAAGCGGATCTGCTTGTACACGTAGTCGATATTTCCCACCCCGGATTTGAGGAACAGATTGAAGTGGTGAACAAAACACTGGCAGAGATTGGTGGCAGTGGCAAACCTATGATACTTGTATTTAACAAAATAGACGCTTACACCTACGTGGAGAAAGCGCCGGACGACCTTACCCCCGAACAAAGGAAAACTTAACACTCGAAGAACTGATGAAGACGTGGATGGCAAAGATGGAGGACAACTGCCTCTTTATTTCCGCTCGCGAACGAATCAATATAGACGAACTGAAAAATGTAGTTTATCAGCGAGTGAAAGAATTACACGTTCAGAAATATCCCTATAACGATTTTCTTTATCAGACCTACGAAGAAGAGGAATAATTAATCAATATGCTTATGTACTGATGTGCCAACTGGCTGCGTGTACTGCATCGGAATTGGCGCATTGGCATATGGGCACATTAACACATTATTAAAAATGAAAGACTATCGTAGATTGACTGAAGATGAGGTACTTCAGTTGAAGAGTCAGTCGTGTCTGGCTGATGATTGGGGAAATGTATCAGTGGCAGAGGGGTTTAATTGTGAGTACGTCCATCATACCCGTTTCTCGGGTGAAGTGAAACTGGGAGTATTCGAAGCAGAATTTACATTGCCGGGGGGAATCAAGAAACATTCGGGATTACGTCATGTGACGTTGCATAATGTATCGGTGGGCGATAACTGTTGTATTGAGAATATCCAGAACTATATTGCTAATTACGAAATTGGCAGTGATACCTTCATTGAGAATGTAGATATTATCTTAGTGGATGGGTTGAGCACTTTCGGTAATGGGGTGGAAGTGGCAGTCTTGAATGAAACGGGAGGTCGTGAAGTGTTGATGAACGACAAACTGTCGGCACATCAGGCATATATACTTGCACTGTACCGCCATCGTCCCGAACTGATTAACCGCATGAAATCCATTGCGGATTATTATTCCAACAAACATGCTTCTGCTGTCGGCAGTATTGGCAATCATGTGATGATTCTCAATACGGGCTCGATCAAGAATGTCCGGATTGGAGATTACTGCCATATCTGTGGAACTTGCCGCTTATCCAATGGCAGCATCAACAGTAACGTGACGGCACCTGTTCATATCGGACACGGTGTAATCTGTGATGACTTCATTATCTCTTCCGGCTCTAAAGTGGATGACGGCACGATGCTGACTCGTTGCTTCGTCGGTCAGTCCTGCAAGCTGGGACACAATTATTCTGCTTCCGATTCTTTGTTTTTCAGTAATTGTCAGGGAGAGAACGGTGAGGCATGTGCTATTTTTGCAGGTCCTTTTACAGTGACACACCATAAATCTACTTTATTGATTGCCGGTATGTTCTCGTTTATGAATGCGGGTTCGGGGTCCAATCAGAGTAATCACATGTATAAGTTAGGCCCTATCCATCAGGGAACGATGGAAAGAGGAGCGAAAACCACTTCCGATTCATATATCCTGTGGCCGGCACGTGTTGGGGCCTTCTCTTTGGTAATGGGACGTCATGTTAATCATGCCGATACTTCCAATCTTCCTTTCTCTTACCTGATAGAGCAGCGGAATACCACTTATCTGGTTCCGGGAGTTAACTTAAGAAGTGTAGGTACCATTCGTGATGCACAGAAATGGCCGAAGCGTGATAATCGAAAGGATCCGAACCGGCTGGATTATATCAATTATAATCTGTTGAGTCCTTATACCATTCAGAAAATGTTTAAAGGACGTTCCATTTTGAAAGAATTGAAACGTGTGTCCGGTGAAACTTCAGAGATTTACTCCTACCAGAGTGCTAAAATCAAGAACTCCTCTCTGAACAATGGAATTCGTTTTTATGAAATCGCTATTCACAAGTTCTTGGGAAACTCCATCATTAAGCGGTTGGAAGGCATCAACTTCCAGAGCAATGAAGAAATCCGTCAACGACTGAAACCTGATACGGAAATCGGAATCGGGGAGTGGGTGGATGTTTCCGGACTGATTGCTCCCAAGAGTGAGATCGACCGATTGCTGGATGGGATAGAGAAGGGAACGGTCAATCGTTTGAAATCCATCAATGCAAGCTTTGCAGAAATGCATGAGAACTATTATACCTATGAATGGACATGGGCTTATCATAAGATTCAGGAATTCTACGGTCTGGATCCGGAAACGATTACAGCACAAGATATCATCGGTATCGTGAAAGCATGGCAGCAAGCTGTTGTCGGATTGGATAAGATGGTATATGAGGATGCCAAGAAAGAATTCTCGTTGTCTTCCATGACCGGATTTGGTGCTGACGGCTCCCACGACGAAATGAAGCAGGATTTTGAGCAAGTACGCGGTGATTTCGAAAGCAATACTTTTGTGACTGCCGTCTTGAAACATATTGAAGATAAAACAGCTCTTGGAAACGAGCTTATTAGACGTATCGAAAGCATACAAGAATAAAATAAGCAAATGATAAACGGGAGAGTTCCTCCGTTAATTATGTTTTAATCTTTAATTTTTAATCTTTAATTTTTAATTTATATACTACCTTTGCCACACTAACTAACAATTACGTAATAAAATAAGAAACTTATGGCAACACCTCCGTTTAAGTATCAGCCCATGTTTGAGAAGGGAAAAGATACAACTGAGTATTATCTGCTTACAAAAGACTATGTATCAGTAAGCGAGTTTGAAGGAAATCCCATCCTGAAAATTGAGAAAGAAGGTTTGACTGTGATGGCTAATGCAGCTTTTCGTGATGTGTCATTCATGCTTCGTCGTTCACACAACGAACAAGTTGCTAAGATTCTGAGTGATCCGGAAGCAAGTGAAAACGATAAGTATGTGGCACTGACTTTCCTGCGCAATGCGGAAGTTGCTTCAAAAGGTGTACTTCCTTTCTGTCAGGACACTGGTACTGCTATTATCCACGGTGAAAAAGGACAACAGGTATGGACTGGATATTCTGACGAAGAGGCTCTTTCGCTGGGTGTATATAAAACATATACTGAAGAGAACCTGCGTTACTCACAGAATGCGCCTCTGAATATGTACGATGAGGTAAATACCAAATGTAACCTCCCCGCACAGATTGACATCGAAGCTACCGAAGGCATGGAGTATGAGTTCCTTTGCGTAACAAAAGGCGGTGGATCTGCCAACAAGACATATTTGTATCAGGAAACAAAAGCAATCCTGAATCCCGGTACACTGGTTCCGTTCCTGGTTGAAAAGATGAAAACATTGGGAACAGCCGCTTGTCCTCCTTATCATATCGCTTTCGTTATCGGAGGTACTTCTGCTGAAAAGAACCTGTTGACAGTGAAGCTGGCTTCTACTCATTTCTATGACAATCTGCCGACTACCGGAAACGAATATGGCCGTGCATTCCGCGACATCGAACTGGAAAAAGAAGTTTTGGCAGAAGCTCATAAAATTGGATTGGGCGCGCAATTCGGAGGTAAATATCTTGCTCATGACGTACGTATCATCCGTTTGCCTCGTCACGGTGCTTCTTGTCCGGTAGGTTTGGGAGTATCTTGCTCTGCCGACCGTAACATCAAATGTAAAATCAATAAGGAAGGTATCTGGATTGAGAAACTGGATTCAAATCCGGGTGAGCTTATTCCTGTAGAACTGCGTCAGGCAGGTGAAGGTGATGTGGTAAAGATCGACCTGAACCGTCCGATGTCGGAAATCCTGAAAGAACTGACTAAATATCCGGTAGCTACCCGTCTGTCATTGAACGGAACGATCATCGTAGGTCGTGACATTGCTCATGCTAAACTGAAAGAACGTTTGGATCGCGGCGAAGACTTGCCACAGTATATTAAGGATCATCCTATTTATTATGCAGGTCCGGCAAAAACTCCGGAAGGCATGGCTTGTGGTTCTATGGGTCCTACTACAGCAGGACGTATGGACTCTTATGTAGAACTGTTCCAAAGTCATGGCGGTAGCATGGTAATGTTGGCAAAAGGTAACCGTAGCCAGCAAGTGACAGATGCTTGTAAGAAATATGGTGGTTTCTACCTTGGTTCTATCGGAGGTCCGGCAGCTATCCTTGCACAGAACAACATCAAGAGCATCGAGTGTGTGGAATATCCGGAATTGGGTATGGAAGCTATCTGGAAGATTGAAGTGGAAAACTTCCCTGCATTTATTCTGGTAGATGATAAGGGTAACGACTTCTTCAAACAGTTGAAACCGTGGAATTGTACTAAATAATCGGTTTAACTCCGTTTATATAAGACTTTGAGAAGACGGTGTAAAAGCCTTTAATTAAAAAATCCCCTCATTACAATCGTGTAGTAAGGGGATTTCTCATTTTAAGGACTTTCCGGATATTCGCTTTGGTAGGGTAAATATCAGTCTTTGATTATTTATTCTGTTCTTTCTTCCATTTCTCGTATCTTTTCAGCACCTTACTTCCATCTTTGTTATACCAACTATAACCATTCCGGCGTTCGTGTCCGATTTCCGAGATATCATATTTTTTTATACCGTCACGATCACAGAAGAAGGGCCGATTAGTTTCCTGTTCATAAAAGCGTGCCCAGAGAGTGGGGCAGTCTTCACAAGGAACCATACGATAGTCTTTTTTCCCTTCGCTGTTAGTGAAATATTCTTTTTGTAGCCCTTTGATTTCAGACTTCTGGAACCATTTGATGGCTCCTTCTATCGATTTTACAACTTCTGTAGATGGATTGGGGAGTGACATAAGTAGTAATACAATGTTGTCTGACTCCTGCCCGCTTAATGACGGAAGTTCGTAAGCACGTGCTTTGCATGGTTCCAGAGTGACACGGTCGTGCTGCGCACACCATACTGCCAATTCTCCGTTTTGGCGCACTTGTGTTTTGAGTATACACTCTATGCCTTTATCAAAAGCTTTGCGTGCCTGTTTGCAGATATCTTCAGGCAGGAAAGTGTAAGGAGTCTTCTTTTCGTATATTTCCCGAAGCTGATTCATCACTCTTACCATGGCGTTGTCATTGTAGGTGATTTGTATGTAATAACCTTTGGGGCGTGGATAGAATTGAGGCCATCCACCATTTTCATATTGCGCTTTGAGCAGATATTGGATGCCGTTCAGAACTCCTTCTTTATATTTTTCTTTTTGAGTAGCCAGATAAAGCCGTGCCAGATATTCGATTTCCGTAGTGGTGGCGTTGTTGTCGATTGTGCTTTGGTTGGTATCCTCTTTGGCCTTTAATGCTGCCTTATATTCCTGTTCTGTCAGTTCTGCCGGCATATAGATATTCTTGGGCCAGCCTCCGGTGGTTTGCTGATACAGTAACACGTTGTCACCAATGCGTAGGGCTTCTTCCGTCTTGAAGAAATCGTCGTCAAATTTGGGAGCGATGTGTACCCATTCTTTGTAATTTTGCTGTTTTCTGTAATCTGCTGCTTTTTGGGCTGAGATGTTTGTCAGGATAAAAAGTAGGAATAAGAAAAGACTTGGTTTTCTCATGGCTTTGTTATTTAATGTTTGGAAACTACTTCCTTATTCCAGAAACTTCGTAATTTTTCCACTGATCTGTAACAGGGATATTTCGCAGAGCTTCGTATTGTATTCGGCGGAGAGGATGCGTTCTTCTGCATCTAACAAACTCTTTTGTGCTTCGCGTACTTCAAAACCGGAGAGATCTCCCTGTATATAACGATCCATGGCAATATCGTGGTTGTCCTTGGCAGTTATCAGATTCTGTCGTTCCAGATTCAGCAACTGGAGGTTGTTGCGATAGGCTTGCCATAGATTGCTGAGATCGGAACGGAGTGCTAGCTCCAGGTCCTGCCGTTCCAGACGACGATTCTTGAAAGCCAGACTTGCATTTCTCTTTTCCCTCCGTCGGTTTCCGTCGAATATGTTGAAGCCGACAGTTATTCCGGCATTAAAGCCCAGATCACCTCTTCTGCTGTTTGCATTGATGTCATACTTGTTGAACGTATATCCATATCCGGTATTTAATTTGAGATACGGATAGTTGCGCGAGTTTATTTTCTTGTAGTCCAATTGGGCAAGTACCGTATTCTGATCCGCCTTTAGCAAAGAAGCATTGGTTGCCAATGTAGAATTCCATAAATCATCAAATTGCAAGTCGCTGTGTACGTCGATGGTGGAATCTTTGATAATAATGTTTTGGTTTACATTGTTGTTGGCCATCAGCTCGTTCAACTGGATTCGTGAAGAATGCAGCAATTCCTGTTGTTTGATATATTGGGCACTGTCTGCATTGAAGTCCACCTTCGCCTGCTGATAATCCAGCCCTGAAAACTTTCCGACCAGATGGCTGGCCTCTGCTATACGCAAGCGTTCTTTGGAAAGTGACATTGCATAATGAAAGTTTTTCAGACGGATCTTCTGCTGGATAAAATTATAATATTCCGAAGTCAGGGCTGCAATAAAGTCCTCAATGGCAATACGGGTATTTGTTTCGCCTTGACGCTCCAGTTCTTTCAGCTGTTTGTATGTAGTACTAATATTAAACCCGTCGAAAATAGTCCAGTTGAGGTTGAGACCGACGTTAACCGTCTGATCGTAGACGCCGTTGTTTTTTGTTATCTCTCCGGTAGCACGCGCTTTTGTTTCAATATTGTCCAGATTCCCGGTGTATCCTGCAGAAAAGTCCAATGTAGGCAGATATCCGGCATTCCCTAGCGTTGCATTATTCTTGCTGATCTGCTCTTCATTATGTACGATACGTAGAGAATAATTGTTTTGTAATCCCTCCTCCAGGCAATCTTTCAGGGTGCGTATCTGTTGTGCCTTAGCAAAAGAGACTGATAAGAAAGCACAGGCAATGGTAATATAGATGATGTGTTTCATGCAGATTCCTTTCTGTTTCATTCTTGTAATTTTTTGATTCGGTTAGTTGAAATGTAACTGTAAATAGCCGGTACAATATACATCGTGAGCAGAGTGGAGACCACCATACCACCCACAACTGCCGCACCCATGGCAATACGTTGGTTACAACCTTCTCCGGTGGCAAACGCCAGCGGGATAAGTCCCAAGACCGTAGAAGCACTAGTCATCAGAATCGGACGTAGGCGTTGCAGGGCGGCATCTTTAATAGCGTTTATTTTGTCCTCTCCGGCTTCCTGTTTCTGATTGGCAAATTCCACAATAAGAATACCATTCTTTGCCACCAGGCCGATCAGCATGATAATACCGATCTGGCTGAAAATATTCATTGTAATATTGTTGAAATACATGAATACCAAGGCTCCGGCAATAGCCAACGGCACTGTCAACATAATAATCAACGGATCTTTGAAACTTTCAAACTGGGCGGCCAGAATCAGGTAGATCAGAAGGATTGCCAAAATGAAAGCAAACATCAGACTGGAAGAACTTTCGCGATATTCCTTGGAGTCTCCTGCCAGAGCAGTACGGAAGGTATCATCCAGTGTCTCTTTGGCAATCTTGTCCATTTCGTCGAGACCTTGTCCGATTGTTTTGCCATCCGCCAAACCTGCGGAAATGGTAGCAGACACAAACCGGTTGTAGCGATATAACTTTGGAGGAGCAATTCCGCTCTCCAGTTCAATCAAGTTATCCAGCTGAATCATATCCCCATTATTGCTACGTACATAAATAGCTTTCAGGTCGGCAGGCTTGTTACGTTGCTGGCGATTGATTTCCCCAGAATTTCATACTGTTTCCCGTTCATATAGAAATATCCCATACGCTGACCGCTCAATCCGTATTGCAATGTCTGAGCAATGTTTTTAGTGCTTACCCCCATGATGCTGGACTTGTCACGGTTGATTTGTATACGGGCTTCCGGCTTGCTGAATTTCAAGTCGACGTCCGCCATTTGGAAAACAGGATTTTCGTATACCTTAGCCATAAATTTAGGCAGCACTTCTTCTAATTTTTCCAGATTGGTGGCTTGAAGTACGTATTGGACGGGCATACTTCCACGGCGTCCGCCGAAAGAAGATTGCTGCTGTACGAATGAACGTGCCATCGTTTTCTTCTGTACCGCTTTCGAGATATTCTCGGCAACTTCCATCTGTGTGTAGTTACGGTCTTGCATATCCTTCAATGTGATGCGTACATTTCCGCTACCACTGGATACACGGGCGGTAACAGCTTCTGCATCGGGAAGGATAGAGTCTACCAGTTGATTAATATCCTCCGTGTAATCCCGGATATATTCGTAAGTGACACCTTCTGCCCCCCGGGTGTTAATACTGATTTGCGAACGGTCCTCAAGTGGAGCCATTTCTGCGGGAATGGCATTCCATAGAAAACCGATCAGACAAATGGTGATGAAGGTAAATGGAAGAGCAATCCAGCGTTTGCTGAGGAAAGCGGCAAGTGACCGGCTGTACAGCCGGTTCATTCCTTCGAAGAATGGCTCGGTCTTCGCATAAAACCAACTTTGCTTTTCCCTCTTTATAAGCAATTTCGTTGCCAGCATCGGAGTGAAAGTCAATGCCGCAAACGAAGAAATGATGACTGAACCCGAAATAACGATACTGAATTCCCGGAACAATCGTCCTGTCATTCCATCCATAAAGACGATAGGGAAGAATACGGCAACCAGCGTGATAGTCGTTGAGATGACGGCAAAGAAGATTTCTTTAGCTCCTTCTATTCCCGCTTCTTTGGGAGCCATTCCCTTTTCAATACGGATATAAATATTTTCTGTCATAACGATGGCGTCGTCCACCACCAACCCCACCGACAGTACGATGGCGAGCATGGAAAGTACATTAATGGAGAATCCTGCCAGATACATAACAAAGAATGCTCCGATCAGAGAGACAGGGATTACGATACAAGGCACCAATGTGACGCGCCAGTCACGCAGGAAGAGGAAGATAATGATGATTACGAGTACAAAAGCTTCATATACAGTCGATTTAACCTCATTGATAGATGCGCGGATAAACTTGGTGTTGTCAAAACCATAATTATAGTGCACATCTTCCGGCAAATCTTTTTTCATCTGCTCCATGCGTTGATATACAGCATCCGCGATTTCAATATGGTTGGCACCCGGCTGTGGAATGACTACGACACCTACCATAGGAACTCCGTTCATTTTCATATAACTTTTGATATCGGCGGGTCCCAGTTCTGCACGTCCGATATCACTGAAACGTACAATACGGTTATCCTCTTCTTTGATAATCAAATCATTGAATTCATCTGCAGTATGCATCAATCCCAGTGTGCGGATAGTCAGTTCGGTGGTATTTCCTTCGATACTACCGGAAGGAAGTTCCACGTTTTCATTGTCCACGGCATTTTTAACATCGATAGGAGTAATACCATATCCTGCCATCTTTACCGGGTCGAGCCAGAGGCGCATGGAGTAACGTTTTTCTCCCCAGATAGATACACTACTAACGTCGGCAATCGTCTGTAATTGTTCCTTTACAGTCAAATCTGCGATTTCGCTCAATTCCAATAACGTGCGCTTGTCACTTTGAAGAGCAACCATCAGGATGGGCATGGCGTCAGCGTCCGCTTTTGAAACGGTCGGAGGGTCACAGTCGCGGGGCAGATAACGCTGGGCACGTGAAACCTTGTCACGTACGTCATTGGCCGCCGTTTCCAGATCGACGGACAATTCAAATTCTACCGTGATGCGGCTTTGTCCCTGCTGACTCACACTGGACAAAGAACGGATACCGGGAATACCGTTGATATTCTGTTCCAACGGTTCGGTTATTTGATTCTCGATAACATCGGCATTAGCTCCCGGATAAGAGCAGCTGACAGAAATGATCGGATTATCCACCGACGGATACTCACGGACACCCAGATAATTGTATCCGATGAATCCGAAAAGGAGGATGATGATCGTTAATACTGTGGCTAATACCGGGCGACGTATACTTAATTCGGATATATTCATAAGGTGCTGGTATTATTAATCAATGTTGTCAAGAGTAACGGCAAGTCCGGTACGTAGTTGCAGTGTTCCTGAAGTAATGATGGTATCTCCCATGTGTAATCCTCTGATCACCTGCACTTCAGATGCGGTGCGGATGCCGGTAATAATATCCACCGGTTCGGCTTTTCCTGATTTATACAGATAGACCTTGTCTTTACCCATTTCCGGTACAATTGCTTCTGTGGGAATGGCAATTGCGTTAGGTATTTCATCCTTTTTCAACAGCACGCTTGCGTAACGGCCGGGAAGCAGGATGTGATTGACATTCGGGTATAATGCACGGGCGGTAAACTGATGCAGGTTCGGGTCAATAGCTGATTCCACAGCATACACTTGTGCGCCGAAAGCATCCAAGTTTCCTTCAACGCTGAAGTTCAGGTTAGTCCCCTTCTTGATTTGCTTAGCATAACGTTCCGGTACGGAGAATTCCACTTTCAATGGAGCGATTTTAGTCAGTTTGGCAACAACAGTGGTCGGAGAGGCATAAGTACCGACACTGACTTGGCGAAGTCCGATCACTCCGTCGAACGGAGCACGAAGTTCGGTTAACTCGATATTGGTTTTGATGATCTCTATATCTGCGTTCAGGGTTGCCAAATCCGTTTTCACCTGTTCGTAAGCTTCTTTACTGACGGCATCCCGTTTCAGCAGAGCATCTTGGCGGAATACACGGTCTTCTGCCAGTTTTAATTGTGAAACGAGGCGTTGTAATTGTGCCTGCAACTGCCGGTCGTTTACTTTGGCAAGCAACTGCCCTTTCTTTACGGCCGTTCCTTCTTCGAAGTTGATTTCCACAATTTTTCCCGAAGTTTCGAAAGACAAATCCACTTCCTCATCGGGTAGAAGTACGCCGGTAGTGGTAAACTCGTCTGTCAGGGATTGTGGCTTTATGACTTTAGCATTTACATTTAGAACTTGTTTTCCTTTTTTCTGATTGCCGCCCATCACTTTGTCGGCAGCTGCTAGTTCGTCGTTTTTTTTCGGTAATTGTGAATAGATTCCTCCACCGATAATTCCGGCACCAACAAGAATAATGATGCCCCATTTAGTTTTTTTATTCATGGTTTAGTATTGTATATAGCAGTTATGATACATCTTTAGAGATTAGACTTCCCCCGTCGGGAAAGGTTTAAAGAAAGAAAGGGTAAAAAAGAGTTAATCAGTAAGCAGCCCGATATTTGCCTTCCTCTTTATCCTCCAGCATATTTAAATAAGAGGTATAGCGCGATTCGCTGATAAGGTGTTCTTCTACGGCCTTGCGTACGGCACATCCGGGTTCATGACGGTGAGTGCAGTTGCCATATTTGCAGTCGGCGGAAGTCTTGAATATTTCGGGAAAATAATGCCCGATTTCCTCTTCTTCCATATCGAATGTGCCGAACCCCTTGATGCCCGGAGTGTCGATAATGTAGCCATTTCCCTCCACGGGGAACATTTCGGAGAAAGTAGTGGTGTGCATACCTTTGTTATGGTAAGAAGAAATCTCGCCGGTCTTGGCTTCTATGCCCGGCAGTATGGAATTGATAAGAGTCGATTTGCCGACTCCCGAATGTCCGGAGAATAAAGTGATCTTGCCTTCCAATGCCTTTTTTATTTCGTCCACCCCATTACCGTTTTTTGCAGAAACCTTGAAACAAGGGTAACCGATCTGTGTATATAGGTTGATAAGTGCGTCCAGATAGCGGAGTTCATCCTCGTCGTAAGCATCTACCTTGTTGAATACTAGTTTGACGGGAACGCGATAAGCTTCTGCGGATGCAAGAAAGCGGTCAATGAAAATAGTGGAAGTTTCGGGGTAGTTGACGGTTGCTACCAACATACACTGGTCGAGATTGGCGGCAAGGATGTGGGATTGTTTGGAAAGATTGGAAGAACGGCGGATGATATAGTTTTTCCTGTCTTCGATCTCGCTGATAAAAGCAGTTCCTTCCTGATTAAGTATAATCTGAACACGATCGCCCACTGCGACAGGATTGGTGCTGCGAATCCCTTTCAGTCGGAAATTACCCTTGATTTTACATTCGATAGATTGTCCGTCATCGGTTTTCACCTGATACCAACTACCCGTGTTTTTGATTACTAATCCCTTCATAAATTGAGGTTGAGAATTGAGAATTAAAAAATGAGAATGAACTGTGACATGTAGTATGCCGCACTTTATTTCTCAATTTTTAATTCTCAATTTTCAATTTAAACAGTCATAATTTCTTTATCCTTTTCAGCCAGCATATCATCGATTTGCTTGATATACTTATCATGGATTTTTTGCAGTTTGGCTTCCGCATTCTTCTGTTCGTCTTCTGCCAGTCCGTCTTTTACAGCTTTCTTCAGTGCGTCGATACCGTCACGACGAGCGTTACGTACACTTACTTTAGCTGTTTCACCTTCTCCCTTACACTGTTTTGCCAGTTGTTTACGACGTTCTTCCGTCAAAGGAGGAATACCGATACGGATCATTTCACCATTGTTTTCGGGCATGATACCGAGGTCAGAGTCGATGATTGCTTTTTCGATAACGCGGAACATGCTTTTATCCCACGGCTTGATTACGATACTGCGGGCGTCCGGAGTAGTAATTGCTGCTACATTGCTGATAGGCACCATACTTCCGTAAGAATCTACGCGGATACCATCTAATAAGCGGGCACTCGCTTTTCCAGCGCGGATATGTGCCAGTGCTTCTTCCAGATACATGATGGCCATGTCCATTTTTTCTTGTGCATTGTCAAGGCAAGTCTTTACGTCTACCATATTTTTTGAGATTTAAAATTGCATTTTGATTGATTAAGTAGCAAAAGTATATTATTTTTTGTTCATCTGCAACAGCATTCCCATCTTTTTTATGAGTGACTTACCGATGATAATCAAGGTAACAGCGGTGATAATCATTAAAATACCTGCCATTAACCGGGGAGTCAGTTTTTCGTGAAACAGGAGAACACCGAAAAATAGAGCTGTCACCGGTTCCAGGGCACCCAGTATGGCTGTTGGAGTAGAGCCTATGTAATGGATGGCGAGTGCGGTACAGATCAGTGATACGGCAGTCGGCAGAATGGCTAGTGTCAGTACGTCGGCCCAGAGCCAGACTGACGGTATTATTTGTAGCTCCGTACAAAAATTTAAACGGACGATATAAACCGATAGTCCGAACAAAATGGCGTAAAATGTAAGCTTGGTGGTCGGCAGGTTTTTCAGTGTCGAACGGTTCACGCCTACTATATATATAGCATAAGAGAGTGAGGACAACAGAACAAAGATGATTCCCAAAGTCGACAGCGGTTTGTTTCCATCTCCCTGATAGAGCAAGGCGATACCTGAAAGCGCCAGCAGGATGGAAAAGACGGTAATTGCGGAAATCTTTTCTTTGAAGAATATCCCCATAATGACAGCTACCATCACCGGGTAGACAAAGAGAATGGTAGAAGCTATTCCGGCATCCATATAATTATAGCTCATAAACAAAAGCAGTGATGAAAAAGAGAATAGCAATCCCATAATGACTAAGGGCAAAACGTCTGCCTTGTGAAGCGCAAAGGATTGATGCTGCATTTTCATCAGAATACCCAGTACGATTGCGGCGAAGAAATAACGGTAGAATAAAACGGTATCGACACTCATTCCGGCTGCATAGAGCGGAAGTGCAAAAAGAGGATTCATACCGTAGCTGGCAGCGGCAATCGCTCCATAGATAAAACCTTTGGTTTTTGGGGTCATTGTTCTATTTTTTATTGGCGTGCAAAAGTACGCAGTTCACCAATGATAAACAAGTGTTTAGGCGGTTGATAGTATAATTTAATCTTTCGTATGCTAAAAACTATTTCTTAGTAAAGAGGGAACTAATCTTGTTTATGCATAAAATTAATCGTCTGACAGTTGTTGAACTTGCGTCTGACTACTGTTGAACTTTCGTCTGACAACTGTCAGACGAAAAAGAATCAACTGTCAGACGATTAATTTTATTCGATCGGGGGATTAGTTATATGCAGTCCGGGGGATAATTAACAGGTAGTAGCCAGACAGTTTTTTGAATAAATGCTTGCATATATCTTGGATTTTCTCGAATATTGCATCCGAATTATCGAAAAACACTGATGACCAAAGCTAACTTTCTTGTTATTTACTGCCTGTTTATATCGGTACTTTGTTGCATGGCAAATGTGACGAAGGATATCAATATGCGTTTTAAAGATGTAAGGCAAGGACTTTCGCATCAAACGGTCAATTGTTTCTATCAGGATGAATTCGGATTTTTATGGATTGGTACTCAAGACGGACTGAATCGCTTTGACGGTCGTAAATTTGAAGTCTTCAAACCGGATAACGCGAATCCCTATTCAATCAATATAAATAATATCCGGCAGGTTTGCGGAAACAGGGAAGGATTGCTTTTTATCCGTAGTTTGCAGAGTGTGACGCTTTATGACATGCGTTTGAACCGCTTTAAGGTGCTGCGTGAAGGAGAAGTTGCAGGAATCTGCTATGCGCACGACGCGTTGTGGATAGCTACCGGAAAAGAAATCTATCGTTATCGTGACCTTGACCAGGCGCCCGAATTATTCTTTTCATTTTCTTCGGATGGCGGGGATGTATTGATGAACAGTCTAATGGTTCGTCAGAATCAGACCGTGGTGGTGGGTACTTCTTCCAAGGGTATTTATTGTATCGATCAGGCTGCTCATATCACCTGTCATATTGATGTGGGGGCTGTTAATTCAATTACGGAAGACAGAAACGGGAGCATCTGGATAGCTACCAGAAACCGGGGACTTACCCGGTTGGAGGCAAATGGGGAGCTTACTCATTACAGATATAATAAGGTGGCTGATCATACGATCAACCATGATAATGTGCGCCATGTGACACAAGCCAATGATAGTCTTCTGTATATCGGAACTTATGCCGGTTTGCAGACTTTAAATCTCTCTACCGGAGAGTTTACGGATTATGAATATGACTTGAATGTGGAGGCGGCCGATACACGTTCCATCATTTCGATGCATTACGACACTTCGGGAACTTTATGGCTGGGCACTTTCTATCAGGGAATACAATATTATAATGTAGCGAATGATGCTTATCACTTTTACCGTTCGTCTACGGCTGTTGGCGGGCATTTGAATTCCTATATCATCAGTTCCATTGCCGAAGACCGTTCCGGGCGGATCTGGTTTGCAAGTGAAGGAAGCGGATTGAACTATTATGATAAACATGCCAAACGTTTTTTCCCGCTTAAACATTTATATGCTCAAGAGCTGTCTTTTAAGATTGTGAAGTCTCTGTATTATGAGAAAGAACCGGATTATCTTTGGGTAGCTTCGCTTTATCAGGGCATCAACCGGATTAATCTGTCGACCGGACATATAGAATCTATTTCGGAAAATATCGATACTCCGGAAGGAAAAACAGTCGACAGGGCCTATAATCTGGTAAAAATGATAGAGTTTGCCGGTCATGATTCCTTATTGATAGCCGCCAAGGGTGGGCTGCTTGTATTGGATAAAAAACATCTCCGGTTGCATCATTTCGAACATCCTTCTTTAGCTTCCAGACATTTGTCGCAGGTTTGGGATATGACGTTTGATAAAGAAGGGGATTTATGGCTGACCACTTCTTTTGATCTGATACGGGTCAATTTGAAAGCAGGCATTTCCCATAGTTATCCTTTCTCTCAAATAGCGCAGAGCACGGCGCAGCACCACATTAATCACATTTTATGTGATAGAAAAGGACGTATATGGCTGGGATCGACGGGATCGGGAATTTATCTGTTCGATAAGAAGAAAGATATCTTTGTAGGATACGGAGCGAAGCAGGGACTGGAGAATGGATTTATCACCGGATTGGTAGAGAGTCCGCTGGACGGTTCCATTTATGTGGCAACGAATGGCGGTTTCTCTAAATTCAATCTAGCCACTACCACATTCGAGAACTATAACAGGCAGAGTGATTTTCCCTTGAATAACGTGAATGACGGAGGGCTGTACATTGCGTCCGACCACGATATTTATGTCTGTGGACTGGCAGGTATCGTTTCCATAGCCCAGGAGAAACTGAACAAGCAGTCTGTGGAGTATAATGTGTTCGTAAAACGCGTGCTTGTGGATAATACGGAAATTCAACCCCTTGATTCGTTGGGACTTATCAAGGAAACGGTATTGTATGAACATCAATTAGTATTGCCGCCCAGGTATTCTTCCGTCACTTTTGAGATAGCGAGTAATACCCTGAATAATATTTCCAACATCGGTCTGGAATATAAACTTGAAGGATTTGATAACGAATATATGAAGGCGGGAGATAATACGATGGTTACTTATACCAATCTTCATCCGGGGCGTTATACTTTTCATGTTCGTGGCGACCAGTTGCGCATTCACGATCAGGAAGCACCTTCTGCCAGTTTTGAGCTGATAGTGGAGGCTCCCGTTTATCAACGGGCATGGTTTATTTTGCTGATGATATTGGCAGGTATCCTTATTGCAGGCTATATTATCCGTATGTTCTGGATACGGAAAACCTTGCAACATTCTCTATTGGCCGAGAAACGGGAAAAAGAGTATATCGAAAATGTGAACCAGTCCAAACTACGTTTCTTTACCAATGTATCGCATGAGTTCCGTACTCCGTTAACGCTTATATCCAGTCAGCTTGAGATGCTCCTGATGCATAAAGACATGATCCCCGAGGTGTATAATAAGATTTTGGAGATTTATAAGAACTCCCGCCGGATGAATAATCTGGTGGATGAGGTGATTGATATCCGTAAGCAGGATCAGGGATATCTGAAATTGAAAATTTCCAAAGAGAATATTGTTGCGGTGATAGAGGAGATTTGTTGTTCTTTCTATAGCTATGCGCAGCTGAATAAGATCGATCTCCGTTTTTCTTCCACTTTGAAAGAAGCGGATTTGTATATTGACAAGACGCAGATAGAGAAAGTGTTCTATAATCTATTGTCCAACGCTTTTAAATATACGAAGCCCGGTGACTGGATTTCTGTAGAATTGGCAGCGGAAGGAGAGAATGACATTGTGATTTCAGTCAACAATTTGGGTGTCGGTATTGAAAAGTCCAAGATCAAACATGTATTTGAACGGTTTTGGCAGGATGATTCGGCAACAACTACACGGACTGTCAAAGGATCGGGTATCGGGCTGGCAATGGCAAAAGGTATTGTGGAATTGCATCAGGGAACTATCGGAGTGGAAAGTGAGCCGAATGGAATAACGTCTTTTATCGTTACTCTTCACCGGGATGCAAATGTGAATGTGGAAGCATCTTCCTCTGCAGATGAACGCGTTGCCGAACATTATGTAATAGAGCCTCAAGAAATCTCGGAAATGGTGAAGCCGGATAAAACGGTGAAAATACTGATTGTGGAGGATAACCCGGAGATGCGTAAGGTGTTGGCACAGATTTTTGAACAGATATATGATGTATATACGGCTGCCGACGGACAGGAAGGATTGGAGCAGGCTTCTTCACTACAACCACAGATGATTGTGAGTGATATTATGATGCCAGTCATGTCCGGCCTGGAGATGTGCGAGAAGTTGAAAAGCAATTTGCAGACCAGTCATATTCCTGTGGTATTGCTGACTGCCCGCAACCGGGAAGAACATACCTTAGAGGGCTTGCAGACGGGAGCGGATGATTATATCTCCAAACCTTTCAATATCAAGATATTGGTGGCCCGTTGCAATAATATCATCCAGACTCGTAAACTGCTCCAGCAGCGGTTTGCCCGGAATGATGAACCTAAAGTGGAAGATCTTCCATTTAATCCGATCGATAAAAAGATGCTGATGGATGCTACGGCGATTGTGGAATCTTATATTGATAATGCAGACTTTGACGTAGCCACTTTTGCACGGGAGATGTGCATGAGCAGAACGTTGCTTTTCACCAAACTGAAAGCATTGACCGGACAGACCCCGAATGACTTTATTTTATCTTTGAGACTGAAAAAGGCAACAGAAAAATTAATCAATGATCCCAATGCCCTGATTGCTGATATAGCATTTGATTACGGCTTTTCTAATCCAAGTTATTTTATCCGGTGCTTTAAGAATGCTTATGATATTACTCCGGCTGCTTATCGAAGAAAACACGCAAGTTGTTAATATATAGCGTTTTATGTGTTTATCTCTTAGCGAGAATTGTACTATTTGAACTTTTATACGGACGATTCTATTATTCGAAATCGCTAATTATTTGGATTTTTGCGCTGTAATCATTCAAATTATTACATAGTATGAAAAACATCGTAATTAAATGGGCTGTGTTCCTGACAGCCTTTCTTATCTCTTTAGAGGTTAGTGCTCAAAACGTCAGAGTTTCTGGAGTTGTGACAGACGCACTTGGACCAATCCCCGGAGCTAATATTATGGAGGAGGGGACTACTAACGGTACAGTGACGGATGTAAATGGAAAATATTCAATCAGTGTATCTGCAAAATCTACCCTTGTTTTCTCTTGTATAGGATATAAGGAACAGAAGATACGTGTCGGTACGAAAACGGTATTGAATGTGGATATGGTAGAAGAGTCGAAAATGCTCGATGAATTGGTCGTTGTCGGTTATGGAGTTCAGCGTAAGAGTGATGTGGCAACTTCGGTAGCCTCGGTCAAAGCGGATGAAATGAAGACATTTCCCGCCGGCAATGTGGCTGATATGTTGCGTGGACGTGCCGCAGGTGTGAATGTAACGAGCAGTTCGGGACGTCCGGGATCGACTCCTTCGATCACCATTCGCGGTTCCCGTTCTATCAGTGCGGACAATGCTCCTTTATATATCATAGATGGTTCTCCTTCCAGTGCAACGGAGTTTAGCACGTTGAGTGCGGACGATATTGAGTCGGTTGAAATTCTGAAGGATGCTGCATCGCAGGCTATTTATGGAGCACGTGCCAGTGACGGTGTGGTACTGGTTACTACCAAACGCGGTAAAGCCGGAAAGGTGGAAGTCAGTTATAATGGTTATCTGGGTATCCAGTCCCTATGGAGAAATTTTGATTTTTATTCTCCCGAAGAATATATGCAGCTTCGCCGTGAAGCGAAGGCACATGATAAGGGAATTGTTGATGCACGTGAGATTTCGATAGCCGAGGCATTGGAAGATGAGGTTATGCAGCGGGTATGGGCCAGCGGAAAGTTTATCGACTGGGAAAAAGAAATGTTCAGAAATGCAATTTACCATAATCATGATGTCAGTGTACGTGGAGGAACAGAGAAAATCAAAGTATCGGCAGGTGCCAACTATTTTGACCAACAGGGAATGGTGGTTACCGGATCGGGATACCAGAAGTTTTCTTTAAGGTTGAATCTGGACTTTGAAATATCAAAGTGGATTAGTTTTGGTATCAATTCTTCTTATGCGATGACTAAACAAGATCGTGAGGATGGTAACTTTAATGATTTTATTACCAGTTCCCCATTGGCGGAAATATACGATGCGGATGGCAAGTATACAAAGTATATCAACTCGGAAGGAAATTATAATCCTTTGTACCGTGCCCAGCATTACGGACGTGAAGTCTCCCGCGATAATTACCGCCTGAACTTTTTTATGGATGTGAAACCTTTCAAGGGATTCAATTATCGTCTGAATACTTCCGTTTATAATCAGACATCTGAAGACGGCTCCTATAAAGATTCCCAATATCCGGGAGGCGGAGGAACAGCTGTGCTCGACGAATCACGCACGCAGAACTGGCTGGTGGAGAATATTGTGACTTATAAAGTGCCTATCCGCAATAAGAAACATCAGTTGACGTTGACCGGTGTGCAGTCTGTCGACCATAATGGCTCGAAGTCTATCGGCTATTCAGTAGAGAATCTTCCGGTAGATAAAGACTGGAATTTCATTTCTCAAGGTGAGTTTACAGGCAAGCCCCGTCGTCAGTTTAATGAAAATAATCTGGTGTCGTTCATGGCTCGTGCACAGTATTCGCTTTTAGACCGTTATCTGTTGAATGTGGCTGTTCGTCGCGACGGTTCCAGCCGTTTCGGAAAAGAAAATAAATGGGGTACATTCCCGTCGGCTGCTTTTGCCTGGCGTGTAAATCAGGAGAATTTCCTAAAAGATGTGTCGTGGATTGATAACCTCAAACTGCGTGTCAGTTATGGTATTGTTGGTAATCAGAACGGTATCGGCAATTACACTACTTTGGGGCTCGCAGATAATAAAGGATATGAGTTTGGAGATACTTTCCAGATGGGATATTTGCCGGGTAAGGAGCTTTCTAACCCGAACTTGAAATGGGAACAGTCTGCAACGGCTAATTTAGGTGTTGATTTTAGTTTCTTCAATGGTCGCCTGAATGGTACGGTGGAATATTACAATACGCATACGAAAGATCTATTGGTGGAACGCTCTTTGAATGCATCACTTGGATATACCACTATGCTGGATAATCTGGGAAAGACGAAATCCAGTGGTATCGATCTTTCTTTAAATGGTGATGTGATACGTACGAAAGAGTTTACCTGGTCGCTTGGAACCAATTTCAGTATGTATAAGAATGAAATTGTCCGTATTGACGATACGCTCGATGAAAATGGTAAACCAGCCAGTCAGGTAGCACAGGGGTGGATTATCGGAGAACCGATTAATGTATATTATGATTATCTGGTAGACGGAATTTTTCAGTATGATGATTTTGATATCACTCGTGACGGTACGGGGAATCTGGTATATATGCTGAAAAACACCTATGACAGTAACAATGACGGTGTAGCCGACAGCCCGATTGATTACGGCGGCGCTATTGAACCGGGTATGGTTAAGGTGCGTGATAACAATGGAGATGGAAAGATCACGGCAGATGACAGAGTGCCTATCCGGAAGGATCCGAAATTTACCGTCTCTCTTTCTTCCACATGGAACTGGAAAGGATTTGACTTGTTCATGGATTGGTATGGAGTTTCCGGCAGAAAGATAAAGAATAGTTATTTGTATGACTATAATTCCGGAGGTTCTTTGCGCGGAAAACTGAATGGAGTGAAGGTGGATTACTGGACTCCGTTCAATCCGTCGAACAAATTCCCGCGTCCTTCTTATAGTGCAGACCCTTCTTATTTGAGTGCCATCGCTATTCAGGATGCATCTTATATCCGTTTACGCACCTTACAATTGGGATATACTTTCCCGGCCGGACTATTGAAGAATACTCCGATTCATAAATTGCGTCTGTATGCAACTGCTACTAATTTGCTGACATTTACGGAGTTTAAGTCTTATAGTCCCGAACTGACTCCCGGGTCTTATCCGGAGTCCAAACAATATGTATTTGGTGTCAATGTTTCATTCTAAAATAAAGAATCCTTATGAAAAAGTTAATATATACAGCCTTTGTCATCTGCGGAATGTTGACCGCTTCCTGCTCGGATTTATTAAATCTGGAATCAAAGACAGACGTGACGAACAATTATCTGTTCACTACTCCCGAAGGGTTGAATACAGCTGTCACAGGTCTGTACTCTCTGGCACGTGAATTGCCGGGTGGAGCGGATAATAATGAATCCAATCTGTACATCGTTACTATGTGTGACTTTAATACGGATATTGCGATACTTAGAGCAGGTGTTTCTACTTCAATCGGACGTTTGAATACGAGCTTTACTCCAAGTACTGGGGATGTCAATAAGTTCTGGAAATATCACTATGGTATTATTGGAAAAGCAAATGAAATTATTGTAGCCGCAGAAGCCCTGGGGCTGGACGACAGCGATGTGCTCCATGCATGGAGTGAAGCGAAATTCTTCAGAGGACGGAGCTATTTTGAACTCTGGAAACGCTTTGACCGTCTTTATCTGAATATCACCCCGACCACTGTCGACAATCTGAAACGGGAATACAAACCGGCTTCTCACGCAGAACTGATGACACTGATTACAACTGACTTGGACGATGCCATGAAAGGATTGGACTGGTCGCTTCCTCTAAATAATGGAAATGTATTGTATGGACGGGTAACAAAAGCTACTGCCAAACATGTCCGTGCACAGGTTGCCATGTGGGAGTCGGATTGGGATACAGCCATTGAGGAATGTGAGGATATCTTTAAGCAGGAAGGCATCTACTCGATGGAAAAGAAAGCCGAGAATGTATTTAATGGGGCAGATTTGAAATCTCCGGAAGTGTTATGGAGTTTCCAATATTCACAAAACTTGGGTGGAGGTGGTTCCGGAACTCCGGTTGCCGGACATCGTATCTCTATTCAAACCACTACCCGGATCAATAAAATTTCAGGTTGTATCAATACGGCCGATCAGGGTGGATATGGTTGGGGACGTATTTATCCGAATACCTATCTGTTGAGTCTGTACGATCAGGCAAAAGATACGCGATATAATGAGTTGTTTATTCACCGTTTTAAATACAATGACCCGACTTCTCCTAAATATGGAGAATTGATTCCTCTAACACAGAGTTCCAGCTATTGTGAAACACTGCATTTTATGTCGAAAAAATACTTTGACCAATGGACGACGGCTGATAATCCGGACCGGACAACGGGTTTCAAGGATCTGATTGTCTATCGACTGGCAGAAACTTACTTAATGGCGGCAGAGGCATATATGCGTCGTGACGGAGGTATGAGTACAGATGCTTTGCGCTGTTACAATAAAACATGGGAACGTGCGGGAAATGATAAATTTGCAGGTCCTCTGACACAGGATATACTTTTGGATGAATATGCCCGTGAGTTGAATTTTGAAGGCGTTCGCTGGCCTTTGTTGAAACGTTTGGGACTCTTGGGCGAAAGAGTGAAAGCGCATTATGGCGAGACGAAGGCTGAAAACCCTTATCTGGATAAAGACTATGCGGAATGCCGTACCAGTTTTGTGGTTGGAAAGCACGAATGTTGGCCTATTCCACAGGAACAGATTGACTTGATGGGGAAAGAGAATTTCCCACAGAATGAGAACTGGTATTAAGCGATTGATTATCTGTAAAACATGAATGAATATGAAAAAAATAATATACTTCTTATTGATTTTAAATCTGGGATTGCTTTCCTGTGTCGATGATGCATCGGTACGCGTGATGCCTGAATTTAATTGTAAAGATACAAAAGTGAATTTGGCGAAAGCGGCGGGTTCTTCTGTTACGTCGCTGTTATATACTAATGTCGGTCAGGTTGTTGCACAGTATGAAGCGGAGTGGCTTTCTGTAGATGTAAGTTCTAAAAGTGTTGTCTACACGGCCTTGGCACAAAATGACGGTGAAGATGCAAGAACGACTGTTGTGAAACTGACTTGCGGCTCATATACAGTGGAGGTGACGGTTACCCAGGATTCTAAAGAACCGGATCTTTCTTTGAAGATAGGACAAAGTGTGGATGAGGGTATCGGTATGATTTTCTGGGTAGATCCTTCGGATAATATGGTAGGAAAAGCGGTTTCAGTGAAGCGTCAGGGAGGGAATCCTTTCGAGGCTTCTGTGATGTCTCATAATGCACTTTCCACCGTCAACGGATATGCTAATTCTGCCTTGTTCACTTCTACGTCGGCAAATGATGCGGTAGCATATTGCCAGTCGTTGGGTGACGGATGGTATCTGCCTGCCCGTGATGAATTATGGGAATTGTTTGATGCCTATAATGGTGTTGGACATGCTGATCCGGATTTTATTTCAGCCGTACCTGATAAACTGACGGAAGTAGAGAAGGCGGCACGTGCTGCATTTGATAAGATGTTGACTGATTTACAAGGTGATGTGATGAACGAGGCTGCCGGTTCGGGCAATGGCGAAAGCTATTGGTCGAGTACGGAAAACGCAGCGGGTAATCAGGCTTATTGGGTACGTTTCGGTAAATCGGGAGCTGACGCAGGAAATAAGACTGCTACTAACCGTTTTGTGAGATGTATGCGTACAATCGGTGATTATACTTATCCTGAAGAACCGGCAACATTGACGGTTAATCCGAATCCTGTGACATTGGAAGGAGCTAATGAAGCGGAAGCAAATGTGACATTGACATCCAATAAAACGGTATTTAGTGTGGTTTTGGCAAATGATTCCTGGCTTTCGTATATTATTTCGGGCACAACAGTTACGTTCAAGGCAAAATCTAAAAATACCACTGGCGATGTTCGTACGACTATTGCTACGGTTACAGCCGGTACTGGCACAGCCGCTAAGTCGGTGGAGGTAACGGTGAATCAGAATGTTGCGGCTGAAGGAGGCGCTTCTCTCGAGTTAAGTACAAATACCGTGACTATTACTCCTGATGCTGTGACGAAATCAGAAGGAATAACGATGATTTCTGATGAAACAGAATTTACAGTAAATATAACTGATGAGTCTTGGGTGAAAGCGTATGTTGATGTAACAAGTAAAACTCTTTATTTCTGGACATTATCTCCTAATTTGAATAGTTCTAACCGGATAACGACTGCTACGGTAATAGCCGGAAGCGGAGCGAATGCACCTAAGCAAGAAGTTACTATTACACAAAGAGGGCTTTTAAGTTCCGAGTTTGCGGTGGGACAGGTGATTGCGGATAATGGTTCGTTAAAAGGAGGCATTGTGTTCTGGGTAGATGGTACTAATCGTGGTAAGGCTAAGATTATGTCATTGGACAGAGAGAATCTGGCATGGTCTACGGCAAGCTCTCCGGCTTCTACCGGTTTAACTTTATCCAATGACAATGGCTTGGCAAATACTACTGCGTTGGCAGCATTGCCGAATGCAGCAGAAATGCCCGCTCTTAAATATTGTATGGATAAAGGTTCCGGATGGTATTGGCCTACGAGAACGGATTTGGAACAGATGTTTGAAACTTATAATGGGACTGCAGTGGCAGATGCAACGGAGAATAACCCGGATGCAATTACTGATTTTGAGAAAGCAAACCGTACAGCTTGGGATCAAGTGATTACTGGTGCAGGAGGAACTATCATGAATACGGGAGCAGCATCTGCTACCGGAGATTCTTATTGGGCTAGTCGCGAAACGTCGAGCGGTACAAGCGCATTTTATGTACGTTTTGGAAAACCGCTTGCCTGGGATAAATCGAATGCTAAAAAAGACGGTAAAAGATTTGTTCGTGCAGTCCGTTCAATTTCGAAATAATGGTATTAGGTATGTATAAGGTATATCAAAAAACAATTTTAGCCTGTTTGTTACTGGTTATGACCGGCACGGTTTATAGTCAGCGTGTGACGCAAACGATTAATGACGGTTGGAAGTTCTCCCTCTTTGAGGGAGATGCGTCCACTGCTGACTTTGATATTTCCGGTTGGACTGATGTTTCCATTCCTCATACGTGGAATGCAAAAGATGCAGAGGATGAAATTCCCGGTTATTTCCGGGGAAAAGGCTGGTACAGGAAACTGGTGACAGTGGAGGAACTGATCCCCGAACAAAGAGTCTATCTTAGTTTTGAGGGGGCCAATCAGGAAACGAATGTGTTTGTGAATGGAACGTTTGTTGGAAATCATAAAGGTGGTTATTCCGCTTTTACGTTTGACGTGACTGATTATGTTCATGCCGGACGCAATCTGATAGCTGTGAGTGTTGACAACTCGCATAATCCGGATATTGCTCCTCTTTCGGCGGACTTTACTTTCTTCGGGGGAATCTATCGGGATGTTTATCTGGTGTATACTTCTCCTGTGCAACTGTCTGCTACTCATTACGCTTCTAGTGGTGTATATCTCAAAGCATCGAAGATTACGGATTTGCAAGCAAATATTTCAGTGAAGACATTCTTGTCCAATGCTTTGAAGAGTAATCAATCATTGATTCTTGAAACGGAGATTTTGGATGCAGATGGTAACAGAGTAGCGCTTTCACAAAAGAAAGTAAATGTGAAGGCGGAAGAAAAGAATGTAGCTTTTGAATCGCTCATGACTATTACGCAGCCTAAACGTTGGGATGTGGACTCTCCTTATATATATAAGGTGTATAGCCGTCTGAAGAATAAAAAAGAGGAGGTGCTCGATTGTGTTGTCAATCCGTTGGGAATTCGTGAATATCATTTTGATGCGGAGAAAGGTTTTTTCTTGAATGGGAAATATCGGAAATTGATTGGTACCAGTCGGCATCAGGATTACAAAGGAATGGGAAATGCTTTGCGGGATGAAATGCATATCCGGGATGTACAGTTGAGCAAGGATATGGGAAGTAATTTCCTGCGAGTGGCTCATTATCCGCAAGATCCGGTTGTGATGCAAATGTGTGATAAGTTAGGACTATTGACTTCAGTTGAAATTCCGGTAGTGAATGCCATCACTCAAAGTAAAGCATTTATGGATAATTGCGTGGAACAGGTGACAGAAATGGTTTGTCAGAACTATAATTATCCATCTGTTATCATTTGGGCTTATATGAATGAAGTGCTTTTGCGTCCTCCTTTTAACCCCGAAAATAAGAAGGAGCGGGCGGACTACATGACATTCCTTCATCAAATAGCTTCGGCGGTTGAGGCGCAGATCAGAAGTCTGGATTCGGAACGCTATACCATGTTGCCTTGTCATTCTACTTCTCAAATCTATCAGGAAGCGGGAATTACAGAATTACCGATGTTATTGGGTTTTAATCTTTATAATGGATGGTATGGTGGTAGCTTGAGTGGATTTGAAGAGAAACTGGAAGAACTTCACAGGGAGTTTCCTCACAAACCGTTGCTCATTACCGAATACGGGGCGGATGTGGATACTCGTATTCACTCTTTTTCGCCGATGCGGTTTGACTTTAGTTGTGAATTTGGTTCCATCTACCACGAACATTACTTGCCTGAAATTCTAAAGAGGGATTATATCGTGGGAGCTATGGTTTGGAACTTGAATGATTTTTATTCTGAAGCCAGAAGAAACGCCATGCCTCATGTGAACAATAAAGGGGTGGTAAGTACGGATAGAGAACGTAAAGATGGATATTATCTTTATCAGGTTTATCTGAAAGAGTCGCCTGTCCTGCACATTGCTTCTAAGTCATGGAAGAATAGGGCGGGAGCCAGTCGGGATGGAAAGAGCTGTACGCAACCTTTGAAGGTGTATACCAATGCAGATAAGGTGGAAGTCTTTTTAAATGGAAAGAGTTTGGGAGTATATCCGGTATCGGATAAGGTCGTTTCTGTGGATATTCCTTTTGTCAACGGAGAGAATGTGGTAGATGCTGTAATTGAAAAAGAGGGACGCGAATATCGTGACCAGTATGTTTGCAATTTCCAATGTGTCAATGTGAAGAGCGGCTTTACGGAAGTCAATGTATTATTGGGTGCTCAACGCTATTTCGAGGACCGGACAGCAGAACTGTGCTGGATACCCGAACAGGCTTATGAAAAAGGCTCATGGGGATATATTGGCGGAAAAGTGGCTCCGAATAAGACTCGTTACGGTTCTTTGCCTGCCAGCGACACTGATATACTGGGAACGGATCAGGATCCTATCTTTCAGACGCAACGGGTAGGTATTGAGGCCTTTAAAGCGGATGTGCCGGATGGTGTCTATGCTGTATATTTGTATTGGACGGAACTTACTTCCGAAAATAAAAGAGAGGCTTTGGTGTATAATTTAGGAAATGATGTGGTGAAAGAGGAGTATGCAAACCGGGTATTTTCTGTGGATATAAATGGGGTATCTGTCGCCGGGCAAATGAATATTGCAGAAGAATACGGTTCCGAACGTGCGGTCATTAAAAAATATATTGTTCCGGTTTCAAAGGGAAAAGGGCTTGTCATTCGTTTTGGAGCGGTGGAGTCTGTGCCTATTTTAAATGCAATACGAATCGTAAAAGAATATTAGAACATGAAAAATAGTATAGTTATATTGTTTTTACTGCTGTTGTCCCAGTTGGGCTATGGACAGGGGCACGCATTTAAGGTCACTGCCCGTCCGTGGGTGAAAGGACAGAAAGATCTTCCATGGAAGGAGTATGATACCCGTACCATTGCTCAACTGGATGGTTTTAAAGCTACTGATAAAGTGCATGTAAATGAGTATGGAAGTGATTTGGATGCTCCGAGGCACCGGGCTACTGGATTTTTTAGAGTGGAACGTATTGGAAATCGTTGGTGGATGATTGATCCCGACGGATATCGGCATTTACAGAAAGTGGTGGTTGGAGTACGTTTGGGTACCTCTGAACGCAATAAACAAGCCATGCTGGATAAATTCGGTACGGAAGAAAAATGGATCGAAGGGACGGCACAGTTGATTCATTCACTGGGCTTTTCCGGTGCGGGCTCTTGGAGTAACGAAGAGGCGATTGCTTCTTACAATGCATCCCACAAGGAGGTTTTGACCCGCTCAATCATTCTTAACTTGATGAGCGGATATGGTAAGAAACGGGGAGGAACTTATCAGTTACCTGGTAACACGGGATATCCTAATCAGTGTATTTTCGTTTTTGACCCGGAATTCGAAACTTATTGCGATGAGATGGCACAAAAACTGGTTGCGAATAAAATGGATAAAAACATCATTGGTTATTTCTCGGATAATGAACTTCCGTTCGGACCCAAGAATCTGGAAGGTTATCTGACTTTACAGAACCCTGATGATCCGGGAAGAGTGTATGCGGAATCCTGGTTGAAAAAGCAGGGAATTACTTCGCAGCAAATAACCGATGAGCACCGGGAGGAGTTTGCAGGGGTGGTAGCTGAACGATATTATAAAGTAGTATCGGAAGCAATTCGGAAGTATGATCCCAATCATCTTTATCTAGGCAGTCGTTTACATGGAAAACCGAAGTTTATCCGCCAGATTGTGGAAGCGGCAGGCAGGTATTGTGATGTCGTTGCAATTAACTACTATGGAGCGTGGACGCCGAGTGAGAAGACCATGAAACATTGGGGAGAATGGGCTCAAAAACCTTTCATCATCACGGAATTTTATACGAAAGGAATGGATTCCGGACTGGCGAATACGACAGGAGCAGGTTTTACCGTTCAAACTCAACAGGAACGTGGATATGCCTATCAGCATTTTGTTTTAGGATTATTGGAAAGTGGAAATTGTGTCGGATGGCACTGGTTCCGTTATCAGGATAATGATCCGACGGCAAAAGGGGCAGATCCTTCGAATCTGGACTCTAACAAGGGGCTGATAGATAATGAATACAATCTTTATAAACCGTTGGCCGATGCTATGAAAGAATTGAATATCAATGCCTATCGTTTGGCCGACTGGTTCGATCAACAATCAAATAACAATCAATAAAATACATATCATGAAAAAAATATTTATACTGGGAGCTTTACTGTTTATAAGTTCTATTCCTATGGTTTCTTGTACGGATGATGATGATAAGGACCCTAATTTTATGCCTCCTGATATAGTGATGGGTGAGGGAGATGTGGAGTCGGAATACCCGGAAGATTTGCCCGTTCCCGGAGCTTCTGTGGTATATGCTCCGTCATTAAATACCAATATGTATCGTCCTATCAGTGTCAAGTATTCCAGTGCCTATCCTCCCATATCCAGTTGGACAACGGGGAATACACGTATTATTGCTTATATGGATGGATATAAACCGGCTATTAAGACATTGAAAGCATATCAGGAGTCGGTGAATAAGTATGGAAGTTCGACAACGCTTCCGAAACAAGCAGCTACGGGCAGGTTTTATACGAAGAAGATAGATGGACGTTGGTGGTTGGTTGATCCGGAAGGTTATCTGCATCTGGAACGTAGTGCGACTTCTTTGCGTAAGGGGACTTCCAGTCGTAATAAAACAGCTTGGAATAATAGGTTTGGAACTGATGAGAAGTGGTTGTCCACCACTCAACGTGAATTGAGTGAGATCGGTTTTCATGGTACAGGTGCATTCTGTACAGGAACGTACTCGTTGATTCAGACTCATAATGCTTCCAATCCGAGCAGTCCGTTGACTTTGGCACCTTCCTTTGCTTTTCTAAGTCAGTTTAAGAGTGCGAAATCTTATAATTATCCCGGAGGAAGTGATGATAATGCTGCAGGCTTTGTGTTTTATAATGGATGGGCTGAATGGTGTGAATCATATTTGGCAGGTAGTGCTTTCGCAGATTATCTGCGTGATCCAAATGTATTGGGTTTCTTCTCGGATAATGAGATAAACTTCTCTTCAAACAGTTCCCGGATTTTGGATCGTTTCCTGGCTATTAACAGTTCGAATGACCCGGCTTATGTTGCAGCAAAAGCCTTTATGGATTCCAAGGGTACACAAAGTGTGACGGATGCCTTGAATAATGAGTTTGCAGGTATCGTAGCAGAGAAATATTATAAAGCAGTGAAGGAGGCAGTGATGAAAGTAGATGATAAGCTGCTTTATCTGGGGACTCGATTGCATGGAACTCCTAAATATATGGAGGGAGTGATGAGAGCTGCCGGAAAATATTGTGATGTCATTTCTATCAACTATTATAGTCGTTGGAATCCTGAACTGACAACAGCGATTGCAGACTGGGCAAGTTGGGCGGATAAGCCGTTTCTTGTAAGTGAGTTTTATACGAAAGGGGTGGAGGATTCCGATCTGAATAACCAGTCGGGAGCCGGATATTCTGTTCCTACACAAAATGAGAGGGCTTATGCTTATCAGCATTTTACATTAGGATTGCTTGAAGCTAAGAATTGTATCGGATGGCATTGGTTTAAATATCAGGATGATGATGGTACGGATAATTCGTCGAAACCTGCCAATAAGGGTCTTTATGATAATTCTTATCAGTTGTTTCCTTATTTATCTTTCTTTGCCCGCGAATTGAATTTTAATGCGTATGATTTGATCCAGTATTTTGATAAATAGGTATTCGTTTCGATATAATATTTGAAAAGAAAGACAAAGTGCGAATTTTGCTGTATAGCTTTGATAAAAACTACTACTGCAAAATTCGCACTTTTTATTTTCTGATTAATTGTGTACTAACGTACCTATCTCTTTTCCGCTGATTACTTTCTTTAAGTTACCTACTGTGTCCATATCAAATACGACGATAGGCAGATTATTTTCTTTGCACATACAGGTCGCAGTTAAATCCATAACTTTCAGACCACGTTTCAATACTTCATCATACGTAATGTCATCGAATTTGGTTGCGGTAGGATCTTTTTCAGGATCAGCTGTGTAAATGCCATCTACGCGAGTACCTTTCAGCATAACGTCTGCTTCGATTTCTATTCCTCTTAGTGAAGAACCGGTATCTGTAGTAAAGAAAGGATTTCCCGTTCCTGCAGACATGATAACCACTTCACCGTTTTCCATACATTCGATGGCCTTCCATTTACTGTAGAATTCACCGATAGGTTCCATCCGTACTGCGGTCAATACACGTGCTTTTACACCGGTAGCTACAAGAGCAGAACTTAGAGCGAGGCTATTGATAACGGTAGCCAACATCCCCATTTGGTCCCCCTTCACACGGTCAAAACCTTTATTGGCTCCGCTTAATCCGCGGAATATGTTGCCTCCTCCGATGACGATACCAATCTGTACCCCTTGTTCGTGGATTTCTTTGATTTGTTGAGCATATTCTGCCAGTCTTTTTTCGTCAATGCCATATTGCTTTTCGCCCATCAAGCTCTCTCCACTGAGCTTTAGTAAGATTCTTTTATACTTTGCCATACCTTTTGCTTTTTATTGTTTGCCGCAAATATAGAGATAATTTATCGGATAGCCTCACCGGGATGCGATTACTTTTTTCATTATTTGCTTTCCCAAAAAGGTTTGTACAATTCCTCGCAGGGAAAGATAAATGAGAAAAGCCAGCCACAGGGCGTGATTTCCCAGAAGAGGATGGAAAGCGTAATATACTCCGAAGAAGCTGGCGGAGGCGACTAACATGGAGTAAAGCATCTGACGGGTAGCGGTGGCACCAATAAATACTCCATCCCACAGGAAAGCAGAAAAACCAGCTAGCGGAATGATAAGTGCCCAGTAAAAATAAGTGTCTGAAGCGTTGATTACTGAAGTGTCATTGGTTAGCAATCCCAGAAATTCTTTTCCGCCGATTGCATAAAGGATAGTGAATATCAATGAAAGACCCAATCCCCAATAGAAAAGGTGATGTACTGTGTTGCGTAAGGCTGTTTGATTCTTGGCGCCTATATAACGGCCGGCCAATGCTTCACCGGCATAAGCAAATCCGTCCATGATGTAGGAAAACAGAGTGAATAGTTGCATGAGTAAGGTGTTTACGGCTAATACAATTTCTCCTTGGGCGGCTCCTGCAGAGGTGAAAAATAGGGTGACCGCAACCAAGCAAAGGGTACGGAAGAAAATGTCCCGGTTGACTTGGAAGAAACGGTACATGGCTTGTTTCTGTATAATTTCTTTCCATACGATTCGCTTTTTTAGTACACTATAATAGCGCATATATAGCAATATGGCCATGAAGAAACCTGCATATTGTGCGATTAAAGTTCCTGTTGCCACTCCTGCCACTTTCATATCCAGTAAGTAGACAAAGGATAGGCTGGCTACAATATTGACAATATTCTGAGTAATAGCGATATACATGGGAAAACGTGAATTCTGCATTCCGATAAACCAACCGGCGAATCCATAAAGTCCTAATGTGGCGGGAGCTCCCCAGATACAGATATAGAAATAAGTAGTTGCCAGTTGCTCGACTTCCGGTGTGGTTTGTATCAGAGTGAATGCCAATTTCAGGATAGGGTATTGGAGTATCAACAGGCAAAGAGCTATAAATAATCCTACGCCAACGGAACGTAACAGTAACCGGGTGATTTCATTTAGATCATGCTGACCATATGCTTGTGAGGTCATGCCACTCGTCCCCATACGCAGGAATCCGAAAATCCAATAGATAATATTGAACAACATTCCCCCTACAGCGATGGCTCCAATGTAGGCCGGAGAACCGAGGTGTCCTACGATGGTAACATCGATAAGTCCCAGTAGCGGGACGGTGATATTTGATATAATCGATGGTATGGCTATCCGTAATATTCGTCTGTTTTCGGAGGATTGTTTTTTATCTATCATTTTATAGAAACACTTTTATCAAATTGATTGTTCTTTTCGTCCGCAAAGGTACATTTTTTATTTTTTTGTTGTATCTTTGTGAATCACGAACTAAATAGCAATCAGATGGATTATGAGGACCTTAACTATTTTTCTTTTATCTTTATTCTCACTGCCGCTGGCGCTGAATGCACAGTCGGTTGATGAGATGTTGCAGAAAGTATCTGCCGCTATTGAGGCTGGGCAGAATGGACAGGCTGTGAGCTATTTCCGGCAGACTATTCCTCTGAATATAGACCGTACGGAAATGTATTATTGGACGAATGTGGACAAGAATAGTGAAATTAGCTCCAAACTGGCTACCGAATTAGCTCTCGCCTATAAAAAGAAACGAAATTACGACAAAGCTTATTTGTTTTACAAAGAGTTGCTGCAAAAGGACCCAAATAATGTAGATTGTTTGGAAACATGTGCAGAAATGCAAGTGTGTCGCGGACAAGAAAAAGATGCTTTGCATATGTACGAAAAAATATTGCAACTCGATGCGGATAATCTGGCTGCTAATATCTTTTTAGGAAACTATTATTATTTGATGGCAGAGCAGGAGAAGAAAAAGTTAGAAATGGATTACAAGAAACTTCCTTCTCCCACTAAAATGCAGTATGCCCGCTATCGGGACGGATTATCGAAGTTATTTACTACCCGATATGAGAAAGCACGTAGTTCGTTGCAGAAAGTTGTTCTACGTTTCCCATCGACAGAAGCTCAAAAGACATTGGATAAGATATTGAGAATAGAAAAAGAGGTGAATCGCTAAGCGGTTCACCTCTTTTTATTATATTCAATTTGCTATTTTATAGTTCGTATTGGCAAATCCAAAGGTCCTTCATTAAGTGCACGAGTATTAATGTCTCCTTTCTTTGGTCCGGGTATTAACGGGCTATATGATAAGACATGTCTGATACGTTCACGTTGGTTTTGAGTGAATTGATTTGAATAGCTGATAGCATAATCCATGATATTATAAGAGATAAACTCTATACCGTCACATCCTGTTCGTTTTACCAAATTTTCAAATGTATATTTTGCTTCCTCATTCTCATATATATAGTCACAATAGCTATCATACTCTTGTTTGTTATAGCTTTTAGTATCTTTGCAATAATCAGTATCTTCACACGTTCCATTAGTTGTTTCGGCAAAGACATGATGTAGTCCTAGATAATGTCCTAATTCATGAGCTAACGTGACAGTGATGTCTGCTGTAGTATATTTAGTTGAAGTAGATTCTTCATTAATATATAGACTGTTAATAGAGACACATAGTGGGAATTGTAAATTTGCTAATGTTAGATGAGAGTAGTCTGTTTTACTAAGCCCTTCTAAATAGTGGTTACCTGCAGTAGAAAAAGGAATATGGGAGATACCTAATGTTATTAAATTAGAATTAGAGCCCGAATCGAAGTTATAAACCATAATATTGATATATGAGTTCGGATCCCATAAGTATTTTACATATTTACCCGAATCATCATTCATAAAATCATCGCAGTTGATTGGATATGATTCTGACCATTGGATATATTCTACTCCGGGATTGGGTAATGTTTCTCCATTTTTATCTGTTGTTGCTAATGTAAAAGTAAGATTCATGTCTACGCTGTTATTCTTGTTTTTATACAGGCTGTTTACTTTGTCAAGTATATAGGATAAACGGCTTGAATTTACTTTCTGTAGAGAATTTCTATCTTCTTTATACAATACATGAAAGATAACAGGGATTTTATAATGGTATTCTTCAGCAGTGTTGGTAGAGCCATTTTGAGTTATTTGAATTGTTTTGCTAACCTTATGGCTTATAATAGTGACAGTGGCTGTTCTGGAAGCAGATTCCAAATTAGCATTAATAGTTAAGATTAACTTTCCATCATTTTCCCCTTTTTGTGTATTAGGAATACACCATTGTTTATTACTTGTTACAGTCCATGAAGAACTGCAAGTAATATCTATCGTCAATGATTCACCGCTTGCACTAATGTTATTGAACTTTGATTCTGATATATTTAACGTGGCAGAATCCGAATCATCGCATCCTATTAATATCCATAGTAATGGAAGAAGAAAAATTAATCTTGTTTTCATAAATAAAAGAGTTTTATATAAAACGCATGTTTCAAAGATAATGTTTTGATCTGAAATAGGATGGTTTATTTCAGTAAATATTCTACCTCCTTAAACATATAGCCTTTTTTGTTAAGCATCTCATCTTCCAGTATTAATCTTCCTTCGGGTTCTACACAAATGATTCGTGCAAGAAATTCACCGTTGGCATCTTTAAAACGATGCATTCCTTTCTTTCTGAAAAGAGACATTTCATATTGACAGGCTATTGATTCCGTATTCCCTTTTTTGAGGAAGTTATAATAAGACTGGATGCGCAACATGATGTTCTTCAGTATTTCAAATAGATCGAACTCTTTTCCGGTGATTTGTCGCAGTGAAACAGGATTAGGGGCAGAACTGTGAAATGTTTCCTGATTAATATTGATCCCGATTCCTGCAATACTTTGACTGATGTTCCGTCCCATCAGATCGTTTTCTATCAACATTCCACATATTTTCTTTTCTTTCCAATAAATATCGTTCGGCCATTTGATAGAGATATCGGTGGTATAGGTCTCCAGTTCTTCCTTAATAGCCAAAGAAATAATTTGTGAAATAAGAAACTGGCGTCGTGCTTCCAGGAATTCAGGGAAGATGACGGTGCTGAAAAGAAGATTCTTACCGGAATCTGATTCCCAAGAGTTGCCGCGTTGTCCACGACCGGAAGTTTGGAAGTCGGCGACTACGACAGTGAGTTCTTCCACTTTCTGTTTAGAACAGAGAGACTGCAGATAGTTGTTG
Source organism: Bacteroides sp. BFG-637 (assembly GCF_024793605.1). Classification (NCBI taxonomy): domain Bacteria; kingdom Pseudomonadati; phylum Bacteroidota; class Bacteroidia; order Bacteroidales; family Bacteroidaceae; genus Bacteroides; species Bacteroides sp. BFG-637. The sequence goes on along the minus strand of NZ_JANUPD010000002.1, from coordinate 88,641 downwards.
GTAGAATTAGTCTCGCTGATATGAATCAATGGAACCGGGAATATTTCAGGGGAGAGCATCATATTCTGCACGTAACTTTTTGGTAAATTTTTTGATTACCTCGTCATAAGAGTGATCAATCAGTTGCTTGATCAATTTATCATCCACATCTCGGTCAAAGAATACCTGATTCCAGTATTTCTTGTTGAAATGCCATGCACCTTCCACACCATTATAATGGTCACGCAATTCAATGGCATATTCAGGATCGCATTTCATGGTAATCCTGTCAGGTGTATTGAAATTGATACATAAAAACATTTTACCCATGACCCTGATGGTTAGGAAATCATCACCGAAAGGTGTATCTTCCGTTACAGCTTTTTTGTTGAGGCTGTATTCTCTGGCTGTCTCTATATTCATAATTCTATCAATTATATACTCATTCGGTGTCTTTCAGCGTTGAATTTTAAAATAAAGGAGGGTAAAATGCTTCCTCTATATGTTCAATCTTGAAATTTATCTCATCGCCTACTATCGTAATGATATCAAAGCGTACAGGAGTATCAAGCTGAAACAATCTGATATAGGTATCCGCTGCGCGTACCGTACGTCTTATTTTGGGTAAATCAACAGCGTCTTCCGGTTCGGCAAATAGGGTATTGCTGCGGGTTTTCACCTCTACTACAATCAGTTCATTGTCCTTTGCTGCTACAATGTCCAGTTCGAAATGTCCTTTTCTCCAGTTCCGGTCACGGATGCAATACCCTTTCTGTTCAAGATAAGCTACAGCGGCATTTTCTCCGGCTTTTCCTAAATCATTATGTTTAGCCATCTTTTTTTGCAAATTTACTGCTTTTATTCTTTGTATTTACAGAAGTAAAAGTAATTTTGCAGAAGATATGAGAAAAAGGAGTAAAAAGTGCCTGAAAATGCATGTCGAATGTACCAAAAGGGAACGACGAATGAGCATTTTGTTGAGCGACGAAGAACAGCTGATTGTAGATCGTTATCTGGAGAAATATAAGATAACGAACAAATCCCGTTGGCTTCGTGAAACCATTCTCATGTTTATCCATAAAAATATGGAAGAAGATTATCCGACCCTTTTTGGTGAACATGACATGAGACGATAATCGATAATTAAAAATTAATAATTGAAAATTAAAGGGGGATGCTGGACGATATTTACTTCATGAAACAGGCTTTGATAGAGGCAGGCAAAGCTGCTGATCGGGGAGAAGTTCCTGTTGGGGCTGTCGTGGTTTGTAAGGAGCGGATTATCGCACGTGCCCATAATCTCACAGAAACATTGAATGATGTAACGGCTCATGCCGAGATGCAGGCTATTACAGCTGCTGCCAATGTGCTTGGTGGCAAATATCTGAACGAATGTACTTTGTATGTCACAGTTGAACCTTGCGTGATGTGTGCAGGAGCTATCGCTTGGGCACAAACTGGCAAGCTAGTATTTGGTGCCGAAGATGAAAAACGCGGCTATCAGAAATATGCAGGTTCAGCTCTACACCCTAAAACTGTGGTTGTAAAAGGAGTAATGGCTGACGAATGTGCTGCACTAATGAAAGAGTTCTTTGCTGCGAAACGAAAATAGAAGCGGTATCCTGTTTATTTGATTTCCTCAAAATCTACATATTCACCATCATCCTGGGTGAATATTTTTTTATGTCTTTTTTTCCGAAATATTCTCGGAATATATTTCCTCTTCATCATTAATCGGACGACGATTTCCCTGGTCATAGTCCTGTTGGTTTGTATGTCCCGATTCCGTTTGTCTCGGGCGGGATGAAGATGAACCACGTCCTAATCCGAAAATAGTTCTTAGTATGAAGCCGACAATAGAAAGGCCAAATACAAAAATGGCGATGATAAAAATGAGTATAAATAAAAGTATATGCATTGGGCTATGATTTTTATGTTGTTACTTCGATAAAACTCATAGTACAACAAACGTGCCAAGAGATTGTTTATTTACTTTTTCTTGTAAAAAGTGAAAGTAAAATATACCATACAATGATGGCGGCGAAGCTGCTGATCCCCAGAAATATAAGGAGGGGAATACAGATAATCAGGAATATAAAACTGATTTTGTTGTCATTCCATGACAGATTTTTAAATTTCAGCGAAAACATCGGTATTTCTGATACCAGTAGTCCGGAAAACAGACAGACAAGTATAAGAAGGTAGACAGGATGGCAGTTGTCTGATATCAGGAAATCATGCGCCCCTGCTACTAGAGAGGCCCAGAACAACGCATTGGCAGGAACCGGAAGTCCGACAAAAGAACTGGTCTGTCGCGTGTCATTATTGAATTTAGCCAGACGCAATGCTGAAAAAACAGAAATTAAGAATGCCAAATAGGGTAGGTAAGGAGCGATGAACTCCATACTTGCCGGATAATACATTTCTTTGAACAGAGAGAATACGATCAGTGAAGGAGCAACTCCAAAACTGACATCATCTGCCAATGAGTCCAAGTCTTTTCCGATAATGGAATGTGCGTTGAGCATACGAGCCAACAATCCGTCGAAGAAGTCGAAAATGGAACTTAAAGCAATGAAAAGTAGAGCCAGTTCATATTTCCCTTCAAAAGCCATAACACAGGCAATACAACCGGAGAAAAGGTTCAGGCAGGTTACGGTATTCGGAATACTGTTTTTAATAACGTTTGTCATTGTGACAGAATTATTTAAGTTTGGCGATAACCGTTTGGTTACCGGTCGTTAATTGTCCCATGCTGACACATACTTCTGTGCCAATGGGTAAATACACATCCACACGGGAACCGAATTTGATAAATCCCATGTGTTCGTCAATATAACATTCTTCTCCTACTTCAGCGTAGGTGACAATACGGCGTGCCACTGCACCGGCAATTTGCCGGGTGAGTACTTCCACTCCTTCCGGAGTTTCGATCACTACCGTAGAACGTTCGTTTTCTGTGCTGGCTTTCGGCAACCATGCTTTCATAAAGTTTCCATTATGATGTGCTACCTTTTTAATGGTACCGTCCACCGGATACCAGTTGGCATGTACATTCACAATGCTCATGAAGATGGATATCATTAACCGGCGGTCATGGAAATATTCGTTTTCATCGACTTCTTCGATGACGACGATTTTTCCATCGGCAGGTGCAACGACAATCTTTTCAGTGTCCTGTCCGAAGAGACGGATCGGACATCGAAAGAAATTCACCATCAGCAGATAGACTGCTATACTCGCTACTGCTACCACATAAAATGGTATTTTGCAATCGATTCCCCAATAAAGAGCCGCATTAATCAATAGCAATAGCAAAAAGCTAGCCCATAATATATGTGTTCCTTCGCGGTGAATACGTATTTTTTTCAATTTCTTTAGTCGGCCCATGAATGCTGTTTAATGATATTGTCTGCAAAAATATACTTAATTTAAAAATTCAGCAAGTAAATGAGCATAGAAATGCGAATGTTGATAACTTTTTTGAGGATTATTTTTGTTTATAACCCAGGAGGTAGTAATTTTATGCCTTCAAATTAACTACTTATCATTATGCAGGATTTCGTTCATTTACATGTCCATACTCAATATTCTTTGTTGGATGGTCAGGCTAGTGTAGCTCGTCTGGTCGATAAAGCCATGAAGAATGGGATGAAGGGTATTGCCGTGACCGATCATGGGAATATGTTCGGTATCAAGGAATTTACGAACTACGTCAATAAAAAGAACAGTGGTCCGAAAGGTGAAGTCAAGGATCTGAAGAAGCGAATTGCAGGAATTGAGGCCGGCACGATAGAGTGCGAGGATAAGGAGGCGGAGATTGCTGCTTGCAAAGCTAAGATTGTGGAAGCGGAAAACAAACTATTCAAACCGATTATCGGTTGTGAAATGTATGTGGCACGCCGCACCATGGACCTGAAAGAAGGCAAGCCCGACCAGAGTGGTTATCACCTGATCGTATTGGCTAAGAATGAAACAGGTTATCACAACCTTATCAAATTAGTATCGCACGCGTGGACGCGTGGTTATTATATGCGTCCGCGTACTGACCGTAGCGAACTGGAGAAATATCACGAAGGACTTATTGTCTGTTCGGCCTGTCTTGGTGGTGAGGTGCCGAAACGGATTACTGCCGGACAATTTGCAGAAGCCGAAGAAGCAATACAATGGTATAAGAACTTGTTTGGGGATGACTACTATTTGGAATTACAACGCCATAAAGCGACTGTCCCCCGTGCCAATCACGAGTGTTATCCGTTACAGGTGAATGTGAATAAGCATCTGATAGAGTATGCTAAGAAATTCAATATCAAACTGATTTGTACGAATGACGTTCACTTTGTAGATGAAGAGAATGCGGAAGCGCACGACCGTTTGATCTGTTTGAGTACCGGTAAGGATTTGGATGATCCTACCCGTATGCTTTATACCAAACAGGAATGGATGAAAACACGCGAAGAGATGAATGAACTCTTCGCTGACGTGCCCGAAGCATTGAGCAATACATTGGAGATTCTTGACAAGGTAGAATATTACTCTATCGATCATGCACCTATCATGCCTACTTTTGCTATTCCGGAAGATTTCGGAACGGAGGAAGGCTATCGGGCGAAGTTTACAGAAAAAGACTTGTTCGACGAGTTTACTCAGGATGAACATGGCAATGTGGTATTGAGTGAAGAGGATGCGAAAGCGAAAATCAAACGTTTGGGTGGCTATGATAAACTCTATCGTATTAAACTTGAAGGAGACTATCTGGCAAAACTAGCTTTTGACGGAGCTAAGAGAATTTATGGCGAACCTCTGACGGAAGAAGTCGAAGAACGAATGAATTTTGAGTTGTACATCATGAAAACAATGGGTTTCCCCGGTTATTTCTTGATTGTACAGGACTTTATCAATGCCGCACGTAAGGAACTGGGTGTATCGGTTGGTCCGGGACGTGGCTCGGCTGCCGGTTCGGCGGTGGCTTATTGTCTGGGTATTACGAAGATAGATCCTATCCAATATGATTTGCTGTTTGAGCGTTTCTTGAATCCGGATCGTATTTCCTTGCCTGATATCGATGTGGACTTTGATGATGACGGTCGTGGTGAGGTGCTTCGTTGGGTGACGAATAAATATGGTCAGGAAAAGGTGGCGCATATTATTACGTATGGTACCATGGCGACAAAGATGGCTATCAAGGATGTTGCACGTGTGCAAAAGTTGCCTTTGTCAGAATCAGACCGTTTGTGTAAATTGGTTCCTGACAAGATTCCTGACAAGAAACTGAATTTGCCGAATGCCATTGCTTATGTTCCCGAATTGCAAGCAGCAGAAGCGTCATCTGATCCACTGTTGCGGGATACGATCAAGTATGCCAAAATGCTCGAAGGCAACGTACGTGGTACGGGTGTGCATGCCTGCGGTACGATTATCTGTCGTGACGATATCACCGACTGGGTACCTGTCAGCACTGCTGATGATAAGGAAACAGGTGAAAAGATGCTTGTCACTCAATATGAAGGTTCGGTCATTGAAGATACCGGATTGATTAAGATGGACTTCCTCGGTCTGAAAACCTTGTCTATCATTAAAGAGGCCGTTGAAAATATCCGTTTAAGTCGTAATATTGAGGTGGATGTTGATGCGATCGATATCTCTGATCCGGCTACTTATAAATTATATAGTGACGGACGTACAATTGGTACATTCCAGTTTGAATCTGCCGGTATGCAGAAGTATTTGCGTGAATTGCAGCCTTCTACATTCGAAGATTTGATTGCCATGAATGCCCTCTATCGTCCGGGACCGATGGATTATATACCTGATTTTATTGATCGTAAACATGGCCGCAAACCGATTGAGTATGATATTCCGGTAATGGAGAAATACTTGAAGGATACGTATGGGATTACGGTCTATCAAGAACAGGTGATGCTTTTGTCGCGCTTATTGGCCGATTTTACCCGTGGTGAGTCTGATGCGCTTCGTAAAGCGATGGGTAAGAAGTTGCGTGACAAGCTGGATCACATGAAACCTAAATTTATTGAAGGCGGAAGAAAGAACGGACATGACCCGAAAGTGCTTGAGAAGATTTGGACAGACTGGGAAAAGTTTGCGTCTTATGCTTTCAACAAGTCGCATGCTACGTGCTATTCGTGGGTAGCTTACCAGACAGCTTATCTGAAAGCGAATTATCCTTCTGAATACATGGCGGCTGTGATGAGTCGAAGTTTGTCTAACATTACCGATATCACGAAACTGATGGACGAATGTAAAGCAATGGGTATTCAGACACTGGGGCCGGATGTGAATGAAAGTAACCTGAAGTTTACCGTAAACCATGATGGCGATATTCGTTTTGGACTTGGAGCTGTCAAAGGTGTAGGTGAAGCTGCCGTGCAAAGTATTATGGAAGAACGCAGGCTGAATGGTCCTTTCCTTGGAATCTTTGATTTTGTACAACGTGTCAACCTCAATGCCTGCAACAAGAAAAATATGGAATGTCTGGCATTAGCCGGAGGATTTGATAGTTTTCCGGAACTGAAACGGGAACAATATTTTGCTGTAAACTCTAAGGGGGAAGTGTTCCTGGAAACATTGATGCGTTATGGTAACCGTTATCAGGCAGATAAGGCGGCTGCCGTCAATTCCCTGTTCGGCGGCGAAAACGTTATTGATGTTGCAACTCCTGAAATACCTCAAGGGGTAGAACGTTGGAGTGATCTTGACCGTCTGAACCGTGAACGTGATTTGGTTGGTATCTATCTTTCCGCTCACCCGTTGGATGAATTCTCTATCGTATTAGAACATGTTTGCAATACACGTATGGCGGATTTGGAAGATAAAGCCGCACTTGTCGGTCGTGAAATAACGATGGGAGGGATTGTGACCAGTGTTCGTCGTGGAGTCAGCAAGAACGGAAATCCGTATGGTATCGCCAAGATCGAAGATTATTCAGGTTCTACCGAGATACCATTCTGGGGAAATGACTGGGTGACTTACCAGGGATATCTTAATGAAGGAACGTTCTTGTATATTAAGGCCCGCTGTCAGGCCAAGCAATGGCGGCAAGATGAGCTGGAAGTGAAAATCACCTCTATGGAACTTCTTCCCGACGTGAAAGAAGAACTGGTGCAGAAGATCACGATTATCATTCCCCTGTCTGTCTTGAACTCGGCTTTGGTCACTGAACTTGCTACTCTGACAAAGGAACATCCGGGAAATACGGAACTATACTTCAAGGTGACAGATGATGCTGATGTAACTCATATGTCGGTTGATTTGATTTCCCGTCCGGTTAGGCTTTCAGTAGGCCGGGATTTAATAACATATTTAAAGGAACGTCCCGAACTGGGATTTCATATAAATTGATTATATTTGTGGCGAGAATAAGCTAACAAAATAACATTTAATAATTAATACTTAAAAAAATGGCTTTAGAAATTACAGACAGCAACTATAAAGAGGTTCTTGCAGAAGGAAAACCGGTTGTTGTAGATTTTTGGGCTCCTTGGTGTGGCCCTTGCAAGATGGTGGCTCCTATCATTGAAGAATTGGCTGCGGAGTTTGAAGGACAAGTAATCATCGGTAAATGCGATGTAGATGAAAATGGCGATATGGCTGCCGAATATGGTATCCGTAATATTCCTACTGTATTGTTTTTCAAGAACGGTGAAATAGTAGACAAGCAGGTAGGTGCAGTTGCTAAACCGGTATTTGCGGAAAAAGTAAAGAAACTTTTATAGTCGATAATACTTAATACCTATTACTTAATACTTAAATTACCATGGGACTGGAAGACGATTTTTTATTAGCAGATGCCGATGACGAGAAGACCATCGAGTTTATCAAAAACTATCTGCCTCAAGAACTGAAGGAAAAGTTCTCGGACGACGAATTGTATTATTTTCTCGATTTAATCGACGAGTATTACTCTGAAAGTGGCATTCTCGACGCTCAGCCTGATGAAGATGGTTATGTCAACATCGATTTGGAAGAGGTTGTGGCTTACATTGTAAAAGAAGCCAAAAAGGATGAAGTAGGAGAATATGATCCTGAAGAAGTCCTCTTTGTGGTTCAGGGAGAGATGGAATACGGAAACTCTCTGGGACAAGTGGACTAAACGACGTCCGGTCTCATTGTAGATAAAATTAAGATAAGGGGTGTGCTCTGTGAGTATACCCCTTTTTTGTGCGGTGTTTTTCTCAAACATTCTTATGCCTATGAGAAAAAGTTCTCACTGCGATGAGAAAAATACTCATTGCAATGAGAATTAATTCTCACTGTGGTGAGAATAATCCCTTGCCTGAATAGTCTGAAACAGCGTATTCTGGTTATATTTCCTCCAATGCATAATACTGATAATCGCGAAGTATAGTCTGAAGAAATTTTTCCTGATTACCGTCACGAGGAGTAATGGAAAGCAGTTCCTGTACTTTCTTTGCAAGTGCCATGACACGTCTTGCCCGGTCTTTCTCGCTGGATTCCAGTGTTCGGGTAATTACATTCACTTGTTCGAGTGATAAATCAGCCGATTGCGGATATACCGGATTATAATTCTGGGTAAGATAATCAAATTCATCCAGGCTGACATGTATCTTACGGTAGTTTTTCTCTTTAATCACCATCGTACCGGCAGCAAGATCCCCTAACCGTTGATTGTTTTTATTCAATAAAACGACCAGAAGCCCCAGCCCGCTTGTGATGGGACCATCAATGGGGAAAAGAATCCATCTTAACAGATAAGAGCCTATACTGGGAGTGGAACCGTCCACTTTTACAACACGGATATTGATAAGTTTCTTCCCGAAACTCTGTCCGTGATAGAACATTTCGCAAAGAAAAGAATAACCGAGAATCGGCAAATAAACGATACACAGGAAAAAGAATAAACTGAATCCTGACGGTAAACTTAATTCGGATAAGAGAGTGGCAGTGGACAAGATGTAAAGCCCGATCAGAAAATAATCGATGATTAAAGCCATCAGTCGTTCGCCGATACTGGCTGGCGTTTGGCTGATACGAACGAATTGTCCGGTTATTATCGTAGATTCTGCCATTTCAGGTTAAACATTTTTAGGATTCCGTTGCAAATATATCATAATTCTCTTATTTTTGCTTCCGGTTTCGGACAAAACTTATCTGAAATCTATTGAAAAGCATGAAAGAAGTAACGTTTATTCGTCGGAACATTGAAAAATGGAAGGAGACAGAGAAGGTTGTGGAGCGGGCGGCGAGTCTGTCTCCCGATCAACTAGCCGATGCATATACGGACTTGACAGCTGACTTGGCATTTGCTCAAACACATTTCCCGACTTCCCGTATTACTATTTATCTGAATAATCTGGCTTCGGCATTACATAACGAGATTTACCGGAATAAACGCGAGAAGTGGACACGCATTATTACCTTCTGGACACAGGAAGTGCCACGAACCATGCACGATGCACGCCGCGAATTACTGACCTCCTTTCTGATTTTTGTAGCCAGCGCATTAATCGGTGTATTATCAGCAGCGAATGATCCGGATTTTGTCCGGCTGATATTAGGAAACGGTTATGTAGATATGACACTTGATAATATAGCCAATGGTGAGCCCATGGCCGTGTATAACGGTTCTTCTGAAGTACCGATGTTTCTAGGCATTACGCTTAATAACGTGATGGTATCTTTCAACTGTTTTGCCATGGGATTGCTGACTAGTTTCGGCACAGGATATATGCTTCTTTCCAATGGCATCATGGTAGGAGCTTTTCAAACTTTCTTTTATCAACACGATTTGTTGTGGGAATCCAGTCTTGCCATTTGGCTGCACGGAACGCTTGAGATTTGGGCGATTATTGTGGCCGGTGCTGCCGGATTAGCTTTAGGCAACGGCTGGCTGTTTCCCGGCACCTATTCCCGACTGGAATCTTTCAGAAGAGGGGCGAAGCAAGGCTTGAAAATAGTGATCGGCACTGTCCCGGTATTCATTATGGCAGGCTTTATAGAAGGTTTTATTACCCGTCACACAGAACTTCCCGATATGTTGAGGCTTGGTGTGATACTCACTTCTCTGGCATTTATTATATTCTACTATATTTATTTACCAAATAGAAAAAAACATGGAATCACAGAAACCTAAGATTGCGATGTATGTGAAACGTCCTTTCGGTGAGAAGTTGAACGCTTCTTTTGATTTTATAAAAGAGAATTGGAAACAATTGTTTAAGTATTCAACTTATCTGATACTTCCTATATGCATCATTCAGGCTGCTAACTTTAGTGGTTTAATGGGAAGTATGACAGATCTTACTGCTATGCAGACTTCAGGAGGAATAGGTGAGAATCCATTGGCTGCTCTGGGACCCTCATTTGCATTGAATTATGCAGGAGTGATCTTCTTCTCATGCTTGGGAGGTTTGCTGCTGACTTCCCTGATTTATGCGATGGTACGATTGTACAATGAACGGGAAGAACGCCTGAATGGAATTGTATTTAGCGATATAAAATCGTTGCTGCTCCGTAATGTCAAGAGGCTGTTCCTGATGGGAATTGCTTGTGGTTTCTTGTTCTTCTTTGCGGTGATCCTTGTTGTTCTATTGGCTGTGTTAACACCTTTCACGCTCATTCTGACCATCCCGCTTTTATTCGCATTTATGGTACCTTTGGCATTAATGGCTCCCATCTACTTGTTTGAAGACATTTCGTTGGGCGAGGCATTTGCGAAAACATTCCGGCTAGGATTTGCTACGTGGGGCGGAGTCTTTCTGATATTACTGGTGATGGGGCTTATTGCCAGCGTATTGCAAGGAATCGTTTCTATACCCTGGTATGTGATCTATATTGTCAAAATGATCTTTACGATGAGTGATGGGGGGGCAACTTCTTCATCAGTCGGACTGAACTTCGCACAATATTTGTTCTCTATCCTGATGTTGTATGGTTCTTACTTGTCGGCTATATTCAGTATCGTCGGCTTGGTTTATCAGTACGGTCATGCATCGGAAGTGGTAGATAGCATAACGGTAGAAAGTGATATTGATAATTTTGACAAACTCTAAAACGGACCTCAACTAAATGAATCTCACTTCCCCGGCTGATACATTAGTCTGTGATACGGTGCAGATTGCCCTTTGGCAGTCTGATCCGGCATACAACTATAACCGTGAATTGATTACTCCGGAGATGAATGTCTTTGAGTGGATCAGCAGGCAGTTTGGGGAATTGATGCGTAAAATATTTGGCAGTCGTTTTGCTGAAGAGTATTCAGGGCTTATACTGATATGTATTGCGATTCTTATTTTGCTGTTGATTGTTTGGTTCCTCTATCGGAAACGTCCCGAATTGTTTATGGTCTCTCGTAAGAATGCATTGCCTTATACGATTGAAGAGGATACAATTTACGGTGTGGATTTTCCGGGAGGTATTGCAGAGGCACTTTCCCGTCAGGATTACCGGGAAGCGGTACGTTTGCTTTATTTGCAAACTTTGAAACAACTTAGTGACGCAGAACGTATTGACTGGCAACTTTATAAAACACCTACCCAATATATTAATGAAGTACGGATGTCGGCATTCCGGCAACTGACCAATCATTTCTTGCGGGTGCGTTATGGTAACTTTGAGGCGACGGAAGAACTCTTCCTGACCATGCAGTCTCTACAGGGAGAAATAAAGAAAGGAGGCGTCTCATGAAAGGAAGCCGCTGGTTCATTATCTTTATTGCCGCCTTTCTATTTATCATGTTTGCAATAGAATATCATTTGCCGAAGAACTTTGTATGGAAGCCCACTTTCGGACATTATGATGAGCAACCTTTCGGATGCGCGATATTCGATAGTCTGTTGTCTTCTTCTTTGCCACAGGGCTACACCTTTTCGAAAAAAAGTCTCTATCAGTTGGAGCAGGAAGATACGACGCAGCGCAGAGGGGTATTGGTAATCTCTGATAATTTGAGATTGTCGGATGTTGATGTAAACGCTCTGTTGAAAATGGCGGAACGTGGAGATAAGATCATGCTGGTGAGTACCTTGTTTGGCAGATATCTGGAAGATACTTTGAGTTTCAGGTCTTATTATTCTTATTTCAGTCCGATGGCTTTGAAGAAATATGCAACTTCATTCTTATTAAAAGACAGTCTGTGTTGGGTGGGAGATTCGGCGGTTTATCCCCGTCAGACCTTTTATTTTTATCCCCAGTTGTGCTCTTCTTATTTTGGGGGAGATTCGCTTCCTGAAAGGGTGCTGGCACAAAAAGTCCTTGAGTCGAATGAATTTAAATACGAAACCGAGGCGGACTCACTGGTCACGGATAGTGTTACTTATATGCCTGTAGCGATGTCCCGTCAGTGGGGTAAAGGAGAGGTCATTTTAGTTTCCACTCCGTTGATTTTCACCAATTACGGTATATTGGATGGCAAGAATGCAACCTATATTTTCCGTCTGTTGTCACAGATGGGAAAACTGCCCATAGTTCGTACAGAGGGATACATGAAGGAGACGGCACAGGTGCAGCAATCTCCTTTCCGCTATCTTCTGGCACACCAGCCGCTTCGTTGGGCTTTATATCTGACAATGATTACCATCATACTCTTCATGATATTTACTGCGAAGAGACGGCAACGGGCTATCCCTGTTATTCAGGAACCGGCCAATAAATCTCTTGAATTTACCGAACTGATAGGTACACTTTACTTTCAAAAGAAAGATCATGCGGATCTGGTCCGAAAGAAGTTTTCCTATTTGGCCGAAGAACTTCGGAGGGAGATTCAGGTAGATATTGAAGAAGTGGAAGATGATGAACGCTCTTTCAACAGAATTGCCCGGAAAACAGGAATGGATATACAAGAGATTGCGAAACTGATCCGCGAAGTACGTCCGGTGATTTACGGAGGACGTACGATTGATGCGGATCAGATGAAAGTGTATATTGATAAAATGAATGAAATAATCAATCATATCTAAAGAAGAAATTTATGGAAGAGAATACAGAACAGCGAGTAGATTTAACTCTCTTTTCCGAGAAGATACAAGAGTTGAAAGACCGGATTGCTTGCGTCATAGTAGGACAGGAGCAGACTGTCGATTTGGTACTGACGGCTATTCTGGCGAATGGACACATATTGATAGAAGGTGTTCCGGGTGTTGCTAAGACACTGTTGGCTCGTTTGACTGCCCGTCTGATTGATGCCGATTTCAGTCGTATCCAGTTTACTCCGGACTTAATGCCGAGTGATGTGTTAGGTACGACTGTGTTTAATATGAAGACCAATGGCTTTGATTTTCATCAGGGACCGATTTTTGCAGATATTGTATTGGTGGATGAAATCAACCGTGCTCCTGCCAAGACACAGGCCGCCTTGTTCGAGGTAATGGAAGAGCGCCAGATCAGTATTGACGGAACCACTCACCGGATGGGAGAGCTTTATACGATTCTGGCTACCCAGAATCCGGTAGAGCAGGAGGGAACATACAAACTTCCCGAAGCACAGCTCGACCGTTTCCTGATGAAGATAACAATGGATTATCCCTCATTAGAGGAAGAAGTGAACATTCTGGAACGTCATCATACTAATGCTGCATTGGTGAAGTTGGATGATATCACTCCCGCCATTACCAAAGAAGAAGTGCTGTCGCTCCGTGCTTTCATGAATCAGGTGTTTGTAGATCGAACGTTGCTTCAATACATCGCATTGATTGTGCAGCAGACCCGTACCAGTAAAGCCGTATATTTGGGAGCCTCTCCACGTGCATCTGTAGCTATGCTGCAATCGTCGAAAGCTTATGCCCTTTTGCAGGGACGTGATTTTGTGACGCCGGAAGATATTAAGTTTGTAGCTCCCTATGTACTTCAGCACCGCCTGATCCTGACTGCGGAAGCTGAAATGGAAGGTTATTCTCCGGTGAAAGTGACACAACGTTTGATTGATAAAGTGGAAGTTCCGAAATAGTTGATAAATGATAGTTGATAGTTTATTGCTACAATCTAACCACAGTCTTTAATCTTTAATTTCTAATTAATCAGTTAATCAGTTGTTTTTAACTCGTCGTTTCTATATTGCCCTTGTCGTAGTTATCCTGTTATTGGGTAGCGGATACGTCTTTGCTCCGTTCTTTGTCATCGGGCAGTGGACTCTTTTTGTCCTGCTTCTGGTGGTACTGGCAGATGCATATTCTCTTTATCGCATTCGTGGAATCCGCGCTTTCCGTCAGTGTGCCGACCGCTTCTCCAATGGTGACGAAAATGAAGTGAGTATTCGGGTGGAAAGTAGTTATTCGCATCCTGTATCTTTAGAGATCATAGATGAGATTCCTTTTATCTTTCAGAAACGTGATGTTGACTTTCAGGTGAAGCTTGGAGCAAACGAGGGAAAAACAGTTACCTATCATCTTCGCCCTACTCATCGTGGTGTTTACTCTTTCGGTCATATCAGAGTTTTTGTGACCGGAAAAATCGGCTTTATATCCCGACGTTATACTTGTGCGGAACCTCTGGATATTAAAGTGTACCCGTCCTATTTGATGCTCCATCAATATGAATTGTTGGCAATAAGTGATAATCTGACTGAATTGGGAATAAAGCGTATTCGCCGGGTAGGACATCATACGGAGTTTGAGCAGATCAAAGAGTATGTAAAAGGTGATGATTACCGCACGATTAATTGGAAAGCAAGCGCCCGCCGACATGGACTTATGGTGAATGTATATCAGGACGAACGTTCCCAACAGATTTATAATGTGATAGATAAAGGTCGAGTGATGCAGCAAGCCTTCCGAGGGATGACTCTGTTGGATTATGCGATTAATGCTTCGCTGGTATTATCGTATGTTGCCATGCGGAAAGAAGATAAAGCCGGCTTAGTGACCTTTGATGAGCATTTCGATTCTTTTGTTCCTGCTTCTAAGCAACCGGGATATATGCAAACCTTGCTAGAGAATCTTTATAGTCAGCAGACCACTTTCGGAGAGACGGATTTCTCGGCTCTTTGTGTCCATTTGAACAAGCATGTCAGCAAACGTAGCTTGTTAGTACTATACACAAACTTTTCGAGTATAGGAGGTATGAACCGTCAATTATCTTATTTGAAACAATTAAACCGCCAGCATCGCTTGCTTGTAGTCTTTTTCGAAGATGTCGATCTGAAAGAATATATAGCTCAACCCGCAAAAGATACGGAAAGTTACTATCGTCACGTGATCGCAGAAAAGTTTGCTTACGAAAAGCGGCTGATTGTATCTACTTTGAAACAACATGGAATCTATTCCTTATTAACCACACCGGATAACCTTTCAATTGATGTGATTAATAAGTATCTGGAGATGAAGTCACGGCAACTATTGTAATATGAATATCAATAATAGTCAGACTTTTTATTCTTCTTTATTATTCCATAGAACTTATAATCCTATGGCTTTTCGTGTTTCCACAAAAAAGAATATAGCCATGCCGATAATGATAATCCCTAATATCCCATAGAAGAGTCGTGCCCGGTTGCGTCCTACGTTTCTGACAATGGTTTGCGCATTACGTGTTGTGAAGAACCAGTCCCAGTTAAGCAATGACGCCAGCAGGGAGACAGTTCCTGCCAGCGCAAAGATTCCTTGTACGATATATTGCCCGGTCATAGTTTAATCACTCTACTTCCGTCTTCCAATTCTTCAATTGTTACTTTTACGGCGTCACCCGGTAGTAATTCCTCCACCAGTTCCGGCCATTCGATAAAGCAGAGAGCACCACTGTAGAAATAATCTTCGTATCCCATGTCGTACACTTCACTTAGTTTCTTGATGCGGTAAAAATCGAAGTGATAGATTAACTCCCCGGTTTCGTCCGAACGGTATTCGTTGACAATAGCAAAAGTCGGAGAACTGATAACATCGGCTACACCCAATTCTTCGCAGAGTGCTTTCACAAATGTGGTTTTACCGGCACCCATCTTTCCGTATAAAGCAAATACAGTGTTGTCGCCCATAGCAGCGATGAATTCCCGGGCTGCTTCCATGGATCCTTTCCAGTGATTGAATTTTGATTTCCATATACTATATCTATTATGATGACTTTTTCCTGCAACAACTCTTTCCGATTTTGCAGACAGCATAAATCAGGATAGAGAAGAATATGATGGAAGCTCCCGAGGGGACTTTCCAATGATAAGAAATAAATAATCCGCCCAAGCATCCCAAGAAACCGATACCGATGGACAACCAGATGATTTTCTTGAAACTATAAGTGAAGAGGTTGGCCGTCATTTGTGGAATGGTGAGAAGAGATATGGCTAACACAATACCTACCATCCGCAGGCAGGCTACAATAGTCAATGCGATGAACATCATCAACACGTATTCGAATATCTCTACCGGAATCTTCTGCGAACGTGCAAATTCACGGTCAAAGGCAATATATACAATAGGACGGATAAACAGATAAAAGAATCCGGTCAGTATGAGTGCCAATATGCCGAGCATCCATAAGTCAATTTGATTGATGGTCAGGATATTCCCGAAAAGATAAGCTGATAAGTCTGGTGCAAATCCGGGTGACAAAAAGCTGAACATGATTCCGAGTGCCATTCCCAATGTCCAGAATACTGCAATGGCAGAGTCCTCGCGCATATCTTTCCGTCTGCTGAGCCACTCCACACCGAAGGCTGATAAAACCGAGAATACAGCTGCCGAGAGTATCGGGGAAATGCCGGCAAACAATCCTAACCCGATTCCTCCGAAAGAAGCATGAGTGATTCCTCCACTGATAAATACCAGGCGGCGGGTAACGATGTAGGTACCGATAATCCCACAGGCAATGCTTGCCAGCAGACTACCCAACAAGGCGTGTTGAAAGAATGTATATTGTAGTAAATCCAAGTAAATTAAAAATTAAAGATTAAAAATTAAAGACCGTGATTAGATGATAACAACAGGCCATCATCTCTCACCTATCATTTATCACCTATTACCTATTACCTCTCAACTTTCTCCGTTTCTTCTTTCTCCGATAATTAGAAAGACCTCGTCTTTGAGATCATCCGGCAGTTCGATGCCACGGAGTTGAAGACTACGCACCCATCCGGCCACTTCTACATCCAATGTTGTATACAGTACATCCCGAAACATATCTGTCTCTTCTTCCGTATATGCATTTCCAGGTCTGCCAATGAACTGGTCCAGCTCTTCATCATCGTAATATTCTATCTTTTTACTGACAGCAGCCAACAAACTATCCCGTTCGCATACTTCATGTTGGCCGCAGCATTCCACATCTACTTCCTTCACTTCCGGCATACGGTCCAGTTCGCCTTTCTCTATTTTCTTTTGTAGTCTTTTGTTGCGGATGATTCCGGCTATCAGCGCGATAACACCCAGCAGTACCAGACTTATAATAAGTATCCACATGACAATATAACAGTTACAAATCAAATTTGTGCAAAGTTACTTATAAATTTGCATTCTATCATGTTAGGCTATCTATTTCTTTTCTTACTTTTGTATCTTACTAACCTAAAGTTCATACATGATGAAACAAAAGAAACTGTTATTTAGCTTGATAGGAGTATGCTTGTTATTAGGATTCTCTTCCTGTTCCAGTGAAGACTAAAGTGTGTTTGGGGACGACTTCGAGATTCCTGAATTGACAGATGCAAATACTATTCAATTCACGGTAGATGCTAGCGGTGAATGGAAGGTGATAGGAAATGAATGCAGGTGGTGGACGAATTGCTATCGAATGGGGTGATGGACGATTACAAAAAATCGAACATCCCGATAATGCTTCGATTCAATACAGATATAAGCCTTCAAGGAGTTTCACGGTAAGGGTTTGGGCAGAGGAATTGACAGCTTTCAGTGTTAGTGGTGTGTTGATGCCGGTAAGTAATATGCATTTGGGGGATTTTCCCAGGATGAAGAGGATTGAATTAAATAGTATAAAAGAAAGCAGTTTCTTAGATTTGAATGCTTCCTGCCCTAATTTGGAATATATGAATATTGGAAATTGGGAGGGTTTGGAAGAATTACATTTTGATGAGTGTCTGAATCTGAAAACGGTACAGGTATACACTAATCCGAAATTGACTTCCATAAAATTGGGGCATTGTGAATTTTTGACCTCGTTGTATTGTATAGATAATGGAATAACTTCACTTTCATTGAAAAAGTTACCAGCATTACATACGGTAGAGTTAACCGGTACACCGCAGTTGTCGGCTTTGGAAATAGATGATGATAATATGATTAGTGTATTGCATATTGAAGGATGTGTATTTCGGAAACTGGACTTTTTGAACAAGTTAATGTCATTGACTGAATTATATTGTAGCTCTAACAAATTGACAGACCTTGATACATCTGGTAATAAAAAACTGTGGTATTTGGATTGTTATAATAATCAATTAAAGAGTTTGTCTATCCCAATGAATAATAATTTGAGAAAACTTGATTGCCGATATAACAAATTGGATAAAGATCAACTTAATAATATCTTTAATACTTTGCCAGATGTTACAGGGTATCCCGCTTATTATGATAAATGTGTGATTATGTACAAGAATAATCCGGGAGCGGCAGATTGTGATGAGACTATATTACAGAATAAACATTGGCGGGTGAATTGAACTTTGCCTTATCAATAAATGAAAAACGACTTAAGATATTTGAAGTATAATGAAGAGAAATTATTTACTATTAGCATTCCTGTTTGTTGGAAACATTACTTTTGCCCAATCTTCTATTGAGAGAGGGTTAAATACGATCAATCGTTCCTCCGCCGAGGCTACTATCAACTTTTTGGCAGGCGATGAGTTGCAAGGTCGTGAGGCAGGTTTTCACGGTTCACGTGTGACCTCGGAGTATATTGCCTCTTTATTGCAATGGATGGGAATCCCACCTTTGGCTGACAGTTATTTCCAGCCTTTTGATGCTTATCGCAAAGAACGCCAGAAAAAAGGGCGCCTGGAAGTACATCCTGATTCCATAGCTAAACTGAAACAGGAAGTCCATCAGAAGCTCTCTATGAGGAATGTATTGGGAATGATTCCTGGTAAAAACACGAAAGAATATGTGATTGTAGGGGCTCATTTCGATCATTTAGGCATCGATCCTGCACTCGACGGCGATCAAATATACAATGGTGCTGATGATAATGCTTCCGGTGTATCGGCAGTGTTGCAGATAGCGAGAGCCTTTCTTGCCAGTGGACAGCAACCCGAAAGGAATGTAATCTTTGCCTTTTGGGATGGAGAAGAAAAAGGATTGTTAGGCTCTAAATATTTTGTACAAGCTTGTCCTTTCTTGTCTCAAATAAAAGGGTATCTGAACTTTGACATGATTGGACGTAATAACAAACCTCAACAGCCTAAACATGTTGTCTATTTCTATACAGCCGCTCATCCGGCTTTTGGTGATTGGCTGAAAGAGGATATCAAAAAACACGGCTTACAGTTGGAACCGGATTATCGCGCCTGGGATCATCCGATAGGAGGAAGTGATAACGGTTCGTTTGCCAAAGTCAATATTCCGATCATCTGGTATCATACCGACGGGCATCCTGACTATCACCAGCCTTCCGATCATGCAGATCGATTGAATTGGGATAAAATAGTGGAAATTACCAAAGCATCTTTTCTCAATATGTGGAAGATGGCGAATGAGAAGTCATTTTAAGGAAACAGATAAAATACAATCCTGATAATGAACGGGAAAATGTGTCAGGATTGTACTTCTTATTTTTTGAGTATTCTTTTCAAGTAGTCGATATTTGGCAGATTCACAGTTTCAAAAACTCCTTTATAGAACAGGGCGAAGTTGTTGAAAACACAAGGCAATTGCTTTGCTTTTTCTAATGTGTCCACTTGAATGAAAGAAACAGGAACATTATTTGTTTCGCAATACTGTTTAATCATCTCAATGTATTGATAGATATAAGGGCATTGCATATCATAATAAACAGTCAGTTCTTCGCTTTCTATTTTTAGCCTTTTAGCATTTGGAGTGAATTTCGGGGTTGTCCCATCAAAAGAAAGGGCAAGCAATTCATATCCATTATCGGTAGTGTCAACCACCTCAAAGCCGAACTTCTTTGCAAATGATTGGTCTGAAAGCCAATTCTTCTGTTTTCTTGCTCCAAGCATACAAATGCCGGATTTACCTTTTTCTTTAGCATCAGTTATACAGTACTCCATCAACGAACTTCCATATCCATTTCCTCTGGGATTACCTAAAACCCACAAACAATAGAGGTAATAGTAGTTGTCTCCCATTATCGGAATCCAGGCTTTTTCAAGAGGAGCATATTCAATAAAGACCGTGGCTTTTGCATTTAACTTTCTAAAAACATGGCCTTCCTTCAGCCGGTCGGAAAGCCATTGTCGTTTTGCTTCAATGCCCGGATGAGATTTCCTGCTGCGGATAATGCAGCATAAATGCTCATTGGAAAGATTTTCTGCTGTTAAGTTTACGAAATCAGTATTCATATGCACCTTCGTTTCAAGTTAGATATTATCAATCGGCTAGTGTGGTAATTGTAATATTCAATTGGCACGGTTGACAAACAATTAAGTACAAATGTAGTGAATTTATGCGGATTATCTCTGTTGGAAGAGCCTAGAAATCACAAAGGATGATTTCGTATATCCGGTGAAGGGGCAGGGAGCCATCCTAATGTAAAACTTCATTGCCTTACTTAGGATTCGATTGACCGCAGTTCTACCTAATCTAAAGTGAGACAATGAAGCTGAAAAAAATAAAAAGATAACAGGTATATAATAGTAAGGTCGATATATTTGTAAATTCAATGAGCTTGTTCTTTTATCTTTTTATTATTCTACAGGCTGTGCGCCGGTATCGCCTTCAATTTTCCAGCCCGGATTCTGATAAACGACTGAACTTGTGAAGTCGTTCTTATCCGAGGCTGTCTGACGAAATACAGCCATACCTATCGGATCCAGATAATGAGCCGGTGTGAAGAGGAAACCATTCTGCCCGGCAATCAGATTATTCTTCGTGATTTTTTCGTAAGGAAGAATATATTTGCTTAAATCTGGCGAGGACATATTACCTTCTGCCGGGTCTACTTTGCATAAATCTGCCAGTTGTGTTTCATATTTGCTTCCCCAGTATAGCATACCTTCTATACGGTAAGGTTTGGACACCAACTGGTCGCATGCACGCCAACGTTTCAAATCTTCCCAACGCAAAGCTTCTGCACAAAGTTCGTTGCGGCGTTCACGGCGGATATTATATAATGTTGCATCTATTAATTGTCCATGAGAATAAGCACCGAAATCGCCTTTAGCCTCTTCACTCATTTGTGTTGCAGCGATTGTTTTATTATAGTCTTCGTCCACTTTGGCGCGTCGGCGTAAAGCTTTCCAATATCCATCGGCTGTTCCGTCAATTCTACCATTTTTCTCGTATGAGGCTTCCATATAAATTAGCATCGCTTCTGCTGCACGGAAAACAATCCCACCTGACGTTCCTGCATTGTGATCATTTGCCATGTGGCTTGAATAGTGCTTGCCTTTTTTGATGATAAATCCGGTTGTTGCCAAACTTCCTTTATCACCATAAATGAAACGGATTGAGCAATAGCTGGGAGCTCCGTCATTTCCGTAATAATTCACGTCACCTTCGTTTTCGGTGTTGGCATCGCCCGGCTTTTTGGTAAAGATAACAATGCGTGAATCGCGATTCTGCAAAGTAGAGTTTACTCCTTCTTTTTCCCACTCGTAATCATAACCGGAACCAGCTGCATAGATAGGAAGACCATTGCGCATCAGGAAAGAATTGATCATGCCACGAGTCCATCCGGAACCACCGCCATTGCGCTCCAGCTCCATTTGCAAATTACTGGTTACTAATCCTTCCTTGAATTGTTTCCACATTAATATTTCATCATATCCTTCCATGTTTTCATCGCAGAACATGGTGTAATAAGGATTGATGGAAACCAGACTGGTATTCATACCTTCGGGGGTATCGGTATTATCTGCCAGTTTTCCGACGATATAGTCGCCTACTACTTTTGATGATTTCATTGCTTCATCAAGAAAATAAGCTACTTCTGTATCAATATTAAAACCGCTTATATCTGCGGGATTACCCGGCCATCCTTTTCCACCGGGTACGAAAGCGGTTCCTTTGTGATACTTTTCCCAAGTTGCTTCGAAGAGAGCAACGCGTGCACGTAGCAAGTGGGCTACGTTTTTGCTGATGCGATTCTTTCCACCGGGACCTTTGTCAAGCAATAATTCTGTTGCTTTTTGCAAATCGTCCAGAATGAAGCGTGCCACCTTATTACGTGGTTGGCGCTTGCTGGATTCCACCAAAGTTTCTTCTATGTCGGGCAAAGCAGTAGTGATGATAGGTAAATCTCCCAAAGAAACCAGTAATTTATAATAATTATATGCCCGAATCACATACATTTCTCCGATGTAATGTTTCACGTTATCTTGATTGCCGGTAATGATACCTGCTTCGAATTTTGGCAAAGTGTTGTCAAAGAAATAATTGCAAGCTCGTATTTTGCTCCAGTCCCATTCGCCTTCGCCTGACGGTACTTTCTTTTGGCCGGGTATCCAGAATGCTGGTGAGCCATCACTGGCTTGATTATCGGTATCATTATCTTTGCCGAAGAAATTAATGCCATACGCATCAGTCACTGTTTCAAATGGGTAAGCATTGATAGTGTATGCAGCCAGATCACTCTCAGATGCAAAATATTTTTCGGGAATTACTTTATCCAGTGGTTCCCTGTCGAGAAAATCATTACAACCGGTCAGTCCGGTTAATAGCAATGTCCCTATTGTCAAAAGTTTGATATGTTTTTTCATAATCGTTTATCTTTTAAAATGTTGCACTTAAACCGAATGATATAGTCTTGGATAGTGGATAGGTACATCCGTCCCAGTTACCGATGCCGACAGTTTCGGGGTCAAACGTATCGGCCAGACTGGTGATAGTAAATAGATTCTCTGCTGAAACAAAGAAACGCAGATTGTTTACGCAGAATTTTTCTGTCAATGATTTCGGTAATGTATAACCTATGGTAACATTTTTCAAACGGCAGTAAGCCGCATTTTGCAAATATCGGGTCTGTGGATTACGGTTTCTGTCATTTTCAAGAGGACGCGGATAATATCCGCCCAAATTAGCTCCTAGCGGATTGGTTGTATCTTCTCCACGGAAATAGTCCAAATGAGGTTTGAAGAAGTTAGTCTGCCAGTAACCTACTGCTCCCCAAAACATTGTTGAACCACTTCCCGGCATATAATCGCGTTTCATCGTTCCCTGGAAGAATAATTTTAGGTCGACCCCTTTCCAGGCGGCATCCAGATTCAAACCAAAGTTATAACGCGGTGTGCTGTTGCCTATTTTCTTCAAATCACCATGATCGGTCAGCGTTTTGTTGCCTCTGCTGATCTGACCATCACCATTCAAATCTGCATACATGATGTCACCTGCTCCCCATCCGGAACCGAGTACATCTTGTGCACCATTGGGCATACTGGCTAAATGATCTTTCATCTCTTGATCGGTCTTTGCGATGCCGATAGTTTGGAATCCCCATATATCACCTACATGAGCGCCTGCATAATACGTATTATTATTGTCTTTATCTAAAATTGTGTTTGACGGGTTGGGATATTTATCAATAACGACTTGATTGTCTGACAAAGATAAGGTAACTCCATACTTAAAGTCACGTATCTGGTCGCGCCAGTTCACTTGTATTTCCCAACCTTTAGAAGTCATATCGAGGTTGTTTACTTTTGGAACTGCAATACCTAAGAGGTTGGGTAGTTCAGGGGCGGGGCCTACCATGTTCTTGGATTTACGTTGGAAGTAGTCGAATGTTACATTCAAACGATTGTTGAGCATAGATAAGTCTAAACCTAAATCTAATGTTTGTGTCTTTTCCCACGTTAGCAAAGAAGATACCAGAGCGGATTCTTTGGATATATTCGGTTTTGTGCCATTTACCAGCCAACTGCCTAATGCATAATTACCCCATTGGTCTTTGTTAATATCGATTGTTCGATAGAATGGATACCAATTATCTGTATTTTGGTTGCCTAGTTCACCCCATGAACCACGAATCTTGAATGTGCTGATTAAATCGGTCAGATCTTCAAAGAATGCTTCACGGGCAATGTTCCACCCTAAGGAGAATGATGGGAACAAATTCCAGCGGTTGTCTCGGAGGAAACGTGAGGTGCCGTCGTACCGCATATTAATTTCTGCCAGATAACGTCCTTTATAGTCGTAATTTACACGTCCGAAGAAACCGGCTGTTGCCCATTCGGCATACCCTCCTCTGTTTAGTGCATTTGTTTGTGTGGTGTTCAAGGTAGCCACTTCCGACATGATGCCGTCCTGGGAGGCGGTAATGTCACGTTGTTTGAATAGTTCGCTCTGAAAACCCAGCATCACTTTAAAGTTGTGTCCGCTTTCTAATGATTTGTTGTATTCGGTAAAGATATTCGGATTAAAGAAATTACTCTTATAAGCATATTCTGTTACACTGGAAGTTTGATTAGCAATGATGTAGGGATTTTTACTTACATCATAACCATAAACGGTTTGATAATCGGTATGGTTGAAATTATAATTGGAACGGTAGTTCAATTCGATGTTGATTTTCCAGTCTTTGACGGGTTCCATGATTAAAGCAAGTTGATGCGCTGTCACGTCGTTTTGTGATTTATATCGACCTCCTTCTGTTAATTGGTAAATCTTGGATTCAACAGTATAGAATCCGTTTGGATCTACTACCGGAATGACAGGCCAGTAACGGCATACATCGAAATAGAATACATTACTCTTGATGTCACCTCCGGCAAATGAAGGAGATTCATAATCCGTACGGTTAAAGCGCATACTGTAACTAATCTTTAACCACTTGGTCAGGTTGGCATTGATTTTTGCTGTAAAAGCATACCGTTGTTTGTTGTCATTACCAAACTTCAACAGACCACCCTGATCGAGATAATTGGCTGAAAGATAATATTGTATTTTATCTGTACCGCCGTTTACGCTCAATGAATGTTCGTGAGTGAAACTGTTGCCGAATAACGTTTTTAGCCAGTCTGTGTTGCCGGCCGGCATTACATCCTTACGTTGCGGGTCGTCGAATGAGTTCCATCTTCCTGCATCAGTCGGCCACATATACTGTGTACCTTTTCCTGCCTGGAAATCCTGAATTTGTTGAAGTTTGACGGCGCTATACATCGGAGTTTGTCCTCCATTGGTTAACTGATCATTAATTGCCAAAGCAAAATTGTATGAATCTGCCATTTCCGGCATATTCAAGGGTGATACAAAACGGAAGTTGTTATTATAGTTAACCACTGTTTTTCCCGATTTACCTTTCTTGGTCGTAATTAGGATTACTCCACCTGGTGCACGAGAACCATAAATGGAGGAAGCAGCTGCATCTTTTAGTACGGAAATATTCTCAATATCTTGTGGATTGATAGCGTTCATATCTCCCTCCATACCGTCAATGAGTACCAATGGCTCTACTTTTGAGCCAGCGCCAATTGTTCCGACACCACGAATATTGAATTTTTTATCAGAACCTAGAGAACCACCACCATCGCCGGTAGAGATATTCATACCCGGAACCATACCTTGCAAAGCTTCTATGGTAGAGTTGACGGGACGTGCCGAAATTTCTTTTGCTCCTACGGTAGATACAGCTCCTGTCACATTCACTTTCTTTTGTGTACCGAAAGCAACTACAACTACTTCGTCCAACGTTTGTGTATTGTCTTTAAGGATGACATTCAATGATTGTCCTGCAAATTTAATTTCTTGAGTCTGATAACCAACAAAAGAGACTACAATAATGTCTCCGGTTTTTACATCACTTAAAGAGAAATCGCCGTTAATTCCGGTGATTGTGCCGTTTGTCGTACCTTTAACTACAACGGATGCACCGATGATGGTTTCACCTGCTGCATCTTTTACTACACCTTTACAAATACTACTCTGTTGTACAACGGAAACTTTTAAGGTGCTAACAGTCTCCGGATAAGCAGTTTCTACTGACATTATCAGTAGAAACAACAACATACTGACTGACTTTAATTGTTTAAACATAGCATTGAATTTAAAGTTTCTCCTAGAATCCAGAATTACTTTTTAATAAGTTCTTTCAGAACTTATTACGTGCATAAAACGTTGGATTCAAAGCCTTAAATTCAAAAAAGGAGCTTTCTGTTAATCAATCTTTTCTACTTGTTTTCTACCTGTTCTATTTCTATTTCGTACCTGTTTGTGTTAGATGAAATAATGAGAATGGTGAAAATAAACAAATCATTTCACCTAAATATTAAGGTGAAATGCAACTTATCGTGTGATTGCAAAGAGAAAATGCACGAGAATTTGATATTATTTTCGAAAAAGAACGATATAAATTAAAATATATTATATATTTGTGCTGTTAATTCTAATTTTATAAACCATCCTAGTTCTGAAAGAACTTATTTTTTCATCATTGATTACTGAATCTTAAAAGTGTCCTCTAATTGTAAGAGAGCTGTTTATTTGTGAGTTAGCTACTATTATTAATATGACTCCTGTACAGTCTTACATACATAACCAGAATTTGGTAGATACCAATATATGTATTAAACACTTGGGGGAGATATCTTTTTAAAAGATTTACTTAGACAAATATGTGTTGGCTGTGGAGTATCTATCATTACATCCGGCAATAAATAGCAGATGGCAAAAGACGAAATAGAATAGTCACATATTTCCATCTTTTAGAGATGAAAGCTACTTTTTTTTTTTTAGAAATAGCCTTTTTTATTTGTCTCACAGCCTTGTCAACAGGAGTAACCCAGAACAATCCTTCTCCTTTTGCCATGGCAGTGTCTACAAATCCGGGACGAATATCGGTCGTATAAATAGGATGGTGAGATTTGGTCGCTTTCTGCCGTAGCCCTTCCATATAATTGATTTGATAGGCTTTCGATGCATTGTAGGCAGGGGCAATACCACTGCCCCGAGTACCTCCAACGGAGGAGATAGTAACCAGATGCCCGCTTTTTTGCCGTTCGAAATATCGGAATCCCCAGTCTACAATGTTGGTGAATCCTATCACGTTGGTTAGTAAAGTGGGCTCTTCCAGTTGGTAGGATAGTTTAGGGTTTAGTTCTCCGGTACCGGCACAGATAATCAGTATATCCATTCCACCCATTTTTTGAACGAGTGTCTCAAGGGATGAAATAGTGGATTGTGTGTCGGTGATGTCACACACTTGATAGAATAGTTTGTCTTCGTCACGGGCGCATACCTCTTTCAATAGATTTTCTCTACGACCGGTAATGCCGATAAGGAAATCTTCTTGAGAATAAATTTCTGCCAATCCACGGCCGATGCCGGAGGTTGCACCTATAATTATAATTTTTTTCATGAAATACCGTATACTTTATTTGTCCGCAAAAGTAGGGGTAGGGAATAAATAAACTCTTGACTGAAATCAAGAATTTACTTTTGTACGACTTTTCTTCGGATGCGGCTTAATGTTTCGGGACGGATCAAAAGGTAAGAAGCCAGTTCTTTTAAAGTAATCAGTTTCAGTAAGTCGGGACAACGGTTGATAATTTCGAGATAGCGTTCCTCCGGCGTCAAGCTGTACATTGATATCATCCGATCGTAGACCTCCCATAGCAAAGTTTCTGCAATGCGGCGTCCCAACTTTTGGTGAGCGTCGTTGGTATCGTAGAATTCCGTCATTTGCTGGTAATTGATTACGTATACCGAGCAGTCACATAAAGCCTGTATATCTACATTGGATTTATCCTGTAGCTGGAAAGCCGGATAGTTGCCAACAAAAGAGTGATCGAAAGTATATCCTACGATGCTGTTTTCGCCTGCACTGTTAGTACAACAGTACCGGAAAGAACCTGAACTGACGAATCCCATTGTTTTACATACTTCTCCTTGACGGGAAAAGTATTCTCCTTTTTTATAATAGGTTTGCTTTCCCTGTTGCAATACGAAATCTACAATAGGGGAGTAGTTGATATGGGAAGTATATTTATTGAAATCTTCCACAGTGTCCGAAGATTATCCTTCGTTTATCACCTGAAATCCGGCCTGCTTCAAATCCTCCCAATATCCGGGATATGATTTGGTAACGACCTGCGGATCAGCAATAAGCAAATTAGGATGACAGATAACTGCCGGAGCAAATGCCATAGCCATCCGATGATCTTCGTAGGTGTCAATCACCGGAATTTCCTCCGGTTCACATCGTTCGCCATTCCACATTAATATGCTGTCATTTTCTTCCTCAATAACATATCCCAGCTTTTTAAGCTCTGTGCGCAATGCGGCAATACGATCAGTCTCTTTTATTTTCAGACTTTGTAATCCTGTGAAACGGAAAGGAATATTCAGCAAGGCACAAGTAACGACAAACGTCTGTGCCAAGTCCGGAATATCGACAAAATCCTCTTCCAGCCTTTCCGGCGCTTTACCTGTTTTTTTCAGTTTCACACCCTGCGATGTAAATTCGGTAGTTATGCCTAAGCGTGAGAAAACTTCTGCTCCCCGACTATCACCCTGATAGCTGTTACGGAACAATCCTAACAGCTCTATTTCTGCTTTGGGAGACAAGGCAGCAATCTGATACCAATAGGAAGCCGCGCTCCAGTCACTTTCCACTTTGAAAGGAATGCTCTGATAGAGTTGTGGAGCAACGGAAATACAGTTTGGAGAAGTCCATGCGGCTTTGGCTCCAAAGTCCTGCATCAGTTGCAATGTAAGATTAATATATGGACGGGAAATAATCTCCCCGCTCAAATGTAACGTCAAACCGTCTTTGAGTACCGGACCTATCATCAGCAAAGCAGATATATATTGGGAACTGACATTTCCTTTCAGTGTTATTTCGTTTCCTTTCAGCTCTGCCCCTTTGATACATAGAGGAGGATACCCTTCATTGTGGGTATACTCTATTTCAGCTCCTAACTCCCGAAGAGCATTGACTAATATCTGTATCGGACGTTGCTGCATACGTGCTGTTCCTGTGATGGTCCGTTCTCCCGGAGTCACACTTAAATAGGCGGTAAGAAAACGCATAGCAGTGCCCGCAGCCATGATATCAATCATCTCTTTCCCTTCGGTGAGAGCCTTTATCATCACCTGTGTATCGTCACAATCAGACAGGTTTTCAGGAGCATACGTTCCTTTACCCAATGCATTGATGATTAATGCACGATTACTGATACTTTTAGAAGTCGGCAACTGGATAGCTGCTGTTACCGTTGAGGGAGGGATGAGTTTATAGAGCATCATATTTAAATATATTCTTTGTTATGAAGTACAAAAGTAGATATTTATTCGGAGACTTCCAACTGGTTTTGGCTCTTGGTAAGGGAGTTGAGGTAGTATCTATCTCTTCCGGCTTATTCTTTTTATTATTAACAATGGTTTGTTTGGAAAGAAATTTTATATTTGCAGTATACTAATAATAAGCTCATGAAAATAAAATCCTTGTATGCCTTATTGTTTTGTATTTTTACGACTGGATGTTTGGACGGTCAGAAACAGTCGGATCATGCAATCCTTATCGCTTATACGTCAACAGAATTTCCGGAATTAGGCTCTTCTGTCTGTTATTTGAATGAACGAGGTGATACGGTGATTCCTTTTGGTAAATATCATTATGGAGGGAGTGATACCATACGGCATATCGGTTTTGTAGTGGAACCTCATACCCCCGGATGGACAACGATCAACAATAAAGGAGAAAAACTTTTTTATACCTTTAGCTTTGATAATGGGCCGGACTATGTAGAGGAAGGGCTTTTTCGTATCATAAACGATGAAATGCTGATGGGGTTTGCCGATACATTGGGGAATGTCGTCATCCAACCGCAGTTTGCTTTCGCTCTTCCTTTCAAAGACGGGAAGGCCAAAGCGACTTATACCGGGGAAAGAAAGACACTGGATAAGTATGGGGAGCATTGGATGTGGCAAAGCAATCATTGGTTTTATATTGATAAAAAAGGTAATAAATTGAAATGAAAATATCGAATATACGTTTATTAAACCAACAGTTGTTAAGTCCTCTTTTCTCTCAACCGAAGGAACTTGTGTCCTGGATGGGAGCCATACAGGCGCAGAATTATTCCATGGTAAAGTGGGCAGTAGGAATGCGTTTGAAGTCGGCAACGATTCAGACTGTGGAGAAAGCGTTACGCGAGGGTGAGATTTTGCGAACTCATGTAATGCGTCCGACATGGCATCTGGTAGCGGCAGAGGATATCCGATGGATGTTGAAACTTTCTGCTGAGCGTGTGATAGCTGCCAATGAATCTTATGCGAAAGGACATGATCTGGATATTTCAGAAGAACTTTATGTGAAAAGCTATCGGTTACTGGAAAAGATTCTTAGTGGAAAAAAGAGTCTGACAAGGCAGGAAATTGCTGAACATTTTAGCCGTTCGGGAATTGTGGCGGATAATCATCGTATGACCCGCTTTATGGCGCGGGCAGAACAGGTGGGCATTGTCTGTAGTGGAGAAGATAAAGGAAGTAAATGCACGTATGCACTTTTGGAAGAACGTGTTCCGCCAATGCCTGAATTGACAAAAGATGAATCTTTGGCTCGTTTGGCCAGAAGCTATTTTCGGAGTCATGCTCCCGCTGTTTTACAAGATTTTGTCTGGTGGTCGGGACTGCCTGTTACTGAAGCACGGCAAGCTATCTATCTGATTGATTCAGAATTGACTACGGAAGAATGGAATGGACAGACATGGTATATTCATGAAGATTGCCGGACTCGTGGAAAAGTCTCCGGAAGTTTACATCTTCTTCCTTCTTATGATGAATATTTGCTTGGGTATAAAGACCGGACAGACGTTTTGCCTAAAGAGCATTATGCAAAAGCATTTACGAATAATGGTCTGTTTTATCCGATTGTTCTTCATGAGGGGCAGGTGATAGGAAACTGGGATAAATCAGTTAAAAAAGGAGGCTCGTTCATAGAGCATTCATGGTTCCGGCTGGATGATTGTGTCGATGAAGTTGCTTTGAACCGTGAAAAGGACAGGTATATACGATTTTGGAAATAATATGAAAAACGTATGCTCTGTTTCTCTGTAATTCACCTCTACTAATTATAGTATTTGTTTTTAATCCCCTCCACCCGTGAATGCTCTATTTATCAGGTGTTCAGAAGAAAGGTGAAGGAGACAGATAAATGCTATATCTGTAGAAAGAACGGATATACCTCTTATTAACTCTCAAAAGCATAGCTTTAGACTGGTTAAAGCTATGCTTTTCATTCCCTAAAGCTATGCTTTAGTCGGGTACAACAACCGGTATATGTGAAGTACCTATTTATTCATTTGTTTCTTGGCCCATTCCAGTCTTCGTTGATCGGCTAATGGAGTCACTTTAAATTCTTCGAATGTAGCGGTGAAGCCTTTCCCGTCCGGACAAGCTCCCATCAACCCAACCATGACAGGACAATTATCTTGCAACCAACAAGTGCGCATCATAATATATTCTTTATCGTCACGTGAGAAAAATATTTCTACTGCATCCAAACGGCGGACTGCTTTTATCCATATAGAACGGGGAGCATCCGGCAACTGCACTACGCTCCAATCGCTAGTCCGATGCGTTACAACAGCACTCACATTCTGTTTGCCATCTACATATTCCACACCTGCTTTGATCCAGTTTTCATGGTCGATGCGCAGCATTAATCCCATTTGGTCGAAAGTTGTTACGTAATTGCCGGTTATCTTTACTTTGGCTTCGAATTCTCCACCGTAAGTGGCATAATAGAAAGGACCGTCGTCTACGGTAAATCCATAATGAGAAATCCGCCAGAAGTCAGTTTTTGCCGGAACGTCCATCACTAAAGTTTTACCATCTTTTATTTCCCATTGTTGAGGCTCATTCAGCCAGTTCATTTTATTCAAACTTTGTCCCATAGAAGAAGTTGCTACTGCTATAAAGGCTATTGACATGATTTTGATTTTTAAATATTTCATGATTATTTCTTATTTGATTATCTTTGTGGTGCAAAGATAGCACAAGCCGCCGTGTGTAACAATACTGAATAATAACCATTTTATAGAATGGACGTATTACAAAAGGAAATAGATGAAGTTTATGCAACGCAACCGATCACTGATGAAACATTGGATAATAGGGTTGTAGAGCAGCATCGGCGATTTATTCATTCATTGACAGAGATAAATGGCGGGTGTGCTGTAATTTCGGATCTTTCGAACAGGAAGAGTTATATTGCCGTTCATCCGTGGGCACATTTCTTGGGGTTGACTCCCGAAGAAGCTGCGTTAAGTGTAATTGATTCTATGGATGAAGATTGTATTTACCGGCGTATTCATCCTGAAGATTTGGTAGAAAAGCGGTTATTGGAGTATAAGTTTTTTCAGAAAACCTTTGCAATGCCTTTCGATGAACGGCTGAAATACCGAGGAAGATGCAGAATACGTATGATGAATGAGAAAGGAGTGTATCAGTATATTGATAACTTAGTGCAGATTATGGAAAATACTCCTTCGGGAAGTGCATGGCTGATCTTTTGTCTTTATTCCCTGTCGGCAGATCAACGGACAGAGCAAGGTATATACCCTACCATTACTCACATGGAACGTGGAGAAGTGGAAATACTTTTCTTATCGGAGGAACATCGCAATATATTGTCCGAACGTGAAAAGGAAATACTTCGCTGTATACGTAAAGGACTATCAAGTAAAGAGATTGCAACAACCCTTTATATCAGTGTGAATACAGTCAACCGGCACCGGCAGAATATTTTGGAAAAACTTTCTGTCGGGAATTCGATAGAGGCGTGTCGGGCTGCTGAATTGATGAAACTGTTGTAATTGTAATCCAATTTTTTCACCTGTTTTAAATGATCATGTGTGAATGCATCTACTACTACTTCAGTTTCCACCATAGAAATGGTGAAAGCTTTGGCGCCATATCCGAGATATTTCAGATTGCTCATTTCTGTTTGAAATAAAGCGGCTGAAATATCTCCGGAAGTGCCATAAGGTTTTAGTAGATTGGTATATTGTTTTTCTATTTCCTGAAAAAAGATTCGTTGCTCCATAAGGTATCGTCTGCATCGAAAGCTATAACTATAATAAGTCCTTTCATCGGTTTCGTCGTCAATTTATGATTTTTGTAGATATCCGGGTATCTCATAGAGCAAAGATAGAAGAAAAATCAATATATCATTTAAAAGTTGACTTTGATATTTTTTCGGAAAATAATATCTTCTGCATTTCTCCCGATCATAATTGTATAATCTCCATCAGCTTTTTCCCAACCGGACTGACCGTAATACGCTAGTCGATCAAAAGGAATTTTGAGTTGGATTGTTCGTTTCTCCCCTTTTTTTAAAAACACGTTTTCAACAGCTTTGAGCTCTTTTACCGGACGGGTTGATTCTCCCCACCATTTTCGGGTATATATCTGGATTAGTTCGTGTCCGTCCATTAAGCCGCTATTATAAATAGGTATGTCGACAGAAATAAATTTTTCCTCAATGCTGATGTCAGGCTGCCCATATTCAAAAGTTGTATAGGAAAGGCCGTAGCCGAATGGATATTGTGGCTTGTTGTCAATATCAATGTAACGACTTGAGTAGTTGCCTTCCTTGTCTACTGCCGGACGACCTGTGTTTTTATAATTATAGTATACAGGGATCTGACCTATATGCTTGGGAAAAGACATAGGTACTCTTGCCGACGGATTATATTTTCCTGTTATGACATCCACCATGGCATTACCGGCTTCTGTTCCGAGAAACCATGTATAAAGAATGGCGGGTGCTTTTTCTGCTATTTGGTTAAAGATTAGTGGTCTTCCACCCATTAGTAAGGTTATGCATTTTTTATTGACCTTATAAATTTCACAGGCAAGTTCTTCTTGTACTCCGGGAATATGTATGTCACCTCTTGAACGGGCTTCCCCACTCATTCCCCAGTTTTCTCCCAAAGCCAATATAACCAAGTCGGACTCTTTGGCTGACTTGATGGCAGCCGGAAAACCTGACCTATCATTACCGGAGATAGAACAACCTTCTATAAAAGTGATTTCAGTTTGTGGAAATTTGTTTTTGAGTGCTTCAAGTAAGGTGACGGCAACATCTGTTTCGGCAGCTACTGTCCAGTTGCCGTCCATAGCCCGTTGGAAATTGGCCAATGGTCCGATGACGGCTACTTTTTGAGGTATCTTCACTGGAAGCAGACTGTTGTTTTTGAGTAAGATAATGGACTTGCAAGCCATTTCGTATGCTGTTTTCCGGTGTGAATCCGTTAATATTTCATCAGCTTCTTTCTGGCTGTTGCAATATCGATACGGATCATCGAAAAGACCTAATTGATATTTTTGTACCAAGACTTTGCGAACTGCTTCATTTAAGGTAGCTTCTGAAACTTTCCCGGTTTCCTACTAATTTCTTCAGTTGGTCGGAATAGACATTACTTTCCATATCAATGGTAACTCCTGCCTGAATGGCTTGCATAGCTGCCATTTCCCTGTCTTTGCTATAACCGTGTACTACCATCTCCCAGATGGAAGCCCAGTCGGAGACTACGAGCCCCTTATATCCCCATTGTTTATAAAGCAGATCATACAAGTATGCATTGCCGGAGGAAGGTACACCGTTAATCTCATTAAAAGAGCACATAAAACTGGCCACCCCATTCTCTGCTGCAACTTTGAACGGAGGAAGGTAAACATTATGTAATGTTTGCATAGAAATATCCACAGTGTTATAATCTCTGCCTCCGATAGCTGCTCCATAAGCTGCGAAATGTTTGGCGCAAGCCATTAGCTGGAGTCCGTCGTCGAAAGGTTGCTGGTAACCGTTAATCATTGCTTTCCCCATTTCGCAGGCCCAGTATGTATCTTCTCCCGGTCCCTCCATCACTCTTCCCCAACGAGGATCGCGAGCAACATCAAGCATTGGTGAGAAAGTCCAATGAATACCGGAAACCACCGATTCACGTGCTGACACCCGGCATGATTGCCATATGGCTTCTGTGTCGAAACTGGAAGCCATGGCCAGGGGAATAGGAAATACAGTCCGGTAACCATGAATGACATCCAGTCCGAAAAGAAGTGGAATATGCAGTCGTGATTGCATGGCGAGTTCTTGCATGGAACGAGTTGCATATTCACCGCATACATTCAACATAGATCCTATTTTCCCTTCTTTAATCAGTTTCCGCTTATCTCCGGAATCAGTG
This sequence comes from Bacteroides sp. BFG-637, assembly GCF_024793605.1. NCBI lineage: Bacteria > Pseudomonadati > Bacteroidota > Bacteroidia > Bacteroidales > Bacteroidaceae > Bacteroides > Bacteroides sp. BFG-637. The sequence continues at coordinate 53,444 of NZ_JANUPD010000002.1, read as the reverse complement.
ATAGGACCGGTTGCCATTTGGAATCCCGTTATCTGATTAAGTTGCCCTATTTTTTCATCCAATGACATTAACCGGATGATAGAATCTGCCTTGGTCTCATAACTTTGCTGGGCAAAGATTGAGGATGAAGTGATTATTCCTAAAAGGAGTATGATGATATGTTTCATGTTGTTTCTTATTTTTCAGTAACGCCTTTCCAGCTATCTGTACGAAATGGAATAGCGGGAAGACCTTGTGCATTAAATAGATTGGCGGCGGGGTTGTTGCTCCAAGCATAACGGACAGCAACCGGTTCTGCTATATTCTCGTTGTATACAATGATTTTTCCATTTGCATCAATAAATGCTTTTGCCCATACAAATTTCCGGTCTTCTCCGGCAATGCTGAATCCTTCCAGATAGCCATACTTGTTATGAATAGTCAATTGAGAACCATATGTATTCATGGTAATAACAGCTGTATTTTCTTTAAAACTGACATTCTGGAAAGTAGGACCGCTGTAAACAAGTGAGTCTCTGCCATAATCTTTGTGCAATGCAATTAAGGATAGGCGTCTGCCCACTTCCTGTTTATTTGTAGGGTGTATACTATAAGCGTCGCCGATGTCATATATAGTGGCCTGTCCTGTGTGTGGCAGTTCCAATGTCATAGCTTGAGATTCCCGAAGTTCTGCCCATGAACTTCCGACAGGGGTCGTGTCTTCCGGATACAGGTTGGCTAATTGTACCCAATAGAAAGGTAATTCATACCCCCATCGGGTTCGCCAATCTTTTATCTGTGTTTGAAATAGTGTCCGGTAATCATATCCTGCTCCTACATTATTCTCTCCCTGATACCAGATGACTCCTTTTATACGGAAAGGAGTGAGCGGATGAATCATTGTATTATATAAGGAGGAATGTACCATGTTGGGAGTTATATCCAATACATGGTAATCTGCATTGGCAACTGACATTTGATATTTCCAGTTTCCTGCCAGAGAGTGACGGGTATTGTCAATTTCCAGATAGATGTCCGCTTCCTGTCCCCACATGCCACCACTTCCTCCGTTATCAGTTACTCTGACAGTGATGTTGTTACTACCTTCTTTCAATATGCCGGGAGGTATGGAATAGATTCGTGGAGTATCCCATCCACTGGCATTACCAACTTTTGTTCCATTCACCCATGTGATATCTGCATCGTCGATGGTTCCAAGAGAAAGAGTGGCGGGTCTGCCTGCTTCCGTACAAGTTAAGTTCAGATCATATTTGAACCATACATGTCCGTCTATTAGTGATAAAGGAGTTGTTCCCCATTCACCGGGCACTTTCATTTCTTCCCATGCCACAGTGTTGAATCCGGGAATAAACCACTGGTTGTTAATTCCCGGATCATTTTCCATGGCATCCAGAAAAGCCTGTTTCTGTCCCTTGTTCTGGCGAATATATTCTTCCAGATTATTGACGACTTCCATGTTATATTGCTTTTGAACGTTGGAGGGGAGTGCAGTAAAAGCTTCATCACTAATCCATGTTTCAATATCTGTTCCTCCCCAAGAAGCGTTGATAATCCCAATAGGAATTTGCACTTCTTTATACAGAGCTCTGGCATAATAATAGGCTATTCCCGAAAAAGCTCCGACAGTGGAAGGAGAACATATCTCCCATTGGGCATTAAAATTGTCCTGTGGGCTGTTTTTGATGCTTTTAGGTACTTTTAATGCTCTGATTTCCGGATAATTGGCATTTTGAACTTCTTGCTTTGAATTGGCGGACTGTTCAACAGTCCATTCCATATTAGACTGTCCGCTGCATAGCCAGATGTCTCCAATCAATATATTTTCTATTTTAATACTGTTTTCTTTTCCCTGGACCGTTAGAGAATAAGGACCTCCATAAGGTATAGGAGATAAAATTATTTCCCAAGTGCCGTCTTTCTTACACCGTGTATTCACTTTCTGATCATGAATACTGACCGTCACAGTTTCATACCTGTTTCCCCATCCCCAAATCTTTATGGGCATATCCCGTTGTAACATCATGTTGTCGGTGAAGTATCCGGGCAGTTTGATTTCTGCCCGGATACTTTGAGAGATGAGTAAACAAAATATGACTAAAAAGAAAGTATCATATTTTTTGAATCTATCCATTTTTATACGTTTTTATCGATTAATTGTCTGTTGCAGGGATAAAGAGTACTGCATCTGCTACAACTATTCCATCTGCTTCTTCGTTCGAGATTCTCACATAGTTATCCATTCCCTTTGTAAGTTTATATTGCCCGATAGAGACCCATTCTCCGGAAGTTTGTCCTTCTACAACAATATCCGAAGATCGGATGATCTTTTTATGTAACTCATTTCCATCGTAAATGTCTATGTGCGTTTGTGTAGTAGCATTTTGTACTTTGGGGAAATAAGCATATATTTCATACAGATTGTCTACCGGTATGACCGGAGTATATTGTATGGTTTTAAGATTCTTTCCTTTGGAATCGTCAGAAAAGAAATCGGGACCATAAGCTTTCCATATTTCAGTTTTCCACTCTCCGGTACGTTGAACATGGGACGTATCATGGTTGTCTATCAGGATTTCCGGTTGGCTTTTGTCCGCCAATGGGTTTTCTCTGAATTCTTTCAGGATAGCTTTGGCATCTACTTTCTGTACGCAATTATCATATTTGTCAATAGCCTGACCGGCGGCAATGGCTGCTGATTGTGCTAATACCATGAATACCGGTTCCATGCGGATTGAGCCATATGCGATGTGTGACGTTGACAAACAAACAGGGACCAGCAGATTTTGCACTTCATTTTGTTTGGGAGTGATGGCTCTATATGAAATAGGGTAGGGGCTAAAGCCTCCGATTTCTACATTCCCTTCATTTTTCACCATGCCATTCACGATATGGCGGTCACAGTTATGTGAGTCCATGGTATAGGCGGCCCAGCCTATACCGTCCGTTACAGTTTCCCTGCCTTGGCAGTGATGTTGTGTCATGACCAGTTCACCGATCATCCGTCGGGCTTCACGTACATACAGTTGGTGTGTCCAGTGTCCATTGTCTGTGTATTCATCTTTCGGGTAACCCCATTCCAACATCTGGTTGCGGATTGATTCGGGAATCCGTTCGTCATGTCCCACGAAGTAGAGCAGGCCTTTGGTATAATCTTCATGGAATTTCCAAATTCGTGCCCGTTCTTCATAGTCAGCATCCGGGTAATTCCAATTTTCACCTATTACATCTGTAGAAAAACCTCCGAAGTTATTAATGTCTGTCTTTCCATTAGGCATATCACTCCAAATAAAAACATCTGTATGTTTATTCCATGGATGTAACTCTTTGAGCCGTAGCAATAATTCATAGCGTGAGGGATTGTAATTGTCCGGTTTGGTGATTGGAATCCGATTTTCCGGACGGTTTGTTAATGTTATCCTGAAGTTGTATGCCTGTACTTTTTTGTCACCGGTTCCATTTGAATTGACCGGAGCGGGATTGATACCATAAATTAACCCACTGGTTGAATCACCTTTTATCTTATAGGGGTCTATACCGTCAGGGAATTGATGACGGTCCATTAACTCGACACCATTATATGTTTCTCCATATTGACTGTTCGCTTCTCGTCCCACTATATAGGAAACACCACTTTTTGCCATCAAGTCTCCTTCGTAAGAACAGTCAATAAATACCTTTGCCCGCACTTTTCGATTGGTAGTATGGTTCGGATGTTTACTATCCTCCAATGTAATGGTGGTGATGGAGTTTCTTTGTTTTTCTACATCGGACAATCGGTTTTCATACCAGACTTCAATTCCCGCGCGTTTTATGTAGTCTTTGAAAATGGTTTCGGCCACGCTTGGCTCAAATATCCATTGTTCTAGTTTTCCATAGTGTGTGCCCAACCGGCGATAGAAATCTAGCGCTAATCCTTGCACTACATACTTGTTTCCAATGTCAGTAAATCCTAATCCTCCCGAACTCATGCCGCCTAAATGGCGGCCAGGTTCGATGAGTAAGACACTTTTTCCTGACTGTTGTGCCGTATAGGCTGCGATTACACCTGCCGATGTACCGCCATAGATACAAATATCTACTTCTTTAACTGATTGTGTACGGCAGGAAATCATTGTTGTCAGGATAACTGACAGTAATAATATTATTCTATTTTTCATTTTTACATTAAGTACTTTATAGGTTATTTATTTGAAATCAAAATTCATTACCTTAAAGGACATGGTAGATGAACTGCCTCCGGCAGCTTTTGCATAGATTCCAATCGTACATTCTCCTCCTGTTACATTAATTTGCATGGAATTCTCTTTCCAACCGCCTCCCGGTAATGTCATTTTCTGTTGCGTTTCGTTTCCGTTTTTATCAATCACAATGAAATAAACCCCGTCAGTGGCAGCTGAATTTCCCGGATAACCGGCTGCCTGACAAGATAATATGTAAACTCCATCGGTCAGGTTTGTAAGTTTTTGGGTGACTCTGCCTTCAAATCCGCTTGTTGCGGAGATATTGTTTTTAAGATAGTAAGCTCCTGTGGGGGATCCGGCTGCAATGTATGCGTCAGTAGCCAGTCCGAACAGGCCGCTAGTACCGCTTGTTGTCCAATGTTCCATGCTGTTATTGATGAAAAAGCCGTTTTGTAGTATTGCATTGCCACTTTGTTTCACGATGATTGTTACATTTGGAAAATCTCCATTGGGATGTATCGTTATTGAGGTTCTTCGTTGTGTGACATCATTAGGAGACGCTGTAAGTTTGAAACCATTGGCGGTAATATCGCTTATGCTGCACCAAGTGTCAGTTGGAGGATCCACTGTATAATCTATATTTGTGGCAAGAGTCACATATAGTTCGCCACCGGCTTGTGCGAATGTTTTATTCAATTCCTCGTCTGCTATGGAGAAGTTAGGATCGCCTTGTTCTTGTGTAACTTTGATGATGTAGAAAGGAAACCCTACGGTAGCTACTACTACATCGACACTTCTTGTTGTTGTCAATGCATTTGTATTGACAGAGAAGAAAAAGCCATCTTCCGTTTTTTCTCCGATGGTGCACCATGGCTCGGAAGACATAGGTACATAATTGTCTGTGGAAGTTACGGGTATGAATATTTCGCCACCACTTTTTCCGACAGTTAAATTTTGTGCGCTATCTACTTGGAAAATTTTTCCGGATAGTTCATTGTCTTTATCGCAACTAAATATGATTAATGCGAATGTGACTATCATTGATATTTTCAAATACTGCTTCATATGTAGATATAAATATAGTTATATATTTTATTTAGAAAATGCTCCCAAATAGTTGATTCCCTGAACCGGGTTTCCAGCAAAATCAGTATCGGCCATTCCGTCGAACAATATTCCGTCCGTGAAAACTTTGGATTCAGTTGGCTGGAATCTTAGGGTCTGACTGAAACCATTGGCTGAAACGGGTGCATTTATTTTCGGATCATAACGGAGTGGAGATGAATCTATAATAAAGGAACTACCCACATGGAAAAACAGATTGTTTTCAAACGAATACTTCTCCATATTGTGGAGGTCTATTTTTCCCGTACATGGAGTCATTGACACAAAAATATTGTTCCGGTAAGAAATATCATGAGACTTTCCGGCATTAGCCCAGTCGTCAGTAAAAATGATTACTGGAGTTGTCCCATTATCCAACACAATTGTGTTGTTGTAAATGTCTGTTGCTCCCACATTACTTGAAACTGTCATCAGACTGCCACGGTAACTTCCGTCATTCTTGTAGAAAATGTTATTGCGGATAACCGTTCCGCTATGGTCTCCTGTTTTTATATTACACAGAAGAATGCCTCCTCCTTTATTATGATGAACATAATTGTATTGTACTAATGTGTTTTTGCAGGCAATATCCACATCAAGTCCCTGACCATCGGCACTGCCATGAGCCAGCCAAGTGTAGGCGGCTTCGTTGTATTGCATGACGATATTAGTACAGCTATAAGGCCAAAGGCCAGCACTTGCCTGTCCGTTTCGTCCGAGGAAGTTGGCATGGAAACAACGGTTATGATCAATATAAGAGTCGGTGGAGCCCATTAGGATCAAGCCGTCGCCACCGCAGTAGCTGAAATCATTGCCTTGTATCACCACATTTCTGGATGGGTACCAGTTTTGGTCGTCGCTAATATATTCATTATTGCCGTTGCCCGGTTTGTCACGTTGTCCCCATTTCCCCTGAATCAGGATTCCTGTGCGGCATACCTGACGAATAATGTTGTTGGTGATAAAGAGATTTTCATACCAGCTGGCACCTTGTTCTTGGGTTGTAGCATTTTCGATGATGATACCACCGAACTCTTTATTGGAGAAGCGGCTATCCGGTGCTATTTTTTCTACATCGATCGTTTCCGGATCAACATTTTCAAAAGGTATATCACCGGCCCAGTTCACTTCTTCGATGAGGCAGCCTGTAATTTCTACATTGAGGAAAGCTCCGGCACCTTGGATTTGGGTTTGTATGCGAATACCACGTGTTCCGGTCTTGTTGGTTACACGAATATTGCGGAAACGCATATTGTCATCCTGGATCAATACGGCTTGATCGCCTGTTCCGCTGATGGTAGGACGTTCTGTTCCTCCGTAAATGTCCATAATAAATGGCTTGTCGACACTACTGTTCAGATTTTTCAGAACCAGATTTTCTGCAAAGACAGAACCGCTTTTCAGCAGGACTTTCATCTTGGGAATCTTGGCCATATATGTAACTTTGGATAACGTTTTGAAAGGAGTTGCCTCGCTTAGGCCGTCATTTGTATCATCGCCTGTATCAGTATCTACATAATAGACAGTATAATCGCTTTCGTCGATGACGGGGATTGAAGGAGGAGTAATTCCCTTGTCGTAAGTCACTTCTATTGATTGATTGGGTTTGTTATCGATCGGGTCATTGTTCCCTTCACAACTGTAGCAACAGCAGATAAATGCATATAGCCATATATATTTTTTCTTCATATTATTAACTTGATTATGGTGAAAATATTAATTGGTATATCCCGGATTTTGCTTGACCACCCCTTCTGATTCGAGAATGTATTTGGAGGGTATGGCAAAACGTACTTTATGACTTGCCGACTGGCTATTGGGAAACATTGCCTTGGAGTCGGAAACAAATACTCCATGCCGTATTTTATCCTGACGCGACAAACCTTCTGCCATAAACTCATGTAACCGTTCGTTGAGGATGGCTTTATTGAAAGCATCCTTGTCCGACGTTTGTACATCAGTCAGTTCGGGTAAGTTTACGCGGTTGCGAATTTCATCAACGAGGTCGATAGCTTCCTGTGTCGGACCATTGTTGTTCATATTGATACATTCTGCTAATGACAGCATAACATCGGCAAAGCGGTAAACAATCAAATCTACTGAAGCAAATTCACCTCCGGTATAGGTATGGTCATCTACTTTTATGATGGCCGCTGCGTTAGCAAGGAATCCGTGCGTGCGGTCATTTGCTTCATTGGTGATACTGGTATAAGAAGTAACGATGGAGTTTAACCGGTCATCACCACTTTCAAAGGTGTCGTAGAAATCCCAGTTCATGCCGAAGGTAAACCAGCATTGCCTGTCCTCGCGATAGCGTACCGGCCAGAATTGAATGATACTTCGGTTTTGCATTCCATCGGCAAGTCCACATGGAATGGCATGGATGATCTCTTTGTTTTTGACATTATATTTGTTAAAAATTTCTCTGTATTTACCTTTTTCCATCAAATCATACGTGGTTCCGCGATAACTGTACAGTTCTCTTGCTATTTTTTCGGCTTCTGTATAATTTTTATCTATCATGTAGAATTTGAGTTTCAACATCAGTGCCAGTCCTTTGGACACTCGTCCCCAATCGTCATCTTGTCTGATGGGCAGTTCGGTGATGGCATCATCCAGATATTTGTGCATGATGGCGGTGTATTCGGTATCGCTCAAACGAGGGATAAGTATTTTTTCATTCGGATTAGCCAGTGCTTCTTCTGTGACCAATGGTACAGGGCCGAATAAGTCATAGAGAATGAAACCAATCCAAGCGTAAATACATTTTGCTTCAGCTATGGCTTTTGCTTTAAGCTTGTCGGTGATAGGGGCAGCTTCTATGCGTTTGATAGTTTCCAATACAGAAGTAAGTTTGTTATATTGCGAGTACATCCCTTCGGCAAAATCCTTGGCATACCCTGCGGGAGCATTTTCTTCCCAACGATGTTCCTGATATTGCGGATAACCTGTGGCAGTGGTCCAACGGCTAGCCAATGTACCAGAGGTGAAGTCAGACACTACCTGATAGCTATATTGGTCGACTCCGTAGAAACTGCCGTATCCCATTCGGAATGGACCGTAGTACAACCCTGCAAGTGCTTTGTTCACATCGTCTTCATTGCGGAAAAAGTTTTCAGGATAGATTTCATTATATGATTCCCTTTCGAGTGTGCAAGCCTCCATTGAAAGGATTATTGACGCAATTGCTATTATGAATTGTATTTTTGTTTTCATGATGATAAGGGTTAAAATTTAATATCCACACCAACAGTGAAAGAACTGGTACTCGGATACGTGTACACATCGTATTCTGGATCATATCCTTTGTAAGGGGTGAGTGTCAGAATATTTTTCATAGATGCATAGAAACGCACAGACTGCAGGACCTTCTTGGTAATACTCTTGGGAAGTGTGTATCCTAACGTGATATTGTCCAGACGGATAAACCATGCCTTTTCCATAAAGTAATCGGCATATCCAAAACTTGACGAAGTATTCTGTGTGAAAGCCGGAATGGTAGACGTAGTATTATTGAAAGTGAATCGATCGTTGAAATAAGGAGAGGTGTTGGTGCCTTCATAAGGGCCATAAGCGATGTTCACCAGATAATCAGTGTTTTTATAATGATTAAACTTACCATACATATGGATGCTCAAGTCGAAATTCTTGTAGGAGAACGTGTTCGTCCAACTGACCGGTATCGGTGTCTTATTATGAATAACGACCAGGTCGGCATTATCGATCTTTCCGTCCGGTTCGCCCAAATACATCGGACGACCATCGGCGTCTCTCATTATACTACCATCTGCATCGTATAAATAGCCATTAATGTCCTTGATTTTAATAGTGCCGGGAAGGGCACCGGGCATATGAGGAACTGTTTCTCCGGGCATGATTAACCCGTCTGAAAGATAGCTCCAGACGTCGTTCCAGTCAATGTTACGGGCCGGAGTATTAATATCGAGTACCTCAGACGGATCTCGTTTGGAGGTAAAGTCACGATAATAAGTCAATGTGAACTGGCTGCGCCAATTGAATCCGGATTTGGTGACTACGGTTCCATAAAGTGAGAGGTCAACTCCTCGTGTGTTGTCTATTCGCTGAGTATTGTAATTTAATGTGTTGATTTCGTGATACGACATCAGGTTCTTTGTACCGATACGGTCTCTGATTTTTCGTTCGTAAACATCAATGGTACCGCCAAACTTATTATTGAAGAATCCGAAATCCAAACCGATATTGATGTCTTGCTGTGATTCCCAGGATAAATCTGGGTTGCCAAGTACGGCGAGTGCTACACCACTTGTCAATTTGTTATTGAAATAATAATCTTTTCCGGGAGTATAATAAGTACGAGTGCCGGTCAGACTTCCGGCATATCCGGTGATACCTGCTCCAAATCGGAGTTTTAAATTTGACAGCCATTCGATTGGTTTCATAAATGATTCTTCGTTCATACGCCATGCAACAGATATACCACCAAAATTACCCCATTGTTTATTGGCTGCAAAGTTGGACGACCCGTCTCTACGAAAATTGGCGGTCAGCAGGTAACGATCTTTATAGGTATAATTCAGACGTGCGATAAAAGAAGCGTTCTGGTCTGTAGTTTTTGAAGATGACGCAATAGGCTTTTCGTATGTACCAAGATCGAGGTTATGCCATTTCACTCCATCGTATGGAAATCCGCGATTTTCACCACTCAGGCTTTCCGATACCACTTTCTGATACTCCCAGCCCGCCATCAATGTTAAAGCGTGGTCGTTGGCAAATGTCTTGTTGTAAGTGGCGGTCATATTGATGTAGTAGTTCGACAAATTGTTTTCGTTGATTTTGGCGATTCCTCCATTGGCGTTGATCCCTTCTTGAGTAGTCATAGGGAAATATGCACCGGTACTGGCAAATTTCCGGTCATATCCTACGGTTGTTTTTACTACTAAACCTTTTGCTGGCATAATATCCAAGAAAGCGGAGGTCAGAAGGTTATCTTTCTGGGTTAGCATGGTGGCGTCCAGAATAGATGCGGGATTTTGGGCCAAACCATAGATGCGTCCAAGAGCGTAATTACCATTTTCATCTCGTATCGGAATCGTAGGATCATATTTGCGTACTGCCATGAAAAGGGTTGTTGATCCTGACTTTCCGGATATGGGCACATCATTCGACTTTATATGTGAGTAAGAGACTGTTATCCCTCCTTTGAAATACTTGCTGAATGTCTGGTCGAGGTTGATGCGGCCTGATGTCCGGTTGTAATCGTTATTCTTGACAATTCCGTCATTACCCATATATCCCAATGAAATGAGATAGTTGGATTTTTTACCGCTGCCACTGACTGAAAGATTGTAATCCTGTATCTGTCCGTTTCTTGTCACAGCATCATACCAGTCTGTTCCTCCTGTGAAATTCTGAATCTCGTCCCAGCTGTAATTCCATGCCTTTCCGGCAGCTTCGTAACGGCGGCGCATCTCGTTAATGTCTTCGGAAGGCGGAAGAGTTCCCCACGGATAATATCCGCTGGATTGCATCCACCGTTCAAGTTGAGAGTCATTGGAAGCGATCATGTATTCTTTGGGGTTCATTACTTCCGGTTTTTCTGCGATCCACTGGCCTGTATAGGAAGCTTTGAAGGAAACATTCACTTTCTCGTCTGTCGATCCGCGCTTGGTTGTGATTAGAATGACACCTCCGGCTGCACGGGAACCGTAGATTGAGGTAGCACTGGCATCTTTCAAGACTTGAATATCCAGGATATCGTCCGGGTTAATATTATCGAGTACACTTTCCTTGTCACCTTTCCCGAAATTAAGCCCTGGATCAGGCTCCCACATCGTACTGACTGGTACACCATCTACTACAATTAATGGTGAAGCACCGGTGGCCGCACCGCGGATTTGCATCCAAACAGCGGCGCCCGGCTGACTGCTGGTTTGCGTGAAAGACATACCTGCTACTTGTCCTTTTAGTGCTTGTCCCAAAGTGGTGGAACCTATTTGAGGCATTTCTTCCCCTTTGATGGAAGAGATAGAACCTGTTAAGTCTCTTCTTCTTTGGGCACCATATCCGATGACTATTACTTCATCGAGTGTTTGAGTGTCAGGAATCATATTGACTTTCAGATTTGTCTGGTCTTTTATTTTCTGCTCTTGAGTGAGATACCCTAAATACGAGAATATTAGTGCGGTATTAGGGTCTGCATCAATGGTGAACTTACCGTCAATATCTGTAGTCGTACCTTTAGATACACCTTTAACCTGTATTGATACCCCGATGAGAGGTTCATTGTTCTCATCTACTACAACGCCTGTCAATTTTTTACCTTTTTCTTGCTTCATGGGGATAATGGCAAAGGTGTTTCCACTCTTTTTGAAGGTTAAGGACATTGGAGGCAATACCTTATTCAGAAAGGTTTCAATCGGCATTTGATTGACTGTAATAGTCACTTTCTTTTCTTTTGTCAGGTTTACATCCCGATATGTGAAACGATAAATTGTCTTATTTTCTATTTGGTCTAATACCTCTTGAAGACTTGCATTCTTGACCGATAGAGTGATCTCTTTGTTTTGAGCGCATAAATTCACCGGATGAATGACTAAAATGAAAAGAATACTAAACAAGATTAGATAATTATTGCTACATTTGTAGCGATAACTTTTCTTAAGATAAAAATTATCCATCATATTAAATATTAAGGTTGATACTAAAAACTATTTGCAAGTTTGTATTGACTATGGAACCGGAGGGTCTGCCAACCTTTCGGTTCCAATTTTGTTAGGGTGCTCTCTCTTTCATATCTGTTTTTTTTTAAGTGATTACTTCATTCTTATCAGGATTTTACCATTTTTCTCTGTGTAGGTAAATTGATAGTGCATTTGTAAGAGTCGCAATACTCCATGAATATATTCTTCTTTAAAGCTACCGGTAAAGAGGTCGGTATTATATTTGTCTCCGGTTATCTGAATTTCGACTCCATAGCGTTTTTTCAACTTTTCTATGATATCAGAGAATTTGGCAGAGCGGAAAACTAGTTCTCCCCGTGTCCAGGCTGTTTCGAAGTGCCCGGTAGTTTGCCGGGAGGATAGCTGGTGATTCTTCTTTGAATAAATAACTTTCTGACTAGGTTTCATAATGATAGGATGCTGACTGTTATTTTTGGTAGTCAGTTTTACTGCTCCTTCTATCAAGGTTGTTTCTACTTCGTCCTGATCCGGATATGAGTTGACATTGAACTTTGTACCCAATACTTCAATTTCCACGTCATCAGTATGTACATGGAAAGGTTTTTCTGCATCTTTAGCTACTTCCAGATAGGCTTCTCCCGTCAGGTATATATCTCTTTGGTATAATCCGAAGTCGCTGGGATAGGAAAGGGAGGTGGCTGCATTCAGATATACTTTCGTACCGTCAGGGAGAGTGATTGCTGCTTTTTCTCCGCTTTCTACTTGGATGGCTAGCTGTTGATCGATAAATTTATTCAGTTTATCGTTGGTTATATATAAGTGGATTTGTATACCTATAAGTAAAGGGATTGCAATGACTGCCGCCACTTTTGCTATAAATAATAAGGTATGCCTCATGGATGATTGGGATTTAATGGAAAGTTTTCTTGCTATTTGCTCAAATGCTACAGGTGAGGTAGCTTTTGTTTCATATTGCTCCCATACGTCGGACATTGCCTGCTTTAATTCTTCATCTGATAACTCTGTAACAGAATTTTTCAGTACCTTTCGTTCATCCGGAGTGATATTCTCATTGATGAACTTATTTAATAGATTATTTATATGCTTTTCCATGTAATGACTTTGTTGTTCTATAAGTTAATACGGGAGGAACTAAAAAGTCTACTATGGGAAAGTGTTTTTTTTCGGTATTATTCAAAAAAAATGGTGAAAAGAAGAAGAAAAGCACTGCCCACTTCTTTTCTTAGAATGCGGATTGCAGCTGAAAGTTGGTTGTAAATGGTCTGTTCACTGATATTTAGCTTCTCGGATATTTGTGGGGAAGTCATTCCCATCTCTTTGCTTAATTCAAAAATTTCTTTTTGACGACTCGTCAGTTTTTCTTTTGCTTTATTCAGCCGTTCTACAAACAGATCATAGTCTAGTTTCTGTTCGACTGAAAAAGGATTGCTGATTGGTAGGTTGTCGGAATAATCCAGATAACTTTCAAAGATGGGATTGTTGAGACGTTTGCGGAACTCGTCTATAATTAGATTATGGGAAATTTTAAATAAATAAGATTTGAAAGATTGGGTGGGATCAATGCTTTCCCGGTTAGTCCATATTTTGATAAAAGTATCCTGAACAATGTCTTTGGATAACTCGTGAGAACGGGTCAATCCGAAAACAAATCCGTATAAATTACCGGCATACCTATTATATATAACTTTGAAGTCATTATAAGAGCCACACCGTAATCCTTCTATGTGCTTTTCAATCTTCATATCGATTACATTCCGTATTCTTGAGACAAAGTTACTGAAATATTTCATAGAAATCTCTATCTTTGTTACTCGTTTTTTTGAGTTTGAATTTTAATTGGATATACAACAATGAAAATAGGAGATAAAGTACGCTTTCTTAGTGAGGTAGGCGGTGGAATCGTCACTGGATTCCAAGGAAAGGATTTTGTGTTGGTGGAAGATGCAGATGGATTTGATATTCCGATGCCGATACGTGAGTGTGTCGTGATTGAAACGGATGACTATAATTTGAAGCGTAAACCGACTTCTTCTGCTCCAAAACAAGAGGGAACTGCTAAACCGGTAAAACCGGAGATGCCCGTCATTCAACGCCAGCCGGAAGTGAAGGGAGGAGATACGCTGAATGTATTTCTGGCTTATGTGCCTGAAGATGCAAAGGCTATGATGACTACTCCTTTCGAGACTTATTTGGTAAATGATAGCAATTATTATTTGTATTACACTTATTTGAGTGCAGAAGGAAAAGCCTGGAAGAACCGTTCGCACGGGTTGGTGGAACCCAATACCAAATTGTTGCTGGAGGAGTTCACAAAAGATGTACTGAATGATATGGAGCGGGTGGCCGTTCAGTTGATCGCTTTCAAGGACGGTAAGCCTGCAGCTATCAAACCGGCTGTCAGTGTGGAAATACGGATTGATACCGTGAAGTTCCTATAAACTTCATACCTTTAGCGATTCTGATTTCTTCGAAGAACCGGCGTTGATTTATGACATTGTGAAAGATGATATGCCTACTAAACAAGTATATGTTTCGGCAGAAGAACTTCAAGAGGCTTTGCTGCAGAAGAAGTCTGTAGATAAACCCAGATCACAACCTATTGTGAAACCGAACCATGCTCATGGTGGAAAGAGTGAGATTGTCGAAATAGATCTTCATATCGACTCTTTACTAGATGATACTCAAGGAATGGGTAATGCTGAAATACTGAACTATCAATTGGATAAATTTCGCGAAGTGATGGAGGTTTATAAGAACAAGCGTGAGCAGAAGATTGTCTTTATTCACGGCAAAGGGGATGGTGTACTTCGGAAAGCCGTTCTTGATGAATTGAAACGGAAATATAGTAATTGCCGTTATCAGGATGCTTCTTTCCAGGAATATGGGTTTGGAGCTACTATGGTGACTATTAAATAATAGAATAAAAAAAGTGGAAGCCCAAACTGGCTTCCACCCTCTCTCTCTTTTGCATATTACTCATTTTACTTATTCAGTTCAATACCTTTATTCTGTAAAGTGATGTTCATCAATGCAGCATACTTGGCATACTGTTCAGCACTAAGAGTCTTTCTCATCAGCTTCAAGTTACCATAAACAGCGTTACGCAATTTAGCTTCTTTATCTTTCTTTGCTGTTGTGGCTCTTGACATCTGTTCGGAGAAATAATCGCAGATGTTTGCAACCTCTTCACTCTGAACTGAATTCAAGTTCAAATATTTACCTAATTTACTAACATTGATGTTACCTTCCCATTTTGCAGTTGTAGGTTGATTTCCGGCTGCAAATGTTGTAGCAGCAAGGCAGAGCGCTGCCACTAATGTTAATCCTAAACGTTTCATAATACCTACTTTTTTAATTGTTATACCTAAAAACTATTCCTAAAAACAAATCTAATACCTATTGAAAATTAGTCTAAGCGCTTAGTTTTTTCTTTTTACCTATGCAAATATAAGAATATGTTTTATAGCATAAAAATAAAGAAAAGGAAAAGATTCTATTTAGCCTCATTTCTTGATGTAAGTCAAGAGATGATATGCTTTTTGATACAAAAACGGTTCTTTATGAAACATATTTGTAATACGTGTGCGAAAACGATAGTGGAAATAATCTGCTTTTTAGGATTTATTCCTGTTAAAATGATATTGAGCAAAGGAACGTGACTAGGAAAGGAACACTGAAATCAACAACAAAACCATGGAAAATGGAAATGATTACAAATTCTTTTCCCGAATATCGGGTAATAATAGGAAGAGTGGTATCCATTGTAGTGGCTCCACCAACAGAAATAGGGGCTAGCTTTCCGAAATACTTCACTAATAATGGCGCACACAGCAAAGCGATGATTTCACGCATGATATTGGAAAGTAATGCAATAGTTCCCAATTCGGGCCCCTTGTATTCAGTAATGAAAATGCTGGAAAGTGAATAATAGCCAAATCCGGCTCCGACTGCCATACAGTCTAAAGGGCCTCGTTGGCTCATAAAGGCTCCTGCTACGGCGCAGCCTGCTAATGTGCCAATGATCGTCATGATGGGAAGGAATACAAGCCGCGGATTCAGGGAGCGAAAACTCTTCAGGGTATTCGGATCGTTACCAATACTGATACCTACGCAGAACATGAGTCCGCAGAGGGCATAGTAACTGAGCTTGCTGTCGGTGAAGTCGTATGGAATGAGATGATAAACTCCACAAAGAGTACCGATAATGAAGAAAGAGACGATAATCAAACTACCTTTCATGCTTTTGTCTCCTTTCCTCTATTCCATCTATATAATAGATACCATAATCCCCAGGCACATAACGTACTTCCTGCAACGGCAGCTACAGTGATGATAATAGCTTCCAGTCCGAGAGTATGCAAACCTTTGATAATAGATTCGTTACCTCCTACATCTATTCCGAGAAGAAAGAGGAGAATCCATATAAGAAGAGTAATTATCTTGTGTATCCATGATAGTCTTTTACTGCGTAACAAGTAGCCAAGAAGCATCCCTGTCAGCATAATTCCAATAATGATAAACATAGTTAGTGCCTGCTTTTTGGCTGCAAAGATAGTATTAAATGTATATCCCGACTAATCTCCTCCACGATTTCTTTCGTAGCCATTGACAAACATTCGGTCATATCATCCAGGCAAGCGGCATTGGCGGACGGTGAATCTTCGAATCTTTGCGCTTTTGTAGTTTGCTGATATTCTGTAGAGTAGGTTTTGTCAAGCAGACAATCTTCCTTTTGAGTGAGGCGGATAGAAATGGCAAGACTGGAAGTTGCCGGGCGAATTTTGTTATTGACAACCTCCAACATTTCTCCCTCAAACCAAGGGATGCTTGACTGGTTGAGTTTGATTCTGCCATACGTCTCATTCTTTCTGATTTTTACTTCCAGCCGATAGGCGGAATCGGGAATTATTTTCCCTTTCTGATTATCTATCAGATGGTAGCAGGTGCTACTGTTACATTCGGTAAGCAGTGCCTCCGTCAGAAATTCCCGATAGAGTTGGGTGAGCGAAGACTCTCCTAACCGGAGATGGAAAAGCTCACCTTCGTAGTTATATAACAGTAACGGTATATACGCAGACTTTTTTCGTTTCACGCTCGTGTAATAATCCATGTTGGAATAGTCGATGAAGTCCAGATATACGGTTTGGTCTGCTTTCTCCTGATAGATAGGAGAAGTGAGCTCGTAATACAAGCTGGATTTTAAGGCTTGTATCTCTCTTAGCATACTCCGGCTGCTTCGGCAGGAACAGAACAGTGGGAGTAAGACAAATATGCATAATATACGATTGGTTACCATCGTTGTGGTGTTTCTATTTCAATTTTTTTGCTGACCTCTGTTGAGATTCCTATCATTCCGGTTCCTCCATGTACATTGCTGGGATATTTGATTGGTTCATCGATTGTCTCGTCATAAATGTCAGAGTCCACAAGGTTAAGCGCTTTCAGATAATAATATTCTACTTCCGTGATGCTTCTTAAGTGGATAATGATGTCCATTTGATGAAAAAATCCCTCTTCGCTGGCAGTTTCGACGTGTGTAC
Source organism: Bacteroides sp. BFG-637 (assembly GCF_024793605.1). Lineage (NCBI taxonomy): Bacteria > Pseudomonadati > Bacteroidota > Bacteroidia > Bacteroidales > Bacteroidaceae > Bacteroides > Bacteroides sp. BFG-637. The sequence goes on along the minus strand of NZ_JANUPD010000002.1, from coordinate 35,936 downwards.
TATTATATACTGTCATTGTATAAGATGTGTTTTTAAACCGGGAGTCATCGAATACCCCATAGATATTCCTTGCCGTGTCAAATAATCCGTTATCCTCGTCTTGTCCGGTAGACGGTTGCCCGTCTGTCAGTACAATGTCTTCGCGTCCGATGAATGAGTAACTGTGCTTTGTCCAAAAGATGTACTCGCCTTTTCCCTCTTCTTCATAATTATATTTTCGTAAAGTAGTTTGTTTGTCCACCACAATGCGATAATAATTAGTTTCATTGGGACGGTCTTTGAGGGTTATCCGGTAACGAAGATATTTTCTTATGTGACCATACTCCAACATTGGAACGGTAAGAGTGTCGATGTTTTCTATTTCGGCAGGACGTTGAGGAACCGTCACTTCTGCCCACGCATGATATTTCCCGTCATCAGTAAGTGCATCAATACGTACCACGTCACCGGGAGTAAATTTGCTTGTAATGTTGAAGCGGCATTGCGGATCTCCTTCCTGTTTCGGTGGAAGGGGACGCAGGCTTTCTGTCAGTTGTCCGTTGACGCGTACCTCTATCGTTGCATTTTGGATATGAGTTGTAGCGTCCTTTCCTGTGAAGTTGAGGAAAAGAAGATTTGCCTGGCTTTCAGCATTAATCAGTGCATTCATTACTAATTTGGGCGGATTGTCCTTGATGCTGAAAGGAAGCTCATTCTCACACGAAACGATTATTAATGCTGCAATCAGTACGGATAAATAATGTATAAAAGTTTTCATTGTCGGTTTAGAATTTATAAGTATAAGTAAACGAGGGTATTATAGGTAATAATGTATATTTCTTGATGACACCTTTTCCTTGTTCATTGTGAGCTCGGTAAATCCATGCCGGATTCATCGCGTTATACACATTGTATAGACTGATATTCCAAGTTCGTATCCCATGCTTGGTTTTTTTATTGAAATTGATGCCGATATTGAGCCGGTGGCTTGCAGGTAGGCGAAAGTTGTTCCGGTGCTCCACGTAGTTAGTTTCTCCGATAGTGGGAGATGTATTGGTAAAGCTGGGTTCGTAAGGGATTATCCATCCTCCGCCCGAACCGTTGTTTATACCGTCGTTAGGACGGATAATTGCTGTTTTTTCTTCGGGAATAGTACTTGTTCCCCCTGTGTAGAACGCCCAGGAAACCCCGATGTCGATGCGGTCGTTGAACTGGTGGTTGACCGTCAGGTTAATGCTGTGACGGCGGTCGTACTTGTACGGAAACCGTTCTCCGTTGTTAATGCCGCCTTTGGCGAATTGGCGGTCACTTTTAGAAAGGGTATAGGATAGCCATCCTGTAGTCTTGCCGACAGTCTTTTGTGCCATAAGTTCAATGCCCATCGAACGCCCTTTTCCCATCTCCACTTTGTTTTCCCAGCCTGCCGAAGTGCCGAAGAAACTGACTCCGTCTTTGTATTCCAGCACATTGCGCATAGCCTTATAATACCCTTCTGCCGAAAATTCCCAGCCTTTGATTCCCGTATAATATCCGCCTAGGGAAAACTGGTGGGATTGCATAGGTTTGATTTTTTGGGTTACAGGGACCCATAAATCAGTCGGCATACTGATGGGCATGGATGAAAGCAGATGTACGTACTGGCTCATTTGAGTATAAGATGTTTTCAGGGCAATATCCTTCACTAACTGATAACGGGCGGATATGCGTGGCTGAAAGGAGAAGTAGCTTTTATTCTGTACATGAAATAAAGAAAGATGGGCGCCCATATTCAGCCGGAAACGTGTGTTGAGTCTGAAATTATCTTCCGCATAAGCTGATATTTCATGTGCGTATAGAGGGCTGTTATTTATGCTGTAGTATGTTTTCTCCTGTCCGACCTGTTTGCTGGTATGATCTGAAATTTTGGATGTCATGACTTCCGGGCGGAAGATATGGTATATATATTCTGTGCCGAACTTTATGCGATGGATAGGGCTGGGGTTGAAATCGAAGTCTATCTTATAGCTCCAGTCTTGAATGCCGGAACGGTAGTCAGCGGAATATCTGTTGACTTTATTTTCGGTTGATCCGAAGAATTGATTGGTCATGTATGAATGGATGCCAAGCTCGTAATTGTTGAAGGCGACTGTTGTGTTGCTGAACAGTCGGTTGTTGAATATATAGTTCCACCGGGCAGAGGCAATGGTGTTTCCCCAGTTCATTTTAGAACCGTCTTCATTGTCGGTGTTTTCGTCAAATTTAGTGGCGAAGTGGTCTTTACCATTGTATATGCTTAAGAAGAGACGGCTACGGTCGGAAAACTTATGGTTGATTTTGGCATTCACGTCATAAAAATAATAGCTGTATTTTTCGTCGTCGGGCATGAATGGTTTGGCAAGTAAATCAAGATAGGAGCGTCGGGCAGAGATATTAAAGGATGTTTTCCCCTTCACAATAGGACCTTCCAGATTGAACTTGCTGGTCAATAATCCGATACTAAGCATACCGTGGTACTTTTGCATATCTCCATCATTAGTACGGACATCGATTACCGAAGAAAGCCGACCGCCAAAGCGTGCCGGAAAAGAACTTTTGAATAGCATCACTTTCTTGACTGCTTCGGGAGTAAAAACCGAGAAGAATCCGAACATGTGATCTACATTGTATACCGGAACTCCATCCAGCAAGATTAGGTTTTGGTCGGGACTACCGCCACGTATATACAATCCCGCAGAACCGTCTACACCTGCCTGTACGCCAGGTATGAGCTGGATAGCTTTCATGACATCAGCTTCTCCCAGTATGCTCGGAGTACTTTTAATTTGTGTTATAGGGATTTCAATAGACCCCATCTGTGTAGCCATGGCTCCTGCTTCCGCTCGGTCCGAGACAACAACAACTTCCTGCAATTGCGTATTTCCTTGCATACGTATATTCATCAATGTATCCTGCGAGAGAATGAACTGACAAACTTCTGTGGCATAGCCTAAATAGGAAAAATGCAGGCTGGTCTCTCCTTCAGGTAGAGTGATGCTGTAAAAACCGTAAGGATTGGTGGTAGTTCCCTGATTCTGATGACTCTCAAAGATATTTGTTCCAATCAACGTCTCGGAGGACGTTCCGTCAGTGACATATCCGCTGATGGTAAACTTGCGGCTTACGTTTTTAGTTTTTTTCTTTTTTTGTAGCAGGATATAGCGGTCGGAGAACTGGTAACTGATTGTTTCATCCTTGAATACAATATCAAGTATCTCGTGCAGGGGCTTTTCTTTAACTTTCAGGTTGATTCTATGTTTGATATTGATTTCTTCGCTGTATATAAAGGAATAACCGGTTGAGTTTTCAATTATTTTGGTGAATTCCTTCAATGTCACATTTCGTAGTGTTAATGTAAGCCGGGCATTTGCGTTTTGTGCGTGTACCTGGGCGGTGATAAAGAACACCATACCTATCAGAACAATGGTTCTGACAGGCAGGTGGCCTTGGTGAATAGTTTTCATTTTAAGTCTGGTTTAGTAGTAATAATAATCTGTTTATTGTTTAATGAGTAGTTGAAATAACCGGCGTTATGTAATACAGATAAAATAGTCTCCAGATCTTCTCCATTGCGGAATCGTGCTGTGATCCGGTAATTTTGCAAAGTTGTGTCGGCTATATGGATAGTCGTTCCGAATGAGTTGGACAGTTCGCGGGCAATTTCCTGCAAAGGCAGATCATCGAATATAAATTCTCCCTGTCGCCAGGAAATTTCGTCTTCTGCATTTGCTAGAACTTTGCGAGTGAGTTTTTCTTCCACCTTATTATATATAGCAATCTCGTTAGGCTTCAAAATCATACGAACAGACTTGCTTTTATTGCTGACTGCTACCGAGCCGGACAATAACGTTGTCTTTACATCCGGATTGTCAGGATATGCATCTACATTGAAATGGGTTCCCAATACCTGAACGTCGATTGTTTCAGTCTGCACGATAAACGGATGTTCTTTCTTCTTGCTTACTTCAAAATAAGCCTCTCCATTGAGTTCCACTTCCCGCTTGTCCGATTTAAACTTTTCCGGATAAGAAAGTGAAGAATAATGGTTGAGTGTCACTGTACTGCCATCGGGAAGACAGACCGTGCGTGTCTCTGCCAAGGTGGAAATCGTTTGTATGGTGGTTGGTTGTATATATAAATAGGCTGTCCACGTCGATAGGCAAAGTAGAGCTGCTGCCGCTGCTGCCGAGAAGGTACGTATTAGCATCAGACGCCGGGTATGTGACTTCAGTCTTTTCTCCAGTTTCGGGTAACTGGCTGTTGCTGAAAACCGTCCTCGCGGTGAACGCGTGGAAGCGACGAGCTTGTACAGTATTTCTTCTAATTCCGTATCGGTAAATTTCATAGTTTTTTCTGTATTACTCTTGATCTGTTATTTTCGTATCAACAGAATGGTCAACTTACTGATTCCGCCTTCTTTCCATTGGGGAGTACAGGATAAAGTGATATTCTGCTTCTTCAATATCATCTGTTTAGGATAGATTTTTAGAATAGTCGTAGCCGACTTCTTACCCGCTTTGATGATTACTTTTTTTTCTGTCAGCTGTACGACTGCCGCTTGTCCTGCTAAAAGAGTGGGCGTAGCAAGTATTACCGTCCGGTCTTCTTTCGTTTTTTCCGTTGCAACAATTTTAATTTTCAACTCACATTCGGATTTACCGCTTTCACATTCTATTGTTTCCTTCGAATGTTCGAATCCTGCATAGTCCTTCGGGAAATTGTCGTTATCATTGTTGCATGAAAACAGGTACAGACAAACTGATAGAAAGGCAAGGATTCTAATGATTGCGTCATTTAGCTTTTTCATTTTTTCTGTCTTTTAGGTGATTGATTTATTTGTTGATAAAGACCGGAGGTTGACAGAAACTCCCTACGCTCCTTTTCTAAATAATTGTTAATCTATTTCTGCCCGGCTAATCATCTCTTTGAGTCGTGTGATTGCTTTCTGAAGTTGTGCGTCCACTGTATTCGTGCTGATACCTAATTCCTCCGCTACCTGTGCGTAACTCTGTTTTTCTTCACGGATGCGAATGAATACTTCCCTGCAACGCTCCGGAAGCCGGTCGAGTGCTTTTACGTAAAGAGCAAACAATTCTTCACTGATGAGTGATTCTTCCGGCGAATAGCTCTGTTCCTGTGGCTCCGGCAGAGAATCGGGATGAATGTAAGTGTGTTTTAATTCTTTTTCCAGATAATTGAGCGAAGCATTCTTGACGAGAATGAAACAATAATCTTCGATGTTTCTCACATCAAGTAGATTGCTACGTTGTTTCCATAGTTTCAGAAATACGTCGAGAACGATTTCCTGCGACCATTCTTCCTGTTTCACATAGTAGTAGGCAATGCGGAAGAGGCGGTTGTAAGTCATATTGTAAAAGTTCCGGAAAGCAGTTTGCGAATCCAGTTCTTTCATTTGCCGCAATAACTTTCTAACTTCTGATTCGGTCATCGGCTTGCCGTTTGTTTTGTTAATCTACCCAAAGTAAATCACTCATTATACTGTCGGAGATGAAAATACCTTCACGAGTCAAGCGTAAGGCTCCGTCGTGTTCTTCCAGTTTCCCATTTTTCAGATAAGGCGCAGCCATTCTCTGGCAATACTCCCACATCTCATTGCCGAACATCTGTTTTAGCTTTTCTATAGGTGTTCCCCATACTGTACGTATGGTAGTGATTATAAATTCATTGTAGCGGGTCGTCTGGTCCAGATACTCTATTTCAAAAGCACGGCTGTCTTCCTCTATACCTTTTATATATGTATCGATGGAAGAAACATTCCATTCCCGTGTCATCCCGTCAAAAGAATGTGCCGACGGTCCGCACCCCAGATAAGGTATTCCTTTCCAGTAAGAACTGTTGTGGCGGGAGTACTTGTCCGGACGGCAGAAATTCGAAATTTCATAATGTTCAAATCCCGCTTTCTGCAGATGCTCTATCAGTAACGTGAAAAAATCTAAACTGGAATCTTCGTCCACCTCCGATATCTGATGCTGTTTTAACATATTATATATAGGTGTATCTTCCTCGTAAATCAGATGATAAGCGGAAATGTGCTCCACGTTCAGACTGACAGCCTGACGAAGATCATTCTCCCATCGTTCTTTGGTTTCTCCCGGTAATCCGTAGATGAGATCGATGCTTATATTTTGAAAACCGGCTTCCCGACATCTGTGAACAGCTTCGATAGCTGTACGGGCATTGTGACGACGTTTCAATAGTTTGAGAGTGGGATCGTCAAAAGTCTGTATTCCCATGCTGATGCGATTGAAAGGGAGCGAAGAAAGCATTTTCAGATATTCACTTGTCAGATCGTCGGGATTGGCTTCCAATGTGATTTCCTGCCAATGGCTTAATCCGTAATGTGTCCGGATCGTATCAAATATCTGTTCGAAATCTTCTTTTTCCAATTGAGACGGGGTTCCGCCACCGAAATAAACGGTTTCTATATCTTCTCTTTTCAGGTAGTCTTTCCGCATGGCTAACTCCTGGCAAAGTGCTCGTACATAACGGGTTTTGAGCTCGCTACGGGTGGTTGAGTAGAAATCGCAGTAGATGCACCGTGTTTTACAAAAAGGAATATGAAGATAGATACCTGCCATAGTTGTGCCGTTTGAGTTTAGTGGCTGTAAAAGTAAGATTATTATCAGATATAACAAAAAATCTTATTGACTGAAATCATTCTTATGAGGCGTTGCATAGATAAGTTGTCTGACACCCGGGTGTCGGTATGCCTGAGACCCGGGTGCTGAACAATCCGTTTGTGCAGTCTAAATATTATATGCATATATACTATTGAATGGTGGTTCGTATAGAAATTAAATTATGAGCGAGCAAAAAATGTTTATGTTAAAGATGTGTTACATAACATTGTTTAGTAACACCGTCATAAGTGTTGCTTTTCCCCCAATTAATCCCTAATTTGCGCATCACAAAATTAATGGTATGTGAGAAACATACTGAGTAATTACTAAAATCTTATATATTATGAAAGTATATCAGACTAATGAAATCAAGAACATTGCCTTGTTGGGAAGTTCTGGCTCTGGGAAAACCACTCTCGTGGAAGCGATGCTTTTCGAGAGTGGTGTTATAAAACGTCGCGGATCTGTTGCTGCAAAGAATACTGTTAGCGATTATTTCCCTGTTGAACAAGAGTATGGTTACTCCGTTTTCTCCACCGTTCTCCATGTAGAATGGAATAATAAAAAACTTAATATTATTGACTGTCCGGGATCGGACGACTTCGTAGGCAGTACAGTAACTGCACTAAATGTGACCGACACAGCAATCATTCTTCTTAATGGCCAATACGGCGTCGAAGTCGGTACGCAAAATCACTTCCGTTATACAGAAAAGCTGAATAAACCTGTTATTTTTCTAGTCAACCAGCTTGATAATGAAAAATGCGATTATGATAATATCCTCGAACAGTTGAAAGAGGCTTATGGCTCTAAGGTTGTTCCTATTCAATATCCAATAGCTACCGGTCCGGGCTTTAATGCGCTGATCGACGTGCTGTTGATGAAGAAATATTCGTGGAAACCCGAAGGAGGGGCTCCGACCATCGAAGATATTCCGGCAGAAGAAATGGATAAGGCTATGGGGATGCACAAAGCATTGGTAGAAGCTGCTGCCGAGAATGATGAAAATCTGATGGAGAAATTTTTTGAACAAGATTCTCTTACAGAAGATGAAATGCGCGAAGGTATCCGTAAGGGATTGGTCGCCAGAGGTATGTTCCCTGTATTTTGCGTTTGTGGAGGTAAGGATATGGGCGTTCGCCGCTTGATGGAATTCTTGGGTAACGTTGTTCCTTTTGTTTCTGAAATGCCGAAGGTGCAGAATACCGAAGGTAAAGAGGTGGCTCCGGATAGTAACGGACCGGAATCTCTTTATTTCTTCAAGACCAGCGTGGAGCCGCATATCGGTGAAGTTTCCTATTTTAAGGTAATGAGCGGTAAAGTTCATGAAGGAGACGACTTGCTGAATGCCGACCGTGGTTCGAAGGAACGTATTGCGCAAATTTATGTGGTAGCCGGTGGTAACCGCGTCAAGGTGGAAGAGCTGCAAGCAGGTGATATCGGTGCTGCTGTGAAACTGAAAGATGTGAAAACCGGTAATACACTGAACGGTAAGGATTGCGACTATAAATTCAACTTTATCAAATATCCGAATTCTAAATATACTCGTGCCATCAAGCCGGTGAATGAAGCGGATGTGGAAAAGATGATGAGTATTCTGAACCGTATGCGTGAAGAAGATCCTACCTGGGTGATCGAACAGTCAAAGGAGTTGAAGCAGACTTTGGTACACGGACAGGGAGAATTCCATCTTCGTACATTGAAATGGCGTTTGGAAAACAACGAAAAACTTCCGGTGAAGTACGAAGAACCGAAGATTCCGTATCGTGAAACGATTACAAAAGCCGCTCGCGCTGACTATCGTCATAAGAAACAATCCGGTGGTGCCGGTCAGTTTGGTGAAGTTCACCTGATTGTAGAACCTTATAAAGAAGGTATGCCTGTGCCCGATACGTATAAGTTCAATGGACAGGAATTTAAGATTACCGTGAGAGGTACGGAAGAGATACCATTGGAATGGGGTGGTAAACTGGTGTTTATCAACAGTATTGTCGGTGGTTCTATCGATGCACGCTTCCTGCCTGCTATTATGAAAGGTATTATGTCTCGTATGGAGCAAGGTCCGTTGACGGGTTCGTATGCTCGTGACGTGCGTGTCATTGTTTACGATGGTAAGATGCATCCGGTAGATTCTAATGAAATCTCCTTTATGCTTGCCGGACGTAATGCCTTTAGTGAAGCCTTCAAGAATGCCGGTCCGAAAATTCTGGAACCGATTTATGATGTAGAAGTGTTTGTTCCGTCTGATAGGATGGGAGATGTAATGGGAGATCTTCAGGGACGTCGTGCCATGATTATGGGTATGAGTAGCGAAAAAGGTTTTGAGAAACTGGTTGCTAAAGTACCTTTGAAAGAAATGTCTTCTTACTCTACTGCTCTTAGCTCACTCACCGGCGGACGTGCTTCGTTTATTATGAAGTTCTCTAGTTATGAGCTTGTTCCGACAGATGTTCAGGATAAGTTGATGAAGGATTTTGAAGCTAAACAAATTGAAGAATAAAGATAAATGATAGTTGATAGATGATATGTGATAGTTGATGGAAAACTTATTATCATATTCGTTATTTACTATCTGTTGCTTATAGACTATCAACTTAAACGTTAAAACTGTTCCCTTTTTTAAGTAAAAGGGGACAGTTTTTGTTTAACTATGATTAATAAAGATGGAAAAACGCAAGGAAAAGATTTAATTTTTTATTAAATTTGCAAACCAAAGGAGGGCTTTTATTGTTGTAGTAATCAGAATACAACCTAAATAGCTCCTTACGGTTAATTTCCGGGAAGTTCCGGTTAAATCAAGTTAATGCATTAGGAGTGTTAATTAGGGAGTGTTAATTTTGTTGCTATGAAGAAGTCAACAATTTGGATATTAGGTATTGTAATGGGGCTTTCCTTCCTTAGTCTGCTGTATTTGCAGGTTAGTTATATCGAGGAAATGATGAAAACCCGTAAGGAACAGTTTGATTCGGCTGTACGCAATAGCCTGGATCAGGTTTCCAAGGATGTGGAATATGCAGAGACTAGACGTTGGTTGATCGAAGATATTTCAGAAGCGGAAAGAAAAGCACTGATTGCGAATAACGCTTCCATACAACAAGACAACTTGATTCAGCAAACGCAACGGTTCACGGTGAAGTCTAAGGATGGAAAGGTATATTCGGATTTTGAGCTGAAAGTGATGACCACTAAGCCCTCCGAGCTTCCAAAGGCAATGATTTCTCCTTACAGGGGAACAAAGACCATTCCGGAAACTTCGCGTTCATTAGTGGAAGCCATCAAGAACCGGTATATGTATCAACGGGCGTTACTCGATGAAGTGGCCTGGCAGATGATTTATCGGGGGAGTGACAAATCGATTGGAGACAGAGTACGGTTCAAAGAACTGGATGACTATCTGAAATCGAGCTTATATAATAATAGTATAGACTTGCCTTATCACTTTACGGTGATTGACAAAGACGGTAGGGAGGTCTATCGTTGTGCGGATTATGACGCAAAGGGAAGTGAAGACGCTTATCAGCAGGCATTGTTCAAGAATGATCCGCCTGCGAAAATGAGCATATTGAAAGTGCACTTTCCGGGTAAGAAAGATTATATCTTTGACTCAATCAGTTTCATGATTCCGTCGCTGATATTTACGCTGGTATTGTTAGTGACATTCATCTTTACGATTTATATCGTATTCCGGCAAAAGAAACTGACGGAAATGAAGAATGACTTTATCAATAATATGACGCACGAATTTAAAACACCGATATCTACCATTTCATTGGCAGCACAGATGTTGAAAGATCCCGCGGTAGGAAAATCACCGCAGATGTTCCAACATATATCGGGAGTGATTAATGATGAAACCAAGCGCTTGCGCTTCCAGGTGGAAAAGGTGCTCCAGATGTCGATGTTCGAACGTCAGAAGGCAACTTTGAAGATGAAGGAGATCGATGCGAATGAATTGATTGCAGGTGTTGTCAATACCTTTGCTCTGAAAGTGGAACGATATAATGGTAAGATAACATCGAACCTTGAGGCTACCGATCCTGTTATATTTGCAGATGAGATGCATATTACAAATGTAATCTTTAATCTGATGGATAACGCGGTGAAATACAAGAAACCGGAAGAGGATCTGGAGCTGAAAGTGAGAACGTGGAATGAGTCGGGTAAGCTGATGATTTCGATACAGGATAACGGTATTGGTATCAAGAAGGAGAACCTGAAAAAAATATTTGAAAAGTTCTATCGTGTACATACGGGTAATCTGCACGATGTGAAGGGCTTTGGACTGGGATTGGCTTATGTGAGGAAGATTATATTGGATCATAAGGGAACCATCCGGGCGGAAAGTGACCTGAACGTGGGAACTAAATTTATTATTGCATTACCTTTATTAAAAAATAATTGATATGGACGAGAAACTGCGTATTTTATTATGCGAGGATGACGAAAATCTTGGCATGCTTTTAAGAGAATATCTACAGGCAAAAGGTTATTCTGCTGAGTTATATCCTGATGGAGAAGCCGGTTATAAGGCTTTCTTGAAGAATAAATATGACTTGTGCGTGTTCGACGTAATGATGCCTAAAAAAGATGGCTTCACACTGGCACAGGATGTCCGTGCAGCAAATGCTGAAATACCTATTATCTTCCTGACTGCTAAAACGCTGAAAGAAGATATCCTGGAAGGATTTAAAATCGGTGCGGATGATTATATCACTAAACCGTTTAGTATGGAAGAATTGACGTTCAGAATTGAAGCAATCTTGAGACGTGTTCGTGGAAAGAAGAACAAAGAAAGCAATATCTATAAGATTGGTAAGTTTACTTTCGATACACAGAAACAAATTCTGTCGTCAGAAGGCAAACAGACTAAACTGACTACCAAAGAATCTGAACTGCTCGGATTGCTTTGTGCACATGCAAATGAGATTTTGCAACGTGACTTTGCTTTGAAAACAATCTGGATCGACGATAACTATTTCAATGCCCGTAGTATGGACGTGTATATCACGAAACTGCGTAAGCATCTGAAAGAAGATGATTCTATCGAGATTATCAATATCCACGGAAAAGGCTATAAGCTGATTACCCCGGAAGTTGAATCTTAATAATCGCATTTGAGATGACTACAAATAAAAAATCCCGGAAACATTCGTTTCCGGGATTTTTTATTGATTTCTGCGAAATTAATCTGCGATTTTCTTATTAATAATAATATAAGAAATGAGTCCCAGTACTACAAGTACTACTGAAGTACCCAGGATGGCGTTGTTGTTTACATTTCCTGTAAAGGAACAAGCCAACAGGATGACTACTCCGGCCAAGATTAATATCAATCCTAAGTTCTTTAATAAGCCTTTCATGCGTGTGTATTTTAATAGATTATAATATTCCAGTCACAAATTAAAGCATAATTCTTTAACGGGCGAAATTATTTGGATAAAAATTCCATTATAAATGCACGATTTAGTGGATTTTATGATTTTAAGTTCTGTTCTTCTGCTTAATCTTTCGTATTATAGAATACCTTTTTCAGTACCTCCTGACCAATGCTCAATTCGTCGAGAGTGATGCCATGAAGAGCCTCTTTCAGAGTCTGGCCGGCAATAACGCGTGCTTTTTCTTCCAGTTCTTTTCCGTCTTTAGTCAGGTGGATTAAATTGGTACGGCGGTCTTTTTTATCGGAAATGCGCACAACGAGATGCTGCCGTTCCATATTGTCTATCAAACGGGTCATGCTGGGTTTGTCTTTAAAAGTTGCATTACACAACTCTTGTTGTGTAACACCGTCTTTTTCCCACAGAAAAATGAGTACCGTCCATTGTTCCGGACTGATTTCCAGTCCGTTCTGACGGAAGTTACGGTACAGTTTCCGGTTGATTGCCGCGGAAACTTTGCCATTTAGTATGGCGAATATAAGCCGGATATCGAAATTAAATTGCTCTATCATGAAATTATTGTTTAAACAACTTTGCAAAGGTAAGTCACTTCCCGGATAAATCCTATCTTCGGATACAAAAAAAGATTAAATATTTGTAGTTCAAAATAAAATGTCTAACTTTGCACCCGCATTTAAAATCAAATAATTTATTTATTTAATTAAACGAAGTATGAATCAATACGAAACCGTTTTCATTTTAACTCCCGTTTTGTCTGACGTTCAGATGAAGGAAGCGGTAGAAAAATTCAAAGGCGTTCTTCAAGCTGAAGGTGCTGAGATTATCAATGAAGAAAACTGGGGACTGAAGAAATTGGCTTACCCAATTCAGAAGAAGTCTACAGGTTTTTACCAACTGATTGAGTTCAATGCAGATCCTACTGTAATTGACAAGCTGGAACTTAATTTCCGTCGTGATGAACGCGTAATCCGTTTCTTGACTTTCAAGATGGATAAGTATGCTGCTGAATACGCTGCAAAAAGAAGAAGTGTTAAATCAAACAAAAAGGAGGATTAATCATGGCACAACAAGTTCAATCAGAAATCAGATATTTGACTCCGCCGTCAGTAGATGTTAAGAAGAAAAAATACTGCCGTTTCAAAAAGAGTGGTATTAGGTATATCGACTACAAAGATCCTGAATTCTTGAAGAAATTCTTGAATGAACAAGGAAAAATCCTTCCGCGTCGTATTACAGGTACTTCTTTGAAGTTCCAACGTCGTATCGCGCAGGCTGTGAAGAGAGCTCGTCACTTGGCATTGCTGCCTTATGTAACTGACATGATGAAATAAGAAGGAGGAAAAGTATGGAAATTATATTGAAAGAAGACGTAGTAAACTTGGGTTATAAGAACGATATCGTAAACGTGAAATCCGGATACGGTCGTAATTATCTGATCCCGACTGGAAAAGCTGTCATCGCTTCTCCTTCTGCAAAGAAAATGTTGGCTGAAGAACTGAAACAGCGCGCTCACAAACTTGAGAAAATCAAGAAAGATGCTGAGGCTATGGCTGCTAAGTTGGAAGGCGTTTCTTTGACTATTGCAACTAAAGTTAGCTCAACCGGTACTATCTTCGGTTCTGTTGGTAACATCCAGATTGCTGAGGCATTGTCTAAGCTGGGTCATGAAGTTGACAGAAAGATCATCGTTGTAAAAGACGCTGTGAAAGAAGTTGGTAGCTATAAGGCTATTGTTAAACTTCACAAGGAAGTTTCGGTAGAAATTCCTTTCGAAGTAGTTGCTGAATAAGAGCAAATTTACTTCATATACAAAAAGCGATTTGTTCTGAATGGATGAATCGCTTTTTTTTGTTATCTTTGCTATTACTATTATGAAATTCAACTGTTGTTTTCTGAAGAAGAGGTTTTTGCTTCTGCTGATTGCTTTGGGAATTGGCAGTGTCCTTTATGCGAATGATGAGTTGAAACTATTGACGGATTCTTTGCGTAGAGTGATAGATGAGAAACATGTCTATGTTCAAAAGAAAGAGGAGAGAATAAACCGGATAAAATGTATGTTGAAAAGTCCCGGTTTGACTCTTGAAGGGGAGTATAGAATCAATTTACGGTTATATAGCGAGTATAAAAAGTTTCATATTGATTCTGCCATTCATTATGTCGATCGCAATATCGAGATTTCCCACCAGTTGAATAAACCTTATTTCACCAACCAGTCATCTTTAAATCTTAGTCTTTTGTATTCGATGTGTGGCAGATTCCGCGAAGCTGAGATTATTTTGAAAAGTATAAAGACGTCAGAACTTCCAAAAGATTTATTAATAGACTATTATCAGACTTACTCCAGTTTCTGGGGGCATTACTCCATTTCTGTTGCCAACAATCTGTATGGAAAGCAACAATCTGCTTATCAGGATTCACTGTTTGCTCTCATAGATCATACTTCCTGGGATTACCGGATGTCACAAGCTTCTTATTATATCTGGCGTGATACCTTAAAATCGAAGGAAATTTTTAAGGAATTGTTGGATATCGAGGAGGTGGGAACGCCTAATTATGCCATGATTACTCATTCGTATTCCAGATTGTGTCATCATCAGAAGAAATATGATGAGGAAAAGAAATATCTGATGTTGTCGGCGATTGCCGATACCCGGAATGCAACGCGTGAAAATGCCTCTCTTCAATCTCTTGCGTTGATACAATACGAAGAGAAGAATCTGGCCGATGCTTTTAAATTTACACAGTCCGCTATTGATGATGTAATTTCTTCCGGTATTCATTTTCGTGCAATCGAAATCTATAAATTCAATTCGATTATCAATACTGCCTATCAGGCGGAACAGGCTAAATCGAGATCGCATCTGACTACTTTTCTTATTTCTACAAGTATTATCCTTTTTCTTTTGATTCTGCTCGTCGTTTTCATCTATATTCAGATGAAGAAAACGTTGAAAATAAAGCAGGCATTGGCGCAGAGTAATGAGGAACTTCTGCGGCTGAACAATAAACTGAATAGTATGAACAGCCAGCTGAATGACACCAATAATCAATTGTGTGAAATTAATGGCATAAAGGAATATTATATAGCTGAATTCTTCGATGTGTGCTTTAGCTATATCCACAAAATGGAAAAGTATCAGAATATGCTGTATAAAATAGCTATTAATAAGTACTATGACGAGTTGATTAAGAAGCTGAAGTCGTCTGCGCTTATTGATGAAGAGCTTAGTGCACTGTATGCCCGTTTTGATAAGGTCTTTTTAGGTTTATATCCTACTTTTGTTTCTGATTTTAATGCTTTGTTGAAAGATGAAGAGAAGATTATTTTGAAGCCGGATGCTTTATTGAATAGGGAACTTCGTATTTATGCTTTATTACGTTTGGGTATTACGGATAGTGGGAAGATAGCGAACTTCCTTCGGTGCTCTACAAGTACGGTTTATAATTATCGTACGAAGATGAGAAATAAAGCTGCTGTCGACAGAGATGAATTTGAGAACGAAATTATGAAAATTAGTTCAACACAAGAGACATAATTGTTATTTTACTGCTGACCTCCTTTCCAAATCATCTACATTTTTTTGATATACTTAAAGTGTTAAGTGCTTGATTAATAGTGTAAAATGTTAATTTACTATCTACATAAAGTAGTGTAAGTCAAATAAGCCGTTATTTATTTGGCTAGATTTGCAATATCAGTTTTTTACTCATCAGCTTGATGGTGAAAATTGATACTTTATCTATTATTTGTACTTAAATTCACTATGTTTTATTATGAACACGCAATCTTCAGTAGACACGAGAATTAAAGTTGGAATTATCGGTTTTGGTAGAATGGGAAGATTCTATTGGGAAGCGATGACAAAAAGTGGGCGATGGAATATTGCTTATATTTGCGATACTGATCCGGAATCACGTCAATTGGCTAAGAAGTTATCTCCTGAATCTCTTATAGTAGAAGATAATCAAAAAATTTTTGAGGATGAAAGTGTACAGGTAGTCGGTCTTTTCACTTTGGCCGACTCACGGATGGAACAAATAGAAAAAGCTATTCGCTACGGCAAACACATTATTTCAGAAAAACCTATTTCAGATACCATGGAAAATGAGTGGAAGGTCGTGGAGATGACAGAAAACACCAACCTCATTTCTGCGGTAAACTTGTATCTGCGGAATTCCTGGTATCATAATCTGATGAAAGAGTATATCGAGCAGGGAGAAATCGGAGAACTGGCTATTATCCGTATTTGCCACATGACTCCCGGTTTGGCACCGGGCGAAGGTCATGAGTACGAGGGACCTGCTTTCCATGATTGTGGAATGCACTACGTCGATATTACCCGTTGGTATGCAGGCTGTGATTATAGAACATGGAATGCGCAGGGAGTGAATATGTGGAATTATAAAGATCCTTGGTGGGTACAATGTCACGGAACTTTCCAAAATGGCGTAGTCTTCGATATTACTCAGGGCTTTGTTTATGGACAATTATCTAAAGACCAGACACATAATTCGTATGTGGATATTATAGGTACCAAAGGAGTTGTGCGTATGACGCATGATTTCAATACCGCTGTTGTTGATCTGCACGGTGTCAATCAGACCATTCGTGTGGAGAAACCTTTCGGTGGCAAGAATATAGACGTGTTGTGTGACCTGTTTGCTGATTCGGTAGAAACCGGAAAGCGCAATTCCCGCTTACCGTCTATGCGCGATTCGGCCATTGCATCCGAATATGCGTGGACATTCTTGAAAGACACACGCAAACACGATTTGCCCGCTATTGGTAATTTGCGCACTCTGGAGCAAATACGCGAGCGAAGAAGAAACATGAAAAATGGATATGGATTGTTGCATGGCAACCTTCCAAAGATTATTAACCCTTAAATAAATAAAATCATGTCAAACATTTCGAGGAGAAAGTTTCTCAAAACGGGGGCTGCTGCTTTAGCAGGCATTACTATTGCTCCCAGTACTATTTTAGGTATGAGCCACGGGCATATTTCGCCTACTGACAAACTGAATCTTGCAGCCGTGGGTATTGGTGGTATGGGACATGCCAATATTAATCACGTGAAGGGCACTGAAAATATTGTGGCTCTTTGTGATGTGGATTGGAAGTATGCAAAAGGTGTGTTCGACGAATTCCCCAAGGCTAAAAAATACTGGGACTATCGTAAGATGTATGAAGAAATGGGTAAATCTATCGATGGTGTGATTATTGCAACTGCCGACCATACTCATGCTATCATCACTGCTGATGCAATGACAATGGGAAAACACGTGTACTGTCAGAAGCCGTTGACCCACTCTGTTTATGAATCTCGTTTATTGACAAATTTAGCTGCTTCAACAGGTGTTGTTACTCAGATGGGTAATCAGGGTTCATCAGACGAAGGTACGGATTTGGTATGCGAATGGATTTGGAATGGTGAAATCGGTGATATAACTAAGGTGGAATGTGCAACAGACCGTCCTATTTGGCCGCAAGGATTGAATGTTCCTGAAGGTGTAGACCGTATTCCTAGTACATTGAATTGGGATTTGTTTACAGGTCCTGCTAAAATGAATCCTTACAATGCTATTTATCATCCTTGGAACTGGCGTGGATGGTGGGATTACGGAACAGGTGCATTAGGTGATATGGCTTGCCATATTTTGCATCAGCCGTTTAGAGCATTGAAATTGCAATATCCTACCAAAGTGGAAGGATCATCTACTTTATTGTTGAATGCTTGTGCTCCGCAGGCACAGCATGTGAAAATGATTTTCCCTGCTCGTGAAAATATGCCGAAAGTAGCTATGCCTGAAGTGGAAGTACATTGGTACGATGGCGGTATGATGCCTGAACGTCCGAAAGGATTCCCGGAAGGAAAACAACTGATGCAGAGTGGTGGTGGTTTGACTATTTTCCACGGAACGAAAGATACTTTGATTTGCGGATGTTATGGACAGAATCCTTGGTTGCTTTCTGGTCGTAAACCAAATGCGCCAAAAGTTTGTCGTCGTGTTCCTAATGCTATGAACGGTGGGCACGAGATGGACTGGGTACGTGCATGTAAAGAAAATAAATCTAACCGTATCATGACTAAGTCTGATTTCTCAGAAGCCGGACCCATGAATGAAATGGTAGCAATGGGTGTATTGGCTATTCGTTTGCAAGCGCTGAATAAGACTCTTGAATGGGATGGAGCTAACATGTGCTTTACGAATATCGGTGATAACGAAACGATCCGTACCGTTATCAAAGACGGATTCAAGATTCATGATGGTCATCCGACATTTGATAAGACATGGACTGATCCGATTAATGCGAAACAGTTTGCTGCTGAATTAGTGAAACATACTTATCGTGACGGTTGGAGACTTCCTGATATGCCGAGATAAAAGTAAATTAAAAATTAAAAATTAAATAGTTGATATCATGAAAAAAGTATTTTATCCATTAGCTTGTTGTTGTCTTGCTGCAGGCGTTTTCGCTTCTTGCGGTGGTCAGAAGAAAGCAAATGCTCCGGAAGAGCAAAAAGTTGCGTTGTCTTACTCTAAATCATTGAAAGCACCGGAAACTGATAGTTTGAATCTGCCTGTTGACGAAAATGGTTATATCACAATCTTTGATGGTGAAACATTTAACGGATGGCGTGGTTATGGAAAAGACCGTGTTCCTACTAAATGGACAATCGAAGATGGCTGCATCAAATTCAACGGTTCTGGCGGCGGTGAAGCTCAAGACGGTGATGGTGGTGACTTGATCTTTGCTCATAAATTTAAAAACTTTGAGTTGGAATTGGAATGGAAGGTTGCTAAAGGTAGCAATTCGGGTATTTTGTATTTAGCTCAGGAAGTTACTTCTAAAGACAAAGATGGTAATGATGTGCTTGAACCTATTTATATTTCCGCACCTGAATATCAGATCCTGGATAATGCCAATCATCCGGATGCTAAATTGGGTAAAGATAACAATCGTCAGTCAGCTTCTTTGTATGACATGATTCCGGCAGTTCCTCAAAACTCTAAACCATTTGGCGAATGGAACAAGGCTAAGATTATGGTTTATAAAGGTACAGTGGTTCACGGACAAAACGATGAAAACGTACTTGAATATCATTTGTGGACAAAACAATGGACTGATATGTTGCAGGCAAGTAAGTTCAGCGAAGATAAATGGCCTTTGGCATTTGAATTGCTGAATAACTGTGGAGGAGAAAATCACGAAGGTTTCATCGGTTTGCAAGATCACGGTGATGATGTTTGGTTCCGCAACATCCGCGTGAAGGTTTTGGACTAATCGCATAAATAAGAAATAAGGCACGGATTACACGGATAACACGGTTTTTTAACTATCGTTATTATATAACAACCGCGTAATTCCGTGTAATCCGTGCCTATTTTTTCTTATATAAATCTAATAATTGTAATTCCCTGATATCTATTATATGAAAACAAAAATTTATTTATGTGCGTTGGCTACTCTTTTCATGATTCCACAGGCAATGACCGCGCAAACTAAGAAGAAAGCTAAAAAGAAGTAGCTATTCAACTCTATTCTGTCAGAGATATATTGAATAAGGTAGACAATAAAGATGGTAAGTGTGACCCCACTTATACTGCTCTTCTGAAGAAATTGGCAAACATGGGATATACCGGTGTTGAAGCTGCCAATTATAATAACGGTAAATTTTATGACCGGACTCCTCAACAATTTAAGAAAGATGTCGAATCGGCAGGATTAAAAGTCTTGTCTTCACACTGCACGCGTGGACTGTCGAAAGAAGAACTCGCCTCCGGTGACTATTCGAAATCACTTGAATGGTGGGATCAGTGTATTGCCGATCATAAAGCTGCCGGTATGAAATATATTGTAGCTCCGTGGATGGATGTACCTAAGACGCTCAAAGATTTAGAAACGTATTGTGCATATTATAATGAGATAGGCAAGCGTTGTAAACAACAGGGTCTGTCGTTTGGGTATCATAATCACGCTCATGAATTTCAGAAAGTAGAAGATAAAGTGATGTATGATTATATGCTGGAACATACGAATCCTGAATATGTCTTCTTCCAGATGGACCTTTATTGGGTAGTTCGCGGACAAAACAGTCCTGTTGATTATTTTAATAAATATCCCGGTCGTTTCAAGATATTCCATGTGAAGGATCATAGAGAGATCGGACAAAGTGGAATGGTAGGTTTTGACGCTATCTTTAAGAATGCAAAAACTGCAGGTGTTAACTATCTCGTTGCTGAAATCGAGGGCTATAGTATGCCGGTAGAAGAGAGTGTGGAAGTAAGCTTGGATTATTTGTTGAATGCTCCTTTTGTGAAGAGTTCATACGCTAAATAACGTGTGAATAGCTAAAATAAAGGCATAAAAAAAGTCTGTGCATGCTTTCGCATGGCAGACTTTCAATTCTCTCTAAGCTGTTTCTGAATTATTCAGCTACAGTTTCAGTTGCAGTGCTATCAGCATTCAAAGAATCTGCTGCTGCGGCTGCTGCTTGTTCAGCTTCAAGAGCTGCTGCTTCTACTGCTGCGATTGAGTCAGCGATACGGATAGAATCTGCAGTTGCTTTTGCTGCGTCAGCTGCTTTGTTACCACATGATGCGAATGATACTGCTACGATAGCTACGGCCATCAAAACTAATTTTTTCATTTTCTTTGCTTTTTAAAAACGTAATACAATCAATTGCTTTATTAAAACGTTGCAAAGGTATGTACTTTTTCAATATGTTGTTCTCGAAACACCAACTTTTTTATATATTTTTTTGTAACTAGCCACTTTTTTCCCACTTTCGTATGTTTAAAAACATGCTAATCGACAGCAATACTGTTATATAGGTATCTTTTTATGCTTCTTTTGGGAGTTTTTTCAAATTCCGTAGGATAAAGTTGGATTCTGCTGATTTTTTCATAAGCGGCTACATTGCTGTTCAGATTCTTAAGATTTTCATCCATGATTGTTTTCAGGTTATCCGGATTGTTTAATCCGAGAGAATCCAACGCTTCATAATCGGCATAAACGAGTGCTACTAATTTTTTGTTGCGTTCGATAACGAGACTTTCAAGAATGAAAGGTAGGTTATTCAGTTTTGTTTCCAACTCTTCGGGGAAGATGTTCTGTCCGTTTGAGCTTAAGATCATGGTCTTGAGCCGTCCCCGGATGAAAATATTCCCGCTGTTGTCCATGCTACCGAGATCACCCGTACGTAGCCAGCCGTCTTGTGTGAATACTTCCTCTGTTGCTTCCTGGTTCTTGTAATATCCTACCATCACGTTTTCTCCCCGCACTTGGATTTCTCCGGTTTCTGCTTCAGGGTTTTCCTTATAGATACGTGCTTCCATTATATCCAGAATCTTTCCGGAAGAGCCTTGTACAAATTCATCCCAAGGGGCATAGCTGATTAGCGGTCCACATTCCGTCATACCGTAACCGATAGTAAAAGGGAATTTAATTTTGTAGAAGAATTCTTCTACTTCTTTATCCATAGCGGCGCCACCGATAATGATTTCCTTAAACCGGCCTCCCAGTGCATCAATCAGTCTTTTGCGTATCTGGTTGTAGATCTGTGTGTCGAGCAGCGGAATATTGAGTGCCCACTTCATGCCTTTTTTATTAATGAGTGGTTGGATGATATTCTTATATATCTTTTCGATCACTAGCGGGACAGTAATAATAAGGTTGGGTTTCACTTCCTCAAAAGCCTTCATTATAATCTTGGGAGAAGGAGTTTTTCCAAGCAAAGTGACATGGGTGCCGACAGCAGTTGCTGTCAGAAAGTCGAACGCACAGCCGTATGCATGAGCGAGTGGGAGGAAAGAGAGTACCTTGTCTCCCTTTTTAAGAAGTTCGGTGCGGATACCGAAGGTAACATTTCCTGCCAGATTGTTCCCTGTCAGCATCACTCCTTTACTGAAACCGGTGGTTCCGGAAGTATAGTTTAATAGCATCACTTTGTCATTGGATAAAGTGGTATATTGAACATCTTCACGGGCAAATCCTTTCGGATACAAAGAATGCATTTCTTTATCGGTGTTTTTCAGAAACTTCTGTATGGTTTCTCCGTCACGCTGATAAAGACACCGGAAATCGGTCAGTGAGAATACGCCTCGCAGTCCCGTTAGTTTTTCCTCTTCCAGATTGTCCCAGATGCTGTCACTGGTGAACAGAAATACAGATTCGGAATGATTGACGATATGATGAACATCGTTGGGCGTAAAGTCTTGAAGGATGGGGACAATGATTGCTCCATACGTGATAGTTGCCATATAGGCGATGCACCAGTGAGCATTG
This sequence comes from Bacteroides sp. BFG-637, assembly GCF_024793605.1. Taxonomy (NCBI): domain Bacteria; kingdom Pseudomonadati; phylum Bacteroidota; class Bacteroidia; order Bacteroidales; family Bacteroidaceae; genus Bacteroides; species Bacteroides sp. BFG-637. The sequence goes on along the minus strand of NZ_JANUPD010000002.1, from coordinate 13,613 downwards.
TTTTTGCCGATAACTGAAATCTTATCCCCTCTGCGGAGGCTACAGTGTTTGAATAACAGATGTAAACGGGCGATTTTTTCAGCTACCTCCCCATAAGTATATTGGGTATCTTCTCCATAATCGGTGTAACAAGGTAGATCCCAATTTTCACGAAAACTATTTTCGTATAGTTTAATGAAATTCTCTTTAATCATTGCACGTTTTTTAGTGAATTGTGCAAAAATAGGAATAAACTTTCGTATCCAAAAGCGTTTTACTAATAATAATGTGTAACTTTGCAAAGTTAATGTGTTTATAACAGCTTATGATAGATACCACTGTATTTCAAAATAAGACAGCCGTTTATTATACTTTAGGCTGCAAATTAAATTTTTCAGAGACTTCAACTATCGGTAAAATTCTGCGTGAGGCAGGAGTCCGGACTGCGCGTAAAGGAGAGAAGGCAGATATCTGTGTGGTAAATACCTGTTCGGTGACGGAGATGGCGGATAAGAAATGCCGGCAAGCGATTCATCGTCTGGTAAAACAACACCCAGGTGCTTTTGTGGTAGTGACCGGATGTTATGCGCAATTGAAGCCCGGCGATGTGGCAAAGATAGATGGAGTGGACGTAGTGTTGGGAGCTGAACAGAAGGGAGAATTGCTTCAATATCTAGGTGACCTCCAAAAGCATGAAAAAGGAGAAGCTATCACTACGGCGACCAAAGATATCCGTTCTTTTGCTCCCTCGTGTTCACGGGGAGACCGTACCCGTTTCTTTTTGAAGGTGCAGGATGGATGCGATTACTTTTGTTCTTATTGCACGATTCCTTTTGCCCGGGGGCGAAGTCGTAACGGGACTATTGCTTCCATGGTTGAACAGGCCCGTCAAGCAGCTGCCGAAGGAGGAAAAGAGATTGTTCTGACCGGAGTGAATATTGGAGATTTTGGTAAAACAACAGGGGAGAGTTTCTTTGATTTGGTAAAAGCGCTGGATCAGGTAGAGGGAATCGAACGTTATCGGATATCTTCTATAGAACCAAATCTGTTGACCGATGAGATCATTGAATTTGTGTCTCACTCCCGTAGTTTTATGCCTCATTTCCATATCCCTTTGCAGTCCGGTTGTGATGAGGTTTTGCAATTAATGCGCCGCCGTTATGACACAGCTCTTTTTGCTTCCAAAGTGAAGAAGATCAAAGAGGTGATGCCGGATGCTTTTATCGGTGTGGATGTGATTGTGGGAACCCGTGGAGAAACGCCGGAGTACTTCCAACAAGCTTATCAGTTTATTGAGAGTTTGAATGTGACCCAGTTGCATGTGTTTAGTTATTCCGAACGTCCCGGAACGCAGGCCCTAAAAATAGAATATGTGGTTTCCCCGGAAGAGAAACATCAGCGTAGTCAACGTTTATTGACACTGTCGGATCAAAAAACGCAGGCCTTTTATGCTCGTCATATTGGGCAGACAATGCCGGTGCTGATGGAAAAATCGAAGGCAGGTGCTCCGATGCATGGATTTACGGAGAACTATATACGTGTAGAGGTGGAAAGCGATGATTCGCTGGATAATAGGGTGGTCAATGTACGTTTGGGAGATTTTAATGAAGAGATGACAGCACTTAAAGGTACAATTCTGATATAAGTATGGGATCAAAACTTATCTACTGGTTGGTATATAGTGGGATGTGGTTGTTTTCGGCACTTCCGTTCCGGGTTTTGTATATGTTCTCGGATTTGAATTATCTGCTGATGTATCATATTGGAAAATATCGCCGGAAAGTAGTTCGGGGGAACCTGTTGAGATCATTTCCGGAAAAAACTGATGCCGAGAGATTGCAGATTGAACGCAAATTCTATCGCTATCTGTCGGATTATATGCTTGAGGATTTGAAATTGTTGCATATGTCTGCCGAAGAGCTTTGTGTGAGAATGATTTATAAGAATACGGAACAATATCTGGAACTGACAGAAAAGTACGGAGGCATTATTGTGATGATTCCTCATTATGCCAATTATGAATGGTTGATTGGCATGGGGGCGATCATGAAACCCGGAGATGTTCCCGTGCAGGTTTATAAACCGTTGAGAGATCAATATCTGGATAAACTTTTTAAGCGTATCCGCTCTCGTTTCGGAGGATATAATATTCCCAAACATTCTACTGCACGTGAAATTATTAAGTTGAAGCGTGATGGAAAAAGATGGTAGTCGGTCTGATTACCGACCAATGGCCCAGCGGATTTGATAGATATTGGACTACTTTTTTAGGGCAGGAGACTGCTTTTCTGAATGGTGCCGAGCGTATTGCTAAAATGATGAATTTCCCTGTTTTCTATTGCGAACTTAGTAAGAGACGTAGAGGATATTGTGAAGCGGAATTCAAACTAATGACGGAGACGCCGAAAGAAACCAAGGAAGGAGAAATCACTGAAATGTTTGCTCACCGATTGGAGCAGACAATTCGTAGAGAACCGGCATACTGGTTGTGGTCTCATAAACGCTGGAAATTAACCAGAGAGGAAGCTGAACAACAGGAAGAATTGAACAAGAAGAAAGAACAGCAATGAAAGTTTCAGTTGTAATCTTGAATTGGAACGGATGTGATATGCTCCGTACTTTTCTTCCGTCTGTTGTCCGCTATTCGGAAGGAGAGGGGATGGAGGTTTGTGTGGCTGATAATGGCTCTACAGACGATTCTGTGACTTTGCTTCAACAGGAATTTCCTTCTGTTAAGACGATTGTGCTCGATCAGAATTATGGTTTTGCAGACGGATACAATTGGGCATTACAGCAGGTAGATGCAGAATATGTAGTGCTTTTGAATTCGGATGTCGAGGTGACGGAGCATTGGCTGGAACCAATGGTTGCTTATCTGGATGCTCACCCGGAGGTGGCTGCCTGTCAGCCGAAGATACGGAGCCAGCGACAAAAAGAATATTTCGAATATGCCGGGGCAGCCGGTGGTTTTATTGATAAATATGGTTATCCTTTTTGTCGAGGGCGTATAATGGGCGTTGTGGAGAAGGATGAAGGTCAGTACGATACAGTGATTCCTGTTTTCTGGGCGACGGGAGCAGCCCTGTTTATCCGACGCGCTGATTATATGAATGCCGGAGGATTGGATGGACGTTTTTTTGCACATATGGAGGAAATAGATTTGTGCTGGCGACTTCGTTCGCGAGGACGTGAGATTGTTTGTGTGCCTCAAAGTGTTGTCTATCATGTGGGGGGAGCTACTCTTAAAAAAGAGAATCCTCATAAGACTTTTCTTAATTTCCGTAATAATCTTGTCATGCTCTATAAGAATCTTCCACAGGAGGAGTTAAATAAAGTGATGCGTATCCGGGCCTGTCTCGATTATGTGGCAGTGTTTAACTTCTTGTTGCAAGGGCATTGGGACAATGCTCGTGCTGTCATGCGTGCACGAAAAGAGTACCAACAGCTACGTCCTTCATTTTCTTTATCCCGTGAAAAGAATATGAGAAAAAAAACTTTGAATCCGATACCTGAACGGACAAAAAGTAGTATCTTGTGGCAGTTTTATGTGAGAGGATGCAAAAGATTCTCTCAATTGTCGGATTTAAAAGGATAGCAAATGGAAGCAAAGGTTAGAAGAGGCATCGGGCTGGTAGCGCATGATGCGATGAAAAAAGATCTCATCGAATGGGTATTGTGGAATTCGGAACTGTTGATGGGAAATAAATTCTATTGTACAGGTACTACCGGTACTTTGATATTGGAAGCATTGAAAGAGAAGCACCCTGATGAAGAATGGGATTTTACGATTTTAAAATCAGGTCCGCTGGGTGGTGACCAACAGATGGGATCACGTATTGTGGATGGACAGATTGACTATCTGTTTTTCTTCACTGACCCTATGACACTGCAACCGCATGATACGGATGTGAAAGCATTAACCCGCTTGGCTGGTGTAGAAAATATTGTTTTTTGCTGTAATCGTTCTACGGCGGATCATATTATTTCCAGTCCGTTATTTATGGATCCTGACTACGAGCGCATTCATCCGGACTATTCCGGCTATACAAAGCGTTTCCAGGATAAACCTGTGGTGACGGAAGCTGTTGAATCAGTAAATAGAAGAAAAAGAGAGAGAAAATAAGCCGGTAGTTTACGGCTGTGAAAATAGGAGCAGATTTTGCTTAAAAAAGGAATGCAGATGATACGGATTACTTTATTAATATCGTATTATCTGCATTTCGTTATTTATGTTTCATTACCAACAATGTGATATCTTATTTCTTGCTGCAGTGTAGCTCAATTCCTGCGGACTCTATATCTGCTCCCATCGGTGGATTCCGTTTGGAAAGCCGGAGTTCTATTTCTTCAATACAGGGGAATTGGGCAAAGAGTTTTTGTATAATCCGTCCGCTCACGTGTTCCAGCAATTTTGAGGGAATAGCCATTTCGTTTTTTATCACCTGATGTACTTCGGCGTAGTTGACGGTGTCGGTAACTTCGTCTGTCCGGGTAGCTTTGCTGATATCCACTTTCAGTTTCAGGTCAATGATATATTCATTTCCGATCAGATTTTCTTGCGGTGCAACTCCATGATAGGCGTAACAACGAATTTCTTTCAAAAGAATATAGCTACTGTTTATCTTCATATATTGTCTTTTTAGTGTGATCTTGTTTGACTTTTAACAGGTCTTTCTGTGCAACCATTTGTGGAATCACTTTTAGAAAGACGGGGGTGAGCAGAATGCAGATACTTAGTGTTATAAGCAAAAGTACACTTGCCTGTGCCCAACTATTGTGAATATAACGGCTGACCAATGGACCTAAAAAATGAAGTATCGGTCCATGAATACTTAAGGTGATGATCGAATATCGCCCTAAGTAAGAAATAACCTTTATTTCCTTTACTTTTTTGCAAAGTAACATAATCATAAATATTCCTGCAAATGCAGCGATATATACTTGAAAAATATTTCCCGTATAGTTGTTGGTGCGCATACCTAATGTGGTAGCGGTAAAGTACATGACTACCAGTGCCAATAGAACGAAAACCGGGATCAACTTGTCGAAACGATGACTGGGATACAGAAAAAAGTTATACCGCCGAATCCAGAAACCGGCTACATAGAAAGGGAGGGCGGTCATGGAAACATCTATATACAAAGGCAACTCTATCTGTAACTTTCCGAGATAAAATCCTGTGCAACCAATCAGGAGGGTGACAGCAAACATGATAGGCAGGTGTTTCTCACGCAGAAAGTGGATCAGATAAAACAGGATATTGCAGTTGAATAGTGCAAGTAGAAACCAAATCGGAGGATTGAACTTGATAAGGTCATGTCCATGAAACACTACCAAGAGCTCATTCCATGATACAGGCAGTTGAAATACCCCGGGTGCTATTTTCCAAACGATATATTTCATTAGAAATGCGCTTAGATAGAAGAAAAGAAAAGGGATAATCAACTTGTTTATTTTCCGTAGGATAAATCCGAACAAGCCTTCGTATGATTTGAAAAATACTCCGGAGATAAAGAAATAAAGCGGCATGCGAAAACAGGAGAGCATGGAATTGGTATCCAGCTGTTCGAAGGCTCCTCCAACGTGCGCTATTACTACAAGGATGATGCAGACTCCTTTGGTTAAGTCCACGAAATCAATACGTCTGCTTTGGTTGCCTTCCATTATCTCTTTTCAATTTCACTTTTCGGCGCAAAGATACTTCATAAATTGGAATAAAAAGAGTTAGTGCCTTTTATCTTATTTATTCGGATCTCTTCCTGTATTTTTTATCAGTTCACAAATCTTATCATTGAGTGTTTTTGCTTTCATCAACTGTTCCAATGTGAGGTGTATCCGGTATCGCCAATAATTTCGTGGATTTGATGGAATATTAATCCGTTCTTCCGCCACATTCGGATTTCTCCACTTCTCGTCTATTGATAACCAATCTTGGAAAGACAAGATGCAGAGAATAGAATTACTGTTGAGATGATTGCGTACAATTTCCTCGCACAACTCGGGAGTAGCAGTGGTTGGTGCAGTACCGTAGTGTCCTAACGTTGCATTATAGTAGCGTTGGGTCTGTTGATAATCTTCTTCCCACCAGCCACGCAAGGTAGACATATCGTGGGTGGAGATTGTGCAGACAGACCGGTATGGATACTCATTCAAATGCCCGAATTCATACATTGGATTTTTAGGCATTCGCTGAATTTCCAAACTGAGAATACGGAGATCATTCATCACTGATGATACACAAGCAGGAATCATCCCCAGATCTTCTCCACAAACCAACATACGGGTGGATTGTGTCAGCTGGGGCAATTTCTTCATGGCCTGTTGAAACCAGAACTCATTGTGTCGGTGGTAATAATACTGGTCGTATAGTTTGTTAAAAGCATTCTTCTCCTCTTCGTTTAGCAATCGGAATACGAAATCTCGTTGTACGCCGATTCGAGGGTGGTATTTCCCTTCCTCTTTTTTGTCCGCAACAAATAAAACGTTGCTGATTAATGAATAAAGCCCTTCCCGAATCCAGATACTATCTTCATCATTTTTGCCGGCAAAGAATTGTTCTACTTCCCTTTGCGTCTCAAATCCCGGTTTCATCCGATAGGTACCGGAGTCGTCAACTAATTGGAGAAAGTCTTGTTTTACCAAGTTGGTATGGGGGCCGAACAACTGTCCAAGGAAAGATTCATGAATAGATGGGAGCAGGTATTCATCCCGGAACGTGAGGCCATAACTTTCGATTTCTTCCCGACTCATGGGGAGAGAAGGATCAAACTGACCTAACAATCCGTGTACGGCGTGCATCGGTATTTCCCAGATACGGAAAAAACCGAGGATATGATCGATCCGGTAGGCATCGAAGTATTCCGCCATTTTCTGAAAACGTTTCATCCACCAGCGGTAGCCGTCTTTTTCCATGACATCCCAGTTGTATGTAGGAAATCCCCAGTTTTGCCCGTTGATGGAGAAATCATCGGGTGGAGCACCTGCTTGTCCGTTGAGATTGAAGTAATGAGGTTCTGTCCAGGCTTCTACACTGTTGCGGCTGATACCGATTGGAATATCTCCTTTTAATACAACACCGTGTTGGCGGGCATATTCGGTTGCAGACAGTAATTGCAGGTGCAGGTGATACTGAATATAGTAATACAATGAGATATGAGGATAGTCTACAGTTTCCGGCTGGCACATTTTTTCTATATCTTCCGCATTATAAACAGAGTGTCGTGGCCATTTACGGAAATTGGGTGTTTTGTAGGCGTCGCGCAGATAACTGAAGACTGCATAGGGTTGCAACCATTCTTTGTTGGCTTCAAAGAAGTCTTTGAAACCTTTGGAAGCTAAGACTTTTTTTCCTTCCTGTCGGAATAGTAAGTTGAAAAACTCCCATTTAGTCTGGTTTACTGCTTCGTAGTCAATGGCAGGCAGACTGTTCAGTTCTTTTTGCTTTTTGTTGAATTTCGATGCGGCTTCTTTGTCTTTCAGAGTTCCCATTTGCTTGATATCCGCATACATTGGGTGGAAGGCATAAATGGAAATGCTGTTATAGGGGTAAGAGTCGGTCCATGTGTGAGTCATGGTGGTGTCATTGACCGGTAAAATCTGAATAACTTTCTGATGGGTGATTACTGCCCAGTCGATCATACGTCTCAAGTCACCAAAATCACCTACTCCAAAACTTTTCTCTGATTTTAAGGAGAATACAGGTATGGCGATTCCCGCACCTTTCCAGGCGGGAATGTCGAAATAGGCATACCGGTCGGAGATCACGAGCGTTTCGTTTGTCTTCAGTTCCGGGTCTGCCAGATAACGGTTGGGGTTCTTTTCCCAGCAGTCCGCTTTCTTTTCTTGTTTGTTGTAGAGGATGAATTTGTATTCCAGCGGGTATTTTAGTTTGCTGGCATCCAATTCTATCTGCCACTCCGGAAAATGGACGTCACTCATTAGAACCGCTTTCTCCGGGTCCCAGTGGCCTAATGATTTCTGGTTACCACAAATCGCCAGACAATAATCTTTATTGATATGTGGAGCATAGGCTTTGATTACCAGGCCCTTCTTATAACTTTGCGGGATACTTTCTCTCTCGGGATGTGCCAGTAAAGCTTCTGTAAAAGCTGAACTATAAAGGTACGACTGTTCCGGAATGTTTTTCCAGCAATCATTGATTCTGTATATCTTCTTGGAAGTGCCTGATAGGAAAATAGATCTTGGAAAACTGTCCCATTCCTTGCGGATAACTATTCCGTTTTGTTCTATCTGATAGTTATAATTGATAGCCATCCCTTCATGGGGGATTTCAAGCTCAACTTCTGCCGTCCAATAGATACCATCGGTGGTGTGTAAAGGAATTGATTCCGGAAATAAGCCGGAAATTCTTACTTCTTCTCCCCAGTTGGTACGGTATTCAATATTAAATGATAGAATCATATATATTAGATTTTAATTGTACATATAAGACACTGCAAGTATAAGACATTTTTTTGAATAAAAAATAAAAGGAGTCGCATTGGACTCCTTTTAATCTTTTGTTTATATATTAATTAACATACGTAGGACTATTATCCACACCTGGAAGCACCGCAAGTTGTACAAATCAGACAGCCTTCCTGATAAACCAATGTCTCATTACCGCAGTTCGGGCATTTCTTACCTTTGGCTTCTGTTCCATCCTGAATATACTTCTTCAATGCACGTTCCACACCGTTTTTCCAAGTGTTGATACTTTCACTGTTTAATTGGAGAGAGCCAACCAGTTTGATAACCTGTTCAATCGGCATCCGGTAGCGAAGCACACCAGAAATCAATTTAGCATAGTTCCAGTATTCTTTGTTGAACTTCTCTGACAATCCTTCAATGGTCGTCTTATATCCGCGTTTGTTCTCGAATTGGAAGTCGTAACGTTTGGTACCGTCTTCATCTACATTTTTGATGATACGTCCGCAAGTCACACTCTTAGGTAGCAAGATACCTTCATCATCATCTTGCAAACCTGTGAATATTTCATAAGGGTGTCCATCTAATAATCCGACAAAAGCCACCCATTTTTCTTTGTTGTTCTGGAAACGGACAACATCTGCTTCCAATATTCTCGGACGTACCTCTACAACCGTAGGCGGTTTGCAAGGAGGAAGGTCTTCTTTCTTTTCCTTATTTGATTTAGTGGAAATCAAAACTCCGGAGCGTGAACCGTCGCGATATACGGTACAGCCTTTACAGCCGGATTTCCATGCTTCTACATACAAACGGTTTACTAAATCCTCGTCTACATCATTCGGTAGATTGATCGTTACGCTGATGGAGTGGTCTACCCATTTCTGGATTCTTCCCTGCATCTTCACCTTCATCAACCAGTCGACATCGTTGGAAGTTGCTTTGTAATAAGGAGATTTAGCAACCAGTTCATCAATTTCTTCTTGGGAATAGCGTTTGGCCGGATCGTATCCGTTAGCTTCCATCCAGGTCACAAACTTGTGATGGAATACGATATATTCTTCGAATGCATCTCCTGTTTCGTCTACAAAATCTACATGTACATTCGTATCGTTCGGATTAACCTTTCTTCTGCGTTTGTAAACAGGCAGGAATACAGGTTCGATACCGGAAGTTGTCTGTGTCATCAAACTGGTAGTTCCGGTTGGAGCAATTGTCAGGCAGGCAATGTTACGGCGACCGTATTTCTTCATGTCCTCATACAGTTTCGGGTCAGCTGCTGCCAGGCGTTGGATGAACGGATTATTCTGTTCACGTTCGCTATTGTATATTTCGAAAGCACCACGTTCTTTGGCCATTTCCACTGAAGAACGGTATGCGCCGAGAGCTACTGTCTTGTGTACTTTTTCAGAGAATTCTGTCGCTTCTTCCGTTCCGTAACGCAATCCCAATGCAGCAAGCATATCACCTTCTGCAGTGATACCTACACCAGTACGGCGACCTTGTCCACTCTTCTTGTAGATTTTCTCCCAAAGTGTGCGTTCTGCATGTTTTACTTCTTCATTTTCCGGATCTTCGTCAATCTTGGTCATGATACGTTCGATTTTCTCGAGTTCGAGGTCGATGATATCATCCATGATACGTTGAGCAAGAGCCACGTGTTTCTGGAACAGGTCAAAATCAAAATAAGCATCCGGTTTGAACGGATTCACTACATAGGAATATAGATTGATAGCCAATAGACGGCATGAATCGTAAGGACATAGAGGAATTTCTCCGCATGGGTTGGTAGATACAGTTCTGTAACCCAGATCTGCATAGCAATCAGGCACGGACTCACGGATAATCGTATCCCAGAATAAAACTCCCGGTTCTGCTGATTTCCATGCATTATGAACGATTTTCTTCCACAAGGTAGAAGCGTTGATTTCTTTGGTAAATGTCGGGTTGGCAGAGTCAATAGGATATTGCTGTACATACGGCTTTTCATCTACGGCAGCTTGCATGAAAGCATCGTCCAGCTTGACAGAAACATTGGCTCCGGTTACTTTGCCTTCAGTCATCTTGGCGTCAATAAATGCTTCGGAATCCGGATGTTTGATGGATACACTCAACATCAGTGCACCACGACGTCCGTCTTGAGCTACCTCACGAGTAGAATTCGAATAACGCTCCATAAATGGAACAAGGCCGGTGGAAGTCAGTGCCGAGTTTTTAACGGGAGAGCCTTTCGGACGGATGTGTGATAAATCGTGACCTACACCACCGCGTCTTTTCATCAGTTGCACCTGTTCTTCGTCGATTTTGATAATAGCACCGTAAGAGTCGGCTGCGCCATCCACTCCGATAACAAAGCAATTGGATAGTGAAGCAACCTGATAGTCGTTACCGATTCCTGTCATCGGGCTACCTTGGGGGACGATGTACTTGAAGTGATCTAATAAATCATACAGTTCTTTTGCTGTCAACGCATTCGGATACTTTGATTCTACGCGTGCCACTTCATTTGCAATTCTCCAATGCATGTCTTCCGGGGATTTTTCATAGATATTACCGAAAGAATCCTTTACTGCGTATTTGTTTACCCAAACCCTTGCAGCAAGCTCGTCGCCTTGAAAATATCGTAAAGATTCTTCATAGGCTTCGTCGTAAGAATAAATTTGTTTTTCCACGATTCAATTTGTGTTAAATCTCGTTTTTAATAAGTAATATGTAGAAGTTTACTTATCGTTAACAAATGTAGCCGCAAAGCTAAGAATGTTTTTTCATCTATCAAAATAAAAATGAAATAATTTATTAACAGGTTGCAAGTTTTCCATTTGTTTATGCTAAGTATTTGATAAACAGTTGAAAGTGTTTTTTGTTCAAAGGTTAAAGTTCTCCAAAAAGAAAACTATTCTATTCTGCTAGTGTGGTAGAATATTTTTTTCTTTTTATATCTTTGCAAAAAAAAAGATATGTTTGAAACCGTAAAGAACAGAAGAACTATTCGGAAATATCTGCCTAAAGATATAAATCCTGGTTTGTTAAATGATTTGCTCGAAACCTCTTTTCGTGCTTCTACGATGGGGGAATGCAACTTTATAGTGTAATTGTGACTCGTGATGCAGAAATGAAGGAGAAACTCTCGCCTGCTCATTTCAATCAGCCTATGGTAAAAAATGCACCGGTCGTATTGACTTTTTGTGCTGATTTTCGTCGTTTCAGCAAATGGTGTGAACAGCGGAAAGCTGTGCCGGGCTATGATAATTTAATGTCTTTTATGAATGCCTCCATGGATACTTTGCTCGTTGCTCAGACTTTCTGTACACTGGCGGAAGAAGTAGGACTCGGCATTTGTTATTTGGGGACTACTACTTATAATCCTCAAATGATTATCGATACTCTCCAGCTTCCCGAACTGGTATTCCCTCTCACCACAATAACGGTAGGCTATCCGGATGGTATTCCCGCACAAGTAGACCGCTTGCCTTTGGAAGCTGCCGTGCACGATGAAAAATATCACGACTATACACCGGAAAAAATAGATAAACTTTACGCCTACAAAGAATCATTGCCGGAAAACAAGCAGTTTATCGAAGAAAATGAAAAAGAAACATTGGCTCAAGTCTTTACGGACGTGCGTTACACAAAGAAAGATAACGAATTTATGTCCGAAAATCTATTGAAAGTACTTCGCCGGCAAGGATTCTTTTAAGTATTAAGTATAAAGTATTAAGTATTAAGTATTATCCATGCGGACAAGCTTTATTATGCGGTTTCGCACCAAGGTAATACTTAATACTTTATACTTAATTTCAGTTTCTCTTCTTCAGTAACGACTCTATTTCCTGTACTTCTGCATGAAAGCTCTTGTCTACCTCCAATTGTCCTTTTACGGTTTTGCAGGCGTGAAGTACTGTTGCATGGTCTTTGTTACCGATGAACTTACCTATTTTAGAAGTTGAAAAGTCTGTGTGGTTTTTAGCTAGATACATGGCGATCTGTCGTGCTTGAACGACTTCTCTTTTTCTGGATTTTGTATGTATGGCAGACGGCTCCAGGTCGAAATGTTTGCATACCACTTTGAGAATATCATCAATAGTGACAGCTTTCGTTTCATTGTGAACCACGCCATGTACAATGTGTTGTGCTAAATCCAGGTCTATTTCCTTATTGAAAATAGTAGAACGGGCCATGATAGCGATGACGATACCTTCCAGATCACGTACACTTTCATTCACATTCTCGGCAATATAGTCAATCACTTCTGCCGGAAATTGTAACCCGTCACGGTGTATCTTGTTGCGTAGAATATTTTTGCGAAGTTCTACGGTCGGCTTTTCCAGCTCGGCTACCATACCCCATTTGAAACGGGTCAGGAGGCGTTCTTCGATACCCTGCAATAATACGGGAGCACGGTCCGAAGTCAATATGAGCTGTTTACCATTCTGATGTAAATGATTGAAGATATGGAAGAAATTGTTTTGAGTCTTGGTGACACCGGCAAACTCCTGAATATCGTCAATGATTAATACATCGATCGTCTGATAAAAATTAATAAAGTCGTTGGTCGTGTTATTTCGTACAGAATCCGTATATTGTACCTGGAACAAATGTGCCGAAACGTACAATACTCTTTTCTCTGGATAAATTTCTTTGATTTTTGTGCCTATTGCGTTTGCCAGGTGTGTCTTTCCCACTCCGGATGCTCCATAAAGGAATAACGGGTTGAAAGCGGTCCCTCCCGGTTTTTGCGCTACAGCTTCTGCTACACTTCTTGAAAGTTTATTGCTGTATCCTTCAATGAAGTTCTCAAAATTATAATTGGGATTCAAATGCGGGTCCAGATCTTGAACGGCAGGAGCCTGTAAGAAACTGGGAGCTTTGTTTCCTCCGATTATACTTTTAGGGGTAACAGCTGTAGAACGATTGCTTGCTTCGAGATTCACGGTTTGATTTGGAATCGAAGTCTTGTCCACCATGACGTTGTACATCAACTTGGTGCCTTCGCCAATGACCTTATATAATGTCTTGCGTATTAGATCTACGAATCTCTCTTCCAGAATTTCATAGAAAAACTGGCTCGGGATCTGTAAGATCAAAGTTTTGTCCTCATATTTCAACGGAACAATAGGGGCAAACCAAGTATTATATGTCGTCTCAGGAACATTGTCTTTAATTACGTCGAGACAGCGGTTCCAAAGTACGACATGATTTGATTCAATCAT